>NZ_BMUY01000008.1:0-8186 GCF_014650435.1 Streptomyces tendae
GCCGGGGAGGTGCTGCCCGCCGGTGTCGAGCCGTGGGCCGGGGAGGTGCTGCCCGCCGGTGTCGAGCCCTGGGCCGGGGAGGTGCTGCCCGCCGGTGCCGAGCCGTGGGCCGGGGAGGCGCTTGCCGCCGGTGCCGCGTCGTGGGCCGGGGAGGTGCTCGCCGCCGGTGCCGAGCCGGGGTCCGCTCGGTCGGCGTCCGCCGATGAGGGCCCCGTGCCGGACGACGCAGCGCCGGACGACGCCGTGCCGGAGGATGCCGGGGCGGCTCCCGTGGTCGAGCGGCTCGCCGGCAACGCCCGGCGCTGCACGGCCGGCGATCCGGACGGGGCCCTGGTCAGCGACTGCCGCGGACGCGGGGCGGCGGGCGGCGCCGGTACCGGGGTCACCCGGACCCCGCGGGAGGCCGGGGCCGGTGCGCTCGCGGACACGGCGGGAGAGGCCGGCCCGGCCGAACGCGCCCGCTGGACCGGCGCGGCCGCGGGCGCGGTCGACGACGGGGCCGCCGTCGGCGCGGGCCCCGACGCAGCCGGCCTGCCGGGCGTACTGGATGTGCCACCGCGCGCCCTCGGGGCGGAACCCGTGGGCGCGGTCGGTGCCTTGGCCGTGGCCGGTGCGTCCGCCGGTATCGCGCGCAGCGGCGCGACCGGCATCCGCTGCACGGGCGGTGCGCCGGCCGGACGGGCCAGGGGCGTGGAGGAGGACACGGACGAGGAAGAAGTCTGACGGGCCGACGCGTCGAAGGCGCCGGACAGCAGGCTGTCGCCGGCCCCGGGGTCGAGTACCGCCGGGGACGGCGCCCGGCTGAACGACGGGTCCTGCCAGGTCGGAAGGCGGCCGCCGAAAGCGGCGTCCGCCACCCCCGTACGGTCCGCTCCCGTGGCGCGCTGGATCGGCGGCAGGCCCGTCCAGGCGGCGACGGCCACGGGTGCGGGGCCGGGCGCGGACGCCGCGGGGGCGCCCGCGGCCGCGTCCGGACGCGAGCCGGTGTCCGCGGGCGGACCCGTCTCCGTGGGCGAGCCCGCCGCCGATGCCGCGGTCCCGCCCCCGTTTCCTTCGCCGCCGTCGCGACGGCCCCGCAGCCGGTCCAGGAGTCCCACCGATCAGCCCTCCGCCGTGCCTCGCGTCACGAGGGACGCGATCTGGTCCGTGTACCGGCGGCGGTCCTGGTGTTCCAGGTCCAGGATCGCCTCCAGGCTCCAGTGGAAGTGGTAGGCGACGTACGCGATCTCCTCGTGCAGCCGGTCGGTCGCGTACGTCACGATTCCCCCAGGCGGCTCCCGCCGAGTTCCACCTCGAAGGGCTCCGAGCAGTGCGGGCACTCGACCGCCGCGCGGGTGTGCCCCTCCGCGTTGATCTGGCGGTAGAAGTCCTGGAGGAACGCCAGGTCGGAGGCGAACATGTTCTCCACGACGCCGTCGTGCACCATCGCCAGCGTGCCCAGCCGGGTGATGACCCGGCCGAGCAGCACCACCGACAGGTACCCCGGGTTCTCCTGCACCCGCACGTCGCGCAGCGGGATCAGCTCGTCCCGCGCCGTCGACAGGCGCATCACACCGTCCCGGTGCACCGTGCCCGACTCGTCGACGTACCCGCGCGGCAGCTCGAAGGGGAACTCGGTCTGCATCTGCTGCCTCGGGGCGGTGTCGACGGGGGGCCCGGCGGGAGGGCCGGCCGGAGAACCGGCCGGCGCCTCCGTGGGCGCGGCGGCGGGAGCCGAACGGGGGAAGTCCGCTCCCGCCGCCGCGGACTGTGGTGCCGCGGCGGGTGCCTTGGCGGTGCTACGGCGCATTACTCGACGACCAGTTCTTCGAACACGATGGTGATGGTCTCGGTGAGCGCGTTGGTGTCACCCGCCTTCAGGGTGCCCGCCACGACCTTGCTGCACCAGGCGTTGCGCAGGTTCCAGCGCTTGACCGGGTTGTCCTCGTAGTCCATCACGATGATCGTGGCGTTCTTGCGGGCGGTGGCCATCCGGCCCGCCATGGAGTCGTTGATCCACTGGGTGAACACCGACGACTGGCTCATACCGCGCTCGACCTGGACCGAGCCGTCCTTGGCCACGCCCGGCATCAGGGTGACGTTGTTGCGGCCGGTCGTGCCCTGGTTCTGCTGGTACCTGATGACGTCCTGCTCGATCTGCAGGTTGGAGACCGAGTTGAGGTACTCGACCATCACACCGTCGATCTGGATGCCGAAATTCGGTGCGACGAGTACGTCTTCGGGCTTGGGGAGAGACATGAGTTCGCTGTCCTTCTAGAGGATGTGGGACAAGGGCGGGGGCGCGTGCCGCCTACTCGTCCAGCTCGCCGCCGCCGCTGGAGAACTGGGCGAGCCGGAAGATGACGAACTCGGCGGGCTTGACCGGCGCGATGCCGATCTCGCAGACGACCCGGCCGAGGTCGACGGACTCCGGCGGGTTGGTCTCCTCGTCGCACTTGACGTAGTAGGCCTGGTCGGGGCTCTGGCCGAAGAGGGCGCCGTTGCGCCACTCGTTGACCAGGAACGCGGAGACGTTGCGGCGGATGCGGGCCCAGAGGTTGTGGTCGTTCGGCTCGAACACCACCCACTGGGTGCCGATCAGGATCGACTCCTCCAGGTAGTTGAAGTACCTGCGGATGTTCAGGTAGCGCCACGCCGGGTCGGAGGAGAGGGTGCGTGCGCCCCAGACGCGGATGCCGCGGCCGGGGAAGGAGCGGATGCAGTTGACGCCGATCGGGTTGAGCAGGTCCTGCTCGCCGCGGGTGATCTGCAGCTCCAGGTCGACGGCGCCGCGGACGACCTCGTTGGCGGGGGCCTTGTGCACACCGCGCTCGGAGTCGTTGCGGGCCCAGATGCCGGCGACGTGACCGCTCGGCGGGACCAGGCGGGACTGGCCGGTGGCCGGGTCGAAGGACTTGATCCAGGGGTAGTACAGGGCGGCGTACTTGGAGTCGTAGCCGGCCGTCTCCTGGCGCCAGACGCGGATCTGGCGGGCGTTCTGGCTGGGCGGCGGGTCGATGATCGCGACGCGGTCGCCCATCAGCTCGCAGTGGGCTATGAGGCCGAGCTGGACGGCCTTGACGGCCTCCAGGTCGATCGCGCCGCGCTGGTAGGCGGCCATCAGGTCGGGCACCGCGACCATGGAGATCTCGTCGATCGCCTCCAGGCCGCCGAAGCCGGTGCGGTCCGAGGAGTCGCCGAGGTACTGGGCGGGGCCGGGGTGCGCGCTCTCGGCCTGCCCGGCCGGAACGGCGGGGGCGGCGGACGGCGGCGCGGGCAGCGTCAGGCTCTGGTTCTCCGGCCGGGCCAGCTGCGCGGACGGCGCGGCCTCGGTCACGGTGATGAGCTTGGAGCGCTCCTTGACCTGCGTGACGACGTAGGAGCGGTTGCCCTTCTTGGCGCTCACGTCGAAGGTCTCGACCGGCTTGTCGCCGTCCTTGACGATCAGCTTGAAGCGTTCGGCGGGGCCCTCGCCCTCGGGGTCGGCGACCTCGACGGTCAGCGGGCCGCTCTGGCCGGCCGCGGTGGCCGTCACGGCGAAGGTGCCGAGCTGCTTGGGCTCGGCGGCGGGCAGCGCCTTGGCGGTGCTGCCGGTGACGGCCGCGGGGGCGGCGGCGCCGTTGACCGAGCCGTCGGCGGCGGCGTCCTCGGCCGAGCCGCCGACGCGGACGACGTAGGCGGCCGAACCGCCGTTGTTGAAGAACCCGTAGACGGAGTGCGCGAGGTAGTACCCGCCGGTGAAGTCACCGAAGGCCGCGACGTACTGCGTCCAGTTGGTCACCAGCGTGGGCTCGTTCAGCGGGCCGGTCGGGGCGAGACCGACGAAGGCCGCCACCGACGTGCCCACTCCCTCGATCGGGCGCGAGCCGCTGGCCACCTCCTCGACGTAGACGCCGGGCGACAGGTAGGACGGCATGCTCTGCTCTCCTCGGGGTACGAGACAGGACGCCCCTCAGCCTCACGCGCGCGTTGCCGACCCCGAAACGTCCCCGGGTGCCGGACCAGGGGCATGTTCCTTGCCCCTGGTCGTGCCCGTTGGGGCAGACTCCCGCCGCTTCCCGGCACTTCCCCCCGAAGACCCCTGGCGGACTCCCCGCGTTTCTGATTCAACATCTTGTGTCGACTGTCAGTTCGCCAGGATGTCATCTTGCGATCAAGCCCCGTTCCGGGGCGCGCCGTCCCGCCGCACCGGGGCGCTGCCCCGCGCGAGCGGGGACGGTGACGGGGTGTCAGAAGGGGATCGTCCGTGTCGGACCGTTTGAACCAGACGCAGAGACACCGCCCGGCCGAGGCCGCTCCGGCGCGGCCCCGCCCACAGGGACGCCCGCAGCCGCCCCTGGCCTCGCTGCAGGCCGCGGCGGGCAACCGGGCCGTGGCCTCGGCGATCCAGCGCGGGTCCGGTACGGCGATCCAGCGCGCGGCCGGTACGGCCCGGCTCCCCCGGGGTGCGGTCGTGGCGCGGGCGACCTCGGCGCCGGTGGACGACCTGCGGATCACACCGGTGACGGAGTCCGAGCGGGCGGGTGGTGAGACGGGCCGGGGAGCGGACACGGCGGGCGAGCAGCAGGCGGCCGTGGACGAGGTGACCGGCCAGAAGGAGAAGGTCGCGACCGCCTCGCTGGCGCGGGCCGGCGCGGAGACCGAGGTGTGGGAGGCGTCCGGGGAAGCGGCCGAGGCACGCCGGAAGGCGGCGGCGGCCCGGGGCCGGGCGGAGAAGCTGGAAGGTGCCGCCGGGGCGGCGGAGCGGAGCCGGACGAACTCGCTCGAGACCGAAGAGAAGTTCACAGAGGCGGCCGGCGCGGCGATGGGGAAGCAGCAGGCCGCCGAGGAGAGAGCGGGCACGCTGCAGGACACCGAGCGTGGGGAACGCGCGGCGGCGAGAGCGGCCCGTGCCGAGGAGCGGGAGTACACGAAGAAGGCCGAGGAGGCCGAGGGGAAGAGGAAGGCCGCCGCGGAGAGGGTGGCGGACTTCGAGAAGCAGGTGGCCGAGGCCAGACGGAAGCAGGAGGCCGCCGAAGCCAAGGTGGCGCAGCTCAGGAAGCAGGCCGAGCAGGCCAAGGAGCAGCAGGAGGCCGCCGAGGCCGCGGTACGGGCGAAGGCGGAGGCCGAGGAGCACGCGGTGCAGCAGGCGGCCAAGGCCGAGGCCGAGGCGGAGGCCGAGGACAAGACCGCGCAGAGCGTGCAGAAGTGGGCCGACAAGGCGGCCGATGCGCTGAAGCAGGCGGGGGATGCCGAGGAGGTGGCACGTCGGCGGGCGGGGGAGGCCAAGGGCGCGGACGAAGCCCGGAAGCAGGCCGCGGACGACGTGGAATCCTGCGCCGAGGACCGTGATACGGCGCAGGAGCAGGCGAAGGCGGCCGGCGAGCTGGCAGCGCGGCACGAGAAGAACGCCGACGACGCGGCGCTGGAGCGCGGCAAGGCCGAGAGGCAGGCGGCACGGCACAAGAAGGCCGCGGACGAGGCGCTGCGGCAGGCCGACCGGGCCCAGGCCGACGCGGACAAGCAGGCACACATCGCGGCGGAGCGGCGGCAGCAGGCGGAGACGGTCCGCGCCGAGGAGCGGGGGCACGCACAGGACGCGACCGAAGCACAGGACAGGGCGGCGGCCGCGGGACAGCGGCAGTTGGACCAGAGGGCGGCCCAGACCACGGCGACGGCGGCGCTGAGGGAGGCCAAGGAGGCGAAGAAGAAGGCGACGGAGGCCGCGGCGGAAGCCGCGAAGAAGAACGCGGCAAAGACGGCGGAGCAGACGGACGGAGCAGAGCCGGCCGGTACCGGCAAAGCCCGCGGGACCCGCCGCAAGCAGGCCAGGGACGCGGCCGGTAAGGGCAACGCCAAGGTCAAGGCATGGACCGACGTCCCCGACGTGGCGGCCCTGCGAGCCAGCGCGCCGTACAGCGGAACGCAGCGGGCGGAGGCGACGCGGCACGGGGACACCGGGACGGTGCAGGACACCGCAGCCCAGCAGTTGACCGAGGGCGTGCCCAACACGGTCGCCGACCTCACCGGCACCATCGACAACGTCAGGGCGTTGAAGAACTCGTACAAGAAGCGCAACGAGTCGGGTCCGGCCTCCCACGATCACCGGAGGAACCTGAAAACCAAGTTCAACGGCGCGGTGACGGCCGGCCTCATGCTCATCAACGACGCCGTGAAGGGCGCAGACAACATCGGCAGAGTCACCGAGAACGCGGCCGGAATGGCCGAGCTCGGCGCCGCAGGCGGTGGCCTCACCTCCGCGTTCTCCGCCCTGACCCTCGGCCGCGACGTCAAGGTCTTCAAGGACACGCGTGCGCAGCGCAAGGAGCTGAAGACGCATTTCAGCGGGGAAATCGCCAAGCGCGACCGGAAACTCCAGGAAGTCCTGGACGCCTTGGGAACGGCCAACACGAAACTGGCCCAGGATTCCATCAGTCTGGCGGCCGCGGAGACCGGCGCGGAAGCGGAGGCGCTGCAGGCGGTCGAGGCCGACCGCACCCACATCGAGGGCCTGAGGCAGGAACTGATGGGGCACCTGGCCAGCGGGCGGGACTACGCGGTGCTGAAGAAGAAGAGGAAGCTCAGGCGCCGGGCCATCAACGGCGGCGGCAACCTCGCCCGCACCACGGCCGGCGCCGTGGCGATCGCGGCCGCGGCAGGAGCGGTCTCCGGCGGGATCGGGGCCGGTGTGGTGGGCGCCACGACGGCGGTGGCCCTGGGCGAGGGCGCGGTCGAGAAGGGCCTGCGGAAGGCCAACAAGCGTTACGACTCGGTACGGGACTACCAGAAGCACGCTCGGACCACCCACCCTCAGGAGGGCACACCGGAGCCCGAGAAGCCCAGGCTGGACGAGGACGGGCGGGGCAGAAAGAGCGACGCGTTGAAGGAGGCGGTCATGGTGACGCACTCCATCAAGCAGGGAAAACGGCAGCTCAACGCGCAGGAGCTCTATGCGCAGGCGGCCGGGCCGGCCGTGCCCGTGGGCGAGAACGTCCCCGAAGACATCCGGCGCCGCGCCAGGGCTTTCCTCAAGGCTCTCAAGTGCAGCCCGGTGAAGCACAACCAGGACGACGATCAGTGGCTGGCGTCGCTCAACGACCCCGACCTGCAGACGGAGTGGGAAGAGGCGATAGCCAAGTCGCTCTCCTCGCTCTGAGCGCCCCGTGCCCTGCGCCGTGCCAGGGGGCGACACCGGGGCCGTTGCCCCCGGTGTTGCCCGCGCAGACCTGTCGGCGGCGGGAAAGCTCCGGTAGGGCTGGGGGTCACACGTCCGGTGTCGAAGGGAGCGCATGGTGCGCGCGCACGAGGAAGCCGCCGACCAGCAGGCCGCCCGGGGCGGCCGCGCTCCGCACCGGGCCACGCCCGCACCCACCACCGGAGTGAGCGGAGCGCCGATGACCCCGGCGGCGGTCCTGGCGCTGCAGAGCACGGCCGGCAACGCCGCCGTCCAGCGGGTCGTCGCCCGCGACACGCACCAGCACGGCCCCGGCTGCGGTCACACCGTCCAGCGCCGCGTCGACCCGAGCGAGCACCAGCACGGCGCGGGCTGCGGACACGACGGGATCGACGACCGGAGCCCGGAGGGACAGCACCAGCTCCTGAAAGAGGCCAAGGCGGAGCCCAGCTCGACGCTTCCCGGGTCCTTCCTCGACAAGGCGGTGCCGTTCTACGACAACCCCGCCCTCGCCGGCGCCCGCATGTACACGGGCCCGGTCGCCCAGCGCGCGACGGCGGCCATGGGCGCCGAGGCCATGACGATCGGCATGGACGTGTACCTCGGCCCGTCCGCCATCGGCAACGAGGAGATCCTCGCCCACGAGGCCAGCCACCTCGACAAGAACAGCCGGGGCATCACGGAGACGGGCAGCGCGAGCGGCGGCAGCCCCGCCGTCACCGACCCGGGGCAGGGTTCCGAGGTCGCGGCGGTGAACGACGGAGCGGCCTTCAAGGCCGGGCACACCACGGCCCCCTCCCTCGTCGCCCAGCGAGCGGTCGCGGACAACGTGGAGGACGCGGACTAGTCACGGGCGTCTCACGGACGGCCCTTTGGGGCAACCCGCTGTGCCCTGACAAGACCTGACGTCGTGTCGGTACACCCGTAGCGTCGGCGTGTGAGCCTGTGGACTTCCCTGGAGCCCGCGTCCGCGACTGTGGACCCCGGCAGTAGTACGCGTGTGCGCCTGAGGGTGCGTAATACCGGTGATGTCGTCGACGAGTATCGGTTCGAG
>NZ_BMUY01000008.1:8284-447734 GCF_014650435.1 Streptomyces tendae
TCGGGATCTTCCTCGCGTTGGCGATCGCGTTCGTGATGATCTGGATCGCGTACAAGCCGCAGGTCCGTACGAGTGCGACGGAGCAGACCGAGCAGGCCGGTGCCGCGCTCGCGCCCAGCCCGAGTGCCACACCGGAGACGCTGCCGAGCAGTGCGGAGTCCGCGCCGGTCGAGCAACCGCAGATACAGCAGCCGCCGGCCACGCAGGAGCCGGAGAAGGACAACGGCGGCGGCGACGGCGACAAGGGCGGAGGCGGCGAGTCCAAGAAGCCCGACAAGCCGGCTGTGAAGCCGGTGGTCCCCGCCAAGAACATCCTGCTGCGGAACACCACCAGCAACATGTGCGCCGAACTCCCCGGTCGGGAGAAGGGCCAGCTCGACGGGCCCGTCCAGCAGGCCGTCTGCGACGACACCGACGGCGACAATCAGATCTGGGACCTCGAGGTGAAGTACGAGAAGGGCGGGCCCGGCGGGGCGGCGCTCTTCCAGATCCGGAACATCAAGGACAGGTTCTGCATGGACCTGCCCTACCACGGTGCCGCCGCTGTGGGGACGCCCGTCACCGAGTTCACCTGCGACAGCACCACCGCGACCGACAACCAGCTCTGGTGGATCGACAAGCAGGAGAGCGGGGACTACTGGATCCGCAACTTCTCCAGCAACCAGAAGTGCCTCGGCGTCGAGGGCGCGAACGGCGGAGCCCTCTTCTCCAAGATGGTGCTCGACAACTGCAGCAACGTCGACGACCAGGAATGGAAGATCATCCACCCGAACAAGGGCTGACGGCTCGGGCGGTCCCGGCGGCGGTCACCAGCCGCCTTCGCCGGGGACCAGCCTCCCGGCCTTGCGGTACTCGCGGCGAGCGCCCTCCAGGAGGTCGTCCGCCGTCACCATGTCGTCGCGTCCGGCGGCGAGATACGCGGCCGTGACGACCGCGCTGCGGATCGAACCGCCGGCCAGCTCGAAGTCCCGGGCCAGCACACCCGGGTCGATGCCCTCGGCGGACGGGACCCGCGACAGGCTGTGCCGCCACAGCGCCAGGCGCTGCTCGACGTCCGGGAACGGGAAGTCGACGACCAGGTCCAGACGCCGGGTGAACGCCTCGTCGATGTTGGCGCGCAGGTTGGTGGTGAGCAGGGCGATGCCGTCGAAGGACTCCAGCCGCTGGAGCAGGTAGGCGCTCTCCATGTTGGCGTACTTGTCGTGGGCGTCCTTGACCTCGGAGCGCTTGCCGAAGACGGCGTCGGCCTCGTCGAAGAGGAGTACGGCGTCGGTGCGGTCGGCCTCCGTGAAGATCCGCTCCAGGTTCTTCTCGGTCTCGCCGACGTACTTGTCGACGACCGACGACAGCTGGACCACGTACAGGTCGAGGCCCAGGTCGGCGGCGACCACCTCGGCCGACAGCGTCTTGCCGGTGCCGGACTCGCCCGCGAACAGGCCGAGGACGCCCCGGCCCCGGCCGCCGCCCGCGCTGAGCCGCCAGTCGCCCAGGACCCGGTCGCGGTGGCGGGCGCGCAGGGCCAGCTCGCGCAGCTGCACCAGGGGTTTGTGGGGCAGCACCAGGTCCTGCCAGTCCACGTCCGGACGGATCCGGCGGGCGTGGCTCTCCAGACCGGAGGCCGACTGCCGTCGGGCGGCGAGCCGGACGTGCTCGGCACCGACCGGGGTGCCGTCGAAGGCGGCGAGGGCCTGGGCGGTGTGCGCGGCCCGCTGGATGCGGTCGCCGCCGAGCCGGTACGGGGCGACGGCCGTGGCCAGGTCGAACCCGTCGGCGTCGGCGCCCAGTGCGGCCCGCCAGGCGGCCACGCCACCGGCCCGGCGGCCCGGGGCGTCCAGGACGAGCGGGTTGGCCGGCGCCCAGTGCGGGTCGTAGGGGCGCGGGTCCGTCATCAGTACGGTCACGCCGGTCGCGGCGGTCAGCGCCCGCACCAGCGGGCCCGGTTTCTCGGGCAGCCCCGACACCACGAGCGCCCGGCCGTCGAGGCGGGCCTCGCGCAGCAGCTCCGGTACGTGGTCCTCGGGGTCGGTGCAGCGCAGCGCGTCGACACCCGCGGCGTCCAGGACGGTGGAGAGGGCGGCCAGGCCGTCACCCTCGCGCGGTTCGCGCAGGTAGGCGGTGAGCGGGCCGTCCTGCAGCCGGGCGGCCAGGCGCCGGACGAAGACGTCGGAGTCGCCGCCCGCGGCGGGCAGCGGGTCCGGCATGGGGAGCAGCAGGCCGAGGAGCGCGGCGTCCGGGGTGTCGTCGCCCAGGAGGTGACCGACGAGCCGGTCCGGGACGCGCAGCGAACGGGTCAGGAAGGGGCGCTCGGGTTCCTCGACCTCCAGCAGGCCGAGGGCGCGCAGCGGGGCGGAGGCGTGGAACCGGGCCCTCGCCGTCGCCACGTGCGCGGGCACCCCGCACAGGTCGAGGGCGAGGCCCACGGTGGCGCGGCGGCGGCTGACGTCGTTGTTGAGGTAGCCGTAGAGCGGCTCGAACGTGCGGTCGACGTCGGGGGCGAGGGCGACGAGCAGGGCGGCGGTGTCCAGCTCGGTCAGCCGCGTCCGCCCGGCCAGCCGGGCCAGCCGGTCCCCGGGACCGGCCGGAGCGCCTGCGGAGCGGGGCTCCACGGCCGTGGCAGTGGCTGCGGCCACGGACTCGGCGGACGGCCAGGTGCGCAGCAGGTGGTGGACGGCCTCGTCCGGCAGGTAAAGACCGCGCAGCGGGTCGTCGGCCGTGGGGTCGTCGGCGGTGCGGTGCTCGACCAGCGCGGCCACCCGGTCCCGCAGGACGGTGAGCCGGTCGAACAGCGCCCGGCCGGAACTGCCGGAATCGCCGGGTGGGGCGGTGGCCGGTGTGCCAGTGGCGGAAGCGTGGGTCTGGGTCTGGGTGCTCGCTGTCGTCACTGTCGTCACTGTCGTTTCGTACGGCCGTCCGTCACGGCCTTGCGGGCCGCGCGGGCCGCCACCACCTGGTGCGGCCGGTGCGAGCGGCCCTCGGACATCGGCGGGTCGCCCTCGATGCCGCCGACGCGGACCGTCGCGCCCTCGGTGACCGGGGGCCCGGCGTCGTACTCGGGGAAGGACGGGAAGGGCACGGTGAGCACCAGGTCGAGGGACGGCTTCAGCTCGCCGCCCAGGGCGGACCAGATCTCGGCGAGGGAACGGGACTCGGTCTGGGCGCCGGCCACCGTCATCGGCATCGGGAGCCCCATCGCGCCGAGTGCGCCGGGTAGTTCGTAGGGGGGAAGTTGCTCGCGTGGCAGCAGGGTCGCCAGTACGGCGGACAGCAGTCGGTGCTCGTCCTGCGGGGTCTTCGTCCAGGCCGTCACCAGGTACGACAGTCGGAACCAGCGGGGCGGCTGACGGCGCTTGACGACGATTTCGTCCTGATCGCGCACCGCCACATGGCCGCGGTGCCGCCGGCTCACGTCCTCGCGGATGTCGTACAAGTAGGCGTTGACGACGGGGGCGTTGCGCCGGGCCGCCCAGTCACGGGTGGGTGCCTCGAAGGCCACGTCGATGCCCGAGTCCGTCAGGGCCCCGCCCTTGAGGAGGGACTTGAGGACCTCGTCCACCTCGTGGATCACGCTCGCGCTCCTGCCCTGGCCGCACTCGACTCCGTACGGCCCGCACGCTGCCGCCGCCGGTCACCGGCGCCTGCCGCCGGTGCCCTCACCGATCGTTCCTCCGGGTCCGTCCCGGCCGCACGCGCCCCGGGGACGACGGACGGGCAGGAAGCCCTGCCCGCAGGGACCGGAGGGTCCGCCCTCGATTGCCCGTTCGGTCAGATGTAGCCTTCCCGGAGGGCATAGGCCACCGCATGGGCGCGGTTGCGCAGATGGAGCCGTGTGGTGAGCCCGTGCATGACGTTCTTGACGGTGCGTTCGGAGTAGGACAACTTGCCGGCGATCTCTCCGGTGTCGAGACCCTCGGCGACCAGCCGCAGGACGTCCACCTCTCGGGGTGCGAGGCCCAGCGAGGGGGCGCCGGGGCGACCCGCCGCGCCCCGGTGCAGGGTCCCCACCTGGCTGATGAGCCGGCCCAGCAGGTCAGCGGGCAGGTCGCCGTCGCCGCGCGAGGCGGCCAGTACGGCCTGCACCAGCCGGTGGGCGGTGGCCTCGTGCCGCCAGACGATGGCGCCGACGCCGCACTCGACGACGTCGAGCAGTTCGCTCTCGCGGATCGCGCCGGTCACCAGCACGGCCCGCGCGCCCTCGCTGCGCACGATCCGGCGCAGCCGGGTGAGCGCCGCGTCGTCGAGCGCGTCCTCGATGAGCAGGGCCACCGTGCCGGGGCCCGACTCCTCGCGCAGGTCGATCTCCGGGTGCCGGCGCAACTGGCTGACCGCGCCCTCGCGGCTGATCGGGTCCGGAGCGGACACCGCCACGGGGACACGCCGGTCGACGACGCCGGTCGTCTTGCCCGGTCCGTGCGCCGCGGCCGTGGAGGTGGTGGAAGTCATGGATGTGGTGGTGTTCCGGGGTGAGTTGAGCAACCGTTTCCCCCCTGTTCACGTGCCCGCAATACGGCACAGGCCGGTAGCGGATGTGCGTGTTCCACACTTATGGGGCTGCTGGGACTTCGCAATCGTGGAGCACCACGAGGCACACCACGAGACCAGCGCGCCGACCGCCACGAGCGGCCGCCGAGCGGGTGTCCCGGCAGGTCGGCGGGGTCCCGCGAGGAGGCGGGGGCCCGTGGCGGCCGCCGGGCGCCACCGTGACCCGCGCCACTTCGCACCACCGTTCACCGCAGTCGTTCGTCTCACACACCGGGGGAGCATCATCCACCACAGGAGGCACCGATGACCGGACCGCTCCGTGAACGCGACGACGCCCACGCGCTGCTGGCGGCCGAGATCGAGCGCGCACGGGCCGGCACCGGCCGCCTCGTCCTGCTGCGCGGTGCCACCGGTACCGGACGCACCGCCGTACTGGAGACCGCCGCCCGGCACGCCGAGGACCGCGGCCTGCGGGTGCTGCGCGTGCGCTGCTCGCCCGAGGACACCTCGGTGCCCTTCGCCATGGTCCTCCACCTCCTCGGTCCGGTACCGGAGTTCACCGACATGGCGCCCGGCGGCGACGACCGGGGCAGCGCGGCCCGGCTGTGGCGGCTGCTGCGCGCGTACGCGGCCGACGGCCCGGTGCTGGTGGCCGTCGACGACGTCCACCTCGCCGACGAGTCCTCGCGCCGCTGGCTGACGGAGGCGGCCCGGCACGTCGACCGATTACCGGTACTGCTGGTCGCCACCGAGCGCAGCCAGTACGACGTCGAACCGCGGCCCGCCGGACTCACCCAGGCGCTGTCGCCGTCCCTGGTGCGCACCCACACGCTCGCCCCGCTCAGCGACACGGCGGCGGCCGGGCTGGTCCGCGACGCCTTCCCCGACGCCTCCCCGGCCTGGACGCGGGAGGTCGTCCTGGCCGGCGCGGGCAGCCCGCTGCTCCTGCACGCCCTGCTGGACGACCTCGGCGGCACCCCGCACCCCGACGGCATCCCGCCCGTGCCGGACACGTGCGCCGCGCTGTACCCCGGGTCCTACCCGGCCGCCGTCTCCTGGTGGCTGAGGAGCGCGGGCCCCGCGACGGCCGACGTGGCCCGCTGCCTCGCCGCCCTGGAGCAGGCCTGGCCCGCGCGCCCACCGGACGGCCGCGGCGCGCTTCGGCATGCCGTCCCGCACCCGCGGACGCCGACGTCGGATGCGGCGTACCGACAGGCGGCGTCTTCGGATACGGCGTACCGACAGGCGGCGTCTTCGGATGCGGCGTACCGACAGGCGGCGTCTTCGGATGCGGCGTACCGACAGGCGGCGTCTTCGGATACGGCGTACCGGCAGGCGCCGTCTTCGGATGCCGTTTACTCGGCGCTGCCGTCGGACGGTGTGTACCGGTTGGCGTCGCCGTTGGGTGGTGCGTATTCGCAGGGGTCGTCCTCGGATGCGGTGTACCGGCAGGCGCTGCCGTCGGACGGTGTGTACCGGTTGGCGTCGCCGTTGGGTGGTGCGTACTCGCAGGGGTCGGCGGCGGATGCGGCGTACCCGCAGGTGCCGTACCGGTCGGCGCCGCCCTCGGATGCCGCGTACCGGTTGGCGTCGTGGTCGGATGCGGCGTACCCAGAGGCGTCGTCGTCGGACGGCGCGTACCCGCACGCGTCGTCGTTCGACACCGCGCGTCGGCACCCTCACGAGTCGCCGTCGGCACCCTCGCATCGGCCCCGGGACATCGCACCGGGCTGCCGGGACGTGTGGAGCCCGGAGCCGCGGACACCGCTGCCCGGCCGGGCCGGCCCCGGCACGGAGGTCCCGGAGCACGGTCCCTATCCGCACCCCGACGAGCCCGCCGGACCCGCCGAAGGGTCGCCGTACCGCGCCTACCCGGTCCACGACCCCTACGACGGACGGCCTCCGGCCGCGTCCGGCGCCGTATACGGCCGTACCGATCCGCCCGCGCACGTGCCGCACCCGACGACGCCGTGGCGTACCCCGTCCCCGTCTCCGTCCCAGTCCCCGCCGCAGGGGTCGGCCGGTGACCCGGCCGACGTGCTCGCCGAGGCGGCCGGGGCCGATCCCGCGCGGATCGAGGGCTGGCTCGCCGCCATGACACGGCTCGGACTGCTGCGCCCCGACGCGGGCGGCCGCCCCCGCTACGCCCACCCGCTGCTGCGCGACGCCGTGCTGACCGGCTGGCCCCGGCCGCGCCGCGAGGCCGTGCACCGGGCGGCGGCGGAGGCGATGCTGCGCCGCGGCGACCGGGTCGAGGCGGTCGCCCGGCACCTGCTGCGCACCCCGGCCGTCGGCCGGTCCTGGGCGCTGCGCGTCCTGCGCGACGCCGTGACCGTCGCCGTGCACGACGCGCGGCCCGCCGACGCCGTCCGCTACCTGCGCCGGGCGCTGGACGAGCCGCTGACCGACGACCTCCGGCAACGGCTGCTGACCGAACTGGGCTCCCTGGAGTACGCGTCGGCCGACACCCCGGCCGCCATCGCGCGGCTCGCCGAGGCCCAGCACCTGCCGGCCGACCCCCGCAACCGGGTGCGTACGGCCGTCGCCCTGGGCACCGCACTGGCCGGCCGCGGCGAGATCCGTACCGCGATGGAGGTGCTGCGCCGCACCGAGGGCCGGCTGTCCGGCCACCCGGGCCTGGCCCGCACCGTGCAGACCGCCACCGCACTGCTGTCCGACGAGGACCTCGCGACCCGGCAGGAGGTGTACCGGTGGCTGTCCGAGACCGGCCGGGTCTCCCCGGAACTGGTCGGCACGGCCGGACAGGCCCTGCTGGTGCGGTACGCGGCGACCGCCGCGCTGATCTCCGCCGACGAGGCGATGACCCGGGTACGGGACCTGCTCGCGCAGCCCACCGACCCGCTCGCCGAGCCCTTCCTGCTCGGCACGGCCGCCGCGGTCGCCCAGTGGGCCGACGAACTCGACGAGGCCGAACGGCTCGTGGAACGCGGCCTGGCCGGACAGCACCCCGCCCTGCTGCACCCGATGCAGCACGCGCTGCTCAACACCCGCGCCGACATCGTTGCCTCCCGCGGCGACCACGCCCGGCTGCTCGCCCTCGCCGCCGACACCGGGCCGGGGACAGGACCCACCAACCGCGACGCGCACGCCCTGATGGCCCTCGTCCACACCGGCCGCACCGACGAGGCACTGCGCCATGCGGACCGCTTCGACCTGCGCGAGGCCCCGGAGAACTGGGAGCTGAACCGCTACCTGTACGCCCGGGGCGTGCTGCGCGCCGCCACCGGCGATCCGGCGGGCGCCCTGCACGACTTCCTGGAGTGCGGACGCCGTCAGGCGGCCCGCGAGGTGATCAGCCCCGTCGTCACCCCGTGGCGGACGGCCGTCGCGGAGTGCCGGCTGGCGCTGGGCGGCGGACCGGAGGCGCTCGCCCTGGCGACGGAGGAACTGCGGCTGGCCCGGGTGTGGGGCACCCCGCGCACCGTGGGCCGCGCCCTGCGCGTGCTGGGCACGGCGACCGGCGGGCGCCGCGGTCTCGAGCTGGCCGAGGAGGCCGTACGGACCCTGCGGGACGCGTCCGCCGACACCGACATGGAGCTGATCCCCGCGCTGCTCGCCCAGGGCCGCCAGCTCCTCGACGCGGGCGAACGCGGACGTGCCCGGACCCGGCTGCGCGAGGCGGCGGACCTGGCCGAACGCAAGGGCGCCCTGCGCTGGCTCGCCCTGGCCGGGCAGGCCCTGCGCGAGGGCGGCGCCCGCGGCCCGGTGGCGTCCCGCACCGGCGCCGACGCCCTGACCGGCAGCGAGCGCCGGATCGCCGAACTGGCCGCCGACGGACGCACCAACACCGAGATCGCCGACCTGCTGCACCTCGCCCGGCGCACCGTGGAGACCCACCTGACCAGCACCTACCGCAAGCTGCGGATACGGCGCAGGACGGAACTGCCGGGTGCGCTGGAGCGCGGCGGACGCCGGGAACGGGAGCGGCACCCCGACACCCGCGGCTGAAGCCGCACCCCGACACCCGCGGTCCTCACAGGGCGCGCAGCAGCCGCCCGATCTCCATCTGCTCCGTCTCCAACGGGTCGCCGTCCTCGACGTTCCACAGGCTGTTCTGCAGCACGCGGCCCAGGCACCAGGCGCGGGCCCGCTCCCGGTCGAGACCGAGGACGTCGGTCATGGCGTCGAAACGCCACCGGGTCTCGTCCGGGTCGTAGCGGTTGTCCAGGGCGGGCAGCAGGTCGAACCCGGGGTCGCCGGCCAGCGGCTTGGGGTCGATGGCGATCCAGGGGGCGCGGTCCGCGGCGAGGACGTTCTCGTAGTGCAGGTCCCAGTGCAGCAGCCGGTCGCCCGGCTCGTCGGCGACCTCGCGCACGGCCGCGGCGCAGTCGGCGACCAGCCGCCGGTCGGCCGGGTCGGGGATGCGCTCCAGGGTGCCGGGCGTGCGCTCCAGCATGCCCCGCGCCATGTCCCCGAGCCCGCGCACGCCGGGCGGTGCGGGCGTCGCGGTGAGGTGGGCCAGCAGCCGGGCGATGACCTGGACGGCCTCGCGGGAGTCCTCGACGTGGCTGAGCATCCGACCGGAGTCCAGGCGCTCCAGGAGCATCGTCCCGGTGGCCGGGTCGTGGTCGAGCAGCCGGACCGCGCCGTCCCCGGCCCACACCCGCAGGGCCAGCGGCTCGCCCTCGGTCTCGGCGTCGAGGATCTGGAGCTTCAGCACGGCCTGGGTGCCGTCGCCGCGCACGACCGGCAGCACCAGCGCCGCCCACCCGTGCATCGACGGCCCGTCGAGCCGCAGCTCCCACCGCTCCATGAACCCGGCCGCCAGCGCGGGCAACCCGTCGACGAAGGCCCGCCCGGCCTCCCCGTTGTACTTGACCTGCGCAGCAACGAGCCCTTCAGGTACGACAATCACCCCCAGAGGCTACAAGGCCCACCCAGCTGCGGGCAGTCGCGCCGCCGTCCCGCATAGCTGCGGGCAGTCGTGCCTCCCCCAGTGCCTGAACGGCCTGGGAGGTACCCCCAGGCGGCACGGGTGGGCGCAGCGGCACCCCGCAGCGCCGGGCCGCGCACCCCACCCCCCGGCCCGCAGCGGCACTCGGCAAGGCGCCGGGCCGCGCATCCCGCCCCCGGGTTCACAGCGGCACCCGGCAGCGCGCCGGGCCGCGCACCCACCCCGCCCTCAGCCCACCGGCTCCCGCACCGCCCGATCCGCCGGCACCCCGTGCTTGGGCGCCTTCGCCGTCACCATCACCCCCGCCACGATCCCCGCCAGCAACATCACCCCGGCCGCCACCCAGATGGCGACCGTGTACCCGTGCACGATCCCCTCCCGCACGATCAGCTCCCGCTGCGCGGGGTCCTTCAGATGCGCCGCGATCCACGACGCGCTCGTGCTGGTCGCGATGGTGTTGAGCAGCGCCGTGCCGATCGAGCCGCCCACCTGCTGCGAGGTGTTGACCGTCGCCGAGGTCACTCCGGAGTCCTTCGGGGCGACCCCGGCGGTGGCCGTGGAGAACACCGGCATGAACGTCAGACCCATGCCGAGGCCCATCAGGAGCAGCGCCGGGAGGATCTCGGACACGTACTCCGAGTGCACGGTCATCCGCGTGAGGATCACCATGCCGCCGGAGGCGAGGAGCATGCCGGGGACCATCAGCATGCGCGGGCCCACGTGCGGCAGCAGCCGGGCCGAGATCTGCGTGGAGCCCACGACGATCGCGGCGGTCAGCGGCAGGAACGCCAGGCCGGTCCGCACGGGGGAGTAGCCGAGGATGACCTGGAGGTAGTAGGTCATGAACAGGAACAGCCCGAACATGCCGATGACCGCCAGCATCATCGTCAGGAAGCAGCCCGCGCGATTGCGCTCCCGGATGACGTGCAGCGGCAGCAGGGGCGTCGGAGCCCGGGTCTGCCACCACACGAAGGCGGCCAGGAGGACCACGGCGAGCCCGAACAGGGCCAGCACCAGCGGGTCGGTCCAGCCGCGCGGCTGAGCCTCGCTGAAGCCGTAGACGAGGGCGACGAGACCGCCGCAGCCGAGGACCACGCCGGGCACGTCGAGCCGGGCGTCGGCGTGGCCGGGCCGGTCGTGCAGCAGGGCGAACGCGCCGATGACGGCGATGACCGCGATGGGGATGTTGACGTACAGGCACCAGCGCCAGTTCAGGTACTCGGTGAGCACGCCGCCGACGATGAAGCCGATCGCGGAGCCGCTGCCGGCCAGCGCGCCGTAGATGCCGAACGCCTTGCCGCGTTCCCTCGGGTCCGTGAAGGTCGTCGTCAGCAGGGACAGCGCGGACGGCGCGAGGACGGCGGCGAAGACGCCCTGGAGGGCGCGGGCGCCGAAGAGCATCGCTGAGGTGGTGGCGGCACCGCCGATCGCGGAGGCGGCGGCGAAGCCGATCAGTCCGATGACGAAGGTGCGTTTGCGTCCCACCAGGTCCGCGACCCGCCCGCCGAGCAGCAGCAGACCGCCGAAGGCGAGGGTGTACGCGGTGATCACCCACTGCCGGTTGGCGTCGGACATGTCCAGGTCGCGCTGCGCCGAGGGCAGCGCGATGTTCACGATCGTCGCGTCGAGGACGACCATCAGCTGGGCCAGGGCGATGACCACCAGTGCCCACCAGCGGTGGGTATCGGCCTCCGCGGGCGCGGCGGGTCCACCTGTCCGACCTGTCCGGGAGCCACTCATTTCGCCAGAACACCACGATTCGGGACGTGTCGCATCCTGTTGCCCGAGCCGCCGGGCGGATCGGTGCGCCGGCCGCCGGTCATGGTTCGAGGACCACCTTCCCGGTGGTTCCCCGGTTCTCCAGGGCGCGGTGCGCGGCGGCGGCGTCGGCGAGCGGGAAGCGTCGCACGGCCGGGACGAGCCGGCCTTCGGCGGCCTCGGCGAGGGCCCGCAGTTCGAGGGTGCGTGCGGGGTTGGCGCCGCCGGCCTTCTCCATCATCACCGGGCCGAGGACTTGCCGGGAGACGCCCTCGACCAGGTAGGGGCTGCCGTCCCGGACGCCCTTGGCCGCCCAGCCGAAGACCAGGTGCCGGCCATCCGGCCCGAGCAGGGCGACCGCCTCGCGCGCCACGTCCCCGCCGACGCCGTCGAAGACGACGGTGGCGGCCCTGCCGCCCAGGTGGGCGCGGACCTTCGCGGGCCACCCGGGATCCCGGTAGTCGACGGCGAGGTCGGCGCCGTTCGCGGCGACCAGCGCGGTCTTCTCCGGGCCGCCGGCGAGCCCGACCACCGTGGCGCCCGCGTTCTTCGCGTACTGCACCAGCAGCGTGCCGATGCCGCCCGCGGCGGCCGTGACCACGGCCACGGAACCGGGGCCGAGGTCGGCGAACTGCAGGATCCCCATCGTCGTACGCCCCGTGCCGATCATGGCGACTGCCTCGGCGAAGTCCAGGTTCGCGGGGATCTCGTGCAGGCGGGCGAAGTCGGTGACGGCGAGTTCGGCGTAACCGCCGGGGGCGAAGCCGAGGTGGGCGACGACGCGTCTGCCCAGCCAGCTCTGCGGAGTGCCCTCCCCAAGGGCGTCGACGACTCCGGCGACCTCGCGGCCGGGGATCGTGGGCAGTTCGGGAAGCGCGGGCGTCGGACCCTGGATGCCCTCGCGCAGGGAGGTGTCCAGGAGGTGGACGCCCGCCGCGCGGACGGCGACCCGGACCTGGCCGGGGCCCGGCGCCGGGTCCTCGACCTCGTCCAGGACGAGGTTCCCGGCCGGGCCGAAGGCGTGCAGTCGGATGGCGTGCATGGCGGAACCCCCAGGGTGAGAAGCGGAGCTGTTGCGGCCCCCACTCAACGACCTCGAGCACGCTTGAGGTCAAGCACGCTCGAGGTCGAGCTCGCGCCGCCCGAGGGCGAGGGAGACCGCCGTCAGCGCGCTGTTGAAGGAGACCTCGGAGAGCAGACCCGGCGAGGCGACCTGGTCACCGGCGAGGTAGACGCCGTCGCCCCGGTCCACGGCCGGCCGGTCGCGCCACGTGCTGCCGGGCAGGTCGACGGCGCCGGTACGGCCGTTCGCGACCGCCTCGCGCCGCCAGGTCAGCCGCTCGCGCCAGCCGGGGAAGCCGAGGTCGAGCAGCTGCTCGGCCCGTGCGGTGCCGTCGCCCTTCGACTCGTGCGGCGCGATGGGGATCTGCCCCTGGATCAACTGCTCGCCCGCCGGCGCGAGCGTGCGGTCCTGCGCCGTGAACCGCTCGATCCACCCCGGCGCGTCGAGGTCGGAGACGGCGAAGGCGTCGCCGCGCCGGGTCCGTACGGCCAGGTCGACCAGGGTGGTACGACCGCTCGGCCAGGTCAGCGAGGGGTCGTCCAGCAGCCGGCGGGCCGCGTCGAGGGAGGTGGCGACGATGACGGGGGCGTCGGTGGGCAGCGTGTCCACGCGGGAGACCGTCTCCATCCGCACCCCGAGGTTCCAGGCCAGGGCGGCCATCCGGTCCACCACCCCGGCCCAGCCGCCGCGCGGGTAGTGCGCCTCGGGCGGCAGCTTGGCGGCCCGGCGCAGGCGCTCCTGCACGAAGGCGGCGGACAGCGACCCCGGATCGTGGTGGAAGAGGGCGACCGCGCAGTAGTGGGCGGCGGCTCGGGCCCCCTCCTCACCCGCGATCCCGGTCGCCCAGGTCAGGAAGTCGACGTCGACCGGCGCCGGTCCAACCCCCCGGCGCAGCAGTTTCAGCATGGCGAACGGCGGGGTGCGGCGCAGCGCCCCCTTGTGCCGCAGCCGCAGCCGGGCCGCCTCCAGCGGCGGGATGGGTGCGAGCGGGCCGATCAGGTCGCGTCGGCGCAGCCAGGCCCAGTGCGGGCCGCCGTTGTAGAGGGCGTGCGGGCCGTCATTGGTCCGGTGGGGGCCGTCGGCCGTCCGGGCCCGCCCGCCGAGCGTGTGGTGGGCCTCGTGGACGGTGACCTTGGCGCCCGCCTCGGCGGCGGTGATGGCCGCGGTCAGTCCGGCGAAGCCGCCGCCGATGACGGTGATGCGATGCATGGCTCGGGTTCTCCCTCGGTTCGGGGTCGCGGTCGGGTCGCCTGGCGCGGCGCCTGTCTGCCCGTACGACGTCCGAGGGGGTGCCGGATGTGACATCCGGCCGGAGGAAAGGAGATTTCCGCAGGTAGGAGCGGGCTGTCAGTGGTGCGGTGCAGCATGGGCCCATGGCGAGGAGAACGGCGCGGACGACGGGTACGGCGGGTAGGGCGGGAGAGCGCGGCACCGCGGCGGTGCGAGGGGCGAGACGCCCGGAGCTGCGCCTGCCGCCGCTCACGCCGTACGAGGACGGCGGCGGCCTGGAGCCGGACGGGGACTACGACGCGCTGGACTTCCGGGAGGCGGACCTCACCGGCCAGGACGGCGCGGGCGCCCGCTTCATGGACTGCGTGCTGACGGGCTGCGCGCTGGACGAGGCGTCGCTGCGCGCCGCCCGGCTGCTCGACACCCGCCTCACCGGCGTCCAGGGCGTCGGCACGAACCTCGCGGAGGCGACCCTGCGCGACGTGGAGCTGCTCGACGCCCGCCTCGGCGGCACCCAGCTGCACGGCGCCGTCCTGGAACGGGTCCTGATCCGCGGCGGCAAGATCGACTACCTCAATCTGCGCCGGGCCCGCCTCAAGGACGTCGTCTTCGAGAGCTGCGTCCTGGTCGAGCCGGACTTCGGGGGAGCCCGCCTGGAGAGGGTCGAGTTCGTGGACTGCGCCCTGAAGCAGGCGGACCTGAGCGCGGTCACCCTCACAGACGTCGACCTGCGCGGCGCCGCCCCCCTGGACCTGTCCCGCGGCGTGGACCGCCTCTCGGGCGCGGTGATCAGCCCCACCCAACTCCTCGATCTGGCCCCGGTCCTGGCAGCGGAGCTGGGGGTGCGGGTGGTGGGGTAGAGGTAGAGCCCCCGGCCCCCGCCAGTACGGAGACGAGGGCCGGTAGCTCAGAGCCGATCGCGGGCGCCGGTCACCCGTGCAGCTTGGCGAACTCCACGAGTCCGGTGAATCCCTCACGGGTCAGGGACGGGAGCGGCCCGTTCGCATCCTTGCTGTCACGGACCAGGAACTCACCAGTGGCCGCCGCGTGCGCGGGGCCCACTCGATGCACTGGCCTTTGCTTCGGTGAGGGCTCGCTGCCTGAGGTCGCCGAACAACACCATCGTGGTGGCGGACAGGACATCGTCCCTGCCGACGGTCCGCCGGTCTCCCGTGCGGGTGGACAGGGCCCCGAGGACATCCTTGGGGAACGGGAGCGCGGCCGCGTCGTCCGGCGTCCCCAGGACGACCGTGCCGAAGCGTTTGACCCCGCCCTCGCGGACGACCACGGCCGCGCCCCGGGCGAGGTCCGTCAGGAACACGCTCGCGATGCCGTCCAGGTCGCGGACCATCGCCGGGACGGCCGTCGCACCCCGGCTCCGCAGCAGCTTCCTGACCCCGGCCTCGAACCGGTGGGCTCCGGCCACGGCACTTGGGGTGCGCGTCCCCCTGCGCCGACGAAGGGGGACGAGGACACCGTCGGCGTCGTACAGGTCACCGGTCCGGCATCGGAACGTCGGGCTGTGTTCGTACCACGTGCCCCCCACTTCCAGCTCGACGTCGCGGTCGGTCGCCGAGATCAGGTCCCCGGGTATCAGCTTCCTCCGGGACTGCTCCGCCGCCGCCCTCCTCGCGCCGTCGACGATCTCCGTCAGCACCGTCCGCGTCACCGACGCGGCGGCCCACGCGGCCGACCGGGAGACGTGCAGCGGGGTCACGTCCCGGAACACCGCTTTGACGAGGGAAGGCTTGAACGGCGCGGGCTCTGCGGTCATCGGAAGTGACTCCCTGCTGTCTAGTCGGAGGGCATCCGCGGGAAGCGGGCCTGGAGGGACCAGACGGCCGGGTTGTCCGCCAGGTCCTCGTGCAGGTCGGTGAGGTCGGCGAGCAGGTCGTGCAGGAAGTCCCGGGCCTCGCGGCGCAGTTCGGTGTGGGAGAAGGAGAGCGGGGGTTCGGCCGCCGGCAGCCACTCCGCCTCGATGTCGACCCAGCCGAAGCGGCGCTCGAAGAGCAGGCGGTCGGTGGACTCGGTGAAGTCCAGTTCCGCCCGCTGCGGCCGGGCGGCCCGGGAGCCCGCCGGGTCCCGGTCGACGTGCTCCACGATGTCGCACAGCGCCCAGGCGAAGTCGAGCACCGGCACCCATCCCCAGGCTGTGGACAACTCCCGGTCCGCCTTGGTGTCGGCGAGGTACACGTCCCCGCAGAACAGGTCGTGCCGCAGGGCGTGGACGTCCGCGTGCCGGTAGTCCGTCTGCGGCGGGTCCGGGAAGCGGGTGGAGAGGGCGTAGCCGATGTCGAGCACGCAGGAGATGGTGTCACGGCCCGGGGCGCGGAGACGGACGGGTCCGCGTCCGCGACCACGGCCGTGGGTCGGGAGGGGCTCAACTGCCCTGGGGGCACTGGCTTTTCCATGCGTCGCCGCTGTCTCTATCCTCGTCCCCAATCCCGGTGCGCACGGTGTCGCTGGGGGAGAGGGAGCAAGATGGACGGGTTGATTCCGGATGATCCCGAACGGATCGGCAGGTACCGGTTGCTCGGCAGGCTCGGTGAGGGCGGCATGGGCCGGGTGTACCTGGCGCGCTCCGACCGGGGCCGGACGGTGGCCGTCAAGACCGTCCGGGAGGAACTGGCCCGCATGCCCGACTTCCGGCGGCGCTTCGCGCAGGAGGTGAAGGCGGCGCAGCGCGTCGGCGGTGAGTGGACCGCGCCGGTGCTGGACGCCGACACCGAGGCGGCCACCCCCTGGGTCGCCACCGGGTACGTCGCCGGGCCCTCGCTCGCCGAGGTCGTCGACCGGCAGTACGGGCCGCTGCCCTCCCCGACCCTGCGGGTGCTGGCGGCGGGACTGGCGAGGGCGCTGCAGGCCATCCACGCCGCCGGCCTGGTCCACCGCGACCTCAAGCCCTCCAACGTCCTGGTGACGATCGACGGACCCCGCGTCATCGACTTCGGCATCGCCCGCGCCCTGGACGCCTCCACGCAGTCCGCCGAGGGGCTCACCAAGGCCGGCGCCGTCGTCGGGTCGCCCGGCTTCATGTCCCCCGAGCAGGTGCGCGGGGAGAAGGTGTCGTACGCGAGTGACGTCTTCTGCCTCGGCGCGGTGCTGGCCTACGCGGCGACCGGCCGGATGCCCTTCGGTACCGACGAGGGCGGGCTGCACTCGCTGCTCTTCCGCATCGCGACCGAGGAGGCGGACCTGACCGGGGTTCCCGAGCCCTGGCAGGGTGTCGTCTCGGCCTGCCTGGCGAAGGAGCCCGAGAAGCGCCCCGCCCCCGAGGAACTGCTGACGTCGATCGAGGACATGGCGGGCGCGGACGACACCCCGGGCGGCGCGTGGCTGCCCGGCGAGGTGCTGGCGGAGCTGGGCCGGCACGCCGTACAGCTGCTGGACAGCGAGGACCCGGAGGACCGGGTGCCGGTCGGGGCGGCTCCCGCCGCGGGCTTCGGACCGCCGCCCGCCGCGTACGGTCCGGCGACGCCCCCGTGGCAGGGCCGCTCGCCGCTCGAAG
Source organism: Streptomyces tendae (assembly GCF_014650435.1). Lineage (GTDB taxonomy): Bacteria > Actinomycetota > Actinomycetes > Streptomycetales > Streptomycetaceae > Streptomyces > Streptomyces tendae. The sequence goes on from NZ_BMUY01000008.1 coordinate 25,238, forward strand.
CGGGACCCGCAGCCGCCCGGCCCTCGCCGTACGCCACCCCGCCCCCCGCGGCGGTACCCGTCACCCCGTCGCCGTACGCCCCGCCGCCCGCACGCCGGGCGAAGGGGCTGGCCACGGCGCTGAACGTGCTGCTCATCCTGTTCGTCGTGCCGGTGCTGTTCAATTTCACCGTCCTCGCGACCGTCTACGGCGAGCTGGGCGGGCGGCCCGGTTCGTCGTCCCCCAGGGGCATCGACGACTTCCGGGCGCTGCAGGTGACGGGTTTCGTGGCCGAGGGCCTGAGCCTGCTGGTGCTGCTCGCCGCGGCGACCGTGTGGGCCTGCTGGTTCCACCGGATGCGGCAGAACGCCGAGTCGTTCGCGCCGGGACGCGTCCGCTACCGGCCGGGCCTGGCGGCGGGCTCCTGGTTCATCCCCGTCGTCAACCTCTTCCTGCCCAAGCAGATCGCCAACGACATCTGGACGGCGACGACCGGACGCCCGGCGGGTGCCGGACGGTGGCTGATGCACACCTGGTGGTGGCTCTGGGTGGCCCACCTCGCGACGGAACTGAGCGCCTACCAGAGCTGGGACGAGAGGAAGACCGCCGCGGGCGCCAGGGAGACCGTCCTCAACGCCCTGAGCGGCGACGTCGTCGCCGTCGTGAGCACCGTGTTCGCCGTGCTCTTCGTCTCCCGGCTCACCAGGCTCCGGGAGGACCGGGCCGCGGGGAGCGGCGGTGTGGCCGGGGCCCGCTGAGGTCAGTGGGGTGAGGTGGCGCGGCGGACCGTGTCACGGAGCAGGGCGCGACGGCGTTCGTGCACGTCGTCGGGCTCGTCGGCGGTCGCCGCGTAGACGTTGCTGACCGGCGACCAGGCCATGGACATGGCGATGACGAGGGCCAGCACGTCGAACGGCTCGCCCGGCCGCACCCGGCCCGCCGCCTGCGCCTCGGCGATCGCCCGCAGCTTGGCGTCGTCGCGGCGGTCGGCGTCGTCGACCAGGTGCCCCGCCGGACGGCGCTCCAGCCGCGCCCAGGTGGCCAGTCGGATGAGGTCGGGGCGGCGCAGGTACTCGTCGTAGAGGCGTACGGCCCAGTCCGCGAGGTCGTCGGCGTCGATCGGCACGACGTTCACGATGCGGTCCAGCGAGCCGAAGAAGATCGCGTCGAACAGCCCGTCCTTGCTGCCGAAGTACGCGTAGAGCTGCGCCTTGTTGGTGCGGGCGGCGGCCACGATCCGCTCGACGCGCGCACCGGCGATCCCGTGTTCGGCGAACTCCCGGGTCGCGACGTCCAGGATGCGCCGGTGCGTGGCGGCCCCGCGCGAGGTCAGGGGCTGGTCGGGGGTGCGGCCGGGGGCGCCGTCGGGGGTGCGGTCGGGCATCTCCGCAGGATATCCCACGGCTAAACAGAACAGTTGGTTTGCCTGATGCCGTGAGGACGCCTAGGCTCATCCACTAAATAGACCGAACAGTCTGTCTAAGAGGTCGGAGAGAGCCATGAGGACCACCGTGGGCTGGCAGGCGACCGGGACGGCGCTGCGCCGGGCATCCCTGAACCGGCGCGACCTGCGCCCCGACGACCTCGCCGTCCGGGTCGACTACTGCGGCGTCTGCCACACGGACCTGCACGCCGTCCGGGCCGGGGCCGACGACGGGAGCGGCCCGCGGCCCCTCGTCCCGGGACACGAGTTCACCGGCGTGGTGACCGAGACCGGCACCGCCGTCACCCGCTTCAGGGCCGGAGACCCGGTCGCGGTCGGCAACATCGTCGACTCCTGCGGCGCCTGCGCCATGTGCCGGACCGGCCAGGAGAACTTCTGCCACGCCTTCCCCACCCTGACCTACGGCGGCACCGACCGCGTCGACGGATCGACCACCCTCGGCGGCTGGAGCCGCGAGTACGTGCTCGGCGAACGGTTCGCGTACGCCCTCCCCGGCGGCCTGGACCCGGCGGCCGCGGCACCGCTCCTGTGCGCGGGGATCACCGTCTGGGAGCCCCTGCGCGCCCTCGGCGCCGGACCCGGCACCCGCGTCGCCGTGGCCGGTCTCGGCGGACTCGGCCACCTCGCCGTGAAGTTCGCCGTCGCGCTCGGCGCCGACACCTCGGTGATCAGCCGCTCCCCGGACAAGGCCGAGGATGCCCGCCGCCTGGGCGCCCGCGGGTTCGTCGTCTCCACGGACCCCGAGCAACTGGCCGCCGCCCGCGACCGGTTCGACATCGTCGTCGACACCGTCTCCGTCCCGCACGACCTCGGCCCCTACCTCCGCCTGGTCGCCGTGGACGGCACGCTCAGCCAGCTCGGGTACCTCGGACCGGTCACCCTGGAGACCCTCGACCTGCTCATCGGCCGCAAGAAGCTCAGTTCGGCCGGCAGCGGCGGCCGGAAGGGCACCGCCGAGATGCTGGCCTTCTGCGCCGCGCACGGCATCACCGCCGACATCGAACTCCTCCCCTCCGCCCGCGTGGACGAGGCCCTCGACCGCCTGGACCGGGGCGACGTCCGCCACCGCTTCGTCCTCGACCTCTCCGACCTCGACCCCTGCGACTCCAACCCCTGCGACCCGGATCGGCCCGGGCCGCAGGACCCGACGGCCGGATAGGTTGCCGGGGTGATCCTCACCCCGCTCGCTCTCACCCCCGACCACGACATCCCGGGCCCCGTTCTCACCGAACTGACCGCCCTCTACGCCTCCCACCGCGCCTTCCACGCGCTCAGCGGCGACTTCCCCGACCCGGACGACATCCGGCCGGAGCAGGTGGCGGCCGCGCTCGCCGACGAACTGGCGCGGCCCGGCGCCGAGGTGCTGCTGGCCAGGGACGCGGGCCGGCTGGTCGGGATCGCCGTGACGCTCGCCCGGCATCCCGACCCGGCCGACCCCGACCCGTGGATCGGGCTGCTGATGGTGGACGCGGGGCTGACCAGGCAGGGGCACGGCAGCCGGCTCGCGGCCCTGGTCGAGGACCACTTCCGGGCCACGGGCCGCACCGCCGTACGACTCGCCGTGCTCGACGACAACACCGCCGCCCTCGCCTTCTGGACCGCCCTCGGCTACCGGGTCCTGGACCAGCGCCGCGACCTCGGGGCCGACCGCCCCTGCACGGTGCTGCGCAAGGAACTGCCCAGCGACAGGCCGCGCACCCCGCGCCGCGCCGCCCGCGTCGCCGTGCTCGACCCCCAGGGCGCGGTCTTCCTCCTGCGCTACGACAACGTCGAGGTGGGCGTGCACTGGGCGATGCCCGGTGGCGGCCTGGAGGCGGACGAGAACCCCCGCGAGGGCGCCCTGCGCGAGGTGCGCGAGGAGACGGGCTGGACCGATCTGGAACCGGGCCCCCTGCTCTGCACCTGGGAACACGACTTCACCCACCTGGGCGTCGGCCCGGTCCGCCAGTACGAGCACGTCTACGTCGCGCACGGCCCCCGCCGCGAGCCCACCGGCCCGGACCTCGCCGCCGCGCACGCCGCAGACGGCATCCTCACCTGGCGCTGGTGGAGCCGGGCCGAACTGGCCGCGGCGCCCGAGCCGCTCTGGCCGCCGGACCTGGCCCTGCTGCTCGAAACCTTCGGCCGCTACGAGGAGTGAGGGGGCGGGGGAGGGGGCGGCTCACGGGGAGTCGGGCCGGCCGTCCCCGCGCAGCCAGTCCGCCCAGATCTCCGAGAAGTCCTCGTCCGGCGCCGACTTCTCCACGTACGCCGTGAAGTCCTCGGTGTCCGCGTTGCCGTGGCGGTGGGCCGCGGCCCAGCCGTGCAGCAGGTCCCAGAAGGCGTCGTCGCCGACCGTCCGGCGGATCTTGTGCAGGACCATCGCGCCCCGCTGGTAGACCGGGCTGTCGGAGATGTGCGCCGCGTCGGGCGGGTCCGCGGGCGGGAACGCCCAGATCGAGTCGTTCGCGTCCTGGTCGTCGTAGTACGTCCCGTCGTAGAGCGCCTCGAAGGTCTCCTGGGCGGAGTCGCCGCCGTGGTCCTCCTCCCACAGCCACTCGGCGTAGGTGGCGAAGCCCTCGTTGAGCCACATGTCCCGCCAGGTCTTCGGGCTGACGGAGTTCCCGTACCACTGGTGGGCGAGTTCGTGGACGAGCAGGACGATGTCCGGGGCGCCGGGGAAGTAGGGCCGGTTCTGGGTCTCCAGGGCGTATCCGGCGTCCTCGTCGCGGTCGACGATCGCGCCGGTGGAGGAGAAGGGGTAGGGGCCGAAGTTCTCCTGCGCCCAGTCCATGACCTCGGGGATCCGCTTCAGGACCTTCCGGCTCGCGTCGGCCTGCGTCGGGTCGACGGCCGTGTACACCGGCAGGCCGTCGTCCGTGGTGGAGCGGTCGGTCTCCCACTCGCCGACGGCGACCGTGACGACATGGCTCGCCATCGGCTCGGCGGTGTGCCAGGTGAACGTCGTCCGTCCGTCCCGGGTCCGCTCGTCGCGCAACTCGCCGTTGGAGACCACGCCGAGGCCCTCCGGCACGGTCATCGCGAGGTCGTACGTCGCCTTGTCGGAGGGGTGGTGGCTGCCGGGGAACCAGGCCATCGAGCCGGTCGGCTCACCCAGCCCGACCGCGCCGTCGGCGGTGGGCATCCAGCCCTCCTCGGAGTCGTCGGGGTCGGTGATCGTCTCCGGCTCGCCGGAGTACCGGACGCTCACGCGGAACGTCTCCCCGTCCTTCAGCTCCTCGGCCGGGCGGACGGTCAGTTCCTGTCCGGCCCGGTTGAAGCGGGCTGCCCGGCCCTCGACCGTGACCTCCTCGACGTCCAGGCCCTTCAGGTCGAGGTCGAAGGCGGACAGGTCCCGCGTCGCCCGGGCGGTGATCGTCGCGCTGCCGGTGAGGTGCCCGGCGTCGGCGTCGGTATCGGGGTCGTAGTCCAGGGTCAGGTCGTAGTGGCCGATGTCGTAGCCGCCGTTGCCCGCCTTGGGGAAGTACGGGTCGCGCACGCCCGAGCCGCCGGGGGTGCCGTCGACCGCGCCACCGCCACTGCACGCCGCGAGGGCGAGGACGGTGGCGGCGGCTACGAGCAGACGGGGGGTGGGGGTGCGCACGACGTGATCCTATGGGGCGTTTCACGTGAAACGCCCGTTGGGGCCGCCTGTTGGACCGCCTGTTGGGACCCGCTGCCGGGTCCCTGACCCTCGCTCAGTTCAGCGCGGCGGCACCGGTCCGGGCGAACTTCTCGTCCAGGGTGCCGGACGGTGCGCCCGCGACGCCGATGCCGGCGATCGGCGCCTTGCCCGCGGTGACCGGGACGCCGCCGCCGAGGAACAGCGTGCCCGGGATGTCCTTCAGGTTCGGGGCGTTCTCCAGACGGCCCTCCAGCTCGCTGGTCGGGGCGTTCCAGGAGACGGCCGTGTACGCCTTCTTCTCGGCCGACTCGTAGGACTGCGGACCGGCGCCGTCCCCGCGCATGGTGAGGATCGTGTTGCCGTTGCGGTCGACGACCGCGACCGTGACCCGCTGGCCCTCCTTCTCGGCGGCCTTCAGCGCGGCCTGCGCGGCCTCGGTGGCGGCGTCGATGGTCAGGTGCGTGGAGGTGGTGGTGTCGCGCTTGCCGGCCGCGGCGGCGGGGGCGGCGGCCACCGCGGAGTCCTGGGCGGCATCGGGCGCGGAGGCGTTCGCGGCCACCGTGCCGAAGGTGCCGGCGGCGACGGCGGCGAGCACGGCACCGCCGGTGGCGAGACGGGCGCGGCGGGAGAGTGTCTTCTTCATGGTGGTCTGCTCCTCGCAGTGGTGAGGGGGTCGGGCTGGTGCTCTCCACCCTCCGTGCCGCACCGGGGGTGCACGGTCGCCGTTCCGGCTGCTCGTGGGCGACGGAACGGGCGACGGCGGGGTCGTCCGATCGGTTGACCCACAGGGCGTCCGAAGGGGGCACCATGGGAGTGTTCACGCAGCTCAGCGGTCTCCTGCGGCACGTTGTAGAGGAGCGCCGCAGGAGAGCCGGGGCGTAACGCGGCAGGAGAGACGGGGCGCAAGGAGGCGGGTGACGGATGCCGAAGCCGTACGACCACCCGGACACCCGGTGGCTCGGGGCCGTCATGCACGTGGCGTTCTTCCTGCTGCTCGGTGGTGCCCTGGCCCGCTTCCTGCTCCGCCACCCCGGCGAGCCCCGCACCCCGTGGATCCTCGCCCTGTCCCTCGCCCTCGCCGTGCTGCACCTGCTCGGGCCGGTCCTGAGCGGCCCCGGGCCGTCCGGTCCCGCCGTTCCGCCCGCCCGGCGGCGCCTGGCCTGGCTGGGCGTGGTCGTCGTCGTGTGGATGGTGCTGGTGGTGCTGGCGCCCAGCTTCGCCTGGTGCGCGGTGCCCCTCTTCTACACCGGCCTGCGCACCCTGCCCGCCCGGGCGGCGCTCGTCCTGGTCACCGTCCTGACCGTGTTCGTCGTCGCCGCGCAGCTGCGGCTCGCCGGGGGGTTCGACCCCAACCTGCTGCTCGCCCCGCCCGCCGTCGCCGCCATCGCCGCGGCCGTCTTCCTGCACACCGAACGGCAGGCGGCCCGGCAGCGCGCCCTGATCGACGACCTGATCCGCACCCGCCGCGAACTCGCCGCCTCCGAACGCCGCGCGGGCACCCTCGCCGAGCGCCAGCGGCTGTCCATGGAGATCCACGACAGTCTCGCCCAGGGCCTGTCCAGCCAGCGGATGCTGCTCCAGGCCGCCGAGCGGGTCTGGGAGTCCGCCCCGGGCAAGGCCCGCACCCACGTCCGGGGCGCCGCCTCCGTCGCCGAGCACAACCTGGTCGAGGCCCGCCGCTTCGTCCACGACCTGGCCCCGGCCGACCTCGCCCGCGGCGGCGGCCTTGAGGCGGCGCTGCGGGCACTGGCCGCGCGGGAGTCCGGCGACCGGCTCACCGTCCGCGTCCACGTCGACGACGGCGCCCGCGTCCCGCCGCTGCCCGACCGCGTCCAGTCGGCCCTGCTGCGCATCGCCCAGGGCGCGCTGGCCAACGTCCGGGAGCACGCGGGTGCGTCCACCGCCGCGCTCAGCCTCACCCTCCTCGACGACGAGGTCGTCCTGGACGTCACCGACGACGGGCACGGCTTCGACCCGGCGGAGCCGTCCGAGGACCCGGCCGGGATGCGCGGACACGGACTGCCCGCCATGCACGCCCGGTTGCGCCAGCTCGGCGGCACCCTGACCGTCGAGTCCGCACCCGGCGAGGGCACCGTCCTGTCCGCCGCCGTACCGTTGTCCGCCGCCGGGCCCCTGGACCCGCCCCGAACCGACCCGCCGGCACCGGCCGACCCGCAGGAGGCCCCACGATGACCGAACCGGCAGCCGGCGGGCCCGCCCCCGTACGCATCCTGGTCTGCGACGACCACGTCGTCGTACGCGCCGGGCTGCTCGCCCTGCTCGACAGCGCCCCCGGCATCGAGGTGGTCGGCGAGGCGGGCACCGGCGAGGAGGCGCTCGCGCTCGCCGCACGGCTGGCCCCGGACGTCGTACTGATGGACCTTCAGCTCGGCGCGGGCATCGACGGCGTGGAGACCACCCGCCGCCTCACCACGGGCGCTCCCATCACGGGCACCGCCACCACGGGCGCCCCCACCACGGGCACCGGCCGCGCGCCGCACGTCCTCGTCCTGACCACGTACGACACCGACGCCGACATCACCCGCGCCATCGAGGCGGGCGCCACCGGCTACCTGCTGAAGGCCGAACGCCCCGAGGAACTGTTCGCCGCCATCCACGCCGCCGCCCAGGGCCGTACGGCGCTGTCCGGGCCGGTCGCCGGCCGGGTCATGGCCAACCTGCGCAAGCCGCGCCCCGCCCTCACCGACCGCGAGCGCGACATCCTGGCCCAGCTCGCCACCGGCCTCGGCAACCGGGAGATCGCCCGCGCCCTGTTCATCAGCGAGGCCACGGTGAAGACGCATCTGCGCCGCATCTACGACAAGCTCGGCGTCGACACCCGCGCGGGCGCGGTCGCGGTGGCGAAGGAACAGCGCCTGCTGCCGTGAGGGAACGCACGCAGGCCCCCCGGCCGGACGTCCGGGGGGCCTGCGTGCGAATGGAACGGGCGGTGAACGTCAGACGTTCACGCCGAAGTCCTGGGCGATGCCGACCAGGCCCGAGGCGTAGCCCTGGCCGACGGCGCGGAACTTCCACTCGGCGCCGTTGCGGTACAGCTCGCCGAAGACCATGGCGGTCTCGGTGGCCGCGTCCTCGGACAGGTCGTAGCGGGCGATCTCGGCGCCGCCGGCCTGGTTGAGGATGCGGATGTAGGCGTTGCGCACCTGGCCGAAGTTCTGCGAGCGGTTCTCCGCGTCGTAGATCGAGACCGGGAAGACGATCTTCTCGATGTCGGCCGGCAGACCCGCCAGGTTGACGTTGATCGCCTCGTCGTCGCCGGCACCCTCACCCGTGCGGTTGTCACCGGTGTGGACGATCGTGTTGTCCGGCGTCTGCTTGTTGTTGAAGAAGACGAAGTGGGCGTCGGAGTAGACCTTGCCCTGCGTGTTGACCGCGATCGCCGAGGCGTCGAGGTCGAAGTCGGTGCCGGTGGTGGTGCGGACGTCCCAGCCGAGCCCCACGGTGACTTCGGTCAGGCCCGGAGCCTCCTTGGTGAGCGAGACGTTGCCACCCTTGGACAGGCTTACAGCCATTGTTGGGAGTCCCTTCCCTCGTTTACGTACGGCAAGAAAGCTACAGCTACCACCATGAACGTCGAGAGGGGTCCACAAGGTTCCGCCTCTCTTTACTTTCTTTACCAAGAGCGGGATCAGGATATTCGAGTGACGCGGGCCGCCCGCGGACGGGAACATGGAGGGCATGTCCGGTCCCCATGTCATCCGCGGCTCCGTCTCCCTGCCCGAGGCCGAGCTGGTCTGGCGTTTCTCGCGTTCCTCGGGGCCCGGCGGACAGCACGTCAACACCACGGACACGGCGGTGGAGCTGCGCTTCGACCTGGCGCGCACCGAGGCCCTGCCCGAGGTGTGGAAGCAGCGGGCGCTCCAGCGACTGGCCGGGCGCCTGTCCGACGGCGTGGTCACCGTCCGCGCCTCCGAGCACCGCTCCCAGTGGCGCAACCGCGAGACCGCCGCCGTACGCCTGGCCGCCCTCCTCGCCGAGGCCACCGCACCCCCGCCCAGGCCCCGCAGGCCGACCCGCATACCGCGCGGCATCAACGAACGCCGGCTGCGGGAGAAGAAGCAGCGCTCGCAGACCAAGCGGGGGCGCTCCGCGCGCGGCTGGGACTGACCGGGCGTCAGTGCCGGTCCAGCTCCAGCACGCCGACCGTCTCCTCCTCGGCCTTCTCCCCGTTGGGACGGAAGCCGAGGCCCAGGTAGAAGTTCTCCGGACCGTGCTCGCCGGGATGCCAGGTCACGAAGCACTCCGTGCCGCCCCGGCGCCGGATCTCGGCGGCCACCGACTCCACCGCGAAGCGGCCGTGTCCCCGGCCCTGCTCCCCGGCGGCGATGTTCAGGCGCCACAGGCCGGAGCGCAGCGCGCTGCCGTCGTCGTACCAGTCGACGCCGAAGAAGCCCATGAGGAAGCCGACGGGGCGGTCGCCGTCGAGGATCAGGCGCGGCCATGCCTTCTCACCGTGGACGTATGCCTCGGCCAGGGACTTCACGACCGGGTCGACGGCGAACTCCTGCTCGGGGCGCACCCGTATGGCGAGGGCGGCCTCGAGGTTCGCGGAAGTGATCGGCTCCAGTCGGAGCCCGGTGCTGGTCGTCATGCGCGCACCCTAGGCAGGGCGCGAGGTCACGAGCGAGTGGATTCCCCGCTCAGCCGAGCTGCCGGTACCGCCCACGGAAGTAGGCCAGCGGGCCCCCGTCCGCGCTCGGCAGCGCGGCCGTCAGGACCCTGCCGATCACCAGGGTGTGGTCGCCGGCCGGCACCCGGCGCTCGGTGCGGCACTCCAGGGTGGCCAGGGCGCCGCCCGCCAGGGGCGCCCCGGTCGCCTCGCCCCGCACGTACGGGATGTCCGCGAACAGGAGGCGGTCGCTGACCCGGCCCTTCATCGCGAAGCGGCCCGCGATGTGCCGCTGGCTCTCGGCGAGGACGGAGACCGCCCACAGCGGCTGCTCGTCCAGCAGGTCGTCCATGCGGGAGCCCTCGCGCAGGCTGACCAGGACCAGGGGCGGGTCCAGGGACACCGACATGAAGGCGGTGGCCGTCATCCCGACGTCCTCGCCGCGCGGCGCCAGCGGGTCGTCGGGGTCCAGCGGCGGCTCCTGCGCGGTCACCAGGACCACGCCCGAGGCCAGCCGGGACATGGCGGCACGGAACTCCTCGTTGCTCACCCCCTCAGCATGCCCGGAGGCGGGCGAGGTCAAGGGGGACGCGGGGGTCGCTGGAGACCCGGGATACGTGAGAGGCGGAGTGTTCGGCACCCCGTCACGCTAATCTCCGGTGCGTGCGCGGGGCATCGGACCCCGGTCCCAATCGGGACCTAGGACCACGGAAGGAGACGTGCGCATTCCTACGAACTTTGCGATCGGTAAACGCACAGGGAACCCGCAGAGAAACCCAGAAACTCCACTCAATTGTTCATGTTTTGCTGTGACTTGAGTCACAAGGAGCGGTAATTGTTGACCCTGTGTACCGAGTGCGGAGCGCACTGTGATTCAGTGGCGGGGAACCTGCAAGGGCACCATCAGTAAAGGCGCCGAAGAGAACCCTTGATTCACTGCGAGGTCTCGGGGGGAGGGCGAGCATGGAGACCGACTCGGAGCCCTATGTCCGCCTGGCGTCCCTGCGTCAGCTGCACCAGGCCATGGCCGACATGAACAAGGCCCGCAGCCTGGCCGACACCCTGCAGGCCGTCGCCGACGGCGTCGTCCAGGCCCTCAACTACGAGCTGGCGTGCGTCAACCTGGTCGGTCCCGACGGCGACCTCGTCGTCGCCGCCTTCGCCGGGAACTCGGCGGCCGAGGCGCTCATCACCGGCCGCTCCGGCTCCCGCGAGTCCTGGGACCGGCGCCTGAACATGGGCGAGCAGTGGGGCGACCTGATCTTCATACCCCACACCGAGGGCTGGGTTCTCGACGACGACGACGTCCCGCAGTGGTACACCGACGGGCCCGCGCCCCGCTTCGAGGACGAGTGGCACCCCTCGGACCGGCTCTTCGCCCCGATGTACGCCCCCGGCCCGCAGGGCGGCGGCAACAGCGGCGAGCTGATCGGCGTCCTGTCCGTGGACCGGCCGCGCAACGGCCGCCGTCCCGGCGCCTGGGGCCGCGAGGCTTTGCAGATGTACGCGTTCCAGGCCGCCATCGCGATCAGCAACGCCCGGCTCCGCTCCAACATGCAGCGCGCCCTGGTCCGCCTGGAGCGCGACCAGCAGGCGCTCAGGGCCAGCGAGGAGAGCTTCCGGCAGGCCTTCGAGTACGCCCCCTCCGGCATGGCCATCGCCGAGATGGGCGGCGACCAGCACGGCCGCATCCTGCGCACCAACGACGCACTGTGCCGGCTGCTGGGCCGCCGCGCCTCCTCGATGCGCCGCTACGCCTTCTCCGACCTCGTGCACCCCGAGGACATCGGCACCCTGCTGCGCACCTCCGCCGAGGGTGGCCGGGCCGAGCTGCGCCTGGGCCGCCGCGACGGCACCTACGTCTGGGTCTCGCTGCGCAACAGCGTCGTCGCCGACGCCGCCGACGGACCGCGCTTCCTGCTCACCCACGTCGAGGACATAGAGGAGCGCAAGCGCCGCGAGCTCCAGCTCGCCCACCGGGCCTCCCACGACTCCCTCACCGGCCTGCCGAACAGCGCCGAGCTGCGCTCCCGGCTCGCCGCCCGGCTGTGCCAGCGCCCGCAGTCCCCGCACGCGGCCGTGGCCGACGCCATGGACGCCGCCTACGGGCACTCCGCCGTGTTCGACTCCGGTGGCCACACCTTCGACTTCTCCGCCGCCGCCGAGCCCTACGGCGCCTTCGACCACCACGTGCACGCCGTGGCCCCCGAGGACGGGCGCGACGACGGCACCAAGGGACTCGCGGTCCTCTTCTGCGACCTGGACGGCTTCAAGTCGATCAACGACCGGTTCGGGCACAACGCGGGCGACGCCGTCCTCATCGAGGTCGCCCGGCGGCTCAGCGGCGGCGTCCGCGACGGCGACACCGTGGCCCGGCTCGGCGGCGACGAGTTCGTGATCCTCGCCAACGGGCTCGGCCGGGCCGACGCCCAGGACCTCGCCGTACGGCTGCGGGGCGAGATCATCCAGCCGATCCGGGCCGAGGGCCGGGCCGTCCGGGTGGGCGCCAGCTTCGGCATCGGCTGGGCCCACTGCGGCATGACGGCGGACGAGGTGTTGAAGTCGGCTGACGAACGGATGTACGTCGAGAAACGATCTCGTCCCAAACAGCACCGCCGCGCCGGATGATCAGCAGGTCAGCGCGCTGATGCGGTCCGAGTCACCCTTTTGGGTCAGCCGGAGCGGGTAGGCTCGCCATCTCACACCCGTACCGCAGCACGCACCGCATCTGGTTAGGAGACCTAGGGATGACGCCCGGCAACAACGGCGCGAGCACGCCCGAGGACGACGACCCCTTCGGCTACCTCTACGCCGACGGGCAGGCCAACGGGGCCCAGCCGCCGTCCGGTGGCTACGGCTACCCGAACTCGGTCAACCGGGTGCGACCCGTAGGCACACGGCAGTACGGCGCACCCCAGGGCCCGGGCGCGCAGACCGCCGCCTACGGCCAGGCCGCCCCGCCCCAGCAGGGTGCCTACGGCCAGCCGCAGGGCGCGTACGGACAGCCGAACGCGCACTACGCCGCGCCGGAGACCTTCCCCGGCGGGGGCGGCCCCGGGGGCCCGCAGCAGCCGTCGGGACACGGCGGGGGCGGCGGACGCCGCGGCCCGAACACCAAGGGCCTGCTGATCGGCGCGGTGGCGGTCGTCGCCGCGGTGGTCATCGGCATCGCCGTGGCCATGACGAGCAGCGGCTCCGACGACGACAAGGGCGGCACCGAGGCGGGCGGCGACCCGACCCCGACCCAGTCCCAGAGCTCCGAGCCCAGCCCGTCCGCGAGCGACGGCGCCGAGGAGGAGGCCGAGCTGCCCGCGACCGACGCGAAGGCGCTGCGGCTGTCACCGGGCATGGGGACCGCCTCCGACTTCGAGGGCGCGGAGTCCGACGGCGGCGTTTACGTCACGGGCTTCAACCAGGTCGGCGCGAAGGTCACCTGGACCGTGAACGGCATCGAGAAGGCCGGCGGCTACCGGCTGAACGTGCGCTACGGCATCCCGGGCAAGAACGCCGACGCCACCCTGGTCATCAACGGCAAGGCATCCTCCCGCCCGCTGAACATGAAGAACTTCGGCGGCACGCCCGAGGGCGACTGGGAAAAGGGCTGGCAGACCACCTGGGCCAACGTGAACCTGACCAAGGGCACCAACACCATCGAGCTGGCGTGCAACGAGGGCAACAAGTGCGACTTCGTCCTCGACAAGCTCTCGCTCCAGTCCGACTGACCGGGCGGCCCGGGTGACGCACCCGGGCCCGCACTCAGGCCGCGCCCGCCTCCGCCGTCACCGCGACCCCGCGTCCGAGCAGTTCCTCGTACGCCGCCCGGTCGAACTCGCCGGCCACCGGCGCCAGCACCGTCGCCGCCGACAGGGCGACCGCGCGGGCCAGCCGGTCCGGCCACGGCAGGTGTTCCACCAGGCCGGAGAGCAGACCCGCCACCGCGGAGTCGCCCGCGCCCGTCGGGTTGCCGCGCACGTGGGCCGGCGGGGCGGCGCGCCAGCGGCCCTCCGGGGTCACCGCCAGCAGCCCCTCGGCGCCCAGTGAGGCGACCACCGAGCGGGCACCGCGGCGCCGGGCGGCCTGCGCGGCCCGCAGCGGCTCGTGCGAACCGGTCAGCTCGGCCAGCTCGTCGGCGTTCGGCTTGATCAGGTCCGGGCGGGCGGCAAGACCCCGCCGCAGCGGCTCCCCGCTGGTGTCGAGCAGCACCGGCACGCCCGCGGCCCGCGCGGCCCGCACCAGCCCGCCGTACGCGCCCACCGGGACGCCCGGCGGCAGGCTGCCGCACAGGGCCACCGCGGCGGCACCGGTCAGCAGGTTCTCGTACGTCTCCTGGAAGGCGCTCCACTCGGCGGGCGCCACGGCCGGGCCCGGCTCGTTGAGCTGGGTGGTGTCGCCGGTGCGCTCGTCGACGACCGCGACGGTGCGCCGGGTCGCCCCCGCGACCGGGACCAGCGCGTCGGTCACCCCGCGCACGCCGGTCAGCCCCGCGCGCACGACGCCCCCGGTCGTGCCGCCCGCGAAGCCGGTGACCGTCACCTCGTGCCCGAGGGCCGCCAGCACCCGGGCCACGTTCAGCCCTTTGCCGCCGGACCGTTCGGTCACCTCGGTCACCCGGTGGGAGGCATGCGGCCTCAGGCCCTGGACGCGGTAGGTGATGTCGAGCGCGGTGTTGAGAGTGACGGTGAGGATCACCGTGCCGACCTCCCCCGATCGTGTGCGGCTGGGCGGGCCCGCGGAGCTGTGGCCCACGACACGATCATGCCAAACGGCGGGCGGTCGGCCCAGTCCCCGGGTCCGACCGGTGACGGCCGGCCCCGGAGCGGACTCGGGGACGGATCAGCCCAGTTGGGGATCGACCACCCATTCGCCCCGGCGCATCACGCCCACCAGGTCGAAGGCGTCGTCCAGGACCACCAGGTCGGCGTCCTTCCCCGGTTCCAGGGAGCCGATCCGGTCGTCCAGGCCGAGCAGCCGCGCCGGGTTGGCGGAGATCGCGGCGACGACGTCCCCGACGGGCAGCCGGTCCACCGTCACCGCCCGCTTGAAGGCGCGGTCCAGGGTGAGCGTGGAGCCCGCGATCGAGCCGCCCTCCACCAGCCGGGCCACGCCGTCGGTGACCTCGACGTCCATCGGGCCGAGCCGGTAGCGGCCGTCGCCGAAGCCGGCCGCGTCCATCGCGTCGGTGATGAAGGCGACCCGGGCGGCACCCGCGTGGTGGAAGGCCAGCTGGAGCGCGGCCGGATGCAGGTGCGTGCCGTCGTTGATCAGCTCGACGGTGATCCGCTCGTCCTCGAGGAGAGCCGTGATCGGACCCGGGGCGCGGTGACCGACCGGCGGCATCGCGTTGAAGAGGTGCGTGGCGACGGTGGCGCCCGCGTCGATGGCCTGCACGGTCTGCTCGTACGTCGCGTCGGTGTGCCCGACGGCCGCGATCACGCCGTGCTCGACCAGCAGCCGTACGGAGTCCAGGCCGCCCGGCAGCTCGGTCGCCAGCGTCATCATCTTCGCGTGCCCGTGCGCCGCGTCGACCAGCTTGCGCACCTCGGCCGGGTCCGGGTCGCGCAGCAGCTGCTCGTCGTGCGCGCCCTTGCGGCACGGCGAGATGAACGGCCCCTCGAAGTGGATGCCAACGATGTCGCCCTGCTGCGCCAGCTCGGCGAGCATCCCCGCGTGCCGGGCGAGGAAGTCCAGATCGCCGGTGACGGCGGAGGCGACCGTCGTGGTGGTGCCGTGCCGGCGGTGGGTCTCGACGCCGACCAGGATCTCCTCGGCGGTGCCGCCGGCGAAGGAGGCTCCGCCGCCGCCGTGGTTGTGGATGTCGACGAAGCCGGGGACCACCCAGTGGCCCGACACGTCGACGGTCTCGGCCTGCGGGGGAGCCGTGTCCGCGATCCGCGTGCCGTCGACGATCACGCGGCCGTCGTCCACGGTCCCGGTGGGCAGTACCACCCGGGCACCGGCGAGAACCTTGCTTGGGGCCATCAGGTGGTTACCTCCGGGGGAGTCGCGGCCGTGGCGGCCGTGGAAGCTGTGGAAGTCGAAGCGGGCGAAGCGGGCGGAGCAGCGGTGTCGAGCAGGTCCCAGGCCATCAGCCCGGCACCCAGGCAACCGGCGGTGTCCCCGAGTGCGGCGGGGACGATCTCCGGCAGTTTCTGGAAGGTGACGCGCCGCCGGACGGCGTCCCGCAGCGGTGTGAACAAGGTTTCCCCCGCCTCGGCGAGGCCGCCACCGATGATCAGGACGCGTGGGTCCAGCAGGGTGAGCGCGGTGACCAGCCCGTCGGCCAGCGCGTCCACGGCGTCCTGCCACACGGCGAGCGCGCGGGCGTCCCCCGACTCGACGGCCTTGGCGCAGTCGGCCGCGTCCGCCCCGGGGTCGCCGCAGACCTGGGCCCACGCCTGGCTGACCGCCGACGCGGAGGCGAAGCGCTCCAGGCAGCCGCGCTGACCGCACGGACAGGCGATGCCGCCGGGGCGTACGACGACGTGGCCGATCTCGCCCGCGAAGCCGTGGGCGCCCGCCTCGACGCGGCCGTCGATGCCGATGGCGCCCGCGATCCCGGTGCCCAGCGGTACGAACAGGAACCGGTCGGCGCCCTGCCCGGCACCGATCCGGCCCTCGGCGAGGCCGCCGGTGCGCACGTCGTGGCCGAGGGCGACCGGAATACCGCCGAGCCGTTCGCCGAGCAGCGTCCGCAGCGGTACGTCACGCCAGCCGAGGTTGGCCGCGTACACGGCGACGCCCCGCTCGGCGTCGACGATCCCGGGGACGGCGACACCGGCGGCGCCGGCCGGCTCGCCGAACCGGTCGGCGCCGTAGGCGCGCAGCTCGGCGGCGAAGTCCAGGATGCCGGCGACGACCGCCTCGGGTCCCCGCTCGCGGCCGGTGGCCCGGCGCGCCTGGTGGAGCAACTCGCCCCCAGGTCCCGCGAGGGCGGCCTTCATCCCGGTGCCGCCCACATCGAGGGCGATGACATGTCTCACGGGGACAGTGTGGCCCGTACACCCGGGAGAGGTCTAGTCCACTGCGGTGGTGTAGACCTTAATCCGGTAAGCGAACGCGCGAACGAGCAGTCAGGGTTGGGGAACAGGTGCAGCGGCGTAGGACTGGAACGATCGCGGTGGCGTCCGCACTGGGCATGACGGCGGTCCTCGGCGGCTGTGGCCTCACCGGCGACTCCGACGGGGTGACCCTGAAGCTCGTCGCCGCCGACTACGGCGACAGCAAGGACAACAGCTCCCAGAAGTACTGGGACGAGCTGGTCAAGTCCTACGAGGCGCAGAACCCCGACGTGCGGGTGGACGTCACCGTGTACTCGTGGAACGACGTCGACCGCAAGGTCCGCGAGCTGGTCGAGGCGGGCAAGGCGCCCGACATGGCGCAGATCGGCGCCTACTCCGACTACGCGGACAAGGGCCTGCTCTACCGGGCCGACGACGTGCTCTCCATCCCGGTCCAGGCCGACTTCGTCTCCCAGCTGGCCGGCGCGGGCCAGGTCAACGGCGTGCAGTACGGCCTGCCCTTCGCGGCCTCCACCCGCGTGCTCTTCTACAACAAGACCCTCTTCGACAAGGCCGGGATCCAGCCGCCCAAGTCCTGGGACGA
Source organism: Streptomyces tendae (assembly GCF_014650435.1). Classification (GTDB taxonomy): domain Bacteria; phylum Actinomycetota; class Actinomycetes; order Streptomycetales; family Streptomycetaceae; genus Streptomyces; species Streptomyces tendae. Next base: position 42,497 of record NZ_BMUY01000008.1, read on the forward strand.
CCTCGCCGAGGCCGCCGAGGCGCTCAAGGGCGAGGGCGTGAAGTACCCGTACGCCCTGCCGCTGGGCCCCGAGGAGGCACCGGCCGAGACGATGCAGTGGATGCTCAGCGGCGGGGGCGGTTACACCGACGACGTCGGCACCTACTCCGTCGACTCCCCGCAGAACGTCACCACCTTCACCTGGCTGCGGGACGAACTGGTCGGCAAGGGCCTCACCGGGCCCGTCGCCCCCGGCAAGCTCAACCGCGCCGACGCCTTCGACGCCTTCGCCAACGGCGACGTGGGCATGCTCAACGGGCACCCCTCGCTGATGAAGACGGCCTCCGACAAGGGCGTGAAGTACGGCATGGTCACCACGCCGGGGATCGACGGCGAGAGCAAGAACACCCTCGGCGTCTCCGACTGGATGACGGCGTTCAAGAAGAACGGCCACCAGGACGAGGTCGGCGATTTCCTCGACTTCGTCTACAGCGAGGAGAACGTGCTCGACTTCTCCCGCCAGTACGGCCTGCTCCCGGTGACCACGTCGGCCTCCCAGACCATGAGCACCGCGGCCGAGGACAAGAAACTCAAGCCGTTCCTGGACGAGCTGCTGCTCTCCCAGCTGTACCCGGTGGGCAAGACGTCCTGGGCCTCGGTCAGCGCGGACGTCAAGAAGCACATCGGCGAGGCGGTCACCTCCGGTGGCAGCCCCAAGGGCGTCCTCGGCCAGATCCAGGCGACGGCGATGCGGGCGGGCAGCGCGGAGTAGGGCCCGGCCGCGTTGTCGGTGGCGGGCGTTACGGTGCCGTACATGGACCTGGGAGAGCTGGCCGAGCGGGAGCGCCGCATCCTCGCGCTGGAGCGCCGCGGCTTCTCCGGCCCCGGCGCCAAGGAGCGCGCCGTCCGCGAGGAGCTGGGCCTGGCCCCCGTGCGCTACTACCAGCTCCTCAACGCCCTGCTCGACGACCCCCGCGCCCTGGCGTGCGACCCGGTGACGGTCAACCGCCTGCGCCGGATACGCGAGTCCCGCCGCGCGGAGCGCTGAGACCGCCCTGCGCGGGGCGGCGGCGGTTCGTCCGCCGGAGTGCCGTGCCGGTCGGACCGGGGGTCCGGCTCGACCGGAGTCACGCCCACGCCGGCCGGCCCTCGGTGAAGCGGCCGTGCCGGGAGCCGGGTCTCGTGCCCGCGACCCGGGGGAGAAGCGTGCGCCCGGCGCGGGAGAGGCGTGTGCCCGGCCCGGGGGAGAAGCGTGCGTCCGGCCCGTGCGGGATAGGTTTGCCGTATGGGCAGCCACCAGGACTCCATCCGAGACGACTCCCCGCACTCCCTGCCGACGCCCGCCACCGCGGCCGGACGCGAAGGGCTCGACGCCCTCCTCGCCGATCCCGGCCGCGCGGTGGTCGCGCTCGACTTCGACGGCACGCTCGCGCCGATCGTGCCCGACCCCGACCGGGCGCGCGCCCACCCGGACGCCGTACCGGCGCTGGCGGCCCTGGCCCCGAAGGTCGCCTCGATCGCCGTGATCACCGGCCGCCCCGCCGAGGTCGCCGTCCACCACGGCGGCTTCGCGGGCGTCCCCGGCCTCGACCGCCTCGTCGTCCTCGGCCACTACGGCGCCGAGCGCTGGGACGCCGCCACCGGCACCCTCACCACACCCGAACCGCACCCCGGCGTCGCCGCCGTCCGCGCCGAGCTGCCGGGGCTCCTCGAGCGGTCCGGGACGGCGGCGCAGGGCACCTGGACCGAGGACAAGGGGCACGCGGTCGCCGTCCACACCCGCCGCGCCCCCGACCCGCAGGCCGCCTTCGACGCCCTGCGCGCCCCCCTCGCCGACCTGGCCTCCCGGCACGGCCTGATCGTCGAACCCGGCCGCATGGTCCTGGAGCTGCGCCCACCCGGCATGGACAAGGGGGCCGCCCTCAGGTCGTACGCCCACTCCCTCGACGCCGCCTCCGTCCTCTTCGCCGGCGACGACCTCGGCGACCTCCCGGCCTACGCGGCCGTCGACACCCTCCGGGCCGAGGGCACCCCCGGCCTGCTGGTCTGCAGCGGCAGCGACGAGGTGACGGAACTGAGGAAGCGCGCGGACGTGGAGGTGCCAGGACCGGCCGGGGTGGTGGCCCTCCTGGCGGCCCTCGCGCACCGGCTGGCCTGAGACAACGTCACGGACGGTTCCGCTGCCTGTCACAGCCGTGTCCGGACGCCGCGGGCGGGGCAACCCGGCCCGCGGCGCCCCGCTCTTGCACGCCGTAAGCCCGCTCAGTGGGGCCCAAGGCCCAGGACCGTGAAGGAACCCGCCATGACCGCTCGGAAGACCCCGATGCTCGCCCTCGCCGCCCTGGCCCTCGGCCTGACGCTCACCGCCTGCGGCAACGGCGGCGACGGCGGCGGCCCCTACGACGCCCTCGCCTCGGGCTCCGCCACAGCCACCGCCACCACGCCGAGCACCGCACAGTCCCCCACCGCCGACGAGGGGACCACCACCGGCGGCACGTCCTCGGAGACCCCGGAGGGCACGCAGCCGGACCAGGGGGCGGGGAAGAAGTGCACGGACCAGCTCGACTACGCCGGTGACCCGCGGTCGAACGCGGAGATCAACTCGATCGGCGAGGAGACCGGCACCTGCCCCGAACCGCAGTCGGGCGGCACGTCGTCCGGCACCCCGAAGGAGGACGGGGTGAAGTGCACGGACCAGGTGAACTACGCCGGTGACCCGCGGCCGAACGCCGAGATCAACTCGATCGGCGAGGAGACCGGCACCTGCCCGCCGGTCCAGGCCCAGTAGCCCCGGCGGTCAGCCCCGCAGCGCGTCCAGCTGCTCCAGGAACCAGCGCGCCGGCGGCAGCGCGGTGCCGGCGGCCGCCAGCCGCTTCGACCGCTCGGCCCGCTCCCCGTCCGGCAGGCCGAGCGCCCGGTGCAGCGCGTCCGCCGTACCGACCACGTCGTACGGGTTCACCACCACCGCGTCCTCGCCCAACTCCTCGTATGCGCCCGCCTCGCGCGACAGCACCAGCGCGCACCCCGCGTCGGAGACGACCGGCACCTCCTTCGCGACGAGGTTCATCCCGTCCCGCACGGGGTTGACGAGCGCCACGTCCGCCAGCCGGTACGCCGCCAGCGACCGCGCGAAGTCGTCCTTCAGGTTCAGCACGACCGGCGTCCAGCCCGGCGTGCCGAACTCCTCGTTGACCGCGTTCGCCACCCGCTCCACCTCGGCCGTGTACTCCCGGTACACGGCGAGGTCCTGCCGCGAGGGGTAGGCGAACGCGACGTGCACGACCCGCTCGCGCCACTCGGGCCGCCCCGCCAGCAGCTCCCGGTAGGCCAGCAGTCCCCGCACGATGTTCTTGGACAGCTCGGTCCGGTCCACCCGCACGATCGTGCGGCGCCCCTCCCCGATCTGCTCCCGCAGCTCCGCCATCCGCTCCTCGACATCGGCCTCGTGCGAGCGCTTCCGCAGGAAGTCCCCGTCGGCACCCAGCCCGTGCACGCCGATCTCCGTGCCGCCGAGCCCGCCGACGACGGCGTCGCAGCAGGCGGTGAACGCGTCGGCCCAGCGCCGGGTGAGGAACCCGAGCCGGTCGGCGCCCAGCATCCCGCGCAGCACCTGCTCGGCGATGTCGTCCGGCAGCAGCCGGAAGTAGTCGACCGGCGCCCACGGCGTGTGCGAGAAGTGCCCGATCCTGAGGTCGGGCCTCAGCTCGCGCAGCATCCCCGGCACCAGCGTCAGGTGGTAGTCCTGCACGATCGCGACCGCGCCCTCGGCCGCCTCCTCGGCCAGCGCCTCGGCGAAGGCCCGGTTGTACGCCTCGTAGGACGCCCACTGCCGCCGGAACTCCGCGTCGAAGACGGGCTCCAGGGGCGTCTGGTAGAGCATGTGGTGCACGAACCACAGCACGCTGTTGGCGATCCCGTTGTACGCGTCCGCGTGCACGTCGGCCGGTACGTCCAGCATCCGTACGCCGTCCTCGCCGACCCCGCGCCGCACCGCCTCGCGGTCGCCGTCGCCCAGCGCCGAGCACACCCACAGCGCGCCCGCGTCGGGCCCGATGGCCGACAGCCCCGAGACCAGCCCGCCACCACCCCGCTTGGCGCGCAGCGACCCGTCCTCCCGCACCTCGTACGAGACGGGCCCCCGGTTGGAGGCGACCAGCACCTGAGCAGCACCGAACCTAGAAGCCATACGCCTCAACCTAGCCCGCCCCCTCAAACCTCAAACGTTCCCCGACGTCACCCGACGGCGATTCGGTCACGCATCTTGTGCGGAAAGTGTGAACAGGTTGAGGATGTGCGGTGCACATTTCAACTTCTTGGGGGGCGGGCGCACCATGCCCATACGTTCACGGCACCGGCGCACGAGCAGACTCGCGGCCACGGCGGCACTGATCGCGGCCTCCGCGCTGGCCCTGGCCGGCTGCGGGGACGGCGACGCGAGCGCCAAGGCGGAGGAGACCCCCGCGAAGGCCACCGCCTCCGCCACCGACACGGCCACGCCGAGCAGCAGCCCCACTCCCGAGGCGTCCCCCAGCACCGAGACCCCGACCCCCACCCCGACCGCCGTCACGCTGCCGGACCTCACCGGGGGCAGCATCGGGGCGGCCGTCAGCGCCGCCGAGAAGGCGCACGTCGGCTACACCGTGCGCCTCCAGGGCACCGGGCAGCGGGCCTCCTCCTGGGGCAGCGGTGAGAAGGTCTGCGAGCAGAGCGGCGGTTCCGGTGCCGTGACGTTCACCGTCCCGCGTGACGGCCGCGACTGCGCCGGCCGCCTGCTGCACACTCCCGAGCCGGCCCCCCAGCCGTCGAAGACCCGGGACGGCGGCGCAGGCGGAACTACCGGGGGCGGAACCACCGGGGGCGGCGGCACCGGTGCCTGCGAGCTGAAGAGCCCGGCCGGCAACTGCTACGCGGACGGCCAGTTCTGCGCCAAGAAGCACCGGGGTCTGAGCACCCACGGCCGTGGCGGCGAGTACCTGACCTGCGAGCCGGACTCCGGCGGCACCTGGCGCTGGTCGGACGGCGTCCCCGGCTGACGCCCGGAGGTCAGGCCACCCGGCGGGTCGCGTACTCGGTGATCTCCGTCATCGGGGGGCGTTCCTCGGTGTCCACGGTGTAGGTGTGCGGCTCGAAGCCGTCGGCGCCGCGTTCGAACTGGGTGAGGGTCGGCCGGACCAGGTGGCCGCGGGCCAGCCGGAGCTGGGCGGTGCGGTAGATCGCGGCGGCCATCCGGCCCAGGGCCCGGCCGTCCTGGTGGCGGTGGACCCGGACCCCGACGTCGACCTGCGCGAGCGCGTCCAGGCCCACCAGGTGCAGGGCGTCGACCAGCATGCCCAGCTCGACGCCGTAGCCGACCGGGAAGGGGAGCCGTTCCAGCAGGGAGCGGCGGGCCGCGTACTCGCCGCCCAGCGGCTGGACGAAGCCGGCCAGCTGCGGCCAGTGCATGTTGAGCAGCGGGCGGGCCATCAGCTCCGTGACCCGGCCGCCCTGGCCGGGGGCGGCGCCGAGCGGCCGGTCGTACATGGCCTTGACCAGGTGCACGTCCGGGTCGGTGAGCAGCGGGCCCACGATCCCGGAGACGAAGTCGGCGGAGAACTCGCGCAGGTCCGCGTCGACGAAGCAGACGATGTCCCCGCCGGTGACCAGCAGCGAACGCCACAGCACCTCGCCCTTGCCGGGGACGGCGGGGATGCGGGGGAGGATCGCGTCCCGGTGGACGACGCGCGCGCCGGCCGCCGCGGCCACCTCCGCCGTGCGGTCGCTCGACCCGGAGTCCACGACCACGATCTCGTCGACGAGCGGGACCCCGAGCACCAGCTCCCGCCGGATCACCGCGACGATGTCGCCGACCGTCGCCTCCTCGTCCAGCGCGGGGAGCACCACGCTGACCGACTGCCCGGTGGCGTGCTTGGCGGACAGAAGGTGCTGGACCGGCCGGTCCCCGGCGGACCAGGAGCGTGCGTTCAGCCAGCGCTCGACTTCTTCCAGCACGTCCCGTGGTCTCCTTCGTGATCCATTGTGATCCATCTCGCGGTACGGACGACTATCTCAACCGTCCTGGCCTTCGGTTACAGTCTTGAACAACGCGTGGGACCACCGCATGCCGGGGTCGCCGCGCGCACCACCGCGAAACAACTTCATACCGCTCATCCAGAGGGGCAGAGGGATACGGCCCGATGAAGCCCCGGCAACCCTCCAGTCGGTTCTTGTCACACGGACGTGGCGAGGCTCCCGGCTAGGGAAGGTGCCAAATCCGTCTCACGGCGAGATGCGTCGTGAGGAAGATGAGGAGAAAGGGCCTCGCCTCCATGGCTGTGCAGACTGCCGAAACCTCCACGAACCGCACCGACGGCACCGTCGACCTCGGCCCCGCCGCCGCGCTGAGCTGCCGGGAATGCGGCCACAGGGTTCCGCTCGGACCGGTCTTCGCCTGCGAAGAGTGTTTCGGCCCCCTCGAGATCGCCTACGACTTCTCGGACCACGACACCGAGGAACTGCGCAAGCGGATCGAAGCGGGCCCCGCGAACATCTGGCGCTACGCCCCCCTGCTGCCCGTCCCGGCCGACGTCGCGACCAAGCCGAACATCAACCCCGGCTGGACCAAGCTCGTCAAGGCCGACAACCTCGCCCGCGAGCTGGGCGTCACCGGCGGGCTGTACGTCAAGGACGACTCCGGCAACCCCACGCACTCCTTCAAGGACCGCGTCGTCGCCCAGGCCATCGAGGCCGCCCGCGCCTTCGGCTTCACCACCCTGTCCTGCTCCTCCACCGGCAACCTCGCCGGTGCCGTCGGTGCCGCCGCCGCCCGGGCCGGCTTCCGCTCCTGCGTGTTCATCCCGCACGACCTGGAGCAGGGCAAGGTCGTCATGGCCGCCGTCTACGGCGGTGAGCTGGTCGGCATCGAGGGCAACTACGACGACGTGAACCGCTTCTGCTCCGAGCTGATCGGCGACCCGGCCGGCGAGGGCTGGGGCTTCGTCAACGTCAACCTGCGGCCGTACTACGCCGAGGGTTCCAAGACCCTCGCGTACGAGATCTGCGAGCAGCTCGGCTGGCAGCTGCCCGACCAGCTCGTCGTGCCGATCGCCTCCGGCTCCCAGCTGACGAAGATCGACAAGGGGCTCAAGGAGCTGATCGAGCTGGGCCTGGTCGAGGACAAGCCCTACAAGATCTTCGGTGCGCAGGCCGAGGGCTGCTCGCCGGTCTCCACGGCGTTCAAGGCCGGGCACGACGTGGTCCGCCCGCAGAAGCCCAACACCATCGCCAAGTCGCTGGCCATCGGCAACCCGGCCGACGGCCCCTACGTCCTCGACATCGCCCGCCGCACCGGCGGCGCCGTGGAGGACGTGACCGACGAGCAGGTCGTGGACGCGATCAAGCTGCTCGCCCGCACGGAGGGCATCTTCGCGGAGACGGCGGGCGGCGTGACGGTCGGCGTCACCAAGAAGCTGATCGAGAACGGGGTGCTCGACCCGTCGCTCACCACCGTCGTCCTCAACACCGGCGACGGCCTGAAGACCCTCGACGCGGTGGCCGGCACCGGTCTCACCGCCACCATCCGCCCGAACCTGGACTCCTTCCGAGAGGCTGGCCTCGCATGAGCGTGACCGTTCGCATCCCGACCATCCTGCGCACCTACACCGGCGGCAAGGCCGAGGTGAGCGCCGACGGGGCCAACCTCGGGGAGGTCATCTCCGACCTGGAGAAGAACCACACCGGCATCGCCGCCCGCGTCCTGGACGACCAGGGCAAGCTGCGCCGCTTCGTCAACGTCTACGTCAACGACGACGACGTCCGCTTCGAGCAGGGCCTGGAGACCGCGACCCCGGACGGCGCGGGCGTCTCGATCATCCCGGCCGTCGCCGGCGGCTGACGCGGTCATCGGTCACCGATGCGGGACTGATCCACCGCAGATACACCTTGTAGTGCGTATTGCCCTCTCCGTAAGAGAAACGGAGGGGGCAATTCCATGTGGTTGAGCGCGGTAGAGTTGGGGAACGCGCTCCCGATCGGCACAACGGGAACCGTTAATTCCTGCCGCCCGCCCGACAAGAAACAGCCAAAGTGCGAGCGTATTCTGCGGCTTTTGTTCCCTTTGCGTGACCCGACTTGACCCGAATTCAGGCGAATTCTCGCTACATTCCGGACCGGGTGCGTCCAGATTTCTCGTCCGATTGACCTGTTGCAGACGGCAGTTGGACAGATACATTCAGCCGCGGTCGACGCGTTCCGGCGCACGCCCCCAGTCGTGAGGGGGCGAGGTCTGACCCGGGTCCGCGAAGTGCGGATCTGTGCAAGGGCCAGTAATAGGGGAGTTAGGCATGGCTCAGGGCACCGTCAAGTGGTTCAACGCGGAGAAGGGGTACGGCTTCATCGCGGTCGACGGTGGTGCGGATGTTTTCGTCCACTACAGCGCGATTCAGATGGACGGCTACCGCACCCTCGAAGAAGGCCAGCGGGTCGAGTTCGAGATCTCGCAGGGTCAGAAGGGCCCGCAGGCCGACATGGTTCGCCTCAGCGCCTGAGACGCGCGGCCACCGCAGCACCCGGTCTTCATCCGAAGGGCCCGTACCTCCAGGGGTACGGGCCCTTCGGCCTGCACGGACGCCCGTCGTTCCCCTGTTCGCGGGCGGCTGACGGCAGGACCCGATCCCCGAGAGGCGCTTGCACTCGACCATGCCGAGTGCTAATCATTGGCGTTAGCACTCTGAAGGTGAGAGTGACAACGAAGGACCGGGTCGGTGAGGCCCGCGGGCCGGGTGGGGAAGGAACCACAAGGTCGGCGAGCCGTCCGTCGCGGGCGCGGGCGCGGTCCGAAGGAATCACCCCCAGTCCTGGAGGGACCACTTCACATGGCCAAGATCATCGCGTTCGACGAGGAGGCGCGGCGCGGCCTCGAGCGCGGCATGAACCAGCTCGCGGACGCCGTCAAGGTGACGCTCGGCCCCAAGGGCCGCAACGTCGTCCTCGAGAAGAAGTGGGGCGCCCCCACGATCACCAACGATGGTGTCTCCATCGCCAAGGAGATCGAGCTCGAGGACCCGTACGAGAAGATCGGCGCCGAGCTGGTCAAGGAAGTCGCCAAGAAGACGGACGACGTCGCCGGTGACGGTACGACCACCGCGACCGTCCTCGCCCAGGCCCTGGTCAAGGAAGGCCTGCGCAACGTCGCGGCCGGCGCCAACCCGATGGCCCTCAAGCGCGGTATCGAGAAGGCCGTCGAGGCCGTCTCCGCCGCCCTGCTCGAGCAGGCCAAGGACGTCGAGACCAAGGAGCAGATCGCCTCCACGGCCTCCATCTCCGCCGCCGACACCCAGATCGGCGAGCTCATCGCCGAGGCCATGGACAAGGTCGGCAAGGAAGGCGTCATCACCGTCGAGGAGTCCCAGACCTTCGGTCTGGAGCTGGAGCTCACCGAGGGTATGCGCTTCGACAAGGGCTACATCTCGGCGTACTTCGCCACCGACATGGAGCGTATGGAGGCGTCGCTCGACGACCCGTACATCCTGATCGCTAACTCCAAGATCGGCAACGTCAAGGACCTGCTGCCGCTCCTGGAGAAGGTCATGCAGTCGGGCAAGCCGCTGCTGATCATCGCCGAGGACGTCGAGGGCGAGGCCCTGTCGACCCTGGTCGTCAACAAGATCCGCGGCACCTTCAAGTCCGTCGCCGTCAAGGCCCCGGGCTTCGGCGACCGCCGCAAGGCCATGCTCGGCGACATCGCCATCCTCACGGGCGGCGAGGTCATCTCCGAGGAGGTCGGCCTCAAGCTCGAGAACGCCACGCTGGACCTGCTGGGCAGCGCGCGCAAGGTCGTCATCACCAAGGACGAGACCACGATCGTGGACGGCGCCGGCTCGGCCGACCAGGTCCAGGGCCGGGTCAACCAGATCCGCGCCGAGATCGAGAACAGCGACTCGGACTACGACCGCGAGAAGCTCCAGGAGCGCCTGGCGAAGCTGGCCGGCGGCGTGGCCGTCATCAAGGCCGGTGCCGCCACCGAGGTCGAGCTCAAGGAGCGCAAGCACCGCATCGAGGACGCCGTTCGCAACGCGAAGGCGGCCGTCGAGGAGGGCATCGTCGCCGGTGGTGGCGTGGCCCTGCTCCAGGCCTCCCAGGTCTTCGAGAAGCTGGAGCTGTCGGGTGACGAGGCGACCGGCGCCAACGCCGTGAAGCTCGCCCTGGAGGCCCCGCTGAAGCAGATCGCCGTCAACGGCGGTCTCGAGGGCGGCGTCGTCGTGGAGAAGGTCCGCAACCTGACCGTCGGCCACGGCCTGAACGCCGCCTCCGGTGAGTACGTCGACATGATCGCCGAGGGCATCATCGACCCGGCGAAGGTGACCCGCTCTGCCCTGCAGAACGCCGCCTCCATCGCCGCGCTGTTCCTCACCACCGAGGCCGTCATCGCCGACAAGCCCGAGAAGGCCGCTCCGGCGGGCGCCCCGGGCGGCATGCCGGGCGGTGACATGGACTTCTGATCGACCGGTTCCGGTTGATCGACCGTCCAGTACGGACCGAGGGCGGCACTCCCCGCGAGGGGGGTGCCGCCCTCGGGCGTGTCCGTCCCCCGCCCACCCCTCGCCCCCGTCCGCTATGGCCCGGGTCACATCGGGGCGCCGGGCGGAATGGTACGGCGGGGCGGCCCCGTTCCCGTTGGAGCGTGTTGCATGCGTGCGCACATACCGACCGGTACCCACCTCAGGAGCCCCCACGTGACCGTCACCCCCGCCGAGGCCGCCACCCGCGCCGCCCAACTCCTCGCCCGCCCGGCCACGATCAACGGCCTCACCGTGCCCAACCGCATCGCGATGGCGCCGATGACCCGCATGTTCTCCCCCGGCGGCGTCCCCGGCGAGGACGTGGTGTCGTACTACTCCCGCCGCGCCGCCGCCGGCGTCGGACTGATCGTCACCGAGGGCACCTACGTCGGCCACGAGTCGGCCGGACTGAGCGACCGCGTCCCGCGCTTCCACGGCGAGGAGCAGCTCGCCGGATGGGCGAAGGTCGCCGAGGCGGTGCACGCGGGAGGCGGCACGATCGTGCCGCAGCTGTGGCACATCGGCATGGTCCGCAAGGCCGGGGACCAGCCCTTCCCGGACGCCCCCGCCGTCGGCCCGTCCGGCCTGCGCATCGGCGAGGACGAGCCCACCGGCACCGCGATGACCCAGCGCGACCTGGACGACGTCATCGGTGCCTTCGCCGAGTCCGCCGCGGCCGCCGAGCGCATCGGCTTCGACGGCGTGGAGATCCACGGCGCCCACGGATACCTCGTAGACCAGTTCCTGTGGTCCGGCACCAACCGCCGCACCGACGCCTACGGCGGCGACCCCGTGTCCCGGACCAGGTTCGCCGCCGAGATCGTGGCCGCCGTACGGGAGACGGTCTCCCCGGACTTCCCCGTGATCTTCCGCTACTCCCAGTGGAAGCAGGAGGCGTACGACGCCCGCCTCGCCGAGACGCCCGAGGAGCTGGAGGCCATCCTCTCCCCGCTCGCCTCGGCCGGTGTCGACGCCTTCCACGCCTCCACCCGCCGCTACTGGCTCCCCGAGTTCGAGGACTCCGACCTCAACCTCGCCGGCTGGACCAAGAAGCTCACCGGCAAGACCGCCATCACCGTCGGCTCGGTCGGCCTCGACGGCGACTTCAACCGGGCCTTCCAGGGCGAGGGCGCCCCCGTCCGCGGCCTCGACAACCTCCTCGACCGCATGGAACGCGACGAGTTCGACCTGGTCGCCGTCGGCCGCGCGCTGCTCCAGGACCCGCAGTGGGCCGAGAAGGTCCTCACCGGCCGCTTCGACGAACTCGCCCCGTACGACGCGGCATCGCTGAAGACCCTCAGCTGAGCGCGGTGCGCACCACGGCGTAGGGTCCGGAGGATGACGATCCCTGGATCTGCCGAGTCAGTGGAACCCGTGGTGCGCACCTCCTCCGGCGCGGTGCGCGGCCGGACCGAGGACGGCCTGACCGTCTTCCGCGGCATTCCCTTCGCCCAACCCCCGGTGGGGGACGCCCGCTTCGCCGCCCCGCGCCGCCCCCGCCCCTGGGACGGCGTGCGCGACGCCCATGCCTTCGGCCCGCCGCCCCCGCAGGACCTCGGCGTCGCGGGTGCCACCGGCCTCCCGGACGTCCCCGAGGGCGACGACTGGCTCACGGTCAACGTCTGGACCCCCGCACCGGACCCGGCCGCCCACCGTCCGGTCATGGTCTGGATCCACGGCGGCGCCTACAAGATGGGCCACTCCGGCAGCCCCGCCTACGACGCCCGCCGCATAGCCGCCGACGGCGACCTCGTCGTCGTCACCCTCAACTACCGCCTGGGCATGGAGGGATTCGCCCACATCGAGGGCGCCCCCGCCAACCGGGGCCTGCTCGACCAGATCGCGGCGCTGGTCTGGGTGCAGGAGAACATCGCCGGGTTCGGCGGCGACCCCCACCGGGTCACCGTCTTCGGCGAGTCGGCCGGCGCCGGTTCCGTGGCCGCCCTGCTCGCCATGCCCCGAGCGGCCGGGCTCTTCCGGCGGGCCGTCGCCCAGAGCGTGCCGGGCACGTTCTTCTCCACCGCCCTCGCCGCCGACATCGGCACCGCCCTCGCCGCCGAGCTGGGCCTGCGCCCGACCGTCGAAGACCTCTCGGAGGTCACGCCGGACCAGCTCGTCAAGGCGGGCCAGGCCCTCGCCCCGAAGATGCCGGGCAACGTCCCCCGCTGGGGCCAGGCGGCGCCCACGGTCACCCCGTACGCGCCCGTCGTGGACGGCGAGTTCCTGCCCGTCGCGCCCTGGCGGGCGCTCGCCTCCGGCGCGGCCCGCGACGTCGAGCTGATCGCCGGTCACAACCGCGACGAGAACCGCCTGTTCACCGCCATGGCGGGCAAGCTCGGCGAGATCGGCGAGGACCGCGCGAGCGCCGCGCTGCGCCTGTACGCCCCGGGTGGCGAGGCCGCCTACCGCGCCGCGTTCCCGGACGCGTCGGCCAACGATCTCTACGAACGCGTCCAGACCGACTGGCTGTTCGCGATGCCGTCCCTGCACCTGGCCGAGGCCCAGCTCGCGGGCGGCGGCCGGGCCCACGTCTACGAACTCACCTGGCCCGCGCCCGCCTTCGACGGCGCCCTGGGCGCCTGTCACGCCCTGGACATCCCGCTCCTCTTCGGCACCTTCCAGGAAAGCCTCGCGCTGCTCCAGTTCGGTGGCGCGGAGCCGTCCGCGGAGGCGCTGGCCCTGTCGTCCCGCTTCCGCGCCGCCTGGACGGCCTTCGCCCGCACCGGTGACCCGGGCTGGCCCGCGTACGACACGCAGCGGCGCCTGGTCCAGGTCCTGGATGCCGAGCCGACGGTCGCGCCGTACCCGGAGGAGACCTCCCGGCGCCTCTGGGAGGGGCACGAGTTCACGGCGCTGCCGCTGGTCGGACCGGAGGCGTGATGTCCCTGGGACCGCTGGAACTGACCGACGGCCGTTGGCGAGTCGGGGACGCCACACGGCCCGACACCCACTGGGTGGAGTTTCGCCCGGAAGGGCTCCACCAGCACGAGCCGGACTCCGAGGGGCAGTTGGTCCCGTGGTCCAGGATCATGAACGGCATCAGGATCACCTGGGGCAAGCACCCCTGGGACACGAACAACAGGGGCCTGTACACGCTGAGGGGCATGGTCGCCACGCGTGACGGCGGCTGGTTGCACATGACGCTGCGCCACCCCTACGAGGATCACCAACTGCGCTTCGACCAGCACGCGCGCCCTTACCGGGCGGTTGACGCGCTCCGCCTCGAGGCCCTGCTGCGGCAGCTCACCGATGAGGGGAAGCTCCAGCTCCTCGGTGATCCGGACTGGGTGGGGCGTGCCGCGGCGCACCTGGCCGACGGGGAGAACCGTCGGATCACCAGCCGTTCGCTGCGGCAGGCGGTGGCGGAGGCCCTGGCGGCGGCCGGCCCCGTCGGCCCCTGACGGATCACGCGGGCGGCCAGGCGCGCAGGGCCGTGTCGGCCACCCGCTGGAGGTCTTCCCGGGTGGCGCCGCCGGTGGCCTGCACGGAGATGCCGTTGGCGAACGTCATGAGGTAGCGGGCGATGTGCAGGGGGTCCGTGCCGGGCGGCAGGTCGCCGTCGTCGACGGCCTGCCGGAACCGGTCGCGGAGTTGGGCGACGCCCGCTTCGCGCCAGTCGGCCAGCAGGTCACGGGCGGAGCGCCCGGTCTCGCCGGCGGCGAGTGAGCCCTGGACGCCCAGGCAGCCGGACGGGCAGTCGGGGCGGGTGCTGACCTGGACGGCGCCCTTCAGGAACGCGGTCGCCACCTCGCGTGCGGTCGGTTCCCGCAGGGCGCGGGCGACGTAGGAGGCGGGGCCCTCCTCGTAGCGTTCGAGCGCCTTGCGGAACAGGTCCTCCTTGTTGCCGAAGGCCGCGTACATGCTGGTGCGGGTGATGCCCATGGCGCCGGTCAGGTCGGTGAGGCTGGCGCCCTCGTAGCCCTGCTCCCAGAAGACCCGCATGGCCTTCTCCAGCGCCTCGTCGGCGTCGAAGCCCCTCGGCCGGCCGATCGGCCCCTTCTGTCGCGTCTCCATGGCGTCAGTCTACTCCTTCCGTATCGATCGGTACGGATGTGTTACGGTCGCATTCAGTACCGATCGGTACCGAAGTTTGCGGAACCTTGCGGAGGTCTTTCACCATGGGACAGCTCGAAGGCAGGACGGCCGTCGTCACCGGCGGCGGCACCGGGATCGGCCTGGCCAGTGCGGTGCGGCTGGCGGACGAGGGTGCGCACGTGTTCATCACCGGGCGGCGCAAGGCCGCGCTGGACGAGGCCGTGGAGATCATCGGCGCCGAGCGGGTCACGGCGATTGCCGGCGACGTCTCGGACCCGGCCGACCTGGACCGGCTCTACGACGCGGTCCGCGCCCGCGGCCGGGGGCTCGACGTGGTCTTCGCCAACGCGGCGACCGCCTCGCTCGTGCCGCTGGAGGAGATCACCGAGGAGCGGTTCGAGGAGATCTTCGGCGTCAACGTGCGGGGCACGCTCTTCACCGTGCAGAAGGCGCTGCCGCTGCTCAACGACGGTGCCTCGGTGATCCTCAACGCCTCCACCGCCGCCGACAACGGCGCCGAGGCGTTCAGTCTGTACGCCGCCTCCAAGGCCGCCGTCCGGACCTTCGCACGGGGCTGGGCCAACGAACTCAAGGGCCGCGGCGTCAGGGTCAACGCGATCTCCCCGGGCCCGGTCGACACCCCCGGGATCACCAACCTCTTCGGCGAGTCGAACGCCCCCGCCGTCCACACCAAACTCGCCGGGGACACCGCGATCGGCCGGATGGGGCGCCCCGAGGAGGTCGCCGCGGTGGTCGCCTTCCTGGCCTCGGACCAGAGCAGCTTCGTCCTCGGCGCCAACTGGTACGTCGACGGCGGCGAGAACCAGATCTGACCCGGCGGCGGGATCAGTCCCGGGCCGGTCCGTCCGGCGCGACGATGCGGTCGACCGCCGCCGTCACCAACCGGTCCCGCTCCTCCTCGGTGAACACGTCCGGCAGCGTGAGCCGTTCGACGATCAGCCAGTTCAGGGCGAGCATGAGCAGCTTGACGGCCATGGCGTCGCCGGGGAGACCGGATGCCTCGTGGTGGGCGACGTTGGCGGCGACGTCCTCGCGGACGCGTTCGGTCAGCACCGCGCGCAGCTCGGGGCGCCGGGTGGCCTCCAGGCGCAGTTCGAGCAGGGCGAGGTAGCCGGTGCGGAACCCGGCGACCCGGTCGACCAGTTCGCGCATCAGCCGTACATAGGTGTCACGGTCGCGAGGGGCCGTGCGCTGGCGCGCGAGGGCGGCCTCGCCGGGGTGCAGCCGCTCGTAGACGCGGGCGCCCGCCTGGGTGAGCAGGTCGTCCCGGTTGGCGAAGTAGTTGGACGCGGTGCCGGGCGGGACGGCCGCCTCCGTGTCCACCGCCCGGAAGGTCAGCCCCCGGGCACCCTGCGCGGCCAGCACCTCGATCGCCGCGTCGACGAGGGCCGCACGGCGCTGGTCGTTCCGTCTCACCACGTCACAGACCGCCCATCGGCTCGATGTCCACCCGTACCGGCGTGCCCCACACCCGCAGCACCTCGTAGTCCGTGAACTCGTGGACGATCCGGTACGCCATCGCCGCGTGCGGGCCGCGCAGTTGGGCCGCGATGTACAGCTCGGCCTCGCGGCGGTCGCGGCGCGGGGTGCCGCACAGCTGCCACGCCTGACCGGTCCACTGCTCGGGCAGCCAGCGCTGCTGGGGCTGCGGCCGGTCGCCCCGGACGCCGTACCGGGACTGGACCGGCTCCGCCGGCCGGGCCGGCAGCGGTCCGCCGCTGTACTCGGCGCGGCGGGCCGTGCGCCGGCGGGTCTCGCACAGCAGGCACAGGTCGGGGGCGGCGCTGTCGACCGGCCCGTTCGGGTGCTCCGGGCAGCGGGTGCTGGGGGCCGCCGTGGTGACGCTCTCCTCCAGCTGGTCCAGCGCACGCTTCAGGTCCGCGCGGACCTCGTGCAGCTTGGCCTCCGGGGTGTCGGCGGTCAGGGCCTCGCCGTGCTCACCGAGGAGGCGCAGGGCGCGGCCCAGGGCGGTCAGCTGGGCGTGGTTCATGCTTCTCAGAATCGCACACGGTGCGGACGGCGCCGGGCCCGCGGGCGGACCGGAGGAGGTGCGGCGGTCAGCCGAGCGCCGCCGCCATCGCCGCCCGAAGGTGGCCGCCGGACTCCGCGAGCAGCCGGGCGGCCGTCGGGCCGTCCACGTCGGCCAGCAGGACCAGGATCGCGTGCTTGACCTCGCCGTCGGTCGCCGTCAGGGCCCGCTCGATGTCGTCGTCGGCGGCACCGGTGGCGAGCGCGACGATGCGGCGCGAGCGGGCCCGCAGCTTCTCGTTGGAGGCCCGGACGTCCACCATCAGGTTCCCGTACGTCTTGCCGAGCCGGATCATCGTGATCGTCGACAGCATGTTCAGGACCAGCTTCTGCGCGGTGCCCGCCTTCAGCCGCGTCGAGCCGGTGAGCAGCTCGGGCCCGGTGACCACCTCGATGCCGTGCTCGGCGGCCGCGGCCAGGGCGCTGCCCCGGTTGCAGGCGAGGCCGACGGTCAGGGCGCCGAGCGAGCGCGCGTACTCGACGGCGCCGACGGCGTACGGGGTCCGCCCGGAGGCGGAGACGCCGACCACCGTGTCGTCGGCGGTCAGGGCGAGGGCCTCCAGGTCGGCACGGGCCAGCTCGGGGGAGTCCTCGGCGCCCTCGATGGAGGTGACCATGGCGTCCGGGCCGCCCGCGATCAGGCCGACGACCTGCCCGGGGGAGGTGTTGAAGGTCGGCGGGCACTCGGAGGCGTCCAGCACGCCGAGCCGTCCGGCCGTACCGGCGCCCGCGTAGACCAGCCGCCCGCCGTGCGCCATCCGGGCGGCCACGGCGTCGATGGCGGCGGCGATCTCCGGCAGCCGCTCGGCCACGGCGGCGGCCACAGCGGCGTCCTCGCCGTTCATCAGGCGGGTGATGTCGAGCGTCGGCAACTGATCGATCTCAGCCAACTCCGGCCGAAACGCCTCAGTGGCCAACGTCTCCAACTGAGAACGCAGATCGGGGTGATGGGGGGTGGAGGTCATAAGAATGCGGCCCTTTTCAACGTGCGATGCCTGTACTAACCCAGGGGCGCGGGTCTGTTTCGATCTGCGGCTCCGCCGCGTGGGCGCGACCAGCCACAGCGGACCCGCGGCGCCCCACACAGCTCAAGCCCTACGGTCCCCCGCGACCCCGCGGAGCGCCCCGTGCCGATGCGCCAACGCCTCGTACGACGCCGCCAGAGCCGGCGCGGCCGACTCGTAGATCCGCTGCGCCACCCCCACGAACAGGCAGTCCACGACCAGCAGCTGGCTGGTCCGGGACGACATCGCCGCCGGTCGCAGCTCGCTCTCCCGGGCGGTGGACGTGGTCAGCACGTGGTCGGCGTACTGGGTGACGGAGCTGTCGGGGCGGCCGGTGACGGCGATGGTCGTCGCGCCCCGTTCGAAGGCGACCCGCAGCGGTTCGATGACGTCCCCGGTCGAGCCGGAGTGCGTGATCGCCACGGCCACGTCCCCCGCCTGCAACTGCACCGCGTTGGTGACGGCGAGGTGCGGGTCGCCCGGCGCGTGGGCTATGAGCCCTATGCGCAGCATCTTCTGGGTGAGATCCTGGGCGACCAGGTTGGAGGCGCCGATGCCGTACACGTCGGTGCGCCGGGCGGCGGCCAGTGCGGCGACGGCCGCGCCGAGCTGGACGGTGTCCAGTCCGGCGGCCGTGTCCGCGAGGGTCTGCTGCTCGTCGTAGGCCAGCTTGGCGACCACGTCGGCGATCGGGTCGTCGACCGCGATGTCCGTCGTGATGGCGGGTGCGCGGCCGGACTGCTGCTGGGCGGCCAGCCCGGCGAGGGCGAGGCGCAGGTCCCGGTAGCCGGGGTAGCCGAGCAGCCGGGCGGTGCGGACGACGGTCGCCTCGCTGGTGCCGGTCAGCTCGGCCAGGCCGGTGACCGTGAGGGCCGCGCAGCCGGCCGGGTCGCCCGCGACGGCCTCGGCGACCCGCTGCATGGACCGGGTCATCGACGGCGCCAGGGTACGGACCTTGGCCGCGAGGGCGGCGGGCGCGGGCGGTGCGGGCGGCGCGGGTGGTGCGCTCCCGCCGCCGGCGGCACGGCGGCCCCCGGAAGCGTTCACGAAAGTTTCCTTCACTTCATCGGTCACTCATGAAAGATATTTTCGTTTCGGTCCGCGGGTCAAGAGTGCGCACAATGGGTGCATGAACCCCATCAGCCCCCTGGAGCAGGCCCTGCATGCCGCACGCGCCCTCGTGCTCGCCGACCTGGTGGCGGGCGAGGTCGCCGAACCGGACGTGGTCTCGCTGGTCGAGGAGTCCGTCGTGCAGCGGCGCTGGTGGGTCGAGCAGTGGCCCGAGGGCGCGGAGTTCGTGGCCGGGCTGGTCGCGCAGGACGTGCAGGACGCGCTGCTGGAGCGGTACGGCCGCTGGCCGCTGTGCCCGGTGTGCGGCTCCGGCGACCCGCACGCGCTGGACGTCGAGCCCGAGCTGGGTCCCGACCCGCACTGGGTGTGCGGCAAGGCCGGCGTGAAGGTCGCGGCCGTCGGCTCGCTGGGCGCGGCCACCGGCGGTGCCCCCTCGTGAGGACCCTCCGGTGACCCTCTACATCGACCCGCCGACCTGGCCGGGCCACGGCCGTCTCTGGTCCCACCTGGTCAGCGACGCCTCCTACGCCGAACTGCACGCCTTCGCCGAGGCCCTGGGCGTGCCGCGGCGCGCCTTCGAACGCGACCACTACGACCTGCCCGCCCACCGGTACGCCGACGCGGTGTCCGCCGGCGCGCTGGAGGTCAGCAGCCGCGAGGTGGTGCGGCTGCTGCACGGGGCGGGACTGCGCCGCCGCAAGGGGGCCTCCCGCGCCGCCGCCCCGGGTGCTCAGCGGCGCAGCTCGTAGACGAACTGCCCGCCGTCCTCGGCGTCCCCGCCGTCCTCCGCGCCGTCCCCGGTGATCCGGACGAACCCGGCGCGGGCGATGACGGCCTGCGACGCGGTGTTCTCCGGCTCGGTCGTCGCGCGCACGGAGGTCACCGCCTCCCGGCCCAGCGCCCAGTCGGACAGCGCACGCAGCCCCTCGGTCGCGTAGCCGTTGCCCCGGGCCGCCTCGACGAGGTCGTAGCCGATCTCCACCCGGCCCTGCTCGTCCGGCACCCCGTGGAAGCCGATGCCGCCGACCGCGCGCCCGTCCTCGCGCCGGACGAGGACGAAGACCCCCCACACCGGGCGGTGGACCCCCGTCTCGTACGTCTTCACCAGCATTCCGGCGGCGTCCCGGGTGCCCTGGTAGGGCCCGCCGTCGACCCAAGCGAAGCCGCCGTCGCCGCCCGCGGCGAGGTCGGTGGCGGCGGCGGGCGTGAGGCCCTGGAGGGTGAGCCGCTCGGCCGGGATCACCAGGTTGCTGCGCCAGCGCCACTCGGTGACCGGGGCCCGTCCGGGCAGGTCGCCGCGGCCGGTGGCCCACAGCAGGGTGCGCCAGGGGTCGGTGTCGGGCCTCACGTGCGGGAAGAGCCGGGCGAGGAGGTCCGCGCACCGCTCGGCGGGCGGTTCGTAGGCCAGCCCGAGACCTTCGGCGATGTCGTGCGTGTGCAGGAACACCTCGGTGATCCCCATCGC
Organism: Streptomyces tendae; assembly: GCF_014650435.1. GTDB lineage: Bacteria > Actinomycetota > Actinomycetes > Streptomycetales > Streptomycetaceae > Streptomyces > Streptomyces tendae. The sequence continues at coordinate 62,635 of NZ_BMUY01000008.1, forward strand.
GGCGAAGCCCTCGCGGTCCGTGCTGCGGAAGGGGAACGGATGGAAGGCCCGGACCTCGCGCGGGGTGGTGCGGACGGCGGCGGCGAGCAGCGCGCCGGTCGTCTCGATGACCTGGAGGACGCCCTCGTTGTCGGCCGGGTCCAAGCCGTCTTCCCTGCCGTCCAGGGTGATCATGAACGGCACGTACGCCTCGGTGGCGCGTCCGGCGAGCTGGCCGGCGTAGGCGATGAGATTGCTCGCGACGTGCTCCGCCGTGTACCGGCAGTCCCAGTCGAGCCGTCCGGCTCGTGTCGCGCGCCAGTCCCGGTCCGTCGCCGTGCGCAGCAGCGCGACGGCACCCGCGACGGCCTCTTCCACCTGTTCCCCGCCCAGTGTTCGCATGCGGGGCAGGCTAGAGGCCGGGGCTGTCCGGCAGCGACAGCATTTCCAGCTCGCCGGTGAGGTTGTGGCGGGCGGTCGCCTCCCACTCCCGCCGTCCGTGCGGGGTGTGGAACAGGCTGGGCAGGTCGAGGAGTTGGCGCAGGATCGCGGCCCGGCCCTCGCGGAAGGCGTCGTTCGGCACGAAGTGGTACTCCTCGCGCACGGCCGCCGTGTACGCCGCGTACGCCGACGGCGGCGAGGCCAGGATCGCCAGGTCCGCGTCGCACAGCACCTGCCCGTCGCGGTCGTCGGCGGCCGGGGCGTGCGTCACGGTGAGCCGCACCAACCGGGCCACCTCGGCGGTCCGCGCCGCCGGCACCCCGGCCTCGGGCAGGGCGCGCTCGGCGAGCCGGGCCGAGCGCTCCTCGTTCTCGGACCGGTCAGGCCGGTAGACGGCGTCGTGGAACCACGCGGCGAGCCGCACCACGTCCACGTCGTCGGCGTGCTGGGCCAGTGCGTCGACGTGGTCCAGGACCGCCGTGAGGTGCGCCAGCGTGTGGTAGCGCCGCTGGGGCTCCTGCCAGCGGGCGAGCAGATCGTCGGCGTACGGCGCGGAGTCGGGGACGGCGGTGCGCGTGTCGGGGACGGCGGCGCTCGTGTCGGGCGCCGGGCCGTGGGCGGCGGCTCCCGCCAGGGCGCGGGCGAAGCGGGAGCGCAGGACGTCGAGGTCGGCCATGGCCGCATTCTTCCAGATAATGTTCGTGATAACTTCTAACCGAAGTGCTCGCGTTCCCGGCGGGTGGCCGGGCGGACTCGAAAGGCGGCGGGCGGACCATGCCGGAGGCGCGTACCAGCACCCCGCGCGAGCGGTATCGCACCCAGGTGCGCGCGGAGATCAAGGAACACGCGTGGGAGCAGATCGCCACGGCGGGCGCCTCCGCGCTCTCCCTCAACGCGATCGCCAAGCGGATGGGCATGAGTGGGCCCGCGCTCTACCGCTACTTCGACGGCCGCGACGAGCTGATCACGGAACTCATCCGGGACGCCTACCGCAGCCAGGCCGACGCCTTCCGGGCGGCCGCCGGGGCCGGTGCCGACCTGACCGGTCTCGCGCACGCCCTGCGCGCCTGGGCCCTGGACGACCCGCAGCGCTACTTCCTCATCTTCGGCACCCCCGTCCCCGGCTACCGGGCGCCCGACGACATCACCGAGATCGCCGCCGAGACCATGGCGGTCATCGTCGACGCCTGTGCAGCGCTGCCGCCCGGACCGGCGCTGGAGGGCGCCGCCGGCGCGTTCGACACCCACCTGGAGACCCACCGGCGGTGGGCGGGCGACCGTCCGGCGCCCCCCGCCGCCCTCCGCAGGGCCCTGTCCTTCTGGTCCCGGCTGCACGGCGTCCTGTCCCTGGAACTCGCCGGCCAGTTCACCGGCATGGGATTCGATCCCGCTCTTCTTTTCGCGGCCGAACTGGAGGACCTGCTCGGGCCCTAACGTGGAGCCATGACGACTCCCGCAGACCTGCGCGACGTACGCGACCCCGAGCTGCCCGGCCGGCTGCTGACCCTCGAACGCGACGAACTGGTGCCCCTGTTGCGCTCCCGCGCGGACGCGGACTTCGCGCTGCCGGTGGCCGCGTGTCCGGGCTGGACGGTGCGCGACGTGCTGGCGCACTGCTCCAGCGCCCTGATCCGGGTGGTGGAGCGGCGCTTCGAGAAGGGCGTCTTCTCGCCCGAGTGCAACGACCGCGACATCGCCGAACGCGCCGACTGGAGCAACGCCCGGGTCGTCGACGAACTGGAACGCGGCATGACCGAGGCGGGCCCGGTGATCGCCCGGTCGGACGGCAGGCTGGACGCCGTCGCACTGGGCGAGTGGGTGCACGCCGGTGACGTACGGGTGACCTTCGGCGAGCCGGGGGCGTACGCCGGGCGCGGGTTGCCGGAGGCGCTTGCGCTGCTCGGCACGATCACCCGGGCGCGCGGTCACCTGCCGCTCCACGCCGACCTGGACGACCTCGACGAGCCGCTGAAGCTCGGCGAGGCGAGCGGTGAGCGGCCGCCGGGCCGCTACATCGGCGACGGCCCCACCCTCCTGCGGCTCTACGCGGGCCGCCCTCTGGACGGCGCGGCGGCGTACGAGCTGGCCGGGGTGGAGGCGGCGGAGCTGAACATCTTCGGCGACTGAGCGGCGGCGCGGGCACCCGGGCCTGCCGTTGGGGCGTAGTCTTGGATTGGACTAGACCTGTAGCAGGCCGACGAATGGGGTCCCATGAGCAAGCGTGCAGTCCTGGAGGTGATCGCCCTCGACGTCGAGGACGCGGTCGCCGCCCAGGCCGGAGGCGCGGATCGCCTCGAACTGGTCACCGACATGGCGGCCGACGGACTCACCCCGTCGGCCGCGACCGTCGCCGCGATCCGTGCCGCCGTCGACATCGACGTACGGGTGATGCTCCGGCTCGCGGACGGGTTCGCCGCCGGTGACGTCGAGCGTCTGACACGCGTCGCCGACGAGATGCGGGAGGCCGGGGCCACGCAGTTCGTACTGGGGTTCCTCGACGCGGAGGGCGACGTGGACCTCGGCGCGGTGGAGCGGATCGCCGAGGTGCTCGACGGGTGCCGGTGGACCTTCCACCGCGCGATCGACCGCGCCGCGAACCGGGACGCGCTGCGCAAGCAGCTCGCGGACTTCCCCGGCCTGGACACGTATCTGACGGCCGGGGCGGCCGGGGGCGTGGACGACGGCCTGACCGTGCTGCTCGCGGAGGCGCGGCGGCGGGGGGAGCCGGGGTACGAGCAGCAGCTGCTGGTCGGCGGCGGGCTGCGGCTCGACCACGTGCCGGGGTTGTTGGACGCGGGGATCGACGGGTTCCACATCGGCGGCGCGGCGCGGCCCGCCGGGTGGGCGGGGGCGGTGTCGGCGGACGCGGTTTCTCAGTGGCGCCGGGTGCTGGGGGGTTGAGCGGTGCACCTGCGCTGGTGCTCGCGGAGGAAGGCGTCACTTGCCCGCGTTGGCGGGTTGCCGCTGCGCCCACCCGTGCCGCCTGGGGGTACCTCCCAGGCCGTTCAGGCACTGGGGGAGGCACGACTGCCCGCAGCGGCGGCGGGCGACTGCCCGCAGCTACGCCAGTTGCGGCGGTAGCCCCGTTGCGTGGGTCACGACGAGGCCCGAGACCGCTCGGGTCAGGGCCACGTACAGGCGGCGCAGTCCCGTCCGTTCGTCCGGCTCCCCGTCGACCACGGCCTGCGGCTCGTCCAGGACCACGTAGTCGTACTCCAGGCCCTTGGCCAGCGAGGCCGGTACCAGGGTCAGTCGGGTGGCGTGTGTGGTCTCCTCGCCGGGCCCGACGTGGCCGATCCCGGCCGCCGCCAGGGCCGCCGCCAGCTCCGGCACCCTCGCGTCCGCGGCGATCAGACCGACCGAGCCCTCCCGCTCCAGCAGCTCACGGCACGCGGCCACCACGTCGGCCGGGCCCGCGTCGGCCGTACGGATGTCGAAGAAGCCCGGGTTCTCGCGGATCGACGCCACCGGCGTAAGCCCCGGCGCGATGTGCGGCAACAGCCGGGACGCGTACGCGATGACGTCCGTCGGCACACGGAAACCGGCGGTCAGCTCCTCGACCACCGCCTCGCCCTTGCCCAGGTGCCCCAGCGCCTCCTCCCAGCTCCGGGTCGCCCACGGCGTGGTGCCCTGCGCCAGGTCGCCGAGGACGGTCGCCGAGCCGGTGGTGCAGCGCCGGCCCACCGCGCGGTACTGCATCGGGGACAGGTCCTGCGCCTCGTCGAGGACCACGTGCCCGAGGGAATGGGTGCGCTCGATCAGGTCGGTCGCCTCGTCGATCAGCACGGCGTCGGCCGGCGACCACCTGGCGGACTTCACCGAGCGGGCCGGCTTCACCCACAGCACCGCCTTCTGCTCGTCCCCGGTCAGGACCCCCTCGGCGTGCTCGGCGAGGAAGTCCGCGTCGGTGAGCAGCCGCAGCACCAGCTTGGCCGGGTCGACCTGCGGCCAGACCGACTTCACCAGCGCCTTCACGGCCGCGTTGCGCGCCACCGCGTTCTGCACCCGGTCGTCCGGCGCCTCGCCCGCCCGCTCCATCTGCACCAGCACCGCGTGCGCGATCCGCTGCGGCAGCGCCTCGCGGGCGGCGCCGTAGCGGATGTCCCGGGCGAGCAGCTCGCGGACGATCTCCTCCAGCTCGTACACCGGCACCCGCCAGCGGCGCGAGCCGCGCACCACGACGACGCCCTCGGCGGGCGGGACGACATGGGAGTACAGGGCCCGGCGCAGCACTTCCGCCATCCGCGCGTCGCCCTTGATCACCGCCGTGGCCGGCTCGTCCGTGCCGCGCACCTCGACGTGGGCCACCAGGTCGTCCACGGTGGCCTGGCGGACCGTCAGCTCGCCGAGGGCCGGCAGCACCTGCTCGATGTAGTGCAGGAAGGACCGGTTCGGGCCGATGACCAGCGTGCCCGTGCGGGCCAGGCGCTCGCGGTGCGCGTACAGGAGGTAGGCCACCCGGTGCAGGCCGACGGCGGTCTTTCCGGTGCCGGGGCCGCCCTGCACACAGACCGAGCCGGCCAGCCCGGCGCGCACGATCTCGTCCTGCTCGGGCTGGATCGTCGCCACGATGTCCCGCATCGGTCCGACACGGGGCCGCTCGATCTCCTGCTGGAGCAGCCTGCTGGTGGTCGCGGCCTCGGCCGGGTCGAGCAGGTGCTCGTCCTCGTACGCGGTCAGGTCGCCGCCGGTGTAGCCGAAGCGGCGGCGCAGCGAGACGTCCTGGGGGTCCTTCTTCGACGCCCGGTAGAACGGCTGGGAGACCGGCGCCCGCCAGTCGATCACCATCGGGTCGCCGTCCGCGTCGTGCACGTGCCGGCGCCCCACGTAGAAGCGCTCCCCCTCGCCGCCCTCGGCCTGCTCGGCGCCCGGGGCGTGCAGGTAGTCGAGGCGGCCGAAGAAGAGCGGGGTCTCACTGAGGTCGGCGAGCGCCTTGATGCGCTGCTCGATCTGCGCCTCCAGCACGGCGGCGTTGACCCAGTTCGCGGTCACGTCGGTGATGTCGAGGGACTCGACGTCCTCGCGCATGGCGCGCAGCGCGGAGCGGGACGCGGCGAGGTGGGAGCGCTCTTTGGAGAGGGGGTCGTCGTGGCCGGGCGTGGACAAGGGGGTGCCTCCGGATGACCTGCGGTGTGGTGGGCGCGTTGTCGGCGCGCGACGAACCGTCCGGTTTCCGTCCGGACGGCAGCCTTCCGTGGGGAGGCGGGCAAGAGCGGAGATTCTAGGGGAGCGGACGTGGCGCGGGCCAACCGTTTTTCGCGGTACCGGGACCGCCCCGTGGTCGACCCCTAGGGGATCACGTCATCCGCTCTGGGGGATGCGCTCCCTCCAGGGTCGTAGCGGAGGCGGACCAGGGTTGGGTCCGCAGACCGATGCCGGGCGGGGGGTGGCAGTCGCACCATGGAGACATGAGCGCAGCAACCATCTCCCCCGCCCCGGCACCGGGCCGCGCGTCCGGTGCCACGCCCGTGGCCGGCAGCCACCGGCACCGGCTCGGTGACACCCTGCGCGCCGTCAGGGTGTTCGCGGGCGCAGCCTTCGACGTCGTCATCCTCGGCGAGTACGGCGAGGAGGCCGGCGTCCGCCGCCACTGAACGTCAGCCGAGGACCTCGTCCGCGTCCATGATCCGGTAGGCGTAGCCCTGTTCCGCCAGGAAGCGCTGGCGGTGGGCGGCGAAGTCCTGGTCGAGGGTGTCGCGGGCGACGACCGAGTAGAAGTGCGCCTGGTGGCCGTCGGCCTTCGGCCGCAGCACCCGGCCCAGGCGCTGGGCCTCCTCCTGCCGGGACCCGAAGGTGCCCGACACCTGGATGGCGACCGTCGCCTCCGGCAGGTCGATCGAGAAGTTCGCGACCTTCGACACGACGAGCACGCTGATCTCGCCCTGCCGGAAGGACTCGAAGAGTTTCTCCCGCTGGGCGTTGGACGTCTCGCCCTTGATGACCGGTGCCCCCAGGTGCTCGCCGAGCTCGTCGAGCTGGTCGATGTACTGGCCGATGACGAGGATCTGCTGCCCGGCGAACCGCCGCACGATCGCCTCCGTCACCTTCCGCTTGGTGTCGGTCGTCGCGCAGAAGCGGTACTTCTCCTCCGTCTCGGCGGTGGCGTACGCGAGCCGCTCCGAGTCGGTCAGGTTGACCCGGACCTCCACGCAGTCGGCGGGCGCGATGTAGCCCTGCGCCTCGATCTCCTTCCACGGCGCGTCGAACCGCTTGGGCCCGATCAGCGAGAACACGTCCGACTCGCGGCCGTCCTCGCGCACCAGGGTGGCGGTCAGACCGAGGCGGCGCCGGGCCTGGAGGTCGGCGGTGAACTTGAAGACCGGCGCGGGCAGCAGGTGCACCTCGTCGTAGACGATCAGCCCCCAGTCCCGGGAGTCGAACAGCTCCAGGTGCGGGTAGACGCCCTTCCGCCGGGTGGTCAGCACCTGGTACGTGGCGATGGTGACCGGCCGGATCTCCTTGCGGGTGCCGCTGTACTCGCCGATCTCGTCCTCGGTCAGCGAGGTGCGCTTGACCAGCTCGTGCTTCCACTGCCGGGCGGAGACGGTGTTGGTGACCAGGATCAGCGTCGTCGACCTGGCCTGCGCCATCGCGCCCGCCCCGACCAGCGTCTTGCCCGCGCCGCAGGGGAGCACGACGACGCCGCTGCCGCCGTGCCAGAAGTTCTCCACCGCCTGCTTCTGGTACGGGCGCAGCGCCCACCCGTCCTCGGCCAGCTCGATCGGGTGCGCCTCGCCGTCGACGTACCCGGCGAGGTCCTCGGCGGGCCAGCCCAGCTTGAGCAGCGTCTGCTTGATCTGCCCGCGCTCGGAGGGGTGCACGGCCACCGTGTCGGCGTCGATGCGGGTGCCGACCAGCGGCGCGATCCGCTTCGACTTCAGCACCTCCTCCAGGACCGGCCGGTCGGTGGTGGTCAGGACCAGACCGTGTGCCGGGTGCTTGGAGAGGGTGAGGCGGCCGTAGCGGTCCATCGTCTCGGCGATGTCGACCAGCAGCGCGTGCGGCACCGGGTAGCGGCTGTACTCGACGAGGGCGTCCACGACCTGCTCGGCGTCGTGGCCCGCCGCCCGCGCGTTCCACAGGCCCAGCGGGGTCACCCGGTAGGTGTGGATGTGCTCCGGCGCCCGCTCCAGTTCGGCGAACGGCGCGATGGCCCGACGGCAGTCGGCGGCCTGCTCGTGGTCGACTTCCAGGAGCAGGGTCTTGTCGGACTGGACGATCAGCGGACCATTCACGGGCGGCACCCTTTCGCGTGCGTACGGCCGGACGACGGCTCGGCCAAACGTCAAGTGTGCCTGATCGCGGCGCGGGGCCTACTGGAGAGCGATGCTGATGTTGTTGATCAGCGGCCCCTCCAGCGCGGCGGCCTTGGGGGCCAGTGCCCCGAACAGCGCCGCGGCGGTGATCAGGGCGGCGACGGAGACGGCGACGGCGGAACGGGCGGTGGCCCGGTCGGTGGTCCGGTCGATGGTCCGGTCGGGACCGGGGGCGGGGGTCTTGCCGTGCATGGGGGAACCTTTCGGGGTTCTCGGTTCTCGGCGAAGGTCTCGGCGGGGGTGGCGGGCCGGGCCTGGAAGGGCTGGGGGTCCGGCCCGCCGGAGGGATGCGGAAGCGGGACGGTCAGAGGGTGAGGCCTCCACCGAGGTCGATGCCGACGGCGGCGGCCTCGGCGGCGAACGCCGCGACCAGTGCCGCGGTGGAGGTCAGGACGGTGGCGACACGGCGAACGGCAGTACGCATCGGGTTCTTCCTTTCGGTTGGTTTGCAGGGCACCCGGTGGCTGCCCGACCGCCCGCGACCCGATGCGGTTTATGAAAAAAGCTCCCTCGCAGGTGCGAATCACCCGGCGTGGCGTGCATGAACCACCGCGTACACCCGAAAGTGCGCCCCGCGTCGCACACGGGAGCCGGTCCGGATCAGCCCGCGTCGTCGGCCAGCTCGGCCACACCCGTGACCCGGTGCAGCGGGTAGGTGCGCACCTCGTCCGCCGTGTGGTCGTACGCCGTGACGAAGCCGCCCTCGACCCGGATCGGCGCGATCACGCGCTGGCTGGCGGCGCCCTCGGCGTTCACGTAGCCGATCCACAGCGCCTCGCCGGTCAGGACCGCCGCCTGCATCGTGGCCAGCGTCTCGGCCGCGCCCGTGCGGGGCAGCGTGCCGCCCGGCGTCCCGTCCTCGCCGCCGCCGTCCTCGCCGGCGGGGCCCGGCTTGCGCGGAGTCGTGGAAGCGAGATCACCGGCGCGCACGGCCCGGATCGCCGCCGTCAGGAGCGTGTCGTCGGGCGCCGGCGGACCGTCCGGGACCGGCTCGGGAGCGGCCCGGGGCGGGGTGCGGTGGGAGTCCGCGCGGGCGATCAGCACGTCGCCCGCGGCGGACTCGGCGGCCGGCGCGAACCCGATCGCGCGCAGCCCTTCGAGCAGCGCCGCCGGGTCGGCCTGCGCGGCCAGCACGGTGGGCGCGAGACGGCGCAGGCCCAGACCGGCGGCCCGCTTGTCGGCGAGGATCTCGTCCAGCGTCGCGTCGTCGTCGCAGCGCACGTACGCCGAGGCCGCGCCGACCCGCAGCCGCCCGTGCCGCCGGGCCACGTCGTCGATCAGGTACGTCAGGGGCTGCGGCACCGGCGTACGGGAGTGCCGGGCGAGGAACGCGTGCAGGTCGGCGGCGCTCTGCCCGGCGTCCAGCGCACGGCGCACCGAACCCGGCGTGAACCGGTAGACCGTCGCCCCGCCCTTGGACTCCACGTCCGCGAGCACCCCCAGCACGTCGGCCAGCTCCTGCTCCAGCGGCCCCGGCGCCACCGCCGTCAGGTCGGCCTGGAGCAGCACGTGGTCCAGCGGTTCGGGGAAGAGCGGGGCGAGCAGCCGGGCGGCGGTCGCGGTGGCCGCGGCCCGTTCGGCGGGGCTCGGGGGAGCGGTCACCGGGGGCGTGCGGTGGTGGTGGACGGGGAGCTTGTCGCCCGGACCCTCGGGTTCCCCCGTGTCGTCCGCCGTCGCCGGACGGGGTGCCTCGGGCGCGCCGATCAGGGCCCGCCCCGGTGCCGCGAGGGCGCCGCGCCCGGTGACGCCCAGCAGCTCGGCCTCGGACAGCGTCCACCGGGCGATCCGGCTGCGCAGGTCGTCGTCCCGAGCCGCACCGGTCCCGGTCTCCCGCTGCTGCTGCGGGCCGCGCAGCGGGCGCTCCCAGCGCAGCCGGGCCAGCACCGACTCCGCGACGGGCGAGGCACCCTCGGGCAGCCCCGCCAGCAGGGCCAGCACCCGGTGCCGCACCTCCGGCGCCGCCGAGCGGTCCAGGTTCGGGCCCAGCGCCGAGAGCGTGCGGTCCTTCGCGTCCCGCCCGCCGACCACGCCCGGCGTCCGGGTGGCCGTCAGCCACGTCCCCGCGAGCCGCGCCCAGCGCTCGGCGGGCGGCAGCTCGCGCCACTCGTCGTACGCCGGGGTCGCCGCGTACCGCTCGTCGGCCTCCCCGTCGGAGGCGATCAGGCCGGCGCCGTAGGCCAGTTCGACCCAGAAGGCGGCGACCGGCTCGGGCACGTCCAGGGCGACGGCGGTCCGCTTCAGGTCGCGCACGCTCAGACCGCCGGCCCGCAGCACCGACGGGCCGCCCTCGTCCCACTCCTTCAGCAGCTCGTCGACGGTCGCCAGCGCCGCCAGGGCCTGCCCGGCCGCGGTGGCGTCCACAACCTGTGGACGGTGCGTGGCGGCCGCCTCCACCGGCGGCGGCACCGGCTCGGGCGCGCGGTGCGCCCGGCCCGCGCGCAGGTGCAGGGCGACCTCGCGGGGCAGCACGACCGTGCCGGGCGCGGTCGGCAGCAGCAGGCCGCGGTCCAGGAGCGCGCGCAGGTGGGCGGCGGGGTCGTGGGTGACCTGGCCGTACGGCGGCCCCCACACCAGCCGGTCCAGCACCTCCCGGGACTCCGCGGGCAGCCCGGCCAGGAGCGCGGCCATCCGCCGTCGGTCGGCGAACAGGGCGCCGAGCGCGGACACGGCGGAGACCGAGTCGTGGGTGGAGCGCAGGCCGACGGCGGCGAGGATCTCCTGGATCCGGCCCGGGGACATGCCCGCCGTCGCCTCCCGCACGGTCGGGCCGAGCCCCGTCGGGGACGGGTGCTGCGGGGAGGGCGCGAGCAGCTCGCGGGCGGTGCGCACCAGCCGCAGCCGGTCGTCGGCGCCCCACACCAGTGCCTGTTCGCGCAGCAGGGCGGCGGCCCGGGGCAGCGCGGCGGCGACGGCCGGGTCCTCCTCGTCACCGGCCATCAGACCGAGCAGTTCGCCGTACGACGCCGGGTCCGGCGCCACGGCCAGCGCCTCGGCCGTCTGCAGCGCGAACCGGTCGAGACGCTCCAGCGCCCGCACCACGGAGGCGCGGGTACCGGCGCGGGTGGCGAGCTGGGTGAGGTCGGTCGGCACGGGGGTGATGAGGTCGGGGCGACTGCGCAGGAGGGCGGCCAGCGAGACGTCGTCCCTGACGCGGAGCGCCTCCGCGAGGGACCGGGGGGCCGCGGACTTCTCCTCGGTGCTCATCCGGTCCACGTTAGCGGGTGGGTCGGACGGCGGAGGTGTGCGTGCGACGGTGCGGTGCCGTCGGCCGGGCGGGGAGGATTCGGTACCTTCGTCCGACGGGGTACGACAGGGCACGACGGAGTACCGCAACGCACCGCCCCGGAGGGGAACGTGGGGATCGAGAGCGACCAGGTCGTCTTCGAGTATCTGAGCCGCGTCGGCGACGTGGCCCAGCAGCGGCAGCTGCCGTCGGCCACCCGGATGCGCCTGGTGTCGGAGCTGCGCAACGAGATCGACCGGCACCGGGCGAAGACCACCGTGGACAGCCCCGCCGCGGTGCGCCGCATCCTGGACCGGCTCGGCGATCCCGACGACATCGTCACCGCGGCGGGCGGCACCGGCGGCGTACGGCAGCAGGCCGCGGCGCCGTCGCCCACCGCCGTGCCCGAGCAGCGGGACACCGAGGCCCGCGACACCCCGCGGCGCAAGGGCCGGCGGCGCCCCACGCCCGAGGCCCCGGCCGCGCCCGAGGCCGCCCTGCCGCCCCACCTGGCGGGCGCGCGGGAACTGGGCGACGTGGGCGAGGGCCGGCCGGACTGGTGGCGCGTCGACGACGGCCCCTTCGCCGGCGGGGGCCTCGGCGACAGCGTGCCCGGGTTCGTCGGCGGCGTCGAGATCCCGGAGCTGCTCAGGCGACCGCCGGGCCCGCAGGACGAGGCGGAGCGGCCGGACACCCCCACCGAGAAGACGCCGGACGCCGCGGCCCTGGCGGAGGCCGACGACCCGGCGGCCGGGACAGGGGGGCGGGGCAAGGTTCGCCGCCTGCCCCGCCTGTGGCCCGAGGGCGGCTGGAACAACCCGCTCCTGCTGCTCGCCGCGGCCCTCCTGATCGTCGGCGCCGTGCTCGGCAGCCTCGTCCCCCTTGGCCTCGGCTGGCTGATCGCCTACATCTCCCGCCGGCTGACCCCGGCCCAGTCGAAGTGGGCCGTCCTGGGCCTGCCCGGCACGGTCGCCGCCGCGGGCGTGGTCTGGCTCTGGGGCCGCACCGAGGGCCGCTGGGGCGACCCGGTCGCCGAGGGCCACATGAACGACGCGATCACCGACACCTGGCCCTGGGTCCTGCGCACCGCCGCCGTCGCCACCGCCCTCTACCTCCTGTGGCGGTCTCGCCGCCCACGCGGCTGACGGGGCCCTTCGGCAGCCGAGTCGTTCGTGACTGCCCGCGCCACGTCCGTCGCCCCTCCCCGAGTCCGTGGCCCCGGATGCTCGGCGGGGCGCGTCACGGTGGCCGCACCAGAGGGCTCTGCCCCCTGGACCCCCGGCCTGTGCCCACCCACCACCCGACTCGGTGGGCTGAAACGAGAACGCCCGGGGCGACGGTACGACCCGGGGGCGGAAGGCGGCGGCGCCCTGGGTCCCGGCCCCAGGGGGCACGGACGACCCGGGGGCTGCCGGCGACGGCACCCCGGGAGACTGCCCCCTGGGGTCGCGAACGGCCCAGGGTCGAACGACGCGGCGCCCTGGGTCCCGGCCCCCGCCTGACCGCCCGGCGCCCGACGGAGCCCGCCCCGGCCGGGCCCGTCCGGCGCCCGGCACAATGGGGGGCATGGCTTCCACGACCCGTCCCGCGCCCACCGTCGGCTTCGACCTCGACATGACGCTGATCGACTCGCGGCCCGGCATCCGTGCCTGCTACCTCGAACTGAGCGCGCGCACCGGGACGTACGTGGACGCCGACCTGGCCGTCACCCGGCTCGGGCCGCCGCTGGCCGAGGAGCTGGCGAACTGGTTCCCGGCCGGGGAGATCGAGGCCGTCGCCGACCTGTACCGGGAGATCTACCCGGTGTACGCGATCGAGTCGACGCTCGCGCTGCCCGGCGCCCGCGAGGCCGTCGCCGCCGTGCGCGAGGCGGGCGGCCGGGCGATCGTCGTCACCGCGAAGTACGAGCCGAACGCGAAGCTGCACCTGGCGCACCTCGGCATCGAGCCGGACGCCGTGATCGGCGGCCTGTGGGCCGAGCAGAAGGCCGTCGCGCTGCGCGAGCACGACGCGGACGTCTACGTCGGCGACCACGTCGGCGACGTCCGCGGAGCCCGCGCCGCCGGGGCCCGCTCGGTGGCCGTGGCCAGCGGGCCGTGCGACGCCGGGGAGCTGCGCGCGGCGGGCGCCGACGTGGTCCTCGCCGACCTCACCGCCTTCCCGGGGTGGCTCGCGGCCTACCGGGACGGCGAGGGCGACGCCGAGGGGCTCGACGCGGCGCGCGCCTGACGCCGCCCGGCGGCGATCGACCGGAGCACCCCGGCACCGGCGACCAGGAAGCCCACCCCCATCAGCATGCTCAGTCCGAACATGTAGGTGGGAAACGGCGTCGTGCCCAGCAGCAGCGGGGCCACCGTGACCAGAGTGGCCACGGTGCCGACGAAGAAGACGATCGCACCGGCGCGGATCAGTCGGTCACCGGGCGCGGCGGAATTCATTTGGGTTTGTTCACGCACCCGACCAGGGTAGTTCCCAGGCCCGGGGAACAACCGGGGGACGTCTTGTCACCGGCCTGAAGACCATTAGCCTTGGTACCGGCGGGTCAGGACGACCCGCCCAAGTGCTATCAAGAGCCGTTTCCGAGCATATTTCCGAGCAGTTTCCGACGAGTACGAGGACGAGGACAGACGTGCCTACCGGCAAGGTCAAGTGGTTCAACAGCGAGAAGGGCTTCGGCTTTCTCTCCCGCGACGACGGCGGTGACGTCTTCGTCCATTCCTCGGTCCTCCCCGCCGGAGTCGAGAGCCTGAAGCCGGGACAGCGCGTCGAGTTCGGCGTCGTCGCCGGGCAGCGCGGGGACCAGGCCCTGTCGCTCGCCCTGCTCGACCCGGCCCCCTCGGTCGCGGCCGCGCAGCGCAAGAAGCCGGACGAGCTGGCCTCCATCGTGCAGGACCTGACGACGCTCCTGGAGAACATCACGCCGATGCTGGAGCGCGGCCGCTACCCCGAGAAGACCGCGGGCAAGAAGATCGCCGGGCTGCTCCGCGCGGTCGCGGACCAGCTCGACGTCTGACCCCCTCGTCCGGTCGTTCTGCGTCGTTCCTGCGTCGTCCTACGGGAACGCCAGCGCGTCCGGCCCGAGGGCCGGTACGAGTCCCTCGGCCGCCGCGCGGGTCAGCAGGCCCCGGATCGCCGCGTAGCCGTCCTCGCCGAGGTCGGCGGTGAACTCGTTGACGTACAGCCCGATGTGCTGGTCGGCGACGGCCGGGTCCATCTCCTGCGCGTGCTCCATGACGTACGGCCGGGACGCCTCAGGGTCGTCCCAGGCCGCGCGGACCGAGGCGCGCACGGCGTCCGCGAGCCGGGTCAGCGCCGGCGCGCCCAGCGAGCGCTTCGCGATGATCGCGCCGAGCGGGATCGGCAGCCCGGTGGTGTGCTCCCAGTGCTCGCCCATGTCGGCGAGCTTGTGCAGCCCGTAGTTCTGGTACGTGAAGCGCGCCTCGTGGATCACCAGGCCCGCGTCGACCTTCCCGTCCCGCACGGCCGGCATGATCTCGTGGAACGGCATGACGACGATCTCGCCGACCCCGCCGGGCACCGTGTCCGCCGCCCACAGCCGGAAGAGCAGGTAGGCGGTGGAGGTCTCGCTGGGCACCGCGACGGTGCGGCCGCGCAGGTCGGCGTCCGCCTCCCGGGTCAGCACCAGCGGCCCGCAGCCCCGGCCCAGCGCGCCGCCGCAGGGCAGCAGGGCCCAGTCGTCGAGGACGTACGGCAGCACGGCGTACGACACCTTCAGTACGTCGAACTCGCCGCGCTCGGCCATGCCGTTGGTGATGTCGATGTCCGCGAAGGTCACGTCGAGGGCCGGGGCGCCCGGGACGCGGGCGTGGGCCAGGGCGTCGAAGACGAAGGTGTCGTTCGGGCAGGGCGAGTACGCGATCCGCAGGGTCTCAGGGGTTGCGGGCGTCTCTGGGGTGTCAGCGGTCATGTCGGTCATGTGGGTTCCAACTCGTGAGGACGGGGGCGAGCTTCCCGAAGGCGTCCGTCAGTGCCGCGAGTGCCTCGCCGATGCGCCAGGCGGCGCGGTCGCGCGGTCCGACCGGATTGGACACCGCGCGCAGTTCCAGCACCGGCACGCCGTGCGCGGCGGCGGCCTCGGCGACGCCGAAGCCCTCCATCGCCTCGGCCAGCGCGTCCGGGTGCCGCTCGCGCAGCAGCGCGGCGCGGGCCGCGGTGCCGGTGACGGTGGACCCGGTCAGGACGGTGCCGGGCCGGGCCCCGGTGGCCTCGGCGACGGCGCGGACCAGAGGGGCCGGCGGGAGGTGGGTGACGGTGCCGAAGCCGAGGTCGGTGACCGGCAGGAAGCCGTCGGCGGTCTCGGCGCCCAGGTCGGCCGCGGTGATCGCGTCGGCGACCACGAGCGAGCCGACGGACGCGTCCGGCGGGAAGCCGCCGCCGATGCCGGCCGAGACGACCAGGTCGTAGGGCGTGCCGTCGAGGGCCGCGGCGGTCAGCGCGGCGGCCGTGGAGGCGGCGGCGAGGGCCGGGCCGACCCCGGCGGCCAGCAGGTCCCAGCCGTCCGGCAGCCGGTGCAGGGCGATGCCCGGACGAGACACCTCGGCGCCCGGCGCCGGGAACGCCCGAGCCACCGCGTCCCGTTCGACGGGGACCGCGGTGGCCACGAGGAGGTGCACGGAGGACGTGGGCGGTCAGTCCTTCTTCAGCTTGAAGACCCACACACCGGTGATGTTCTGGCTGTCGTCCTTGCCGTCCCGGGCCGCGACGGCGACGTTCGTCGAGTTGCCCTGGGCGCCGTACTGCGCGTTGAAGAACACGCTGCCCGGCACGGTGCGGTAGGTCTTGTCGCTGTCCTCGACCAGCTGCTGACCGTTCATCAGGATCGTCCAGTGCTTGTCGGCGACGTCCGGGTCGACACCGAACCGCACGGTCTCGTCCTGGTCGACCGTGATGGTCTTCGCGTCCTTGTCCTGCAGGCACTTGTCGATCTCTTCGGCCGAAAGGGTCTTGCCCTCTCCGCCGCAGGTGGCCTCGGAGCTGACCGAGTCACTGCCGACCGTGATCGTCGCGATCGGGGTCGGCTCGTCACAGGCGGACAGCAGGAGAAGTCCGGCGGACACGGCGCCTACGGCGGCGACGGCGCGGCGGCGTCGCACAACGCGGTGTCCGAGAGCGGCGGTGCCGCGGGGCAACGTGGTCATGGTCGAAGGCTATACGGCGCCCCGGGCCCGTCCCCCACCTGGGTACGGCGTGGCGTGGTCACGCCACCCTCGGCCGAGTCCGGCCCCCGTGCCGGGCCGAGTCGAGCAGACCCCGTACGGTCGTCAGCCACCCGGCGGCGATGATCGCGGCGGCCACCGACAGGCCCAGCGTGCCGTTGAGCGGCAGCACGATGCCGACCGCGCCGCCGAGCACCCAGGAGACCTGGAGCAGCGTCTCCGAGCGCGCGAACGCCGAGGTGCGCACCTGCTCCGGCACGTCCCGCTGGATCAGCGCGTCCAGGGACAGCTTGGCCAGCGCCTGCGCGAAGCCGGCGACCGCCGCCAGGCACGCCACCAGGAAGGCGCTGAAGAACACCGCGGACACCACCGCCGCGCCCAGCACGATCGCCACCACCGTCACGATGATGATCTCCGGTGCCCGGGACCGCAGCCACGCCCCGACCGCCGTGCCCAGCGCGTTGCCCGCGCCGGCCGCGACGCCCACTATCCCCAGCGACACCGCGGCGCTCTGGCCGGTCATCGGGTGCACCCGCAGCAGGAACGCCAGGAAGAAGATCAGGAAGCCGGTCAGGCAGCGGATGGCGGCGTTCGCGGCCAGCGCGTGCGTCACCGCCGGCCCCACCGTGCGCAGCCCCGGACGCCTGCCCCGCTTCCGCAGCGGCCCCGGCAGGTGCTCCTCGTCCGCGGCGAGCAGCGCCCGGTCCTCGCCGCGCGCGGAGTCCACCTTCCGCGGCAGCGTGAACGACAGCACGGTGCCCGCCACGAAGATCACGAACGCGCCGTACAGCGGCCACCGCGGCCCCACCTGCTGGAGCCCCGCACCGATCGGCGCGGCCACGCCGGTGGCCAGCAGCCCGCACAGGGTGACCCGCGAGTTCGCCTTCACCAGGGAGACCCGGGGCGGCAGCAGCCGCGGCACCACCGCGCTCCTGACCACCCCGTACGCCTTCGAGGCGACCAGCACGCCCAGCGCGGCCGGGTACAGCTCGATGCCGCCGGTGACGACCGCCGCCGACAGCACCAGCGCGAGCAGCGCCCGGGCGGCCATCGCGCACGCCATCGCCGCGCGGCGGCCGTGCGGCAGCCGGTCCAGGAGCGGGCCGATCACCGGCGCGAGGAGCGTGAACGGCGCCATGGTGATCGCCAGGTACAGCGCGACCCGCCCGCGCGCCTCGTCGGTGGGGACGGAGAAGAAGACGGTGGAGGCAAGGGCGACGGTGATCATCACGTCCCCGGCGCCGTTCACCCCGTGCAGCTCGATCAGCTTGCCGAGGCCCGACTCGCCCGCGCCGTGCGCGTGCGTCGCCTTGCGGATGCCGCGCGCGGTGCCGGTCACCGGCAGGCGCAGCGCCCGGCCGACCGCACGGAACCGGGAGCCGGGACCGCGCCACCGGCTCCCGCGCTTGAACTCAGTCCGTGCGGCTGCCACCCCGTCATAGTGCCCCGAGAGCGGCCCCTGTAGCGTCCATACGGCACGTATGGCGGTGATCGAGTCGGGTGACCCGGGCACCGACACCGTCCGGACGCGCCGGGCCGTACCCCGCCGAAACTCCCGTCGGTGTAGGCCCAGGGCACATGAACAGGTAGCGTGCGTAGCGCGCCGTGGCGAACGTTCTCGGCCGCGCGCCGTACGGCCATCCCGCAGAATGGATGACGTAGGTGCGCCCGAGCGCGATCGGGCGCGGACGTCGACGCGGTCCACAGGTCCGCTCCGTCCGCCCCTCGCACACAGCGGTGCACTCGTGAGACGGCGTATGGAGAGAAGCGATACCTGTGAGCGCAGCGACAACGCGAAGCCGCACCCCTGACCGCCTGTGCGCCGAGGCCGTCGACCTCGCCCGGGCGGCGGCCGAGGAGGCCGCCGCACCCGGCGTCGTCGGCGAGCACGAGGGCCTGGTGTCGGAGGGCGACCGGGTCGTCACGCACTACTTCGCCTGCAAGGAGCTGGGGTACCGGGGCTGGCGCTGGGCCGTGACGGTGGCCCGCGCCTCCCGCGCCAAGATCGTCACGGTGGACGAGGCGGTGCTGCTGCCCGGCCCCGACGCGCTGCTCGCCCCCGAGTGGGTGCCGTGGAGCGAGCGGCTGCGCCCCGGCGACATGGGCCCCGGCGACCTGCTGCCCACCGACGCGGACGACCTGCGCCTCGAGCCCGGCTGGACCGGCGAGGACGAGCCGCCGCCGAACTCCGCCGTCTCGCACGAGATGGCCGACCTGGTCGAGGCCGAGGACGCCGAGGTGACCGCCGGGCCGCCCGCCGAGCTGTCGACCGTCCCGGCCCGCGGCACGATCTCGGCGGTCGCCGAGGAGCTGGGCCTGCGCCGCACCCGGGTGCTCTCCCGGTACGGCCTGCACGTCGCCGCCGACCGCTGGGAGGAGGGCTACGGCCCCAAGACCGCGATGGCCCAGGCGGCCCCCGCCTCCTGCGTCAGCTGCGGCTTCCTCGCCCGGATCGGCGGCTCGCTCGGGCAGGCCTTCGGGGTGTGCGCCAACGAGTTCTCCCCGGCCGACGGGCACGTCGTGTCACTGGCCTACGGGTGCGGTGGGCACTCGGAGGCGGCGGTGATGCCGAAGCCGCCGCGGGTGGCTCCGCCGGTGATCGACGAGACGCGGGTGGATCCGTTCCCGCTGCGGCCCGCCGCGGACTCCGGGTCGGTCCCGGTGACCGAGGACCAGGCGGCGGCGGAGCTGGGGCACTCGTAGCGCGGGTGCGTTCCTCGGCGCGGGTGCGTCGTGGCTCGCGTCCCCGGGGGCTGCGCCCCCGGACCCCCCTTCGGCCTTGACGGCCTCGTCCTCGAACGCCGGACGGGCTGGATGATGTCGGCCGGGGCCACACAGCATCGGACGGGCTGGTTGGGCGGTACCTTCGTGGTCCGTCGATGAGGAGAGTCACCGTGAGCATGTTCGTACGGCCTGCCGCCGAGGGTGCCGATCCGTTCGGCACGGCACGTCTGCGGCGCGGGGTGCTGGACGCCTGGGCGACGAGCCCGGCCCGGTTCCGTGAGGACGCCAACGCGGAGGAGGACCTCGTCCTCGGCGGCTACCGCGACCGGCTGGTCGTCGAACTCGCGCAGAACGCCGCCGACGCCGCCGCACGCTCCGGCGTGCCCGGACGGCTCCGGCTCACCCTGCGCGACGGCGTCCTCGTCGCCGCCAACACCGGCGCCCCGCTCGACGCGACCGGCGTCGAGTCGCTGTCCACCCTGCGCGCCTCCGCGAAGCGGGACGCGGCGGACGGCTCGGTCGGCCGGTTCGGGGTCGGCTTCGCCGCCGTCCTGGCCGTCACCGACGAGCCCGCCGTCGTCGGCCGGCACGGCGGGGTGCGCTGGTCCCTGGCCGAGGCCCGCGACCTGGCCGCCGACACCGCCCGGCACAGCCCCGGCCTCGGGGACGAGATCCGCCGCCGCGACGGGCACGTCCCGCTGCTGCGGCTGCCGTTCCCCGCCGAGGGCAGCGCCCCCGCCCCCTACGACACGGCCGTCATCCTGCCGCTGCGCGACACGGCCGCCGCCGACCTCGCCGAACGGCTCCTGCACGGCGTGGACGACGCCCTGCTGCTCGCCCTGCCGGGCCTGGCGGAGGTGGTGATCGAGACCGGGGACGAGGTGCGCACCCTCTCCCGCCGCACCGAGGACTCCCTCACCGTCGTGGAGGACTCCCGGGAAGGCGTCACCCGCTGGCGCACCGCCGCCGCACACGGTCCGCTCACCCCCGACCTCCTCGCCGACCGGCCCGTCGAGGAGCGGCTGCGCCCCCACTGGTCCGTCACCTGGGCGGTGCCCGTCGACGCCGACGGCACTCCCGTCCGCCCCCGCACCAGTCCGGTGGTCCACGCGCCCACCCCCAGTGACGAGCCGCTCGGTGTGCCCGCCCTGCTCATCGCGTCCTTCCCGCTGGACGCCACCCGACGGCACACCGCGCCGGGACCGCTGACCGACTTCCTGACGGAACGGGCCGCCGACGCCTACGCCGGACTGCTCGCCGACTGGCGCCCGGTCGCCGTCGGCCTCATCGACCTGGTGCCCGGCGCCCTGGGCCGCGGCGAACTGGACGGCGCGCTGCGGCAGGCGATCCTCGACCGGCTGCCCCGCACCTCCTTCCTGCCGCCCGCCCTCCCCTCCGGGGGCCGGGACGCGGAGGACGACCTTCCGGAGTCCCTGCGGCCGCGCGACGCCGAGGTGGTGGAGGGCGCGGGCGCCGACACCGTGCGGGTGCTGGCCGAGGTGCTGCCGACCCTGCTGCCCGCCGGTCTGGAACGCCGCGCCGAACTGCGCACGCTGGGCGTGGCCCGGGTGCCGCTGACCGACGCGGTCGACCGGCTGGCGGGGCTGGAGAAGGCCCCCGCCTGGTGGCGCAGCCTCTACGACAGCCTCGCCGGGGTCGACCCCGACCGGCTGTCCGGGCTGCCGGTGCCGCTGGCCGACGGCCGTACGACCATCGGGCCCCGGCAGGTGCTGCTGCCGTCCCCGGAGGCCGCCTCCCTCGACCCGGAGGTCCTCACCCGCCTCGGCCTCAAGGTCGCCCACCCGGACGCCGCCCACCCGCTCCTGGAGAAGCTCGGCGCTCTCCCGGCCACCCCGCGCGCCGTGCTCACCACCCCGCAGGTGAGGGCCGCCGTCGCCGCCTCCCTGGACGACGAGGGCGGCACCAACTGGGAGGAGGACGCCCTCGACGCCGAGGAACTGGCCGACACCGTCCTCGGCCTGGTCCGGGACGCCGGACTCGACGCCGGGGACGAGCCCTGGCTGGGCGCCCTCGCGCTGCCCGACGAGGACGGCGAACTCTCCCCGGCGGGCGAACTCGTCTTCCCCGGAGGCCCGTTCGCCCAGGTCATGCGCGAGGACGAACTCGCCGCCGTGGACGCCGAACTCGCCGAGAAGTGGGGCCCCGAGCCGCTCGCCGCCTGCGGTGTCCTCGTCACCTTCGCCCTCGTCCGCGCCACCGACGTCGTCCTGGACCCCGACGAACTGGAGCCCCGCGAGGGCGACTTCGCCGAGCCCGACGACGCGGGGCTGCTCGACGCCGTGGACGTGTGGGGCGAGGACGTCCTCGACCGCTTCCCGGACAGCCCCGTCCCGCCGGTCGCCACCGAGATCGTCGCCGTGCGCGACCTCGACCTCGTGGACGACGACCGCTGGCCCGAGGCCCTCGCCCTGCTGTCCCGGCCACCGCTGCGCGACGCGCTGGTCCAGCCCGTGCGCGTCCTGCTGCCCGACGGCACCCACGAGGTCGTACGGCCGTACACCGCGTGGTGGCTGCGCGGGCACCCGGTGCTCGGCGGACGCCGCCCGGCCGGTCTGCGCGCGGCGGGCGGCGACCCGCTGCTGCGGGGCCTGTACGAGGAGGCCGACGCGACCGGCTTCGAGGACGAGCAGGTGCTGCGGGCGCTGGGCGTGCGCACCTCGGTCGCCGCCCTCCTCGACGAGCCCGGCGGCGCGGCCGAACTCCTGGACCGCCTCGCCAACCCCGACCTCCCCGTCACGGCCGCGCAACTGCACGCCCTCTACGGCGCGCTGGCCGACCTGGACCCGGAGCAGGTCACCCTGCCGGACGAGGTGCGGGCCGTGGTCGACGGCGAGGTGCGCGTGGTGGACGCCGCCGACGCCGTCGTGGTCGACTCGCCCGACCTGCTGCCCTTCACCTCCGGCGTGCCGCTGCTGCCGGTCCGCCCGGCCCGCGCCGCCGAACTGGCCGAGCTGTTCCAGGTACGGCGACTGAGCGAGTCCGTCACCGGCCGCGTCGACTCCGAGGGTTCCGAGCACGACGTACCGGAGCCGGTGCGGGTACTGCTCGGGGCGCGCACCCCGGCGTCGTACGTGGAGCACGACGAGCTGGTCGTCGACGGCGTGGAGATCGACTGGCGCCTCACCGACGACGGCGCGCTCCACGCGGCGACCCTGGAGGGCGTGGCCGCCGGCCTCGCCTGGGCAGCGGGCCAGTGGCCCCGCCGCTTCGAGGTGGCCGCCCTCCTGGAGGACGAGTCCCGCACGGAGGAGTTGGCCCGGGACCGCTGGTTCGACTGACAGTTCCTGGTAAGCAACGGGAGTACAGCGCGCCCCTTTTTTAGGGGCGCGGGGCTGTGTTCGATGTGCGGCTCCGCCGCGTGGGCGCGACCAGCCACCACGGCGCAGCAGTCGGCAACGAACCCGCACCCGTCACACCGGGAACCGCCGATCCACCCACCTCCACAGGAGTTCCAGCACGGTCGCCGCAGCCACCGCAACGCCGACGGCAGTCCACGGCATCGTCACCCCCACCAGCTTCAGCGCGAAGAAGTCCTGCAACCACGGCACCACCAGCACGATCACGAAGCCCAGCCCCATCGCCGCCACCAGCAGCACCCGCCACCAGGTGTAGGGCCGGGCGATGATCGCCAGCACCCACATCGAGATCAGGAACAGCGTCAGCGTCGCCGCGCTCGTCTCCGCGTCCAGCGCGTTCGGGCCGGTGTAGTGCTGCCGGGCGACGAGGTACGTCACGAAGGTCGCCGCTCCGGCCACCACCCCGCCCGGGATCGCGTACCGCATCACGCGCCGTACGAAGTGGGGCCTGGCCCGCTCCTTGTTGGGGGCCAGGGCCAGGAAGAAGGCCGGGACGCCGATGGTGAGGGTGGAGAGCAGGGTGAGGTGGCGGGGCAGGAACGGGTACTCCACCTGGGAGCAGACCACCAGGATCGCCAGGAGTACCGAGTACACGGTCTTGACCAGGAACAGGGTCGCCACGCGCGTGATGTTGCCGATGACGCGGCGGCCCTCGGCCACCACCGACGGCAGCGTGGCGAAGCTGTTGTTGAGCAGCACGATCTGCGCGACCGCCCGGGTCGCCTCCGAGCCGGAGCCCATCGCCACGCCGATGTCGGCGTCCTTGAGCGCGAGGACGTCGTTGACGCCGTCGCCGGTCATGGCGACCGTGTGCCCGCGTGACTGGAGGGCGCCCACCATGTCCCGCTTCTGCTGCGGGGTGACCCGCCCGAACACGGTGCCCTCGTCCAGGGCGCCCGCCATCTCCTCCTGCTCGGCGGGCAGCCGGCGCGCGTCCACGGTGGCGCCGGACAGCCCGAGCTTGGCGGCGACCGCGCCGACCGACACCGCGTTGTCGCCGGAGATGACCTTGGCGCGGACGTCCTGGTCGGCGAAGTAGCGCAGGGTGTCGGCGGCGTCCGGGCGCAGCCGCTGTTCCAGGACGACCAGGGCGGTGGGCGTCACCCCTCGGGCCACCCCGGGGTCGTCCAGCCCCCGGTCGGTGCGGGCCAGCAGCAGCACCCGCAGGCCCTGCTCGTTGAGCCGCCCGGTCTCGGCGAGCGCCGGGTCGTCCTCGGCCAGCAGCACGTCCGGGGCGCCCAGCAGCCAGGTACGGGATTCGCCGTCGCCCTCGTCGAAGGTGGCGCCGCTGTACTTGCGGGCGGAGGAGAAGGGCAGCGCCCCCGTGGAGCGCCACGCCCCGGCGGACCCGTCGACCGGGTAGGTGTCGATGATCGCCTGGAGCGAGGCGTTGGGGCGCGGGTCGGACGCGCCGAGGGCGCCGAGCACGGCACGGACGTGTCCCTCGTCGGCGCCGTCGAGCAGGCGCAGGTCGGTGACGTCCATGCCGCCCTCGGTGAGGGTGCCGGTCTTGTCCAGGCAGACGGTGTCGACCCGGGCCAGCCCCTCGATCGCGGGCAGCTCCTGGACCAGGCACTGCTTGCGGCCGAGCCGGATGACGCCGATCGCGAAGGCGACGGAGGTGAGCAGGACCAGGCCCTCGGGGACCATGGGCACGATGCCGCCGACGGTGCGCGCGATCGAGTCGTCCAGCTCGTTGTCCTTGGCGAGCAGTTGGCTGAGGATCAGGCCGATCGCGGTCGGGACCATCATCCAGGTGACGTACTTGAGGATCGTCGAGATGCCGGAGCGCAGCTCGGACTGGACCAGCGTGAAGCGGGACGCCTCCTCGGCGAGCTGCGCCGCGTACGCCTCGCGGCCCACCTTGGTCGCCCGGAAGGCGCCGCCGCCCGCGACCACGAAGCTGCCCGACATGACCTGGTCGCCGGGCTGCTTGACGACCGGGTCGGCCTCGCCGGTCAGCAGCGACTCGTCGATCTCCAGCCCGTCCGCCTCGACGCACACCCCGTCGACCACGGCCTTGTCGCCGGGGCCGATCTCGATGACGTCGTCCAGCACGATCTCGGACGTACTGATCTCGGCGGGCTTCCCGTCCCGGCGCACCGTCGGCCGGACCTCGCCGATCACGGCCAGCGAGTCGAGGGTCTTCTTCGCCCGCCACTCCTGGATGATGCCGATGCCGGTGTTGGCGAGGATCACGAAGCCGAACAGGCTGTCCTGGATCGGCGCGACGATCAGCATGATCACCCAGAGCACGCCGATGATCGCGTTGAACCGGGTGAAGACGTTGGCGCGGACGATGTCGGCCAGTGAGCGGCTGCTGCGCACCGGCACGTCGTTGACCTGGCCGCGGGCGATCCGTTCGGCGACCCCGGCAGCCGTGAGTCCGGTCGCGGGCGAAGAGGTGTCAACGGCGTGCGCGGGGTGCGCGGGATCGCGTCTGTCCGCGTCGAGATGCGTCATGCAATCGACGGTACGTGCGGTTTTACGGCTTCACCCACCGAGTGCGGAGAAGATCCGACCTGGGTACGAGGCGGCCCGGCGCGGTGTGCTGCCCTGGTACTACCGGGGTACTAGCCGGTGGGCGCCCGGTCCTAGGCGGTGGGCCGGTCCGCCTGCGTGCCCTGCGGATCCTGTGCGTCCCGCGCGGCGGCGTCCCGCTTGAGTGCGGCGTCGCGGCCCCGGACGTACCAGATGCCGATCAGGCCGAGGCCCGCGCCGGCCAGGCAGGTCCACACCCACCAGGTGTGCCCGTGGTCGTCGAACCAGCCGTAGAACGGCAGCTGCACCAGGAAGAGGACGAACCAGAGGATGGTGCCGCCGACGATGGTCGGGACCACGGGGCCCTCCAGGGGCTCCGGCGCCTCGTGCCTGGGTGTCCACTTCGTCATGCGTACAGCTTACGAGGAGCGTGCGAACGGGTTGACGGCGCGGCGCCACGCGGTGATTGAGCGGGTCTACGCGCGGAGATAGCGATCAGGGGCTCATACGTTCATACTGAACCCGTTTGTCTCTGACCGCTTTCATTCGTAGAAAACACCAATAGGAACACCGACAAGGCCGTGGGGGAACCTGTTGGTGATGAGGTCCCCGCATGTCCACCTCGGCCTCCGCCAAGGTCCCACCGTCCCCCGAGTCGCCGGAAGACCGGCGTCCCCCGCAGAACGGTCTCGACCGTTACTTCAAGATCTCCGAGCGCGGCAGCACCCTGCCCCGTGAGATCCGCGGCGGCTTCGCCACCTTCTTCGCGATGGCCTACATCATCGTGCTGAACCCGATCATCCTGGGCAGCGCGAAGGACATGTACGGCAACCAGCTCGACAACGGTCAGCTGGTCACCGCCACCGCGCTGACGGCCGCCTTCACCACCCTCCTGATGGGCGTCATCGGCAACGTGCCGATCGCGCTCGCCGCCGGTCTCGGCGTGAACTCCGTCGTCGCCCTCCAGCTCGCCCCGCGGATGTCCTGGCCGGACGCCATGGGCATGGTGGTGCTGGCCGGCTTCATCGTCATGCTGCTGGTCGCCACCGGTCTGCGGGAGCGCGTGATGAACGCGGTGCCCTACGGCCTGCGCAAGGCCATCTCCATCGGTATCGGCCTGTTCGTCATGATCGTCGGCCTCGTCGACTCCGGCTTCATCACCCGGATGCCCGACGCCGCGCAGACCACCGTCCCGCTCCAGCTGGGCGTGGGCGGCCACCTGCACGGCTGGCCGGTCCTGGTCTTCGTCCTCGGCGTGCTGCTGACCCTCGCGCTGATCGTCCGCAGGACCCCGGGCGCCATCCTGATCTCCATCGTCGTGATGACGGTCCTCGCGGTGATCATCAACGCGGTCACCGACATCCCGTCCTGGGGCCTGACCACCCCGGAGTGGCCCGGCAACCCGGTCGCCACGCCCGACTTCGGGCTGGTCGGCGAGGTCAGCCTGTTCGGCGGGTTCGACAAGGTCGGCGTGCTGACCGGGGTGCTGTTCGTCTTCACGGTGCTGCTGTCGTGCTTCTTCGACGCGATGGGCACGATCATGGGCGTCAGCGACGAGGCGAAGCTGACCGACGGAGAGGGCCAGATGCCGGGCATCAACAAGGTCCTGTTCGTCGACGGCATCGCGGTCGCCGCGGGCGGCGCCAGCTCCGCCTCCGCCACCACCTGCTTCGTGGAGTCCACGGCGGGCGTCGGCGAGGGTGCCCGCACCGGCTTCGCCAACATCGTCACCGGCGCCCTGTTCGCCCTGGCGCTGTTCCTCACGCCGGTCGCCACCATGGTCCCGTCGCAGGCGGCGACCCCCGCGCTGATCGCGGTCGGCTTCCTGATCCTGGCCGGTTCGATCCGGGAGATCGACTGGTCCGACTTCACCATCGCCATCCCGGCCTTCGTGACGATGCTGATGATGCCGTTCACCTACTCGATCACGAACGGCATCGGCATGGGCTTCATCACCTTCTCGGTGCTGCGCCTGGCGGCCGGACGGGGCCGCGAGGTGCCGGTCGCGATGCACGTGGTGTCGGCGGTCTTCGCCTTCTACTACCTGATGCCGGCCCTGGGCCTGACCTGATCGGCACTGCTCGGGTGAGCCTCAGGTGACCCCGTAGAACCGTTCCGTCTCCTCCACGGCGGACTGGAACCGCTCGTCGAAGTCATCCCGAATGAGCGTCCGGACGACATAGTCCTGGACGCTCATTCCTCTTTTGGCCGCATGGTCCCGGAGCCGGTCGAGCAGCTCCCCGTCTATCCGCAGGCTGAGCACGCTGGTCCCCATGAGCACGAGGGTCGCCCGGGTCGGCCGGGTGATGCCTCCATTTCCGGAAACGACTCACTCGTACGGGTGAACTGCTGGTTTCAGTGGCGGGCGTCACGGGCAGGCGGACGGTCGTGCGGTGGTATTTCGCGAGACTAATGAGTTAGGCTAAGGAACATGCCGGACCTCAAGCATGGCGACGACGCCGCCGCCGTGAACTCCCTGCGCTCCGCCGTGATGCGGTTGTCCCGCCGACTCAAGCACCAGCGGGTCGACGAGTCGCTCAGTCCCACCGAGATGTCGGTGCTGGGCACCCTGGGCCTGTGCGGCAGTGCGACCCCGGGCGAGCTGGCCCGCAAGGAACACGTCCAGCCGCCCTCGATGACCCGCATCGTGGCGCTGCTCGAGGCCAAGGGCCTGGTCCGGCTGGAGCCGCACCCCGAGGACCGGCGCCAGAAGGTCGTGACGCAGACCGAGCAGGCCGTGGTGATGCTCGAGGAGAGCCGCCGCAAGCGGAACGCGTTCCTGGCCACTCTGGTCGAGGGGCTCGACGAGGACGAGTGGGCGAAACTGCGCGCCGCCGCCCCCGTGCTGGAGAAGCTCGCACACAAGTAAGGCAGTTCTCGCGAGGAGGCGAACCTTTTGAGTACGGGATCCGGAGCAGCTTCCGCCCCCGCACCTGACGGCCCCGACAACCCGACCACCACGACCCCCGACGCCCCTCGCAGGACGTCGATGTTCGCCTCTCTCAAGGTCAGGAACTACCGCCTGTTCTTCATGGGCCAGGTCGTCTCGAACATCGGCACCTGGATGCAGCGCATCGCCCAGGACTGGCTGGTGCTCAGCCTCACCGGCTCCTCGGCCGCCGTCGGCATCACCACCGCCCTGCAGTTCCTGCCCATGCTCCTCTTCGGCCTCTACGGCGGCGTCCTCGTCGACCGCCTGCCCAAGCGGCCCACGCTGCTGGTCACCCAGTCCGCGATGGCCCTGACCGCGCTCGCCCTCGCCGTCCTCACCCTGAGCGGACACGTCCAGGTCTGGCACGTCTACGTCGCCGCCTTCGCGATGGGCCTGGCCACCGTCATGGACAACCCGGCGCGCCAGACCTTCGTCTCCGAGCTGGTCGGCCGCGACCAGTTGCAGAACGCGGTCAGCATGAACTCGGCCAACTTCCAGTCCGCCCGGCTCGTCGGCCCCGCCGTCGCCGGTCTGATGATCACCGGGGTCGGCACCGGCTGGGCGTTCCTCGCCAACGGCCTGTCCTTCGTCGCGCCGCTCACCTGCCTGCTGCTGATGCGCGCCCGCGAGCTGCACATCGTCCGGCCCGCCCCGCGCGGCAAGGGCCAGCTGCGCGCGGGCCTGCACTACGTGGCCGGCCGCCCCGAGCTGATCTGGACCATCGTGCTGGTCGGGTTCATCGGCACCTTCGGCTTCAACTTCCCGGTCTTCCTGTCCGCCTTCGCCGACGACGTCTTCCACGCCGGTGCCGGCGCGTACAGCCTCTTCAACACCCTCATGGCCGTCGGCTCGCTGGCCGGCGCCCTGCTCGCAGCCCGCCGCGGCACCGCCCGGCTGCGCGTCCTGATCGCGGCGGCGCTCGGCTTCGGCGCCCTGGAGATCGTGGCCTCGACCGCGCCCGAGCTGTGGCTCTTCGCGCTGCTCATGGTGCCGATCGGCGTCTTCAGCATGACCGTCAACGTCACCGCCAACACCAGCATCCAGATGTCCACCGACCCGGCCATGCGGGGCCGTGTGATGGCCCTGTACATGATGGTCTTCCTCGGCGGGTCCCCGGTCGGCGCCCCGATCGTCGGCTGGGTCACCGACACCTACGGCGCCCGGGTCGGCTTCGCCGCGGGCGGCGCGGTGGCCGCCACCGCCGCGCTCGTCATCGGCCTGGTCCTGGCCCGCGTCGGCAACCTGCGCCTGTCGGTCGGCTGGCACCGCGGCCACCCGCAGGTCCGCTTCGTGGCGCGCGAGCGCCGGGAGGCACTGGCACCGGCGGCGTAGGAGATCCGGGGGACTGTGCGGCGGGGCTCTGCGAGGCTGGCGGCATGAGACTGTTCGCCGCCGTGCTGCCGCCCGAGGACGTCACCGCCGCGCTCGCCGACGAGGTGGCCGTGCTGCGGGGGCTGCCCGGTGCGGACGGGCTGCGGTGGACCGGCCGCCCGGGGTGGCACCTCACCCTCGCCTTCTACGGCGAGGTCGACGACGACCTCCTACCCGACCTGTCGGCCCGCCTGGAGCGGGCGGCCCGCCGCACCGCGCCCTTCGAGCTGGCGCTGCGCGGAGGCGGCCAGTTCGGGCGCGGGCGGGCGCTGTGGGCGGGCGCCGAGGGCGGCCTGGCGACCCTGCGGCTGCTGGCCGACCGGGCGGAGTCGGCGGGACGCAGGGCGGGCGTCGAGATGGGCGAGCACCGGCGCTACAAGCCCCACCTGACCCTGGCCCGCAGCAGGCAGTCCTTCGACGTCCGCCCCTACGTCGAGGCGCTGTCCGGCTTCACCGGCCCCACCTGGACCGTGACCGACCTGGCACTGGTCCGCAGCAACCTGCCGGAGTCGGGCGTGCCGGGCGAGCAGCCCCGTTACGAGGCGGTCGCCCGCAGCCCGCTCGGCGCAGCCGGTTAGGCTCGGGGGCGTGGAACCGAAGACCCGTAACCGGATCATGGCCGGTGTGCTCGTGCTGATGCTCGTCGTGGTGGCGGTGGCGGCGGCCCTCGGCTGACCGGCCCGTGGGGCGGCCGCCGCCCCGCTCATCGCCTCACCCCGCTACCAGGCGAAGGCCTCCGGGGAGGGCCCGGGACCCGGGAAGACCTCGTCGAGCCCGGTCAGCAGCTCGTCCGACAGCTCCAGCTCCACGGCCCTGAGCGCCGACGCGAGCTGCTCGGCGGTGCGCGGCCCCACGATCGGACCGGTCACGCCGGGCCGGGTCAGCAGCCAGGCCAGCGCCGTCTCGCCCGGTTCGACGCCGTGCTTGTCGAGCAGGTCCTCGTACGCCTGGACCTGCGCCCGCTGCGCGGGGTCGGCCAGGGCGTCGGCCGCGCGCCCCGAGGCCCGGCGACCGCCCTGGACCTCCTTCTTGATGACCCCGCCGAGCAGCCCGCCGTGCAGCGGGGACCACGGGATGACGCCGAGGCCGTACTCCTGCGCGGCCGGGATCACCTCCATCTCGGCACGCCGCTCCGCCAGGTTGTACAGGCACTGCTCGCTGACCAGGCCGATGGTGCCGCCGCGCCGGGCGGCGGTCTCGTTGGCCTGCGCGATCTTGTACCCGGGGAAGTTCGACGACCCGGCGTACAGCACCTTGCCCTGCTGGACCAGGGTGTCGATCGCCTGCCAGATCTCGTCGAAGCCGGTGGCGCGGTCGATGTGGTGGAACTGGTACAGGTCGATGTGGTCGGTCCGCAGCCGCTTCAGGCTGGCGTCCACCGCCCGCCGGATGTTCACGGCGGACAGCTTGTCGTGGTTGGGCCACGCCTCGCCGTCGGCGCCCATGTTGCCGTACACCTTGGTGGCGATGACGGTCTTGTCGCGCCGGTCGCCGCCCTTGGCGAACCAGTTGCCGATGATCTCCTCGGTGCGGCCCTTGTTCTCGCCCCAGCCGTACACGTTGGCGGTGTCGAAGAAGTTGATGCCGGCGTCCAGCGCCGCGTCCATGATGGCGTGGCTGTCGGCCTCGTCGGTCTGCGGACCGAAGTTCATGGTGCCGAGGACGAGCCGGCTGACCTTGAGTCCCGTGCGTCCGAGCTGCGTGTACTTCATGGTCCCCAAGCCAACGACTTGGAGTGCGCTCCAGGCAAGCGGGCCCGCTCAGTCGCGGGGGAAGTCGGCTGTCCTGAGAGTGAGGCCCAGGTGCGTGTTTGTCATGTCTACGATTCCGCCGTACTCGATGGAGGTGTCGGTCACGTAGATGCCGTCCTTGGGGTGGGTGAACAAGCGGCACCTGCGTGCATAGGGGTCAGCGATGAGATAGACCGGTACCTCCGCGAGGGCGTAGGCGGTCTTCTTGGCTTCGTAGTCGTTCCGCGCCGTGCCTCTGGAAATGACTTCGGCCACGAACTCGACATCCGCGTAGCGCCACTTGCCGTTGGCGTCCTTCTTCGCCCCAGCTTTGATCTTGGCGACGTCCGGACAGAACCCGTTCTCGTGGCCGGGGAAGTCGATGCGGACGTCCGAGAGGATCCTCGCCTGCCGCCGGCCGAAGTGATCTTCCAGAGCCCAAAGAATCTCGAGGATGGTTTCCCAGTGGATGTCCCGCTGCGGTGCCATGTAGACAACCCCCCCGACGACCTCGACCTTGTAACCCTCGGGGACGGGCATCCTCTCGAGTCGCTCGAACATCTCGTCGAGTCGACGCGTGTTGTCGCTCTCGGCCATCGCGATCCTGTCGTCAAGGACGGTCATCGTGGCGCTCCTCCCCGGCTGACCCAACGACGAGTACAGCCGCGCGGTACAACGATACGCACGGCGACCTGGACACGGGAGGACGCGCATATGCCAGAGCGGGACCGGGACCGCACCGACCACCTCGTCGCCCTCGTCCGGCGCCACCTCGACGAGGACGGCGACGTGCTCGGCGTCTACGCGCACGGCTCGGCCACCCTCGGCGGGCTGCGCCCGTACAGCGACCTCGATCTCCTCGTCGTCCTGGCGCGTCCGACGACGTACGGGCAACGCGCGCGGCTCACCGGGGAGTTGCTCGGCGTGTCCGGCGGCGAAGGGCGCCCCGTCGAGCTGATCGCCGTGGTGCGGGACGAGGTCCGGCCCTGGCGGTATCCGCCCCGCCGGGAGTACCTGTACGGCGAGTGGCTGCGCGACGCCTACGAACGCGGCGCCGTCCCGGAGCCGGAGGACGACCCCGACCTCGCCCCGCTCCTGACCATGGTGCTGCGCGCCGACGCCCCGCTGTACGGCCCGCCGCCCGCGGCCCTGCTCGACCCCGTGCCGCACTTCGACCTGCGGCGGGCGATCACCGCCGGGGTGCCGGAGCTGCTGGGCGAGCTGGAGTCGGACACGCGCAACGTGCTGCTCACCCTCGCCCGCGTCTGGAGCACGCTCGTCACCGGTGACATCCGGTCGAAGGACGCGGCGGCGGACTGGGCCCTGGGGCGGCTGCCTGCCCCGTACCGGCCGCCGCTCGCCCACGCGCGCGCCGTCTACCTCGGACAGGAGACGGAGGACTGGAACGGCCGGGCCGTGCGGTCCTGTGCCGACCGGCTGGTCCGGGAGATCCGGGCGGCCTACGAGGCGGGGGAGTAGGGCCCGCCCAGCCCCCACTCCTCGTCCATCGCCGTCGCGAACGCCTCCGCGATCCGGTGCTCGCCGCTCTCGTTGGGGTGCGTGCCGTCGTAGGTGTCCGTGTGGAAGTCGTACGCGGGTGGCGGCGGGACGAACAGCAGCGGGGAGCGCGGGTCGTCGAGGTCGGTGGTGGTCTTCGCCAGGAGTTCGTTGAAGTGGGCGACCTGTTCGGCGAAGGTGTCGTCCGCGTCCACCCGGATGTTGTGCAGCACCGGCATCACGGCCACGCGCACGCGTGGGTTCGCCGAGCGCGCGTTCGCCACGAAGGCGCGGACGTTGTCGTTGGTCTGCTCGGCGTTGGTGTAGAAGCCCAGGTCGATCAGGCCCAGGGAGACCAGGAGCACGTCCGCGCGGCAGGCCCGTACCGTCTCCGCGATCAGCGGGGCCATGTGGTGCCAGCCCTCGCCCCAGCCGGCCAGGTGGGCGCGGGGGAAGTCGGGATCGGCGTAGGCGTACGAGGTGGGCGCGTCCGTCACCTGGTCGTGGAGGGTCTCGCGCGGGCCGACGAAGGTGAAGGGGCGGCCGTAGGAGTCGCGCAGGTGCTGCCACAGCCGGTAGCGCCACGTGTGTTCGCCGGCGCTCCCGATCGTCATGGAGTCACCGACGAACATGAACCTGAGCATCCGCTCATCATGGACGATCGGCCTGGTCGGCGCGATGTGAGCCCGACCACGCAGGGTGACCGAGGGGGTGACCGCCGACGTGAACGCCCGCGCGGGATGGCAGGCTTGGCGCATGCGCCGACCCTTCGCCCTCCTCGCCGCGGCCCTTCTCGTGGGTGCGTTCGCCGTGCCCGCCTCAGCGGCGGACGGGGGCGACGCGCCCGCCGGGAGCGACGGGTTCACGATCAAGGACCCGCGCATCACCGAGTCCAGCGGCCTCGCCGCGTCCCGCCTGCACCCCGGCATCTACTGGACCCACAACGACCAGGACACCGGCCCGTACATCTACGCCGTGGACGGCGCCACCGGCGAGACCGTCGCCCGCGTCGCGCTGTCCGGCGTCGGCACACCGCGTGACGTGGAAGCGATCGGCATCGGACCCGGGAACAAGATCTTCGTCGGTGACATCGGCGACAACGACGGCGTGACCTGGCCGTACGTGTGGATCTACGAGCTGCCCGAGCCGACGGAGCTGAAGGACCAGACGGTCAGGGCGACGCAGTACGTGGTGAAGTACGCGGACGGTTCCCGCGACGCGGAGTCGATGCTGGTCCACCCGAAGACCGGGCGGGTCTACATCATCGACAAGAACGAGGACGGCGGGCACCTGTACGAGGGCCCGGCGAAGCTGTCGTCCTCCGGGAGCAACGTCTTCAAGCCCACCGTGCCCGTGGACCTGTGGGCGACGGACGCCGCGTTCTCCCCGGACGGCGAGCAGTTCGCCGTGCGCGGCTATCTCGGGGGCATCTGGTACGACTGGAACGGCGGGAAGATCCAGCGCAAGGGGCGGATCAGCGTGCCCCTGGGGCAGGGCGAGTCCGCCACCTACACCACCGACGGCAAGAAACTGCTGCTCGGCATGGAGGGCGCCAACAGCCCAGTGAAGGCGGAGGACGTGCCGGGCAAGGGCGGCGGTTCCGGCGGCGGTTCCGACGCCTCGGGCGGGGACTCCGCCGGGTCCGACGGCCCGGGCGGGGTCACGCTCAAGGTCGGCGCGGTCGGGCTGGTCCTCGCCCTCGCGGCTCTGCTCGGCCTACGCCGGCTGTCCCGGCGCCGCTGAGCCGTCCGCCGGGGCCGGGGCGTCCGGGGTGGGCGGGCCGTCCGGGGTGAGCGGGCCGTCCGGGGTGGCCGGGCCGTCCGGGGTGGCCGGATCCGCCGCCGCCCGGCGCGCGGTCACCAGTACCTCCAGCCCGTCCAGGATGCGCTGCAGCCCGAACTCGAAGTGGTCGAAGCCGGTGCCGAAGGCGTCCTCGGAGAGGGTGGACAGCACCGGGTAGCGCCCGCTGTTCATCGCCTCGACCAGCGCCGGCTCCTGGGCCTGCCAGAACTCCGCGTCCGTCAGCCCGGAGCTGCGCTCGGCCTCCCGCTCGTACACCTGCGTGCGGGCGGCCCCGACGACGTACCCGTCGATCATGACGATCACCGAGACCAGCTCGGGGTCGGACAGGCCCATCGGTTTGATGCGGGAGAGCACCCTCTCCATGCCGTCCAGGGCGGACGGGCCGAGGATCGGGCGCGACTGGTTGACCTCCAGCAGCCAGGTGTGGCGGCGGTAGAGGGCGAGCGTGGCGTGGCCGAGGGCGTGGAGCGCCGTCCGCCAGCCGCCGTCGCCGAGGTCGGCGGGGTTCTCGGACGGGCGTTGCACGCGGTCCAGCATCAGGTCGAGCAGCTCGCCCTTGCCGGGGACGTAGCGGTACAGGGACATCGTGCCGGTGCCCAGCTCGGTGGCGATCCGGCGCATCGAGACCGCGCCGAGCCCGTCCCGGTCGGCGACCTCGACGGCGGCCTCCACGATCCGCTCCAGCGTCAGTCCCGGCCTCGGGCCCCGGCTGGGGCGTCGGCCGGTGTCCCACAACAGTTCGAGGGTGCGGCCGATGTCGCCGCTGCCGCTGGTCTCCGTACCGCTTGCCATGCGGTCAGTTTAGAACCGTGCCAAGAAACTGAGTACGGTGTACGCGTAATCGGGTACGGTGTACCCAGTTGGGAAGTGGAAGGGGGCTGGGACTCATGAGTGACACGTACGCGGTACGGGCCGAGGGCCTGGAGAAGAGGTACGGCGACAAACGCGCCCTGGACGGCTTCGACCTGACCGTCCGCGAGGGCACCGTGCACGGCCTGCTCGGGCCGAACGGCGCGGGCAAGACCACGGCCGTGCGCATCCTGTCCACGCTGATCCGGCTGGACGGGGGACGGGCCGAGGTGGCGGGCCTCGACGTCGCCCGGCAGGCCCGTGCGGTGCGGGCGCGGATCGGCCTCACCGGCCAGTACGCGGCCGTGGACGAGGTGCTCACCGGTCGGCAGAACCTGGAGATGTTCGGCCGCCTGTTCCACCTGGGCGGCAGGCGGGCCCGGGCTCGCGCGGTCGAGCTGCTGGAGCGGTTCGACCTGACCGACGCGGCCGACCGGGGCGTGGGCAAGTACAGCGGCGGCATGCGGCGGCGTCTCGACCTCGCCGCGTCGATGATCCTCGCCCCGTCCGTGCTGTTCCTGGACGAGCCGACGACGGGCTTGGACCCGCGCAGTCGCGGCGAGGTCTGGGAGTCGGTCCGCGCGCTGGTGGCCAGTGGCACGACGGTCCTGCTGACCACGCAGTACCTGGAGGAGGCCGACAAGCTGGCCTCCCGCATCACCGTCATCGACCGGGGCCGGGCCATCGCCGACGACACCCCGGACGGGCTGAAGAACCTGGTCGGCGGCGACCGGATCGAGGTCGTGGTGGCCGACCGCGCCGAGATCCCCGGGGTGGTGAAGACGGTCGCCCGGGTCTGCAAGGGCGAACCGGAGGTGGAGGACGAGGCGCTGCGCGTGCACGCCCCGGTCACCGACCGGGTGTCGGCCCTCACCGAGGTGGCGCGCACCCTCCAGGACGAGGGCGTCGCCGTGGAGGACATCGGGCTGCGCAGGCCGAGCCTCGACGACGTGTTCCTGCGCCTGACCGGCCACCGTACGGGCGCGGGGAGCGCGCAGGACACGGCGAGCACGGAGAAGGAGGCGGTGGCGGCATGAGCACCCTCGACGTCGACGGCGCCGCCGGCCCGGCGACGGTCCCGCGCGAGCGCGGGCGGCTGTACTGGCTGCTCGCCGACTGCGGCAACATCGTCCGCCGCGGCCTGACCCACTATCAGCGCCAGCCCGTCAACATCGCCTGGCAGCTGGGCTTCCCCATCCTGTCCGTCCTGCTCTACGGCTATGTCTTCGGCAGTGCGATGACCGTGCCCGGCGGCGGGGACTACAAGGACTTCCTGATGCCGGGCATGTTCGTGATGACCATGGCCTTCGGCTTCATCAACACCGCGACGGTCGTGGTGTACGACTCCACGAAGGGGGTCATCGACCGTTTCCGCTCCATGCCGATGTCGTCCTCGGCGGTGGTGGCGGGGCGCGGGGTGACCGATCTGGTCGTCGCCTGCGCGGAGTTGGCCATCATGATGCTGACGGCGCTGGCCATGGGCTGGCGTCCGGACGGCGGCTGGGGCTTCCTGGCCGCGTTCGGGTTGCTGCTGTGGCTGCGGTTCGCCCTGATCTGGGTCGGCGTGTGGCTGGGCCTGCTGGTCCCCAACCCGGAGGCGGCGGGCGGCCTGTTCGCCGTGGCGTTCCCGCTGACGATGATCTCCAGCATCTTCGTCGCCCCGCAGCTGATGCCCGACTGGCTGGGCTGGGTGGCCGCCTGGAACCCGATCTCCTCCACGGCGGCGGCCGCCCGCGACCTGTTCGGCACGCCGGTCGGCGGCGGCGACTCGTGGGTCGAACAGCACGCGCTGCTCATGGCGGGCGTGTGGCCGGCGGTCCTGACGGCGGTCTTCCTGCCGCTGGCGGTACGGAGGTTCCAGCGGCTGGGCCGGTAGGGGCGTTCGGGGGGCTTCGGGGCCGGGGGTGGAGACCGGGCGAGCGGTGGATCTCCACCCCCGGCTCCACCCGTGGGTCCAGGTGCCGAGCGCCTGGTCGGAGCAGCCTTGAGGGCATGACAACGACTGAGTGGATCACCGACATCGCCCTCGTCCTCGTCGTCTTCCGGCAGCTGCGGGAGGGCCGACTCGACCACAGGACGTTCCTGATCCCGCTGGGGATCGTGGCCTTCGTGGCGTACTCGTACCTGGACTCCGTCCCGACCGGCGGCAACGACCTGGTGCTGATCGCGGCCTTGGCGGGCGCGGGCGCCGTACTCGGCGTCGCGGGCGGCGTCTACACCCGGATCCGGGCACTCGACGGGCACCTCACATCCGCGACCGCGCCGACGCGGTCCGCCGCGCCATAGCGGCGGGACTGGCCTGACCCACCGCCCCCCGGGGGGCACCTTCCGTCTCTCGCGCCGACGGTGACTTGGCATGGGCCGACTGGGCGGAGATCGTCGAAATCGGACTGGGTGAGGGCCCGGGTCGTGACTGCTGGAGGCATCTGATGGCCACTTACACCCCGAACTTCCCGGGCAGCAACTCGATCGTCGAGGAGTCCTGGCTCGAGGGCCGCGCCAAGGGGCAGAGCGAGGGCAAGGCCGAGGGCAAGGCCGAGGGCAAGGCCGAGGACATTCTGCACATCCTCCACGTGCGGGGTGTCGAGATCCCCGACTCCGTCCGGGAGCGGGTCATCGGCTGCACGGACCTCGATGTTCTGGGCACCTGGCTCGACCGCTCGCTGAGCGCGACGCATGCCGAGGAGCTGTTCGGCGAGGAGTAGGACCCGCGGACATGCGGAGGGCGCCCGGTGGATGGTCCGCCGGGCGCCCTCCGTCGTTGGACCGGTCGGCCGGTCGTGACGGCTACAGCTTCTCGATGACGTGGTCGACGCACTTCGTCAGGGCCTCGACGTCCGTCGGGGCGATCGCCGGGAACATCGCGACGCGGAGCTGGTTGCGGCCGAGCTTGCGGTACGGCTCGGTGTCGACGATGCCGTTGGCGCGCAGCACCTTGGCGACGGCGGCGGCGTCGATGTCGTCGGAGAAGTCGATCGTGCCGATGACCTGCGAGCGCTTGGCCGGGTCCGAGACGAACGGGGTGGCGTACTTGGACTCGTCGGCCCACGTGTACAGGCGGGACGAGGAGTCCTTGGTGCGGGCCGTGGTGAAGTCCAGGCCGCCCTGGCCGTTCATCCAGTCCAGCTGCTCGCCGAGGAGGAACAGCGTCGCCAGCGCCGGGGTGTTGTACGTCTGGTTCTTGCGGGAGTTGTTGATCGCCGTCGGCAGCGAGAAGAACTCCGGGACGTGGCGGCCGGACGCGTGCACGCGCTCGGCGCGCTCGATCGCGGCCGGGGAGAACACGCCGATCCACAGGCCGCCGTCGGAGGCGAAGGACTTCTGCGGGGCGAAGTAGTAGACGTCGGTCTCCGAGATGTCGACCGGAAGGCCGCCCGCGCCGGACGTCGCGTCGACCAGGACGAGGGCGCCCTCGTCGGCACCGGCCACGCGCTTGATCGGCATGGCGACACCGGTGGAGGTCTCGTTGTGCGTCAGGCCGTACACGTCCACGCCGGCCTCGGCGCGGGCCTCGGGGTGGGTGCCCGGGTCGGCGGAGACGACGGTCGGCTCGGCCAGCCAGGGGGCGAGCTTCGCGGCCTTGGCGAACTTGGAGGAGAACTCGCCGAAGCTCAGGTGCTGCGACTTGTTCTCGATCAGGCCGTGGGTCGCGACGTCCCAGAACGCGGTGGAGCCGCCGTTGCCCAGGATCACCTCGTAGCCGTCGGGGAGCCGGAACAGCTCGCGGATGCCCTCGCGGACCTTGCCGACCAGGTTCTTGACGGGCGCCTGGCGGTGGGAGGTGCCGAGCAGGGACGTACCGGTGGCGGCCAGGGCGTCCAGCGCCTCCACCCGCACCTTGGAGGGACCCGCGCCGAAACGACCGTCCGCGGGCTTCATGTCAGCAGGAATCTGGATGTCAGCCACGAGCCGGAGGGTATCCCCTCGGCCAAACCGGACGAAGACATGTCCGTCCGATGAGACGAGATCTCCGCCGTGCGGACCTGTACGGAGCTACGAGCGCCCATGCTGGAGGGCATGACCGATCTGGAGGCAGCACTGCGCAGGGCCGTCCGCGGCGAGGTCGGGTTCGACACCACGTCCCGGGCGCTGACCACCATGGACGCGTCGAACTACCGGCGGGTCCCGCTCGGGGTCGTGGCCCCGAGGGACGCCGACGACGTGGCGGCCGTACTGGAGGTGTGCCGGGAGCGCGGTGTGCCGGTCGTGGCGCGGGGCGGCGGCACGTCCATCGCCGGGCAGGCGACCGGCACGGGCGTGGTGCTGGACTTCACCCGGCACATGAACCGGCTGGTCGGGATCGATCCGGAGGCGCGTACGGCCGTCGTCCAGCCGGGGGTGGTACTCGACCGGCTCCAGGATGCTGCCGCCCCGCACGGACTGCGCTTCGGGCCCGACCCCTCCACCCACAGCCGCTGCACGATCGGCGGGATGATCGGCAACAACTCCTGCGGCTCCCACTCGGTGGCGTGGGGCACGACGGCGGACAGCGTGCGCGAGCTGTCCGTGCTCACCGCGCGGGGGAGGCGGCTGCGGCTCGGGCAGGATTGGGCCGGGGCACCCGAGGGGCTGCGCGGGCTGGTGGACGGTGAGCTGGCCCGGCTGCGCACCGGTTTCCCCGATCTCCCGCGCCGTATCTCCGGCTACGCGCTGGACGCCCTGCTCCCGGAGCGGGGCGCGGACGTGGCCCGCTCCTTCTGCGGCTCCGAGGGCACGCTGGGCGTGCTGACGGAGGCGGTCGTAGGGCTGGTCGAGTCGCCCCGCGCGCGTGCGCTGGCGGTGCTGGGCTACGCCGACGAGGCGGGCGCGGCGGAGGCGGCGGCCGGGCTGCTGCCGCTCGGCCCGCTGACGGTGGAGGGCATGGCGGTGGACCTGGTGCCGTCCACGGAGGGACTGCCCCGCGGCGGCGCCTGGCTGTTCGTGGAGACCGGCGGCGACACGGAGGCGGAGGCACGCACCCGCGCGGAGGCGGTCGTGCGGGCGGCGGACGTCGTGGACGCCCTCGTCGTCACCGACCCGGGCGGGCAGCGGACGCTGTGGCGGATCCGGGAGGACGCGAGCGGTACGGCGACCCGGATGCCGGACGGCTCGGAGGCGTGGCCGGGGTGGGAGGACTGCGCGGTGCCGCCGGCCCGGCTGGGCGGCTATCTGCGCGACTTCCGGCGCCTGCTCACCGCCCACGAGCTGCGCGGCACGCCGTACGGGCACTTCGGCGACGGCTGCATCCACGTACGCATCGACTTCGACCTGCTGTCGGCGGACGGCGTGGCGCGCTTCCGCCGCTTCTCGGAGGAGCTGGCGGACGTGGTGGTGGCGCACGGCGGTTCGCTGTCCGGGGAGCACGGGGACGGGCAGGCGCGGGCCGAGCTGCTGCCGAGGATGTACGGCGCCGAGACGGTCGCCCTCTTCGAGCGCGCGAAGGCGGTGTGGGACCCGGACGACCTCCTCAACCCGGGGATGCTGGTCCGCCCGGCCCCGCTCGACGCCAACCTCCGCTTCTCCGTCCTGCCGCGCGAGCCGGTGGACGTGGAGTTCGGGTATCCGTCCGACGGCGGCGACTTCTCGGCGGCGGTGCGCCGCTGCGTGGGGGTCGCCAAGTGCCGTACGACGTCGGTGTCGGGGGCGGGCGTGATGTGCCCGTCGTACCGTGCGACGGGGGAGGAGGCGCACTCCACGCGCGGGCGCGCCCGCCTGCTGCACGAGATGCTCGCCGGTGAACTGGTCACGGACGGCTGGCGGTCGACGGAGGTCAGGGACGCCCTGGACCTGTGCCTGTCCTGCAAGGGCTGCCGTTCCGACTGCCCGGTCGAGGTCGACATGGCCACGTACAAGGCGGAGTTCCTGCACCACCACTACGCCGGGCGCCGCCGCCCCGCCGCCCACTACGCGATGGGATGGCTGCCTGTGTGGCTGCGCTGGGCGGCCCGGACGCGGACGGCACCGGTCGTCAACGCGCTCGCGACGGTACGGCCGTTGGCGGCGGTGGCGAAGCGGCTGGGCGGAATCGCGGGGGAGCGGGAGGTGCCGCGGCCGGCGGGGGAGACGTTCAGCCGGTGGTGGCGGAGGCGGGGAGGGCGGCCGGCCGAGGGCGGGGACCTGGTGGTCCTGTGGCCCGACACCTTCACCGAGCACCTCTCGCCCTCCGTCGGCCGGGCGGCCGTACGGGTGTTGGAGGCGGCGGGGCTGCGGGTGGCGCTGCCGCCGACGCTGCGGGGAGGTGCGGTGGTCGGCGACGGTACGTCGAGGTCGGCCGTGGCGCTGCTGACGGCCCGCCGGGGACAGGTCTGCTGCGGCCTGACGTACGTCTCCACGGGCCAACTCGACCGGGCCCGGGCGGTGATGCGCCGCACCCTGGACCTGATGGCCCCGGTGCTGGAGACGTCCGCGCCGGTCGTCGTCCTGGAGCCGAGCTGCGCCGCCGCCCTGCGCACGGACCTGCCCGAGCTGCTGCACGACGACCCGCGCGCGGCCCGGCTGGCGGCGCGTGTGCTGACCTTCGCGGAGGCCCTGGAGCGGCACGCCCCCGACTGGACACCGCCTCAGGTGAACCTCCCGGCGGTCGGCCAGACCCACTGCCACCAGCACGCGGTCCTCGGCGACGCGGCCGACCGGCGCCTGCGCGAGTCGGCGGGCCTGGCCGGTGAGCTGAGCGGCGGCTGCTGCGGCCTCGCGGGCAACTTCGGCTTCGAGGCCGGCCACTACGAGGTGTCGGCCGCGTGCGCCGAGCACCAGCTCCTCCCCGCGGTGCGCGAGGCTCCGGACGGCGCGGTGGTCCTGGCGGACGGCTTCTCCTGCCGGACCCAGCTGGAGCAGCTGGCGGGGGTGCGGGGGCGGCATCTGGCGGAGGTGCTGGCGGAAGGGCTGGAGTGAGGGGGCCGGTGGGTCTCCTACGGCCGGTGGAAGTGGACCTCGGGGTGGGAGGACGCGGGGCCGTGGAGGAGGGGCTGGGAGATGCCGCGCAGGTGGAGGTCGAAGAAGGCGCCGACGTAGTCGCGGGTGATGTACCAGCCCCGCTCGCCCGAGAGCGGCACCTCCGGATCGGGCAGCCCCAGCTGCTCCGCCAGCCAGGGGATGTCGGTGAAGGAGAAGTGCCCGGCTCCGGACACGGTCAGCCAACGCTTCCAGCCGTGCAGGCGGTCGTAGGTCTCGGCCCAGTCGCTCGCGGTGTTGCCGGGACCGTGGACGGCCTCGGCTCCGACCATCATGAACGGGCGTCCGCCGATGCCGTGTCCCGCGTCCGGCACGAAGAAGCCCCCGTCCAGGTTGACCCCCGCCCGTACCCGGCGGTCCGCCGCCATCGTGGCCAGGGCCGCCGCTCCGCCGATCGAATGCCCGGCGACGCCGATACGGCCCGGGTCGATCATGCGCGCCAGTGCCCCCGTACTCCGGCGGTCGATCAGCTCGTCGATCACGAAGGAGAGGTCCGCGGCCCGGCCCCGCACGACCGTCGCCTCGTCGACGTCGACGCCGACCCGGTCGCAGGCCACGCACGGCGGGACCCGGCCCCCGGGGAACTCCGTCCCGACGGACTCGTAGGCGTGGTCCACGACGGCGACGACGTAACCGCGGGCGGCCAACTCCTCGGCGAGCGCGGTGAGCGTGGTGCGGGGCATGGAGAAGCCGGGGGACAGCAGTACGAGGGGGAGGCGACTCGGCGCAGGGGGCGCGCCGGCCTGCGCGTGCGTACGCGTCCCCGCGACCGTCGCGGCCGGTACGACGCCGGCGAGTCCCTTGGCCTCCAGGAGCCGTTGCGCCTCACTCTCGGTCATGTACGCCGCCGGGCGTCCGCCGGACGAGCGTGCCGGGTAGGACACGGACACCATCAACTCCCGGCCCCGCGCCGTCGGCACCCAGGGGTCGCCGCGATGCCGGTCCACGAGGTGCAGGGTGCGGCGGCCCACGGGGTGGGGGCCGGTGGGCCGGGGCAACTCCAGCGCCGTGGCGGGCACCGACGACGCGGGGGCGGCCCCGAGGAGGGGTACGGACACTGCTCCCGCGAGCAGTGCGGTGAGGACGGTTCTGCGTGAGGTGCGTGATCTGCCGGTCATGCGGCCGACGCTAGGCGTCGGGGCCCGCTCAAGGCGTCGGAGCAGAGGGGTACTTGGGCGTACGACCGAGGTCTGACGACCGGCGCCGGGATGCCACCGTGGGAGCACCGGGATCGGAAGGCGGCTCGCGGGACGAGCGCACGCGAGGCGGCTGGTATTACTGGGGCATGCAGGAAGAGATTGCAGGCTCCGCGATCGACACGTTCATCTCCGCGTTCAACGCCTCCGACGACAGCTATGTGACGGCCCTGCTCTCCCAGGCTCTGACCTCGGACGTGGTCTTCTGGGGGCCGTTGGGTCGCAGCGAGGGAATCGCGGCGGTCGAGCGGTTCGTGCTGGACATCCGGCGCCACCCGGCGGGGACCGGCACGATGGTGCGCTGCTCGGCGGTGGACATGCCCGACGAGTGGGCCCGGTACCAGTGGGTCTTCACCACGCCGGACGGCGGCCCCCGCCTGGCGGGAACGGACGTCGTCCATCTGCGACGGAGCCTCATCGACCAGGTCATCGTCTTCGCGGGGGAGATCGAACCGTCCGCCGCATGAGTCGTCCCAGCGGCGAGTCCAGGGGCCGCGCCGGCTGGTCTGCCCGACTGCCTGCCGGGCGAACTGCCCGCACTCCTGCGCCGGACCTGCTCGTCCATGCACTCCGCCCTCGGTCTGTCTCTCGAGGGCTGAGGTCGAAGCGGGCCTCGGACCCGTCGTGGGACGTCGGCCCGTCCGAGGCGTCGGAACCGGGTGCCGCGACCGGTGCGTGATCGTTCGTATGGACGGTTCGGGTGATCAGGTGGAGGCGGCGTCGCGGCGGTGGGGTGGTAAGCGGGCTTGGGTGATCGGGGGCGGTGCGGTCGTCGTGGCGTTGGCGGTCGCCGCGGGGATGGTGGTCGCCGCTGGGGGACCGGCCGGCATCGCCGCGCCGTACGGGTGCGGGACGGGTGGAGTCCACGGCACCGCGTCCACCGACCCCGGGTCGAACCGGCCCGCATCCGACCGGCCCGCGCCGGACGGCGTCGCCGACTTCGACGGGGATGGGCACCCCGACCTGGCCCTCGGCTCGATGGGGGACGTGCCCGGCGGGTACGGCGGGGGCAGTATCGAGATCGCCTACGGGGCGGGGGACGGGACCGGGATCGCCCGTTGCCAGTACCTGACGCAGGACGACCCCGGGATACCCGGCGGCAACCGGGACGAGGCGTTCTTCGGGACCGATGTCGTGGCCCGCGACTTCGACGGGGACGGGTACACCGATCTCGCCGCATCCGTCTTCGACTGGAAGCCCAGCGTGATCATCATGTGGGGGTCCGAGGGCGGGCTGTCGCGTGGCGTCCGGGTGCCGGGGACGGACGGCAGCCACGTCTCCTGGGCCGACGACCCGATCCTGGACGAGCAGCTCGCCGCCGGTGACTTCGACGGGGACGGGCATCCCGACCTGGTCTTCGGGCTCGGCTCCGGCAAGGGCCTGCTCAAGGGGCCGTTCGGGCGGG
This sequence comes from Streptomyces tendae, assembly GCF_014650435.1. Classification (GTDB taxonomy): domain Bacteria; phylum Actinomycetota; class Actinomycetes; order Streptomycetales; family Streptomycetaceae; genus Streptomyces; species Streptomyces tendae. Next base: position 107,066 of record NZ_BMUY01000008.1, read on the forward strand.
ACGGCGCCCCCGCCGGGACGGGCCGCGTCCCCGCTCCGCGCCGTCCCGCCCCGGACGTCGAGGGCGCGAACTACGACGACCTGGTGAGCATCCACGACGCCGACACCGGAGCCGAGGTGCCCTGGCGGGACCGGACCCGGCCGGTGAGCTACCTGCGCGGCGGCCGGGACGGCTTCACGCAGCCCGAGGACACCCGGCTCCCCGACGCGGGCGAGGGGGCGATCGGCGACGTGGACGGCGACGGATACGGCGACCTGGTCCTCAGCCCCCGGGGCGGCGACGCCAGCCGCAGCTCGGTGACGGTGGTGTACGGGTCCGCGGCGGGGCCGGGGGACCGGACGACGACCGTCGACCGCGACACTCCCGGCGTACCCGGCACGGAACCCCAGGACGAGGACGCCGTCTTCACCGGCCTGGACACCGGGGACGTCAACGGCGACGGGTACGCGGACGTGGTGGCCGGGGCTCCCCGGTGGGACGTGTACGGGGAGCCGGGGCCCGAGCAGGTGCTGTTCCTGGCGGGCGGTCCGGACGGGCTCGGCGGCGAGGGTGCCCGGCTGTTCGACGGGGACGACCTCGGCGCCGCGCCGGGCGGGGACGCCGACTTCGGCGGCGCCGTGGGCCTCACCGACCTGGACGGCGACGGACGGGCCGACCTCGTGGTGACCGCGCCGGGCAGTGACACGGTCGAGGGCGTCACGTACCTGCTGCCGGGCACCGCCGGGGGACCGTCCACCACCGGCGTCACCCGGCTGACCGAGGGCACCTTCGACGACACCGAGGGGCTGGACCTGCTGATGGGCGGCGGGGAGATCGCCCACTAAAACCTCATCTGCGCCGGAAGGATGTCACTTCCGCCAGAACAGGTGGTGCGTCACTCCGCTCGGGCTGGGCACGACGTCCCGGTGGAACCGGTCGAGCAGCTCGTCGGGGGACTCCCACAGCCGGGCCCCGGAACCGAGCTCCGTCGGCGCGACCACCACGTGCAGGGTGTCGACGAGGCCGGCGTCGAGGAACTGCCGGATGACCGTGGCCCCGCCGCCGAGCCGGACGTCCCGGCCCCGCGCCGCCTCCTTCGCCCGGGCGAGCACGGCGGCCGGGTCGCCGTCGACGAAGTGGAACGTGGTGTCGGAGAGCGTGAACGACGGGCGCGTGTGGTGCGTCATGACGAACACCGGCGTGTGGAACGGGGGCTCGTCGCCCCACCATCCCTGCCACTCGTGGTCCTGCCAGGGCCCGCGCTGCGGCCCGAACTTGTTGCGGCCCATGATCTCGGCGCCGATGTCGCGGGCGTAGTCCCGGGTGAAGTAGTCGTCCAGCCCGCGACTGCCTCGCCCGGAGGGGCCGACGGGCGGGTGGTCGGTGGCGAAGGCCCAGGCGAGCAGCTTCCCGGGGTCGGCGTGGCCGAAGGGCCTCTCGAGGCTCTGGCCCTCGCCGGCGCCGAAGCCGTCGCTCGAGACGGTGAAGTTCTGGACTCGCAGCAACTGGGTCATGTGTCTCCTTCTGCTTCGCACTCTCTGCATCAGTTGAGAACAGGAGTCATTCAGGACAGGGGCCATGTAGGACAGGAGCCATGTGGGACAGGAGCCATGTGGGACAGGAACTCAGCGAGTTGTGTCTGGGCGGCCCGATCAAGCACGTCACCTCGACGGAGCGGCAGTGGACCGCCTTCATCGTGGACGGTCCCTCCGCGATGGGCGACTTCACGGCCATGACCGAGGCCGAGGTCGCCCGGTGGGCCGACGAGTTCAGGATGCTGCCCGGCGAGACGCTGGCCGGCGTGCTGGACGCCTACGCGGAGGCGGCCCGCCGGACCGAGGAGCTGATCGCCGCCCTCCCCGACCTGGGGGCCACGCAGCCGCTGCCGAAGGCGCCGTGGTTCGAGGCCGACACCGAGTGGTCGGCGTGCCGGGTGCTGGTGCACATCGTCGCCGAGACCGCTCAGCACGCCGGCCACGCCGACATCATCCGGGAGTCCCTGGACGGGGCCAAGAGCATGGGGTGACCGGTCACTTCACGAAGCGGTACTTCAGGTGGGTGGCCAGGGGGGTCTCGACGACCCTGACCTGTTCCAGGTCGCGCCGCCGCGCCCCCGGCCCCTCGAAGAGGCGCAGGCCGTCGCCGAGGAGCGTGGGCACCACGTGGAGCTGGAGTTCGTCGACCAGACCGGCCGCGAGGTACTGCCGCACCGTGTCCGCGCCGCCCCCGATGTCCACGTTCCGGTCCCCGGCGGCGGCCCTGGCCTGCTCCAGGGCGCTGTGGATGCCGTCGGTGACGAAGGTGAAGGTGGTGCCGCCCTCCTTCACCAGCGTGGGGCGGGGGCGGTGGGTGAGGACGAAGACCGGGGTGCGGAAGGGCGGGTCGTCACCCCAGAACTCCTCGCCCGTGTCGTACATCATCCGGCCCATGACCACCGCCCCGGTCGCGTCGAACCACTCCCGCATCAGCTCCGAGTCGCGGTTCTCCTCCCCGCCGGTCATGCCCTGGCGCTCCCGCCAGCTCGCCAGGGTGTGGATCCAGTCGAAGATCGGCTCGCCGCCGTCGCCGCCCGGGTTGTCGAGGGTGACGTTCGGCCCGGCGACGTAGCCGTCGAGGGTGATGGCCAGGTCCGCGGTGACGGTCGCGGTCATGAGGGGTGCCTCCTCGGGTGGGGTGTACTGCCTTCACCCTTGCGTCGATCGGGCACCGCCGCTTTCGACACCCCGGGGAGCTGATTTCAGGGCACCGTCTCGCCCCGCACCAGCGGACGGCACACCGGCTGGATGTCCTCGGGCAGTTCGTCCGGGCGGCACCAGCGGGCCTCCAGGATCTCGGACGGGTCCAGGCGCAGCTCGCCGCCCAGGAGCCGGGCCTCGTACGCCACCTCCAGGCGGGTGCGCAGGCCGCTGTTCAGCATGACCAGCCGCCCCGCCTCCACCTCGAGGCCGGTCTCCTCCCTGACCTCCCGGACGACGGTCTGCCGGAAGTCCTCGCCCTTGTGCGCGAAGCCGCTCGGCAGCCCCCACTGGCGGCCCGGCGCCCACATCCGGTGCTTCAGCATCAGGACCCGACCCGCGTCGTCCCGCACGACGCCGGTCACGCCGACCACGAACTTGGCGTTCACCAGCCACATCAGGCGGCTCTGGACGGGGCGCAGCAGGCGCCAGAGGCGGGTCAGGAGTCGTCTCACCCGGTGGACGGTACCTCCTGGCCGGGCGGCCGGGGCAGGCGGTTCCGGCTCGCCGGGCGGACGTGCGTTGACAGCCGTACCTCCCGGCCCCGACAGTTGCGTAAAAGTGCTACGTGCCTGACAGAGTCCATTACTCTGGACCGTGCAGTGCAGCACGATGAACGACATTCACCCGCACACCGTCCCGGAGCCCCCGTGAGTACCCCAAGCGCCACCCCCGGCACCTCGTCCCCGGCCGCCGCCGCGCCCGCCGTCGGTCACGCGTCCGTGCCGGAGGGTGCGGATGGTGCGCCGGGCGATGCTCCAGGTGGGCGGTTCGGCGCCCTCGGCCCGGTGGGCCTGGTCCTCGCAGGCGGCGTCTCCGTGCAGTTCGGTGCCGCGCTGGCGGTGAGCCTGATGCCGCGGGCCGGGGCGCTCGGCGTGGTGACCCTGCGGCTGGCCGTGGCCGCCGTCGTCATGCTCCTGGTCTGCCGGCCCCGGCTGCGCGGCCACTCCCGGGCCGACTGGGGCACGGTCGTCGTCTTCGGCATCGCCATGGCCGGCATGAACGGCCTCTTCTACCAGGCCGTCGACCGCATCCCGCTCGGCCCCGCCGTCACCCTGGAGGTGCTCGGCCCGCTCGCCCTGTCCGTCTTCGCCTCCCGCCGCGCGGTCAACCTGGTCTGGGCCGCGCTCGCCCTGGCCGGCGTCTTCCTGCTGGGCGGCGGCGGCTTCGACGGCCTCGACCCGGCCGGTGCCGCCTTCGCCCTGGCGGCGGGCGCCATGTGGGCGGCGTACATCGTCTTCAGCGCCCGCACCGGACGCCGCTTCCCGCAGGCCGACGGGCTGGCGATGGCGATGGCGGTCGGGGCGCTGCTGTTCCTGCCGCTCGGCATCGTCGAGTCGGGGACGAAGCTGATCGACCCGCTGACGCTCGCGCTGGGCGCCGGGGTCGCCCTGCTCTCCTCCGTCCTGCCCTACACCCTCGAACTCCTCGCCCTGCGCCGCCTGCCCGCGCCGACCTTCGCCATCCTCATGAGCCTGGAGCCCGCCATCGCCGCGGCGGCCGGTTTCCTCATCCTCGACCAGGCCCTGTCCGCCACCCAGTCCGCCGCCATCGCGCTGGTCATCGCGGCGAGCATGGGCGCGGTACGGACCCAGGTGGGGCGCCGGCGTCCTAAGGCGCTCCCCGAGTCGCCGTGACCGCCCGGTGACGGCCCCGGCGCGCCGGACCGCCACCCGCACCGCATAGGCTGCGTACCTGGTCAGCTCATCGGGATCATGGGGAGGGAACCGATGAATCACCCGGCCGAGGTCTTCCAGCCCTTGCAGGACGACGATCCGCGCACGGTGGCCGGTTACCGGCTCGCGGCCCGGCTCGGCGCGGGTGGCATGGGACGGGTCTACCTGTCGCACACCCGAGGCGGCCGTCCCGTGGCGATCAAGGTCGTACGGTCGGAACTGGCCGACGACCCGACCTTCCGGCGGCGTTTCGGCCGGGAGATCAAGGCCGCCCGCAGGGTGAAGGGCGCCTACACCGCCGAACTGATCGACGCCGACCCGGACGGCACCCCGCCCTGGCTGGCCACCCTGTACGTGCCCGGGCCCGCCCTCTCGGAAGCCGTCGCCCGCAACGGGCCGCTGCCGGTGCCCGCGGTGCTGTGGCTGATGGCGGGCGTCGCCGAGGCGCTGCAGGCCATCCACGGCGCGGGGATCGTGCACCGGGACCTCAAACCGGCGAACGTACTGCTGGCCGCGGACGGTCCGCGCGTCATCGACTTCGGCATCTCGCTCGCCGCCGACAGCACCGCGCACACCGCCACGGGCACCACCATCGGCACGCCCCAGTACATGGCCCCGGAACAGGCGTCCGGGAGCGACGTCACGGCGGCCACCGACGTCTTCTCGCTCGGGCAGACGGCCGCCTTCGCCGCGCTGGGCAAGCCTCTGTACGGCGACGGACCGGCCGCCACCGTGCTGTACCGGATCGTCCACTCCGAGCCCGACCTGTCCGGGCTGCCGGAGCGCCTGCGCGGCCTGCTCGGCCGGTGCCTGGCCGCCGGCTCCGAGGAGCGGGCCACCCCCGCGGAGATCGTCGAGTGGTGCCGCCGGGAACTGGGCCGGGACGGCGGGGAGGCGGCCGGCCCTGCCGTGTGGCGGGAGATCGCCGGGCCGCCGGTGGCGGTGCCGCCGCCGGTCGCGGCCACCGGACCGGCGACCGCCGCGGCTCCGGTCGCGGCCCCGGGCCCGACCGCGGTGCACACGGCGCCGTGGACCGCCCCGCAGGGGGCCGTCCCACAGGGGACCGTTCCGGTGCCCTGGCCGGGCGGCGCCCCCGCGCCCTGGCCGGGCGCCGTCGGACCGGGAGGGCCGACCGTGCCGCGGCGGCCGGACGGGCCGGAGGAGCGCAGGCGCCGCAGGAGACGCGCCGTCCTGATCTCGGCCGCCGCCGTCGTCGCGTGCGGTCTGCTGATCGCGGCGGGCTCGGCACTCCTGGACGCGGCCGGGCGGAACCTCGACCGGGCCCGGGACGCGGTCGCATCGGCGGCGGCGTCCGAGTCCGCGTCGGCGTCCGGTACGCCCCGTCCGGTGGCGGAGGGGTCGGCGGCGGCCGACGAGGCCGCGTCGTCGGCCGGTGCGGGGCCCGCCTCGTCGGACGGACCGTCGGACGAACGATCCGGCGGGTCCGACGGCTCGGTATTCGGGACGACATCGCCGCCGGCCCAGGTGATCCACGGAGCGTCGGTGGACGCCGACAGTTCACTGAGCCTCACCGACGGGACCAGGCGCGACGACCGCAAGGGCGACATCCGCTTCGACTGCAAGGACGTCGGCTGCGCGCTGGACAGCGACACCAGCGTCTTCACCCTGATGTACGGAGACCCGGGCGCCGGCTACGAGGAGTGCGCCCTGATGACCGAGAGCCAGAAGAGCCACCGTCTCTACCTGGCGGCAGCGGCGGCCGGTTCGGAGATCTGCGTCAGGCACCAAAACGGGGACATCGCGCTGCTCGTCGTCCAGACCAAGTCGACCGCGATGCCCGACCTCGCCTTCCTCGACGCGGACGTCACGGTCTGGCGGGCCGAGAAGGACTGAGGCGTCACGCGCCGGCCGGCCCTCGAGAGGGCGTCGCGAAAATCATGCAAGCGTGCTTGATTGTTAATACCGGCCCTGCCATGCTCCTCCCCACACCGCCCCGCACATCGCCGTGCCCGAGGGGAGCGCCCCGTGTCCGACCCGACGCCCGTGATCGACGACCTGCGCGAGGAGAGCGAGGAACTCGACGCGCTGGTGGCCAAGTTGAGCCCCGAGGAGTGGCGGCTGGCCACCCCGGCGCCCGGCTGGACGATCGCCCACCAGATCGCGCACCTGAACTGGACCGACCGGGCCGCCCTGGTCGCCCTCACCGACGAGGACGGGTTCAAGGGGCTGGTCGAACAGGCCCTCGCCGCACCCGACCGGTACGTCGACGACGGCGCCGAGGAGGGGGCGACGCAGGACCCCGCCGTGCTGCTGTCCGCCTGGCGGCACGACCGCACCGCCCTCGACGAGGCACTGCGCGCCGCCGCACCCGGTGCACGCTTCCCCTGGTACGGACCGCCCATGGCCACCGCCTCCATGGCCACCGCCCGCCTGATGGAGACCTGGGCCCACGGCCTCGACGTCGCGGCGACCCTCGGCGTGTCCCGCCCGCCCACCGACCGCCTGCGCCACGTCGCCCGCATCGGCGTCCGCGCCCGGGACTTCGCCTACGCCGCCCACGGACTCACCCCGCCCGCCGAGCCCTTCCGCGTCGAACTCACCGGCCCCGGCGGCGACCTGTGGACGTACGGCCCCGAGGACGCCCCGCAGCGGGTGACCGGCCCCGCGCTCGACTTCTGCCTCCTCGCCACCCAGCGTGCCCACCGCACCGACCTCGCCCTCACCGCCGAGGGCCCGGACGCCGACCGCTGGCTGGACATCGCCCAGGCATTCGCCGGACCGCCGGGAGCCGGCCGCCCGGCGCCGGGGGAGACCCGGTGAGCGTGCTCCGCGTCGGCAACGCCTCCGGCTTCTACGGCGACCGCTTCTCCGCCATGCGCGAGATGCTCACCGGCGGCGAGCTGGACGTCCTCACCGGCGACTACCTCGCCGAGCTGACCATGCTCATCCTCGGCCGCGACCGGCTGAAGGACCCGGAGGCCGGGTACGCCCGCACCTTCCTGCGGCAGTTGGAGGAGTGCCTCGGCCTCGCCCACGAGCGAGGAGTCAAGATCGTCGCCAACGCCGGGGGACTCAATCCCGCCGGTCTCGCCGACGCCGTACGCGCGCTCGCCGAGCGCCTCGGCACACCCGTCCGCGTCGCGCACGTCGAGGGCGACGACCGCACCGCCGCCCACCCGGGAGCGCTGGCCGCGCACGCCTACCTCGGCGGCTTCGGCATCGCCGCGTGCCTGCGGGCCGGCGCGGACGTGGTCGTCACGGGCCGCGTCACCGACGCCGCGCTGGTCACCGGGCCCGCCGCCGCGCACTTCGGCTGGGCGCCGACGGAGTACGACCGGCTCGCGGGCGCGGTCGTCGCCGGGCACCTGCTGGAGTGCGGGGCACAGGCGACCGGCGGCAACTACGCCTTCTTCCAGGACGGCGACGTGAGGCGGCCCGGCTTCCCGCTCGCCGAACTGCACGCCGACGGCACCTCGGTCATCACCAAGCACGACGGCACCGGCGGCTTCGTCGACGTCGGCACCGTCACCGCCCAGCTGCTGTACGAGACGGGCGGCGCCCGCTACGCCGGACCCGACGTCACCGCCCGGCTGGACACCGTACGGCTCGGCCAGGAGGGCCCCGACCGCGTCCGCGTCGAGGGCGTGCGCGGCGAGGCTCCGCCGCCCACCCTCAAGGTCGGCCTCAACCGCCTCGGCGGCTTCCGCAACGAGGTCGCCTTCGTCCTCACCGGCCTCGACATCGAGGCCAAGGCCGCTCTGGTCCGGGAGCAGTTGGAACCCGCCCTGGGCAAGGTCGCCGACGTCCGCTGGGAGCTGGCCCGCACCGACCGGCCCGACGCGGCGACCGAGGAGACCGCGAGTGCCCTGCTGCGCCTCGTCGTCCGGGACGCCGACCAGCAGGTCGTGGGACGGGCGTTGAGCGGCGCCGCGATCGAGCTGGCCCTCGCGGGCTACCCCGGGTTCCATGTGCTCGCACCACCTGGAAAGGGCGCACCCTATGGGGTCTTCGAGGATGTGTACGTCCCCCATGGGGCCGTGGACCATGTGGCCGTCCTCCATGACGGGCGGCGCGTGAGCGTGGCACCGCCCCCGGCCCAGGACACCGTCGTACTCGCACATGTGCCGGAACCACCCCTGCCGCAGCCGCTCCCACCGGGCCCGGTGCGCCGCGCACCCCTCGGCCTCGTCGCCGGGGCCCGCAGCGGCGACAAGGGCGGTGACGCCAACGTCGGCGTGTGGGCGCGGACCGACGACGCCTGGCGCTGGCTCGCCCACGAGCTGACCGCCGACCGGTTCCGCGAGCTGATCCCCGAGGCCCGCGAGCTGCCCGTCACCCGGCACCAGCTGCCGAACCTGCGCGCCCTCAACTTCGTCGTCGAGGGCATCCTCGGCGAGGGCGTCGCCGCGCAGGCCCGTTTCGACCCGCAGGCCAAGGCGCTCGGCGAATGGCTGCGCGCCCGGCACCTGGACATCCCGGAGAGCCTGCTGTGACCCTCCCGTCGTACGCCCCCCGTCCCGGAGGCCCTCCTGTGACCGTCCCGTCGTACGCCCCCGCCCCGGAGGTCCTGCCGTGACCGTCCTCGCCTCCGCCCTGGACCCCACCGACCCCGACCACCGCGCGCACCGCGAGGCCATGCTCGCCAAGCTCGCCGACCTGGACGCCGAACACGCCAAGGCCCTCGCGGGCGGCGGCGAGAAGTACGTCGCCCGGCACCGGGGGCGCGGCAAGCTCCTCGCCCGCGAGCGCATCGAGCTGCTCCTCGACCCCGACACGCCCTTCCTGGAGCTGTCGCCGCTCGCGGGCTGGGGGAGCGAGTACACCGTCGGCGCCTCGCTCGTCACCGGCATCGGCGTCGTCGAGGGCGTCGAGTGCCTGATCACCGCTAACGACCCGACCGTGCGCGGCGGCGCCAGCAACCCCTGGTCGCTGAAGAAGGCCCTGCGCGCCAACGACATCGCCCTCGCCAACCGGCTGCCCTGCATCAGCCTCGTCGAGTCCGGCGGCGCCGACCTGCCCTCCCAGAAGGAGATCTTCATCCCCGGCGGCGCGATCTTCCGCGACCTCACCCGGCTGTCGGCGGCCGGCATCCCGACCATCGCGGTCGTCTTCGGCAACTCGACCGCCGGGGGCGCCTACATCCCCGGCATGTCCGACCACGTGATCATGGTCAAGGAGCGTGCCAAGGTCTTCCTCGGCGGGCCGCCCCTGGTCAAGATGGCCACCGGCGAGGAGAGCGACGACGAGTCGCTGGGCGGCGCCGAGATGCACGCCCGCACCTCCGGCCTTGCCGACCACTTCGCCGTCGACGAACCGGACGCCCTGCGCCAGGCCCGCCGCGTCGTCGCCCGCCTCAACCACCGCAAGGCGTACGCCGACCCGCCCCTCGCCGAGCCGCCCAAGTACGACCCCGAGGAACTCCTCGGCGTCGTCCCCGCCGACCTGCGCACCCCCTTCGACCCGCGCGAGGTGATCGCCCGGATCGTCGACGCCTCCGACTTCGACGAGTTCAAGCCCCTCTACGGGACGAGCCTGAGGACCGGCTGGGCGAGTCTGCACGGCTATCCGGTCGGCATCCTCGCCAACGCCCAGGGGGTCCTGTTCAGCGAGGAGTCGCAGAAGGCCGCCCAGTTCATCCAGCTCGCCAACCAGCGCGACATCCCGCTGCTCTTCCTTCACAACACCACCGGCTACATGGTCGGCAAGGAGTACGAGCAGGGCGGCATCATCAAGCACGGCGCCATGATGATCAACGCGGTCTCCAACTCCCGCGTCCCCCACCTCTCCGTCCTCCTGGGCGCCTCCTACGGCGCCGGGCACTACGGCATGTGCGGCCGCGCCTACGACCCCCGCTTCCTCTTCGCCTGGCCCAGCGCCAAGTCCGCCGTCATGGGCCCGCAGCAGCTCGCCGGGGTCCTGTCCATCGTTGCCCGCCAGTCCGCCGCCGCCAAGGGACAGCCGTACGACGACGAGGGTGACGCCGCGCTGCGCGCCATGGTCGAGCAGCAGATCGAGTCCGAGTCGCTGCCGATGTTCCTGTCCGGGCGGCTCTACGACGACGGCGTCATCGACCCGCGCGACACCCGCACCGTCCTCGGCCTGTGCCTGTCCGCCGTGCACACCGCCCCCTACGAGGGCGCCCGCGGCGGCTTCGGCGTCTTCCGGATGTGAGGAAAACCCAGTGATCGCTTCCGTGCTTGTCGCCAACCGTGGCGAGATCGCCTGCCGCGTCTTCCGCACCTGTGCCGAGTGGGGAATCCGGACCGTCGCCGTGCACTCGGACGCCGACGAGAACGCCCTCCACGCGCGCGTGGCCGACGCCGCCGTACGCCTGCCGGGGGCGACCCCCGCCGAGACGTATCTGCGCGGCGAGGCGATCGTGAAGGCCGCCCTCGCCGCCGGGGCCGACGCCGTCCACCCCGGCTACGGCTTCCTCTCCGAGAACGCCGACTTCGCGCGCGCCGTGCGGGACGCGGGGCTGGTGTGGATCGGGCCGCCGCCCGAGGCCATCGAGGCGATGGCGTCCAAGACCCGCGCCAAGGAGCTGCTGGGCATCGCGTCCCTCACCGACGTCACCGAGGCCGACCTGCCGGTGCTGGTGAAGGCGGCGGCGGGCGGCGGGGGACGCGGCATGCGCGTCGTACGGGACCTCGCCGACCTCGACGCCGCACTGACCGCCGCCCGCGCGGAGGCCACGAGCGCCTTCGGGGACGGCGAGGTCTTCGTCGAGCCCTACCTGGAGAACGGCCGCCACGTCGAGGTGCAGATCCTCGCCGACAGCCACGGCACGGTGTGGGCGCTCGGCACCCGCGACTGCTCCCTGCAACGCCGCCACCAGAAGGTGATCGAGGAGGCCCCGGCGCCCGGCCTGCCGCCCGGACTCGCCGCCGAACTCCACGACCTCGCCGTACGCGCCGCCAGGGCAGTCGACTACGTCGGGGCCGGCACCGTCGAGTTCCTCGTCGCCGACGGCAAGGCCCACTTCCTGGAGATGAACACCCGCCTCCAGGTCGAACACCCCGTCACGGAGGCGGTCTTCGGCATCGACCTCGTCGCCCTCCAACTGCGCGTCGCCGAGGGCCACGCCCTCGAAACCGAACCCCCGCGCGCGCGTGGGCACGCCGTCGAGGCCCGCCTGTACGCCGAGGACCCGGCGAACGGCTGGGCCCCGCAGACCGGCCGCCTGCACCGCCTCGCCGTCCCGGACGGCATCCGCCTGGACACCGGCTACACCGACGGCGACGACATCGGCGTCCACTACGACGCGATGCTCGCCAAGGCCGTCGCCCACGCACCCACGCGCGCGGAGGCCGTCCGCCGCCTCGCCGGTGCCCTGGAACGGACGGCGATCCACGGCCCGGCCACCAACCGCGACCTGCTCGTCCGCTCCCTGCGCCACGAGGAGTTCACGTCCGGCCGCATGGACACGGGCTTCTACGACCGCCACCTGGCCGACCTGACGCGGTCCGCCCCCGACCCCCTCGCCCCGCTCGCCGCCGCCCTGGCCGACGCGAGGGTCAACGGGGGCCGCTTCGGCGGCGGCTGGCGCAACCTGCCTTCACAACCGCAGGTCAAGCGCTACGCCATGGCGGGCGAGGAGCACGAGGTCCGCTACCACCACACCCGCACCGGCCTCACCGCCGAGGGCGTCCGCGTCGTCCACGCCGACCCCGAACGGGTCGTCCTCGAAACCGACGGCGTCCGACGCCGCTTCGACGTCGCCCGCTACGGCGACCAGATCCACGTCAACGCCACCCGCCTCACCGCCTTGCCCCGCTTCCCCGACCCCACCGCCCAGCACGCCCCAGGCTCCCTCCTGGCCCCCATGCCCGGCACGGTCGTCCGCGTCGCGGAGGGCCTGACCGAGGGCACCACCGTCCAGGCGGGCCAGCCCCTCCTGTGGCTGGAGGCCATGAAGATGGAACACAGGATCACGGCCCCGGTGACGGGAACACTGACCGAGCTGAACGCCGCACCGGGACAGCAAGTGACGGTCGGCTCTCTACTGGCGGTAGTCCAGGAGGCCTAGGGGCGCGGGGAACTGCGCGACCAGCCACGACGAACCCGCACCCGAAGGAGCACAGTGACCACCCTCATCGAATCCAACGAGCACAAGTCCCTCCGCGAAGCGGTCGCGGCCTTCGCCAACACCCACCCCCACACCACCAACGCCGAAGACAACACCCGCCTCTGGCAAGCCGCAGCCAAGCTCGGCTACATAGGCGTCAACCTGCCGGAGGCATACGGCGGAGGCGGCGCCGGCATCACCGAACTCTCCCTCGTCCTCGAAGAACTGGGCGCCGCCGGCAACCCGCTGCTCATGATGATCGTCTCCCCGGCGATCTGCGGCACCGTCATCGCCCGCTTCGGCACCGAGGAGCAGAAACGCGAGTGGCTCCCGCCCCTCGCCGACGGCACCCGCCTGATGGCCTTCGGCATCACCGAACCCGACGCCGGCTCCAACAGCCACCGCATCACCACCACCGCCCGCCGCGACGCGGCCGCGGGGGACTGGATCCTCACCGGCCGCAAGGTCTTCGTCTCCGGCGTCGACATCGCCGACGCCACCCTGATCGTCGGCCGCACCGAGGACGCCCGTACCGGCAAGCTCAAACCCTGCCTGTTCATCGTCCCGCGCGACGCCCCCGGCTTCGGGCGCCGCGCCATCGACATGGAACTCAACGCGGTCGAGCGGCAGTTCGAGCTGACCCTCGACGACGTACGGCTGCCCGCCGACGCCCTGGTCGGCGACGAGGACGCGGGCCTCCTGCAACTCTTCGCGGGCCTCAACCCCGAGCGCGTCATGACGGCCGCGTTCGGCATCGGCATGGGCCGCTACGCCCTCTCCCGCGCCCTCGAGTACGCCCGCGAGCGCACCGTCTGGAAGACCCCCATCGGCGCCCACCAGGCCATCGCGCACCCCCTCGCCCAGGCGCACATCGACCTCGAACTCGCCCGCCTGATGATGCAGAAGGCGGCCCACCTCTACGACGCGGGCGACGACGTCGGCGCGGGCGAGGCCGCCAACATGGCCAAGTACGCGGCCGGGGAGGCCTGTGTGAAGGCCGTCGACCAGGCCGTGCACACCCTCGGTGGCAACGGTCTCACCCGCGAGTTCGGGCTAGCCCGGCTGATCACGGCGTCGCGCGTCGCCCGTATCGCCCCCGTGAGCCGGGAGATGATCCTCAACTACGTCTCCCACCAGACCCTGGGCCTGCCCAAGTCGTACTAGGCCAGTACCGGGCCCGTACGAGGCCGTATCCAGCCCGCGTTGGAGGAACCGTGTTCCGCAGCGAGTACGCAGACGTCCCGCCCGTCGACCTGCCCATCCACGACGCCGTGCTCGGCGGGGCCGCCGCCTTCGGGAGCACCCCGGCGCTGATCGACGGCACCGACGGCACCACCCTCACCTACGAGCAGGTGGACCGGTTCCACCGGCGCGTCGCCGCCGCCCTCGCCGAGACCGGCGTGCGCAAGGGCGACGTCCTCGCCCTGCACAGCCCCAACACCGTCGCCTTCCCGCTGGCCTTCTACGCCGCCACCCGCGCGGGCGCCTCCGTCACCACCGTGCACCCGCTCGCCACCGCCGAGGAGTTCGCCAAGCAGCTGAAGGACAGCGCGGCCCGCTGGATCGTCACCGTCTCGCCGCTGCTGTCCACCGCCCGCCGGGCCGCCGAACTCGCGGGCGGAGTCCAGGAGATCCTGGTCTGCGACAGCGCGCCCGGTCACCGCTCACTCGTCGACATGCTGGCCTCGACCGCGCCCGAACCGTCCGTCGCGATCGACCCGGCCGAGGACGTCGCCGCCCTGCCGTACTCCTCCGGCACCACCGGCACCCCCAAGGGCGTCATGCTCACCCACCGGCAGATCGCCACCAACCTCGCCCAGCTCGAACCCCTCATGCCGGCCGCGCCCGGCGACCGCGTCCTCGCCGTACTGCCGTTCTTCCACATCTACGGCCTGACCGCGCTGATGAATGCCCCGCTCAGGCTCGGCGCCACCGTCGTCGTCCTGCCCCGCTTCGACCTGGAGCAGTTCCTCGCCGCCATCCAGAACCACCGCATCACCAGCCTGTACGTCGCCCCGCCGATCGTGCTGGCCCTCGCCAAGCACCCCCTGGTCGCCGACTACGACCTCTCCTCGCTGAAGTACGTCGTCAGCGCCGCCGCCCCGCTGGACGCGCGCCTCGCCGCCGCCTGCTCCCGGCGGCTCGGCCTGCCCCCCGTCGGCCAGGCCTACGGCATGACGGAACTGTCCCCGGGGACCCACGTCGTCCCCCTCGACGCCATGGCCGACGCGCCGCCCGGCACCGTCGGCAGGCTCATCGCCGGCACCGAGATGCGCATCGTCTCCCTGACCGACCCCGGCAAGGACCTGCCCGCCGACGAGTCCGGGGAGATCCTCATCCGGGGCCCTCAGGTCATGAAGGGCTACCTGGGCCGACCCGACGCCACCGCCGCCATGATCGACGGCGACGGCTGGCTGCACACCGGAGACGTCGGCCACGTGGACGACGACGGCTGGCTGTTCGTCGTCGACCGGGTCAAGGAACTGATCAAGTACAAGGGCTTCCAGGTGGCCCCCGCCGAACTCGAGGCACTCCTGCTCACCCACCCCGGCGTCGCCGACACGGCCGTCATCGGCGAGTACAACGACGACGGCAACGAAGTACCGCACGCCTTCGTCGTACGCCAGCCGGCCGCACCCGACCTCGCGGAGGGCGAGATCATGATGTACGTCGCCGAACGCGTCGCCCCCTACAAACGCGTCCGCAAGGTCACCTTCGTCGACGCCGTCCCGCGCGCCGCGTCCGGCAAGATCCTCCGCCGCGAGCTGAGGGAGCGGCGATGACGCCGGTCGCCCGTGTCGGGCGCACGCGCGCGCGGGGCGTCGAGACCCTCACCCTCGACTCCCCGCACAACCGCAACGCCCTGTCCGCCGCTCTCGTCGGCGACCTGGCCGACGCCCTCACCGACGCGGGCCGGGACCCCGGCGTCCGCGCGGTCGTCCTCACCCACACCGGCAACACCTTCAGCGCCGGTGCCGACCTGCGCGACCCGCCCGAGCCCGACGCCCTGGTCGGCCTGCTCCGGATGATCGCCGAGCTGCCGAAACCGGTGATCGCCCGCGTCGCCGGGCACGTTCGCGCCGGCGGCCTCGGCCTGGTCGCCGCCTGCGACATCGCCGCGGCGTCCACCGAGTCGACCTTCGCCTTCACCGAGGTCCGCATCGGCGTGGCACCCGCCGTCATCTCCCTGACCCTGCTGCCCCGCGCCGACCCCCGCGCGCTCGCCCGCTACTACCTCACCGGCGAGCGCTTCGACGCCGCAGAGGCCGCCAGGACCGGCCTGGTCACCGCGGCCGGCGACGACGTGGACGCCGTACTGGAGCCCGTCCTCGACGGTGTGCGCCGTGCCGCACCGCAGGCTCTGGCCGAGACGAAACGGCTGCTCACGGCTAGGGTGCTGGAGGCATTCGACCGGGACGCGGCCGACCTGACCGCGCTCTCGGCCCGGCTGTTCGCCTCCCCGCAGGCCCGCGAGGGGATGACGGCCTTCCTCGAACGACGGGATCCGGAATGGGTGGTGTGAGCGGCGCCGTGGGCGCGGCCGAGCGTGCGGAGCGCGTCCCCAAGCAGGACCGCAGCCGGGCCACCCGGCAGCGGCTCCTGGAAGCCGCCGTGGCCTGCCTCGCCGAACGCGGCTGGGCCGGGTCCACGGTCTCCGTCGTCGCCGAACACGCCGGGGTCTCCCGCGGCGCCGCCCAGCACCACTTCCCGACCCGCGAGGACCTCTTCACGGCGGCGGTGGAGTACGTCGCCGAGGAACGCTCCGTGGCGCTGCGCGCCCTGTTCCCCGAGGGCGCCGCCGCCGACGACCGGCGTGCGGTGGTCGCCGCCCTCGTCGACCTCTACACCGGCCCGCTCTTCCGTGCCGCCCTGCACCTGTGGGTGGCTGCCTCCAACGAGGAGCAGCTGCGCGGCCGGGTCACCGAGCTGGAGGCCCGCGTCGGCCGGGAGAGCCACCGCATCGCCGTCGACCTCCTCGGCGCCGACGAGACCCGCCCCGGCGCCCGCGAAACCGTCCAGGGCCTCCTCGACATGGCCCGCGGCCTGGGCCTGGCCAACCTCCTCACCGACGACGGGGCACGGCGGGAACGAGTGGTGCAGCAGTGGGCGCGGCTGCTGGACGCGGCGCTGGAGGGGGAGGTGGACTGACACCGTGGGGGACCGGTTCCAGGTGATCGTCGACCTCGACGCGGACGACGGCGATTCCGAGCCGCTCGCCCGGCGTGTGCGGGAGTGGCTCGTGGCCGAGGGCATCGTTCTCGGCGAGCGCACCCCTTGCGTCCCCGGCCAGGCCCTGGGACACCCGCCCGGCCCGCACTGGGAGCGGGCGGTGACCGACGACTGGGACTTCCCGCCCTCGGACGGCCTCGCCGTCCACACCCGGCGCACCGGGTTCACCAGCGGCGCCGACATGCCGGGCGCGGCCCTGTGCCCCCGGTGTGCGGCGTCAGTCGCCCTCGACGACGCGGCCGCCTGGCCAACCTTCAGCACCGCGATGCAGACCTGGCACGACACGGGTGCGGCCGCGGTGGTCTGCCCGGCCTGTGCCGCGGAGGTCCCCGTCCAGGACTGGACGTGGGACGAGGCGCCGCTTGCTCTCGGTCACCTCGGCTTCGAGTTCTGGAACTGGCCCGAACTCAGCGACGACTTCCGGGCCCGGCTGACCGCCCTCCTCGACGGCCACCGCACGGCCTACCTGTGGGGCAAGCTGTAGCCGCGGCGCCCGCACCCGTCACGGACTCAGCCGCTCCACCCGCCAGCTCCCGCCGCCCTCCGCCACGTACCGCAGCCGGTCGTGCAGCCGGTTCTCGCGGCCCTGCCAGAACTCCACCGCCTCCGGCACCACCCGGAACCCGCCCCAGTGCGGCGGCACCGGCACCTGCTCGCCCTCCGGGTAACGCGCCGCCAGCTCGGCGTACGCCGCGTCCAGGGCCCGCCGCCCGGCCACCACCGTGGACTGCGCGCTGGCCCAGGCGCCCAGCTGGGAGCCGTGCGGCCGGGTCCGGAAGTACGCGGCGGTCTCGTCCCGCCCGGTGCGGCGGGCGACGCCCGTGACCACGACCTGCCGGGCCATCGGATGCCAGGGGAACAGCAGCGAGACGTACGGGTTCGCGTCCAGCTCGCGCGCCTTGCGGGAGTCGTAGTTGGTGTAGAAGACGAACCCCTGCTCGTCGAAGTGCTTCAGCAGCACCGTGCGGGAGCTGGGCCGCCCCTCGGCGTCCGCCGTGGAGACCACCATGGCGTTCGGCTCGAACAGCCCGCCGTCGGTCGCGGCCTGCTTGAACCAGCGCGCGAACTGCTCGACGGGTGTCGCGGCCAGTCCGGTCTCGGACAGTCCCTCGGCCCGGTACTGCTTGCGCATCGAGGCGAGATCGAAGGGCACCGGGTCGGCGGCGGGGACGGCGGAATCGGCTTCGCGATCGGTCACGCCGCCCATCCTGCCGCATCCGCTCCGCCACCCGGCCAGGGGTGGCACCCAGTGCCGCACCCACTCCCCAAACCTGGCACCCGGGGATATGGTTCTTGGTCCCGCTCCGGCCGGATGACCGACGGCCGTACGGGGCATCACAGGGGTGACCGCCGGGACCGCGAGTCGATGCACGACCGTGGATCCATGGAGGCGCCGCACCGTCTCCGCCCAGGTCGCCGTACACCACTGATCACGAGGAGCCGCCTGATGTCCGACTTCGTACCCGGGCTAGAGGGAGTCGTCGCGTTCGAGACGGAGATCGCCGAACCCGACAAGGAGGGCGGCGCCCTGCGCTACCGCGGCGTCGACATCGAGGACCTGGTCGGGCACGTCTCCTTCGGCAACGTCTGGGGCTTGCTCGTCGACGGGGCCTTCAACCCCGGCCTGCCGCCCGCCGAGCCGTTCCCCATCCCCGTGCACTCCGGCGACATCAGGGTCGACGTCCAGTCCGCCCTCGCCATGCTCGCCCCCGCCTGGGGCCTCAAACCGCTCCTGGACATCGACGCCGCCCAGGCCCGCGACGACCTGGCCCGCGCCGCCGTCATGGCCCTGTCCTACGTCGCCCAGTCCGCGCGCGGCCAGAGCCTGCCCATGGTCCCGCAGCGCGAGATCGACAAGGCCCAGTCCGTCGTCGAACGCTTCATGATCCGCTGGCGCGGCGAACCCGACCCCAAGCACGTCGCCGCCGTCGACGCCTACTGGACCTCCGCCGCCGAGCACGGCATGAACGCCTCGACCTTCACCGCCCGCGTCATCGCCTCCACCGGCGCGGACGTCGCCGCCGCACTCTCCGGGGCCGTGGGCGCCATGTCGGGCCCGCTGCACGGCGGCGCCCCCTCGCGCGTCCTGCACATGATCGAGGAGATCGAGCGCACCGGCGACGCCGAGGCATACGTCAAGAAGACCCTCGACGCGGGCGAACGCCTCATGGGCTTCGGCCACCGCGTCTACCGCGCCGAGGACCCGCGCGCCCGCGTCCTGCGCCGCACCGCCCGCGAACTGGGCGCCCCGCGCTACGAGGTCGCCGAGGCCCTGGAGAAGGCCGCCCTCGCCGAGCTGCACGCCCGCCGCCCCGACCGGGTGCTGGCCACCAACGTCGAGTTCTGGGCCGCCATCATGCTGGACTTCGCCGAGGTCCCGGCGCCCATGTTCACCTCGATGTTCACCTGCGCCCGCACCGCCGGCTGGTCCGCCCACATCCTGGAACAGAAGCGCACCGGCCGCCTGGTCCGCCCGTCGGCCCGCTATGTGGGTCCGGGCACCCGAGACCCGCGCGAGATCGAGGGCTACGCCGACATCGCGGGCTGAGGTCCCGCTCCCCGAACGCAGGCGACCCGCGAGTCTGGTTCCTCCGGGGAGGAGCCGGCCGGACGTACCGGCGACTCGCGGGTCGGGTGACTGCTTGGGATTGGGCCGGCTGCACGCGTCTTTCACGCGCTGGTCCGGCGCCGCACTCCGTGTGGTGCCGGGCCGCTAGCCCGCAGCCACCTCACGCGTCCGGATGTCATACATTTGCCGAACCACCTCCCTTCTGTGTACGGCCCACCCTAAGAACCGGTCGGCCGCCGATCAATCGAATTTCCGGATGGATTCGTCGTCGATCTTCCATGGACGCGTCTTCGCTGGTCACCTACGGTTTCGCCCATGACGAAACGACTGGGGGAGCCGCCGGTCAGGCGGACGGTGGTCAGTGGGTCGGCCTTCGAGGAGCGGATCGGGTACGCCCGGGCCGTCGTCGACGGGGACCGGGTGCACGTGTCGGGGACGACCGGGTTCGACTACGCGTCGATGACGATCTCCGGGGACGTGGTGGAGCAGGCCGAGCAGTGCCTGCGGAACATCGGCGCCGCGCTGGCCGAGGCGGGGTGCACCTTCGCCGACGTGGTGCGGGTGCGCTACCTGCTGCCCGCGCGGGAGGACTTCGAGCCGTGCTGGCCCGTGCTGCGGCGGGCGTTCGAGCGGGTGCGGCCGGCCGCGACGATGATGGTGTGCGGGCTCGCGGACGAGCGGATGCGCATCGAGATCGAGGTGGACGCACGGCGCGGCACGGTCGTGGCCGGTCCGGGCTCGGCGCTGCGGTTCGAACCGGTGGACGGGGACGCCATGGTGGAGGAGTGGCGGCACGTGCACAACGTGATCGTGCCGCCGGCCGCCATGACCCTCGACGAGGCCCGGGCACGCGCCGGACGCAACCGCCTGGTCAACGCCTACCTCGGGGACGTGCTCGTCGGCTGCTCCACCGTGCGGCCGCCCGCGGGCGAGGAGCGGGTGGCGACCGTGATCGCCCGGGTGCTGCCGGCGTACCGGGGGCGCGGGATCGGCACGGCGCTCTACGAGGAGGGGCTGGCGCACGCGCGCGTACTGGACGCCGGGGCGGTGGAGACCGTGGTGCTGGCGGCCAACGCCGACGGGTTGCGGTTCGCCGGGGCGCGTGGGTTCGTGGAGAAGGAGCGGTACGTGCTCGACGGCGAGCGCGACGAGTGGGTCGACCTGAGGCTCGCCGCCACTGCGGGCTGACCCTCGTGCCCCCGTCATGACGGGGGCTTATGCCGAGTTTCCGCAGTACAACGATTTCCGCGAACTTGCGGGAACTCGGTGTGTGCTGCATCACGTTCGAGTTGAATGAAGGCCAGTGAGCGAACCGACGTACGGTACGGCGGACGCAGCCTGCAGGGGGTCCAGGTGAGTGCTTCGCGGCGTAGTGGGACCACCGACGAGCTGGGGCCGGACGAGCCGGAGCAGCCCGAGCGGGACGGCGCGGACCTGTTGGCCGCGCTCCTCGACGGCATGGACGCGGCCCTGTGCGCCTTCGACGCGGACGGGGTCGTCACCCATTGGAACCGCGAGGCGGAGCGGATCCTGGGCTGGAGCGCGGCCGAGGCCGTGGGACGGCAGGGCTTCGCCGGGTGGGCCGTGCGCAGCGCGGACGCCGGGGAGGTGGAGGACCGGCTGCTGTCCGCCATGGGGGCGCCGGGCCGCCAGGTGCACGAGTTCGCGCTGCTGACCAAGGACGGCGGCCGCGTGCTGGTGCGCACCCAGTCCGCGTCGGTGCGCGGTCCCGACGGCAGGCCCGCCGGGGTGTACTGCGCGTTCAGCGAGGTGCACGCGCAGATCGACCTGGAGCGGTCCATCGCGCTGAGCGAGGCCCTGCTGGAGGACGCGAGCTGGGGCGTCGTCCTGGTGGACGCGGACCTGCGGCCCGCCGTCGTCAACGCGCACGCGGCACGGGCGCTCGGGGCCGGGCGCACGTCCGTCCTGGGGCGGCCGCTCGGTGACCTGCTCGCCCAGGGCGTCGAGGAGCTGGAGAACGCGCTGACGCACGTCCTGGCCGAGGGTGCGCCGCCCGGACCTGCCGAGGTGTGGGTGAGCCTGCGCACGCCGGAGGGCGAGCGCCGCCGGTGCTGGCGCAGCGGGTTCGTGCGGCTGGCCTCGCCGCTCGCGGAGGAGCCGGTGCCACTGGGCGTCGGCTGGCTCTTCCAGGACGTCACGGAGGCGAAGCAGGGCGAGCAGGAGGCGGCGCTGCTGCGCTTCCGGGCCAACCAGCTGCACCGGGCGGCGCGTGCCGCGGCCGAGTGCGAGGACCCGGCGGAGGCCGCGACCGTCCACCTGGACTTCGCGCTGGCCGGGTTCGCCGACCACGCCCTGATCGACCGGGTGGTGGGCGGGGCCGCCTCGGACACCGACGAGGCGGAGCCGGTGCGTCTGGTGCGGGTCGCGGCCACCCCGTCCGGCGCGCCGGGACCCAGCGTGCCGTCCGGGACCTCCGGGCTGCCCGTGCGCTACGGCGAGGGGCACCCCGCCGTGCAGTGCGTGGAGCGGGCGGGCTCGGTGCGGGCCAGCGCCGGGGCGCGCTCGGTGCCGGCCGAGCAGGTGCGCCGCTGGGCCACGGCCCGCCAGTGGCCGGAGGACACGGTGCACGGGCTGTGCGCGGTGCTGCGCAGCCGTGGCCGGACGCTCGGCGTCGTCACGTTCCTGCGGGGCGCGGGACGCAGCGCCTTCGAGCGGCCGGACGCGATGTACGCCGAGGACGTGGCGGTCCGGATCGCGACCGCGCTGGACCTGGCCGGCGCGGTGGAGCGGCCGTAGCCGCGGCGAGTGCGGCGACCGGGGTGGGCTGGTGGGCTCAGCGGCGGTAGAAGATGCGGTCCCGGTACTGCTCCAGTACCCGGCCGTTCCATTCGTGGCCGCCGTCCACGTTGCCCGAGCGCAGCAGCGGGGGCTCGATGCCGTGGTCGGCGAGTACGGCGGCCGCGGTGGCCGTCATGGCCTGCATGAGGGCGCTGGTGACGACCGTGGAGGCGGGCGCGAAGGGCGCCGGGACGGTGTCCAGGGTGAGTTCCGCGTCCCCGACGGCGATCTTGGAGTCCAGCACGATGTCGCAGTGGTCCTTGAGGAAGGTGCCGGAGACGTGCCGCGACGTCGTCTCGGAGGCGTAGGCCACCGAGGTCACGCCGATGACCCGGACGCCGAGGGCGCGGGCGTTCAGGGCCATCTCCACGGGCAGGGCGTTGCGCCCGGAGAGCGAGATGATCACCAGGGCGTCGCCCGCACGCAGCGGGGAGGAGTCCAGCACGGCGCTCGCGAGCCCGTCGACGCGTTCCAGAGCGGAGCCGAGCGTGGCCGGCATCACGTCGACGCCGACGACGCCGGGCACGGCGAGCAGGTTCATCAGGGCGAGTCCGCCGGCGCGGTACACCACGTCCTGGGCGGCGAGGGAGGAGTGCCCGGCGCCGAAGGCGAAGAGCCGGCCGCCGCCGCGCACGGTGTCGGCGAGCAGCGTGCCGGCCGCCTCGATGCTGTCCGCCTCCTCGTCCCGGACGCGTCGCAGGAGGTCGATCGCCGCGTCGAGGAACTGGCCGGCCGGCTTGTGATCGCTCATGCGGGACCCCTTCGATGTGGCTGCGTCGCGGATCACGGTGCGGTCTGGACCAGCGCGGTGTCAATACGGCGTCAACCCGGCGGGGAGGGCCTGGACGGGCCCCGTCGGGCCGCACTTCACGCGGCGAGGCACGGTTGTCGGTGGTATGCGTCAGAATTGGTGCAGGGCCAGCGCACACGCCGGTGGGCCTGCAGCCTCCGGCAATCTCATCGAGGGGCACGTATGTCCGGACTGATCGACACCACGGAGATGTACCTCCGCACCATCCTGGAGCTGGAGGAGGAAGGTGTGGTCCCGATGCGCGCCCGGATCGCCGAGCGGCTCGACCAGAGCGGTCCCACGGTCAGCCAGACGGTGGCGCGGATGGAGCGCGACGGGCTGGTGTCCGTGGCGGCGGACCGGCATCTGGAGCTGACCGAGGAGGGCAGGCGGCTGGCGACGCGCGTGATGCGCAAGCACCGGCTCGCGGAGTGCCTGCTCGTCGACGTGATCGGCCTGGAGTGGGAGCAGGTGCACGCGGAGGCGTGTCGCTGGGAGCACGTGATGAGCGAGGCGGTCGAGCGCCGGGTGCTGGAGCTGCTGCGGCACCCGACCGAGTCGCCGTACGGGAACCCGATCCCGGGCCTGGAGGAGCTGGGCGAGACGGACGGGGCCGACCCGTTCCTGGACGAGGGCATGGTGTCCCTCGCCGACCTCGACCCGGGGCTCGAGGGCAAGACGGTCGTCGTGCGCCGTATCGGCGAGCCGATCCAGACGGACGCGCAGCTGATGTACACCCTGCGCCGGGCCGGGGTGCAGCCCGGCTCGGTGGTGAGCGTGACCGAGTCGGCGGGCGGCGTGCTGGTGGGCAGCGGTGGCGAGGCCGCCGAGCTGGAGTCGGACACCGCCTCCCACGTGTTCGTCGCCAAGCGCTGACCGCGCCCCCGGGGCCCGGCGCGCGGGTCCCGTCGACGCGGTCCCGTTGATTCGGTCCCACTGGGCCGAATCACAGCGGCCGGACGCTTCGCGTGCAAGGCTGTGGCGTGAGGCATAGGACGTGAGGGTCTCTTGGCGTGGCTGACAGCGATGTCACCCGGGCCGGGGAGGGGGAGGGCGTGCCGGAGAGACGGAGAGGGCCCCGGCGCCGTGTGGCGCCGGGGCCTGTCCTCCCCTGTGCTGACCTGGAGCCCCGAGCTCTCAAGGTCAATCCCCTCGGACCGTTTTCCCCGAGCGGTCCGCCTCCCGTTGAAGATCTCCCCTGGGTGGCGGCGATCAATCCCTGAGCGGTGTCACTCGAAGGAGGGGTGTTGCTCGGCGGGACGGCTCTTTCGAATGGGTATTCGATAAAATCGGTACCCTGCACGGCGGCAGGCAGGACACGGTTCACAGGACCGGCCCCGGCTCGCGAGAGCGGGCGGGCGGGTCCGAGCGGAGCTTGGGGGTGCCAGGATCAATGGCGCGGCGCATCGACGTGACCGGCGCGGGCGGCGTACGCCTCGCGGCCTGGGAGTTCGGCGACCCTCCCAAGACCGACCGGGCGCACGACCCGGCCCGGTCCCCGGCCTCCTCCTCGTCCGGCGGCACAGACCTGCCCGGCGTGCTCTTATTGCACGGCCTGATGGGCCGCGCCTCGCACTGGGCCCCCACGGCCCGCTGGCTCTCCGCCCGGCACCGGGCCGTCGCCCTCGACCAGCGCGGTCACGGCCGCAGCGACAAACCCCCGCAGGCCGCCTACACCAGGGACGCCTACGTCGAGGACGCCGAGGCCGCCCTGGAGCAGCTCGGCCTCGGCCCGGCCGTCCTCATCGGTCACGCCATGGGCGCCCTGACGGGCTGGCAGCTCGCCGCCAAACGCCCCGACCTGGTCCGCGGTCTGATCATCTGCGACATGCGGGCCTCCGCCCTCGGCACCGCCTCCCAGCACACCTGGACCGAATGGTTCCGCGCCTGGCCGGTCCCCTTCGCCACGCTCGCCGACGTCCGCAAGTGGTTCGGCGAGGACGACCCCTGGGTGGAGCGCCCGAACCGGGCCCGCGGCGAGTTCTACGCCGAGGTGATGGCCGAGTCCCCGGACGGCTGGCGGCCGGTCTTCGAGCCGGAGCAGATGCTGCGCTCCCGCGAGACCTGGGTCTACGACGCCCACTGGGAGGAGCTGGCCCAGGTGCGCTGCCCCACCCTGGTGGTGCGCGGCCTCGACGGCGAGCTGGGCCGCGCCGAGGCCCAGGAAATGGTCCGCGTCCTGCCGAACGGCCAGTACGCGGAGGTCGCCGACGCCGGCCACCTGGTCCACTACGACCAGCCGGAGGCATGGCGGACGGCCATCGAACCCTTCCTGAACACCCTCGCGGACGCCTGACCGGCCCGGCCCGCATGACGGCTCGGGGTGCTTCACTGGCCAGGCTCGCGTGACGGCCTCGGGCCGCCTGACCGGATCCGGCCCGCGTGACGGCTCGGGCCGCCTGACCGGATCCGGTCCGCGTGACGGCGGGGGTGTCTGACCGGTCCGGTCCGCGTGACGGCTCGGGCCGCCTGACCGGATCCGGTCCGCGTGACGGCGGGGGTGTCTGACCGGTCCGGTCCGCGTGACGGCTCGGGCCGCTTGACCGGTCCGGCCCGCATGGCCGCCCGCCGCCTGCGCGACCGCTCGCTCGCCCGCCCGTCCGCCACCTGCCGTCCGGGCCCGTGGGGCGCCCGCCGTCCGCCGCGGGGCGTGACCGCCGACGGTGCCGTAACCGCCGATGGTGCTGCGGCCGCCGATGGGGCTGCGACCGCCGACGGTGCCCGCCCGTCGACCGTGTGCCGTCGGCCCCGGGTGGCCGGTTCGTCAGCCCTTGCTGACCGCTGTGAGGATCTCCGGCAGCCGGTCCGCCGTGCGTGGCGCGGCCAGCCGCAGGCCCAGCAGCGTCAGTGCCGCGCCGTACACCGCGCCGACCGGCAGCAGCACCCAGCCCAGGTCCGCGGCGCCCGCGCTCACGTTCAGCCAGATCGTCAGCGCGATGACGGGCGCGCACAGCAGGGCCGCGCCGATCATGCCGCCGAAGATGGAGACCCAGGCCAGCCCGACCTGTCCGGGCGCGACGTTCTTGTACCCCTCCTGCGGGATGGAGTACGGGAAACGGGCCGACGTCCACGCGCCGGTCGCCAGCATCGCCCCGAGCAGCGCGAAGGACAGACCGAGCGCCTCGGGCAGCTTCCGCCAGTCGTCGAGCATCGCGGTGGTCAGCACCGTGACGAGAGTGGCGTACGGCAGCGTGATCAGCAGCAGCGCCAGCGCACGGGCCCGCAGTTCGACGTAGGCGTCCCGGGTCGAGGAGATCGTCATCGCGACCATCCAGAACGCGGACGTGTCCTGCCCGAACTGGTTGTACATCTGGATGCCGAGCATCCCGGCGGCGAAGCAGGCGAAGTAGACCGAGCCGGTGCCCTGCCAGGCGTTGAACACCGGCACGATCAGACCGATGGCCAGCGACGTCACCCACGCCGCCTTGGTCTTCGGGTCGCGCCACACATAGCGCAGGGTGCGCTCCATGGTGGTGCCCGTACGTCCGGCGGGCAGCCACCGGGCGGCTCCGGCCGGGCCGCGCTCGCGCACCGCCTCGGTGTCGTTCTGGAGCGTGGAGCCGTCGGGCGTCGTCATCAGCCGCGTCAGGTGGCGGGCCCACACCCGCAGCAGCAGCCCCAGCGCCGCGGCCGTCAGCGCCAGCTGGGCCAGCGCGACGCCGTACGACCCGTCGCTCGCCGCGTCCATCGCGCCGACCGCCGACGCCGGCGGCACCCAGCGCACCACGTCGGCCACCGGGTCCAGCTCGCCCAGCCCCGACGATCCCAGCCGCTGTGCACCGAAGTTGACGAGCTGCGCGCCGACCGCGACGACCAGCCCGCTCAGCACCGCGAGATCGCGCCCCTTGCGGCTGGTCAGCAGCCGTACGTTGGCGGCGGCGATGGCCCGCGCCAGGGTCACGCACACCAGCAGGGCGAGCACCGCGCCGACGACCCCGACGGCGTACGCCGCCCCGCCGTGCGCGACCGCGACCACGGAACCGGCGAACATGCACAGCGTGAACAGCGGCCCGATGCCCACCAGTGAGGACGTCAGCAGGGCCCGCACCAGGGGACCCGGCCGCAGCGGCAGCATCACCAGCCGGGTCGGGTCGAGCGTCTCGTCGCCGCCGGGGAAGAACAGCGGCATCACCGCCCAGCCCAGGGCGAGCACCGCGGCGAGCAGGACGACCAGCGAGTCCACGTGCGCGTACCCGCGCAGGGCGATCAGGCCGATCAGCTGGAGCGCGGCGAAGAGCAGCACGACGACGAGGGAGGCGAGGTAGGCGGCCCGCCGCCCGCCGGACTGCCGCAGCCCGTTGCGCAGGAGCGACAGCTTCAGCCGGACGAAGACGGGCGTGATGGACGCGCCGGACGGGACCGGCGGGCCCGATGAGCCGGACGGGACCGGTGCGGCCGGTGTGGTCGGCGCGCTCATCGGGAGCCGCCGCCCAGCCAGTCCAGGTCCGACCCGGCGTCCCGGACCCCCGCACCGACGAGTTCGAGGAACGCCTCCTGCAACGAGGCCGCCTCGCCGCGCACCTCGGCGAGCGTCCCGGTGGCCCGGATGCGTCCCGCCGCCATGACGGCCACCCAGTCGCACAGCGACTCCACCAGCTCCATGACGTGCGAGGAGAAGACGACGGTGGCGCCGGAGGCGGTGTAGCGCTCCAGGACGCCCCGGATGGTCTGCGCGGAGACCGGGTCGACACCCTCGAACGGCTCGTCCAGGAAGAGCACTTCCGGGTTGTGCAGCAGCGCGGCGGCGAGACCGATCTTCTTCCGCATGCCGGTCGAGTAGTCGACGACCAGCTTGTGCTGGGCCCCCGCCAGGTCGAGTACGTCAAGGAGCTGGGTGGCCCGCTTGTCGACCTCCTCGCCGGGCAGCCCGCGCAACCGTCCGGTGTAGCCGAGCAGTTCCCGCCCCGACAGCCGCTCGAACAGCCGCAGCCCCTCGGGCAGCACCCCGATCCTGGCCTTCACCTCGACCGGATCGCGCCACACGTCGTGGCCGACGACCTCGACCGACCCCTGGTCCGGCCGCAGCAGCCCGGTCACCATGGAGAGCGTGGTGGTCTTCCCGGCCCCGTTGGGCCCGACGAGCCCGATGAACTTCCCGGCCGGCAGCTCCAGATCGATCCCACCCACGGCCACCTGCTGCCCGAACCGCTTCCAGAGCCCCCGAACCCGCACGGCGCTAGCACTCACCACATCTCCCTCCGTCACCATGAACCCTACGGGGGATCAACGCCCCTGAAAGGGGCGCGGGTCTGTGTCGATATGCGGCTCCGCCGCGTGAGCGCGAGCAACCACGACCGGTCCGCAGCCGCCAAGAAGACAGCAACCCGGCAGATGAAAAGGCGCCCCCTAACGATCCCGCCCGCACGCATACGCCAACGGCGAGATCAACTCCTCCACATCCGGCAACCACCGATTCGCAGCGGTCGGCCGGCAGGCCCACTGCACCGCACCCCACGACCCGAACCGCGTCGGGGGCGCCGCCACGTACGAGCCCTCCCCGAGCACACCCAGGTCCAGGGCCCGGGGCGCCCACCCCAACCGCCGCACGAGGTCCGGCACCTTCGCCCCCGCACCCGGAAGAACGAAGAACCGCATCCGCCGGTCCGGCGCCAGCGTCACCGGCCCCAGTGTCAGCTCCATCCGCTGCATCCGCGCCAAGGCCAGGAATCCGGCGGTCTCGGGCACGTCGATCGCGTCGAACGTCCGCCCCGTGGGCAGCAGGATCGACGCCGTCTGCTGCTTCTGCCACATCCGCCGGGCGCCGGTCGCGCTGCCCGTCGCCTGCGCCGCCCAGTCCTCGCGCGCCGGGTGCGCGCCCGGGGCGGCGCACGCCGGGTCGCCGCAGGAGCAGCGCTGCGCCCCGTCGGCGGGCACCAGCCAGGTGCCGGGAAACACGTCCCAGTGACGCTCCTCGGCGTAGCGAACGGCGGTCTCCAGCAGCGAGTTGCCGCGCTGCTGCGGGATCTGGGCGGCTTCGGTGCCGGGGATGGTCTCTTCCACGTGGGTCTCAACTCCCGCGCCCACCGGGGGTTACGGGCGTCGTGCGCGCCGGGGAGGTGCGTCGGCACCGCATTCGGGGCGCATGGGTGCATACGTGGGGGCGCGCAGGAGGATTCACTGCGGGAGCTGGGTAGCCAGCACTGGGGCCGGCACCGGCCGTTACCCCGGCAATCCTCGTAAGCATCGCAAGCTTCGCAAGTCTCGCATTGTCGGCACATCGACTGGGCATTGATCTTCACGGCCGGATCCGTTGCGTCTCGTCCAACGATCCGCCGGGACAGCATCGAGACCGCATGAGACCGCATGGGGGTTACGCCATGGCCGCAAGGCCTCTCGTCGCGCGGCAGCCGAACGAACGACTGCAGGCGCTCATTCAGGAAGCGGGCTGCTCGAACGCGGGCCTCGCCCGCCGGGTCAACGTGTGCGGGGTCGAGCACGGTCTCGACCTGCGGTACGACAAGACCTCCGTGGCCCGCTGGCTGCGCGGCCAGCAACCGCGGGGCCGGGCCCCGGCGATCATCGCCGAGGCGCTCGGACGCAAGCTCGGCCGCACGGTCACGATCGACGAGATCGGTATGGCCAACGGCAAGAACCTCGCGTCCGGCGTCGGCCTCCAGTTCTCGCCGACGGTACTGGGGGCCATCGAGCAGGTCTGCGAGCTGTGGCGCAGCGACGTGGGACGCCGGGACTTCCTGTCCGGGTCCTCCGTCGCCGCCTCGGCACTCGTCGAGCCCAGCCGGGACTGGCTGATTTCCGCCCCCGACCCGCAGGTGTCGCGTTCGGCGGGGCCGCGGGTGGGCCAGTCCGACGTGGCGGCCGTGCGGGCGATGACGCAGGCCCTGGTGGACCTGGACCACCAGTACGGCAGCGGGCACGTGCGCCCCGTCCTCGTGCACTACCTGAACAGCGTCGTCTCGGGACTGCTGGCCGGCTCCTACCGGGAGGCGGTCGGCCGGGACCTGTTCGCCACGGTCGCGCGCCTGACCGAACTGGCCGGATACATGGCCGTCGACACCGGCCAACCGGGCCTCGCCCAGCGGTACTACATCCAGTCGCTGCGGCTCGCGCAGGCGGCCGGGGACCGCGGCTACGGCGGGTACGTCCTGGCCGCCTCCATGAGCCACCTCGCCGCGCAGCTCGGGAACCCGCGTGAGATCGCCCAGTTGGCGCGGGCGGCGCAGGAGGGCGCACGCGGGCGGGTGACGCCGCGCGCGGAGTCGATGTTCCACGCGGCCGAGGCCCGCGGCCACGCGCTCCTCGGCGACGTACGGGCGGCCCACGAGGCGGCCGGGCGGGCGGTCGGCGCGATGGAGTCGGCCGATCCGGCCTCCGGCGACGACCCGGTGTGGATCGCGCACTTCGACGATGCCTACCTCGCCGACGAGTTGGCGCACTGCCACCGCGACCTGGGCCAGGCGGACGCGGCCGCCCGCTACGCCCGGCAGTCCCTGGACGGCCACCCCGCGTCACGGGCGCGCAGGCGGGCCATCGGCCATGTGCTGTTGGCCACGGCGCAGGTGCAGCAGCGGGAGGTCGAACAGGCATGCAACACGGCGACGAAGGCGGTGGAACTGCTGGAGACGCTGCGCTCGAACCGCGGCGCCGAGTACCTGGACGACTTCCAGGCCCGGCTCGAGCCGTACCGGGAGGAAGCCGTGGTCAGGGAGTTCGGCGCCCGGCTCGACCTGCAGGCCGCCGCGTGAACGGACGGGGCGCGGATGAGTGAACACGCGTGAAACTCCGCCGCGGTGAGCGGAAAGGGACATCAACAGCGCACCGCGGCCTGGTTTTGTTACTGCTGTCACAGGGAAGGAGGTGTCGCCCCGGGCGGCGTGGCAGTGGGCTCGGGGGACCCGGTAGCGTGAGCCGACGATTCCGAAGGTCCCCCATTCGTAGGAGTCCCGGTGACGCAGAGTGGACAGGGCGAGGAGCCCTCGCCGCGGCAAGCGCGCGAAGGCATCGTGCTGCCCTCGGACGGTGGCGAGCCCCTGCTGCCGGGTCTGGCCGGCGCTCCCGTCGGCCCGCAGGCCGGTGGCCCGGCGCCCGCCTCGGCGCCGCCCGGCGGCCAGGCATGGGACCGGCCCTGGGGCCCCGACCAGCAGCAGAGCCCGTCCTCCGGCCAGGGCTGGCCCACCCCGCCCGGTGCCGAGCCGTGGGGCGCTCCGGAGACCCCGCAGCAGTCCGCGCCGCCGTCGACGCAGGCATGGCCGCCCGCGCAGGGCGCCCCGGCACCGGCCCCCGGCGCCCTGCCGCCGCAGGCCGGCCCCGGCCCGCTGCCGCCGGAGGGCGCGCAGCCGCCGTCGTACGGGACACCGGCGGGCGACCAGTCCTACGGCGCGCAGTCGTCGTACGGACAGCAGCAGCCCCAGCACCACCAGCACCACCAGCACCACCAGCACCACCAGCACCACCAGCAGCCCCCGCAGCATCAGCAGCACGGCGGGGGTGTTGCGCCGCTGCCGCCCGCCGACGAGGGCGCGACCCAGTACATACCGCACATACCGCCGGCCGGACCGCCCGCCGACGAGGGCGCCACCCAGTACCTGCCGCCGGTTCCGCCCGCCGGGCCGGGTGCGCTGCCTCCGGAGAGACCCGCGCAGCCGTACGCCGCCGAGTCGACGCAGTATCTCGGCCAGGCACCGCACTACGCGGCGCAGCCCGTGGCCGGGCACCAGCCCCCGCCCGCCGCACCCGCACCCGCGCCCGCGTCAAACCCCGACGCCGAGGCCACGCAGTACATCGCGCCCGTGCCCGGCGGCCCCGCCGGCGCCCCGTTCGGTGCCGGGCCCGGCACCGACGAGGGGCGTCAGCCGCCCGCCGAGTTCGACAACCTCTTCCGCGGCGCGCCGGGTGCCGACGGCCCGGCCTCGGCCACCCAGCAGATGCCCCAATTCGACGCGCCGCAGGCGCCGTACCCGTCCGGCCAGTCCGTGTACGCCCCGCAGGGCCCGGGCGGCGGCGGTGGCGGCGGCAGGCGGCGCGGGAACGACGACGGCGGCCGCGGCGGGCGATCCGGTTCCCGGGTGCCGCTCCTCGCGGCCGTCGGCGTGGGCATCGTCGTCGTCGGGGTCGGTGCCGGCGCGATGATGGCCGGCGGCGGAGAGGACGAGGACAAGGGCGGCAACCAGACGGTGTCCGCCACGGCCCCCGCCTCCGAGTCCGCGTCCGCCCCGGCCTCGCCGTCCGTCGACCCGGCCCGGCAGCAGGCCGTCGAGCTGGACAAGCTGCTCGCCGACAGCGGCACCGGCCGCACCACGGTGATCAACGCCGTGGGCGACGTGAAGACCTGCGACAACCTGTCCCAGGCGGCCAAGGACCTGCGCGAGGCCGCCAAGCAGCGCAGCGGGCTGGTCGACAGCCTCGCCAAGCTGTCCGTGGACGAACTGCCCCAGCACACGGAGCTGACCACCGCGCTCAACAAGGCGTGGCAGGCGTCCGCCTCGGCCGACAACCACTACGCGGCCTGGGCCGACCGGACGGCCGGCAAGAAGGGCTGCAAGAAGGGCAGGGCCGCCACCCAGCCCTCGGCGGCCAACCGGGAGAGCGGCACGGCCAGCAAGGAGAAGGCCAAGGCGGCCAAGCTCTGGAACGCCATCGCCAAGAAGTACGGCCTGACCGAACGCCAGCCGACCCAGCTCTGAGCCGGCGCCCCGGGAGGGCCGGCCCTCCCGGCGGCAGGACAGGCCCTAAGCCACGTCCGCGTTCTGCAGGGTGCGGGTGGTGTCCACCGCGCCCTGGCGGGCCGAGACCAGGCGGCCCTCCCGGACGACCTGGAGGGTGACGTCGGCGTTGACCAGGCGCGGGAAGCCCACCGAGGCCAGCTTGTCGGCGAACGTCCACCGCAGGTCGGGCGTGAGCCCGCCCGTGCCGACCTCCAGACCGCCGTCGAGGGCCCGCCGTACGGTGTCGGCGCTCACCTCGCCGTCGCCGAGCGACTCGACGACCTCCTTGAGCACGGTGTACGCGATCCAGGTCGTCTGCACCCCGGCGTCCGCCGCGTCGACGTCGTTGTTCCCGAACGCCTGCTCCTTGATCAGCTTCTTCAGCCCGTCCCAGGCCGGGGCGCCCACCGACGGGTACCAGCCGGTGACGTACGCCCCCTCGTAGGGCCCCGACGCACCGCCGCTCGCGTTGATCGTCGTCTGGTCGACGCTGCCGAGCACGGTCGCGGTCCGTACGTCGGGGTGGTCCTCGCTCGCGCGCCGGAAGGAGTCCATGAAGGTGCCGGTCCGGTCCCCGAGGACGGGCACCACGCACCCCGGCTCCTCGCCCTGGCCGGTGCCCTCCCGCGCCAGCGCCCGCCCGGACTGGTCGTCGTACGAGGTGGCGTCCTCCGCAGCCCGCTGGTCGTGGGCCCGCTCGTGCCCGCCGGAGCTCAGCCCCGAGTCCAGCAGCACGGGCAGCTGGTCGCCCGCGATCGTGTCGGGGCGGACCAGCGTCACCGGCCCGCAGGAGTCGGCGAGCGCGCTGCCGAGACCCGCGAGCAGCGCCGGCTGGCCCCCGTTGACCGGGTACGACAGCGGACTGGTGAACTCCGTGTTGGTGAGGCCGTACCCGCCGATGTACGGGATGCGGGCGCCCTCGAGGACGGGGAAGAAGGAGTCGGCGTACTGGCTGTAGGAGCCCACGACGGCGACCGCGTTCTCCTTGACCGCTCGGCGGGCACATTTCGCGGCGGCCACGCTGTCGTTGTGGTCGTTGCAGGTCAGCACGTTGAGCTTGCGGCCGCCGAGGCCGCCCTGGGAGTTGACCCAGCGGGCGTACGCCTGGGCGAGGGCGGGCATGCCGGGCTTGTTGGTCGCGCCGGTGTCCTGCGGTGCCCAGGTCATGACGGTGATCGGGTCGTCGTCCCCGGAGCCCCCCGTGGCACCGGGGACGACCCCGCAGCCGACGGCGAGTGACGCGCACGCCACCAGCGCGCCCGCGGACAGGACGCCGGTGCGGGTGGCCCGGGAACGGCCGCGGAGGCCGCCGGGGAGAGTGCTGCGGATGGGTCGCCTGCCGGTCATGTACCCGCACGATTCCGTCACCCGGCCAACCTCGGAGTGACCCGCGGTCAACGCGTGGTGACGCGGAGGTGAATTGCGGGCGCCGGACCGCGGTGGGAAGGGGGAACGTAGGATCGATGATCGTGCAAGGTTCGGAGAACTCTTCCCGTCGCGGCCGTCGCTCCTCCACCATGGGCGGCATGCCACTCAACGACATGCCGTGGTGGCGCTGGCGCAGCCAGGTGCGCTCCGCGCTGCACATGCTCTCCGCCCCCGCCTTCCAGCGGGACGTCTGGCTGGCCGGTGTCGACGGCTACGGGGACGTCACCGACGCCGTGTACCGCCTGGTGGAGGACACCTGGCTGGATCACTGGTCGGCCGAGAAGTACGTGGGCACGGTCTTCCGCGACTCGCAGGAGGCGGCGCTGGTCGACACCGCCGTGCTGCGGGTCCTGCGGATCATGCACCAGGTCGGGCCGGACGCGCCGGTGACCGCCTACCTGGAGCACACGGACTGGCCGGAGGCGGTGCGGGCGGCGCGCGACGCGCACGTACGGCTGGCCACCAGTGACGGCGAGGATCCGGAGGCGGAGCCGCGCACGCTCGAGGTGCTGCAGATCCTGACCCGGTCCGCCTGACGGGACGGCACGCGGTCCGCGGGGCCGGATATGGGACCCTGTGCGGCATGAACGCGCAGTCCTCAGCCGCCGTCCCCTCGGCCGACGCCCCGGCCGACCAGTACGTCCTCACCCTGTCCTGCCCCGACAAGCAGGGCATCGTGCACGCCGTCTCGAGCTACCTGTTCATGACCGGCTGCAACATCGAGGACAGCCAGCAGTTCGGGGACCACGACACGGGTCTGTTCTTCATGCGGGTCCACTTCTCGGCCGGCGAGCCGGTGACCGTGGACAAGCTGCGCGCCAGCTTCGCCGCGATCGGTGACGCCTTCCACATGGACTGGCAGATCAACCGGGGCGACGCGAAGATGCGCATCGTGCTCATGGTGAGCAGGTTCGGGCACTGCCTGAACGACCTGCTCTTCCGCGCGCGGATCGGCGCGCTGCCGGTGGAGATCGCCGCCGTGGTGTCCAACCACACCGACTTCGCCGAGCTGGTGGGGTCCTACGACATCCCCTTCCACCACATCCCCGTGACGAAGGACACCAAGCCGGAGGCCGAGGCCCGGGTCCTGGAGATCGTGCGCGAGGAGAACGTCGAACTGGTCGTACTGGCCCGCTACATGCAGGTCCTCTCGGACGACCTGTGCAAGGCGCTCAGCGGGCGGATCATCAACATCCACCACTCCTTCCTGCCGAGCTTCAAGGGCGCGAAGCCGTACCACCAGGCGCACGCGCGGGGTGTGAAGCTGATCGGTGCGACCGCGCACTACGTGACGGCCGACCTCGACGAGGGGCCGATCATCGAGCAGGAGGTCGAGCGCGTCGGCCACGACGTCACGCCGGACCAGCTGGTGGCGATCGGGCGGGACGTGGAGTGCCAGGCGCTGGCGCGGGCCGTGAAGTGGCACGCGGAGCGGAGGATTCTCCTGAACGGCCGCCGGACGGTCGTTTTCGCCTAGCGGGGCGGGGGATCGGGTTCTCGGGCGGCTGCGGGTGGTGGGTGGTTGCTCGCGCAGTTCCCCGCGCCCCTTCAAGGGGCGCGGGGCTGTATGAATATGCGGCTCCGCCGCGTGGGCGCGCCAAGCCACGACGCACCCGCAGCCGCCCGCGCACCCGCAACCGCCCCCTACATACGGCTCAAGCTCGCGGCAGCGAACAGTACGTCCCGGATCGCCTCCCGGTCCCCGACCTGACCCGCCGCCGCCTCCGCCGGAGGTACGTGGCCCGCCGCCAGCCGGCAGAACTCCACGCCGTCCAGGGCGACATGGGCCACCTCGTGGTCGGCGGAGCCCACCGCGCCGGGGGAGTCCAGCGGGATGAGCCACTCGCCGCCGCCCGAACCCTCGATCTCCAGCCGCAGGCTCCGTCCCGGTTCGCCGGCGGCGACCAGGTGCGGACGGTCGCCCGGCGCGGCCAGACCGGCCCGGCGGCGCGCCGCGAGGACACCCGGCAGCATCCGGGCCGCGAGGTCGATCATGCCGTTGAGATGGCGCGCGGACGGCGGCTCGTACGGGTAGTCCACCGCCTCGGCGATGTCCTCCGCGTGCACCCAGCACTCGAACGCCCGGTCCAGCATCGCGTCCCGCAACGGCAGCTCGAAGTCGCCGTACGAGACCGGCATCCCGCCCGCGTCGCCGGTGAACGCCACCGTCCGGACGATGCTGTGACCCTGCCCACGCCAGGGCGCCCGCACCGCCCGGGTGGGCGGGTAGTGCGAGGCCCGCCAGTACGCCTCCGTGCGGGCGGCCGGTGCGCGGCTGGGCGCGGTGATGTCACCCAGCGGGTCGTCGAGGCCCAGGGCGACGGCGACCGTCCCGTCGACCGTCAGCAGGTGGGCGATGACCCCGGCGACGGTGGTCCGGCGGCTCGCGGCGCCGTCGTCCTCGAACCAGCGCAGCCGGACCGGTGCGTGCCACTCGGCGTCCCCGAAGTCCTGGAGCAGCGCGTCCAGGCGCGCGGTCTCGGCGTCGTAGGGGGTGGCCCACTCGGGCACCGGGATGCGGGGCGGACGCCGCTCCAGGCACCCGTCCAGGACCCGGGTGCGCAGGGCGGGGTCCAGATCGAGGCTCTCCGGCCGCTGGAGCAGCGTGACGGCCTCGCGCAGGCGCAGCGCCTCCTCGGCGCAGGCTTCGCACTGCCCGAGATGGTCCTCGACGGCCGCCGTCTCCTGCGCCGAGCAGGCGGCCAGCGCCCACGCGCCCAGCAGCGACGTCAGCACCTGGTGCTCCAGCGCGACCGGTGCCGCCTCGGGCAGCACGCGCCCGCCGTCCTCGACGGAGGCGCGGGGCAGCGGTATGCGCGCCCCGCTGCCGGCTCCCGCCTCGCCGTCCCCGTGCCCGTCGTGCCCGTCGTGCCCGTCGTGCCCGTCGTGCTCGTCGTGCTTGTCGGGTCCGTCGTCCTCGTCGAACGCCTTCATGCCGCACCCCCGTATTCGGGCGGGGCCCCGGGCGGGTGCGGGGCGGTGCCGGCGTCGCGGGCCGTGGACAGCAGCTGGAGGCCCAGGCGGAGGCGGCGGCGGGCCTCGTCCTCCGTGACGCCGAGGTCGGCGGCGGTCTGGCGGTAGTCGCGGCGCTGGAAATAAGCCAGCTCCAGCGCGGCGCGCAGCGGAGCCGGCATGGACTGGACGATGTAGTCGGCGCGGGCGGCGACCGAGGCGTGCCGCACCTTGGTCTCCAGCTCCTCCGCGGTGCCCGCACCGCCCCGGACGAGGGCCGCAGTCTCGGTGGCGCGCAGCCGCTGGACGGCGAAACGGTGGGTGAGCGTGGCGACCCAGGTGCGCAGCGGGCCCTGCCGGGGGTCGTAGGCGTCGGGGTGCTCCCAGACGTGCGCGAAGACGTCGCGCGTGATGTGGTCGGCGGCCCGCTCGTCGTCGAGTACGCGGTGCGCCAGGCCGTGCACCAGCGAGGCGAACCGGTCGTACAGCTCGCCCAGGGCGGCGGCCTCGCCGCGTGCGAGCCGCTGCTGCATCTTGCGGTCCCAGCGCAGTGGTGCGTCCCTCTTCGCCATGCGGTCCCTCCACCCCCTCCTCGGTCCCAGCGTGCGGCCGCCCTCTCCCCGAATGTAGTCGGCACGTCCGACAGCGCACGCCCCTTTGTTCCAATGCGCGCCCCCGACCGGCCGGAGGTGATATGTGCCTCCACTACCCTCTATCGTGCGACCGAATTCGATCGAACGGGATCGAAACCGTCT
Source organism: Streptomyces tendae (assembly GCF_014650435.1). Lineage (GTDB taxonomy): Bacteria > Actinomycetota > Actinomycetes > Streptomycetales > Streptomycetaceae > Streptomyces > Streptomyces tendae. The sequence goes on from NZ_BMUY01000008.1 coordinate 144,670, forward strand.
GAAACAAGCCACTTCCGACCGGCCTCCGTTTCCGTCACGGAGTTTGCGGGAACGGCCGGTGGGCAGGCGCGCCGCCAAGAAGCGTAGGCATGGCTTCCGTTTCGGGTGAATCCGAAGGTTCCAGACGTTCCGGCGAACGAAGGGCATGGTGGTGACGTTCAACGTGACCGGCGGGGAGCGGGGCCAGTGGGCCGTGCTCCAGGTGTCGGGCGAACTGGACCTGGTGACGTCACCGGTGCTGCGGCAGCGTGTGCACGACGAGGTGGCCGAGGGGCGGCACAGCCTCGTCCTGGACCTCTCCGACGTCCTGTTCTGCGATTCCAGCGGGGTCGGGGTCCTCATCGCGTCCCGGCGGCTCATCCGCTCCTGCCAGGGCAGGCTGCGGCTGATACTGCCCGCCCAGGGCGCCGTCGACGGCTCCCACGTCAACCGGGTGCTCGGCGCGCTGGGGGTGCGCCGGCTCTTCGACTGCCACCCCGACCTGGCCTCGGCGACCGGCGACGAGCCGCGGCCCCTGTCCGCGTAGGCCGCCCGACGGCGTACGCTCCCGGCGGGACGTACCCCCGAACACCGACGTGAGGCGGCCGGAGAGACCATGGTCAACAGCGAGTACGAGCGCAGGATCGCCGCGCGGTTCACCACCTTCGACCAGGACGGCAACGGCCACATCGACCGTTCCGACTTCAGCGGGGCGGCCAAGGCCCTGCTCGCCGAGTTCGGCGTCGCCGCCCGCTCCGACAAGGGCCAGGCCCTGTACGGCGGTGCCGAGGCGCTCTGGCAGGGGCTGGCCGGCATCGCCGACCGGGACGGCGACCAGCGCATCACCCGTGCGGAGTTCGTCACCGGAGCGGTCAAGCGGCTGCGGGACAAGCCGGACCGCTTCGCCGAGATCGCCCGCCCCTTCCTGCATGCGGCGATCGACGTCGCCGACACCGACGGTGACGGAGCGGCCACGGTCGCGGACACCGCGCGGGCGCTGACCGCGTTCGGCGTGCCCGAGGACCTCGCCCGCTCGGTTGCCGCCGCGCTCGACACGGACGGCGACGGCAAGGTGGGGGAGGCGGAGATCGTCCCGGCCTTCGCCCGCTACTTCACCGTGCCCGAGTAGCGCGTACCCGCCCGAGTAACGCGTACCCGCCCGAGTAACGCGTGCCCGAGTGTCGCTTCCGGAGGACCGCGCGCCCGAGTGTCGCGGATCGTGGCGGAACGGCGTCACGCAGCGTTGATACCGGGTCGTGTCCGTCGAGTCGGCCGTTACGGCCCGGAGTCGGTGCCACACTCCGGTACCTTGTGTGGGATGCGAGTGCTCCCGAGCGCCAGCCGTGCCGGAGTTGCCCCTGGGGCGGCTCCGGAACCGGCGGTGTGCGCCTTGCCCCGCAGGGTGCGAGGGCCGTCGGCCGCCGCCTGTTCGACTCCCCGGAACGCGCGTCGCACAGTATGCCGCACGCGTACTCCTTCGCGCTGGAATATGCCCGAAGCGCTTGTTGGCGTGACTGTACGTCAACCATGCTGTCCCGCAGGGGATTCACGTTCCGTGATCCCTGCCCCGGCCGTTGTTCTGGCCATGCTGGAAATGGCTACGATCGTGGCCCTCATGAGGCGCGAGCCTTTGTGTCCGCCGGTTCGGATGGTGTGAGCGGTGCAGGTGCTTCAAGTGCAGCTGGAGGTCCGTCCAGACCCCTCGGAAGTGGGGCGTGCCCGGCGGTGGGCGCGTTCCCGGCTCGCCGGCTCGGGGATACGGGCCGATGAGCCACTCGCCGAGACGCTGGTCCTGCTCGTCTCCGAACTCGTCACCAACGCCGTGGTGCACACAGGGCGTTCGGCGGTGCTGCGGCTGGTGCTGCCGGGCGCGGTGACCGAGGAGACCGAGGAGGCCACCGTCCGCCTCGAAGTGGACGACGCCAGCGACCGGGCTCCCGTGCCCCGTTGTGCGGGCGGTGAGGCGACGGGCGGCCGGGGGCTCGCCCTCGTGGACGGCCTGGCCGACCGCTGGGGCTGGAGCCGGGAGGGCGCCGGCAAGCGCATCTGGTGCGAACTGGACCGGTGCGCCGCGGGCGAGGAGGCCCCGCCGGCCTGCGGGAGCGGCGGCGGCGCGGTGGCGTACGAGGGATTCGCGTACGAAGTGGTGTAACGGCCGTGCGCCGGTGTGTGCTTCCGTGCGCGTCCCCGGTGAAACGGGACACAAGTGCTGATACTTCCCTCGCTGGTTGACGGATCGTGACCGTTTCCTCACGCTTGTAGGCAACGATTCGCCGCGAGGGGACGACGAGGGCTCGGTGACGGAGCCCTCGACGAGCGTGGGTCGTGTCGGCGGCGGTTCCCTCGGGGGCGACGGGAGCCGGGCGGGAGCGCCGGAGTCGGGCGGCGGCGCGCGCGATGCCGTGCTCGGGGCGGACAACGCCGCGCCGCCGGCCGACGGGTACGGGACGGATCCCGGGATCCCACTCCTCATCCACAGGCTGTGGACAACTCCGCGCGGAAGGTCCGCCGGTACCCCGTCGGGGTGACCCCGAGAGCCGTCTGCAGGTGCTGCCGCATCGACTGGGCGGTGCCGAACCCCGCCTCCTGGGCGACCTGGTCGACCGAGAGCGCGGTGGACTCCAGCAGGTGCCGGGCCCGTTCGACGCGCTGCCGGGTGAGCCACTGGACCGGACTGACGCCGACCTCCTCGCGGAAACGCCGGGTGAAGGTGCGTACCGACATCGACTCCTGGGCGGCCATGTCCCGCAGCTGGATCGGCTCGTGCAGGCGGCCGAGCGCCCAGGCGCGGGCGGCCGTCGTGGACGACTGCTGCGGATCGGGCACCGGCCGCTCGATGTACTGCGCCTGTCCGCCGTCCCGGTGCGGCGGTACGACGGTGCGGCGGGCCACCTCGTTGGCGACGGCGGTGCCGTGGTCCCGGCGCACGATGTGCACGCACAGGTCGATCCCGGCCGCGACCCCGGCCGAGGTGAGCACGTCGCCGTCGTCGACGAACAGCACGTCGGCGTCGACCCGCACCTTTGGGAAGAGCCGCTGGAAGTGCTCGGCGGAGGCCCAGTGCGTGGTCGCCGGGCGGCCGTCCAGACACCCGGCGGCGGCCAGCACGAACCCGCCCGTGCAGATCGCGACCAGCCGGGTGCCGGGCCGCACGAGGGCCAGCGCGGCGGCCAGCTCCTCGGTCAGCACGCCCTCCTCGTAGACGGGGCCCAGCTCGTAGGAGGCGGGGACCACGACCGTGTCGGCGGTGGCCAGGGCCTCGGGGCCGTGATCGACCAGGATCTCGAAGTCGGCGTCCGTGGCGACCGGGCCCGGCGGGCGGACCGAGCAGGTGACGACCTCGTACAGCGGGCGCCTGTGCTCGTCGCGGGCGAGGCCGAAGATGCGCTGCGCGATGCCCAGCTCGAAGGGGATCACGCCGTCCAGGGCGAGGACGGCGACGCGGTGCGGGCGGTCCGCGGGGGCGAGGGTGTCGGAGGCCATGGCCCGATCCTAGCGAACGCTGTCCTTCGGGCCACTCGCTCGGGCGGGATCCGTTGCGGAGACTCTCTGACGTGACCCAGACAACCGACATCACCGCAGGACCCGAGGACCGGCGGAAGCCGGCCCGCCGCCGGCGCGTGCACCGCGCCTGGTGGGTCGCCGCCGTCACCTTCGTGACGATCATCGGGGCGGCCGCCTTCCGCTCCCTGCCCGGCATCCTCATCGACCCGCTCCACCAGGAGTTCGGCTGGTCGCGCGGCACGATCGGCGCCGCCGTCTCCGTCAACCTCGCGCTCTACGGGCTGACCGCGCCGTTCGCCGCCGCGCTGATGGACCGCTTCGGCATCCGGCGGGTGGTCGCCGTCGCCCTGCTGGTGATCGCGCTCGGCTCCGGCCTCACGGTGTGGATGGACTCCGCCTGGCAGCTCATCCTGTGCTGGGGCCTGCTGGTCGGCCTCGGCTCCGGCTCGATGGCCCTGGCCTTCGCCGCCACCGTCACCAACCGCTGGTTCACCGAGCGGCGCGGTCTGGTCACCGGCGTCCTCACCGCCGCCTCCGCCTCCGGACAGCTGATCTTCCTGCCGCTGCTGTCCTGGATCGTCGAGACGTACGACTGGCGCCCGGCGGCCGTCACCGTCGCGCTGGCCGCCCTGGCCGTCGTCCCCTTCGTCTGGCTCCTCCTGCGCGACCACCCGGCCGACGTCGGCCAGAAGCCGTACGGCGCCCAGGAGTTCGTGCCCAAGCCCGCGCCCGTCCCCGGCGCCGCCCGCCGCGCCCTGACGGTGTTGTTCTCCGCCGTGCGCACCGGCCCGTTCTGGCTGCTGGCCGGCACCTTCGCGATCTGCGGCGCCTCCACCAACGGCCTGATCCAGACCCACTTCGTGCCCGCCGCCCACGACCACGGCATGCCGATCACCGCCGCCGCCTCGCTGCTCGCCGTCATCGGCGTGTTCGACGTGGTCGGCACGATCGCCTCCGGCTGGTTCACCGACCGCTTCGAACCGCGCCGCCTGCTCGCCGTCTACTACGCCCTGCGCGGCGTCTCCCTCCTCTTCCTCCCCATGCTGCTCGCGCCGAGCGTCCACCCGCCGATGGTCTTCTTCATCGTCTTCTACGGCCTCGACTGGGTCGCCACCGTCCCGCCCACCCTCGCCCTGTGCCGCGAGCACTACGGCGACGACAGCGCGATCGTCTTCGGCTGGGTGCTGGCCTCCCACCAGGTGGGCGCCGCCCTCGTCGCCTTCATCGGCGGCGTGGCCCGCGACCACTTCGGCTCCTACGACGTGGTGTGGATCGCCTCCGGCGCCCTGTGCGCGGCGGCGGCGCTGATGGCGCTGGTGATCCGGCGGCGGCCGGTTCCGGTGTCCGTGCTGTCATGAGCCCGTCGTAGGCTCCCCGGCATGGGGTGGGGGAGAACGGGGAAGGCCGGCGGACGTCAGCGGCCCGCCCGGCCGGACGACGAGTGGAACCGGGCGATCGCGCTGTGCGCGGGGCAGGCCCCGCTGGTGTGGCTCGCGTGGTGGTTCGCCATGGAGGCGGGCCGGGACGACTACGGCTACGGGGGCGGCGGCTATCTGGGCATTCTCTGCGTGCCGCTGATCCTGCCGTTCGTCGGCCTGCTCCATGCTGCCGTGCAGATCGCACCCGCCGCGGCCCTGGCCCGCCGGCTGTCCCGCGTCCTCCCGGGCCCCGCGTGGGCCCTGCACCTGACCGGGTCCGTGCTGATCGGCGCCGGATGGTCGGTGCCGGCCCTCGTGCTGTGGGGGTGGCCGGTCGGCGACACCCTCCCGTGGTTCGCCGGGGTCGGTGTCCTGCCGGTGCTGGTCCTCCACTCCCTGCGCGGACGGCCGTGGGGAGGCTGCGGAGTCTGGCTCGGCTCGGCGGGAGCGAGCCTCGCGCTCCTCGTCGTGTGCGGAATGTCGGCGGCAGCCCTGGCCGACGACTACGAACCCCCTCGGCTGTCGTCCGGGCAACTCGCCGGGGACTGGCGGGGCGAGGACGGGGCCGTACTGCGGCTGGCCCCGGGCGGCCGGGCCGAGCTGACCCGGGTCCCCGCCCAACCCGACTTCGAAGCGGACCAGGACTACACCAGGTGCGACGGCACGGGCACCTGGGCCCGCGACCGGTACGGCGACCGCGAGGCCGTACTGGTGCGGCTCGACGGCGGATGCGGGGAGGACACGCACTGGACGATCAGCGGGAGCGAGCAGGACCCCGAGCTGTTCGCACTGTTCGGCGACCCGGACGCCGGTGATCTGCTGATCCTCGCCCAGGACTAGCCCGGCAGTCGCGACACGCGTCCCGCATCCCGCCCCGCACCCCGTTTCGCGATCGTGCCCGCGATGCGCTCGGCGTCGATCGCCAGCTCGCGGAGCATGCCGCTGATGGGGTTGGTGAACCCGGTGAAGTACAGGCCGGGTGCGGCGGCAGGGGTGCGGCCCCCGTGGGCGACCGGGCGCCCGGTGTCGTCGAGGACGCCGAGGTGTCCGACCAGCCCCTCCAGGCCGCGCCGGTACCCGGTGGCCGCGATCACCGCGTCGGGGGCGATGCGGGTGCCGTCGGCCAGCACGACCTTGCCGTCCTCGAAGCCGTCCATCGCGGCGACGACCTCCACCCCGCCGGAGCGCACCGCGTCGATCAGGCCCACGTCCTGCACCGGGATGGCACCCTCGGCCACCCGGCTGTAGAGCCCGGTGTCGGGGCGCGGCAACCCCTGGGCCGACAGGTCGGGCACGCTGATCCGGGCGAGCGGCCGGGCCAGCCGGTCCACCAGCGCGACCGGCAGCCGCCGGCACAGGACGCCGGTGTACTGGGCGGCCCACCCGGCGGTCGAGCGGCGGACGATGTGCGGCGCCGTGCGCACCGCGAGCCGGACCCGGGCGGCCCCGCCCTCCACCAGGTCCACGGCGATCTCGGCGCCGGTGTTGCCCACCCCGACCACCAGGACGTCCCGGCCGGCATACGGGGCCGGGGCGCGGTACTCGGCGGCGTGCCGGAACTCGCCGGTGTAGGTGTCCCGTCCCGGCCAGTCCGGCACGCGCGGGGTGTGGTTGTAGCCGGTGGCGACCACCACCGCGGCCCCGGTCAGCTCCCGGCCCCCGGAGGCGTGCAGCAGCCACCCGGTCCCGTCGGCCGTGGGCTCGACGCGGAAGACCTCGACGCCGGTGACGATCTCCAGCTGGTGGTACTCGGCGTACTTCTCCAGGTACCGCACCACGTCGTCCCGGGCCACCCACCGTCCGAAGCGGCGCGGCATCGGCAGGCCGGGCAGCGCCGACAGCCGGCGGGTGGTGTGCAGCCGCAGCCGGTCGTAGTGGCGCCGCCAGGAGGAGCCGACGTGGTCGGCCCGCTCCAGGACCACGGCCCGCAGACCGCGGGCGCGCAGCGCGTGGGCGACGGCGAGACCGCCGGGACCGGCGCCTATGACGTACACGGGTCGGCCCGCGGGGTGGGCGGGCCGCTGCGGTTCAGCGGACGCTGTGGAGTCGGCCATGCGGCGAGCGTAATCGCGCCCTGGCTTGATGGGTCTCGGTCAAGACCGGAATCGGTTGCGGATCGGTCACGACTGGGTCCGGTCGGCTTGAATGGCCGGATGGCCCACACACGCATGTACACCCTCGACCCCTCCCTCGCCGGCACCGAACCGCGCGGACACGGCCTGTGCCTGCGCGCCTGGGACGCCGGCTCGGACGACGACGCCCACACCTGGCTGCGGGGCTGCCTGGACCCCGAGTTCCAGCGCTGGAACACCCCGCTCAAGCTGTGGACCGACCTCGCCGGGGCCCGCGAGTCGCTGCGCGGGCGGGCGCGGGACGCGGCGGACGGCAGGTCGGCGTCGTTCCGGATCGCGGACGAGGAGAGCGGTACGACGCTGGGGCACATCGGGCTCAACGAGATCAGCCGGCAGATGAAGGTGGCCCGGGTCGGCTACTGGGTGCTCCCCGAGGCCCGGGGCCGGGGCGTCGCCACCCGCGCCCTGCTCCTCGCCTCCCGCTGGGCCTGTGCCGAACTCGGCCTGCACCGCCTCGAACTGGGCCACGCCGTCGGCCACGACGCCTCCTGCCGGGTCGCCGAGCGCAGCGGCTACCGCGCCGAGGGGACCCTGCGCGAGGCGATGTTCGAGGCCGGCCGCCACGACGCGTTCCGGGACGTGCACCTGCACGCGCGGCTGGCCACGGACGAGGAGCCGGCCCCGCCCGGCGTGCGGTGAGCGCGGTTCACGGCCACAGCAGCCGCCGGTCCCAACCGCCCTCCGTCGTACGCCGGTAGGCCAGCCGCACGTGGCGACGGCGGGCCTCGCCCTGGAAGAACTCCACCTCGGCGGGGCGCAGCCGGTACAGCGTCCAGGACGCGACCGGTGCGTCCGGTTCCCGCTCGGCCCGCTCCCAGGCCGCCTGCGAGGCACGGGCCAGCTCCTGCGGCGAGTCCAGCTCGGCGCTCTGCCGCCCGGTGAGCGCGGCGGCCAGCGCGCCCGTCGACCGCGCGTGCAGGTCGGCCCGCGCCTGATCGGCCGGGGCGACGGAGACCGGTCCGCGCAGCCGCACCTGGCGGCCCAGCACCGGCCAGTAGAAGACGAGGGCGGCGTACGGGCGGGCGGCGAGGTGGCGGCCCTTGCGGCTGTCGGCGTGGGTGGCGAAGGCCCAGCCGTCCGCGTCCGCGCCGTGCAGCATCACGACGCGCGCGTCCGGCAGGCCCTGGGCGTCCGCCGTCGCCAGCGACATCGTGTGCGGCTCGCGCTCTCCGGCCGCGACCACCTCGGCGAACCACCGGGTGAACAGCTCCAGCGGATCGCCGGGCGCGTCGGCCGGGTCGAACGGCGGCAGCCCGGTGACCGCGGGGTCCCACACCCGCAGCGTCCTCAGCAGCTCGTGGAGATCGGTTCCCATGCCTGCCCGGGCTCAGACCGAGCCGAGGTCGGAGGAGACCCAGCGTTCGGGGCGCATCCGGACGATGACCTGCTCGCCGTGGTTCGCCGAGGCGAAGGCGACATAGCCGTCGACCTTCTCGGCCGGGAGGTAGCGCGCGGAGATCTCCCGCAGGTCCTCCTCGGTCGCGGTGACCGTCTCGACGACCGGCCCCTCCACCGACACGTAGCGGATGGTGGGCTCCAGCCGGTCGACCATCAGCGAGAACCGGCCCGCCTTGCTGATCAGCCGGTTCTTGCGGCTGTCGAGGCCCGTCATGATCCACACCTCGCCGCCGGGCTCGTACTGGTACCAGATCGGCACGGTCAGCGGGGCGCGGCCCGCCTCCGCGTCGACCGCGAGCGCGGCGATGTGCGGCTCGGCCAGGAACGTCTCACGCTCTTCGCGGGTCAGGGCCACGGGGGTCTCCTCCAGCGGATGTGGTGCGGGTACAGACACGGGTGCTGTTACTGGGACTCGTACTCGTACTCGTACTGAGCACAACGTCGGCCGGGCGGGCCACTGTTCCCCGGGCGGGGCCGTCGCGGGGCTGAACTTCGAGGCGCTGGACGTCGTACCGGGGCGGCCGGGGGCCGGGGCACGGTCGCCGAGTTCGAGCGGACGGCCGACGGGGCGGCGAAGGGCCGGCGGGCTGGAGTGCTGGAGGTCAGGCGTTCCGCGGAGCGGAGATGACAGGCTGCCGCGCGGCGTACTTACTTCACGGGCTTCTTTCCGGTGATGCCGAGATACGTCAACAGGGCGAGATGCGGCTTGAGTTCAGCCTGTTTCACACCCCAGGATGAGAAGCCTTTCTGATGCGAGGCGGCGGCCGCGAGCATGACGACCAGTGACCCGGCGATCGCCGCGGGGTTCACGTCCTTGTCGACCTTGCCCTTTGCCTGGAGATCGGCGACGGAATCCGTCAGGGGGGAATTCACCGAGTTCAGGATCTTCATGCGGATTTTGGCGAAACGTTTGTCGCCCTCCGCCGCGCCGAGATCGACCACGCGCAGAATCGCGTCGTTCTTGCGCCAGAACTCCAAGAATCCGTCGACGAGTTCCTGTGCCGTCTGCCAGCCGGCCTTGCCGACCCACGAGCGGCCCGCCGTCAGTTCGGCCAGCGAGGAACTCTCGGCGGCCATACGGTCGGCGATCTCCAGTACGGCGCCCTCGACGTCCGGGAAGTACTGGTAGAAGGTCGCGGGCGACGTGCCCGCCTTGCGGGCGACATCGATGACTTTGACATCGCGATAGGGGGAGGAGCTGAGCATTTCGCTGAGGCAGTCGAGCAGTTTCTGCCGGGTCGCCTGCCCACGTCGACCGGCCACGCGGCCGTCGACGGTACGCACTTGTCCTGTCATGCCGTCAGCTTACCGACGGGTGATCCGAGCGCGATTCGGCCGACTGCAAATGGGGTGCGGGAGCGCGGAGAGACTGGTGTGCCTGCTCTGCGCGGTGCGGGTGACGCGGTTACTTTTGAGGACATGGCCGAAAACGGGGCATTCGAGAAGAGGTCGTCGGAATCGCCGGCCCGTCCGTCCGCCCGCCGGGAGGGCGTCCCCTGCTGGGTGGACGCACAACTCTCCGACGTGGAGGCGGGCAGGCGCTTCTACGGCGAGCTGTTCGGCTGGACCTTCCAGGAGGAGACGGCGGAGGGGGAGTCCGGGGAGAGCCCCTACCGGGCGCCGGCGGAGTCCGTACGGGCGTGCCTGGACGGTGAGCCGGTCGCCGCGCTGGTCCGCAAGACGGACGGCCGGATGCCCACCGTGTGGTCCGTGTACTTCCACACCCCGGACGCCACCGCCCTGGCCGCGCGGATCCGGGCGCGCGGCGGGCAGGTCGTCACCCCGCCCCACCCGGTCGGCGACCTGGGCACCGCCGCGCTCGCCGCCGACCCCGACGGTGCGGTCTTCGGGCTCTGGCAGCCGGGCCGCCGCAGCGGCTTCGGGCGCCGGCCCGAGCCGGGCACCTTCGCCTGGGCCGAGCTGTACACCCGGGACACGGACGCCGCCAACGCCTTCTACGGCGACCTGTTCCACGAGGCGCTCTTCGGGCCGGACGCGTCCCCCGACTTCGGCCGCGCCCGGGTCTCGGACGTCTTCCCCGCCGAGATGCCGCCGCACTTCCTCGTCCACTTCCTGGTCGAGGACGTGGACGAGGCCCTCGCCGCGGTCACCCGGCTCGGCGGCCGGGTGCGGGTGCCGCCCTTCGGGACGTCGTACGGGCGGGTGGCCGTGGTCTCGGACGGTCAGGGAGCGTCGTTCGCGCTGCTGCGACGCTGAACGGACCCGGAAGGGACTCCTGAGCACCCTTTGCCCGTAATCAGGTAAGACACCCCGATTGTCGCCAGGTTCGCCACCAGCGCTTCGGACAGGAAGAATCGGGGTGCGTGGCGCCACGGAGGTGCGGTGGTGAGACGCTGCACTTCGGTCGCGTACATATGTGGGTGGCGCGGCCCGTACGGGGAGGTGGCAGGCAAGTGGTGGATCAGCTGACGCAGCACGATCCGCGGCGGATCGGGCCGTTCGAGGTGCTGGGGCGGCTCGGCGCCGGCGGCATGGGGCTGGTCTATCTCGCGCGCTCGGCGTCCGGGCGGCGCGTGGCGATCAAGACGGTGCGCACGGAACTGGCGGAGGACCAGCTGTTCCGCGTCCGCTTCACCCGCGAGGTGGAGGCGGCCCGCGCGGTCTCCGGCTTCTACACGGCGGCCGTGGTCGACGCCGACCCGCGCGCCGCGGTGCCGTGGCTGGCCACCGCCTACGTCCCCGCACCCTCCCTCGAGGAGATAGTGAACGAGTGCGGGCCGCTGCCGGCCCAGGCGGTGCGCTGGCTGGCCGCGGGCGTCGCGGAGGCGCTCCAGTCGATCCACGGGGCGGGCCTGGTCCACCGCGACCTGAAGCCCTCCAACGTCCTCGTCGTCGAGGACGGCCCCCGCGTGATCGACTTCGGTATCGCGTCCGGCGTTTCGAACACCCGTCTGACCATGACGAACGTCGCCGTCGGCACCCCCGCCTACATGTCCCCGGAGCAGGCGAAGGACTCCCGCAGCGTCACCGGCGCCAGCGACGTGTTCTCGCTCGGCTCGATGCTGGTCTTCGCCGCCACCGGACACCCGCCCTTCCACGGTGCCAACCCGGTCGAGACGGTCTTCATGCTGCTGCGCGAGGGACCCGACCTGGAGGGCCTGCCCGACGAGCTGCGCCCGCTCATCGAGTCCTGCATGCAGATGGAGGCCACCGGCCGCCCCAACCCGGCCGACCTCCAGTCCCAGCTCGCCCCGCACCTCTTCGGCTCCGGCTCCGACGACAGCGGTACGGCGTCGGCGTGGCTGCCCGAGCGGGCCGTGGGCCTGATCGAGGGGCGCCGCAACGGCCGCCCCGCGGCCAAGCCCGCCACCACGGCCGGCGGCCGCGGCCCTGGCCCCTCCGGCGCCCGCGGGCCCGCCCACGCGCCCCCGCTGCCGCCCCCGCCCGCGCACGACCCCGTCGTACCGGCGCCGCCCGCGCACGGCCCGGCGGTGCCCGCACCCGTCGGCGCCCCCGACGGCGGGCCGGTCCGGCTGCCCGGCGCCGCGGTGCCCATCGGCCCTGGCCCGCGCGTCGCCGACATGCGCGCCGCCGCCGTCGCCGCACCCCCGCCGGAGTCCGCCCTCGCCGCGTCCTGGTCCCGCCCGCGCCCCGGCGTCAACGGCGCCGACCCCGCCGTACCGGCCCCGTCGCCGCCCGCGCCCCCGGAGGCATCGCCGGCCGGGTGGCGTCCCTGGCGGTTCCGGATGTCCAACGACGTCTGGGGCACGCCGCGGGTCGCCGAGGACCTGGTCTACGTCACCTCCTTCGAGGTGCACGCCCTGGACGTGGCCACCGGCCGCCGCCGCTTCAAGACCCGGGACGTCGCCTGGTCGATGGCGGTCGCCGACGGCCGCATCCACGCCTCCGACGGACCGACCCTCTTCGCCCTGGACGCCCGCGAGGGCGCCGACCTCTGGCGCGTCCAGACGGACGCCTGGGTGTACTCGCTCCAGGCCGACCGCGGCACCGTCCTCACCGCCACCCGCGGCGGCGGCGTCCAGGCATGGGAGGCCTCGGCCGGCCAGAAGCTGTGGGAGGTCACCGGCGCCCAGACCGACTTCGAGTCCCCCGAGGCGGGCGCCGTGCTGCACGACGGCACGGCGTACGTCTGGCAGGACGCCCGACTGCGCGCCCTGGACGCCCGTACCGGCGACGAGAGATGGTCGTACCCGATCGGCGACGCGGCCTCCTGCGGCGGCGTCCCGGTCCGCCTCAGCCAGGCCCCCGACGGCTATGTGTACGTCGCGGCCGGCACCCGGGTGCTCGCCCTGGAGGTCGCCTCCGGCCACGTCCGCTGGCACTTCGAGGCCCCCGCGGTCTTCCTCGCCCCGCCCACCTTCGTGCCGGGCCCGGCCGTCACCGGCGGCGGTGTCTACCTGGCCGACTACCTCGGCACCGTCTACGCCCTCGACGCCACCGACGGCCGCGACCGCTGGCGCATCGCCACCGAGGCCCGCTCCTCGACCGACCCGGTGCTGGTCGCCGCGGGCCACGTCCACGTGGGCAGCGGCAAGGGCCTCTACACGCTGGACGCGGTCACCGGCACCCCCAAGTGGCGCTTCCAGGCGGGCGGCGACATCGTGGGCGCGCCCGCGGTCGCCGAGGGCCGCATCCACTTCGGCTCGACCGACCACCTGCTGTACACGCTGAAGGCCGACGACGGCCGCCTGCGCTGGAAGCTCGCCACCGGCGGCGAGATCACCGGCTCGCCGGTCGTCCGCGACGGCATCGTGTACGCCTGCAGCAAGGACCGCTGCGTGTACGCGCTGGACGCGGAGAAGGGCACGGGAACGGCCCGTACGACGTGAGGCCCCGTGCCCGGCCGGTGACGTGTCCGTGACATCCGCGCACTAGCGTGATCTTCATGACGACACGGGGGCGAGCACTCAGGTACACGGCGATCTCGGCACTGGTGGTCCTCAGCCTGACCGGCTTCTCGACCGGCCGCCACGGCCACGGGGGCGACGGGTCGGGCGGCGGCTGCAGCAGCTCCGGCCAGGACCACGACGGTTCGTCGTCCACCTCGGGCGGTAGCGACGCCTACAAGGACGACGACGACACGTACGGCAGCGGCGGCAGCGGCTACCACGACTACGACGACGACACCTACGGCGACGACTCGGGCAGCGGCGGCAGCGGCGAGGCAGAGGGCGCGGTCCTGAACCTGATCACCTGCGTCATGGAGGACCAGCCGTGGTCCACCGTCGAGGTCACCAACCCCAACGCCGTCGAGTCCACGTTCTCCGTCACGGTCCTCTTCAAGGACGCGGACGGCACGACGATCGACGAGGGCACCGAGGAAGTCACCGTCCCCGCCGATGGCGTGAGCGCGGTCCGCGTCCCCTTCGACGGCTCCGGCATCCCGGACCACTGCGAAGTGACCGAGCGGTGAGGGAGCCGGTTTCCTGAACCCCCTGCGCGCACACGTCGGCCGCGGCGGCTCCCCTCCGCGCCGCCGCGGCCGATCCCCGTGTGGAGGAAGGTCTACTTGCCGTCGCCGTCCAGGTCCAGGGCGGGCGGGGCCGGCATGTTGTTGTCCATCGTCGTGATGGTGTCCTTGGCCGGCGGTGTGGGCATGTTGTTGTCCATCGTGGTGATGGTCTCGTCCTTGACCGGCGGGGTCGGCATGTTGTTGTCCTGCGGAGTGGCGACCGCTTCCGCCTTCTTGTCGCTCATGCGTACTCCTCTGCGATGGTGAACGAGTGTGGAACGCCCGTCCGGTGACTCCCCCGTGGCTCACCGGACGGGCGTTCGGAGCCGCACACTAACCCGTGGGCTCGCTGGTCACCCGTCTGCCCCCCGTTACGACGGCGTGACAGGAACGAGTGTGCCGCGAGCCGATAAACGAACGCTGAACGCCACTCGTCGTCCGCGTCAGGCCGCCGTCGCGGGCTCCAACAGGGCCTTTACGGCGGCGGCTTCGGGAGCGCCGTTGGCCTCGTAGAGGTTGAGGGCCTCGCGCCAGCAGGCCTTCCCCCGGTCGACCTGTCCGAGCTCGCTCAGTGCCTGCCCGAGGAGTTTCAGTACGTTGCCGCGCATGTGGTCGCCGCCGATGCAGCCCAGGGCCAGGGCCTGTTCGGCGTGCTGCGCGGCCGGGCCCGGGCGCCGCGCCGCCAGATGGGTCTCGGCGATCCTGAAGTGGGTGGTCCCCGCCCACAGCCGTTGCCTGTGGTCGACGAAGATGGTCAGGGCCCGGGAGAACTGCGCCAGGCCGTCCCTGTGCCGTCCGGCCGTCGTCAGGGCCACACCCAGGGCGTAGTGCCCGTTGGCCAGGCGCATGGTGCTGCCCACCCGGACGTGGACGGCAAGGCCGTTCTCCGCGAACTCGACCGCCTTGGCGGTGTTGCCCATCCCCATGTAGGCACGCGAGAGATTGCACAGGGCGGTCGCCTCGCACAGGCCGTTCCCGGCTGCCCGGAATCCCTCGATGGCCTGGTCGAAGAAGACCTTGCCGTCGGAGTAGCGGTGCTGGTGGAGGGCGATGAGACCGCAGTCCTGCGCGGCCCAGCTCGCGGCCGTGGGGTCCGCGGAAGCGGTCGCGCGCTCCATGGCGAGGCCCGCCTCCCCGGCGGCCTGCTGGATACGGCCCGACACCAGCAGGAACCCGGTGAGGGCGATCCGCGCCCTGCCCTCCGCCCGGGTGTCTCCCGCCGCCTGCGTGGCGTCGCACATGGCCAGCGCCGTCGCCTCGTACTGACGGGAGTTGGCGCCCGACTCCGCCAGATCCCGGGCGGCCCACAGGAGGTCGACGGCCCGTCGCAGCCTCCCGGTACCGGCGGCCTGGCGGACGCACGCGAGCAGGGACGACGACTCCGTGTACAGCCAGTCCAGTGCCGCGGGCCCGTCGGTGAAGCGGAGGCCGGGGTACCGCGTCCCCTCCAAGTCGTCCACCAACCGGTCCCCGGGCCGCTCGATCGCGTACACGCCCGTCGCCGTGGCCAGGTAGAAGTCCAGCAGCCGCGACAGCGCCGCCTCCCGCTCGCTCGGCGGGTTCTCGTCGCGTTCGGCGCACGCACGCGCGTAGAGGCGGACCAGGTCGTGGAAGCGGTATCGGCCCGGGGCCGCCGACTCGAGCAGGGAGGTGTCGACCAGGGACTCCAGGACGTCCTCCGTGGCGTGCGCCGGGAGGTCCAGGACGGCCGCCGCCGCCGCGAGGGAGATGTCGGGGCCGTCGGCCAGGCCCAGCAGGCGGAAGGCGCGGGCCTGGGCCGGTTCCAGCTGGCCGTAGCCCAGTTCGAAGGTGGCCTCGACGGCCTGGTCGCCCGCCTGCAGCTCGTCCAGCCGGCGTCGCTCGTCCGCCAGCTTCGCCGCCAGCACCGACACGGTCCACGTGCGGCGGGCGGCCAGCCGGGACGCGGCGATGCGGATCGCGAGCGGCAGGAACCCGCACGCGCCGACCACGTCCAGGGCCGCTTCCCGCTCCGAGGCGACCCGCTCCTCGCCGACGATCTTCGTGAAGAGGGCCAGCGCCTCCTCGGGCGACATCACGTCCAGGTCGACCAGGTGCGCCCCGGCGAGGTCCACCATCCGCACCCGTGCCGTCACCAGTGCCGCGCAGCCGTCCGTGCCGGGCAGCAGGGGTCGTACCTGGGCGGCGTCGCGGGCGTTGTCCAGCAGGACGAGGACCCGGCGGCCGTCGAGGACGGAGCGGTAGAGGGCGGCGCGCTCCTCCAGGGAGTCGGGAATGGCCGAGTCGGCCGTGCCGAGGGCCCGCAGGAAGGAGCCCAGCACCGTCTCCGGCTCCGCGGGCCGCGCGCCGGCGCCCTGGAGGTCGACGTAGAGCTGCCCGTCCGGGAAGGCGGCCCGCGCCTGGTGGGCGACGTGCACCGCGAGGGTCGTCTTGCCGACGCCACCGATGCCGGCCAGTGCCGAGACCGCCATCACGCGGCCCGTCGTCTTGCCGGACGCCGCGGACAGTACGTCGCTCAGCTCCCGGACGAAGGCCGCACGGCCCGTGAAGTCGGCCACCGTGGCCGGGAGTTGTGCCGGGCGGACCGTCGCCGTCGCCGTCTCCTCGGCCGGGGCGGGGGGCTCGGCCAGGCCCGGGTCGGCCTGGAGGATGCGGTGCTGGAGTTCCTGGAGGCCGGGGCGCGGGTCGACGCCCAGCTCGTCGGCGAGCAGCCGGCGCGTGTCCGCGTAGACGGCGAGGGCCTCCGCCTGGCGGCCACTGCGGTACAGGGCCAGCATCAGCAGCTCGCGCAGGCGCTCACGCAGCGGGTGGGCCGCCGTGAGCGCCGTCAGTTCCGAGACGGCCTCGGCGTGGCAGCCCTGTTCGAGGTCCATGTCGAGGCGGGTCTCCAGGAGTTGGAGCCGCCACTCGTCGAGGCGGACGCGTTGCGTGTGGGCGTAGGGTCCGGGCACGCCGGCCAGCACCTCGCCGTCCCACAGGTCCAGCGCCCGGCGCAGCAGGTCACGGGCGTGGCACAGGTCCCCGGCGCTCCTGGCCTTCTCGGCCCCGGCGGCCAGGTCCTGGGCCCGCGCCAGGTCCAGCGCCCCCTCGGTCAGGCCCCGTACGGCATACCCGCCGGACTCGCTGACCAGCACCCCGGGGTCGAGGACCTTCCGCAGCCGGGACGCGTACGTCCGCACCGCCGCCAGCGCCTGCGACGGCGGCTCCTCGCCCCACAGGGCGTCGATCAGCTCGGCCGCCGTGGCCGTACGCCCCTCGCGCAGCAGCAGGGCGGCCAGCAGCGCGCGCTGCTGCGGGGAGCCGGTGGTCAGCGTCTCCTCGCCCCGCCAGGCGCGCACCGGCCCGAGCACCCCGAAGCGCAGCGCGCCCGATTCCTCACCTTCCGCCGGGAATCCGGGACGCCGCTGCTCCGGAACCCGCGGTCCACCGTCCATGCCGTCCCCCTAGACATCCTGAGCAACCAGGTCAGTTTGCCTTGTTCATGCCGACCACGTCAGCCGTGGGAGACGCCGATCACAGGTTCTTCATCAGCTTCCCTACCCCTGCCCCTCCAGCTCCACCCGTACCGTCAGATGCCCCGTCCCGACTCCCATCGCCCGTACCGCCATGCTGTTGAAGCGGGGCAGGCGGCGCAGACGGGCCAACGGGTCGTCGTCGGGCAGGAGATGGGCCGTCCCCGCATACCAGCGGCCCCGGAGGCGCACCCGTACCCGCGGGTCGGCCCTGATGTTGCGGATGTACTGCGAGCGCTCGCCGAACTCCGAGACCAGCCAGAACGAGTCGCCCTCCCGGCGGCCGCCCACCGGTGTGCGGCGGGGGAGACCGGAGACGCGGCCGGTGGTCTCCAGGAGGGTCTGGCCGGGCAGCCGGCGCACGAGGGCGTTCAGCCGGCGCTGGAAGGCCGTGACGGTCCGGTACTTCCGTTCGGGGTTCGGCGGCTTCGGCATCGTGCGGGCACGCTCCCGTCTCGCTCGACGGCTCCGCGGCGGCTCCCGGAGCCCGGTGGCCCCTGGAGCCTAACTCCCCAGGAAGACGGGGTTGGTGAACGCCGCCAGCGCGCCCGGCAGCGGGCCCGCCGCCGCCTCGTGCCGCACCTCCGCCCGTACGTACGCCGCGTACGAGGCGGTCGTGCGCCACTCGACGACGCCCGCGCCGGACACCGGCAGCGGATCGCCGGTGAACAGCACGCCCTGGTCCGTGACGAGGCGCACCGTGCAGCGCGGGGCGCCCGTCACCTCCAGGCGGACGGTGACCGGGGTGTCGGCGGCCACCCGCAGCCGCTCGCCGATCCCGGCGTGCTCGCCCCGGCCGCCGGACGCGGTGAGGGACAGCGACACCTTCGACGACTCGGCCACGTACGACCGGCCCGCCCGGATGCCCTCCTGGATCGCCTCGCGGGTCAGGTCGTCGGCGAGGACGACGGTCTGCGGGCGGCCGATCACGTCGGGGGAGCGGTGGGAGTCGCTGCTGCCCATCGCCGGGATCCAGTCCCGCCGGCCGTCGCGCACCGAGGCGACCAGCATGCCGTCCCAGTCGGCCAGCGCCACCTCGTCGTCGGGCGTGTAGGCGCCGTTCCACACCTCGACCGCGTCCGCCTCGCCGAACCCGAACTTCCAGTTGCAGCCGATGCAGGTGGCGTGCGGGTGGGCCGGCACGACCAGGCCGCCGGCGCGGCGGATCTGCCGGGCGAACCGGCCGAAGCGGTTGTCGCGGGCCCGGTAGCGCCAGTCGACGAAGGTGCCGGGATCGGTGCCGAGCGCGACGACGTGGCCGTTGCGGGTCGTGACCTCCTCGCCGAGCAGGATCAGCAGGTCGTCCCCGGCGTGCTCGGCCCAGTGCGCGTGCGCGGAGTGCGTGTTGTGCTCGGAGGAGTTGATGAAGTCCAGGCCCGCCGCCCGCGCCAGCTCGGCGATCTCGGCGAGGGTGTAGCGGCCGTCGGAGTACTCGGAGTGCAGATGGCAGTCGCCCCGGTACCAGGCCCGGCCCCGCCCCTTGGCCCGCTCGGGCGGGTACACCGGGCGCGGCGCCTCGTCCTGCTCGCCGTAGGTCAGCGTGACCGTGATCTCGTAGGACAGCCCCTGCGGCGCCACCGTGTACGGGCCGAGCGCGATGTGCCAGGTGCCCGCGCGCACCGGCCCCGGCAGGTAGCCCGGGGTGGCGGCGTCCGCGCGGACGAAGAACTCCGTGCGCGCCCCGCCCGACCAGCCGCGGAAGCCCCGGCCGCCCAGGTCGGTGCCCTGCTCGTCGAAGAGGCCGATGTCGAGCGCGTTGCCCTGGGTGCCGGCCGGCACGGTGGGCCGGTCGTAGGTGTAGGCGACGTGGACCTCGCGCACCCCGCGGGGGACTTCGACCGGGACGTACACGAAGTCGGGGACGCCGGGCGGCAGGGTGCCGCGCACGGTCCTGGTCCGCGGGCCGGTACCGCCCGCCGCTGAAGCGAAGCTCACGGTCGTCAACGTAAGCGCGGCGGCGGCTCCCGTCACGAACACCGCGCGTCTGCCGATCCCGGCGTGGTCGTTCTCGTGGTCGTCCTCGCACATGCTGCTGCTCCCCAGGTGTCGTCGATGACATGGCATGGGTGGTGCAGGGGTTGGTGCGTGCAACCCTCGTATTGAGCCGTGAACTGCGGGGCAAGGGAAGGGGGGAGGCGGATGGAGGACCGGAAACCGTGCGGTGGGTCACCGGGACGGGACAGCCGCGCTGATCACGCCGCTCGTATGCTCGAAGGATGACGACTTCCGCGACCTCCGGAACCGGACCCGCCGACCCCTCGGGGCCCACCGAGAACTCCATGCGTCGCGCCCTCAAACGCGCCCGGGACGGCGTCGCCCTCGACGTGGCCGAGGCCGCCGTGCTGCTCCAGGCGCGCGGCGAGCACCTCGACGCCCTCACCGCGTCCGCCGCCCGGGTCCGGGACGCGGGCCTGGAGGCGGCCGGGCGGCCCGGCGTCATCACGTACTCGAAGAGCGTCTTCGTCCCGCTGACCCGGCTGTGCCGGGACAAGTGCCACTACTGCACCTTCGTCACGGTCCCCGGCAAGCTGCGCCGGGCCGGCCACGGGATGTTCATGTCGCCGGACGAGGTGCTCGACATCGCGCGCAAGGGCGCCGCCCTCGGCTGCAAGGAAGCCCTCATCACCCTCGGCGACAAGCCCGAGGACCGCTGGCCCGAGGCCAGGGAGTGGCTGGACGCGCACGGCTACGACGACACGATCGCCTACGTCCGCGCGATCTCGATCCGCATCCTGGAGGAGACGGGCCTGCTCCCGCACCTCAACCCCGGCGTCATGACCTGGACGGACTTCCAGCGGCTCAAGCCCGTCGCGCCCTCCATGGGCATGATGCTGGAGACCACCGCGACCCGCCTGTGGTCCGAGCCCGGCGGCCCGCACCACGGCTCCCCGGACAAGGAGCCCGCCGTACGGCTGCGCGTCCTGGAGGACGCCGGGCGCTCCTCGGTCCCCTTCACGTCCGGCATCCTCATCGGCATCGGCGAGACGTACGAGGAGCGGGCCGAGTCCCTCTTCGCGCTGCGCAAGGTCTCCCGCGCCTACCACGGCATCCAGGAACTGATCATCCAGAACTTCCGCGCCAAGCCCGACACGGCGATGCGCGGCATGCCGGACGCCGAACTGGACGAGCTGGTCGCCACCGTCGCCGTCGCCCGGCACATCATGGGCCCCTCCGCCTGCCTCCAGGCCCCGCCGAACCTGGTGGACGCGGAGTACGAGCGGCTGATCGGCGCCGGCATCGACGACTGGGGCGGCGTCTCCCCGCTCACCATCGACCACGTCAACCCCGAGCGCCCCTGGCCGCAGATCGACGAACTCGCCGCGAAGTCCCGGACGGCCGGCTTCGAACTGCGCGAACGCCTCTGCGTGTACCCGGAGTTCGTGCGGCGCGGCGAGCCCTGGCTCGACCCCCGCCTGCGCCCGCACATGGCGGCGCTCGCCGACCCGGCGACGGGCCTGGCACGCGAGGACGCGACGGTCGAGGGGCACGCCTGGCAGGAGCCCGACGAGGCGTTCACCGCCACCGGCCGCACCGACCTGCACGCCACCATCGACACCGAGGGCCGTACCTCGGACCGCCGCGACGACTTCGACGAGGTGTACGGCGACTGGGGCGCCCTGCGCGAGGCCGCCGCCCCCGGCATGGCCCCCGAGCGCATCGACACCGACGTACGCGCCGCGCTGGCCACGGCGGCCGACGACCCCACGAAGCTGACGGACGACGAGGCGCTCGCCCTGCTGCACGCCGACGGCCCGGCGCTGGACGCCCTGTGCGAGGTGGCCGACGACGTGCGCAGGTCGGTGGTCGGCGACGACGTGACGTACATCGTCACCCGCAACATCAACTTCACCAACGTCTGCTACACCGGCTGCCGTTTCTGCGCCTTCGCCCAGCGCCGCACGGACGCCGACGCCTACACGCTCTCCCTGGACCAGGTCGCCGACCGCGCCCAGCAGGCGTGGGAGGTGGGGGCGGTGGAGGTCTGCATGCAGGGCGGCATCCACCCCGACCTGCCCGGCACGGCGTACTTCGACATCGCGCGGGCGGTCAAGGAACGCGTCCCCGGCATGCACGTGCACGCGTTCTCGCCGATGGAGGTCGTCAACGGCGCCACCCGCACCGGGATGTCGATCCGCGAGTGGCTGACCGCGGCCAAGGAGGCCGGCCTGGACTCGATCCCGGGCACGGCGGCGGAGATCCTCGACGACGAGGTCCGCTGGATCCTCACCAAGGGCAAGCTGCCGACGGCCACCTGGATCGAGGTGATCGAGACCGCCCACGAGCTGGGCATCCGCTCCTCCTCGACGATGATGTACGGCCACGTCGACCAGCCCCGCCACTGGCTGGGCCACCTGCGCACGCTCGCCGGGATCCAGCAGCGCACGGGTGGCTTCACGGAGTTCGTGACGCTCCCCTTCATCCACACGAACGCGCCGGTGTACCTGGCGGGCATCGCCCGGCCGGGCCCCACCTCGCGGGACAACCGCGCGGTGACCGCGATGGCCCGTCTCCTTCTCCACCCGCACATCCCCAACATCCAGACGAGCTGGGTGAAACTGGGCACGGAGGGTGCGGCGGAGATGCTCCGTTCCGGCGCCAACGACCTGGGCGGCACCCTCATGGAGGAGACGATCTCCCGCATGGCGGGCTCGTCCTACGGGTCGTACAAGTCGGTCAAGGACCTGATCGCGGTCGCGGACGCCGCGGGCCGCCCGGCGAAGCCGCGCACCACGCTCTACGGCCCGGTCCCCGAGGAGCGGCAGCGGGCGGCGCGGGACTCGGACGGGCACCTGCCTCGGCTGCTGCCGGTCCTGGACTGAGGGCCGCGGGCCTCGGCGGGCTCGCGCTTCGGGAGTGCGGCGGCCGCGCAGTACGATGATCGGGCCCCCGGTGTGTCGGGGTTCTCGTAGCTGAGGAGATGCGTGCCCGTGCCTGCCCGACTTCCCTCATGGGCGTGGGTCTCCGGTCTGACCGTGGGGGCGATAGCCGCGGTGAGCGTCCTGGCCGTACAGGCGGACCAGGGCCCCCACCCCACCGCCGCGGCGACGAAGCCGAAGCCGTCCGCGTCGGCGGACGCGCACCCCAAGCCGAAGGAGACCGCGCCGGCCCCGGTGCCGGAGGGCTCCGGCACGGGGCGGCGCGTCGTCTACTCGGTGGGCCAGGACCGGGTGTGGCTGGTCGACGCCAGCGACGCCACCCGGCGGTCGTTCAAGGTCTGGCCGGGCACGGTCGACCCCGACCCCGGCAAGTACAGCGTCGGCTCCCGCCGCCAGGATGCGACGACGGGCTCCGACGGGGTGCGGATCGAGCAGATCATGTACTTCACCCAGGAGGACGGCGTCTGGGTCGCCTTCTCCAACGCCGTGGACGGCTCCTCGCCGCCGCCGCCCGTGGACGGAATCAAGACGGGCGGCATACGGCTGCCCAAGGCGGACGGCGACGCGCTGTGGGAGTTCGGCACGTCGGGCACGACGGTCACCGTGGTCTCGTAGCGCACCTGGTTTCGTAGGTCACCGTGCTCTCGTGAGTCACTGCGGTCTCGTGGCCTCCGCCTCGCCGGACGGCAGGTGCGCCACGATCAGCACGACGCCGCTGAACAGCAGCACCCGCGTCGCCGCGTCCAGACCGTTCCAGTCCTCGGACTGCCACATCGCGAACCACTCCCCGCCGATCGCGAGGAACCCGGCGCCGAAGAGCAGCATCAGCATCAGCGTGCCGTACGTGGTGAAGCGCCGCGCGGGAGCGTGCTGCCGGCGTATCCAGAGCCAGGTCGCCCAGATCAGCACCAGCGCGGCCGCGGTCTCCCACACGATGATCGCCACGTAGGCGGTGTCCTGGAGCCCCTTGCTCGTGATCGCCCGCCACATCAGGTCGTCGTCCTTGAACGTCGTGTCCATCGCGAGGACGTGATGCACGTACTGCTGGTTGTTGTCGAAGTCGGTGATGTTCCCGAGGGCCACGAGGGCGATGTAGAGGGCGAGGACCGCGGTGAGCACGGTGGAGGCGAGTAAAAGGGTGCTGCGGGGGATGTTGGTCATGGCAG
This sequence comes from Streptomyces tendae, assembly GCF_014650435.1. Lineage (GTDB taxonomy): Bacteria > Actinomycetota > Actinomycetes > Streptomycetales > Streptomycetaceae > Streptomyces > Streptomyces tendae. Next base: position 168,069 of record NZ_BMUY01000008.1, read on the forward strand.
CACTATTTCGAAACCGAGGGCCCCGCCAGTAGGCAGGGCCCTGGAACGTGATCTCTTCGCAGCGTTTCGCCGGTGAACTCCCCGGCGGCTAGCGGCCCGTGCAGACGGCCGTGTCCACCAGGTCGAAGACGTGCTGGTGGGCCGCCATCATGTCGGCCGGTTCGGCGGCCACCGAGCTGGACAGGGCCGTCGTCGCCACCGTGGCCGCGCGGCCGTCCCGCGTGGCGCCGCCGTAGGTCTCGTAGCCGTGGATGGAGCCGCCGTGGCCCCACAGCTCGACGCCGCAGGACAGGGAAGTGCGGAAGAGACCCAGGCCGTAGCCGGTACCGGGCGCGGGAGCCCCCTCGGTGACCGGGACCGTGGTCTGCATCTCCTTCAGCTCGGCGGCCTCCAGGACCTCGCCGCCGAGCAGGGCGGAGAAGAAGCGGTTGAGGTCGCGCGGGGTGGTGACCAGCTGCCCGGCGGCCCATGCCTGGGACGGGTCGAGGCGGGTGATGTCCGCCATCGGAGCGCCGGGGATGGCGGCGGCGTAGCCCTTGGGGTGGGCGCCCCGGATGCCGCGCTCGCCGACGCCCGGCCAGTAGGTGTCCTTCAGGCCGAGGGGGCGGATGATCCGGTCGGTGATCTCCTCGCCGAAGGGGCGGCCCGTGACCTTCTCGACGAGCAGGCCCGCCAGGACGTAGTTGGTGTTGCTGTACTGCCACTTCGCGCCGGGCTCGAACGCCGCCTTCTGGCTCAGGGCGAGGTCGATCAGGTCACGCGGGTTGTAGTACGTGTCGCGGACCTCGAACGGGTCCAGGCCCAGCGTCTGGACGTAGTCGGGCAGGCCGCTGGTGTGCTGGAGCAGGTCGCGCACGGTGATCCGGCCGCCGTCGATGCCGTCGCCGCGCACCAGACCCGGCAGGTACGTCTCGATCGGCTCGTCCAGCTTCACCTTGCCCTCGCCGACCAGTTGGAGCACCACCGCCGCGGTGAGGGCCTTGGTGTTGCTGCCCGCCCTGACCTGTCCGTTGACCGGCACGGACGCGCCGGTCGCCAGGTCGCCGGTGCCGGCCGTGTAGTCGCGGACGCGTCCGTCACGTCCCTGGTCGGCGACCAGCGCGGCGGGGAAACGGTCCTCGCGCACCAGGTCCTTCGCACCCTCGCGCACGGCGTCGCGGTGGCCGGCGTGGTCCGGGGCGCCGTAGGCCACGGAGCCGGTCACGGCGAGGCCGCCGCCCAGGACCGCGAGCGCGGCGACCACCGACAGCACACGCCCGCGCCGCTTCCTCGGCTTGGACGGGACGGAGGCGGAGGCGGAGGGGGAAAGGCGGTCGGACACGGGGATTCCTCTCAACAAGGCTGCTCTCGGAACGCCTTGAGCCTTTCGCGAACCGGCCGCCCGCTCGATGGGGCCAGGCGGCGGAACCGGGGTGTACCTTCCTCCACCCCCGACCGGCTGTCCCACTGGCGGCCGGCCCTGCCCCGCCGCCGATCCGTCACCAGGCCGCCCCCACGACGAGCGCCGCGGTGCTGAGTGCCAGATAGCAGAGGGGAAAGGCGATGTTGTGGAAGACCCGGGCGCGGACGTGTGCGGCGACCGCGCCGACGAAGAAGAGGACGAGGCCGACCGCGGCCGCGATGCCGAGCGGCCGGAGACCCAGCAGGCCGACGAGGAGCCCCGCGGCTCCCGCCCCCTTGAGGCCGGCCAGCCACGGGAGCCACGACGCGGGGACCCCCACCTCGGCCGAGTTGGCGAGGACGAACGGGGCCCGCAGCAGGTCCGCGACGGCGATCCCGGCGTTGGCGACGATCGCCACGACGGTGACGGTCACGTAGGCGGTGTACACGGGGACTCGCTTCCTTCCAGTGGCTTTCCTCCAGGCTCACCGCAGCCCACCGCGACGTCCAATACCTGCTTCTATAACCTGGTGGAATGGATGTCGACACCCGATTGCTGCGGTACTTCGCGACCGTGGCGGAGGAAGGCAGCCTGACCCGGGCGGCTCAGCGGCTGTACGTCTCCCAGCCCGCGCTGACCAAGCAGATCCGGCAGCTGGAGTCCGCACTGGGCGTGCCCCTCTTCACCCGCTCGCGCAGCGGCATGGCCCTCACCGGGCCGGGCCGGGCGCTCGCGGCGCGGGTGCCCGCTCTCCTCGCCGGGTGGGAGGCGGCACTGCGCGAGACGAGGTCCGCGGCGCGCCGGGCGGACCGGATCCTGCGGGTCGGCTTCCTCGCCAGCGCCGCCAACGAGGCGACGCAGCCGATCATCGCCGAGTTCGCCCGGCGCCGTCCGGACTGGCGGGCCGAGATGCGGCAGGCCGCGTGGTCGAACCCGACCGCGGGACTCGCCGACTCGGACGTCGACGTCGCCCTGGTGCGGCTGCCGTTCCCCGGGCAGGAGAAGCTGCGTGTGGTGGAGCTGTTCAGCGAGCCCCGCTGCGTAGCACTCCCCGAGACCCACCCGCTGGCCGGGCGCGAGACGATCGACTTCCGCGAGCTGTGGGACGAGCCCTTCGTGGCCGCCCCGCCCGAGACGGGCCCCTGGCGTGAGTACTGGCTGGCCGCCGACGAGCGCGACGGCCACCCCGTACGCATCGGCGCGGTCACCGAGCAGCCCGACGACTGGCTCACCGCGATCGCCAACGGCTACGGCGTCGCGCTCGCCCCCGAGTCGGCGGCCCGCTTCTACACCCGCCCCGGCGTCGTCCACCGTCCCGTCACCGGGGTCGCCCCCAGCCGGGTCGCGGTCGCCTGGGCCCCCGCCGACGACGCCGACCCCGTGGTCCGGGACTTCGTCCGCTGCTGCCGCGAGGTGTGCGCGGGCGCGTGAACGTTTCCACACCGTTCCGACCCTGACCGACCACTTCTGTTCGCATACAGTGCTGGACGTCGTACGTGTGGACAGTGGTGGGCAGTGCCGAGGGGAGGTCCGGGTGAGCGGGACAGCCGGCGCCGTCTGGGGGCGTGCCGAGCAGCAGGACTTCCGCAGCCGGGTGCGCGGGACACTGCTCGGCGTGGCCGTCGGGGACGCCCTGGGCGCGCCCGTCGACTCCCTCGCCCTCGACGCGATCCGGGAGGCCCACGGCGCCGAGGGGCTGTCCGACCTGGCCCCCGCCCACGGCCGGCGCGGCGCCGTCACCCACCTCACCCAGCTCACCCTGTTCTCCGTGGACGGGCTGATCCGGGCCCAGGTACGGCGCGACACCGGCGCCTGGCACCCGCCGACCGACCTGCACCGGGCCTACCGGCGCTGGGCCGCCACCCAGCGCGACTGGGGACCCGACCTGCGGCGCAAGGACGACGGCTGGCTGGCCCACGAGGAGTGGCTGTACGTCCGCCGGGACGCCCCGCGATCGCTGCTGCTCGGCCTCGGCGACGAGACGATGGGCACCCCGGAGGCGCCCAAGAACCCCGACGAGCGCGGCCCGGAGGCCGCCGCCCGCTCGGCGCCGTTCGGGCTGCTGGTCGGCTGGGAGCCGCAGCTGGTGGCCCAGCTCGCCGTGGAGTGCGCGGCACAGACCCACGGCCACCCCACCGGCTGCCTGGCGGCGGGCGCGTACGCCGTGATCGTGCACGGGCTGGCCCGCGGCGAGAGCCTGGACGCCGCCGTGCAGCGCGCCCTGGCGCTGCTCGTGCCCCGGCCCGGGCACGAACCCGTCACGACCGCCCTGCAGCATGCGCTGGGCGCCGTGCGGCAGGGGCTGCCGACCCCGGCGCGGGTGACCGAGCTGATCGGCGCGGGCACGGCCGAGGGCCTGGTCGCCGCCGCCGTGTACTGCGCCCTCGTCGGCGAGGACGTACGGCACGGGCTGCGGCTCGCCGTCAACCACGACGGCCCCTCGGCGGCGACCGGCGCCCTGACCGGCGGCCTGCTCGGCGCCCTGCACGGCGAGACGGCCCTGCCCCCGGCCTGGCTGGCCGAACTGGAGGGCCGCCCGACCGTCCTGGAACTCGCCGACGACTTCGCCATGGAGATGACCCAGGGCCCCGCCCTCCACGGCCCCGCGGGCTCGTCCCCCGGCTGGCTGACGCGGTACCCGCGGGGCTAGCGACGCCGGGGCACGAGGACGGGGCACGAGGTCGGTCACGTTTCGAGAAGCGTTGGCGGGTGGGCCGCGGCTAGCGTGGCAGCCATGGACATCAGCATTCACACCACCGTGCTCCCGCACGACGACCCGGACGCGTCCCTGGCCTTCTACCGGGACGTCCTCGGCTTCGAGGTCCGCAAGGACGTCGGCAACGGCACGATGCGCTGGATCACGGTCGGGCCGGCCGACCAGCCGGACGTCTCGCTGCTCCTCGCGCCGCCCGCCGTGGACCCCGGCATCACCGACGCCGAGCGCCGCACCATCGCCGAGATGATGGCCAAGGGCACCTACGGGTGGATCCTCCTGGCCACCGAGGACCTCGACGGCACCTTCGCGAAGGTGCGCGCCGGCAACGCCGAGATCGTCCAGGAGCCGACCGAGCAGCCGTACGGCATCCGGGACTGCGCCTTCCGGGACCCGGCGGGCAACCAGATCCGCATCCAGGAACTGCGCTGAAGCGGGTGTAGACGGGTGTCCGGCCGGTGACCACGCACCGTGGCCACCGGCCGGACACCGGGTCGTGCGCCGTCCGGGCGGGGGCTCAGTCGCCCACCCGGCTGCGCCCCACCGCGTCGTCCACCCCGCCGGCGGGCGTCGGGATCGCGGCCGCCGCGCCGGAGGCGTCGCCGTCCCCGTCCGTGTTGACGCGCTCGATGATCGCCAGCCGCTCCGGGGTGTCCTCCGGCTTCAGATAGCCGACCAGGACGTACAGGACCAGCGAGACCGCCAGCGGCACGGAGACCTGGTACTCCAGCGGCACCCCGCCGTCCACGCTCCAGTTGATCGGGTAGTTGACCAGCCAGAACGCCACCAGGCCCAGACCCCAGCTGGTGAGCGCCGCCGTCGGGCCCGAGCGGCGGAAGGGCCGCAGCAGACCGAGCATCATCGGGATCGCGATCGGACCCATCAGCCCGGCGACCCACTTGATCACGACGGTGATGATGTCCTTGAACGTCGGCGAGTCGACCTGCGTCGCCACCGCCATCGAAAGACCGAGGAAGATCACCGTCGTCAGCCGCGCCGCCAGCAGTCCGGACCGCTGCCCCCAGCCGCGCGCCCGCTTCGACAGCACCGGCGCCACGTCACGGGTGAACACGGCCGCGATGGCGTTCGCGTCCGAGGAGCACATGGCCATGGTGTGCGAGAAGAAGCCGACGATGACCAGCCCGAGCAGCCCGTGCGGCAGCAGCTGCTCGGTCATCAGGGCGTAGGAGTCGGAACCGTCCGCCTTCTGCGACTCCACCAGCAGCGGCGACATCCACATCGGGAAGAACAGCACCAACGGCCAGACCAGCCACAGCACCGCCGACAGCCGCGCCCCCCGCGTGGCCTCGCGGGCGTTGGCCGTGGCCATGTAGCGCTGGGCCTGGTTGAGCATGCCGCCGTTGTACTCGAAGAGCTTGATGAAGAGGAAGGCCAGCAGGAACACCGTCCCGTACGGGCCGACCAGCGGTTTTCCGTGGCCCTGGAGGGCGGGCTCGTCCCAGACGCCGAAGAAGCCGCCGTGGTCGCCGAGCTTCATGACGACGGCCACGAACATCGCGACACCGGCCAGCAGCTGGATGATGAACTGGCCCAGCTCCGTCAGCGCGTCCGCCCACAGGCCGCCGATCGTGCAGTAGATGCCCGTGATGACGCCGGTGATCAGGATGCCCTGGTTGAGGGTGATGCCGGTGAAGACCGACAGGAGCGTGGCGATGGCCGCCCACTTCGCGGCCACGTCCACGATCTTCAGCAGCATGCCGGACCAGGCCAGCGCCTGCTGGGTGGGCAGGTTGTACCGGTTCTTGAGGTACTCCAGCGGCGAGGCCACGTGCAGCCGTGAGCGCAGCCGGTTGATGCGCGGCGCGAACAGCTTGGAGCCGATGGCGACGCCGAGCGCGATGGGGAAGGACCACGTCACGAAGGACGTGACACCGTAGGTGTAGGCGATGCCGGCGTAGCCGGTGAACATCACCGCGCTGTAGCCCGACATGTGGTGCGAGATGCCGGACAGCCACCACGGCATCTTGCCGCCGGCCGTGAAGAAGTCGCTGACGTCGTCCACGCGTTTGTGCGACCAGACGCCGATCGCCACCATGACGGCGAAGTAGCCGATGAGCACGGACCAGTCGAGACCGTTCATGTGCCCCCTTCCGGGGTCCGCCTTGTGAACTCCGCTCAGCCGGTTGGCACTTCGCACGAGCGGGGTAGGGGCGTGGCAGGCAGCGAAGTGCCCGCTCATCGTGGGTGCGACGACGCGGGCACGACAAGGAAGCGGAAGGTCAAGAGGAAGTAAAAAGGTTCGACTTGCTGATTGCCGTTCACCTACATGAACGGCGGGGCTGGCCCCGAAGAGGCCGCCCGGTCCGCTACTTCAGCTCGTCGGGGCACGGCGTGCCCCGCTTCAGCCCGTACGGCGCCGACAGCCGGTACGTGCCCGCCTCGGGCGCGACCAGCGTCGTCCACACGTCGCCGTCGGCGGTCTCCTCGGTCTCCGTCAGACAGCCGTTGACGTTGTCGTACGTCTTCGGCGTGCCCTCCGGGGCGTCCTTGGACGCCTCCGTCTCCTGGGGCGGCTCGAGCTTGTTGCCCTCCTCGTCGACGAGGCTCAGCCACGGCGAGTACGGCATCCGGATCAGGATGCGGCCGGGCTCCTTCACGTCGATGGTCCACTCGTCCTGCTCGGCCCGCTGGACGACGGCGTCGGGCTCCGCCAGCGGCGTCGGGTCCAGGACCTGGAACAGCTGCCAGTTGGCGTCGCCCCAGATCTGCTTCAGGTACGGCAGTCCCCGCTGCAGCAGCTCCCGCTCGCGCTTGCCGCCGTCCCCGTCCGGCTCGCCCTTGGGCAGCACCACGTAGTGCACCGCCCAGCGCTTCAGCCACTCGTGGTAGTTCGCCGAGTTGAGCGTGTCGTCGTAGAAGAGCGGGTTGCGCTCCATGTCCGCCTGGCGGGTCCAGCCGCGGGCCAGGTTGACGTACGGCGCGAGCGCCGAGGCCTCCCGGTGGGAGCGCGCCGGCACGGCCTCCACCCGGCCCCGCCCCGCGCCGACCTCCTGCAGCTCGTTGACGAGCGGCGCCAGCTCGCGCGCCCAGGAGGCGGCGGGCGTGGTGTGGATGATGTCGTCGGTCGACTTGAAGCCGATCCAGCCCACGAAGCCGACGATCGAGACCACCAGCGCGTACCACTTGCGCGACTTCACCGCGGTGAACGGCAGCGCCGCCACCAGCGCCACGCCGGCGAAGAGCATCGGCAGGCGCGTGATGTTGGAGCCGATCTGCGAGCTGATCAGCCAGACCAGCAGCACGGACAGGCCGTAGACCGCCGACGTGATCCGCACCGTCTTCCAGGTGCTCGGCACCAGCCAGTAGATCAGGCCCGAGTACACGATCGGCAGCACCGCCGAGCCGAACCCCATCGGCTGCGTGCCGGAGAAGGGGAACAGCACGGCCGACAGCGCGACGACCACGCTCGGGGCCACGCCCAGCGCCCAGGCCCCCGGGCGGCGCTTCTGCAGGAACAGGGCGACCGCCACCAGGCCCACGAACAGGCCCGAGACCGGCGAGGCCATGGTGGACAGCGCGGCCAGCGGTGCCGCGCACAGTCCCTTGGCCCAGCGTTCGTGCCGCCACCGGTGGGGCCAGCAGAACACCGCGGCCACCGCGCCCAGGCCGAACATCATGCCGAGCCCGAACGTCACCCGCCCCGACGCCGCGTTGCCCAGCAGCGCGAACAGGCCCGCCAGCGACGCCCACAGCGGATTGCGGACCACCCGGCTGCGGATCAGGATCATCGTCAGCAGCCCGGCCGACACCGTCCCCGCGATCATCATCGTGGTGCGCACGCCGAGCACCGACATCAGGTACGGCGAGATCACGCTGTACGACACCGGGTGCATGCCGCCATACCAGGCGAGGTTGTACGCCGAGGCCGGGTGCCGGCCGACGAACTCGGCCCACGCGTCCTGCGCGGCCAGGTCGCCGCCACTGTTCGCGAACGTGAAGAACCACGCTATGTGGAGCACCCCGGCCAGGGCGGTCACGGACAGCACCGGATGGCGCAGCATGCGCTCGCGCAGGGCGAGGAAGGCGGCGTTCACCGCCGAGGGCGCCTTCGGCCCGGCGGGCGGCCGCTGCCCGGCAGCCCGGGTCTCACCGTCGTCCCTGCGGGGCGCGGGTACGCGTGGTCGCGGGTCGGCTCCCGAACCCGGATCGGCGTCGTCGGCGCGTGTCGGCTCCGCAGTGGCCACCTGAAGGCACTCCCCGTGTCCCGTCTTCTCCTTTGGGCCGTGTCCCGTTCCCGCGACCGGCGACTGCCCCGTTTGGCGACGCTAGCACGCGGCCCCGCACCGCTGCCTCCTCCCTTTCGGCACCCGGGAGGACGCCCACGCCCCCGTGGCCGGGTGACCACGGGGGCGTGGGGTGCGGGGCGTCCCCTCGGCCCGGGCGGGGCCGGCCGTCAGCCCAGCCGGGTCAGCTTGTCCGACAGGCCCGGCTCGACGAGGTCGTCCCGCAGGGCCACCGGCACCTTGACCGCGCCGCTGGTGCCGCCGTCGCCGACCGTGAGGGTGCCGACCTTGGTACCGGCCTGCGCCGTGTGCGGCACCTCGTCCGCCGTGAACGTCAGCTTCACGGTCAGTCCGGCCCAGCCGACGGCCTTGACGTCCTTCGTGGCGACGACCGGCGTACGGCCGCCGAGGCCGTCGTCGACGTACCCGACGACGGTCCCCTTCTCCAGGATCGTCGACGACTTCAGGGTGTCCTGCGCGGCCCGGATCAGCTTGTCGCTGGAGTCCAGCGCGGCACCGAGGATGGTGTTGTCCGCGCCGCCCGCCGGCTGGCGCACCACGGCACCGACGATGGTCTTCGTCTCGCCGCCGACCTCCTTCTTCGCCGCGAAGACGAGGTTGCCGAGAGCGGAGGTGGTGGTGCCGGTCTTGATGCCGACGACGTCGTTGTGGCCGACCAGGTGGTTCCAGTTGGAGTGGTTGACACCCTTGTAGTCGTCGTACGACATCATCGCGGCGACCTCGCGGAACGCGGGCTGCTTCATCGCCTCCTTGGCCAGCTTCACCTGGTCCACGGCCGTGCTCACCGTCGTGTTGTTCAGCCCCGACGGGTCGGTGTACGTCGTGTTGGTCATGCCGAGGTCCTTCGCGGCGGCGTTCATCTTCTCCACGAACGCCTTCTCGGACCCCGCGTCCCAGCGGGCGAGCAGCCGCGCCACGTTGTTCGCGGACGCGATCAGGATGCTCTCCAGGGCCTCGCGCTGGGAGATCGAGTCGCCCTCGAACACGTTGACCGTCGACTCCTGACCGGCCTGCGACTGGTCCTCCGCCGCCTGGTCGATCTTGATCTTCGGGCCCTCGGCGCCGCTCTTCAGCGGGTGGTCGCGCAGGATGACGTACGCGGTCATGACCTTGGCCACGCTCGCGATCGGCACCGGCTTCTGGTCGCCGGACGAGCCGAAGGTGCCGATGCCCTGCACGTCGAGCGCGGCCTGCCCGCTGGACGGCCACGGGATCTCCGGCTTGCCGCCCTCGAACGTGAAGCTGTCCTGCGCCGTGAGGTCGAGGGTGGTCGCGGGCAGCGGGCGCATCGCCTGCACGACGCCGAAGACGATCAGCAGCAGGACGACCAGCGGTGTCCAGATCTTGACCCGGCGCACCGTCGTGCGCAGCGGCGTCTCCGGCGGCGGCGGGGTGTTCGTCAGCTCGGCCAGCAGGTCCAGCGGCGGCTTGGGCGGCAGCGGCTGCTGGCTGGTCCGGTCGGGCCCGACGTGCGACCTGGCGGCGGTGACCCCGGTACGGGGCGGCTGCGACGCCTTGGGAGCGCCGGCCGGGGGCGCGGTGCCCTGCGGCGTCCCGGGGGTCTCCGGGGCGCGCGGAGGCTTGCGGTTGGCCGGGTCGTCCGGATTCCGCAACGCCACGAACTTGCTGGTCCGCTCGGCATCGTCACCGGGACCGGCCGTTGGTCCGGCCTTCCCGGCTTTTCCGGCCTGCTCGGCCTGCTCGGCCTTCTTGGACGCGGCGGCGGCGTCGCCCAGCTTCAGCATGGTCGTCGGCTGATCCACCGCGGGCCCGCCGAGCCGCGGCGCCTTGAACACGGCGGTGGGCTGGTCGACCGGCGGCTCGCGATCGTCACCGCCGTCACCGCCCTGGCCGTCGCCCTCACGCCCGGACGGCGCCTTCGCGTCGTCACCGGACTCCGACTTCGCCTCCGAGCCCCGGGCCGATTCGGCGTCGGAGCCCGATTCCCCGCGAGGCTTCGCGTCGGAGCCCGGCTCCGGGTCGGCGTCCGCGACCGGCTCCGAGTCCGAGTCCGCCTCGGGACCGGAACCGGAGCCGGAGACCGTGCCCGCGTCCGTGCCGGAGTCCGAGTCCGCCCCTGCGTCCGTGCCGGATGCGGGACCGGAACCGGAGCTGGAGGTCTGGTCCGCGTCCGAGGCGGCGTCGGCACCCGAGCCCGTGTCGGAGCTGTCGCCCGGGCCGGGGGCCGGGGCCGCGTCCGAGTCTGCGCCCGCGTCGGCGTCGGCGGTCGTGTCCGCGTCGGAGTCGGTGTCCGCGCGGGAGTCGGGGTCCGAGGCCGTGTCCGGGCCGGACGCAGGGCCGGAGCCGGAGGTCTGGTCCGCGTCCGAGGCGGCGTCGGCACCCGAGCCCGTGTCGGAGCCGTTGCCCGGGCCGGAGGCCGGGGCCGCGTCCGAGTCTGCGCCCGCGTCGGCACCCGAGTCCGTGTCGGAGTCGGGGGTGGTGCTCTCGGTGTCGTCGGAGTCCTTGGCCGGGGCCGTGTCGGAGCCGGTGGCCCCGGGTGCCCCGGTGGACCGCGGGTCGGCCCCGGTGTCCTCGGCCTGCGCGGCCGTGTCGGCCCGCTCGCCGTCCCGTGCGGGCTCCTCCGCGTCCCGCGTGCCGTCCAGCCGTGCGTTGGCGGCGGCGCGCTCGTCCGCGGTGGCGACCCAGGCGGCGACGGCGTCCCGCAGCCGGCCGTCGGTGCCCGTGGCGGGCTCCTCGGGCTTCTCCGGGGTGTCCGACGCCGTGTCGGCCGCCCCGGGCGTCCCGGCGTCGTCGTCACCTCCGGAGGACTCCGCCTCCGTCTCGCGGACCGACAGCACGCGGGTCGCCGTGTCGACGCCCCCGCGGGACCCGGCACCGGCGCCCTGGGAGCGCTTCGCGTCCTCCCGTGCCACCGCCAGCCGCGGATCACGCGTCTCGCTCGCCTCGGTCCTGGCTTCGGGAACCGGACCCGCGCTCCCCGACGTCGGTTCTTCCGACGACTCGCGCTGCTTCGAACTGTCGGGGGACTCGCCCGCCACCGATGCCTCCTCCATGCGCCGCACGTCCTGTGCGCGCTACCGAACCCGTACCGAAACCATTTACCAGTGTCCTGTGTACGGGTGGAACCCACGCGGAAGACGAGAACGACATACCTACTGGTTCCACTACGAAGCGGTCACGCACCCTCGACAGACCAATGTGAGAGGGGTCACCCTGTCTGTCATCCACGCGGGGAGGCATGGATGGGCAGGAGCCGCAGAACACTTCCGGAGGAGCTTCTGCTGCTGGCGTTGGACCCGACCACGGGTACCACCGCACAGCCGCAGTCGCTCGACCTCGGTCTGGCCGGAGCACAGCTGGTGGAGCTGGCGCTGGCCGGACGGATAGCCCCAGACGGGGATCGTATCGCCGTGGTGGCCCCACGGCCGACAGGAGATCCAACACTGGACTGCGCGTTGGAGTTGCTGCGAAGGCGTGGCGCTCCCGTACGGGCGGTCAACTGGATTGGCGGACCCCGCCTGGGGCTGCGCCAGACCTATCTCTCGCATCTGGAGCGATGCGGCATGGTGCATGCCGTGGAGGGCCAGATGTGCGGGGTGCTGCCGACGACTCGCTACCAGGCGACCGACACGGCGATCAGCAGGGAGATCAAGGCACGCCTCGACTCGGCGATCCGCACCGGCGTCCCGCCGGACCCGCGGACCGCGGCGCTCGCCGCGCTGGCCCACGCGGTCGGACTCGGCAAGCACCTCTACCCGGGCAACGAAGGACGCTCGTCGCGGTCCCGGCTGCGGGACCTCATCAGGCACGACCCCATGGGCGGTCTGGTGGCGCACGCGGTGATGGACGTCCAGAACGGCGCTGCGGCCCAGCCACGCCGCAGTCCGGCCCCGGCCGGCCGCCAGGCCCCGGGACCGGGTGCCAGGCCCGCCCCGGAACCCGCCCGCGGTGTTCCGGCGCAACCGCGCCACGGATCCATGGCGCGGGCGGTGGCCCACTAGCCCGACGAGCACGCCGCACCGTACGACAGCACCACAGCGTCATTGCACCGCCGCACCACAGCACCGCCGCACCGCCAGTCCCCAAGCCCGGTCACGGGAGCCGCAGGTCCGCGCGGGGCGGCGGGACCGACCGCGCGTCCGGCCCACCCGGATCCGCGGAAAGGTTCCGCCGCCCCGCGCGGCCGCATGCGGGGGTGGTGTTCCGAACTGGCGTGTACGCGGCGCATATCGACCGTTTCCCAGCGGTAGAAAGCACCTTGGTGGCAGTCTGCTCAGCAGCAGATACACAAAGTGGCAAGCATGAGTCACGCAGCCGGAGGTGCACGTCCCGTGGCGTCGAGTGTCAATCCCACCGTAAGGCGGCGTCGGCTGGGCCAGGAGCTGCGCCGGCTCCGTGAGCTCAAGGGCATGACGGCCGAGGAGGTCGCCGAGCGGCTGCTGGTCTCGCAGTCGAAGATCAGCCGCCTGGAGAACGGACGGCGCAGCATCAGCCAGCGGGACGTCCGCGACCTGTGCGGGGTGTACGAGGTCGAGGACCAGCGGATCGTGGACTCGCTGATGCAGATGGCGAAGGACTCGCGCCAGCAGGGCTGGTGGCACGCCTTCGGGGACATCCCGTACAGCGTCTACATCGGCCTGGAGACCGACGCGGAGTCGCTGCGGACCTACGAACCCCAGATCATCACCGGCCTGTTGCAGACCCGGCCCTACGCCGAGGCCCTCATCCAGGGCGCGTTGCCCGAGACGTCCGTCGCCGACGTGGAGAAACGGGTGCAGGTCCGCATACGGCGGCAGGAGCGCATCTCCGCCGACCACAACCCGCTGCGGCTGTGGGTCGTCCTCGACGAGGCGTGCCTGCGCCGGACGGTGGGCAGCAGGCAGGTGATGCGGGAGCAGTTGGAGCACGTCGCCGAGATGTCGCAGCTGCCGCACATCACCGTGCAGGTGCTGCCCTTCGACGTCGGCGCGCACCCGGGCATCAACGGCCAGTACTCCATCCTGGAGTTCGCCGACACGGCCGACTCCAGCGTGGTGTACATCGAGGGCGTGACCAGCGACCTGTACCTGGAGAAGGCGCCGGACGTGCAGAAGTACACGGTGATGTACGAGCATCTGCGGGCCCAGGCCCTGAACGTGGAGCAGTCGCGGCAGCGCATCGAGGACGTGGCGAAGGAGTACGCACGCTGAGCGGTGCGGCATGTTACACCCCTGCCGCGATGTACTGGAAGACTCGCCTGGAATATGCCATCCGGACGAGTGAATGGCTGCTCCGTACGGGAAGGCCAGCGAGTAGCGTCGATCACGCCAAAGATCAAACGTCATTGGCGTAAACCACACTCGCGACTCGCCATCGGAGCAGACATGGCAATTCTTCAGGGCGCCCAGGAATCGTGGACCAAGTCCTCCTACTCCGGAGGAAACGGCGCGTGCGTCGAGGTCCGGTCACCCGTCGTGGCGGCGCTCGCCGTCCGCGACTCCAAGGTGACCGGCGGCCCGGTCCTCGCGTTCCCCGCCGACGCGTGGACCGCCTTCGTGACGTCGGTCAAGGAGTAGCGCCGCCGCGCATCACCCGCCGGTACCACCGACGGAGCCCTCTCGACCAGTTCGCCGACCTTGCCGAGAGGGCGCCCGTCACCTCACCTCACCGGGAACGCCACGTCGCACACCGGGTCCTCGGGGCCCGCGGCGTCCCAGTCGGCGAAGTACACCTCGCGGCACGGCCCCGTCACCGTCAGACCCTGCGCGGCGATCCACTCCTCCACCGCCCCGAAGGCGGCCAGGATCTGCGGATACTCCACCTGGGCCTTGGTGATCCGGGTGAAGGCCAGCCGCCCGGCCGGCTCCACCCGCACCCGCGTCCGCCACGCCCGTCCCCGCTCCTCGCTCCAGGCCCGCGCCGCCGCCTCGTCGGCGACCGGCACGCAGGACTCGGCCGGGCCGTCGCTCTCCGCCGACACGTCCGAGTGGTAGGCGACGAACGGTGCCGCCGTCACACCCCCGCAGCCCCGGGCCGCCTCCTCCAGACGCCCCAGTGAGGCACCGATCCACGCCGGCAGCTCGTGCGCCAGCAGGTGCCTGGTCTCGCTGATCACCACCTGCTCGGGCACGTCCACCGTCTCGACCACGAACTTTCCGTACACGTCGGAATCCCTTTCCGTCAGCCGTCCACGGAGGTAGTCGACGAGCGTGCGCTGCCCGGCCACCCGGGCCTCCACATCCGCCCAGTAGACGTCGAGCAGACCGGCGGCACGGTCGCCGTCCGCGTGGACCACCTCGGCGATCCGCGCGAGCGGCATGTCCAGCCGGCGCAACAGGGCCACGAGGCGGGCGCGTTCGACCTGCCCGGCGCGGTAGTACCGGTAGCCCGTGGTCTCGTCCACGTGGGCGGGCGCCAGCAGACCCAGCCGGTCGTACAGCCGCAGGGCCTTGGCCGACAGCCGGGCCCGCGCGGCGAACGCGCCGATGGTGAGCAACTCGTCGCCCACGCCGTCGTGCACGTAGTCGTCCACGCCGTTGTCCACGTCGTCGTCCTCCGTCACCGGGCGGCCTTTCCGCCCGGTGACGGGGACACTCGGGCTTGTCCCAGGGGCAAGGTCAACCGGCGAGGCGCTCCTCCACGGCCGCCACGACCTCCGCCGCCTCCGGCTCGGTCTGCGGCGAGAAGCGCGCGGCGACCTTGCCGTCCCGCCCGATCAGGAACTTCTCGAAGTTCCAGCGGACGTCCCCGCTGTGCCCCTCGGCGTCCGCGAAACCGGCCAGCCGGTCGTACAGCGGATGCCGGCCCGCCCCGTTGACCTCGACCTTCTCGGTCATCGGGAAGGTGACCCCGTATGTCGCCGAGCAGAACTCGGCGATCTCGTCGGCGCTGCCCGGCTCCTGGCCCATGAACTGGTTGCAGGGCACGCCCAGCACGGTGAACCCCTGCTCCGCGTACCGCTCGTGCAGGCGCTCCAGGCCGGAGTACTGCGGGGTGAGCCCGCACTTGGAGGCCACGTTGACCACCAGCACGACCCGCCCGGCGTACTGGCTCAGGTCCGCCGTCCCGCCCTGGAGGGCGCCGATCTCGACGTCGAGGGGAAGGCTGTCGTCGTTGCGCGTGTTCGGTGAGGTCGTCATGCACCGGATGCTAGTCCGGCGCCCCGACACCCGGCGCGCCCGCTCCCGCCTCAACGAGCACCTCCCCGGCCGCGGTCCGGGAGTACAGCACCGAGCGGCCCGCGCGCCGCCGTTCCACCAGCCCCGCGTCGAGCAGCACCCGCAGGTGCCGGCCGACCGACCCGAGGCCCTGCCCGGTCACGCCGACCAGCTGGCTGGTGCTCATGGGGGTGCCGAGCAGCGTCAGCACCCCCGCGCGGGCCGGGCCGAGCAGCGCGCCGAGGGCGGCGGGCACCCGCCGGGCACCGTCGTCCGCGAGGGCGCCCGCGCATGGGTAGACCAGCGCGTACCGCTCGGGCTCCTGCCACGCCACCCAGCCGTGCCGCTGCGGAGTGATCGGGACGAGCAGCAGCTCCGCCCCGGACAGCTCGCGCGGCGGGTACGGGTTCAGGTTGATCTGGAGCCGGTTGTCGCCCAGCCAGCGGGTGCCGGGCCGCAGGGCGTCCAGCACCGTCGCCCAGCCGCCCCGGCTCACCTGCGCGATCCGCGCGACGACGTCCGCCTCCAGGACCCGGCGGCGCCGCTCCCAGTCCGGCCGTACCGCCTCGGCCCAGACCACTTCGAGGAGCGCGGCGGCCCGCTCCGGCAGGTCGTCGCGGTCCAGGGCGGCCGGGAGCGTGCCCCCCAGGGAGACGGCCAGGTCGGCGCGGGCCTCGTCGGGCCGGGCCGCCCGGATCCGCGCGACGCCGTCCGCGAAACTCTGGCCCTCGGTCGGGGCGGGGGTGAGGAAGCCGGCGTTCCACTCCCGGCCGAGGCCCGAGGCCACCAGCAGCGCGGTCACCGGGTCGGCCGCCATACGGCGCAGATGGGCGGGCCGGTGGGTGGCGAGCCAGGCCCGCTCCCCGGGATGCCCGGCCACGCCCGCGTGCAGCATCTTCAGACAGGCGAGGGTCTCGTCGAGCGGCGAGACGACGAAACGGCTGCGCGCGAGGGTGTCGGCGTTGATCTGCCACCAGCCCATCCGGTCCCCGGCCCTTTCACCTCTCGGCCCCTCACCTTTCGCCTCCGCGCGAAACAATAACGGCCGTGCTCGGCACCGCCCCAGACTCCCCGCATGCCGGACACGCCCCGCAGGACCTACGCGGACCTCTTCCGCACCCCCGAGTTCAGCCCCCTCTTCCTCTCCTCCTCCGCCAACATCGCCGCCCAGACGGTGAGCGGCCTCGCGCTCGGCACCCTGGTGTTCCGGGCGACGGACTCGCCGCTGCTCTCCGCGGTCAGCATGTTCGGCCCGGCGCTCGCGCAGGTGCTGGGCGCCACGTTCTTCCTCTCCGGCGCCGACCGGCTGCCGCCGCGGGCGACGCTGGCGGGCCTCTCGCTCTCCTTCGCGGCCGCCACCGCGGCCCTCGCGCTGCCCGGCCTGCCGGTGTGGGCGATGCTCCTCATCGTCCTCGTCGAGGGACTGATCGCCTCGCTCGGCGGCGGGGTCCGCTGGGGGCTGCTGACCGAGATCCTGGCCAAGGACGGCTACCTGACCGGGCGTTCGCTCTTCAACATGATGAGCGGCCTCATGCAGATCGCCGGATACGCGGCCGGCGGCGTCCTGGTGACCCTGCTGTCGCCGCGCCTGTGCCTGCTGCTCGCGGCCGCCCTGTACGGCACGTCGGCCGCCCTCGCCCTCCGCCTGGCCCGCCGCCCGCCCCGGGTCTCCGGCCGCCCCTCGGTCACGGCCACCTGGCGGGCCAACGCCCTGCTCTGGTCCGCCCGTCCGCGCCGCCACGTGTACCTGGCCCTGTGGATCCCCAACGGCCTCGTCGTCGGCTGCGAGTCGCTGTTCGTCTCCTACGACCCGCGCGCCGCGGGCACCCTGTTCGCCTGCGGTGCGCTGGGCATGCTCGCCGGGGACGTGACGATCGGCCGGCTGCTGCCAGCCCGGCTGCGCCCCCGGCTCGGCATCCCGCTGCTGGCGCTGCTGGCGGCCCCGTACCTCGTTCTCTTCCTGCGGCCGCCGCTGCCGGTGACGGCCGTACTCATCGCCCTGGCGTCGGTGGGCTTCGGCGCGAGTCTGGTGCAGCAGGAGCGCCTGGTCGCCCTGACCCCCGACGAGTTGTCCGGGCACGCCCTCGGGCTGCACTCCGCGGGGATGCTCACCATGCAGGGCGTCGCCGCGGTCCTGGCCGGCACGGTGGCCCAGTTCACCTCCCCGGCGACGGCCATGTCGGTGATGGCGCTCGCCTCGCTGGCGGTGACCCTGACCCTGACGCTGGCGAGCCGGCGGGACGCGCCCGACGGCGGGCTGCTGCCGACGCGGGCGGCGGTACCGTCCGCGTGACGTGCGGTCCCGGCGGGCGCGGCTCGGCCTCGATTGGGTTAAGGAGAGCCCGGGAACTCCTGCGCACTCCGGCTCTTGCCTAGGGTGAGACGCTGGGGAGGGCGCCTGAGGACAGGGAGAGGGCGGCTCTTGAGCGCTGCGACACCGGAGTAGTCATGACCGTCAGGAAGCCGCCGGCCGGTTCCGCGGCGGTGCTGTCCTGGATGCCCGTCGCCGCCATGTCCGTGGTCGCCGTCGTCGACCTCACCATGGGTCCCGGAGTGGGGCTGCTGCCGCTGGTGTCGCTGGGCCCCGCTTTCGCCGGACTGGTCGGCGGCTGGCGGCGCACCGCGGTGATCGGCCTGGCCGCGCTGCTGCTCTGCGTCGGCCTCGGTCTGTACAACGGGCTCTTCGACCGCCCCCGCGGCTACACGGCCATGCTGTCGGTGGCCGGGGTGACCGGCGTCGGCATCGCGGCGGCCGTGATGCGCTCGCGCCGGGAGGCGGAGCTGGCCAGCGTCCGCTCGATCGCGGAGGTGGCCCAGCGGGTGCTGCTGCGCCCGGTGCCGCTGACCGCGGGCCCGCTGCACGCGGCCGTCTCCTACACCTCGGCACTCGCCGAGGCCCGGATCGGCGGCGACCTGTACGAGGTGGTCGCCTCCCCGTACGGCGTCCGCGTGATCGTGGGCGACGTGCAGGGCAAGGGCCTGGCCGCGGTGGAGACCGCGGCCCGGGTCCTCGGCACCTTCCGGGAGGCGGCGTACGACGAGAAGGACCTGGCCAGGCTCGGCGAACGGCTGGAGCGCAGCGTCGCCCGGGAGTTGGAGGACGAGAAGTTCGTGACGGCGATCCTCGCCGAGATCGGCCACGACCACCAGGTCGTCCTCCTGAACTACGGCCACCCGGCGCCGCTGCTCGTCCACGGCGACGGCACCGCCGACTTCCCGGAGCCGCCCGCGTACGCCCTCCCGCTGGGCCTGGCCGCGCACGGCGGCCCCGGCCCCGACCCCTTCCCGGTGCCCTTCCGCCCCGGCGACCAACTGCTCCTCTACACCGACGGCGTCACCGAGGCCCGCGACGAGCAGGGCGGCTTCTACCCGCTCGCCGAGCGCACCCACCTCCTGAAGGACCCCGACGTCCACCGCGCCCTGGAGGCCCTGCGGGAGGACCTGGTACGGCACGCGGCGGGGCCCCACCACGACGACGCGGCGATGCTGCTGCTGCGCTACCAGGGAGGGAACGGCGGCGCCCCGGGCACCTTGGGCGTCCCCAACGCCCCGGCCGCCCCGGCGTGACGACCGTCAGGCGTGGCGGCGGTCAGGCGTGGCGCGCACCCGCCGACGCCAACGCCATGCCGAGCCAGGCGTGCGGGTTGCCCTCCCAGCACCGGCCGGGCTTCGGTCGTCAGAGGCGCCCACCTGGATGCGCTCGTCCGTGACGAGTGGCTTGAGGAGGACGACACGCGGATGCTGCGCGAGGGGGTGCAGCATCCCGGGGTCGGGAACAGCGCCCGCGGCGGGCTTCGGGTCGGGCGTGGGACCGGTCAGGACGGGACCTCGATTCTGGCCAGGGAACCGGTTTCCAGGGCGCACCACAGGGCGCCGCCGTGCACGGCGATGCCGTGCGGTTCGCTGTCGGTACGGGAGAGCGCGTACGAGCCGAGGCGGCCGTCGACGGTGATCCGGCCGACCCGGCCGGTGCCCCACTCGGTGAACCACAGCGCGCCGTCGGGCCCCGCCGTCACCGCGTGCGGCCGGGCCCCGGGGTCGGCGAGCGGGTACTCGGTGATGTCGCCGGCCACGGTGATCCGGCCGATCCGCCCGGCCCCGATCTCGGTGAACCACAGGGCGCCGTCGGGTCCCGCGGCGATGCCCACCGGTGCGGCGCCCTCCGTCGGCAGCGGGTACGCGGTGCCGTGGCCGTCCGTGGTCAGCCGCCCGACGGCGTTGCCCTGGTTGAGCGTGCACCACAGGGCGCCGTCCGGACCGGCGGTGACGGCGGACGGGAAGGCGCCGGGCGCCGCGTACTCGCTGACGTCGCCGTCGACCGTGACACGGCCGATGCGGTCGGCCGCGGAGAGCGTGAACCACATGGCACCGTCCGGACCGGCCGTGATCCCGAACGGTCCGCCCTCGGGGGTGAGGGGCGCGAAGGAGGAGTAGTCGCCGTCCGGGGTGATCCGGCCGATGCGGTGCGTCCGGTACTCGGTGAACCACAGGGCGCCGTCGGGTCCCGGCACGATCACGGTCGGTCCGTCGCCGACCGGATGGACGGTGACCCGCCCGTCGTCCGGGTCCCTGCGGGCGACGGCGCCCCGGTGGACGAGGGTGAACCACAAGGCGCCGTCCGGCCCCTCGGCGAGCGCGTAGGGACCGGCGTCCGCGTCGCTCACGTTGAACTCCCGTACGGAGTCGGTGTCGTACCTCTCGTTGGATTCATTCATCGGGCGTAACGTTACGCGGAGGCTATTCAGCCCCACCCCCACCTCCTGCCTGCGCGGCCTCCACGACCGCCGGGAGGAGGCCCTGACCGCGGCCCTGGCCGACACGACGGACACCCCGCCGGACGACATCACGCCCCGTACGGCCGCGGCCCTGCTCGGCGGGGTCCATCGCGTCCTGTTCACCGGCATCCAGGAACTGACCCTGGCCGGGCGCACCACCCCCGAGATCGCCGAGGTGCTGGCGCGGGAGGCACCCCGGGCCTTCGACCTGCTGACCCCGGCCCTCGCGGAGTACGGGCGCCGCGCTCCCGTCAGCGGCCGTGTCGGTGACGGGAGTTGAGGCGGGCGGCCTGGCGCACGAGATGGTCGCGTTCGGCGAGGTCGGGCGCCTTGTGGGCCGCCTCGGCGTACAGCCGCGCCGCCGTGTCCAGATCGCCGTCGCGCTCGTGCAGGTAGGCCGCCACCGCGGTGTGCCGGGGCAGGGTGTCGTCCAGCGCGGCGAGTTCCACCAGCCCGGCGCGCGGCCCGTCGGCCTCACCGACGGCGACCGCGCGGTTGAGCCGGACGACGGGGTTGTCGGTCAGGCGGGCGAGTTCGTCGTACCACTCCACGATCTGCACCCAGTCGGTCTCCCCGGCGGTGGGCGCGTCGGCGTGCAGGGCGGCGATGGCGGCCTGGGCCTGGAACTCGCCCAGCCGGTCCCGGGCCAGCGCCGCCTGGAGGATCCGCACCCCCTCGGCGATGGACGCGGTGTCCCACCGGCCGCGGTCCTGCTCGGCGAGCGGCACCAGACTGCCGTCGGGCGCGGTCCGGGCGGCTCGGCGGGCGTGGTGGAGCAGCATCAGCGCCAGCAGCCCCGCCACCTCCGGGTGGTCGACCGAGGCCGCGAGCTGCCGGGTGAGCCGGATGGCCTCGGCGGCGAGGTCGACGTCGCCGGAGTAGCCCTCGTTGAAGACCAGGTAGAGCACGCGCAGCACGGTGGCGACATCACCGGGCCGGTCGAACCGGACACCGGAGACGGTGCGCTTGGCCCGGCTGATCCGCTGCGCCATGGTCGCCTCGGGCACCAGGTAGGCCCGGGCGATCTGCCGGGTGGTCAGCCCGCCGACGGCGCGCAGGGTCAGCGCGACCGCCGAGGACGGCGTCAGCGAGGGGTGCGCGCACAGGAAGTAGAGCTGGAGCGTGTCGTCCACGCCGGGCGCCGGACCGGGCGCCGGCTCCTCCTCGACCCGGTCCTCGCGCCGCCGGCGTGCGGTGTCGGCGCGGGTCGCGTCGAGGAACCGCCGCCAGGCCACGGTGACCAGCCAGCCCTTGGGATCCCGCGGCGGATCGTCCGGCCACCCGCGGACCGCCTCGACCAGCGCGTCCTGGACCGCGTCCTCGGCCGCCGCGAAGTCGGCTCCGCGGCGGACGAGGACGGTCAGCACGCCGGGCGTGAGGCTCCTGATCAGGGCCTCGTCCATCGGAGGGGTCACTCCGTAACGGTCGGGGGCGCGACCAGGAACGGCCGCAGCTCCAGCCACTCGTGGATCGGCTCCCCGCCCGCACCCGGGGCGGCGGACAGTTCCCCGGCCAGCTCGACGGCGCGCTCGTAGCTGTCGACGTCGATCACCATCCAGCCGGCGATGAGGTCCTTGGTCTCGGCGAACGGCCCGTCGGTGACCGGCGGCTTCCCCTCACCGTCGTACCGGACCCAGGCCCCCTCGGGGGCGAGTGCCTGCCCGTCGACGAACTCGCCCGTCTTCTCCAGCCGGTCCGCGAAGTCCTGCATGTACTGCATGTGGGCCGAGATCTCCTCCGGCGTCCACTGGTCCATCGGCGCGCCGTTGACCGACTCCGGGGCGCCACGGTAGTGCTTGAGCAGCAGGTACTTGGCCATGATGGTCTCCTAGGTGCTGGTGCGGCCCATTGTGGCCGCCTTCACCCCTGGGACGGAGCGGGACGCGCGTTCTCGACACGGCGCGACGGCCGGACGGAAATTTTTTTGGGGACTCCTCCTCAGCCCTCTTCCGGGGCCGCTGCCGAGACCTCTCTCAGCACCCCTTCCACGCCGTGCAGGAAGGTCTCGGACACCAGCTCCGGATCGAAGAGGCAGCCGGCCGCCATCGCACCGTCCCGGAGCATGACGAGGTGCCGCCCGGCGGCATCGACGGGGACGTCGTCGTCACCGGCCCGCGCCAGCAGCTCCGTGACGGTGTCCAGGAACCACTGCCGGTGGGCCAGGACCGCCTGGTGCACGGGGTGCGCGGGGTCGGGATACTCGGCCACGGCGTTGAGGAAGGCACAGCCGCGGAAGCCGGGGGAGCGGATCCCGTCGACGATGGACCGCGCGACGGCCCGGACCTGCCCGACGGCCGAGGGAGTACTGCCCACGGCCGCGGCCACCTGCCCGCGGATCCCCTGGTCGGCCTGGTCGAGGTAGGCGAGGACGAGGTCCTCCTTGCCGGTGAAGTGCCGGTACAGCGTGGCCCGGGTGACGCGCGCCTCCGCGGTGATCCGGTCGATGCCGACGGAGTGGATCCCCTCGGCGTAGAAGATCTTCGTCGCGGTGCCGAGCAACCGGGCTCGCGCTTCGGAGGTGGTGCGGCCTGCTGCGCTCGGACTCATCGGACTCATGCGACCACCGTATCAAGGTGGTGAGGTAGAACGTTCGGTCTTGACAAGGGTGGCGGGGAGGCCGTTGACTGCGTGACGAGAGAGAGACCGAACGTTCTACCTCACGGTACGCACCTCATCGCACGTCTTCTCGTGCGCCCCAGCACGTTTCCCGCCGCACGCCTCACCGAAAGGCACTCCCGTGGACACCGTGGACACCGCCGTCGCCGCACCTCCCGCCAGCGTCCCCGCCACCCTCCGGAAGCTGTACTTCCTCCGCTTCGCGTTCGCCGCCGCGTGGGCCGCGCTGCTCTTCGCCGCCGCCGACGCGCTGGGTCCGCTGAGTACGACGCTGCTGCTGGTCTACCCGCTGTTCGACGTGGCGGCCGCGGTCGTCGACGTCCGGTCGGCGAGGGCCGACGGCGGCCCGGTCACGCCCCTGTACGCGAACATCGCGATCAGCTCCCTGACGGTGCTCGCCCTCGCCCTCGCGGCGACCTCGGGCATCCCGGCCGTCCTGCGGGTCTGGGGCGCGTGGGCCGTCACCGCGGGAATCGTCCAGCTCGTCGCGGGCGCCGCCCGCCGCCACCTGGGCGGGCAGTGGCCGATGATCGCCAGCGGCGCCATCTCGACACTCGCCGGCCTCTCCTTCGTCACCCAGGCCGGCGCCGACGACCCGTCGCTGCGCAGCCTCGCGGGGTACGCCTTCCTCGGCGGGGTCTTCTTCCTGGTCTCCGCCCTCCGCCTGGGCCGTGGCCGTGGGGCACGCCGCCCGGTCTGAGGGGAGAGGTGGACGGAACGGAGGGATACGGGGTTGTCCGGTACGCGGCCGCACCAGGAAGATCGTCACTCGTGCGCATCGACGAACTCAACGCCCGTGAACGCCGGTTGCGAGACGCCTTCCCGCAAGGCCACCGCCTCGACCTGTCCAGTCCCCCCGCGCCGACGGCCCCGGCGTCTGCGGCGGCCCACGCGGACCCGGCGTCTGCGGCGGCCCACTCGGACCCGGTGATCCGGGCCGACGCCATCGCGGCCCTTCTGCTGGGCGCGCACGCCGAACCCGCCCCAGGCGACCGCCCCGCCCTGCGTCTGACCGGTGCGCACATCACGGGCCGCCTGGACCTCAGGTTCGCCGAGACAGCGGCCCCGATCCTCCTGACCGACTGCCGCTTCGACGAGGCACCGCTGCTGCAGGGCGCCCGGACCCGCCAGTTGGTCGTGATCGGCTGCGCCCTGCCCGGGCTGGTGGCCGACACGGCGCAGATCGACGGACGCCTGGTCGTCTCCCACTGCCGCCTGACGGGCCCCCTGGTCCTCAACCGCACGCAGATCAACGGAGACCTGGACCTGCGTGACACGACGGTCGGTTTCCCCGAGGGTGAGGCCATATCGGCCGTCCACGCCCAGGTCGGCGGCGACGCCCTGTGCACGAACCTGGCCGTCGAGGGGACTTTCCGGCTCTCCGGCGCCTCGATAGACGGCGAGTTCGACCTGGAGGGCGCCGCACTCCGCGCCCCCGGCGGCCACGCCCTGGACGCCTACCACGTCCGTGTCGCCGAGGACTTCACCTGCCACCCCGGCTTCAGCGCCGAGGGCCGGGTCATCCTCTCCGGTGCCACCGTCGGGGCGGCCGTCGGCTTCTGCGGGGCCCGGCTGAGCAACCCGGGCGACACCGCCCTGGAGGCGGTGGACGTCACGGTCGACCGCAACTTCGACCTGGGCCTCGGGCTCACCGTCGACGGCGCGGTGAAACTCGACGGCACACGCGTGGGCACGGAACTGAGCTTCCGCGACGCCGAACTGACCCGCAAGGGCGGCACCGCCCTGTCCCTGCGGGCGACCCAGGCACGCGAAACGGACCTCCGCACCCGCCGGCCGATCGACGGAGTGGTCGACGCCCGCAACGCCCGACTGGGCACGCTGTACGACGCCCAGGACACCTGGCCCACCGACCTCCGCCTGGCCGACGCGACGTACGAGGCCCTGGCGTTCCCGCTCCCCGCCGCGGAACGTGTCCACTGGATCCGCCGCACGACCGGCGGCTACCTCCCCCAGCCGTACGAGCAACTGGCGGCGGCCTACCGGCGTCTCGGCCACGAGGACGAAGCCCGCACGGTCCTCCTGGCCAAGCAGCGTCACCGCCGAGCCACCCTCCCCGCGCACATCCGCCTCTGGGGCCACGCCCAGGACCTCTCCGTCGGCTACGGCTACCGCCCCCTCCGCGCCGGCCTGTGGCTCCTCGCCCTGCTCGCCTGCGGCTCCCTCTACTTCGCCCTGCACACCCCGGCGCCCCTCGACCCAGGCAAGGCACCGCCCTTCAACGCCGTCTTCTACACCCTCGACCTCCTCGTCCCGATCATCACCTTCGGCCAGGAGAACGCCTTCGCCCCACACGACACCGGCCAGTGGCTGTCCTACGCCCTGATCGCCGCCGGCTGGATCCTGGCCACCACGGTCACAGCGGGCATCTCCCGCGCGGTGAACCGACAGTGACCGGGCGCCCGTTCGGCTACCGTCCCCCCATGGCGCTCAACGAGATCACCCGAGCCGCGATCCTTCAGTCCGTCGCGGAGTACGACCGACTCGGCCGGGAGGCGTTCCTGCACCGGTACGGATTCGGGCCGTCGCGCACCTACCTGCTCAAGGTCGACGGCAAGGAGTACGACTCGAAGGCGGTGGTGGGCGCGGCGCACGGCCACCTGCCCGGCCGCGAGCCCTTGGGCAGCGACGAGTTCTCCGGCGGCAAGGACCACGCCGCCAAGCTGCTGAAGGACCTCGGCTTCGAAGTCGTGGCCCGCGCGGCGAACTGATCCCCGACGCCCCACCGGCGGACGCCCGTCGTGTCCTGGAAACGCCTCCCACGTACACACCCGGTGGGGCAAGATGAAACTGCTCCCATCGACGGGGGATGGGGCGCCGCGCACGCCTGCCGTGGACTCGCCATCCTGGTGCGTGCGATCACCGGTGTCCCATGAATGACGGCCAGGCATGTATGGCCGTAAAACGCGTGGGTGTCGGGCCGGAGCCCGAAGCTCCGCGACCAGGAAGGAACCCTGCGCATGGCGAGCGCAACCGACCCGTGAGGGCGGGGCCGCTGCTAGGCCTGGTATCAGGCGGTCTCCTGATACCCGTCACAGTGGCCTATCCATGGATCGGCGTGATCGCGGTCCTCATCCCCCTCGCCCTCTTGTGCTGCGTGGTCCTGCCCGGCGTGTGGTCCGCCAGCCCGACCCGCCGCCGCGACGCCCGCGTCATGGCCGAGCTGCTGCTCGGCGTCCCCCGGCGGAGACGGCAGTGACCGGCGGCCGGTACCGGTGCCGCGCGCCTCCGGGTCGTACGGCTCGGGTCGCCTCCGGCCTTTGCCGCCGTGCCCAGGTCAGAAGCATCGCCATGTGCAGGCCCCCGGACCGTGCTCGGTCCGGTTGCTCGTGCGGCGGGCTGGAGGGGGTGCCTGTTCGGTGGCCCGAAGGTCATACCCAGGTCTGATCCCGCAGTTCAGCTCCTGGTCCGACGCCCTGCGGGGGACGGCGAAGGCATCGTCGTCGTCATGACGAACCCGACGACGTCCATGGCCACCCCGGTCACAACGATCGGCGCCCGACTGCGTGGCGCGCTGCCTGTGGAGCCGTTGGAGGCCACCGGCTTCCCCGGACGCTGGGTGGGCGGCACCGCCATGGTGCTCGGCCCACTCCTGATGCTGACCGGCGCGTTGCTGCGGGCCCGCTTCGACTTCTTCTACCCCGACCAACTCGCCGCGTACGAGCGGCATCCCACCCTGATGGCCACCGCATACGGCCTCTTCGCGGCGGGCAGCCTGCTGCTCTGGCCCGCCGTGGCGGTGCTGGCCGCACGGATTGGGGTGCGCAGTGCCGGCTGGGGGGTGTGGGGCGGGGTCCTGGTGATGTTCGGGCTGTTCGCCCGGGCCTTCCACGCGGGGGTGGACCATCTGGCCTTTCAGCTGGTGCGTTCCCAGGGGGTCGGGTCCGCCACCGAAGCGGTCTCCGCCGGCTACGGCGCCTTCCACGTCTTCGCCACGCTGAACCTCGCCATCCTCGCCGGGTGGATCGTCCTCGCCCTCGGCGCCTGGCGCACCCGGGTGCTGGGCCCGGCCCGCGCCGCCGCACTCGGTCTCACCGCGGCACTGCCCCTCGGAGTACTCAAGGGGACCACCCCGCTGTCACTGGTGGCCCTGACCGGACTGTGCGCCGCACTGGTGCCGCTGGGCTCGGCCCTGCTGCGCGATGCACCCCGCCCCAGCCGTGCAGCGGCGTTGCGCTGGATGCCGCTGATCCTGGTGACGCTAGGGCTGATGGTGCTGCTGGGGCAGGCCGGTTGAGCGCACACGTCCAGGTACGGTCGAAGTACGGTCGAACCATGAAGCCCAAGCGGCAGCGCCATCTCCACGCCCTCGACCTCGGCGCGGCTCTGGCCCTGACCGCCGTGTACATCGGCTTCGCCCGACTGTCTGCCGACGACGGCCAGCCCGTCTACACGGGACCGTTCTGGCTCGGCTGTCTGATCGCGGCCATGGTCGGCCTGCCGGTCGCCGTACGCCGCCGATGGCCGCTCGCGGTCCTGGCGGCCGTACTGGCCGCCCTGGCCATTGCATCGCTCCTCGACATCCCCCGTGAGCCGTACGCCGCCGCCGGGCTTGCGGCCTATCTCGTCGGACTGGCCGAGCCCGCCCGCCGGTCCGTGCCCGCACTCGCGGTGACGCTGCCCGTGGCGTGCGGCGCTGTCTACATCGGGGAAGCGGTGGTCACTCCCGCCGAGGACCCCCGGGGCGCCGCGGGGGTGGCCGGGCTCGTGCTCCTGGTAATCAGCGCGGCCTGGGGCACGGGATTCACCGTGCGGGGCCGCCGGGCCGAGGCCGCCAGGGAACAGCAGCGCCGGTCGGAGCGCGCACTGGACGAGGAACGTCTGCGGATCGCCCGCGAGCTGCACGACATCGTCTCGCACAACCTCAGCCTGATCGCCGTCAAGGCGGGCGTCGCCGGGCATGTGGCGGAGGCCGACCCGCGGGAGGCACGGGCCGCCCTCAAGGTCATCGAGGAGACGAGCCGTGCCGCGCTGGCCGAAATGCGGCGCACGCTCGGTGTGCTGCGTACCGAGGGCGCGCCCCTGGGACCCGTACCGGATCTCGGCCGACTCGACCTGCTTGCCGAGGAGGCACACCGGGCGGGAGTGGACGTCGATCTGACGGTGCACGCCGTGGAGGGCCTGGCCGAGGGGACACAGTTGACCATCTACCGGATCGTCCAGGAGGCCATCACCAACGTGGTCCGGCACGCGGCCCCGACCCGCTGCCGGGTAACGGTCGAGGCGGACGCGCATGAGATCCGCATCGACATCACGGACGAGGGGCCACCGTCACCGTCCGCACTCGGACAGACGATCCACAAACTCCCGGGCGGGCACGGCCTTTTGGGGATGCGTGAGCGAGCGATGATGTACGGCGGCAGCTTCGAGGCGGGCCCTCGGCCGGAGGGTGGCTTCGCGGTGTCCGTCCGTCTGCCGGCCGAAGGGAACCAATGACCACGACCGACGCGACCCCCGTCCGGGTACTGATCGCCGACGACCAGGCAATGGTGCGCGGCAGCTTCCGGGTTCTCGTCGATCACACTCCCGGTATGACAGCCGTGGGCGAGGCCGCGAACGGAGCGCAAGCCGTCGAACTCGCCCGCCGCGAACGCCCGGACGTCGTGCTGATGGACATACGCATGCCGGCCCTCGACGGCATCGAGGCGACCCGGCAGATCTGCGCGGACCCGGCCCTGTCCGCCGTCCACGTCCTCATCCTCACCACCTTCGACCTGGACGAGTACGTCTACGCCGCCCTGCGCGCCGGCGCCGCGGGCTTCCTGCTCAAGGACACCCCGCCGTCCGAGGTCCTCACCGCCATCGGCGTCGTCGCCGCGGGCGAGGCGCTGCTCGCCCCCTCGGTGACCCGCCGCCTGATCGAGGAGTTCGCCCGCCGCCCAGAGCCCGCGCGCCCGCCCAGCCGCTCGCTGGACGGAATCACCGGCCGGGAGTTGGAGGTGCTCGGCCTGATCGCGAGAGGTTTGTCCAACACGGAAATCGCAGAACACCTCCACCTGAGCCTGGCCACGGTCAAGACCCACATCGGCCGCCTGCTCACCAAACTACGCGCCCGCGATCGCGCCCAGCTCGTCATCGTCGCCTACGAGACCGGCCTGGCGGGCGACCGCCGAAGCGGAGCGTGAGGCGCACGGGACGGCCGGCTCGCATGGGGATTCGGGGTGCTCCGGGATTTGATCACGGCGTCGGAGCGCATACGGAAAACTCCTGTGCGTCGGCTCGCGCACCTCTGCGATCATCCACGAATGGCGCACAGTCTCGAATCGCTGGTCATCCGGCACACCCACCGCCTTCCTTCTCCCAAGGGGTCCGCCGGGGAAGGCGCCACGGCCGCGCGACAGTTCGACGCGGCGCTGACAACTGTGGGCTTCAAGCTCTCGGCCGAGCTGATGGCGCGGCTGTCAGGGCTGTCCGAGGCCGCGGTCGTGCACACCGCCAAGCGAACACTGCGCACCGTGAGCGAGATGGTGGGCGACCACGTCCGGCACAACTCCTACTTCATCGACTTTCCGGCGAACGTGCCGGACACCGAAGACTTCTGGATGCGGTGCGTGACGAAGGCGCTCGGTGACGACAAGTCGCGCGAGAGTGTGCTGACGCAGCTGAGGCACGGGGTGTTGGACCTGCTCAGCCTCCCCACGTACGGTCGCTACCAGCACACCTACGAGGAGATGCTCACGGCTCAGGACGAGCTGATCGCCTCGGCGGGTGACCGGGTGACCGTCCTGCACCTCGGGCGGGGCCTGGACGACGAACTCACCGACCTCTACCTGGCCTTGGCGGGCAGCACGACGCCACTGGGCGAGGACCACCTGCGCGACCTCAAGACGCTCGCCGAGCGATGCGCGCTCGGCCCGCAGCCGACGTCGATCCCCGTCCGGGAGAATCGAGCGGTCGTCAACGAGGCCCGTCTCGGCGTCGGCTCCGACCTCCTGCTTGACACCGTCACCGATGTGCTGCGTCTGGCCTGCGCACTGTCGGACGGCGATGTGACGCTCCAGGAGCCGACCCGGTTCCGGGCGCTGTCGCGCCCGGCGCGCCGGGGGCTGCTCGCGGGCCTCGACGCGGTGGTCGCGGCGAACCCGGCGAAGCTTGCCGATGTGCATGCGCACCGGGAGCCCTTCAAACGGCTCGGTGAGCGTCTCCATCCCCACGAGTACCCGCGCTGGCCGCACGCCGCCGATGTGTTCGCCGTCGCGCGGGGCGAAAAGGAGGCGCGGTCCTTCGACAGCCGCGTCGAGCAGCTGCTCGACGAGTTCGACGTCACCGGTGCGGTGAGGCTGCTCAAGTCCGCTCCCGGGAAGCTGTTCCGCGCCCTGGACCTCCTGCTGCGTATCGCCGCCGACCAGGAGGAGCGGGACGCGGTGGTGGCCGCGGCGGTGGAGGCCGCCCCCGAGGTCTCCGGCCGGGTCGTCCTCTCGGTCCGTGAGCACTTCCACAACCGCGAACGGGAGACCGACACACCCCGCATCTTCGTCAACCGCCGGGGCCGCGCCTGGGTGACCCCCGACGGCCGGCCTCCGGTACCAGCCGCCGACCGCGACCGTTTGATCGCCGCTCTCGACGCCGAGATCCGCCGTCGGCTCCAGGCGCCAGGCCGGCTGTTGCTCGACCCCGACGTCCTCGACGTGGCGCTCCCGCTCAGTGGCAGGGCGGCCGCGGCCGGGTTCGGCGTACTGCCGCGGGGTTCGGTCTCGGCGGTCGACGGTGAACTGCTGCGCTTCTTCGTGTATTGGAAGGAGAGTAGGGAGCGGACCGACTACGACCTGTCGGCCCTGCTTCTGCACAGCGACTACAGCACCGACTCCTGGCTTTCCTATGCCGCCCTCACAGCCGTCGGGGGTGAGCACTCGGGCGATGTCACCGAGGCGCCCGACGGAGCCGCGGAGTTCATCAACCTGTCCCTGGACCGCGTGCGCAGCACGTTCATCGTTCCGCAGGTCAACATCTACGCGGGAGAAAGCTTCGAGGAGGTCGAGGAGTCGTTCTTCGGGTTCATGCTGCGCGAAGGTGAGCAGAAGGGCCGTCCGTTCGAGCCGCGTACGGTGCGGATGAAGTCGGACCTGCGCGGGGCGGGCCGTGTGGCGCTGCCTCTGGTCTTCCAGCGCGGCGACGACGGCAGGTGGCGTGCGAAGTGGCTGCACCTCTACCTGAAGGGCATCTCGGTGGCGAACCGGGTCGAAGAGAACCAGGCGTCGGTGTCCAAGGTGGTGCGTGCCCTCGTGGAGCGCGAGCAGCTGACGATCGGGTACCTGATCGACCTGATGTCCCGCGACACCACAGTCATGGACCTGTGGGACGGGGAGCAGGTCCCGGACGAGCCCGTGATGTACATCGGTCTCGAACGTCCCGAGGGCCTGCACCAAGACTCCCGGATCATCACCCTCGAAAATCTGCGCGACTTGATCCCGGGCTGAGTGCTAGCGTTGCCAACGGCGAGGCCATGAAGGGGCTTCCTTCTCATTCACTCCAAATGAACTCAAGTCCTTTCGCTCTCCTCGCCCTCTACTTCGACTGAGATGCGCCCGCGCGGCGCATCTCAGTCTTCGTGTGCGGCGACGGCTCATCACTGCTGAGAATTCCGATGAATTGACCAAGAATCGACCGATAGCGTCGCCTGCGCGAGGCCATGAGAGGGCTTCCTTCTCCTCCGCCGTGAATGCGGCCTACAACGGCTGCACCATGAACTGTTGAGGCGCCGGCTACAGGCATCCTGGCTCGCCGTTGGCGTCGAACCGTGCGAGGGATCGCTCCAGCAGTTCGAAAAACTGCCGCAGGTCACCCGCTACTTGGTCGACCTCTGGTTCGTCCAGCGAGGCCGTTCGCGTCCTGTAGATCACTCCGTCATGGCCGACGAAATAGGACAGGCCGCCACCGTTCGAGCCGACGACCAGGCCCCTGTCCTTCTGGTCCGCGCCGAAATCGACAGTGCCGTACTGCTTAAACCGCAGGAGGACATCGGCTGCCGAGTCAACGAAGTAGCCGTGGCCGACGTCCGCCCAGGTGACCTCGCCGATGCTGTCGTAGAAAGTGACCAGGTCGTCGGGGACGAGGCTGACCTGGGCGAGCGTGCGAGCCGCGGCCTGATCGGCGCGGTCGGCCAGCCGGACCTCGTTGACGCCCGGTGGAAAGCCGTGCCGGCGTTCGAACTCGTCTGTCATTGCCTTGAGGGTCTTCGAGACCCTGCTGTTCCACGAGGCCAGCCAGGCGGGAGTAAGCGAACGATCACTCATGAGGGCGGATCATGGCACGGGCCGCGGACATCAACGGGTACCCAGCAGCCCTGCGTCGAAGGCCGGCAGCGTCGTCCTGAGCTGCCGGGGCATGAGGCAGCAGGCGAGTATGAGGAAGGCTTCGTGCATATCGGCCCTGCCCTCCCAGCAGATGCGCAGGCGCCGATAGTTCCTACCACGATCCGGTCGCCGCGCGGGTGAAGTTCGCAGAGGTGGCGGAGTCCTGGCCGTCCGCGCAGATCCATCTCAAGCACTCAACTCGAGTTCGCCACCGCGGCATCTCGACCTCCACGTGATCCACGGATGGGGCGTCATCCCTCTGGACCGCATCCACTACACAAGCGCCGCTCCAAGCAACTGGCCAAAGCCAAGGCCAAGCTGGAGAAGGCGGAGAAGAAGGCCCGTAAGGTGGCAGTGGCAGTGGCAGTGGCAGTGACAGTGGCCGTCCCGGAACATGATGCCGCGTGATGCGTGCCTTATGCGTGCGGGTACGACAGCAGGGGCCGGCCGGCTTCGGGTTGCTGGGGCAGATCGCGGCGGACCTAGGCCCTGAGCCAACGGTTCTCCGGCGGCCGGGGCGTAGGCCATCCGCCGCGCGCGTACCTCGCTGAGGCTGCGTGGGCGGTAGCCGGGGCCTCCGCAGCGGCTCTTGTGGAAGCGCACACAAGCGGACAGCAGCACGGAACGGGTGCGCCGGGTGGGGTGTCCCGGGTGTCCCGCCTCTTGGGCGCCGCGAAGGCGGAGCCGACGTGGATCAGTGGTAACCCCGATAGCGAGGCTTCAGGGACGCCCGCATCAGGCATCCAAGCGGTCGATCAGCTTCTCGTGCCGACGCTGGGCCAGCTCGTCGTTCGCGGGCATCTCGCACGGCTCCCCACCTCTGCCCGCAGCCGCAGGTCTGCCATATGTGTACTGCGAGGACAAAGGCCCTTCCACCCAATGGACGGAAGGGCCTCTGACCAGGTGTTTCTCTGTGCCCCCGGCAGGATTCGAACCTGCGACACCCGCTTTAGGAGAGCGGTGCTCTATCCCCTGAGCTACGAAGGCGTGCCGTCGCTGGGCGCGGCGGTGACAACAGGTTAGCGGATCGGGGGCCGGGGTGGAGGGGGAGGTGAGCGTCGGCCCGGGTCAGGTCGGGGGGACGTGGACGAAGCGGCCGGCGACCGACAGGTCCGCCTCGATGAGGGTGGCCGTTCGGGACAGCTCCGGGAGGATGTCCGTCCGGCAGGCCGCTGCCGTGCGGCGGGCCGCGTGCATCGCGACGTTCAGGGCGGCCACCACCCTGCCCGTGCGGTCGCGCACCGGGACCGCGAGGGAGCGCAGGCCGGCCTCCAGCTCCTCGTCGACAAGGGCGTAACCCTGCGTCCGGGCCTCGGGGAGGGCCAGCAGGATGTGGCCCAGTGCTGTGGACCGGGCCGGGAGGCGGGCGCCGACCGTGACGCGGGCGCTCAGGACACGCGTCGTGGACGCCCGGGTCGTGTACTGGATCTCCTCGCCCGATTCCGACAGGACGGCCAGGGACGTCGACTCGTGGACGCGGTCGGCCAG
Source organism: Streptomyces tendae (assembly GCF_014650435.1). GTDB lineage: Bacteria > Actinomycetota > Actinomycetes > Streptomycetales > Streptomycetaceae > Streptomyces > Streptomyces tendae. The sequence continues at coordinate 201,715 of NZ_BMUY01000008.1, forward strand.
AGCGGTCAGGTGGGGCTGGGCGATCTCGGGGAGGGAGGTGCGGGAGAGGGGAGGGAAGCCGAGGGACAGGACTCGGGGGGTGAGGGTGAAGGTGTTGCCTGGTGCCGGGGCCAGCAGGTCCGCGTGGCCGAGGGTGATGAGCGCTCGGCGCGCGGTCGCACGGGCCAGGCCGGTCGCCTGCGCGACCTGGGTCAGGGTCAGCGCGGAGCGGCCCTCGTCGAAGGCCGTCAGTACGGTCAGGCCGCGGGCGAGGGACTCCACGAACTCCCGGCCCAGTTCCTGCTTGGACGCTCCCGTCCAGGTGGCCAGGCCCGCCCGGGGCGGTCCCGGTGCCGGTGGCGGGGCGGTGCGCAGGTCGTCCTCCATCGCCGCGACCGCCGCGCGCAGGCGGGGAAGCAGGGCCGTCCGCAGGTCCGGTGCCGTGTGGCGGCTCGTGTGGCTCACGACGCTCGCCACGCAGGCCACCCGGCCGGTGCCGGGGTCCCGTACCGGGACCGAGAGCGCCACCAGGCCCGGTTCGATGAGCTGGTCGTCCAGCGCGTGGTCGTCCGTCGCCGCCTTCGCCGTACGGCGGACGAAGTCCTCGTCGGGAGTGGGGTGTTCGCTGGGCGGGACCGCGGGGAAGGTGTGGTCCGCCGGGTCCGCTGCTCGGCGTTCTCGCCAGTGGTGCCAGTCCGCGTCCGTCCATTCCGCGGCGAAGAGGGGCCCAGGTGCCGTGCGTTCGGCCGGGAGCAGGTCGCCGATGCGGAAGCTCAGGGACATGGCGCGGCGGCGGGTGGCCTGGTGGATGAAGCGGATGCCGTCCCGGTCGCCGACCGCCAGCGACACCGACTCGTCCAGTTCGTCGGCCAGTTCGTCGGCGCGGGCGGAGAGCAGGGCGGGGAGGCGGAGGGCGGCCAGATAGGCGTTGCCCAGTTCCATCAGGCGGGGGGCCAGGGTCACGTCGCGGCCGTCCAGGCGGACGTGTCCCATGCGGGCGAGGGTCGCCGTGAGGCGGTCGACCGTGGAGCGGGCCAGGCCGGTGGTCTTCTCCAGGGCGCTGAGGCTGAGGGTGCCGCCGGGCGCCTCGGTCAGCCGGCGGAGCACGGCGATGCCGCGGAGGAGTGGCGTGACCGCCTCGGCCGGTGCGGTCGCCTCGGCGGGTGCGGTTGTCCTGGCCGGTGCGGCTGTCCCGGCCGACGTGTTCGTCTCGGCCGACGCGTTCGTCTTGGCCGGGACGCCCGTGTCCGGCGCGGCGGCACTCCCGTCCCGGGCCCCATCGGTCCCGTCACGGGGGGTGTCGTGCGTGGTGTGGGCGGGCATCGGCTCTCCGGTACGGCGATCACGGCAAGGCGCCGCAGGGCGCCTACGGTAGCCCGCCCCGCCCACCGCCTCCGATTGACCGTACCCGGCAGTCACGTCCGGGTGACCCGTACCTGGCCGTCATGCGGCCGTCATGTCAGGGCGACCCGTACCGGCCGTCACTACCGGGTGACCCGTACCGGCCGTCACTTCCGGGTGACCCGCACCCGTACGTCTTCCGTCCCGTCCTTGCCCGACACCTTGATCGTGACGCCCTTGCGCGGGTCCTTGAAGGTCTCGCCCGAGGTGAAGGTGGCGTCCGAGAGTTCGGCGTGGACGTTGGGGCTGCGGGTGCAGCCGCCGCTGTCGCGCCGGGAGTCGTAGACCCGTACCGGGCCCATGCCGGTGTCGACGTCCGCGTCGACCTTGTAGATCAGTACGCCGGGCCGGCACACCGTCTCGTCGTTGCCCTCGCGGGTGCGCAGTTCGACCGCGTAGCCGGACGTGCCGCTCAGCGGGAGGACCACCAGCTTGTCGCCGCCCTTGCCGGCCAGCGGGGTGAGCGTGTACTCCGTTGTCCCCGGCGTGGCGGCGCAGTGCACCTGGGACGGGTCGAGCCAGCCCAGCTTCCACTTGTGCCAGCCGAGGAGGTCGTTGTTGGCGCCCCAGTCCTCGCTCATGATGTCCCAGTGGCCGACGGCCCCTCCGCCCTCCTGGGTGTAGAGGTCCGGGAGGCCGAAGACGTGGCCGTTCTCGTGCGGGAGTACCCGGTAGCCGGTCTCGTCGTAGGAGCCGGAGCCGTCGTCCTGGCGGGAGTAGACGAAGGAGGCGTTGGCCACCGGGACGCCGTCGGCGACCGGGGCCTCCTGGTTTCCGGCGAAGGTCACGGACAGGACCGTGTCGAGGGCGGAGGGGCCCGCGTTCGGGGTGACCAGGACGTTCAGGAGGTCGTACGAGCGGAAGTCGACCTTCGGGTCGGCCACCGCCACCAGGTCCTGGACCAGCTTGCGGTAGCCGGGTTCGAAGGGGGCGCCGCGTTCTATCCCGTACTCCGCGAAGGACTTGGGCATCCGGAGCCAGTCCCGGATCGGGGTTTCGGGGCGGTAGTCGAGGCGGCCGTAGCTGCTGGTGCGGAACCACTCCGCGGTCTGCGGGAAGAACTCCGCGTACCGGTCGAGCGCCTTGCCCTCGCCGGGCGCGTCGGAGAAGTCGATCATCAGGTTGAGGGCGCGGACGGTGCCGGTCGAGCGGGCGTAGCCGGTGGAGGTGGGCACGCCCTCGGACATCTGGATCTCGGCGCCGCCGCTGATCATGCAGGGGCCGTGCGCGGAGGAGCGGGAGAGGGCGGCGGGGCCGGGGCCCGCGGTCGAGGTGCCGGGGGCGAGCCGGCCGGTGCCGGCCGAGGTGCTGAGCGCGAGGGTCAGGACGGCGACGGTCCCGGCCGCGGCCAGTCTGCGCGGGCGTATGCGACGGCTCGGCGGCGGCGCCTGCGGCGGCGGCTGCATGCGGACCTCCCCGGCCACGGCAGCCGCCCGACACCGGCTGCACCCTTGCGCTCACCCTGTGCCGAGGGGTGGGCGGGCGCGCGCTGGAGAGGCCGATCGTGGGTTTCTCGCCGGTAGCCGCCGACCGGGGGACGGGCCGGGATCCGGGTGTGACTCAGGTCACCGGAAAGTTCTTCGGGAGCGGGAAATAACCGGGGATCGTTTCCCCGTTTAGACCTGTGTCCGAGCGAAACGGGGATTCCCTCCCCGGATCGTGAACCCAGTCGTCACACCCGTGACCGACACCCTCACAGACCACTCAGACGCCAAGACAACTAGACGCCACAGGCACCACAAGCACCACGGGCGTCACAGACACCACAGACACGAAGGAGTACACCGTGCAGACCGCGATTCCCGATCAGCGCAAGGTGGCCCGGCCCCGCGCCGATGCTCTGCGCAACCGGGAGCGGATCGTCCTCGCCGCCCGGGAGATGTTCGTCGAGCACGGGCCGGACGTGCCCCTCGACGACGTCGCCCGCCGGGCCGGCGTCGGCAACGCCACGGTGTACCGCAACTTCCCCGACCGTGACGCCCTCGTCCGCGAGGTCGTCTGCTCGGTCATGGACCGTACGGCACGGGCGGCCGAGCTGGCCCTCGCGGAGACCGGTGACGCGTTCGAGGCGCTGGAGCGCTTCGTGCACGCCTCCGCCGACGAGCGGATCAGCGCCCTGTGCCCCATGGTGGCCAGCACCTTCGACCAGCACCACCCCGACCTGGAGGCGGCACGCGGACGGGTCGAGCGACTCGTCGCCGAGGTCATGGACCGGGCGAAGGCGGCCGGTCAGCTCCGCGGCGACGTGGGTGTGGGCGATCTGATGATCGCCGCGGCCCAGCTCAGCCGGCCCCCAGCCGGTACGGGGTGCGTGAGTGCCGACCGGTTCGTCCATCGCCATCTGCAGCTGTTCCTGGACGGGCTGCGGGCTCCCGCCCGCTCCGCCCTCCCGGGTGCGGCAGTGACTCTGGAGGATCTGCGCCGGCCCTGCGACCAGTAGTACCGCCAGACACGAAGCCACCAGTACCAGCAGCACCGGTACCAGTAACAGCACCAGCAACAGCACCAGTTCCGTCACCGACGCCGGGCTGTCGGCACTCCCGCCGACCGCCGCCGTAGGCACGGTTTCAGTCGTCCCTTTTCTCGTCTTTTTCCGTCACGAAGTCCGAAGTGGGTATCCCCATGTCTCAATCAGCCGTCAAGGCATCCGGCGTCACCGACGCCCCGGACGCCGGTCGCTGGAAAGCGCTGGTCTTCATCGCGCTCGCCCAGCTGATGGTGGTCCTCGACGCCACCATCGTGAACATCGCCCTTCCCTCCGCACAGCAGGACCTCGGTATCTCCGACGGCAACCGGCAGTGGGTCGTCACGGCCTATGCCCTCGCCTTCGGCGGTCTGCTGCTGTTCGGCGGCCGGATAGCCGACCTGTGGGGCCGCAAGCGCACCTTCGTCACCGGCCTGGCCGGCTTCGCCGTCGCCTCCGCGCTGGGCGGCGCGGCCACCAACGAGGCGATGATGTTCGGCTCCCGCGCCCTCCAGGGCGTCTTCGGCGCCCTGCTCGCGCCCGCCGCGCTCTCCCTGCTCGCCGTGATGTTCACGGACGCCAAGGAGCGCGCCAAGGCGTTCGGCATCTACGGTGCGATCGCCGGTGGCGGTGGCGCCGTGGGTCTGATCCTCGGCGGCTTCCTCACCGAGTACCTGAACTGGCGCTGGACGTTCTTCGTCAACATCCCGTTCGCCATCGTCGCCGCGGCCGGTGCGTACCTGGTCATCCGTGAGCCCAAGGGCGGCCGCAACCGCTCGCCGCTCGACATCCCCGGCGTCATCCTGTCCACCCTGGGTCTGGTCGCGCTGGTCTACGGCTTCACCCGCGCCGAGTCCAACGGCTGGAGCGACGCGCTGACGATCGGCATGTTCGTCGGCTCGGCCGTGCTGCTGCTGGCCTTCGTGATCGTCGAGTCCAAGGTCAAGGCTCCACTGCTGCCGCTGCGCGTGATCACCGAGCGCAACCGGGGCGGGATCTACCTCTCGCTGGGCCTGGCCATCATCGCGATGTTCGGCCTGTTCCTCTTCCTGACCTACTACCTGCAGATCGTGAAGGGCTACACGCCGGTGAAGACCGGCTTCGCCTTCCTGCCGATGATCGCGGGCATGATCACGGGCTCCACGCAGATCGGTGCCCGGCTGATGACCCGGGTCGCGCCCCGGCTGCTGATGGGCCCCGGCTTCCTGGTCGCCGCCGTCGGCATGCTGTTCCTGACCCAGCTGGAGATCAACACCTCCTACGCCGGTGTGCTGCTGCCCGGCATGCTGCTGCTCGGCCTCGGCATGGGTACGGCGTTCATGCCGGCCATGTCCATGGCCACCATGGGCGTGGAGGCTCGGGACGCCGGTGTCGCCTCCGCGATGGTCAACACCTCGCAGCAGGTGGGCGGCGCGATCGGTACGGCGCTGCTGAACACGATCGCCGCCTCCGCCACCACGTCCTACATCGCCGACCACATGGGCGGCGCGGCCTCCCGGTCCCAGCAGCAGCTGGTCCAGCTGGAGGGCCAGGTGCAGGGCTACACCAGCGCGATCTGGTTCGCCGTCGGCATCCTCGTCGTCGCGGCCGCGATCGCCCTGACCCTCATCAACGCCGGGCGGCCGGGCGGCGGCGCCGTCACCGGGTCCGGTGCGGGTGAGGAGGCCGAGGACGAGCTGCGGGTGCCGGTCGTCGCCCACTGACGACCGCCCCGTTACCCGCTCGGGCCCCGTTCCACCCGTGCGTACGGGGAGGGGACGCCCCGTACGCACGGTTCCCCCGGACCTGCCCCGGCCGCGCGCTCAGCGCAGCCAGGGCAGGTCCGCACCCGCTTCGCTCGGCTGAAGTCCCTCGGCGACGATCCGCATGATCTCGCCGAGGGACTTCTGCTGTTCGGGGGTGAGCCGGTCGAAGACCGCCTGCCGTACGGCGTTCACATGGCCGGGGGCGGTCCGGCGCAGCACCTCGTACCCCTCGTCCGTGAGGATGGTGAACTGGCCGCGCTTGTCGGAGGGGCAGTCCTCGCGGCGCACCCAGCCGTTCTTCTCCAGGCGGGCCACCGCGTGCGAGAGCCGGGAGCGGGTGATCTTCGCGTACTTGGCCAGCTCCGTCATCCGCAGCCGCCGGCGCGGTGACTCGGCCAGCTTGACCAGCAGGCCGTAGTAGACGTGCGGCATGCCCGCGTCGCGCTGGAGCTGCCGGTCGAGGTGGTCCTCGAGGAGGGTCGCCGCCTCGATGTAGGAGCGCCAGACCAGCTGCTCCTCGGCGGTGAGCCAACGGGGTTCGTCGTTCATGCGTCCCACTGTACGAGACGGTTCCTTGAACATTAAACAAAGTCCGCGTAGATTGATGGCAAGTAGAGATTGAGAGTTCAAGTATTGGAGTAGTCATGGCCGCCGCAGTCCGGGAGCGCATGCCCGCCCTCTACCTCAGCCACGGCGCCCCGCCGCTCGCCGACGACGCCGTCTGGCCCGGCGAGCTGGCCGCGTGGGCCGCGGACCTGCCGCACCCGAAGGCGATCCTCGTCGTCTCCGCCCACTGGGAGGAGGCCCCGCTCGCCCTCGGCGCCACCCGGACCGTCCCCCTCGTCTACGACTTCTGGGGCTTCCCGGAGCACTACTACCAGGTGCGCTACGCGGCGCCCGGCGCGCCCGCGCTCGCCGAGTCCGTACGTAAGCTGCTGCGCGCCCCCGGCACGCCCGTGCAGGACGTCCCCGACCGCGGCCTCGACCACGGCGCCTACGTGCCCCTGGTCGAGATGTACCCCGGCGCCGACATCCCGGTCCTCCAGGTCTCCATGCCGACCCTCGACCCGGCGCGGCTCATGGAGATCGGCCGCAGGCTCGCGCCGCTGCGCGACGAAGGCGTGCTGATCATCGGCTCCGGCTTCTTCACCCACAACCTCGCCGCGCTGCGCCAGGGCGGCGTCCCCTCCTGGTCCGCGGAGTTCGACGACTGGGGCCGGCGCGCACTGGAGGGCGGGGACGTGGACGGGCTGCTCGACTTCGCCCGCAAGTCCCCGGCGGGACGGCTCGCCCACCCGCGCACCGAGCACTTCGCACCGCTGTTCGTGACCATGGGTGCGGCGGACGCGGCCGGTGAACTGGACACGCGCCGGTCGGTGATCGACGGGTTCTGGATGGGGCTGGCGAAGCGCTCGGTGCAGTTCGGCTGACCCGCGGGACGACGGCCCGCGAGGGGCGTCCCGGCGCCCGCGAGGCGCGGCCCGGATGCCGCCGCCGGGCTACAGCGGCTTCTCGTACCAGGCCACGTCCCAGTACCGCCCGAACTTGCGGCCCACCTCCCGGTAGGTGCCCACGTGCCGGAAGCCGAACCGGGCGTGCAGCCGGGCGGACGCCTCGTTGGGCTGGGCGATGCCCGCGTAGGCGCGGTGCAGGTCCTCGCCGGCCAGGGCGTCGAAGAGGGACGTGTAGAGCAGCGAGCCGATGCCGCGGCCGCCGGCCCCGGGAGCGACGTAGACGGTGGTCTCCACCGAGGTCCCGTAGGCGGGCTTCGCGCGGTAGGGGCTGGAGGTGGCGTACCCCAGAATCTCCTGTGAGTCCGCGGCCGTGGCAACCCTCAGCCGGTGCGGGCCGTCTTCAGGGTGGGAGAGCAGCCAAGGGCGGCGCTCTTCCGGGGTGAACGGCTCGGTGTCGAACGTGATGGGCGTCTCAAGCACGTAGTGGTTGTAGAGGGTGGTGAGGGCCTTGAGATCGGCCTCGACTCCCGGTCTGACCTGGACCTCCGCAGTTCCCGACAGCATCGCCCCTCCTCGTGTGGCGGCACAGGGTACTGCATGATCAGAAAAATCGAGGGGCGGGTTGGGAATTCTGTCCGGATTCCAGTCGTTGTTTCCATCGGATGCAGGGCACCCGAGGAGAGTCCCGAGAACGAACCCGAGAGGGTTCGGAGACAACGGAGACAACCCCGCAAGGCGCCCGAGCGTTCACAGGACCACCCGCTGAACCACCATCGCAAGGGAGCACGCATGGCAACCCGTGCCGTCGCCCGTCGTAAGTCCGCCACCGGCGAGACCTCCGGCTCGGCAACCAGCGTCCGCGCGAACGGCGGCGAGCTCGCCGACCGCGATCTGGTCGGCATGTACCTCGACGAGATCGCCCGGACACCGCTGCTCGACGCCGCCAAGGAGGTCGAGCTGTCCCAGACCATCGAGGCGGGTGTGTTCGCGCGGCAGGTCCTCGAAGGGTACGAGGAGACCGGGGCGGACGCCACCCGTGAGGAGCTCCAGGCCCTGATCGACGAGGGCGAGCGGGCGAAGGACGTCTTCATCCGCTCCAACCTCCGCCTGGTCGTCGCGGTCGCCCGCCGCTACCCGCGCAGCGGTCTGCCGCTCCTCGACCTGATCCAGGAGGGCAACGCCGGCCTGGTCCGCGCGGTCGAGAAGTTCGACTACCGCAAGGGCTTCAAGTTCTCGACGTACGCGACCTGGTGGATCCGTCAGGCCATCACCCGTTCCATCGCCGACCAGTCGCGCACCATCCGGCTCCCCGTCCACCTGGTGGAGGAGCTGGGCCGGATCCGGCGCGTGCAGCGCGAGTTCAACCGGGAGCACGGCCGTGAGCCGGAGCCCGCCGAGATCGCGGCCGAGCTGGGCTCGACGCCGGAGCGCGTCACCGACGTGCTCGACTGGGCCCGCGACCCGGTCTCGCTGAACATGTCGGTGGACGACGAGGGCGAGACCCAGTTCGGCGACCTGCTGGAGGACACCTCCGCCGTGTCGCCCGAGCAGTCGGTGCTGACCCTGCTGCGCAGCGAGGAGCTGGACGACCTCATCGGCCGCCTGGACCCGCGCACGGCCTCCATCATCAAGATGCGGTACGGCATCGACGACGGCCGCGAGCGCACGCTGACCGAGGTCGGCAAGGAGCACGGTCTCACCCGCGAGCGCATCCGGCAGATCGAGAAGCACGCGCTGCTGGAGCTGAAGAAGCTGGCCCGCGACACCGGCTTCGAAGCGGCGGCGTAGGGCGGCAGGGGCGACGGACGGCGGTGCGGCCCGACCGCCGCGTGACGCGGGGGCGTGACGTGGCGGATGGGGCGCACGCCGGTGGTCGAACCCCGCGCAAACATGGCTGTACAACGCTGCTTCAACTCGCGGAGGCCGGGCACAAGACGTTCGGGCCCATTGGCCGGGGCAGGGAGATGCCCTCGCACCGCCCCACCGCGGCAGTACCACCGCAGCACACACCGGACCACGTCCCGACGCACTCCCCCCGGCGCCGGGACTTCCCGAGCCGGGCTCGGCGCCCCTCCCCCCGGGGCGCCGCAGCCCGGCTCCTTCTCGTGCGGGGACCGGGCCGGGCCGGCCGCGGGTCGGGGCAGGGCGGAGAGGCGGGCCACCCCGAACCTGAACCCCGGGGTGGCCCGCCGGATGGCAGATTCTGCCACAGCGGCATAGCCTGCCGAAGTGAGCACCACGGTTCCAGCAGTCCCCGACCCCGGCCCGGGATCGACCCAGCCGGGTCAGCCGATCCAACCGGTCCAGCCGACCCGGCCAGGTCAGCCGACCCGGCCAGGTCAGCCGATCCGGCCAGATCAGCCGGTCCGGCACGTCCGCCCGGTCGGCTCGGCCAGCCGGGCCGGCTCGGTCGACTCGGTTTCCCTGACTGAGCGGCGCAAGGCCGAGACCCGGATGGAGATCGCCCGGGCGGCGGCCCGCCTCTTCGCCGGCCAGGGCCTGCGGGCCACCCGGGCCGAGGACATCGCCCGGACGGCGGGTGTCGCCCCGCGCACCTTCTACCGCTACTTCGCGGCCAAGGAGGAGGCGATCGCCCCGCTCTACGCCCTGGGCGCCGAGCGCTGGGTGCGGGCGGTGCGCGAGGCCCCGGCCGAACTGTCCCCGCCCGCGGCCCTGGAACACGCCGTACGGCACACGCTGACGCCCGGCGCGGGTGTTTCGGCGCCCTCGTGGGAGTGGGCCCGGGCGCTGATCCGCCTGGCCGAGAGCAGTCCGGCGCTGCGCAAGGTGTGGGCCGAGGTCTGCCACTCCACGGAGCGGGGGCTGGTGGAGGCGCTGGCCGCGCGGATGTCCGGGGGCGACGACAACGTTGCCGCCCGACTGGCAGCCTCCCCCCGGCTGCACTTCTCGGCCGCCGTGGCGGGCGCCGCCGTGCGCGTCGCGGCGGAGTACTGGGCGTCGTCGTCCTCCCAGGAGACGCGCAGCCCGCTGGACCAGGCGCTGCTGAACCTGGCGGTGCTGCGGGAGTTCACCTGGGAGGACGACCTCACGGAGCAGGGGTGAACGCGCGGGCCGGTGAGCGGTGGTGACGGCGGGCCCGCGATGCCGGTCGGTCCAGTGCCGGTCAGCCCGGCCCCGTCGCGCGTGCCAGGCGGGCGCCCAGGTCCCGTACGCAGTCGACCAGCTCCGCCGGTTCCCGGACCCGGAACTCCAGGCCGGTCGTCGCCAGGCGGACCGCGATCCACTCCACCGAGCCGGAGACGGTCGCCCGCACCACGCACGACGTGCAGCCGTCCACCGCCTCGGGCGTCCCCATCCAGTGCGGCAGCAGCGGCGCGACGGCCTCGGCCGGTGCGTGGAAGACGACCGCGATCTCGTAGGAGTCGTTGCGGCGCCGCATCGAGTGCCGCAGGTACTCGGCCGCGTCCCCGGTCGGCAGCTCCCGCGGAGCGAACCGCGCCCCCGTGGCGAAGGGCTCGCTCACCCGGTCGACCCGGAAGGTCCGCCAGTCGTCCCGGTCGAGGTCGTAGGCGACCAGGTACCAGCGCCGCCCCGTCGACACCAGCCGGTACGGCTCCGTCACGCGCCGCGACTCGCTGCCGTCCGCCGCGCGGTAGGCGAACCGCAGCCGCTCGTGCCCGGCCACCGTCGAGGCCATCACGGTCAGCGTCTCGGGCGCGATGCTCGGCCCGTCCCCGCTGGTCAGCGGCGTCGTCGCGGACTGGAGTGTGGCGACCCGGTGCCGCAGCCGGGACGGCAGCACCTGCTCCAGCTTGGCCAGGGCCCGCACCGACGCCTCGTCCAGGCCCTCGACCGCGTGTCCCGCGCCCGCCCGCAGCCCGACCGCGATCGCCACCGCCTCCTCGTCGTCGAGGACCAGCGGCGGCATGGCCTTGCCCGCCACCAGCCGGTAGCCACCGTCGGCACCCATCGTGGCCTGGACCGGATAGCCCAGTTCGCGCAGGCGGTCGATGTCCCGCCGGACCGTGCGCCGGGAGACCCCGAGCCGGTCGGCCAGCTCGCCGCCGGGCCATTCGCGGGGCGTCTGCAGGAGCGAGAGGAGCGTCAGCAGCCGGGCTGGAGTGTCCGTCGTCATGCCTTCGAGCATGCCGCAGATATAGGACACGATCCGACCTACTGGCCTCCTAAGTTCCTTCCATGACCTCCAAGCAGAGCCCCGACCCGGCTCCCGTCCCGCCTGTCCCACCCGTCGTGCCAGCCGCGCCCGCCGCAGGCGACCGGCGTCGCTGGTTCGCCCTCGCGATCGTGATGACCGCGGCGTTCATGGACCTGGTGGACGTCACCATCGTCAACATCGCCATCCCCTCGATCCAGCAGGACGAGGGCGCCTCGTTCAGCCAGATCCAGTGGATCACCGCCGGGTACGCCCTCGCCTTCGCGGCCGGCCTGATCACCGGCGGGCGGCTCGGCGACATCCACGGCCGCAAGCGGGTCTTCCTCGTCGGCATCGGCGGCTTCACCCTGGCCTCGGCGCTGTGCGGCCTCGCCGTGAACCCGGAGATGCTGGTCGCCTCCCGCATCCTCCAGGGCGGCATGGCGGCGCTGATGGTGCCGCAGGTCCTGTCGATCGTGCACGCCACCTTCCCGGCACACGAACGCGGCAAGGTCTTCGGCCTGTTCGGCGCCATCGTCGGACTCGGGGCCGTCTCCGGTCCGCTGCTGGGCGCCCTGCTCACCGAGTGGAATCTCTTCGGGCTCGAATGGCGGCCCATCTTCCTCATCAACCTGCCCGTCGGCGTCGCGGGCCTCGTCCTCGGCAGCCGCTTCATCACGGAGTCGAAGGCGCCGCGCGCGCTCCGGCTGGACCTGGTCGGGGTCGCGCTGGTCACCCTGGGCCTGCTGATGCTGATCTACCCGCTCACCCGGGGCGAGGAGCTCGGCTGGCCGCTGTGGGGGCACCTCTCGATGGCCGGCTCGCTCGTGGTCCTCGCGGTCCTGGTCGCCTACGAACGGCGCAAGAGCGCGCGGGACGGTTCGCCGCTGGTGGAGCTGTCGCTGTTCAGGGTCAAGAGCTTCGCGGCCGGCATCGCCGTGCAGACCGTCTTCGGGGTCGGCCTCGGTGTCTTCTTCCTGGTCTGGACGCTGTACATGCAGGTGGGCCTCGGCTGGACCCCGCTGCGGGCCGGGCTGACCGGTGTACCGTTCTCGATCGCCGTGTCCACGGCGGCCGGCATCTCGGTGCAGAAGCTGGTCCCGCGGTTCGGACGCAAAGTGCTCCAGGCGGGCGCGCTGGTGATGGCGGCCGGGGTGCTCCTCTACATCTGGGAGTCCGGGCGCTACGGGCTCGCCATCACCTCCTGGCAGATGGCGCTGCCGCTGGCCGTGATGGGCCTCGGCATGGGACTGATCGTCGCGCCGCTGACCGACGCGGTGCTCTCCCAGGTGCCGCGCGAGCACGCCGGGTCGGCGTCGGGACTCATCAACACCGTGCAGCAGATGGGCAACGCGCTCGGACTCGGGCTGGTGTCGGTGGTCTTCTTCGGCACGATGGGCGACCACCTCACCCCCGCCCGCGTCGGCCCCGCCTACGTGGACGCCTTCCAGAACGCGCTGGGGTGGGTGGCCGGGGTGATGGCCGTCATCTTCCTGCTGATGTTCGCGCTGCCCGGGCGACCGGCCCAGCACGTGGAAGGGGGCCGGGCGGAGGACCGGCCGGAGGAGAAGGAGCCCGCGCTGGTCTGAGACCGCGGACGCGCGACGGGACGTGAACAGGGGCGGGTCCGGCACAGAGGTGCCGGGCCCGCCCTGCTGCACGTCGATGCCCGTTCATGCCTGTTTGAGTCCGATCGTTTCTGCTTCCTGTTTACATTCCGGACAACCAGGCGTAGCCTCCGAGCGAAACCACAGGTTCGGGCACGGGTCGGAGGTGAACGGTCATGTACGCACCGGAGCGGCAGCAGGAGATCCTCCGGCTCGCCCGGGACGGCGGCCGGGTGGACGTGGTGTCGTTGGCCGAGGAGTTCCAGGTGACGGCGGAGACCATCCGCCGCGACCTCAAGGCGCTCGACCGCGCCGGTCTGCTCCGCCGGGTGCACGGCGGCGCGATCCCCGCAGGACGGCTCGACTTCGAACCGGATCTCGCCGAGCGCGAGTCCACCGCCGCCGACGAGAAGGACCGCATCGCCCGGGCGGCCCTCGCCGAACTGCCGGCCGAGGGCACGCTGATCCTCGACGCCGGTTCCACGGTGGCCCGCATGGCCGCGGCGATCCCGCCGGACGCCTCGCTGACCGTGGTCACCCACAGCCTGCCCATCGCGGCCCGCCTCGCCGACCACCCCGGCATCCAGCTCCACATCGTCGGAGGGCGCGTGCGCCACCGTACGCGCGCCGCCGTGGACGCCTGGGCGCTGCGTGCGTACGGCGAGATCCGCGCCGACGTGGCCGTGGTGGCGGCCAACGGGTTCTCCGTGGAGCACGGACTGACCACCCCCGACCTCGCCGAGGCCGCCGTCAAACGGGCCGCGCTGACCGCCGCTCGGCGCGTGGTGCTGCTCGCCGACTCCTCCAAGTACGCCCAGGAGCACTTCGCCCGCTTCGGCGCCCTGGACGACGTGGACCTGCTGATCACCGACACCGGACTGACCCCCGAGGACGCGGGCGACATCGAGCGCGCCGGCACGGAAGTAGTACGCGCATGATCCTGACCGTCACCCCCAACCCGTCGCTGGACCGCACCTACGAGGTGCCCTCCCTCGACCGCGGCGACGTCGTCCGCGCCACCGGCGAGCGGGTCGACCCCGGCGGCAAGGGCGTGAACGTCTCGCGCGCGGTGACCGCCGCCGGGCAGCGCACCGTCGCGGTGCTGCCGCTGGGCGGGGCGCCGGGCGCGCTCGTCGCCGACCTGCTCGACGCGCAGGGCATCGAAGTCGCGGCGGTGCCGATCACCGGGCCCACCCGGTCCAACATCGCCCTCGCCGAAGCCGACGGCGTCCTGACCAAGATCAACGCACCGGGCCCCGAACTCTCCCCGGCCGAACGGGAACTGCTCCTGGAGACCGTACGGCGCCAGTCGTCCGGCGCGGACTGGATCGCCTGCTGCGGCAGCCTGCCCCGCGGACTCGCCCCGTCCTGGTACGCCGACCTGGTCGCCCGGGCGCACACCGCCGGGGTCCGCATCGCCCTGGACACCTCGGGACCGGCCCTGCTGCGGGCGCTGCGCGAGCGGCCCGACGTGGTCAAGCCGAACGCCGAGGAGCTCGCCGAGGCCGTCGGGCGTCCGCTGGCCACGGTCGGCGACGCCGTGAAGGCCGCCGAGGAACTGCGGGAGCTGGGCGCCCGTTCCGTGCTCGCCAGCCTGGGCGCCGACGGGCAGCTGCTCGTGGACGACGCGGGCACCTGGTTCGGCACCGCCCGCGTGGACGCCGTACGCAGCAACGTCGGCGCCGGGGACTCCTCCCTCGCCGGTTTCCTCGTCGCCGGCGGGACGGGGCCCGGCGCCCTCGCGTCCGCCGTCGCGCACGGCGCCGCCGCCGTCCAGCTGCCCGGCAGCGTGATGCCGACGCCGCACGACCTGGACCCGGCGGCCGTGACGGTCACCACCGAGGTACCGGTGAACCGCGTACTGAAGGAGCCGGCGTCATGAAGCCGGGCCCCGGTCTCCTTCCCGGCCCGTCCCACGGCCCGCTCCCCGGGGCCGTCCCCGCCCCCCACCGCCGCGCCCCCAGCCCCCACCGCTGTGCCCCCGTCCCCCAAGGCTGTGCCCCCGTCCCCCTCCCCGCCCCCGCCCCTCACCCCACGTTCCGGGCGATACGCGAGCTAAGGAGCCCGCGATGAGCGACATGATCACCGCGGATCTGGTCGACCTCGACCTGTCCGCCGACACCAAGGAAGCGGCGGCGCGTGCCCTCGCGGAGCGGATGGTCGCCCTGGGCCGGGTGACCGACCTGGAGGGCTTCCTCGCCGACGTGGCCGCCCGCGAGGCGCAGATGCCGACCGGCCTGGACGGCGGCATCGGCATCCCGCACTGCCGCAGCGAGCACGTCACCGAGCCGACGCTCGCCTTCGGGCGCAGCGCGGCCGGCGTCGACTTCGGGGCGGCGGACGGACCGGCCGACCTGATCTTCCTCATCGCTGCTCCGGCGGGCGCCGACGACGCCCACCTGACGATCCTCTCCTCGCTGGCCCGGCAGCTGATGAACGCCGAGTTCACCGCCGCGCTGCGCTCGGCGGGCGACGCGGCGGCCGCCGCAGCGCTGATCCGCGGCGAGGAGCCGGCCCCGGCCGAGGACGCTCCTGAGGAGACCGGGGCCACCGCGGACACCGGGGGCACCGCGGACACCGGGGCGGTCTCGGCGGCGGCCTCCGCCGAGACCGCCCCGGGCAGCACCGGCCAGGATTCCGGCGGGCCCGCGCGCCCGTTCCGGATCGTCGCCGTCACCTCCTGTCCCACCGGCATCGCGCACACCTACATGGCGGCCGAGTCGCTGGAGAACGCGGGCCGCGAGGAGGGCGTCGAAGTCGTCGTCGAGACCCAGGGCTCGGCCGGGTTCACCCGGCTCGACCCGGCGGTGATCGCGGCGGCGGACGGCGTGATCCTCGCCCACGACGTGGCCGTGCGCGAGAAGGACCGCTTCGCCGGGAAACCGACCGTCGACACGGGCGTGAAGGCGGCCATCAACCGGCCCGGCGAGCTGATCGGCGAGGTCCGCGACAAGGCGGCCCGCGGCGAGGTCACAGCGGCCGCCGCGGACGGCCCGGCCGGTTCCGGCGGGGCGACTCCGGTCGAGCGCGGCGGCGAGTCCGGCGAGGGGTACGGCACCAAGCTCCGCAAGTGGCTGATGTCCGGCGTCAGTTACATGGTCCCGTTCGTCGCCGCGGGCGGTCTGCTGATCGCCCTGGGCTTCGCGATCGGCGGCTACGAGATCAACAAGGCGCCCTCCGTGATGGACCACTTCGTGTGGACCCAGGCGGACAGCTGGGCGGCGCTGCTCTTCCAGATCGGCGGCGTGGCCTTCGCCTTCCTCGTCCCGGTACTGGCCGGCTACATCGCCTACGGGATGGCCGACCGGCCGGGCCTGGTCCCCGGCTTCGTCGGCGGCTCGATCGCGCTGACCATCAACGCCGGCTTCCTCGGCGGTCTGGCGGCCGGTCTGATCTCCGGCGCGGTGGTGCTGGCGATCCAGCGGGTGCCGATACCGAAGGCGCTGCGCGGCATCATGCCGGTGGTGGTGATCCCGCTGGTCTCGGCGGCGGTCGTCGGGTTCCTGATGTTCGTCGTGATCGGCAAGCCCATCGCGTCCGCGCAGGAGGGGATGACCGACTGGCTCAACGGTCTGTCCGGCGCCAACGCGGTCCTGCTCGGCGCGCTGCTCGGCCTGATGATGTGCTTCGACCTCGGCGGCCCGGTCAACAAGGTCGCCTACACCTTCGCCACCGCGGGCATCGCGGTCGCCAGCCCCAGCGACTCGGCGATGAAGATCATGGCGGCGGTGATGGCGGCCGGCATGGTGCCGCCGCTGGCGATGGCCCTGGCCACCACGGTGCGCGGCCGGCTCTTCAACGCCGCCGAGCGGGAGAACGGCAAGGCCGCCTGGGTGCTGGGCGCCTCCTTCATCTCCGAGGGCGCGATCCCGTTCGCCGCCGCCGACCCGCTGCGCGTCATCCCGTCCTCGATGGTGGGCGGCGCGGTCACCGGCGCCCTGTCGATGGCCTTCGGGGCGACGCTGCGTGCCCCGCACGGCGGCATCTTCGTGGTCCCGCTGATCGGCAACCCGCTGCTCTACCTCGTCGCCATCGCGGCCGGTGTCTGTGTCACCACGGCCCTGGTGATCGTCCTCAAGGGGCTGCGCAAGCCGGTGACGGGCACGTCGGCCCAGGGCCCCGGCACAGGCACGGACCCGTCGGCCCCGACGCCCGGAGCCAAGCAGCCGGTGGCCGCGTAAGGCAGGCCCCGGCGGGGCGCGGGGGAGCGGGGCGCGCTACGGGGAGACCTGCGCCGCGCGCCGCTCCATGGCCCGGCGGGCCGTGTCCTCGCTGTCGTACACCTCGCACATGTGGCGTCCGTCCGGCGTGGCCGTGTGCTCGACCTCCCACAGGGAGACCTCCACGCCGTCGCGCAGCAGGAACGCGTGCTCGTAGAGCGAGAAGCCGATCCGGGCGCGGCCCGCGCGGCCGGGCCCGCCGAACGCCTGGACGATCTGGTGCCCGCACGCCGTCGACAGCCGGTCGGCGAGGTCCGCGCCGGGCCGGTCCGCGTTCTCCGCGCGGCGCAGCAGCCGGCGGGCGTGGTCCGCGGAGGCGTCGGGGACGTAGGCGTGGCGCGGGGCGGGGACGGGCGACAGCTGCACCTGGACCTGCACCGGCAGCTCGAAATCGGGGGTGTCGGGCGGCAGGGCCAGCCGGGAGCCGGCGGCGCGCAACTCCTCCTCGTCGACGTAGACCTCGTGCTGCGGCTCGCCGCCCGGGGTGGTGTTGTGGACCAGCTCCCAGAGCGTGAGCGCCGAGCCGTCGGCGAGCAGCCAGGTGTGCCGGTACGTCTCGCGGTGCAGCCCCGCGCTGTGGTGCGCGGAGTGCAGGGAACCGTCGTGCGCCAGCGCGCAGTCCAGTCGCCGTATCGTCTCGTCGGGCAGCTCGAACGAGTTCAGGGCGCGTCCGAGCAGCCGCATGAGGTGCTCCTCCGGAGACTCGGGCGACTCGGGTGGTTCGTACGCTGCCGTCTCGTACGGAACGCTCAAGGTTTCTCCCGGCGTTGCTGCATGTCACCTTGTGGGTGCATACCGTAGCCCCTCGGTCGGACATCATGTCCGGGAACCGAGAAAACGTACGCACGAAAAACGCGGGGGCCGCGCGAAAAGTTTCCGCGCGGCCCGACGAACCGTCAAAAATCCCTGCTCACCGGCGGATCAGGCCGCGCTTTGGGCGGTCCACTCGCTCCAGGGCATGTTCCAGCCGTTGAGGCCGTTGTCCGGCGCGACGGTGTCGTCCGGGGAGTTCTTGACGATGACGACGTCCCCGACGAGCGAGTTGTCGAAGAACCACTTGCCCGGGGTGTCGCCCTGTGCGCCCTGGGCGTCCGCCAGTCCGACGCAGCCGTGGCTGGTGCCCTGGGCACCGAAGGGCGGATTGCCGCGGTTGTACCAGTAGTTGCCGTGGATGAAGGTGCCGGACTGGCTCAGCCGCATCGCGTGCGGCACGTCCGGGATGTCGTACTCGCCGCCGAACCCGACCGTCGACCCGTTCATGCGCGTCTGCTCGGACTTCTCCGAGATCACCATCTGCCCGTTGTACGTCGGGTTCGCGGCGCTGCCCGCCGAGATCGGCACCGACTTGAGCGTCTTGCCGTCGCGCACCACTGTCATGGTCTGCGTGTTCGCGTCCACCGTGGAGACCTGCGCGCGACCCACCGTGAAGGTGACGGTCTTCTTCTGCACGCCGTAGAGGCCGTTCGCGCCCTCCACGCCGTCCAGGTCGATCTTCATCGTGACCTTGGAACCGGCCTTCCAGTACTCCTGGGGCCGGAAATCGAGCCGCTGCCCGCCGAACCAGTGCCCGACCACCTTCTGCCCGCTGCTGGAGGTGACAGTGATGTGCGACTGCACGCTCTTCCGGTCGGTGATCGCCTTGTCGAACGTGAACGACACCGGCATCCCCACCCCGACCGTGCTGCCGCCGTCCGGGGTGTACGTGCCGACGAAGCTGTTGTCCGAGGAGACGGTCGTGAAGACCGAGTCGGCGGCGGCCGTGCGGCCGTCGTCGTCCTTCGCCCGAGCCGTGATCCGGTACTTCGTACCCCGCTCAAGCTGCTCCTTCGGCTTCCAGCTGCCGCCGTCGCCGGACACCGCGCCGGGTACGGCGGCGCCCGTCTCCGCCACGGTCATCCGCACCTCGGTCAGCCTGCCGTCGCTGACCTTCACACCGGTCGAGTTGATCGAGGCGCCGGTCGACCCGTCCTTGGCCGAGATCACCAGCTTCGCGACCGAGGTGTCGGCGGACCCGGCACCGCCCCTGCCGTCCTTCTTGTCGTCGGCACTGGCGCTTCCGCCGCAGGCGGTGAGGGTGAGGGCGCCGACCACCAGGGCGGCACAGGCCCCCAGTACGCGCCGCGTGGCTATGTCCGGCGTTGTCACGGGCTGCTCCAGGTTCGGGTGTTGTGCGGTGTTCGCTTCAGCCGTGTAGAGGGGCCAGGTGGCCCGTGGGGTTCCCACCCGGCCCCCGCGAACGCCGACGCGTGACAAAACCCGGACAATCGCAACGCGGCCGGGTCAACTGCCCCCGTACAGCTGCCCGTACGACGGCCAGGCGCCGCCCGGACCGTCCACCGGCTCGGCGGCCCGGACCGCGCGCACGATCGCGCGCGTCACCACGTCCGCGCCCGCCGCCAGCACCTCGTTCAGCGCGAGCGGCTGCCCGGCGTCCAGCGGACGCTCCCCGGTCGCCAGGGCGAACACCGTGTCACCGTCGCTGAGCAGGTGCACGGGCCGTACGGCGCGGGCGATCCCGTCGTGCGCGGTACCGGCCAACTTCTGCGCCTGCGCCTTGGACAGGTCGGCGTCGGTCGCGACCACGGCGAGCGTGGTGTTCAGGGGCGGCGACGCGTTCCTCGCCGCGACCTCGGCCAGCCGCCGCCCCGCGGCCTCGTGAACGTCCGGCGCCGGATACTCCACCCGCCCACCTCGGAACAACTCCCCGTACAGCACCCCCGTCTCCGGATCCGTCACCGACCCCGCCGCGTTGGCCACCACCAGCGCCGCCACCGTGACCCCGGAGTCCAGCACGGTGCTCGCGGTGCCCACGCCGCCCTTGAGGGTGCCGACCACGGCACCCGTGCCCGCCCCGACGCACCCCTCGGCCACTTCTCCGCCCGGCGTGCTCGCGTGCGCCGCCTCCGCCGCCGCGTAGCCGGTGGCCGCGTCCGGCCTGGCCCGGAAGTCGCCCCCGCGCCCCAGGTCGAAGACGCAGGCCGCGGGCACCACCGGCACCACGTGCGCCGGGTCGGGACCGACCCGTACCCCGCGCCCCCGCTCCTCCAGCCAGGCCATCACCCCCGAGGCCGCGTCGAGCCCGTAGGCGCTGCCGCCGGTCAGCACCACCGCCTGGACCGTCCGCACGAGGTTGCGCGGATCGAGGGCGTCGGTCTCCTTGGTGCCGGGACCGCCGCCGCGCACATCCACACCGGCGACCGCCCCGCCCTCCGGCGCGAGCACCACCGTCGTCCCCGTGAGCCACCCGTCCCCGGCCCGCGTCGCGTGCCCCACCCGCAGACCGGCGACGTCCGTCAATGCGTCAACTGTCATACCGCCAGTCTCGTCCAGCCACCGGCGATGGCACGGGAGCCGGCGGGAGTCGGCGGGAAGCCGACGGGAGCCGAACGGCACGGGAGCCGGCCGGAGTCGACGGGAAGCCGACGGGAGTCGGCGGGCCCCGGCCGGGTCTCAGGCCGCCGGTGCCGTCGTACGCCGCTCCCGCTCGGTGCGCCGCGCGGTCAGCGACACCCCGGCCGCCACGGTCAGGGCCAGGACGATCCCCGCCACGAGCACCGCCTGGCCGCCCAGGAAGGTGCAGCCGAGCACCAGCAGCGCGGCCGTCGGCAGCACCAGCTGCTCGGCGAGGCCCACCTTGAAGTGCCGCGCGTGCAGGGCCCACACCGTGAGCAGGAACACCGCCGTCGGCAGGGTCACCGCGGCGGACGCCGCGAGCGTGGAGATGTGCGCCTTGCCCACGGCCTGCTCCACCGCCACCTCCAGTCCCGCCCCGATCGCCGCCGCCGAGGAGAACACCAGATAGTGGCCGTAACCCCACAGGAAGGACTGTCTGCTGGACCTCAGGTAGCTGTGGACGGGCACGACGAAGTAGATCCACCAGGCCGCGAAGACGATCAGCAGTCCACCGACCGCGATCGGGAGCACCTCGCCCAGAGCGTCGTTCTCCTCGATCCCCGACTTCACCGCGACGGTGGCCGCGGCGACGGTCTCGCCGAGCACGATGATCGTGAGCAGGCCGTACCGCTCGGAGATGTGGTGCGGATGCCAGGACGAGGGGTGCTTGCGCTCGGCGAACGCCGGCACGGACAGCTCCAGCACCACCATCACCAGGAACAGCCAGCCGCGGCTGTCCTCCGGCAGGAACAGCAGTCCCAGCCAGCCGATCTGGCAGAGCAGCACCCCGGCGGAGTAGGTCCGGGCCATGGTGCTCTCCGGCGGTGCGGCGGACCGGCCCGCCCTGAGCCACTGCGCCGCCATGGCGACCCGCATGATCACGTAGCCGATGACGACGGCCACCCAGTCCTGGTCCTCGAAGGCCCTGGACACCCCCGCAGCCAGGACCAGCACGCCGGCGATCTGGACCAGGGTGACGACCCGGTAGAGGACGTCGTCGTTGTCGTAGGCCGAGGCGAACCAGGTGAAGTTCATCCACGCCCACCAGTGAACCAACGGTCCAACACCGCTCCCACCAGGGGAAACGGCCCGTAAGGTCGCCGACTCCCTTCGGAGGAGCGGAACACCGACCCGAAGGGGACCGATGGAACGCGACGACCTTCCGACGCTGCGCGCGTTGGGTTTCGAAGACGAAGAGCTGCGCGCCCTGGGGCTGTGGGACGTGCCGACGGGCGAACCGTTCGACCTTGCTGAGGCGTACATCAGGCGCAGCAAGCGGAGCGACGACCTTGCATCGTTGCGCGCTCACGTACGGGATATCTGCCGGACGGCGCTCAGCGAAGGGAAGCGCATTCGGCACGTGTGGTTTGAGCAGAAGAGCGCTTCCAAGGCATACGTAAAGCGCGAGGAATTCGACAACGCCGTTTCCGCTGTGAAGGCGGGACTTTCCAAGACGCTCTACATTTGGAAGACGGACCGGCTGAGCCGTCGCGGTATGGGGCATGTCGGATTGCTGCTCGATGAGTTCGACAAGCGCGGGGCGCGAATCGTCAGCGTTACCGAAGGGCTCGACTCCAGCAAGGGCAGTCGTATGGTGTTCGCCATTCTCAGCGAACGGGCACGCGACGAAGCGAAAGACATTGCACTGCGCACGAAGAACGGCGTAGACGCACACAAGGCTGAGGGTAAGTGGCTGGGCGGCGTAACGCCGTTCGGGCTTGAGTGCCCCAAGGAAACGGGGAAGCTCCGACACAAGGCTTCGGAGTACCCGACGGCGCGCGCAATCGCCGTCGCGCTGCTCGACGGCAAGACCCCGGCGGAGATTGCGAACGACCTGAACACGCGAAACGTCCCGACGCGTAAGGGGAAGCGTTGGCGCGCTCAGACAATCATCCACCTTGCACACTCGCCGTCCTGGGCCGGTCTCATCCCGAACCGGGAACGCGCTACTGACGAATTCGGTCAGCCGCTCGGAAAGTGGCACCGGGGCGGCGAACCCTTGCTCAACGCGAAGGGGCACCCGATCAAGTGCGGTAAGGGCGTCGTGTCCTACGCGGAATGGGTCCGCATCAATGCACTGATCAGCGGGCGCAGCAAGCCGGGGAGCGCCATTGGAGACAAGACGCGCGGCATTCGGAAAGCCGCGACCATAATGACCGGCACACTCCGGTGCCCGCACTGCAAGGGACCTATGGGCAACGGTGGACGGAATTACCGCTGCCAGGCGCGCATCAATCAGGGTCCGTCCGTCTGCAAGGGTGTTGCCAGCGACCGGAAGCGAATTGACGACGCAATGGGGGCGCTGTGGATTGGCCACGTGCTGAGGCTCAGCCCCGAATCCCCGACCATTCACAACATCGCTCGACGGTTCCTGAACTATCAGGACCCGGAGAAAGAAGCGCGTAAGCGGGCAGTTTCGGCAGCGTTGGACAGTGCAGTCAGCCGCGAACTCCGGCTCAACAAGGAATTCTTCGTCGGCGGCATGGATGAGACCCAGTACGACGCCCTTCGTAATGACCTGGGCGCCCAAATCGAGTCGCTGAAAACGGAGTTGGCGGAGCTGGGCAAGGATGCCGACCTTACGCCGCTCATGAGCACTGAGGCATTGGCAGCGCTGTGGGAGTCGGAAGGCATGGAAGGGAAGCGCGCCCTTCTCTCGGCAGCGCTGAAGAGCGTCACTCTCCTGCCCGCGAAGTGCAAGGGCGACCGCACGCCGATCACTGAGCGCCTTGTGCCGGAATGGCGAGACACCGACGGCATGCCGGACGACGTACGTGAGGGGGCGCAGAAGACCATTGAGCGCCGCCGGGCGCGCAAATTGGCGGGTGCAGCGTGAGCGACGAAGAGCGCCGGTTCCTGGCAGCGGAGATCCGTTACACGACGGTCCGGCTCGACGTCCTTTACCGGCGTCAGCACAAGGGCGACCGCACCGTGTTGACCCGGCAGAAAGTAAAGCGGCTGGAAGCGCTTCTGAGCGCCTTGCAGGGTCACCCCGAAGCCCTGGGCGTCTAGCGGCGCGGCAAGCCGCCAGAACGGCACACAAGCCCCCGGTTCCCACTACGGAGCCGGGGGCTTCTCTATGCCCGCGTGCGGCGCCGTGAGGGGTGCGAGCTATCGGCGGACGGCGGAGCGCTCAGCGGGACGGAGACGGGCGCTCAGTCGGCTTCTCTGGGGGTGCGCTTCGGCAGCGTGGTCGAGCCGGATTCCGGCGTGACGCAACAGCGGGCGCGGGCGCCGCCGACACATGAAGGATGTGACGCCGGTCACTAGAGTTCGTGACGAAATTGACTTGTCATGTACGCGACGGTTCCTAAAGGGCGTTCCGAACGGCACCCAGCATCACAGCGCCACAAGGCCGAAACGGCTTCTGACCTGGGGTGTTCCTTATCTTCGTGACCCAAACTTTTAATCAATATCCAAATGAGTTTTCCAATGGACTAGGTAGGAAAGTTCGGAAGGGGGAGTTTAGGAACAGCGCCCAGCGGAGTCCGCTCCCTTCCCGCTGTAGACGCCGATAAGTCACCGACTCCCTTGATATAGATATAGGCACCTTTACGGCGCCTTCCTGCGGGTCTGTGACGGCGCTTGCGCCAATCCCGCTCCCATGACTCCCCCGCACGCTGGGAATGGCCGATGATGCTCCGGGCCAATGCGTGCACGACTAAGCCCCTGGGGCGTAGGTCGAGAATCCTTCAGCGGGTCACAGCGCTGCGGGGGACTCCCTACGCACCGGGGGCTTTTTCGTTTCCTGTGACAGACGAAAGGGCGCCTTAGCTATGCCCCACCTTCCTTACGAACTCCACACGACCCAATGCGCCCGTTGCGGCGGACGGCTGGGTGAGAACCAAGAACGCTATTGCTCCGCTGCCTGCCGGTCGTCGGCATGGCGCGTTGCCCGCTGGGAGACGGAGCGTCAGAAGCTCGGCCTTCCCGCGCACGGCAATTGCAAGCTGTGCGGCGAGCGAATTTCCATGACGTCGAAGACGAAGAGCGTGTGCGATATCAACGACCGCAACGGCGACGCGTGCACGGACGCTCAGGCGGATATCAGGCTCAGTGTCGAGAATGCTCACGCTGACGCCGAAGAGCTTCGCGAGTGTGCCGAGTGTGAGCTGTGCGGCAAGGACATTGCTTACAGCGGTAAGGGCCGACCGCGCCGCTTCTGTGCTCCGCGCTGCAAGACGGCGTTCTATCGCGCACAGCGCGCACTGAAGGCGGGTGCCTGATGATTGCTCACACTGGCTACGCGGACGCACTGAACGCCGTTGAGCGCCATTACGGGCCGGTGACGGACTTCATGTGCATTCATTGCACCGACAAGGCTTCCCGCTGGGTGGTCGACAATTCGGTGTCCGCCACCGTTGACCCCCAGTTTCGCCGCTTCAGCGACAAGCCGACTGACTATTGGCCGTTCTGCACCCGTCATGCGCACGATTACGAAACGTGTGCGGGTGACTGGCCGCCGGTCGTGTTCCGGCGCGTGAGCACCTTCGAAGAACGGCATTGGTTCGCGGATTGCTTCGCCGTTTCCGCTGAAGGCTCCGTGTTGCTACGCGACGCGTACGCGACGTATCTCGACTACTGCCGCGAAGAGCGCGTGTCGGCACTGGAGATCATGACGCGAAACGCTTTCAAGGCTTCGTTGCTCCGTCGTGGCGGAAAGCATAAGCGCGCCAAAAACGGCGTCGCAATCGACGGAATCCGGCTTCGCTCGAATTAGTGACTTAG
Source organism: Streptomyces tendae (assembly GCF_014650435.1). GTDB lineage: Bacteria > Actinomycetota > Actinomycetes > Streptomycetales > Streptomycetaceae > Streptomyces > Streptomyces tendae. The sequence continues at coordinate 226,820 of NZ_BMUY01000008.1, forward strand.
GCCACAAGCCGGCTTCGGTCCAAAATTTCTCTTCGAAGGCGCATGGCAATTCAACGCTGTGCGCCTTCATCGTTCACAAAGGACAGTCTGTGATCCCTACTATTGAAGAGTTCCTGAACGCCCGCACAGCGCACGGCTCAAATCGCTCCGTGCCGCTAGACATTCTGCGCGCCGCTTGCGCTGACTGGGCACGTAAGCGTCACGCACCTTTTCCCGAAATGGGAGCGATAGAAGATGCACTGAAGCGGCGCAACGTGCGAATCTCCATGGTCGGTAGGGCAGTGGTCGCGCGAGGAATCGGGCTAGAGCGACCGACGGCCGAAGTGCCAAATCCGGGTGCCGCCGAGATCATGCGAAAGATTGCAGGTGCTTCCCATGGCTGAGCCCTGGGGCGACCGGGTCGCTCGACGCCTTCGCCGCGAACGTGCCGCCGCCAACATTGCGGTTCAGGAACGGCGCGCAAGGGAAGCCGAGAAATTCACGGCTGACGAGTGGTGCACCTTCTGCGATGCGCTGCGGGCGGTAACGGTTGATAACTCGACGGCCGACAGCCTTCCGCTGGGTGTACTCCGCCATGTCGTTACCCGATGGGCCATAGCGAATCAGCGCGAGTGGCGGCCGACGGCTTCAGCGATACGGGCCATGGTTCGGCGAGCGGGTTACGACGTTTACAACCGGCACACGCGTAGCGCGACCGGGAAGAAGCAATGCCGCCGCTACGTGCGCGGGCTTCAGCTCATCTAATCGAGCGCCAATAGCGCGTATTCAACCTACTCACATGAGTAGGTAACCGCCGTGCCTTGTGGGTAGCCCAGGGGCTTTTTCCCTGGGACTCCCAGGAAGTACGGCGACCAACCAACGCGGCGTGAAGCCGCACACCTTGAAGGGAAACCTAACCATGGCTCTTAACGCCACCCTCGCCGCTGAGCACGTCGCTAAGCGGGATGCTGCCCTTGCCGCACTGACGGCCAATGCCGACGACGCTGACGCCCTTGCCGCCGTGGCCAAGCATGACGGCGCGCTTCGTGCCCTTGTCGGCGACGCCGTTGAGGCTGACGAGATTCGGCACATGTATTCGCTGGGTGCCATTCAGCGACCCGATTCCGTTCAGCGCCGGTCGCTCGATGATGTGCGCGTGCTGGGCATGCCCGTCAAGGTGGGCAATAAGGCGTTCGCGTTTGATGAGCGCAGCGCTGACGCCCTTGACGCGCTCGACACCGGGAATTGGAATGCCGCGCCGGTCATGCTCTCTGAGGCTCCGAACGGGTCGCAGCTTCTCGGCCGAATTCAGGCGTTCACCTTCGGGTCGCGTCGCGGATATGCGCCGGTTGTCCCGCAGCTCACTGCCGCCGTTGCTGGGCGCAATGAGCCCCTGGGTATGGGCGCCCTTGAGAACGGCGAAGTTGCCGTCTTCGACACGGTCAAGGTCAGCGCGTACGTCAAGGCACAGCACGACCACGTGCTGAATTACCCCCAGCTCGACACCACCATTGACGCCGCGATTCTGTCCGCCCTGGGCGCCGGAGTTGATGATCTACTGATCAACGGCGGTACCGACGGCGACGTGACCGTGAACGGGCTTCTCAACGTTGGCACTTCGACCGTTGCCACTCTTGACGCTGCGGGTGTCCTGGGCGCCATTGCGCGAGTCAAGGCAGCGCGCGCCACCCCGGACGCGATCGTTGTGCACCCGGACACGGAAGCGGCGCTTCTCGGCGCCATTGACGGCGCCCTTCTGGCGAAGCTTCCTGAGTTCGTCGCGCTGCCGTCGGTGCCCGCTGACACGGTCATTGTGGCGTCGCTTGCGAACGTCGCCGTTGCGCTCCGTGAAAACCTTCAGACGGCTTCTGCCACGCATCACCCTGACCTTTTCGCGAAGGATGAGGTTGCGTTTGCCGGGCGTGCGCGTATCGGTGATGTTCTAGTGGCGAACGCCGCCCACGTTCAGGTGGTCAAGCCGGTCTAATGGCGACCTTGAAGCGCGTTAGCGAAGCCTGGACGAACCTTCAGCGCATTGCAGCCGAGAAGGGTCGTCCGGGCTTCGTCCCGTGTGCCGCGCGTATCGCTTGTGACGACGTGTGGCAGCGGGAATCCGATATCGAAATGGTCGAACCGGCTGAGATACTGAGGCGCGCGAACACGGTTCTTGTCAGCGTGAAGGGCAAGGACGTCGCGCCCGTGTGCCGGTCCTGTATAGGCGTGATCCGGGAAAGGGCTATGTGGCATGAGATGTGATGTGGCGACCACGCACAGCGCAACGGTGGACTTCGAGCCTTCGGCGTTGTCGCGAATTTACGTAGCGCGCCTGAAGGTGCGCTTTCCAAATCCGCCACTGAAACACGACGGCATGGTGTGCGACCCGTGCGAACAGTGGCTACAACTTCGAAGCTGGGGGCTTGTCGGTGATGATTGAGAAGTTGCGCGAGAAGCGCGAGAAGTGGCGGACGCAGAGAGACCGGGAACTGATTACGCATGGCGCCCGCTTCGCTGCGGGCAATGATTCCTTGCCGGTTCTGTGCACTGAGTGTGCCCGTTACGGCCACGTCCTGGGGGCAGTGGCAGCGCGGACGGATAGGGGGGTGTCCATCATGGACAGGCAGTGCGCGATAGAGGGGGGTGCCCGATTCCTATCCCTGGGTGAGTGCGTCGAGCGTGCGGGCAAGCTGGGTATTGAGCTTCGACCTAAGCGCACTTCGGCGCCGTCCCCTATCGGCGTGATCACAGCGAAGACCGATTACGAGAATGCCACGCTGATATTCAATGCCACTTCGGGCAAGGCCACGCGCGGCCACGTTGCGCACCTCGGAGCGGCAAGACGGCGCGGCTGATCAGCCTACTCACGTGAGTAGATTGATGGCTTCACCTTAGTGAAGTGACGGCCCATCAGCTTTTTGCCGGCTCGGGATGTTTGCCCAGGTCAAGGCGATGCGTGATGGGTCGTTTGCTTTGCATTTCGATTCGCATTAGGGGCGGAGGCGGCTCCAAAGTTCAGCCGAAGTGCCCTCAGCGATCCCGGCCCCAGCTCGGAAAACGCACGCTAGGTGTGACGCCGGACCCAGGCGCCCCCAAAGCCAAAATTCGTTGGGGCACCTGGGTTGTGGGCGTCGAAGGGTGTCGAGAATGCGCAAGTAAGCAAGCGCTTAGCGAGTAGTTAACGGGCGTTAACCATGCCCCAGGTGACCGACCACCTTGACGGAAGGCATGACGACGAACACGGCCGAAGGTCACCCGCTGAGCACTCAGGCAGCGCGACGACGGTTCAACAAGGAAATGCGCACGAAGGGCATTCCGGCGAAGGTCTGTGGGCGCTGCCGCGCTGTGAAGGGGGTGGACGCCTTCAGCAAGAGTGGATATTGCGCGCCGTGCAACCTGAGTAAGAGCGACCGGCACCCTTACGAATGGCTTGCCGAACGGTTCGCCGGAACGCCGCTTGCCGAAGCCCTGAGCGCCGCTGTAAGCGCCTGAGAGCGCGAAAGAGCCCCGTACTAGCTTCCCTTCGCTGGGAGGCCGGTACGGGGCTTTCTGTGCGTTCAGGCGGCGTTGTCTGCCAGTAGGGACGCGACTTCGGGAACGTCGGCAAAGTCGCCGAGTCGAGCAAGCACCACGCGCACCCGTTCCGCTGTGCGCTCCGAAGCGACGTCGGCGGAAATGCTGATCACCCGTTCCGCCACTGCCGCCGCTTCCTCCGGCTCATTGGCGTCAGCAAGGGCGACGGCGAGCCATGACAGGTACAGCGCCATTTCGCGCGTGTGTGTGGCGTCGTATTCGCTGAGCACTTCCCGGAGCAACGGCACAGCGCGCAACGGGCGGTGAATCTCCGTGTAGATGCGGGATTCCATGACGCGAAGTTCCCCAGGGTCCACCCAATACAGGTAGGCAGGCGACTCGATACCGGCGCCGTCTTCGCTGAGTGCTTCTGAAGCTTCCCCCAGCGCGCGAATGGCGTGTTGTCCGTTCTCTCTTCCCCCGGCTTTTGTGTGCGCCCAGGCCACACGGTCCAGGTACAGCGCACGGGCTTTGGGCGGAGCTTCGGCCCTTGCGTCGTTGAATGCTGCCTGGGCGAGCGTGAGTCCTTCGGCTTCCCGACCCGTGTTACTCATCTGGTAGGCCAGTGATCCGGCGATATTCCCGGCCAGCGTGTGAGCCTCTGCCTGCCTTGCTGCGCTGATGCCTAGTCGGTAAATGCGCTCAGCTTCGTCATGCTGTCCTGCATCGCTGGCAATCCATCCTGCAATCTGGGCCAACTCGCCGATCTGTCTTAGGAGTTGGCGCCCAACGTCAGCCGTGTGCGCGCCTTCCCGGTACAGCTTCACGGCGGAGCGAAGTTCCCGGAGCGCCGGGCGGATTAGGTCGCCACCCGCTAACACGTCGTCGGCAAGCCGAAGCCCGTGAACGCGCTTCTGTAGGTCGTCCACTTGCCCAATGCCGATACGTCGCCCCGTATGGGCGCTGAGGGGCGCTAGCGGGTCGTCGTCGGGCAGGAAGTCGGCAAGGGTCGGCAACGGGGGCTCAGCGGGCTTCTGTGGCGTTTTCAGCGCGTCCACGGGAACGCCGAATGCGGCAGCGATGAACGGCAACCATTCTCGGGGCGTGCGCTTGCCGGTTTCCCAGCGGCTCACTTCCTGCCGCCCGACCGGCTCACCCTGCATGCGCGCCGCCCGGCACACTTCGCGCGCTAGGCGTGCCTGACTCCACCCGCGCTCTTCGCGTAGGCGTCGGATGTTGGCCCCGATTGCGCTGCTCATAGGTCCAGTCTGGCCGACAGTTGGCCTACACGGGGCCGCTAGTCCTAGATCCACTTCGGGCGGACGCTGAGGCGCATGACGGAACCGAACCGATATCCGGCCGCGCCGGTCGAACTTCCGTACCGGGGCGACGAGTTGGAGCCGACACCGGTTGACGGGTGCGCCGGTTGTGCCGAACTGGCGAAGGTGCGTGGCTGGGCGCGTGCTGGCAACGATCACACGACCGTGTCTGACTGCAATGTCCTCATGGCACGGCACCCGGACGGGCACTGATGACCACGGCGCCGGGAAGGGTCCGCAGCGCTGTCACGGTGAAGCGTCGGCGGACACCCCCAGCGAAGACCGCGAAGCCGCCGCCGGACCCCGTGACCTACTGCGGGTGCTGCGCCGGGTGGGGTGCGATTTGGTGTGACGGATGCTGCGGCTTCGACGGGTGTGCGCTGTGCCGCTGGACGTACAAGCGCCCGTGTCCCGTCTGCGTCGGCGGTAACGCGGAGCGCATCCGCTGGTGAGACTCCGGCCCGCTGAGCGACGGCGAGAAGTGCAGCTCAGCGTGTCGGTACCGCCCCGTCTGTGGCTCTCCCCCCGTGAGCCATGGGCGGGCGTCCGTCTGCCCAGGTCAAGCACCCCGCGCTAAGGTGTTGTTGCGTTGGTTCACGGGCACCAGATGGCGAAGAAGACCATCGCGTAGTGGAGGACACCCTCGCCGGCATGCCCCTGAGCGACGGCGTGCACCAACTGGACGCCCGCCTGGGCGATGGCGACGACGAAGCAGAGGTCGAAGAAGAGCTCCAGCGGCGTGGCGACGCGGTGCGATTCGTGCCGGTGGCGGGCCTTCAGCCGGCGCACCGGAGGGTGGCCGTCGGGCGGCGGCCCGGAGGGCGCGCTCGCGGAGGAGGGACTGGACATCATGGCTCCCAGCACAGCAGAGACGGCGTGGATGTGCTTGTGGACGGGCCCCGCCGCCGGGACGAGCGGGGCGGAGGGGACGCCGTCCACGGAGCGAGCCGTACCCTGGGAGCATGAGTACCACCCCCGACCCCGAGCCCCCGGCGCCCAGGCCCGCGCTGGTCTTCGACGACCCGCTGGACCAGCAGAGCTCGGACGACACCGACCGCGGCTGGGGCGAGCGGCCCGAGGGCGGCGACAGCGCGGCCGACCTGAAGCGCTTCCTCGACGAGAAGCCGCCCCACCACCTGTGAGCCGCAGGCCCTAAGAGCGGTCGTGCCCCGAGCCGCGCTGGGCGATCAGCGCGTCGCGGATCTCCTTGAGCACCTCCAGCTCGGAGACCTCGATGACCTCCTCGGCGCTCTCCTTCGCCTTGCGGCGGGCCTCCTGCCGGGCCAGGTACTTCGACATGGGCAGCACCATCAGGAAGTAGACGACGGCCGCGGTGATCAGGAACGTGAGGGTGGCACCCAGCACGTGGCCCCACAGGATCCGCACGCCCGTGGCGCTGTCGCCGGTCCCGGTGCACGGGCCCTTCAGACAGGAGCTGTAGCTGTCCAGGCTCTGCGTGCCGAACGCCCCGACCAGCGGGTTGATGACCCCCTCCACCACCGAGTTGACGATTTTGGTGAAGGCGGCGCCGATGACGACCGCCACCGCCAGGTCGATGACGTTGCCGCGCATCAGGAAGGCTTTGAAGCCCTGCCAGACGCTCGGCGCGTTCTTCTCGCTCACGGTGGGAGCACTCCTCGCTCGAACAGGTACAGGAACCAAACGCTCCGCAACCTACGACAGCGTTGGGCCATCCTGTCCAATCCGATCCCTCGAACGAGGGACTTGACCGGCTCAGCACAGAGTCACCGCCAACCGCTCCGTGGTACCGGCGCCGACCAGTCGGTGCGCGGTGGCGCGCGGCACCGAGACGACGACCAGCGCCCCGCCCGCCGCCGGGTCCGCCTCGGGTTGTGGGATCTTCGTCACCCGCACACCGCGCGCGATCACGGAGGCGTCGCTCGCACCGCCCTCGCCGGTCGCGACGACGTCGACCCGGTCGCCCGGCCTGAGCAGCCGCACCGTGCCCGCGTCGGCGATGCGCACCGGCGCCGCCACCAGCCGCGTGCCGTGCCGCTCGCCCACCGGATCGGCCACCGGGTGCCCCCGAGCCCGCCGCGTGTCCTGCCCGCCGGCCTCCGGATGCGGGCCCGCCGCCACCAGTGCGGCGGCGGTGACGACGAGCCCGGCGGCCAGTGCACGCCGCCGGTGCGCCACGAGCCGGTGCAGGGCACGGCGCCCGCCGCGCACCCGCACCGGGGCGAAGTGCGGCACCTCGCAGGTGGGCGGCGCGTCGGTGCCGGGCGGAAGCGGCGAAGGGAACGAGGAGGAGGACGAGGGAAAGACTGAGGAGGAACCCGAGGAGGAGAGCGGGGGAGAAGAGGGCAGGGCGGGACGGAACACGGGACCACCACCTGTGACGAGGGACCGGCTTGCGCTCCCACGATGAGGCTTCTCGCCGCGCCCCGCCGACGCCCGTGGACCACCGACCGGTTGTGGACAACTCCCTCACCGGAACGTGGCGTTCCCCGGCCTCCCGCCTGCCTCAGGCCCGCCTCGGCCCGCCCGCCACACCCCTACGGCAGCGCGATCCCCGGATCCATGCCGCCCAGCGCCGCCCCGCACGGGCAGTCCCGCTCCCCGGTGGCGGGCAGCGCGGCCACCGCGTCGAACAGGACGCCCCGCAGCCGGTCGACGTTCGCCGCGAACACCCGCAGCACCTCCTCGTGCGAGACGCCCTCGCCGCTCTCCGCACCGGCGTCGAGGTCGGTCACCAGGGTCAGGGAGGTGTAGCAGAGCTCCAGCTCGCGGGCGAGGGCCGCCTCCGGGTGGCCGGTCATGCCCACCACCGACCAACCCTGCGCCCGGTGCCACAGGGACTCCGCGCGGGTCCCGAAGCGGGGCCCCTCGACCACGACCAGGGTGCCGCCGTCCACGGGCTCCCACTCCCGCCCCCGGGCCGCCTTCAACGCGGCCGCCCGTCCGGTGGGGCAGTACGGGTCGGCCAGCGACACGTGCACCACGTTGGGCACGCTGCCGTCGGACAGCGGCAGCCCGTCGAAGTAGGTCGACGGGCGGGACTTGGTGCGGTCGACGAACTGGTCCGGCACCAGCAGCGTGCCCGGCCCGTACTCGGGGCGCAGACCGCCGACCGCGCACGGTCCGAAGACCTGGCGCGCACCCACCGAGCGCAGTGCCCACAGGTTGGCGCGGTAGTTGATCCGGTGCGGCGGCAGATGGTGGCCGCGGCCGTGCCGGGGGAGGAAGGCGACCCGCCGGCCGGCGACCTCGCCGACGAAGAGGGAGTCGCTGGGCGGCCCGTAGGGGGTGTCCACCCGGACCTCGGTGACGTCGTCGAGGAACGAGTAGAACCCGGAGCCGCCGATCACGCCGATCTCGGCCTGCACGTTCTGGGCCCGCACACTCTGGGCCTGCACGTTCTCGACCTGCACGTTCTCGGCCTGCACCTTGTTCGCCATGCCCGCACCCTAACCGCCCCGGACAACGCCGAGGACCCCGTCGTCGGACGACGACAGGGTCTCGTAAGAAGTGGGTCCCGCGCGGCGGAAGGTAAGGAAGCGTCTCCCGCGCGACGGTGGGAGCCGGGTGCTAAGCGGCGGTGGAGCCCGCGGAGGAGTTGCCGGAGCCCGAGGACGAGCCGGAGCCCGAGGAGGACGTCGAGGACGAACCCGAGTCCGAGGACGACGAAGAAGCCGAGGACGAGGCCGCCTTCGAGGACGACGACGCCGGCGAGCTGCTCGACGAGCTGCCGCGGCTGTCGTTGCGGTAGAAGCCGGAGCCCTTGAAGACGATGCCGACGGCCGAGAACACCTTCTTCAGGCGGCCCTGGCAGTTCGGGCACTCGGTGAGGGCGTCGTCGGTGAACTTCTGCACCGCCTCGAGGCCCTCGCCGCACTCGGTGCACTGGTACTGGTACGTCGGCACTGTCTTCCTCCTGGCACTCTCACTCGATGAGTGCTAACGACGGTCCATAGTGACCTATTCCGCGGGATCAGTCCACTGTGGCGGGCGCGCGGTGACCGACACCACGTGCGACCGTGCGGCCGTGGGGCCGGGTCGCCAGCCGCGAGCGCAGCGCCACCAGGACCACCAGCGCCAGGACCGTGCCGCCCATAGGCACCAGGAATCCGGCGCCGTCCCAGAAGCGGTCCTCCAGCTGTCCGGCGACGGTCACGGCCGCCGCCTGGCCCAGCGCGACGGCGCCGGTCAGCCAGGTGAACGCCTCGGTGCGGGCGCCCGCCGGGACCAGGCCCTCGACCAGGGTGTAGCCGGTGACGATGGCGGGCGCGATGCACATGCCGACGAGCAGTCCGAGGCCGGCCAGCACGAGCACCGAGTGGGCGGCCCACAGCCCGGACGCGGTCAGCGCGAGGGCGGTGCAGCCGACCAGGAGGCGCTGCTGCGGGGCCACCTTCCAGGCGATGGCGCCGCAGGCCAGGCCGGAGATCATGTTGCCCGCCGCGAAGACGCCGTACAGGACGCCGTTCAGACCGGGCTCGCCGATCGACTCGGTGAACGCCGCCAACGACACCTGCATGCCGCCGAAGACGGAACCGATGCCCAGGAAGACGACGATCAGCACGCGTACGCCGGGGATCCGCAGCGCGGAAACGTGCTCCACGCGCGCGTGCCCGCCGTCGGCACCACCGGCGCGGCTCACAAGGGGCTGGGTGCTCTTCTGCGCGGCGAACAGCAGACCGCCCACCACGGTGAGCGCGGCCTCCGTGACCAGGCCCGCCGCGGGGTCGACCGCGGTGCACAGGGCGGTCGCCAGCAGGGGCCCGAGGACGAAGGTCAGCTCGTCGGTGACGGACTCGAAGGCGGCCGCCGTGCTCAGCAGCGGGGAGTCCTTGAGCCGCGCGGCCCAGCGGGCCCGCACCATGGGCCCGACCTGCGGCACCGACGCACCGGTGGGCACGGCCGCGAGGAACAGCGCCCACAGGGGCGCGTCCGCGAGCGCGAGGACGGTCAGGGTCAGGCCGGACGCCGCATGCACGAGCACGCCGGGCAGCAGGACGGCGCGCTGCCCGTAGCGGTCGGCGAGCCGGCCGCTGTACGGGGCGAAGACGGCCATGGAGACGCCTGTGACGGCCGCGGCCGCGCCCGCGACGCCGTAGGAGCCGGTGGTGTGCTGCACCAGCAGCACGATGGAGAGCGTGAGCATGGCGAACGGCTGGCGTGCCGCGAAGCCGGGGAGCAGGAACGTCCAGGCGCCGCGGGTGCGCAGCAGCTGCCCGTATCCCGGACGGGTGACCGTGGATGCCACGGCCCGTGCCTTTCTGCCGCCTGGTAGCGCGGTCCCGCTTCGTGGTGGTCGTCGTGCGGGAGCGCCGAGAGCTGTCCACTTGCGCGGACTGCGGTAGATGCCGGAGCCCACGTGGATGAGGGGGCGATCCGGCCGCCATACGGTCGCGCCAGCTCTGCTTCAGACAGAGGTGGTTCGATCAGGTGCGGCCTTCATCGTACAGGGGCTGGGACGGGTGCGGCCTGTGAAAGCGGGCACCCCTTTCCCGGTCACCTGCGATTGCGCCGGGCGCCCTCGGTGCCCCCGGAGCCCAGCCACCCGGCCAGCTTGCCGCCGTGGCCGACCGCGCGCAGCCGCGCCTCGGCGGCGTCCCGTACGGGGTCCGTGGCGACCACCAGGAGTTCGTCCCCGCGGCGCAGTCCCGTGGTCGGCAGCGGTACGAAGGACGTCCCGTCGCGGACGACCAGGGTGACGGCGGCCCCGGTGGGCAGCCGCAGCTCGTTGACCTCGACGCCGTGCATCTTCGAACCCTCGGGGATCGTCACGGACAGCAGGTGTCCGCGCAGCCGCTCCAGGGGCGCCGACTCGATGCCGAGGTCGGCCGCCTCGTCGCCCTTGCCCAGGCGCAGCTTGCGGGCCAGCCACGGCAGCGTCGGGCCCTGCACCAGGGTGTAGACGACGACCAGCACGAAGACGATGTTGAAGATGCGGTGGCTGCCCGCGACGCCCTCCACCATGGGGATCGTCGCCAGGATGATGGGCACCGCGCCGCGCAGCCCGGCCCACGACATCAGGGCCTGCTCCTGCCACGGCACCCGGAAGGGCACCAGGCACAGCACGACGCCCAGGGGGCGCGCCACCATGGTGAGCACCAGCCCGATGACCAGGGCGGGCAGGATGTCGTCGCCCAGCTCGTGCGGGGTGACCAGCAGGCCGAGCAGCACGAACATGCCGATCTGGGCGAGCCAGCCCAGCCCGTCGGCGAACCCCCGGGTGGCGGGCCAGTGCGGCAGCCGTGCGTTGCCCATGACCATCGAGGCGAGGTAGACGGCCAGGAATCCGCTGCCGTGGGCCAGCGCGCCGGCCGCGTACGCCGCGATGGCGATCGACATGACGGCGATGGGGTAGAGGCCGGAGGCGGGCAGCGCCACGTGCTTCAGCCCCCACGACCCCAGCCAGCCGACCGCGAGTCCGATGGCCGCGCCGATGGCCAGTTCCAGGGCGATCTCACCGATGAGCACGTACCAGTGCTCGATCGGACCGGCCGTGGAGAAGGCGACCACGAGGATGACCACCGGGGCGTCGTTGAAGCCGGACTCGGCCTCCAGCGTGCCCGTTATCCGCTTGGGAAGCGGGATCCGGCGCAGCACGGAGAAGACGGCCGCGGCGTCCGTGGAGGAGACCACGGCCCCGACGATCAGTGCCTGCCGCCACTCGAGACCGGTCAGGTAGTGCGCGCCGGCCGCGGTCACGCCGACGCTCACCGCCACCCCGCCCAGGGCCAGCGCGGAGGCGGCCGGGAGAGCCGGTTTCGCCTCGCTCCACTTCGTGCCGAGGCCGCCCTCGGCAAGGATCACGACGAGGGCCCCGTAGCCGATGACCTGGACCAGTTCGGCGTTGTCGAACTTGATGTCGCCGATGCCGTCCTGGCCCATGGCGACACCGATCGCCAGGTAGACGAGCAGGCTGGGGAGCCCGCTGCGCGAGGAGATCCGGACCGCCGCCACGGCGATGAGCAGGACGAGCGAGCAGACGAGCAGGAGCTGGTTGAGGTGGTGGACAGTCAGCGGCCGTTCCCTTCCCTGGCGCACAGCATGGATCACAGCGCGGGTGAGCGCGCGCGCTCGGCGCGCGAGGCGTACCCCGGTGGTGCACCGGCGCACCACCCCATGGCACACGAATCCGGCATGCTCTGCGGGCAACTACTTCGTTACCTTACCTAACTCTTGACGCTTTCTTGACGCTGATCCTGGCAAGATCGAACGCCCGTGCGTCCCTGTACCCGACTCCGCGTCAAGGCGGAGCCGGGCCTGCGCCTAGAGTTGCTCCAGCGTTCGGCGTTCCGCGCCGGGCGCTCAGTACGAAGCACAGCCCGCCCCTGCCGCTCGTGTTAGGACAGCAAGGACAGCGATGCCCCCCACCACCACCGCCTCCACGGGTCAGCAGCCCGGCACGTCCGGCAGGAAGAAGGGGCGCAAGGGGCGCAAGAGCCGCAAGGGCCGCCTGCTCGTCCTCGTGCTGGTCCTGGCCCTCATCGGCGGCCTCGCCTACGGGGCGTACTGGTCGATCAGCACCGTCCGCGCGTCCTTCCCGCAGACCAAGGGATCGATCACGCTGGACGGCCTGTCGGGTCCGGTCGACGTCAAGCGCGACGGGTACGGCATCCCGCAGGTCTACGCCTCCACCGAGGAGGACCTGTTCATGGCGCAGGGGTACGTCCAGGCGCAGGACCGGTTCTACGAGATGGACGTCCGCCGGCACATGACCGCCGGGCGCCTGTCGGAGATGTTCGGCAAGAGCCAGATCGACAACGACGAGTTCCTGCGCACCCTGGGCTGGCACCGGGTGGCGAAGAAGGAGTACGACGAGAAGCTGTCGGACTCCACCAAGAAGTACCTCCAGGCGTACTCCAAGGGCGTCAACGCCTACCTGAAGGGCAAGGACGGCGCGGACATCTCCCTGGAGTACGCGGCCCTCGGGTTCACCAACGACTACAAGCCCCAGGAGTGGACTCCGGTCGACTCGGTGGCCTGGCTGAAGGCGATGGCCTGGGACCTGCGCGGCAACATGCAGGACGAGGTCGACCGCGCGCTGATGACCAGCCGCCTGGGCCCCAAGCAGATCGCCGACCTCTACCCGGCCTACCCGTACGACCGCAACAAGGCGATCGTCCAGGAGGGCCAGTACGACGAGCTCACCCAGACCTTCGACGGCGGCGACGGCGGTTCGTCGGGCAGCGGCGACGGCACGGGCACCGGAACCGGGACGGGTACGGGTACGGGCACCGGCACAGGCACAGGCACGGGCACGGGCACCGGCTCCGGCAGCGCCCTCCAGGGCCAACTGGCCGGCCTCCAGGAAGTCCTGGACGACGTCCCCACCGCCGTCGGCGTGAACGGCAACGGCATCGGCTCCAACTCCTGGGTCGTCTCCGGCAAGCACACCATCACCGGCAAGCCGCTGCTGGCCAACGACCCGCACCTGTCGCCGTCCCTGCCGTCCGTCTGGTACCAGATGGGCCTGCACTGCCGCACCGTCTCCGACAAGTGCCGCTACGACGTGGCCGGCTACACCTTCGCGGGCATGCCCGGCGTGGTCGTCGGCCACAACCAGGAGATCGCCTGGGGCCTCACCAACTCCGGCGCCGACGTCACCGACCTCTACCTGGAGAAGATCACCGGCGAGGGCTACCAGTACGACGGCAAGGTGATCCCCTTCGAGACGCGCGAGGAGACCATCAAGGTCGCCGGCGGCGACTCCAAGAAGATCGTCGTGCGCGAGACCAACAACGGCCCTCTGCTCTCCGACCGCGACGACGAGCTGGTGAAGACCGGCAAGAAGGCCACCGTCGACAGCGCCGCCCCCGACCGCGGCGACGGCTACGGCGTCGCCCTGCGCTGGACCGCGCTGGAGGCGGGCACCAGCATGGACGCCGTCTTCGCCATAGACCGGGCGCAGAACTGGGACGACTTCCGCGAGGCCGCCACGCTGTTCGACGTGCCCTCGCAGAACCTGGTCTACGCCGACAGCGAGCACATCGGCTACACGCTGCCCGGCCGGATCCCGGTGCGCGCCGAGGGCCACGACGGTTCGGTGCCGGCGCCGGGCTGGAGCTCCAAGTACCGCTGGACCGGCGAGTACATCGACCAGGACGAGCTGCCCTACGAGTACGACCCGGAGCGCGGCTACATCGTGACCGCCAACCAGGCCGTCGTCGACGAGGACGAGTACCCGTACACGCTCACCACGGACTGGGGCTACGGCGCCCGCAGCCAGCGCATCACCTCCCTGATCGAGCAGAAGATCAAGGACGGCGGCAAGATCTCCACGGACGACATGCGCCAGATGCAGCTGGACAACAGCAGCGAGATGGCCAAGCTGCTCGTGCCCCAGCTGCTGAAGATCGACATCGACGACAAGGACGTCCGAGAGGCGCAGAAGCTGCTGGAGGGCTGGGACTACACCCAGGACGCCGACTCGGCCGCCGCCGCGTACTTCAACGCGGTCTGGCGCAACATCCTCAAGCTCGCCTTCGGCAACAAGCTGCCCAAGGAGCTGCGGGTCGAGGGCCAGTGCCTGTGGGTCGACCCGGTCAACACCACCGGCCCGGCGGACGAGACCAACAAGGTCCGCGAGTGCGGCCAGCGCGACGCCGGCCAGGCGCAGCCGGACGGCGGCGACCGCTGGTTCGAGGTGGTCCGCACGCTGATGGACAAGCCCAAGAGCGACTGGTGGACGACGCCCGCCAACGGCACCCGCAAGGGCGCCGACCACAACCGCGACGACCTGTTCAAGCGCGCCATGATCGACGCCCGCTGGGAGCTGACCGCCAAGCTCGGCAAGGACATCGACACCTGGAACTGGGGCCGGCTGCACCGCCTGTTCCTGAAGAACCAGACCCTGGGTACCGAGGGCCCCGGCTTCCTGAAGTACGCCCTCAACCGCGGCCCCTGGAAGCTCAGCGGCGGCGAGGCGGCGGTCAACGCCTCCGGCTGGAACGCGGCCGGCGGCTACGGGGTGATCTGGGTGCCGTCCATGCGGATGGTGGTCAACCTCGGGGACCTCGACAAGTCCCGCTGGATCAACCTCAGCGGTGCCTCCGGACACGCCTACAGCGCCCACTACACCGACCAGACCGACAAGTGGGCCAACGGCGAACTGCTGCCGTGGTCCTTCTCGAAGAAGGCGGTCGACGAGAGCACGAGCGACACGCTGGTGCTCAAGCCGTAGCCGGATCGCCCCCGCCGACGGAAACGGCCTCCACGCACGCGTGGAGGCCGTTTCCCGTCATTCACGTCTTCCCAGCATCAGCGGAACCTGCGCACCCCCGACGGCGTCACCACCGCGTCCACCGGCCGGTCGTGCGGCTCCGCCGGGACGCGGGCGACGACTTCGCGGTCGTACAGCAGCACCAGCAGCGCGGGACGCGCGCCCGCCGCCGCCAGCCGCGCCAGCACCCGGTCGTAGGAGCCGCCACCGCGCCCCAGGCGCAGACCGCGGCCGTCGACCGCGACCCCCGGCAGCAGCACGACGTCCGCCCGCGTCACCGCGTCCGGCCCCAGCCGCTCACCGGCGGGCTCGAACAGCTCCATCCGCCCGCCGTGCCGCACGCGCGCCAGGGAGCCCTCCCCGGTGTACTCGCCCCAGTCCAGGTCGTTGTCCGGCAGCAGCGCGGGCAGCAGGACGCGCACACCCCGCGCGCGCAGCGCGTCCAGGAGCGCGAGGGTGCCCGGCTCGGCGCCCACCGAGACGTACGCCGCCACGGCGTGCGCCCCCGCCACCTCCGGCAGCCCGAGCGCCCGCCCGGCCAGCGCCTCGGCGGCTTCCCGCACGTCGTCCGGCGTCAACCTGTTCCTCGCCGCGAGGAAATCCCGCCGCAACGTCCGCTTGTCAGGTTCGTCCACAGGGCCAGGATGAGACATCGGCGACTCCCGTACCGCGCTAATGCGCTCATATGAGCGCCTATGATCCCGAGTCACAGATTCTCCCTATAGGCACCGGATATGGTGGCGCGCATGACTCAGTCCCACCCCAGGATCAGCAAGGCTGTCATCCCAGCAGCCGGTCTCGGTACCCGGTTCCTGCCGGCCACCAAGGCCACTCCCAAGGAGATGCTGCCGGTCGTCGACAAGCCGGCGATCCAGTACGTGGTCGAAGAGGCCGTGGCCGCCGGCCTCGGCGACGTCCTCATGGTCACGGGCCGCAACAAGCGCCCCCTGGAAGACCACTTCGACCGCAACTACGAACTGGAGTCCGCCCTCCAGAAGAAGGGCGACGCGGGCCGCCTGGCCAAGGTCCAGGAGTCCAGCGACCTCGCGATGATGCACTACGTCCGCCAGGGCGACCCCAAGGGCCTCGGCCACGCCGTGCTGTGCGCCGCCCCGCACGTCGGCCACGAGCCCTTCGCGGTCCTGCTCGGCGACGACCTGATCGACCCGCGCGACCCGCTGCTCCAGCGCATGATCGACGTCCAGGAGCAGTACGGCGGCAGTGTGATCGCCCTCATGGAGGTCGCGCCTGAGCAGATCCACCTCTACGGCTGCGCGGCCGTGGAGAGCACCGAGGACAGCGACGTCGTCAAGGTCGGCGGACTCGTCGAGAAGCCCGACGCGGCCGACGCCCCGTCCAACTACGCCATCATCGGCCGCTACGTCCTCGACCCGCACATCTTCGACATACTCCGCAAGACCGAGCCCGGCCGCGGCGGCGAGATCCAGCTGACCGACGCCCTCCAGCGGCTCGCCGAGGACGAGTCCGTGGGCGGCCCGGTGCACGGCGTCGTCTTCAAGGGCCGCCGCTATGACACCGGCGACCGCGGCGACTACCTGCGTGCCATTGTCCGACTCGCATGCGAACGTGAAGACCTGGGCCCGGACTTCCGGACCTGGCTTCGCAGTTACGTAGCCGAGGAGATGCAAGGACGTTGAGCAGCAGCGCGCACCGTGACACCGGCCACGACCACGCCGCCTCGGGCCCCGGTCCGGACCGGCTGTGGTCGGTGCAGGACCACCTGGACGACGTCCTGTCCACCGTCCGCCCCCTGGACCCCATCGAGCTGAACCTGCTCGACGCCCAGGGCTGCGTCCTGGTCGACGACGTCACGGTGCCGCTGTCCCTGCCGCCGTTCGACAACAGCTCCATGGACGGGTACGCGGTGCGGGTCACCGACGTCGCCGGAGCCAGCGAGGAGTTCCCCGCCGTCCTGGAGGTCGTCGGCGACGTCGCCGCCGGCCAGACCGACCCGGTCGCCGTGGGCCCCGGCCAGGCCGCCCGGATCATGACCGGCGCCCCGCTCCCGCCCGGCGCCGAGGCCGTCGTCCCCGTGGAGTGGACCGACGGCGGGCTCGGCGAGGGCCCCGTGGCCGGAATGCGCGCCCGCAGCCTGGCCCCGGAGGGCGCCGAGGGCCACGTCCACGTGTACCGGCCGGCCGAGGAACGCGCGCACGTCCGGGCGCGGGGCAGCGACGTCCGTTCCGGCGACCGCGCCCTGGCGGCCGGCACGGTCCTCGGACCCCCGCAGATCGGCCTGCTCGCCGCCATCGGCCGGGGCACGGTACGGGTGCGCCCGCGCCCGCGCGTGGTGGTGCTCTCCACCGGCAGCGAACTCGTCCAGCCCGACGAGCAGCTGGCGTCCGGTCAGATCTACGACTCCAACAGCTTCGCCCTCACCGCGGCCGCCCGGGACGCCGGTGCCATCGCCTACCGGGTGGGTGCGGTCGCCGACGACGCCGAGACCCTGCGGTCCACCATCGAGGACCAACTGGTGCGCGCCGACCTGATGGTCACCACCGGCGGTGTGAGCGTCGGGGCGTACGACGTGGTCAAGGAGGCGCTGGCGCACGTCGGGGACGAGGACGAGCCGGGCGGCGGCGTGGACTTCCGCAAGCTCGCCATGCAGCCCGGCAAGCCCCAGGGCTTCGGCTCGATCGGCCCCGACCACACGCCGCTGCTCGCCCTGCCGGGCAACCCGGTCTCGTCGTACGTCTCCTTCGAGCTGTTCGTGCGCCCGGCGATCCGCACCCTCATGGGCCTGCCCGACGTGCACCGCCCGACGGTCACCGCGTCCCTGGCCGCGGACAAGGCGCTGACGTCGCCGAAGGGCCGCCGGCAGTTCCTGCGGGGCAGCCACGCCGACGGATCGGTCGCCCCGGTCGGCGGCTCCGGCTCCCACCTCGTGGCCGCCCTCGCGCACGCGAACGCGCTGATCGTGGTCCCCGAGGACACCGAGTCCGTCGAGCCCGGCACCCAGGTCGAGGTGGTCCTGCTCGGCTGAGCGGGCCCCGATGGCGGTAGCGTGTCGCGCACAGCAGGCCCACGCGCCGCACCGCGCCGGGCCAGGACCGGGAGCGCCACACGAGCATGAGTACGCAGGACCGACCGCCGAGCAGCGGACAGGACCCGCAAGGCCGGCTGACACACATCGACGAGGCGGGCGCCGCCCGGATGGTCGACGTGTCCGGCAAGGACGTGACCGCCCGCACCGCCCGCGCCAGCGGGCGCGTCCTCGTGGCGCCCCGCGTGGTCGAGCTGCTGCGCGGCGAGGGGGTGCCGAAGGGCGACGCCCTGGCCACCGCCCGGATCGCGGGCATCATGGGCGCCAAGCGCACCCCCGACCTGATCCCCTTGTGCCACCCGTTGTCGGTCTCCGGTGTGAAACTGGATTTGTCGGTCGCGGACGACGCCGTGGAGATCACCGCCACGGTGAAGACGACGGATCGCACGGGCGTCGAGATGGAGGCGCTCACCGCGGTCTCCGTCGCCGCGCTCACCGTGGTCGACATGGTCAAGGCGGTCGACAAGGGAGCGGTCATCACGGACGTGCGGGTGGAGCAGAAGACGGGCGGCAAGTCCGGCGACTGGACCAGGTCATGACGCCGGACGACGGCGTGGCAGGCGCCCTCCTGGGGCCGTACGCCGCCCTGGTCGTCACGGCGTCCAACCGGGCCGCCGCCGGTGTCTACGAGGACAAGGGCGGCCCACTGATCGCCGAGGGCCTGCGCCGCTTCGGCTTCGCCGTCGACGGCCCCCGGGTCGTCCCCGACGGCGACCCCGTCGAGGCCGCCCTGCGCGCGGGCGCCGACGCGGGCTACGACGTCATCGTCACCACCGGCGGCACCGGCGTCTCGCCCACCGACCGCACCCCCGAGGCGACCCGGGCGGTGATCGACTACGAGGTGCCGGGCATCGCGGAGGCGATCCGGGCGTACGGCCGGGACAAGGTGCCGACCGCGGTGCTCTCCAGGGGACTGGCCGGAGTGGCGAACGGCACGCTGATCGTCAACCTGCCGGGCTCCTCGGGCGGGGTGAAGGACGGCCTCGCCGTGCTGGAGCCGCTGCTGAAGCACGCCGTGGACCAGCTCCGCGGCGGCGACCACCCGAGACCCGCCAGCGGGGGTGCGAGCTGAACAGCCCATCCTGGCCCGCCGAGCTGAGGGACGGCGACATCGTCCTGAGGCCGATAAGGCTGCGCGACCAGCGGACCTGGCGCGAGGTCAACCGGCGCAACCGGGACTGGCTGCGCCCGTGGGAGGCCACCATCCCGCCGCCCGGGCCCGGCGGCCCGATCGCGCACCGGCCGACCTACCGGCAGATGGTGCGGCACCTGAGGTCCGAGGCCCACGCGGGCCGGATGCTGCCCTTCGTCATCGAGTACCAGGGGCGGCTGGTCGGCCAGTTGACGGTGGCCGGCATCACCTGGGGCTCGATGTGCTCGGGACACGTCGGTTACTGGGTGGACGAGGCGGTGGCCGGCCGCGGGGTGATGCCGACGGCCGTGGCGATGGCCGTGGACCACTGTTTCCGCACCGTCGGACTGCATCGCGTCGAGGTCTGTATTCGCCCCGAGAACGCGCCCAGCCGCCGTGTCGTGGAGAAACTCGGATTCCGCGAGGAGGGCCTCAGACCGCGATATCTGCACATCGACGGAGCCTGGCGGGACCATCTCGTGTTCGCGCTCACCGCGGAAGAGGCTCCCGAGGGGCTGCTGCGGCGATGGCACCGGTCACGGCACCGCGGTACCCCGAGCGCCGGGAACACCGGCTCCACCGGCTCCACCGGCAACACGGGCAACCCCGGTAATTGAATAAACGTTCGAAATTGATCGGGTCGCGACCATCCGGAAGCGGATAATTTCGCGACCCTGGCAGTCGGCTGATCGGATCGGTCACAAGAAAAGTTCGAAATATCAGCCAGATCGTGCGACACACCGGCTCAATTGGCGGATGGCCTCACGCAAACCCCTCTACCGTGTGAGACGTGAGCAGCAGCGGCCTCATCTACGCAGTCATTGTCGGGGCCTGGGCCGCCTACTTGGTGCCGATGTGGCTCCGTAGGCAGGACGAGCTGAACGAGGCCCGTCCGACGGAACGCTTCAGCACCGCCATCCGGCTCCTGTCCGGACGGGCGGGCATGGAGCGCCGGTACGCCAAGGACCTGCGGTCGCGCCCCGCCGACGAGGCGGAGCCCGACGCCGACGCCCCGGACGCCGTCACCGACTCGGTGGACGTCCGGGCCTTCGCCGTGTCCAGGACCCGACGGCACACCCGGCCGGTCCCGCCGCGACAGGCGGCGCAGCGGCCCGACCCGGCACGTCCGCAGCCGGCCGGACCCGAGCGCGGCCCGAGACCCGGACAGTCCCCGGAACAGGGCGACTCGGCCGGTCCCGGCGCGGCACCGGCACGCGCACGGGTGCCGCAGGCCCGTCGCGCGCCGGTCTCCTCGGGGGCGGCCGCGGCGCGGGCCCGGCGCAGCAAGGTGCTCGCACGCCGTCGGCGTACGACCGTGATGCTGTTCCTGGCCTTCACGCTCGGCTCGGTCGTCGCGGCGGTCGGCGGGCTCGCCTTCCTGTGGGCACCCGGAGTGCCCGCGGTGCTGCTCAGCGCCTACATCGCGCACCTGCGCGCACAGGAGCGCCGCCGCTTCGCCTTCCAGATGGACCGCCGCCAGGCCGAGGCCGCCGCACAGCGACTGCGTGACCGCGACCCCCGCCCGCGCCGGCGCGGGCCCGCCCCGTCCGCCCCCGGCACCGTCGGCGACCTCGACGCCGAGGAGCCGGACGACGGACCCGAGGCGGAGCCCGGTGCCGGAATGTCGGCGCTGGCCGCGGACCGGCGGGCGCTGGTCGAGCAGACCGACCACGCCGAGTGGGTCGACCAGCAGCGGGAGCGCCGTGGGCGCCCGCAGGGCGACAGCTGGGACCCCGTCCCGGTGCCGCTGCCCACCTACGTGACCGCCCCGGTCGCCCCCCGCGCCACCCCCGACGTGGACCTCGCGGCGCCGGACGCGTGGAGCTCGGCCCGCTCCAGCGCGGTCGCGCCCGACCAGGAGGACGCCGCTTCCGCCGCCCGGACCCCCGGCGCGGACCGGGACCGCCCGGCGGCAACACCGGCCGAGGAGCGCCCGGAGGCCCCGGGCCGCAGCGACGCCCGCCGCGCCGCGTCGGCCCGCCGGGCCAGGGAGCGGGGCCGCACCCCGCTGTTCGACCAGTACGAGGACGGCGACCGTCCCCGGGCGGCGAACGAGTAGCCGTAAGCGATTTTTGAGCAGGCCGGGCGGGGTGCTAGAGTTTCACTCGTTGCAAGGGCCTGTGGCGCAGTCTGGTAGCGCACCTCGTTCGCATCGAGGGGGTCTGGGGTTCAAATCCCCACAGGTCCACGCACATTGACGAAGGTCCCGTCCGATCATCACGATCGGACGGGACCTTCGCCGTTTCCCGGCCCGAGCCCCCGGCCGTCGAGACGCACCCGTGATCATGTACAGCGCAACCATTGCCGTTTCCAGTGGGTCACCTGTGTGCGGTGTCGTGCATCGGCACCCTCTTGTCGTCTGGGGAACGGAAGAAACACACATGAGAACTGGCTCCCTGCGCTCGCCCTGGGCGCGTGCGGCCGTGGCCGGGGCGGCCGCCGCCGGGCTCGCCGCGGCCGGACTGGCCGGCGTCGCGCACGCGGCGGACGATCAGGCACCGCTGCCCGTCACCATCACCGGTCCGGACAAGGTGGACCTGGCGCTCGACGGAGCCGAGGGCGAACCCGGGCAGCCGCAGATCGAACTCGGGCTCACCGGCCCGGGGGAGTACGACCCGGACAGCGGCACGGACCCGGAGCCGATCCCCAACAGCGGCTACAAGGTCACCATCGACGCCACCGCGCTCAAGGGCTTCGCCGAGGTCGGCCTGCCGGAGTCCTGCGACGTCGACGGCCTGGTCGCGGTCTGCGCGGAGAGCAGCCTCTACCCCGGAGACATCTACAACCCGTTCTGGGACATCCGGCTCGACCTGCTGGACACCGCCGAGGCCGGCGACCACGGCAAGATCAAGGTCACCGGCAAGGGTGAGGGCCTGGAGTTCAACAAGCACACCGTCGACGTGCTCGTCGGCGGCCCGGAGTTGCTGAAGAAGAAGCTCCCCGACGAACCCGCGGGCTTCCGCCCCGGCGACACCTACGACGCCACGCTCGGCTTCCGCAACGTCGGCAGCATGTCGGCCGACGGTGTCGTGCTCCGCTTCACCGGCAGCCGCGGCCTGTCCTTCCCCGACTCGTACGACAACTGCTCGTACGCCGAGGAGAGCAAGGACGACCTGATCCGCTACCGCCACGTCGCCCTGTGCACCTTCGAGGGCGAGTTCCTGCCCGGCGCGGCCTACGAACTGAGCGAACCGGTCCGGGTGCGGACGGCGGACTTCGCGCTCGGCGACATCTTCGGCTACAGCTTCGACGCGGTCGGCGCCAAGGAGGCCGACGCACTGCGGACGGGCGCCGACTACCGGCAGGGCTCCGGCGCAACGCTCACCCTGAAGCCGGTCAAGGGCGGTCAGAGCGGCGACTACACCAAGTACGCCGAGATCGACCTGCCCCTGCAGAACACCTACGACCTCGACCTCACCGGCGCCCGCGTCGCGGGCGAGCAGGGCGAGACCGTCACCGTCGACGTCGGCCTGAGCAACCACGGGCCCGCCTGGCTCGGTGGGCTGCGCTCGGGCGGCGAGCCGATCAGCTTCAGCGTGCGGATCCCCGAGGGCGCCAGCGTCGTCGACAGCCCCTGCAGCCCCATGAACGACGAGTCGCCCTCCGAGTACCTGTGCTTCGCCAACACCCCGTTCCTGGAGGACGAAGCGCGCACCTTCCCCTTCGAGCTGCGCATCGACAAGGTCGTCGCGGGCGCCAAGGGCAGGATCGCGCTGCCGGAGTACGACAACCCGTGGGAGGGCGACCCGTCCAACGACACCGGCTGGATCGTGCTGAACGGCACGGGTGACGAGGAGACGCCGGGCGACAGCGGCGGCGGCACCGGCGGCTCGGACTCCACGGGCGGTACGGGCAGCACCGGCGGTTCGCAGACCGCGGGCGGCACCGGTACGACCGGTGGCTCGGACACGGCCGGAGGGACCACCGGCGCCGCCACCACCGCGGGGACCGGGACCGCCGGGACCACCGGGGGCAGCGGCGGCACGACCGGCGGACCGTCGCCCCAGGGCGGCGAGGACGGACTGCTGGCCTCCACCGGCTCCACCGCGCTGCTCGCCTCCGCCGGAGCGGCGCTGGCACTCGCCGCGGGCGGCGTCCTGGTCGTCGTCGCACGCCGTCGCAGGGCGGGCGGCACGGCCTGACCACGGCCGGAGGGTCTTGAGGGCCCTGCGGGGTCCGGAGGGCCTTGCGGGCCTTACGGGGTCCGGAGGGCCTTCGCGTAGCAGAGGCTCTCCTCGTGGAAGCGGTAGTAACCGAACTTCCCGCACGGCTCGTAGCCGCTGGACGTGTACAGGGCCACGGCCTCCGGCTGCTTCGTACCGGTCTCCAGCACCATCCGGGTCCGGCCCGCCGCACGGGCGTCCTCCTCCAGGGCGGCCAGGATGCGGCGGGCCAGCCCGCGCCCGCGCACCTGCTCGACGACGAACATCCGCTTGAGCTCGGCGTCCCCGTCGAGATTGCCCTCGTCGTTGGCGTCCTGGCTGCGCCAGCCGCCGGAGGCGACCGGGACGTCGTTCTCGTCGTACGCGATCAGGTACTGGCCGTTCGGCGGCGCGAAGTCCGACGGGTCCAGGTGCGTGGCGTCGCCGCCGTCGCCGTAGCGGACGTCGTACTCGGCCTGGACCTCGTCGTTGAGCTTCACGGCGTCGGGGTGGTCGAAGGGGACCCGGCGTATGTTCATGCTTCCTACCGTATGTCGATGCGTATCCGGAGCGAGACAACGTCCAGTGTGCCGGTATCGTGCCCTGGTGCTCACCGTGACCTCCGTGAACGTGAACGGTCTGCGCGCCGCCGCGAAGAAGGGCTTCGTGGAGTGGCTCGCCGACACCTCCGCCGACGTGCTGTGCCTCCAGGAGGTGCGGGCCGAACCACACCAACTGCCGGAACACGTCCGCACGCCCGAGGGCTGGCACGTCACACACGCCCCCGCGGCCGCCAAGGGTCGTGCCGGGGTCTCCCTCTACACGCGCCGTGAGCCCGACGCCGTCCGCGTCGGTTTCGGCTCGACCGAGTTCGACACCAGTGGCCGCTACGTCGAGGCCGACCTGCCCGGTGTGACGGTCGCCTCGCTCTACCTGCCCTCCGGCGAGGTCGGCACCGAGCGCCAGGACGAGAAGGTCCGCTTCATGGGCGAGTTCCTCGCCTACCTCAAGGAGCTGCGCGAGCGGGCCGCCGCCGAGGGGCGCGAGGTCGTCGTCTGCGGCGACTGGAACATCGCCCACCGCGAGGCCGACCTGAAGAACTGGCGCGCCAACAAGAAGAGCTCCGGGTTCCTGCCGGAGGAGCGGGAGTGGCTGAGCCGCGTCCTCGACCCGGCCGAGGGCGGGTACGTGGACGTCGTGCGCACCCTGCACCCGGACGTCGAGGGGCCGTACTCCTGGTGGTCGTACCGGGGGCGGGCCTTCGACAACGACTCGGGATGGCGCATCGACTACCACCTCTCCACTGCCGGGCTGGCCGCCAGGGCGCTCAAGGGGTATGTCGAGCGGGCCGCCACGCATGCCGAGCGCTGGTCCGACCACGCGCCGGTGACGGTGGTCTACGGCCCCTGACCCCCCGGGCGGAGGCTACTCCGGCCCCTTCCGCATCCGCCGGTCCAGCGCCAGGGACAGTTCCGCCTCCACCACGCTGCGGGCCAGCGGGCGCAGGCGGTGGAGGTCCGGTTCGGGGGCGTGGCGGAGTATCAGGTCGGCGAAGAGTTCGGCGAGGGCGTCGGCGTGCTCGCGGACGCGGGCGCCGGCCTGGAGGACTTCGCCCAGCGGGATGCCCTCGCGGACCAGGGCGGAGGAGACCTCAAGGAGGCGATGGCTGATGTGGACCAGTTCGTCGCCGTCGGTGCCGAGGTAGCCCAGCTCCATCGCGGCGGCCAGGTTCTCCGGGGTGACCTCGCCCTCGAAGCGGGCGGCGAGTTCCTCGGGGGTGAGGTGGACCGGGGTCTCCTCGGTGGGCTCGCCGAGGCCGAGCAGGTCGCCGACGTCGCGGCCGTGGTCGAAGGCGTCGGCCAGTTCCAAGATGCCGTTCAGGGTGTGGCCGCGTTCCAGGAGGGCCGCGATCGTGCGCAGGCGGGCCAGGTGGTGGTCGTCGTACCAGGCGATGCGGCCCTCGCGGCGGGGCGGCGGGATCAGTTTGCGTTCGCGGTAGAAGCGCAGGGTGCGCACCGTGATGCCGGCCAGCCGGGCCACTTCCTCTATGCGGTATTCGCGCTTCTCCGTCACGTCCACGACCTTATGGCGTACCGCCGGTAACTTTCCTCCGCCCAACCCCTACCCATGAGTACGGAGCTGCTCTACGCTCCCATTGCGCCAGTGTTCACTGGCACGGTTCCAGTGGTTCCTAGTGGTTCCCAGTGGTTCCAACGGTCCAGACGGTCCAGGCAAGCGTGGAGGCTCAGGGATGGCCGAGCACGAGCAGGTTCACGAACACGTACGGGTGGCGGTGATCGGGTCCGGTTTCGGCGGACTCGGGGCCGCGGTGCGACTGCGGCGCGAAGGGATCACCGACTTCGTCGTACTGGAGCGCTCGGGCAGCGTCGGCGGCACCTGGCGGGACAACAGCTACCCGGGCTGCGCCTGCGACGTGCCGTCCCACCTGTACTCCTTCTCCTTCGCGCCCAACCCGGAGTGGCCGCGCACCTTCTCCGGGCAGGAGCACATCCGCGCCTACCTGGAGCACGTCGCCGACACCTTCGGGCTGCGCCCCCACCTCCGCTTCGACTCGGAGGTGAAGCGGATGGCGTGGGACGGTGAGCAGTTGCGGTGGGAGATCGAGACCGTGCGGGGCACTCTTACCGCCGACGTCGTGGTGTCCGCGACCGGGCCGCTGTCCGACCCCAAGGTCCCGGACATCCCCGGGCTCGACTCCTTCCCCGGCAAGGTCTTCCACTCCGCCCGCTGGGACCACGACTACGACCTCACCGGCAAGCGCGTCGCCATGATCGGCACCGGCGCCTCCGCCATCCAGATCGTGCCGTCCATCCAGCCGAAGGTGGGCCGGCTCACCCTCTTCCAGCGCACCCCGGCCTGGGTGATGCCCCGGATGGACCGGGCCATCAGCGGCGCCGAACGCGCCCTGCACCGGGCGCTGCCGGCCACCACCAAGCTGCGCCGTGGGCTGCTGTGGGGCATCCGGGAACTCCAGGTGCAGGCGTTCACCAAGCACCCGAACGAACTGGGTTTCGTCGAGCAGATCGCCAAGCGCAACATGGGCGCCGCCGTCAAGGACCCGGCCCTGCGTGCCAAGCTCACCCCCGACTACCGCATCGGCTGCAAGCGGATCCTGCTGTCGAGCACCTACTACCCGGCGCTCGCCAAGCCCAATGTGGACGTGGTCGCGAGCGGGCTCAGCGAGGTGCGCGGGTCGACGCTCGTCGCCGCCGACGGCACCGAGGCCGAGGCCGACGCGATCGTCTTCGGCACCGGCTTCCACGTCACCGACATGCCCATCGCCGAGCGGGTCGTGGGCGCGGACGGGCGGACGCTGGCCGAGACCTGGAAGGGCGGGATGGAGGCGCTGCGCGGCGGCACGGCGGCCGGCTTCCCCAACTTCATGACGGTCATCGGGCCCAACACCGGCCTCGGCAACTCGTCGATGATCCTGATGATCGAGTCCCAGCTGAACTACATGGCCGACTACCTGCGCCAGCTCAACGTCCTCGGCGGCCGCACCGCGCTCGACCCCCGCCCCGCCGCCGTGCGCAACTGGAACCACCGGGTGCAGGAGCGCATGAAGCGCACGGTGTGGAACACCGGCGGCTGCACCAGCTGGTACCTGGACGCCAGCGGCCGCAACACCACCGTCTGGCCCGGCACCACCGCCGAGTTCCGGCGCGCGACGCGGCGCGTGGACCTCGCGGAGTACCAGGTACTGCGCCCGGCCCCGGCGGTGACCTCGGCGAAGGCCGCCGACGCGGACACCGGCGCGGACGCGGAGGTGAGCGCGTGAGCCGCCTGCTGCACGTCGCCGACGGGCCGTACGCGCCGCCCGTGCCCGCCCACGAACTGACCGTCACCGCCGCCGACGGCGCCCGGATACACGTCGAGGTGCACGGCCCCGAGAACGCGCCCGCGGTCGTCCTCGCGCACGGCTGGTGCTGCTCCACCGCCTTCTGGGCGGCGCAGATCCGCGAACTGGCCGCCGACCACCGGGTCATCGCCTACGACCAGCGCGGCCACGGCCGCAGCCCGGCCAACCCGGCGTACGGCACCGAACCGCTCGCCGACGACGTCGAAGCCGTACTGGAAGCCACCCTCGCGCCGGGCGAGCGGGCCGTGATCGCCGGGCACTCCATGGGCGGGATGACGCTGATGGCGGCGGCGACGCGGCCCGCGGTGCGCGAGCACGCGGCGGCCGTCCTGCTGTGCAGCACGGGCAGCGCCCGACTGGTGGCGTCCGCCACCGTGGTGCCGATGCGTGCG
The DNA here is from genome assembly GCF_014650435.1 of Streptomyces tendae. Classification (GTDB taxonomy): domain Bacteria; phylum Actinomycetota; class Actinomycetes; order Streptomycetales; family Streptomycetaceae; genus Streptomyces; species Streptomyces tendae. The sequence continues at coordinate 254,430 of NZ_BMUY01000008.1, forward strand.
GGCCGGATGCGCACCTGGCTGACCCGGCGGATCCTCGGCTCCCGGGCGCCGCTCGGACCCGTCACACCGCTCGCCCGCCGCATCCTCAAGTACGGGACGATGGGCCCCGGTTCAGGGCCGCACATGGTCGACGCCTGCGCCCGCATCGTGCACGCCTGCCCCAGCCGGGTGCGGCACGGCTGGTCCCAGGTGCTGGACCTGCTCGACCTCGACCACGGTGTACGGGAGTTGCGGATGCCGGTGGAGATCGTGGTCGGTACGGCGGACCGGCTGACGCCGCCCGTGCACGCCCGCGCGCTGGCCGCCGCGCTGCCCGACTGCGTGGGCCTGACGGAACTCCCGGGACTCGGCCACATGACGCCGGTGGAGGCGCCGGACCTGGTCACCGGCAAGATACGGGCGCTCGCCGCCACCTACATACCCAGCGCACGCGGTGAGCGTGCCGTACCCGTCGAGGAGAGCGCATGAGCAGGGTGAGCCTGGAAGGACGCGTCGCCGTCGTCACCGGAGCCGCGCGGGGCGTGGGGGAGTTGATGGCCCGCAAACTGTCCGCGCGCGGGGTGAAGGTGGCGCTGGTCGGCCTGGAGCCGGACGAACTCAAGCAGGTCTCCGCCCGGTTGCACAGCGACAGCGACCACTGGCACGCCGACGTCACCGACCACGAGGCGATGGCCCGGGTGGCGGCGGAGGTCAAGGAGCGCTTCGGGAAGGTCGACATCGTCGTCGCCAACGCGGGCGTCGCCACCGGCGGCCCCTTCGTCGACTCCGACCCGGAATCCTGGCGCCGGGTGATCGAGGTCAACCTGATCGGCTCGGCCGTCACCGCCCGCGCCTTCCTGCCCGCGCTGCTGGAGAGCCGCGGCTACCTGCTCCAGATCGCGTCGCTGGCCGCCCTCACCCCCGCCCCGATGATGAGCGCCTACTGCGCCTCCAAGTCCGGCGTCGAGGCGTACGCGCACAGCCTGCGCGGCGAGGTCGGGCACCGCGGCGTGAAGGTCGGCGTCGGCTATCTGTCCTGGACCGACACCGACATGGTGCGCGGCGCCGACCAGGACGACGTCATGCGGGAGTTGCGGCAGCGGTTGCCCTGGCCGACCAACAAGACGTACCCGCTCGGCCCGGCCGTCGACCGGCTGGTGGAGGGCGTCGAGCGCCGCTCCGCGCACGTCTACGGGCAGTGGTGGCTGCGCGGCATGCAGGGCGTGCGCGGCTATCTGCCGGCCGTCATCGGCACCGTCGGGCAGCGTGAGATGCGGCGCTTCGGCGACCGGCTGAACGGCAGGCGGATCGGCCTGGTCGGCGCCGGTGGCGCGGCCGACGAACACCGTCCGACCAGCACGACTACGGTCCGTAAGTGATCGACATGCGCACGGTTACCGCTCGTGTGAATCTGATCGAGCGCCCGGCCGATCCGGTCGGGCCCGATCACCACAGGAGTGAACCCACATGGGTATGAAGGACCAGTTCCAGGACAAGGCCGAGCGCATGCAGCAGCAGGGCAAGCAGCGTGCCGAGCAGGCGCGGGACCAGTTCCAGAACCGCGACCGCCGTCGCGACGAGGACGAGAACGACCCGTCCTCCCCGGCCTCGCGCCGCCGCGAGTCGGAGCACCAGAACCCGTCCTCGCGCCGTCGCGACGAGGACGAGCGGCTGCAGGACAGCTTCGACGCCTGACGCGCCGCCGCTGAAGTGAGAGGGCGCCCTCCCCGGTCGATCCGGGTGGGCGCCCTTTCCCGTGCCACCAGAGGGTTTACGGAGCTTCTACTCCCTCGGCGGCAGCGGCGGACGCGAGCGGTCCGGCACGGCGTCATAACCGGGCGGGTTGGCGGGCGGGTTGGTCTCCAGCAGCTCCAACGCCAGCCGCACCGCCTCGTCCAGAACCGGATAGCGGCCCTCGGCCCAGTCCAGCGGGGTGCGCAGGGCCTCGACGTCGGGCGCGACGCCGTAGTTCTCCACGGACCAGCCGTACGCGTCGAACCAGGCCGCGTTCATCGGCACCGTGATCACCGAGCCGTCGCCGAGGCGGTGCCGGCCGGTCATGCCGACCACGCCGCCCCAGGTGCGCTGCCCGACCACCGGGCCCAGGCGCAGCAGCTTGAACGCCGCCGTGATCATGTCGCCGTCGGAGGAGGTCGCCTCGTCGGCGACCGCGACGACCGGACCGCGCGGGGCGTTGGAGGTGTACGACACCGGCTGGGCGTCGCGGGTCAGGTCCCAGCCCAGGATGGTCCGGGTCAGTTTCTCGATGACCAGCTCGCTGATGTGCCCGCCCGCGTTGCCGCGCACGTCCACGATGAGCGCGGGCCGGGACACCTCCATGCGCAGGTCGCGGTTGAACTGCGCCCAGCCGGAGCCGCCCATGTCGGGGATGTGCAGGTAGCCGCACCGGCCGCCGCTCAACTCGCGCACCACTTCCCGGCGCTTGGCCACCCAGTCCTGGTAGCGCAGGGGGCGTTCGTCGACGAGCGGTACGACGGCCACCCGGCGGGAGGGGCCCTGGCATCCCTCGGCGGGTGCGAAGGTCAGCTCCACCGTCGTACCCCCCGCGCCCGCGAGGAGCGGGGACGGGCCGAGGACCGGGTCGACCGTGCGGCCGTCGACGTGGGTCAGGACGGCCCCGTCGCGGATGCCCGTGCCGGCCAGCGGGGAGCGGGCCTTGGAGTCGGAGGAGTCGCCCGGCAGGATGCGTTTGGCGACCCATCGCCCGTCCCGGCAGACGAAGTTGGCGCCGAGCAGGCCCTGCCAGCGCTGGTAGTGCGCCGGACCCTCGTTGCGCCGGGCGGCGACCACGTAGGCGTGCGAGGTGCCCAGCTCGCCGAGCACCTCGCGCAGCAGGTCGGCGAACTCGTCGGGGGAGGCGACCCGTTCGAGCAGCGGACGGTACTGGTCGAGGACCGCGTCCCAGTCGATGCCGCACATCCCGGGGTCCCAGAAGTAGGCGCGGATCAGGCGCCCCGCCTCGTCGTACGCCTGGCGCCACTCGGCGGCCGGGTCGACCTCGTGCAGGATGCGGCGCAGGTCGATCCAGGTGGTCGAGTCGCCGTCGCCCACCTCGGTCGCCGGTACGGCGCGCAGCTCGCCCTCGTCGAGCACGACCAGGCGGCTGCCGTCGCCGCTGACCCGGAACCAGTCGAGGTGGTCGACCAGCTCGGACTTCTTCGCCTTGGCCAGGTTGAAGTGCTCCAGCGTGGGCCGCTCGCTCGGGTCGGCCGGGTTGGCGAAGGTCTCGCCGAGCGCGCCGGAGATCGGCCAGCGCAGCCAGACCAGGCCGCCGCCCGCGACCGGCTCCAGCGCCGAGTACTTGGAGGCGCTGACCGGGAACGGCGTCACCCGGTTCTCCAGCCCCTCGACCTCGACGGTCACCGCGCCGCCCTCGCCGGGCTCGTCCTCCAGCGGGTCCAGGCCCCCGGCCGCGGGACGGCCCTCGGGGTTGAGGGCGAAGGGGGAGGGCGTCGCGGAGGACAGCGGCACCAGGTAGGGGCGGCAGCCCAGCGGGAAGGACAGGTCGCCGGTGTGCACGTCGTACACAGGGTCGAAGCCGCGCCAGGACAGGAAGGCGAGGTAGCGGCCGTCCCGGGTGAACACCGGGTTCTCGTCCTCGAAGCGGCCGTTGGTGACGTCGACGACGAGGGTGCCCTCCGGGCCGTCGATCCGGGCCATCTTGATCTGCCGCAGGGTGCGTCCGATGCCCGGGTGCGACCAGGTGAGCCAGGTCCCGTCGGGGGAGAAGGCGAGGTCGCGCACGGGGCCGTTGACGGAGCGGATCAACTCGGTGACCTGGCCTCCGGCGGTGGCGGGGGTGCCGGGGTCGCCCGGCGGGACGGCGTCCCCGGCGTGGGTGCCGACGCCGGGGATGTCCGTGCCGGTGCCTCCGGCGGTCGGGGGGACACCTGGGCCGCTCGGGGTGCCGGTGTCTGCGGCGGCCGGTCCGGGGCCGGGACCGGGGGCGTCGCGCGGGGCACCCGCCCCGGGGGCGTCGGCTGCGGTGCCGCGGTCCGCGGGGTCGCTTCCCGCCGTGCCGTCTCCCGCGGGGTCGCTTCCCGCGGTGCCGCCGGCGGTCGTTCCGCCTCCCGCGGTGCCGCCGGGCGCGGAGTCATCCCCCGGCGCGCCGTCTCCCGCGTCGGTCGGCGGCGTGCCGGTGCCCCCGGCGTCGGTGTCCTCGGCGGGGATGTCCGGACCGGTGTCCGCCCGGGCGGTCGTCCCCGTCGCGTCCTCGTCCCCCGCATTCGCCGGATACCCGGCGTCCCCCGCGTCCCCCGGATACCCGGCGTCCCCCGGATACCCGGCGTCCCCCGCGTCCAGGGCCAGCGCCATCTCCGTGTCCGGCTCCGCGACGTCGAGGATCAGCAGCCGTCCGTCGTGCGAGGCGACGGCGAGGCGGTCGCCCGCTGGGTCGGAGACCAGTTCCAGGACGCGGCCGAGACGTCCGGAGGCCAGCCGCCGGGTGGCGCGGCCGCCGGTGGCCCGGGGCAGGTAGGAGATCTCGACGGCGTCCTCGCCCTCCGCGTCCGTCACGTACGCGATCCGCCCGCTCTCCCCGAGCATCTCCGGCAGCCGCACCCGGACGCCCGGGGTGTCGGCGATGGTGCGGGCCGGGCCGTCCCGGTGGGTGAGCCAGTACAGGCTGCCGCGTACGACGACGGCGCTCGCGCGGCCCGTCTCGTCGACGGAGACGCCGCCCACGTGCTGGGCCGCGGGCACCTGGTATGTACGCCGTCCCGCGCGCGGACCGCTCAGCCGTACGTCGAGCCGGCGCGGTGCCGAGCCGGGCGCGAGGTCGTCGACGATCCACAGGTCGCCCGCGCACTGGTACACCACCCGGGCGCCGTCGCTCGCGGCGTTGCGGGCGTAGAACGCGTCGTGGTCGGTGTGGCGGCGCAGGTCGGTGCCGTCGGGCGCGCAGGAGTAGAGGTTGCCCACGCCCTCGTGGTCGGAGAGGAAGGCGATCCGGCCGCCGACGAACATGGGGGCGGAGAGGTGCCCGCCGAGGTCGGGCAGCAGCCGCTCGCCGTGCAGCCAGAGCCGGCCCGTGGCGCCGCCCCGGTAGCGCTTCCAGGCGGCGGGCTCGTGCGGCGGGGTGCCGGTCAGGAGCAGGGTCCTGCGTTCGCCGTCGAGGTCGGCGGCCTGGATGTCGGTGACCGGGCCCCAGGGCAGCTTGCGCCCGGGGTCGCCGTCGGGGGTGACCTTGTAGGCCCAGGTGAGGTGCGAGAACGGCTCGCCGTGCGAGGCGACGGCGAGTACGGCGGTGGTGCCGTCGGGATCGGGCGGCGACCAGCCGCAGACCCGGGTGTCGAAGCCGCCCCAGTGGGTGAGCTGCCGTCCGGGGCCGCCGTCCACCGGCACGAGGTGGACCTCCGGCACCAGACTGCGCCAGCTGGTGTACGCGATGTGCCGGCCGTCGGGGGAGAAGCGCGGGGGACCGGCCTTGGTGCGGTCGACGGTGAGTCGCCAGGCCCGGCCCGGACCGTCGAGGGACGCGAGCCAGAGGTCGTCCTCGGCCACGAAGCACAGCTGGTCGCCACTGAGGTGGGGAAGGCGCAGATAACTCACCCACCCCATGCTTTTCCGGGCGCCGGGTACCGGCAACTTATGCGGTGCCGACAACCGTGACCCAGAACACGAACGAAACCGTTTCGTTTCGCTGGGCGGTGGGGTACATTCGTCATGTACGAAACGGTGTCGTTCCGGTCGAGTGGACCGGTCGACCGGACGGAGAGGAGTGAGCGAGATGACGGACACCGCCACCGCGCGCCGCAGCCGGATCACTCCCGAGCGCGAGGCCGAGCTGTACGAGGCCGTGCTCGACCTGCTCCGCGAAGTCGGCTACGACGCCCTCACCATGGACGCCGTGGCCGCCCGCACCCGGTCCAGCAAGGCGACGCTCTACCGCCAGTGGGGCGGCAAGCCGGAGCTGGTCGTCAAGGCCATCCGGCACAACAAGCCCGGCGAGATCGGCGACGTCGACACCGGATCGCTCCGCGGCGACCTGCACGCCCTGATGGCGCGTGAGGACGACTGCACCATGGAACAGAACTCCGCGCTGATGCGGGGCGTCGCCATGGCGCTGCACCAGAACCCGGACCTTCGCCAGGCGTTCCGGGGACAGCTCATCGAACCGGAGATGGCGGAGTTCCAGCGCGTGCTGCAACGCGCCGTCGACCGCGGTGAGATCAGAGCGGACTGTCCGGCGCTGGACTTCCTCGTGCACATGATGGTCGGCGGATTCGCCACCCGCACGCTGCTGGACGACCAGCCGCCGACCCGGGAGTTCCTCGCCTCCTACATCGACGCCGTGATCCTCCCCGCCCTCGGCGTCTCCACCCACTGACATCCCCACGCAACTTCCGAGCCCCATCTGAGCCCCACCTGACGTAACCGCTCACGTCGTCGGGCTGATCACCCCTGCCCTGAAGACCCACGACCTGACCGGGAGTACGCCCCCGTGGCCACGTTCCTCTACAAACTCGGCCGGCTCGCCTTTCGCCGACGGCATTTCGTCGCCCTGATCTGGGTGGCCCTGCTGACGCTCGCCGGCGTCGGCGCCGCCAGCGCCCCGCCCGCCGGAAACTCCTCCTTCTCCATCCCGGGAACGGAGGCCCAGAAGGCCTTCGACCTGCTGGAACAGCGCTTCCCCGGGGCGAGCGCCGACGGGGCGACCGCACGGGTCGTCTTCAAGGCGCCCTCCGGCGAGAAGATGACGGACGCCGGCAACAAGGCGACCGTCGAGAAGACCGTCGACGAACTGGCGGACGGCTCCGAGGTCGCCTCGGTCGCCGACCCCTACACTGGCAACGCCGTCAGCAAGGACGGCACCATCGCCTACGCCTCGGTGAAGTACGACGTCTCCGGCATGGAGCTGGAGGAGTCCACCAAGGACGCCCTGGAGGACGCCGCCCAGCAGGCGCGCGACGCCGGGCTGACGGTCGAGATCGGCGGTGACGCGCTCCAGGCCGTCCCGGAGACCGGCGCCACCGAGGTCATCGGCATCGCGGTCGCCGCCGTCGTCCTGGTCATCACCTTCGGCTCGCTGGTCGCGGCCGGGCTGCCGCTGCTCACCGCCCTGATCGGCGTGGGCATCGGCGTCTCCTCGATCACCGCGCTGGCGAGCGCGCTCGAACTGGGCTCGACCACTTCGATCCTGGCGATGATGATCGGCCTCGCGGTCGGCATCGACTACGCCCTGTTCATCGTCTCCCGCTACCGCGCCGAACTCGCCGAGGGGCGCGAACGCGAGGAGGCCGCCGGACGGGCGGTCGGCACCGCGGGCTCCGCGGTCGTCTTCGCCGGACTCACGGTCGTCATCGCCCTGGTGGGCCTCGCGGTCGTCAACATCCCGATGCTCACCAAGATGGGCGTCGCGGCGGCCGGCACCGTCGCCATCGCGGTCCTGATCGCCCTGACGATGATCCCCGCGCTGCTCGGCTACGCCGGTCGCAGGGTCAAGCCCGCCGGGACGAAGGGCAAGCGGCTGGGCCGCTTCCGCAAGGACGACCCGAAGCCGGACCAGCCGGCCGGCCAGCCGAAGGCCAACCTGGGCACCCGCTGGGCGAGCTTCGTCGTCCGCCGCCCGCTGGCCGTCCTCCTCCTGGGCGTCATCGGTCTCGGCGCCGCCGCGGTCCCCGCGACCTCCCTGGAGCTGGGCCTGCCCGACGACGGCTCCCAGCCGACGTCCACGACCCAGCGCCGCGCCTACGACCTGCTCTCCGAGGGCTTCGGCCCCGGCTTCAACGGCCCCCTGATGGTCGTGGTCGACGCGAAGGGCAGCGACGCGCCCAAGGACGCCTTCGACGACGTGGCGAGCGAGATCAAGGGTCTCGACGGCGTGGTGGCGGTGACCCCGCCCGCCCCCAACAAGGGCGGCGACACCGCGACGATCACCGTGGTCCCGGACTCCAAGCCGTCCTCCGTGCAGACCGAGGACCTGGTGCACGCCATCCGGGACGCGGGCGGCGACATCGAGGCGAAGACCGGCGCGGAGACCCTGGTCACCGGCTCGACGGCGATGAACATCGACGTCAGCGAGAAGCTCAACGACGCGCTGGTGCCGTACCTGGTCCTGGTCGTCGGCCTGGCCTTCCTCCTGCTCATCGTGGTCTTCCGCTCGATCCTGGTCCCGCTGAAGGCGGCGCTCGGCTTCCTGCTCTCCGTCATGGCGGCGCTCGGCGCGGTCGTCGCGGTCTTCCAGTGGGGCTGGCTGTCCGGCCTGATGGGCGTCGAGGAGACCGGACCGGTCATGTCGATGATGCCGATCTTCATGGTCGGCGTGGTCTTCGGCCTGGCCATGGACTACGAGGTCTTCCTGGTCACCCGCATGCGGGAGGCATACGTCCACGGCGAGAAGCCGAACCAGGCGGTCGTCACCGGCTTCAAGCACGGCGCCCGGGTCGTCACCGCCGCCGCGGTGATCATGATGGCGGTCTTCGCGGGCTTCATCGGCTCCAGCGAGTCGATGGTCAAGATGATCGGCTTCGGCCTCGCGATCGCGGTCTTCTTCGACGCGTTCGTCGTCCGCATGGCCATCGTCCCGGCGGTCCTCGCCCTGCTCGGCAAGAGGGCCTGGTGGCTGCCGAAGTGGCTGGACCGCGCGCTGCCCAACGTGGACGTCGAGGGCGAGGGCCTGCGCACGGCCGCCGAGCGCGGCACCGGGCCCGACGAGGACCGGGAGCTGGTGCGCACCTGACCAGCCGCCGCGGCCTCTGACAGGAGGACGGCACAGACCAGCCGGTGAGGGTTCCGTGGGGACGGGGCTGCCCTCACCGGCTTCCTCCGTCCCCAGGGACCCGTCGACCCCTAACCCGGTCGCCTGTGGGCTACACGTACCGCTACGGTGCGGACCATGACGACGACCGACGACGCCTCCGGCTCCGCCGCCACCCCCGACCCCGCCGACGCCGGTGCCGCCCACCCGCGCTTCGCCGCCGCCCTCGGCGAACTCGGCCTCGGCGACCTGGCCGGACGGGCCCGGCGCTTCCCGGAGGCCACCCGCACCGCCACCGAGGCGGCCGCCGCCATCGGGTGCGAGCTGAGCCAGATCTGCAAGTCGCTCATCTTCGCCGCGGACGGCGTGCCCGTACTGGTCCTCATGGACGGCGCCTCCCGCGTCGACCTGGACCGGGTCCGCGACGCACTGGGCGCCGAGAAGGTCACGCGGGCCAAGGCCGACGTCGTACGGGAGACCACCGGGTACGCGATCGGCGGGGTGCCGCCCTTCGGGCACCGGACCAGGACCCGGGTGCTGGCCGACCGGTCCCTGCTCGCCCACGACGTCGTCTGGGCCGCCGCCGGAACCCCGTACGCCGTCTTCCCGATGGAGCCCAAGGACCTCGTCGCCACCGCCGGCGCCACCCTCGTGGACGTGCGCGAGCGCTCCGAGTGACGCCGCTGGTCACCGCCGCGGTCCTGCTCGCGGCGGTCACCCACGCCAGCTGGAACGCCATCGCCCACCGGATCACCGACAAGCTGACCGGGTTCGCGCTGATCTCCGGCGGCGGGATGCTGATCGGGCTCGCGCTGCTGCCGTTCACCGCGTTCCCGGCGGCCGGGGCCTGGCCGTACCTCCTGGTCTCCGCCGCCATCCACATCGCGTACTACGCCCTGCTCATGCGGTCCTTCCGGCTGGGCGACTTCGGGCAGGCGTACCCGATCGCCCGCGGCAGCGCGCCGCTGCTTGTCACCGTCCTCGCCGCCGTCTTCGCCCACGAGGTGCCGGACGGCTGGGCGACCGGGGGCATCCTGGTCTCCTGCGCGGGGCTGACCGGCGTCGCCCTGTGGGGGCTGCGCGGCCGCCGGCCCGACTGGGCGGCCATCGGCGCCGCCCTGGCGACCGGCGTGACCATCGCGGCGTACACGGTCGTCGACGGCCTCGGCGTACGCGCCTCCGGGTCCTCCCTCGGCTACATCGCCTGGCTGATGGCGGTGCAGGGCACGGTGCTGCCGGCGTACTTCCTGTACCGGCACCGCGCCGGGGCCTGGGCCCTGCTGCGGCCGCACGCGGGCCTCGGACTGGCCGGCGCGGCACTGTCCGTCACCGCCTACGCCCTGGTCCTGTGGGCCCAGACCCGCGCCGAGCTGGCGCCCATCGCCGCCCTGCGCGAGTCGTCCATCCTGGTCGGCGCCGCGATAGGGGCCCTGTTCTTCAAGGAGCGGTTCGGCGCGCCCCGGATCGCGGCGGCCGGCCTCCTGGTCGTCGGGATCGGGCTGATGCTGCACACGGGATAGGCACATACAGGGACAGCCATCCCGGCCCCCGCCGCACTCGGGACGGCCGCGGGGGCCGGGATGGTGCGGGCGGCCGTCGTGAGGCGCACCCTGGAAGAAGGTGTTCCGGAGGTGATCGTCATGATGCACACCACAGTGGGATGGCATGTCGAGCTGGAGTTCGTGGAGGACGACCAGCACACGCGGGCGGTCGCGATGGTGCGGCTCCCCGACGGCACCGAGGTCCGCGCGCACGGCCACGCCAGCCGGCACCGGGTCGACTCCCAGCAGCCACGGGTCGGTGAGGAGGTCGCGGGCGCACGGGCGTTGAACGAGCTGGCGATGCAGCTGCTCACCAAGGCCCACGACGAGATCGACGCGGCGTCCGGGCGGACCTCGCACCCCATCCACGTCTGAACCCCGGGCCGGGGCCCGTCGCTAGGACGGGGACGGGCCCTGGGTGAGCGACGCGCGCACCGCGCGTACCAGCGCCTGCGCCCGAGGGTCCGCCGTCACGGTCTTGCGGAAGCCGTTGGTGACGTAGCCCAGGGCGATGCCGGCCTCCGGGTCGGCGAAGCCCAGGGAGCCGCCGCGGCCCGGGTGGCCGAAGGAGCCGGGGCCGAGGAACGGCGACGCGCTGCCGTGCAGCATGTAGCCGAGGCCGAACCGGGTGCCCACGACCAGGATCCGGTCGGGACCGGCGGACTCCTCCGCGCGGGCCAGCTCCATGGTCGCCCGGTCGAACAGCCGCACGTCGCGCGTCACGCCGTCGACCTCACCGATCAGCGCCGCGTAGAAGCGGGCCAGACCGTCGGCCGTCGCGATGCCGTTGGCGGCCGGGAGCGCGGCCGCGCGGTACACCGGGTCGTTCTGGTCGGGGAACGGCGTGATCGCGGCGAAGGCGCGGCGGGTGAGGGACTCCGGGTTCTCGTACGCCTCGGTGACGGAGCGCTTGGGGCGCAGCCGCGGGCCGCTGCCGGACCGCGACGGCTCCGGCTCGTCGAGGCGTCCGACGCGACCGGCCCGGCCCGCCGCCTCCTCCGCCGCGGGCAGCCCCACCCACAGGTCCAGGCCGAGCGGCCCGGCGATCTCGTCCGCGATCCACTGCCCGGCGCCCCGCCCGCCGCTCACCCGGCGGACCAGCTCGTCCAGCAGCCAGCCGTAGGTCAGCGCGTGGTAGCCGTGGTCGGTGCCCGGCTCCCAGACGGGTGACTGCGCGGCGACGGCCGCGGGGCCCCGCAGCGGGTCCAGGGCGTCCTCGGGGGTCAGCGGGCGGTCCAGGACCGGCAGCCCGGCCCGGTGGTTCAGCACGTGCCGGACCAGCACCCGCTCCTTGCCGTGCGCCTTGAACTCCGGCCAGTACTCGCCCACCGGCGCGTCCAGGTCCAGCTCCCCGCGCCGGTGCAGCAGCAGCGGTACGGCGGCGGCGACGCCCTTGGTCGCCGAGCGGACCACCTGGGCGGTGCCCCGGCGCCACGGCTCGGTGCCGGCGGTGTCGTCGACGTCCCGGGTGCCGCCCCACAGGTCGACGACCTTGCGCCCGTCCCGGTAGACGGCGACGGCCGCGCCCCGCTCGCCGAGCGCGGTGAAGTTCCGTGCGAACGCGTCCCTCACCGGCTCGAAGCCCTCGGCCACCGTGCCGTGCACGTTCACGTCCACCTCTGTACGCCCCTTCCGGCCGCTCGTGACAGTGGATGCAACCGCCACCGACCGTCCGTCATTCCTCCCCCGCTCATCCGCTCGCCCGCACCGACCGCGGATCGAACCCGAAGGGCAGTTCCAGGCGGTGGGCGCGCATCAGGTCGTCGTCGGACAGCAGGTCCGCGGTCGGTCCGTCCGCCGCGATCACGCCGTCGCTGAGGATCAGGGCGCGGGGGCACAGCTCCAGGGCGTAGGGCAGGTCGTGGGTGACCATCAGGACCGTGACGTCCAGGGAGCGCAGGATGTCGGCGAGTTCGCGGCGGGAGGCCGGGTCGAGGTTGGACGAGGGCTCGTCGAGGACCAGGATCTCCGGCTCCATGGCGAGCACCGTCGCCACCGCGACCCGGCGCCGCTGGCCGAACGAGAGGTGGTGCGGGGGCCGGTCCTTGAACTCCGCCATGCCGACCAGCGAGAGTGCCCGGTCCACGCAGGCCTCCAGCTCGGCCCCCTTCACCCCGGCCGCCGCCGGTCCGAAGGCCACGTCCTCGCGCACGGTCGGCATGAACAGCTGGTCGTCGGGGTCCTGGAAGACGATGCCGACCCGGCGCCGGACCTCCGCCATGTTCCGCTTGTCGACCGGCAGCCCGGCGACCGTGACCGTGCCCGTGCCGCCGGTGAGGATGCCGTTGAGGTGCAGGACGAGAGTCGTCTTGCCCGCGCCGTTCGGACCGAGCAGCGCGACCCGCTCGCCGCGCGCGACGGAGAAGTCCACGCCGAACAGCGCCTGGTGCCCGTCGGGGTAGGCGAAGGCGAGGCCGGAGACGTCGAGGGACGCCGGGTTGGCTGTCATAGCGTCCATCCCAGCAGACAGACGACGAACGCCGCACACGGGAGGGCCAGCGCGTACGACCACTGCGCCCTGGACGCGGTCACCTCGTCGATGACCGGCATCGAACCGGCGTACCCGCGGCTGACCATGGCCAGGTGGACGCGTTCGCCGCGTTCGTAGGAGCGGATGAACAGCGCTCCCGCCGACTTGGCGAGCACGCCCCAGTGCCGTACGCCCCTCGCCTCGAAGCCCCGGGACTCCCGGGCGATCCGCATCCGCCGCATCTCGTCCGCGATCACGTCGCCGTACCGGATCATGAACGAGGCGATCTGGACGAGCAGCGGGGGCAGTTTCAGCCGCTGGAGACCGAGGAGGAGTTCCCGCAGCTCGGTCGTGGAGGCGAGGAGCACGGAGGCGGCGACGCCCAGGGTGCCTTTGGCCAGGACGTTCCAGGCGCCCCACAGGCCGTTGACGCTCAGGGACAGGCCGAGCACGTCGACCCGCTCGCCCTCCGCGACGAACGGCATGAGCACCGCGAACGCGACGAACGGCACCTCGATCAGCATCCGCTTGAGCAGGAAGGACGCCGGGACGCGCGCCGCGTACGCCACCGTCGCGAGCAGCAGCGCGTACAGGCCGAAGGCCCACATCGCCTCGCGCGGCGTGGACACCACGACGACCACGAAGGCGAAGACCGCGGCGAGCTTGGTGTGCGGCGGCAGCCCGTGCACGGGGGAGTGCCCGTGCCGGTAGAGCTTGTGCGCGTGTCCGGCGCCCACGTCAGACGGTCGTTTCCGTGTTGGTCGGGGAGGCGTCCTCGCTGCGGCGCCTGCGCACCGCCCAGAACACGGCGCTGCCCGCGACGACCGTGACACCGACGCCGATCACGCCCGCGAGGCCGCCGGAGACGCGGGCGTTGGTGATGTCCTTGACGCCGTAGTCGGCGAGCGGCGAGTCGGCGTTGGCGTGCTCCTTCGCCTTCTCGTCGATGCCCTTGTCGGAGGCGACCTTCTCCAGGCCGTCGGGGTTGGCGGAGGCGTAGAAGCTGACGAAGCCGGCCAGGATCAGGGAGGCGACGAGGCCGGTGATCCACACCTTGCGGTGCGAACGGGCGGCGACGGGCGCGGGGGTGGGCTCCGTGTCCGAGGCGCCGGGGGCGTCGACGAGTTCGCCGTTCACCCGCAGCTTGAGCCGCTGCCGCAGCCCGCGCGCCCCGTACACCAGGTCCGGGCGTACGGCGATGACGGCGCCGACGGTCAGCGCGGTGATCGCGGCCTCGCCGATGCCGATCAGCACGTGCACGCCGATCATCGCGGTGGCGACCTTGCCGATGGAGACGTCGGTGGTGCCGCCGATCCAGTACAGGAGCGTGAAGGCGAGGGCGGCGGCGGGGACGGAGACGAGCGCGGCGACGAAGGAGGCGACGGTGACCGAGCGGCGGGTGCGCGGCAGCACCTTCACCAGGCCCCGGAAGAGGGCGTAGGCGACGACCGTGGTGACGATCGCCATGTCGGTGATGTTCACACCGAGCGCGGTCAGACCGCCGTCGGCGAAGAGGATGCCCTGCATCAGCAGCACGACGGAGACACACAGCACACCCGTATAGGGCCCGACCAGGATGGCGGCCAGCGCGCCGCCGAGCAGATGCCCGCTGGTCCCGGCCGCGACCGGGAAGTTCAGCATCTGCACGGCGAAGATGAACGCCGCGACCAGCCCGGCCAGCGGCGCCGTCCGCTCGTCCAGCTCACGGCGCGCGCCGCGCAGGCTGACCGCGATGGCGCCCGCGGCGACGACTCCGGTCACGGCGGAGGTCGGGGCGTTGATGAATCCGTCAGGTACATGCACGGTCCGATGATAAGGACCAGTTGCAACTCGTTCGCAAGAGCGAGGTAAAGGCTGGTGTAAAGGTCGATCTCACATGTGATATCCGGCTCATCGGGCGTGCGCCGGGAAATATGGGACATTGGAGTGGGGGTGGACCCACAGCTTCAACAAAGGTGGCAGAGCGTAAGGGGCGACCCCATGTCCGTAGTCGAAGAGTACGCGCGAGCCCACATCCTGACGGACGGGGACCTCCCCGAGGAGGACGACGGCGGAGCGATACCCGTCGTCCTGCGCTACGACCCCCAGCTCGACCCCTCGAAGGTGTGCGTCGCCCTGCCCGGGGAGGGCGGCCGTGCGGCCCGCGCCCGCGAGTGGACCTTCTCCCGCGAGCTGCTGGAACAGGGCCTGCGCGCGCCCGCCGGGAGCGGTGAGGTGCGGGTGTGGCCGTGCGGGCGGGTGCAGGCCGTGGTCGAGTTCCACTCCCCGCAGGGCTGTTCGGTGGTCCAGTTCGAGAACAAGGCCCTCATCCGCTTCCTGCGCCGCACGTACCAGGCGACCGCACAGCCGGTGGCCCACTGAACAGCCTGTGGCCCACTGAGCCGCGTGACGGGGGCACGTGACGGGGGTCAGCCGCCTGCCTTGAGCAGCGCCGCGACCATCGGGCCCGCCGTGTCGCCGCCGTGCCCGCCCTGCTGGACCACGCCCGCCGCCGCCAGGTCGCCCCGGTACGCGGTGAACCAGCCGTTGGGCTTCTCCTGCCCGTCGACCTCCGCCGAGCCGGTCTTGGCACCCACGTCGCCGCTGACCCCGGCCATGGCTTCCGCCGCGGTGCCGTACGCCGCCGTGTAGGACATCATCTCGCGCAGCGCGCCGAGCGTCTCGCCGGACATCGTGCGGGAGGCCGTGGCGAGCGCCCGCCCGTCGACCGACGGGGCGACCAGGTACGGCTGGTGGAAGGAGCCCGACTTCACGGTCGCCGAGACCGAGGCCATGTTCAGCGGGTTCATCCGCACCCCGCCCTGGCCGATGAGGGAGGCGGCCATCTGGGCCTTGCTCTGCACCGGCACCCTGCCGTCGAAGGTGGACACGCCGACCGACCAGTTGTTCATGGACAGGCCGAAGACCTCCTTGGCCTGCCTGGTCAGGTCGTCGTCCTTCAACTCGGGGGCCTGGCTGATGAAGGCGGTGTTGCAGGAGCGGGCGAAGCTCGCCTTGAAGGTGCCGTCCTTGATCTCGAACTTGTCGTCGTTCTGGAACTTCCACCCGCCGTATTCGAAGTACTTCGGGCACGGGTGCTTCTCGTTCACGGACGCCAGGTCCTTCTCCAGCAGCATCGAGGCCGTGATGACCTTCATGGTGGAGCCGGGGGCGAGCGAGCCGAGGAAGGCGGTGTTGAAGCCGTGCCCGCCGTTGGCGACCGCGAGCACCTCGCCGGTGGAGGCGCGCAGCAGCACCACCGATGCACCCTTCTTGCCGTCGACCTGCTTCTCGGCGGCCGTCTGGAGGGCGGGGTCGAGCGTCGTCTTCAGGGTGCCGGGAGTGCCCTTGCTCAGTTCCAGCAGCGTCTTGTCGGCGACTTCGTCGGCCCCGGACTCCTTCGAGCCCTTGCCGTCCTTGCCGTCACCGGCCGCCTCGCCGCGCACCACGCGCAACTCGACGCCGGGGGTGCCGCCGGACTTCTTGCCGTACTTGTCGCGCAGCCCGTCCAGGACGGTGCCGAGGGACGGGTACTTCGCGGCGGTGATCTCCGCGCCGTTCCGGTCCAGCGCCTTGACCGGCGGATCCCCGGCCTTCCCGGTGACCAGCTTGTCCCCGTCCCGCAACTCCGGGTGCACGACGGCCGCGTGCCAGTCGACGCGGGGCTCGCCGTCGCCCTCCCGGCGGACGACGGTCAGCGCGCTGTCGTACGCCAGCGGCTCGGCCGCCTTCTCGTAGGCGACGGTGGCCTTGACGGAGAAGGGGACCTTCTCCCCGGCCGGGGTGCCCGGAGTGAAGGTGGCGTCCTTGATGCGGGCGTCCTTGGCGTAGCCGGTGAGCAGCGCCTTGGCGGCCTCGGCGTCGTCGGTCGCGGCGGCCGCGGCGGCCACGTCGCCCTGCTGCCAGGCGGTCAGGAACCGCTGGGCGGTCGAGGTGACCTCGGCCGCCGTCAGCGGGCCCGACTTCACCTTCTCCGCGGCCGCCGCGGACTTGGTCCGCGCGGTGTCGTCACCGTCGGCCCCGCCGCCGTACACCGCGTAGGCACCGAATCCGGCACCGGCCACGACCACGGCGGCCACACTGCCGATCACGGCGGGTTTCGTCCTGCGCCGCTCGGCGGCGCCCCTTCTGCTGCCCACTGCGTCCCGTTCCTAGGTGCGTATCGGTGCCGGATGCTGCTTACGACGGCGACCACAGTAGGGGCATCACGGCCGCCGGTCCGGGTCAGCCGCCGACTCGTAGCACATCTGCGACGATCGGCCCGGCCGCGTCGCCGCCGTGGCCGCCCTCCTCGGTCATGGCCGCCGCCGCGACGTCGTTCCGGAACCCGGTGAACCAACTGTTGGACACCGTCTGTCCGTCGACCTCGGCCGACCCGGTCTTGGCGCCGATGTCGCCGCCGAGCCCGGACATGGCGTTGATGGCGGTGCCCTGGGTGGCGGTCAGCTTCATCATCTGCTTGAGCTGGGAGGCGGTGCCCTGCGGCAGCCCCTTGGCGGTGGCCGGCTCCCGGTCGTCCAGGTCGAACGGGACCAGGTACGGCTGGCGGAACTCACCGGTGATGGCGGTCGCGGTGACCGAGGCCATGTTCAGCGGGTTCATCTGCACCTGGCCCTGCCCGATGGCGTTGGCCGCGCGGTCCGGGCCGCCGGAGGCGGGGACGCTCCCGTCGAAGGAGACGATGCCGGTCTGCCAGTTGTCCTGCCCGAGCCCGAAGCGCTCCTGGGCCTCCTCGGTAAGCGAGGAGTCGGTGAGCGGCTTCTCGTCGACGAGCTTGATGAAGCCGGTGTTGCAGGAGCGCAGGAAGGTGTTGGCGAGCGTGGCGCTCTCGTTGGGCTTCATGTTGGTCAGGTTCTTGAAGGTCTGACTCTGCCAGGTCGCCGTGTCGGGGCAGGGCGCCGGCCCGTTCATCGAGGTCACGCCGTTGTCGATGAGCATGGCCGCGGTGATGATCTTCATGGTGGAACCGGGGGCGACCCGCCCCTGGAACGCGGCGTTGAACCCGTCCTTACGGTTGTTCGCCACGGCCAGCACTTCCCCGGTGCTCGGCTTCACGGCGACCACGGAGGACTCGCCGTACCGCTTCACCGCCTTCTCGGCCGCGGCCTGCACGCTCGCGCTGAGCGTCGTCTCGAGTTTCCCGGGCTTCCCCTCGGTCAGCGTCAGCAGCGGGGTGTCCGGCGCGTCCGCGGCCGTGTGCCGCACCGCCAGCTCGACACCGGGAGTGCCGCCGGCCTTCGAGCCGTACCGCTCCCGCAGCGTGGCGAGGACGGGGCCGAGCGAGGGGTACTTCTCCTTCGTCAGCACGGTGCCGTTGCGCCCGACGGCCTGGATCTGCGGGGTCGCCGACTCCTCGGTGACCAGCGTGTCCCCGTCCTTGAGACCGGGATGGACGACGGACGGCTCCCAGTCGACCAGTGCCCGCCCACTCGTCTCCCCGCGCACCACGGTCAGCGTGCTCTTGTAACTGAGCGGCTTCGTCGTCCCCTCGTACGACACCTTCGCCTTCACGGAGAACGGCACGGAGGTGCCGGCCGTCTTGCCCGGCGTGATCTCGACGCCGCTGATGTGCGCGTCCTCGCCGTAGGCCGTCAGCAGCGCTCCGGCGACCGAGGCGTTGTTGGTGTACGACGCGGCGGTCGTCGCGTCGCCCTTCTCCCAGGCCGTGAAGAACTTCTCGCTGGTCTCCGCGACCTCGTCCTCGCCCGGCGGCCCGCTCTTGGCCTCCGACGCCCCGGACGACCCCCCGCCACCGTCCAGCGCCGACACCACGTTGTAGGCCCCGTACCCGGCCCCGCCCACCATCACGGCGAACACCCCGCCTATGACGGCAACCTTGACCCCCCTGCCCATCGGCAGTCCCCTCCCCGTCAGACCTTCCGCCCGCCTTCTTGAACGCGTTCAGAAGCAGTTGTGGGTTGCACTCTATGCGCAGGGAGTGACGAGCGGTACGACCGTTTCCGTTTGGTGGCCTAAAGGAGACCGGGGGCGGGGCACGCGAGGGTCAGAACCCGGTGCCGCCGCCCGCGAAGTGGACGGGTGAGACCAGAGCGACGCGGATCAGGCCGGGTTCGGGAGGAGGCGTGTCGTAGACGCCTAGGTGATCTCGGCAATGGTCCGGTCCTGGCCGCCGGTCACCGGCCGGTCCTTCGGGCTGCCTGAATCTCTGCGACGGCGCGACAGAGGTGCTGAAGGCCGGGTCCTGGCGGGTGATCACCCGGCCGCGGAACTCCTCCGCGAGGCGAACGATGCCGGAGAGGTCGGCGGGGTCGGCATGGTTGATCTCACGGGCCAGCTCGGCCTCGAAGTCATCGGCGTCGCCAGGGAAGCCGTAGCCCAGCTGCGCCGCCGAACAGCAGTAGGAGCACGCATGGCAGGTGGTGCCCGAGCTGATCCGCCGACCTAGCGGCACCCATCCTGGGCAACGAGGGCCGCGGGTCGGCCGAGCATCCTGTAGCAGTGTGATCAACACTCAGCCGATCGTCCGCCACATGTGCTACCTCTGGCGCCATGAACTTCGATGGAACTAGCAGGGTTCGCCCTGGCGATCTTCCGGCGATGGCCTTCACCATCCTCTCGGAGAGATTTTTCGATGACCAAGGACACTCCGTTCCCTTCCAACTCCGGGACAAGCGGAACACTCAGGACGACCCCTTCGATGAGTACGTCACAGAGCTGTTGCGTCAGGAGATGCCAGAGGAAGTCATCGTTCTTCGCGCGGACAAGCCTCTGGTGTCACCGGACGCCGTGATCGCTCGGCCGGAAGAGTACGAACTGCTAGAGGCCGGCGGGGTGGATTACGACCCGCGTGCCGTCTTCGGCCTTGAGGTCAAGAAAGTTGATCTTGGAAAGAACGGACAGCCTGCCCGTTCCACGGGATTGGACTACAACAGCACCCCGCCATGCGCGACAATGCGAGTGTACGCTCAGGACGGCAGCGAAATTCGAATTCCGGGCTTCTACCTATTCGTTGCGTTGGAAGGCGACAGAGAGAGCGGCACCGTGCAAGTGCACTCCATGGTGCTGGTAGCCGGTGCTGTCCTCAATAAGGATGTCGACCTGTACGACAGCATCACAGGCACCCGAACGAAGCAGATCGGACTCGGCACCTACGGCGACGGGGCCAATCGCCTGCGGCCTATGCTGCTGTTCTCCAACCCGCTTGGCTGGGACTGGACGCTGAAGGCAGCTACGCTGATCAGCGAGCGGAATGATCTCGCGGACGAGCAGCCTCTCGTCCATGTGCGCGACATGACCCGCACTGTCTCGCCCGGGGTGTTCGAGCTCTTCCACTGTTACCGACTTGCCAGGCTATCTCCCTCCAGGGAGGACACCGCGCTGGATCCCTTCCCTCAGCCGTCGAAGCGCAAGGAAGAGACAGCTCAGCGAGGCCGCTTCCAGATCGACCTCCGGACGTTCACCCTCGGTTAGAGCGCACACCGAGGACGGCGGCAGCTTCAGTAACTGCCTCACCAGCTGCCGCCGTTAGCGATTCCACCGTCAGAGAGTTACCAGGAAGCGTGTGCAGCGCCAGAACGGACCCTCTGACCACCGACTCAACATCCGCATAACCGACCTTGACGCCTGCCTCCTGACACTCGCGCAGTGCAGTAGTGGAACGTTCTCGAACTGCCTCAACGGTGGCCATCTCGGGAATGGTATGCCCTGCAGGTCGGCATACCACGATTGAGTCCAAGTTGGAAGGATCAGCGGCACTGGACTTGACGGTGCTGGTGCTCATCTCCGCCTTTACGGGCTGGATTGCGGTGATCACCAACCCCGCGGCCTCCAGCGCTTTTACCAACTCGACCCATCCAGCGATGCGTGCTTGATGGAAGGTGAAGGCGAGGATTCCGTTCGGCTTGAGCAGGCGCGAGCACTCTTTCCACACAGCGGCAATGGCGCGACCGAACTCCGCAGGATCAGCGGATTGAACCTCGTCCGGATGACGGGTCGTGGCGGACTGTACCGGATAATTGTCGAAAGGATGGATTCGGCGAAGCCAGGCGTGAAAGAAGTCGGCGAGTTCGCTGTAGTGGACGTTGTCCATGAACGGCGGATCGGTGATTACCAAGTCGACTGATGCGTCCGGGAGATCGAACGAGGCAGACGAGCCGCAGTGGACGTACGCGCCGGCCCTCCCATACTCGAAGTCTTCAACGTCTCCCATTTTCAGCGAAAGAGGTTGTGACAATCCGAAGACGCGCTCTGGGCTATTGCCTACCGGCACTAGGTCATGCGGCTGGCGTTTGTATTCCCATGCACGGATGATGCGTGACTGATAGAGCGTGGAGAAAGCCCCGGAGGACGCAGGCGTGCCCCACGGATGCGCTTCGAGCGGCGTCCTCTCGGGCTTCAGCACGTGGTTGGAAAACATGTGCCGAACGGCTCCGGTCCCTTCACCCTTGAAGGAGCAGAAAAGGTTATTGAACTCCAACACGCCGGAGAAGAGCGCAGCCAGCGCCTCACGCTCGGAATTCGGGATGAGATCACGGATTGCCGAGCCGAGCAGACCCAAGCTGTAGAGTTGACGGGCGTTGAAGAACTGTCGCCACTCTCGATAGTTCCAGCGGATCGCCTGCCGGGTGTTGTGTCCATCATCGAGGGTGCCGACGGGCAGTACAAGCTCAGAACGCCGCTCGTCTAGAAGCTTCTCGGCTTCTGCATAGAGGGCTCGATCGAAGTCATCGATTGGTTCGTACAGTCGCGCTCCATCAGCACCGAGAACTTGTTTTGCGTACATCCGGAACTGCGGAGGCTGATCCCCGAGAGCATCGAGGACTTTTGTCCTATGCCCTTGGGGGCACGTCATATTCGCACGGTTGACTGGTCCAGTCAGGCCAGAGGTGCGGCCACAGGAGTCGCAGGCTAGCTGATCATCTTTCACCACGTTGACGATCACGACTGCGTGGCAGTGTGGACACGTCGCCCTACTGGTCGGGTACTTTTTCGGGTAAGCGTGCTGTGCGAACACGTACCGACTAAACAGTTCGACCGGCGGTTCGTCCGAAGGGCATTGCGGGCACGGAACGAGAGCAACCCAAAAATAGTAGAGGACAGGGCGGCCGTGCTTGTCCCGATGTAGTCGATCGATCTCGTGGCGAACCTGACTTTCCACCTGCTTGAACGCCTGGTCCAGGCGTGCGCGGTCCCACTGAGCCAATGCCTGCCGCTGCACCAAAGTAGCAACAGGATTGATATCCCTGCCGACCACCTTTGCGCCCAGCTTGGCCGCCTCGGCCAGCGTGGTCCCCGAACCGGCGAATGGGTCGCAGACGACAAGGCCATCGAGCCGCAGTGCATTGCTGTAGCACTCGATCGCGTCCTGTTCGTCTTCTGCCACTGCGGCGGCCAGGATTCCACGGAAAACGGAGCCGAGTCGCTGCGCCCACCACTTGTGGGTGTGCGTGGCAGGGCGGTGCACTTCCTTACGCCAAGACTCCCGCTCGGCAGCAGCCGATACGGCTCCGGCAGGAAAGCCCGTCTCAAGCGCCGTCGCCGCCGGGACCACGCTCCGGATGATCGACGTCGGGCCATCGTCCGCAGCTCCAAACATGCTCTCCTGCTCGAAGATCGTCACTTGTACCTCCAGGTTCCATCCCAGTATCTCCGGTCATCGCCACCGCTTGGCCGGCCCACCACATCACAGGGCTCAGTCGCACTGCGAACGAGACCTGGGGCCACGCCTCATGTGACCTAGGTCGATCTAGTTCGCATGAGGAGGCTATCGAGGTGGTCCCGTGGTCGGCAAGACGATGCGGCCAACTGACCTAGAGCGATTAGGATCACTACATGGAGTTGAGTCCTGACGACCGGCGCCCGGCCTACCTGCAAATCGCTGCCACGCTCCGCGAAGACATCGCAACCGGGAAGCTTGGACCCGGAAGTCGAATCCCGTCCGGCCGGGAGTTGGCGCAGGAGTTCGGTACGGCGCTAATGACAGTCCAGCATGCTCTACGCGTCCTTCGCGATGAAGGGCTCGTGATTTCCCAGCAAGGCCGGGGGGTGTTCGTCCAGGCTCCCGCAGAAGCCAACCCGCAAGCGCTGGAGCCTCACTCCTTGGAGGTAGCCGTCGCAACCCAGCTCGAATCCATTCACCTTGAGCTAAGCAAGATGAACGAGCGATTGACATCCATCGAGCAGCAGCTCGCAGACTGGCGTGGTGAACGGCGGGAGGACGCCAGCCACGACCGTCCGTAGGCGAACAGGCTGCGGACCGCGAGATGGCCGTGAGAGTGCCGACCTTGTGGATTGTCTGTGGACCAATTCCAACGATCTGGGAGGGGATGCAGCTTCGAGCCAGCGCAATGGCTATGAGGCAAAGCGGTCCTCCGGAGCCGTGTTGGTTGCCGAAGCTGCTCAAGACTGTTCCGCAGCGTTAGCCGAGCGTCGTTGTTCGCCAGTATCGGCAAGCCTGAGCACCGGAGTTGGCATCACTTCTTCTCCCTGCGGGGCAGGATGGAGCCATGGCATCCACCGACCTGTCCCGCCTGCAGATGCCGCGCGCGTGCCGTGAGGCCCTTGTCAAGCAGCGATCAGAGCGGATCGACGGTCACACCATCCCCATCGCCACCGACTGGTGGAACACCGAGATAGCCGCCGCTCACCTGCCAGGTGTGCCCGTGACCGAACCAGATGTCGCGCAACTCAGTCGCGGTGACCTATTCAGGGACGCGGCCAACCTTGATGCGGGCGGCGAAGAGGAACTGCTTCGATTTCTGTGGCGAGTCCTCGCCTGGGGCAGCGGCAGGAGGCTCCGCCTCAACCGCCAGCGCATCCAAGCGGTGGCGGATAGCCCGTCCTCAGCCGTGGCGGCTCTGCGCCAGGCTCTGCAGGCGGCTCTCGAAGATCCGGCGCATGCGTACGAAGCTCTGCGCCCGGGAGGCCGCAACGCCATTGCCTATCTGGGTCCGGCGTTCTCGACCAAGCTCTTGTATTTCGCGGGCAGTGGCGCGCTCGACCACCCGTGCGTGATTCTCGACTCCCAGGTAGCCGCCACGCTCAGAGACATCTGCAAGTGGGACTCACTCGGTGAGCACGGATGGCCCACCAGCACCTACGTCCGGTACTGCGCGCTCCTGGACCGTTGGGCCCACGAGGAGAGCAAGCAGCTCGGGCGCCGCGTCGGCATCGACGAGATCGAACGCTGGCTGTTCAAGCCCTGACTGACCGATCTCTGTACAGCTACGGATCAGATGGCTTCTGACATCCATTGCTGACAGTAACGACGCCGGACAGGGACGTACACCAGCGTCTCTGTCCGGCCGTCGCACCAGTCGCCGACACCAGTTGGAGCGGAGCGGATCGAACTCCTTAGAGCGGCGGTCACTGCCCGGCATGAACCCCTGCGCGGACGTTGTGACCGACCACGCTTCCCAGGTATCCCCTACAAGTGAGCAGTTCACGAGAAGCCATAGGCCGTAGGCGGTGCACTGAGCCTGCGGTAAGCCTGCTCCGGATCCAGGCGACGGGGCCGTCTCCGGGCCGTCCAAGGGCGGCCCATGACAACCGCCAACGACCAACAACGACTACGAGGGCGCGGCAGGCTGCCTCGCTCTCGTAGTGTGTCCGTCCAGCTAAACCCACGTATCCAGCCACATCCGCGCTCTCCACTCCTCCATCGGGATCGCCGTGCCCGTGTACAGGGGCCAGAAGTAGATGAAGTTCCAGGCGATGAGGAGGACCAGGACGCCCGCTCCCGTCGCGCCCGCGACTCTGCGGGTGTCGGTGCAGCCGGGGCGGCCGATGATCGCGCCCAGGAGCATGGCCACCGCGAGGCACAGGAACGGGACGAAGACGACGGCGTAGAAGAGGAAGATCGTGCGCTCCTGGTACATGAACCAGGGGAGGTAGCCGGCGGCCACGCCGCAGGCGATGGCGCCCGCGCGCCAGTCGCGGCGGAAGAGCCAGCGCCACAGGACGTACAGGAGGGCGAAGCAGCCCACCCACCAGAGGAGGGGTGTGCCCAGGGCGAGGACCTCGCGGGCGCACTTCTCGCCCGCGTCGACCGGGCAGCCGTCCGAGCCCGCCGACGGGGACTCGTAGAAGTAGGAGACCGGGCGGCCCAGGACGATCCAGCTCCAGGGGTTCGACTGGTAGGTGTGCGGCGAGGTCAGGTGGGTGTGGAACTCCAGGACCTGGGTCTCGTAGTGCCACAGGCTGCGCCACCAGTCGGGGAAGAGCCACGACCAGGAACTGTTCGCGCCGTCCTTCGTCGCCCAGTCGCGGTAGTAGCCGCCGGTGCCGTCGGAGGGGGAGAGGATCCAGCCCAGCCAGGAGAGGAGGTACGTCGCCAGGGCCACCGGGACCGTGGAGAGGAAGGCCCAGCCCAGGTCGCGGCGCAGTACCGCGCGGTAGGGGTGGTGGGCGCCCGCGACGCGGCGGGAGCCTACGTCCCACAGCACCGCCATCACGCAGAAGGCCGCCATGATGTAGAGGCCGTTCCACTTGGTGGCCGCCGCCAGGCCCAGCATCAGGCCCGCCGTCAGCCGCCACGGACGCCATCCGAGGCGGAGGGTCTCGGCAATGTGCGCGTCCGGGCGGACGCGGCCGTCCTCGTCCACCGGAAGTGCCGCGGCGAGTCTCGAACGGGCCTTGTCGCGGTCGACGACCAGGCAGCCGAAGGCGGCCAGCACGAAGAACATCAGCACGCTGTCCAGCAGCGCGGTGCGGCTCATCACGAAGTGCAGGCCGTCCAGCGCCATCAGGGCGCCCGCCAGGCAGCCGAGGAACGTGGAGCGGAACAGGCGGCGGCCGATCCGGCACAGCAGCAGCACCGACAGCGTGCCAAGCAGCGCCGTCATGAAGCGCCAGCCGAAGGGGTCGAAGCCGAACAGCAGTTCGCCGAGGCCGATGACGTACTTGCCGACCGGCGGATGCACCACGTACGCCGCGTCGGTCGGGATCGGGACGTCGCCGCCGCTGTTCAGGATCAGGTCGTTGGCGTTCTTGTCCCAGTTGACCTCGAAGCCGCGGTGGATCAGCGCCCACGCGTCCTTGGCGTAGTACGTCTCGTCGAATATCACCGCCTTCGGGCTGCCCAGGTTCCAGAACCGCAGCACCCCCGCGAGCAGTGCCACCAGCAGCGGACCGCCCCACGCCGACCAGCGGGTCACCCGGTCGGCGAGCGGCTTCGACAGGCCCAGGAAGACCCACAGGCGCGGGCTCGGGCTCGTGTACGGCGGCACCAGCCGGTCGCGGACGTCGCCGGTCGCGGGCCCCGCCGGGTAGCCGAAGCGGCGCAGCCGCTGCTGCCAGGTGGGCCGCTCGTCGTGCGGGGCCTGGTCGTGCAGGGTGTCCGTGGAGGACGCGGTACTGGTCACCGCGCCATCGTAGGGAACCGCGCTGTGCACGTCCCGTGCATGGCCCTCCCGGGTGCGGATACGTTCCCCTTCCGGGAGGACCGGCCGGGAGGACTGCGGGAGGACTGCGGGAGGGCTGGGAGGATGGGGGCGTGACTGGAACCCTTGTACTCGCGGGCACTCCCATCGGCGACGTCCAGGACGCCCCGCCCCGGCTCGCCGCGGAACTGGCCGGTGCGGACGTCGTCGCCGCCGAGGACACCCGGCGGCTGCGCCGGCTCACCCAGGCGCTCGGCGTGGCACCCGCGGGGCGTGTCGTGTCGTACTTCGAGGGCAACGAGTCCGCCCGTACGCCGGAGCTGGTGGAGGAGCTGGCCGGGGGAGCGCGGGTGCTGCTGGTCACCGACGCCGGGATGCCGTCGGTGTCCGACCCCGGGTACCGGCTGGTGGCCGCGGCCGTCGAGCGCGGTGTGCGCGTCACCGCCGTCCCCGGGCCGTCCGCCGTGCTGACCGCGCTCGCCCTGTCGGGGCTGCCGGTCGACCGGTTCTGCTTCGAGGGCTTCCTGCCCCGCAAGGCCGGTGAGCGGCTGACCCGGCTGCGCGAGGTCGCCGAGGAGCGCCGGACCCTCGTCTACTTCGAGGCCCCGCACCGCCTCGACGACACCCTCGCCGCCATGGCCGAGGTCTTCGGCACCGACCGGAGGGCCGCCGTCTGCCGGGAACTGACCAAGACGTACGAGGAGGTCAAACGCGGAGGGCTCGGTGAGCTGGCCGCGTGGGCCGGTGAAGGGGTACGGGGGGAGATCACCGTCGTCGTCGAGGGGGCACCGGAGAAGGGGTCCGAGGAGGTCGGCGCCGAGGAGCTGGTGCGGCGGGTGCGGGTGCGCGAGGAGGCGGGGGAGCGGCGCAAGGAGGCGATCGCCGCGGTGGCCGCCCAGGTCGGCGTGCCCAAGCGGGAGGTGTTCGACGCGGTGGTGGCGGCGAAGAACGCGGCCAAGAACGCGGCCAAGGACGAGGCCAAGGACAAGGCCAAGGACGCGGCGAAGGACGTGGGGATCTGAGGGGATCCGTAGGGTCGCCCTTGACCCGTCCCTGACGTTGCGGGCGTTCCTGCCAAGGACAGCTCAAATCGGCTAAAACACTCGGCAGCGCCTGGTGCTTTCCCGCTGGTGGAGGAGTCCACTGGAGGAAGGAACCGAACGAACCGAAGGAGCCGGGATGAGCATGAGTGAGAGCACCGTGCGGACCCGAGTGCGTGCCGGTGCCACCGCCGTCGTCCACGAGTCGTACTCCTTCGCCTGCATGCGCTGCGGGCACGGCTGGGAGCAGTCGTTCGAGATCGAGCACCACACGGACGCCGACGGCCACGCGTTCGTGCTCTACGTCGCGGACGGCCGCGTCGTGCCCTCCCCGCTGACCCGGCCGGCCTGCGCCACCTGCGACAGCCACGTCGTACGGATCCTGCGCCCGGGCCGGGTGGCCTCGGTGCGGGGCGCCACCCACACCGTCCACCGGGTGCCGCCGGCCGGCCCCCTCGAGGTGCCGCTGGTGCCCGAGACGCCGGGGCCGGGGGCGCCGGGACTGTCCGGCGGACGCCGGCACTGGCACCTGACCGACCTCCTGCACGCCTTCCACCTCCACCGCAGGGCGAGCTGACCCCACCGGCGGCGCGCGGGCGCTTTCGTAGGATCGGGGCATGCCTTCGAACGCCTCCGGCCGGTCCGACAAGCACACCGCGCCCCCGCTGCCCGAGCCGCTCCGGGTGCCGGTCGCCGACTCGCACACCCACCTCGACATGCAGTCCGGCACCGTCGAGGACGCGCTCGACAAGGCCGCGTCGGTCGGCGTGACGACCGTCGTCCAGGTCGGGTGCGACCTCGCGGGGTCCCGCTGGGCCGCCGAGACCGCGGCGGCGCACGACGCCGTGCACGCCACCGTCGCCCTGCACCCGAACGAGGCGCCGCGCATCGTGCACGGGGATCCCGACGGCTGGTCCCGGCAGGGCGCACGGCAGCCCGGCGGTGACGCCGCCCTCGACGACGCCCTCGCGGAGATCGCCCGGCTCGCGGCACTCCCGCAGGTCAAGGGCGTCGGCGAGACGGGCCTCGACTACTTCCGCACCGGTCCGGAGGGCAAGGAAGCCCAGGAGCGGTCCTTCCGCGCCCACATCGAGATCGCCAAGCGGCACGGCAAGGCCCTCGTCATCCACGACCGCGACGCCCACACCGACGTTCTGCGCGTCCTGAAGGAGGAGGGCGCCCCCGAGCGCACCGTCTTCCACTGCTACTCCGGGGACGCCGAGATGGCCGAGATCTGCGCCCGCGCCGGGTACTACATGTCCTTCGCCGGCAACGTCACCTTCAAGAACGCCCAGAACCTGCGCGACGCCCTCGCCGTGGCCCCGCCCGAGCTGGTCCTGGTGGAGACCGACGCGCCGTTCCTGACGCCGGCGCCCTACCGGGGGCGGCCGAACGCGCCCTACCTGGTGCCGGTCACGGTGCGTGCCATGGCGGACGTACGGGGCGTCGACGAGGACACCCTGGCGACCGCCCTCGCCGCCAACACGGCCCGCGCCTTCGGCTACTGACACGCTGAGTAGTCGCGTCGCTTGGGAGAGTGACCGACGCTCCGCTAGGTTCTGGGGGCCCGATCGGGACCCCTGGAGCGTGTGGGCTGGAGCGTGTGGGTGTGAGCAGAACGCAGTTCGAGCCGGCAGAGGCGTACGAGACGTACGAGACGTACGGGGCGTACGGCATCTGCGAGACGTACGGGGCGTACGACACCCACGAGGCGTACGAGGCGTACGGGGCATACGGCACCCGCGAGACGTACGGGGCGTACGAGACGTACGAATACCCCGCCCCGTACGACCTGCACAGCGCGCCCACCCTGCCGTACGGCGACACGTACCGGCCCGTCCACGAGCCGGTCCATGAGCCGACCGTGCCCGCGCTGCCGCGGCAGGGCGACGGCCGGGCCGAGCGCCGGCGCCGGGCGCGGGGCGCGGGGCGCGCGGACGCCTCCCTGCGCCGGCTGCTGCCGCGGGCCCTGGTGGTGGCGTTCCTGGCGGGCGGCACCACCGCCTTCGTCGCCAAGGACAAGGCGGTCGAGCTGACCGTCGACGGCACCCCGCGCACGCTGCACACCTTCGCCGACGACGTGACCGAGCTGCTCGCCGAGGAGGGCGTCCAGGTGGGCGCCCACGACGTGATCGAACCCGCCCCCGGCGCCCCGCTGACCAGTGGCGAGGACATCACCGTCCGTCACGGACGGCCCGTGCTGCTCACCCTCGACGGCCACCGGCGCCAGGTGTGGACGACCGCGCGGACCGTGCAGGGCGCGCTGCGGCAGCTCGGTGTACGGACACAGGGCGCCCACCTGTCCACCGAGCCCTCCCGGCGCATCGGCCGCGAGGGGCTCGCCCTGGTGGTGCGCACCGAGCGGGTGGTGACCGTGCTGGCGGACGGCCGGACCCGCACCGTCCGCACCAACGCCGCGACCGTGCGGGAGGTCGTCGAGCAGGCCGGCATCACCCTGCGCGGCGAGGACACCACGTCCGTCCCCGCGACCGGCTTCCCGCGCGACGGGCAGACCGTCACCGTGCTGCGGATCACCGGGTCCCAGGAGGTCCGCGAGGACCCGATCCCCTTCGACGAGCGACGGGCCGAGGATGCCTCCCTCTTCCGGGGCACCGAGGTCGTCCAGCAGGCGGGCCGGCCCGGGCTGCGCCGCACCACGTACGCCCTGCGCACCGTCAACGGCGTCCGGCAGAAGCCGCGCCGCCTGCGCACCGAGGTGGTCCGCGAGCCCAGCCCGCGGATCGTGCGAGTCGGCACCCGGCCCCGGCCGGTCTCCGTCCACGGCGCCGACCACCTGAACTGGCAGGGCCTGGCCGCCTGCGAGTCGGGCGGCCGCGCGGACGCCGTCGACCCGTCCGGGACGTACGGCGGGCTCTACCAGTTCGACTCCGCCACCTGGCACGACCTCGGCGGCGAGGGCCGCCCCGAGGACGCGTCGGCCGCGGAGCAGACGTACCGGGCGCAGAAGCTGTACGTACGCAGCGGCAGCAGCGCCTGGCCGCACTGCGGCGCCCGGCTGCGGGACTGAGCCCCCGGCTGGGGACCGAGGCGCCCGGCTGCGGGACTGAGGCCGCCTCGCCCCCGGCTACCCTTGCGGGGTGAGCAGCCCCACCCCCGACGCCCTTCTGGGCCCCGCCGACATCCGTGAACTCGCGGCCGCCCTCGGCGTACGCCCCACCAAGCAGCGCGGCCAGAACTTCGTCATCGACGCGAACACGGTCCGCCGCATCGTCCGCACCGCCGAGGTACGCCCCGACGACGTGGTGGTCGAGGTGGGACCGGGTCTCGGCTCGCTCACCCTGGCCCTGCTGGAGGCCGCCGACCGGGTCACCGCCGTCGAGATCGACGACGTCCTCGCCGGCGCCCTGCCGGCCACGGTCGCCGCCCGCATGCCGGAGCGCGCCGACCGGTTCGCGCTCGTCCACTCCGACGCGATGCACGTCACCGAACTCCCGGGCCCCGCCCCGACCGCCCTGGTCGCGAACCTCCCCTACAACGTCGCCGTCCCCGTCCTCCTCCACATGCTCGACACCTTCCCGGGCATCGAGCGGACCCTGGTCATGGTCCAGGCCGAGGTCGCCGACCGGCTGGCCGCCGGACCCGGCTCGAAGGTCTACGGCGTGCCGTCCGTGAAGGCGAACTGGTACGCGGAGGTCAAGCGGGCCGGGTCCATCGGCCGCAACGTCTTCTGGCCCGCGCCCAACGTCGACAGCGGGCTCGTGTCACTCGTCCGGCGCAGCGAACCGCTGAAGACCACCGCGTCCAAGGCCGAGGTCTTCGCCGTCGTCGACGCCGCGTTCGCCCAGCGCCGCAAGACCCTGCGGGCCGCGCTCGCCGGGTGGGCGGGGTCCGCCGCGGCCGCCGAGGCCGCACTCGTCGGTGCGGGCGTGTCGCCGCAGGCGCGCGGAGAGGCCCTGACCGTGGAAGAGTTCGCGCGTATCGCCGAGCACAAGCAGTAGGAAGTCAGGGAGTGACGAGCAAGTGAGCGTGACGGTCCGCGTCCCCGCCAAGGTCAACGTCCAGCTCGCGGTCGGCGCCGCCCGCCCCGACGGCTTCCACGACCTGGCCAACGTCTTCCTCGCCGTCTCCCTGTACGACGAGATCACCGCCACCCCGGCCGCCGACGGGCTCCGCGTCACCTGCGAGGGGCCCGACGCCGACCAGGTCCCGCTCGACCGCACCAACCTCGCGGCGCGCGCGGCCGAGGCGCTGGCCGCGCGGTACGGCCGCGAGCCCGACGTCCACCTCCACATCGCCAAGGACATCCCCGTGGCCGGCGGCATGGCGGGCGGCAGTGCGGACGGTGCGGGCGCGCTGCTCGCCTGCGACGCGCTGTGGGGCACCGGCGCAGGCCGCGAGGAGCTGCTCGACATCTGCGCCGAGCTGGGCAGCGACGTGCCGTTCAGCCTGGTCGGCGGGGCGGCGCTGGGCACCGGGCGGGGCGAGAGGCTGACGGAACTGGAGGTGGGCGGCGACTTCCACTGGGTGTTCGCGCTCGCCGCGCGGGGGCTGTCGACGCCGGCCGTCTACCGCGAGTTCGACCGGCTGGCCAAGGGCCGGGACATCCCGGAACCCGTCGCCGACCAGGCGGTGCTCGACGCCCTCGCGAAGGGCGACGCCGCCGCGCTCGCGGTCGCCGTCACCAACGACCTCCAGCCCGCGGCGCTCTCCCTCTACCCGGAACTGGGCGACACCCTCGCGGCGGGCCGGGCGGCCGGGGCCCTGGCGGCACTGGTCTCGGGTTCCGGCCCGACGACGGCCTTCCTCGCGACCGACGCGAAGTCGGCCTCCGACATCGCGGGCGTGCTCCGGGCCTCGGGGACCTGCCGCGACGTGCGTACGGCGGTGGGCGCGGCGGCGGGGGCCACGGTCCTGGACTGAGGCCCGCGGCGGTGGGGGCCAAGGTCCCTGACCGAGGCCCGCGGCGGCGGGGGCCACGGTGCCGGACCGAGGCCCGCGGCGGCCGGACTACCCTGGAGGGTCGAGCGATCCCCCAGGCAGGAGAGAAATGGCCGTCAATCTGGTCAATGTCGAGAACGTCAGCAAGGTGTACGGCACCCGTGCACTTCTCGACGGCGTGTCCCTCGGCGTCTCCGAGGGGGACCGCATCGGCGTCGTCGGACGCAACGGCGACGGCAAGACGACCATGATCCGGATGCTGGCCAGACTGGAGGAGCCCGACACCGGCCGGGTCACCCATTCCGGCGGACTGCGGCTCGGCGTGCTCACCCAGCACGACTCCCTCGACCCCGGGGCGACCGTCCGGCACGAGGTCATCGGCGACATGGCCGACCACGAGTGGGCGGGCAGCGCCAAGATCCGCGACGTGCTGACCGGGCTGTTCGGCGGGCTCGACATGCCGGGCTTCCCGCAGGGGCTCGACACCGTCATCGGTCCGCTGTCCGGCGGCGAGCGGCGCCGGATCGCGCTGGCCAAGCTGCTCATCGAGGAGCAGGACCTGATCGTCCTCGACGAGCCCACCAACCACCTCGACGTGGAGGGCATCGCCTGGCTCGCGGCCCACCTGAGGGAGCGGCGCTCCGCCCTCGTCTGCGTCACCCACGACCGCTGGTTCCTCGACCAGGTCTGCACCCGCATGTGGGACGTGCAGAAGGGCGACGTCTACGAGTACGAGGGCGGCTACTCCGACTACGTCTTCGCCCGCGCCGAACGCGAGCGGATCGCCGCCACCGAGGAGACCAAGCGGCAGAACCTGGTCCGCAAGGAGCTGGCCTGGCTGCGGCGCGGCGCGCCCGCCCGCACCTCCAAGCCCCGCTTCCGCGTCGAGGCCGCCAACGAGCTGATCGCCGACGTGCCGCCGCCCCGGGACAGCAGCGAGCTGATGAAGTTCGCCTCCTCCCGGCTCGGCAAGACCGTGTTCGACCTGGAGGACATCACCGTCCAGGCCGGCCCCAAGGTGCTGCTCAAGCACGTCACCTGGCAGCTCGGCCCCGGTGACCGCATCGGCCTGGTCGGTGTCAACGGCGCCGGCAAGACCTCCCTGCTGCGCGCCCTCGCCGACGCCGCCCGCAGCGACGGCGAGCAGCAGCCCGCGGCCGGCCAGGTCCGGGTCGGCAAGACCGTCAAGCTGGCGTACCTGTCCCAGGAGGTCGCCGAACTCGACCCGAACTGGCGGGTGCTGGAGGCCGTACAGCGCGTCCGCGAGCGCGTCGACCTCGGCAAGGGGCGGGAGATGACCGCCGGGCAGCTCTGCGAGACCTTCGGGTTCGGCAAGGAGAAGCAGTGGACGCCGGTCGGGGACCTGTCCGGCGGTGAGCGGCGGCGGCTGCAGCTGCTGCGGCTCCTCATGGACGAACCCAACGTGCTCTTCCTCGACGAGCCCACCAACGACCTCGACATCGAGACCCTGACCCAGCTGGAGGACGTCCTCGACGGCTGGCCCGGCTCGATGATCGTCATCTCCCACGACCGGTTCTTCGTCGAGCGCACCACCGACCGGGTCTTCGCGCTGCTCGGCGACGGCGCGCTGCGCATGCTGCCGCGCGGCATCGACGAGTACCTGGAGCGGCGCCGGCGCATGGAGGAGGCCGCCACCTCGAGCGCCCCGGCCGTGGCGGCCAAGCCCGCCGCCGCCGTGCCCGAGAAGAGCGCCGCCGACGTGCGCGCCGCCAAGAAGGAGCTCCAGAAGATCGAGCGGCAGTTGGACAAGGTCTCCGAGAAGGAGACCAAGCTGCACGCCCAGATCGCTGAGAACGCCACGGACTTCGCGAAGGTGGCCGAACTGGACGCCGAGCTGCGCGAGCTGACGGGGCAGCGCGACGAGCTGGAACTGCGCTGGCTGGAACTGGCCGAGGACGCCTGAGCGGCCGCGTGCGCCGGGCGCGCGGGTGATGTAAAGGGCCCGTGAAGGCGCGTAACAGAGGCATCACGGGCCGGTCCTCCCTTGGGAACAGGGGCGGACGCGGCCCGGTGGGCGGTTGGGCGCGGGTGATAGAAAGGCCGTCCGAGGACTGTCCCAGGGCGGTCCGAGGCTTGAGGAACGATCGCCGTAGACGACTCCGGGGCCAGCGCGTGACCCGGGGCGTGGCTAAAAATCAGTGAGTAATAAGGGGGAACGCGCTGATGAGCCAGCCGCCGAATCAGCCGCCGCAGCCGGGTGGCTTCGGAGCACCGCAGGACCCGCCGCCGGGAGGCTTCGGGGCACCGACCCCGCCACCCCCGCAGGGCCCGCCGCCCGGGCCGCCGCAGCAGCAGCCGGGGTACGGCTATCCGCAGCAGCCGGGCCAGCAGGGTCAGCCCGGGCCGTACGGTCAGCAGCCCGGACCGTACAACTCCGGCCCGTACGCCGCCCAGCCGCAGCAGCCGGGGCCGTACGGCCAGCAGCCCGGCTACGGCTACCCGCAGCAGCAGTACCCCGGCGCTCCCGGCGTCCCCAGTACGCCGCCGCCCGGCGGCCCCGGGTCCCGCAACCCCTTCAAGGGCAAGCCGGCCCTCGCCGTCGGAGCGGCCGTCGCGGCGCTGCTCGTCATCGGCGGCAGCGTGTGGGCGGTCACCGCGAGCGGCGGCGACGACAAGAAGGACAAGAAGCCCGTCGTCGCCAAGACCGACGACCCCAAGCCCTCCGGCTCCAAGGGCGGCGCCCCGGTCAACCCCGGTGACGGCAGCGGCGACGGCGGCGAGGACCCCGACAACCTCAACGAGGGCCGCCAGGCCGGCGAGTCCAAGGTGCTCTGGTACAAGGAGGCGCCCGACGCCCCCGGCTCCGGCGCCGACGCCGACGGCATGTGGATCACCGACAAGGCGGCGGTGAAGGCGGCGTACAAGCAGGTCTTCGCCTACAACGTCGGCGACGGCAAGCCCGCCTGGGACCCGATCGCCTTCCCGGAGAAGATCTGCTCGGTCACCCCGGAGAAGACGGCCGACGACAAGATCGTCGTCGCCTACATGAGCGGCTCCAGCGACCGCGCCAAGTGCAACAAGCTCCAGGAGATCGACCTCGCCACCGGCGAGAAGGGCTGGTCCGAGGAGGTCGCCGACGGTGACCTGTTCGACTCCACGCTCTCCCTCGAACTCTCGCTCAGCGGCAACACCATGATGGTCGGCCGCTCCCAGTCCGGCACCGCCTACGACGTGCGGAGCGGCAAGAAGCTGTACGAGAAGAAGAAGTACGGCGACGCCTGCTTCCCCGCCGGATTCGCGGGCAGCGCCAGCAAGCTCGTCCAGGTCGCCTCCTGCGGCGCGGGCGGCAACAACGCGCACGACGAGCTGCAGGGCCTCGACCCGAAGACCGGCAAGGTCCTGTGGACCTACAAGTACGAGAAGGACTGGCGGATCGCCCGCGCCTACTCCGTCGACCCGCTGGTCGTGTACGCCACCAACGAGGACAAGAAGGTCTGGAACATCTCCTCCTTCACCTCCGGCGGCAAGGTCCAGGAACAGGTCGGCGTCGACGAGGACTTCGCCCCCGAGTGCGGCTGGGCCATCCTCGAACGCGACCTCCAGGGCTGCACGGGCGTGGCGGTCGCCGCCGGCACGCTCTACCTGCCGACCGAGGCGACCAGCGGCGCCAACGAGATCGTCGCGATCAACCTCAGCACCGGCAAGGAGAAGTGGCGCACCAAGTCCCCCGCGGACGAGTCGATGATGCCGATGAAGGTCGAGGGCGACCAGCTCATCGCGTACGTCAAGCCGTCCTACGACGCGGGCGGGCAGGTCGTGTCCATCCCGACCGGCGGCAGCAGCCACAAGCCGGCGAAGCTGCTGCAGAACCCGCAGGGCGTCGCGGACATCGAGAACAGCTTCTACTCCAAGGACATCGACTGGGTCGACGGGCGGTTCTACATCTCCAGCACCCGCCTGACCGGGAACGACGAGTCGAAGGAGAAGTTGATGCTCGCCTACGGCAAGTGACCTCTTCTCCGGCCCCTTCGCCGGCCGTTTCCCCGGCCGTTCCTCCGGCCGTCTCTCCGGCCGCGCTTTCGCGGTCCGTTCCGTCCCCGTCGTCTCCGCTCTCCGAGGTGCTCACGTCATGACCCAGCCGCCGCCCCCGCCGCCCAACCAGCCCCCGCAGGGGGGCGGTTTCGGGCCGCCGCAGAACCAGCCGCCGCAGCAGCCGCCCACGCCGCCCCCGGGGCCGGACCTCGGCAAGGGGCCCCAGCCGGGCTACGGCTACCCGCAGGCCCCCGGGGCCGTCCCGCAGACGCCGCCGCAGGCGCCCGCGGCTCCGCCGACCCCGCCGGCGGGTCCGCCGCCGCAGCAGCCGGGGTACGGGTATCCGCAGGCGCCGCCGCAGGCCCAGCCGCAGCCCGGGTACGGCTATCCCGGTCAGCAGCCCGGCCAGCCCGGACCGTACGGGCAGCCGACGCCGGCCTACGGCCAGCCCGGTCAGCCCGGATACGGCTACCAGCAGCCGAGCACCATGCCCATGCAGCCGCAGGCCGCGGGGACCGGCGGGGGACGGAAGATCAACGCACAGGTCGCGATCATCGTGGCCGCCGTCGTCGCGATCGCGCTGATCATCGGCGGTGGTGTCTGGTACGCCGGTTCCTCCGACGACGGGGGCAAGGACGACACCGCGAGCTCCAGCGGCGGTACGGGCGGCGACGGCGGTACGGACCAGAAGGGCGGCGACGGCGGCAAGACCTCCGGCGCCCAGGAGAAGGCGCCCTCCGACCCGGCCGCCAAGGTGCTCTTCCAGGTCCCCATGCCCGCGGTGAGCAAGGAGGAC
This sequence comes from Streptomyces tendae, assembly GCF_014650435.1. Classification (GTDB taxonomy): domain Bacteria; phylum Actinomycetota; class Actinomycetes; order Streptomycetales; family Streptomycetaceae; genus Streptomyces; species Streptomyces tendae. Next base: position 291,186 of record NZ_BMUY01000008.1, read on the forward strand.
GACAGCGTCGTCGTCTCCGGCTCGTGGCTCACCGACAAGGTGTACGCCAAGAGCGGCATCGCCGAGGTCAACGGGTACGACCCCGACAAGGGCAGCAAGAAGTGGACGATCAAGCTGGACGGCCCCGTGTGCGCCGTCACCCGGCACGTCACCGACGACAACAAGACGGTGATCGTCCACCAGCCCGCCATGCCGACCAAGGCGGAGCCCTCGCACGGCTGCACCCAGGTCGCGGTCCTCGACCTGGACGCCGGGAAGAAGGTCTGGACGAAGACCGCCGGTGACGGGCCGATCTCCTTCGACAACGTCACGATCAGCGGTGACACGGTCGCCGCGGGCAGCTCCGACGGCGGTGTCGCCTTCGACATCGCCAAGGGCGACATCCTCTGGTCCCCGAAGACCACCGACACCTGCTACGACGCGGGCTACGGCGGCGGCGAGAAGCTGGTCGCGGTGCGCAAGTGCGGGTCGTACGACGCCCGGGAGCTGCACATCCAGACCATCGACCCGAAGAGCGGGAAGGTGATCACCGAGTACAAGATGGCCAAGGGCATCGAGTACGCGGCCGTCGTGTCGACGAACCCGCTGGTCGTGGCCGCCGACGTCGGCGACTCCGCCGGGGACGGCAGCGGCATCTCGGACTTCTTCTCCATCGACAACAAGACCGGCAAGCTGCTCACCCGCATCTCGGCGCCCGGCGACCAGTTCGCGGCCAGCTGCGACAGCATCACCAAGACCGAGAGCTGCCACGGGCTCGCGGCCGGCAACGGCAAGCTCTACATCGCCACCGAGGAGCACGAGGGCGGCGGCGAGTCGTACAGCCGGGCCAACGAGGTCGTCGCCTTCGACCTCGCCACCGGCAAGCAGACCGGCCAGCGCGCGGACTCCGGCGACGACTACACGATCACCCCGCTGCGCATGGACGGCGGCAACGTCATCGCCTACAAGCGCCCGCCGTACGACAAGGGCGGCCAGGTCGTGAGCATCGACGGCGCGACGTTCAAGCAGACGGTGCTGCTGGAGAACCCGGCGACGGAGGCGGTGCGCGACGTGGAGTCGAGCATGTCGCCGGACTACTCCGAGCTGCTCTACTCGCAGGGGCACCTGTACATGTCGCAGGTGTACGCCAGCGAGCCGACCAGCGCGGACGAGAAGGAGTACCTGGCGATCGGGTTCGGCAGCAACGGCTGACGCCGTCGCGTCGCCGTCCCCGTCGCCGACGCCCTCGCTCGGGTGACCGTACCGGCCCCGTCCCTGTTCCAGGGGCGGGGCCGGGGCGCGTTGTGGGGCGCGTTGTGCGGGAATCCGGCGCTCCGGGGCGGTTCTCGCGGGTAGGGGCAGCGCGAGGGCTGGCTAGCGTGTAGCTTCCGGGAGCATGCCGGGCATGCCGGGGGCATGGGTGCCGGGACCGGGTGCCGGGGACTGGGTGACTGGGGGGTTGCTCCATGGGAGTACGGCTCATGGTGGTCGACGATCACCGATTGCTCGCCGAGGCGCTGGCCTCGGCGCTGAAGCTGCGGGGGCACCGGGTGCTGGCGGCGGCGGCGCCGGCCGCGGGGGCGGCGGAGCTGGTGATCAGCCGGGCGCCGGAGGTGTGCCTGCTGGGGACGGCGACGCCGGCCGAGCCGGGGATCTTCGACCCGGTGGTGCGGATCAAGCGGGAGCGGCCGCAGGTGGCGGTGCTGGTGCTGGGGCCGGTGCCGAGCCCTCGGGGCATCGCGGCGGCGTTCGCCGCGGGGGCGTCGGGGTACGTGCGGCACGACGAGCGGATAGAGGGCGTCGAGCGGGCGATCATGAAGGCGCGGGGCGGGGATGCGGCGGTGGCGCCGGCGTTGCTGCAGGGGGCCTTCGGCGAGCTGCTGAACCCGGCGGCGCAGCCCGACGACGAGGGGCAGCGGCTGCTGCAGATGCTCACGCCGCGGGAGGTGGAGGTGCTGGTGCGGGTCGCGGACGGCGAGGACACGCGGCTGATCGCGGCGGGGATGGGGATCGCTCCGTCCACGGCGCGTACGCATGTCCAGCGGGTGCTGATGAAGCTGGGCGTCGGGTCGCGGCTGGAGGCCGCGGCGCTGGCCGCGCGGACGGGGTTGCTGGACCGGGCGGGTGCCTCCGGCGGTTGAGCGGCGTGCCTGCGGCGCCGCTGCGGCTCCGGTGGGGTGCGGGATGCCTGCGGCGCCGCTGCGGGTTCGGTGGGGGTGCGGGATGCCTGCGGCGCCTGTGCGGGTTCGGTGGGGGTGCGCGTAGCGCGATACGTCCGGTGGGTGGGTCGGGGCCGCGCCGGGGGGTGTTCGTCCTCGGAACGGCGCGGAATCGGGTGCTGACAGAGGCTCGGGGCGTTGACGCGCCAACCGCTGCGGGCGAACACCCCCCGCCACGTCCCCTTCCCGCCGTACGCGCCTGCGGCTCGTCCTCACCGCGGGCAGTCGTGCCGCTGGGGCGGCACGGGTGGGCGCGGCGGCACCCCGGCAGCGCCGGGCCGCGCGACCCACCCCCGCGGTCACATCCGCGCCGGGTGGCCGGGGGACGCCGGACCACTGCCCGGCGTCACATGCCGACCGTCACTTCTTCCCGGCGTCCTCCACCGGAGGTGTCGGCGGCGCCGTGGGCCGCAGCTTCAGCCAGACCAGGAAGAAGAGCCCGAGGACCAGCATCCCGATCCCGGTCCAGAGGTTGATGTTCACCCCCTGCGCCTTGTCGATGTCGTCGTCGGACGCCACGAAGCCCGCGATCGTCACGATGACGCCGTAGATCACGAACAGCCCGCCGATGATCCGCCGGATGTCGAACAGCCGCGCGGCGGTGACGGACTTGGTCTCCAGCTCGGAGACCTCGTCCTGCAGGTTCTTGTCGGAGTAGGAATCAGACATGCTCTCTCAATCCTCCCGCGATCAGAACGAGAACGGGATGTAGCAGGCGGCGGCCAGGACGACCGCCCCCCAGCCGAGCAGCGCCGGCTTGCGGTACCACGCGTCGTCGCCCTTGGCGGGCGCCTCCGACATGCCGGGCGAGGTGGTGCCGTAGACCAGGCCCTGCAGCTCGGTGACCGGCTTGGGCTTCGTGAACAGGGACACGGCGACCATGACAACCGCACCGGCGACGAAGCCCGCGATGGCGGAGACGAAGTTGGCGCCCTGGTCGGAGGGGATGTCGATGATGCCCTGCTTGTAGATGACGAAGTAGTTCACCATCGCGGCGGTCGTGCCCGCGATCAGGCCCCAGAAGCCGGACTTCATCGACGCCCGCTTCCAGAACATGCCGATGATGAAGACCACGAACATCGGCACGTTGAAGAAGGAGAAGAGCGTCTGGAGGTAGCTCATGATGTTGGAGAAGGACGAGGCCAGGAACGCCGTGCCGATGGAGGCCAGGACGCCGATCACCGTGATCAGGCGGCCGAAGCGGACGTAGTAGCCGTCCTCCCGGTCCTTCACCACGTACTTCTGCCAGATGTCGGTGGTGAAGACGGTGTTGAAGGAGGAGATGTTGGCCGCCATGCCGGCCATGAAGGCCGCCAGCAGGCCCGTCACCGCGATGCCGAGGACGCCGTTGGGCAGCAGTTGCTGCATCAGGTACGGGATCGCGTCGTTGTACTGGAGGTCCGAGCCGGGGGTGCCGATCTTCGGGACCAGGACCGCGGCGACCAGGCCCGGGATCATGACGACGAAGACGATGAAGATCTTCGGGAACGCCGCGATCAGCGGGGTGCGCTGGGCCGCGGAGAGGTTCTTCGCGGAGAGGGCGCGCTGGACCTCGGCGAAGTTCGTCGTCCAGTAGCCGAAGGAGAGCACGAAGCCGAGGCCCAGGACGATGGTCAGCCAGTTGGCGCCCAGCGGGTTCTCGCTGCCGATGCCCGTACCGCCCCACGCCGTCATGAAGTCGGAGCCGTGGGACTTGGAGAGGGAGTCCGACAGGCCGTCCCAGCCGCCGACCTTCTTCAGGCCCAGGATGGTGATCGGGATGAGGCCGGCCAGGATCACGAAGAACTGGAGGACCTCGTTGTAGATCGCCGAGGACAGGCCGCCCAGGGTGATGTACGCCAGGACGAAGAAGCCGGCCACCACGATGGCCACCCACTCCGGCCAGCCGAGGAGCGCCTCGACGACGATCGCGAGGGCGTAGAGGTTCACGCCGGCGATCAGGATGGCCGCGATGGCGAACAGGGCCGAACTGAGGAGGTGGGAGGCCTTGTCGAAGCGCAGGAGGAGGAACTCCGGGACCGAGCGGACCTTCGAGCCGTAGTAGAACGGCATCATCACCAGGCCGAGGAAGACCATCGCCGGGATGGCGCCGATCCAGTACCAGTGGGTCGTGTAGACGCCGTACTGGGCGCTGTTGGCGGCCATGCCGAGGATCTCGGTGGCACCCAGGTTGGCGGCGACGAAGGCGAGTCCGGTGACCCACGCGGGCAGGGAGCGGCCGGACAGGAAGAAGTCCAGGCTGGTCTTGACCGAGCGGCGGGCGGCGAAGCCGATGCCCAGGACGACCACGAAGTAGATCCCGAGGATCGTGTAGTCGAGCCAGTTGGTGGGGAGTCGAAGCTCTGCGGCTAGGTATGTGGAGCTTGTGGGGGTTTGCATTAAGCACTCGCTTCGTTCGCGAACTGATCCGGAGCGGAACCTACGCCTCCGCGTTCAGTAATTGAACACTTTTGGTGATGAACTTTGTTTGATTGTGATGTGGGACGGGCGTGGTGGGTTGTGATGTGTTATGTTTGATTGTGTTGGATGATTGGTGACTCCATGGGTGGGTGCAGAGGAGTGCGGCAGTGAAGAAGACCTCGACCCGGCTGGCCGACGGCCGTGAGCTGGTCTACTACGACCTGCGCGACGACACCGTGCGCGACGCCGTGGACCGCCGTCCGCTGGAGCGGACCGTCACCACGTCCGAGGTGCGTCGTGATCCGCTGCTCGGCGACTCGGTCGCCATCGCCTCGCACCGGCAGGGACGCACCTACCATCCGCCGGCCGACCAGTGCCCGCTGTGCCCGTCGGACGGGGAGCGGCTGAGTGAGATTCCGGACTCGGCCTATGACGTGGTGGTTTTCGAGAACCGTTTTCCCTCGCTGGCCGGTGACTCCGGACGCTGCGAGGTCGTCTGCTTCACCTCCGACCACGACGCCTCCTTCGCCGACCTGAGCGAGGAGCAGGCCCGGCTCGTGCTGGACGCCTGGACCGACCGCACCTCCGAGCTGTCCCATCTGCCCTCCGTTGAACAGGTGTTCTGCTTCGAGAACCGGGGCGCCGAGATCGGGGTGACGCTGGGTCACCCGCACGGGCAGATCTACGCCTACCCGTTCACCACCCCCCGCACCGCCCTGATGCTCCGTTCACTGGCCGCCCACAAGGACGCGACCGGCGGGGAGAACCTGTTCGACGCCGTGCTGGACGAGGAGCTGGCCGGTGAGCGGGTCGTCCTGGAGGGTGAAGAGTGGGTCGCCTTCGTGCCGTACGCCGCGCACTGGCCGTACGAGGTGCACCTGTATCCGAAGCGGCGGGTCCCCGATCTGCTCGGACTCGACGAGGCGGCGCGCACAGAATTCCCCAAGGTCTATCTGGAACTGTTGAGGCGCTTCGACCGGATCTTCGGTGAGACGGAGCCTCCGACGCCGTACATCGCCGCCTGGCACCAGGCGCCGTTCGGTCAGCTGGAGGAGTTCGAGGGCGTGCAGCGCGACGACTTCGCGCTGCACCTGGAGCTTTTCACCATTCGCCGTACGTCCGGCAAGCTGAAGTTCCTCGCGGGCTCCGAGTCCGGCATGAACGTGTTCATCAACGACGTGCCCCCGGAGCGCGCGGCCGAGCGACTGCGAGAGGTAGCGAGTTCATGAGCGGGAAGTACCTGGTGACAGGTGGTGCGGGGTACGTCGGCAGCGTCGTCGCCCAGCACTTGGTGGAGGCGGGGCACGAGGTGGTCGTGCTCGACAATCTGTCGACCGGCTTCCGTGAGGGCGTGCCGGCGGGGGCCTCGTTCGTCGAGGGCGACATCCGCGACGCCGCCAAGTGGCTGGACGCCTCCTTCGACGGCGTGCTGCACTTCGCCGCCTTCTCGCAGGTCGGCGAGTCGGTCGTGAAGCCCGAGAAGTACTGGGACAACAACGTCGGCGGGACGATGGCCCTGCTGGAGGCCATGCGGGGCGCGGGCGTGCGGCGGCTCGTCTTCTCCTCCACGGCCGCCACGTACGGCGAGCCCGAGCAGGTTCCCATCGTCGAGTCCGCGCCGACGAAGCCCACCAATCCGTACGGCGCCTCGAAGCTCGCCGTCGACCACATGATCACCGGCGAGGCGGCGGCCCACGGCCTGGGCGCGGTCTCGCTGCGCTACTTCAACGTCGCGGGCGCGTACAGGGAGTATGGCGAGCGCCACGACCCCGAGTCGCATCTCATTCCGCTGGTCCTCCAGGTGGCGCAGGGCCGCCGTGAGGCCATCTCCGTCTTCGGTGACGACTATCCGACGCCGGACGGGACCTGCGTGCGCGACTACATCCACGTCGCCGACCTGGCCGAGGCCCATCTGCTGGCCGTGGCGGCCGCCGCCCCCGGCGAGCACCTCATCTGCAACCTGGGCAACGGCAACGGCTTCTCCGTCCGCGAGGTCGTCGAGACCGTGCGGCGGGTGACGGGCCGTCCCATCCCCGAGGTGGTGGCCCCGCGCCGGGGCGGCGACCCGGCGGTCCTGGTGGCGTCGGCCGACACCGCCCGCGAGAAACTGGGCTGGAACCCGTCCCGCGCGGACCTCGCGGGGATCGTGTCGGACGCGTGGGAGTTCGCGCAGCGGCGCGCGGGCCAGTACTAACCGCAGTTACCGGAAGGGCGAGGGGTCAGGGCATGGGCGAGGCTGTCGCGGGGACCGTCGGCGAGCGGTTCCGGGAGCTGTACGGGGCGGAGTCGGAGGGGGTGTGGGCGGCGCCGGGCCGGGTGAACCTCATCGGGGAGCACACCGACTACAACGACGGCTTCGTGATGCCCTTCGCCCTGCCGCACCAGGCCGTCGCCGCCGTCTCCCGGCGCGACGACGGCGTCCTGCGCCTGCACTCGGCGGACGTCGACGCCGGGCCGATGGAGCTGCGCGTCGCCGACCTGACCCCCGGCTCGGACAAGTCCTGGACCGCGTACCCCTCGGGCGTCGTCTGGGCGTTGCGCGAGGCGGGCCACGAGCTGACCGGCGCCGACGTCCACCTGGCCTCGACGGTCCCGTCGGGCGCGGGGCTCTCCTCCTCCGCGGCCCTGGAGGTGGTGGTGGCCCTGGCGTTGAACGACCTGTACTCCCTCGGCCTGCGCGGCTGGCAGCTGGCCCGGCTGTGCCAGCGCGCGGAGAACGTCTACGTCGGCGCCCCCGTCGGCATCATGGACCAGACGGCCTCCGCCTGCTGCGAGGCGGGCCACGCCCTGTTCCTCGACACCCGCGACCTCTCCCAGCGGCAGATCCCCTTCGACCTCGCCGCCGAGGGCATGCGCCTGCTGGTCGTCGACACCCGGGTCAAGCACTCCCACAGCGAGGGCGAGTACGGCAAGCGCCGGGCCGGCTGCGAGAAGGGCGCCGCGCTGCTGGGCGTCGACGCACTGCGCGACGTGCCGTACGCCGACCTGGACGCGGCGTTGGAGCGGCTGGGCGACGAGGAGGAGGTGCGCCGCCTGGTCCGGCACGTGGTGACCGAGGACGAGCGCGTCGAGCGGGTGGTCTCGCTGCTGGAGTCCGGCGACACCCGCGCCATCGGCCCCGTCCTCGTCGAGGGCCACGCCTCGCTGCGCGACGACTTCCGCATCTCCTGCCCCGAGTTGGACCTGGTCGTCGACACGGCCCTCGCCGCCGGGGCGCTCGGCGCCCGGATGACCGGCGGCGGCTTCGGCGGCTCGGCGATCGTCCTGGTGGAGGCCGGCGACGTGGACGCCGTCACCAAGGCGGTCGAGGACGCCTTCGCGGCGGCGGGCTTCCGGGCGCCGCGGGTGTTCGGGGCGGTGCCCTCGGCGGGGGCGCGGCGGCTGGTCTGAGCCGGTCAGCCGAGCCGTTTCACCAGCGTGTACTCCGTGATCCCCGGCGGGTAGTCGGGGATCACGCACATGACGTCGTAGCCGCGTTTCGTGTAGAAGCCCGGCGCCTGGAAGTCCCAGGTCTCCACGCGGGCGGCGGTGCAGCCGCGTTCGGCGCGGGCGGTGCGTTCCGCCTCGTCGAGGAGGGCGGAGCCGAGGCCCGCGCCCCGGTGGCCGCCGTCCACCCACAGGTAGGTCACGTGCAGCCAGGTCGCCCAGGTGTGCCCGACCAGGCCGCCCGCCAGGTCGCCGGCCCGGTCCAGGATCCAGACGTGCAGCGGGAATTCGCGTTCGTGAGGGGTTCCGCGCAGGGAGCGCAGGACGGAGGAGGCCGCTGTGTTCGTCTCCCGCAGGCGGGTGCGCAGCAGATCGCGCCGTTCCTTGTCGACTTCTGTCACAAGACGAAACATGCGGCTCACCATAAACGTGTGGCCGAGTCAGTTCTGCAAATAGCCTTCCGCTCCCGGCGCCCGTCCGTACTCTGATGAGCAGCACCGGTGGGGGCCGGTGCCGTTCAGGGGGCGAGACAGCCGGGTACGACTCCCGGGTCGGGGGTAGCGGTTACTGCACGGCGGCGGCCGTGCGGCTGCGGCGACCCGTCCCGGAGTACCGAGCACAACAGCACAGCTGGATGCGGGGCCCTGGGCGTCGTACCCGTGCCGGTGCCGTCATCCGAGGACGGACAGACGATGGGTATCCCCTGCTCCTGGCGGAGCTCGGGGGAGGGGGTTTCGTGGTTCGTATCCGAGTCCTGGTCGTCGACGACCATCGCATCTTCGCCGAGTCGCTCGCGGCCGCCCTGGCCGCCGAGCCCGACGTCGACGTCTCCGCGGCCGGCAGCGGTCCGGCCGCACTGCGCTGCCTGGAACGGGCCGCCTCCGAGGGGCGGCGGTTCGACGTGCTGCTCGTCGACGCCGACCTGGGCGGCCACGTCCCCGGCACCCGGCCCGCCGCGCCCGTGCGAAGCGGCGACGAGGACGGGCTGGTGGACGGGATCTCCCTGGTCACCGGAGTGCGGTCGGGGCAGCCGGGCGTGCGGATCGTCGTCCTCGCCGAGAAGGACGACCCCCGGCGGGCGGCCCTCGCCCTGGGCGCCGGGGCGTCCGGGTGGGTGGCCAAGGACTGCTCCCTGTCCCGGCTGCTCAGCGTCATCCGGGGCGTCCTGCGCGACGAGACGCATCTGCCGCCCGCCCTGCTCACCGGCGTCCTGCGCGAGCTGACCGCGGCCCGCAAGCACCGCACCGAGAGCGAACTGCTGGTGGAGTCGCTCACCCCGCGCGAGCGCGAGGTGCTGCGCTGCATGGTCGCCGGGCTCGGCCGCAAGGCGGTCGCGGAGCGGCTGTACCTGTCCCCGCACACGGTGCGCACCCACATGCAGAACGTGCTGGGCAAGCTGGGCGTCCACTCCACCCTGGCCGCCGTCGCACTGGCCCGCAGGGCCGGGGTGGGACCGGCGGATCTGGACGGGCCCTCAGCCGGGGATGTTGTCGAACGGGGCGGTCAGCTGGCGTAGCAGGGCCGCCAGTTCGGTGCGCTGGGCGCGGGACAGCTCACCGAGGATCGCGCGCTCCTGGGCCAGCAGACCCGCCAGCGACTGGTCGGCGCGGTCCCGGCCCTCGTCGGTGAGCCGGACCAGGACGCCGCGCCGGTCGCTGGGGTCGGGCAGGCGCTCCACCAGGCCCTTCTTGGCGAGGCGGTCGATCCGGTTGGTCATCGTGCCCGAGGTGACCAGGGTCTGGGTGAGGAGCTGACCCGGTGAGAGCTGGTACGGGGTGCCCGCACGGCGCAGTGCCGTCAGTACGTCGAACTCCCACGGCTCGAGATTGTGCTCGGAGAAGGCCAGCCGGCGTGCGCGATCCAGGTGCCGGGCGAGCCTGCTGACGCGGCTCAGCACCTCGAGCGGTTCCACGTCGAGGTCCGGGCGCTCCCGGCGCCACGCTGCGACCAGCCGATCGACCTCGTCCTCCATGACGATCAGTGTAGTGGTTGTGTCGACGTGAAGTCTCTTGATGTCGACTATATCGATATCAATTATCTTGATGGCGACTGTCTTGACATCGAGATACCTTCGGGTGACGCTGGGTACCCGTCCCGTACGGACACCCTCTGGAGGCTCCATGCCCGCCACCGCCCCCACCTGGGACCCCGCCCAGTACCTGCGCCACGCCGGGCACCGTGCCCGCCCCTTCACCGACCTCCTCGCCCGCATCCCGGACCTCCCCGCGGACCCGCCCCGCATCGCCGACCTCGGCTGCGGACCCGGCAACGTCACCGTCCTGCTCGCCGACCGCTGGCCCACCGCCCGCATCACCGGCTACGACAACTCGCCCCCGATGCTCGAACGGGCCCGGCAGTACGCCGGCCCCACCCCCGGCGGCGGCCACCTCGACTTCGCCGCCGCCGACGCCCGCACCTGGACCCCCGACGAGCCCTGCGACCTCCTCGTCAGCAACGCCACCCTCCAGTGGGTCCCCGGCCACGCCGACCGCTTCCCCGACTGGATCGACCGCCTCGCCCCCGGCGGCACCCTCGCCCTCCAGGTGCCCGGCAACTTCGACGCCCCCAGCCACCGCCTGATGCGCGAGCTGGCCGGCTCCCGGCGCTGGCGGGACCGCCTCGCCGGCGTCCTGCGCCACGACGACGCCGTCCTCACCCCCCAGGGCTACCTGGCCCGCCTGACCGCCGCCGGCTGCACCGCCGACGTGTGGGAGACGACGTACGTCCACCTGCTGCCCGGCGACGACGCCGTCCTCGACTGGGTGAAGGGGACGGGACTGCGGCCCGTACTGGACGCCCTCGACGACGAGCCGGACGCCCGCGACGCCTTCGTCGAGGAGTACCGGGCCGTCCTGCGCGCCGCCTACCCCGCCGAGGCGCACGGCACCCCCTTCCCCTTCCGCCGCGTCTTCGCCGTCGCACGGAAGCCCGCGGGGCCCGCTCGGGAGGCAGGCCGGTGATCACCGGCCTCGACCACGTGCAGCTCGCCGCGCCGCCCGGCGCCGAGGAAGTGCTGCGCGCCTTCTACACCGGCGTCCTCGGCATGACCGAGATCCCGAAACCGCCCGTGCTCGCCGCCCGCGGCGGCTGCTGGTTCCAGGCGGGCACCGCCCAGCTCCACCTGGGCGTCGAGACCGGTTTCCGGCCCGCCCGCAAGGCCCACCCCGGGCTGCGGGTCACCGGGATCGACGCCTACGCCGCCCGCCTGGAGGCCCGGGGCACGCCCGTCACCTGGAACGACGACCTGCCCGGACACCGGCGCTTCCACTGCGCCGATCCCGTCGGCAACCGGCTGGAGTTCCTGGAACCGGACGGACCCGCCCGGCCCTGACCCCGACCGGGCTCACACCACCCCGTCCGCGGCGAGCGCGTCGATGTCCTCCGCCGACAGCCCGAGGCCCTCGAGTACGGCGCGGGTGTGCTCGCCCAGCGCCGGGACCGCCTCCATGCGGGGCGCGTCCCCGGTCCAACCCGGCGGTGCCAGTGCCGGGACCGGACCGGCCGGGGTGGGCACCTCGTGCAGGCGTCCACGTGCGGCCAGCTGCGGGTGGTCCCACACCTCGGCGAGCGTGTTCACCCGCGCGTTGGCGACCGGCACCGCGTCGAGCAGCTCGACCGCCTCCGCGGCGGTCAGCTCCGCGAACCGGGCCGCGATCAGCCCGCCCAGCTCCTCCCGGTGCGCGTCGCGGTCCGCGTTGGTGGCGTAGTGCGGATGCCCGGCCAGCTCCGGACGGTCCAGGAAGCCCGCGCAGAAGCCCTGCCACTCGCGCTCGTTCTGCACCGCCGTCATCACGATCTTCCCGTCGCCCGCCGTGAACGGGCCGTACGGATAGATCGTCGCGTGCGAGGCGCCCGCCCGCGGCGGCGGACGGCCGCCGTCGAAGGAGTAGTAGAGGGGAAAGCCCAGCCACTCCACGGTGGCCTCCAGCATCGACACGTCCAGATGCGTGCCCCGCCCCGTCCGGCCGCGTTCCAGGAGCGCGCCCAGGATCGAGCTGTACGCGTACATCCCGGCGGCGACGTCCGACACCGGAATGCCCGCCTTGGCCATGTCGTCCGGCGTGCCCGTGACCGACAGCAGCCCCGCCTCGGACTGCACCAGCAGGTCGTACGCCTTGCGGTCCGCGTAGGGGCCCGGCGCGCCGTAGCCGGAGATGTCGCACACGATCAGCTCCGGATGCGCGGCACGCAGCTCCCGCGCGCCCAGTCCGGCCCGCTCGGCCGCGCCCGGCGCCAGGTTCTGCAGGAAGACGTCCGCGTCCGCGATCAGCCTGCGCAGCAGCTCCAGGCCGCGCGGATCCTTGAAGTCCAGGGTGAGGGACTCCTTGTTGCGGTTGACCCACACGAAGTGCGAGCTCAGACCCCGCACCCGGGTGTCGTACGCCCGCGCGAAGTCCCCCGTCCCCGGGCGCTCCACCTTGATCACCCGGGCGCCGAGGTCGGCGAGCTGACGGCTGGCGTAGGGAGCGGCGATCGCCTGCTCCAGCGCGACGACAGTGACTCCGCGCAGCGGTTGCATGCCCTCAGCCCTGCCCTCAGCTCTCAGCCTTCAGCTCTCCGCCCTCAGCTCTTGCGGTGCCCGATCAGCCGGGGCTTGGGCTCCAGACCGTCCAGGCCGTGCCACGCCAGGTTCACCAGGTGCGCCGCCACCTCCGCCTTCTTCGGGCGGCGCACGTCCAGCCACCACTGGCCGGTCAGCGCCACCATGCCGACCAGCGCCTGCGCGTACAGCGGAGCCAGCTTGGCGTCGAAGCCGCGGCTCTTGAACTCCCGTCCCAGGATGTCCTCCACCTGGGTGGCGATGTCCGAGATGAGGGAGGCGAAGGTACCCGTCGACTGCGGGATGGGGGAGTCGCGGACCAGGATGCGGAAGCCGTCCGTGTACTCCTCGATGTAGTCCAGGAGCGCGAAGGCGGCCTGCTCGCACAGCTCACGCGGATGGCCTGCCGTCAGCGAGCCGGTCACCATGTCGAGCAGCCGCCGCATCTCGCGGTCCACGACCACCGCGTACAGGCCCTCCTTGCCGCCGAAATGCTCGTACACCACCGGCTTGGACACCCCGGCCTTCGCCGCGATCTCCTCCACGGACGTGCCCTCGAAACCCTTCGCCGCGAAGAGGGTGCGGCCGATCTCCAGCAGCTGCTGGCGGCGCTCCGCACCGGTCATCCGGGTGCGACGCGCTCGCCGCGGCTTCTCGTTGCCTGGGGTGCTGCTGGAGTCGGTCGCCACGGCGTCAATCATGCCGCCTTCGCCGTCTCCTTCCGGCGGCGGGCGCCGTCTTGATCCGGGTTGCGGCGCGAATCGATACGCGAGCGTGACGGCCAGCGCACGTCGTACGCCCAACCCAGCTGCTCGAACCAGCGGATCAGCCGGGCACTCGAATCGAGCTGGCCGCGCATCACCCCGTGCCGCGCCGAGGTCGGGTCCGCGTGGTGCAGGTTGTGCCAGGACTCGCCGCAGGACAGGATCGCCAGCCACCAGACGTTGCCCGAGCGGTCCCGGGACTTGAAGGGACGCTTGCCCACGGCATGGCAGATCGAGTTGATCGACCAGGTCACGTGGTGAAGCAACGCCACCCGCACGAGTGAACCCCAGAAGAAACCGGTGAACGCGCCCCACCAGGACATCGTCACCAGCCCGCCGATCAGCGCGGGCAGCGCCAGGGACACCACGGTCCACAGGATGAACTGGCGGGAGATCGCACGCAGCGCGGGGTCCTTGATCAGATCCGGGGCGTACTTGTCCTGCGGCGTCTGCTCCTCGTCGAACATCCAGGCGATGTGGGCCCACCACAGGCCCTTGATCAGGGCGGGCACCGTCTCGCCGTACCGCCACGGCGAATGCGGGTCGCCCTCGTCGTCGGAGAACTTGTGGTGCTTGCGGTGGTCGGCCACCCAGCGGACCAGCGGCCCCTCGACCGCCATCGAACCCGCGATCGCCAACGCGATCTTCAACGGCCGTTTCGCCTTGAAGGAACCGTGGGTGAAGTGGCGGTGGAAGCCGATCGTGATGCCGTGGCAGCCCAAGAAGTAGAAGAAGACCAGCAGCCCCAGGTCCAGCCAGCTCACGCCCCAGCCCCAGGCCAGTGGCACCGCCGCCACCAGCGCGAGGAACGGAAGGGTGATGAACAACAACAGCGTGATCTGCTCGATCGACCGCTTCTGCTCACCACCCAGCGTGGCGGAGGGCGCCGCGGCCGGGTCGGCCGGCTGCGGAGCGTCTGGGATCACATCGGAACTCGTGGTCATGCGCGTCCCCTGGGGGGTCGAGGGTGGGGTCGTGTGGTGTGGCCGGTGCCGGGCTGCGGAAACCATGCACGGTTTTCCTACGGTTCCGTAACCTACGGCGACGTAAGTATGGCAGTGCGTGGCCGCGCGGCAAGAGCCCCAGAGCCTGCGCGTCCCGGCCGACACCTATCCTGGGAGTCGGTCGGACAGCGCGGTCCGCTCTGATTACTTCCCGGACGTCCGGCCCGGTAAGCGGCGCCCGCCGCGCGAGACGGCCGTCCGGGTTCCCTCCCAGACGAGCTTCAACACTGCAAGGAGCCGCACCTGTGAGCAGTGCCGACGACCAGACCACCACGACGACCAGCAGCGAGCTGCGCGCCGACATCCGCCGCCTGGGTGATCTCCTCGGGGAGACCCTCGTCCGGCAGGAGGGCCCCGAGCTGCTGGAACTCGTCGAGAAGGTACGCCGACTCACCCGCGAGGACGGCGAGGCCGCCGCCGAACTGCTGCGCGGCACGGAACTGGAGACCGCCGCCAAGCTCGTCCGCGCCTTCTCCACCTACTTCCACCTCGCCAACGTCACCGAACAGGTCCACCGCGGCCGCGAACTGGGCGCCAAGCGCGCCGCCGAGGGCGGACTGCTCGCCCGTACGGCCGACCGGCTCAAGGACGCCGACCCCGAGCACCTGCGCGAGACGGTCCGCAACCTCAACGTGCGCCCCGTGTTCACCGCGCACCCCACCGAGGCCGCCCGCCGCTCCGTCCTCAACAAGCTGCGCCGCATCGCCGCCCTCCTGGACACCCCGGTCAACGAGGCCGACCGCCGCCGCCTCGACACCCGCCTCGCCGAGAACATCGACCTCGTCTGGCAGACCGACGAACTGCGCGTCGTCCGCCCCGAGCCCGCCGACGAGGCCCGCAACGCCATCTACTACCTCGACGAACTGCACCTCGGCGCCGTCGGCGACGTCCTGGAGGACCTGACGGCGGAGCTGGAGCGGGCCGGCGTCCAGCTGCCCGACGACACCCGCCCCCTCACCTTCGGCACCTGGATCGGCGGCGACCGCGACGGCAACCCCAACGTCACCCCCCAGGTGACCTGGGACGTCCTCATCCTCCAGCACGAACACGGCATCAACGACGCCCTGGAGATGATCGACGAGCTGCGCGGCTTCCTGTCCAACTCCATCCGGTACGCCGGTGCCACGGAGGAACTGCTCGCCTCGCTCCAGGCCGACCTGGAACGCCTCCCCGAGATCAGCCCCCGCTACAAGCGCCTCAACGCCGAGGAGCCCTACCGACTCAAGGCCACCTGCATCCGGCAGAAGCTGGAGAACACCAAGCAGCGCCTCGCCAAGGGCACCCCCCACGAGGACGGCCGCGACTACCTCGGCACCGCCCAGCTCATCGACGACCTGCGCATCGTCCAGACCTCCCTGCGCGAACACCGCGGCGGCCTCTTCGCCGACGGACGCCTCGCCCGCACCATCCGCACCCTGGCCGCCTTCGGCCTCCAGCTCGCCACCATGGACGTCCGCGAACACGCCGACGCCCACCACCACGCCCTCGGCCAGCTCTTCGACCGGCTCGGCGAGGAGTCCTGGCGCTACGCCGACATGCCCCGCGAGTACCGCACCAAGCTCCTCGCCAAGGAACTGCGCTCCCGCCGGCCCCTCGCGCCCAGCCCCGCCCCCGTCGACGCGCCCGGCGAGAAGACCCTCGGTGTCTTCCAGACCGTCCGCAAGGCCCTGGAGGTCTTCGGCCCCGAGGTCATCGAGTCCTACATCATCTCCATGTGCCAGGGCGCCGACGACGTCTTCGCCGCGGCCGTACTGGCCCGCGAGGCCGGGCTGATCGACCTGCACGCCGGCTGGGCCAAGATCGGCATCGTGCCGCTCCTGGAGACCACCGACGAGCTCAAGGCCGCCGACACCATCCTGGAAGACCTGCTCGCCGACCCCTCCTACCGGCGCCTGGTCGCCCTGCGCGGCGACGTACAGGAGGTCATGCTCGGCTACTCCGACTCCTCCAAGTTCGGCGGCATCACCACCAGCCAGTGGGAGATCCACCGCGCCCAGCGCCGCCTGCGCGACGTCGCCCACCGCTACGGCGTACGGCTGCGCCTCTTCCACGGCCGCGGCGGCACCGTCGGCCGCGGCGGCGGCCCCACCCACGACGCGATCCTCGCCCAGCCCTGGGGCACCCTGGAGGGCGAGATCAAGGTCACCGAGCAGGGCGAGGTCATCTCCGACAAGTACCTCATCCCGGCCCTCGCCCGGGAGAACCTGGAACTGACCGTCGCGGCCACCCTCCAGGCATCCGCCCTGCACACCGCGCCCCGCCAGTCCGACGAGGCCCTCGCCCGCTGGGACGCCGCGATGGACGTCGTCTCCGACGCCGCCCACACCGCCTACCGGCACCTCGTCGAGGACCCCGACCTGCCGACCTACTTCCTGGCCTCCACCCCGGTCGACCAGCTCGCCGACCTGCACCTGGGCTCGCGGCCCTCCCGCCGCCCCGGCTCCGGCGTCTCGCTCGACGGACTGCGCGCCATCCCCTGGGTCTTCGGCTGGACCCAGTCCCGGCAGATCGTCCCCGGCTGGTACGGCGTCGGCTCCGGCCTCAAGGCACTGCGCGAGGCCGGCCTGGACACCGTGCTCGACGAGATGCACCAGCAGTGGCACTTCTTCCGCAACTTCATCTCCAACGTCGAGATGACCCTCGCGAAGACCGACCTGCGCATCGCCCAACACTACGTCGACACCCTCGTCCCGGACGAGCTCAAGCACGTCTTCGACACCATCAAGGCCGAGCACGAACTCACGGTCCGCGAGGTCCTGCGCGTCACCGGCGAGAGTGAACTGCTGGACGCCGACCCGGTGCTCAAGCAGACCTTCGCCATCCGCGACGCCTACCTCGACCCCATCTCCTACCTCCAGGTCGCCCTCCTCGGCCGCCAGCGCGAGGAGGCAACCGCGGGCGCCGACCCCGACCCGCTCCTCGCCCGGGCCCTCCTCCTCACGGTCAACGGCGTAGCAGCGGGCCTCCGCAACACCGGCTGACGCCCCGTAGCCTGCGGGCAGTCGTGCCGCTGGGGCGGCACGGGTGGGCGCTGGGGGTACCTCCCAGGCCGTTCAGGCACTGGGGGAGGCGCCCCTTAAGCGCCGGGCTGCGCGACTCACCCCGCGCCCACCCCCGACGCCCCGCACGTGAAAACACCGGTGCCCCGAGCTCGTACAGAGCCCGGGGCACCCTCACGTCGTACGTCAAAACCTCACACCGCGAAGAACGCCGCCGTCAGCAACCCAACCCCCACCCCCGCCATCCCCCACGCCACCCGAGTCCGCCGCAACCCCCCGGCCACGACCACCGACGCAAGTAACAACGCCCCACCCAACGGCACCCACGCGTACAGAACCCCCGCCGGCCCCGAACGCACCGCCTCGCCACTACCGGGCTTCAACACCACGCTGTACGTCCGCCCCTTCGCCACCGCGACCGAGTCCTCGATCACGACCCGCTCCCGCGCCTGCGACCCCGCCGACACCGGCGAGTACGGACCGCTGCACGTCCCCCCACCGCACCGCGTCACCTCGACCGTGCCCTGCTCCCGCCCCTTGGTCAGCAACACGTGCTGCGCCGTGCCCCACGACGCCCACACCCCCGCGATCAGGATCAACGCCGCGACCGTACCCATCGACGCGACCCGCCCGAACCGCAACAGGACGGCGGACGCCGAGGACGCGGAGGAAGAGGCCTGACGGGCACGAGCGGCGGCGGCAGAGGCAGGCATGGCCGGGATCATTGGCCATACCTACGCGCCCGGTCAACTCACTCGCGCACCATCAACGGACAAGTCAGGAGTTGTACGCGCTCTGCGCCCGCTCCAGACCCTCGATCACCAGAGCCTCCACCGCGTCCGCCGCCCGGTCGACGAAGTAGTCCAGCTCCTTGCGCTCCGTCGACGAGAAGTCCCGCAGCACGAAATCCGCCACCGGCATCCGCCCCGGCGGCCGCCCGATCCCAAATCGCACCCGGTGGTAGTCCGGACCCAGCGACTTCGTGATCGACTTCAGGCCGTTGTGCCCGTTGTCCCCGCCGCCCAGCTTCAGCCGCAGCACGCCGTAGTCGATGTCCAACTCGTCGTGCACCGCCACGATGTTGCCGACCGGAACCTTGTAGAAGTCCCGCAGCGCCGTCACCGGACCGCCCGACACGTTCATGAACGACATCGGCTTCGCCAGGATCACCCGCCGGTTGGCCGGCCCCGGCGGACCGATCCGCCCCTCGACCACCTGCGCCTGCGCCTTGCCGTGCCGTTTGAAGCGCGCCCCGATCCGCTCCGCCAGCAGGTCCGCCACCATGAAACCGACGTTGTGCCGGTTCGCGGCGTACTCGGGGCCCGGATTCCCGAGGCCGGCCACCAGCCACGGAGCGCCCGCGTCCGTCGTCACGTCCATGTCTCCTTCGTGTCCCTAGAACCCGTCCGTACCCGTCCGTATCCGTCCACACATACGCGTCGGCCGCTGCCCCGCACGGGAACAGCGGCCGACCACACGATGACCGTGGGGGAGGATCAGGCCTCGGCGGCCTCTTCGCCCTCGCCCTCGGCCGGGGCCTCCTCGGCCTGCGCGGCCAGGACCTGCAGCACCACGGTGTCGCCGTCCACGTCCAGCTTCACGCCGGACGGCAGCGCGATGTCCTTGGCGTGGATCGAGGCACCGGCCTCCAGACCCGCCACCGACACGGTGACCTGCTGCGGGATGTGCGTGGCCTCGGCCTCGACCGGCAGCGCGTCCAGGACGTACTCCAGCAGGTAGCCGCCCGGGGCCAGCTCGCCCTCGGCCTGCACCGGGATCTCGACCGACACGGTCTCGCCGCGCTTCACCAGCTGCAGGTCGACGTGCTCCAGGAAGCCCTTGATCGGGTCACGCTGGACCGACTTCGGGATCGCCAGCTCGTTGGTCTTGCCGTCGATGTCCAGCGCGATCAGCACGTTCGACGTACGCAGCGCCATCAGCAGCTCGTGACCCGGCAGGGTCAGGTGCAGCGGGTCCGAACCGTGGCCGTACAGAACGCCGGGGACCTTGTTGTCACGACGGATACGACGCGCGGCGCCCTTGCCGAACTCGGTACGGGACTCGGCGGTGAGCTTCACCTCGGCCATGATCACTCCTCGTAGAAAGAAAGAAACGGACGTGGTCACCCGGCCACGAACGGCCTGCTACGAAGAGCGCGTCGATAACGGACAGCCACACCCGCGAACACGGGTACGGCCTCCCTCGCCGAGCAACTTCAGCAGTCTACTCGGAGAGGAAGGCCGTACCCAAAACGATCAACAGGCGGTACCGGAGCCTGCAGAACGGTTACTGCACAATGCTCACTGCTCGTCGAACAGGCTCGTCACCGAACCGTCCTCGAACACCTCACGCACCGCACGCGCGATCGTCGGCGCGATCGACAGCACCGTGATCTTGTCCAGCTCCAGCTCGCTCGCCGACGGCAGCGTGTTCGTGAACACGAACTCGCTCACCTTCGAGTTCTTCAAACGGTCCGCCGCCGGACCCGACAGCACACCGTGCGTCGCCGTCACGATGACGTCCTCCGCACCGTGCGCGAACAGCGCGTCCGCCGCCGCACAGATCGTGCCACCCGTGTCGATCATGTCGTCCACCAGGACGCAGATACGCCCCTTCACGTCACCCACGACCTCGTGCACCGTGACCTGGTTCGCCACGTCCTTGTCACGCCGCTTGTGCACGATCGCCAGCGGCGCGCCCAGACGGTCGCACCACCGGTCCGCCACCCGCACCCGGCCCGCGTCCGGCGAGACCACCGTCAGCTTCGAACGGTCCACCTTCGCACCCACGTAGTCCGCCAGCAGCGGCAGCGCGAACAGGTGGTCCACCGGACCGTCGAAGAAGCCCTGGATCTGGTCCGTGTGCAGATCCACCGCCAGGATCCGGTCCGCACCCGCGGTCTTCATCAGGTCCGCGATCAGACGCGCCGAGATCGGTTCACGCCCACGGTGCTTCTTGTCCTGCCGCGCGTAACCGTAGAACGGCACGATGACGGTGATGGAGCGGGCCGACGCGCGCTTCAACGCGTCGATCATGATCAACTGCTCCATGACCCACTTGTTGATCGGAGCCGTGTGGCTCTGGATCAGGAAACAGTCCGCACCACGCGCCGACTCCTGATACCGCACATAGATCTCACCGTTGGCGAAGTCGAAGGCCTTCGTCGGGACGACCCCGACACCCAGCTGCTGGGCGACCTCCTCGGCAAGCTCGGGGTGTGCGCGGCCGGAGAAGAACATCATCTTCTTCTCGCCGGTCGTCTTGATCCCGGTCACAGCACTTTCTCCTCAGAGGTTCGCAGCTGAGCTCATGGGCGCTCTCCCGACTGGCCGCGGGGGCGTCTCAGCTGGTGGGGTGCGGATGTGCACTTATCACGGTACGCCGTGTTCGACGCGCCGGTTTCCGGTCAGTCTTCGCCGCCCGCCTCGCGGGACACCGCCTCGGCCGCCTTCGCCGCCGCGCTCCCCGGACGCTTCCGGGCCACCCAACCCTCGATATTCCGCTGCTGGCCACGGGCCACGGCCAGCGAACCGGGCGGCACGTCCTTCGTGATCACCGAGCCGGCGGCGGTGTAGGCACCGTCCCCGACCGTGACAGGAGCCACAAACATGTTGTCCGAACCCGTACGGCAGTGCGAGCCGATCGTCGTGTGGTGCTTGTCCTGACCGTCGTAGTTCACGAACACACTCGCGGCACCGATGTTCGTGAAGTCCCCGACCGTCGCGTCACCCATGTAGGAAAGGTGCGGAACCTTCGTCCCCTCACCGATCGACGAGTTCTTCGCCTCCACGAACGTACCGATCTTCGACTTCAGCCCGAGCCGGGTACCCGGCCGCAGATACGCGTACGGACCCACGGACGCCTGCGGACCCACATGGGCGCCGTTGGCCACCGTGTTGTCCACCCGCGCCCCGGCCTCCACCCGCGTGTCCGTGAGCCGCGTGTTCGGCCCGACCTCGCACCCCTCGGCGAGATGCGTGGCGCCGTGCAGCTGCGTACCCGGGTGGAGGACCACGTCCTGCTCGAACGTCACCGTCACGTCCACCCACGTCGTCGCCGGATCCACCACCGTCACGCCGGCCAGCATCGCCCCCGTCAGCAACCGGTCGTTCAGGATCCGACGCGCCTCGGCGAGCTGCACACGGTTGTTGATCCCCGCGATCTCCCGGTGGTCACCCGCCACCGACGCGCCCACCCGGTGCCCCGCCTCACGCAGGATCCCGAGCACGTCCGTGAGGTACTCCTCGCCCTGGCTGTTGTCCGTGCGCACCTTGCCCAGCGCGTCCGCGAGCAACTGCCCGTCGAAGGCGAACACACCCGAGTTGATCTCCCGGATCGCCCGCTGCGACTCCGACGCGTCCTTGTGCTCCACGATCGCCGTCACGGCACCCGAGGCCCCGTCCCGCACGATCCGCCCGTACCCCGTCGCGTCCGGCACCTCGGCCGTCAGCACCGTCACGGCGTTCCCGTCGGCGGTGTGCGTGGCGGCGAGGGCCTTGAGTGTCTCGCCGGTGAGGAGGGGAGTGTCCCCGCAGACGACCACGACGACCCCGTCCACGGCACCGCCCAGCGCCTCAAGACCCATCCGCACGGCGTGCCCGGTGCCGTTCTGCTGCTCCTGGACGGCGGTGCGTACGTCGGGGGCGACCTCGGCGAGGTGCGCGGTGACCTTCTCGCGGGCGTGCCCGACGACGGCGACCAGGTTCTCGGGGTCCAGCTCACCGGCGGCGGCGAGCACGTGCCCCACGAGGGACCGGCCGCACAGCTCGTGCAGGACCTTGGGTGTGGCCGACTTCATACGGGTGCCCTCACCCGCTGCGAGAACGACGACGGCTGCCGGGCGAATGGCGCTCACGGGATGCCCTTCGGCTGTTGAGGAGGTGGGGACATCCGCAGGATACCGGGGCGGTTTGTGGGGGACATGAGTGCGGGCCCTGACTGTGGAGTCAGGGCCCGCGATGAGGTCACGCGCAGTGGCTCCCCCGCAAGGATTCGAACCTTGTCCTGCTAGATCCAAAATCTAGTGTGCTGCCGGTTACACCACGGGGGAACGTGCGTCAGACCTTACCGGAGTCGTGTGACGGCGTCAGCGACGATTCCCGTCCACCAGCCTTCGATCCGGCGGTACAACTCGGCACTCTGTCGCACGGTGAGTACGAGACAACCGCGATAGTCGTTGCCCGTGTTCTTGCGTACCGTCTTCGGGTTGTGCCGCTTGAGCGTCGTCTTGCCGAAGGAGCTGCGGTCCGCTTGGACGATGTCTGCCCAATGGGCCTCCGCTGACTCGACGTCGGCCGTCTCGTGAATCATCACGCGGTAGGTGATGTGCTTGCGCTCGACGTTGAGCAGGTCAAGCCACGAGAGGAAGAGGCGGATCATGTCGGAGTCGCTGTTCACGAACGTGACTCGTTCCCGTCGCGCATGTGGTTTGTCCTTGGTGCCCTCGGCCCAGTAGAGGGCCACGCCCACCAGGAACAGATCGCGATCAGACAACGCTCCGATTTCTCCTGCTGCGGCCTCCTTGGTCTGCTGTCGCTGCTTCTCTCGCACTGCCAGCTCATGCTCCCAGCGTTTGCGTGCGGCCAGCTTGGCCTGTTCCGTTGGGTCACGTCGTTCCGGTTTCGGCAGGTCGCGTACCCACAAGGAGATCGAGCCCTTCGAGCATCCCAGCTCTGCTTCGATCTGGTCGTACGTCCAGCCTTGGAGGCGTAGCTCCCTGGCCTTCGCGCGCAGGTCGTCCTTCGCGCGCGGCCGCTTCGTCCACTCGGGAGGCGGCTCGCCCTCCACGAGCCGGTTCAGGATGTCGTTGTTGAAGACCTTCAGCTCGTCGCGGATCTGCCGAAGGCTGTAGCCGGCCCGCCGCAGCGCCACCGCCCGCTCCCGTAGTCCTTCGAAGTCCGCGTACTTGTTCTGTGAACGTGCCATGGGCATACCGTCCGGCCGGAATGCTCGGCTCCGGAGATGAACGGCGTGGGGTTCACCAGTTCGAGGGATATCGCGTCGTATCGTTTGTCGAAAGTCACCGGAAAAGGGGCGGTCGGCGTTTGTAGGCTGGAGGCATGACCACGACGGGGGAAGACCACGTACCGGCCCGGGGTGGGCCTTGGTGGTGGGACAGGCGGCGCGGCGCGGTGCTCGATGTGAGCCTCGGGGTCGCGTCCGCGCTGGAGTGCGCGGCGGAGGGGGTTCCGTTCGCGCGGGACGCCGGGATTCCGTTGGCGATGGGGGTGGTGTTCGGGCTGCTGGCCGGTTCGGTGCTGGTGGTGCGGCGGAAGTGGCCGATCGCGGTGGTGCTGGTGGCCCTTGCCATCACGCCGGCCGAGATGGGTTTCCTGATGGGGGTCGTCGGTCTGTACACGCTGGCGGCGTGCGAGTTGCCGCGGCGGATCATCGGGGCCCTGGCCGGGATGTCGTTCGCGGGGACGTTGATCGTGACGTTCGTGCGGTTGCGGCAGGACATGGCCGGGGACGGCGTGGACCTGGGGAACTGGTTCTTCGCGTTCGCGGCGATCGGGTCGTCGCTGGGTCTGACCGCGCCGCCGTTGCTGCTGGGCCTGTACGTGGGGCAGCGGCGTCGGCTGATGGAGAGTCTGCGGGAGCGGGCGGACAGCCTGGAGCGTGAGTTGCAGTTGCTCGCGGAGCGGGCGGAGGAGCGCGCGGAGTGGGCGCGTGGTGAGGAGCGGACGCGGATCGCGCGGGAGATGCACGACGTGGTGGCGCACCGGGTGAGTCTGATGGTGGTGCATGCGGCGGCGTTGCAGGCGGTGGCGCGGAAGGATCCGGAGAAGGCGGTGAAGAACGCGGCGCTGGTGGGGGACATGGGGCGGCAGGCGCTGACGGAGTTGCGGGAGATGCTCGGGGTGCTGCGCAGTGGTGGGGACGGTGCGCGGGCGGAGCGGGCGTCGGTGCCGTTGGCGGCGGTCGGGGTGGCTGCCGCTGCGGCGGCTTCGCGGGCGGCGGAGGACGGGGAGTCGTCGGACGGGCCGTGTCTGTCGGAGTTGGACGAGTTGATCGGGCAGTCGGAGGCGGCCGGGATGGCCGTGGATCTGTCGGTGGAGGGGGAGGTGCGGTTGTATGCGGCGGAGGTGGAGTCGACGGCGTTCCGGGTGGTGCAGGAGGCGTTGACGAACGTGCACAAGCACGCGGCGGGCGCGAAGACGTATGTGCGGTTGGCGCACCGGGTGTCGGAGATCGCGATGCAGGTGGAGAACGAGCCGCCGCCGGAGGCTTCGGCGGCGTCGTCGGCGCGGTTGCCGTCGGGTGGCAATGGGCTGGTGGGGATGAAGGAGCGGGTGGCGGCGCTGGGCGGGGTGTTCGTGTCGGGGCCGACCGATGCGGGGGGTTTTCGGGTGTCGGCGGTGATTCCGGCGTCGTAGGCGTGGGCCGGGCGTCAGTTCGCGGTGAGGCGGGTGGGCTGGGTGCCGGCGACGAGGGTGGCGAGGGCGGTGTCGATGGTGGGGCCGAGGTACCAGTCGCCGGTGTGGTCGAGGGCGTAGACGCGGCCTTCGGCGTCGATGGCGATGAGGGCCTGGCTGTCGGTTTCGGTGCCGAGCGGGCAGGTGTGGGTGTCGAGGGCGCGGCCGAGGTCGCCGAGGGTGCGGGCCATGTGGAGGCCGTGCAGGGGGTCGAGGTGCAGGGTGGCGGGGGCGATCTGGCGGCCGGGTCCGGTGGGTGCGATGTGCAGGCCGCCGAATTCGGCCCAGGCTTCGACGGCGGCGGGGAAGACGGTGTGGCGGTGTCCTGCGGGTGAGGTGTGGTCGCGCAGGGTGTCGGCCCAGATCTCGGCCTGTTTGATGTCCCAGCGTCCGGGTTGCCAGCCGGCGTCGCGCAGTGCGGCGTCGACGGGGACGGGGAATCGGGTGGTGGAGGTGCGGTCGGCTTGCATCGGCCCTTGGTTCGTGTCGGTCGGCTGGTTCGGCTCGATCTGTTCGATCTGCTCGGTCAGTCCTTCTTCTCCGTCGCGGGGTCGACGACGCGGACGCCGAAGTGGGCGCTGAGGGCGGTGCAGGCGCGGCAGGGTGCGGCGAAGGCGCCGTGGAGGGGGTCGCCGTCCTCGCGGATGCGGCGGGTGGTGAGTTTGGCGTGTTTGAGTGCTTTGCGGGCTTCGCCGTTGGTCATGGGTTTTCGTGCGGCGCGTTTGCTGCGGGTGGCGTCGGCGGTGGCCAGGTGGCGTGAGATGAGGATCGTCTCGGCGCAGCGGCCGGTGTAGCGGTCTCGTTGGCCGCTGGTGAGGGTGTCGAGGAAGTCCTGTACGAGGTGGTGCAGGGCGGGGGGTGTGTCGGCGCGGGTGGCGGTGCCGGTGAGGGTGGTGCCGCGTACGGAGAGGGCGGCGGCGACGGTGGGGAGTATGCCGTCGCGGCGGTGCCGGAGGGTGGGGGTCTGCTGGGCGTCGGTGCTGCTCCAGCCGATGCGTGGGTCGCCGCCGCGGGGGTCGTCGGACCGCCCGGTGTCGGGTCCCGTCTGTGTCGCACTCATGATCGTCTTCCCCTCCTGAGCATCCCCCCGAAGGTCACAGAGTGCCAAATCCTGGGGCTGCTGCGGAAGCTGGGGCGGGGTGACACGCCCGGGTATGGGCGGTGTGTCACGGGAGGGTGACGGCTGGTCACGGAAGTGGAGGTGCCGGGTGCCGGGTGCGGGGTCCGGTGCCGGTGACCCCTCTTGCCGTACCGCATAGGCTGTCGGCACCGCGCTCGCACGCGGTGAATCCAGACAGTGCAGGCAGATCAGACGGATCTGGCAGCAGACAGACGCCGCAGGGGGCAACCGCCATGACGACAGGTCGGCTCGGGCAAGCAGCCGCGCCGCCGAACGCGGCCTATGCCGGGCAGGTCGTGCATTTCCCGGATCCGGTGCGGGCGGCCCGTCACCCGAGAGGGGTACGGGTGGACGCGGGTGGTTACCCCGACTTCTCGCCGTACGCGCGTGCGATCGCGGAGATCGCGGATCCGCCGGAGGGATTCGGGGTCGACGAGTTGCGGCTGACGGACTACGTGTCGGCGAACGCGGCTCTGTCGGCGTCGGGGCACGAGTTGTGGGACACGGTGCCGGCGGTGGCGACGCCGCACGGCTGGACGTGGCACCACGTGGCGGGCTCGCGGCGGATGGAGCTGGTCCCGGTCGAGGTGAAGGCGCTGCTGCGGCACCACGGTGGGATCTCGACGGCGGCGGTGGACCAGGGCAAGCGCGGTACGCGGCCGTTGCAGGAGACGCGTCCGGCGCACTTCGGTCTGCCGAAGTCGGGTGTAGCGGTCACGGAGCAGCAGGTGCAGGGGGTCGAGGAGGACCTCGGATACCGGCTGCCGGGGGCGTACCGGTCGTTCCTGAAGGCGGCGGGCGGGTGTGCGCCGGTGGGTACGGCGTTGGACGCGGAGCTGGGGCTGCTGGTGGACCAGCCGTTCTTCACGGTGCGTGAGGAGGCGGCGGTCAACGACCTGGTCTATGTGAACAAGTGTCTGCGGGACCATCTGACGAAGGACTATCTGGGTGTCGCGTTCGTCCAGGGCGGTCTGCTCGCGGTGAAGGTGAAGGGCGAGCGGATCGGTTCGGTGTGGTTCTGCGCCTACGACGACGTGCGGGACGTGGATCCGTCGTGGCCGCCGGCGGATCGCGTGGAGCGGCTGCTGCTGCCCTGCGGTGAGGATTTCGACGCGTTCCTGTCCCGGCTGGCGGGTTCTCCGCCGGAGTTGGAGACGGTGGCGAATCTGATGGTGGACGGCGGTTTCGCGCGTGCGGTGCCCGTGTCGGCGTCGGTAGGGGAGTGAGCTGGCGATGGTGACGTTCGCGCAGGCGCAGGAGCGCGCGGAGGAGTGGGTCAACGGCGAGTTGCCGGCGTACCAGCACCGGGAGGTGCGGGTGCGGGAGTTCGACCTCGGGTTCGTGGTGTGGGCCGAGGACCGTGTGGACGGGCCGCGTTCGGACGGGGGTGCGCAGCGGCTGGTGATCGCCCGGGACAGTGGCGAGGCGACGTTGTGGCCCTCGCTGCCGGTGGGCGAGGTGATCCGCCGGTACGAGGAGGAGTACGGCCGTCCCGACGAGGCGGAGGCGGCGGCTCCGGCGCCTGCGGCGCGGGTGGACCTGAACCAGACGTCGTTCTTGTTGAGTCCGCCGGAGTGGTTGCAGGAGGCGGCGGACCGGATCGGCATTCCGGATCGCCGGCAGGGTGACCAGGGGGGTGGAGGCGCCGGTAGCGCCGGGGGCGCCGGTGGGGCGTTGCCCGAGACGCAGGCCGGGGTGCCGTCGGCGCCCGCGGCGTCCACGTCCCCGTCCGCGTCGGCGGGTGGCTCGTCCGGGGCCGGGAGCGGTGCCGGGTGGCCGGCCGCGGGTGCCGGTGGCGCGGGTGCGTCCGGTGCGCCGGGTGTCCCGAGTGCGCCGGGTGCGCCTGCCGGGGCGACGCCCTGGGCGGGGACGGACACCAACGGGGACGCCGGTGAGGACCGTTCCGTGCCGCTGCCCCAGACCGTGTTCGCGCCGCCGTTGAGCGGCGCCGACGACGACACGCCGCCGCCGTCCACGACGCCGGAGGCCAAGACGGCGCTGATGTCGGGCGGCAGCCAGCTTCCGCCGACGGCGCTCTCGCCGGCGATCGGCGACCCGAACGCAGCCCCCGG
This sequence comes from Streptomyces tendae, assembly GCF_014650435.1. Taxonomy (GTDB): domain Bacteria; phylum Actinomycetota; class Actinomycetes; order Streptomycetales; family Streptomycetaceae; genus Streptomyces; species Streptomyces tendae. Next base: position 319,124 of record NZ_BMUY01000008.1, read on the forward strand.
TGCGCCCGGCGCGCCTGGTGCGCCCGGCGGTACGGGTACGCCGCCGCCCGTGGCTCCGGCCCCGCCCGCGGCCGGTCCGTCCACCGGTCCGGGGGCGTCCGCCACGCCGCCCCGGCCGCTCGCGTCGAACGCCGGAGACATCGCCGACGCCGCGACCAGCAAGGCGACGCCTCCGCCCCGCCGCGGAGGTGGTTCGTCCACGCCGCCGCCGCCGAGCGCGCCGGGTGTACCGGGTGTGCGTCCGGGGAGCACGCCGCCGCCGTCGGGGACTCCCGCGCCGGGTGCCCCGGCCGGTGGCTACGTGCCGACGCAACTGGTGTCGTCCCTCGGCCCCGAGGGCCCGGGAGGTCCTGGCGGTCCGGGGACCCCGCCGCCCAGCGCTCCGGGGACCCCGCCGCCGCCCAGCGCCCCGCAGCCTCCGGGTGGGGCGGGCGCGCCGGGTACGCCGCCTCCGCCGAGTGCGCCTGGCGCCCCTGGTGCGCCGGGTGGGACGCCGCCGGGCGGGATGCACCACGCCGCCACGATGCTGGCCGACCCGGGCCGGACCGGCGGCGGCGCCCCGCAGCCTCCCGGCCCGCCCGGACCGCCGAACCCGCCCGGACCGCCGAACCCGCCCGGTCCTCCCGGCGCGCCCGGTGCGCCTTCCGGGCCGGGTACGCCGCCGCCCCCTCCGGCCGCTCCCGGTGCGCCGGGGTCGCAGGGGTCCGCGGGCGGTGCGGGCGGTGCCGTGCACCACGCGCAGACAGTGCTGGCCTCGCCCTCCCTGGGCGGTCCCGGCGGCATCGGCGCGCCCCCGCCGCCGCCCGGTGCCGTACCGCCGCCGCCCGGGCAGCCCGTGCCCGGTCCGCCGCCGGCGTACGGCTATCCGCCGCAGCCCGCCGGTCAGCCGACCGTCGGTCCCGGCTACCAGGCCGTACTGCGCTACCGCGCCCAGGACGGCTCCGAGCAGCAGCTGATCCGGCGTTCCGCGCCGGGGACGCCGCACCCGGAGTGGCAGATCTTCCACGAGCTGCGCGCCATGAACGTGCCGCCGGACCAGGTGCTGGAGCTGCACACCGAGCTGGAGTCCTGCGAGCTGCCGGGTGCGTACTGCGCGCGGATGATCCGGGAGCAGTGGCCGCAGGCGCGGATCACCTCGATCGCGCCGTACGGCCTGGACCACGCGAGTCGGCAGCAGGGCATGCAGCAGCTGCTGGCGCACCAGGGTGAGCTGCACCAGGTGGCCGACGGTCCCGCGCGGCCGGCGCCGGTGCGTGCTCCGCTGCCGCAGGTGCAGCCGGCGCCGCCGGTTCCGCCGGAGGCCGTCGGGCAGGAGCTGGCCGGTGCGTTCGGTCCGGGGGTCTTCCGGTTCGAGCAGGCCGCGGTGTCCCGGCAGGGGGTGCCGCCGGTCGTGGCGCACACGCTGGTGGCCGCGGGGCTGCCGATGGACATGGGCCCGTTCTTCTGGGCGCAGGCCCAGCCGGGGCGCCCGGTGCCGACGCTGGCGGAGCTGGCGGCCGAGCGGGGGGTGCAGCCCGCGTCGGACGCGGGGTCGTACCTCGTCGTGGGCAGCGACTTCGGCCGGGCGATCTGTGTGCAGTACGGGACGGCGGCCATCGTGGCGGTTCCGGTGGAGGCGGGTCCGGGCGGTGCGCCCGTGCCGCCGCAGTTCGTGAACACGGGGCTGCCGGAGTTCGCGCGCTGCCTTGCGCTGCTGGGCCGGATGTGGCGGCTCAGGTTCGGTCTGAACCAGGAGCAGGCGGGCCGCTGGACGGTGGACTTCCAGGCGCAGTTGGCCGCGCTGGACCCGGCGGCGCTCGGGTCGCCGGAGAGCTGGTGGTCGGTGCTGCTGGAGCAGATGTGGGACGGGCTGCTGTGAGGCGCCGGCGCCGCTGACGTACCCGACGGGCGGGGCCCGGTCGACCTGCGGGACGGCCGGGCCTCGCCCTTTGTGTGCGGTGTGTCGCATTATGAGGGCTTACTTCCGATCCATAAAGTCGGTTAAGTCCATTTAGTGCGGCAGGTTCACCACAGGGGTGTGATGAGCATGAGCAGCGCCTCGGCGGCTCCCCACGGCTTCGTGACCGTACGCGGGCGCGAGCGCGGCTACCGTCCCGAGCAGGTGGAGGAGTGTGTCGCGGCCCTGTCCGAGGACCGCGACGCGGCCTGGGAGCGGGCCGCCCGGCTCACCGTGCTGGCCCGGGAGATGGAGGAGGACCTGGAGGACCTGCGGGACGTGGTCGCACAGCTCACCTCGCAGGACTACCAGGCGTTGGGGGAGCGCGCGCGGAACCTGTTCCGGCTCGGCGAGGAGGAGGCCGAGGCCGTGCGGGAGGGGGCGCGGAGCGCGGCGGACGGCTTGATGGAGGACGCGAGGGCGTACGCGGCCGGGGTGCGGGACGCGGCGCAGGCGCACGCCGACGCGGTACGCGCGGAGGCGGACGAACGGGCCGGGCAGCGGCTGCGCGCGGCGCGCGCGGAGGCCGACGAGGCGCGGATCGAGGCGCGGCGCGAGGTGCGGGCGGCGCGGGCCGAGGCGCTCTCCGCGCTGCGCGAGATGCGCAGGCGCACCGCCGGGATGCTCGCCGAGCAGAGCCGGGAGCTGGCCGAGCGGGCGGCCGCCACCGAGCGGGCCGAGGACGAGCGGGCGCGGGCCCTGGACGCCCGTCACGAGCAGGCGGTGGCGCGCGCCGAGCAGGACGTGCGCGCCGCGGAACAGGAGCTGGCCGACGCCGGGGCGGCGGCCGGGCGGCGGCAGGAGGAGGCCCGGGCCCGGGCGGCCGAGGTGGTCGCCGAGGCCCGGGCGTGTCAGGAGCGGATCGCCCGCGACACGGAACGGGTGCTGCGCGAGCACGGGGAGCGGTGGGACGAACTCCAGGCCCACATGGCCTCCGTGCGCAGCAACCTCCATTCGCTGACGGGGCGTGCGGTGGAGTGACGCCGGGGGTCGTCCGGTAGGGGCTCGCCGTCAGTCTCCTCTGCGGACCGCCCCCGCCAGGATCCAGCCCTCGACCGTCTCGTAGTGCCGGCGCTGCTCCTGCGCCTTGCGCCGGCCGGAGAGCATCGTGCCGAGCCAGCCGCAGGCGAAGCCCAGCGGGATGGAGACCAGGCCGGTCGTGGTGAACGGGAACCAGTTGAAGTCGGCCTCGGGGAAGGCGGAGACCGGGGAGCCGGAGACGAGGTTGGTGCCCGGCATCAGCAGCAGTACGGCCAGCGAGCCCCCGATCAGGGTGCAGAGCAGTCCGGCGCGGGTGTAGCGGCGCCAGAAGAGGCCGTAGACCAGGGCGGGGGCGATGGCCGAGGCGCCCAGGCAGAAGGACAGCGTCACCAGCGGCTGGAGGCTGCGGTGCTGGACGAGGGTGGCCAGGACGATCGCGGGGATCCCGACGGCCAGGGCGGAGACGCGGGCGAGGGTCATCTCGCGGCGCGGGGACATCTCCTGGACGCGGGTGGCGAAGACGTCGTGGGCCAGGGAGTTGGCGCAGGCGAGGATCATGCCGCCGACGGAGGCGAGGAGGGTGAGGAAGACGGCCGTGGTGACGGTGGTGAAGAGGAACGTTTCCGCGGTGGAGACCTGCGCGCCGAAGGCCGCCTGCGAGCCCAGCAGGTAGGCGGTGTTGCCCTGCGGGTCGATCCCGGCGATGACCGACCGCCCCACCAGTGCCGCCGCGCCGAAGCCGATCACCGTGACGACCAGCACGAACAGCGCCACGCCGGAGACCGCCCAGGACATCGAGCGGCGTACCTGGCGGGCGGACGACGCGGTGTACATGCGCATGGTGACGTGGGGGAGGCAGGCGCCGCCGAGGACGACGGTGAGCTGCGAGGAGATCATGTCCGCGTCCGGGTGCGGCCCGCCCGCGAACTGGAGGCCGGAGTTCAGGAACGCCGGCCCCGCGCCGCTGCGGTCCGCCGCCGCGTCGAACAGCGCGCCCGGGTTCCAGTCGAAGCGGTGCAGGATCAGTGCGGCGACCACCAGGCCCGAGCCGAGCAGCATCACGATCTTGAGGATCTGGATGAGGGCGGTGCCCTTCATGCCGCCGATCGCCGCGTAACCGATCATCAGCACGCCCAGGCCGATGATGCAGCCGGTCTGCAGCGCCGCGCCGGAGAAGCCGAGGACGAACGCGAGCAGCTGGCCGGTGCCCGCGAGCTGCACCAGCATCAGCGGCAGCAGCGCCGCGATGGTCACGGCGCAGGCCGTGATGCGCGCCGCGCGCCCCGGCATCCGGCGGGCGAGCGCGTCGCCCATGGTGAACCGGCCCGCGTTGCGCAGCGGTTCGGCCAGCAGGAACATCAGCAGCATCAGGGACAGCGCGGTGCTGAGCGCCAGTACGACGCCGTCGTGGCCGAAGAGGGCGATGACACCGCCCGTGCCGAGCACGGAGGCCGCCGAGATGTAGTCGCCGGCGATCGCGAGGCCGTTGCGCATGGGGGACAGGGAGCCGTACCCGGTGTAGAACTCGTCGAGGTCGTCCCGGTCGGGGCCGGTCATCACGCACAGCAGCAGCGTGACGGTGGCGACGGCGGTGAAGCCGACCAGGGACATCGTCTGGGCGTTGCCGCTGAACTCGGTCACCGTCCCGCCTCCCGCCGGGCGTCCAGTTCGGCCTCCTTGCGGATGCGGTCCGCGAGCGGGTCGACGCGGCGCCGGGCGGTGTACTCGTACAGCGCGATCGCCAGCCAGGTGACGGGGAGTTGGGCCAGGGCGAGCAGCAGCCCGGTGGGCAGTCCGGCGACGGCGGTGCCGGTCATCAGGCCGGGCGCGTACGCGGACAGGAGCAGGAACAGGGTGAAGTAGCCGAGCGCGGTGAGCGTCGCGGTGCGGCGCTGCCGGCGGTAGGCGCCGCGCAGGATCCGCAGGTCGCTGTGGTGCCCCAGCGGGTCGCGGCGGGGTGCGCGGTGGGTGCGGGACCTCGGGGCGTACGGGGGCGGCGGTGGTGGGGGGTGGTGCTGGTACGACGGGGACGGGTCGTAGGTCATCCCGGTTCTCCTTGCGCGGCTTGGGTCCGAGCGGCGGACCGCAGGAGGTGGGGGGTGGGGAGCCACGCACGTTACTCGCGGGTTCGGCGGCACGCTGCGTTTTGGCCGAACTGGTCGGTCGGTATGTGCGCGTGCCCGGGTTTCCCTGGACGCCCGCTTGCTCCTGACGCCGCGTGAGGGTGGACGCTCGGTGCGTCCGAGGGTGGAGGCGACCCTGATGTCCGCTCCACCGAAGGGTGGACTGCCCCTAGGGGTACCTCCGTACTACGGGTCGGGGAGGGTTCGTACCGACGGAGGACGAGACGGGCCGGGTGGCGTCCTTAGTCTGGCTTTACACCGCTGGGGGGCGGTGAACCGGAGCCACGGGGGTGGGGTTTTCCTCAGTAGAAGACTGCGCTGAACACCAGCGCGGTCGACCCCCGGTTCCGGCCAGACTCTTCGAGACGGCAGCGCGGCGCCCGCAGAACACCACACACCACGACGGTCGCGGCACCGGCGGCTCACTCGATGACCGACATAGGAGACTTGACATGACATCGGCCGTAAGTATTCCCACTCACGGGAGCACTGGAGGGCGTACGGCCGTTGCCGCGCGAGCGCGGCAGGTCGTGAAGGCCTACGGATCGGGCGAGACCCGGGTGGTCGCCCTCGACCACGTGGACGTGGACATCGCGCGCGGCCAGTTCACCGCGATCATGGGCCCCTCGGGGTCCGGCAAGTCCACGCTGATGCACTGCCTGGCCGGCCTGGACACGGTGACCAGCGGCAACATCTACCTGGACGAGACCGAGATCACCGGCCTGAAGGACAAGAAGCTCACGCAGCTGCGCCGGGACCGGATCGGCTTCATCTTCCAGGCGTTCAACCTGCTCCCGACGCTCAACGCGATCGAGAACATCACGCTGCCCATGGACATCGCGGGCCGCAAGTACGACCGCGCGTGGCTGGACCGGGTCGTGGAGACGGTGGGACTCGCCGGGCGGCTCAAGCACCGGCCCACCCAGCTCTCCGGCGGCCAGCAGCAGCGGGTCGCGGTGGCGCGGGCCCTGGCCGCCCGCCCCGAGATCATCTTCGGTGACGAGCCGACCGGGAACCTGGACTCGCGGGCGGGCGCCGAAGTGCTCGGCTTCCTGCGCCGGTCGGTCACCGAACTGGGCCAGACCATCGTGATGGTCACCCACGACCCGGTGGCCGCCAGCTACGCGGACCGGGTGCTGTACCTCGCCGACGGCCGGATCGTGGACGAGATGTACCAGCCCACCGCCGAGGCCGTCCTCGACCGCATGAAGGACTTCGACGCGCGGGGGCGCACGTCATGACCGTCGTGAAGACCTCGATGCGCAACTTCTTCGCGCACAAGGGCCGCATGGCGCTCTCGGCGGTGGCGGTGCTGCTGTCGGTGGCGTTCGTCTGCGGCACTCTGGTGTTCACCGACACGATGAACACCACCTTCGACAAGCTCTTCGCCGTCACCTCCTCCGACGTGACGGTGGCCCCCAAGGACGCCGAGGCCGAGGACACCCCGCAGAACGGGGTGCCCGAGTCGCTGCCCGCGGCCACGCTGGAGAAGATCCGCTCGGTCGACGGCGTGGAGTCCGTCGAGGGCGCGGTCGCCTCGATGAACGTGACCGTCGTCAACGCCGACAACGACAACGTGGGGGCCACCAGCGGCGCCCCCACCATCGCCGGGAACTGGACCAAGAACGACCTGCGGTCCATGGAGATCACCTCCGGCCACGCCCCGCGCGGCCCGACCGAGACGATGGTCGACTCCGACACCGCCGACAAGCACGACCTGAAGATCGGCGACGAGCTGCGCACCATCGCGCAGACCGGCGACTTCAAGGCGAAGATCGTCGGCATCGCCTCCTTCACCGTCACCAACCCCGGTGCCGCGGTCGTCTACTTCGACACCCCCACCGCGCAGCGTGAACTGCTCGGCGGCGCGGACCGGTTCAGCCAGTTCAACGTCACCGCGGCCGCCGGTGTCACCGACGCGCAGCTCAAGCAGAGCGTCTCCGGTGCCCTGGGCGACGGCACGTTCAAGGTTCAGACGGCCAAGGAGGCGTCCGACGAAGGCCGCGCGGACGTCGGCGAGTTCATGGACGTCATCAAGTACGCCATGCTCGGCTTCGCCGGGATCGCGTTCCTGGTCGGCATCTTCCTGATCATCAACACCTTCTCCATGCTGGTCGCCCAGCGCACCTGCGAGATCGGCCTGATGCGGGCCATCGGCTCCTCCCGCCGGCAGGTCAACCGCTCGGTGCTGGTCGAGGCGCTCCTCCTCGGCGTCGTCGGCTCGGTCCTCGGCGTCGCGGCCGGTGTCGGCATCGCCATCGGCCTGATGAAGCTGATGTCGGCGGCGGGCATGAACCTGTCCACCGACGACCTCACCATCAAGACGGCTACCCCCGTGACCGGCCTGATCCTCGGCGTCGTGGTCACCGTCCTGGCCGCCTACCTGCCCGCCCGCCGGGCCGGCAAGATCTCCCCGATGGCCGCCCTGCGCGACGCCGGCACCCCGGCCGACGCCAAGGCCGGCTGGATACGCGGCCTGATCGGCCTGGTGCTCACCGGCGCCGGCGTCGCCGCCCTGCTCACGGCCGCCTCCGCCGACAAGGCGAGCGACGGTTCGATGATGCTCGGCGCGGGCATCGTGCTCTCCCTCATCGGCTTCGTCGTCATCGGTCCGCTGCTGGCCGGCTTCGTGGTGCGGGTGATCAGCGCGGTGCTGCTGCGCGCCTTCGGCCCCGTGGGCCGCCTGGCCGAGCGCAACGCCCTGCGCAACCCGCGCCGCACCGGTGCCACCGGCGCCGCCCTGATGATCGGCCTCGCGCTGGTCGCCTGCCTGTCCGTCGTCGGCTCCTCCATGGTCGCCTCGGCCACCAGCGAGCTGGACAAGACGGTCGGCGCGGACTTCATCGTCCAGGGCAACCAGCGGATCGTGCCGCAGGCCGAGAAGGCCATGAACGACACGCCCGGCCTGGAGCACGTCACCCGCTACAAGGTGCTCGACGCCACGCTGACCTCGCCCGACGGCAAGACCGACGACGACGGCGTCACGGCCGCCGACCCCACCTACGCCGAGGACGTGCGCCGCGCGACGACCGAGGGCAAGCTCTCCGCCGCCTACGGCACCGACGCCATGTCGGTCGGCTCGGACTACGCCGCCAAGCACGGCGTGCACGTCGGCGACACCCTCTCCGTCGCCTTCAAGGGCGGCGAGACCGCCAAGCTCAAGGTCGCCGCGATCACCAGCGACGACGTGGCCATCGACCAGGGCGCCCGGTACATCAGCATCGCGACGATGGAGAAGTACCTGCCGGCCGAGAACGTCCCGCCGAACATGATCATGTTCGCCAAGGCGGAGGACGGCCGGGCCGACCAGGCGTACGCCGCGCTGAAGAAGTCGCTGGACGCCTACCCGCAGTACCAGGTGGCCGACCAGACCGACTACAAGCAGGAGCTGAAGGACCAGATCGGCCAGCTGCTGAACATGGTGTACGGCCTGCTCGCCCTGGCGATCATCGTCGCCGTCCTCGGTGTGGTGAACACCCTGGCGCTGTCGGTGGTCGAGCGGACCCGGGAGATCGGCCTGATGCGGGCCATCGGTCTCTCCCGCCGCCAGCTGCGCCGCATGATCCGCATGGAGTCCGTCGTCATCGCCCTCTTCGGTGCCCTGCTCGGCCTCGGCCTGGGCATGGGCTGGGGCGCCACGGCCCAGAAGCTGCTCGCCCTGGAGGGCCTGAACGTCCTGGACATCCCCTGGCCGACGATCATCGGCGTCTTCATCGGCTCGGCCTTCGTGGGCCTGTTCGCCGCCCTGGTCCCGGCCTTCCGGGCGGGCCGGATGAACGTCCTGAACGCCATCGCGACGGAGTAGCACCCGACCCCAGAGCCACCGCACACGGGGGTTGCGGGGGAGGGCCCGGCGCCGACGTCCCAGGGGGGCGAACGCGCCGGGCCCTTTGCGACGCGGCACCGGGCTGCCGCCTCCCCCTGCCCCGCGGGCCTCCACCTGCGGTCCTCGCCCCCCGGGGCCCCCGCGTCTCCGCCCCCCGGGGGCGTCCCCCCCGGGGCGTCCCCCCCGGGCGTCCCCCCCCGGGCGTCCCCCCCGGGCGTCCCCCCCCCGGGCGTCCCCCCCGGGCGTTCGCCGCCCGAGTCGTCCGTCACCCAGGCGTTCGCCTTTCAGCCCACCGAGTCGGGTGGTGGGTGGGCATAGGCCCGGGGGTCCAGGGGGCGGAGCCCCCTGGTACGGACACCGCGGCGCCGGCCGCCACACACCCGGCGCCATCCACAGCCCCCGACGCCCGCGCATGCGGAGACGTACGCTGGACACACCCCGGCCCGCAGCGCGCGTCGGGCCCGTCGTGTTGTACACCCCCGCACGGAAAGCGCCCCGAATGAGCCTGCACGGTCTGCTAGACGCCGTCGTCAAGGACACCGCCCTCGCGGAAGCGATCTCGGCGGCCGCAGACGGCAACCGCATGCACGTCGACCTGGTCGGCCCGCCCGCCGCCCGCCCCTTCGCGATCGCCGCCCTGGCCCGCGAGACGGGCCGCCCGGTGCTGGCGGTGACGGCGACGGGACGCGAGGCGGAGGACCTGGCGGCGGCGCTGCGCTCCCTGCTGCCGCCCGAGGGCATCGTGGAGTACCCGTCCTGGGAGACCCTGCCGCACGAGCGGCTCAGCCCCCGCAGCGACACCGTCGGCCGCCGTCTCGCCGTCCTGCGGCGGCTGGCCCACCCCCGGCCCGACGACCCCGAGACCGGCCCGGTCTCCGTCGTTGTCGCACCCGTACGCTCCGTGCTCCAGCCGCAGGTCAAGGGGCTCGGCGACCTGGAGCCGGTGGCCCTGCGCACCGGGCAGAGCGCCGATCTGGAGGAGGTCGTCCAGGCCCTCGCGGCAGCGGCGTACGCACGGGTCGAGCTGGTCGAGAAGCGCGGCGAGTTCGCCGTGCGCGGCGGCATCCTGGACGTCTTCCCGCCGACCGAGGAGCACCCGCTCCGGGTCGAGTTCTGGGGCGACGACGTCGAGGAGATCCGGTACTTCAAGGTCGCCGACCAGCGTTCCCTGGAGGTCGCCGAACACGGCCTGTGGGCCCCGCCCTGCCGTGAGCTGCTGCTGACCGCCGACGTGCGCGAGCGGGCCGCCGTCCTCGCCGAGGAACACCCGGAGCTGGGCGAACTGCTCGGCAAGATCGCCGAGGGCATCGCCGTGGAGGGCATGGAGTCCCTGGCGCCCGTCCTCGTCGACGACATGGAACTCCTCCTCGACGTGCTGCCCCAGGGCTCGATGTCCCTGGTCTGCGACCCGGAGCGGGTGCGCACCCGGGCCGCCGACCTGGTGGCGACGTCGCAGGAGTTCCTCCAGGCGTCCTGGGCGGCCACCGCCGGCGGCGGCGAGGCGCCGATCGACGTGGACGCGGCCTCCCTGTGGTCCATCGCGGACGTCCGGGAGCGGGCCCGCGAGCTGGGCATGATGTGGTGGTCGGTGTCGCCGTTCGCCGCCGACGACGCGCTGGACGACGCGGACACCCTCAAGCTCGGCATGCACGCCCCCGAGACCTACCGGGGCGACACCGCCAGGGCGCTCGCCGACACCAAGGGCTGGCTCGCCGACGGCTGGCGCGCGGTCTACGTCACCGAGGCCCACGGCCCCGCGACCCGCACCGTCGAGGTCCTCGGCGGCGAGGGCATCGCGGCCCGCCTGGACAACGACCTGGACACGCTCAGCCCCTCCGTCGTGCACGTGTCCTGCGGGTCGGTCGAGCACGGCTTCGTCGACGCGGCCCTCAAGCTGGCCGTGCTCACCGAGACCGACCTGACCGGCCAGAAGGCCGCCGGACGCGAGGGCGCCCGGATGCCCGCCCGGCGCCGCAAGACCATCGACCCGCTCACCCTGGAGACGGGCGACTACATCGTCCACGAGCAGCACGGCGTCGGCCGCTACATCGAGATGGTGCAGCGCACCGTCCAGGGCGCCACCCGCGAGTACCTGGTCGTGGAGTACGCCCCCGCCAAGCGCGGCCAGCCCGGCGACCGGCTGTACATCCCCACCGACCAGCTGGAGCAGATCACCAAGTACGTCGGCGGCGAGGCCCCCACCCTGCACCGCCTCGGCGGCGCCGACTGGACCAAGACCAAGGCCCGCGCCAAGAAGGCGGTCAAGGAGATCGCCGCCGACCTGATCAAGCTCTACAGCGCGCGGATGGCGGCACCCGGCCACGCGTTCGGCTCGGACACCCCCTGGCAGCGCGAGCTGGAGGACGCCTTCCCCTACGCGGAGACCCCGGACCAGCTCACCACCATCGCCGAGGTCAAGGACGACATGGAGAAGACGGTCCCGATGGACCGCCTGATCTGCGGCGACGTCGGCTACGGCAAGACGGAGATCGCGGTCCGCGCCGCCTTCAAGGCCGTCCAGGACGGCAAGCAGGTCGCCGTGCTGGTCCCCACCACCCTGCTGGTGCAGCAGCACTTCGGGACGTTCAGCGAGCGCTACGCCCAGTTCCCGGTGAACGTGCGGGCGCTGTCCCGCTTCCAGAGCGACACCGAGTCGAAGGCGACCCTGGAGGGCCTGCGCGAGGGCTCGGTGGACATCGTCATCGGCACCCACCGCCTCTTCTCCTCCGAGACGAAGTTCAAGGACCTCGGTCTGGTCATCGTCGACGAGGAGCAGCGCTTCGGCGTCGAGCACAAGGAGCAGCTCAAGAAGCTGCGCGCCAACGTCGACGTGCTCACCATGTCCGCCACCCCCATCCCGCGCACCCTGGAGATGGCGGTCACCGGCATCCGCGAGATGTCCACGATCACCACCCCGCCGGAGGAGCGCCACCCGGTGCTGACCTTCGTCGGCCCCTACGAGCACAAGCAGATCGGCGCCGCCATCCGCCGTGAGCTGCTGCGCGAGGGCCAGGTCTTCTACATCCACAACCGGGTCGAGTCCATCGACCGCGCGGCGGCCAAGCTCCGCGAGATCGTCCCCGAGGCCCGCATCGCCACCGCCCACGGCCAGATGTCGGAGCAGGCGCTGGAGCAGGTCGTCGTCGACTTCTGGGAGAAGAAGTTCGACGTGCTGGTCTCCACCACCATCGTCGAGTCCGGCATCGACATCTCCAACGCCAACACCCTCATCGTCGAACGCGGCGACAACTTCGGCCTCAGCCAGCTCCACCAGCTGCGCGGCCGGGTCGGGCGCGGCCGCGAGCGCGGTTACGCCTACTTCCTCTACCCGCCGGAGAAGCCCCTGACGGAGACCGCGCACGAGCGGCTCGCCACCATCGCCCAGCACACCGAGATGGGCGCGGGCATGTACGTGGCGATGAAGGACCTGGAGATCCGAGGCGCGGGCAACCTGCTCGGCGGCGAGCAGTCCGGCCACATCGCCGGTGTCGGCTTCGACCTGTACGTACGCATGGTCGGCGAGGCCGTCGCCGACTACCGCGCCTCCCTGGAGGGCGGTGTGGAGGAGGAGCCGCCGCTCGAGGTCAAGATCGAGCTGCCCGTCGACGCGCACGTCCCGCACGACTACGCCCCCGGCGAGCGGCTGCGCCTCCAGGCGTACCGGTCCATCGCCTCCGCCAACAGCGAGGAGGACATCAGGGCCGTACGCGAGGAACTCGTCGACCGCTACGGCAAGCTGCCCGAGCCCGTGGAGAACCTGTTGCTGGTCGCGGGCCTGCGCATGCTCGCGCGGGCGTGCGCCGTCGGCGAGATCGTGCTCCAGGGCAACAACATCCGGTTCGCGCCGGTGGAGTTGCGAGAGTCCCAGGAGCTGAGGCTCAAGCGGCTCTACCCGGGCAGTGTCATCAAGTCGGGCACGCACCAGGTGCTCGTACCGCGCCCGAAGACCGCGAAGGTGGGCGGCAAGCCGCTGGTCGGGCGGGAACTGCTCGGCTGGGTGGGCGAGTTCCTCACCTCGATCCTGGGCTCGTAGCGCGCGAGCCCGTCGGAGGACGTGAGGCCGTCGGAGGACGGGGGGCCGTCGCAGTCCCCGGAGCCGGGGCCGGGCCACGGAGAAGCCGTCCACGGGGACAGTTCCGTGGACGGCTTCGACGTGTCCGGTTACGGGGAGCGGCTACTGCTGCTCCCGGCCGCCGCCCTGCTCGCGCCCGAAGCCCATCTTGCCCTCGGCCTGCTGCTGCGCGGCGTCGACCTGCTTCTCGTACTTGCCGCCGGTCCTCTGGTTGACCTGGCGTTCGGCGGCGTCGGACATCTTCCTTGACCTGTCCTTGTCCTTGCCGGCCATGCTCTTCATCTTGTCGAGGATGCCCATGCAGAGCTCCTTCCGAGACGTGACTCACTGTCGACCGTACGACAGATATGTCTCGTGTGCCCACTAACGACCACCTAAGGCACGCTATGGCCCGGACCTCTCCCTCGCTACGGTGGTTGCCGCGAACGGCAAGGGGAGGGGCGCGCATGAGGCGGCACAACAGGATCCGTACCCGATGGGCCGCGGGGGCGGCCCTCGCCCTGGCCCTGGTGACCGGCTGCGAGGGTCTGGAGGCGGACGGCGACACCCCGGCCTCGGGCGGCGGTGCCGAGGCACCCGCCTCCGGCCACGCCGTCAGTCCGCTGGACAACCCGGACGGCACCGCACCGGGTCTCGCCCCGGTCGCGGGCGACGGCCCGCGGACGGCGGCCCGCAAGCTGATCGACGGCCTGCGGACCAAGGGGCGCGGCCCGAAGACGGGCTACGACCGCGACGAGTTCGGTTACGCCTGGATGGACACCGCCGACGGCGTCCCGCTCGCCCGCAACGGCTGCGACACCCGCAACGACCTGCTCAAACGCGACGGCCAGGAGGTCCGCTTCAAGTCCGGCTCGGACTGTGTGGTCATCGCGATGACGCTGGACGACCCGTACACCGGGGCGAGCATCGAGTGGCGCAAGCAGAAGGCGAGCGAGGTCCAGATCGACCACGTCGTGCCGCTGTCCTACAGCTGGCAGATGGGCTCCTCGCGCTGGCCGGAGAACAAACGCGAGCAGCTGGCCAACGACCCGCTCAACCTGCTCCCCGTCGAGGGCCGTGCCAACTCCGCCAAGCGCGACTCCGGGCCGGCCTCCTGGCTGCCGCCCGCCAAGTCGGTCCGGTGCGCGTACGCCGTCCGCTTCGCCCAGGTCGCCGTCAAGTACGAGCTGGCGGTGACGGAGGCGGACCGGGCGATGATGTCGAAGCAGTGCCAGGGCTGACGCGGCTGGGGTGTCCGGCGGCATGATCCGCCGGGCAGGCCCTATGGCGCCGGTGTCGTCAGTGCCGCGAGGGCGGGGCGGAGCAGCGCCGCGATCCGGTCGGCCGGGGCCTCCCGGAGGGGTGACAGACCGAGCAGCTGGTGCCCGACGGAGACGCCCAGCAGGGCGCTGACGACCAGCGCCGCGCGCAGTTCCGGTTCCGCGTCCTCGGGCAGGGCGGCGCCGATGCCGTCGATCTGCCGGCCGAGCGCCACCCGGGCGTGGTCGGCCGCCGCCGGGTCGGTGAGCATGGAGCGCATCATCGCCAGCGTCCCTTCGGGCAGGCCGCCGAGCTTGAGACCGAGCGTGGCCAGCAGCTGATCGACGAGTGTGTCGGGGCCCGCGTCCGGCGGCGGTGCGGGTGCCGCCTGCACGGCCGCGGTGAACAGCTCCCGCTTGGAGCCGAAGTACTGCATGACCAGGGCCGGGTCGACGCCCGCCGAGGTCGCCACGGCGCGGATGGTGGTGCGGTCGAAACCCCGCTCGGCGAACAGCTCCCGGGCGCCGTCCAGGATGCGGGCCTCGGTCGCTCGGCGGCGGTCTGCGCGGGACTGGTGGGGCGTGGGCACCGGTCCACTCTACCGCCGTTCGCTCAACACCTGTTGACCGAGCTGGTGTGCGGCTCTACGGTGGTTGGGTCAACAGTTGTTGAGCGAGTGGAGTGGTCATCATGCCGCCTTCGGACGCGCCCGCTGTTCGCACCCCGCGCGAGGTGCTGGCTCGCTACTACCGGGCCATGCTCGACAAGTCCGCGGACGACCTCGCCGATCTGTACGCCGTGGACGCGGTGCACGAGTTTCCGTTCACCGCGCCCGGCTTCCCCGGGCACTTCGAGGGTCGCGAGGCCGTCCGGTCCGGGTACCGCGCCGCCTGGGGCGCCAGCCCCGCCCGGGTCGAGGAGGTCAGGGAGGTCGCGGTCCACGAGACCGCCCGACCCGGAGTGATCGTCGCCGAGCACGTCGTCGTGGGGGAGATGCCTCCCGCGCGCACCGGGTTCACCGTCCCCGGGCTCCTCGTGCTCCACGTGCGCGACGGGCTGATCGCCCGGGCCCGCGACTACATGGACGGCTTCGGGGTCGCCGCGGCCCGGGGGTGAGGGGACCGGCTCCTGCGGCTCAGGTGGTCATCGCGTCCAGGTCGTCCAGGTCGATGACCGCACCGGAGGGGGCCTTCGCGGGCACCGGCTCGTCGAAGTCGGTGAGGGTGAGGGTGTGGGACTCCTGCTCGAACCCGCTCTCGACGCGCAGCAGGAACGGCTTGCCCTCCGTGGCGACGTACAGCGTGGTGCGGTGCGAGCCGGTCGTCTCGTGCAGGGTGATCGCCGGGGTGCCGTCGACGGTGGTGACCTTGCCGCGGGTCAGCTTCGACCGGGTGCCGTCACCGCTTTCCCCGCCTTCGCCGCCGTCGTCCAGCAGCTTGTCCAGGTCGCAGAAACCGGTCATGGCCTTCGCGTCCGGTCCGTCGGCGGGCATGCTCGTCCACCGTCCGGCCAGCAGGGTCGCCAGAGCCTCGTTGCCGGCCTGCGGCTCGTCCTTGTCCAGGGTCCGCAGGAACCGCTTGTCGAACTTGACGTAGAGGGTGTCGCCGGTCCTGATCAACTCCATCTGGCCCTGGTCGTCCACGCCCATCGTCCCGGCGCATCCGCCCTTCCGGTCCAGGGCGACGTCGAGATTCAGGGAGCCGCCGCTCTCCTCGTCCGGGACACTGCCGGTGAAGTGCACTGAGCGTGCCCCGGTGGTGGCTATCCGGGCCTGCTCGGAGATCTCCTCGCCGGTCAGCCCGGCGAACGGTTCGTCCGATGCCGACGCGGACGCCTCCGCCGGTGCCGCGGTCGAGCCGGGTGCGGAGGCGGCCGGCGACGCGGTCGCCGATCCGCCGGACGCCGCGGACCGGGCGGCCCCGTCGGACGCGCCGTCGCCCCCCTGGTCCGACTGGCAGCCGGTCAGGCAGGCGGTGGCGCCCGCGGCGAGCAGGAGAGCGGTGAGTGCGGTACGGCGCGCGCGACGGCGCATGATGGATCCCCCAGGGATTCTTGGTGAAGAGTGAGCCCGGTACGGCGCTCAGAACTGGCCGTTGCCGAGCAGTTCGCCGTCGGCATCGTAGATCGTGACGAGGCCGTTCTCGCTGTCCTTCCAGTCGGCGAACGAGGAGGCGATGAGCTTGGCCGGGCCCGTGCCCTCGCCCATGATGCCGCCGGTGAAGTCGGTGTAGACGTCGGCGGCGTCGAGGATGTCGTTCTGCTCGTCGGCGCCCTGCACCTTGGTGACGTGGGAGACGGCGTCCTTCTCCTTGGGCGTCCCGTTCTTCTGCACGAACGCCTTGAACTGTTCGGCCTGGGACGCCTTCTTCTCGGCCTTGTCCTCGGTCTTGTCGTCGGCCTTGTCCTCGGCGGGCTTGGCCTCGGAGGCGCCGCCGGTCTTCTCGCCCGCGCTCGCCGAGGTCCGGTTGTCGCTCTTGGCGTCGCCGTCCCCGTCGCCCGCGTTCGCCGACAGCGCGCCGATGACGGCGATCCCCACCACGGCACCCAGCGCGATCTTGGTCTTCATCCCCATGACGTCGGTCCTCTCCCCAGAGACAGATCGGTCGACCGTGAACCGAAGCCCATCGCCTCGGCCGGTTCGATGGGTCAATGACAGCAGAGCTTGTGAACCGAGTCAACACGGTTCACGTGGAGTGGTTAGTACACGATGTGAATCGGGTCGGGTATCGATTCATCGGTAGGATCGGCATCACACACCAGGACGAGGGGGCCCGAGCGTGCAGGACCACGGGACAGAGGTGACCGCCGCCGGGATCGCCCGGCTCGCCGGCGTCGGCCGGGCCGCCGTCAGCAACTGGCGCCGCCGCCACGCGGACTTCCCCAAACCGGTCGGCGGCACCGAGACCAGCCCGTCCTTCGCCCTCGCCGACGTCGAGGCATGGCTGCGCGCCCAGGGAAAACTCGCCGAGGTCCCCCCGCGCGAACGCGTCTGGCAGCAACTCGTCGGCCACCCCGAGGGACCGGCAGCCGCCCTGGTGCACGCCGGCTGCGCCCTGCTGCTCGTCCACGACCGCCCGACCCTGTGGCTGGAGGCGAGCGCCGGCTCCGACGAACGCCTCGCCGACCTGCTGCCCGCCGCCCTCGACCAGGTGCTCGACGCCCGCTTCGGCCCCGGCCCCGAGCGCGCCGTCACCACCCCGGCCGGCCCCCGCCTGCTCCCCTCCGCACCGCTCCTGCGCGGCGCCGCCGAACTCGCCGCCGGGTCGGGCGCCCGCAATGCCTACGAGTTCCTGCTCGGCCGGCACCTCGACGCCAACCCGCGGCAGTACACGCTCACCCCGGACCCGCTCGCCGACCTGATGGCCGAACTCGCCGGCCCCGCCCGCACGGTGCTCGACCCCGCCTGCGGCACCGGGTCCCTCCTGCGCGCCGCCGCCGCCACAGCCCGGCCCGGTCAGGAGCTCTACGGCCAGGACCCCGGTCAGGAGCTCTACGGCCAGGACAGCGACCCCGCACTGGCCGCGCTCACCGCGCTGCGGCTCGCCCTGAGCACGGACGCCGCCGTGCGCATCGCCGCGGGAGACAGCCTGCGCGCGGACGCCCGCCCCGGCCTGCGCGCCGACGCCGCGCTCTGCCATCCGCCGTTCAACGAGCGCAACTGGGGACACGACGAACTCGCCTACGACCCCCGCTGGGAGTACGGCTTCCCGGCCCGCACCGAGTCCGAACTGGCCTGGGTGCAGCACGCCCTGGCCCGGGTCAGGGACGGCGGCACCGTCGTCGTCCTCATGCCGCCCGCCGCGGCCTCCCGCCGCTCCGGCCGCCGGGTCCGCGCCGACCTGCTGCGCCGGGGCGCACTGCGCGCCGTGATCGCCCTGCCGGCCGGCGCGGCACCCCCGTACAACCTCCCCCTGCACCTGTGGGTGCTGCGCCGGCCCGAGCGGGCGCCCGCACAGCCCGGACTCCTGCTCGCCGACACGGGGCAGTTCGCCGGGGAGGGGCGCGGCGGACCGGACTGGCGGTCCGTCCGGGAGACCGTGCTCGACGCCTGGAGCGCCTTCGACCGCACCGGCCGGCTCGACGAACGGCCGGGGGCGGCCCGCTGTCTGCCCGTCATCGAACTCCTCGACGACGACGTCGACCTGGCCCCCGCCCGCCACCTGCCGCCCCCCGGCGCCACCGGCGACACCGGACGGCTCACGGAGGTGCGCGAACGCCTGGACGAGACCCTGCGGCTGACCGCGGAACTGACCCCCGAGCCCCCCTCCGCCAAGAGCGCCGCGCCCCGCCGCCCGCTCACCACCGTCGGTGAACTCGCCCGCGGCGGCGCCCTCACCCTGCGCACCGGGACGAACGGCGGCCACGCGCGCGTGCCCCTGCTCACCGACCACGACGTCCTCACCGGCACCGGCCCCTCGGGCACCCTCCCGGAGGGCGACGAGGAACCCGTGCTGACCGAACCCGGCGACGTCGTCGTTCCCGTCCTCGGCGGCGGCTCCGTCGCGCGCGTGATCGACGACGCCACGGCCGGCGCCGCGCTGGGGCGCAACCTCGTGCTCCTGCGCCCCGACCCCGCCGCCCTCGACCCCTGGTTCCTCGCCGGGTTCCTGCGCGGCACCGCCAACCACCGGCGGGCCAGCAGCCACGCCTCCACCGCCACCCGCCTCGACGTGCGGCGCCTGCAACTGCCCCGACTGCCCCTCGACGCCCAGCGCGGCTACGGCGACCGCTTCCGCGCCCTCGACGAGTTCGAGCGCGCGCTGAGGCTCGCCGGCCGCCTGGGGGAGCAGTTGGTGCGCGGCATGTACGACGGGCTCACGGACGGCACGGTCGCCCCCGGCTGAGCCGCCCGCGCGGACCGGGTGACCAGGACGACAACGGTTCGGTACAACCGTGACCCGTTGTCCGTCCCGGCCTATACGCTCGGACTCCCACTCCGGACGGCACGGCCCGTTCGACGAGTCTTCGGCATCACCGGTCCAGGAGCAGTCATGTACGGCAACAGCGCCGGGCCGCCGCCAACCCGCGGCGCGGCCACTGTCATCACCCTGCGCGTGCTGTACGCCGCGGCCGGTTTCCTGAGCTGCGGTCTGCTCGCCTGCGTACCGCTGTTCCGGGTCGCCGTCCTGCGCGGCCGCTGGTACGACTGGACGGCCGCCTGGGCGAGCCTGCCGTTGTCCATCGCCTGCCTCGCCGTGGTCGGTTCGCTGCCCGAGACGGACCACCGGACGGACGCCGCGATGGCCGGGCTCCTGCTGATAGGGGCGGCGGCCTCCGCGTACTTCCTCGTGGTCGACATCCGCGCGCACGCCGCCCCGCGGCCGTTCCTCGGCAACCCGCCGCCCCACGCCCCCTTCCCAGGACCGCACTACGGTCCGGGGCATTCGGTGGGGCCCTACCCGCCTCCCGCCCCCGTCCAGCACCCCGTCACGCCGCCGCAGCAGCAGCCGGCGCCCGCCCGCATCGACCAGGTCCGCGCCGAACTCGACGAACTCAGCGACTACCTGCGCAGCCACGACGGCCGCGACGGCGGCCACCAGGGCGGAAGGTGACCGTGTCGACGGGACGCGTCGTCGCCGGCCGGTACGAGCTGTCCACGCTCATCGGTCAGGGCGGCATGGGCCAGGTATGGACGGCCTACGACCGGCGCCTGGACCGGCGCGTGGCGGTGAAGCTGCTGCGCCCCGACAAGGTGGCCGGGCAGGAGGCCGACGAACTGCGACGCCGGTTCGTGCGGGAGTGCCGGATCACCGCACAGGTCGACCACCCCGGCCTGGTCACGGTGCACGACGCGGGCAGCGAGGGCGAGGAGCTGTTCCTCGTCATGCAGTACGTCGACGGCGCCGACCTCTCCGACCACCTCGCCGAGCACGAGCCCTACCCCTGGCAGTGGGCCGTCGCCGTCGCCGCGCAACTGTGCGCCGTACTCAGCGCCGTGCACGCCGTGCCGATCGTCCACCGCGACCTCAAGCCGCGCAACGTCATGGTCAAGCAGGACGGCACCGTCACCGTCCTCGACCTCGGCGTCGCCTCCGTCATGGACGCCGACACCACCCGCCTCACCCACACCGGCACCCCCATCGGCTCGCCCGCCTACATGGCACCCGAGCAGGCCATGGGCGGCGCCGTCGGCCCCTACACCGACCTGTACGCACTCGGCGTACTCCTGCACGAACTGCTCAGCGGCGACGTGCCGTTCGCCGGGTCGACGGCCCTCGGCGTACTGCACCGGCACCTGTACGAGCCCCCGCTGCCCGTGCGCCGCATCCGCCCGGAGATCCCCGAGGCACTCGAAGCCCTGGTCCTGCGCCTGCTCGCCAAGGACCCGCAGCACCGCCCCGACTCCGCCCAGGAGGTCTACGAGCACCTCGCGCTGCTGCTGCCCGCCCGCGGCATGCCCACCGGCGGCCCCCTGGACCCCACCCGGCCCTTCGTGCGCCCGCACGCTCCGTGGCCCGATCGCGCCCGCACCCCCGCGCCGCAACCCGCGCCCGTACCGGCCGCCGCCGAGGCCGCCAAGCCGGACGTCGCACGCGCCGTCGACGACGTCAAGCGCCTGCTCGGCGAGGGCCGCATCACCCAGGCCGTCGACATCCTCGGCGCGATCCTGCCCGCCGCCGCCGAACAGCACGGCGAACGCTCCCCGGTCGTGCGCACCCTGCGCAAGCAGTACGCGGCGACCCTCATGGACGACGGTCAGTACCGGCGCGCCCTGCCCGAACTGCGCCGCCTCGCCGACGAACGCGCCGCCGAGGCCGGCCAGGCCGACCCGCGGTCCCTGCGCCACCGCTACGACGCCGCCCAGTGCCTGGAACAGCTCGGCGAACCGGCCGCCGCCCTCGCCGAGTACCGGGCCCTGCTGCCGTACTACGAGAACCAGTACGTCGCCGGCGACCCCGACCTCGCCCACGACGTGCGCCGCCGCATCGGCCACCTGCTGCTCGCCCTCGGCGACCGTGCCGCCGCCCACGACACGCTGGTCCGGCTGCTGCACGACGTGGAGCGCGTCCACGGCCCCGGCCACCCGCTCGCCGCCGACATCCGGCGCACGCTGCAGTGGCTGGGCCAGGTGCGCGGCTGACCACCGGCCGACGACCACCGGCCGACGACCTCCGGGTGCGGGCGGGCGCGAGGCGGTGCCCGAAGTCCTGATGAATCGTTGGTCCAATGGGTTGGCCAGAGCCGGGCCACTGCCTAACATCGATCATCGCAAGACCTTGTGCACCGTCGCACAATCTCCAAACGGGAGGTTCCCTTGCACCGCCGCAGCCGCCGTCGCCCCGCGCTTCTCCTCACCGCCGCGATCGCCGCAGCGGCCCCCCTGCTCACCGCCTGCGGCAACGACGCGCATCCGGGCGCGGCGGCCGTCGTCGGCGACCAGCGGATCACCGTCGCCCAGCTGGAGAGCCGCGTCGACGAGGTGCGCGAGGCCCAGCGCGCCGCCGTCCCCGACGACAGCCAGTACCAGCAGGTCGTCGCCCGCACCGGCACCCTCACCCGCGACACCCTGCACGGCATGGTCCTCGACCGGGTCCTGCACCGCGCCGCCCAGGACGCCGGGGTGACCGTCAGCCGCAAGGAGGTGCAGGACATGCGCGGCGAGCTGGAGGGGCAGGCCGGCGGCCCCGAGCAGCTGGAGACGGCCTGGCTCCAGCAGTACGGCGTCGCCCCCGACCGCCTCGACGACAACCTCTCCGTCCAGATCGAGGCCCAAAAGCTCGCCCAGAGCCTCGGCACCGACACCAGCAGGCCCGAGTTCTGGCAGGCCCTGTCCGACGCCTCCAAGAAGCTCGACGTCGACCTCAACCCGCGCTACGGCACCTGGGACGTCCAGAAGAGCAGCCGCGTCGACACCCGGACCCCGTGGGTGCGGGAGATCACGGCGGACGCCCAGCAGCCCGCATAGCCCCACTGACCAGCGGCGATACGGCCCCCTGTGGACAACTCGGGGGGCCGTCGGCGGTGTGCGTTAGGTTCGGGGAGTGAACGCAACCACCGCCGGCCCGACCGCCCCCGACCAGGGCCGCATCGTCCTGCTCACCACCAGCCACCGCGTCGCCCCCGGCCTGCTGTCCTGGCCCGCCTGGCAGGCCCTGCGCACCGCCGACCGCGTCCTGTGCGCCGACGGAGCCCACCCGCAGCTGCCGTACCTGCGCGAGGCGGGCATCCGGGTCGACGAGGCGGCCCCGACCGCCGAGGAGCTGGTCGACGCCTGCACCGGAGGCCGCACGGCGGTGGTCGTCGCGACCGGCGAGGGCGACCCCGCGCTCACCGACGGCCTGGCCCGCCTCGCCGGCTCCGGCCGCGTCCCGATGCCCGACCTCGAACTGCTCCCCGCCTCCTACGACCTCCCGGGCGCCCGCCTCCTCGACCTCGTCCAGGTCATGGACCGCATCCGCCTCGAATGCCCCTGGTCCTCGCAGCGCACCCACAAGGGCCTGGCCAAGTACGCCATCGAGGAGGCATACGAACTCGTCGAGGCCATCGAGGACGGCGACCGCGACGAACTGCGGGAGGAGCTGGGCGACGTGCTCCTCCAGGTCGTCTTCCACGCCCGCATCGCCGAGGAGGACCCGGACGCCCCGTTCTCCGTCGACGACGTGGCCGGCACCATCGTCGACAAGCTCGTCCACCGCCACCCGCACGTCTTCGGCGACGAGACGGCCGACACCCCCGAGGAGGTCCGGGAGCACTGGCTGCGCACCAAGGCCGCCGAGAAGCAGCGCACCTCGGTCACCGAGGGCGTCCCCCTCGGCCAGCCCGGCCTCGCCCTCGCCGCCAAGCTCCACTCCCGCGTCCGCACCGCCGGCCTCGACGTCCCGCTGCCCGCCGGCGAGGGCATCGGCTACGAGCTCCTCGCCCTCGCCGCCCGCGCCGAGTCCGAGGGCGCCGATCCCGAGGCGGCCCTGAGAGCGGCGGCCCGCACCTACCGGGACGCGATCCGGGCGGTCGAGGGATGACCGGCCGCCCGCCCGTCCTCGGTCCTTCCTCCGGCCCCGCACCCGAGCTGTTCACCTGGGAGTTCGCGAGCGACCCCTACCCCGCCTACGCCTGGCTGCGCGAAAACGCCCCCGTGCACCGCACCCGGCTGCCCAGCGGAGTGGAGGCATGGCTGGTCACCCGGTACGCCGACGCGAAGCAGGCGCTCGCCGACCCGCGGCTGTCCAAGAACCCGGCGCACCACGACGAACCCGCGCACGCCAAGGGCAAGACCGGCATTCCGGGGGAGCGGAAGGCCGAGCTGATGACCCATCTGCTGAACATCGACCCGCCCGACCACACCCGGCTGCGGCGGCTGGTCAGCAAGGCGTTCACGCCCCGGCGCGTGGCCGAGTTCGCGCCCCGGGTGCAGGAGCTGGCCGACGGCCTCATCGACCGGTTCGCGGAGACCGGCTCCGCCGACCTGATCCACGAGTTCGCCTTCCCGCTGCCCATCTACGCCATCTGCGACCTGCTCGGCGTCCCCCGCGAGGACCAGGACGACTTCCGGGACTGGGCGGGCATGATGATCCGTCACCAAGGAGGCCCGCGGGGCGGTGTCGCCCGGTCGGTGAAGAAGATGCGCGGCTACCTCGCCGACCTCATCCATCGCAAGCGCGCCGCGCTGCCGCCCGAGCCCGCCCCCGGCGAGGACCTCATCTCCGGTCTGATCCGCGCCTCCGACCACGGCGAGCACCTCACCGAGAACGAGGCCGCGGCCATGGCCTTCATCCTGCTCTTCGCGGGATTCGAGACCACGGTCAACCTCATCGGCAACGGCACCTACGCGCTGCTCACCCACCCCGAGCAGCGGGAGCGGCTGCAGACCTCCCTGGCCGCCGGGGAGCGCGGCCTGCTGGAGACCGGCGTCGAGGAACTCCTGCGCTACGACGGTCCGGTGGAGCTGGCCACCTGGCGCTTCGCCACCCGGCAGCTGACCATCGGCGGGCAGGACGTCGCGGCCGGCGACCCGGTCCTCGTCGTCCTGGCCGCCGCCGACCGGGACCCGGAGCGGTTCACCGACCCGGACACCCTGGACCTCGCCCGCCGCGACAGCCAGCACCTCGGGTACGGCCACGGCATCCACTACTGCCTCGGCGCCCCGCTCGCCCGGCTGGAGGGCCAGACGGCGCTGGCCACGCTGCTGACCCGGCTGCCGGACCTCCGCCTCGCCGCCGACCCGGCCGAACTCCGGTGGCGCGGCGGCCTCATCATGCGCGGTCTGCGCACCCTGCCGGTCTCGTTCACGCCGCCCGCGGCTTCGGCGGAGAACGGTCCGTCGACGACGCAAAAGTGACACGCGCTCAACTCTGTGATCTTCACGTGATCTGCGCGGCATGAACTTGTGACAAGCGATGATCTCCCTATACGTTCACGGATCAACGTGGTGTCGAGCGTCAACCACCGCGTGGACCCCGTCGTCTTGTGAAAGGTCGTCGCATGCTCTCCGGGAACGGTCGTCACCGCCGCCCCCGCCAGGCACCCGCTCTGGTCGTCGCCGCCGGAGTGACCGGCTCCGCCATCGCTATCCCGCTGCTCGGCGCCACCGGCGCCCACGCGGCCGACTCCGCGAACTGGGACCAGGTCGCCGAATGCGAGACCGGAGGCGCCTGGAGTCAGAACAGCGGCAACGGGTACTACGGCGGCCTGGCGCTGTCCCAGGACGCATGGGAGCAGTACGGCGGCCTGGACTACGCCCCCAGCGCCGACCGGGCCAGTCGCTCCCAGCAGATAAGAATCGCCGAGAAGATACAGGCGGACCAGGGCATCGCCGCCTGGCCGACCTGCGGTCTGCTCGCCGGCCTGGGCAACGACTCCGGGGCCACGGGCGGCGGCTCCGGCGCGGCCGGTGACGGGACGTCGGAGGGTTCGGACACCTCGGGGGAGACGGACACCACCAAGTCGTCCGAATCACCCGCGACCACCGAGACGCCCGAGTCGTCCCAGTCGCCCGAGTCGTCCGGCACGACCGACTCGTCCGGCACGGGCGAGACTTCGGAGTCGACGTCCGGAGCGTCCTCTTCATCCCCTTCGCCCTCTTCTTCGGCTTCATCCTCGCCGTCGCCCGACGCTTCGTCCGACGGTGCGGACCAATCCACCAAGACGGACACCTCGCCCGAATCCGACCCCTCCGCCACTGCCGAACCGCAGGGCACCGAGGGCTCGTCCGGCTCCGGCAAGCACCGCGGCGGCAGTGCGGAGGAGGGCGTGACGGGAGAGGGGCGTACGGACCCGGCGTCGGGCCGGCACGCCTCGCGCGACGGTGACGAGCGAGAGGCCGGGGACGGGCGTTACGTCGTGCGCACCGGCGACAGTCTCTGGGCCATCGCCGACTCCCTTGACGTCGACGGCGGGTGGCACGCGCTCTACGCCGACAACGAGTCCGTCGTCGGTGCCGATCCCGACCACATCCTGCCCGGTCAGACGCTCACGGTCACGGGCGAATCGGGCGAAAAGTAGGGGGAGTTCGCGTCACGGTTAGAGATCATATGTCCCTTTTGGATCTCGTGAGAGATAGGTCTCAGAAGCCGTGATCGTCTTTGAAAATCCGCGGAGCGCGTGTCTACGGTCATGACCGCTCGCCACCGCGGGCCCCGACAGCCGCAACGCCGAATCCTGCCAGCGGCCGTCCGGGAACAGTCGTCGCGTCAAGCGCCGCAGGCAGGAGCGGGGGACCCAAGGTAAGCGCCGCACCGGGCAGTTGAGCCGGAGCGGCTAGGGGTGAAGCCGAGTTCCGCCAGGAACCCGGCCGGGCAACTCAACCGGCCCGAACCCGACAGCTCACCTCGCAGGCGTCGGTGAGGGGATCAACCATGCTGTTTTCCGGCAAGGGCAAGCACCGTCGCCCGTCCAAGGCCACCCGTGTCATCGCCGTCGCCGGCGTCACCGGTGCCGCCGTCGCCGCCCCGCTGATGGCGGCCGGCAACGCCTCCGCCGCCACCGCGTCCGAGTGGGACGCCGTCGCCCAGTGCGAGTCCGGCGGCAACTGGTCCATCAACACCGGCAACGGTTACTACGGCGGTCTGCAGTTCTCCGCCTCCACCTGGGCCGCCTACGGCGGTACGCAGTACGCCTCCAGTGCCGACCAGGCGAGCAAGGCGCAGCAGATCGAGATCGCCGAGAAGGTCCTCGCGGGCCAGGGCAAGGGTGCCTGGCCGGTCTGCGGCACCGGCCTGTCGGGCGCCGCGTACACCGGTGGCGGTTCGCAGGACAGCGGTTCCGGCAGCTCCGAGAGCTCGCAGAGCCAGAGCAGCGGCTCCACCGCCGAGCGCTCCACCGAGCAGAAGGCCTCCCGCTCCTCCGAGCGTCCGGCCGCCGAGCCGAAGGCCGAGAAGCCCGCCAAGAAGACCGTCACCACCCCGACCGGCAAGAAGGTCGAGAAGGGCGACGGCGAGTACAAGGTCGTCAAGGGCGACACCCTCAGCTCGATCGCCGAGGAGCACGACGTCAAGGGCGGCTGGGCGAAGCTGTTCAAGCTGAACGACGACATCGTCGACGACGCCGACCTGATCTACCCGGGCCAGCAGCTGCACCTGAAGTAAGCGGCGGCGGCCCCGCGACTCCCGCCCCGGTGCGTGTTCCCCCGTACGCACCGGGGCGGGATTTTTCACGTCCCGCGCCCACGGGGTACCCGCCCGGTTTCCGGAAACGTCTTTGTTCCGTTCGGAAACAATTTACTCTCGGTTCTGTCCAGCGGGTGGGCGATCGGCTGGCCGATCGCCCGGAGCCGGTTAGGCTCGGTCCCGCAGAGCCGCCGCGGTCCCGCGGGACCCGCGCGTCACACCGAAGCGTCACATTGAAGAAGGAGATGCTCGTGCCGTCCATCGACGTCGTCGTAGCCCGGGAAATCCTGGACTCCCGAGGCAACCCCACGGTCGAGGTCGAGGTCGGCCTCGACGACGGCAGCACGGGTCGTGCCGCCGTTCCGTCCGGCGCCTCCACCGGTGCCTTCGAGGCCATCGAACTCCGTGACGGCGACGCGAGCCGTTACCTCGGCAAGGGTGTCGAGAAGGCCGTGCTGGCCGTCATCGAGCAGATCGGCCCGGAGCTGGTCGGCTACGACGCCACCGAGCAGCGCCTGATCGACCAGGCCATGTTCGACCTGGACGCCACCGACAACAAGGGCTCGCTCGGCGCCAACGCCATCCTCGGCGTCTCCCTCGCCGTCGCCCACGCCGCCTCCGAGGCCAGCGACCTGCCGCTCTTCCGCTACCTGGGCGGCCCGAACGCGCACCTGCTGCCGGTACCGATGATGAACATCCTGAACGGCGGCTCGCACGCCGACTCCAACGTGGACATCCAGGAGTTCATGATCGCCCCGATCGGCGCGGAGTCCTTCTCCGAGGCCCTGCGCTGGGGCGCCGAGGTCTACCACACCCTCAAGAAGGTCCTGAAGAACAAGGGCCTGGCCACCGGCCTCGGCGACGAGGGCGGCTTCGCCCCGAACCTCGGCTCCAACCGCGAGGCCCTCGACCTCATCCTCGAGGCGATCAAGGAGGCCGGCTACACCCCCGGCGAGCAGATCGCCCTCGCGCTCGACGTCGCCGCGTCCGAGTTCTACAAGGACGGCTCCTACTCCTTCGAGGGCAAGGAGCGCACCGCCGCCGAGATGACCGAGTACTACGCCGAGCTGGTCGAGGCGTACCCGCTGGTCTCCATCGAGGACCCGCTGTTCGAGGACGACTGGGCCGGCTGGAACACCATCACCGCCAAGCTCGGCGACAAGGTGCAGCTGGTCGGCGACGACCTGTTCGTCACCAACCCGGAGCGCCTGGCCCGCGGCATCGAGGAGAACTCGGCCAACGCCCTGCTGGTCAAGGTCAACCAGATCGGCTCGCTGACCGAGACCCTGGACGCCGTCGAGCTGGCCCAGCGCAACGGCTTCAAGTGCATGATGTCCCACCGCTCCGGCGAGACCGAGGACGTCACCATCGCCGACCTGGCCGTCGCCACCAACTGCGGCCAGATCAAGACCGGCGCCCCGGCCCGCTCCGAGCGCGTGGCCAAGTACAACCAGCTGCTGCGCATCGAGGAGATCCTCGACGACGCCGCGGTGTACGCCGGCCGCAGCGCGTTCCCGCGGTTCAAGGGCTGAGCGCCACCCGGTAAGGCCCCGTAAGAGGCAGCGTCGTACGTACGTCCCCGTATCCGGTCCCGTACCGTGTGCGGGGACGTACGCGCGTGCACGGGAGGCGGAGACCAGATGGCCGTGAAGGACCGGGACCGTTTCTCCACCGCGACCAGGATCCGGATCATCGGGGAGCAGACCGCGGCCCGGGTCTACCGCTCGCAGACCAAGCGCCAGGCCCGGCGCTCCCGGCTGACCGGCCGGGCGGCGCTGCTCGCCATGGTGCTCTGCTCGCTCGTCGTGGCCCTCGCCTACCCGATCCGGCAGTACGTCGCCCAGCGCGCCGAGATCGCCGATCTCCAGCGGGAGCAGCGGGAGACCCGGCAGCGGGTCGAGGACCTGCGCGACCTCAAGGCACGCTGGCAGGACGACGCCTACGCCGAGCAGCAGGTACGGCTGCGGTTGCACTACGTGATGCCGGGGGAGACGGGGTTCGTCGTCGTCGACCCGGACGCCGCCAAGCAGGCCCGTGCCGAGGCCGGCGCCGCCGACCGCCCCTGGTACCGGAACGTGTGGGACGGGGTCGACAAGGCCGACGCCGCCACCCGCCGGGGGTGAACCCACCGCGCCGACCGTGCCGGCCCCTCCGGCAGTGACTCAACAGGAAGACCAGCAGAAGACAGTCATGCAGACTCCCCCGCCGACCACCCCGCGCACCGAGCCGACCGACGCGGACGTGGCGGCCTTCAAGCAGCAGCTCGGCCGCCCCCCGCGCGGTCTGCGCGCCATCGCCCACCGCTGCCCGTGCGGGCAGCCCGACGTGGTGGAGACGGCGCCGCGGCTGCCCGACGGCACGCCCTTCCCCACGCTGTACTACCTGACGTGCCCCAAGGCGGCCTCCGCCATCGGCACGCTGGAGGCGAACGGCGTGATGAAGGAGATGACCGAGCGCCTGGGCACCGACCCGGAGCTGGCGGCCGCCTACCGCGCCGCGCACGAGGACTACGTCCGGCGCCGCGACGAGATCGAGGAGCTGACCGGCTTCCCCAGCGCGGGCGGCATGCCGGACCGCGTGAAGTGCCTGCACGTGCTGGTCGCCCACTCGCTGGCCGCCGGCCCCGGCGTCAACCCGCTGGGCGACGAGGCGATCGCGATGCTGCCCGAGTGGTGGCGCAAGGGGCCCTGCGTGACGCCCACCGACCAGACCGGCCAGGAGGACGCCCAGTGACCCGGGTCGCCGCCGTCGACTGCGGTACGAACTCCATCCGGCTCCTGGTGGCCGACGCCACTGTGTCCGACAGCGCCTCCGGCGCGGGGACCACGGGCGAGCTGACCGACCTGGACCGCCGTATGACCATCGTGCGGCTCGGCCAGGGTGTCGACGGCACCGGGCGGCTGGCGCCCGAGGCGCTGGAGCGGACCTTCGCCGCCTGCCGGGAGTACGCGGGGATCATCAAGGCGCACGGCGCCGAGCGGCTGCGCTTCGTCGCCACCTCCGCCTCCCGCGACGCGGAGAACCGGGACGACTTCGTGCGCGGTGTGCTGGACATCCTGGGCGTGGAGCCGGAGGTCATCTCGGGCGACCAGGAGGCCGAGTTCTCCTTCACCGGTGCCACCAGGGAGCTGGCGGGGCGGGACCACCTGGACAAGCCCTACCTGGTCGTCGACATCGGCGGCGGCTCCACCGAGTTCGTCGTGGGCGACGACCACGTGCGTGCCGCCCGCTCCGTGGACGTCGGCTGCGTGCGGATGACCGAGCGGCACCTGGTGCGCGACGGCGCGGTGACCGACCCGCCCACCGCGGAGCAGGTCACCGCGATGCGGGCCGACATCGAGGCCGCCCTGGACCTGGCCGAGCGGACGGTGCCGCTGCGCGAGGCGCGCACGCTGGTGGGGCTCGCGGGGTCGGTGACGTCGGTGTCCGCGATCGCGCAGGAGCTGCCCCAGTACGACTCGGCCGCCATCCACCACTCCCGTGTCTCCCGCGACCGGGTCCGGGAGATCACCGACTGGCTGCTGGCCTCCACCCACGCCGAGCGCGCGGCGGTTCCCTCCCTGCACCCGGGCCGCGTCGACGTGATCGCGGCCGGGGCCCTGACACTGCTGGCGATCATGGAGCGGACGGGCGCGGCGGAGGTCGTCGTGAGCGAGCACGACATCCTCGACGGCATCGCCTGGTCGATCGCGTAGGGGCCCGCGCGCGGTGGCGGCGCGGTGCCCCGCGGTGGTCTTGTGGTGGCCGTGCGGTAGCGGTCTGAGCAGGACGGACGACGATTGAGCGGGTGCCGGGGGGCCTCTCGGGGCCCCTCGGCGGGACCCCGCCGGGAAAGTTCGTGAAGTTCTTCACAAGGAATTGGGCCCCGACGGACGACAAAAGCGCGTGCGTTGACCCTTTTGGGGTTTCAACTGCCCTTTGAACGTGTTCAGGTCGGTGTCGCGAAGGGGTCCCGCAGGGTCCTCACGGAAGGCTGGTCCACCGTCCCGGAGGTGCGGAGGCGCAGCTCACGCGGCATTGACAACGGGGTGCCCTACACGCTGGTTCCTTCGCCCGCCATGATCTCCGTCACGTGGGTGGCGGATGGTAGCACAGCACCCACCGAAGCTTGTGAAGGGGCGCACGATCGACCCCCCTCAACCGGGTGGATACTCGATGGCATGAGCACCACGGAGCGTCCCAGGATCCTCGTAGTAGGCGGTGGGTACGTAGGCCTGTACGCAGCTCGACGCATCCAGAAGAAGATGCGTTACGGCGAGGCGACCGTCACCGTCGTCGACCCGCGGTCGTACATGACCTACCAGCCCTTCCTCCCCGAAGCCGCCGCCGGCAGCATCTCCCCGCGGCACGTCGTCGTCCCCCTGCGGCGCGTGCTTCCGAAGGCGGAGGTCCTCACCGGCCGGGTCACCACCATCGACCAGGACCGCAAGGTCGCCACCGTCGCGCCGCTGGTCGGCGAGGCGTACGAGCTGCCCTTCGACTACCTGGTCATCGCGATGGGCGCGGTCTCCCGCACCTTCCCGATCCCCGGCCTCGCCGAGCAGGGCATCGGCATGAAGGGCATCGAGGAGTCCATCGGCCTGCGCAACCACGTCCTGGAGCAGCTCGACAAGGCCGACTCCACCACCGACGAGGAGATCCGCCGCAAGGCGCTCACCTTCGTCTTCGTCGGCGGCGGCTTCGCCGGCGCGGAGACCATCGGTGAGGTCGAGGACATGGCCCGCGACGCGGCCAAGTACTACAACAACGTCTCCCGCGAGGACATGCGCTTCATCCTCGTGGACGCCGCCGACAAGATCCTCCCCGAGGTCGGCCCCAAGCTCGGCCAGTACGGCAAGGAGCACCTCGAGGGCCGCGGCGTCGAGGTCTACCTGTCCACCTCCATGGACTCCTGCGTCGACGGCCACGTGGTGCTCAAGAACGGTCTCGAGGTCGACTCCAACACCATCGTGTGGACGGCCGGCGTCAAGCCCAACCCGGCGCTGGCCCGCTTCGGCCTGCCGCTCGGCCCCCGCGGTCACGTCGACACCCAGGCCACCCTCCAGGTCCAGGGCACTGACTACATCTGGGCCGCGGGCGACAACGCCCAGGTGCCGGACCTCGTCGGCCGCAAGGCGGGCAACGAGAACGCCTGGTGCCCGCCGAACGCCCAGCACGCGCTGCGCCAGGCCAAGGTCCTCGGCGACAACGTGATCTCCGGCATGCGGGGCTTCCCGCAGAAGGAGTACAGCCACGCCAACAAGGGCGCGGTGGCGGGCCTCGGCCTGCACAAGGGCGTCGCGATGATCGTCATGGGCAAGATGAAGATCAAGCTCAAGGGCCGTCTCGCCTGGTACATGCACCGCGGCTACCACGGCATGGCGATGCCGACCTTCAACCGCAAGATCCGCGTCTTCGCGGACTGGACGCTCGGCATGTTCCTCAAGCGCGAGGTCGTCTCCCTCGGCGCGATGGAGACCCCGCGCGAGGAGTTCTACGAGGCCGCCAAGCCGGCCCCGAAGCCCGCCGCGGCGAAGGCCGCCGACCAGGGTGGCCAGAAGGAGAAGGCCGCGAAGCAGGAGAAGACCGAGGCCAAGGCTTCCTGACGCCCGGTCGTCCCCAGCCGTAGCAGTTCCAGCAGTACCTGTAGTTCCAGCAGTACCTGCAGTACCCAGCAGTCCCCGAAGGGGCCGTCCGCCATCCGTGGTGCGGGCGGCCCCTTCGCGTTGCGTGCGTGCTGCGCCGTTGGGGCGACAGTTCCGTTGGTGTGTACAGCTATTTTGCCGAGTCGTAACGCGCGCCGGGGACTGTACCGCGGGCTCCCAGGTGTTTACGTGGTGTTGGACATTCCGGGATCGCTCGTCACGGAGGTACGCCATGGCTGACGCCGCGCTGCGGCTGCAGAACCTCTTCGAACAGTTGCTGGGAGCACCACTCCCGGTGCGCATCCGCGCCTGGGACGGTTCGCAGGCGGGTCCGCCGGGCGCGCCGACCCTCGTCGTCCGCAACCGCAGGGCCCTGCGCCGTCTGCTGTTCAAACCGGGTGAACTGGGCCTGGCCCGCGCCTGGGTGGCCGGCGACATCGACGTCGACGGGGACCTCTACACCGCCCTCGGCCTGATGGCCGGTCTCATCTGGGAGCGCGGCGAGGACGCCCGCGGTCTGGTCGAGGCGCTGCGCGACCCGGAGGTCCGGGCCGCCGTACGCGGTCTGGTGAAGCTCGCCGGGCCGCCGCTGCCGCCCGCCCCGCCGCCCGAGGAGGTCCGCCGGGCCCGCGGCCACCTGCACACCAAGCGCAGCGACAAGCGGGCCATCAGCCACCACTACGACGTCGGCAACGACTTCTACGAACTCGTCCTCGGCCCCTCCATGGTGTACTCCTGCGCCTACTGGCCCGCCCCGCCGGCCGAGGGCGGCACGCTGGAGGACGCCCAGCGCGACAAGCTCGAACTCGTCAGCCGCAAGCTCGACCTGAGCCCCGGTCAGCGCCTCCTCGACGTCGGCTGCGGCTGGGGCTCCATGGCGATCCACGCGGCCCGCGAGCACGGTGTGAGCGTCGTCGGCGTGACCCTCTCCCAGGAGCAGGCCGCCTACGCCCGCAAGCGCGTCGCCGACGAGGGCCTCACCGACCGGGTGGAGATCCGCGTCCAGGACTACCGGGACGTCGCGGACGGGCCGTACGACGCCATCTCCTCCATCGGCATGGCCGAACACGTCGGCGCCGAGCGCTACCTGGAGTACGCCACCGACCTGCACCGGCTCCTCAAGCCCGGCGGCCGGCTGCTGAACCACCAGATCGCCCGCCGCCCCCAGCGGGACGAGTCCGCCTACAGCGTCGACGAGTTCATCGACGCCTACGTCTTCCCCGACGGCGAACTGGCCCCCGTCGGCACCACCGTCACCCAGCTGGAACGCGCCGGGTTCGAGGTGCGCGACGTGGAGTCGATCCGCGAGCACTACGCGCTCACGCTGCGCCGCTGGGTCGCCAACCTGGAGTCCGACTGGGCGACGGCCACCCGCCTCGTCAGCCCCGGCCGGGCCCGCGTCTGGCAGCTGTACATGGCCGCCTCCGCGCTGTCCTTCGAGCGCAACCGGATCGGCGTCAACCAGGTCCTCGCCGTGAGGACGCCCGACTCGGGTGCCTCCGGGATGCCGTTGCGGGCCCGCGTGTGGGGAGCGCCCGACCGGGCCTGACCCGCACGGACCCGAAGGGCCGGGCCCCCGTGCGGGGAGCCCGGCCCTCGGTGCGTCGCGTCGGGGCGAGGTCACTCGGCCTTGATCGCGTTCAGCATGTTCAGGCGGGCGGCGTTGCGGGCCGGCCACATCGCGGCCAGGACGCCCACCAGAGCGGCCAGCACCACGAAGATCCCGATCCGGTCCCAGGGCAGGACCAGCGCGTACCCGGGGATCTCCTCGGCGACGGTCTCGCCGATCGCCCAGCCGAGGAACGTGCCGAGACCGATGCCGACCACCGCGCCGAACACCGAGATGACGACGGCCTCCAGCCGCACCATCCGCTTCACCCGGCGCCGGTCCAGACCGATCGCGCGCAGCATGCCGATCTCCTGCTGCCGTTCGAAGACGGACATCGCGAGGGTGTTGACGACGCCGAGCACCGCGATGATCAGGGCCATCGCCAGCAGGCCGTACATGACGTTCAGCAGGGTGTTGATGGCGCCGCCGAACTCGTCGCGGATGTCCTGCCGGTCCATCACGGTGATC
This sequence comes from Streptomyces tendae, assembly GCF_014650435.1. Taxonomy (GTDB): domain Bacteria; phylum Actinomycetota; class Actinomycetes; order Streptomycetales; family Streptomycetaceae; genus Streptomyces; species Streptomyces tendae. The sequence continues at coordinate 353,544 of NZ_BMUY01000008.1, forward strand.
GCGGGGTTGTCGCCGAGCGCGTCGACGAGGACCTTCTCGTTCGCCGCGGACTGGCCGCCGTCGACCTTCACGAAGATCTGCCGGATGGACGGCTTCGCCTCGTGCCGGTCCACGACCTTGCGGTCGACGAGGACGGGGGAGAGGAACTCGCTGTCCTTGTAGACGGCACCGACCGTCAGCGTGGCCTTCTCGTCGTCGTCGAAGGTGACGGGGACGGTGTCGCCGGGCTTCCAGCCCCTGTTCTCGGCGGTCTTCTCGGCGACCGCGATCCGGCCCTGGGCCAGGGAGCCCGCGTCGCCGTTGACGACGTCGACGGTCAGGACCTTCTCGATGTCTCCGGGGGTGACCGCCGAGGCGGACACGTAGTCGCCGTCGACCTGGAAGTAGGCGTCCTGCTGCGGCGACACCGCGGACACGCCGTCGGCCTTCTCCAGCGCGGTCAGCGCGGAACGGTCGAGGTCGCCCCCGTTGGCCATCGAGACCATGTAGTCGGCCTTGATGTTGTCCGTGGTCATCTTGTCGATGGCCGTGCCGACCGTGACACCGAGCACCGACAGGCCGGTCACCAGCGTCAGTCCGATCGCCAGTGCCGAGGCGGTGGCGCCGGTGCGGCGCGGGTTGCGGACCGCGTTCTGGCCGGCCAGCTTGCCGGCCACCCCGAAGGGCCCGACGAGCAGCGGACGCACGAGTGCGATCACGGGCCGGGACAGCAGCGGGATCAGGACGATCACGCCGATCAGGGCGAAGAACGCGCCCGCGCCGATGTACATCCGGCCGTCGTCGCCGCCGGCCGAGGCGCCCGCCACGATGCCGGCCGCACCGAGGGCGGTGATGGCCGCACCGATGGAGTTGCGCACCACCAGCGACTTGGTGGTGGCCACCGCGTGGACGCTGTTCATGGCCGCCACCGGCGGGATCTTCGCGGCCCGGCGGCCGGGCAGCCAGGCGGCGAACACCGTGATCAGCACGCCCACCGCGAACGCCGCGACCACCGGCGTGGCGGACAGGACCAGCGGACCGTCCGGCATCTTCATGTCGGCCGCGGCCATGCCGGAGCGCAGTCCGACGGCCAGACCGACGCCGAGGGCGAAGCCGACGGCCGAGGCCACCAGACCCACCAGCGCGGCCTCGGCCAGCACCGAGCGGGTGATCTGCCTGCGGGACGCGCCGACGGCGCGCATCAGGGCGATCTCCTTGGTGCGCTGGGCGACCAGCATCGTGAACGTGTTGGAGATCAGGAAGATGCCGACGAACAGCGCGATGCCGGCGAAGCCGAGCAGGACCTGCTTGAGGTTGCCCAGGCCCTGTTCGATCTGGTCGGCCTGCTCGTCGGCGAGTGCCCGGCCGGTCTGGGCCTCGGCGGTGTCCGGCAGCAGCGGCTCGACCGCGGCCAGGATTTCGGCGTCGTCGGCGCCGGGGGCCGCGGTGACGGTGGCGTCCTCGAAGTAGCCCTGTGCGAGGTACTGCTTCTGGGCGACGGCGGTGTCGAAGAGGACGAGGCTGCCGCCGGCGTTGACGGCGCCGTCCTCGGTGGTGAACACACCGCTGAGGGTGTACTCCCGCACCGGCCCGTTGGTCGCGACGCGCACCCGGTCGCCGACCTCGTACTCGCCCTTGGCGGCGGACTCCTCGTCCAGCGCGATCTGGCCGTCCTTCACCGGGCCCGAGCCGTCGGTGAAGGTGTAGGCGGCGTCCTTGCCGTCCTTGCCGGGGGCGAAGTTGGAGCCCTTGTTGGACCAGCCGACGCCGATGAGCTTCCCGTCGGGGTCGGCGACGCCGGCGAAGCCCTCCACGCGGCCGTACACCCCGGCGACGCCGTCCACGGCGGAGATCTTGTCGAGGACCTCGCCGGACAGGCCGGGCTCCTCCTTGGGGTTGTCCGGGTCGGCGTGCGAGGTGACGGCGACGGCGACGTCGTCGTAGCTCTTCGCCGACTGGTTGCGGAAGGCGTTGGAGAGGGTGTCGGCGAAGACCAGGGTGCCCGACACGAACGCCACGCCGAGCATCACGGCGAGCACGGTCATCAACAGCCTGGCCTTGTGCGCGAAGACGTTGCGCAAGGCGGTACGGAACATGGGGGTCTTCTCTGTCCAGACGTACGGGCGTACGGGGTACGGGGTGGGGGCGGCCGGGGGGCGGCCGGGGTCGGACGGGAGCGGACGCGGAACGTCAGCTGGTGCGGCCCTTGGCGTCGAACCGCTTCATGCGGTCGAGCACCGAGTCGGCCGTCGGCCCGTACACCTCGTCGACGATGCGTCCGTCCGCGAGGAAGACCACCCGGTCCGCGTAGGCGGCGGCCACCGGGTCGTGGGTCACCATCACCACGGTCTGGCCCAGCTCCCGCACCGAGTTGCGCAGGAAGCCCAGCACCTCGGCGCCGGAGCGGGAGTCGAGGTTGCCGGTCGGCTCGTCACCGAAGATGATCTCCGGCCGGGAGGCCAGCGCCCGCGCCACGGCGACCCGCTGCTGCTGCCCGCCGGAGAGCTGGGCGGGCCGGTGCCCGAGCCGCCCGGACAGCCCGACCATCTGGATCACGGAGTCCACCCACTGCTTGTCGGGCTTGCGGCCCGCGATGTCCATCGGAAGGGTGATGTTCTCCAGCGCCGTCAGCGTCGGCAGCAGGTTGAACGCCTGGAAGATGAAGCCGATCTTGTCCCGGCGCAACTTGGTGAGCTGCTTGTCCTTGAGCGAGCCCAGCTCGGTCTCGCCGATGCGCACCGAGCCGGACGAGAAGGTGTCCAGGCCCGCGACGCAGTGCATCAACGTGGACTTGCCGGAGCCGGAGGGGCCCATGATCGCGGTGAGCTCGGCCTGCCGGAAGTCGATGGAGACCCGGTCCAGGGCGACCACCTGGGTCTCGCCCTGGCCGTAGATCTTGGAAAGCTCCGTGGCGCGCGCGGCCACGAGGGTGGACCGGTCGGCGATGGGTGCGGTGGTCACGGGAAGGGCGCTCCTGTCGGTACGGCATGTGCGGTGGGCACGGTGCGCGTGCGGTCGGCACGGTGTGTGCTCGGGGACGTCATCCATCGTCCAGGCCGTACGGCGCCGTGTAGTCAGCCGCTGTTCCGGTTCAGGGGGCGACTTCGGTCGGACGGGACGGGCCGGTGTCATACCTGCGGATGACGGCCGACCCCGACGGAACCGACGACGCTCCCGGCGAGCAGGAGGTGGCGCGGGGTGGTGCGGTGGTGGCGCGAGAACGGGGCGGGCGCCCTCGTCGTGACGGTGAAATCCCGTCATTCCGCATACGGCGCGCAGCGTCGCACGCAAGGCTGTTGGCATGTGCTGATGGCCTGACCCGGTATCTGATGGACCCTCAGCCATCAATAAAATAAGACAACATCGATCGTCCCGCCCGAGGTCCGGGAGGGGCGTCCCGATAGGCTCAAGGCGCGCGAAGCGGAGCCCATGGCCTGCCCGGATGGTGGAATGCAGACACGGCGAGCTTAAACCTCGCTGCCCCTTCGAGGGCGTGCCGGTTCAAGTCCGGCTCCGGGCACCATCACTGTCACGCTGCGTGACCATCGGCGAGGTTCCACGGGGTGAGCCATCGCTCCTGACCGTGACTGGTTGCGACTCCGTGGTCCGTGTCTCCATGTCCGGATGAACATCGACGGCCCCGGGGAGCCCGATGGGCGACCGAGCCCCTGGGTCCGGCAGAGGGCCGACGGCGATGCCGAGGAGTGCGTGCGGGTCCTCGCGGAGGAGGACCGTCATGACCGGGTGCGGGGAGATCCGGGGCGGTTCCGCGATCAGTTGTGCTCTTCGTCGATGGTGACGGCGACACCGTCCTCGACCTGGACGGCGACGGCGACGCTGCCCTTCTTGGCCGCGGCTTCGAGGTCTTCCTCGGTGCAGGGCGTGACGGTCTGCGCGTCACCGCAGATCCAGCCGGCACCGTTGATGACGGTGTCGGTGGCGGTGAAGAAGGCACGCTCGGCACCGTCGCGGCTGAGGGAGTACTTGCCCGGGGCCATGTACCCGAGCGTGCCCGAGAAGAGCCCTGACCTCTCGCCCTCTCCCATGCCGTTGCCGCTGTCGGTGTGGTCCTCGATGATGCTGACGGCCACTCCGTCCTTGACGTCCACCGTCGCTCCGAACCCCTGCTTGGCCGCGGCCTCGAGCTCTTCCTCGGTGCACGGCGTGGCGGCCTGGCCGTCCGCGTCACCGCAGATCCTGCCCGCGCCCTCGATGTCGGTGTCCTCGGCGGTGAAGAACGCCTGCTCCGCGCCGTTGGCGTCCGTGACTGTGTACTTGCCGGGGGCGAGGTAGGCGACCGTGCCGGCCCACTTGCCCGACACCATCCCGCTCTTCGAGCCCTTCGAGACCGACTGGGCCTTGCCGCCGGTACCGGTAGCACCGTCGTCGGACTTCCCCTTGGCGGCCGAGTCCGAGGCCGTGGCCCCGGTCGACTTGCCGTCGTCCTCGCTGGCCTCTCCCTGACAGGCGGTCAGCAGCATCGTCGTGGCCACCAGCGCTGCGGCGGCGAGGACGGACTTGCGGCGGTGAGTGCGAAGCATGGTGGGTCTCCCCCTGGTGTGATGGTGATGGCCGGATTGGTCGTTCCGGCCGGCTCTCTGCCTTGCCGATCACCATCCTGAACGACGCGGTGACCTGCGGGAAGCGCGGTTACCGTGCCATGACACTCCTGTCGTGATCGCAGGACGAGCAGTTACGGGACGCGTGCCGCCCCCGGCCGGCGTTCACCCCCTCGTCGCCGGCGGTCCCCCTCGTGGGGGGTCGGGGAGTACCAGTGCGCCCTCCAGCGCGACCAGCCTGCGGCCCAGCTCGGGAGCGTGAGCCGGAGCCGGAGCCGACGGCAGGGGCGCGGGAAGGGCCTCGCGGAGTTCGGGTGAGCCGGGCAGGCCCGCGGCCGCCGCGCGGGCGAGGGCGTCCAGGTGACGTCCGACGCGGGCCGCGTCGTCGGGAGCGGGGGGCACCTGGGCGCCGAGCACGGTCCAGGTCAGCAGGCGTCGCACCGCCAGTACGGCCGGCCACAGCCGGTCCGCCGTACCGGTGGGGCGGACCTCCTCCGTCGGCACGGCCGCGTGCATGTCCCACAGTTCCGCCATCCGCAGCCAGGCCGCTCCCTCGCGGGCGGGCAGGACCGCCCCTGTCCGCAGGCGCTCCCGCACGGCCGTACCCGTCGCCGTCACGGCGTTCGACACCGCCGCGCGCACCCGGCGTCCGGGCACACCGGTCAACAGCAGTGTGGCGGCCAGACCGAGCACGAGACCGAGGGTCAGGTCGAGGAGTCGGAAGGCGGCCAGTCGGCCCAGGCCGACCGGGACGGCGGTGGCCACCAGCAGCAGGGCCACCGGGGTGTTCAGCATGGTGCGTACGAAGAGGGCGCTGCGCGGTACGCCCCGCGAGACCGCGTGGGCGACGGTGACCACGGCGACGGTCACCCAGGTGCCCGGTTCGTAGAAGTGGAAGACCAGAGCCGTGACCCCCACCCCGGTGAGGGTTGCGGTGAACCGGGCCCGGGCCCGCCGGGCGGGCTGCTGACCCGGGCCGCCCTCCAGCGCCGCGGCCGCTCCCACGGCCACCCACGCCGGGTGCAGGAGGGGGAGTGTGGCGCCCAGCGCGGTGCCGACCGCCACCGCGAGCCCGATCCGGAGGGCGACCGGGAGGTCGGGTGAGGAGCGGGACAGCAGGCCGCGCAGTTCCGACAGCATGCTTTTGCGGGGTGGCATCGGCACGGGCCACAGGTCGCGGGCCTCCGCCACTGCTTCCGGCGGGGATTGCGGACCGCCGGGAAGGGGCCCGGGGTCGCGGCCCGCCGCGATCTTCGTGGCGGCGGCCCGCAGCCACGCGACCCGGTCGGGCGACACCGGGGGCCCACCCCGTCCCGTCGCGTCCTGCGCCGTGTCGAGCAGCACCTCGAGCCGGATCATGAGGGTGTAGAGCGTCATCCGCCGGGGCGCCGGCTCGTGCGCGCCTCCTTCGCCGTGTCCACTGCGAGCGTTGTCGAGGGCGACCCAGGCACCGTGCACGGCCACGTAGGCGTTCCGGCCGGCGACGGGAGAAGCGCCCCGGGCGGCCGTCGCGGTGCCACCGGTCCCGGGTCCGGAGCGCCCCGCCGCGGCGGAGTCGACCCGCGTCCGCGTGAATTCCGCGACCGAACGGAAGGCGGCCGCCACCGCCCGTTCCTCCGGTGCGTACGGCCGCGACAGCCACCCCGACATGGCGGACGCCCAGGACAGTGCCGCCCCGACGGCGAGGCACCCGACGCGCACCGCCGTGTCCGAGGGCCCCGCAGGCGGGAGGAAGGCCGCGAGTGCGGCGACCAGGATGACGAAGTAGCTGCCCGGCCCGCTCATGCGCAGGGTGCGCACGAGCAGGGTGGCCACGACGGCGACGGTCGAGAGCACCCCCACCATGACCCACACGTCTCCGGCGGCCGCGGAACCGGCGACGAAGGCCAGCAGGAAGAACGCCGAAAGGATCACGAGCAGGGGGCCCCGCCGGGGATAGGGCTCGCGGGCGCCGTACGCGTCCACATACCAGCCCATCGCGGCGAAGATCCCGTTGTGGATGCCGGCGACCGCCGTGACCACGCCGAAGGAGAGCCCGAAGACCACCAACGACCGTGCCGCGCGCGCCCGGTCGAAGGGAGTCGGTGCCGAGCGCCACCTGTGGGCCGTCCGGGTGACGGCCGTGCTCACCACAGGGCCTGGGCGACCGCCATGCCGGCGAACGACAGCCCGAGACCGAGGGCGACCGTCACGAACACGTAGCCCGCGGCCCCGGCGATCCGCCGGGCGCTCGCCATGGAGTGGACCTCGTTGGAGAACGTCGACCAGGTGGACAGGGCGCCGCAGAAGCCCGTGGACAGCAGCGCCTGACCCGTCCGGCCGAGCGCGTCCTCGGTGCCCGCCTGGACCAGGAAGCCCAGGAGCAGGGCGGCGGCCATGTTGGCGAGGAACGTGCCCCAGTGGAAGGGGCCCCGCAGGTGTTCCTTCGCCGCCGTACCGATCAGATAGCGGGCCGGTGCGCCGATCGCGCCGCCCGTCAGGACCAGCAGCCACTCCATCAGGACCCGCCTCCCTCGCCGGCCCCCGCGGGCCGGCGGCGCGCCAGGGCCAGTCGAGCCACGACCACGCCCAGGACCACCGCCGTCAGGCAGCCCGCCACCGTCACCAGCAGGTTGGCCACGGCGTAGCCCGGCTGGTCGTTCTCGAACAGCCGACGGGTGTCGTCGGTGTAGGAGGAGAACGTGGTGAAGCCGCCGAGTACGCCGGTGCCGAGCATCGGATTGAGCAGGCGCGGGGCGCCGGTGAAGCGCTCCTTGAGCGCGACGATGAGCACACCCATCAGGAAGCACCCGACCACGTTGATCAGCAGGGTCGTCACGGGGAACGCGGCCCCGCCGGTGCGCCACAGCAGGGAGGCGTCGCTTCCGTTGCGCCACAGGCGGGAGGCCCCGTAGCGCAGGAGGGCACCGGCCGCTCCGCCGACCGCCACCACGGCGACCACGGTCCACTGTGAGCCGCTCGCGGTGTCCGGATGAGGGTGAAGGTGCATATCGCCAAAAAGTGCATATCGTCACACTAGCTGGCCCCCGATCACGCGGCCTCGTGTCAACGGGCGGCAGCTCACGAGCAGTCGACGGCCTGTCAGATGCCTTCACCACACCGCCGGGGAGTCAGCGTGGCCTCGCAGTCGATCGAGCACGGTGCGGGGTCGCCGACGCCGCAGTCGTCGGCGCACACGTGGAGAGGCACCGCTCTCGGAGCCCTGCGTGGCGTGGGCCAGGTGGACTTCCAGGCGAGCCTGTGGTGTTCGCTCGTCATCCTCGTCGCCCTCTGGGTGGCGGGCTGGGAGATCGGCCTGTTCGCCACCATCGGAGCGGTCGTCGCCACGCTGACGGCGCGGCTGCTGGCGGTCTCGCACGACTCGGTGACCCAGGGGCTGATGACCTATTGCGGGGTGCTGGGCGGCATCGCCATGGTGGTCTACCTCGGGAACCACCCCTCGACCTATGTGATGGCCGTGTGCGCGGCCGTGATGTGCACCCTGGTGACCGCCACGCTCGGGACCCTGCTCACGCCGTTCGGACTCAGGGCCTTCACCGGGCCGTTCTGCCTGGTCTCCCTGGTGATGGTGCTGGGCGCCCCCTCCTTCGAGCGTGTCTGGCACGGGACCCCCGAGTCCGCCGTCACCCCGGCCACCCCCAAGAGCCCTTACGTCAGCTGGACGGACGTGTGGCAGGGCTTCTTCTCCAACTTCTCGCAGATCTTCTTCGTCGAGACCTGGTACGTCGGCCTGATCATGCTGGCCGGCCTCTTCCTGGCCGGGTGGAGGGTGGGGCTGTTCGCCGTACTGGGCAGCGTCGTGGGGATCCTCACCGCGTGGGCGCTGGGCGCTCCGGCCGCACTGATCGGCGAGGGGATCTACGGCTACAACGCGGTCCTGACGAGCCTCGCGTTCGGCGTCGTCCTGCTGCGCGCCACCGCCTGGAACTTCGTCTACACCGTGGTGGCCGCCGCCGCCACCACCGCCCTGACGGCATCCCTGTCGGTGCTGTTCGAGAAGTTCGGCAGCCACACCTTCACCTGGCCGTTCAACATCGCCACCTGGGCGCTGCTGGCGGCGGTGCCCTTCCTGTCCCGCATCACCCTGCTGGCCGACGACTCCTGAGGTCCGGCCCGACGACGACCGTGTCACGCTCCCCGCGTCACCGAGGAAGGCAGTCCCATGAATCTGGCCCCCCGAGAAATCGACAAGCTGCTGGTGTACGTCGTGGCGAACCTGGCGCGCCAACGTCGGGAACGCGGCCTCAAGCTCAACTACAGCGAATCGGTGGCGCTCATCACCGAGGCCATCCTCGAAGCCGCGCGGGACGGCAAGACCGTCGCCGACTGCATGGAACTGGGCCGGCAGGTGGTCCGCGAGCAGCAGACCATGCCGGGCGTGCGGGAGATGCTGCCGCTGCTCCAGGTCGAGGCCACCTTCGACGACGGCAACAAGCTCGTCTCCTGCCACGACCCGGTCGGCGGCTGACCGTGCGCCGCGGCACGGTGGTCGCGGTCTGCGGCCATGAGAGCGACGGCGGACAGGCCCTGCGGGACCTCGTGGACCCCCGCGTCTCCTGCGTGTCCGGCGGTCGTGAACTGCTCCGGCGTGTCCGCGCGTCGCGCTCCCGCGGCGAGGACGTCTGCGTGGTGCCGATGACGCTGGGCCGCGACCCGGAGCTGGTCGCCGACGCCGCCCGCACGCTGCTGGGCCTGACCCCGCAGGAGCGTGCCGGGACGGTGCTGGCGGAGCCGTTCGGGACCACCGGGCACCTGGTCGGCTGGCTCCGGGCGGCGGCCTCGCGGCTACCGGAGGACCGGGCGCTCCTGGTCACCGCGCCGTCCGGCGACCCCTTCGTCGACGCGGACCTCTTCCGGACCGCACGTCTGGTGCGGCAGTACGGCCGCCACCGCATCGTCGAGGTCGCCCTCACCGGTGGCGACCCGGACCCGGCCGAGGGCGTCCGGCGGTGCCGTCTCCTGGGCGCCGAGCGCGTCGTGCTGCTCCCGGCCGCCTGGACGGTCCCGCCTGTGCCGGACCCCGGGTACTGCGAGCCGGGCGGGCCCCTCCTGACGGCGCCCGCGACGGCCGGCGTGCTCGACGCGCGCGTCGGCGACGCCTGGCACCGGCACGACAGGCACGGCGACGACGGCCTGCCCCGGGGCCTCACGGCGGCCCACGACCACGGCCATTCCCACAGCCACGGTCCGGGCGGCCACGACCACGACCACGGTGGTCACAGCCACAGCCACAGCCACAGCCACAGCCAAAGCCACAGCCATGGTCACAGCCACGGCGCGGCCACCCCCGCCCACGCCACCTCCCCCGTCTCCTCCGTTCTCCCGTCCAGCAGGAGCCTTCGATGAAACTCCCTCCGCGTTACCAGTACGCCGACGAGCCGATCGAGATCAACGCCGGCCGGCGGACCCTCAAGGTCACGGTCAGCAACACCGGCGACCGCGCCGTCCAGGTCGGTTCGGACTACCACTTCTTCGAGGCGAACTCCGCTCTCGAGTTCGACCGCGAGGCCACCCTCGGCATGCACCTCAACATCGCCGCCGGCACCTCCGTCCGCTTCGAGCCCGGCGGCAAGCGCGAGGTCGAGCTGTGTACCTACGCCGGCACCGGCCGCCTCACCGGTTTCAGCGGCCTGCTCAACGGCAGCGTCAAGTCGCACCCCGCGCGGGTGGAGGCCGTGAGCCGGGCACTGGAGCGCGGTTTCCGGAGCACCGGCGCCCCGGACAAGGGCGGCGCCAAGAAGGCCAAGAAGAAGGGATCCAACTGAGATGCCGACCCTGACCCGCAAGCAGTACGCCGACCTGTTCGGCCCCACGGTGGGCGACCGGATCCGGCTGGCCGACACCAACCTCGTCATCGAGGTCGAGAAGGACGTCCGTGAGGGCTCCTACGGCGACGAGGTGGTCTACGGCGGCGGCAAGACCATGCGGGACGGCATGGCCGCGGACCCCCAGGCCACCGCGGCACAGGGCGCCCTGGACCTCGTCATCACCAACGCCGTGGTCCTGGACGCGGTGATCGGCGTCGTCAAGTGCGACATCGGCGTCAAGGACGGGTTCATCGCGGGTATCGGCAAGGCCGGCAACCCGCAGACCCAGGACGCCGTCGACCCCCGGCTCGTCATCGGCCCGGGTACCGAGGTCATCGCCGGCGAGCACCTGATCGCCACCGCGGGGGCGATGGACTCGCATGTCCACCTGATCGCTCCCCAGCAGTGCGAGCAGGCGCTCAGCAACGGCATCACCACCCTCTTCGGCGGCGGCACCGGGCCGACGGACGGGACCAACGGCACGACCTGCACGCCCGGCCCCTACAACCTCGGCCGCCTTCTGGAGTCCGCCGAGGACCTGCCGGTCAACCTCGGCATCATGGGCAAGGGCAACGGCAGTCTCCCCGCGGCGCTGGACGAGCAGATCGAGGCGGGCGCCGCCGCGCTCAAGGTGCACGAGGACTGGGGTTCCACCCCCGCCGTCATCGACAACGCGCTGGCGGTCGCCGACCGGCACGACGTCCAGGTGGCCATCCACACGGACACGCTCAACGAGGGCGGCTTCTTCGAGGACACCCGGTCCGCGATCGACGGCCGCACGATCCACACCTTCCACAGCGAGGGGGCGGGCGGCGGCCACGCCCCCGACATCCTGCGGGTCACCGGCGAACCCAACGTCCTTCCCTCGTCGACCAACCCGACGCTGCCGTACACCAAGAACTCCGTGGACGAGTTGCTGGACATGGTGATGGTCTGCCACCACCTCAGCCACGACATCCCCGAGGACGTCGCCTTCGCCGACAGCCGGGTGCGGGCGGAGACCATCGCGGCCGAGACGGTCCTGCACGACCAGGGCGTCATCAGCATGATCTCGTCCGACTCGCAGGCCATGGGCCGGATCGGCGAGTCCGTCACCCGCGCGTTCCAGATCGCCCACGTCTGCAAGGAGGCATTCGGCCCGCTGCCGGAGGACTCCGCGCGCAACGACAACAACCGCGTCCTGCGCTACCTGGCCAAGGTCACCGTCAACCCGGCCGTCGCCAGCGGCATCTCGGACTACGTGGGGACGCTGGAGGCGGGCAAGCTCGCGGACATCGTGCTGTGGCCCATGCACTCCTTCGGCGCCAAGCCCAAGATGGTCATCAAGGGCGGCATCGTCTCCTGGGCGCAGATGGGCGACCCGAACGCCTCCCTGCCCACTCCCCAGCCCGTCTACTACCGGCCCATGTTCGGCCAGTACGGGCGCGCCCTGCAGTCGACGCACGTCACCTTCATGTCGCAGGCCGGCATCGCGGCCGGGGTGCCGGAGAAGCTCGGCCTCCAGAAGAAGGTGCTGCCGGTGCGCAAGACCCGCATGATCGGCAAGCACAACATGGTCCGCAACGACGTGGTGCCCGACATCCAGGTGGACCCGGAGACGTACAAGGTCACGGTCAACGGCAAGGTCGCGACCATCGACCCGGCCCAGAAGCTGCCGCTCAACCAGCTCTTCTTCCTCGCCTGAGCACCATGTACCGCGACGAGAAGACCGCGACGGCCGAGGTGGCCGAGGTGGCCGAGGTGGCCGAGGACGACGGTCCGCACGCGGCGGACGCGGAGACGGCCCCGGTGTCCGACCTGGGCCACCTCCTCGTCAGCCTGCAGCTGACCGACTCGGCGTTCCCGAGCGGGTTCTACACCCTGTCCCACGGCCTTGAGGGCTTCGCACAGCAGGGGGCGGTCGACCACGGCTCCTTGTCCCCGTTGCTGCACGACGTCCTCAGGCACGGCGTCGGCCCGGCCGACGCCACCGCGCTCGCCCTGGCCCACCGTGCCGCCGCGGCCGGCGACTGGGAGGCGGTGGCCGTGACGGACCGCCGCCTGTACGCCACGAAGCTCGGCCAGGAGACGCGCCAGGCGGCGACGCGGACCGGACGCCAGTTGCTGGACCTCGCGGCCGAGGTCTTCGGCGCCCCCGGCGTCGCCCACTACCACCGCGTGGTGACGGAGCGCAGGGCACCGGGCACCCAGGCCGTCGCCGCGGGCGTCGTGTACGCGGCGACCGGGGTGCCCGTGCGGCAGGCCGTCGCCGCCGACCTCTTCGCGTTCTGCGCCAGCTTCGCCGGTGCGGCGCTGAGACTGCGGCTGACCGACCACCGGCTGGCCCAGGGCCTGCTGCGACAGGCCGCACCGGTGATCGAGGAGACCACTCGCGAAGCCCTGGAGCGAGGGCTCGACGACCTCGGGGCGACCACGTTCGCGGTGGACGTCATGTCGGCCCGTCACGAGCGGGCCCCGGCCCGGCTGTTCGCGAGCTGAGCACGCAACCGACCCACCCGCCGGCCGCGACGCCCGGCGGGCCAGACCCAGGAGAAGAGGAAGAACGTGCCGGACAACGTGCTGCGCGTGGGAATCGGCGGACCCGTCGGATCGGGCAAGACCGCCCTCATCGAGGCCCTCGTGCCGATCCTGATCGAACGGGGCCACCGGCCCGCCGTGATCGCCAACGACATCTACACCCAGGAGGACGCCCAGCACATCCGCCGCACGCTCGACGGGGTGCTGGAGGGCGACCGCGTGGTGGGCGTGGAGACGGGCGCCTGCCCGCACACCGCCGTGCGCGACGACCCGACGATGAACCTGGCGGCGGGCGCCGAGATGCTGGAACGCTTCCCCGACACCGACGTCCTGTTCTTCGAGAGCGGCGGCGACAACCTGACCCTCACTTTCAGCCCGGCCCTGGTCGACGTGTTCGTCTTCGTCCTGGACACCGCCGAGGGCGAGAAGATGCCGCGCAAGCGGGGACCGGGCATCACCGACTCCGACCTGCTCGTCATCAACAAGATCGACATCGCCCAGTACGTGCGGACCGACCTCGGCGTCATGGAGTCCGACGCCCACACGGTGCGCGGTGCGGGGCCGGTGGTGCTCACCGACTGCCTCACCGGGAAGGGCGTCGACGAGGTCCTCGCCTTCCTCGAGTCCCGGCGCGAGGTCCTGATCTGACATGCGGGCCGTCCGCGACCGGCTCGCGCCGGAGTACTACGAGCCCAGCCGTCTCCCCCCGGAGCTGTCGGCGATCTCCGCCGTGCCCGAGACCCTGGGGCCGGGCTCGCCCGCCAAGGTCGGCATCCTCGACCTCGGCTTCGCCCGCCGTGGCGAGCGCACCGAGCTGGTGGAGCGGTACCAGAAGACGCCGCTGGAGATCATGCGCCCGCTCTACGTCGATCCGGCGCTGCCCGGCATGGCGTTCACCTATGTGATGGCCACGGGCGGCGGCATCGCCCAGGCGGACCGCTACCGCCAGGACCTGCGGTGCGGTCCAAGGACCCAGGCGCTGTTCACGACCCAGGCGGCCACGAAGGTCTACCGGATGGAGCAGGACTACGCCACGCAGCTGGTCCGGCTGAGTGCCGCCGAGGGCGCGTACGTCGAGTACCTGCCCGATCCGCTCATCCCCTTCGCGGGCGCGCGTTTCCACCAGAACGTCGTGCTCACCGTCGACCCGGACGCCACGGTCGTCTACGGAGAGACCGTCACCGCGGGACGGATCGCGCGCGGTGAGCGGCACGCCTACACCGTCCTCGGCAGCGACCTGGAGATCAGCAGGCCCGATGGCACCCTGCTGGCGGTGGACACGCTGCGGCTCGCCCCGGGGCGGTGCGGCGGGGTGGAAGGGCCAGGCGTGTTCGGCGGACACGACCACGTCGCCTCCCTGTTCGTGGTGAGCGGTCGGCGCCCCGCCGCGGAGATCGCCGACGCCCTGCACGCGTCCCTGGAGGGGTGTGAGGTCCTGCACGGGGCGAGTGTGCTTCCGGACGACTGCGGGGCCTGGGTACGCATCCTCGGCCACGAGGAGCCCCGGGTCACCGAGGCCGTCCGGGCAGCGTGGGACGCCGTACGCCGGCTGCTCACCGGCCATCCCGCTCCCGATCTGCGCAAACCGTAGCCCGCCCCGCCCCGCCCCCAGGAGACCCGCCGTGATCACCGCGCTCGCCCCCATGCCGCCCGCCTACGACTCCGGCGACACCGCCTGGATGCTGGCCGCGGCTGCCATGGTGCTGCTGATGACCCCCGCTCTCGCGTTCTTCTACGGCGGCATGGTCCGTACCAAGCACATCCTGGTCATGCTCAAGATGAGCTTCGCCTCGCTCTGTTTCGTCACCATCCTCTGGTTCATGGTGGGTTACTCGCTCGCCTTCGGCCCGGACGTCGGCGGCGTCGGCCTCATCGGCAACCTCGACCACGCCTTCCTGCGCGGCATCGAGCCGAACACCCTGACCGGGTCCATCCCGACCTATGTGTACGCCACCTTCCAGATGGGCTTCGCCATCGTCACGGTGGCGCTGATCAGCGGGTCGATCGCCGGCCGGGCCTCGATGCGCGGCTGGCTGGTCTTCTCGGCGCTGTGGCTGCTGATCGTGTACGTGCCGATCGCGCACTGGGTCTTCGACACGGACAACGGCTGGATCACCAAGCACCTGGGCGCGCTCGACTTCGCCGGGGGCCTGCCGGTGGAGCTGAACTCGGGCATCGCCGGGCTGGCCGCCGCGCTGGTCATCAGGGGACCGGCGGACTTCCGGCGGAAGGAGCCGACACCCAACAACATCCCCCTGGTCATGATCGGTGTCGCGCTGCTCTGGTTCGGCTGGCTGGCCTTCAACGCGGGGTCGGCCGTCCGCGACACCGGCACGGCCGCCACGGCCTTCATCAACACCCAGCTCGGCGCGGCCGGCGCGATGGTCACCTGGCCGCTGGTGGAGTACTGGCGCACCCGGAAGGTCACCATGATGGGCGTCGGCTCGGCGGCCGTGGCCGGCATGGTGGCCATCACCCCCGCCTGCGGGGAGATCGACCCCGTCGGCGCGCTGATCACCGGACTCGTCGCGGGGTTCGTCTGCGCGTTCGCCGTCACCCTGAAGTACCGGCTGGACGTCGACGACACCTTGGACGTGGTCGGCGTGCACGGCGCGGGCGGCCACGTCGGACTGCTCATGGTCGGCTTCTTCGCCACCTCCACGGTCAGCGGCAAGGAAGGTGTCTTCTACGGCGGCGGCGGCTCCCTGCTCTGGAAGCAGATCGTCGCGATCCTCGCCGTGGCCGCCTTCTCCTTCGTCCTGACCTGGCTCATCGCCAAGGTGGTGGATGTCGTCGTCGGCTTCGCCGACAAGGAGTCGTACGCCGCCGTACCAGGGCAGGACGAGGAGCGCGCCTACGACTTCCGCACCGCCGAGCGGCTGGACGCCCTCGAGGGCGTCGGCCGTGGCGGTCCCGACCGGGAGACGCTGGCCGAGGTCCGGCGACTGCTGCGGGAAAACCGGGAGGGCTGAGGCGGGCTCCCGGGGGAGGGAGCCGGGCGACGGGAGGGAGGGCTTCGTGAGGATGTCCGGTTCGCCCGTTGACAGTGGTGCGCGGTGAGGCCGAAACTCGGCGCAGACAAGGGTGAAGAAAATTTCACCATGCGAACATCTGCGTGTTCGAGCAAGGCAACGACGCCGATCGAAGGGAACGACCGATGCGCACCACCGTCGGCATCATCGGGGCAGGCCCCGCCGGGCTCCTGCTCGCCCGGCTGCTGCACAACGCCGGGATCGACTCGGTCGTCCTGGAGAGCCGCGACCGCGCCTACGTCGAGCGCAGGCAGCGCGCCGGGATCCTGGAGCAGGGCACGGTGGACGTCCTGCGCGAGGCCGGGGCCGGCGAGCGGATGGACCGCGAGGGGCTGCGCCACGACGGCATCGAGCTGCGGTTCGCCCGGCGCCGCCACCGCGTCGACTTCCCCGCGCTCACCGGCGGCAGGTCCGTCATGGTCTACGCGCAGACCGAGGTCTGCAAGGACCTCATCGCCCTCCAGCTCAAGGAGGGCGGCCCGCTGCTGTTCGAGACCGAGGCGCTGGCGGTGGAGGGAGTGGAGACGGACCGGCCGCGCGTCCGCTTCCGCCGCGGCGGCGCGGAGGGCGCCGAGGACGTGCTGGAGTGCGACTACGTCGTCGGCTGCGACGGCTTCTGGGGCGTGGCCCGGGCGGCCGTCCCGGACGGGCGCACCTTCGAACGGACGTACCCCTTCGGCTGGCTCGGCATCCTCGCCGACGTCGCCCCCTCGCACGACGAGCTGGTCTACGCCCGCCACGACCGCGGCTTCGCCCTGCTGTCCATGCGCTCCCCGTCCGTCTCCCGCCTCTACCTCCAGGTCCCCGCCGACACGGACGCCGACAGCTGGAGCGACGAGCGGATCTGGGACGAGCTGGAGCGCCGCTTCGAGACGGACGACGACTGGAGCCTGCGGCGCGGCCCCATCACCCAGAAGTCGGTCACCCCGATGCGGTCCTACGTCCACGAGCCCATGCGGCACGGCCGGCTCTTCCTGGCCGGGGACGCCGCGCACATCGTGCCGCCGACCGGTGCCAAGGGGCTCAACCTCGCCGTCGGGGACGTCGTCACCTTCGCCCGCGCGCTGACCCACCGCACGGCCACCGGCTCCGACGACCTCCTCGACGCCTACTCCGCGACCTGTCTGCGCCGCGTCTGGCAGGCCGAGCGCTTCTCGTACGACATGACGACGCTGCTGCACACCGCCCCGGGCGCCACGCCCTTCGAGGACCGGCTCCAGCTGGCCCGCCTCGACCGGATCACGTCCTCCCGCGCCGCCGAGACCGACCTCGCCGAGGCCTACACCGGGTTCCCGATCGGGTGAGCGGCGCCCGCACGCGGGGCGGCCCCGGCCGTGAGGGGAATCACTGATCGGCGTAGCGTGTTGAGCCGCAAGTCGAGGGAAAGATCCTCCCCAAGCAGTAGGGTCATTCCTTTGCCGTTCTATTACTCTTGAGCCAAGGCTGCGCCGTGTGGCCATGGAGGAGTGAAATGAGGAGCAGAAACCCGGTCTTCTCGCGACGGGGGTTCAGCCGCGACAACGGCTACGCGGGCTTCAACGCCGCGCCGCAGGCCGGGGGACCCGCCGTCGCCACGCAGGCCAACCCGTACGCGCAGGGCACCCAGGGCAACCCGTACGCCCAGCAGCCCGCCGGCAACCCGTACGCGCAGAACCCGTACGCCCAGCCGGACCAGCAGTTCGGCGCGCCGCCGCAGGCGCCCGCCACCACCGGCCGGATGACGATGGACGACGTCGTCATCCGTACCGGCAGCACGCTCGGCGTGCTCGTGGTGACGGCCGCGCTCGCGTGGGCGCTGCTGCCAGTGGACGACGCCAACATCAGCCGCTCGTACGGCATCGGTATCGGTGCCGCGCTGATCGGCATGGTCCTGGCGCTCGTGCAGTCCTTCAAGCGCAAGCCCACCCCGGCGCTGATCCTGTCCTACGCGGCGTTCGAGGGTGTCTTCCTCGGCGTCGTCTCCAGCGTCGTCGACAACCGCATCGCGGACGGCGCGGCCATGCAGGCCGTGATCGGCACGATGGCGGTCTTCGCCGGTGTGCTGATCGCCTACAAGGCGGGCTGGATCCGCGTCAACCGACGCTTCTACGGCTTCGTGATGGCGGCCGCGCTCGGCTTCGTCTTCCTGATGATGGTGAACCTGCTGTTCGCCGTCTTCGGCGGCGGTGACGGCCTCGGCTTCCGCAGCGGTGCGCTCGGTGTCGTCTTCGGCATCGTCGGCATCATCCTCGGTGCCTGCTTCCTCGCCCTCGACTTCAAGCAGGTCGAGGACGGGCTGGCCTACGGCGCCCCGCGCGAGGAGGCATGGTTCGCCGCCTTCGGCCTCACGCTGACGCTGGTCTGGATCTACCTGGAGTTCCTGCGCCTGATCGCGATCTTGAACAGCAACGACTAGTAGCACCCAGCAGAGGAAGGGCCCCGGGCTTCGTGCCCGGGGCCCTTCGTCGTCGTGGGGTCGGCGCGCCCGCTCACAGCAGGTTGCGCGCGGCCCTTCTCAGGTCGTACTCGTGGACGATCGCCTTCGCGTGGCCGTACGCGAGGTTGTGTTCGTGGCGGAGCCAGCTGACCTTCTCCTCGAAGCGGAAGAGGGCGGGGCCGTCCTCGACGGCGCGCAGCCAGTCGGAGATCTCACGGCCGGTGCACTGGGGGATACGGGCGAGCAGGTTGCGATGGGTCTCCTCGGAGAAGACTTGGGACATCGGCGCCTCCGGGCGAAAGGGGATGTAAGCCGGTCCTTCAGGTCACCGTGCCTGAGCGTTCGCCCGTTGGCAACAGTCCCGGACGGCCGCGTACGCTCGCGCCGTGGTTGATACGACGCCTTTGACCCGTGCCGTGGACGACTTCGCCGACCGGCTGCGGGCCGCCCCGCAGAGCAGGCTGCAACGCGGCGCCGCCGCCGAGGCGCTGGAGCTGGCCAGGGAGTTGGCCCGGCGGGCCCAGCTCGTGGAGGAGCCCGGGGCCGAGCCGCGGCAGATGCCGGACGCGGGCATGTTCGCCGCCGCCGACCAGATCGCCGTCGCCGCACACGACTTGGCCCTCGTACTGGAGGACGAGGGCCAGGTGGAAGAAGCGGCGGCGCTGGTGGAGGAGGCCCGCAAACGGGCCGGGGTCTGACGCGACGGGCGTGACTGACGCGACCGGCGTGTCTGACGTGACCGGTGTGACTACAGGGACGCGATGACGCGGTCCGCCAGGATGTAGACGTTCTCCTCGCCGCAGGCGAAGGTCAGCGTGTAGGCGCCGGAGATGCCGGAGCCGCCGAGGAGGTACGGCGTCTGGCCGTCGCCCAGCGCGGCGGCCAGGCGCTCCGCGGTCTCGCGGTGCCCCGGGGTCATGCACAGGGTGGTGCCGTCGGCGAAGACGTACACGTCGAGGGTGCCCAGCGGACCCGGCCGGACGTCCGCCAGCGCGACGCTCGACCCGGCCAGCTCCTCCAGGGTCGCCACCGTGCGATCGTGGTCGTTGACGGCCGGGGACGGGTTCGGCACGAAGTCCGGGTGCGACGGGTGCCGGCGGCGGGCGGCGGCCAGCTCGGCGGACTCCCCGGCACCGGTGTGGCCCGCGTCCTGCGCGGACGGTTCGTCGGTGTCCGCGAGCGGCTCGGTCACGGGTTCCAGGCCCACCAGGTCCGCCTGGCGGGGCAGGAAGAGCTCACTGTCGGAGAGACCGAGCAGCAGGGGTGCGTCGGAGGCGTCCCGGGTCTCCTGGGCGGCCCAGAAGGCCCGCGCCTCGGCGAGTTCCCGCTCGCGCTCCTCGGCGAGCGCCTCCGCGACGGCGGCGCGTATCTCCTCGGCATCGGCGGTGGTGCGGGCAGCGGGCACCCGGCCCCGCGTGGCGGTGGCCCGGCTCTCGGCCAGCTCGGTGCGCAAGGCGGTCACCTGCCGGCGCAGCACCAGGATGCTGCGCAGGACGGCGACGCCCACGGCGCCGGTGGCGGCCGTGGTGAGCAGCAGGGCGATCGGCATGGCGCTCACTGACGTACTCCCGGTTCAAAGTCGACCCCCGACTTCCTACATCAGCTTGAAGGGAGGACTAACCGTCTGTCAGTGCGTAACGTCACGAAACGGACAGGACTTTGGGCCCGGACGGTGCGGGTGGGACTGGTCTGACCTGCGTAAATCCAGGGGGCGAGAGAGGTAGGTCACATCCTGGGGGAGTTTGGGTCACAAAACGGCCCAGAACCCTGCGGTGAACAGGGTCCCGGGCCGTCTCGTCACGCTGGGTCCGCCGGGCGCTACTGACGGTCCCTCAGTGCCCTCGGTGGCGGCCGTGGCGGGGGTCAGCTCAGGCGCTCGATGACCATCGCCATGCCCTGGCCGCCGCCGACGCACATGGTCTCCAGGCCGAACTGTTTGTCGTGCGTCTGGAGGGAGTTGATCAGCGTGCCGGTGATGCGGGCGCCGGTCATGCCGAAGGGGTGGCCGACGGCGATGGCGCCACCGTTGACGTTCAGCTTCTCCAGCGGGATGCCGAGCTCGCGGTAGGAGGGGATGACCTGCGCGGCGAACGCCTCGTTGATCTCGACCAGGTCGATGTCGCCGACGGTCAGCCCGGCACGGGACAGTGCCTGCTTGCTGGCCTCGACCGGGCCGAGGCCCATGATCTCGGGGGAGAGGCCGGAGACGCCGGTGGAGACGATGCGGGCGAGCGGGGTCAGGCCCAGCTCGCGGGCCTTGGTGTCGCTCATGATCACCAGGGCGGCGGCGCCGTCGTTGAGCGGGCAGCAGTTGCCGGCGGTGACCAGGCCGTCGGGGCGGAAGACGGGCTTGAGGCCCGCCACGCCCTCCAGGGTGACACCGGCGCGGGGGCCGTCGTCCTTCGAGACGACCGTGCCGTCGGGCAGCGTGACCGGGGTGATCTCGCGCTCCCAGAAGCCGTTCTTGATGGCTTCCTCGGCGAGGTTCTGCGACCGGACGCCGAACTCGTCCATGTCCTGGCGGGTGATGCCCTTGGCGCGGGCGAGGTTCTCGGCGGTCTGGCCCATCGCGATGTACGGGTCGGGGACGAGACCGTCCTCGCGCGGGTCGTGCCAGGTGGTGCCCTCCTGCTGGGCGACCTCGGCGGTACGGGCCTCGGCCTCGGCGAACAGCGGGTTCCGGGTGTCCGGCAGGCTGTCGGAGTTGCCCTTGGCGAACCGGGAGACCATCTCGACGCCGGCCGAGATGAAGACGTCGCCCTCGCCGGCCTTGATGGCGTGCAGGGCCATCCGGGAGGTCTGCAGGGACGAGGAGCAGTACCGGGTGATCGTGCAGCCCGGCAGGTGGTCCATGCCCATCTCGACGGCGACGATCCGGCCGAGGTTGTTGCCCTGCTCGCCGCCGGGCAGGCCGCAGCCGAGCATCAGGTCGTCGATGTCCCTCGGGTCCAGCTCGGGGACCTTGGCGAGGGCCGCCTGGATGATCGTGGCGGCCAGGTCGTCGGGGCGCAGCTCCTTCAGGGAGCCCTTGAAGGCCCGGCCGATGGGGGAACGGGCGGCAGAGACGATCACGGCTTCGGGCATCACGGCTCCAGTGGCGAGACGGTACGGGGCGGGCGGGGCTGGTTGGGAAGTTACCCGGCCGTATGGCCCGGGTCACGCCTGCGGAGGTGTGACATGGACCGCAACTGTCTAAGCGCTTGCTTGGCGCCCCCCGCCCCCTAGCTGTGGGCAGTCGTGCCGCAGGGCGGCACGGGTGGGCGCAGCGGCATCCGGCAAGCGCCGGTCAGGCGCCTCTACCCGGCCTGCCCCGACGGCGAGGGCGTGGGCTCCGCCTCCGCCACCCGGCGCCGCCGGCGGCGCTTCAGCAGCGCCCAGGGCCCCCGAGGCCCCGTAGGCATAGCGGCAGCGACCTCCGTGCCCGCCTCGGACGCCGCCTCCGCCGCCGCCCGCGCCACCGGCAGGAAGCCCTCGCGGCGCAGCGCGTCCGGGTGCTCCTCCTCGGCCGGCCACAGGCCCAGCGCGGCGCACACCGACGGCAGTACCGCCATCGCGGCGGTGGCGTACCCCTCGGCGGACGGGTGGTAGTTGTCCGGGCCGAACAGCTCCCGCGGGTTCTGCGCGAACTCCGGGCCCAGCAGATCGCCCAGCGACACCGTGCGCCCGCCCTGCTCGACGACGCCGATGGTCTGCGCCGCCGCGAGCTGCCGCGAGGCCCGCCGGGCCAGCCAGCGCAGCGGTTGCCGCACCCGCTCGATCGTTCCCAGGTCCGGACAGGTGCCGACCACGACCTCCGCGCCGGCCGTGCGCAGCCGCCGTACCGCTCCCGACAGGTGCCGCACCGAGCGGGTCGCCGGCATCCGGTGGGTGACGTCATTGGCGCCGACCATGATCACGCAGATGTCCGGCACCCGGTCCGGATCCGCGAGCACCAGCGCCACCTGCCGGTCCAGGTCGTCCGAGCACGCTCCCGGCTGCGCGACCGACCCCAGCCGCACCGGGCGCTCCGCCACCGCCGCGAGCCCGGACGCCAGCAGCGCGCCCGGCGTCTGCCCGGCCCGGTGGACGCCCTGCCCGGCGGCCGTGGAGTCGCCCAGCATCATCAGCCGCAGCGGTGGGTCGGCGGCCGTGGGCAGGGTGCCGCCGTACAGCCCCTGCGCGTTCGGCACCCGGGTCGGCGTGCCCACGCCCACCCGGCGTCTGGCCAGCTGCACCTCCGCCACCACCAGACCGACCGCCGCCGCCCCCGCCAGCCCGATGCCGCCGCCGCCGTACGCCGCGCCGGCCGCGATCCGCCGGGCCACCCTCGCCCTCGACATGCTCGTCATGCGTCGCCGCCACCTCCTCAACCCGTACACCCACTCCTTGCCCCGTACAGACGGTCGCCCAATCTCAACGCAGGGTGAACGACCGCCACGAGGTGTCCGCGGCCCGCAGGCCATAGGCTGGCGGAACCGATATCGACCCTTCTTTTGCGGCATCCGGAGACCACGGTGCAATTCCACGACTCGATGATCAGCCTCGTCGGCAACACCCCGCTGGTGCGGCTCAACAGCGTGACCAAGGGGATCAGGGCCACCGTCCTGGCCAAGGTGGAGTACTTCAACCCGGGCGGCTCGGTGAAGGACCGCATCGCCCTGCGCATGATCGAGGCGGCGGAGAAGAGCGGAGAGCTGCAGCCGGGCGGCACCATCGTCGAGCCGACCAGCGGCAACACCGGCGTCGGCCTCGCCATCGTGGCCCAGCAGAAGGGCTACAAGTGCATCTTCGTCTGCCCCGACAAGGTGTCCACCGACAAGATCAACGTGCTGCGCGCGTACGGCGCCGAGGTGGTCGTCTGCCCGACCGCGGTCGACCCCGAGCACCCCGACTCGTACTACAACGTCTCCGACCGGCTGGTCCGCGAGACGCCGGGCGCCTGGAAGCCGGACCAGTACTCCAACCCCAACAACCCGCTCTCGCACTACCACTCCACGGGCCCCGAGCTGTGGGAGCAGACCGAGGGGAGGATCACCCACTTCGTGGCCGGGGTCGGCACCGGCGGCACCATCTCCGGCACCGGCCGGTACCTGAAGGACGCCAGTGACGGCGCGGTCAAGGTGATCGGCGCCGACCCCGAGGGCTCGGTGTACTCCGGCGGCTCCGGGCGCCCCTACCTGGTCGAGGGCGTCGGCGAGGACTTCTGGCCGACGGCGTACGACCGCGAGGTCGCCGACGAGATCGTCGCCGTCTCCGACAAGGACTCCTTCCAGATGACCCGCCGCCTCGCCAAGGAGGAGGGCCTGCTGGTCGGCGGCTCCTGCGGCATGGCGGTCGTCGCGGCCCTTGAGGTGGCGGCGCGGCTCGGCGAGGACGACGTGGTGGTCGTGCTGCTGCCGGACAGCGGGCGCGGCTACCTCAGCAAGATCTTCAACGACGAGTGGATGGCCGACTACGGCTTCCTGGAGGACGCCGGGCCCAGCGCCCGCGTCGCCGAGGTCCTGAACCACAAGGAGGGCGGCCACATCCCGTCCCTCGTCCACATGCACCCGGACGAGACCGTCGGCCAGGCCATCGACGTGCTGCGCGAGTACGGCGTCTCGCAGATGCCCATCGTCAAGCCCGGCGCCGGCCACCCGGACGTGATGGCCGCCGAGGTCGTCGGCTCGGTCGTGGAACGCGAGCTGCTGGACGCGCTGTTCGCCAAGCGCGCCTCGCTGGAGGACCCGCTGGAGAAGCACATGTCCGCCCCGCTGCCCCAGGTCGGCTCCGGGGAGCCCGTCGCGGACCTGATGTCGGTGCTCGGCGGCGCCGACGCGGCGATCGTCCTCGTCGAGGGCAAGCCGACCGGTGTGGTGAGCCGGCAGGACCTGCTGTCCTTCCTCGCCCAGGGCAAGTAGGGCAAGTAGGGCAAGTGGGGCAGGCGGGAGCCGCGTCCCGGTTGGTGATCTTCGTGGACTTCGCGGAAGTGGTACGCGCGCGTCATGTGCGCGCAGCAGTCGCTTAACACGGGACCGGCAGAGTACTGGGTGTCGGCAGGGAAGGGAGCGGCTCCCCGGACCCGCCGACGCCGAACGGCGTCACGGACCTTCCGGAGCGGCTCCCGGACCTCCAAGGACGCCACGGACGCGCCGCCCCGGCCGCGAGGCCCGGCATCGCGCGCGTCCCCCGCGGGGACCGCCGTCGTCCCGCCCCCCAGCGATGGGGGTGCGGCGGTCCCCGCGCAGTCTTCCCCGGTCCTCCGGGCTCTTCTCAGTCCTCCCAGGCGTCGTCCCGGTCGGCGCGGCGGCGCCGCCCGAACAGGCCCGGGTTGGTGCGGGCGACCTGGACAACGTTGACCCCGACGATGCCCGCCCAGGCGACCAGCATCCCGGGCAGGTTCGCCACGCCGCCGCCGATCGCCGACAGCGGGATGGCGAGCACCAGCGAGACGATGCCGAAGCCGAAGCGCTCGCCGAAGGAGTCCGTGGGCCTCGGCGACCGGCTGTCCCGGGCGGCCGTCATCTGCTGCTCGGCGAACTGCCGGCGCACCCGGCGCTCCACCGCTCCGTCGATGCGCTGGTCGACCTTCTCCAGGAACGAGTCGACCAGCGCGGACTCGTACTCCTCGCCGAGCTCCCTGCGGGTCTGCAGGGTGGCGTCGAGTTCCTTCTTGAGGTCGGCGTCGCGTGCGTCCATTCCCGTCATGCCAGTCAAGGTAGGCGGCCGGGGAGGCGGCGGCACTGGGGACAGCCCCCGTATCCGGTGGGGGTCCTCCCGTGGGGGTCCGGGAGGGCGGGGCGAGGTCACACCGCCCCGGTTCCCCCGGTGCTCGCGCCGTGGACCTGGCGGACGAAGCGCCGCTGCCAGGGCACCTCGACGGCACGGGGGTGGTAGTTGCGCCGCACCCACTTCACCGCCTCCTTGGGGTCCATGCCCTCGAAGACGCAGATCGCCGACAGCGCGGTACCGGTCCGGCCGATGCCGCCCCCGCAGCAGACCTCCACGCGCTCGCCCGGCGCGCGCTCGTAGGCGTCGCGGAGCTTGCGCATCGCGTCCATCGGGTCGGCGGGGAGCCAGAAGTCCCGCCAGGGCACCCAGACCGACTCCCACGGCGGGCTGGGCGGCTCGTGGTCCGTCAGGTGCACGGTGAACGTCGGCGTCTGTCCCTCCGGCAGGTCGTAACGGAGGCCGCGTCCCCTGAGCCTGCGGCCCGAGGGCAGCTCGACCAGCTTGGGGGTGTCAGCGTTCCATAACTCGGTCATCCTGAATCCTGTTCCGATCGGTCGCGTAGCAATGAGTTGCCGGCCATTGTCATCATCACCAGCGGAATCTGGGGAAGCACTTGTTGGGCGACGAGCACCAGCACGGCCGCTGACAGCTCCAGGCCCAGGGCTCTCGCGACGGCCGTCGCCGCCACGAGGCCGAGCCCCCGGGTGCCGACCCGGGCCGCGCCCACCTCGACGGGCAGTTCGACGAGCGGCACGGTCGCCGGGGCGTGCAGCACCTCGCCGGTACGGGCGTCGAACTCGATCCGCACCAGCAGGGGGAACCGGATCCGGGACTCGGTGAACATCGCGTTCCAGCCGAGTGCCCTGGTCACCTGGGAGGCCACGTTGGCCAGTACCGCCACGGCCGGCCAGCGAGGGTCGGCCGCGGCCATGCTGTACTCGCGGGCCACCCTCGGCATCGTGCCCTCCGGCGCCTCGCTGTATAACGGTATGCAGCGACCGGGTGACGTGAATAGACCTAGGGGGAGCAGGCCATGAGCGGGACCAGTGGGGCCGGTGCGCGTGGTGGGACGGACGGGGCCGACAGCCCGGCCGGGCGCCTCCAGGCGCTCTTCGAGGGGCACCGGCTGACGCCGACCCAGCGGCGCATCGCGCACAGCATGGTGCGCCGCGCGTCCGACGTGCCCTTCCTGTCGAGCGTGGAGCTGGCCGAGCTGGCGGGGGTCAGCCAGCCGTCCGTGACCCGCTTCGCCGTCGCGCTCGGTTTCGACGGCTACCCGGCGCTGCGGCGCCATCTGCGCGAGGTCGCCCCCGCGGAACCGGTCGCGGACACCGGCGCCTTCAACGAGTACCAGCAGGCCGTGGCCGCCGAGATCGAGAACCTGCGGCACCTCGCGGAGGTGCTGGCCGATCCGGGGCCGGTGCGGGAGGCGGGCCGTCTGCTCGCCGGGAGCCGGCCGCTGCCGGTGCTCGGGCTGCGGGCCGCCGCCGCTCAGGCGCACGGCTTCGCCTACTTCGCCGCCAAGGTCCATCCGGACGTCCGGCTCCTCGGCGAGGGCGGCACGATGCTCCACGACCGCATCGACGCCGCCGTGCGGGCCGGGGCGCGCACGCTGCTCTGCTTCGCCCTGCCCCGGCACCCGCGCGAGGTCGTCGAGGCGCTGGCCCACGCCAAGGAGGCCGGGCTCACGGTGGTGACCGTCGCCGACTCCGCCTTCGCGCCGGTCGCCAAGGTGTCCGACCTGCTGCTGCCCGCCGCCGTCGGCACCGGCCTCGCCTTCGACACCGCCTGCGCGCCGATGCTGCTCGGCCGGGTGTTGCTGGAGGCGATGTGCGACGACCTGCCGGACGCGCAGGCCCGGCTGGAGGAGTTCGATGCCAAGGCCGCGGCGCGGGGACTCTTCGTGGACTGACCCCGCGCGAGTGACCCGGACGGCGGACGGGTTCTCAGATTCGTCTCAGCTTGCCCCGTTACAGTGCGGCGCCTGACACACCCTTCAGACGCATCGCACAGGCAGGAACGGGACAGGAGGCAGGACGTGGCGCGCGGAGGACAGGTGGGGCTGGTTCGGGTCGCCGTCGTCGTACGGGCGGGCGCCGCACCACTGTGGTGGCTGGGCGTCTTCGCGGCGGGCATCGGCGTGCTGGTGCCGGGGCTCACCGGACGCCGGATCGGGGTGCTGGCCGGTGCCGCGCTCTTCATCGTCGCCACGGCCGTCGTGGCGTGGATGCGCCGACGGCGTTACACCGCCCTGGCCGGTTCGGCCGCCCGTGCGGGCAAGCACGACGTGCTCCAGGACCGCGGGGTCACCGTGCGCAACTGGCGCCGGGGCCACCGCTGGTGGCTGCTCCTCGCCTTCCTCGCCGCCCTCGGCAGCGCCTTCGCCGTGCCCGCCGCGGGCGGGCTGCTGCTGGCCGGCTGCGGCGCCGGGCTGTGGCTCAAGTCCGCCTGGATCGGCCGCCGCGAACAGGCTGAGGACGCCCTGCTGTGGGTCCGCGTGGACTGGCTCGCCGACAACACCGGCCGCCCCGCGGGCAAGGCGGTCAAGGCATACCGCAGCACGGGCATCGCGGCGGGCGACGCGGCCCCGGGTGGAGCGCGGCGGAAGACGCCGGCGGCGGTCTGAGCGACGTCCGGCAGTCCGAGTGCGGGGCCCTCGACCGAGGGCCCCGCACTCGTGTGCGCGCGGCACGGACGCGACCCTGTTGACTAGCTCTATTCAGGAGGCGAGGATATGAATATCCGTAGCAACAATCCGCCGGGAGCAAGCCACCAGGAGGCAGACCATGTCCGGACCTCGTCCTGTCCGAGCGCCACGCGGTACCGAGCCGAGCGCCCTGGGCTGGCAGCAGGAGGCCGCCCTGCGGATGCTGCAGAACAACCTCGACCCGGAGGTCGCCGAGCACCCCGACAAGCTCGTCGTCTACGGCGGCACGGGCAAGGCGGCCCGTGACTGGCGCTCCTTCGACGCCATGGTCCGCACCCTGAAGACCCTCAAGCAGGACGAGACGATGCTCGTCCAGTCCGGCCGCCCGGTCGGCGTCATGCAGACCCACGAGTGGGCCCCGCGCGTCCTCATCGCCAACTCCAACCTCGTCGGCGACTGGGCCAACTGGGAGGAGTTCCGCCGCCTGGAGGCCCTCGGCCTGACCATGTACGGGCAGATGACCGCCGGCTCCTGGATCTACATCGGCACCCAGGGCATCCTCCAGGGCACCTACGAGACCTTCGCCGCCGTCGCCGCCAAGAAGTTCGGCGGCACGCTGGCGGGGACCATCACCCTCACCGCCGGCCTCGGCGGCATGGGCGGCGCCCAGCCCCTCGCGGTCACCATGAACGACGGCGTCGTCATCTGCGTCGACTGCGACCCGCGCGCCATCGACCGCCGCATCGAGCACCGCTACCTCGACGTCAAGGCCGACTCCCTCGACCACGCCCTCCAGCTGGCCACCGAGGCACGGGACCGGCGCAAGCCGCTGTCCATCGGCGTCCTCGGCAACGCCGCCGAGCTGGTCCCGCAGCTGCTCGCCATGGGCGCCCCGATCGACATCGTCACCGACCAGACCTCGGCCCACGACCCGCTGGCCTACCTGCCCACCGGCATCGCCTTCGAGGACATGGCCGACGCCGCCGCCAAGGACCCGGCCGGCTTCACCACCCGGGCCCGTGAGTCCATGGCCCGGCACGTCGAGGCCATGGTGGGCTTCCAGGACGCCGGTGCCGAGGTCTTCGACTACGGCAACTCCATCCGCGGCGAGGCCCAGCTCGCCGGATACGACCGGGCGTTCGCCTTCCCCGGCTTCGTCCCGGCGTACATCCGCCCGCTGTTCTGCGAGGGCAAGGGCCCCTTCCGCTGGGCCGCCCTGTCCGGCGACCCCGCCGACATCGCCAAGACCGACAAGGCGATCCTCGACCTCTTCCCGGAGAACGAGTCGCTGGCCCGCTGGATCAAGATGGCGGGGGAGCGGGTCCACTTCCAGGGCCTGCCCGCCCGGATCTGCTGGCTCGGCTACGGCGAGCGCGACAAGGCCGGGGAGCGGTTCAACGACATGGTCGCGAGCGGCGAGCTGGCCGCCCCGATCGTCATCGGCCGCGACCACCTCGACTGCGGCTCCGTCGCCTCCCCCTACCGCGAGACCGAGGCCATGCTCGACGGCTCCGACGCCATCGCCGACTGGCCGCTGCTCAACGCCATGGTCAACGTGGCCTCCGGCGCCTCCTGGGTCTCCCTCCACCACGGCGGCGGCGTCGGCATGGGCCGCTCCATCCACGCCGGGCAGGTCACCGTCGCCGACGGCACCCCGCTCGCCGGCGAGAAGATCCGCCGGGTGCTCACCAACGACCCCGGCATGGGCGTCATCCGGCACGTCGACGCCAGGTACGACATCGCCGAGTCCGTCGCCGCGGAGCGGGACGTGCGGGTGCCCATGCGCGAGGGGGACGCGACGCGCGAGGGTGACGGCGCGTGAGTTTCCACAGCATGTGGGCGGAGCTGCTGCCGGTCGGCCGCAGCTCCGCCTCCGGCGGCTACCGCCGCTACGCCTGGACCGGCGCCGACACCGACTGCCGGGCCTGGTTCCGGGAGCAGGCCGAGACACGCGGACTCGCCCACGAGACCGACCGCAACGGCAACCAGTGGGCCTGGCTCGGCGACCCGGCCGCCGGGAACGCCGTCGTCACCGGGTCCCACCTGGACTCCGTGCCCGACGGCGGCGCCTTCGACGGCCCCCTGGGCGTCGTCTCCGCCTTCGCCGCCCTGGACGAACTGCGCGCGCGGGGAGCGCGGCCCACCAGGCCCCTGGGCATCGTCAACTTCGGCGACGAGGAGGGCGCCCGCTTCGGCCTCGCCTGCGTCGGCTCCCGGCTCACCGCCGGGGCGCTCACCGTCGAGCAGGCCCACCGCCTCACCGACGGCGACGGCGTCACCCTTCCGCGGGCCATGGAGCTGGCCGGGTACGACCCGGACACCCTCGGCCCCGACCCCGAGCGGCTCGCCCGCATCGGCGCCTTCGTCGAACTCCACGTCGAGCAGGGCCGCGCCCTCGACCTGTCCGGCGACCGGATCGGCATCGCCTCCGCCATCTGGCCGCACGGACGCTGGCGGTTCGACTTCCGCGGCGAGGCCAACCACGCCGGCACCACCCGCCTCGCCGACCGGCACGACCCGATGCTGTCGTACGCCGAGACCGTACTCGCCGCCCGCCGCGAGGCCGAACTCGCCGGTGCCGTCGCCACCTTCGGCAAGATCGGCGTCGAACCCAACGGCGTCAACGCCATCCCCTCCCTGGTGCGCGGCTGGCTCGACTCGCGCGCCGCCGACCAGGAGAGCCTGGACACCGTGGTCACCGGCATCCAGAAGGCCGCCCGCGAGTACGCCGCCGCACACGGCGTGGACCTCGACGTCGTGCGCGAGTCCTTCACGCCCGTCGTCGAGTTCGACCACGCCCTGCGCGACGAACTCGCCCGCATCCTGGGCACCCGTACGGAACTGAAGGCCCCCGTCCTCGGCACCGGCGCCGGACACGACGCCGGAATCCTCTCCGACCGCATCCCGACCGCCATGCTGTTCGTACGCAACCCCACCGGCGTCTCGCACTCCCCGGCCGAGTACGCCGCCGAGGACGACTGCGTGGCCGGGGTGACCGCACTCGCCGACGTACTGGAAGGGCTGGCCTGCACGTGACCTCCTCCGAGCGCACCCGGACGTACTGGCTGGAGCACGCCTGGCTCGGCACCCACGTCGAGCCGGGCGTCGCCGTGGACGTGCAAGCCGGCCGCATCACCGCCGTCCACCAGGGCGTCCACACCCCGCCGCCCGGCGCCGAGATCCTGCGCGGACTGGCCCTGCCGGGACTGGCGAACGCGCACTCGCACGCCTTCCACCGCGCCCTGCGCGGCACCGTCCAGGTCGGCTCCGGCACCTTCTGGACCTGGCGCGAGGTCATGTACTCCGTCGCCGACCGGCTGACCCCGGACACCTACCACGCCCTCGCCCGCGCCGTGTACGCCGAGATGGCGCTGGCCGGCATCACCACCGTCGGCGAGTTCCACTACGTGCACCACGCGCCCGGGGGCACCCCCTACGCCGACCCCAACGCGATGGGCGAGGCGCTGATCGAGGCCGCCGCCGAAGCCGGTGTCCGCATCACCCTCCTCGACACCTGCTACCTGTCCTCCGGCTTCGGCGAACCCCCCAACACCCACCAGCAACGCTTCTCCGACGGCACGGCGGAGTCCTGGGCCGAACGCTGTTCAGTTCTCAAGGAACGGGATCACGCGCGGATCGGGGCCGCGATCCACTCCGTACGGGCCGTGCCCGCGGACCAGTTGGCGACCGTGGCGCAGTGGGCCGAGGAACGGCGGGCCCCGCTGCATGTGCACCTGTCCGAGCAGACCGCCGAGAACGACGCCTGCCGCCAGGCCCACGGCCGCACCCCGACCCGCCTCCTCGCCGACCACGGCGTGCTCGGCCCCCGCACCACCGGCGTCCACAACACCCACCTCACCGACGAGGACATCGCCCTGCTCGGTGGCAGCCGCACCGGCACCTGCATGTGCCCCACCACGGAACGGGATCTGGCCGACGGCATCGGCCCGGCGGCCGCGCTGCAGCGGGCGGGCTCGCCGCTCTCCCTCGGCTCGGACAGCCACGCCGTCGTCGACCTGCTGGAAGAGGCGCGCGCCATGGAACTGAACGAGCGCCTGCGCACCCGCGCCCGCGGCCACTGGACCGCCGCGGCCCTGCTGCGCGCCGCCACCGCCGAAGGGCACGCCGCCCTCGGCTGGGACGACACCGGCCGCATCGAGGCCGGCGCCCGCGCCGACCTCGCGACCATCGCGCTGGACTCGGTCAGAACAGCGGGGCCGCTGCCCAGGCTCGGCGCCGAGACGGCCGTATTCGCCGCGACGGCAGCGGACGTGCGGCACACGGTCGTGGGCGGACGGCACGTCGTACGCGACGGGTCGCACGCCCTCGTACCGGATGTGCCGCAGGCGCTCGCGCGGGCCGTCGAAGCCCTGCGCGCCTGACCACCGGCGCCCGCCCGAGGCCCGGCCCACGCCCCAGCCCCCACGAGGACACCAGGGACCCCATGAGCAGCAGCACCGTCATCACCAACATCGCCGCACTCGTCACCAACGACCCCTCCCTCGGCGACCACTCCCCGCTCGGTCTGGTCCGGGACGCGGCCGTCGTCATCGAAGGCGAACGGGTCGCGTGGACCGGTGAATCAAGCAAAGCACCCGCCACTGACAATCGGGCCGACGCCGAGGGCCGGGCGATCCTCCCCGGCTTCGTGGACTCCCACTCCCACCTGCTCTTCGCGGGTGACCGCACCGAGGAGTTCAACGCCCGCATGTCCGGCCGCCCCTACAGCGCGGGCGGCATCCGCACCACCGTCGCCGCCACCCGGGCCGCGAGCGACGCGGAACTGGAGGCGTCCCTCACCCGATACCTCGCCGAGGCCCTGCGCCAGGGCACGACCACCTTCGAGACCAAGTCCGGCTACGGCCTGACCACCGCCGACGAGTCCCGCGCCCTGCGCGTCGCCGCTCGTCACACCGACGAGGTCACCTTCCTCGGCGCCCACATCGTCGCCCCCGAACTCGCCGACGACCCGGCCGCCTACGTCGACCTGGTCACCGGCGAGATGCTCGACGCCTGCGCCCCGCACGCCCGCTGGATCGACGTGTTCTGCGAGAAGGGCGCCTTCGACGGCGACCAGGCCCGCGCCATCCTCACCGCGGGCCGGGCCAAGGGCCTGCATCCCCGCATCCACGCCAACCAGCTCTCCCACGGCCCCGGCGTCCAGCTCGCCGTCGAACTCGACGCAGCCAGCGCCGACCACTGCACCCACCTCACCGACGCCGACGTGGAGGCCCTCGCGGGCAGCCGTACGGTCGCGACCCTGCTGCCCGGCGCCGAGTTCTCCACCCGCGCCGAGTGGCCGGACGCCCGGCGCCTGATCGACGCCGGTGCCACGGTCGCCCTCTCCACCGACTGCAACCCCGGCTCGTCCTTCACGTCCTCCGTGCCCTTCTGCATCGCGCTCGCGGTACGGGACATGGGGATGACGCCGGACGAGGCGGTCTGGTCGGCCACCGCGGGCGGCGCCGCGGCCCTGCGCCGCGAGGACGTCGGCCGCCTCGTGCCGGGCGCGTACGCCGACCTGACGCTGCTCGACGCCCCGAGCCACGTCCACCTGGCCTACCGGCCCGGCGTTCCGCTGGTCGCGGGGGTGTGGCGGCGGGGCGTGCGTAAGGTGTGAGCGCACGAGCGTCGGTGGGAGCGGGGGGGACGGGGCGGATGGCGAGGCACTGGCGGGCCTGGGGAGCGCCGTTCCTGGTGAACCTGCTGCTCGGCGTTCCGGCGGTGGTGCCGATCTGGCTCGTCTGGTACCTGCTGGTGAACTGGCCGCTGGCCGAACTCGGCTGGACCATGCGCAACCCGACGGAGAACGACGGGATGGCGCTCTGGCTGGTGATCGTCGTCCCGGTTGTCGCGCTGTTCGGGCTGGTCTGGTGGCTGGCCAATGAACCCCTGCGGCGCAGGACCGCCCTCGCCCCGCGTTCGTTCTGGCTGCTGTGCGTCCTGGTGCCGTTCCTGCCGACGGCCGCCCTGGTCGCCAACTCCGGATGAAGGGGCCACGGCAGCCCGAAGGGGGGCGGCCCGGCTTCGGACCACCCCCCTTGAGGGCAAGCGACACCCGGTCAGGGCCTGAGGACTACTCCTCGACCGTGAGCCCCTTGCGCAGCCGTACGAGGGTCCGCGACAGCAGACGCGAGACGTGCATCTGGGAGATCCCCAGCTCCTCGCCGATCTCCGACTGGGTCATGCCGGCGACGAAACGCAGGGAGAGGATCTTCCGGTCCCGGGCGGGCAGCTCGGCGATCAGCGGCTTCAGCGACTCGACGTACTCGATGCCCTCGAGCCCGTGGTCCTCGTAGCCGATGCGGTCGGCGAGCGCGCCCTCCGCGTCGTCCTCCTCCGGCTGGGCGTCCAGCGAGGAGGCGGTGTAGGCGTTGGACGCCGCCATGCCCTCGACGACCTCGTCCTTGGACAGGCCGAGGTGCTCGGCCAGCTCGCTCACCGTGGGGGCCCGGTCGAGGCGCTGGGCCAGCTCGTCGCCGGCCTTCGCCAGGTCGAGCCGCAGCTCCTGGAGGCGGCGCGGGACGCGCACGGACCACGAGGTGTCACGGAAGAAGCGCTTGATCTCGCCGATGATGGTCGGCATCGCGAACGTGGGGAACTCCACACCGCGCGACAGCTCGAAGCGGTCGATCGCCTTGATCAGGCCGATGGTGCCGACCTGGATGATGTCCTCCATCGGCTCGCTGCGCGAGCGGAAGCGGGAGGCGGCGAACTTGACCAGCGCGAGGTTCAGCTCGACGAGCGTGTTGCGTACGTACGCGTACTCATGGGTGCCTTCCTCCAGCGACTCCAGCCGCTCGAAGAGGGTCTTGGACAGTGCCCTGGCGTCCGCCGGAGCTACCTCGTCGTACGCGGGGATGTCCGGAAGCCCGGCGAGTGCGTCGTCGTGGTCGACGACGGCGTCGTGCTGCTCGATGGGATCCAGATGTTCCGGAGGGAGTGTCGACGTCGCTTGGTGGGTACGCGATCCGTCGAGCCGGGGTGACATGATGTCCTCCATCGTTCTCGGCATACGGCTGCCGAAGCCAAATACGTGCACTGCGGTGTGCGGCGCCTCCAAAGCCGGCCGTGTCGGTTTACGTGTCTTACTAGCCCTACCGGGTTTACCGAGCTGACCGCAAGTGTGTTCTGTGCGGGTATGTCCGTTTGTGTGCGGTTGTTCGGGTGTCGGAGTGCGGTGGGAAGGCGTAGTGTTCGAGGGCGTCAGCAAGCAGTCACGACCTCGGGAGAGAGAAACGGCATGGACCGCGGGACGGTCGGCAGTGCCCAGTCGGGCCGGCTTCTGGTCGAGGTACGGGAAGAGGGCCCCAGTGCCGTCGTGACACCGGCGGGTGAGCTGGATCACCACACCGCCGATCTGTTGCGCGAGCCGCTGGAGGACTGTCTCGCCAAGGGATTCAACCGGCTCGTCGTGGACTGCTCGCGGCTGGAGTTCTGCGACTCCACGGGGCTCAACGTCCTGCTCGGAGCGAGGTTGAAGGCGGAGGCCGCGGGGGGCGGAGTGCATTTGGTGGCCATGCAGCCGGTGGTGGCGCGGGTGTTCGAGATCACGGGGGCCGAAGCGGTTTTCACCCTTCATGACACGCTTGCGGCCGCCCTGGCCGACGCGTCCGACTGAGCCCTCCTTGTCCGGCCGGCGGAAGGGCGCGCGTGCTTCCCGGGGCGGGTGTTTTCACCCCGCGTCGGGTTTCGTGCGCGATACAGGGGTGTTCGTACGGCCCGGTCGGGCAGGAGAGACCCTGAACCGGCTGTGTACGACTTTGCTGTGTACGACTTTGAAATGTGAACTGGTGAATCGGTGAGGTGAAGCGCTGATGAGCACCACCCGGCCCTACTCGCCGGGCGACCGCGGTCCGGAGCCCGGCGGCGCTTCCGGGGCGCCGCCGTCCGCGCCCGCCGCCGTGCCCGGGGAGAGTGGCGGGCGGCAGGCCCGCAGGCTGAGCTTCGAGGACGCGAGCGGGGTCGTCCCGCTGGCCCGTGACTTCACCCGCGAGGCGCTGTACGCCTGGGGCTGGCTGCCGTCCGCCACCGCGGACCAGCGGGCCGCCGCCGAGGACGTCCTGCTCGTGGTCTCCGAGCTGGTGACCAACGCGTGTCTCCATGCGGAGGGCCCGGACGAGCTGTGGATCACCTGCGAGAAGAAGGTGATCCGGCTGGAGGTCTCCGACCGCGGCACGGGGCAGCCGGCGCCGCGGACCCCGCACCGCGCGGGGCGTCCCGGCGGCCACGGGATGTTCATCGTGCAGCGGCTGTGCCTGGACTGGGGCGTCGTACGGACGCCGGGGGTCGCGGGCAAGCGGGTCTGGGCGGAGCTGGGCGCCCCGGCGTAGGCCTGCGGCGCTTGCGCCGGGTTCTTTCCCACCCACCCACCCACCCGTCTCGGTAGGCCAAGCAGCCGCCGCCCTGGGGCTCCGCCCCAGACCCCGCCGGGGGCTCCGCCCCCTGCGCCCCGGCCAGGGGCTGCGCCACCCGCACGCGGCGGGGACCGCGTCCCTTGCGCCCCGCCCTGGGGCTCCGCCCCAGACGTCGACGGGGGCTTCGCCCCCTGCACCCCGCCCAGAAGTCCTGTCTGGGGCCTCCCCCGTGCCCCCCTTGCTGGGCTGCGCACGGCAGGCGGCGGGGCCTGATCTCCTGCACGTCCGCCTTGGGGCTCCGCCTGGGACCCCGGCGGGGGCTGCGTCTTCAGTGGCGCTTCCTGGGCTGTGCCCCGCGCGCGGCGAGGGTCTCGCTCTCCGGGCCCTCCCCGGTGTGTGTCGGTCCCGGGGCGGGCGCAATGGCGACTTCGGTCCGGGTCTGCAAGGGCGCCACGGCTGTTGCGTGGGTTTCCGTCGCGCGAGGCGGGGGCGTCGTTGTTCTTCTCGTTGGGCCGAGGCCCGGTTCCTGGTGCCGCGAAGACAGGAGGGCCGCCTCATCCGGATCGGACGAGGCGGCCCTCCTGTACGGGGCAGGTGCCCGCAGGGCTCAGCGGACGTCGCCCATGAGTTCCCTGACGCGCTTGCGGTACATCCAGATCGCGATGCCCGCGACCACCGCGAGGGTCGCCTCCGCGGCGACGATGCCCGTCTTGTTGAGGTCGACGCCGGCGATGGAGAGCAGGCCGGTCGTCGCGTCACCGGCGGTGACGGCCAGGAACCAGACGCCCATCATCTGCGAGGCGTACTTCACCGGCGCCATCTTCGTCGTCACCGACAGGCCGACCGGGGAGAGCATCAGCTCACCGCAGGTCTGGACGAAGTAGATCGCCACCAGCCACATCGCCGCCGCCTTGTGGCCGCCCTCCGCGATGCCCAGCGGGGCCAGGAAGAGGAAGAAGGACGCGCCGACCAGGACCAGACCGCCGCAGAACTTGACGACCGTGCTCGGCTCCTTGCCGCGGCGGTTCAGCGCCAGCCACAGCGTGGCGAAGACCGGGGCCAGGGCCATGATGATGACCGGGTTGACCGACTGGTACCAGGAGACCGGGAAGTCCCAGCCGAAGACGCTGTTGTTCGCCGAGGAGTCGGCGAACAGCGACAGGGTCGAGCCGCCCTGGTCGTAGATCATCCAGAACACGGCGGCGGCGACGAAGAACCAGATGTACGCCGACATCTTGGACTGCTCGGCGCGGTCCAGGGACTTGTCGCGCTTGATGTTGGTCAGCACCAGCACCGGGATGATCACGCCGAGCAGGGTCAGCGGGACCAGGATCCAGTTCAGGGTGTAGTGGCCGGAGAAGCCGACGATCGCGTAGAAGACGACGGCCAGCGCGGCCCAGAACGCGGCCTTGCGCAGCGTCGAGGTCTTCTCCTCGACGGACAGCGGCTTCGGGACCACGCTGGAGTGCGGGGCCAGGTGGCGGCTGCCGATGAGGAACTGGAGCACGCCCAGGCCCATGCCGACCGCGGCGAGCGCGAAGCCCAGGTGCCAGTTGACGTTCTCGCCGATGGTGCCGATGGTCAGCGGCGCGGCGAAGGCACCGAGGTTGATGCCCATGTAGAAGACGGTGAAGCCACCGTCGCGGCGCGGGTCGTCGGGGCCGTCGTAGAGCTGGCCGACCATCGTGGAGATGTTGGCCTTCAGCAGACCCGAGCCGATGGCGACCAGACCGAGGCCCGCGTAGAACGTGCCGGAGGACGGCAGCGCCAGCGTGAGGTGGCCGAGCATGATCACGCCGCCGGCGATGGCGACGGTCTTGCGCGGGCCCCAGACGCGGTCGCCGAACCAGCCGCCCGGCATCGTGAGCAGGTACACCAGCGAGAGGTACACCGAGTAGATCGCGGTCGCGGTGCCGGCGCCGAGGCCGAGGCCACCCGGGGCGACGAGGTACAGCGGGAGCAGAGCCCTCATGCCGTAGTAGGAGAACCTCTCCCACATCTCGGTCATGAAGAGTGTGGCCAGTCCGCGGGGGTGGCCGAAGAAGGTCTTCTCGGAGCCGGGGGTGCCCGGGGTGACCGAGTCCTTCGTCAGGCTGGACGCCATGGTCGATCCTTGCTGGTCGGGACGCGCTCATGAGGCGATGCGCGCCCGGTGGGGGGCGGCCGGCACCGGCGGCCTTCCCCGCCCGTCCCACGCCTGAGGGATTCCGCTCCGGATTGCGAAGCGGTGGGCGGCGGCCACCGGGATCCACGCCTCCGCACGCGTCAGTGCACGCGACGAGGCCCGGCCACAGGTCATTCCTTTCAAGGCCGGCCGTGGGGGCCGGCCCGCACACAAAAGAGACCTTCAGCGTCGAACAGTCGCCAAAGGTCCGCTGGGTGCTACAGGCGCTGATTCACCATACGGCAGGACACCGCCCGGTATGGAAGGACTTGAGACGCGGATCACAGGTGATTGTGGAACCGTGAACGATCTTTCGAAGGTTCTACCCAGGATGGCACCCCACAGCCGCAGGTTCGGACGCGGGGGTGGTGGGGCGGAGCGGGCCCTCGGGGCGATCTTGCCCCGGGCGTTGCTCCGAGCGGTCTACCATCAGCCCATGACCCGTGTACTGCTCGCCGAGGACGACGCGTCCATCTCGGAGCCGCTGGCCCGCGCACTGCGCAGGGAAGGGTACGAGGTCGAGGTGCGTGAGGACGGACCCACCGCCCTGGACGCCGGGCTGCAGGGCGGCATCGACCTGGTCGTGCTGGACCTGGGCCTGCCGGGGATGGACGGTCTCGAGGTCGCCCGCC
The DNA here is from genome assembly GCF_014650435.1 of Streptomyces tendae. GTDB lineage: Bacteria > Actinomycetota > Actinomycetes > Streptomycetales > Streptomycetaceae > Streptomyces > Streptomyces tendae. Next base: position 392,344 of record NZ_BMUY01000008.1, read on the forward strand.
GGCTGCGGTCCGAGGGCCACGCCGTGCCGATCCTGATCCTCACCGCCCGCGCCGACGAGGTGGACACCGTGGTCGGCCTGGACGCGGGCGCCGACGACTACGTCACCAAACCCTTCCGCCTCGCCGAGCTGCTCGCCCGGGTCCGGGCCCTGCTGCGGCGCGGCGCCGTCGAGCCCCCGCAGCCGCCCGCCACCCACGGCGTGCGCATCGACGTCGAGTCGCACCGGGCCTGGATGGGCGAGGAGGAGCTCCAGCTCACCGCGAAGGAGTTCGACCTGCTGCGGGTCCTGGTGCGCGACGCCGGCCGGGTCGTCACCCGTGACCAGCTGATGCGCGAGGTCTGGGACACCACGTGGTGGTCGTCGACCAAGACCCTCGACATGCACATCTCCTGGCTGCGCAAGAAGCTGGGGGACGACGCGGCCAACCCCCGCTACATCGCCACCGTGCGCGGGGTGGGCTTCCGTTTCGAGAAGAACTGAGCGAGCCCCGAGGGGGGCCTCGCGGGTAAGAGGACATGCGCCGTCGACTGATCCAGTCCACGCTCGCCGTGGTGCTCGTCGTGATCGCCGTCTTCGGCGTCTCCCTCGTCATCGTCGAGACCCGGACCATCAGCAGCACCGCCCAGGAGCGGGTCGACCTGGAGGCGGTGCGGCTGGCCAGCATCGTCGACAGCCGGCTGATCGGCACCGGCTCCGTCGACGAGCGGTTCCTGCGCGAGCAGATCCGCGACGCCCGCTACGCCGTGATCCGCATCCCCGGCGAACCGGTCATCGAGGTCGGCAGCAAGCCGTCCGGAGAGGTGCTCCAGGGCAAGGCCACCGGTGAGGAGGGCGAGACGGTCCTCGTCGAGGAGCCCAGCTCCTCGGTCACCCGGGAGGTCGGGCGGACCCTGCTGATCATCGGCCTGGTGGCGCTGCTCGCGGTGATCGCCGCCGTACTGCTGGCGATCCGGCAGGCCAACCGCCTCGCCTCCCCGCTCACCGACCTCGCGGAGACCGCCGAGCGCCTCGGCTCCGGCGACCCGCGCCCGCGGCACAAGCGGTACGGCGTCCCCGAACTGGACCGGGTCGCGGACGTGCTGGACTCCTCCGCGGAGCGCATCGCCCGGATGCTGACCGCCGAGCGCCGGCTGGCCGCCGACGCCTCCCACCAGCTGCGTACGCCACTGACCGCGCTGTCGATGCGGCTGGAGGAGATCACCCTCACCGACGAGCCGGAGACGGTGAAGGAGGAGGCGACGATCGCGCTGTCGCAGGTGGAGCGGCTGACCGACGTCGTGGACCGGCTGCTCACCAACTCCCGCGACCCGCGCAGCGGCTCCGCCGTCACCTTCGAGCTGGACGACGTCATCCAGCAGCAGATCGCCGAGTGGCGCCCCGCCTACCGCGGTGAGGGCCGGGCCATCGTCAGCTCCGGCAAGCGCCATCTGACGGCCGTGGGCACCCCGGGCGCCGTGGCCCAGGTGCTGGCCGCGCTGATCGAGAACTCCCTGATGCACGGCGGCGGCACGGTGGCCCTGCGGACCCGGGTGACCGGCAACCAGGCCGTGGTCGAGGTCACCGACGAGGGTCCCGGCGTCCCGGGCGACCTGGGGGCGCGGATTTTCGAGCGCGCGATCAGCGGACGCAACTCCACCGGCATCGGCCTCGCCGTCGCCCGCGACCTGGCCGAGGCGGACGGCGGCCGACTGGAGCTGCTCCAGGGGCGTCCACCGGTCTTCGGGCTGTTCCTGTCCCGTACGCCGCCCCCGAAGAAGTCCTCGGGGGACGGCGGCCAGACCGTGCGCTGAGCGCCCGGGTGAGGGGAGCCGGTCAGCGGCGGCCGGCGGGGGCGCCGTCCGGGTGGGGGACCGCGGTCGGGTGCTCGTGCTCCAGGAAGGTCTCCGCCCGCGTCAGCGGCTCACGGGCGGGCAGCGCCCGGAAGACCCAGCTGCGGTACGACCAGAAGCGGAACAGGGTGCCGATGCCGATGCCGAGGAACTTGAAGATGTTGCTCTGCAGCGGGCTGTCCCAGCCGAACCCGTAGGTCGCGGTGTAGAGCACGCCGTTCTCGATCACCAGACCGACCGCGCTGAACAGCAGGAACAGCGACATCTCGCGGGTCTGACCGCTCTTGTCCCGGTCGCGGTAGGTGAAGTAGCGGAAGCCCACGTAGTTGAAGGCGATCGCGACGATCGTGGCGATGATGCTGGCCCGCACCACCTGGAGGTCGGTCGTGTGCCGTACGAAGTTGAAGACGAGGAGGTTGACCAGGACCCCCGCGCCGCCCACGGCGCCGAACTTCACGACCTCCCGCAAGAGCCGGCCGATCCGCTCCCGCATCCCGGCGCGGGACGCCTCAGGCGCTGAGGGAGCCGTGTGAGCACCCGAGGAACCATGTCCCATGGTCGTGCAGGCCCCCGTCCAGGGTTGGCGTCAATCCGTTCATGCTAACCACCCGGACGCGCGATCTTCCTGCGGACGGACCCGCGGGAGCCGGAACGGGCGTCCGTACCGGCCGGAAACGGCCGGTAAACGAGTGGGCTCCGCGCGGCCGATACGCTAGGGGCGTGACGTTCCCCGTAGTCGGCATGGTCGGCGGTGGCCAGCTCGCTCGTATGACACACGAGGCGGGCATCCCGTTGGGCATCAGGTTCAAGCTTCTCAGTGACACTCCCCAGGACTCCGCGGCGCAGGTCGTGAACGAAGTCGTCGTCGGCGACTACCGCGATCTGGACACGTTGCGCGAGTTCGCGCGCGGCTGTGACGTGATCACCTTCGATCACGAACACGTGCCGACCGAGCACCTCAAGGCCCTGGAGGCGGACGGCATCCCCGTCCGCCCCGGTCCCGAGGCGCTCGTGCACGCCCAGGACAAGGGCGTGATGCGCGCGAAACTCGACGCGATCGGCGTGCCCTGCCCGCGCCACCGGATCGTGCGCGATCCGGCCGACGTGGCCGCCTTCGCGGGCGAGGGGGACGGTTTCCCCGTCGTCCTCAAGACGGTCCGCGGCGGGTACGACGGCAAGGGCGTGTGGGTCGTGGACTCCGTCGAGGAGGCCGCCGAGCCGTTCCGCGCCGGAGTGCCCGTGCTGGCGGAGGAGAAGGTCGACTTCGTCCGCGAGCTGGCCGCCAACGTGGTCCGCTCCCCGCACGGCCAGGCGGTGGCCTACCCCGTGGTCGAGTCCCAGCAGGTGAAGGGCGTCTGCGACACGGTGATCGCCCCGGCACCCGACCTCGACGAGGCGCTGGCCCTGCGTGCCGAGGAGATGGCGCTCGGCATCGCCAAGGAGCTGGGCGTCGTCGGCCACCTCGCCGTCGAGCTGTTCCAGACCCGCGACGGCCGCGTCCTCGTCAACGAGCTGGCGATGCGCCCGCACAACTCCGGCCACTGGACGATGGACGGCGCGATCACCTCGCAGTTCGCCAACCACGTCCGCGCCGTCCTCGACCTCCCGCTCGGCGACCCGCGCCCGCGCGCCAGGTGGACGGTCATGGTCAACGTCCTCGGCGGCGACTACCCGGACATGTACTCCGCGTACCTGCACTGCATGGCCCGCGACCCGCAGCTCAAGATCCACATGTACGGCAAGGACGTGAAGCCCGGCCGCAAGGTCGGCCACGTCAACACCTACGGCGACGACCTGGACGACGTGCTGGAGCGCGCCCGTCACGCTGCCGGCTACCTGAGAGGGACGATCACCGAATGAGCCAGGCCAGCCCGGCCAGTCCGGCCAGTCCAGTCGTCGGCATCGTCATGGGGTCGGACAGCGACTGGCCCGTCATGGAGGCCGCCGCCAAGGCCCTCGACGAGTTCGAGATCCCCTACGAGGTCGACGTCGTCTCCGCGCACCGCATGCCGCACGAGATGATCGCGTACGGCGAGCAGGCCGCCGGACGCGGGCTGAAGGCGATCGTCGCCGGGGCCGGGGGCGCCGCCCACCTGCCGGGCATGCTCGCCTCCGTCACCCCGCTGCCGGTCATCGGCGTCCCGGTGCCGCTGAAGTACCTGGACGGCATGGACAGCCTGCTGTCCATCGTGCAGATGCCGGCCGGTGTCCCCGTCGCCACGGTCTCCGTGGGCGGCGCCCGCAACGCCGGTCTGCTGGCCGCCCGCATCCTCGCCGCCCACGACGAGGAGCTGCTCGGCCGGATGCGCGACTTCCAGCAGGAGCTGAACGACCAGGCCACCGAGAAGGGCAAGCGACTGCGCAACAAGGTCGCGGGCTCGGCGGCCGGCTTCGGATTCGGAAAGTGACGGAGGGAACGCGGATGACCTCGCTGGACCGGGCCCGGGAACTGCTGCGCGAGTTCCCGGTCGTCGACGGGCACAACGACCTGCCCTGGGCGCTGCGCGAACAGGTCCGCTACGACCTCGACGCCCGCGACATCGCCACCGACCAGTCCGCCCACCTGCACACCGACCTGGCCCGGCTGCGCTCCGGCGGCGTCGGCGCGCAGTACTGGTCGGTGTACGTCCGCTCCGACCTGCCGGGAGCGGTGACGGCGACGCTGGAGCAGATCGACTGCGTACGGCGGCTGATCGACCGCCACCCCGGGGAGCTGCGGGCCGCGCTGACCGCCGCCGACATGGAGGCCGCACGGGCCGAAGGCCGGATCGCCTCCCTCATGGGCGCCGAGGGCGGCCACTCCATCGACAACTCGCTGGCCACGCTCCGCGCCCTGTACGCGCTCGGCGTGCGCTACATGACCCTCACCCACAACGACAACGTGGCGTGGGCGGACTCGGCGACCGACGAGCCCCGCGTCGGCGGCCTGTCGGCCTTCGGCCGCGAGGTCGTGCGGGAGATGAACCGCGAGGGCATGCTGGTCGACCTCTCGCACGTCGCGGCGACGACGATGCGGGCGGCGCTGGACACCTCCACCGCGCCGGTGATCTTCTCGCACTCGTCCTCCCGCGCGGTCTGCGACCACCCGCGCAACATCCCGGACGACGTCCTGGAGCGGCTGCCCGCCAACGGCGGCATGGCGATGGTGACGTTCGTGCCGAAGTTCGTGCTCCAGGCGGCCGTCGACTGGACCGCCGAGGCCGACGCCAACATGCGCGCGCACGGCTTCCACCATCTCGACTCCAGCCCCGAGGCGATGAAGGTGCACGCCGCCTTCGAGGAGCGCGTCCCGCGTCCCGTCGCCACCGTGTCGACCGTCGCCGACCACCTCGACCACATGCGCGAGGTCGCCGGCGTCGACCACCTCGGCATCGGCGGCGACTACGACGGCACGCCCTTCACCCCGGACGGCCTCGGCGACGTCTCCGGCTACCCGAACCTGATCGCCGAACTGCTGGAGCGCGGCTGGTCCCAGGCCGACCTGGCCAAGTTGACCTGGAAGAACGCGGTCCGCGTGCTGGACGCCGCCGAGGACGTGGCCCGGGGGCTTCAGGCGACGCGGGGGCCGTCCAACGCGTCGCTGGAGGAGCTCGACGGCTGAGCCGTCACGTCTGTGACGCGAGGGCGGGGTAATCGGTGTATCCGGTCGCCCCGCCCACGTACATGAAGTACCGGTCCCGCACCGGGTTCAGCGGGGCGCCCAGCCGCAGCCGTGCCACCAGGTCCGGGTTGGCGAGGAAGGGCCGGCCCAGGGCGATCAGGTCGGCGCCCGCGGCCAGCAGCCGCTCGGAGGCGCGGCGCACGGCGTCCGTGGTGAGGTCGTCGCCCAGTACCGGGTTGCCGATCAGCACGCCCGGCCACCCCGCGCGCAGCTTCCCGAACACCGGGGCGTCCGGGTCGGCGTACACCAGGTGCAGATACGCGAGCCCGAGTCCGCGGAGCCGCTGGACCAGGGCCGGGTAGATCTCCTCGGTCTCGCCCTCGGCGATGCCGTTGACGGTGCTGCCGGGGGAGACCCGCAGCCCCACCCGTTCGGCGCCGATCTCGGCGGCCACCGCCTCCACCACCTCGGTGGTGAACCGGACGCGCGCGGCGACGGAGCCGCCGTAGCCGTCGGTGCGCAGGTTGGTGTTGGCGGACAGGAACTGGTGCAGCAGGTGCCCGTTGGCGGAGTGCACCTCCACCCCTTCGAACCCGGCGTCGAGGGCGTTGCGGGCGGCCCGCGCGAAGTCGGCGACGGTGGTCCGGATGTCCTCGGATGTCATCTCCCTGGGGACGACGGCCGACCGGTGCCCGTCGGGCGTGAAGATCGTCTCGGGCAGTGGGACCGGCGAGGGCGCGACGGGCGTCAGCCCGCTCGTCGCCGGATGCCCCACCCGGCCGCCGTGCTGGAGCTGGAGGAACATCCGCCCGCCGGCCTCCCGCACGGCGTCGGTGACCCGCCGCCAGCCCGCCACGTGCCGGGCGCTGTGCACGGCGGTGATGTTCGGGTACGTCTGCCCGACCGCGTTCGGCGTCGCGGCCTCGGCGACGATGAGTCCCGCGGAGGCGCGTTGGGCGTAGTACGCGGCCATGAGCGGGGTCGGGGTGCCGTCGGCCTCGGCGCGGTTGCGTGTCAGCGGGGCCATCACCAGGCGGTTGGGCAGGGTGAGCGGGCCGAGCGGGGCGGACGCGAAGAGCTCTGTTGTGTTCGACATGTCCGTACGCTAAAACTTGACACCGGTGTCAGAATCAAGTCCGGAACCGGGAGGCACGGCGGATGCGGATCGGGGAACTGGCCCGGCGTACGGGCGTCAGCGAGCGCTCGCTGCGCTACTACGAGAAGCAGGGGTTGCTCGCGGCCGAGCGTACGCCCGGTGGGCACCGCGAGTACGCGGAGGCGGCCGTCGACCGGGTCATCCGCATCCAGGAGCTGTACGCGGCCGGCCTGTGCAGCAGCAAGATCGCGCAGTTGCTGCCGTGCATGCGCGACGGCGACGGCGGCCCCTCGGCCGTGGCGACGCCGCGGCTGCTCGCCGACCTCACCGCCGAACGTGCCCGCATCGACCGGACGATCACCGATCTGCTCCGTTCCCGGGACACCCTCGACGAGGTGATCGACGCCGCCAGGGGCTGAGCCGCGTACCCCCGAACGCTCCATCCACCAGGAAGCCCTTTCCGCCCCGTGCGACGGTGGCCGTACCTCACGACGACCGTACGGAGCCCGTCATGGCAGACCTCCAGGACGACCTGCACACCGGTACCGAGGCCGGTGGGCTCGACGACCTGCCCGGGCCGCTCGCCGCGGAGGCGTTTCCGCCGGAGCCCTACGCACCCGTGTCCGACCCCGACGACGAGCCGCTGACCCGGGCGCTCGCCGTGCTGGCCGCCCACCCCGTCGCCGACGGCTGCAGCGGCCTGCCCTGGGCGCTCAAGCACCTGCCCTGGTACGACCTGGAGCTGGGCGAGAGCGCGGTCGACACCGACGTGCCGCGGCTGCGCGAGGGGCACGTGGGTGCGCTGCTGTGGTCGCTGCACCTGCCCGAGTCCCTCGACGGGGACCGGGCGGTCGGCGCCACGCTGGAGCAGCTCGACCTGGTCAAGACCGTCGTGCGGGCCCACCCGGAAGGGCTGCGCCTGGCCTACGACGCGGGGCAGGCCATCGACGCCCGCAACTGCGGCCGGGTCGCCGTGCTGCCCGGCCCCGCCGGCGCCGCCGCCCTCGGCGACTGCCTCGGCATCCTGCGCTCCCTGCACGCCCTCGGCCTGCGCGCCCTGACACTGTCCGGGGTGAGCTGGGCGAGCGAGGCGGGGCTGACCCGCTTCGGCGAGGAGGTCGTCCGGGAGATGAACCGCCTCGGTGTCGTCGCCGACCTCTCCGGCGCCTCCGCGGAGACCATCCGCCGTACCTTCGCGGTGTCCAAGGCACCGGCGCTGTGCACCCGGTCCGCCGCCCGCGCGCTGCGCCCGCACCCCGCGAACCTCCCCGACGACCTGCTGGTGGAGCTGGGCGCGGCCGGCGGTCTGTGCATGGTGCCGCTGACCGCCGAGCAGACCGGCCCGACCGTCCGGGACGTCGCCGACCACCTCGACCACGTCCGCACGGTGGCCGGCCCGCAGAGCGTCGGCCTGTCCGGCACCTACGACACCGGCACCGCCCACCCGCTGGAGCTGGGCGACCCCTCCTGCTACCCGCGGCTCATCGCCGAACTGCTCAGGCGCGGCTGGGACGAGTCGGACGTGGCCCTGCTGACCTGGGGCAACGTCCAGCGGGTCCTGCGCGCCGCGGCCTTCACCGCCAAGGCGGCCCAACTGCGCCGCGAGCCGTCCACGGCGACCATCGCCGACCTGGACGGATAGCCCGCGCGAGCGTCACGTGTGCTCGATCCGGCACAGGCAGAACGGATGCCCCGCCGGATCGGCGTACACCATGAAGTCCTTCTCCTCCCGGCCCTCCAGGTCCAGCGGCCGGGCGCCCAGCGCGAGCACCCGCTCGTGCGCGGCGTCCATGTCCGCCCAGGTCGCCCCGCCGTCGAAGTCGAGGTGGAACTGCTGGGCGTTGCGGTCGGAGCGAGGCCACTCGGGCGGGGTGAGGCCGGGTGCCCGCTGGAAGGACAGCCGGGGCCCGCCGGGCACCTGGAGGACCACCCAGTCCGGGTCCGCCTCGTCGGGTGTGCCGCCGCCGACCGCCGCGTAGAAGCGGGCCAGCTCGCGGGGCTCGGGACAGTCGACGACGACGGAACGCAAACGTGCCGCGGGTGCCATGGAGGTCCTCCGAGTGCTCGTGGGCCGGGCTCAGCAGGCGCAGAGGCAGAACGGGTGCCCGGCCGGATCGGCGTAAACCCGGAAGGTACGGCTGCGGTCCTCCGCGTCCAGCGGACGCGCGCCCAGCTCCAGCACCGCCTTCTCGGCCGCGTCCAGGTCCTTCACGTCGAGGTCGAGGTGGAACTGCTGCGAGTCGTCGGGCGCGGGCCACTTCGGCGGCACGAACCCGGGGGCGGCCTGGAACGCCAGAGCCCGTCCGTCCGGCAGCTTCAGATCGACCCAGTCGCCCTCGCCCTCGACGGTGCCGCCGAGCACATCGGCGTAGAAGCGGGCCAGTGCACGGGGGTCGGGACAGTCCAGGACGACGACGCCCAGTTCGGCGACAGCCATGACTTCCTCCTCGAAGTACGCAGTCTTCGGCCACCGGCACGGTTACCGGCACTATGCGGGTAACCGGTAACGGTTACTGCATGCTGCCGTATTGGGGGTAACGTCGCAAGCATGAGTGAGAGATCGCCCGCGCCGGGCGGCCTGGAACTGGTCGAGGCCCTGGTGAACACGCTGGACCTCGAGACGGGCGCCGACTCGCTGGACACGGGGGAGGGCCGGGCGCGGCTCGGAGTGACGGAGGAGGACGTACCGGCCGCCCGGGAGCTGCGCGAGTCGCTGCGCGTGGCCCTGCTCGCCCACGCCGGTCACCCGCCGCACCGTCCGGTGACCCCGCTGGGCGAGTTGCTGGCCGCCGCCCCGCTGGTCGTCACCGTCGACCCGGCCGACGGCTCCGCCGCCCTCACACCGGCCGGGGAGGGCTCCCTGACCGCCCGTGTCGCCGCCGCGGTGGCCCAGGCGCTGGTGGCGGGCACCTGGAGCCGCTTCAAGGCGTGCGAGGCCGCCGACTGCCACTGGGCGTACTACGACCGCAGCCCGGCCGGGCGCGGCCGCTGGTGCTCCATGCAGGTGTGCGGGGCCCGCGCCAAGATGCGCCGGTACCGGGCCAAGGAGTCGTAAACACCGCACGCTTCACCGGTCGGCCGGCGGCGCCGTGCGGCACAATGCGCAGGACGCCGGTTCGGCCGACTGAGCCTCGGCCGAACCGGCGTCCTCGGTGCCTCGTCAGGCGGTGGGGCGGCCCATCGCCCGGTAGGTCCAGCCGGCCTTGCGCCAGAGCGTCGGGTCCAGGGCGTTGCGCCCGTCCAGGATCACCCGGGCCGCCGCCGCTTCGCCCAGCGCCTCCGGGTCCAGCTCGCGGAACTCCCGCCACTCGGTCAGGTGCAGGACCACGTCCGCGCCCCGCACCGCCTCCAGCGCCGAGTCGGCGTAGCCGAGGGTCGGGAAGAGCCGCCGGGCGTTCTCCATGCCCTTGGGGTCGTACACCGTGACCTGGGCGCCCTGGAGGTGCACCTGCCCGGCGACGTTCAGCGCGGGGGAGTCCCGCACGTCGTCCGAGTCGGGCTTGAAGGTGGCGCCGAGCACCGCGATCCGCTTGCCGAGGAAGGGGCCGCCGCCCAGCGCCTGCCGGGTCAGCTCCACCATCTGGCCGCGCTGGCGCATGTTGATGGAGTCGATCTCGCGCAGGAAGGTCAGCGCCTGGTCGGCGCCGAGCTCACCGGCGCGCGCCATGAAGGCGCGGATGTCCTTCGGCAGACAGCCGCCGCCGAAGCCGATCCCGGCCCGCAGGAACTTCTTCCCGATCCGGTCGTCGTACCCGATCGCCTCCGCCAGCTTGGCGACGTCGCCGCCGGCCGCCTCGCAGACCTCCGCCATCGCGTTGATGAAGGAGATCTTGGTGGCGAGGAAGGAGTTCGCGGCGGTCTTCACCAGCTCGGCCGTCGGGAAGTCCGTGACGACGAACGGCGAGCCCTCCGCGATCGGCGTCGCGTACACCTCGCGCAGCAGCCGCTCGGCCCGCTCGCTGCGCACGCCGACCACGAGCCGGTCGGGGTGCAGGGTGTCCTCGACGGCGAAGCCCTCGCGCAGGAACTCCGGGTTCCAGGCCAGCTCGGCGTCGTCGCCGGCCGGCGCGTGCTCGGCCAGGTAGGCCGCCAGCCGGTCGGCGGAGCCCACCGGAACGGTCGACTTGCCGACGACCAGCGCGGGGCCGGTCAGATGCGGCGCCAGCGAGGCCAGAGCGGAGTCGACGTACGACATGTCGCAGGCGTACTCGCCGTGCTTCTGCGGGGTGTTCACGCACAGGAAGTGCACGTCGCCGAAGGCCGCGGCCTCGGCGAAGTCGGTGGTGAAGCGCAGCCGCCCGCTGGCGCCCTCGATACCGGCGACGTGCTTGCGCAGCAGCTCCTGGAGACCCGGCTCGTACATCGGGACCTCGCCCCGCTGGAGCGTCTCGATCTTCTCGGGCACCACGTCCAGACCCAGCACCTCGAAACCCAGCTCGGCCATGGCCGCCGCGTGGGTGGCGCCGAGATAGCCGGTACCGATCACGGTGATCTTCAGGGCCATGGGTGCTCCAGGGGTGTACGGCACGGTTGCGCGCCCGAGCATATCCGGGACGCCGGAAACGCCCTTCGGTCGGCTGTCGTCAAGCTCACCTATCCACCGGCCCGGCCGGGGCTCTAAAATTTGGGTTACTTAACGGTAGTTAGCGTGCCCAGCATCACAGCGTTTTGGAGCGTGAGACACCTTGGCCGGATCGGCTGACTTCGACCTGTACCGCCCGTCCGAGGAGCACGACATGCTCCGGGACGCCGTCCGCTCGCTGGCCGAGGCGAAGATCGCGCCGTACGCCGCCGCGGTGGACGAGGAGGCCCGCTTCCCGCAGGAGGCCCTGGACGCCCTCACCGCGAACGACCTGCACGCGGTGCACGTCCCCGAGGAGTACGGCGGCGCGGGCGCCGACGCGCTCGCCACGGTGATCGTCATCGAGGAGGTCGCCCGCGCCTGCGCCAGCTCCTCCCTCATCCCGGCGGTCAACAAGCTCGGTTCGCTGCCGGTGATCCTCTCCGGCTCCGAGGAGCTGAAGAAGAAGTACATGACCCCGCTCGCCAAGGGCGACGGCATGTTCTCCTACTGCCTCTCCGAGCCCGACGCGGGCTCGGACGCGGCCGGCATGAAGACCAAGGCCGTCCGCGACGGCGACTTCTGGGTGCTCAACGGCGTCAAGCGCTGGATCACCAACGCCGGCGTCAGCGAGTACTACACGGTGATGGCCGTCACCGACCCGAGCAAGCGCTCCAAGGGCATCTCCGCCTTCGTCGTCGAGAAGTCCGACGCGGGCGTCTCCTTCGGCGCCCCGGAGAAGAAGCTCGGCATCAAGGGCTCGCCGACCCGCGAGGTCTACCTCGACAACGTCCGCATCCCCGCCGACCGCATGATCGGCGCGGAGGGCACCGGCTTCGCCACCGCGATGAAGACGCTGGACCACACCCGCATCACCATCGCCGCCCAGGCCCTCGGCATCGCCCAGGGCGCCCTCGACTACGCCAAGGGCTACGTCAAGGAGCGCAAGCAGTTCGGCAAGCCGATCGCCGACTTCCAGGGCATCCAGTTCATGCTGGCCGACATGGCCATGAAGATCGAGGCCGCCCGCCAGCTGACCTACGCCGCCGCCGCCAAGTCCGAGCGCGGCGACAGCGACCTCACCTTCCAGGGCGCCGCGGCCAAGTGCTTCGCCTCCGACGTGGCCATGGAGGTCACCACGGATGCCGTCCAGCTGCTCGGCGGCTACGGCTACACCCGTGACTACCCGGTGGAGCGCATGATGCGTGACGCCAAGATCACGCAGATTTATGAGGGCACGAACCAAGTTCAGCGGATCGTGATGGCGAGGAACCTGCCCTAGCAGGGTTTTTGCAGGTCAGAAGCTGTTTCGAAGGTCCGGAGGGACACCCTCGGCTTTCTGCCCGTTGCGGCCCGATCAAGGCCGTTCCTAGGCGTCATGTTGGGGGAATCCTGGGCAGATGCCGGGCTGAAAACAGCCACTGACCTGTACGAACAACGCAGCCCCCGGCGTGCTGCCGGGGGCTGTTGTCGTACGTGGATCAGGCGACCTCTGTCGCCTCCGTGGGGTCGTCCGCGCTGGGCGTCAGCATGGTTGCGATGGCTGCACGGCCACGCTGCTCGGCCCCTTCGAAGATCTAGTGGTAGTGCTCCCTGAGCACGTCAGTACTGCTGTGGCCCATCCAGTCGGCCACGTCGTTCTCGGGGACTCCGGCGTACAGCAGTCGCGACCCGTAGTAGTGCCGGAGCGAGTGAGCCTTGCAGTACTTCACCTGTCCCTTGCCCAGAGCCTCCATCCAGATCTTCGGGTAGAAGTACGACGCGTAGAGGTAGCCAGTCCTCGTCACGTTGGGGGGTGTCCGTGCAGGTCAGCGCCGTATGACCTGTAAAGCACGCACATCTACGAGGGGCACCAACCAGGTCCAGCGCATCGTCATGGCGCGCAACCTGCCCTGACGGCCGCGGCTCGCTCGTCTGATCGATTGTCAGTGGTGGATGAGACGGTGGATCCATCGCGTCGGGAAGCTGCCGGAGCGGCAATCGGCAATCGGCAAGAGGGGGATCCGCCATGTCCAAGAGCCAGAACTACATCAACCACGTCGCTCTCGTCCTGGACGCCAGTTCGTCCATGCGGCGTCTGAGCCACAAGGTGGTCGAGGTCGCCGACCAGCAGATCGCCTACCTGGCCCGCCGCTCGCAGGAGCTGGACCAGGAGACCCGCGTCACGGTGTACGTCTTCGCCGACCAGGTGGAGTGCGTCATCTACGACAAGGACGTGCTGCGGATGCCGTCGCTGAAGCAGATGTACCGGGTCGGCGGCATGACGGCGCTGCTGGCGGCCACGCTCAAGTCGCAGCGGGAGCTGGCGCAGACCGCCCAGCTCTACGGCGACCACAGCTTCCTGACGTTCGTCCTCACGGACGGCCAGGAGAACGTGAGCCACCGCTGCCCGGACGCCCCCGCCCGGGACCCGCGCGCACTGGTCGAGGCCGTGTCCACGATGATCGAGACCCAGGCGGACAACTGGACGCTGGCCGTCCTCGTCCCGGACCAGATGGGCAAGCGCGAGGCCATGCAGTACGGCTTCCCCAAGGACAACATCGCCATCTGGGACGCCACGAGCACCCAGGGCCTGGAAGAGGCCGGCCAGGTCATCCAGGAGGCCACCGAGAAGTTCATGGTGGGCCGCACCAAGGGCATCCGCGGGTCGCGGGCCGTCTTCTCCACCGGCGCGGACGCGGTCAACAAGGAGACCATCAAGGCGGCCGGCCTCACCCCGGTGGAGGCGTCGAAGTACGCGCTGATCGACGTGACCCGTGACGTGGCGATCCGGGACTGGGTCGTCGAGCGCGGGCACACGTACCGCACGGGCGGTGCGTTCTACCAGCTGAGCAAGTCGGAGAAGGTCCAGCCGAAGAAGCAGATATCGGTGCTGGAGAAGAAGACGGACCGGGTGTACACGGGGCCCGAAGCCCGCGCCCTGCTCGGCCTGCCGGACGTGGAGGTCCGCATCAAGCCCGACCACAACGACGACTTCACGATCTTCGTGCAGAGCACGAGCGTGAACCGGAAGCTCGTGGCGAACACGCGGCTCCTGCTCATGCTCTGAGGCTCGGCCGTCCCCGATGGCCGTGACGTCCGCGGCGGCAGGGGGTCAGTCCTCGTACCCCTCCGCCACCCGTCGCTCGCGCAGTTCCATGATCGCGCGTCGGCGGGCCAGCCGGTGGGTGCGGCGGATCTGGGCCTCCTGGTAGCGCCGCTTGTCCTTCTCGGTCTCCGGGAGCACCGGCGGCACCGTGCGGGGCTTGCCGTCGGCGTCCACGGCGGCGAAGACCAGGTAGGCCGAGCCGACCTGGGTGGCGGGCGTGGACTCGTTCCAGCGCTCGGCCAGGACCCGGACGCCCACCTCCATGGAGCTGCGGCCGGTCCAGTTGACCTGTGCCTTCACATGGACGAGGTCGCCGACGCGGACCGGCTCGAGGAACGCCATCTCGTCCATGGACGCGGTGACGGCGGGTCCGCCGGAGTGCCGTCCGGCCACGGCGCCCGCCGCGTCGTCGACGAGCTTCATGATCACACCGCCGTGCACCGTGCCCAGAAGGTTGGTGTCGCTGTGCGTCATGATGTGGCTGAGGGTGGTGCGGGAGGCCGAGGTCGGCTTGCCCGGGATCTCCGGGGGCGCGGCCGAGGCCTGTTCTGCCTGGTCTGTCATGGCCTCCACCTTATGCCGGGGGCACACGGGCGTGATTTTGTGTCGGGTTCGCAACAGCACTGCCCTGATTTTCCGACATACCTTGTAACGCCCACCGGGCGGCCCTGCACACTGGTGCGCATGAATGATTGGCCCGAGGGATGGTCCGGTGACAACCGCGGCAGCGGATACGGACGCGGCAGCGCGAGCGCACGGCCCGAGAGCGCCCGCGTGATGCGCCAGGTCCGCCGCGGCACGCCGCCGCCCGGCCCGGGCCCGTCGGCCCCGCCGTACGGCGCCGGGGTGCCCCAGCAGCCGTCGTACACCGACGGCCAGGGGCACGGCGGCGACGGGTACGACAGCGGGTACAACACCGGCCAGGTCTACGGCGGTGGCGGCGGCCAGGGCCCCGGCCGACAGGTCCGGGACCGGCCCGCGCCGAACTGGCGCCGCCGGATCAAGTGGACCGCGATCACGGTGGTGACCGTGCTGGTCGTCACCACCGTCGGGACCTACTTCTGGGCCGACTCCAAGCTCAACCGCGAGGTCGACCTGTCCAAGGTCATCGAGCGGCCCGGGGCCGGCGAGGGCACCAACTACCTGATCGTCGGCTCCGACAGCCGCGAGGGCATGACCGACGAGCAGAAGAAGGACCTCCACACCGGCTCCGCCGAGGGCAAGCGCACCGACTCGATGATGATCCTGCACACCGGGGACAACGGGGCGACGCTGATCTCGCTGCCCCGCGACTCGGACGTGGAGATCCCGAGCTTCGTCGGCTCCGAGTCCGGCAAGAAGTACCCGGGCACCGGCCGCCACACCAAGCTGAACGCCGCCTACGCCGAGGACGGCCCCGAGCTGCTGGTGCGCACCATCGAGCACAACACCGGACTGCGCCTGGACCATTACGTGGAGATCGGCTTCGCCGGCTTCGCGAACATCGTGGACGCGGTCGGCGGCGTCGAGATGGACATCCCGCAGGACATCAAGGACAAGAAGTCCGGCGCCGACTTCAAGAAGGGCAAGCAGACCCTGAACGGCGAGGAGGCCCTCGCCTTCGTCCGCACCCGGTACGCGCTGGCCGGCTCCGACCTGGACCGCACCAAGAACCAGCAGAAGTTCCTGTCGGCGCTGGCGAGCCAGGTGGCCACCCCGTCGACGGTCCTCAACCCGTTCAAGCTGTACCCGACCATGGGCGCCGGCCTGGACTCCCTCATCGTCGACAAGGACATGGGCCTGTTCGACCTGGCGAGCATGTTCTGGGCGATGAAGAACGTCAGCGGCGGCGAGGGCACCTCGATGAACATGCCGATCTCGGGCAGCGTCGGCGGCAACCTCAAGTGGGACGACGCCAAGGTGAAGAAGCTCGTCGAGGAGCTGAAGAACGACGAGAAGGTCACCGTCTCCGGCAACTGAGCCGGAGACCGGCGGACCTCACTCGTCGCCGCAGACCACCTCGTCGCCCCGCACCACCGCGCCCGACTCCTGCGGCGGGTCGGCCGGCCGCACCTTCGCCACCTTCTCGAAGTCGGCGCCCGCGATCACCTTCAGCGTGGCGCCCTGCCCCTTGACCGGCTTCAGCTCGCTGCCGGGCAGCGCGGCGGACAGCGACTTCGCCGACTGGTCCCAGCGGGGGTCGTAGGCGACGACGGTCCGCTCGACCGCCCGGTCCCCGGCGTTGCGCGGTGCCCTGGTGGTGCGGAACCCGGTCGCGGCCAGCGCGTCGTCCACCCGCTTGCCGAGCCCGGAGGTGCGGGTGCCGTTCTCCACCTGGACGCGGATCTGCTTCGGGTCCACCGGGACCCGCACCGGCGCCGGACCCTTCGGCTTCGGTTTCGGCGCGGCCAGCGGCTCGTCCTCGCGCAGGGCGTCGAAGAGCCGCTCGGACTTCGCCGGGTCCCACTTCAGGGTCGAACCGACGCCCTTGACCGCGTAGCCCATCTGCCCGATCGGCACGGTGGTGAACTCGGAGGACGACGGCGAGAAGTTCCGCATCGCCCGCCCGAGCGTCAGCAGCTCGTCGGTGCCGAAGCCCTGGTCGGCCCGGACCGAGCCGAGCACGGCCCGGGTGACGTCCCGGAACCTCAGCGGGTTCAGCAGGATGCCCGAGGAGGTGGCCCGGTCGATCAGCGCGGCCAGGAAACGCTGCTGGCGCTTCATCCGGCTCAGGTCCGAGGCGCCGTCGAGGTGCCGGGCCCGCACGTACTGCAGTGCCTGCCCGCCCTTCAGGGTGTGGGTGCCGGCCGGCAGGTCGAGTCCGGTGTAGCTGTCCTTGAGCGGCTGGACCGTGCAGATTTTCACACCGCCGAGGATGTCCACGGTCTTCATGAAGCTGGTGAAGTCGACCTCCAGATAGTGGTCGATCTTCACCCGGGTCATGTTCTCCACGGTGCGGATCGTCAGCTGCGGGCCGCCCTCGGCGTAGGCCGCGTTCAGCTTGAGCGGGTGCCCCTTGTGGTGCTCGCCGGTGGTGCGGTCGGTGTGGCCGGGCGTCTCGGCGTACGAGTCGCGCGGCAGGCTGACCACGCTCGCGCGCTCCCGGTCCTCCGAGATGTGCACGATCATGATCGTGTCGGTGCAGTGGCAGGGGGCACCGCCCAGCCGGTACTTGCGCCGCTCCTCCTCGGTGATCTCGTCCCGGCCGTCGGTGCCGACCATCAGGACGTTCATGCCGTCGCCCGCCCGCGGCCGGTTCTTCATGTCCTTGAACGCGTCGACCCGTGAGATGTCCGAGTCGAGGCCGGTGAGCACGGCGTGCCCGATCCCGGCGGAGCCGAGCACCACCACCGAAAGCGCGGTCACCGCCCGCACGGCCCAGCGCGGCTTCCTCCGCCGTACGGGGGGCCTCGGCGGGCGCCGGGACGGCCGGGGGCCGCCGCGCTGCGGCGGGGGTCCGCCCCGGCCGGTCGAGGCCGGGACCCGGGACGAGCGGGGCGGCGTGGGCAAGGGGACACCTCCGCGGGGACGGGCCCTGGGCGTGGAGCGTGAGGCCGTACGTGGGATTCGTGAGCACCGTAGGCCCATACGATCTGCTGCCCGGCCCCGTGACCCCCGCGGCGCGCACCCGTGTCCCCCGTTCGCGGTAACGTGAGCACCGATGAACGCCAAGTCCGACGTGCGGCTGCCCGCCGTTTCCGTGATCATGCCCGTCCTCAACGAGGAGCGGCACCTGCGCGGCGCCGTCCGCGCCATCCTCGCCCAGGAGTACGCCGGCGAGATGGAGGTCGTGATCGCCGTCGGTCCCTCCACGGACCGTACGGAAGAGATCGCCGCCGAACTCGTCCGCGAGGACCCCCGGGTCCACACCGTGCCGAACCCCACCGGCCGTACGCCCGCAGCGCTGAACGCCGCGATCAAGGCGTCCCGCCACCCGGTCGTCGTCCGCGTCGACGGCCACGGCATGCTGTCGCCGAACTACATCTCCACGGCCGTACGGCTCCTGGAGGAGACCGGTGCGCAGAACGTCGGCGGCATCATGCACGCCGAGGGCGAGAACGCCTGGGAGGACGCCGTCGCCGCCGCGATGACGTCGAAGATCGGCGTGGGCAACGCCGCGTTCCACACCGGCGGACAGGCGGCGCCCGCCGAGACCGTCTACCTCGGCGTGTTCCGCCGCGAGGCGCTGGAGCGGCAGGGCGGCTACAACGAGGAGTTCATCCGCGCCCAGGACTGGGAGCTGAACTTCCGCATCCGCGAGGCCGGCGGCCTGATCTGGTTCTCACCCGAGCTGCGGGTGTCCTACCGCCCCCGGCCGAGCATGCGGGCGCTGGCCAAGCAGTACAAGGACTACGGCCGCTGGCGGCACGTCGTCGCGCGCTACCACTCCGGCTCCATCAACCTGCGCTACCTTGCCCCGCCGACCGCCGTGTGCGCCATCGCGGCCGGTGTCGTGGTGGGCGCCGCGCTGACCCCCTGGGGCTTCGTCGTGCCCGGCGCCTACCTCGCGGCGATCGTGGCCGGCTCGCTGCCCGCCGGGAAGGGGCTCGGGCTGAAGGCGCGGGCGCAGATACCGGTGGCCCTGGCGACCATGCACATGTCGTGGGGCTGGGGCTTCCTGACCAGCCCGAAGTCGCTGGCCAGGAAGGTCATCGCCTCACGGCGCCCGGCGGTCCGGCCGGACGCGGGGGCCACGGACGCCGCCGGGACGCGCTGACGTCCGTCAGGCCCGGGGCCGGCCTCAGGACCAGGTGAACGCAGGGCTCACGTGCATGCAGGCGCTGTCGTCCGCGCCGTTGAGGGCCTCGGCCGACTCCGGGGTCCGGTCGTCGCTCTCGGGCGCCCTGTACGCCGTGCCCTCGCGCCAGTCGGCGCCCACGACGAGCGTGACGCCGGAGACGTCCGTCGACCGCTTCACCGAACTCGCCGGGATCCCCAGGGACTTGGCGACGCGCCGGGCGTCGCCCTCCAGGTCGGCGCTCGGGTAGCGGATCACCGTACGGTCCTCGCTCGGCAGCACCGACGGGTCCGCGACCGCCTTCGCGAAGCCCCGCTCCACCAAGAGCCCGGTGACCGTGTTCGCGCGTCCGGGGGCCGTGCCCAGCTCGTCGGTGCGGGTGCCGTTGCGGACCTGCACCGCGATCTCGTCGTCGGGTGCGGCCGGGTCGGCCGGGGGCTCCGGCTCCGCGTCGGGCTTCTTCTTCGCGTCCCTGCCGTCCAGCGCGATGTCCTCGCGCACCAGCCGGAACAGCTGTTCCGCGTCCTCGGTCGGTTCGACGCGCGCGCCCACGTACCGGTTGGGCATCGTGGTCATGGTGATGCGCTCGGGCTTCACCCGGCGCAGCTCGTTGCTGAGGTCGTACAGCTTCTTGACGGAGTCCAGGCCCGGGTCGACGGTGAGTGCCTCGGTGGCCTCCTCGGCGAGCCTGCGCAGCCTGTTCGGGCTGCTGAGGGTCGCGTTCTCGCGCAGCACCCGGACCATCGAGTTCAGGTACATGTGCTGGGCCTTGGCCCGTGCCAGGTCGCTGCCGTCCTCGAAGCCGTAGCGGGTGCGCAGCCACTGCAGGGCCTGCTCGCCCTTGACCGGGTGCGTGCCCTTGGCCAGTTTCAGACCGGAGCCGTGGCCCGAGTTGTCGCGCGAGTGGATGTTGGCGTCCACGCAGACCGGGACGCCGCCGACGGCGTCCGCCATCGAGACGACGCCCGCGAAGTCGACCATCACGAAGTGGTCGATGTGGATGCCGGTCAGCTCCTGCCAGGTGGCCACCGTGCAGCCGGGACCGCCGTGGCCGAGGCTCTGGTTGGTCATCACCCGGCCCTCGCTCGCCGGGTAGACCTCACCGTCGTCCGGGTCGGTGCACTTGGGTATCTCCAGCAGGGTGTCGCGCGGCATGCTGACCACCGACATGTTGCTGCGGTCGGCGGACAGGTGCACCAGCATCTGCACGTCCGCCAGCGGCGTGGAGCCGAACGTCTCGCGGGCGCCGCCCAGTTGCTGGTTCTCCTCGCTGTCCCGGGCGTCCGAGCCGATGA
The DNA here is from genome assembly GCF_014650435.1 of Streptomyces tendae. Lineage (GTDB taxonomy): Bacteria > Actinomycetota > Actinomycetes > Streptomycetales > Streptomycetaceae > Streptomyces > Streptomyces tendae. The sequence goes on from NZ_BMUY01000008.1 coordinate 412,533, forward strand.
CGAGGATGTTCAGCGGGGTCTGACCGGCCGCGTTCGGCGTCGGCGCGGCGACCTTGCTGTCGCCCAGGTTCAGGGCGTCCTGCCTGATGTTGTCGTTGAGGTGCTCGTAGTAGAGGTATCCCGCCCCGGCCGTGCCGGCCAGGACCACGGCGAGCACCACCGCGGTCCAGCGCAGGACGCGCCGCCGACGCCGCGGGCGGGGGCCCTCGGCCTCGCCCGCGGGCCTGCCTTCGCCGTCTTCGGTGCCGTCTTCGCTGCTGTCTTCGGTCGTGCTCTCGGTGCTGCCTTCGGTGTCGCCGACACCGTTGTCGCCGTCCCCCCGGACGGCCTCCGCACGCTCCAAGGCGTCTGTCGCGCCCTCTTGCGTGTCCTCCCCCTGCACACTGCTCCGCGTCACTTCCGCGTCCCTCCCCGCCCCCGGGCCACCACGTGGGCCCGTCGCCGTCCTGTGAGACGTACGACAGGCCCCTCAGGTCAACTGGCGCACAGCTTCTGGTCGGCCGTGGACTCGGTGTCCAGGTCCGGCTTCTTGACGGAGCCGTCGAGTTTGACGCCGGCGCCCTTGAAGTCCTTGCCGAGGGTGAGGGTCATGGTGGGCAGCCCCTGGGCGTTGGTGACGCTCTCGCCGGGCTTCATGGCGGCGCCGGACAGGCCGAGGATCTCGGCGAGGGCGCGGGCCTGGTCGGCCTGGTCGGGGGCGTACTCCAGGGTGGTCTTGGCGACCTCGGCGGGGGCGTTGCCCGCGTTCTCCGACTTGGAGACCCCGGCCTGGGTCTGCAGGTACGCCAGTTCCTGCTGGGCGCTGCCGGCGGGGGCGCCGCCGTTCATGACGCGGACCCGGACCTCGCCGGGCTCGGACTTCTCGCCCTTGAGCCGGGCGGCGACGGCGGCCTTCTCCTTCTTTTTCTTCTGCTCGACCTCGGTGAAGGAGATGTCGTTCTTGATCATGTCGAAGACCTGGGGGCCCTTCGCCTCGTTCACGACCACCGTCGCCTTGACCTTCTCGGCCGGGTTGTCGAGCACCGGCACCGTGGTGAAGGTGATGTTCTTCGTCGGCACCTTCTTCAGCTCCAGGGCGATGTCCTTGAGCGTGCCCACCTTGCCGATGGCCTTGTCCACGGTCAGGGCCTTGGTCGCGGCCTCGGCGAGCTTCACCAGCTTGGTGGGGCTGGTGAGGGTGTCGCTGGAGGACATCTTGCGCATGAGCGAGCCCAGGAACTGCTGCTGCACCTTGATGCGGTCCAGATCGCCCTCGTTGCCGAAGGCGTGCCGGGTGCGGACGAAGGCCAGGGCCTGCTCGCCCTCGACCGTGGACTCGCCCGCGGGCAACTGGAGATGGGACTTCGGGTCGTCCACGGCCTTCTCCACGCACACGTCGACGCCGTCGACCGCCGTGGTCAGCGTCTTGACCGCGTTGAAGTCGGCCATCATGAAGTGGTCCGGCTTGATGCCGGTCGTCTCCGCCACCGTGCGCATCGTGCAGCCCGCGTCCCGGCCGAAGTCGCCGAGGCTCTGGTTGAAGCGGACGCCCGAGGTACCGGGGATGACCTTCTTCGTGCCGTCCTCCAGCGTCGTCTCGCAGTCGGGGATGTCGACGATCAGGTCGCGGGGGATGCTGAGCGCCGTGGCGTTGGAGCGGTCCTCGGCGACGTGCAGCAGGATGTTGGTGTCCGCGTGTCCGGCGCTGCCCTTGTCGCCGTAGCCCTCGTTGCCCTCACCGGTGCGCTTGTCGGTGCCGATGATGAGGATGTTGAAGGCCTCGTCCTTCTTGAAGCTGCTGCTTCCGGCGGTGCCCACGTCCGTCGTCGAGACGTTCCCCTCGAGGTGCTTGAGGTAGACGTAGCCGCCCACACCTGCCACGAGGACGACGAAGGCCATACTGCCGCCGGTCCACAGCAGGGCCCTCTTGCCCCGGGACTTCTTCTTCTCCGGCCGCCGTCCGCGCCGACCGGGCACCGGTGCCTCGGGCTCCGCACGCCGCCGCCGCTGGGGCGGCACCTCACGGCCCGGAGCGGTTGTACGGCGCCCCGACGCACGGGGCCCCGACGCACGGGGCCCGGGGACGGACGACTCCGGTGCGGAGGGGGACAGCCGCAGTTCGTACTCACCGGTCCGCGGATTCAGCACCCACTGGTCTGCGGGGTCGACGTCGTCTGCCCGCCCACGTCCTTGCGCGTCCACGGTCTCCCAATCCTCCGTCGGGGGCCACGCGGCACCTTCGCCTGAAGGCGCACGGTAAAGAGTCAACAAGTGCACGACGCCAGGGCGGACCTCGCGGCAGTGGGCACTGGCGCGCTCACACTATCCGCCCGGTTCGGCGTCGAACGAAACCGGTGTCACGATCGTCACCCCTACAACAGGGCATTCCCTCCTATTTTCGTGAACTCCTACCATCGATACGGCTTGTAGACGTCCATGCACTTGCCGGTGTCCGAGCCGTTGAGGGCGTCGCTCGTCTCCGGCAGGTCCCCGGCCTCGGGTGTCTTCTGTTTCGGATAGGACGTGCCGTCGCGCCAGTCAGCTCCCACGACGAGAGTGATCCCGGACACGTCCGCGGACTTGCGCACCGCGTTCGCCGGGATCCCCATCGCCCCGGCGACGCGGCGAGCGTCGCCCGCCAGCTCGTCGCTCGGGTACCGGACCACGGTGCGCTCCTCGGAGAGCGCCGCCGAGGTGTCCTTCGTCGCCTTGGCGAAGCCCTTGTCCACCAGCGAACCGGCGATCTCACCGGCCCGGCCGGTGACCGGGCCGAGGGTGGCCGAGCGGGTGGCGTTCTGGACCAGGACGCCGATCTCGGAGTCGGCGGCGGGCTCGTCGGAGGGCTGCCCGGTGTCGCCCGGCGCGGCGGCGTCGTCTCCGGCGGCGTCCTTGCCGTCGCCGGTGCCCTTCTTCTCCTTCGTGCCCTTGTCGTCGAAGGAGACGTCGTCGCGGAGCATCGCCCACATCTTGTCGGCGTCGGTGGCCGGCAGCAGGTGGTTCTTGTCCTCGGGGTCCTCGACGGTGGGGATCGTCGTCATGGTGATGCGGTCCGTGGGCACCGTCTTGAGCTGCATGCCCAGGTCGTACAGCTTCTTCACGGTGCCGATCTCCTCAGAGACCGTCAGCGACTTCGTGGCGGCCTCGGCCAGGTCCATCAGCCTGCCCGCGTCCGTGAAGACGTTCTGGCTCTTCAGCGTGCGGATCATCGAGTTCATGTACATGTGCTGGGCGCGGGCCCGCAGCGGGTCACTGCCCCAGGCGTGCCGGGTGCGCAGCCACTTGAGCGCGTCCTCGCCCTTGACCTTGTGCGCGCCCTTCGTCATCTTCAGGCCCGAGCCGCCGGGCACGCCGGGCAGCGGGCGGTCCCACACGTTCTGGTTCACGCACACCTCGACCCCGCCGATGGCGTCCGCCATCGAGACCACGCCCGCGAAGTCGATCGTCATCCAGTGGTCGATGTAGACCCCGGTCAGGTTCTCCCAGGTGGCCAGGGTGCAGCCGGCGCCGCCGCGGGCCAGCGAGGTGTTGATGATGGCGTTGGTCGCCGGGAACTTCTCGCCGGTGTCGGAGTCCTTGCAGGCCGGGATGTCGACCCGGGTGTCCCGGGGGATGCTCACCACCGAGGCGCTCTTGCGGTCGGCGGACAGGTGGATCAGCATCTGCACGTCGGCCAGCGGCGGGTTGTCCCGGTGGTTCTTGCCGCCGCCCAGCGCCACGTTGGCGTCGGAGGCGCGGCTGTCGGAGCCGAGCAGCAGGATGTTCATCGGCGTCTGTCCGGCCGCGTTCGGCTCGGCCTTGTGCGCCTTGGAGTCGCCGCTGCTGCGCTCGCCCTTGTCGATGTTGCCGTTCAGGTGCTGGTAGTAGAGGTATCCGGCGCCGGCCGTGCCGAGGATCAGCACCGCGAGGGTCGTCGCGGACCAGCGCAGCGCCCGGTGCCGCCGTCCGCCGGTGCGCCGTCGCCCGGAGCGCCTGCCGTTGCCGCCGCCGTTGCCGCCGCCGTGGCCTCCCGGTCCGCCCCGTCCGGCCGTGCCCGCGCCGCCCTCGTGCCGGCCGCCGCGCGCGGCTCGCCTGCCGCGGGTGTGCCGGACCGGGTCGGGTCGCGTTTCCTCCCCGCGCACACTGCTCTGCGTCATGCCTCTCCCACCCTCGGACCCGCGAACGTGCTCCCGCACGCGACCTGTTCGCACAGTTGGACGTACGAAGCCGTGCGTTGGCTGTACGACGCCCGCTGGTTTGTTCGCGGTTGGACCGGTCGAACGATGGACTGTCGTACTGTCAGACGGGCTCCGGGCCCCTCAGGTCACTTCGCGCACTCGACCTTGTCCGCCGTGGACTTCTGGAGGTCCTCCGGCGCCTTCGCGGAAGTGGCGTCGAGTTTGACGCCGGCGCCCTTGAAGTCCTTGCCGAGGGTGAGGGTCATGGCGGGCAGCCCCTGGGCGTTGGTGACGCTCTCGCCCGGCTTCATGGCGGCGCCGGACAGACCGAGGATCTCGGCGAGTGCGCGGGCCTGGTCGGCCTGGTCGGGGGCGTACTCCAGGGTGGTCTTGGCGATGTCCGCGGGGGCGTTGCCCGCGTTCTCCGACTTGGTGACGCCCGCCTCGTTCTGGAGGTAGGTCAGCTCCCGCCCCGCGCTGCCGGACGAGGCGCCGCCGTTGAGGACGCGGACGCGGATCTCGGAGGGCTCGGACTTCTCGCCCTCCAGGCGGGCGGCGACCGCGGCGTCCTCCTTATCCTTCTTCTCCTTCTCCTTCTTCTTGACCTCGGTGAAGGAGACGTCGTTCTTGACCATGTCGAAGACCTGCTGGGCCGCCCCGTCCTTGAGGACTACGGTCACCGGCGTCTTCTCGGCCGGGTTGTCCTTCACCGGGACCGTGGCGAAGGTCAGGTTCTTGGTGTCGAGCTTGCCCAGCTCGAGACCGAGGTCCTTCAGCTTGCCGATGCTCTTCAGCTTGGCGTCGACGGTCAGCGCCTCGGTACCCGCCTCGGCCAGCTTCACCATCTTCGTCGGGCTGGTGAGCGTGTCGTTGGACTTCAGCTTGCGCATCAGCGAGCCGAGGAACTGCTGCTGGATCTCGATACGGCTCAGGTCGCCGCCGAAGCCGACGGAGTGCCGGGTGCGGACGAACGCGAGGGCCTGCTCACCCTCGACGGTGTGCTTGCCCGCCGACAGGTTCAGGTGCGAGTCCGGGTCGTCGATGTCCTTCGCCAGACAGACCTCGACGCCGCCCACCGCCGAGGTGAGGGTCTTGACCGCGTTGAAGTCGGCCACCATGAAGTTGTCGGGCGTGACGCCGGTCAGCTCGGTGACGGTCCGCATGGTGCAACTGGGCGTACGGCCGCTCTGGCCGAGGCTGGTGTTGAAGCGGACGCCGGAGGAGCCGGGGATGACCTTCGTGCTCCCGTCCTCCTGCGTGGTCGGGCAGTCGGGGACGTCGACGATCAGGTCGCGGGGGATGCTGAGGGCGGTGGCGTTGGAGCGGTCCTTGGAGACGTGCAGCAGGATCGTGGTGTCGGCGTGGCCGGCGCTGCCCTTGTCGCCGTAGCCGTCGTTCCCGGATCCGGTGCGCTTGTCGGTGCCGATCAGCAGGATGTTGATGGCCTGGTCCTTCTGGAACCCACCGGTGCTCGCGCCGTCGTCGGGGAGGGACTCGATGTTGTCGTTGAGGTGCTGGAGGTAGAGGTATCCGGCGGCGCCGACGGCGAGGACGACGAACGCCATCGTGCCGGTGGTCCACAGCAGGACCTTCTTGCCCCTCGACTTCTTCTTCGCCGGCCGCCGGCGACCGCGCCGTCCCGGCGGCGGCTCCTCGGGCGCGGCGCGGCGCCTGCGGGGTGCGGGGACCTCGGGGGCCGGTGCCGGCGAGCCCCGGCGGGGGGCCGGAATGGGTGACTGCGGTGCGGAAGGGGGCAGTCGCAGTTCGTAGTCGCCGGTTTCCGGATTGAGTACCCACTGGTCTGCGGGATCGATGTCCTCCGCCCGCCCACGGCCTTGCGCGTCCACGATTGTCCGAATCCTCCGTCGGGGCCACGCGGCGCCCTCCCCTCCGGGCGCCCGGTCTCGCTCACGTCAGTTCAGTGCGTGGCCAGGGCAGAACTCCGCGGCCGGGCACACCGGATCGCTCACACTAACCGCCCCGTTCCGCGCACGGCGACGGCAGTGACGCATTCCACGAACCTTACAACTGGGCAATTCGGCGCATTTCTCGGACAATTCTCCGTGCGTGTACGCCCGCCTTGCGTGCGGGTGGTTCCTTCTTGGAATGCGCTTTACTCGCAGATGTCCTCGTCGGCGGTGTTCCCGCTGAACGTCGGCGCCGGAGAATCGGCGTCACCGGGTTCGCCGGAATTCTCCGTACCGCCCGTCGAGTCCTGCCGGGAGGCCATGACCGCCACCGGCTCGTCCGTCCGCAGGCGGGTGAACAGCTTCTCGGCGTCGGGCTGCACGAGCTGGTCGCGATTGGCGTCGCCCGTGTACGACTCCCGGGGCACGGTCAGGAATTGGACGCGTTCGGTGGGAATCCCGCGCAGGCCGCGCACAAGGTCGTACAAACCGCGCAGACTCGCCAGATCCGGGTCCGTGGTGAGCGACGACGTGGCGGCGTCCAGAACGGGGTACAGCTTCACCGGATTCAGCAGTACGTCATTGCTCTGCACCTTGCTCACGAGCGCGCCCAGAAAGCGTTGCTGCCGGTCCATCCGGTCGGTGTCGCTGCCGTCGCCGAGCGACTTCCGCGCCCGGACGTAGCCGAGCGCCTGCTCCCCGTCGAGCGTCACCCGGCCCGCGGGCAGTTTCAGCTTGGCGTCCTTGTCGTCGACCGGCTTGCGCAGGCACACCTCGACGCCGTCGAGCGCGTCGACCATCTCCTTGAAGCCCTCGAAGTCCACGACCACGTGGTGGTCGATCCGGATGCCGGTCAGCTTCTCCACCGTGCGGATCGAGCACGCCGAACCACCCGCCGCGAAGGCGTAGTTGAACTGCTGGAGCGCCGGTTCGGTGAGTGAGCCGTCCGGCCGGTGGCAGCCGGGGACGCGCACCATCAGATCACGGGGGAGGGAGACCGCGGTGACGCTGTCCCGGCCCGCGGACAGGTGCAGCAGGATCGTGGTGTCCGACCGCTCGGTGCCGGAGTCCCGCCCGTAGCGCGCGTTGCCCTCCCCGGAGCGCGAGTCCGACCCGATCAGCAGGATGTTCTGCGCGCCGCGCACCAGCGAGGTGGGCCGCTCCTTCTCGTACCGGGCGAGTTCGGCCGCGGCCGCCTCGTCCGCCGTGATGTTGCCGCTCAGCTTGGCGTACACCGCCCACCCGACGCCCACCGCGCCCCCGGCCAGCGCGACGACCACGATCCCGGCGATCCCCAGCCGCCGCCTGCGCCGCCGCCGCTTCAGCCCGGCCCCGCTCGCGGACGCCCCGTGCCCCAGGTCCCCGCGGGAGGCCGCACTACCCGCGTCATCACCCACGCCCGCCTCCGTCCACACCCGCCCGCTGGTACGACCATGCCCCGGCAAGCGCTGGAGGGCAGCACCCAGCTAGGCCAAACGGGGCCCCAGCCTGCGGCCCCCCGTCAGCGCGCCGGGCCGCGCCACCGCCGACGCCGGGCACGCACCGCGCCCCCAGCCTGCGGGCAGTCGTGCCTCCCCCAGTGCCTGAACGGCCTGGGAGGTACCCCCAGGCGGCACGGGTGGGCGCAGGCGGCACCCCGTCAGCGCCGGGCCGCGCTCCCCACCCCGCACCGACACCGGTGCCGGGCACGGGCACGCAGCAGCTGCGGGCATGCGTGCCGCCTGGGGCGGCACGGGTGGGCGCAGGCGGCACCCCGCCAGCGCCGGGCCGCGCTCCCCACCCCGCGCCGACACCGGTGCCGGGCACGGGCAGGCCCGGGTCACCGACTCACCGGCGTCACCGCGACGCCGGGCAAGGGCCGGCCCCGGTCACCGACTGACCGGCGTCACCGCGACGCCGGTCCACCCACCACCCGGCAAAGACTCACCGCGCCGTCACCGAAACCCGCTCCGCCTCGATCCGCTGATCCACCACACCCGCCCCCGCCAGCTCCAGATGCCGGCACAGCACCACCGACCCCCCACTCGCCAGCGGCCCGTACAACCCCGCGCTCAACCCCTCCCACGTGTCGTACGGCAACCCCGACAGAATCCGCGCCCCCGGCCCCGTGAGCCCCAGCCCCGACGCCTCCGCCCGAGCCCGCTCCACGACCTCCGCCCCGCTGAACTCCCGCCCGGCCACGATCAGCGCAGGCGCCTCCGGATCCACCGGCGCGTACGGCACGAACCGGTCCCCCTGTCCCGGCACCTCCACCGCGTAGTCGGCGAAGCCCTCCGGCGGCGCCGGCGCGAACCGCCCCCCGAGCGGCCGCAGCGCCAGCGCGATCCGCGCGCCCGAGCACGCCCGCGCCGCCTCCAGCGACTCCGGCTCCGGCCCGCTCACGACCACGTCCGCAGCCCCCGCGTCGCCCGCCACGTCGGCGACCACGCCCACGGACGCGCACGCCAGCAGCCACACCGCCGTCTGCCAGTGCGCCGGCAGCAGCAGTGCCACCCGGTCGCCGGGTTCGACGGACAGTTCGTCCTGGAGCAGGTTCGCGGTCTTGGCCACCCAATTGGCGAAGGTGGCCACGGACAGTTCGACGCGTTCGCCCGTGGCGTCGTCGTAGAAGGTCACCAGGGGGCGTCCCGGGTCCGCGGCGAGCGCGGAACTCAGCAGGTCGGCAGGGGTGCGGTCGGTCGCGTTCACCCGCGCAAGCGTACGCGGGCCGGGCAACGGCCATCGAGCGCACGGTGTGCCGCACCGCCACCGGATCGGACGAAGCAACCCTACGACCCGTCAGATCCCAAATAGACATATTCACATATCTATGTCCAGTATCAGGGGCATGCGTGGATTCCTAGCTTCCTCGACCGGTGTCACGTGCGCGGCGGCCCTGGCTCTCCCGCTCGCCCCGCCCGCGGCAGCCGCCACCTCCTCCGCCCCACCCGCGACGAGTCCGACCGCACGGCCCGAGGCGCACGCCCCCGGCGGCACCCAGTCGCTGCGGCTCACCCCCCTCGCCCGCGACCGCGCACCCGGCGCGGCCGAACAGGGCCTGCGCCGCCAGGACGTACGGCAGTTCTCGCTCGTCGGCGTCGTCTGGGACAGTCCCGCCACCGAACTCCACGGCCACGTCCAGGTCCGCACCCGTGCCACCGCCACCGGCACCTGGTCCGGCTGGCAGGAGTTGGAGACCCACAACGCCGACCACGCCGCCGACCCCGGCACCCCGGAGAGCGCATCGGGCCGGGTCCGCGGCGCCACCGCACCGCTGTGGGTGGGCGAGTCCGACGGCGTCGAGGTGCGGGTACGGGCGGTCGACGCGCCCGGTACCGCGCGGTCCGCCCCGGCCGCCGCGCCGCTCCCCACCGGTCTGCGCCTCGAACTCGTCGACCCCGGCGAGGCCGCGCCACCGCCGACGAACCGCGCGCGGAGCGAGGCGGAACCCTCCGTACTCCCCGCCCGCGCGGCGAGGCAGCGGGCCGAGCCGCATGTCGGCTCCCGTCCGGCCATCACCACGCGCCGCGGCTGGGGCGCCGACGAGAAGCTGCGCAAGAAGGGGTTCGTGTACACGAAGAAGGTCAAGACGGCCTTCGTGCACCACTCGGCCACCGGCAACAACTACCGCTGCTCGCAGGCGCCGTCGGTCATCCGCAGTATCTACCGCTACCACGTCAACAGCACGGGCTGGCGCGACCTCGGCTACAACTTCCTCGTCGACAAGTGCGGAAACATCTACGAGGGCCGGGCCGGAGGCGTCTCGAAGCCGGTGCTGGGCGCGCACACCCTGGGGTTCAACGCCAACAGCATGGGGATCGCCGTGCTGGGCACGTACAGCTCGAAGAAGCCGTCGTCGGCCGCGCTGAAGGCGATCGCCCGGCTCACCGCGTGGAAGGTCGGGCTCTACGGCATGAATCCGCGCGGGAAGACATACCTCAAGTCCGGAGGTGGGAACCTCTACCGAAAGGGCAGAAAAGTACGACTGAACGTCATCTCCGGTCATCGCGACGGCTTCGCCACCAACTGCCCCGGCAAGCAGCTCTACGCCAAGCTCGACACGGCCCGCTCGAAGGCGGCGGCGTACCAGGGGCGCTGAGGCGGGCCACTGCGAGGTCATCGAAGGCACCACGGCACGGTCTGCATACACTGGCCCGCCGAAAGACAGTTCGGCCGGTCCCGGCAGGAAGCAGAGACGACAGGTGACAGAAGCGATCCTCCTGGTCGGCGGCAAGGGCACGCGGCTGCGCCCGCTCACGGTGAACACGCCCAAGCCCATGGTCCGGGCCGCCGGAGTGCCGTTCCTCACGCACCAGCTGGCCCGGGCCAAGGCGGCCGGCGTCGAGCACATCGTGCTGGCGACGAGCTATCTGGCCGAGGTCTTCGAGCCGTACTTCGGCGACGGCTCGGCGCTTGGCCTGCACCTCGAGTATGTCACGGAGGAGGAGCCGCTCGGCACGGGCGGCGCCATCCGCAACGTGGCGTCCCGGCTGCACTCGGGGCCCGACGAGCCGGTGCTGATCTTCAACGGCGACATCCTCACCGGCCTGGACATCGGCGCCCTGGTCCGCACCCACGAGACGACCGGCGCGGACGTCTCCCTGCACCTGACGCAGGTGACCGACCCGAGGGCGTACGGCCTGGTCCCCACGGACGACACGGGCCGGGTGCTCGCCTTCCTGGAGAAGCCACAGACCTCCGAGGAGATCGTCACCGACCAGATCAACGCGGGGGCGTACGTCTTCCGCCGCTCCGTCATCGACACCATCCCGGCGGGACGCCCGGTCTCGGTGGAGCGCGAGACCTTCCCGGAGCTGCTCGCCGCGGGCGTGCACCTCCAGGGCATGGTCGACTCCACGTACTGGCTCGACCTGGGCACCCCGGCGGCCTTCGTCCGGGGCTCGGCCGACCTGGTCCTGGGCCGCGCCCCGTCCCCGGCCGTACCGGGCCGCTGCGGCGACCGCCTCGTCCTGCCCACGGCACGGGTCGCCCCCGACGCCAAGCTGTCCGGCGGCACCGTGGTCGGCGAGGGCGCCTTCGTGGCGGAGGGGGTACGCGTCTTCGGCAGCACGATCCTGCCGGGTGCCGTCATCGAGCCGGGTGCCGTCGTCACCGACTCGCTCATCGGCGCCCGCGCCCGCGTCGGCACCCGCTCGGTCCTCACCGACACGGTCATCGGCGACGGCGCGGTCGTCGGCGCCGACAACGAACTCCGCTCCGGCGCCCGAATCTGGTGCGACGCCCACATCCCCCCAGCATCCCTCCGCTTCTCCCCAGACGCCGCATAGCCCCCCAACTGCGGGCAGCCGTGCCGCTGGGGCGGCACGGGTGGGCGCAGGCGGCACCCCGTCAGCGCCGGGCCGCGCACCCCACCCCGCGCCCACCTCCACGCCGGGCAAGCCGCATGCACTGGGCCGGCGGACCAACGTCAGAGCCGCTCAATCCCCCGCGGAGCCATCCGCGGCGCCCGCCTCCCCGGCACCCGCCCACTCAACAACACCAACCGAGCCGCCCGATGCCGCTGCCCCGCATACGGCTCCAGCAACCGCAGCATCTCCGCGTCGTCCGCATACCGGTCCCCGCCCAGCGCGAACCCCACGATCCCCGGCAGATGCAGATCGCCCACCGTCACCGCGTCCGGCGCCCCATGACTGCGCTGCACGGTCTCCGCGGACGTCCACGGCCCGATCCCGGAGACGAGCTCCAGCCGTTCCCGCGCCGCCGCCGGCTCCATCCCCGCCGCCTCCTCAAGCCGCGCCGCGACCCGCACGGCCCGCAGGATCGTCGACGCCCGCTTGTCGTCCACCCCGGCCAGATGCCACTCCCAGGAGGGGATCAGCGCCCACGTCCGCGCCGCCGGCATCACGCACATCCGCCCGGGCGCGGGCCCCGGCGCCGGTTCGCCGAACCTCCGTACCAGCAGCCGCCACGCCTGGTACGCCTCCAGCGTCGTGACCTTCTGCTCCAGGACCGAGGGGATCAGCGACTCCAGCACCAGCCCGGTCCGCGCCAGCCGCAGCCCCGGGCGCCGATGGGCGGTCACCGCCAGCAGCCGGTGCCGCGGCACGAACGCCGACGGGTCGTCCTCGGCGCCCAGCATCCGCGGCAACTGCTCCAGCAGCCAATCGGCCCCCGGCCCCCACGCCTCGCCGTGTACCTCGCCACCGCGTGCGGCGACCCGCAGCGTGCCCGGCCCGGCGGGCGTCCGGCTGGCCCGCCACACCGACCCGTCGGGCATCGTCCGGAACGTCGGATCGCCCGGCCCGCGCCGCAGCGGCCCGAGCACCAGCCCCAGGTCCAGCGGCCCGTCCGGCACCCACGCCCGTACCCGGCCCGGCGCGAGCGCCTGCCGGGGCATCCCGTCGCGCACGGCGGCGCGCGGGGACCGGGGAGCGAAACGTCCAGCCACGAGTGAGGTCCTTGGGCGAAGTGGGAAAGGAAGTGGGGAAGAGGTGGGGAAAGCGAGGTGGGAGCTGGGAGCGGGAAAGGGAGAGCGAAGCCCCTACGAGGGTAGAGGGCTCACCGCACCTCGATGAACGCCTCCGCGTCCCGCTCCGGCCGCGCCTTCGGCTCCTCGGCGGGATGGCCGACCGCCACCGCCCCCATCGGGTCCCAGTCGCCCGGCAGCCCCAGCACCTCCCGCACGACGTCCCGGCAGAACATCGTCGAGGACACCCACGCGGAACCCAGCCGCTCCCCGGCGAGCGCGACGAGCAGGTTCTGCACGCCCGCGCCGGTGGCGACCACGAACATCTCCCGCTCGGCCGCGTCCCGCCGCGCGTCCCCGTAGGTGTGCGAGCCGTCCATGACCAGGCAGGGGACGACCAGGTAGGGGGCGTTGCGCAGGACGTCGCCGCGCCGGACGCGCTTGGCGACGGACTCCTCGCTCTTGCCGTCGCGCCGCAGGTCCGCGATCCAGGCGTCCCGCATCGCGTCGAGGAGCCGGGTGCGGGCGTCCTCGGACTCCAGGAGCACGAACCGCCACGGCGTCGTGTGGTGCGGCGCGGGCGCGGTCACCGCCGCGGCCACCGCCCGGCGTACGGCGCCGGGGTCGACCGGCTCGTCCGTGAAGGCCCGTACCGTACGCCGCTGGGTGACCGCCTGCCGGACCGCCTCCGAGGTGCCGAGGCGGAACATGTCGTCGCGCGCGCCGCGCACCATCGCCCGGGCGCCCTCGCCGTCGTCCTCGGCGACCACCCGCGGCAGCCCGCGCACGACGGCGACGGGCAGGCCGGCGGCCTTGCCCTTGACCAGGTCGCCCGCCGCGGCCAGCTCGTCCGCGGTGGCGACGACGGTGGCGCCGAGCGGATTGCCGTGCGCGTCCGTGCCACCGCGCAGGTCGTCGAGGACGCGGATGCCCGCGGCGCCGATCGCCACGTCGGTGAGCCCGGCCCGCCAGGGGCGCCCGAACGTGTCCGTGACGACCACGCCGACGTCCACGCCCAGCGTGTCGCGGAGTCCCTCGCGGATGCCGCGCGCGGAGGCGTCGGGGTCCTCGGGGAGCAGCAGCACCGTACCGGGGGGAGTGTTGGAGGCGTCGACACCGGCCGCCGCCATGACCAGGCCCTGACGGTTCTCCACGATGCGCAGCGGGCCGCGCCGGGCCACCACCCGCACGGTCTCGGCGTCGATCGCGACCTCCCGGTCCTCGGCCTGGACGACCCGGCCCTCGGCCTTGGAGACGATCTTGGACGTGACGAGCAGCACGTCCCCGTCGGCCAGCCCGGGCTCGGCCGCCGCGATCAGCTTGGCCAGGTCGTCGCCGGGGCGCACCTCGGGCAGACCGGGCAGGGCCCAGACCCGGTAGCCGTCCAGGCGTCCGGAAGCGTCGTCGTGCGTCCCGTCGCTCACGCCTCCCGCACCTCCTCGGCCAGCGTCAGCGCCTCCCGGGCCATCTGCGCCGTCGCGTCGAGGTCGGTCATCATCAGCGGTACGGCGCGGCAGAGGATCCCGGCGGCCTTCACGCGCGTGACGGAGTCGGCGTCGACCGTGTCGACCAGCCAGCCGTCGAGCAGGCCCGAGCCGTAGTGCTCGGCGACCGCGGCGGCCGTGGACTCCACGCCGACCGCGGCGAGCACCTTGTCGGCCATCCCGCGTACGGGCGCGTCCCCGACGATGGGGGACAGGCCCACCACCGGCACCCCGGCGTCGGCGATCGCCTCGCGGATGCCGGGCACGGCGAGGATGGTGCCGACGGAGACGACCGGATTGGAGGGCGGGAAGAGGACGACGTCAGCCTCGGCGATGGCCTCCAGGACGCCGGGGGCGGGCTTGGACTGCTCGGCGCCGACCGGCACGACCGCCTCGGCGGGCACGGAGGCGCGCAGCCGCACCCAGTACTCCTGGAAGTGGACCGCCTTGCGCTCCCCGTCCAGCTCGACCGCGACGTGCGTCTCCACGCGGTCGTCGGTCATCGGGATCAGCCGCACGCCGGGCTTCCAGCGGTCGCAGAGCGCCTCGGTCACCGCGCTGAGCGGAAAGCCCGCGGTGATCATCTGCGTCCGCACGATGTGCGTGGCGAAGTCGCGGTCGCCGAGGCCGAACCACTCGGGGCCGACGCCGTAGGCCGCCAGCTCCTCCTTGAGGTGGAAGGTCTCGTCGGCCCGACCCCAGCCCTGCTCCTCGTTGATGCCGCCGCCGAGCGTGTACATCACCGTGTCGAGGTCCGGGCAGACCTTCAGCCCGAAGAGGTGGATGTCGTCCCCGGTGTTGCCGATGACCGTGATGTCCGCGTCCGGCGCGGCCTGCTTCAGACCACGCAGGAACCGGGCACCACCGATGCCGCCTGCCAGAACCACAATGCGCATGGCCCCAGTCTTGCAGGCGGGTACGACAGTGCGTCAGCCAGTCGTCACCGTGCCGGTGCGGAGCCGGCGTCGGCGGCGGTGTCCTCGGCCGAGGCGGCGGCCGAGCACTGCGGGGAGTGCATGGGCATCTCGGTCAGGCCCGGGTAGTAGACGTGCAGGCTGACCGCAGGCTCCAGCGCGTCGTTGACCACCTCGTGCACGTACCCCGGCGCGAACACCCGCTGCCTGCCGGCGTCCAACGCGTGCGTGCCGCGCCCCGTGTGCTCGGTGAGGGTGCCCTCCAGGACCGTCCACACGCCGGAGGAGGGGCCGTGGTCGTGGCGCCCGCTGCCCTGCCCCGGCAGCCAGGACAGCAGCCAGACCTCGTACCCGGGCCCGGTGCGCAGCCGGTGGTACCAGCGGGTCGTCGCGTCGTACCGGACGAGGTGCTCCCACGCGGAGCGGTCGGCGGCCAGGGAACGGAGGAGACCGGCGAACTCGGCGACGGTGGCCGGGTGCTCGCGCGGAGCCTGGAGAAGGTGGAGGACTTCGAGGATGTCGCCGGCGATCTGGAGATCGCTGTCGCTGTTCATGGGTGCGGTGGTCCCTCGGCGGATGAGTGCGGCGGAGCGGGGCGAATGACGAAGGAACGCCCTGGTGGGGCGGGAGTGGAGCAGTCGAGTCGCGTGGACTCGGGGACAGCCGGAGCGCGGTTGGCTCAACAGCTGGAACAGCGGCAACAGCTACAGCGAGCGCGGGCAGCACCGTGGGACCCGGCGGTGCGGGTCGAGGTGGGCGCCAAGTTCGCGAGCATGCCCCCAAGGACAGCGGTTCACACCAGCACTGTCAACTCGATGCCCGTTATGTGGGACATGTTTCACCTCATCCGGTTGATCGCGCTGGCGAAAGGTTTGCTCAGGCGGCTCCCGGGACACATGGCGCACAAGCCGGGCGCACAACCCCCGTTGCGATCCCGTGATCCGAATGTGATCAGGTTCGCTTCGGCGCGTGTATCGGAACGGGATCGAACGCCGGGGCGTCCTTCCTGGTGCAGGTGTGAATCGGGACGGGTGTCCTGGCGGGCCTCTTTGGTATGTCAAGGTTTATGGCGATTTGAACACTTACTGCATGGCCTTGGTTCCGCAGAGTGAATAAGAGGCCCAATAGCAGATCTCGGCTTGACTCGCCCGGAGCAGCACACTTGTAATTTCACTCGTGTCGTTCAGCCGGAATCGGTAACGGCTAGATCACGGGGACGCGAAAGACAGACGAGGGGCGCACATGACCGAGCTGGTGCAGCAACTGCTGGTCGACGACGCGGACGAGGAACTCGGCTGGCAGGAGCGCGCACTGTGCGCCCAGACCGACCCCGAGTCCTTCTTCCCCGAGAAGGGCGGCTCCACCCGCGAGGCCAAGAAGGTCTGCCTCGCCTGCGAGGTCCGCTCCGAATGCCTCGAGTACGCCCTCGCCAACGACGAGCGCTTCGGCATCTGGGGCGGCCTGTCCGAGCGGGAGCGCCGCCGGCTGAAGAAGGCGGCGGTCTGACGACGGCTCGAAGGCCGCGGCCTGACGACGGCCCGACGTCCGCGGTCTGACGCGGCGACAGAAACGGCCCGAACAGCGGGAACGGCCCGTCGCCGGTGGGTTGTCCACAGGCGGCGGGCCGCCCCTGTGTCCAGCCGATAGTGTGGGCGCTCGTCCGAGACGCCCCGCCGTTCCCAACAGGCACGGGCGTCCACCGCAGTCCACCGAACCGGGGCCCGTACCTCGATGTCCGTGCAGAGTCACACGGCAGCCCAGCACGATCCCGCTGCCACACCTGAGTTCCCGCGTCACGTGGTGACCGCGGTCCTCGTCGCCCACGACGGAGCCCGCTGGCTGCCCGACGCGCTCGCCGGGCTGCTCGGCCAGGAGCGCCCCGTCCAGTACGCCGTGGCCGCCGACACCGGCAGCGCCGACGACTCCTCCCGGCTGGTCGCCGACGCCCTCGGCGACGACCGCGTGCTCCACCTCGCCCGGCGCACCGGCTTCGGCCAGGCCGTCGAGGAGGCCGCCCGCACCGCCCCGGTCCTCACCCCCGAGGACCTGCCGTATCTGAGGAGGCCCAGCGGCTGGGACCCCGTCACCCGCTCCTGGCGCGACGACGCCTACGACATGCCGGAGCTGCCCCACGGCGAACCGGTCCAGTGGCTGTGGCTGCTGCACGACGACTGCGCGCCCGAACCCGAGGCCCTCGCCCAGCTGCTGCGCGTCGTGGACACCGAGTACGAACTCGGCCGCGACGACGTCGCCGTCGTGGGTCCCAAACTCCGCGGCTGGTACGACCGCAGGCAGCTGCTGGAGGTCGGCGTCTCCATCGCCAACTCCGGCCGCCGCTGGACCGGCCTGGACCGCCGCGAGCAGGACCAGGGCCAGCACGACCACGTCAGGACCGTGCTGTCGGTGTCCACCGCCGGCATGCTGATCCGGCGCGACGTCTTCGAGCGGCTCGGCGGTTTCGACCGCAGGCTGCCCCTGATGCGCGACGACGTCGACCTGTGCTGGCGCGCGCACGCCGCCGGACTGCGGGTCCTCGTCGCCCCCGAGGCGGTGGTCCGGCACGCCGAGGCGGCCTCGCGCGAACGCCGCGCCGTGGACTGCGCGGGCCGCACCACCGCCTCACCGCACAAGGTGGACAAGGCCGGCGCCGTCCACACCCTCCTCGTCAACGTCCGCACCGCCGCCCTGCCCTGGGTGCTGCTGCGCGTCGTCCTCGGCACGCTGCTGCGGACCGTCGCCTACCTCGTCGGCAAGGTCCCCGGCCAGGCCCTCGACGAGATCCGGGGCCTGCTGGGCGTCCTGCTGCGACCCGAGCGGATCATCGCGGGCCGTCGCGAACGCGGCCGCCCGCAGGTCGAGAAGGACGAACTGCGGCCCCTGTTCCCGCCCCCGGGCGCGACCGTCCGGGCCACCGTCGAGCAGGTCGCGGGCGACCTCTTCGGCAGCTCCGACGCCGAGGCCGCCGCGGGCGCCGGACGGCACGGCGGGGGCATCGAGTCCGGACCGGGCGGCGACGACGCCGACTTCCTGGAGATCGAGCAGTTCGCCCGCCTCAAGCGCATCGCCCGCAAGCCAGGACCGGTGCTCTTCCTGGTGCTGCTGCTCGTCTCGCTGGCCGCCTGCCGCGCGCTCCTCGGCGGCGGCGCCCTGGCGGGCGGCGCGCTGCTGCCCGCCCCGGCCGGCGCGGGCGAGCTGTGGTCGCGGTACGCGGACGCCTGGCACACCGTCGGCACCGGTGGCACCGCCTCCGCGCCGCCCTACCTCGCGATCGTCGCCACGCTCGCCTCCGTACTGCTCGGCTCCACCGGACTCGCCGTCACCCTGCTGCTGGTCTGCTCCGTGCCCCTGGCGGGCGCCACCGCGTACTTCGCCTCCCGCCCACTGGTCCCGTCCAGGCTGCTGCGCGCCTGGGCCGCCGTCGCCTACGCCTTCCTGCCCGCCGCCACCGGCGCGCTCGCCGGCGGCCGCATCGGCACCGCCGTCCTCGCCGTACTGCTGCCGCTCGTCGCGCGCGCGGGCGTCGCGGCGTCCGGCCTGGCGGGCTCCTCCGGCGCCCGCGGCAGCTGGCGCGCCACCTGGGCCTACGCCCTGCTGCTGACGATCACCACCGCCTTCACGCCCGTCGTGTGGCCCGTCGCGCTCGTCCTCGGCGTCGGCGTCCTTGCCCTGCGGCGCGGCGAGATCACGGCGTACGGGCTGCGCTTCCTCGCCCAGCTCGGCACTCCGCTGCTGCTGCTCGCCCCTTGGTCGCTGTCGCTGCTGCCGTTCGGCTTCTTCGACCAGGCCGGACTCGAGTACGGCTCCTCGGCCGCCTCCGCCCTCGACCTGCTCGGCGCCAGCCCCGGCGGCCCCGGCACGGTGGGCGGGCTGTTCCTCGTCGGTGTCGTGCTGGCCGCGCTGGCCGCCCTGCTGCGCTCCGAGCGGCAGGCGGCCGTCCGGACGGCCTGGGCCGTCGCCCTGGTGGCTTTGGTCTTCGCGGTCCTGTCCAACCGCTCCGCCTGGGCCGGACCCGCCACCCTCGTCTACGGCATCGCCCTGCTGTCCGCCGCGACGCTCGGCGCCGACGGGGCCCGCTTCCGGGTGGCCGAGCAGAGCTTCGGCTGGCGCCAGCCGGTCGCCGCCCTGATCGCCCTCGCCTCGGCCCTCGGCCCGCTGATCGCCGCCGCGGGCTGGGTGTTCGGCGGCGCCGACGGCCCCGTGGAGCGGCGCGACCCCGTCCAGGTGCCCGCGTTCGTCGCCGAGGAGAGCCACACCCGCGACCAGGCCCGCACCCTCGTGCTCGACAGCGACTCCGCCGCGCACGTGGGCTACATGCTGGTCCGCGGCTCCGGCGCCCGCCTCGGCGACGGCGAACTGGCCTCCGGGGACGGCGGGAACAGCACCCTCGACAAGGTCGTCGCCAACCTCGTGGCCGGCTCCGGCGCCGACCAGGCCGACCAGCTCGGCGGGTTCGCCGTGCGCTACGTACTCGTGCACAAGGGCGCGCCCCGCGAGGTCACCCGGGTCCTGGACGCCACGCCCGGACTGAGCAGGCTCAGCCAGCAGGACGGCAGCGGACTGTGGCGGGTGGACCAGGAAGTCGCGCGCGCGACCGTCGTGTCCGGCGACAAGTCCGGTGCCGGGACGTCCGGTGGCGGCGAGCCCGAGCCCGTGGCGGCCGGACCCGTGGAGATCCACACCGACATCGAGGCGGGCGCCGAGGGCCGTGTGCTGCGCCTCGCCGACACCGCCGCCGAAGGCTGGACGGCCACCCTGGACGGCAAGCCGCTGACCCGCACCACGGTCGACGGCTGGGCCCAGGGCTTCCAACTCCCCGCCTCCGGCGGTCGGCTGGACGTCACCTACGACGCCCCGTTCACCCACACGGCCTGGCTGTGGGCCCAGGGTCTCCTCGGCGTCGTCCTGGTCGTCCTCGCCCTGCCCGGCAGGCGCCGCGACGTCGACGACGACCTGCCCGACGAACCGCTCGTCCCCGCCCAGCCCGTCGAGGGCGAAGGACGCCGGGCGCGGCGGCTGCGGGCCCAGGCCGAGGCCGAGGCGGAGGCCGCCGCCGGGGCGGGCGCACCGGCGGAGCCGGGCCCCGAGGCCGCGGAAGACGCCGTAGAGGTGCCCGCTCCGCCCACGGCACCACCCGTGCCGGTCCCGCAGCAGCCGGCGTACGGAGAATGGGACGCGGCGGGGTCCACCGGCGCCGGGTACGGCTCCTACGACGGCGGCTACGGCGGCGATCAGTACCAGGACGCCCAGCAGTACCAGGATGCCCAGCAGTACGACCCGGGTGCGTACGGACAGCAGCCGTACCAGGCGGCGGACCCGTACCAGCCGGACGCCTACCAGGGCGGTCACGGCGGCCAGGGCGTGCAGTACGGGGCCGGCCAGTACGACCCGTACGCCTACGGCGACCCGGCGCAGGCTCAGGAGGGCGGCTACGACCCCGCCTTCGGCCAGGCGTACGGCCAGGGTGGATACGACACGCCGTACGACCCTTCCCAGCCCCAGCAGCCCCACGGCACGGGCAGTGAGCGTCCCGACGGGAGCCAGCAGTGAAGCGCACGACCCTGTCCCTGATCGCCTGTGCGACGGCGCTCGCCGCGGTCACCGGCTTCGCGGCGGTGTCCGCCCCCGACGGCTCCGGCACGGACACCGCGGCGCCGGCCGCCCGGCTGCCCGTGGAGCGCACCAGCCTGCTGTGCCCCGCGCCCAGCACCTCCGACCTCGCCGAGACCGCGTACACGTCCTTCACCCCCGTCACGAAGGGCGCGGACGAGAAGGGCGACGCGGAACTCGCGACGGCGGAGACGGCCGAAGACGGCGGCGAGGGCGAGAAGGACGAGAAGGGCGACAAGGACGAGAAGAAGGAGAAGCCGGTCGTCCAGCCCAAGGCGCCCGGCACGCCCGTCGCCGGGAAGACCACCGGCGCCGACGCACCCGCGCTGATCGGCACCGCCGAGGGCGGCACCGCGCCGGGCTGGACGGTCCAGCAGACCACCGAGGTGGCCGCGGGGACGGGCCGGGGCCTGCAGGGCGTCAACTGCACCGCGCCGGACACGGAGTTCTGGTTCCCGGGAGCCAGCACGGCGACCGGCCGCACCGACTACGTGCACCTGACCAACCCCGACGACTCGGCGGCCGTCGTCGACATCGAGCTGTACGGCAAGGACGGTGCCCTGAAGTCCACGGTGGGGGAGGGGGTCACGGTGCCGCCGCACACCAGTGAGTCCCTCCTGCTGTCCACGCTCAGCGAGGTGAAGGAGACCGACCTGACCGTGCACGTCGGTGTGCGCAGCGGACGGCTCGGCGCCGCGGTGCAGGCCCTGGACGACAAGACCGGCGGCGACTGGCTGACCGCGGCCGCGGACCCGGCGAGCGAGCTGGTGCTGCCGGGCATCCCGAAGGACGCCACCGCCGTACGCCTGGTGCTGTTCACGCCCGGCGGCACCGACGCCGACCTGAAGGTGCGCCTCGCCTCGCCGTCCGGTCTGATCACGCCAGCCGGACACGAGACGGTGCATGTGAAGGCCGGTATGACGACCGGTGTCGACCTGGGCGAGGTCACGCGCGGCGAGGCGGGTTCGCTGGTGCTGACGCCGACGGACGGAGCCGTGCCGGTCGTGGCCGCGGTCCGGGTCGTACGGGGCAAGGGCGACGAGCAGGAGTCGGCGTTCGTCCCGGCCTCCGACCCGGTCGGGGCCCGCGCGACGGTCGCGGACAACCGCGCCAAGAGCACGACCCTGGCCCTCTCCGCGCCCGGCGAGGCCGCGCAGGTCAAGGTCACCGCGTCGGCGGGCACCGAGGGCGGCACGCCGGCGACCAAGACGTACACGATCAAGGCCGGCACGACCCAGAACGTCGACGCGCCGGTCCCCGCCGGACTCAAGGGCTCCTACGCGCTGACCGTCGAGACCGTCTCGGGCGGCCCGGTGCACGCGTCCCGCACCCTGACGGGTTCGGACGACGACGTGGCGGCCTTCACCGTCCAGACCCTCCCCGACGACCGGGGCATGGTCTCGGTGCCGAACGCGGACGAGGACCTGTCGGTGCTGCAGAAGTAGCGCACAGCCGGCACGGAAGGAGCGGCGGCGGGCCCGGCCCCCGCCGCTCAGTCCTCCCCGTACCGGGGATCCACCGTCTCCGGGGTCAGCCCCAGCAGCTCCGCGACCTGCTCGACGACGACCTCGTGCACCAGCAGCGCGCGCTCGTCCCGCCCCTTGGTCCGGATCTCCACCGGCCGCCGGTACACCACGACGCGCCCCCGCCGCCCGTCCCGCGAGGGCACCGTGCCGCCGAGCGGGACCGCCTCGTCGTTCCACGCCTCCCCGGCCGCGGGCGGGCGCGGCACGTCGAGGACGAGGAAGTCGATGTCGGCGAGCTGTGGCCACCGCCGCTCCAGGCGCTCCACGGAGTCCTGCACCAGGTCCGCGAACACCTCGCCACGGCTCGCGGCGAGCGGCACCTGAGGGGGCGCGACCGGACCGCGCATGCCCCGACCGTGGCGATCACGACGGCGGGGTCCTGGGCGGCCGGCATCACGGGGCGTCACGGGGTTGTCCATCACTGGTGAAGGGTAGTCCCCGCCGAGGCGGCGTGCCCGACCGCGGGCGCTCCGCGGGCGGCGTGGCGGGGACCCGCTCCACTTGTCGCTGGATGACCATTCCAGCCAAGGTTGAGCTCGATTTCGTATCTCTCCGCGACCGTGCAACTCAAGGCAAATGTCGTTGTTTGTATCGGGTCGTGACCGCCTCCCACGCGGTGCGGGTCCCTCCGGACCGGCGTCCGCGCAGGTCAAAGGGGCCTGTTCCGCAGGGTCCTTAGGTCTTTTCACGCCACGACACGGGGGTGTGACCTGGTGGAGAGTCGTCGCGGCCCGCTCAAGAGTGCGGTACCGTCCAACATCGTGAGCCCTGTACGTCGCTGTTCGCGCACCGCCTGCGGCCGTCCCGCCGTCGCGACGCTGACGTACGTCTACGCCGACTCGACCGCGGTCCTCGGCCCGCTCGCCACCTACGCCGAACCCCACTGCTACGACCTGTGCGCCGAGCACTCCGAGCGCCTCACCGCCCCCCGCGGCTGGGAGGTCGTCCGCCTGCTCGACGGATCCGCCCCGGCCCGCCCCAGCGGCGACGACCTGGAGGCGCTCGCCAACGCGGTGCGCGAGGCGGCCCGGCCCCAGGAGCGGGCGGCCGAGGCCGGGGGAGCACGGACGGCCGACCCCATGGAGGTCGCGCGCCGCGGCCACCTGCGCGTGCTGCGCTCGCCGGACAACTGAGCCCCGTCCGACGCGTTCCCGCCCGTCACATGTCGTGTCCTCGGTCACATCCGTTGCTGCACACCCATTGACGCCCCGTTGTCGCGGACACGACCATTCCGGAAGCCGCGAGAAATCGCTTTCGCATGGCGGAATCCGGGGAGGCGTGCGTGTACGTGCAGGAGCTGGAACCCGTCGCCGGTTCGCTCGGCCTGTCGGCCCTGGTGGCGGCCCTGCCACTGGTGATCGTCCTCGTCCTGCTGGGCGGCGTCCGCATGAAGGCGCACCTGGCGGGCCTCATCGGCCTCCTCGCCGCCGTACTGGTCGCATGGCTCGCCTACGGCATGCCGCTCGACCAGACGGCCTCCAGCGCCGTCCAGGGGGCGGTTTTCGGCCTCTTCCCCATCCTGTGGATCGTCGTGAACGCCCTGTGGGTCTACCGGATGACCGTCCGCACCCGGCACTTCGACATCCTGCGCCGCTCCTTCGGCCGGCTGTCCGACGACCCCCGCATCCAGGCCCTCGTCGTCGCCTTCTGCTTCGGCGCCCTCCTGGAGGCCCTCGCCGGGTTCGGGGCGCCCGTCGCGATCTGCTCGGTCATGCTCGTCGCCCTCGGCTTCGACCCCGTACGCGCCGCCGTGGTCTCGCTGGTCGCCAACACCGCGCCGGTCGCCTTCGGCGCGATGGGCACCCCGGTGGTGACGCTGGCCCAGGTCACCGGGCTGCCCCTGGACGACGTCGCCTCCGTCGTGGGCCGCCAGACGCCCCTGCTGGCCCTCGTCGTCCCGGTGCTCCTCGTCGCCCTGGTGGACGGGCGGCGCGGACTGCGCGAGACCTGGATCCCCGCGCTGGCCTGCGGAGTCGCCTTCGCCGTCGCCCAGTTCGTCGCCTCCAACTACGTCTCCGCCCAGCTCGCCGACATCGCCGCCGCCCTGGTCGGCGCCGGCGCGCTGGTCGCCGTACCGCACTCCCGCAGGCCCGCCGCCGAGCCCGTACGGGCGTCCGTACTGACCGGCGTACGCAGCGAGGAACTCGACGAGGACGACTCCGCCCGGGAGGTGGTGCGTGCCTACGCGCCGTACGCGCTGATCGTCGCCGTCTTCTCGGTGGCGCAGATCCCGGCGGTCAAGGACTGGCTGGCGAAGGCCACGCAGTCCTACGACTGGCCGTTCCTCGACGTGCTCGACCCCGAGGGCAAGCCCGTCGGCGGCAACGTCTTCTCCTGGCCGATCGTCTCCACCGGCGGCACCCTCGTGCTGTTCGCCGGACTGGCCACCGCCGTCGTCCTCGGCGTGCACGCGCGCGTGGCGGTCAAGGAGTGGCTCGCGACCGTGCACGAACTGCGCTTCGCGATCCTCACCGTCACCTCGGTCCTCGCCCTCGCCTACGTCATGAACCTCTCCGGGCAGGCCGCCACCATCGGCCACTTCGTCGCCGCGGCCGGTGCCGGACTCGCCTTCCTCTCCCCGGTGCTCGGCTGGTTCGGCGTCGCCGTCTCCGGCTCCGACACCTCGGCCAACGCCCTCTTCGGCGCCCTCCAGGTGACCGCCGGGCGGGAGTCCGGCCTCTCGCCCGAACTGCTCGCCGCCGCCAACAGCTCCGGCGGCGTCCTCGGCAAGATGATCTCCCCGCAGAACCTCACCATCGCCTGCGCCGCCGTCGGACTCGCGGGGCGCGAGGGCGACCTGCTGCGCAAGGTACTGCCGTGGAGCCTCGGCCTGTTGCTGGTCATGTGCCTGATCGTGGTCGGGCAGTCCACAGTGGTCCTCGGCTGGATGCTGCCCTGACCTCCGGGAACCTTCCGGGCGGCCCGCCGGTCCCTACGGGTAGTTTGTGGGCTCCGACAGGACTTTCAGGAAGGTTGGCCGTGGCTGCTGATCTGTCGCAGATCGTGAAGGCGTACGACGTGCGCGGTGTCGTCCCGGACCAGTGGGACGAGTCGCTGGCCGAGCTGTTCGGCGCGGCCTTCGTCGAGCTGACCGGCGCGGGCGCCGTCGTGATCGGTCACGACATGCGGCCCTCCTCCCCGGGCCTGTCCGGTGCCTTCGCGCGCGGCGCGGCGGCCCGCGGCGCCGACGTGACCGAGATCGGCCTGTGCTCCACCGACCAGCTGTACTACGCCTCCGGCGCGCTCGACCTGCCGGGCGCCATGTTCACGGCCTCGCACAACCCCGCGCGGTACAACGGCATCAAGCTGTGCCGCGCGGGCGCCGCCCCGGTCGGCCAGGACACCGGCCTCGCCGAGATCCGCGCCCTGGTGGAACGCTGGAGCGAGGTCGGCGCCCCGGAGCCGTCCACCCGCCCCGGCACGGTGACCCGGCGCGACACCCTCGCCGACTACGCGACCCACCTGCGCTCCCTCGTCGACCTCACCACCATCCGCCCTCTCAAGGTCGTCGTCGACGCGGGCAACGGCATGGGCGGCCACACCGTCCCCACGGTCTTCGCCGGCCTGCCCCTCGACCTGGTGCCGATGTACTTCGAACTGGACGGCACCTTCCCCAACCACGAGGCCAACCCGCTCGACCCGGCCAACCTCGTAGACCTCCAGCGGCGCGTCCGCGAGGAGGGCGCCGACCTCGGCCTCGCCTTCGACGGCGACGCCGACCGCTGCTTCGTCGTCGCCCAGGACGGCGAGCCGGTCTCCCCGTCCGCCGTCACCGCCCTCGTGGCCGCCCGCGAACTGGCCCGCAACGGCGGCAAGGGCACGGTCATCCACAACCTGATCACCTCCTGGTCCGTCCCGGAGGTCGTACGGGAGAACGGCGGCACCCCGGCACGCACGCGCGTGGGCCACTCCTTCATCAAGGCCGAGATGGCCAGGACCGGCGCCATCTTCGGCGGCGAGCACTCCGCGCACTACTACTTCCGCGACTTCTGGAACGCCGACACCGGCATGCTGGCCGCCCTCCACGTCCTCGCCGCCCTCGGCGAGCAGGACGGCCCGCTGTCCGCCCTGGTCGCCGCCTACGACCGCTACACCGGCTCCGGCGAGATCAACTCCACCGTCGACGACCAGCAGGCCCGCCTCGCCGCGATCCGGGCCGCGTACGAGGGCCGCGACGACGTCACCGTCGACGACCTGGACGGCCTCACCGTCACTTCGGCCGACTGGTGGTTCAACGTCCGCCCCTCCAACACCGAGCCCCTGCTCCGCCTCAACGCGGAGGCCCGCGACGAGGCAACGATGACGAAGGTGCGCGACGAGGCCCTGGCGATCATCCGGGCCTAGCCGCGGGCAGTCGCGCCGCCTACGTCGCCGCCGCCGGCAGCCGTCCCCCCCGCTGTCGGCGGGCAGCCGTGCCGCCCCCCGGCCGCTGCGGGCAGTCGTGCCGTCCCCCCCGCCGCCGCTGCGGGCAGTCGTGCCGCTGGGGCGGCACGGGTGGGCGCAGCGGCACGCCCGCAAGCGCCGGGCCGCGCGACCGTCTCCCCAGCACCAACACCGGGTTCAAGGTGGGCCACCCGCACGGGCCCCGCCCCGGCGGTACCCTGACCAGCACATCCACACACGCCCCACCGCCCCCGAAGGGAACCCCCATGCCGCTCGAAGCCGGCCTCCTGGAGATCCTCGCCTGCCCGGCCTGCCACGCCCCCCTCAAGGAGCAGGACGCGGAGCTGATCTGCACCGGCCAGGACTGCGGCCTGGCGTACCCGGTGCGCGACGGCATCCCCGTCCTCCTCGTCGACGAGGCCCGCCGCCCCGAGTAGCCGCCGCCCAGGCCACCGGCAACCCGGCGACGACCCCGCGCACCCGCGCATTCGAACGAACGCCCCGGCGATCGGAGACCTGCCGCCATGCTCGACGAATCGCTCCTCGACGCCCCGGAGCGCCTCACCGAGGCCGACCGCCGCGGCCTGCTCCGCGGCGCCGCCGAGGCCGGTGCCCGCGTCCGCACCGCCGCCCGGCACGCCGCCGAGGCCGGCGTCGGCAACCTCAAGCCGGACGGCCGCCCCCGCGCCGTACTGATCGCGGGCCCCGGCGCCGCCGCCACCCACGCCGCCGACCTCCTCGGCACCCTGGCAGGCGCCGGCAGCCCCGTGACCCGCCTCGCCCCCACCGGCGTCGCCCCCGCCGCGGGCGCCCTGCGCTGGGAACTGCCCGGCTGGGCCGGCTCCGTGGACCTCCTGCTGATCGCCACCCCCGACGGCGCCGAGCCGGGCCTGTCCCTCCTCGCCGAACAGGCGTACCGCCGGGGCTGCACGGTCGTCGCCGTCGCCCCCGCGGGCTCCCCGCTCAACGATGCGGTGAGCGCCTCCCGGGGCCTGTTCATCCCGATGGCGACCGCCCCCTACGACCACGACGAGCCCCTCGCCGGTGCCGCCCCCGGCGTCCTGTGGGCGCTCCTCACTCCGCTCCTCGCGCTGCTGGACCGCACCGGCCTGCTGGAGGCCCCGCCCGAGGCCGTCGGCAAGGTCGCCGACCGGCTCGACCGCGTCGCGGAACGCTGCGGGCCCGCCATCGTGACCTACAGCAACCCCGCCAAGACCCTGGCCTCCGAGCTGGCCGACTCCCTCCCCGTCGTCTGGACCGAGGGCACCTCCGCCGGACCCGCTGGGCGTCGCTTCGCCGCCGCCCTCGCCGAGCTGTCCGGCACCCCCGCCGTCGTCGCCGACCTGCCCGAGGCGCTCGCCGCACACAGCGCCCTGCTCGCCGGGCGACTCGCCGCAGGCGCCGACCCCGACGACTTCTTCCGCGACCGCGTCGAGGAGCCGGCCGCCCTGCACGCGCGCGTGGTACTCCTCCGGGACCGCCCCATCGGCGGCCTCACCGCCGCCCCCAACGCCCGTGACCTGGCCCTCGGCCACGACACGCCGATCAGCGAACTGGAACCGGAAGCGGGCGGCGAACTGGAGACCCTCGCCGAACTGATCGCCATCACGGATTTCGCCGCCGTTTACCTGGCGCTCGCCTCGGGAGCCTGACCCCGGCGCACCATCGCCCACGCACACGCACGCACCGGCAGAGAGAGCTCATGGACCGCCTCGACAACACCGTCCGCCCCTACGCCTGGGGTTCCACCACCGCGATCCCGACCCTGCTCGGGACCGAGCCGACCGGCGAACCGCAGGCGGAGATGTGGATGGGCGCCCACCCCGGCGCCCCCTCCCGCACCGGTCGGGGCACCCTCGCCGAGGTCGTCGACGCGAACCCCGAGAAAGAACTGGGCGCCGCCTCCGTGGCCAGGTTCGGCCCCCGGCTGCCCTTCCTCCTCAAGCTCCTCGCGGCCGGCGCCCCGCTCTCCCTCCAGGTCCACCCCGACCTCGCCCAGGCCAGGGCCGGTTACGAGGACGAGGAGCGCCGGGGCGTCCCTCTGGACGCCCCGCACCGCAACTACAAGGACGCCAACCACAAGCCCGAACTGATCTGCGCCCTCACCGAGTTCGACGGCCTGTGCGGCTTCCGCGCCCCGGCCGACACGGCCGACCTGCTCGACGGCCTCGGCATCGCCTCCCTCAAGCCGTACGTCGACCTGCTGCGCGCCCACCCCGAGGACGCCGCCCTGCGCGAGGTCCTCACCGCGATCCTCACCGCCGACCCCGAGGAGATGTCGCGGACGGTCACCGAGACCGCGGTCGCCTGTGACCGCCTCGGCGGTGCCTACCGGCCGTACGCCGACATCGCCCACCACTACCCGGGCGACCCCGGCGTCCTCGCCGCGATGCTGCTCAACCACGTCCGGCTCCAGCCCGGCGAGGCCCTGTACCTCGGCGCCGGCATCCCGCACGCCTACCTGAACGGCCTGGGCGTCGAGATCATGGCCAACTCCGACAACGTCCTGCGCTGCGGGCTCACCCCAAAGCACGTCGACGTCCCCGAACTCCTGCGCATCGTCCGCTTCGAGGCGGGCGACCCCGGCATCCTGCGCCCGGAGGCGTCCCCCGACGGCGAAGAGGTCTACGACACCCCGATCGACGAGTTCCGCCTGTCCCGCCACGTCCTGCCCGAGGGCTCCGGCGCCCACGACCTGACCCTGCCCACCCCGCAGATCCTGCTCTGCACGGCGGGTACCGTACGGGCCGGCGAGCACGAACTCGCCCCCGGCCGCTCCGTCTTCGTCCCCGCGCACGAAAAGGCCGAAGTGTCCGGAAGCGGCACGCTCTTCCGGGCCACCGTGCGCGTCTGACGCGGGGCTGAGGGGCGCACGACGGGGCATCCGGCACCTCGGGGCCCGCGCGGGCTGCAACAATGGCGCACCGCAAAGGCAGGGCAAAGCCGGCCACAGTTGAAGTCGAAGGGACAACGCGACACATGAGCGCGTCAGGCGGTACCAGGGCGATCGTGGCGGCACTGCTCGCCAACCTCTCGATCGCGGTGGCGAAATTCGTGGCGTTCCTCTTCAGCGGATCGTCGTCGATGCTCGCCGAGTCCGTGCACTCCCTCGCCGACTCCGGCAACCAGGGGCTGCTCCTCCTGGGCGGCAAGCGGGCGCAGCGCGTGGCCACCCCGCAACACCCCTTCGGCTTCGGCCGCGAGCGCTACATCTACGCCTTCCTCGTCTCCATCGTGCTCTTCTCGGTCGGCGGCATGTTCGCCCTCTACGAGGGCTACGAGAAGATCAAGCACCCGCACGAACTGGAGCACTGGTACTGGCCGGTGGGCGTCCTGGTCTTCGCGATCATCGCCGAGGGCTTCTCCTTCCGGACCGCCATCAAGGAGTCCAACCCGCTGCGCGGGAACAAGTCCTGGAAGGAGTTCGTCCGCCACGCCAAGGCGCCGGAGCTGCCGGTCGTCCTGCTGGAGGACCTCGGCGCCCTGGTCGGTCTGATCCTCGCCCTCGGCGGCGTCGGCCTCGCCCTGCTCACCGGCGACGGCGTCTGGGACGGCATCGGCACCCTCTGCATCGGCATCCTGCTCATCCTGATCGCGCTGGTCCTCGCCGCCGAGACCAAGTCCCTGCTGCTCGGCGAGGCCGCCGGCACCGAGGTGGTCCAGCAGATCGAGGCCGCGGTCGTCGCCGGCGACACTGTCACCGGCATCATCCACATGCGCACCCTCCACCTCGGCCCCGAGGAACTGCTCGTCGCCGCCAAGATCGCCGTCCGCCACGACGGCACGGCCACCGAGATCGCCTCCGCGATCGACGCCGCCGAGTCCCGTATCCGCGAGGCGGTCCCGATCGCCCGCGTCATCTACCTGGAACCGGACATCTACAGCGAGGCCGAGGCCACCAAGGGCCCCGACCCCGAGGCGACCCCCGGCGGCCCGACCGCCCCGCCCGCAGCCCACTGACCGCCGCCCGGCGCCCGTCATCACCCTGCGTGAACGTCCGGAAGTGTTCGGAGGCGGACTGGGGACGGCGGGCGCCCGCGGTGTAGCTTGGGACGGAGCCAGACGTCGCTGCTGATGGCGGTCGGGCGGTCCACGACGGACCGGCCGAGGGAGAGAGGGCCTCCGACGGACTGCGCTGCGCGTACGCGGGCATGCCTGTGTCCTCTTCTGGGCACCCCTGTGTCCGCCGCCGCGCAGGTCAGCCGTACCCACCTCGACCCAACCCGAGGAGCAGCCCGTAATGACGACTGTCGACAACCGACAGGACTTCAAGGTCGCCGACCTCTCCCTGGCCGCGTTCGGCCGCAAGGAGATCACCCTCGCCGAGCACGAGATGCCGGGCCTGATGGCGATCCGCAAGGAGTACGCCGAGGCCCAGCCGCTCGCCGGCGCCCGCGTCACCGGCTCCCTGCACATGACGGTGCAGACCGCCGTGCTCATCGAGACCCTGGTCGCCCTCGGCGCCGAGGTCCGCTGGGCCTCCTGCAACATCTTCTCCACCCAGGACCACGCGGCCGCCGCCATCGCCGTCGGCCCGAACGGCACCCCGGACAACCCGCAGGGCGTCCCGGTCTTCGCCTGGAAGGGCGAGACTCTGGAGGAGTACTGGTGGTGCACGGAGCAGGCGCTGACCTGGCCGAACACCCCCACCGGCGGCCCGAACATGATCCTGGACGACGGCGGTGACGCCACCCTCCTCGTCCACAAGGGCGTCGAGTACGAGAAGGACGGCAAGGTCCCCTCGATCGACACCGCCGAGTCCGACGAGCACCGCGTCATCCTCGAGCTCCTCACCCGCACGGTCAGCGAGACCCCGCAGAAGTGGACCCAGCTGGCGTCCGAGATCCGCGGTGTTACCGAGGAGACCACGACCGGTGTCCACCGCCTGTACGAGATGCACCGGGACGGCACTCTGCTGTTCCCGGCGATCAACGTCAACGACGCGGTGACGAAGTCGAAGTTCGACAACAAGTACGGCTGCCGGCACTCCCTGGTCGACGGCATCAACCGCGCCACGGACGTCCTGATCGGCGGCAAGACCGCCGTGGTCTGCGGTTACGGCGATGTCGGCAAGGGCTGTGCGGAGTCCCTGCGCGGCCAGGGCGCCCGGGTGATCATCACGGAGATCGACCCGATCTGCGCGCTGCAGGCGGCGATGGACGGCTACCAGGTCACGACGCTGGACGAGGTCGTCGACAAGGCCGACATCTTCGTCACCACGACCGGCAACAAGGACATCATCATGGCCTCGGACATGGCCAGGATGAAGCACCAGGCCATCGTCGGCAACATCGGTCACTTCGACAACGAGATCGACATGGCCGGCCTCGCCAGGACCCCCGGCATCGTCAAGGACGAGGTCAAGCCGCAGGTCCACACCTGGACCTACCCCGACGGCAAGGTGCTGATCGTCCTGTCCGAGGGCCGTCTGCTGAACCTGGGCAACGCCACCGGTCACCCGTCGTTCGTGATGTCCAACTCGTTCGCGGACCAGACCCTGGCCCAGATCGAGCTGTTCACCAAGCCCGACGAGTACCCGACCGACGTCTACGTGCTGCCCAAGCACCTGGACGAGAAGGTCGCCCGGCTCCACCTGGACTCCCTCGGCGTCAAGCTGACCACGCTCCGCCAGGAGCAGGCCGACTACATCGGCGTCAAGGTCGAGGGCCCCTACAAGGCGGACCACTACCGCTACTGAGTCACCGGTTCCTCCGAGGCAGGCCCCCGCACCCCCGTGCCGGGGGCCTGCCCCATTGGCGCCACGTCCGCATCAGCGGCCGGACCAGCCCGTCACCACCCAGGACTCCCATGCCCCGCGGCCGTTATTCGCTCCACGATCCGCACGACCACACCCCCCTCGCAGAAGAACACTTCCAATGCGCCCCCGGCCCCTCCGGCTGGCGCTACGTCTCCCGGCTGACCACGCCCACCAGCGCCGACCACGGGTCCGTCGACCTCGCCCTCGACGACCTCGGCCGCCCCATCCGCCTCGAACTCCGCGCCGCCGACTGGCAGGTGCGCGGCGCCGCCATCGACGGCGTCACCTGGGTCCGTACCGACCCCACCGGAATCCACGCCACCGAAGGCAATGCGCGCGCCCACGCCTTCACCGGCACGTCCCCGGCCTTCCTCGTCGCCGTGACCCGCCTCCTGCGCCTCACCCCCTCCGAATCAGCCACCCGCGTACGCCTCGTCGCCCTCACCGACCCGGTCCTCGCCCCCCGCACCGTGGACCAGTCCTGGGCCTTGCTGAACAGAGAAGCACACGCCACTGACAGCGGCCCCCTCACCGTGGACGAATACCAGGTCACAGCCCTGGACACGGGCGAGCAGCACTCCGTGCACATCGCCGGCGACGTCGTACTCGCGGCCCCCGGGATCGAGCTGGAGGACCTGGAGACACCACCCTCCGTGTTCCCGTGAGAGGCGTCGGACGGACGCCCCTACGCCGGCGGCACGAACCCGGTCCCGGGGCGGCCCTCCGGCGCCGCGTCCCGCGGCACCTCTGGGCGGTCACCCGGTGACGGCGGGGGAGGCGGCGCCGTCGGCGGGACGAACGGCGCAGAGGGCTGGGCGGCCGCCGCAGGAGCCCCCGGCGCCCCCGGCACCGACCCGGCGGCTCCGTCAGCCGCCGCGGTGCCGCCGAACGCCCGCCATGCCTCCCGGGCCTGCCGCTCCTGCAGCACCGCCGCCAGATACGCCGGCGGCGGAACCTCCCGCGGCACCGGAGCACCCGTGCGGGCCGCCACGTCGCCGGCGAGCCGTTCGGCCATGGCCCAGCCGACGCGCGGATCCAGTTGCCCCGTCCGCGCCAGGTACTGGCGGACGGCGAGCCACAGATCGTCGGGCACCGCGGACAGGTCGAGCCCCGAGAACCGCCCCGCCAGCCAGGGCGGAGGCGGCGGTATGAAACCCGCCGACGAGAACGGCACCCGCTCCCGCACGACCAGCGTGCCCGCGAACACATCACCGAGTCGGCGCCCCCGCGCCGACACCAGCGAGGCGATACAGGCGATCACCCCGAACGTCATGAGGATTTCGATCACCCCGATCAAGCCCCGCACCAGCGCGTGCCGGAACCGGATCGGCCCGCCGTCGTCCCGCACCACCCGCAGCCCGCACGCCATCTTCCCGAGCGACCGCCCATGGCTCAGCGTCTCCACGGCGATCGGCCCGCCCACCAGGACGAGGACGAAGGTCGCGATCGTCAGCGCGGTCTGCGCCGCCCCGTCCAGCGACGAGGTGGACGCCACCAGCGCAATGGTGACCGCCACGTAGACGGCCACGGCCACCACCAGGTCGAGCAGGACGGCCAGCGCCCTGCTGGGCAGCCGCGCGGGACGCAGCTCCAGCGTCACCGCCTCGCCCGTCACCAGCTCACTCACGCCCGCCGCCCTTCCCCTGAATGCCCCCGTCCCCGCCAGTCTGCCAAGCTGAGGGCGCACTGCGCCGCAGTACGACAAGCTGATCCACGACGAGCCGCCGACGATAGCCGAGGAGCAGGCACCCCGATGGACCTCGACGTCTTCGTCTCCGCCCACCGCGCGGAGTGGGACCGCCTCGACGCCCTCCTCCGGCGCCGGCGTCGGCTGACCGGTTCCGAGACCGATGAACTCGTCGCCCTCTACCAGCGCACGGCCACCCACCTGTCCCTGATCCAGTCCAGCGCACCCGACCCGCAGCTGACCGGACGGCTCAGCCAACTGGTGGCACGCGCGCGCAGTGCCGTGACAGGCACCCGACGCGCCTCCTGGCGCGACGTCACACGCTTCCTGACCCAGCAGTTCCCGGCGGCCGTCTACCGGGCCCGCCACTGGTGGGTCCCCACCGCCCTCCTGTCGACCGCCGTCGCCGCCCTCCTGGGCTGGTGGATCGGCACCCACCCGGAGGTGCAGTCCACCATCGCCGCACCGAGCGAACTGCGCGAGCTGACCCGCCCCGGTGGTCAGTACGAGACGTACTACTCGAGCAATCCGGCGGCCTCGTTCGCCGCACAGGTCTGGACGAACAACGCCTGGGCCGCCGCGCTCTGCCTCATCCTGGGCGTCTTCCTGGGGCTGCCCGTCATCTGGATCCTCTTCCAGAACATGCTCAACCTCGGTGTGGGCTTCGGCCTGATGTCGTCGGCCGGCCGCCTCGACACCTTCCTCGGCCTGGTCCTGCCCCACGGCCTGCTCGAACTGACGGCGGTGTTCGTCGCCGCGGGCACCGGACTGCGCCTGGGCTGGACCGTCATCGACCCGGGACCCCGTACCCGCCGCGTCGCTCTCGCCGAAGAGGGCAGGGCCGCCCTCGGCATGGCGATCGGCCTGGCCCTCGTCCTCTTCGTGTCCGGCGCCATCGAAGGCTTCGTCACCCCGTCCGGCCTGCCCACGTGGGCGCGGATCACCATCGGCGTCGTCGCCGAGCTGGCCTTCCTCGCCTACGTCTATGTCCTGGGCGGCCGTGCCGCTCGCGCCGGCGACACGGGCGACGTCGAGGCAGCCGAACGCAGCGCCACCGTGCCAACGGCCGCCTGATGTGCATCCACCCCTGGTGAGCTGCTAGTGTCCTCTTCGTTCCCGCCCGAGCCGTTGACACGGAGCGAGCGGGGAGGTAGATTCGAACAGTTGCCTGGAGACGGGTTCACCCCAGAGGGCAACAGTGAACATCTATCAGCTTCTCCGAATCACTGAATTCGACGAAGCACTCTCCCGATGAATCGGAAACGAACAGCCGGTAAGACCGGCTCGGAACTTCTGATAAAGTCGGAACCGCCGGAAAGGGAAACGCGAAAGCGGGAACCTGGAAAGCACCGAGGAAATCGGATCGAAAAGGATCTGATAGAGTCGGAAACGCAAGA
>NZ_BMUY01000009.1 GCF_014650435.1 Streptomyces tendae
ACGCCCGGTTACATTTCGAACCCGGAAGCTAAGCCTTACAGCGCCGATGGTACTGCAGGGGGGACCCTGTGGGAGAGTAGGACGCCGCCGAACAATCTTTGGGAAGGACCCCTGGTCCCCAGCGTTCAGCTGGGGACCAGGGGTCCTTTCGTTTTTCCAAGGCGCACCGGGTGGCCGGCTGCGCGAGAATGACTTGCGGTACCGAAGACAGGAGTCACCGATGTCCACCAACTCTCCCGACGACCGACCGGAGCGCGACCAGCGGCGACGGGACAGCGGTGACCGCGGTGACCGTAGGGGTCAGCGCGGGGACCGGGGTGGGTTCCGCCGCGACGACCGCCGCGACGACCGTCGGGGTGACGACCGCGGCGGACAGCGTGGTGGTGGCTTCCGACGGGACGATCGAGACCGTGGACCGCGTCGGGACGATCGCGATCGTGGTGGCGACCGGGGTTTCCGTCGGGATGACCGGGGTGGTGACCGTCCGCCCTTCCGCCGCGACGACCGCGGTGACCGCGGTGACCGGGGCGACCGTCCCTCGTACCGCCGCGACGACCGCCGTGACGATCGCCGGGACGACCGTCCTGCCTTCCGGCGTGACGACCGCCGAGACGACCGTGGTGGTGTCCGTCGGGACGACAACCGTGGGGACCGCGGTGGCTTCCGCCGGGACGATCGCCGCGATGACCGCGGTGGCTTCCGCCGGGATGACCGCCGCGATGACCGCCGTGACGGTCGCCGCGAGGACAACCGAGGTGGCGGGTACGGGCGTCGGGACGACCGGGACCGTGGTGGCGACCGGGGCTTCCGTCGGGATGACCGGGGTGGTGACCGTCCGTCCTTCCGCCGCGACGACCGCGGTGACCGCGGTGACCGGGGCGACCGTCCCTCGTACCGCCGGGACGACCGCCGGGACGACCGCCGTGACGATCGCCGGGACGATCGCCGGGACGACCGTCCTGCCTTCCGGCGTGACGACCGCCGCGACGACCGTGGTGGCTTCCGTCGGGACGACAACCGTGGGGACCGCGGTGGCTTCCGCCGGGACGATCGCCGTGATGACCGTCCGTCCTTCCGGCGTGATGACCGTCGTGACGACGGTCGGGGTGGCGATCGTGGTGGGTTCCGCGGGCGGGACGACCGCGGAGGCCGTGGGCCCCGTCGTGATGACCGGGGTGGGCGGCCCGGCGGTTACCGGGGGCGCGACGACCGGCACGGTGGTGGCGGTGGCCGCTTCCGTGAGGAGCGGGACCGGGACCGCGAGCCGATCAAGCGCCTGCCGATCCCCGAGGAGGTCACGGGCGACGAGATCGACAAGGACGTGCGGCAGGAGCTGCAGAGCCTGCCCAAGACGCTCGCGGAGGACGTCGCCAGGAACCTGGTGATGGTGGCGCGACTGCTGGACGAGGACCCTGAGGCCGCGTACGGCTACTCCAGGGTGGCCCTGCGCCTGGCGTCCCGCGTCGCCGCCGTACGGGAGGCGGCCGGGTTCGCGGCGTACGCCAACCAGAAGTACGGCGAGGCGCTGGCCGAGTTCCGGGCCGCGCGGCGGATGACCGGGTCCGTGGAGCTGTGGCCGGTGATGGCGGACTGCGAGCGTGGGCTCGGCCGGCCGGAGAAGGCGCTGGACATGGCAGGTGCACCCGAGGTGCACAAGCTGGACAAGGCCGGTCAGGTCGAGATGCGCCTCGTGGCGGCCGGCGCCCGGCGGGACATGGGGCAGCTGGACGCGGCCATCGTGACGCTGCAGAGCCCCGAGCTGGCCTCCAACTCCGTACAGCCGTGGACCGCGCGGCTGCGGTACGCCTATGCCGACGCGCTGCTGGCCGCGGGCCGGGAGCAGGAGGCGCGGGAGTGGTTCGCGAAGGCCGTGGAGTCGGACCGGGACGGCAGCACGGACGCCTCGGACCGGCTCGCGGAGCTGGACGGTGTGGAGTTCATGGACGCCCTGGACGAGGGCGAGTCCGAGAGCGATGGTGAGAGCCCTGCCGCCGAGGACGGTGGCAAGGACTGACGGTTCGACGGCCGTGAGGACCTGAGAGTCTGAGGGTCTGAGGGCGAGTCGAAGGGGGCGGGCCGGTTCACGGGCCCGCCCCCTTCGGCATGTCGTCAGGACCGTCTCAGGCGTCGAGTGCGCGCAGCACCAGGCCCGAGGCCGGTTTCGGGCCGAAGGACGTGGACTTGCGGGGCATCGTGACGCCCTGCCGGGCCAGGTCGCGGACGACCTCCTCGCGGACCGGGTGCATCAGCACCGCCGTACCGCCGTCGCGTTCGGCCTTCTCGACGGTGGCCGCCGTGTCGTGGATGTAGGAGATGTGGGCCGCCGAGTCGTCGGGGACGTGCCAGACGTGGGCGAGGAGCGTGGCGTGCAGGACGGTGGCGTCCAGGGTGCGCCAGGCATCGGGCCGGTCGGTGGGGACCGTGCGGGCCAGCAGGCCGGGATCCGGCAGGTCGACGAGGTGGAAGGCGCCGTCGCCGGCGAGGAGGAAGGCGTTGCCCGCGTCGGCCGCCTTCGCCAGGGTTTCCAGGGACGCGTCCAGAGGTGTGTCCAGGCGGCGGACGCGGAAGTGCCCGTCCAGGGCGGCCACGGCCTCGGGCACCGGCAGGTCGTGCAGCAGGCGGTGGATGGCGCGGACGCGGAGCGGGTAGCGGGCCGTGTCGACCAGGAGGACCAGGCCGTGGTCCCAGGGGCTGGGCGAAGGGTGTTCCGCGCGCAGGGTGCGGTAGGTGGCCCAGCGGTGGTGGCCGTCGGCGATGAGGGCCTGGTGCCGGGACAGCTCGGCGCGGACGCGGGCTACGGTGTCCTGGTCGGTGACCGACCACAGGCGGTGGCAGAAGCCGTCCTCCGTGGTCGTGGAGAGGAGCGGCGGCTGCTCGGCGGTCCGTTCCACGAGAGTCGTGGTGGCCGGCGCCCTGTCGTCGCCGCGGTAGGTCAGGAGCAGCGGTTCGAGGTTCGCCCGGGTGGCCCGCATGAGCGCCGCGCGGTCGGCGACGACGTGGGGCATGACGTCCTCGTGCGGCAGGACCACCTGCTCGGCGGGGTCCGACACGCGCAGGGCGCCGATGATGCCGCGCTGCAGCATGCCGGCGTCGTCGCGTTGTTCGTAGACGTACAGGCCCGGTTCGGGGTCGGTGGTCAGGACACCCGCCGCCGTCCAGCGCCGCAGGGTGCGGGCGGCCTGCTCGTTGCGCGCCTCGGGCGTGGCGGCCTGGGGCAGGATCAGCCGGACGATGTTGTACGGGTCGGCGGACTCGAGGTGGAGCAGGCCGTCGGGGCGGACCACGACGTCGTAGGGAGGGGAGGTGACGGCGGCCAGGCTGCCGACCCGGTCGGGGTCGTAGCGGAGGCCTCGGAACGGGGTGAGTTCCAGGCCCCGGCGCGCCGTTGCTTCCGGGTGACCTGCAGAGTTCATCCCGGCATCGTACGTGTGTCAGTGGCATGGGGGATGATCGGGGGAAAGGCGACGAACGAGGAGCGATGCGCAATGAGCCGGAGCGTCAGGACGAGGCCCGCGGGCAGTGGGCCGGACCTGAGTGAGGCGTACGACACCGCGCTGCTCGACCTGGACGGCGTGGTGTACGCCGGGGGGAACGCGATCGCCCACGCCGTCGACTCCCTCGCCGCGGCCCGCGACGGCGGGATGCGCCTGGCCTACGTCACCAACAACGCGCTCCGGACACCCGACGCGGTGGCCGCGCACCTGACCGAGCTGGGGATACCGACGGGGGCCGAGGATGTCATCACGTCGGCGCAGGCGGTGGCCCGGCTGATCGCCGAGCAGCTGCCCTCGGGAGCGCGGGTGCTGGTGATCGGCGGGGAGGGCCTGCGCGTGGCGCTGCGTGAGCGCGGTCTCGAGCCCGTGGAGTCGGCCGAGGACGATCCGGCGGCCGTGGTGCAGGGGTTCGGCGGTCCCGAGCTGCCGTGGGGGCGGTTCGCCGAGGCATGCTACGCAATCGCGCGGGGCGTGCCCTGGTACGCCTCCAACACCGACCTGACCATCCCGGGCGCCCGCGGGATCGCCCCGGGCAACGGCGCGGCGGTGGAGGTCGTGCGGATCGCGACCGGCGCCGAGCCGCAGGTCGCGGGGAAGCCCCTGCCGCCCATGCACCGGGAGACGATCCTGCGGACCGGCGCCCGGCGCCCGTTGGTGGTGGGCGACCGGCTGGACACCGACATCGAGGGCGCGTTCAACGGGGAGGTGGACTCGCTGCTCGTCCTGACCGGCGTCACCGACGGGGCGCAGCTGCTGGCGGCGCCGCCGCGGCACCGGCCGACGTACGTCGACGCCGATCTGCGAGGGCTGCTCACCGGGCAGCCGGAGGTCACGGGTGACGCGGAGGGAGGCTTCCGCTGCGGAGGCTGGACGGCGACGGCCGGCGGGGAGCGGTTGGAGCTGGACGGCGAGGGCGCGGCGCTGGACGGGCTGCGGGCCCTGTGCGCGGCGGCCTGGACGGCGGGCGGGGAGCGGGGCTGCCGGCTGGACTCGGGGAAGGCGCTGGCGCGGTTGGGGTTGTGACGCGGTGTACGGGGAAGGCGCCGGGTCGCGGGCCGGTGTGCGCCGGGGGTGCGTAGAGGGTGCGTGATGCCGGGCCGGGGCGGCCTCGGGAAGGCTCGGGGATCGTGATCGATTAGCAGGGTAGGCTAACCTAACTGCGTGTTGGTCGACAGTCCCCCCGAACAGCGCGCGGAGACCGCTCCCGCGCCGCCCTCCAAGCGCCGCGTCCTGCGTGCCGCGGGGCTGCCCGTCTCCGTGGCGGTCCTGGTGTTGATCGTGTTGGCGAGCATCGCGGTCGGTGCGAAGGACCTGTCCCTGGCGGAGGTCTGGCAC
This sequence comes from Streptomyces tendae, assembly GCF_014650435.1. Classification (GTDB taxonomy): domain Bacteria; phylum Actinomycetota; class Actinomycetes; order Streptomycetales; family Streptomycetaceae; genus Streptomyces; species Streptomyces tendae. The sequence continues at coordinate 4,830 of NZ_BMUY01000009.1, forward strand.
GGCCTCTTCCACGACTCGGGCACCTACGGCGACGTGGTGGTCGGCGAGCGGCTGTCCCGGACCGTTCTCGGTCTGCTGGCCGGTGCCGCCCTCGGTCTCGCGGGCGCCGTGCTCCAGGCGCTGACACGCAATCCACTGGCCGACCCCGGACTGCTCGGCATCAACGCGGGGGCCTCGGCGGCCGTCGTCACGGGCATCACCTTCTTCGGCGTCACCTCGCTGACCGGGTACGTCTGGTTCGCCTTCGCCGGTGCGGCCGGCGTCGGCGCGCTGGTCTGGTTCCTGGGCGGCAGCCGGGGGGCCACGCCGGTGCGGCTGGTGCTGGCCGGTACCGCGATCAGTGCAGCGCTCTTCGGCTACCTCCAGGCCGTGATGATCATGGACGACGCCGCGTTGGGCCGGATGCGCTTCTGGACAGTCGGTTCGCTCGCCTCGGCGACGACCGGGACCATCAGGGAAGTGCTGCCCTTCTTCGTGGTGGGCACGGTCCTCGCCCTCGCGCTCGCCCGGCCGCTCAACGCCATGGAGATGGGCGACGACACCGCCAAGGCCCTCGGCGCCAACCTGAACCGCACCCGGGCGCTGTCCATGCTCGCCGCGACCGTGCTGTGCGGCGCCGCGACCGCGGCCTGCGGGCCGATCGTCTTCGTCGGGCTGATGATCCCGCACATCGTCCGCTCCTTCACCGGACCCGACATGCGCTGGATCCTGCCCTACGCGGCGATCCTGTCCCCGGTGCTGCTGCTGGGCGCGGACGTCCTCGGCCGGATCGTCGCCCGGCCCTCGGAGCTCCAGGTCGGCATCGTCACCGCCGTCCTCGGCGGGCCGGTCTTCATCTTTCTCGTACGACGGCGGAGGACGGCCCAGCTGTGAAGACCGCGAAGAACGGGACCGCGAAGAACGGCGAGACCGCGAAGAACGGGAAGACCGCGAAGTACGTGAAGAGCAATCGGGCCGTCCGCACTCCGGGTGGGCTGTCCCTGCGCCTGGATGTGCGGGCCGTGGTCGTCGTCGTGCTGCTGCTGCTCCTCGCGCTCGCCGCGAGCGTGTTGCTGATCGGCACCGGCGACTTCGACATACCGGCCGTCGACGTGCTGAAGACCCTGGTCGGCCAGGGCAACGCCGGGCAGGAGTTCATCGTCAACGAGCTGCGGCTGCCGCGCGTCCTGGTCGGGCTGCTGGTCGGCGGCGCCCTCGGCGTCGGCGGCGCGCTCTTCCAGGCCATCTCCCGCAACCCGCTCGGCAGTCCGGACGTACTGGGCCTCGGGCAGGGGGCGACGGCCGGCGCGCTCATCATGATCGTCCTGTTCTCCGGCAGCTCGGCCCAGGTGACCGTCGGCGCGCTCGTCGGCGGCCTGGTGACCGGTCTCGCCATCTATCTGCTCGCCTGGAAGCGGGGTGTGCACGGCTACCGGCTGGTCCTGGTCGGTATCGGCGTGTCCGCGATCGTCACGGCGGTCAACGGCTACCTGATGACCCGGGCCGACATCGTCGACGCCTCCCGCGCCGTCGTCTGGATGACCGGCTCCCTCAACGGCCGCGACTGGGACCAGGTCTGGCCCCTTCTCGCGCTGTGTGCCGTGCTCGTGCCGCTGGTGCTCACCAACGGGCGGGCCCTGCGGATGATGGAGATGGGCGACGACGTCTCGTACGCCCTCGGGGTGCGCGTCGAGCGGGTGCGGGCGCTGCTGATGGTGGCGGCCGTCCTGCTCACCGCCGCGGCCACCGCCGCCGCCGGACCGGTCAGCTTCGTGGCGCTCACCGCGCCGCAGCTCGCCCGGCGCCTGACCCGCTCGCCCGGCCCCAACCTGGTGCCGTCCCTGTGCATGGGTGCCGCCCTGCTGGTCGGCGCGGACTTCGTCTCGCAGCGGGTCTTCGGCGCCGAGCAACTGCCCGTGGGCGTCGTCACCGGCGTACTCGGCGGCGTCTACCTGCTGTGGCTGCTGGTCACCGAGCGCAAGGCGGGCCGGATATGAGCGCCGGCACCGGCCGTCGCAGCGGGCCGAACAACCGAAGGAGCAACAGCAACGTGAACCGCCTGACCGCCGAGAACGTCACCCTCGCCTACGACCAGCGGGTCATCGCGGAGAAGCTGTCGGTGGAGATACCCGACAACTCCTTCACCGTGATCGTCGGCCCGAACGCGTGCGGCAAGTCCACCCTGTTGCGCGCCCTGTCACGGATGCTCAAGCCGAGCCGGGGCCGGGTGCTGCTCGACGGGTCGGTCATCCAGTCGATGCCCGCCAAGCAGGTCGCCCGGACCCTCGGCCTGCTCCCGCAGTCGTCCATCGCGCCCGACGGCATCACCGTCGGCGACCTCGTCGGCCGCGGCCGCTACCCGCACCAGGGCATCCTGCGCCAGTGGTCGACCGAGGACGAGCGGGTCGTGCAGGAGTCGATGGCCCAGACGGGCATCTCCGAGCTGGCCGACCGCTACGTCGACGAACTCTCCGGCGGACAGCGCCAGCGCGTGTGGATCGCCATGGCGCTCGCCCAGCAGACCCCGCTGCTGCTCCTCGACGAACCGACGACGTACCTGGACATCCAGCACCAGATCGACGTCCTCGACCTGTGCGCGGAACTCCACGAGGAGCAGGGCCGCACCCTCGTGGCCGTGCTGCACGACCTCAACCACGCCGCCCGCTACGCCACCCACCTCATCGCCCTGCGCGACGGGGAGATCATCGCCGAGGGCGCGCCGAAGGACATCGTCACCGCCGACCTGGTCGAGCGGGTCTTCGGGCTCCGCTGCCAGGTCATCGACGATCCGGAGACGGGTACGCCGCTGGTGGTGCCGGCCGCCCGCAAGGGGCGCACCAAGCAGGAGAACGAGCAGGTGACCAAGCAGGCGAAGGCGGTTGCTACAGGAGCTTCCTGAGCCGGAACAGATCGCGCAGGCCGGCCTCCAGCTTCACCCGGCCCGAACCCCAGGCCCTGGCGAAGTTCAGCTCGCCCGCGACCAGGGCGACCAGGTCGTCGCCGGTCATCGCCAGCCGGATCTCGGCCTTCTCGCGCGGCGGCCCGGCAAGGGTCTCGCGCACGTCGATGCGGCCGTCCGCCATGCGTCCGGCGAAGGTGACGTCCAGGTCGGTGATGTGACAGCTCACCGAGCGGTCCAGCTCCGCGGCCGACCGCACGTCCCCTTCGGCGCTCCGCATGTGGTCAGAGAGCTTGTCGAGTGCGGCACGGCACTCCTCAGTCGTCGCCATCGGGACCGACCGTACCCCAGCGCCACGCGGTAGCGTCGGGGCATGAGCGACGCAGTACCGGAGCCGGAGCCGGAGACCGAGCCCGAGCAGGCGGAGCCCGGGGTGCGCACCGGCCCCGGGTACGAGCCGGCCGCCCCCGCCCCGCTGGGCGTCCCGCGCGACCCCACCGGGAACGCCGAGGTCGACGCCGGACTGGCGCGGCTGGCCGACGCCGACCACCTGGCCACCGACGGACACGTCGAGGTGTACGAGGATGTACACCGGGGGCTGCGCGACGCGCTCACCGCGCTCGACACCCGCCCGGGACCACCGGCGCCCCCGTCACCACCATCACCGTACGACCGCAGGAGCTGAACCGAACGTGGCAGGAGTCGCACGCCGCCGTCTCGACGCGGAGCTGGTGCGCCGCAAGCTGGCGCGCTCGCGTGAGCACGCGAGCCAGCTGATCGCCGCCGGGCGGGTCACCGTCGGCAAGACCGTCGCGACCAAACCCGCCACGCAGGTCGAGACCGCCGCCGCGATCGTCGTGACCGCCGACGACAACGACCCCGACTACGTCTCGCGCGGCGGCCACAAGCTCGCCGGGGCCCTCTCCGCCTTCGTACCGCGGGGCCTCGTCGTCGAGGGGCGGCGGGCCCTGGACGCCGGTGCCTCCACCGGCGGCTTCACCGACGTACTGCTGCGGGCGGGCGCCGCGCACGTCGTCGCCGTGGACGTCGGATACGGACAACTCGCGTGGAGTCTCCAGCAGGATGAACGCGTCACCGTCAAGGACCGTACGAACGTACGCGAGTTGACGCCGGAAGCGATCGATGGGGAGCCCGTGGACCTTGTGGTGGGGGATCTGTCCTTCATCCCGCTCGGACTGGTACTGCCCGCACTGGTGCGGTGCACCCGGCCGGACGCCGACCTGGTGATGATGGTGAAGCCGCAGTTCGAGGTGGGGAAGGAGCGGCTCGGCAGCGGGGGAGTGGTACGCAGTGCGCAGTTGCGCGCCGAGGCCGTGCGGGGAGTCGCGCACCGGGCCTGGGAGCTGGGGCTCGGGGTGAAGGGGGTCACCGCCAGTCCGCTGCCGGGTCCCTCCGGGAACGTCGAGTACTTTCTGTGGCTGCGGGCCGGGGCCGGTGAACTGGACCCGGCCGACGTTGACCGTGCAGTGGCGGAGGGGCCGCGTTGACACAGAACCGAGCGCGTACTGTTTTCCTGCTCGCCCACACCGGGCGTCCCGCGGCCGTTCGCAGCGCCGAACTGGTGGTAAAGGGGCTGCTGAACGCCGGGCTCGGGGTACGGGTGCTGGAGGCGGAGGCCCGCGACCTGCCGCTGCCGGGCGAGGTGGAACTGGTCGGCGAGGCCACTCCGCAGTGCCTGGACGGGTGCGAACTGCTGATCGTGCTGGGCGGCGACGGCACGCTGCTGCGCGGCGCCGAGTTCGCCCGCGCCTCCGGGGTCCCGATGCTCGGCGTCAACCTCGGGCGGGTCGGCTTCCTCGCGGAGGCCGAGCGCGACGACCTCGACAAGGTCGTCGACCGGGTGGTGAGCCGGGCCTACGAGGTCGAGGAGCGGATGACCGTCGACGTCGTCGTGCACCGCAACGGCGACATCGTGCACACCGACTGGGCGCTGAACGAGGCCGCCGTGCAGAAGGCGGGCGCCGAGAAGCTGCTGGAAGTCGTGCTGGAGATCGACGGCCGGCCGGTGACGGGGTTCGGCTGCGACGGCATCGTGCTGTCGACGCCGACCGGGTCGACGGCGTACGCCTTCTCGGCCGGGGGCCCCGTGGTGTGGCCCGAGGTGGAGGCGCTGCTGATGGTGCCGATCAGCGCCCACGCGCTGTTCGCGAAGCCGCTGGTGACCTCGCCGGACTCGGTGCTCGCGGTGGAGGTGCTGCCGCATGTCCCGCCGGGGGTGTTGTGGTGCGACGGGCGGCGGACGGTGGAGTTGCCGCCGGGCGCTCGGGTGGAGGTGCGGCGGGGGGCGGTGCCGGTGCGGTTGGCTCGACTGCATCACGCGTCGTTCACGGACCGGCTGGTCGCGAAGTTCGCGTTGCCGGTGTCAGGGTGGCGCGGGGCGCCGCACTAGCGGTCTCGAAGGGGTGGTTCTGTTGTGGCCCGGCCGCGGGTGGTCCGTGGCTGGTCGCGCCGTTCCCCGCGCCCCGGAGCGGCATGCACTGGACGGCGTTGCAAGGGCAGCCTGTGTGCGCTCCTCGCCCTCGACCTCGTATGGTCGTGTCCGTGCTTGAGGAGATGCGGATACGGTCGCTCGGGGTCATCGACGACGCCGTGGTCGAGCTGTCGCCCGGGTTCACCGCTGTCACCGGTGAGACGGGTGCCGGCAAGACCATGGTGGTCACCAGCCTGGGCCTGCTGCTGGGCGGACGCGCCGACGCGGCGCTCGTGCGGATCGGGGCGAAGAACGCGGTCGTCGAGGGGCGCATCGCCGTGCCCGGCGACGCCGCGGCCGCCGTCCGGGCCGAGGAGGCCGGGGCCGAGCTGGACGACGGGGCGCTGCTGATCAGCCGTACCGTGTCCGCCGAGGGAAGATCGCGGGCGCACCTGGGCGGGCGGTCGGTGCCGGTGGGGATGCTCGCCGAGCTGGCCGACGAGCTGGTCGCCGTGCACGGGCAGACCGACCAGCAGGGGCTGCTGAAGCTGAACCGGCAGCGGCAGGCACTGGACCGGTACGCGGGCGACGCGGTCGCCGGACCGCTCGCCAAGTACGCGGAGGCGTACCGGCGGCTGCGGGCCGTCGCCCGTGAGCTGGAGGAGATCACCACGCGCGCGCGTGAGCGCGCTCAGGAGGCCGACCTCCTGCGCTACGGCCTCGACGAGATCGCGGCCGTCGAGCCGCGCGCCGGTGAGGACGTGGAGCTGGCGGAGGAGGCGGAGCGGCTGGGACACGCCGAGGCGCTCGCGTCGGCCGCCACGGCCGCCCACGCCGCCCTGGCGGGCAACCCGGAGGACCCCGAGGGCGTGGACGGCTCCACGCTCGTCGCGGGCGCGCAGCGGGCCCTGGACGCCGTACGGTCCCACGACCCGGCGCTGGCCGCGCTCGCCGAGCGGATCGGCGAGGTCGGCATCCTGCTGCGCGACGTGGCCGGGGAACTCGCCGGGTACGCCGACGACCTGGACGCCGACCCGCTGCGTCTCGCGGCGGTCGAGGAGCGCCGGGCCGCGCTGACCGCGCTGACGCGGAAGTACGGCGAGGACATCGCGGCCGTGCTGACCTGGGCCGAGCAGGGTGCTGCACGGCTGACGGAGCTGGACGGGGACGACGAGCGGATCGGCGAGCTGACCGCAGAGCGGGACGCGCTGCGGGCGGAGCTGGGCGGGCTCGCGCAGGCGCTGTCCGACGCGCGGATCGAGGCCGCCGAGCGGTTCGCCGCCGCGGTGACCGCCGAGCTGGCGTCGCTCGCCATGCCCCACGCGCGCGTGTCCTTCGCGATCCGGCAGACCGAGGACCCGGAGGGCGTCGAGGTCGGCGGGCGGACCGTCGCCTACGGGCCGTCGGGCGCCGACGAGGTGGAGCTGCTGCTCGCCCCGCACCCGGGAGCGCCGCCGCGGCCGATCGCCAAGGGCGCCTCCGGCGGTGAGCTGTCGCGCGTGATGCTGGCCGTGGAGGTCGTCTTCGCGGGCACCGATCCCGTGCCGACGTACCTCTTCGACGAGGTCGACGCCGGGGTCGGCGGCAAGGCGGCGGTGGAGATCGGGCGGCGGCTGGCGCGGCTGGCGAAGAGCGCGCAGGTCGTCGTCGTCACGCACCTGCCGCAGGTGGCCGCGTTCGCCGACCGGCAGCTGCTGGTGGAGAAGACGAACGACGGCTCGGTCACCCGCTCCGGCGTGAAGGTCCTGGAGGGTGAGGAACGCGTCCGGGAACTCTCCCGGATGCTCGCTGGCCAGGAGGACTCGGAGACGGCCCGTGCCCACGCGGAGGAACTGCTGGAGGCGGCCCGGGCCGACCAGTAGCACTTCGGTGTCCGGGCGGGCGCACCTCGGCGGTCCCCAAACGCCCGCCCCGGGCGGGTCGGCGCGGCGGTGTGACGTTCACTCGTACGAGTGAGGCGGTTCGGTGTCGTTGTCCCGTCGGCCGTCCGCTCGTGGCGGCCGTCGTTCCCGGAACACCCGTGCGGCCTGGCATCCTTGACGGAGCGGCGCACCGGAATCCGCCCGGCGCACCCCGTCCGCACCATCCTTCTGTACGTTCTTCGTGACCGTCCCCCGCCGAACCAGGAGCCCCGGCCAGGTGACCCCTGTGAGCAGCCACTCACCGCACGGCCAGTCCCCGCTGCGCACCGTGCAGGTGCTGGGCGGCGGCAACGCCGGCAGCAGCGCTCACGTGCGCTCGTTGGCCGCGGGGCTCGTCGCGAGGGGCGTGAAGGTGACGGTGTGCGCCCCCTCCGATGCGGAGCGCACCTACGACTTCACCGGCGCCGGGGCCGACCACGTGCACGTGCCGCGCAGCAGCGATCCCGTCTCGGTGGCCGCGCTGCGGACGGTGTGCGCCGAGGCCGACCTGGTGCACGCGCACGGACTGCACGCCTCCTTCCGGGCCGCCCTGGCCCTCGGCGGGCGGCGGGTGCGCACACCGCTCGTCGTCACCTGGCACGACCGGGTGCATGCCGAGGGGGCCCGCGCCCATCTGCTGCGCGTGCTGGAGCGGCGGGTGATGAAGGCCGCCACCGTCGTGCTCGGCGCCACCTCGGAGCTGGTCGACGGGGCGCGGCGCACGGGGGCGCGGGACGCCCGCCTCGGCCCCGTCGCGCTCCCCGCCCGGCCCGGCCGGCCGGCCGGACCCGAGGACCCCGACCGGCTGCGGGCCAAGCTCCGCGCCGAACTCGGCGCCATCGACCGCCCGTTGCTGATCGCGGTCGGTTCCCTGGAGCCGCACCGGGGGTACGACGTCCTGCTCGACGCCGCGCGCGTCTGGCGCGGCCTCGACCCGGCGCCGCTGGTCGTGGTCGCCGGGGAGGGCCCGCTGCGCGGGGAGTTGCAGGGGCGGATCGAGGGCGAGGGACTGCCGGTGGTGCTCGCCGGCAGCCGCGACGACGTGCCCGACCTGCTGGCGGCGGCCGACCTCGCGCTGCTGCCGAGCCGCCGGGAGCCGGGGCGTTCGGTCCTCGCCCAGGAGGCGCTCCACGCACGCGTGCCGCTCGTCGCGGGTGCCGTCGGAGGCATCCCCGAGCTGGTCGGCGACGCCGCCGAACTCGTGCCGCCGGAGGACGGGGAGGCTCTCGCCGACGCCGTGGTCCGCCTGCTCGCCGACCCGGCGCGGCGGGAGGAGCTGCGACAGCGCGGCGCACGGCAGGCGGCCACCTGGCCGACCGAGGACGAGACCGTCGCCCAGGTGCTGAGCGTCTACGACGAGTTGACCCAGCCCACGCCGTTGCTCTAGGCACCCGCCTGCGAACCCCGCCCGCCCGGGAGCGTCCGCTACGGAACGTGCCGGCGGGCGCGCAGGGCCAGGCTCAACGCCAGTACGGTCTGCGGGTCGTCGAGGTCCGTGCCCAGCAACTCCCCGATCCGGGCCAGCCGGTTGTAGAGCGTCTGCCGGTTGAGGTGGAGCTCGCGCGCCGTCTCCGCCTTGCGGCCGGCGTGGGCCAGGTACGTCTGGAGGGTGGGCAGCAGGGGCGGTTTCGAGCGGTCGTCGTGGTCCCGCAGCGGGCCGATCGCCCGGTCCACGAACGCCGCGAGGTCCGGGTGGTCGCGCAGCCGCCACAGCAGCAGGTCGATGTCCAGGCGCCGCGCGTCGTACCAGGGCCGGTCGGTGAGGCCCTGCGCCGCGGTCGCCGTCTCCGCCGCGTGCCTGAGGCCCGCCGAGGCCGCCGCCCAGCCGCCGGACACCCCGACGACCACGACGGGCGGTTGCGCTCCCGGGCGCTGCATCCCGGCCCGTTCCACGCCCGCCCGCAGCGCCGCCGCGACCCGGTCGGCGACCGCTCCCCGCTCCGACTCCGCGCGCAGCCCCAGCAGCAGCGGGACCCGGCCCTCCACCGGCCGCACGCCCAGCAGGACCGGCACCCCCACCGAGGCCAGCTCCTCGGCGACCGCGCGCGCCAGCACCGCCCAGCCGCCGCCCGCGGGGGACAACGCGTCGCCCAGCCGCATCACCACCGGCAGCAGCGGCCCCGAGCCCGGCTTGAAGCCCAGGACCCGGGCCTGCGCCGGGGCGTCCTGCGCGGTGATCCGGCCCTCGGCCAGGTCGGTGAGGAAGTCGCCCCGCCCGCGCGCCGCCAGCTCCTCCTCCTGACGCGCCTGCATCAGCACCACGGCGAGGATGCCCGCCGCCCGCTCCGCCGCCATCCGGTGCACCGGCGCCGGCGCGGACCGTACCGGCAGCAGGACGAGGCGGGCCCGGACCGACCCCGTGCCGGGGCCGCCGCCGGGCACGTCCACGAGGACCGAGCCCGTTGGGGGCGGCGCGTCCTTGTGCGGGTCCCGCAGCCCCTCCCAGACCTGGAGGGGGTCGGCGCCCTCGGGTCCGGATCCGGCGGCGTACAGCAGCCGGCCGTCGGTGGTCTCCAGGAAGACGGGGTTGCCGGCGAAGTCGGCCAGGATGGCGAGGACCTGGGGCACCCCGCCGCCGCCCAGCAGTGCCTCGGTGCAGCGGCGGTGCACCTCCTCGGCCCGCTGGAGCAGCGCGTAGTGGCCGTTGACGATCTCGGTGTGGATCTCCTCGGTGACCGTCACGAACGGCACCTCGCGGTGCAGCTGCACCAGTGGCAGCCCGGCCGCGCGGGCCGTGTCGACCAGGGCCGCCGGCAGCCGGGAAAAGCGCGGGCCCAGCTCCACGACCAGCGCCGCGATGCCGCGCTCGGCCAGCGTGCGCACGAACGCCCGCTGCTCGGCGGGGCGGGTGCCCAGGCCGTACCCGGTGGTCAGCAGCAGTTCGCCGCCCTTGAGCAGCGAGGCGATGTTGGGCACCTCGCCCGCGTGCACCCAGCGCACCGTGCGCTGCATGCGGTCGGCACCCGCGACGATCTCCGGCAGACCGCTGCGCAGCCCGGGCAGCTCCAGTGCCCGCCGCACGGTGATCCCGGCCCCCTGCGTGTCGAATGCGCTGCTCATGCCGCTGTCCATGAGCCGGACGCTACCCGGCCAAGCCCCACCCGGGACATCCACCCGACCGCCCCCGGGTCGGCGGCCGCCCGCTGGGTAGGGCACCGGGCATGGACATCACCGTCGTGGCCGCCGCACGTGAGGACGCCAGCCCCCTCGACGAGCCCTTGCGCGTGGCGCAACAGGCCGACCGGCTGGGATACCCCGAGGTGTGGCTGGGGGAGGGACCCACCTGGGACGCGTTCGTACTGGCCGCGGCCGTCGGGGCGGGCACGCGGCGGGTGGCGCTCACCGCCGGGCCGGTCGCCGTGTCGGTGCGCGACCCGCACGGCATCGCGCGGGGCGCCGCCTCGGTGGCCGCGGTGACCGGGCGCCCGGTCGGCGTGGCGCTGGGCACGTCCAGCAAGCGGGTCGTCGAGGGTGTGCACGGCCGGCCCCGGGAACGTCCGGCGGCCACGCTGGAGGCGAGCGCCGCGGCGCTGCGGGACCTCCTCCACGGGGCGCCGGGCGAACCCGTCGTACCCGGCAGCGCCTTTACGCGCCGTCACCGGCCGCCGGGCGGGCCGCTCACCGTGGCGGCGTTCGGCGACCGTGCGATCTCCGTCGCTGCCCGGTACGCCGACCGCATGCTCCTCGACGTGGTCTCGCCCGAGCAGGTCCGCGCCCTGCGCGCCCGGCTGCTGGCCGCGGCCGGGGAGGCCGGGCGGACCCCGCCGACGCTGGCCGCCTGGGTCCCCGCCGCCGTCGACCCGGACCCCGCCTCGCTCACCCAGGTCATGCGCAGCGTCGTGGGCTATCTCACGGTGCCCGGCTACCGCGAGATGTTCGAGGAGGCTGGCTTCGGCGCGGCGGTCGCGCTGGCCCGTACGGGAGCCGACGCGGACACCCGGCTGCGCGCACTGCCGGCAGAGGCCGCGGCCACCGTCGGCCTGATCGGCGACCTGGACACCGTACGGGCGCGCATGGACGCCTACGCGCAGGCGGGCCTGGACGAGATCGCCCTGGTACCGGCGACGGCAGGCGACCCGGGCGGCGAACGGACCCTCACCGCGCTGGCGCCCTGAGCGGGGCGCAGGCATCGGGCAACCGACGGCGCCCGGACCTGCCCCCGACCCGGGGGAGTTCAGCCGCCGTACGCGCCGCTCGCCGTCAGCCGGAGGGCCGTGTCGATCAGGGGGACATGGCTGAACGCCTGGGGGAAGTTGCCGACCTGGCGCTGCAGGCGCGGGTCCCACTCCTCGGCGAGGAGGCCCAGGTCGTTGCGCAGGGAGAGCAGCTTCTCGAAGAGCTTCCGCGCCTCGTCCACCCGGCCGATCATCGCCAGGTCGTCCGCCATCCAGAACGAACAGGCCAGGAAGGCGCCCTCGTCGCCCGGCAGACCGTCGACGCCCTCGTCCTTGCCGTCCGTCGGGTAGCGCAGGATGAAGCCGTCCGAGGTGGACAGCTCCCGCTGGATGGCCTCGATGGTGCCGATGACCCGCTTGTCGTCCGGAGGCAGGAAGCCCATCTGCGGGATCAGCAGCAGGGAGGCGTCCAGCTCCGGGGAGCCGTAGGACTGCGTGAAGGTGTTGCGTTCCTTGTCGTAGCCCTTCTCGCACACGTCCCGGTGGATGTCGTCGCGCAGCTGCTTCCAGCGCTCCAGCGGGCCGTCCGCGTCACCGGACTCGATCAGCTTGATGGTGCGGTCGACGGCGACCCAGGCCATCACCTTGGAGTGCACGAAGTGGCGGCGCGGGCCGCGCACCTCCCAGATGCCCTCGTCCGGCTCGTTCCAGTGGTCCTCCAGGTAGCGGATCAGCTTGAGCTGGAGCACCGAGGCGTAGTCGTTGCGGGCCAGGCCCGTCATATGGCCCAGGTGCAGGGCCTCGGTCACCTCGCCGTAGACGTCCAGCTGGAGCTGGTGGGCCGCGCCGTTGCCGACCCGGACCGGCGTCGAGTTCTCGTAGCCCGGCAGCCAGTCCAGCTCCGCCTCGCCCAGCTCCCGCTCGCCGGCGATGCCGTACATGATCTGCAGGTTCTCCGGGTCGCCGGCGACCGCGCGCAGCAGCCACTCGCGCCAGGCGCGGGCCTCCTCGCGGTAGCCGGTGCGCAGCAGCGAGGACAGCGTGATCGCGGCGTCGCGCAGCCAGGTGTAGCGGTAGTCCCAGTTGCGGACGCCGCCGATGTCCTCCGGCAGGGAGGTGGTGGGCGCGGCGACGATGCCGCCGGTCGGGGCGTACGTCAGGGCCTTGAGCGTGATCAGGGAGCGGACCACGGCCTCGCGGTAGGGACCGTGGTACGTGCAGTGCTCGACCCAGTCGCGCCAGAAGTCCTCGGTGGCCACCAGCGACTGCTCGGGCTCGGGCAGCGCCGGCGGCTCCTTGTGCGACGGCTCCCACGAGATCGTGAACGCCACCCGGTCACCCGGCGCCACGGTGAAGTCCGCGTACGTGGTCAGCGCCTTGCCGTAGGTCTCCGCCTCCGTGTCGAACCACACGGAGTCCGGGCCCGCGACGGCCACCGTGCGGCCCTCCTGCTTGTGCACCCAGGGGACCACCCGGCCGTAGCTGAACCGCATCCGCAGCTCCGAGCGCATCGGCACCCGGCCGGAGACGCCCTCCACGATCCGGATCAGCTGCGGTGCGCCGTCGCGAGGCGGCATGAAATCGATCACCCGGACGGTGCCGCGCGGGGTGTCCCACTCGGACTCCAGGATCAGCGAGTCGCCGCGGTAGGTCCGCCGGGCGGAGGTGGGCGGTTCGGCACCGGGCGCGTAGGCGGGGCCGAGCCGCCAGAAACCGTGCTCCCCGGTGCCCAGCAGGCCGGCGAAGATGGCATGCGAGTCGAAGCGGGGCAGGCACAGCCAGTCGACTGTGCCGTCCCGGCAGACCAGGGCAGCGGTCTGCATGTCTCCGATGAGTGCGTAGTCTTCGATGCGCCCGGCCACGTGCAACTCCAGTCGAACGGCCACGTCACCCCGCATGGGGGCGGTCGCTAGTGCGGTCAGCGGTCAAGGGTGGGGTCAGGGGTGTGTGTCAGGGAATGTGTGTCGAGGATGTCGGTCCTGCGTGCCATGCCTCGTTGAGCCATGAAGCAAAGCAGCCGTCCGGCCGTGCAGCCAAACGTGATGCCTCGAACGACAATTGTTTCTCAACGAACTGACGAGCTCTCGTTGTTCCGGTACGGACGGGCGAGGGGTGGTGCCGTGTCGCCGGGCGGGCTCGGCAGCGAACGTCCGAGCAGGATACGACGCACGTAGATGATCTGTGTGCCGCTCCGGGCAACCCGGGTCCGCCGAACGGGTGACCGGCGTGTGAGGAAACGGTGACCTTCCCACCTGCGTGTCCGGGCGTGCGCGGAGGGTGGCCGGACGCCATCGCCCCGAGGCGCTGATACGCTGGTAGCCCGTGGACCGGTGGGAGAAAAACCCCGGAACCGCAGCGACGGCGCCGCCGACGACACCCGGGACGACCGGGGCGGAGGACGAACGCACCGCACCCCAGACCGCGACCACGGGAGCCCCCTCTTGGCCATGCCGCCCAAATCTTCGACGACCAAGCACATCTTCGTCACCGGGGGTGTCGCCTCCTCGCTCGGCAAGGGGCTCACCGCCTCCAGCCTCGGCATGCTGCTCAAGGCCCGGGGCCTGCGCGTCGTGATGCAGAAGCTCGACCCGTACCTGAACGTCGACCCCGGCACGATGAACCCCTTCCAGCACGGTGAGGTGTTCGTCACCAACGACGGCGCCGAGACCGACCTGGACATCGGCCACTACGAGCGCTTCCTCGACCGCGACCTCGACGGCTCGGCCAACGTCACCACCGGCCAGGTGTACTCCACGGTGATCGCCAAGGAGCGGCGCGGCGAGTACCTGGGCGACACCGTGCAGGTCATCCCGCACATCACCAACGAGATCAAGCACCGCATCCGCCGCATGGCGACGGACGAGGTCGACGTCGTGATCACCGAGGTCGGCGGCACGGTCGGCGACATCGAGTCGCTGCCGTTCCTGGAGACGGTCCGCCAGGTCCGGCACGAGGTCGGCCGCGACAACGTGTTCGTGGTGCACATCTCGCTCCTGCCCTACATCGGCCCTTCGGGTGAGCTGAAGACCAAGCCGACCCAGCACAGCGTCGCCGCCCTGCGCAACATCGGCATCCAGCCGGACGCGATCGTGCTGCGCTGCGACCGCGAGGTCCCGACCGCGATCAAGCGCAAGATCTCCCTGATGTGCGACGTCGACGAGGCGGCCGTGGTGGCCTGCCCCGACGCCCGCTCCATCTACGACATCCCCAAGGTCGTCCACACCGAGGGCCTGGACGCCTACGTCGTCCGCAAGCTGGACCTGCCGTTCCGCGACGTGGACTGGACGACCTGGGACGACCTGCTCGACCGCGTCCACAAGCCCGAGCACGAGATCGTGATGGCCCTGGTCGGCAAGTACATCGACCTGCCCGACGCCTACCTCTCGGTGACCGAGGCGCTGCGCGCGGGCGGCTTCGCCAACAAGGCCCGCGTGAAGATCAAGTGGGTCACGTCCGACGACTGCAAGACCCCGGCCGGCGCCAAGGCGCAGCTCGGCGACGTCGACGCGATCTGCATCCCCGGCGGCTTCGGCGACCGCGGTGTGCTCGGCAAGGTCGGCGCGATCAAGTACGCCCGCGAGAACCGGATCCCGCTGCTCGGCCTCTGCCTCGGCCTGCAGTGCATCGTCGTCGAGGCCGCGCGCAACCTGGCCGGCATCTCGGACGCCAACTCCACCGAGTTCGACCCGGCCACCGCCCACCCGGTCATCTCCACCATGGCCGAGCAGCTGGACATCGTGGCCGGCGAGGGCGACATGGGCGGCACCATGCGGCTCGGCATGTACCCGGCGAAGCTGGCCGAGGGCTCCATCGTGCGCGAGGTCTACGACGACAAGGAGTACGTCGAGGAGCGCCACCGCCACCGCTACGAGGTGAACAACGCCTACCGCGCGGAGCTGGAGAAGAAGGCCGGCATCGTCTTCTCGGGCACCTCCCCGGACGGCAAGCTCGTCGAGTACGTCGAGTACCCGCGCGACGTCCACCCCTACCTGGTCGCCACGCAGGCGCACCCGGAGCTGCGCTCGCGCCCGACCCGCCCGCACCCGCTCTTCGCCGGGCTGGTCAAGGCCGCGGTCGAGCGGAAGACGTCGAAGTAGCACACCAGTTGTACGGTGGCCGGGGCGCGCGCACTCAACTGCGCGGGCCCCGGCTTTCGCGTACGTCTGGAAGGGCAGGTCAGGCAATGACGGGCAGCACGATCAAGGACACTCCCGAGGCGTGGGAGGTCCGGGGCAGCCAGACCCCCTTCCGGGGCAAGAAGACCTCGGTCCGCACGGACGACGTGGTGATGCCCGACGGCTCCGTGGTCTCCCGCGACTACCAGGTCCACCCCGGCTCGGTCGCCGTCCTCGCCCTGGACGGGGAGGGGCGGGTGCTGGTCATCCGGCAGTACCGGCACCCGGTGCGCGAGAAGCTGTGGGAGATCCCGGCCGGCCTGCTCGACGTCCCGGGTGAGAACCCGCTGCACGCCGCCCAGCGCGAGCTGTACGAGGAGGCGCACGTCAAGGCCGAGGACTGGCGGGTGCTGACCGACGTCTACACCACCCCCGGCGGCTGCGACGAGGCCGTACGGATCTTCCTCGCCCGGGACCTGTCCGAGGCCGCCGGTGAGCGCTTCGAGGTCGAGGACGAAGAGGCCGACATGGAGCTGGCGCGGGTGCCCGTCGCCGACCTGGTCCGAGGGGTGCTCGCGGGCGAGCTGCACAACAACTGCCTGGTCGTGGGCGTGCTCTCGCTGGTCGCCGCGGAGCGGGGCGACGGGCTCGACGCGCTCCGTCCGGCCCTGGCGCCGTGGCCGGCCCGGCCTTTCGAGGCCTGAGGACGGCCCTCGGGGCCGCATTGGTGTGACCATCGGCTGATCCGATCGGGGGATGTGCCCGCCGCGCTCCACCGGGAACGTCGCAGAGCGTGAACTAGGCTCTCAAACGCCCGAACCGGGCTTCCGGCGGGCACCGGCGTGCGGTGGGATCGGGAGTGTGGCCCGTGACGGATCAGGCGGTGGACACGGACGAAGTACGGCTGTCCCGGGAGCCCGCTGAGGAGAGCGGGTTCCTCGGCCGCACCCGGGAACTGAAGGAACTGCGCGCCGACATCGAGCGCGCCGGCCTCGACACCCTCTCCGGCCGCAAGGCCCCCCGCGCGCGCGTGCTGCTCATCGCGGGCCGTCCCGGCTCGGGCCGCACCGCGCTCGCCGAGGAACTGGTCGCGCGGGTCGCGGACGACTACCCGGACGGCGTGCTGCGGGCCCGGCTGAGCGAACCGGACGGCACCCGCGTCCCCGTCGAACGCCTCGCCCGGGACCTGCTCGGCGCACTGGACCGCTCCGCCCCGCCCGGCGCCGACGAGGACGACCTCACCGAGGACCTGCGCACCGCGCTCGCCGACCGCAGGGTCCTGCTCCTGCTCGACGCCGTCGCCGACGCCGAGCAGGTCGACGCGCTGCTGCCGGACACCCCGGACTGCCTGGCCGTCGCCGTCGCCGAGGGCCCGCTGACCGGGATCGCGGACGTCCGCCCGTGCACCCTGGGGGGCCTGGACACCAAGTCGGCCGTGGAGCTGCTGTCCCGCCACACCGGCTCGGTCCGCATCACCGTCGACCCCCGGGCCGCCGAACAGCTGGTCGAGCTGTGCCAGGCCCAACCGGCCGCGCTGACCCTGGCCGGCGGCTGGCTCGCGGCGCGCCCCCAGGCGGCCGTCGCCGACCTCGCCAAGCACGTGCACGCGGAGAGCGACGAGTCGGGCGCGCTCGGCCGCGTCTTCGGCCTCGTCTACGCCTCCCTGCCCAGCACCGCCGCGCGCATGCTGCGGCTGCTCTCCCTGGCACCGGCGGGCCTGGTCGACCCGCACACCGCCTCCGCGCTCGCCGGCTGCTCGGTGAGCGGCGCCCGCACCACCCTGGACGACTTCGTCGCCCACGGCCTGCTGCGCGCCGTCGACTCGCCGCTGCCCGAGTACGAGGTCCCCGGGTGCCTGCACGGCCGGCTGAGCGCGCTGGCCCGCAAGCACGACCGGCCCGCCGAGCTGCAGCTGGCCCGCGCCCGCATGCTGGAGCGGACGGTACGCCTGCTGCAGTCCTGCCGGGCGGTCACCGAGACCGACAGCCCGCAGGCCCGCGAGAAACTCCTCGCCACGCCGCGCGACCTGCGCTTTCCGCACCCCAGGGCTGCCGCCGACTGGCTGCGCGCCCGGCGCCCCGCCCTGCTGGCCGCGGCCCGCCTCGCGGTCGCCGACGGCGAGCTGGACACCCTCGCCCGCAGACTCATGTCCCAACTGGTGCGGGCCATGGTGGCCCACTTCGGCACCCGGGCCGCGGCCCCCGACCTGTACGGGATCCACCGGCTCGTCCTCGACGTGGCCGAGCGCCGCGAACTGCCCCGGGAGAAGGCGGCGGCCCTGCTGAACCTGGCCGACCTGGACGCCCGCACCGGCCGCACCGCCGAGGCCCTGGTGCGCTACCGGGCCGCGCTGGACGCCGGACGCGAGGCGAACGACCCGTACGCGACCGGCCGCGCGATGGAATCCGTCGGCGGTGCCCACCTGGAGCTCGGCGACTACGACCGCGCCGCCGACTGGTTCGGCCGGGCCCTCGCCCAGCGCCTCGCCCGCGACGAACGTGCCGACGCCGCCCGGGTCTACGGGCGCCTCGCCACCGCCCACACCTACGCGGGCCGGTACGGCGAGGCGGTGCGGTCCTGGCGCGCGGCCGTCGCCGGGTACCGCAAGGCCGACGACGTGGCCGCGCACGCGCGGGCGCTGGCCGAGCTGGCCCGGGTCCAGGAGTACGCCGGGCGGCCCGAGGAGTCGCTGCGCACCTGCCAGGAGGCCGTCGACTGGGCCCGCCGGGCCGAGGACGACCGGCTCCAGGCCGCCCTGCACCTGCGGCTCGCCGACACGCTGGAGCGGCTCGGCGACCCCACCGCGGCGGCCCTGGAGCGGAGCACGGCCGAACGGATGCTGAGGGAAGATCCCGCAGACGCCTGCGAAATCCGTAGCGCATCGTCTGAAGATTAATGCTTTGAAAGGCTAGACAGAGGGAACACCTTCATTAAACTGGCTCTGCCGCACATTCTCCTGCGGTCTGACCCGGTGTGCCCGCGCTTGAGCGGGTATGCCTTGTAATAGCCCATCCTCTGAGCCAAGGACCGTGATCCACGTGAAGGTCGGCATCCCCCGCGAGGTCAAGAACAACGAGTTCCGGGTGGCCATCACCCCCGCCGGCGTGCACGAGCTGGTGCGCCACGGTCACCAGGTCGTCGTCGAGCACGGTGCCGGTGTCGGCTCCTCGATCCCCGACGAGGAGTACGTCGCGGCCGGAGCGCGGATACTCGACACCGCCGACGAGGTCTGGGCCACCGCGGACCTGCTCCTGAAGGTCAAGGAGCCGATCGCGGAGGAGTACCACCGCCTGCGCAAGGACCAGACGCTCTTCACCTACCTCCACCTGGCCGCCTCCAAGGAGTGCACGGACGCGCTCGTCGAGTCCGGCACCACCGCCATCGCCTACGAGACGGTCGAGCTGCCCAGCCGCGCGCTGCCGCTGCTGGCCCCGATGTCCGAGGTCGCGGGCCGGATCGCCCCGCAGGTCGGCGCATACCACCTGATGGCCCCCAACGGCGGACGCGGCGTGCTGCCCGGTGGCGTGCCCGGCGTGACCCCCGCCAAGGCCGTCGTCATCGGCGGGGGCGTCTCCGGCTGGAACGCCACCCAGATCGCCGTCGGCATGGGCTTCGACGTGACCCTGCTCGACCGCGACATCAACAAGCTGCGCGAGGCCGACAAGATCTTCGGCACCAGGGTCAAGGCCGTCATGTCCAACTCCTTCGAGCTGGAGAAGGCCGTTCTCGACGCCGACCTGGTCATCGGCGCGGTGCTCATCCCGGGCGCCAAGGCCCCGAAGCTGGTCACCAACGAGCTGGTCTCCCGCATGAAGCCGGGCAGTGTCCTTGTCGACATCGCGATCGACCAGGGCGGCTGCTTCGAGGACTCGCATCCGACCACGCACGCCGAGCCGACCTTCAAGGTCCACAACTCGGTCTTCTACTGCGTCGCCAACATGCCGGGCGCGGTGCCCAACACCTCCACCAACGCGCTCACCAACGCCACGCTGCCCTACATCGTCGAGCTGGCCGACCGCGGCTGGGTCGAGGCGCTGCGCCGCGACCCCGCGCTGGCCAAGGGCCTCAACACGCATGACGGCAAGGTGGTTTACCGCGAGGTCGCCGAGGCGCACGGCCTGGAGTATGTCGACCCGGCGACTCTGCTCGTCTGAGTCACCAACTCGCCCAAGTCATCAAACGGCAAAGGCGATACGTCAACAGACGTCGTCAACCCCACACACCCGGCCGGACCTTGCCCGACAAGGTCCGGCCGGGTGTGTGTATGGTCACTTTGCGATTCTCGGTCAACTCGCCTCGAACGTAACGCTTCAACCGATTCGCGCACCGGTGAAACCTGCTGTGCGACGGCCGTACGCCCTTGACAGAGGGATGTTTCATTGCCGACACATCGGGCCGGGTCCGGCGGATTGTGTTGCTGCGGACGGCCGACACGCCATAGAGTCGCCGAACGTCGGCATGGTGCCACGCTGACCTGTCTAGAAGTTCCCTGGTCACCAAGGAGGTAAGACGACTTGTGAATGAGTCGACATTTACTCCCGGGGGTGGTCAACCAGGAATGCCGGCACGGACCCACGGTCCCGGGCGTCTCGAGGCGGTCGGCTCCGTAGCTGTACGCACCTCCGCAGCCGACCACCACCGTCCGCAGGCAACTCGGACAGCACACATGAGTATGGATGGCCAACACGTGAACGCCATGGCCGGCGACGGAAGTGGCGCGCCCCGCAACCACTTCGCCGACTACGACGAACTGCCCGAGGGGCACTTCTACGACCCGGACGCGGAGTACGAGCCGGATCCCGAGTACGCCGCCACGCTCGCGCCCGACGCGGCCCGACAGCGCCGTGAGCGCATCGGCCCGACCGGACGCCCGCTGCCGTACTTCCCGATTCCGGGACCGCTGACCGAGCACGGCCCCGCGAAGATCATCGCGATGTGCAACCAGAAGGGCGGCGTGGGCAAGACCACGTCGACCATCAACCTGGGTGCCGCGCTCGCCGAGTACGGGCGCCGGGTGCTGCTCGTCGACTTCGACCCGCAGGGCGCGCTGTCGGTCGGTCTCGGCGTCAACCCGATGGAGCTCGACCTCACCGTCTACAACCTGCTCATGGAGCGGGGCATGGCGGCCGACGAGGTGCTGCTGAAGACCGCGGTCCCCAACATGGACCTGCTGCCCAGCAACATCGACCTGTCGGCGGCCGAGGTGCAGCTGGTGAGCGAGGTCGCGCGCGAGTCCACCCTCCAGCGGGCGCTGAAGCCGCTGATGGACGACTACGACTACATCGTCATCGACTGCCAGCCCTCGCTCGGCCTGCTCACGGTCAACGCGCTGACCGCCGCGCACAAGGTGATCGTGCCGCTGGAGTGCGAGTTCTTCGCGCTGCGCGGTGTGGCGCTGCTGACCGAGACGATCGAGAAGGTCCAGGAGCGGCTCAACCCCGACCTGGAGCTCGACGGCATCCTCGCCACGATGTACGACTCGCGCACGGTGCACAGCCGTGAGGTGCTCGCGCGGGTCGTCGAGGCGTTCGACGACCACGTCTACCACACGGTCATCGGGCGCACGGTCCGCTTCCCGGAGACCACGGTCGCCGGCGAGCCGATCACCACGTACGCGTCCAACTCCGTCGGTGCCGCCGCCTACCGCCAGCTCGCCAGGGAGGTGCTCGCCCGGTGTCACGCCGAGTGAGTCTGCCGGGGGCCGACGAACTCTTCCGTACGACAGGGGGAATGGCGCTCCAGGCGTCCACCCCGCGGCGACCGGCGGGCGGCGAGGCCCGGGTGCCGGCCCCGGCGGGGGAGAGCGACCAGGCCGCCGCCGAGGACGCACCGCAGTCGGTGCCCGCGCAGGGCGGGGACGGCGAGGGCGCGGAGCACGCCGCGGCGGACGCGGAGCCCGGCGCCGCCGGTGAGTCGCACACCCGGGGCACGGAGCGCTCGGCACGGGCCTCGGGGCCCGGTACGGGCGCGCAGGAAGGTTCTGCCGCCGACCGGCCCCGCAAGCGCGGCAGAGCCGCCGCACGGCGCCCCAGCGGGCGTGAGCGCCACGACGAGAAGATCACCGTGTACGTCTCCGCCGAGGAGTTGATGGACCTGGAGCACGCCCGCCTGGTGCTCCGGGGCGAGCACGGCCTGGCCGTCGACCGCGGCCGCATCGTCCGCGAGGCGGTCGCCGTGGTCCTGGCCGACCTGGAGACCCGCGGGGACGCCAGCATCCTCGTACGACGGCTGCGCGGGCGGTAGCGGTAGCCTGCGGGGGCCATGACCTCGAACGACGCCCCCCGCCCCGACCGCGGCCCGCGCACCGGCCGTCGGCGTGCGCTGGGCAGGGGCCCGGAGGTGTCGGCGGCTGCCCCGCTCCCCGAGGAGACGCCTTCCGGCGACGGGGCGCCCGGGACCGCCGGAGCGGCGCCCACCGAAGAGGACCTCCGGGCCGGACCGGCGTCCGCCCCCGCCGTATCGGCCGGGGCGTCGCCCGCTGACCCCGGAGACCCGCTGCGGGGCCGGGAGACGGCGGCGCCGGACGCGGAGGAGTACGCCCCCGGAACGGAACCGGACCCCGCGGGCCCCGCCGTGCGCGCGGAGGCGGAGCCGACGGACGCGGGAACGGCGTCGGAGGCGTCGGCGGCGACCGAGCGCGGCTCGCTCGCACCCGGCCGACAGGCCGCCGCGCCCGCCGACCGGCGAGTACGGGCGGACGGCCCGCCCGACGCGGTGGCCGCCGAGGATCCGCCCCTCGTGGTGGCCGCAGAGGATCCGCCCCTCGTGGTGGCCGCCGTGGATCCGCCCCTCGTGCCGGAACAGGCTCCCCGGACCGCGGAGGAGACCTCCGACGACGCGGGCGACGGTGTCTTCAAGGTGCGGCTCGCCAACTTCGAGGGGCCCTTCGACCTGCTCCTCCAGCTGATCTCCAAGCACAAGATGGACGTCACCGAGGTCGCGCTGTCGAAGGTGACCGACGAGTTCATGGCGCACATCCGGGCGATGGGGCCGGACTGGGACCTCGACCAGACCACCGAGTTCCTGGTGGTCGCGGCCACACTGCTGGACCTGAAGGCGGCCCGGCTGCTGCCCGCCGCCGAGGTCGAGGACGAGGCCGACCTCGCCCTGCTCGAAGCCCGCGACCTGCTCTTCGCCCGCCTGCTCCAGTACCGCGCGTACAAGCAGATCGCGGAGATCTTCAACGAGCGGCTGGAGGCCGAGGCCCGCCGCTACCCCCGTACCGTGGGCCTGGAGCCGCACCACGCCGAGCTGCTGCCCGAGGTCGTCATCAGCATCGGCCCCGAGGGCTTCGCCAAGCTCGCCGTGAAGGCGATGCAGCCCAAACCCAAGCCGCAGGTCTACGTCGAGCACATCCACGCGCCCCTGGTCAGCGTGCAGGAGCAGGCCGGGATCGTCGTCGCCCGCCTGAAGGAGCTGGGCGAGGCCAGCTTTCGCGTGCTGGTCCAGGACACCGAGGACACACTGACCGTCGTCGCCCGCTTCCTGGCCCTGCTGGAGCTCTACCGGGAGAAGGCCGTCGAGCTGGACCAGGAGACCGCCCTCGGCGACCTGCTGGTGCGCTGGACCGGCGGTGACGGCCAGACGCAGCCGGTGGTGACCGACGAGTTCGACCGGCCGCCCGAGGTACCGAAGGAGGAGCAGCAGGCGTGAGGGAACAGACCACAGGGGTCGAAGCGACCACCGACGCTCCGGACGGGCCCGACGGTGTCGCCGGACTCGACCTCAAGCCGGCCCTGGAGGCCGTCCTCATGGTCGTCGACGAGCCCGCGACCGAGGAACAGCTGGCGAAGATACTACAGCGGCCCCGGCGGCGGATCGCGGACGCCCTGCGCGAGCTGGCCGACGAGTACGCCGTCCAGGGCCGGGGCTTCGAGCTGCGCCTGGTCGCGGGCGGCTGGCGCTTCTACAGCCGGCCCGAGTACGCCGCGGCCGTCGAGGGCTTCGTCCTGGACGGCCAGCACGCCCGCCTCACCCAGGCCGCGCTCGAGACCCTCGCGGTGGTCGCCTACCGCCAGCCGGTCAGCCGCAGCCGGGTCTCCGCGGTGCGCGGCGTGAACTGCGACGGCGTGATGCGCACCCTCCTGCAGCGGGGCCTGGTCGAGGAGGCGGGCACGGAACCCGAAACAGGTGCGATCCTGTACGTGACGACGAACTACTTCCTGGAGCGGATGGGCCTGCGCGGCCTGGACGAGCTCCCGGAGCTCGCGCCCTTCCTCCCGGAGGCTGAGGCGATCGAGGCCGACACGCTGGAAGGGGTCCCGTCGTTCGATCCGGACGCCCCGGATGCCGGGGACGCAGACGACAAGACGGAATTTTGATGCGAAGCAGCAGCGGCAGGAACAGCAGCGGAAACAACGGCGGGAGCCGTGGTGGCAACAGCGGCGGCCGCGGCGGGAGCAGCGGGGGCCGCGGCAACCACCGCGGCGCCGGCAACAACCGCGACGACAAGCAGGGCGGCCGTCCCAAGAAGCCGCGCCCGGAGGAGCGGCGCTACGACGTGGGCCCCGGCGCCACGAAGGACGGCCCGAAGTCGGGCCGCGGCCCCTCGGCCCGGGGCGGCGCCAAGGGCGGCCCGAAGCGGCCCCAGCAGCGCGGGCGCAGCGCCCCGGCCACGTCCCGCGAGTACGAGACCCGGGCCGAGGAGCGCAACCGCGAGCGGTACGCGGGCAAGAAGGACGTCAAGCTGCCCAAGACCTTCCCGGGCGCCGAGCAGGAGGGTGAGCGGCTGCAGAAGGTCCTCGCACGCGCGGGCTACGGCTCCCGGCGCGCCTGCGAGGAGCTGATCGAGCAGGCCAGGGTCGAGATCAACGGCGAGATCGTGCTGGAGCAGGGCCGCCGCGTCGACCCGGAGAAGGACGAGGTCAAGGTCGACGGCCTGACCGTCGCCACGCAGTCGTACCAGTTCTTCTCGCTGAACAAGCCCGCCGGTGTCGTCTCCACCATGGAGGACCCGGAGGGCCGCCAGTGCCTCGGCGACTACGTCACCAACCGGGAGACCCGCCTCTTCCACGTGGGCCGGCTCGACACCGAGACCGAGGGCGTCATCCTGCTCACCAACCACGGCGAGCTGGCGCACCGCCTGACCCACCCCCGGTACGGCGTCAAGAAGACCTATCTCGCGCACATCGTGGGCCCGATCCCGCGCGACCTCGGCAAGCGCCTCAAGGACGGCATCCAGCTGGAGGACGGGTACGCGCGCGCGGACCACTTCCGGGTCGTCGAGCAGACCGGCAAGAACTACCTGGTCGAGGTCACCCTGCACGAGGGCCGCAAGCACATCGTCCGCCGGATGCTGGCGGAGGCGGGCTTCCCCGTCGACAAGCTGGTGCGCACCGCCTTCGGCCCGATCACCCTGGGCGACCAGAAGTCGGGCTGGCTGCGCCGGCTGTCCAACACGGAGGTCGGGATGCTGATGCAGGAGGTCGACCTCTAGGCCGCGATCCGGGCGAGGGCGCCAGCACGAGGCTTGTGCCGACCGGTCACCCCCTTTTATAGTCGCAGTGACTATTAAGGGGGTGGCCGGTCGTGCACGGCTACGACAAGCACGCTTTCGAACCCTTCGCCGTCACCGTCGACCTCGCTGTCCTCACGCTCCGCGCGGGCGCGCTGCACGTGCTGCTCGTCGAGCGGGGACAGGAGCCGTACGCCGGCCGCTGGGCACTGCCCGGCGGCTTCCTGCTCCCCGAGGAGTCGGCGGAGACGGCCGCCCGCCGGGAACTGGCCGAGGAGACCGGCCTCGCGGACGTGACCGGACTGCACCTGGAGCAGCTGCGCACCTACAGCGAGCCCGGCCGCGACCCCCGCATGCGGGTCGTGTCCGTGGCCTTCGCCGCGCTGCTCCCGGACCCTCCCGAACCGCACGGCGGCGGTGACGCGGCCGAGGCCCGCTGGGTGCCGTACGACAAGGCCCAGGGCCTCGCCTTCGACCACGACCGGATCCTGGCCGACGCCCGGGACCGCGTCGGCGCCAAGCTGGAGTACACCTGCCTGGCCACCGCCTTCTGCCCGGCCGAGTTCACCCTCGGCGAGCTGCAGCAGGTCTACGAGACGGTGTGGGGCACGGCCCTGGACCGGCCCAACTTCCGCCGCAAGGTCCTCGCCACCCCCGGCTTCGTCGAGCCCGTCCCGGGCGCTGCCCGCCTCACCGGAGGCCGGGGCAAACCGGCCGCCCTCTACCGCGCGGGCCCGGCCACCACCCTGCACCCACCGCTGCTCCGCACCCCTCGGGAAGGACGCCCCGCATGACCACGACCACCGGCACCAAGCGCGCCGCCACCGGAGCGCTCACCGGCCTCGCCCTCGGCGACGCGCTGGGCTTCCCGACCGAGTTCAACGACGTTCCGGCGATCCTCGCCAAGTGCGGCCCCTGGCGGGAGATGGCGCTGCCCCGGCCCGCGATCGTCACCGACGACACCCAGATGACGCTGGCGCTGGGCAAGGGGCTGCGGACGGCCATGGACCGGGGGGTCCTGTCGCCCGAGGGAATGACCGAGCCGGTACGGCGGGAGTTCATCGCCTGGAACCGTTCGCCGGACAACAACCGGGCACCGGGCAACACCTGCCTCAGGGCCTGTGACCTCCTCGAGCGGGACGACCGCCCCTGGCAGGACGCCAGCCAGATCCACTCCAAGGGCTGCGGCGCCAACATGCGCGTCGCACCGGTCGGGCTGGTCCCCGGACTGAGCGACGAACAGCGCGCGGGCGCCGCCCAGTTGCAGTCCGCGCTCACCCACGGGCACCCCACCGCGCTCGCCGCCTCCGACCTCACCGCGCACGCTGTACGGCTGCTCGCCGAGGGCGCCGAACCGACCGGCCTGGTCGGGCGGCTGCGCTCGTACGCTTACGACAACCGCACCCAGTACCACGAGCGCTGGCTCGGCGACCTGTGGACCCGCGCCCAGGACCCGACGCCCGAGCACTTCATCGCGCGCGGTTGGGACGAGTGCCTGGCGACCCTCGACCGGCTCCAGGAGGCGGTGCGCACCGTCTCGCCCGAGACCGACCCCTGCCTGGCCGTCGGCGAGGGCTGGATCGCCGAGGAGGCCATGGCGGCCGGGCTGCTCTGCTTCCTGCTCTTCGTCGACGAGCCGCTCACCGCCCTGCGCCGCGGCGCCTGCACCTCCGGCGACTCCGACTCCATCGCCTGCCTCGCCGGCGCCTTCGCGGG
This sequence comes from Streptomyces tendae, assembly GCF_014650435.1. Classification (GTDB taxonomy): domain Bacteria; phylum Actinomycetota; class Actinomycetes; order Streptomycetales; family Streptomycetaceae; genus Streptomyces; species Streptomyces tendae. Next base: position 31,440 of record NZ_BMUY01000009.1, read on the forward strand.
CGCCCACCTGGGCGCCGACGCCTGGCCGGCCGACTGGGCCGACCGCATCGAGTACCGGGGCGACCTGCTGACCCTGGGAGCGCTCTGGGACGCTTGAGCCCATGATCGACGCCCTCGACATCGACCTGGCCCCGGTGGTGGCCGAACAGCCCTTCCCGGTGCTGTTCGCCACCGTCTCCGGCGCCCACCTCTACGGCTTCCCCTCCCGCGACTCCGACGTCGACCTGCGCGGCGTGCACCTGCTGCCCGCCGCCGACCTGGTCGGGCTGCGCGAGCCGGAGGAGACGCGGTCGCGGATGTGGGACCGGGACGGCGTCGAGATGGACCTGGTCACGCACGACCTGCGCAAGTTCGTCCGGCTGATGCTCCGCCGCAACGGCTACGTACTGGAGCAGCTGCTCTCCCCGCTGGTCGTGCACACCACCGAGGCGCACCGGGAGCTGGCCGCCCTCGCGCCAGGTGTTCTCACCCGCCACCATGCCCACCACTACCGGGGATTCGCGGGCACCCAGTGGCGGCTGTTCGAGAAGACCGGCCAGCTGAAGCCGCTCCTGTACATCTTCCGGGTGCTGCTCACCGGCATCCACCTGATGCGCACCGGCGAGGTGCAGCCCCACCTGTCCACCCTCGTCGAGGAGATCGACACCGCTCCGGGGTACCTGCCCGAGCTGGTCGCCGCCAAGGCGGAGCGCGAGCACGGGGACGCGGGGGTCGACCACGCGCGCGTGCGGGCCGACGTGGAGCGGCTGCACGCCGTGCTGGACGAGGCCCAGGCCGCCTCAGCCCTTCCCGACGCCCCGGCCGGGTACGACGCCCTGCACGACTTCGTCGTACGGGTCCGGCTGGAGCGCTGAGGCTCGGCGGGTGCGGATCAGGAAGTCCTCCACGCGGCGCCGGTCCGGCTCCTCCGGGAGCGGGCTGTGCCGGGCCGCCTCCTCGCCCTCCCGCACCAGGCGGTTCATGCGCGCCTCCACTTCCCGCCAGGGCACCTCGCCGCGCTTCACGGCGAGCAGCGGCTCCCGCTCGTCGCCGACGTCGATCGTCAGTACGCCGGTGCGCAGCAGGTCGCGGGCGCTGGTCAGCAGCCTGAGCAGGTGCATCGCGTGCTTCCAGCGCGGGGCGCCGTGGGTGCGCACGTCGGCGTCGAGCTTGCGGCGCTGGCCGTGGGCGTAGCGGGTGAAGGTCTCGTAGGCCCGGCGGGAGAGGAACGCCTCGCGGAGGGTGAGGAGTTCGCGGCCGGTGTCGTCCACCGACTCCACCAGCGGGGAGTGCAGGCACTCCAGGATGTTCGGGTTCGCCCGCAGGGCCAGCTCGCAGAAGCGCTCCAGCTCCCAGCTGAACTGCTCCTCCGCGGGCCCCTCCACGTGCGTCGGCGGCTTCTCGAAGCGCCAGTACAGCTCGGTCGGAGCGAGGAAGACGCCGCGGCGGTCGGTGTCGCTGTCCTCCGTCGCCAGCCCGAAGGCCCGCGAACCCATGACACAGGAGTAGATCGTGTGGTCGCGGACCAGGGTATCGGGCGTCTCGGGGCGCATGGCGGGAGCGTACGCGGGCGGCTCACGCCAGGCGGACCGAATTTCCCTCCACCGTGATCCGCTTCTCCGGCAGCGGCTTCGTGGCCGGACCCCGCACCACCGAGCCGTCGGCCGCGGCGAACCTGCTGCCGTGGCAGGCGCAGTCGATGGTGCCGTCCCGTACGTCCGACACGATGCAGCCCTGGTGGGTGCAGACCGCCGAGAACGCCTTGAACTCGCCCTTCTTCGGCTGGGTCACCACAATCTTCTCGTCGGCCAGGACCTTGCCGCCGGCGATCGGGATGTCGCCCGTCCGCGCCAGTTCCTGCCCCGGCGAGGCGGAGGAGCCGTCGTCGCCTCCGCCGCCGCAACCCGTGCAGAGCGCCACCGCGCCCGCGCCCGTGCAGCGGAGGACCGTACGGCGGCTCGGGGTCTGGGTCATGTCGCAACTCCGGGGGAGGGGGGATCCAGGCGGCGGGGCCAGCGTCTCAGGGGACGGGCGCCGCGGGCCGGTACACGGCGGGCTGACTAGGCTGGACGGACCAAGAACCGATACACGCGTCAGCAACATCGGCAGCAGCACGTCAGCAAGGAGCATCGCCGTGGCGGTACGAGCGGTCCGGGGCGCCGTCCAACTGGAACGGGACGAGGCGGGGCACATGGACGAGCAGGTCGCGGCGCTGCTCACCACCCTCATGGAGCGCAACGGCCTGACGGTCGACGACCTGATCAGCCTGTGGTTCACCGCCACCCCCGATCTGCACAGCGACTTCCCGGCCGCCGCGGCCCGCGGGCTCGGCATCACCGACGTGCCGCTGATCTGCGCCCAGGAGCTGGACATCGAGGGCGCCATGCCGCGCGTTGTGCGTGTCCTCGCCCACATCGAGTCCGACCGGCCCCGCGCCGACATCGCCCACGTCTACCTCGGCGCCGCCGCGGCCCTGCGCAAGGACATCGCCCAGTGAGAACCGCACTCGTCATCGGCACCGGCCTCATCGGCACCTCCGCCGCCCTCGCCCTCACCGACCGGGGCGTCACCGTCCACCTCGCCGACCACGACCCCGAGCAGGCCCGCACCGCCGCCGCGCTCGGCGCCGGCACCGACGCCGCCCCGGACGGCCCAATCGACCTCGCGATCGTCGCCGCCCCGCCCGCCCTGGTGGCCGACGTGCTCGCCGACGCCATGGCCCGCGGCGCCGCCCGCGGCTACATCGACGTGGCCAGCGTCAAGGGTGGCCCCCGGCGAGAGCTGGAGGCACGGGGCCTGGACCTGTCGGCGTACATCGGCACCCACCCCATGTCCGGCCGGGAGAAGTCCGGCCCGCTGGCCGCCACCGCCGACCTCTTCGAGGGCCGCCCCTGGGTGCTGACCCCGACCCGGGACACCGACACCGAGGTGCTGAACCTCGCCCTGGAGCTGGTCTCGCACTGTCGCGCGGTGCCCGTGGTGATGGACGCGGACGCCCACGACCGCGCCGTGGCCCTCGTCTCCCACATGCCCCACCTGGTCTCCAGCATGGTCGCCGCGCGCCTGGAGCACGCCGAGGAGGCCGCCGTACGGCTGTGCGGGCAGGGCATCCGCGACGTGACCCGGATCGCCGCCTCCGACCCCCGGATGTGGATCGACATCCTCTCCGCCAACCCGGGGCCGGTCGCCGACCTGCTCACCGACGTCGCCGCCGACCTGGAGGAGACGGTACGGGCCCTGCGCGCCCTGCAGTCCTCCGACGAGGACAAGCGCCGCGAGGGCGGCACCGGCATCGCCGAGGTGCTGCGGCGCGGCAACGCCGGGCAGGTCCGCGTCCCCGGCAAGCACGGCTCGGCCCCGCGGGCCTACGAGACGGTGGCCGTCCTCATCGACGACCAGCCCGGCCAGCTGGCCCGCATCTTCGCGGACGCGGGACGGGCCGGGGTCAACATCGAGGACGTACGGATCGAGCACGCGACCGGGCAGCAGGCGGGCCTGGTGCAGCTGATGGTGGAGCCGAAGGCCGCCGCCGTCCTCACGGCGGCCCTCAAGGAGCGGGGCTGGGCGATCAGGCAGTGAGCGCGGGCCGCCTCTGGACGCCTGTCGGAGGGGTTCCCGCGGCCCGGTAACCTTGTGCGGGACGCGCTCGCGTCCCGCACACCACCCACCGCACCGCACCAGGAAGGTGTCCCCTCGTGGAAAACGGCGCCGCCCCGACCGTCCCGGCCGTGATTGTCGCCATCGACGGCCCCTCCGGCACGGGCAAGTCGAGCACGTCGAAGGCCGTGGCCGCACAGCTCGGCCTGAGCTACCTGGACACCGGTGCCCAGTACCGGGCGATCACCTGGTGGATGGTGACCAACGGCATCGACACCGACGACCCGCACGCCGTCGCCGCCGCGGCCGGCAAGCCCGAGATCGTCTCCGGCACCGACCCGGCCGGTCCGACCATCACGGTCGACGGCGTGGACGTGGCCGGACCGATCCGCACCCAGGAGGTCACCTCCAAGGTCAGCGCGGTCAGCGCCGTACCGGAGATCCGCGCCCGGATCACCGAGCTGCAGCGCTCCATCGCCGCCGCCGCGCCGCTCGGCATCGTCGTCGAGGGCCGCGACATCGGCACCACCGTGCTGCCCGACGCCGACCTCAAGATCTTCCTCACCGCCTCGGCCGAGGCCCGCGCGGCTCGCCGCAGCGGCGAGCTGAAGGGCGCCGACGTCAACGCCACCCGCGAGGCCCTGATCAAGCGGGACGCGGCCGACTCCAGCCGCAAGACCTCCCCGCTGGCCAAGGCCGGCGACGCGGTCGAGGTGGACACCACCGCCCTCACCCTCGCGCAGGTCATCGAGTGCGTCGTCACCCTCGTCGAGGAGAAGCGGGCGGGGAAGTGACCGCATCCTCCGCCGCGCCCGTCCCCTCCGAGAAGGGCGCCGAGGTCGGCCGGCGCATCGGCGTCGGCCTGATGTACGGGCTGTGGAAGCCGCGCGTGCTCGGTGCCTGGCGGGTGCCCGCCACCGGCCCGGTGATCTACGCCGTCAACCACGCGCACAACATCGACGGCCCGATGGTCATGGGCGTCGCGCCCCGGCCGACGCACTTCCTGATCAAGAAGGAGGCGTTCGTCGGCCCGCTCGGGCGGTTCCTGACCGGCATCGGCCAGCTGAAGGTGGACCGCCACTCCGCCGACCGCGCGGCCATAGGGCAGGCGCTCGGCGTGCTGGCGGACGGCGGCGTGCTCGGCATCTTCCCGGAGGGCACCCGGGGCGAGGGCGACTTCGCGTCGCTGCGCGCCGGGCTCGCCTACTTCGCGGTGCGCAGCGGCGCGCCGATCGTGCCGGTCGCGGTGCTGGGAAGCACGGACCGTCCCGGACGGTTGATAAAGGCGCTGCCCCCGCTGCGCTCCCGCGTGGACGTCGTCTTCGGCGATCCCTTCGAGGCGGGCGACGGCAGCGGGCGGCGCACCCGCAAGGCGCTGGACGAGGCCACCGAGCGCATCCAGAAGCAGCTCACCGCGCACCTGGAAAACGCCAGGCGCCTCACCGGGCGCTGAGTGACACTTGAGTAGTGGATCACCCGGTACAGGGGTGTTCCACCGATCACCACGATGAACGAGGTACGGACTTCATGAACGACCACATCCACTCCGAGGGCTCGGGCGCGGAGCACGACCACGGGGCGCTCGGCGACGCCGAGTACGCGCAGTTCATGGAGCTGGCCGCCGAAGAGGGCTTCGACATCGAGGAGGTCGAGGGCGCGATCGAGGAGGCCGGGCACGGCCCGCTGCCCGTCCTCGCCGTCGTCGGCCGCCCCAATGTCGGCAAGTCGACCCTCGTGAACCGCATCATCGGCCGCCGCGAGGCCGTCGTCGAGGACAAGCCCGGCGTCACCCGCGACCGCGTCACCTACGAGGCCGAGTGGGCGGGCCGCCGCTTCAAGGTCGTCGACACCGGCGGCTGGGAGCAGGACGTCCTCGGCATCGACGCCTCCGTGGCCGCCCAGGCCGAGTACGCGATCGAGGCCGCCGACGCGGTCGTCTTCGTCGTGGACGCCAAGGTCGGCGCCACCGACACCGACGAGGCGGTCGTCCGGTTGCTGCGCAAGGCCGGCAAGCCCGTCGTGCTGTGTGCCAACAAGGTCGACGGCCCGAGCGGCGAGGCCGACGCCGCCTACCTGTGGTCGCTGGGCCTCGGCGAGCCGCACCCGGTCTCCGCGCTGCACGGCCGCGGCACCGGTGACATGCTGGACCGGGTCCTGGAGGCCCTGCCCGAGGCTCCGGCGCAGACCTTCGGCACCGCCATCGGCGGCCCGCGCCGCATCGCCCTGATCGGCCGCCCCAACGTCGGCAAGTCCTCGCTGCTGAACAAGGTCGCCGGCGAGGAGCGCGTCGTCGTCAACGAACTGGCCGGCACCACCCGCGACCCGGTCGACGAGCTGATCGAACTGGGCGGCGTCACCTGGAAGTTCGTCGACACGGCGGGCATCCGCAAGCGCGTCCACCTCCAGCAGGGCGCCGACTACTACGCCTCGCTGCGCACCGCCGCCGCCGTCGAGAAGGCGGAGGTGGCCGTCGTCCTCGTTGACGCCTCCGAGTCGATCTCGGTCCAGGACCAGCGGATCGTCACCATGGCCGTCGAGGCGGGCCGCGCGATCGTCGTCGCCTACAACAAGTGGGACACCCTCGACGAGGAGCGCCGCTACTACCTGGAGCGGGAGATCGAGACGGAGCTGGGCCAGGTGGCGTGGGCGCCGCGGGTCAACGTCTCGGCGCAGACCGGTCGGCACATGGAGAAGCTCGTCCCGGCCATCGAGACCGCCCTGACGGGCTGGGAGACCCGGGTCCCGACGGGCAGGCTGAACGCCTTCCTCGGCGAGCTGGTCGCCGCCCACCCGCACCCGGTGCGGGGCGGCAAGCAGCCGCGGATCCTCTTCGGCACCCAGGCGGGCACCAAGCCGCCGCGGTTCGTGCTCTTCGCCTCCGGCTTCATCGAGGCGGGCTACCGGCGCTTCATCGAGCGCCGGCTGCGCGAGGAGTTCGGCTTCGAGGGGACGCCGATCCACATCTCCGTGCGGGTGCGCGAGAAGCGCGGCGCGAAGAAGAAGTAGCACGTACGACTGAGGGGGAGGGCACCCGGCCGGGTGCCCTCCCCCTCAGTCGTACGGCAGTTCTCCGGCGGTCAGCTGCCGGACCGCGGGGCCGGTGGCAGCGCCGCCGGGACGTGGTGCGTGCCGCCGACGCGCTGCCACACCGACTGCTGGCCGACACGGGCGCTCTGGGCCCCCGCGCTGTAGGCGCTGTAGGCGCCTCTGCCGCGCGGGATGCTCCTGAAGGCCGTGAATCCCAGCTCCTCCTCACCGCTGCGATCGCCCGGCAGCGATCGGAAGGACCTGACGTACTCGGCGTAGAGCGCGTCGTAGATCGGAGTGGCCGAGGGGCCGCCGTGGCGGTGGAAGGCGTCGTATGCGTACACGTATGTCCAAACGACACCGCGCGGGAAGGGATGCGGCCCAGGCGGCGGCCGTCCGGCAGCCGCGGGATCCGGCTCAGGTTCCCGCCAGCGGCAGCGCCGCCGCGACCAGCTGTCCGTTCGCCGCCGCCTTGTCCAGCGCGTCCCGCAGCAGGTCCTCGCGCGGCTGCCGGCCGATCGACCCGACGGGCGCCGCGAACATCAGCACCTGCTGGTGCTTGTTGGCCGCCGTGCGCCAGCCCTCGGTGACCTGGAGCGGCTGGTGCGCCTGCCACCAGGCCACCGGCCTGCCGCCGTGCGTCCCCGGCTGGAGCACCGCGTGCAGCTGGCCCATCGCCAGCAGGACCGACCAGCCGTGCAGCACGGCCGGCGTGGAGGCCAGCTCGGTGACCGGCATGAAGCCCTGCTCGATCAGCAGCGGCAGGAAGTCGTCGCCGGCACCGGCCGTGCCGGGCCGGGCGATGGGCGCGGTCGGCTCCACCACGAGGGCCGGGTGCAGCTCCCCGGCGATCAGGATCAGTCCGCTGGTCACCCCGAGGACGGCCTGCTCGGGCGCGGCCTTCTCCGGGGCGGCGGGCGCGGGCTCGGAACGGGCCTGGTCGGCGTTGATGGACCGCACCGCGCCCTGGAGCTGCTCCTCGGTGACCTTGACGACCTGCGAGGGCAGGCAGCCCGCGTGGGCGAAGGCGAGCACGGCGGTCTCGTCCCCGATGAAGAGGACGGTGCTGGTGCGCTCCTGCTCGCAGTCGCCCGGGGTGCGGCAGGACGTGCAGTCGTAGCTGCCCGGGGCGGACTCCCCGGCCAGCAGGCGGTCGGCTTCTTCGTCGCCGATCTCGGCGCGTACGTCGTCGCTGACGTCGAGCATGCGCGGCACGGGTGGCTCCCTCGGGATGCGGTGCGTGGCCGGACCGGGTGGCTCCCGGGCCGTGGTCCGGGCGGGTCCCCGGCTCATGCAAGGACAACGGGGGATCAGTGGCGGGAGTCACGCCCCATGGCCAACGGAATCGAACCATGCGAGGCGCCCGAGCGTCCGAGCGCCGAGATCGTCGCTCCAAGCTCAAGTGGGCCGCGCCGAAGGCGTGTTGGGTCGGGCGACCGGATAGGACGGTGTGCCCGGGAGTCGACAAATCATGAAATCAGTGAATGAACTGGGTGACTGGAAACAGTCGTCAGGAGGCGCTCGTCCCCGTCGTGACCACATCGCAATCGGACACGGACAACCAGAAGGCGGGGTTCCGGGTCTAACCGGACGACGAGACGCCCATCGGAGGAACCGCACCGCAATGACGCCGCCGGCCCCACCGGCCGCCCCGCTGCGCGCCGACTGCATCGGCGACTCCGCGGGCGGTCTGACCTTCGACGTCGCCGCGCGCAGAAACACCGGGGCGGCCCTGCTCATCCTGCGCCGCCGTGTCACCGACGCCGTCGACGCCGCCGCGGACACGGTCAGCCTGCCGCTGGCCCCGGCGGCGGAAGGCCGCCTGCGCGCCGCGCTGCCCAGCAGCGTGTCCCTGCCCGAGGGACGCTGGGACGCCTACGCCCGCCTCTCCGACGGCCGGCCGCGACGCCTGGTGCCCGGCGTCACCGACCTGCGCTCCCTCGCCGAGCGCACCCCCAGCGGGCTGCTCGGCCACGTCGCCGTCCGCATCCCGTACGCCACCCGGCAGGGCAACCTCACCGTCCGCAGCTGGCTGCGCGCCCCGCACGCGGAGGCGGTGGAGCTGCGCCTGGCGAGCGGCGGTCTGACCGTACGAGGGCGTGTCTACGGCACCCAGCTGGTGCCCGGGGCGGACGCCGAGCTGCGCGCCCGGCCCGGCGACGGGGAGCGCGGCGGCCGGGGCGGGGCCGGTGTGCTCCGGGTGGAGGTCGCCGCCGAGCGGACGAAGTTCGCCTTCACCGTGCCCTACGACGGCCTGGCACCGGGCCTGTGGGACCTGTGGCTGCGGCCCGCCGGTGACGCCGGTCCGGTGGTCCGCCTCGCGCGGCTGCTGGACGACGTGGCCGACAAGAACCCGGTCCTCACGTTTCCCCGCGCGCGGGTGCGGACGCCCCACGGCCCCGTGGAGGCCGGGCCGTACTACACCCGGGACAACGACCTGTCGCTCGCCGTCGCCCCGCTGGAAGCCTGACCGCATGTCCGATGTTCGATTCGTGTAAGTGATCCGGGGCCGTTCCGCGGGGGCACACGCAAGTCCGTTCGGGAGTGTTCGGATGCGAAATGCGGGACGCCGCCGGGCCGCCCCGAACGTCTTTTCCGTCCGCGTATTCGACGGGGTACCGCAACGCGCGGGAATTCACCTCGGCCGCCCGCGGAACGTGTGCGAATCCGTCCGTCCGTGTGAACGGGTTCCAGTAAAACGCCCATCATGATCCTGTGACAGAAATGTGACCGTAGGTGCATCTGTGACCCGTGTTACCGACTCGGGCTTCCCCGGTCCCGGAGCAGGGCATAGCGTGGCGGCATGGCACCGATTCCGACACCCCCCGCCGAGCCCCACGACAGTCCGGACACCTACGTCGGCCTCGATGCCGACGCGGCCGAGCGGCTGGCGCGGGAGCGGGGCTGGTCGACGGTGCGGTCCCTGGCACCCGGCACGGTCATCACCATGGAGTACCGCGTGGGCCGCCTCAATTTCGAGGTGAAGGACGGCCGCGTCTCCCGGGCCTGGAAGGGCTAGCGCGGGCCCAGGACGGCGCAACGGGCGCGCTCAGCCGCCGGACAGGGGGCGGGCGGTCGAGGCCGTGTTGCGCGGGTGGCGGTCGGCGTGCGGCGGCCGGCGGCTGCCGGCCGGGGTCACCGGCGTACGGTCCGAGCGGGCCGTGTGCGGGCCCGGAGCCAGGTACACCGGGGCCCGGGCGGTGCGCGGCGTGGAGACCGGCTCGCGGGCCGGAGCCTCCGGCCGGCCGGAGGCCGCCGGGGCGACGGGCACGGGCCGGCCGACCGGCCGCCTCGTCGTCCGCCTGCGGCCGAGGCGGGCGAACCAGCGGTCGCGCAGCCCGAGGATCCCTGCCTCCGCACGGGTGATCAGCGGCTCGAACCAGGGGAGCGCCAGCAGGATCAGCAGCCCCGCCGCCCAGCCGAGGAGCACGTCGCTGAGCCAGTGCGTACCGAGGTAGACGGTGGACATGCCCACCCCGAGCGAGGTGACCGCGGACAGCGCGGACAGCCAGCGCCGGGCCCGGTGCGTCGAGGCCAGGTAGGCGAGGATGCCCCAGGTCACGACGGCGTTCGCGGTGTGACCGCTCGGAAATATATCGCCGCCGAGCCACATCTCGTTGGCGCCGATCGTGGTCGCGTAGTGCGGTCCCAGCCGGCCCATGCCGTACTTGGCGGCGCCGACCGTGACGTTCAGCAGGAGCAGGGAGACGCCGAGCGCCAGCAGCGGACGCAGGGTGTGCTGCCGCCAGGAGCGCCAGCCGAGCCAGGCCGCGACCATCACCGCGGTGGGACCGCGCTGGCCGAGCACCACGTAGTAGTCGACGAAGGCGTGGATCTCCGGCCACTGCTGGTAGGGCCTGAAGAACATGACCTGCCAGTCGAGCCGTACCAGCCACGAGGTGATCACTACGGCCCACACGATCGCGAGGTAGAACGCGAGGGTCCCGGCGAACAGCGCGAACCTGTGCCGGGACATCTCCGGCACGTCCAGGAGCTCCGGTCGTTCCGGCTCCCGGTCCAGTCTCGCGAACACCCGGTCCAGACGGGTGGGCTTCCGTTCGGTACGCACCCAATCGACGTTACAGCGAGTGAGGAGTGATCCCGGCCGAATCAACGGCTTTGTGATGACGATGTGATGTGGGATTCCTCTCAGGCGGCGCATTGTTTCCTGGTAATCCGCAATGCGGTCCGAGCGCGGACTTCAATTCCTTTGATCTGCCCGGCCGACGGTTTTATCGTGCTTATGAATTCGTTCACCGAATCCTGGCCCGGAATTGTCCCGGCGGTCATCGGGCGTCCCCGCGGGTCAGGGCGGGCCCGAGCCGTTCAGCCAGAAGGCCCCGTAGACCGCCGACGCCGCCGCGACGGCGCACACGACCACCGTCGCCCTGGTGGTGCGCAGCCGGGCCAGGCCCAGGGCCAGGGGGAACAGCAGCGGGAACGCGGGCAGCAGCAGCCGGGGCTTGGAGCCGAAGTAGCTCGACGCGCACAGGGCGAGCACGGTGACGAGCCCCGCGTAGACCAGCAGCGGCAGCGGCTGGCGCTGCCGTACGCACACCACGTACAGCCAGACCAGCAGCGCTACCCCGATCACCAGTCCGACGCCCGCCAGGGCCCCCGGGAACGAGGTGAACTTCCCGGCGACGAAGCGGGCGAAGGCCGCGCCCCCGTCGAAGCCGTTGCGCCAGCCGGCCTGCACATCGAGATAGCCGAGCGGGCCCTTGCCGGTACGGTGGCCGACCCACAGGACGTAACCGGCGGCGCCCAGGGGCGCGAGCAGCATGCCGAGCACGTGCCGCGCGCCGGGGGCGCCCTCCGGGTCACCGCCGCTCCTGCTCCGCACGATGGCCGTGATCACGGCCACCCACACCGCCGCCGTCACCGCGAGCCCGACCGGGCGGGTCAGCCCGGCCAGCGAGGCCAGGGTCCCGGCCGTCACCCAGCGGCCGGTCAGCACCGCGTACAGCGACCAGGCGGCCAGCGCCGTGAACAGCGACTCGCTGTACGCCATCGACTGCACGATCCCGACCGGCAGCACGGCCCACAGCAGCGCCGCGCACACGCCCGCTCGGGGGCCGTACACGTGGTCCGCCACCGCGAAGATCCCCCAGGCCGCGGCGAGCGAGGCCAGGAGGCTCACGACGAAGCCCGCGTCCGCGTACGAGAGCGGGGAGACGGCCGCGCCCAGCCGCTCCAGCCAGGGCAGCAGCGGGAAGAACGCCAGGTTGGAGTGCACGTCCCCGTTGGGGAGCCGCACCTCGTAGCCGTACCCCAGCTCGGCGACCCGGGTGTACCAGAGGGAGTCCCAGCGGGCGGTCAGCAGCGTGTACGCGCTCTTGTCGCGCGCCGCGCTCCACAGGGCCAGGGCGAGCAGGCCCAGGGCGCGCACGGCCGCGTAGCCGACGAGCGCCGGGGCGGCCCGGCGCAGGGCGCCGGACGGACCCGAGGCGCTCGGGCGGCCCGCGGTGCGCGTTTCAAGATCGGTCACGGGCTCGATTATCTGCCGGACGGGAGGGCCGTCGTCGCGCCGGGGCGGGCGGGACGGTGGCCGCAGTGGCGCATGCCACACGGGTGACGCGGAATGTGTGAGGCCCGCCACGTGTGCGGGGGCGGGTCTCGCGTACTCTGGCGAGTCACTCGCGTTCCGTTGCACGGCCCGGAGCTCCCCCCGCTCCTCTCCGGCCGAGCCGCCGGGGAGTCCCCACCCCGCGGCCCGCCGGACGCGAGGGAACATCTTGGAGGTACGTACATGTCCGGGACGACCACGGCTGCCGCTGCGCCGCGCCGTCGGGCGGCCGGGGCCGGTGCCAACCGCTGGGTGGTCCTGGTCGTCCTCTGCGTCAGCCTGCTGCTCGTCGCCGTCGACGCGACCGTGCTGCACGTGGCGGTCCCCGCCGTCACCGAGGACCTCAGGCCCGGCGCCATCGAACTGCTCTGGATCGTCGACGTCTATCCGCTCGTCTGCGCCTCGCTGCTGATCCTCTTCGGCACGCTGGGCGACCGGGTGGGCCGCAGACGGGTCCTGCTGCTCGGCTACGCCCTCTTCGGCGTCGCCTCCGCGCTCGCGGCCCTCGCCGACACCGCCCAGGTGCTGATCGCGGCCCGCGCGCTGCTCGGCGTCGGCGGCGCCATGATCATGCCGGCGACGCTGTCGATCCTGCGGCAGGTTTTCCCCGACCGGCGGGAGCGGGCGCTGGCCATCGGCATCTGGAGCGCCGTGGCCGCGGTCGGCGCGGCGGTCGGTCCGCTGCTCGGCGGCTTCCTCCTCGAGCACTTCTGGTGGGGCTCGGTCTTCCTCGTCAACATCCCGCTGATGCTGGTCAGCCTGCCGGTGGGGCAGCTGCTGCTGCCCGAGTCGAAGGGCGACGGACGCGGGCCCTGGGACGTGGTCGGCGCGCTGATGGCGGCGGGCGGCCTGTTCGGGGTCGTCCTGGGTGTGAAGCGGCTGGGCGGCGGGGAGCCGGTGGCGAGCCTGCTCACCGTGCTGCCGCTGGTGCTGGGCGCGGCGCTGCTGGCGGGCTTCGTACGGCGGCAGCGGCGGCGTACGTATCCGCTGGTGGACCTCGCGATGTTCCGGCGGCCGGCGTTCAGTACGTCGGTGGGGTGCATCGTGCTGGCCATGCTGGCGCTGGTGGGGCTCGAGCTGATCGCCGCGCAGTACCTGCAGCTGGTGCTCGGTCTTTCCCCGCTGGAGACCGGGCTGCGGCTGCTGCCGCTGACCTTCGCGGCGATGGCGGCGGGGCTCGCGGGTGCGCGGCTGCTGCGGCGCTTCGGGCCGCGGCGGATGGTGTGCGCGGGGTTCTGCCTGACGGCCTTCGCGGTGGTGCTGCTGACGGCGATGGGCCGGGCCGACAACTGCGCGCTGCTGCTGACCGGGTTCGTGCTGCTCGGCTTCGGTCTGGAGACGACGCTGTTCGGGGCGTACGAATCGATGCTGAGCGAGGCGCCGCAGGAGCAGTCGGGGGGTGCGGCGGCGATCGGGGAGACCTCGTACCAGCTGGGCGCCGGGATCGGCATCGCCCTGCTCGGCAGTGTGATGAACGCGGCGTACGCGCCCGGGCTGACCGGGGGCGTGCCGGGGGTGCCGGCGTCGGCGTCGGTGGCGGCGGGGCATTCGCTGGGGGAGGCGTACGAGGTTGCTGCGCAGCTCGGGGGGCCTGCGGGGGTTGCCCTGCGGCGGGCGGCGGGGGATGCGTTCGTGCACGGGCTGCATGTGACGTTGGTGGTGAGTGCGGGGTTGTTGCTGCTGGGGGCGGTGATGGCGTTGCGGTTGCCGCGGGTGATGCAGTGCGAGGAGGTTTCCGTGCCGGCGCCTCGGGGGGCGGGGGCCGTGGAGTCCCAGTCCCGCGTCTCGGTGTGAGCGGGTGGCGATGGCCGTGGGCGGCTGCGGGCCGTCGCCGTTTGTCTCCCACCCACGCACCACCCGTTCGCCGTCGCCACGGGGTGGACGTTTCCCGTGGGGCCGGTCCGCCGTTGGCGGCTGCGGCTCGTGGGCCGGAGGGGGATCGCCCGGCCGGAGCATGGTGGACGTGTGGAGCGCCGCATCGTAACGTCGGCAGCGAGAGCCGTGACTAGCGGCGCTAGTTTTGAGAGTCCCGGAGGGTGTCCCCATGGCCGCGTCCCCCAAGTTGCCCGCGTTCGACCCCGCCGATCCCCTCGGCATCGACGACCTGCTCGAGCCGGAGGACCTCGCCGTCCGGGACACCGTGCGGAGCTGGGCCGCGGACCGCGTGCTGCCGTATGTCGCGGACTGGTACGAGAAGGGTGAGCTGCCCGGCATCCGGGAGCTTGCGCGCGAGCTCGGCTCCATCGGCGCGCTCGGGATGTCCCTCGACGGGTACGGCTGCGCCGGGGCGAGCGCCGTCCAGTACGGGCTGGCCTGTCTGGAGCTGGAGGCGGCCGACTCCGGTATCCGCTCCCTGGTCTCCGTGCAGGGCTCCCTCGCCATGTACGCCATCCACCGCTTCGGGAGCGAGGGGCAGAAGCAGACCTGGCTGCCGCGCATGGCCGCCGGTGAGGTCATCGGGTGCTTCGGGCTGACCGAGCCCGACCACGGGTCCGACCCGGCCAACATGCGCACCCACGCCAAGCGCGACGCGGGCGGGGACTGGGTGCTCAACGGGCGCAAGATGTGGATCACCAACGGCTCGGTGGCCGGTGTGGCCGTCGTCTGGGCGCAGACGGAGGAGGGCATCCGCGGGTTCGTCGTGCCGACCGGCACCGCCGGATTCTCCGCACCCGAGATCAAGCACAAGTGGTCCCTGCGGGCCAGCGTTACCAGCGAGCTGGTGCTCGACGACGTACGGCTGCCCGCCGACGCCGTACTGCCGGAGGTGACCGGGCTGCGCGGGCCGCTCAGCTGTTTGTCGCACGCCCGTTACGGCATCGTCTGGGGCTCGATGGGCGCGGCCCGCAGCTCCTTCGAGGCGGCCGTGGAGTACGCGAAGTCGCGGGAGCAGTTCGGGCGGCCCATCGGCGGCTTCCAGCTGACCCAGGCCAAGCTCGCCGACATGGCGGTCGAACTGCACAAGGGGATCCTGCTCGCCCACCACCTCGGGCGGCGCATGGACGCCGGCCGCCTGCGTCCCGAGCAGGTCAGCTTCGGCAAGCTCAACAACGTCCGCGAGGCCATCGACATCTGCCGTACGGCCCGCACGATCCTCGGCGCCAACGGGATCTCCCTCGAGTACCCCGTCATGCGGCACGCGACGAACCTGGAATCGGTGCTCACCTACGAGGGCACCGTCGAGATGCACCAGCTGGTGCTGGGCAAGGCGCTGACCGGGCTCGACGCCTTCCGGTAAGCGGCCGGGGGGTGGGGCGGGGCCGTGGTCTGCGGCCCCGCCTCAGCTCTGGTTGAAGAAACCGTCGGAACGGTGCGCGGCGGGCTCGCCGCTGATGACCTGGGTGTCGGCCGGGCTCAGCAGGAACACCCGGGTGGACACCCGCTCGATCGAACCGCGCAGGCCGAAGATGAGTCCGGCCGCGAAGTCGACCACGCGCTTGGCGTCGGTGCCCTCCATGGCCGTCAGGTTCACGATGACCGGGACCCCGTCCCGGAACAGCTCACCGATGGCCCGTGCGTCCCGGAAGCTGTCCGGGGTGACCGTCGCGATGCGGCGGCCCTTCTCCTCGGCCACGTCCGAGGCCACCTTGACCCGCGGGTCAGTGACCCAGGCGTCCCCGGGCTGCTCGGTGCCCTCGGAGTAGTCGTCGTCGTAGTAACGCTCGTCATCGTTGTCGTCGACGAGGCCGAGCCACGCACTCGCCTTGCGTACCGATCCCATGGACGCCTCCTCTCACAGCGGTCTTTCGTGCTTCCGCATCCCTATGGTCATCCATGATGCGGACGTCGCGCCAAGTGGATAGACGCCGCGCGGGGGGTTTGTGACGGTACTGGTGCACAGCGGATCCGTCGAGAGTCCTTGTGTCCCAAGGGTCGTTTCCCAAACGGCTGCTGACTGTGAGTGAAATATGATTCTTCACGGCACACGGGTGAGGGCGGGTGCGTACGGGTGATGGCGGCGGTCGGTACGATGCCGCAGCTCAGCGTCGTACCAACCACGGGGGAGCGTCGTGTTCGGAATCGTCAGGCCGTGCAGGCACCGGCTCGGAGAGAGCCTCACGAGCCAGTGGATGGCTCATTTGTGCGGGTTGTGCCTCGCGCTGCGCAAGGACCACGGACAGTTCGCGCGGATCGTGACGAACTACGACGGGTTGCTCATATCGGTTTTGACGGAGGCTCAGGCCGAGCGGGGTGGCGCAGGCGCCGGGCGGCGCACCGCCGGGCCCTGCCCGCTGCGCGGGATGCGCACCGCGTCCGTCGCGCACGGCGAGGGGGCCCGGCTCGCGGCGGCCGTCTCCCTGGTACTGGCCTCGGCCAAGGTGCGTGACCACGTCGCCGACGGGGACGGCCTGCTGGCCCGGCGTCCCGTCGCGCTCGCCGCCCGTCGGATCGCCACCGGCTGGGACGCGGCCGGAGCGCGCGGCGGCAGTGCCGTCGGCTTCGACACCGCCGTACTGGTCGACGCCGTGGACCGGCAGGGCGGCATCGAGGCGCTCGCCGGGCCCGGAACGCCCCTGCTCACCGTCACCGAACCGACCGAGACCGCGACCGCCGCCGCCTTCGCGCACACCGCGCACCTCGCCGGGCGACCGCACAACGCCGTGCCGCTCGCCGAGGCCGGACGGCTCTTCGGCAGGCTCGCCCATCTCCTGGACGCCGTGGAGGACCGGGAGGCCGACGCCGCCGCCGGCGCCTGGAACCCGCTCACCGCCACCGGGACGCCGCTCACCGAGGCCCGGCGGCTCGCCGACGACGCCGTGCACGGGGTGCGGCTGGCCCTCAGGGAGGCCGAGTTCACCGACGGCCGGCTGGTGCACCGGCTGCTCGTGCACGAGCTGGGTGCCTCCGTGGACCGCGCGTTCGGCACGGTCTCGTGCGCCCACGGCAGCCATCCGTACGCCCCTCCCGGCGCGCCCGGCACCCCGGGCGCCCCGGGCGGTCCCGGTGGGCCGACGCCCCCGGAGCCGCCCCGCCGCGACCGGCGCGGCCTGCTCGCCGGCTGCGCCCTGTGGCTCGGGCTGGCCTGTACGTGCCAGATGTGCTGCGGCACGTTCGAGGACCCGTGGAGCGGGCAGCGCAGGGAAGGGCTCTGCTCCCAGTGCGACTGCGGCAACTGCTGCGACTGCTGTGACTGCTGCAGCAACTGCTGCGGCGACGACGGGTGCGACTGCGGCTGCGACGGCTGCGACTGCGGGTGCAGCTGCTGAGGCTCCGTCAGCCCGTCAGCCCGTCAGTCCGTCAGCCCGTCAGTCCGTCGGCTCCGGCGGTGAGATCTCGGACTTCGCTGTCGCCGACTCCGTCGTGCCCCACTTTTTCAGGATGCGGGCGCACGTCCAGTCGGCGATCAGTTCGGGCACGCGTGGGCGTACGCATCGTCATCAGTGGTCTCCTGAGAGCGAAGGCATGGGGCGGCGCGAGGGGAGGGGGCGTGCGCGTGTGAAGGCGGGCCGACGACGGGTCGGACCCGAGGAGGCCCCGACCGGATCAGCGGATCGCCCGGTCAGGGGTGATCGGGCGGTCCGGGGTGATCAGGGCAGGCAGCGGGGTCGGCTCAACAGGAACAGGACCACACTCGACCGAAGTCGATGTGGGAGCGCGTGACCAGCCACTGCTGTGGATGCATGGGCCAAGTGGAACAGGCATCCGGTTCCGCGTCAACGACTTGAGATGCGCGGCTCAGAGTGTGGACAGCCTTGACAGCGGGCGGAAACACCCCCGTACTCTCGGCGGACGGCCATGCTGAGGGGCTCGGCCGTGTGAAGGCACCACCGTGTCCGACTGACTCGATGTCACGGAGCCTTCGCATGTCCTCCCACACCCTCGCCAACTCCGCCGCCATACCCGGCACCCCGGGCCAGGCGGACCTCCCGCGGATCGTCCCGCAACGCCGCCCCGGTCAGTGGGCGGCCGTCATCGTCGTCCTCGTCCTCCTCATCGGCGCTCTGTGGATCGTCCTCCCGCAGGCCATGCGCGCCATCGTGCCGCCGGCCGGGAACACGCTGATCGGCACCCTCAAGGGCACCTCCATCGTCAGCGTCATCGCCGTACAGCTCGGCATCGGCCAGTACTACGTCGAGAAGCACCGCGCCCGCGGCACGGAGCGCACCCGATGAGCCGCCGCGCGCAGGCTCCCCGGGCCTCGTTGGTCGTCGTCGGCGCCGGCCCCCGCGGCACCGGCCTCCTGGAGCGCATCGCCGCCAACGCGCCCGAGCTGTACGACGGCCGCGGCCTCGACATCCACCTCGTGGACCCGCACCCACCGGGCGCCGGACGCATCTGGCGCACCCGGCAGTCGCCGCTGCTGTGGATGAACTCGCACGCCGAGGACGTCACCATGTTCACCGACGACACGGTCGAGATGGCCGGTCCCGTACGGCCCGGACCCACCCTGCACGAGTGGGCGGCGGTGGACGGCCGTACCTTCGCCGACCGTCGGACCCAGGGCGGCTACCTGCGCTGGGTGTACCAGCGTGCCGTGGCGGGGCTGCCGCCCAACACCGTCGTGTACCACCACGCGCGCCGTGCGCTGCGGGTGGAGGGCTCGCGCCGGGAGCGTCAGCGGGTGTGGCTCGACGGTCGCGACACCCCGCTCCCCGCCGACCTGGTCGTCCTCACCCTCGGCCACCTCGACGCCGAACCCGACGACGAGCAACGGGAGCTGTCGGCCTACGCCCGTGCGCACGGGCTGGTCCACCTGCCGCCGGCCTTCACGGCCGACAGCGACCTGTCCGCGCTGCGCCCCAGGGAGCCGGTCCTCGTCCGCGGTCTCGGGCTGGCCTTCGTCGACCTGATGGTGCTGCTCACCGAAGGCAGGGGAGGGCGGTACGACGGGGACACCTACGTCCCCTCCGGACGGGAGCCGGTGCTGTACGTCGGCTCGCGGCGCGGAGTGCCGTACCACTCGAAGATCGGCTACGACTGGACCGGGGAGCGGCCGCCGCTGCCGAGGTTCTTCGGGCCCGACGAGACGGCGGCGCTGCTCGCCCGGCCGGACGGCATCGACTTCCGGCGCGACGTGTGGCCGCTGGTCGGGAAGGAACTGGGCTTCGCCCACTACCACCGCCTGTTCACGGCCCATCCGCAACGAGTGCGCGGCGACTGGGCCGGCTTCGAGGCGCGGTACGCGGCTGCCGCTGCGCACGAGCGGGCCGCCCTCGTCGCCGTCGCGGTGCCCGACCCCGCCGACCGGCTCGACCTCGCCGCCCTGGACCGCCCCCTCGACACCGTGCGGTACGGCTCGCACGCGCAGCTCCAGGAGGGCCTGCGCCGCTACGTCGAGGCCGACCTGCGGCGCAGGCACGATCCGGCGCACAGTCCTGACCTGGCGGTCTTCCTCGCCCTGCTCTCCGTGTACGGGCAACTCGTCCGGCTCGGCGACGTCGGCGGCTGGTGGCACGGCTTCTTCAGCCTCCTCGCCTCCGGACCACCCGGACCCCGGCTGCGGCAACTGCTCGCCCTGTCCCGGGCCGGCGTCGTGCGCTTCCTGGGCGCCGGGACGAAGGTCACCACCGGGGACGGGGTCTTCCGGGCGACCGGCGCCTCCGTGCCGGGTGCCGTCGTCGAGGCGCGGGCGCTGGTCGAGGCGCGGCTGCCGCACCCCACCGTGGAACGCGCCCGGGATCCGCTGCTGCGCGCGCTGCACGCCGACGGCGCCGCCGCGACACCGGACGGGTTGCTGGCCGTGGACCGCACCGACGGACGTGTGCTGGACCGGGCCGGGCGGCCCCATCCGCGGCGGTTCGCGCTCGGCCCGCACACCGACGGGCGCGGCTCGGGCGCGTTCACCCGGCCCCGTACCGGCGGCGTGGCCTTCCGGCAGAACGACGCCACCGCGCGGGCCGTACTGACCTTCCTGCGGGCGCCCGAGCCGCCCGCGACGCCGCACCCCCTGCTGGAGGAGTCCGCGCGATGAGCATCACCGACGACACGGACGTCATGGTCGACATCAGATCCGTGCACAAGAGCTTCGGCCCGCTGGGGGTGCTCAAGGGGCATCGACCTCACCGTATGGACGACGGACGCATCGTCGAACAGGGCCCGCCCGGCGACGTGGTGGACCGCCCGCGGCACGAGCGCACCCGGGCCTTCCTCTCCAAGGTCCCGTCATGACGCAGCCATTGGCGCAGACCGGGACGACAGGGCCGTTGACGCGGACAGAAAGGGACGACCCCGCATGACCTCCTCCCACGGCACCCGGCGGCTGCACCTGGCGACCGCCCTGGACCGGCGGTCGGTGTACGACGCCGACGCCTTCGTGGCGGCCGCCCGGCTCGCCGAACGCGGCGCGCTCGACTTCGTGACCCTGGGCGACAGCCTCGCCCGCCCCGGTCCCGACGCGCTCTCCGTCCTGTCCCGGGTGGCGCCCGCCACCCGGCGCGTCGGCCTGGTCCCCACCGTCACCACCACCCACACCGAGCCCTTCCATGTCCAGGCGGCCGTGGCGACCCTGGACTGGGTGAGCCGCGGCCGGGCGGGCTGGCGGATCGAGGTGTCCACCACCGAGGGCGAGGCCCGCCTCTTCGGCCGCCGCCACGCCGCCCCCGTCGACGCGCTCTGGCAGGAGGCCGGCGAGGTCGCCGACGTGGCGGCGCGGCTGTGGGACAGCTGGGAGGACGACGCCGAGATCCGGGACGTGGCCACCGGCCGCTTCGTCGACCGGGACAAGCTCCACCACGTCGACTTCACCGGCTCCGCCTTCTCCGTCAAGGGCCCGTCGATCGTGCCGCGGCCCCCGCAGGGGCACCCCGTGCGCGTGGTCGACGCCACCGACCGGGCCGCACGGGCGGTCGCGGCCCGGTACGCGGACGTGGCGCTGGTGCGCACCGCGCTCCCCGCCCGGGCCGCCGCCGCGCGGGCCGAACTGCGGGCGTCCGCCGCGGCGCACGGCCGCGACCCGGACGACCTGCGGGTCCTCGCCGCCCTGGACGTCGACCTCGGCGACGGCGAGTACGCGGCCGAACCCGGCCACGGCGGGGGCGGCCCGCGCACCACGCCACGCGGCCCGCAGTACCGAGGCGGTCCCGTGGACCTCGCCGAACTGATCGTCTCCTGGCACCGGGACGGCACCGTCGACGGCTTCCACCTCACGCCGGTCGAGCCGCTCCGCGACCTGGAACGCCTCGTCAACGGCACCGTGTCGCTGCTCCAGCACCGGGGCCTGTTCCGCACCTTCTACCCGGGCAGCACGCTCCGGGACCACCTGGGCCTGGCCCGGCCCGCCAACCAGTACGCCGTCGCGCAGGGAGCGTCATGACCGCACCGAAGCCGATGCAGCCCCGTCCGACCCAGCCCCGTCCGACCCAGCGTCCGACGCGGCCGAAGCCGATGCATCTCGCCGCCCACTTCCCGGGCGTCAACAACACCACCGTCTGGGCCGATCCGCGCTCGGGCTCGCAGATCGACTTCGCCTCCTTCGAGCACCTCGCGCGCACCGCCGAACGCGGCCTGTTCGACTTCTTCTTCCTCGCCGAGGGGCTGCGCCTGCGCGAGCACAAGGGCCGCATCCACGACCTGGACGTGGTCGGCCGCCCCGAGTCCCTGACCGTGCTGAACGCGCTCGCCGCCGTCACCGGACGCCTCGGACTCGCGGCCACGGTCAACGCCACCTTCAACGAGCCCTACGAACTCGCCCGCCGGTTCGCCACCCTGGACCACCTCAGCGGCGGCCGGGCAGCTTGGAACGTGGTGACCTCCTCCGACGCCTTCACCGGCGAGAACTTCCGGCGCGGCGGCTACCTGGACCGGGCCGAGAGGTACACCCGGGCCGCCGAGTTCGTGGCGACGGCACGGAAGCTGTGGGACTCCTGGACCCCGGACGGCACCCCCCGTCCCTTCGCCCACCACGGGCGGCACTTCGACATCGCGGGGGAGTTCACGCTGCCCCGCTCCCCGCAGGGGCACCCGGTGGTGATCCAGGCGGGCGACTCCGACGAGGGCCGGGAGTTCGCGGCCTCCTCGGCCGACGTGATCTTCACCCGCCACGGCACGCTGGAGGCGGGGCGTGCCTTCTACGCCGACGTGAAGCGCCGCCTGGCGAAGTACGGCAGGAGCCCCGCAGACCTCAAGATCATGCCCGGCGTCACCGTCGTCCTCGGGGACACCGCCGCCGACGCGCACGCGCGGGCCGAGGAGATCCGCCGGCAACAGGTGTCCCCGCAGACCGCGCTGCTCACGCTGGAGCGGATCTGGGGCGTCGACCTGTCCGGGTACGACCCCGACGGGCCGCTGCCCGACGTCGACCCGGTGCCCGATCCGCAGCTCAGCCAGGGGCGGACCCGGCAGGGCGACAGCGTCGCGACCGCCGAGAAGTGGCGGGCCCTGGCACAGGAGCGCGGGCTGTCCATCCGGCAGACCGTGATCGAGGCGGGGGCGCGGCAGTCCTTCGTGGGCACGCCCGAGGAGGTCGCCGCCGAACTGGCACAGTTCGTGGCCCGGGACGCCGCCGACGGCTTCATCCTCGTACCGCAGCTGACCCCGGGCGGGCTGGACGAGTTCGTGGACCGGGTGGTCCCGCTGCTGCAGGAGCGCGGCGCGTTCCGTACCGGGTACGAGGGCACCACCCTGCGCTCCCACCTCGGCCTGGCCGACCCGGTGCGGAACGCTTGAGCCGGGGCGGAGGGCGCCCGGCGACGCGGGCGGCGGGGCATCCGGACGGGCAACTTCCGGACATCTCCGGGCCCTTGCTGCGGACCGTCCGCGCCGACCACTTCCTGCGGCCTTGCGGGGAGTTGGTAAAAGTCGTTCAAAGCTTGACGGCCGAAAGGCACTCTTGCGCCGACCGGTCGTTCGGCCGAATACTCCAACCTCAGCGCTTGTCAGGAGCACGACGTATCCGGAACCCGGAGGTCCGCCCCTGGCTGCGCCTCACGGGCCCCCACCCCCACGAGAGGGGCCCCCGACTTCCCCTGTGGAGGAACGAAAAGTGAGGATCAAGCGCACCACCCCCCGCAGCGGCATCACGAGACGGACTCGGCTGATCGCCGTATCCACCGGCCTCGTGGCCGCGGCCGCCGTCGCGATCCCCAGCGCGAACGCGGCACCCACCCCGGCCACCTTCAGTGCCGCCGAGCTGAGCAGCGCCGGCAGCGCGGTGCTCAAGGCCGACGTCCCGGGCACCGCCTGGGCCGTCGACAACGAGTCCGGCCGGGTGCTGCTCACCGTCGACAGCACCGTCTCCCAGGCCGAGATAGCGAAGATCAAGGAGCAGGCCGGCGACAAGGCCGGCGCGTTCACGATCAAGCGCACCCCCGGCACGTTCAACAAGCTCATCCAGGGCGGCGACGCCATCTACGCGAGCAGCTGGCGCTGCTCCCTCGGCTTCAACGTCCGTGCCAGCAACGGCGCCGAGTACTTCCTGACCGCCGGACACTGCACCGACGGCGCCGGCGCCTGGCGGGCCAGCTCCGGAGGCACCGTCATCGGCCAGACGGCGGGCTCCAGCTTCCCGGGCAACGACTACGGCATCGTGCAGTACACCGGATCCGTCTCCCGGCCCGGCACCGCCAACGGCGTGGACATCACCCGCGCGGCCACCCCGAGCGTGGGCACCACCGTCATCCGCGACGGCTCCACCACCGGCACCCACAGCGGCCGGGTCACCGCCCTGAACGCCACCGTCAACTACGGCGGCGGCGACGTCGTCGGCGGGCTGATCCAGACCACGGTATGCGCCGAGCCCGGCGACTCCGGCGGCTCGCTCTACGGCAGCAACGGCACCGCGTACGGTCTGACCTCCGGCGGCAGCGGCAACTGCTCCTCCGGCGGTACGACGTTCTTCCAGCCGGTGACGGAGGCCCTGAGCGCCTACGGCGTCAGCGTCTACTAAGAACCAAGAACCAAGAGCGCAACCGGCAGTACGACGAGCCCCCGCACACCGCGGCCACGGTGTGCGGGGGCTCTTGCGCGGCCGCGGTGGCCGCGCCGTCCGCCGGTGCGGCCGTCGCGCGAATCCTGTGGGAAGCGGCATGAATGGTGAAGGCCGTGTGACCGCGCTGGAGTTGTCGTGCGCACGTCCTGGAGTCGACCTTGTGTACGGCCTGTGGAGTCGGAAGAGTTAACGCTCGTCAACCAGCCTTCCGGTTCACGGGGTCCCCACAACCTCGCGGACCGACCCCCCACAGGAGGACGTGAGTTGAAGCACCGACGCATACCCAGGCGGCGGGTCGCCGTGGTAGGTGCGGGAATCACCGCACTGGTCGCCGCGGGAGTCACCTTCCAGAGCGCGAACGCCAGCGAGGCCCCGCAGACCGCCGCGCCCGAGACCCTCTCGGTCACGGCGGCCGGGAAGCTCGCCTCCACGCTGCTCGGCGACCTCGGCGCCGACGCGGCCGGCACGTACTACGACGCGCAGGCCAAGAGCCTCGTCGTCAACGTGCTCGACCAGAGCGCCGCGCAGACCGTCGAGGAGGCGGGCGCCAAGGCCAGAGTCGTCGAGAACTCGCTCGCCGACCTGAAGAGCGCGCGCACCGCGCTCACGAAGGACGCGACGATCCCGGGCACGTCCTGGGCGACCGACCCGACCACCAACAAGGTCGTCGTCACCGCCGACCGCACGGTCTCCGAGGCCGAACTGGCCAAGCTGACCAAGGTGGTCGACGGGCTGGGCGCCAAGGCCGAGCTCAAGCGCACCAAGGGCGAGTACAAGCCCTTCGTCGCGGGCGGCGACGCCATCACCGGAGGCGGCGGGCGCTGCTCGCTCGGCTTCAACGTGACCAAGGGCGGCGAGCCGTACTTCATCACCGCCGGCCACTGCACCGAGTCCATCTCGACCTGGTCGGACTCCTCCGGGAACGTCATCGGCGAGAACGAGGCGTCCAGCTTCCCGGACAACGACTACGGCCTGGTCAAGTACACCGCCGACGTGGACCACCCGAGCGAGGTGAACCTCTACAACGGCTCCTCGCAGGCCATCTCGGGCGCCGCCGAGGCCACCGTCGGCATGGAGGTGACCCGCAGCGGTTCCACCACCCAGGTGCACGACGGGACGGTGACCGGCCTGGACGCCACCGTGAACTACGGCAACGGCGACATCGTCAACGGCCTGATCCAGACCGACGTATGCGCCGAGCCCGGCGACAGCGGCGGCTCGCTCTTCTCGGGCGACCAGGCCATCGGCCTCACCTCCGGCGGCAGCGGCGACTGCACCTCGGGCGGCGAGACCTTCTTCCAGCCGGTGACGGAGGCCCTGTCGGCCACCGGTACGCAGATCGGCTAGCAGCACCCGCACACCTGTGAAGTCCCGTCCCGCGCGCGAGGGGCGGGACTTCCGCGTGTCCGCCCAGGGCGGCTCCGGCGTCCGTACGACGGTCGGCCGGCCGGTGCGGCGAACGGTCAGTCGGCCGGCGCGGCCGGCAGCTCCGTCTCCTGCCGCCCGCGGCGCGGCAGCACGGCCGCCAGCATCGTGATCACCGTTCCCGCGACCGCCCACGCCCACAGCACCAGCAGGGAGGCGGTCACGTCGTTCCCCTTGAAGTAGGCGATCGAGCGGGCCGTCCAGGTGCCCGCACCGGGCGGCAGCCACGGGCCGATCGCCTTCCAGAACGGCGGCAGCATCGGCAGCGGGAAGGCGCCGCCCGCGCTCGGGTTGCCCGCGATCACCACCAGCAGGATCGCCAGACCGATGCCGACGATCCCGAACACGCCCTGGAGGGCGAGCGTGGCGGCGCCCACCGCGAAGGTGATCAGCGCGCCGAGCCCCCACAGATCCACCACGCTGCCGGGCAGCGCGCCCAGGATCGGCCCGATGATCACCGCGCCGCCGAGCCCGCCGACGATCGCGACCAGCGCCATCACGATCAGCCGGATCGCCGCCCGGCGCGGGTTGGCCGGCCGGGCGCCGGTGCTGATCGCCAGGATCGAGGCGCACAGGTAGCCGCCGACGCACCAGCCCACGACCAGGTAGAAGGACGACAGCCCGTCGAAGTCGTGGGGCGAGGCCGGGGCCGTGTCGACCACCCACACCGTGCGCCGCTCGGCCTGTTCCGCCTTGCCGACGATGCCCTCCAGCGTGGTGGCGAGGACGGTGCCGCCGCCGGAGGCGACCAGCAGGGTGTCCGGTCCGCCCTCGGGGTTCGTGATCAGGGCGCCGTCGATCTCCCGGTTCACGATCTGCCGCCGGGCGCTCGCCTCGTCGGCCACCGTGCGCGGGTCCAGCGGGGAACCGGGCAGCCGCTCCAGCCGGTCCACCGTCCGTCCGGCGGCCGCGCCGGGGGCGACCACCCCGAAGGGCACGTCCTTCGGCCTCGGGTCGTGCAGCGCCCCCACGTAGGAGGCGATGAACAGCAGCTGGAGCGCGATCACGCCGAGCACGAGCAGGGTGGCCCGCGGGGTGACGGCGTCCTTCACCTCACCGAGGAAGGAGCCGCTCCGCGCGCCGTTCCGCGTGCCGGGGCCCGGTGTGTGTGACATGTCCCCACAGTCCTGGTCGGAGGGTGTTCGCGCAGGTGGGACGGGGCCGAACGGATGTCGTACACACATTCGAAGATGAGGGTATGGTGGGTGGGGTAGCTGGGAACAGACGTTCGATAATGGCGTTCGGGCATACGTGGTCATGCGTCGGTTCATGAGTCGGGAGGTGCGTGATGCCGGGTTTCACGCATCTGCACACCGTCTCCGGGTTCTCCGCCCGCTACGGCGCCTCCCACCCGGAGCGGCTGGCCGAGCGCGCCGTCGAGCGGGGCATGGACGCCCTCGCCCTCACCGACCGCGACACCCTCGCGGGCACCGTCCGCTTCGCCAAGGCCTGCGCGCGGGCGGGCGTCCGTCCGCTGTTCGGTGCGGAGCTGGCGGTCGCCGCTCCCGCGCCCGAGTCCGCCGACCGCACGGAGACCTCCGTACGCCGGGACCGCCGCCGCGTCCCCGTGCGCGGCGGCGCCTTCGTCGACGAGTCGGCCCCGCGGGTGACTTTTCTCGCCCGCGACGGCGCCCGCGGCTGGGCCGACCTGTGCCGCCTGGTCTCCGCCGCCCACACGGCCGAGGACGGCCCGCTGCTGTCCTGGCCCGACAACCACGCCGACGGCCTGACCGTCCTGCTCGGCCCCGGCTCCGACGTCGGCCGCGCCCTCGCCGCGGGCCGTCCCGACCGCGCGGCGCGGCTCCTCGCCCCGTGGCGGGAGGTCTACGGCGACGCCCTGCGCCTGGAGGCCGTCTGGCACGGCCGCGAGGGCACCGGCCCCGGCTCCCTGAGGCTGGCCTCCCGCACCGTCGGTTTCGCCGCCGAGCAGGGGGTGCGGCCGGTGCTCTCCAACGCAGTCCGCTACGCCGACCCCGGCCAGGGCCAGGTCGCCGACGTCCTGGACGCCGCCCGCCGCCTGGTCCCGATCGGCGCCGGCAAGGAGCTGGACTCCGGCGAGGCATGGCTCAAGGACGCCGGTGCCATGCGGGACGCCGCCGAGCGGATCGTCGAGTCCGCGGGCTTCCGGCGCGACACCGCCCACCGCCTGCTGGAGCAGACCCGGGCCACGGCCGCCGAGTGCCTGGTCGACCCCGAGGACGACCTCGGCATGGGCGCCGTCCACTTCCCCGAACCGCACCTGGTCGGCGCCGGGCGGCGCACCGCCCAGCGGGCGCTCGCCTCCCGGGCGGCGGCCGGCATGGTGCGGCGCGGCTACGACCGGCGCCGGGACCACCGGGAGTACTGGGAGCGGATGCACCACGAGCTGGACATCATCGCCCACCACGGCTTCGCCTCGTACTTCCTCACCGTCGCCCAGGTCGTGGACGACGTACGGCACATGGGCATCCGGGTCGCCGCGCGCGGCTCCGGCGCGGGCTCGCTCGTCAACCACCTCCTGGGCATCGCGCACGCCGACCCGGTCGAGCACGGGCTGCTGATGGAGCGGTTCCTGTCCAAGGAGCGGGTGGTGCTGCCCGACATCGACATCGACGTGGAGTCCGCGCGCCGGCTCGAGGTCTACCGCGCGATCATCGGCCGGTTCGGCACCGAACGGGTCGCCACGGTCGCCATGCCGGAGACGTACCGGGTGCGGCACGCCATCCGCGACGTGGGCGCCGCCCTGTCCATGGACCCGGCCGAGATCGACCGGGTCGCCAAGTCCTTCCCGCACATCCGCGCCCGCGACGCCCGCGCGGCCCTGGAGGAGCTGCCCGAACTCAAAGCGCTGGCGGGGGAGCAGGAGCGGTACGGCAAGCTCTGGGAGCTGGTCGAGGGCCTCGACGCCCTCCCGCGCGGCGTCGCCATGCACCCCTGCGGCGTCCTCCTGTCCGACGCCTCCCTGCTCTCGCGTACGCCGGTCATGCCGACCAGCGGCGAGGGCTTCCCGATGGCGCAGTTCGACAAGGACGACGTCGAGGACCTCGGGCTGCTCAAGCTGGACGTGCTCGGGGTGCGGATGCAGTCGGCGATGGCGCACGCGGTCGCCGAGGTGAAGCGGGCCACCGGCACCGAGGTCGACCTGGACGCCGTACCCGAGGGCGATCCGGCGACATACCGGATGATCCAGTCCGCCGAGACGCTGGGCTGCTTCCAGATCGAGTCGCCGGGGCAGCGGGACCTGGTCGGCAGGCTCCAGCCGTCGACCTTCCACGACCTCGTGGTCGACATCTCGCTCTTCCGGCCGGGTCCGGTCGCCGCCGACATGGTGCGGCCGTTCATCGAGGCCCGGCACGGCCGGGCGCCGGTGCGTTACCCGCACGAGGACCTGGCGGAGCCGCTGGCGGGGACGTACGGGGTCGTCGTCTTCCACGAGCAGATCATCGACATCGTCGACATCATGACCGGCTGCGGACGCGGCGAGGCGGACCGGGTGCGGCGCGGTCTTTCCGACCCGGAGTCGCAGGGGCGGATCAAGGTGTGGTTCGCGCAGCACGCGACGGCGAACGGCTACGACGCGGAAACGATCCGGCGGACCTGGGAGATCGTCGAGGCGTTCGGCAGCTACGGCTTCTGCAAGGCGCACGCCGTCGCCTTCGCGGTGCCCACCTACCAGTCGGCGTGGCTGAAGGCCCATCACCCGGCCGCGTTCTACGCCGGGTTGCTCACCCACGACCCCGGCATGTACCCCAAGCGGCTGCTGCTGGCGGACGCGCGGCGGCGCGGGGTGCCGATCCTGCCGCTGGACGTGAACGAGTCCGGGGTCGCACACCGTATCGAACTGGTGTCTGAACCGGGTAAGGCCCGCCGGACGAAGACCTGGGGACTGCGCCTCGCCCTCTCCGACGTGCACGGCATCAGCGAGGCCGAGGCGGAACGGATCGCCGAGGGACAGCCCTACGCCTCCCTGCTCGACTTCTGGGAACGGGGCCGCCCCAGCAGGCCGCTGGCCGCACGGCTCGCCCAGGTCGGCGCGCTGGACGCGTTCGGCGCCAACCGCCGGGACCTGCAACTGCACCTGACCGAACTGCATCGCGGCGCCCGGGGCGGACGCGGAGACCAGCTCCCCCTGACCGGCGGCCGCAGGACCGCCTCCGCCGGGCTGCCCGACCTCACCTCCGAGGAGAAGCTCAGCGCCGAACTGGGCGTGCTCTCCATGGACGCCTCGCGCAACCTGATGGACGACCACCGCACCTTCCTGCGCGAGCTGGGCGTGGTGTCGGCCAAGCGGCTGCGCGAGGCGCGGCACGGCGAGACGGTGCTGGTCGCGGGCGCCAAGGCGGCCACCCAGACCCCGCCGATCCGCTCCGGGCGGCGCGTCATCTTCTCCACCCTGGACGACGGCTCGGGACTGGTCGACCTCGCCTTCTTCGACGACTCGCACGACGCCTGCGCGCACACCGTCTTCCACTCCTGGCTGCTGCTGGTGCGCGGGGTGGTGCAGCGGCGCGGCCCGCGCAGCCTCAGCGTCGTCGGCTCCGCCGCCTGGAACCTCGCCGAACTGCTGGAGGTCCGCCGGGAGGAGGGCCTGGAGGGCGTCGCCGCCCGGCTGGCCGCGGCGGGCGCGAGCCAGGAGGGCGACGACCCCGAGGGCGGCCCGGCGCGCCGCCGTCTCGCCGGTTCGGACGGGCAACCCGCGCCGGCCGGCTCCGCGGCCCAGGACCCGATGGAGCAGCGGAAGATCCGCATGTCCACCGGGTACGAGATGCACCCCTGGGCCGATCTGCGCCCCGCGGGCGAAGGGCCCGCGGTCGGAAGGAAGTTGTGGCACCAGAGTCCGGGGAGTGCGGGATGACGATTCTCTGCGTACGTTTCCAGCTACCGCCGATGTACGAGGCGGCCCTGCCCGAACTGCTCGGTCTCCTCGAGGAGTTCACGCCGGTCGTCGAGGCGCTGCCGCCCGACGGGGCGCTGGCCGACCTGCGCGGCGCCGAGCGGTACTTCGGGCGCGACGCCGTGGAACTGGCCTCGGTGATCCGGGTGCGCGCCCTCGCGCTGCACGGCGTGGACTGCGTGATCGGCGCCGGACCGGGCCCGATGCTGGCCCGCATGGCCCTGCGCGACGCCCGCCCGGGACTGACCCGTGCGGTGCCCGGCGGCGAGGAGCGCGCGTTCCTCGACGGCAAGCCCGTCGCCGCGCTGCCCGGAGTCGGCACCGCGACCGCCCGCACCCTGTGCGAGTACGGCCTCGACACCCTCGGCCGGGTCGCCGCCGCGCCGCTGTCCACGCTCCAGCGCCTGGTCGGCGCGAGGACCGGCCGCGAGCTGCACGAGAAGGCCCAGGGCGTCGACCGCGGCCGGGTCGTCCCCAACGGCGTCTCCCGGTCCCTGGCCGCCGACCGCCCCTTCGACCGCGACGAACTCGACCCCGACCGCCACCGCCGCGCCCTGCTCTCGGCCGCCGGAGACCTGGGCGCCCGGCTGCGCGCCGTGGACAAGGTCTGCCGCACCCTCACCCTCACCGTCCGCTACGCCGACCGGTCGGCCACCACTCGCAGCCGCACCCTGAAGGAGCCGACCGCGCACTCGGCGGCCCTGACCCGGACCGCGTACGACCTGTACGAGGCGCTCGGCCTCCAGCGCGCCCGGGTCCGTTCGATCGCTCTGCGCGCCGAGGGGCTCACGCCCGCCGAACACGCCTCCCACCAGCTCACCTTCGACCCCGTGGACGAGAAGGTCCGCCGCATCGAGGAGGTCGCGGACCGCGCGCGGGCGAAGTTCGGGCCGAAGGCGGTGATGCCGGGGTCGCTGGCGGCGTGAGGCCCCCGCGGGTCAGTTGGCCCACGGGGGAGTGATCCGGGTGCCGTCGGCCAGCTCCGCGGTCAGCCCGACCGAGGTGGTGACCCAGGAGGTCGCGGTCCGGTCGGTGGGGTTCTCGACGGCGAAGGCGGCACCGGCGTTGATGATCACCGTGTCCCCCGCGGTGACACGCTCGGTGTGGCCGTCGAGGGTGATCAGCAGCTCGCCGGTGAGCAGGTGGAAGACCTCTTCCCGGCTGACGGTGTGCGCGGGCGCCTTCGTCCCCGCCGGGATCTCGCCCCGCCAGGCGCAGAGCTCCTTGCTGCCGGTGCGGGGAGCGGCGTACGAGACGAATCGGGTGCCGTGGATCTCGTGGACGCTGCCTTCGGACGTGCGGACGACGGGCATGGCGGGCTCCTCCGAGCTTATGGTCAAGTAGCTTGACTATCTCTACGGCCCTTATGGTCAAGCTCCTTGACCAAAGTGTCAAGGGTGTTTCAATGCGGTCGTGCAGAACTCCGACGCCATGGCCCTCACCGCCGCCCTGCTCGCCGCGGCCGGCGGGCTCACGCAGCGCATCCACGAGGGCGTCGTCGCCCGCGGCTTCGAGGGGGTCCGGCCCGCGCACGGGTTCGCCTTCGCCCGGCTCGCCCCGGACGGCGCGACGGTCACCGACCTGGCCGTGCACCTGGGGGTGACCAAGCAGGCCGCAAGTCAGCTCGTCGACGAGCTGGTCCGCAAGGGGTACGCCGAGCGGCGGCCGCATCCTGCCGACGCGCGCGCCCGGCTCGTCGTCATGACGGAGGCGGGGTGGGCCTGCACGCGGGCCGCGGAGGCGGCGGCCGCCGAGGCCGTGGGCGCGTGGGCCGAGGTGCTCGGCGAGGACGGGGTGCGCGCGCTGCGCGCCGGTCTGCTGCGCGTTGCACCGGGCGGGCCGATCCGGCCCAGCTGGTGACCCGGGCCCTCTATCACCTGCGCCACCGACGACGTCGGTTATCGCTGGAAGTTTTTACTGACGCGTAACTTCACGCGTGCGCTACTCGCCCGTAACTTGACGAGTGAACAGCATCCCGTGATCCGGATCACAGGGCGTCCTGTCATCGAAACTCCCCTGCCCCGCAAGGAGATCACCCGATGCTGCCCTGGATACGCGCGCTCAGACCCCTGACAGCCCTGCTGCTGGCCGCCGCCATCGCCCTGGTCCCCGCCACCACCGCCCACGCCGCGGACGCGCGCCCTGCCTCCGGCTGGAACGACTACACCTGCAAGCCCTCCGCCGCCCACCCCCGCCCGGTGGTCCTGGTCCACGGCACCTTCGGGAACTCCGTCGACAACTGGCTGGGCCTCGCGCCCTACCTGAAGAACCGCGGCTACTGCGTCTTCTCCCTCGACTACGGCCAACTGCCCGGCGTTCCGCTCTTCAACGGACTCGGCCCGGTCGAGAAGTCGGCGGAACAACTGGCCGCCCACGTCGACAAGGTGCTCGCCGCGACCGGCGCATCCGAGACCGACCTCGTCGGCCACTCGCAGGGCGGCATGATGCCCCGCTACTACCTGAAGTTCCTCGGCGGAGCCGCCGAGGTCAACGCCCTGGTCGGCATCGCGCCCAGCAACCACGGCACCACACTGTCCGGCCTCACCAACCTGCTGCCGTACTTCCCCGGCGTCGAGGACCTGCTGAACGGGCACACCCCCGCCCTCGCCGACCAGGTCGCCGGCTCCGACCTCCTCACCAAGCTCAACGCGGGCGGCGACACCGTGCCAGGCGTGCGCTACACCGTCCTCGCCACGAAGTACGACGAGGTGGTCACGCCGTACCGCAGCCAGTTCCTCGACGGCCCCGGCGTGCGCAACGTCGTGCTGCAGGACCTGTGCCCGCTCGATCTCTCCGAGCACCTGGCGATCGGGCTGTTCGACCGGATCGCCTTCCACGAGGTGACCAACGCCCTGGACCCGGCGCACGCCACGCCCACCACCTGCGCCTCGGTCTTCGGCTGACGGGAGACCCGGCGCTCCGGCCCACGCCACGCGGGGCTCGTCCGGCCTGAGCCGCCGGACGAGCCCCGCATCCCCCGTGTCCCGGGGTCAGCCGCTGTGCCTGCCCCCGGCGGCCCGTCGGCGCACGGACGCGAACATCACGGCCGCTCCGACGGCCAGGGCGGCGGCGCCACCGACCGCGATGTAGGGCGTGCTGCCGTCCCCGCCGGTCTCCGCGAGGTTCTCGGTGCCCGCACCGGCGGCCTTGACCTCGTTGGGCCCACCGGCTGCGGCGGTCCCGGAAGCCGCAGTGGCCGGGTCGGACGGGTCGGCCGGGTCAGCCGGGTCGGTCGGGTCCGTCGTCGTCTCGGCGTCCTGGTCGCCGTGGCCGTGGTGCTCGATCGTCGACTTGTCGGCCGCGGCCGCGATCTGCTCCTCGGACGGCGCGGACGCCTCGGGGGCCGGAGCGGCACCGCCCGCGGAGTCACCGGCCGCCGTGCCGTTGTCGTCGCCGCCGCCTCCGAAGGAGACGTCCGAGCAGGAGTAGAAGGCCTCGGGGCTGTCCGAGCGCTGCCACACCGCGTACAGCAGGTGCTTGCCCGACCGCTCGGGCAGGGTGCCGGAGAAGGTGTAGAAACCGCCCGAGGCGACCGGGTCGGTGGAGGTCGCCACCGGCGCGGACAGGTCCAGGTCGCCCCAGCCCAGCGGCTTGGCCGGGTCGTAGCCCGGCTTGGTGATGTACACCTTGAAGGTGCCCTTGTGCGGGGCCGTCACGCGGTACTTGAAGGTGTACGAGCCGCTGCTCACACCTGTCGCGGGCCAGTCGGCGCGGGCCAGGTCCATGCCCTTGAACGCCGGGTCGTTGGCGCTGCACAGCTTGCCGTCCGGGATCAGTTCCTGGTGCTTGCCCGCGGCGTTGCCGATGCGGATGCCGTTCCAGTCGTAGAGCGCCTGCGTGCCACCCGCCGCGACCGCCGCCTTGCACGCGGCCGACTTCGGGTTCTCGGGCCCCTCGGCGTGGCACTGCGACACCCGGCTGACCGGGTCGCCCATCGAACCGTGCGCCGAGGCGGGGGCGGCGGCCAACGTGGTCAGGGCGAGCGGGGCGAGACCGGCGACGGCGACGGCTGCGACCCTGCGGGGCACGGACGGTGCGGGCATGGGGAACTCCTCGAAACGGTCACTGGGGATGCGGAACTCGGGCCGGAACCCGTGGGGTTGATCAGCAAGCTAGCCCCAAGAAACCGTGAAACCGCCTGCTGGAGGCGGGTGACGGAGATCCTTATGGTCGCGTTAAGGGAGTGCTCAGGCTGGGCTGAGGTAGCTACCGTCCGCGGTATGGAACGAGAGCAGATCCGGCAGGCGGTCACCGAGGACGTGCCGGCGGTCAAGGCCGTGACCGACGCCGCGTACCACCCCTACGTCGAGCGCATCGGGGTCGTGCCGCAGCCCATGGAGGCGGACCACGCGGCGAACGTGGCGGCGGGGAAGGTGTTCGTCACCGAGGACCCCGGCGCGGGGCGGGCGGGACCCGTGGGCCTCGTCGTCCTGGAGGCGCACGCCGACCACCTCTTCCTCGACAGCATCGCCGTCCACCCCGACGCGCACGGCAGAGGGGTGGGGCGGCGGCTGCTGCGGTTCGTCGACGCGCACGCCCGTGCGCTGGGCCTGCCCGAGGTCAGGCTCTACACGAACGCGATGATGTGGGAGAACCAGGAGATCTACCCAAAGTACGGGTACGAAGTCGTGGAACGCAGAGTGGACGGGCCCTACGACCGCGTCCACTACCGCAAGCGACTGCTCTGAGGCGTCTCATGCCCGGCCTGCCGGTCAGCTCTCCGGCCACCAGGTGCGCGCGATGTCCTTGCGGACCTCCGGGCGCCCGGAGGGGCGCTCGTCGGACTCCTCGCGGACTCGGCGGGCATCGGTCTTCTTCAGGGGCTTCTGCACGGTCAGACGGCGCATGGCTGCCTCCTTACGGATCCACCGGGTTCCGCGTTCTCACGGAGGTAGACCCTTTCCCCGAGACTCACTCATCGATGCATCCCTGTCAGTGGCGGTTGTCACGTTCCCGCGCCCCGACTCCGTTGTCAGTGGCGGGTGTCACCCTGGGCGCATGAGTGGGAACAGTGACGGAACGACCGCACCGGGTGCCGACTGGGACGCGCTGGCCGCCTCCTTCGACGACGAGCCGGACCACGGCCTGCGCGACGCGGACGTACGCCGGGCCTGGGCCGCCCGGTTGGCCTCCTGGCTGCCGGACCGGCCCGGCGACGTCCTCGACCTCGGCTGCGGCACCGGCAGCCTGTCACTCCTCGCGGCCGAGCAGGGGCACCACGTCACCGGTATCGACCTGTCCCCGGCCATGGTGGAGCTGGCCAGGACCAAACTCGCCGGTCGTGACGCGGTGTTCCTCACCGGTGACGCCGCGGCACCGCCGGTGGGGGAGCAGCGCTTCGACGCCGTGCTGGTCCGGCACGTCCTGTGGACGCTGCCCGATCCCGGCCGGGCCCTGCGCCACTGGCGGCAGTTGCTGCGCCCCCGGGGGCGGCTGGTCCTGGTCGAGGGCGTGTGGGGGAGCGTCGCCCCGGTCGGCATACCCGCCGGCCGGCTCACCGCCCTGCTCGACCCGCTCGCCGGACAGGCGCGGGTGGAACGGCTGTCGGACGACCCCTCGCTGTGGGGCAGGGAGGTGACGGACGAGCGGTACGCGGTGGTGGCGACGTACGGCTGAGCCGCGCGGCGGGCCGTGTCGACGGGCCGTGCGGGCAGGCCGTGCCGACGGGCTGGGTCGGTGGGCCGTGCCGAGGGGCCGGGTCGGGGGCCGATGGGCCGGGTGAAGCCGTCACTCCAGCAGGCCGGTGAAGCCGCCCCGGAGGGCCAGCCGCTCCAGTTCGTCCAGCGCGGCGACCGCGGCGGCGGCGGCCCCGGGGTCCCGGTCCGCCAGCCCGCTCTCGGCGAACTCGTCCTCGTCCAGGCGCCGTACGTCCGTGCCGTCGGCGGAGCGCCACAGGTCCAGGTCCAGGTCCTCGACGACCAGCTCGGTGCCGGTCAGCACGGCGGGGCGGGTGACGTCGCAGTACCAGCCCTTCAGCACCCCGGCCGCGGTCCTGACCTCCTTCACCGAGTACCACCGGTCCCGCCAGTAGTACTCGGTGAAGACGTCCCCTGCCTCGAAGCGCACGAAGCCGAAGTCGCGCACGCCGTCACCGGCCCAGGGAGCGCGGACGGCGAGGCGGGTGCCGTCGTCGTGCAGCAGCGTCGCCGCGTACCGGATCTTCGTGCGGCCCGCCTTGACCAGGGCGACACTCACCTCGGTCACAGGTTCAGCCGAGTTGGCGGACATGACGTACCTCCGTCGCGCAGATCTCGTACCCGAGCCACTTGTTGATGGCGAGCATCGGGCCGTTGTCGGTGTCGTTGCCGGTGAGCGCCTCCGTGTACCCGGCCGCGCGGGCCCGGTGCAGGGAGTCGGTCTTGGCGAGCTTGGCCAGGCCCCGGCCGCGCTGGGCGCGGACCGTGCCGGTCATCGCGGTCGCGTACCGGGTGCCGTCGGTGTAGGCGACGCTGAACGCGGCCGGACGGCCGTCGACGACCACGACCGTGGTCAGTTCGCGGTCGAGCAGCGGGTGCCGCCAGGTCTCCGCGAGCCACGCCTCGTAGTCCGTGAACTCGACGTCGACGTCGCTCGGTTCGTCCGCGACCGTCTCCGCGTCCAGCTCGAACACGGGCCGGGGATCGTCCGCGTAGTCGGCGGCGGTGCGCAGCTCGACACCCGGGGGAGGGGACGACAGGGGCGGGAGCGCGGCGTGCGCCAGGTCCAGCCGGAGGAAGTGCGCGGCGCGCTTGCGCCGGTAGCCGTGCTGCTCGGCGAAGGCCAGGTTGGCGGGCCCGTCCAGCACCCAGGCGTACAGCTTCGTCGCGCCCTCGCCGCTCAGGTACTCCTCGGAGGTACGCACCAGCAGGCCGCCGGCCCCGCGGCGGAGCCGCTCCGGATCGACGTAGACGTTCAGGAATGCCTGACCGGGCTCCGGGCTGTCGTGCACCAGTCCGATCTGGGCCGTGCCGATCACCTCCCCGTCCTCCTCCGCGACCAGGGACCGGCTCCGGGCGTCCGGATGGGTGTGGACGAGCCGGTGCACGACGGCCTCAGGGGTCCACAGGATGAACGGCAGGGCCCGATGGCGGACCCCGGCGAAGGCCGCGACATCGGCCGGGTCGTCGGAACGCAGATCGCGTACAAGAACGGTCATGGGGGCGCACGCTACGGCGGACGGGCGGTCGGGTGCCTCTCATTTTCGCGGGGATACGGGACAATCTCCGGGTGACCTTGAAGATCCGTATCGACGACGGCACGCCGCCCTACGAGCAGGTGCGCGCGCAGATCTCCGAACAGGCGCGGTCGGGGGCGCTCCCGGTCGGGTACCGGCTGCCGACCGTGCGCGGACTGGCCGAGTCCCTGGGCCTCGCCGCGAACACGGTCGCCAAGGCGTACCGGGCGCTGGAGACGGACGGGGTGATCGAGACGCGGGGGCGCAACGGAACGTTCGTCGCTGCGGCGGGCTCTGCGGCTCAGCGGGAGGTTGCCGCGGCGGCCCAGGGGTATGCCGAGCGGGCTCGGCGGCTCGGGGTGTCGGAGGAGGACGCGTTGGGGGCGGTTCGGGATGCGTTGCGGGCGGCTTACGGGTGAGTGCCGTTGGGGTTCGGGCCGCCGCCCGGCTGCTGGTTCGCTGTGGCCGGTCGCGCAGTTCCCCGCGCCCCTTCAGGGCGCGTTCTGGTGACCGTCCGGTTTGAAGTGCGGGCCAGTTTGGCCAACAACGCCGCGTCTGCCGGCGCCGCCGCGTTCGGGTCGTTGTTGAAGTAGGTGTAGACGTCGCTCGTGTTCGGCCAGGTGGTGGTGATGCGGTCGATCCACGTTGCCAGGGAGCGGCGGCCGTAGTGGGGCCACGCCGTGGCTCGGCCCTCGTGGAAGCGGACGTAGCCCCAGTCGGTGGTGCGCCACAGGGGGGTGACCGGGCGGGCGCGGACGTCCGCCCAGCACAGGGCCGCTTGCCGGGTCACGAGGACCTCGCGGGTCTCGGGCGTCCACCAGGACGCGTGCCGGGGTTCCACCGCGACCCGGGTGCCCGGTGGGAAGCAGGCCAGGCAGGTGTCCAGGAGGTCCGGGTCGGCGCGCAGGGTCGGCGGCAGTTGCAGCAGGACGGGGCCGAGGCGGTCGCCCAGACCGGCCACGTGGGTCATCAGGCGGTCGACCGGTTCGGCCGGGTCGCGCAGGCGTTTGATGTGCGTCAGGTAGCGGCTGGCCTTGACGGCGACCGTGAAGTCCGGTGGGACGCGGTCCCGCCAGGCCGCGAAGGTCTCCCTGGTCGGCAGGCGGTAGAAGGCGTTGTTGATCTCGACCGTCGCGAAGGCGGCCGCGTAGTGCTCCAGCCAGAGCCGGACCGGCAGACCGGGCGGGTAGAAGCTCTCCCGCCAGTCCCGGTACTGCCAGCCCGACGTGCCGACGAACAGGGTCATACCCCCATCAAAGCACCGAGCGGTGGCGCCCGGGCTACAGGTACAGCCCGGCCTCCGTGCCCGCCCGCGGCTCCGGCAGCGCCGTCGGCGAGGTGCCCCGGCGCAACGCGTACAGCTCCGCCAGGGTGGCGCCCTCGCGGCCGACGCCCTCTTCCGTGCCGAGCCAGTCCACCGCCTCCCGCCGGGTCAGCGGGCCGACCTCGATGCGGGCCAGGCAACGGCCGGGGCGGACCACGGCGGGGTGCAGGCGCTCCAGGTCCTCGTTGGTGGTGACGCCGACCAGGACGTTGCGGCCCTGGCCGAGGAGTCCGTCGGTGAGGTTCAGCAGGCGGGAGAGGGCCTGGCCC
Source organism: Streptomyces tendae (assembly GCF_014650435.1). Classification (GTDB taxonomy): domain Bacteria; phylum Actinomycetota; class Actinomycetes; order Streptomycetales; family Streptomycetaceae; genus Streptomyces; species Streptomyces tendae. The sequence continues at coordinate 70,519 of NZ_BMUY01000009.1, forward strand.
GCCGTGTGCTTGGCCTCGCCGCGGATCAGTTCGTCGCAGTCCTCCAGCAGCAGCAGTCGCCAGCGGCCCTTGCCCGCCGCGTCCTCCTCGCCGATGGCGATGTCCATCAGATAGCCGACGTCGGAGAAGAGCCGCTCCGGATCGAGGACGCAGTCCACCTGGCACCAGTCCCGCCAGGAACGGGCCAGCGTGCGCAGCGCCGAGGTCTTGCCGGTGCCCGGCGGCCCGTGCAGGAGCAGCAGTCGGCCCGCGATGTCCTCGGGCGTCGTCTTCATCAGGCCGTCCATCGCCTCGGCGACCGGCGCCGTGTAGTTGGCCCGGACCTCGTCCCAGGTGCCCGCGGCGATCTGGCGGGTGGTGCGGTGCGGGCCGCGCCGCGGGGAGACGTACCAGAACCCCATCGTCACGTTCTCCGGCTGCGGCTCGGGCTCGTCCGCCGCCCCGTCCGTCGCCTCGCCGAGCACCTTCTCGGCGAGGTCGGCGCTGGTCGCCGTCACCGTGACGTCGGCGCCCCGGTTCCAGCGCGAGATCAGCAGCGTCCAGCCGTCGCCCTCCGCCAGCGTCGCGCTGCGGTCGTCGTCGCGGGCGATCCGCAGCACGCGCGCGCCGGGAGGCAGCAGCGTGGCGCCGGACCGTACGCGGTCGATGTTCGCCGCGTGCGAGTACGGCTGCTCACCCGTGGCGAAACGGCCGAGGAACAACGCGTCGACGACATCGGACGGGGAGTCGCTGTCGTCCACGTTGAGCCGGATCGGCAGGACTTCGTGCGGATTCACGGACATGCCGCCATGATCGGGCACCCGGCCGCCGCACGCACCCGCTTTCCCGGGCACACGTGCGGCACGGACGCGCGGGGCGTCGCGCCTCGGCGGCCGTTCAAACGCCCGATTTTCGTCCGAATTTGAACGAGTGTCAGCCAATTGTTGACATGAGCACTTCCAGTCAACGCGCGTAGCCGCTACCACGGTTGTGGCAGCAATCCTGCTAAGGGAGGTTCCATGAGACGTTTCCGACTTGTCGGGTACCTGAGTTCACTCCTCCTCGCCGCCGGCGCCGCCCTCACCGGGGCCGCGACCGCCCAGGCGGCCCAACTCGCCGCAGCCGACGGCTATGTGGCCCTCGGCGACTCCTACTCCTCCGGGGTCGGATCGGGCAGCTACATCAGCTCCAGCGGCGACTGCAAGCGCAGCACGAAGTCCCACCCGTACCTGTACGCGGCCGCCCACTCGCCCTCCACGTTCGACTTCACCGCCTGTTCCGGCGCCCGTACGGGTGATGTTCTCTCCGGACAGCTCGGCCCGCTCAGCGCCGGCACCGGCCTCGTCTCGATCAGCATCGGCGGCAACGACGCCGGGTTCGGCGACACCATGACGACCTGTGTGCTCCAGTCCGACAGCTCCTGCCTGTCGCGGATCGCCACCGCGGAGGCGTACGTCGACTCGACGCTGCCCGGCAAGCTCGACGGCGTCTACTCGGCGATCAGCGACAAGGCGCCGAACGCCCACGTCGTCGTCATCGGCTACCCGCGCTTCTACAAGCTCGGCACCACCTGCATCGGCCTGTCCGAGACCAAGCGGACGGCGATCAACAAGGCCTCCGACCACCTCAACACCGTCATCGCCCAGCGCGCCGCCGCCCACGGCTTCACCTTCGGCGACGTCCGCACCACCTTCACCGGCCACGAGCTGTGCTCCGGCAGCCCCTGGCTGCACAGCGTCAACTGGCTGAACATCGGCGAGTCGTACCACCCCACCGCGGCCGGCCAGTCCGGCGGCTACCTGCCGGTCCTCAACGGCGCCGCCTGATCCGAGGCGGAAGGAGAAGAAGACGGAGAAGCGGGAGGAGAGGACGAGGAGGCCCCGCCGGTCGGGGTCTCCGTCTCCGTCCCCGTCCCGCAGGTCACCGAGAACGCCACCGCGTTCGACGTGGCCCGTACCGGAGTCCGCACCTCCACGCGCACGGCGCTCTCGAACGCGCCGCTGTCGTCGTGCGTCGTCACCACCACGGTGTCCTGACGCGAGCGGTCGCCGCCCGACGGGAAGGACAGCGTCCGCCACCCCGGGTCGGAGACCGACCCGTCCGCGGTCACCCAGCGATAGCCGACCTCCGCGGGCAGCCGCCCCACCGTGAACGTCGCCGTGAAGACGGGCGCCCGGTCGTGCGGCGGCGGACAGGCCCCCTTGTAGTGGGTGCGCGAGCCCACGACGGACACCCGCACCGACTGCGGCGCGGGAGTGCTCTCCCCGCTGCCGCTCCCGGAGGACGCCGACGGACTCGGCCCCCCGCCGCCCGTCGCCGCGGACGTGGCCCCCGGGTCCGGGCTCCCGCTCGAACCCTGCGTCCCCGCACCGCCGTCCGAGCGGTCCAGCAGCGCGTACGTCAGTCCGGCCAGCGCCAGGACCAGCACGGCCAGCCCCGCCGCCAGGGCGGCACGCGCCCGCCGGTCCCGGCTCCTCGACTCGCCGGACGCACCGGGCGCGGACGTGCCCCCGGTCGCCGGCCCGGGCATCGGAGGCGTCGACGCGGTGGGCACCCCCGGTGACCCCGGCGCCCCGGGCGACCCCGGGTCGGCCACGACCGTAGGGGCGTACGCGCCGGACGGCGCCCCGCCGGTGCGAGGTCCGCCGGACGGTGTCCCGCCGGCGCCCACCAGCCGCAGCTCACGCTCGGCCGCGTCCGCCGGGAGCCGCCCGGCCGGGTCCTTGCGCAGCAGGCCCGCCACCACCGGCCCGAGCGCACCGGCCCGGTGCGGCGGCGGCAACTCGTCGTCGACGATCGCCCGCAGGGTGCTCAGGGGCGTGTCCTGACGGAACGGAGAGACCCCCTCCACCGCCGCGTACAGCAGTACGCCCAGCGACCACAGGTCGGACGCGGGACCCGGCGTGCGGCCCAGCGCCCGTTCCGGCGCGAGGAACTCGGGCGAGCCGACGACCTCGCCGGTCATGGTCAGCGCCTCGCTGCCCTCGACCCTGGCGATGCCGAAGTCGGTGAGCACCACGCGGCCGTCGTTCGCCAGCAGCACGTTGGCCGGCTTCACGTCCCGGTGCAGCACCCCCGCGGCGTGCGCGGCCCGCAGCGCGGCCAGCACCTCGGCACCGATCAGCGCGGCCCGCCCGGGCTCCAACGGGCCCTCGGCGGCCAGCAGATCGGCCAGGGACAGCCCGCGGACCAGTTCCATCACGATCCACGGCCGGCCGCCGTCGGTGGCCACGTCGTACACCGTGACCACGTTGGGGTGGGAGATCCGGGCGGCGGCCCACGCCTCGCGCTCCAGCCGGGCGTACATCCGCCCGACGTCGGCCTGCGGCAGTCCGGCGGGGGCGCGCACCTCCTTGACGGCGACCTCGCGCCGCAGCAGCTCGTCGCGGGCGCGCCACACGGTGCCCATGCCGCCCTCGCCGAGCGGCGACAGGAGCCGGTAGCGGCCGGCGATCACACGCTCACCGTCGGGTTCTCCGGACACGGGCGCCCCCTATGACGTCGCGCGCGGACCCTACACAAAGTAGCCCAGCCCGGTGCGGATGCGGCCCCCCTGACGCCGATCCGGCGCGGGGACTGGCGTTTTCGGGCCGCTCGTCCGTAACCCCTGCGGAGGGCGGGCCACCGCGCGCCCGGTGACGACGCGGACGGGCCGGACACGGTCCGCGGAGAGGGGGACGGGTGGAGGCGGACGAGCTGCTGGAGCTGGTGGCGGGCGGCGACCAGAAGGCATTCGAGGAGCTGTACGGGCTGGTGTCGGGGCCGGTGTTCGGACTCGTGCGGCGCGTGGTGCGCGACCCCGCGCAGTCGGAGGAGGTGGCGCAGGAGGTACTGCTCGAACTGTGGCGGTCCGCGGCGCGCTTCGACCCGCGCCGGGGCAGCGCCCTGTCGTGGATCCTCACCGTCGCCCACCGCCGCGCCGTCGACCGGGTGCGCAGCGCCCGCGCGGCCGGCGAACGCGAACGGCGCGAGGCCCGCCGCGCCCACCAGCCCGCCTTCGACCAGGTCTCGGAGGAGGTCGAGGCGGGGCTCGAACGCGAGTGGGTGCGGCGCTGTCTCGACCGCCTGACCGCGCTGCAGCGCCAGTCGGTCACCCTCGCCTACTACGACGGCTACACCTACCGGGAGGTGGCCGAGCGGCTCCGCCTCCCGCTGGGCACGGTGAAGACCCGGATGAGGGACGGGCTGGGCCGCCTGCGCGACTGCCTGGGAGGCGCCGCATGAGCCGCTTCGCCCACTCGCTCGCCGCCCCCTACGCCCTGGACGCCCTGGAGGGCGCCGAACGGGTCCGCTTCGAACGGCACCTGGAGGGCTGCGCCCGCTGCGCGGCCGAGGTGCGGGCGCTGTCCGAGGACACCGTCCGGCTGGCCCGGTCCACGGCCACCCCGGCGCCGCCCGCGCTGCGCGAGCGGGTCCTGTCCGCCGTACGCACCACCGCGCAGGAGCCCGCGCCCGCGCGCGGACCGGTCCCGCGGCGGTCGGCCGGGCATGTCCGGCCGCGTCTCCTGCTCGTGCCGTTCGCCACGGTGACGGCCGCGGCCGCGCTCGTGGTCGCGGCACTGTTCGCCGTACGGGCCCACCAGACCCAGGACGAGCTGGACACCGCTCGGGACCGGGCACGTGAGATCGCCCACGTTCTGGCCGCTGCGGACGCCCGCGCGACGCGTGCTGCGGACGCCCGCGGCCGCGGTGTCGCCGTGGTCGCCTCCGTGTCCAGGGGGCGCGCGGTGGTGACCCTGAGCGGGTACGGCGAGCCGCCGGGCGACCGCGTGCGCCAACTGTGGCTGATGCGCCCCGGCGCTGAGCCGCGCTCCCTCGGGCTCTTCGACGGCGACACGCCCCTGATCGCCTCCGGCCTCAGCCGCTTTGCGACGTCACTCGCGGTGACCGTCGAGCCCGGCGGGGGGTCGGACCGGCCGACGACTGAGCCGGTCGTCCAACTCGCCCTGGAATCTGTCGGATTCGGAGAGTAATCGTCAACCCCCTTACAGGGAAGGTGAATCCTGTGACCGCGATACACGCATGCCGTACCGGGGCGATAGGGTTACCCTGCCCGGGCCGGGTGGACTCGTACGGGTGGGGAGTGACATGGAACAGATAACAGTGCGCAGCAGGGCAAGGGTCCCTGCGATCACCTGCGGAAGCAGCGCGACCAGCTCGCGCCTCGACCGTCATCTCGCGGTGCTCGGCGGGCCTGCCCTGCCGCCGCGGGAGACCGTGGAGGCGACGTCGCTGATGCGTGAGCTGACCGCGCGTGAGCCCGCACACAAGCGCAGCAACCGGGGTGCCAGGGTGCGCCGGGTATCGCTGTTCGCGCCACTGCGTCGACTGCGCCGCTCGCTGTTCGGCGGCAACTGAGGCCCGCGCTCCGGAGGGCACGCCTCCCGGCGCGGCGCCGCGGCACTCGTCCGTCATCCCCACGGCACGCAGCGGCGCCCCGGTGTGCTCCCGAGCGCGGGGCCGTCCCGTACACCCGACTCCGTACGTCCGTCCCGCACGCGTCCGCCCGTTCCCGCACCGCCGTACCGTCCCGCCGTCTCCCCACCGGCGGTGACGCGCTCCGGCCCGTTCAGCGACCCCCGTGCGCGTACCGGCGCACCGCGAGCGGGACGAAGAGCGCGAGCAGCACCGCGCACCAGGCCAGCGACCCGGCGACCGGATGTGCCACCGGCCAGGCCGCTCCCTCCGGCACGGGCGCGTTGCCGAAGAGGTCCCGCAGCGCCGTGGTCACCGCGCTGATCGGGTTCCACTCCGCGACCGTGCGCAGCCAGCCCGGCAGTCCGTCGGCCGGGATGTAGGCGTTGGACAGCAGCGGCAGGACGAAGGTCGCGCCGCCCAGCTGACCGGCGGCCTCCTCGTTGCGGGTGAGCAGCCCCAGGAAGATCCCGATCCACGTCGTCGCGAACCGGAACAGCAGCAACAGCCCCACCGCGCCCGCCGCGCCGAGCGCACCGCCCTCCACCCGCCAGCCCACCGCGAGCCCGACGAGCAGCAGGGGCACCGTCCCGGCGGCCGTCACGAGCACGTCGGCGACCGACTGCCCGAGCGGCACGGCGGCCCGGCTCACCGGCAGCGTGCGCAGGCGGTCCGTCACGCCCCGGTGGGTGTCCTGGGCGGCCTGGAACATGCCCGTCATGATGCCGTTCGCGGCGGTGGCGACCAGCAACCCCGGCACCAGGAAGGCCCGGTACTCCTCACCCGGCATGGCCAGCGCGCTGCCGAAGACGTAGCCGAAGAACAGCAGCATCGTGATCGGCATGGTCTGGGTGAGGATCAGCAGCCCCGGATTGTTCCGGACCCGTCGCAACTGGCGGCCCAGCATGGCCGCCCCGTCGTACGCCAGTCCGTAGGCCGGTCCGTGCGCAGAGCCGTACGATCCCGTCGTCACCGTGCTCATGCCACCAGCTCCCTGCCGTCGTTGCTGTCATCGCTGTTGTCGCGGCCGTTGCCGTCGCTGCCGTCGGTCAGGCGGAGGAAGACGTCGTCGAGGGTCGGCGGCCGCAGGCGCGCGTCCACCAGGGGCACGCCCGCCGCGTCGAGTTCGCGCACCAGGCGCGGCAGGGTCAGCGTCGGATCGGTGCTGACGGCCCCGACGGTGTGCCGCTCGTGGTCGAGGGCCGGCTCGGCACCGGTCAGCCGGTCCAGGACCGCCGCCGCCCGCGTCAGCGCTTCCGCGTCCGTGACGACGGCCTCCGCGTACGTCCCGACCAGGGCCTTGAGCGCGGCCGGTGACCCGGTGTGCGCGACCCGGCCGCGGTCCACCAGGGCGATGTCGTCCGCCAGACGGTCGGCCTCCTCCAGGTACTGCGTGGTGAGCAGCACGGTGGTGCCGTCCGCCTTCAGGGCGCGCACGGCGTCCCAGATCCGGTTCCGGCTGGCCGGGTCGAGCCCGGTCGTGGGCTCGTCCAGGAACAGCACGTCGGGGCGGCGCACCAGGCTCGCGGCCAGGTCGAGGCGGCGCCGCATTCCGCCGGACAGGGTGGCGGCGGGCCGGTCGGCGGCGTCGGCCAGGCCGAAGCGGTCGAGCAACTCGTCGGCCCGCGCCGCCGCGTTCCGCACCCGGTGCAGCCGGGTGAACAGCCGCAGGTTCTGCCGTCCGGTGAGGTCCCCGTCCACCGACGCGTACTGCCCGGTCACCCCGATCCGGCGGCGGACCGCGGCGGCCTCGCGCACCAGGTCGTGCCCGGCGATCCGGGCCGACCCGGCGTCCGGCCGCAGCAGCGTCGTCAGCAGCCGGACCGCCGTGGTCTTGCCGGCCCCGTTCGGCCCGAGCAGCCCGCAGACGGTGCCCTCGGCCACCGCGAGATCCAGGCCGCGCAGGGCGTGCACGGCGCCGAAGCGCTTCTCCAGACCCTCACTAAGTACAGCGTACGTAGTAGTCATGGGTCGACCATAGCGCACTACGTACGCTGTACGTAACTAGGATGGTGGCCGAGGTGATGCACGATGGCGGGCCGAGCGGCCGTACCCGAAGTGATCTGGTCGCGCCCCGAGCGCACCGGCCGGGGGCCGAGACCGGCCTACACCCGCGCCGACATCGCCGCCGCCGCGGTGCGGATCGCCGACGCCGAGGGCCTGGACGCGGTCACGATGCGCCGCGTCGCCGCCGAACTGGGCTGCGGCACCATGTCGCTCTACAACTACGTCCCCCGCAAGGAGGACCTGTACGAGCTGATGATGGACGCGGCCAGTGGCGAGCACGAGCTGTGGGAGCCCAGCGGCGACTGGCGCGCGGACCTGATCCGGGTCGCCCACCAGACCCGCGCCCTCATGCACCGCCACACCTGGCTGCCCCGCCTGATGTCCCCGGTCTACGGCTTCAGCCCCAACGCCCTGCGCTACCTGGAGCACTGCCTGGCCTGCCTGGACCCCTTCGAGGCGCCCTACGGCACCAAGATGGAGCTGATCGCGATGGTCAACGGCGTGGTGACCACGTACGTCGGCAACGAGATCGCCACCGTCGAGCGCACCCGCTCGCTGCCCTGGTCCCAGGAGCAGGAGAACGCGGTGCGCATCGCCTACCTCGGCCGGCAGGTCGCGAGCGGCGCCTACCCGAGGCTGGCGGCGTCCTTCGCCGAGGACGCGGGCCCGATCGACCTGGAGGGGGTCTTCGAGCGGGCGCTGGCGCGGGTGCTGGACGGGTTCGCCTGAGCGGCAGCCGGAGCCCCGGCTCCGCCGACGTCACAGCAGCGCGAGCTGCCCCTCCGGCCCCTCCTCCCGGTCGTCCAGCACGGAGGCCGGTCGGCGGGCCGACGCCGGCACCGGCAGGACGCCCGCCTCGCGCAGCTCGCCCGCGGTGATCCGGTCCGTGACCGTCAATTCCCGGCACGCACTTCGCACTTCGTCCAGCAGGGCGAGGACCGTGATCAGTTCCAGCAGTTCGGACGTCCATGTCTGCGGCCAGCCGATCGGACGGATCGCCGTCAGCGTGCCCGGCTCGCCCTCGGCGGTGCGGGCCGCGAACCACTGCTCCAGCACCCGCACCCCGCCCACCTCGAAGTCCCAGGCACCGGGCGGCACGGGGGAGACCCGGCCCTCGTCCAGGAAGAGGGCCTCCTCGTCCCGGTCGTAGCTCAGGGTCAGCGGTCGCGGCGGCAGCGGGGCGCGGACGTAGGGGCGGCGGCCGCCGGGCAGCTTGGGGCGCGCTCCGTCGCGGCGCATCAGCCACAGGGCGCGCCGTCCCAGCTCGACCCCGCGCTCCCACAGTGCGGGGTCCGCGGTGAGCGGGACCAGCGCACCGGGCCGCACGGCCGCCACCGACCAGGCGAGCACGTCCAGCGGGCCGGGGCGCAGGCCGAGACGGGCGGCCAGATGGTCCAGCAGACCCGGGGCGAGGTTGGGCTCCGCGCCGCCGGGGCGGCGGTGCAGCGGGCGGATCCGGGCCGGGCCGAACAGCGGCAGCAGCGAGGTCGCGAGGAGCAGCGGCCCACCGGCGGCGTCCGGCGTCTCCACCACGAACACCTGCCGCTCGTCCGCCACCCGCCACAGCTCCGGGCGGGCCGCGTCGATCAGCCGGTGGTCGGGGATCAGCCACTGCTCGTCGAAGGGCGACCGCAGCACCCGGACCGGCTCGGCACAGGGCCCCACGGCGCGCGCCAGCCGCTCGGTGCCCCCGGTGCCGCCCGGCAGCCGTCCGACCGCCGAGTACGGCGTGCGCGAGCGGGTCGGCTCGAACAGGGTCGCGCGGTCGGGTCCCTCGGCCTTCAGCAGGGCGTCCCAGCGGGCCTTGAGGGACGCCGGGTCGGGAGCCGTCGGCCACCCCCGGCCGAGCCGCGGCGGTGCGACGGACCACGGCATGAGGTCCGCCAGCGGCGGGGCGTCGTCGTGCGTCACGCCGGGCATCGTACGACGGGGCGCCGCGGCCTCACGTGGCATCCAGGGTGACCGTGAAGGAGAACCGGTCGCCCCGGTAGTGGATGACGGCCACGTCGAGGACCCGGCCGGCGCCGTCGTAGGTGATGCCCGTGTAGTGCAGGATCGGGCTGAGCAGGGGGACTTCGAGCAGCCGCGCCGTCTCCGGGTCCGCGAGCCGGGCCTCGACGGTGTCGGTGATCCGGCTGATGTCCATGCCCACCACGTCCCTGAGCACCTTGGTCATCGGCCACCGGGCGAGGCCGTCCGGGTCGATGCGCGCGGCCAGCTCCGGACGGACGTAGTTGCGGGCGTGGTTGGTCGGCTCGCCCGTCTTCTCGTCGCAGCGCAGCCGGTGGTACGTCGCCACCTCCGGCAGCTCCGGGAAGTACTCGCCGAGTTCGGAGGGCACGGGAGTGGTGCCGTGGTCCAGCAGTTCGGCCTTCATGCCGGACTGCTGGGCCACGATCGCGTCCACCGAGCCGAGCAGCCGCACCGGCGCGCCCCGGCGGGCGTGCGGTTCGATGAACGTGCCCCGGCGGCGGTGGCGGGTGATCAGCCCCTCGTCCTCCAGCTCCTTCAGCGCCTGCCGCATGGTCAGCACACTCACCCCGTAGTGCCCCGCCAACTGCTCCTCCGTGGGCAGGCGCAGCGGGTCCCGGGGCGAGCGGCCGAGTATCGAGGCGCGCAGCGACTGCGACACCTGATACCAGAGCGGCAGCTTGCGGTTCAGGACGATGGAGTCCGGGGCGAAGGAGGTCACGGGCCATCCGTACCGGTAGGAAATGCTCAGTGCAAGGGGCGGAAGTGCCGCTCCAGGCCCTGCCAGACGTCGTCGTAGCGGGGCTGGAGGTGCTCCGCACGGGCGGCCTGCGGAGTGAGGGTCACCGGCCACCGCGTCTCGAACATGAACGCCAGCCCGTCGTCGATCCGCTGCGGCTTCAGCTCGGCCGCGCTCGCCCGGTCGAAGGTCTCCCGGTCCGGGCCGTGCGCCGACATCATGTTGTGCAGCGAACCGCCGCCCGGCACGAAGCCTTCCGCCTTGGCGTCGTAGGCGCCCTCGATCAGGCCCATGTACTCGCTCATCACGTTCCGGTGGAAGTACGGCGGCCGGAAGGTGTCCTCGCCCACCAGCCAGCGCGGCGCGAACACGACGAAGTCCACGCCCGCCAGGCCCGGCGTGTCCGATGGCGAGGTGAGCACCGTGAAGATCGACGGGTCCGGGTGGTCGTACGAGATGGTGCCGATGACGTTGAAACGGCGCAGGTCGTAGACGTACGGGACGTGGTTGCCGTGCCAGGCGACGACGTCCAGCGGGGAATGGTCGTACTCGGCGGTCCAGAGGTTGCCGCAGAACTTGTTGACCACCTCCACCGGGCCCGGTGTGCTCTCGTCGTCCTCGTACGCGGCGACCGGCGCCCGGAAGTCCCGGGCGTTGGCCAGGCCGTTGGCGCCGATCGGGCCGAGGTCGGGGAGCTGGAACGGGGCGCCGTAGTTCTCGCAGACGTATCCGCGGGCGTCCGCGTCCAGCAGCGACACGCGGAAGCGGACCCCGCGCGGGATCAGCGCGACGTGGCCCGGCTCGGTGTGCAGCAGCCCGAACTCGGTGTGCAGCAGCAGGCCGCCGCGCTCCGGGACGATCAGCAACTCGCCGTCCGCGTCGCTGAAGACACGCTCCATGGACGCCGTGGCGTGGTAGAGGTGCACGGCCATGCCGGTGCGTTGGCTCGCGTCGCCGTTGCCGCCGAGCGTCCACAGCCCGTCGACGAAGTCCATGGCGGGCCCGGGCACCGGCAGCGGGTTCCACCTCAGCCGGTTCGGGTCGGGCACGGCCTGGTTGAAGGGCGCCGTGCGGATCGCGCCGTTGCCCGTGCGGGTGAACGCGGGGTGCGCGGCCGACGGGCGGATCCGGTACAGCCACGAGCGCCGGTTGTGCGCCCTCGGTTCCGTGAACGCCGTGCCGCTCAGCTGCTCCGCGTACAGGCCCAGCGGCGCCCGCTGCGGAGAGTTCCGGCCCTCGGGCAGCGCGCCCGCCACGGCCTCCGAGCTGTGCTCGTTGCCGAAACCGGACAGATAGGCCAGCCCCTCCGCGGTCTTCCGCGCGTTCCCGCTCATTGCTCGCTCCCTCGCGACCCGAATCCTTGCGACCCGATTCCTATGGCACACCGTAGGATTGCGGTTTCCCTCGCGCAAGAGGGCATAAGAGGACTTCCCCGCTCCGCTCCCGCCCGCCCCCTCCGTCCCAACATCCGTCGTGAGGATGACCGGAACCACACCCCCGGGGGATCCGGACTGTCGGACCCGTGTTCTAGTCTCGCGTCATGTCGTGGACGCGGGGAGTGCTCGCCGGGCTCGCGGTCTGTGTCCTGCTGTTGACGGGATCGGCGGGCTGCGGCTCGGGTGACGTGGGTGAACCGGAGGCCGGGGATTCGGCCACACCGGTCGGCAAGCTGCTCGACGCCACCGACGAGGAGGGCCGGCGCTACCGCGAGGTGGCCGCCGAGCACGCCCCCGACGTCGGGATCGAGGTGCAGCCCGAGGCCGACGACAGCTGGGACGTCCGCCTGACCGTCCGCAACTTCCGCTTCTCGCCGAACGGCACGGAGGCGAAGGCGGTGGCCGGCCGCGGCGTCGCCCACCTCTTCCTCGATGGCGACCTCCTCACCCGCCTGCGCGGCCCCCAGTACCGCCTCCCCGCCGACCTGGTCCCGCGCGGCACGCACCAGGTCACCGTCCGCCTGTACGCCGACGACGACACCGTCTGGGCCGTCGACGGCGAGCCCGTGGAGAGCACGGCGGACATCACGGCGTCGGAGGCCGAGCCGACCGGGGCGACGCAGCCGGAGGAGATCGAGGGCCGGACGGTCACCGAACCGGCGGCGGACCGGTGAGCGCGCCCGCCGTGCGCACCCGGCGCCCCGAAGGGCCGGGTACGGACGGTGCGGCCGGCCGTACCGGAGGGTGCGGTTCACCCGGCCGGTCCCGGAGGGCATCATGAGGACCGTGTCCCATGCGACCCCGCTCCGCCGTGCCCCCGTGCAGCGGCGCAGCGCCGAACGGCTGACCCGGATCCTCGACGCCTGCGCCGACCTCCTCGACGAGGTGGGCTACGACGCCCTGAGCACCCGGGCCGTGGCGCTGCGCGCGGACGTCCCCATCGGGTCCGTGTACCGCTTCTTCGGCAACAAGCGGCAGATGGCCGACGCCCTGGCCCAGCGCAACCTGGAGCGCTACGCGGAGCGGGTGACCGAACGGCTGACGGAGACGGACTCGGGGCCGGACGGCGGCGGCTGGCGCGGCGCGCTGGACGCCGTGCTCGACGAGTACCTGGCGATGAAGCGGACCGCCCCCGGCTTCTCCCTGATCGACTTCGGCAACCAGATCCCGGTCGGCGACCGCCACGCCGTGCCCAACCACCGCGTCGCCGAGCGACTCACCGAACTGCTCTCCGGCTATCTGGGCCGCCGCCCCGACGACGACCTGCGCCGCGTCTTCCTCGTCGCCGTGGAGACCGCCGACACCCTCGTACAACTCGCCTTCCGGGTCGCACCGGACGGCGACGAGAAGATCATCGAGGAGGCCCGGGAACTGCTGCGGGCATATCTGGGGCGGGTTCTGGACTGACGGGCCGGCAGCCGGCAGCCACGGCCGCACAGGTGTTCACGCGGCAGTCGGTTCAGGGCCTCCCCAACATGCCTACCGGTCGGTATGCTCGCGGGGCAGAGAGCGTAACCACCGCCCCGAGCGGACCGCCGCCCGAGCGGACCGCCGCCTTCCGGGAGGACCCGTGTCCCGCACCGCCCTGCGTATCTGCCCCCTGTGCGAGGCCACCTGCGGCCTGGCCCTCACCGTCGACGGCACCACGGTCACCGCGGCCCGCGGCGACCGGGACGACGTCTTCAGCCGCGGCTTCATCTGCCCCAAAGGCGCCTCCTTCGGGGCCGTCGACTCCGACCCCGACCGGTTGCGCGCGCCCCTGGTGCGCAGGGACGGCGCGCTGCGCGAGGCCACCTGGCAGGAGGCGTTCGACGCGGTCGCCGCCGGTGTCCGGCCCGTCGTCGAGCGGTACGGACCGCACTCCGTCGGCGTGGTCCTCGGCAACCCCAACGTGCACACCGTCGCCGGGGCCCTCTACCCGAACGTCCTGCTCGGTGCCCTCGGCAGCCGCAGCGTCTTCACCGCGTCCACCCTCGACCAGATGCCCAAGCACGTCTCCAGCGGCCTGCTCTTCGGCGACGCGAACGCCATCCCGGTGCCCGACCTCGACCGCACCGACCACCTGCTCCTCATCGGCGCCAACCCGCTGGAGTCCAACGGCAGTCTGTGCACCGCCCCCGACTTCCCCGGCCGGCTCAAGGCGCTCAGGGCCCGCGGCGGCACCCTCACCGTCGTCGACCCGCGCCGTACCCGCACCGCGAAGCTCGCCGACCGGCACGTGGCGATCCGCCCCGGCACCGACGCGCTGCTGCTGGCCGCGATGACCCACGTGCTGTACGAGGAGGATCTGGTCGACCTCGGCGCACTCGCCCCGCACGTCGAGGGGCTCGGCGAAGTCCGTGACGCGGTACGCGACTTCAGCCCCGAGTCCGTCGCCGCCGCCTGCGACGTGGACGCCGACGTGACGCGTGCCCTCGCCCGCGAACTCGCCGCCGCCCGCACCGCCGCCGTGTACGCCCGCATCGGCAGCTGCACCGTCCCGCACGGCACCCTCGCCAGCTGGCTCGTGGACGTCCTCAACATCCTCACCGGCAACCTCGACCGGCCCGGCGGCGCGCTCTTCCCGCAGGCCGCCACCGACCGGACCCCGCGCCCCGCGGGACCCGGTCGCGGGTTCGCGCTCGGCCGCTGGCACTCCCGGGTGAGCGGACACCCCGAGGCGAAGGGCGAACTGCCCCTGTCCGCGCTCGCCGAGGAGATCGACACCGCCACCGACACGGGCGAACCCGTCCGCGCGCTGCTCACGGTCGCCGCCAACCCCGTGCTGTCCGCGCCCGACGGCGACCGGCTCGACAAGGCGCTGGACTCCCTCGACTTCATGGTGAGCGTCGACCCCTACCTCAACGAGACCTCCCGCCACGCCCACGTCGTCCTGCCGCCGCCCCCGCCGGCCCAGAGCCCGCACCACGACTTCGCCTTCAACACCCTCGCCGTGCGCAACCAGGTCCGCTACACGCGTCCCGCCGTCCCGCTGGAGCCCGGCAGGATGGCCGAGACGGAGATCCTGGCCCGGCTCACCCTGGCCGTCACCGGGGCGCACGGCACCGACCCCGCCGCCGTCGACGCCGGCGTGATCGAGCAGACCCTCGCCAAGTCCGTACGGGAGCCCCACTCACCCGTGCACGGCCGCGACCCCGGAGCACTCACCGCACAACTGACCGGCGAGAACGGCCCCGAGCGGCGCCTGGACCTGATGCTGCGCCTCGGCCCCTACGGCGACGGCTTCGGCGCCCGGCCCGACGGGCTGACCCTGGAGCGGCTCCTCGCCCACCCGCACGGCATCGACCTCGGCCCGCTGCGCCCGCGCCTGCCGCAGCCGCTGAAGACCCGCAGCGGCAAGGTGGAGCTGCTGCCGGGGCCGATCGCCGCCGACCTGCCGCGCCTCGTGCGGGCCCGCGCCGAACGCCCCGCCGGGCTCGTCCTCGTCGGCCGCCGCCACCTGCGCTCCAACAACAGCTGGATGCACAACATCCCCGCCCTCACCGGCGGCTCCAACCGCTGCACCCTGCACGTGAACCCCGAGGACGCCGAACGGTTGGGTGTGCGCGGTGCGCAACCCGTGCGCGTGCAGGGGCCCGGGGGAGCGGTAACCGTCCCCGCCGAGGTCACCGACACCGTCCGGCCCGGCGTGGTGAGCCTCCCGCACGGCTGGGGCCACGACCGGCCGGGCACCCGCCAGACGCACGCCGCCGCGGACCCCGGCGTCAACGTCAACCAGCTCCTGGACGGCAGCATGCTCGACCCGCTCTCGGGCAACGCGGTCCTCAACGGCGTACCCGTCACGCTCACACCACTGACCGGCGCAAAGCCGTGACCTGGAGTTTTGCGCTTATTGCTCGCATGTCAACGTCTTGTTAACGCTCCCTCGCGCCACCTAACGTCGCTCGCACCGCCTGCCCCGGTGGGATGTTCAAGGGCGAACGTTAGGTACTCACTCATGCTGACCATCCTCGGCTTCGCCATGATCGCGACCTTCCTGGTCCTGATCATGATGAAGAAGATGTCGCCGATCGCGGCGCTCGTGCTGATTCCCGCGCTGTTCTGCGTGTTCGTCGGCAAGGGCGCCCACCTCGGCGACTACGTCATCGACGGCGTGTCCAGCCTCGCCCCCACCGCGGCGATGCTCATGTTCGCGATCGTCTACTTCGGTGTGATGATCGACGTCGGGCTCTTCGACCCGATCGTCCGGGCCATCCTGAAGTTCTGCAAGGCCGACCCGATGCGCGTCGTCGTCGGCACGGCGCTGCTCGCCGCGATCGTCTCGCTGGACGGGGACGGCTCCACCACCTTCATGATCACGGTCTCGGCGATGTATCCGCTGTACAAGCGGCTGAAGATGAGCCTGGTCGTGATGACCGGCGTCGCCGCGATGGCCAACGGTGTGATGAACACGCTGCCCTGGGGCGGCCCCACCGCCCGCGCCGCCACCGCGCTGAAGGTCGACGCCACCGACATCTTCGTCCCGATGATCCCCGCCCTGGCCGTCGGTCTCGTCGCGGTCGTCGTCCTGGCGTACGTGCTGGGTCTGCGCGAGCGCAGGCGGGTGGGCACGCTGACGCTGGACGAGGCGCTGGTGCGGGAGCCGGAGACCGAGACGGTGCTGGTCGGCGCCGGTGCCGGTGCGGGTGCCGTCTCCGGTGGGTCCGGTGCGCGTACCGGTGCGGACCGCGGTGCGGCGGGCGGCTCGGGCGAGGCGGCGGACGGGGATGCCGGGTCCGGCGGCGCGTCCGGCGACGGCTTCCAGGGCCTCGACCCGAACCGGCCCACCCTGCGGCCCAAGCTGTACTGGTTCAACGCGCTGCTCACGGTCGCGCTGCTCACCGCCATGATCATGGAGCTGCTGCCGATCCCGGTGCTCTTCCTGCTCGGCGCCGCGCTCGCCCTCACCGTCAACTTCCCGCACATCCCCGACCAGAAGGCCCGCATCGCGGCCCACGCCGACAACGTCCTCAACGTCTCCGGCATGGTCTTCGCCGCCGCCGTCTTCACCGGCGTCCTCACCGGCACCGGCATGGTCGACCACATGGCCAACTGGCTGGTGGACACCATCCCCGACGGCATGGGCCCGCAGATGGGCCTGGTCACCGGCCTGTTGAGCCTGCCGCTCACCTACTTCATGTCGAACGACGGCTTCTACTTCGGTGTCCTGCCGGTGCTCGCGGAGGCCGGCCAGGCACATGGCGTGTCGACGCTGGAGATCGCCCGCGCCTCGATCGTCGGCCAGCCGCTGCACATGTCCAGCCCGCTGGTGCCGGCCGTGTACGTCCTGGTCGGCATGGCCAAGGTCGAGTTCGGCGACCACACGCGGTTCGTGGTGAAGTGGGCCGTCCTGACGAGCCTGGTGATCCTCGCGGCGGGCATCCTGTTCGGCATCATCTGACCGTCGGAGAACATCAGATCATCGGAAAGGGGCGCGATCATGGTGCCCGGTGGGAACCGCGGCTGGCTGCTCCGTCTCGTCATCGCCTTCGGCTTCGCACAGGCCGCGGTGTCGATGGCCCGGCCCGCCGTCTCCTACCGGGCCCTCGCGCTGGGCGCGGACGAACGGGCCGTCGGTGTCATCGCCGGTGTGTACGCGCTGCTGCCGCTGTTCGCCGCCGTACCGCTGGGCCGCCGCACCGACCACGGCCGCTGCGCGCCGCTGCTGCCCGCCGGGGTGGTGCTCATCGCCGGGGGCTGCGCGCTGAGCGGTGTCGCCGGGTCGCTGTGGACCATGGCCCTGTGGAGCGGCGTCATGGGCCTCGGGCACCTCTGCTTCGTCATCGGCGCCCAGTCACTGGTCGCCCGCCAGTCCGCGCCGCACGAACAGGACCGCAACTTCGGCCACTTCACCATCGGCGCCTCGCTCGGCCAGCTGATCGGCCCCATCGCCGCGGGCGCGCTGATCGGCGGCCCCGACATGGCCGGCAGCAGCGCGCTGGCCCTGGTGGTGGCGGGCGCGGGCGCGGCGGTCGCCTTCACCTCCCTGTGGCGCACAGAGCACCCCTCGGCCGCCGAATCCCGTACGGAACGGGGCGCGCGCGTCCCCGTGGGGAGCATC
This sequence comes from Streptomyces tendae, assembly GCF_014650435.1. GTDB lineage: Bacteria > Actinomycetota > Actinomycetes > Streptomycetales > Streptomycetaceae > Streptomyces > Streptomyces tendae. The sequence goes on from NZ_BMUY01000009.1 coordinate 88,106, forward strand.
CTGCGTGCCCGGGGCGTTCCGGCCGGCATCCTGATCAGCCTGTCCGTGCTCTCCGCGACCGACATCCTGACCGCCTACCTTCCGGTGGTCGGCGAGCACCGGGGGATCTCCCCGGCCGTGATCGGCGTACTGCTCAGCCTGCGGGCCGCCGCCACGATCGCCTGCCGGCTCGTGCTGACGCCCCTGCTTCGGCTGCTCGGCCGCACGGCGCTGCTCACGACGACGTGCCTGCTGGCCGCGCTGCTGTGCGCCGGGGTCGCGCTGCCTGTGCCGGTGTGGGCGCTCGCGCTGATGCTGGTCGTCCTCGGCTTCTGCCTGGGCGTCGGCCAGCCGCTGTCCATGACCACGGTCGTGCAGGCGGCCCCCGACGAGGCGCGCTCCACGGCCCTCGCCCTGCGTCTGACCGGCAACCGCCTCGGCCAGGTCGCCGCACCCGCCGCCGCGGGCCTGATCGCGGGCGTGGCGGGCGTGGCCGCGCCGTTCGTGATGCTGGGCGCGCTGCTCCTGCTCTCCTCCGGCGTCGCCCTGCGGGCCCCTTCGGCGGGCCTGGCCGACCCGCGGGGCCCGGTGGTGGGGCAGGATGTCCCGGACCGGGCCGGTGGCAGCCGGCCGTGTCGGGAAGCGAAGGGCTGAGCATGATCCTGTTGGTTCTGTCCGTAATCCTGGTCCTGGTCGTGGCGGGCTGCGCCAGTGTCGTGTGGGCGGCTCGCGGCGGCCCGCCCTGGACCCGGGCGGTGGCGAAGGCGACGATGGCGGCGGGCGAACTGGTCCGCGCCTCCGGCCGCTCCACCGGGAACCGCAACCGGAGCAACGACAGCAGCACCCTGGGAGGGGACTGACGCGACCGAGACCCCTGACAAGGGGTCGGAGAGGTCCGACAGGGCGTCCGAGAGGTCTGCAGGGCGTTCGAGAGGTCTGGCAGGACGTCCGAGACACCTGACAGGGCGTCCGGGACTGCTGAATGTGGGCGTCCGCTTTCTCACCAGATGGACGTTCGCGGCGAGTTGTGGTCCAGCGTCTTCCCCCGGCCGGGCACGGTCCGTTAACTTCCGTGACTCACACGCCCCGTACGACCCGCACGTGGGCGTCCGACCGCGGAGCACCAGAGCCCAGTGAGCCCCCGGGGGCACCTCCATGACACGCGCCATCTCCCTGCACGACGTGAGCAAGACCTACGCGCGAGGCGTCCGCGTGGTGGACCGGCTGTCGCTGGACATCGCGCCGGGCGAGTTCCTCGTCCTGCTCGGACCCTCCGGCTGCGGCAAGTCGACCGTGCTGCGGATGATCGCCGGACTGGAGGAGATCACCGAGGGGGAGCTGACGCTGGACGGCGCGTACGCCAACGACCTGCTTCCCGCCGAGCGGCGCATGGCGATGGTCTTCCAGAACTTCGCCCTGTACCCCAACATGACCACCCGCGGGAACATCGGCTTCCCGCTGCGCGTCGAGGACCCGCAGACCGACCCCCGTCCCCGCGTGGACGCCACCGCGCGCATGCTGGGCATCGAGGACCTCCTCGACCGTTTCCCCGCCCAGCTCTCCGGCGGTGAACGCCAGCGCGTCGCCATGGGCCGGGCCATCGCCCGGCACCCCACCGCCTTCCTGATGGACGAGCCGCTGTCCAACCTCGACGCCAAACTCCGCAACCACCTGCGCGCCGAGATCACCAGGCTGACCCGGGAACTGGGCGTGACCACCATCTACGTCACCCACGACCAGTCCGAGGCCATGTCGCTGGGCGACCGCGTCGCCGTCCTGCGCGGCGGGGTCCTCCAGCAGGTGGACACCCCGCGCGCCGTCTACGCCCTGCCCCGCAACGTCTTCGTCGCCGCCTTCATCGGCACCCCGCGCATCAACCTGCTGCGCGGCCTCGTGCGCGCGCCGCTCGACGGGGCGATGACGATCAGCCTGGGCAAGCAGTTCCTGCGCCTGCCCGAACCGCTCTCCCTGGACCACCAGTTGCTCCGCGTCCAGCAGGGCCGCGAGGTGATCGTGGGCCTGCGTTCGGAGGCCGTGCGGATCGCGAAGCCCTCGTCCGCCCGTCCCGGCGAGGTGCTGCTCACCGGGCTGGTGGAGCACGTCGAGTTCCAGGGCCACGAGGTCCTCGTGCACTTCAACACCGGTTCCCGGCCCGCCGTCGTGCCCGACCTGGAGGCGCCGCGCCCCGCCACCCGCCCGGTACGGCGCCGTCGCCGCGACGGCACGGTCCTGGACCGGCTTCGGGAGCGCGCGGGTGCCCTGCGTGCCGGACCGGTGGTCGTCATGGACGAACCGGAGGATCCGGAACCCGTGGTGGCCCCGCCCGACGGCCGCCTCCCCGGCGACCTGATCGTCCGGACCACCCCCGACATCGACCTCCGCCACGGCATGCAGGTGCCCCTCCTGGTCGACCTCGCCCACCTGTTCGTCTTCGACCAGCACGGCGACCGCATCTGCCCCGCCCCGGCGCGGCTGCCCGAACTGGAGGAGTGATCCCGCCCCGACTTCGCATTCCGGGAGGGTGAGCCGCGCCACCATCGTGGGAGCCCCTGGTGCCATAAAACTAACGGCGCTAGTTTGGGACGGACGACGAGGCCCGCCCGGAAGGAACGCGATGAAGGCACACGACGGCATGTACATCGACGGAGCCTGGCGCCCCGCCGACGGCCGGGACACGATCGATGTCGTGAACCCGGCCGACGAGCAGGTGATCGGCCACGTCCCCGCCGGCAACGCGCTGGACGTCGACACCGCCGTACGGGCCGCCCGCGCCGCCCTGCCGACCTGGGCCGCCACCCCGCCCGCCGAGCGGGCCGCACGCCTGGCCGCCCTGCGGGACGTACTGGCGGCCCGCAAGGACGAGATCGCCGAGACGGTCACCGCCGAACTGGGCTCCCCGCTGAAGTTCTCGCAGGCCGTGCACGCCGCAGTCCCCGTCGCGGTCGCCGGTTCCTACGCCGAGCTGGCGGCGACGTACGCCTTCGAGGAACGGGTCGGCAACTCCGTGGTCCACCACGAGCCGGTCGGCGTGGTCGGCGCCATCACTCCCTGGAACTACCCGCTCCACCAGATCGTCGCCAAGGCCGCCCCGGCGCTCGCGGCCGGCTGCACGATGGTGCTCAAGCCCGCCGAGGACACCCCGCTCGTCGCGCAGCTCTTCGCCGAGGCGGTGCACGAGGCCGGGATCCCCGCGGGCGTCTTCAACCTGGTCACGGGCCTCGGCCCGGTCGCCGGACAGGCCCTCGCCGAGCACCCGGGCGTCGACCTGGTCTCCTTCACCGGCTCCACCGCCGTCGGCCGCCGCATCGGCGCCACCGCGGGCGCCGCCGTCAAGCGGGTCGCCCTCGAACTCGGCGGCAAGTCCGCCAACGTCATCCTCCCGAGCGCCGACCTCGCCAAGGCGGTCAACGTCGGCGTCGCCAACGTCATGTCCAACTCCGGCCAGACGTGCAGCGCCTGGACCCGCATGCTGGTCCACCGCGACCAGTACGACGAGGCGGTGGCGCTCGCCGCCGAGGCCGCCGCGAAGTACGGCGACCGGATCGGCCCGGTCGTCAACGCCAAGCAGCAGGCGAGGGTGCGCGGTTACATCGAGAAGGGCGTCGCCGAGGGCGCGCGCCTGGTCGCGGGCGGCCCCGAAGCCCCGCGCGAGCAGGGGTACTTCGTCAGCCCGACGGTCTTCGCGGACGTCACCGAGGAGATGACGATCGCCCAGGAGGAGATCTTCGGCCCCGTCCTGTCCATCCTCCGCTACGAGGACGAGGACGACGCCCTGCGCATCGCCAACGGCACGGTCTACGGCCTGGCCGGCGCCGTCTGGGCCGGGGACGAGGCCGAGGCGGTCGCCTTCGCCCGCCGGATGGACACCGGGCAGGTCGACATCAACGGCGGCCGGTTCAACCCGCTGGCGCCCTTCGGCGGCTACAAGCAGTCCGGCGTGGGCCGCGAACTGGGCGCGCACGGCCTCACCGAGTACCTCCAGACCAAGTCCCTCCAGTTCTAGCCCGCAGGGGAGTCTCCACCTCATGGCCGTCCGTACCGCAGTCCGTGCCGCCGTCGTACCAGCCGTCGGCGCCCCGCTGGAGGTCACCGGCATCGAGCTGCCCGAGCCCGGCCCCGGCCGGGTCCGGGTGAAGCTCGCCGCCGCCGGGGTCTGCCACTCCGACCTGTCCCTGTCCAACGGCACCATGCGGGTGCCGCTGCCCGCCGTCCTCGGCCACGAGGGCGCCGGCACCGTCGTCGCCGTCGGCGGGGGCGTCACCCACGTCGCGCCCGGCGACGCGGTCGTCCTCAACTGGGCCCCGTCCTGCGGCGCCTGCCACGCCTGCTCGCTCGGCGAGGTCTGGCTGTGCGCGAACGCGCTGGCCGGCGCCGCCGACGTGCACGCCCGCCGCGCCGACGACGGCACCGACCTGCACCCCGGCCTGAACGTCGCCGCGTTCGCCGAGGAGACGGTCGTGGCCGCGTCCTGCGTCCTGCCCGCCCCCGAGGGCATCCCCCTCACCGAGGCGGCACTCCTCGGCTGCGCCGTCCTCACCGGCTACGGCGCCGTCCACCACTCGGCGAAGGTCCGCGAGGGCGAGACGGTCGCGGTCTTCGGCGTCGGGGGAGTGGGGCTCGCCACCCTCCAGGCGGCCCGGATCGCGGGCGCGTCGAAGATCGTCGCGGTCGACGTGTCCCCCGAGAAGGAGGAACTGGCCCGTGCCGCGGGCGCCACCGACTACCTCCTCGCCTCCGACACCACCGCCCGTGAGATCCGCGCCCTCACCGGCAAGCAGGGCGTCGACGTCGCCGTGGAGTGCGTGGGCCGCGCGGCCACCATCCGTACCGCCTGGGAGTCCACCCGGCGCGGCGGCCGCACCACGGTCGTCGGCATCGGCGGCAAGGACCAGCAGGTCACCTTCAACGCCCTGGAGATCTTCCACTGGGGCCGCACCCTGTCCGGCTGCGTCTACGGCAACGCCGACCCCGCCCGCGACGTCCCGGTCCTCGCCGAACACGTGCGCGCGGGCCGCCTCGACCTCGGCGCCCTGGTCACGGAACGCATCGCCCTCGACGGCATCCCGGCCGCCTTCGAGAACATGCTGGCGGGCAAGGGCGGCCGGGCCCTGGTGATCTTCTAACCCCGCACCCGCCGACCCGGCGTGCGCCTGCGGGCCCGGCCGGGCGTGCGGGGAGTTCCCCGGCGAGGAGCACTCCGGACCCGGCCCGGGGCTGGGCGAAGTTCTTGCGCCGGCGCAGGACATTGTGTCTCCGGTCCCGTCGGCCCGGACCAGGGGTGGTGTGGCGTGGCGTGGGCAGCACCCGGCCCCGGCCGGTCTCCCCGGCATCCGGGGGGAGCTCCGGCCGGTCTGTCCGGTGCTCTCGCGTCGTGGCGTGCCGGGGGAGTGGGCTCGGGGGTGCTACACCCGCTCCGCGTCCCCCGGGCGCGGCTCCCCGGCGGGGTCGGGCCCTTCCGCGGGTGCGGGTGCGGGTGCGCGGCGCCTGCGGGAGCGGGACACCGCCACGCCCGCCAGGCACAGCGCGCCGCCGGCCAGGGTGAGCAGCCCCGGCACCTCACCCAGCGCCAGCCACGACATCAGCACGACCAGCGCGGGCACGGCGTACGTGGTCGCGCCCATGCGGCCGGCGGTCGTACGGGCCAGGGCGTACGCCCACGTCGTGAACGCCAGCGCGGTGGGGAACACGCCCAGGTACACCATGTTGAGCGTGGCGGAGACCGGCGCGCCGCCCGCCTCGTGCACCAACTGCCCCGCGAACGGCAGACACAGCACCGCCCCGACCAGGCATCCGAACGTCGTCACCTGGAGGGCGCTCGCGTGCGCCAGCGCGGGCTTCTGCGCGACCACCCCGCCCGCGTACGCCACCGCCGCCAGCAGGCACAGCACCACCCCGAACAGCGAGGAACCGCCCTCGCCCGACATCGACAGGCCCACCGTCACCGCACCGGCGAACGACACCGCCATCCCCGCCAGCAGCCGCGGCGGCAGTGCGTCGCCCAGCAGCCGGGCGCCCAGCAACGCGATGAGGATCGGGCCGACGTTGACCACGAGGGCGGCGGTACCGGCGTCCACCTGCTGTTCGCCCCAGTTCAGGACGACCATGTAGAAGCCGAACCACAGCACGCCCGATATGGCGATCCCGCGCCAGGCGGCCCGCGGCGGCACGCCCTCCCGGCGCAGCAGACAGATCACGCCGAGCGCCAGGGCGCCCGACAGCAGCCGCCCGAGCGCCAGCGCGCCCGGCGAGTACGCCTCGCCCGCGCTGCGGATCGAGACGAACGCCGACGCCCACAGCACGACGGTGACGGTGGCCGCGCCGGCCGCGAGCAGTTCCGGACGGCGGGACGTGGTGGTACGCATCATGCTCCCGAGGCTAGGCAGGAAAGGCCGGGACGACCGGCGGATTTCGGACGGGGAGAACGGCACGGCTCAGCGCAGCGACACCGGATCGATCCGGAGCAGCTCGGACAGCGCGTCCTCGCCCGCCGGAGTCACCTTCACCGCCCGCTCCGAGCCGATCCGCACGCACCAGCCCGTGTCCAGGGCGTGCCGGCACAGGGCGGCGCCCGCCACGCCCGCGAGATGGGGGCGGCGTTCCGTCCAGTCGAGGCACGCCCGGGCCAGCGGCCGCCGACCGGTCGGCCGCAGCCGGATTCCGGCGGCGTCGAACCAGCCGAGCCCCGCGTCCGTGAGCGCGAAGCCGGTGTCCTGGCGCAGCAGCCCGAGCCCGGTCAGGGCGTCGGTCACCGCGATGCCGAGCCGCCCGGCGAGATGGTCGTAGCAGGTGCGGCCCCGGGCCATCGCCGACCCGGCGCTCGACGCCCGCAGCGTGCGCGGACGCCGGGCCGCCGCCTCGGGGGCGACCTGCGAGGCCAGGTCCTCCACGAGCTGCGCCACCCGGTCGTCGGCCAGCCGCACGTACCGGTGCCGCCCCTGCCGCTCCTCGGCGAGCAGCCCGCCCGCGACGAGCTTGCCCAGGTGCTCGCTGAGCGTCGACGCGGCGACCCCGGCGTGCCGGGCCAGCTCACCGGCCGTCCACGCCCGCCCGTCCAGCAGGGCCAGCAGACAGGCGGCGCGCGTCTCGTCGGCGAGCAGCCCGGCCAGCCGTGCCAGGCCGGGTGCCTCGGCTTCCTTCTCGGTCATGCGTCCCAGGATGCGCCACGCACGGTTCGGCGGGCGCCGAAGTGTGTCCGGAGCCCCTCAGACACCCTGCGCGACCTGTGCGTACTGCTGGGCCAGCCCGTCCAGCAGCGCGGTCAGCCCGGTCTCGAAGGCACGTTCGTCGATCTTCTCCTGCTGCTCTGCCAGGAGGTGGGCCTGCTGGAGATGCGGGTAGTCGGCGGGGTCGTAGGCACCGGCGTCGGTCACGAAGCCGCCGGCGAAGGAACCGAGCGCCGAGCCCATGATGAAGTACCGCATCAGCGCACCGATGGAGGTGGCCTGGGCCGGGGGCCAGCCCGCCCGGACCATCGCGCCGTAGACCGCGTCCGCGAGGTGCAGCGCGGCCGGGCGGCGGCCGGGGCCGTGGGCCAGGACCGGGACGATGTTGGGGTGGTCGCGCAGCGCCGTCCGGTAGGAGACGGCCCAGTCGTGCAGCGCGGTCCGCCACTCCCGGCCGTCCTCGAACATCGACAGGTCGACCTGCGCGCTCACCGAGTCGGCGACGGCCTCCAGGATCTCGTCCTTGGTGCGGAAGTGGTTGTAGAGCGAGGGTCCGCTGACCCCCAGTTCCGCGGCCAGCCGGCGGGTGGAGACGGCTGCGAGGCCCTCGGCGTCCACCAGCGCGCGCGCCGTCTCGACGATCCGGTCGGTGCTGAGCAGGGGCTTGCGCGGTCGGGCCATGGCGCACATAGTAGGGCTGCGGCTTTAAACTAGCAGTGCTAATTTACAACTCGGGCCCCGGTGGTCCGCCGTTCAAGGTCCGTCTTCTGTGGGGTGACTCGGCATGAATCTGGAGCTCAGCGAGGAGCAGGGCGCCGTACGGCGGCTCGCGCGGGAGTTCGTGGCGCGCGAGATCGCCCCGCACGTGGTCGCCTGGGACCGCGCCGAGGAGGTGGACCGGGCCATCGTGAAGAAGCTCGGCGAGGTCGGCTTCCTCGGCCTCACGATCGACGAGGAGTACGGCGGATCCGGGGGTGACCACCTCGCGTACTGCCTGGTCACGGAGGAGCTGGGGCGCGGCGACAGCTCCGTGCGCGGAATCGTCTCCGTCTCCCTCGGCCTGGTCGCCAAGACCGTCGCGGCCTGGGGCAGCGAGGAGCAGAAGCGGCGCTGGCTGCCGGGCCTCACCTCCGGCGAGTACGTCGGCTGCTTCGGTCTCACCGAGCCAGGCACCGGGTCGGACGCGGGCAACCTCTCCACGCGCGCCGTGCGCGACGGCGACGACTACGTCATCAACGGCACCAAGATGTTCATCACCAACGGCACCTGGGCCGACGTCGTGCTGCTCTTCGCCCGCTCCACCGACGCACCAGGGCACAAGGGCGTCTCCGCCTTCCTCGTGCCCACCGACACGCCCGGCCTGACCCGCCGCACCGTCCACGGCAAGCTCGGACTGCGCGGCCAGGCCACCGCCGAACTGGTCCTGGAGGACGTCCGCGTCCCCGCCGCCGCGATGCTCGCGCCCGAGGGCAAGGGCTTCTCGGTCGCCATGTCGGCCCTGGCCAAGGGGCGGATGTCGGTCGCGGCCGGCTGCGTCGGCATGGCCCAGGCCGCGCTGGACGCCGCCGTGAAGTACGCGGGGGAGCGCGAGCAGTTCGGCAAGACCATCGCCCACCACCAGCTCGTCCAGGAGCTGATCAGCGACATCGCCCTCGACGTGGACGCCGCCCGGCTGCTGACCTGGCGGGTCGCCGACCTGATCGACCGCGGGCAGCCCTTCGCCGTCGAGTCCTCCAAGGCCAAGCTCTTCGCCTCGGAGGCCGCCGTGCGCGCCGCCAACAACGCCCTCCAGGTCTTCGGCGGCTACGGCTACATCGACGAGTACCCGGCCGGCAAGCTGCTGCGCGACGCCCGCGTGATGACCCTCTACGAGGGCACCAGCCAGATCCAGAAGCTGGTCATCGGGCGGGCGCTGACCGGGGTTTCGGCGTTCTGAGTACGCGGTCTGAGTATCCCGGCGGATGTGGCGGGTGCCACATCCGCCGATCCTTCTTCCCATGAGTGACACACCGGTCAAGCAGCAGAACACCGCGGCCTTCTACGGGCAGGCCGTCGCCTCGTTCGCGGTGGCCATGGGCGCCACCGCCATCGGCATCTACCAGCTCGAAGCCGACGCCTGGGTGCGGGCCTTCCTCGCGATCGCCGTCCTGTACCTGGTCACCTCGGCCTTCACGCTGGCCAAGATCATCCGGGATCGCCAGGAGGTCGGCCAGATAGTCAGCCGGGTCGACCAGGCACGGCTCGACAAGATCCTGGTCGAGCACGACCCCTTCCAGAAGCCGGGCGGCACCCCGGCCGGACAGCGCCCCTAAGCGCCCGCTCAGCTTCGGCGGTATGGTGGTGCTCCTGTCACCGAGAGGGGCGAACAAGCGATGAGTACGGCGGCCGAGACGACGGGCGGCGACATCGAGCCGTGGGAAGAGGTCACGCCTGACGCGGCCCGGCGGCTTCTGGTCGCGGCCGTGGAGGCGTTCGCCGAACGCGGGTACCACGCGACCACGACCCGCGACATCGCCGGGCGGGCCGGCATGAGTCCGGCCGCGCTCTACATCCACTACAAGACCAAGGAAGAACTGCTCCACCGCATCAGCCGCATCGGCCACACCCGCGCGGTGGCCATCCTGCGCTCCGCCGCCCAGGCTGAGGGCGGTGCGACCGAGCGGCTCGCCGACGCCGTGAGCTCCTTCGTCCGCTGGCACGCCGGTCGGCGCACGACCGCGCGCGTCGTGCAGTACGAGCTGGACGCGCTCGGACCCGAGGCCCGGGAGGAGATCCTCACGCTCCGCCGGCAGTGCGACGCCGCGGTGCGCGGCATCATCGACGACGGCGTGGCGACGGGCGAGTTCGACGTGCCGGACGTCAAGGGCACGACACTCGCCGTGCTGTCCCTCTGCATCGACGTGGCCCGCTGGTTCAACGTGAAGGGCCCCCGCACGCCCGACGAGGTCGGCGCGCTCTACGCCGACCTCGTGCTGCGGATGGTGGGAGCCCGGGACCGCTCCGGTGCCCAGTAGACGGACGTCGTTTCAGACGTAGTAGCGCGAGACGGACTCGGCGACGCACACCGGCTTGTCGCCGCCCTCGCGCTCCACGGTGAACGCGACGCTCACCTGGATGCCGCCCGTGACGTCCTCGACCCCCGTGATCGTCGCCGTGGCGCGCAGGCGTGAGCCGACCGGGACGGGGGCGGGGAAACGGACCTTGTTGGTGCCGTAGTTGACGCCCATCTTCACGCCCTCGACCTGGATCAGCTGAGGCCCGAAGAGGGGGAGCAGCGACAGGGTCAGGTACCCGTGCGCGATGGTGGTGCCGAACGGGCCGGCGGCGGCCTTCTCCGGGTCCACATGGATCCACTGGTGGTCCCCGGTCGCCTCCGCGAACAGGTCGATCCGCTTCTGGTCGACCTCCAGCCAGTCGGTGTGGCCCAACTGCTCGCCCACCGCCGCCTTCACCTCGTCGGCGGACGCGAAGATCCTCGGCTCTGCCATGTTCCGGCCTCTCTGCTCGCTCGACCTGTGCACTCGACTCTAAGCGACTGCTTAGCATGGTCCGCCCGCGGGGCCGCTGTCAACGGAGCCGACCCGGCCGCACGGGTGACGGGGTCGGTAGGGTTTGAGGAGTGCCTCAGATTCCCGAGAAGATCCAAGAGCTCACGGTCGGCCAACTCGCCGCACGCAGTGGCGCCGCCGTCTCCGCCCTGCACTTCTACGAGTCCAAGGGCCTGATCAGCAGTCGCCGGACCTCGGGCAACCAGCGCCGCTTCAGCCGTGACGCGCTGCGCCGGGTCGCCTTCGTCCGTGCCGCCCAGCGGGTGGGCATCCCGCTGGCCACGATCCGCGAGGCGCTCGCCGAACTGCCGGAGGGGCGCACGCCCACCGAGGAGGACTGGGCGCGGCTCTCCCGGTCCTGGCGCTCCGAACTGGACGAGCGGATCAAACAGCTCAACCGGCTGCGCGACCACCTCACCGACTGCATCGGCTGCGGCTGCCTGTCCCTGGAGACCTGCGTGCTGTCCAACCCCGACGACGCCTTCGGCGAACGCCGCGCCGGCTCGCGCCTGCTCGTGGAACGCCGCGGCTCGGCCACCTCGACCACCTCCACCGCCACGGGCGGCGGGCGGCCGAGCCGTGCCCTGAGCGGGGAAACAGGGTGTTGCGACGACTGACCGTCCGGTGACCCGGGCCCGGTCGTCAGCGGCCGCCCCGACGTGCCGAGGCGTATTCGCTCAGACCTGCGCTGACCAGGGCGGCGTTGGAGGCGGCCCGGCCGCCGTCCGGCAGAAACAGGGTGTCCTCCAGGCCGATCCGGGTCGCCAAGTCCAGCCGGCCCGCCAGGCGCAGCACCGGCCAGGCGCCGCCGTCCTCGCCGTGCAGCAGGACCGGGCGGCCGTGGGCCGGACCGAGGTCGGACAGCAGGGCGTGCGCCGAGTCCCGCGCCGTCGCCGGGTCGGTGTCCGTGACCTCCGCGAGCACCCGCAGCACCTTCGGCCCGAGCGGTGAGCGCAGGAACAGGGCCGCGCCGTCCGTGCCGGACCAGACGCCCGCCTCCACGCCCACCCCGCGCTCGATCAGGGCGGCGGCCGTCTCCTCGGCGCCCGGCTCGTGCCAGTTGACGGAGGCGTGGTCGGGCAGCACCGTCCAGCTCCGGATCCGCGCCACCCGGGCCGCGGGGTCGGGTTCGGCCCAGGCGCCCGTCGTGACGCCGACCGGCACCGACGCCGGGACGCGCGCCCTGACCGCCTCCAGCGTCGCCGCGAGCACACGCGCGGACAGCGTGTCCCGGCCGCACGGGGTCTTCGGGTGGACGTGGACGTCCGTGGCCCCGGCGGCGACCGCCTCGGCCACCGAGTCGGCGACCGCCTCCGGCGACAGCGGGACCACCGCGCCGTCGGCGCTTCCCCGCACCCCGTTCACGCACAGCTGCACCATTCCCCCATGGTGCCGGGCGCCACCGACAGCGCCCGCCGGACCCGGTGCCGTACCGGACACCGGGGGTGCGGCATCCCCGGCACACCCCCGGTCGGTTACGCCGACATCAGCAACCGGCCCCGCCGGGCGTCCGCTCGCGCTGCGGGAGTGAGGACGGGCCGCGGCACGAGGATGCCGCAGTCCGTGCAGACGGGGCCCGTCGAGGGCTCGTGGTCCAGGTCGTACTTCCAGACGAGGCGCTCCCCGTCGCACACCGGGCACACGGAGCCCGGCTCACGCTCAAGCGCCGAGATCAGCCGGCGCAGCACCTCCGCCAGCGGTCCGTCGGGATGGACCCGGGGGTCGTCGCACCAGGCCACCCCGAAGCCGCCCCAGGTCAGCCGGTGCCAGTCGTCCATGCTGCCCGGCCTGCGCAGCCCGTCGTGCTTCTCCTTCCTGCGCCGCGCGGCGAACTCGACCTCGTAGGCCAGCCACACCGAACGCGCCTCCTCCAGCTCCTCCAGTGCGGCCACGAGCCGCGCTGGGTCGGGGGAGCGGTCCTCGGGACCGAACCCGGCCCGGGAGCAGAGATGGTCCCAGGTCGCCCTGTGCCCATAAGGGGCAAAACGCTCAAGGCACTTGCGCAGCGAATAGCGCCGCAGCGCCAGGTCGCACCGTGGATCGCGGACCTGTCTCGCCAGACTTCGGAAACCGGCCATCGCCCTGCACCTCCGTCACACCTTCACCTGTACTCGGGTCACTTCGGCGTCGTCGTACGGACGTCGCCGAATAGACGTATCGACAACCGATTCGGCTCCATCCGATTTCCGATGCCCCCCATAAGCCGATCCACCCGCTGCCAAAAAGTGACGCATGTTCACCTTCCCACTCGGGGATACCGGCGGTAACGTCCCGCCACACCCCCGTCGGGAGGAGCTGCCATGCCACGGCGCACCCCACGCAACGCCCTCGACAGACTGAGAACTCCCCGCGGCCTCCACGGGTTCCTGAAGACCGCATCCGTATGCGCCCTCATTGCCGGACTTTTGTCACCGCTTTCCCCGGCCATGGCCGCCGGGAGCGGATCCGCCGAGGTCACGGCCGTCGACGCCGCCGCCAACGACCACTGCGGCGGCCAGTGTTCCGACATCCTGCCGCCCGGCCAGAACGGCAACGCCACCCTCGCCCAGATCCTCCTCAACCAGGCGTTCGGCACCCAGCCCGCGCACGCCGAGGACCAGCTCGGCCCCTACGCCGGCCTCGCCACCGGCTACACCGGCCTCACCAACGACAAGATCAACACCTTCTTCAACGACGCCTCCTTCGGCGTCCCGGACGGTCAGGTCGCCTCCACCGTCCGCCCCGCCGGACGCGACGACGTCACCATCGTCCGCGACAAGAAGACCGGCGTGCCGCACATCACCGGCACCACCCGCTACGGCACCGAGTTCGGCGCCGGCTACGCCGCGGCCCAGGACCGGCTGTGGCTCATGGACCTCTTCCGGCACGTCGGACGCGGCCAGTTGACCCCCTTCGCCGGCGGTGCCCCCGCCAACCAGGGCCTGGAGCAGCAGTTCTGGCGCAGCGCCCCCTACACCGAGGACGACCTCGAGGCGCAGATCGAGAGCGCGGCCGCCAAGGCAGGGGAGCGCGGCGAGCTGGCCCTGGCCGACGTGGACGCCTACGTCGCCGGTGTCAACGCCTACATCGACGCCTCCGACAAGGGCCGCTACTTCCCCGGCGAGTACGTCCTGACCGGCCACAAGGACGCCATCACCAACTCCGGCACCATCGAGCGCTTCAAGCGTACCGACCTGATCGCGCTGGCCTCCGTCATCGGCTCCCTCTTCGGCGCCGGAGGCGGCGGCGAGGTCAACAACGCGCTCTCCCTCCTCGCCGCCCAGGAGAAGTACGGCGTCGCCGAGGGCACCGAGGTCTGGGAGTCCTTCCGCCAGCGCAACGACCCCGAGGCCGTCCTCACCCAGCACGACGGCAGCTTCCCGTACCTGCCCACCCCGGACGACCCGCAGGGCCGCGCCCTGCCCGACGCCGGGTCGGTCGAGCCGGAACCGCTGGTGTACGACCGTACGGGCAGCGCTGCCGCCGCGGGCGCGACCGGCGCATCGGCCAAGGCGGCGGACACCGCCGTGACCTCGGCGCGGCGCGGTATGTCCAACGCCCTCGTCGTCAGCGGCGAGCACACCGCCAGCGGCCACCCGGTCGCCGTCTTCGGACCGCAGACCGGCTACTTCGCGCCGCAGCTCCTCATGCTCCAGGAGATCCAGGGCCCCGGCATCAGCGCCCGCGGCGCCTCCTTCGCGGGCCTGAGCATGTACGTCGAACTCGGCCGCGGCCAGGACTACGCCTGGAGCGCCACCACCTCGGGCCAGGACATCATCGACACCTACGCGGTCGAGCTGTGCCAGGACGACTACCACTACCTCTACCGCGGCACCTGCACGCCCATGGAGAAGGTCGAGCGGCACAACGCCTGGAAGCCCACCGTCGCCGACTCCACCGCCGCCGGCTCCTACACGATGCGGGTCTGGCGCACCAAGTACGGCCCCGTCGAGTCCCGCGCAACGGTCGGCGGCAAGAAGGTCGCCTACACCACCCTGCGCTCCTCCTACATGCACGAGGCCGACTCCATCATCGGCTTCCAGATGCTCAACGACCCGGACTACCTCAACAGCCCGCAGCGCTTCCAGGGCGCCGTCCAGCACATCAACTACACCTTCAACTGGTTCTACGCCGACTCCGAGCACACCGCGTACTACAACAGCGGCGACAACCCGGTGCGCGCGGACGGTGTCGACGCCGAGTTCCCGGTCTGGGCCCGGTCCGCGTACGAATGGCGGGGCTGGGACCCCGCCGACAACACCGCCCGCTACACCGGCGCCTCCGCCCACCCGCAGTCGGTCGACCAGGACTACTACGTCTCCTGGAACAACAAGCAGGCCAAGGACTACCCCGCCGCCTCCTGGGGCAACGGCTCCGTCCACCGCGGCAACCTCCTCGACGACCGGGTGAAGAAGCTGGTCGCCGCAGGCGGCGTCACCCGGACCGCGCTGGTCAAGGCCATGGCCGAGGCGGGCCTCGCCGACCTGCGGGCCGAGGACGTCCTGCCCGACCTGCTGAAGGTGGTCGAGTCCGCACCGGTGACCGACCCGGCGGCGAAGACGGCCGTGGACCGGCTGAAGGCGTGGCTGTCCGCGGGCGGCCTGCGCACCGAGACCTCGGCGGGCTCCAAGAAGTACGCCCACGCCGACGCGATCCGCACCCTGGACGCCTGGTGGCCGCTGCTGGTGAAGGCCGAGTTCGAACCCGGCCTCGGCACCGACCTCTACACCGCCTTCACCCGCAACCTGCCCGTCGACGAGTCCCCGTCCGCCGCCCACGGCCCGACCGGTGCCCACGCCGGCAGCGCCTTCCAGTACGGCTGGTGGAGCTATGTCGACAAGGACATCCGGTCCGTGCTCGGTGAGTCCGTCAAGGGTCCGCTCGCGCACACGTACTGCGGCGACGGCGACCTCGCCGCCTGCCGGGACTCCCTGGTCTCCACCCTGAAGGAGGCGGCGGGCCGCACGGCCGCCCAGGTCTATCCAGGCGACGACAGCTGCTCGGCGGGGGACCAGTGGTGCGCCGACTCGGTGATCCACCGCACCCTCGGCGGCATCAAGCACGGCGGCATCAGCTGGCAGAACCGGCCGACCTACCAGCAGGTCGTGGAGTTCACGTCCCACCGGTGACCGGCCGGCCCGCAGGTCACCTGTAGAGGAGGTACTGGCGGCGTGTCCTGCGGAACGCCGCCAGTTCCGCCTCCCAGCCGGCCACCACGTCGTCGGTGTCCGCACCGGCGTCGATCATCGTGCGCACCTGCGTGGACCCGGTGAGCTTGTCGATCCAGTTGTCCGACCGCCAGGCGAAGCCGTCCCAGGTCCGCTTGGCGGTCACCAGGAGGGCGATTCCGGTGCGCACCGGGTCGAACGCGGCCCGGTCGTGCACGTGGAGCTGCACACCGCCGACGGTCTTCCCCTGGAACTTGGAGAATGTGGGCGCGAAGTACGCCTCCCTGAACCGCACACCCGGCAGCCCGAGTTCGTTCACGGCGGCGGCCCAGCTCCCGTCGACGCCCTCGGCGCCCAGCAGCTCGAACGGGCGGGTCGTGCCGCGGCCCTCGGAGAGGTTCGTGCCCTCGAACAGACAGGTCCCCGAGTACACCAGCGCGCACTCCGGTGTCGGCATGTTCGGGCTCGGCGGCACCCAGGGCAGCCCCCAGGCGTCGTAGAACTCCGAGCGCCTCCAGCCCGACATCGTCACCGTCTCCAGCGGAACTGGCGAGGTCAGGAACTCGCCGTTGAAGAGCAGGGCCAGCTCGGCGACCGTCATGCCGTGGGCCTGCGCGATCGGCTGCCGCCCGACGAAGGTCGCGAACTCCTTGTGCAGGACCGGGCCGAGGGCCGCCCGCCCGGTCACCGGGTTCGGCCGGTCCAGGACCACGAACCGCTTCCCCGCGAGCGAGGCCGCCTCCATGCAGTCGAACAGCGTCCAGATGTACGTGTAGAAACGCGCGCCCACGTCCTGGATGTCGAAGACGACGGTGTCCACGCCGGACGCCGTGAACACGTCCGCGAGCGGCTGCCCGCTCTTCAGGTACGTGTCGTACACCGGCAGCCCGGTCGCGGGGTCGTCGTAGCGGCCCTCGGAGCCGCCCGCCTGCGCCGTACCGCGGAAGCCGTGCTCGGGGCCGAAGACGGCGGTCAGGTTCACCCGGTCGTCGGCGTGCATGACGTCGACGATGTGGCGTACGTCCCGGGTGATGCCGGTCGGGTTGGTGACGACGCCGACCTTCTGCCCCCTGAGCGGCGCGTAGCCGTCGTCGGCGAGGCGCTCGAAGCCGGTGCGCAGCCGGCGGCCCCCGTGCCCGGCGGGCGCGGCCTGCGCCGTGCCCGCCGACGCGGTGGCGGCCGTGGTGCCGGCCGCCACCGCGGCCGTCGTGGCGAGCAGGTTGCGTCTGGACAGCGTCATGCGGTGACCTCCGTGATCGCGGCGGGTGTCATGCGCACGCACGCTAACCCGCACCCCGGCGCCCGGGGAATGGAGTAGACCGCGGTTCACCTCTTCCGTACGACATACCGACTGGTTAGTCTGGCGCTGCAACAGGGAGCGAGTCGTGCCCGAGCCGTGTCGAAGGAGACCGATGGTGGAAGCCGTGCAGGACGCCGGAGTCGTCGTCACCGGGGCGGGAGGCGGCATCGGAGCCGCGCTGGCCCGCCGCTTCGCCGCCGAGGGGGCCCGGGTCGTCGTCAACGACCTGGACGCCGGCCGGGCGAAGGCCGTCGCCGACGAGATCGGCGGCATCGCCGTCCCCGGCGACGCCTCCGCGATCGTCACCGAGGCCCGCGACGCGCTGGGCGGCAGGGTCGACGTGTACTGCGCCAACGCGGGTGTCGGCTGCGGCGGTACGGAGGCCGCCGAGGAGGCCGTCTGGGCACTCGCCTGGGACGTCAACGTCATGGCCCACGTGCGGGCGGCCCACGAACTGCTCCCCGACTGGCTGGAGCGCGGCAGCGGCCGCTTCGTCTCCACCGTCTCGGCCGCCGGACTGCTCACCATGATCGGAGCCGCCCCCTACAGCGTCACCAAGCACGGCGCGTACGCCTTCGCCGAGTGGCTGTCCCTGACGTACCGCCACCGCGGGGTCAAGGTCCACGCCATCTGTCCGCAAGGGGTGCGCACCGACATGCTCACTGCCAGCGGCAGTGCGGGCGAACTGGTGCTCCAGCCCACCGCGATCGAGCCGCAGGACGTCGCGGACGCCCTGTTCAAGGGCATCGAGGAGGACCGCTTCCTGATCCTGCCGCACCCCGAGGTGGCGCAGTACTACCAGGCCCGGGCCACCGAACCCGACCGCTGGCTGCACGGCATGAACCGGCTCCAGCGGCAGTGGGAGGAGGCGACGGCCCGGTGACCGGCTCCCGCTACGCGGCCAGGCCCTGGCTCGGCCTGCTGACCGACGCGCAGAAGGCCCCGCTCGACCCCGACGCTTCCCTCGTGCACGCCCTGCGCCGGGCGGCCGCCGAGGCCCCCGACCGCGCTTTCCTCGCCTACTTCGACGGCCGCCTCACCTACCGCGAGGTGGACGAGCTGAGCGACTCCGTCGCCGGGCACCTCGTCGCGCGCGGCCTGGAGCGCGGCGACCGGGTCGCCGTCCTGCTGCAGAACTCCCCGCACTTCGTGCTCGCCGTGCTGGGCGCCTGGAAGGCGGGCGCGGTCGTCGTGCCCGTCAACCCGATGTACAAGTCGGGGGAGGTCGGCCACGTCCTGCGGGACGGTGAGGTGGCCGCGCTGATCTGCTCCGACCGGGCCTGGGAGTCGTACCTGCGCGAGACGGCCGCCGACTCGCCGGTGCGGATCGTGCTCACGGGGTGCGAGTTGGACTTCCAGACCCGCCAGGACGCGCGCGTGCTGACGTTCGAGCGGCTGCCGGACGCCCCCGACGCCGACGACCTCGCCCGGGTGGCCCGCGCCGGCCACCGGGCGCCCGAGGGCCGCGACCCGCAGCCCGGCGACACCGCGCTCATCAGCTACACCTCGGGCACCAGCGGCACGCCCAAGGGTGCCACCAACACCCACCGCAACATCATGTACAACGCCGAGCGGCAGCGCACCGGGCTCGGCCTGCCCGCGGCGCCGGTCTACTTCGCGCTGGCCCCGTTGTTCCACATCACCGGCATGGTCTGCGAGTTCGGCGCCTGCCTGAACAGCGTGGGCACCCTCGTCCTGGCGTACCGCTTCGAGGCGGGTGTCGTCCTGGACGCGTTCGCCGAGCACCGGCCGCACTACACGGTCGGCCCGTCCACCGCCTTCATGGCGCTCGCCGCCCACCCCTCGGTCACCCGGGAGCACTTCGCGTCCTTCGCGAACATCTCCTCGGGCGGCGCCCCGCTGCCGCCCGCCCTGGTGGAGAAGTTCCGCGCGGGCTTCGGCCCGTACATCCGCAACGGCTACGGACTCACCGAGTGCACCGCGCCCTGCGCCTCCGTACCGCCGCACCTGGAGGCCCCGGTGGATCCCGTCTCGGGGACCCTCGCGGTCGGCGTGCCCGGCCCCGAGAGCGTCGTGCGGATCGTCGACGACCAGGGCGCGGAGGTGCCGTTCGGGGAGCAGGGCGAGATCGTCGTGAGCGGCCCCCAGGTCGTCCCCGGCTACTGGCGCCGCCCGGACGCCACCGCCGAGACCTTCCCCGGCGGTGAACTGCGCACCGGGGACATCGGCTTCATGGACGCCCAGGGGTGGCTCTACGTCGTCGACCGCAAGAAGGACATGATCAACGCCTCCGGCTTCAAGGTCTGGCCGCGCGAGGTCGAGGACGTGCTGTACACCCACCCAGCGGTGCGCGAGGCCGCCGTCGTCGGCGTGCCCGACGGGTACCGCGGGGAGACCGTCAAGGCCTACATCAGCCTCCGGCCGGGCGCCGCCACGGACCCGGACGCCCTCGTCGCCTACTGCGAGGAGAGACTGGCCGCCTACAAATACCCGCGCCAGGTGGAGATCCTGCCCGACTTGCCGAAGACGGCGAGTGGGAAGATCCTCCGTCGGGAACTGCGTTCCGGTAATGACGGGACGCAGCAGTGAACGGACAGTGAAAAGGAAAGGCAGGTGACGGCAGTGCCCAGGACCACGGACGGGGACGGCACTCCGGTGCCGCAGCGGCTCCTGGCCGCCGCCACCCGGCTCTTCGCCGAGCAGGGCTACGACCGCACCTCGGTACAGGAGATCGTCGAGGCGGCAGGCGTCACCAAGGGGGCGCTCTACCACTACTTCGGCTCCAAGGACGACCTGCTGCACGAGGTGTACGCGCGCGTGCTGCGCCTTCAACAGGAACGCCTGGACGCCTTCGCGGACGCCGACGAGCCGGTCGAGAAGCGGGTGCGGGACGCGGCGGCCGACGTCGTCGTCACCACCATCGACAACCTCGACGACGCGTCGATCTTCTTCCGGTCCATGCACCAGCTCAGCCCGGAGAAGAACAAGCAGGTGCGCGCCGAGCGCCGCCGCTACCACGAGCGCTTCCGCGCACTGATCGAGGAGGGCCAGCGGACCGGCGTCTTCACCAAGGAGACCCCGGCCGACCTGGTGGTGGACTACCACTTCGGGTCCATCCACCACCTGTCCACCTGGTACCGGCCGAACGGGCCGCTCAGCCCGCAGGAGGTCGCCGACCACCTGGCCGATCTGCTGCTGCGGGCCCTGCGGCCATGACACGACCGTGCGGCGCGCCCCCGGAGTCCCCGGGGGCGCGCCTTCGTTCGTTCAGAAGTACGTTCAGAGGTACTTCTTGATCTCCCGGCGGGCCAGCGAGCGCTGGTGGACCTCGTCGGGGCCGTCGGCGATCATCAGCGTCCGCGCCCCCGCGTACAGCTCGGCCAGCGGGAAGTCCTGGCTCACGCCGCCCGCGCCGTGCAGCTGGATCGCCCGGTCGATGATGTCGACCACCGCCCGAGGCGTGGCGATCTTGATGGCCTGGATCTCGGTGTGCGCGCCCCGGTTGCCGACGGTGTCCATCAGCCAGGCGGTCTTCAGCACCAGCAGCCGCAGCTGCTCGACGGTGACCCGGGCGTCCGCGATCCAGTTGTGGACCACGCCCTGCTGGGCCAGCGCCTTGCCGAAGGCCTCGCGGGACACCGCGCGGCGGCACATCAGCTCGATGGCGCGCTCGGCCATGCCGATCAGCCGCATGCAGTGGTGGATGCGGCCCGGACCCAGGCGGGCCTGTGCGATGGCGAAACCGCCGCCCTCCTCGCCGATCAGGTTCGTCACCGGCACGCGCGCGTGGTCGAAGGTCACCTCGGCGTGGCCGCCGTGGTAGTGGTCCTCGTAACCGAAGACCTGCATCGCGCGGTTGACGGTCACGCCGGGTGTGTCGCGGGGGACCAGCACCATGGACTGCTGGCGGCGGATGTCCTCGCCGTCGGGATAGGTCTTGCCCATCACGATGAAGATCTTGCAGTCGGGGTTCATCGCCCCGGAGATGTACCACTTGCGGCCCGTGACGACGTACTCGTCGCCGTCGCGCTCGATGTGCGTGGTGATGTTCGTGGCGTCGGAGGAGGCCACGTCCGGTTCGGTCATCGCGAACGCGGAGCGGATCTCGCCGGCGAGCAGCGGCTGAAGCCACTGCTTCTGCTGCGCCTCGTCGGCGAACTGGGCCAGCACCTCCATGTTCCCGGTGTCGGGGGCCGCGCAGTTCGTCGCCGTGGGCGCCAGCTGGGGGCTGCGGCCGGTGATCTCGGCGAGCGGGGCGTACTGGAGGTTGGTGAGGCCGGCGCCGTGCTCGGCGTCGGGGAGGAACAGGTTCCACAGGCCCTGGCGGCGGGCCTCGGCCTTCAGGTCCTCGACGACCTGCGGGGTGTCCCACGGGGAGGCCAGGCGGGCGCGCTGCTCGTGGGCGACCTGCTCGGCCGGGTAGACGTACTCGTCCATGAAGGCGAGCAGCTTGGCGCGGAGTTCCTCGGTGCGTGCGTCGTACGCGAAGTCCATGGCGGGGTCAGCCCTCCTGAAGGGTGGTCAGGCCGTGCTCGATGAAGACGGGGACGAGGTCGCCGATGCGGTCGAAACCGCGGCCGACCGTCTGGCCCAGCGTGTAGCGGTAGTGGATGCCCTCCAGGATCACGGCGAGCTTGAACCACGCGAACGCCGTGTACCAGGCGACGGCGGACACGTCGCGCCCCGAGCGCGTGGCGTACCGCTCGATCAGCTCGGCGGGGGCGGGGTGGCCGGGGGCCTGTGCCGTGGTGGAGACGGGGGAGTCGGGCATGCCGAGCGGACTGCTGTACATCGCCAGCAGGCCGAGGTCGGTGAGCGGGTCGCCGAGGGTGGACATCTCCCAGTCGAGGATCGCCCGGATCTCGTCGTTCTCCCCGCCGATCAGGACGTTGTCGAGGCGGTAGTCGCCGTGCACGACGGTGGGGGCGGGCGAGCGGGGCAGTTCCCGGCCGAGGGTGGCGTGCAGTTCGTCGATGCCGGCCAGGTCGCGGTTGCGGGAGGCGTCGAGTTGCTTGGCCCAGCGGCGGAGCTGGCGGTCCAGGAAGCCGTCGGGGCGGCCGAAGTCCGCGAGGCCCGCCTCGGCGGGGTCCACCGCGTGCAGGCCGACCAGTGTGTCGACCAGGTTCAGCACGGCGGCGCGGGTGCGCTCGGGGCCGAGGGGGGCGAGCTGTTCCGCGGTGCGGAACGGGGTGCCCTCTACGAACTCCATCACGTAGAACGGCGCTCCCAGCACCTCCTCGTCCTCGCACAGGAGTACCGGGCGCGGGACGGGCACGTCGGTCGGGTGCAGGGCGCTGATGACGCGGTGCTCGCGCCGCATGTCGTGCGCGGTGGCCAGGACGTGGCCGAGCGGTGGGCGTCGTACGACCCAGCGGGCGGCGCCGTCCGAGACGGCGTACGTGAGGTTCGACCGTCCGCCCTCGATCAGCCGGCCGGACAGCGGACCGGTCACCAGGCCGGGCCGCTCGCGGTCGAGCAGGACGCGCAACCGGTCGAGATCGAGTCCGGGCGGGTGGTCGGGGCTCATCGTCTCTCCCTGGGACGGGTGAACAGTACCCGACACATGATGCCGACCGGTCGGTATGCCGTCCAGTGGGCGGGCGGAACGTGATCGGCGTTACGGCCGGCCGGTTCTGCGGGGTCTCCCCGTCTCAGAAGACGAGGAACGCGCCGCAGACTGCCAGGGCCAGCGTGCACAGGGCCGCGGCGGCGGCGTGCGCCGGGGTGAGGGCGCGGGGGCGGTGCGCGGCGGCGAGGGTGCCGATGCGGCCGTGGGCGATCCGGAGGAAGGCCAGCCAGAGGGCGCAGCACAGGGCGGCGGCGAGCACCGAGACGGCCGTCGCGCCGCCGTGCACCGCGGTCTTCGCGGCGAGTACGGCGACGACCGTGGCGGACAGGGTGGTGCGGCGCCAGGCGAGCCGGGTGCGCTCGGGCTGGAGCCCGGGGTCGCGGTCCGGGGGTGCCGCGTCGGCGCCGCTCACGCTCAGGCCTCCCAGCCGACGAGGACCACCACGACCATGACCACGGCGACCACGGCGACGACCAGGCTGAGCAGCGCCGGGAAGCGCGAGACGGGAAGGTCCTCGCCCCGGCGCATGGCGCGTTCGCAGCGCGCCCAGTGGTTCACGGCCCGCAGCGAGCACAGCACACCGGCGACGAGCAGGGCGAGCGCGAGCCCGACCCGCCAGCCCCAGCGCAGGTCGGGCAGGAACTGGTCCACCGCGAACCCGCCGCCGATCAGGGCGAGGGCGGTACGCAGCCAGGCCAGGAACGTCCGCTCGTTGGCCAGCGAGAACCGGTAGTCGGGGGTTCCCCCTTCCTGCCGTACCTCCGCAGGCACGAACCACAACCGGACGCTCCGCACGAAATCGATCACCCGGGGACCCTATCCGGCCCCCGCCGCGGGTGCCTGCGGCGCCTGTGCGGGTTCGGTGGGGGTGCGGGGTGCCTGCGGCGTCGCTGCGGGTTCGGTGGGGGTGCGCGTAGCGCGGTGCGTGGGGTGGTGGGTCGGGGCCGCGCCGGGGGGTGTTCGTCCTCGGAACGGCGCGGAATCGGTTTTTCACAGGGGTGCGGGGCGTTGACGCGCCAACCGCTGCGGGCGAACACCCCCCGACACGTCCCCTCCTCGCCGTACGCGGCTCCCCGCTCCGGAACTGCGGGCTGTCGTCCCGCCGCCGTAGCTGCGGGCAGTCGTGCCGCTGGGGCGGCACGGGTGGGCGCAGGCGGCGCCCCGTCAGCGCCGGGCCGCGCTTCCCACCCCCGCGGTCACACTCACGCCGGGTCACCGCTCGCCGCCGGTCCACTCGACCCCCGCCAGGCCCGCAGCCGCGCATACGCCGACAAACCGTCCGGCACGAACTCCCACTCCCCGAGCCTCCCCTCCAGCTCCGCCTCCGGCAGGAACCCGTACCAGGCCACCTCCTCCACCTGAGGAGACACCGCCCCCGCCACCCGCACCTCGTACACCGCCGACCACCAGGTCCGCCCGGCCCCGTCGTCGTACAGGAACTTGAACAGGAACTCCGGCCGCGGCAGCCCGCTCGCCCCCAGCTCCTCCTCCGCCTCCCGCAGCGCCGCGTCGTCGTAGGACTCGCCCGCACCCACCACCCCGCCGACGAACATGTCGTACAGCGCGGGAAACACCAGCTTCGTCGCCGTGCGGCGGTGGACGAAGACCCGGCCCTCCGGGTCCCGGGCCCACACGAACACGCACCGGTGCCGCAGCCCCCGCGCGTACGCGTCGCCCCGCCGGGCCTGCCCGACGACGCGGTCGTTCTCGTCGACGATGTCGAGGATCTCGTCAGCAGAGCTCATGCGCCCATCCAAGCAGCAGCAGCCGACGGCCTCAGCTCCGCTCCAGCGCCCGTTCGCGCCCGCTCTCCCCCGTGCCCTGCGGCATCGCCGGATGCATGCCCAGCAGGACGATGCCCGCCACGACCGCCGCGAGGCCGCCCGCCTGCCACGCGAGCGCCCCGGTGTCGGTGTGCAGCCGGTCGCCGAGGAAGCCGACCCCGCAGGCGATGCCCGCGAGCGGCTGGGCCGCCGTCAGCGCGGGCAGCGACCTGCGCAGCGGCGCCGTCTCGAAGGCGCTCTGGACCAGGACCAGGCCCGTGACGCCGAGCACCACCACGGCGTACGGCTGCCAGCCCGTCAGCAGTTCCGCGAGGCCGCCCGCCGAGAAGCGCCGGCCGCTCACCCGGGTCAAAGCGTCCTGAACCCCGTAGAGGAGGCCGGCGGCCAGGGCCAGCAGCGTCGGGCCCCAGGTCAGCCGCAGGCGGCCGGCGCACAGCGTGAGCAGGAGGGCCAGGCCCAGCATCACGCCGACGATCAGCCAGTGCCGCAGCGGGTCGGTCACCGCACTGCCCCCGCGCGGCTCGCCCGCCAGGATGAACGCGGTCACCCCGCCCGCGAGCAGCGCGAGGCCGGCCCAGCCCTGGCGGCCCAGCGGCTGCCGGGTCTGGAAGCGGGAGAGGGCGAGGGCGAAGAGGAGGTTCGTTGCCAGGAGGGGCTCGACTAGGGTCAGTTCGCCGCCGCCCAGCGCGATCGCGCCGAGGACCATACCGGCCACCATCAGGCCCATGCCGGCCAGCCAGCGCGGCACCCGCACCAGGTCGAGCAGCAGGCGGGGCGAGAGAAAGTCGCCCAGCGGGGCGCGCTCGGCCGCGTTCTGCTGGAGGACGAAACCGAAACCCAGACAGCACGCGGCGCACACGGCGAGAACCAGAACGAGAACCGACACGCTGCGTACCTCGATCGTCAGTCGGGTCACGGGGGCGTCGGGGACGACACTAACGGGGGTGGGGGACAGGCGCCGGGCGAGAGGCGCATTCGGGGTGTGGAAGGAGGGGTGATCAAGAGCAAGTTCCCCTGGAGTCACGGTTGTTGACGCGTGTAACGAGTTGATTCCTCTTGACGTCAAGCCTTGGCTGCCGGTTTGCTGTGCGTGATCAGTTCATGGCAATCCGGTCATGGCAATCCGGCTACGACGACCCAGCGCGTCGCGTGAGGAAGTTTCCCGCGGTGTCCCCACCCCCGCCTCCCCTCGGCCGTGGCCGCAAACGCGCGGCCCAGGCCTTCGACGAGGCCCTCGACGACGCCGAACTCACCGCCGTGCGTGCGGCGTTGGCCCAGGGGCGCTGGCAGTCCGTCCGCTCGCTGCTGGTCCACACGGGTGACGACTGGGACCGCCGGGGGCACCGGGTGTCGGTGCTCGCCAAGGAGTCCCACTGCGCCCCCTGGGCCCGCGAGTGGCTGCTGGCCGAGCCCGACTCCGCCGACGCCTCGGTGCTGCTCGCCCTCGCCCTGGTCCACCGCGCCCTGCGGGGCAAGGAGAAGCCCGCCCGGGTCCGCGAGGCGTGCCGGGACGCCGCCGCCCTCGTGCCGGACGACCCCACGCCCTGGCTCGGCCTCCTCATGCTGGAACGCTCCCTGGGCGCGGACGAGGACGTCATCCGCGTCTTCGACGAGGTGCGCGGACGGTACGCCGACCACCACCACGCCCATCACCTGATGGTGGCCCGGCTCGCCGAGCGCGGCGGCGACGGCGGCGCCGACCCGCTGCACGAGGTGTACGACTTCGCCAACTGGGCCGCCGAGCAGGCCCCCGCCGACTCCCCGCTGGCCATCCTCCCGGTCGTCGCGCACGCCGAGCGCTACCGCGTGCTGGCCGCCGCCGGACACGAGTCCCCCGACCCGAGCGCCTCGGGCCACTGGGTGGGCCGGCGCGCCCGGCTGGTGATGAAGGCGGCCTTCGACTGGTGGCTCGAGTGGGAGCAGGACGGCCATCCGCGCCGGCTGATCGACCTCAACTTCCTCGCCCACGCCAAGTCCTGCGAGGGCCGCGGCGCCGAGGCCGCCGCCCTGTTCCACCGCATCGGCGAGCACGCCACGCCGGCCCCGTGGTCGTACCCGGACCGCGACGCGTTCGCCGCCTTCCGCGCCGCCCGCGCGGGCGCGCTCGGCACCGGCTGACCCGCCCGAAAGACCCGACGCACACCACCCACACGAGAGAAGGACGTCCTGCGATGACCACGGGCAGTTCGAGCAAGAGCAGAACCGCGAGCGGTGGCGCCATCAGCACCTTCAAGGGCGAGGAGCGCGCCCTGCGCGCCGACCGGCTGGGCACGGGTGGACTGCTCCTGTCCGTGCTCGCCGCCACCGCCCCGCTGATGGTGGTCGCGGGCGTGATGCCCACCACCTTCGCGGTCATGGGCATCGTCGGACAGCCCCTCCTCTTCGTGCTGCTGGGCGTGGTGCTGATCCTCTTCAGCATCGGGTACGCCGAGATGAGCAGGCACGTCCACAACGCGGGCGCCTTCTACGCCTACATCTCCCGCGGGCTCGGCGGCACCGCCGGCGCGGGCGCCGCCCTGGTCGCGCTGGTCGCCTACAACGCCCTCCAGGTCGGTATCTACGGCATCTTCGGCTTCGAGGTCTCCGGCCTGCTGTCCACCTACGCCGACCTCGACGTGGCCTGGTGGATCCCCGCGCTCCTTGCGGTCCTCGCGGTCGGTGCGCTGGGCTGGCTGAAGATCGACGTCAACGCGCGCGTACTGGGCGTCCTGCTGCTCATCGAGGTGGTGCTGGTGGTGGTGTTCGACATCGCCGCCGTCTCCGACCCGGGGGCGCAGGGGCTGTCGCTGCACGCCTTCAACCCGGACACCCTGACCGGCGCCGGGGTCGGCACCGCGCTCTGCTTCTGCATCGCCGCCTTCCTCGGCTTCGAGCAGGCGCCGGTGTACGCCGAGGAGACCAGCCGGCCCCATGTGCTCGTTCCGCGTGTCATGTTCCTGGCGGTCGGTGGGGTCGCCGTCTTCTTCGCGCTCAGCAGCTGGGCCCTGACCGTGGCCACCGGCCCCGACAAGATCGTCGGTACCGCGCAGGAGCAGAGCGCCGGACTGCTGTTCTTCCTGACCGAGTCACGGCTCGGCGACACCTTCACCGACGTGCTGCACGTCCTGTTCGTCACCGGGATGTTCGCCGCGCTGCTGAGCTTCCACAACGTCGTCGCCCGGTACGCGTTCGCCATGGGACGCGAGGGACTGCTGCCCGCCGCCTTCGGGCGGACCAGCGGCACCAGCGGCGCGCCGGGCACCGGCTCGCTGCTCCAGACCGCCGTGTCCGCGGTCGTCGTCATCGGCTTCGCGATCGCCGACGACAAGCCGAACGGCGACCCGACCCAGCCCGTACTGCACCTGTTCACCTGGGGCGGCAACATCGGGGCCCTCGGCGTGATCGTGCTGATGGCCGCCGCCTCGTTCTCCGTCGTGGCCTTCTTCGTCCGGCGCGGCGCCGCCGGGGCCCAGGCCGTGCGCCTGGTCACCTCCACCGTCGCGGGCCTCGCCCTGCTGGTGATCGCCGGTTACACGGTCAAGGACTTCGACGTCCTGGTCGGCGCGGGCCCCGACTCCGCCCTGAGCTGGGTGCTGCCCGGCATCATCGGCCTCGCCGCGGTGGCCGGCGTGGTGCAAGGCATGATCCTGCGCTCCCGTGCCCCCGAGCGGCACGCCCGTATCGGCCAGGGCAACGAGGCGTTCCAACTGGACAAGGCCGCGTCCTCCTGACGACGGGCCGGGAACGGGGGAGGGGCCGGGACGCCGCCGTGTGCGGGTTCCCGGCCCCTCGCCGCGCTCCGACGCTCCGGCGCGCTCAGCCGCCGGGCAGGCTCAGGCGGCCGGAGCCGCGCCGAAGTCCAGCAGCACCTTGCAGGACCTGCTCCGGTCCGCGGCCAGTTCGAACGCCGAAGCCGCGTCCCGAACCGGTATCACCGCGCCGACCAGAGCGTCGAACGCGGGCTCGGCCGCCAGCAGGAGCAGCGCGTCGTCGAACTCGCCGTCGAAGCGGAACGCGCCGCGCAGCTCGATCTCCCGGCTCACCAGCAGGTTCCCCGCGAAGGGGCTCTGCCCCGGGGGCAGCATGCCGAGCTGGACGACCACACCGCCGCGCCGCACCAGCCGCAGACAGGTGTCGAGACCCGCGGCCACCCCGGAGGCCTCGATCGCCGCGTCCACCTCCACCGGCCAACCCGAGTCGCCCGGGTCGTCCGCCCGTACCAGGGTGTCGGCGCCGACGGCCCGCGCGTACTCCAGGGCCGCCGGCAGCAGGTCCGTCACCGTCACGTGAGCCGCGCCCGCCGCCTTCGCCGCCGCGACCACCAGGCAGCCGATCGGCCCGGCCCCGGTCACCAGCACATGCCGGCCGACCAGGTCCCCGGCCCGGCGCACGGCGTGCAGGGCCACGGACAGCGGCTCGGCGAGGGCGCCCCGGCGCGGGTCCAGGCCGGCCGGGAGGGCGCGCAACTGCTCGGCGGGGACGACGATCCGCGCCGCGAAGCCGCCCTGGACGTGCGGGAAGCGGGCCGCGCTGCCCAGGTACCGGGTGTCCCGGCAGACGTTGCGCCGCCCGTCCACGCACTCCGGACACACCCCGCACGGGGTCGCCGGGTGCACGGCGACGGACGTACCGGCCGCCGGCCCCGGTGTGTCCGGGGAGCCGTACGCCACGACCGTGCCGACCACCTCGTGCCCGAGCAGCATCGGCTCCCGCAGGCGGAAGTCGCCGACGCCGCCGTGCCGCCAGTAGTGCAGGTCGGAGCCGCAGACCCCGCCGTAGCGCACGGCGACCAGCGCCTCGCCCGGACCCGGACGGGGGACGGGCACGTCCTCGACCCGCAGGTCGCCCGGCCCGTGGATCACACAGCCCGGCGCAAGGGCCTTCCCGGCGCTCACAGGACGCTCGTCATTCCGCCGTCGACGTACAGGATCTGTCCGCCGACGAAGTCCGCGGCGGGCGAGGCCAGGAACAGCAGCCCGCCCACCAGGTCCTCCGTACGGCCCCAACGGCCCGCCGGAGTGCGGCCGCGCACCCAGGTGCTGAACTCCTCGTCCTCGACGAGCGGCCGGGTCAGCTCGGTCTCGATGTAGCCGGGACCGAGGCCGTTGACCTGGACGCCGTAGGGGCCCCAGTCGGCGCACATGCCCTTGGTGAGCATCTTCAGCGCGCCCTTGGTGGCCGCGTAGGGCGCGATGCCCGGGCGGACCACCTCGCTCTGCAGCGAGCAGATGTTCACGATCTTGCCGTGGCCGCGTTCCGTCATCCGGCGCGCGGCCTCCCGGCCCACCAGGAAGGCGCTGGTGAGATTGGTGTCCAGGACGCGGTGCCAGTCCGCGTCCGCGAACTCCAGCAGGGGCGCCCGCAGCTGCATCCCGGCGTTGTTGACCAGGATGTCGAGCGGACCCACCCGCTCCTCGACCTCCGCGATCCCGGCGGTCACGGACGGACCGTCGGTCACGTCGAACACCGCCGTGCGGACGTCGCCGGGGAGTCCGGCGGCGGCCTTCGCGAGGCGGTCGCCGTCGCGTCCGTTCAGGACCACCCGGCAGCCGGCCTCCGCCAGGCCCCGGGCCAGCGCCAGCCCGATGCCCCGGCTGGAGCCGGTCACCAGGGCGGTGCGGCCGCCGATGTCGAAGAGGGGGTGCGCCGTCATCGTCGTACTTCCGTTCCTTCTCGCTGGTGTCCCGTGCCTGGTGCGGCTATATGACCAGGGACAACAGCAGGACCAGCGCACCGGCGACCACTGAGATGATCGTCTCCATCACGGACCAGGTCTTGATGGTCTGGCCGACGTTCAGCCCGAAGTACTCCTTCACCAGCCAGAAGCCGGCGTCGTTGACGTGGCTGAAGAAGAGCGAGCCGGCGCCGATGGCCAGGACCAGCAGGGCGGCGTGCGTGGTCGACATGTCGGCCGCGAGCGGCGCGACCAGACCGGCCGCCGAGACGGTCGCCACCGTCGCAGAACCGGTCGCCAGCCGGATCACCACCGCGATCAGCCAGGCGAGCAGCAGCGCCGGGATCGACCAGTCCTTGGAGATGTCCAGGACCATCTGGCCCACGCCGGAGTCGATCAGCGTCTGCTTGAAGCCGCCGCCCGCGCCGACGATCAGCAGGATGCCGGCGATGGGCGCCAGCCCCTTCTCGACCAGGCCGGAGAGACGGTCCTTGCCGAACCCGGCGGGCCGCAGCAGCGTGAAGATGCCGACGATCACCGAGACGAGCAGGGCGATCAGCGGGTTGCCGATGACGTCGAAGGTGCGCTGCACCACGTTCTCGGGGTCGTCGATGATGATGTCGACCAGGGCCTTGAGCAGCATCAGCACGACCGGCAGCAGGATCGTGGCCAGCGTGGCGCCGAAGCTCGGACGCTTGTCCAGCTGCTCGGAGGCGCGCTGCGGGATCATGCGGTCGGGGGCCGGGACGTCCACCCAGCGGGCCGCGTACTTCGAGAAGACCGGACCGGCGATGATCACGGTGGGGATCGCGATCAGCACGCCCAGCGCCAGGGTCACCCCGAGGTTGGCGTCCACCGCGTCGATGGCGACCAGCGGGCCGGGGTGCGGCGGGACCAGACCGTGCATCACGGACAGACCGGCCAGCGCCGGGATGCCGATCCGCATCAGCGAGTAGTTGCCGCGCTTGGCGACCATGAGGACGACCGGGATCAGCAGCACGATGCCGACCTCGAAGAACAGCGGCAGTCCGATGACCGAGGCGATCAGCACCATCGTCCACGGCATCGAACGCGGGGTCGCCTTGGCGAGGATGGTGTCCACGATCTGGTCGGCGCCGCCGGAGTCGGCGAGCATCTTGCCGAGGATCGCACCGAGGGCGATCAGGACGCCGACGCCCGCGACGGTGGAGCCGAGCCCGGCGGTGAAGCTGGTGATGACCTTGTCCAGCGGCGCCCCGGCGAACGCGCCGAGCGCCAGCGACCCGATGGTCAGCGACAGGAAGGCGTGCAGCTTGAACTTGGTGATGAGCAGGACGATGACGGCGATGCCCAGGAGCACGGCGATGCCCAGCTGGGCGTGGCCCGCCGAGGTGATCGGCTCGACGGGGTCCGCTGCCAGCATCTCGACGCTGAGTCTGGTCACGGTGGTTCCCTTGCGGTGATGGGGACTGGGGGGAGTTCGGGGCCGTGCGCGTGGAGGGCGGCACGACCCCGGGGGAGGTGGGGGGTGCGGGGGTTACTGGACCGGCTCGGGGAGGTCCTTCAGGGCGTCGACCGCCCGTTCGGTGATCTCCTCGGGGGTGCCGGCGACGTCCACCGCGACTCCCGCCTCGTCCGGCTGCAGCGGCTGGAGCGTGGCGAACTGGGAGTCGAGCAGGGCCGTCGGCATGAAGTGGCCCTGCCGGTGCGACATCCGGTCCTCGATCAGCTCACGGCTGCCCGTGAGATGCACGAAGACGACACCGGGAGCGGCGGCCCGCAGCCGGTCGCGGTACGACCGCTTCAGCGCCGAACTGCTCACCACCCCACCGAGCCCGGCACGCCCGTGCGCCCAGCCGCCGATGGCGTCCAGCCAGGGCCAGCGGTCCTCGTCGGTGAGCGGGGTGCCGGCCGTCATCTTGGCGATGTTGGCCGGAGGGTGGAAGTCGTCGCCCTCGGCGTAGGGAACGCCGAGCCGGGCCGCGAGCAGGGGACCGATGGTGGTCTTCCCGGTGCCCGCGACGCCCATGACCACGACCACGTGGGGGGTGTGCAGTTGCTGCATCGCACTCTCGCTGTCTGCTGTCTTCGTCGACACCTGATGTCGACGCAACTGAAACTCATTAGTACGACAACTTCAAGAGTCTGTGACATATAAGTCTGACTTTTTGTTCCCGTGACGTGCCCCGTACGCTGAGTGCATGAGCACACCGGGCCGGGGGCTGCACGGCCGCGTACTGGACACCCTCGGCCCCGCGATCACAGCGGGCGAATACCCCGCGGGCAGCGTTCTGCGCACGGACGAGCTCGCGCAGCGCTTCGAGGTCTCGCGCTCCGTGATGCGGGAGGCGGTCCGGGTGCTGGAGTCCATGCACCTCGTCGAGTCGCGCCGCCGCGTCGGCGTCACCGTCCTGCCCGAGTGCGAGTGGAACGTCTACGACCCGCAGGTCATCCGCTGGCGCCTGGCCGGCTCCGAACGCCCCCGGCAGCTGCGCTCCCTGACCGTGCTGAGGTCGGCCGTCGAACCGGTCGCGGCGGGCCTGGCCGCACGGCACGCCACGGCGGAGCAGTGCGCCGAGCTGACCGAGTGCGCACTCGGCATGGTCGCCAACTCACGAGGTCACCGGCTCGAGGAGTACCTCTTCCACGACGTGGCCTTCCATCGCGTCATCCTCACCGCCTCGGGCAACGAGATGTTCGCCCGCCTCGGCGGCGTCGTCGCCGAGGTGCTGGCCGGCCGCACCCACCACGACGTGATGTTCGAGGACCCCGACCCGGCCGCCGTCACCCTGCACGTCCAGGTCGCCGAGGCGGTCCGCGCCCGCGACGCCGAGCGCGCGGAGCAGCTCACCCGGGAGATCACCGAGGGCGCGCTTCAGGAGCTGGACATCCTGGCGCCGTAGGGCCCCCGGGGCGTGCCAGGGCGTGCCGGGGGCGGCGTCAGTCGAGGAACTCCCCGTCGACGTACACCCACGCCCCGTCCACGCGCTCGAAGCGGCTGCGCTCGTGCAGCGAGCCGCCGCGATAGGACGCCCGGAACGTCACGGTCCCGGTGGCGTGGAAGGCGGAACCGTCGGCCGTGTCCAGGATCTCCAGCCCCGTCCACCGCATGCCCGGGTCGAGGTCGAGCCGCGCGGGCCGGGTCCGCGGGTGCCAGGTGCGCAGCAGGTAGCCCGCGTCCCCCCGTACGAAGGCGCAGTAGCGCGAGCGCATCAGGGCCTCGGCGGTCGGGGCGGCGGCGGTCCCGGCGTGGAAACGGCCGCAGCACTTCTCGTACGGCTCGGACCGCCCGCAGGGGCAGGGAGGGGTGGGCATGGCGACCACTGTAGAGGAGAGTCGGCCCGAGAAAAGCAGAAAACCCCTGCTCGGCAGGGGTCTCAGCTGGTGTCCGAGGGGGGACTTGAACCCCCACGCCCGATAAAGGGCACTAGCACCTCAAGCTAGCGCGTCTGCCATTCCGCCACCCGGACAAGGTGTCTGTCGCGTGGGTTTCTCCCCGCGGCGACGACGTAAACATTACCAGGCTTTCCGGGGTGGCCGATCACCCCCTCCTTGGGCCCGGACGGCCCAGGGAGGAGGATGAGGGGGACCCACCAGCAGTGACATCGGCAGTGACAGCGGGAGGAACCACGTGAGCGACTCGGGCACGGCCAGGAGCGTCACCGGCGAGGACGAGGTCGTCGACCTCTGCCGCGAGCTGATCCGGATCGACACCAGCAACTACGGCGACCACTCGGGGCCGGGCGAGCGGAAGGCCGCCGAGTACGTCGCCGAGAAGCTCGCCGAGGTGGGACTCGAACCGAAGATCTTCGAGTCCCACCCCGGACGCGCCTCCACGGTGGCCCGGATCGAGGGCGAGGACCCGTCCCGCCCGGCGCTGCTCATCCACGGCCACACCGACGTCGTCCCGGCCAACGCGGACGACTGGACCCACCACCCCTTCTCCGGGGAGATCGCCGACGGGTGCGTATGGGGGCGCGGTGCCGTCGACATGAAGGACATGGACGCGATGACGCTCGCGGTCGTCCGCGACCGGCTGCGCAGCGGGCGCAAGCCCCCGCGGGACATCGTGCTGGCGTTCCTCGCCGACGAGGAGGCCGGCGGCACGTACGGCGCCCGGCACCTCGTCAACCACCACCCCGACCTCTTCGAGGGCGTCACCGAGGCGATCAGCGAGGTCGGCGGCTTCTCCTTCACCGTGAACGAGCAGCGTCGCCTCTACCTGATCCAGACGGCCGAGAAGGGCATCCACTGGATGAAGCTGACCGTGGCCGGCACCGCCGGGCACGGGTCGATGATCCACCGCGACAACGCCATCACCGAGCTGTCCGAGGCCGTCGCACGCCTCGGACGGCACAAGTTCCCCGTCCGCGTCACCAAGACGACCCGGGCCTTCCTCGACGAACTGGGCGACGCGCTCGGCACCGAGCTGGACCCGGAGGACATGGACGGCACGATCGCCAAGCTCGGCGGCATCGCCAAGCTCATCGGCGCCACCCTGAGCAACACCGCCAACCCGACCCAGCTGGGCGCGGGTTACAAGGTCAACGTCATCCCCGGCGAGGCCACCGCGCACGTCGACGGGCGCTTCCTGCCCGGGTACGAGGAGGAGTTCCTCGCCGACGTCGACCGGATCCTCGGACCGCTCGTGCGGCGCGAGGACGTGCACGCCAACAAGGCCGTCGAGACGACCTTCGACGGAGCGCTGGTCGACGCGATGCAGTCCGCCCTGGTGGCCGAGGACCCGGCCGCGAAGGCGATTCCCTACATGCTCTCCGGCGGCACGGACGCCAAGTCCTTCGACGAACTCGGCATCCGGGGCTTCGGCTTCGCGCCGCTCAAGCTGCCGCCGGAGCTGGACTTCGCGGGCATGTTCCACGGGGTGGACGAGCGGGTGCCGGTGGAGGGACTCCAGTTCGGCGTGCGGGTGCTCGACCGCTTCATCGACGCGTCCTGAAACGCCGGTGTGGACGCGTGTTGAATCGCCCGTGTGTGCGGGAGGTGACCGGGGCGAGTGAATGCGCTCATAAGCTCGTAGCCTCATTACTCCCTCCTCGTTACAGGTGATGCGATCGGCAATTTTGGGATCGCGTTTGCCAACTAGGAGGAACAATGCTCAAGAAGGTCGTCGCCGCCGCGGCAGCCACCGGTGGTCTGGTTCTCGCGGGCGCGGGCATGGCCGTCGCCGACTCCGGTGCCCAGGGTGCCGCCGTGCACTCGCCCGGCGTCCTTTCCGGCAACGTCGTTCAGGTTCCCGTGCACGTGCCGGTGAACGTCTGCGGCAACACGATCTCCGTGATCGGCCTGCTGAACCCCGCCTTCGGCAACGTCTGCATCAACAAGTGACGTTGTGCCCCGCCCCGTGAGGGTCTGATTCCGCCGGCCCCGGAGTGCACGCCATGCGCTCCGGGGCCGACGGCCTTTCGGGGGACATTCGAGGCGGAAGGACGACGGCGACGCCGGAATTCCGGCACGCTCGGCATTCTCGGTACCACGGGACCAGGACAAGGCAGGGATTCAGAAAATGCGACAGGTCACCCGCAAGGGCCTGATGACGATGGCGGCGGCCACCGGCGTGATCGCCGCCGCGGGCGGCACCGCCCACGCGGACGCGGGCGCGCACGGCTCGAGTTCGGGTTCGCCCGGCGTGCTGTCCGGCAACACGGTGCAGGCCCCGGTGCACGTGCCGGTGAACGTCTGCGGCAACACGGTGGACGTGGTCGGCGTCCTCAACCCGGCGATGGGCAACTCGTGCGCCAACAAGGGCGGCGGCGCCGCCGGAGGCCACGGCGACTCCGGCGGATACGGCGGCTCCGGGAGCCATGACGGGTCGCACGGCGGCTCGCACGGCGGCGGGGGCTCTCACGCGGGCGGCCACGCCTCGGACTCGCCCGGCGTCGGCTCCGGCAACCACGTCGAGGTGCCGATCGACGTGCCGGTGAACGTGTGCGGCAACAGCATCGACGTGGTCGGCGCCCTCAACCCGGCCTTCGGCAACGACTGCGACAACGGGGGCGGAGGCGGGGACCGCTCGACGCCCCCTGGCGACCACGAGACGCCTCCCGAGAAGCCGGGCAACCCCGACAACCCCGACACCCCGGACAAGCCGTCCGGCCCGGACGGCGAGACGCCGGACGACTCCAAGGACCGCAACCGGCCCGACACCCAGACCGTCGGCCAGCCCAGCGGTGACGCGGCGCTCGCCGAGACCGGCAGCGACCTGCCGCTGGGCCTCGCCCTGCCGGTGGGCGCCGGCGCGCTGCTCGCGGGCACGGTGCTCTACCGCAAGGCGCGCGCCTCGGCGTGAGAGGGGCACACCGGTACACGCAGCGGGCTCCGCACCGGCGGGGCCCGCTCCGTTTCCGCCTCCGTCACCAGGTGGCGCGCACCTGGCGAATGATCCGCCGCCGCAACCGCACCTTGCGGCTGCCGTCACGCAGCAGGGTCAGGCGGTACAACTCCCAGTGTCCGTACTCGGCATGGTCCGTCAGCTGACGTGTCGCCTCCTTGCGGGTGACCCCGCGCGGTAGGTACACGTCGACAAATTCGTATTCCGGCATCGAATCTATTGTGCGGGCTGGGGCCCGGTACGGATAGCGTCTGCACTATGTCTGATGCTGCGCAGCCCACCGCTGCCGAGGTACGCGCCGCCGCCGAGGCGGTCAAGACCGCGCTCGACCGTCACCTTGCCGCGGTCGAACGCCGGTCGGGAGAGGAAGACCCGGCCGTCTACGACGCGTTCAACGAGCTGGCCGCGGCCGCGGAGGCGTACGACGAACTGCTCTACGACCGGTACGACGAGGTCACTCCCTTCGAGATCCCCGGCGAGGACACGCTGCCGCCGTACACGGGCCCGGAGGAACCCAGCGCGCTGAGCGTCCTGATCCGCCGCGACTACGCCGTGGCCGAACCGCAGCGGCTGATGGCCCAGGCCCGGCGGGTGGAGGCGGCGGACGAGGACGCACCGGGGGCCGGGGCCTCGGGCACGGTGCACGGCGCCCTCGGCCTCCTCTTCGGCGAGTTCGAGCCGGACGAGATCGCCTCGCGGCACAAGGAGTTCGGTCTCGAGGAGGGCGACTCCACGCTCTGGGTGACGGCCGCGGACGAGAGTGCCGAGCCGGGCGAGTGGCTGGAGGCCCCGTTCGAAGAGGTCGACCCCGAGCGGGTGGTCTGCCGCTTCGACGTCAGCGCGGTCTTCGACGAGGAGTTCGACGACGGCGACGAGGAGGAAGAGGAGGACGAGGGCGAGGGCGAGGACGGCGAAGCCGACCTGTCGGACCTGGACGAGGACCTGGACGAGGATCTCGACACGGATCTGGACAGGGACCTCGACGAGGACGGTGAGCCCGCCCGCCTGGAGGCCGACCGCTGACCGGCACCCGCCACGGCCTGCCCGAGGCGTCAGCGGTAGCCGCAGGCGGGTCTGGGTGCCCCCGGCGGGGATGCGCCGGGGGCCGGGTGCCCGCGGTCAGTCGGTGGTCGGGGTCTGGGGGGCCAGCAGCCGAGGCAGGCGGGTCGTGCGGGGCTTCGCCGGGATTTCGGCCACCGCGCGGGGGAGGGCCTGCTCCACGCCGTGCACCACGGACAGGTGCCGTGCGGCCCGGCCGAACGCCGTGTAGATCCAGGGGCGGCTGAGGGCCTGCACGGCGTCACCGGGCAGCACCACGACCGCGGCGGCCCAGCGGCCGCCCAGCGCCTGGTGGGCGGTCAGCGCCCAGCCGTGCCGCACCGCGCCCTCCACCCGGTCCCTGGGCACGATCACGGTCTCGCCCGCGCACGACAGGTGCAGTCCTTCGGCGTCGGCCGTGACCACCCGCCCCGGCAGCACCCGGCCCGGGGCGGGCGTGTGGACGACCCGGTCCCCGGGGTCGAATCCGCCGAAGCGACCG
The DNA here is from genome assembly GCF_014650435.1 of Streptomyces tendae. GTDB lineage: Bacteria > Actinomycetota > Actinomycetes > Streptomycetales > Streptomycetaceae > Streptomyces > Streptomyces tendae. The sequence continues at coordinate 126,078 of NZ_BMUY01000009.1, forward strand.
GGGCCGGGGTTGAGGCGTTCCTTCAGCGCCGCGTTGAGCACGCGCGTGCCCGCGGCACCGCCGTGGCCCGGCGTGATGACCTGCGTCTCCTCGGCCGGGACGCCGATCGCGCGCGGCACCGAGTCCGCCACGAGCTGGACGGTGCGGTGCACGGCCTCGCCCGCGTCCCGCACCGGCACGATCACGACCTCCTTGCCGGGCGCCTCCACCTGGCCCAGCTCACCGATGCCGATGCCGGAGACCAGTTCGCCGAGCGGACCCGGGTCCGGGCGCCGCGAGGCGATCTGGGGACAGACCCGTGCCGCCAGCAGGTCCGCGAAGACCCGCCCGGGGCCCACGGACCAGAGCACCGCCGGGTCCCCGGCCAGCACCAGCCGGGCCCCGTCCGGCAGTGACTCCGCGAGTAGGGCACCCGCCTCCACGTCGAGCTGCGGCGCGTCGACCACGACGAGCAGATCGAGGTCCAGCGCCCCGTCGGCGTCCCGCCCCGGACCCTCGGCGCCGGTCAGCAGCCCGGTCACGGTGACCGCCGCGGGAGCCTTTGGCCCCGAGGAGGGCGGCTCGGCCGGCGCGGCGCCCAGCAGGGCGGCGAAGCGGTCGCGGCCGAGCGGGCCGGGCGCGGCTGCCCAGGCCCGCAGGCCCAGGGCGTGCGCCGTGCGCAGCAGGGCGGCGGGCTCGGCCAGGGACGCCTCGCCGCCGGTGTGCAGGACCAGTCCGTGGCCCGCGACGGCACGGATCAGCTCGGCCGCCGAGCCCTGCGCGGAGGCGGCCGCCTGCTCCCAGTCCGCCGCGGAGCCGTCCTGCTTGGGCGCCGAGTTGACCAGCCGGGCCAGTCCGTCGGCGAGGCTCTCCTCGGCGAGCGCGTACCGCTCGAGGCCGATCAGCACCCGGACGGGACGCTCCTCGCCCTCCTCGCCTTCCTCGTCCTGCTCGCCCTCCTGGCGGGCGTCGGTCTCCTCCAGGGCGTCCTGGAAGGCGAGTGCCTCGCCCTCGGCGAGCGTGCTCTGCACGGCGGCGTCGGGGTCCGGAACGCCCCGCTGGGCCAGCGTGGCGGTGAGCCGCGGCAGCTCCAGTGCCGTGTGCCCGGCCAGCGCCGCCTGCTCCAGCAGCCACACGGTCACGGCACGGCCGCGCCGCTCGTCGTCCGGGCCGCACTCGGCGCCGAGCAGCGCGCGGGCGAACCCGTCGGCCTGCTCCGGCCGCACTCCGGCGACCCGGAGCAACAGCCAGGGGTCCTCGCGCAGCGCGTCCTGAGCGCCTTCACCGAGGAGCGCGGCGGTCTGCGGCGCGAGCCCCTCGGGGGCGCCCCCCTCCGCCAGTACGCGTCGCACGCTCTGCACGGTCTCCGGGGCCGGACCCGCGGGCCCGGCGGGCGCGGCGGAGTGCTCCGCGGGCGCCGGACGGGGCGGGCGCACCGGCTCCGGCGCTGGGCGGCGGGCGGGTTCGGGAGCGCCGAAGACCGTGGCCGCCGGCTTCTCACCGCTCTCCACGGCGCGTACTGCGGCGAGCAGGTCGGCCGCCGAGCCGCTGAGCTTGCCACCGGCGTTGATCGGCCCCTGCTTCTCGGCCTTCCGCCGCTCGATGCGCTCCCGCTCGATCCGCTGCGCCGCCAGCTCGGCCTCGACCTCGGACACCTGCGCCGCCGCCTCGCCCCCGTCCCCTGCGGGCTCGTCCGGCCGCGCTTCGGAGGCCGCCCCGGCCGGCTCCGCGGTGCCCGGGGTCTCCGGCCCGGTGTCCACGGCGTGCGCGGTGTCCTCGGTGGCGGGCTCGGGCTCCGTGCTCACAGCGTGCTCCAGTCGTGATCGGGATAGCGGTGCACGGGCGCCGACACGTCGTCGAGCGCCCGGCAGATCTCGTCAGGAAGACTAAGGGTCTCCACTGACAGCGCCGCCGTGAGTTGCTGCGCGGTGCGCGGACCGATGATCGGGGCGACCACCCCGGGCCGGTCGCGGACCCAGGCCAGCGCCACCTGGAGCGGGGTCACCGCGAGCCCGTCCGCCGCCGTCGCCACCGCGTCCACGATGTGCCCGGCCGTGTCGTCGAGGTAGGGCTCGACGAACGGTGCCAGATGGTCCGAGGCGCCCCGCGAGTCCGGGGGCGTGGCGTCCTTGCGGTACTTGCCCGTGAGCACCCCCCGGCCCAGCGGGGACGAGGGCAGCAGCCCGATCCCCAGGTCCAGGGCGGCCGGCAGCACCTCCCGCTCCACACCCCGCTGGAGCAGCGAGTACTCCATCTGGGTGCTCGCCACCCGGTTGCGCACACCCGGCGCCGCCAGCTGCCAGGTCGCCGCCTTGGCCAGCTGCCAGCCGCAGAAGTTGGAGACCCCCGCGTAGCGCGCCCGGCCGCTGCTGACCGCGACGTCGAGGGCGTGCAGCGTCTCCTCCAGCGGGGTGTGCGGGTCGAAGGCGTGCAGGTGCCACACGTCGACGTGGTCCGTGCCCAGGCGGGCCAGCGAGGCGTCCAGTGCGGAGAGCAGGTGGGCACGCGACCCGTCGAACCGGCGGTCGGGATCCGGAACGCTGCCGGCCTTCGTCGAGATCACCAGGTCCCGGCGCGGCACCAGGCCCTCCATGAGGCGGCCCAGCAGGTACTCCGACTCGCCGTCGCCATAGACGTCCGCGGTGTCGACGAGCGTCCCGCCCGCCTCCCAGAAGGTCTTCAAGAGGTCCGCGGCGTCATGCTCGTCCGTGTCCCGGCCCCAGGTCAGGGTGCCTAGACCGATGCGGGACACGCGCAGGCCGGTGCGGCCGAGATGCCTCTGCTCCATGAACGCCGACATTACTGGGCACGGCTTGCCCTGTGGGGGCCTGTGGACAACCGATTTCCGCGCGCTAAGGTCGGGGCACCAGCCACGTTACTGATCGGTAAGGGGAATCGGCCATGCAGCTCGGGATCAACCTCGGCTACTGGGGTGCCGGAATGGACGCGGACAACCTGGCCGTCGCCCAGGAGGCCGACCGGCTCGGATACGCCGTGTGCTGGGCCGCCGAGGCATACGGCTCCGACGCGGCCACCGTGCTGACCTGGGTCGCCGCCCAGACCGAACGCATCGACGTCGGCTCGGCCATCTTCCAGATCCCCGCCCGCCAGCCCGCGATGACCGCGATGACCGCCGCCACCCTGGACTCCCTGTCCAAGGGCCGTTTCCGCCTCGGCCTCGGCGTGTCGGGACCGCAGGTCTCCGAGGGCTGGTACGGCGTCAAGTTCGACAAGCCGCTCGCCCGCACCCGCGAGTACGTCGAGATCGTGCGCAAGGCGATGACCCGGGAACGGCTCTCCTACGAGGGACAGCACTGGACGCTGCCGCTGCCCGACGGCCCCGGCAAGCCCATCAAGCTGACCGTGCACCCGCAGCGCGAGCACATCCCGCTGTACATCGCCGCGATCGGCCCGAAGAACCTGGAGCAGACCGGCGAGATCGCCGACGGCGCCCTGCTCATCTTCCCCTCCGCCGACCACCTGGAGGAGACCGCCGTCAAGCACCTGCGCGCCGGGCGCGAGAAGGCCGGCAAGACCCTCGACGGGTTCGACGTCTGCCCGACCCTGCCGCTCGCCCTCGGCGACGACAAGGACGTCCCCGCCCTCGCGGACACCTTCCGCCCCTACACCGCGCTCTACGTCGGCGGCATGGGCAGCCGCAAGCAGAACTTCTACAACCAGCTCGCCCAGCGCATGGGATACGAGCGGGAAGCCGCCGACATCCAGGACAAGTACCTGTCCGGCGACAAGCAGGGCGCCGCCGAAGCCGTACCCCACGAGCTGATCGACCAGACGACACTGCTCGGCTCCGTCGACCGCATCGCCGACCGGATGAAGGCATACGCCGCGGCCGGTGTCACCACCCTCACCCTCGCCCCCGCCGGCTTCACCCTGGACGAGCGGCTCGCCGCACTCCGCGCGGGCACCGAGGCCCTGGAGCGCGCCGGACTGGCGTGACCCGGGAGGAAAGTTTCTGCGGCCGTGGTGGGGGCTCGGGGGTCTTCCCCGCCACGGCCGTCACGAGGAACAACGCGTCCACGCGCGCGTGGTTACGCCTTGGCGCGCCCCGGCCGTCCTTCTTTCGGCGGAGTTGTGCGCCGCACCTGTTGCCGTGCCCCCTCGCCCGCACTTGACTCGGCTTCGCGGAGTGTGCGGAACCTGCGGATCACGCAGCGGCAGAGAGGTGCCCACCGATGCTTTCGGCCAAGAGTCTTTTCCAGGAGATCCTCGACAACGACGAGTCGTTCCGTCTCTTCTGCTCCATCGCGGCCAGCGGCGAGTCCCAGGGCGGCTGGGAGAACGCGCGCATCGCGGCGCTGGTGCCGGAGAGCGAACGCGCCCTCGCCCCCAAGATCACCCGGCACGGTGCGGACGAGGACAAGCACGGCCGGATCTTCAACGCCCTGTTGAAGAAGCGCGGCCTCGAACCCGTCGAGGTACCGCCCGAGACCGACTACACGATGCTCCTGGAGCGGCACGGCATCGGCCTCGCCCACGAGAAGCTCAAGGCCGACCAGCCCCTCACGGTGCGGGACGTCATCACCTACCTCGCCCACAGCAGGGTCACCGAGCAGCGCGCGGCCGAGCAGATGGCGATGCTCCTCAAGTACTTCGCGGACCACCCCGACCTGGGCCGGGCGGTCCGGATGATCTCGGCCGACGAGGACAACCACCTCGCCTACTCCCACGAGGAACTGCTGCGCTACGCCGCCGCCGGGCACGGCCCGTACATCCGGCGCACCCTGCGCGAGTGCGCGCACGCCGAGATCCGCGTCCACCGTGACGTCAGCCTCGCCGTGATGGCCCGCATGGGGCGCCTCCTCGGCTGGTCCCGCGCCAGGTCGGCGCTGCTCGCGGCGGGCATCCACGCGACGTACGCCGCCGAGCGGCTGGCCGGCTGGCGCCGCATGGTGACGCTGCGGGCGCCCGAACGGCGCGACGCGCTCGGCGGACCCGCCGCCGCGGCCCCCGAGGTCGCCTAAGGGGCCCCGGTCCCACAGCCGGCCCCGGCTACAGCCAGCCCCGGCGCTTGAACTGCCGGTACAGCAGCAGCTCCAGGACGGCCATCAGTGCGATCACCGCCGGGTAGCCCCACACCCAGTGCAGCTCCGGCATGTGCTCGAAGTTCATGCCGTAGATCCCCGCGACCATCGTGGGGACCGCGGCCATGGCCGCCCACGCGGAGATCTTCCGCATGTCGTCGTTCTGGCGGACGCTCGTCTGCGCCAGGTGTGCCGACAGGATGTCCGACACCAGCCGGTCCAGGCTCTCCACCGACTCGTTCACGCGCGTGAGGTGGTCGCTCACGTCCCGGAAGAACGGCCGCGCCCGGTCGTTCACGAAAGGCACGCCGCCGCCGTACACCCCGGTACCCGCCAGCCGGGCCAGCGGGGGCGCGAGTGGCCCCGTCGCCCGGCGGAACTCCAGCACCTGCCGCTTGAAGGTGTAGATCCGCGACGCGGTGTGCCGGGAGCCGCCGCCGTCCGGAGAGAAGACCTCCGCCTCCAGCTCCTCCAGGTCCGTCTGCAGCTCGACCGCCACGTCCAGGTAGTGGTCGACGGTGGCGTCCGCTATCGCGTACAGGACCGCGGTGGGACCCTTCCCCAGCAGTTCCGGTTCGTGCTCCAGCCGCCTCCGCACGGCCTTCAGCGGCGAACCCTCGCCGTGCCGGACGACGACCGCGAACGCGTCGCCCAGGAAGATCATCAGCTCGCCGGTGGACACGGCGTCGCTGTCCGGCTCGTACACCACCGGCTTGAGGACGGCGAAGAGGGAGTCGTCGTACACCTCCAGCTTGGGCCGCTGATGCGCCTTGAGGGCGTCCTCCACCGCCAGCGGGTGCAGCCCGAACTCCTGGCTGACCAGCTCGAACTCCTTCTCCGTCGGCTCGTGCAGGCCGATCCAGACGAAGCCGCCGGCCTCCCGTGCCTCACCGAGCGCGTCGGAGAAGTCCTCGGGCCCGGCCGTGCGGTGCCCGTCCCGGTAGATGGCGCAGTCGACGATCACCGAACCCATTCTCCCCTCGTCCCGGCGCCCCTGTACCGCGCCGTACGCCTACCCTGGCCGCATGCCCACGCTGATCCTGGTTAGGCACGGACGTTCCACCGCCAACACCGAGGGGCTGCTCGCCGGCTGGACGCCCGGCGTCGCCCTCGACGAACGCGGCGCCGCGCAGGCCGCCGCGCTCCCCGGGCGGCTCGCCGGCCTGCCGCTCTCCGAAGTCGTCACCAGCCCCCTGCAGCGCTGCCAGGAGACCCTCCGGCCGCTGCTCGAAGCCCGGCCCGACCTGCGGGCCCACACCGACGAACGGATCGGGGAGTGCCACTACGGCGACTGGTCCGGTCGCAAGCTCGCCGAACTCAGGGACGAGCCCCTGATGGAGGTGGTGCAGGCGCACCCCTCCGCGGCGGCCTTCCCCGGCGGCGAGTCGATGCGCGCCATGCAGACCCGCGCCGCCGAGGCGGTACGCGAGTGGAACGCGCGCGTGGAGCGCGACCACGGGCCCGACGCCGTCTACCTCATGTGCTCCCACGGCGACATCATCAAGTCCCTCGTCGCCGAGGCCCTCGGACTCCACCTCGACCTCTTCCAGCGGATCTCCGTCGAGCCCTGCTCCGTCACCGCCATCCGCTACACCCGGCTGCGCCCGTTCCTCGTCCGCCTCGGCGACACCGGTGACTTCGCCTCCCTGGCCCCGCGCGAGGAGCCGTCCGGTGACGAGGCCCCGGTCGGGGGTGGTGCGGGCGCACCGTGATCGTCCGCCGCAGTAGGGTGAACCGGTCGCGGCAGTGCCCTCGATCCCGATCTTCCGCTTTCCCCGACTTCCATGGAGACAGGACGTGTCCCGTCAGGTGTTCCTCTACGACCAACCGGAACGGTTCGTGGCCGGTACGGTCGGGCTGCCCGGACGCCGTACGTTCTTCCTCCAGGCCTCCGCCGGCTCCCGGGTGACCAGCGTGGCCCTGGAGAAGACCCAGGTCGCCGCCCTCGCCGAGCGCATGGACGAGCTCCTGGACGAAGTCGTACGGCGCAGCGGCGGCAGCACCGTCGTCCCCGCCACCGCTCCCACCGGGCCCGCCGACACGGCGCCGCTGGACACCCCCGTCGAGGAGGAGTTCCGGGTCGGCACCATGGCGCTGGCCTGGGACGGCGAGGACCAGCGCATGATCGTCGAGGCACAGGCCCTCGTGGAGCTGGACGCCGAGTCCGAGGAGGACCTGGCGGAGGCCGAGGAACGCCTCCTCCAGGACGAGGAGAACGGCCCGCCGATGCTCCGGGTCCGCCTCACCGGCGCGCAGGCCAGGGCCTTCGCCAAGCGCGCCCTCGACGTCGTCAACGCCGGGCGGCCGCCGTGCCCGCTGTGCAGCCTCCCGCTCGACCCGGAAGGACACGTATGTCCGCGCCAGAACGGATACCGCCGCGGAGCGTGACCACCGACGCGGCGGCGGCCGAACTGCTCGTCCTGGGCGAGCTGACCGTGCGCGGACGCATCCGTGACGCGTCCAACGCGGCGCTGTACTGCACGGTGACGCACGAGGGACGCGAGGCGGCCTGCGTCTACAAGCCGGTCGCCGGGGAGCGCCCGCTGTGGGACTTCCCCGACGGCACCCTCGCCCAGCGCGAGGTCGCCGCCTACGAGGTCTCCGAGGCCACCGGCTGGGGCCTGGTCCCGCCCACCGTGCTGCGCGACGGCCCGTACGGCGAGGGCATGGTCCAACTGTGGATCGAGACCGTGCCCGAGACGGAACTGCTCGCCCTGGTGGACGAGGAGGAACCCGGCGCCGGCTGGAAGGCGATCGCCCTCGCCGAGGTCGGCGAGGGCCGCACCGCGCTGCTCGTCCACGCCGACGACGCACGGCTGCGCCGGCTCGCCGTACTCGACGCCGTGATCAACAACGCCGACCGCAAGGGCGGCCACCTGCTGCCCGCGGCGGGGGAGCGGCTGTACGGCATCGACCACGGGGTCACCTTCAACGCCGAGAACAAGCTGCGCACCCTGCTGTGGGGCTGGGCGGGCGACCCCCTCACCGAGGAGGCCCTGACGGTGCTCGACGCCCTCAGGGAGGCACTGAAGGACGGCGGCACGCTGGCGATCCGGCTCGCCGCGCTCATCACCCCCGCCGAACTCGACGCCACGCGCGCGCGTGTCGGGGCCCTGTTGGATTCCGGGAAGCACCCCGAACCGAGCGGCGAGTGGCCGGCGATCCCCTGGCCGCCCGTGTAGGGACCCTGCGCCACGCGGGCCGGTGGTGTGCAAGAGCGCCTTACCGGCCATCCGGGCCCGGTCCGGTTCGTGTACGGAACATCCGTCCGGTTAGGCTCATGACATGCATGCCTGGCCCGCTTCCGAGGTCCCCGCCCTGCCTGGTCAGGGCCGCGACCTGAGGATCCACGACACCGCGACCGACGGCCTCGTCACCCTCGACCCCGGTCCCGTCGCCCGTATCTACGTCTGCGGCATCACGCCGTACGACGCCACCCACATGGGGCACGCGGCGACTTACAACGCGTTCGACCTCGTGCAGCGCGTGTGGCTCGACACCAAGCGGCAGGTCCACTATGTCCAGAACGTCACCGACGTGGACGACCCGCTCCTCGAGCGGGCCGTGCGCGACGGGGTCGACTGGACCGCCCTCGCCGAGCAGGAGACCGCCCTCTTCCGCGAGGACATGACGGCGCTGCGGATGCTCCCGCCGCAGCACTACATCGGGGCCGTGGAGGCAATACCCGGCATCGTCCCGCTCGTCGAGCGGCTGCGCGACGCCGGCGCCGCCTACGAGCTGGAGGGTGACACCTACTTCTCCGTCGAGGCCGACCCGCACTTCGGCAGCGTCTCGAACCTGGACGCCGCCGCGATGCGGCTGCTCTCCGCGGAGCGGGGCGGCGACCCGGACCGGCCGGGCAAGAAGAACCCGCTCGACCCGATGCTGTGGATGGCCGCCCGCGAGGGCGAGCCCAGCTGGGACGGCGGCACGCTCGGCCGCGGGCGGCCCGGCTGGCACATCGAGTGCGTCGCCATCGCCCTCGACCACCTCGGAATGGGCTTCGACGTCCAGGGCGGCGGCTCCGACCTCGCCTTCCCGCACCACGAGATGGGCGCCTCGCACGCCCAGGCACTCACCGGCGAGTTCCCCATGGCCAAGGCGTACGTGCACGCCGGCATGGTCGGTCTCGACGGCGAGAAGATGTCCAAGTCCAAGGGCAACCTGGTCTTCGTGTCGAAGCTGCGCCGCGAGGGCGTCGACCCGGCCGCCATCCGGCTCACGCTGCTCGCCCACCACTACCGCTCCGACTGGGAGTGGACCGACCAGGTGCTTCAGGACGCCCTCGCCCGCCTCGACCGCTGGCGCGCCGCCGTCTCCCGCCCCGACGGCCCGCCCGCCGAGGCCCTGGTGGAGCAGATCCGCGAGGCCCTCGCGAACGACCTGGACTCCCCGGCCGCCCTCGCCGCGATCGACCGCTGGGCCGCCCTCCAGCAGGACTCCGGCGGCACGGACCCCGGCGCCCCGGGCGTGGTATCCCGAGCGGCAGACGCCCTACTGGGCGTGGCGCTGTAGGACCGAACCGCGGGCAGCCGCCGCGCCGCGCCGCGCCCGCCCCAGCTGCGGGCAGTCGTGCCGCTGGGGCGGCACGGGTGGGCGCAGGCGGTGCCCGGTCAGCGCCGGTCAGCGCCCCCGCAGTAACCCGCACTCAAACGACTGAGGGGCGCTCCCACCAGGGAAGCGCCCCTCACTCACACTCGGTCGGGCTCAGTCCTCCGACGACTCCTCGTCCTCCCCGCCCGCCTTCGGCGGCTTCGGCGGCCGCCCACGCCCACTCGGATTGTCCCGCAGGAACGGCGCCCCGGACGGCCCGTCGCCGCCGTCCGCCGTGGCATGCCCACCGGCGCCCCCGGGGCCGGGCCCACCCGTCCCCGACCCGTCCCGCCGTCGCAGATACCGCTCGAACTCCCGCGCGATCGCCTCGCCCGACGCCTCCGGCAGCTCCGCCGTGTCCCGGGCCTCCTCCAGCGACTGCACGTACTCGGCGACCTCGGTGTCCTCCGCGGCCAACTGGTCCACGCCCACCTGCCAGGCACGCGCGTCCTCGGGCAGCTCGCCCAGCGGGACCCGCACGCCGATCAGGTCCTCCAGTCGGTTCAGCAGCGCCAGCGTGGCCTTCGGGTTCGGCGGCTGCGACACGTAGTGCGGCACCGCGGCCCACAGCGACACGGCCGGCACGCCCGCGTGCGTGCACGCCTCCTGGAGGATGCCGACGATGCCCGTGGGCCCCTCGTACTTGGTCTCCTCCAGGTCCATGCGCCGCGCCAGATCGGCGTCCGACGTGGTCCCGCTGATCGGGACCGGACGGGTGTGCGGCGTGTCGCCCAGCAGGGCGCCCAGGACGACCACCAGCTCGACGCCCAGCTCATGGGCGAAACCGAGCAGCTCGTTGCAGAACGAACGCCAGCGCATGGACGGTTCGATACCGCGGACGAGGACGAGGTCGCGCGGTTTGTCGCCGCCGACGCGGACCACCGACAGCCTGGTCGTCGGCCAGGTGATCTTGCGTACGCCGTCCTCCATGAACACCGTGGGACGGTTGACCTGGAAGTCGTAGTAGTCCTCGGCGTCCAGCGCCGCGAACACCTCGCCCTTCCACTCCCTGTCGAGATGCGCGACCGCGGTGGAGGCGGCGTCACCGGCATCGTTCCAGCCCTCGAACGCGGCCACCATGACCGGGTCGACCAGCTCGGGAACCCCCTCGAGCTCGATCACCCAGCGCCTCCTTCCGACGTGCCCTCGCGTACCCCCCAACCTTACGGCGTGTCGAGGGGCCGCCCGCAGCCCCCTTGCACGGGGCAGTGCACGGATCACTGCCCCGTGCCCGGGGTCCGGACACCCGCCGCGCGGTGCCGAACGCGGGGCCTACTTCTTGTCCAGCACGTCCTGGACCCGCGCGCGGACGTCGTCCGTGGCCAGGCCGCGGATGGTCAGAGTGGTACGGCGGCGCAGCACGTCGTCCGCCGTCTCGGCCCACTCGTTGTCCCGGGCCCACACGACCTGCGCCCAGATCTCGGGCGCGTCCGGGTGGACGCGCTGTCCCAGCTCGGGGCTCTCGTTCGCGAGCCGGGCGATGTCGAAGGCGAGCGAACCGTAGTGCGTGGCCAGGTGCTTGGCGGTGTCGGCCGCCATGCGCGGGCCGGGCGCCGAACCGTCCACCAGCAGCCGGTGGGCGACCGCGCGCGGGTTGGCGACGCCGGGCAGCGGCAGCTTCTTCGGCAGCGACGCGATCGGCTCGAAGTCGTCGCCCAGCGGGTGGCCCGGCAGCGCCTCCAGCTTCTTCATCACCGTACGGCCGATGTGGCGGAAGGTGGTCCACTTGCCGCCCGCGACGGACAGCATGCCGCCCCGGCCCTCGGTGACGACCGTCTCGCGCTTGGCCTTCGCCGTGTCGCCGGGACCGCCCGGCAGCACCCGCAGCCCCGCGAAGGAGTACGTGATGAGGTCGCGGTCGAGCTGCTGGTCGCGGATGGAGAACGCGGCCTCGTCCAGGATCTGGGCTATGTCCTTGTCGTTGACCGCGACGTCCGCCGGGTCACCCTCGAACTCCTCGTCGGTGGTGCCGAGCAGCAGCATGTCCTCCCAGGGGAGGGCGAAGGTGATCCGGTACTTGTCGATCGGGGTGGCCAGCGCGGCCTTCCACGGCGCGGTCCGCTTGAGCACCAGGTGCGCGCCCTTGGACAGGCGGATGGACGGCGCCGCGTTCGGGTCCTCCATGCGGCGCAGGTGGTCGACCCAGGGGCCGGTGGCGTTCAGCACCAGCCGGGCGTTCACCCCGAACTCGTCGCCGGACAGCCGGTCCTTCAGCTCGGCGCCGGTCACCCGGCCGTTGGTGAAGCGCAGCCCCGTCACCTCGGCGTGGTTGAGGACCACCGCGCCGGACTCGACCGCCGCGCGGACGGTCATCAGGGCCATACGGGCGTCGTTCATCTGGTCGTCGCCGTACACGGCCACGGCCTTGAGGTTGTCGGTGCGCAGCTCGGGCACGTCCTGCGCGGCCTTGGCCGGGGAGAGCAGGTGGCCGACGCGGTCACCGAACGCGGACAGCGCCGAGTACGCGAAGACACCGGCCCCGAGCTTCGCCGCGCCGTGCGGCCCGCCCTTGTACACGGGGAGGTAGAAGGTGAGCGGGTTCGCCAGGTGGGGGGCCACCTGGCGGGAGACCGCACGGCGCTCGAAGTGGTTCTCCGCCACCAGCTTCACCGCGCCGGTCTGCAGGTAGCGCAGACCGCCGTGGAGCAGCTTGGAGGAGGCGGAGGAGGTGGCGCCGGCGAAGTCGCCGGCGTCGACCACGGCCACCCTGAGGCCGGACTGCGCGGCGTGCCAGGCGGTGGAGATGCCCAGGATGCCGCCGCCGATCACGAGAAGGTCGTACGACGCCTTGGAAAGCTGCTCCCGGGTCTCGGCCCGGCTCGGGTTCGAGCCGGAGGCCGGGTGCGTACCCAGGGCAGGCACGGACTGCAGGGTGGACTGGGTGGTCATGGTCGTTCTTACTCCTCGTCCTCGAGCCAGCCCATGGTCCGCTCGACGGCCTTGAGCCAGCTCTTGTACTCACGGTCGCGGGTGTCCGCGTCCATGCGGGGGGTCCACTCGGCGGCCCGCCGCCAGTTGGCGCGCAGGTCGTCGGTGCTGTTCCAGAAGCCGACGGCCAGGCCGGCGGCGTAGGCGGCGCCGAGGCAGGTGGTCTCGGCGACCATCGGGCGCACCACGGGGGCGTCCACGAAGTCGGCGAGGGTCTGCATCAGCAGGTTGTTGGAGGTCATGCCGCCGTCGACCTTGAGGGCGGTCAGCTCCACGCCGGAGTCCTTCGTCATGGCGTCCGCGATCTCCCGCGTCTGCCAGGCGGTGGCCTCCAGGACGGCGCGCGCGAGGTGCGCCTTGGTGACGTACCGGGTGAGGCCGGCGATCACACCGCGGGCGTCGGAGCGCCAGTACGGGGCGAACAGGCCGGAGAAGGCCGGCACGAAGTAGGCACCGCCGTTGTCCTCGACCGTCAGGGCGAGGGTCTCGATCTCGGCGGCCGTGGAGATCAGGCCCATCTGGTCGCGCATCCACTGCACCAGCGAACCGGTGACGGCGATCGAGCCCTCCAGGGCGTAGACCGTGTCCTGGTCGCCGATCTTGTAGCCGACGGTGGTCAGCAGGCCCGAGTAGGAGTTGATCAGCTTGTCACCGGTGTTCATCACCATGAAGGTGCCGGTGCCGTACGTCGACTTGGTCTCGCCCTCGGAGAAACAGGTCTGGCCGAACAGGGCCGCCTGCTGGTCGCCGAGCGCGGAGGCGACCGGGATGCCGCCGAGCAGCTCGCCGAGCCGGCCGCCGGTGATCTCGCCGTACACCTCGGCGGAGGAGCGGATCTCCGGGAGCATCTGCATCGGCACGCCGATCGACTCGGCGATCTTCTCGTCCCACGCCATGGTGTGCAGGTTCATCAGCATGGTGCGCGAGGCGTTGGTGACGTCGGTGACGTGCTTGCCGCCGTTCACCCCGCCGGTCAGGTTCCAGATGACCCAGGTGTCCATGGTGCCGAAGAGCAGGTCGCCCGCCTCGGCGCGCTCGCGCAGACCGTCGACGTTGTCGAGCAGCCAGCGGGCCTTGGGACCGGCGAAGTAGGAGGCGAGAGGCAGGCCGGTCTCGCGGCGGAAGCGGTCCTGGCCGACGTTGCGGCCGAGCTCCTTGCACAGGGCGTCGGTGCGGGTGTCCTGCCAGACGATGGCGTTGTGGACGGGCTCACCGGTGTTCTTGTCCCAGACGAGGGTGGTCTCGCGCTGGTTGGTGATGCCGATGGCCTTGATGTCGTCGCGGGTGATGCCGGCCTTCTCGACGGCTCCGGCGACGACCTCCTGGACGTTGGTCCAGATCTCGGTGGCGTCGTGCTCGACCCAGCCCGGCTTGGGGAAGATCTGCTCGTGCTCCTTCTGGTCGACGGAGACGATGCGTCCGTCGCGGTCGAAGACGATGCAGCGCGAGGAGGTGGTGCCCTGGTCGATCGCGGCGATGAAGGGCCCTGCGGTGTGGGAGTCGGTCACTGTGTGCTCCTGGGGTTCCGTGGTGGGTGGCGGTGGCCGGTGCGTACGGCGCGTGGTCTGCGGCTCGATGATCGCCGAAGCGGGGCCCGCTCAGGCGAACGCGAGGTTGTAGACACCTCCGGCGATCGCACCGCCGATCAGCGGACCGACGACCGGGATCCAGGCGTAGGACCAGTCGGAGCCGCCCTTGTTGGGCAGCGGCAGCAGGGCGTGCACGATGCGCGGGCCGAGGTCGCGGACCGGGTTGATCGCGTACCCCGTCGGGCCACCGAGCGACAGGCCGATGGAGACCACCACGAAGCCGGTGATCAGGGCGCCCAGGATGCCGAGACCGTTGCCCTCGTCGTTCAGGCCCTGGGTCAGGATGGCGAGCAGCAGGACGAAGGTGCCGATGATCTCGGTGGCGAGGTTCTGGACCGTGTGCCGGATCTCGGGGCCGGTCGAGAAGACGCCCAGGACGGGCCCGGCGCCCTTCTCCTGCGCCTCGACGGACTTGGCCGTCGTGTCCTGCGCGCCGGGACCGCCGACGATCTCCCGGTCGGTGAGGTGGGCCTGGAACTGGCCGTAGTAGGTGATCCAGACCAGGACCGCGCCGATCATGGCGCCGAGGATCTGGCCGGCGAAGTAGGTCGGCGTGTTGCTCCAGTCGCCGTCCTTGATCGCGATGCCGATCGTCACGGCCGGGTTCAGGTGGGCTCCGGAGAGCGGACCCGATATGTAGGCCGCCGTCATGACGGCGAAGCCCCACCCGAGGGCGATGGCGACCCAGCCGGCGTTGCGTGCCTTGGAGGCCTTGAGCGTCACGGCGGCACACACGCCGCCGCCGAGCAGGATGAGTATGGCGGTACCGATGGTCTCGCCGATGAAGATGTCGGAGCTGGACACCCGCGACTCCTTTGTCCTTCGTCCAGGGGAAGCCGAACCCCCGGGTCCCTCCGGGTGTTCCGGCGCCCTCGGTATGAGAGCGATGGCGGCCCTTGGCACTGTCACACTCTAACGCGTATTGCCGGTAGGTGTTCGACAATGCCGACCGATGGACGCGAGTCTCGTTCGGCGTCACGCGTGCGTCAAGAGCTGTGTTATCGAAAGCACGATCGTTATTGATCGTCGCGGGTTATCTATCCCGCGCCGCGGACGGCACGGCGGGAACGCGAAGGGCCGGAACACCCTTGGTGTCCCGGCCCGTGTCGACCCTGCGCCCTGATCCGCCGGACAGGCCCTAGAACCGCCCTGCGCCCAGGTCCCGCGACACCGCGCGGGCGCAGTCCCGTACCGCCGCGACCAGCTCGGGCCGCAGCTCGCCCTCCCGGCACAGCCGTTCCACGGCCCCGGTGATGCCGACCGCGCCGACCGGCATGCGCCTGCGGTCGTGGATGGGGGCGGCGATGGAGGCGATGCCCTCCCAGGTCTCCTCGACGTCGGCGGCGTACCCGCGCGCGCGGGTGATGTCCAGGATGTGCTCGAAGCTGTCCGGTTCGCAGACGGTCCGGTCGGTGAACGCCTTGCGGTCGGCCTCCAGGGCCTCGCTGTGCGCCACCGGGTCGTACGCCGACAGCACCTTGCCCAGCGCCGTGGAGTGCAGAGGCTGCATGGCCCCGATCTCCAGGACCTGCCGGCTGTCGTCGGGACGGAAGACGTGGTGCACGATCAGGACGCCCTGCTGGTGCAGCACCCCGAGGTGGACGCTCTCGCCGCTGGAGCGGGCCAGGTCGTCCGTCCACACCAGGGCGCGCGCCCGCAGCTCGTGCACGTCCAGATACGTCGTGCCCAGGCGCAGCAGCTCGGCGCCCAGCTGATAGCGCCCGGAGGCGTCGTCCTGCTCGACGAAGCCCTCCTGCTGGAGGGTGCGCAGGATGCCGTGCGCGGTGCCCTTGGCCAGACCCAGCGACGAGGCGATGTCCGACAGGCCGAGCCGCCGCTCGCCGCCCGCGAGCAGGCGCAGCATCGCGGCCGCCCGCTCGAGCGACTGGATGTTCCGTGCCATCGACGTACTGCCTCCGTCCCCTTCGACTGCCGACCTCGGCGTCGCTGACGTCGTTCGGCAATGCCGAACACTACCGGTCCATGCCGACCTCCCGCCAATGGTCGGCGGGCAACTGTTGCACTTCGGCCACTCCCGAGACCGCGGACGTTCCGTACGAGGTGTGCGCACCGCGCGGGCGCCGCGCGCCCGCCACCGCCGGAGCGAGACGCTCCGGACGGGAGGGGCTCGTCCGTTCGGCGGGTATTCGCCCCGCCATCCTCGTCCGTCTCGTGGACGCCCTGACCATCAGCCCCCGGTCCCGGCTACCCTGGCGGCGTGCGTTCTCCCCGGGGACGTCCACAACGGGCGGCACCGGGCAGAGGCAAAGCCGACAGCCGTCGCATCCTAGGGAGCCCTTTCATGGCCTCGTCGCCATCCACCCCGCCCGCCGACACCCGCACCCGCGTTTCCGCCCTCCGAGAGGCCCTGGCCACCCGTGTGGTGGTCGCCGACGGCGCGATGGGCACCATGTTGCAGGCCCAGAACCCCACGCTGGACGATTTCCAGCAGTTGGAGGGGTGCAACGAGGTCCTGAACCTGACCCGGCCCGACATCGTGCGTTCGGTGCACGAGGAGTACTTCGCGGCGGGTGTCGACTGCGTCGAGACGAACACCTTCGGCGCCAATCACTCCGCTCTGGGTGAGTACGACATCCCCGAGCGGGTGCACGAGCTGTCCGAGGCCGGCGCCCGGGTGGCCCGTGAGGTCGCCGACGAGTTCGGTGCCCGCGACGGCCGGCAGCGCTGGGTGCTGGGCTCCATGGGCCCCGGCACCAAGCTCCCCACCCTGGGTCACGCCCCGTACACCGTCCTGCGCGACGCCTACCAGCGCAACGCCGAGGGCCTGGTCGCGGGCGGCGCGGACGCGCTGCTGGTGGAGACCACGCAGGACCTGCTGCAGACCAAGGCTTCGGTGCTCGGAGCCCGGCGCGCCCTGGACGCCCTCGGCCTCGACCTGCCGCTCATCGTGTCGGTCACCGTCGAGACCACGGGCACGATGCTGCTGGGCTCGGAGATCGGTGCGGCGCTGACCGCGCTGGAGCCGCTGGGCATCGACATGATCGGTCTGAACTGCGCGACCGGTCCGGCGGAGATGAGCGAGCACCTGCGCTACCTCGCCCGGCACTCGCGTATCCCGCTGACCTGTATGCCGAACGCCGGTTTGCCCGTGCTGGGCAAGGACGGCGCGCACTACCCGCTGACGGCGCCGGAGCTGGCCGACGCGCATGAGACGTTCGTGCGCGAGTACGGCCTGTCGCTGGTCGGCGGCTGCTGCGGCACCACGCCCGAGCACCTGCGCCAGGTGGTGGAGCGGGTCCGGGACACCGCCCCGACCGTCCGTGACCCGCGCCCCGAGCCCGGCGCCGCCTCGCTCTACCAGAGCGTGCCGTTCCGCCAGGACACCTCCTACCTGGCCATCGGTGAGCGTACGAACGCCAACGGGTCGAAGAAGTTCCGTGAGGCGATGCTGGAGGGCCGCTGGGACGACTGTGTGGAGATGGCCCGCGACCAGATCCGCGAGGGCGCGCACATGCTCGACCTGTGCGTCGACTACGTCGGCCGGGACGGGGTGGCGGACATGGAGGAGCTGGCGGGCCGGTTCGCGACCGCCTCCACGCTGCCGATCGTGCTGGACTCCACCGAGGTCGACGTGATCCGGGCCGGTCTGGAGAAGCTGGGCGGCCGCGCGGTGATCAACTCGGTCAACTATGAGGACGGTGCGGGCCCCGAGTCCCGGTTCGCGCGTGTCACGAAGCTGGCCCGGGAGCACGGCGCTGCGCTGATCGCGCTGACCATCGACGAGGTGGGACAGGCCCGCACCGCGGAGAAGAAGGTCGAGATCGCCGAACGGCTGATCGAGGACCTGACCGGCAACTGGGGCATCCACGAGTCGGACATCCTCGTCGACTGCCTGACGTTCACGATCTGCACCGGTCAGGAGGAGTCCCGCAAGGACGGCCTGGCCACCATCGAGGGCATCCGGGAGCTGAAGAGGCGCCACCCGGACGTGCAGACCACGCTGGGCCTGTCGAACATCTCCTTCGGCCTGAACCCGGCGGCCCGCATCCTGCTCAACTCCGTCTTCCTGGACGAGTGTGTGAAGGCGGGTCTGGATTCGGCGATCGTGCACGCGTCGAAGATCCTGCCGATCGCGCGGTTCGACGAGGAGCAGGTCACCACCGCCCTGGACCTGATCTACGACCGCCGCCGTGAGGGCTACGACCCCCTGCAGAAGCTCATGCAGCTCTTCGAGGGCGCCACGGCCAAGTCGCTGAAGGCGTCCAAGGCCGAGGAGCTGGCCGCCCTCCCGCTGGAGGAGCGCCTCAAGCGGCGCATCATCGACGGCGAGAAGAACGGCCTGGAGCAGGACCTCGACGCCGCCCTCCAGGAGCGCCCGGCGCTGGACATCGTCAACGAGACGCTGCTGGACGGCATGAAGGTGGTCGGTGAGCTGTTCGGTTCCGGCCAGATGCAGTTGCCGTTCGTGCTGCAGTCGGCCGAGGTGATGAAGACCGCGGTGGCTCATCTGGAGCCGCACATGGAGAAGACCGACGACGACGGCAAGGGCACGATCGTGCTGGCCACCGTCCGTGGTGATGTCCACGACATCGGCAAGAACCTCGTCGACATCATCCTGTCCAACAACGGCTACACGGTCGTCAACCTCGGGATCAAGCAGCCGGTCTCCGCGATCCTGGAGGCGGCCGACGAGCACCGGGCCGACGTCATCGGCATGTCCGGCCTCCTCGTCAAGTCCACCGTGATCATGAAGGAGAACCTGGAGGAGCTGAACCAGCGCAAGCTGGCCGCCGACTACCCGGTCATCCTCGGCGGCGCGGCCCTCACCAGGGCCTACGTCGAACAGGACCTGCACGAGATCTACGACGGCGAGGTCCGCTACGCCCGTGACGCCTTCGAGGGCCTGCGCCTGATGGACGCGCTGATCGGCATCAAGCGCGGTGTGCCCGGCGCGAAGCTGCCGGAGCTGAAGCAGCGCCGGGTGCGGGCGGCCACCGTCGAGATCGACGAGCGTCCGGAAGAGGGGCACGTCCGTTCCGACGTCGCCACCGACAACCCGGTGCCCACGCCGCCCTTCCGCGGCACCCGCGTGGTCAAGGGCATCCAGCTCAAGGAGTACGCGTCCTGGCTGGACGAGGGCGCTCTCTTCAAGGGCCAGTGGGGTCTCAAGCAGGCCCGCACCGGTGAGGGGCCCTCCTACGAGGAACTGGTCGAGTCCGAGGGCCGGCCGCGGCTGCGGGGTCTGCTGGACCGCCTGCAGACGGAGAACCTGCTGGAGGCGGCCGTGGTCTACGGCTACTTCCCCTGCGTCTCCAAGGACGACGACCTGATCGTCCTCGACGACGACGGCAACGAACGCACCCGGTTCACCTTCCCGCGCCAGCGCCGCGGCCGGCGCCTGTGCCTGGCCGACTTCTTCCGGCCGGAGGAGTCCGGCGAGATCGACGTGGTCGGCTTCCAGGTCGTCACCGTCGGCTCCCGCATCGGCGAGGAGACCGCCCGCATGTTCGAGGCCAACGCCTACCGCGACTACCTCGAACTGCACGGCCTGTCCGTCCAGCTCGCCGAGGCCCTCGCCGAATACTGGCACGCCCGCGTGCGCTCGGAACTCGGCTTCGCCGGGGAGGACCCGGCCGAGATGGAGGACATGTTCGCCCTGAAGTACCGGGGTGCCCGCTTCTCCCTCGGCTACGGCGCCTGCCCCGACCTGGAGGACCGCGCCAAGATCGCGGCCCTCCTGGAGCCGGAGCGCATCGGCGTCCACCTGTCCGAGGAGTTCCAGCTGCACCCCGAGCAGTCCACCGACGCCATCGTCATCCACCACCCGGAGGCGAAGTACTTCAACGCCCGCTGAGGCCGACGCGGGCCGCTCCCCACCGGGCCCGGCGGCCACACCAGGCGTTCCGGTCCCGCACGACGTACACTGGTCGGTCCACCGCAGGCCGGCTCCCTTCGTGGGAGCCGGCCTGATCGTCCCTCAAGGAGGTACGTGGATGACCAGCACGGTCCCCGCGCTCGGAACCCGTACGGCCGAAGGCTCAGCCCTGCAGGCCGTACTCCTGGACATGGACGGCACCCTGGTGGACACCGAGGGCTTCTGGTGGGACGTCGAGACGGAGGTCTTCGCCTCCCTCGGCCACACCCTGGACGACTCCTGGCGCCACGTCGTGGTCGGCGGCCCGATGACCCGCAGCGCGGGCTTCCTGATCGAGGCCACCGGCGCCGACATCACCCTCGCCGAACTCAGCGTGCTGCTCAACGACGGCTTCGAGCAGCGCATCGGCCGTGACCTGCCCCTCATGCCCGGCGCCGCTCGACTGCTCGCCGAGCTGTCCGCGCACGAGATCCCCACCGCCCTGGTCTCCGCCTCGCACCGGCGCATCATCGACCGCGTCCTGAAGTCGCTGGGACCCCAGCACTTCGCCCTCACCGTCGCCGGCGACGAGGTACCGCGCACCAAGCCCCACCCCGACCCGTACCTGGCGGCCGCGGCCGGACTCGGCGTGGACCCGGCCCGGTGCGCCGTCGTCGAGGACACCGCGACCGGCGTCGCCGCCGCGGAGTCCGCCGGCTGCCACGTCGTGGCGGTCCCCTCGGTCGCACCCATCACCCCGGCCGTCCGGCGCACGGTGGTCGCCTCCCTGGAAGAGGTCGACCTGACATTTCTGCGCGGTCTGATGACGCAAATGCGCTAGCCGTTCACCAAGCGTGCGGCGGCGTCGCCGCGGCAATTCGAGGAAGGGTCGTCCGGCGCGACCGACGTATGTTCACGGTCCATTTCCGCCGTCCCGGGTGGCCGAATTCCGGTACGAGCGTCCAAAGTCCGACTGTGACGTTCACCACGTTCCCAGGGGTCGACAGAGGTGCGTGGGTGTGCTGCTTCCGGCTTGGCGAACGTTGTCGAGGAGCCTTTGTGTCCTGATTGGTGAAACCCTGCACGAATCCTTCCACTGTCGGGTTTTCGGTGTGTCCACACCCGGTTTCGCTCCGTGATGAGCCCTCAACTCCGGTGGCTGCGAGCGCCCGTGCGGGCGCGGACTAATCTCGTCGCGAGAACATCGGCCACTACCCCCGTGATCCGCAGCGACACCCCTGCATGCCGGATACACGGACCGACAGCTCTGGAGAAACTCGAGCATGAACCGCAAGACTTTGGTGCTGCCGGCGGTCGTCGGCCTGCTCGCGCCGGTGCTCGCCGCCTGCGGTGGGTCGGACAGCGGCAGCGGCGACGGGGACGCGATCGTCGTCGGCACCACGGACGGGTTCAGCGTCTCGAAAGAGATAACCGCGCCCTTCGACCCGGCGTACGCCTACGACGTCGGCGCCTGGAACATCATGCGCCAGACCTCGCAGACGCTGATGGTGCTGCCCCGCGGTGACGGCGAACCCGTGCCCGAGGCCGCCCAGCAGTGCGGATTCACCGACACCGGCAACGAGCGCTACGCCTGCACCCTGCGCGACGGCCTGGAGTTCGCCAACGGCGACCCGGTCACCGCCGAGGACGTGAAGTACTCCATCGAGCGCGTCCGGAAGATCGACGCCGACACCGAGGTGGCCTCGCTGCTGTCCACGGTGGACACCATCGAGACGAAGGGTGACCGCGAGGTCATCTTCCACCTCAACACCGCCGACGCCACCTTCCCGTTCAAGCTGTCCACACCGGTCGCCGGCATCGTGAACCCGGACGACTACGAGAAGGACAAGCTGCGTGACGGCTTCGAGTTGACCGGCTCGGGCCCGTACACGATGAAGGCCGAGGTCAAGGGCGAGGAGATGACCAAGGCCGTGTTCACCAAGAACCCCAATTACAAGGGGAGTCTCAAGGTGAACAACGACAAGGTCGAACTCGTGTCCTTCGCCGACGCCGACGCCATGGGCGACGCCATCAACAAGGGCGACATCGACGTGATGACCCGCGCGATGTCGCCGAAGCAGATCCAGAACCTGTCCAAGGGCACGGACGGCGACGTCGACCTGGTCGAGGTGGCCGGTCTCGAGATCCGCTACCTCGCCTTCAACACGGACGCCGCCACGGTCAAGGACAAGGCCGTCCGCGCCGCCATGGCCCAGCTCATCAACCGCAGCGAACTCGTCTCCGCGGTCTACGGATCCCAGGCCGAACCGCTGTACTCGATGGTTCCGGCCGGCATCACCGGCCACTCCAACTCGTTCTTCAACAAGTACGGCGACCCCAGCGTCGCCAAGGCGAAGGCGACGCTGGAGGACGCGGACATCACCACGCCGGTCAAGCTGACGCTGGACTACACGACGGACCACTACGGCGCCGCGACCAAGGAGGAGTTCGAGCACCTCCAGAAGCAGCTGAACGACAGCGGCCTGTTCGACGTCGACATCAAGGGCACGCCCTGGGAGACGTTCCACCCGGCGGAGCGGGCGCGCAAGTACGACGTCTTCGGCATGGGCTGGTTCCCCGACTTCCCGGACGCCGACAGCTTCGTCGCGCCGTTCCTCGACAAGGGCAACACCCTCAACATCCCGTACGCCAACCCGGAGATCATCAACAACCTGATCCCCGCCTCCCGCGGCGAGGCCGACCGGCTCTCCGCGGTGGACAGCCTCACCGAGATCCAGGACATCACCGCCCAGGACGTCCCGCTGATCCCGCTGTGGCAGGGCAAGCAGTACGTCGCCACCCGCGACGACGTCACCGGCACGGCCTACCTCCTCAACTCCTCCTCCTCGCTCCAGCTCTGGGAGCTGGGCCGGGGCGTGAGCGGCTGACGTCGGCCCCGGACAAGCCCGAAGGGCGCCCTCTTCCCGTCCGGAAGAGGGCGCCCTTCGCGTTGGCTACTGCGCGCCGGGACGCACCAGACCGCTCTCGTAGGCGTACACCGCGGCCTGCACCCGGTCCCGCAGGCCCAGCTTGGTCAGCACATGCCCCACATGGGTCTTGACGGTGGTCTCGCTGACGAACAGGTCCGCGGCGATCTCCGCGTTGGACAGCCCGCGGGCCACCAGCTTCAACACCTCCACCTCACGGTCCGTGAGCGTATGCAGGGTGTCCGGCACCGGCTCGTCACCGGAGGGCAGGTGCGTGGCGTACTTGTCGAGCAGCCGCCGGGTGATGCTCGGCGCGAGCATCGCCTCGCCGTTCGCCACCACGCGGATCGCCTGCACCAGCTCGTTGGCCGGGGCGTCCTTGAGCAGGAAGCCGCTGGCGCCCGCCTTCAGCGCCTCGACCACGTACTCGTCCAGATCGAAGGTGGTCAGCACCAGCACCTTCGCCGGGCCGTCCCGCTCGGGCCCGGTGATCTGCCGGGTCGCCTCCACACCGTCCATCCGCGGCATGCGGATGTCCATCAGCACCACGTCGGGCTGCAACGCCCGCACCTGGTCGAGCGCCTGGAGGCCGTCTCCGGCCTCGCCGACGACCGCGAGGTCCTGCTCCGCCTCCAGAATCATCCGGAAGCCCGTGCGCAGCAGCGGCTGGTCGTCGACCAGTAGGACGCGGATGGCCACGTAAGTCTCCTTCTCGCTAGTCCGGCCCCATTCTGCCCTGCGCGACGGCGCCGGAGTCGGCCGCCCTCACCGGCAGCGGGTAGGGCGGGGGAGTGCCGCCGAACTCCGGACAGTGCGCCTGGTGGTCGCACCAGCCGCACAGCTTGGTGGGACGCGGCCGCCAGTCACCCGTCTCGGTCGCCAGCCGGATCGCCTCCCACAGGGCCAGCAGCTTGCGCTCGACCCGCTCCAGGTCGGCCAGGACCGGGTCGTACGTGAGCACGTCGCCGCTGCCGAGATAGACCAGCTGCAGCCGCCGCGGGACGACCTTCTTGAGCCGCCACACCACCAGCGCGTAGAACTTCATCTGGAACAGCGCGCCCTCCGCGTACTGCGGCCGGGGTGCCTTGCCCGTCTTGTAGTCGACGATCCGCACCTCGCCGGTGGGGGCCACGTCGACGCGGTCGATGATGCCGCGCAGCCGCAGCCCGGAGTCCAGCTCGGCCTCGACGAACAGCTCCCGCTCGGCGGGCTCCAGCCGGCTCGGGTCCTCCAGGGTGAACCAGCGCTCGACGAGCCGCTCCGCCTCGGACAGCCACTGCGCCAGCCGCTCGCCCTCCGGATCGTCCGCGAACAGCTCACCGACCTCCGGCCTGCTCTCCCGCAGCCGGTCCCACTGACCGGGGACCAGCGCCTTCGCCCTGGGCGCGGTGCGCTCGGCCGCCGGGGCGTCGAAGAGCCGTTCCAGCACCGCGTGCACCAGGGTGCCCCGGGTCGCCGCCTCGCTGGGCTTCTCCGGCAGCCGGTCGATCACCCGGAACCGGTACAGCAGCGGGCACTGCATGAAGTCGCCTGCCCGGGAGGGCGAGAGCGAGGTGGGCGGTATCACCGAGGGCGCGGCGACGGCGGGCGCGGCGGCCGCGGCTACCGTCTCCGCCGCCGGGGCGCCCGGCTCCACGGCCGTCTCCGGCTGGTCCACCACCGCCGCCGGCCGGGCGGACCCGCCCGCGTCCTCCGCGACGTCCTCGGTACTCGTCTCCATGTCCACAGACCATACGGCCGGCCACTGACAACGACCCAGCCCGCAGGCGTGACCCGTGTGACGGAAGGGAAGCAGAGGGGTGCCGGAGCGGAACGGAAGGCGACGGACGCATACCATCGACACGAGACCCTCCCGTCCGCAGGCGGGAGACGCTTCGAACGAGGGGACACCGTGGACGTGAGCGGCGGGAGCGGGCAGCCGCGGTCCGGCAACGACGAGCCGGCCGAGCCCCGGGCACATCCCACGGCCCCGGCCGCCGACCCCACCGGCCCCGCGGAGCGCGGACCGGGGGAGACCTCCGGCCGACCCCCCGCCACACCCGACGAACCGGGCCGGGCCGCCCCGACCGGGAAGCCGAACCCGAGCACCGATGGCGAGAGCGACAAGGACGCCCGGCCGAAGCCGCCGTCGGACATCTGGCGTGCCCCGGCCCCCTCGGACCCCTCCGCCCCCACTGAACCCTCCGGCACCACTACCACGGAACCCTCCGCCCCCCAGGGACCCGCCGAGCCCCGCGAACCGGCCGCCGGCCCCCGGCACGCCGCTCACCACGCCGGCACCGACGCCCCGCGCCACCGCACCGAGGCCCACACCGCCGGCACGGGCGGGCCGGGACGGCCGCCGCAGCGCCGACCGGAACCCGGAGGCGGGCTGCTGATGGGCCGGCCCTTCGGCGTGCCCGTGTACGTCGCCCCCAGCTGGTTCCTGGTCGCCGTCCTGATCACCTGGGTCTTCGGCGGCCAGCTCGACCGCGTACTGCCCGAGCTGGGGGCCGCCCGCTACCTGGTCTCCCTCTTCTTCGCCATCGCCTTCTACGCCTCCGTCCTCGTCCACGAGCTCGCCCACACCGTCGCCGCCCTCCGCTTCAAACTCCCCGTCCGCCGCATCCAGCTCCAGTTCTTCGGCGGCGTCTCCGAGATCGAGAAGGAAGCCGAGACCCCCGGCCGCGAATTCGTGCTGGCCTTCGTCGGCCCCCTGCTCTCCCTCGTCCTCTCCGGCGTCTTCTACGCCGCCCTGCTGCCCGTCGAGCCCGACAGCGTCCCCGGCGTGCTGCTGGCCGGCCTGATGGTCTCCAACCTCATCGTGGCCGCCTTCAACCTGCTGCCCGGCCTCCCCCTCGACGGCGGCCGCATGCTCCGCGCCGTCGTCTGGAAGCTCACCGGCAAACCCATGAGCGGAACGATCGCCGCCGCCTGGGTCGGCCGCGCCCTCGCCATCGCCGTACTGATCGGCCTGCCGCTGCTCACCCAGTCACTCGGCAGCGACGCCGCGGACGACGTCGGCATGGACACCGTCATGGACGCCCTGCTCGCCGCGATCCTCGCCGCGATCATCTGGACCGGCGCCGGAAACAGCCTCCGCATGGCCCGCCTGCGCGAACACCTCCCCGAGCTGCGCGCCCGCGCCCTCACCCGGCGCGCCGTCCCCGTCCAGGCCGACACCCCCCTCTCCGAGGCCCTGCGCCGCGCCAACGCCTCCGGAGCCCGCGCCCTCGTCGTCGTCGACGCCGACGGCACCCCCGCCTCACTGGTCCGCGAGGCCGCCATCGTCGGCGTACCCGAGCACCGCCGCCCCTGGGTACCGGTCAGCACCCTCGCCCAGGACCTCACCGACGGCATGCGCGTCTCCGCGGAACTGTCCGGCGAGGAACTCCTGGACGCCCTGCGCGCCAACCCGGCCACCGAATACCTCGTCGTCGAGGAGACCGGCGAGATCTACGGCGTCCTGTCCGCGGCCGACGTCGAGCGCGCCTTCGTCAAGGCCATGGCAAGGCCCAGCTGAACGCGCCCCCAAGGGGCGCGGGGGACTGCGCGAGCGACCCCGTACGGCCCGCGCCCGTTCGCACGCACCGCGACAAGCATCCGCCTACGCTGGTCAAGCCCCCGGCAGGGAACCGGTAGGCTGGTCACATGTCCGAACCGACCGGTGCCGCCCGCAGGCGCGGGCCCTTCACGGTCGGGGACCAGGTTCAGCTGACCGACCCCAAGGGCCGCCACTACACGTTCACGCTCGAGGCCGGGAAGAACTTCCACACCCACAAGGGTTCCTTCCCCCACGACGAACTGATCGGTGCTCCCGAGGGCAGCGTTGTCCGCACCACCGGGAACGTCGCCTACCTCGCGCTGCGCCCCCTGCTCCCCGACTACGTCCTGTCCATGCCCCGCGGGGCAGCAGTCGTCTACCCGAAGGACGCGGGCCAGATCCTCGCCTTCGCCGACATCTTCCCCGGCGCACGCGTCGTGGAGGCCGGCGTGGGCTCCGGCTCCCTCAGCAGCTTCCTGCTGCGCGCCATCGGCGACCAGGGCATGCTGCACTCCTACGAGCGCCGCGAGGACTTCGCCGAGATCGCCCAGCAGAACGTGCAGCGCTACTTCGGCGGCCCGCACCCCGCCTGGCAGCTCACCGTCGGCGACCTCCAGGACAACCTGTCCGACACCGACGTCGACCGCGTCATCCTGGACATGCTCGCCCCGTGGGAGTGCCTGGACGTCGTCAAGAAGGCCCTCGTGCCCGGCGGCATCCTGTGCTGCTACGTCGCGACCACCACCCAGCTCGCCCGGACCGTCGAGTCCATCCGCGAGATCGGCTGCTTCAACGAGCCGACCTCCTGGGAGACGATGATCCGCAACTGGCACGTGGAAGGCCTCGCCGTCCGCCCCGACCACCGGATGATCGGCCACACCGGCTTCCTGCTCACCGCCCGGCGCCTCGCCGACGGCGTCGAGCCGCCCATGCGCCGCCGCCGCCCCGCCAAGGGCGCCTACGGCGAGGACTACGACGGTCCCAACGCAGGCGGAGGCTCCGGCCGCTGAGGCGGCCCCGTGCCGCGTACAACGTACAGACGCCGTGGTGGAGTTCCCGGGCCCTCCGGGAACTCCACCACGGCGTCGACGCGTTGACGGCGCCGCACGACGGCCACCACCCGACGGGACACGCGCCCGCACGGGAATCGGAACGAGTACCCACCCCGCCGTTCCCCCGCACTGTGACGTGTGGCACGATGCTGGCCACCCCCACCGGCACAGCCCTCACAGGAGACACTCCTCGTGCAGCACCCCGCCGTTCCGGACCTCTCGCACACGCACACCCGGCCGATCCACTGGGTCGCCACCGCCACGGCCGTCGCCGGAGTGGTCGCCCTGTCCTCCGTCCTCCAGCCCGACGCCGCGACGGCCGCCCAGAGCGCCGACAAGGCCGCGACCCCCGCCCCGAAGAGCGCGCCGGCCCACGGCACGCCGCCCGATCCGGCCACCGTGGCCTTCCCCCTGGAATGCGGCCCCGTCAAGGCCGTGGTGCAGAAGAAGGCATCCGGCGACCTCGACGGCGACGGCCGGCCCGAAACGGTGGCCGTCGTGCACTGCGACGCGCCCATGGGCACACCACCCGACGGCGTGTACGTCGTCACGCGGAGCAACGACGGCGGCAGGCCCCGCGTCGTGGCCACCCTCGTGAACCCCGAGGAGCGCCGCACGGCCACCGAGCTCTCCGTGCGCGACGGCGTCGTCCGCGCCACCCTGCTCGGCTACTCGTCGGCCGACGTGCCCAGTTGCTGCCCCGACGTCACCGACGACGTGAAGTGGCGATGGAAGAACGGCGCGTTCGTCAGCGACACGCCGTCGCACGCACGCACCGTGTGACCGCCACCGCCACCGCCACCGCCACCGCCGCGACAACCGGTGTGACACACCAGACAGTAGTCACGGAGCGTACGCGGTGAGTCACATTTTGGTCACTCTGAGTCCGGACCGTAGACCTCGGCCCTGTCCGAAACGCGACGCACGTGGATGCACTCGCCCGGACACTCCTTCACGGAGTCGACCACATCCGTGAGAAGCGTCAACGGCACGGGCGTTGCCGCCCCCGGGGCCTGCAGCAGCTCGTCGTCCGCGCCCTTCACATAGGCCAGACCGTCGATGTCCAGCTCGAACACCTCGGGCGCGTACTGGGCACAGATGCCGTCGCCGGTACACAGGTCCTGGTCGATCCAGACCTCCAGAGCCTCGCCACCGACCCCGGCCTCCTGCTGCACGCTCATCTCTCCTGCCGTTTCCTGCGCCGAGCCGTTCGGGAATCCGGCCAGCTCTGACGGGTGTTGAACACTTCGACCCTACCCCCGCCTGGGTTCCTCTCACGTTCCGTGGGTATTCCCCTGGCGTGAGGGAGAGCGCAAGGGTGAAGATCGGACACACCCCGACAGTCTTTGTGATCTAGGGGTTTCAATCGACACCCACCCAGGTAGGGTCTGGAAGCGTCCAGCTCCCCTTGGAGGAGGTGAGGACCGTGGCAGCCCACGACGACGACATGAACCGCGGCATCCGCCCGGGACGCGGGTCCGAGGACCCGGCCGGGCAGGTGGCCTACCTTGAGCAGGAGATCGCCGTCCTGCGACGCAAGCTCGCCGAATCTCCGCGACACACGAGAATTCTCGAAGAGCGGATCGTCGAACTGCAGACCAACCTGGCCGGCGTGTCCGCCCAGAACGAGCGACTCGCCGGCACACTCCGCGAGGCCCGCGACCAGATCGTGGCCCTCAAGGAAGAAGTCGACCGGCTGGCCCAGCCGCCCGCCGGCTTCGGCGTCTTCCTGCAGGCCAACGAGGACGGCACCGCCGACATCTTCACCGGCGGCCGCAAACTCCGGGTGAACGTCAGCCCGAGCGTCGAGCTCGACGAGCTCCGACGCGGCCAGGAAGTGATGCTCAACGAAGCACTCAACGTGGTCGAGGCCATGGAGTACGAGAGCGTCGGCGACATCGTCACCCTCAAGGAGATCCTCGAGGACGGCGAGCGCGCCCTGGTACTCGGCCACACCGACGAGGAACGGGTGGTACGGCTCGCCGAACCCCTGCGCGGCCTCACCATCCGCCCCGGCGACGCCCTCCTGCTCGAACCCCGCTCCGGCTACGTCTACGAGGTCGTCCCCAAGAGCGAGGTCGAGGAACTCGTCCTCGAAGAGGTCCCCGACATCGGCTACGAGCAGATCGGCGGCCTCGGCGGACAGATCGAGATGATCCGCGACGCGGTCGAGCTCCCCTACCTCTACCCCGACCTGTTCCGGGAGCACGAGCTGCGTCCGCCCAAGGGCGTCCTGCTCTACGGGCCCCCCGGATGCGGCAAGACGCTCATCGCCAAGGCCGTCGCCAACTCGCTGGCCAAGAAGGTCGCCGAGGTCACCGGCCAAGCCGCAGGCAAGAGCTTCTTCCTCAACATCAAGGGCCCCGAGCTGCTCAACAAGTACGTCGGCGAGACCGAGCGCCAGATCCGCCTGGTCTTCCAGCGGGCCCGCGAGAAGGCCAGCGAGGGCACCCCCGTCATCGTCTTCTTCGACGAGATGGAATCCCTCTTCCGCACCCGCGGCTCCGGCGTCAGCTCGGACGTGGAGAACACCATCGTCCCGCAGCTCCTCGCCGAGATCGACGGCGTGGAAGGTTTGCAGAACGTGGTCGTCATCGGCGCCTCCAACCGCGAGGACATGATCGACCCCGCCATCCTGCGACCCGGCCGGCTCGACGTGAAGATCAAGATCGAACGTCCGGACGCCGAAGCGGCCAAGGACATCTTCGGCAAGTACCTCACCGAACGCCTCCCCCTCCACTCCGACGACCTCGCGGAGCACGAGAAGGACAAGGCGGCCACCGTCTCCAGCATGATCCAGACGGCAGTGGAACAGATGTACGCCGAATCCGAGGAGAACCGCTTCCTGGAAGTCACCTACGCCAACGGCGACAAGGAAGTCCTCTATTTCAAGGACTTCAATTCCGGCGCCATGATCGAGAACATCGTGGGCCGCGCCAAGAAAATGGCGATCAAGGACTTCCTCGACAAGAACCAGAAGGGCCTCCGCGTCTCCCACCTCCTCCAGGCATGCGTGGACGAGTTCAAGGAGAACGAGGACCTGCCCAACACCACCAACCCCGACGACTGGGCCCGCATCTCCGGAAAGAAGGGCGAACGGATCGTGTACATCCGTACGCTCGTCACCGGAAAGCAGGGCGCGGACACCGGACGCTCCATCGACACGGTGGCAAACACCGGTCAGTACCTGTAAAAGGCGGGGCGGCTGCGGGTCCCCACAGTGGGTACCCGCAGCCGACTGTTTTCCGGAGCCCCGGCTGGAGCAAGGCAATGACGCAAATGATCTCCCCGCCAGCGCAAAGGCGTTCTAGGCTCTTCCATACCGCCGAGTCGCGCAGTGCGGGGACGGGCACCGCACACGCATCGGAGCGCCAGCGGTACTTGAGCAGCACCCACTACGGGCGCTGCCGGGCAAGGAGGGCCGCATGACCGTACGGCGAGTAATGGGCATCGAGACGGAGTACGGAATCTCCGTCCCCGGCCACCCCAACGCCAATGCCATGCTCACCTCGTCCCAGATCGTCAACGCCTACGCGGCGGCGATGCACCGGGCCCGCCGGGCCCGCTGGGACTTCGAGGAGGAGAACCCGCTCCGGGACGCGCGAGGCTTCGACCTCGCCCGCGAAAACGCCGACAACAGCCAGCTCACCGACGAGGACATCGGCCTCGCCAACGTCATCCTCACCAACGGAGCACGGCTCTACGTCGACCACGCCCACCCCGAATACAGCGCTCCGGAAGTCACCAACCCCCGCGACGCCGTCCTCTGGGACAAGGCCGGCGAACGCATCATGGCCGAAGCCGCCGAACGCGCCGCCCAGCTCCCCGGCGCCCAGCCCATCCACCTCTACAAGAACAACACCGACAACAAGGGCGCCTCCTACGGCACGCACGAGAACTACCTGATGAAGCGCGAAACCGCCTTCTCGGACATCGTGCGCCACCTGACACCCTTCTTCGTCTCCCGCCAGGTCTTCACCGGCGCCGGCCGCGTCGGCATCGGCCAGGACGGCCACGAACACGGCTTCCAGCTCAGCCAGCGCGCCGACTACTTCGAAGTCGAGGTCGGCCTGGAGACGACACTCAAACGCCCCATCATCAACACCCGCGACGAACCCCACGC
The DNA here is from genome assembly GCF_014650435.1 of Streptomyces tendae. Classification (GTDB taxonomy): domain Bacteria; phylum Actinomycetota; class Actinomycetes; order Streptomycetales; family Streptomycetaceae; genus Streptomyces; species Streptomyces tendae. The sequence goes on from NZ_BMUY01000009.1 coordinate 157,649, forward strand.
GGACGCCGAGAAATGGCGCCGTCTGCACGTGATCATCGGCGACGCGAACCTGTCCGAGATCTCCACCTACCTCAAACTGGGCACCACGGCCCTGGTCCTGTCCATGATCGAAGACGGCTTCATCGCCGTCGACCTGGCCGTCGACCAGCCCGTACGCACCCTCCACCAGGTCTCGCACGACCCCACGCTCAAACACCTCGTCACGCTGCGCAGCGGCCGCACACTGACCGCCGTACAGCTCCAGATGGAGTACTACGAGCTGGCCCGCAAATACGTGGAGGAGCGGTACGGTGCCGACGCGGACGACCAGACCAAGGACGTCCTCGGCCGCTGGGAGGACACCCTCAACCGGCTCGAGAACGACCCGATGAGCCTCGCGGGCGAACTGGACTGGGTCGCCAAGCGGGAACTCATGGAGGGCTACCGCCGCCGCGACAACGTCGACTGGGACGCCGCCCGGCTGCACCTCGTCGACCTCCAGTACGCCGACGTACGGCCCGACAAGGGCCTCTACAACCGTCTGGTGGACCGCGGCCGCATCAAGCGCCTGCTGGACGAGAACGAGGTCGAGCGGGCCCGTACGAAGCCGCCCGAGGACACCAGGGCCTACTTCCGCGGGCGCTGCCTCGAGCAGTACGCCGACGACGTCGCGGCGGCCTCCTGGGACTCGGTGATCTTCGATCTGCCGGGCCGGGACTCGCTCCAGCGGGTCCCAACCCTGGAACCGCTTCGCGGAACGCGTAATCACGTCAAGGAACTCCTGGACCGCTGCCGCACCGCGGACGACCTGGTCAGGGTCCTGTCCGGCGGGTGAGCGGCCCGAGCGGGCACAGGGGAGTAGACAGCCGGACAGGGTGGAATACACCGGGTCCGGGAACCATGGAGATGGTCCCCGTACGTTGGAGAAGTGCGGGGCCGATGTCGGACCAGACTTGTAGGGTCTGATCTTGACCGAGCAACTGTGTCGGGCGAACCGAGCGGGGTGAGGGTTATGGCGACCAAGGACACCGGCGGCGGGCAGCAGAAGGCCACGCGGTCCACCGAGGAGGTCGAGGAGCAGGCGCAGGACGCGCAGGCATCGGAGGACCTCAAGGAACGCCAGGAAAAGCTGAACGACGACGTGGACTCCGTCCTGGACGAGATCGACGATGTCTTGGAAGAGAACGCAGAGGATTTCGTTCGATCGTTTGTTCAAAAGGGTGGACAGTAGTCCGCTATATGAACGATCCGGGTTCGAAGAAGTGCTCGACGTGCCAGAGAGTGCTTCCGGCCGGCGCATTCGCGAGCAATCGGTCGCGGCCCGACGGGCGTCAGACCAACTGCCGTGAGTGCGCCGCCGAGTACCACAGGCGTAGGCAGGAGGCTCGGGGCAAGGCTGTTCGCGTCAAAGTCCCGGTTCCGAGGGGACACAAGCGCTGTCCACAGTGCGAAGAGGTGAAGCCGCACTCCGATTGGGAGCGGAACAGGTCGTCCTCGGACGGCTGGGCCAGCTACTGCCCCGAGTGTCGTGCCGAGCGGAACCGCACTGGCTACTTCAAGCGCAAGTATGGCCTCGCTCCTGCTGAGTTGGATGCGATGATCGCCGAACAGCAGGGGGTCTGTTGTATCTGCCTCACGGCTCGGGCCGAGCATGTGGATCACTGCCGCGAGACGGGTAGGGTCCGTGGCGTACTGTGCTTCAGCTGCAACGCTGCGCTGGGGCAGTTCAAGGACCGGCCCGATGCCATAAGGCGGGCTGCCGCTTACGTGGAAGGAATCGCGTGGAAGCCAACACTCGTAGCACCGGGCGTCTACCAGCTGCCTTCCTGACGCCCGGGTCCTCCTCTTTCATGGACTTCCTCGGGGAGCACCAGCCGGAGATGCTCCCGGGCAACCGGCAGCTGCCGCCGGTGCAGGGCGTCATCGAGGCACCGCACGGCACCACGATCGTGGCGGTCACGTTCCCCGGCGGTGTCGTGCTCGCCGGTGACCGGCGGGCCACCATGGGCAACATGATCGCCCAGCGGGACATCGAGAAGGTCTTCCCGGCCGACGAGTACTCGGCGGTGGGCATCGCCGGTACGGCCGGCCTGGCGGTGGAGATGGTGAAGCTGTTCCAGCTGGAGCTGGAGCACTTCGAGAAGGTCGAGGGCGCGCAGCTGTCCCTGGAGGGCAAGGCGAACCGCCTGTCGACGATGATCCGGTCCAACCTGGGCATGGCGATGCAGGGTCTGGCCGTGGTGCCGCTGTTCGCCGGTTACGACGTGGACCGGGGCCGGGGTCGCATCTTCTCGTACGACGTGACGGGTGGCCGGTCCGAGGAGCGGAACTACGCGACCACGGGTTCGGGGTCGGTCTTCGCGCGCGGTGCGATGAAGAAGCTGTTCCGTGACGACCTGACCGAGGAGCAGGCCACGACGCTCGTGGTGCAGGCGCTGTACGACGCGGCTGACGACGACTCGGCGACCGGTGGTCCCGATGTCGCCCGCCGGATCTATCCGATCATCACTGTGATCACCGAGGACGGTTTCCGCCGGCTCGGTGAGGACGAGGCCGCGGAGCTGGCCGGCTCGGTGCTGCAGGCCCGGCTGGAGCAGCCCGACGGTCCGCGGGCCGCGCTGCTGTAGCGGGGCGCGGGTCTTCGTTGTCAGGTGGTCCAGTGATTTCGACAGGAAGGGACGGATAACCGGTGTCGACGCCGTTCTATGTATCTCCTCAGCAGGCGATGGCGGACCGGGCGGAGTACGCCCGCAAGGGCATCGCGCGTGGTCGCAGCCTGGTGGTGCTGCAGTATGCCGACGGCATCGTGTTCGTCGGTGAGAATCCGTCCCGTGCGCTGCACAAGTTCAGTGAGATCTACGACCGGATCGGCTTCGCGGCCGCCGGCAAGTACAACGAGTACGAGAACCTGCGGATCGGCGGGGTGCGCTATGCCGATCTGCGGGGTTACACCTATGACCGTGACGACGTGACGGCGCGGGGTCTGGCGAACGTGTACGCGCAGACGCTGGGCACGATTTTCTCCAGCCAGGCCGAGAAGCCGTACGAGGTGGAGCTGGTCGTCGCCGAGGTCGGTGACAGTCCCGACAGTGACCAGATCTACCGGTTGCCGCACGACGGTTCGATCGTCGACGAGCACGGTTCGGTGGCGGTCGGGGGCAACGCGGAGCAGATCAGCGGGTATCTGGATCAGCGGCACCGGGACGGCATGACGCTGGCCGAGGCGCTGAAGCTGGCGGTGCAGGCGCTGTCCCGCGACACCAACGGCAGTGAGCGGGAGATTCCGGCGGAGCGGCTGGAGGTCGCGGTGCTGGACCGGACGCGGCCGCAGCAGCGCAAGTTCAAGCGCATTGTGGGCGGCCAGCTGTCGCGGCTGCTGGATTCCGGCGCGGGCGCGGCGTCGGCGGAGAGCGAGAGCGCGGCCGAGACCGAGACCGACTCCGGGTCGGACGAGGAGTAGGCGCCCGCCGCACCTCGCTTCACCTCACCTCATCGCGGCGGGGCCGTAGATCCCCGTACCACCAGGCTGACCGGCAGGTCCCCCTTCTCGGGGGGCCTGCCTTCCAGTACCGCCAGCAGTGCGCGCATGCCCCGTTCGCCGAAAGCTTCCGCGTCGAGGCGGACGGTGGTGAGTTCGGGGTCGATGGCGGTGGCGAGGCCGAGGTCGTCGAGGCCGGTGACGGAGAGGTCGTCGGGGACGCGGAGTCCGGCGCGGCGGATGGCCTTGTAGGCGCCGGCCGCCAGTTTGTCGTCGTCGCAGACCAGTGCGGTGGGCCGGGGTCCGGGCGCGGCGAGGGCGGCCTCGGTTGCCCGTAGGGCGCCCTCGATCGAGATGGGTGCCCGGATCGTGCGCAGTTCGGTGCCGGGGGCGGCGTCGAGTCGCGAGGCCAGTTCGCGGGCGCGTACCTCGAAGGTCCAGGAGGGGATGTCGGCTGCGAGGTGGAGGAAGCTGCGGTGGCCCAGGGCCAGCAGGTGCTCGGTGACCTGGCGGATGCCGTCGGCGATGTCGAGGTTGACGGTGGCGGTGCCCAGGCTGCCTTCCGGGTCGCTGTCGAGCATGACGAGGGGCAGTTGGTCGCCCCGAATGGCGGTGAGGGCGTCGGCGGCCATGGAGGAGGCGATGACGCCGTCGAGTGCGGCCTGGGCGGAGGCGAAGGGGTCGCGGGCGGGTCCCACGCCTTCGGGTGAGGGGTAGAGGACGACGCCGAAGCCGTGTGCGGCGGCGACTCGTGCGGCGCCGGTGTACACCTCCGCGAAGAACTCCGTGGTGAGGGCAGGGACGACCAGCAGGACGGTGCGGGTGCGGCCGAGGCGCAGGTTGCGTGCGGCGAGGTTGGGGCGGTAGCCGAGTTCCTGCGCGGCGTCGCGGACTCGCTGGGCCGTGGGTGCCGACACACGGCCGCGCCATTTGTCGCCGAGGACCAGGGAGACGGCTGCCTGGGAGACGCCGGCGGCCTGGGCGACGTCCCGGCTCGTGGGGCGGGTGCTGCCTCGTGCCACCGTTCGCCTGCGCTTTCGTCTGGACTGCGGAACTGGCGACATGGTACGTATGACGACGGAAGTTATACGTAAAACTTGCTGGAGCGCGGACATAGGAGGCGGGTCGTGGTCGCCGGGTATCTGGACATCCTCCGGGCGCGGCATGCCGTGCGGCTGCTCGTCGGCACGCTGGTCGGGCGGTTGCCGAACGCGACCGCGGCGATCGCGATCGTGCTGTTCGTGCGGGCCGAGGGCGGTTCGTACAGCCTCGCGGGGGTGCTGGCGGCCGTGTACGGCGTCGCGAACGCCTTGGGGCAGCCGGTGCTGGGGCGGCTGGTGGACCTGCACGGGCAGCCGCGGGTGCAGTTGCCGGCCGCGGTGCTGTCGGCGCTGGCGATGGCCGTGTTCGCGTTCGCGGGCACCGGCGCGGCCGTCCTGGCGTATGTGGCGGTGGGGGCGGCGGGGTTGTTCACGCCGCCGCTGGAGGGCGGTCTGCGGGCGCTGTGGCCCAGTGTGCTGGGCAAGGAGGACCAGGTGCACACGGCGTACGCGATGGACGCCGTGGCGCAGGAGGTCATGTTCACCGTCGGGCCGCTGCTGGTGACGGTGTGCGTGTCGCTGTGGTCGCCGCAGGCGGCGTTGCTCGTGCTGAACGGTGTCGGTGTGCTGGGCGCGCTGTCGGTGGTCGTGTCGCCGCCCTCGCGGGCGTGGCGGTCGGCGCCCCGGGAGGCGCACTGGCTGGGTGCTCTGCGTTCGGGCGGGCTGCTGGCGCTGCTGGGTGCCTTCCTGTTCATCGGGATGGCGCTCGGGTCGATCACGGTGGCCTCGGTGCCGTACGCCGACGAGCACGGCGGTGACGCGGTGTACGGGTGGCTGATGGCCGCGCTGGGGCTGGGTGCGCTGGTCGGGGGAGCGGTCTACGGTGCGCGGCGGTGGGCCGGTGAGCCGGCGCGGCGGCTGCGGCTGCTGGTGGCCCTGCTGGCGGTCTGCTACCTGCCGTTGATGCTGATGCCGGGCGCGGTGCCCATGGTGCTGCTGACGGTCCTCGCGGGTGTGTTCCTGGCGCCGTGCATCGCGTGTGCGTTCGTCCTCGTCGACGTGCACGCGCCGCGGGGGACGGTGACGGAGGCGTTCTCGTGGCTGGTGACGACGTTCACCGTGGGCGCTTCGGTGGGGACGGGTCTGGCGGGGCCCGTCGTGGAGCACGGTGGGGCGCTGTGGGGCTTCGCGGTGCCGGGGGCGGCGGGTTTCGTCTCGCTGCTCGTACTGGCGTGCACGGGGCGGGTCCTCGCAGCTCCCGCGCGGGGGGCGGTGGTTGCGGCTTCATCGGAAAATGATCCAAACCGTGCCGTCGAACCCCGTTTCAGTTCGGGTCATCAGGCGTAATGTTCAGTCATGGACCGCCGCATTTTCGGGCTGGAGAACGAGTACGGCGTCACGTGCACGTTCAGGGGACAGCGCCGCCTGTCGCCTGACGAGGTGGCGCGGTACCTCTTCCGCCGTGTCGTGTCATGGGGCCGCAGCAGCAATGTCTTTCTGCGCAACGGTGCCCGCCTTTATCTCGACGTGGGATCGCATCCGGAGTACGCGACACCCGAATGTGACAACGTGATCGAGCTCGTCACCCACGACAAGGCGGGCGAGCGCATTCTCGAAGGACTCCTGGTGGACGCCGAACGACGCCTGCACGAGGAGGGAATCGCGGGCGACGTCTACCTCTTCAAGAACAACACCGACTCCGCCGGCAACTCCTACGGCTGCCACGAGAATTACCTCGTGGCCCGGCACGGGGAGTTCTCGCGGCTCGCGGACATCCTCATTCCGTTCCTGGTGACGAGGCAGTTGCTGTGCGGTGCGGGCAAGGTGCTGCAGACGCCGCGCGGTGCCGTGTACTGCGTCAGTCAGCGGGCCGAGCACATCTGGGAGGGCGTCTCCTCGGCGACGACCCGGTCCCGGCCCATCATCAACACGCGCGACGAGCCGCACGCCGACGCGGAGCGCTACCGGCGTCTGCACGTCATCGTGGGCGACTCGAACATGTCCGAGACGACCATGCTGCTCAAGGTCGGCGCCACCGACCTGGTGCTGCGCATGATCGAGGCGGGCACCGTGATGCGTGACCTGACCCTGGAGAACCCGATCCGGGCGATCCGCGAGGTCAGCCACGACATCACCGGTCGCCGCAAGGTGCGCCTGGCCAGCGGCCGGGAGGCGTCGGCGCTGGAGGTGCAGCGGGAGTACTACGAGAAGGCCGTGGACTTCTGCGAGCGCCGGGGCATCCGCACGGGCACCGTGGAGCGGGTGCTGGAGCTGTGGGGCCGCACGCTGGACGCGATCGAGGCCGAGGACCTCGACCGCATCGACACCGAGATCGACTGGGTCATGAAGTACAAGCTGCTGGAGCGGTACCGGGCCAAGCACAACATGACCATGTCGCACCCGCGGGTCGCGCAGATAGACCTCGCCTACCACGACATCCACCGGCGTCGTGGTCTGTACTACCTGCTCGAGAAGAAGGGCCAGGCGGCCCGGGTCGCCAACGACTTGAAGATCTTCGAGGGCAAGTCCGTTCCGCCGCAGACCACTCGGGCCCGGCTGCGCGGCGACTTCATCCGGCGGGCCCAGGAGCAGCGCCGGGACTTCACCGTCGACTGGGTCCACCTCAAGCTCAACGACCAGGCGCAGCGCACCGTGTTGTGCAAGGACCCGTTCCGCTCGGTGGACGACCGGGTGGAGAAGCTGATCGCCGGCATGTGATCCGGGAGCTGCTGGTGTGATCCGGGTGTGATCCGGGCGGTATGGGACCGGACGGGTGAGAGAAGCGTCTCCGCGCGAAAGGGCGGAACGCCACACGGGCACCGTACGTTAGCCGTGCGGTGCCCTTCTCACGCCGTAGAGTTGCGCGCACGCCAGCCAACAGGACCGACCCGATACCGATACGAGGCCCCCACCGTGCGCCGACGCTCACTCCTCATCGCCGTCCCCGCGGGACTGGCCACGCTCGCCGCCTGCGGTGACAGCGACGACTCAGGCTCATCGAGCAACGCGAGCGAGAGCCCGTCGCCCGACGCGTCGGCCACCTCGGCCGCGCCGCCGCCGAAGATCGTGGACGGTCCGCTGCCGGCGATCACGGCGGGGACGAAGTTCGACGAGAAGCCGACCGTCGCCAAGGGCAGCGGTGAGCCCTCCAAGGACCTCGCGGTCAAGACGGTCGTCGCGGGCGGCGGCAAGGCCGTCGCGGAGAACGACTTCATCTCGGCGAACTACCTCGGTCAGGTCTGGCAGAGCGCGAAGGTCTTCGACAACTCCTACGACCGCAAGACCCCCTTGGTCATCCAGCTCGCCCAGGGCAGCATCATCGACGGCTGGCGGTACGCGCTCACCGGCAAGAAGACCGGCAGCCGCGTCCAGTTCTCGGTGCCGCCGACCTGGGGGTACGGGGAGCAGGGCAACGAGCAGGCGGGCATCAAGGGCGACGACACGCTGGTGTTCGTGGTCGACGTCCAGGACACGTTCAACGCGAAGAGCAGTGCCGACGGCAAGAAGGTCGCGCAGGACGACGCCGCCCTGCCGAAGGTCGGCACCAACACCGACGGCAAGGCACCGTCCATCGAGGTGCCGAAGGCCGACGCGCCGAAGAAGCTCGCCGCGGAGTACGTCCTGGAGGGCGACGGCGCCGAGGTCGGCGCGCAGGACAGTGTGCTCGTGCAGTACAAGGGTGTGCTGTGGGACGGCGGCAAGGAGTTCGACTCCACGTACGCCAGGAAGCAGCTGACGTCGTTCTCGCTGCAGCAGGTCGTCAAGGGCTGGGCGCAGGGTCTGACGGGCAAGAAGGTCGGCAGCCGCGTCCTCATCGTCATCCCGCCGGACCTGGGGTACGGCGACAGCCCGCCGGAGGGCAGCGGCATCGAGAAGGACTCCACGCTGGTCTTCTCCGTGGACATCCTCGCGAAGATGTGACGCCCGGGGATGTAAGACTTGGCCGTTGCCTTTCCGCAGACAAGCAGGAGCTGAACACGTGAGCATCGACAAGCCCGAGGTCGACTTCCCGGGCGGCGAGCCCCCGGCGGACCTTGAGATCAAGGACATCTGGGAGGGCGACGGCCCGGTTGCCGAGGCCGGTCAGACCGTGACCGTCCACTACGTGGGCGTGACCTTCAGCACGGGCGAGGAGTTCGACGCCAGCTGGAACCGCGGTGCGCCGTTCCGCTTCCCGCTCGGTGGCGGCCGCGTCATCGCGGGCTGGGACCAGGGCGTGCAGGGCATGAAGGTCGGCGGCCGTCGCCAGCTGACCATCCCCGCACACCTCGCGTACGGCAACCAGAGCCCGTCCCCCGCGATCCCGCCCGGCTCGACGCTGATCTTCGTGGTCGATCTGCTCGGAGTCTGATCGAAGTCCGAGCGGCCGGCGATCGGAGCCGGTCACCTGGGGTCCATGCCTGTCCGGGCATGGGCCCTCGGCTTTTGCCACGCCACCGCGGGGCGGTACGGTCATCCGTCGTAAGCACCATAGGGAGAAGGGCGTCGATGGCCATTGCCAAGGCCGAGCGGCTGATGAACCTGGCGCTGTGTCTGCTCGGGACACGGCGGCCGCTCAGCAAGCGTGAGCTGCGCGAGTCGGTCGAGGCATACCTCGAAGCGGGCTCCGACGACTCCTTCAACCGCATGTTCGAGCGGGACAAGGACGACCTGCGCGAACTCGGACTGGTCATCGAGACCGTGGAGAGCCTCGACGGTGAGATCGGCTACCTGGCCCGCCGGGACAGCAACCGGCTGCCGCCCATCACCCTGGACGCCGAGGAGGCGGCCGCGCTCGGGCTGGCCGCGAAGGTGTGGCAGCAGGCCCGGCTCGCCGGCGCCGCGAGCGGCGCGCTGCAGAAGCTGCGGGCGGCCGGTCTGCCCGAGGACGTCGACCCGTACGAGCCGCACAGTGCGCTGGAGCCCCGCATTCCGGTGCACGAGGCCGCGTTCGAGCCGCTGATGCTGGCCTGCCGCGACCGCAGGCCGGTCGTCTTCGACTACCGCAAGGCCAACGCCGCCCAGCCCGAGCCCCGGCACGTGGAGCCGTGGGCGCTGGAGTGCTGGCGCGGCCACTGGTATCTGGCGGGCTTCGACCGCGACCGGGGTGCCGAGCGGGTGTTCCGGCTGTCGCGGATCACCGGGAAGGTGCGCTCGCGCGGCTCGCGCTTCACCGCGCCGGTGCCGGACGTCGTCACGGTCCGGGAGACGGTCGCGAGCTGGGCGGGGGAGACCGCCGACCGCTCGGCGCTGATCCGGCTGCGTACGGGTGCGGGCTACCCCCTTCGGGCGAAGGCCACGGGGGTGCGGGAACTCGGTGACGGCTGGGACGAGTTGGAGATTCCGTACGGGCACGGCCTGGACGCCTGGCTGGTGGAGTTCGGGCCGGACGTGGTGGTGCTGGAGCCCGCGGAGTTGCGTGCGGACGTGGTGGACCGGCTGCGTGCCGTCGCCAAGGGCTGAGGGGGAGCGGACAACACTGTGGCAGGCAAACCGGTCAGGCCCGTGAACGCCATCGACCAGACCCGGCGGATGCTGTCCCTGGTGACGTATCTGCGCGAGCGCCCCGGTGCCCGCGTCGAGGACGTCGCGCGTGCCTTCGGCATCACCGAGGACGAGCTGGTCTCCGACCTCGACGTGCTCCCGATGTGCGGCACGAGCTTCCGCGGCGGGGATCTGCTGGACATCGACACCGACGGCGAGCGCATCTGGTGGCACAATCCGGCCGCTCTCGGCGCGGACGCCGCCGAGCCGCTGCGGCTGGCCGCCGACGAGGCGACCGCGCTGCTGGTCGCCGCCCGGGCGGTGGCGACCCTGCCGGGGCTGCGCGAGAGCGACCGGCAGGCGCTGCTGCGGGCGACCGCGAAGGTGGAGACCTCGGCCGGTGAGGCCGCCGGTGCCAGCTCGCGCCTGTCCGTCACCTTCGAGTCCGAGGGCGGTGTCTTCGCCGACGTCGACCGGGCCATCTCGGAGCGCCGCCGGCTGTGGATCCGCTACTACTCGCCGGCCCGCGACGAGGTCACCGAGCGGGAGATCGATCCCATCCGGCTGGTCAGTGTCGGGCACACGTACGTGGAGGCATGGTGCCGCCGCTCCGAGGCGCGGCGCACCTTCCGGCTCGACCGGGTGGCCGAGATCCGGATCCTGGACGAGCCCTCCGCACCGCCGGAGGTGGAGCTGCGGGACCTGTCGGAGGGGCTGGTGCAGCCCGCCGCGGAGGACCCCGAGGTCGTCGTGGAGGTCGGTCCCGGCGGTCGCTGGGTCGCCGAGTACTACCCGCACGACAGCGCGGATGAACTTCCCGACGGTGGCCTGCGTATCACCCTGCGCACCCCGGACCCCGCCTCCCTGCGGCGGCTGGCGCTGCGGCTCGGGCGGGACGGCCGGATCGTCTCGCCGTCCGCGCTCGCCGACAGCGCCCGGCAGGCCGCCCGCGAGGCTCTGGCCGCGTACGACGGGATGGAGGCGGCGGGGACGCGGGGCGGGGCCGAGACGGTCACCGGGAGTGGGGCGCGCCCGGGTGCCGGGGCGGTCGACGGGCAGCACGACAGGCAGGAGCGAGCACTGTGAGCGACCCCCTTGGACCGTCCGGGCCGGCCGGGCCGGGTATGACGGCGGCGACCGCGTTCGCCGGCATGAGACGTGTGTCACCGGTCGTGTTCAAGGCGGGCTGCCCGGACTGCCGGGGCCGTTTCGAACTCGCCGCGAGCGCCCTGCGCCTGGCCATCGGCGCCACGAGCCGCACCACCTTCTACTCGTTCACCTGCCCCGAGTGCGGTTCGGCCGTGCGCAAGCCGGCGGGGGAGCGGGTCGTGGAGCTGCTCACCGGCGGCGGGGTCAGGACCCTGCGGCTGCACTCGACGGTCTAGTCTCGACGTCATGTTCTGGCCGATGTTCGCGGTTGCCGTGGGTTTCCTGGGTCTTGCCGTCCTCGCGGTGTTCGCCGTGAAGGTGTTCGTCGAGGCGGAGCGCCTCGGCCGGCAGGTGACGGACTCGGCCCGCCGGATCAGCCGGGCCGCGGAAGACCTGGAGCGCGCGACGGAGAGCGCCGCCCGTGCCGTGGACGCCTTGTGACGCCGTGAACCCGTCGCGCCCCGTGACCCGGTGAACCCCGCAGCGGTGTCCCGTCGACGCGCCGACGGGCCGGTTCGAGTTACGTTTTGGGACACTTCGCCCTGTCACCTCACGGGTCCCGGACGGTACGCTGCTGGTCGCGGCTGGAAAAACGAGGCCCGGTCGCGGACGGGAGTACGCACGGGGATTGCCTCACGTTCACCCCTGAGCGTTACGATCGCTGCACAAGACGATCGATCGGACACATGTCCGGCCGGTCGGACAGCATCCCCACCCAGCCGCCTCGGTGAGAAGGTAAAGACTTATGTTCGGAAGGCTCGGCGCCCCCGAGATCATTCTCATCCTCGTCGTCATCATCCTGCTGTTCGGCGCGAAGAAGCTTCCGGACATGGCGCGGTCGCTCGGCAAGTCGGCGCGCATCCTCAAGAGCGAGGCCAAGGCCATGAAGAGCGAGGCCAAGTCCGACGAGGCCGCCCCCGCCGACCCGCCGAGCCCCGAGCAGTCCGCGGCGCAGCGCACCATCCAGGCCGCCCCCGGCGACGTGACCAGCTCCCGGCCGGTCACCGAGCCGACGGACACGACCAAGCGCTGACGCAGGGCCGGTGACCTCCGGCCCGCCGCACGAGATGGGAACGTGGGTTGCTGAAGTCTGCCCGCAACAAGGAGAAGGATCCCGAGGGGCGGATGCCGCTCGCGGAGCACCTTCGTGAGCTCCGCAACCGGCTCGCGAAGGCGCTGCTGGCCATCGTCGTCGTCACCGTCGTGGCTGCCTTCTTCTACCAGGAGATCATCAACATCCTCACCGAGCCGATCCTCAAGTCGGTCGGCTGTGAGAAGTCGTTCGGCGAGCTGGCCCAGGCGGAGGCCGGCTCGGAGCCGTGCGCGCAGATCACCATCAACGGTCTGCTCGGGCCGTTCACCCTGGCGCTGAAGGTGTCCCTGACGGCCGGTGTGGTGCTGGCCTCGCCGGTCTGGCTCTACCAGCTGTGGGCGTTCGTCGCCCCGGGCCTGCACCGCAGCGAGAAGAAGTACGCCTACGCGTTCGTCGCCACCGGCGCGCCGCTGTTCCTCATCGGCGCCTACTTCGCCTACGCGGTGCTGCCCACCTCCGCGAAGGTGCTGATCGAGTTCACGCCGAGCGACGTGGACAACCTGCTGCCGCTGGACGAGCTGCTCGACCTCGTCACGCGCATGGTGCTCGTCTTCGGTCTCTCCTTCGAGCTGCCGCTGCTGCTGGTGATGCTCAACTTCACCGGAGTGCTGACCGGCAAGCGGATGCTCGGCTGGTGGCGCGCGATGATCATGGGGATCACGCTGTTCGCGGCGATCGCCACGCCCAGCACGGACCCCCTGACCATGCTCATGCTGGCCGGGCCGATCTGGGTCCTGTACTTCGGCGCGGTCACCGTCTCCCTGCTGAACGACCGCCGCAAGGCCCGCCGAGAGGCCCTGGAGCCCGACGACGACGAGGCGTCCGACCTGGACCTCACCCCCGAGGACATCGGCGAGGTCGAGCCCGTGACCACCGCCCGTGCCCTGCCCGAGCAGGCCACGAAGGACCGGGTCAACGGCTACGACGACGTGACCTGAGGACCGCCGGGGCGGTGACGGCACGCGTCGCCGCCCCCACGGAACCCCCACACGGCCGATCCCGATAATGATCGTCCGGTTGTCGGTGCGGGCCGGTACGCTCGAAAGCACGATGACAGAGGATCTCTCACCGGCCGAGCGGTACGCGGCAGCCCGTCAGCGCGCTGTCGAGCAGGCCACCGCGCTCGCCTCCTTCCGCGAGATGTACGACTTCGGCCTCGACCCCTTCCAGATCGAGGCATGTCAGGCGCTCGAGGCGGGCAAGGGCGTGCTGGTGGCCGCGCCCACCGGCTCCGGCAAGACGATCGTCGGCGAGTTCGCCGTCCACCTCGCCCTCCAGCGGGGCCGGAAGTGCTTCTACACGACGCCCATCAAGGCCCTGTCGAACCAGAAGTACGCCGACCTGTGCCGCCGCTACGGCACCGACCGGGTGGGCCTGCTCACCGGCGACAACAGCGTGAACTCCGACGCCCCCGTGGTCGTGATGACCACCGAGGTCCTGCGGAACATGCTGTACGCCGGCTCGCAGACCCTCCTCGGCCTCGGCCACGTGGTCATGGACGAGGTGCACTACCTCTCCGACCGGTTCCGCGGCGCCGTCTGGGAGGAAGTGATCATCCACCTGCCGGAGTCCGTGACCCTGGTGTCACTCTCGGCGACCGTGTCGAACGCGGAGGAGTTCGGCGACTGGCTGGACACCGTGCGCGGCGACACCCAGGTGATCGTCTCCGAGCACCGGCCCGTGCCGCTGTTCCAGCACGTGCTGGCCGGACGCCGGATGTTCGACCTGTTCGAGGAGGCGGATGGCCACAAGAAGGCCGTCAACCCCGACCTGACGCGCATGGCGCGCCTGGAGGCGAGCCGCCCCTCCTATCAGGACCGCAGGCGCGGCCGCGCCATGAAGGAGGCCGACCGGGAGCGGGAGCGCAGACAGCGCTCGCGGGTGTGGACGCCGAGCCGGCCCGAGGTCATCGAGCGGCTGGACTCCGAGGGGCTGCTCCCCGCGATCACCTTCATCTTCAGCCGGGCCGGCTGCGAGGCCGCCGTCCAGCAGTGCCTGTACGCGGGCCTCAGGCTCAACGACGAGGACGCCCGGGAGCAGGTGCGGGCCCTCGTCGAGGAGCGCACCGCGTCCATCCCCCGCGAGGACCTGCACGTCCTGGGCTACTACGAGTGGCTGGAGGGACTGGAGCGCGGCATCGCCGCCCACCACGCGGGCATGCTCCCCACCTTCAAGGAGGTCGTCGAGGAGCTGTTCGTCCGCGGTCTGGTGAAGGCCGTCTTCGCCACCGAGACCCTCGCCCTCGGCATCAACATGCCCGCCCGCTCGGTCGTGCTCGAGAAGCTCGTCAAGTGGAACGGCGAGCAGCACGCCGACATCACCCCCGGCGAGTTCACCCAGCTCACCGGCCGGGCCGGCCGTCGCGGCATCGACGTCGAGGGCCACGCCGTGGTGCTGTGGCAGCGCGGCATGAACCCCGAGCACCTCGCGGGCCTGGCCGGCACCCGCACGTACCCGCTGCGCTCCAGCTTCAAGCCGTCGTACAACATGGCGGTCAACCTGGTCGAGCAGTTCGGCCGGCACCGCTCGCGGGAGCTGCTGGAGACGTCGTTCGCGCAGTTCCAGGCGGACAAGTCGGTCGTCGGGATCTCCCGCCAGGTGCAGCGCAACGAGGAGGGTCTGGAGGGCTACAAGGCCTCCATGACCTGCCACCTCGGCGACTTCGACGAGTACGCCCGGCTGCGCCGCGAGCTGAAGGACCGCGAGCAGGAGCTGGCCCGGCAGGGCGCCAACCAGCGGCGTGCCGAGGCCGCCGTGGCGCTGGAGAAGCTGAAGCCGGGCGACGTCATCCACGTGCCGACCGGCAAGTACGCGGGCCTCGCCCTGGTCCTCGACCCGGGTCTGCCCGCCGGGCGGTCCAACGGGCACCGCGGCTTCGACCACCACGACGGGCCCCGCCCGCTGGTGCTGACGGCCGAGCGGCAGGTCAAGCGGCTGGCGTCGATCGACTTCCCGGTGCCCGTCGAGGCCCTGGACCGGATGCGGATCCCCAAGTCCTTCAACGCGCGCTCGCCGCAGTCCCGCCGCGACCTGGCCTCCGCGCTGCGCACCAAGGCCGGGCACATCCCGCCGGAGCGGGCCCGCAAGAAGCGGTCCCAGGCCGCCGACGACCGGGAGATCGCGCGGCTGCGCAAGGCGATCCGCGCCCACCCCTGCCACGGTTGCGACGACCGTGAGGACCACGCCCGCTGGGCCGAGCGCTACCACCGGCTGCTGCGCGACACCTCGCAGCTGGAACGCCGGATCGAGGGCCGGACCAACACCATCGCCCGCACCTTCGACCGGATCGTCGCGCTGCTGACCGAGCTGGACTACCTGCGCGGCGACGAGGTCACCGAGCACGGCAAACGCCTGGCGCGGCTCTACGGGGAGCTGGACCTGCTCGCCAGCGAGTGCCTGCGCGAAGGCGTCTGGGAGGGGCTGTCCCCGGCCGAGCTGGCCGCCTGCGTCTCGGCGCTGGTCTTCGAGTCGCGGGCCGCCGACGACGCCATGGCCCCGAAGGTGCCCTCGGGCAAGGCCAAGGCCGCGCTCGGCGAGACGGTCCGCATCTGGGGGCGCCTGGACGCCCTGGAGGAGGACTTCCGGATCAGCCAGACCGAGGGCGTCGGCCAGCGCGAGCCCGACCTCGGCTTCGCCTGGGCGGCGTACATGTGGGCCTCCGGCAAGGGCCTCGACGAGGTGCTGCGCGAGGTGGAGATGCCGGCCGGCGACTTCGTGCGCTGGTGCAAGCAGGTCATCGACGTCCTCGGCCAGATCTCGGCCGCCGCGCCCGGCGCGGGCTCCACCGTCCCGAAGAACGCGCGCAAGGCGGTCGACGAACTGCTGCGCGGAGTGGTCGCCTACTCGTCCGTGGGCTGACGCCCACATCCAGCAGGGCCCGGCGGGATTCCCGCCGGGCCTTCGCGCGTTCATCGGCTCTCGGCGCCCGTTTCCCTCATGACGGTGAGTGATATTCGCACGCCCATGGAGCGCTACTCCATGTGTTCGAGTGACTCCTCATCGTGCAAATGGGCCCGACCATACTCCAGTCCCCGGACCCGTTTCAGGTGCTTGCCGAATATGACACGGCGATGATCCCCCCGGACTAAGCTCGCCCGCAGCGCACCGAGTTGAGGTGTATTCGCGCGCTTGTTCCCAATGCGCCGAAGATCCCGACAACTCCCAGACATACCCCGCCGCTAGGGGGTGTCGTTTGGATCAGGTCGGCTCCAGGCAACGGTGCCTTGTTGCCGACTCGAGCGGGGCCTGGTGCGTGCAGCTGCAAGGCGGAGGAGGGCGTCAACGCGGAGCGTTGGCAACCGACGACAACGCCGCAGATGTGCGTGCCAGGCCCCGCGCCCCCGGCAAGATCCAAACGACACCCCCTAGATCCCCCATCCCAGCCGATTCGTTTTCAGAGGGCCTACATGGTGAGTGTTGATTCCCCTCCAGGTCGCCGCGAACTTCCGTACGCGCGCACACTGTTGCTGCCCGCCATACTGATGGCCGCGGCCACCGGGGCCGCCGTCGCCCTCGTGACGGAACCGGCCCGGCTCGCCGTCGGCCTGTGCGGTGCCGTCGCCACCGTGCTGGTGATCGCCGCGGCCGCCGAAGCGGTGCGGCGCGGCCGCGCCCTGCGGGCCCTGCGCGCCGAGCACGCCCGTCACACCGCGTATCTGGAACACCGGGCCGCCGGCCACCACGAGGAAATGGTCCGCCTCGGCGCCGAAGTCATCCCCAACGTCCTGCACTTCATGCGCAGGGGCGTCACGCCCCGCGAAATCACGGGCCGCCTCGGCGAGGTGGACCCCGCCTACACCGAACTCGGCGAGCCCCAGCGCAAGCTGATCCGGATGGTCTGCGAGATCGTCGACCACGAGGACGCGATGCGCGAGTCCGCCGAGCGCTCCTTCGTCGACATCGCCCGCCGGGTCCAGGCGATCGTCCACCAGCAGCAGAAGGAACTCCGCGAGATGGAGGAGGACCACGGGCGCAACCCCGAGGTCTTCGACGACCTCCTGCGCATCGACCACGGCACCTCGCTGATCGGCCGCCTCGCCGACTCCATCTCCGTGATCGGCGGCGGCCGGCCCGGACGCCAGTGGCCCGAACCGGTCGCCCTGTACAGCGTGCTGCGCGGCGCCATGTCCCGGATCCTGGAGTACCGCCGGATCAACCTGGCCTCCATCGCCAAGGTCAACATCAAGGGCACCGCCGTCGAACCGGTCATTCACGCCGCCGCTGAACTCCTCGACAACGCCACCCGCTACTCGCCGCCCGCGGCCAAGGTGCACGTCACCGCGACCGAGGTGCAGAGCGGGGTGTGCATCGAGATCGAGGACGCCGGCGTCAGTCTCAGCGAGGAGTCCCGCGCCCGTATCGAGGGCCTGCTGGAGCAGGCCAAGCGCGGCACCGACGTGCAGGACCTCGCCCACCACCCGCGCCTCGGCCTGTCCGTGGTCGGCCGGCTGTGCACCCAGTTCGGCATGGACGTCTCGCTGCGGGCCTCCGCGTACGGCGGCGTCCGCGCCATCCTCATCGTGCCCAGCAAGATGATGACCACCGAGCCCGGCGTCGGCCTCGCCCACGGCATCGGCGCCACCTCGATCCCCACCCCCGGCCCCGACGCCCTGCCCGGACCGGAGCGCAAGCCCAAGAAGCGCCGTCCCACCAGTCCCCGGATCCCCGCCACGGTCTCCATGGAGGACGACGTTCCGGAGGTGACCGAGTGGACGGCGGGCGGGCTCCCGCAGCGCCGCAGCCGGGTCAAGATGCCGCTCAGCCAGCGCCTGGCCGAGCAGGCCGCGTGGGAGCGGGAGGACGCCGAACGCGAGGCCCGGCTGGCCGCCGAGCGCGCCCGCAACGGCATCCCGGCGCCCGCGGAGCCGGAACCCGCACCGGAGAAGGACCAGGGCGGCCTCCCGCCCGGCCACTTCATCGGCGCCTTCTGGGAGGGGCTCAAGCAGCACCCGGGCAGCGCCCAGGCCCACCAGCAGTCCAGCAGCAACGAGCCGGCCCACGCCCCGGCAGACGACGAGGGGAACCTCAAGTGATCGAGCAGCAAGGCAAGTTCGACTGGATGCTCCGGGACCTCTACGACGGCGTCCCGGGCATCGAGATGATCGTGGTGCTCTCCGCCGACGGCCTGCGCATCGCCCGCTACTCCGGGGACCCGGACGCCGCCGACCGGGTCGCCGCCGCCTGCGCGGGCCTGCAGAGCCTGGCGAGCGCCGTCAGCCAGGAGATCCCCACCAGCGACGGCGACATGAAGATGGTGCTCATCGAGATGAACGGCGGCTACTTCTACCTGATGGCCGCCGGTCCCAACGCCTACCTCGCCGTGCTCTCCGACGTCCGCTGTGAACCCGGCCGGATGGGCCTGAGCATGGCCGACCTGGTCGCGCGCATCGGCCCCCACCTCACCAGTCCGGCACGGCGCAACGGGCAGACCGTATGACTCCTCCCCAGCGCCAGAGGCGATCCCCCGGGTCCGACCGGCCCGCCGCGCCCGCCCCCGGCGGCGCGCCCGCCAAGGAGGGCGAGGTCCGCAACCCCGAGCGGCTCTTCGTCATCGGCGGTGAGGGAGGCGGCGAACGCGCCGACATCGACCTCGTCACCCTGATCGTGGCCCGCGCCGACCCCCCGGTGTCCGCCACACCGGAACAGGCGGCCCTGCTGCGGCTGTGCGCCGCACCCCTGTCCGTGGCCGAGCTGTCGGCCTACCTGAGCCTGCCGTTCAGTGTGGTGACCGTGCTGCTCACCGACCTGCTGGCGTCGGAACTGGTGCAGGCCCGCGCCCCGATCGTCCGCCAGAAGGTCGCCGACCGAAACCTCCTCGAAGCGGTGATGCATGGACTTCAAAAACTCTGACACGATCCCGGGCCCACGGACCGAGGACCGGCTGCCGCACACGGCCGAGGCCGCCGTGAAGATCGTCATCGTGGGCGGCTTCGGGGTCGGCAAGACCACCATGGTCGGTTCGGTCAGCGAGATCAGACCGCTGACCACCGAGGAGACGATGACCCAGGCCGGCATCGGCGTCGACGACAACTACGGGTCCCCCTCCAAGACGGCCACCACCGTCGCCATGGACTTCGGCCGGATCAGCATCACCGACGAACTGGTGCTCTACCTCTTCGGCACCCCCGGCCAGGAGCGCTTCTGGTTCCTGTGGAACGGCCTGTTCGAAGGCGCCCTCGGCGCGGTCGTCCTGGTCGACACCCGCCGCCTGGAGGTCAGCTTCGACGTCATGGGACGCCTGGAGGAGCGCGGCGTGCCCTTCGTCGTGGCCGTCAACACCTTCCCCGACGCGCCCCGTTACCCCGTCGCGGAACTGCGCACCGCGCTCGACCTGCCCGAGGAGATCCCCATCCTCGACTGCGACGTGCGGCGCCGGGCCTCCAGCCGGGACGTCCTCATGACCCTGATGCGCTTCCTGCACTCCCTCGCCATGAAGGGCGCGCTCACCTGAAGCGCGCGCCCCACCGGCACCCCTTGACGTAGACCCACCCCCTTTGTTTGCGGAGCGAGACTGTGACGCCTGAAAGCCACTCCCCGACCGGAACGGGCGAACCCCTGCTCGAACCACCGCCCGGCTGCCCCGCGCACGGCCTCGGGCCGGGCGGACTGCACCGGCTGCACGAGGCGGACGACCTGGAGGAGCTGTACGAGAAGCTGCGCGCCCAGCACGGACCGGTGGCGCCCGCGCTGCTCCACGACGACGTACCCATGTGGGTGGTCCTCGGGCACGCCGAGAACCTGCACATGGTGAGCACCCCCTCCCAGTTCTGCCGCGACAGCCGGATCTGGACCCCGCTCAACGAGGGCATGGTCAAACCCGACCACCCGCTGATGCCGCACATCGCCTGGCAGCCCATCTGCTCGCACGCCGAGGGCGACGAACACAAGCGGCTGCGCGGCGCGGTCACCAGCGCCATGTCCGACCTCGACTACCGGGAGCTGCGCCGGCACATCAAGCGCTACACCCAGCGCGTCGTCAACCGGTTCTGCGAGGAGGGCCGCGCCGACCTGGTCAGCCAGTTCGCCGAGCACCTGCCGATGGGCGTGATGTGCCATCTGCTCGGCATGCCCGAGGAGTACAACGACCGGCTGGTGGAGGCGGCCCGCGACACCCTCAAGGGCACCGAGACGGCGATCGCCAGCCACGCCTACGTCATGGAGGCACTGGGCCGGCTCACCGCCACCCGCCGGGCCGACCCGGCCGACGACATCGCCGGCCGTCTCGTCACCCACCCGGCCGGGCTCACCGACGACGAGGTTCGCGAACACCTGCGGGTGGTGCTGCTGGCCGCCTACGAGGCGACCGTCAACCTGATCGCCAACGTGATGCGCGTGGTGCTCACCGACCCCGGCTTCCGCGCCCAGCTCAGCGGCGGTCAGATGACGGTGCCCCAGGCGGTCGAGCAGTCCCTGTGGGACGAGCCGCCGTTCAGCACCGTCTTCGCCTACTTCGCCAAGCAGGAGACGGAACTCGGCGGCCAGCGCATCCGGGCCGGCGACGGCCTGCTGCTCGGCATCGCGCCGGGCAACGTCGACCCGCGCATCCGTCCCGACCTGGACGCGAGCATGATGGGCAACCGCGCCCACCTCGCCTTCGGCGGCGGCCCGCACGAATGCCCCGGTCAGGACATCGGGCGGGCCATCGCCGACGCCGGCATCGACGCGCTGCTGATGCGGCTGCCCGACCTCCAGCTCGACTGCGACGAGGACGACCTGCGCTGGCGGTCCTCGATCGCCTCCCGGCACCTGGTGGAACTGCCGGTCCGCTTCGAGCCCAGGGCGCAGCAGGACATCATGCAGCAGCCCAGTCACGCCCCGGCCCCGGAACGGCACGCACCCTGGCAGGTCGGCCTGCCGAAGCCGGAACAGGGGACACAGCCGCCGTGGCCCTCCCAGCCGCCGCAGCCCGTGTCGGTGACGGCCGCAGAGCCGCAGCAGGCGCCGGGAGCGGACCAGGCGCCTCCCCGCGGTGCCTGGCAGCGCCTCCTGCGCTGGTGGCGCGGCTACTGACGGCCGGGCCGGGCCGGCTCCGCCCGCACCCCGCTTACGCCGCCCAGTCCTCGTACGCCGTCCAGGCGCCCAGGGACCGGCCGCTGCGGAAACGGTGCTCGCGCCCCGTGACCGGATCGGTGAACGCCAGCTCCCGGGCCAGCAGTTGCAGCGGGCGCCGGAAGTCGCCGGCCGGCACGGGGGCGGCCACCTCGGGGTAGAGGGGGTCGCCGAGGATCGGCACGCCGAGCGCGCTCATGTGCACGCGCAGCTGGTGCGTCTGGCCGGTGGCGGGCACCAGCCGGTACCGGCCGAGCCCGTGGTCCGGCCGGTGCGCGAGCAGCTCGACGCGGGTCACCGCGTTGGGCTCGCCGTCGACCTCGCGGGCGGCGAGCACCCCGCGCTCCTTGAGGATCCGGCTGCGGACCGTGCGGGGGAGGGCGAGCGCCGCGTCGTACGGGGCGACGGCCTCGTACTCCTTGCGCACCCGCCGGTCGGCGAACAGGCCCTGGTAGGCGCCGCGTTCCTCGGGGCGCACGGTGAACAGGACCAGCCCCGCCGTGAGCCGGTCCAGCCGGTGCGCGGCGCCGAGCCGCGGGAGACCCAGCTCCCGGCGCAGCCGTGCCAGCGCGGTCTGCGTGACGTGGCCGCCGCGCGGGGTGGTGGCCAGGAAGTGCGGCTTGTCCACGACGACGATGTGGTCGTCTCGGTGCACGACCTCCAGCGGGAAGGGCACCGGCACCTCCGCGGGCAGCTCGCGGTGGAACCACACGAACATGCCCGGCACGTACGGCGCGTCGCCCGCCACCGGGCGCCCGTCCACCCCGACGAACAGCCCGGCGTCGAACATGCCGTCGACCACCCCGGCGCCCGCGCCCGACAGTCGCTCCGTGAGGTGTTCGCGCACCGTGGCCCAGGGCCCGTCCGCGGGCAGCCGCACCCGCACCGCGTCGATGCCGTCGCGCTGCGGCAGGGGCGAGGGCGGGGGAGGGGTACGGCGTCTCATCACCTGCCAGCGTACGAGGCGGTGACCTGCGACGGTGGACCGAGTCGGCCGGGCCGCCCCGGAAAACCGCTGGGCCGCCGCACGGCACCCTTGGCAGGATGCAGCCCATGCCCAGCCTCATCCGCCCGGTCCTCGCCGCCGGCACCCTCTCCCGTACCCCGCAGCCCACGCTCCCCACCGGCGACGGGCTGGTGCTGAGACCCTGGCGCACCGAGGACGCGCCCGCCGTGCACGCGGCCTTCCAGGACCCGGTGATGCACCAGTGGCACGCACGCGCCGCCGACTCCGAGGAGGAGGTGCGGGGCTGGATCAGCGAGTGGCAGCGTGCCTGGGAGCAGGAGCGCGGCGTCCAGTGGGCGGTCGCCGACGCGGCGGACGACCGACTGCTCGGCCGGGTCGCGCTGCGCGAATGGGTGCTCGGCGACGGGGAGGCAGAGGTCGCCTACTGGACGACGCCGGGCGCCCGCGGCCGGGGCGTCGCCGCGCGGGCCACCCGGACCCTCGCCCGGTGGGCCCTGGACGAGATCGGCTTCCAGCGCCTGGAACTCCTGCACGCCGTGGCCAACGAGGCCTCGTGCCGGGTCGCCGGGAAGACCGGCTTCGCCCTGGAGGGCACCAAGCGCAAGGCCGCGCTCCACCCCGACGGGTGGCACGACATGCACCTGCACGCACGCGTACGAGGCGACTGACGCAAGCGTGACCCACGGGGCCGCCAGGGCCCCGGCGGGCGGGTGTTCGTGGGCGGGCGGGGCCGTTACGCCGCCGTCGTGCCCTCCTGTTCGGCCTCGATGCGGGCGTTCCACTCGCGCTTGGATGCCTGCCAGCCGTCCTCGTTGTGGCCGAGCCGCCAGTAGCCGGAGATCGACAGGTCCTCGCGGGCGATCTCGCGCTCCAGACGCAGGTACCGGCGCAGCTCCTTCACACAGGCAGCCTCGCCGTGGACGAACGCGTGGACCCGGCCCTCGGGGAACTCCAGTGCGCGCACGGCCTCGACCAGGGCCTGCCCGACCGGACGGCCGGCGCGGTGCAGCCAGACGACCTCCACGTCGGAGTCGATCTTCTGCTCCTCGGCGGCCCCGTCGACCTCGACGAAGGCGAACGCGCGGGCGCCGTCGGGCAGCGCCTCCAGGGAGCGGGCGATCGCGGGCAGCGCGCTCTCGTCACCGGCGAGGAGGTGCCAGTCGGCGGCGGGGTCGGGGGCGTAGGCGCCGCCGGGGCCCATGAAATGGATCGTCTCGCCCGGCCGTACCCGCTTGGCCCAGGGCCCGGCGAGTCCCTCGTCGCCGTGGATGACGAAGTCCAGCGTCATCTCGCGGTGCTCGGCGTCCCAGTGGCGGACGGTGTACGTCCGGGTCACCGGCCACTGCTCGCGGGGGAACTCCTCGCGGATGCGCTCCATGTCGAAGGGCTCCGGGTAGGTCGCGCCCCCGGAGGGGAAGAGCAGCTTCACATAGTGGTCGGTACAGGTGTCCGCCGCGAACGCGGAGAGACCCTCGCCGCCGAGTACCACGCGCTGCATGTGCGGGGTCAGCCGCTCGGTGCGGACGACCTGCGCGGTGTGCGGCTTGCGCGGCTTGCGTGCCGGACGGTCTGCCATGTCGGGCTCCCTGCTCCCTGCGGTTCCCTGGCTTAGGTATACCTAAGCTAGCATCCCCGACCTGTGAGCGGCTCGGGGCAACGGGTGCCGAGTGCCCCCGATCAGGTGGTGAGCGTGGTCAGCAGCCGCTGCAGCGACCCGCCGAGCCCCCAGCGGGCCGCCAGCGCGTCCAGCGCCCCGGCGTCGCGCGGGCCGTGCGGCAGCGCGGTGCCGGTGTCCGGCAGCGGCACGTCGTCCGCCACCCGGACGACCTTCGGGGCGACCGCGAGATACGGCGCGGCCTCGGTCAGCCGCTTGCGCTGCGTGGGGGTGAGCTTCGCCTTCGGGTCGTCGACGGCGACCTGGATCCCGGCCAGGTCCCCGAACTCGGCGAGCAGCTTCGCCGCGGTCTTCTCGCCGATGCCGGGCACCCCGGGCAGGCCGTCGCTCGGGTCGCCGCGCAGGAGGGCCAGATCGGCGTACCCGCCGCCGTCGACGCCGTACTTCTCGCGCAGCGCGGCCTCGTCGACCAGGTTGAGCGTGCCGACGCCCTTGACCGGGTAGAGCACGCGCACGCCGCGGGCGTCGTCGACGAGCTGGTAGAGGTCGCGGTCACCGGTGACGATGTCGACCGGGCCGGTGGCCCGCGCGGTGTAGGTGCCGATGACGTCGTCCGCCTCGTATCCCGCCACGCCGACGCGGGCGATGCCGAGCGCGTCGAGGACCGCCTCGATCACCGGGACCTGCGGGGACAGCGTGTCGGGCACCTCCTCCTCGTCGGGGCCGGCCGGGCGTTCCTCGGCCACCCGGTGCGCCTTGTAGGAGGGGATCAGCTCCACCCGCCAGTGCGGTCGCCAGTCGGCGTCCATGCAGGCCACCAGGTGGTCGGGCCGGTGGTCCTTCACCAGGCGGTCGATGAAGTCCAGCAGTCCGCGCACGGCGTTCACCGGCGTGCCGTCGGGCGCCCGTACCGAGTCCGGCACGCCGAAGTAGGCGCGGAAGTAGAGGGAGGCGGTGTCGAGAAGCATCAGTCGTCCGGTCACGCCTCGCAATCATGCCGCAGGTGGTGTGCGCGGACGGGGGAGGGCGTGTGAACTGGCTCACTTAAATGTTTGTCGCATAAGCATCGGGGCAGGCGCGCAGCCGGGCCGAAGCTGGTTGATGCATTCAACTGTTAGGGGAGCTTTGGGCCCTGCCCCTGCCCCCGACTCAAGAGGTAAGCGTGTCAGCCAGACTAGAGGCCGAGAACCTGTACAAGGTCTTCGGCAGGAAACCGGACCAGGCGGTCGAACGACTGCGCCAGGGCGAAGACGCACGGGAGGAACTGCGCGCCGACGGCACCACCGCCGCCGTCATCGACGCGTCCTTCACCGTCGAGCCCGGCGAGATCTTCGTGGTCATGGGACTGTCCGGATCAGGCAAGTCCACGCTGCTGCGCATGCTCAACGGTCTGTCGGAGCCGACCGCCGGGCACGTCCGCTTCGGGGGCCAGGACCTCACCGCGCTCAGCGACCGGGAGCTGCGCGAGGTCCGTTCCAAGAAGATCAGCATGGTCTTCCAGCACTTCGCGCTCTTCCCGCACCGCAGCGTCCGTGACAACGCTGCCTACGGTCTTGAAGTGCAGGGCGTGCCCCGCGCCGAGCGCGAACGCCGCGCCGACGAGGCGCTCGCCCTGTGCGGCCTGGCCGGCTGGGAGAAGTCCTGGCCCGACGAGCTGTCCGGCGGCATGCAGCAGCGTGTCGGGCTGGCCCGCGCGCTCGCCACGGACGCCGACCTGCTGCTGATGGACGAGTCCTTCAGCGCCCTCGACCCGCTGATCCGCCGCGACATGCAGGACCAGCTGCTCGACCTGCAGAAGACCCTGAAGAAGACCATCGTCTTCATCACCCACGACCTCAACGAGGCCATGCGCCTGGGCGACCGCATCGCCGTGATGCGCGACGGCCGGATCGTGCAGATAGGCACCGCGCAGGACATCCTGATCCGTCCCGCCAACGACTACGTCGCCTCCTTCACCAAGGACGTCGACCGCTCCCGCGTCCTGACCGCCGCCGCCGTCATGGAGACCGACGTGCGCGGCGACGAGGCCGACTGCGACTGCGAGACGGCCCTGCCCGACACGCCGTTCTCGGAGCTGTGCGCGATCAGCGCCCGCGTGCCCCACGCGGTGGCGGTGGTCGACGGCGAGCGCCGACTGGTCGGCGTCGTCCCGGCCCAGCGGCTCATCGGCTTCCTCGGCGACGACGAGGACGTCGTCCCCGGTGTCTGCGACAGCCCGCGGGACAAGGGCGGCAAGAAGGTGATCAGCCGTGCCTAGAATCCCCCTCGGCGACTGGGTCAACAGCAGCGTCGACTGGCTGCTCGACAACGTCTCCTGGCTCTTCACCTTCCTCAAGGACATCTTCACCGGCGCCTACGACGGCATCAACGCCGTCCTCCAGGCCCCCGAGCCGCTGCTGCTCGCCGGCATCTTCGCCGTGATCGCCTTCTGGCTGCGCGGCACCTTCGCCGGTGTCCTGTCCTTCGTCGGGTTCGCCTTCATCGACTCCCTCGGTCTGTGGGAGAACGCGATGGTCACCCTGGCGCTCCTGCTGGTCGCCACGATCATCGCGCTGGTCGTCTCGGTGCCGGTGGGCATCTGGGCGGCCCGCTCGGACCGGGTGAGCGCGTTCGTCCGGCCGGTCCTGGACTTCATGCAGACGCTGCCCGCGATGATCTACCTGATCCCGGCGATCCTGTTCTTCGGGACCGGCTCCGCCCCGGGCATCGTGGCCACCCTGATCTTCGCCCTCGCCCCCGGCGTCCGCATGACGGAGCTGGGCATCCGCCAGGTCGACAAGGAACTGGTCGAGGCGGCCGAGGCGTTCGGCACCACCCCCCGCAACACCCTGCTGCGCGTCCAGCTCCCGCTGGCGCTGCCGACGGTGATGGCGGGCGTCAACCAGGTCATCATGCTCGGCCTGTCCATGGCCGCGATCGCCGGCATGGTCGGCACCGGCGGCCTCGGCGGCGACGTCATGGAGTCCATCGGCCAGCTCAACGTCGGCCTCGGCGCCGAGGCCGGTGTCGCCATCGTGATCCTGGCGATCTACCTGGACCGCATGACCAGCGCGCTGGGCACGCACGTCTCCCCGCTGGGCCGCCGCGCCGCGGCCAAGGCACGCGCCGCCAAGGGCCTGAAGATCTGGTCCTACCGCCCCCAGCCGCAGGTCGCCGTGATCGGCATCGTGGTCCTCGCGCTGGTGGCCGGCGGCATGGGCATGTTCGGCGGCGGCTCCGACGACGCCGACACGGCGGGCGGCGGCAAGAACGTCGGCAACGGCAAGAAGGTCTCCATCGGCTACATCCCCTGGGACGAGGGCGTCGCCTCCACGTTCCTGTGGAAGGAGATCCTCGAACAGCGCGGCTTCGAGGTCGAGGCCAAGCAGTTCGAGGCCGGCCCGCTCTACACCGCGCTCGCCCAGGGCAACATCGACTTCCAGACCGACTCCTGGCTGCCGACGACCCACGAGCAGTACTGGAAGAAGTACGGCAAGCAGCTCGAGGACCTCGGCTCCTGGTACGACGAGACGTCGCTGGAGCTGACCGTCCCGGCGTACATGAAGGACATCAACTCCCTCGAGGACCTCAAGGGCAAGGCCGACCTGTTCGGCGGGGAGATCACCGGCATCGAGCCCAGCGCCGGTGAGATGAACCTGCTCAAGACCAAGGTGCTCAAGGAGTACGGCCTCGACAAGGAGTACAAGGTCGTCGACAGCTCCACGCCGGCGATGCTGGCCGAGCTGAAGCGGGCCTACAGCAAGCAGGAACCGATCGTCACCACGCTGTGGTCCCCGCACTGGGCGTACAACGACTACAAGCTGAAGAAGCTGAAGGACCCCAAGGGCGCCTGGGGCAAGGGCGACGGCGTGCACTCGCTGTCCCGCAAGGGCTTCTCGGACGACAACCCGGTCGTGTCCAAGTGGCTGAAGGACTTCTCCATGACGGAGAAGCAGCTCACCAGCCTCGAGGCCGAGATCAACAAGGCCGGCAAGGGGCAGCAGCAGGAGGCCGTCCGCACCTGGCTCAAGGCCAACCCGGGCGTCGTCGACAAGCTCGCCCCGGTCGAGGGCGGCTCCGGCGGCACGCCCGCCGAGGCCAAGCAGCCGCTCGACGTGGCCTGGTTCCCCTGGGAGGAGGACGTAGCCGTCACCTACCTGTGGAAGAACGTCCTCGAGCGCCGCGGCTACAAGATGAACCTGAAGCAGATGGACGTCGGCCCGGTCTACACCGGCCTGGCCTCCGGCGGCATCGACCTCAACTTCGACGCGTGGCTTCCCTACGCCCAGAGCAACTACTGGAACAAGCACAAGGACAACCTCGTCGACCTGGGCACCTGGTACGAACCGACCTCCCTGGAGATCGCCGTCCCCTCGTACGTGAAGGACGTCAAGTCCCTCGCCGACCTCAAGGGCAAGAGCGACCTCTTCGACGGGAAGATCATCGGCATCGAGCCCGGCACCGGTGAGATGCAGCTGCTGAAGAACGAGGTCCTGCCGGGCTACGGCCTCGAGGACGAGTACGAGGTCGTCGACGGCTCCACGCCCGCCATGCTGGCCGAGCTCAAGCGCGCCCTCGCCAAGAAGGAGCCGGTCGCGGTCACCCTGTGGTCGCCGCACTGGGCCTACAGCGACTACGAGCTGACCAAGCTGAAGGACCCGAAGAAGGCCTTCGGTGAGGGCAACACGATCCGGACCATCTCCAGCAAGAAGTTCCCCGAGCAGTACCCGCAGCTCACGAAGTGGATCAAGAACTTCAAGATGAGCGAGGACGAGCTGGGCAGCCTGGAGGCCGAGATCAAGGACCGCGGCCAGGGCAAGGAGGAGGAAGCCGTCGCCGCCTGGCTGGAGGAGCACCCGGACATGGTCGGCCGGATGACCCCGTAGCAGCGCGAGCCGCAGTGCTCCGCGGTAGTCGGTACCGCGGAGCACCGCGTGACGGTCACCCCGAGGGGTGGGCCCGGTGGCGTCTCCTGACGGCGCGCCGCCGGGCCCACCCCTCGGGTCGTTCCCGGACCGGACACGGTAGGAATTCGGCCAACCACGGAGCGTCAAATCCCGGCCCCGAGCATCCCCCCGACCGGGGCGCGACGAGCCGGCGGGAACATGCGGGACCGTCCACGCCTTGAACCGGTAGGGCGCGCGGACCCGCCTGTCGATGGCGAGAAACGTGAGGTCGCGGCCACCGCACCGTGACATCGATGTGACGGCCGCATGAAACGGTTTGCCGAACATGCGTAGGGTGCAGAGAACTCATCAGGGGGACGACGCCCCGCACGGGGCGCGGTGACGGGACGACGACGGGTGGAGGAGGGAGCCGGAGCGATGGGCGACCACAAAGATCAGCACCTCCGGGTGGGCGCGGCCGTACGTCGGCGGCGCCGGGACCTCGAACTCACCCTCGCCGTGGTGTCCGAGCGCAGCGGCCTGTCCGTGCCCTTCCTGAGCCAGATCGAGAACGACCGGGCACGGCCCAGCCAGACCTCCCTGGAGAAGGTGGCCGACGCGCTGCGCACCACCGCCGTGGAGCTGCTCGCCGCGGCCGACCCCGCCTGCAGCGTCGACGTGGTCCGCGCCGAGGACCCCGACCCGGAGCTGGCGCCCAGGGTGCGCTCCCTGGTGCGCGGACACCACCAGATGCACGCCTCCGAGTTCACCGGCGACCACGACGCCGGCCGGGAACTGCAGTACCGCAACGACCAGTTGATGTTCGTCGCCGAGGGCGCCGTGGAGATCGAGGCCGAGGGCCGCGCCTACCGGCTCGGACGCGGCGACACGCTGTACCTCACCGGCGGTGTCCGGCACCGCTGGCGGGCCACGGTGCCGGACACCCGGCTGATCGTCGTCGCCGTCGCCGAGCACATCGAGGCGGTCCGGGAAGGGCCGCGCAGGTGAGGGCGCGCGGGTGAGGGTCGTCTCCCTGGTGCCCTCGCTGACCGAGGCGGTGGCCCGCACGGTCCCCGGGGCGCTGATCGGCGCGACCGACTGGTGCACCCACCCGGCCGGCCTGGACGTCGTGCGCGTCGGCGGCACCAAGAACCCGAAGACCGACCGGATCCTCTCCCTCGCCCCCGACCTCGTCGTCGCCAACGAGGAGGAGAACCGGGCCCCCGACCTCGACGTCCTGCGGGCGGCGGGCGTCGAGGTGCTGGTCACCGAGGTGCGCACCGTCCCGCAGGCCATCACGGAGCTGGCGCGGGTACTGGCCGCCTGCGGGGCGTCCGCCCGGCCCCGCTGGCTGGACGAGGCGGCGGCCGCCTGGGCGGACCCGCCCGCCCCCGAGCTGCGGGCCACGGCCGTCGTGCCGATCTGGCGCAGGCCCTGGATGGTGCTGGGCCGCGACACCTTCGCGGGCGACGTCCTGGCCCGCCTCGGCGTCGACCACCTGTACGCCGCCCACGCCGAGCGCTACCCGAAGGTGCCGGTGGACGAACTGCGGGCGGCCCGCCCGGACGTCGTGGTCCTGCCCGACGAGCCGTACCGCTTCACCGCAGACGACGGCCCGGAGGCCTTCCCCGGCCTGCCCTGCGCCCTCGTCGACGGCCGGTACCTCACGTGGTACGGGCCGTCACTGGCCGAGGCGCCCCGGGTCCTGGCCGCGGCCCTGCGAGCAGCACGCCGCTGAGCAGGCCCCGTGCGGTGTGCACGGCGGCGACGGCCCAGGCCGCGACGAGCAGGGCGTACAGGCCGACGGTGAGCCCGTCGTAGACCACCAGGCCCGTCTCCCGGGCCAGCGCCTCGGCGCCGGTGACACAGGTACCGACCGGGAAGGTGAAGGACCACCAGGTCATCGAGAAGCGCATGCCCTCCCGGCGGGCCCGTACGACGTGCGCGGCGGCGAGGGCCAGCCACATCAGCGCGAAGCCCGTGACCGGCACTCCGTACAGCACGGCGAAGACCGAGAAGCCCTCGGCGTACGGCCCGGGCAGCACCCCGGGCGCCACGTCCGCGAACTTCCCCACGGCGGTCGTCGACTGCCCGAGCGGGCCGAGGACGAGGAACAGCGACGGGGTGAGCGCGAGCGGCAGCGGTCCGCCGGTGAGCAGCCGCCCGAAGATCACCGGCAGTGTCACGAGGGTCGCGAACAGGCTCACGCCGAACATCGCGACACAGGCGAGCAGCAGCGTCTCGCGGGGCTGCCC
This sequence comes from Streptomyces tendae, assembly GCF_014650435.1. GTDB lineage: Bacteria > Actinomycetota > Actinomycetes > Streptomycetales > Streptomycetaceae > Streptomyces > Streptomyces tendae. The sequence continues at coordinate 188,601 of NZ_BMUY01000009.1, forward strand.
CGGCGGGAGGTGCGGGACGAGCAGGGGGCCGACGGCCGCGGACACCATCGGTGCGACGAGCGGCAGCAGCCAGACCGGACTGGCCGAGCCCGGCTCGATCCGGTGGCGTACGGCCATCAGGTACGGCACGGCGACCGCCGCCGCGAGCCCGATCACCGTACCGGCGGTGAACAGCACGGTGTCCAGGGCGACCGCGGCCGAGGTGCCGATCCAGTCCCGGCCCAGGGTCAGGGCGCCGCCGCCGACGGCCAGCAGGGCCATCGACAGACAGCCGTAGAACGGTGCCGCGGCCGGGTCGAGGAGGTGGGCGCGGGCCTGGTCGCGGTGGTGGAGCCAGTGCAGGGAACGGGCGGTCAGCAGCACCCCCAGCAGGAGGAGGGACAGTGCCCACACCGCGGTGCAGACGGCACGCAGGCCCGGCAGGTGCCCGGGGAGCGCGGCCCCGGCCGTGCCGACGATGGCGGTGCCCATGACGCAGGCGTACCAGTTGGGCCCGAGATGACGGACGGCCGGGACCCGCTGGACGGCCGGGCCGACGGCGGGGGAGGGGGCGGGAGAGCGGTGCTGGGCTGCGGTGACCATGGATCCACCGTCCCGGCGGGCGAAGCCCCTGACCAGGGACCATGTCCCTATGAGGGCATAAGCTGGGGTTATGAGCAGGGGCACGGGCAGCGATACGGGCGGCGGCACGGGCGCCGGGGACGGCGGGCACGACACCCGGACACGGCACGCGGCGGGCTCGCTGGCGCACCGGGTACCGGACCTCGGTGCGATGGAGCTGCTGCTGGCGGTGGCGCGCCTGGGCAGCCTGGGCGGGGCGGCCCGCGAGCTGGGCATCACCCAGCCGGCCGCCAGCAGCCGCATCCGCTCGATGGAACGGCAGCTGGGCGTCGCCCTGGTGGACCGCTCGCCGCGCGGCTCCCGGCTCACCGACGCGGGCGCCCTGGTCACGGACTGGGCGCGGCGGATCGTGGAGGCCGCCGAGGCGTTCGACGCGGGCGCGCAGGCGCTGCGGGACCGGCGGGACTCGCGGCTGCGGGTGGCGGCGAGCATGACGATCGCCGAGTACCTGCTGCCGGGCTGGCTGGTCGCGCTGCGCACCCAGCTGCCGGACACGGCGGTGTCGCTGCTCGCGGGCAACTCGACGGCGGTGGCGGAGCGCCTGCTGGCCGACGAGGCCGACCTCGGCTTCGTGGAGGGGGTGAGCGTGCCCACCGGCCTCGACTCCGCGGTCATCGGCCACGACCGGCTCATCGTCGTGACCGCTCCGGGTCACCCCTGGGCCCGTCGCAGGCGCCCGCTGAAGGCGGCGGAGCTGGCTGCCACCCCGCTGATCCTGCGGGAGAAGGGCTCGGGCACCCGGCAGGTCCTGGACGCGGCGCTGGGCGGCCTGGCCCGCCCCCTGATCGAACTGTCCTCGACCACGGCGGTGAAGGCCGCCGCGGTGGGCGGCGCCGGTCCCTCCGTCCTCAGCGAACTCGCCGTCGGCGAGGAGCTGACCACCCGGCGCCTGGTGAGCGTCCCCGTGGCGGACGTCGTCCTCGCCCGCGACCTGCGAGCGGTGTGGCCCACCGGCCACCGCCCCACCGGACCCGCCCGCCAACTGCTCTCCCTGACCCGGGCGTAGGCGCCCGACCGGGTCCGCCTCCGCGCCGGTCGCACCGACGAGGCCGTCGGAGCCCGCCCGCCCCGCCCCGCGCCCTCGCCCCGCCCCGCCCCGCTTCACCCCGCACCGCGCCTCGCCGGCCCGGTCGGCCTGCTCGTACCGTGCCCTTCGGGGTCGGGCCCGCGCCGTTCCCGTCGGTGGTCCGAGGCGGGTACCCCGGCGGAGCCACTCAGCCCGCCCGCGCCGCCGCCACCAGGGCGCCCATCACCCGTACGTCCTCGCCCATCTCCGGGTGCCACTGCACGCCCAGGACCCAGCCGGGGGCGGAGGGCAGCTCCACGGCCTCCACGGTGCCGTCCGCCGCGTGCGCCGACGCGACCAGGCCGGTGCCGAGCCGGTCCACCGCCTGGTGGTGGTACGTCGGCACGAACGCCTCCTCCGGCACGGCCGCGGCGTACAGCGTCCCCGGCACCGGCCGGACCGGGTGGCCGCCGAACACGCCCACCACCTCGGCGTGCCCCTCGATGTGCTGGACGAGGGTGCCGCCCAGGGCGACGTTGAGCAGCTGCATGCCCCGGCAGACGCCCAGCAGTGGGACGCCCGCGGCCAGCGCCGCCTCGATCAGCGCCAGCTCCCAGGTGTCCCGGGCCCGGGCCGGCGGACCGGTGCGCGGATCGGGCTCGGCGCCGTAGCGGACCGGCTCCACGTCCGGGCCACCCGCGATCACCAGCCCGTCGAGGCGGGCGACGGTCGCGACGGCGTGCCCCGGCGCGTCCGGCGGGAGCATCACGGCCAGGCCGCCCGCCCGTTGCACCAGCCGCGGATACCCGGCCGGCAACAGGGCCGCCTCCAGCTCCCACACGCCCCAGCGCGCGCCGGGCTCCAGGTACGTACTGACACCGATCAGCGGCCGCTCGGCCATCCGTCCTCCAGGCAATGATCCGTTCCCATACCTTTGCCTCAGGATGCGTTCACGGCAAGGCGTTCACGTCAGGAACCCGCGCAGCAGCGCCGCCGTCCCCGCGCAGTGCTCCCGGGCGATCTCCCGCGCCCCGTCCGCGTCTCCGTCGAGCACCGCCTCCACCAGCGCGGCGTGCTGGCGCTGGGAGTGCTCCAGGTTGCGCACCAGCAGCGGGATGCAGTCCAGCAGGTCGTTGAGGGTGGCGCGGACCGCCGCGTACTGCGCCGCCAGCGCCGGCGAGCCGCACAGCTCCGCCAGCGTGAGGTGCAGCATCGTGTCCAGCCGCCGGTACTGCGCCAGCGGGGCCTCCCGCGTGGCGGCCAGCGCCGCGCCGAGCCGCGCCGCCCGCGCCTCCGTCAGCCCGTGCGCCGCGCACAGCCCGGCCGCGCCCACCTCCAGCACTTCCCGGAAGCGCAGCACGTCCTCGATGTCGACCCCGGCCACCCGGCGCCGCAGCTCGTCCTCGCCGGCCGCGTCCGCCCGGGGCAGCACGAACGTTCCGCCGTAGCGCCCCCGCCGAGCCTCCACCAGCCCCTGGTCCTGGAGCACCCGCAGCACCTCGCGCAGCGTCACCCGGCTGATTCCCAGCCGCTGCGCCAGCTCCCGCTCGGCCGGCAGCCGCTCGCCGCCGGCCACCAGGCCCAGCCGGACGACCTGGAGGATCTGCTCCAGCGCCTCCTCGAAGCCGTTCCCGGCCCGCACCGGTCGCAGCACCGGCGCCAGCCGGTCCGCAACGCTCCCGGCCCTCCCGCCGGATTCCTCCCGCACGCGGCCGCGCCCCCTTCCCAACCAAAGGTTCCCGGCAATACCTTATGGCTCCCGGCCAGAAGGAGGCTCTCCCCGTGGCAGACCGCACACCCCCGCTCCGGGTCGAGGAACTGCACGCCCTCGTCGCCGCCGGTGACGTCGACACCGTCGTCCTGGCCTTCCCCGACATGCAGGGCCGCCTCCAGGGCAAGCGGTTCGCCGCGCGCTTCTTCCTGGACGAGGTCCTGGACCACGGCACCGAGGGCTGCAACTACCTCCTCGCCGTCGACGCCGACATGAACACCGTCGACGGCTACGCCATGTCCTCCTGGGACCGCGGCTACGGCGACTTCGCCATGCGCCCCGACCCGGCCACCCTGCGCCGGCTGCCCTGGAACGAGGGCACCGCGATGGTCGTCGCCGACCTCGCCTGGGAGGACGGCTCCCCGGTGCTCGCCGCGCCCCGCCAGATCCTGCGCCGCCAGCTGGAGCGGCTCGCGGGGCACGGGTACACCGCGCAGGTCGGCACCGAGCTGGAGTTCATCGTCTTCCGCGACACCTACGAACATGCCTGGGACGCGAACTACCGCGGCCTGACCCCGGCCAACCAGTACAACGTCGACTACTCCGTCCTCGGCACCGGCCGCGTCGAACCCCTGCTGCGCCGCATCCGCAACGAGATGGCCGGCGCGGGACTCACCGTCGAGTCCGCCAAGGGCGAGTGCAACCCGGGCCAGCACGAGATCGCCTTCCGCTACGACGAGGCCCTGGTCACCTGCGACCAGCACGCGGTGTACAAGACCGGCGCCAAGGAGATCGCCGCCCAGGAGGGCATGTCCCTCACCTTCATGGCCAAGTACAACGAACGGGAGGGCAACTCCTGCCACATCCACCTCTCGCTCGCCGACGCCGACGGCCGTAGCGTCATGGCCGGCGGCCACAAGGGCGGCATGTCGAAGGTCATGCGGCACTTCCTCGCCGGACAGCTGGTGGCGCTGCGCGAGTTCTCCCTCCTCTACGCCCCGCACATCAACTCCTACAAGCGCTTCCAGCCCGGCTCCTTCGCCCCCACCGCCGTCGCCTGGGGCCACGACAACCGCACCTGCGCCCTGCGCGTCGTCGGCCACGGCCGCTCGCTCCGCTTCGAGAACCGCCTCCCCGGCGGCGACGTCAACCCCTACCTCGCGGTGGCCGGCCTGGTCGCGGCCGGACTGCACGGCGTCGAGCAACGCCTGGAGCTGCCCGAACCCTGCCCCGGCAACGCCTACGCCGCCGACTTCGAACACGTCCCCACCACGCTGCGCGAGGCCGCCGAGCTGTGGGAGAACAGCACCCTCGCCAAGGCCGCCTTCGGGGACGAGGTCGTCGCCCACTACCGCAACATGGCGCGCGTCGAACTGGACGCCTACGACGCCGCCGTCACCGACTGGGAACTGCGCCGCTCCTTCGAACGCATGTGAGGCCCACTTGTCCCACGAGTCCCACGAGTCCCACGAGACGTACCAGTCCCACGAGTTGTACGAGTCGCACGAACTGGCCGTACTCAACCCCGCCACCGAAGAGGTGGTCGCCACCGTCCCCGCCGCCTCCGCGGCCGACGTGGACGCCGCCGTCGGCCGCGCCGCACGGGCCCAGACGACCTGGGCCGCCCTCGCCCCCGGCGACCGGGCCCGGCTGCTGCGCCGTTTCGCCACCACCGTCGACGAGCACCTGGAGGAGCTGGCCCGCCTGGAGGTCCGCCAGGCCGGACACCTCCTCGGCAACGCCCGCTGGGAGGCCGGCAACGTCCGCGACCTGCTCGACTACGCCGCCGGGGGAGTGGAGCGGCTCACCGGACGCCAGATCCCCGTCGCCGGCGGCCTGGACGTCACGCTCCTGGAACCTCTCGGTGTCGTCGGCGTCATCGCCCCGTGGAACTTCCCGATGCCGATCGCGGCCTGGGCCACCGCGCCGGCGCTCGCGGCGGGCAACGCGGTCCTCCTCAAGCCCGCCGAGACGACCCCGCTCACCGCGCTACGCCTGGCCGAACTCGCCCTGGCGGCGGGCCTTCCCGAGGGCCTGTTCCAGGTGCTGCCCGGACACGGGCCCGTCGCGGGCGACGCGCTGGTCGAACACCCGGACGTCGCCAAGGTCGTCTTCACCGGGTCCACGGCCGTGGGCCGGCAGGTGGCCGCCAAGGGCGCCGCCCTCCTCAAACCCGTCACCCTCGAACTCGGCGGCAAGAGCCCCAACATCGTCTTCGCCGACGCCGACATCGAGGCCGCCGCGGCCGCCACCCCCATGTCCTTCCTCGACAACAGCGGCCAGGACTGCTGCGCCCGCACCCGCATCCTCGTCCAGCGGTCCGTGCACGACCGCTTCCTCGAAATCCTCGCCCCCGCGATCGAGGCCGTCCGGGTCGGCGACCCGGCCGACGAGAACACCGAGATGGGCCCGCTGATCTCCCGCGCCCAGCTGGAGCGCGTCCGCTCCCACGTCCCCGCCGACGCCGCAGGCATCCGCGGCAAGGCGCCCGAGGGCGGCCCCGGCTTCTGGTTCCCGCCCACCGTCCTCACCGGCGTCGACGCGCACGCGCGCGTGGCCGTCGAGGAGGTCTTCGGGCCCGTCGCCGTCGTCCTGCCCTTCGAGGACGAGGCCGACGCGATCCGCCTGGCCAACGCCACCGCCTACGGCCTGTCCGGTTCGCTGTGGACCCGGGACGTCGGTCGTGCCCTGCGGGTGTCGGGCGCGGTGCGCGCCGGGAACCTGTCCGTCAACTCCCACGCCAGTGTTCGCTACTGGACGCCGTTCGGCGGCTTCAAGCAGTCCGGCCTCGGCCGGGAGCTTGGCCCGGACGCGCTGACCGCCTTCACCGAGACCAAGAACGTCTTCATCAGCAGCACCCCATCGAGCACGGAGGGCCCCGCACAGTGAGCGAAGACATCGTCTGCCGCAGGCTCGTCGGCCGTACCGCGGTCGTCACCGGAGCGGGCAGCGGCATCGGCCTCGCCACCGTCCGACGACTGGCCTCCGAGGGCGCCCACGTCGTCTGCGGCGACGTGGACGAGACCCGGGGCAAGGCCGCGGCCGAGGACACCGGCGGCATCTTCGTCAAGGCCGACGTCACCGACCCCGAGCAGGTCGAGGCGCTGTTCGCGGCGGCGTACGACACCTACGGCAGCGTCGACGTCGCGTTCAACAACGCCGGTATCTCGCCGCCCGACGACGACTCCATCCTGGAGACGGGGCTGGAGGCGTGGAAACGGGTCCAGGAGGTCAACCTCACCTCCGTCTACCTGTGCTGCAAGGCCGCCATCCCCTACATGCGGCGCCAGGGCCGGGGGTCCATCATCAACACCGCGTCCTTCGTGGCCCGGATGGGCGCGGCCACCTCGCAGATCTCGTACACCGCGTCCAAGGGTGGCGTCCTCGCCATGTCCCGGGAACTGGGCGTGCAGTTCGCCCGGGAGGGCATCCGGGTCAACGCGCTGTGCCCGGGACCGGTCAACACCCCGCTCCTGCAGGAGCTGTTCGCCAAGGACCCGGAGCGGGCCGCGCGCCGCCTCGTGCACATCCCGGTGGGCCGGTTCGCCGAGGCCGAGGAGATCGCCGCCGCGGTCGCCTTCCTGGCCAGCGACGACTCCTCCTTCGTCAACGCCACCGACTTCCTGGTCGACGGCGGGATCTCCGGGGCGTACGTCACACCGCTGTAGATCCCCGCGCACGGCGTCCTACAGTGCCGGGATGAGCATGACGCCGCCGCCCGGCTGGTACCGCGACCCGTCGGCCCCGCACCAGGAACGGTGGTGGGACGGCACGGCCTGGACGGAGCACCGCCGCGCTCCCGAGCCCGTCGGGTACGGGCCGGCGGTGGGCCAGGCCCCGCAGACGGGGCAGCCGCCGACGCCGATGTACCAGCCGGTGCAGCCCGGCCAGGCGGCGACCGTGCCCCTGTCCTCCGGCGGAGCACCGGGCGGACCGGGCGGCGGCGGACGCGGCAAGGCCGTCGCCCTCATCGCCGCCGCGGCCGTGCTCGTCGCCGCGATCGTCACCGGCGTGTTCGTCCTGGGCGAGGACGACGGCGGCAGCCCGCGGACGCAGCCCCCGCCCGTCACGGCGACCGCGACCGACCCCGCGCCGGTCAGCGACCCGCCGTCCCCCTCGCCCACCGCCTCCGCACCCTCCGCCGACGACCCGGCCCTGGTCGAGGACCAGCTCAACGGCGTCACCTTTCCGCTGCCGGACGGCTGGGTCCGGCCCAAGTACGTCGCCGAGGACGACGTCATGATGACCACCGACGGCACCTACGACTGCCCTGCCGACGGCAGCGTCTGCCGGCACGGCCTCGTCGTCTCCCGCACCGTCACGGCGAACGCCGAGTCCTCCCCGAAGGTCCTGGCCCAGCAGGACATCGAGGACGCGGCCGACGACGCCTACGACCGCGACCTGATCGGCAACAAGCCCTTCGGCGGCATCGAGTCCCACGAGGAGATGGCGTCCGGCCCCGTCGCGGTCGCCGGACGCGCCGGGTACTACGTGCGCTGGCGGGTGAAGACGGCCAAGGGGCCCGGCGGCTACGTGCAGTCGATGGTGTTCCCCTCCACCGTCGGCACCGAGTCCCCGATCCTCGTCCGCTACGTCTTCGACGCCGGCGAGGACGGGCCGCCGCTGGCCGACATGGACACCATCACCAAGGGCATCCGGCCCATCGGCGACGCGGACACCGGTGGCGGCGTGGGCAGCGGCATCGGCCCGACGGACTGACACCGACACCGACCCGCCGGAGGGCTCCCCGCTACAGGAAGGTGTGCCCCTCGCCCCGGTACGTCGGCACCGTCGCCGTCACCGCGTCCCCTGCCACCAGGTGCAGCGCGTCGAACCGCTCGCACAGCTCCCCGGCCTTGGCGTGCCGAAACCACACCTTGTCGCCGATGAGCAGGTCGTCGGCGGGCGAGCCCAGCAGCGGCGTCTGCACCTCGCCGGGCCCCTCCTGGGGGTCGTAGCGCAGCCCCTCGGGTAGATACGGCACCGGCAGCCGGTCGGCGCCGGGCGCGCCGGAGGCCGGGTACCCGCCGCCGAGCACGGTCACGACCCCGACGCCCGGCCGCCGCACGACGGGCTGGGCGAACAGCGCCGCCGGACGACCGCTGAACGACGTGTAGTTGTCGAACAGCCGCGGCACGTACAGCCCCGACCCGGCCGCGATCTCCGTCACCGCGTCCTCGGCGGCGGTGTGCTGCACGCTGCCCGTACCGCCGCCGTTGACGAACTCCAGGCCGGACACCACGGCCCGGACCGCCCGCACCACGGCCGCCCGCCGCTCGGCGAGCTCCCGGCGGGCGGCGGCCTGCATCAGCCGTACGGCACGCGACCGGAACGGACGTCCCGCCACCGCGTCGCCGACCCCGGCGACATGCCCCTCGTACGCCATGATGCCGACGACCTCGAACCCCGGGCGGCGGGCCACCGCGCGGGCCAGGTCGGCGACCTCGGCGGGGGAGTGCAGCGGCGAGCGCCGGGCGCCGACCCGCACCCGGCCCCCGAGCAACCTCAGCGAAGTGTCCAACTCCAGGCACACCCGCACGATTTCCCGCCCGCCGTCGCCGTCGCGTGCCGCGTCCACCAGGTCCAGCTGCGCCACGTCGTCGACCATCACCGTCACGGCGGAGGCGAGCTTGGGATCCGCGGTCAGCTCGGCGTACCCGACACGGTCCGCCGACGGATAGGCGAGCAGCACGTCCTCGAAACCGGAGCGCGCCAGCCACAGGGACTCGGCCAGCGTGAACGACATGACGCCCGCGAAACCGTCCCTGGCCAGGACCCGTTCCAGCAGCGCACGACAGCGTACGGACTTGCTGGCGACCCGGATCGGCTTCCCGCCGGCCCGGCGGACCAGGTCGTCCGCGTTGGCGTCGAAGGCATCCAGGTCCACGATCGCCACGGGGGCGTCCAGATGGGCGGTGGCCCGGTCGTAGCGGGCCCGGTCGGCGGCGCGTCCGGTCATGACGGAAGCCTGCCAGACAGGATTACCGCAGGGTAGGGGGACGATCCGGGCCAATGCCACGGGCGTGCGGACTGGTTCCCCCTCCGGCGGGGTCACGCCGTAGAGTGACGCGCACGCACGGCGGGCCCGGCCCCGGCGGCAGGGCCCAGGAGCCCGCGCCGGGATGGCGGTCCCCCCGAGCGGGTATGCGTGCCCGGGACGGATCGGTTCCGCGCCGGGCCGGGCAGGAGACCGCGGTCAGGACCACCGTCTCCCGCCCGTGTCGGAGAAACGGGCCGGGCCCGAGGAAACGGGGGGTGCATGAGCACGGAAGCGCGCCGCGCCTCCCTTCCCCCGCATCCCGCAGCACCGCCCCGCCCACAGACCCCGCCCCGCCCCGAGGCGCCGCCGCGCACGGACCCCGGACCGCCTCCCGCATCCGCGCCGGGCACGAACGAGACGCCCCGACCGGACGCCGCTGCCGGGCCGTCGGCGCCGCCGCGCCCGGGGACCCCGCCCCGTCCCGGTGTTCCTCCCCGCCCGGCGCAGGCGCCGGCGGGGGAGCGCGGCGAGGCCACGGAGCCGGGAGGGGCGCCGCGGCGTACCGGTGAGGCCGGCGCAGCCGCACCCACGGCGGGCCGTGACGGCCGTGGGGGCACGTCCACGGCCCCGGACGACGGCCGGGAGGGGGACGCCACGGGTCCCGGTGCCCGGACCCGCTACCCGCGCTTCCGGCTCGGCGACTCCCGGTCCGCCGACGGTGCGCCGCCGCCGAGCGCCTCGGTGCCGCCGCCGAGCGCGGTCGCCCTGCCGCCCAGTGCCTCCGCTTTGCCGCCCAGCGGTGCTGCGCCGCTGCCCGACGTTGCCGCCCCGCCGTCCAGTGCCTCCGTGCCGCCGTCGGGTGCCGCTGTGCCGCCGCCCAGTGGCTCCGCTTTGCCGCCCAGGGGTGCTGCGCCGCTGTCCAACCTTGCCGCCCCGCCGTCCAGTGCCTCCGTGCCGCCGTCGGGTGCCGCTGCGCCGGCGTCCAGTGCCGCCGCCCCGCCGCCCAGCCCCTCCGCCCGGTTCCCCGACGCCGCCCCGACCGTCGGCCGGGACGCCCTGCGCGGCGGCGCGGCGCAGGTGCCGTTCCGGCGTCCCGGTGCTCCCGCACAGACCCCGACGGAGACGACCGCGCGCCTGCGCCCGATCCCGGCGGCGCCGGAAGCGGAGACGGCGGCCGGAACGGACGTTCCAGCGCCCCGGGCGGCCGTCCCGCCAGCCGGCCCCGCCGCCCCCCGCACCCCCGACCCGGCCCTCTCCTGGAGCACCCCGCACGACCCCCGGCCCCTGGTCTCCTTCGGGGAGCCCGAGGGGTACGACGGACTGGCCCGGCCGCGTCCGCTCGGCGGCCGTCCGCGGCCGCAGGCGGTCGCCGCCGCCGTCTGCCTCGTGCTCGGGGTGGGTCTCCTCACCGGCGCCGTCACCGGCAGCTGGCTCGCCGGGGACTCCGGGGACGACGGCGCGCGCAGTGCGTACACCGAGGCCGGGGACCTGTGGCACAGCGTGCCTGTCGACCAGCTGTTCCCGCCCACCCTCCTGGGCAAGGGCGCCGGGCCCGGCGGAGCCGACCGCACCTGGACGCGGGTCGCCGTCGCCCCGGACGGCGACTGCGCCGGCGCCTTCGACCGGCTCCTCGCCAAGGCGCTCGACCCGGTCGGGTGCTCGCGCCTGCTGCGCGCCACCTACACCGACGCCACCCAGAGCCACGTCACCACCGTCGGCCTGCTCTTCACCAAGGCCGACGCCGCCGCCATGACGGCGCTGGCGGACCGGTTCGAGAAGCAGGGCCTGGGCCGCCGGGAGGACCTCATGCCCCTGCCGTACGCCGCGAAGGACACCGTCGCCGCGGGCTTCGGCGCACCGCAGCGGGCCTCCTGGACCGTCTCCGTCCTCACCGACGCCCCGGTCGTCGTCTACGCCGTGTCCGGGTGGGCCGACGGCCGCACCGTCGACGACCCCGAACCCGCCGAGGAGGCCATCGAGTCCGGCGCCGCGTCGGCGCCCGCGCAGGCCGGTCTCGGCCACGAGGCGAAGGGCCTCGCCGACCGCGTCGAACGTGCCCTGCGCAAGAACATCGGCACGCCCACGGAGCACCCGTCGTGACCCCCGCGGACCTCCGCCGCAGGACCGGCGCCCTGAGCCTCTTCCTGGCCGCCGCCCTCGTCCTCGCCCCGGCCCCCGCCGCGCACGCCGACGGCATCCGCGCCCAGCAGTGGGCCCTGGACGCCATGCACACCCAGCAGGCGTGGCGCACCACCAAGGGCGCGGGCGTCACCGTCGCCGTCCTGGACACCGGTGTCGAGGCCGACCACCCCGACCTGGTCGGCAACGTCCTCACCGGCAAGGACCTGGTCGGCTTCGGCGCGAGCGAGGGCGACCGCTCCTGGGCCCGGCACGGCACCGCCATGGCCGGGATCATCGCCGGCCACGGACACGGCACCGGCAACACCGAAGGCGTCATGGGCATCGCCCCGGAGGCCAGGATCCTCCCCCTGCGGGTGATCCTGGAGGACGGCGACCCCTCCCGCGCCAAGGCCCGCAAGACCCGCGGCAACGCGCTGGCCGAGGGCATCCGCTGGGCCGCCGACCACGGCGCCGACATCATCAACCTCTCCCTCGGCGACGACTCCGCCTCCGCCCACCCCGAACCGGCGGAGGACGAGGCCATCCAGTACGCCCTGAAGAAGGGCGTGATCGTCGTCGCCTCGGCCGGAAACGGCGGCGAGAAGGGCGACCACATCTCCTACCCGGCCGCCTACCCGGGCGTCATCGCCGCGACCGCCGTCGACCGCTACGGCACCCGCGCCTCCTTCTCCACCCGCCGCTGGTACGCCACGGTCAGCGCCCCAGGCGTCGACGTGATCATCGCCGACCCCGACCACCGCTACTACGAGGGCTGGGGCACCAGCGCCGCCTCCGCCTTCGTCTCCGGGGCCGCCGCCCTGGTGAAGGCGGCCCACCCGGACCTGACCCCGGCCCAGGTCAAGTCCGTCCTGGAGGACACCGCCCGCAACGCCCCGGCCGAGGGCCGCGACGACTCCCGCGGCTTCGGTTTCGTCGACCCGGCCGCCGCCATCGAGGCGGCCGGACGGCTGAAGCCGGAGGGGCTGAAGGCGGCGGCGTACGGCGAGAAGTACTTCGGCCCGGGACCGGACGCCCCCGCCTCCGACGACGACACCTCCGCCTGGGCCGCCCCGCTGGCGGGCAGCGCGGGCGGCGTCCTGGTGGTCGCGGCGGTGGTCCTGTGGCGCGGGCGCCGCGAACGCCACGAAGACATCTGAGCGCCCGGAGGGGCCCCTAGGGGGTGTCGTCCGCGAGCACGGACACCGCCGCCCGTGCCGCCGCCTCGGTCAGCGAGATCCCCTCCGCCTGCGTGCCGCTGCCCCGGGACACCACCGCCAGCAGGTAGCCGCGGCCACCGCTCGCCACCCGCCCGACGCTGTTGACGACCCACAGGCCGGTGGTGCTGCGCCGCAGCCAGCCGTTCTTCAGCGCCCACGCCGAACCGTCCGTCCCCGCGGCCGCGTCGGCCGCCGCCGACACACCCCACCCCTGACCGTCGGCGATGTGCTCCATCAGTCCCCGCACGTACGCGCGTGAGCCCTCGCTCAGCACCGAGCCGTCCGCCACGAACACCTGCCGCAGCAGCGTGACCTGGTCGGCGGCGGTCGTCTGGGTCAGGCCCCACAGCGGGCCCTGGCCGCCCTCGGTGTCGGTCAGCCCGAAGCGTTCGTTCGCGGCGTCGAGCCCCTCGGCCGTCCCGATCGCCCGCCACAGCGCCGACGCCGAGTCGTTGTCGCTGTTCTCGATCATCGTGGTGGCGTACGACTTCTCCGAAGCAGTGAGGGAGCGCCCCACGTCCTGTGCCTGCAGCAGCAGCGCCGCCAGGATGTCGACCTTGACGATGCTCGCCGTGTCGAAGGCGCCGGTGCCGTACGAGGCGCCCTCACCCGAGTCCGGGTCCAGCACGGCCACCGACACCTCGGCGCCGTCCGCCACCGGCACCGACGCCATGGCGGCGGCCAGCCGCGCGTCGCCGTCGACCCCCGGTTCGACCGGTTCGACCGTCTCCACCGATGCCTCCCCGCCCGAGGGTGCCGAGGCCGACGACGATACGGCGCCGCCCGCGCCCGGGCGTGCGTGGCCCTGCCAGTACACCGCGCCGGTGGCCGTGGCGCCGACGACGGCGAACGCGATCAGGGCGGACCACACCCGGGCACGCCGCCGCCGGGTCCGCCGCGCCCGCCGGGCTCTGGAGGATGCCATGGCGGCGATCGTCCAGGCGCTTGCTGTGCCGATCGTTTGGCGGAGGTTAAATCCCGGTCAGAGATCCCTGAGAGGCTGGTGAGGAGCGCCGAACGCGCACCCCGATAGGGTCGGGGACCGTGGCCGACAAGAACATCCCCGATTCCGCCTTCGCCGACGACGACGGCTCCGCCGACCCCCGGCTGAGCGCCGCGCTCGCCGCCTGGGCCGAGGACCGCGCCGCCGTGGGCCCGGTCCTCGAGGCACTCAAGGGCGCCCGGCTGCTCGTGCCGGTCGTCGCCGTCCTCGGTGAGGTGGAGGAGGACGAGAACGGGCTGCGCCGGGAGAAGACCAGCGACATGGCCGTACCGACCCTGAAGGCCGGCGACCGCACCGCGCTGCCCGCCTTCACCTCCACGGAGTCGCTCGCCCGCTGGGATCCCGCGGCCCGTCCCGTCGCCGTACCCGTGCACCAGGCACTGGAGGCCGCCGCGCACGAGAAGGCGGACACCGTCGTACTGGACCTGGCGGGCCCGGTGCCGTTCGAGCTGACCGGAGCGGTGCTGCTGGCGCTGGCCGAGGGACGTACGACGACCGACCCGCTCGCGGACCCTGCCGTGGCCGGGGCCGTGCGCGCCGCCCTGGCCGACGAGCCCACCGTGCTCCGCGCCCACCTCGGTCCGGGCCGGGCCGACGGCACGCTGGCGCTGGTCCTGGACCCGGCCGCCGACGCGGCGAAGGCCGCCCGTGCCGTCGCCGAGCGGCTGGCGGCCGACGACACGCTGAGGGCCCGCCTGGTGCGCGGCCTCGACCTGGCACTGCTGCCGGCCGAAGCAACGCCGCCGGGCGAGCCCTTGTACGTGCGGGGACGGCTCTCCGGGTCAGCGGGCGGCGGTCAGCCGTAGACCGCGCCCGTGTACTTCTCGCCCGGACCCTGGCCCGGCTCGTCCGGGACCAGTGAGGCCTCGCGGAAGGCCAGCTGGAGCGACTTCAGACCGTCGCGCAGCGGCGCCGCGTGGAACGAGCTGATCTCGGTCGCCGTCGCGTCCAGCAGACCGGCCAGCGCGTGCACCAGCTTGCGGGCCTCGTCCAGGTCCTTGTGCGCGTCGCCCTCCTCGGTCAGGCCCAGCTTCACGGCGGCGGCGCTCATCAGGTTGACGGCGACCGTCACGATCACCTCGACCGCCGGAACCTCGGCGATGTCGCGGGTCATGGCGTCGAAGTCGGGATTCGCCGCGGATTCAGGAGGGGTCTCACTCATGTCGCACACGATAGGCGCAGCGGGGGCGCGGGCCCCACGCGGACTCGGTTAGCCCTTCCCCCGCCGAGCTGCTAACCTTGTGTAACGACCGGCCGGACACGCACGCCCACGGCAGCGGATCCGGCCCACAAGTGGAGGTTTCGAACTCCCACCTGGCCGTCCTGCGGACGGCGGGTCACCGGTCAGGCGGTCTCGTCCCACGGCGATGACCAGCCCGAAGTCGCGCCCCGCGGTCATCGCGGCGGTGCTCCGGTAGCAGTTCGAGGAGCCCCGCCTGTGATCGTCCGGGGCATTTTTTGTGCGCCGGCGCGGTTAGGTCTAACGAACACAGACGTTACGCGGCTGTCCGCCAGACCGTCGCGTGGTGCTACCGAGGAGGATCCATCAGCGCCGAGCCCCGCATCAACGACCGGATTCGCGTTCCCGAGGTGCGACTTGTCGGTCCCAGCGGCGAGCAGGTCGGGATTGTCCCGCTTGCCAAGGCCCTGGAGCTTGCGCAGGAGTACGATCTCGACCTCGTCGAGGTCGCGGCGAACGCCCGTCCGCCCGTGTGCAAGCTCATGGACTACGGGAAGTTCAAGTACGAGTCGGCCATGAAGGCCCGTGAGGCGCGCAAGAACCAGGCGCACACGGTCATCAAGGAGATGAAGCTCCGGCCGAAGATCGACCCGCACGACTATGACACCAAGAAGGGTCACGTCGTCCGGTTCCTCAAGCAGGGCGACAAGGTCAAGATCACGATCATGTTCCGTGGTCGCGAGCAGTCCCGGCCGGAGCTCGGTTACCGACTGCTGCAGCGTCTCGCGGAGGACGTCCAGGATCTCGGCTTCGTGGAGTCGAACCCGAAGCAGGACGGCCGAAACATGATCATGGTTCTCGGTCCGCACAAGAAGAAGACCGAGGCGATGGCCGAGGCCCGTCAGGCGCAGGAAGCGCGCAAGGCGGACGCGAAGGCCAACCCCGGCAAGTCGCAGAACGCCGCGGAGGCCGACGACGTCGCGGAAGCCGAGGCCCCGGCCGAGGCACCCGCCGAAGCGTGACCCCGGGGGACCGCCAGTCCCCAGGACACAACCGATACAAGAGCGACGCTCCACACCGTGCCCGGTTTCACGACCGGGCACCGGAGCGCCACCGACGAGGAGAGAACGGCACTATGCCGAAGAACAAGACGCACAGTGGTGCCAAGAAGCGGTTCCGGGTGACCGGTTCGGGCAAGATTCTGCGCCAGCGTGCCAACCGTCGCCACTACCTCGAGCACAAGTCCTCGACGCTGACCCGCCGCCTGGCCGGCACCGTCGAGCTGGCGCCGGGCGACGCCGCCAAGGCCAAGAAGCTTCTCGGAAAGTAGCGCGCACCCTGCCGTGCAGGGCGCAGCTGATAACCGGGACCAAGCCGTTCTCGGGTCACCGAGTGACCCAGCTACAAGGAGTTAACAAGTGGCACGCGTCAAGCGGGCAGTCAACGCCCACAAGAAGCGCCGGGCGATCCTCGAGCAGGCCTCCGGCTACCGCGGTCAGCGTTCGCGCCTGTACCGCAAGGCCAAGGAGCAGGTCACCCACTCGCTGGTCTACAACTACAACGACCGCAAGAAGCGCAAGGGTGACTTCCGCCAGCTGTGGATCCAGCGCATCAACGCCGCTGCCCGCGCCAACGGCATCACGTACAACCGCTTCATCCAGGGCCTGAAGGCCGCCAACGTCGAGGTCGACCGCAAGATTCTCGCCGAGCTGGCCGTCAACGACCCGAACGCGTTCGCCGCGCTCGTCGAGGTCGCGCAGAAGGCGCTGCCGAGCGATGTGAACGCGCCGAAGGCGGCGTGACGCTGCGCTGGCTTGAGCCGTAGTTGAAGGGACCCGCAGGCTGGAGCCTGCGGGTCCCTTCGGTTGCCGTCGTTGGGTTCGTTGTCTGCTGCGGGTGCGTTGTGGCTGGTCGCGCAGTTCCCCGCGCCCCTTTGGGGCGCGTTGCAGTCCACGACGATTCAGATGTGAAGGTGAGCAAGAGTGCGTCCTGTCAGCCCCGAGCTGATCTCCCCCCGGTCCCCCCGTGTCGCCGCCGCGCGGCGGCTTGGGAAGCGGAACTTCCGGGGGAAGGAGCGGCTGTTTCTGGCCGAGGGGCCGCAGGCCGTGCGGGAGGCCGCGGGGTACGGGGAGACGCTGGTCGAGCTGTTCGCGACCGTGGAGGCCGCGGAGCGGTACGCCGACATCGTCGGGGCCGCGCGTGACGTCGGTGCCCGGGTGCACCTCGCCGCCGACTCGGTGATCGAGGACATCTCCACCACCGTCACCCCGCAGGGTCTCGTCGGGGTCTGCCGGTTCCTGGACACGCCCTTCGAGGAGATCCTCGCCGCCCGGCCCAAGCTGGTCGCCGTCCTCGCGCACGTGAGGGACCCCGGCAACGCCGGGACCGTGCTGCGCTGCGCCGACGCCGCCGGGGCCGAGGCGGTGGTGCTCACCGACGCTTCCGTCGACCTGTACAACCCCAAGGCCGTACGCGCCTCCGTCGGCTCCCTCTTCCACCTTCCGGTCGCCGTCGGCGTCCCCGTCGAGCGGGCCGTCGCCGGGCTGCGGGACGCCGGGGTACGGGTGCTGGCCGCCGACGGCGCGGGCGAGGACGACCTCGACACCGAGCTGGACGCGGGCACCATGGGCGGGCCCACCGCCTGGGTGTTCGGCAACGAGGCATGGGGGCTCCCGGAGGAGACCCGCGCCCTCACCGACGCCGTCCTGCGCGTCCCGATCCACGGGAAGGCGGAGAGTCTGAACCTCGCGACCGCCGCCGCCGTATGTCTCTACGCGTCGGCGCGTGCACAGCGTGCCGCCGGAGGGTGCCGCTCCGTCACCGAGAGCTAGTAGGGTGACCAGCTCAAGGCCCCTGCGCGGTTGAGAGGTGGGGTACGGGGATGAGCGTCGGCACGAGCAGCGCACCGGGAGCACGCCGGGTGCCGCGCCCGCCCGCGCCCCGCACGTCCGGCGATCCCGCCGACCTCGGCCTCGACCCGGACCAGCTGCCCGACGGCCTGGTCGTCGCCGACGAGCACGGCCGGGTGGTCTGCTTCAACGCCGCCGCCGTCCGGATCACCGCCACCCCCGCCGCCGAGGCCCTCGGGCAGCCCCTGGAGAGCGCCCTGCCGCTGGAGGACCTGGAGGGCCGCCGCTGGTGGCAGCTCACCGACCCCTACGGCGGCCTCGCCATCCGGGTCCGGCAGCCCGAGCGCAACCTGCTGCTCCCCGGCGGACGGGAGGTCCTGGTCACCGCCCGCTATGTCCGCACCGAACGCCTCGGCCCCGTCCACCGCGTCGTCGTCACCCTGCGCGACACCGAGGCCCGCCGCCGCACCGAGCGCAGCCACGCCGAGCTGATCGCCACCGTCGCCCACGAGCTGCGCTCCCCGCTCACCTCCGTCAAGGGCTTCACGGCCACCCTGCTGGCCAAGTGGGAGAGGTTCACCGACGACCAGAAGCGGCTGATGCTGGAGACCGTCGACGCCGACGCCGACCGCGTCACCCGGCTCATCGCCGAGCTGCTCGACATCTCCCGGATCGACTCCGGCCGCCTGGAGGTGCGCCGCCAGCCCGTCGACATCGGCGCCGCCGTCGGCCGGCACATCCAGGCGTACGTCGCCTCCGGTCTGGAGGCCGACCGATTCCTGCTCCGCCTCGCGCAGCCGCTGCCCGACCTGTGGGCGGACCCCGACAAGGTCGACCAGGTGCTGAGCAACCTGCTGGAAAATGCCGTGCGGCACGGCGAGGGAACCGTCACCATTGACGTCACGCCCACGGCGTCCCCCCGCGAAGGGGAGGACACCGGCACGTCGGTCACGGTGAGCGACGAGGGGGCGGGCATCCCGGAGGAATCCATGAACCGCGTCTTCACCCGCTTCTGGCGGGGCAGCAAACGCGGTGGCACCGGCCTCGGGCTGTACATCGTCAAGGGCATCGTCGAGGCCCACGGCGGCACCATCACGGTCGGCCGCGCCCCCGGCGGCGGCGCCGAGTTCCGATTTACGTTGCCCGTGGCGGCACCGGCCTACCTCACCTGAGAGACGACCGAGGCGACCGACGACCCCCACGGGCGCAATCAGCGATCCACAGCCCCGTTAGACTCGGTCTTTGGCACCTTTGCGTCCAGATCCGCAGACG
This sequence comes from Streptomyces tendae, assembly GCF_014650435.1. GTDB lineage: Bacteria > Actinomycetota > Actinomycetes > Streptomycetales > Streptomycetaceae > Streptomyces > Streptomyces tendae. The sequence continues at coordinate 207,561 of NZ_BMUY01000009.1, forward strand.
AAGCGCAGACGAAGCGTCTCCGCCGCGTCCGAGGACCGTAGACGGGGCGTCCCAGCCAGCCAATCGGAAGCACGGGAAGAGATGTCGGCACCGAATAAGTCGTACGACCCAGTCGAGGTCGAGGCGTTGAAACCGGAAGAGATCGAGCGCATGCGGGACGAGGCGCTCGCCGCCTTCGCCGCCGCGGACTCCCTCGACGCGCTCCAGGAGGCCAAGGTCGCCCACACCGGCGGCACCTCCCCGCTGTCGCTGGCCAACCGCGAGATCGGCGCCCTGCCCCCGCAGGCCAAGGCCGAGGCCGGCAAGCGCGTCGGCATGGCCCGCGGCGCGGTGAACAAGGCGCTGGCCGCCCGCCAGGAGGAGCTGGAGGCCGAGCGCGACGCGCGCGTCCTGGTCGAGGAGGCCGTGGACGTCACGCTGCCCCACGACCGCGTACCGGCCGGCGCCCGCCACCCGCTCACCACGCTCTCCGAGCGCATCGAGGACATCTTCGTCGCCATGGGCTACGAGGTCGCCGAGGGCCCCGAGGCCGAGGCCGAGTGGTTCAACTTCGACGCCCTCAACATCGGCCCGGACCACCCGGCCCGCGGTGAGGCCGACACCTTCTTCGTGCAGGGCCCGGAGGGCGGCGCCGAGTCCGGCGTCGTGCTGCGCACCCACACCTCGCCCGTGCAGATCCGCTCGGCGCTCTCCCGCGAGCTGCCGGTCTACGTGATCTGCCCCGGCCGGGTGTACCGCACCGACGAGCTGGACGCCACGCACACCCCCGTCTTCCACCAGGTCGAGCTGCTCGCCGTCGACGAGGGCCTGACCATGGCGGACCTCAAGGGCACCCTGGACCACATGGTCCAGTCGCTGTTCGGCGCGGAGATGAAGACCCGGCTGCGGCCGAACTTCTTCCCCTTCACCGAGCCGTCCGCCGAGATGGACATGCTCTGCTACGTCTGCAAGGGCGCCTCCGTCGGCAACCCCGACCGGCCCTGCCGCACCTGCTCCAGCGAGGGCTGGATCGAGCTGGGCGGCTGCGGCATGGTCAACCCGCGGGTGCTCACCGCCTGCGGTATCGACCCGGAGAAGTACAGCGGCTTCGCCTTCGGGTTCGGCATCGAGCGGATGCTGATGTTCCGCCACAACGTCGAGGACATGCGAGACATGGTCGAGGGTGACGTCCGGTTCACCCGGCCGTTCGGGATGGAGATCTGATGCGGGTCCCGCTTTCCTGGCTGCGGGAGTACGTCGACCTGCCGGCCACCGAGACCGGCCGCGACGTGCAGGCCAAGCTGATTTCGGCCGGCCTCGAGGTCGAGACCGTCGAGCACCTGGGCGCCGACCTCAAGGGCCCCCTCGTCGTCGGCCAGGTGCTGACCATCGAGGAGCTGGAGGGCTTCAAGAAGCCGATCCGCTTCTGCACGGTGAACGTCGGCCAGGCCAACGGCACCGGTGAGCCGCAGGAGATCGTCTGCGGCGCCCGGAACTTCGCGGTCGGCGACAAGGTCGTCGTGGTCCTGCCCGGCGCCACCCTGCCCGGCGGATTCTCGATCTCCGCCCGCAAGACCTACGGCAAGACGTCCCACGGCATGATCTGCTCCAGCGACGAGCTGGGCATGGGCGACGACGGCACCCACGGCATCATCGTGCTGCCGCCGGAGACCGAGGTCGGCAAGGACGCCATCGAGCTGCTGGAGCTGGTCGACGAGGTGCTGGACATCGCCGTCACCGCCAACCGCGGCGACTGCCTGTCCATCCGCGGCGTCGCCCGTGAGGCCGCCATCGCCTACGGCCTGCCGCTGCGCGACCCGGCCCTGCTCGACGTGCCCGGCCCGAACGCCTACGGCTACCCGGTGAAGATCGCCGACCCGACCGGCTGCGACCGCTTCACCGCGCGCACCGTGACCGGCCTCGACGCCGAGGCCCGCTCCCCGATCTGGCTCCAGCGTCGGCTCCAGAAGGTCGGCATGCGCCCGATCTCGCTGGCCGTCGACGTCACGAACTACGTGATGATGGAGCTGGGCCAGCCCCTGCACGCCTACGACCGCGGACTGGTCCAGGGCACCATCGGCGTTCGCCGGGCCCAGGAGGGCGAGAAGATCGTCACCCTCGACGGTGTCGAGCGGAAGCTGCACGCCGAGGACCTGGTCATCACCGACGACCGCGGCCCGATCGGCCTCGCCGGTGTCATGGGCGGCGCCAACACGGAGATCGCGGACCACGGCGACACCGAGAACGCGACGAGTGACGTGGTCATCGAGGCCGCCCACTTCGACCAGGTGTCCATCGCGCGCACCGCCCGCCGGCACAAGCTGTCCTCCGAGGCGTCCCGCCGTTTCGAGCGCGGCGTCGACCCGCAGGCCGCCGCCGCTGCCGCGCAGCGCACCGTCGACCTTCTCGTGCTGCTCGCGGGCGGCACCGCCGAGGCCGGGGTCACGGAGATCAGCGCCCCGTCCGCACCGCACACCATCAGCGTCCCGGCCGACCACCCGGACAAGGTCGCGGGCGTGGCCTACGGCCGCGAGACCGTCGTGCGCCGCCTCCAGGAGGTGGGCTGCGACGTCTACGGCCAGGACGAGCTGATCGTCACCGTGCCGTCCTGGCGGCCCGACCTCGATGACATCAACGACCTGGCCGAAGAGGTCATCCGCCTGGAGGGCTACGAGAACCTGCCCTCCACGCTGCCCCGGCCCCCGGCGGGCCGCGGCCTCACCTCCCGGCAGCGGCTGCACCGCCGCGTCGGGCGGGCCCTGGCCGGTGCCGGTTACGTCGAGGCGCTGAACTACCCGTTCGTGGGCGAGCAGGTCTTCGACCAGCTCGGCCTCGACGCCGACGACCCGGCCCGCCGCGTCGTCAAGCTGGTCAACCCGCTCAGCGACGAGGAGCCAGCGCTGCGGACCTCGCTGCTGCCCGGCCTGCTCGCGGCGCTGCGGCGCAACGACGGCCGGGGCGCGCACGACCTGGCGCTCTTCGAGACGGGCCTGGTCTTCCACCCGCGCGACGAGCGGCGCGTCGCCGCGAACCTGCCCGTCGACCGGCGCCCCAGCGAGGACGACCTCGCCGCGCTGGACGCCGCGCTGCCCGACCAGCCCCGGCACGTCGCCGTGGTCCTGGCCGGCGCCCGTGAGCAGGCCGGCTGGTGGGGCAAGGGCCGTCCGGCCGACTGGGCCGACGCGGTCGAGTCCGCCCGGACCGTCGCCCGCGAGGCCGGCGCCGAGCTGGGCGTCCGCAAGGGCCAGTACGGACCGTGGCACCCGGGCCGCTGCGCCGAGCTGTTCGTCACCGTGGACGGCGAGGACCGCCTCGTCGGACACGCGGGTGAGCTGCACCCGCGTGTCCTGAAGACGCTCGGCCTGCCCGCGCGCACCAGTGCGATGGAGCTGGACCTCGACGCGGTGGAGCGGGTCGGCGACGACACCCCGCAGGCGCCGGGCATCTCCACGTTCCCGGTCGCGACGCAGGACGTCGCCCTGGTCGTCGAGGAGTTCGTGCCGGCGTCGGAGGTCGAGGCGGCGCTGCGCGAGGGCGCGGGCGAACTGCTGGAGTCCATCCGGCTGTTCGACGTGTACGACAACGCGGAGCAGCTCGGTGAGGGGCGCAAGTCGCTGGCGTACGCGTTGCGCTTCCGCGCGGGGGACCGGACGCTGACGGTCGACGAGGCGTCGGCTGCCCGCGATGCCGCGGTTGCCCTCGCGGGCGAGCGGGTCGGAGCGGTGCTGCGCAGTTAGCGGTTCGGTTCTCCCAAGGGGCGTGGGGTTGCTGCCGGTCGGCGGCCTGCGGGTAGTCAGTGGCTGGTCGCGCAGTTCCCCGCGCCCCTTGGGCATCACCTGAACGGCGTTTGACCGCCTCTCCGGCCGGCGGAGCCGTCCGCCCCGCCACGGAGTGTCGGGCAGGCAGCTGGGCGGACGGCGTGGATACGGGCCGCCGCACTGTACGAGGGGGAGCCGGCGGCCCGGCCGGCCTCTTTCGAGGCCCTTCAGTCAACCGGGTCGGAACTCTCCGCGACAGCGCGCACACGCTGCGGATGCGCGTACTCCGTTCACACCCCGTGTGAAGACCGACGCACTACGCTGTCGGCACCGATCCACCGGGGGGCACCATGCAGCCCAACACCCTGCTCGACGCGATCCTCGACGAGGCCGGGATCTCGCACGCGGGGCTGGCCGCGCACGTCAACCAGGCGGGGCGGGCACGCGGGCTCGCACTGAGGTACGAACACACCGCCGTCGCACGGTGGTTGAAGGGGCAGCGGCCGCGCGGCCAGGTGCCCGACCTGATCTGCGAGGTCCTCGCGTCCCGGCTGCACCGGCCGGTCACCCTCGACGACATCGGCCTCGGTGTCCCCGGCGAACCGGCCGCCCCGCACACCGGTTCACTGTCCGGGTTCGTGGAGCGGGCCACCGCCCTGTGGCGCTCCGACCAGCAGCAGCGCCCGCACATCCTCGGCGCCCCCGCGCTCACCGGCACACCCGCCGTGATCCCCGTGTGGGAGTGGGAGAACCCGCCCGAGGACACGGACGTCTCCCGCGGCGGGCGGCACCGGGTCACCACGGCCGACCTGGAGATGGTGCGCTGCGCCCGCACGCACTACGAGCAGATGTACCGCAAGGCCGGCGGCATCGCGACCCGCGCCCGCATCGTCGGCTTCCTCAACTCCGAGGCCGCGCCACTGCTGCGCGGCGGCTACACCGACGCCACCGGACGACAGCTGCACCGGGCCACCGGGGGCCTGGTCGCGGTGGCCGGGATCTGCGCGTACGACTCCGACGCGCACGGCCTCGCCCAGCGCTACTTCCACCAGGCGCTGCGGCTCGCCAAGGCCAGCGGCGACCGGGGGCTCGGCGCCTACGTCATCGCGCTGCTGGTCAACCAGGCGCTGTTCCTGCGGGAGTTCCGGCAGGCCGTCGCCTTCGCCGAGGCCGCGCTGCGCGCCGCCGGACGGCACATCACCCCGGCGCTCGCCTCCGACCTGTACGCGATGCAGGCGAAGGCGTACGCGCACCTGGGCGACGCCAGCGGCGCGCTGGCCTGCATCCGCCGGGCCGAGCGGGCCGCCGAGCGCATCCGGCGCGGGTACGAGCCCGACGAGACCGGCTACGTCCAGCCCGGACTGGTCAACGTCCAGGTGGCGGAGGCGCTGCTGAGCCTCGGCGAACTCGCGGCGGCCGGGGAGCACGCGGCGGCGGCCGTCGACACCCCGGCGCACGACCGGGGGCGCGTGCACCGGCTCGCCATGCTCAGCACCATCGAGCTGCGCCAGGGCAACGCCGACAAGGCGGTCGCCACCGCCGTGCGGATGGCCGAGCAGGCCCGGGGCATGGAGTCCCAGCGGCTGCGCGACCGACTGCGCGCGGTGCGCGAGCACCTGGTGAGCAACGGGTGCGCGGGCACGGCCGAGGCGGCCGAACTCATCGACGGGGCGCTGCGCGTACCGCTGTAGACGGCCCGACTGCGCGGACCCCGCGCCCGCCCCTGCGCCGTGAGCGGCCGTCGTACGCCTGCTGCCGGGACGCCGCTGCTGCGATATTGCCACCTACTCAAAGAAAGGTGGCAGAACCGTGCAGTGGACGAAAGAGAGCGAACAAAATGTGTACTCGAATCGGTGGTTCAGCGTCCATCTCGCCGATGTCGCCCTACCGGACGGCCGGCACCTCGACCACTTCCTGATACGGATGCGCCCCGTGGCCGTGGCCACGGTCGTGAACGAGGCCGACGAGGTCCTCCTGCTGTGGCGGCACCGTTTCATCACCGACAGCTGGGGCTGGGAACTCGCGGCCGGCGTCGTCGAGGACGGCGAGGACGTGCCGGTGGCGGCGGCCAGGGAACTGGAGGAGGAGACCGGCTGGCGGCCCGGACCGCTGCACCACCTGATGAGCGTGGAGCCCTCCAACGGCCTCACCGACGCCCGGCACCACGTCTACTGGGCCGAGGAGGGCACGTACGTCGGACACCCCGTGGACGACTTCGAGTCGGAGCGGCGGGAATGGGTCCCCCTCAAGCTCGTCCCCGACCTCGTCGCCCGCGGGGAGGTCCCGGCCGCCAACATGGCGGCCGCGTTACTCCTGCTGCACCACCACAGGCTCGGGCGCGATCAGCCGTAGGCGTAGAAGCCCGAGCCGCTCTTGCGGCCGAGGCGGCCAGCGTCGACCATGCGCTGGAGCAGCGGGGGAGCGGCGTACAGCGGTTCCTTGTACTCCTCGTACATCGAGTACGCCACCGAGGCGACCGTGTCCAGGCCGATCAGGTCGGCCAGCTTCAGCGGACCCATCGGGTGGGCGCAGCCCATCTCCATGCCGTTGTCGATGTCCTCGCGGCTGGCGATGCCCGACTCGAACATCCGGATCGCGGAGAGCAGGTACGGGATCAGCAGCGCGTTGACCACGAAGCCGGAGCGGTCCTGGGCGCGGATCGCGTGCTTGCCGAGCACCTTCTCGGTGAACAGCTGGGCCCGGCTGAGCGTGCCCTCGGAGGTGGTGAGCGCCGGGATCAGCTCGACGAGCTGCTGCACCGGGGCCGGGTTGAAGAAGTGGATGCCGATCACGTGGTCGGGCCGCGAGGTGGCGACCGCCAGCTTCACCAGCGGGATCGAGGAGGTGTTGGAGGCCAGGATCGCGTCCGGCCGGGTCACGACCTGATCGAGCACCTGGAAGATCTCGGTCTTGACCTGCTCGTTCTCGACGACGGCCTCGATCACCAGATCACGGTCGGCGAACTCGCCGAGGTCGGTGGTGAAGCTCAGGCGCGCCTGCGTCGCGTCCCGCTCCTCCTCGGTGATCTTGCCGCGCTCGGCCGCCTTGGTCAGCGAGTTGTACAGCCGGGTGCGGCCGATCTCCAGAGCCTCGCCGGTGGTCTCGGCGACCATCACCTCCAGACCCGAGCGGGCGCACACCTCGGCGATGCCCGCCCCCATCTGACCGCAGCCCACCACGCCGACGCGTGCGATATCTCCCGAGATGCCGGTCACATCGTCCCTTTCGCTGACTCCACGGCTGGCAGCAGGCATGCCGGGGTCCCCGGGTGTCTGCTCCGATCGAGCACGTTACCCCCGAATGGTCACGGATCCGTCTCCCGGGTCGGGCATGCTGAGGCCCCGTACACGATCCGTGACCATGCGGATCCGCAGCGTTCAGGAGGTCTTCCCATGGGCGGTGTCTCGCGCCGTGCCTTCACGGTGGCGGCGTTGTCGGCGTTCACGGCGGTGCCCGGAGCGTCCGGGGCGTCCGCGACCCCGGGGCCCGCGAAGCCGGCGCCCCCGCGCAGCGCCGCCGCCGGGATGCGGGGGATGTGGCTGGCCACCGTGGCCAACCGCGACTGGCCCACCCGCGCCGGGCTGCGCGCCGCCGAGCAGCGCGCGGAACTGATCGAACACCTCGACAACGCGGTGCGGCACCGCCTGAACACGGTGATCCTCCAGGTGCGGCCGACGGCCGACGCGCTGTGGCCCTCGGCACACGAGCCGTGGTCGCAGTACCTGTCCGGCAGCCAGGGCCGCGACCCGGGCTGGGACCCGCTGGGCACGGCCGTGACGGAGGCCCACGCCCGCGGCCTGCACCTGCACGCCTGGTTCAACCCGTACCGCGTCGCCACCCACGACGACCCGGCCCGCCTCGTCTCCTCCCACCCCGCGCGGAAGAACCCCGCGTGGGTGGTGCCGTACGGCGGGCAGCTGTACTACAACCCCGGGCTGCCCGACGTCCGGGCCTTCGTACAGGACGCCATCATGGACGCGGTGGCGAAGTACGCGGTGGACGGCGTCCACTTCGACGACTACTTCTACCCCTATCCGGTGGCGGGCCAGAGCTTCGCCGACGGCGGCACCTTCACCACCTTCGGCACCGGCTTCGCGACGAAGGCCGACTGGCGCCGCGACAACATCGACCGGCTGGTGCGCGAAACCGCCCAGCGCGTCAAGGAGGTCCGCCCGGCCGCCCGCTTCGGTGTCAGCCCCTTCGGTGTGTGGCGCAACGCCGCCACCGACGAGCGCGGCTCCGACACCCGGGCGGGCGTCCAGACGTACGACGACCTGTACGCGGACACCCGCAAGTGGGTGCGCGAGGGCTGGATCGACTACGTGGTGCCGCAGCTGTACTGGAACATCGGCATGGACGGCGCCGACTACGCGAAGCTGCTGCCCTGGTGGGCCGAGGTGGCCCGGGGAAGCCGCACCCAGCTGTACGTGGGCGAGGCGCTGTACAAGTCCGGCGACCCGGCGCAGCCCGCCGCCTGGCAGGACCCGGCCGAACTCTCCCGCCACCTGACGCTGGCGGCGCGGTACCCGGAGGTCCGCGGGCACGTCTACTTCTCGGCGAAGGACGTCGCCGACGACCGCGGCGGCGCGATGGCGCGGCTGGCCGCCGACCACTACACGCAGCCGGCCGCCGCCCCGCGCTGAGCCGCCGCCGAGCGGCTCGGCCGACTAGAGCTGGACCTCCCTGTGCCGGATCTCCGAGTCGGGGCCGGGCGAGCACACCGCCTCGTGCCCGTCCTCGAACCGGACCCGGTACGGGGGGCCGCCTTCCTGGCCCATGACTTCGACGATCTCCGCGACCTTGTCGTGCTCACCGACCACCCGGCCGTGCTGGACCAACCGGTCGCCCTTGATTGCATGCATCCGTGAGGCCTCCTCACCTGTGTGCCGCCGGGCGGGGCCCTACCCCCGGGCCCGCTGGGTCACCGCGATGCACACCAGTACGGCCGCGGCCGTCAGCGGAGCGGCCACCGGCAGGTGCTCGCCCAGGAGAAGTACCGACCACACCAGTGTGAGCAGCGGCTGGGCCAGCTGCAACTGGCTGGCCTTCGGAATGCCGATAGCCGCCATGCCCCGGTACCAGACGACCAGACCGAGGAACTGCGACCCGATCGCCACCCACAGCAGCCCGGTCACACTGTGCGCCGTCAGGTGCACCGGCTCGTACGACAGCGCCACCGCCGCCATGGGCACCGTCAGCGGCAGGCACAGCACCAGCGCCCAGCCGATGACCTGCCAGCCCGGCATCTCCCGGGCCAGCCGGCCGCCCTCCGTGTAACCCGCCGCGCACACCAGCAGCGCCGCGAAGAGATAGGCGTCCGCCGAGGTCAGCGCGCCGCCGCTCTGCTGCACCGTGAAGGCGATCACCGCCGCCGCACCCGCCAGGGCCGCGAACCAGAAGGTGCGCGAGGGGCGGGTGCCGACGCGCAGCGCGGACAGCAGCGCGGTGGTCAGCGGGAGCAGGCCCACCACGACGGCGGCGTGCGCGGTGGTCGAGGTCTGCAGGGCGAGCGTGGTCAGCAGCGGGAAGCCCAGCACCACCCCGGCGCCCACCACCGCGAGGCCCAGCCAGTGCCGCCGCTCGGGCGGTGCCACCCTCAGTGCCAGCAGACAGACCCCGGCGACCGCGGCGGCCAGGATGCTGCGCACGGCGATCAGGGACCAGGGGCCGAAGCCCTCCAGGCCCCAGGCGGTGGCCGGGAAGGTGAGGGAGAAGGCGACGACACCCAGGGCGGCCTGGACGGTACCGAAGGAGGCGCCGCCGGTCGTCGCGTTCGCGGCGCCGACTGCTATCCGAGGCGATGCGGTAGCGCTACTCTGTGCTCTCATGCAAGAGCGTAGCAGCGTCGCTGACCTGGTGACCGTGTTGCGGCGGGAGCTGGAGTGCTACTCACCCGGCGGAAAGCTCCCGTCCAGCCGGGCCCTCGTCGGCCGGTTCCGGGTGAGCCCCGTGACGGTCTCCCGCGCCCTGGCCCAGCTGGCCGCCGAGGGGCTGGTCGTCACCCGGCCCGGCGCCGGCGCCTTCCGGGCCCGGCCACGCCCCGCGGCCGTGCCCGCCGGGGACACCTCCTGGCAGGAGGTCGCGCTCAGCGCCGACGGGGCCGCCGACGTCGTACCGCGCTCGGTGGACGCCTCCGGGGTCCTCGTCTCACTGGCCGCCCCGCCCCCGGGTGTCGTTGAGTTCAACGGCGGCTACCTGCACCCGTCGTTGCAGCCGGAGCGCGCCATGGCGGCGGCGCTGGCGAGGGCCGGGCGGCGGCCCGGCGCCTGGGGGCGGCCGCCGATGGAAGGCTTGCCGGAGCTGCGGGAGTGGTTCGCGCGGGGCATCGGCGGCGCCATCACGGCGGCCGAGGTGCTGATCACCGCGGGCGGCCAGTCCGCGCTGGCCACCGCCCTGCGCGCACTCGCCCCGCCCGGCACCCCCGTACTCGTCGAGTCCCCGACCTACCCCGGCATGCTGGCCATCGCGCGGGCGGCCGGGCTGCGACCGGTGCCGGTTCCCGTGGACGCCGACGGCGTACGGCCCGCCCTGCTCGCCGACGCCTTCCGTGCCACCGGCGCCCGCGTCTTCGTCTGCCAGCCCCTCTTCCAGAACCCCACCGGCGCCGTGCTCGCCCCCGAGCGGCGCGGAGAGGTGCTGCGCATCGCGCGGGCCGCCGGTGCCTTCGTGGTGGAGGACGACTTCGTGCGCCGCCTCGTGCACGAGGACGCGGGCCCGCTGCCCGCCCCGCTCGCCGCCGACGACCCGGACGGCGTCGTCGTCCACGTCTGCTCGCTGACCAAGGCGACCTCGCCCAGCTTCCGGGTGAGCGCCCTGGCCGCCCACGGGCCGGTCCTCGAACGCCTGCGCGCCATCCAGATCGTCGACACCTTCTTCGTGCCCCGGCCGCTCCAGGAGGCGGCGCTGGAACTGGTCGGGTCGCCCGCCTGGCCGCGCCATCTGCGCGCGGTGTCGGCCGAGTTGAAGGCCCGCCGGGACGCCATGACGTCCGCGCTGCGGCTGCAACTCCCCGCGATCTCCCTGGCCCACATCCCCTCCGGCGGCTACCACCTGTGGCCCCGCCTGCCGGAGGGCGCCGACGAGAGCGCCCTGACCTCCGCCGCCCTGCGCGCGGGCGTCGCGATCACCCCGGGCCGGCCGTACTTCAGCGCCGAACCCCCGGCCGCCCACTTCCGGCTGAGCTTCGCGGCGGTCGCGAACGTCGGGGAGATCACGGAGGGGGTACGGCGCCTGCGCACCGCCTGCCCGCAGGCGTGGGGCGGCTGACCCGGGCCCGATATCCGGTCGACGGGCTCTCACCGGCCCTGCGAGCATCCCGGCATGACCGACACACCGAGGCTTCCCGAGGGCTACGAGATCTCCACGGACCCGCACCGCATCGACGCCGGACGCGTCCACCGCTGGCTGTCCACCGACGCGTACTGGGCCCTGGGGCGGACCCGCGAGAAGCAGGACCGGGCCGTCGAGGGCTCGCTCAACTTCGGCGTGTACGACGTGGTCTCCGGCGAGCAGGTCGCCTACGCCCGGGTGGTCACGGACCTGGCCACCTTCGCGTGGCTGTGCGACGTGTACGTCGACCCGTCGGTGCGGGCCAAGGGCCTCGGCACGGCGCTGGTCGCGGCCGTCCGCGAGTACCTGGCGCCCCACGGGCTGCGACGCATCCTGCTGGCGACGCACGACGCGCACGGGGTGTACGAGAAACTCGGGTTCACCGCGCTGGACCGGCCGGAGCAGTGGATGGCCTTCGCCTTCGGTCGGTGAGCCGTGGCACACCCTGGGTGACCCACAGGTAACACCCCTTGACCTGGACACCTCGGCGCTCCACCATCACCGCATGGCGCTTCGGGTCACGTTCGTCGCGGCTGCGCGCAGCTCACCGCTGCTCGCGGAGCGCTTCGACGACGACCGGCCGCTGGACCGGGCCGGCTGGGACGAGGTGCTGCGCGCCGCGGGCGACCTGCTGCCGCTGGCGGCGGCCGAGTTGCGCTACTGCTCGCCCACTCCCCGCAGCCGCGCCACCGGCGACGCCCTCGGCTGCGCCCCGCTGGCCCAGCTCGCCCTGCGCGACTGTGACATGGGTCGGTGGCGCGGTCTGACGCTCGGCGAGGCCATGGCCCGTGAGCCGGGGGCGGTGGACGCCTGGCTGGCCGACCCCCGGTCGGCGCCGCACGGCGGGGAGTCGCTGCTGGGCTTCATCACCCGGGTCGGCGGCTGGCTCGACACCCGCCCCGGCGAGGACGGCGACCGGATCGTCGCCGTGGCCGAGCCCTCCGTGATCCGGGCCGCGCTCGTCTACGCGCTGAAGGCGCCGCCCGGAACGTACTGGAACCTGGACGTCCGCCCGCTGTCGACGACCACCGTGACGGGCCGTGCGGGCCGGTGGAGCCTCCGTTTCGACGGTGCGCCGGACCAGGGGGCTACGCCTCCGGTGTTTCGCGAAGGTAATCCGTTGTGAGCAGCAGGTCCTTGGCCGGGCCGCCCACCCGCCACACGGTCCGCCAGCGGTCCGGGCCCCGGACGGTGAACTCGCCCCGGTAGAGGTCGGCGGCGCACGGGTGGTCGGCCACGTGGTGTCCCGTGGTCAGGTCCAGTGCGTGGAAGGGCCGGCCGTCCGCGAACCGCACGTCGGCGCGGCCGGGCCCACTCCCCGGCTCGTAGCGCAGTGTCCGCTCGGCGGGCCGGGTCGCTCCCTGCCAGGTGAAGCCGCCCGACTCCCGGCTGATCAGCCCGCCGTCGTCGAGCCTGTCGTAGGACGTGACCCCTTCGAAGCGGCCCTCCAGGCCGCTCGCCAGATCCCGCACCGACCGTTCGGTGCGCCAACGCCCCGCGAGGTACGCCAGCACGTCGGGCACCGGCCACAACTCGCCCATTTCCACTCGCCCTTCCCGCTCCGGCCCACTCGTCGCCGCGCGACCCATTGACGCGCCGCCACCCCCTCCCTATCTTGCCGTTCGAAGTGCTGACCAATGTCCGATATCCCGAACGACTACCTGGTGAGAGCCGCGGAGTATCCATGTCACGCACCCGCTGGAGACTCGGTCTCAGCGTCACCGCCCTCCTGACGGCCTCGGCCCTGCTGCCGTCCCCGGCACACGCGGAGGCCGCCGCCGACTACACGATCACCGTTGCCCCGTCCGGCCGGGGCCCCGCGATCGACGACACGATGTACGGCGTCTTCTACGAGGACATCAACCGCGCCGCCGACGGCGGCCTGTACGCCGAACTCGTGCAGAACCGGTCCTTCGAGTACTCCACCGCCGACCACGCCTCGTACACACCGCTCACCGCGTGGTCGGCCGACGGCACGGCCGAGGTGGTGGACGACGGGGGTCGCCTGAACGAACGCAACCGCAACTACCTCTCGCTGGCCGCCGGTTCCACCGTCACCAACGCGGGCTACAACACCGGCATCCGGGTCGAGAAGGGCGAGAGGTACGACTTCTCGGTCTGGTCCCGCGCCGAGAGCGGCACCACCCTCACCGTCGCCCTCCGGGACGCCGCGGGCACCCTCGCGAAGGTGCGCGAGGTGGCCGCGAAGGGGAAGTGGCGCAAGTACACCGCCACCTTCACCGCCACCCGCACCAGCAACCGCGGCCGCCTCGCCGTCACCACCACCGCCCCCGCCGCCCTCGACATGGTGTCCCTCTTCCCCCGCGACACCTACCGGCACCAGCCGAACGGCCTGCGCAAGGACCTCGCGGAGAAGATCGAGGCCCTGCACCCCGGCTTCCTGCGCTTTCCCGGCGGCTGCCTGGTCAACACCGGATCCATGGCGGACTACAGCGCGGACTCCGGCTGGCAGCGCAAACGCTCCTACCAGTGGAAGGACACGATCGGCCCGGTCGAGGAGCGCGCCACCAACGCCAACTTCTGGGGCTACAACCAGAGCTACGGGCTCGGCTACTACGAGTACTTCCGCTTCGCCGAGGACATCGGCGCCATGCCGCTGCCCGTCGTCCCCGCCCTGGTCACCGGCTGCGGCCAGAACAAGGCCGTCGACGACGACGCGCTGCTGAAGCGGCACATCCAGGACACCCTGGACCTGATCGAGTTCGCCAACGGCCCCCGCACCAGCGAATGGGGCAAGAAGCGCGCCGAGATGGGCCACCCCGAGCCCTTCCACCTCACCCACCTCGAAGTCGGCAACGAGGAGAACCTGCCGAAGGAGTTCTTCGCCCGCTTCGAGCAGTTCCGCGCCGCCATCGAGGCCGCGTACCCGGACATCACCGTCGTCTCCAACTCCGGCCCCGACGACTCCGGCGCCACCTTCGACACCGCCTGGCAGCTCAACCGCGACGCCGGTGTCGCGATGGTCGACGAGCACTACTACAACAGCCCGCAGTGGTTCCTCCAGAACAACGACCGCTACGACTCCTACGACCGCAGCGGCCCCAAGGTCTTCCTCGGCGAGTACGCCTCCCAGGGCAACGCCTGGAAGAACGCCCTCGCCGAGGCCGCGTTCATGACCGGCCTGGAGCGCAACGCCGACGTCGTCAAGCTCGCCTCCTACGCCCCGCTGCTCGCCAACGAGGACTACGTGCAGTGGAGCCCGGACCTGATCTGGTTCAACAACCACGCGTCCTGGGGCTCGGCCAACTACGAGGTCCAGAAGCTGTTCATGAACAACACCGGCGACCGCGTCGTCCCCTCGAAGGCCACCGGCACCCCTGCCGTCAGCGGCCCCATCACCGGTGCGGTCGGCCTGTCCACCTGGGCGACCAGCGCGGCGTACGACGACGTCAAGGTGACCGCGGCCGACGGGCAGACCCTCCTGTCCGACGACTTCTCCGACGGCGCCGCGCAGTGGACCCACACGGGAGCCGGCAGCTGGACCGTCCAGGACGGCCAGTACGTCCAGACGGACCCGGCCGCCGAGAACTCCATGATCACGGCGGGCGACCCGGCCTGGCACGACTACGACCTGCACGTGAAGGCCACGAAGAAGTCCGGCAAGGAGGGCTTCCTGGTCGCCTTCGGCGTCAAGGACACCGGGAACTACTACTGGTGGAACCTGGGCGGCTGGAACAACACCCAGTCCGCCGTCGAGCAGGCATCCGACGGCGGCAAGTCGACGCTCCTGTCCAAGGCCGGCTCGATCGAGACGGGCCGCGCCTACGACATCGACGTCAAGGTCCGGGGCCGTCAGGTCAGCCTCTACCTCGACGGCCAGGAATGGGGCAGCTTCACCGACGACAAGCCGGCCGAGCCGTTCCGGCAGATCGTCACGCGCGACGACCGCACCGGCGAGCTGATCGTCAAGGTCGTCAACGCCCAGGACACGGCCGCCCGCACCACCGTCGACCTCGGCGGCGCGAAGGTGGCGTCCAGGGCCGCGGTCACCACCCTCGCCGCCGACCAGGACGCGGTCAACACCGAGACGGACGCCGCGGTGACCCCGGTGACCTCGACCTTCTCGGGAGCGGCGAGCGAGTTCACGTACACCTTCCCGCCGAACTCGGTGACGTTCCTGCGGATCAGGCAGCGGTAGCCCGGCAGCGACCGACCGGGACCGGCGACGCGAGCACCCCACCGCGTCGCCGGTCCCGGCTAGCCTGGGGACGCATGATCGTATGGCTCAACGGCACCCACGGTGCGGGCAAGACCACGACCGCCGCGCTCGTGCAGCGGCTGCTCCCGGACTCCCGGGTGTTCGACGCCGAGAAGGTCGGCGAGACGCTCATGGACATCACGCCGGCGCTGCCCGAGACGGGCAACTTCCAGCACTGGCCGCCGTGGCGGCCGCTCGTCGTCGAGACCGCACGCCGCGTGCTCGACTACACCGGCGGCACCCTGGTGATGCCGATGACGGTGCTGGTCGAGGAGTACTGGCGGGAGATCGCCGACGGCCTCGCCGCGCACGGGATTGCCGTGCGGCACTTCGTCCTCCACGCCGACCGGGAGACCCTGCGCGGGCGCATCGCGGGGGACACCGTACTGGGGCCGGACTCGCCGTTCCGCCTGCGGTACCTCGAGCCGTACGCCGAGGCCGCCCGCACCTGGCTGCACGCCGAGGCCGAGGTCGTCGACACCACCCACCTCACACCCGACCAGGCCGCACTGCGCATCGCGGAGGCCGTCAAGGGCTGAGGTTTCGGCACCTCCCTGGTGGGTCGGTATTCACTGGATTGCATAAACGTGCAGCGAAACGTATAGTCATGCCATCCAGGAGGAGGGTTTTCCATGGCGGTACGTGCGGCGGTGGCCGGAGCGAGTGGGTACGCGGGCGGTGAGCTGCTGCGTCTGCTCCTGACCCACCCCGAGGTCGAGATCGGCGCCCTGACCGGCAACTCCAACGCGGGGCAGCGCCTCGGTGCGCTGCAACCGCACCTGCTGCCGCTGGCCGACCGGGTGCTGGAGGCGACCACCCCCGAGGTGCTCGACGGCCACGACGTCGTGTTCCTCGCCCTGCCGCACGGGCAGTCCGCCGCGGTCGCCGAGCAGCTCGGGCCGGACGTCCTCGTCGTCGACATGGGCGCCGACTTCCGGCTGAAGGACGCCGGAGACTGGGAGCGGTTCTACGGCTCCCCGCACGCCGGCACCTGGCCCTACGGCCTCCCCGAACTTCCGGGTGCCCGCGCCGCGCTGGAGGGGTCCAAGCGCATCGCGGTACCCGGTTGCTACCCCACGGCCGTGTCCCTGGCCCTCTTCCCGGCGTACGCGGCCTCGCTGGCCGAGCCCGAGGCCGTGATCGTCGCCGCCTCCGGTACCTCCGGCGCGGGCAAGGCGGCCAAGCCGCACCTGCTGGGCAGCGAGGTCATGGGCTCCATGTCGCCGTACGGCGTCGGCGGCGGTCACCGGCACACCCCCGAGATGATCCAGAACCTCGGCGCGGTTGCGGGGGAGCCGGTCACCGTCTCCTTCACGCCGACCCTCGCGCCGATGCCCCGCGGCATCCTCGCCACCTGCACCGCGAAGGCCAAGCCCGGGGTCACCGCCGAGTCGGTCCGGGCCGTCTACGAGAAGGCCTTCGCCGACGAACCGTTCGTGCACCTGCTGCCCGAGGGGCAGTGGCCCGCGACCGCCTCCGTGTACGGCTCCAACGCCGTCCAGGTGCAGGTCGCGTACGACGCCGCCGCCGGCCGGATCATCGCGATCAGCGCCATCGACAACCTGGCCAAGGGCACCGCGGGCGGTGCCGTCCAGAGCATGAACATCGCCCTCGGTCTCGACGAGACCACCGGACTGACGACGATCGGAGTTGCGCCGTGAGTGTGACGGCAGCGAAGGGATTCACGGCGGCGGGCATCACCGCCGGGATCAAGGAGAGCGGCAGCCCCGACCTGGCCCTCGTGGTCAACACCGGCCCCCGCCGCTCCGCCGCGGGCGTCTTCACCTCCAACCGCGTCAAGGCCGCGCCGGTCCTGTGGTCCGAGCAGGTGCTGAAGAGCGGTGAGGTGACCGCCGTCGTCCTCAACTCCGGCGGCGCCAACGCCTGCACCGGACCCAAGGGCTTCCAGGACACGCACGCCACGGCCGAGAAGGTCGCCGACGTGCTCGGGACCGGGGCGGGCGAGGTCGCCGTGTGCTCCACCGGGCTCATCGGCGTACTGCTGCCCATGGACAAGCTGCTCCCGGGCGTGGAGACGGCCGCCGGCCAGCTCTCCGAGCACGGCGGCGAGAAGGCCGCCATCGCCATCAAGACCACCGACACCGTGCACAAGACGTCCGTGGTCACCGGGGACGGCTGGACGGTGGGCGGCATGGCCAAGGGCGCGGGCATGCTCGCCCCCGGCCTCGCCACCATGCTCGTCGTGATCACCACCGACGCCGACCTGGAGACCGAGGCCCTGGACCGCGCCCTGCGCGCCGCCACCCGGGTCACCTTCGACCGGGTCGACTCCGACGGCTGCATGTCCACCAACGACACCGTGCTGCTGCTCGCCTCCGGTGCCTCCGGCGTCACCCCCGAGTACGACGCCTTCGCCGAGGCCGTACGGGCCGTCTGCGACGACCTCGGGCAGCAGCTCGTCCGGGACGCCGAGGGCGCCAGCAAGGACATCAAGGTCGAGGTGGTGAACGCGGCGACCGAGGACGAGGCCGTCCAGGTGGGCCGCACCATCGCCCGCAACAACCTGCTCAAGTGCGCCATCCACGGCGAGGACCCCAACTGGGGCCGCGTGCTGTCCGCCATCGGCACCACCGACGCGGCCTTCGAGCCCGACCGGCTGAACGTCGCCATCAACGGCGTCTGGGTCTGCAAGAACGGCGGCGTCGGCGAGGACCGCGAGCTGGTCGACATGCGCTACCGCGAGGTGCACATCGTCGCCGACCTCGCCGCGGGCGACGCCACCGCCACCATCTGGACCAACGACCTCACCGCCGACTACGTCCACGAGAACAGCGCGTACTCCTCATGAGCGACGCAAAGAGCAACGCACCCACGCGGAAGCACACCGCGCTCCCCAAGGCCCAGATCCTCATCGAGGCGCTGCCCTGGCTGACCCGGCACCACGGCAAGACCGTCGTCATCAAGTTCGGCGGCAACGCCATGATCGACGAGGACCTCAAGGCCGCCTTCGCCCAGGACGTCGTCTTCCTGCGGCACGCCGGCCTCAAGCCCGTCGTCGTGCACGGCGGCGGCCCGCAGATCAGCGCCGCCCTCGACAAGCACGGCATCGTCAGCGAGTTCAAGGCCGGCCTGCGCGTCACCACCGAGGACGCCATGGACGTCGTACGTATGGTGCTCGCCGGGCAGGTGCAGCGCGAGCTGGTCGGGCTGCTCAACCAGCACGGACCGCTCGCCGTCGGCCTCACCGGCGAGGACGCCCACACCCTCACCGCCACCAAGCACCAGCCCGAGATCGACGGCGAGCTCGTCGACATCGGACGGGTCGGCGAGATCACCGAGATCGACACCGGCGCCATCGAGGCACTGCTGGCCGACGGCCGCATCCCGGTCGTCTCGTCCATCGCCCGCTCCCAGGACGACCACCATGTCTACAACGTCAATGCTGATACGGCGGCTGCGGCACTCGCTGCGGCGCTCGGCGCCGAGACTCTCATGGTCCTCACCGACGTCGAGGGCCTCTACGAGGACTGGCCGAACTCCGACGAGGTGATCAGCCGCCTCACCGCGTCCGAGCTGGAAAAACTGCTGCCCGACCTGTCCAGCGGCATGGTGCCGAAGATGGAGGGCTGCCTGCACGCCGTACGCGGCGGCGTCACCACCGCCCGCGTCATCGACGGCCGGGTCCAGCACTCGATCCTGCTGGAGATCTTCACCGACGAGGGGATCGGCACGATGGTCGTGCCCGACGAACAGGGGGAGTCGTGAGCAACGAAGAGCTGACCGAGCGGTGGCAGGGCACCCTCATGAACAACTACGGCACCCCGCGCCTGCCCCTGGTGCGCGGCGAGGGCTCCCGCCTGTGGGACGCCGACGGCAAGGAGTACCTCGACTTCGTCGGCGGTATCGCGGTCAACGCGCTCGGCCACGCCCACCCGGCGGTGGTGGACGCCGTGAGCCGGCAGATCGCCTCCCTCGGCCACGTCTCCAACCTGTTCATCGCCGAGCCGCCGGTCGCCCTCGCCGAACGGCTGCTCCAGCACTTCGGCCGGGACGGCAAGGTCTACTTCTGCAACTCCGGCGCCGAGGCCAACGAGGGCGCCTTCAAGATCGGCCGACTGACCGGCCGGCCGCACATGGTCGCCACCCGGGGCGGCTTCCACGGCCGCACCATGGGCGCCCTGGCGCTGACCGGCCAGCCCGGCAAGCAGGAGCCCTTCCTGCCGCTGCCCGGCGATGTCACGCACGTGCCGTACGGCGACCCGCAGGCGCTGGCCGCGGCGGTCACCGAGGAGACGGCGCTGGTGATCATCGAGCCGATCCAGGGCGAGAACGGCGTCGTCGTCCCGCCCCCCGGCTATCTGAAGGCGGCCCGCGCCATCACCGCCGCCACCGGCGCGCTGCTCGTCCTGGACGAGGTGCAGACCGGCGTCGGCCGGACCGGGCACTGGTTCGAGTACCAGGCCCACGAGGGCGTCCTGCCGGACGTCGTCACCCTCGCCAAGGGCCTCGGCGGCGGACTGCCGCTCGGCGCGACGGTCGCCTTCGGACGCGCCGCCGACCTCCTCAAGCCAGGCCACCACGGCACCACCTTCGGCGGAAACCCGGTGGTCTGCGCCGCCGGACTCGCGGTGCTCGACACCATCGCCGACGAGGGACTGCTCGACAACGTCAAGCGGCAGAGCGAGACGCTGCGCGGCGGGGTCGAGGGCCTGGGCCACCCGCTCGCCGCCCACGTCCGGGGCGCCGGACTGCTCCTGGGTATCGTGCTCACCGAGCCGCTCGCCGCCCAGGTGCAGCAGGCGGCTCAGGACGCCGGAATCCTGGTGAACGCGCCCGCACCCGATGTCGTACGGCTGATGCCCGCGCTGAACCTCGGCGACGACGTGGTGGAGGCGTTCCTCGGGGCGCTGCCCGGCATCCTTGACCAGGCCGCCGAGACGGCCCACGGGGACGGACGATCCGGAGAATGAGACGACGATGAGCCACGCGCAGGAGCACGAGCAGACGGCCGGGCCCGCCCTGCCGCAGACCCGCACCGCACGCCACCGCCGGATCGTGGACATCCTCAACCGGCAGGCGGTGCGTTCGCAGAGCCAGCTGGCGAAGCTGCTCGCCGACGACGGGCTGACGGTCACCCAGGCGACGCTCTCCCGCGACCTGGACGAGCTGAACGCGGTCAAGATCCGCAACACCGACGGCGACCTCATCTACGCGGTGCCCAGCGAGGGCGGCTTCCGCACCCCGCGGGCGCCGCTCGGGGAGTCGGCGAAGGAGGAGCGGATGCGGCGGCTCTCCGCGGAGCTGCTGATCTCCGCGGAGGCGTCCGCGAACCTCGTGGTCCTGCGGACCCCTCCGGGGGCGGCGCAGTTCCTCGCCTCGGCCATCGACCAGGCGGAACTGCACGACATCCTGGGGACGATCGCGGGCGACGACACGCTGATGCTGATCAGCCGGGAGCCGACCGGCGGGCAGGCCCTGGCGGACCACTTGCTGCGGTTGGCGCAGAACGGGGGCTGAGCGGGGAGCACGGCGCTGCCCAACTGTCAGCCCACCGTCAGCTCCGAGACCAGCTCGTCCAGGCCGCCCACGGCCCAGTCGAAGGCGTCCGTGGGCCTCGGCGGGTCGCCGACCGGGCGCCCGACGTAGGCGGTGCGCATCCCCGCGGCCCGGGCACCGCGAAGGTCCCAGGCGTGGGCGGCGACCATCAGCACCCGCTCGGGCGGGCAGCCCGCCGCGGTGAGGGCGAGCCGGTAGACCTCCGGCGACGGCTTGTACACGCGGGCGTCCTCGGCCGACAGGGCCTGGTGCCAGCGCAGCCCGGCGTGCTCGTTGAGGCGGAGCAGGGTCGCACGGGAGGCGTTGGACAGGCCCACGACCGGGAACCGCTCGGCCAGCCGCGCGAGCCCGGAGACGGAGTCGTCCCACGGCTCGAGGCGCCGCCCCGCGCCGGCCAGCCGCGCGACCGCGTCCGCGTCGGTCAGCCCGGCGTGCCCTGCGACCCGCTCCGCCGCCTCGCGGTCCAGGACCCCCGAGTCGGCGTACGGCCGCTCCCCGGCGTTGACGCGCCGTATCTCGTGCTCGACGTGCTCCTGCCACACCGTGAGCCACCGGTCGACGGACGCCTCGTCGGCGCCGGGTACGGCCTCGCGCAACGCCGTCCGCAGTCCCCCCGGTTCGTCGACCATCGTGCCGAGCACGTCGCACACGACGACCTCGATACCGCGCACTTCCGCCATCCCGCGCTCCTCCCACGTACGGACGTCTGCCCGGCGGCGCCGGTCACCCGTGGGCCGGGTTCAGCCCAGCCACGCCGCCAGGCCCCCAGTACACCGCACCTCGTCCCCCGCCGTGATCAGCAGTCCCTCGACGCCGGGCAGCGACTCCAGCCACCGCAGCCCCTCCCGCGCCCCCATCGCGAACGCCGCCGTCGCCCAGCAGTCCGCCCAGGTCAGCCGGGGCGCCACCACCGTCACGGACAACAGGTCGGTCACCGCCGAGCGCCGGGTGCGCGGATCGACGACATGGGCGCCCCGCTCGGCGGAGCCGGACGTCGCCACGGCCAGTTCCGCCGCCCCCGCCGCCGAGACGACCGCCGCGAGGCCGCCCGGCCGCAGCGGGTCCGACACCCCGACCCGCCACGGCCGCGCGGCACCCGGCGTCCCGAGCAACTGCACGTCCCCGCCCCCGTTGACGCTGACGCCGCGGACCCCGGAGACCTCCGCCGCGATCCGCCGTGCGGCGCGCTCCACGGCCCAGCCCTTGACGATCCCGGTCGGGTCGAGCCGCCCCTCGTACCGCGTGCTGAACCAGCCGTCGCTCACCCGCTCCGCCTCGGCCGCCAGCTCCAGCACCTCGGCGACCTCCGGCGCACATGTGTCGAGGGCCAGCTCCCCGCGCGCCAGCCGGGAGACCTCGCTGTCGTCCCGGTACGTGCTGAACACCTCGTCCGCCCGGTGCAGTCCGGCGACGGCCTCGGCCACCGCCGTCCGGACGGACCCGGGTTCCCCGCCGCGGACGTCGAAGGAGAAGACGGTCCCCATCGCCTCCTCCACGTGACGCACCGCGGCGGGAGCCTCGGCGGACCCGGCCCCGGTGTCAGCCACCGGCCCGGTCCAGCGCCGACTGGAGGGACTGCGTGTACCCGGCGCTGGTGTAGGTGGCGCCGGAGACCGCGTCGATGTCGGCGTTCCCGGCCGCGACGGCCGCCTGGTTGAGCTTGGGCACGGCGTCGGCGGTGACCTGGTCGCTGCGGCCGCCCCTGGGCGCCTGGAGGGCCTCGACGTCGGTGATCCTCCCGCCGCTGACGGTGACCCGGACCTGCACGGGCCCGTACTGGGTCTGCGCGGCGTCACCGGTGAGCACCTGCGTGCCCTGCCCGGCGCCGCTCCCGCCCGCGCCGTCCCCTGACCCACTCGACTCCTGGCCGCCGGATCCGGCCGCCGCGGCCGCCTTGTCGAGGGCCGACTGGAGGGACTTCGCGTACCCGGCGCTGGTGTAGGTGGCGCCGGAGACCGCGTCGATGTCGGCGTTCCCGGCCGCGACGGCCGCCCGGTTGAGCTTGGGCACGGCGTCCGCGGTGACCTGGTCGCTCTGCCCGCCCCTGGGCGCCTGCACGGCCTCGGCCTTGGTGATCTTCCCGCCGCTGACGGTGACCCGGACCTGCACGGGACCGTACTGCGTACGGGCCGCTTCACCCGTCACCGTGCCGGCCCCGGCGCCCCGGCCGCCCTGCGGCGACTGCGCGGCCACGGGCGGAGCCGCGCCGCCCGCCGCCGAGGCGGAGCCCGGGTCGGACGCCGGTTTCAGCGACAGCAGCAGCACGATCCCGGACACGGTGGCGGCCCCGGCGAGCACGGCACGCCGAACGGGGTGGCTTTTCCTCATCTGTCCTGGACTCCTGATGTCCGTCGCTCACATCTCGAACGACTCGTGGTGGATACGGCGAGCGGGGACCCCCGCGCCGCGCAGTGCCTCGTACACCGACTGCGCGAAGCCGGGCGGCCCGCACAGGAAGACGTCGTGGCGCTCGACGTCCGGGATCTTCCGGGCCAGGGTCTCGGCCGAGATGTCCGGGCGCTCCCCGTCCGGGCTGTTGACCGCGTACATCAGCCGGGCGCCGCGCTCGTCGGCGATTCCGGCCAGCTCGTCCCAGAGCGCCAGGTCCTGGGTGCTGTTGGCCCGGTACAGCAGCGTGATGTCGCCGGACGCGCCGGGCAGCGTCTCGAACAGGGCCCGCATCGGCGTGATCCCGACCCCGCCCGCCACCAGCAGCACCTTGCCGCGGCTGCGGCGCTGGGCGGTCAGGGCGCCGTACGGGCCCTCCGCCCACACCCGGGTGCCGGGCTCCAGCTCGCGCAGCCGGGCGCTGTGGTCGCCGATCGCCTTCACGGTGATCCGCAGCATGTCCGGGCGGGGCGCCGCCGACAGCGAGTACGGGTGCGAGCTGAACCGCATGCCGGGCGCCAGGAACCGCCAGCGGAAGAACTGCCCGGCCTCCGCACCCATCCGGTGCAGCCGGCGCCCGCCGATGAGCACCGACACGATCCCGGGCGTCTCCTCGATCACCGCCTCCACCCGCATCCGGTGCCGCAGGTTGAGGCGCACGGGGGTCAGGACCCGGTACCAGAGGACGAGCGCGGTCACCGAGCCGTACAGGGCGTACCAGACGGTCTTGGCGACCGGTTCGACGGCGAAGTCGTTGCCGGTGGTCAGCTGGTGCCAGAAGGTCAGGAACACCGCCGCGTAGGTGAGCAGGTGCACGTGGTACCAGGCGTCGTACGGGATCCGGCGGCGGACGGGGCCGACGGACAGGAGCCCGATGACGACCAGCAGGCCGGTGCCGATGGCGGCCTTGCCCATGTCGGGCAGCTGGTTCACGGAGTCGACGGTCTGCGCGACGACGTCGCCGAGGCCCTTGCCGGCCTGCGCCGCGTAGCCCCACATGATCAGGAAGACGTGGGCCAGGACCAGGCAGAGGGTGTAGCGGCCGGTCATGGCGTGCCAGCGGGCGACCCGGTCGGACCCGACGCGCCGCTCCAGCGCCGGCACCCGGGCCATCTGGAGGACCACGAGCGCCATCAGGTACCCGGCGAGCAGACCGGTGATCCGGCCGGCGCCGAGGATCTTGCCGGTGTCGTCGGAAATGGCGGGCGTGTTGCGCCACCACAGCCACAACACGCCCGCCGCGCCCGCCCACACGGCGAGCAGCAGGGGGACGGCGGGGGAGCGGCGCGGACGGATGCGCCGCATCGTCTGACGGCGGGCGGCACGGCCGCCGGCGAGCGTGGTGGTCACGGTTCCTCCGTGGGGACTTGACCCTTGGCCCACAGATACGCGCCGTGCCGGTCGAGCGTTCAGCCCGGTTCGGCCGTGCCGTCCGCTTTCAGTAGCGGGTGGCCGCCGTGTTCAGTAGCGGGTGACCGCCGTCGCCCCGCCCGAGGTGCCGATCGCGAGATGCGGCCGTTCCCCCGGCTCGGCCCACCGCAGGATCCGACGCATGGCCTCCTTCGGCACCGACACACATCCGGCCGTCGCCCCGCGCCCGTCGACGTGCAGGAAGATGCCCGCGCCGCGGCCGTGTACCGGGCGGTCGTAGTTGAAGCCGACGACCAGGGCGTGCGCGTACTGCGCCGAGTAGGTGATCAGGTGCTCGGCCTCGGTGGGCCGGCAGTCGGCGGGGCGCGGCTCGGTCCAGCGGTTGTAGGAGCGGGAGGCGTTGTCCTGGCACCACCAGGAGTCCTCGTGGACCGGGCGGTACCGGTACGCCGTGCCGCGCGGTGCCGCCTCGATGCCGAAGGCGTACGGCAGGTCGTACAGGCCGGTCGGGGTGGTGTTCGTGCCCTGGACGCGCCGCGTCCCCTCGGTGAGTCCGCCGGAGCCGAAGCGGGCGGGCGCGGAACCGGCCGCGACCCAGTGTCCGTCGCCCCCGCCCCTGCGGTCCCACCAGGTGACGGTGCCCGTGGTCGAGCCGGTGTCCGGCGCGACGGCGGTGATCAGCTGGCTGCCGCCGCCGGTGTCCGCCATCCGGGCCGGCAGCGGCGCGGGAGCGGGTCCGTCGGCGGGGGCGGCGCCGAGCAGGAGGAGACAGGCGGCGGACACGAGGACGGCGACGACACCGGGGCGCATGGTTCAGACGGTAGAAGGAGGCAGCGGCAACGGCAGCCCGGGGAGGCCGTCGATGCTGGAGGCGATGTGCTCCTTCTTGGTGAAGTACGCGCTGAGCGAGGCGTCGTCCTCCCGCGCGAACCGCTTGCCGTGCAGGTCCCGGTCGTTCTCGTAGGCCATGAAGGGGACGGCGTAGCCGCAGGTGTCGCGGACGAGCTCGGCGTGCACGACGATGACCGCGCGCAGTCCGTGGGCGGTGGTGTCGATGTCCGGGAAGTGGGTGAGCAGCTCGGGGAAGCGGGGGTCGTCGCGGAAGACCGGCTCGCCCCGGCCGTGCACCCGCACGATGTTGGGCGGACCCTGGAAGGCGCACCACATCAGGGTGATGCGACCGTTCTCCCGCAGGTGGGCGATGGTCTCCGCGTTGGAACCCGCGAAGTCGAGGTAGGCCACGGTCAGTTCGTCGAGCACCGCGAAGCAGCCCGTGAGGCCCTTGGGGGACAGGTTGATGGTGCCGTCGCCGGCCAGGGGAGCGGTGGCGGTGAAGAAGAGGGGCTGCGCCTCTATGAAGGCGCGGAGTCTGCCGTCTATGCGCTCATAAGTCTTTCCCATGTCTAACGATTATGCGCGAGCGGGACGCCGATGACGGCACCAACCTGCAAGATTGACGAAACATGCAGAGTTCTGCATACTCATGCATGACAGTGATCGTACGGTGAGGAGCGACCCAAGTGAGCAGCAACAGCGGTGACGTCCGGCTCTGGGGCGGGCGTTTCGCCGACGGTCCCGCCGAGGCCCTGGCGAAGCTGTCCGCGTCCGTCCACTTCGACTGGCGGCTCGCGCCGTACGACATCGCCGGTTCGCGTGCCCACGCGCGCGTGCTGCACAAGGCCGGGCTGCTCACCGAGGACGAGCTGGCCCGGATGATCGCCGGGCTGGACCGGCTGGAGGCGGACGTCGCCGACGGCTCCTTCACCGGCACCATCGCCGACGAGGACGTCCACACGGCCCTGGAGCGGGGACTGCTGGAGCGCCTCGGCCCCGACCTCGGCGGCAAGCTGCGTGCCGGCCGGTCCCGCAACGACCAGGTGGCGACCCTCTTCCGGATGTACCTGCGCGACCACGCCCGGACCGTCGGCGGCCTGATCGCCGACCTCCAGGACGCGCTGGTCGGCCTCGCCGAGGCCCACCCGGACGTGGCCATGCCCGGCCGCACCCACCTCCAGCACGCCCAGCCGGTGCTCTTCGCCCACCATGTGCTCGCCCACGCCCAGGCGCTCGGCCGGGACGCGGAGCGGCTGCGCCAGTGGGACGCGCGCACGGCCGTCTCCCCGTACGGCTCGGGCGCGCTCGCGGGCAGCAGCCTCGGCCTGGACCCGGAGGCCGTCGCCCGCGACCTGGGCTTCGAGCACGGCAGCGCCGGCAACTCCATCGACGGGACGGCCTCGCGCGACTTCGTCGCCGAGTTCGCCTTCGTCACCGCCATGATCGGCGTCAACGTCTCCCGGATCGCCGAGGAGATCATCATCTGGAACACGAAGGAGTTCTCCTTCGTCACCCTCCACGACGCCTTCTCCACCGGCTCCTCGATCATGCCGCAGAAGAAGAACCCCGACATCGCCGAGCTGGCCCGCGGCAAGTCCGGGCGCCTGATCGGCAACCTGACCGGCCTGATGGCCACCCTCAAGGCGCTCCCGCTCGCGTACAACCGCGACCTCCAGGAGGACAAGGAGCCGGTCTTCGACTCCATCGACCAGCTGGAGGTCCTGCTCCCCGCCTTCACCGGCATGATGGCCACCCTCACCGTGCACCGCGAGCGGATGGAGGAGCTGGCCCCGGCCGGGTTCTCGCTCGCCACCGACATCGCCGAGTGGCTGGTCAAGCAGGGTGTGCCGTTCCGCGTCGCGCACGAGGTGGCCGGCGAGTGCGTGAAGGTCGCCGAGGCCGACGGCAAGGAGCTGGACGAGCTGACCGACGAGCAGTTCGCCAAGATCTCCGAGCACCTCACCCCCGAAGTGCGCACCGTCCTCGACGTCCCCGGCGCCCTCGCCTCCCGCGACGGCCGCGGCGGCACGGCGCCCAGCGCGGTCGCCGTCCAGCTCGCCGAGGTGAAGGCGGACGTGGCGGCCCAGCACGCCTGGGCGGACGCCAAGAAGTAGCGGCGGGCCGCAGCGGCAAGCAGCGGCAGGCCGTTGCGGCAGGCAGCAGCAGGCGGTGTGCCCGAGGGGCATCGCGGTTACGTTGGTCAACAGCTCAGCAGCCCAACAGCTTCAGCAGTCGACCGAACGGAGCCCGCGATGCCCTTCGCCCGCCTGGCCGCGGCGACCACCCCCACCTGTCACATCGGACTGGGTCTCGCCGCCGTCGGCCGCCCCGGCTACATCAACCTCGGCCGCGACCGTGACCTGCCGGCCGACCGGACCGTCGAGGCGTTGCGCGAACGCACCCACGACCTCCTGGACGCCGCCTACGCACAGGGCGTCCGCTACTTCGACGCGGCCCGCTCCTACGGCCGTTCGGAGGAGTTCCTGGCCGACTGGCTCCGGGACCGCCCCGACGTCGACGACGTGGTCGTCGGCAGCAAATGGGGCTACACCTACACGGCCGACTGGTCGACCGACGCCGAGAAGCACGAGGTCAAGGACCACGGCGTCGCGACCTACGACCGCCAGCGCGCCGAGACCGACGCCCTGCTCGGCGACCGGCTCGACCTGTACCAGATCCACTCGCTCACCCCGGACAGCCCCGCCCTCACCGACAAGGAGCTGCACGCCAGGCTGGCCGAGGCCGCCGCGCAGGGCAGCACCGTCGGCTTCTCCACCAGCGGCCCCGCCCAGGCCGACGCGATCCGCGCCGCGCTCGCCGTGACCGTCGACGGCGAGCCCCTCTTCCGTACCGTCCAGTCGACGTTCAACGCGCTGGAGACCTCCGCCGGACCCGCGCTGGCCGAGGCGCACGAGGCCGGGCTCACCGTGCTCGTCAAGGAGGGCATGGCCAACGGCCGGCTCGCGGAGCCGCACGCGCCCGGCGTCCTGAAGGCCGTCGCGGAGGAGACGGCCCTGGGCTGCGACGCGGTCGCCCTCGCCCTGGTCCTGCGGCAGCCCTGGGCCGGTGTGGTCCTGTCCGGCGCGGCGACGGTCAACCAGCTCGGCTCGAACCTGCACGCCGCCGTGGTCGACCTCGACGACGACCAGGTGGCGCGGCTCGGCGCACTCGCCGAGGAACCGCACGCCTACTGGGAGCGCCGCGGGCAGCTGCCCTGGCACTGAGAGCGCCGACCCGCTGCACCCGTGACCGCCCCGAGAGGTGAGTCACGCATGCCCGGTGTGAGACAAGAATGTCTCATATGGGTTATCGTTGTCTCATGGCCGTCGATCGAGAACAGGTACTGCGCAGCGCCGCGGCCCTGCTGACCCGGAAGTCCACCGCGACCATGGACGAGGTCGCCAGAGCCGCCGGCATCAGCCGGGCGACGCTGCACCGGCACTTCGCCGGGCGCGACGCCCTCGTCCGGGCGCTGGAGTCGCTGGGCATCGCCGAGTGCGAGGCCGCCCTCGCGACGGCCCGCACCGACGAGGGCCCGGCGGCCGAAGCGGTGCGCCGACTGGTCCGCGAGATGGAACCCTCCGCCGGCCTGCTCGCCTTCCTCTACACCGAGAACCAGCTGTTCGAGGGCGAGGAGCAGAACGAGGGCTGGGCCCGCATCGACGCCGCCCTCACCGAGCTGTTCCGCAGGGGCCAGGAGAGCGGCGAGTTCCGCATCGACCTCACGCCCGTCTGGCTCACCGAGGCGCTGTACGGCCTGCTGGCCTCCGGCGCCTGGGCGGTGGCCGAGGGCCGCGTGGCCCGCAACGACTTCACCCACATGATCGTCGAGCTGCTGCTCGGCGGCGCACTCCGGAGAGAGGAACCATGAACCGCACCCTGCAGCCGGCCCGCCCGACCGAGGCGGTGAAGCGCCCCGGCCGCTGGCTGGCGTTGTCCGTCCTGGTGCTGGCCGTGCTGCTGGTGGCCGTCGACGCGACCGTCCTCGGTCTCGCGACCCCCTACATCAGCGAGGACCTGGCACCCTCCGGCACCCAGCTGCTCTGGATCGGGGACGTCTACTCCTTCGTCATCGCCGGCCTGCTCGTCTCCATGGGCAGCCTCGGCGACCGCATCGGACGCAAACGGATCCTGCTCGTCGGCGCCACCGCCTTCGGCGCGATCTCCGTCCTCAACGCCTACGCGCACACGCCCGAGGTGATGATCCTCGCCCGGGCCCTGCTCGGCGTCGCGGGCGCCACCCTGATGCCCGCCACCCTCGCCCTGATCCGTAACCTCTTCCACGACCCGCGCGAACGCAGCCTCGCCGTCGGCATCTGGGGCGCGGCCGCGTCCGCCGGTGCGGCGGTCGGCCCGGTGGTCGGCGGGTTCCTGCTGGAGCACTTCTGGTGGGGCTCGGTCTTCCTGATCAACCTGCCCGTGATGGCCGTCCTGGTCGTCGTCGGCGTGAAGATGCTGCCCGAGTCCCGCAACCCGAACCCGGGCCCCTGGGACCTGCTCAGCGTCGTCCTCTCCCTGGTCGGCATGGTCGCAGTCGTGTACGCGGTCAAGGAGACCGCCGCCCACGGGTTCGCCTGGGCCACACTCGCCGCGGGTCTGGTGGGCGCCGCCGCGCTCTACGGCTTCGTCCGCCGCCAGCTGACCATGCCGGTCCCGCTGCTCGACATGCGGCTGTTCCGCAACCGCGGCTTCAGCGGCGCGGTCCTGGCCGACCTGCTGACCATCCTGGGCCTGTCGGGGCTGGTGTTCTTCCTCTCCCAGTACCTGCAACTCGTCCAGGGCAGGCGGCCCTTCGAGGCGGGCCTGGCCGAACTGCCCGCCGCCGTCGGCGCGGTGGTGGCCGGTCTGATCGCCGGCCGCGCGGCCCGGCGATTCTCGGTCCGTGCCGTGGTCGCCGGCGGACTCGCCGCCGTCGGTCTCGCGCTCGCCGCGCTGACCGTCATCGGTCAGCACACCGGCTACCCGCTGCTCGGCGCGGCCCTGCTGGTCGTCGGGCTCGGCGCGGGCTTCGCGTTCACCGTCACCGCCGACGTGATCCTCTCCAGCGTCCCCGGTGAACAGGCGGGCGCCGCCTCCGCGGTCTCCGAGACGGCGTACGAACTCGGCGCCGCCCTCGGCATCGCGGTGCTGGGCTCCATCGTGACCGGCGTCTACCGCGACTTCACCGGGCCCGCAGGCACCCCGGACGCGGCCCACGAGTCGCTGGGCGGTGCGGTGGAGGCCGCCGCCCACCTCCCCGGCCCGGCCGGGCAGGCGCTGCTGGACTCCGCCCGGCAGGCCTTCGTCGACGGCCTGACCCTCGCGGCGGGCGTCGGGGCCGCCGTACTCCTGGCCGCCGCCGCGGCGTCCTGGTACCTGCTGCGCGGCCAGCGCCTGGAGGACGGGGTGGACGGGGTGGAACACCCGTAGGTCGCGGGGCGAACACCCCCTGGCCCCGGGGCGCCCCTGGCCCCGGGGCGCGAAAACGCGATACGGCGGACCGCTCACCGAGCGGTCCGCCGTATCGCGTACGCGGGTCGGCGGTGCTACGCCGCCTTCGCCTTGCTCGCGTACATGTCGACGTACTCCTGGCCGGACAGGCGCATGACCTCCGTCATCACGGAGTCGGTCACCGCCCGCAGCACGTAGCGGTCGCGGTCCATGCCCTCGTAGCGGGAGAACTCCATGGCCTCGCCGAAGCGGACCGTGACCCGGCCCGGCCGGGGCAGACCCGCGCCGCCCGGCTGGAGCTTGTCGGTGCCGATGACGGCGAACGGCACCACCGGGGCGCCCGTCATCAGGGTGAGCCGGGCGATGCCGGTGCGGCCGCGGTAGAGGCGGCCGTCGGGGGAGCGGGTGCCCTCCGGGTAGATGCCGAAGACGTGGCCCTCCTCCAGGATGCGGCGGCCGGTCATCAGGGCCGCCACCCCGCCCCGGCCGCCGTCCCGGTCGACCGGGACCATGCCGACCCCGGTGAAGAACCAGGCCATCAGCCGCCCCTTGAGGCCCTTGCCGGTGACGTACTCGTCCTTGCCGATGAAGAAGACCTGCCGGTCGCAGGTCAGGGGCATGATCACCGAGTCGATGAAGGTGAGGTGGTTGCCGGCCAGGATCACCGGACCGTCGCCCGGGATGTTCTCCACACCCTCCACCCGTGTGCGGAACATCAGGCGCATGATCGGACCGAGCACTGCCTTGATGAACACGAAGCGGGACAACGGGCCCTCCGGTGTCGGGATGCGGTATGAGTCTGTGCAGGTGAGGACATTACTCGCGGCCCGGGGGGTCACGCACCTCGGGTCATCCAGGTCCGGTGCGGCATTGACGCGTATCGACGCGTGTTCACCGGACACGGCCGGGATCGAAGCACACACGGCACCCCGTCCGCGTGAGGCGCGCCGCCCGGGCGACGCCACCGGGCCTGTGTCCTTCGCCTACCCCGCCACGCCGCCGCCAAGCCGACGGCACGTCAGCCGGCCGCCCCACACGACACCTCGGTGCACCCGCGTGTTCCGGTCGCGGTCTCCCGCTCGTCATGTACGCGCCCCTACGATCGGCGCGCACGGGACGGTCAACGGCAGGAGGGCCCCATGGGAACGCAGGAGTCGGACGAGCGGGCGGGCGGCGGCACCGGACGGCGGGCGCTCCTCGGGGCGGCGGTGCTCGGCGCGGGCGGCGCGGTACTCGGCCTGCCCGGCACGGCGAGAGCCGCCGGCACCCGGCACGGCGGCGGACACGGCGGCGGGGTCGAGAGCCTGCCCGTGCCGACCGTCATCGGTCACCGCGGCGCCAGCGGCTACCGCCCCGAGCACACCTTCGGGTCCTACGAACTGGCCCTCGACCTGGGCGCCGACATCGTCGAGGCCGGTGACCTGGTCCCCACGAAGGACGGTCACCTGGTCTGTCGGCACGAGCCGGAGATCGGCGGCACCACGGACGTCGCCGCCCACCCGGAGTTCGCCGACCGCAAGCGCACCAAGCTGCTCGACGGGGTCTCCACCACCGGCTGGTTCACCGAGGACTTCACGCTCGCCGAGCTCAAGACGCTCCGCGCCACCGAGCGCATCCCGGCCAACCGCCCGCACAACACCCTCTACGACGGCCGCTGGGAGATCCCCACCTTCGAGGAGGTGCTGCGCTGGCAGAACGAGCAGACCCGCAGGCGCGGCAAGCAGGTCTGGATCTACCCCGAGCTCAAGCACCCCACCTACTTCCGCAAGCTGGGCCTGGGCACGGAGGAGCGGCTGGCACGGCTGCTGCGCAAGTACGGCAAGGACCGGAAGAACTCGCCCGTCATCATCCAGTCCTTCGAGCCCACCAGCATCCAGCGGATGAACAAGCTGGTCGGCAACCCCCTCGCCGTCCTGCTGTCCGGCGCGAACAGCCGCCCGTGGGACTTCGTCGAGACCGGCGACCCGCGCACCACGGCCGACCTCGTCACGCCCAAGGGGCTGAAGGAGATCGCCTCCTACGCGCAGGGCATCGGACCGACCCTGGACCTGATCATCCCGAAGGACTCCGCGGGGCGGCTCACCGAGCCGACGACGCTCGTCCGCGACGCGCACCGCGCGGGCCTGATCCTGCACCCCTACACGATGCGCAACGAGAACCCCTTCCTGCCCGCGGAGTTCCGCAAGGGCAGCGACCCCGACGCCTACGGCGACGTCTTCGGCGCGTTCCGGACGTACTTCGCCACCGGTATCGACGGCATCTTCACCGACAACCCGGACACGGGTGTGCTGGCCCGCGAGGACGTCAACGACTGAGCGACCGCCCCCGGTTGGGGTGAACCTTCGGCCGCCCGGGCAACCCGCCGCCCGGGCGGCCGCGTCGATGTGCATATGACGCACGACCTGGTCACCTCCCTGCGCCCGCTGCTCACCGCCGAGGCATCGGCCGAGGCATATGCGTCCGGAACCGAGCCCGGCGACCTGGAACAGGCGGTCTGGCTGCGCCTGCTGGAACGCCTGGCGGTCGACGGCCCACCCCCGGACCCGCACCGCTGGCTGCGCAGTGCCGTCCGCACCGAGGCCCGCCGCACCCGCCGCACGGCCCGCAACGAGCGGCCGTACGGGACCGAACCCGCCGGTGTTGCCGAGTACGCCCACGAGCCCGAGCGGCTCGCGCTCGCCGCGGCCCGCCGCCGCGCCCTGCGCGACGCGGTGCGCCGGCTGCCGGGCCGCTGCCCCCGCCTGATGGAAGCCCTGTTGTCGCCCAGGGACCTCACATACCGGGAAATCGCGGGGGAGTTGGGTATCTCACAGGGCAGTCTTGGTCCGGAACGCTCCCGATGTCTGGGATGTCTGCGTCGATTGCTGACTCCGGAGGTTGCGGCCGGCTGAGGACGGGGATAGGAGTGGGGGACTACAGGTGATCAGGTGAGCGGGAGGCATGCGCACATGGGCATGAGCGTGACCATCTCGGCGGCGACCGAACAGGATGCCGAGCAGATCTTCCGGCTGCAGTACCTCTGCTTCCAGAGCGAGGCCGCGCTGTACGCCAACTACCGCATCGACCCGCTCGTCCAGAGCCTGGACTCGGTGCGCGAGGAGGTCGCCGGCGACTGCGTCTTCGTGGCGCGGCTCGGCGACGAGGTCGTCGGCTCGGTGCGGGGGCGGGTGACCGAGGACGGGGCGGCGTCCATCGGCAAGCTCTGCGTCCACCCCCGTCTCCAGGGGCACGGCATCGGGGCCCGGCTGCTGCGGGCCGCCGAGTCGGCGCTGGTCGAGGAGCGCGGCGCCAAGCGGTTCCGGCTGCACACCGGGCACCGCAGCGAAGGCAACCTGCGGCTGTACCGCCGCGTCGGCTACCAGACGGTGGGCACCGCCGAGGGCACCGACGGCGTACCCATGATCGTCCTGGAGAAGCCCGCGGAGACGTACGCGACCACGGCCTGAGCGGCCGTCGGCCCGCCGGGCCCCGGCACGACCGCTACGCGGTGCGGGCCCGGCGCAGCCAGTACAGGGCCGACAGCGGCAGCAGCACGGGAATGAAGAGGTAACCCATCCCGTAGTCCGACCACACGGTGGCGTCGGGGAAGGCCGACGGCTCCACCAGCGTCCAGGTGCCGACCGTCAGCACGCCCACCAGTTCGGCGGCGCAGCACACCTGCGCCGCCTTGCGGGCCGTCTCGCCGCCGCGCACCAGGGTGTAGGTGATGAACCCGTAGACCACGCCCGCGAGAGCCGACAGCGCGTAGGCGAGCGGGGCCCGGTCGAACTCCGTCGCGATCTGGTACACGGACCGCGACACCGCGCCGACGACCATCACGCCGTACAGCCACACCAGCAGGATGCCGGGCCCGGCGATCAGCCGCTGCCCGGTCCGCTTCTCCTGCGTGACCACCATCTCAGCCTCCCCAGATGTCGAACAGCCGGACTTCCAGGACGGCGAGGACGACACCGCCGGCCGCGACGGTCACCGAGCCCCAGCGGGTGCGCTCGGCCAGCGACATGAAGCCCGCCGCCGGCACACACGCGAAGGCACCCAGCAGATACGCCACGAAGATCGTCGTGCCCTGCTCCGGTTCCTCGCCCCGCGCCAGCTGCACGACCCCGACCACCAGCTGGATCAGCGCCAGCGCCGAGACCACGGCCATCCCGATGAAGTGCCAGTCCTTCGTCGGCTGGTCGCGGTAGGCGGCCCAGCCGCACCAGGCGGCCAGCAGCAGTGCGGCGACGCCGGTCACCAGCGTCAGGACGTCAAGCATGGCAGCGAGCCTATTACGGCCCAAAAGGCCCGCCGCCCCCGGCCCCGCAGGGACGGCGACGATGCTCGGACGCCCCACGCCGCGCTCCCGGCCGGACGCGCCACCGACCCCGCGGACCGTGGCGTTGGCCACAACCCCCCGCGCCGACGACCGCGACGCCGCCCCGGCGGCCACCAGCCTCTCGGCCTTGTCGGCACTGGTCACCGAGGGCGGAACGGAGATCGCCGTCCGGGGCCGATCAGCGCCCCAGCGGCCATCCACCGTCCACACCTGTCCAGTATCCGGACAGCGGTCTCCGGCCGCGGGCATACGTCTGCTTTACTGATCCGCATGAGCACCACGAGCGACCGCACCCCTGCGACCGAGGCGACGACGACGCCCGGTGCTCGTTGTATGTGCCGCCGAATGTGCGCCTTCTAGAGGGCCCCCGCACCACCTGAGCCTCGCGCCCCGAAGCGAGCGCCCGCTCATGCCCGCGCGCCCCACGCGCACGCGGCCGAGCCACGCCCCGCGCACACGTTTCTCCCCGGTCCCACCGCCATGGCGCACCGCCACCGCGAGAACCGTGCCGCGTTCCGAAGGGCCCCGAGAACCCGAAGAACAACGCCCCGTGCCCGGCGCACACCACCGCGCCGCGCACTCGACAGTGACGGAAACCCACGTGATCACCACATCGGGCCTCACCAAGGTCTATCGTTCACGCGGCCGCGAGGTCACCGCCCTGGACGGCGTCGACCTGCACGTCCGCGAGGGCGAGGTGTACGGCGTCATCGGCCAGTCCGGCGCCGGCAAGTCCTCGCTCATCCGCTGCGTCAACCTCCTGGAGCGCCCCACCGCCGGCACGGTCACCGTCGCCGGGCAGGACCTCACGGCGCTGGCCGGCCGCGGCCCCCGCGCGGGCCGGGAACTGCGCGAGGCGCGCAGCCGTATCGGCATGGTCTTCCAGCACTTCAACCTGCTCTCCTCGCGGACCGTGCGGGACAACGTCGAACTGCCGCTGGAAATCCTCGGAAAGTCGGGGAAGGAACGTTCCCGCAAGGCGCTGGAACTGCTCGACCTCGTCGGCCTGGCCGACAAGGCGGGGGCCTACCCCGCCCAGCTCTCCGGCGGCCAGAAGCAGCGCGTCGGCATCGCCCGCGCCCTGGCCGGCGACCCCAAGGTCCTGCTCTCCGACGAGGCCACCAGCGCCCTCGACCCGGAGACCACCCGCTCCATCCTCCAGCTGCTGCGCGACCTGAACCGGCAGCTCGGGCTGACCGTCCTGCTCATCACGCACGAGATGGACGTCGTCAAGAGCATCTGCGACTCGGCCGCCCTCATGGACCGGGGCCGCATCGTCGAGTCCGGCACGGTCGGCGAGCTCCTCGCCACCCCGGGCTCCGAACTGGCCGCCGCGCTCTTCCCGGTCGGCGGCGACGCCTCCGCGGACGACCGCACCGTCCTCGACGTGACCTTCCACGGCGAGGCCGCCACCCAGCCCGTCATCTCCCAGCTCTCCCGCACCTACAACATCGACATATCGATCCTCGGCGCCGCCATCGACGCCGTCGGCGGCCTCCAGGTCGGCCGGATGCGCATCGAACTGCCCGGCCGCTACGAGGACAACGTCGTGCCCGTCGGCTTCCTGCGCGAACAGGGCCTGCAGATCGACGTGGTGAACGAGACGCCGGACGCCGCCACCGCGCCTGCCACGTCCGCCTCGCTGGTGAAGGAAGGTGCCAAGTGACCTGGTCGCAAATGCAGCCGCTGCTGGAGCAGGCGTCCTGGGAGACCCTGATCATGGTCGGCTGGTCCACCCTGATCGCGGTCGTCGTCGGACTTCCGCTCGGCGTGCTCCTCGTCCTCACCGACCGCGGCGGCCTGCTGCAGAACGTCGTGGTCAACAAGGTCATCGGGCAGATCGTGAACATCGGCCGCTCGATGCCGTTCATCATCCTCATGGTCGCCCTGATGAGCTTCACCCGCTGGGTCACCGGCACCACCATCGGCAGCGAGGCCGCGATCGTGCCGCTCGCCATCGGCGGCATCCCGTTCTTCGCGCGGCTCGTCGAGACCGCCGTGCGCGAGGTCGACGGAGGGCTCGTCGAGGCCGTCCAGTCCATGGGCGGCAACACCTGGACCATCGTCCGCAAGGTCCTGGTCCCCGAGGCGCTCCCCTCCCTGATCGCCTCCACCACCACCACGATCATCGCCCTCATCGGCTACTCCGCCATGGCCGGCACCGTCGGCGGCGGCGGCCTCGGCGACCTGGCCGTCCGCTACGGCTACCAGCGCTTCGAACCCGGCTTCATGTGGATCACCGTCGCGCTCCTCGCCGTCGCCATCTCCCTCATCCAGTTCGCCGGCGACTACGCGGCCCGCACCCTGCACCGCCGCGGCGGACGCGGCGGAGCCGCCCCCAGGCTCCGGCTGCTCAGGGCCAAGGAGCCCGCCGCGGCCGACGTCGGCAAGGTCGCCTGACCGCGCCCCCATCAGACTCCCCGCCGTACCGGGCGGGGCCGCACCACCTCAGGAAAGGCACTTTTCGTGCGTAACACCGCCAAGATCACCACCGCCGTCCTCGCCGCCGGAGCCCTCACCCTCGGGCTGTCCGCCTGCGGCTCGGACAAGGACTCCGCCTCCGACACCTCGGGCCCGCTGGTCGTCGCCGCGAGCCCCACCCCGCACGCCGAGATCCTCGACTACGTCAAGGACAACCTGGCCAAGGACGCGGGCCTCGACCTCGAGGTCAAGGAGTTCACCGACTACGTCACGCCGAACACGGCGACGGAGGACGGCTCCGTGGGGGCCAACTACTTCCAGACCCAGCCCTACCTCGACGACTTCAACAAGAAGAACGGCACCCACATCGTGTCCGTCGTCGACGTGCACCTGGAGCCCCTCGGCCTCTACTCCCACAAGGTGAAGAAGGCCGACGACCTGAAGAGCGGTGCGACCGTCGCCGTCCCCAACGACACCGTCAACGAGGGCCGCGCCCTGCAGCTGCTCGCCGCCAACGGGATCATCGGTCTCAAGGACGGCGTCGGCACCGCGGCGACCCCCGCCGACATCACCAAGAACCCGAAGAACCTCGAGTTCAAGGAGCTGGAGGCGGCCCAGACCCCGCGCTCCCTGGACGACGTGGACGCGGCGGTCGTCAACGGCAACTACGCCATCGAGGCCGACCTGAAGCCCGCCCAGGACGCCCTCGTCCTGGAGAGCGCCAAGGGCAACCCGAACAGCAACCTCCTCGCCGTGAAGGAGGGCCACGAGGACGACCCGCGCGTCAAGAAGCTCGCGAAGCTCCTCAACTCGCCCGAGGTGAAGAAGTTCATCGAGGACAAGTACGCCGGCGCGGTCCTGCCCTCCTTCTGAGCCCGACGCCCAGGCTCCCTCCGGTCCGCCGTGCGGGCCGGACACCGCGTCACCCACCGGGTCCGCTCCGTGCTCACGGGGCGGTCCCGGTGGTTTGGTTGAGTGCTTTCATGCTGCATGCTGGGCAGTTCGAGCAGGCCCTGACGGTTACCCAGGTTACGGAGCGGCGCATGACGAGCACCTTCCCCAACATCTCCATCAGCACGGAGCGGTTGGTGCTGCGCCCCCTCGACGAGGACGACGTACCCGCGCTGGCCGCGATGATGAACGACGAGCAGGTCGCCGCCTGGACCCACGTCCCCCAGCCCTTCACCGAGGACAACGCCGCCACCTGGATCGGCGAGTACGCCCCCGCCGAGCGCACCGCGGGCCGGGGGCTCGACCTCGCCGTCACCGAGTTCCTCACCCAGCGACTGGTCGGTGTCATCCAGCTCAGCAAGACCAACTGGCACGTGAGGGCCACCGAACTCTCGTACATAGTCGCCCCCTGGGCCCGGGGTGAGGGGTACGCGTCCGAGGCGGCGCTCGCCACCGCCCAGTGGCTCTTCGGCGACCAGAAGTTCGAACGCGTCGAGCTGCGCACCGCGGCCGACAACACCGCCTCCCAGCAGGTCGCCCAGAAGATCGGCTGCATCAGCGAAGGTGTGCTGCGGGGCGCCTGCATAGCCCGGGTACGCACCGACGACGGCGTCTGGACGGACGTACGCACCGACTTCATCGTGTGGAGTCTGCTGCCGGAGGACCTCGAGGGCACCACCGGACAGCTGACCGACACCGACGGTTTCACCACCTTCACCGACTGGAACTGATACACGGGGGGCGTCCGGCGCCACCACCCCGGCCCCAGGCCGCACCAGGTACCCTCACGGGGCGCGCCCGCGACGGTTCCGCGACCACGACCTGCGAAAACCCTGGAGACTGACGACGATGGCCGACCGGGTCACGGTGATCGGCTGGGACGGTTCGCCGCTGACCGCCGCGGCACGCTCCGCACTGGGCGCCGCCACCCTGGTGGCCGGTGCCGCACACCACCTGGCACTTCCCGAGGTACCGCCCACCGCCGAGCGCATCCGGCTCGGCAGCGTCGCCCTCGCCGCCCGCCGCCTCGCCGCCCACCGCGGCACGACGGTCGTGCTGGCCGACGGCGACCCCGGCTTCTTCGGTGTCGTACGCACCCTGCGGGCGCCCGAGTTCGGCCTGGAGGTGGAGGTCGTCCCCGCCGTCTCCTCGGTGGCCGCCGCCTTCGCCCGTGCCGGGATGCCCTGGGACGACGCACATGTGGTCGTCGCCCACCCCCGCACCCTGCGACGCGCGGTGAACGTGTGCCGGGCCCACACCAAAGTCGCGGTACTCACCTCACCGGGCGCCGGACCGGCCGAACTCGGCCTGCTGATGGAGGGCGTCCACCGCACCTTCGTCATCTGCGAGGAACTCGGCACCACCCGCGAGCGGGTCACCGTGGTCACCTCCGACAAGGCCGCCGACCACACCTGGCGCGACCCGAACGTCGTCATCGTGGCGGGCGGCAGCGCCGGTCCGGCCGGCGCAGGCGACGGCACCGGCTGGATCGCCGGCCGCGACCCCGCCACCGGCCCCCGCGGCTGGTCGCTGCCCGCCGCGGCCTACGGCGGCGCACTGGGCGAGGGCGAGACCGACCTGCTGCGCACCGCCCAACTCGCCCGGCTCGGACCGCGCCTCGGCGACCTCGTGTGGGACATCGGCTGCGGCAGCGGCGCCTTCGCCACCGAGGCCGCCCGCGGCGGCGCCGCCGTGATCGCGGTCGACCGCGACCGGGACGCCTGCGCCCGCACCGAGGCCACCGCCCGGCACTTCGGGGTCCAGCTGCAGACCGTGCACGGCAGCGCGCCGCACATCCTGGAGAACCTCCCCGAACCGGACGTCGTCCGCGTCGGCGGCGGGGGAGCGGCCGTGGTCTCCGCGGTCGCGGACCGCCGCCCGCAGCGCATCGTCGCGCACGCCGCGACCCGGGACGCGGCCGAACTCGTCGGCAGGGACCTGACGGAGCACGGCTACCGCGTCGAGTGCGCCCTGCTGCAGTCCGTCGGACTCGACACCCGGGCCTGGACGGAGACGGAGCGGAGCGTCGCGTTCCTGCTCAGCGGGGAGATCGTGCGGCGCGAAGCACCCCGCTGAGGCCCCACGGTGACCGCGCCCCGTGATCGGTTGTTCATACCGCTCGGGGTAGGCTGGCGGATTGTTGTACCGCATGCGGACACCCGGCAGTTCGTCGGTCGATGTCCGTAAAAACCCGTCCCTTCGGGGGCGGGTGTGGTACGGCAGAACCGGAGGACGCGCAACGTGGCGCAGTCCACAGCGGGCCGTCGCGGATCAAGCTGTCGTGGCGGGGGAACGACCGCGACAATGCCACTCAATGGCTTTGTCGTCTTTTCCCGCGGGTCGTTCGTGCCGCTGGGCACGCCCGCTCGTTCTTCACTACGGGCGGTCGGTGCGCCGTCCCGGGTGAGCTGGTCGTAGAAGCACTAACCGATGGGCGAGGGGTTACGCATGACCGACACCGGCCAGATCCCGGGCGAGGGGCTGCCGGAGAACGCAGGCATGGTGGAGCAGCCGGGCGTCCCCGCACCCGGCGCGTACACCTACCTCTCCGAGGCCACCGCCGAGGACGAGGACCTGTTGTTGCTGCCGGGAGCCCAGAGTGCCTGGGGCAACGAGGTCGCGCCGCCGGCGCCGGAGCCGGTCGTCGAGACCGTGCACCAGCCCGGCCCGCACGAGATGTCCGGCCGCGACAGCGGCTCGGTCGACCTCGGTGGCGTCCGGCTGCCCGACCCGGCGCAGGACCCCGCGTCCGCCCCGGTCCCGCCGCGCCGGCCCCTCCACCTCGGTCCGCCGATCCCGGACACCTCCGCGAGCCCGGTGCGCTCACTCGCCGACCGCGGCCCCGCCGACGCGCCGGTACGGCACCCCGCCCCGCCGGCCGCGGGGCCCGAGTACCTCGACGTGCCGCAGGCCGCCGTGCCGACCCCGCAGGCGGCGGCACCCTGGGGAGCGCAACCGGCGGCCGAGGCCCAGGAGGTCCCGGTGAACGCCGGGGCGGGGCATGCGGAAACGGTTGTTCCGGTACCGGAGCAGCAGTCGGCCGAGCCGGTGGGCGCGGCCCAGGCGCTCGTGACCCGGGTGGCCACGGAGGCCGTGGCGGCGACGGGCGGGACGTCCGGGGGTCCCGGCGAGCCCGGCGAACCGCAGGAGGCGCCCGCACCGGAAGAGGCGGCGCCCGCACCGCGGGAGGCGGCGCCGGTCGACGCGGAGCAGGTCACCGGACCCGCGGAGGAAGCCGTACCGGCGGCTGTTCCCGAGCCGGTTCCCGCCGAGCCCGTGACCGAGCCCGTCCAGGCGGCTGAGGACAGCGCGGGGCCCCAGGAGGCCACCGCGGTTGCGGAAGCCCAGGAGGCTCCCGCGCAGTCGGCTCCGGAAGAAGCACCGGCGCAGGCCCCGGCCGAAGTACCGGCGCAGGCCCCGGCCCCGGCAGCGGCACCGCAGGGAGTCGAGGAACTCCCGGTGGCCGACGCCCCGGAGGCGCCCGCGGCACAGGACGCCCCGCCCTCCGAGGCTCCCGCGCCCGAACACGGCGACGTCCAGGTGTCCGACGCGTCCGTGGCCGCCGCGGAGCCCGAGGCGGACACACCCGAGCCGGCCGTGCCCGAGGGCGCCGAGCCCGAGCCGTCCCCGGCTCCGGAGCAGCCCGCTCCGGACCAGGCGGAGCCCGCTCAGCCCGCGCACGCGGAGGTACGGCCCGCCGCGGAAGAGGCACCGCACGCGCTGCCGGACGCCCCGCCCGCGCCGCAGTTCGCCGTCCCCCAGCCGTCCCCGGGACCGGCCCCGGAGCCGGAGGCCGCCCAGGGCCCTCAGTCCCTCATGGACGCCAACATGCCGCAGGAGCAGGAGCAGGAGCAGGAGCAGGAGCAGGAGCAGGAGCAGGAGCAGGAGGAGGAGCAGGCCGCGGCCGTGGCCGACGGCACGGCGGAACCCGTGCCCGCGCAGGCCGCCGTCGCCCCGGCCGCCCCCGTCGCCCAGGAACCGCAGCCCGCCCAGCCCGTGGGCGAGTTCCTGCCCGTCGACGGTGGCCAGGTGCCCACCACGCCGCACCTCGCGCCCACGCCGCCCGAGGCCGTCCTGGTCCCGCCGGAGGCCCCCGCACCGGAGCCCGTCGCCGCGCCCCCGGTGGCCGAGGAGGCCGTCGCCGCGGTACCGGCGCCGCGCGAGGCCGACCCCGAACTCGTCCAGAGCGTCGACGACCTGGACACCCGGGGCGCCAACGAGGACGACCACGTGGCCGAAGCCGCCCAGGCGACCGAGGCGACCGCGGAGGCGGAAGCGCCCGACGCGGAGCCCGCCTCCCAGGAAGCCCCCGCCCCCCAGGAAGCCCCGCACGGGAGCACGACCGAAGCCGCCGCAGCCGCCGAAGCACCGCAGCCCGTAGGCCCGGCGGCCCCCGCCTACGACGACGCGGAGCGCGAGGCCGTCCTGAAGGTCATGCGCGAGCGCCGCGACATCCGCAACGGCTTCCGCGCCGACCCCATCCCGCACGAGGTGCTGCTCCGCGTCCTGGAGGCCGCGCACACCGCGCCGTCCGTCGGCCACTCGCAGCCCTGGGACTTCGTCGTCATCCGCTCGGCCGACACCCGCCGGGCGATGCACGAACTGGCGACGCGTCAGCGCGACGCGTACGCGAAGTCGCTGCCCAAGGGCCGGGCCAAGCAGTTCAAGGAACTGAAGATCGAGGCCATCCTCGACACCCCGGTCAACATCGTCGTCACCGCCGACCCGACCCGCGGCGGCCGCCACACCCTCGGCCGCCACACGCA
Organism: Streptomyces tendae; assembly: GCF_014650435.1. GTDB lineage: Bacteria > Actinomycetota > Actinomycetes > Streptomycetales > Streptomycetaceae > Streptomyces > Streptomyces tendae. Next base: position 250,842 of record NZ_BMUY01000009.1, read on the forward strand.
GCCGCAGATGGCGCCGTACTCCTCCGCGCTCGCCGTCGAGAACCTCTGGCTCGCCGCCCGCGCCGAGGGCCTCGGCGTCGGCTGGGTCAGCTTCTTCGACGAGCGCGAGATGGTGCGCGCCCTCGGCCTGCCCGAGCACCTGGACGTCGTCGCCTACCTGTGCGTCGGGTACGTCGACGAGTTCCCGGACGAGCCCGAGCTGATGCAGGCCGGCTGGTCCAAGCGCCGCCCGCTGTCCTGGGTGGTGCACGAGGAGACGTACGGCCGTCGCGCCCTGCCCGGCGAGGCGCCGCACGACCTGCTCGCCGAGACCGTCGCGCAGATCCGCCCGCTGGACGCCAAGGCGCTCGGCGAGGCGTGGGAACGGCAGAAGCGCATGACCAAGCCCGCAGGGGCGCTCGGCATGCTGGAGATCATCTCCGCCCAGCTGTCCGGACTGTCCCGGCAGTGCCCGCCGCCCATCCCGGAGCCCGCGGCCGTCGCCGTCTTCGCCGGCGACCACGGCGTGCACGCCCAGGGCGTCACACCCTGGCCGCAGGAGGTCACCGCCCAGATGGTGGCCAACTTCCTGGGCGGAGGCGCGGTCTGCAACGCGTTCGCCACCCAGGTCGGCGCCGAGGTGTGCGTCGTGGACGTCGGTGTCGCCACCGACCTGCCAGCGATGCCGGGCCTGCTGCCCCGCAAGGTCCGCGCGGGGACCTCCGACATGACCACAGGCCCCGCGATGACCCGCGAGGAGGCCAAGCAGGCCATCGAGGTCGGCATCGAGACCGCCCGTGACCTGGTGGCGGCCGGCAACAAGGCGCTGCTCACCGGCGAGATGGGCATCGCGAACACCACCGCGTCCGCCGCCCTCATCTCCGTCTTCACCGGCGCCGACCCGGCCGAGGTCACCGGCCGTGGCACCGGCATCAACGACGAGACGCTGGCCCGCAAGACCGAGGTCGTCCGCCGCGCGCTGGAGGTCCACCAGCCGGACCCGGCCGACCCCGTCGGCGTCCTCGCGGCGGTCGGCGGCTTCGAGCACGCGGCCATGGTCGGCCTGCTGCTCGGCGGCGCCTCCCTGCGCACCCCGGTGATCCTGGACGGCGTCAGCGCCGGTGCCGCCGCCCTGGTGGCCCGCGCGATCGCCCCCGAGGTCCTCGCGGCCTGCATCGCCGGTCACCGCAGCGCCGAGCCCGGTCATGTCGCCGCGCTCAACAAGCTGGGCCTGCGTCCGCTGGTCGACCTCGACCTCCGCCTCGGCGAGGGCACCGGGGCGTTGCTCGCCCTGCCCATGGTGCAGAGCACGGCGCGGGCCATGCACGAGGTGGCGACGTTCGACTCGGCGGGCGTCACCGAGAAGTAGCTCTCGCGCGACGCGGGGCCCGGGACCCACGGTGCCGGGCCCCGGGACCACGGTGCCGGGCCCCGCGGCCCCGTGCCCGTAGCCCCGTCCGGCGGGCGTCCATCCACCGGACCAGCGGTCCACCCACCGGACCGCCCGAGCCCCCACCGGCACCCCGCCGTAAAATCCGCACGTCAGCGCCACCGCCGCAAGAGGAGCCGTCCCCTCATGGCCGAACACCCCGCCTACCCCGTAGGCATCCGCCTCGCCGGCCGCCGCGTGGTCGTCCTCGGCGGCGGACAGGTCGCCCAGCGCCGCCTGCCCGCCCTGATCGCGGCCGGCGCCGACATCCGCCTCGTCTCTCCCGAGGCGACCCCGTCCGTCGAGGCCATGGCCGACGCGGGCGAGATCACCTGGGAGCGGCGCCCGTACACGGACGGGGACCTCGCGGACGCCTGGTACGCCCTGATCGCCACCAGCGACACCGCGGCCAACAACGCCGCCTCCGCCGAGGCCGAGCGGCACCGCGTGTGGTGCGTCCGCTCCGACGACGCGGACCTGGCCACCGCCTGGACCCCGGCGACCGGACACAGCGAGGGCGTCACCGTCGCCGTGCTCACCACCGACGCGCGCCACCGCGACCCCCGCCACACCGCCGCAATCAGGGACGCCGTGGTGGAGGGCCTGCGCGACGGCACCCTCGTCGCCCCGCACCGGCGCACCCGCACCCCCGGCGTCGCCCTGGTCGGCGGCGGCCCCGGCGACCCGGACCTGATCACCGTCCGCGGCCGCCGTCTGCTCGCCGAGGCCGACGTCGTCATCGCCGACCGGCTCGGCCCCCGCGACCTGCTCGCCGAACTGCCGCCGCACGTCGAGGTCGTCGACGCGGCCAAGATCCCCTACGGCCGCTTCATGGCCCAGGAGGCCATCAACAACGCGCTCATCGAGCACGCCAAGCAGGGCAAGTCGGTCGTACGGCTGAAGGGCGGCGACCCGTTCGTCTTCGGCCGGGGCATGGAGGAGGCGCAGGCGCTGGCCGAGGCGGGCATCGCGTGCACCGTCGTCCCCGGCATCTCCAGCTCGATCTCGGTCCCCGGCGCGGCCGGCATCCCGGTCACCCACCGCGGCGTCGCCCACGAGTTCACCGTGGTCAGCGGGCACGTCGCCCCCGACGACGAGCGCTCCCTGGTCGACTGGCCGTCCCTGGCCAAGCTCACCGGCACACTCGTGATCCTCATGGGCGTCGACAAGATCGGCAGGATCGCCGACACCCTCGTCGCGCACGGCAGGTCTCCCGACACGCCGGTCGCCCTCGTCCAGGAGGGCACCACGGCCGCCCAGCGCCGGGTGGACGCGACCCTCGCCACTGTCGCCGACACGGTGGTCGCGCAGGAGGTCAGGCCGCCCGCCGTCATCGTCGTCGGCGAGGTCGTCGCCGTCGGCCCGCACGGGACGGTCTGACGTGGCCGACCTCGTCACCCTCGACGACCCCGACGACCCGCGCCTGCACGACTACACCGGCCTGACCGACGTCGAACTGCGGCGCCGCCGCGAGCCCGCCGAGGGTCTGTTCATCGCCGAGGGCGAGAAGGTCATCAGGCGGGCCGGCGAGGCGGGCTACGCGATGCGCTCCATGCTGCTGTCCGCCAAGTGGGTCGACACCATGCGCGACATCATCGACGAGGCCCCCGCGCCCGTGTACGTCGTCGACCCGGCGCTCGCCGAACAGGTCACCGGCTACCACGTGCACCGCGGCGCCCTCGCCTCGATGCAGCGCAAGCCGCTCCCGACCGCGGCCGGCCTCCTGACCACCGCCCGCCGGGTCGTCGTCATGGAGTCCGTCAACGACCACACCAACATCGGGGCGATCTTCCGCTCCGCCGCCGCGCTCGGCATGGACGCGGTCCTGCTCTCCCCGGACTGCGCCGACCCCCTGTACCGGCGCAGCGTCAAGGTCTCGATGGGCGCCGTCTTCTCCGTGCCGTACGCCCGCCTCGACACCTGGCCGGCCGGTCTCGCCACGGTCGGTGAGGCGGGCTTCACGCTCCTCGCGCTCACCCCCGACGAGCGCGCCGAGCCCCTCGACGCGGTCGCCCCGCACCGCATGGACCGGGTGGCGCTCATGCTGGGCGCCGAGGGCAGCGGCCTGTCCCGGCGGGCCCTGGCGGCGTCCGACACCTGGGTCCGCATCCCGATGTCCCACGGTGTCGACTCCCTGAACGTGGGCGCGGCGGCCGCGGTCGCCTTCTACGCGGTGACGGCGGGACGCCCATCGGCGTAGACGTCCGTCAGGGCTCGGCCCTCACACTCCGGAAGTACGCCGCTCCGCGAGACCGCCGGGCACCCTCACACTCCGGAAGTACGCCGCTCCGCGAGGCCGCCGGGCAGGACCGTCCCCTCCCGCTGCACCACCCGCTCCTGCTGCGCCGCGCGCACGCCGCCTCGGTCGTCGCCGAGCCCGCGCGAGGGGCCCTGGCAGCCCTGTGCGGCGGCGATGCCCAGCGCGACCAGCAGCGTCACGACCACGAACACGAACAGGCGCTGCCGCAGCAGTCGCGGATTGGCGGGCCGCCGCCAGCCGGTCCCCGTCGTCCTCGGCCCCGTACGGCCGGCTCCGCTGCGCGGTGCGGACCGGCCGCCGTCGTTGCGGGACGAGTTCCGGCCGGTGGTGTCGCGGGAGGACGGAGTGGGCCGGGACCCGGACCGGGCCCCCGCACCGCCGCCCCGCGACGGTGCGCCACCGCGCGAAGGCGTCCCGCCCCGGGAGGGCGCTCCGCCCCGCGACGGGACGGAACCCCGGGGCGCGGGTCCCCGCGAACCCGACGTGCCGCGCGGCGGGGGAGTGCCCTGCGCACCCGGCCGGCCCTGCGGACGCCGCTGGGCACGCTCCGGGTAGGTGTCGGCGAGCCGCCCCGTGGGCACGTCCGCCTCACCACTGCGCGGCGCGGGCGGCCGTACGTCGGCCATGCCCTGGGCCTCCCGGGCGGCGATCTCCTTGAGCCGCAGCGACAGTTGCAGGGTGCTGGGGCGCTCCTCGGGGTCCTTGGCCAGGCACGCCCGCACCAGCGGGGCGAGCGCGTCCGGGACGCCGTGCAGCTGGGCCTCCTCGTGCACCACGCGGTAGAGCATCACCTCGGAGCTGCCGTGCCCGAAGGGCGAGTCGCCCATCGACGCGTACGCCAGCGTGGCACCGAGCGAGAACACGTCCGTGGCCGGCGTGACCGCGGCACCGCGCACCTGCTCCGGCGCGAGGAACCCGGGGGAGCCGACCGCGGTGCCGACGTGCGTGAGGGTGGAGGCACCGGTGGCCCAGGCGATGCCGAAGTCGATGATCCGCGGCCCCTTCGGGGACAGCAGGATGTTGGACGGCTTCAGGTCCCGGTGCACCACCCCGGCCTCGTGCACGGCGACCAGGCCCTCGGACAGCGCGGCGCCCACGGCCGCGACGTCGGCCGCGCCGAGCGGACCCCCGTCGACGACCTTGTCGTGCAGGGAGGGGCCGGGGACGTACTGCGTGGCGAACCAGGGGCGGTCCGCCTCCAGGTCGGCGGCGACCAGCCGAGCGGTGCAGCCGCCCCTGATGCGCCGGGCCGCCGAGACCTCGCGCGCGAACCGCGACCGGAACTCCTGGTCCTCCGCCAGGTCCGGCCGGATGACCTTCAGCGCGACCCGCTGCCCCTTCTTGTCGGAGCCCAGGTAGACCACGCCCATCCCACCCGCGCCGAGCCGCCTGTGAAGCCTGAACGAGCCGACGACGCGCGGGTCCTCGCGCCTCAGGCGCATCATCGCCATGTTCATCCCCGCTGCCCGGTCCCTGTGACGTGCCACAGCTTACGTTTCCCCGGCCGCCCGCGCGCAGAGGCCGCGCCCTCTCGCGACGACGGATTGTCAGTGCTCGGTGCGAGAGTTGAGGCGGGGTCAGCGAACGCGCGGACGAAGCGGCCACGCCGTGTCCGTGATCCCAACCGGCCGTCGCGACGGGGGGATTGGGCCGGAGGGGAGCGACCGGACGGGGGCGGCCGGCGGTGACGGGCGGAGGGCGGGCGCGTACGGCCTGGTGGCAGGTGGAGCGGGCCCCGGGACGGGGGCGCGGGAGTGCCGGGAGGTGATCGAAGTGAGGGAAGTCACCGGACAGCCCGGAGATACCGGGACACGGTGGGCACCCCGTCCGGGAAGACCCCGAGACCCGGGAGCCGGTCTCCACCCAGGGGAGTACTCGGCAGGTGGTGGCTCATCCTCCGGGAGGCCCGGCATTCGGTACGAGGGCATGACGTCCGGCGATCGCCCGACGCCTAGATTTGAGGTCAAGCGGCGGGTGCAGCACTCGTCCCCCGAGGTCAGACACCCGCCGCTGCAACGAGACAACGAAACGGTCAGGAGAGGGACCATGGCCCAGACGGTTCCGCGGACGCTGGTCCGCACACGGCAAAGCCGCCGTCAAGGCCGTCGCCACCCCGCGGTGGCGACGCTCATGGCCCTGCCCCTGGCGGTCCTGCTCCTCCTCGTCTTCGACGGGTGGGAGACAGTGGCCACACAAGCGTCGTCCGTGGGTGTGGTGCTGGGGCGCTGAGCGGCGACCCCAGGCCCGGAAGAGCGGTCCGGGCGGGGACATCCATCCATGAAACCCCGTGGGGACGGGGGTGCGGCGGACGGCAAAAATGCCGGCGCAGCTGGGGAGCTGCGCCGGCATTGCCTTTCCTCCGTGCCGCATCGGGCGGGCAGCACGGCGACTTTTCACACCTGCGTACCCTCACCCACGTGACCACGGACGCCCTCACCCTCCTCCCCGCCCTGACGGCCCGCGTCAGGGAGACGGCCCACGCCCGCACCCCGACCTGTCCCTGCGGCGCGGCCACCCTCGCCGACCGCCCCGACGCCACCGTCGTCCGGCACGCAGGAACCGTGGCCAAGGCCCACGCCGCGGACGCCGACCGGGCCGAGCTGTCCCTCCGTGTCACGGCGGCCGCCCGGCTCCCCGGCGTGTTCCTGCCCCCACTCACCGCGGCCCCCGTCGACCTGCACGGCCGGCTCGTCACCTACTGGCCCTACGGCACGCCCGTCGACCCGGAGGATCCGGACGCCGCACCGTGGGAGGCCGCGGCGAGGCTCCTCGCCCGCCTGCACCGCACCCCGGCCCCCGCCCCCGTACCCCCCATGCGCGGCCCGGCGAAGGCGGCCCTGGCCGCCGCCCGACTCCGGGCCACCGCCCCCGACCACCCCGCCACCGCACCCGTACTCGCGGCCTGGGCGGCGCTCCCCGCCTGGGCGCGCGGCGAGGCGGCCATGCCGGACCCGACCACCCTCTGCCACGGCGACCTCCACCTCGGCCAGCTCATACGCCACCCCGCCCCCGACGGCCCCTGGCTGCTGATCGACGTCGACGACCTCGGCACCGGCGCCCCGGCCTGGGACCTGGCCCGCCCCGCGGCCTGGTACGCCTGCGGGCTGCTCCCGCCCGAGGAATGGCACCGCTTCCTCACCGCCTACCGCGCCGGCGGCGGGCCCGCAGTCCCCGCCGCCGGCGACCCCTGGCCCGCCCTGGACGTCCCGGCCCGCGCCCTCACCGCGCAGACCGCCGCCCGGGCCGTCTCCAAGGCGGTCCTGGAGGACCGGCCGCTGGACGAGGTGGAGCGTTCCCTCGTCGACGCGTGCGCGCGCATGGCGTCCGTCCGGCCCGCCGCCCCACGGGGTTGAGCCGAAGTTCCCCGCAGTAGGGTGCAACCGACCCGCGGCGGGACAGAGTCTGTCCTGGCGATACGCGAAGCAGGACCGACCGGCGAGGAGTTGAGCCGAGCATGCAGTGCCCCAAGTGCCACGCACCGATGCACACCTACAACCGCAACGGCGTTCAGATCGAGCAGTGCAGCGGTTGCCGCGGCATCTTCCTCGACTACGGCGAGCTGGAGTCGCTGACCCGCCTGGAGGCCCAGTGGTCCCAGCCCGCTCCGCCGGCCCCGCCCGCCGCCCCGCAGGCGTACCCGGCGGCCCAGGCGCCGGCCTGGGGCGCCCCGCAGCACGGCGGCCACGGTCACTACGGCCACCACCGCCAGAAGAGCTTCGGCCGGATGCTCTTCTCCAGCTGATTCCATGACGAAGCCCCCGGCCGCTCGAGGCGGCCGGGGGCTCCGTTCTGTGTGGACGATACTGGGATTGAACCAGTGACCTCTTCCGTGTCAGGGAAGCGCTCTCCCGCTGAGCTAATCGTCCTTGGAGTGGTGCGTCTACTGCGTGCGCGATACTGGGATTGAACCAGTGACCTCTTCCGTGTCAGGGAAGCGCTCTCCCGCTGAGCTAATCGCGCGGGGATCCTTACGGATCGGTGATCCTAGCGGATCAGTGGACGATACTGGGATTGAACCAGTGACCTCTTCCGTGTCAGGGAAGCGCTCTCCCGCTGAGCTAATCGTCCTTGGAGGTGGAGACGGGATTTGAACCCGTGTAGACGGCTTTGCAGGCCGTTGCCTCGCCTCTCGGCCACTCCACCAGGAGTGCAGAAGGCCCGGGAGGCCCCCTGTTCCTGCGAGCGGACGACGAGGCTCGAACTCGCGACCTCAACCTTGGCAAGGTTGCGCTCTACCAACTGAGCTACGTCCGCCTGTCGGTTCGGTCCGCTTGCGCGGCCCGGCGACGTGATGAACTCTAGCGGATTCCGGGGCCAGCACAAAAACGCGTTTGTGCAGCGTGCTGCGGTGCATCCGGTCACGGACCAGGTCAGGGCCCCCGGAAGGACACGTTCGGGTCACCTCGGGGCCACCGGCCTAGACTCGACAGCGTGCTCGACCTCCCTCCCCTCGCCCGCTTCGGCGACCGTCTCGCCACCGGACTCCTCGACGTCACGAGCGATCCCGCCGCCCTCGACTCCGAGGGGTTCTGGGCGGCCTGCGCGGACTTCGAAGGCCGTCTGACCTGCGCACGCTTCGCGGACGTCAGGACCGAGCCGGTGCCCGCGCCCACACCGGGAGCGTGGCGGGGCCCCGCCGTCGGCGACTGGACGTCCTCGCTCGACCGCGGTGCGTACACCGCTGGCGTACGACGCATCCGCGCGCACATAGCCGCGGGCGAGGTCTACCAGGCCAACCTCTGCCGGGTGCTGACGGCGCCGATCGGCCCGGGCGCCGACGTGGACGCGCTCACCGCCCTGCTGGCCCGCGGCAACCCGGCCCCGTACGCCGGAACGATCCGGCTGCCCGGACACGGCGTCGAGATCGCCACCGCCTCGCCCGAGCTGTTCCTGCGTCGAAGCGGCCGGACGGTCGAGTCCGGGCCGATCAAGGGCACCGGCCGGACCGAGGCCGACCTGCTGGAGAAGGACTACGCCGAGAACGTCATGATCGTGGACCTGGTCCGCAACGACCTGGGGCGGGTCTGCGCCACGGGCACCGTCACGGTGCCCGACCTGTGCGCCGTCGAGAAGCACCCGGGTCTGGTCCACCTGGTCTCCGCGGTGCGCGGCGAGCTGTCCGCGGACGCCGGCTGGCCGGAGCTGCTCGACGCCGCCTTTCCGCCCGGGTCCGTCACCGGCGCGCCCAAGTCCAGCGCCCTGCGAATCATCGAGGCGCTGGAGACCGCGCCCCGTGGCCCGTACTGCGGGGGCGTCGGCTGGGTGGACGCCGACCGGGGCACGGGCGAGCTGGCCGTCGGCATCCGCACCTTCTGGATCGACCGGACCGCCGACGGTGGCGCGCGGCTCGGCTTCGGCACCGGCGCCGGCATCACCTGGGGCTCCGACCCGGAGGGCGAGTGGCGGGAGACCGAACTGAAGGCGTCCCGGCTGCTCGCGGTAGCGTCGGGGGTGTACGAGGCGAACGGCACGGGAGAGGCGCTGGCGACGTGAAGATCTGGCTCGACGGCGGGTTGCAGGACATCGGATCCGCCCGCGTTTCCGTCCTCGATCACGGGCTGACCGTGGGCGACGGCATCTTCGAGACCGTGAAGGCGGTGGACGGGAGGCCGTTCGCACTGACCCGGCACCTGGACCGGCTGACCCGCTCGGCCCGCGGCCTCGGCCTGCCCGACCCGGACCTCGACGAGGTGCGCCGTGCCTGTGCCGCCGTCCTCGACGCCAACCCCGTGCCGCTCGGCCGACTGCGCATCACCTACACCGGCGGACACGGGCCCCTCGGCTCCGACCGCGGCGAGCACGGCCCGACCCTCGTCGTCGCCCTCGGCGAGGCCGCCCGCCGCGCCGACTCCACGGCCGTGATCACGGTGCCGTGGACCCGCAACGAGCGCGGCGCGCTCACCGGCCTGAAGACCACCTCCTACGCCGAGAACGTCGTCGCCCTCGCCCGCGCCCGCGAACGGGGCGCCACCGAGGCGCTGTTCGGCAACACGGTCGGGCAGCTGTGCGAGGGCACCGGGTCCAACGTCTTCGTCGTCCTCGACGGCGAGATCCACACCCCGCCGGTAGCCTCCGGCTGCCTCGCCGGCATCACCCGGGCCCTGGCCGTCGAGTGGACCGGGGCCCGTGAGACCGACCTCCCGCTGGACGTCCTGGAACGCGCCGACGAGGTGTTCCTGACCTCGACCCTGCGGGACGTCCAGGCCGTACACCGCGTCGACGACCGCGAACTGCCGGGCGCCCCGGGGCCGGTGACCGCCAAGGCGATGCGCGTCTTCGAGGAGCGGTCCGGGGACGACCTGGACCCGTGACCCTCCGATATTCGGCTGCCGTTGTCGCCCGCGGTGGGTAGAACTGCCGTGATGACCACGACCCTGCGGCCGACCGAGCCGCTCCAGCGCGCAGCCGACGGGACCCGCTCACGCCACTTCCAGGTGTGTGTGAACAGCCGCCCCGTCGGTGTGCTGCACCTCGGTACCTCGTCCTCCCTCGGCGACTCGGTGGCCGTGATCCACAAGCTGCGCGTCGACGAGCCGGACCGCCGGCGCGGCCGGGGCACGGTCGCCGCGCTCGCCGCGGAGGAGGTGGCGCGTGCCTGGGGCTGCCGGCAGATCGAGGCGGGCGTCGACGGCGACGCCGAGGCGGGCACCGGGCTCGCCCAGGCACTCGGCTACGTCCTGCGCAACCGCACCATGACCAAGCCGCTCGGCACCACCCCGCCCGCCCTGCCCGCGGGCAGCGGCGCACGGCCCATGACCCCGGAGGACTTCGCCGCCTGGCAGGCGTACGAGTCGGAGCGGTACGCCCGCACCTGGATGGAGCGGGGCGTGCCCGAGGCCGACGCGTACGCCAAGGCCCGCCGCGATCACGAAGTGCTGCTCCCGCGGGGCCTGGACACCGAGCACATGCTGTTCAGCGTGCTGGAACACGAGGGCGAGCGGGTCGGGATCCTGTGGCTGGCGCTGCGGGAGGACCGGGCGTTCGTCTTCGACGTCGAGGCCGACGCGCCCCACCGCGGCCGGGGCCACGGCCGCACCCTCATGCTGCTGGCCGAGGCGCAGGCGATCACCGCCGGCCGCCCGCTGATCGGCCTCAACGTCTTCGCGGGGAACACCGCGGCCGAGCGGCTCTACGAGTCGCTCGGTTACCGGACCACGCGGTACAGCTACTCCAAGCCGCTCCTGTAGACGACGGGCCGCCGGGAGCGGCCGTTCAGCCCCGCTGCTCGGCGAGCAGCCGGTCCGCGATCTCCTCGATGCGCTCGCGCAGCCCTTCCTGGCTCTTGCCGCCGTCCAGGCACTCGCCGCCGATCACATACGTGGGGGTGCCGGTCACGCCGATCGCCTTGCCCTCGGCCTGGTCGGCGTCGACGATCAGGATGTGCCGGCCGTCGACGAGCGCCGTGTCGAACTCCTCCGCGTCCAGGCCCAGTTCCCGGGCCACCTCGACCAGGACGGGCTCCCCCTTGCGGTCCAGCTCGGGAACCCGGTCCAGGACGGCCTCGGCGTACTCCCAGCCCCGGCCCTGGTCGAACGCCTCCTCGGCGGCCTGCGCGGCGGCGAAGGCGTGCTTGTGCTTCTCCAGCGGGAAGTGCCGCAGCCGTACGTCCAGGCGGTCGCCGTAGCGGGCGCGCAGGGCGCGGAGGTCGTCCAGGGCGGTGTGGCAGTCCGGGCACTGGAGCTCGCACCAGACGTCGAGGACGGGTGCGGCGGGACGGGCGGGGGAGGAGTCGCTCATGCCCCCATCCTCCCAGCCCGAGGTGTGCCGCCCCAACCGGCCTCGTACCGCCCCCACCGGCACCTGCGGAGGAGCCGACCCCTAGATCTCCCTGATCTCGGGCCTCCGGCATGGCCCCGCGGCGGGGGGACGGTGCAGGATGGAAGGGACGAAGTACTTCATGCCCGACCGAGTACTTCATGCCCGACCGAGCCCAGCCCTGGAGGACCGGATGATTGCCGAGACCGTCTGCTCCGCGGTGTCCGCGGCGGGCCTGGGCATCGCGGCGGTCACCGCGTACCGCAAGCGCTTCCTCACCGCTGCCCGTATCGCCGCCTACTCACTGGTCCCGATCGGCCTGGTGATGACCGGAGTCGTCGAGTGGCTCGCCGACACGGCCTTCAGTCCGGTGGCCTGGGCCGGATTCGGAGTGCTCGGCGTGGCCTGGGTGCTCTTCATGACCACACGCGCGGTGGAGCGCCGCCGCGGCGGCACCCGCAAGGAGCGCAAGGAGGCACGGGCCGCGGCACAGCGCGACGCGGTGGCTCCGGGCGCCTCGGCACCCTCCCTGGGGACCGGCTCCCGTCCGGCCGCCGCGCCCGCCGCCAAGCCGGCGAAGGCGTCCCGGGGCGGTGACGACGACTTCAGCGACATCGAGGCCATCCTCAAGAAACACGGCATATGACGGCCGGGGCCCGGGGCTGAAACGACACAGCGGTCCGAGGCCGACAGCGCCCGCTCCGGAATGATCACGATCCGACCGGACATTGCGACATTCAACCAACAGCTGGTCGTAACGGGCGTGTTGATCGCGTGGACCCCGTCCGCTGCGTCATCATCGCGGCGAGATGCCGGACACCACTCAGCTGGATTCCCAGCTGGACACGAGACAGAGCGAAACCGCGCGGGTGCCAGACGAACCACGCGGCTGCCTCTTCGCCCTATCCCAGCCACCGCTCATGATCTTCCTTGCGGTGATCGGGTGTCTGCTGCTCATGGCTTCGTTGCACGATCTGCTGTTGCTGTGAGCCGTACCCGCGCTCCCCGGCGCCACCCGCCGGGGGCCGCGTCGCCGTCCCGGGGCCTGTCCGGCGGATCAGGTCCCGCCCAGGGGGACAGGACTCAGCCCGCCGCCTCCTTGCGCCGGGCCCGGTAGGCGGCCACGTGCAGGCGGTTTCCGCAGGTGCGGCTGTCGCAGTACCGCCGCGAGCGGTTCCGGGAGAGGTCGACGAAGGCGCGCCGGCAGTCGGGGGCCTCGCACCGCCGCAGCCGCTCCTGCTCCCCGGCCACCACGAAGAACGCCAGCGCCATCCCGCAGTCCGCGGTGAGGTGGTCTGCGACGGACGCGCCGGGCGCGAAGTAGTGGATGTGCCAGTCGTACCCGTCGTGGTCGGTGAGCCGGGGCGTGGTGCCGGCGGCCGCGACCAGGTCGTTGATCAGTCCCGCGGCGGTCCGGGCGTCGGGAGCGGCGAAGACCGCCGCGAACCGTCCGCGGATGCCCCGCACCGCCGAGAGGTCGAGGTCCGTGAGCACGCCGACGTCGCTGATTTCGTGCGTTCCCACGAATTGCTGGAGGGCCGCGACGTCCGACAGCCCGTCCGGAGCCGATTCGTCCTCCGGCACGGTGTTCACCAGATCCACCACGGTGTCGAGCGCGCACCGGGTGTCGTGGGTGATCAGCACGTTTCGCTCCCTGGCCTGGGGGTCGGGCGGGCGCCCGCCGATGCTGGCCGATGGTAGTGGCTGGCGCGGCGGGCGAACCGGCCGAGATCCGGTCCCGGTCGTCGATTGCCCCGAAGACTGCCCCTTTCAACGGCGACCGGCCCGCCTTGGTTCCCCGGCGCCGCACACGCAGCGGCGCCGCCCCCGCGGAGATCCGCGGCGACGACGCCGTCGTGTGCCGTATGCGGTTGTCCGGGCCCGTGCCGTCACCCCGAGTCGACGGCGACGGGCGGCTTCACGCGGGGCCCCGCCCTAGCTTTCCGCCAGGATGTGCGAGAGCTCCTGATCGAGGTCGAAGTGCCGGTGTTCCGTACCGGGGGGCACGGCGGCGTCTGTGCGCTTCAGGAAGGACTCCAGGGCCCGCGCCGGGGCCTCGAGCAGCGCTTCGCCCTCCGGGGAGCTGAGAGCGATGCACACGACGCCCTGGCCGTGACTGCGGGACGGCCAGACACGGACGTCGCCGGTGCCTGTGGGGCGGTGGAGACCTTCGGCGAGGAGGTCGCGGGCGAACACCCACTCGACGGTCTCCTCGGCTCCGGTGTGGAAGGTGGCGTGCACGGCGTAGGGGTCGGCCGTGTCGTACCGCAGGCCTGCGGGGACAGGCAGGGAGGACTCGCTCGACACAACGAGGCGCAGGTGCAGCTCGCAGCTGACCGTGGTGTTCATAAGCGCCAGGGCCTTTCGCTCAGTGTGCGCTCGGGGATTCGCACGTCGGCGAAATCGACATGCCACCTACGGTGCCGTTGTAAACCCCTCTGAGTGTTTTGCGTGTGTTTACGTAACTCTTCCGGCCGAGAGATCGTTCGGGTCGTACGCCCATTCCGGTGACAGGTTTCGCTCCGGTAGTGTTTGGCCGTATGAACACGGGGAGTAACAAGCCCGGCGAGGCGGCCGTGGCGGCAGACCGTACGGGGACGGACGAGGTCACGGCCGAGCGCGCGCTCGGTTCGCGGGCGCCGGAATTCATCAGGGCGCGCCGTGCGCTGCACCTGAGCTGGCAGGTCGGCGTCTTCATCGTCGGCCTCGCGGTCGTGGTGGCCGGCATCATCATGCTGCCGCTGCCCGGACCGGGCTGGGTGGTGATCTTCGGCGGCATGGCGATCTGGGCGACCGAGTTCGTCTGGGCCCAGCTGGTGCTGCGCTGGACCAAGCGCAAGGTCACCGAGGCGGCGCAGCGTGCCCTCGACCCGAAGGTGCGGCGCCGGAACATCATCCTGACCTCGATCGGCGTGGTGATCATCGCCGTGCTGGCCGGGATCTACCTGTGGAAGTTCGGCCTCGAGATGCCCTGGAAGATCAAGGACCAGTGAGCGCCCGCGGGGGTGCGCCCGACCGCCCGAGGGGTTGCGCCGTCGCGGCCCCCGTTGGTCACCGGCGCCTGTGACATGGGGTAATGTTCTTCCTGCGTCCGGGCGATTAGCTCAGTGGGAGAGCGCTTCGTTCACACCGAAGAGGTCACTGGTTCGAACCCAGTATCGCCCACCGGATCATCAGGCGGCCCGGCTCACGATCGTGAGCCGGGCCGCCTTCGTGTGCGGTCCGTCCCGGCGTCCGGGCATTCCGCTTCCGCTCGCCTTCACTCAACCGTGACCTTCACCGCCGGGGTGCTCCGCGACGTCGCCGGCGTTCGGCCGGTCGATCGCGCCGCGCCGACCTGTGGATTCTCGCAGTCGCGCAACGGTGCGTCCGGGAGAGGTGTCCCGGGGGCGGTCGCGGCCGCTCCCATGAATTCCTGTCCGAATCATTGACGCGCCCCTGGGCCCTTCGTACCTTGTGCCAGCAAGCGCTTACTTGAAACGATTCATGTGGCGGACTCGACGTCGCGGGGAGGCTCTTATGCAGCAGGGCGGGAATGCGGAGCGGCAGGCCGGGAGGCGCACGATCCTCAAGGCGGCGGGGGCCTCGCTGGCCGTCGCGGGGCTGGGTGCCACGGCCACCGCCTGCGGCGGCGGCACCGGCTCGGGGGACGGAACGGTGACGATCCGTTACTCCTGGTGGGGTGCCGAGGATCGGGCGGAACGCATCAACAAGACCGTCGCGCTCTTCGAGAAGAAGTATCCGAAGATCAAGGTCAAGACCGACTTCCAGCCGTATACGGACTTCTGGAAGAAGTTCAACACCCAGGCGTCCGGCGGCAATCCACCGGATGTCTTCCAGAATGCCATCGGATTTCTCCGCAAATACGACGCCAAGAATGTCCTGCTGGATCTGAGCGGACAGGTCGAGGCGGGAAACCTCTCCATGGACGGATTCCGCGCGGGGCTGGAGAAGTTCGGCGAGATCGACGGCAAACTCCTCGGTGTGCCCGTCGGTTCCAACTCGATGGCCCTGGTCATCGACAAGCCCGTCTACACCCGGGCCGGGAACAAGCCCGAACAGGGCTGGACGTGGGACGACTTCGACGCGGCGATGACGAAGGTCCGCGACAAGACCGGCCGGGCCGGGGACAGCGGCATGTACGGCGTCATGTACCTCTACGACCTGTACCTGCGTCAGAACGGCAAGGCGTTCTTCACCGAGGACGGACTCGGCTTCACCGAGGCGGACCTGACCGCCTGGTGGACCAAGGCGGAGAAGGGCGTGAAGTCCGGCCTGTACGCCGACCCCAAGAAGGTCGCCCAGATCAAGCCCAAGTCGGCCCTCTCCGCGGAACTCGCCGGCAGCGAGTTCACCTGGGACAACTTCACCGTCCGCTACACCTCCGAGGGCAAGAGCGAGTACGGACTCGCGCCGATCCCCACCACGGACGGCAAGCGGACCGGCCAGTACCTCGGCTCCCTGATGCTCAGCGCCTACAAGCGCACCGAGCACCCCAAGGAGGTCGCCCAGTTCATCGACTTCATGGTCCACGACCCCGAGGTCGCCAAGATCATGGGCTACGACCGGGGCGTGCCCACCACGCAGGCCCAGTACGACGCCTACCGGCCGACCGACCCGGTCAACAAGGCCATCGCCGCCTACGAGGAGTCGCTCGTCGAGGCCGGCGTCCTGGAGCAGATCACCCCGCACCCGAACGGGGCCGACATCTGCGAGGCCGCGTTCCTGCGCATCGCCGAGGAGATGGCGCTCGGCTCGCGGTCCGTCGAAGCGGCCGTCGAGCAGTTCTTCACCGAGTCGAAGACGGCTCTTGCCGGCTGATGGGAAGCGCCGTGACACACGCCCCCGCGCTGGACGGCCGGGCGGACCCGGAGCCGCGGCACGGTCCGGCGAAGGCCCCGCGCCCCGCCGGACCGAAGCAGCGCAGGCGCCGGGAGAACCTGGCCGGATACCTCTTCATGTCCCCCTGGATCGCCGGGTTCCTGCTGCT
Organism: Streptomyces tendae; assembly: GCF_014650435.1. GTDB lineage: Bacteria > Actinomycetota > Actinomycetes > Streptomycetales > Streptomycetaceae > Streptomyces > Streptomyces tendae. The sequence goes on from NZ_BMUY01000009.1 coordinate 267,255, forward strand.
GACGGCGGGCCCGATGGTCGCCTCGCTCTACTTCGCGTTCACCGACTACAACCTGTTCGACGCACCCCGGTGGATCGGCCTGGACAACTTCTCCGAGATGTTCGGCGACCCGCGCTGGCGCCACTCGGTCAGGATCACCCTCTGGTACGTCGTGGTCGGCACGCCGATCAAGCTGATCGCGGCGCTCGGCGTCGCGCTGCTGCTGGCCCAGAAGCGGCGCGGGCAGGCCTTCTACCGGGCCGCGTTCTACGCCCCCTCACTGATCGGCGCGAGCGTGTCCATCGCCATCGTGTGGAAGGCGATCTTCTCGGACGACGCGGTCGTCGACCGTACGCAGCAGCTCTTCGGGATCGACGCCGGCGGCTGGACCGGAGACCCGGAACTGATCATCTACAGCCTGGTGGCGCTCACCGTCTGGCAGTTCGGCGCCCCGATGGTCATCTTCCTGGCCGGTCTGAAACAGGTGCCGCGCGAGCTGTACGAGGCGGCCGACGTGGACGGCGCGGGGAAGCTCCGGCAGTTCTGGAACATCACCCTGCCGATGATCTCCCCGGTCCTCTTCTTCAACGTCCTGCTGGAGACCATCCACTCCTTCCAGATCTTCAGCTCGGCCTACATCGTGGGCGGCGGCGCCGGAGGCAACGCCTGCGGCCCGGCGGACGGCACGATGGTCTACACCTGCTACCTGTACGTCCAGGGCTTCGAGAACAGCCGCATGGGCCTGGCCTCCGCCATGGCGTGGATGCTGCTGGTCGCGGTCGCCCTGGTCACCGCGGTGCTGTTCTGGTCCCAGAAGCGCTGGGTGCACTACGAGGAGGGCGGCCGATGAGCGCGCAGGCCACCGATGTCACTCCGGCCACCGAAGCCCCACCGCCCCCGTCCACCAAGGCGGCCGCGCTCCGGCGCCGACTGCCCGGATCACTCGCCTGGCACCTCGGGTCGCTGGCGCTCCTCGCCGTCATCCTCTACCCGGTGCTCTGGGTGATCGGCGGCTCGTTCAAGGAGAGCGGCGACATCGTCGGCAGCCTGGACCTCTTCCCGGGCGATCCGATCACGGACAACTACACGAGCCTCGCCGACGGCATCGCGGACATCTCGATCTCCACGTTCTTCCTCAACTCGCTCTTCCTCGCCGTCGGTTCGGTGATCGGCATCGTGGTGTCCTGCTCGCTGACGGCGTACGCCTTCGCGAAGATCAGGTTCGCCGGCCGCAACCTGCTGTTCACGCTGATGATCGGCACGCTGCTGCTGCCGTACCACGTCCTGCTGATCCCGCAGTACGTGCTCTTCCGCAACCTGGACATGATCAACACGTACACCCCGCTCCTGCTGGGCAAGTATCTGGCCACCGAGGCGTTCTTCGTCTTCCTGATGGTGCAGTTCATGCGCAATCTGCCCAGGGAGCTGGACGAGGCCGCCCGGCTCGACGGCTGCGGGCACTTCCGCATCTACTGGTCGATCGTGCTGCCGCTGTGCCGACCGGCGCTGATCACCAGCGCGATCTTCACCTTCATCAACTCCTGGAACGACTTCATGGGCCCGCTGATCTACCTCAACGAGCCCGGCAAGTACACGATCTCCCTCGGCCTGAAGATGTTCGTGGACCAGGAGGGCCTGGCGAACTACGGCGGCATGATCGCCATGTCGCTGGTCGCCCTGCTGCCCGTCCTCGCCTTCTTCCTGGCCTTCCAGCGCTATCTGATCGACGGCATGGCGACGTCCGGCCTGAAGGGCTGAGGTGGGACTGCGATGACCGAAGCGCGTGCCAAGGCCCGCCCGGGGCCGGGGGAGTCCCGGTTCGCCCAGGGCTTCGCCCTGTTCGCCGAGTGCCTGCTGACCGGCGTGTGGATCGCGGTGGCGGCGCTGGGGCTGGTCACCTACCCCGCCGCCTTCGCGGCCGGAACGCGGCACCTCGGGCGCCGGCTGGCCCACGAGCGCGGCGGCTGGCGGGAGTTCGTCGCCGACTTCCGGGCGGCGGTGCGCCGCGGGTGGCTCGTCGGCGTCGCCGGCTGGGCCGCCCTGGCGGTGGTGTGGGTGGACGTGCGGGCCGTACGGGACGGCCTGCCCGGCGGCCCGCTGGTCGGCGCCGTCGGCGTCCTCGCCCTCATCGGCGCGGCCGTCGCGGGACTGCGCGCGGCGGCGGCCTGGCACCCCGGCGCCTCCTGGCGGACGCTGCTCGCGGGAGCGGGCCGTCGCACCGTGCTCGACCCCGCAGGTTCCTTCCTCCTCGTCGGCGGACTGGCCGTCGTGGTCTGCTCCGCCTGGTTCAGCGCGCCGCTGGCCGTCGCCGTCCTGGGCGCCGTCGCCGCGGCGGCCGTCGCGGTGGAGGAGCGCCACCGGCGCCGTTGATCCCGGGGCGGCCCCGTGCCGGAGCGGCCGCCCCCCCGTACCCGAGGTCGGTGCTCCGACGCCGCACCTCTCCCTGTCATGCCCTTGACACCTCTGCACGCCCGCAAGGAAAGGAAAGGCCATGTCCCCCATCCCCCGCAGGTCCCTCCTCAAGGCGGCCGCCGTCGCCGGCGCCGCCGCCCAGTTCAGCTGGGCACTGGGCACGAAGAACGCGCAGGCCGCGCCCGCCGCCGCCCCGGTCGCCGACGACAACCCCGTCACCCTGACCTGGCTGGAGGACGGCGGCCTCGGCGCCGCCCCCGGCTCCACCGTCGGCGTCCCCTGGCCCAGGGGCACCTTCCGGGAGGACCAGTCGTTCGCCGTCACGGACGCCGACGGCAAGGCCGTACCCGTACAGTCCTGGCCGCTGGCCCACTGGCCCGACGGCTCCCTCAAGTGGACCGCCCACGCCGTCGGTTCGGGCACCGGCAAGCTCACCCTGGGTCCCGGCTCCCCGGTCGCGCCCGCCAAGAAGGTCACCGTCGCCCGGCACGGCGGCACCATCGACATATCGACCGGCGTCATCACCGCGAGCATCGGCACGTCCGGAGCGGCGCTGATCAAGTCGGTCACCCGGGGCTCCACCGAGATCGCGAAGAACGGTCGCCTCGTCCTGCTGCGCCAGCCCGAAATCGAGGACGGCGACCAGGGCACGGTGAAGTACGAGCGCTTCGACGGCGCCATCGACGAGGTGGAGGTCGAGCAGGACGGCCCGGTCCGCGCCGTCGTGCGCATCGACGGCAAGCACCGCAAGGGCCACCGCCGCTGGCTCCCCTTCTCCATCCGCCTCTACTTCTACGCCGGCGCCGACTCCTTCCGCATGGTGCACACCATCACCTTCGACGGGAACCAGGAACCCGGGAAGACCAGCGGCGACTTCATCCGCGGCCTCGGCGTCCGCTTCACCGTCCCGATGCGCGACGAGCCCTACGACCGCCACGTCCGCATCGGCGGCGAAGGCACCGGCCTGCTCCGCGAGGCGGTCCAGGGCATCACCGGCCTGCGCCGCGACCCCGGGGCGGCCGTACAGGCCGCGCAGTTCGCGGGGGAGAAGCTGCCCGACCCCGCCACCTGGGACCAGCGGGTCACCACCCGCCTGAAGTACATCCCCGAATGGGGCGACTACACCCTCGCCCAGCTCTCCGCCGACGGCTTCACCCTCCGCAAGCGCACCAAGAAGGGCCACGGCTGGATCGGCGCCGGCGGCGGACGGCGCGCCTCCGGCTTCGGCTACGTCGGCGGCGTCAGCGGCGGCCTCTCCTTCGGCCTGCGCGACTTCTGGGAGAAGCACCCCGCCCAACTCGACGTCCGCGACGCCCAGACCGACGAGGCCGAGGTCACCCTCTGGCTCTGGTCACCCGAGGCCCAGCCCATGGACCTGCGCTTCTACCACGACGGCATGGGCCAGGACACGTACGAGGAGCAGCTGGAGGGCCTCAACATCACCTACGAGGACTACGAACCGGGGTTCGGCACCCCCTACGGCATCGCCCGCACCTCGGAACTGCTCTTCTGGGCCAACGCCGCCACCCCGAGCGCCGAGCGGCTCGCCGAACAGATCGGAGCCGTACGCGTCCTTCCCCAGCTCGCCGCCCCGCCCGAGCAGCTCATCAAGGCCGGCGTCTTCGGCCCCGGCCTCTACTCCCGGCCCGACCGCTCCACCCCCGCCAAGGCGAAGATCGAGGACCACCTCGACTTCCTCTTCACCTACTACAAGGACCAGGTGGAGCAGCGCCGTTGGTACGGCTTCTGGGACCACGGCGACATCATGCACACCTACGACGCCGCCCGGCACACCTGGCGCTACGACATCGGCGGCTACGCCTGGGACAACTCCGAACTCTCCCCGGACCTCTGGCTCTGGTACGCCTACCTGCGCTCCGGCCGCGCCGACATCTTCCGCTTCGCCGAGGCCATGACCCGGCACACCGGCGAGGTCGACGTCTACCACCTCGGCAAGTGGGCCGGCCTCGGCACCCGGCACGGCGTCCAGCACTACGCCGACAGCGCCAAGCAGCAGCGCATCGCCAACACCACCTACCGGCGCTTCTACTACTTCCTCACCGCCGACGAACGCGTCGGCGACCTCATGCGCGCCAACGTCGACTCCGACGAGACCTTCCTCGCCCTCGACCCGCTCCGCAAGATCCGCACCGAGCCCTACACCCCCGACCGCAACGCCCTGTCCATCGGCTTCGGCACCGACTGGAGCGGCCTGGTCTCCGCGTGGCTCACCGAGTGGGAGCGCAAGGGCCCCAAGTGGGAGAAGGCCAGGGACCGCGTCCTGTCCACCATGGAGACCATCGCCGCCCAGCCCAACGGCTTCGTCCAGGGCAGCGGCCTGTACGACCTGGACACCGGGAGGTTCGCCGTCGCCGACACCCCGAAGGTCGAGGTCTCCCACCTGTCGGCCGTCTTCGGCCTGAACGAACTGTGCGCCGAACTGATCGACCTCGTCGACATGCCGAAGTTCGAGCAGGCGTACTACGACTACTGCCGCTACTTCAACGCGAGCAAGTCCGAACAGACCGAGCGCTACGGCTCCAACTTCGGCAGCCTCATCCTCTTCCAGGGCCACTCGCGCCTCGACGCCTACGCGGCCGTACGGACCGGCGACGACAAGCTCGCCACCCGCGCGTGGCAGAAGTTCTACGACTCCGACGGCTACAAGGAGTCGGCGCCCTGGACCACGGAGAAACTGAGCGGCCCCCTCGCCCTGGTCCCGGGCGTCGAGGCGACCTGGGTCTCCACCAACGACACCGCCCTCTACGGCCTCGCCGCCATCGAGAACCTCGCACTCCTGGGGGACAGGATGCCGTAGCCGGCCCCGACCGCCGCGGGCGCGGGCACACTGCACGGGTGGACTGGAACCATTACCGCTTCCGCAGCCTGTGGCAGCTGCCCGTGCCCGCCCCGGACGTCTACCGCGCCCTGGAACGCGTCGAGGACTACCCCCGCTGGTGGCCGCAGGTCCGCGAGGTCACCCGGCTCGACGACACCAGCGGCGTCCTCCGGTTCCGCTCGCTGCTCCCGTACGACCTGTGCGCGACCGTGCGGGAAGGGCGCCGGGACCCGGCCGCGGGGGTGCTCGAGGTCGAGATGAGCGGCGACATGGAGGGCTGGGCCCGCTGGACCGTCGCCCCGCGCGGCTCCGCCACCCTCGTCCGCTACGACCAGGAGGTGGTCGTGCGCAAGCCGCTGCTGCGCCGCCTCGCCGTACCCGGCCGGCCCCTGTTCCGGGCCAACCACCGCCTCATGATGCGGGCGGGACGGCAGGGCCTGACCGCGCACCTGGCGGACGGTCGCCAAGCGGTTTGATGGAACCGTGCGGCTCACTGTATTGTTCAGTGCGTTCCCGGGCGATTAGCTCAGTGGGAGAGCGCTTCGTTCACACCGAAGAGGTCACTGGTTCGAACCCAGTATCGCCCACGCTCGCGAGAGCGACGTGTGTCCGCAAACTACGCGGACCACGTCGCTCTCTTCGTTTCTGCGCGACTTCCGCCGCGCGTTGTGGGGGCTCCGCCACCCACACCCCCGTCCCGGCGTTGTCCCGGGCCGGGGATGAAAGGTCACGCCGCCGCAGGCAGGTCCGGGCGCAGGGGCCAGGCCGGGTCCACCGGCTCCTCCGTGCCGTTGAGCGCGAACCACGCCTGCAGCCCCCGCGCCTGACCCGCGTGCCACACCGCCTGGAGCGTGTGCAGCTCGGCGGGGGAGAGGCGCTCGAGCCGTGCCTGGAAGCGCCGCCCCACCGCCCGTACGACCTCCAGCGCCGCCTGGGCGTCGGCCGCCGCGTCGTGCGCGCCCTCCAGGTCCACGCCGTAGTGCGCGCACAGGTCGGTGAGGGTCCGGCGGCCCTTGCGGTAGCGGTCCAGATGCTTGTCCAGCACCCGCGGGTCCAGCACGTGCAGCGACGTCCGCTCCAGCCAGCGGCTCAGCGACGAGGCGCGGTGCCTGCGCAACTCCCGGTCCAGCAGCGTCAGGTCGAACGGCGCGTTCATCACCACCAGCGGACGCCCCGCCCTGGCCTGCTCGGCCAGCGCCTCCGCTATCTCGTACATCACCGGCGCCGGCCACCGCCCGTGACGCTGCACATGCTCCTCGGTCAGCCCGTGCACCGCCGTCGCCGCCTCGGGCACCGGCACGCCCGGATTCACCAGCCACCGGGTCACCCGCGGGCGCAGCCCCGGCGCGTCCTGGACGACGAGGGCCGCCGACACGATCCGGTCGGTCTCGGTGTCCACACCCGTGGTCTCCGTGTCGAAGGCGGCCAGCGGCCCCTCGAACCAGCTCGTCATAGGGCACTCAACTCCTCGTCCGAGCGCGGCAGCTGACGCGCCGTCCCTTGTCCCGGTTCGGTGATACCCGGGCTGTTTGCGACGTACGCCGGAAGGACACAACAGGAGTACGGGTCTTTGCAGTTCACAGACCCGCTACGGGGATTCACCAGTTCTGGAAGGCTGTTGGTCATGGCCATTGCGCAGCCCGAACGGGGCGGGCTGCTGCCGGAGCGCACCGCGCCCTCACGCGGCTCCCTCGCCACCACCGCCTGCATGGAGACCCTGCAGGTCGGCTACCTCCACGCGGTCGCCGCCGCGGCGGGCTGCTCGCTCTCCCAGCCCTTCCCGGACAACGGCATCGACTGGCACGTCAGCCACAGCGCCCCCGGGCACACCGTCGACGACGAGGTCACGATCAAGGTGCAGCTCAAGGCCACCTACCAGATCGCCCCCGGACCACCCGGCCGCTCCTTCTCCTTCACCCTCGACAACGACCACCTGGCGAAGCTCGCCCGCACCCCGGTGTCGGTGCACAAGATCCTGGTCGTGATGATCGTCCCCCGGTCCCGGGACCAGTGGCTGCGCGCCGGACACGACCGGCTCGACCTCAGGCACTGCTGCTACTGGACCAACCTCGCCGGACATCCGGTCACCGGACGGCGGCGCACCTCCGTGCGGATACCGACCGCGCGGATCTTCGACGACCGTGCGCTGTGCGAGATCATGACGCGGGTCGGGACGGGAGGGAAACCATGACGCACCGCCCGACCGGCGGCCCCCAGCGGTCCGCCGAGCCCCTGCGGTCCGCCCGCCCGCACCCGGCCGACCACCTCGACGACGCCCTCGGGAACGGCAGCCCGCCCGAGCCCGGCGCCGTCGACCCGGCCGTGCTGACCGCCCTGCTGCACCGGCACGGCTGGCGCCGGCGCGGCGGCGCCCCGGGTCGCTACGGCCGCTGGACCCCGCCAGGACCGGACGCGGGCGTCACCAGCCTCCTGGTGCCCGCCAGCCGCGCCTTCCCCGACAGCGACGACCTGCTCGGAGAGGCGCTGCACGCCCTGTCCCGCAGCGGCACGCCCGCCGCCCGCGAGATCCTGCTCTCCCTCGCCGTCCCCAGCGACGAGATCCGCTGGGAACGCGACATATCGACGGGGCCCGGCGGCGCCGCGTCCTGGACCGCGGAGGAGCAGCTGCGCTCCGCCGCCCGCCGGATGCTGCTCGCCGCGGCGCTCGCCACCCGCGCGCGAGCCGGCTACTACGGCGCCCGGCACCGGCGTGCCGCCGGCGCGGCCCTGGAGAACGTCCTGGTGGGACCCGCCCCCGGCGGCCGCCGCCTCACCGCGTTCCTGCCGGTCGGCACCGGCCGCCCCCTCGCCGTACGCCTTCACCAGGCTCTCTACGCCGCCCGGGAGGCCGTCGACTACCGGCGCGCCACCGGGGGCACGGACGCCTTCGACTCGGCCGTCGCGGCGGGCGTCAGCCACGAGCTGGCCGAGTCACTCGTCGCCCTGGTCCGAGGCACCGAGGGCGCCCGGATAGCGGTGGGCTGGGCACCGGCCGCGGGCGTCCCCGAAGGGTGCGGTGCCCTCACCGAGCCCGTCGAGTTCTCGCCCGGCGACCTGCCCGCCCTGCGCGAGGCCGCCGCCCGCTACCTGCGCGCGGAGCCCTCCGTCCCGGTGCGGATCACCGGCACCGTCGTCCGCATGCGCCGGCCCGGACCGCGCGGCACCGGCACCGTACGGCTGCGGGTGCTGGCCGGGGCCGAGGTGCCGCACGTGCGGATCGCGCTGGACGAGGAGGCCTACCGGATCGCCGGGCACGCCCACCTCGTCGGGCTCCCCGTGCGGGTGCTCGGGCGGCTGGAGAGCCGGGGCGGCTTCCGCCGGCTCACCGGCGCCTGTGAGATCACTCCCGTACAGGTCGACGACGCGGAGCGGGACCGGCTGCTGAAGGCCGTCCAGGAACACGTGGAGGTCGCGGCGTTCTTCGAGGAGACCTGCGGCGACGGAGGGGACTGCGGGGACGGCGGGGACTGATTTCGCGGTGGGTGGGCCCGGGTCGGTACGATCGCCCTCATGCGTGCGCTCCGGTATGGCGCCGCGGCCCCACCTTCAGTCAGGAGAGACCGGTGTCAGACGTCCGTGTGATCATCCAGCGGGATTCCGAGCGGGAAGAACGCGTGGTGACGACGGGCACTACGGCCGCCGAGCTCTTCGCCGGCGAGCGCTCGATCATCGCCGCCCGCGTGTCCGGCGAGCTCAAGGACCTCGCCTACGCGGTGCAGGACGGCGAGACCGTCGAAGGCGTCGAGATCTCCTCCGAGGACGGTCTCAACATCCTGCGCCACTCCACCGCGCACGTCATGGCGCAGGCCGTGCAGGAGCTGTTCCCCGAGGCCAAGCTGGGCATCGGCCCGCCCGTCAAGGACGGCTTCTACTACGACTTCGACGTCGAGAAGCCCTTCCACCCCGATGACCTCAAGGCCATCGAGAAGAAGATGCAGGAGATCCAGAAGCGCGGGCAGCGGTTCTCCCGCCGCGTGGTCACCGACGAGGCCGCCCGCGAGGAGCTGGCCGACGAGCCCTACAAGCTGGAGCTGATCGGTCTCAAGGGCTCCGCCTCCAGCGACGACGGCGCGGACGTCGAGGTCGGCGCCGGCGAGCTGACGATCTACGACAACCTGGACGCGAAGACCGGTGAGCTGTGCTGGAAGGACCTCTGCCGAGGCCCGCACCTGCCCACCACCCGCAACATCCCGGCCTTCAAGCTGATGCGCAACGCCGCCGCCTACTGGCGCGGCAGCGAGAAGAACCCGATGCTCCAGCGCATCTACGGCACCGCCTGGCCGACCAAGGACGAGCTGAAGGCGCACCTGGAGTTCCTCGCCGAGGCCGAGAAGCGCGACCACCGCAAGCTCGGCAGTGAGCTGGACCTGTTCTCCATCCCGGAGCAGATCGGCTCCGGCCTCGCCGTCTTCCACCCCAAGGGCGGCATCATCCGCCGGGTCATGGAGGACTACTCGCGGCGCCGCCACGAGGAGGAGGGCTACGAGTTCGTCTACACCCCGCACGCGACCAAGGGGAAGCTCTTCGAGACCTCGGGCCACCTGGACTGGTACGCCGACGGCATGTACCCGCCCATGCAGCTCGACGAGGGCGTGGACTACTACCTCAAGCCCATGAACTGCCCGATGCACAACCTGATCTTCGACGCGCGCGGGCGGTCCTACCGTGAGCTGCCGCTGCGCCTGTTCGAGTTCGGCACCGTGTACCGGTACGAGAAGTCGGGCGTCGTGCACGGCCTGACCCGGGCCCGCGGCTTCACCCAGGACGACGCGCACATCTACTGCACCCGCGAGCAGATGTCGGAGGAGCTGGACAAGACCCTCACCTTCGTCCTGAACCTGCTGCGCGACTACGGCCTGAACGACTTCTACCTGGAGCTGTCCACCAAGGACCCGGAGAAGTTCGTCGGCTCCGACGAGGCATGGGAAGAGGCCACCGAGACGCTGCGCCAGGTCGCCGAGAAGCAGAACCTGGAGCTGGTGGCCGACCCGGGCGGCGCCGCCTTCTACGGCCCGAAGATCTCCGTCCAGGCCAAGGACGCCATCGGCCGCACCTGGCAGATGTCGACCATCCAGCTCGACTTCAACCTGCCGGAGCGCTTCGACCTGGAGTACACGGCCGCGGACGGCACCAAGACCCGCCCGGTCATGATCCACCGCGCGCTGTTCGGCTCCATCGAGCGGTTCTTCGCGGTCCTCCTGGAGCACTACGCGGGCGCCTTCCCGGCGTGGCTGGCGCCGGTGCAGGCGGTGGGCATCCCGATCGGCGACGCGCACGTCGAGTACCTGGAGAAGTTCGCCGCGTCCGCCAAGAGGCAGGGCCTGCGCGTCGAGGTCGACTCGTCCTCCGACCGGATGCAGAAGAAGATCCGCAACGCCCAGAAGCAGAAGGTGCCCTTCATGGTCATCGCGGGCGACGAGGACATGGCCAACGGTGCGGTCTCCTTCCGCTACCGCGACGGCTCCCAGGAGAACGGCATCCCCGTCGACGAGGCCATCGCGAAGATCGTCGAGGAGCGGGCGCAGGTCTGACCGCCCGGTCCGACAGGCGCGAGGGCCCCCGGGAGATCCCGGGGGCCTTTCCCTGCCGCCGCGGGCGACGCCATATGCTGCACGCATGACGAGTGAGCCGGAGCAGCAGCTGGGAGTGGGGACGCCGGACGCTTTCCAGCGTCTGTGGACGCCCCACCGGATGGCCTACATCCAGGGCGAGAACAAGCCGAGCGGCCCCGGCGCCGACGACGGCTGCCCCTTCTGCTCGATCCCGGCCAAGTCCGACGAGGACGGTCTGATCGTCCGGCGCGGCGAGCACGTCTACGCGGTGCTCAACCTGTACCCGTACAACGGCGGCCATTTGATGACCGTGCCGTACCGCCACGTCGCCGACTACACGGAGCTGGACGCGGTGGAGACCGCGGAGCTGGCCGAGCTGACCAAGCAGGCGATGACGGCCCTGCGCAGCGCGTCCGGTGCCCACGGCTTCAACATCGGGATGAACCAGGGCACGGTGGCCGGCGCGGGCATCGCGGCCCATCTCCACCAGCACGTCGTGCCCCGCTGGGGCGGTGACACCAACTTCATGCCGGTGGTGGGCCACACGAAGGTGCTGCCGCAGCTGCTGGGGGACACCCGCAAGATGCTGGCGGATGCTTGGCCAACGTGATGAGGCGCGCCCGGCGCTGACGGGTGCCGCTGCGCCCACCCGTGCCGCCCCAGCGGCACGACTGCCCGCAGCTACGGTGGCCCCGCGTCGGAGGCCTACGCGTCGTAGACGTCTGCCTTCTTCGGCACCGCCTCCTGGACCGCTCCGCTCAGGCCGCCCGCGCGGGCGCCGAACTTCTCCGTGTTCACGCCGTTCTCCTTCAGGACCTTGATCGCCGCCGCGTGCACCGCCCGGAGGACCGGCGTGGCCGCGCGCAGCGCGTCGTCGGCCATGAAGCGGTGCCGCCACGGCCGGTCCGCCCAGGCGTGCCGCACACCGAAGGGCTCGGGCAGCGTGAGCTTGCCGCCCAGCCAGTACAGCAGCGGGGGGTACCAGGTCAGCGGTGCCCGTGCGGCCAGCCGTACCACCTCGTCGGTGTCCACCAGCGGGAGCTTGACCGTGCGGGTCTCCCAGAACTTGACCGACTTCTGGACCTGCTTCTCCTTGGCGGCGGGCTTGCTGGTGAACAGGGAGTGCACCGGGCCCAGGGCGTGTCCGGTCACCTCGATGCGCAGCGTCTCGTGCAGCACCGTCACGGTGATCAGCATGGAGATGACCAGCTGGCCGTCCCACAGCGTCCACTGCACGCCCAGGTAGTGCCGGTCGCCCGCGCCGAACTGCTGCTTGTCGCAGATCTCCTGTATCGCGTGCTGCTTGACCTGGTACGCCTCCACGTCCGTGCCCTCGGGCCGGGACACCGAGTCGGCGTTCTCACCGATCGGGGTCACGATCCAGTGCCGCACCGTCGGCTTGGGGAAGCCGCCGGTGTGCAGAGGGCCGCGCTCCAGCATGCGCAGCCGGTCGTGGATGGCCTTGACGACGTCCCAGCTGCGGAACGGGTTGATCTCCCGGTCCGGGTCGACGGGGACCAGCTCCTCGGCGAGCTGCCAGTTGCCCCAGCGGGTGCCCATGCCGAGGATCCCCTTGGGACCGGCGTAGAAGACGGAGTTGGACTGCTGCTCGGCGCTGAGCCGGGCCAGCGACTGCCGCAGCTCCTCCGCGGCCGTCTCGCCGGGGCTGCTCGGCACCGCCTCGGGCACCTTGGCGCCCACACCGGCGCCGGACAGGAGGCCGCTCCAGCGCTCCCGGAGGTCCCGTGCCGTGCGCTCGCAGATCCGCTTGGCCCAGAACCAGCCGATGACCGGGGCGACGACGCACGCGCGCGCGTACCAGGCCCAGAAGCCGCTGAAGGGCATCTTGAGCAGGAAGAGCACGGCGAGGACGGCCATCGCGAGCAGCAGTGCGGTGGCGAGCGCGCCGGCCCGCTTGTCCTCGCGCCGGGCGACGCCGGTGCGGATCTGGAAGACCAGGAGCCAGATCAGCAGCCCGGGCAGGAACAGCAGTCCGCACAGCACCATGACGGCGCTGAGCCAGTTGTCCCGGTCCCGGCGTATGCGGTGCGCCGCGAGGCTGTGTTCGACGACGACCTGGGGCTGGGTGCCGAAGGACTGGATGAGCGGCGCCCGCTTGGGGCCCAGCATCCGGTCGATGATCGCCCGGGAGTACGCCTCGCCGAGATTGGGCCGGAACAGCTTGATCCGGGGTTTGCTGACGGCCGACTTGTGCCACTCGCTGTTGGCCTTGAGTATCTCCTCGGCCGCGCTGTCCCGGTAGGCGGCCGAGGCCAGCGCGAACGTGGCCGTCTGGCTGCCGTCGTTCGTGTGCGGCACCTGCGGTCCGAAGAAGTCCGCGTAACCGCCGTCAACGGTCATTCCCGCCCCCTGATCGCCACCACTGTCGCTCCTGCGGCCTTCCCGACTTGCCTGCCCCGCACACCTGTTGATCTGGTCATCAGCGTATCCGTCGGCGCCGTCGTGCGTCACGGGACGCCCCAAAGGCGCTCCTGTGCGCGCGGGTTGGCCGCCGGGCGCGCCGTCGTACGCCGGGCGGGCGGCCTCCGGCGCGGGGGAGCGGCCCTCGGTGCGGCGCGGGCTCCGCACCGTAGGGCCGGGCTCCGCTAGGACGCCGCCCGCACCTCCTCACGCATCCGATCCGCGACCTGGGCCGGCATCGGTTCGTGCCGCGCGTAACGCCGGTCGAAGCGTGCCGTGCCGTGCGAGAGGGAGCGCAGGTCCACGGCATAGCGGCCGATCTCGATCTCGGGCACCTCGGCCCTGATCAGGGTCCGGCCGCCGCTGGTCTGCTCGGTGCCGAGCACCTTGCCGCGCCGTCCGGACAGGTCGCTCATCACCGCGCCCACGTAGTCGTCGCCGACCAGCACGCTCACCTCGGCGACCGGCTCCAGCAGGTGGATCCTGGCCTCGGCCGCGGCCTCCCTGAGCGCCAGCGCGCCCGCGGTCTGGAACGCGGCGTCGGAGGAGTCCACCGAGTGCGCCTTGCCGTCGAGCAGCGTGATCCGCACGTCGATCAGCGGGTGGCCGGCGGCGACGCCCTTGGCGGCCTGGGTGCGCACCCCCTTCTCGACGGACGGGATGAACTGGCGGGGCACCGCGCCGCCGACGACCTTGTCCACGAACTCGATGCCCGAGCCGCCCGGAAGCGGCTCCACCTCGATCTCGCAGATGGCGTACTGGCCGTGCCCGCCGGACTGCTTCACGTGCCGTCCGCGCCCGGCCGCCCGGTCGCCGAAGGTCTCGCGCAGGGAGACCCGGTGGGGTACGACGTCGACCTGGACGCCGTAGCGGCTGCGCAGCCGTTCCAGGGCCACGTCGGCGTGCGCCTCGCCCAGGCACCACAGGACCACCTGGTGGGTGTCCTGGTTGTGCTCCAGGCGCATCGTCGGGTCCTCGGCGACCAGCCGGGCCAGCCCCTGGGAGAGCTTGTCCTCGTCGGGTTTGCTGTGCGCCTCGATGGCGAGCGGCAGCAACGGGTCGGGCATCTGCCAGGGGGCCATCAGCAGCGGGTCCTCCTTGGCCGAGAGCGTGTCCCCGGTCTCCGCCCGGGTCAGCTTGGCCACGCAGGCGAGGTCGCCCGCGATCACGTGCGTGACCGGCCGCTGCTGCTTGCCGAACGGGGTCGACAGGGCCCCGATCCGTTCGTCGACGTCGTGGTCCTCGTGCCCGCGGTCCGACAGGCCGTGCCCGGAGACGTGCACCGTCTGGTCGGCGCGCAGGGTGCCGGAGAAGACGCGGACCATCGAGATCCGCCCGACGTACGGGTCGGAGGACGTCTTGACGACCTCCGCGACCAGCGACTCCTCGGGATCGCACATCCGCAGCTCGCGCCCGGCGCCCTCCGGTGTGGTGACCCTGGGCGCCGCGCGCTCCAGGGGAGTGGGGAAGCCGCGCGTGATCAGGTCCAGGAGTTCGACCGTGCCCAGTCCCTGGCGGGCGCCCTCGGTGGCCGGTGCGGCGGCGAGGACCGGGAAGAACACCCCGCGTGCGACGGCCCGTTCCAGATCCTCGATGAGCGTCTTGACGTCGACCTGCTCGCCGCCGAGGTAGCGCTCCATGAGGGTCTCGTCCTCGCTCTCCGAGATGATCCCCTCGATCAGCATCGAGCGGGCCTCGTCGAGCTGCGGCAGTTCCGCGTCGCCCGGCTCCGAGGCCACACGCTCGCCCGAGGCGTAGTCGAAGAGCTTGCGCGACAGCAGCCCCACGAGACCGGTCACGGGCGCGTGCCCGTCGGGGGCGGGCGGGCCGTGCAGCGGGAGGTACAGCGGCAGTACGGCGTCGGGGTCGTCGCCGCCGAAGGCCTCCGCGCAGATCCGTGTCATCTCCTCGAAGTCCGCTCGGGCGGCCTCCAGGTGCGTGATCACGATGGCGCGCGGCATGCCGACGGCGGCGCACTCCTCCCAGAGCATGCGGGTCGTGCCGTCCACCCCGTCGGAGGCCGAGACGACGAAGAGGGCCGCGTCCGCCGCGCGCAGACCGGCCCTCAGCTCACCGACGAAGTCGGCGTACCCGGGAGTGTCCAAGAGGTTGATCTTGATGCCGTCCCATTCGACCGGCACCAGGGAGAGCTGTACGGAGCGCTGCTGGCGGTGCTCCATGTCGTCGTAGTCCGAGACACAGCCGCCGTCCTCCACGCGGCCCGCCCGGTTCACCGCTCCCGCCGTCAGCGCGAGAGCTTCCACCAGAGTCGTCTTGCCCGATCCGGAGTGGCCGACCAGCACCACATTCCGTACGGACGTGGGGTGGTCGGCCGCCGTTGCCCTTCCGGCGGCTCCGGGATGGGTGTGTGCCTTGTCGCCCATGTCCTTGCCTCCCGTGCACGGTGAGGTCGTTGTGGGCGCGGACACGCGGGACCGCGTGCACTGGCGGCTCCGGCGACGCCCGCGGTCCTTCGAGCTTTCCACTCCCGTCACGCCGCGTCCATACGAAGGACCCGATCCCGCCGCCCACCTGCCGCGCACCGGGGGCCGAGGGTGCCCGGCCACCGCCCACGCGCGCGCGTGAC
The DNA here is from genome assembly GCF_014650435.1 of Streptomyces tendae. Lineage (GTDB taxonomy): Bacteria > Actinomycetota > Actinomycetes > Streptomycetales > Streptomycetaceae > Streptomyces > Streptomyces tendae. Next base: position 283,045 of record NZ_BMUY01000009.1, read on the forward strand.
TACGATGGGCCAGCCGGTGGCCAGCAAGGGCCGCGGCGCCACACCGACCGTCGGGAAGGCCATGCTGAACAAGTACGCGCGTGCATTTTTTACGCGTGTCCTCACACCGTTCGCCGCGTTTCTCATCCGCCGGGGCGTCAGCCCGGACACGGTCACGCTGATCGGCACCGCCGGTGTGGTCGCGGGTGCGCTGGTCTTCTACCCCATGGGTGAGTTCTTCTGGGGCACGGTGGTGATCACGCTCTTCGTCTTCTCCGACCTGGTCGACGGCAACATGGCGCGCCAGCTGGGCCGCTCCAGCCGCTGGGGCGCGTTCCTGGACTCGACCCTCGACCGGGTCGCCGACGGCGCGATCTTCGGCGGCCTCGCCCTCTGGTACGCGGGCAGCGGCGACGACAACGTGCTGTGCGCGGTGTCGATCTTCTGCCTGGCCAGCGGCCAGGTGGTGTCGTACACCAAGGCGCGCGGTGAGGCGATCGGCCTGCCGGTCGCCGTCAACGGGCTGGTCGAGCGCGCCGAGCGCCTCGTCATCTCGCTGGTCGCCGCCGGATTCGCCGGGCTGCACAAGTTCGGCGTCCCCGGCATCCAGTACCTGCTGCCGATCGCCCTGTGGATCGTCGCCGTCGGCAGCCTCGTCACGCTGGTCCAGCGGGTCGTCACGGTCCGCCGTGAGGCCGCCGAGGCGGACGCGGCCGCGCAGCAGAGCCAGGGCACCGAGGCGGCGAAGTGAGCGCTCGGGACCGCCTGGCCGACGGTCTGTACGGCGCCGGCTGGGCCACCGTGAAGAAGCTCCCCGAGCCCGCCGCCGTGCGTCTCGGCCGCACCGTCGCCGACGTGGCCTGGAAGCAGCGCGGCGCGGGAGTGCGCCGCCTGGAGGGCAACTACGCGCGCGTGGTGCCCGGCGCGAGCCCCGAGCGGCTCGCCGCCCTCTCGCGCGCGGGCATGCGCTCGTACCTGCGCTACTGGATGGAGTCGTTCCGGCTCCCGGCGTGGAGCACCGAGCGGATCAAGGGCGGCTTCGCGCCCAAGGACCTGCACCACCTCACCGACGGCATGGACGCCGGCAAGGGCGTGATACTCGCCCTGCCGCACCTGGCCAACTGGGACCTCGCGGGTGCCTGGGTCACCACCAAGCTCGGCATCCCCTTCACCACCGTCGCCGAGCGCCTCAAGCCCGAGACGCTGTACGACCGCTTCGTCGCCTACCGCGAGGGGCTCGGCATGGAGGTCCTGCCGCACAGCGGGGGCACCGCCTTCGGCACGCTGGCCCGGCGGCTGCGCGACGGCGGCCTGGTCTGCCTGGTCGCCGACCGCGACCTGTCCGCCTCCGGCGTGGAGGTCGACTTCTTCGGCGAGACGGCCAGGATGCCGGCCGGTCCCGCCCTGCTCGCCCAGCAGACGGGCGCGCTGCTGCTGCCGGTGACGCTCTGGTACGACGACTCGCCCGTGATGCAGGGCCGGGTGCACCCGCCGGTCGAGGTGCCCGAGTCAGGCACCCGGGCCGAGAAGACGTCTGCCATGACACAGGCGCTGGCCGATGCCTTCGCCACGGGGATCGCCGACCACCCGGAGGACTGGCACATGCTGCAGCGCTTGTGGCTCAAGGACCTCGACCCGGCCAAGGCGCCGGGGGCCCGGGAGCGGGGCGCCCGGTGAGGATCGGCATCGTCTGCCCGTACTCCTGGGACGTGCCGGGCGGCGTCCAGTTCCACATCCGGGACCTCGCCGAGTACTTCATCCGGCTCGGGCACGAGGTGTCCGTCCTCGCCCCCGCCGACGACGACACCCCGCTGCCTCCGTACGTCGTCTCCGCCGGCCGCGCGGTGCCGGTGCCGTACAACGGCTCGGTGGCCCGGCTGAACTTCGGTTTCCTGTCGGCGGCCCGGGTGCGGCGCTGGCTGCACGAGGGCGGCTTCGACGTCATCCACATCCACGAGCCCACCTCGCCCTCGCTCGGCCTGCTGACCTGCTGGGCGGCGCAGGGCCCGATCGTGGCCACCTTCCACACCTCCAACCCGCGCTCCCGCGCGATGATCGCCGCCTACGCGATCCTCCAGGCCGCCCTGGAGAAGATCAGCGCCCGGATCGCCGTGAGCGAGTACGCCCGGCGCACGCTCGTCGAGCACCTGGGCGGCGACGCGGTCGTCATCCCCAACGGCGTCGACGTCGACTTCTTCGCCGACGCGGAGCCCAAGCCCGAGTGGCAGGGCGACACGATCGGCTTCATAGGGCGCATCGACGAGCCCCGCAAGGGCCTGCCGGTGCTCATGCGGGCGCTGCCCGCGATCCTCGCCGCCCGGCCGCAGACCCGGCTGCTCGTCGCCGGGCGCGGGGACGAGGAAGAGGCGGTCGAGAGCCTGCCGAAGGAGCTGCGGTCCCGCGTGGAGTTCCTCGGCATGATCAGCGACGAGGACAAGGCCCGCTTCCTGCGCAGCGTCGACCTGTACGTGGCGCCCAACACCGGCGGCGAGAGCTTCGGCATCATCCTGGTCGAGGCCATGTCGGCCGGCGCCCCCGTCCTCGCCGCCGACCTGGACGCCTTCGCCCAGGTCCTCGACCAGGGCGAGGCCGGCGAACTCTTCCCGAACGAGGACGCCGACGCCCTGGCCGAAGCGGCCGTACGCCTGCTGGCCGACCCGGAACGCCGGGCCGCGCTGCGCGAGCGGGGCAGCGCCCACGTACGGCGGTTCGACTGGTCGACCGTGGGCGCGGACATCCTGTCCGTCTACGAGACGGTCACCGCGGGAGCGGCGGCGGTGGCGACGGACGACCGGGCGACGGGCCTGCGGGCCCGCTTCGGCCTGGCGAGGGACTGACCCGGACGGACCCGCCGGCGGTCCGGGGCCCACCGATAGGGTTGCGGCCCGTGACCGCAACCCTCATCTGGATCCTGGCCGTCCTCATCGCCGTCGGCCTGTACCTCAGCTGGACCGCGGGCCGCCTGGACCGGCTGCACGCCCGGATCGACGCCGCCCGTGCCGCACTGGACGCCCAGTTGCTGCGCAGGGCGTCCGTGGCCCAGGAACTCGCCACCTCCGGCGTGCTGGACCCGGCCGCCTCGATGGTCCTCTACGAGGCCGCACACGCGGCCCGGCAGGCCGAGGAGGAGCTGCGGGAGGTCGCCGAGAGCGAGCTGAGCCAGGCACTGCGCGCCGTGTTCGCCGACGCACCGCAGGTGGACGCGCTGCGCGAGGCGCCCGGGGGAGAGGCGGCCGCCCACGAACTGGCCGAGGCCGTACGGCGGGTGCCGATGGCCCGACGCTTCCACAACGACGCGGTGGGTGCCGCGCGTCGACTGCGCGAGCACCGCAAGGTCCGCTGGTTCCGTCTCGCCGGGCACGCGCCCTTCCCGCTGGCCTTCGAGATGGACGACGAGTCGCCGGCCGCCCTGGTGGAGCGGGCGGCCTGAGGCCGGCCGCGCCGGGGGAAACGAAAACGATCCACCGGCTCCCCATTGGCCCTTGCTGTGGCCTGCTCGCCTCACGTTTCCTCGTTGCTGCAGAAACCCCCTTCTCCTCAGCGAGGTACCCCGTGTCCAGCACGCTCTCCGAAAACCAGGCACCCGAGACCGGCACCGCCCGCGTGAAGCGCGGCATGGCCGAGCAGCTCAAGGGCGGCGTCATCATGGACGTCGTCACGCCGGAGCAGGCGAAGATCGCCGAGGACGCGGGCGCCGTGGCGGTCATGGCCCTGGAGCGGGTCCCGGCCGACATCCGCAAGGACGGCGGCGTGGCCCGGATGTCCGACCCGGACATGATCGAGGGCATCATCAGCGCCGTCTCCATCCCGGTGATGGCCAAGTCCCGCATCGGCCACTTCGTGGAGGCCCAGGTCCTGCAGTCCCTCGGCGTTGACTACATCGACGAGTCCGAGGTGCTCACCCCGGCCGACGAGGTCAACCACAGCGACAAGTTCGCCTTCACCACCCCCTTCGTCTGCGGCGCCACCAACCTGGGCGAGGCCCTGCGCCGGATCGCCGAGGGCGCCGCGATGATCCGCTCCAAGGGTGAGGCCGGCACCGGCAACGTCGTCGAGGCCGTCCGCCACCTGCGTCAGATCAAGAACGAGATCGCCCGGCTGCGCGGCTACGACAACAACGAGCTGTACGCCGCCGCCAAGGACCTGCGCGCCCCGTACGAGCTGGTCAAGGAGGTCTCCGAGCTGGGCAGGCTCCCCGTGGTGCTCTTCTCGGCCGGCGGCGTCGCGACCCCCGCCGACGCCGCGCTCATGCGTCAGCTCGGCGCCGAGGGCGTCTTCGTCGGCTCCGGCATCTTCAAGTCCGGCGACCCGGCCAAGCGCGCCGCCGCCATCGTGAAGGCGACCACCTTCTACGACGACCCGAAGATCATCGCGGACGCCTCCCGCAACCTCGGCGAGGCCATGGTCGGCATCAACTGCGACACCCTCCCCGAGACCGAGCGCTACGCCAACCGCGGCTGGTAAGGACCCCGATCCATGAGTGACACCCCCGTCATCGGCGTCCTGGCCCTGCAGGGCGACGTACGGGAGCACCTCGTCGCCCTGGCCGTGGCCGACGCCGTGGCCAGGCCGGTGCGGCGCCCCGAAGAACTCGCCGAGGTGGATGGCCTGGTCGTCCCCGGCGGCGAGTCCACCACCATCTCCAAGCTCGCCGTCCTCTTCGGCGTGATGGAGCCCCTTCGCGCGCGCGTGCGGGACGGCATGCCCGTCTACGGCACCTGCGCCGGCATGATCATGCTCGCCGACAAGATCCTCGACCCGCGCTCCGGACAGGAGACGGTCGGCGGCATCGACATGATCGTGCGCCGCAACGCCTTCGGCCGGCAGAACGAGTCCTTCGAGGCGGCCGTCGCCGTCGAGGGCGTCGGGGGCGAGCCCGTGGAGGGAGTCTTCATCCGAGCCCCCTGGGTCGAGTCCGTGGGCGCCGCCGTCGAGGTGCTCGCCGAGCACGACGGCCACATCGTCGCCGTCCGCCAGGGCAACGCGCTGGCCACGTCGTTCCACCCGGAACTGACCGGCGACCACCGGGTGCACCGGCTCTTCGCCGACATGGTGCGCGCGAACCGGGCGGCTCAGTCCTTGTAGGATTCCTGCGTTCGTTGCAGGAGATGGGTTACGCGAAGGAGACAGGCAGATGTCCGGCCACTCTAAATGGGCTACGACGAAGCACAAGAAGGCCGTGATCGACGCCAAGCGCGGCAAGCTCTTCGCGAAGCTGATCAAGAACATCGAGGTCGCGGCGCGCATGGGCGGCGTCGACATCGAGGGCAACCCGACGCTGTACGACGCCATCCAGAAGGCGAAGAAGCAGTCGGTCCCCAACAAGAACATCGACTCCGCGGTCAAGCGCGGCGGCGGCCTGGAGGCCGGCGGCGCCGACTACGAGACGATCATGTACGAGGGCTACGGCCCCAATGGTGTCGCGGTGCTCATCGAGTGCCTCACCGACAACCGCAACCGCGCCGCCTCCGACGTCCGCGTCGCCATGACCCGCAACGGCGGCTCCATGGCCGACCCGGGATCGGTGTCCTACCTGTTCAACCGCAAGGGCGTCGTGATCGTGCCCAAGGGCGAGCTGGGCGAGGACGACGTCCTCGGCGCCGTCCTGGACGCGGGGGCCGAGGAGGTCAACGACCTCGGCGAGTCCTTCGAGGTGCTCAGCGAGGCCACCGACCTGGTCGCGGTGCGCACCGCCCTCCAGGAGGCCGGCATCGACTACGAGTCCGCCGACGCCAACTTCGTCCCGACCATGCAGGTCGAGCTGGACGAAGAGGGCGCGCGGAAGATCTTCCGGCTCATCGACGCCCTGGAGGACAGCGACGACGTGCAGAACGTCTTCGCCAACTTCGACGTGAGCGACGAGATCATGGAGAAGGTCGACGCGTAGACCGCGCACCGGCACGGCGGGCCGACGGGACACACCCCGTCGGCCCGCCGCCTTGTCAGTGGCACCCGATAGCCTGCACAAACAGGTGATCGACGAGAGGGGGTCGGGTGTGCGCGTACTGGGGGTCGACCCGGGGCTGACCCGCTGCGGTGTCGGGGTCGTCGAGGGCGTCGCGGGCAGACCGCTCACCATGATCGGCGTCGGTGTCGTCCGCACGCCCGCGGACGCGGAGCTCGGCCACCGGCTCGTCGCCGTCGAGCAGGGCATCGAGCAGTGGCTCGACGAGCACCGGCCGGAGTTCGTCGCCGTGGAGCGCGTCTTCAGCCAGCACAATGTGCGCACGGCCATGGGCACCGCCCAGGCCAGCGCCGTCGCCATCCTGTGCGCGTCCCGCCGGGGCATCCCCGTCGCCCTGCACACCCCGAGCGAGGTGAAGGCCGCCGTCACCGGCAGCGGCCGCGCCGACAAGGCACAGGTCGGTGCCATGGTCACCCGCCTGCTGCGGCTCGCCGCCCCGCCCAAGCCCGCCGACGCCGCCGACGCCCTCGCCCTCGCCATCTGCCACATCTGGCGCGCCCCCGCGCAGAACCGCCTCCAGCAGGCCGTGGCCCTGCACGCGCCCCGTGCCCTGCGCACCCCGCCCGTCCCGAAAGGCCGTACGACATGATCGCCTTCGTGAGCGGCACCGTCGCCGCCCTCGCACCCGACGCCGCGGTGGTCGAGGTCGGCGGCGTCGGCATGGCCGTCCAGTGCACGCCGAACACGCTCTCCACCCTGCGGCTCGGCAAGCCCGCCAAGCTCGCCACCTCCCTCGTCGTGCGCGAGGACTCGCTCACCCTCTACGGCTTCGCCGACGACGACGAGCGCCAGGTCTTCGAGCTGCTCCAGACCGCCAGCGGCGTCGGACCCCGCCTGGCCCAGGCGATGCTCGCCGTGCACCAGCCCGACGCCCTGCGCAGAGCCGTCTCCACCGGCGACGAGAAGGCGCTCACCGCCGTCCCCGGCATCGGCAAGAAGGGCGCGCAGAAGCTGCTCCTGGAGCTGAAGGACCGGCTCGGCGAGCCCGTCGGCGCCCCCGCCGTCGGCGCCCCGATCAGCTCCGGCTGGCGCGACCAGCTGCACGCCGCCCTGATCGGCCTCGGGTACGCGACCCGGGAGGCCGACGAGGCCGTCGCCGCCGTGGCGCCGCAGGCGGAGGCCGCCGGGGGCACGCCGCAGGTGGGCGCGCTGCTCAAGGCCGCCCTGCAGACGCTGAACCGCGCCCGCTGACCACGCCCGCCACCACCGACCGGGTGCGCCACGGCAAGGAGAACGAAGTGAACTGGGACGACACCACCGACGCGGAAGCCGCCGCCGAGCGGCTGGTGGGCGCTGCGGCCGACGGCGAGGACCAGGCCGTGGAGGCGGCCCTGCGCCCCAAGGACCTGGGCGAGTTCATCGGCCAGGAGAAGGTCCGCGAGCAGCTCGACCTGGTGCTGCGCGCCGCCCGCGCCCGCGGGGCCACCGCCGACCACGTGCTCCTGTCCGGCGCCCCCGGCCTCGGCAAGACCACCCTCTCGATGATCATCGCGGCCGAGATGGCAGCCCCCATCCGCATCACCTCGGGCCCCGCCATCCAGCACGCCGGCGACCTGGCGGCGATCCTCTCCTCCCTCCAGGAGGGCGAGGTCCTCTTCCTCGACGAGATCCACCGCATGTCGAGGCCCGCCGAGGAGATGCTCTACATGGCGATGGAGGACTTCCGCGTCGACGTCATCGTCGGCAAGGGCCCCGGCGCCACCGCCATCCCCCTGGAGCTGCCCCCGTTCACCCTGGTCGGCGCCACCACCCGCGCCGGGCTGCTGCCGCCCCCGCTGCGCGACCGCTTCGGCTTCACCGCTCACATGGAGTTCTACGGACCGGCGGAACTGGAGCGCGTGATCCACCGCTCCGCCGGCCTGCTCGACGTCGAGATCGATCCCACCGGCGCCGCCGAGATCGCCGGCCGCTCCCGCGGCACCCCCCGCATCGCCAACCGCCTGCTGCGCCGGGTCCGCGACTACGCCCAGGTCAAGGCCGACGGCCTGATCACCCAGGAGATCGCCGCGGCCGCCCTCGCCGTCTACGAGGTCGACGCCCGGGGCCTCGACCGGCTCGACCGGGGCGTGCTGGAGGCCCTCCTCAAGCTGTTCGGTGGCGGACCGGTCGGCCTGTCCACGCTCGCCGTCGCCGTGGGGGAGGAGCGTGAGACAGTGGAAGAGGTCGCCGAGCCCTTCCTCGTAAGGGAGGGTCTGCTCGCCCGCACTCCACGCGGGCGGGTGGCCACTCCGGCCGCATGGGCGCATCTCGGCCTCACCCCGCCGCGTTCGCAGAGTTCAGGAAACGGACAACAGGACTTGTTCGGGGCGTGACGACCCGGTCACGAGAGGCACATTCGCCGGAGCAGGAACCCCGGTGCCATGCTGGGCGTTGTTCCATGCGCGCGGACTCGCCTAGACTCCGCCGATGCCGCCCTTGTCGGCGGTGTACACACCCCCAACCATCAGGCCGCTCCCCATCGCGGTCGTGTGAAGGAAGTACCGACCCGTGAGTCTCGTGACCCTCCTCCCGTTCATCGTGCTCATCGGGGCCATGTTCCTGATGACCCGGTCGGCGAAGAAGAAGCAGCAGCAGGCCGCCAACATGCGGAACGAGATGCAGCCCGGAACCGGTGTCCGCACCATCGGGGGCATGTACGCCACGGTCAAGGAGGTCAACGACGACACGGTCCTCCTCGACGCCGGCCCGGGTGTGGAGCTGCTCTTCGCCAAGAACGCGATCGGTGCCGTCCTCTCCGACGACGAGTACAACCGCATCGTCCACGGCATCGAGCACGACCTGAAGTCCGACGCGGACATCGTCCCCGACGACGCCTCCTCCCTCACCGAGACCGACGCCTCCGCCGCCGACGCCTCCGCCGCCGACGCCTCCGACGACAAGTCCGTCGACCTCGGCAAGAAGGCCGAGCCCGCCGACGAGACGGCCGACGAGCCGAAGGTCGACGCCGCGCCCGCCGAGGCGAAGGCGGACGAGCAGGCGAAGAAGTCCGACGGCGGTTCCGAGGCGAAGTAAGCCGTGCCCCGGGGTGCGCGGGACGGGTTCCCGCGCACCCCGCGTGACGCGCGGCTCGCACGGATCCGGACACCATGTGATGGCCGCCGGTGACGCCTTCTGGGCGCGAAGCGGCCCGAGAGGGAGTACACAAAGGTGGTAGCACCTAAAAAGGGAAAGAATGCGAGCGCTCAGAGTAAGCCCGGGCGCTCGCTGGCCCTGATCCTGATCGCCATCGTGGCGCTCACCGGAGGCATGTTCGCCTCCGGGCACACGACTCCGCGTCTCGGTATCGACCTGGCTGGTGGCACGAGCATCACCCTGCGGGCCGTGCCGGAGGCGGGCCAGGAGTCCGCGATCAACAAGACCAACATGGACACCGCGGTCGAGATCATGAACCGCCGTGTCAATGGTCTGGGTGTTTCCGAGGCCGAGGTCCAGACCCAGGGCGACCGGAACATCATCGTCAACATCCCCAAGGGGACGAACTCGAAGGAAGCCCGGCAGCAGGTCGGCACCACCGCCAAGCTGTACTTCCGTCCGGTCCTCGCCACCGAACTCTCCGGCGCCAACGCGACCGGCACCCCCTCGGCGAGCGAGACCGGCGGCGCCTCGGACAAGGCGACCGACAAGGCCACGGACAAGGCGACCGACGGCGACAAGGCCACCGACGGCGACAAGGCGAGCGGCACGCCGTCCGACTCCGCGTCGGCGAGCGCCACCTCCCAGGGCCGCGCCGCCAGCGACGCCCTGAAGGCCGACCCCAGCCCGTCCGCGACCAGCTCCGACGGAGCCTCCCCGTCCCCGAGCGCCAGCGCCTCCGGCGACGACGCCACCGCCAAGCTGCAGCAGCAGTACGCGGCTCTGGACTGCACCGACAAGAACGCCCGCGCCAAGGCCGGCGACGGCGCCAAGCCGAGCGAGCAGACCGTGGCCTGCGGCCAGAACTCGCAGGGCCAGTGGCAGAAGTACATCCTCGGCGCCGCCGCGGTCGACGGCACCGAGGTCGACGAGGCCGAGGCCGTCTACAACACGCAGACCGCCGCCGGCTGGACCGTGACGATGAAGTTCACGGACAAGGGCAGCAAGAAGTTCGCGGACATCACCGGCAAGCTGGCGCAGAACCAGTCCCCGCAGAACCAGTTCGCCATCGTCCTGGACAACGAGGTCGTCTCCGACCCGTACGTCAGCCAGGCGCTCACCGGCGGCAACGCGGAGATCTCCGGCAGCTTCGACCAGGAGGAGGCCCAGAGCCTCGCCAACATGCTATCCTACGGCGCGCTGCCGCTGACCTTCAAGGAGGACAGCGTCACCACCGTCACCGCCGCGCTCGGCGGTGAGCAGCTTCACGCCGGCCTGATCGCGGGCGCGATCGGTCTCGCCCTGGTCGTCCTCTACCTGCTGTTCTACTACCGCGGACTGTCGTTCATCGCGGTCTGCTCGCTGCTGGTCTCGGCCGGTCTCACGTACGTGATCATGGCGCTGCTCGGCCCGACCATCGGCTTCGCGCTGAACCTGCCGGCCGTGTGCGGTGCCATCGTCGCCATCGGCATCACGGCGGACTCGTTCATCGTGTACTTCGAACGCGTCCGGGACGAGATCCGGGAGGGCCGCACGCTGCGACCCGCCGTCGAGCGTGCCTGGCCGCGCGCCCGGCGCACCATCCTCGTCTCCGACTTCGTGTCCTTCCTCGCCGCCGCGGTGCTCTTCGTCGTCACCGTGGGCAAGGTGCAGGGCTTCGCGTTCACGCTCGGCCTGACGACCCTGCTCGACGTGGTGGTGGTGTTCCTGTTCACCAAGCCGCTGCTGACGCTGATGGCCCGGCGCAAGTTCTTCTCCAGCGGTCACAAGTGGTCCGGCCTCGACCCCAAGGCCCTGGGTGCCAAGCCCCCGCTGCGCCGCACCCGCCGTCCGTCCCGTCCTGCCGCCGGCCCTGTCGACCCGAAGGAGGCGTGAGAGATGTCGAAGCTCGGCACACTCGGCGCCCGACTGCACCACGGCGAGGTCGGCTACGACTTCGTCAAGAACCGCAAGATCTGGTACGGCATCTCGATCCTCATCACCATCACGGCCATCGTCGGCCTGGCGGTGCGCGGCCTGCACATGGGCATCGAGTTCCAGGGCGGCGCGGTCTTCACCACCCCGAAGAACATGAGCGCCTCGGTCGCCCAGACCGAGACCTGGGCGGAGGAGGCGTCCGGCCACGACGCCATCGTCCAGAAGCTCGGCGACGGCAGCCTCCGCATCCAGATCGCGGGCACCGACACCCAGCAGTCGGACCAGATCAAGGAGGACCTCTCCAAGAACCTGGACGTCTCCGCGGAGAAGATCAACGCCGACCTGGTCGGCCCCAGCTGGGGTGACCAGATCGCGAACAAGGCATGGCAGGGCCTCGGGATCTTCATGGTCCTGGTGGTGATCTACCTGGCGATCGCGTTCGAGTGGCGGATGGCACTGGCCGCCTTCGTCGCGCTGATCCACGACATCACCATCACGGTGGGCATCTACGCCCTCGTCGGCTTCGAGGTCACACCCGGCACGGTGATCGGCCTGCTGACGATCCTCGGCTACTCGCTCTACGACACGGTCGTCGTCTTCGACAGCCTCAAGGAGCAGACCCGGGACATCACCAAACAGACCCGCTGGACCTACGCGGAGATCGCCAACCGGTCGATCAACAGCACCCTGGTCCGCTCCATCAACACCACGGTGGTCGCGCTGCTGCCGGTGGCGGGCCTGCTGTTCATCGGCGGCGGTGTCCTCGGCGCCGGCATGCTGAACGACATCTCCCTGTCGCTGTTCGTCGGCCTCGCGGCCGGCGCCTACTCGTCGATCTTCATCGCCACGCCGCTCGTCGCCGACCTCAAGGAGGCCGAGCCGCAGATGAAGGCCCTCAAGAAGCGGGTCCTCGCCAAGCGCGCCCAGGCGGCCGCCAAGGGCGAGAGCGCGGAGTCCGCGGCCGACGAGGGGGCGTACGACGCCGACGAGCCGGACGACGCGGCACCCGCGGTGGTCGGCCCCCGCAACCAGCCCGCGTCCCGCGGCAGGGGCCGCGGCCGACCCTCGGGGAAGCGCCGATGACCGGGACGACCGACATCACGGAGCTGCTGCTCAGCCGCATCCGCGACGTGGCCGACTACCCGGAGCCGGGCGTGGTGTTCAAGGACATCACCCCGCTCCTGGCGGACCCGGCGGCCTTCGCCGCGCTCACCGACGCCCTCGCCGACGTGGCCCGGGACACCGGTGCCACCAAGGTCGTCGGCCTGGAGGCCCGCGGCTTCATCCTCGGCGCCCCGGTGGCCCTCAGGGCGGGCCTCGGCTTCATTCCCGTACGCAAGGCGGGCAAGCTCCCCGGAGCCACGCTCAGCCAGGCGTACGACCTGGAGTACGGCTCCGCCGAGATCGAGGTGCACGCCGAGGACCTCACCGCGGGCGACCGCGTGCTGGTCGTCGACGACGTCCTCGCCACCGGCGGCACCGCCGAGGCATCGCTGGAGCTGATCCGCCGGGCCGGAGCCGATGTCGCGGGCCTGGCCGTGCTGATGGAGCTGGGCTTCCTCGACGGGCGGGCCCGGCTGGAGCCCGCTCTGGCCGGGGCCCCGCTGAAGGCGCTGCTCACGGTCTGAACCGTGCGAACCGCACCCCTGGGGCGGGCCCGGAGGAATCCGGCGCCCGCCCCAGGCGTTGCACGGGTTGACCGCCCTCACATTGGCCAGAAGGCGATCCTGGAGGGCAGGATCGCTACCATGGGGTATCCGGAGCCTGACCGGGGGACCCGGATCGCGCACGAGGAGTCCTCTTGCCAGACGAGGCCCAGCCACTGACCGCCGCAAAGCCCGAGTCCGCCTCGGCGTCCGCGGCGAAGCCCGCGCCGAGCGGGCCCCAGGCGAAGAACGACACGCGTGGGCCGATCCAGCACGCCCCGGCAGCGCCCGTCGACAAGCCGGCCGAGCAGCAGCCGCGCCCCAAGCCGCTGCCGGCCGAGCGCCCGCAGAACGCGCCGGTGGTCCGCGCCCCCGCAGGCCAGCCCGCCCGCTCCGGCTCCTCCAACCGCGTCCGCGCCCGCCTGGCCCGCCTCGGCGTGCAGCGCGCCAACCCGTACAACCCGGTCCTGGAGCCGCTGCTGCGCATAGTGCGCGGCAACGACCCCAAGATCGAGACGGCGACCCTGCGCCAGATCGAGCGCGCCTACCAGGTCGCCGAACGCTGGCACCGCGGCCAGAAGCGCAAGAGCGGCGACCCGTACATCACGCACCCGCTCGCCGTCACCACCATCCTGGCCGAGCTGGGCATGGATCCGGCCACGCTGATGGCCGGGCTGCTGCACGACACCGTCGAGGACACCGAGTACGGCCTGGAGGACCTGCGCCGCGACTTCGGCGACGTGGTCACCCTCCTCGTCGACGGCGTCACCAAGCTGGACAAGGTCAAGTTCGGCGAGGCCGCGCAGGCCGAGACCGTGCGCAAGATGGTCGTCGCCATGGCCAAGGACCCGCGCGTCCTGGTCATCAAGCTCGCCGACCGCCTGCACAACATGCGCACCATGCGTTACCTCAAGCGCGAGAAGCAGGAGAAGAAGGCGCGCGAGACCCTGGAGATCTACGCGCCGCTCGCCCACCGGCTGGGCATGAACACCATCAAGTGGGAGCTGGAGGACCTCGCCTTCGCGATCCTCTACCCCAAGATGTACGACGAGATCGTCCGCCTGGTCGCCGAGCGCGCCCCCAAGCGCGACGAGTACCTGGCCGTCGTCACCGACGAGGTCCAGCAGGACCTGCGCGCGGCCCGCATCAAGGCGACCGTCACCGGCCGTCCCAAGCACTACTACAGCGTCTACCAGAAGATGATCGTCCGCGGCCGGGACTTCGCGGAGATCTACGACCTGGTGGGCATCCGCGTCCTGGTGGACACCGTCCGCGACTGCTACGCGGCGCTCGGCACGGTCCACGCCCGCTGGAACCCGGTTCCGGGGCGGTTCAAGGACTACATCGCGATGCCCAAGTTCAACATGTACCAGTCGCTGCACACCACGGTCATCGGGCCCGGCGGCAAGCCGGTCGAGCTGCAGATCCGCACCTTCGACATGCACCGCCGCGCGGAGTACGGCATCGCCGCGCACTGGAAGTACAAGCAGGAGGCCGTCGCCGGCGCCTCCAAGGTGCGCACCGACGCCCCCAGGTCGTCCGGCAAGAGCAAGGACGACCACCTCAACGACATGGCGTGGCTGCGCCAGCTGCTCGACTGGCAGAAGGAGACCGAGGACCCCGGCGAGTTCCTGGAGTCCCTGCGCTTCGACCTCTCCCGCAACGAGGTGTTCGTCTTCACCCCCAAGGGCGACGTCATAGCGCTCCCCGCCGGGGCCACCCCGGTGGACTTCGCCTACGCGGTCCACACCGAGGTCGGCCACCGCACCATAGGGGCGCGGGTCAACGGGCGGCTGGTGCCACTGGAGTCGACCCTGGACAACGGCGACCTGGTGGAGGTCTTCACCTCCAAGGCGGCCGGCGCGGGCCCCTCCCGCGACTGGCTGGGCTTCGTGAAGTCACCGCGCGCCCGCAACAAGATCCGCGGCTGGTTCTCCAAGGAGCGCCGCGACGAGGCGATCGAGCAGGGCAAGGACGCCATCGTCCGCGCGATGCGCAAGCAGAACCTGCCGATCCAGCGCATCCTGACCGGCGACTCCCTGGTCACGCTCGCCCACGAGATGCGTTACTCGGACATCTCCGCGCTGTACGCGGCGATCGGCGAGGGCCATGTCTCCGCGCAGAACATCGTGCAGAAGCTGGTCCAGGCGCTCGGCGGCGAGGAGGCGGCCACCGAGGAGATCGACGAGTCGGTCCCGCCGTCCCGGGGACGCGGCCGCAAGCGCCGAGCGAACGCCGACCCGGGTGTGGTCGTCAAGGGCGTCGAGGACGTGTGGGTCAAGCTGGCCCGCTGCTGCACGCCCGTCCCCGGCGACCCGATCATCGGCTTCGTCACCCGCGGCAGCGGTGTCTCCGTCCACCGCAGCGACTGCGTGAACGTGGACTCGCTGTCCCGGGAGCCCGAGCGCATCCTCGAGGTCGAGTGGGCGCCCACCCAGTCCTCGGTCTTCCTGGTCGCCATCCAGGTCGAGGCGCTGGACCGCTCCCGGCTGCTGTCGGACGTCACGCGGGTGCTGTCCGACCAGCACGTCAACATCCTCTCGGCGGCCGTCCAGACCTCCCGCGACCGGGTGGCCACCTCCCGCTTCACCTTCGAGATGGGCGACCCGAAGCACCTGGGGCACGTCCTGAAGGCCGTACGCGGCGTCGAGGGCGTCTACGACGTCTACCGGGTGACGTCGGCGCGCAGGCCGTCGTAGCCGTCGCGGGCGGCCGCGCGGGCGCACACACGAGAGGGGCTCCCGTACACGCCGTACGGGAGCCCCTCTCGTGTCCGGTCCGCGACCGTCAGCCGCCGAACTCGTGCAGCCCCTTGAGCGCCTGGTCGAGCAGGGCCTGGCGGCCCTCCAGCTCACGCGCGAGTTTGTCGGCCTTGGCGTCGTTGCCCTGGGCGCGCGCCTGCTCGATCTGGGAGCGCAGCTTGTCCACGGCCGCCTGGAGCTGACCGGTCAGGCCCTCGGCACGCGCGCGTGCCTCCGGGTTGGTCCGGCGCCACTCGGCCTCCTCGGCCTCCTGGAGGGCCCGCTCGACCGCGTGCATCCGCCCCTCGACCTTCGGCCGGGCGTCGCGCGGGACGTGGCCGATGGCCTCCCAGCGCTCGTTGACCGAACGGAACGCGGCGCGGGCCGCCTTGAGGTCGGTGACCGGGACGAGCTTCTCGGCCTCCTCGGCCAGCTCCTCCTTGAGCTTCAGGTTCTCCGTCTGCTCGGCGTCCCGTTCCGCGAAGACCGAGCTGCGGGCGGCGAAGAAGACGTCCTGGGCGCCGCGGAAGCGGTTCCACAGGTCGTCCTCGTGCTCGCGCTGGGCGCGGCCCGCGGCCTTCCACTCGGACATCAGGTCGCGGTAGCGCGCGGCCGTCGGTCCCCAGTCCGTCGAGTTCGACAGCGCCTCGGCCTCGGAGACCAGCCGCTCCTTGGTCCGGCGGGCCTCCTCGCGCTGCGCGTCGAGCTGGGCGAAGTGCTGCTTGCGGCGCTTGGAGAACGCCGAGCGCGCGTGCGAGAAGCGGTGCCACAGCTCGTCGTCGGACTTGCGGTCCAGGCGAGGCAGGCCCTTCCAGGTGTCGACCAGGGAGCGCAGCCGCTCACCGGCCGCCCGCCACTGGTCCGAGCGCGCCAGCTCCTCGGCCTCGGCGACCAGGGCCTCCTTGGCACCGCGGGCCTCGTCGGACTGCTTGGCCCGCTGGGCCTTGCGCTCCTCGCGCCGTGCCTCCACGAGCGCGACGAGCTGGTCCAGCCGGGTCCGCAGCGCCTCCAGGTCGCCGACCGCGTGGTGCGCGTCCACCTGCTCGCGCAGGTGGTCGATGGCGGTCTGGGCGTCCTTGGCCGACAGGTCGGTGGTCTTCACCCGCTTTTCGAGGAGGCCGATCTCGACAACCAGTCCTTCGTACTTGCGTTCGAAGTAGGCCAGTGCCTCCTCGGGGGAGCCTGCCTGCCAGGAACCGACGACCTTCTCGCCGTCGGCCGTACGCACGTACACGGTCCCCGTCTCGTCGACGCGGCCCCACGGGTCGCTGCTCACAGCGCCTCCTCCACATGATGCCTGCGGAGGGCTTCGCTACCCCCGGGCATCGTCCACAGTTTCGTCACGGCCAACATAGGCGACCGGCGGGTGGCCTGTCCGCATCCCGCACGACCGAACTTTCGCTGATGAGGGTCAGGATTTCGTGACGGTGGCCTTGTCGATCACGACCGTCGCGTTGGGCGCCGTGTTGCCCGTCGTGGGGTCCGCGGGCTGGGCTCCCGCGGAGGCGATCTTCTTCAGCACGGTCATGCCCTCCTTCGACACGGTGCCGAACGGCGTGTAGCTCGGGGGCAGCTGGCTGTCCTGGTACACGAGGAAGAACTGGCTGCCGCCGGAGTCCGGCTGACCGGTGTTCGCCATCGCCACCGTGCCCGCCGGGTACACGTTGTCCTTGAGGCTCTTGTCCTTGAGGTTCTCGTCCGGGATGTTGTAGCCGGGACCGCCGTTGCCCTGGGCCGTGGGGTCGCCGCACTGGAGCACGTAGATGCCCTCGGTGGTGAGCCGGTGGCACTTCGTGTGGTCGAAGAAGCCCTTGCCCGCCAGGAAGTCGAACGAGTTGACGGTGTGCGGTGCCGCGTCCGCCTTCAGTGCGAGGTCTATGTCACCGCACGTGGTCGCCAGCTTCATCGTGTACTTCGCCGACTTGTCGATGGTCATCGCAGGTTCCTTCTTCCAGGTCTGCGTCTTGACCTTGCCCTCGGCGGGCTTCTCGCACGGGTCCGGTGCCTTGCTCGGGGCCGAGGCGCTCGGCGTGACCTCGGCGCTCGCGTTCGTCTTGCTGTCGTCGTCGTCCCCCAGGACCACTCCGGTCGTGTATAGCGCGACGCTGCCGATCAGGATCACGCCCAGCACCGAGGCGATCGCGGCGTTGCGCATGCGCGCCTTGCGTCGTGCGGAGGTACGTCGCTGCTGCTGCCGCAAGAACTTCTCCCGGGCGAGCTGACGCCGCCGCTGCTCCTGGGTGACCACCGGGTTCTCTCCTCATGCGTCTTCGTGTGCCGACCGGTACGCGTGGGTGCGATGAGCCGACCGTGGGCGTGTAGCCCCGTACCGTATATGGGTTCGCTGAGGAATCGGCACCGCCGGTAGGCTCTGACCATGGGCGCGACCCGTTCGCAAGCCCACCCGTACCGACACAAACGAAGGACGATCGTGCTCATTGCCGGGTTCCCCGCCGGTGCCTGGGGGACGAACTGCTACCTCGTCGCCCCCGCAGCCGGTGAGGAGTGCGTGATCATCGACCCGGGCCACCAGGCGGCCCCCGGAGTCGAGGAAGCGATCCGCAAGCATCGGCTCAAGCCCGTCGCCGTCGTCCTCACCCACGGCCACATCGACCACGTCGCCTCGGTCGTCCCGGTCTGCGGCGCCCACGACGTGCCGGCCTGGATCCACCCCGAGGACCGCTACATGATGAGCGACCCCGAGAAGGGCATCGGCCGCAGCATCGGCATGCCGCTCATGGGCGAGCTGACCGTCGGGGAGCCCGACGACGTCAAGGAGCTGACCGACGGCGCGAAGCTGGCGCTGGCCGGCCTGGAGCTGACCGTCGCGCACGCCCCGGGCCATACCAAGGGGTCGGTGACCTTCGGCCTGCCCGAGGCGGCGGACATCCCGCCGGTCATGTTCTCGGGCGATCTGCTGTTCGCCGGCTCCATCGGACGCACCGACCTCCCCGGCGGCTCCATGGACGACTTGCTCGAGTCCCTGGCACGCGTGTGCCTGCCGCTCGACGACACGACCGTGGTGCTGTCCGGACACGGCCCCCAGACGACCATCGGCCAGGAACGCGCCACCAACCCGTACTTGCGGCAGGTGGCCGTTGGCCAGGGCGCCCAGAACGCGCCCCGACGAGGAATGTGACGAGACCTTCCGTGAGCACCTTCAAGGCCCCCAAGGGCACGTACGACCTGCTGCCGCCCGACTCCGCCAAGTACCTGGCCGTCCGCGAGGCGATCGCCGCCCCGCTGCGCAACTCCGGCTACGGCTACATCGAGACGCCCGGCTTCGAGAACGTCGAGCTGTTCGCACGCGGTGTCGGCGAGTCCACCGACATCGTGACCAAGGAGATGTATGTCTTCGAGACCAAGGGCGGCGACCGGCTCGCCCTGCGCCCGGAGACCACCGCCCCCGTACTGCGCGCGGTCCTGGAGGCCAACCTGCACAAGGCGGGCGGCCTGCCCGTCAAGGTCTGGTACTCGGGCTCGCAGTACCGCTACGAGCGCCCCCAGAAGGGCCGTTACCGCCACTTCTCCCAGGTCGGCGCCGAGGCGATCGGCGCCGAGGACCCGGCCCTGGACGCCGAACTGATCATCCTGGCCGACCAGTCGTACCGCGCGCTCGGCCTGCGGGACTTCCGCATCCTGCTCAACTCCCTGGGCGACCAGGAGTGCCGCCCCGTCTACCGGGCCGCCCTCCAGGACTTCCTGCGCGGTCTCGACCTGGACGAGGACACCTTGCGCCGCGCCGAGATCAACCCGCTGCGCGTCCTGGACGACAAGCGCCCCGACGTCCAGAAGCAGCTCACCGACGCCCCGCTGCTGCGCGACTACCTGTGCGACGCCTGCAAGGCGTACCACGAGGAGGTGCGCGAGCTGATCACGGCGGCGGGCGTGATCTTCGAGGACGACCCGAAGCTGGTGCGCGGCCTGGACTACTACACGCGCACGACGTTCGAGTTCGTCCACGACGGCCTCGGCTCCCAGTCCGCGGTGGGCGGCGGCGGCCGATACGACGGCCTGTCCGAGATGATCGGCGGCCCCTCGCTGCCCTCGGTCGGCTGGGCCCTCGGTGTCGACCGCACCGTCCTCGCCCTGGAGGCGGAGGGCATCGAGCTGGACATCCCGTCCACCACCTCCGTCTTCGCGGTCCCGCTCGGCGAGGAGGCCCGCCGGATCCTGTTCGCCAAGGTCACCGAGCTGCGCAAGAACGGCGTCGCCGCCGACTTCTCCTACGGAGACAAGGGCCTCAAGTCGGCGATGAAGGGGGCCAACCGCTCGGGCGCCCGCTACACGCTGATCCTGGGCGAGCGCGACCTCGCCGAGGGCGTCGTCCAGCTCAAGGACATGGAGACCGGCGAGCAGTCCGCGATCGGCGTCAACGAGATCGTGGCGGAGCTGGAGTCGAGGCTCGGCTAGCGGGCCGACTCGGCGGCGGGCCGACACCCTTCAGGGGCACGTGTTTTCGCTCGCGCGTGCCCCTGAGGAACGGGTGGTGGCCAAAACGCGCCGCTCCGGAGTGATCGCCGATCTGTTCATAGGCTCATCGAACGGTGCCCATACAGGCTTGTGCGGCACAATGGCCCCTGCCCGAAGCAGGTCCCACACCCCAGTGACGGAATCGGCGTGATGAGCAAGACGACAGTGAAGGACGTCTCCACCGTGGCAGAGTCCGCGCCGGACAGCGGCACCCGCACCCCGCGCACCGAGGGCGGCAGCCGCGCCCTCGCCCTGCTGCTGGTGATCACGGGCGCGGCCGGTCTGCTCGCCGCCTGGGTCATCACGATCGACAAGCAGAAGATCCTCGAGGCCAAGGTCGCCGGGACCACCTTCACGCCCGGCTGCAGCCTCAACCCGGTCGTCTCCTGCGGCAACATCATGGAGAGCGACCAGGCATCGGTCTTCGGCTTCCCCAACCCGATGCTCGGCCTCGTCGCCTACGGCATCGTCATCTGCGTCGGCATGAGCCTGCTCGCCCGTGCCACCTACCCGCGTTGGTACTGGCTGACCTTCAACGCCGGCTGCCTGTTCGGTGTCGCCTTCGTCTCCTGGCTGCAGTTCCAGTCCCTGTACCGGATCAACTCGCTGTGCCTGTGGTGCTGCCTGGCCTGGGTCGCCACGATCCTGATGTTCTGGTACGTGACGTCCTTCAACGTCCGCAAGGGCTTCCTGCCCGCGCCGGGCTGGCTGCGCGGGTTCTTCGGCGAGTTCACCTGGGTCCTGCCGGTGCTGCACATCGGCATCATCGGCATGATGGTCCTCACCCGCTGGTGGGACTTCTGGACCAGCTGACCGGTCTTCCGCGAGGGCGGGCCCACCGGGCCCGCCGCGTTGTCGGTGCGGTCATTTAGGGTTCAAGGCGTGGAGCCCGATCTGTTCACCGCCGCAGCCGAAGAACGCCAGGAGAAGGACCCGACCGGCAGCCCCCTCGCCGTGCGGATGCGCCCGCGCACCCTCGACGAGGTCGTCGGCCAGCAGCACCTGCTCAAGCCCGGATCCCCGCTGCGCCGCCTGGTCGGCGAGGGCGCGTCCGGTCCCGCGGGGCCCTCGTCGGTCATCCTCTGGGGGCCGCCTGGCACCGGCAAGACCACCCTGGCGTACGTCGTCTCCAAGGCCACCAACAAGCGCTTCGTGGAGCTGTCGGCGATCACCGCGGGCGTCAAGGAGGTCCGCGCGGTCATCGACGGCGCCCGCCGCGCGGTCGGCGGGTACGGCAAGGAGACCGTCCTCTTCCTCGACGAGATCCACCGCTTCAGCAAGGCCCAGCAGGACTCCCTGCTCCCGGCCGTGGAGAACCGCTGGGTCACCCTGATCGCCGCCACCACCGAGAACCCGTACTTCTCGGTGATCTCCCCGCTCCTGTCCCGCTCCCTGCTCCTGACCCTCGAACCCCTCACCGACGACGACGTCCGGGACCTGCTGCGCCGCGCCCTGACCGACGAGCGCGGCCTGGGCGGCGCCGTCACCCTGCCCGAGGACACCGAGGAGCACCTCCTGCGCATCGCCGGCGGCGACGCCCGCCGTGCGCTGACCGCGCTGGAGGCCGCCGCCGGGGCCGCGCTCGACAAGGGCGAGGCGGAGATCGGGCTGACCACGCTGGAGGAGACGGTCGACCGCGCCGCGGTGAAGTACGACCGCGACGGCGACCAGCACTACGACGTCGCCAGCGCCCTGATCAAGTCCATCCGCGGCTCCGACGTGGACGCCGCCCTGCACTACCTGGCCCGGATGATCGAGGCCGGCGAGGACCCACGCTTCATCGCCCGGCGCCTGATGATCTCCGCCAGCGAGGACATCGGCCTGGCCGATCCGAACGCACTGCAGATCGCCGTCGCCGCCGCCCAGGCCGTCGCCATGATCGGCTTCCCCGAAGCCGCCCTCACCCTCAGCCACGCCACCATCGCCCTGGCGCTGGCCCCCAAGTCCAACGCCGCGACCACCGCCATCGGCGCAGCCCTGGACGACGTGCGCAAGGGGCACGCCGGCCCGGTCCCGGCGCACCTGCGCGACAGCCACTACAAGGGCGCCGGCAAGCTGGGACACGGCCAGGGGTACGTGTACCCGCACGACCTGCCCGAGGGCATCGCCGCCCAGCAGTACGCCCCGGACGGGCTGAAGGAGCGGACGTACTACACACCGACCCGGCACGGCGCCGAGGCCCGGTACGCGGACGCTGTGGAGTGGACCCGCGGGCACCTCGGTCGCAAGCCGTCCTGAGCAGCCTGTAGAATCCCTCCAAGCGCCGTGTCCCGTGCAGTCAGAACGGGACGACCGGCCGGAACCCTCACGGGTTCCAGGAGCGTCGCGCACCGTCGATGGTGTCGCGGGCAGCCCACCACCACCCGGAGTTCCGGGAGCGGTCGGTGGGCCACTCGCGTGCTGCACGTATGTGCCCAGACCAGGGAGCGGCTGCCCGGCAGGTCCCGAGCGGACCCGGCGGGTTTCCCCGGCTGCGGATTGCGACCTCCCTCAACCCTGACAAGCCGGAACCTAGAGAAGAGACACAGACAGTGGCGAACCAGTCCCGCCCCAAGGTCAAGAAGTCGCGTGCCCTCGGCATCGCGCTGACCCCGAAGGCCGTCAAGTACTTCGAGGCCCGCCCCTACCCGCCGGGCGAGCACGGCCGCGGCCGCAAGCAGAACTCGGACTACAAGGTCCGTCTGCTCGAGAAGCAGCGTCTGCGCGCGCAGTACGACCTCAGCGAGCGTCAGCTCGTCCGCGCCTACGAGCGTGCCTCCAAGACCAACATGAAGACCGGTGAGGCCCTGGTCATCGAGCTGGAGCGCCGTCTCGACGCGCTGGTCCTGCGTTCGGGCATCGCCCGCACGATCTACCAGGCCCGCCAGATGGTCGTCCACGGCCACATCCAGGTCAACGGCCAGAAGGTCGACAAGCCGTCCTTCCGCGTCCGCCCGGACGACGTGGTGCAGGTGCGCGAGCGCTCCAAGGAGAAGACGCTCTTCACCATCGCCCGCGAGGGTGGCTTCGCCCCCGACGGCGAGACCCCGCGCTACCTCCAGGTGAACCTCAAGGCCCTGGCGTTCCGCCTGGACCGCGAGCCGAACCGCAAGGAGATCCCGGTGATCTGCGACGAGCAGCTCGTCGTCGAGTACTACGCCCGCTGACCCCAGCCCCGGCGCAGTACCACCCGCGGTACCTCAGCCCGCCGTCTCCCCGCCCTTCCGGGTGGGCGAGGCGGCGGGCTTCGCCGTCCGGGCGTTAGCCGCGGCCCGCCCCCCGGCGGTCGAGCGCGGCGCCGGCAGCGAGACGGCCACCCCGGGCCGGCGCAGCGCCCGCGCCACCGCCTCCCGGCGGCCCAGCAGCGTCCCGTGCCGTACGCACTCCTCGTACCGCTCGTCGCCCAGCTGCTCCCGGGCCGCCGCCTCGCACAGCTCGTGCGGCGCGTTGTAGTGCGCCGAGCCGAACAGCGGCAACCCCACCGACGGCCACATCCGGCCCGCCGCGCCCTGGAGCACCGCGGCCTCAGCCGCATCGCCCTCCGCCACCGTGACCAGGGCGAGCAGCTCCACCGCCAGCACCGAGCCGAGCTGGTCGCGGAAGCGGTGCGCACTGCCCAGGCAGTCGGCCAGCAGCTCGCGGGCGCGCAGCGGCTCGCCCTCGCTCCAGGCCGCGTACGCCAGCACGTACAGGGCGTATCCCCGCGCCCAGCGCTCCCCGTGGTCCTCGCACACCCGGCGCACGTCCTCGCACAGGCGCACCGCGTCCGGCAGGTCGCCCTGGAAGGCCCGCGCCATCGCCAGCTCCACCTGGCCCATCAGCACGTTGCTGTTCAGCTCACCGATCTCCCGGTAGCGGTGCAGCGCGGAGCGCAACAGCCGCTCCGCGCGCGGCATGTCGTCGCTCACCAGGGCCAGACAGCCGGTGCGGTGCTCCGCGTACGCCACCGCCGTCGGGTTCGCCGAGCGCTCCGCCTCCTCGCGGCACTCCTGGAGCGCCGCCAGCGCCGGCACCGTGTCGCCCTGCAGGATCGCCACGTAGGCCAGCACCCACAGCGCCTTCAGCCGGGACTGCTCGCCCGCCGTCGGCTCCGCGTCCAGCCGCACCGCCTGCTCCAGCCAGTGCCGCCCCTCCGACAGCCGTCCGCAGCCGACCCAGTGGAACCACAGGGCTCCCGCCAGGTACTGGCCCAGGTGCGCCCCGTCCGGCTCGTCCAGGCAGTGCTCCAGGGCGCCGCGCAGATTCGGCAGCTCGGCGTCCACCCGCGCGGCGACCTCGCCCTGGCGCGGCGAGAACCACTCCAGCTCGCACCAGGTCGCCAGGCCCACGTACCAGTCCCGGTGCCGCCGCCGCAGCCGGTCCGCGTCCCCCGTCGCCGCCAGCCAGTCGGCGCCGTACGCCCGTACCGTGTCGAGCATCCGGTAGCGCACCCCGGCCGGGGACTCCTCGCGGGTCAGCACGGACTGCGCGAGCAGGGCGGACAGGACGTCGAGCACGTCGTCGGCCGGCAGCCCGTCCCCGCTGCACACGTACTCGGCGGCCTCCAGGTCGAACGGGCCGGCGAACACCGACAGCCGCGCCCACAGCAGCCGCTCGGGCGGCGTGCACAGCTCGTGGCTCCAGCCGATCGCCGTGCGCAGCGTCCGGTGCCTGGGCAGCGCGGTGCGGTCCCCGCCCGTCAGCAGCCGGAAGCGGTCGTCCAGGCGGCGCAGTACCTGCCCCGGCGACAGCGCGCCCAGACGCCCCGCCGCCAGCTCGATCGCCAGCGGGATGCCGTCCAGCCGCCGGCACAGCTCGCGCACCTCCCGCTGGTCCGCGTCCGGGTCGGCGGCATAGCCGCAGGTGACGCTCCGCTGACCGGCCCGGACCGTCAGCAGCTCCATCGCCTCCTCCGTCCCCAGCGGCGCCAGCGGGACGAGCCGCTCCCCGGCCACGCCCAGCGGTCTGCGCCCCACCGCCAGCACCCGCAGCCCCGGGGCCCGGCCCAGCAGCTCGGTCACCAGCGCCGCGCAGGCGTCCACCAGATGCTCGACCCCGTCCAGGAGCAGCAGCAGCTCCCGCTCGGCCAGGTGCGCGACCAGCGTCTCCCGGGGCAGCCTGGTCGTGTGGTCGGTCAGGCCCAGCGCCTCCACGACCGCGTAGTCGACGAACTCCTCGTCGCGCACCGGCGCCAGCTGCACCCGCCACACCCCGTCCCGGGGCGCGCGGCGCGCCGCCGCCCGCGCCGCCAGCCGGGACTTGCCGACGCCACCGGCGCCGGTGACGGTCACCAGCCGTGCGGAGTCCAGTGTCCGGGCCAGCTCCGCCAGTTGTGCCGCTCTGCCCACGAACGTGTCGAGCTCCAGCGGGAGGTTGCCGTGCGGGATGCCGTCGCGCCGATGGTCTCGCATGAAACACGGAGCGTACTGAACCGTATTCACTGCGTACAATCGCTTCGCCGAACCGGACCGCCCCGCGCCGCGCGCGACCGGGAATCCGGTACGGAGCCCCGCGCCCGGCGCGATAGGCTCGGTGCACGACTTTCCCGATGTTCAGGCACGTCTTTCAGGGAGCGGGTGCACACAGTGTCCGGTGGCGAGGTGGCCGGGATCCTGGTGGCCGTCTTCTGGGCGATCCTGGTCTCCTTCCTCGCCGTCGCACTGGCGAGGCTGGCCCAGACGCTCAGGACGACCACCAAACTCGTGGCGGACGTGACCGACCAGGCCGTCCCGCTGCTGGCCGACGCCTCCGCGGCGGTGCGCAGCGCGCAGACCCAGATCGACCGGGTCGACGCGATCGCCTCCGACGTCCAGGAGGTCACCTCGAACGCCTCGGCGCTGTCCACCACCGTGGCCTCCACCTTCGGCGGCCCGCTGGTCAAGGTCGCGGCGTTCGGGTACGGCGTGCGCCGGGCACTCGGCGGTCGCAAGGAGGACATGTCCGCCCCCGCCGACCAGGCGCGGCGCACCGTGATCGTGGGCCGTACGCTCCCGGCCGCGCGGCGGACGAAGCGGAAGAAGGGCTGACCGAGCGATGTTCCGCCGTACGTTCTGGTTCGGCACCGGCGTGGCCGCCGGTGTGTGGGCCACCACCAAGGTCAACCGGAAGCTCAAGCAGCTCACCCCCGACAGCCTCGCCGCCACCGCGGCGAACAAGGCGCTCGACGTGGGCACCCGGGTCAAGGACCGCGCGGTGGGTTTCGCGCTCGACGTCCGCGACAACATGGCCCAGCGGGAGGCCGAACTGGACGACGCGCTGGGCCTGAACGCCCCCGTCGACCGTGAACTGCCCGCACTGCGGCAGCACGCCGCCATCGAGAACCGCAACGACCCGAAGTCCGTCGTCGACCTGCGGACGACGTACTCGTACAACCGGAATGAGGACCACTGATGGAGTCGGCCGAGATTCGTCGCCGCTGGTTGAGCTTCTTCGAGGAGCGCGGTCACACCGTCGTCCCTTCGGCGTCGCTCATCGCGGACGACCCGACTCTGCTCCTCGTCCCGGCCGGCATGGTGCCCTTCAAGCCCTACTTCCTGGGTGAGGTCAAGCCGCCCTTCGACCGCGCCACCAGCGTGCAGAAGTGCGTGCGCACGCCGGACATCGAAGAGGTCGGCAAGACCACCCGGCACGGCACGTTCTTCCAGATGTGCGGCAACTTCTCCTTCGGCGACTACTTCAAGGAAGGCGCCATCAAGTACGCCTGGGAGCTGCTCACCAGCGCCCAGGACAAGGGCGGTTACGGCCTCGACCCCGAGCGCCTGTGGATCACCGTGTACAAGGACGACGACGAGGCCGAGCGCATCTGGCACGACGTCGTGGGCGTCCCCTCCGAGCGCATCCAGCGCCTCGGCAAGAAGGACAACTACTGGTCCATGGGCGTCCCCGGACCCTGCGGCCCCTGCTCCGAGATCAACTACGACCGCGGCCCCGAGTTCGGCGCCGAGGGCGGCCCCGCCGTCAACGACGAGCGGTACGTGGAGATCTGGAACCTCGTCTTCATGCAGTACGAGCGGGGCGAGGGCATCGGCAAGGAGGAGTTCGAGATCCTCGGCGAGCTGCCGAGCAAGAACATCGACACCGGCCTCGGCCTGGAGCGCCTCGCCATGATTCTGCAGGGCGTGCAGAACATGTACGAGATCGACACCTCCATGGCCGTCATCAACAAGGCCACCGAACTGACCGGCGTGGCCTACGGCGACGCCCAGGCCTCGGACGTCTCCCTTCGCGTGGTCACCGACCACATGCGCACCTCCGTGATGCTCATCGGCGACGGCGTCACCCCCGGCAACGAGGGCCGCGGCTACGTGCTGCGCCGCATCATGCGCCGCGCCATCCGCAACATGCGGCTGCTCGGCGCCACCGGGCCGGTCGTCAAGGACCTGATCGACGTCGTGATCGGCATGATGGGGCAGCAGTACCCCGAGCTGATCACCGACCGCGAGCGGATCGAGAAGGTCGCCCTCGCCGAGGAGAACGCCTTCCTGAAGACGCTGAAGGCCGGCACCAACATCCTCGACACCGCCGTCACCGACACCAAGGCCGCGGGCGGCACCGTCCTCGCCGGCGACAAGGCGTTCCTGCTCCACGACACCTGGGGCTTCCCGATCGACCTCACCCTGGAGATGGCCGCCGAGCAGGGGCTGTCCGTGGACGAGGACGGCTTCCGCCGCCTGATGAAGGAGCAGCGGGAGCGCGCCAAGGCCGACGCCCAGGCCAAGAAGACCGGCCACGCCGGTGCCGGTGCCTACCGGGAGATCGCCGACAAGGCCGGTGCCACCGACTTCGTCGGCTACACCGACACCGAGACCGAGTCCACGATCGTCGGCATCCTCGTCGACGGCGCCTCCTCCCCGGCCGCCACCGAGGGCGACGAGGTCGAGATCGTCCTGGACCGCACCCCGTTCTACGCCGAGGGCGGCGGCCAGATCGGCGACACCGGCCGGATCCGGGTCGACACCGGCGCCGTGATCGAGGTCCGCGACTGCCAGAAGCCGGTGCCGGGCGTCTACGTCCACAAGGGCGTCGTCCAGGTCGGCGAGGTCACCGTCGGTGCCAAGGCCCAGGCAGCCATCGACGACCGCCGCCGCAAGGCCATCGCCCGCGCCCACTCGGCGACCCACCTCACCCACCAGGCGCTGCGCGACGCCCTCGGCCCGACGGCCGCGCAGGCCGGTTCCGAGAACCAGCCCGGCCGCTTCCGCTTCGACTTCGGCTCGCCGTCCGCCGTGCCGACGGCCGTGATGACCGACGTCGAGCAGAAGATCAACGAGGTGCTCGCCCGCGACCTCGACGTCCGCGCCGACGTCATGGGCATCGACGAGGCCAGGAAGCAGGGCGCCATCGCCGAGTTCGGCGAGAAGTACGGCGAGCGCGTGCGTGTGGTGACCATCGGCGACTTCTCCAAGGAGCTGTGCGGCGGCACCCACGTGCACAACACCGCCCAGCTCGGCCTGGTCAAGCTGCTCGGTGAGTCCTCCATCGGCTCCGGTGTGCGCCGTATCGAGGCACTGGTCGGCGTGGACGCCTACAGCTTCCTCGCCCGCGAGCACACGGTCGTCGCCCAGCTCCAGGAGCTGATCAAGGGCCGCCCCGAGGAGCTGCCGGAGAAGGTCTCCGCGATGCTCGGCAAGCTCAAGGACGCCGAGAAGGAGATCGAGAAGTTCCGCGCCGAGAAGGTCCTCCAGGCCGCCGGCGGTCTCGCCGACTCCGCCAAGGACGTGCGAGGCGTGGCCCTGGTGACCGGCCAGGTCCCCGACGGCACCACCGCCGACGACCTGCGCAAGCTGGTCCTCGACGTGCGCGGCCGCATCCAGGGCGGCCGGGCCGCCGTGGTCGCCCTGTTCACCACGGTCAACGGCAAGCCCCTCACCGTCATCGCCACCAACGAGGCCGCCCGCGAGCGTGGCCTCAAGGCCGGTGACCTGGTGCGCACCGCCGCCAAGACCCTCGGCGGCGGCGGTGGCGGCAAGCCGGACGTCGCCCAGGGCGGCGGCCAGAACCCGGCCGCCATCGGTGACGCGGTCGCCGCCGTCGAGCGCCTCGTGGCGGACACCGCCAAGTGAGCACGCCCGAGAACGACCGGACGGACGGCCCGGTGATGCGCCGCGGCCGCCGCCTGGCCGTCGACGTCGGCGACGCCCGCATCGGGGTCGCCTCCTGCGACCCCGACGGCATCCTCGCCACCCCGGTGGAGACCGTCCCCGGCCGCGACGTCCCGGCGGCGCACCGACGTCTGCGGCAACTGGTCGCGGAGTACGAGCCCATCGAGGTCGTCGTCGGCCTCCCTCGCTCCCTCAAGGGGGGCGAGGGCCCGGCCGCCGCCAAGGTCAGGCGCTTCGCGCAGGAGCTGGCCAGGGGCATCGCGCCCGTCCCGGTCCGGCTGGTCGACGAACGCATGACGACGGTCACCGCCAGCCAGGGGCTGCGCGCCTCCGGAGTGAGGTCCAAGAAGGGCCGGTCCGTCATCGACCAGGCCGCCGCCGTGATCATCCTCCAGCAGGCACTCGAATCCGAACGGGTGTCAGGCAGGCCACCCGGCGAGGGCGTCGAAGTGGTCATCTGATCGCGGTACGGTAACGTTCCGCGCGATGCGGAGGCATTCGAACAGCCACCGCACAGCAAGAGGCGGAACGGAAGCGGGCTCTTCGGCAAGGGCCCCGGTCCCCGTCGCCTCGCGGCTCTAGGGGATCGATGACTGAGTATGGCCGGGGCCCAGGCTCCGAACCGTGGCATCCGGAGGACCCGTTGTACGGGGACGGCGGATGGGGCGGACAGCAGGCCCAGGCGGGTCAGCAGTCCCCCTACGGCGGCCAGCCGCAGCAGTATCCGGAGCAGCAGGCGCAGCAGAACTACGGCGACTGGAGCAACGGCGGCCAGTCGTCGTACGGCGGCGGGCAGCCGCAGTACGACGGGTACGGCCACCAGCACCCCGAGCCCCAGTACGACCAGTACGGCCAGCAGCAGTACGACCAGCAGTACGCGCCCCAGGCCCAGCCGCAGCAGGGCTACGACAACGGCGGCTGGGGCAGCGGAGCGCACCCCCAGGCGCACTACCCGGCCGACCCGTCCGACCCCTACGGACAGCAGGCCGGCGGCTACGGTGCCGAGCAGCCCGACTTCTACGGCACCCCCGAGGCGTACCCGCCGCCGGAGCCGCCCACCCGCCGGCGCGCCGAGCCCGAGCCGCAGCGCACCGACTGGGATCCCGGACCGGACGAGGGGGAGCACGCCTTCTTCGCCGGCGGGGACGCGGACGAGGACGACGACGCGCCGGGCGACGGCCGTGGCGGTCGCGAGGACCGCAGGACCCGGGGCGGTGGCAAGCCCAAGAAACGCCGCAGCGGATGCGCCTGCCTGGTGGTGTGCCTGGTGCTCGGCGGCGGCGTGGCCGGTGTCGGATATTTCGGGTACCAGTTTTACCAGGATCGTTTCGGCGCGGCCCCGGACTACGCGGGCGACGGCAACGGCGAGCAGGTGACCGTCACCATCCCCAAGGGCGCGGGCGGCTCCACGATCGGCCAGGAACTCAAACGCCAGGGCGTGGTGAAGAGCGTCGACGCCTTCATCGCCGCCCAGCAGAGCAACCCCCGCGGCAAGAGCATCCAGGACGGCGTGTACACGCTGCAGAAGGAGATGTCGGCCGACAGCGCGATCGAACTCCTGCTCAGCCCGAAGAGCCGCAGCAACCTGATCATCGCCGAGGGCAAGCGCAACGCCGACGTCTACAAGCTCATCGACAAACGCCTCGAGGTGAAGGACGGCACCACCGCCAAGGTCGCCAAGTCCGAGTACAAGAGCCTCGGCCTGCCCGACTGGGCGCTGAACCACAAGGACGTCAAGGACCCGCTGGAGGGCTTCCTCTACCCGTCCAGCTACTCGGCGGCCAAGGGGCAGAAGCCCGAGGACGTGCTCAAGCAGATGGTGGCACGTGCCAACGAGCAGTACGAGAAGATCGGCCTGGAGCAGAAGGCGGAGGGCCTCGGACTCGAAGGCCCGTGGGAGCTGCTCACCACCGCGAGCCTGGTGCAGGCCGAGGGCAAGACCCACGACGACTTCCGCAAGATGGCCGAGGTCATCTACAACCGGCTCAAGACCGACAACACCGAGACGAACCAGAAGCTCCAGTTCGACTCGACCTTCAACTACCTCATGCGCCAGAGCAAGATCCACATCAGCGAGTCCGAGATCAACACCAACCCGGACCCGTACAACACCTACTACCACCGGGGCCTGCCGCCCGGACCCATCAGCAACCCCGGCGAAGAGGCCCTGCAAGCGGCGCTCAACCCCACCGAGGACGGCTGGATCTACTTCGTGGCCACCGACGGCGTGAAGAAGACCGAGTTCGCCAAGACCCACGACGAGTTCCTGAAGCTGAAGGACAAGTTCGATGCCAGCTCCGGCAACTGACCGGCGCCGGGCCGCCGTACTGGGCTCCCCGATCGCCCACTCCCTCTCCCCGGCGCTGCACCGCTCCGCCTACGCGGAGCTGGGCCTCGTGGACTGGACGTACGACCGCTTCGACGTGGACGAGGCGGCGCTGCCGGGCTTCTTCGAGGGGCTGGGGCCCGAGTGGGCCGGGCTGTCGCTGACCATGCCGCTCAAGCGGGCGGTGATCCCGCTGCTCGACTCGGTCAGCGAGACGGCGGCCTCCGTGGACGCGGTGAACACCGTCGTCCTCACCGAGGACGGCCGCAGGACCGGCGACAACACCGACATCCCCGGCATCGTCGCCGCCCTGCGCGAGCACGGCATCGAGAAGGCCGAGACCGCCGCGATCCTCGGCGCCGGCGCCACCGCGTCCTCCGCGCTCGCCGCACTGGCCCGGATCTGCACCGGCGAGATCGCCGTCTACGTGCGCAGCGCGGCGCGCGCCGACGAGATGCGGGGCTGGGCCGAGCGGCTGGACGCCGACGTGCGCGTCGCGGACTGGGCGGACGCCGAGGAGGCACTGCGCGCCCCGCTGGTCGTGGCCACCACCCCGGCCGGCGCCACCGACGCCCTCGTCGCCGCCGTCCCCCAGATGCCCGCCACCCTCTTCGACGTGCTCTACGACCCCTGGCCCACCGCGCTCGCCGCGCGCTGGTCGGCCTACGGCGGTGCCGTCGTCAGCGGCCTCGACCTGCTGGTCCACCAGGCGGTGCTCCAGGTGGAGCAGATGACCGGCCGGGCCCCCGCGCCGCTGGCCGCCATGCGAAAAGCGGGAGAGCAGGCGCTCGCGGATCGCTAGTATCCCTCCGGTTCCGCAGGGGGCGGAACGGGAGGGGAAGACGATCCATGTACACAGGTGTGCCGTTGGCCTCGGCCAAGAGCCAGATCTTCGAGGCCGTCCTGGGCTTCCTGCCCGACTGGGTGCAGATCACGGTGCTCGCCCTCGTCGTGCTCGCCGTCGTCGCGAGCTGGGTGGTCAAGGTGCGGCGCAGGCTCGCCCGGCGCCGCGCGAGCCGCGCGGGCCTGCCCCTGGCCGGAGCGGCGCAGCCTGCGCAGAGCGGGGCCGACTTCCTCGGTCCCTACGCGCCGGCACAGCGGCAGGAGAGCGGCGCGGACTTCCTCGGGGCCTACGCGCCGGCGCAGCGGCAGGGCGACCGTCCCGCGTGACGCCGCCCGGGTCCGCCGCGTCCGGCGGGCGCTCCGTGCGCGTGATCCGTCCGCGTTCCGTGCGCGTGTCCCGTCCGCGCGTCCGGCAAATGGACCGGCGACCGGGTCCGGCGGCCGGACGTGGGAGGATCGGAGGCGGCGGACCGGGGCCGCGCACCCGGTCGGACCGTCGCGTACGCGGAGAAGGCGCGTACGCGGGGCATACCGGGGCGCGAGCACTGAGGAGCACCGTTGAGCAGGTTGCGCTGGCTGACCGCGGGGGAGTCCCACGGTCCCGCACTCGTCGCGACACTGGAGGGACTGCCCGCCGGTGTGCCGATCACCACCGAGATGGTGGCGGACCACCTGGCGAGGCGGCGGCTCGGCTACGGTCGCGGTGCGCGGATGAAGTTCGAGCGCGACGAGGTCACCTTCCTCGGCGGCGTCCGGCACGGTCTGACCATGGGCTCCCCGGTCGCCGTCATGGTCGGCAACACCGAGTGGCCCAAGTGGGAGCAGGTCATGGCGGCCGACCCGGTGGACCCGGAGGTGCTGGCCGGCCTCGCGCGCAACGCCCCGCTGACCCGGCCGCGCCCCGGGCACGCGGACCTCGCCGGCATGCAGAAGTACGGCTTCGACGAGGCCCGGCCGATCCTCGAGCGTGCCTCCGCCCGTGAGACGGCGGCCCGGGTCGCGCTGGGCGCGGTGGCCCGGTCGTACCTGAAGGAGACGACCGGCGTCGAGATCGTCAGCCATGTCGTCGAGTTGGCCTCGGCGAAGGCGCCCCACGGGGTCTACCCGACGCCGGCCGACGTGGAGCGGCTGGACGCCGACCCGGTGCGCTGCCTGGACGCGGACGCGTCGAAGGCGATGGTCGCCGAGATCGACCAGGCCCACAAGGACGGCGACACGCTCGGCGGTGTCGTCGAGATCCTCGCCTACGGCGTGCCGGTGGGCCTCGGCTCGCACGTCCACTGGGACCGCAAGCTCGACGCGCGCCTCGCGGGTGCCCTCATGGGCATCCAGGCGATCAAGGGCGTCGAGATCGGCGACGGCTTCGAACTGGCCCGCGTGCCCGGCTCCCGGGCCCACGACGAGATCGTGAACACACCGGAGGGCATCCGGCGCGTCTCCGGCCGCTCCGGCGGCACCGAGGGCGGGCTCACCACCGGTGAGCTGCTGCGGGTGCGCGCCGCGATGAAGCCGATCGCGACCGTGCCGCGCGCCCTGAAGACCGTGGACGTGACCACCGGCGAGGCCGCGCAGGCCCACCACCAGCGCTCCGACGTGTCGGCCGTGCCTGCCGCCGGCATCGTCGCCGAGGCCATGGTGGCCCTGGTCCTGGCCGACGCGGTGGCGGAGAAGTTCGGCGGCGACAGCGTGCCCGAGACCCGCCGCAACGTGCGGTCCTACCTCGACAACCTGGACATCCGATGAGCGCACCGCTGATCGTCCTGGTCGGCCCGATGGGGGTTGGCAAGTCCACCGTCGGGCAGCTCCTCGCCGAGCGGCTGGACACGGGACACCGGGACACGGACGAGGACATCGTCACCGCCCAGGGGCGGGCCATCGCCGAGATCTTCGTGGACGAGGGCGAGGCCGCTTTCCGGGCCCTGGAGAAGGCGGCCGTGCGGACCGCGCTGGCCGAGCACGAGGGCGTCCTGTCCCTCGGCGGCGGCGCGATCCTGGACGCGGACACCCGCGCGCTGCTGGCCGGGCAGCGCGTCGTCTACCTCTCGATGGACGTCGAGGAAGCCGTCAAGCGTACCGGCCTGAACGCGGCGCGCCCGCTGCTGGCGGTCAACCCGCGCAAACAGTGGCGCGAGCTGATGGAGGCCCGCCGGCACCTCTACGAGGAGGTCGCCACGGCCGTCGTGGC
This sequence comes from Streptomyces tendae, assembly GCF_014650435.1. Classification (GTDB taxonomy): domain Bacteria; phylum Actinomycetota; class Actinomycetes; order Streptomycetales; family Streptomycetaceae; genus Streptomyces; species Streptomyces tendae. The sequence continues at coordinate 317,251 of NZ_BMUY01000009.1, forward strand.
CACGGACGGCCGTACGCCGGAAGAAGTCACCGAAGCCGCCCTGGACGCAGTGGAGTTGAAGACTGTATCTCCCGGGGGACAACCCCCGGACCCCCGGCCGGAGGACGCTGTGGTGAACGACGTGACAAGGATCGAGATCGGCGGCACCGCCGGCTCCGAGCCCTACGAGGTCCTGGTGGGCCGTCAGCTCCTGGGCGAGCTGGGCGGCCTGATCGGCACGAAGGCCAAGCGCGTCGCGGTGATCCACCCCGAGGCACTGGCCGAGACCGGTGACGCCCTGCGCGCCGACCTCGCCGAGCAGGGCTACGAGGCGATCGCCATCCAGGTGCCCAACGCCGAGGAGGCCAAGACGGCCGAGGTCGCGGCGTACTGCTGGAAGGCGCTCGGCCAGTCCGGGTTCACCCGTACCGATGTCATCGTCGGGGTCGGCGGCGGTGCCAGCACCGACCTGGCCGGATTCGTGGCCGCGACCTGGCTGCGCGGGGTGCGCTGGATCGCCGTCCCCACGACGGTGCTGGCCATGGTGGACGCCGCCGTCGGCGGCAAGACCGGCATCAACACCGCCGAGGGCAAGAACCTCGTCGGCTCCTTCCACCCGCCGGCCGGTGTCCTGTGCGACCTCGCCGCCCTGGACTCCCTCCCGGTCAACGACTACGTCTCCGGTCTCGCCGAGGTCATCAAGGCCGGCTTCATCGCCGACCCGGCGATCCTCGACCTGATCGAGTCCGACCCGCAGGCCGCACGCACCCCGGCCGGACCGCACACCGCCGAGCTGATCGTGCGCTCCATCAAGGTCAAGGCCGAGGTCGTCTCGTCCGACCTCAAGGAAGCGGGCCTGCGGGAGATCCTCAACTACGGTCACACCCTCGGCCACGCCATCGAGAAGAACGAGCGCTACAAGTGGCGCCACGGCGCAGCCGTATCGGTCGGCATGCACTTCGCCGCCGAACTCGGCCGCCTCGCGGGCCGCCTGGACGACGCCACCGCCGACCGCCACCGCACCATCCTCGAAGCGGTCGGCCTGCCGCTGCACTACCGCTACGACCAGTGGCCCAAGCTGGTCGAGAACATGAAGGTCGACAAGAAGTCGCGCGGCGACCTGCTGCGCTTCATCGTCCTGGACGGCCTCGCCAAGCCCACCGTGCTGGAGGGCCCCGACCCGGCCGTCCTCCTCGCCGCCTACGGCGAGGTGGGCGAGTAGTACCCCGGTGCGCCGTTCCGCCCGATTCGCTGTGCGGGACGGGCACTTCGGGCCGCCCCCGGCCGTTCACCAAACAACGGCCGGGGGCGGTACCGTTCGGTAGCAAGTCGGCGGGGCCCCCTTCCCGCCGTCAGCGCCCATCGCCTGTACGAGACGGAGTGGCACCGGATGCAGCACCCAGTGGGTTCTCCGCTGCCGCCGCCCCACCAGCCGGGGCACGGACCGGCCCCCGGCTGGTCCCCGGCCGCACACCACCCGGGCCCGCCCCAGGGCCCGGCCCCCCAGCCGCCGCCCGCGCCGGGGTACCCCGTGGCGCCGCGGCAGGCCCCGTCCCCGCACCCGGGTTCCGGCCCGGCCCCGCACCAGCCGCCGCCCGCCCCGGCACCCCACCAGCCGGCTCCCGCCGCACCCGCGCCGGACACCACCGGCCACGTGCCGCTGCCGCCCGGTGGCCCGGTGGCCGTGCCCAGCGTGCCTCCCGCCACGGCCGCCGCGCCCGACCCCACCACGACCACCCTCGCGGTGCTGCTCATCGGCCCCGCGGGCGCGGGAAAGACCAGCGTGGCCAAGTACTGGGCGGACCACCGCCGGGTCCCGACCGCGCACATCAGCCTCGACGACGTCCGCGAATGGGTCCGCTCCGGCTTCGCCGACCCCCAGACCGGGTGGAACGAGCACTCGGAGGCGCAGTACCGCCTCGCCCGCCGCACCTGCGGCTTCTCCGCCCGCAACTTCCTCGCGAACGGCATCTCCTGCATTCTCGACGACGCGGTCTTCCCGGACCGCCCGGTCGTCGGCCTCGGCGGCTGGAAGCGGCACGTCGGCCCCGGCCTGCTCCCGGTCGTGCTCCTGCCCGGCCTGGACATCGTCCTGGAGCGCAACGCCGAACGCAGCGGCAACCGCCGCCTCACCGACGAGGAGGTCGCCCGCATCCACGGCCGCATGGCCGGCTGGTACGGCTCCGGCCTCCCCATCATCGACAACTCCCAACTGGACATCCCGGAAACAGCCCACCTCCTCGACGAGGTCCTCTCCCGCTCGATAGCAAGCCCCCCGAACTGGTAGGAGTGGGGCAGGACAGCCCCGTCAGGGGCGCGGGGAACTGCGCGACCAGCCCCCACCGGCGGTCAGACGCCACACAACAACAAGCCCCCACCCCACTTGGCGCACCCCGCGTCCCCGGGCCCCGCCCACTCGGCCCACCCAAGCGGCGCCCCCACCGGCGGAGCCATACGCTCGGCTCATGTCAGAGGTCTACGCGGCCCGCCGGACGCGCCTACGGGAACGCTGCAACGCGGGCGGCAGCGCGGCGGCGCTCGTCTCCCGGCCCGCCAACGTGCGCTATCTCGCGGGCGCCGCCCCGCACGGCGCCGTACTGCTGCTCGGCAGGACCGAGGACCTGCTGGTCTGCTCCGGCCCACCGGACGACCGGCCGACCGAGGGCCGGCCCGACGAGTCGCTGCAGCTCCGCGCCCTGCCCGGTCCCGGCGGTGATCCGGCCGTCGCGGCCACCGGTCTCGCGGCGGACCAGGGCGCCGAGTCCCTCGCCACGGAGGACCACCACCTCACCGTGGTCCGGCACCGTGCCATGCGCTCGGTCGCGCCGACGCTGCGCCTGACCGACCTCGGGCAGGCCGTCGAGCAGCTGAGGGTGGTCAAGGACGAGGAGGAGATCTCCTGCCTGCGCATCGGCGCCGAGATCGCCGACCAGGCCCTCGGCGAGCTCCTGGAGTCCATCCTGGTCGGCCGCACCGAACGGCACCTGGCCCTGGAGCTGGAACGCCGCCTCGTCGACCACGGCGCGGACGGCCCCGCCTTCCCCACCTCCGTCGGCACCGGACCGAACTCCGGGCGCCGCGGCCACCGGCCCACCGACCGGCGGGTGGAGGAGGGCGACTTCCTCTCCGTGTGCCTGGGCGCGACCTACCGCGGCTACCGCTGCGAGATCGGCCGCACGTTCGTCATCGGCACCTCGCCGGCCGACTGGCAGATCGAGCTGTACGACCTCGTCTTCGCCGCCCAGCGGGCCGGACGCGAGGCCCTCGCACCCGGCGCCGCCTGCCGCGATGTGGACCGCGCCACCCGCCAGGCACTGGACTCCGCGGGGTACGCGGAGAACCTTCCGGCACTCACCGGTCACGGTGTCGGACTCGAAATCGACGAGGACCCGCAGTTGGCCCCCGCGGCCATGGGTAAACTGGACGCTTGTGTGCCGGTCACCGTCGAACCGGGAGTTCACCTCCCGGGCCGGGGCGGGGTCCGGATCGATGACACGCTCGTCGTGCGCCCCGAGGCGGACGGCGGACCCGAGCTACTCACCATCACGACCAAGGAGCTGCTCGCGCTCTAGCCTCGCGCTGTGCGTACGCTCCCGGGTCGTCCACGACAGTCCAGTCCAGGAGATTCCGCAACCGTGGCTTCCACGAACGACCTCAAGAACGGCCTGGTGCTCAAGCTCGAAGGCGGCCAGCTCTGGTCCGTCGTCGAGTTCCAGCACGTCAAGCCCGGCAAGGGCCCGGCCTTCGTGCGCACCAAGCTCAAGAACGTGCTTTCCGGCAAGGTGGTCGACAAGACCTTCAACGCCGGCGTCAAGGTCGAGACGGCCACTGTCGACAAGCGTGACATGCAGTTCTCGTACATGGACGGCGACTACTTCGTCTTCATGGACATGGAGACCTACGACCAGCTGATGATCGACCGCAAGGTCGTCGGCGACGCCGCCAACTTCCTCATCGAGGGCTTCGAGGCCACCGTCGCGCAGCACGAGGGCGAGGTCCTCTTCGTCGAGCTGCCCGCCGCCGTCGAGCTGACCGTCCAGGAGACCGAGCCGGGCGTCCAGGGCGACCGCTCCACCGGCGGCACCAAGCCCGCCACCCTGGAGACCGGTCACCAGATCAACGTCCCGCTCTTCATCACCACCGGTGAGAAGATCAAGGTCGACACCCGCACGAGCGACTACCTCGGCCGGGTGAACAGCTAACCGTGGCTGCTCGCAACACGGCCCGCAAGCGCGCCTTCCAGATCCTCTTCGAGGGCGATCAGCGCGGCGCCGACGTCCTGACGGTGCTCGCCGACTGGGTCCGGCACTCCCGGTCCGACACCCGGCAGCCGCCGGTGAGCGAGTACACGATGGAGCTGGTCGAGGGCTATGCCGGGCGCGCGCAGCGCATCGACGAGCTGATCGCCCAGTACTCGGTCGACTGGACGCTGGACCGGATGCCGGTCGTCGACCGCAACATCCTGCGCCTGGGCGCGTACGAGCTGCTCTGGGTCGACGCGACCCCGGACGCCGTCGTCCTGGACGAGATGGTGCAGCTGGCGAAGGAGTTCTCCACCGACGAGTCGCCCGCGTTCATCAACGGGCTGCTCGGGCGGCTGAAGGACCTGAAGCCGTCGCTGCGCCGGGACTAGGCCCGTGCGTGTCGCCCGTACGGCATGCAAAAACCGCCGGGGTGGCAGGAACCGAATGGTTCCGGCCACCCCGGCGGCACGTTTCTGCTGAGGTGGGCGAGGCTCAGAGCTCGTCGTGGGACGCCACCGCGCGGCGCGCATCCGCGTCCAGGACGCCCCAGCTGATCAGCTGCTCGGTGAGGACCGAGGGCGACTGGTCGTAGATGACGGCGAGTGTGCGCAGGTCGTCCTGGCGGATCGAGAGCACCTTGCCGTTGTAGTCACCGCGCTGCGACTGGATCGTGGCCGCGTACCGCTGCAGCGGACCCGCCTTCTCGGCCGGCACGGTGGCCAGCCGCTCCAGGTCCAGGACCAGCTTCGGCGGCGGCTCGGCGGCACCGCCCGGGGTGGTGCCCGGCAGCAGCTCCTGCACGGGAACGCCGTAGAAGTCCGCCAGCTCGGCGAGGCGCTGCACGGTCACGGCACGGTCGCCGCGCTCGTACGAACCGACCACGACGGCCTTCCAGCGGCCCTGGGACTTCTCCTCGACACCGTGGAGGGAAAGGCCCTGCTGGGTGCGGATGGCCCGGAGCTTGGCCCCGAGCTGTTTGGCGTATTCGCTGGACATATGGCTCCCCGGACAAGGTGTCGACGCGGCAGGCTCTGTTGTCGGCCGCGCGGCTGGTAACTCACTGTGAGGTTACGCAGCGTTACTCTGCTGCGTCAAGCCGAATGGTCCGCACCGACTCTTCCGTGGTATTCGCGATCCGTTACTCCGAGCGGGTGATCGGCGTGCGGCAGAAGAGTGACAGGGGAGTGTCAGGGGGGCCTCCGAGGAGGGTCTGTGGGCCTGCTACCGTAGGTGGCGCATATCCGACGTCCTTTAAGATCCGTCCCGTGAGGCGGAGAAGGGGGTCCGTTTCGTATGGACAAGCAGCAGGACCAGCAGCAGGATGCCCGGCCCGTTCTCGAAGGGCCCGACATCGCGCGGGTGCTGACCCGCATCGCCCACGAGATCGTCGAACGCGCCAAGGGCGCCGACGACGTGGTGCTTCTCGGCATCCCGACCCGGGGCGTCTTCCTCGCCCGGCGACTCGCCGACAAGCTGGAGCAGATCACCGAGCGCAAGATGCCGGTCGGCTCGCTCGACATCACCATGTACCGCGACGACCTGCGCATGCACCCGCCGCGCGCCCTGGCCCGCACCGAGATCCCCGGTGACGGCATCGACGGCCGCCTCGTCGTCCTCGTCGACGACGTGCTCTTCTCCGGCCGCACCATCCGGGCCGCCCTCGACGCGCTGAACGACATCGGCCGCCCGCGCGCGGTGCAGCTCGCCGTCCTCGTCGACCGCGGCCACCGCGAACTGCCCATCCGCGCCGACTACGTCGGCAAGAACCTCCCGACGTCGCTGCGGGAGACGGTCAAGGTCCAGCTCGCCGAGGAGGACGGTCGCGACACCGTGCTGCTCGGTGCCAAGCCGGACGCCTCGGGCGCCCACCCGTAGCACCCCGCGTACGCACCCAGTCGTGCCGTACGCGTGCTCGGCGCGCCCCCGCACGCGCCCAGCCGCCCGAATTATCCCGCTCTTCCGCATGAATCGCCCTACGGAGCCTGACAGATGCAGCGTCATCTCATCTCGGCCGCCGACCTCACCCGCGACGACGCCGTCCTGATCCTCGACACCGCCGAGGAGATGGCCCGGGTCGCGGACCGGCCGATCAAGAAACTGCCCACCCTGCGCGGCCGCACCGTCGTCAACCTCTTCTTCGAGGACTCCACCCGGACCCGGATCTCCTTCGAGGCCGCCGAGAAGCGGCTGTCCGCGGACGTCATCAACTTCACCGCCAAGGGCTCCAGCGTCTCCAAGGGCGAGTCCCTCAAGGACACCGCCCAGACCCTGGAGGCGATGGGCGTCGACGCCGTCGTCATCCGGCACAGCGCGTCCGGCGCCCCCTACCGCCTGGCCACCTCCGGCTGGATCGACGCCGCCGTGGTCAACGCCGGGGACGGCACCCACCAGCACCCCACGCAGGCCCTGCTCGACGCCTTCACCATGCGCCGCCGCCTGGTCGGCCGCGACGCCGGGCTCGGCAAGGACCTGGACGGCCGCCGGATCACCCTCGTCGGCGACATCCTGCACAGCCGCGTCGCCCGCTCCAACGTCGACCTGCTGCACACCCTCGGCGCCCAGGTCACCCTCGTCGCCCCGCCCACCCTGCTGCCGGTCGGCGTCGAGACCTGGCCCTGCGAGGTCTCCTACGACCTCGACTCCACGCTGACCAAGTCCGACGCGGTGATGCTGCTGCGCGTGCAGCGCGAGCGGATGAACGCCGCGTTCTTCCCGACCGAGCGCGAGTACTCCCGCCGCTACGGCCTCGACGGCGACCGCATGGCGAAGATGCCCGACCACGCCATCGTGATGCACCCCGGCCCCATGGTCCGCGGCATGGAGATCACCGCCGAGGTCGCCGACTCCGACCGCTGCACCGTCGTCGAGCAGGTCACCAACGGCGTCTCCATCCGGATGGCCGTCCTCTACCTGCTGCTCGGCGGCAACGAGCCCGCCGTGTCCCACGCCCGCCCCACCGAGGAGAAGTAAGAAACATGAGCAAGACCCTGATCCGCGGTGCGAAGGTGCTCGGCGGCGAGCCGCAGGACGTGCTGATCGACGGCGGTGTCGTCGAGGCGGTCGGCCGGGACCTGTCCGCCGAGGGCGCGGAGGTCGTCGAGGCGGGCGGCAAGGTGCTGCTGCCGGGCCTGGTCGACCTGCACACCCACCTGCGCGAGCCCGGCCGCGAGGACTCCGAGACCGTCCTGACCGGCACCCGCGCGGCGGCGAGCGGCGGCTACACCAACGTCTTCGCCATGGCCAACACCTTCCCGGTCGCCGACACGGCCGGCGTCGTCGAGCAGGTCTGGCGGCTCGGCCAGGAGTCCGGCTACTGCGACGTGCAGCCCATCGGCGCCGTCACCGTCGGCCTGGAGGGCGCCAAGCTCGCCGAGCTGGGCGCCATGCACGAGTCCGCGGCCGGCGTCACCGTCTTCTCCGACGACGGCAAGTGCGTCCACGACGCCGTGATCATGCGCCGCGCCCTGGAGTACGTGAAGGCCTTCGGCGGCGTCGTCGCCCAGCACGCCCAGGAGCCCCGGCTCACCGAGGGCGCCCAGATGAACGAGGGCGTCGTCTCCGCCGAGCTGGGCCTCGGCGGCTGGCCCGCCGTCGCCGAGGAGTCGATCATCGCCCGGGACGTGCTGCTCGCCGAGCACGTCGGCTCCCGCGTGCACATCTGCCACCTGTCGACCGCCGGGTCCGTCGAGATCGTCCGCTGGGCCAAGTCCCGCGGCATCGACGTCACCGCCGAGGTCACCCCGCACCACCTCCTCCTCACCCACGAGCTGGTCCGGTCGTACAACCCGGTCTACAAGGTCAACCCGCCGCTGCGCACCGAGCGCGACGTCATGGCCCTGCGCGAGGCGCTCGCCGACGGCACGATCGACATCGTCGCCACCGACCACGCCCCGCACCCGCACGAGGACAAGGACTGCGAGTGGGCCGCCGCCGCCATGGGGATGGTGGGCCTGGAGACCGCGCTGTCGGTGGTACAGGCGACCATGGTGGACACGGGCCTGCTGGACTGGGCCGGCGTCGCCGACCGGATGTCCTCCAAGCCCGCCAAGATCGGACAGGCCACCGGACACGGCCGTCCCGTCTCGGCTGGTGAGCCCGCCAACCTCACCCTCGTCGACACGGAATACCGTGGTCCGGTGGACCCCGCGGGCTTCGCCTCGCGCAGTCGCAACACCCCCTACGAGGGGCGTGAGCTGCCGGGCCGTGTGACGCACACGTGGCTGCGGGGCAAGGCCACGCTCGTCGACGGGAAGCTCACGTGACATCTGCAGCACCGGTAATCCTGCTGGCCGCCGAGAAGGAATCGGCGCAAGTGACCGACTGGGCCGCCCGGGTCGGATGGGTCGTCGGCCTCGGCCTCTTCGTCGCGCTCGTCTACTGGCTGATGCGCGAGGGCTGGAAGTGGCGCGGCACGCTCCAGGGCGACCTGCCCGCCCTCCCCACCGCGCCCGACGAGCCCGGTGCGGCGAAACTGAGCATGAGCGGCCGCTACCACGGCTCCACCACCGCCGGGCAGTGGCTGGACCGCATCGTCGCGCACGGCCTGGGCACCCGCAGCCGGGTCGAGCTGACCCTGACGGACGCGGGACTGGATGTCGTACGGCCCGGCGCGGCGGACTTCTTCGTCCCCGTCGCCGCGCTGCGCGAGGCCCGGCTCGACAAGGGCATCGCGGGCAAGGTGCTCACCGAGGGCGGCCTGCTGGTCGTCACCTGGGCGCACGGGGAGAAGCTGATCGACTCCGGTTTCCGCTCCGACCACGCCGCTGAGCACAACGACTGGGTCGAAACACTGAACGACATGATCAACAAGACGGAAACGGAAGGCGCACGATGACGACCTCCACCAGGGGAGCCCACCGGACTCCCGCCGTACTCGTCCTGGAGGACGGCCGGATCTTCCGCGGCCGCGCCTACGGGGCCGTGGGGGCCACCTTCGGCGAAGCCGTGTTCTCCACCGGCATGACCGGCTACCAGGAGACCCTCACCGACCCGTCGTACCACCGCCAGGTCGTCGTGATGACCGCCCCGCACGTCGGGAACACCGGGATCAACGACGAGGACATGGAGTCCAAGAAGATCTGGGTCTCCGGCTACGTCGTGCGCGACCCCGCACGCGTGCCCTCCAACTGGCGCTCGACGCGCTCCCTCGACGAGGAGCTGGCCGCCCAGGGCGTCGTCGGCATCTCCGGCATCGACACCCGCGCCCTCACCCGCCACCTGCGCGAGCGCGGCGCCATGCGCGTCGGCATCTTCTCCGGCCAGGCGCTGCCCGACGAGGGCACCATGCTCGCCGAGGTCCGCCAGGCCCCCGAGATGAGCGGCGCCGACCTCTCCGCCGAGGTCGCCACCACCGAGGCGTACGTCGTCCCGGCGATCGGGGACAAGAAGTACACCGTCGCCGCCGTCGACCTCGGCATCAAGGGCATGACCCCGCACCGGATGGCCGAGCGCGGCATCGAGGTGCACGTGCTGCCCGCCACGGCCACCGTCGAGGACGTCTACTCCGTCGAGCCGGACGGCGTGTTCTTCTCCAACGGCCCCGGCGACCCCGCCACCGCCGACCACCCGGTCTCCGTCATGCAGGGCGTCCTGGAGCGCGGCACCCCGCTCTTCGGCATCTGCTTCGGCAACCAGATCCTGGGCCGCGCCCTCGGCTTCGGCACCTTCAAGCTGAAGTACGGCCACCGCGGCATCAACCAGCCCGTGCAGGACCGTACGACCGGCAAGGTCGAGGTCACCGCGCACAACCACGGGTTCGCCGTCGACGCCCCGCTCGACCAGGTGTCCGACACCCCCTACGGCCGCGCCGAGGTCTCCCACGTCTGCCTCAACGACAACGTGGTGGAGGGGCTCCAGCTCCTCGACCGGCCGGCCTTCAGCGTCCAGTACCACCCCGAAGCGGCGGCCGGCCCGCACGACGCCGCCTACCTGTTCGACCGCTTCGTGAAGCTCATGGAGGGCCAGCGTGCCTAAGCGCACCGATATCCAGTCCGTCCTGGTCATCGGCTCCGGCCCGATCGTCATCGGCCAGGCCGCCGAGTTCGACTACTCCGGCACCCAGGCGTGCCGCGTGCTCAAGGCCGAGGGCCTGCGCGTCGTCCTGGTCAACTCCAACCCGGCGACGATCATGACCGACCCGGAGATCGCCGACGCCACCTACGTCGAGCCGATCACCCCCGAGTTCGTCGAGAAGATCATCGCCAAGGAGCGCCCCGACGCGCTCCTGCCCACGCTCGGCGGCCAGACGGCCCTGAACACCGCCATCTCGCTGCACGGCAACGGCGTCCTGGAGAAGTACGGCGTTGAACTGATCGGCGCCAATGTGGAGGCCATCAACAAGGGCGAGGACCGCGACCTGTTCAAGGAGGTCGTCGAGGAGGTCCGCAAGAAGATCGGCCACGGCGAGTCCGCCCGGTCCTACATCTGCCACTCCATGGACGACGTCCTCAAGGGCGTCGACGCGCTCGGCGGCTACCCCGTCGTCGTCCGCCCCTCCTTCACCATGGGCGGCGCCGGCTCCGGCTTCGCCCACGACGAGGAGGAGCTGCGCCGCATCGCCGGACAGGGCCTCACCCTCTCGCCGACCACCGAGGTGCTCCTGGAGGAGTCCATCCTCGGCTGGAAGGAGTACGAGCTGGAGCTGATGCGCGACAAGAACGACAACGTCGTGGTCGTCTGCTCCATCGAGAACTTCGACCCCATGGGCGTGCACACCGGCGACTCGATCACCGTCGCGCCCGCGATGACGCTGACCGACCGCGAGTACCAGACCCTGCGCGACGTCGGCATCGCGATCATCCGCGAGGTCGGAGTCGACACCGGCGGCTGCAACATCCAGTTCGCGGTGAACCCCGAGGACGGTCGCGTGATCGTCATCGAGATGAACCCGCGCGTGTCGCGCTCCTCGGCCCTCGCCTCCAAGGCGACCGGCTTCCCCATCGCCAAGATCGCCGCGAAGCTCGCCGTCGGCTACACGCTGGACGAGATCCCGAACGACATCACGCAGGAGACCCCGGCCTCCTTCGAGCCGACCCTCGACTACGTGGTCGTCAAGGCCCCGCGGTTCGCCTTCGAGAAGTTCCCGAGCGCCGACTCCACCCTGACCACCACCATGAAGTCGGTCGGCGAGGCCATGGCCATCGGCCGCAACTTCACCGAGGCGTTCCAGAAGGCGCTGCGCTCGCTGGAGAAGAAGGGCAGCCAGTTCACCTTCGTCGGCGAGCCCGGCGACAAGCTGGAGCTGCTGCGCGAGGCCGTGCGGCCCACCGACGGCCGCATCAACGCTGTCATGCAGGCCATCCGCGCGGGCGCCACGCCCGAGGAGGTCTTCGAGCACACGAAGATCGACCCCTGGTTCGTCGACCAGCTCTTCCTGATCAAGGAGATCGCCGACGAGCTGGCCGCCGCGCCCGAGCTGACCGCCGACCTGCTCGCCGAGGCCAAGCGGCACGGCTTCTCCGACCAGCAGGTCGGCGAGATCCGCGGGCTGCGCGAGGACGTCGTCCGCGAGGTGAGGCACGCGCTCGGCATCCGGCCTGTCTACAAGACGGTCGACACCTGCGCCGCCGAGTTCGCCGCGAAGACGCCGTACTTCTACTCCTCCTACGACGAGGAGACCGAGGTCGCGGTCCGTGAGAAGCCCGCGGTGATCATCCTGGGCTCCGGCCCGAACCGCATCGGCCAGGGCATCGAGTTCGACTACTCCTGCGTCCACGCCTCCTTCGCGCTGTCGGACGCCGGGTACGAGACCGTGATGGTCAACTGCAACCCCGAGACCGTCTCCACCGACTACGACACCTCCGACCGGCTGTACTTCGAGCCGCTCACCCTGGAGGACGTCCTGGAGATCGTCCACGCGGAGCAGCAGGCCGGTCCCGTCGCGGGTGTGATCGTCCAGCTCGGCGGCCAGACCCCGCTGGGCCTGTCGCAGGCGCTCAAGGACAACGGCGTGCCGGTCGTCGGCACCTCGCCGGAGGCCATCCACGCCGCCGAGGACCGCGGCGCCTTCGGGCAGGTCCTCGCGCAGGCCGGGCTGCCTGCCCCCAAGCACGGCACCGCCACCACCTTCGCCGGGGCCAAGGCCATCGCCGACGAGATCGGCTACCCGGTCCTGGTGCGGCCCTCCTACGTCCTCGGCGGACGCGGCATGGAGATCGTCTACGACGAGACCCGCCTCGAGGCGTACATCGCCGAGTCGACCGAGATCAGCCCGTCCCGGCCGGTCCTGGTCGACCGCTTCCTGGACGACGCGATCGAGATCGACGTGGACGCCCTGTACGACGGCGAGGAGCTGTACCTCGGCGGCGTCATGGAGCACATCGAGGAGGCCGGCATCCACTCCGGCGACTCGGCGTGCGCCCTGCCCCCGATCACGCTCGGCGGCTTCGACATCAAGCGGCTGCGCGCCTCCACCGAGGGCATCGCCAAGGGCGTCGGCGTGCGCGGCCTGATCAACATCCAGTTCGCACTGGCCGGGGACATCCTGTACGTCCTGGAGGCCAACCCGCGCGCCTCGCGCACCGTCCCCTTCACCTCGAAGGCGACCGCGGTGCCGCTGGCCAAGGCCGCCGCCCGCATCTCGCTGGGCGCCACCATCGCCGAGCTGCGCGCCGAGGGACTGCTCCCGGCCAACGGCGACGGCGGCACGCTGCCGCTGGACGCGCCGATCTCCGTCAAGGAGGCCGTGATGCCGTGGTCCCGCTTCCGGGACATCCACGGCCGCGGCGTCGACACGGTGCTGGGCCCGGAGATGCGCTCCACCGGCGAGGTCATGGGCATCGACTCCGTCTTCGGCACGGCGTACGCCAAGTCGCAGGCCGGCGCGTACGGGCCGCTGCCCACCAAGGGCCGCGCCTTCATCTCGGTCGCCAACCGGGACAAGCGCTCGATGATCTTCCCGGCCCGTGAGCTGGTCGCCCACGGCTTCGAGCTGCTGGCCACCTCCGGCACCGCCGAGGTCCTCAAGCGCAACGGCATCAACGCCACCGTCGTGCGCAAGCAGTCCGAGGGCACCGGACCGAACGGCGAGAAGACCATCGTCCAGCTCATCCACGACGGCGAGGTCGACCTCATCGTCAACACCCCGTACGGCACCGGCGGCCGCCTCGACGGCTACGACATCCGTACGGCGGCCGTGGCACGCTCCGTGCCCTGTCTGACGACGGTCCAGGCGCTGGCAGCGGCGGTGCAGGGCATCGACGCCCTCAACCACGGCGACGTGGGAGTGCGCTCACTCCAGGAACACGCCGAGTTCCTGATCGCCGCCCGCGACTAGCAGCCCCGAGGGGGACACCGGAAACGGTGTCCCCCTCTTCATGAGCCCCAGCGCACCACAGAGGCCTCACGAGGACACATGTACAAGATCTTCTTCAAGCTCGTCTTCTCCCGCATGGACCCGGAGCGGGCCCACCACCTCGCCTTCCGCTGGATCCGTCTCGCCGTGCGCGTCCCCGTCCTGCGCACCTTCGTCGCCGCGGCGCTCGCACCCCGGTACAAGGAGCTGCGCACCGAGGCCCTGGGCCTGCGCATGCACGGCCCCTTCGGCCTCGCCGCAGGCTTCGACAAGAACGCGGTCGCGATCGACGGCATGGCGATGCTCGGCTTCGACCACGTCGAGATCGGCACGGTCACGGGGGAGCCGCAGCCCGGCAACCCCAGGAAGCGGCTGTTCCGCCTGGTGGGCGACCGCGCGCTGATCAACCGCATGGGCTTCAACAACGACGGCTCGCTGGCCGTCGCGGCCCGGCTGGCCTCCCGCACGCCCGTTCTGCGGACCGTCGTCGGCGTCAACATCGGCAAGACGAAGGTCGTCCCCGAGGAGGAGGCCGTCGGCGACTACGTGAAGTCCGCCGAGCGGCTGGCCCCGCACGCCGACTACCTGGTCGTCAACGTCTCCTCGCCCAACACGCCCGGGCTGCGCAACCTCCAGGCCACCGAGGCGCTGCGCCCGCTGCTGAGCGCGGTCCGCGAGGCCGCCGACCGCGCGGTGACCGCCCGGCGTGTCCCGCTGCTGGTCAAGATCGCGCCGGACCTCGCCGACGAGGACGTGGACGCGGTCGCCGACCTGGCCGTGGAGCTGGGCCTGGACGGCATCATCGCCACCAACACCACCATCGCGCGCGAGGGCCTCGGCCTGACCTCCTCGCCCGCCCTCGTCGGGGAGACCGGCGGCCTGTCCGGGGCCCCGCTCAAGGCACGCTCCCTGGAGGTGCTGCGCCGCCTCTACGCGCGCGTGGGCGACAGGATCACCCTGGTCGGCGTCGGCGGCGTGGAGACGGCCGAGGACGCCTGGGAGCGCATCCTGGCCGGTGCCACGCTGGTCCAGGGCTACAGCGCGTTCATCTACGAGGGTCCCTTCTGGGGCCGAGCCATCCACAAGGGGCTCGCCGCCCGCCTGCGGCAGAGCCCGTACGCCACCCTCGCCGACGCGGTCGGCGCCGACGTAAGGAAGCACTCATGACGGTGATGGAGCCCTTCGGCGCCCGGCTGCGCCGCGCGATGGACGAGCGCGGCCCCCTGTGCGTCGGCATCGACCCGCACGCCTCCCTGCTCGCCGAGTGGGGCCTGAACGACGACGTGGCCGGCCTCGAGCGCTTCAGCCGCACCGTCGTGGAGGCGATGGCCGACCGGGTCGCCGTCCTCAAGCCGCAGAGCGCCTTCTTCGAGCGCTTCGGCTCGCGCGGTGTCGCGGTCCTGGAGACCTCGGTCCAGGAGGCGCGGGCGGCCGGCGCGCTGGTCGTCATGGACGCCAAGCGCGGCGACATCGGCTCGACCATGGCCGCGTACGCCGAGTCGTTCCTGCACAAGGACGCGCCGCTGTTCTCGGACGCGCTGACCGTCTCCCCGTACCTCGGCTACGGCTCCCTCAAGCCGGCCGTCGACCTGGCGCGGGAGAGCGGCGCGGGCCTGTTCGTGCTGGCGCTGACGTCCAACCCGGAGGGCGGCGAGGTCCAGCACGCGGTGCGGGGCGACGGGCGCAGCGTCGGGGCGACGATGCTGGCGCACCTGGCCGCCGAGAACGCGGGGGAGCAGCCGCTGGGCTCCTTCGGCGCGGTGGTCGGTGCCACGCTCGGCGACCTGTCCTCGTACGACCTGGGCATCAACGGTCCGCTGCTGGCGCCGGGCATCGGCGCGCAGGGGGCCACGCCCGCGGACCTGCCGGGCGTGTTCGGCGCGGCGCTGCGCAACGTGGTGCCGAACGTGAGCCGGGGTGTCCTTCGTCACGGTCCCGACACGGCCGCGTTGCGGACGGCCGCCGACCGCTTCGCGGCGGAGATCCGGACCGCCGTCACGGCGTCCTGACCCTGGATACATCCTCAAATCAGAGGGAGTATGTCCTAAATGTCCGCCCTGGCGGAGGCTGACCAGGACTTTTCCGCTGTTCTCGCTGACTCTGGCGGACTTGACCGCTAGTCTCCGTCGAGAGTCAACGGGCGAGCGTGTTGCTCGTGGCTCACCAGGTGAGGGGCGACTAGGTTCCTCACCGGTCCGTATCCGACAGTTCGACATCCGAGGTGACGTAGGCGTGGCTCTTCCGCCCCTTACCCCTGAACAGCGCGCAGCCGCGCTCGAAAAGGCCGCCGCGGCTCGCCGGGAGCGGGCCGAGGTCAAGAATCGACTCAAGCACTCCGGCGCCTCCCTCCACGAGGTCATCAAGCAGGGTCAGGAGAACGACGTCATCGGCAAGATGAAGGTCTCCGCCCTCCTCGAGTCCCTGCCGGGCGTGGGCAAAGTCCGCGCCAAGCAGATCATGGAGCGACTGGGCATCTCCGAGAGCCGCCGCGTGCGCGGTCTCGGGTCCAACCAGATCGCGTCCCTGGAGCGCGAGTTCGGCAGCACCGGCAGCTGAGTCCGGACCACTCCGGGATTGCTGGAATAATCGCTGCATGGCTGCAACACCCCGGGGGACGTCCCCCGTACCCCCGGACGCACGTCCGCGGCTGACCGTGCTCTCCGGCCCCTCGGGGGTCGGCAAGAGCACGGTCGTCGCCCATATGCGCAAGGAACACCCCGAGGTATGGCTGTCGGTCTCGGCGACGACCCGCAGGCCCCGCCCCGGCGAGCAGCACGGCGTTCACTACTTCTTCGTCAGCGACGAGGAGATGGACAAGCTGATCGCCAACGGCGAGTTGCTGGAGTGGGCCGAGTTCGCCGGCAACCGCTACGGCACGCCGCGCACGGCCGTACTGGAGCGCCTGGAGGCCGGTGAGCCGGTCCTCCTGGAGATCGACCTCCAGGGAGCGCGGCAGGTCCGCGAGTCCATGCCCGAGGCCCGGCTGGTGTTCCTGGCCCCGCCCTCCTGGGACGAGCTGGTGCGCAGGCTCACCGGCCGGGGCACCGAAGCACCCGAGGTGATCGAGCGCCGCCTCGCCGCGGCCAAGGTCGAGCTGGCCGCCGAGCCGGAGTTCGACCAGACCCTGGTGAACACCTCCGTCGAGGACGTGGCGCGCGAGCTGCTAGCCTTGACGAACGTCGTGTGATCGCCACTGGTCACCCTGTGGTCATCCCGACTGAATCTTTCCCATCCATCGGAAGGTAGAGCGTGTCCTCTTCCATCTCCGCGCCCGAGGGCATCATCAACCCGCCGATCGACGAGCTCCTCGAGGCCACGGACTCGAAGTACAGCCTCGTGATCTACGCGGCCAAGCGGGCCCGCCAGATCAACGCGTACTACTCGCAGCTCGGCGAGGGCCTCCTCGAGTACGTCGGTCCGCTCGTCGACACCCACGTGCACGAGAAGCCGCTCTCGATCGCCCTGCGCGAGATCAACGCGGGGCTGCTGACCTCCGAGGCCATCGAGGGCCCGGCGCAGTAGTTCCAGCAGCATCGGCGGTAATATCTTCAGCCTTACGCTGACTTATCCACAGGCCCGGCAGCCCGACTGTCGGGCCTGTGGTGTGTGATGGGTCCTACGCGCAGCCCGAGCGGTGCGCAGTCCGAACGGCGCGCGGTCCGAGCGCGTCATCCGAGCCGGGGAGAGACGGTGGACAAGCCCAAGGTCGTTCTGGGGGTCAGCGGCGGCATCGCCGCGTACAAGGCCTGTGAGCTGCTGCGCAGGCTCACCGAGTCGGGACACGATGTCCGGGTCGTCCCCACCGCCTCCGCACTGCACTTCGTGGGCGCCGCCACCTGGTCCGCCCTGTCCGGCCATCCCGTCTCCACCGAGGTCTGGGACGACGTCCACGAGGTCCCGCACGTGCGCATCGGCCAGCACGCCGACCTGGTCGTCGTCGCCCCGGCCACCGCCGACATGCTCGCCAAGGCCGCCCACGGCCTGGCCGACGACCTGCTCACCAACACCCTGCTCACGGCCCGCTGTCCGGTCGTCTTCGCGCCCGCCATGCACACCGAGATGTGGGAGCACCCGGCCACCCAGGAGAACGTGGCGACGCTGCGCCGCCGCGGTGCCGTCGTGATCGAACCCGCCGTCGGCCGCCTCACCGGCGTCGACACCGGCAAGGGCCGGCTGCCCGACCCGGGCGAGATCTTCGAGGTCTGCCGCCGGGTGCTCGCCCGCGGTGTGCGCGAGCCCGACCTCGCCGGACGGCACGTCGTGGTCAGCGCCGGCGGCACCCGGGAGCCCCTCGACCCGGTCCGCTTCCTCGGCAACCGCTCCTCCGGCAAGCAGGGCTACGCCCTCGCCCGCACCGCCGCCGCCCGCGGCGCCCGCGTCACGCTCGTCGCGGCGAACGCCTCGATGCCCGACCCGGCCGGCGTTGACGTGGTGCGGGTCGGCACGGCGGTGGAGCTGCGCGAGGCGATGCTGCGCGCCGCAGCCGACGCCGACGCCGTCGTCATGGCCGCGGCGGTGGCGGACTTCCGGCCCGCGACCTACGCCACCGGGAAGATCAAGAAGAAGGACGACCAGGAACCCGCACCGATCACCCTGGTGCGAAATCCGGACATCCTCGCGGAGATCTCCACCACGCGGGCCCGCTCCGGGCAGGTGGTCGTCGGCTTCGCCGCCGAGACCGACGACGTACTGGCCAACGGCCGGGCCAAGCTGAAACGCAAGGGCTGCGATCTCCTCGTGGTGAACGAGGTGGGGGAGCGCAAGACCTTCGGCTCCGAGGAGAACGAGGCGGTCGTCCTGGGTGCCGACGGCAGCGAGACACCGGTCGCCCACGGACCGAAGGAAGCCCTGGCCGACACGGTCTGGGACCTGGTCGCCGCTCGGCTGGAGTGAATGACCCATTTGCTCGAAGGAGCCGCGAAGACGACGCATTCGAGCGTGGCGCCCCTGGCCAAGGACGCTTCCTTCTGGGCAGAATGCCCGTGCCGCAGGTCACAGCCCTCCCGAGAGCTGAGACAGGTGGGCCCGCGGCAGAGTGCGACCGATAAACTGTTCTCGGACGTCGCCGGGTGCAGCTCCCCGTGCCGTCCACAAATGATCAGCCAGCAGCCGCTGCAACCCCAGGGAGCGTTGTGTCCCGTCGCCTGTTCACCTCGGAGTCCGTGACCGAAGGTCACCCCGACAAGATCGCTGACCAGATCAGCGACACGATTCTCGATGCGCTACTGCGTGAGGACCCGACCTCCCGGGTCGCCGTCGAAACCCTGATCACCACCGGTCTGGTGCACGTGGCCGGCGAGGTCACCACCAAGGCCTACGCGGACATCGCCAACCTGGTCCGCGGCAAGATCCTGGAGATCGGCTACGACTCCTCCAAGAAGGGCTTCGACGGCGCCTCCTGCGGCGTCTCGGTCTCCATCGGCGCGCAGTCCCCGGACATCGCGCAGGGTGTCGACACGGCGTACGAGAGCCGGGTCGGGGGTGCCGCCGAAGGTGACGAAGGTGACGAGCTGGACCGCCAGGGCGCGGGTGACCAGGGTCTGATGTTCGGCTACGCGTCCGACGAGACGCCGACGCTGATGCCGCTGCCGGTCTTCCTGGCCCACCGTCTGTCCAAGCGCCTGTCCGAGGTCCGCAAGAACGGGACCATCCCCTACCTGCGCCCGGACGGCAAGACCCAGGTCACCATCGAGTACGACGGCGACAAGGCGGTCCGCCTGGACACGGTCGTCGTCTCGTCCCAGCACGCCAGCGACATCGACCTTGAGTCGCTGCTGGCGCCGGACATCAAGGAGTTCGTCGTCGAGCCGGAGCTGAAGGCGCTCCTGGAGGACGGCATCAAGATCGACACGGAGAACTACCGTCTCCTGGTCAACCCGACCGGCCGCTTCGAGATCGGCGGTCCGATGGGCGACGCCGGTCTGACCGGCCGCAAGATCATCATCGACACCTACGGCGGCATGGCCCGGCACGGCGGCGGCGCCTTCTCCGGCAAGGACCCGTCGAAGGTGGACCGCTCCGCGGCGTACGCGATGCGCTGGGTCGCCAAGAACGTCGTGGCCGCGGGTCTCGCCGCGCGCTGCGAGGTCCAGGTCGCCTACGCGATCGGCAAGGCCGAGCCGGTCGGTCTGTTCGTGGAGACCTTCGGCACCGCCAAGGTCGACACCGAGAAGATCGAGAAGGCGATCGACGAGGTCTTCGACCTCCGCCCGGCCGCCATCATCCGCGACCTCGACCTGCTCCGCCCGATCTACGCCCAGACCGCGGCGTACGGACACTTCGGCCGTGAGCTGCCCGACTTCACCTGGGAGCGCACCGACCGCGTGGACGCGCTGCGCGAGGCCGCGGGCCTGTAGGCACCCGGGCGCACCGCGCCCGACGTCACGTGACGAGGCCCGGTCTCCCCGAAGGGGGGCCGGGCCTCCTCCCATGCTCCCGACCCCGGCGGCGTTGTCGGTGGTCTTTGCGAGAATGCAGGCGTGAGCAGCGAGAACGGACCGGAGCAGGGCGGCGCGCAGGACGCGCCGCCCGAGCAGCTCGCGCTCATCCGGGAGAGCGTGCGCAAGGCGAAGACCCCGCGGGCCAAGCCGCGCACCTGGCGCGGGGCCGCGCTCGCCAAGGAGCTGCCGGTCGCCAGGGTCCTGGTCGACAAGGGCGTCCTCCACCTCGACCGGTACTTCGACTACGCCGTGCCCGAGGAGCTCGACGCCGACGCCCAGCCCGGTGTGCGGGTGCGGGTGCGGTTCGGTGCCGGACGGCACCGGGTGCGCGACGGGCGGCGGGAGGGCGGCGGGCTCATCGGCGGCTACCTCGTCGAGCGGCTCGCCGAGTCCGACTACGCGGGGCCGCTGGCCGCGCTGGCCCAGGTCGTCTCACCCGAGCGGATCCTCGACGAGGAACTGCTCGGCCTCGTCCGAGCGGTCGCCGACCGGTACGCGGGCAGCCTGGCGGACGTACTCCAGCTCGCCGTACCACCGCGCAACGCACGCGCCGAGAAGCGGGACTCGCCGCAGCCGTTGCCCGCACCGCCGGCCCCCGAGCCGGGATCCTGGGCGCGGTACGAACAGGGAGCCGCGTTCGTCGCGGCCCTCGCCTCCGGCGGCGCGCCGCGCGCGGTGTGGAACGCGCTGCCCGGTCCGCAGTGGGCGCAGGAGCTGGCGCGGGCCGTGGCGGCGACGCTGGCCTCCGGCCGGGGCGCCCTGGTGGTCCTGCCGGACGGCCGGGCGGTCGCCCGCGCCGACGCCGCGCTCACCGCGCTTCTGGGCGAGGGACGGCACGCGGTGCTCACCGCCGACGCCGGCCCCGAGAAGCGGTACGCGCAGTGGCTCGCGGTGCGGCGGGGTGCCGTACGGGCCGTGATCGGGACGCGGGCCGCCATGTTCGCGCCGGTGCGGGACCTCGGCCTGGTCGCCCTGTGGGACGACGGCGACGACAGCCACAGCGAGCCGCACGCACCGCAGCCGCACGCCCGAGAAGTACTGCTGCTGCGCGCCGCCCAGGACCGTTGCGCCTTCCTACTGGGCGGCTGGAGCTGCACCGTGGAGGCCGCCCAGCTCGTGGAGACCGGCTGGGCCCGGCCGCTGGTCGCCGGGCGGGAGCAGGTACGGGCCGCCGCGCCGCTGGTGCGCACGGTGGGGGACCAGGACCTGGCCCGCGACGAGGCCGCCCGCGCGGCCCGGCTGCCGACCCTCGCCTGGCAGGCGGTCAGGGACGGGCTGCGGCACGGACCGGTCCTCGTGCAGGTGCCGCGGCGGGGTTACGTACCGCGGATGGCCTGCGCGGCGTGCCGGACGCCCGCGCGGTGCCGGCACTGCTCGGGCCCGTTGGAGGGGCAGGAGTCCGGATCCGCGCTGCGGTGCGGCTGGTGCGGGCGCGAGGAGGGCGCCTGGCACTGCCCGGAGTGCGGGGCCTTCCGGCTGCGCGCGCAGATCGTGGGTGCCCGGCGCACCGCCGAGGAGCTGGGGCGGGCCTTCCCGGCCGTGCCCGTGCGCACCTCCGGGCGCGAGCACGTGCTGGACACCGTGTCCGACACCCCGGCGCTGGTCGTGAGCACCCCGGGGGCCGAGCCGGTGGCCGAGGGCGGTTACGCGGCGGCGCTGCTGCTCGACGGCTGGGCGATGCTCGGGCGGCCCGATCTGCGCGCCGGTGAGGACGCGTTGCGGCGCTGGCTGGCCGCCGCCGCGCTGGTGCGCCCGCAGAGCGCCGGCGGCACGGTCGTCGCGGTGGCCGAGCCGACCCTGCGGCCGGTGCAGGCGCTGGTGCGCTGGGACCCCGCCGGGCACGCCCTGCGGGAGCTGGCCGAGCGGGCCGAGCTGGGCTTTCCGCCGGTCTCGCGGATGGCGGCCGTGGCGGGGCCGCCGGAGGCGGTGGCCGGCTTCCTCGACACGGTCGAGCTGCCGCGGGAGGCGGAGGTGCTGGGCCCGGTGCCTCTGCCGGTCACGGCACCGGGGCGGCCGCGGCGGGTGGGGGCGCCACCGCCCGGGGAGCACTGGGAGCGTGCGCTGGTCCGGGTGCCGCCGGGACGCGGGGCGGCGCTGGCCGGTGCGCTGAAGGCCGCCCAGGCGGCGCGGACGGCCCGCGGAAGCGACACGGCGGTGTGGGTGCGGATCGATCCGCCCGACATCGGGTGAGGGGCGCACACGCCGCGGCCCTCCGTCTCCCGGAGGGGCGGGGAGGGCGGAGGGCCGGTGCGGGGGGCGCGGCTCGGCCGGTGCGGGCGGCCGGCGTGTGACGGCGGTGCGCTTCAGCCGGAGTCGGTCAGCCGAGTGGGGCAGCCGAGTGGATCAGCCGTTGCGCGGGCCGGGGAAGGCGGTCGAGCGGACCTCGTCACGCAGGGACGGGCTGCCCGACGTCGGCTGGGTCGGCATGGAGCGGGCCGCCGGGACCGTGGGCACCGGGGGCAGTCCCGAGCCCACGTTGACCGGGTGCGTGCCCGTGGGCTCCGGGGTGTGCTCGGTGGCCTCGGGGGCGGCCGCCGTCTGGGCCGCGGCGCGCCGGGAGCCGTAGCGGCGGTGCACCGCCTGCTTGGTGACGCCGAGTGCCGAGCCCACCGCGTCCCACGAGAAGCCGAGCGAGCGGTCGAAGTCCACGGCGGCCGTGACGAGGGTCTCGACACTGTCCCGCAGTTCCTGGGCGAGACGCACCGTCGGGGCGGGGGCGCGTCCGTAGACGACGAAGCCCGCGGAGGGGCCGGAGCGGCGCGGGCGGTAGACGTTGCCCAACTGGGCGGTGAGGGTGCGTAGTGCGTCCACCTGCCGGCGGACCCGCTCGATGTCCCGCACCAGCAAGTGCAGGCTGGCCCGAGCCTGGGCGTCGTGGGTTGCGTGGTCGGCCATGAACAAGCCTCTCGAACCGGCGTTGAAAGGAATCGGGCCGCGCGGGCGGCCCGGCGTGTCAACTCTTTCTTGACCAACGTGCGGGTGCGGGGTTGGTCACGGGGTGGGGGCGTGGAGGGTTGGTCGTGCGCCCCCTCGGCCTTCGGCCTCGGGGGCCCACCCGCGCATCACCCGATTCCAGTCGGACGAGAGGCTGAGCTCTCCCGTGGGGGTACCGCGCCGTCGGCGGCTTCCCCTCGTTCGACGGCTCGTAGACTGGTGCGTCGCCCGCCACCGTCCCCGCCCGAGAGGCCCGTCCCACCCATGAAGCTGGTCTTCGCCGGTACCCCCGAGGTCGCCGTCCCCGCCCTGGACGCCCTGATCGCCTCCGGGCGTCACGAGGTGGCCGCCGTCGTCACGCGGCCCGACGCTCCGGCCGGACGCGGGCGCCGACTGGTCGCCTCGCCCGTGGCCGAGCGGGCCGAGGAGGCCGGGATCGAGGTGCTCAAGCCCGCGAAGCCGCGCGACCCCGACTTCCTGGACCGGCTGCGCGAGATCGCCCCCGACTGCTGCCCCGTCGTCGCCTACGGCGCCCTGCTGCCCCGCGTCGCCCTGGACGTGCCCGCCCGCGGCTGGGTCAACCTGCACTTCTCGCTGCTGCCCGCCTGGCGCGGCGCCGCCCCCGTGCAGCACGCGCTGATGGCGGGCGACGAGATCACCGGCGCGTCCACCTTCCTGATCGAGGAGGGCCTGGACTCCGGCCCCGTGTACGGGACGGTCACCGAAACCGTCCGCCCCACCGACACCAGCGGCGACCTGCTGACCCGGCTGGCCTTCGCCGGCGCCGGTCTGCTCGCGGCCACCATGGACGGCATCGAGGACGGCAGCCTGAAGGCCGTACCGCAGCCGGACGAGGGCGTCACCCTCGCCCCGAAGATCACCGTCGAGGACGCCCGGGTCGACTGGACCGCCCCGGCGCTGCGCGTGGACCGGGTGGTACGCGGCTGCACCCCGGCCCCCGGCGCGTGGACCACCTTCCGCGGCGAGCGGCTCAAGCTCGTACAGGCCCTGCCCCTGCCCGACCGTACGGACCTGGCCCCGGGGCAGCTCGCCGCGGGGAAGAACAACGTGTACGTCGGTACCGGCTCGCACGCCGTCGAGCTGCTGTGGGTCCAGGCCCAGGGCAAGAAGCCGATGCGGGCCGCGGACTGGGCGCGCGGGGCGCGGATCACCGAGGGGGAGCTGCTCGGCGCCTGACCCGCGCCCCGCCCCGACTTCACCGTTCACCGGCCCGGCGTACGCTGGTGAGCGCACTTCATCCCACACCCGGAGCACCTTTTTCGTGAGCGAGCAGCCCCGCCGTCCCCGCAAGCCCGGCAAGCCGTACCGCAGGCCCCAGAAGGACCCCGTCCGCATCCTCGCCTTCGAGGCGCTCCGGGCCGTGGACGAGCGGGACGCGTACGCCAACCTCGTGCTGCCGCCGCTGCTGCGCAAGGCGCGTGAAGCGGGCGAGTTCGACGCCCGGGACGCGGCCCTCGCGACCGAGCTGGTGTACGGGACGCTGCGCCGGCAGGGGACGTACGACGCGATCATCGCGGACTGCGTGGACCGGCCGCTGCGCGAGGTCGATCCGCCGGTCCTCGACGTCCTCAGCCTGGGCGTGCACCAGCTGCTGGGGACGCGCATCCCGAGCCACGCCGCCGTCTCCGCCTCCGTGGAGCTGGCGCGGGTGGTGCTGGGGGACGGGCGGGCCAAGTTCGTCAACGCGGTGCTGCGCAAGGTGGCCCGGGACGACCTCGACGGCTGGCTCGAGCGCGTCGCCCCGCCCTACGACGAGGACCCCGAGGACCACCTGGCCGTCGTGCACTCGCACCCGCGCTGGGTGGTCTCCGCGCTGTGGGACTCGCTGGGCGGCGGCCGCACCGGCATCGAGGAACTGCTGGCCGCCGACAACGAACGCCCCGAGGTCACCCTCGTCGCGCGGCCGGGCCGGGCCACCCGCGAGGAGTTGCTCGGCGAGGAGGCCGCCGTACCGGGGCGCTGGTCGCCGTACGCCGTGCGGCTGAGCGAGGGCGGCGAACCCGGGGCCGTCGAGGCCGTGCGGGAGGGCCGCGCCGGGGTGCAGGACGAGGGCAGCCAGCTGGTCGCCCTGGCCCTCGCCAACGCGCCGCTGGACGGGCCCGACCGGCGCTGGCTGGACGGGTGCGCGGGACCCGGCGGCAAGGCGGCGCTCCTCGGCGCCCTGGCCGCCGAGCGGGGAGCCTTCCTGCTGGCCTCGGAGAAGCAGCCGCACCGCGCCGGGCTCGTGGCCAGGGCGCTGGACGGCAATCCGGGCCCCTACCAGGTGATCGCCGCCGATGGGACGCGCCCGGCGTGGCGGCCCGGCAGCTTCGACCGCGTCCTGGTCGACGTGCCGTGCACCGGGCTCGGTGCCCTGCGCCGCCGGCCCGAGGCACGCTGGCGGCGCCGCCCCGAGGACCTGGACGGCTTCGCCCCGCTCCAGCGCGGGCTGCTGCGCAGTGCCCTGGAGGCCGTACGGGTCGGGGGCGTCGTCGCCTACGCGACCTGCTCACCCCACCTCGCCGAGACCCGGGCCGTCGTCGCGGACGTCCTCAAGCAACGCCCCGACACCGACCTCGTCGACGCCCGCCCGCTGCTGCCCGACGTCCCCGCCCTGGGCGAGGGCCCCGACCTCCAGCTCTGGCCCCACCTCCACGGCACGGACGCCATGTACCTGGCCCTGATCCGCCGCACCGCGTAACACACCCCAAAGGGATACGGGGCTGTGCCACGCTGCACCTCCGCCGCGCAGGCGCGAGCAGCCACCCGCAGCCCGAACCCGACGACGACCCGCAACCACCCCAGGGGCGCGGGGAACTGCGCGACCAGCCCCCACCGGCCCGCAGCCGACGAACAACCCCCCACCGGCCCGCGGCCGACGACGAACCGCACCGGCCCCGCGGCCGACCAACACCCCGCACCGGCCCCGCGGCCGACCAACACCCCCGGCCCGGCGGCCGACGAACACCCGACCCCGGGGGGACCCATGCCGCCCACCCCCGGAGGGCATGGCACGCTTAGGAGCATGCCCGCGCAGATCAACCCCAGCATCCTGTCCGCCGACTTCGCCCGCCTCGCGGACGAGGCCGAGGCGGTCCGGGGAGCCGACTGGCTCCACGTCGACGTCATGGACAACCACTTCGTCCCGAACCTCACGCTCGGCGTACCGGTGGTCGAGTCCCTGGCCCGCGCCACCGACACCCCGCTGGACTGCCACCTCATGATCGAGGCCCCCGACCGCTGGGCCCCGCAGTACGTGGAGGCGGGCGCCGGGTCCGTCACCTTCCACGCCGAGGCGGCCGCCGCGCCGGTCCGGCTGGCCCGGGAGATCCGGGCCAAGGGCGCCCGCGCGTCCATGGCGCTGAAGCCCGCGACGCCGATCGAGCCGTACGAGGACCTGCTCCCCGAGCTCGACATGCTGCTGATCATGACGGTTGAACCCGGCTTCGGCGGGCAGGCGTTCCTCGACATCATGCTTCCCAAGATCCGCCGCACCCGTGAGCTGATCAAGAAGCACGGTCTGGAGCTGTGGCTCCAGGTCGACGGCGGTGTCTCGGCGTCCACGATCGAGCGGTGCGCCGACGCCGGCGCCGACGTCTTCGTCGCGGGCTCCGCCGTGTACGGGGCGTCCGACCCGGCCGAGGCGGTACGTGCACTGCGCACGCAGGCGGACGCGGCCACCGCCAAGGCATCCTGGTCCTGCGACCACTGAGGAACAGAAAGTGAACGGCTCCCATCAGGGCTGATCAACAGCGCCGAATCTGCAAGGATGAACGGCGTATCCAGAGTGTGAACAGCAGTGAGGAGATCGCCGTGTCGGGTATGTCGGCGGGCCGTTCAGCCATGCGGATGGGACCCGCTGAGCTGGTCCAGGCGGCGGCCATGGCCCGCCGCTTCTACCTCGAGGGAAAGTCCAAGATCCAGATCGCGGAGGAGTTCGGCGTCAGCCGCTTCAAGGTGGCCAGGGTTCTCGAGACCGCCCTCGAGCGGGACCTTGTACGAATCGAGATCCGGGTGCCGGCCGAGCTGGACGCCGAGCGCTCGGACGCCCTGCGCGCCCGCTACGGGCTCCGGCACGCCGTCGTGGTGGAGTCCCCGGCCGACGCCGAGGAGACACCCGACCCGGAGAACCTGGGGGAGGTGGCCGCCGACCTGCTCGGCGAGCTGGTCAACGAGGGCGACGTGCTCGGGCTGGCCTGGGGCCGGTCCACCATCCACATGGCGGCCGCGCTGGACCGGCTGCCGCCGTGCACCGTGGTCCAGCTGACGGGTGTGTACGACGCCGGGACCGCCGAGCGCGGCTCGGTGGAGGCCGTGCGCCGCGCCGCCCAGGTGTCGGGCGGCGACGCCCACCCCATCTACGCGCCGATGCTGCTGCCGGACGCGGCCACCGCGCAGGCGCTGCGGCACCAGACCGGGATCGCCCGGGCCTTCGAGTACTTCGACAAGGTCACGGTCGCCTGCGTCTCCATCGGCTCCTGGGAGCCCGGCATCTCGACGGTGCACGACATGCTCAGCGACGAGGAGCGCGCGCACTACGCCTCCCTCGGGGTCGCCGCCGAGATGTCCGCACACCTCTTCGACGCCGAGGGCCGCCGGGTCGGACGGGACCTGGGGGAGCGGTGCATCACCGTCAAGGCCGACCAGCTCCGCCGTATCCCCGAGGTGGTGGCGATCGCGGGCGGGCAGCGCAAAGCCGCGGCCATCGACGCGGTGCTGCGCTCCGGTCTCATCACCAGCCTGGTGACGGACACGTCGGCCGCGGACTATCTGATGACGGCCGGCTCGGCACCGAAGTCGACGCTCAACCGGACGGACCCCGACGGAATCTGACGGCGATTCAGCGGGGAAGCGGGAAATCAGGGAAACACGGGAGGAAGGGCGCGAGATGACCGAGGACTCCGCGGGACGGCTCGTGGTCACGCTGGACCTCGGCGGGGTCACGGACAAGGCGGGGCTGATGGACCGCTGCGCCCGTGACCTGGCGCTGCCCGACTGGTTCGGCCGCAACTGGGACGCGCTCGCCGACTCCCTCGCCGACCCCTCCGTCTGGCCGGAGGGCGCGGCGGACCAGGGCCTGGTGCTGGTCGTGGAGGGCTGGCGGGCGTACGCCGAGGCGCGGCCCGAGGAGTGGGCCGTCGCCGAGGAGGTCTTCGCCGAGGCCACCGACCGCGGCCCGGGGCTCTTCGTCACCCTCGGTCCTGGAGGTTCCTCCAAGGACCCCGCTGACCAGCCTGGATGATCTGCCCGGGGGTTATCGGCCACCCGTCATGGGAGAATGAAGTACGTGCTCTTTCCCCCTGGCTGACCTGTCCGGGGGCCACCTCTGATCGACTGGGATGTGCAGCACGTGCGTTTCCTGAATGACATCCAGCCCTCGTACGACCTGACGTACGACGACGTGTTCATGGTGCCGAGCCGCTCCGCCGTCGGCTCCCGGCAGGGCGTGGACCTCGGCTCCCCGGACGGCACGGGCACCACGATCCCGCTGGTCGTCGCCAACATGACCGCCATCGCGGGCCGCCGGATGGCCGAGACGGTGGCCCGGCGCGGCGGCCTCGTGGTCATCCCGCAGGACATCCCCATCGAGGTCGTCACCGACGTCGTCTCCTGGGTGAAGAGCCGCCACCTCGTCCTGGACACCCCCATCGTGCTGGCCCCGCACCAGACGGTCGCGGACGCGCTGTCCCTGCTGCCCAAGCGGGCGCACAACGCCGGGGTCGTCGTGGACGAGGACCACAAGCCGGTCGGTGTGGTCACCGACGCCGACCTGTCCGGCGTGGACCGCTTCACCCAGCTCGAGGAGGTCATGTCCAAGGACCTGATCCTCATCGACGCCGACCTGGACCCGCGCGAGGCGTTCAACACCCTCGACGCCGCCAACCGGCGCTACGCCCCCGCAGTGGACAAGGACGGCCGCCTCGCCGGCATCCTCACCCGCAAGGGCGCCCTGCGCGCCACCCTGTACACCCCGGCCGTCGACGGCGAGGGCAGGCTGCGCATCGCCGCCGCCGTCGGGATCAACGGCGACGTGGCGGGCAAGGCCAAGCAGCTGCTCGACGCGGGTGTGGACACCCTCGTCATCGACACCGCGCACGGTCACCAGGAGTCGATGATCAGCGCGGTCAAGGTGGTGCGCGAGCTGGACCCGCGGGTCCCGATCGTCGCGGGCAACATCGTCTCCGCCGAGGGTGTGCGCGACCTGATCGAGGCGGGCGCCGACATCGTCAAGGTCGGCGTCGGCCCCGGCGCCATGTGCACCACCCGGATGATGACCGGCGTGGGCCGGCCGCAGTTCTCCGCCGTCCTGGAGTGCGCCGCCGAGGCGAAGAAGTACGGCAAGCACGTGTGGGCCGACGGCGGCGTCCGCCACCCGCGCGACGTGGCGATGGCCCTCGCGGCCGGTGCGTCCAACGTGATGGTCGGCTCCTGGTTCGCGGGTACGTACGAGTCCCCGGGCGACCTCCAGCACGACGCCAACGGGCGCGCCTACAAGGAGTCCTTCGGCATGGCCTCCGCCCGCGCGGTGCGCAACCGCACCTCGGAGGAGTCGGCGTACGACCGGGCCCGCAAGGCGCTGTTCGAGGAGGGCATCTCCACCTCGCGGATGTTCCTGGACCCGGCCCGTCCCGGCGTCGAGGACCTGATCGATGCGATCATCGCGGGTGTCCGCTCCTCCTGCACCTACGCCGGTGCGGGCTCCCTGGAGGAGTTCGCCGAGAAGGCCATCGTCGGCATCCAGAGCGCCGCAGGCTACGCCGAGGGCAAGCCGCTGCACGCCAGCTGGAGCTGATCGGCGCCCGTCACCGTCCACCGTCCCGTCAGGTCTGCTTGACGTCAGGCAGGCTTGACGCGACGCTGGGCGCATGACGACACCGCAGAGCATCGAGCCGGAGCACACCCTGCTGACCGCCGTGGCCCGCCTCGACGAGCTGCGCGCCCGCGAGTCCCTCGCCGGGTTCGGCAGCGACGACGAGGCCCTGGACCGCCCCCAGCTCCTGGAACTGCTCGCCCTGAGCGAGGTGGTCGCCCGCAAGGCCGCCTACGGGCGCCAGCTCACCGTGCGCGCCGCCCGCGAGGCCGGTGCCTCCTGGGCGCAGATCGGGGCCGCTCTCGGCACCAGCAAGCAGGCCGCCTGGGAGGCGCACACCCGCTGGATCGATGCCCAGGAGGCCGCCCGCGGCCAGCCCGGACAGATCGGCTTCGACGCCGCGGACGCGGCCGAGGCGCGGGCCGTCGCGGGTGAAGCGGACGGCCACTGACCGGCCTCCGCCGGGTCGCCGGGCGCGGTCCCGGACCGGTCGCCGACCAGGCCCGATCCGCCGTCCGCCGACGCCGGGCGGAACGCCGCACACCCCGCGCGCAACGAACACCCGCGCTGCCGCGTCGAACGCAACGATCGTGCTCGAACGCGCAAGGTTGCTGCATTACCGGGGCACCGCCGCGCTCGTAGTGTTCTGCGCTGTACGTGGCGTGGCGGGGACCCCGCTCGGTGGGTTCCCGTTCTGCACGAGCGCGCCCGCCGGTCCCCGCCGCTCCCCAGGCCCGCCCGGAGCCCGTCCGCCCAGCCCGGCGGAGCCACCGGCAGCGACAAAGGAGTCAACGCGTGCTCGACCAAGGCGCACCCCCGCACCACGACGCATCGGCCGCCCCCTCGTCCCCGGGCCTGGCCGCGCGCCTCATGCGCCGCAAGCCGGTGGAACGCCTGGTCGCGGAGGGCGGCCAGGGCGAGGGCGGCAGCCTCCGCCGCTCCCTCGGCCTCTGGCAGCTCACGATGATCAGCATCGGCGCCACCCTAGGCACCGGCATCTTCGTCGTCCTCGGCGAGGCCGTCCCCAAGGCCGGACCGGCCGTCACGCTGTCCTTCGTCGTCGCGGGCCTCACCGCGCTCTTCTCGGCCCTGTCCTACGCCGAGCTGGCCGGCACCATCCCGGTCGCCGGATCCTCGTACTCGTACGCCTACGCCACCATGGGCGAACTGGTCGCCTGGATCTGCGGCTGGTGCCTGGTCCTGGAGTACGGCGTGTCCGTGGCCGCCGTCGCCGTCGGCTGGGGCGAGTACCTGAACGAGCTGCTCGACGGCACCATCGGCGTCACCCTCCCTGCGGCCCTGTCGGCACCGCCCGGCGACGGCGGCATCTTCAACCTGCCCGCGCTGATCGTCGTACTCCTGGCCATGACGTTCCTGCTCGGCGGCGCCCGCGAGTCCGCCCGCGCCAACACGATCATGGTCGTCGTCAAGATCGCGGCACTGGTGCTGTTCTGCGCGATCGGCGTGCAGGGCTTCCGCTCCGGCAACTACGAGCACTTCATGCCGCTCGGCATGGCCGGGGTCAGCGCGGCCGGTGCGACGCTCTTCTTCTCCTACATCGGCTTCGACGCCGCCTCCACCGCCGGCGAGGAGGCCAAGAACGCCCAGCGCGACCTGCCCCGCGCGATCATGCTTTCCCTGGTCATCGTCACGGTGCTGTACGTCCTGGTCGCGGCCGTCGCCGTCGGCGCCAAGCCCTGGCGGACCTTCACCGACTCCGAGGCGTCCCTCGCGCAGATTATGACCGACGTCACCGGGCAGAGCTTCTGGGGCACCCTGCTGGCCTTCTGCGCCGTCGTCGCCATCGCCAGCGTCGTGCTGACCGTCCTCTACGGCCAGACCCGCGTCCTGTTCGCCATGTCCCGCGACGGACTGGTGCCCAAGGTCTTCTCCAAGGTCCACCCGAAGACCGGCGCGCCGCGCGCCAACACGCTGATCGTCTCCCTGTTCTGCGGCGTCCTCGCCGCCGCCATCCCGCTCGGGCAACTCGCCGACGCCACCAGCATCGGCACCCTCTTCGCCTTCGCCCTGGTCAACGTGGCCGTCGTGGTGCTGCGCCGGACCCGCCCCGAGATGCGCCGCACCTTCCGGGTCCCGCTGTCGCCGGTCCTGCCCGCCCTCGGCTTCGGCTTCTGCGTCTGGATGATGGGCAGCCTGTCCACCGTCACCTGGGTGGTCTTCGGTGTCTGGATGGCCGTCGGGCTCGTGTTCTACTTCGTGTACGGCCACCGCCGCTCCCGACTCGCCACACCGGACCCCGCCGAGGTCCGGACGCACCAGAAGTGAAGTGAACGACCCGCAGTGCTGAACGATCTCGACGAACGCATCGTGCACGCCCTCGCCGAGGACGCCCGCCGCTCCTACGCGGACATCGGGCAGTCGGTCGGCCTCTCCGCGCCCGCCGTGAAACGGCGCGTGGACCGGCTGCGCGCCACCGGCGCCATCACCGGCTTCACCGTACGGGTCGACCCCGCCGCGCTCGGCTGGGAGACCGAGGGTTTCGTCGAGATCTTCTGCCGCCGCAACACCTCGCCCGAGACCATCCAGCGCGGCCTGGAGCGCTACCAGGAGGTCGTGGCCGCGTCCACCGTCACCGGGGACGCGGACGCGGTCGCCCAGGTCTTCGCCTCCGACATGCGGCACTTCGAGCGGGTCCTGGAGCGGATCGCCGGGGAGCCGTTCGTGGAGCGCACCAAGTCCGTCCTGGTGCTCTCGCCGCTGCTGCGGCGCTTCTCGTCGGGCTCGCCCACGTAATCCCATGGGCAGGACGCCGGCCGGCGTCTAGCATCGGTGCCATGAGCCGACGACATTGATCCACCCGCGCCACCCGTAGCGCCTCCTCCCGAGGGCCGCCCCGGACGCCGTACCTCCGGTGTCCGATCCGCCCCCTCGGGAAGGCCTCATGACCGTCTCACCCACGCCCTCACCCGCGCGTGCCGCCACCGTGTCCACCGGCAGCCGTCGGCTTGTGCGCACGCTGTACGCCTCCGCGTTCTGCGACGAGTTCGTCCTGCTCTACCCGGTGTACGCGCTGCTGTTCAGCGACACCGGCCTGTCCGTCTGGCAGATGGCCTCGCTGTTCGCCCTGTGGTCGCTGACCGGTGTCCTGCTCGAGGTGCCCTCCGGCGTCTGGGCCGATGCCGTCTCCCGGCGGCTGCTGCTGATCCTCGGCCCGCTGCTCACCGCGGCCGGCTTCGCCCTGTGGGTGCTCGTGCCCTCCTACGGTGCCTTCGCGCTCGGCTTCCTGCTGTGGGGCGCCGGCGGCGCGCTCGGCTCGGGCGCGCTGGAAGCACTCGTCTACGACGAACTCGACCGGGCCGGCGCGGCCGGCCACTACGCCCGCGTCATGGGCCGGGCCCGCGCGATCGGCATCGCCGCGACCATGTCCGCCATGGGCCTGGCCGGTCCCGTGTTCGCCTGGGGCGGCTACGACGCGGTGGGCGCCGCGAGTGTCCTCGCCTGTCTGACCGCGGCCGCGGTGGCGACCCGCTTCCCCGAGCACCGCACCCCCTCCGGCGACGGCGAACGCTGGTCGGCGACCCTGCGCGCGGGACTCGCCGACGCCCGCGCCGACCGGTCCGTGCGCGGCGCGCTGCTCCTCGTACCGGCCGTGACCGCGGTGTGGGGCGCGCTCGACG
Source organism: Streptomyces tendae (assembly GCF_014650435.1). Lineage (GTDB taxonomy): Bacteria > Actinomycetota > Actinomycetes > Streptomycetales > Streptomycetaceae > Streptomyces > Streptomyces tendae. The sequence goes on from NZ_BMUY01000009.1 coordinate 350,589, forward strand.
AGTACACCCCGCTGCTGGCGAGCGACACCGGTGTGGCGCCGGAGAGCGTGCCCTGGCTGCTGCTGATGATCTGGGCCGGGGCCACGGCGGGAAGCCTGCTGGCCGGGGCGGCGGAGCGGCTGACCACCAACGGGTTCGCCGCCCTGCTCACCGGTTCCGCGCTCGCCCTGGCCGTCGGCGGCCTGGCCGGCACACCCGCCGCCCTGATCCTGGTGGCACTCGCCTTCGGCGGCTTCCAGCTCGCCACCGTGCTGGCCGACGCCCGCCTCCAGCAGCGCATCGACGACACCGGGCGGGCCACTCTGACCTCGGTCGCCGGCCTCGGCACCGAACTGGGCAACCTCGCCACCTACGGCGCCTATGCGGCGGCGTCCACGGCATGGGGCCACGGCACCGCCTTCGCACTGTCCGCGGTGCCGTACGTCCTGACGGCGCTGCTGCTGGCCGGCGCCGTCAGGACCGCTGCCGGGGCCCTCCGGGCACGATGTCGCAGTCGCCGGTCCCTTCCCTGACCTTCTGGAACGGCGCAGCCCCCACGTACTGGGGCAGCTGTGCCGTCAGGGGCGCAACGAATCGCCGCGGGGTGCCGTACGCACGCAACGATCCGCTCACGGGCGCGCAACAGGTCCGTCTTGTCCGGCCGAGTCCGCCGACCGTACGGTCTATCTGGCCCCCGAACCCCCTTCCCTCCGGTGAGGAACACGCATGCGCACCGCCCTGCTCCAGAGCTCCGGCCGCCCCGGTTCCACCGCCGAGAACCTCAAGGTCCTCGACGAGGCCGCGGGCCGTGCCGCCGCCGCGGGCGCCGCGCTGCTCGTCACCTCCGAGCTGTTCCTGACCGGGTACGCCATCGGCGACGACATCGGCGTCCTCGCCGAGCCCGCCGACGGCGACGCGGCCGACGCGGTCGCGGAGATCACCGGGCGCCACGGCCTCGCGATCGCCTACGGCTACCCGGAGCGGGCCGGTGAGCGCGTCTACAACTCCGTTCAGCTGATCTCCGCCGACGGCACCCGGCTGGCCGGCTACCGCAAGACCCACCTCTTCGGCTGCTTCGAGCGCGACCACTTCACGCCCGGGGAGGAGCCCGTCGTCCAGGCCGAGCTGAACGGCGTCACCGTCGGCCTGATGATCTGCTATGACGTGGAGTTCCCGGAGAACGTCCGTGCCCACGCCCTGGCCGGCACCGACCTGCTGCTCGTCCCGACGGCGCAGATGCACCCGTTCCAGTTCGTCGCCGAGTCCGTCGTGCCGGTGCGGGCCTTCGAGAACCAGATGTACGTCGCGTACGTCAACCGCGTCGGCCACGAGGGCGAGTTCGAGTTCGTCGGCCTGTCCACCCTCGCGGGGCCGGACGGCATCGCCCGCGCCAGGGCGGGGCACGCCGAGGAACTGGTCCTGGCCGACGTCGACCCGGCCTTCCTGGCTGCCTCGCGCGAGGCCAACCCGTACCTGCGGGACCGTCGCCCCGGCCTCTACGGCGCCCTCGCCTGAGCCGCGAACCGCGCGCCCCGACCCCACCGTTCCACCCGTGCAAGGAGTCCGTACCCCATGACGTCCACCGTGCCCAACGCGATCGAGCACGCAGACGAGCAGCAGCCGCCGATCACCATGTTCGGGCCGGACTTCCCGTACGCGTACGACGACTTCCTCGCGCACCCCGCCGGACTCGGCCAGATACCCGCCACCGCACACGGCACCGAGGTCGCCGTCATCGGCGGCGGCCTGTCCGGCGTCGTGGCCGCCTACGAGCTGATGAAGATGGGCCTCAAGCCCGTCGTCTACGAGGCCGACCGGATCGGCGGCCGGCTGCGCACCGTCGGCTTCGACGGCTGCGACCCCTCGCTCACCGCCGAGATGGGCGCGATGCGCTTCCCGCCGTCCTCCACCGCCCTCCAGCACTACATCGACCTGGTGGGTCTGGAGACTCGGGCGTTCCCCAACCCGCTGGCCGAGGCGACCCCCTCGACCGTCGTGGACCTCAAGGGCGAGTCGCACTACGCCGAGACGCTCGACGACCTGCCGCAGGTCTACCGGGACGTGGCCGAAGCCTGGGCGAAGTGCCTCGAAGAGGGCGCCGACTTCTCCGACATGAACCGCGCCCTGCGCGAGCGCGACGTCCCTCGTATCCGAAAGATCTGGGCGAAGCTGGTCGAGAAGCTCGACAACCAGACCTTCTACGGCTTCCTCTGCGACTCCGAGGCGTTCAAGTCCTTCCGGCACCGCGAGATCTTCGGCCAGGTCGGCTTCGGCACCGGCGGCTGGGACACCGACTTCCCCAACTCCATCCTGGAGATCCTCCGCGTCGTCTACACCGAGGCCGACGACCACCACCGCGGCATCGTCGGCGGCTCCCAGCAGCTACCGCTGAGGCTCTGGGAGCGCGAGCCGGAGAAGATCGTCCACTGGCCGCACGGCACCTCGCTGAAGTCCCTGCACGTGGACGGCGAGCCCCGCCCGGCCGTGACCCGGCTGAACCGCACCGCCGGCAACCGCATCACCGTGACCGACGCGGACGGCGACATCCGCACGTACCGGGCGGCGATCTTCACCGCCCAGTCCTGGATGCTGCTCTCGAAGATCGCCTGCGACGACTCGCTCTTCCCGATCGACCACTGGACCGCGATCGAGCGGACCCACTACATGGAGTCCAGCAAGCTCTTCGTGCCCGTGGACCGGCCCTTCTGGCTCGACAAGGACGAGGTCACCGGCCGGGACGTCATGTCGATGACGCTCACCGACCGGATGACCCGCGGCACCTACCTCCTCGACGACGGCCCGGACAGGCCCGCCGTCATCTGCCTCTCCTACACCTGGTGCGACGACAGCCTGAAGTGGCTGCCGCTGTCCGCGAACGAGCGGATGGAGGTCATGCTGAAGTCGCTCGGCGAGATCTACCCGAAGGTCGACATCCGGAAGCACGTCATCGGCAACCCGGTGACGGTCTCCTGGGAGAACGAGCCCTACTTCATGGGCGCGTTCAAGGCCAACCTGCCCGGCCACTACCGCTACCAGCGCCGCCTGTTCACGCACTTCATGCAGGAGCGGCTGCCCGAGGACAAGCGGGGCATCTTCCTCGCCGGCGACGACATCTCCTGGACGGCCGGCTGGGCCGAGGGCGCCGTCCAGACCGCGCTGAACGCGGTCTGGGGCGTCATGCACCACCTCGGCGGCGAGACCGACGCGACCAACCCCGGCCCCGGCGACCTGTACGAGGAGATCGCGCCCGTGGAACTCCCCGAGGATTAGTAGGGCGTCTCCGCCCGGCGGCCTAGACCCCGGCGGCCCTGGCCTTCTCGTAGACCAGGGCGGCGACGTCCTTGAGTTCCTCGGCGTCGCGCGTGGTGCTCTGCAGGTCGACGAGGATCTCGTCCAGGCCGATCTCGGCGTGCGCGGCTAGGTCCTCGACGATCTGGTCGACGCCGCCCTGGAAGGGACGGCGGTCGGAGCCCTCGTAGTTCTTCCTGCTGTAGCGGGTGTTGACCCGCAGCACCGTCCGGATCGGTTCGGTGCGGCCCCGTTCGGCGGCCAGCTCCCGCAGCTCCCGCCACTGCTCGGCGACGGTCTCGGCGCCCATGCCGGTCGGCAGCCAGCCGTCGGCGTGGTCGACCAGGCGGCGCCGGGCCCGGCCGCTGTTGCCGGCCGCCAGCAGGATCGGGATCGGCCGGGCGGGCTTGGGGCCGACCACCGCGGACGCGATCTTCGTGACCTCGCCGTCGTACACCACCGGGTCCGGTCCCCACACCGCCCGGCACACCCCGATCAGCTCGTCCAGGGCGGCGCCGCGCTCGGCGAACGGCCGTACGGACGCCGCCGCGTACTCGTCGTGCGACCAGCCGGTGCCGAAGCCCGCCACCACCCGGCCGCCGCTCGCCGCGTCCAGCGAGGCCAGTGTCTTGGCGAGCTGGAAGGGCACGTGCAGCGGGGCGACCAGCACGCTTGTGCCCAGCCGGGCCCGTTCGGTGACCGCGGCGGCGAGGGCGAGGGTGACCAGCGGCTCCGCCACACTCCGGTACGTGTCCGGCCAGGGCAGGCCCTTGACGCCGTACAGGCCCTGGGTCGCGGGCTCCGGGAACAGGGCGCGTTCGAACACCCACAGGCTTTCGTAGCCCGTCCGTTCCGCCGCGCGCGCCACGTCGGGGACGTCCTTGCCGAGGTCGTACTGCCGCATCTGGGGGAGGCCGAGTCCGAGACGGGTCGTCATGCCGGGTGCTCCTTCGCAGTCGGGGTGCGATGTTGCCCTTGGTTCCAACCGGTTTCAACGTACAACGAACGTACGGATGTTCCGGACGAGCACGGCGGAGCCGCGGCGGGAACCGGCCGGATCAGTCCGGCAGCGGGGTGAGCAGCATGCGGCCCGCGAAGCCCACCGCGGCGTCCAGCCGTTCGGTGAACTCTCCGGCGATGTCGGGCAGTCGGCGCAGCGCCCACAGGGCGCGCGCCGCCGCCCAGGCGGCCTCGCGGGCGCGCTCCAGGCTCCAGGAGCCCAGCAGATGGGTCAGCGGGTCGGCGATCTGCAGGAGGTCGGGGCCCGGCATCAGCTCGTCGCGGATGCGCTCCTCCAGCGAGACGAGGAGATCGCCCACGCGGTCGAACTCGTCCTCCAGCTCGACGGGTTCGCAGCCGCGCGTACGACAGGTGTCCACCACGGCCAGCGCGAGGTCGTGGCCGATGTGCGCGTTGATGCCCGCCAGCGCGAACTGCAGCGGCCGTACTTCGGGATGGCGGCGGAACTGGAACAGGGGGCGCCAGCAGGCGGGCGGACGGCGGTCCTCCTCCGCCGCGTCCACGGCGGCCAGGTAGCGCTCCGCGAACCGTACGTCCAGCGCGGTCGCGGCCGAGGCGTCCGCGAACCGGCCGCCGTCGATGTGCAGGGCGACGGTCTCCGTGACGGCCAGGTAGACGCGGTTGAAGACCGCCACGCCGTCCCGGGCCGGCAGCGCCGTGTCGAGGGCGCGCATCCGGGACAGGACGGTGTCCACCGTCAAGGCGGCCGTCGGGACTTGCTCGCAGTGCGCCATGGCGGCAGCGTCGCAGCTTTAGGCTGGCCGTCGTGCCGGCGGGCCCGACGCTTCCCCAGAACGGGGGAACGCGCCCGCCGCGCGGGGGAGGGGGATCCGTACGTGTCAGGCCTTCGCGCCCGGCGTCTGGCCGCCCGCAGGACCGAGCGCAGGCGTGCCGCCGCCCGCGGCGCGATGGCCGCGGCGGCGTCCGTCGTCGTCGCGGTGGGCACCGCGACCGGCCTGCTGACCGCGCTCGGCGGCGACGACGGCGGCGGTGCCGACCGGGCCGGGCCGCAGGCGAGCCGCTCGGTGCGGCTGGACGCCCTGCCCGTCTCCCCGTCCCCGTCCTCGACCTCGTCCCCGTCGGCGGAGCCGTCGCGCTCCGCGTCGCCGTCCCCGACCGCACGGCGGGCGACGCCCAGCCCTTCGCCGAAGCGGACCCCGGCGCAGCAGGAACCCCGGCCCAGCACCGGGCTCTACCGGCACCCCGACTCCCAGGTGCTCGACTGGGTCCGGGCCCACCCCGGCGACCCGCGCCAGGACGTCATCGCGTCCCGGATCGCCGGGTACCCGGCCGCCGTCTGGTTCACCGACCACACTCCGGCCACCATCACCGCCCGGGTCCGCGCCGTGACCTCCGCGGGCGCCGCCCAGGGCCGGGTGCCGGTCCTCGTGCCGTACGCGATACCCGACCGGGACTGCGGCGGCCACTCCGAGGGCGGCGCGCCCGGCCTCGACGCCTACGACGCCTGGATCGACCGGTTCGCCGCCGGGCTGGGCTCGGGCGAGGTGATCGTCGTGCTGGAACCGGACTCGGTCGCCCAGTCCGAGTGCCTGTCCGCCGGTGAGCGCGCCGACCGCTTCGCCTCCCTGGCCCGGGCCGGACGGGTCATCAAGGACGCCGACCCGGCCGCCCGGGTGTACTACGACGCGGGGCACTCCGGCTGGCACGCGCCCGCCCAGCAGGCGGCCTGGCTGAAACAGGCCGGTGCGGCCTCCGCCGACTCCTCCGACGGCGTCTTCAGCAACGTCTCCAACTTCCACACCACCGCCGACGAGGTCGCCTACGACCGCGCGGTCCTCGACTCCCTGGGCGGTCCGCCGAGCCTCGGCGCCGTCATCGACACCAGTCGCAACGGCAACGGCGCCCCGTCCGACGGGCAGTGGTGCGACCCGGCCGGCCGCAAGCTCGGCCGCGCACCGACCCTCACCACCGGCATGGGGCGCATCGACGCCTACCTGTGGGTCAAGCTGCCCGGGGAGTCGGACGGCTGCCGGGGCGAGCCGGGGACGTTCACGCCCTCGTACGCCTACGACCTGGCGCGCTGAGCACCGCCGCCGTCAGCGCCGTCGCCGCCGGAATCGGTCTTCGCGTCGTACGACGACGTGCCCTCGTCGAGGAGCGGCTGCTGCGTCTTGAGGTGGGCCGGGGCGAAGGCGCGCAGCGCGTGGTAGCCGGTGATGACGACCAGGGTGCCGAGCGCGATGCCGCTGAGCGAGAACGTGTCGGTGAACTCCATGCTGACGTTGCCGACGCCGATGATGATGCCCGCGGCGGCGGGCACCAGGTTCAGCGGGTTGCGCATGTCCACCTTGGCGTTGATCCAGATCTGCGCGCCGAGCAGGCCGATCATGCCGTAGAGGATGACGGTGATGCCGCCCAGCACACCGCCCGGGATCGCGGCGACGACCGCGCCGAACTTCGGGCAGAGGCCGAAGAGCAGGGCGAAACCGGCCGCCGCCCAGTACGCGGCCGTCGAGTACACCCGGGTCGCGGCCATCACGCCGATGTTCTCGGAGTACGTGGTGTTGGGCGGGCCGCCGACCGCGGTGGAGAGCACCGAGCCGATGCCGTCGGCCGAGATCGCCGTGCCGAGCCTGTCGTCGAGGTTGTCGCCGGTCATCTCGCCGACCGCCTTGACGTGCCCGGCGTTCTCCGCGATCAGGGCGATGACGACGGGCAGGGCGACCAGGATCGCCGACCACTCGAAGCTCGGCCCGTGGAAGGACGGCAGTCCGATCCAGTCGGCCTGGCCCACGGCGGAGAAGTCCAGCCGCCAGTGGTCGGTGAGCTTGCCGCCGCCGTCCACCGAGTGGATCTTCCCGAAGATCCGGTCGAGGGCCCAGGAGAGGACGTAGCCGAAGACCAGCCCCAGGAAGATCGCGATCCGGGACCAGAAGCCGCGCAGGCACACCACGGCCAGACCGGTGAACAGCATCACGAACAGTGCCGTCCACTGGTCCTGCGGCCAGTAGGTGGACGCGGTGACGGGCGCCAGGTTGAAGCCGATCAGCATCACCACCGCGCCCGTGACGACCGGCGGCATCGCGGCGTGGATGATCCGCGCCCCGAACCGCTGCACGGCGAGCCCCACCAGGAACAGCGCGACGCCGACCACGAGGACCGCGCCGGTCACCGTGGCGCTGGTGCCGCCCTGCGCCCGGATCACCGCGGCGACGCCGACGAAGGAGAGCGAGCAGCCGAGGTAGCTGGGCACCCGGCCGCGGGTGGCGAGCAGGAAGATGACGGTCGCCACGCCCGACATCATGATCGCGAGGTTGGGGTCCAGGCCCATCAGGACCGGAGCCACGAACGACGCCCCGAACATGGCCACCACGTGCTGGGCGCCCAGCCCGGCGGTGCGGGGCCAGGAGAGCCGTTCGTCGGGGCGGACCACCGCTCCGGGGGCGGGCACTTTGCCGTCCCCGTGCAGTTTCCAACGCACGCCGAGGTCCATGGTGAGGTTTCGCTTTCTCTGTACCGAGGTCTGTCCGGACCATTGTCAGGGGTGCCCGGCCGTGCGGTTGACCTGCACCCTTCCTCGAGGGGCGTGCTGAGCGTCCGCTTAGGATGGTGAGGATCCCCGTACGCGCGTTGACACCGCACGTGCCACCCCGCACGTACCACCCCGCACCACCCAGGAGTCCGCCGTGACCGCCGAAGCGCCCGCCGCCCCCGTCCCGCCCGTCGTGCCGTACGGCCGGCTCGTCCCCGTCACCGTCCACTTCGACGACCTGGACGCCCTAGGGCTGCTGCACAACGCCCGCTACCCGGTGATGGTCGAGCGGGCCTGGACCGAGCTGTGGGCCGAGCGCGGCGTCCGCTTCGAGGGCGGCTGGGCGGCCGCCGGCGACGCCTGCAACGCCGTCAAGGAACTGACGATCGGCTACGAGGCGCCGGTCACCCGGCCCGGCGCGTACGCCGTCCACCTGTGGCTGGACCGGCTCGGCACCACCGGTCTCACCTACGGCTTCCGGTTCTGCTCGGCGGACGGCGCCACCACCTACGCCCGCGGCACCCGGGTGCTGGTCCGGCTGGACTCCCGGACGCTGCGCCCGGCGCCGTGGAGCGAGGCGTTCAGGACTGCCGGTCGGGCACTTCTGCGACCGGCGGACTGATCTTCGGCCGGTTCCGGTCCCCGGCCCGCAGTACCCGCGCGAACACCACCAGGCAGCAGGCCAGCAGGGTCACCAGACCGAACGACACCACCAGGCTGGTCGCCTGGGCCAGACCGCCGATCGCGCTCGGCGCGACCAGGCCCGAGGTGTACGTGATGGTGGCGACGCCCGCGATGGCCAGGCTCGGGTTGGAACCGGCCCGGCCGGCCGCGGCGAAGCACAGCGGGACGACCACGGCGATGCCGAGGCCCATCAGCGCGAAGCCGGTCATCGCCACCGCCGGATGGCCGCCGACCACGACGAGCAGACCGCCGAGGGTGGCCAGCACGCCGCTCACCCGTACCGTGCGCACCGCGCCGAACCGGTCCACCACCTTGTCGCCGGCGAGCCGGGCCAGTGCCATCGTCAGCGTGAAGCCCGTCGTGCAGGCCGCCGCCAGACCGGCCGACGTCTCCAGCTCGTCCCGCAGATAGACCGCGGACCAGTCCAGGCTCGCGCCCTCCGCGAACACCGCGCAGAACCCGACCGCGCCGATCAGCAGCGCCGACCTGGGCGGCAGCGCGAAGCGCGGCGGCGGGTCCTCGTCCTCGGCGGGCTGGAGGTCCAGCACCCACGTGCAGGCGACCAGGCCGGTCACGGTCAGCACCGCGGCGGCCAGAAGGTGGTGGGTCCGGGCGTCCGTGCCCAGGTGGGCGGCGAGCGTCCCGGCCGCCGAACCGATCAGCGCGCCCGCGCTCCACATGCCGTGCAGCCCCGACATGATCGACTTGTCGAGACGGTTCTCGATCTCGACGCCCAGGGCGTTCATCGCCACGTCCGACATGCCCGCCGTGGCGCCGTAGACGAACAGGGCGAGGCACAGGGTGAGCAGGTTCGGGGCGAGGGAGGGCAGGATCAGCGCCAGCGTCCACAGGGCCAGCAGACCGCGCAGTGCGGTACGGGCGCCGAAGCGGTGGCTGACTCGGCCGGCCAGCGGCATGGCGAGGGACGCGCCGAGCGCCGGGAAGGCGAGCGCCAGCCCCAACTGGCCCGCGCTCACACCGGCGTGGTCCTGGATCCACGGCACCCGGGTCGCGAAGGAGCCGGTGACGGCGCCGTGCACGGCGAAGACCGCCGCCACGGCGTACCGGGCGTGCTTCACCTCGCGGCGCCCGTAGGTTCCTGTGCTCATGGTCCACCCCTCCGTGTCCGTCAATCCGCGGCGTAAACTATCAGGGAGCCTGCCTGATAGATAGTGGATTACCGGTGCGGCCCCCGCGCCGCCGATCTGGAAGGATCCCGGCATGCCCGCATCTCCGAGCACCGCCCGGGCCATCAACGACCGGCTCGCCCTTCAGCTGCTCCAGCGGGAGGGCCCGTTGACGGCAGGGCAGTTGAAGCAGCTGACCGGCCTGTCCCGGCCCACCGTCGCCGACCTCGTCGAACGCCTCACCGACGCCGGACTGATCGAGGTGGCGGGGGAGTCCGGCGAGCAGCGCCGCGGACCCAACGCGAAGCTGTACGGCATCGTCGCCGAGCGCGCGTACCTCGCCGCCCTCGACGTGCGCACCGAGGGCGTCGCCGTGCTCGTCTCCGACCTGCTCGGCCGGGTCCTCGCCGAGGGCTCCGTGCCCATCGACGACCACTCCGGCACCGGTCCCGCGGTGGAGCAGGCGGTGAGCCTGGTCGAGCGCGCGGTCAAGGAGGCCGGCGCCGACCGGCTGCACACCGTCGGCATCGGCGCCCCCGGACTGATCGACCCGGTCGGCGGGGAACTCCGGGACTCCAGCGGACTGCCCGAGTGGCACCGCAGTCTGATGGCGGCCCTCCAGGAGAAGTTCCCCGAGGCGCGGGTCGGCGTCGAGAACGAGACCAACCTCGCCGCCCTGGCCGAACAGCGCGACGGCGCCGCCCGCGACCGGGACACCTTCGTGCTCCTCTGGCTCGGCCTCGGCATCGGCGCGGCCGTCGTCCTCGACGGCACCCTGCGCCGGGGCGTGTCCGGGGGAGCGGGCGAGATCGGCTTCATGCCGGTGCCGGGCACCGCGGGCCTGCCGTCGGCCACCGACTGCGACGGTGGCTTCCACTCCGTGGCCGGGGCGGCGGCGGTCACCGCGCTCGCGGCGGAGCACGGAGTGACGGCACGACCCGCCGGGCCCGAGCCGCACGCCGCCGCACTGGTCCGGGAGGCGGTACGCCGGTCGGCGTCGGGGAGCGACCCCGCCGCCGAGGGCTTCCTCGACGCCCTCGCCGACCGCGTCGTACTCGGCGCCGCCGCCGTCGTCTCCGTCCTCGACCCCGGCTGCCTGGTGCTCGCCGGTGAGATCGGCCGGGCCGGCGCCGACGCCCTCGCCGACCGCGTCCAGCACCGCCTCGCCCGGATGTCCCCGCTGGCCACGGAGGTGCGGCACAGCACCCTGGGCGGCGGCGCGGTCCTGCGCGGCGCCCTGCTGACCGCCCGCGACCGCGCCCAGGACGACCTCTTCGCCCCGCCCGAGCGGTAGCCCGCGGCGCCCGGGAGGATCTCACTCGGGGCGCCGGCCGGTGCCCGCGGAGCCCGGCTCCCGGAACGCCGTGCCGTCCGCCGCCAGCCACACCAGTACCGCCGGGAGCAGCACCGCCGCACCCAGCAGGGCCAGGAAACCCGCGGCGCTCGCCGCCGACAGGGGCTCCAGATGCCGGGCGTGGAAGAGGAGATGGGCGACGGCGGAGACCAGGTAGGCCACCAGCGCCGTCAGCACCAGGCGGCGTTCCATCGTCGCCACCGCCGCGCAGAGCACCACGGCGAGCGCGAGGCTCGCCCCGCCGAAGTCCTGGAGCAGATGCTCGTTGTAGGGCGGCAGGTGCGACACCCACGGCCACTTCCAGAACAGCTCCGGCAGCAGCAGGATCCACAGCCCCAGCACCACCTGGCCGCCCGCGAGCAGTCCCAGCCCCGCCCGCAGCGCCGCCCGTCCGCTCATCCGCGCCGCCCGTCCTCCCCGCGGCCGAACCGCCCCGCCAGGTACTCCTCGAACGTGCCTTTGCCGACCGCGTGTTCGGGCGCGAGATGCCCGCCCGCGCGGAACGCGCGGTAAGTCTTCCCCGCGAGCGGCAGGTTCACCACGGCCCGCCGGCGTCCCGTCGCGCCCAGATAGGCACGGGCCAACGACTCGAAGGTGCGCACCTCGGGACCGCCCACGTCCGGCGCCCGCCCGGCGGGCGCCCCCTGGGCCAGTTCGGCGAGCCGGTCCGCGACCTCCGCCACCTCCACCGGCTGGTCGCAGGCGTGCGCGGGCAGCACCAGGACCGGCAGCTTGGCCAGCGCCCGGAGCACCTGCACCACCAGGTCGTGGAACTGGGTGGCCCGCAGGACCGTCCACCCGATCCCCGACTCCTCCACCAGCTTCTCCACCGCGAACTTGGGCCGGTAGTAGCCGAGCGGCACCCGGTCGACGCCGACGATCGAGATGTAGACCAGGTGGCTCGCGCCGGCCCGCCGCGCCGCCGCGATCAGGTTCGCGGCCGACCGCTCGTCCCCGCCGAGCTGCGTGGTCGCGCAGTGCACGACCGTGTCGACACCGGCGAGCGCCGCGTCCAGGCCGCTGCCGCCCTCGCGCAGGTCGACGGCGTACGGCTCGCTGTGCCGGCTGAGGACCCGCACCTCGTGCCCGTCGGCCCGCAGCCGTTCGGTGACGAGCCGGCCAAGCGTGCCGGTGCCGCCGGTCACCAGGATCGTGGTCATGCTGTTCAGCCCCTGTCGGACGTGGGCGTGTGGTTCGCCCATCACACCGTGGCGCAGCCCGCAGGGCAACGCACCCTGCCCATGCCCGACAGGGTGCGCTGGGGGACCCGGCGGCGGGCAAGGGCCTTCGTCACCGCCGCCGGGCCCGTCCGGGCGGGGGTCAGCAGGCGCCGAGGTCCTGCCAGACACCCCATTCGCCGGTGGTTCCGGGCTCCTCGCCCTTCGTCCACCACTTGGACTTCCACGTGTGCCCCTGGTGGGACACCGTGGTGCCGCCGCCGTACGACGAGACCGTGTCCCAGGCGGGGGCGGCGCACTGCCCGGTGCCGTCCGTCGGGCTGGGGCTCGGCCCCGGGGACTGCGAGCCGGTCGGCGTCGGGGTGGGGCCGGGCGTCTGCGTCCCCGGGTCCACCACGGTCGTGCCCCGGGCGAGGTCACCGGCCAGGGCGTACGCCTTGCCGCCGATCGTCACCGTCCAGTTCGACGGGGTCGACACGGGCAGGTAGTAGTTGAACGACAGGTCGACGGTCGCGCCCGGTGCCAGCGACTGCCACGCCGGCAGCTTCAGCGACACCCGGTGGAAGTCACCCTTCAGACCCCCGGCGTTGCCGCCCGTGTGGTCGCTGCTGATGACCTTGGTGCCGAAACCGGACTGGTCGGAGGCGTTCCCCGGGGCCGAGGTCCCGTAGTCGAACTGGAACTCGGTGCCGCCCGGCAGCGCGGTCTTCGTGCGGTTGGTGATCCGCAGCTTGGGCGTGATCGGGTAGTTGGAGTCGCCCAGCTTGAAGTCGGTGAACTCCACGTCCACGTCCACGGCCTGCGCAGGCAGGTCCGCGTTGGACTTCTTCGCGCCGTAGGGAGCGGCCGACTTGAACGTGTCGTACATCAGCGAGGTGAGTGTGTCACCCGGCTCGTACTGGCCCTTGGCGGCGTTCCAGCCGTAGTCGCCGGCCAGCTCCCAGATCATCGCGCCGCCGATGCCGCGGTCCACCACGTAGTCGGCCTTGGTGCCGACGGACTGTTCGTCCTCGGTGGAGAGGAAGACCTTCTTCTCGGCGTTCCACAGCCAGGGCGCGACCAGCGTCGAGTCGTACTTGCGGGCGTAGGTGCCCGTCAGCTTCGTGTCCGCCGGGAAGCCGTAGTCGGTGACGTAGTCGCCGACGATGCCCTTCTCCAGGTTCTTGGCGTGCCACATCGGGTTGGAGCCCGCCGGGGACTCCTTGCCGTTGGTGTCGAGGTCGTGCCAGAGGTTGTCGATGCCGACGGCGCCGTCCCCGCACTTGGTCAGGCCGGAGCCCGCTGGACAGGTGGACGCGGAGGCCCTGCCCCACAGGCCGTCGGTCCCGCCCTGGACGTTCTTGTGGCCGCGGGTGTAGTACGGCAGGCCGATGTTGATGCGGCCGGCCGGCATGGAGCCGCGGAAGTAGTGGTAGGCCCAGTCGGTGTTGAGGTAGCCGATGCCGCCGTACTGGGCGCTCCCGTACACGTTGGCGGCGGCCAGCTCGGCGTCCTTGCCGTCGTCGAAGAGGGAGGCGTTCGGGCCGACGTACTCGTTCCAGGCGCCGTGCAGGTCGTACGACATGATGTTGACGTAGTCCAGGTACTTCTGGACCTGGAAGGTCTCCATGCCGCGCAGCAGGTACCCGGAGGACGGCGCGGCGACGGAGAGGAGGTAGTGCCTGCCGTCCGCGGCGCCCGCGCGGTCGAGCTTCTCGCGCAGCGTCTTCATCAGGACCGCGTAGCCCTTGACCAGCCCGGCCCGGCGGCCGTTGGCGAATGACCAGTCGAGCGGGTTGCCCGCGTCCTTCATCGTCGTCGGGTACTCGTAGTCGATGTCGACGCCGTTGAAGCCGTACTTCCGGACGAAGCCGACCGCCGAGTCGGCGAAGGTGTCGATGCCGGCCTGGTTGACCGAGCCGTCCGCGTTGGTGGCCATCGAGTAGAAGCCGCCGGAGTCCACGCGCGAGCCGTCGTCCGCGAAGTAGCCGCCCGTCTCGGCCCAGCCGCCCACCGAGATCATCGTCTTGACGTCCGGGTGCTGCTTCTTGAACTTGTTGAGCAGGTTGAAGTGGCCCTTGTAGGGGAGGTACGGGTCCATCTCGGCACCCGCGACCCCGGGCCAGGTCATCCCGGTCGCCGGGTTCTTCTCGCCGTCGGAGCCGACGGAGAGCTTGTTGGCGCCGTCGACGTGCGCGAAGGCGTAGTTGATGTGGGTGATCTTGTCCCACGGGATGTCCGAGGCGAGGTAGGCCGGCTTGCCGTCCTTGCCCGTGCGCCAGCCGGTGAAGTAGCCGATCACCCGGCGCGGGTGGTCCGCGCCCATCTTCTCCCGGCCCGCAACGTCGTAGACCGAGCAGTAGGGAACGTCGGCACCGGGGGTCTCGTAGAGCCCGTCGGGACGACAGGTCTCCTGGTCGGCGGCTTGCGAGGCGGTGGCCGGGAGACCGGCGAGCAGCAGACCGGCGACGGCGGCGACCGCCGCGAACAGGGCCGGCCCCGCTCTGTGGCGGGATCTGGAGCGTGACGGGGAAGGCACAGTCGGTTCCTCTCCACGGAAGTTGCGCAGACCCTAGAGAGGACTAGACCAGTGCGTCAATAGGTATGGACCAATCCCAACCTGGCGGGGCGGCCGCCCAGTTGGAGCGGTCGTGACCGGGCCCGGAGGTCGGAGCAAGCACTCTGTGAGCCACCCCACACGCTCCGTCCGCATGGACGGGGATCAGCCGTGGCACACTGGCCCTGTACCAGAAGCAGCGCACTCCGGGGTCGGTGAAAGTCCGAACCGGCGGTTACAGTCCGCGACCCGGTCGCTTCCAGCGGCCGGTTGACCAGGTGAAATTCCTGGACCGACGGTTAAAGTCCGGATGGGAGGCAGTGCGCGGCGGGCGAGCACACGTGCGCGCTGCCGAATTCTGGGCGTACCCGTCCCGGGTGCGTCCTGTCCGGCGTCGTTCCCGGTGCCCTCGTCCGTGGTCTCTGTCGTTCCGACAGCCCCGGAGTCCGTGCCCGAAGAGGCAGGAGGACCCGGGAAGTGTTCACCGGAATCGTCGAAGAGCTGGGCGAGATCACCGCCGTCGAGACCCTCGACGACGCCTGTCGCTTCCGCGTGCGCGGCCCCGCGGTCACCGAAGGTGCCCGGCACGGCGACTCGATCGCCGTCAACGGCGTATGCCTCACGGTCGTCGACCACGAGGGCGACGCGTTCACCGCCGACGTGATGGCCGAGACCCTGAACCGCTCCAGCCTCGGCGCCCTCGCCGTCGGCTCCCGCGTCAACCTGGAGCGCCCCACCGCCGTCGGCGCCCGGCTCGGCGGCCACATCGTCCAGGGCCACGTCGACGGCACCGGCGAGATCCTTGAGCGCAAGCCCTCCGAGCACTGGGAGCTCGTCAGGATCTCGCTGCCCGCCGACCTCGCCCGCTACGTCGTGGAGAAGGGCTCCATCACCGTCGACGGCATCAGCCTCACCGTCGTCGACGCGGGCCCCGACTTCTTCACCGTCAGCCTCATCCCCACCACCCTCGCCCTGACCACGCTCGGCATCAAGCAGCCCGGCGACCCGGTCAACCTCGAGGTCGACGTCATCGCCAAGTACGTCGAGCGGCTGCTCGGGGCCCAGGGGAGCACCAAGTGAACTGGCTCAACTCCGAGGCGTTCACCCTCTTCGACCAGCACATCAAGTGGTCGGACATGATCGGCAACGTGATCGGTCTGCTCGGCCTCGCCCTCGGCTGGCGGCGCTCGATCTGGACCTGGCCCGTGCAGTTCGTCTCCGGACTGGTCCTCTTCGCGGCCTTCGCCACCGCCCACCTCTCCGGCAGCGCCGGCAAGCAGATCGTCGTCATGGTCGTCGCCGCCTGGGGCTTCTGGCAGTGGAACCGCGGCCGGCAGCAGACCCAGGACGGCTCCGTCGCCGTACGGTTCGCCACCTGGCGCGAACGCGGCGCCCTGGTCGCCGCGGCCGCCGTCGGCACCCTCGCGGTGGGCGCCCTGTTCACCGCCTACCCCACCCTGTCCTGGGACCCCTGGCCGGACGCGTACATCTTCGTCGGCACCGTCGTCGCCATGTACGCCCAGGCCCGCGGCATGGTCGAGTTCTGGTTCGCCTGGCTGCTGGTCGACCTCGTCGGCGTGCCGCTGAACTTCGCCAACGGCTTCGCCTTCTCCGGCTTCGTCTACGTCCTCTACGGCGCGCTCGTCCTGTGGGGCCTGCGCGACTGGTGGCTGCGCTCGCGCAACGCGGCCCGCCCCCTCCCGGAAGGAGCGCCCGCATGACCACGGCACCCATCCTCTACAGCCCCGACGGCATCGACGACCTCTCCCTGGACCCGGTCGAGCGCGCCGTCGCCGACATCGCGGCCGGCCGCCCCGTCGTGGTCGTCGACGACGAGAGCCGCGAGAACGAGGGCGACCTCGTCATCGCCGCCGAGAAGGCGACCGAGGAGATCGTCGCCTTCATGATGACCGAGTGCCGTGGCCTGATCTGCGCCCCCATGGAGGGCGAGGAACTGGACCGGCTCCGGCTCCCGCAGATGGTCGACGACAACACCGAGTCGATGAAGACGGCCTTCACCGTCTCCGTGGACGCCACCGCCGCGCACGGCGTCAGCACCGGCATCTCCGCCGCCGACCGCGCCGCCACCCTCCAACTCCTCGCGAGCGGCAGTGCCGAACCCACGGACCTGGTCCGCCCCGGGCACGTCTTCCCACTGCGCGCCCGCCCCGGCGGCGTGCTCGTCCGCAACGGCCACACCGAGGCCGCCGTCGACCTGGCCCGCCTCGCGGGTCTGCGCCCGGCCGGCGCCATCGTGGAGATCGCCGGCGAGGACGGGCGCATGCTGCGGCTGCCCGAGCTGATCCCGTTCGCCCGCAAGCACGGCCTGACGATCATCTCCATCGAGGACCTCATCGCCTACCGGCGCACCGAGGAACCCACCGTCCGCCGCGAGGCCGAGGTCCGGCTGCCCACGAAGCACGGCGAGTTCACGGCGTACGGCTACCGCTCCACGGTCGACGGCGTCGAGCACGTCGCCCTCGTGCACGGCGAGATCGGCGACGGCGAGGACGTCCTGGTCCGCGTCCACTCCGAGTGCCTCACCGGCGACGTCTTCGGCTCCCAGCGCTGCGACTGCGGCCCCCAGCTCGACGCCTCCCTGGACCGCATCCAGACCGAGGGCCGGGGAGTCGTCGTCTACCTGCGCGGCCACGAGGGACGCGGCATCGGCCTGATGTCCAAACTGCGCGCCTACGAACTCCAGGAGCGCGGCCGCGACACCCTGGACGCCAACCTGGAACTCGGCCTGCCCGCCGACGCCCGCGACTACGGCGCCGGCGCCCAGATCCTGAGGGACCTCGGCGTGCGGGCCGTCCGCCTCATGACCAACAACCCGGACAAGAGCGACGCCCTCGAAGGGCACGGCATCACGGTCACCGGCCGCGAGCCCATGCCCGTCCAGGCCGGCGAACACAACCTCCGCTACCTGCGCACCAAGCGGGACCGGATGGGACACGACCTGCCCTGGCTGGACACGACCCCCGTGTCCACCTGCGGCAACCAGTAAGCACGTACGACGAGGAGACACGTGAGCGGCAAGGGTGCACCGGAACTGTCCGTACGCAACGTCGGGGACCTCAGGGTCGCCGTGATCGCGTCGCAGTGGCACGACAAGGTGATGGACGGACTGGTGGACGGCGCCCTGCGCGCCCTGCACGAGCTGGGGATCGACGAGCCGACCCTGCTCAGGGTCCCCGGCAGCTTCGAGCTGCCGGTGGTCGCCAAGGTCCTCGCGGGCCGCGGCTACGACGCGATCGTCGCCCTCGGCGTCGTCATCCGCGGCGGAACCCCCCACTTCGACTACGTCTGCCAGGGCGTCACCCAGGGCCTGGTCCAGGTCTCCGTGGAGACCGGCGTCCCCGTCGGCTTCGGCGTCCTCACCTGCGACACCGAGGAGCAGGCCCTGGACCGGGCCGGCATCGAGGGCTCCAGCGAGGACAAGGGCCACGAGGCGGTGACCGCGGCCGTCGCCACGGCGGCCACGCTGCGCTCAGTATCCGAACCGTGGCGTTAGCCCGGTCGGCACTACGCGTAAAGTGGGCGGCACCATGTCCAAGAAGACTTTCGAGGAGCTCTTCACCGAGCTCCAGCACAAGGCCGCCAACGGCGACCCCGCCACCTCCCGCACCGCCGAACTGGTGGACAAGGGGGTCCACGCCATCGGCAAGAAGGTCGTCGAGGAGGCCGCCGAGGTCTGGATGGCCGCCGAGTACGAGGGCAAGGACGCGGCGGCCGAGGAGATCTCCCAGCTGCTGTACCACGTCCAGGTGATGATGGTCGCCCGCGGCATCTCCCTGGACGACGTCTACGCCCACCTGTAAAGCCGGACCCCCTTCTCTCCACCCCTTCACACAAAGGAAGCCGACCTCATGCTGCGCATCGCCGTCCCCAACAAGGGTTCCCTGTCAGGCCCCGCGGGGGAGATGCTGCATGAGGCCGGCTACCAGCAGCGCCGCGAGTCCAAGGAGCTGCGGATCGTCGACCCGGTCAACGAGGTCGAGTTCTTCTACCTCCGCCCCCGCGACATCGCGATCTACGTCTCCTCCGGCAAGCTCGACATCGGCATCACCGGCCGCGACCTGCTCATCGACTCCGGCGCGCACGCCGAGGAGATCCTCCCGCTCGGCTTCGCCCGCTCCACCTTCCGCTTCGCCGGCAAGCCCGGCGCCGCCACCGGCATCGACGACCTCAAGGGCCGCACCGTCGCCACCTCCTACGAGGGCATCGTCGCCGCCCACCTGGCCGACCGGGGCGTCGACGCCTCCGTCGTCCACCTGGACGGCGCCGTCGAGACGGCCATCGAGCTCGGTGTCGCCGAGGTCATCGCGGACGTCGTCGAGACCGGCACCTCCCTGCGCAACGCGGGCCTCGAGGTCTTCGGCGAGCCCATCATGAAGTCCGAGGCCATCGTGATCCGCCGCTCGGACGCGGAGCCCGACGAGACCACCGAGCCCAAGGTCCAGCAGTTCCTGCGCCGCCTCCAGGGCGTCCTGGTGGCCCGGACGTACGTGATGATGGACTACGACTGCCGGGTGGAGCAGCTGGAGAAGGCCGTCGCCCTCACCCCCGGCCTGGAGTCCCCGACCGTGTCCCCGCTGCACAACGAGGGCTGGGTCGCCGTCCGTGCGATGGTCCCGGCCAAGGAGGCCCAGCGGATCATGGACGACCTGTACGAGATCGGCGCCCGGGCCATCCTGACCACGGCCATCCACGCCTGCCGGCTCTGACCCGCCGCCGCCCCAGGAGCACGCCCGGAGCCACGCCATGACCGACACCTCGCCGGACCACCTGCCGGCCCTGCCCGTCACCTTCCGCCCCGGCCGCACCCGCGCCGTCCTGATCGTCCTCGCGGTCGTCACCTTCGTGACCGTCACGGTGCTCGGGATGGTGCTGGCCGGCCTCGGCCCGGGGGAGCGCCTCAGCTTCGTGCTGACGGCCCTCCTCCTGGCGGGCGTGCTGCTCCTGCTGGCCCGGCCCCGGGTCGTCGCCGACGAGTCGGGCGTCACCGTGGTCAACCTGACCGCCGTGCGCCGTCTCGCCTGGCCGGAGATCCTCCGCGTCAACCTCCGCCAGGGCGACCCCTGGGTCTTCCTCGACCTCAGCGACGGCACCAGCCTGCCCGCGCTCGGCATCCAGCCCGGCATCGCCAAGCAGCAGGCCCTCGCCGACGCACGTGCCCTGCGCGACCTCGTGGAGGCCCGTTCCGGCGCCCTCCCCGAGGCTCCGCGTGACTGACGCGGCGCCGCCGACCCTGCCGCGGGCCCCCTTTTCGTGATTAATCTGGGAACGAGGACGCGGACGTCGCGTCCTCGCCCCCGTCGCTCCGCCCGGTGCGCGGGGTTCCTGCTACCCGAGGAGTGACTCCCTCCGGCGATGGACGGACCGTCCTGCAGTACCTGCGCCGCCCCCTGCTGTGACACCCCACAGGCGGCGGCCTCATGACCACCCCCCTGCTGCTCCTCGCAGCCGCGTTCCTGCTGATCCTCGCCAACGGCTTCTTCGTCGCGGCCGAGTTCGGCCTGGTGACCGTCGAACGGCCCGACGCCGAACAGGCCGCCGCGGCCGGCGACCGGCGCGCCCACCGGGTCGTCGAGTCCCTCAAGGAGCTGTCCTTCCAGCTCTCCGGCACCCAGCTCGGGATCACCATCACCTCCCTCGTCGTCGGCATGCTCGCCGAACCGGCGCTGGCCCGGCTGCTCGACGGCCCGTTCACGGCCGTCGGCGTCCCCGACGGCGCCGTTTCCGGTGTCTCGGTCGTCGTCGGCATGCTGCTGGCCTCCGCCGTGCAGATGGTGATCGGCGAACTGGTGCCCAAGAACTGGGCGGTGTCCAAGCCGCTCCAGGTCGCCCGCTTCGTCGCCGGGCCCCAGCACGCCTTCGCCCGGCTCTTCCACCCGGTGATCGCCGCGCTCAACACCGTGGCCAACCGCCTGGTCCGCACGCTGGGCATCGAACCCGCCGAGGAACTGGCCTCCGCCCGCACCCCCGGCGAGCTGGTCTCCCTGGCCCGGCACTCCGCCCGGGCCGGCGCCCTGGAACAGGACACCGCGGACCTCTTCGTACGGACCCTCTCCCTCGGCGAACTGACCGCCCAGCACGTCATGACCCCGCGCGTGAAGGTCAGTGCCCTGCACGCCGCGGCCACCGCCGAGGACGTCGTGAACCTGACCCGTGCCACCGGCCTGTCCCGCTTCCCCGTCTACCGGGAGAAGATCGACGAAATCGTCGGCATGGTCCACCTCAAGGACGCCCTCGCGGTCCCCGTGCACGACCGGCTGCGCACCCCCGCCGGCCGGATCGCCCGCCCCGCGCTGCTCGTCCCCGAGACCCTGCCCGTACGGCCGTTGCTGACCCGCTTGCGCAGCGAGCAGCCCATCGCCGTGGTGGTCGACGAGTACGGCGGCACGGCCGGGGTCGTCACCCTGGAGGACATCGTCGAGGAGATCGTCGGCGAGGTCCGTGACGAGCACGACGGCCTCGACGCGCCCGAACTGGCCCCCGCCCCGCCCGAGGACGGACGCCCCGCCTGGGACGTCGACGGCAGCTGCCGCGTGGACGCCCTGCGTCGCGTCGGCCTGGAGGCGCCCGAGGGCCCGTACGAGACGGTGGCCGGACTCGTCGCCGACCTGCTCGGCCGCATCCCGGCCGTCGGCGACCGCGCGGAACTGCCCGGCTGGCGGCTCTCCGTCCGGCAGGTCGGCCACTACCGCGCCGAGCGGATACGCCTGGTGCGCACCGCCGCGGTCGCCACGCTGGAGGCCGCCCGATGAGCGTCCTGCAACTCGTCTTCGCCGCGCTGCTCGTGCTCGCCAACGGCTTCTTCGTCGGCGCCGAGTTCGCCCTCGTCTCCGTGCGCCGCAGCCAGATCGAACCGCTCGGCACCGCCCGCGCCCGACAGGTGCTGTACGGCCTGGAACGGTTGCCGCAGATGATGGCCGCCGCCCAGTTCGGCATCACCGTCTGCTCACTGACCCTCGGCGCCGTCGCCGAACCCACCGTCGCCCACCTGCTGGAGCCGGTCTTCGAGTGGATCCACCTGCCGCACGGCATGATCCACCCGCTCGGCTACGTCATCGCGCTGGCCGCCGTGGTCTTCTGCCACCTGGTCATCGGCGAGATGGTCCCGAAGAACCTCGCGATGGCCGCCCCCGAGAAGGCCGCGCTGTGGCTCAGCCCCGGCCTGGTCGCCTTCGCCCGTCTGTGCAGGCCGGTCACCGTGGCGCTCGGCGCCTGCGCGCAGGGCATCCTCAGACTCTTCCACGTCGAGCCGAAGGACGAGGTCGAGGCCGTCTTCACCAGCGAGCAGCTCAACCGCCTGGTGGAGGACGCAGGTCAGGCGGGGCTCCTCGACCCCGAGGAGCAGGAACGCCTGGAGGACGCCCTGGAACTGGGCTCCCGCCCGGTCACGGACGTACTCCTCGCACGCGAGTCCCTGGTGACGGTCAGTCCCTCGGTCACGCCCGGGGAGATCGTCGCCCTCACCGCCCGCACCGGGTACTCACGCTTCCCGATCGCGGCGGACCAGGGCCCCTTCATGGGCTACCTGCACGTCAAGGACGTCCTCGACCTGGAGGAGTCCGACCGGGCCGTCCCCCAGCACCTGTGGCGCCCGATGACCACGCTGCGCCCCGAACTCCCCCTGGACGACGCCCTCACGGTGATGCGCCGCGCGGCGACCCACCTGGCCCAGGTCACGGACGCGTCGGGCCGGATCCTCGGCCTGGTCGCCCTGGAAGACGTCCTGGAACTCCTGGTCGGCGAGGTCCGCGACCCGGCCCACAGAAACAAAGAGGTAACCCTGGCGACGTAACCGCGGGCAGGCAGTCGCGGTGCCCCCCGGCTGCGGGCAGTCGTGCCTCCCCCAGTGCCTGAACGGCCTGGGAGGTACCCCCAGACGGCACGGGTGGGCGCAGCGGCACCCCGCAACGCCGGGCCGCGCACCCCACCCCCGCACCGAGGCTCGGCCCTACACGGCCGACGGACCCCCCGGCCCCCGCCCCGACAGCACCTCCCCATACGCCTGCATCAGATCCGGCAACCGCAACGTCGCCAGGTCGTCCCGAGTCAACACCCCCGGATACACGGACAGCCGCAGATCCCGGTACGCACAACTCTTCTCGTACAGCGTCCGCAGAAACCGCCCGTTCCCCAACTCGTCGATCCACCCCTGATCCACCACGTGCCCGGCGATCGACCGCAACTCGTCCAGCGCCTCCTCGTCCCACCCGTCCCCGTTCTCCGCCGCGAGCACCTCACCGATCGAGGTCAGCTCCAACGGCCGGTACGACGGAAAGTCCACCCGCGTCGTGAAACGCGAGGACAGCCCGGGATTGGCGCCCAGCAGCCGGTCCATGCCCTCCGGATAGCCGGCCAGGATCACCACCAGGTGGTCCCGGTTGTCCTCGGCCCGCTTCAGCAGCACCTGCAGCGCCTCGTCGCCGTACGCGTCGCCCTTGCCGTACCCGGAGTTGGACAGCGAGTACGCCTCGTCCACGAAGAGGACACCGCCGAGCGCGGAGTCGATCAGCTCGTTCGCCTTCACGGCGGTCTGGCCCAGGTACTCGCCGACCAGATCGGCCCGCTGCGCCTCCACCAGGTGGTCGCCGCCGAGCAGTCCGAGGGCGTAGAAGACCCGGCCCAGGATGCGGGCCACGGTGGTCTTGCCGGTTCCGGAGGGGCCGGAGAAGACGAAGTGACGTTTGGGCGGCTGCACGGGCAGCCCCTGGCCGGCCCGCAGCCGCGCCATGTTCAGCTGCGCGGACAACGCCTTGACCTGCCGCTTCACCGGTTCGAGGCCCACCATCCGCTCCAGCTCGGCCAGTGCCTCCTCCAGCAAGGCGGGATCGGTGGGCCCGCTGGGCAGGGAGGGGTCGGTGCCGCCCGCCTTCTCGCGCACCGACGGACCGCCGAGCGGGGGGAGCGGGGCGCTCAGCGCGGGCTCGGGCGCGGAGAGCTTGACGTCGCGCTCCTCGGTGCCGAAGAGGGGGTCGAGGCCGTCCAGGCCGTCCGTCCCCGCTGCCGTCTGGGCGAGTCCCGCCAGGTCGACCGAGTCGTCGTAACCGTCGCCCTCGGCGATCGCGGCCAGCCGGGCCGAGGTGTCCATGAACGCCGGGTCGACCCGGTGCACCGCCCGGTACAGCGGGAGCGCGGCGGCGCTGCGCCCGGTGCCCTCGTGGGACCGCGCCAGCCAGTAGCGCAGTTCCTTGCGCTGCGGCTGCTCGCTGCGGCACCGCATCAGGGCCGCCGACAGAAGCGGCTCGGCCTGCCCGTACATCTCCAGGCGGACCCGGGCCATGCCGCTGAACAGGCCGGCCTCGATACCCAGTAAGGGGTCGCCGAGCAGGGGGTCGGTGTGCCGGACGAGCTGCTCCCAGTCCTTGACGAGGTAGGCGCGGCAGGCGTGCAGGAAGCGGACCTGGGGGTCGGAGTCCACCGGGGGCAGCCCGGCCAGGGCCCGGTCCAGCTCCGGGACGTGCCGGCCGTCCAGCCAGTGCGAGGCGTGGGCCAGCAGCAGGTCGCGCGGGTTCTCCAGCACCGGCTGCACCCACCAGCCCAGCCAGTACCAGGAGTTCAGTGTCCGGCGGTGGCGGGCCCGCTGCTCGCCGAAGCGGTCGCGGTTGCGGAACATTCGCAGGAGCGCGTTAGTGGTGTCGACGCGCAGCGCGTGCAGTCCCAGCCAGCCGTCGGCCATCGTGGGATCGATCCGCACCGCTGCCCGGAACTCCTCCTCCGCCTGCGGGTAGGCCCCCATGGTGTAGGCGTCCACGCCGCGCAGCCAGGCGAGTTCGGCCGGGGCCTGTGGGCCCTGCGTGCCGAAGTCCATCACGTCCCCCACCTACGTGCCCCCGTCGGTATGCCGCCGAGCCGTCGCTCGTCGGCCGCCTCGGTCAACGGGTGTACCGCGGACCGGAGTTGCAGGTGCGTGCGGCAATCTCCCGTAGGTCGCACCGAGGGCATCGTACCTGCGGCGGTCGGTCCTCCGAAGGGTGCGGGAGGGGTCGTTCCGCGAGGTGGGAGCGGGTGGGCCGCGGGACCGGAAGGTGACTGTCGGTGAGCGTATGGCGCCGCGGAGCAGCCGGGGAACGTGCCCAGGGCAGAACGAAGCCCCCGATCACGGGGGAACAACCGGGGGCTTCGCGTCTGTCGGCGGCTTCGAACTACCGCACATTCAGAACGTAAGACCTGTACGGCCCCCGGGTCAAGCGAAGTTGGGGCACGTCGGCGGGTTGCCGGGGCGCGATCTTCACGAGTTCAGCACATTGCGGAGGGTCCGTCACTCTGTGTGAGAAAGTGGGCTCCGGAGGCGGTTCCCGCGGGCCCCGGCAGCACCTCGTACCCCTGTTCGCTCTGTCGCACCAGAAGGTGCGCGAAGGGGCGCGAGGGGTCCGCGGCGAAGTGCCGGCGCTCGGCCGGGATCCATCCGTCCCAGAACGCCCGCTGCTGTGCTCCGTCGCGCGCCCGTCCGCGCGCCCACGCCTGCTCCCGGGGCAGGTCCATCCACAGCAGTCCGGCCAGGTGCGGCCGCAGCGCCTCGCGTCCGGCGCCGACACCCTCGACCAGGACCACGGGAGCGGGCGGCAGCGGACGCGGCGCGCCGAAACGCCGGGACCGCCAGTCGTAGGGGGCGTAGTGGGCGGTGCTCCCGCGCCGCAGCGGCTCGATCACCTGGTCGAGCAGTCGCGCGGTCCAGTCGAACAGCTCGTCGTGACTGGCGATGTCGTCGAGGTGCAGCACCGGAGCCCCGCCCAACTCCGCCGCCAGGCGCCCGGCGAAGGTGGACTTCCCGGACCCGGCGTGCCCGTCGACACCGATCAGACGCACGGGACCGCAGGACGGGGGGAGCCGGCGGAGCCGGACTGCTAGGTCGAGGATGGCGGATCCCGTGGGCAGAGAGGCGGACATGTCCACTCGCACTCTAACCAGTGGTCGACACCAATATTGGTGGCGTGGCGTGCGTGGAAGTGCTGGCAGGAGCGGGCGGCTCCGTCCATAGTTGGCGCACGACCGTGCAACGACGGACCCGCCCGACCCGGACACCTGGGGGTCTCCCGCCCATGAGCAGAGTCGAACAGCCGTCCCGCAGAGCCCTCCTGGCCGCCGCCGTCGCCGCGGCCGCCGTGTCGGGCGGCGCGATCCCCGCCGTCGCCCACGCCGCGCCCGGCGCGGGCACCGGCGGCGGCGCCCGACGGCCGGTGGACTACCACGCCTGGACCACGTACGGCGACTGGCGGCGCGGGAGCGCGCGGGGGGCCCGCCCCGTCGCGGGCGCCCGCCCCGGCGTCGTGATCGGCACCCCGGCCGGCACCACCGACTACACCGACCCGCACACCGGCACCACCGCCGCCTGGGAGTACGCGACCTGGACCTCGCCCGTCCACCGGCTCACCATGCCGGCGACGGAGGTCATCGCCTCCTGGAACGCGCACACGCCGGGCGGCACCTGGATCCAGGTCGACCTGAAGGGCACCTACTCCGACGGTACGGACACGCCCTGGTACGTGATGGGCCGCTGGACGGCCGGCGACGGCGAGCGGGACATCAGACGGACCTCGGTCGACGACCAGAGCGACGGCAAGAGCAGTATCTGGACCGACACCTTCTCCGTCGACGACGCCTCCACCGGCCTGCGCCTGGTCTCCTACCGGCTCCGGCTCACCCTCCACCGCCGTCCGGGCACGCGCGGCACACCCACCGTCTGGCGGCTCGGCGCGATGGGCTCCGACGTCCCCGACCGCTTCACCGTGCCGGCCTCCACCCCGGGCCACGCCGGGGAACTGCGCGTCCCGCGCTACTCGCAGGAGATCCACAAGGGCCAGTACCCCGAGTACGACAACGGCGGCGAGGCATGGTGCAGCCCCACCTCCTCGCAGATGATCATCGAGTACTGGGGCGGGCGCCTCACCGAGGAGCAGCTCGCCTGGGTCGACCCCGCCTACGCCGACCCGCAGGTCTGCCACGCCGCCCGGTACACGTACGACAACCAGTACGAGGGCTGCGGCAACTGGCCCTTCAACGCCGCCTACGCCGCCACGTTCGAAGGCATCCAGGGCGTGGTCACGCGCCTGGGCTCCCTCACCGACCTGGAGACGCTGATCGCGGCCGGCATCCCGGCCATAACGTCCCAGTCGTTCCTGGAGGAGGAGCTGACCGGGGCGGGCTACGGCACCTCGGGCCACCTGATGACCGTGATCGGCTTCACCGCCGACGGCGACGTGATCGCCAACGACCCGGCCTCGGACGACAACGACGCCGTGCGCCGCGTCTACCGCCGGCGCGAGTGGGAGAACATCTGGCTCAGGACCAAGCGGTACAACGCCAGTGGCAAGGTCGTCTCCGGTACGGGCGGCGTCTGCTACCTGTACTTCCCGGCTCACCCCAGCCCGCGCCAGCGCAAGGCGCTCGCGGCGGTGGGGGTGCGCTGAGCGGGCCGCGCCGCATCGCTGTGACCAAGCTCTCGGCGGCAAAAGCCGCTCACGGTGGCAAGGTGGACACCGTGAGCGGGGGGACTCAGTGAAGCCGAGACCGAGAGCAGCGAGCAGCCATGACCGCACACACCGCAGCCGCCACCCGTGTCCGCACCGGCGGCCCCAAGGACGACGGCCCCAAGATCCTGGAACACGTCATGGGGTGGACCCTCGTCGTGGTGGTCGCGATGCTCGTGGTTCAGCTCGGCCTGCTCTGACGCGCCCGGCCCGGTCCGGCTGTGCTGTGACCGGCCCGGTCCGCTGTGACGTGACCCGCGTGTGACCTGCCCCACGAACCGACCTGCCATACTGCGGAGGTCCCCCCGCCCGCAGGAGACCAGGGTCGAAATTGAATATGAGTCAACAAGGTGCCGACGTCCGTCTCCGGGCGCGCGGCACCGAGCGCTCGCTGGCGCGCCGTGCCGAACTCATCGCCATCGGGCGGAAGTTGTTCGCCGACACCTCGTACGACGCGCTCTCGATGGACGACATCGCCCGCCAGGCGCATGTCGCCAAGGGGCTGATCTACTACTACTTCCAGTCCAAGCGGGGCTACTACCTGGCGATCATCCAGGACTCGGTGGCCGACCTCGTCACCACCGCGGCACGCGGCACCGAACTGCCGCAGGTGGACCGCGTCCACCGCACCATCGACGGCTACCTGCGCTACGCCGAGCACAACCAGGCCGCCTACCGCACCATCGTCAGCGGCGGAGTCGGCTTCGACACCGAGGTGCACGCCATCCGGGACGGGGTGCGCGAGGCGATCGTCGTCACCATCGCCGAAGGGGCGTACGGACGTTCGGACATCGGGCCGCTGGCCCGCATGGGCCTGCTCGCCTGGGTGTGCGGCGTCGAGGGCGCCACCCTGGACTGGATCGGCCGACCGGAACTGCCCCGCGGCACCATGTGCGAGCTGCTGGTGAAGTCGCTCGGCGGCACGCTGCGCGCCATCGAGGAACTGGACCCCGCCTGTCCGGCCCCTGCCCCGGCCCGCCGGGACGACGCCTGACGGCGCCCGGCGAAGCCTGACGAGGGGGCGGAGACCCGAGCCGGTCTCCGCCCCCTCGCCCCCCGTGTGCGCCGGTTGGTTCAGTCGATCGCCTTGATCAGCTCACCGCTCGCGGTGTCGCCGCTCAGCTCCCAGAAGAAGGTCCCGCCGAGGCCCTGCTCGTTCTTGTAGGCCATCTTGGTCGCGATGGTCTGCGGGGTGTCGTAACTCCACCAGTCGCTGCCGCACTTGGCGTACGCGGTGCCGCCGACCGTGCCGGTCGCCGGGCAACTGGTCTTCAGCACCTTGTAGTCCTCGATGCCGTTCTCGTACGTGCCCTTCGCCGGGCCGGTCGCGGTGCCGCCCGGTTCCGACTGGGTGACACCGGTCCAGCCGCGGCCGTAGAAGCCGAGTCCGAGCAGGAGCTTCGAGGACGGGATGCCGAGTCCCTTGAGCTTCGCGATCGTCGCCGAGGTGTGGAAGTCCTCCTTCGGGATGCCCGCGTACGAGGTCAGCGGCGAGTGCGGAGCGGTCGGCCCGGTGGCGTCCCAGGCGCCGAAGAAGTCGTACGTCATCGGGTTGTACCAGTCGACGTACTGGGCAGCGCC
The DNA here is from genome assembly GCF_014650435.1 of Streptomyces tendae. Lineage (GTDB taxonomy): Bacteria > Actinomycetota > Actinomycetes > Streptomycetales > Streptomycetaceae > Streptomyces > Streptomyces tendae. The sequence continues at coordinate 379,311 of NZ_BMUY01000009.1, forward strand.
CGCGTAGTCCGCCGCGTCGATCTTGCCCCCGGCCGTGGCGTCCGCCGTGATCGCCGCGGTGACCAGGTAGTCCTGGCCGAACTTGGCGCGCAGGGCGCTCATCAGCTTCGGGAAGGCGTCGCGGCCGCTGGTGTCGCAGCTCAGACCGCAGGCGTTCGGGTACTCCCAGTCGATGTCGATGCCGTCGAAGACATCGGCCCACTTGGAGTTCTCGACCAGGTCGTAGCAGGACTGGGCGAACGCCTCCGGGTTCTGCGCGGCCTGTGCGAAGCCGCCGGACCAGGTCCAGCCGCCGAACGACCAGAGGATCTTCAGGTCGGGGTGCTTCTGCTTCAGCTTGAGCAGCTGGTTGAAGTTGCCCCGCAGCGGCTGGTCCCAGGTGTCCGCGACGCCGTCGACGGAGTCGGCCGCGGTGTAGGCCTTGTCGGTCGCCGCGTAGGCGTCGCCCATGGCGCACTTGCCGCCGGTGACGTTGCCGAACGAGTAGTTGATGTGGGTGAGTTGGTCGGCGGAGCCCGACGACTCGATGTTCTTGACGTGGTAGTTGCGGTCGTAGACGCCCCATTCGGTGAAGTAGCCGACGACCTTGGATCCTGCCGCGGCCTGCACGGCGGGTGCCTCGGCCGGTGCGGCGGGTGCCTCTGCGGTGGCCGTGGCCGGGCCGGCGCCGGCCAGCAGTCCGGCGCCGAGGGCGACGGTGCACAGGGCGGAGAACAGCGTCCGGATGGGGCGGACGCGGGGGAGGTGCGGGACGTGCATCGGGTGTCTCCTCGTGGGGGAAGAGGGAAACGCGCGCCGATTGGCATGAACGCGGTGAGGCGTTCGATCCGTCACCGTAGGAGGACTAGACCAGTGTGGTCAATGGTTCGGACCATTCTGGGAGTTCCGAAGCCGGAATCCCGCCCCTGACGGCCCCGCCGGGGCCATTCTCGGAATTCTTTGAGTAAGCGGTCGTTAACTGGTGACTCCGTCCCCCTGATCGGGCATACTCACAGCGCACAGCCGCTGGTCAGCCGCTTCCGCGACCCGGGAGTGCGAGCATCGGCCAGGCCGGAAAGACCCGGCGGAGCCGCCTCCACCCAAGGCGTATGTCCGCCGATGTGCCCGACAGGGAGGAGAGCGTCGCCATGCCCGACCGCGCCCCGCAGCCGGTGGACCGGCAACTGCCCACGGACGAGGCACGGGACCTGATCTCGCTCGTCCGCGACATCGCGCAGCGTGAGATCGCCCCGAGCGCGGCCGAGGAGGAGGACACCGGGCGCTTCCCACGCGAGGTCTTCACCCTTCTGTCCGACTCCGGCCTGCTCGGACTGCCCTACGACGCCGAGTTCGGCGGCGGCGAGCAGCCGTACGAGGTCTACCTCCAGGTCCTGGAGGAGCTGGCCGCGGCCCGGCTCACCGTCGGCCTCGGCGTCAGCGTGCACACGCTCGCCTCCTACGCGCTGGCCGCCCACGGCACCAAGGAGCAGCAGGCCGAGCACCTGCCCGCGATGCTCGGCGGCGGCCTGCTCGGCGCCTACTGCCTCTCCGAACCCGCCTCCGGCTCCGACGCCGCCTCGCTGCGCACCAAGGCCGTGCGCGAGAGCGGGGGAGACTGGGTGCTCACCGGCACCAAGGCGTGGATCACGCACGGCGGCATCGCCGACTTCTACACCGTCATGGCGCGTACCGGGGAGGACGGACCGCGCGGCATCACCGCCTTCCTGGTGCCCGGTGACGCCGAGGGGCTGAGCGCCGCGGTGCCCGAGAAGAAGATGGGGCTCAAGGGTTCGCCCACCGCGCAGGTTCACCTGGACGGCGTACGGGTGCCCGACGCCCGCCGCCTCGGCGACGAGGGTCAGGGCTTCGCGATCGCCCTGTCCGCGCTCGACTCCGGCCGGCTCGGCATCGCCGCCTGCGCGATCGGCGTGGCCCAGGCGGCGCTGGACGCGGCCGTGTCCTACGCGGCCGAGCGGCGCCAGTTCGGCAGGCCGATCGCCGATTTCCAGGGGCTGCGCTTCATGCTCGCCGACATGGCGACGCAGATCGAGGCCGGCCGCGCCCTGTACCTGACGGCGGCACGACTGCGCGACGCCGGACTGCCGTTCGCCAAGCAGGCCGCCATGGCCAAGCTGCACTGCACCGAGACGGCGATGCGGGTCACCACCGACGCCGTGCAGATCCTCGGCGGGTACGGCTACATCGCGGACTTCCCGGCCGAGCGGTACATGCGCGAGGCCAAGGTGCTGCAGATCGTCGAGGGCACCAACCAGATCCAGCGGATGGTCATCGCCCGTCACCTCGCGGGTCCCGAGGAGCGGTGAGGTCGGCGGCGACCGCGAAGTCGCCGCCGACACGGAGGTCGCCGGTGGTGAAGAAGTCACCCGTGGCGAAGAAGTCGCCGAGCCCGCGCGGGGGTTCCGCGAGCCTGACCCACTCCGGGTCGTGGCGCCCCGGCAGCGTGCGGCCGCCGTCGGCCCAGGTCCGCATCAGCTCACGGTAGATCGGCGGGTCGGGGATCTGCGGGGCCGGGGGAACCGGTCCCGCGGACACCGGTACGAACACGCGGCGCCGACTCCCGGTCGACGAGTACGTGGGGGTCATACCCGGGCAACGCGGCGAAGTACGGACAGGTCACCGGCGGACGCAATCGAGAGTGAGTTCGTGCGCGTCCGTGACCGACCGGCGCCACGGCATCCTGCGAGCCGCGGCGCGGGCGGGGTGACGAAATGGTGGGCGAGCCCTGTCGGCCGGGCGCCGGGGTGTCCTCAGGCCGCTTCGCGCCGCATCGTCGGCACCCGCATCGGGCGCGAGCCCGGGCCGCCGACGTGGGAGAAGGGCTGGGTCCGCCAGTCGAGGCCCCGGGGGAGCGTCAACAGCAGGGCGGTGTCCTGCTCGTGGGGCTGGAACGACTCGTCCGCCGGACGTGCCTCGGTGGCCCTGCGACCGGTGCCGGCACAGACCGTGAGCCCGAACGGGTTCCACGGAGAGGCGCACAGCGCGTGCTCCGGCAGCGTCTCCTCGTCCGCGAGCAGGGCGATGGGCTGCGCGCAGTCCGGGCAGAACACCCGGTACATCTCGAAGGTGTCGTAGGCGTCGAGTTCCTCGTCGTCGAAGGCGTCGGGTTCGACGCCCTCCGATACGGGCTCGACGACCGGCTGCTGCCGCTTGGACGTGGTACGACCAGGGCGCTTAAGACTCTGCATGGGATTCTCCCCCTCGGGCTGGGCCGTGACGGCACTGCGGCCTCGACCACAGCAAGCACTTCCCGTCCCCCCTGCGGGGTAATCACGAGAACATCACGGAGAATGTTCAACCAGTGTGGTCTTCGTCACATGCCGTCCGCAGGTGCCCCGTGCGGCGGGTTTGTCCCCGCTCGGCCGCGGTCCGACACCCCGTCACATCACGAACGGGGCACCACCCGGACTGCTCTGGTATCCGAGGAGATCAACCGCACTGTAGGTTCTTGCGCCATGGAGGAGCTGGACCGACAGATCGTGCAGCTGCTCGTCAAGGACGGGCGGATGAGCTACACCGACCTGGGCAAGGCCACGGGCCTGTCCACGTCGGCCGTGCACCAGCGGGTGCGGCGGCTGGAGCAGCGTGGCGTCATCCGCGGTTACGCCGCGGTCGTCGACCCGGAGGCCGTCGGGCTGCCGATGACGGCGTTCATCTCGGTGAAACCCTTCGACCCCAGCGCCCCCGACGACATCGCGGACCGGCTCTCCGGGGTCCCCGAGATCGAGGCATGCCACAGCGTCGCCGGCGACGAGAACTACATCCTCAAGGTCCGGGTGGCCACCCCGCACGAGTTGGAGGAACTGCTCGCGCGGGTCCGCTCCCTCGCCGGGGTGTCGACGCGTACCACCGTGGTCCTCTCGACCCCCTACGAGTCCCGTCCGCCGCGTATCTGACGGCGCCCGCGCGCCAGTGCCGGGCCACGGCCGTGCGCCCGGCCGCCCCGGCTGCCGGGCGGCCCCCGCGAGGGGCGAGACTGGTGTCCATGAGTGAGTCCACCACCCCGTCCTCGACCGTCCTGCTGCGCCGCGGCGAGGTCCACAGTCCCGCCGACCCCTTCGCGACGGCCATGGTCGTCGAACGCGGCCAGGTCGCCTGGGTCGGCTCGGAGGGCGCCGCGGACGCCTTCGCGGACGGGGTCGACGAGGTGATCGACCTGGACGGCGCGCTCGTCACCCCGGCGTTCACCGACGCACATGTGCACACCACCGCCACGGGTCTGGCCCTCACCGGGCTCGACCTCTCCACCGCCCCGACCCGCGAGGCGGCCCTCGCCCTCGTACGGGACTTCGCCGCCGCCCGCCCGGACGACCGTGTGCTCCTGGGGCACGGCTGGGACGCCGCCCGCTGGCCGGACGGGCAGCCCCCGACGCGCGCCGAACTGGACACCGCGACCGGCGGCCGCCCCCTGTACCTCAGCCGTATCGACGTCCACTCGGCCGTCGTCACCACCGCCCTGCTCGACCTGGCGCCCGGTGACCTCGCCCGCGGGGACGGCCCGCTCACCGGCGACGCCCACCACGCCGTGCGCGCCGCCGCCCTCGGGGCCGTCGCCCCCGCCCAGCGCACCGCGGCCCAGCGCGCGGCCCTCGCGCACGCCGCCTCCCTCGGTATCGGAACCGTTCACGAATGCGCAGGACCGGAGATCTCCTCCGAGGACGACCTCACCGGCCTGCTGCGCCTGTCGGCCGAGGGGCCCGGGCCGCGGGTGATCGGCTACTGGGCCGAGCAGGACGTCGACAAGGCGCGGGAGCTGGGCGCCGTCGGGGCCGCCGGGGACCTCTTCGTCGACGGCTCCCTCGGCTCGCACACCGCCTGCCTGCACCAGCCCTACGCCGACGCCGGCCACACCGGCACCGCCCACCTGGACGCCACCGCCGTCGCCGCCCACGTCGTCGCCTGCACCGAGGCGGGCCTCCAGGCGGGCTTCCACGCCATCGGCGACGCCGCCGTGAGTGCCGTCGTGGAGGGAGTGCGTGCCGCCGCCGACAAGATCGGCCTCGCCCGCGTCCGGGGTGCCCGGCACCGCATCGAGCACGCCGAGATGCTCACGCCCGAGACGGTCGCGGCCTTCGCGGAACTGGGCCTGACCGCCTCCGTGCAGCCCGCCTTCGACGCGCTCTGGGGCGGCGAGGACGGCATGTACGCCCAGCGCCTGGGCGCCGAGCGGGCCCGTACGCTCAACCCCTTCGCGGCCCTGTTGCGCGCCGGCGTGCCGCTCGCCTTCGGCTCCGACAGCCCGGTCACGCCCCTCGACCCGTGGGGCACCGTCCGGGCCGCCGCCTTCCACCACACCCCGGAGCACCGGGTGTCCGTCCGTGCGGCTTTCACGGCGCACACACGCGGCGGCTGGCGGGCGATCGGCCGCGACGACGCGGGCGTCCTGGTGCCGGGCGTGCCCGCGGACTACGCCGTGTGGCGGACCGATGAGCTCGTGGTCCAGGCCCCGGACGACCGGGTGGCGCGCTGGTCGACCGACCCGCGCTCCGGCACCCCCGGCCTGCCCGACCTCACCCCGGGCCGGGAGCTGCCCGTCTGCCTGCGTACCGTGGTGGGTGGCCGGACCGTCTTCGTACGGCCGGGCGAGTGATCTCCACGGCCGACGGGGCGATGATCTTCGCGCGGCCACGACCTGGGTCTCCTCCGCGCTGACCTGCACATTGACAGCAAAGGCGCAGGTGGAACGACTGTTGACAGGCGACGGCGGGGGGCCGGTAGGTTCGGCCGGGTCCACCACCGGACGCCCGACCGGGGAGCCTTCCGCATCCGCGTCGCGGTGCCGCTGAGTCAGGGACGGTGTGCCGCACCGGGGCACCGCCACTGGGAGCCAGGCTCAGTGCCCGCACCGCGACGAGGGAACGTTCCGGCCGGTCGGGAGGTGTGACCCGGGTGGGGCCCGGGCGCTCAGTAGACAACGGCCTAGGTCGACCCGCAGCCGGCGGGTCCCGGGCCGGCCCGAAGGGCGCCGGGCCCCCATCCGTCGCACAACGGCCTGAATCGGCCATCCCTACCCCGGTTCCGGAGAAACGACACCACCGTACGGCCGTCCTGTCACGTTGGCGCAGGCCGCGGCGATTATGGTGGTGCTCTGTGTACGGACACGAAGGGGCAGTGGTGAACGACGGCGACGGGACGCCCGCGGCTGCGGGGCGGCAGAGGCGGTTCGGCCCCCTGGGCACGGCCCTGGTGATCATCCCGACCTACAACGAGGCGGAGAACATCAAGGCGATCGTCACGCGCGTGCGTGAGGCCGTCCCCGAGGCGCACGTTCTCGTGGCCGACGACAACAGCCCCGACGGCACCGGCAAGCTCGCCGACGAACTGGCGGCCGGGGACGACCACGTCCAGGTCATGCACCGCAAGGGCAAGGAGGGTCTGGGCGCCGCCTACCTCGCCGGTTTCCGCTGGGGCCTGGAGCACGGCTACGGCGTGCTGATCGAGATGGACGCCGACGGCTCCCACCAGCCCGAGGAGCTGCCCCGCCTGCTGACCGCCCTCAAGGGGGCCGACCTCGTGCTCGGCTCCCGCTGGGTGCCCGGCGGCCGGGTGGTGAACTGGCCCAAGTCCCGCGAGATCATCTCGCGCGGCGGCAGCATGTACTCGCGGATCGCGCTCGACCTGCCGCTGCGCGACATCACCGGCGGCTACCGCGCCTTCCGCCGCGAGACCCTGGAGGGGCTCGGCCTCGAGGAGGTCGCCTCCCAGGGCTACTGCTTCCAGGTCGACCTCGCCCGCCGCGCGATCAAGGCCGGGTACCACGTCGTGGAGGTGCCGATCACGTTCGTCGAGCGGGAACTGGGCGACTCCAAGATGAGCCGCGACATCCTGGTGGAGGCCCTGTGGCGGGTCACCACCTGGGGTGTGGGGGAGAGGGTCGGCAAGGTCCTGGGTCGCGACAGGCGCCCCGGCACCACGGCGGACGGGCAGGCGGCCGCCGACGACGAGCCGGCGAAGTCCGGTGAAGGGCCGGCGAAGTCCGGTGAGGCGTCTGCGGAGGCCGGCGACGCGGCGTCGAAGTCCGGTGAGGCGTCTGCGGGGTCCGGTGACGCGGCGTCGAAGGCGTCCGGCGCCAAGCCCTGACCGCCCTCTTATGCCGCACTGAGCCGGGGCCAGGCACACTGGGAGTATGACGACTGGCGCTCAGACCCCCAGGTCCCCCGCCCGGCCTCCGCGCTCCCGGCTGCGCACGTTCCTGCCGCTGGGCATCGCCGCCTGGCTCGTGCTGGAGATCTGGCTGCTGACCGTGGTCGCGGGGGCGTCCAGTGGCTTCATGGTCTTCCTTCTCCTGGTCGCCGGTGTGGTCCTCGGGTCCGTGGTCATCAAGGCGGCGGGCCGCCGGGCCTTCCGCAACCTCACGGAGACGATCAACCAGCAGCAGTCGGCCATGCAGTCGGGCATCCCACCCGAGGCCCGCCCGAACAGCGAGGGCAACGGCCTGATGATGCTGGGCGGGCTGCTCCTGATCCTGCCCGGCCTGATCTCGGACGCGCTCGGCCTGCTCATGCTGCTGCCCCCGGTGCAGAAGGCCGTCAGCCGGTACGCCCAGCGGACGGTGGAGCGCAAGCTCCGGGACGCCGGCCCCGGCACCCTGGGCGACGCCTTCCGCCAGGCCCGGATGCACCGCCCGGACGGCAAGGTCGTCCAGGGCGAGGTCATCCGGGACGACCCGGACGACGCCCCGCAGGACCCCCGCCCTCCGCTGACGCGCTGAGCCCCCGGCCCCGCCCGGGGCCCGGGGCACGCCACCCGGACACGACAAAACCGCGGGTGCCGTACATGAAGCTCATGTACGGCACCCGCGGTTGTTCGGTTGTCTCGCCTACGGTCTCCCGCTACGCACTCTTGCGGCTGTCTCGCGGATGGACCGCGATGTTCATCGCGCCGGAGCGCAGAACTGCCAGCCGCTCCTCGAGGACCTCTTCGAGTTCCTCGCGGGTGCGTCGCTCCATCAGCATGTCCCAGTGCGTACGCGCGGGCTTGGCCTTCTTCTCCTCAGGGCCGTCGCCGTCGACCAGGAGTGCCTGGGCCCCGCAGACCTTGCACTCCCACTCCGGCGGGATCTCCGCCTCGACCGAGAAGGGCATCTCGAACCGATGCCCCTTCTCGCATGCGTACTCCACGGCCTGGCGCGGGGCCAGGTCGATGCCGCGGTCCGTCTCGTAGCTGGTCACCACGAGGCGCGTGCCGCGAAGAGCTCGCTCACTCATGAATCGTGCCTCCCGGGCTTGTCGCCCACAGGACAGGTGTCGCTGTCGTCGTCATCCGGTCAACGTCCGGGCGGCGGTAAAGATTCCCGTCCCGACTCCCGATCCGGGCCCTGCGTCGCCGTCGCAGCCGCAGCCTTGCAACCAGTGCAGTACCCGCCGACGTCCGGTTTGTCACCTCTGCTGGCAGATGTGACATAGCGATTCGGCACCTTTGACGCGCAGTAACGGTACGCCTGGCAGGCCAAACGCGTACACTACAGCCCTTTCGCGCCGAGTGCTAAATCCTTTCGGGTACCGGGTTGCCCGCGTCGCCGATCGCCCGCCGTACGGGCACCCGCGCGAGCAGCACGAAACCGATCACGAAGAAGGCGACCAGGGAGATGATCGCGTCACGGTAGCTCCCGGTCAGCTGGTAGGTGAGCCCGAAGAGCAGCGGCCCGAGCCAGCTCATCCCGCGGTCGCTCAGCTCGTACGCCGAGAAGTACTCGGCCTCCTTGCCCGGCGGGACCAGATGGGAGAACAGGGAGCGGGACAGCGCCTGGCTACCGCCCAGGACGAGTCCGATCCCGGCGGCCAGTACGAAGAACCACGCCGGCGCCTCCGCCGGCAGGAAGTACCCGGCCGCGAGGGTCACCGTCCAGGCGACCAGCGACCCGAGGATCGTGCGCTTGGCGCCGTACCTGCGGGCCAGCCGGCCCAGCGCCAGGGCGCCCGCCACCGCCAGCACCTGGACCAGCAGGACCGCCACGATCAGGGTGGACTGCCCGAGGCCCAGCTCCTCGGAGCCGTAGACCGATGCCTGGGAGATCACCGTCTGGATGCCGTCGTTGTACACCAGGTACGCCAGCAGGAAGGCCAGTGTCAGCGGGCGGCGCCGCATGTCCCGGACGGTCGCCGCGAGCTGCCGGAACCCGGGCAGTGCGGCCTCCCGGGCCACCGCACGCCGGTCGCGCAGCCGGCGGAGCGGAATCAGCGCGAAGGCGCCCCACCACAGCCCCGCCGACGCCAGGCAGATCCGGACCGCCGCGCTCTCGCTCAGCCCGAACGAGTCGTGGCCGGTGTAGAGGACCAGGTTGACGATCAGGACCAGGGAGCCGGCCGCGTAGCCGAAGGCCCAGCCCCGGGAGGAGACCGCGTCGCGTTCCTCGGGCGGGGCGATCTGGGGCAGGTAGGAGTTGTAGAGCATCATCGCGACCGACTGCGCCGCGTTGGCGACGACCAGCAGCAGCCCGCCCAGCAGGTAGCGGTCGCCGTCGAGGAAGAACATGGCGGTCGTGGCCGCGGCGCCGGTGTACGCGGCGGCGGCCAGCAACGGCTTCTTGCGGCCCGAGCGGTCGGCCGCCGCGCCCACCAGCGGCATCACCAGCACCGCCACGATCACCGACAGCGACACCGAGTACGCGAAGAACGACCCCGCGCGCACCGGTATGCCGAGGGGGTGGACGTAGCCGTCCGTGTCCGCCGCCGATTCGGCGACCGAGGTCAGATAGGGGCCCAGGAACACGGTCAGGACGCTCGTCGAGTAGACGGAGCACGCCCAGTCGTAGAAGTACCAGCCGCGCTGCTCGCGCCGTCGTTCGGCGGCCGGGTCGGCCCCGCCCGCCGCGTCCGACCGCAGGGTGTCGGTGCCCACCGTGCCCTCGCCTTCCCCGTGCACGCGCACCGTCCCCGGGGCGCGGCCGGGTGGCTCAGCCCCAGACGCCGCGGTCCTCCATGACCCTGCGCAGTGTGTCGATGTGATCGGTCATGATGCCATCCACTCCAAGGTCCAGGAGCCGGTGCATACGGTCCGCGTCGTTGACCGTCCAGACGTGCACCTGCAGCCCGCGCGCGTGGGCGGCGCGCACGAAGCGGTGGTCCACCACCCGGATGCCCGACTGCGCCTCGGGGACCTGCGCGGCCACCGCCGAGCGGCGCGGCGCGGCCGGCAGCCCCCAGGAGCGCAGCCGCAGGCCGAGGACGCCCCGGCTGCCGTACGAGGTGGCCAGGCGGGGACCCGCGAGCCGCTGGGCGCGGATCACGCGCGCCTCGGAGAAGGAGCCGACACAGATCCGGTCCCAGGCGTCCAGCCGCCCGATCAGCTCCAGGAGGGGCCGCAGCGCGGGCTCCGCCTTCACGTCGATGTTCCAGCGCACCTCGGGGAAGGTCTCCAGGAGCTCCTCGAAGAGCGGCACCGGTTCCGCGCCCGCCACGCGCGCGTGGCGTACGTCCTCCCAGGGCAGGTCCGCGATCCGCCCGGCCCCGTCCGTCACCCGGTCCAGGGTCGCGTCGTGGAAGGCGACGAGCTTCCCGTCCCGCGTGGCGTGCACGTCGGTCTCGATGTACCGGTAGCCCGCCTCGACCGCGCGCCGGAACTGCCGCAGCGTGTTCTCCAGACCGTCCGCCGCCCCGCCCCGGTGGGCGAACGCGATCGGGCCGGGATGGTCGAGGTACGGGTGGCGTATCGGCGTGGTCACCGGCGCAGTATCGCGCGCCCGGGCCGCCCGGCGGCAACCACCGTGCTGCCGTACGGTGTCGGCGGCACGGCGAACACGCGCAGGAACACCTGCGCGAGCGGGCCGATCGACACGGCGTAGAGCAGGGTGCCCAGGCCCACCGTGCCGCCGAGGGCGAAGCCCGTCACCACCACCGTGATCTCGACCACGGTCCGCACCAGGCGCACCGAGAGCCCGGTGCGCTGGTTGAGCCCCGTCATCAGGCCGTCACGCGGGCCGGGGCCGAACCGCGCGGCGATGTACAGCCCGGTCGCCGCGCCGTTCAGGACGATGCCCGCGACCATCGCGGCGATGCGCAGCGTCCAGCCGTGGGCGTCCGGCACGACACTCAGCGTGGCGTCCATCGCGGCGCCGATCACGAGCACGTTGGAGACGGTGCCCAGGCCCGGCCGCTGGCGCAGCGGGATCCAGAGCAGCAGGACCGCCGCGCCCACGGCGGTCAGCACCACGCCCATCGACAGGCCGGTGTGCTCCGCGAGGCCCTGGTGCAGCACGTTCCACGGTTCCAGCCCGAGCCCGGACCTGACCAGGAGTGCTGAACTCGCGCCGTAGAGCGCGAGACCGCCGTAGAGCTGGGTCAGCCGCCGCGCGAGTCGCCTGGACGGCTCGGGCTGCTCGGACGGCTCGGGCTGCTCGGACGGCTCGGGCTGCTCTGACTGCTCGGACTGCCTGGACAAGAGGTGCCCCCTGGGGTGGTGGTCGTGGCCTGCCACGTGACACCCTGTGGCTTGAGTAGAAGAGTCAACCAGGGCCAATTCGGGGAAGGTGGACTGATTTCCATGGCGCAGTGGACCTCGGCCGTCGGGGCGGGGCAGCTCGCGCGGCTGCTCGCCTCCCAGCAGGACCGCCCCGCCGGGCCCGGGACGCGCCGCCCGCCGGCCTACCGCGCGCTCGCCGACGGCATCCGGCTGCTCGTGCTGGAGGGCCGCGTCCCGGTCGCCGCCCGGCTGCCCGCCGAACGGGAACTGGCCCTCGCCCTGACCGTCAGCCGCACCACCGTCGCCGCCGCCTACGAGGCGCTGCGTGCCGAGGGCTTCCTGGAGTCCCGGCGGGGCGCGGGCAGCTGGACCGCGGTCCCGGCCGGGAACCCGCTGCCGGCCCGCGGACTCGAGCCGCTGCCGCCCGAGGCCCTCGGCTCGGTGATCGACCTGGGGTGCGCGGCGCTGCCCGCACCCGAACCCTGGCTCACCCGCGCGGTGCAGGGCGCCCTCGAGGAGCTGCCGCCGTACGCGCACACCCACGGCGACTACCCGGCCGGGCTGCCCGCGCTGCGCGCGATGATCGCCGAGCGCTACACCGTGCGGGGCATTCCCACCATGCCCGAGCAGATCATGGTGACCACGGGGGCGATGGGCGCCATCGACGCCATCTGCCACCTCTTCGGGGGACGCGGCGAGCGCATCGCCGTGGAGTCCCCGTCCTACGCCAACATCCTCCAGCTGATGCGCGAGGCCGGGGCCCGGCTGGTGCCCGTCGCGATGGCCGAGGGACTCACCGGCTGGGACGTCGACCGCTGGCGCCAGGTGCTGCGCGACGCCGCACCCCGCATCGCCTACGTCGTCGCCGACTTCCACAACCCCACCGGCGCGCTCGCCGACGACGACCAGCGACGGCGGCTGGTGGACGCGGCCCGCTCGGCGGGGACGGTGCTCGTGGCCGACGAGACGATGAGCGAGCTGTGGCTGGACGACGACGTCGAGATGCCGCGCCCCGTGTGCGCCTTCGACCCGGCCGGGTCCACCGTGATCACCGTCGGCTCGGCGAGCAAGGCATTCTGGGCCGGGATGCGCATCGGCTGGGTCCGTGCCGCGCCCGACGTGATCCGCAGCCTGGTCGCCGCGCGGGCCTACGCCGACCTGGGCACACCGGTGCTGGAGCAGCTCGCCGTGAACTGGCTGTTCAGCACCGGCGGCTGGGAGCAGGCCGTGACGGTGCGCCGCGAACAGGCCCGGCAGAACCGGGACGAGCTGGTGGCGGCGGTCCGGCGGGAGCTGCCGGACTGGGAGTTCGAGGTGCCCCGGGGTGGCCTCACCCTGTGGGTGCGGACCGGGGGCCTGTCGGGTTCCCGGATCGCCGAGGCGGGGGAGCGGGTGGGCCTCCGCGTCCCGTCCGGGCCGCGCTTCGGGGTCGACGGTGCCTTCGAGGGGTACGTCCGACTGCCGTTCACGGTCGGCGGTGCGGTGGCCGAGGAGGCGGCGGTGCGACTGGCCGCCGCGGCCCGAATGGTGGAGAACGGCGGTGTCGGCGGCGGCGAGACACCGCGGACGTTCGTGGCGTAGGGCCCGTCCGGCGGGGCAGGTCGCGCGCGGGTGGCCCAGGGCCGGTCCGGCGGGGCAGGTTGCGCGCGGGTGCGGGCCGACGCGGGCGGCGGACGGATGGTCGAGGTGCCGGGTGAGGCGGCGTCCGGTGCATGGCGCCGGTCCGGGCGGAGTGGGCGCGCCGGGGTCGCGACGGGCGGTGACGCGGTGGACGGGCGTGTCGCACACGTCGCGGTGTGCGCCGCCGCGGGCGCCGGGGCCCGGGGACACGGGCGCGGCCCGGAGGTGGACCGGCGAGGGATGCGCGAGGAGGCCGGGGCGGAGCCGTGGGATGCGCCGCCCCGGCCGACGGGTCAGGAGGTCTCCGCCGCGACGGCCTCGGCGGGGACCGGGTCAGCGGGAGCCGGCTCGGTCGGCGTCCCGGCCGCCGCCTTCTCCATCGTCACCGGGGCGGACTCCGGGTCCGCCGCGGCCTCCTCCGGCTCGCTCGCGGCCACGTCGGCCGGGTTTTCGTCCTTCTCCACGGAGACGGCTTTCGCCATGGAGACGGCCTTCGCCTTCGCCTCGGCCTCCGCCTCTGGGGGAAGGGGCGCCTGCTCCCCGTCCGCCGGGGTCGTCCGCGGGGGGAGCAGGTCGAGCACCGCCTGCCGGTGCGCCTCGCTCGTCGCGTCGTCGTAGGGGTCCGGAGTGGCCGGGACCTGGAGACGGTGCACCGGTCCCGTACCCAGACGGGCGTACCCCCGGCCGGGCGGGACCTGGTCGAGGGGCGTGGTGTGCGGGGGAGCGCCCAGCGCGTTCGACAGCTCGTCCGCGGTGGCCGGGCCGAGCACGACACGCGCGCGCGTGTGCTGCCGTACGGCGTCGGTGAGGCCGTCCAGGGCGTCCAACTGGTCGGCGACGACCACGGTCACGTTCGCGGCCCGGCCGTGCCGCAGCGGGACCTGGAGCAGGGTCTGCGGGTCCCGGCGCCCGCCCGTGGCGGCGAGGTGGGTGAACGCCGTCGGACGGTCCAGGAAGACCCACAGGGGCCGCCGGGTGTCGTCCGGCGCCGCCAGGCCCTGCTGACGGGCCCGGTTCACGGAGATCAGCCGCCGTTCCGTCTCGGCGGCGGCCCACTCCAGGCTGGTCAGCGCACCGGTGAGGCCGCACTCCACGGCCAGTACGCCGTCCCGGCCGACCAGGCAGGCGTACTCCCCGGTGCCGCCACCGTCGACGATCAGCAGATCGCCGTGGTGCAGCGCCTGGAGGGCGACCGAGCGCAGCAGGGTCGAGGTACCGGTGCCGGGCTGCCCCAGGACCAGCAGGTGGGGCTCGGTCGAGCGGATGCCGGTGCGCCAGACGACCGGCGGCACGTCCCGCTGCTCCACGCCGTGGGTGAGCGGGAGCGTGCGCTGGACCCGGGTCGGGTCGGTGAAGCCGAGGACGGTCTCGCCGGGCGCCGTCACGAAACGCTGGGCGGCGATGTCGGTGGGCAGCGGCGCGAGCACGTCCACGGAGAGGTGGTTGGCCTCCTCGTCCCACGTGAAGTGGTACTCCCGGCCACGGCCGGACTTCGCGGTGAGCAGGTGCTCGATCCGGGTCCGGGACTCCGCCTCCCCGTCGGTGAAGTAGGCCGGGTAGCGGATCACCAGGTGGGCGACGCGCCCGTCGTCGTCGAACTCGTACGCCGGGAACGCCTTCTCCCACCCGCCGCCGTGGGCGTAGAGGGGGTCGGGGTCCTCCGCGAGGGAGAAATAGGGGACCAGCGCCTCGTAGAGCGACTGCAGGCGCCTGGTCCGGGTGTCGTCGGTGCCCTCGGGCGCCGCCGGTGGGCGTTCCCTGCCCTGCCAGGCTGCCGCCGCCATCAGGACGATGACGGCGAGCAGCGGGCCGTACGGCACGAGTGCCACCACCAGGACCACCGAGGCCACCAGGAACAGCAGCGCGCCGCGCCGGTCCTTGGGGGTCTCGGACCATCTGCGCCGCGCGGCCGCGGCCAGTCGGCGCAGACCGCGGGCAATCGTGATCAGCGGCTGGAGGACGTCGGTGGCGCCGTCGGCCGCCGTCCGGGCCAGCTCCCGGCTCCGGGCGAGCTGTGCGCCGCCGTTGCTCAGAATGCGGGGGAGGGGCCGCCGGGCCACTGCTGCCTCCTGGAGGTGCGTACGTGCGGATGTCGGGCGGGGGGAGCGGGCCGTCAGAACTTGATGCCGCCGAGGAGGCCCGCCAGGCTCTCGCCGCCCGCCTTGATGCTCGGGGCGATGGCCGTACTCGCGAGGTAGAACCCGAATAGTACGGCGACCAGCGCGTGCGAGGCCTTGAGGCCGTCCTTGCGGAAGAAGATGAAGACGACGATGCCGAGCAGGACCACGCCTGAGATCGAGAGGATCATGTGAGTTCTCCTGGTTCACGGGGACAGTCACCATGAGTACTTCCAGGCTCACAGCATGTATCCATACGATAAAAGGTGCAAATGGGGGAAATTCGACCGAATTACCTCGGGTGGCGGAGGGGTCCTTGGTCCGCTCGGGTGTCCCGCGAGCCAGTACCCTGGCGATTCGCCGAAAGTTCGCTGTGAGAGGTGGTCCGGCCGATGAGTGAAGCCCCCGACCCCGAGGTCGTGGAGCTGGCGACCAAGATCTTCGATCTGGCCCGGCAGGGGCGCACCGAAGAGCTGGTCGCGTACGTGGACGCCGGTGTACCGGCCGACCTCACCAACGACCGCGGCGACTCCCTCGTCATGCTCGCCGCCTACCACGGGCACGCCGAAGCGGTGCGTGCGCTGCTGACCCGCGGTGCCGACGCCGACCGCGTCAACGACCGGGGTCAGACGCCGCTCGCCGGGGCCGCCTTCAAGGGTGAGACGGAAGTGACCAAGGCACTGCTCGAGGCCGGCGCGGACCCGGCGGCGGGCACCCCGTCGGCCGTCGACACGGCGCGGATGTTCGCCCGGACGGACCTGCTGGAGCTGTTCGGCGCCCGGTGACGGGACGGCGGAGAGGGCCCTGACCGGGACCGCTCCACATTTTCTGACCAGGCAGAACACTGGAAACGGGGGAGGCGGTACAGGGCCGCCGAAATTTCGGTCGCGGCAGATGTGACCGCCGGGCCATCATGACGACGTGGTTCACGGACGTGATGGCTGGGCAGGTGTTGCCGCACCGCGCGGGCCGTGACACGGCTCGCAAGGGCCACCGACGAGAGGCAGAGGAACATGGTCTTCAGCAAGCAAAAGACGGCGGGCGCTCCGACGTGTTGGCGCACGGCCAGGTAACGCGTGCTCCCCGGTTGCGTCGACGCTTGATGTGAGGCTGTTTCCCATGTTCGATCCGGTCATAGCGCCCAGCGGTACGCTGCTCGGCCTGCTTCAGCGGGGTCGCGGCGACGGCACGCTGCACGCGCTCACCGCTCCGCGTGCCGAAGCGCTCGCGGCCCTCAACCACTGCGTGCTCCACGACCCCCGCCACGACTGGCAGGTCGAGAACCGCTCCCTCTACTACGCCCGCCTCTACCTCGACCTGAACGGCGAGCTGGACGCGATCGAGGCCCACCTCTTCGACCCCGAGGACGTCCTGGACGCCGACGAGTCGCGCACCGGGCTGGCCCTCGCCGTCCTCGGCCACCTCGCCTCCTACGGCAGGCTGGACGCGCTCCAGCTGTTGCGCCGGTACGCCGCGCACGGCGTCAACTGGGCGTGGGCCCTGGACGAGCTGGCGCTGCGCGACGACGACGCGGGGCTGCGCGCCCTCGCCGCGCCCGTCCTGGCCCGCTTCCCGCGCGACGCCGAGGGCGAGGCCGAGCTGGCCGCCGCGGTGCGGGACGCCTTCGAGCCCCGGCCCTGGCGCCTGTGGGCCGACGACCCTCGCGAATCGATCGCCACGCGCGTGCGTGCCGCCCAGGAGACGGGCTGTTTCGACCGCTGGCAGCGACAGATGAACTCCACCGGGCCGCGTCCCGGCTGGAGCGTGCGGGCCGTGTTCGAGTGGGCCGAGCAGGGCGTCGAGCGCGGCACCCCGCTGCACGCGCCGGCCGCGCGCTGCCTCACGGCCGTCGCCGGGCCCGAGGACCGGCCCGAGATCGTCGAGGCCGCACGGTCTGGCACCGAGGGGGCCCGCTGCACCGCCCTGCGCTATCTCGCCGACAGCAATGATCCCGATGTCCTCGACCTGGTCGAGGGAGCCGTGGCCACGGGCTCGACACCGGTCGTGGAGGCCGCCGTCGCCGCCTACGAGCGCATGCGCAGCCTCGCCGCGGTCGACCGGGCGCGCGGCTGGGTGCACCGGCCGGACGCGCTGGGGGCCGCCGCCGGACGGGTGCTGGCCTGCCGGGGTGCTGCCCAGGACCGCGACCTCGTGCTCGCCGCGCTGCGGGAGGCGGTACGCGGCGAAGGCCCCGACGCGCCGACCCTGTGGACCCTCGTCGACGGCACCGGACGGCTCGGCATCGCCTGCGCCGCGCCCGTACTGCGCCACATCTACCGCGAAACCGCCTCCTCCCACCTGCGCGGCCGGGCCGCCCGCGCGCTGGCCGCCACCGACGCGTCCTTCGCGGCAGGCTTCGCCATCGAGTGCCTGTGGGACTGCGAGGAGACCACCCGCGAACTCGCCGCCCGGCACGCCGAGACCGGCGACAACCGCGTCGTCGAACGGCTGCGCAGGCTCGCCGCCGACCCGGCCGAGGAGGACGAGGTCCAGACGGCGGTCCGCAGCCGCTTCGGACCGGACGCGCCCACCGTGTGAGGACACCGGGCCCCGGACCCCGGACTGCGGGCCTCGGACCCGGGCCCCGGGCACGGGAGTCGGCCGCGGCGGTCGCGCGGGCCGGCGCCAGGGCGGGGGTCCTCCCGGCAGCCCGGGGTGAACGGCGGATGGCCCGCGGCTCAGGCGGGCGTGGCCGTGGTCCGGCCGGCCGGGTGGGCGGGGCAACGCTCACGGGACGTTCCTCGACCGGAAAGATCGACGTTGACGCGAGCACGTCCAGTCCGGCGACAACACCGGTATGCGAGTCGTCATCGTGACCGAATCCTTTCCCCCCGATGTCAACGGCGTCGCCCACGGCGCACTCCAGACCGCCCGGCACCTCGTGGGCCGCGGTCACGACTGCGTCGTCGTCGCGCCGGCCACCTCCGGCGCCGACGAGGCGGACGCGTACGCCCCGTGCCGCGTCGTCCGGATCCCCTCCCTCCCGCTCCCCGGCTACCCGCAGGTCCGCGTCGCCCTGCCCAGCCGGCGGGTCGCCGCCGCGATCGCCGAGCACCGCGCCGACCTCGTCCACCTGGCGGGGCCCTTCGTCCTCGGCGTCCGTGGCATGGCCGCCGCCGCCCGGCTCGGCGTCCCGGCCGTGGCCGTCTACCAGACCGACCTCGCCGGCTACGCCCGTACGTACATGGGGGCGGGCGAAGCGGCCGCCTGGCGGCGCATCCGCTCCGTGCACGCCGCGGCCGACCTCACCCTCGCCCCGTCCAGCGCCGCCCTGCGCGACCTCAAGGCGCACGGTGTGCCCCGGGTCGAGCTGTGGCCGCGCGGCGTGGACACCGACCGCTTCCGGCCCGACCGGTGGGACGAGACGCTGCGCCGCACACTCGCCCCGGACGGCGAGCTGATCGTCGGCTACGTCGGCCGCCTCGCCCCCGAGAAGCAGGTGGAGCTGCTGTCCGGCGCCTGTGCCCTGGACGGCGTGCGCGTCGTGGTCGTGGGCGACGGACCCAGCCGCTCCGGTCTGGAGCAGTCGCTGCCGGGCGCCGTCTTCCTCGGCTGTCGTACCGGTGACGAACTCGCCCGGGTCTTCGCCTCTCTGGACGTCTTCGTGCACACCGGCCCCTTCGAGACGTTCTGCCAGACCGTGCAGGAGGCCATGGCGAGCGGTGTGCCCGTCGTCGCCCCCGCGGCGGGCGGACCGCTGGACCTCGTGGCCCACGGCCGCACCGGCCTGCTCGTGCCGCCGCGCGACGCCGCCGCCGTACGGGACGCCGTGTGGTCCCTGTCCGCGGACCCCGGGCTGCGCGGCGCCTACGGTGCGGCCGGGAGAGCCGCCGTGGAGGGACGCACCTGGGCGGCCGTCGGCGACCGGCTGATCGGGCACTACACGGACGTGCTCGCCTCCCGGAAGGCGGTGCTGGCGGCATGAGCGCGCTGCGCATCGTCCGGCTCGCCAACTTCGTCACTCCCGCGTCCGGCGGACTGCGCACCGCGCTGCGCGAGCTGGGCAGGGGGTACCGCGCGGCCGGACACGAGCCGGTTCTCGTCGTCCCCGGCCCCTGCGCCGACGACCGGGAGACCGAACAGGGCCGGGTGATCACGCTCCCGGGGCGTCTGCTGCCGGGTACCGGTGGATACCGCGTCCTCACCGACGGGCGGCGTGTGGCCGCCCTGCTGGAGGAGCTGGCCCCCGACCGCCTGGAGGTGTCCGACCGCACCACCCTGCGCTGGACCGGCAGGTGGGCCCGGCGGGCCAGGGTCCCCGCCGTGATGGTCTCCCACGAGACCACCGACGGCGTGCTGCGCACCTGGGGCCTGCCCGAAGGCGCCGCCCGGCGCACCGCCGACGCCCTCAACGTCCGTACGGCGCACGCCTACGCGCGCGTGGTGTGCACCACGGAGTTCGCCGAGCGGGAGTTCGTCCGCATCGGGGCCCGCAACGTCGTACGGGCCCCGCTCGGCGTCGACCTCACCGGACGGCACCCCGGGCTGCGCGACCGGGGGACGAGGGCCCGGTACGCGCGCGGGGACGAGACGTTGCTGGTGATGTGCTCCCGGCTGTCCGTGGAGAAGCGGCCCGGCACGGCCCTCGACGCGCTGGCGGAGCTCCGGCGGCGCCGCGGGCGGGCGGTGCTGGTGGTGGCCGGTGACGGGCCGCTGCGCCCGCGGCTCGAACAGCGGGCGCGGGACCAAGGGCTTCCGGTGACCTTCCTCGGCCACGTCGCCGACCCCCGGCTGCTCGGTGCCCTCCAGGCGTCGGCCGACGTGTGTCTGGCCCCGGGACCGGCCGAGACCTTCGGGCTCGCCGCACTGGAGGCGATGGCCTGCGGTACGCCCGTGGTGGCGAGCGCGTCCTCGGCCCTGCCCGAGGTGATCGGCGCGGCCGGGGCCGTTGCCGCCGACCGTGCGGTTGCCTTCGCGGACGCCGTGGAACTGCTCCTGGCACGCCGGGAGACGGACCGGCGGGCGGCGGCACGCGCGCGTGCCGAGTGCTTCGGCTGGAGTACGGCCGTCGAGGCGTTCCTGGCAGCGCACGACGCGCCCTTCCCTGCGCACCCGGTGCTGCCGGAGGCCGTGTCCTGAGCCGCGGTCCTGAGCCGCGCCCGCTCCGCGGCCCGGCAACCCGGGACGCGCCCGCCGCGCCCCTTCGCGGCGCTGCCTGCCGCCGGGCCCCGCGCACAAGGCCGACTCCGGACTGCGGCCCTTCTGCACGCCGCCGATGTGTCGCATGCGCCGGCGTGCGGCGTGGGTGGCTCGCGTTGTGTGGTTTGCCGCGCGGGCGGGTGCGGTGCTGCTCGCCCGTGCGGGTTCCGTGTACGGCGTCGACCCGCCGCGCGGGCCCGTCCTTCGCGCCGGGCCCGCCTACGGCCTCGGGCCTGGCCCGGGGCACCGCTGCTCTCCGCTGAGGTGCCGTGTGTTCCCGTGCGTGTCGCAGGCGGGCCGCCCTGTGCGGTCCGCCCGAGGCGAACCCGGTGCTCGCCGCGTGCTGGGCACCGGCTGCTGGGTTCGCCGTGCGGTCGGCGGCACCGCGTGTCGACGCAAGTCGGTTCTGGCGCCCGTGGTCAGGACGGTCCCGGACTCGCCCACCCCGACGGGCGGGGGGTCAGCGCCTGCGTACCGCCATGAAGTGCACCGGGGTGCCGGGAACCGCCTGGGCGGCCGCCGGGAGGTCGAGGGTGCGCACGACGCCGATCACCGGATAGCCGCCGGTCGTCGGGTGGTCGGCCAGGAAGACCACCGGCATGCCGTCGGGCGGCACCTGCACCGCGCCCAGCACCGTGCCCTCGCTGGGGAGTTCGCCCGGGCGGGCGCGTTCCAGCGAGGGGCCGTCGACCCGCAGGCCGATGCGGTTGCTCGCCGACGACACCCGGTACGCGCCCGAGGTGAAGGCCCGTACCGCCTCCGGAGTGAACCAGTCGGCACGCGGACCCGGCGTCACTCGCAGCACCAGCTCCGCCGGGGGCGCCGGCTGCGGGGCGACGTCCACGCGCGCGTGCCGCCCGCCGGGTCGTCCCAGGGGAAGTACCGTTCCGTCGGCGAGGGGCGGCGGGCCGAGGCCGGAGAGCAGGTCGGTGGAGCGGCTGCCGAGGACCGGCTCGACCAGGACGCCGCCGGAGACGGCCACGTAGGAGCGCACCCCGGAGTCGGCCGCCCCGACGTCGAGCACCGCTCCGGCCGGTACGTGAACGGGAGCGGCCCAGGGCACCGGTCGCCCGTCCACCGTCACCGGGCAGGGGGCGCCGCCGACCGCCACCGTCACCGCGCAGCGGGGGCGCAGGGTGCAGCCGGTGAGCGTGGTCTCCAGGACGGCGGCCCCGGGGGGATTGCCCACCAGCCGGTTGACCAGCGCCGCCGCGGGCGCGTCGAGCGCCCCGGAACGCGGGACGCCGAGATGGGCGTGACCGGGCCGGCCCCGGTCCTGCACGGTGGTGAGGGCCCCGGCGCGGACGACGGCGAGCGCACGGTCCGTCATGAACCCCCCTGGCGTCCTCGGGGGACGAACCGCACGCGCGTGCCGGGCGACAGCAGCGCCGCCGGCACCCGTCGGTGGTCCCACAGCACGGCATCCGTGGAGCCGATCAACTGCCAGCCGCCCGGCGACGAGCGCGGATACACGCCCGTGTACGGCCCCGCCAGCGCCACCGAACCGGCCGGAACGGCGGTGCGCGGGGTGTCCCGGCGCGGCATGTCGTAGCGCGCCGGGAGGCCGGTCAGATAGCCGAAGCCCGGTGCGAACCCGCAGAAGGCGACCCGGAACTCGGTGCCCGCGTGGACGCGTGCCACCTCGTCCGCCGCGACGTCCCAGTGCGCCGCCACCTCGGCCAGGTCCGGGCCGTCGTAGCGGACCGGGATCTCGACGACGTGCCCCGCGCGCGGGGGAGCCGGCGGCACCTCGGCGGCCCTCAGTTCGGACGCGAGCCCGACCGGGTCGGTGAGACCGTCGAGGAGGACGGTGCGCGCCGCCGGGACGATCTCCCGGGCCGCGAGCCTGCCCTCCGCGCGGCGCCGCGACAGCTCGGCGTGCCACGCCTCGGCCTCCTCGCCCGAGGACACCTCGACGAGCAGGGCGTCGTCGCCGACCGGCAGGACGTTCACGCGAAGGCCTCCACCCGGACGCCCGACGCCTCCAGGCGCTCCCGGACCCGGCGCGCCAGCTCCACCGCCCCCGGCGTGTCGCCGTGCACGCACAGGGAACGCGCCCGCACCTCGACCGGCACGCCCGAACGGGCGGTGACCGTACCGGAGCGGGCCATCCCGACCGCGCGTTCCACGACGGCGTCCGGGTCGGCGATCACGGCGCCCTCCTGCCCGCGCGGCACGAGCGTCCCCCCGTCCGTGTAGGCACGGTCCGCGAACGCCTCCGCGACGACCGGCAGCCCCGCCCGCCCGGCCCGTTCCAGCACGCGCGAGCCGGGCAGCCCGAGGACGGGCAGGGCACCGCCCGCCAGGAGCACCCCGTCGACCACCGCGGCGGCCTGCTCCTCGTCCCCGACCACCCGGTTGTAGAGGGCGCCGTGCGGTTTGACGTACGCCACGCGCGTGCCCGCCGCCCGGGCGAAGACCTCCAGGGCGCCGATCTGGTAGGCCACCTCGGCCGCCAGCTCGGCGGACGGCACGTCCATCGCGCGCCGCCCGAAACCGGCCAGGTCCCGGTAGGAGACCTGGGCGCCGATCGTCACGCCCCGCTCCGCCGCCCACTCGCACACCCGGCGCATCGTGGCCGGGTCCCCGGCGTGGAAGCCGCAGGCGACGTTGGCACTGGTGACGACGGACAGCAGTCCCTCGTCCTCGGTGAGCCGCCAGCGGCCGAAACCCTCGCCGAGGTCCGCGTTCAGGTCCATCGGGGTCATGTCCCCAGTGTCTCCGAAGTCGCGTGCCGCGGGCGGTCCCGCACCCGCGCCGTGGCACGCGGGATCACGCCACGCGGTACTGCTCGTCACGGGCGTCGGTGAGGAACATCTGCCCCGGCGCGTGGGTGAGCGCGAACGGCGGCCGGGAGGCCATGACCGCCGCCTGCGGGGTCACGCCGCAGGCCCAGAACACCGGGATGTCGTCCGCCCCGAGGTTCACCGCGTCGCCGAAATCCGGCCGGTCCAGGTCGTCGATGCCCAGCGCCGACGGGTCGCCGCAGTGCACCGGGCTGCCGTGCACCGCCGGGAGCAGACTGCTCTCGCGGATCGCCGCCGACAGGTGCGCGGGCGGCACCGGACGCATCGACACCACCATCGGCCCGCGCAGCCGCCCGGCCGGACGGCACCGGCGGGAGGTGACGTACATCGGGACGTTGCGGCCCTGCTCGACGTGCCGGATCGGGACGCCCGCCGAGGCCAGCGCCCACTCGAAGGTGAAGCTGCACCCGATCAGGAACGTCACCAGGTCGTCCCGCCAGTGCTCCAGCACGTCCGTCGGCTCGTCCACCAGCTCGCCGTCCCGCCACACCCGGTAGCGCGGCAGATCGGTGCGCAGGTCCGCGCCGTCGGCGAGCACGGTGGTCCAGCCCCCGGCGTCGGTGACGTCCAGCACCGGGCAGGGCTGCGGGTTGCGGGTGCAGAACAGCAGCATGTCGTAGGCCCAGTCGGCGGGCACCGAGATCAGGTTGGCCTGGGTGTGGCCGGCGGCGACCCCGGCCGTGGGGCCCGTCAGCCCCTTCCGGAAGCGGGCGCGGGCCGTTTTCGGGCTCCACGCGTGCGCGTGCTCGTCGACGAGGGCGAGCGGCCGGTCCCCGGTCGCGGGGTGCGGACGGTTCATGCCAGTTCCTTTCCGCGGGTCTCCGGCAGCCCCAGCAGGGCCAGTGCCGCGATGCCGTAGCCGATGGCGCCGAAGACCAGCGCGCCGCCCACGCCCCAGCTGTCGGCGAGGAAGCCCACCGTGGTGGGGAAGACGGCACCCACGGCGCGTCCGGTGTTGTACGTGAAGCCCTGGCCCGCGCCCCGCACAGCCGTCGGGTACAGCTCGCTCAGGTACGAACCGAACCCGCTGAAGATGGCCGACATGCAGAAGCCGAGCGGGAAACCCAGCACAAGGAGCAGGGTGTTGGCGCCGCTGGGAATGTTGGCGTACGCCAGGATGCAGACCGCCGACAGCAGTGCGAAGAGCCAGATGTTGCGCCTGCGGCCGAGCACGTCGGTGAGCACACCGCCGGTGAGGTAGCCCAGGAAGGCACCCGAGATGAGGAACGTCAGATAGCCGCCGGTGCCGACCACCGACAGGTCGCGCTCGTCCTTCAGATACGTCGGAACCCAGGTGGCGAGGGTGTAGTAGCCGCCCTGGACGCCGGTGGAGAGCAGGCTCGCGAAGAGCGTGACGCGCAGCAGCCCCGGCGAGTCCGCCGTGCCCGGCTTGAAGATCGCCGCGAACGAACCCTTGCCGCCACCCTTCTCCCGGACCTCGGCGGCCCGCGGCGCGTCCTGGACGCTGCGCCGCACCCACACCACGAGCAGCGCGGGCAGTGCACCGGTCCAGAACATGACACGCCAGGCCAGGTCGTCCGCGGCGAGCGAGAAGACCAGCGTGTACACCACCACCGCGAGCGCCCAGCCCACGGCCCACGAGCTCTGGATCGCGCCGAGCGTGCGCCCGCGGTGCCTGGGACTCGCGTACTCGGCCACCAGGATGGCGCCGACCGCCCACTCGCCGCCGAAGCCGAGACCCTGGAGGGCGCGGAAGACGAGCAGCGTCTCGTAGTTGGGCGCGAAACCGCAGGCCACCGTGAAGACGGCGTAGGTGATCACGGTGAGCAGCAGCGCCCTGACCCGGCCGACGCGGTCCGCCAGCACACCCGCGAGCGCGCCGCCGATCGCCGAGACGACCAGCGTGACCGTCGTGAGCAGGCCGGTCTGACCGCTGTCCAGACCGAAGTACGCGGCCAGCGCGACCATGGTCAGCGGCAGCGTGAAGTAGTCGTACGAATCGAGGGCGTAGCCGCCGAACGCGCCGCCGAAGGCCCGGCGGCCCCGCGGGCCGAGGGCTCGCAGCCAGCCGAACGGACCGCCTTCCGGGGGGCGTTCGCCCGCGCCGGGACGGCGGATGTCGGCGGGGAGGGCCGACGGGGAAGGGGGTGTGCTCATGGTGCACCTCGCAGGGGGAGGACGGAGAGTGCGGATCGAGCGGGGACTTGAAGGCACCGTAGGGGATCGTTCAACGATCCCTCAATACCCCTGTTGTTTCGTTCTGGTATCTGCGATTGAATTCCGGGCATGGCAGAGCAGTTGACGGGACTGGCCGACGACCGTGCCCTCCTCGGGCGGACCAGCACCGCCGAGCGCGTCTCGGACATCCTCAGGAGTCGGATCGCCGAGGGCTACTTCCCGCCCGGGACGCGGTTGTCGGAGGACAGCATCGGCGGTGCCCTCGGCGTCTCCCGCAACACCCTGCGCGAGTCGTTCCGCCTGCTCACGCACGAACGCCTGCTCGTCCACGAGCTGAACCGGGGCGTCTTCGTCCGGGTCCTCACCGTCGAGGACGTCGAGGACATCTACCGCACCCGCTCCCTCGTCGAGTGCGCCGTCGTCCGCGGCCTCGGAGAGCCCCCGTACCCGCTCGACGGGCTCGCCGAGGCGGTCGAGGACGGGCGCCGGTCGGCCCGCGAAGGTGACTGGAAAGGCGTGGGTACCGCCAACATCCACTTCCACCGGGAGCTGGTCGCCCTCGCCGGCAGCGAACGCACCGACGAACTGATGCGCAGCGTCTTCGCCGAACTGCGCCTCGCCTTCCACGTCGTGGACGACCCGCGGCGCCTGCACGAGCCGTACATCGCCCGGAACGCGGAGATCCTCGCGACCCTGGAGAGCGGCGAGAGGGAGACGGCGGCGCGGCTGCTCGCGGTCTACCTGGAGAACTCGCTCGAGCGCGTCGTGGAGGTCTACCTGCGGCGGGTCGGGGACGAAGGGTAGTCCCGGGCGGCACGGCGGCCGGCCACCCTGCCCGCGGGGCCCATCTGCGCCGTTTGGGCCGATGTCAGACCGAGGACCTAGTCTGTGCACCGTGACTTCGCCTGCATCGACGGACAGCGTTCCGCCCCAGCTCAGCGCGGGGCCGCGCCCCGCCCCGGGCCCGGCCGCCGACGAGGGACTGGCGCGGCGGCTGCGCGCGCTCGCCTGCACGGCGCCGCTGCACGACCTCGACGCGCGCAAGGCCAACCTCGCCGGCGAGTACTCGGTGTACGGCATGGCGGAGGTCGCCCTGGCCGCCATCGACCTGGTCACGCTGAACATGGACTTCGACACGGGCGCCGACCACGACCAGATAGTGGCCAGGCTGATCCCGCGCGTCGCCGCCCAGGCCCCGCGCCGCCCCGCCACCGAGCACGAGCGGGTGGCCCGCTGGGTCCTGGAGAACCTGATCAACGTCGGCAGCGTGGACCGCGGCTTCCGCGCGGTGTACGGCACCTTCGGGCCCGACGGCACCTATGTCCGCCGCGACTACGACTTCAAGCTCCTTGAGGAGGTCCCCGGCCCCGGCGGCACGGTCTACCTGCGCACCACCGACGAGGCGGTCAACGTCCTCGTCGGCGCCCTGGACACCGACGTCACCAGCGCCCAGATCGCCGCCGAGGTCAAGCTCGAGGTGCTGATCAGCCGGGGCCGCCTCGCCGACGCCCAGCTCGCCGCCGAACAGGCCAGGTACCGGACCGTCCAGTACTCGGAGACCCTGCGCCGCGCCCTGGACGCCACCCGGCGCAACGTGCGCGCGGTGGACTGGCTCAGCGCCGTCCCCGACATGATCGCCGAGGCCCTGGACCACGTCGCCGACCGCTACCGGCACGAGAACGCGATCCTCACCAACATCCGCAAGGCCCGCGACGAGACCGAGGACGCCGAGCACAAGCGCCGCGCCGCCGAGCTGGTCGACATCGTCAAGGACTGCATCCGCCGCCACACCCAGCTCCAGTCCCGCCTCCTGGAGGCCGGGCCGCTCTTCCGCGCCGAGCAGGACCGGCAGGCCTTCGCCACCCCGCTGACCACCTCGGGACTCGACCTGTACGGCCACCTCGTCGCCCCCGTGCTGCCGTTGCCGGTGGAGCGGGCGCTCCGCGTCACCGACGCCTTCTTCGCCCGGGGCACCGGGCTGCGCACGCCCCTGGCCGTCCGGGTCGGCGACCTCGTCGACATACTCCTCACCCCGCCGGTGGAGCGGGAGCACCTGGGCGCCGAGATGCCGGAGCCCGACCTGATCGCCACCCCGGACGACAGCCGCTTCAGCGAGGAGCAGCTCGCCGCGGCCATGGAGTTGCTCGACCTGCCGCACGACGCCCCGCGCCGGCTGTCCGGGCTGCTGGCCGACGCCCGTGACCGCGACCGCGAGCTGCCGTACCTCGTCGCGCTGCTCGCCGTCCACGCCGCCAGCCCGCCGGTCGGCACGGCCTACCGCCAGGGGGAGCCGAAGCTGCTGTTCGCCGTCGACGACGGCACCGAGCTGGACGACCCCGAGTTCGGCGGCGCCGACCTCATCGTCGGCACGGCGCTGCTGGACGCCGCGGGAATGGCGGCGGACCGCACGGAGGCGGCATGACCGGACGGCACCGCTTCCGCGACCGCCTCCCCCGCCACCTCGGCCACCGCATCGGCCACCACCCCACCCCCGAGCCACAGCACAGCGAGGAGTACCGACCGTGACCGAGCACGTCGACCGGAGCGAGCCGGAGGCGGGTGCCGCGCCGACCACCGCGGCCGTCACGCCCGCCGACGCCGCCGACGCGGCGCGGCTCGTCGCCTTCGGTCTCCAGCCCAAGCTGCTGCCCGCCCGCGACCAGGAGTACGCCGACCTGCTGCGCCGCTACCGCGAGGACCCGCCCTTCGCCCGGCTCGCCGACGCCGTGGCGGCCGGACTCGGGCTGGTCGTCCTGGAGGTGTCCCCGCGCGCGGGCATGGCGGTGACCGCCGCCGAGGACTCGGTGTTCGCCGTCCGCATGGGCGACTACGCGCGTCGTGCCGCCACCGACTCCGGCGACCGCTTCCTGCACGGCCTCGCCCACCTCGCCGTGGCCGCCATGGCCTACCCGCGCCCCGAGGACCTGGCCGACGACGGCTACATCGGCCGCGTCACGGTCAACGGCGTGGACGCGTTCGTCCGCCAGGCATGCCGCAGACTCGAGGAGCGGGCCGAGGAGCAGGGCGAGAACACCGACCCGGCCACCGACGCCCCGGGCCTGGAGGCCGCCTGGCGGATCTGGGTCAGGCGCAGCGCGACCGGCGCCACCAAGGACGCGCGCAGACTCCCCGGCTCCACCACCGGCATCGTCGGCAAGGCGGCCGCCTTCCTCACCGAGTCCGGCTTCCTCCAGCGCACCGGCGACGACCACGGCGGCACCTACCGCACGACGGCCCGCTACCAACTGCAGGTGCGCGACATGGCGGGCAGCGCCGCCCTGACGGAACTGCTCGACCTGGGCGTCGTCCCGGTCACCGACGGCACCGCGACGCTGCTGCCCGCCGAGGAGACCGACGATCTGGAGCTGGTCGCCGACGCCGGCCTGCCCTTCCACTCCTCCTGACCCACGTCCGTCCGCACCACCGCACGCGTCCGCACAACCACACCCGCCCGAACCACCGCACCCGCCCGACCGTCCCCGACGTCCGAAGACTGACGAGAGTCCGCCATGTACGAGCTGTCCCGGGTCCGCCTCTACTCCATCGGACCCGCCGGTGCGCGCTACGCCGACACCGTGCTTGACCTGCGCGGCGTGGGCGAGCCCGTGCCCGACCCCGCGCCGACGCAGGCGGAGTTCTTCGAGGAGGAGCCCGTAGGCCCGCCGCGCCGGCCCGCGCCCGCGGGCGTGCTCTTCCTGGAGAACGGCGGCGGCAAGTCCGTGCTCCTCAAGCTGATCTTCTCGGTGATGCTGCCGGGCCACCGCAACACCCTGGGCGGTGCCAGCTCCGGAGTGCTGCGCAAGTTCCTGCTCGCCGACGACTGCGGTCACGTGGCGCTGGAGTGGCAGCACGTGCAGAGCGGCGAGTGCGTCGTCGTCGGCAAGGTCAGCGAGTGGCGCGGGCGGCAGATCTCGGGCGACCCGCGGAAGTTCGCCGAGGCCTGGTACTCCTTCCGGCCCGGCCCGGGACTGACCCTGGACAACCTGCCGGTCGCCGAGGCCACCGCGGTCCGCCCGCCCGTCGAGGGCGCCTCCGGCGCGCAGGGCAGGCGGCGCACCATGAAGGGCTTCCGGGACGCGCTCACCGAGGCCGGCAAGGCATACCCGCACCTCGAGGTGCACTGGGAGGAGATCCACGACCGCTGGAACGAGCACCTCGGCGACCTCGGTCTCGACCCCGAACTCTTCCGCTACCAGCGCGAGATGAACGCGGACGAGGGCGAGGCCGCCGGCCTCTTCGCGGTCAAGAAGGACTCCGACTTCACCGACCTGCTGCTGCGGGCCGTCACCGACACCCGCGACACCGACGGCCTCGCCGACCTGGTCGGCGGCTTCGGCAACAAGCTGGGCCGACGCGCCGAGCTGATCGCCGAACGGGACTTCACCGCCGGATCCGTCGACCTTCTGGGCCGGATCGTCGAGGCCGCCGAGGCGCGCACCCGCGCGCGTGACATCCACACCGCCGCCGAACGCCGCACCAGGAACCTGGCCCGGCGCCTCACCGCGCGCGGCGCCCAGGAGCGGGTGCGGGCCTCGGATCTCGCCCAGCGGGTCACGGCCGCCGCGTACGCCGTCACGCACGCCGAGTCCGCCCGGGACCGCAGCGCCCTCATCGCCGCCGAACTCGCCTTCCGGCACGCCTCACTGGCCCTCGCCGGTGCCGAGAAGTCCGCCGCCGCGCAGAAGCGCGAACTGGCCGAGGCCCGCACCCTGCACTCCGCCTGGCAGGCCGCCGAGGCCGTCCTGCGCCACCGCGCCGCCGCCGATCGCGTCGCCCGCGTGTCCGCCGCCATCCGGGAGGCCGAACGGGACGCGGCCCCCGCCCTCGCCGCCCGTACCGAAGCCGCCGTCGACCTCGTCCGCGCCCTGCACGCGGCGGCCGCGAAGGCCGAGGACCACGCCAACGAGGAGGAGGAGCGGTCCGCCGCCCTCCAGGACGTCAGCGACGCCGCCCACCGGGACTCCACCACCGCCGCCACCGAGGCGCAGCGCGCCCGCAGCGAGGCCGGACACCTGCGCCAGCGCCTCACCGAGGTCGAGCAGGAGACCGCCGAGGCCGTCCGCGCCGGCTGGCTGGACGACAGCACGCCCGACGCCGACCCGGCCCGCGCCGCCCTCGCCGCCAGCGACGCGGAGAAGACCACCGTCGCCGCCTGGGACACCGCCCGCGAGACGGCCCGCCGGGCCACCGAGCACGCCCGCGAAGCGGCCGCCGCCGAAAGCCGCGCCGAACTGACCGCGGCCCGCGCGGCGGACGCGGCGACCGCGGCCGAGCGCGCCCACCTGGGCGAGCGGCGCACCGCCGAGGCACTGGCCGCGGAGGAACGGCTCGCCGAGCTGCTCGGCCTGGCCACCGGAACCCGACCGGGCATCCCCCAGCCCCGCCGGAACGCCGACCGCGACGACCCGGCCGCCGCTCCCACCGAACCGGACGGCGCGCTGACCCCGGAGGAACTCGACCGCTTCGCCGACGAGTTGCGCGAACTGCTCGACGGTACCGTCACCTCCGCCGAACGCCAGCTGTTCGAGCTGCGCACCGCCGCGGCCGACGACTCCCGCATCCTCGGCGCGCTCGGCGACGGCGGACTGCTGCCGCCGGGACCGGACGTGCTGGCCACCGTCGAGTTCCTCGGCGAACACGGCATCCCCGCCCTGCCCGGCTGGCGCTACCTCGCCCAGGCCGTCGACCCCGCCGACCACGCCCGGGTGCTGGCCGCCCGCCCCGAGCTGGTCGACGGCGTGATCATCACCGACCCCGACGCGCACACCCGTGCCCGCGAGGTCCTCGGCGACGCGGCCCTGCTGCCGCGCTCCGCCGTCGCCGTCGGCACGGCCGCCGCGCTGCTCGCCCCGACCCCGGCCCCCGAGTCCGGCACCGGGGGCGTCTTCCTCGTACCGCCGAACCCGGCCATGCACGACGAGCAGGCCGCCGACGAGGAGCGGCACGCGCTGCGCGCCCGGGCGGGGGAGCGGGACGAGGAGATCCGCACCCTCGCCGCCCGCCTCGGCAAGGACCGCGAGCTGGCGGCCAGGCTCGCCTCCTGGCGCGCCGGCTGCCCCTCCGGACGCCTCGCGGAGCTGGCCCGCACCGCAGAGGAGGCCCGCGCCTTCGCCGAGGAGACCGAGGCCGAACTGACCGAGGCCCGCACCGTACGGGCCGAGGCCGACGAGAGTGCCGCCGAGGCCGTCCACCTGCGAGACGAGCGCCAGGAGGCCGCGCAGAAGGCCCGCCGCGCCGCCGACGCCCTCGCCGGACTCGCCTTCCGGCTGCGCGAACGCGCGGGCTGGCAGGTCAGACTCCGTGAACTGGCCGACGAGGGCGCCGAGTCCGAGGCCCGCGCCCAGGCATGCCTGGAGCGGGCCCGCGCCGCCGACGAGGACCGGCGTGCCGCCCAGCGCGCCGCCGACGACGCCCGCCGCACCGCGCGGGCACTGCGCGCCGAGCGCTCCGAGATCGCCGGCGCCCCCGACGACGTACCGGAAGCGGCTCCCGGGGACGGTGCCGGGGCGCCCAGGGCGAAGGCGTCCCTGCCCGACCTGCGCGAGGCATACCGCGCCGCCTCCCAGGTGTACGAGAAGGTCGGCGTCGGCGCCGACCTGCGCGCCGAACAGGCCCGCGCGGAGAGCGACGAGAGCGCGGCCCGCGCGGATCTCGACCGGCTCAGCAACAAGGTCCGCACCCGCGCCGGGCAGCTCCTGGAGTCGCCCGACGGCTCCGACGGCCCCTCCCGGCAGGCCGCCGCCGCCCGCGCCGAGGAGCTGGTGCAGCTCCTGGAGACCCGCATGTCCAGCGCGAGCGAGCAGCTCGGCCGGCTGCGCGGCGAGGCCGAGCGGCACGCGCCCGAGGACGGCGACACCCACACCGACCTCCCCGAGGAGCTGCTCCCGCGCGACACCGAGCACGCCCAGACCCTGCTGCGCACGGCGACCGCCGAACTGTCCGCCCGTACCGAGGCGTTGGCCCAGGCCCGCGACGCCCACGCCGAACTGCTCGACGCGCACCGCGCCGCCGAGGACGCGGCCGGCGGCTTCGACGAGATCGCCGCCATGCTCCGCGACCTGCTGCGCGAGCACGCCGTCGAGGAGGAGCAGGAGGAGCCCGAGCCCTACGCCGGCGACCTGGAGGAGGCCCGACGGTCCGCCGCCGAGACCCGCCGCTCACTGCGCGGCTGCGCCGCCGACCTGTCCGCCGCCGAGGCCGCCGTGCGCGAGGCGAGCGACGTCCTCGTCCGGCACGCCAACTCGACGCGTTACGAGCAGGTCCGCACCCCCGCCCGCCAGCAGATCCGCGAACTGCCCGCCGCCGCGCTGCCCGAACACGCCGCCAAGTGGGCCGACGCCTTCGCACCCCGGCTCCGCGTCCTCACCGACGAGCTGGCCCAGCTGGAGCGCAACCGCGACTCGATCGTGGACCGGCTGCGCGGCCTGGTCGAGTCCGCCCTTGCCACCCTCCGCTCCGCCCAGCGGCTGTCCCGGCTGCCGGAGGGCCTGGGCGAGTGGTCCGGGCAGGAGTTCCTGCGCATCCGCTTCGAGGAACCCGACCAGGCCACCCTCACCGAGCGGCTCGGCGAGGTCGTCGACGAGGCCACCCGCGCGGCCGTGAAGAAGAACTCCGACCTGCGCCGCGACGGCATGTCCCTGCTGCTGCGCGGCGTGGCCGCCGCCCTGCAGCCCAAGGGCGTCGCCGTCGAGATCCTCAAGCCCGACGCCGTACTGCGCGCCGAGCGTGTCCCCGTCGGCCAGATGGGCGACGTCTTCTCCGGCGGCCAGCTGCTCACCGCCGCCATCGCCCTGTACTGCACGATGGCCGCGCTGCGCAGCAACGACCGGGGCCGCGACCGGCACCGCCACGCCGGCACCCTGTTCCTGGACAACCCCATCGGCCGCGCCAACGCGACCTACCTGCTGGAGCTCCAGCGGGCCGTCTCCGACGCGCTCGGCGTCCAGCTCCTGTACACCACCGGCCTGTTCGACACGACCGCGCTGGCCGAGTTCCCGCTGGTCATCCGGCTGCGCAACGACGCCGACCTCCGGGCGGGCCTGAAGTACATCAGCGTGGAGGAGCACCTCAGGCCGGGCCTGCCCCAGCCGACGCCGGCCACCGAGGGCGAGGGCGAGGCGGTGCACAGCGAGATCACGGCCACCCGCATGTACAAGCGCCCCGCCCAGTCACCGGCCCAGGGCCTGTCCGCCGGACAGGCTTAGGCCGGCTCCTCGCCGAGCCGGTCGAGCAGCCACGCGTGGAAGTTCCCGATGTGGTGCTCGGTCGGCACCAGCACCCCGCCCGCCCGGTAGGCCCGGGACGCCATGGCCGGCTGGGTCCGCTCGCAGGCCGCGAAGTCCTGGGTGTTGACCCGGTGGAACAGCTCCACCGACTTCGACAGGTCCGCCCCGGACGCCACGACCTCGGGCGCGTACAGCCAGTCGCACTCGACCAGCGTGCGGTCCTCGGCCAGCGGGAACATGCGGTGCAGGATCACGTGGTCCGGCACCAGGTTCACGAAGACGGTCGGCCGCACGGTGACCGCGTAGTAGCGGCGGTCCTGGTCCTGCGACACCTCGGGCAGCCTGTCGAAGCCCTCGCTGCCGTCGACCGTGAAGCCCTTCACCCCCGAGCCGAACTCGGCCCCGTGCCCCACGTAGTACTGCGCCGCGTAGCCCTCGGCGAACTCGGGCAGTACGTCGGTGAGTTCGGGGTGGATGGTGGCGCAGTGGTAGCACTCCATGAAGTTCTCGACGATCAGCTTCCAGTTGGCCCGCACGTCGTAGCTCACGCGCCTGCCCAGCGCCAGCCGCTGGGTCCCGTACCGCTCGATGGCGGCCGGATCGCCGAGCCGTTCGACGGCGGCGCCGTGCACCGTCTCCTCGAAGGAGGGCGGCTCGTCGGCCAGGCACACCCAGGCGTAGCCGAGCCACTCGCGCAGGGCGACCTCGACCAGGCCGTACGCGGACCGGTCGACATCGGTCATCTTCGTCAGATTGGGCGCGGCGACCAGCCTGCCGTCCAGGTCGTACGTCCACGCGTGGTACGGACACTGGAGGGTGCGGCGCACCTCGCCGGACTCCTCCAGGCACAGCCGGGCGCCGCGGTGCCGGCAGATGTTGAGGAAGGCGCGCAGGTCGCCGCTGCGGGTCCGGGTGACGATCACGTTCTCGCGGCCGATCTGCACGGTGCGGAAGGCGCCGGGCCGTTCGAGGTCGGCGCCGCGCACGGCGCAGCACCACATCGCCTCGAAGACGTGCCGCTGCTCCCGGCGGAAGACCTCCGGGTCGGTGTAGTAGCGGCCGGGCAGCGTCGGGACGAGGCTGGGGGACAGGGGCGTCGTCGTCACGTGCGTACTCCTCGGGCGGGGTCGAAGAGGCCGATGGGGTGCGCGGTGGTGCCGGTCAGGGCCAGGTCGGCGAGGATCTCGCCGACGACCGGTACGAACTTGAACCCGTGCCCCGAGAAGCCGCACGCCACCGTGACCGAGTCGGGGTGCGCCGGGTGGCGGGCGATCACGAAGTGCTCGTCGGGGGTGGTGGTGTACATGCAGGTCGCGGCCCTGCGGAAGGTGCCGGGCAGATCGGGGACGCGGCCGGACATGTGGTCCGCCATGGCCCGGATCTCGTGGTCGTGCACGGTGCGGTCGACGGTCTCGGGCGTCGTGTCGTGCCCCTTGCGGAAGAAGGCGACCTTGGCGCCGTCCTCGGGGCCGTCGATGGCGGGGAAGCCGTAGACCTGGACGCCCGCGGCGTCCTCCCAGACGTAGATCGGATGGCTCGCGGGGCGGAAGGGGCGGAGGTCGCCGCGCGGCCGGAACCAGTACATGACCTGCCGCTCGACCCTGAACGGCACCCCGAGGTCGGCGAGCAGCCGCGGCGCCCACGCCCCCGGGCAGACCACCAGGTGGGAAGCGGTGTAGGTGTTCTCGGCGGTGTGCACCCGCACGCCGTCCCGGTAGGGCTCCCAGCGGGTCGTCGGTTCGTCGAAGTGCAGGTCGGCGCCCTGCCGCGTGGCGAGCTGGAGATGCGCGGCCACGGTGTTCTCCGGGCGGAGCAGCCCGGCCCTTGCCTCGTACAGCGCGACCTCGTCGTCGCCCGGCGCGAGCGTCGGGAAGCGGCGGCGGATCTCCCGGGCGTCCAGCATCTCGTGCGGCAGGTCCCACTCGCGGGCCGAGCGCAGCGATCCGGAGACGGTCCACGAGTCGGGGCGGCCGACCATCACCCCGCCGCAGAGCAGGGCGATGTCCCGGCCGGTGGCCCGCTCCAGGTCCTCGTACAGCTCGTAGGCGCGCAGCAGCAGGGGTACGTACGCGGGGTCCTCGAAGTACGACTGCCGGGTGATCCGCGAACCGCCGTGGCTGGAGCCCCGGTTGTGCACCGGGCCGAACCTCTCCAGGCCCAGCACGCGGACACCCCGGGCGGAGAGATGGTGGGCGGCGGCACTGCCCATGCCGCCGAGACCGATGACGATCACGTCGTAGGTGGGGGACAACTCGGGGCCTCCTGGGGCGGTCAACGGCGGATGCGGGTCATCTTCGGGTCGAACAGCGGCTCCTCGGCGACCGTGGCGGACACCTTCTCGCCGAAGTACTCGACGTCCACGCCGGTGCCGGTGGCCACCGCGGCCGGGAGCCACGCGTACGCGACGCAGCGGCCGAGTGTGCAGCCGTACGCGGCGCTGGTCACGTACCCGGCCGGAGTGCCGTCCACGTACACCGGCTCCTTGCCGAGCACCACGGCGGCGGGGTCGTCGAGGAGGAGGGGCCTGAGCCGCCGCTCCGGTTCTCCCGCGCGCTCCAGCGCAGCCCTGCCGACGAAGTCCGCCTTGTCCATGCGGACGGCGAAACCGACGCCCGCCTCGTAGGGATTGTCCTCGTCGGTCATGTCCGTGCCCCAGGCCCGGTACCCCTTCTCCAGCCGCAGCGAGTTGAAGGCGGACCGCCCGGCCGCGATCACGCCGAGCCGCTGCCCGGCCTCCCACAGGGTGTCCCAGAGCCTGAGCCCGAGGTCGGCCGTGGTGTACAGCTCCCAGCCAAGCTCACCGACGTAGCTCAGGCGCAGCGCGGTGACCGGCACATGGCCGACCCAGGTCTGCCTCGCCCTGAAGTAGCCGAACGCCTCGTGCGAGAAGTCGTCCGGCGTCAGCGGCTGGACGAGGTCACGGGCCAGCGGTCCCCAGACGCCGACGCAGCAGGTGCCGGAGGTGACGTCCCTGATCCGGACACCGTCGGGCGCGTGGCGGAGCAGATGGTCGAGGTCGGCGGGGGAGTTGGCGCCGACCTGGAACCGGTCGGAGGCCAGGCGCGCGACGGTCAGGTCGGAGCGGATGCCGCCGGTCTCGTCGAGGAGGAGGGTGTAGGTGACCGCCCCGGGCTTCTTGCGGAGGTTGTTGCTGGTCATGCGGTCGAGGAAGTCCAGGGCCGCGGGACCGGTGACCTCCAGACGACGCAGCGGGGTCATGTCGTACAGGGCGACCCGCTCGCGGGTGGCGCGTGCCTCCGCGGCCGCGATCGGGGACCAGTGGCGGGCCGACCAGGCGTCGCGGTCGGGCAGGCCGAGGTCCGCGGCGAGCGGGGCGTTCGCCTCGTACCAGTGCGGCCGTTCCCAGCCGCCGCTCTCCAGGAAGTACGCGCCGAGCCGCTGCTGACGTGCGTGGAAGGGGCTGACCCGGAGCGGACGGGGCCGCTCCACCGGCTGGAGCGGGTGGACGACGTCGTACACCTCCACGAACTGCTGCGCGCCGCGGTCACGGACGTACGCCGGTGAGCGCTGCGCCTCCTCGAACCGCGTGAGGTCGCACTCGTGCACGTCGATCGACGGACGGCCGTCCACCATCCACTCGGCGACGGCCTTGGCGACCCCGGCCGAGTGGGTCACCCAGACCGCCTCCGCCAGCCAGAAGCCGCGCAGCGCGCGGGACTCGCCGAGGATCGGCATGCCGTCCGGGGTGAAGGAGAAGAGGCCGTTGAAGCCCGACTCGATCCGGGCCGTGCGCAGGGCGGGCATCAGACGGCGGCAGTCCTCCCAGCTGGGCGCCCAGTCCTCGGGGGTGAAGGGGTACGACGAGGGCATGTCCATGTCCCGGGCGCGGGCCTCGTCGTAGCCGGGGACGGCGAACGGGTCCACCGGCAGCGGACGGTGGGCGTAGGAGCCGATGCCGAGCCGGTCGCCGTGTTCACGGAAGTACAGGTCACGGTCCTGGAAGCGGAGGATCGGCTTCGAAGCGTCGGCGGTGGCACCGCCCAGCTGGGGCAGCGGCCCGGTCCGCGCGTACTGGTGGGCGAGCGGTTGCAGTGGTACGTCGACCCCGGCCATGCGGCCGACGACCGGTCCCCAGAAGCCCGCCGCGGAGACGACGTGGTCGGCGGGGAAGGTGCCGCGGTCGGTGACGACTCCCGTGACCCTGCCGTCCACCCGCTCGATGCCGGTGACCGTGTGCCGGTCCAGGGCGCGGGCGCCCCGCGCGACGGCGCGGTCCAGCTGGGCGCGGGAGGCGTGCAGGGCCCGCGCCAGGCCGTCCTCCGGGGTGTGGAAGCCGCCGAGGACCACCGACGCGTCCAGCAGTGGCCAGAGTTCCGCGCAACGGGCGGCGTCGACGATCTCGCCGCGCACACCCCAGGCGGCGGCGAATCCGGCCCTGCGGTGCAGGTCGGCGAGGCGCTCCGGGGTGGTCGCCAGCTCCAGGCCGCCGACCTGCTGGAAGCACGGCACCCCGTCCTGGGCGAGGGAGGTGAACTTCTCGACGGTGTACTGGGCGAAGGCCGTCAGGGTGCGGGACGGGCTGGTCCGGAAGACCAGGCCGGGCGCGTGCGAGGTGGAGCCGCCGGGTGCGGGCAACGGGCCCTGGTCGAGGACGGTGACGTCCGTCCACCCGCGGGCGGTCAGTTCGTCGGCGAGCGAGCAGCCGACGATGCCGGCACCGACGACGA
Organism: Streptomyces tendae; assembly: GCF_014650435.1. Classification (GTDB taxonomy): domain Bacteria; phylum Actinomycetota; class Actinomycetes; order Streptomycetales; family Streptomycetaceae; genus Streptomyces; species Streptomyces tendae. The sequence goes on from NZ_BMUY01000009.1 coordinate 417,443, forward strand.
CCACGCGGGGCGGACGACCGGGGTCCCGGGGGCTCACAGGACCACCACCGAGCGCAGTGCCTCGCCGCGGTGCATCTTGGCGAACGCCTCCTCCACGCCGTCCAGCGTCGTCGTCTCCGAGACGAAGGCGCCGAGGTCCAGCAGCCCGTGCAGGTACTGGTCGATCAGAAAGGGGAAGTCGCGGCTGGGCAGGCAGTCCCCGTACCAGGACGACTTGATAGCGCCGCCGCGCGAGAACACGTCGAGGAGCGGCAGTTCGACGGTGGTGTCCGGCGTGGGCACCCCGGCCTGGACCAGTACGCCCGCGTGGTCGCGCATGTAGAACGCCTGACGGAAGGTCTCGGGGAGCCCCACGGCGTCGATCGCGAGGTCCACGCCGTGGCCGTCGGTCAGCGCGCGGACGGCTTCGACCGGGTCGGTGCCGCGGGAGTCGACGGTGTGCGTGGCGCCGAACCGTTCCGCCCGGTCCAGTTTCCGGCCGTCCACGTCGACCGCGATGATCTTCACGGCGCCGTTCAGGGCGGCGCCCGCGATCGCCGCGTCCCCGACGCCGCCGCAGCCGATCACGGCGACCGAGTCGCCCCGGCCCACCCCACCCGTGTTGACGGCGGCGCCGTACCCGGCCATCACCCCGCAGCCGACGAGACCGGCGGCCTCCGGACGGGCGGCCGGGTCGACCTTCACCGCCTGCCCGGCCGCGACCAGGGTCTTCTCGGCGAAGGCCCCGATGCCGAGGGCCGCGGTCAGCCGGGTGCCGTCCGGCAGGGTCATCGGCCGGGCGGCGTTGCGGGACGCGAAGCAGTACCAGGGGCGGCCGCGCCGACAGGACCGGCAGCCCCCGCACGGAGCCCGCCACGCCAGGACCACGTAGTCCCCCGGCGCCAGTCCGCCGACGCCCTCACCGACCGCCTCGACCGTGCCGGCCGCCTCATGGCCCAGCAGGAACGGGAAGTCGTCCGTGATCGCGCCCTCCCGGTAGTGCAGGTCCGTGTGGCAGACCCCGCATGCCTGCACCGCGACCAGCACCTCGCCGGGCCCCGGGTCGGGGACGACGATCGTCCGCACCTCGACGGGTGCGCCCCTCTTCACAGCGACTACGGCACGGACCTCGTGTGGCACGACAAGCTCCTCTGCTGTTGCGCATTGCACGATGGGTTGCGCGATGGGGAACATAGTGGGAATGCCATCAAGTGGCCGTCAAGAGGTGCGGGTTAACCCTTGGCAAAAGGCACGGGACGGCCGAAATCCGCTGCCGCCGGGGTCGGCGCACGGCACACGGAACGGCGCGGGGCGGCGGGCCCTGTTCAGAACACAAGACGGCGCGGGGGCGGCGGGACCTGTTCGAAGTCCGCCGCCCCCCGCGCCGTGATCGCCTTCCGTTCGCCCTCCGGTCTCTCCTGTTCGTGCCGTCCCGGGCGCCCGGTCAGCCGCCGTAGCCCATCCGGCGGGACAGCTCGACCCCCGCCGCGGCGGTGCGCTCGGCCAGGTCGGGCAGCCGCTGCGGGGTCAGCCGGTAGACCGGGCCCGAGACGCTGATCGACGCGATCACCTTGCCGTCGTGGGACCGGACGGGGGCGGCGACGGCAGCCAGCCCGATCTCCAACTCCTGCTGGGTGATCGCGTAACCCTGCCCGGTGACGGTCTCGAGTTCGCCGCGCAGCACCGCCGCGCCGGTGACGGTGTGCTCGGTGAACCGGTGCAGCGGGCGGGCCAGCAGGCCCTCGCGCAGCGTCGGCGGCAGATGGGCGAGCAGCACCTTGCCGCTGGCGGTGGCGTGCAGCGGGGTCCGGCGGCCGAGCCAGTTCTGCGCGGTCACGGAGGCGGTGCCGCGGGCCTGCATGACGTTGACCGCCGCGTCGTCGTCCAGGACCGCGATGTTCGCCGTCTCGCCCAGTTCGTCGGCGAGTTCCCGGCAGACGGGCACACCCTCCTGCGAGATGTCCAGGCGTACCGCCGCCGCTCCGGCCAGGCGCAGCACGCCGGCGCCCAGGTAGTACTTGCCGCGTTCCTTCTCCTGGGCCACCAGGCCGCGGTTCTCCAGCACCCCGAGCAGCCGGAAGGCCGTGGACTTGTGCACCTCCAGCTCGTCGGCGATCTCGGTGACACCCGCCTCGCCGAGCCGGGCGAGGATCTCCAGCACGCTCACGGCGCGGTCCACCGACTGCACGGCGCTGGCCGCGCCCCTGCCGCCGCCCTGCTTGTTCGTCACCTGGGCCTCACCACGGTCGGGCTGCCTCTGTGCGCGGGTCATGGCTCAACTCCCACCACCTGACGGCCCCGTGGGACCGCATCTGCGGGAAGCCCTTGACGCCATGGGCCCCCGCCCCGGATTCTGTTGCGCATAGCGCTCTCCAATGCGCCATGAGAAACATCATGTTACCGAAGCGTCCGGATCCCGGAAGGGTACGCGCCCTCGCGGCCCGGCAGGACACGCGTTCCGGACCGAGAGGGGAGCCCCATGATTCCCGTCTGCCGCCTCGAAGACCTCCCCAAGGGCGAGTCCGTCCGCGTCGCGACGCAGCCGCCGATCGCCGTCTTCCACACCGACGACGGCGAGCTCTACGCCCTCGACGACACCTGCACCCACCAGGACGCCTCGCTGTCCGAGGGCTGGCTGGAGGGCTGCCTGGTGGAATGCCCCTTGCACGCCGCCTCGTTCGACCTGCGCACCGGCCGGCCGACCTGTCTCCCGGCCCGCAGGCCCGTGCGCACCCACCGGGTCACCGTGGACGACGGCGTCGTCCACGTCCACCTCGCCGCCGAGGAGGGAAGCGCCGCATGAGGACCGTGACCGTCGTCGGCGCCTCGCTCTCCGGCCTGTACGCCGCCCGGGAACTGCGGGCCCAGGGGTTCGACGGCCGGCTGGTGATCGTCGGCGACGAACCGTACCGGCCATACGACCGGCCGCCCCTGTCCAAGGAGTACCTCACCGGCCGGGCCGACGAAGACCGGCTGGCGCTCACGGACGCCGAGGAGATCGCCGGCCTGGACGCCGAGTGGCTGCTCGGCGTCCGCGCCCGCGGACTGGACGCGCGAGGGCGGACCGTAGTGCTCGACGGCGGACGCACCGTCTCCACCGACGGCGTCGTCGTCGCCACCGGCGCGTCGGCCCGGCGCCTGACCGGGAGCCACTCGCCCGGAGGCGGCCCGTCCGGCGTCCACACCCTGCGCACCCTGGACGACGCCCGCGCCCTGCGGGCCGAACTCACCCGCGGCCCACGCCGGGTGGTCGTCGTCGGCGGCGGCTTCATCGGCGCCGAGACCGCCTCCTCGTTCGCCGCCCTCGGGCACGAGGTCACCGTCGTCGAGGCCGCCGCGCTCCCGCTCGTGCCCCAACTCGGGCCCGAGATGGCCGCGGTGTGTGCCGCCCTGCACCGACGCGGTGGCGTCCGGCTGGTCACCGGCGCCTCCGTGGCCGCACTGCACGGCCGCGCTGCCGTCACCGCGGTGGCACTCACCGACGGGCGCACGCTCCCCACCGATGTGGTGGTCGTCGGCATCGGGGCCGCGCCCAACACCGCCTGGCTGGCGGGCTCGGCACTGGTCCTGAAGGACGGCGTCCTGTGCGACGACGGCTGTGTGACCTCCCTGCCGCAGGTGGTCGCCGTCGGAGACGTGGCACGCGTCGGCGGCACCCGCGAGGAGCACTGGACCTCCGCCACCCGGCAGCCCCGCGCCGCCGTGGCCAACCTGCTCGCCGGACGCACGGTGGAGAGCGCGAGGTCGGTGCCGTACTTCTGGTCCGACCAGTACGGCACCCGACTCCGCTTCGCCGGGCGGCGCCGAGCGGGCGACACCGTCCGTGTAGTCGAGGGCGGGGTGACCGACGGGGCCCCGGGCGAGGACGGCCTCCTGGCCCGCTACGAACGCGACGGCCGGACCACCGCGGTACTCGCCGTGGACCGCCCTCGCTCCTTCACGAGGGCCCGGCGCGAACTCGCCCACGGGACCGACCGAATACCGGCGTAGTCCACGGCTCCCGCCGTGCGCGGGACGCCGCCCGGCCGCTCAGGGATGCGACAGCTGGCCCGCGCCGCCCCGCCGACCTATCCGCCCCTGGCCCCGCTCGGCGGCCCGGGCCAGCCGCCTGGCCCGGCGACGCTCGCGGCGCATGGCCCGCGCGGTGCTGCTCGGTACCGACACGACACCGTGCCGCTGGTTCCACACCTGTCGTGTCACCCACACGTCCAGCACGCCCCAGGTGGCCACCACCGTGCCCGCCACACTGGCGAGCACCATCGGGAACGCCAGCCAGGACTCCGCCAGCGTGCTCAGGAAGGCCACCATCGCCAGTATCAGCGTCACGGCGACGACCAGCACCGCCCGCACGGCCGCCGTTCGCACCGGATCGGGCAACCGGCGGCGCCGCGCGGGCTCCTCCGTCCACAACGGCCGGTACGCCGAAGGTCGCTCGTCCGCCCGGCTGTCCGGTCCGGCCGCCGGACCGTCGCGATCCGGGGCCTTCCGAGCCACCGGTACGGTCGCCCCGGTCGCCCCGGTCGCCCCGGTCGCCCCGGTCGCCCCGGTCGCCCCGTCGTCCGCGGGCGCCCCGCGCCGCTCCACCGTGCCCATCAACATGTCACTCCCCACCGCCAGCAGACAGCTCGTCCGTGTCCCAAGACACGGCTCCCCTCTGGCTGCCCGGCTTGCGCTGCTTTACGCCGCCCGGGGGCGGGATGCGGCTCCTGTGGCCGATTCCGCCTCCATTTCCCGTAGTGAAGGACGAACGACGGGTCCCCAAGATTCCCGGAAATCCCGCGCAGTCGAATAATTTCGGCCAATCCGCCCGTCACACCGCCCCGGCGGCCCCGCGTCCGTCGGCCGATCCCGGGAGGCAATCTCCCGCAATGACCGGACAACTGACCATCGCCGTCCCCGGGTGCGGAAGTTCGGCCTCCGGACGGGTCTTCGAGTTACCTGTGCGTCAGTAGTAGGCTCGCGCCGTTTGTTGACGCACATGTGTACCCCCGCCGGTGGGGGTCGAGCTGGGGGAGGCCATGCGCTTTCGCGGGAAGTCGATCCGCCGGAAGATCGTGGCGCTGCTCCTCGTGCCGCTGGTGTCCCTGACCGCGATCTGGGCCTTCGCCACGGTACTGACGGGCCGTGAGGCGGCCCGTCTGTTCAGCGTCTCCAACGTCGTCGAGGAGATCGGCTACCCGGTCGAGGACACCGTCCGGGTCCTCCAGCAGGAACGACGCCAGACCCTCGTCCACCTCGCCGACCCCCGCGCCTCCGACGGACTCGCAGCCCTGCAGCGCAGCCGCACCGCCACCGACGAGGCCGTCGCGGAGATCCGCCGCAACGCGGCCGACGCCGACGTGCGGGACGACCTCGGCCAGGCCGGGGAGGAGCGGCTCACCGCCGTACTGGACGCCTTCGACGGGCTGGGCTCCCTGCGCCGCAGCGTCGAGGACGGCACCGTCGACCGGGCCCAGGCCCTCGGTCTCTACAACCGCCTGGTCGACCCCTGCCACGACCTGCTCGCCAACCTCAACGTCGTCGACGACGTGGGCCTCGACAAGCAGTACCGCGCGCTGGTCAACGTCTCCCGCGCCCGCGAGCTGCTCTCCCGCGAGGACGCTCTCCTCGGCTCCGCCCTGGTCACCGGGCGGCTCACCCGCACCGAGATCCGGGACGTCTCCGACCTCGTCGCGCAGCGCACCGTCATGTACGCCATCAACCTGCCGCTGCTGCCCGCCACCGAGCGCGGCCGCTACCAGCGCTTCTGGCAGAACGCCGCCTCCGCCCCCCTCCGGGTCGCCGAGCAGGCCGCGGTCTCCTCCGACACCGGCACGCCGAGCGGAGTCACCGCCCAGAGCTGGGACACCGCCGCCGGGAACGTCCTCAAGGAACTCGGCGAACTCGACGACAACGCCGCCGACCGCTACCAGGACCGCGTCGACCCGGTCGCCACCAGTACCATCGCCAAGGCCGTCGTCGCCGGAGCGCTCGGCCTGATCGCCCTGCTGTACTCCCTCTTCCTGTCGGTCCGGGTCGGCCGTTCCCTCATCCGCGACCTCAAGCAGCTGCGCCTGGAGGCCCACGAAGCCTCCGGCGTCCGCCTGCCCAGCGTGATGCGCCGCCTGTCGGCGGGCGAAGAGGTGGACGTCGAGACCGAGGTGCCGCGCCTCGAGTACGACCGGAACGAGATGGGCGAGGTCGGCCAGGCCCTCAACACCCTCCAGCGCGCCGCCGTGGAAGCCGCCGTCAAACAGGCCGAGCTGCGCGCGGGCGTCTCCGAGGTCTTCGTCAACCTCGCGCGCCGCAGCCAGGTGCTGCTGCACAAGCAGCTCACCCTGCTCGACACCATGGAACGCAGGACCGAGGACACCGAGGAACTCGCCGACCTGTTCCGCCTCGACCACCTGACCACCCGCATGCGCCGGCACGCCGAGGGCCTGGTCATCCTCTCCGGCGCCGCACCCTCCCGGCAGTGGCGCAAGCCCGTCCAGCTCATGGACGTGGTGCGGGCCGCCGTCGCCGAGGTCGAGGACTACGAGCGCATCGAGGTCCGCAGGCTGCCCCGCGTCGCCGTCACCGGACCCGCGGTCGCCGACCTCACCCACCTGGTGGCGGAACTCCTGGAGAACGCCACGGTGTTCTCGCCCCCGCACACCGCCGTGCAGGTGCTGGGCGAGCGCGTCGCCAACGGCTTCACCCTGGAGATCCACGACCGCGGCCTCGGCATGGCCGCCGACGCCCTGCTCGACGCCAACCTCCGGCTGGCCGAGACACCCGAGTTCGAGCTGTCCGACACCGACCGGCTCGGCCTGTTCGTGGTCAGCCGGCTCGCCCAGCGGCAGAACGTCCGGGTGTCGCTGCAGCCGTCCCCGTACGGCGGCACCACCGCGGTCGTCTTCGTCCCCGACGCGCTGCTCACCGACGACGCCCCGGACACCAACGGGGTCGGCTTCCGCCTCGACCGCCCCCAGCACGTCAAGGACAAGGAGCGGGAGGACAGCCGCCGTTCCGCCCTCTCCCACGTGCCCGCACGACTCCCGGAGCGGCCGGCCGCGCTGCTGGACGGCCCGGTCGAGCTGGAGGCGCCCGTCGACCTGGACGCCCTCGACGACCTCCCGGGCGTACTCGACGACCAGGACGGGGAGCGCGGCGGCCTGTTCCGCCCCCGCCGTTCCCTGGCCGCGGCCGACGACGACGAGGCCGCCCGCCGTACCGGACCGCGGCGCCCCGAACCCCGGCCCGGTGGCGAGCGGCCGGCCGAGGACGGAACCGAGGAGAACGCACCGGTCGCGCTGCCCCGCCGCCGCACCCCCAAGCTGGTCAGCTCGCACGGGCGCCCCGTCCCGGAACGGACCGCCGGGGACACCGCCGGCGAACTCCCCGCGCTGCCGTCCCGTCGCCGCGGCGAGGCCACCGCCGACCGCACCGCGGGCCCCACGGCCGACCGCGGCGACGGCGTGCCGCCCGCCGACGAGGACGCCCCGTGCGCCGACGCCGAGGCCGGGGCGCTGCCCCGACGCGTGCGGCAGGCCAGCCTGGCCCCCCAGCTCAGGCAGAGCCCCGAGCCGGCCCCCGAGGACCGCTCCGACCCCGCCGACCGCGACGCCGACGAGGTACGCAGCCGTATGGCCTCGCTCCAGCGCGGCTGGCAGCGCGGCCGCAAGGAGAACGCCGCGGGTGACGACCCACCCGGCGGCACGGCACCATCAGCACCACGAGGAACGACAAAGGGGGACGGTCGATGACCGCACCGAAGACGACCGGCCACACCGCGACCAAGTCCGGCGAGCTGAACTGGCTCCTCGACGACCTGGTGGACCGTGTCGCGAGCATCCGCAAAGCCGTCGTCCTGTCCGGCGACGGCCTGGCGACGGGTGTGTCCAAGGACCTGACCAGGGAGGACAGCGAGCACCTCGCCGCCGTGGCGTCCGGGTTCCACAGCCTCGCCAAGGGCGTGGGCCGGCACTTCGAGGCGGGCAGCGTCCGGCAGACGGTCGTCGAACTCGACGAAGCCTTCCTGTTCGTCACGGCCGCCGGTGACGGAAGTTGCCTGGCCGTCCTGTCCGACGCCGACTCGGACGTCGGACAGGTCGCCTACGAGATGACCCTGCTCGTCAAGCGGGTCGGCGTGCACCTGGGCACCGCGCCGCGCACCGATCTGCCCTCGGGCGGGTAAGTGGGATGACATGAGTGCTGACGGTCAGGGAACAAACCACTGGTTCGACGACGAGGCCGGCCCCGTCGTCCGTCCGTACGCCATGACGCGTGGCCGCACCACCAGCGCGGCCCAGCACCGCCTCGACCTGATCGCGGTGGTCGTCACGGAACCCCACGCGGACGATCCCGAGGCGGACGTCACGCTCTCCCCGGAGCACGTGGACATCGTCGGCCTGTGCCGCGACACCCCGCAGTCGGTCGCCGAACTCGCCGCCGAACTCGACCTCCCCGTCGGGGTCGTGCGGGTCCTGGTCGGCGACCTCGTGGACATCGAACTCGTGCACGTCAACCGGCCCGTGCCCCCGGCCGAACTGCCGGACGAGAACATCCTGCGCGACGTGATCAACGGGTTGAGGGCACTGTGAGCCGGCCCCCGGGCACGTCGGGCGGCGGCACGTTAAGGAGAAGAGACCGATGATCTTCGGGCGTTCCCAGCGCGGCAAGCCGCCGGTCGAGCCCGTCACGCTCAAGATCCTGGTGGCCGGCGGGTTCGGGGTGGGCAAGACCACCCTCGTCGGCGCGGTCAGCGAGATCAGGCCGCTGCGCACCGAGGAACTGCTCACCGAGGCCGGGCGGCCCGTCGACGACATCAGCGGCGTGGAGGGCAAGCACACCACCACGGTCGCCATGGACTTCGGACGGATCACCCTGCGCGAGGACCTGGTGCTGTACCTCTTCGGCACGCCCGGCCAGGAGCGGTTCTGGTTCATGTGGGACGAACTGTCCGAGGGCGCGCTGGGCGCCGTCGTCCTGGCCGACACCCGGCGCCTGGAGGACTGCTTCGCCGCCGTCGACTACTTCGAGCGGCGCTCCATCCCGTTCGTGGTCGGCGTCAACTGCTTCGAGGGATCGGCGCGCTACCCGGTCGAGATGGTCCGCCAGGCCCTCGACCTCGACGCGGGCGTGCCCCTGGTGATGTGCGACGCCCGGGACCGGGAGTCCGTCAAGGAGGTCCTCATCGGCGTCGTCCAGCACGCGATGGCCCAGGCGGCGGACCGCCGCCGGCCCGTCACGACGTGAACGGCCCGGCGGGTCAGTACAGCTAGGCCGTGTCCTCGTCCTCCGTCCAGCCGAAGCTCTTCTCCACCGCCCTGCGCCAGTTGCGGTACTCCCGGTCGCGCACCGACGCCTGCATGACGGGCGCCCACTCGGCGTCCCGCTGCCAGTGCGCCCTGAGTTCGTCGAGGCCGCTCCACACGCCGGTGGCCAGGCCGGCCGCGTAGGCGGCACCCAGGCAGGTGGTCTCGGAGACCCGGGGGCGGATCACCGGCACGCCCAGCACGTCCGCCTGGTGCTGCATCAGCAGACCGTTCTTGGTCATGCCCCCGTCGACCTTCAGGGTCGTGATCCGCACCCCCGAGTCCTGGTACATGGCGTCCACGACCTCGCGGGTCTGCCAGCTCGTCGCCTCCAGCACCGCGCGCGCGAGGTGGGCCTTGGTGACGTAGCGGGTCAGGCCCGTGACGACTCCGCGGGCGTCGGAACGCCAGTACGGCGCGAACAGTCCGGAGAAGGCCGGCACGATGTACGCGCCCCCGTTGTCCGCCACGCTCGCGGCCAGCGGCTCGATCTCGTCGGCGTCGCGGATGATGCCGAGCTGGTCGCGGAACCACTGCACCAGCGCCCCGGTGACGGCGATCGACCCCTCCAGGCAGTACACGGGCGCCTCGTCGCCGATCTTGTAGCCCATCGTCGTCAGCAGTCCGCTCTTCGACGGGACCGGCCGGTCGCCGGTGTTGAGGAGCAGGAAGCTGCCCGTGCCGTACGTGTTCTTGGCCGCGCCCACGTCGAAGCAGGCCTGCCCGAACACCGCCGCCTGCTGGTCCCCCAGGGCGGAGGCCACGGGCACACCGGCGAGCCGGCCGACCGCGGTGCCGTACACCTCGGCGGAGGACCTGATCTCGGGGAGCACGGCCTCGGGGATGTTCATGGCGGACAGGACGGACGGGTCCCACTGGAGGGTCCTCAGGTCCATCAGCATGGTGCGCCCGGCGTTGGTCACGTCGGTGACGTGCCGTCCGCCGTCGGTGCCGCCGGTGAGGTTCCAGACGAGCCAGGAGTCCATCGTCCCGAAGGCGATCTCACCGCGCTCGGCACGGGCCCGGAGACCGGGCACGTTGTCGAGCAGCCAGGCCACCTTCGGCCCGGAGAAGTAGCTGGCCAGCGGCAGCCCGGTCGACTCGCGGAACCGGTCCTGGCCGTCCGTGCCGCCCAGTTGCCGGCACAGCGCGGACGTACGGGTGTCCTGCCAGACGATCGCGTTGTGCACCGGCTTGCCGGTCGTGCGGTCCCACAGGACCGTCGTCTCCCGCTGGTTGGTGATGCCCAGCGCGCTGAGCCGGTCGGCGCCCAGCCCGGCCCTGGCGAGTGCTCCGGCGACCACCGCCTGCACCTTGGACCAGATCTCGGTGGCGTCGTGCTCCACCCAGCCGGGCCTGGGGAAGATCTGGCGGTGTTCGCGCTGGTCGACGGCGACGATCGCGCCGTCCTGGTCGAAGACGATGCAGCGGCTGGAGGTGGTGCCCTGGTCGATCGCGGCGACGTACTTGGTGGAGTGGTCCGTCATGCTTGCCCCTCGGGCCGGGTGCGGAGGACTGCTGGGCGAGTGCCGGCCGGCTGCCGGGCGAGCCCCGGGCCGGCGCCGGGCGGCCGCTGGGCGGCTCAGAAGGCCGCGTTGTAGACGAGTCCGGCGAGCGCTCCGCCGATCAGCGGGCCGGCCACCGGGATCCAGGCGTAACCCCAGTCGGACGTGCCCTTGTTCGGGATCGGCAGGAAGGTGTGCACGATGCGCGGGCCGAGGTCACGCGTCGGGTTGATGGCGTAGCCGGTCGGCCCGCCCAGGGAGAGTCCGATGCCGACGACGAGCAGGGAGACGATCAGCACCAGCGTCCCGGACTCGCCGAGGCCCTCGGTGAGTCCGAACGCCAGGATCGGCAGCACGAGCGCGGCGGTCGCGATGATCTCCGTCACCAGGTTGGCGACCGGGTTCCGGATCTCGGGGACGGTCGAGAAGACGCCGAGCGTCGGAACCGGTTCGTCCGCGGTGCCCTCGGTCGTGCCGGTGCCGCGGACGTTGGCCTGGAACTGGGCGAAGTACGTGAGGTAGCAGAGCACGGCGCCGAGCATCGCCCCGACGAACTGCCCCAGCACGTAGACCCAGACCTTGTCCCACTCGCCGGTGTCGACGGCGATCCCGAGCGTGACGGCGGGGTTGAGGTGCCCGCCGGACAGCGGGGCCGCCGTGTACGCGCCGGCCAGCACGCCGAAACCCCAGCCGAACGAGATCACCACCCACCCCGACGCCCGCGCCTTGCTGTACCTGAGGGTCACGGCGGCGCAGACCCCGGCGCCGAAGAGGATGAGGATCGCGGTACCGATGACTTCGCCGACGAAGATGTCTCCGTTGCTCATGGCGGCTCCTAGGCCCTGGCCCGGGACGGTCGGCCCCGGTCCTCAGGTGCGGGGTGCGTTCCCGTGGCGGCGTCCGCCGAGGGGGCGTGAGTGACGAGCGTGCCTGGCGTAGCAGTCGAACCGCCCGTGGGGGAGGGGCCCCGAAACACAGGGGTCCCGTGCGCCACGGCGCCCAAATGCGCCGAGATGTACGGCGATGTCGACCGACACGGGAAGTGTCGACCGGAGCCCGGAGAGCGTCAAGGTGGCCGACCGCACGGGTTCCCCGGCGGCCCGGTTCCGTCCCGGGCGATCCCGGGTTCGCAGTCCCTTGGCGGGACCGGCCGGTGTACGGCGGTCGCGGTGGCCGGCCGGCCGCTCAGCCCGCCGGCGCCGTCGTCCGGTCCGTGCCGCGCCGGACCTCGTGGCCCGGTGCGTCCGCCCGGCCCAGCACCCAACTCGCCCCGCGCAACGCCTTCGCCGCCTTCTTCAACGGCGCTAGCCGGGCCGCCGCCCCCCGATGGTCCGGCACGCTCCACGGCGCGCACAGCACCGTCGCCAGGGACAGTGTCACCGCCCGACCACCCGCCGACCACGGTACGTCCAGCACCGAGGCGGCCAGCGGATCCAGCCCCTCCGGATCGGTGAGCACCAGGAAGTCGTCCCCGCCGATGTGCCCCACCCGGGTCTCCCCGGCCGCCGTCCGCAGCAGCGCCCGCCCGACCGCCCGGATCAGCTCGTCGCCCGCGGCGAACCCGGCCCCGTCGTTGACCTGCTTGAAGCGGTCCACGTCGAGCCAGCTCAGCGCGAACGCCCGCCCGGCCGCGATGCGCCGGTCCACCTCGGCCGTGATCGCGTCCGAACCGGGCAGCCGCGTCAGCGGATTGAGCCCGGCCGCCTCCTCCACCCGGCTCTCCGCCAACGCCCGCACCAGGTCCGCGAGCCGTACGACGCCCACGCACCGCCCGCGGGCATCCACGACGGCCACGTCGTCCGACGTACGGTTCGGACCGCCCACGGCGACCACGTCCAGCACCTCCCAGGCCGTCGCGTCGACGCCCACCGTCCGCGGCGGGTCGCCGAGCTTGGCGGCCGGCCGGTCGGCGTACAGGGCGTGCCCGTAGCGCCCCGACATCGACAGCAGGAAGCGGGAGCGGTGCACCGAGCGCACCGGAACCCCGTCCCGGTCCACGAGCAGTACCCCGGACACGTCCGGCGACCCGGTCAGCAGCGCCCGCACCCGTCCCGCCGAGGCCGTCGCCGGCAACAGCGCGGCCGGCCGGACGAACTGCCGTACCGGCGGCCCCGACCGCGGCGTCGGCACGAGGCCGGGGGAGCCGGGCGGAACGTATACGTCCACCCTGGGCAGCCGCGCGGGCGGCGCGAACAGCTCACCCTGCGCCAACTGCGCCCCCGCCGCCCGCGCGACGGCGCACTGCGCCTCCGTCTCCACGCCCTCGACCGCCAGCAGCGCCCCCGACTCCTCGCACAGCACCCGCATCGCCCGCACGGCCGCCGGCCGCGCCAGCAGCGACGCGTCGAGCTTCACCAGCTCCGGCGCCAGATCGGTCAGCAGCCGCAACGGCGCGTCGCCGTCGCCGACCCCGTCCGCCGAGATCCGGAACCCCTGGCCCCGCAACACCGTCACCGCGTCGAGCAGGGCCCGCCACGGCACGTGCGTGTAGGGCGGGCACACGTCCAGCGTCACCTCCCACGGGAGCCGGCCCGCCTCGCGCACCGCGTCGTACAGGGGGCGCAGACCACCGAGATCGGCGAGCGTGCCCGCGAACACGTTGACGTGCAGCGGCAGCAGCGTCTCCCGGCGCACCGCCGCGCGCAGCGCCGACACCGCGAGCAGACCGTCGAGTTCGGCGTCGCGCCGCGCCTCGGCGAGCACGTCTCCGCTCTCCGGCCGGGCCAGTATCTCCAGCGCCGCGACCCCGCCGGTCGTCAGGTTGACCACCGGCTGGAAGGCGAAGCGGAGAGTGTCCGTCCAGGAGCGCACGGGAGCAGGATGACGCGAGGGCCTCCGGCCCGGGGCCAGTTCACGCGACGTTCACGCAGGATTCCGGCGCGCTCACGCAGCGTGTGTCCGGCGAGTCGCGGCCCCGCCCCCTTCCCCCGCGGAGCCCCGCCCTGATAGATGCAGGGGACATGACACGACTTTCCGCCGCGCTCCGCGGTCTGGCCACCGCCTTCGCCGCCCTGCTCGCCGTCACCGCCCTCCCCGCCGCGGCAGCCCCCGCCACCGCGCAGGCACGGCCCGAACCGAGGGCGCCGGAGGACTTCGTCGCCCTGCGCGCCGTCGACCCGACGATCATCGAGGAGATGCGCTATGTCACCGCGCACAACTTCGTCGGCGAGCGCGTCGACGGCTACCGACAGCCCCTGTGCATCCTCACCCGCCCCGCGGCCGAAGCCCTCCACCGCGCCCAGACCCGGCTGCTCCGCCAGGGCTACTCCCTCAAGGTGTACGACTGCTACCGGCCCCAGCGCGCCGTCGACCACTTCGTGCGCTGGGCCGAGGACCTCGACGACCAGGACATGAAGGCCGAGTTCTACCCGGACGTCGACAAGACCCGCCTGTTCGCCGACGGCTACATCGCCGAGAAGTCCGGCCACAGCCGCGGCTCCACCGTGGACCTCACCCTCGTCCGGCTCCCGGCGAGGCCCACCCGCCCCTACCACCCGGGGCAGCCCCTGGTGCCCTGCTTCGCGCCGCAGGACGAACGCTTCCCCGACAACTCCGTCGACATGGGCACCGGCTACGACTGCTTCGACACCCGCTCGCACACCCTCGACCCCCGCATCCAGGGCGTGCAGCGCGCCAACCGGCTGCTGCTCAAGGACACCCTGGAGGACGCCGGCCTGGTGAACCTCCCCGAGGAGTGGTGGCACTTCACCTACAAGCCCGAGTCCTACCCGGACACCTACTTCGACTTCCCGGTCTCCGCCAGGTCGCTCGCCGGCCGCCACTGACCGGCCTGCCGGAGCCGTCCCTTCCGTGATCGGATACAGTCCGCCGCGTGTCCGAAACTGAAACCTCCGTTCCCAACTCCGCGCCCGACTCCCACTGTTCGAGCTGCGGATCGCCCTACGGAGAGGGCGTCTCCGGCTGGCCCCGCACCTGCGCCGCGTGCGGCACCGTGGCCTACCGCAACCCGCTGCCGGTCGCGGTGGCCCTCCAGCCCGTGTACGACACGCAGGGCACCGCCCTGGTCGTCATCACCCGCACCGTGGCCCCCGCCCTCGGCGGCGTCGCCCTGCCCGGCGGCTACGTCGACGACCGCGAGGACTGGCGGCAGGCCGTCGTGCGCGAACTCAAGGAGGAGACGGGCATCGACGCGGCGAGCCGCGACGTACGGCTCGCCGACGCCATGAGCTCGCCCGACGGCCACCTGCTGCTCTTCGGGCTGCTGCCCGAGCGGCCGGCCGAGGGTCTGCCGCCCTCCGCCGCCACGGACGAGACCGAGGGTTGGCACCTGCTGCGCGGGTCGGAGGACCTGGCCTTCCCGCTCCACACCAGGGCCGTACGCGCCTTCTTCGAGGGCCGCTACATCTGAGCCGCGCGCTCGCCGAGCCCTCGGACGCGGACGGGGCAGGACGGCTCGCTCAGACCGTCCTCGCCCTCCCGCTCCACGACCACCCGCCGCCCCTCCCAGCGGGACACGTACCGTTCGATCTCCGGTTCCACCCAGCCGTCGCCCGCGTCCGGCACGACCAGCCCTCCGCCGGTCCGCCCCCGCGCGGGCGCCCACACCTCCAGTTCCGGCGCGCCGTCCTCCCCGCGCACCGGAACCACCGCTCCCGCGCGCGCGAACACCGGGATCCGTGCCGCGGAAGTGTCGACCAGCACCTGTGCCGGCCCCTCGTACGCCCGCTCCGTCGCCACGTCGTACCAGCGCCCCCGCGGCAACCGCACCGCACGCCGGTCCGCCCCGGCACCGAGCACCGGCGCCACCAGCAGACAGTCGCCCAGCAGAAACGCGTCCTCGCAGTCCCGCAGCGCCCGGTCCTCCGGTGCCTGCCACCACAGGGGACGCACATAGGGAGCACCCGTACGCCGGGCCAGGTGCGCCAGCGTCACAAAGTACGGCAGCAGCCTCCGCCGCTCGACGAGCGCCACGCGCGCGTGCTCCAGCACCTCGGCCCCGAACTCCCACGGCTCCCGCCGCCCCGAGCGCGTTCCGGACGAGGTACGGAACAGCGGCAGATAGGCGGCCAGCTGCAACCACCTCAGATAGAGCTCCGGCGACGGACTCCCCTCGGCCCCGCCCACGTCCGGCCCCGCGAACGGCACCCCGCACAGCCCGAGCCCCAGCACCTGTGCCAGCGACGCCCGCAACCCCGGCCAGCCCGTGGCCACGCCCCCGGACCAGGCGCCGCCGTAGCGCTGCAGGCCGGCCCATCCGGAACGGGAGAGGACGAACGGCCGCTCGTCGGGCGTCAGCGCCCGCGACCCCTCGTACCCGGCCCGTGCCATGCACAGCGCGTAGACGTTGTGCGCCTCCCGGTGGTCGCCGCCCCGGCCCTCCAACGCGTGCCGGGCCGACCGGGGCAACGTCGGCTCCCCGAAGGCGGCGAACGACGTGGGCGCGTCCAGATCGTGCCAGACCCCGGAGAACCCCCGGCCGAGCCGCTCCTCGTGGAGCCCGCCCCACCACTCCCGCGCACCCGCGTGCGTGAAGTCCGGGAAGACCACTTCCCCGGGCCGCCCCACGCCCCGCACGACCGCCCCGGTGGCGTCCCGCACGAACACGTCCCCGCGCGTCCCGCCGTCGTACACCGCCGTGCCCGGCGCGACCGCGACCGCCGGCTCGACGGCCGACACCAGCCGGACGCCCTCCCTGCGCAGCTCCTCGGCGAGCACGGGCAGCTTCGGGAACCGTTCCTCGTCGACCGTGAACACCCGCTCGGCATCGGCGTGCCCCAGGCCCAGGTGCACCGCGTCCAGCGGCAGGTCCCGCTCCTGATGGCCGGCCACGACCCGCCTCAGGTCCTGCTCGTCGCCAAGACCCCACCACGCGTGCTGATGCCCGAGCGCCCACGCCGGCGGCAGCGCGGGCGCCCCGGTCAGCGACGCCCAGGTCAACAGCACGCGCGCGGGCGTACCCACGGTGACCCAGCACCGCAGCGGACCGCCGTCCATCCGCAGCACGCTCCGCCCCGGTCGGTCGTGCCCCGACCCGGCCCCCTCTTCACCCTCCCGCAACGCCACCGTGCCGTCCCACGTGCTGTCGTGGAAGACCAGGTGCGTCCCGGCGTCCGCCACCACCAGCTGCACGGGCATCGTGACCGACGACCCTTCCTCGGCGGCTGCGAAGGGCAGGCCGGGGCCGGTGTTCCACAACCGGTACGTGCCGTCGCGCAGCCGGGGCCCCGCGGACCGCCCGCCGAGCCCGAAGAACCGGGCGTCGGCCGCCACCTCCGACCGCTGCGTCCAACGCGCGGGACCGCCGTCGACCGGCTCCCACCAGCGGGGCGGCAGCTCACGCCGCAGGACCACACCCCCGGGCGTACGCACCTCGACGGCGCCGTGCCGGGACACGGCCACCGTGGCGCGCTCCGCCACCACCCGCCAGCCACCGTCCTTGTCCGGCTCCAGCACCGCCCGCGGATCCGGCTCCGGACAACGGCCCGCCAACGCGTACGACGGCTCCGGGCCCACCCCGTCCCAGCCCCAGAACACGGCTCCGTTCACCGCGACGAGGATCCGCAACTCCGAACGCCCGAACCGCACCACACCACCCCCGGGCCCCGGCTCCACCTCCCGCATCGGGCCCGGCACCCGCGCCCGCTCCGCACCGCGCGACGGCAGCGCGGCCGCATCGGCACGCCGCCGGCGCCACGCCGCCCGTACCGTACGCAACCCCTGCGCCACCCCCACGGAACCGACCGTCTTCATCGAACGCACCAGGTCACGACCGTCCATGCTGCTCACCCTGCCATCGACCAGCGCGCACAGCGGCGTCGTTCAACTGCCGTTCACCCGTGACCGGACCACATCTTCATGTCGCCGACTATGTGGGGCGCGCCCTGGTGCGGAAGTCGATCACATGGCATCGTCCCTGTCAGCCGCGTCACGCGCACACCCCAGCCCGTGCGCGCAGGACGCACACGACGCGCACAGTCCGGGAGCCGCCCCATGTCGACCGAGAACCCCCAGCCGCTCTGGCAGCCGGATGCAGGACGCATCGCCCAGGCACGCATCACCAGGTTCCAGACCTGGGCGTCCGAGCACCACGGAGCGCCCGCCGACGGCGGGTACGCCGCCCTGCACCGCTGGTCCGTCGACGAGCTGGACACCTTCTGGAAGGCCGTCACGGAGTGGTTCGACGTCCGCTTCTCCACCCCATACGCGCGCGTGCTCGGCGACCGGACCATGCCCGGCGCCCAGTGGTTCCCCGGCGCCACGCTGAACTACGCCGAACACGCCCTGCGCGCCGCCGCCACCCGCGCGGACGAACCGGCACTCCTCCACGTCGACGAGACCCACGAGCCGACCCCCGTCACCTGGGCCGAGCTGCGCCGCCAGGTCGGCTCCCTCGCCGCCGAACTGCGCGCCCTCGGCGTACGCCCGGGCGACCGCGTCAGCGGCTACCTCCCCAACATCCCGCAGGCCGTGGCCGCCCTCCTCGCCACCGCCGCCGTGGGCGGCGTCTGGACCTCCTGCGCACCCGACTTCGGTGCCCGCAGCGTCCTGGACCGCTTCCAGCAGGTCGAACCCGTCGTCCTGTTCACCGTCGACGGCTACCGCTACGGCGGCAAGGAACACGACCGCCGCGACACCGTCGCCGAACTCCGCCGGGAACTGCCCACCCTCCGCGCAGTGATCCACATCCCGCTCCTCGGCACCGAGGCGCCCGAGGGCGCGCTGGACTGGGAAACGCTGACCACCGCCGACACGGAGCCCGTGTTCGAGCAGGTGCCCTTCGACCACCCGCTGTGGGTGCTCTACTCCTCCGGCACCACCGGCCTGCCCAAGGCCATCGTCCAGTCCCAGGGCGGCATCCTGGTCGAACACCTCAAACAGCTCGGCCTGCACTGCGACCTCGGGCCCGAAGACCGGTTCTTCTGGTACACCTCGACCGGCTGGATGATGTGGAACTTCCTCGTCTCCGGCCTGCTCACCGGCACCACGATCGTCCTCTACGACGGCAGCCCCGGCTTCCCTGCCACGGACGCCCAGTGGCGGATCGCGGAACGCACCGGCGCCACCCTCTTCGGCACCTCCGCCGCCTACGTCATGGCCTGTCGCAAGGCCGACGTCCACCCGGCCCGCGACCTGGACCTCTCCGCGATCCAGTGCGTCGCCACCACCGGCTCCCCGCTCCCGCCCGACGGCTTCCGCTGGCTGCACGACGAGTTCGCCGCGAGCGGCGCCGACCTGTGGATCGCCTCCGTCAGCGGCGGCACCGACGTCTGCTCCTGCTTCGCGGGCGCCGTCCCCACCCTCCCGGTCCACATCGGCGAACTCCAGGCACCCGGCCTCGGCACCGACCTGCAGTCCTGGGACCCCAGCGGCAACCCCCTCACCGACGAGGTCGGGGAACTGGTCGTCACCAACCCCATGCCCTCGATGCCGATCCGCTTCTGGAACGACCCCGACGGCAGCCGCTACCACGACAGCTACTTCGACACCTACCCCGGCGTCTGGCGCCACGGCGACTGGATCACCCTCACCTCCCGCGGCTCCGTCGTCATCCACGGCCGTTCCGACTCCACCCTGAATCGCCAGGGCGTCCGCATGGGCTCGGCCGACATCTACGAGGCCGTCGAGCGGCTCCCCGAGATCAGGGAATCCCTCGTCATCGGCATCGAACAGCCCGACGGCGGCTACTGGATGCCCCTCTTCGTGCACCTGGCCCCCGGGGCCGCCCTCGACGACGCCCTCCTGGACCGCATCAAGCAGACCATCCGCGCGAACCTGTCCCCGCGCCACGTCCCCGACGAGGTCATCGAGGTGCCCGGCATCCCGCACACCCTCACCGGCAAACGCATCGAGGTCCCGGTCAAGCGCCTCCTTCAGGGCACCCCCCTGGACAAGGCCGTCAACCCCGGCTCCATCGACAACCTCGACCTGCTCCACTTCTACGAGGAACTCGCCCGCAAGCGCTCCTGACCAGCTCACCGACGAGTCGGCCGCCCCGCCCGGCGGCCGGCTCCCCGCGCCCGCCCGGCCCCGTTGTCAGTGCCGTCGATTACTGTGAGTGAGCATTGATCGCCGTGCACAGGGGGAAGAAATGGCGCACACCGACCAGACCGACCACACCATGCGACGCGTCCTGCGCCGCGAGATCGCGGGCACCATCGGCCTGCTCACCGACGAACACGACTTCCGCGCCATGCGGCGCTACCGCAGCTTCACCTTCCACGACCACACCGCCTACCTCCACCAGGTCGAAGCCCTCCTCAGGGCACGCGCCGCCCAGGGCACCCACACCACGGTCGCGCTCTTCGACCCGGAGGAGTACGCCGACTTCTGCACGCTCGCGGGCCTCGACGCCGACGCCCCCGCCAGCCGCGCCCGCTTCACCGCCGAACTCGCCACCCACGGCCCCACCGTGCCCTACGAGGGCCAGTCCCTCGCCGACCTGCTCCCGGCCCTGATCGACGAGGCCGTCCGCCAAGCCACCTGGGAGTACACGTCGGCCCTGCTCGCCCGCCTCGGCGACTGCGCCACCTGCGGCGAGGACCTCGGCCGAGCCGCCTTCACCCGCGCCACGCGCCTCCTGCGCCGCGTCCTCGAAACGGCACCACCGGGCAACCGGCACCTGGTCTGCAGCGTCTCCGGCCATCCCGAGGAGACCCTCGTCTCCGCCCTCCTCGTCGACACGGAGACCGACGGCACCCCGCACCTCGACGAGGCCGAGGCCCTGGAGTTCACCAGCGTCCTCGCCCTCGGCCTGGCGACCCACAGCCCCGGCGGACTCGTCATGCGGATCAGCGCCCCCGGCAGCCCCGACCGCATCCACGGCTGGCGCCTGCGGGGATACGCCCTCGAACCCCTCACCGCCGCCGAGGTCTTCGACGCCTACTGCACCGACATCGAGTCCGGCGACCTCATCTCCCCGGAATCCAACGTCGACTACTGCGCACCGCCCGACCTCGGAGACGACCGCCTGCCACCGGGACACCACCACTGAAAACGCGAGCGGGGCGCCCCACCCGAAGGTGGAACGCCCCGCACCACAACCCCAGCGGCAGGCCGCACCCGGCGCTACTCGCCGGAGAGCACCGCCTGCGCGGCGTTCCGCGCCTCCTCGGCACTGTCCGCCGCGCGAGCGGCGGCCGCGGCACGCTCGCACTGCGCCAGCGTGAACTTCGCCATCGTCGCCCGCACATACGGCAGCGACGCCGCACCCATGGACAGGGAGGTGACACCGAGACCGGTCAGCACACACGCCAGCAGCGGATCCGAAGCGGCCTCACCGCAGACACCGCAGCTCTTGCCCTCCGCCTTCGCGGCCTCGGCCGACAGCGCGACCAGGTCGAGCAGCGCCGGCTGCCACGGGTCCTGCAGCCGGGACACCGCACCCACCTGTCGGTCGGCGGCGAAGGTGTACTGCGCGAGGTCGTTCGTCCCCAGCGACAGGAACTCCACCTCCTGCAGCACCGAACGGGCCCGCAGCGCGGCCGACGGGATCTCCACCATCGCGCCGAACTTCGCCCGCAGCCCGGCCTCCCGGCACGCGTCCGCGAACGCCTTGGCGTCGGCACGGTCCGCCACCATCGGCGCCATGACCTCGAGGTAGACCGGCAGACCCTCCGCCGCCTTCGCCAGCGCCGTCAGCTGCGTACGCAGCACGTCCGGGTGGTCGAGCAGCGTCCGCAGACCCCGCACGCCCAGCGCCGGGTTCGGCTCGTCGCCCGGGGTGAGGAAGTCCAGCGGCTTGTCGGCGCCGGCGTCCAGCACCCGCACCACGACCCGGCCCTCCGGGAACGCCTCAAGGACCTGGCGGTAGGCGGTGACCTGCTTCTCCTCCGACGGCGCGTTCTCGCTGTCGTCGAGGAACAGGAACTCGGTCCGGAACAGTCCGACGCCCTCGGCGCCCGCCTCGACCGCCGCGGGCACGTCGGCGGGACCACCGATGTTCGCCAGCAGCGGCACCTTGTGACCGTCCGAGGTCGCACCGGGCCCGGTCGCGGCGGCCAGCGCGGCCTTGCGCTCGGCGGCCGCGGCCGCCAGCCGCGCCTTCTTCTCCTCACCGGGATTCACGAAGATCTCACCGGTACTGCCGTCGACGGCCACGACGGTGCCCTCGGGAAGCTCCCCGGCGCCCGGCAGGGCCACCACGGCAGGAACGCCGAGCGCCCGAGCAAGGATCGCGCTGTGGCTGGTCGGCCCACCCTCCTCGGTGACGAAACCGAGGACGAGCGTCGGGTCGAGCAGCGCGGTGTCGGCGGGCGCGAGATCCCGCGCGATGAGGACGTACGGCTCGTCGCTGTCCGGCACTCCCGGCATCGGCACCCCGAGCAGACGGGCGACGATACGATTCCGCACGTCGTCGAGGTCCGCCACCCGGCCGGCCAGGTACTCCCCGGCACCGGCCAGCAGGGCGCGGTACGCGGCGAAGGCGTCGTACACGGCGCGCTCGGCCGTGCTCCCGACGGTGATCCGACGCTCGACGTCGGCCAGCAGCTCGGGATCCTGAGCCATCATGGCCTGCGCCTCGAGCACGGCCTGGGCCTCGCCACCGGCCAGATTGCCGCGCGCCATCAGATCGGCCGCCACGGCTTCCACGGCCTTGCGGGCACGCCCCTGCTCGCGCTCCGCGTCCTCGGCCGGAATCTGCTTCGCCGGCGGCTCCAGGACCGCCGTCCCCATGTGCCGAACCTCGCCGATCGCCACCCCGTGGCTCACGCCGACGCCTCGCAGCGTTGTCTCCATCTCACCCGTCCCGATAGTGCGGCGGGTCCCGCCGCCGCGGTGGTTGTCCTACCAACAGTCGATGCCGTCGTGCCACGGCATCGACGTCACTTCCAGAGGAAGAGACTCTCGCCGGCCTTCACTTCGCCGTCCTCACGGAGGTCGGTGAGGGCCTCGGCGGTGGCCTCCAGGGCCACGATCGGGCAGATCGGGGACTTGCCCGCGGCCTCGACCGCGGCCGGGTCCCAGCGCACCACGCCCTGACCGCGCACGACGGTGTCGCCCTTGTTCACGAGCAGCTCGAAGCCCTCGCCGTTGAGCTGCACGGTGTCGATGCCGAGGTGGGTGAGCACGCCGTGTCCGCTCTCGTCCACGACGACGAAGGCGTGGGGGTGCAGGGAAACGATGACGCCGTCGACCGGAGCGACCGCCTCGGAGGGCTCCCGCACGGGGTCGATGGCGGTGCCCGGGCCGACCATGGCCCCGGAGAAGACGGGATCGGGCACAGCGGCCAGGCCGATGGCGCGTCCTGCGAGCGGGGACGAGACGGTGGTCATGGGAAGCCTCCCAGGGCGGAGATCTGTACGGGCCGTCACTGCCTGTCCCGGACGGCACACTGAGCAGCAGGGTATGTCATAGGAAGTACCGGTTCCGCATGAGTGTTCCGATTAGAGGTCTAGACCACACTCGTCACGGATTTGCACCCGTTCTGCGGCTCCGTGTACAGTTGTTGATCCTGCCTGAGGATGAGTGACGCGCAGCAAGGCGTCCTCGCCCCGGCAGCACCCAACTCATCAGATCCTATCGCTGGATCGCCTTCTGCATGCCCGCAGGACGGTGGTCAGAAGCACCGGGAAAGCCTGATAGTGTTGGAAACACCGAAGGGAAGCGCCCGGAGGAAAGCCCGAGAGGGTGAGTACAAAGGAAGCGTCCGTTCCTTGAGAACTCAACAGCGTGCCAAAAGTCAACGCCAG
>NZ_BMUY01000010.1 GCF_014650435.1 Streptomyces tendae
TCGATGACGAGGGCGGGCGAGGCGTCGGAGAGGATGTGCGCGACCCGCTCCTGCGGATACTCCGGGTCCACCGGCACATAGGCGGCCCCGGCCTTGGCAACGGCGAGGAGCGCCACGACGAGTTCCACCGAACGCGGCAGCTTCACCGCGACGAACGAACCCCGACCCACCCCCTGACCTTGAAGCCATCCGGCGACCCGCCCCGACCAGGCGTCCAACTCGCCGTAGGTCAGGACCCGGTCACCGCATTCCACCGCCACCGCGTCCGGGGTGCGCTGCGCCTGCTCGGTGAACAGCTCCGGCAACGACGCCCCGCGCAGGCTGCGTGTTGCTCCCTGCCAGCCGGACAGGATCTGCTCCCGCTCGGCGTCCTCCAGCACCTCCACCTCGGACACCCGGGAGTCCTCGTCGCTGTCGGCCACCCACTCCAGGACCCGGACCAACCGGTCGCAGTGAGAGACGAGTTCGTCCTCTCCGTACAGCTCGTGATGGCCGTCCAGTTCGACACGGATGCCGGAGCGCGAGTCGGCTGTGCCGTAAAAGTTGATCTTCAGGTCGTTCACGGGGCCGGTCGAGAGCGGATGGGTCACGGCGGGTGTGGTGCCGAACAGAGGCTCGCCGGCGAAAGCCATGATGTTGACGGTC
The DNA here is from genome assembly GCF_014650435.1 of Streptomyces tendae. Classification (GTDB taxonomy): domain Bacteria; phylum Actinomycetota; class Actinomycetes; order Streptomycetales; family Streptomycetaceae; genus Streptomyces; species Streptomyces tendae. The sequence goes on from NZ_BMUY01000010.1 coordinate 646, forward strand.
GGGCCGAGGCGGGCCTGGCCGGCGCCGGAGAGGCCCAGCTCGTGGATGAGCTCCTCGCCGCGGAAGCGCTGGTGACGGACGACGTCGGCCAGGGACCGGGACACCTGTGCGGCCAGTTCGGTGAAGCGGATGTCCGAGGTGAGCCGCACGCGCAGGGGCAGCACGTTGACCATGGCGCTGGGTGTGGTCAGCGACGTACGCCCCGAGCGTCCTGCCAGCGGGATCGAGAACGTGAAGTCGGTGCCGCCCGTCATCCGGTGGAAGAAGGCGGCGGTGGCGGCCAGGGCCAGGGCGGGCCACTGCACTCCGAGGCGGGCGGCCGCCCGGGTGAGGCGTTCGGCCAGCGGGGTGGGCAGGGTGCGGACGTGGCGGCGCAGGCTGTGTGTGCTGCCGGACGCGCGGCCGGCGAGGGAGACCGGCTCGGGCAGGTCGGTGAAGACCTCACGCCAGTGGGCGCGGTCCTTGGTGTGCCGTCGCGAGCCGGCGTAGGCCGCCTCGTCGGCGACGACCCGGTCCAGGGTCGCGAAGCCGGTGGGCGAGGGCTGCTCCCCGGCGAGGAGGGCGGTGTAGAGCGCCGCGACGCGGGTGGCGTACACGGACTGGCCGAAACCGTCGAGGACGGCGTGGTGGTAGCCGTGGAAGTACCAGTGCAGGTCGTCGGCGAGGCTGAGGAGGGCCTGTTCGCTGACGGGGCCGCGCGTCAGGTCGAAGGGCCTGGCCATGCGCGCGTTCATCCACCGGTGGGCGGCTGCCTCCGGGTCGGAGGCAGCGCGCAGGTCGACGAACCGCAGGGGGTGCGGCTCGGCCGGCTCGACGAGCTGGTGGAGGGTCACTTCCGGGCCGCTGTCCGTGTCCCGTTCCTCCTGGGCGAAGCGCGAGCGCAGCGCCTCGGTCTCCTGGACGCCCCGCCGTACCGCTTCGGCGAGAATCTCCGTGTCCACCGGCCCGGCGATCTCGTAGTAGCCACCGCAGTTGTAGAGGGGGCTGTCCGCGTGCAGGTGCTGGGCGACCCAGATGCCGGACTGCGCGGCGGAGACGGGTCGACGGAGCAGACGGGCTTCGGACATGGCGGAGCGGTCCTCTCGATTCTGCGGAAGTGCTGGACTGCGGGGGGAGGAAGGGCCGTGACCGTCAGCCGTTGACGGCGAGTTCGTCGGCCAGGGCCTTGCTCAGCGCGTCGACGGTGGGGTTGTCCCACATGAGAGCCGGGTCCACGGAGATGTCGAAGTGGTCTTCCAGCTCGGCGATGACCGACAGGGCGTACAGCGAGTCGAGCCCGTAGTCGGAGAGCGGCACACTGGGATCGATCGTGTCGACCGGGCGTTCCAGGTGGCTGGCCACGCAGTCGGTGAGCCAGCGGGCGAGGCTGCCGGCGGTGGGGGTCTCGAGGTCGGACTCGGGCATGAAGCTGTCCCTTTCTTGGAAGCGGGGGCGGATCAGGGGCGGTCGGGAATCCGGCGTTCGACCAGGTCGAAGGTGCGGGCACCCTCGTAGCGGCGGATCAGGTCCGCGTACAGGCGCTGCTGGACGTCGCCCGAGGGCTGGGGCGAGCGCCGCGCCGGCGTGGTGAGCACCCGGCCGGGGGCTGCCCGCGCGAGCTCGGGGTCGAGGAGGGCGGCGGCGCAGGGCGCGGTGACCAGCTCGGTCAACGGCAGGGGACCGGGGGCGGGGCGAGGACCGTGTGCCGGGGCGAACAGCTCCCGCTGGGCCCCGTTCAGCAGCAACTGGAAGATGCCGGTTTCCCCCTCTCGGACGTAGAAGCGCGACCCCATCAGGACGGACAGCCGGTCCAGGGCGCCCTGGAGGACGCGCGGGACCAGCCCGAGGACAGCCTGCTCGTGGGCGCCCTCCCGAGCGGGCAGCGCGTCCTCGCCGCGGACCGCGAGCGTGGTCAGGACGTCGCACAGCAGCAGGTCGGCGTGGACTCCCGCGAGCACCTCGCGCAGCTGGGGGATGTCGATGGCGGGCGCCCCGTAGAGCAGGCGGCCCCGCAGATGGCGGACCGTGACGCGGAGTGCCGAGTCGAGGGCTCCGACGCACGCGCCGACGGCCAGGGCCGCGGCCCGCGGCCCGTTGTCGGGCAGGCCCGTGCGGACGGTGCTGCCGAGGCCGGGCGAGCGGCGGTACAGGGCACGCAGCGCGTGCAGCCACGCCTCGGGGGCGGGGTGCGCACTCGCCGTGAGGGCGTCGGGGAGCAGGTCCCCGGTCCGTGGCCGGCCCGTCTCGTGCACGGCCAGGACCGCCGCGAAGCCGCGGGGGTTGGCGGTGTCGTACGGGTCGCCGAGATGCTGTTCGACGGTGTCGGCGAGATCGGTGGAGACGGTGACCGCGGTCATCGGGCCGCACCCTCCAGGGAGTCGAGGAGCGAGGGGACCGTGCCGGGCGCGGACAGCAGCACGTCCGTGAGGGCGTCGAAGACGTCGCGGTCGGCCGCCTCGACGGGTTCGCCGAGGTCGGTCAGGGCCTTCACCAGGCAGGCCCGCAGCCAGGTCTCGTCGACGCGGTCGGGCCGGCTCAGCCACAGGTGGACCGCGGCCGCCGCGGCGAAGCACAGTTCGTACTGCTCGGCGAGCCCGAAGGCGTGGCCGGGCACGGCACGCGGGGAGTAGCGGATGGTCGCCATCCGCTCGTGCAGCCCGTCCGTGGCCCGCCGGATCCCCTCCGCCAGGGTGGCGAGCCCGCCGCTCGCGCCTCCGGACGCCGCCAGGTCGTGGACGCGGTCCACGGCCGACGGCAGGGCGGCGACGACGGAAGCGCCGGTCCCGGAGAGCAGGCTGAGGGCCTCGGGGCGGAAGGGACGCAGCGGGGCGCGGACGTCGGTCGCCTCGGCCAGACCGGTCTCGTCCCGGCGGCCCTTGCGGTAGGCGCGGGCGAGCCGGGGGAACTGGTCGATCAGGGCGTTGCGGTTGACCAGGCTGCTGCCGTCGAAGATGCCGATGATGCGGTGGTCGCGCTCCAGTTTGGCGAAGCGTCCGTGCGGGTCGGCGTCCGTGAGCCCGTAGGGGCCGAGGGTGTGGAGGAGGCGGGCGACGAGGTCGTCGACCTGGGCGGGTACGAACGCCTTGGCGACGGCGGACACGACGCTCATCTCGCCGGTGAGCGCGTGGACGGACCGTGCGGCGACCACCCCGGCGGCCTCCGCGAGCAGCAGACCGGCCACGGCCTCGCCCAACTCCCGGCGTACGTGGGGGACCTGCGCGAGCGGTGTGCCGCGGTCGGCGGTCTCGGCGGCGAACCGGGCGGCCAGTTCCAGGGCGTGGTCTCCCGCGCCCAGGGACATGCCCATGCAGCCCGTGCGGGTCACGTGCAGGGCCTTGAGGATGATCTCGAGCCCCTGGCCGGGCGCCCCGATGAGAGCGTCGTCCGGCAGCATCGCGTCGTGGAAGGCGAGACCGCTGATGTCCGCCCCGCGGATTCCGTACGTGGGAACCTTCGGCAGCGGGGACAAAGCATCGGGAGCGAGCCGCTCCTTGTCGACGAGGAACAGGCTGAAGCCGCGCGGGCCGCCCTCGGGGCTGGTGCGGGCCAGCACCGTGACCAGATCGGCGCGGGTGATGTTGTTGATCAGCCACTTCTCACCGGTGAGCCGCCAGCCGCCGTCCCCGTCCACCCGCTCCGCGGTGACCTCACCGGCCAGCAGGTCGCTGCCGTGGTGCCGTTCGGTCAGCGCGCAGGAGACGACCGCGCCCTCGCGGATCCGACGGCCGAGGCGCGCCGCCCGCCGCGGATCGCCGGCGATCCAGGTGGCGACGGCCCCGAGGTACGTCTTGCCGTGGGCCGCCGCCACGGTCAGGTCCACGCGGGAGACCGCCCGCAGCAGCCGGGTCACCACGCCGAAGTCGTCGAGGGCGCCGCCGTGTTCGGCCGGCACGTAGTAGCGCGGCAGGCCGAAGTCGTCGAGCGCGCGGCAGGCGTCGGCGGGGAACGCCTCCCGTTCGTCCAGGGCGGCGAGCCGCTCGCCGGAGAAGGGCCCGCCGGGTGCGGCCAGTTCGCCGAGGAGGCGGGTCAGTTCCGTGACGGGGGCGGCCACCGCCGCGGCCGGCGTGACCGTCATGCCGGGGCCTGCTCGCGGCTCGCCGCCGTCGGCTGCAGCGTGGGCTGGTAGTCCGCGTACGTCGGCTCCAGTGCGCCGGACCGGAACAGCTCGCGCATCGCCGAACGCTGGATCTTGCCGCTGGTGGTGCGGCGCACACCGCCGGGCCGCAGCAGCAGCACGGCGCCGACCGTGGCACCGAACTCGCGGGCGACGGTGAGCCGCATGTCCGCCGCGAGCTCCCTCAGCCGCTCCTCGTCCTTGATGCCGCGGACCTCGTGCGTGACCACCAGGACGTCGTCCTCACCGGCGCCGGCGGTCCGGGGCACGGCGAAACAGGCCCCGACCAGGTTGCCCAGCTCCGGCCGCTGGACCCGCAGTTCGTGCTCGATGTCCTGCGGGTAGAGGTTGCGGCCGCGCAGGTTGAGGACGTCCTTGATGCGGCCCGTGATGTAGAGGTCGCCCTCGTACAGGGCTCCGAGGTCTCCGGTGCGCAGGTAGCCGCTGTCGCCCTCGGCGGTGGTGGCCCGGAACTCGGCCTCGTTGGTGGCCTCGCGCCCCCAGTACCCGTGTCCCACGACGGGGCCGCGCAGCCACAGCTCCCCGACGGATCCCTCGGGCAGGGTGCGCAGCGTGTCCGGGTCGACGACCAGGACCTCGGCGCCGAGCGGCGGCCCGCAGCTGACCACGTCCCGGCCGGACTCCCCGGCGGCGGGACGGAACTCGTCGCGTTCGAGGGAACCGGCGTCCACGCGCACGCTGCTCGGCGCGATGCCGATCGCACCGGAGACGAAGAGGGTCGCCTCGGCCATGCCGTAGCTGGGGGCGAGCGTCTCGGGGCGCAGCCCGTACTCGGCGAACCGCCGGTGGAAGCGGTCGAGGACGGCGGACCTGACGGGTTCCGAGCCGTCGACGGCGTGCCGCCACCGCGAGAGGTCGAGTCCCTCGGCCTGTGCGTCGGTGACGCGCCGGCTGCACACGTCGTACGCGAAGTCCGGCGCGGCCGAGAAGGTGATGTCGAGCCGGTCGATCATGTGCAGCCACAGGTGGGGGCGCTTGAGGAAGGTGCTGGGGCTCATCAGCACGGTGGCGGAGCCGGTCATCAGCGGCGTCGTCATCAGGCCCATCAGGCCCATGTCGTGGAAGTGGGGGATCCAGCCGCCGCCGCGAGTGGTGTCGTCCAGTCCCAGGGCGTCCGCGATGTTCTCGGCGTTGTGCAGCAGATTGCCGTGGCTGATCATCACGCCCTTGGGATCTCCGGTGGAGCCCGAGGTGTACTGGAGCACGGCGAGGGTGGAATGGCCCGTGGCCGGCATCGTCCAGTCGCCGGGGTTCGGCCCGGCCTCGTCGGTGGCCAGCAGGGGGAGACCGCCGAGACCTTCCTCGGCGCACCAGGTCTCGACGTCGGCGCGGGTCCCGGTGTCGGTCAGGATCGCCGCCGCGCCCGAGTCGTCCGCGATGCGCCGGACCCGGTGCCGCTCGTGCCGGTAGCGGCCGGGCAGCGAGGAGGGGACCGCGACGACACCGGCGTAGAGGCAGCCGAAGAAGGCGACCAGGAAGTCGAGTCCGGCGGGGTACAGCAGCAGGGCACGCTCACCGGGCCCGATCGAGGACCGGTGCAGATGCACGGCCAGACTCCGGGCCCGCCCGTCCAGTTCGGCATAGGTCAGCCACTGCGTCCCGTCCTCCCGGAGGGGATCCGTCACAAAAGCCGCCGCCTCCTTTTCCGGCCGGTTTTCCGCATGCTTCCTCAGCATCGCGGTAACGCTGGGGGCGGTGACGATTCCCGCCATATCCGTGGCCTGCCCTTCGTGGTTGCGAACGGGGTTTTCCGCGCGCCGAATCGGCACTGCCGTGACTTTCTACCGGCTGCCCCAGGGGCGGGGAAGGCGACTGACAGCAAACTGCACCCGCAGCCGGTGGTCCCTTCAGCAACAGGGACAAAACCCCCGTAAGGGCTGGCAGTTCGAGGGTGACGAGGCCAGTACCGGCCAGCCGATCCTCGGCTTCGACCCCGCCCGCCCCAGTAGAGTCGAGGCCGACAGCAATTCCAAAGAACCTTTCAGCCGCTGAGTGCGCCGCGTTTCAGGGTGTTCCTGCCCGGGGCTTACGGCACTCCCCGACTCCGGGATTCCAATGAATTCCATGCCTGGCACTCCTATGCCTACCGTGCTGGTCACCGGCACCTCTTCCGACGCCCACACCTGGAATCTCGTCTACCTCCAGCTCCTGTTGGAGGAATGGGGCCACGAGGTCACCAACCTCGGCCCCTGCGCACCCGACGACCTGGTCATGGGATCGGCCGTCGAGCTCCGCCCGGACCTGATCGTCGTCAGCAGCGTCAACGGCCACGGCCACCAGGACGGCCTCCGGCTGGTCCAGGTCCTGCGCGCCCGCCCGGAACTCGTCGGCACCACCATCGTGATCGGCGGCAAACTCGGGACCGACGGACTGCGCAACGTCGGCCAGGTGCGCCGGCTGCTCGCGGCGGGCTACGACCGGGTCTTCGACGACGGAGACGTGAACGCGTTCCGCGACATGCTGGCCCGGCCCCCTGTCCGAGCGGTGTCGTGACGCAGGCCCCCTTCGGCGAGTTCGTGGCCGGAGCCCGGGCCCGCGGCACGCTCGTCGTCCAGCCCCGCATGGGCTTCAGCGACCCCGGACGGATGCGCCAGGGGCTGGCCCGCACCAGGGCGGCCGACGCCGTCACGGTGGGGACGCTGACCCTGGACAGCTACACCCGGGTACGTGACCTCGATGCCGCCCGCCGGGCCCTGGCCGAGGGGGTCACGCTCAACGGCTACCCGATCTGCACCCACCCGCCCGAAACCACCCGGGGCGTGCTCGACGGCATCCACGACGCCTCCTTCCCCGTCCAGGTCAGGCACGGTTCCCCGCGGCCCGAGCACATCGTCGCGGCGCTGCTCGGTCTCGGCCTGGACGCCACGGAGGGCGGGCCGGTCTCGTACTGCCTGCCCTACAGCCGCACCCCGCTGGCCGAGGCGGTCGTCTGCTGGCGCACGGCCTGCGAGATGCTCGCCGAGCACACCGGAGACGGCAGGGTGCCGCACCTGGAGAGCTTCGGCGGCTGCATGCTCGGGCAGCTGTGCCCGCCGGCCGTTCTGGTCGCGGTGAGCGTCCTGGAGGGCCTCTTCTTCGCCCGCCACGGGCTGCGCAGCGTGTCCCTGAGCTACGCCCAGCAGACCAGTCCGCAACAGGACCTGGAAGCGGTCGCCGCCCTGCAACGGCTCGCCGGGGAACTGCTGGGGCCCATCGACTGGCATGTGGTGCTCTACGCCTACATGGGCGTGTACCCCCTCTCGCGCGGCGGCGGGCTGAACCTCCTGGAGGCGGCCGCGCGGCTCGCGGTGACGTCCGGGGCGTCCCGGCTGATCGTGAAGACGGCCGCCGAGGCGCACCGCATCCCGACCGTCGCCGACAACGTGGAGGCACTGGAGGCCGCCGCGCGCGCCGCGGCCACCGCCACCGCACCGCCCCCCGGCCCGCCCGCCGCGGACTCCGAGGTGTACGCCGAGGCCCGCACCCTGGTCCATGCCGTACTGGACCTGCACGACGACGTGGGCACCGCCCTGCTGACCGCGTTCCGGCGAGGTCTGCTCGACATCCCCTACTGCCTGCACCCCGACAACGCCGGGCGGGCCAGGAGCTTCATCGACCACGACGGACGGCTCCGTTGGGGGGACACCGGCGCGCTGCCCCTCGGCGGGGCGGCCGTGTCCGCCGCGCGCAAGGTCACGTCCGCCGATCTGCTCGCGGCACTGTCCCGTGTGCGACGGGCCTACGACTCCGGAGGAACCGCATGACCAGCACCTCGCCGCCCCCCGCACGGCTCACGGCCGCCCCGGTGCCGACCTGGCAGGGCAGCAGCCTGACGGCGCAGTTGCTGATCCTCACCGGGCGCTCGGTCAGGGCCAACTTCACCCACGTCAAGGTCGTCGTCCTCAGCATGCTCCAGCCGGTGTTCATGCTGCTGCTGCTCAGCCAGGTGTTCGGCGCCATCGTCGACCGGGGGCACCTGCCCGACGGTGTGGCCTACCTGGACTTCCTGCTGCCGGCCCTGCTGGTGACCACCGGCATCGGTCCCGCCGTCGCCTCGGGCATCGGCCTGGTGCGCGACATGGACAACGGAGCGGTGGCCCGCCTGCGCACCCTGCCGATCCACGCCCCGCTGCTGCTGTTCGCCCGCAGCTTCGCCGATCTGCTGCGCACCACCGCCCAGTTGGTCATCCTCGTGGTGGTGGCGGTGGTCTTCCTGGACGCCGACCCGGCCGGCGGACCGTTCGGGCTGCTGGCCGCGGTCCTCTTGACCTGCGTGGTCGTCTGGGCGATGACCTGGATCTTCCTCGCGCTCGGGGCGTGGCTGCGCAACCCCGAGGCCATGCAGAGCGCCGGCTACCTCGTCACCTTCCCGCTGATGTTCGCCTCCAGCGCCTTCGTCCCCAAGGAGCGGCTGCCGGACTGGCTCCAGGTACTGGCGACGGTCAACCCGCTGTCGTACGCCATGGAGGCCAACCGCGCACTCGCCCTCGACCAGCCGCTCGGCGGCCAGGTGTGGTCCGCGCTGGGCGCCGGTGTCCTGGTCGCGACCGTCGGATCGATCACCGCGGTACGGGCGTTCCTGCGCCCGCCCGCCTGAACCGTATCGCCGCGCCCGCAGACCGGCACGGCGCACCCCCTCCGAGAGACGAAAGAGGCATCGCCCCATGCCCGGAACCGGAACAGGTCCGCTCGTCCGCCTCGACGCGACCGAGGCGCCGACCGGCGCCGCCGTCGAGTGGCTCACCGCCCACCGCCCGGAGATCAGAGCGGCGGTCGCCCGCAACGGCGCCGTACTGGTACGCGGACTGCGCCTGGACAGCCGGGCGGCCGCCGCCGCGGCCGTCGGCCGCGTCATCGGCGACCCGCTGATCGAACGCGAGGGGTTCGCACCCCGCGACACCTACGGACAGGGCGTCTACTCCTCCTCGCACTGGCCCGCCGACCAGCCCATGTGCATGCATCACGAGCTCAGTTACGCGTCCTCGGCCCCCCGGCTGGTGGCGTTCGCCTGCCTCACCCCGCCGGCCGACGGCGGCATCACCGCGACCGCCGACAGCCGCGCCGTACTGCGCGACCTGCCGGAGGACCTCGTCGCCCGCTTCGAGCGGCACGGCTGGCGGCTCACCCGCCACTACAACCCCTTCGTGGGGATCGGCTGGCAGGAGGCATTCGGCACCGACGACCCCTCGGAGGTGGACCGCTACTGCGCCGAGCACGGCATCGAGGCGCGCTGGGACGCCGACGGCGCGCTGCACACCGTACAGACCCGCCCGGCCGTGGTGAGACACCCGGAAACGGGTGAGCGGTGCTGGTTCAACCAGATCGCCTTCCTCAACGAGTGGACGATGGCGCCGGAGGTCCGCGAGTTCCTCACGGCGGAGTTCGGCCCCGAAGGGCTGCCCTTCAACACGTTCTGCGGCGACGGCACTCCGCTGGACCGGGCGAGCGTCGACCTGATCAACGACGTGTACGAGAGGCACACCGTCCGCGAGCCGTGGCGCCGGGGCGACCTCCTCGTGGTCGACAACGTCCGCACGGCGCACAGCCGCGAACCCCACCGGGGCGAACGGGAGATCGTGGTCGGCCTCGGCGAACCGTTCCAGCCGTAGCCGAACGACCCGGAAGGGGCCGCACCCGGCGTCACGGGTGCGGCCCCTTCCGGGTGTCCGGGTCAGTGGAAGCTCAGGGTGCGGTACACCGTCACGTTGCCGGCCAGCTCCTGGCAGGCCTGGGCGGCGGCCGTGAGCCGGCCGTGGGAGTGCGGTGCGGAGGTGTCCAGCAGGATTCCCAGCGTGGTGCCGCTGTGCCCGACGACCACGCCCAGACCGCCCACCTCGCGGCAGATCGCGATCATCGGCTCCAGCGACCACTTGTGCCGCAGCACCTGGTTCATCCGGGCACTGGCGGTCGCCACCGCGCCGACCTCGGCCAGGTCCTGCCGGGCGACGGCACCGGTGATCCGGTCCAGGAGCCGGACGTACTCCCGCTCGTCCGCCGCCGTGAACGGCTTGGGGATGCTGTTGAAGTCGACGGTGTCCACCGCGCCGCCCTCGTCGACGCTGACCACCGCCATGGACGGCAGGGAGCCGAGCCGGGCGCGCAGCCGCACACTGCGGTGGTGGAAGGCGACCACCGACGGGTAGAGCACCCCGTCGGTCGGCTCGATCCTGGCGAGGTAGGACTCGATGCGGCGCGGCGGCATGGGCTCGTCCAGGGCGTTGGCGACCGCGCGGGCGGTCGCCACCAGGTCCGCCGAGGAACTGGCCAGACCCTTGCCCTCGGGCAGCGTGCTGTCGATGGTCAGCACACCGCCCGCGGGCCGCCCCGAGTCCTCCATGATCATCGAAGCGAGCCGCAGGGCCTTCTTCTTGTGCGGCGGCCACACCTCCAGCACGTCCGTGTGCGGGGCCACCTCGAAGCGGGCCACCGCCCACCGGGCGACGGGCAGGGTGACCAGGAAGTCACCGTCCGCCTCCGGCAGAACGCCCTGCAGGAGCTCACCGAACGTGCCGAAGGCCGAACTCACCCCGGTGGCGGCCACCCGGCGGTAGTCGGCGGGCAGCGTCCTCGTGTCGATCGTCGTCACCCTGGTCCTCCTAGTCCCGGTGCGTCGGCTTCGGGCAGCAGGCCCGCACCAGTGCGGCGGTGTCCGCCGCTCGTGTGCCGATGAAGTAGTGGCCGCCCTGGCCCAGTTCGTGCAGGGTCACCCGGTCGGAGACGGCCTTCCAGTCGCCGTGGTCCGCCGCGAACCGCGCCGTCGAGGGGTCGTCGTGGGCGACGACGACGTCGACCGGGGCGTCGATGCGGTGACTTGCGGCGTCCTCACGGATCCGGATCAGGTGGCTGTTGGCCGTCAGGACGTCGTGCCGGTAGGCCCGGCCCACGACGTCGGCGCGTTCCGGCTTGAGCTCGTCCAGCTCGACGTACGCGTTGTCCGCGCGCAGCCGGGACAGCAGTGTCTTGTTGTCCGCCTCCGACGCCTCCGCCATCTCCGCGCGCAGCGCCCCGACGTCCTCCAGCAGCAGCGCGCCCACGAAGACGCGCTCGGCCGGACGGCCCGCCTCCTGGAGCAGCCGCGCCGTCTCCAGCGCCGGGGCCGCGCCCGCGCAGTGACCCCACAGCAGTACGGGCGTGGTGACCCGTGCGGCGATCTCGTCCCGGACCCGGCGGGCGATCTCCGGGACGTCGGCCATCGGGTCGTCGCCGCCCGCGAAGTCGTGGCCCGGCAGCTCGACCCCGAGCACGGCGATGCCGTCCCGCTCCAGCTCGGCCGCCAGGGAACGGAAGTTGACGGCGTTGCCCCCGGCGTACGGGAAGCAGACCAGGGTGTGATGGGGGTCCGTGGCGTTGGCCAGCGGCTGCAGCAGGTTCTCCGTCGCGGCCCGTTCCCCGCCCCGTACTCGCTCGTCGAGCGCCCGCCCGAGGTCGGCCAGGACGGGGTGGGCGACCAGGTCCTTCAGGGACAGCGCCCGGTCCAGCTGCACCAGGAGACGTACGGCGGCCAGCGAGGTCCCGCCCAGTTCGAAGAAGTTGTCGTCCCGCCCGATGCGCTCCAACGGCACGCCCAGCACCTGCGCCCACAGCATGGCCAGCCGCTGTTCGGCGGGCGTGCTGGGGGCGGCGTAGGCCGCGCCGCCGTGGCCCAGGGTGCCGGCCAGCCGGATCAGGGCCTTCTTGTCGATCTTGCCGTTCTCGGTGAGCGGCAGCCGGTCCAGCCGGTGGAAGTACGTCGGGACCATGTACTCGGGCACCAGTCCCGCGAGGAAGTCCCGGGCGCGTTCGGTGGTGGGCTCGGCGTCCGGGCCGGCACCGCCGTCCCCGCCGCTGAAGAAGGCCACCAGGTTCCGCTGCCCGTCTCCCGTGCCGTCGATGACGACCGCGGCCTCCCGGACCCCCGCCAGGGCCAGCAGCTTGTTCTCGATCTCGCCGATCTCGATCCGGAAGCCGCGGATCTTCACCTGCTCGTCCCGCCTGCCCAGGTACTCGATCCGCCCCTCGGGCAGCCAGCGCCCGAAGTCGCCCGTGCGGTACATCCGGGTGCCGTCGCGGAACGGGTCGGGCACGAACGCCTCGCGGGTGCGCTCCTCGTCGTTGATGTAACCGCGTCCGACACAGACCCCGGAGAACGCGATCTCCCCGGGCGAGCCGAGCGGCACCAGCGCCAGGTTCTGGTCGAGCACATAGGTGTTGACGTTGCGCAGCGAGCGGCCGACGGTCACGAAGTCGCGGTCCGGCAACCGGTCGAGCACCTCGTGCATGGTGTCGTCGGACACCTCGGTGGCACCGTAGGCGTTGACCAACTTGATTTCCGGGTACAGGGCGAACCACCGCTGGACCAGCTCGTACTTGAGGGCCTCCCCGGTGACGGACACCGTGCGCAGCGCCCCGAGCGGCCGGGGGTGCTGCTCCAGGTGGGTGAGGAGCACCTCCAGGTAGGAGGGGACGATCTGGACGACGGTGACCCCGCCCGTGACGATCTCGTCGAGGAAGCCGGCGACGTCGAGCAGGGCGTCGGTGTCGACGACGCGTACGCTGCCGCCCACCATCAGCGGAGCCGCGAACTGCCACAGGGAGATGTCGAAGCACTGCGAGGCGGTCTGGGTGACGACCTCGGCGGTCCCGTTCGTCATCCCCATGTCGTCGAGCTTCATGTGGAGGTGGTTGAGCATGCCCGCGTGCTCGCACATGGCGCCCTTGGGAGCGCCGGTGGAGCCGGAGGTGAAGTAGATGTAGGCGGCCTGGCCGGGAGCGATCGGCACCCGGGGCGCCGCGTCGGAGACACCGGATGCCTGGATCTCCGGTACGGACAGCACGGCCGGCGCGCGGCCGGTGAGTTCACCCGCCCTCTGAGCCAGACTGGCGCTGCCGGGCTCGGTGAGCACGAACGCGCACTCGCTGCGGCTGAACTGGGCCGCCACACGGTCGGCGGGGAAGTCGGGGCGCACCGGGAGGTAGACGCCGCCGGCCTTGAACACGCCGAGCGCCGCGGCGATCCAGTCGAGGGTGCGGTCCATGACCACGGCGACGACGTCCTCGGTGCGCACCCCGGCGTCCAGCAGCGCGTGGGCGACCCGGTTGGCCCGCCCGTCGAGCTCGCGGTACGTCCAGCGCACCGGGCCGTGCACGGCGGCCACCGCGTCCGGAACCTCGCGCACCCGATCCTCGAAGTGGTCCAGGAAGGTCCGGTCGGTCAGGTCGACGCGTGGGCCCGCGAGGCCGTACAGGTGGGTTTCGACCTCCTCGTCCGACAACAGGCTCCGACCGTGATGGGGCGCGGAGGCGTCCGCCGCGAGGAGTTCCAGCGCCCGCAGGTGGTAGCCCGCCAGCCGGCGGGCGTAACTCTCGTCGAGATGTGCCCGGTCGTACACCAGGCGCAGCGACAGCCCGCCGGAGCCGGCGACGACGGCCGCCCTCAGCACGACACCCTCGCCGAGGCCGACGGCCGTGTCGCCCGTGTCCGCGCGGTCGGCGGGCGCGGTGGCCGTCGGTGAGAGGCCCGACAGGTCGAACACCACCTCGGGACGGCCCTCCGCGCGGGTTGCCGCGGCCGGCGCCGTGCTCGCGAGCGTGACGAGGTCGGCCCAGGAGGAGTCCGTGACGGTCAGGCTCAGCGGCGACTCGGCCCGGCCGGCCGCCGCAACCAGGCCGATGAGCAGATTGGGTTCGGCCACCACCGTCGCCAGGACCCGGGCGTGCGCGGCGAGCAGCACCGCCGGCAGTCCCGCACCGGTGTCGGCGGCGCGCTCCTGAAGCGCCCGGGTGAGTGGGGCGGGCAGCGCCTCCCGGTACTCCGCCGCCCCCTGCTCATCGCTCCCCGGCATGGTCCATCTGGGGATTCTGGTGTACGTCTGCTGAGTGCGGTGCCCGCTCATCGGCCCCCGTTCCCTTTCTCCGGCGTCGCCGGTTCCTCCAGTTCGATCCCGATCAGTCCTGCGGCCTGCTCCGCGCGGGTCGCCGCCTGCGCGGTGCCGGAGCCGGTGGCGACCACACAGCCCAGGCGGTCCTGGAACGAGTGCGTGATGCGCACCTGCCGGCCGACGACCGCGGTGGGCACGGCCACCACCACACCCGGTGCCGCGCCCGCCTCCCGGATCCCGGTCACGGCCTTGACCCGTCCCTCGCCGGCCGCGATCACGAACCGCACGGCGGCGTGGCCGGCCCCGGCTTCCGGGACCGCCGCGCCGGGCGGCGTGTCCAGGCCCGCGGCGCGGGCGATCACGGCGTCCACCAGGTCCGTGCCGGTCGCGGCCCGCACGGCGACGGGAATCATGCCGCCGGCCAGCCTGGGGTTGACCTCGATGACGACGGGGCCGTCGGCGGACCGGCGGATCTCGGTGTGGGCGGCGCCCCAGCCGAGCCCGAGGGCCTTGAGGGCCGCCAGCGCCGTGTCGCCGAGTTCGGCGCTCGCCCCGGCGTCCAGGGGGGCCGGGATGTCGTGGCCCGTCTCCACGAAATGCGGTGCGGGGGCGATGTGCTTGGCGACGACGGTGACGACGTCGCCGTCGAAGGTCTCCACGGAGAACTCCGGCCCGTCGACGGCCGCCTCCACCAGGACGCGGGCCGGCACCGCGTTGCCCCGTTCGTCCGTCGCCCGCTCGAACAGCACGCGGGCCCATTCCTCCGTCTCGGCCCGGTCGCGGCACAGCCGTACGCCGCTGGACCCCGAGCCGCTCACCGGCTTGAGCACCACCGGATGCCCGACGGCGTCGGCCGCCCGCACCGCGGCGGCCACGTCGGAGACCGCCGTCCAGGCGGGCACCGGGACCCCGTGGGCGGCGAGCGCCGCCCGCTGGAGGTCCTTGGACCGGCAGCGGGCGATCGCGTCGCCGTCCGCCGCCGGCAGTCCGAGGCGGGCCGCCGCGCGGGCGGCGTCCGCCACGAAGTACTCGGAGCTGGAGGTGATCCCGGCCAGTCCGGTGCCCTCAGCGAGGCCCCGGCAGGCCGACACCACGGCGTCCAGGTCCGAGGTGTCCAGCTCCAGGGTGTCGACGGCGTCCTCGGTGACGTACGGGTACCGGGCGGGGTCCCGTGTCAGCAGCACGGGCCGCAGGCCCCGAGCGCGTGCGCGCGCGCAGAACTCCCGCCCCGTACCGGTGGTGTTGCTCTCCAGGAAGGCGAACCATCGGACCGCCGTACCGTTCATCGCTCTGCTCCCTCGTCCCTTGCGCCGGTCACGGCCGCGACCGCCGAGTCGAGGGCGCGTTCCGCCCGCGACAGCCGCGCACGGTACCGGGTGAGGACCGCGGTGTGCTCCGCGCAGCGCTCCCGGAGTTCGTGGACGACGTTCTCGCACGCACCCGGGCCGCCGCCTCGGTCGTGCTCGGCGACGAGCTCGGGAAGTGCCGGGATGTCCGCGCTCACGTCGGCCCGCAGGCCCTCCGGCAGCGTGATCTTCGTCAGTTCCGGCTCACCGGCGTCGACCGCCTCCCGCACCGCGGCTCCCACCACGTGGTGCGCGGTGCGGAAGGGAACGCCCTGGCGCACGAGGCGGTTGGCGATCACCGTGGCGGTCACGAAGCCCTCCCGGGCCCGCTGCTCCATCCGCCGTCCGTCCGGCCGGGCGCCGCTCACGAGCACCTGGGCCAGGAGCACGCTGTCGCGCACGGTGGCCAGCGCCGACCAGGCCCCGCCGACCGCCTCGGTGCCCACCTCGATGGAGTTGGTGAACGGTGTGGACTTCATGGCGGCGGCCGAGGCGGTCCACGCTCCGACGGCGGCCGCCGCCTTGGCCTTCACGTGCTCGAGCAGGAAGGCGTTGCGCTTCTGGGGCATGGCGGAACTGCCGCCCACGAGCCGCTCGGGGAACTCCACGAAGCCGAACTCCTGGGTGCTCCACAGCTGGAGGTCGGTGGCGAGGCGGCTCAGGGTGAGTCCCGCCCCGGCGGCCGCCGCGAGGGCGCGCAGCAGCGTGTCCCGGGAGGCCACCGCGTCCATGGCGTGCAGCGGCGGCCCGTCGAATCCGAGCAGTTCCGCCGTGCGGGCCGGGTCGATGGGCAGGTCCGTGCCGGACACGGCACCGGCGCCGAGCGGGCAGTTGCTCCGCTCCGCGACCACGTGCCGCAGCGCGGCGATGTCCCGGTCCAGCGCGGTGGCGATTCCCGCGAGGTAGTAGCCGTACGTGACGGGCATCGCCGGCTGGAAGTGCGTGTAGACCGGCATGACGACGTCGCGGTGGGCGCGGGCGCGGGCCAGCAGCACGGCCTGCAGGCGCAGCAGTTCGCCGAGCAGGTCCGCCAGGTCGTCGCGCAGCCGCATCGCGGTGATGGTGGCCTTGATGTCGTTGCGGGAACGACCCGTGTGCAGCTTGCCCCCGACGTCCGCGCCGAGCCGCTCGATGAGGTGGCTCTCGTACATCAGGTACAGGCCGCGCGGCGCCGGGCGGTCGTACAACTCCCGGAAGCCGTCGGCGCGCAGCGCGGTCACGGCTCTCAGCAGGGCGGCGGCCGCGTCCCGGGGCAGCAGCCCGCACTCGGTGAGCATCACCACGTGCGCGAGGTCGATGACCGAGGTGTGGCCGAGTTCCCGGCGGATGTCGTCCGGGCCCGGTTCGCCGTAGACGACGCGGGCGGTGCGGGCTCCGAGCGTGCGGGTGAGCCGGCCCGTGCCGCTCATGAAAGCACCGGGTCGGGCAGGGACCCGCCGGAGCGCGGCACGGTGCCGTTCACGTCCTCGTACGTGCGACGGCCCCACAGCATCCTGGTCCAGCCGTCGCCGGCGTCGGCCGGCGAGTCGACCAGGGCCGGCTCCTCGGCAGGGTGGGGCAGCAGGTGGCCGTTCTCGGCGAGCCAGGCGTCGTTGTACACCGTCGCCTGGTAGCGGTAGCCCTCGTCGGGGAGCATCACGACGCACAGTCCGTCGGGGTTGCGGTCGGCCCACCACTTGGCGGCCAGGTAGGCGGCACCGCTGGTCGGCCCCTGGAACAGCGCGTGGGTGGCGTGCAGTCGCCTGGTGAAGGCGTACGCCTCCGGCGCCGAGCACCAGTGCACCTCGTCGAAGGTGGAGTGGTCGAGGTTGGCGGGCCACAGGCTGTTGCCGAGGCCGCGCAGGGACCGGGGTCCGTCGGGCTGGCCGAAGAGCACGCTGCGGTGGCTGTCCACGCCGATGGCCTGCGTGTGCGGGGACAGTTCGCGCAGCCCGCCGGCGGTGCCGCACATCGATCCTCCCGAACCGACCGGCCCGACCAGGCAGTCGACGGTGCCGAGGGAACGCGCGATCTGCTCGGCGACCACCCCGTAGGAGCGAGGGTTGTCGGGATTGCTGTACTGCTCGGGGCAGAAGGTGGAGGGGAGTTCCGCGCGGATCTCGGCGAGTCTGCGCAGCCGTGCCTCCTGGTAGCCGCCGACCGGCGCGGGTTCCTGGCAGATCTCGATGGTGGCGCCGAGATCGGTCAGTCTCCGGTACAGGTTGGCGTCGATCGCCGGGTCGCTGACGAGTATCAACTCCCGCTCCATGAGGGCGGACTGCATCGCCAGCGCGAGGCCGAACGTCCCCGAGGTGGTCTCCACGATCACCGTGCCGGCGTCCAGGTCGCCCCGGGAATGCGCGCGCTTGAGGATGTAGCGCGCGGGAAGCAGCTTCATGAGGGAGAAGACCGCGCCGTACAGGTTGGGGCCGAGCCGGACGAGACGCGGCATCATCGTCGCCTCGGTGATCGAGTGGTACGTCGGCGTGGTCGCCGTCATGAAGGGCTCCTGGGGGGTCGAGGCCGTCGATGATCGTGGGGAGTGAAGTGGCCGCCGGCGCCGCGCCGTCCGCGGAACCACCCCCGCACCCGCGAGCTCCACGGCGCGGCGGCCCGCGGGGCTCCGGGCGGGGTGGCGGGGTGCGGACGGACGTCGGTCAGCCTGCTGAGGGTCCACAGATTCACGGGTGCGGCTCGGATTCGAGGTGGGGGAGGCGCGGGGCCTCAGGAAGGGACCGGAACGCCGGCGCGCTCTTCGGCGAGGGCCAGATAGACCTCGTCCAGCGTCGGTTCGGACAGCGAGATTTGGGTGATCTCCACTCCCGCGGTGTCGAAGGCCCGGACTGCGGCGGCCAGCCCGATGGATCCCTCCACGGGGGCGGTGACCGTGCCCGCGGGCTCGCCCGGACCGGGGTCCAGGCCCGCCGCCCGCAGGGCGCTCAACGCGGTCGGCACGCGGCCGGGATCGGCGAGGGTGGCCCGGACGGTGCTGCCGCCCAGACGCTCCTTGAGCTGGGCGACCGAGCCGTCCGCGACGCACCGGCCACGAGCGAGCACCATGACGCGGTCCGCCAGCTGTTCGGCCTCCTCCAGGTACTGGGTGGTCAGCAGCACGGTGGTGCCGGTGCCCACCACCTCGCGGACCAGGTCCCACAGGGCGTTGCGGCTGACGGGGTCGAGCCCGGTGGTCGGCTCGTCCAGGAAGAGCACCTGGGGGTGGCCGACGAAGCTGCTGGCCAGGTCGAGGCGCCGGCGCATGCCTCCCGAGTACGTGCCCGCGGCCCGGTCGGCCGCCTCGGTCAGCGCGAACATGTCCAGCAACTGCTCGGCCCGTGCCGCGGCCTCCCGCTTGCCGGCTCCGAGGAGCCGGGCCACCAGCAGCAGGTTGGCGCGTCCGGTGAGGCTCTCGTCCACCGCCGCGAACTGGCCGGTCAGGCCGATGCGGCGGCGCACCTCCCGGGCCTCTCGCACCACGTCGAATCCGGACACCCGGGCTGTGCCTTTCGTGGGCGGCAGCAGAGTGGCGAGAATACTCACCAGCGTGCTTTTCCCCGCTCCGTTATGACCGAGCAGACAGAGCACCCGCCCTTTTTCCATCTGAAAGCTGATGCCGTCGAGCGCCGGGGTGGCACCGAACGTCCTGCCCAGCTCCATTGCTTCGATCATCACGTCACTCATCGATGCCGTTCCTCGCAGATAGCGGCCGAGACGCCTTTTGGGGAGGCAGGGAGATCCTGCAATCCCGACCGTCCGCGCCACAAGGAGAGCTACAACAAGCTGCCAGCGACCTGAGGTTTTCCGCATTGTCAAAGCTCAGCCTGACAAGTTCTTACCCCGCCAACTGGCCGGTAGCCGCGGGCAGGAGCTCGCCCGAGGGTGAAAGGAGGCCGAGCTCCACCGCGCGTGCACCCGCCTGAAATCTTGAGGTCGCCCCCAGTTCACGGGTGATTTCCGCGACGTTGCGCCGGTAGGTGCGCACCGAAATGCCCAGTTCGCGGGCGGCGGCCTCGTCGGTCCGTCCCGAGCTGAGTGCCTGGAGGATGCGCCGGCCGAGCGCGCTGCGTGAGCGGTCGCTCAGGCGCCGGTGGTCCGCGAGGGCGGCGCTGCCGGACCAGGAGACGGCGAACAGGGTGCGCAGATTGCGCAGGACGGCTGGGGCCCGGACGACCACCGCCTCACGGACGGCGACTCCGTTGCGGATCCACACGGCGCCGACAACGCTGTCGGCGAGCACCACTTCCTGCAACGGAGCCTTGGCCAGGCGCGTTTCGACCCCGGGCGCGTACTTGTCGAGGTGCTCGAGGAAGCGGCGGTCGCGCAGCAGGCCGACCCGGCCGAGCAGCTTGACGCCGACGCCGCGTGCGCTCGCCCGGCCCAGCTGGTCGATCAGTTGGTAGGTCTCGTCCTGGCCCTCTCCGGTGAGGACGACGGCCAGGTGGTGACGGGCGGTGGCGATCATCTGCTCGGTGGCGGCCCCGACGGAATTGTCGTTCGGCTCCAGCGAGGCGACCAGCCGCTCGACGTTGCGGTGGCGGTCGACGGCGATTTCGACGAGTTTCCGCGCTTGTAGCAGCACGCCCTCTATTTCGTCACTCGACGGCCGTGATTCCGTGAATTCTGCAGCGAATTCGAAATCGTTGGCTATCTCGAAATTGACTGAGTTACTTGGCACAGCTCCCCCTGAAGCTTGACCAATAGGAGTTCCCGCCTGCCCAGTTCCGCCGCCTTCGTGGGGCGCGCGGTCCGGGCGCGGGGTCATACCCGTGCAAACAGCCAGAGAGATAACCTAGCGAGACGCCGTACTCGGCCCATGAAGGGGCTTACGACCTGCAGATGCAACACGGCAGACATCCCGCATTTTGAGCTCCATTCCCCCGCTAGGCAGACACAGGCGGCAAACTGGACATCCATCTGAAGGATGGTCAACAGTGGCCTGTGTCGCTCCCGTTACTTCGACGGTACCCAGGACAGCTTCGTAACGTCAAATGCTCCTGTCTGAAACAATTACGGAAAACCGCATTGTGCGGCGGGGGCTGCCTTTGCGCGCCGACGTCACTTCGCGCTAACGCCTCCGGCCCCCCGGGTACGGCGGGGCCGGAGGCGCCCGGTCAGTCCAGGGCCCCGTCGTAGTCGGGCAGCTTGAAGGTCCGCTCCGCGTGGCCGCCCACCAGGTCCGACGTGTTGTTCCCGATGTTGGCGACGATCGTGTACCCGTCGGCCTCGATCTGCGCCCGCTTCGACGTCTTGAACTCGGCCGTGTCACGGAAGAGGTCGCCGATGTTCCGCTGGTACAGACCGGTGATCGGGTACCCGACCGCCTCCAGGTTCGCCTCCGTGACCCACGAGATCAGGTCGGGCCGAGCGGTGACGAAGAATATGGCCGCGCCCCTGCTGTGCGCGTACTGGGCGAGTTCGAGCGTCGGCTTGACGGCCGGCGTCGGCGGCAGCACCTGGAAGTGCGTTTCCAGCGAGGTGTTGTCGATGTCGAGGACGATCGCCGGCTTCTCGCCCGCGCTGTCGTCCAGCCGCTGCTCGACGTAGGGGCGGGCCTCGTCGATCACCTTGCGCACATCGCTCTGCCAGGTGTCGTAGTCCACCTCCGCCGCCGCGGCCCGGGCCTGTACGGTCGTCACCGACCGGCTCTCGTCCGCCGGAGCGGCCACCGCCTGGGCCGCCCCCGTGGCTCCCAGAACGAGCGCGGCCGCGACGGTCGCCGCCGCGCGTCCTCGGAACGCGATGCTGGCCATTCGTCCTCCCTGGTGTTCGCTGCGCGGTGGCCGTCCGGCCCCCGCAAAGCTGAACCTAAAGGCCGATTCAACCGGTTTGACGTGGGCGTGACCGCAACCGGAAGAGGAGTTCCGCACGACCGCCGCCCTGCTCACCAGCACCTGCGACATCGCGCCAAGCAGGCCGAATCGGTGGCAGGTTGCTGCCACCGGGAAACTCCGGTCCGACGGGAGCGCAGGTCGTGGCGCCGCGGGAGCGGTGCGCGGGTGGTGGCCACCGGTCACCAGCCCTGGTGGGTGAAGCCCGCCCAGCCGACCAGGTTGGCGGGGCGGATGTACCGGGCCCGGACAGCGAGGCGGGCCGGCATCTCGGGCGGGACTCGGCGCTGTGGGTCGAGCATCCACAACTGGGCCCGGCGTAGCGCCTGCCCCGGCGGCAGCGACTCGCGTCGCAGGTAGTGGTGGGTCATGTACATCAGCAGCGAGGTCTCCTCGTCCGGCACCGGCCACAGCGTGCCGAGCACCGTGTGCGCGCCTGCCGTCAGAAAGGCCGTGGCCAGGCTGTACGCCTCGTCGTAACCGCGGCTCGAGACGTTGCTCCAGCAGGCCGCGAGGCACACCAGACCGGGAGCGATGCGCCGGACCGCGCCCTCGATCAGCTCCTCCGCGGCCAGACTGCTGCCCCCGGCCAGGTCCAGGTACGCGCTGCGCCGCTCGCCGGGATCGACCCGTGCGTGGCAGGCCAGGTGCAGCACGCCACCGCGCAGGCCCGCCAGCCGTGCGGACACCTCAGCGGCATCAGCGGTGTCCGCGTCGAGATACGTACCGTTCGGGTAGAAGACCCGGTGGATCGCCTCCGCTTCCTCGCCCGCGTACCCGAGATCCCCGGTGGGGTCTCCGATCACCAATGCCGGGCCGCCGGATGCCCCGGCCTCGGGGGGCGTTCGCCCGGCGACCTCGCACAGGGTCCGGGCAGAGGGTGCGTACGAGACCCGCAGGTCCTCCAGCGCGTACCGCCGGCCCGGACCTCCGGCCCGCCAGGCGGCGTGCCACGGTACGGCACCGAGCGCGCCGAGGGGGACGAGGACGACGGACGGAACACGGGGCCGGCCCGGCCGGTCGCCGTGGAAGTCGCCGCTGCCGCGGAACTCCGCCGCCAGCAGAGCCATGACGGACTCCCAGGCCCAGCCGCACAACCGGTCCAGGGCCTCGGCCCCGGGCGGTGGCGGCCCGCCCTGGGGTGTGGCCACCGGGCCCGCGTCCCTGCCCGGACTCCCACCCCCGCGCACGCGCGGGTCGCCGCCCGCTCCGCCGACGGCCTGGTACGCCGTGAGCTCCTGGGCATCGAGGCGCAGGTCCGGCAGCGCGACCGAGCGCAGCGACCCGTCGGCACCGACGATCAGCGCGGCGCCGGGAACCGTCCGGCTCCGCCCCGCCGGCAGCGCCAGTTCCCCCGTCGGCACCAGGTAGACCAGCGCGTCGGCGCCGAGGGTCCGCAGCGCCCGGGTGATCTCGGCAACGGCGGGAGTCCTGAGCAGCCTGTCGCGGTACGGCGATGCGGCCAGCACCTTCAGCACCCGGCGGCGCAGCCGCACATCGGGCCCGTTCGGCCGGGGCACGGACATGGGCTCGAGCCCGCCGAACGGTCCGGGCTCCGGCTCGAGCGGCACCGGCCCGGCCGTGCGCCACTCCTCGGCCAGCCCGTCCTGGCCGAGCTGCCTCAGCATGTCCGGCACGGTGGCGCCGACCTGCGCCGCGTGCAGCATCAAGGCGCGGCCGCTGTCCAGCGCCACAACCGCGTCCTCGAGCTCGCCGTCCAGGACGCACCAGCGGGCGACGTCGAGGCAGGTTTCCTCCATCGCCCTGCTGCCCGCCTCCATGGCGTGACGGGTGCCGGATTGGAGAAGGACGTTCCAGGCGAGGCCGGACAGCGCGGCGAGGCCGATCTCTCGTGCCTCCTTCCCGAGCCGGGCGGCTGCCGCCGTCCGGAACTGGGGCATCATCATCGACCGCGAGCGCAGCGCGTTCGCCAGCAGGGAGCCGACACCGGTCCACATCGGGTGGGCCGGCCCCTCGGCCAGGCGCCGGACCCGACGCAGCAGCGAGATGGCCCGGTCGGTGTGGGCGATGATCTCCCGGCCCGCGGGCGACAGATGGCTGAGCGGCTTGGGCTCCCAGCGGACGAGGCCGGAATGCATGAGATGAGCGATGGCCAGCTGGGCCGCGCACCGCATCCAGTGCTCGCCGCCCTCCTCGCACTGCTCCAGTGCCTCACGGAGCAGACCGATCGCCTCGGCCATCGCTTCCCGGTCCCCGTCGTCCCCGGCCCCGGCGATCATTTCGACTGCAGTCTGCACCAGTGCGTAGGGGTTCGTCGGGTCCGGCCCTTTGCGGGCGTCGAGCCGCGGACGCGGTCCGGGCCAGGACTGGCCAGGCCGCTGGAAGATCAGGTTCCGGAGCATGGTCCGGTTCGCGGCGAGCCACGACTCGGCGCTGCCCCGCCCCGGGTGGTGGCGCGGCAACCGGGCCAGCGCGATCTCCTGCTCGCGGATGTACCGGTCCACTGCCTCCTCGTCCCTGCCGAGGTAGGCCCGGCCGGCGCGGAGGCAGGCGATGTAGCAGGTGAGGTACGCCTGGTCGTCCGGCCGGACGTTCAGGTCCCGCCGGGCCGCCGTCAATTCCTCGATGGAAACGTCGAGTTCGCCCTCGCCACCCCGTAGCCGCGCGTGCTCCGCACGCGCCACCGCGCGGCCGATGCGGAAGGCGGTGGCGGTGGCGGCGGTAGCCCCGTCCGTGGCGGGGAGCAGACTGGTAGCCGCGCCGAGATCCTCGACCGCCTTCTCGAGCAGCTCCGGATCGGCGTTCGTGGCGGCGGTGTCGTGCACCACGACGAGCGCCAGGACCCCCGTGATGTGCGCCTGCCATTGCGGGTCCCGCACGGTCCGCGCCGCCGCAGCCAGCTCCTGCGCCTGCTCAAGGGTGCAACAGGGCCCGCTCTGCCTCATCAGCGGTACGAGCTGAAGCAGATAGCCGGCGAAGCCCGGCCGGCGCGGGTCGGTGCCGGGCATGCTCCGCCAGTGGGCGTAGTAGAGCTCGAAGGCCGCCGCGGCATCGGCCGTGGCCGCGTGCTCCGCGACCAGCGTGCCGAGTTGCCCGATCGCCGTGCTCCACGGCCGGTCGCCGATCACCGCCTTCACGGACCTCATCAGGGACTCGAGGTCGAAGCGATCAGCCATCCGTGACCGCCGCCCTCCTCAGCACCGCGGCACCTCGGTACGCACCTGGACCGTCTGCGTGGCCCACTGCCCCGGCCCGCCCGCTTCCTCCGGATGAGCGTCCCTGCTGCTCCGCGCGGGTGCGTCGAACCGGAGCAGCCCGTCCGCGTGCCGGAGTGCGGTGCCCCGGCTGCCGACGGAGGCGAGTGGGTCCCAGCGGTCGAGATGGAAGGGCACGGTGTTCAACTCGCCCTCGCAGACGATCAGTTTCAGCCAGTCCCGGACGAAGGCGCCGGGCCGCGGCGTCCGGTGCGCCGGCAGGGACAGCTGCACGGGCCGGTTGTCGAGGGCGTACCCGGTGTGGCCCGGCCCGACGAACCGGCCGTCGTCGAAGAGCCCGGTGTGGGAGGCGTAGCTGTCGGTGAGGTCGAGCAGGACGCACCACAGCCGGCGTCCCGTGGTGGCCGGGTGGCGGATCCGTATCGAGACCAGGGGCGGCACGGGGCCGGCGGGCCCGAGGCCGTACCGGCAGGCGATCTCTCCGTCGCCGTCGGGCACCAACGGAGTGTCGCTGCCCCAGGGCGTGATCTCCAGGCGGATCCGTCCCGTCAGCGGGGAGTGAGGTGCCTCGAGGTCGCGGAGCCGGTGCCAGCGTGTCAGATGAACGAGACAGGCCGCGACCCGGTCCGCGTCCTCGGGTCCGTCCAGCGGCAACGGGGCGACGAACGGAGAGCCGTCGCGCCGCAGCACGTGCGCCTGCCCTCCGCGGGCCTCGATCCGGAACAGCAGGGCACTGGCGTCCTGAGGCCGTCCGACGCGTCGCAGCAGCGGGGAGGGCCCGCCACCGGGCCCGGCTTCGGCGATCGCCCGTGTCAGCGCCCGAGCCGCGGCCGGGTCGTCGGGTGCGGTCAGGGTGACCGAGGCGGGCGGCACGGCCAGTGCGGAGAGAGCCACCGGGTAGACCTCCGCCGGCTTCGGTGACCAGCCCACCGGCTCGACGAGGGTGCGCTCCGGGCCCACCGTCGCGGCCCTGACCGTGCGGCCCACGGCGGCCGTCCCCTCAGCAGTCCGCCGGGGCGGGTCCGGCCGGGTCACCCGGAACTCGCTGCCCGGCCCCGGCGGCAGGCCGTGGCCACTCCCGCAGTCGACCTGCCAGCCGTCCCGCCGGTCCTCCCACAACAGGTACGGGCTGGGAACGCGGGCGCCGGCGCCGCCGAGGAAGGGCTGGTCGGCGATTCCGCCCGGTTCCGCGGGCGCCAGCGTCGGCCGCTGGTACGTGCAGGAGACCAGCAGCCGGGACCGTGCGGCGGCGTGCACCTCGCGGTACGTCGCCGTCGGGCCCGCCGCCCTCAGCGCGCCCAACAGGGCGTGGCTGAACAGCCCATGCGCCCTGCCCTTGAACCGCCCCTCGTAGGAGGGCTGGTCGAGCCGGGTGGCGGCGAGCAGCACGTGCCTCGCGGGCCGCTCGGGAATGCGGGCGTCCCGTGCGGCAGCCGCGAACCAGGCGGCGTCGGGGGACGCGCAGCGCGCAGTGAGGTGCCGGCCGCGGGTGGCGCCGCCGGCGTAGCAGCAGTCCAGCACCGCGACCGTGTGGACGCCGCGCGCGGCAACCTCGTCGAGGAGGACGCCGAGGCGCTTGTCGACGAGCAGGCCGTCCACGCATACGAGTGCCTGAAAGCGGCCGGTGGCCTCGATGTCGAGGTGCGCTCGTTCGGTGGCCGGCTGCTCGGTGCCGTGGCCGGAGAACCAGAACAGCGCCGTGTCCCCGGGTCTCGCCCGTCCGAGGCGGTGCCGGATGCCCGACGCGACGGCGCTCACGGTGGCGTCGCCGTTCAGCAGCTTCGTCAGCTCGAGCCGCCCACCGGTGCGTCGTACCAGCAGTTCCTCGGCGGCCTCCACGTCGTTGAGACATCCGGTGAGCGGCGTGCAACGGTCGGCGGGGTAGGCGTTGATACCCGTGAGGAGGGCGTGGACGGTTCCCATCCGGCCGCCGTTCACCGCTCGGTGTGCACGCGGACTTGTTGCGGTCGCACGATGCGCTCGTCCATCCGGTAGCCGTGCCGCACCACTTCGGCGACCCGGCCGTTCTGCTCGGGGGAGAGCGCGGTGATCGTTCCGACGGCTTCCTGCAGGCCGGGGTCGAACGGGCCGGCGGTGACGGGGATGCGGGTCATGCTGTACTTCTCCAGGACACCCAGCAGCTCAGCGGCGACGGAGCCGGCGAAGGCGTCGCCCTGCGCGGCCTGCCGCTCGACCCGGTCGACGACGAGGACGAGATCGTAGAGCAGCGGCTGCACGATACGGCCCTCAGCGGCCCTGCGCGCCTGGTCGAGCTCCGTCAGCAGACCGTCGAGGCTGCGGCGGGCCTCCCGATCGTTCAGCAGCCGACGGCGGAACTGGTCGCCGAGCGCGGCCAGTTCGTCACGCATGCCGTCGACCGCGTCCGCCACGACGGCGAACGGGTCGGGCCCCGGCGCGGTGGCCGGGGGAGCGGGCACGGGGCCGAGCTCGGGCCGCGGGCCGGGCGGCGGTGCCATCGGCTCGGCGAGATGCGGGACGGCCGGGTCCCCCGGCTGGGGCAGTGGCGGCGGAGTGGTCATGAAACTCTCCTAGGTCTGCGGCCGTTGGTGTGGGGGCAGCTCGTTGCAGGTGTGCTGCCAACGCGGCTTGACGCCCATCACGATCGGCAGTCCGAAGAACCCGGCGAGGGGCAGCACGACGAGCGGAGTCGGCAGCACGAGCATCAGCGCCGCGCAGACGCCCATGACCGAGCCCATGCGCTTGTACCAGCGCCAGGTCCTGCCGAGTGCCTCGCTCGCGTGCACCCGGTACGTGGTCAGCTGGTCGCGGAGTACGCCGTCCGAGGCACCGACGGCCAGTCCTTGGTCCACGCAGTGCGTGACCATCGGGGCACTGCCGGCAGCGGCGATGACGTACCGCTCCCGCGCCGGGTGCCAGACCATGGCACTCTCGGCGCGCCGCAACCAGATCCAGCCGATCTGGTTGCGCACGCCGTCGTGGCCGGGCCGCTCCGTCAGGGCTCGTTCGTAGTTGCTGAGCGCCTCGTCGTAGCGTTCGACCCGGTAGAGGCTGTCGGCGGCGGCGATCCGGAGACCGACGTCGGCAGGTGCGAGCTCAACCGCCTTCAGGTGCCAGGGGACGGCTTTGACGTGATCGCCGAGCTGCTCCCACACCTGGGCCGTCAGCGAGTGGGTGAGCGCGTCGTGGGGGAGCAGTGCGAGGGCCCGCTGGAACTCCTGGAGCGCGTCGCTCAGCTGTCCCTGCTTGGCGTGCAGGGCACCGAGCAGACGCCAGGCCTCGCCGTTGCGCTCGTCGTGGTGCACGGCCTGCCGCAGCTCGTACAGAGCGCCTTCGCTGTCACCCCCGTTCATCAGCCTGCGGGCGTGCCCCACCCAATCCCGGACGTGCAGGGTGGGCTGTGGCTGTGGCTGTGGCTGTGGCTGTGGCTGCGGCTGCGATTGGGGTTGGGACTTGGGTGCCGGCACGCGGGCGTGCCGGCGCGCCTGGTCCAGTCTGCGGTCGTAGGCGTGGCGCCGGTCGGTGTCGAGGAGTTCCTTCCGTGCCTCCGAGACCAGCGCGACCTTGTCCTCGGCCTCCCGCCTCCTCTTGGCGTCGGGGGCCCGGCTCGCCCGGCTCGACCAGGTGCGGAAGGCCCGGTCGAGCTGCCGGGAGACCTGGTCCGCACTCGCGGCACGGTCGATGCCGAACTCCGCGTAATAGTCGGGGACGTCGTCGGTCGTCATCGTTGTCGGCTCCGGCGGCAGAGTCGGGACCTAGAGGGTCGGGACGCGGGCGACACGGTCACTGAACTCGCTCAGCTCGGTCTGACTCAGATTGCCGGGGCGTTCGAGCTCGAACTCGCCGAGCCACTTGCCCGTCGTGCCGTCCTTCACCTCGACGTGGATGATGCCGTCGACGTCGTAGGAGTAAACCACCTCGAATGGCGCGCCCTTCGGGTGCTGCGGGATCTCGATGGTGCTTTCCCCGACCGTTTTCACGTACGCCAAGTCCTCGTCGTCGCCCTCGGTCACCTGTACCCGGAACCGTCGCTGCCGGTCGTAGAGGGTCACGAAGATGTCGCTCTTCTTGGCCGGCACGGGCGTGTTGTGCGGAATGATCACCGTGTTGAACTGGTGGTCGTGGTTGTCCAGGTCGGTCGTGACCATGCCGAGGGACTGCGAGGTGACGTCCTTGATGGACCTCACCCTGCCCTTGGTCAGACGGGCCAGACCGTCGCCGGGGGAGGACTCGACGCTCGCTCCGCTGCCGACGTACTTCCGCTTCTCCTGCGCCTCCTCGGCGCGGACCGAGGCGTCCAGCGCGACCAGTGCGGCGCCGAGCGCGACCACCTCGTCCTGGGCGATGCCGCGCTCCGGCTCTCTGCCGGAGAGCCGCTGGATCAGCTTCGGCACCATGGGCATCCGGGTGGAGCCGCCGACGAGCAGGATCCGGTCGATGTCGTCCCAGCCGAGCCGCGCCTCCTCCAGCACGCCCTCCGTGAGGATGCGGGTGCGGTCGAGCAGTTCCGCGGTGATCTCCTCGTACTTCTCGCGGGTCACCCGGATCTGCTCGTGGCGGCCGCCCACGGAGAACATCACGACGGCCTGCGGGGCGTTGGAAAGGGTGCGCTTGGCGATCTCCGCCTTGTCGCGCAGCTCGGCCTGCAGGACGTTGTCCTCGTTGAGGTCGGGACCGCCCGAGGCCATGAACGCGCCGTTGAGGTGGTTCATCATGGCGCCGTCCCAGTCGAAGCCGCCGAGGTTGCGGTCCCCGTCGGTGGCGATCACCGTGTAGTCGCCGTTCTCGACCCGCATGACGGTGACGTCGAAGGTGCCACCGCCCAGGTCGTACACGAGCACCGTGCCGATCCCCGCACCACCGTCCCCGTCCGCCCCGTCCGCCCGGTCCTCCCCGCCGTCGTCCGCGGAGGACTGATCGAGGCCGTAGGCGAGCGCGGCCGCGGTGGGCTCGTTGACGATGCGCAGCACTTCGAGTCCGGCGATCCGCCCGGCGTCCTGCGTCGCCTTGCGCCGGACGTCGTCGAAGTACGCGGGTACGGTGATCACCGCCTGCTCGACGGGCTCGCCCAGCATGAGTTCGGCGTCCTCCTTGAGACGCTTGAGCAGCAGAGCCGAGATCTCCTCGGGCCGGTACGGCGTGCCGGACTCCGAGTGGTAGATCGGGTTGCTCTCCCCCATGTAGCGCTTGGCGAACTGCACCACGTGGTCGGGAGCCGTGGCCGCGGACCGCTTCGCCTGGGATCCGACGACCACGGTGTCGCCCTGGAACATCACTACGGACGGTGTGATGTTCTCGCCCTCCCGGTTGCGGACGATGGACGGAGTTCCCGCCCGGTCCGCGACCGCCACGGCGCAGTACGTCGTCCCGAGGTCTATGCCCACCACACGCGCCACTGCTGAATCCCCCTTCTGCACATGACCCGGCCAACTACGTCATCATGCCCATTCCGAGGCCGCTTGACCGGCGTTCGGCGAGAGCCGGTCAAGGAGCGACGGCGCCGTGGCGCAGACCGGTGTGCTTGAGTTGGGCGCTGCGAGGCCCCTGGCCTCGCAGCTCATGCCTCACTTCCGGAAAGGGATTCCGATGATGGACCTGTCGTGCACGTGCTGATCCTCGGCGGCACCACGGAGGCCCGCCGGGTCGCCGAACGGCTGGCGGCCGAACCGCTGCCCGGGCTGCGGGTGACGAACTCCCTCGCGGGACGGGTCTCCGCACCCAGGACACCGCCCGGCGAGGTGCGCGTCGGCGGCTTCGGAGGCGCCGAGGGCCTCGCCGCCTGGCTCCGCGAGCACACGGTCGACCTGCTCATCGACGCCACTCACCCCTTCGCCGGAACGATCAGCTTCAACGCGGCGCGGGCCGCCGCCACCGCCCGTGTCCCCCTGCTCGCGCTGCGCCGCCCCGGATGGGTGCCGGTCGAGGGAGACGTCTGGCACGAGACCGGCTCCCTGGCGGAAGCCGCCGCCCTGCTGCCTTCCCTCGGACGACGCGTCCTCCTGACCACGGGGCGGCTGGGCCTGGCCGCCTTCGCCGGCCTGGACGACCTCTGGTTCCTCGTCCGGTCCGTGGACCCGCCCGAGGCGCCGTGTCCCGCCCGCACAGAGGTGCTGTTGGAGCGCGGCCCGTTCACCCCCGACGGGGAGCGCGAGCTGCTGCGCCGGCACCGGATCGACGTCCTGGTCACCAAGGACAGCGGCGGCGCGGCCACCGCACCGAAACTGACGGCCGCCCGCGAGGCCGGACTGCCCGTGGTCGTGGTGCGCAGGCCCTCGGTGCCCGAAGGGGTGCCGGTGGTGGCCGGGCCCGACCAGGCGGCGCGGTGGGTACGAGAGGCCCATGCGCGCCACCCGGCCGCGCGACGGTGCGGCCCTCACGTCTCCGGGTAGCGACGGGGCGTCCGGACGACCTCTTCGACCTCGGCCGGGTCCGGCTCCGCCGACGGGGCGTCAGCCACGGCTGACCGGCGCCGGACCCGAGCCCGACTCCGTACCGCCTGCGTTCATTCTTCCTCGCTCGCGATCGCGTTGAGTGCGGCGGCGGCGATGGCGCTGCCCCCGCGACGGCCCCGTACGACCAGGTGTTCCAGGCCGGAGGGGTGGGCGGCGAGCGCGTCCTTGGACTCGGCGGCGCCGACGAAGCCGACGGGTACGCCTATGACGGCGGCCGGGCGGGGCGCCCCTTCCTCGATCATCTCCAGGAGCCGGAACAGGGCGGTGGGCGCGTTGCCGACGGCGACCACGGCGCCCTCCAGCCGGTCCCGCCACAGCTCCAGGGCGGCGGCGCTGCGCGTGGTGCCGAGCTTGGCCGCCAGCTCGGGGACGGCGGGGTCGGACAGGGTGCACAGCACCTCGTTGTCCGCGGGCAGCCGCTTGCGGGTCACGCCGCTGGCCACCATCCGCACGTCGCAGAGGATGGGTGCGCCCGCGCGCAGGGCCTCGCGGGCGCGTCCCACCACCGCGGGGGTGTACGAGAGGTCGCGCACGAGGTCGACCATGCCGCAGGCGTGGATCATCCGGACCGCGACCTGGCTGACGTCCGCGGGCAGCCCCGCGAGGTCCGCTTCCGCGCGGATGGTCGCGAAGGACTGGCGGTAGATGGCCGCGCCGTCCTTCTCGTAGTCGTAGGGGGTCACGGTGCTGTTCTCGCTGCTCTCGGTCGTAGTGGTACGGCTCATGAGGTGATCGTCGCCCAGGCGGTGGCGAGCATACCGACCGTCACATCGGGTGTGTCCCCTGCCGCGACAGGTGAGCGCGCAGCGGTGCGCGCATGGCGGGGCGTGTCGTCGGAATCCGCCGCGTATGGCGGTGACCTGCGAAAGCAGAGCCGTCCGACACTGAGGGCGGCGCCGTCCGACACGGCGGTTCGCGTCGACAGCAGCGAGGGCGATCGGTGGTCCCGGTCGTCTCCGAGGAGGAGTGGGAGCATGAAGGCCGCACGGTTCCACGGCAAGGAAGACCTCCGTATCGAGGAGGTGCCCGAGCCCAGTCCGGGTCCGGGGCAGGTGAAGCTCCGCAACGCCTTCGCCGGCATCTGCGGTTCCGATCTCCACTTCTACTTCTACCCGGAGTCGCTGCCCTTCGACCTGGACCAGCCGCATCCGCTCACCGGTGCCGCGCTGCCGCAGATTCTCGGTCACGAGTTCTCCGGCACCGTCGTCGAGGTGGGGGAGGGCGTGACGGACGTGCAGGTCGGCGACCTCGGTGCCGTCTATCCTCTGGCGGTCTCCTGCGGCGAGTGCGGGGCCTGCCGGAAGGGGCTGCCCTTCTCCTGCCGCCTCATGGGATCACTCGGGTCGAACGTCGAGGGCGGCGGCCTGTCGGAGTTCACCGTCGTCGACGCGTCCAAGCTGCACCTGCTGCCGGACGGCGTGGACCTTCGGGCAGGGGCGCTGGTCGAACCGATGGCGGTGGGCTGGCACGCCGTGTCGCGCAGCGGCGTGCAGGCCGGCGGCAGCGCGCTCGTCGCCGGGGCCGGGCCGGTCGGGATCGGCACCTGGTTCGCGCTCAAGGCCCGCGGTGTGGAGAAGGTGCTGGTGTCCGAGCCGAGTGCGGACCGCCGTGCCGTCATGGCCGCACTGGGCGCCCGGGTCGTCGATCCGGTGCACGAGGACCTCGCGGCCGCCGTCGCCGCGCTCACCGACGGTGACGGAGTGGACATCGCGGTGGACGCCGCGGGAGCGGGCCCGGCGATCACCTCCGCGCTGGCGGCGCTGGTCCCCGGCGGCCGTCTGGTGGTCGTCGCGCTCCACGAGCACCCGATGGACTTCCGGCCCACGCAGCTCATGATGGGCGAGACGGAGATCGTCGGAGCCGTCGGATACCGGCCCGAGGAGTTCGACGCGGTCATCACGGCCATGGCCGACGGGGTGTACGACACCACCGGCTGGGTGCAGGAGCTGCCGCTGGAGGGCATCGGGGACGCCCTCCACGCGCTGCGCGGCGGCGTCGGCGGGAAGGTCCTCCTGAAGGTCCGCTGACCTTCAGGAGGACCTTCCTCGAAACGGTCCGGTACGGACGGCCGCGGGGTCGTCCGTACCGGACCGTGGCATACCGCGGGGTGTGCGCGAACGTGCGCGAACGGCGGGGCACACGGCCCAGGACCGCAGCGTTCGGCGGTTCCCGGTGCGGCTCCCCGCGCAGGACGATGGGCTCACGCCGAGTCCAGGCGGCCCAGAGCAAGCAGTACAGATCATGGAGCCTCTATGCCCGCCAGCCTTCCCCGACCGCCGTTCGACCCAGAGCTCGAGGCCGTCCTCGCGGCACTCGCCGACCAGATTCCGCCGACCCTGACCGCGGACATGATTCCGGACATGCGCATGTCGTCGCCGGCCGAGGTCACCGACGAGACGCTGGAGGCCGACGGCCTCACCCGGCACGACGTGACGATCCCCGGGTACCTGGGTGACGAGATCACAGTCTCGGTGATCGCCCGCGAGGACCACCGGGGACTCGGGCCGGGGGTCTACCACACGCACGGTGGAGGCATGGTCGCCGGCAACCGGTTCTCCGGCCTGAGCCAGGCCCTCCCGTGGGTCGTCGAACACGATGCCGTACTCGTCACGGTCGACTACCGGCTCGCACCCGAGCACCCCGATCCCTACCCGGTCGAGGACTGCTACGCCGGACTGCTGTGGACCGTCGAGCACGCCCGGGACCTGGGCATGGACCCGGACAGGCTGATCATCGCCGGGCAGAGCGCCGGGGGAGGGATCGCCGCCGGCGTCACGCTGCTGGCACGGGACCGGCGGGGACCGCGCCTCGCCGGCCAGGTCCTCATCTACCCGATGCTCGACGACAGGGACCGCACGGTCTCCGTGGCCCAGTTCGAGGGCGTGGGTGTGTGGGACCGCGGGAGCAACCGCATGGGCTGGACCGCGCTCCTCGGCGAGCGACGCGGAACCGACGACGTGTCGATCTACGCCGCCCCCGCCCGCGCCACCGACCTCACGGGGCTGCCGCCCGCGTTCATCGACTGCGGCTCGGCCGAGGTCTTCCGGGACGAGGACGTCGCCTACGCCACGGCCCTGTGGCACGCGGGCGTCCAGGCCGAACTGCACATCTGGCCTGGCGGCTTCCACGGTTTCGACCTGACCGCACCCCACACCGCCCTCGCGCACGCCATGACGGCCGCGCGCAACGCCTGGGTCGCCCGCACACTCGGATCCTGAGGCGAGGTCCCCGGTCCTCGGTAAGCTGGGGAGAAGGTGCGAAGGAGCGCAGGTGCACCAGTTGGTCGGACGACTGAACTCACTCGACCCGCAGGCGGGCGAAACGCTGCGGATCGTGTCGTACTTCGACGTCCTCATCACCCGGGGCGCCGGACTCGACGGACTCCTGCGCGGCGCCGCGGTCCTCTCCGGCACGGTCGCCGGTGCGCAGATCCGGGGGCGCGTGACCCGGCGCGACCCGGACGGACACCCGGTCACCGGCCACGCCGCTGGCCGGCGGCACGGTTCCCGCAGGTCCCACGCCGACTGGGTGGTGTGGCTGGAGCGGGACGGGGAGCCGGGACCCGACGACGAGATGATCGTGGAGCGGCTCGCCCTGGGGGTGGAGCTGCTCGACGCCCGCCGCAGTCCCGAGCGCGGCATCGACGCCGTCGTCGACCGGACCCGCACCGTCGCCGAGCGCACCGCGCTCCTCGCCGAGCGCCGGATCGACCCGGCGGCGCGGGTGCGCGTCCTGGCCACCCCGGCGGACGCCCCCGAGATCGGCGAGGCCCCCTCCGCGATCGTGCCGACCCGGTACGGACTCCTGAGGGCCACCCTCGACCTCGCGGGCACCGTCCGCCGCCCGCCGGAACCTGTCGGGTTCGGAACCCGGGTACGAGCCGACCGGGCCCCCGAGTCCTGGGAGGCGGCGGTCGTCGCGCTCCGGCTGACGGACGCCTCCACACCGGCCGTCGACGCGGCGGACCTGGGAGCGATGCTCCTGCTCGCCCAGACCTACGACCCGGAGCACCCGCACGAGGACGTGCGCGTCCTCGCCCGCCTCGACCAGCGCTCCGCCGACGTGCTCCGCACCCTGGTGGAGGCCGACAGCGTCCGCTCCGCGGCGGCCGAGCTGGGCATGCACCACTCCACCGTGCAGGCCCGCCACGAAGCACTGACCCACACCCTGGGCTACGACCCGCGCAGCACCGTCGGCAGGATGCGCTACATCGCCGCCGCCCTGCTGCTGCGCCTCACCGACCCCGCCACCGCGGCACGCCCCGGGCACGCGTAGCCGGTCCTCACCACCGTTCAGCGGGGAGAGTACCGGGGTGCCTCGTTCACACTGCTAGGTCAGGACCATCCATCGTCGGCCGTCGAGCAGTTCCCGCGCCGCGTCGAGGTGGCCGGCGCGGCAGGCGGTCTCGGTGATGACGTGCAGCACGACGTCCCGCAGGGTGTGAAGGTGCGGCTCGCCGAAGAGGTGGTGGGGCCACCAGACCAGGGGAGCGTCCGCAGCGGTGGTGCTGATGACGGTGTCCGTGTGGGCGGCCTCCGCGCGGTATCGGTCGAGGATCTCACCAGCATGGACCTCTGGCCCCACCTCCCACGCGTCACCGTCATCACCCAGGGACTTGATGACCTCTTCGTCGCCGACGGCCACCGCGCGGAACCAGAACCGCTCGACGTCGAGGGTGGGATGCTGGACGAGGGCGAGGCAGTTCCATCCGGACGGCAGCACGGGTCGGCGCAGCGCATCGCGGTCGAGGCCGTCGAGTATCCCGAGGACGTGGCGGCGCTGCCCCTGCAGGAACGACAGGAGTGCCCTGGTCTCAGTGCTCGGCGCTGTCGTCACGGGGCAATCTCCCAGATGCGGCCGGTGAAGAGGGTGATCGCGCTGATGCCCGTGGGTCATGAGGGGGTGCTGGCCGTTTCTGTTGTCACAGCTACGAAGGATCTACGAGCGGGAGAGCCGGGTACAGAGGCCGGATCGAGCGAACCCCTCGTTCATGGTTGATGGAAAGGGCAGTCCGCTGCTGAGCGCAGTCCGGGTCGCCGTAGGTGCGGTGGCGACCCGGGATCGTGGGCGCTGGCGCGTCAGGTGCGGGTCCAGCGCTGGTTGGCGCCGTTCGAGCAGGAGTAGAGCTGAACCTGGGTGCCGTTGGCGGTGCCGCTCCCGACGGCGTCGAGGCAGAGACCGGACTGGACGCCGACGATGGATCCGTCGGAGTTGAGGCGCCACTTCTGGTTGTCGCCGCCCCAGCAGCTGTAGATCTGGACCTTGGTGCCGTTGCCGCTGCCGGCGGCGTCCAGGCACTTGTCGCCGTAGACCCTCAGCTCGCCGGCGTCGGTGTACGCCCACTGCTGATTGGTGCCGCTGTGGCAGTCCCACAGCTGGAGCTGGGTGCCGTCGGAGGTACTGGCATTGGGCACGTCCAGGCAGCGGCCCGAGCCGACGCCCTTGATCTGTCCCCCGTCCGCAGGGGGCTCCGAGGAGTCGCCGCCGTTGAGTGCGTCGAGGACGGCGGTGTACGCGGCCTTCTTGCTGCCGTCGTTGTTGAACAGCAACGGCGTCTGCTCCGACCGCCAGGAGTCGCTGTCACGCACACCCCAGACCGTGATGCCGAGGCAGCGCGACACGGCCAGGCAGTCGTTGGTCACGTTGGCGTAGGTCGAGGCCGGGGCGCCCTGGATGTCGAGTTCGGTGATGGCCACGTCGACGCCGAGGGCGGCGAAGTTCTGCAGGGTGGTGCGGAAGTTGCTGTCGTAGGGGCTGCCGCTGTTGAAGTGCGACTGGAAGCCGACGCAGTCGATCGGCACGCCGCGCGACTTGAAGTCCCGCACCATGTTGTACATGGCCTGGGTCTTGGCCCAGGTCCAGTTCTCGACGTTGTAGTCGTTGTAGCAGAGCTTGGCGGACGGGTCGGCGGCGCGCGCGGTGCGGAAGGCGACCTCGATCCAGTCGTTGCCGGTGCGTTGCAGGTTGGAGTCCCGCCGGGCTCCCGAACTGCCGTCGGCGAACGCCTCGTTCACGACGTCCCACTGCACGATCTTGCCCTTGTAGTGGGCCATCACACCGTTGATGTGGTCGATCATCGCCTGGCGCAGTGCGCTGCCGCTGAGGCTCTGCATCCAGCCGGGCTGCTGGGAGTGCCAGGCCAGGGTGTGGCCGCGGACCTGCTTGCCGTTCTGCACGGCCCAGTTGTAGACGCGGTCGGCGGCGGAGAAGTTGAACTGACCCCGCTGCGGCTCGGTGGCGTCGATCTTCATCTCGTTCTCGGCCGTCACCATGTTGAACTCGCGTGCCGCGATCGACGTGTACGCCGAGTCGCCGAGCTTGCCCGAGGCGATCGCGGTGCCGAAGTAGCGCCCGCTCTGCGCCGCCGCGGCACCGAGCGTGCTCTCGGCGGCGTGGGCGGGCGGCGGCGCCACCAGTGCGGTGGCCGTGCCGAGGACGCCGACGGCCAGCGCCAGCAGCAGACCGCGCGCCTTCCGGCGGATGTCGGGTCTGGGAAGGGCGTACGAGCCCATGACTGTGCCTCCAAGGTAGGGGTCACGGAGGGACTGGAGCGCAGGGACGTGCCTGGTCCGCAACCCCTGCGGGCCGGGCGGGGGTGCCATCACCGCCGCCCTGCGGACCTGTTCGGTATACCGATCTGCGGCCGGTTTCCCAGACAGGAATGATTGAGCGTTGACGATGCTCGGTCAATACTTCTGCCGAAAAGAATTCAGTCATTGTTCGAAAGTTTCGGCGATGAATGGCCTGGATCTGGCGGGATTCTCCGTGACGTGCAGTGTTGCTCAGGGCCGCTTCTTTGAAAGTTTCGGAGTGAAGGTGATGCGCGCGAGGGGTGTTGACGGCGTTCCCCGGTTCCCTATGATGCGGAGCGCTCGACACCTCGACCGATGTTCGACATTGCGAACGTCCTGCGTCGCTCGCTCTCTTGCCCGGCAAGGAACCACCCACCCGAACTGAGGGAGTTCCCATGCACAGAGGAAGCTTCAGCCGCGGGCACACGTCCGCGGCGCTCGCCGCCGCGGTCGCGGCTCTGGCCGCGTTGGCCGCATTGGCCGCGATGCTCGTCGCCGCCCCGGCCCAGGCAGCCACCAGTGGCGCCCTGCGCGGTGCCGGTTCCGACCGGTGTCTCGATGTGCTGGGCGGCAGCCAGACCGACGGCACGCTCCTGCAGATGTACGACTGCTGGGGCGGTGCCAACCAGCAGTGGACGTCGACGGACACGCTCCAGCTCACCGTGTACGGCAACAAGTGCCTGGACGTTCCGGGGCACGCGACCGCGCCCGGTACGCGGGTGCAGATCTGGTCCTGCTCCGGCGGCGCGAACCAGCAGTGGCGGGTGAACTCCGACGGCACGGTCGTCGGCGTGGAGTCCGGGCTGTGCCTGGAGGCCGCGGGCGCCGGTACGGCCAACGGCACGGCGGTGCGGATCGGAACGTGCGACGGCGGCAGCAACCAGAAGTGGACCGGCCTGACCGGTACGCCGCCGACGGACGGCACGTGCGCGCTGCCGTCGACGTACCGGTGGTCCTCGACGGGCGTCCTGGCGCAGCCGAAGAGCGGGTGGGTCGCGCTGAAGGACTTCACCACGGTGACGCACAACGGCAAGCACCTGGTCTACGGATCGACCTCGTCGGGCTCGTCGTACGGCTCGATGGCGTTCGGCCCCTTCACCAACTGGTCGGACATGGCGTCGGCCGGCCAGAACGCGATGAACCAGGCCGCGGTGGCGCCCACGCTGTTCTACTTCGCGCCCAAGAACATCTGGGTGCTGGCGTACCAGTGGGGTGCGTGGCCCTTCATCTACCGCACGTCGAGCGACCCCACCGACCCCAACGGCTGGTCCGCTCCGCAGCCGCTGTTCACCGGGAGCATCTCCGGCTCCGACACCGGCCCGATCGACCAGACACTGATCGCCGACGGCCAGAACATGTACCTGTTCTTCGCCGGTGACAACGGCAAGATCTACCGGGCGAGCATGCCGATCGGGAACTTCCCGGGCAACTTCGGCTCCTCGTACACGACGATCATGAGCGACACGAAGGCCAACCTGTTCGAGGCCGTCCAGGTCTACAAGGT
The DNA here is from genome assembly GCF_014650435.1 of Streptomyces tendae. Classification (GTDB taxonomy): domain Bacteria; phylum Actinomycetota; class Actinomycetes; order Streptomycetales; family Streptomycetaceae; genus Streptomyces; species Streptomyces tendae. The sequence continues at coordinate 39,429 of NZ_BMUY01000010.1, forward strand.
CCAGGGCCAGAACCAGTACCTCATGATCGTCGAGGCGATGGGCGCGAACGGGCGCTACTTCCGCTCGTTCACGGCCTCCAGTCTGAGCGGCTCGTGGACCCCGCAGGCCGCCAGTGAGGGCAACCCCTTCGCGGGCAAGGCCAACAGCGGTGCCACCTGGACCAACGACATCAGCCACGGCGACCTGGTCCGCGACAACCCCGACCAGACCATGACCGTCGACCCCTGCAACCTGCAGTTTCTCTACCAGGGCAAGTCCCCGAACGCGGGCGGGGACTACAACTCGCTGCCGTGGCGGCCGGGTGTCCTCACCCTGCGGCGCTGACCTTCCACGACGCACCGCGACCGTGACGCGGTGCTGCTTGCGGCACGCCGGCGTCCCCGTCGGGGGCGCCGGCGGAAGCCGTGCGTGTCAGTCGACGGCGGTGCCCTCCAGCTCGACCAGCTGACCGGGAACGGCCAGACGCGTCACGCCGAGCATGGTGGTGGCCGGTGCGACGCCGGCCGCGCCCAGCCTGCCCGCCAGTACGCCGTAGTGCTGGAAGAGCAGGTCGACGTCGGTCGTGTAGACGTTCAGCCGGACGAGGTTCGTCAGCGACATGTCCGCCTCGGCGAGCACCGCCTCGACGTTGTCGACGGCCAGCGCGAGCTGCGCGGCCATGTCGCCGTCGTGCTCGGGCCTGCCTTCCTTGCTCATCGCCGTCTGGCCGGAGAGGTACAGGGTGCGCGCGTGCCCGGAGACGACCTCGCCCTGGTTGAATCCCATCTCGACCGACCACGACACCGGGTTGACCGCATTGCGTTCCATTTGGCCGCCTGCTCCGTTCGGTTGACTGACACCGTGCACGCTCGCGCCCCGGCAACAGCGGGGCTCTCGCGTCGTGTGACGAACCCTGCCAAGAAAACGTGACATCTTCGGTCATGTATTTGGCTAGGGTTTCCCCATGCGCGCCGACCGGTTGGTTTCCCTGGTGCTGTTGCTGCGTCAGCGAGGCCGGACGACCGCGGAGACGCTCGCCCGCGAGCTCGAGGTCTCGACCCGGACGGTGCTGCGTGACATGGAGGCACTCTCCGCGGCGGGGGTCCCGGTCTACGCGGAGCGAGGGCGACACGGCGGGTTCGCGCTGCTGCCGGACTTCCGGACGGCACTCACCGGCCTGAACCACGACGAGGCGCTCGCCCTCGTGGTCGCCGGATCACGGCGCGGTGCGCAGTTGTTCGGTCTGGGATCGGCGCTCGCCTCGGCCGTGCTGAAAGTCGTCGACGCCCTGCCCGACGCGCTGCGTGACACCGCCGCCGGAGCGGCGCAGCGGCTGCTCATCGACCCCGAGACCGATCTCCTCTCGCGCCGGGTGGCCCCCGAGGAGGTCTGCGACTCCATCGCCACCGAGGTCCGGAGCGCGGTGTTCGCCGGGCACAGACTGCGCATCCACTACGAGGCCGTGGGCCGGCCCCCGCAGTGGCGCACGGTGGACCCGGTCGGGCTGGTCACCGTCAGGGACCAGGGCTACCTGCTGGCCAAACGGGGCACCGAGGACCGCACCTACCGACTGAGCCGCATCCTGTCAGCGGAGGAACTCGACGAACCCGCGCGGCGGTCGGACACGGTCGACCTCGACCGGGCCTGGCGCGAACGCAACGTGCGGTTCAGGACCGGCGGTGACAACACCGCCGTGGTGGTGCGCCTGGACCCCGCGCGGCGGGAGGACCTGGTCGCCACCGCCCTGGCGGTCCGCGAGGAGGAGACCGACGAGGACGGCCGGCTCCGGGTGCACGTCGTCTTCCAGGACGCGCGGCACGCCGAATGGGCACTGTGGCAGCACGCCGCGTACGCGGAGGTGGAGGCTCCGCAGTGGCTGCGCACCTCCCTCCACGACCGCGCGGCGCTGATCGCGGCCCGCTACGCGCCACCGTGAGTGAGCGGCCGTTCTCGACGACGTCACCGGGAACCTCCCGCCGGGTGCCGGACACGTACGAGGTATGGAACTGAACGACGCTGGTCCCGCCGTACCGGTCGGCGGGACGTCCGACCGGGAGCTGTGGGCGAGGGCCGTCGACGGCGATCGCGAGGCGTTCGGCCGGATCTTCGACCGTCACGGCAAGGCCGTCTACAACCATTTGTTCCGGCGGACGGCCGACTGGTCCGAGGCCGAGGACCTCACATCGGCGGTGTTCCTGCATGCCTGGCGGCGGCGAACGGAGACGGTGCTCGACCGCGACTCGGCGCTGCCGTGGCTGCTGGGCATCGCCAACGGTCAGTTGTCGAACACCAGGCGGCGGCTGAGACGGGCCGAGGCGTTGCTGCACCGGCTCGTGTCGCACCAGGAGTCGGTCGGCGACCACGCGGACCGGGTCGCCGGCCTGGTCGACGACGAGCGCCGCATGTCGGAGATCCACCGGGCGCTGGCCCGCCTGCCGCGGCACGAACGCGAGGTCGTCGAGCTCTGTGTCTGGTCGGGCCTGGACCAGCAGGCGGCCGCCGCCGTGCTGAAGGTGGCCGTCGGCACCGTCAAGTCCCGGCTGCACCGGGCACGGCGACGGCTGGGGGCCGATCTCGACCAAGCCGCGGCCGCGCCGCCGTTCGGTGCCCACCATCCCGTCAACGCGAAGGAGGTCGCACGATGAATGACGCCCAGGGCATTCCCGCGGCTCCTTGTGATCGTGATCTGCCGAACCACCGGCGGACCCGAGAGGAACTACTGATGAAGATCCGCCCACAGGACAACGGGGCTTCGCTGCGCGGCAGGTGGGGAGTACCGCTCGGGGTCGCCGGCGGAGTGACGGCGGTGAGCCTCGCGGCCGTGGTCGTCCTCGGCGGTACGGGGGACACCGGGCCGGAGGCCGCCGCCCCGGCGCACGGCGGCGGAAGTCCGGCCGCCTCCACCCCGGCACCGAGTCCGAGCGCATCCTCCGCGCCCGGCAGGACGTCGGCCGAGGCGGGCTTCACCATCACCGACGCGACGACGAGCCCGATCGACTCCAGGACCGTCACCAGGGTCCTCTCCTCCTGCCTGGGGCCGCAGGCGTCGCAGTACCAGCCCGTCGTCGCGGTCCGCACGCCCCTCGCCGCGGCGGACGTGGACGGCGTGGTGGTGGCCGTCAACTCCGCAGACCAGTACGTGCAGTGCCAGTCGAAGGGCGACAAGGGCACCAGTCCGGACTCCCCGCCCACCTTCATCAACGACCGCCTGTGGGGCACCGGTCGGGTCGTCGAGTACTTCGACTCCATGATGGTGCCCGCCGGCGAGGGGAGGTACCTCATGCTGGGCGCCGGGCACTACTCGTCCGACGTCGCCAGGATCACCATCAGTTACGGCGACGACCCGAAGCAGTACCCGGCCCGCATGGCGGGCGGAGCCTTCGTCTACGGCGCCGCTCTCACCCCGGACTCGCCCGTCGGCCCGCGCTACCTGGGCCCGAGCCCCTACGTCCACGCCTACGACGCCTCGGGCAAGGAGATCTACAACCAGGCCGAGGACCCGAAGTTCACCGGCGGGGAGTAGGGCGGCCCCTCCTCCAGCAGTCGGACCGGCCCCGGCCATGGGCATTGTGGCCGGGCGCTTCGGCGGCTATGGTCCTTCTTATCTGAGATAGATACCTCATTTAAGAATGGAGTCGCGCCATGTTCATTGCTGCGGCGACGGACGGCGTGTCCGTCGCTCCGAGCTGGGACCGGGCCGCCGGGGCCGAGACGCGCCGCCTGGGCGAGGTGCCGGCCGCCCACGTCGGCGACGCCCTGGCGCGGATGACCGTCATGGACGGCGGCATCCGGCTGCTCACCGAGCCCGCCGTCCTCCTGGGGAACGCCCTCACCGTGGACGTGCGGTCGGGTGACAACCTCGCCGTCCACCGGGCGCTCGACGAAGCCCGGCCGGGCGACGTCCTGGTCGTCAACGGGCACGGGGACACCACCCGCGCCCTGATCGGCGACCTGATCGGCGAGATCATGGTCAACACCGGGGTCACCGGCGCCGTGGTCGACGGCGCGGTCCGCGACGTACAGGCGCTGTCCGGGATGGGTCTGGCCGTCTACGCACGGGCGATCACCCCCGCCGGGCCGTTCAAGGACGGGCCCGGCACCGTCGGAGCCCCGGTGGCGGTCGGCGGCACGGTCGTGGCGCCGGGTGACGTGCTCGTCGGTGACGCCGACGGCGTCGTCGTGGTCCCGCGGCACCGGGTGGCGGAGGTCGCGGCCGCGGTCGACGGCATCGCCGAGAAGGAGGACGCGCTGCGCGGGCGCATCCTCGCCGCGCGTCAGGACCGCGCGGCGGTGGCCCGATGACCGCCGCGCCGCACGCCCCCCGGATCGAGGAACTGCGCCGCCGTTCGCGCCGCCCGGCCCTCGCCCCGGCTCCGCCGGGGGCCGTCTCCCTGGCCATGGGGGAGCCGGACTTCCCCACCCCGCCGACGGTGGTCCAGGCCGCGGTGTCCGCCCTGCGCGAGGGGCACACCCACTACGCCGACCAGAAGGGCCTCGGGGAACTGCGCGCCGCGCTCGCCGCGAGGCTGCCGGCGCGTCCGGGCCGGCCGTGGGGCGCGGACGACGTCCTGGTCACCCACGGTGCCACCGCCGCGCTGGCCGCGGTCGTGCTCGCGACGATCGGCCCCGGCGACCGCGTGGTCGTCCCGGAGCCCGCCTACTCGCTCTACGCCGACCTGGTCGTCCTCGCCGGCGGCACCGTGGACTTCGTGCCGCTCGCCCCGGACCTGCACTGGGACCTGGACGCGTTGGCCGCCGCGCTTCCCGGCGCCGCCATGACGATCTTCTCGAACCCCTCGAACCCGACCGGCATCGTGCACCGCGAGGAGGAGCTGGAGGCCCTCGGCAAGCTCCTCGACGGCACCGACACCCTGGTCGTCAGCGACGAGGCGTACCACCGGCTGGTCTACCCGGGCCACGAGGCGGCCTCGGCGCTGGAGATCGAGTCGCTGCGCGACCGGACGGTCTACGTGCAGACGTTCTCCAAGACGTACGCGATGACCGGCTGGCGGGTCGGGTACCTGACCGGGCCGCGCGAGGTGGTGGACGCGGCGGCGCAGGTGCACCGGACGTGGAACGGCTCGGTGAACACGGCCGCCCAGCACGCGGCCCTGGCCGCCCTCGCCCTGCCCGACGGCGTCGTCGACGCCATGGTCCACCGGTACCGCCGGCGTCGAGAGCTGGTGGTCGCGCGGCTGTCCGGCGTGCCCGGTCTGCACCTGGTGCCTCCGGAAGGGGCGTTCTACGGGTTCCTGCGCTACGACACCGGCGTGCCCTCGGAGGTGGTCGCCCGCGAACTCGCCGAGCGGGAGGTGATCGTCCGCGCCGGTGCCGAGTACGGGCCCTCGGGCGAGGGTCATCTGCGGATCTCGTTCGCGGCCTGTGAGGACGACCTGTGGATCGGCCTGGAGCGGATCGTCCGCTACTTCGGCGATGCGCGCCCCTGAGCGCCCCGTGCGGCACCTCGCACGCCACTGCCCCGCGCGGCACCTCGCAGGCCACCGCCGCGCCCGGCACCTCGGCGGGAGCCGGCACACCGAGGCGATACCCTTTGCCTGCACTTCTGTGAGGCGGAGGAGGCCCGTGACCGACCAGCAGGCCGCCCCGCGCGGGCGGCGCAAGCCGCGCAGCGACACCCGGCGCAACCACCGCCGCCTCCTCCAGGCCGTCGGCGAACTGGCCCGGGAGGCGCCCGACCAGCTCACCATGCAGGCGGTCGCGTCCCGCGCGGAGATCGGCCCGGCCACCGCGTACCGCTACTACTCCTCGGTGGACGACGTGCTGGCCGCCTACGTGCTCAGCGTCGTCGAGGAGCTCCGCGACTTCAGCCTCGCGTCCACCGCACAGGGGCGGCCGCTGTTCGACTCCCTCGTGGACAAGTGGGTGGACCTGCTCGCCGAGCACGGCCCGGCGCTGGTGCAACTGCGGTCCCGGCGGGGCTACCTGGAACGGCTGCACGACGGGAACGAGATCATCGTCGCCCTGCGGGACGCCTGGAGCGAGCCCGTGCGCGGACTGCTCGACGACATCGGCCTGCCCGACGTGATGCACGAACACGCCCTGTTCCTCAGCAACATGCTCTTCGACCCCAGGGAGATCCAGGACCTGCTGCGGGAGACGGGACTGTCCCGCCGCGAGGTCGTCGCCCGGCTGACCGAGGCGTACTGCGGCGCACTGCGCGGGTGGGTGCGGGCGGGCTGACCGCCAGGCCCCGCCGACCCCGCCTCCCCTTCACCTCCGCCTCCCCTTCTCCGCACCCCCTACCGCGGTATCACCCCCGCATTGGCTCCCGGGTATGACGCCCGGCGCGTAGCCGTCCGCCCACTGTGTTCCTCGTCGCCCGGCACCGCCGCACCCGCGTCGGAGTCGCACATTGGGCGGCCCATGAAGCGATAGTTCACTCTCAAATCGGATGACTGTCTCTGTATCGGAGGTCAGTGGTGACCAAGCATCAGCAAGAGACCGTACGAGCGGGCGAACTCGACGTCGGGGTCCTCGACGGCGGCGACGGTGTGCCGCTCGTACTCGTCCACGGTGGTGAGAGCGACCGCACCCAGTTCGCCACGCTCCGGGCGCGACTCGGCGCGGGGATCAGGGCCATCTCGTACGACCAGCGCGACTCCGGGATCACCGTGAACCCTCCGGTCCCCTACACGCCCGCCGTCCTCGCCGACGACCTCGTCGACCTGCTCGACGCGCTGGGGCTCGCGCGTGCGCATCTGCTGGGCACCTCCTTCGGCGGCGCCGTCGTCCAGCACGCGGCGCTGCGGCACCCCGAACGCGTCGCGTCCCTCGTCCTGGTCGCCACCACGCCGAGCTACGCGATGGGCAGCGCGGCCGTCGACGAGCTCCTGGGCATGTCCCACGAGGAACGGCAGGAGTCGGCCCCGGGCTACTTCTTCACGCCCGAGGGGCAGGCCGAGCAGCGCGCCCGGCCGGTGCGGACGCTGACCCGCCGCACACCCGAGCAGAGCCGCCGCCGCCACGACGCCGCCCGCCGGCACGAGATACGGGACGGCCTCGGGGAGATCACCGCGCCCACGCTCATCGTGCACGGCACGGAGGACCGGCTGGCTCCCTACGACGGCGCCCTCCTGATGGAGCGACGCATGCCGAACGCCGAACTGCGGGCGATCGAGGGCGGACGCCACGGGATCGCGGTGGAGTTCGCGGACACCGTCGCCCACCGGGTGCGCGAGTTCCTCGGGGTCAACGGCCATGGCTGACGGCGCCCGCCACGTCGCGGACCGGATGGCCGAGGCGGCCGCGGCGTGGCTGGACTCCCTGGACGCGGCCCAGCGCGGGGTCGCGGTCGGACCGTCGCCCCGCGCGGGCGGGACGGCCGGGACCGGGACCGAGGCCCACGCCGACGCCGACCGCACCCGCTGGTTCTACACGCCCACGGACCACGGCGGACTGACCTTCCACCAGCAGCGACCGGCCCAGCACCGGTTGGCGATGCGGCTGGTCGCGAGCGGGCTGTCGGAGGCCGGGTACGTCACCGTCGCCACCGTGCTCGGCCTGGAGAACGTGCTGGACCACGTCGAGGGCTTCTCGGTGAACTGGGGCAGGGAGCGGACCCGCGACCCCGGCATGTACTACCTGCGCGTCTTCGGGGAGCCGGGCGGGCCGGGGCCGTGGGGATGGCGGTTCGGCGGCCATCACGTCTCGCTCAACAACCTCGTCGTCGACGGACGCGTCGCCGCCACCACCCCCTGCTTCCTGGGCGCCGACCCCGCCGCCTCGCCCCTGCTGGGCGGCTCGACGCTGCGCCCGCTGGGCAGCGCCGAGGACACGGCCCGCGAACTCGTCCGCTCGCTGCGTCCCGAGGCCGCCGCCCGCGCCGTCCTGCTGCCCCGCGCGCCGAACGACGTCGTGGCGGGCAACAGCACCCGCGTCGGCGACCGCGTGATCAGGCGCGGTGAACTCTGGCGCCCCGGCACCCACATCCCCGACCGTGCCGAACAGCCGTCCACCGGACTCGACGGCGCCGACCGGTGGGCACTGGCCCTCACCCTGGCGCCCAAGGGCCTGCCGGGCGCCGAACTGGACGCCGGACAGCGCGAGTTGCTGCGGGCCCTGCTCGCCGCCTACCTCGGCCGCGTCCCGGCCGGGGTCTCCCCGCTGGCCCGCTACGACGACCCCGCCGCGCTGGACGCCGTACACCTCGCCTGGGCCGGCTCCACCGCGCCGGGTGAACCGCACTACTACCGCCTCCAGGGCCCGCGGCTGCTCATCGAGTGGACCAACGTCCACCGCGGCGTCAACCACGCGCACGCCGTGTGGCGGGACCCGGAGACCGACTTCGGCGGCGACGTCCTGGCCGCCCATCATGCCGCGCACCACGCGGCCCATCACGCCGCGCACCAACCCACCCACCAAGCCCTTCACCACGCGAACGGAACGTGACAGACATGTCCGGTCGACCACCGTCACCGACCGAGGTCCCCCCTCACACCACACGCCCCACCCTCCGCGGCTCCTTCGGCATGAGCGCGTCGACGCACTGGCTGGCGACCGCGACCGCCCAGTCCGTACTCGAACGGGGCGGCAACGCCTTCGACGCCGCCGTGGCTGGCGCCTTCGTCCTGCACGTCGCCGAACCCCACCTCAACGGGCCGGGCGGTGACCTCGTCGCCGTGCTCGCGACCGCCGCGGACCCGTCGCCGTACGTGCTGGCCGGACAGGGCCACGCCCCGCGCGGCGCCACCGTCGAGCACTTCCGCGCCGAGGGGCTCGACCACGTGCCCGGCGCGGGAGCGCTCGCCGCCGCCGTCCCCGGCGCCGTCGACTCCTGGCTCTGGCTGCTCGCCGAGTCCGGCACCTGGGAACTCGCCGACGTCCTCGCCTACGCCATCCACTACGCGGAGCACGGCGTGCCCGTCGTACCGCAGCTGGCGCGCGTCCTCGCCACGGTCGAGGACCTCTTCCGCAGCCACTGGCCGACGTCGTACGCGCTGTGGATGCCCGAGGGACGGGTCCCGGCACCGGGCGTGACCCTCGTCAACACCGCTTACGCCCGCACCCTGCGCCGGCTGTGCGGGGCGGGCACCGGGGCACCCGGCGGGACGAGAGCCGCCCGGATCGACGCCGCGCGGCACGCCTGGCGCACCGGGTTCGTGGCGAGGGCCGTCGCGGAGTTCGCGGCCCTGCCGCACCGGCACTCCTCGGGCGGGGACCACGCCGGGGTCATCACCGCCACCGACTTCACCGACTTCCACCCGTCCCTGGAGCCCGCGGTCACCGCCCGGTTCCGGGGCACCACGGTGGCGAAGGCCGGCCTGTGGTCCCAGGGGCCCGTACTGCTCCAGGCCCTCACCATGCTCGACCACTTCGACGACGCGCGGCTCGACCCGTCGACGGCCGAGGGCGTCCACACCCTCACCGAGGCCCTGAAGCTGGCCATGGCCGACCGGGAGGCGTACTACGGGCACCTGGACCCGGCACAGGCGGAGACCGTGCTGCGCCGCCTGCTGTCCCCCCGGTACGGCAAGGAGCGGGCGGGCCTGATCCGCCCGGTCGCCTCGACCGCGTTCCGGCCCGGCCGCATCCCGGACACCGGCATCACCCCGTACATCCCGCCGCTCGTCACCCGCGGGCAGGCCCCACAGGCCGACGGCGTGGGCGAACCCACCGTGCAGCAGACCGGGGAGACCCGGGGCGACACCTGCCACATCGACGTCGTCGACCGCTGGGGGAACATCGTCTCCGCCACCCCGTCGGGAGGGTGGCTCCAGTCCTCGCCCGCCGTGCCGGAGCTGGGCTTCGCGCTCGGCACCCGGCTCCAGATGACCTGGCTGGACCCGGCCGCCCCGTCGCGCCTGGCACCGGGCCGACGGCCCCGTACGACGCTGACGCCGACCCTGCTGCTGCGCGACGGCCGTCCCGTGGCCGCGCTGGGCACACCCGGCGGCGACCAGCAGGACCAGTGGCAGCTGATCTACCTGGTGCGCACGCTGGCGCTGGGCATGGACCCGCAGGAGGCGATCGACGCACCCGCGTTCCACACCACCGCCGTACCGAGTTCGTTCTGGCCGCGGACCTGGACGCCCGGGGGACTGGTCGTCGAGGAACGCGTGGGCGGGGCGGTCGTCGACGAACTGCGCGCACGCGGCCACGACGTGACCGTCTCCGGGCCGTGGAGCCAGGGCCGGCTGTCCGTCGTCACCCGCGATCCGGACAGCGGCGTCCTCCGGGCCGCCGCGAACCCGCGCGGCGCCCAGGGCTACGCGGCCGGACGATGAACGCGCGACGGTACGCGACACCGCCCGCTCTGATGCTGGCCCTCACCTTCGCCACCGGGGTCGTCGACGCCGTCGGCTACCTGCGCCTCGACCAGGTTTTCGCGGGCAACATGACCGGCAACGTGGTCATCCTCGGCATGGCGGCCACGGGCGGCGGTACCGGGCTCCCGGTGCTCGGCCCGGTCCTGGCGCTGGCGTCCTTCCTCGCCGGGGCGGCGACGGCCGGGCGGGTCCTGCGCACCGCGGCCCCCGGCTGGAGCCGCCGGTGCACGGGACTGCTGGGCGGCGTCGGACTGGTCCTGACCGCGACGGCCCTCGGTCTGGCCGTCGCCGGGGCCGACACCTCCGGCGCCCGCGCGGGCATGGCGTCGTCGCTGGCCCTGGCCATGGGGGCGCAGGCGGCGACCGCCCGCCACCTCGCCGTCAAGGACGTCACCACCGTGGTCGTGACCTCCACGCTGACCGGCCTCGCGGCCGACTCCCGCCTGGGCGCGTCCCGCGGCCGGGGCGCCCGGCGCCGGGTCGCCGCCGTCGCGCTCATCGTCGCGGGCGCGGCGGCCGGCGCGGCGCTGTGCCAGGCGCACGAGGGCATCGCGGTGGCGGTGGCGGCCTGCGTCGTGCTGGCCGTGACGGCGCTCGGCGGGACGGCGCCGACCACCAACCCCTCCCGTTCCACCGCTCCTTCGACGGCCCTCGTCCGGCCATGACGGAAAGGACGCCCATGACCACAACCCTGGCTCCCACGGTCCCCATCGGGAAGGCCGCTGTCGGAGCCCTCGGCATACTGGCACTGTCCACCGGTGCCCTGGAGTCGGTGGTGTCACCGACGATCCCGCTCCTGGAACGCGAGCTGGACATGAGCCAGTCCGAGGGGGCGCTGCTCAGCATCGTCCTCCTCATCACCGGCGCGCTCATCACCCCGCTGGCGGGCAAGTTCGGTGACCGCTACGGCGGCAAGAGGGTCCTCGTCCGGCTGATGGCGGTGGTCTCGGTCGGCGGCATGGTGTCCGCCCTTGCTCCGAACCTGCCCGTGCTGCTGGTCGGCCAGGTGCTGCAGGGCGCGATGATCGGCGCGCTGCCCCTGTCGTTCATCGTGGTACGCAAACACCTCCCTGCCGGGGAGTCCAAGGTGGCCATCGGCGTGGTCAGCGGACTCTTCGTCGGCGGGTCGATGGTCGGCATGCTGTCGGCCGGCCCGGTGGCGGAACAGCTCTCCCGGCACTGGATGTTCGCGCTGCCGACGATCGCGGTCATCGGGTCCACCATGCTCGTGAACAGGCTGATGCCGGCCGACCCACCGGGCCGGACGGACGGTGCCGGGATCGACTGGCCCGGTCTGCTGCTCCTGAGCGCGATGCTGGTCACCCTCATGCTCGTGCTCGCGCTGGCGCCCGAAGTCGGTTCGGCACCACTCGTGCTCGCCGCCCTGGTCGTCCTGCTGGCCGTCTTCGTCACCGCATGGGTGCGGGTCGAACGGCGGGCGGCCGCGCCGATGATCGACCTGAACATGCTGGCACGGCCCGCGATATGGAAGGCGTGCGTGCTGACCTTCGTCATCTGCCTCGGCACCACGATGGCGGTCTACCTCGTCCCGCAGCTGCTCGACGAGCGCGGCGACGGCTACGGATTCCGGGCCAGCGCCACCGAGATCGGCTTCTACCTGCTGCCCGGCGCCATCGCCGCGACGCTGGCCGGTCCGCTCGGCGGGATCGGCGACCGGCGCTTCGGCTCGCGCGCCGTGGTCAACACCGGCGTCGTCATGATGGCCGTCGGCCTGCTCGCCGTCGCGGCCGTGCACACCGAGGTCTGGCACCTCGTCGTCGGCAAGGTGCTGATCGCCCTCGCGAACGGCCTGTGCGTCACCGCGATGATGACCAGCACCGCCACCGCCGTCGACCCGGACGACACCGGCATCGCCACCAGCCTGATCCTGGTGAGCCGCGTGCTCGGCTCCGCCGTCGGCGGCCAGCTCGGCGGCGCTCTGCTCACCGCCGGAACCCCCTCCGGGTCGGAGGTCGCGGCCGAATCGGCCTACGTCACCGGCTTCGTCATCGCAGGCATCGTCGTCCTGCTGGCCCTCTTCGTCACCCGCACCATGAGCAAAGGAGTCAAAGCATGACCCGCACCGCACCGAGGCGCACCGTCCTGATCTCCGGGGCCAGCATCGCCGGTCCCGCCCTGGCCTTCTGGCTCAACCGCCACGGATACGAGGTCACCGTGGTGGAGAAGGCCGGGACCCTGCGCAGCGGCGGCTACCCCATCGACGTACGCGGCACCGCCCTCGACGTCGTGGAGCGGATGGGAATCCTGCCGCAACTGCGCGACGCGCACATCGACCTGCGCCGGATCACCTTCCTCGACGGGGACGGCGACGAGGTGACCTCGCTCCACCCGCACGCCGTCACCGGCGGGGTGACCGGACGGGACCTGGAGATACGGCGCGGCGACCTGACCGACGCCCTGTACATGGCGGTCCGGGACGACGTGGAGTTCCTCTTCAACGACTCCGTCGACACCCTCGACCAGAACGAGCACGGAGTCGACGTCACCTTCCACGGCGGCGGCAGTCGCCGGTTCGACCTGGTCTTCGGCGCGGACGGCATGCACTCGCGCACCCGCGAGACGCTGTTCGGCCCCGAGGAGCAGTTCCACCGCCATCTCGGCTACTGCTTCGCCGTGTTCACCATGCCCAACACCCTCGGCCTCTCCCACGAGACGGTGATGTGGAACACCCCGGGCAGGGCGGCGGCCGTCTACGCCGTGGGCGACGACGAGGAGGTCCACGCCTTCCTGAACTTCGCCCGGCCCGACCCGCCCTACGACGCCTTCGGCAACCCGGACGCCCAACGGGCCCTGCTCGCCGACGTCTTCGCCGACGCCGGTTGGGAGGTCCCGGGCATCCTGGGCGCCCTCCACGACGCGGACGACGTGTTCTTCGACGCGGTCGGCCAGATCCGGATGCCGCGCTGGACCAGCGGCCGGGTCGCACTGCTGGGCGACGCCGCGTACGCGCCCTCGTTCCTCACCGGCCAGGGCACCAGCCTCGCCCTCGTCGGCGCCTACATGCTCGCCGGGTCCCTCGCCGGCCGGGACCACGCCGAGGGCTTCGCCGCGTACGAGCACGCCACCCGTGACTTCGTGACCCTGAACCAGGACCTGGTCGGCGAGGGCGGCGCCACCCTCTTCCCGACCACCGCCCAGGCCCTGGACCAGCGCAACGCCCGCCTGCGCGACCTCAGCGCCATGCCCGCCCCGGAACCCCGCCCGGCCCACTCGGCCCTGACGCTGCCGCCCTTCGGCGGCCGCTGACTCCGCTCGGTTCTCCAAGCGCCGTTGCCCGAGCGGAAGGCCCCGGTCACCCCACGAGGGCGGCCGGGGCCGCCCCGACGAACCCGGCCCACGCCGCCCGGCGGGGCGGGCAGGACGGGCTGGGCGGAGTGCGAGGTTCCTGGGAATCCGGCCACACGGGTGCCGGTAATGCCCGTTTCCTCCGCGTAGTGGCCCGTGGTGCACCTGGGGGCTCTCAGGAAGCTCCCAGGATCTCTCCGGGGGCGGTGAGGGAGGGCTGTCAGCGTCGCGCTCAGAACTTCTGTGAGCCTCGACCTGACTTGGGAGCCCTTCCGTGGCGACATTCCTCTCCCGGCTCGGCCGGTTCTCCTTCCGGAGGCGCCGGCTCGTCGCGCTGCTGTGGGTGGCACTGCTCGTGGGTGCGGGGGTGCTCGCCGGGCGCGCCCCGGCCGCGCCGCCGAACGACTTCTCCATGCCCGGCACCGAGGCCCAACAGGCATACGACCTGCTGGAGGAGAGCTTCCCCGAACTGAACGCCGACGGCGCCACCGCCCGTGTGGTGTTCCGCGCCGAGGAAGGCAGGGTCACCGATCCCGAGGCGCGCACGGCGATCGGGGAGACGGTCCGGGCCCTCGGGGACGGTCCGGAAGTCGAACGGGTCACCGATCCCTTCGCCACCCGGTCCGTGAGCGAGGACGGGTCCACCGCCTACGCCCAGGTCTCCTACGGGGTGTCCGCCGCCGAGCTGGAGGAGGACTCCCGCAGCGCGTTGCAGGAGACCGTGGACAAGGCCGCCTCGCCGGACCTTTCCGTCGAGGCGGGCGGCAACGCCGTCGAGGCCAGGGCCGCCGGGCACTCCTCGGAGGCCGTCGGGCTCGCGGTGGCGGCCGTGGTGCTCGTCGTCACGTTCGGATCGCTGCTCGCGGCCGGGCTGCCCCTGCTGACCGCCGTGCTCGGGGTCGGCATCGGCGCGCTGACCATCAAGGCGCTGGCCGCGCCGCTGGGCCTCGGCGCCACCACGACCAGCCTCGCCGTGATGATCGGACTGGCCGTGGGCATCGACTACGCCCTGTTCGTGGTCTCCCGCTACCGGGCCGAACTCGCGCACGGCCGTGACCGGACGGAGGCCGCCGGGCACGCGGTGGGCACCGCGGGATCGGCGGTCGTGTTCGCCGGGCTCACCGTGGTCATCGCCCTGGCGGGGCTGTCCGTGGTGGGCATCCCGATGCTGACCCAGATGGGCCTCGCCGCGGCCGGCACGGTCGTCGTCGCCGTCCTGATCGCCGTCACCCTCGTCCCCGCGCTCCTCGGGCTCTGCGGCCGCCGGATCGGTCCCGCCGCCCGTCCCCGGCGAGGGAAGCGGGCGACCGGCCCGGGCCCGCGGCCGGGCATGGGCGTGCGCTGGGCCCGGTTCGTCGTCCGCCGTCCGGTCGCCGTGCTCCTCGGTGGAACCGCGCTGCTCGGTGTCGTCGCGCTGCCCGCCGCCTCCCTGGAGATGGGCTTGCCCGGGGACGACAGCAAGCCCGTCTCCACCACCCAGCGCCGTGCCTACGACCTGATCGCCGACGGCTTCGGACCGGGCTACAACGGCCCGCTCACCGTGGTCGTCCAGGCCGATGACGCGGGCGACGGCGCGGGCGACGACGGCAGCGTCGTTCAGGCCGCGAAGGACCTCGCCGGGCGGATCGACGGCCGCGAGGACGTCAGCGCCGTCGGACCGCCCCGGCTCAGCGCCTCCGGCGACACCGCCGTACTGAACGTCGTACCGGACGCGTCGCCCAGCAGCACCGAGACCGCCGACCTCGTCCACGAACTGCGTGACCCGGAACTCGCGCGGGCCGGCGACGCGCGGGTGCTCGTCACCGGAACGACCGCGATGAACGCGGACGTCTCGCAGAAGCTGTCCGACGCGCTCCTGCCCTACCTGGCGCTCGTGGTCGGTCTGGCGTTCCTGCTGCTCATCGCCGTCTTCCGGTCCCTGGCCGTCCCGCTCAAGGCGGCCCTCGGCTTCCTGCTGTCGGTGCTGGCCGGGCTTGGCGCGGTGGTCGCCGTCTTCCAGTGGGGGTGGCTGGGGTCCGTGCTCGGCGTCACCGAGCCGGGGCCGATCGTGTCGATCATGCCCATCTTCATGGTCGGCGTCGTCTTCGGCCTCGCCATGGACTACGAGGTGTTCCTGGTGACCCGGATGCGCGAGGCGTACGTCCACGGGCAGTCGCCGAAGGAGTCGGTGGTCAGCGGGTTCGAGCACAGCGCGCGGGTGGTCACCGCCGCCGCCGTGGTCATGGTCTCGGTGTTCGCCGCGTTCCTGGGGTCCGAGGAACAAATCCTCAAGACGATCGGATTCGGGCTCGCGGCCGCCGTTCTCCTCGACGCCTTTGTCGTGCGGATGACGCTCGTCCCCGCCGTACTCGCCCTCCTGGGCCGGAGCGCCTGGCGGCTGCCCCGGTGGCTGGACCGGCTCGTGCCCGACCTCGACGTCGAGGGCGAGCGGCTGACGCGCGCGGCGGACGGGGGCGCGGCCGAGGCGAGCGGAGACGAACCCGTCGGTGCCGCCGCGGGTCCCCTCCCCGGCAAGTGACCTCCCGCTCTCCCCTCGTGCACAGGAGCCCAGCCATGTCCGCACCCACTCCGCGTCCCTCCCTGCCCGCGTGGCGCCACGTCCTGGCAGGCGCCCTGGCCGTCGTGGCCGCCCTCGCCGTCATGGCCGCCACCGCCTGGGCCGCGCTGGCCCTCCTCGGCGCCGGCGGCGCCGCACCGGTCTCCCGGCTGGTGCCGACGCTGCTGAGCCTGGCCGTCGGCGGCGGCGTCACCCTGGAATCGGCCGCCGAGTCCGGGGCCTCCGTGGGCGGGGGAGGGGGACTCGCCGGGCTGCTCGGCGGGGGCGAGGGTGGTCTCAGCATCTCGTTGACCGGGCAGGCGGCGTTGACGCCCCTGACCCTGACCTTCCTGGGCACGGTCGTACTGGCGACGGCGTTCTTCCGGCCGTTGCGCCGCAGGGCGCGGCCCACCCCGGCGATGCTGTGGGCGCGTGGCGGCGGCGCGCTGGTGACCTCGGCGGTGGCGCTGCCGGTGTGCGCGGTCCTGGCGACGGGCACCGCCCGGCTGCCGCAGAGCGTGCAGGACCGGATGGGCGAGCGCGCCGGGTCGGGCGGCGCGGGCGGGCCAGGCGGATTCGGCGGAGGGTTCGGAGGTGGCGGAGGGCTCGGCGGTGGCGGTGGTGGCCTCGCTTCGGGGCTGTCCTCGGTGAGTTTCCGGACCGACGTCGTCGCCACGGTGTTCCTCGGCATCCTGGGAGTGGCCACCGTTCTCGCGGTCGGCTGCCTCGCCGCGCGTCGGACCACCCTGCCACGCCCCCTCGCCCTGAGCGGGCTCCGGACGAAGTGGAACGCCGTCCTGTCCACCCTCACGGGGACCGCGGTCGTGCTGTGCTGCGCTGTCACGGCCGTCGCCGTCCTCGCCGGTGCCGCCGCACTGACCGGCCGGGACCGGGCCGCCGAGGCCGCCGGTGTGCTGCTGCTCGCCGGGCCCAACCTGATCGCCGCCGTGCTCACCGCGGGAACCGGCACCTCGTGGCAGGCCGCGGTCGAGCGACTGCGGCCGGAGGGCGGCGGGATGCTCGGCATGCTCGGCGGCGGACGGCAGGACGGAGCGGCGGGCGGGGACCGGTCCGTGGACCTCGGTCACTGGGCGGGCGCGGGTGTGCCGCTGTGGGCGGCCGGACTGCTGCTCGCGCTGCTCCTGCTGCTCGCCGCCGGATACGTCGCCGCCGCCCGCACGCCGGCCCGCACCCCGCGCCAGGACGCCGACTCCCTCCTGGACCGGCACACGGACACCGCCCTGCGCATGGGCGTCGCGGTCGGCGTCGCGACGTTCGTGCTCCCCTTCCTCGCGCGCGGCTCGGTGCGGATCGGCGTCGGCCTCCTGGGCCGGGAGATGGGCGGCCTCAGCGCCGGGCTCGAGTCCGACACCCGGCTGTCCGCCCTCACGGCGTTCGTCGTGGCCGCCCTCGCCTCGTACGCCGGAAGCCGCCTGTACGGGCGGCGGGCACGGCGCCGTGAACGCCCGGCGGGAAAGGCCCCCGTCCCCGCACCCCGACGGCGCGCCGTCCCGTCCGACTCGGCCTCCTGAGAACCCTGTGATCTCCTGGTGAACCCCCGAGCAGACATCCCGAGAAGGCGAACCACGACCATGGCGGCACCGACACCCCCCTCGCGCCCGGCGGGCCGCACGGACCACCTGCTCGTCGTGGACGACGAGCCCACCGTCCGGGAACTGCTGCGCACCGCCCTGCGCTACGCCGGGTTCGACGTCGACGCGGCCGCCACCGGCGGGGAGGCCCTCGACCTCGCCGCACGGCGCACGCCGGACCTCGTCCTGCTCGACGTGATGCTCCCGGACATGGACGGCTTCGAGGTGATCCGCCGCCTGCGCGCCCAGCCCCGCTCGTCGCAGCCGGGGCGGGGCGGCGACGTCCCGGTCCTCTTCGTCACCGCGCGCGAGGACCGCCAGGACCGGCTGCACGGACTGCGCCTCGGCGGGGACGACTACGTCACCAAACCCTTCGACCTGGAGGAACTGATCGCCCGCATCCACGCCGTACTGCGCCGCACCCGGGGCGAGACGCCGCTCCGCCTCACGGTCGGCGACCTGGTCCTCGAACCCGACAGCCACCACGTCACCCGGGCGGGCCGCACCGTACGGCTCTCACCGACCGAGTTCCGCCTGCTGCACTTCCTGGTCGCCAACGCCGGGCGGACCATGACCAAGGCTCAGATCCTGGACAGCGTCTGGGAGTACGACTTCGGCGGCGACCCCAGCATCGTCGACACCTACATCAGCTATCTGCGCCGCAAGCTCGACGGCGTCGACGCCGACGGGCCCAGACTCATCCACACCGTCCGCGGCGTCGGCTACGTCGTCCGCGAGCCGCGGTCGTGAAGCGGCTCCGCCCGGTGCCGCCCGCGGCGTGGCTGGGCCGGATGTCGCTGCGCACCCGCCTGCTGTGCCTGTCCGTCGCGCTCGTCGCCGTCGGTCTGCTCGGCACCGGCCTGCTCGTCACCACCGCCCTGCACGGCTACCTCCAGGACCGGGTGGACGACCGGCTCGCCCTCACCGGACGGATCGCCTCCCGGCTGTCCCCGCCGTCCGGCACCGACACCCCGCCGGGCGTGCGCGCCCTCGGCGTGCTCGGCGACACCACGGTGACCTATGTGGACGACGCCGGGGCCGCCCGCCGGAGCTTCGACGCGAGCACCGCGCCCCCGGGCGGCGGTCCCGACCTGCCCCGCCTCGGCCGTGCGGCCGTCCTCGAGCACGGCGGCCGGCCCTTCACCGTGCCGGCCCGGGACGGCGAACACGACTGGCGGGTCGTCGCCCTGACCCAGGCCGACCAGGTCTTTCCGCCGCAACTCTCCGGGGCCGGCGGATCCGTCGTCGTGGCCACCTCCATGGAGGAGGTCGACCGCACGATCACCAAGACCCGGAACCTCTCCCTGACCGCGGGCCTCGCCCTGCTCGCGGTCCTGGGCGTCGCGGGCTGGTTCGCGGTGCGCTCCGGGCTGCGCCCCCTCACCCGGATCGAGGAGACCGCGACCGCGATCACGTCCGGCGACTACTCCCACCGCGTCCCCGAACCGGCCGCCCCGCACACCGAGGTGGGACGCCTGACCACCTGCCTCAACCAGATGCTGGACCGGATCGACACGGCCTTCCGGGCCCGTACCGAGGCCGAGGCGAGAACCCGCCGCTTCTTCGCCGACGCCAGCCACGAACTGCGCACGCCGCTCGTCGGTATCAAGGGCTACACCGACCTGCACCGCATGGGAGCCACGCCCACCCGCGAGGACGTCGACCGGACGATGACCCGCATCGCCGAGGAGGCCGAACGCCTCACCCGGCTCGTCGAGGAGATGTTCCTTCTCGCCCGCCTCGACGAGGACGCCGCGGGCGCGGACGGCGGCCCGGACACCGCCCGGGAACCCGCCTTCGCCCTCGACCTCGCGCCCATGGACCTGCGCACCCTGGCCGCCGACGCCCTGCGCGACGTACGCGCCCTGGACCGCACGCGCCCGGTGACCCTGACGGGACCCGGCGGCGGAAAGCCCGCCACCGCCCCCGCCCTCGCCGACGAGGCCCGGCTGCGCCAGGTCGTCACCAACCTGATCGGCAACGCCGTCACCCACACCCCTCCGGGCACCGCCGTCCGCATCGGCGTCGGCACCGCGGGCCGGCACGCCGTCCTGGAGGTCGCCGACGAAGGTCCCGGCCTCACCGCCGCCGAACGCGCCCGCGTCTTCGACCGCTTCTACCGCACCGACGACTCCCGCACCCGCGCCACCGGCGGTTCCGGCCTCGGCCTCGCCATCGCCCACGCCCTGGTCACCGCGCACACCGGCCGCATCACCCTCGACACCGCCCCCGGCCGGGGCTGCACCTTCCGCATCCTGCTGCCCCTGTCCGACGACCCGCCACCGGCCCCGGGCGTCGACCCGACCACCTGACCCACCGCCGGGCGTCACCCGGACGGCCGCTCGGCGCGGCCGCGCAGGAAGAGCGCGGCGACGGCGACGCCGACGAGGACCAGGGCCGTGTTGACGGCGATGGCCGCGGTGACGCCCCGGTGGACGGCGGAGGCGGTGGCCGCCCCCGCGCCGGCGGCGGTGACGACGGCGGACATGACGGGCGTGCCCAGGGTGATGCCGACCTGCTGGGACATCGAGGCCAGGCCGGTGGCCAGTCCCTGCTCGGCGTCCGGCAGCCCACTGGTGGCCGTGACCATGAAGCCCACGATGACCAGCATGTTGCCGACGCCGCCGAAGAAGGTGGCGGGCAGCAGCAGGGCGAGGGACGTCCCGGTCGTCGTACCGAGGAGGAGCAGCACCGCGGTGAAGACCGCCTGGACGAGACCGCCGGCCACGAGAACGGTCACCGTGGACGTCCTGGCGAGCAGCCCGGGGGCGAGCAGACCGCCGACGACGGTGCCCGCGCCGAGTACGCCGAAGGAGACACCGGCCGCGAGGGGGGAGAAACCGAGGGTCTTCTGGAGGTACAGGGTGAGCAGGTAGACCAGTGAGGTCTCGGTGACGAAGGCCAGCAGGCCCAGCAGGTTGCCCCAGGCCACGTTGCGGCGTCGGAGCGTCCCGAGCGGTACCAGCGGCGCGGTCACGGTGCGCTCGATCAGGACGAAGGCGGCCAGGAGGAACACACCCGCGCCCAGGCCGACCAGCGCGTGCGGGTGGGTCCAGCCGTACTCGCCGGCTTGGGTCATGCCGTAGACGAGCCCGAGCAGGCCGAGGGTGACGGTGAGCGCGCCGGGCAGGTCGAGGCCGGAGCGGGCGGCGGGCCTGGACTCCTTGATGACGGCCGGGGCGACGAGCACGACGGCGAGTGCGACGGGCACGTTGACGAAGAACGCCCAGCGCCAGGAGAGCAGGTCGGTCAGGACGCCGCCGAGAATCGCGCCGGTGGTGAAACCGGCCGACATCAGCGCGCCGTTGATGCCGAGCGCCTTCTGCCGCAGGGGCCCTTCGGCGAAGGAGGTGGTCAGCAGGGACAGACCCGCCGGGGTGGCGGCGGCGGTGGCCAGGCCCTGACCGACCCGCGCGGCGAGCAGCACCTCGGGACTGGTGGCGAGGCCGCCGATCAGCGAGGCGACGCCCAGCAGGCCGAGACTGCCGATGAAGATCCTCTTGCGGCCGATCAGGTCGCCGATGCGGCCGAAGAAGAGGGTGAACCCCGCGGCCGACAGGGCGAACGCGGTGGCCACCCACTGCAGGTCGGCGAGCGAGAAGCCGAGCCCGTCGCCGATCGCGGGCAGCGCGACGTTCAGGATCGAGAAGTCGACGGCCAGCATGAACTGGGCGACGAGCAGCACCGCGAGGACGACCTTCGACCGGCCCGTGAGCCGCTGCGGATCGGCCGCCGCCCCGGCGGTGGCCGCGGCGGTGGCGGTGGTGGTGGGTGGCATGGCGTTCCCTTTCGAAACACTAATGGGTCTGGGGTTCCATTACGACTTGGAAGGTAGCACGGTGGAGTCGGTAAAGGAACCACGGTTCCGATAAGGTGGCGTCCTGACGTCCCGACGCCGTGCGGGAAGAGGAAGGAGTCGTCATGCCGGACCCGGCAGCCCCAGGAACCCTCCGCCCCGGAGGGCGCACCGCCCGTATCCGCGAGGCCGTCCTCCGGGCGGCGGGCGACGCGCTCGCCGCCGACGGTTTCGACGCGCTCGACCTGGGGGAGATCGCCCGCCGCGCGGGCGTCGGCAAGACGACGGTCTACCGTCGCTGGGGAACGCCGGGCGGTCTCGCCGCCGACCTGCTGGCCGACATGGCGGACCAGTCGCTGCCCCGTGCCGACACGGGCGCGCTGGAGGGCGACCTCCGGGCGAACGCGCGCCTCGTCGTCAAGACGCTCAACGACCCCCGCCAAGGCCGCCTCTTCAAGGCGCTGATCGCGGCCTCCCTCTGCGACGAACAGGCGGCCGAGGCCCTGCACCGCTTCTACGCCGTACGCGTCGGCGAATGGGCCGGCTGTGTGCGGGACGCCGTGGCGCGGGGCGAGGTCCCGGACGGCACCGACCCGCACGGTGTCGTCGCGGCCGTCTCCGCTCCGCTCTACTACGCGCTGCTCAACACGGGGCGGCCCGTCACCGAGGCCGACGCCGACCGTGCGGCCCGCGCGGTGAGCACCGCCGCCCGCGCGGGTGTGTGGGTCACGGCCTGACCGGACGCGAGCCCGGGCCGGCCGGGCGGGCGGCCGATCCGTGGGTACCGGGACGGCCGACCCGTAGTCGCCGGGGCAGTCAATCCTTAGTCACGGCCGTACGGTTGACGCATTGGTCCAGACCATCTACGTTGTGGGCGCTCACCTCCCTCACGCGCGCACGGTTCACCTCACCCCTGTACCACCCCACCACCACAGGGAGAGCCATGTACCACAGGCGCAGACCACAACTGACCGGCACGAGAACGCTTCAGCATCGAGAACGCGATCCAGACGTATCTCGATGCCGGGGTCAACCCGCGCAAGCTGACCGTCGGCTTCCCCTTCTACGGGCGCGGCTGGCAGGGTGTCACCGAGGGCGGCGCGGCCGGTGAGTGGCAGGACGCGAACGGCGCGGCACCCGGCCAGTTCCCCGCCGAGGCCGGGGTCCGCGGCTACAGCAACCTGATCTCCAGCTACCCGTCCATGGCCGTCCACCACGACGAGCAGTCGGTGTCCACGTTCGGGTACACCGGTCCGGGCGGCCAGTGGTGGTCCTTCGACGACACCTGGTCGATCGGGAAGAAGACCGACTGGGTCAAGTCCAAGGGCCTGCTGGGCGGTTTCGTCTGGGAGATGTCCGGCGACACCTCGGACGGCCGGCTGATGACCGCACTGGACAACGGACTGAAGTGAGGCGCGGCGCACCCGGCTCGCCGCCACCCCGCGCGGGGGCGGTGGCGGGCCGGGTGCGGCCGGGCCCCGCGCCCTCCGTGCCAGAATGGACACCCTGCACCCCGCACCGCACATCCCGCACCCGCACGTCGTACCGCCCGAGGTTTCCGTGTCCAAACCCGTCGCCCGTGAGCCGCAGCGCCGCAACGCGCGGTCGAACCGGGCGCGCATCCTGGCCACCGCCCGCCGGGAGCTGGGGCGGAACCCGGACACCACCCTGGAGGAGCTGGCCCGCGCCGCCGGAGTCGTCCGGCGTACGCTCTTCGGCCACTTCCCGGGGCGCGCGGCGCTCCTCGAAGCCCTCGCCGAGGAGGCGTCCGAGGTGCTGCGGGGCGCGATGGCCGAGGCGGCGGGCCCCGACGAGCCGGCCGACCGGGCGCTCGCGCACTTCACGCTGCTGATGTGGCCCGTGGGGGACCGCTACCGCATGCTGCTGGCCCTGGCCCGGCACGACCTGGGCGTGGAGCGGGTGGCCGAGATCCTCGCCCCGGCCCGCGCGGTGGTCACCGCCATCCTGGAGCGCGGCCGCGAGGACGGCGTCTTCCCCGCCCACCTGCCCCCCGCCGTGCTGAGCGCCGGTCTCGAGGCGATGGTCGTCGCACTCCTGGAGCAGGTCAACACCGGCGCCCTGGAGGACGACGGCACCCGGGCCGCCGTCGCCATCCTGATCGCGGCCGGGGTGCCGGAGCGGCACGCGCGGACCGTGGTCGAGAGCGTGGGTCCGGCGATGCTCGCCCGGCCCCTCCCGGCCGAGTAGGCCACCCCCCTTTCAACAGGCGCCCCCGGCCGGTGGGCGCCTTATTTGCACGCCCGTGTGCAACAAACTATTCTGCTCTTGTCTGCTCATCTATGGGCAATTAACTTGTCCTCGTTTGTCATCCGGGAGCCCTCATGCCCCTGCTCGCCACCACCCCCGTCGAGAAGATGCCCGGGCCCTACGCCCGGCGCTGGTGGGCTCTCCTGGTGCTCTGCCTGAGCCTGCTGATCGTCGTCATGGCCAACACGTCCCTGATCGTGGCCGCCCCGGACATGACCACCGACCTGGGCCTGAGCAGCAGCGACCTGCAGTGGGTCATCGACGGCTACACCGTCCCGTACGCCGCGCTGATGCTGGTGCTCGGTGCGATCGGCGACAAGTACAGCCGTCGCGGCGCCCTGGTCACCGGTCTGGTGATCTTCGCGGGCGGTTCGGTGATGGGCAGCCTGGTGCACGAGACGGGGCTGGTCATCGCGGCCCGGGCGGTCATGGGCGTCGGTGCCGCCGTCGTCATGCCGGCCACGCTGTCCCTGCTGGTCGCGGTCTTCCCGAAGGGGGAGCGGGCCCGCGCCATCACGGCCTGGACCGCCACCTCGGGACTGGCCATAGCGGTCGGGCCGCTGGTCGCCGGGTGGCTCCTGGAGGACCACGCCTGGGGCTCGACCTTCCTGGTCAACGTCCCCGTCGCGGTCCTCGCCGTCGTCGGCGCGCTGGTCCTCGTACCGCCGTCCAAGGCGGCCGGCACGGGCCGCATCGACTACGTCGGCGGCCTGCTCTCCATCGTCTCCGTGGGCAGCCTGGTCTACGCGACCATCGAGGGCCCGCACTTCGGCTGGGGCGCCGGTCCCGTCACCGCGGCCGTCGTCGCCGCCGTCGGCCTGATCGGCTTCGTGGCCTGGGAGCTGCGCCACCCGCACCCCATGCTGGACGTGCGGCGCTTCCTGCTGCGGCCCTTCAGCGGCTCCATGCTGGCGGTGCTGTTCTTCTTCTTCGGCACCTACGGCGCCATCTACTACGCCACGCAGTTCCTGCAGTTCGTGCTCGGCTTCGGCGCGCTGGAGACCGGCGTACGGCTGCTGCCGCTGGCCGGGGCCGTGTTCGTCGGCGCCGCGGTGACCGGGCGGCTGACCCCGAAGCTCGGCGTGCGGGCCATGGTCGGCTCCGGCATGGCGATCGGCACCGTCGGCGTCTTCCTGCTCGTCCTGATCGACCAGGGCTCCACCTACGCCGACTTCCTCGCCCCGATGCTGCTGCTCGGCCTCGCCATCGGCCTCAGCGTCTCCCCGGCCACCGACACCATCATGGGGTCCTTCCCGGAGAGCGAACTGGGCGTCGGCGGCGGCGCCAACGACACCGCGCTGGAACTCGGCGGCTCGCTGGGCATCGCCGTCCTGGGCTCCCTGCTCGGCACCGCCTACCGGGACGAACTGGCCGGCCTGGTGGGCGACCGGCTGCCGGCCACCGCGCTGGACACCGCCCAGGACTCGGTGGGCGGCGGACTGGCCGTCGCCGAGCGGCTCGCCACCAACCCGGCCGCCGGGCCCGAGCAGGCGCAGGCGCTCGCCGACGCCGTGAACAAGGCATTCGCCCACGGCGTCTCCACCACCAGCCTCGTCGGCGGCATCATCATGGCGGCCGGCACCCTGATCGTCCTCGCCGTCCTGCCCGGCCGCCGCGCTCGCGCCGCCCAGCAGGCGGAGGAAGCCCGGGAACCGGAGTACAGCGGCTCGGCGAGCTGACCCCGGACAGCGCCCGTCACTCGGCCAGCGCCGCCAGCTCCTCCGCCGTACGCGGGCCCGTCGCCGAGTCCGCCAACAGCCCCCGCGCCCGCAGCAGTCCGGTCGCCGCGACGCCCCAGGGCAGCCGCAGCCCGGCCCGCCGCAGCAGGTCGGTGCGGGCCAGCGTCGCGGCGGTCGGGCCGGTGCGCACCCCCTCCGGGGTGAGCAGCGCGGCGTCGTCGGACCAGCGCAGGGCGAGGTCGACGTCGTGGGTGGCCATCACCACGGTGGTGCCGCCCGCGCGCAGCCCGTCCAGGGTGGCCAGCAGCCGCTCCTGTCCGTCCGGGTCGAGCCCCGCGGTCGGCTCGTCGAGGATCAGGACCCGGGGCCGCATCGCGACCGCCCCGGCGATCGCGGTCCGCTTGCGCTGCCCGTACGACAGCAGGTGCGTGGGCCGCTCGGCCAGTCCCGCGATGTCCAGCGCGGCGAGCGCCTCCCCGACCCGGGAGCGCACCTCCGCGTCGGGCAGCCCCAGGTTCAGCGGACCGAAGGACACGTCCTGGCCGACCGAGGCCGCGAAGAGCTGGTCGTCCGGGTCCTGCACCACCAGCTGCACCGTGGTCCGCAATCGGGTCAGACCCCTGCGGTCGTAGGTCACCGGCTCACCGCCGAGCGCCAACGCCCCCGTACGCGGCCTCAGTCCGCCGCTGAGCAGCCGCATCAGCGTGGTCTTGCCACTGCCGTTGCGGCCGAGCAGCGCCAGCGCACGTCCCTCGCGCACCGCGAAGTCCAGGCCCGTCAGCACGTCCGGACCCTCCTCGTACGCGAACGACGCGCCCCGCAGGGCGACCAGGGCCGGGGCCGGTTCAGAGGGTTGCGCCGGTCCGCTCACGACAGGGGTCCTTCCAGTACGAGGGTGAGGGCGGCCAGTGCCGCGAGGAGCACGACGCTCGCCGCCGTGAACGGCGCCGACACGCGGGCCTCGGGCACCAGCACGCGCAGGGTGCCGTCGTAACCGCGCCCGGCGAGCCCCGACTGCAGCCGCGCCGCCCGGTCGAAGGCCCGCACGAACGCGGTGGCTCCGAGCCCGCCGAGCGAACGCCAGGTCGCCGCCCGGGTGGTGTGGCCGAGCCGCGCCGCCTGCGCCTGCCGGATCCGGCGCACCGAGTCCAGCAGCAGGAAACTCATCCGGTACGTCACCAGCGCCACGTCCACGACCGGCGCGGGCACCCCGGCCCGCACCAGGCGCGGCAACAGGTCCGACATCGGCGTGGTGAACGCGAACAGCAGGACCCCCAGCGAGGCCGCCGAGGTGCGCAGCAGCAGCCCACCCGCGTGCACCGCACCGCCGTCGGCCGCCGTCAGGAACCCGTCCGGGCCCCCGACCTGCACCAGCAGCGGCAGCGCACCCGTCACGCAGAAGCCCAGCGGCACCCGGTACGCCCGCCACAGCCGGCGCGCGGGCACGCCCGCCGGGCCGAGCAGCACCGTCAGCGCCGTCACCAGTACCAGCGCCGCGCCCGGCCAGGGCGGCAGCGAGATCGCGAGCACGGTCAGGCCGAGACCGAGCACGGCCTTGTCCACGGGATGGCGGCGGCGCCAGCGACTGCTGTGCGCCGCCGCGTCGATCGGCAGCACTCAGTCCCCTTCGGGGGTGTCCCGCGGTGCCGCCGCGGCCTCGGCGGCCGCCACCGCCCGCTGTTCACCCTGCCGCCGGCCCCGGCGCAGCCCGAAGTAGTACGCCAGCACGCCCGCGCCGAGCGCGGCCTGCAGCGCGAACAGCGCCGACTCGATCTCCCCGGAGGGGGGTTCGTACAGCGGGGAGAACCACGGTTCGTAGTCCGGTTCGATCTCGGTGATCGCCGTCTCGGCCTCCGCGTCGGCCCCGGCGAACGGCTCCTCCTTGTGGTCGCCGAGCCCCAGCACCAGCGGCAGCACCGCCAGCGCGGCCACGGCGAGCAGCAGCAGGGCGTTGATCCTCGCGTTGCGGCTCATCGGGCCACCGCCTCCTGCTTCCGCTCGCCGGACCGGGTCAGCAGCACTCCGAGCCGGGTCAGTTCGCCCTTGCTGGACTGCACGAGGAGCCGCATCACGATCACCGTGAGCAGGCCCTCGCTCACCGCGAGGGGGATCTGGGTCACGGCGAAGATGGACCCGAACTTGCCGAGCGCGCCCAGGAATCCGCTGCTCGGGTCGGGGAAGGCCAATGCCAGCTGCACGCTGGTCACGCAGTAGGTGGACAGGTCGGCGACGAACGCGCCGAAGAACACGGTGACCATCAACGGCACGTCCCAGCGGCGCAGCAGCCGGTAGACGCCGTACCCGGCCCAGGGACCGACGATCGCCATCGAGAAGACGTTGGCGCCGAGCGTGGTCAGCCCGCCGTGGGCGAGCAGCAGCGCCTGGAAGAGCAGGGTGATGGTGCCCAGGACCGCCATGATCGGCGGCCGGAACAGGATCGCGCCCAGACCGGTGCCGGTCGGGTGCGAGCAACTCCCGGTGACGGACGGCAGCTTCAGGGCCGACAGGACGAACGTGAAGGCCCCGGAGGCGCCGAGGAGCAACGTGCTCTCCGGGTGCTCCCTGACCTCACGGGTGAGTGACCGGACTCCGTGGACGACGAACGGCGCGGACGCGACACCCCAGGCGATCGCGTGCGCCGGTGGCAGAAAGCCCTCGGCTATGTGCATGACTCGGCAGACCCTCTCCAGCACCTCGTGGATGGACGACGCGCCTTGGCCGGTCTCCTGGCTTACGGGTACCACCGCCCGTGCTCCGCCTTCCCGGACCGCAAGCGATCCAGTGGCTGCCCGTTGGAGCCTGTCGTCACATTCCCGCCTGCTCGGCGACGCCATGCACGCACTCTCGCCGCACCGGGCGCCGACCACGTACAACCAGTACGCGGGTCGACGCCCGGCACGCCGAGGGCACGCACCTGACGCCGCCGAGCCCGCCCTTCGGGCGGACGACGGGAATGTGACGACAGGCCCCAGGGCCGGAGCCGGACTTCCCGATTCACAGTGGCGAGGGCCGCACCGGCATCACACCGGTTTCCCGTTCACCAAGGCGTGGCGACAGTAGTGCTCCCAACCGGCCGGGCACAAGCAGGCATGGAGCCCCGTCCGGGCGGGCGGGCGGCACCTCCGTCAGCGCGAGCGGCCCCGCTGGGGCCCCCGGACCACCCGGTCGCGCATCCGGGTGGTCAGCGCGGTGGCGGCGGCCGTGAGGAAGACGAAGCTGTACGTGATCTGCAGCACGGTCACGACCCGCGCGGCCTGGCCCCTCGGGGTGATGTCCCCGTACCCGACGGTGGCGAGCGTCACCACGGTGAAGTACAGCGCGTCGATGCGGGTGTGCAACCCGCTGAACTCGCCCGGCGACTTGGCCAGGGCGTAGTACGCCGCCGAGAAGACGTGCACGGACAGGACGATCAGCAGGGAGATGACCACGCCGGGGCGGCTGTCCGGACGGTCGAGGAGGACGTGCCGGATCTGCCGCAGCAGCAGCACCGCCACCACGGTCAGCAGCAGGGCGAACAGCACCCAGCTCAGCACCGGCCGCTGCGGCCCCAGGTGGTCGAGGGGGAGCAGGAAGTACGCCACGACCACGGCGGCCGCGATCCCCGCCCGTACGGCCCAGGGCCGGACGGCGGCCCAGCCGGTACCGGGACGCGGGCGAGGACGCGGGTGTGCGGTCCGGCGGTCCCTCACCGTGCCGCTCCCGCCGTCGGCGACCCGCCCGGCGACCCGCCCGCCTCCGGCGGGGTCCGGCGCACCAGTTGGACCACGATGAACGAGACCACCGACGCCATCACGATCAGCGGCATCTGGTCGTGGGCGTCCCGGCCCATCAGCAGCACCGCCAGGACCGCGCTGGCCAGCGGCAGCCCCGTCACCGCGGCCGCCGCGGCGGCGATGCCGAGGGCCAGCGCCGGGGTCGCGCCGAAGCCGGGCAGCCCGGAGCAGGCCAGGGCCGTCGCCGCGCCCAGCAGGACGGCCGGGAAGATCGGGCCGCCGCGCAGCGCGCCCAGCGCGATGCCCCAGGCCAGCCCCTTGCACGCGACCAACGCGACCAGGGCCCCCACGGACCAGGCGTGCGGGTGCGCGGCGAGCTGGGCCAGTGCGGCCTGGCCGGACAGCGCCGCCTCAGCCGGGGAACGGCCGGTGATCAGCGCGTACGCGGCGACACAGACGCCGACCGCGGTGGCGCAGGCGACGGTGCGGGCGGCCGTGTGGCGCCGGGTCCAGGTGACGGTGCGGCGGCCCAGCTCGCGGGCCAGCGTGACCAGTACGGCGATCAGGGCGGCGGTGGGCAGCCCCCACAGGAAGTCGCCCGCGTCCGGATTGGCCTGGGGCGGCAGGTGGGGCAGGCTCAGCGCGCCGATCTCCAGCCCCGTCCACTGCCCGAAGCCGGTGAAGACCAGGGCGCCGGCCGCGCTGGCCAGCAGACAGGGCAGCAGCAGGGCGACCAGCTGGGTGCCGGCCAGCCCAGCCCCCTCGATGAGCAGGACCGCCGCCGCGATCGGGCCGCCGAGGATGGTGGAGATCGCGGCGGTGGAACCGGCCGTGGCCAGGATCGCGCTCGCCCGCCGGTCACCGCCCGCGCCCGCCCGCCGCACCGCCAGCAGGGCCAGCCCGCTGCCGACGGCCATGAGCGGGGCCTCGGGCCCCAGCACCACGCCGAGCGGCAGCGTGGCCAGCGCGGCCAGCACCGCCCCGGGCAGCGCCCGGGGGCCCACGGGCGCGCCGCCCAGGCCGTTCACGGGCAGATGGCCGCCGCCGCCCGGCATCCGCGTCACGATCGGCGCCAGGATCAGTCCGGCGAGGACCAGCGCGGGCAGCGGCCACCACCAGGGCGGGGTGTCGTATCCGGCCGCCTCGGGCAGCGAGGTCCACACCCAGTGCTGCAACTCGTGCTGGAGTCCGACGAAGAAGAAGCAGGCCAGCGCGATGGGCACCCCGAGCAGCACGCACAGCAGCAACAGCCGCCGGTAGCCGGGACTGAGCAGGGTCTGCCGCAGCGACTGCTCGGCCCGGCCCGGGGCCGCGTTCGCCGGCGCGGTCACCGAACCCGCCCGCGCGGGCACCGCCGGGGCAGCGGCCGACTCGTCACACGCCCTCCTTCGTCCGCCCCCTCGGTCCCACGGCCCGCCGGTCTCCGGCAGCCGCGGATGCCGTTCAGTTAACGCGAGGCCCCGGCCGTCCGCATGCGCACGCCCGGGACGTGATTCACCCGTACGGCGGACCCGCGTGGCCGGGTGGCGCGGGCGCCCGCAGGCTCGAAACGACCTGTCCGCGCCGTCGGCGCCGGCGGGCAGCTGCCCCGTACGGGGGACACAGAAAGGACTCCGCTCATGAGCCAGCACGCCGAACCCTCTCCCGGCCGGCCGTCCCACGGCGGCGACGCCTCCTGGGCCCAGCGCTCGGGCGACCGCACCAGCGGCTGGGTGACCGGCGGTGTCGTCTTCGCGGGCGTACTGCTGCTGCTGAACGGCGCGCTCGCCGTCCTCCAGGGCATCGCGGCCATCGCCGAGGACGACGTGTACGCCCGTATCGGCACCTACGTCTACGAGATGAGCCTGACCGGCTGGGGGATCGTCCACGTCATCCTGGGCGCTCTCGTGTTCGTCACCGGGTTCGGTCTGCTCAAGGACATGGCCTGGGCCCGGGTGGCGGGTATCGTCCTCGCCTCGCTGAGCCTGATCGCCCAGTTCCTGTTCCTGCCGTACGCGCCCGTCTGGTCCGTGATCATGATGGCGATCGACGTGTTCGTGATCTGGGCCCTGGCGAGCCGTCAGGACCGCGCGTCGTCCCGAGCCTGAGACGCCGCGCCCGGCAATGACGGACGGTCACCACGCATCGTCGGTGGTGACCGTCCGTCGTGTCCTGGCTCGGTGTCCGGACTCAGTCTCCGGGCTCAGTGCCGGCGCAGGCTCCGGGCCAGCGCCGTCGCCGCCGCCGCGGCGCCCACCGCGGCCGCCGCCGTGCCGGCCAGGGCCAGGGCCCGGGCGCGGGGGCCGGGAGCGGCCGGACGGGCGCCCGGCGCGGTGCCGTACGCGCTGCCCGCGGCCCGGGCACCGCCCGCGGGGCCGGACGGCAGGGCCGAGGCCAGCAGCTCCGCCAGGTGCACGCCCTCGTGGCCGCCGCTCTCGAACTCGTGGATCTGGGTGCGGCAGCTGAAGCCGTCGGCGAGGACGACGGTCGACTCGTCCTCGTCCCGCAGCCGCGGCAGCAGCACCCGCTCCGCGCACGCCTCGCTGACGTCCAGGTGACCGCGCTCGAAGCCGAAGTTGCCGGCCAGCCCACAGCAGCCGGAGTCCAGTCGCTCCGCGTCCACCCCGGCCCGGCGCAGCAGCTCCTGGTCGGCCTCCCAGCCGAGCACCGCGTGCTGGTGGCAGTGCACCTGGGCCAGCGCACGCGCGGACCGGTCGGGCACCTGCGGGGGCTGGTAACCGGGGGAGTGCTCGGTGAGCAGCTCCGACAGCGTCACCGTCTGCTCG
This sequence comes from Streptomyces tendae, assembly GCF_014650435.1. Lineage (GTDB taxonomy): Bacteria > Actinomycetota > Actinomycetes > Streptomycetales > Streptomycetaceae > Streptomyces > Streptomyces tendae. The sequence goes on from NZ_BMUY01000010.1 coordinate 71,350, forward strand.
GCCAGCCGCCGCACGTCCTGGTCGCCGGCGAACAGCTCGGCCGCGTCCGCCCGGAACACGGCCGCGCAGCTCGGCTCCAGCGCCAGGACCAGGCCGCCCGCCCGCACCTGGCCGGCCAGGGCGCGCACGGTGCGGGCGAGCACCTTCTCGGCCGTGCCCAGCTGCCCGGTGGAGATCCAGGTCAGCCCGCAGCACAGCGGCTCCTCGGGCAGCTCGACCCGCCAGCCCGCGTGTTCGACGACCCGTACCGCCGCGCGTCCGATGTGCGGGTGGAAGTGGTTGGTGAAGGTGTCCGGCCACAGCAGCACCGACCCGCGGTGCCCGTCGCCCTCGGGCTCGTGTTCTGCGAACCACTGTTCGAAGGTCTGCTGCGCGAACAGCGGCACCTCCCGGTCCGCCACCCCCGCCACCAGCACCGCCGCCTTCGACAGCAGCGGCGCGTGCGTGAGCGCGTTGACGACCGGGGCCAGCCGGGTGCGGCCCACCACTTGCGCCAGCGCGGGCAGCCAGCCCATCGACCAGTCCGAGCGCGGCCTGCGCCACGGCCGCCCGGCGAAGTGGTGGGACAGGAACTCCGCCTTGTACGTGGCCATGTCCACGTCCGCCGGACAGTCCTTCTTGCAGCCCTTGCAGGCCAGGCACAGATCCAGGGCGTCCTTGACCGCCTCCGAACGCCAGCCGTCCCGGATCGCGCCGTCCCCGTGCCCGTCGAGCATCTCGAACAGCAGCCGCGCCCGGCCCCGCGTCGAATGCTCCTCCTCCCGGGTCACCTGGTACGACGGGCACATCACGGTGCCGTCGCTGGTGTGCTGCCGGCACTTGCCGACCCCCACGCAGCGGTTCGCCGCCTGGGAGAACGAACCCCCGTCGTGCGGGAAGCGGAAGTGCAGGTCGCGGGGCTCGAAGGGGGCCCAGTCACCGCCGAGGCGCAGATTCTCGTCCAGCCCGTACGGAGCGACGACCTTGCCCGGGTTCATCCGGTCCAGCGGGTCGAAGACGGCCTTGAGCCGCCCGAACGCCTCGACCAATTGGTCCCCGAACATCCGGGACAGCAACTCGCCCCGGCTCTGACCGTCCCCGTGCTCGCCGGACAGCGAGCCGCCGAACTCGACGACGAGATCGGCCGCCCGCTCCATGAACCCCCGGTACGCCGCCACCCCGTCCGCGGTGTACAGGTCGAACGGGATCCGGGTGTGCACGCAGCCCTGCCCGAAGTGGCCGTACAGGCTGGGACCGGTGTCGCTCAGGTACCCGAACTCCTCGAACAGCGCGCGCAGCCGGCGCAGGTAGTCGCCCAGTTTCTCGGGGGAGACGGCCGAGTCCTCCCAGCCCTCGAAGGTGTCGGGCTTGCCGGGGATGTGCGCGGTGGCGCCGAGCCCGGCCTCGCGGACCTGCCACAGGTCCTCCTCGTGCGACGGGTCGTCCAGGAACGCGCAGTCGGCATCGCGTTCGGAGCGGTGCACGGCCTCCAGCAGCCGGTGCGCCCGCGCGTCGGCCTCCTCCACGGTGTCCCCGCCGAACTGCACCATCAGATAGGCGTTGCCCTCCGGCATCTCGGCCAGCGCCTCGGGGTTCAGATGCTTGATCCGCTCGTCGCGCACCAGCCGGGCGTCCACGCCCTCCAGCGCGATCGGGTCGTGCGGCAGGATGTCGGGCACCGCGTCGGCGGCCTTGTCGATGGTGTCGAAGCCCAGGACCAGCAGGGAGCGTTCCTTCACCACCGGCACCAGCTCCAGCTCCGCCCGCAACACCGTGACCAGCGTCGACTCACTGCCCACCAGGAGACCGGCCACGTCGAAGCCGTGCTCCGGCAACAGGGAGTCCAGGTTGTAGCCGGAGACCCGGCGCGGGACGTCCGGGAACCGGCGGCGGATCTCGTCCCCGTAGGTGTCGCGCAGCGCCCGCAGCCGCCGGTAGACGGTCGCCCGCAGGTCGCCCTGCCGCTCGATCTCGGCGTACTCCTCGTCGTCCGTCTCCCCGCACCAGAAGCGGGTGCCGTCGTACAGCAGCACCTCCAGGCGGGCGATGTTGTCGACGACCTTGCCGTGCGCCTGCGCGGTGGCGCCGCAGGAGTTGTTGCCGATCATGCCGCCGATGGTGCAGTTGGCGTGGGTGGCGGGCTCGGGTCCGTAGCGCAGGCCGTGCGGCGCGAGCTGCCGGTTGAGGTCGTCGAGCACGATCCCGGGCTGCACGACGCAGGTGCGGGCGCCGGGGTCCACCGACTCGATCCGGGTGCAGTACTTCGACCAGTCGAGGACCACACCCGCGTTGGTGCACTGCCCGGCCAGACTCGTCCCGCCGCCCCGCGACAGCACGGGCGCGCCGAACTCCCGTGCCACGGCAACCGCCTCCGCACCCGCCTCCGGGGTGTGCGGGACGACGACGCCGAGGGGGGTCTGGCGGAAGTTCGACGCGTCGGTGGAGTAGGCGGCCCGGCTCCCGGCGTCGAAGCGGACCTCACCGTCCACCCGCTCGCGCAGGGCGTCCCGGAGGGCGGCGGTGTCGACCTTCGGCGGTGCCCCCTCGCGTGTGACGGGTTCGGGTAGGTCCAGCGCACCCATGGGCACTCCTTCGTGTGACGGCGTACGTCCGTCGGTGCGGCGGTGGCTCCCCTCGCGGGTCCCGCTCGGGCGCGACGGCTGTCGCTGAGTACCCGGCCCGGCGCCGGACAATCACCGGACACGGAGCGTCGCCAACCGTGTCGCTGTTGGGCCGAACGGGTGACTTGGCGTAAGAATTGGCTGGTGCAGGCAATGAAGGCGAGTGAAATCGGGGGAGCCGGTGAACAGCCACGACGTCACCGATGAACAGTGGGAAGGGCTCGCCCAGGTAGTTCCGCTGCGTGGGCGCGACGCCTGGCCGTCCGCGGTCGGTCACCGGGCGATGCCCGAGGCGGAGACGGAGCGGCGCCGCCGTTTCGTCGTCCTGAGGATCAACGTGTTCGCGGACGCCCGCGAGGTCGCCGAGACCCTGATGGCGGGGATCCCGGTGCTCCTGGACCTGACCAGCGCCGAGGGCGAGGTGGCCAAGCGGGTCCTGGACTTCAGTACCGGCGTCGTCTTCGGCCTGGCCAGCGGGATGCACCGGGTGGACCGCAACGTCTTCCTGCTGACCCCGGCGGGCACCGAGGTGAACGGGCTGATGGAGAGCGCGGCGGGGGTGCCGGGAGTGTGACGGCCCGCTCCGGCCCCGACCGTCAGGTCCCCCGATCGTAGGAATGCCGTCCGGGCAAAACGGTTCGCCGTCCGGCGGAGTCCTACGGTCCGCATATGGCAGCGTCATCTGCGTCCTCCGCGTCACCTGCGTCCTCCGCGTTACCGGCGTCCGTCGCGCCGGTCCCCGACCGCCCCCGCGTCACCCGGCTGCGGCTGTCCGCCTTCGCCGGGCACCGGCGTGCCGTGCTGCGGCTCGGGCCGCTCACCGTGCTGGCCGGGCCCAGCGGCAGCGGCAAGACCAGTGCGCTCAGGGCCTACGACGCCCTGGCCCGGCTCGGCGGCGGCGCGGAACTCGGCGCGGTGTTCCCGGACCCGACCGCCTGTGTGCCCGAACGGGCCCGGCCCGACGCGCAGCACCGCCGGGGCTTCCGCATCGGCTGCACCGCCGACGGCGCTCAGGGACCCGTGCACCTGGACGTCGCCGTGCAGGCCGAGCCCGAACTGCGCATCGTGGGGGAGCGGCTGACCGCGGACGGCGTCGTGCTCCTCGAGACGGCCCTGCGAGACCCCGGCCGCCGTGCCGTGCAGGCGGCCTGGCACACGGCCGGGTCGGCACCCGTGACCCGCGCCCCGCTGCCGGACGACCGGCTCGGCACCCCGCTGCTGCCGCTGCGGGTGGCCGGCAAGACGGACGGGCAGCGCAGGGTGCTCGCGGCGGCCGAGCAGATGGTGGTCGCGCTGCGCTCCGTCTTCGCCTGTGATCCGCGGCCCGGCCGGATGCGGGAGCCCGTGCCCACCGGCTCCGGACGCCTCCTCGGCGGCTGCGACAACCTCGCCGACGTGGTGTGGCGCACCCGCGCCGAGTGCGGGCGCAGGCACGCGCAGTTCGTCACGGCGGTCCGGGCCGGATGCGCGGGCCCCGTCGAGGACGTCCTGGCCGAACCGGTCCTCGGCGGTGTGGTCCGCGCGTTCCTCGACCGGGGCGACGGCGTCCGTACCGGCCTCGCCCGCCTCGGCTACGGCGAGCTGCGCTACCTCGCCCTCGCACTCGTGCTGTTCACCGGGCCCGGGGTGCTGGCGGTCGACCCGGCGGGCGAGGTGCCCGCCGCGCTGCAGACGCTCACCGTCCTGGCCGACGGCTTCGACCGCGGCCTCGACGTGCGTCAGCGCGCCGAACTGCTCCGGCTGGCGGCGCGGATGTGCGACCGGGGGCACATCCGCCTGGTCGGAGCGGTCGCCGACGCGTCATGGGTGGCGGGGGCGGACGGATCGGGCGGCGTCACGGTGGTACACCTGGAGCCGTGACCGATCATCCCCGTGACCTCGCGGCGCTCCGGCGCAGGCTGGCCGAGTTCGCCGCCGCGCGCGACTGGCAGCCGTACCACACCCCCAAGAACCTGGCCGCCGCGTTGAGCGTGGAGGCCGCCGAACTCCTCGAGATCTTCCAGTGGTTGACGCCCGAGCAGTCGGCCCGCGTCATGACCGACCCGGACACCGCGCACCGGGTGCGGGACGAGGTCGCCGACGTGCTGGCCTACCTCCTCCAGTTCTGCGAGGTGCTCGGCGTCGACCCGCTGGCCGCGCTGGAGGCGAAGATCGAGCGCAACGAGTCCCGGTTCCCCGTGGGCGAGGCGGACGGACCGGAAGGCTGAGACCGGAGGAGTCAACCACTCCGTTATCACTCTCCGCAGTCATAATCCGGCCAGAAATCAATATCGTGTCCGAAGATTTCCGCCTTCCTCTGGCTTTTCGTCCCACACGCCTTCACTCTGGGTAGTGGACAACGGAGTTCGGGCGGACGCGCCGCGAGCGCGTCGGAACAGACGGGGGCAGCGCATGGACGCTGTGCGGCTCATCGTGACGAGTGGGCGTGCCCTGGCCGCCGGTGGCGAGGTGCCGGACGTCCTGACGGAGGTGTGGCAGGTGCAGGCACTGGCCCAGGCGATCGGCAGCCGACTGGCGGTGTACGGCCCGCCCGAACTGCGCGGCGAGGCCATCGGGCTGACCGAGCTGGCGGGCCGCGGCTGCGGAGTGCTGCGGACGCCGGAGCTGGCCCCGGGCGAGCTGCGCGCCGCCCAGCTCACCGAACTGGGCGACGCCCGGCAGGCCCTGATGCGCCTGGGTACCCTGCTCGGCGAGACCGGCATCGCACTCGTGGGCGTGGCCTGCGCCGCCGACGACGAGGCGACGTACTGGGAGTGCATGGAGGCGATCGACGCGGCGGACGAGTCCCGGGACCGGGTCCTGGAGATGCTGCGCAAACTGGCGGACCGCGAAGCGCACTTACCGGAGCGGGAGGCGGGCTAGCGCTCCCAGGCGTTCCGCGTTCCGCGCGTCGCGACCGGAGCCTGTGCCCGACACCCGCGCCCAGCAGGCAGGATGGACGACATGGATCTCCGTATCTTCACCGAGCCCCAGCAGGGGGCCACCTACGACACCTTGCTCACCGTGGCCAAGGCCACCGAGGACCTCGGCTTCGACGCCTTCTTCCGCAGCGACCACTACCTCCGCATGGGCGCCGTGGACGGCCTCCCCGGCCCCACCGACGCCTGGATCACCCTGGCCGGCCTCGCCCGGGAGACCAAGCGCATCCGTCTGGGCACCCTCATGACCGCGGGCACCTTCCGGCTGCCCGGCGTCCTCGCCATCCAGGTCGCCCAGGTCGACCAGATGTCCGGCGGCCGCATCGAGCTGGGCCTGGGTGCGGGCTGGTTCGAGGAGGAGCACAAGGCGTACGGCATCCCCTTCCCGAAGGAGAAGATCGGCCGCCTGGAGGAGCAGCTGGCGATCGTCACCGGCCTGTGGGCCACCGAGACCGGCAAGACCTTCGACTTCCACGGCCAGTTCTACGACCTCACCGACTCGCCCGCGCTGCCCAAGCCCGCGCAGGCCAAGGTGCCCGTGCTCATCGGCGGCCACGGAGCCACCCGCACCCCGCGGCTGGCCGGCCAGTACGCCGACGAGTTCAACATGCCGTTCGCCTCGATCGAGGACACCGAGCGCCAGTTCGGCCGGGTGCGGGCCGCCGCCGAGGCGGCCGGCCGCGGCGCGGACGCCCTCACCTACTCCAACGCCCTCGTCGCCTGCGTCGGCAAGGACGACGCCGAGGTCGCCCGCCGCGCCGCCGTCATCGGCCGCCAGGTCGACGAGCTGAAGGCCAACGGCCTCGCGGGCTCCCCGGCCGAGGTCGTCGAGAAGATCGGCCGCTACGCCGAGGCCGGCGCCCAGCGGATCTACCTCCAGATCCTCGACCTCGACGACCTGGACCACCTGGAGCTGATCTCCTCCCAGGTCCAGTCGCAGCTTGCCTGAGGCCGCCTGTCGAACCGTCGGATAACCGAAGGCGCCGGTCACCCGCCCTGTGCGATGGTGTGACCGTCGTCCTGCCGGAGCCCCCGGGGATCACCCCCTGGGGGCTCTCGTGTGCACGGCATCCACGCAGTCGTCCGTTGCACCGCCGACCCGGCCGGAGAGGCCCATGTTCCTGACCATCACCACCACCGGTACCCCCGAGCGCCCCGCGACCGACCTCGGTTTCCTGCTGCACAAGCATCCCGACCGCGCGCAGGCGTTCTCCACCTCCTTCGGCACGGCCTACGTGCTCTACCCGGAGGCGGAGGAGCAGCGCTGCACGGCGGCACTGCTGCTGGAGGTCGACGCGGTGGCCCTGGTCAGGCGCGGCAAGGGCAAGGGCCGCGGCGGCGCCCCCGACGCGGCACTCGCGCAGTACGTCAACGACCGTCCGTACGCGGCCTCGTCCCTCCTGGCCGTCGCGCTGAGCAACGTCTTCTCCAGCGCGATGCGCGGCGTGTGCAAGGCCCGCCCCGAGCGCGCCGCCCAGCCGCTGCCGCTGCGCGTCGAGGTGCCCGCGCTGCCCGCCCGCGGCGGCCCCGACCTGGTGCGGCGCCTGTTCGAGCCGCTCGGCTGGACGGTCGCCGTCGAGGCGGTCCCGCTGGACACCGAGTTCCCCGAGTGGGGCGACTCGCGCTACGTCCGGCTCGTCCTGGAGTCCGAGACCCTCACCGTCTCGGACGCCCTGCGCCACCTGTACGTCCTCCTCCCGGTCCTCGACGACGCCAAGCACTACTGGGTCTCCCCGGACGAGGTCGACAAGCTGCTACGGGCCGGTGCGGGCTGGCTGCCCGGCCACCCCGAGCACAAGCTCATCACCAGCCGCTACCTGTCCCGCCGCTGGTCCCTGACCCGCGAGGCGATGGACCGGCTGGAGCTGATCCGGCTGGCCGAGACCGACGACAGCGAGGTCGAGGAGATCGACAACGCGGTCGAGGCGGAGGCCGAGCAGGAGGAGAAGCCGGCCCCGCTCGCCGTGCGGCGCCGCGAGGCGATCCTCACCGCGCTGCGCGAGAGTGCCGCCGCCCGCGTCCTGGACCTCGGCTGCGGCGAGGGGCACCTGGTGCGCGAGCTGCTCAAGGAGCCGCGGTTCACCGAGATCGTCGGCGTGGACGTGTCGGTGCGCGCCCTCACCATCGCCTCCCGGCGGCTCAAGCTGGACCGCATGGGCGAGCGGCAGGCCGGGCGCGTCCAGCTCCTCCAGGGTTCCCTCGCCTACACCGACAAGCGCCTCAAGGGCTACGACGCCGCCGTGCTCAGCGAGGTGATCGAGCACCTCGACCTGCCGAGGCTGCCCGCCCTGGAGTACGCCGTCTTCGGCTCGGCCCGCCCGCGCACCGTCGTCGTCACCACCCCCAACGTCGAGTACAACGTGCGCTGGGAGAGCCTGCCCGCCGGTCACGTCCGCCACCGCGACCACCGCTTCGAGTGGACCCGCGAGGAGTTCCGCACCTGGGCCGCGGCGGTCGCCGAACGGCACGGCTACGCCGTGGAGTTCCGCCCCGTCGGACCCGACGACCCCGAGGTGGGCCCGCCCACCCAGCTGGCCCTGTTCACCATCGAGACCCCGACCGGGACCCGGTCCGCGACCACCACCCCGACCACCACCGCGACCGAGAAGGAGGCGAAGGCCGCATGAGCACCGAGGACACCACCGGCACCCCCGGCATCCCCGGCACCACCGACGGCACCACTGTGCGGGCCCGCGCCCTGCCCGTCACCGACCTCTCCCTCGTCGTGCTGATCGGCGCCTCCGGCTCCGGCAAGTCCACCTTCGCCCGGCGCCACTTCAAGCCGACCGAGGTCATCTCCTCCGACTTCTGCCGGGGCCTGGTCGCCGACGACGAGAACGACCAGAGCGCCAGCCGCGACGCCTTCGACGTCCTGCACTACATCGCGGGCAAGCGGCTCGCCGCGGGCCGCCGCACCGTCGTCGACGCGACCAACGTGCAGCAGGACGCCCGGCGTCAGCTGATCGAGCTGGCCAGGAAGCACGACGTGCTGCCCATCGCCATCGTCCTCGACGTGCCCGAGCAGGTCTGCGCCGAGCGCAACGCCACCCGCACCGACCGCGCCGACATGCCCCGCCGGGTCATCCAGCGCCACACCCGCGAACTCCGCCGCTCCCTGCGCCACCTGGAGCGCGAGGGCTTCCGCAAGGTGCACGTGCTGCGCGGCGTCGCGGAGGCCGAGCACGCCACCGTCGTCACCGAGAAGCGGTTCAACGACCTCACCCACCTCACCGGCCCCTTCGACATCGTCGGCGACGTCCACGGCTGCGCCGCCGAGCTGGAGACCCTGCTCGGCAAGCTCGGCTACACCGACGGCGTCCACCCCGACGGCCGCACCGCCGTCTTCGTCGGCGACCTCGTCGACCGCGGCCCGGACAGCCCCGGCGTGCTGCGCCGCGTGATGTCCATGGTCAAGTCGGGCAACGCGCTGTGCGTGCCCGGCAACCACGAGAACAAGTACGGCCGCTTCCTCAAGGGCCGCAAGGTCCAGCACACCCACGGACTCGCCGAGACCGTCGAGCAGATGGAGGGCGAGAGCGAGGAGTTCCGCGCCGAGGTACGGGAGTTCATCGACGGCCTGGTCAGCCACTACGTCCTCGACGGCGGCCGGCTCGTGGTCTGCCACGCGGGTCTGCCCGAGAAGTACCACGGCCGCACCTCCGGCCGGGTCCGCAGCCACGCCCTGTACGGCGACACCACCGGTGAGACCGACGAGTTCGGCCTGCCCGTGCGCTACCCGTGGGCCGAGGACTACCGGGGCCGGGCGGCGGTCGTCTACGGCCACACCCCCGTCCCGGAGGCCACCTGGCTGAACAACACCATCTGCCTGGACACCGGCGCCGTCTTCGGCGGCAAGCTCACCGCGCTGCGCTGGCCGGAGCGGGAGATCGTCGACGTACCGGCCGAGCGGGTCTGGTACGAGCCGGCCAAGCCGCTGCGCACCGAGGCGCCCGGCGGACACGACGGCCGCCCGCTGGACCTGGCCGACGTCCAGGGCCGCCGGGTGGTGGAGACCCGGCACGCCGGGCGGATCACCGTACGCGAGGAGAACGGCGCGGCGGCCCTGGAGGTCATGAGCCGCTTCGCCACCGACCCCCGCCTGCTGCCGTACCTCCCGCCGACCATGGCACCGACGGCGACCTCGGGTGTGGACGGCTACCTGGAGCACCCGAAGGAGGCCTTCGCGCAGTACGCGGCGGACGGCGTCGAGCGGGTCGTGTGCGAGGAGAAGCACATGGGCTCGCGGGCGGTGGCCCTGGTCTGCCGCGACGCGGACGCGGCCCGCACCCGCTTCGGGGTCGACGGCCCCACCGGGTCCCTCTACACCCGCACCGGCCGCCCCTTCCTCGACGACGCCTCGCTCACCGAGGAGATCCTGGACCGGCTGCGCACCGCGATCGGCGAGGCCGGCCTGTGGGACGAACTGGCCACCGACTGGCTGCTCCTCGACACCGAGCTGATGCCCTGGTCGCTCAAGGCATCCGGCCTGCTGCGTTCCCAGTACGCCGCCGTGGGCGCCGCCTCCGGCGCGGTGTTCCCGGGCGCACTGGCCGCGCTGGAGGGTGCCGCGGCGCGCGGCGTCGAGGTGAAGGACCTCCTCGACCGCCAGCGCGCCCGGTCCGCCGACGCGGCCGCCTTCACCGACGCCTACCGCCGCTACTGCTGGCCCACCGACGGCCTGGACGGCGTCCGCCTGGCCCCGTTCCAGATCCTGGCCGTCCAGGGCCGCAGCCTGGCCGCCCTGCCGCACGACGAGCAGCTCGCCCTCATCGACCGGATCGTCGAGCACGACGGCAGCGGCCTGTTGCAGACCACCCGGCGCCTGTACGTCGACACCGGCGACCCCGAGTCGGTGGCGGCGGGTGTCGACTGGTGGCTGGAGATGACCGGCCGCGGCGGCGAGGGCATGGTGGTCAAGCCGATCGGCGCCCTCGTCCGGTGGGGGTCCCCCCGCTCGAGCGAAGCCGAGAGTGGGGGAGAGAAGGGCCGCCTGGTGCAGCCCGGCATCAAGTGCCGCGGCCGCGAGTACCTGCGCATCATCTACGGCCCCGAGTACACCCGCCCCGACAACCTCGCCCGCCTCAGGCAGCGGTTCCTGAACCACAAGCGGTCCCTGGCGATCCGCGAGTACGCCCTCGGCCTGGAGGCCCTGGACCGCCTCGCGGACGGCGAGCCGCTGTGGCGCGTGCACGAGGCGGTGTTCGGAGTGCTGGCTCTGGAGTCGGAGCCGGTGGACCCGCGGCTGTGACCTCCGTGATCCGGTGATCGGGCCGCGGCGGTGGGGCGTGCGCCGGCCGGAGTCACCCGGCGTACGGCTTCACCGCCGTGGACCGGGCCGACTCCGGACGGCGCTCACGCGTGGCGAAGCGCGCGTTCAGCAGCAGGAGGGGCTGGGTCAGCAGCGTCGTGGCGAGGGCCATGAAGACCAGGACCGTGTAGAGCGGGGCGCTCAGCAGGCCCGCGTCCAGGCCCGCGTTCAGGGCGATCAGCTCGGTCAGCCCCCGGGTGTTGAGCAGGATGCCGACCGTCCACGCGTCGTGCCGGTCGAGGCCGCCCAGACCGGCCGCCGCCGCCCCGCTGCCGATCTTCGTCACGACCGCGAGCAGCGTCACCACCGCCAGGGCGGCCCAGCCCGTGCCCGTCATGCTGTTCAGCGCCACGGACTGGCCCGACAGCACGAAGAAGAACGGCAGCAGCAGCGAGGCCACGGACAGCAGCGGCCGCAGCAGGTCGGGGTCGAGCGTGCCGCCCTCCTCGCGCGGGACGACCACGCCGGCGAGCAGCGCACCGAAGATCACATGCAGTCCCAGCGCGTGCGTGAACCACGCCGAGCCGAGCGCGAAGCCGATGAGCAGCGCCATCCGCAGCGCGGGCTCCAGCCGGGTCCGCCACAGCAGCAGACGCAGCAGCGGACGGGCCGCGCACGCCATCAGGGCGACGTAGCCGACCGTGAGCAGCACCCGCCACGGCCAGTCGAGCCCCCCTCCGGCGCCGTCCCCGCCCCCCGATTCCAGCAGCGCGCCCGCCAGCACCGTCCAGCAGATCGCGTCCAGCACCCCGGCGGCGGAGACGGCCACCACTCCGGGCACCGTGCGGGACAGCCCGTTCTCGCGCACGATGGCCGTCAGCACCGGTACCGCCGTCGTCGCCAGGGCGACCCCCGCGAAGACCACCATGCCGGGCGAGAGGTCCCTGGGCATGCCCAGGTCGTGCAGGGCGTCCCCGAACAGCAGGGCGCAGCCGCTGCCCACGGCCATCGGCACGGCGAACGAGGCCAGCGCCACGTTCACCGAGCTGCGCGCCCGGACACCGAGCACCTTCAGGTCCAGCTCGTAGCCCACCGCGAACAGGAACACCACCAGCGAGAACTGCGCGAGCCCGGTCAGCGCCGGACCGATCGCCGCCGGGAACAGGACCGCGTACGCGTCCGGGGCCGTGCTGCCGAGCAGCGAGGGACCGAGGGCGATCCCCGTCGCCAGCTGGCCCACGATGTACGGCTGCCCCAGTCGCCGGGCCAGCCACCCGCCGCTGTGGGCGGCCACCAGGATCAGCGCCGAGGCACCCACGAAGTGGGTGATCAAGGCATCGGAACTCAAGGCACCGGCACTCAACGTGCTGGAACTCAACGTGTCGGAACTCAGCGTGTCGAAACTCAACGGGCCTCCCCCTGACGTGCGGCCGGGCACTCCGGCCGTCGCCCCGCCTTACGCGGCGGCGCCCCGGTGCCCTGCCGTCGCACAGGGGCGTCCGGAGGGCGCACTGTGGTCACGGGCCTGCGCGAACAGGGGGTGAACCGGCGCCCGAGTGGTCAGGATGGAGGCATGGGATTCCAAGTCGACTCCGAAGCCGGGCGGCTCACCCGCGTCATCCTGCACCGGCCGGATCTCGAGCTCAAAAGGCTCACCCCCAGCAACAAGGACGCCCTTCTCTTCGACGACGTGCTGTGGGTGCGCCGGGCGCGCGCCGAGCACGACGGGTTCGCCGACGTGCTCCGCGACCGCGGCGTGGCGGTGCACCTCTTCGGCGACCTGCTCACCGAGACCCTGGACGTGCCGGCCGCGCGGCGGCTCGTCCTGGACCGGGTCTTCGACGAGAAGGAGTACGGAGTGCTGGCCACGGACCACCTCCGGGCCGCCTTCGAGAGCCTGCCCGCCCACGAGCTGGCCGAGTGGCTGGTCGGCGGCATGACCAAGCGGGAGTTCCTGGACGCGCACCCGGAGCCGACCTCCGTGCGCTTCCACGCCATGGAGCTGGACGACTTCCTGCTCGGCCCGCTGCCCAACCACCTCTTCACCCGGGACACCTCGGCCTGGATCTACGACGGCGTCTCCATCAACGCCATGCGCTGGCCCGCCCGGCAGCGCGAGACGGTCCACTTCGAGGCGATCTACCGGCACCACCCGCTGTTCCGCGACGAGACCTTCCGCCTCTGGTCCGAGGGGCAGGCCGACTACCCCTCCACCATCGAGGGTGGCGACGTCCTGGTCATCGGCAACGGCGCCGTGCTCATCGGCATGAGCGAGCGCACCACGCCCCAGGCCGTCGAGATGCTCGCCCACAAGCTGTTCGCCGCCGGGTCCGCCCGGACCATCGTGGCCCTCGACATGCCCAAGCGGCGTGCCTTCATGCACCTGGACACGGTGATGACGATGGTCGACGGCGACACCTTCACCCAGTACGCCGGGCTCGGCATGCTCCGCTCCTACACCATCGAGCCGGGCGCCGGCGAGAAGGACCTGAAGGTGACCGACCACCCGCCGGAGCACATGCACCGCGCGATGGCCGCCGCCCTCGGGCTCGGTGAGATCCGGGTCCTCACCGCGACCCAGGACGTGCACGCGGCCGAGCGCGAGCAGTGGGACGACGGCTGCAACGTCCTGGCCGTCGAACCGGGCGTCGTCGTCGCCTACGAACGCAACGCCACCACCAACACCCACCTGCGCAAACAGGGCATCGAGGTGATCGAGATCCCGGGCAGCGAGCTGGGCCGGGGCCGGGGCGGGCCGCGCTGCATGAGCTGCCCGGTCGAACGTACTGCCGTATAAGAATTCGGGATCTCGTATATAGTTCCAGCAGTTCCCCGTTCCCGTCCCGTATCTCTGGAGCGCCCTCATGGCGACAGTCCCGACCGCCCTCACCGGCCGCCACTTCCTCAAGGAGCTCGACTTCACCGAGGAGGAGTTCCGCGGTCTGCTCGAGCTGGCCGCCGAGCTGAAGGCCGCCAAGCGGGCCGGGACCGAGACGCGGTACCTGGCCGGCAAGAACATCGCGCTGATCTTCGAGAAGACCTCGACGCGCACCCGCTGCGCGTTCGAGGTCGCCGCCGCCGACCAGGGCGCCTCCACCACGTACCTCGACCCGGCCGGATCGCAGATCGGGCACAAGGAGTCCGTGAAGGACACCGCCCGCGTACTCGGGCGTATGTTCGACGGCATCGAGTACCGCGGCGACAGCCAGGCCAAGGTCGAGGAGTTGGCAGCCTTCGCCGGCGTCCCCGTCTACAACGGCCTGACCGACGACTGGCACCCCACCCAGATGCTCGCCGACGTGCTCACCATGACCGAGCACAGCGACCGCCCCCTGCGGGAGATCGGCTTCGCCTACCTCGGCGACGCCCGCTTCAACATGGGCAACTCCTACCTGGTCACCGGCGCCCTGCTCGGCATGGACGTGCGCATCGTCGCCCCGAAGGCGTACTGGCCCGCCCAGGAGGTCGTCGACCGGGCGCACCGGCTCGCCGGGGCCAGTGGGGCGCGCATCACCCTCACCGAGGACGTGGCCGAAGGGGTGCGCGGCGCCGGGTTCGTCGTCACCGACGTCTGGGTCTCCATGGGCGAGCCCAAGGAGGTCTGGGCCGAGCGGATCAAGGCGCTGGCCCCCTACGCCGTGACCATGGACGTGCTGCGCGCCACCGGCAACCCGGACGTCAAGTTCCTGCACTGCCTGCCCGCCTTCCACGACCTGGGCACCAAGGTCGGCCAGGAGATCTTCGAGGCCCACGGGCTCGACTCCCTGGAGGTCACCGACGAGGTCTTCGAGTCGGAGCACTCGGTCGTCTTCGACGAGGCCGAGAACCGGCTGCACACCATCAAGGCCGTCCTCGTCGCCACCCTCGCCTGATCCTCTTCGCGGCCCACCCCACCGGGCCCTATGCTGACCGGCGGCTCCGGAGCCACCCCTTCCGGCGCCGCCGGCCGCGACCACCGTCGCGCCCCCGCACCACCAGAAACGAGCACCACCCGCAATGCCCGCTTCCCGCGTCAAGTCCCCCCACCTCCTGGTCGCCGAATCCGGCGCCGACCGCGAAGGCCACGGCCTCAAGCGCACGATGGGGCTGTTCCAGCTCGTCTGCTTCGGCGTCGGCGCGATCGTCGGCACCGGCATCTTCGTCGGCCTGTCCGACTCGGTCGCCGAGGCCGGCCCGGCCGTCGTCGTCTCCTTCGTCCTCGCCGCGATCACCTGCGTGTTCACCGCGTTCGCCTTCGCCGAGCTGGGCGGCGCGATCCCGGTCTCCGGCTCCTCGTACTCCTTCGCCTACGCCGGGCTCGGCGAGCGGACCGCCTTCCTCGTCGGCTGGTGCCTGCTCCTGGAGTACGGCGTGTCCGTCTCGGCGGTCGCGGTCGGCTGGAGCCAGTACGTCAACGAACTGCTCGACAGCGTCCTGGGCATCCAGCTCCCGCACGCCCTCTCCGCGGGCCCCGGCGACGGCGGCGCGGTCAACCTGCCCGCGGTGATCGTCATCGCCCTGGCCTGCGTGCTCCTGGTGCGCGGGGTACGGGAGAGCGCCCGCGCCACGGCCGCGATGGCCGTCCTCAAGCTGGCCGTCCTGATCGCCTTCTGCGCCATCGGCTTCACCGCCTTCCGGGACGGCAACCTCACCCCGTTCTCCCCGGCCGGTCTCGGCGGCATCGGCGCCGGCACCACGGCCGCCTTCTTCTCGTACATCGGCTTCGACGCCATCACCACGGCCGGTGAGGAGGCCAAGAACCCGCGCCGGGACATCCCCGTCGCCATCCTGGTCTGCATCGGCCTGGTCACTCTGCTGTACTGCGCGGTCGCCGTCGCCGCGATCGGGGCCGTGGGCGGCGACCAGGTCGGGAACCGGCCCGCCGCGCTCTCCTACGTCGTCGACGAGGTCACCGGCTCCGCGATCGGCGGTGGCGTGGTCGCCTTCGGCGCGGTCGTCGCCATCGCCTCGGTGGTGCTCGCCGTGATGTACGGCCAGACCCGGATCCTCATGTCGATGTCCCGGGACGGGCTGATCCCCCGGGTCTTCGAGAAGGTCTCCCCGCGCACCGCGACCCCGGTAGCCGGCACCCTGATCGTCGGCGTGGTCTTCGCCCTCCCGGCGGCCTTCGCACCGCTCGACGCGGTGGTCAACCTGTGCACCATCGGCACCCTCGCCACCATGGCCGCCGTCAACGTCTCGGTGATCACCCTGCGGCGCCGCGAACCGGGCCTCGCCCGCACCTTCCGTGTCCCGCTGTACCCGGTGACCCCGCTGCTCGGCGTCGGCTTCTGCCTGTACCTGATGTACGAGACCGGCGGCGCCACCTGGCTCCAGTTCGCGGTGTTCCTCGCGGTGGGCCTGCTGGTGTACACGGCCTACGGCCGCAGGCACTCCCGTCTGGCCCGGGCCGCCGTCAGTGCGGACGACGCTGAGCGGGTACCGCAGGAAGCCTGAACCAGACCGCCTTGCCCGCCCCGGTGGGCCGGTGGCCGCAGGACGAGCTGAGGGCGCGGATCAGGAGCAGTCCGCGCCCGTCCTCGCGCCACGGGTCGGGCGGCTCCACGTCCGGCCGGGTGAGGTCGGCCGGCGGCGACGGGTCCGGGTCGTGCACCTCCACCTGGCAGCCGGTCGGCATCAGCTCCACCACCAGCTCGATCGGTGTCCGCCCGGAGGTGTGCTCGACGGCGTTGGCCACCAGCTCCGCCGTGAGCAGCTCCGCGGTGTCGCCGTCGGCCGTGTGCTCCAGCTCGGCCAGGGCGTTGCGCACCAGGGCACGCGCCACCGGCACGGCCGCGGCGGAGTGCGGCAGTGCGATGCGCCAGGAGGCGGGTGCGGGGGAGTGATCGTGCACGGCAGGTCCGTTTCGTGGAGCAGGGGTGTCCTGTCCTGCTTTCAACCTTATGAATGGTACGGCGCCACCCGGCAGAGCCGTTCGACGGGCACCCCCGGGACCTTCGACCCTCGACACCGACGCCTCCGGCGTCTTATCGCGCACCCGTGACGACAGTCACAGAAGGGTGATAACTTCGAGTGTCATGAGTCCCTTCACCGGCTCCGCCGCCCCCACCCCCGACTGGCGGCACCTGCGCGTCGAGATCACCGACGGCGTCGCCACCGTCACCCTCGCCCGCCCCGACAAGCTCAACGCGCTCACCTTCGAGGCATACGCCGACCTGCGCGACCTGCTCGCCGAGCTGTCCCGCCGGCGGTCCGTGCGGGCGCTGGTGCTGGCCGGCGAGGGGCGCGGCTTCTGCTCCGGCGGCGACGTGGACGAGATCATCGGCGCGACCCTGTCCATGGACACCGCCGAGCTGCTCGACTTCAACCGGATGACCGGCCAGGTGGTGCGGGCGGTACGGGAGTGCCCGTTCCCGGTGATCGCCGCGCTGCACGGGGTCGCCGCCGGAGCGGGCGCGGTCCTCGCCCTGGCCGCCGACTTCCGCGTCGCCGACCCCACCGCCCGCTTCGCCTTCCTCTTCACCCGCGTCGGCCTCTCCGGCGGCGACATGGGCGCCGCCTACCTGCTGCCCCGCGTCGTCGGCCTCGGCCACGCCACCCGCCTGCTCATGCTCGGCGACACGGTCCGCGCGCCCGAGGCGGAGCGCATCGGCCTGATCAGCGAACTGACCGAGGAGGGCCGCGCCGACGAGGCCGCCCACACCCTCGCCCGCCGCCTGGCCGACGGCCCGGCCCTGGCCCACGCCCAGACCAAGGCCCTCCTCACGGCCGAGCTGGACATGCCGCTCGCGGCCGCGGTGGAACTGGACGCGTCCACACAGGCCCTCCTGATGACCGGCGAGGACTACGCCGAGTTCCACGCGGCCTTCACGGAGAAGCGCCCCCCGAAGTGGCAAGGAAGGTAGGGCGATGGTGTCGACACGGGGGAGCATGCCAACCTCAGGGGCGCGGGGAACTGCGCGAGCAACCACAACAAACCCGCACTCGCCCGCGAAGACCAGCCACCTCCTACAAGCGGCGATCATCGGCGGCGGCCCCGGCGGCCTCTACACCGCCGCCCTCCTCAAACGCCTCGCCCCCGACCGCGAGGTCACCGTCTACGAACGCAACGCCCCCGACGACACCTTCGGCTTCGGCGTAGTCCTCTCCGACGAGACCCTGGGCGGCATCGAACACGCCGACCCAGCCGTCTACGAGGCCCTCAAGACCCACTTCGTCCGCTGGGACGACATCGACATCGTCCACCGAAACACCCGCCACACCTCCGGAGGACACCGCTTCGCCGCCCTCGGCCGCCGCCGCCTCCTCGAAATCCTGCACGACCGCTGCCGCGACCTTGGCGTCGACCTGCGCCTGCGCACCGAGGCACCGCCCCCGGACGAGCTCGCGCGCACCCACGACCTCGTCGTCGCCGCCGACGGAGTCCACAGCGCCACCCGCGAGGCGTACCGCGACGTCTTCCGGCCGCACCTCACCCCCCACCGCTGCCGCTACATCTGGCTCGCCGCCGACTTCGCCTTCGACGCGTTCCGCTTCGAGATCGCCGAGACCGAGCACGGCGTGATGCAACTGCACGGCTACCCCTATGCGCCGGACGCCTCCACCGTCATCGTCGAGATGCGCGAGGAGGTCTGGCGGGCGGCCGGCTTCGACGAACTGGACGAGACGGAATCCACCGCCCGCTGCGGCAAGATCTTCGCCGACGCGCTCGGCGGCCGCCCGCTGCGGTCCAACAAGTCCGCGTGGACCACCTTCCGCACGGTCGTCAACGAACGCTGGTCGCACGGCAACATCGTCCTGATCGGCGACGCCGCGCACACCGCCCACTTCTCCATCGGCTCCGGCACCAAGCTGGCCGTGGAGGACGCCCTCGCGCTCGCCGCCTGCCTGGCGGAGCGGCCCACCCTCCAGGAGGCACTCAGTGCCTACGAGGAGGAGCGGCGTCCCGTCGTCGCCTCCACCCAGCGGGCGGCCAAGGCCAGCCTGGAGTGGTTCGAGGACCTGGACCGTTACCTCGCCCAGCCGCCGCGCCAGTTCGCCTTCAACCTGCTCACCCGCAGCCGCCGGGTCACCCACGAGAACCTGCGGCTGCGCGACGCCGGCTTCACGGACTCCGTTGAGCGCGAGTTCGGCTGCCCGCCGCACACGCCCCCGATGTTCACCCCGTTCCGGCTGCGCGGCCTGACCCTGCGCAACCGCGTCGTCGTCTCCCCGATGGACATGTACTCGGCCACCGACGGCGTCCCCGGCGACTTCCACCTGGTCCACCTGGGGGCCAGGGCCCTCGGCGGCGCCGCACTGGTGATGACCGAGATGGTGTGCGTCAGCGCGGAGGGCCGCATCACCCCCGGCTGCGCGGGCCTCTACACCGGCCGGCAGGGCGAGGCGTGGCGGCGGATCACCGACTTCGTGCACGACAGCGCGCCCGGCACCGCGATCGGCGTGCAGCTCGGCCACAGCGGCCGCAAGGGCTCGACCCGGCTGATGTGGGAGGGCATGGACGAACCGCTGCCCGAGGGCAACTGGCCCCTGGTGGCGCCCTCCCCGCTGCCGTACCGGCCCGGCGGGCAGATCCCGGGCGAGCTGACCGGGGCGCAACTGACCGACGTGCGGGAGCAGTTCCGGGCTGCCGCCGGACGGGCCGCCGGGGCCGGTTTCGACCTGCTCGAACTGCACTGCGCCCACGGCTACCTGCTCTCCGGCTTCCTCTCCCCGCTCACCAACCGCCGCACCGACGCCTACGGCGGTTCACTGGAGGGTCGGCTGCGCTTCCCGCTGGAGGTCTTCGACGCCGTACGCGAGGTGTGGCCCGACGAGCGGCCCATGACCGTACGGATCTCCGCCACCGACTGGGCCGAGGGCGGCACGAGCGCCGAGGAGGCGGTGGAGATCGCCCGGGCCTTCGCCGCGCACGGGGCCGACGCCATCGACGTGTCCACGGGCCAGGTCGTCACCGGTGAACGGCCGGAGTTCGGGCGGTCGTACCAGACCCCGTACGCCGACCGCATCCGGCACGAGGCGGGCGTCCCGGTGATCGCCGTCGGCGCGATCTCCTCCTGGGACGACGTCAACTCGCTGGTCCTGGCCGGACGCACCGACCTGTGCGCGCTGGCCCGCCCGCACCTCTACGACCCGCACTGGACGCTGCACGCCGCCGCCGAACAGGGCTACGACGGACCGGGCGCCGCCTGGCCGGCGCCGTACCGGGCGGGCAGCCGGCCACCGCGCACCGGGCGGACCGACGCCCCCAAGCCGAGGCTCACGCTGCACGGACCGGGTCAGGACGGGTAGCCCCAGGCCGCGCACATCGGGCGCAGCCGCTCGGGGACCTCGTCCTTGCCGGGCAGCTCGCGCCCCGGCTGCACGGTGCCGGTGCGGATGTTCTCCCGCCAGTCGCCCAGGCCCCTGACCAGCTCGGCGTTGCCCTTCTTGCCGTAGTTCAGCATCTGGGGTGCGTAGTCGACGTCGAGGTACGCGCACAGCCGGCGCATCTCGCGCTCGGGGTCGTCGGTGATGTCCTCGTAGCGCACGGTGAAACCGTCGGCGTCCGCGGTACGGGCCTCCTCGACGGCCGTCATGTAGCGCAGCACGTCCGTGACGGCCGTGTCGTGCGGCCGCTTGACGGGGTCGGTCTCGTGCCACGAGCGGGCGATCGACACGGGGTGGCGCAGCAGGAAGACGAAGCGCGCGTCGGGCCAGCAGTCCTTGAGGCGCTGGTACATGTACACGTTGGCCGGTGTCTTCTCGACCACGAAGTCCTTGCCGGATCCGAGGAGTTCGCGGTGCAGGACGCGGTCCCACAGCAGGTGCTCCAGGTCGCCGCGCCCGAGGCCGAGGGCGCCCATCGCCCGCTCCGAGAACCAGTTGGTGCAGCTCACCTCCAGCTTGCCGATGTGCAGCTCGTGCGGGGCGTGCAGCCGCGGGTGGGCGCCCAGCATCATGCGCAGCAGGGTGGAGCCGGACCGGATGGACGAGATGATGAAGACGGGTCGTCGCAGCAGTCGTTCGGTCGGCAGTTCCTCGGCCGACGGACATCGGTACGCGGCCGCCTGCGGGGCGGCGGGTCGCGCGGCGGACTCCATCCCCTGCTTTCCCGGCTTCCCCTGCTTTCCCGGCCTTCCCTTCGGACTCCCCTTCGCCGCCTGGGGTGCTCTCCGTACCTGGAGGCCGGTGGTCACGGTGAGGGCCCGGTTCAAGTTGCGTGCGAGACTCATGCGTCCGCACGGTAGGTGACAAACCTGAGAAGAGGGTCTGAGAAGGCTGAGGGTTCGCTGATCCCGTCAGAATGTGACGTGACTCACTCGGGCTCGTTTGCCGGGGGTGGCGTCGGGTCCATCGCCGCGTAGTGCGCGCCCGCGTCGCGCAGCCGCTCGTGCAGCGCCCGGAAGACGGCCGCCGAGCGCATGCCCGGCCAGCCCTCGGGCAGCAGCCCGGCGGGCAGCCCGGGATCCGTGTAGGGCAGGTGGCGCCAGGAGTCCAGGGCGAGGAGGTAGTCGCGGTAGGCATCCTCGGGCGGCGTGTCCGTGCGGCGCTCCCAGTCGTGCAGCACGCGCGCGTGGCGGTCGAGGAACGCCTCGTGCTCCTTGGCGATCGCCGCCAGGTCCCACCAGCGGGCCACCGCCTCGGCGGTCGCCGTGAAACCCAGGTGCTCCCCGCGGAAGAAGTCCACGTAGGAGTCCAGGCCCAGGCGGCCCAGCGCGTGCCGGGTCTCCGCGTACAGGCGGGCCGGGGCGATCCACACGCCGGGGGCCGCGGTGCCGAAGCCGAGCCCGGCCAGGCGCGAGCGCAGGACGTGCCGCTTCTGCCGTTCCGACTCGGGCACCGAGAACACGGCGAGCACCCAGCCCTCGTCCCCGTGGGGTGCGGTCGCGTACACGCGCCGGTCTCCGTCGTCCAGCAACTGGCGGGCCTCGGCGGAGAGTTCGTAACCGGCCGCGCCCTCGGCCGTACGGGCCGGCAGCAGCAGTCCGCGCCGCTTCAGCCGGGACACCGACGAGCGCACGGAGGGGGCGTCCACCCCGACCGCCGACAGGAGCCGGATCAGCTCGGCGACGGGCACCGGGCCCGGCGCGAAGCGACCGTACGCGCCGTAGAGCGTGACGATGAGGGACCGCGGGGCGTGCTGTACGTGCTGGTCGGACACGTTGATCATCTTATGTCGTCGGCGGCCGGGCCGAGGAGGCGGTAGCGCTGGAGCTTGCCGGTCGCCGTGCGCGGCAGCGCGTCCAGGAAGACGATCTCGCGCGGACACTTGTACGGCGCCAGCTCCGACCGCAGGAAGTCGCGCAGGGCGTCCGCGTCCCGCACCGACCCCTCCCGCAGCACCGCGTGCGCCACCACGACCTGCCCCCGGCGCTGGTCGGGACGGCCCACCACCGCCGCCTCCACCACGTCCGGATGGCGCAGCAGCGCGTCCTCCACCTCGGGACCGGCGATGTTGTACCCGGAGGAGATGATCATGTCGTCGGCGCGGGCCACATACCGGAAGTACCCGTCGGGCTCGCGGACGTAGGTGTCCCCGGTGACGTTCCAGCCGTCGCGCACGTACTCCCGCTGGCGCGGATCGGCCAGGTAGCGGCAGCCCACCGGCCCGCGCACCGCCAGCAGTCCGGGCTCCCCGTCGGGGACCGGCGCGCCGTTCGCGTCCTGCACACGCGCGTGCCACCCCGGCACCGGCACACCCGTCGTGCCGGGCCTGATGGCGTCGTCCGCCGCGGACACGAAGATGTGCAGCAGCTCGGTGGCGCCGATGCCGTTGATGATCCGCAGCCCGGTGCGCTCGTGCCAGGACCGCCAGGTGGCCGCGGGCAGGTTTTCACCCGCCGAGACGCAGCGCCTGAGGCTCGTCACGTCGTACGCGTCCAGTTCGTCGAGCATCGCGCGGTACGCCGTGGGCGCGGTGAACAGCACCGACACCCGGTGCTCGGCGACGGCCGGCAACAGCTGCCTGGGGCCCGCCTGTTCCAGCAGCAGGGCGCACGCCCCGGCCCGCATCGGGAAGACCACGAGACCACCGAGCCCGAAGGTGAAACCGAGCGGCGGGCTGCCCGCGAAGAGGTCGTCCGGGCGCGGCTCGAGCACCTGCGCGGAGAAGGTGTCGGCGATCGCCAGCACGTCGCGGTGGAAGTGCATGCAGCCCTTGGGTCGACCGGTGGTGCCCGAGGTGAACGCGATCAGCGCCACGTCGTCGGCGGCGGTGTCGACGGCCTCGAACGGCGGACCGGGCGTCCCGCCGGGCGCCGTACGGACGTGCAGGTCGTCCGGCGCGTCCCCGCCGTACGTGGTGATCCCGAGGCCGGGGATCTCCGCCTTGGCCAGGTCGTCGACGGCCCGGACGTCGCACAGCGCGTGCCGCACCCGGGCGATCTCGCAGATCGCGCGCAGTTCGTGCGGGCGCTGCTGGGCCAGCACGGTGACCGCCACCGCGCCCGCCTTCAGCACCGCCAGCCAGCACGCGGCCAGCCACGGGGTGGTGGGGCCGCGCAGCAGCACCCGGTTTCCCGGGACGACACCGAGGTCCGCGGTGAGCACGTGCGCGATCCGGTCGACGCGGTCCCGCAGCTCGCCGTACGTCCAGGTGTCCCCGGACGCGGTGCGGAAGACCGGGCGGTCGTCGGGCGGGCCGGCGAGCAGCTCGGCGGCGCAGTTCAGCCGCGCCGGGTAGTGCAGCTCGGGCAGCTCGAAGAGGAGCTTCGGCCACTGCTCGGGGGGCGGCAGGTGGTCGCGCGCGAAGGTGTCGACGTGGGCCGAGCGGTGCGGGTCCGCGGGGCGCGGATCGGCCATGGCGGTTCGCCCCCTTTGTCGTGGTGGGCTCGCGCAACGAGCGTATCGTGTTGGTGACGACAGTCAACGGGGCGCGATAGCCTCGGCCGTGGCCCAGTGGCCCGTCCGACGGGCCGGGGAGCGGCGGAAGGGACCGGCGATGACCGCATTCTCGCTCGAACCGGCACAACTCACCTGGTGCGACGAGCTGCGCGCCCTCGCCGCCGAACGGCTGCGCCCACTCGCGGAGATGGGCGAACCGGGCCGGGTCAACCGCGCCCTGGTCGCCGAGCTGGGCGCCCTCGGCCTGCTGCCCCGCCTGTTCACCTCGGGCGCGCTCGACCTGTGCCTGATGCGCGAGTCGCTCGCCCACGCCTGCACGGAGGCCGAGACCGCGCTCGCCCTCCAGGGCCTCGGCGCCCACCCCGTGCACGCCCACGGCACCGAGTCCCAGCGCGCCCGCTGGCTTCCCCGCGTGAGCGACGGCACCGCGGTGGCCGCCTTCGCCCTCAGCGAGCCCGACGCGGGCTCGGACGCGGCAGCGCTGTCCCTGCGCGCCGAACCGGAGGCGGGGGACGCACCGGACGCCGGGTGGGACGCCGCCGGTCGCGGTGGAAAGACCGGCCCGCCCTCGCCGGACGCCGGGCCGCGCACCGCCGTGCGGGCCGGACCCCGCTACGGCGGGCGGCCCGCCGACGGGCCGGTCGGGGCGCGCGACGCCGGAGGTTCCGTCGCCGCGCGGTCCGGGCCGGATGCCGGGCGGTTCGGCGCCGGGCAGGCAGGAGGCCCCGAGGGCGCGGCACCTGGCGCCGCGGCGGCCGCCGTCCGTCACGGCGCGCAGGCCGCCGGGCGACGTGCCGGGGACGGGGCGTCCGCCGGCTCGGCGGGGCGCACCGGCGGCGGGCGGGCCGCGGTGGGGCGCGAGTCCGGCCCCGGGGCGGCCCCCGCCCCCCTGGCCGCCGAGACCGATGGAGCCTCCGCCTGGCGGCTCACCGGTGAGAAGTGCTGGATCTCCAACGCCCCCGAGGCCGACTTCTACACCGTGTTCGCCCGCACCACCCCCGGTGCCGGTTCCCGCGGCGTCACCGCCTTCCTGGTGCCCGCCGACCGCCCCGGCCTCACCGGCACCCCGCTGGACATGCTCTCGCCGCACCCCATCGGCGCGCTCGCCTTCGACGCCGTGCCCGTCACCACGGACGACGTGCTCGGTGAACCGGACCGCGGCTTCCGGGTCGCCATGGACACCCTCAACCTGTTCCGCCCCAGCGTCGGCGCCTTCGCCGTCGGCATGGCACAGGCCGCCCTGGACGCGACCCTCGCGCACACCGCCGCCCGCGAGGCCTTCGGCGGCAAGCTGCGCGACCTCCAGGCCGTCTCCCACCAGGTCGCCGAGATGGCCCTGCGCACCGAGGCGGCCCGGCTGATGGTGTACGCGGCGGCGACGGCGTACGACGCGGGCGCCCCGGACGTCCCGCAGCGCGCCGCGATGGCGAAACTCCTCGCCACCGAGACCGCCCAGTACGTCGTCGACAAGGCCGTCCAGCTGCACGGCGCCGGCGCCCTGCGCCGCGGACACCTCCTCGAACACCTCTACCGAGAGGTGCGCGCCCCGCGCATCTACGAGGGCGCGAGCGAGGTGCAGCGCGGCATCGTCGCCAAGGAGCTGTACCGGACGCACCCGACGCACCCGACGCACCCGACGCACCGGACCCGCCGGACCCACCGCACGCAGGACGCCACGACCGAGGAGGCCGGACAATGACCGCCGAACGGGTCAACCCACCCGAACTGTCCCCGCCCACCGGCTTCTCCCACGCCGTCGTCGCCACCGGCACCCGCGTCGTGTTCCTGGCCGGGCAGACCGCCCTCGACACCGGAGGCAAGGTCACCGGCGACACCCTCCCCGCCCAGTTCGAGCAGGCCCTCACCAACCTCCTCACCGCCCTGTGCGCCGCCGGCGGCACCCCCGCGGACCTCGCCCGCGTCACCGTCTACGCCACCGACGTCGCCGCCTACCGCACCCACGCCGCCGAACTCGGCCGCACCTGGCGCGAGCTGGCCGGCCGCGACTACCCGGCGATGGCCGTCGTGGAGGTCGTACGACTCTGGGACGAACGGGCGTTGGTGGAACTCGACGGCTTCGCCGTACTGCCGTAGCGGACCCGTGGCCCCTACCATTCCGGCATGCCGGACATCGAACTGAGCGCGGGAACCATCGAGTACGAGGACACCGGCGGGGACGGCCCGGTCGTCGTCCTCCTGCACGGCCTGGTCCACGACGCGACCGTCTGGCGCGGCGTCGTCGCCGACCTGCGCGCCGACCACCGGGTGATCGCGCCCACCCTGCCCTACGGCGCCCACCGCCGCCCGATGCGCCGGCCACCCACGCCCGACCTGGTCAACGAACTGATCGCCGAGTTCCTCGACCGCCTCGACCTGAGGGACGTCACCCTCGTCGAGAACGACTGCGGGCGTGCCCAGACGGTGGCCGCCCGGCATCCGGAGCGGCTCGCGCGGCTGGCGCTCGTCGCGTGCGAGGCATTCGACAACTACCCGCCGGGACTGCCCGGCAAAATGATCGGCGTCGCCTGCCGGGTCCCCGGCGGCGTGTCCCTGCTGGTCCGCACCCTGGGCCTGAAACCGCTGCGCCGCCTGCCCGTCGGCATCGGCGCGCTCACCAAACGGCCCGTGCCGGACGCGGTCGTCGACGACTGGCTGCGCCCGCTGCGCACCGACCCGGCGATCCGGCGCGACTTCCGCCACTACGGCACCCACGTCCGCCGCGACGAACTGCTCGAAGCCGCCCAGGGACTGCGGAGGTTCGACCGGCCCGCGCTCGTCGTCTGGGCGACCGAGGACCTGATGATGCCCCGCGCCCACGGCCGGCGCCTGGCCGAACTCCTCCCGCAGGGGCGGCTGGTGGAGGTCGAGGACACCCGGACGCTGATCCCCGAGGACCAGCCGGAGCTGCTCGCCTCCCTGCTGCGGGAGTTCGTCGCGGAGTCCGCCGCCGAGAAGGACTGAGCCGGACCGGAGTCCCTCAGGCGGCCATCGCCAGGCGCCCGGCGGGCGTCCGGCGCGGGGCGACCACACGGCCGTCGGGGAGCAGCTCGCCGGAGTCGTCGAAGACGACCGTGCCGTCGCACAGCAGGTTCCACCCCTGCTCCGGGTGGGCGGCGACGACGTGCGCGATGACGACGCGCGCCTCGGGAGACTCGGCCGCGGTGGACTCGGCTGCGGGGCAGGAAGGCCGGTGGGTACACATGGCGCACCTCCACGTCGGGAGACCGTCCCGTCGTCGGGACCGTCGCATGTACCGACCGTGCGCCGGCCGGGAACTCATCGCCAAGTCCCCGGCGGCAAGCGTGACAACACCCGGACACCTCGGCGACGGTTCCACGACGGCCGACGCGGACTCGCCACCGAAGGGGTGACGGTCACTGCCGTCGGCCCCTCCGCCCGGTACCAGTGGAACCCCTCATTCCGCACCCCCTGGAGGTTCCCATGCCCGTACGACCCGCCGCCCTCGCCACCGCCACCGGCGCCGCCCTGCTCCTGCTCGCCGCACCCGTCGCCACGGCCGCACCCCACGACGCCCGCCTCGTCGCGGAGTCGGTGACCGTCGACCCGACCGGCCGCGTCGCCGCCGACGGCAGCATCACCCTCTCCGGCACCTACCGCTGCACCGGCGGCACCGGACCGGTCTACGTCAGCTCCACCGTGAGCCAGAGCGACCCGTCCGTCCGCTACGGCGTCGGCGGCACCCGCGCGGTCTGCGACGGCCTGGAGCACCGCTGGGTCAACACCGGCACGCCCGACACGGTCGTCCTCAAGCCCGGCGCGGCCCACGTCGAGGCCACCCTGATGGAGCTGCGCCCGATGGGCATCGTGCCGCTCCCGAGCTTCCACGCCCGTCAGGCGCAGGACGTGACACTGACGGCGGCCTGACCCCGGGCACGGCCCGCAACGAATTCCGCATTCCAATTCCCATTTCCCTGCGTGTTGCGGCCGTGTTGCGGCGGGAATGGAACCCGATTCCGACCGTCTCGTTCCGCTCCGGGTCAGATCCGTTTCCCGGGGCCCGTGCCGGGCCTCGGCGAACGTACGGCATTCTGCCGCTGCTGCGGGAGCGACACCGGATCGGCGGCCGCCTTGCCCGCCGGATCGTCACCCGGAGTGACTGCGGCGCGTTGCCGGTGACGCGGCACCGTACGTTGGGGCGGACGGGTGAGCGTGATCTGCCGGACGATCTGCTGGAAGCAGACCAGCGAGGCCAGACCGGGCAGCGCGGCCGCCGCGGCGTCGCTGACGGTTCTGGGCGCCTCCGCGATGCACAGCAGCATCGCGATGGCCGAGAACAGCAGGACGACGGCCCAGGAGTGCACCGCGCGGCGCTGGTGCAGCGCGGCCCGCAGCACCGCGAGCGAGGCCACCAGCCAGGGCCCGTAGACCAGCAGCGGCCACCAGGACACGACGCTGCCGCGAGTGCGGGTCACGGCGGCCAGCCGCAACGGCTCGTACGCCACCATGCCGCCGAACAGGCTCACGGAGGCCGCGATGACCGCGGCGAGCGCGGCGACGAACAGGCTCGCGGCGCGCAGCCGGCTCACCTTTCTCCCTCTGCGGACCCTGCGGTGACTCGTCGGGGACTCCCTCAACGGGGGCAGCTCCGCCGTGATCTCCTGCAGATTGCTCAGCGGTGTGCCCGGGGCGGGTGCGAGCGCCGAGGTGTCCGTCACGGAGGGGGCGCCGGTCCGTGGCTCCATCGCGTCCTGAAGCAGGAACGCGAGCTCCTCGGCCGGGTCCCAACCGGGTTCGGGGGGAACCAGGGTCTCCTGGAAGGCCGCCTCGGGCGCACGGTGCCTGCCGGTGCCCGTGGTGCGGAACGGCCCTTCGCCGTACGGCATGTGGGGATGAGTGTGTTCTTCGTACACGAGGTGCCGGTCACTCCGCCCGGGTGTACGTCAGGGAGCCCTGTGTCCGGCCCCACCGCTCGGCGAGACCGGTCTCCAGCTCGGCCATGACATCGAGGAAGCGCTGCAGCACGGGTTCGGTCACCCGGAGCGGGACGGGATGGCCGCCTCTGGTCAGAGTTCCGTCGCTCGGTGACGGACAGTGATCTCTGCCGGGCCTGTAGGTGTACGGGCCAAGCGCCGTCAATTCCCCGTGTTCCTCGGTCATATCCGAAGTAACGTCTGCCTACTCCGTCGGATGCGCGGCAGTCGAGTGAACGATTTCTGCGATACTTACCCAATCTCGAATTCACACCGGTTCGGTCGCGGTCCTGTACGAAAAACGTCAGAGACGGCGCGAACGGGGGAAAACGCGCCGTTCGACGGCGCGTCCGGGTGATCTTTCGAAGGGTGTCCGACGCGGCGCCGATCGGATGCGCCCCTGGGCGGCCACACACGCGGACGCGTGTCCTAGGCTGGCCGGGACCACGAACAGCGCGGGAGCGGCGATGAAGCGAGCGGCACCGGGGCGGGCGCAAGCCCTCCTGCGCGGTGTGCTGGGCCTGCTCGTGGCCGTGGTGGCGCTGCTGTGCGTCTTCGGGCACGCGGAGCGCGGAGGACCGGTCACGCCGCCGTCCACCGCGGAGCGGGCATCCGTCGCAGTCGCCACCGCTGTCGCTGTCGCCGAACCGTCGGACGGTGCGGAGGCACCCTGCCGCAAGAAGGCGATCGGCGACCACAGCGTGCAGCGGGCCGAGAATCCTCCGCCGTCCGCCCCGTTGCCCCGCGCCCTGTCACCGCACACCGAACCGGCGCCTCTCGTGCCCCAGCACTCCGGCGCGGCGGCGGGCGGCCCGGATCCGCCCCCGTCCACCCTCCACTCCGTTCTGCGGATCTAGACCGGCCCGTCGGCCGCGTCCCTGAATCCTCGGAAACGGAGTTCTTCGGCATGTCCTCATCCCCGCGCTCCTGGCGGCGGGCGGGTACGGCACTGCGTGCTTGGCGGTCCGGACAGTGGACCGTGGCGGGCGCGGGTGCGCTGGCCACGGCGGTCCTGGTCGGCGCGCCCACCGACGTGGTGCCCAATCCGCTCTTCGGCCGGTCCGTCCCTGTGCAGTGGTGGAACTACCCGGCCCTGGCCGTCACGGCCGCCCTGGCCGGCATCGTCCTGAGCACCTACGTGCGCCGGACCGCCGTGCCGCGGCCCTCGTCCTGCGCTCCGGAGCCGCCCGCCGCCGACGGCGGCCGTCTCGGGGCGATCGGCGGGGTGCTGTCCTTCTTCGCCGTCGGCTGCCCGGTCTGCAACAAACTCGTCCTCGTGCTCCTCGGAGCCTCCGGCGCCCTGAGCTACTGGGCTCCGCTGCAGCCGCTGCTGGCCGTCCTGTCGGCGGGGCTGCTGGCGGAGGCCGCGCTGCGACGCCTCTCCTCCGAGACCGAGTGCCCGGTCACGCCCTCCGCCTGACCCGCGGCCCGGTTCGCCCACCCTTCCCTCCCTCTCCACCCTCCCTCTTTCTCTTTTCCTCCTCGACCGACTGAGGTACCCCATGACCGGATCCACCCCTTCCACGTCCACGTCCCCGTCCTCGAACGCCGCCCGCCGCAACCGCAGGCGGACCGTCGGCGCCGTGGCGGTGCTCGCCGCCGCCGCGGTCACCGCGGCGTTCGCCCTCACGCTCGACGACTCGGGCGACCGCAACGAGAAGGCCGGCGAACCCGCGGCCGTCACCGGCTCCGCCGACCCCGCGCCCGCCGACGAGAGCCTGCTCGCCCTCGCCCGCCGCGACACGTCCGACCCCCTGGCGGTCGGACCCGCCGACGCCCCGGTCGTCCTGATCGAGTACTCCGACTTCCAGTGCCCGTTCTGCGGCCAATTCGCCCGCTCGACAGAGCCCGAACTGCTGCGCTCGTACGTGGAGAAGGGGATCCTGCGCATCGAATGGCGCAACTTCCCCATTTTCGGCGAGGAGTCCGAGCAGGCCGCGCTCGCCGGCTGGGCTGCGGGGCAGCAGGACAAGTTCTGGGAGTTCCACGAAGTCGCCTACAGCAAGCCGCGCGAACGCAACAGCGGCGCGTTCGACGCCGAGCACCTCGTCGCCATGGCCCGTGCGGCGGGAGTCGCCGACATCGAGCGCTTCCAGGCCGACATGGCCTCCGACCAGGCCCGCGGCGCCGTGCTCAAGGACCAGGAAGAGGGCTACAACCTCGGCGTGACCAGCACCCCGGCGTTCCTGGTCAACGGCAAGCCGATCCTGGGCGCCCAGCCCGCGGACACCTTCAAGTCGGCCGTCGAGACGGCGGCGCAGGCGGCGAAGGCGGCCGGACGATGAGCGATGTCGGCCTGGCGATGGCCTTCCTCGGCGGACTGCTGGCCCTGCTCAGTCCGTGCAGCGCCCTGCTGCTGCCCGCCTTCTTCGCCTACTCCTTCACCAGCCGCACCCGACTGGTGGCCCGCACCGGCCTGTTCTACGCAGGGCTGTGCACGACGCTCGTACCGCTCGGCGTGGCCGGCTCCTTCGCCAGCCGCCTCTTCTACGGCCACCGGGACACCCTGGTGACCGCGGGCGGCTGGACGGTCACCGCCCTGGGCGTGGCCCAGATCACCGGGCTGGGCTTCGGCTCCCGCCGGATGGCGCAGGCCGCGGGCGGGCGCCGTTCCGGTTCGGCGCTGTCGGTGTTCGCCCTGGGCGCGGTGTACGGGCTGGCGGGATTCTGCGCGGGACCGATCCTCGGCTCCGTCCTGACCGTGGCCGCCGTGGACGGCGACCCCCTGCACGGCGGGGTGCTGCTCGCCGTCTACGCGCTGGGGATGGCGGTCCCGATGTTCGTACTGGCCTTGCTCTGGGACCGGTTCGACCTGGGCCGCAGGCGCTGGCTGCGGGGCCGGACGTTCCGGGTGGGCCCGGTGACGCTGCACAGCACCTCGCTCCTCGGCGGCCTGTTCTTCGTCGCGCTCGGGGTGGCGTTCCTGGCCTTCGACGGCACCTCGGCACTGCCGTCGGTGCTGAGCACCGACACCGAGTTCGCCCTGGAGGAACGGCTGTCCGACATCGGCGCGGCGGTGTCCGACCGGGTGCTCCTGCTGACCCTGGCCGGGGCGGCCGCGCTGATCGCCCTGCTGGTCCTGCTCCGCCCGGCCGCCCGACGGGACACGCAACCACCGCCAAGGGGCGAACCGGCCGGGCGGGAGTAGTGCGTGACCGCGAGTAGTGCCTGACCGCGCATCAGCGGTTCGTGCCTGCGCGAGTCCCATCGGCGGAACTTCGCTGGAACACTCCTCGACCGGGCATGGCAACTCATGAAGGATGCGGAGGCGTCCGATGGTGGGGCCCCGTACGGCTGAAGGGACGTGCTGTGAGCGAAGCGTTTTCCGAGGCATTACCGGAGGAAGCCGAGTCCGGCCCACGGGCGAGGACGTCACCGGTGTCCCGGCGCGGCTTCCTGGCCGGCGCCGGCGCCGCGGTGGCGCTGACGTCCTTGGCCGGGCCGAGCGCCGTCGCGGCCGGTCCCCGCACCGGCGGTACGGGCGACCTGCGGCTGGGCACGGGCACCACGTTCGGGGCACGGCTCTCGCCCGACGGCCGGTGGATCGCCCACGACCTGCTCGGGGTGCTGTGGGTGATGCCGGCGTCCGGCGGGCCCGCGCGGCGGCTGACCAGCGACCTGTTCGACATCGCGCAGCCCGACTGGTCGCCGGACGGCAGCCGGCTGGTCTTCCAGTCCTACCGTGACGGCGTCTTCAACCTCTGGACCGTACGGCCCGACGGGGGCGGACTGCGCCGTTTGACCGAGGGCCCCTTCGACCACCGGGAGCCCCGCTGGTCGCCGGACGGGCGCACGATCGTCTTCTCGGGCGACGCGTCGGGCAGTTACGCGATCCAGACGTACGACGTCGGCAGCGGACGGATCGACGTGCTCGCCGACGGCTCGGGCGAGGAGTACGAGCCGGCCTGGTCGCCGGACGGCGACCAGGTGGCCTTCGTCGTGGACAACACCCGTATCGACGTCGTGGACCGCACCACCGGCCGACGCGGCACCCGCCTCACCGTGCCCGCGGGCCAGGTGATCCACCAGCCGGAATGGACCCCGGACGGCGCCGCGCTGGTCCACCACCTGACCCACGACGGGCGGTGCCGGCTGATGACCGGTGACACGCCCCTGGTGGAGGACCAGGAGACCTTCCCGTTCCGGGTGTCGTGGCTGGATCGCGAACGCTTCCTCTACACCGCGGACGGCCGCATCCACGTGCGGTCGCTCCACGGCCCGGGCACCCGGACCATCGGCTTCTCCGCCGCCGTGACGACCCGCAGACCGAGGTACACCAGACGCCGGTCCGACTTCGAGAGCACCGGGCCGCGGCCCGTGCGCGGCATCGGCAGCCCGGTGCTGTCCCCCGACGGGGAACACGTCGCCTTCCGCGCGCTCAACGACATCTACGTCATGAGGATCGGCCGCGCGCCACGGCCGTTGACCCGCGACCACTGGTGGAAGTGCGACCCCGCCTGGTCGCCCGACGGCAAGCTGCTCGCCTACTCCACGGACCGCGGCGGAACACTCGACATCTGGATCAGGGACCTCGACACCGGCCGGGACCGGCAACTGACCGACCTCGGCACCAGGGCGGCGGTCTCGGCGGCATGGTCGCCCGACGGAAAGGAGCTCGCCTTCCTGGACCAGGACGGCGCGCTGTGGACCGCCGACGCGGCGAGCGGCGACGTGCGTCAGGTCTTCACCGCGACATTCGAGCCAGGAAGACCCACCTGGTCGCCCGACGGCAGGACGATCGCCCTGGCGGCGGTGAAGCCGTACTCGGCCAGGTTCCGCGAGGGGCTGAGCCAGATCCTGCTCGTCGACAGGACCACCGGGCGGGGCAGATACGTCGAGGCCGTGCCCGGCCGCTCGATCCAGACCCGAGGAGACGACGGACCGGTCTGGTCCCCCGACGGCAGGCGCATGGCGTTCGCGGTCGCCAGCGTCCTGTACACCGTGGACGTCGCCGCGGACGGAACGCCGGACGGTGAGCCCCGGCAGCTCACCGACGAGGTGACCGACGCCCCGTCCTGGAGCGGCGACTCGAAACACCTCCTCTACCTCAACAACGGCAGGCTCCGCCTCGTACCGGCACAGGGCGGGCGCCCTCGTACGGTCGCCGTGCCACTGACCTGGACCGCCGTGCGGCCACCGGCGCGCACCGTCGTCCACGCGGGCCGGATGTGGGACGGAGTGCGCCGGGAGATCCGGCGCGACGTCGACATCGTCGTCGAAGGGCACCGGATCAGGGCCGTGGAGCCGCACGCCGACGGCCGGGCGGGCAGGCGCGTCGACGCGCGCGACCGGCTGGTGATGCCCGGACTCGTCGACATGCACCACCACCGGGAGATGCAGGGCTACGCCTACGGCGACCGGCAGGGACGGCTCTGGCTCTCCCTGGGCGTCACCACCACGAGGTCCCCGGGGAGCCCCGCCTACCACATGGTCGAGGAGCGGGAGGCCACCCGGTCCGGGGCCCGGATCGCGCCCAGGTACTTCGCGACGGGCGAGGCGGTCGACGGGCCGCGCATCTACTACAACTTCATGCGCCCCACGTTCACCGACGCCCAACTGAAGCTGGAACTGGAGCGCGCCGAGGCCCTGGAGTACGACCTCATGAAGTGCTACGTCCGCCTGCCGGTGGCCTGGCACGAGCGGGTGATCGCCTTCGCGCACGGCGTCGGCATCCCCGCCACCTCGCACTACCACTACCCGGCCACGGCCCTCGGCGGCGACGGGATGGAACACACGGGCGCGACCAACCGCTTCGGCTACTCGCGCACCGTGACACCGCTCGGAACGGGCTACCCGGACGTCACCGACCTCTTCGTGGCCTCCGACATGGCCCGCACACCGACCCTCTTCGGCTCGACCACGCTGTACCGGGAGGACAAGTCCCTGGTCGAGGACCGCCGGGTACGGACGCTCAATCCGCCGTGGCGGTTGGCCGCCCTCCAGGAGAGCGCCGACGCCGCGAGCCGGACCGACCAGACCGCACGGCGGGAGAACCTCCGGGCGCAGGTCCGCCAGGCCCTCGACCTCTTCCGCCGGGGAGGCCGGGTCGTCGCCGGCACCGACGCCCCGATCGACCACGCGGCAGTCAGCCTGCACATGAACCTGCGTGCCATGGTCACCTACGGGTTCACCCCGTACGAGGCGCTGACGACCGCGACCGGCCTGGCGGGCGAGACCCTGCACGAGGACCTGGGCCGGATCGCCCCCGGCATGTACGCCGACCTCGCCGTCGTCGACGGTGACCCACTCACCGACATCAAGGACGCCGCCAACGTCGAACAGGTCCTCGTGTCCGGCATCGCCCACACCGTCGACTCCCTGATGCGGCCGTTCGCCGAACCCCCGGCCGCCGGCCTCCGCAAGCCGGACGGGAGCAGCACCGTGCTGCCCCCGGTACCCGAACACCCGGCCAACGACGCGTTCTGGTGGCACGGGCACACCTATGTGGAGGAGGCACGGCACGCCTGCTGCAGCGGGTGAGGTTCAGCCGCATCCTCCTCACGCAGGGAGGAGGATGCGGCTGGGCCACAGGGGGCGTGTCGACCTATGGGGTGGTGAAGCGTGAGGCGCCCGCAGCCGTGCGGGACGGCCCGCCTCGCGGCGGTGCCGGGGGTGCCGCCGTTCTCGTGGTCGCCGAGGAGTGCGACACCGGCCGAGTAGCCGTTGAAGCCGTAGGTGTGGGCGCCGCGGACCGGCTTGTCGGCGCCGCCCGCCCGGCCCTCGAAGACCGTGCCGCACTTGTCGACGAAGAAGTTGTAGCCGATGTCGTTCCAGCCGTTGGCCTTCACGTGGTACGTGAGGATGGCCCGGATGACGGCCGGCGAGTCGGCGCAGTCGTAGGCGTTCGTGCCCGCCGTGTGGTGGACGAAGACCGCGTCGACCTCGTCCAGGTAGGAGGGCGGGGCGCCGACGAGCGACTCGTCGGCGCCCCATTCGGCGCGGCCGTAGGACAGTTCACCGGATCGAAGCAGTAGCAGTGGGTGCAGGCGGCTGTCGATCAGTGATGGCCGGCTGCACCCCGCATTTCTGAGAGGTAGGTTTTCCATGTGGGTTCAGTGGCTGATCGACTTGACCGGATGGGAGCCGTTGGGTCTCTCCGTCGACTGGGAGACGGTTGAGGGGGAATTGCAGGTTCCGCTGCCCGCGGACTACAAGGAGCTCTTTGAGGCTTTCGGGGGTGGCACCTTCAGCGAGAGCGTCTACTTTTTCGGGCCCTCGGGCCCCCACGCCTTCGATTTTCTCGCACAGTGGCGGGCCGCCCTCGAGGCAGAGGGAGGCGATGACGTGCAGCCGATTTACTCTCCGGGAGAGAAGGGCGTCATCGTGTGGGCGGCAACCGAATGGGCCGATGAATACGCCTGGCTCGTGGACGCGCAGAATCCTGGCGTTTGTTCCGTTCTGGTGCGAGGTGACGTCGGCGAGTGGCGCACCTATGACATGTCTACTTCTGAGTTCCTCTACCGGGTGCTTGCTGATGAGGAATTCAAGCCGTTCGGTATCGCGCACCACAACCTCGACCCGGAGTTCGAGCCGGGCCGCTCCCTCCCCGGCAGTTGAGCAGCGAGAGAAGAGGAGGGACGTTCGTGCAACCGCAACGTGCGGGCTCGG
The DNA here is from genome assembly GCF_014650435.1 of Streptomyces tendae. Classification (GTDB taxonomy): domain Bacteria; phylum Actinomycetota; class Actinomycetes; order Streptomycetales; family Streptomycetaceae; genus Streptomyces; species Streptomyces tendae. The sequence continues at coordinate 107,420 of NZ_BMUY01000010.1, forward strand.
AGCCGCCGCCGGGATCACGCGAACCGGCGTCCTGGACGGGGAGCGGATCACAATCGCGGGCGATGCGATGCAGCCCACTTGTCGGCCGGGTCGGCAACTGACCGTGGAACGCATCGACGAAGCGAACGGCGAGGAGATCGACGACCGTACGTACTGCGCGACAAGTTCGGTCTGGCGGGACCCCGGTACGACGTGACCGTTCCGGAGGGTCGGCTGTTCCTCCTCGGTGATCACCGGGCCAACGCGAACGACTCGCGCTACTTCCTGGGCGAACAGTCGGGGAGCGTCGCGGCCTCCGACTACGCGGCCGGGTCCAAAACGAGTCGGCCACGTCACTGTGGCCGCTGGCCCCGGGAGCCTTCGGAGCCCTGCATCGGGGGCCACCTGGCCGGGCGGCGCCCCCGGACCGCGGATGCGGTGACAACGGGCGCATACCGGATGCATGCCGGACGGCCAGGTGTGGAACCCCTTGGGCAAGGTCCGGAACTGCTTCGCGGCGGGGAGCTCCCAGGAATCGCTCCGGACGTTCTATCTGACCCTGCACGGCAGGGCTCGGCGGCCAGTGGCCTGACATCGACAGGAGGGCCGACGCCGCGGCTCGGCTCCGCGTGGCTTGTGCGGGAGTCGACGCGTGGAGCTCGGTCGGCGTGGTCGCGGCGCTCGATCCGCACCCCGCGCCTCGCCCGTCTCGGTGGTACCGGGACCCCGGCCTCCAAGGCGACCCCGCAGGGTGACTCCGCCGTCTCGCCGGGTGAGGCAGCTGCCTCCGCAGGGTGACGAGAGGCGACCGCCGGGTTACCGGCCCTGTGAGGGCGCGCACAGGGCCCACGTCACACGGGGCCGGGGTTAGTAGACGCCGAAGGCGCTCGCCCGCGTAATCGTCGGCCGTCCGGGCGAGTCGGGCGGCCGGTCTGCGAAGCGGCGTAGTAGGTCACACACTTGTCGCGGCGCCCGACCGTTCCGCAATGTGTTCGGCGTACCGGGGAGCCGAGCGCCGGGACCGGACGGGAAGAGCCCGTCTGATCCAGACACCGGCCCTGATGACGCGAAGCCGCGTCCAACGCGGACACCGCGTCGCCGACCCCCCGTCGGCCTCCCCATCACGTTCCCGAATGGAGAGGTACACCCATGCACGCCACCCTGCGCCGCCCCAGCATTCGCAAGTCCGCCGTGGCCTCCCTCGCCGCCGCGGGCGCCGCCGCCGTCACCCTCACCCTCGCCCCGAGCCCGGCGCACGCCGCCGAGCCGGCCAAGGCATCCACCGCGCAGACCCAGGCCCAGACCGACAAGATCGAGGCCATCGTCAAGGCCGGCAAGAAGAAGCACGGCAACGACCTCGACGGCTGGATCCGCACCGCCCTGGACGTCATGGACGCGAAGAACATCCCGGGCACCTACGAGGGCCTGCACCGCAACATCATGCGTGAGTCGTCCGGCAACCCGACCGCGCAGAACAACTGGGACGTGAACGCCCAGAACGGCATCCCCTCGAAGGGCCTGCTCCAGACGATCCAGCCCACCTTCGACGCCTACCACGTCAAGGGCACGAAGGACTCCATCACCGACCCGGTCGCCAACATCGTCGCCGCCTGCAACTACGCGGCCGACAAGTACGGCTCCATGGACAACGTCGACTCCGCCTACTGACCGGCGGACCCACGAACCGCCTGAGCCCCAGGGACGACCGGTCCCGCGCGGAGGCCGGCGGGGCCCAGGCAGCACGGCGGGGCCGGAGGAACGACAGGTTCCTCCGGCCCCGCCTGCGTACCGCCCGCGGTCCCGCGCGTATCGCCTGTGGAACCGGTGGTGTTGACGTGGCGTCACGGTCGGGGAGAGCGTTGCCGCGATGAGGCGTTCACAGGGGGTGGCGTGGAGAATCTGCGGGCCGGGGATCCGCGGGAGGTCGGTCCGTACCGGCTGTTGAAGCGGCTCGGCGGCGGTGGCATGGGGCAGGTGTACCTCGGGCACTCGCGCGGCGGGCGGCTGGTGGCGGTGAAGGTGGTCCGGGCGGAGTACGCGGCGGATCCGGAGTTCTGCCGGCGGTTCGCGCGCGAGGTGGAGGCCGCCCGGCGGGTCGGGGGGTTCTACACGGCGCACGTGGTGGACGCCGACACGGGTGCCGATCCGCCCTGGCTGGCCTCGGCGTACGTCCCCGGGCCGTCCCTGGAGGCGGCGGTGCGTCGGCACGGGCCGCTGCCAGAGCGTGCGCTCGGGCGGTTGGTGTCCGGCCTCGCGGAGGGGCTCGTGGCGGTGCACGAGCGGGAGATGGTGCACCGCGACCTCAAGCCGGGCAACGTGCTGCTCGCGGCGGACGGCCCCCGGCTGATCGACTTCGGCATCGCTCAGGCGGCACAGGAGACGCGGCTGACCGGGACGGGACTGGCGATCGGAACGCCGGGATTCATGGCGCCGGAGTACGTGGTGGGCGGCGAGGCGGGGCCGGCGGCGGACGTCTTCGCGCTGGGCGCGGTCCTCGCGTATGCGGCCACGGGCCGCCCACCGTTCGGCACGGGTGCGCCGCACGCGGGGAACTACCGGGCGGTGCACGAGGAGCCGGACCTCACCGGGGTACCGGCCGGGATGGCCGGGCTGGCCGCGCGGTGCCTGGCCAAGGACCCGGCCGCGCGGCCGACGCCGGCCCGGATCCTCGACGAGATGCCCGCGGCGAACGGCATGGCGCAGTCGTGGCTGCCACCCGACGTGGCGACGATGCTCGACGAGCGGAATCATGACGCGCGGGACGTCGGCGGCGGGAGCGGGCCGGAGTCGGGGCCGACTCCGACCGCCGCGCAGGGCGGACACAAGCCGGAGCCCACCGCGCGGGAGCGGGATCGGGAACACCGGGAGCGGGATCGGGAACACCGGGAGCGGAAACGGCAACGGGCAGGGCACAGGCACCGCCGGCTGCTGGCTTGCGCGGAACTGGTGACCGCCAGGATCACCGAGGCCCAGCACCGCGCCCGGGCACTGGCCCAGGTGGCTGCCGCGGTACTCCCCGGCGACACCCATCACGGGGCGTCCCTCGTCGTGGAGGCGCATCGTGCTGCTGCGGGCGCGCCGGATGTGGTGGCGCGGACACAGTCGCTCGCCGATGTGGCCGCCGCACTGGCACCGGTGGACGCGAAGCGCTCGAAGGCGGCCGCGCAGCGGGCGCTGGACCTGGCACAGGCGGTGAGGGGTTTTCGCACGAAGCCGACGCGCGTGGCGGCACTGCGGGCTGCGGCCCAGGCACTGGCACCCACCGACCCGGCGCGGGCGGAGGCCATCGCCAGAGGACTCGGCGGCGCCTCGGCGCAGGTCGAAGCGCTGGCGAACGTCGCCGAGCGGATGGCGATGACGGACCCGCACCGTGCCGAACGGATCGCCCGGGAACTGCCCGCGGAAACCCACGAATGGGAGTCCGAGAGCATCCTCGATCAGGTCGTGAAGGGAATGGCGGCCCGGGACCCCCAGCGCGCCGAGCGCGTGGCCCGCGGCCTCCCCGGCCCGGACCAGCGGAAGTGGGCGCTGCTGGAACTGGTGACCACGCTGGCACCGCTGGATCCGCAGGCGGCCGAGCGCGTAGCCCGGAGCCTCTCCGACGAGAACCAGCGGACTTCGGCACTGTCCCGGGTCTTCCAGCGCGTACTGGAGACGGACCTGAACGCCGCCGAACGGCTCGCCCGCACCATGGTCGACGAGGAGGAGCGGGCGGACGCCCTGTACGCCGTGGCCGTCGAGTTGCGCGACACGGACCCGGAACGGGCCCTGGCCGTCGCACGGCGCATCCCCGAGGACTGGCGGACCCTGGCCCTCGCGGACCTCGCCCAGAGCCTGTACCCCGAGCACCCCGGGCGGGCGGAGCACCTGTACCGGGAAGCCGAACTGCTGGCGGCCGAAGTCCAGGACGAGGAACACGGCCTCGCGGCCAGGCTGTGGATCGCCGCGGCCAGGGGCTCGGCGGACCCGGAGCGCAGACGGCAAGGGCTCCTGGAGTTTCCGAAGGCCGAGTACGTTTCGGGACTGCTCCTGTTGTCCTCCGGGCTGGTGCGCGCAAGGCCCGCGCAGGCGCTGGAACTGCTGGAGGAGTGCGTACAGATCGCCCGCGACCTGCCCGAGGACGACCGGATGTCGGCGCTGGAGCACCTCGTCCTGGTCGGCGCGGAGCTCGATCCGGACTGGGCGGCCCGGGTGGCCCAGGAAGCCTCGGCCCTGAAGGCCGAGTACCGTCACTACGCTCTGCAGCGGATGGCCGGCACGCTGGTCGACATCGCCCCCGAGACCGCCGCGGCCATCGCCGCCGAGGCGGTCCACGCCATCCGCAAGGAGTACGGCGGCAGTACCGAAATCGTCGGCGACGCGTTGGTCACCCTGGCCGAGGCCGACACCGAGAGCGCGGTACAGCTCGCGATGGCGGGCCGTAGCGCCGAGGACGCGGACAGGCTGCTGGCGCAGCTCGTCGAAGGCCTGGTGGCGGAGGCCGCCGAACAGGCCGGGCGCGCAGGGGGACCAGGGATGAGTGCACCTACGTAACTGGAGGCCGAGGCTCCGGCGTGATCGCGAGACCGGGTACTGGACGCGGCGTAAGCCGCCTCGGATGCGCCGGATGAGATGCCCGGGGGTGCCGAAGGCGACGTCGGCGATCCGCCCGCCGCCTCCAGCACCGACCCGCTGTGCCCCTTGCTTCCAAGGGGCACAACGCCCCGCCCCTCAGATGTCCCGGAAGATCTCGATCTGCGCCCCGATCGAGTTCAGCCGCTCCGCGAGGTCCTCGTAACCGCGGTTGATGACGTACACGTTGCGCAGTACCGACGTGCCCTCGGCGGCCATCATCGCGAGGAGGACGACCACGGCGGGGCGCAGGGCGGGCGGGCACATCATCTCGGCGGCGCGCCAGCGGGTGGGGCCCTCGACCAGGACGCGGTGCGGGTCCAGGAGTTGGAGGCGGCCGCCGAGGCGGTTGAGGTCGGTGAGGTAGATGGCGCGGTTGTCGTAGACCCAGTCGTGGATGAGGGTCTGGCCCTGGGCCGAGGCTGCGATGGCCGCGAAGAAGGGGACGTTGTCGATGTTCAGGCCGGGGAAGGGCATCGGGTGGATCTTGTCGATGGGCGCCTCCAGCTTGGAGGGGCGCACCGTCAGGTCCACCAGGCGGGTGCGGCCGTTGTCGGCGAAGTACTCCGGGGTGCGGTCGTGGTCGAGGCCCATCTCCTCCAGGACCGCCAGCTCGATCTCCAGGAACTCGATCGGGACCCGGCGCACCGTCAGCTCCGACTCCGTGACCACCGCGGCGGCCAGCAGGCTCATCGCCTCGACCGGGTCCTCGGAGGGGGAGTAGTCCACGTCGGCGTCGATGACCGGCATGCCGTGGACGGTGAGGGTGGTGGTGCCGATGCCTTCGACGCGGACGCCCAGGGCCTCGAGGAAGAAGCAGAGGTCCTGGACCATGTAGTTGGACGAGGCGTTGCGGATGACGGTGACGCCGTCGTGGCGGGCGGCGGCCAGGAGGGCGTTCTCCGTCACCGTGTCGCCGCGCTCGGTCAGGACGATCGGGCGGCCCGGGCGCACCGTGCGGTCGACCACCGCGTGGTAGTGGCCCTCGGTCGCGGCGACGTCCAGGCCGAAGCGGCGCAGCGCGATCATGTGCGGCTCGATGGTGCGGGTGCCGAGGTCGCAGCCGCCGGCGTAGGGGAGGCGGAAGCGCTCCATGCGGTGCAGCAGGGGGCCGAGGAACATGATGATGGAGCGGGTGCGGACGGCGGCCTCGGCGTCGATGGCCTCCATGTCCAGCTCGGCCGGCGGCACGATCTCCAGGTCGGTGCCGTCGTTGATCCAGCGGGTGCGCACACCGATGGAGTTGAGCACCTCCAGGAGGCGGTAGACCTCCTCGATGCGGGCGACCCGGCGCAGCACCGTGCGCCCCTTGTTGAGCAGCGAGGCGCACAGCAGGGCCACGCAGGCGTTCTTGCTGGTCTTGACGTCGATGGCGCCGGACAGGCGACGGCCGCCGACGACCCGCAGATGCATCGGACCCGCGTAGCCCAGGGAGACGATCTCGCTGTCCAGCGCTTCGCCGATCCGGGCGATCATCTCAAGGCTGATGTTCTGGTTGCCGCGCTCGATGCGGTTGACGGCGCTCTGACTGGTGTTGAGCGCCTCCGCGAGCTGTGACTGCGTCCAGCCGCGGTGCTGCCGGGCGTCACGGATGAGTCGGCCGATGCGTACGAGGTAGTCGTCTGCCATGAGGTTGAGGCTATCTCAGATATGAGATCGCACCTCTCGGGGGGTCCGTTCGAGTGACGTAACGTCAAGTAACCCCCGGTCACGCCTCAGCGGCGCCTGCTCGTCGTCGTGCGGCGCCACCCGAAAGGTCCCGGCAAATCCATCGATGTCGTACGACGTCCGGTGCTGCTGCGGGTGTGGCGCGGGCCGCTGCGGCCTCCGGTCGTGATGGACCACGAGCGTTTGTTGATGTTCAGCCGCACTCCGGGGAGGATCCGGAAACTCTTGCGGAACGTGAGCGGCATCGTGCCCCCTTCCGTGTCGCGCCGGGTCGGTCCGGCAGCCATCGGATACCCCCGTTCGGCGTAGTGATGGCCGCACGGGTCACCCGGAGTGGGGTGCACGCCACACTGCGCCCGGACATGACCGGGCCGCCCCCATGTACTAGAGTTATCTCGACATCGAGATATCTGCCGAGGCGTGCCGCAGCCGCGCGCCGCTGTCGGTCTGGCGGTAAGGGTTACCTAACTTAGCCTTACCTTAGCGGATCGGCCAACAGGGCGTGGCGGCAGGATGCGGTGGTACGCGCACATGAATGAAGGAGACTGTCGTGTCGGCGAACAGCTTCGACGCCCGCAGCACACTGCAGGTGGGCGACGAGTCGTACGAGATCTTCCGGCTGGACAAGGTCGAGGGCTCCGCGCGCCTTCCCTACAGCTTGAAGGTGCTGCTGGAGAACCTGCTCCGCACCGAGGACGGCGCGAACATCACCGCCGACCACATCCGCGCCCTCGGCGGCTGGGACTCGCAGGCCCAGCCGTCGCAGGAGATCCAGTTCACGCCGGCCCGCGTGATCATGCAGGACTTCACCGGCGTGCCCTGTGTCGTCGACCTCGCCACCATGCGTGAGGCCGTCAAGGAGCTGGGCGGCGACCCGAACAAGATCAACCCGCTCTCCCCGGCCGAGATGGTCATCGACCACTCCGTCATCGCGGACAAGTTCGGCACCAACGACGCCTTCCAGCAGAACGTCGACCTGGAGTACGGCCGCAACAAGGAGCGCTACCAGTTCCTGCGCTGGGGCCAGACCGCCTTCGACGACTTCAAGGTCGTCCCCCCGGGCACCGGCATCGTCCACCAGGTGAACATCGAGCACCTGGCCCGCGTGGTCATGACCCGTGACGGCAAGGCATACCCCGACACCCTGGTCGGCACCGACTCGCACACCACCATGGTCAACGGCCTCGGCGTCCTCGGCTGGGGCGTCGGCGGCATCGAGGCCGAGGCCGCGATGCTCGGCCAGCCGGTCTCCATGCTCATCCCGCGCGTCGTCGGCTTCAAGCTCACCGGCGAGCTGACCCCCGGCACCACCGCCACCGACCTGGTGCTCACGATCACCGAGATGCTGCGCAAGCACGGCGTCGTCGGCAAGTTCGTCGAGTTCTACGGCGAGGGCGTCGCCGCCACGTCGCTGGCCAACCGCGCCACCATCGGCAACATGTCGCCGGAGTTCGGCTCCACCGCCGCCATCTTCCCGGTCGACGACGAGACGCTGAACTACATGCGCCTGACCGGCCGCTCCGAGCAGCAGGTCGCCCTCGTCGAGGCGTACGCCAAGGAGCAGGGCCTCTGGCTGGACCCGCAGGCCGAGCCGGACTTCTCCGAGAAGCTGGAGCTGGACCTCTCCACGGTCGTCCCCTCCATCGCCGGCCCGAAGCGCCCGCAGGACCGCATCGTCCTCGCCAACGCCGCCCAGCAGTTCAAGACGGACGTCCTCAACTACGTCGACGTCGTGGACGAGGCGGGCAAGGAGTCCTTCCCGGCCTCCGACTCCCCGGCCGTCACCCCGAACGGCGCCCCGTCCAACCCGGTCCGTGTGACCGCCCCTGACGGCACCTCGTACGAGCTGGACCACGGTGCGGTGACGGTCGCGGCCATCACGTCCTGCACCAACACCTCCAACCCGTACGTCATGGTCGCCGCCGCCCTGGTGGCCAAGAAGGCGGTCGAGAAGGGCCTGACCCGCAAGCCGTGGGTCAAGACCACCCTCGCCCCGGGCTCCAAGGTCGTCACCGACTACTTCGAGAAGGCGGGCCTGACCCCCTACCTCGACAAGGTCGGCTTCAACCTCGTCGGCTACGGCTGCACAACCTGCATCGGCAACTCCGGCCCGCTGCCGGACGAGGTCTCCAAGGCCGTCAACGACCACGACCTCGCCGTCACCTCGGTGCTCTCCGGCAACCGCAACTTCGAGGGCCGGATCAACCCCGACGTCAAGATGAACTACCTGGCGTCCCCGCCGCTGGTCGTCGCCTACGCGCTCGCGGGCTCCATGAAGGTGGACATCACCAAGGACGCCCTGGGCGCCGACCAGGACGGCAACCCGGTCTTCCTCAAGGACATCTGGCCCTCCGAGGCCGAGGTCAACGACGTCGTCGCCAACGCCATCGGCGAGGACATGTTCTCCAAGTCCTACAGCGACGTCTTCGCGGGCGACGCCCAGTGGCAGGCGCTGTCCATCCCGACCGGTGACACCTTCGAGTGGGACGGCGAGTCCACCTACGTGCGCAAGCCCCCGTACTTCGAGGGCATGGGCATGGAGCCGGCCCCGGTCGAGGACATCTCCGGCGCCCGGGTGCTCGCCAAGCTCGGCGACTCGGTGACCACGGACCACATCTCGCCCGCCGGTGCCATCAAGGCCGACACCCCGGCCGGCAAGTACCTGACGGAGCACGGCGTCGAGCGCCGCGACTTCAACAGCTACGGCTCGCGCCGCGGCAACCACGAGATCATGATCCGCGGCACCTTCGCCAACATCCGCCTGCGCAACCAGATCGCGCCGGGCACCGAGGGCGGCTACACCCGCGACTTCACCCAGGACGGCGGTCCGGTGTCGTTCATCTACGACGCCTCCCGCAACTACATCGAGCAGGGCACCCCGCTCGTCGTCCTGGCCGGCAAGGAGTACGGCTCCGGCTCGTCCCGCGACTGGGCCGCCAAGGGCACCGCGCTGCTCGGCGTCAAGGCCGTCATCGCCGAGTCGTACGAGCGCATCCACCGCTCGAACCTCATCGGCATGGGCGTTCTGCCGCTGCAGTTCCCGGAGGGCCAGACCGCCGAGTCCCTCGGCCTGACCGGCGAGGAGTCCTTCTCCGTCTCCGGCGTGACCGAGCTGAACGACGGCACCACCCCGCGCACGGTGAAGGTCACCACCGACACCGGCGTCGAGTTCGACGCGGTCGTCCGCATCGACACCCCGGGTGAGGCGGACTACTACCGCAACGGCGGCATCCTGCAGTACGTGCTGCGCAGCCTGATCCGCAAGTAGGCGGCGACGCACAACGGTTGAGGGCCGCATCCCCGGTGACGGGGGTGCGGCCCTCGCGCTCGTCCGCCTCGAAGAGGCGTCGCGTACGCCCTTAGAACATCAGGCGGTACGTGTTCCAGCCACCGCTGCCGATCTTCACGCGGGACTTGAACGGGGAAGCGGCGTTGCCGGTGCCCTTGTACAGGTACAGCGCACCGTTCTTGTCGCGCGCGACCACGTCGGTGATGCCGTCGATGTCGATGTCGCCGACGGAGAGGATGTTGTTGTACGTGTTCCAGCCACCGCCGACGCGGGTGCGGGACGTGAACGGCGCCTTGTAGTTGCCGGTGCCCTTGTAGAGCCACAGCACGCCGGACTTGTCCTTGGCGACGATGTCGGCCTTGCCGTCACCGGTCAGGTCGCCCTTGCCGGTGATGTGGGTGTAGGCGTTCCACCCGCCGCCGACCTTGTAGCGCTGGGTCAGCTTGCCGTTGCCGTAGCCCAGGTACAGGTACAGGTAGCCGGAGCTGTCGCGGGCGAGCAGGTCGTCGGCGCCGGCACCGCCCAGGTTGGCGCCGGAGAACAGCTGGTTGTAGATCTTCCAGCCGTTGCCGACGAGGGTGTGCTCCTCGGTGTTCCAGGGGGCCCAGTAGAGCTGGCCCCCTGACGTGACGTGCCAGAGGCCGTCCGAGAATCCGTCGGAGTCCTGGTCGACCTGCGTCATGGCGCGGGCGGTCTGCCAGCCGTAGCCGGCGTCCCAGCGAGCGTCCAGCCCGCCCTCGAAGTCGGGGTCGTAGCTCCACAGGTCACCCGCGCCGTCCACACCGAACACCGGGTTGATCGGAGCGTCTCCGGGCATGGCGGAGGTGCCGTACTTCTCGCCACCCGACGGCTTCACGTCGAGGTGCGACCGGGAAGCGCTGGCTCCCGGCTCGTCCGCGGCGACGGCGCTTCTCGCACCGGTCGCCACCAGTGCGGCGGTGAGCGCCGCAGCCGTGGCACGCGCCAGCGCGCGACGCGTGTTCAGGCCAGAGCTTTTGGCCACGTGGGTCCTCCGATTGGTCATGCGGAAGGGACCGCGGACGGGTAAGTCCGCAAGATCCCGGGATACTTCGTGATCCTTACACATGACGTTCACAGGTCAATCAGATTTACGGCCGGGGACGAGAGCGGTACAGAAAAGGTACGCAAGCGCAACGTGGGGCGTACAACCTTTTGCGGGGTACGCCGGTCACCCGGCGTACCCCGCAACGTCATGCCCTGCTCACCTCCGGGTTCAGGCCAGCAGTTCCACCTCCGCCAGCGTGTGCGCGCCGTCCAGCACCAGGCGGTACTTGGCGTAAGAGCCCGGCGACTTCACCGAGAACGCCCGCGTCTGCCGGTCCCAGGCGAAGGACTCGCCGGAGCGCTCGTCCAGCGTCTTCCAGGTGGTGCCGTCGGACGAGCCCTGGAGCTTCCAGCCGGTCGGGGCCTTGGCGCGGTCCGCCGACGAGGTGAGCGTGTACTGGACCGCCTTGGCGCCCTTGTCGGACACGGGCAGGTCCACCGAGGTCACGCTCGCGTCCGTCGCCGAGGTGTTGTCGAACAGCGCGCCCTGACCCGTGATCGCGTCGGTGCGGGGGGTCGGCACCTCGTCGTCCTTGGTGATCGACGGCGGCGCCGCGTTGCCGCCCGTGCCCCACGAGGAGGGCTTCGCGCCCATGTCGAACTCCAGGACGCCGCCCTTCGCGATCAGCGAGTGGGGGAGCGAAGTGGAGTTCCAGCGCTTGCCGTTGACCTTCAGGCCCTGCACGTAGACGTTCTCCGTGCTGTTCTTCGGCGCCTTGACGACCAGCTCGCGGCCGTTCTCCAGGTGCACCGTCGCCTTCTTGAACAGCGGGGAGCCGATGGCGTACTCGCCGCTGCCCATCACCAGGGGATAGAAGCCGAGCGAGGAGAAGAGGAACCAGGCCGACTGCTCGCCGTTGTCCTCGTCGCCGTGGTAGCCCTGCCCGATGTCGCTGCCGGTGTACAGCCGCTGGAGCACCTCGCGGATGTTCTTCTGCGTCTTGTACGGCTGCCCGGCCGCGTCGTACATGTACAGGGCGTGGTGGGCGACCTGGTTGGAGTGCCCGTACATGCCCATGCGGACGTCGCGCGCCTCGACCATCTCGTGGATGACCCCGCCGTAGGAGCCCTTCAGGTCCGGGGAGGCCGTCTCCGGGGTGGAGAGGTACTCGTCGAGCTTGTCGCCGAGGCCGTCCCGGCCGCCGTACAGGTTGGCCAGGCCGCGGCTGTCCTGCGGGGCGGTGAAGGCGTAGCCCCAGCCGTTGGTCTCCGTGTAGTCGTAGCCCCACACGCGCGGGTCGTACTTCTCGGAGTCCACGCGCCAGTTGCCCTTGACGTCCTTGCCCTGGAAGAAGCCGGCCTTCGCGTCGAAGAGGTTGACGTAGTCCTGGGCGCGGTTGAGGAAGTACGCGGACTCGTCCTTGTACCGCTTCTCGCCGGTCTCCTTGTAGAGCTTCTCGCCCATCTTGGCGATGCCGTAGTCGTTGAGGTAGCCCTCCAGGGACCACGACAGGCCCTCGTGCGTCTCGGTACCGGCGTAGCCGAGGAACGGCGAGGTCTCCATGCCCTTGCGGCCCACGCCGGAGGACGGCGGCACCACGGTGGCGTTCTTGACCGCCGCGTCATACGCCGCCTTCGCGTCGAAGTCGACGCCCTTGACGTAGGCGTCGGCGAACGCCACGTCGGAGGAGGTGCCGGTCATCAGGTCCGCGTAGCCGGGGGAGGACCAGCGCGAGGTCCAGCCGCCGTCCTTGTACTGCTGCACGAAGCCGTCGACCAGCTCACCGGCCTGGGACGGGGTGAGGAAGGAGTACGCGGGCCAGGCGGTCCGGTACGTGTCCCAGAAGCCGTTGTTGACGTAGACCTTGCCGTCCACGATCTTGGCGCCGGTCTCGGTCGGCGTGTTCTCCTTGACCGCCTTGGAGAACGGGGAGGCGTACTTGTACTTTCCGTCGACCTTCTCGTGGCCCGCGTTCGGGTACAGGTACAGCCGGTAGAGGCCGGAGTACAGCGTGGTCAGCTGGTCCTGCGTGGCGCCCTCGACCTCGACCTTGCCGAGGATCCTGTCCCACTGCTTCTGGGCGTCCCGCTTGACCTTGTCGAAGGAGGCGCGCTTCGGGATCTCCTGGCGCAGGTTGTCCTTCGCCTGGTCCACGCTGATCAGCGAGGTGGCGATGCGCATCGTCACGGAGTGGTCCCGGCCGGCGTCGAAGCGCAGATGGCCCTTGACGCCGCTGGAGTCGCCGCCGGTGACCTTGCTGTCGAACTCGCCGTAGACGAAGAGGCGGGTGGCACCGGCGGAGCCGCCGGACTTGACGTCCGAGTAGCCGGTGAAGGTGCCGTTCTCCTTGTCCAGGGTCAGGCCGGCCTGGTCGTTGACGTTGTCGAAGATCACGCTCGCGTCGTCACCGGGGTAGGTGAAGCGCATCATCGCCGCGTGGTCGGTCGGCGTCATCTCGGCCTTGACGCCGTTCTCGAACCGCACGCCGTAGTAGTACGGCCGGGCGGTCTCGTTCTCGTGCCGGAAGGCCAGCTCGCGGGCGTCCCGGCCGGTGTCCGGGGTACCGGAGGCGGCCGAGGGCATCACCTGGAAGGTCTGCCGGTCACCCATCCACGGGCTCGGCTCGTGGCTCGCGGAGAACGCCTGCACGGTGGGCAGGTTGTCGTCGTTGTTGCCGCTGGCGTACTCGTAGATCCAGCTGAGCGACTCGGCGTTGGTCACCGGCGTCCAGAAGTTGAAGCCGTGCGGCACGGCGGTCGCGGGGAAGTTGTTGCCGCGCGAGAAGCTGCCGCTGGAGTTGGTGCCGCGGGTGGTGAGCGCGTAGTCGGACAGGTGGGCCTTGGGACGCTCGGGCGCGGCCCGCTCGATCTCCACGTCGTCCAGCCAGCCGCGGAACTTCGCCGGGCCCTTGGGGGAGTCGTACGCGATCAGGATCCGGTCGACGGTCTTGCCGGCCGCGACCGAACCGATCCCGGACTTCACGCTGTTCCACTGGTTCACGTAGAGGATCTTGGCGTCGCCCTGACCGCGCGGCGTCAGCGGGAACCCGTGCTGGTCGGTGGCCTTGAGGTCGCTCAGGTAGGTGCCGTCGGTGAAGGCGAGGTCGACCGAGACGTTCGTGGCGTCGTAGTCGAGGTCGCCGTCCGCCATCGACGGGAAGATCTTGTACGACAGCTCCGAGCGCCGGTCGACCTTGACGTTCACGTCGAAGACCTTGTTGTACGAGTAGCCCCGGCCGTCCGCGGTGTGCCGGCCCGCGTAGCGCAGCGCGTGCTTGCCGGTGAACCCGGCGTTCGCCTTCGCCGTCGGCGAGCCCACTGGGCCCTCGTCGACGAAGGAGAGCATGTCCTCGGGCGTGGGGACCTCGGTGTCGCCGGTGGCCAGCTGCACGTCGGCGAGCTGGAGCGCGTCACCGGCCCCGTTGTTCTTGGTGATCTCCAGCCGGAAGTGCTGGAACTCGGCGGTCTCGGCGAGTTCGTAGGTCTTGGTCTGGAACCGCCCGTCGAAGTGCTCCCCGGCGCGGGTGTCCAGCGTCTGCCAGGTCTCGCCGTCCGCCGAGCCCTTCAGCGTCCAGTCCAGCGGGTCACGTTCGTCGTGGTCGTTGGCCGAGGTGAGCGCGTACTTGGCGATCTTCGTCGGTGCGTCGAGGTCGAACTCGACCCAGCCGGTGGGCGCGAAGGTGAGCCACTTGGTGGCCGGCTCGTTGTCGACGAGGTTCTCCTTCACCTCCCGGCCGCCCGTGTTCTCGGCGCTCGCGCGCACGCCGGTGACGTGCTCCGTGACGTTGCCGGGTATGCCGGTGCTGTACCCGCCGTCCACACCCAAGGCCCGCTTGCGGCCGTCCTTGCCGGTGTCCACGGTGTCGGTCCAGTCCGGAGCCGGGTCGTCGGCCTCGAAGGAGGACGCGAACTCCCGGTCGGCCTTCGCGGGCGCGTCCGGCAGTGCGACCGCCGCCCCCTGTGAACCCACCGCCAAGGCGAAGGCGGTCGTCATGACGACCGCCGGACCCCATCTGTGCCGAACTCTGTACTGCATGTCCTGGCCACCCTCCCTGCGCGCGGGACAACGTTGTCAAATCAACTGCGCAAGGACCAGTAGGGGTCAAGTGGCATGTGATGTCAAGGGTGTTGGATGTGGCGTTCGGGGCTTATGGCGGGTATTCCTACGGCATGCCGTGCACAGGCCGCTCATATTTCCGGGAGGTCTCAACTCGGAAAAGACGTACCGCGAACCTTGCATTCGATCTTGCTCCGCCAAGCGAAAGTGGACTATACCTGTCGGCACTCCGGGGCATCTTCACCGCACCCGACCTTGTACGGCCGCATTTCCTGCACGACCCAGCTTGACCCGAACGCGGTGCCGGGGAGGATCCGGTTCACCGCCTGAGTCCTGGAGAAGGCGAGGACTTGAGCATGGGATCCACCACCGGCGTGGGCCATCACGATCTGATCAGGCGGAGCGCGACCGCCGCTCCGGCCCCGGCGACTGTTGTGCCGGCATCGCTCAGCTGATCATCGGCGCCGTACCGCGGCTCCGAGACGACGGCGACAACGCCGCACACGCAGCACACCGGACAGAACCAATCGATCAGTGAGGATGCAAAGATGACCATTCGTGCCGGCTCTCTTGACAGGCGGACGCTCCTGCGCGGGGCCATCGCCACCGCGGCGGTGGGCTCGTTCGCAGTCGCCTGCAGCTCTCCCTCCAGCGAGGACGGCGACGGCGACGGCGGCCCCAAGGGCGAGAAGAGCGCCACCAACCCGTTCGGCGCCGCGGCGAACTCCTCGGTCGAGGCGGCCATCTTCGACGGCGGCTACGGCACCGACTACGTCGACTACACCAACCAGGTGCTCGGCAGCCAGGTCAAGGGCCTCAAGGTCCAGGTCAAGCCGGTCGTCGACATCGCCCCCCAGCTCCAGCCCCGCTTCGTCGGCGGCAACCCGCCGGACCTCATCGACAACTCCGGTGAGGACCAGATCGGCTTCCTCGGCATCCTCGACCAGCTGGAGACGCTCGACGACCTCTTCGAGGCCAACACCTACGAAGGCAAGAAGATCGCCGACATCGTCTACCCCGGCGTCAAGGATCCCGGAACGTACAACGGCAAGTTCGTCGCGCTCCGGTACGTGATGACGGTGTACGGCGTCTGGTACTCGAAGACGCTCTTCGAGGAGAACGGCTGGACCCCGCCGAAGACCTGGGACGAGGCGCTCGACCTCGGCCAGAACGCGAAGAAGAAGGGCAAGTACCTCTTCGTCCACGGCAAGGAAGCCGCGACCTACTACCAGACGATGCTGTTCGCCTCAGCGATCAAGGAGGGCGGTGACGAGGTCCGGCTCGCTCTCGGCAATCTCGAGAAGAACGCCTGGTCGCATCCGGCCATCCAGGGCGTCCTCAAGGTCATGGAGACCATGGTCAAGGAGAAGATGTTCGTCCCCGGCGGCTCCGGCACCCAGTTCCAGAAGGCGCAGGCGATCTGGAGCAACGACCAGAAGGCGCTGCTCTACCCGTCCGGTGGCTGGATCGAGAACGAGATGAAGCAGGCCACCAAGAAGGACTTCCAGATGACCGGCTTCCCGGAGATGACGCTCACGGACAAGCCGAAGCTGCCCTACGAGTCGCTCCACGCCGCGGCGGGCGAGCCGTTCATCGTGCCCAAGCAGGGCAAGAACCCGGCCGGCGGCAAGGAAGTGCTGCGGGCGATGCTGTCCGAGAAGGCGGCCGCCAACTTCTCCAAGACGAAGCTGGCCCCGACGGTGGTCAAGGGCACCGTGCCCGCCGACGGCTTCGGATCGGCCGCCCTCGTCTCCCAGACGAAGATGCTCGAGGCCGCGGGCGACAACATCTCCGACATGAGGAGGTTCGTCGAGGCATACGGCATGAACACCGACCAGTTGGTGCCGTGGAACTCGTTCCTCTCCGGCGACCTCGACCGCAAGGGCCTCACCGCGGCCCTGCAGAAGATCTCCGACAAGGTCCGGGACGACGACTCCATCGACAAGATCGAGATCAGCTAGTACAGCGATGAAAGACGACATCACCACCTCCGACGCCGCGAGCCGCCGGCCCCAGCCGGCCGCTCGCGGCGGGCGGCCACGGCGCCGCAGGCTCACGTTCGACCGGGTGACGTTCTTCCTCGCGTTCCTCGGTGTCCCGCTGACCATCTTCGTTCTCTTCGTCCTGATCCCGTTCGGCCAGGCGATCTTCTGGGGGATGACCGACTGGCGCGGCTTCAGCCCGGACTACAACTTCGTCGGCTTCGACAACTTCACGAAGATGTTCCAGGACGACATCTTCCTGAAGGCGTTGCGCAACGTCGCACTCCTCGCGGCCTTCGTGCCGCTGGTCACGCTGACGCTGGCCCTCGGGGTCGCCGTGGCCATCACCCTGGGCGGGCCCAGCAAGGGCCCCGTCCGAGGGATCCGGGGAGCGTCGTTCTACCGGATCATCTCCTTCTTCCCCTACGTCGTGCCGGCGATCATCGTCGGCCTGATCTGGGCGCAGATGTACGACCCGAACGCCGGCCTGCTCAACGGCGTCCTCTCCGGCCTCGGCCTCGACCGGTTCGAGTCGTTCGCGTGGCTGGGCGAGAAGGCGACCGCGATGCCGTCCGTGATGTTCGTCATCATCTGGGGGCTCGTCGGGTTCTACGCGGTGCTCTTCATCGCCGCGATCAAGGGCGTCCCCGGCGAGCTGTACGAGGCGGCGAAGATCGACGGGGCCGGCCGGTTCCGCACCACGATCTCGATCACCCTGCCGGCGATCCGGGACAGCGTGCAGACGGCGTACATCTACCTGGGCATCGCCGCCCTCGACGCGTTCGTCTACGTCCAGGCGATGGTGCCGAACGGCGGCCCGGACAACTCGACCCTGACCATCAGCCAGCGTCTGTTCAACGTCGCTTTCGCCAAGCAGCAGTTCGGCTACGCCACCGCGATGGGCGTCGTCCTCGCCATCGTCACCCTGGTGTTCGCCGCGCTGGTGTTCCTCGTCAACCGCCTCACGGGCGGCGGCGAGGGCGAGAGCAAGAGGAAAGCACCTGGGTCCAGGGCTCGGCGTGCCGCAGCCAAGGGAGGTGCCCGGTGAGCGTCATCGCCGCCGACCGCAAGCCGGCCAGTGACCGGAAACCGGCGAGCGACCGCAGGCTGACGAGGGCCGCCGCGAGCAGCGACCGCAGATTCGCGGTGATCTCGCACACCCTGCTGATCCTGTGGTCGGTGATCGTGATCGTGCCCATGCTGTGGGTGCTGATGTCGTCGTTCAAATCGACCGGCGAGATCCTTTCGTCGCCGTTCTCGCTGCCGGACCACTGGCGCTTCGAGAACTACGCGAACGCGTGGACCGACGCGAACATCGGGAAGTACTTCCTGAATTCCGTGATCGTCGTGGTCTCGGCACTCGTCCTGGTGATGCTGCTCGGCGCGATGTGCGCCTACGTTCTCGCCCGGTTCGAGTTCCCCGGACGCCGGCTGATCTACTACGTGATGCTCGCGGGCCTGACTTTCCCGGTTTTCCTGGCGATCGTTCCGCTCTTCTTCCAGTTGCAGAACTTCGGGCTGCTGAACACACGTCCCGGACTGATCCTCACCTATGTCGCGTTCGCGCTGCCGTTCACGATGTTCTTCCTCTATTCGTTCTTCCGGTCGCTGCCGCACGACGTGTACGAGGCCGCGCTGATCGACGGTGCCGGGGACTGGCGGGCGTTCTTCCAGGTGATGCTGCCGATGGCCCGTCCGGGCATGGCGGCGGTGGCGATCTTCAACTTCCTGGGCCTGTGGAACCAGTTCCTGCTGCCGGTGGCGCTCAACACCGACCAGGACAAGTGGGTCCTCACTCAGGGCATGGCCGCCTACGCGTCCTCGCAGGTCTACGACATCGACTACGGTGCGCTGTTCGCGGCGATCGTGGTCACGGTGGTGCCCGTACTCCTCGTGTACTGCGTCTTCCAGCGGCGGATCGCCGGATCGGTGTCGCAGGGCACCTTCCGCTGACGCCCAGCGCCGCTTCACCCGTCGTACGCAGGGGTCCGTCCCCGGAGAGACAGCTCTCCGGGGACGGACCCCTGCGGGCGTACCGTCGGTAGCCGGACGTGACACGGCCTGGAACCGATTTCTTTCAAGGGCTTGACGCCACTGGGCGAATCAGCGGAGTTTGGGGTTCATAACTTGTACAAGGTCCGCATCGCACAGGGTGGCGCGGACCCAGGGGATGAGGGTGAGAGTCAATGGAGACTCCCGGGTCGCAGTCGTCGCTGCACCGCGCCAACCTGGAACGCGTCGTACGTGCGGTACGGCTCGCCGGTTCGCTCACGCAGGCGGAGATCGCGAGGACGACGGGCCTGTCGGCGGCCACGGTCTCGAACATCGTCCGGGAACTGAAGGACGGCGGAACCGTCGAGGTCACGCCCACCTCCGCGGGCGGCCGCCGGGCCCGCAGCGTCTCGCTGAGCGGGGACGCCGGCATCGTCATCGGGGTGGACTTCGGCCACACCCACCTGCGCGTCGCGGTCGGCAACCTCGCCCACCAGGTGCTCGCCGAGGAGTCCGAGCCGCTGGACGTCGACGCCTCCTCGGACCAGGGCTTCGACCGGGCGGAACAGCTGGTCAGCCGCCTGATCGCGGCCACCGGCGTGGACCGTGCCAAGATCGCCGGGGTGGGTCTCGGCGTGCCCGGACCGATCGACGTGGAGTCCGGCACGCTGGGCTCGACCGCCATCCTGCCCGGCTGGGGCGGCATCCGGCCCGCCGAGGAGCTGCGGGGGCGGCTCGGCGTGCCGGTGCACGTGGACAACGACGCCAACCTCGGCGCCCTGGGCGAGCTGGTCTGGGGCAGCGGCCGGGGGGTGCGGGACCTGGCGTACATCAAGGTCGCCAGCGGCGTCGGCGCCGGTCTGGTGATCAACGGGAAGATCTACCGCGGCCCCGGGGGCACAGCGGGAGAAATCGGTCACATCACCCTCGATGAGGCCGGCCCTGTCTGCCGGTGCGGAAACCGGGGTTGCCTGGAGACCTTCGCGGCAGCACGCTATGTGCTTCCGCTCCTCCAGCCCAGCCACGGCACCGATCTGACGATGGAGGGCGTCGTGCGGCTGGCTCGGGACGGTGACCCCGGTTGCCGTCGGGTGATCGCCGACGTCGGCCGCCACATCGGCAGTGGAGTCGCCAACCTCTGCAATCTGCTCAACCCGAGCCGCGTCGTCCTCGGCGGCGATCTCGCCGAGGCCGGCGAGCTGGTGCTCGGGCCGATAAGAGAGTCCGTCGGGCGTTACGCCATCCCCAGTGCGGCGCGGCAACTCTCGGTGCTTCCCGGGGCCCTTGGGGGCCGTGCGGAGGTGCTCGGGGCACTCGCCCTCGCCCTCAGCGAGATGGGCGATTCGACGCTCTTGGACGGGTCTGCGACCGGCGCTCTGCCGGCGGCCACGCCTGCCTTCACTTAGAGCACGGATGGCACCGTTGTCATCTCGTTAAGGATTTACTTCTTGACGTCGCACGTGTGGCCGAGTTGACTTCCAGCCACCTCGGCCGCAACGACGCGGCCTCGTCAGGGAGGTTTGTGAAGTGAACACGCGTATGCGTCGTGCCGCCGTTGCCATCGCCGCCGGTGCCATGGCCGTCTCGCTCGCCGCCTGTGGCAGTGCCAAGGAGTCCGGCGACAGCAACGACTCGTCCGACTCGGCCGCGAAGAAGGGCGACGACATCAAGGTCGGTCTGCTCCTTCCGGAGAACCAGACCGCGCGGTACGAGAAGTTCGACAAGCCCATGATCGAGAAGAAGGTCAAGGAGCTCACGAACAACAAGGGCGAGGTCGTCTACGCCAACGCCAAGCAGGACGCCAGCCTGCAGAACCAGCAGGTCGACACGATGGTCACCAACAAGGTGGACGTGCTGATCGTGGACGCGGTGGACTACAAGGCGATCGCGGGCTCGGTCAAGAAGGCCAAGGACGCCGGCATCAAGGTCGTCGCCTTCGACCGCCTGGCGGAGGGCCCCATCGACGCCTACACCTCGTTCGACAACGTCACCGTCGGCAAGACGCAGGGCGAGGCGCTCCTCCAGGCGCTGGGCGACAAGGCCAAGGACGCCCAGATCGTCATGATGAACGGCTCCTCCACCGACCCGAACGCCGCCCAGTTCAAGGAGGGCGCGCACGCCGCCCTCGACGGCAAGGTGAAGGTCGGCCGCGAGTACGACACCAAGGAGTGGAAGCCGGAGAACGCCAACGCCAACATGGAGGGCGCCATCTCCGCCCTCGGCAAGGACAAGATCCAGGGCGTCTACTCCGCCAACGACGGCATGGCGGGCGGCATCATCACCGCCCTGAAGGCCGCCGGCATCTCCAACGTCCCGGTCACCGGCCAGGACGCCGAGCTCGCGGGCGTGCAGCGCATCGTCACCGGTGAGCAGTACATGAGCGTCTTCAAGTCGTACCCGAAGGAGGCCGAGACCGCGGCCGAGATGGCCGTCGCGCTCGCCAAGGGCGAGTCGCTCGACTCCATCGCCAACGACAAGGTCGACTCCGCCACCGCCAAGGGCATCCCCGCGGTCATCGTCCCGGTCGTCTCGCTGACCAAGGACAACATCAAGGAGACCGTCATCAAGGACGGCTTCTACACGATCGACGAGATCTGCACGGACAAGTACAAGGCCGCCTGCGACAAGATCGGCCTCAAGTAAGCGGACCCGCGTCCCGAGCCGACTGAGCCGCCCGGGACCGTCCGCCCCAGCTCCTCCGGCGCCCCGCACTCATCAGCCCCGCAAGCTACGCGGGGCGCCGGACGGAACACCCCCCAAATACTTCTGCACAACCTCCCGCCGGGTCAGGCGGCGAAGGAGATGGTTCACGTGTCCGCTACGCCCGTGCTGGCGTTGCGCGGGGTCTCCAAGCGATTCGGTGCCGTCCAGGCGCTCACCGAGGTAGAGCTTGAGGTCCACGCCGGTGAGGTGGTCGCCCTGGTGGGCGACAACGGCGCCGGAAAGTCCACGCTGGTCAAGACGATCGCCGGCGTGCACCCCATCGATGAGGGCGCCATCGAGTGGGACGGCAAGGCCGTCTCGATCAACAGGCCGCACGACGCCCAGAACCTCGGCATCGCGACGGTCTACCAGGACCTCGCGCTGTGCGACAACATCGACGTCGTCGGCAACCTCTACCTGGGCCGGGAGATCCGCCGTCGCGGCGTCCTGGACGAGGTGGAGATGGAGCGCCGCTCCCGCGAGCTCCTGGACACGCTGTCCATCCGCATCCCCAGCGTCCGCATCCCGATCGCCTCCCTCTCCGGCGGTCAGCGCCAGGTCGTGGCGATCGCCCGGTCCATGCTCGGCGAGCCCAAGCTGGTCATCCTGGACGAGCCCACCGCCGCCCTCGGCGTCGAGCAGACCGCGCAGGTCCTCGACCTCGTGGAGCGGCTGCGCGAGCGCGGTCACGCGGTCATCCTCATCAGCCACAACATGGCTGACGTCAAGGCGGTCGCCGACAAGGTCGCCGTCCTGCGCCTCGGGCGCAACAACGGTGTCTTCGAGGTCAAGTCGACCTCGCAGGAAGAGATCATCTCCGCCATCACGGGCGCCACGGAGAACGCCGTGACCCGTCGTGCGGCACGCGCAAATGGGGAGATCAAGAAGTGAGCATCGACAAGACCTCCACTCCCGCCGCGGACAGCGCGGTGGAGAACACCGACGCGGCGGCCGCCGCCGTCACGGCCGTCGACCCCCGGCTGCTGGTACGCGAGCAGGGCTTCGCCGGCTACCTCGGCGAGTTCAAGCGGAAGATGAAGGCCGGTGACCTCGGCTCCATACCGGTCGTCGTCGGTCTGCTGATCATCTGGGCCATCTTCACCAGCCTGAACTCCAACTTCCTCACCGCCGGCAACTTCTCCGACATGTCGGTCGCCATGGTCGGCACCGGCATGATCGCCGTCGGCATCGTCTTCGTCCTGCTGCTCGGCGAGATCGACCTGTCGGTCGGCTCGGTCAGCGGTGTCGCGGGCGCCACCTTCGCGGTGCTGAGCGTCACGCACGGGATGAACGAGTGGCTCGCCCTGCTGCTGGCGATCCTCACCGGTACCGTCGCTGGTGCCATCCACGGCTTCGTCTTCGCCCGCATCGGTGTCCCGGCCTTCGCCGTGACGCTCGCCGGACTGCTGTTCTGGCAGGGCTTCATGCTCCAGATCCTGGGCGACAACGGCACGATCAACCTCGACTCCGACGGCGTCGTGGTGAAGCTGACGAGCTACTACTTCAGCGACGTGGCCGCCGCCTACGGTCTGGCTGTCGTGGTGACCGCGGGCTACTTCCTCTCCGCGTTCTTCGACAACCGCCGCCGCGAGGCCGCCGGGGTGCCGTCCCGGCCGCTGAACGAGATCATCGTGCGCACGGTGCTGCTCGCGATCCTGGCCTTCGCCGTGGCGATCGTCTTCAACCAGTACAAGGGCCTCCCGCTGGCCGTGGTGATCTTCCTGGCGTTCCTGCTGCTCACGGACTTCGTGCTGCGCCGCACCGCCTACGGTCGCAAGATCTTCGCGCTCGGCGGCAGTGTCGAGGCATCCCGCCGTGCCGGTATCAACGTGGAGCTGGTCCGGATCTCGGTCTTCGCGATCGCCGGCGGTTTCGCGGCGATCGGCGGCCTCTTCGTGGCGTCGAAGATCGCCTCCGCCAACCAGGGCGCGGGCACCGGCGAGTTCCTGATGAACGTCATCGCCGCGGCCGTGATCGGCGGTACGTCCCTGTTCGGCGGCCGCGGCCGCACCTGGGACGCGCTGCTCGGTGTGATGGTCATCGTCTCGATCCAGTACGGCCTCGCCCTGGAGGGCATCGCCTCGCCGGTCCAGTACATGATCACCGGTGGCGTGCTGCTGGCGACGGTCGTCATCGACGCGATCACCCGCAAGACGCAGAAGACGGCCGGCCGCGCGTAGCACGCCGCCGCACGGCCGACGACGGTCCGCCCGCCCGCCCAGCTGAGCCCTGGGCCGGCGGGCGGACCGCTTTCCGCGCCGTGGAGTGAGCCGTACCGTTCTCAGCAGGCGCCGAGGTCCTGCCAGACGCCCCACTGGCCGGTGGTCCCGGGCTCCTCGCCGGTCGTCCACCACTTGGCCTTCCAGGTGTGGCCCTCGTGGGAGACCTGCTGCCCGCCGGTGTAGATCGCGCCCGAGTTCCACGGGGCGGCCGTGCACTGGTTGCCGTTGCCGCCGGTGACGGTCAGCGCGTACGTGGTGCTGTGGCTGCCGGACGGGCCGGTGCCGGTGACCGTGACGGAGTACGTGCCCGAGACCGCCTGGTCGGTGGTGGCGAGGGTGAGCGTCGACTGCCCGCCCGCGGTGACCGAGGCGGGGCTGAAGGACGCGGTGACGCCCGCCGGGACCCCGCTCGCCCTGAGCTGCACCGTCTGAGCCGTACCCGACTTCACCGCGGTCTTCACCGTGGTGGTGGCCGAGGCGCCCGCGGTCACCGTGCCCGAGGCCGGGGTGGCGGAGAGGGAGAAGTCGTTCTCCGGGGCGGTGCTGCCGCTGGTGAAGGGCGCGAAGATGTGCGAGAAGTCCCAGGTGTTCTGCTGGATGCCGGAGCAGTTGTCGGCCGCGCCGCCGCCCGCGCAGCTTCCGTTGTCCCGCTGGAGCGCCCAGAAGGAGAGCGTGTTGATGCCCTGGTCCAGGGCCCAGTCGTAGACCGTGCGGGCGTTGTCCAGGGTGAAGGTCTCCGCCGGTCCGAAGTCGTCGACGCCGATCATCTCGATGACGCCGATCATGTGCCACAGCTCGGCCGAGGACTTGCCCGGATAGAGCCGGGCCAGCACGTCGTGCAGACCCTGGGTCGCCGTCTGGGTGTCCCGGGCCATGTCGTGGGGCTGGTTGTCGTAGTAGTCGAACGTCATGAGGTTCACGACGTCGACCTTCGTGCCGTTCGCCACGGCGTTCTCCAGCAGGGCGACGCCGTTGCTCGCCAGGCCGCGGGTGGTCGTGGGCAGCGTGTAGGAGATCTCGAGGTCGCGGCCGTTGTCGGCGGCCCAGTCCTGGACCAGCTTGATCGCCTTGTTGCGGCGGTCGATGCCCGCGGTGTTGTCCAGCGCGTCGATCTCGATGTCCATGTCGAGCCGGGAGACGTCGTAGGTCGTGACGACCTTCTCGTAGGCCGCGGCGATCTGCTGGACGTCGGTGCAGCTGTCGGCGATCTCGGTGCCGGTGGTGTCGGCCGTGTAGCCGCCGAACGAGGGGATGACGTCGCCCCCGCTCGCCTGGATGGTGTCGAAGTCGGCGCCGAAGGTGGACTGGGCGATCGGCATCGACGTGTCGCCGTTCCAGTACGGCGTGCAGGAGCCCGGGGTCGCGGTCTGGAGGAAGGCCATGGTGAGGTGCTTGGCACCCGACTGGGCGGCCAGCGCGGCCGGGCTCTCGCCGGTCCAGGCCTCGAAGTACGGCGCGAAGACCCGGTCCGGCAGCGGGGTCGCCGCCTCGGCCGCGCCGGTGCCGGACAGGGCGAGGCCCACCGCGGCCACGGTGGTGGCGGCGGCGGTGAGGGCCGCCCGGATGGAACGCATGCGTCTCATGTCAGTCCCGGTGTGTGTGGGGTGGAACGTCGATTCCCGTGCTGTGCTGGGGTGTTGCCGGGTACGGGGATATCGCCGCGGTGACGGGGGACGCAATGGTCTGGACCAGAATGGGACTAGACCAATGTGCCGGGCCGGGCGCCTCCTGGCCTGGACACCGCGCGCCCCGCGGACTGGACCAGCCGGGTAAAGGTGTCACCAAGCCGCGCGGCGGCGTGCCCCCGCGCGCAAACGGGGAAGGCGCGGACCGGGAAGACGTAGAACGGTCCGCCCGTGGGTAAGGCCGAACGCGTGACGTACGACGCACCGCCCGGACACGTTCCGCCGGAACGGAACATTAGACTCGACGAGCCCGGCAACAGCTCTACTGCAAGGAGGCACGGGTGCCGCTGCTGACCCGCATCACGGGACCGCGCGATCTGGACCGGCTCAGCCTGGAAGAGCTGACTCAGCTGGCCGAGGAGATCCGTACCTTCCTCGTCGACGCCGTCTCCAAGACCGGCGGCCACCTCGGCCCCAACCTCGGCGTGGTGGAACTCACCCTCGCCCTGCACCGGGTCTTCGAGTCGCCGA
Source organism: Streptomyces tendae (assembly GCF_014650435.1). GTDB lineage: Bacteria > Actinomycetota > Actinomycetes > Streptomycetales > Streptomycetaceae > Streptomyces > Streptomyces tendae. Next base: position 133,084 of record NZ_BMUY01000010.1, read on the forward strand.
AGGACAAGGTGCTCTGGGACACCGGCCACCAGTCCTACGTGCACAAGCTGCTCACCGGCCGCCAGGACTTCTCCAGGCTCAAGATGAAGGGCGGCCTGTCCGGCTACCCCTCGCAGGGGGAGTCCGAGCACGACGTCATCGAGAACAGCCACGCCTCCACGGTCCTCGGCTGGGCCGACGGCATCGCCAAGGCCAATCAGGTCCTGGAGCGTGACGACCACGTCGTCGCCGTCATCGGCGACGGAGCCCTCACCGGCGGCATGGCCTGGGAGGCGCTGAACAACATCGCCGCCGCCAAGGACCGCCCCCTCGTCATCGTCGTCAACGACAACGAGCGCTCCTACGCCCCCACCATCGGCGGCCTCGCCAATCATTTGGCGACCCTGCGCACCACCGACGGCTACGAGCGCTTCCTGGCCCGCACCAAGGAGGTCCTGGAGCGCACCCCGGTCGTCGGGCGCCCCCTCTACGACACCCTGCACGGCGCCAAGAAGGGCCTGAAGGACTTCATCGCCCCGCAGGGCATGTTCGAGGACCTCGGCCTCAAGTACGTCGGCCCCATCGACGGCCACGACCTGGAGGCCCTGGAGTCCGCCCTCACCCGCGCCAAGCGCTTCGGCGGCCCGGTCATCGTGCACTGCCTCACCGAGAAGGGCCGCGGCTACCAGCCCGCCCTCCAGGACGAGGCCGACCGCTTCCACGCCGTCGGCAAGATCCACCCCGACACCGGCCTGCCCATCGCCACCTCCGGCGCCGACTGGACCAGCGTCTTCGGCGACGAGATGCTCAAGCTCGGCAAGGAGCGCGAGGACGTCGTCGCCATCACGGCGGCCATGCTCCAGCCGGTCGGCCTCGACAAGTTCGCCAAGGCATTCCCGGACCGCGTCTACGACGTCGGTATCGCCGAGCAGCACGGCGCGGTCTCCGCGGCCGGCCTCGCGCACGGCGGCGTCCACCCGGTCTTCGCCGTGTACGCCACCTTCCTCAACCGCGCCTTCGACCAGGTCCTGATGGACGTCGCCCTGCACAAGTGCGGCGTGACCTTCGTGCTGGACCGGGCCGGCGTCACCGGCACCGACGGCGCCTCCCACAACGGTATGTGGGACATGTCGATCCTCCAGGTCGTCCCCGGCCTCAGGCTCGCCGCCCCGCGCGACGCCGACCAGGTCCGCGCCCAGCTGCGCGAGGCCGTCGCGGTGGACGACGCCCCGACCGTGGTCCGCTTCTCCAAGGGCGCCGTCGGCCCCGCGGTCCCGGCCGTCGGCCGCGTCGGCGGCATGGACGTGCTGCGCGCCCCCGGCACCGACACCCCCGACGTCCTCCTGGTCTCGGTCGGCGCCCTCGCGCCGATGTGCCTGGAGGTCGCCGAGCTGCTGAACAAGCAGGGCATCTCCACCACCGTGGTCGACCCGCGCTGGGTCAAGCCCGTCGACGAGGCCATGGCCCCGCTCGCCGAGCGGCACCGCGTGGTCGTCACCGTGGAGGACAACTCCCGCGTCGGCGGTGTCGGCTCCGCCGTCGCCCAGGCCCTGCGCGACGCCGGCGTCGACGTACCGCTGCGCGACTTCGGCATCCCGCCGCGCTTCCTCGACCACGCCTCCCGCGCGGAGGTGCTGGCCGAGATCGGACTCACCGCACCCGACATCGCGCGCCAGGTCACCGGCCTGGTCGCCAAGCTCGACGGCAGGTACGACCGCGCGGGCGCCGAGGTGGACCAGGTGGAGGCCGCGCGCGACTGACACCGCGCACCGCGGGACCCGCAACCCGGCACTGCGCCGGATGGGCCGGTTCGACCACTCGTTGCAGTGGTGGAACCGGCCCATCCGCGTGAAATCGCCCACGCCGGGGCATACGCAGTACGCCCCCTCTCGATCATGTCGAGGACGACAAGCGTGGGAGGTCCCCGTGAGCAACACCCTGTTCAGGACGAAGAAGATCGAGCAGTCCATCCGTGACACGGAGGAACCGGAGCACGCGCTCAAGAAATCCCTGTCGGCGCTGGACCTGACCGTCTTCGGTATCGGCGTCGTCATCGGCACCGGCATCTTCGTACTGACCGGCACCGTCGCCAAGAACAACGCCGGACCCTCCGTGGCCCTGGCGTTCGTGGTCGCCGGCGTCGTCTGCGCGCTCGCCGCGCTGTGCTACGCCGAGTTCGCCTCCACCGTCCCGGTGGCCGGCTCCGCCTACACCTTCTCCTACGCCTCGCTGGGCGAACTGCCCGCCTGGATCATCGGCTGGGACCTGGTCCTGGAGTTCGCGCTCGGCACGGCGGTGGTGGCCGTCGGCTGGTCGGGCTACATCCGCTCACTGTTGGACAACGCGGGCTGGCACATGCCGGCGGAGCTGGGCGGACGCGACGGCGCGGACGGCTTCGGCTTCGACATCCTCGCCGCCGCCCTGGTGCTGGTGCTCACCGCCATCCTCGTCCTCGGCATGAAGCTGTCGGCGCGGATCACCTCACTCGTCGTCGCCATCAAGGTGGCGGTCGTCCTCATCGTGATCATCGCCGGGGCCTTCTTCATCAAGGGCGCCAACTACGACCCCTTCATTCCGAAGTCGCAGCCCGTCGAGGCGGGCGGGGGACTGCACTCACCCCTCATCCAGCTGATGTTCGGCTGGGCGCCGGCCAACTTCGGCGTGATGGGCATCTTCACGGCCGCCTCGGTCGTCTTCTTCGCCTTCATCGGCTTCGACATCGTCGCCACCGCCGCCGAGGAGACCAGGAACCCGCAGCGCGACATGCCCCGCGGCATCCTCGGCTCCCTGATCATCTGCACCCTGCTGTACGTCGGCGTCTCCATCGTCGTCACCGGCATGCAGCACTACACCAAGCTCTCGGTGGACGCCCCGCTCGCCGACGCCTTCAAAGCCACCGGGCATCCCTTCTTCTCCGGGGTGATCAGCTTCGGCGCGGCCGTCGGCCTGACCACGGTCTGCATGATCCTGCTGCTCGGCCAGAGCCGGGTGTTCTTCGCGATGAGCCGCGACGGACTGCTGCCGCGCTTCTTCTCCCACGTCCACCCGAAGTTCCGCACCCCTTACCGGCCGACCATCCTGCTCGGCGTGGTCATCGCGATCGTCGCCGGCTTCACCAGCCTCAGCGAGCTGGCCGAGCTGGTGAACATCGGCACGCTCTTCGCCTTCGTCATCGTCGCGATCAGCGTGATCATCCTGCGCAGGACCCGGCCGGACCTGCCGCGCGCCTTCCGCACCCCGCTGGTCCCGGTGCTGCCCATCGTCTCCGTGGCCGCCTCGCTGTGGCTGATGCTGAACCTGCCCGCCGAGACCTGGGTCCGCTTCGCCATCTGGATGGCGATCGGCTTCGTCGTCTACTTCCTCTACGGCCGCACCCACAGCCGCCTGGCCCGCGGCGAGGAGACCCCGGCCGCCCCGGGCAAGCCGTCCGGCCCGTAGCCCCACCGATTCCTCCACACCGGACCCCGCACGCGCACCGCGTGCGGGGTCCGCCCTTGTACGCGGCCGGGTCTCACCCGGGCCGCACCGTCCTCGGCCCCGCCACCTCCGCCCCCAACTCCGTCACCCGGCGGCGCAGCTCGCGGTCGGCCGTCACCACCAGCACGGGGCGGTCACCGGCCGCCCGCGCGACCAGCTCGACGATGTGGTCGTCCCCGCTGCCGGGCGCGGACTCCACCCGCACGCCGGTCACGGACTCCACCCCGCGGGCCGCACCCTCGACCACGAGTACGACCTCCGCCGGCCCCGCCCGCACCGGCACCCCGTCCGCCGCCAGCCGGTCCCGCAGCCGCTCCGCGGCCCCACGCCGGTCCCGCCACCAGCCGTCGGGCACCGAGCCGACGACGTTCGCGGCGTCGACGACCACGAGCAGGGACGCGTTGTCTTCCATCCCGCCAGGGTCGCACGGCTCCGTCACCGTCCCCTCTCGGCACGGTGACGGCCGCACCCGACCGACACGGAGCCGACGGTCCCGCTTAGAGTGATGCGGTGAATGGCGACTGGCTTCTCCTCGGCCGCGACGGCCGCCTCAGTGTGTACCTCCCGTCGAACGACGCCGCCCTGTGGCGTGCCGAACGCGCGCCCGCGGGCCACTGGGAGGCCCCGCGCCGCATCGGCGGCGACCAGGAACTGCGCCCGGACGGCGGCCTCGCGGTCGGCCGGGGACCGGACGGCTACACGCATCTGGTCGCCTGGCGCCCCACCGGCGCCGGCCGCTGCACCCTCGTCCACACCACGCACTTCCGCCCGCTGCTCGCGCCCCTCGACTGGCAGCCGGTCGGCCACCCCAACAAGCAGGGCGACCGCACCGGAACCCCCGCCGTCGCGGTCGACGCGCAGGGCCGCGCCCACGTCTTCGTCCGCAACGGGGGCGGCGGCCTGAGCATGGTGGCCCAGCAGGAGAAGGGCGGCTGGGAGCCGTGGCGCGACCTGAAGGGCCGTGGCGTCCAGGAGTCGCCCGCGGCCGTGACGGCCGACTCCGGCCTGGTCGAGGTGTACGCACCCGTCGAGGGCGGCATCCTGCACTGGCGCCAGGACAAGCCGGGCGCGCGACCGGTGCTGGGGGAGCGTCTCGACGCGGCCGTCCGCCCGGGCACCCTGCGCGCCCTGGCGACCTCCGCGGAGCACACCACGGTCTTCTTCACCGACGCCGGCACGGGTGAGCTGTGCGCCTGGCGTCCCGGCGGAAAGCCCGTACCCCTGGTGACCGCCGTCGGCCCCGGCCCCGTGGCTGCCGTCCGCACCGTCATAGACGGCCACGACTGCACGCTGCTCGCCCAGCGTTCGGCCGCCGGCGGCCGCGTCGCCTTCGCCGCGTACCCCACGGAACTGGAGGAGATGGGCGCGGCCTGGACCGAGTCGGGCCCCGCCCTGCCGTCCGACGCGACCGTCTCCCTGACCCTGGACGCCGACGCCCGCCTGGTGGCGGCGACCCTGTCCCCGTCGGGCGGACAGCTACTGCTGTCCCGACGCAAGGACGAGGCGGGGCTGGCGCTGGGGGCGTGGGAGGCGGTCTGAGCGACCGTCGTCCGTCAGGGGAGCGGGGTTCTTCCCTGACGGACCGACCGGCCGAGGGTCAGGAAGTCTTGCCGCCCGCAGGGGACTTCTTCGCCGACTCCGGGATGTCCTCGTCGCTGCGGATCGCCTTCCAGAGCGTGGACGCCTGCGGCTCCGCGGCCACCACCCGGTTCGGGTCGATCTTGTCGTACGCCACCGGCAGCATGATGGTCTCCATCGTGGACGGGTCCACCCCGTTCAGACTGCGTCCGAAGTCCGCGAGCGCGGTGAGCGACGCGAGTTCGGAGTCGGTGGTGAGAGCCGCGGTGAGCGTGTCCGCGATCTTGTAGGTCTTGGTCGGGCTGCCCAGGAGGTCCTGCTTCTTGATCTCGCTCAGCAGGGCGATCATGAACTCCTGCTGGAGCCCGATCCGCCCGAGGTCGCTGCCGTCACCGACGCCGTGCCGGGTGCGGACGAAGGCCAGTGAGTCCGTGCCGTTCAGCTTGTGCGTGCCGGCCGTCAGGTCGAGCCCGCTGGACTTGTCGTGGATGTCCTGGTCGACGGTGACGGTGACGCCGCCTATCGCGTCCACCAGATCCTTGAAGCCCGCGAAGTCGATCTCGACGTAGTGGTCCATGCGGACCCCGGACATCTTCTCCACCGTCTTGACCACGCAGGCCGGACCGACCTGCGAGTAGACGGAGTTGAACATCACACGCTCGGCCGAGGCCACCTCGGAGCCGTCCGGCTTGGTGCACTCGGGCCGGGTCACCAGGGTGTCCCGCGGAATGCTGACGGCGACGGCCTCCTTGCGCCCCTCGGGGATGTGCATCACCAGCGCCGTGTCCGAACGGGCCCCCGCGACCTTGCCGGTGTTCAGTTCGGCGTTGTCGCCCGCGCGCGAGTCGGAGCCGAGGATCAGGACGTTCTGCCCGGAGGTGGGGAGCTTCTCCGGCCGGTCCTTGCCGATGGCGTCATTGATGTCGACGCCGTTGATGTTGCCGTTGAGGTCGCTGTAGAGCCAGTAGCCGGTACCGGCCGCGGCGACGACGAGTACGGCCAGGCCGAGCAGGATGTTACGGCCGGTCCGGCGCTTCTTCTTCCGGTTCTTCCCGGCTCTTCGGCTCCCGCGCCCCTCGCTCGGCGATTGAGGGGCAGGCGGCACGGGGGTGCTCAGGTCGTGGCTCACGGCGGGTCCTCGCAACTCGTGCCCAGAGGGCAGGAGCAGCTGGCCGCTCCCGTGAGGGGCCGGGTCGGTGCTGCTCGGCTGACGCTTGGTTGGCATTGAACTATAGACACCCGATCGAGCACGCGTACGACCGATGTGCCCGGTGTGCGCCCCGACAGGACACTGGGACACCTGTTCGGTCGTGCGTATGATGTGGCGAATTCTGGAGTCATCTGTGGACACCAGGACCGGCGTGGGAGGGGACGGTACACATGCGCGGCAGAGGTGCGCAGGCGGTGGACCGGGGGGCCCGAACCGGTGTCGCGGCCGAGGTGCGGCCTCAGCGCGTGTCCGTGACGTCCGTGGCCACGGGGTCGTGGCTGCTGCGTGGGCACGACGACCGCCTCAGTGCGTATGCGCTGGTCGAAGGCGGTGTGCACCGCTGGACCGAGACCGCGGTGGGCAGTGCCCGTTTCAGCGGGCCGGACTTCTTCCCCGTCCAAGGGCTGACGTGCCTCGCCGTGGCCCAGGGAGCCAACCGCTACGCGCACTTCATCGGGCGGAGGGAACGGTCCGGCGGTGACGGACCGAAAGCCGATCTGGTCTACGCCGTGCAGTACCAGACGGGGCGGACGCTCGGCGACTGGCGTTCCCTCGGCAACCCCTTCCGCGATCCGAGGGAGGCGGCGAGCCTCGGTGCGCCGGCTGCCGCCGTGGACGGGCAGGGCACGGTCCACGTCTTCGTCTCCGGCGGCCCCGGTGGGGTCATGCTGCGCCGCGAGGCCAGGAGCGGGGCCTGGGAGACATGGAAGGACCTGCGCGGCGGCGCGGTCGCGGGCGGACTGAGCGCCGCGGCGAACACGGTCGGACTGGTCGAACTGCTCGCGCCGGGACACCGCTCGGTCATGCACTGGGTGCAGACGGAACCGGGGGCGGATCTTCGCCGGGCGCAGGATCTCACCCCGGCCCCCGTACCCGGCTCGGCCGCGCTCCTCGAGACCGCGCCCGGGGTGTTCACCGCCTACTGGTCCGAGCAGAGCGGCACGGGTGTCTACGCGCAGCGACCCGGTGAGTGGGCCTTTCCAGCCGGCGGGGCGCCGGGAGAGGGGACCCACGCCACCCTCCGTGCCACCGTCGACGGCTACGACTGCACGGTCCTCGCCCACCAGGGACGTACGGGAACGGCCGTGTTGGGCGTGTGCGGCACCGGTGCCGAGTCCGGTGGGCTGTGGTGGACCGACACCGGGCTGGCCTGCGTCGGTACTCCGGCGCTGGCACTGGACGGGCACGGCCGGATCGTCATGGCGATGGTCGCCGCGGACGGCGCCGTCCTGGTGAACAGGCAGCGGCCGGAGCCGGGACTGACCCTCTCCGACTGGAGCCGCCTGCCCAGTAGTTGAGCGCGCACCCCTACAGCATGTTGCGCTGAAAGTCCAGAGCGGCAAATGGTTGTATCCGTTGCATGTGGCGATCGTCACGCGCCACAACCTGTCTGCCGGCTGTCTTGATCTGGACTTTTAGGAAACCATTATGTGAAAGTTTGATGGATTGCCGGTGTGTGGCGATCGTAGTCGAATCGGGGGTGATGGGCCCCCGTGTCTGGGAATGCGTGCTTCTTCTGATCCAAGGCGCCACACAGCGAGGTGTGGATGCCCTTGGGAGGGCAGCGCTGCTGGGTACGGATGGTGGATGCCTCGTGGGTGGCTCGGACAACCCTGAAGCCGGAGCGCTGGTCTCGGCGTACCGGTCTGCGGTCCCGACCGGCGCGAGGCGGCGCATCGTCCGCGGGGTGCCGACCCCCGTCCGCAAGGCGGTGAAGTCCTCGCTCACCGCCGCCGACTCCGTACGCTCGGCCGCGGTGGTCTGGGCGATGGGGGGCAAGCGCAATGCCCCCCGGCACAGCCCCGCCCACTCCCGGCGAGTCGTCCGGGTGGGCCGTCGCCACATGCGTGCGCTGCTGGTCGAGGGGGCGACGGACTGGGCCGCCCGGGCCCGCAACCTCAACATCGTGGTCTCCGTCCTGGAGTCGGCGGGCATCGACTACTTCTGCGTGCGCGGCACGAACAGCGGACTGCCCGCCGTCGCCGTCCCCGCCGCATCCCGCTCGCTGGTGGAGGAGATGCTCCGGCTGGCCTTCGCCCAGGCCCCGGGCTACGTGGGACCGGCCGCCGGCAGTGAGGCCCGGATGGAGCCCGGCGACGAGGAGCGGTCCTGGCGGCAGCTGCGCAACCACAAGGTGCTGAGGGTCGCCTGGTACGTGTGCGACCCGACCCAGCAGCTGGTCTTCGGTGCGGCCAGCGGATGCGACATCGAGATGTGGACGGAGCGGGACGGGGAGCTGCATGCTCCGCGGCCGAACCGGGTCATCGACGCGGTACCGGTGAGCGCCGCGCGCAAGTCCGCGCCGCAGAGCCTCTTCAGCCCCATACCCCCGGCGTACCGCACCGGGAAGGCCCGGACGCTGGCCGAGTTCGCCGTGCCGCTCCCCGAGGACCACCAGTTCCCCATCGACGTCGTCTACACCTGGGTGGACGACTCGGACCCGGTCTGGCGGGCGTCGCGCGACCGGGTGCGCCGGGGGTTCTCCGTGGACGGTCTGCACGAGCAGGCGGCGAACGACTCGCGGTTCACCAGCCGCGACGAACTGCGCTACTCACTGCGGTCGCTCCACCAGAACGCACCCTGGGTACGCAACATCTACCTCGTGACGGCGGGCCAGGTGCCGTCCTGGCTCCAGACGCAGCACGCCAACCTCCGGGTGGTGGACCACCGGGAGGTCTTCTCCGAGGCTGCCGCCCTGCCGACGTTCAACTCGCACGCCATCGAGAGTCAGCTGCATCACATCCCGGGACTCTCGGAGTGCTTCCTCTACCTGAACGACGACGTGTTCTTCGGTCGGCCGGTCACGCCCGCGCACTTCTTCCACCCGAACGGCATCACCAAGTTCTTCACCTCGCCCGCGTTGATACCGGGAGGAGCCGCCTCCCCGGAGGACCTTCCGGTCAATGCCGCGGGAAAGAACAGCCGTTGGCTCATCGCCCAGAAATTCGGTACCGCCATTTCCCAGAAGATGAAGCACACCCCGCACGCGCTGCGCAGGAGTGTGCTGCAGGAGATCGAGGAGACCTTCGTCCAGGAGCATGCCGCCACCCAGTATTCACGTTTCCGCTCGCCCGACGACGTGCCGATCGCCTCCTCGCTGCACCACTATTTCGCGTACCACTCGGCGCGGGCCACGGTGGGGGAGATCCAGTACCGGTACATCGACCTCTCGGCGGATCTCGCCGAGCGGCGCCTCAACACGCTCCTCGCCAACCGGAACATGGACACCTTCTGCCTGAACGACACGGTGGAAGCGGCTGACCCGGAGGCGCAACGGATCATGCTGGATCGTTTCCTCAGGGCCTACTTCCCGGTGCCCAGCCCCTATGAAGTGGCGGACCGCAAGAACGCCATCGAGCCTGCGAGTGAGCTCCACCGCGCATGAACGCCTATGACGTCACGCTGGTCGTGCCGGTGTACAACGTGGAGCAGTACCTCCAGGAATGTCTGGATTCCATCGCCGCGCAGACGGTGTTCGAACGCTGTGAGGTCCTGCTCGTCGACAACGGCAGCACGGACGGCTCCTACCGGCTCTGTGCCGAGTTCGCCCGTCGGCACCCCAACATCACGGTGCTGGTGCGCCGCGGCGGGGGCGCCGGGGCGGCGCGCAACCTCGGGATGGACCGCGCGACCGGCGCCCACATCACCTTCTGCGACTCCGACGACATCCTGCCGCCCACCGCGCTGGAAAGCATGCTGGAGGCTGCCACCACGACCGGCGCCCAGGTCGTGGTGGGGATGATGGAGACCTTCCCCAAGCCGACCAACTGGGCCTGGAAGGGATACTTCGGCAAGGGCGACCGCACGTTCGGCAGCGTGGCGGAGATGCCCGAGCTGGTGCACAGCGCGAGCGCCTGCAACAAGCTCTTCGACCTCGCCTACCTGCGCTCCCACGGCATCCGCTTCGCGGAAGGCGTCCACTTCGAGGACGCCTACGTCGGCGTGGCCGCGCTCGTACTCGCCACCCGCCTCGCCCTCGTCGACCAGTGCGTCTACCAGTACCGCAAGCGTGCCGCGGGCAACTCGACCATGGACGCCATCTGGACGCGGCGGCAGAACTACTGGGACCACCTGCAGTTGGTGGAGTACCTGCACCGCATGCGCGGGGGCCTGCCCGATCTCTCGCGGGCCGTGCTCGACCTCTTCCTGGTCCGGAGCTACCAGGGCTTCGCGCTCCGGGCTCCCGACCTCTTCCAGGGGGCCGAACTGGAGGACATCTACTCGCGGTGCCGTGCGGTCTACCAGGACGTCGAACCGGATCTGGTCCTCAGGGCCACCGCCGACGCCCGTCACCGCGTGGCCTACCTCGCCTTCGCCACCGGGGACTTCGCTCTCTTCGCGGACCGTGCGTCCCGACTGGGCAAGCTCTCCGTGCGCGACGGCAGCGCCCACCTCTTCGGCGACCTTCCGGACCGGCTGGCCCCGTTGGCACGGGCCACGCCCTTCACCGCCCACCTCGAGCACGTCCGACAGGTGCCGGGAACCGGAGTGCTGAGGCTCTCCGGGCGGTTCGACGTGGGCGGCATGCCCTTGGTCCGGCCGCTGGACGGGCACCTGAGCCTGCGCGTACGCGGGAGCCGTCTCAGCGTTCCCGCCACCCAGGTCCGCCGCCGGGACATGAGGAACACGCGACCGGACACCGAATGGGGCGGCTTCACCGCGGACCTGCCCCTCGGCTCCCTGCGCCAGGGCGTGCACGACCTGGAGTTCGCCGTCGACGCCGAGGGCGGCCAGGCGGTCACCCCGTGTCTGGTCGCCGCGGGCTACCTGCGCGGGGCACGCGTCGTCGAACACGGTGGGGCACGTGTGGTGCCGCACTGGAAGGGGAAGAACCGGGCGATCCTGATGGTCCTGCGGACGGCCGGCCGACTCGGCGGACGCAGCGTGCTGGGGGGCCTCCTCGCCAAGGACGCCAAACACGTTCTGCGCCGCCGGCCCTTCTGGAAGCAGCGCCTGATCCGGTTGCTCACGAAGCCGCTGAAGCCGCTGTTCCTGGGGCGGGACATCTGGCTGTTCGGTGAGCGGGGCGACACCGCGCAGGACAACGGCTGGCATCTGTTCCGCCATGTGCGCACCGCCGGAAAGCGGCGCGGGGCGTACTACGTGATCCGGGCCGGCAGCCCGGACCGGGCCCACCTGGCCGGGCTCGGACACGTCGTCGCGCACAGTTCCTGGAAGCACAAGCTTCTGATGCTGCACGCCGCGGCCCTGGTCAACGCCTACGACATCGACACGTACATGCTGCCCGACGGCTGGGACCGGACCCGCTACCTCAAGCACCTGAGCTGGCGCGTGGGCGCCCGCCGGGTCTTCCTGCAGCACGGAGTGACGGACAAGGACGTCAGCAAGGGCCTGCACCGCAACCGCACGGGTGTCGATCTCATTCTCGCGGTGAGCCGGGACGAGGGGCGGTTCCTGTCCCGGGAACTCGGCTACGAGGAGCAGGTGTCGGTCAGCGGTTTCCCCCGCTTCGACGCGCTGACCCCCGGTCGTGGCAGTCGCACGATCCTGTTCATGCCGACGTGGCGCGCCTATCTGACCGTCGCCTCGTACAGCCGTGACGGCGGTGGCCGCGAGGCGCGACAGGCCGCGCGCGACCGGTTCCTGGCCTCCGGCTACCGGGACTTCATGGTCCGCCTCCTGAGCAACCCGGACTTGCTGTCCGCGCTCGACCGGTACGACTACACCCTGGAATTCCTGCCGCACTACGAAATGCGCGCGATGGTCGGCGACATGGTGCCGGACCGGAAGCGGGTCCGGATTCTCGACCAGAACGAGATCAGCGTGCAGGATGCCATGCGACGTTGCGATCTCTTCATCACGGACTGGTCGTCCACCGCGTTCGACGTCGCATACCTGGGCACGCCTTTGGTCTACGCGCAGTTCGATGCCCACGAATACTGGGACGGGCATTACCAGAAAGGATACTTCGACGCCCGCCGGGACGGATTCGGGCCGGTGTGTGAAACCGTCGAAGAGACCGTTGCCGAAGTGGTGCGCTACATGTGGGCAGATTGTGTGCGGGAGCCCGAGTACCTGCGACGGGCGGAGAAATTCTTCGAGTACCGGGACCGGCAGAACAATGTGAGGGCCTCGGAAGCGATCGACAGCCTCGTTCGGGGGTCGAAGCATTGATGTGGTGTTCCAGGAGGAAGTATGTCCCAAGCCAACCGTGACGTGACAGTCGTCGTGCCGTTCCGTGACGTCCAGAACCACTTCGGCGCGTTTCTGGAGTCGGTGGCCGCGCAGACGGCGTTGACGCGTGCCCATGTGATCCTCGTCGACAACGGCAGCACCGACCAGTCGGTGGTGATCGCGAGCGAGTTCGCCGACCGGCACGCCAACGTCGACCTGGTCGCCCAACCCGAGGGCAGGGCCGGGGACGCGCGCAATTTGGGCATGGACATGGCTACCACGCCGTACATCGCCTTCTGGGATGCCGACGACGTCGTGCCCGAGCGTTCCCTGGAAGTGCTCCGGAACACCATCGTCAGGAGCAGGGCCACGGTTGTCGTGGGACGGGAGAAGCACGTTCCGAAGCCGGTCAAGGCACCCTGGCACAAGTACTTCGGCAAGAACGTCAAGACGGTGAGCAGCGTCGTCGACATTCCCGACCTGATCCACTCGGCGTCCTGCTGGAACAAGATCTTCGACCTCGATCTGCTGCGTTCCCAGGGCATACGGTTCGGTACCGGAACCGCCTTCGAGGACGCCTACGTCTCGCTACCCGCGCTGCTGCTGTCGGAGCGCATCGCGCTGGTCGATGCTCCCGTGTACGAGTACCGCAGGCGCGGTGACGGCACCTCCGTCATGGACACCATCTGGGACCTTCCGCAGAACTACGCCGACCAGTTGGTGATGTTGGAGTACCTCGCGGCCATGCGCCAGACACTCACGCCGTACCAGCAGGAAACGCTGGAACGGTTCCTGGTCCGCAGCATGCAGGGCTTCCTGCTGAGGGCGCCCCGCGTCTTCGGAGAAGCCGACTGTCGACAGCTCTTCGAGCGCTGCCGCACGCTCTACTGGGGGATCACGTCCGAGCAGTTCGCGCGCAGCACGCACGACACCAGGCACCGGCTCCCGTATCTCGCACTGCACTTCGGGGACTTCGACCTCTTCTACCGTCCGGCGTCGGTCCTTGGACCGGTCTTCGGCCGTGAGGGGGACCTCTACGTCGACTACCCGGGGACGTCCTGGGGGCTGCCGCTGACGAAGGTCACGTCGGTCCCGGCCCGGATCGAGGGCGTCGCCGCGGGAGACGGCGGGACGGCGGTGATCCACGGCCGCTTCTCCGTCAACGGGATCCCCGACGAACTGCTGGCCAAGCTGGAACTGCAGGTCTGGTTCGAACGCAGTGGCAAGACCCTCCCGGCGGTGAACCACGGGCACTCCCACGACCGGCCGGACCAAGCGGGAGCGGTCTTCAGCGTCGCCGTCGACCCTCGGCAGTTCCCGGCCGGCTCCTTCCCCGTGCGCCTGGTCGTGTGCACCCGGGGCAGGGACGTCTCGCGCCCCTGTGCCGTCTCCCCGGCCCTTACCCAGCATCCGCCCGTCAACGGATTCCACGGCCTCGCGCGGATCACTGCCGAGGGCGGGAACGCACACCTGGTCGTCGAGTCCAGCCAGCACTGACCAACGCCCGCTCCAGAAATGGGGTATTCGTCAGAAATCAGGAGTCATTCGTGTTCGATCCCCTCTATGCCGTCGCCGTCGTCGTCCCCATCTTCAACGTGGAGAGATACCTCCCGGAGTGCCTGGACTCGCTGGCCCGCCAGACGATCTTCGACCGCTGCCAGGTGGTCCTGGTCGACAACGGCAGCAGCGACAGCTCGCCCGCCATCGCGGCGGAGTTCGCGGCACGGCACCCCAACGTGTGGGCTTTCGTGCACGCGGAGGGAAAGGCCGGTGGGGCCAGGAACGCGGGCATGGACCTGGTCAGCGCCCGGTACATCACCTTCTGCGACTCCGACGACGTCCTGCCTGAAGACGCCCTGGAAACCATGTGGCGGACTGCGGTCAAGGAGCAGGTGCCGCTCACCATCGGACGGATGGAGACCTTTCCGGAGGAGACCAACTGGCCCTGGCTGCGCTATTTCGGCAAGCAGGTGCAGGTGCACCCCGGAATCGAGAACATTCCGGAGATGATCCACGGTGGAAGCGCCTGCCACAAGCTCTTCGACATCGAGTTCATCCGCGCCAACAACATCCGGTTCCGCGAAGGCGTGCACTTCGAGGACGCGTTCTTCTCGGTGCCCGCCATGCTGCTCGCGGATCGCATCGCGATGGTGCCGAGCACGGTGTACAAGTACCGCAAGCGCGCGGCCGAGGACTCCACGATGGACAAGCTGTGGGAGCGTACGGCGAACTACTGGGACCACCTCCTCCTGGAGGAGTACCTGATGACCCTCCGCTCCCGCCTCTCCGGCCACCGGCAGGAGGTCCTCAACCGGTTCCTGGTGCGCAGCTACCAGGGGTTCGCCCTGCGCGCGCCGCAGGTGCTGCCCGAGGAGGAGCTGTACCAGCTCTTCCAGCGCGCCCGTGCCGTCTACACACTGGTGACACCCGACGCGGTCCTGGCCTCCACCCACGACGCCCGCCACCGGGTGCCGTTCCTCGCGATGTACATGAACTGGTACGAGCTCTTCGCCCGCCCGGACCAGGCCGTCGGCGGTGTGTACGGACGCGGCGGAGACCTCTACCTCGACGTGGCGGTGCCGAGTGCACTGCTTCCGCTCACGAAGGTCTCCTCCACCAGCGTGCACGTCGAACGGATCCAGGCGGATCCGGAGTCCGGTGGAGTCCTCGTCGCCGGGCGGTTCGTCCTCAACGGACTCCCGATGGGCCGCCCCATGCGCAACCGACTGCAGCTGTGGGTGGAGAAGAGCGGGCAGATGGTGCCCGCGCGGCAGGTCTGGCGCAGTGACCTGCTCGCCACCCGCGACGACCTCGCCTGGGGCGGGTTCGAGGCGGTCGTCCCGGCAGGCGCACTCAAGGACGGCGAGTTCCCGCTGAAGCTGGTCTTCTGCACCTCCGGCCGTGATGTCTCGCGCCCGTGCATGACCACCACGGCGATGTTGCGCAGCGCCCGGCCGATGAAGGTCGCGGACCGCTGGGTCCTTCCGCTGTCGAAGGGCAAGGACAACGCCGTACTGGTGGTGCGGGAGGCGCGGGGCCGGGACGGGGACAAGGACTGGGAGGACTTCCTGGAGGGACTCGACCAGGACCAGAAGAAGCGCAAGGCACCCTTCTGGCGCGCCCGCGCCATCCGGCGGGCCACGCTCCGGTTCTACCGCCGCAAGGAGATCTGGCTGATCGGCGAGCGCCGGGACACCGCACAGGACAACAGCCTGCACCTGTTCACCTACCTGCGTAAGCACGAGCGCCGCCGCAAGGCCTACTACGTCATCGAGAAGGGCAGCGCCGACCGGGCCAAGCTGAAGCGCCTGGGGAACGTGGTGGCGCACAGCTCCTGGAAGCACAAGCTCCTCATGCTGCACGCCTCCCTGCTCATCAACGCCTACGACATCGACTCGTACATGCTCCCCGACGGCTGGGACCGCACGAAGTACCTCAAGCACCTCAACTGGCGCATCGGAGCCAGGCGGGTCTTCCTCCAGCACGGGGTCACGGACGAGGACGGCAGCAAGGCGTTGCACCGGAACCGGACCGGCGTGGACCTGGTCTTCGCGACCAGTGACCGGGAAGCACAGTACTTCTCCGAGCACATGCACTACGGCGACCAGGCCAAGGCACTCGGCTTCCCGCGCTTCGACGCCCTCCAGCCGGACCGCGGCCGCAGGCGCGTCCTGCTGATGCCCACCTGGCGCAAGTACCTGACGATCCCGTCCTACCTCCAACAGGACGGCGCCGACCAGAACGCGGTCGACGAGATCTTCCGGGAGTCGACCTACCGCGAATTCATGGTGCAGCTGCTCCGCCACCCGAAACTGATGGAGGCGCTGGAACACTACGACTACGTGCTCGACTTCCTTCCGCACTACGAGATGCGGAACATGATCGACGGCGTGGTGCCGGACCATCCCCGCGTGCAGCGCCTGGACCAGACCAAGGTCAGCGTGCAGACGGCGCTGCGCCAGTGCGACCTGTTCATCACCGACTGGTCCTCGGTCCACTTCGACATGGCCTACCTCGGCACACCGCTGGTCTACGCCCGGTTCGACCCGGACGAGTACTGGGCGAAGCACGCCAGGAAGGGGTACTTCGAAGCCGCGTACGACGGGTTCGGCCCGGTCTGCGGCAACGTCGAGGAAGTGGTGACCGAAGTGATCCGGTATCTCAGCAACGGGTGCGTCCGCGAGCCGGAGTACGACTACCGGGCACGCTCCTTCTTCGCCTACGCGGACCGCAACAACTGCGCCCGCGCGACGGCTGCCATCGCCGAACTCGCCGCCTCAGACGGGTAGAACGGACGAAGGGGCGCGGGACGCCCGCACGACCGGCCACGGCCGGTCCGCGGGCGCCCCGCGCCCCTTCGACGACGGACCCGCTACGCGGGCACGCTCGCCACCCCCGCCTCCAGGAACCGCCCCCCGTTCACCCGCTCCGAGACCCCCTCGCGGTCCAGGTACGGCGTGATGCCGCCCAGGTGGAAGGGCCAGCCCGCGCCGGTGATCAGGCAGAGGTCGATGTCCTGGGCCTCGGCGACGACGCCCTCGTCGAGCATGAGGCCGATCTCCTGGGCCACCGCGTCCAGGACGCGGTCGCGGACCTGGTCCTCCGTCAGGACGGTGTCGCCCTGCTTGAGGAGCGCGGCGACCTCCGGGTCCAGCTCGGGCTTGCCGCTGTCGTAGACGTAGAAGCCGCGCTTGCCGGCCTCGACGACCGCCTTCAGGTTCGGGGAGACCGTGAAGCGCTCGGGGAAGGCCCGGTTGAGGGTCTCCGAGACGTGCAGGCCGATGGCCGGGCCGACCAGCTCCAAGAGGACCAGTGGGGACATCGGCAGGCCGAGGGGCTCCACCGCCTTCTCCGCCACCGGCACCGGCGTGCCCTCGTCGATGACGTTCTGGATCTCGCCCATGAAGCGGGTCAGGATGCGGTTGACCACGAACGCCGGGGCGTCCTTGACCAGGACCGCGGTCTTCTTCAGCTTCTTGGCGACGCCGAACGCCGTGGCCAGCGAGGCCTCGTCGGTCTGCTCGCCGCGGACGATCTCCAGCAGGGGGAGGATCGCGACCGGGTTGAAGAAGTGGAAGCCGACGACCCGCTCGGGGTGCTTCAGCTTCGAGGCCATCTCCGAGACGGAGAGGGAGGAGGTGTTCGTGGCCAGGATCGCGTGCGCGGGGGCCACCGCCTCGACCTCGGCGAAGACCTTCTGCTTGACGCCCATCTCCTCGAACACGGCCTCGATGACGAAGTCCGCGTCCGCGAAGCCCTCGGCCTTGTCCAGGACACCGGTGACCAGCGCCTTGAGGCGGTTCGCCTTGTCCTGGTTGATGCGGCCCTTGCCCAGCAGCTTGTCGATCTCGGCGTGGACGTAGCCCACGCCCTTGTCGACGCGCTCCTGGTCGATGTCCGTGAGGACGACCGGGACCTCCAGGCGGCGGAGGAAGAGCAGGGCCAGCTGGCTGGCCATCAGGCCGGCGCCGACGACGCCCACCTTCGTCACCGGGCGGGCCAGCGACTTGTCCGGGGCACCGGCGGGGCGCTTGCCGCGCTTCTGGACCAGGTTGAAGGCGTAGATGCCGGAGCGCAGTTCGCCGCCCATGATCAGGTCGGCGAGGGCCTGGTCCTCGGCGTCGTAGCCCTGCTGGAGGTCGCCGTTCTTGGCGGTGGCGATGATGTCCAGGGCGCGGTAGGCGGCCGGGGCGGCGCCGTGCACCTTGCCGTCGGCGATGAACCGGCCGCGCGCGACCGCCTGGTCCCAGGACTCGCCGCGGTCGATCAGCGGACGCTCGACGGTGATCTCGCCCTTGAGGACGGACGCCGTCCACAGCAGCGACTGCTCCAGGAAGTCCGCGCCCTCGAAGATCGCGTCGGCGATGCCGAGTTCGAAGACCTGCTTGCCCTTGAGCTGCTTGTTCTGGTTGAGGCTGTTCTCGATGATCACGGAGACGGCCTTGTCGGCGCCGATCAGGTTCGGCAGCAGCGTGCAGCCGCCCCAGCCGGGGACCAGGCCGAGGAAGACCTCGGGGAGGGAGAAGGCCGGGAGGGCCGCCGACACCGTGCGGTAGGTGCAGTGCAGGCCGATCTCGACGCCGCCGCCCATGGCCGCGCCGTTGTAGTACCCGAAGGACGGCACCGCGAGGTTCGCCAGGCGCTTGAGGACGTCGTGACCGCCCTTGCCGATGGCCAGCGCGTCCTCGTGCCGCTTCAGCAGCTCGACGCCCTTGAGGTCGGCGCCGACCGCGAAGATGAACGGCTTGCCGGTGACGCCGACGCCGACGATGTCGCCGTCCGCGGCCTCCTTCTCGACCTGGTCGAGGGCGGCGTCGATGTTGGCCAGCGACTGCGGGCCGAGCGTGGTCGGCTTGGTGTGGTCGTGGCCGTTGTCCAGGGTGATCAGCGCGAAGCGGCCCGCGCCCAGGGGGAGGTCGAAGTGGCGCACGTGGGCGCTGGTGACGACCTCGCCGGGGAACAGCTCGGCCGCACCCTTCAGCAGCTCTGCGGTGGTGCTCACTTGTCCCCCTCGAAGTGCGGGTTCTCCCAGATGACCGTGGCGCCCATGCCGAAGCCGACGCACATGGTCGTCAGGCCGTAGCGGACGTTCGGCTGTTCCTCGAACTGGCGGGCCAGCTGCGTCATCAGGCGGACGCCCGAGGATGCCAGCGGGTGGCCGAAGGCGATGGCGCCGCCGTACTGGTTGACGCGCGCGTCGTCGTCGGCGATGCCGTAGTGCTCCAGGAACGCGAGGACCTGGACGGCGAATGCCTCGTTGATCTCGAACAGACCGATGTCGGAGATCGACAGGCCCGCCTGCGCCAGCGCCTTCTCGGTGGCCGGGATCGGGCCGTAGCCCATGACCTCCGGCTCGACGCCCGCGAAGGAGTACGCGACCAGGCGCATCTTCACGGGGAGGTTGTTCTCGCGGGCGAAGTCCTCGCTCGCGATGAGGGAGGCGGTCGCGCCGTCGTTCAGACCGGCCGCGTTGCCCGCGGTGACCCGGCCGTGCACGCGGAACGGCGTCTTCAGGCCCGCCAGGTTCTCCAGCGTGGTGCCAGGACGCATCGGCTCGTCGGCGGTGACCAGGCCCCAGCCCGTCTCACCGGCCTCTTCGTTGGTGCGGCGCACCGAGATCGGCACCAGGTCGGCCTGGATCTGGCCGTTGGCGTACGCCTTGGCGGCCTTCTCCTGCGAACGCACCGCGTACTCGTCGGCGCGCTGCTTGGTGATCGACGGGTAGCGGTCGTGCAGGTTCTCCGCGGTCATGCCCATGAACAGGGCGGACTCGTCGACCAGCTTCTCGCTGACGAACCGCGGGTTCGGGTCGACGCCCTCGCCCATCGGGTGGCGGCCCATGTGCTCGACACCGCCCGCGATCGCGACGTCGTACGCCCCGAAGGCGACGGACCCGGCCACCGTGGTGACGGCGGTCAGGGCGCCCGCGCACATGCGGTCGATGGAGTAGCCCGGGACCGAGGTGGGCAGGCCCGCCAGGATGCCGGCGGTGCGGCCGATGGTCAGGCCCTGGTCACCGATCTGCGTGGTCGCGGCGACGGCGACCTCGTCGATCTTCTTGGGGTCGAGACCGGGGTTGCGGCGCAGCAGCTCCCGGATCGCCTTCACGACCAGGTCGTCGGCGCGGGTCTCGTGGTAGATGCCCTTCGGGCCCGCCTTGCCGAACGGGGTGCGGACGCCGTCGACGAAGACGACGTCCCTGACGGTACGAGGCACGATGGCTCTCCTCCAGGGTGCGGGATGGCACTGCTGCGGCACGCATGCACTGAGCGCGCGCTCAGCCCCATGCTACTTATGAGTAACGTAGCTGCCCAGTCCCCCCGGCGGGAGCGGCGAAGGTCACACCGCCCGTCACACCACCGGAGGACCCGGTCACCCGGGCGCCCGCTGAGGTGGCCGCCCCAGGGAACGCCCCCGGGCGCCCCGGAACCGCACCGCGACCTTGGCCGGAGTCCGCCGTTCCTGCTACGCCGCCTCCCGGCCCAGCGCCGCCACCAGCACCGGTGTCACCTGCTCCACCTGCCAGGGCCGGGCCCCGTGTCCGGCCAGCGCCGCGCCCACGGACTCGGCGTCGACCACCGCGGGCGGCTCCCAGCAGACGCGGCGCACCGTGTCCGGCGTGATCAGGTTCTCCTGGGGCATACCGAGCCGCTCGGCCAGCGCCGTCACCGCCGCGCGCGCCGCGGTCAGCCGGGCCGCGGCGGCCGGGTCCTTGTCGGCCCAGGCCCGAGGCGGCGGGGGGCCGGTCACCGGCTGGCCGGGCTGCGGCAGCTGCGACTCGGACAGCGCCCTGGCCCGGTCGACCGACAGCTGCCACTGCTCAAGCTGCCGACGGTTCACCCGCCCGAACCCGTTCAGGGCGGCCAGTGCGTGCGCGTTGGCCGGCAGTGCGAGCGCGGCCTCGACGATGGCCGCGTCCCCGAGCACCTTGCCGGGGGAGACGTCCCGGCGCTGCGCGATCCGGTCCCGGGCCTGCCACAGCTCCCGGACCACGGCGAGCTGGCGGCGCCTGCGCACCTTGTGCATGCCGGACGTACGACGCCAGGGGTCCTTGCGCGGCTCGGGCGGCGGAGCCGACGCGATCGCGTGGAACTCCTGCCGGGCCCACTCCAGCTTGCCCTGGCGGTCCAGCTCCTTCTCCAGGGCGTCCCGCAGGTCGACCAGCAGCTCGACGTCGAGCGCGGCGTAGCGCAGCCAGGGCTCGGGCAGCGGGCGCGTCGACCAGTCGACGGCCGAGTGGCCCTTCTCCAGGACGAAGCCCAGGACGTTCTCCACCATCGCGCCGAGGCCGACGCGCGGGAAGCCGGCGAGCCGCCCGGCCAGCTCGGTGTCGAAGAGGAGGGTGGGCACCATCCCTATTTCCCGCAGGCACGGCAGGTCCTGGGTGGCGGCGTGCAGCACCCATTCCGCGTCGGCGATCGCCGCGCCGAGGCCGGAGAGGTCGGGGCAGGCCACCGGGTCGATCAGGGCCGTGCCCGCGCCCGCACGGCGCAGCTGCACCAGGTACGCGCGCTGGCCGTAGCGGTACCCGGAGGCGCGCTCGGCGTCGACGGCGACGGGGCCGCTCCCGGCGGCGAAGGCGGCGGTCACCTCGGCGAGGGCGTCCGCGTCGGCGATCACCGGCGGAATGCCCTCGCGCGGTTCGAGCAAGGGGATCGGCGCCTGACTCGCAGAAGATCCGGCGTCGTCCGGAGGGGCGCCTCCGGTGGTTCGCAGTGGACGGTCTGCTGCGGTTTCGTGGGCGTCGGTCACCTGTCAAGGGTATCGGTGGATCGACCGAGCCCGCCGACGGAACGTTCCGTCGGCGGGCTCCGGGGGGTCGTAAACCAGTCAGGTCAGTGAAAGATCCGCTTCACTGCGTCGGTGGGGAAGGGGAGAAGGAGGGGGGAGGGGAGGGGGCGGAAGAGGCGGGGAGGGGGAGTCGGGGAAGCGCGGGGAGCGGGGGAAGTGGGGTCAGTGGATGATGCCCGTGCGCAGGGCCACCGCGACCATGCCGGCCCGGTCCCCCGTGCCGAGCTTGCGGGCGATGCGGGCCAGGTGGCTCTTGACGGTCAGGGCGGACAGGCCCATCGAGACGCCGATCGCCTTGTTCGACTGGCCCTCCGCGACCAGTCGCAGCACCTCCACCTCGCGGCCGGAGAGCTCGCGGTAGCCGCCCGGGTGGCTCGGGGCGCCCGGGGGGCGGCGGTGCAGGCGGGCGGCGGCGGCGCCGATGGGGGCGGCGCCCGGCCGGGTGGGGAGCCCGACGTTGGTGCGGGTGCCGGTGACGACGTAGCCCTTGACGCCGCCGGCGAGGGCGTTGCGGACGGCGCCGATGTCGTCGGCGGCGGACAGGGCGAGCCCGTTGGGCCAGCCCGCGGCGCGGGTCTCCGACAGCAGGGTCAGACCGGAGCCGTCGGGGAGGTGAACGTCGGCGACGCAGATGTCGCGGGGGTTGCCGATGCGGGGACGAGCCTCCGCGACGGACGAGGCCTCGATGACGTCGCGCACACCGAGTGCCCACAGGTGGCGGGTGACGGTGGAACGGACGCGCGGGTCGGCCACGACCACCATGGCGGTCGGCTTGTTCGGGCGGTAGGCGACCAGGCTTGCAGGCTGCTCGAGGAGAACGGACACCAGGCCTCCTGGGGTGCGGGGACGGGGCCGGCTCATGGGGTTGAAGCCGGGACGAACCGTGCTTTCAAGGTCACAGTCGTCTTCGGCACCGAAGGCGTCCGCCTTTAGAGAATGATCACGATCTGGTGAGTAACAATCCGAGCAATTCGGACACGCTGTCGATCATTCGAAGATCGAACGGTTTCACACTTTGTCGATACGAGGCCGAAAGTGGCCGTGTCGACAAAGTGACGGAACCTGCTCCAGGCGTGCGGACCCCCTTGTCCGGAACGATGAACGACGGTCGGTGCGGTCAGCGCGACTGCGGGCCGCGCCGCTGCGGCAGCGTCACGACCGAGGCGTCACCGGGGGCAGCCGGCGGCAGGCCCGCGACCTGGGCCAGCAGATCGCACCAGGAGGCGAGGTGCGCCGCGGTGTCCGGGACGCCGCCGAGACCCTCGCGCGGCGTCCAGGACGCCCGGATCTCGATCTGCGAGGCGGACGGGCGCGCCGAGAGCCCTCCGAAGTAGTGGGAACTCGCACGCGTGACCGTGCCGCTGGGCTCGCCGTACGTCAGCCCGCGCGCCTGGAGCGCGCCGGTCAGCCAGGACCAGCACACGTCCGGCAGCAGCGGATCGGCCGCCATCTCCGGTTCCAGCTCGGCCCGCACCAGCGTCACCAGGCGGAAGGTCCCGTGCCAGGCGTCGTGCCCGGCCGGGTCGTGCAGCAGTACCAGCCGCCCGTCCGCCAGGTCCTCGTCGCCGTCGACGACCGCGGCCTCCAGCGCGTACGCGTGCGGGGCGAGCCGCTGCGGTGCGCGGGTCGCCTCCACCTCGATCTGCGGCCGCAGCCGCGCGGCCCGCAGCGCCTCCACGGCGGCCGCGAAGGCCGGCGGTGCCGTACTTCCGCCGCTCCCGCCGTTCCCTCCACTTCCGTGGTGACTCCCCTTGTGCCGGGCCTCTTCCTCGGTCCCCTTCGCGTCGTCCATTCCGCCAGCGCCGTCCGACAGTCGTCCCTGAGCCGCAGCCATGCGGGGAACATTAAGCGGAACGGCGGCCCGGCGCAGGGAGGGACACCCGCGTGCGGACGCGATGTCCGGATCACGCGGTCTTGCGGGGGCGCGCGGGAGCCGCCCCACCCGTGGTCCGGTGCTGTTCCGGGGCCGTGCGAGACTTGCCGGTGTGAGTGCCAACCAGAGCCCCGCGGGCCAGCCGCCGACCGCCACGTACGACTCCGCGTTCCTCAAGGCGTGCAGGCGTGAGCCGGTGCCGCACACCCCGGTGTGGTTCATGCGGCAGGCCGGGCGCTCGCTGCCGGAGTATCTGAAGGTGCGCGAGGGCGTCCCGATGCTCGAGTCCTGCATGCGGCCGGAACTCGTGGCCGAGATCACCCTCCAGCCGGTGCGCCGGCACGGGGTGGACGCGGCGATCTACTTCAGCGACATCGTGGTCCCGCTCAAGGCCATCGGCATCGACCTCGACATCAAGCCAGGTGTCGGCCCGGTCATCGCGAACCCGATCCGCAGCCGTGCGGACCTCGCGCGGCTGCGCGACCTCACCCCCGAGGACGTCGCCTACGTCACCGAGGCATTCGGCCTGCTCACCCGCGAGCTGGGCGCCACCCCGCTGATCGGCTTCGCGGGCGCGCCGTTCACCCTCGCCAGCTACCTCGTGGAGGGCGGCCCGTCCCGCAACCACGAGCACACCAAGGCCCTCATGTACGGCGACCCGCAGCTGTGGGCCGACCTCCTGGACCGCCTCGCCGGCATCACGGCAGCCTTCCTCAAGGTGCAGATCGACGCGGGCGCGAGCGCCGTCCAGCTCTTCGACTCCTGGGTCGGCGCGCTGTCCCCCGCGGACTACCGCCGCTCGGTGCTGCCCGCCTCCCGCAAGGTCTTCGAGGCCGTGTCCGGGTACGGCGTGCCGCGCATCCACTTCGGCGTCGGCACCGGCGAGCTGCTCGGCCTGCTCGGTGAGGCCGGCGCGGACGTCGTCGGCGTCGACTGGCGCGTCCCGCTGGACGAGGCGGCCCGCCGCGTCGGCCCCGGCAAGGCGCTCCAGGGCAACCTGGACCCGGCGGTCCTCTTCGCCGGGCAGGAGGCGGTCGAGTCCAAGAGCCGCGAGATCCTGGACGCGGCGGCGGGCCTGGAGGGCCACGTCTTCAACCTCGGCCACGGCGTCCTGCCGACCACCGACCCGGACGCGCTGACCCGCCTCGTGGAGTACGTCCACACGCAGACCGCGCGCTGACGCACTCCGCCGCCAAGCCCCCGGCTCAGCGCGCCGACGTGTCCGTCAGGACCTCCGCCGCGGCCACCCCCGAGGCGGCGCTCGCGCCGTGGGTGAAGATCTGGGCCGCCGCGGCGGGGCCGGCGCCCGGCAGGCCCATCTCCACCACGATCGCGTCCGGGCGGGCGGCGGTCAGACCGGTCACGGCACGGCTCATCCAGGTGTGCCGGGCGGCGTCGCGGGCCACGATCACCAGCGGGCGCCCCACGGCCGGTTCGAGGGCGCAGCTCTCCAGCGCCACCGTCCCCTCCTCCAGTTCCTGACCGCGTACCCGTACGGAGGTCGTGCCGGGCAGCCGCTCCGCGAGCGGTCCCGCCACGCCCCACGGGGTCTCCTTGCCGATGGCCATGTTGGTCACCGGGGCCAGCTCCACCACGTGCGGCGCGGCGGTCAGCGGCAGGGCGGCCCGTGCGGCGCCGGTGAGCCGCACCGCCCGGCGGGCGGCGACATGCCCGATGCCGTCCCCGGTCGCGTCCTGCGCGGCTCCGGCCGCCCGCAGTCCGGCCGACCAGCGGGCGAACTCCCGTACCCGGTCGGCCGCCCCGGCCAGCCGCTCCTCGGTCAGCTCCCCGCCCGTCACCGCGGCGGTCAGCGCCTTGACCAGGAGCGCGACGGTGGCCTCCTCGGCGCTCTCGCCGCCCACGCAGACGGCGTCCACCCCGGCGGCGACCGCCTTCACGGTGGCGCCGTCGATGCCGTACCGGCGGGTGACGGC
Organism: Streptomyces tendae; assembly: GCF_014650435.1. Classification (GTDB taxonomy): domain Bacteria; phylum Actinomycetota; class Actinomycetes; order Streptomycetales; family Streptomycetaceae; genus Streptomyces; species Streptomyces tendae. The sequence goes on from NZ_BMUY01000010.1 coordinate 158,561, forward strand.
GCCCATCTCGATGGCGTCGCTGACGACCAGGCCGTCGAAGCCCAACTCGTCGCGCAGCAGGCCGTGCAGGATCCGCCGGCTCAGAGTGGCCGGCAGGTCGGGATCGTAGGCGGGCACCAGCAGGTGGCCGCTCATGACCGCGCGCACGCCGGCCGCGACGGCGGCCCGGAACGGCGGCAGCGCCTGGGCGGCGATCTCGTCGCGCCCGGCCGGGTAGGCGGGCAGGTCGTGGTGGGAGTCGACGGCGACGTCACCGTGGCCGGGGAAGTGCTTGGCGCAGGCGGCGACGCCGGACGACTGCAGGCCGCGGATCCACGCGGTGGTGTGCCGGGAGACCAGCTCGGGGTCCGAGCCGAAGGAGCGCACGCCGATGATCGGGTTGTCCGGGTTGGAGTTGACGTCCGCGCTCGGCGCGTAGTCGAGGCTCACCCCGGCGGCGCGCAGCTGCCGGCCGAGGTCGGCGGCGACCGCCTCGGTCAGCGCCGGGTCGTCGACGGTGCCGAGGGCGAAGTTGCCCGGCCGGGACGACCCGGTGGCGGACTCGATGCGGGTGACGTCGCCCGCCTCCTCGTCGATCGCGACGATCAGGTCCGGGTTCTCGGCGCGCAGTTGCGCGGTCAGCCGGGCGACCTGCTCGGTGGAGACGATGTTGCGGGAGAAGAGCACGACGGAGGCCAGTCCGTCGCCGATGTCGCGCAGGATCCAGTCGGGGGCCTCGGTGCCCACGAAACCCGGCTGCAGAACGGAGAGCGCGAGCCGCCGCAACTCGCTGCTGTGCTTGCTGGAGGACATCGGCCGCGCCTTTCGAGTGGTTTCTTGGTATAGACCAAGAGGGTGCGCGTTCAGGTTAACCAGACGTGTCAAGGGTGCCCCTCGCCGAACTCGGAAGTAACAACTCGCCTAGTCGGGAGGGGTGTTGACACCTCGCCTTGGTCTAGTCCATTGTGAGGCGCAAGTTCGGCGAGGGACGGATGTGACACCAGTTTCCGCGCCGGGCAGCTGCCGCGACCGGACCGTGAAGTCCGCTGCCGCGGCGACGACTTCCGTACGACGACATCCGTGACGACCACCCCGGACCTCGCCCCGCCGCCGCCCCGCGCCGCGAGCGGGCCCGCTGCCACCACCCGACCTCATGTGCGACGGCCCGACCACCGTCGTACGCACCGCCGTTGCCCGCACGGGGCGACGGCGAGGATCTGGAGCACCACATGGCGACGCCCGATTCCTACCTCCACCGAGCCCCGTCGGACCTGCCCTACTTCAGCGCGGACGCCGACACCTACCTGGCCCGCACCCAGCTGCGCGACCTCGACAAGACACGTCCGCTGAGGGTGCTGTCCGAGGAGGACTTCGCCCACTGGCAGACGTACGGCTACGTCGTGGTGAAGGAGGCGATACCCGCCGACTCCGCACGCCGACTGCTCGACTTCGCCTGGGAGTTCCAGGGCCTCGACCCCGAACGCCCCGACACCTGGTACCAGGACCGCGAGTACCGCTCCGACCTGGACCGGGAGCTGCACATCTACGGCTTCGTCGAGGCGTACCACCACCAGCTCATCTGGGACAGCCGCCAGACGCAGCGCGTCTACGACGCCTTCGTCGACGTGTGGGACTGCGAGGAGCTGTGGGTCACCCTGGACCGGCTCAACCTCAACCCGCCCAACACGGGAAACCGCGACCGCGCCCTGATCAACAAGCCCGAGCGCGGCTTCGACATCGACCTGCACTGGGACGTGGACACCACGCTCGGCGTCCTGCCCCAGCGCGTCCAGGGCATCATCGCGCTCAACGACACCAAGCCCGACCACGGCGGCTTCCAGTGCTGCCCCGAGCTGTTCCGCCGCTTCGACCGCTGGAAGGCGCTCCAGCCCGACGACCGCGACCCCATCCGGCCCGCGATCGACCGCGAGGACATGCCCGTCGTACGGCCCGACCTGGAGGCCGGCGACCTGCTGATCTGGAACGGCCTGCTGGCCCACGGCGTCGCCCCGAACGTCTCCGGCGAGGGCGTGCGCGCCGTGCAGTACCTGTCGATGATGCCCGCGCTGGAGACCCACCGCACGCTGCGCGACTCCCGGATCGACTCCTGGCGCACCCTCGCCACCCCCGACTGGAACGTCACCCTCCTCGGCGACGCCCACCGGCACGAGTCCGAGCGCTACGGCCCCGCCGAGCTGACCGAACTCGGCGCCAGGCTGCTGGGCCTGAAGTCCTGGCGCCCCGGCACCGACGGAAGCGACGAGCACGAGGCCACCGGGGACGGCGCATGCGCAGCATCTGCCTGACCCTCCCCACCAACCGGCACTGCCCGGACACCGTCACGGCCCTCGGCGAGGAAGCCGCCTACGCGGCAGACCACTTCGACATCGATGTCCACCTGCTGGTCCTCGACTCCTGCCCTCCCGCGGACCGCGCCGCCCACGCCGCCGCGTTACGGCACCTGCCGGTCCACCCGCGGATCACGGCCCACCACCTCGACGAGGCCGCCCAGCGCGACTTCCTGACCCGGGTCACGGCACGCTCCGGCAGCGCCAAGCCCGAACTGCTCCTCGACCTGATGCTCCCCGACGGACTGTCCTACGGCGCCTGCACCAACCGCGCGTTCCTGATCGCGGCCGCGCTCGGCTGCGAGTCCGTCCACCGCCGGGACTCCGACAGCCGCTACCAGCGCGTGGACGGCCGTACGGTCTTCCCCGTCCACCACGAGCTGCTGTCGCTGGGCGAACGCGCCGCCGACGCGGCGGCAGGCGTCACCGAGCCGGTCGCCCTCGACGACGACCTCCGTGAGCGGCGGGTCGCCATGGTCGGCAGTTCCTTCGTGGGTGAACTCTCCGTCGACATCGCGCAGATACGGGACGCCGACCCCGCCGTCTACCACGACGTCGTCTCCCTGTGGGCGCCCGAGGGCTGGTCCGCCGAGCAGAAACGCGCACTGGTCGAGGAGTCCTTCACCGGCGCGGGCACCGAACCCTTCACGGCGGACCACTCGCTGCTGACGGTGGTCGACCCGATGCGCGTGGACATGTGCAACATCGCCTTCCACGGCCCGACGGTCAGCGAACGCGTGCCACTGCCGCCCGCACGGGACACCATCGGCAGCGACTACTTCCTCATCCACCTCGTGCACGACGCCCGGCTGCCGGGCGTGCTGCACAACCGGAACATCGTCAACTACTACACCGGCGAACGCCGGACGGGCCCCGGCTTCCTCGCCTACCAGACGCGCTTCGCCAAGTTCCTGCTGTCGATGCTCTACTTCCACCACGTCTACGACCGCATGGCCGAGACGGGCGACGCACTGCTGGACGAGCACGGCCGGGTCCGCCCCGGCACCGTCGCCGCCCTCGCCCGCGAGAGCACCGGCCTGGACACCGCGGAGAACGTCCGACGGCTCGACGCCCTCGACACCGCCTACCGCCGACTCGGCGGCCGGTACACCGAGTTCGCCGACCTCCTGGCCGCCCGCCGCGCCCGCCTCCTCGACGAGGCACGCGGCGACATGGCGGACTTCGCGCTGCTCACGGAGGCGTGGGAGTCGATGGTGGCCGCGGCCCGGGCCACCCCGGTCGCGGGACAGCAGCGGTGAGCGCGGTGACGGCCGCGGACCTCAGCGCACCCCTGGCCGCCGCCCTCGCCGCCGCCACCGAGGACCGGCTGGTCTACGACCTGGCCGGCATCGAGCGGCGCCACGACACGCTGCGGGACGAACTGCCCGGTGCGCAGGTGCGGTTCGCGATGAAGGCGTGCCCCATCGACGAGGTGATCGCGGCCCTCGCCCGCCGGGGCGCCGGCGCCGACGCGGCGAGCCCCGGCGAGGTCGAGCAGGCGCTGCGGGCCGGGGTGCCGGCCGGGCGCGTGCACTACGGCAACACCGTCAAGTCCGACCGGAACATCGCCGAGGCGTACCGGCTGGGCGTGCGCACCTTCGCCACCGACAGCCTCCAGGACGTGGCCGCGCTCGCCGCCCACGCCCCCGGCGCCCGCGTGTTCTGCCGGGTGGCGACCGGTGGGGCGGGCGCGGTGTGGGGACTGAGCAACAAGTTCGGCTGCCCGCCCGGCGACGCCGTCCGGGTGCTGGCGGCGGCCCGGGACGCCGGGCTGGTGCCGGCGGGCCTGTCCGTGCACGTCGGCTCCCAGCAGATGACCGGGGAGGCGTGGCACGGCGCCGTCGAGGACCTGGGCGAGGTCCTCGGCGCCCTCGACCGGCGCGGCATTCGCGTCGACCACGTCAACCTCGGCGGCGGACTGCCCGCGCTCGGCTACCGCGACCGGCGCGGCACCCCACTCGACCCACCGCTGGACAAGATCTTCGCGGTGATCAGGGAGGGCATGGACGAGCTGCGCCGGATCCACGGCGGCCCCCTGGAGTTCGTCGTCGAACCCGGGCGGCACCTCGTCGCCGACCACGGCGCGATCCGCGCCCACGTCGCCCGCCTCACCGAGCGCCGCACGGCGGACGGCGAACGGCGGCACTGGCTCTACCTGAGCTGCGGCAAGTTCAACGGCCTGTACGAGATGGACGCCCTGCAGTACCGGCTGGTCTTCCCGGGCCACACCGACGGCCCGTACGTCCCGGCCGTCGTCGCGGGTCCCACCTGCGACAGCGACGACGCCTACTCCCACGAGGAGGGGCTCGTCCCGGTGCCCGAGGCGCTGGCCTCGGGCGACCCGGTGTGGGTGCTGTCCAGCGGGGCCTACGCGACCAGCTACACCACCCAGGGCTTCAACGGCTTCGCCCCGCTCCCGTACGCCTTCGCGGGCCGCCCGGAGGGGAGCGGCGCCGATGACTGAGACCGTGCGCGTCCGCCGCCTCGCCGCCGGGGACTGGGACGCGGTCGTGGCGCTGGAGCGGGACGCCTACACGGGCCTGGGTCTGTCGGAGGGCCGGGCCGCGCTGGAATCCAGGGCGGCGGCGTCGCCGGACACCTGCTTCGTCGTGGACGTCGGCGCTCGCACGGCAGGCTACGTGCTCGCGCTGCCCTATCCGCCGCACCGCTACCCGGACCTGACGCGGACGGAGGGCCCACCGGGCGAGCCGCCCGCGTCCGGGCCCGGGAACCTCCACCTCCACGACATCGTCGTCGCACCCGGTCTGCGCCGCAGGGGGCTCGCGCGGCACCTCCTGCACCACCTCACCGCCACCGCACGGACGCGCGGGGACGAGCGGATGTCCCTGGTCGCCGTCGGCGGCACCGAGCGGTTCTGGTCGGCGCGTGGCTTCGTGGCCGAGCCGGGGGTGGTGCCCGCCGGCGCGTACGGCGGCGGCGCCGTCTACATGTCCAAGCAGGTGGCGGCCGCCCGACAGACCCGGGCCCGCCCGTCCCTCTCCCCGCCCGTTCCCACCCTGCGCGAAGTGAGCTGATTGCGCGTGTCCCGTCTCCACGACCCCTTCCGGCGCGGCCAGCTGGCCATCGCCGCGCTGTTCCTGTCGCTCGGCTTCCAGTACGCCACCTGGGCGGCCCGGATCCCCGCCGTCAAGGCCGACCTCGACCTGAGCGCGGCCGAGGTGGGGGTGCTCCTGATGGCCGCGGGGGTCGGGGCGGCGGTGTCCTTCCCGGCGGTGGCCTGGCTGATGCGCCGGATGGGCTCGCGGCGGCTGGCCCTGCTGTCCCAACTGGGCCTCTCGCTGCTGCTGCTCGCGCTGGCGGCGGCACCGAACTACCCGGTGGCCCTGCTGGTGATGTGCGCCGACGGCGTCCTCGTGGGCTGTCTGAACGTGGCCATGAACGCACAGGGCGCGGCCCTGGAGGCACGGCACGAACGCAACACGATGGCGCGGCTGCACGCCGTCTTCAGCGCCGGCTCCCTGCTCGCGGCCCTGCTCGCCTCCGGCATGACCGCCGCCACCGGATCGGTCATGGCGCACTTCGGCGTCGCCGTCGTCCTCCTCGCCGCACTGGGCGTCACGGCACGCACCGGACTGCTCGACGAGGACGCCCCGGCCGACCGGCCGGACACCGCCGACGCGGAAGCCACCGCGGACGCCAAGACCCCGGCCGGCGCACCGGCCCCCGCCGAGCCCGAGCCGGCCCGCCGCCGCTGGACCGTCCCCTCGCGCCTGACCCTGTGGATGTGCTGCGCCATGGTGTTCGGCACGGTCGCCGAGGGCGCCATGAACGACTGGTCCGCCCTCTACCTCAAGGACGTCGCCGAGGCGTCGGCGGAACTCGCCCCGCTCGGCATCGCCGTGGTGTCCGGGATGATGGTCGTCGCCCGCCTCTTCGCCGACGGCTGGCGCAGCCGCTGGGGCGACGGACGGGTCGTCCTGCTGGGCAGCGCCGTGGCCGGTACCGGTCTCGCCGTCGCCCTGGTCAGCGGCGGCGTCGCACCGGCGCTCGCCGGCTTCGCCTGCATGGGCCTGGGCATCGCGGCCGTGACCCCCTGCGTCTACGCCGCCGCCGCCCGGCAGGGCTCGGACGCGCTGACGCTGGTCGCCGCCATGGGCACCACGGGGCTGCTGGCCGGGCCGCCGCTCATCGGCTTCATCGCCGGTGCGAGCAACCTGGCGTGGGGCATGGGCGCCGTGGCCGCCTCGGCGGGCGCCGTCGCGCTGTGCAGCACCCGCATCCGCTGGACCGCCCCGGCCCCCGTCGCGCAGAGCGAGGCGACGCCCGCCTGAGCCCACCCCGCCCGCCGCTCACCACCCGGGCCGCGCCCGCCGCCCGAACAGCAGCCCGCGCGGCTCGGGCGGGGGCGGGGTGCCCCGCCTCAGCGGCCAGGCGATCAGCATGCCGACGACGAAACCGACGACGTGGGCCACGTACGCCACGGTGCCCGCGTCGGACACGGCGCCGCCGGAGGAGTAGACCGCCTGGAGCCCGAACCAGAAGCCCAGCACCAGCCAGGCCGGCAGCCGCAGCGGCAGGAAGATCAGGAAGGGCACCAGCACCCAGACGCGGGCCCTCGGATACAGCACCAGATAGGCGCCCAGCACCCCGGCGATCGCGCCGGACGCGCCGATCAGCGGGGCGCCCGAGTCGGCGTTGAGGAGCGCGAAGCCGTAGGTCGCCGCGTAGCCGCAGACGCCGTAGAAGAGCAGGAAGGGGACGTGACCCATCCGGTCCTCGACGTTGTTGCCGAAGATCCACAGGAACAGCATGTTGCCCAGCAGGTGCAGCCAGCCGCCGTGCAGGAACATCGCCGTCAGGACGCTCAGCTCCGGCGACTTGTCGTAGCCCGGCGGCGCGACCACGCAGCCGGGCCCCTGCGGACCGACCCCGACGGCACCCGTGGGCACCAGGCGGGGCATCCGGTGCTGGAGCAGCTCCTGCGGCACCGCCGCCCAGTGGTCCAGGAACGCCTGGAGGTCGCACATCTGCGCCAGGCTGCCGTCGCCCGTCGCCGACCCGGTCATGCCGGGCGTGAACAGGAACACCAGGACGTTGGCGAGGATCAGGGCGTACGTCACCCACGGGGTGCGGCGCGCCGGGTTCACGTCATGGACGGGGATGACCACGAGACAGTACTGCCCTCCCGGCGGACGGCGAACCGGTCCGCCCCGTTGAACACCCCCGTCCGTGTGTACGTATGCCCTCTCAACCGCCCGCGGCCCGGGGAAGGCGGGACGCGGGGACGACGTGAGGAAGTGGCGATGAACGAACGGGTCACACCGGCTCCGGCGATGCACGCCCTGCCCGACGGGGAGGCCGAGGTCGCCCTCGTCCTGCGCCTGCCCTGGGAGGACGTCGCCCGGCTCGGTCAGGAGGCGGGACGGCTGGCCGCCCAGACGCAGCGCCCGGTGACGCTGGACGAGGCGGTGAGCCACCGGCTGCGCTCCGCGCGGGCCGCGTCGCACGCCAGGCCGGCCGGTGAGCAGCCGCCCGCGGTGACCGCCCCGGTGCCGGCGACCGGTCCGGCCTCGGTGTCCTCCCTGCCGGCGCGGCCCCCGGCCGAGCAGGCCCGGCAGGCCATCGACCGCATCAACGGGACGGCCTGACCGGCGGCGGCCCCTCAGCGGCGCCGCTCGACCTCCCGCGCCGCCTTGCGCGCGGCCACCAGCACCGGGTCCCACACCGGTGAGAAGGGAGGTGCGTAGCCGAGGTCCAGGGCGGTCATCTGCTCGACCGTCATCCCGGCCGTGAGGGCCACCGCGGCGACGTCGACCCGCTTGCCCGCGCCCTCACGGCCGACGATCTGCACCCCGAGCAGCCGCCCGGTGCGCCGCTCGGCCAGCATCTTCACGGTCATGGGGGAGGCGTCCGGGTAGTAGCCCGCGCGGCTGGTGGACTCGATGGTCGCCGTCACGAACCGCAGCCCCGCCCGCCGCGCGTCCTTCTCCCTGAGACCGGTCCGCGCGATCTCCAGGTCGCAGACCTTGCTGACCGCCGTGCCGACCACACCGGGGAAGGTGGCGTAGCCCCCGCCCACGTTGGTGCCGACGACCTGCCCGTGCTTGTTGGCGTGGGTGCCCAGCGGAATGTGCCGCTCCTGCCCGGAGACCAGGTCGAGCACCTCCACGCAGTCGCCGCCCGCCCAGATGTTCTCGTGGCCGCGCACTCGCATCGCCAGGTCGGTCAGCAGCCCGCCGTGCGCACCGATCGGCAGCCCGGCCGCCTCGGCGAGCCGCGTCTCGGGCCGCACGCCGATGCCGAGCACCACCGCGTCCGCCGGGAACTCGGCGTCCCGTGTCGCCACCGCCCTCACCCGGCCGTCGTCCCCGGTCAGCACCTCGGTGACCTCGGCGTCGTCGACCATGGTGATGCCGAGGCCCTCCATCGCCTCGTGCACCATGCGGCCCATGTCCGGGTCCAGCGTCGACATCGGCTCCCGGCCGCGGTTGACGACCGTCACCTCGTAGCCCCGGTTGATCAGCGCCTCGGCCATCTCCACGCCGATGTACCCGGCGCCGACGACCACCGCGCGCCGGCCACGCGTGCGTGCCAGCGTGTCCAGCAGCGCCTGCCCGTCGTCCAGCGTCTGCACCCCGTGCACGCCGGGCGCGTCGATGCCCGGCAGCTCCGGCCGGATCGGCCGCGCCCCGGTCCCGATCACGAGCTTGTCGTACGACGTCCAGGACTCGGCCCCGGAATCGACGTCACGCGCGCGGACCCGCCCGCCGGCCACGTCGATCTCCGTGACCTCGGTGCGCATCCTCAGGTCGATGTCCCGGGCGCGGTGCTCCTCGGGCGTACGGGCGATCAGCGCGTCCCGTTCCGTCACGTCGCCGCCGACCCAGTACGGGATGCCGCACGCCGAGAACGAGCTGAAGTGTCCGCGTTCGAAGGCCATGATCTCCAACTCGTCCGGGCCCCTCAGCCGCCGCGCCTGCGACGCCGCGGACATCCCCGCGGCGTCGCCGCCGACGACGACCAGCCGTTCCCTCGTACCGCGCGCGGCGCCCCTGCTCATGCTCATGCGAACACGCTACGTGGGCGGGGTACTTCAGTCCCGGCCGGCGCCCTCCTCGCCGCGTGCCGCCTCGCCCACCGGCACCGCGGGCGCCGGTACCGGTGCCGGCGCCGGGCTCGGGCGGCGCGGCAGCCGGGGGCGCACGACCCGCAACCACAGCAGCCCGAGCAGCGCCGCCACCGCGGCGAACGGCAGCACGGCGCCCAGCACCACCGCCACCCAGCGCAGCATCGTCACGAAGGCGTCCCAGCCGCCGGCCAGCGCGTCCAGGAACCCGGGGTCCTCGTCGTCCTTCTTCTCGACGTGCTTGATCGGGGTCTCCGACAGGGAGAGGGTGATGGTGGCCAGGCTCGTGCGGTCCTTCAGGGCCGCCTGCCGGGCGAGCAGCGCCTCCAGCTCCGCCTGACGCGTGCTCAGCTCGCCCTCCAGCGTCACCACGTCGCTCAGCTTCGTCGCCCGGTCCATCAGCTCGCGGACCCGGGCCACACTGGCGCGCTGCGACTTCACCCGGCTGTCCACGTCCACCACCTGGTCGGTGACGTCCTCGGCCTTCGCGTTGCGGCTGAGCAGCTTCCCGGCGCCCTCCAGGTCGTCGAGCACGTCCTCGTACCGCTCCACGGGCACCCGCAGCGTCACCTCGGTCCGCTCGTGGCCCTCCGCGTCCCGGGTGGTGGACTCGTCGCCGACGTAACCGCCGGCGTTCTCGGTCGCGGTGCGGGCCGCGTCGAGCGCCTTGGGGGTGTCCTCGACCTGAACGCTCAGGGAGACGGTCCGGATGATGTGGGTCGGGGCGAGCTTCGGCGGGGCGCTCGCACCGGTGCCGTCGGCCCCGGCCTCACCGGCCGCCCCTGCCGTGCCGTCGGCCTGCGAGCCGTCGGCCCGCGAGTCCTCCCGCGGCGCGGCCGCCTTGGCACCGGCGCCCGAGTCGGAGCCGGCGTCCGAGGCGCTGCAGCCGGTGAGGGCGAGCGCCGTGACCAGCAGCAGACCGGCCAGGGCGCGGGCCGGTGGCACGGCCCTTCTGGTGGTTGCTCGTCGTGCCTGCATCGTGGGTACCCCCCGGGTCGTAGCGACTGATGTCTCTACGACGCGCGCGGGGGCTCGTACGACGGCGCGGAACGGTCCCGAAGAGATCACGGTCCGGACTCGCGAGCCGGACGGGCGCCGGACGGACGAGGGCGCCGGCCGGGCGCACGGGTCGCGCGGGACCTGTGGGCCCGGGGGCGGGGCCACCCGGCCCCGGGGCGGTGCCGCCGGCGTCTGAGACGCTGGGGTCATGTGCGCAAGCGAGACCCCAGCGGGTGAGTTCCCCCCGGCAGCGGGACCTGGACACGTAGTCGTCGTCGGCGCCGGCATCGCCGGACTGGCCGCCGCCCACCGCCTCCTGGAGGGCGGCGCCAGGGTGACCGTCCTGGAGGCGTCCGACCGCGTCGGCGGCAAGCTGCTGCCCGGCGAGATCGCCGGTGTACGCGTCGACCTCGGCGCCGAGTCGATGCTGGCCCGCCGCCCCGAGGCCGTCGGCCTGGCCCGCGCCGCCGGACTCGCCGACCGCCTCCAGCCGCCGTCCACCGCGACGGCCTCCCTGTGGACCCGCGGCGCCCTGCGCCCCATGCCCAAGGGTCACGTCATGGGCGTCCCCGGCACCGCGGCCGCCCTGTCCGGCGTGCTCTCCGAGGACGGGCTCGCGCGCATCGAGCGCGACGCCGAACTGCCCCGCACCGAGGTCGGCGGCGACGTCGCGGTGGGCGAGTACGTCGCCGCACGCCTCGGCCGCGAGGTCGTCGACCGCCTCGTGGAGCCGCTCCTGGGCGGCGTCTACGCGGGCGACGCCTACCGCATCTCGCTCCGCTCGGCCGTGCCGCAGCTCTTCGAGACGGCCCGCACCCACACCTCCCTCACCGAGGCGGTCCGCGCCCTCCAGGGCCGCACGGCCACCTCACCGCCGAGCGGCCCGGTCTTCATGGGCATCGAGGGCGGCATCGGCACCCTCCCGCCCGCCGTGGCCGAGTCGGTCCGCGCCCGCGGCGGCGAGATCCTCACCCACGCACCCGTCACGGAGCTGCGCCGCACCGCGTCCCACGGCTGGCGGATCGTCGCAGCCGACCGGGAGCTGCACGCCGACGCGGTCGTCGTCGCCGTCCCCGCCGGCCCCGCCGCCGAGCTGCTGCGCGCCGAGGCGCCCGCCGCCGCGGCCGAGCTGTCCGCGGTCGAGTACGCCTCGATGGCCCTGATCAGCCTCGCCTACCGCCGCGCCGACGCCGCCGTGCTCCCCGAGGGCAGCGGCTTCCTCGTGCCGCCGGTCGACGGGCACACCATCAAGGCGTCCACCTTCGCCTCCCGCAAGTGGGGCTGGATCGCCGACGAGGACCCGGACCTGGTCGTCCTGCGCGCCTCGGTGGGCCGGTACGGCGACACGGAGGTCCTGGGCCGCGACGACGAGGGCCTCGTCGCCGTCTCCCGGCACGACCTCGCGGAGGCCACCGGCCTGACCGCCGAGCCCGTCGCCACCCGCGTCACCCGCTGGCAGGACGGCCTGCCGCAGTACCCCGTCGGCCACCACGCGCGCGTGGCCCGCGTCCGCCAGCACGTCGCGAAGCTCCCCGGCCTCGCGGTGTGCGGCGCGGCCTACGACGGCGTCGGCATCCCGGCGAGCATCGCGAGCGCGTACGCCGCCGTCGACCAGATCCGGGGCGACCTCGGCGGTGTGGAGGAGCTCACGGCCCACCCGGTGCAGAGTCTGCACGGCGGAGCGGGAGAATAGGGCCATGAGTGACGACGCCTCCACCCCCGCCGCCGAGCGGATCCCGAACAAGGGCAAGCTGGCCAAGGACCTCAACGAGGTCATCCGCTACACCCTCTGGTCCGTCTTCAAGCTCAAGGACACCCTCCCCGAGGACCGCGCCGGGTACGCCGACGAGGTCCAGGAGCTGTTCGACCAGCTCGCCGCGAAGGACGTGACGATCCGCGGCACCTACGACCTGTCCGGGCTGCGCGCGGACGCCGACCTGATGATCTGGTGGCACGCCGAGACCGCCGACCAGCTCCAGGAGGCGTACAACCTCTTCCGCCGCACCAAGCTCGGCCGTGCGCTGGAGCCGGTCTGGTCGAACATGGCGCTGCACCGCCCCGCCGAGTTCAACCGTTCGCACATCCCGGCCTTCCTGGCCGACGAGACGCCGCGCAACTACATCAGCGTCTACCCGTTCGTGCGCTCCTACGACTGGTACCTGCTGCCCGACGAGGACCGCCGCCGCATGCTCGCCGACCACGGCAAGATGGCCCGCGGCTACCCGGACGTGCGCGCCAACACGGTCGCCTCCTTCTCGCTGGGCGACTACGAGTGGATCCTCGCCTTCGAGGCCGACGAACTGCACCGCATCGTCGACCTCATGCGCCACCTGCGCGGCTCCGAGGCCCGCCGCCACGTCCGCGAGGAGATCCCGTTCTTCACGGGGCGGCGCAAGGACATCGGCGAGCTGGTCGCAGGGCTGGCCTAGTCATCCCTTCGGTGCCGCGGCCTGCCTCGGCTTCGGTTCCGGGCGCGGGGCGCACGACGTGTCCCGCGCCGGGAGGCGGTCCTCCAGCAGGTACGCCTCCAGGTGGCCGTTGACGCAGTCGTTCGGGCCGCCCGCGATGCCGTGCGTCCCGGCGTCCCGCTCGGTCACCAGCACCGAGCCGGCCAGCCGCCGCCGCAGCTCCAGCGCCCCCTCGTACGGCGTCGCCGCGTCCCGCTCGGCGGCCAGGACCAGCGTCGGCGGCAGCTCCCCCGGCGCGGTGCGCACGTCCAGGGGCTGCTGCCGCGGCGCCCGCCAGTAGGCGCACGGCAGGTTCGTCCACACGTTGTCCCAGGTCTCGAACGGCGCCCGGCGGGCCAGCCGGGTGTTGTCCCGGTCCCAGACCTCGAAGTCGGTCGGCCAGGGCGCGTCGTTGCACTCGACGGCCGTGTACACGGCGTTGGAGTTCTCCGCCCCGGCCGCGCCCTCAGCGGTGCGCGTGCCCGCCTGGTCGATCAGCGGCTGCGGGTCGTCCTTCAGATAGGCCGACAGCGCCTCTGCGCGGTGCGGCCAGTAGTCGTCGTAGTACCCGGCCTTCAGGAACGCCCCCTGCAACTGCGCGGGCCCCACCGTCCCGCCCGCCGGCCGGGCGGCCAGCCGCGCGCTCGCCTCCTCGTAGGCGTCCTGGACCTCCCTCGCCGTGTCCCCGAGCCCGTACACGGCATCGTGCCCCGCGACCCACTCCTTGAAGTCGTCCCAGCGGTCCTCGAACGCCTCCGACTGGTCCAGGTTGTTGCGGTACCAGACCTGCTCCGGGGCCGGATTCACCACCGCGTCGAACACCATCCGCCGTACGTGCGAGGGGAACAGCTCGGCGTACAGCGCGCCGAGGTAGGTGCCGTACGACGCGCCCATGAACGTGAGCCGCCGCTCGCCCAGCGCGGCGCGGACGACCTCCAGGTCACGGGCGTTGTTGAGGGAGTGGTAGTGCCTCAGCGCGTCCCCGCCCCGTGCCGCGCAGTCGCGGGCGTACGCCTCGGCCTCGGCGGCGCGCTCCTTCTTGTACGCCTCCGAGGGCTGCGTCGGCGCCGGCCGCGGCCCCTTGAAGAAGTCCCCGGGGTCCTGGCAGGACAGGGGCGCGGAGGGCGCGACCCCGCGCGGGGCGTAGCCGACGAGGTCGTAGGCGGCGGCGATGCGCTTCCACTCGGGCACCATGCCCACCAGCGGGAAGTACAGCCCGGAGGCGCCGGGGCCGCCCGGGTTGTAGAGGAGGGCGCCCCGGCCGGGGACCTCGCGCCCGGCGTCCTCCGGGTCCTCGTGGGTGGCCCGCATCCGGCTGACGGTCAGCTCGATTCGCTTCCCGTCGGGGTGGGCGTAGTCCAGCGGCACGGACACGGTGCCGCAGCGCATGCCGCCCGGCAGGTCCTCCGCCTTCGGGCACCTGCCGAACTCGATCCCGGCCGCCGCCGCGCGCCGGGCGGCCACGGCGGTGCCGTGCGCCTCGGCGGACCCAGGTCCGGCCGGGGGCACCGACTGAGCCGGGGCGGCGGCGAGGGTGGTCAGCAGCAAGGACCCGGCGGCCGAGTAGAGGGCGGCAGCTCGCATCGCGTATCCCTTCGGTGGCACGGGGAGTGACACAAGGGATGTTTGGGGCACCGGCCGGGCGGGGCAAGCACCGCCCGCGGGTGTCGCCGCCGAGTGCCTCCGTGCGCCCCCGGGGCCGCGTCAGGCCCGGCGCTCCCAGTGGTCCCCGGCGTACTTCTCGCGGTGGGCGAAGGCCGCACGCAGGTCCGGTTCCCCGATCGCGTGCACGCCGCGCACGGCGACCGAGGTGAGGAAGGTCCGGTCGTCCGCCGTCCCGTCGGCCTGCCGCACGAGCGCGCCGACCAGCCGCTGCCCGGCGGGGGAGGCCCAGCGCGCGTACGGGTGGATCTCCATGCGCGTGATGGCGAGGCACCCGAGCGTCAGGGCGAGCGGCAGCGCGAACCAGAGGGCGATGAGCAGACGCGGCTCGGTGGCGGGCAGCGGCAGTGCGAGCGCCACCAGGCCGAGCGCACACACGGTCACCGCGGCGACCCGCACCCGCCGCACCCCGGCCGCGACCCCGCCGGCGCCGCCGTCGGGCACGGCGAGACCCGCCCCGACCAGCCGGTCGGCCAGGCTCCGTACCGCGTCGGCGGCGGCCGCGGCGGCCCGTACCGGCGCTATCCGCGACTGCCCGCCGGGCCCTATCGCCCCTATGACCGACCGCTCCATGTCGTCCCGGCCGCAGGGGTCGACGACGGTCGCCCAGCCGGTGTGCGCGAGCAGCAGCCGACGCTGGCGCGCCATCGAGACCAGCGTCAGGTCGGCCACCCGCCGCGGACCGCCGGACAGGAACGCCGCCTCGTACAACGTCAGCGTGTGCTCACCGACGGCGGCGTGCGGTTCGACGGCCGCCGCGCGCACGGCGGCCAGGCACAACCGCAGACACGCGAGACCGGCGACGGCCCAGGCCGACAGGAGGAAAAGGACCCAGAACATGCCGTACTTCTATGCCAAGGGCTTTCGCCGGCGCCATGGCCTGTTCACATTTCGGGACGCAGTGTTGTGGGTATGTGACGTTCCGTTTGGTGATGTCCCCCGGGGTCGCCCCGGTTCAGCGGCGCAGCAGAACACGCCTGGTCGCACGGGCCAGACGGGCCCCGGGACGCGTCGACCGCGGCACCGGTCCCGACCGCTCCAGCCACCACTCCCGCAACTCCCGCCGCACACCCGGGTCCTCGCCCTCCTCCGGCGCCGTCCGCAGCACGTGTGCGACGAAGTCGAGGGCGTCCCGCCGGTAGCCGCCGGTCATCGGACGGTCCTGCGCGTAGGCGAGGAAGGCGGGCCGATACCGCGCACCCAGGATCACCGGCAGCTCGGGCGCGACCTTCCCGACCACGTCGGCCCGCTTCCCGGCCAGCGCCCGCGCCTGCACCCCCAGCCGCACCCGGTCGAACCCCTCGGGCACAGGCGTCCCCGCGACCAGCGCGGACAGCAGCGCGGCCTGAGCCAGCCCGAGCCGCTGCCGCACGGCGTCGTCGGCGCCGACAGGGGCAGGGGCAGGGGTACGCGAGACGCGCGGGGCCGTCCCTAGCCCGCCGGTCGCCTTACGCGCGGCCCGCCCCTTGTCGAGGGCCACGCGGATCGCCTCCACCTCGCCGTGCAACTCGTCGCCTTCGGGGAAGTTCTCGTCCCGTTCCAGCAGCACGCCCGGCGGCGCGACGCGAGAGGCGAGGTCGGTCAGGATGTGGAGCACCGGCCGCGGAACGGGGTGGGCGTGGCTGTCGTGCCACACGCCGTCCCGCTCGAAGCCGCCCGCGACGTGGACGTAGGCGATGGCCTCCAGGGGCAGTTCGCCGAGCGCCCGGGCCGGGTCCTCACCCAGGTTCACGTGGTTGGTGTGCAGGTTCGCCACGTCGATCAGCAGCCGCACCCCGGTCCGGTCGGCCAGCTCGTACAGGAACTGCCCCTCCGTCAGCTCCTCGTCCGGCCAGGAGACCAGCGCGGCGATGTTCTCCACGGCGAGCGGCACGGGCAGCGCGTCCTGGGCGATGCGCACGTTCTCGCACAGCACGTCGAGGGCGTCCCGGGTGCGGGGGACGGGCAGCAGGTGACCCGCCTCCATGAGGGGCGAGGCGGTGAGCGCCCCGCCCGCCCGCACGAACGCGATGTGCTCGGTGACCAGCGGCGACCCCAGGACCTCCGCCCGCTCGGCCAGCGCCGCCAGCCGCCCGGCGTCCGGCCGGTCCGCCCCGCCGAGCCCGAGCGAGACCCCGTGCGGCACGACGGTCACGCCGCGCTCGCGCAGCCGCAGCAGCGAGTCCGGCAGGTGCCCGGGACACAGGTTCTCGGACACGGCCTCGACCCAGTCGATGCCGGGCATCTCCTCGACGGCGTCCGCGATCTCCGGCCGCCATCCGATGCCGGTGCCCAGTCGTCGCATGGCCGATCCCTCCCTCCGCGTCGTCATGACCGGGGTATCGCCCGCGCGACCGGGCCCGAACCCCGCTCAGGGCGCCTTCAGAGGAACATTTGAGGTTCGCGGGCCACTCCGGGCCCCTGCTGGTTCGCCCCCGCGACTACGGGCGCGCCCGCCGCAGCGCCGGGTGGTCCGCCACCACCGTGCACGAGCCCGGCGCGATCTCCGTGAACCCGGCGTCGCGCACCACCGGCAGGCCGCCCGTGGTGAGGCCGGTCCAGCGGGCCGGGTCCGCGGTGCGCACCGACAGCGGGAAGCCCGCGTCGCGCCACGCCGCCCGCTCCCCGTCGGACAGCTCCCACCAGGCGAGCTGCGCACCGTGGCCCGCCTGGGCCATCGCCTTGCCCGCCGACATGTCCAGGTCCGGGTTCAGCCAGAGCACCGGCGCGGCGGGGTCGGCGTCGGCCGGCGGCTCGGGGTCGTCGAGGTCGGTGCCGGACACCTGGAGGCGGGCCAGGTCCTTGGGCCAGCCGTCCAGGGGGACGGGCGGGAAGACCCGCACCTCGGCGGTCTTGCCGGTGACGGTGATGCCGGGCAGGGCCTCGGCCCGCCGCCACTCCGCGCCGCGGGCCCGCCGCACGACCTTGCGGATGCGGGCGTCCTGCCAGTCCCGCATGGCCCGCGCCCACGCGCCGTCGCCGGTCGACCGCTCGTCGCCGAGCATCACCAGCACCGCCCGGGCCGCGGTCTCCAGCGCGTCGGTACGGGGCGGCGGCGCCGCCCGCTCGATGCGCACCACCAGGGGCAGCACGAACTGCGGCGCGAGGTCGCGGTCCCCGGGCTCGGGGCGGAAGGGGCTGTCGGAGACGGGAACGGGCGCGGGGACGGGTGTCGTCGGGTCGTTGCTCACGTCCTCCAGTCTGCCAACCCGCGCGCCTGGGAGAGTATGGCCCCATGCGACGCGAGCTACGGCTGGACGGCGTGGGACGCCGCTACGCCCTGCGCGGCCCCTGGGTGCTGCGCGGGGTCGATCTGGCGGTGGAGCCCGGCACCCTCGTCCGCGTCGAGGGTGCCAACGGCACCGGCAAGTCGACGCTGCTGCGCCTGCTCGCCGGGATCGACGCGCCCACCGAGGGCCGCGTCACCGGCCGTCCGCGCACGGCCTACGTCCCCGAACGCTTCCCGCCCGCCCTGCCCTTCACCGCCGCGCGGTACCTCACCCACCTCGGCACCGTCCACGGGCTCTCCCGCCGGACGGCGGCCCGTGCCGCGGGGCAGTGGCTGGAGCGGCTGGGCGCCGCGGGGTACGCGGACACCCCGCTGACCAGGCTGTCCAAGGGCAGCAGCCAGAAGGTGGCGGTGGCGCAGGCGCTGCTCGCCGAGCCGGAGCTGCTGGTGCTCGACGAGGCATGGACGGGGCTCGACGCCGAGGCGCGGGCGGAGCTGGAACGGGCGGTGGCCGAACGGACGGCGGACGGCGGGACCGTGGTCTTCGTCGACCACGATCCGGGCCGCCTGGCCGGGGCGAGCGACGCTGTGTACGTCGTGCGCGACGGCACCCTGCACCGCCGTACCGGACTGGAACCGGAACCGATGCCGTCCGGGCCCCGGGTGGTCGTACGGGTCCAGGGTCCGCCCGGTGCCGCACTGCCCGGCGACGTGCGCCGAACGGCCGCGTCGGCGGAGGAGTCCGGCCCCGGCTGCCACACGCTCACCGTCCCCGCCTCGCACTCCGACGTCCTGCTGCGCACCCTGCTGACCGCCCGGCCGCCCTGGCACGTGGTGGGCGTGCACGCCCCGGAGGACCGCCGATGACCGCTCTGCTGCGCTACCAGACCGCGCTCCTGCTGCGTTCCCAGCGCTGGCTGCCGCCCGTCGTCCTGTACGCCGCCGCGCTCGGCATCGGGGTGCAGGGCGGGCAGCCGGTGCTCGACTCGCTGGGCTGGGCGGCGGCCGTGCTGCTGCCGGTCGCGGCCTGGCTGGTGCGGATCTGCGTCACGTCCGAGCCGCCCGCCGCGCGGGGATGCGTGTCGGCGGCGCGCGGTCCGGCGCGGGCCCACCTGGCCCCCGTGCTCGTGGCGCTGGCCGCCGCGGTGGTCCTGGGCGCGGCGGCGACCGTCGTCGTGACGCTGGTCAGCGACCCCGTCAGCACCGGTCGCGCCACGCGCGTGCCCCCGCTCCCGGCGGCCGGTGCCGGGCTGCTCGCCGCCCTGGTGTGCGCCCTGCTCGGCACCGCCGTCGGCGCGCTCACCGCCTGGCCGGTGCTGCGCTCGCCCGGACGTGCGGTCCCCGCCCTGCTGCTGGCGGCCCTGCTGGCGCTGGTGGCGTCGGGGTCCCCGGCGCGGGCGGCGGTCGGCGACCTGGTCGCCGGGTCGAAGTCGGGCGCGGTCCCGCTGCCCCTGCTGCCGCTGGCCGGGGCGGTGGTCGTCGCCGTGGTCGCGGTCGCCGCGGCCTGTGTGCTCAGCTCGCGCAGACCTTCAGCCTGAGCAGGCGGTGCGCTGCGCCTCCTGCCACTCGCAGACCGGGCAGAGCGTGATGCCCCTGTACGACTCCGGGTACTCCGTGGGCTCCCGGCACTGCACGCACTCGGCGTACGGCGGGCCGTCGGCCTTCGGCGGCCGGGGCGCGTCGATCAGGCAGTAGCCGCCGGGCTCGCAGCCGGTGCCGTCCGCGCCGTTCGGGTCCTGGCCGTGGTCGCTGTCCATGTCTCCAGCGTAGGACGTCAGGCGTGCCCGTTCGCGGCGCCGATCAGTTCCGAGACCTTCGCGAAGCGGTACCCCTGGCGGCGCAGCTCCGGCACCACCGCCCGCACCACCTTCTCGGTCACCGGGGCGGCGCTGCGCGTGCAGTGCATGACGACGACCGAACCCGGCCGTACCCCGTCGAGCACCTGCCGGGTCACCGCGTCGGCGTCCGTGGCGAAGGCGTCCCCGCTCACCACGTCCCACTGCACGGCGGTGACCCCGGTGGCCGACAGCTCCTCGAGGGCCGCCTTGTCGTAACAGCCGCCGGGGAAGCGGAAGTACGGCATCGGATGCGCCACCCCGGCCTTCTCGAAGGCGGTGTACGCCCGCTCCAGGTCCGAGCGCATGCGGTCCGCGGAGACGGTGGGCAGGCCGTAGCAGTCGTCGGTGTAGGCGTAGTGGCTGTAGGAGTGGTTGGCGATCTCGAACCGCGGGTCCCGGCCGATGGAGCGGGCCTCGTCCGGGTACTCCTCGGCCCAGCGGCCGGTCATGAACACCGTGGCCGGCACCTTCAGCTCCCGCAGCGCCGCGATCAGCCCCGGGTTGTCGAACCGCTCGCCCGACGCCGCCCGTGGCCCCTGGTCGGCGGTCATGTCGGCGTCGAAGGTGAGGGCGACCAGCTTGCCGTCCTTCGCGCCGCCCTTCGTGCCGCCCGTGCGCGGGCCGTGCTCGAAGACGGGGGTCAGGCCCGCGGGGCCGGGGGCGAGGGTGGGCGTGGGCGTCCGGGAGGCGGACGGGGACGGGGCGGGAGCCGAGGGTGCCGGGCGGGGGGCCACCTCGGTCCCGGTGGTTCCGCAGGCGGTGAGGGCGGCGCCCAGGACACAGAGCGCGGCGGCGTGTCGTACGAGAGGGATCACCGTACGAACGTAGGAGTGGGATGTTCGGTTTGTATGACTACGTCCGTCGACGTGCCGCCACTCTCACCCGCCCGGTCCAGCCGGTGTCAGATGTCCCGCTGCTCCAGCGGCTTGGTCGCCGGGCCCTCCAGCACCGTGCCGTCCGTGGCGAAACGGGAGCCGTGGCAGGGGCACTCCCAGGCGCGCTCGGCCGCGTTGAAGTCGACCAGGCAGCCCAGGTGGGTGCAGCGCGGCGAGACGGCGTGCAGCGCGCCCTCCTCGTCCCGGTAGACCGCGAGCCGGTCGCCGCCCGCCCGGACCACCGCGCCCTCGCCCGGCGGCAGCGCGTCCACCGGCGGCGCGGGCCGCAGCCGGTCGCCGACGAAGTGCCGGGCCACCTCGGCCTGCGTCTTGAGCAGCGCGGGCGCCTCACGCACCGCCGTGCGCAGCCGGCGCGGGTCGTACAGCCCGCTCCAGGCGCACTCCTCGCCGGCGATCTGCGCGGTGAGCAGCCGGCCCGCCATCATGCCGCCGCTCAGTCCCCAGCCGCCGAAGCCGGTGGCGACGTAGGTGTGGTGCGCGCCCGGGTGCAGCGGGCCCGCCATCGGCACGGTGTCGGTCGGGTCGATGTCCTGCGTGGCCCAGGCGTGGGTGCGCTCGACGCCGGGGAAGTGCTCGTCCGCCCAGGCGGCCAGCCGCTCGAAGCGCTCTCGGGTGTCGCCCGTGCCCGGCGTGAAGTGCTCCCCGGTGACGAGGAGCAGCCGACGGCCCGGCTCGTCCAGGGGCGCCGTACGCACCGAGCGGGTGTTCTCCTCCGGCGTGATGTACATGCCGTCGACGTCGCGGTCCGCCTCGATCGCCCCGGCGACGACCAGCTCGCGGCGCGGGGAGAGACGGGCGAAGAGCAGCGCCCGGTCGAAGATCGGGTAGTGCGTGGCGACCACGACGTCCCGGGCGGTGACCGTCGCCCCCGCTTCGGTCCGCACCCGGCACGGCTCGCCCTCGTCCAGGCCCTGGACGGTGGTGCCCTCGAAGATCCGCCCACCGTGCGCCTCCAGGTCCGCGGCGAGGGCCAGCAGGTACTTCAGGGGGTGGAACTGGGCCTGCCCGGTCACCTTCACGGCGCCTGCCACCGGGAACGGCAGCCCGGTCTCCGTCACGAACGACGCCGGCAGCCCGGCCTCCTTCGCGGCCGTCGCCTCCGCCCGCACCTCGTCCACGCGGCCGGGGTCGCGGACGTACGTGTACGCGTCGCGCGTCTCCCAGTCGCAGTCGATGCCCAGCTCCGCGACGATCCCGGCGGCGCGCTCGATCGCCTCGGACTGCGAGCGGGCGTACAGGCGGGCGCCCTCGGGGCCGCGGGTGCGGCGCAGCCTGTCGTAGACCAGGGTGTGCTGGACGGTCAGCTTGGCGCTGGTGTACCCGGTGACACCGGCGGCGACCCGCCCGGCCTCCAGCACCGCCACGCTCCGCCCGGTCCGGGTCAGCTCCCAGGCCGTACTGAGCCCGGCGACACCCGCGCCGATCACGGCGACATCGACGTCGAGATCCTCGGCGAGCGCGGGACGGGGCGCACCGCCCGGTGCCGTCTGAAGCCAGTACGAGCCGTTGACCTGCACGTTCTGAGTCATGCGGCCCGGGTACCCCGTGGCCGCGGCTTCAGTGACCGGACGCTGCGCCCCGCCTGCAACCCGGCCGCTACCCGCGCCAGGGACCCGTCACGGCGAAGGTGGTGCCGGGCGTGTAGCAGTTGACGAACATGGTGTCGCCGTCCGGGGAGAAGGTGACGCCGGCGAACTCACCCCACTCGGGCTCCTCCTCGGTGCCGATGTTCTGCGCGCCCCGGGCCATGGCGTACACCTCGCCGCGCCGGGTCACGCCGAAGACGTGCTGCGCGCCGTTGCCGTCCTCGCAGACCATGAGGCCGCCGCTGGGCGCCAGGCAGATGTTGTCCGGGGACTCGCCGGGCAGCTGCACGTCGGTGTCCGGGCCGAAGACGATCACCAGGGTGAGCCGGCGCCGCTCGGGGTCGTAGCGCCAGATCTGGCCGTAGTGGTCGGCGGCGGAGCCCTCGTCGCTGTGGGCGAAGGACGACACGAAGTACACGCTCCGCCCGCCCCAGTAGCAGCCCTCCAGCTTCTGGGCGTGGGTGATGCCGCCCCGGCCGAAGTCCTGGAAGCGGATCGGTGTCCCGTCGGCCAGCGGGTCGGGGACGTCCACCCACTCGATGCGGTCGAAGGTGGCGCCCGTCTCCTGGATCGAGGACAGGTCGGGCACGCCTGGCACGCGCATCGCCTGGAGCCTGCCGCCCGCCCGCAGGGAGCCCCGGCCGCCCAGCGGCTTCTCGGGCAGGAACCGGTAGAAGAGGCCGAACGGCCGGTCGAAGGCGTCCTCCGTCTCGTAGACGACCCCGCGCCGCGGGTCCACGGCGATCGCCTCGTGCTGGAAGCGGCCCATCGCGGTCAGCGGCACCGCGCCGGTGCGGTGCGGGTCGACCGGGTCGACCTCGAAGATGAAGCCGTGGTCCTTGGTGTAGCCGTTGGTCCCCGCCCGGTCCTCGGTCTCCTCGCAGGTCAGCCAGGTGTGCCAGGGCGTCGGCCCGCCCGCGCAGTTGACCGCCGTACCGGCGATGGCGACCCGCTCGGACAGGACGTGGTTGCGGGAGTCCAGCTCCAGCGCCGTACAGCCGCCCTTGCCCTCCGGGTCGTACGTCAGACCCTCGACGGTGGGGACGGGGACGCGGCCGTCGGCGCGGT
Organism: Streptomyces tendae; assembly: GCF_014650435.1. Classification (GTDB taxonomy): domain Bacteria; phylum Actinomycetota; class Actinomycetes; order Streptomycetales; family Streptomycetaceae; genus Streptomyces; species Streptomyces tendae. Next base: position 181,679 of record NZ_BMUY01000010.1, read on the forward strand.
TCTCGTGGTTGCGGACCAGGTGGGTGGTGCGGCCGTGTCTGCCGGAGGAACGCCCGGGGAAGGCGGACATGCCGTCGTGGTTGGACGGCACCGGGCCCTCCCCGGAGCGCAGCCGGTCGCCCTCGCGGGACAGCACCCGGTAGCGGAAGCCCCGGGGCAGGTCCAGCAGGCCGTCGGGGTCGGGGACCAGGGGGCCGTAGCCCGTGCGGCCCAGGGACTGGGCGGCCGCGGTGCCGGCGAAGAGTTCGGAGAGGGCGCCGGTGAAGGCGATGCCTGCGCCCAGGGCTCCGGTACGGGCGAGCACCTGGCGGCGGGTTGCGGACATGACGGTGACCTTCCTGCTGGCGGACAGGACTGTGACCCGCCGTGTCTATCACCTGCCAGGAGTCCCGGGAACCACGCGCGTAGCTCGTGTCACCGCCCGACCGGCTGCTCCGGGTGCTCCTGCGCCTTCTCCAGGAACCGCAGCAGCTCCACCGGGAAGGGCAGCACCAGGGTGGAGTTCTTCTCGGCGGCGACCGCCACGACCGTCTGGAGCAGCCGCAGTTGCAGGGCCGCCGGCGTCTCGGACATCTGCCGGGCCGCCTCCGCGAGCACCTTCGACGCCTGCAGTTCGGCGTCCGCGTTGATCACCCGGGCGCGCCGCTCCCGGTCGGCCTCGGCCTGCCGGGCCATCGAGCGCTTCATGGTGTCCGGCAGCGAGACGTCCTTGATCTCGACCCGGTCGATCTGCACGCCCCAGCCGACCGCGGGGCTGTCGATCATCAGCTCGAGACCCTGGTTCAGCTTCTCCCGGTCGGACAGCAGGTCGTCCAGGTCGCTCTTGCCGATGATGGAGCGCAGCGAGGTCTGCGCCATCTGCGAGACGGCGAACCGGTAGTCCTCGACCCGGACCAGCGCGTTGGCCGCGTCGACGACCTTGAAGTACACCACCGCGTCCACCCGCACCGTGACGTTGTCGCGGGTGATGCCCTCCTGCGCGGGCACGGGCAGCGTGACGATCTGCAGGTTCACCTTGTGCAGCCGGTCCACGAACGGCACGATCATCGTGAACCCGGGACCGCGCACCTCGCCCGCGAGTCGTCCGAGCCGGAAGACCACCCCGCGTTCGTACTGCCGGACGACCCGCGCCGCCGCGGCGACGTAGAGGACGCCCGCGCTGCCGACGGCCGCGGCCGCGGTCAGAAGCTCCTGGACCATGGCGACCTCCTCACTCGGAGGACGGTTTTTCACCCTTTCTGTCACGATAGGCCCGCCGCCGGGTCCAGGGCCATGCCCGGGACCCGGCGGCGGGCCTCCCGCTGTGCGCCGGTATGCCGCACCCGGCCTGCTACACGCCGGCGTGCTACACCCCGGCCTGCTACACGCCGGCCTTCTGCGGTTCCGTGACCTTCACCGGGTCCGTGCCGGTGGCGCTGTGCCGTTCGGCCCAGTTCTCCAGGGCCGTGCGGCAGGCGTGGTCCAGGTGGTGCAGCCCGGACAGGTCCAGCTCGACCGGGCGGTCCTGCGGCAGCGCCTCCAGTCCCTCCAGGATCTTCGGGAGCCGCAGGAAGGTCGCGTTGCCGGTCAGATGCGCCTGGACGGGGCCCGCGCCCTTGTCGACGATCTCCAGCTTGAGGTGCGAAGCCTCCCAGGCGGTCTTGACCACGGACAGGGCCAGACCGATCAGTACGCCCTCGAACATGTTGACCGCGACGATCGAGACGGCCGTGACCACCAGGATCAGCGCCTCGCCCCGGTGGTCGCGCCACAGCGGCAGGATGCTGCGGAACGGGATCAGCTTCCAGCCCGCGTGCACCAGGATGCCCGCCAGCGCGGGCAGCGGGATCAGGCCCAGCACGGACGGCAGCAGCGCCGCGAACAGCAGCAGCCACACGCCGTGCAGCACACGGGACGCCTTGGTGCGGGCCCCCGCGGCGACGTTCGCGGAGCTGCGCACGATGACCGCGGTCATCGGCAGCGCGCCGAGCACACCGCACACGGTGTTGCCCGCGCCCTGCGCCATCAGCTCCTTGTCGTACTCGGTGCGCGGCCCGTCGTGCAGCCGGTCCACCGCCGCGGCGCTGAACAGGCTCTCCGCCGAGGCGATCAGCGTGAAGGCGACGATCGTGCCGAGCAGGCCCACGCTCGCCAGCTCGCCGAAGGCGTCGGCGCCGGGCGGCTGGATCACGTCCAGCAGGCCGCTCACCTGGACGGTCGCGACCGACAGTCCGAACGCCGCCGTGACGGCCGTGGCCAGACCGACCGCGGCCAGCGCCCCCGGCACGGTCCGCGCCCGCTGCGGCAGCCGCTTCCACAGGACCATCACCGCGACGGTGCCCGCGCCCAGGGCGAGCGAGGTCAGCGCCCCGGAGCTGCCCAGCGCGTCGGCGGCGGCCCCGGGCAGCCCGGTGAGCTTGTCGATGCCGGAGGCGGGGGCCTGGAGACCGGCGGCCGAGTAGAGCTGGCCCGCGATGAGCACCAGGCCGATGCCGGCCAGCATGCCCTCGACGACCGACAGGGAGATCGCCCGGAACCAGCGCCCCAGCTTCAGGGCGCCCATCACGAGCTGGACGATCCCGGTGGCGAGCACGATCACGCCGAGCGCGGGCAGTCCGTACTGGTCGACCGCGCCGAAGACCAGCACGGTCAGCCCGGCGGCCGGCCCGGAGACCTGCAGGCTGCTGCCCGGCAGGAATCCGGTGACCAGGCCGCCCACGATGCCGGTGACCAGGCCGAGTTCGGCCGGGACCCCGGAGGCGACGGCCACGCCCACGCACAGCGGGAGCGCGACCAGGAACACGACGAGGGATGCGGTGAGGTCCTGCCGCCAGTGCGGGAACCTCCGGTTCCGGCCGGCTATGAGGGACATGCCGGCCATCACAGGGTCTCGAACGCGTCGGTGTCCGCGCGGTGCGCGCGCACGCGGCCGGTGTGGACCTCGTAGTACCAGCCGTGCAGCCGCAGCCGGCCGTCCGCCAGCCGCTTCTCGACACAGGGGTAGGAGCGCAGGCGCAGCAGCTGCGCCAGCACGTGGTGCTGCACGGCCCCGGCGACCGTCGGATCGGCGGGATCGCAGGGCTCCGGTTCGTCCGCCGCGTGCGCCAGCCAGTCGCGCACGGCGGGTACGGCGGTCAGGTCGTCGCCGCGCACCAGCGCGCCGACGGCGCCGCAGTGCGAGTGGCCGCAGACCACGATGTCGCCGACGCCGAGGACCTCGACGGCGTACTCGACGGTGGCCGTCTCGCCGGAGGGACGCTCGGAGGCGTAGGGCGGGACGATGTTGCCGGCGGTGCGCAGCTCGAAGAGCTGGCCGGGGCGGGCGCCGGTGATCAGGGCCGGTACGACCCGGGAGTCGGAGCAGGTGATGAACAGGACTTCGGGCGACTGGCCTTCGGCGTGCCCGGCGAACTCCTCAGGGCGCTGTCCGAACGTACGGGCGTTGTCGATGAGGGGCTGCATGATGCGGTTTTCCTCCTGGCGCGCGGTGGGGTGCGCGTCGGACGGGTGGGGCAGATGTGGGGGTTGTGCCGGTGGTCCGTCAGGTCCGTCAGCAGCGGAAGACCTGGAGTGCCGCGGGGGCGTGGTCCGTCGTGGATCTCGGCCGGTGCTCGGTGGTACGGCCGGCCCTGACTGTGTCGGGCGCCGCCGGGGCGGCCTGCCGCGCCAGCGGGTGGCGAGGGCTGCCGGACTGCGGTGCGGCGGTGGTGCGGTGGCGGTCGCGGACGCGCGGTTCGGTGGTCGGCCCGCCCGGGCGGCCGCCCTCGCGGCAGGTGACGCTCTCGTCGTGCGACGCCGTGCCGGAGGGGATGGTTCCGGGGCGGGCGTGGGCCACGGCATCACCGCTTGTATGCGCGGATGCGAAGGATGCGGTGGGAGCGAAGAACTGGAGCGCGAACAGTACGGGGGTGAGGATCGCGACCACGGCCCGGGCCGCCGTACGTCGGTACACGCGGCCCCCCTCCAGGTAGTTCCTGCCGCTGGTGCATGCCGGGGAACAGGTCAATGCCCGGCAAAAGCATGGTCAATGCGCGGTCAAGAAACACGTTAACCCTGCAAAGGGCTTTGCAGGGTTAACGAGGCGTTACGTGCCGGAGAGAGCCTCAAAATGGCGGGTGGGTTGGCGGGAACCGACTGCCTCTCAGGGCGTGTCGACCAGGCGCCCGGCGTCCCGGGCCAGCGCGGTGAGCCGGGAGATCGCCCGGAAGTACTTCTTGCGGTAGCCGCCCTTCAGCATCTCCTCGCTGAACAGCCGGTCGAAGGGCAGTCCGGAGGCCAGGACGGGCACCTCGCGGTCGTAGAGCCGGTCCGCGAGCACCACGAGCCGCAGCGCCGTCGACTGGTCCGGCACCGGACGCACGCCGGTGAGGCACACGGCCGTCAGGCCGTCGGTCAGCGCACCGTAGCGGCTGGGGTGGACGCGGGCGAGGTGGTCGAGGAGGGCGGGGAAGTCGTCCAGGGAGGCACCCTCGGTGGCCCGCGCCGCACGGGTCACCTGCTCGTCGGAGTACGGCGCGGGGGCCTCGGGCAGACCGCGGTGGCGGTAGTCCTCGCCGTCGATGCGCAGGGCGCGGAAGTGGGCGGACAGGCCCTGGATCTCGCGCAGGAAGTCGGCCGCCGCGAACCGGCCCTCGCCGAGCTTGCCGGGCAGCGTGTTGGAGGTGGCGGCGAGTGCCACGCCGGCCTCCACGAGCCGGGCGAGCAGGCTGGAGACCAGGACGGTGTCGCCCGGGTCGTCCAGCTCGAACTCGTCGATGCACAGCAGGCGGTGACCGGAGAGGGTCTGCACGGTCTGCTGGAAGCCGAGGGCGCCGACCAGGTTGGTCAGCTCCACGAAGGTGCCGAAGGCCTTGCGGGACGGCTCCGCCGGGGTGGCGTGCCACAGGGAGGCCAGCAGATGGGTCTTGCCGACGCCGTAGCCGCCGTCGAGATAGACGCCGCGGGGGCCGGCGGGGGCCTTCGGAGCCTTGCCGCGGCCGAGCCCGAAGAAGCCGCGCCTGCCGGTCGCCGCCCCGGGCGCCTCGCCCAGCCCGCCCGCGAAGTCCTCCAGGACCCGGACGGCCTCGCTCTGGCTGGGCTGGTTCGGGTCCGGGATGTACGTGCCGAAGCGGACGGAGTCGAAACGGGGCGGAGGCACCATCTCGGCGACCAGGCGGTCCGCGGGGACACGGGGCTCACGGGCGCACAGGGAAACCGTGGCCGGAGCCGTCCCGGTTATCGGGGCGGGGACGGAGGCGGGGGAGGAGGACGACACGGTACTCAATGGTAGGGCCTGCCCCGGGGAGCCCTGCCGTCACCGGTCCGCGGCCCTGGGTGCAGCGCCCGGGCCCGGGCGGTCGCGGGACGGACTCCCCGGGGCGTTCGCGGGCCCGGTCGGCGGGGTCCCGGCCTGTGCGGTTGGGTCGTCGGAGCCGTGGAACACTGCACCCCATGCGACGCCTGCTCCCCGTGCCCCCCGTACCCCCCGCGACCGATCCGGCCGTCGGCCCGGGCGGCTCCGAGGCCGACCGGGAGTGGAGCCCGGCCGAGCTGGCCGCCGCCTACGCGTACCCCGAGCCGGACGGGCGCCGGCGGACGTGGCTGCGGGCCAACATGGTCTCCACCCTCGACGGTGCCGCCCAGCACGACGGCCGCTCCCAGCCCATCTCCAGCGCGGCCGACATGCGCGTCTTCGGCACCCTGCGCGCCCTGGCGGACGTGGTGGTCGCCGGTGCCGAGACCGTACGGCAGGAGGGGTACCGCCCGGCACGCGCGCGGGCGGACTTCGCCGAGGCGCGGCGGTCGGCCGGCCAGGCCCCCGTGCCGGCGATCGCGGTGGTCAGCGCGAGCCTGGAGCTGGACTTCTCCCTGCCGCTGTTCACCTCCCCGCTCGTGCCCACCCTGATCCTGACCGGAGCCGCCGCGGCCCCGGACCGGATCGCGGCCGCCGAGAAGGCCGGGGCCCGGGTGGTGATCGCCGGCGACGGCGTCGGGGTGGACCCGGCCCGTGCCGTCGGGGCGCTCGCGGAGCTGGGCCACACCCGGCTGCTGACCGAGGGCGGTCCCCGGCTGCTGGGTCAGTTCGTCACGGCCGGCGTGCTCGACGAGCTGTGCCTGACCGTCTCCCCGATGCTGACCGCGGGGGACGCGCAGCGGATCGCGGGCGGACCGGCGGTCGAGGTCCCGCAGCGGTTCGCACTGGTGTCCCTCCTGGAGGAGGAAGGTTTCCTCTTCAGCCGGTACCGGCGCGACTAGGCACATCCCGGCCCGGGCGGGCGGCGGCGACCGGACAGGGGTTCGGTCGTTACCGCACTTCCGGTAATCAGCGGAATCTCCCGTTCCGTTTAGCTCGCGCCGGGCACACTGATTCCGGCAGTACCCGTGCGATCACGGGGCAGGATGGTTTCCGCAGGGTCTGGTACGGCCTACGGAGGGTGGGCCCACGGGCCCTCGAAGGAGAAGGGGCGCCTGGTGTTCACAAGCGTTTTGATGATCGAGAAGGCCCTGACGTCCGCCGACGTGGAGTTCGTCACCACCTTGCACGGGGACGAGCAGGTCGGCTTCCACGTGCTGCTCCAGCCGCGCGGCGATCAGGCGGACCGCCTGCTGCGGGCCATCGACGACGTCGCCCTCGGCGAGCTCGACGACGCCGTACGCGAGGGGGAGACCCCGGAGGGCCGGGAGGCGCAGAGCGTGGGGGAGCGGGCCCTGGAGGTGTCCCTCACCGCCCTGCGCGCGTCCGGCGCCCAGGCCGAGGGGCGGCTCATCGAGGACCACCCGCTGGACGAGCTGAAGGCCCTGGTCATGGAGATCGCGGCCGACGAGGTGATCGTCCTGACCGACCCGCACTACGTGGAGGAGTTCTTCCACCGTGACTGGGCCTCCCGGGCCCGGCACAGGGTCGGCGTGCCGGTCCTGAAGCTCTTCTCGCACAGCAAGGCATAGGCTGGTGCCGCGCCCCCGCCCAGGGGGCGCGCCCACCGACGGATCACCCTGGGAGAACAGCGCATGGCACCCGGCCTTCCCACCGCCATGGACCGACCGCACTTCATCGGCATCGGCGGCGCCGGAATGTCGGGCATCGCCAAGATCCTCGCCCAGCGCGGCGCCGAGGTGGCGGGCAGCGACGCCAAGGAGTCCGCGACCGCCGACGCCCTGCGCGCCCTGGGCGCCACGGTGCACATCGGGCACGCGGCGGAGCACCTCGCCGACGACGCGAGCTGCGTGGTGGTGTCCTCGGCGATCCGCGAGGACAACCCGGAGCTGGTCCGCGCCGCCGAGCTGGCCATCCCGGTCGTGCACCGCTCGGACGCCCTCGCCGCCCTGATGAACGGCCTGCGCCCGATCGCCGTGGCCGGCACCCACGGCAAGACCACCACCACCTCGATGCTGGCGGTCTCCCTGTCCGAGCTGGGCCTCGACCCCTCGTACGCGATCGGCGGCGACCTGGACGCGCCCGGCTCCAACGCCCTGCACGGCGCCGGGGAGATCTTCGTCGCCGAGGCGGACGAAAGCGACCGCAGCTTCCACAAGTACGCCCCCGAGGTCGCCATCGTCCTCAACGTCGAGCTGGACCACCACGCCAACTACGCGTCGATGGACGAGATCTACGAGTCCTTCGAGACCTTCGCCGCGAAGATCGTCCCCGGCGGCACCCTGGTGATCGCGGCCGACCACGAGGGCGCCCGGGAGCTGACGCGCAGGCTGGCCGGTTCGGTGCGGACGGTGACGTACGGGGAGTCCGAGGACGCCGACGTGCGCATCCTGTCCGTCGTCCCGCAGGGCCTCAAGAGCGAGGTCACCGTCGTCGTCGACGGCGCCGAGCTGACCTTCGCCGTCTCCGTCCCCGGCCGCCACTACGCCCACAACGCCGTCGCCGCCCTCGCGGCCGGTGCCGCCCTCGGCATCCCCGCCGCCGAGCTGGCCCCCGCGCTGGCCGCCTACACGGGCGTCAAGCGGCGCCTCCAGCTCAAGGGCGAGGCGGCCGGCGTCCAGGTCGTCGACTCCTACGCGCACCACCCCACCGAGATGACCGCCGACCTGGAGGCCATGCGTGCCGCGGTGGGTGACGCCCGCATCCTGGTGCTCTTCCAGCCGCACCTCTTCTCCCGCACCCAGGAGCTGGGCAAGGAGATGGGCCAGGCGCTGAACCTCGCCGACGCCTCGGTCGTCCTCGACATCTACCCGGCCCGCGAGGACCCGATCCCCGGCGTCACCAGCGAGCTGATCATCGAGGCGGCCCGCGCGGCGGGCGGGGACGTCACACCGGTCCACGACAAGGGCGCCGCGCCCGCGCTGGTCGCGGGAATGGCGAAGGCCGGTGATCTCGTTCTCACCATGGGCGCGGGCGACGTCACGGACCTCGGACCGCGCATCCTGGACGAGCTGTCGAAGTAAGTCGAAGTAAGGGGCTGAGGACTCATGTCGTACGACGTCGAGAAGCCGGACGAGCAGTGGCGGGCGGAGCTGGCCCCGGCCGAGTACGCCGTGCTGCGCGAGGCCGCCACGGAGCCGGCCTTCACCGGTGAGTACACCGACACCAAGACCGAGGGCGTCTACTCCTGCCGCGCCTGCGGTGCGGAGCTGTTCACCTCCACGACCAAGTTCGAGTCGCACTGCGGCTGGCCGTCCTTCTACGACCCGAAGGACACCGACGCGGTCGAGCTGATCGAGGACCGCTCCCACGGGATGGTGCGCACCGAGGTGCGCTGCGCCCGGTGCGGTTCGCACCTCGGACACGTCTTCCAGGGTGAGGGCTACCCGACCCCGACCGACCAGCGGTACTGCATCAACAGCATCTCGCTGCGGCTGGAGCCGAAGGCGGGCTGAGCCGGCCGGTGAACCGAACGGCGGCCGGGAGCGGCACGGTGGACACCGTCGCTCCCGGCCGCCGTCGTTCGGCCGGGCAGATTTCCGGTGTGAACGCCCGAGCAGCGGGAAGGAGTCGCCCCGGAGCAACGGGGGCCCCGCGCAGCAGCCGTCTACACTCGACCGGCGACGGCCCCACCGACCGCGGCCGGAGCGGGCAGCTTCTGCCAGACCCGAAGGGTATTCGGCGTTTTGATACGGATGGACTCAGTCACCAAGCGGTACCCGGACGGCACCGTGGCGGTCGACCGGCTGACGCTGGACATACCCGACCGCTCGATCACGGTCCTGGTCGGCCCCTCGGGCTGCGGCAAGACGACCACCCTGCGGATGATCAACAGAATGGTCGAGCCCACCGAGGGAACGATCCTGCTCGACGGCGAGGACCTCCAGCGGCAGGCCGTCACCACACTGCGCCGGTCCATGGGGTACGTGATCCAGAACGCCGGGCTCTTCCAGCACCGGACGATCCTCGACAACATCGCCACCGTGCCCCGCATGATCGGCTGGGGCAAGCAGAAGTCCCGCGAGCGGGCCGCCGAGTTGATGGCGCGGGTGGGGCTCGACGCCTCCCTGGCCAAGCGGTACCCCTACCAGCTCTCCGGCGGCCAGCAGCAGCGCGTCGGCGTGGCCCGGGCGCTCGCCGCCGACCCGCCGGTGCTGCTCATGGACGAGCCGTTCTCCGCCGTCGACCCCGTCGTCCGCAAGGGACTGCAGGACGAACTCCTGCGCATCCAGGACGAACTGGGCAAGACCATCGTCTTCGTCACCCACGACATCGACGAGGCCATCAAGCTCGGCACCATGGTCGCGGTGATGCGCACCGGCGGCCGGCTCGCCCAGTTCGCACCGCCCGCCGAGCTGCTGTCCGACCCCGCGGACGACTTCGTCGAGGACTTCCTCGGCGCCGACCGCGGCATCCGGCGGCTCTCCTTCTTCCCCTCCGCCGCCCTGGAGCTGAGCACCGGCCCCGTCGTGCGCGCCGACGCCACCGCCGAACAGCTCGCCGCCGCCGACGGCGCCGCCCACCTGCTGGTCACCGACGCGGACGACCGGCCGCTGGGCTGGGCCGAGCCGGGCGAGCTGGCCGCGGGGGACCTCGCGGCCGGGCGGCTGCTGTCCTACGGGCGGCCGTTCGTGCCCGGCACCGACTCGCTGCGGGCCGCCCTCGACTGCGCCGTGCTCTCGCCCACCGGCTGGGCCGTCGCCGTGGACGTCGACGGCCGGGTGACCGGCGTCGTCTCACAGCAGACCATCGGCGAGGCCATCCGCTCCGCCCACGGCGCGGCGGACTCCGGCGACGCGCGGACCGAGGAGCCCGCCGACGTCACGAAGGTCGCCCCGTGAACGGCTTCTTCGACATACCGAGCGACCTCGACAACACCTACTTCGGTCTGATCGGCCTGCATCTGCGCGAGGCGCTGCTGCCGGTCCTGGCCGGACTGCTCGCCGCGCTGCCGCTCGCCCAGCTGTGCGTGCGCTTCCGCTGGCTGTACCCGCCGGTGCTCGGCGTCACCACCGTCTTCTACGCCATCCCGTCGCTGGCCGTCTTCGTGGTCCTCATCGACTACACCGGCCAGACCGAACTCACCGTGATGATCCCGCTGGCCGTGTACAGCCTGGTGGTGCTCGTCCCGGCGATCGTCGACGGCGTCCGCTCCGTGCCCGAGGAGACCCTGGCCGCGTCCACCGCCATGGGCTTCGGGCCACTGCGCCGCTACCTCCAGGTGCAGTTGCCGATCGCGGTGCCCGCCATCCTCGCCGGGCTGCGGGTGGCGGTGTCGGCGAGCATCTCCCTGGTCAGCGTGGGCGCCCTCATCGGCAACCAGGGCGCCCTCGGCAACCTGCTCGCGGACGCCCAGAAGTACGGCCGGCCGGAGTTGGCGGTGAACTCCGTCCTCACCACCGCCGTACTGGCGATCCTGTGCGACGCGCTCCTCGTCCTGGCCCGGAACCTGCTGACCCCGTGGATGCCCCGGGGCAAGCGGCAACGCCCGAAGGAAGCCGCCGCGCGGCCCGAGCCCAAGGAGGCGGCGGCCCGGTGAACGTGCTCCACTTCGTCAACGCCTTCTTCAGCGACAGCGCCCACTGGCACGGCTACGACGGCATCCCCGGACGCCTGCTGGAACACGTCCAGTACACGCTGATGGCCCTCGGTCTCGCCGCCGCCATCGGATTGCCGGTCGGGCTGCTGACCGGGCACACCGGGCGCGGCGGCAACGCCGTCGCCTTCGTCGCCACCGCGGCCCGCGCCCTGCCCAGCTTCGGACTGCTGGTGCTGATCGCGGTCGCCGTCGGCATCGGTCTGCTGCCCGTGATGATCCCGCTGGTCGTGCTCGCGATCCCGCCGATCCTGGTGACCACCTACGAGGCCGTCCGCTCCGTCGACCCCTCCCCGGTGGACGCCGCGCGGGGCATGGGCATGCACGAGACCGGCATCCTCTTCCGGGTCGAACTGCCCGTCGCCCTCCCGCTGGTCCTCAGCGGGCTGCGCTCGGCCGCCATCCAGGTCGTGTCGACGGCCACCATCGCCGCGTACGTCAGTCTCGGCGGGCTCGGCCGCTACATCATCGACGGGCTCTACCAGCGCGACTACGAGAAGGTGGTCGGCGGCGCCACGCTGGTCGCCCTCATGGCGCTCGTCACCCTCGCGGTGTTCTGGGCGGCCGGGCGGCTGGCCGTGTCGCCGGGGGTGCGCAGACGTTGACCGCGCAGGGCGGTGGAGAAACCGTAACCAGGCCGTTCTTGACTGACCGGCGACCGGATCGTTTGGATCGACGGATGACTTCCACCGCCAAGAGCAGCAGGTCCAGGACTAGGCACACCGGTGCGGCCGCCGTCGCGCTCGCCGCCGCCGCGGCGCTGCTCGCGGGCTGTTCCTCCGACTCCGACGAAACCTCCGACAACCCCCTCGCGGGTGACAAGGCGGAGGCCGGCACGGTCGTCGTCGGCTCGAACAACTTCGCCGAGAGCACACTGCTCGCCGACATCTACGGAGAGGCGCTCAAGGCCAAGGGCCTCAAGGTCGCCTACAAGCACAACATCGGCAGCCGCGAGACGACGTACGGCATGATGAAGAACGGCTCCGTCACCGTGCTGCCCGAGTACAACGGTTCGCTGCTCGCCTACCTCGACCCGAAGGCCGAGCAGAAGTCCGTCGAGGAGGTGAACGAGGCGGCGAAGGCCAAGCTCGACAAGAAGCTGACGCTGCTGGAGTCGTCACCGGCCGAGAACAAGGACTCGGTGAGCGTCAACGCCGAGACCGCGAAGAAGCACGGCCTCACCGCCGAGTCGACCCTCGCCGACCTCAAGGACGTCGCGCCCGAGCTGGTGATCGGCGGCTCGCCCGAGTTCCAGACCCGGCAGCAGGGGCTCAAGGGCCTGGAGTCGGTGTACGGGCTGAAGTTCAAGTCGTTCAAGGCGCTCGACGCGGGCGGCCCGCTGACCCAGGCGGCGCTGACCAAGAACGACGTGCAGGCGGCCGACGTCTTCACCACCGACCCGACCATCGTCAAGGAGAAGTTCGTCGTCCTGAAGGACCCGGAGAACCTCTTCGGCCACGCGAACGTGACCCCGCTGGTCACCAAGGACGGGCTGAACGAGGAGGGCGTGGCCACGCTCAACGCGGTCTCCGCCAAGCTGGACACCGAGACGCTCCTCGACCTGGACGCCGAGGTCCAGCTGGACAAGAAGGACCCGCTGGACGTCGCCAAGGCGTGGCTGAAGTCCGCGGGCCTCGTCTGACGGACGCCCAGGACGACGCGCTGCGAAGCGCTTCGACGGCTACGACGCCGCGGCCCCGGTCGCGGCGTCGATCAGCTGGTCGATCAGGGCGATGAGGACGTCCCGGCTGGAGGTCCGCTCCCGCGCGTCGCACAGCAGCACCTGCACGTGCTCCGGCAGCGCGAGGGCCTCGCGGATCTCCGCGGCCGGGTACGGGTGCCGGCCGTGGAAGCCGTTGACGGCGACGACGAACGGAATGCCCCGCCGCTCGAAGAAGTCGATCGCGGCGAAGCTCGACTCGGGCCTGCGGACGTCGACCAGGACCACCGCACCGAGCGCGCCGATCGCCAGGTCGTTCCACATGAACCAGAAGCGCTGCTGGCCGGGTGTGCCGAAGAGGTACAGCACCACGTCCCGGCCGATGGTGATCCGGCCGAAGTCCAGGGCCACGGTCGTGGCCCGCTTCTCCTCGATGCCGTTGAGGTCGTCGACGTCCAGGCCGGCCGCGGTCAGCGGTTCCTCGGTGCGCAGCGGGGCGATCTCGCTGACCGACCCGACCATGGTGGTCTTGCCGACGCCGAAACCGCCCGCGATCAGGATCTTCACCGCCTCGGGCGCGGTGGAGCGGGCGGATGCCGTGGGCGTCTCGGCGACGCGCTCAGAGCCGGCCAAGGCCGTCCCTCACTTTCTGCAACAGGTCCAGGTCCTCGGTGGCGCGGGAGACGGGGTGCGGCGGCCTCGCGGTGATACGGCCGGCCTCCAGCAGGTCCGAGAGCAGGATGACGACCACGCTCACCGGCAGGTCGAGACGGGCCGCGAGCTCCGCCACGGCCATCGGCTCGGCGCACAGCCGCAGGATCCGCAGGTGCTCGGGCTGCGGACGTGCCGCCCGGGCGGGCTGCGGGTCGCAAGCGGTCACCGTCGTGATGAGGGTGAAGTCGGCGCGGCTGGGCCGGGTCCGGCCGCCGGTCAGGGTGAACGGCCGTACGAGCCGGCCCCCCGCGTCGCCTCCGGTCACGTCACTCGCCGGGTCCCGCGGTGGCCCGCGGTGCCGCGCTCAGGTGCTCGCCGATCTTCTTCACCAGCATGTTCATCTGGTACGCCACCACGCCGACGTCGGCGTTCGGCCCGGTGAGCACGACCAGGTGCGCGCCGGGTCCCGCGGAGGTGAGTATCAGATAGCTGTTGGCCATCTCGATGAGCGCCTGGCGCACCGGGCCGCCCCGGAAGTCCATGCTGACGCCCTTGCTCAGGCTCATCAGGCCCGAAGCGGTCGCCGCCAGCCGCTCGGCGTCGTCCCGCAGGAACCCGGTGGACTTGCTGACGACCAGTCCGTCCTCGGAGAGCACCACCGCCTGGTTCACGTCGGCGACCCGCTCCACGAGTCCGGTGAGCAACTGGTCCAGCTCGGTGTGCGTGGCGGGGGAGGGTCGGGTCATCGCGTGTCCTTCGTCGGCGTTCGGCGGTCGGAGGTCGGGTTCGAGGGGGCGGCGGAGGAGAGCACCTGCCCGTCGGTGTCGGTGTCGGTGTCGGTGTCGTCCGCGCCGGCCTCGTCGGCGGCTTCCGCGGTTTCGGCGGCTTCGGTGGGTTCGTCAGCGGTATGGGCTCGCAGCGTGCCGCGCTGGAAACCGGCGAGGGACGAGGCGGCCCGCTCGGCCGTGAAGTCGCCGTAGTCGTCGGACGCGCCCGCCGAGCCGTCCTGGCGGCCACCCGGCTCCTCGTCGCGCAGCTCGGCGGCGAGGCTGGTCTGCGGCACCCGGCGGGGCAGCGGCGCCAGTCCGCCGCGCCCGCCGGAGGGCCGGTCGGGCGAGGCGTCGGCGGGGCCGCCCGGACCGCCTGCCGCGACCGCGGACCGGCTCGGCGGCGCGGGCCGGGACGACCGCACGGGCCGCGGCGGCCCCTCCGGCCCGCCGGACGGGTCCCCTTCCGGTCCCGAGGCCGCGGCGGACTGCCCGGAGGGGGCGGCCGACGTGGCGGAGGCGGCCGGGTCGGACCGGCCGAACGGGGCGGCGGCGGTGGCCGGGTCGGTCGGGGTGCCCGAGGGGGCGGGACCGGCAGGGGCGACGGGCGCGGCCCGGTCGGCCGAGGTGCGTGCCGAGGCCCCGTTGGCCCCGGATGCCCCGGCCACCCGGCGGGCCGGCGCGCCGGCGCCGGTGCCGTCCTCCGTCCCGCCGACCGGCTCGCGCACCACGATCTCGTGCGGGATCAGCACGATCGCCGTCGTCCCGCCGTACGGCGAGGGGCGCAGCGTGACGGTGATGCCGTGCCGGTGGGCGAGACGGGCGACGACGAACATGCCGAGCCGCAGGTCGTCGGCGAGTGCCACCACGTCGAACTGCGGAGCCACCGCCAAGTGGGCGTTGAACGACGCGTAGTCCTCCTCCGACAGGCCGAGCCCGCGGTCCTCGATCTCGACGGCCAGGCCCTTGGCCACCAGCGCCGCCCGCACCCCGACCGGGTTCGGCGCGGGGGAGTACGCCGTCGCGTTGTCGATCAGCTCGGCCAGCAGGTGGATCACGTCGGCCACCGCGGGCGGGGCGAGGGCCACCTCCTCGTCGGCGTGCAGCTCCACCCGCTGGTACTCGGCGACCTCGCCGACGGCGCTGCGCAGGATGTCGACCACCGACACGGGCTCGCGCCAGGTGCGCCGGGGCTGCTCGCCGCTGATGATGACGAGGTTCTCCTCGTAGCGCCGCAACTGGCTGGCCGTGGAGTCCAGTTCGTACAGGCCCTTGAGGATCTCGGGGTCCGTGTGTTCGCGCTCCAGGGCGTCCAGCTTGCTCAGCTGCATGTTGACCAGGTTCTGGCTCTGCCGCGCGATGCCCAGGATGACCTTCTGGAAGCCGCGCCGGGTGTCGGCGAGTTCGACGGCGGTGTGCACGGCGGTGCGCTGCGCCGTGTTGAACGCCTGCGCGACCTGGCCGAGTTCGTCCCGTCCGTAGTCCAGCGGCGGGGTGGCCGACTCCACGTCCACCGTCTCGCCCCGCTCCAGCCGGGCCACCACGTCGGGCAGCCGGTCCTCGGCCAGGCTCAGGGTGGCCAGCCGCAGTCCGCGCAGCCGCCGGGAGAGCGAGCGGGTGATACGCCAGGACATCACGATGCAGAGCAGCAGGGCGATCAGGCCGCCCGCGCTGAGGGAGGCGGCCGTGATCAGCAGCCCGCGCGCCTCCTCCGCGCTGCGGTCGAGCAGCCCGTCCGTCTGCTGCTGGATGAGCTGCCCGTACTGGGTGCGGATCTTGTCGAAGGCGGTGATCCAGCGCTGTCGTGCGTCCGGCAGGTCGATCCGGTCGTCCCCGTCCCCCGAACGGGCCTCCAGCACCTGGTCCTCGACGTCCTGCATGGACTTCCACTCGGAGCTGGCGAGGATGCGCTCGGTCTGGGTCTTCGCGCTGCCGGTCAGCGAGGGGAGGATCTGGTCCTGCACCAGCCAGCGGCGGGTGTGCACCAGCTGGGCGAACCGGGACCACTGCTCCTCGTCCATCCGGCCGGACGGCCAGGCCAGGGTGAGCTGGGCGTCCTCCTGGGAGCCCAGCTCGGCGGCGTGTTCGAGGGCGACCAGCGGACCGGCCTGCGACGTGAGGTCGCCGTCGTCGACCTGGGACAGCTCCTGGAAGGCGTGGATCTGGTCGTCGACGATCGCGGTGTACTGGTCGAGTGCCTGCTCGGCGGTGATGTCGCTGGGGTCGTCCACCTGGTTGCGGTAGTACTCCAGGCTGCCCACCGAGCCGAGTACCGAGTACAGCCGGTCCGAGACGCGTGCGGGAGCACTCTCGATCGCGTCGGACTGGCCGACCAGCTGCGCGACCGCCTCGTCCGTCTTCTTGCGCTGTGCGTCCAGTGCCTCCCGGTCGCCGTCCGGTGCGGCCAGCCAGGCGGCCGACAGACTGCGCTCCCGCTGCAGGGCCAGGGCGGCCTCGGTGCCCATGGCGCCGGTGTCGCGGCTCAACTCCGTCTGCGCGCGCAGCCGCAGGCCTTCCGAGAACATCTGGATCGTGGTCACGCCCCACACGGCCGCGAGGGTGACGCCGGGCACCAGGGCCAGGAGGATCAGGGACAGGCGTATGGAGCCGAGGCGGCGCCGGGCGCCCGTCCTGCGGGCCGGCTGTGTCCTGCCCGTCTTGCGTGTCTTGCGTGCAGACATCGTCGTCCTAGGCGATCAGCGGGAGAGGGCGGCAGGAGTGCGGAGATGCCGACGGCCGCCGGGCCGTCCGGTCACCGGGTGCCGCCCGCGGCGAACTTCGCGACCGAGTCGGCGTTGGTCCGGGTCACGAACGCGGGGCCGGTCAGCACGGGGGCCACCCCGCCGCCGCTGACGTTGCCGTTGGTGCGGTAGAGCCAGAGCGCGTCCACGGCGAGGTAGCCCTGCAGGTAGGGCTGCTGGTCCACGGCGAACTGGACGTCACCGCGTTTGACGGCGGCCACCAGGTCGTTGTCGAGGTCGAAGGTGGCGACGTGGGCGTCGCTGCCCGCCTCGTCGACCGACTCGACCGCGGTGAGGGCGAACGCGGCGCCGTTCATGACGACTTCGTCGATGCCGGGGTTCTGCCGCAACCGCGCCGTGACGGCCGCGCCGACCGCCTTCATGTCGGTGCCCTCGACGTAGAGCATCTCGGTCTCCCCCCCGAAGGTCTTCTTCACCCCGGCGCAGCGGGCCTCCAGCGCGACGTTGCCACGCTCGTGGATGACGCACAGGGCGTGCTTGGCCTTGAGGTCGTTCAGCTTGTCGCCGACGGCCCGGCCCGCGACGCTCTCGTCCTGCCCGAAGTACTCCAGGAGCCCGGTGGAACGCCAGGCACTGATACCGGAGTTGAGACCGACCACGGGGATCCCGGCCGCCTTGGCCTCGGCGACCGGCGCCTTCATCGCCTGCGGTTTGGCCAGGGTCACGGCGATGCCGTCGGCCTTGTCGCGGATGGCGTCGCGCACCAGGGCGGCCTGGTCGGCGGTGTCGGCGTCGCCGGCGTACGTCAGGTCGACGCCGTCCTTGGCGGCCGCCGCCTCGGCGCCCTTGCGCACCCGGTCCCAGAAGGCGTCGCCCTCACCGCCGTGGGTGACCATGACGATCTTCATCCGGTCGCCGCCGGACCCGCCCGCGGCGTCCGCCGCCGAGCCGTCCTCGTCCCCGCCCAGGGCGGAGCAGCCGGCCACCAGCAGGCAGACGGCCGCGGCCAGGGCCACGGTGCGGGGGGTTCCGGGGGAGTGGGTGGGCGGGGGAGCTGTACTCATGGGGGCGGGGGCACCTCGCTGTGCGGCCGAGCAGGAGGATCGGAGCGAGCGGGTCCGGAGTCGCGGGTCAGTGCGCCAACCGGGTGAAACTCGCCTGGCCGGAGCAAACCGTGTGTGACCGCTGGTAGTCAAGTGACCAGCGAACTGCTGTGAGTTGTCGGTGCCGCATCGTGATGAACGGGGTGGCGAAAGCGGGCCGAAGCGGAATGCCGAGCGGTATGCCCGGCGGCGCGGGCCGTTCCCCGGGGTGATCCGCCGAGCGGTTCTGATGGGCAGTTAGGTCGTGAGCTATCGTGTACGGGGGTAAAAACAGGCGGCACGGTCTGTTGAGTTCCAGCCCAGGAGAGTTCAGCCGATGGCGAGGCAGCTACGCGCCGAGCAGACCCGCGCGACGATCGTCGGTGCGGCGGCCGACCTGTTCGACCAGCACGGTTACGAGTCGACCAGCCTGAGCGAGATCGTCGCCCACGCCGGAGTCACCAAGGGTGCCCTGTACTTCCACTTCGCGGCGAAGGAAGACCTCGCCCACGCCATCATGGAGATACAGTCCCACACCCTGCACCGGCTGGCGAAGGACCTGGAGGGGCGGGGGTACTCCTCGCTGGAGGCGCTGATGCGCCTCGCCTTCGGCATGGCCCGGCTCTGCGAGGAGGGGCCGGTGCTGCGGGCGGGGATGCGGCTCGCCACCGCGGGAGTACCGGTGCGGCCGCCGTTGCCGCACCCCTTCACCGAGTGGCGGGAGATAGCCACGTCCCTGCTGCTGAACGCCGTACGGCAGGCCGACGTGCACCCGGACATCGACGTGAACTCCGTCGCCCACACCCTCGTCAGCTCCGTGGTCGGCACCCGTGTCGTGAGCGGCACCCTCGAACCGGCCGGGCGCCAGCCCCGTCGCCTCGCCGAGCTCTGGTACATCCTGATCCGCGGCATGGTCCCGGTGACCCGGCGCGCCCGCTACCTCACTCTTGCGAACCGCCTGGAACGGGAGACGGGCACGCCCTGACCGGTACGGTGACGTGCATGCCCGACACCCCGTTCGCGCCCGCCCCCGTCATCCTCGGCGACGAGCCCGGCTCCTTCCCGCACGGCGTGCTGGCCGAGCGGCACCCCGCCATCGTGCGGCAGGTGCGGGACGCCTTCCCCCTCGATCCCGGGCGACGCCGGGCGCTCGACGCGCTGCTCGCGAGCTGCGCCGACGGCGTGGTCGAGCCGCTGCCCGCCGACGCCGACCCCACCGGCCGCGACCGGGACCGCTGGGCGAGGTGGGGCATGGACGCGTACGCCGGCCGCTCCTGGTACGACGTGCCCTGGCTGTGGGCCGAGAGCCACTTCTACCGCCGGCTCCTGGACGCCGTCGGCTACTTCGGCCCCGGAGCATGGCAGGGCGTGGACCCTTTCCGGCCCGCCAAGCTCGCCGAACTCGACGCGCCGGAGACGGACGAGGAACTCGCCGCGCTCGACGGTCTCGACCGCCTCCCCGCCGACGAGCGGATCCGGGCCCTGCTGCACGGCTCGCTGTGGGGCAACCGCGCCGACCTCGGCTTCCGCCTCTCCGGCCGGGGCGCCGACACCGGGGGCGAGGCGGAGGCCCTCGTCGCCGACGACAGCGACACCCTCTGGTCGCTGCTCCCGGCCCACGGGACGGGCGCGCCGGGCGGGGGGCCGGCCACCCTGTGCCTCGTCGCCGACAACGCCGGCCGCGAACTCGTCCCCGACCTGCTCCTCGTCTCACAGCTCCTCGCCGAGGGCCGCGTCGGCCGGGCCGTCCTGCACGTCAAGCCGTACCCGTACTACGTCTCCGACGCCACGCCCACCGACGTGCTCGACGCCCTGCGTCGGCTGATGGCCGCGGGCGGCGCGGCGGCGGCCCACGGCGAGCGGCTCTGGACGGCGCTGACCGACGGCCGCGTCACCGTCCGCGCCCACCCCTTCTCCTGCGCCCCGCTGCCGTACGCCGACATGCCCGACGACCTGCGCGAGGACTTCGCCGCGGCCACCGTCACCGTACTCAAGGGCGACCTCAACTACCGGCGTCTGGTGGGCGACCGGTGGTGGCCGCCGACCACCTCCTTCGCGGACGTCACCGCGTACTTCCCGGGCCCCGTCGCGGCGCTGCGCACCCTCAAGTCCGACGTCGTCACCGGACTCGACGCGAAGACCGAGGCCGCGCTGGAGGCGAGCGGGGAGCGGCGCTGGCGGACGAGCGGGACGCATGCCTTGATCCAGGTCAGGTGCTGAGTCGGGGGCGGGTGTTGGGCTGGGGGCGGGTGTCGAGCCGGGCCAGGTGCTGAGTCGGGGCGGTGCTGAGCCGGGTCGGGTGTTGAGACAGTGCCGGGGGAAAGTTCCCGCATTTCGGGGTGATTCACGCGATGGTGTGATCATGTGTCGCCCGGTGGATGTGTCCGCAGGGCCGTGGGTAGTGCCCGGCCATGACGCAACAGCCCTTCCAACTCCCGCACTTCTACCTGCCGCATCCCGCGCGGCTCAACCCGCATCTCGACGAGGCCCGCGCCCATTCGACGACGTGGGCGCGCGAGATGGGCATGCTGGAGGGCTCCGGGGTCTGGGAGCAGTCCGACCTCGACGCCCACGACTACGGCCTGCTCTGCGCCTACACCCACCCCGACTGCGACGGGCCGGCGCTCTCCCTCATCACCGACTGGTACGTGTGGGTCTTCTTCTTCGACGACCACTTCCTGGAGAAGTTCAAACGCAGCCAGGACCGCCTCGCCGGCAAGGCCCACCTGGACCGGCTCCCCCTGTTCATGCCGCTCGACGACGCTACGGAGATGCCCGAGCCGGAGAACCCGGTCGAGGCCGGCCTCGCCGACCTGTGGACCCGCACCGTGCCCGCGATGTCGGCCGACTGGCGCCGCCGCTTCGCCGTCGCCACCGAGCACCTGCTCAACGAGTCCATGTGGGAGCTGTCCAACATCAACGAGGGGCGTGTCGCCAACCCCGTCGAGTACATCGAGATGCGCCGCAAGGTCGGCGGGGCCCCCTGGTCCGCCGGACTCGTGGAGTACGCGACCGCCGAGGTGCCCGCCGCCGTCGCCGGGACCAGGCCGCTCAGGGTGCTCATGGAGACGTTCTCCGACGCCGTGCACCTGCGCAACGACCTGTTCTCCTACCAGCGGGAGGTCGAGGACGAGGGCGAGCTGAGCAACGGGGTGCTGGTCCTGGAGACCTTCTTCGGCTGCACCACCCAGGAGGCCGCCGAGCTGGTCAACGACGTGCTCACCTCCCGGCTGCACCAGTTCGAGCACACCGCGTTCACCGAGGTGCCCGCCGTCGCCCTGGAGAACGGCCTGACCCCGCCCGAGGCCGCCGCCGTCGCCGCCTACACGAAGGGCCTCCAGGACTGGCAGTCCGGCGGCCACGAATGGCACATGCGCTCCAGCCGCTACATGAACAAGGGCGAGCGCCCCCTGGCCGGCTGGCAGGCGCTGACCGGGCCGGGCACCTCCGCAGCGGACGTCGGCGCGCTGCTCGCCGCGGCGGCGTCCCAGCGGGCCCGCCCCTACTCGTACGTGCCCTTCCAGAAGGTCGGCCCCTCCGTCATCCCCGACATCCGCATGCCCTACCCGCTGGAGCTGAGCCCGGCCCTCGAAGGAGCCCGGCGGCACCTGTCCGAGTGGTGCACGAGGATGGGCATCCTGAGCGAGGGCGTCTGGGACGAGGACAAGCTCGCGAGCTGCGACCTGCCCCTGTGCGCCGCCGGCCTCGACCCGGACGCCACCCAGGACCAGCTCGACCTCGCCTCCGGCTGGCTGGCCTTCGGCACGTACGGCGACGACTACTACCCGCTCGTCTACGGCCACCGCCGGGACCTTGCCGCCGCCCGGCTGACCACCGCCCGGCTGTCGGCCTGCATGCCGCTCGACGGCGAGCCCGTCCCCCCGTCCGTCAACGCGATGGAACGCTCCCTGATCGACCTGTGGGTGCGCACGACGGCCGGTATGACGCCCGAGGAGCGGCGCCCCCTGAGGAAGGCCGTCGACGACATGACCGCGGCCTGGGTGTGGGAGCTGTCCAACCAGATCCAGAACCGGGTCCCGGACCCGGTGGACTACCTGGAGATGCGGCGGGCCACCTTCGGCTCCGACCTCACGCTCGGCCTGTGCCGGGCCGGGCACGGCCCGGCGGTGCCGCCCGAGGTCTACCGCAGCGGCCCCGTCCGCTCCCTGGAGAACGCGGCGATCGACTACGCCTGCCTGCTCAACGACGTCTTCTCGTACCAGAAGGAGATCGAGTACGAGGGGGAGATCCACAACGCCGTCCTCGTCGTGCAGAACTTCTTCGGCGTCGACTACCCGGCCGCCCTCAACGTGGTGCAGGACCTGATGAACCAGCGCATGCGCCAGTTCGAGCACGTCGTCGCGCACGAACTGCCCGTGGTCTACGACGACTTCCAGCTGTCCGAAGAGGCGCGGACCATCATGCAGGGCTACGTCACCGACCTGCAGAACTGGATGGCCGGCATCCTCAACTGGCACCGGAACGTCCCACGCTACAAGGCCGAGTACCTGGCGGGCCGCACCCACGGCTTCCTCCCGGACCGGATCCCGGCCGCGCCGGTGCCCACGACGATCGCCCCGCCCGTCGCCGCGCCGAGGAGCAGTCCCGCCCTGACGCCCTGACCGATATTCAGTCTCACTCTTTCGTGGCTCGTCACGCGCCGGTGCGCCGGGTAGAGCACTTGCCGGAGGCGATCCATGGAACAGACAGCGTTGCGTCCCAAGCCGATGCCCGGCCGGGATCCGGGGCCCGGCACCGAGCCCGACAGTGCCCCGCGCCCGCACACCGGGCGCCGGCGCCGTCGGCGGCTCACCACCCTGCTGCTCGGCGTGCTCGCCGTGACCGTCCTGCTCCTCGCGGGCGTCGGGCTCGGCACGGTGGGCGCCACGGTGATCGGCATGAGCAAGCTGGCCGAGATGCAGCAGCAGGCCGGGGCGATGGGACCCGGGGGAGCGGGAGGAGCGGGTGGGGGCGCAGGAGCGGGGACGGGCACCCGGGGCGCCCCGGCGCACCCGTCGGCCGGTCCCTCGGTGGGGCCCTCGCCCTCCCCGGCGCCGGTCGGCGCGACCCTCGGTGTGGAGGCCGTGGACGACGAGAAGCCCGGGGCCCGGGTCGTCGGCGTCCACGTGCCGGGACCCGGGTACACGGCGGGCCTGGTGCGGGGCGACGTGCTGCTGGCCTTCGGCAGGACCCGCGTCGACTCGGCCGCCGACCTCGCACACGCGGTGGCCCGCGCCCGCCCCGGCAAGCAGGTCACGCTCACGGTGCGCCACCGGAGCGGCGGCTACCAGCAGCTCACGGCCGTACCGGGCGTCGTCACCTGACCCGGCTGTCGGACAAGCCGGCCGTCACGCGACCCTGCCGTCACGTGAACCTGCCGTCACGCGACCGTGCGGAAGTGGCTGGTGAGTCGTCCGGCGTCGTCCAGCACGTGGAAGGCGAGCCCGGCCGGCGCGTCCCGGTCGGCGACCTCCTCACCCTCCCAGGGCAGCCGCAGCGTCCACGTCACCCCGGGGCCGACCACCAGCGGCCGCCCGGCGAACACCGTGGCGGCGGGTGTGTGGGCGTGACCCGTGATCAGCCCGGCGATCCCGGGCCTGCGTTCCAGCAGCGCGGCGAGGCGCTCGGGGCGGCGCAGCCGGTAGGAGTCGGGCAGGGGGTGGTGCACGGCCGTGGGCGGGTGGTGGAAGGCGAGCAGGGCCGGAACGCCGTCGTCGAGTCCGTCGAGCGACTCCTCGATCCAGCCGTACGTCTCCTCGTCCAACTCGCCCTCGTCGCTGCCCGGGATGCTGGAGTCGCACATCAAAACCGCGCCGCCGTCGAAGACGTGCACGCCGTTGACCGGGCCGTCGGCGGCGGGGCGGCCGAGCAGGGCCTTGCGGTAGGGCGCGCGGCTGTCGTGGTTGCCCGGGCAGGTGAGCACGGGGAAGGGCGCGGAGCCGTCGCGCAGTCCCAGGATCCGGGTGGCCTCCTCGTACTCCGCCTCCGTGCCGTGGTCCGCGATGTCCCCGGTCACCAGGAGCGCGTCCACCCGCCCGGGCAGCCGCCACAACCGGTCGCGCACCCGCTCGGCGCGCTCCGTCGCCCGCGGGCTTCCGTCCAGGTGCAGATCGCTGATGTGCGCGAGTACGAGCACGGTGTCGGCCTCCTCCCGGCGCCCGGACCGCGGACGCCACCGATGCTAATGCTTGGAAGGCATCAAAGCATTAGTCGCCGGGATCGGTCCACGCCAATCGGCTCGCGTCGTCCCCGTCCCGGGGGCAGGATGCTGCCCGTGGTCCCTTCACCCTCGCGCCCTGGGAGGCCCGGATGACCGGCAGCAGGCCCGCTGCTTCCTTCACCGCCGACGACTACCGGACCCGGATGGAGCGCGCCGTGGACGCGGCCGCCGACGCCGGGCTGGCCGGGCTGCTGGTGGCGCCGGGCCCCGACCTGGTCTGGCTCACCGGCTACGCGCCCACCGCGGACACCGAACGGCTCACGCTGCTCGTCCTCGCCCCGGGACGTGACCCCGTGCTCGTCGTCCCGGCCCTGGAGGCTCCCGACGCCGCGAAGGCGGCCGGCGCGCCCGTCCTGACCCTGCGGGACTGGACCGACGGCAAGGACCCCTACGCGGCCACCGCGGCCCTCCTCGACGGATCCGGACGCCTCGGCATCAGCGACAACGCCTGGGCCATGCACCTGCTGGCGCTCCAGCGCACCCTGCCCGACACCTCGTACGCCTCCCTCACCGAGGCGCTGCCGATGCTCCGCGCAGTCAAGGACGCGGCGGAGCTGGAGCTGCTGACGGCGGCGGGCGCGGCCGCGGACGCCGCCTTCGAGGAGATCCGGCAGGTCCGCTTCGGCGGGCGCCGGGAGTCCGAGGTCGCCGCCGACCTCGCCGACCTGCTGCGCCGGTTCGGGCACTCGCAGGTCGACTTCACCATCGTCGCCTCGGGCCCCAACGGCGCCAACCCGCACCACGAGGTCGGCGACCGTGTCATCGAGCACGGCGACATGGTCGTCCTCGACTTCGGCGGCCTCAAGGACGGCTACGGCTCGGACACCTCCCGCACCGTCCACGTGGGCGAACCCACCGACGAGGAACGCCGGGTGCACGACCTGGTCCGGGAGGCGCAGGAGGCCGGCTTCCGGGCGGTGCGGCCCGGCGCCGCCTGCCAGGACGTCGACCGGGCCGCCCGCGCGGTCATCGCCGACGCCGGGTACGGCGAGTACTTCATCCACCGCACCGGGCACGGCATCGGCGTCACCACGCACGAACCGCCGTACATGATCGAGGGCGAGGAGCAGCCCCTGGTGCCCGGCATGTGCTTCTCGGTCGAGCCCGGCGTCTATCTGCCCGGCCGGTTCGGGGTACGCATCGAGGACATCGTCACCGTCACCCCGGACGGCGGCCGACGGCTCAACGACACCACCCGGGAGATGGTCGTCGTCGAGTGACCGGTGACGGACCGACCCCGAACGCCCCGGCAGACCCTTCAGGACGACGGCGCGACATGACCCAGGCACCGACCCCCACCGCGGACACCGTCCGCCGACTCGTCGGCTCCCTGCTGGGCGGGAGCACCGACCCCGACGTCCGGCCGGTCGCCGAGGGCGCCGAACCCGGCACGTGGTGGGTCGGCACCCGGCACGTCCTGCGGCTGGCCCCCGACCGGGAGACCGCGGTGCGCGGACGCCGCGAACTGCGCCTGCGCGAACTGGTGCGGCCGCACGTCCCGGTCGCGCTGCCGACGAGCGTGGCGCACGGCGAGTGGGCGCCGGGCCTCACCTACACGCTGGACGCCAAGCTGGCCGGCGGGTCGGGCGAGGACCACGACGTGTCCGCGCTGGGCGAGGCGGACCTCGCGGCGCTGCTCACCGGCCTGCGCGAGGTGCCGGTCCGCCAGGCCGAGACGCTCGGTGTGCCGCGGGCGGCCCCGCGCTCCCTGGAGTCCCTGCGGCAGTCCGCCGAGCGTGCCGCCCGCACCCTCGCCGCGGCCGACGAGTTCGACGCCGCACGGCCGGAGCGGCTCACCCGTCAGGCGGCGGCCCAGCTCGGGGTCCAGCCGGGCGCGGCGGTCCTCGTCCACCAGGGGCTGACCGGCGGGCACCTCGTGGTCAGCGCCGACGGGCGGGTGCGCGGCGTCCTCGGCTGGAGCGACGCGGTCCTCGGCGACCCGGCCGAGGACATCGCCGGGCTCGCCCTCTCCGTCGGCTCACCGGCCGCGGTCCGCGCCGCCACCCTCGCCGGATACGGTGCCCGGCCGTGCCTGCGCGGCCTGTGGCTGGCCCGCTGCGACGCGGTCGTGCACCTCGCGGAGGCACTCGCCGGCCACTCCGGCGGGCCGGTGCCGCCGACCGTGCCCCTGCTCAGGACCCGACTGCGACGCGCCTGGGAGCCGATCCTCCTGGAACGCGTGACGGAACTGCGCGACGACGGCCGGGACGACACCGCCTGACGGCCCCGAACCCCCTGCTCACTCCTGCACCAGCACCACGCTGGACTCGCCCGGCACCCGCAGTATTCCGTTCGGGCCCGGCCCCTCGACCGGTTCCCACGCCGCGAGCACGCGCGCGGGGCGGTTGCCCAGCGGGATCGCCGCCGGTTCCGAGCCCAGGTTGACGGCCACCCGGATGTCGCCCCGCCGGAAGGCCAGCCAGCGCGCCGCGCCGTCGTACGCCACCCTGGTGTCGGCCAGGTCCGGGTCGGTGAGGTCCGGCTGCTCCGCGCGCAGGGCGATCAGCCGCCGGTACCAGTCCAGTACGCGCGCGTGCGGCTCGCGTTCCGGCTCCGACCAGTCGAGGCAGGAGCGCTCGCGCGTCGCCGGGTCCTGCGGGTCCGGCACGTCCTCCTCCCGCCAGCCGTGCGCGGCGAACTCCCGCCGCCTGCCGCGCCGTACCGCCTCCCCGAGCTCCGGGTCGGTGTGGTCGGTGAAGAACTGCCACGGGGTGCCCGCCGCCCACTCCTCGCCCATGAAGAGCATCGGCGTGAACGGCGCGGTCAGCGTCAGAGTGGCCGCGCAGGCGGCGAGACCGGGGGAGACCAGGGACGCCAGGCGGTCTCCCTGGGCCCGGTTGCCGACCTGGTCGTGGGTCTGGCTGTAGCCGGTCAGCCGGTGCGCGGCGACCCGGCCGCGGTCGAGCGCACGGCCGTGCGAGCGGCCCCGGAAACCGGAGTAGCTGCCGTCGTGGAAGTACCCCCGGGTCAGCGTCTTGGCGAGCGCCGCCAGCGGATCGCGCGCGAAGTCCGCGTAGTAGCCCTGCGACTCCCCGGTCAGCGCGGCGTGCAGCGCGTGGTGGAAGTCGTCGTTCCACTGGGCGTGCACGCCCAGGCCGCCCTCCGCGCGCGGGGTGATGATCCGCGGGTCGTTCAGGTCGGACTCGGCGATCAGGAAGAGCGGCCGGTCCAGAGCGGCCGCGAGGTCGTCCACGGCGGTCGACAGCTGCTCCAGGAAGTGGCACGCGCGCGTGTCTGCCAGGGCGTGCACCGCGTCCAGGCGCAGCCC
The DNA here is from genome assembly GCF_014650435.1 of Streptomyces tendae. Taxonomy (GTDB): domain Bacteria; phylum Actinomycetota; class Actinomycetes; order Streptomycetales; family Streptomycetaceae; genus Streptomyces; species Streptomyces tendae. The sequence goes on from NZ_BMUY01000010.1 coordinate 208,960, forward strand.
GTCGATCCGGTAGTCCCGCAGCCACGCCAGCGCGCTGTCCACCAGATACGCCCGTACCTCGTCCGAGCCGGGCGCGTCCAGGTTCACCGCGACGCCCCAGGGCGTGTGGTGCGTGTCGGTGAAGTACGGGCCGAAGGCGGGCAGGTAGTTGCCGGACGGGCCCAGGTGGTTGTGCACCACGTCCAGGACCACGCCGAGGCCCAGCGCGTGCGCCCGGTCGACGAACCGTTTCAGCGCCTCGGGCCCGCCGTACGGCTCGTGCACCGCCCACAGCGAGACCCCCTCGTACCCCCAGCCGTGCCGTCCGGGGAAGGGGCACAGCGGCATCAACTCGACGTGGGTGACGCCCAGTCGCACGAGGTGTTCGAGGCGGTCGGCGGCGGCGTCGAGCGTGCCCTCGGGCGTGTACGTCCCCACGTGCAGCTCGTAGAGGACTCCGCCGGGCAGCGGACGCCCGGCCCACGGGGTCCGCCACGCGTACCGCCCGTGGTCGACGACCGCGCTCAGCCCGTCGGGACCGTCCGGCTGACGGCGCGAGCGCGGGTCCGGCAGCACCGGCCCGTCGTCCACCGCGAAGCCGTACCGCGAACCGTCCCCCGCCCGAGCCTCACCGCACCACCACCCCCGGCGCTCGGGATCGCGCTCCAGTGCGCGCCTGGCGCCCTCGCACTCCAACGTCACTCGGCCGGCCTGCGGTGCCCACACCTCGAACTGCACGGACGGTTCCCCTTCGTCTGCTCACCGTGATGTAGCAGGTCCATGTTCCAGCACGCGGGGATCATTCCGCCGGGGTTTGCCCCCGCCCGTGGCGGGTGTCGTGGCGCTTGCGCCCGGGCGGGCGCCGTTTTCCCGTTTTCTGGACACTCCGCCGCCGCTGACCGACAATCAGCTGCGTGACGTCGTCCTTCGAGTTCCACACGTACCCCGCGCGGTTGTCCGACGCGGAGCGCGACAAGGCGCTGAGCGTGCTCCGGGACGGCGTTGCCATGGGGCGGCTGTCGCACGACACGTTCATCCGCCGGATGGAGCTGGCGCTCGCCGCCCGCCGCCTGGAGGAGCTGGCCGCGCTCACCGCCGACCTGCCCACCGAGAGCCGGCTGTCGAGGTTGGTTTTCGGCACCGTCGAGGCGGTGTCCGGGTTCGGCGTACGGCTCGGCCGGGCGTGGCGGGCCGAGCGGCTGCCCAAGCTGCTGCTGCCCCACCCGGGCGCCGGTCATCCCCTGCGCATAGGGCGCGACCCGGCGAGCGGGCTGCGGCTGAGCCACGAGACGGTCTCCCGGGTGCACGCGGAACTCAGCCTTCAGGGCGGCATGTGGGTGCTGCGCGACCTGGGCTCCACCAACGGCACCACGGTCAACGGGCGGCGGGTGATCGGCGCGGCCGTCGTCCGCGAGGGTGACCAGATCGGCTTCGGCCAAATGGCCTTCCGCCTGGCGGGGAACTGACCGGCGGCGGCAGCCCTCCGAGCAGATCCCTGGCCTGCGCCTCACTTGGAGTCGTGGTCGTTTCGGTGGCGCAAACCCCTTTGCTTTTCGTGGTGTTGACGTACCCCGCAAGTCGTGACTGACTGTGCGTACACCGCGCACACCAGGTGAATCGACGGCTCGCTTCGTGGAGGTGTGCCCTGCCGCCCCTCCTGCGCTACCCGACCGTGGACGAGCTGGGGGCCCGGGCCGCCGCCTTCGCCGCCCGGCATCCCCGACACGCCCGGCTGCGCCGCGTGGGCACCTCCCGCGCGGGCACCCCGCTGCTGCTGCTCTCCGTCGGCCACGGCAGCCGCCAGGTCCTCGTCGTCGCCGGACCGCACGCGAACGAGCCCGTGGGCGGCGCCACCGCCCTGCGGCTGGCCGAGCGGGCCGTCGCCGACCCCCGGCTCACCGAGGGCGCCGACGCCACCTGGAACCTGCTGCTGTGCGTCGACCCCGACGGCCTGCGCCGCAACGAGGGCTGGCTCACCGGCCCCTACACCCTGGGCCGCTACGCCCGGAACTTCTTCCGGCCCGGCTTCCGGGAACAACCCGAGTGGCTGCCGGACGGCCCGGACCGCGCCACCCTGCCCGAGACCCGCACCCTGCTCGCCCTCCAGGACGAACTGCGGCCCTTCCTGCAGTGCTCCCTGCACGGCGTGGACGTCGGCGGCGGCTTCGTCGAGCTGACCCACGACCTGCCGGGACTCGCCCAGCGCATCGCCCACACCGCGGCCCGGCTCGGCATCCCCCGGGAACTCGGCGCCTACGACACCCTGTACTGGCCCGACCTCGGACCCGCCGTCTACCGCATCCCGCCGCCCCGCCGCGGCGACCTCACCGCCGCGATCACCGAGGCGGCCGTCGACTCGACGTGGTGCCACCCGCGGCGCCACGGCACCGTCACCGCGGTCGTCGAGGCGCCCATGTGGGCCGTGGCGGCCGTGGCCGACGCCTCGCCGCCGGCCGACCGCGACGGCGTGCTGCGCGCCGTGAGCCGCACCCTGCGCCACGACACCCGGCGCCTGCACCGCGTCCTCGCCCGGCTCAGGCCGCACCTCGCCGAGGTGCCGGAGGCCGCTCACCTGCTCGCACCGGTCGACGACTACCTGCTGGTGTGCCCCCGGCTCGCCGACGCGTGGGACCCGGACACCGACGACGGGACGGGCCGCTCACTGCCGCCGATGAACACCTCCCACCTGGTCGCGCTGCGGCTGGCCGGACGGCGCCTGTCGCTGCGGACCGCGGGGCTGCTGCACCAGTTGGTCACCAGGACCGGGGGCGATCCGGCGGGCGTGCTGTCCGAGCTGGACCGGCTCGTCGACGAGGGCTGCGCCGACTACCGCGACGGCTGCGCGGCGCACTGGATACCGGTCGGGCGGCAGGTGGAGTACCAGACGCGGGTGGTGCTCGCCGCGTTCGAACTGGCCGGGCGGCGCGTCGGCGCGGGCGCGCGCTCGGGTGAGGTCGGCCGGGATTCCGAAGCAGCGGTACCGATGCACCGCGACTGACGCGCCGGGCCCCGTCTTCCCCGTGTTCCCCGTCTTCCGCGCGTTCCCGCTGCCGCTGCCGCTGCCGCTGCGCTGCCTTACGTCGTCTCCGCCGTCTCCGGAGTCTCGGTCGTCTCCATCCGCTCCAGCAGTGCCACCGGTGTGTCCGCGAAAAGGTCCTCCACGCGCGCGTGGCCCGTGAACTCCCGTCCGGGCGCCAGCGTGTCGGCCCACCTGCCGGGCGGCAGCGGCAGCGTCGTGCCGCGCCAGCCGCCCGCCTCCGCCAGCCGCAGCGACAGCCGGGTCACCGCGGTCACGACCCGGCCGGAGCGGACGAACGCCGCGCAGTGTGCCGCCGCCGGGCCCTCGGCGGGCAGCGGCTCGTACGTCGCCGCCCCGCCGAAGGCGTCGGGCCGCCGGGCCCGCAGCGCCAGCGCCTCCCGCGTCACCGCCGCCTTCTCCCCGGCGCCCCCGGCCCAGCCCTCGTCCCCGGCGGCGGGGAAGTCCACCGTGCGGCGGTTGTCCGGGTCCACCAGCGCCCGGTACTCGCGCTCGGTGCCCTGGTAGAGGTCCGGTACGCCCGGCATCGTCAGGTGGACCAGGGCGGTGCCGAGGACGTTGGCCCGGATGTGCGGCGCGAGCGCCTCGCGCAGGACGGCCACCCGCCCGCCGGGCGCGCCGCACGGCCCCGCCGCCACGAACCGCGCCACCGCCTCCTCGTACGAGGGCTCCTGCTCCGTCCAGCTGGTGTGCGTACCCGCCTCGCGCACATGCTTCAGCAGCGCTTCCCGCACCCGCTCCCCGTCCGCCGGGCCCAGACCGAACACCGTCTGCCAGGCCGCCCACGCCAGCTGCCGGTCGGGCGGTCCCTCGCCCGTGCCGGCGGTCGCCGTGACGTCCGTGATCTCAGTGACCTCTGTCAGGACGTCCGACCACCGCTCGGGGCACTGGGTGAGCACCGCCAGCGCGGCGCGTACGTCGGCGCTGCGCTTGGTGTCGTGGGTGGAGACGACGGTTCCGGTGGCGGGCCAGTCGCGCTGCACGCGCGCGCAGTAGGCGTGGAACTCCTGCGGCGACACGGCCGGACGGCCCGGGTCGCCGCCCACCTCGGTCGCCGACAGCAGCGGCACCCAGCGGTAGAAGGCCGTGTCCTCGACGGACTTCGCGCGCAGCGCCGACGCGGTCTGCGCGAACCGCGTCCGGAACTCCACGTGCTCGGGACCGTCCCCGTACCGCCCCAGCACCAGGCCCCGTACGACGTCCACCGCGCCGGCCTCCTCGGGCACCGTGAAGGCGAGCCGGGCCTCGGCCGCCGCCTCCTCGGTGACGACCGTCGCCGCGTCCACCGAGGTGTACGGCCGGTACACCTCCAGCCGCACCAGCAGCTCCCGCAACGCCGTGCGCAGCGCCCAGGGCGCCCGGTCGCGCAGCGCCGGATCCGGCGCGGTGGCGCACAGGCGGTGCGCCACCCGGGTCAGCCGGTCCAGCTCGGTGGCCAGCTCGTGCGTGAGCACCTCGTACGCCGCGCGCCGCACCGTCGCCGCCCAGTCCCCGCCCAGGTCCACCCGCGGAGCGGCGAACCGGCGGTACCCGTCGAGCAGTTGCCCGTACCCGGCGGGGTTCGTGAAGAGTCCGTCGACGTGCCGCAGGGCGTCGTAGCCGGTTGTGCCCGCGACGGGCCAGGCGGCGGGCAGTTGCTCCCCGTCCGCGAGGATCTTCTCCACCACCGTCCACCGGCCGCCGCTCGCGCGGTGCAGCCGCTCCAGGTAGGCGTCGGGGTCGGCGAGGCCGTCGGGATGGTCGACGCGCAGCCCGTCGATCACCCCCTCGTGCAGCAGCCGCAGGACGGTGCCGTGCGTGGCCTCGAACACCTCCGGGTCCTCCACGCGCACGCCGATCAGCTCGGAGATGCTGAAGAATCGCCGGTAGTTCAGTTCGGTGCGGGCCAGCCGCCACCACACCGGGCGGTACCACTGAGCGTCGAGCAGCCGGGGCAGCGGCAGGTCCGCGGTGCCCTCGCGCAGCGGGAAGGCGTGCTCGTGGTAGCGCAGGACGTCTCCGTCGACCCGGAGGTCGCCCAGCACCTCGCCGACCGGGGCGCCGAGCACCGGCACCAGGAGCTGTCCGCCGCCCGCCTCCCAGTCGACGTCGAACCAGCGGGCGTACGGCGACCCGGGCCCCTCGCGCAGCACCTCCCAGAGGGCGTGGTTGTGGCGCGGCGACATCGCCATGTGGTTGGGCACGATGTCCACCACCAGGCCCAGACCGTGCTCCCGCGCGGTGCGCGACAGCGCCCGCAGCCCCTCCTCGCCGCCCAGTTCGGCCCGCACGCGCGCGTGGTCGACGACGTCGTAGCCGTGCTGCGAGCCCGGCACCGCATCCAGGACGGGGGACAGGTGCAGGTGCGACACGCCGAGCGAGGCCAGGTACGGCACGGCCGCCGCCGCGGCCTTGAAGGGGAAGGACGGCTGCAGCTGGAGCCGGTAGGTGGCCGAGGGGACGGCGGAGGGTGAGGCGGGGCCGGGTCGCTCAGGTGTCATGGAAACCTACGTACCCGCCCCGCCGCCTTTCCTGTCACCGTCCCCCTGACGGGTGCACGGGGACGCGCCCGCACGGGCCGCCCTACACCGGCCGCTGCAGCACGGTCAGGCTCCGGTCCACCAGGGTCAGCCGGTCCCCGGCCTGCACCTTCGGGCCGGTGCCCGCGGGCACCCCCGCCGCCAGGGCGGTGTCGACGACCACCTCCCACTGCCGGCCGTGGTCGACCGGCACCACGAAGTCCAGCGGCTTCGGCGCGGCGTTGAACATCAGCAGGAACGAGTCGTCGGCGATCCGCTCCCCGCGCGTGCCGGGCTCGGAGATCGCGTTGCCGTTCAGGAACACCGTGAGCGCGGAGGCCCGCGCCGAGTTCCAGTCCCGCTGGGTCATCTCCGCGCCCTCCGGGGTGAACCAGGCGATGTCCGACAGCTCGTCGTGGGTGCCCTGCACCGGGCGCCCGTGGAAGAAGCGGCGCCTGCGGAAGACCGGGTGGTCCTTGCGCAGCCACACCATCGCACGGGTGAACCGCAGCAGGTCGGGGTCGTCCTCGGGCCACGCCACCCACGCCAGCTCGTTGTCCTGGCAGTAGGCGTTGTTGTTGCCCCGCTGGGTGCGGGCGAACTCGTCGCCGTGGCTGATCATCGGGACGCCCTGGGAGAGCAGCAGGGTGGCGGTGAAGTTGCGCATCTGCCGCGCCCGCAGCTCCAGCACCGCCGGGTCGTCCGTGTCGCCCTCGACGCCGCAGTTCCAGGAGCGGTTGTGGCTCTCGCCGTCCCGGTTGTCCTCGCCGTTGGCGTGGTTGTGCTTGTCGTTGTAGGCCACCATGTCGTGCAGGGTGAAGCCGTCGTGGCAGGTCACGAAGTTGATCGAGGCCAGCGGACGGCGCCCGTCGTCCTGGTAGAGGTCGGAGGAGCCCGTCAGCCGGGACGCGAACTCCGCCAGCGTGCGCGGCTCGCCGCGCCACAGGTCCCGCACCGTGTCCCGGTACTTTCCGTTCCACTCGGTCCACAGCGGCGGGAAGTTGCCCACCTGGTAGCCGCCCTCGCCCACGTCCCACGGCTCGGCGATCAGCTTCACCTGCGAGACCACCGGGTCCTGCTGCACCAGATCGAAGAACGACGACAGCCGGTCCACCTCGTGGAACTGCCGGGCCAGGGTGGCCGCGAGGTCGAAGCGGAAGCCGTCGACGTGCATCTCGGTGACCCAGTACCGCAGCGAGTCCATGATCATCTGGAGGACGTGCGGGGACCGCATGAGCAGGGAGTTGCCGGTCCCCGTGGTGTCCGTGTAGTAGCGGGGGTCGTCGGCCAGCCGGTAGTACGACGGGTTGTCCAGGCCCTTGAAGGACAGCGTCGGGCCCAGGTGGTTGCCCTCGGCGGTGTGGTTGTAGACGACGTCCAGGATCACCTCGATCCCCGCCTCGTGCAGCGCCTTGACCGCCGACTTGAACTCCAGCACCTGCTGGCCGCGGTCGCCCCAGGAGGCGTACGCGTTGTGCGGGGCGAAGAAGCCGACCGTGTTGTAGCCCCAGTAGTTGTTCAGGCCCATGTCCACCAGCCGGTGGTCGTTGACGAACTGATGGACCGGCATCAGCTCCAGCGCGGTCACCCCGAGCCCCGTGAGGTGCTCGATGAACGCCGGGTGCGCGAGGGCCGCGTAGGTGCCGCGCAGCTCCTCGGGCAGGCCCGGGTGGCGCATGGTCAGGCCCTTCACATGGGCCTCGTAGATCACCGTGTGGTGGTACTCCGTCCGGGGGCGCCGGTCGTCGCCCCAGTCGAAGTACGGGTTGACCACGACCGACGTCATCGTGTGCGGGGCCGAGTCGAGGTCGTTGCGCCGTTCGGGTTCGCCGAAGTGGTAGCCGTACACCTCCTCGCCCCACTGGACCGCCCCGCTGATCGCACGCGCGTACGGATCGAGGAGGAGCTTGGCGCTGTTGCAGCGCAGCCCGCGCTCCGGGGCGTACGGGCCGTGCACGCGGTACCCGTACCGCTGCCCCGGCATCACGCCCGGCACGTACGCGTGCCGTACAAAGGCATCGCTCTCCCGCAGCTCGATGGCGGTCTCCGAGCCGTCGTCGTGCAGCAGACACAGCTCTACTCGGTCGGCGGCCTCCGTGAAGACCGCGAAGTTGGTGCCGGCGCCGTCGTACGTGGCACCCAGTGGATACGCCTCTCCAGGCCAGACCTGCATGAACACGACTCTTTCAGGTGTGGGGCGCCGGTGCGGACGCCTTGGCTCCGAGTCCCCCGGAAGTCTCCCCGAAAGTGAGGCGACCACCTAGCACGTACGTCCTCTTACCCACCCTCCGGCGTTCTGCTCCGGTCGGTCCCCGGGCAGGCGCACGGCCCCCTCCGTCGTACCCCTCCCACGTCACCGCTATGAATCCGCTCACTCCTCGGTGTGAGCACGGCCGGAACGCCTTTGTGGATCAAGCAAGTTGGCAAAACCGGCCCGTCCATCGGGCTGCACCGCGGACCGTCGGCGGAGTACCCTTCCTTGATCGTTGGGACGGGGTGTCCCCGGCAGTGTCCGGGGGAGCGGAAGGCGGTACTCGGGTGGGCTCGGGAGGGCTGGAGCTGCCTCCTGGTGACGACGGTCACCAGGGGAACTCCGCGGACGTCCCGCCCGGTGCGGTGTCCCTGGCGCGGCCCATGAACGCGGGCGCGATCGGTCCGGAGCTGGACTGGGACGCCGGGGCCTGGCACGAGGTGCGCACGCGTGCGCAGCGGGCGGGCCGGGCCTACATCTGGCTGAACCTCGTCGAGCAGCGGCTGCGCGCGGTCGTGGCCGCCGTCCTGCGCCCGGTCTACGAACCGGTCCACGGCGACGACTGGGTGGTCGCGGCCGCCGGACCCGCCGGACAGGAGTGGGTGCAGCGCGCCGTCGCGGTGCGGGAGGTCAGCCGCCGCAAGGGCTATCTGCTCGACCCGGCCGACGACAACGTCCTCAGCTTCCTCACCCTGCCCCAGCTGCGCGAGCTGATGGTGCAGCACTGGCCCTGCTTCGAGCCCTACGTGGACGAGCGCCGCGACGTCGAACTGGCCCTGGACGAACTGGAAGTCACCCGCAACGTCGTCTCCCGCAACCGGGCCCTGTCCGAGGCGGTCCTGAACCAGGCCGAGCGGGCCTCGGCGCGACTCCTCGAGGTGCTCGGCGCGGGCAGCGACGTGCCGTCCGCGCGAAGGCTGCCCGTCGACGCGGTGGAGGACCTGGTCGGGGACCGCTACGCCGACGTGGTCGCCGTGCACTCGGACCGGGTGCGGCTGCTGCGCCAGTTCCCCGCCGAGGACCTGTTCGGCAGCGCCCGCCGGGTGGACGCCCTCGGTATCGGCCTCAACCTGCTCGTGCAGAACTTCTCCGGCCGGCGCCTGCTGCGGATGGCCGAGGCCGGCGGGCGGGTGCGGCTGCTCTTCCTGAACCCGGCCTCCAGCGCGATCAAGCGCCGCGAGCGCGAACTGGGCATCAAGCGGGGTGAGCTGAGCCGCGCGGTGGAGATGAACATCCTGCACATGCGGCGCGTGCGGGCCCGGCTGCGGGACCCGGGCGCCTTCGAGATCCAGGTCTTCGACGAGACGCCCCGCTTCACGGCCTACCTCGTCGACGGGGACGGCGCCGACGGCATCGCGGTCGTGCAGTCCTACCTGCGCCGCACGCGCGGCATGGAGGCACCGGTCCTCGTCCTGCGCAACGGGCGCAACGGAGGAAAGGTCGTCAAGTCGGACCGGGTCGACGAAGGCGGACTTTTCCCCACCTACCGTGAGGAGTTCGAGCTGATGTGGGCGGATTCGCGCCCGGTGTCGTGAACGCCGCCCCCTGGAGCGACTCGGACGTAAGCGGAATGCGATCCTCTGATTGTCAGTGGCCCGTGGGAAGGTGGAGACCACTGGGGGAAAGCACCACCGAGAAGGGGGACCGCCCATGGGCTGGCACCGGGAGCTGCTGATCGGCTTCGACCTGGAGACGACGGGCACCGATCCGCGCGAGGCGCGCATCGTCACGGGAGCCGTGATCGAGGTCAGGGGCTCACAGACGCTCGGCCGGCGGGAGTGGCTGGCCGACCCCGGAGTGGAGATCCCGGCGGACGCGGTCGCGGTGCACGGCATCAGCAACGAACGCGCGGCCCGCGAGGGCCTGCCCGCCGACCGGGTCGCGGACGCCATCGCCGAAGTCCTCGTGGACCACTGGAAGGCGGGCGTCCCGGTCGTCGCCTACAACGCGGCCTTCGACCTCACCCTGCTCTCCGCCGAGCTGCGGCGCCACGCGCTGCCGTCCCTGCGCGAGCGCCTGGGCACGGACCCCGCCCCGGTCATCGACCCGTACACCATCGACCGGTCCGTCGACCGCTACCGCCGGGGCAAGCGCAATCTCGAAGCGGTCTGCCGGGAGTACGGCGTGCCGCTCGACGCCGCCCACGACGCCGCGGCCGACGCCCTCGCCGCGGCCCGCCTGGCCGGGGCGATAGCCGGCCGCCACCCCAAGGTCGCGGCCCTCGGCCCGGCGGACCTGCACCGCCGCCAGATCGAGTGGTACGCCGAGTGGGCGGCGGACTTCCAGAGCTTCCTGCGCCGCAAGGGCGATGCCACGGCCGTCGTCGACGGTGCCTGGCCGCTGCGGGAGTTGGCCGGGGAACCGGCCGACGAGCGGGTCTGACCCGGCCCGGTCGGCCGACCCGAGGGCCGGAGGGGCGGACCGCGAGGGTCAGAAGGGGTACCAGCGCACCTCGGGGTCCCCGTCCCGCAGCGACGCCACCCTGCGTTCGAACTCGGCCAGTGCCTTGGGGTTGCTCGGCGCGTGCTGGGCCACCCAGGCACAGCTCGCGGTCTCCCGCGCGCCGCGCAGCACCGCGCAGCCGTCCCACTCGCGCACGTCCCAGCCGTAGGCCGCGGTGAAGGCGTCGTGCGCCTCGGCGGGCAGCCCGTAGCGGTCCCGGCTGAGCGCCATCACCACGAGGTCGTGCTCACGCAGGTCGGCGGAGAAGGTCTCCAGGTCGATCAGGACCGGCCCGTCGGGGCCGACGTGCACATTGCGGGGCAGCGCGTCCCCGTGGATCGGACCCGGCGTCAGGTGCGGGGTGAGCGCGGCGGCCGCCGACGCGAAGCCGTCCCGGCGCTCGCGCAGGTACGCGGCGTCCGCGGGGTCGATCACGTCGCCCGCGAGACGCAGCCACCGTTCCACACCGCCCAGCAGCTCGCGGGGCGGCAGCTCGAAGGAGGAGGGCAGGGGCAGCGCGTGGACGAGACGGAGCAGCACCGCGACGTCCCGGGGCTCGGTGGGCCGCACCGGTTCGGGCAGCCGCCGCCACACGGTCACCGGATGCCCGTCGACGAACAGGGCCGTCGGCTCGGCCGCCCGCACCGCAGGGACGCCCGCCTCCTCCAGCCAGAGCGCGACGGCCAGTTCCCGGCGCGCCCGCTCCAGGAGCTCGGCGTCGCGGCCCACCTTGACCGCCAGGTCGCCGGCGCCGAACACCGCGTTCTCACCGAGGGCCAGCAGCCGCGCCTCCGACGCCGGGCCGGGCAGTACCCCCGCCGCGGCCAGCACCTCCCGCGCCCGTGCCTCGTCCATCGTCCCGTGCCTCCGTGTCCGTGCGGTTCCCGCCATCCGTCGGCCATTGTCCCATTCGCACAGGTGGGGGCATGTCCCGGGCCCTTGACGGGACGCGGTCACTTCACGACCATGACCAGGCCCGTCCGAGCCGCGCATAGGGGTTGATTACGTGACATTGGTGACCGAGCCGAGACGACCGGCGCGCCGTGCGCCCGGCCCGGACGCCCCGCGGGGCGCGCCGGACCACGGCGCCTGGTTCCTGGTCCTGCCCGCGCTGATCCCGATCCTGGTCCTCAGCGTCGGGCCGCTGCTCTACGGCATCCTGCTGGCGTTCACCGACGCCCAGTCGGGCCGTACGGAGCCCACCCGGTGGATCGGCACTCTGAACTTCCAGGACCTGCTGCACGACACGCTGTTCTGGGAGTCGTTCCGGATCGGCCTGGTGTGGGCCGTCGGAGTGACCGTGCCGCAGTTCCTGCTCGCCCTCGGTCTCGCCCTGCTGCTCAACCAGAACCTCCGGATGCGCTGGCTGGCCCGGGCCCTGGCGATCATCCCCTGGGCGATGCCCGAGGTCGTCGTCGGCATCATGTGGCGGCTGGTCTACAACACGGACGCGGGCATCCTCAACGAGACCCTGCGCGACCTCGGCCTCGGCGGCGGCCACGACTGGCTCAGCGGCCTCGGCACCGCCCTGCCCGCCGTCATCGTCGTCGGCGTCTGGGCCGGCATGCCGCAGACGACGGTCGCGCTGCTCGCCGGACTGCAGAACACCCCGCGCGAGCTGCACGAGGCGGCCGCGGTGGACGGCGCGGGAGCCTGGCGCCGCTTCCGCACGGTCACCTGGCCCGCCCTCAGGCCCGTCGCACTCGCCATCACCGCGCTCAACCTCATCTGGAACTTCAACTCCTTCGCCCTGGTCTACGTGCTGACGAACGGCGGCCCCGGCGGCCGCACCCGGCTGCCCATGCTCTTCGCCTACGAAGAGGCGTTCCGCTACGGCCAGTTCGGCTACGCGGCGGCCATGGGCTGCGTGATGGTCGCCCTGATCTCGATCCTGCTGGCGGTCTTCCTCGTCGGCCGTCTCCGGGGCGAGGCCAAGGGAGGTGACAAGGCGTGAGGACCTCGACCGCGGCCCGCACGGGTCAGTACGCGGCACTGCTCGCCTACCTGGTCTTCCTGGCCTTCCCGTTCGTGTGGCTGATCTCCATCGCCTTCAAGCCGCCGCGCGAGCTGGCCAGTCTGCACCCCACCTGGATCCCCGAGAACCCCACCCTCGACAACTTCCGGCAGGCCTTCGACGAGCAGCCGCTGCTCCAGGCCGGGCTCAACTCCCTGCTCGCCGCGCTCGGCGCCGCCGTGATCGCCGTGCTGATCGCGACCCCGATGGCGTACGTCATGGCCCGCCGCCGCGGCCGGCTCGCCAAGGCGGCCACCGGGTGGGTCGTGGTCAGCCAGGCGTTCCCCTTCGTCCTGCTGATCATCCCGTTGTTCCTGGTCCTGAAGAATCTCGGCCTGATCAACTCCGTTCCCGGGCTCGTGATGGTGTACGTCGTGTGGTCGCTGCCGTTCGCGCTGTGGATGCTCGCCGGATACGTCCGCGCCGTGCCGCGCGAGCTGGAGGAGGCGGCCGCGGTCGACGGTGCCGGACGGCTGCGGACCCTGGTCTCGGTGACCGCGCCGCTGCTCGCGCCCGGGATCGTGGCCACGGCCCTGTTCGCCTTCATCACCGCGTGGAACGAGTTCTTCTTCGCCCTGGTTCTGCTGAAGACCCCGGAGAAACAGACCCTGCCCGTGATCCTCACCCACTTCATCGGCGCCGGGGGCGTCGCCGACCTCGGACCGCTCGCCGCAGCCGCCTTCCTCGCCACCCTGCCCTCGCTGGTGGTCTTCGCCCTCATCCAGCGGCGGATCACGGGCGGCATGCTCGCCGGGGCGGTGAAGAGCTGATGACGCGGACGTCCACGAGGATCGTCACCCTGCTCGCCTGCGCCGTCCTGCTGCTCGCCGGCTGCTCGGACGGCGGCGGCGGGGCGGACGACGGCCGGATCACCCTGCGCTTCCAGTCCCTGGCCTGGCAGGACGAGTCCGTGAAGGCCAACAAGGAACTGGTACGGGAGTGGAACGCCACCCACCCGGACGTGCGCGTCGAGTACGTCCAGGGCAGCTGGGACAGCGTCCACGACCAGCTGCTCACCTCCTTCGAGGGCGGCGAGGCGCCCGACATCATCCACGACGCCTCCGACGACCTCGCCGACTTCGCCTACGGCGGCTACCTCGCCGACCTCACCGAACTGCTGCCCGCGCGGCTGAAGTCGGACATACCGCACCACAGCTGGGAGACGGTCACCTTCGGCGACGGTGTCTACGGAGTGCCGTTCCTCCAGGAACCGCGGGTGCTGATCGCCAACGCCACCCTGCTCGAGAAGTCCGGCGTCCGCATCCCGACGCCGGAACACCCCTGGAGCTGGGCGGAGTTCCGGCAGGTGGCGAAGGAGCTGAGCGGCGACGGCACGTACGGGGTGGCCTGGCCGCTCAAGGAGCCCGTCTCCGCCACGCTCAACCTCTCCCTGTCCACCGGCGGCAAGCTGTTCCACCGGGGCACCGACGGCAAGGTGACCGTCCGCTTCGAGGAGGGTGACCAGGTGGTGCCCCGCACCGTCCACGACCAGGTCGACACCGACCGCAGCGCCTCGCCGACCACCCTGGGCAGCGGCGGCTCCGACACCCTGCCCGGCTTCTTCGCGGGCAAGTACGCGATGGTGCCGCTCGGCTTCTCCTACCGCCAGCAGATCGAGCAGCAGGCACCCGAGGGCTTCGACTGGCAGGTGCTGCCCGCCCCGGCCGGCGCCGACGGGCTCGCCCAGGGGGTCAGCCCGCAGACCCTGTCCGTCGCCGAGGACAGCCCGCACAAGGAGGAGGCCGCCGCGTTCGTCGACTTCCTCCTCCAGCCGGACAACATGGTGCGCCTCGCGCTCGGCGACTGGATGCTGCCCACCGGGAAGCAGGCCCTGAAGGACCCCGCGCTGCACACGACCGAGCACGGCTGGGCCACCGGCACCGCGCTCGCCGCCCACCTGCGCTCGGCGCCCGCGCAGTCCGTGCGGGGCTACGCCGAGTGGAAGGACAAGGTGGCGACCCCGGCGCTCCAGGAGTACTACAGCGGTGCGATCGGCATGGACGAACTGCGTCACAGACTGGAGGAGGACGGAAACCTGGTGCTCGCCCGCTACCAGCGCTGAGGCCGCCGCGCGCCGGCGACCACCGCGCGCCGGTGACCGGTACGCGCCGGCGACCGCCGCGAGAAAACGGTTTGCCCGGCGGGCACCCGTCCGCCTAGCGTCGCCTCCGTGGCAGCTTTCAACGCGATCATCAACTCCGGTCTCGGCCGGGGCTGCACGTACTCCATCAGGATGCGTCGTGGCCCCGGAGCCCTGACCGGCCCGGGGTCCCCCCGCCGCTGACGCGCCCGACGCGTTCGAGGCGCCCGCGGCGGGGCTGAGCCTCCGCATTCCCTTTTGCCTTCGTCTTCCGGTCAGGGCCTTCGGCTGCCCTTTTTCCCTCCTGTCACGGAAGACAAGGACCGCAGGCCATGGCCCGCCCCACCCAGCGTGCCCGCACGCTCTCGCAGAACTTCCTCGCCGACCGCGCCACCGCCGACCACGTCGCGCGCCTCGCCGCCCCCGACCGACGGAACCCGCCCCTGCTGCTCGAAGTGGGCGCGGGCAACGGCGCCCTCACCGAGCCGCTCGCCCGCCGCAGCCGCGAGCTGCACGCCTACGAGATCGACCCCCGCCTCGTCCCCGGGCTCCGGGCCCGTTTCGCGCGCACCCCGCACGTCCATGTCGTCGCCGGTGACTTCCTCGCCGCCCGGCCCCCGCGCACGCCGTTCTCGGTCGCCGGGAACGTTCCCTTCTCGCGCACCGCCGACATCGTCGACTGGTGCCTGTCCGCACCCGACCTCACCGACGCCACCCTCCTCACCCAGCTCGAGTACGCCCGCAAACGCACCGGCGACTACGGCCGCTGGAGCCTGCTCACGGTGCTGACCTGGCCGCGACACGAGTGGCGGCTGCTGGGCCGGGTGGGCCGCCACCGCTTCCGCCCGGCGCCGCGCGTCGACGCCGGCATCCTGCGCATCCAGCGCCGCCCCGCCCCGTTGCTCACCGGCACCGGCCCCCGCCGCACCTGGTCCGACCTGGTCGAGCTGGGCTTCTCGGGCGTCGGCGGCTCGCTGCACGCGTCCCTGCGCCGTGCCCACCCGCGGCGCCGGGTGGACGCGGCGTTCCGGTCCGCGCGGCTCGATCCCGGTGCCCTCGTCGGCGAGGTCGCCCCCGACCGGTGGCTGCGGCTGCACGAGGAGCTGACGGCATGAAGCGAAAGAATTTGCACGAGACGTCTCGTCTCGCATACGGTCGTCGCATGACCACTCGCCCCGCGCACATCGCCATGTTCTCCATCGCCTTGCACGGCCACGTGAACCCCAGCCTGGAGGTCATCCGCGAGCTCGTCGCGCGGGGGCACCGGGTGACCTACGCGATCCCGCCCCTGCTCGCGGACAAGGTCGCCGAGACGGGCGCCGAACCCAAGCTCTGGAACAGCACGCTGCCCGGTCCCGACGCCGACCCGGAGGCGTGGGGGAGCACCCTGCTGGACAACGTGGAGCCCTTCCTGGACGACGCGATCCAGGCGCTCCCGCAACTCGCCCAGGCGTACGAGGGGGACGAGCCGGACCTGATCCTGCACGACATCGCCTCCTACACCGCCCGCGTCCTCGGCCGCCGCTGGGACGTGCCCGTGATCTCCCTGTCGCCCTGCATGGTCGCCTGGGAGGGGTACGAGCAGGAGGTCGGTGAGCCGATGTGGGAGGAGCCGCTGAAGACCGAGCGCGGACAGGCGTACTACGCCCGCTTCCACGCCTGGCTGGAGGAGAACGGGATCACCGACCACCCCGACCCCTTCGTCGGCCGCCCCGACCGCTCCCTGGTGCTGATCCCCAAGGCGCTCCAGCCCAACGCCGACCGGGTGGACGAGAAGGCGTACACCTTCGTCGGCGCCTGCCAGGGGGACCGCACCGCCGAGGGCGACTGGACGCGGCCCGAGGGCGCGGAGAAGGTCGTCCTCGTCTCCCTCGGTTCGGCCTTCACCAAGCAGCCCGCGTTCTACCGGGAGTGCGTCCGCGCCTTCGGTGAGCTGCCCGGCTGGCACACCGTGCTCCAGGTCGGCCGGCACGTCGACCCCGCCGAGCTTGGCGACGTACCGGACAACGTGGAAGTCCGTACGTGGGTACCGCAGTTGGCGATCCTCCAGCAGGCCGACCTGTTCGTCACCCACGCGGGCGCGGGCGGCAGCCAGGAGGGCCTGGCCACCGCCACGCCGATGATCGCCGTACCGCAGGCCGCGGACCAGTTCGGCAACGCCGACGTGCTCCAGGGCCTCGGCGTCGCCCGTACCCTCGCGACCGAGGAGGCCACCGCCGAGGCGCTGCGCACCGCCGCCCTCGCCCTGGTCGACGACCCGGAGGCGGCGGGGCGGCTGAAGGAGATCCAGGCGCAGATGGCCCAGGAGGGCGGCACCCGGCGGGCCGCCGACCTCATCGAGGCCGAACTGGCCGCCGCGCGCGGCTGACCCGGGCAACCCGCGGCCGCACCGGCGCACGCCCCGGCACAGCACGGCGAAGGGCCCGCCGGTTCCCCCGGAACCGGCGGGCCCTTCGGCCCGGGTGGCGTGCCGGTCAGACGCCGACCGGCTCTCCCCGCTCCCCGCGCTCGCCGTCCCGCTCCGGCGACGCGATCGCCTCGGACGACTCGTCGTGGGTCAGGTCCGGCAGCCGGTGCAGCCACTTCGGCAGGTACCAGTTGCGCTCGCCGAGCAGCGACATCACGGCCGGCAGCAGGACACCCCGGATGATCGTCGCGTCGATCAGCACCGCCGCCGCCAGGCCCACGCCCATCTGCTTCATCGACTGCATGGACAGCGTGCCGAAGATGGCGAACACCGCGACCATGATGACGGCGGCGCTGGTGACGACCCCCGCCGTGGTGACCACGCCGTGCTGGATCGCGTCCCGGGTGGAACGCCCGCGCAGCCGGGCCTCGCGGATCCGGGAGACCACGAACACGTGGTAGTCCATCGACAGGCCGAACAGGATCACGAAGAGGAACAGCGGCAGCCACGTGATGATGGCGCCCACGCCCTCGGCGCCCACCAGCGAGGCGCCCCAGCCGTGCTGGAAGACGGCGACCAGGATGCCGTACGCCGCGCCCACCGACAGCAGGTTGAGCACGATCGAGGTGAGCGCGATCGTCAGCGAGCGGAAGGACAGCAGCATCAGCAGGAAGGCGAAGACCACGACGAAGGCGAAGACCGGCAGGACCGATCCGACGAGCTGGTCGTTGAAGTCCTTGTTGCCGGCCACCTGACCGGTGATCGGGGCCTCGACGCCGTCGACCTTGCCCAGCGTCGCGGGCCGTACCTCGTCGCGCAGCTTGTCCAGGCTCTCGCCCGCCTTGTCCTGGTCGGAGCCGCCGACCAGCGGGACGTACACCAGCGCGACGTTCTGCTCGTCGTGCGTCGTGACGTCCACGGGACCGCGCGAGGCCCCCGAACTGATCGCCCGCTCCCGGAAGTCGGCGAGCGCGGCCCGCACCTCGGGCGCGTTGATGTCGTCGGCCTTGACCACCACCTCGGCCGGGTCCGAACCGCCGGGGAACGCCTCGTTGACCCGGTTGTACGTCTGCACGATGGGCAGCGAGTCGCCGAACTCCTGGTCCAGCGTGAGGTTCTGCGTCTTCATGCCCAGGGCCGGCGCGGCGACGGCCAGCAGCGCGCCGACGGCGACCACGGCGGCGAGCAGCGGCTTGGCCAGTACGCGCTTGAGCACGGCCGTCCAGAAGCGGCTGCCCTCACTCGCGGAGCCGCTCGGCCGGCGGCGGCGCAGGAACGGCACGCGGCCCTTCTCCACCCGCTCGCCCAGCAGGGACAGCAGCGCCGGCAGGACCGTCACCGAGCCGACCATGGCGACCGCGACCACCATCAGCGAGGCCAGGCCCATCGCCTCGAACTCGGCGATGCCGGTGAACAGCATGCCCGCCATCGCCACGCACACCGTGACACCGGAGACGACGATCGCCCGGCCACTGGTGGCGGCGGCGATCCTGAGCGCGGTCTGCGCGTCCCGTCCGGCGGCGCGCTCCTCGCGCTCCCGGCGCAGGTAGAACAGGCAGTAGTCGACACCGACGGCCAGACCGACCAGCAGCATCACGGAGTTGGCGGTCTCGCTCATCGGCTGGAAGTGGCTGACCAGACCCATCAGGCCCATCGTCGCGATGATCGCGGTGATCGCCAGCGCCACCGGGACCAGCGCCGCCACCAGCGCGCCGAACGCGACGAGCAGGATGCCGAGGGCCACCGGCACCGCCGAGTACTCGGCCTTCTTGAAGTCGTCGCCGAACGCGTCGTCGAACGTCTTCATCATGCTGGCGCCGCCGATCTCCTCGATCCGCAGCGACCCGTGCTCCTTCTGGACCCCCTCGACCGCCTTCAGCACCGGCTCGACCCGCTCGCCGGCGGTGTCCGCCTCGCCGCGCATGTCGAACTGCACCAGCGCGCTCCGGCCGTCCTTCGAGATCGTCTTCGCGTCGTACGGGGAGGTGATGCCCGTGACCTTCCCGGTCTCCTCCACCGCCGTGACGACCGCGCCGACCGCGGCCCGGAACTCGGCGTCCGTGGCCTTCAGATCACCCGACTTCGCCTGGACCAGCACCGACTCACTGGCCGGCTCGTCGATCCCCGCCTCCTCGACGATCCGGGCGGCGGTGTGCGTCTCGCCGCCCATCTGGTCGCTGTCCTTGACGTCGACCCGGCCGGCGGCCGAACCGAGCCCCATCGCCAGGACCACGAACAACACCCAGATCCCGACGGCGGCCCAGCGGTGCCGGGCACTCCAGCCGCCCGCCCGGGCGGCTATGCCCCGCACCCGTGTCTCTCGGTTCCGCATGACCGGCCTGCCCCCTCATGAGCGGTGCCGGCCCCCTGCCGCCACCTTGCGATTCGAAGGTATGGGCCGCGTAAGGCCGTGGCGTCGTGCTCTCCGGTGACGTGCGACGGCGCCGCTCTCATCCCTCCGTACCGCCGCACTCACCGCTGAGGAGGATCCCGGCCCCTTACATCTACCGGGGGCTTCCAGGGGCGGTGATCAGGGTTCGGCGGCGCGCCGGAGCCTTTTGGAAGAGTTGTTTGTTAAGTCACAGGCGTGTGTAGTGGTTGAATCGCGCACACCGCATCGGCGAGAGTGGCGCGCACGTCCGCCCGGCGCGGACCCGGCCGTCGTGCCCACCCCCACGGGGCACGACGGCCGTTCTATGGTGTGCGGATGACGACGATGTACGCGACGCTGCTGCGCGGGATCAACGTGGGCGGCAGCCGTAAGGTCCCGATGGCCGACCTGCGCGCGCTGCTGACCTCACTCGGCCACGACGCGGTGCGCACCCATCTGCAGAGCGGGCAGGCCGTCTTCGCCTCCGACCACGGCGACGAGGAGTCCCTGGCCGCGGAGTTGGCCAAGGCGGTCGAGGGGCGATTCGGCTTCCCGGTGGACGTGATCGTGCGCGACCACGCCTACCTGAAGGGGATCGTCGAGGCGTGCCCCTTCCCCGCCGCCGAACTGGAGGCCAGGCAGCTGCACGTCACCTACTTCTCCGCGCCCGTCGACGCGGACCGCTTCGCGCAGATCGACGCACCGGCCTTCCGTCCCGAGGAGTTCCGTCTCGGCGACCGCGCCCTGTACCTCTACGCACCGGACGGCCTCGGCCGCTCCAAGCTCGCCGAAGCCCTCGCCAAACCCCGCGTCAACAAGGGGCTGATCGCCACCAGCCGCAACTGGAACACCGTCACCAAACTCGTGGAGCTTACGGGCGCCTGAGGGGCCCGTGCCGGGCTCGATCCCTCAGGCCCCGACCGCCAGCGCCACCGGCACCCGCGCCGCGTCGTACCGCTCCAGCAGGACCCGCGCCACCTCCGGTGCGGGGCCCAGCACGTCCGCCAGCACGTCCGCCCCGGCCGCTCCCCGCGCGATACGGTCCGGCAGGAAACCGGGCGCCAGTACGTACGGGGCGACGGCGACGCGCGCACAGCCCAGCGCGCGCAACTGCCGTACCGCGTCCTCGGTGCGCGGAAGGGATGCGGAGGCGAACGCAGGCCGCACGGCGCACCAACCGGTGTGCCGCCACTCCCGCGCGATTTCAGCGATCACTGCGATCGCCTCCGGGTCGGAGGACCCCGCCGAGGCCAGCACGACCCCGGTCGAGGGCTTGTCGGCGGGCGTGAGACCCGCCTCGTACAGGCGCCGCTCCAGCGCCGACAGCAGCAGCGGCGAGGGGCCGAGCACCTCGGCCTGCCGGATCCTGAGGCGCGGCGGTGCCGCCGCCAGGACCGCGGGGATGTCCGCCTTGGCGTGGAAGGCGCGGGTCAGCAGCAGCGGGAGCGCCACGACGTCCCGCACGCCCTCCGTCTCCAGGGATTCCAGGACGCCCTGCACCGAGGGGACGTTGAAGTCCAGGAAGCCCGTCTCCACCCGCACGTCCGGGCGCAGCGCCCGCACCCGGCGGACCAGGGCGTGCACGGTCGCGGCGTGCCGCGGGTCGCGGCTGCCGTGGGCGACGACCAGGAGGACGGGGCGGACCGGTGCGGACATGGTGTGCCTCAGCCCTTCACCAGCAGACCGCGGCTGCGCAGCACCCAGCGCTCCAGCGGGCTGAAGATCA
Organism: Streptomyces tendae; assembly: GCF_014650435.1. Lineage (GTDB taxonomy): Bacteria > Actinomycetota > Actinomycetes > Streptomycetales > Streptomycetaceae > Streptomyces > Streptomyces tendae. Next base: position 229,765 of record NZ_BMUY01000010.1, read on the forward strand.
GCAGGTCGATGGCGATGCCGACGACCAGGATCAGCAGGATGGCCTCGAAGACCATGGCCATGTCGCTGGCGTTGCGGCCGTTCTCCAGCAACTGCCCGAGGCCGACGCCCAGGTCGGGGAAGGAGGCGATGATCTCGGCGGCCATCAGCGAACGCCAGGAGAACGCCCAGCCCTGCTTGAGACCGGCGACGTAGCCGGGGAGCGCGGCCGGCAGCACGATGTGCCAGGTGCCCTTCAGCCCCGTCGCGCCCAGCGTGCGCCCCGCCCGCAGGAAGATCGGGGAGACCTGGTCGACGCCGGACACCAGGCCGTTGGCGATGGAGGGCACCGCGCCGAGCAGGATGACGGCGTACATCATCGAGTTGTTCAGGCCCAGCCAGATCACGGCCGGGGGCACCCAGGCCACCGACGGCAGGGACTGGAGGCCGGACAGGATCGGGCCGATCGCCGCCCGCACGAACTTCACCCGCGCCACCAGCAGCCCCAGCGGGGTGCCGATGACCAGTGCGAAGCAGAAGCCGAGCAGACCGCGCGAGACGCTGGTCCAGATGTAGCCGAGCAGTTCGCCCTGGAGCCATGCCTGGTGCAGCACGTCCCACACGTCGGAGGGAGCGGGCAGCTTGGTGGGGTCGTCGACGATCTCGAACGAGACCAGCGCCTGCCACACGGCGAGGACCAGCAGGACCGCGACGGTGGGCGGCAGGATCTTCTCGACGAAGGTCTGCCGCCACGGCGTGCGCCCCTGCTGCACCGACTCCAGTGCGTCCAGGCCCGCCTCCAGACCGGCGAGGTCGCCGCCGTCCTTCGCGTCTCGGTCCCCGGCGGGACGCGTCGTGTCAGTGCTGGCCATGTCGGCGGATCTCCCCACGCAGTTCTTCGGTGATCTCGACGGACAGCTCCGCCACGGCGGTGTCCTCGATACGGCGCGGCTGCGGGATGCCGACCGTCCACTCGCGCGCGATGCGCCCGGGACGGGAGGACAGCAGCACCACCCGCTCGGCCAGCCGCACGGCCTCGCGGACGTTGTGCGTCACGAACAGCACGGACACCTGCGTCTCGCGCCAGATGCGGGTCAGCTCGTCGTGCAGCACGTCCCGCGTGATGGCGTCAAGCGCCGCGAACGGCTCGTCCATCAGCAGCAGCTTGCTCTCCTGGGCCAGCGCCCGGGCCATCGCGACCCGCTGGCGCATACCGCCCGACAGCTCGTGCACCCGCTTGCCGTACGCGCCCTTCAGGCGGACGAGTTCGAGCAGCTCCTCCGCCTTGTCGCGGCGCTCGGACTTGGGCACGCCCCGCAGCCTGAGGGCGAGTTCGATGTTCTTGCCCGCGGTCAGCCACGGGAACAGGGCGTGCTCCTGGAACATCAGGGCCGGCCGCCCGTCCGTGCTGATGCCGCCCGCGCTGGGCCGGTCCAGGCCCGCCACCAGGTTCAACAGCGTGGACTTGCCGCAGCCGGAGGCTCCCAGGAGGGTGACGAACTCGCCGGGCGCGACATCGAGGGTGATGTCGTCCAGGACGAGCTGCTGCCCGGCGGGGCCCGCGAAGGACTTCGAGACGTGCTCGATGCGGGCCGCGTACTCGGCCGACTCGGTGCCGTCGGCGGCCTTGGCGAGGGTCGTGGTCGTGGCCATGGTCGTCACCTCCTGGGTGGTCGGATCCGGGCTTTACTCGACGCCGAGCCCGGCGTCGTCGACCGCGGGCTTGCCCTTGGCCTTGAGGACCTTGTTCAGCAGCGTCAGGTCGTAGATGCCGTTCAGGTCGGGCTTGTCCAGCAGACCGGCCTTCACGGCGTGCTCCGCCTGGGCGTCGAGGGTGGAGGCCAGCGGGTCGTCGGTGAGCTTGATCGACTCCCAGGCCGGGTCCAGCACGTCCGTCGGGAGCGCCTTGCCGGAGTCCTTCTCCAGCTGGGCGTTGGCCGCGGTCTTCGCCTCGTCCGGGTTGGCCGTGATCCACTCGTTGGTGTCGACCGACGCCTCGAGCACCGCCTGCACGGCCTTCGGGTGCTCCTTGAGGAACTTCTGCGACACGATGATGTTCGTGATCACGAACTTCTCGTCCGGCCACAGCGTCGACTCGTCCAGGAGCACCTTGCCGCCCTCGGCCACCAGCTTGGACGCGGTGGGCTCGGGCACCCAGGCGCCGTCCAGGGAGCCGGACTTGTAGGCGTCCGGGGTGACCTTGTTGTCGCTGCGGACGACCGTCACGTCGCCCTTGCCGCTCTGCGCGTCGACCTTCCAGCCCTGCTCGGCGATCCAGTTGAGGAACGCCACGTCCTGTGTGTTGCCCAGCTGCGGGGTGGCGATGCGCTTGCCCTTGACGTCCTTCAGGGACTTGATCTTGTCCGGGTTCACCACGAGCTTCACGCCGCCCGAGGCCGAACCGCCGATGATGCGCAGGTTCTTGCCGGCGGACTTGGTGTAGCCGTTGATCGACGGCGAGGGGCCGATCCAGCCGATGTCGATGGAGCCCGAGTTCAGCGCCTCGATCTCGGACGGACCCGCGTTGAAGACCGCGTACTTGGCCTCGGTGGCGCCCAGCGCCTTCTGGAAGAAGCCCTTCTGGTTGGCGACCAGCGGGGTGGCGTGGGTGATGTTGCCGAAGTAGCCGATCCGGACGGAGTCGAGACCGTCGATCTTCTCGGCGCCCTCGGCGACCTTGGCGGTGTCGTCGTCCTTCGCCTGGGAGCCGTAGCCGCAGGCGGCCAGCGTCAGGAGGGGAAGGGCGGCTATGACCGCCAGCGTGCGGCGCAGGGCGGTGGTGGCAGGCACGGGAGGTGTTCCTCTCGTTGGTCCGGCACGCACGCCTGTCGGTTGGTCCGAGGTGTCAGGTCGTGGCCGGGAGGTCGGCAGGTCTTCGGCTGTGGGGGGTGAGGGCGCGCGAGCGGTGCGCGTACGTCACCGCGCACATCGCGCCACTCCGCCCTGCCCGCTGCCGAGGAAGCCGCTGCCGACGCGGCCGCCCTCCTTGGCGAACGTGGAGTAGAAGTCGGGGGAGGACATGCTCAGAAGTCCCACCCGCCGTCGTCGGCCGCGTCCTTGACCGGGTCCGGCGCGGCGAAGGACTCGCCGACCATGCCGGCGGTGAGCGTGGTGCCGTCGCTGGGGTCGATCAGGATGAACGAGCCGGTGCGCCGGGAGTCGGCGTAGGTGTCGGCGGGCAGCGGCTCGGCGGTGCGGATCTTCACGCGGCCGATGTCGTTGGCGACGAGCTGCCCGGGGTGCGGGTGCAGGGACAGGTCGTCCAGCGTGAGCCGGGCCGGGATGTCCTTGACGATCGCCTTGACCGTGCGGGTGCCGTGCTTGATCAGCACCCGGTGGCCCACGGTGAGCGGCGCGTCGGCGACGTGGCAGACGGTGGCCTCGACGTCCTGGCTGGTGGCCGGGGCGTCCTCGCTGGGCACGATCAGGTCGCCGCGCGAGACGTCGATGTCGTCCTCCAGGAGCAGCGTCACCGACTGCGGCGTCCAGGCGGCGTCGACCGGCTCGCCGAGCACGTCGATGGCGGACACCTTCGAGGTGCGGCCCGAGGGCAGCACGGTGACCTCGTCGCCCACCCGGAAGGTGCCGGCGGCGATCTGCCCCGCGTAGCCGCGGTAGTCGGGGTGCTCGGCGGTCTGCGGCCGGATCACGTACTGCACCGGCAGCCGGGCGTGGCAGTGCGCCAGGTCGTGGCTGACCGGGACGGTCTCCAGGTGCTCGAGCACCGTCGGGCCGCCGTACCAGTCCATGACCGCCGACGCCTCCACCACGTTGTCGCCCTCCAGCGCCGAGATGGGGATCGCGGTGACCTCCGGGACGCCCAGCTCGGTGGCGTACGCCGTGAACTCCTCGGCGATCGCCGCGAACACGGACTCCTGGTAGTCGACCAGGTCCATCTTGTTGACGGCCAGGACGACGTGCGGGACGCGCAGCAGGGCGGCGATCGCGGCGTGCCGGCGGGTCTGCTCGACGACGCCGTTGCGGGCGTCGACCAGGATGACCGTCAGCTCGGCCGTGGAGGCGCCGGTGACCATGTTCCGCGTGTACTGCACGTGCCCGGGGGTGTCGGCCAGGATGAACCGGCGGCGCGGGGTGGCGAAGTAGCGGTAGGCCACGTCGATGGTGATGCCCTGCTCGCGCTCGGCCCTGAGGCCGTCGGTGAGCAGCGCGAGGTCCGGGGCGTCCTGGCCGCGGCTCGCGGAGGCGCGCTCGACGGCCTCCAGCTGGTCGGTGAGGACCGACTTGGAGTCGTGCAGGAGACGGCCGACCAGCGTGGACTTGCCGTCGTCGACCGAGCCGGCGGTGGCGAACCGCAGCAGGGTCGTCTCCGACAACTGCCAGACCGACAGCGGCTCGACGGGTTCAGTGGTGCTGGTCATGTCTAGAAGTACCCCTCGCGCTTGCGGTCTTCCATCGCGGCCTCGGACATCTTGTCGTCGGCGCGGGTGGCGCCGCGTTCGGTGAGCCGGGTGACGGCGATCTCGGCGATGACCTTCTCGATGGTGTCGGCGTCGGAGTCGACGGCGCCGGTGCAGGACATGTCGCCGACGGTGCGGTAGCGGACCCGCCGCTTCTCGGTCGTCTCGCCGTCCTTCGGGCCGCCCCACTCACCGGCCGTCAGCCACATGCCGGAGCGGGCGAAGACCTCGCGCTCGTGGGCGTAGTAGATCTGCGGCAGCTCGATGCCCTCGCGGGCGATGTACTGCCACACGTCCAGCTCGGTCCAGTTGGAGAGCGGGAAGACGCGGACGTGCTCGCCCGGGGCGTGCCGGCCGTTGTACAGGTTCCACAGCTCGGGGCGCTGGCGGCGCGGGTCCCACTGGGAGAACTCGTCGCGCAGCGAGAACACCCGCTCCTTGGCGCGGGCCTTCTCCTCGTCGCGGCGCCCGCCGCCGAAGACCGCGTCGAACTTCTCCGCCTGGATCTTCTCGGTCAGCGGCAGCGTCTGGAGGGGGTTGCGGGTGCCGTCCGGGCGCTCCTTGAGCACCCCGCGGTCGATGTAGTCCTGCACGGAGGCGACGTGCAGCCGCAGCCCGTGCCTCTCCACCGTGCGGTCGCGGTACTCCAGGACCTCGGGGAAGTTGTGCCCGGTGTCCACGTGCAGCAGGGAGAACGGCACGGCCGCCGGGGCGAACGCCTTCAGCGCCAGGTGCAGCATCAGGATCGAGTCCTTGCCGCCGGAGAAGAGGATCACCGGCCGCTCGAACTCGCCCGCGACCTCGCGGAAGATGTGCACGGCCTCCGACTCGAGGGCGTCGAGGTGGGAGAGGGCGTACGGGCCCGCCGTACCCTCCCGCGCCGCTTCGGCGGTCGTCGTCATGCCAGTCCCCTTTCGGTGAGCAGGGCGTGGACCGCCGCGGCGGACTCCTGAACGGTCTGGTCCTGCGACTCGATGCGCAGATCGGGCTTGACGGGCTCCTCGTACGGGTCGTCCACCCCGGTGAGCCCCGTCAGCTCGCCCGCGGCCTGCTTGGCGTACAGGCCCTTCACGTCGCGCACCGAGCACACCTCGACGGGCGTGGCCACGTGCACCTCGACGTACGCGGTGCCGTTCGCGCCGTGCCGCTCGCGCACCGCGTCTCGACTGTCCGCGTACGGCGCGATCACCGGGACCAGCGCCGTGACGCCGTTGCGGGCGAGCAGTTCGGCGACGAAGCCGATGCGCTGCACGTTGGTGTGCCGGTCCGCGCGGTCGAAGCCGAGGCCCGCGGAGAGGAACTCGCGGATCTCGTCGCCGTCGAGCAGCTCGACGCGGCGGCCCTCCTCACGCAGGCGGTCGGCCAGCTCGCGGGCGATGGTGGTCTTGCCGGCGCTGGGCAGCCCCGTGAGCCAGACGGTGGCTCCGGTCGTCACGTGGTTCTCCCTGGGTGTCGATGGTCCGGTGCTCGCCGGTCCGGTGGTCGTCGTCATGTCAGCCGTGCAGTCCGCACTCGGTCTTGGAGCGGCCCGCCCAGCGTCCGGCGCGGGCGTCCTCGCCCTCCAGCACACGGCGGGTGCAGGGCGCGCAGCCCACGGAGGCATAGCCGTCCATCAGCAGCGGGTTCGTGAGGACGCCGTGCTCGGTGACGTACGTTTGCACATCTTCCTGTGACCACTTGGCGATGGGCGAGATCTTCACCTTGCCCCGCTTCTCGTCCCAGCCGACGACCGGCGTGTTCGCCCGGGTCTCCGACTCGTCGCGGCGCAGCCCGGTCGCCCAGGCCAGGTAGCCCTTCAGGCCCTCCTCCAGCGGCTTCACCTTGCGCAGCGCGCAGCACAGGTCGGGGTCGCGGTCGTGCAGCCTCGGCCCGTACTCGGCGTCCTGCTCGGCGACGCTCTGGCGCGGGGTGAGCGTGATGACGTTCACGTCCATCACGGCCTCGACCGCGTCGCGGGTGCCGATGGTCTCCGGGAAGTGGTAGCCGGTGTCGAGGAACACCACGTCCACGCCCGGCAGGGCGCGGGAGGCGAGGTGGGCGACGACGGCGTCCTCCATCGAGGAGGTCACGCAGAAGCGGCTGCCGAACGTCTTCGCCGCCCACTGGAGGATCTCCAGCGCGGTGGCGTCCTCCAGCTCGCGGCCCGCCCGCTCGGCGAGCGCCCTGAGGTCGTCGGTCGTGCGTTCTTCCTGAACCGCCGTCATGTCGGTTCCCCTCCCGTGGAGTCGGACTGAAGACCCCGGGCGAGCAGCCCGAGGAACTTCAGCTGGAATGCGCGGTTGCACGCCCCGCATTCCCAGGCGCCGTGGCCCTGCTCACCCGGCCGCAGGTCCTCGTCGCCGCAGTAGGGGCAGTAGAAGGGCGCGGCGCGCTCGCTCACGACAGGGCCTCCTCGGAGGCGCGGGCCGCCCAGGTGGCGAAGCGCTCGCCGTCCGCGCGCTCGGCCTGGTAGCGCTTGAGGAGGCGCTCCACGTAGTCGGGCAGTTCCTGCGCGGTGACCTTGAGGCCGCGCACCTTGCGGCCGAAGGCCGGCTCCAGGCCGAGGGCGCCGCCCAGGTGCACCTGGTAGCCCTCGACCTGCTCGCCGTGCTCGTCGAGCATCAGCTGGCCCTTGAGACCGATGTCCGCGGTCTGGATGCGGGCGCAGGCGTTCGGGCAGCCGTTGAGGTTGATGGTGAGGGGCTCGTCGAAGTCCGGGAGGCGGCGCTCCAGTTCGTCGATGAGTGAGGCGCCGCGCGCCTTGGTCTCGACGATGGCGAGCTTGCAGAACTCGATGCCGGTGCAGGCCATGGTGCCCCGCCGGAAGGTGGAGGGCCTGGCGGTGAGGTCCAGCGCCTCCAGGGACTCGACCAGCGAGTCGACCCGCGCCTCCTCGACGTCCAGGACGATCATCTTCTGCTCGACCGTGGTGCGCACCCGGCCCGAGCCGTGCGCCTCGGCCAGGTCGGCGACCTTGGTCAGGATCGTGCCGTCGACGCGGCCCACGCGCGGGGCGAAGCCGACGTAGTAGCGGCCGTCCTTCTGCCGGTGCACGCCGATGTGGTCGCGCCAGCGGCTCGTCGGGTCGGCGGGCGCCGGTCCGTCGGTCAGCTTCCGCCGCAGGTACTCGTCCTCCAGTACCTGGCGGAACTTCTCCGCGCCCCAGTCGGCGACCAGGAACTTCAGGCGGGCGCGGTTGCGCAGCCGCCGGTAGCCGTAGTCGCGGAAGATGGAGATGACGCCCTCGTAGACGTCGGGCACGTCCTCGATCGGCACCCAGGCGTTCAGCCGCACGCCCAGCTTGGGGTTGGTGGACAGGCCGCCGCCGACCCACAGGTCGAAGCCCGGTCCGTGCTCGGGGTGTTCGACGCCGACGAAGGCCACGTCGTTGATCTCGTGCACCACGTCGAGGACCGGCGACCCGGAGATCGCGGTCTTGAACTTGCGGGGGAGGTTCGAGTACGCCGGGTTGTTCAGGACCCGGCGCTTCATCTCCTCCAGGGCCGGCGTGCCGTCGATGATCTCGTCCTCGGCGATGCCCGCCACCGGGGAGCCGATCATCACGCGGGGCGTGTCGCCGCAGGCGGTCACCGTGGACAGGCCGACGCCCTCCAGGCGGTTCCAGATCTCCGGCACGTCCTCGATGCGGATCCAGTGGTACTGGACGTTCTGCCGGTCGGTGATGTCGGCCGTGCCGCGCGCGAACTCCTGCGAGATCTCACCGATGACGCGCAGCTGAGCGGTGGTGAGCGCGCCGCCGTCGATGCGGACGCGGAGCATGAAGTAGCGGTCGTCCAGCTCCTCCGGCTCGAGGATCGCCGTCTTGCCGCCGTCGATGCCCTGGCGGCGCTGGGTGTACAGGCCCCACCAGCGCATACGGCCGCGCAGATCGCCGGGGTCGATCGAGTCGAAGCCGCGCTTGGAGTAGATCGTCTCAATACGTGGCCGAACGTTGAGACCGTCGTCGTCCTTCTTGGTCTGTTCGTTCCCGTTGAGCGGGGTGAAGTGCCCGGCCGCCCACTGGCCCTCGCCGCGGTGACGGCTCACCTTGCGGCGCGGGGTCGCGGCAGCGGGCTTCGGCGGGGTGGCGGCCATGGTTGACACGTCCTTTGGAGACAGGCGAAATGCGGCTCTGACCTGCGCGCATGGCGCATGGCACTACGTGGGCGTACGTGAGACACGCGTGCGCGTCATTGCGCGGGAGCGAGGTGAATGCAGGGAATCCGGAGGTGCTGAAGGGTGCTCTCAGCGGCCCGGACAGATGGCGCTGGACATGCGGCCGAGGTCGACGTGCCGCCGACTCACCAAGGCAATTCCAGTTCCAGGCATGACGGAAGCGTGGCACGGCGATCTGTGACTGGTCCAGCTTAATCCAAAATGTGGACACCCTTGTCTCGTGGAGCGAGACATGGGTGTCCTTGGTCACATGGGGCGACCCGGCCGGCCAGTCGGCCGAAAACGGATGTGTCGGCGAAGGTCAGGCGGGGAAAGCCCCGGGCCACGGCCCCGGAGTGGCCACGTCCGCCTCCTCCTCCACCTTGGTGTCGAAGAGGCGGAAGCCGCGGCGCTGGTAGTTGTCCATGGCGTACTCGCCGTCCTTGCTGCAGGTGTGCAGCCACACCCGCTTGGTGGTGGCGAGGCCCGGCCAGCGCTCCGCCAGGTCCCAGGCGCGGGCGGTGCCACAGGAGAGGAGGTGGCCGCCGATGCGGCGGCCGCGGAAGGCCGGGATCAGGCCGAAGTACTCGATCTCCACAACCCCGTCGTCGCCCGGCGTCAGCTCCACGTACCCGGCGGGCGTGCCGCGGTCGTGGGCGACCCAGGTCTCCACGCCCGGCCGCTCCAGGTGCTCCCGCCACCGCGCGTGGCTCCAGCCGAGCCGGTCCGTCCAGCGGATGTCGCCGCCCACCGAGGCGTACAGGAAACGGCTGAACTCGGGGGAGGGCACCTCGGCGCGGACGATCCGGACGTCCCCCTCCGGGGCGGCGGCCGGCAGCAGATCGGTGGGCGCCGTCTGCTCCAGGGACCACGTGGTCACGGCGATGTTGGTCATGCCGGTCAGGGAATCATCCGCCCCGCGGATCTGTCGATCCCCGCCCGGTGCGGTCCGCCGAGGCCCGGGACGACGCCCCGGCGGCGCGTCAGTCGAGCGCGTCCTCGATCGACGCCAGCGGCACCGCGAACAGCATGCGGTCCGACTGGGACCAGACCTCGCCGGTCCGCTCCCAGTACGACATCGAGCCCGCCGGCCCGCTCCAGCACCGCTGCGACCCGTCCGCCCCGCACTCCGCGGCCCGGGCGCCCTCCGCGTCCTGGCGCCACAGGGTCCCGCGGCCGTCCTGTCCGCCGGCCGCGCGTCCCAGGTACCAGTCGGAGCGGGTCGCGCCGGGCGGCCGGTGCGACAGCACGCCCCCGACCTCGGCCGCGCCGGTCTCGTACGCCTCGACCGCGTTCACATGGCCGGTGGAGTCCGTGACGGGCAGTCCGGTGCGGGCGGGGTCCGTGGCCGTGCGCAGCGCGTAGCGCCACAGCCGGGTGGGCCGGTCGCCGTCCGCGGCCACGTGTTCGGTGGCCACCAGACTGTCCGGGGCCGTGCCCCGGTCCAGGGAGATCGCGCCGGGGCGGGCCGCGTCGCCGGTGTCGGGGAGCCGGTAGGAGGCGATCGCGGGCAGCACGTACCGGTGGCCGCCCGCCGCCCAGCCGCCGGGCACTCGCCCGACGGCGTCCGCCGCGGTGGTGGCGCGCTGGACCCGCTCCACGTCGTACACGTACAGCGCGTCGCGGTCCCCGGCGGCGGTGGTGACCAGCAGCTTGTCCTGGTACCAGACCATGCCGGTGACGGGGGAGGCGAGCCCCCGGTAGTCGTGGCCGCCGTCGACCGGGACGGCGAGCAGCGCCGAGGTGTAGCCGAGCCGGCCGGGGTCGTCGGCGTCGACGAAGGAGACCCGGGCGAGGCCCCCCTGGGGTGTGCCGTCGTCGCGGGACCAGGCGGAGAGGATGACGCGGTGGGAGCCCCAGCGGCCGTCCTCGTCGGCGTCCCCGGAGGTGGTGACCGCGCCGGGGCGCCAGCCGTCGGTGTCGGCGGAGTCCCAGCAGTAGGCGCGGGTGGCGGCGGGAGAGACCGGCAGTGCCTCGCGCTCCCCGGCCGTGCAGTCGGCGGCGTCGCGCAGGGTGTGGTCGGCGGAGTCGAGGACGGTGTCGACGCCCACCGGGTCGCCCATCGCGGCGGAGAGCCGGTCGAGCCAGGTGGCCGGCACGCGGTGCTCGGTCAGCCGCAGCGCGTCGGTCTCGGCGGCGGAGCTGAGGGGCTTGAGGGCGCCGGGGTCGTCGGCGACCGTGGCCTGCGAGGCGCTGATCAGGGTGGCGGCACCGGTCAGCGCGAGGGCCGCGCCGGTCAGGGCCGCGCGCAGCGCCCTGCCCCGTCTGCGCCGGCGGTGTCTGCCGCGCTGCTTCATCGAACCTCCACGGACGCCGGACCAACTGCGCTCGACGGTGGTCGCGTTGCCCGAGGAGCGGATGGGACGGTCCATCAAGGATGCTACGGCAGACGGGCGGCCCGGCGGACGCAGACGATGCAAATATGCGGAATCAAGCCGCCTTTACGGCCATCCGGGGCGCCCCGGACGCCTCGGCACGGCACCGCCGGCGTCACGGACCCCGACGCCACGGCACCCCGACGCCACGGCACCCCGGCGTCACGGCACCCCCGGCGACACCCGCCGCCGCGCCACCGCCGGAGCCGTGGAGTGGGGGAGCAGGTCCCGGAGGTCGGCGGGGAGCAGGATCTCCACCTCCGCGTCCTCGCAGAAACGATACGGCCGGTGTTCCAGGTAGGCCCCGAGGTACCTCCGCACCCGCGACATCTCCGCCCGTACCGTCACCGTGCGGGCCCGGTCGCCGAACATGTCCTCGGCCAGCCCGGCGGCGCTGCGCCCGCCCCGGTGCACCGCCAGCAGGTACAGCAACTCCGCGTGCCGCGGACTCAGTTCCCGCGTCCAGTCCTCCGCGCCGCCCAGTACCCGGACCGACCAGCGGCGCGGCTGCCCGAGGTCAAGCACGATCCGGGTGGCGCCCTGCGGCACCGGCCCGGCCGCGGCCCGCACCAGCCAGCCCTCGGCCAGCGGCTCCACCGTGCACGGCCCGAACGCCGGCAGCCACCGGGCCCCCGCCTCCGGCGACTTGGGCAGCACCACCCGGTCCAGGTACGGCATCCCCGTCACCGCCGCCGTCCAGCCGTCCCGGTCCGCCACCAGCGCCCGCCCGCCGAGCCGGGCCAGCACCGGCGCCGCCACCGCCCGCAACCGCTCCAGCGACTGCGTGTGCAGCTCCCGCAGCCGGGCCTCGGCCAGCTTGGCCACCGAGTCCACCCACGCGAGCGTCGCCGGGTGCATCGTCTCCAGCGGCCCGCTCACGTCGACCACCCCGAGCAACCGCCCGCTGCGCGGGTCGGTGATCGGTGCCCCGGAGCAGGTCCAGGTCGCCTGGGACCGCACGAAGTGCTCGGAGGCGAAGACCTGTACGGGCCGCCGGGTCACCGCCGGGGTCCCCACGCCGTTGGTGCCGACCACCTCCTCCCGCCAGTCCGCCCCGAGTTCGAAGCCGAGCCCGTCGGCCCGGCGCAGCACCCGCGCGCTGCCCTCCCGCCACAGCACCCGGCCGTCCTCGTCCGCGACCACCATGATGTGGTGGGCCACGTCCGCGACCGACAGCAACGCCTCCCGCAGCACCGGCAGCACATGCCGCAGCTCGGAGGTCTCGCGCCGCCGCCGGATCTCCGCCGGGCCCAGCAGCCCGGAACGGAAGTCGTGCTCCGGGTCCACCCCGCTGCGCAGCATCCGCTCCCAGGACTGCTCGATCACCGGACGCGGCGCCACCGGAGCCCGCCCGCCCGAGAGTCTCGCGGTGCGGACCTCGTTGAGCATCCGGGCCGCACGCGCCGTGTCGACGGCGGCGAACTGCGTCACGTCCATGGGCGAGAGCGCCACGGGACCTCGTCCTTCCGGAAGTCGAATGTTCGTCTCATACTGACCGGTTGCCCACGCCGGACGGGCACAGTCCGCACACAGCCGACCGCAAGTTGCAACCCCCTGCAACCCTGGTGGACGACTTTGCGGGTGGCCAAACTTGAATCACGCCGTCCCGAGCGGCGTACGCGGCCTGAACAGGCCCGTGTGGCGGGGGTGGTGCCGTGTCGGCGCAGCACCACCCCCGCGCCACGCGGCCGGAATCAGACCGCGGGCCGCGCCCGCTCCACCACCGCCGCCAGGTCCAGGGTCGGCGGCAGCGTGCCGAACGCCGCACCCCCGTCGCCGCCCAGCCGCGCGGCGCAGAACGCGTCGGCGACCTCCGGCGGCGCGTACCGCACCAGCAGTGCCCCCTGCAGCACCAGCGCCAGCCGCTCCGCCAGCAGCCGGGCCCGCCCCTCGGCGGCGGCGAGGTCGGCCAGGTCCGTGAGCAGGTCCCGGATCGCCGCGTCCAGCCGGTGATCGGCCCCGCGCGCTGCCCCCACCTCGGTCAGATACGCGTCCAGCGCCGCCGGTTCGCGCCCCAGCGCCCGCAGCACGTCCAGCGCCTGCACGTTCCCCGCGCCCTCCCAGATCGAGTTCAGCGGCGACTCGCGCACCAGCCGGGGCAGCCCGGACTCCTCGACGTACCCGTTGCCGCCCAGGCACTCGGCCGCCTCCACCGCGACCGGCGCACACCGCTTGGTCACCCAGTACTTGGCCGCGGGCACCGCCAGTCGCAGCAGCGCCCGCTCCCCTTCGTCACCTTCCGCGGCCCCGTCGCAGGCCGCCGCCAGCCGCAGCCCGAGCGTCGTGGCCGCCTCCGACTCGATCGCCAGGTCCGCGAGGACGTTGCGCATCAGCGGCTTGTCGACCAGCTTCCCGCCGAACGCCTCGCGGTACGCGCAGTGGTGCACCGCCTGCGCCACCGCCTGCCGCATCAGCCCCGCCGAGCCCAGCACGCAGTCGAGGCGGGTCGCCGCCACCATGTCGATGATCGTGGGCACCCCGCGCCCCTCCGCGCCGACCCGGCGCGCCCAGGTCCCGGCGAACTCGACCTCGGCGGAGGCGTTGGACCGGTTGCCCAGCTTGTCCTTGAGCCGCTGGATCAGGAACACGTTGCGGGTGCCGTCCGCCAGCACGCGCGGCACCAGGAAGCAGGTCAGCCCCTCCGGAGCGCGCGCCAGCACGAGGAAGCCGTCCGACATCGGCGCCGAGCAGAACCACTTGTGCCCGGTCAGCTCGTACGCGCCCGCCTCGGCCAGTGGCCGCGCCGACGTGGTGTTCGCCCTTACGTCGCTGCCGCCCTGCTTCTCCGTCATGCCCATCCCGAACAGCACCCCGGCCTTCAGGCGGGCGGGCCGCAGCTCCCGGTCGTAGACCCGGGAGGTCAGCCGGGGCTCCCACTCGGCGGCCAGCTCCGGGTCGGCGCGCAGGGCCGGCACCGCCGCGTGGGTCATCGACAGCGGACAGCAGGTGCCCGCCTCCACCTGGGTCCACATCAGGAAGGCCGCCGCGCGCCGCACCTGCCCGCCCGGCCGCGACCAGGCGTCCGTCAGCCCCGCCGAGACGCCCTTGCCGAGCAGCCGGTGCCACGCCGGGTGGAAGTCGACCTCGTCGACGCGGTGGCCGTAGCGGTCGTGGGTGCGCAGCACCGGCGGGTGCTCGTTGGCCTGGGCACCCCACTCCTGGGTCTGGAACGACCCGCAGCCCCGGCCAAGACCCGACAGCTCGGCGAGCGCCTCCTCGCGCGGCCGGTCCGCCAGGTGCCGCCCGACCGCCTCCGTCAGGACCCGGTCGGAGGTGAAGACGTCGTAGCCGGTCAGCGGCGGCGCCTGATTCGTCACGGTGTGGGTACTGCCTGCCATGGACGTGAACCTATCGTGCCGCGGGGTCCCGGCGGGCCGGGACGGGGACGGCGGGCGTCCGCGGATGAGTGGCACCCCCGGCGCCGGATACCTTTAGGGCGTGCAGCCAGCAAGTGAATCCCCCGAACGGCCCTCGGGCCGGCTCCACCGTGCCCGGGTCCTGTACCGGAACGTCTCCAAACGCAGGACCGCCTGGCTGCTGCTCAAGGACACGGTCAACTCGTGCATGGAGTACCGCATCCTCGGCCTGGCCGCCGAGGCCGCGTTCTTCACCCTGCTCTCGGTGCCGCCCCTGCTGTTGAGCCTGCTCGGACTGCTCGGCTACGTCGACTCCTGGATCGGCGCCGACACCACCGAGAGCCTGCGGAACAACATCCTGGACGCCTCCCGCGCGGTGCTCTCCGAGAAGGGCGTCAAGCAGATCACCGAGCCGATCCTGGACGACGTGATGAAGGGCGGCCGGCCCGACATCATCTCCATCGGCTTCCTGTTCGCCCTGTGGTCGGGCTCCCGCGCGGTGAACGTCTTCATCGACACCATCACCGTGATGTACGGCCTCGACGGCGTCCGGGGCATCGTCAGGACCCGCCTGATGGCCTTCCTGCTGTTCATCGTGGCCCTGGTGATCGGGTCGATCGCGCTGCCGCTGATGGTGGCGGGACCGGACGCCGTGGTACGGGTCGTGCCCTGGTCGACGACGGTCGTCCAGGTGCTGTACTGGCCGGTCGTGATCATCCTGTCAGTGGCGTTCCTGACCACGCTGTACCACGTGTCCGTGCCGGTGCGCTCACCGTGGATCGAGGACGTCCCCGGCGCACTGGTCGCCCTCGCCATGTGGGTCCTGGGCAGCTTCCTGCTGCGCATCTACCTCACCAGCACCGTCGAGGGCCCCACCATCTACGGTTCCCTCGCCGCGCCCGTCGCCGTGCTGCTGTGGATCGGTGTGTCCGCGTTCGCGGTGCTCGTCGGCGCCGCGGTCAACGCGGCCATCGACCGGGTGTGGCCGGCCGCCGCGACCGCGGCCGCCCGCGAGGCCAACGAGCGGCTGCGCCAGGCCCAGGTCGCCGAGTACGTCGCCCGCACCTCCGCGAACGGCGGGGGCGACCCCGACATGCCCTCCGAGTTCCCCGAGCGCTGGTCCCGTTTCCTGCCCCCCGAGGACGTCACGGCCCGCCTGCGCACCCACCCGAAGACCCCGCCCCCGGTGAACCACACCCACCACCACGACCACCGCGACGACAGCCACGGCCACGGTCACGGCAAGCCGGGGGCCTCCTAGAACACCCTCCCGGGTGCCAGGTCAGCGGGCGGTCAGCTCGTGGCGTGCCCGGGCCGCCGCGCCCAGCGGCACCGCGTCCGCCCCCAGGGCCGCCCGCAGCAGCTTGACGGGATGGCCGCTGATCGGCGGCTCGGCGGCGAGCGGCTCCTGGATCAGCGGTTCCAGCAGCGGCCAGGCGCCGCTGACACCACCCCCGATCACGACCGTGGCGATGTCGACGAGGCCGGCGGTCATCACGATCGCGCGGGCTACACCGGCGCCCGCCGCCGCGTACACGGCATGCGCGTCGGCGTCCCCGCTGCGGGCCGCCTCGGCCACCTCGCGGGCGGTCAGCTCCCGCCCGGTGCGCTCGCCGTAGCGGGCCCGCAGCGATCGGGCCGAGGCCAGCGTCTCCAGGTGGCCGCGGCCGCCGCAGGTGCACGGCAGGTCGCCGAAACCGGGGATGTGGCCGATCTCGCCGGCCGCACCGTGCGCCCCGGTGCGCAGCTCGCCCCCCGTCCACAGCGCACCGCCCACTCCGGTGCCCAGGGTCATGCCCAGGACGTCCTCCTCGCCCGCCGCCGCTCCGCACGCGATCTCGCCGCGCAGGAAGGCGTTGACGTCGTTGTCGAGGAAGGCGGGGACGCCCAGTGCGGTGCGCAGAGCGGCCGTCACGGGGAAACCGGCCCAGTCGGTGAACGAGTCGCTCGCCACCAGGACGTGACCGGAGGCCGCGTCGACCACTCCGGCCGCGCCCACCCCCACGGCGGCCAGCCGGCCGGGGGTGCGCGCCCGCACGACGGCGAGCGCGTCGAGGGTCGCGGCGATCATCGCCCGGCCGCCGGAACGGGCCGGAGTGGCCACCTCCGCGCGGTCGAGCACCTTCAGTTCCGCGTCGCAGAGCACCACCTGCGTGGTGGTGCCCCCGATGTCGACCCCGGCGAAGACCGCGGTGTCGGGACCGCTCACCCCTGCTCCTCCGTCCGCCCGGCGGCCAGAGTCGCCAGCCGCTCCGCCCGCCGCCCGCGCTGGACGACCGGGTCGGGCACGGGCACCGCCGCCAGCAGGCGCCGGGTGTAGTCGGTCTCCGGGTGCAGCAGGGTGGCCGACGTGAGCCCCTGCTCCTCGGCCCGCCCCGCCCGCATCACGACCACCCGGCGGGCGAACTGCTGCACGACGGCCAGGTCGTGGGAGACGAAGAGGCAGGCGAAGCCCAGCTCCTCCTGCAGTTCGCGGATCACTTCGAGGACCGCCTCCTGCACACTCACGTCCAGGGCACTGGTGGGTTCGTCCGCCACCAGCAGCCGCGGTTCGAGGACCAGGGCGCGGGCCAGGCTCACCCGCTGGCGCTGGCCGCCGGACAGCTCGCGCGGCGTGCGCCGGGCGACCTCCCGCGGCAGCCTGACCCGGTCGAGCACCGCGGCCACCAGCGACTCCCGTTCCCTGCCGGACAGCCTCCCGCGGTGGATCCGCAGCGGTTCCGCGACGCACTCGCCGACCGTCATACGGGCGTCGAGCGAGGCGACCGGGTCCTGGAGGACGACGCCGATCCCGGCCCGCAGCGCCCGCCTCGCCCGGGCCCGGGTACGGGCCAGGTCGGCTCCGAACAGCGTGACCGAACCGGCGGTGGGCGCGATCAGGCCGAGCGCCACCCGGGAGGCGGTGGACTTGCCGGAGCCCGACTCGCCCACCAGGCCGAGGGTCTCCCCGGGGTGGACGGCGAAGGAGACGCCCTTGAGGGCGTGCACCGCCTGCTTCCCGCGGCCGAAGACCACCGAGACGTCCGTCAGCTCCACCGCCGGCTGCCCGGCGGGCGCGGCCCCGGGCGCGTCGGCCCCCGGCCCGTCCGCCCGCTCGTCCGCCCGCGCGGTCCCGCCGGCCTCGGCGACCGAGAGCCGCGGTACGGCGGACAGCAGCCGCTTGGTGTAGTCGTGCGAGGGGCGCAGCAGCACGTCCTCGACGGGGCCGGTCTCCACGATGGCGCCCTGGTACATCACCGCGACCCGGTCGGCGAAGTCCGCGACGACCCCCATGTTGTGGGTGACCAGCAGGACACCCGTGCCGGTCTCCTCCGCGAGCCGCCGCAGCAGGTCGAGGATCTCGGCCTGCACGGTCACGTCGAGCGCGGTGGTGGGCTCGTCGGCGATCAGCAGCGCCGGTTCGTTGGCGATGGCCATGGCGATGACGACGCGCTGGCGCTGGCCGCCGGAGAGCTGGAAGGGGTAGGCGCGGGCCCGCTGCTCGGGCTCGGGGATGCCGACGCGGCGGAGCAGTTCGACGGCGCGCTCGGCGGCGTCCGCCGCGGACACCCGCCGGTGGTTGCGGATCACCTCGGCGATCTGCTTGCCGACCCGGGTGAGCGGGTCGAGCGCGGTGGCCGGTTCCTGGAACACCATGGAGACGGTCGAACCGCGCAGCCCGGACAGCCGCTCCTCGTCGGCGCCGACGATGTCGGTGCCGTCCACGACGGCCCTTCCGGTGGCGCGGGCGTTGCCGGACAGCAGCCCCATGGCCGCCAGCGCGACGGTGGACTTGCCCGAGCCCGACTCGCCGACCAGGGCGAGCGTCTCGCCGGGCGCCACGTGCAGGGACACGCCGCGCACGGCCTGCACCGGGCCGGTCTCCGTGGTGAAGACGACGCCCAGGTCGTCGAGGTCGAGGATGTGACCGCCGAGGGTGTCGGCGGCCGGTCGTCGAACGGCGCTCACGCACGCCCCCTCACGTCGAATGCGTCCCGGAGTCCGTCTCCGATCGCGTTGAACGCCCACACCACCAGGATGATGGCGAGGCCGGGCGGCACGATCAGCCACCAGTAGCCCGAGTAGGCGGCGGTCATTCCCGTGGAGAGCATGCCGCCCCAGTCGGTGGACGGGGGCTGCACGCCCAGGCCGAGGTAGGAGACGTAGGCCACCAGCAGGATCGCGTCGGCGACCTGGAAGGTGGCCGCCACGATGATGGTCGACACCGAGTTCGGCAGGATGTGCCGGATGATGGCGCGCGCGTGGGTGCCGCCGATCGCGCGCAGGGTGAGGACGAAGTCCCGGTTCTTCAGTGTCAGCGTCTCCGCCCGCACCAGGCGCGAGGGCACGAGCCAGGAGATGAGACCGAGGATGAGGACCAGGCCGGTCAGGTCGGGGGTGGTGATCGCGGAGACCACCAGCAGGATGAACAGGGCGGGGATGGCGATGCCGGCGTCCACCACGCGCATCATGACCGCGTCGACCCAGCCGCCCGCGTAGCCGGCCGCGGCGCCCCACAGGGTGCCGATGACGGTGGCGAGGACACCGGCCGACAGACCGACGATCAGAGACACCTTGCCGCCGTACATCAGCCGGCCCAGCTCGTCGTGGCCGACCGCGTCGGTACCGAGCCAGTGGGCGCCGCTGGGCGACTGGTTGACCTGCTGGAGCAGCGTGTGGGTCTGGTCGGTGGAGTAGATCAGTGGACCGACGAAGCAGAAGAGGACGAAGAAGACCACCACGCCGAGCCCGACCACGGCGAGGCGGTTGCGCAGGAAGCGGCGGACCGCGAGCCGGGTGCCGGAGGCGGCCTGCGCGGGCTTCGCGGCGAGCCCGTCCACGGAGGCGAGGGAACTGCTCATGACCGACCTGCCTTCACTCGGGGGTCGATGACGCGCTGCAGGACGTCGGCCAGGAGGGTGCCGGTCACCGTGGCGATCGAGATGACCAGGACGCAGCCCAGCAGCACGGGATAGTCGGAGGACTGGGCGGCGGTCCAGAACAGCAGGCCCATGCCGGGGTAGTTGAAGAGCTGCTCCACCACCAGGGCACCGCCGAAGAGGACCGGCACGTAGTAGCCGAGCATGGCCACCACGGGGGTCAGCGAGTTGCGGAAGACGTGCCGCGTCAGGATGGCCCGGGGGCGGGAGCCGCCGGCCCGCGCCGTCCGCACGTAGTCCTCGGTCAGGTTCTCCAGCGTGGCGGAGCGCATGTAGCGGCTGAAGACGGCGACCATGGTGGCCGCGCCGGCCACCACCGGCAGCACCAGGCCCTGCGGCTGGGAGAGCACGGCCAGGACGCTGTTGCCCTGCGGCGCCTGGGCCGGGAACCAGGGCAGGACCTGGCTGAAGACCAGGACCAGGATCAGGCCGAGGAAGTACACGGGGGTGGAGTAGGCGATGAAGCTGAGCGTGGTGATGACGTAGTCGACCGGCTTGTTGCGGCGCACGGCCTGCCACACGCCGAGCGGCACCGCGACCAGCAGGCCGACGACCGCCGAGAGGACGGTCAGCAGCAGCGTCTTCGGCAGCCGTTCGGTGATCAGTTGGGAGACGGGCTCGTTGAGGGTGTACGACATGCCGAGGTCGCCGTGGATCAGCTGGTTCAGGTAGTACACGTACTGAACCGGCAGCGGCTTGTCGAGCCCCTGCTCGTGGTTGAAGGCGGTGATCTGCGAGGCGGTGGCCTGGGGGCCGAGGATGCCGCGGGCGGGGCCCCCGGGCAGGGCGTGCAGCAGGCAGAACACCACGACGGTCACGAGGAGGACCACCGCCAGGGCCTGCAGGACCCGCCTGATCAGGAAGGAGTATGTGCTCATGGGTTTCCGGGTGACTGGGTGCGGACGGGGCAGCTGCGGATGAGTGGGACCGGGCGCGGCCTCACTTCGTCCACGCCCACATGGCGGGGTGGAAGTTGGCGAGGGAGTCCTGGGCGAACCCGCCGAGTCCGTCCCTGATCACGGAGACCTGGTAGTCGGGCTCGGGGAGCCAGATCACGGGCAGGTCCGCGGCGAGGGCCCTGCTGTAGTCGAGCATGGCGTCGGGGGACGAGGAGGTGGTGGTCCGGTCGATCAGCTCGTCCACCTCGGGGTTGGAGTAGCTGCCGAAGTTGGAGCCGCCGCCGCTGGCGAACAGCGCGTCACCGCTCGGGTAGGCCGGGAAGTACCAACTGCCCGCGCTGCCGAAGAAGGAGAGCTGCCACTTGCAGGCGGGGTCGTCCTTCTCGCACTGACCGGTCTGCGAGAGGACCGAGTTGACCGGTGCGGTCTTGATGTCGAAGTCGATGCCGGTCTCCTCGAAGGAGGACTGCAGGGCGCTCATCATGTTGTCCGTCTCCGTGGAGCCGGACTGGGAGAGCACCCGCATCCTGAACTCGGTGCCCTTCTCGACGCCTTCGCCGCAGTGCCCCGCGCCGGCGCCCGGCGAGGTGCACACCATGGTGCCGTCCTGCTCGGTCCAGCCGTGGTCCGTCAGCAGCGCGCGCGCCTTGGAGTTGGAGAAGGGGTACGGCTCCTCCTTCTGCTCGTCGGAGAGGAAGGCGGACGCCTGCCCCTGCGGGACGGGGCCGTAGGTGGGCACGGCGGTGCCGTTGTACAGCACCTTGGCCAGGGTCTTCTGGTCGACGGACATCTGGATGGCCTGCCGGGCGTACGACTGCCGGAAGACCGCGCCCATCTCGGGGTTGTTGAAGTTGTACGGCATGTAGGTGACCGCCCAGCCCGACCACCGCTCGACGTGGTAGCCGAGGTCCGTGAAGGACTTCTTGATCCCCAGGTCGGATGCCTTGATGTAGCCGTAGTCGACCGTGCCGGCCCGCAGCGCGTTCTCCTCGGCGGCCACGGTGGTGAAGGAGAGCAGGTTGATCTGCCGGACGTGGGCCGCGCCCCCGCCGTCGTACTTCTCGTTCTCGATCAGCTCGACCCGGCCGGAGGTGGAGAAGGACTTGAGCGTGTACGGGCCGCTGACCGTCTTCCACAGCGGGTCGCTCGCGTAGTGGGAGATCTTCTTGCCGGCGTCGATCAGGTACGTCCAGACCTTCTTGGCGCCGGCCGGGGTGCGGTCGAGGTCGGAGACGGCCGCCGAGTCGCCGGTCTTGTCCCACACGTGCTGCGGCATCGGGCGGATCATGCTCAGCTCGTTGGCGAGCATCCACTGCCGGTTGTAGGCGCGGTCGAAGTCGAGCGTGAAGTGCCGGTCGTCGACGGTCTTGAAGGACGACCAGACGTCCGGGGCCTTGCCCGGGCTGTAGCTGGCCCACGACTTCTTGTTCTCCCGGACCAGGTTGAACCAGAACTCGACGTCCCGGGAGGTGACCGGCTCGCCGTCGCTCCAGTGCCGGTCGCCGAGGGTGATGGTGACGCTCTTGTTGTCCGCGGCGAACTTCGCGTCCGTCGCCAGCGAGTTGTCCTTGTTCCAGCCGATCTCGCCGGCGGAGCCGTCGTAGGCGATCAGGGGCTCCCACAGCACCTGGGATATGGAGGCGTTGTTCGTGTTGAGGTGCCCCGGCGTGCCGATCGGCACGATCCAGTTGGGGGTGAAGTTCGCCGGCAGCGCGTAGTTGATCTCGTTCTTCGAGCCGGAGGGGGCGGAGACGCCGCCCGTGCAGCCGCTGAGCAGCACGCCCACGGCCGCGCATGCGCCGACGACGAGCGCCCGGCGTCGGCGTGTCGCTGTGCGAGCAGGGGACATGTATCTCCTCCAGGTGAGTGGCCTGGAGGTCAGCTAACGCCTGACCCGGTGCGGGTTACAAACAAAGTTTCGTAACAACTAAGTATCTCCGGTTCTGAAAAAAGTCCGGGCACTGCCAAAGCCGTGAATTACTGCGCTGATCGCCATTCACGGGACGCCGTTCGAGGCGTACTGTCTGCATCGGACCGACCATGGGGAAGTAAGCACGTACATGAATGAAATAAGTTCGCGGGGGCGGAAGGCGGCAGGCACCTCGGCGCTGGCGGCGCGGGCCCTCGAACTGATCGCGTCCGGACGGGCGACCTCCCGGGCCCAGCTCGCCGAGCTGCTCGGCGCCGCGGCCTCCAGCGTCTCGGTGGCCGTGGGACAGCTCGTGGAGCACGGCCTCGTTGCCGAGGAGGGGACCCAGTCCTCCACCGGCGGACGCCCGCGGAAGGTGCTCAGGCTCGGCGGCCAGGACGAGTTCGCCGTCGCCGCCGACCTGGGCGGCAGGCACGCCCGTGTCGGCGTGGTCCTGCCGGGCGGCGAGCTGCGCGACGTCTCCACGGTGCCGCTGGTGATCGCCGAGGGCCCCGAGGCCGCCCTCTCCCTGCTCGCCGCCACCCTGGAGGAGCTGGTCGAACGGCACGGAAGGGCACGGCTGCGCGGCGTCGGCCTCTCCCTGCCCGGCCCGGTCGACACCGCGACGGGAAGCGTCGTGCAGCCCTCCCGCATGCCGGGCTGGAACCGCTTCCCCGTCGAGTCCTGGCTCCGGGAGCGCTTCGCGGTCCCCGCCGTCGCCGACAACGACGCCAACTGCATGGCCGTCGGCGAGCACACCGCCCGCCGGGGACGCCACCAGCAGGTGATCATGGTGAAGATGGGCACCGCGATCGGCGCCGCCGCCCTCGTGGACGGCCGGCTCTACCGCGGCGGCACGGGCGCGGCGGGGGAGATCACCCACATCCGCATCGCCCGCGGCGCCCACATGCCCTGCTCCTGCGGCAACACCGACTGCCTGGAGACGGTCGCCTCCGGCGCCGCACTCGTCCGGGTGCTGCGCGACGAGGGCGTCGACGTCAGCACCGCCGAGGACGTGGTGCGGCTGGCCACCGACGCGCACCCGGAGGCCAACCGGGCGGTGCGCAGGGCCGGGGACTACCTCGGGCAGGTACTCGCCGCGAACGTCAACTTCTTCAATCCGGACGCCGTCTACCTGGGCGGCATCCTCTCCACCGTCGAACCGTTCGTCGCCGCCGTCCGCAGCCAGCTCTACGAGAGCTGCCACCCGCTGGTCACCGAGCACCTCGCCATCGAACGCGCCGTCCTCGGCGCCGACGCCGGACTTCTGGGCGCCGGACAGTTCGCCCTCCAGCGGGCGCTCGCCCAAGCCCTGCGCCAGGTCGGCGGCACGGGTCTCGACCCGGACCGGTTCCAGACCCCGAGCCCCTGAACCAACGCCACCCGCACCGCCCCGCACCACCGCACGAACGAGGAGCCATGTCGCACCCCAGCACCGCCACCAACACCCCCACCAACACCCCCTCCCGCCGCCCCGTCGTCGCCATCGCCGGTCTCGGCATCGAGTCGTCCACCTTCTCGCCCGCCCGCACCCAGGCGCCCGCCTTCCACCCCTCCCGCGGCCAGGAGGTACTGGACCGCTACCCCTTCCTCGCCGCCGGTGAGGAACTGCGCGAGGCGGCCGACTGGCACGGCGCCCTGGTCGGCAAGTCGCTGCCCGGCGGCACCGTCACCGCCGCCGCCTGGGAGGAACTCACCGGGGAACTCCTCACCCGGCTCGCCGCACTGCCCGCGCTGGACGGCCTCTGGTTCGACATCCACGGCGCCATGACCGTCGAGGGCATCGACGACGCCGAGGCCCTGCTCCTGGAGAAGGTGCGCGCCGTCGTCGGTGACGACGTGATCGTCTCCACCTCCATGGACCTGCACGGCAACGTCTCCCGCGCCCTCGTCCACCGCAGCGACCTGATCACCTGCTACCGGATGGCCCCGCACGAGGACCACATGGAGACCAAGGAACGCGCCGTACGGAACCTGCTGACGCACCTCGCCTCCGGCGCCCCCCGCCCGCTGAAGGCATGGGTGCCGGTGCCCGTCCTGCTGGCCGGCGAGCAGACCTCCACCCGGATCGAACCCGCGAAGAGCGTGTACAGGGCCGTGCCCGCGGTCGAGGCGGCGGAAGGCGTGATCGACGCCGCGATCTGGGTCGGCTACGCCTGGGCGGACGAGCCCCGCAACCGGGCCGCGGTCGTCGTCACCGGGCACGACGAGCGGGCGGTGTCGGCGGGCGCCGAACGGCTGGCCCGCGGCTTCTGGGAAGCCCGCCACGACTTCGACTTCGTCGCCCCCACCGGCACCTTCGACGCCATCCTGGACGAGGCCCTGGCCGGCGAACGACGCCCGTACTACGTCAGCGACACCGGCGACAACCCCACCGCGGGCGGCGCCGGCGACGTGACCTGGGGCCTGACGCGGCTGCTGGCCCGCCCCGAGTTCCAGAAGGAGGACGGGCCGACCGTCCTGTACGCCTCGGTGCCGGGCCCCGAAGCCGTCCGGCAGGCCGCCGCCGCGGGCGTCGGGGCCACGGTCACGGTGACGGCGGGCGCCGAGGTCGACGACCGGCACGCAGGTCCCGTCACCCTCACCGGCGTCGTGCACGCCGTCCGGCTCGGGGACCGCGACGCGCGGACCGAGGCCGTGATACGGGTCGGCAGCGCGTACGTGATCCTCACCGAGCTGCGCAAGCCGTACCACCACGAGCACGACTTCACCGACCTGGACCTCGACCCGCGCGGCGCCGACATCGTCGTCGTGAAGATCGGCTACCTGGAACCCGAGCTGTTCGCGATGGCCGCCGACTGGAAGATGGCCCTCACCCCGGGCGGCGTGGACCAGGACCTGGTCCGCCTCGGCCACCACCGCATCCGCCGGCCCATGTTCCCCTTCGACCCCGCCATGGCCGACCCCGACCTGTCCGCCCGCCTGATCCCCGCCGCCGACCAGCCCCTGACCGGAGCCGACGAATGAGCACCGACCGCCCCTCGGGCACCTCCTCCCTGGAGATCGCCGTCGTGTCCCCGGCCGGTGCCCGCACCGCCCGCGAGAACGGCGCGGACCGCGTCGAACTGTGCACCGGACTCGAACTGGGCGGCCTGACCCCCTCGACCGCGACCGTCGAGGCGGCCGTCGAGTCCGGGCCGCCCGTGCACGTCCTGGTCCGCTGCCGCCCCGGCGACTTCGTGTACGACGGCGAGGAGATCGCCCTGATGGCCGCGGAGGTGCGCGCCGCCCTGCGCGCGGGCGCCGGCGGTGTCGTCGTCGGGGCGCTGACCCCGGACGGCGCCCTCGACACGCACGCCCTCGCCGAGCTCGTCGGCGCCGCCCGGGACACCGACCCCGCCGCGCAGGTCACGCTCCACCGGGCGGTGGACCAGGCGAGCGACCCGGTGGCCGCCGTGGCGGCGCTGCCGGGACTCGGCATCACCCGCGTCCTGACCTCCGGCGGCGCGCCCACCGCGATCGAGGGCGCCGCAGTGCTCACCGCGATGGCCGCCGCGGCCCCCGGCGTCGACGTGGCCGCCGGGGGAGGGGTACGACCCGGCGACATCGCCGGCCTGCTGGCGGCGGGCGCCGACTCGGTGCACCTGTCCGCCAAGTCGCGGGCGACGCCCCGGCGCGCGGCGGGCTGGGTCCCCCTCGGCGCGGGCGGCACCTCCGCCGAGGACGACGCCCACTTCGTCACCGACGGCACGGTCGTCGCGGCGGCGAGGAGGGCGCTGGACACGACGGCCTGAGGGCGGGAGGGGCCGTAACCGGCGCCCGGCGTACCCCGCACTGAGGCGTACTCTGCACTCATTCGACGATCGGACGATCACCGGATGCGGGCACGGGGCGGGCGTCCGCGGGCGGGGAGCGCGGGGGTGTCCATGAGTGACGTGCATTCACTGGGAAGCGGCAGACCAGGTCTCTCGCTCGGTGTGCGGATCATCAGCCTGGTCGTCCTCGTCGTGATCGGCGCCGTCGGCGCCTGGCTCAAGCACGACGCCTCCGGGCGGAGTGCGCAGCCGCGTACGGAGTTCACCACGGACAACCCGCCCCCCGGTCTGCCCGCCGCGCTCACCACCGGCCAGCACCTCCACTGGTCCCGCTGCACCTCGCCGCCGGCCGCGCGCACGGCCTACGAATGCGCCGTCATGAAGACCCCCCTCGACTACCGGAAACCGGACGGCAGGACGATCGACGTCGCCCTGATCCGCCGCAAGGCCACCGGCCCGAACGCCCGGCGCATCGGCTCGCTCGTCCTCAACTTCGGCGGTCCCGGCGTGTCCGGCGTGCGCGGACTGCCCGAACGCCTCAACCAGTACAAGCCTCTCCTCGACCGCTACGACCTGGTCTCCTTCGACCCGCGCGGCGTCGGCGCGACCATCCCCGTGCACTGCGGGAAGACCGCGGACGACACCGGCTTCGACGGGGCCGACGCCTGCGCCGAGCGCTCCAGGGCGCTCTTCCCGTACATCGGCACCTCGCACACCGCGCGCGACCTCGACCTGATGCGCTACCTCCTCGGCGACGAGCGGCTGCACTACTTCGGCGTCTCGTACGGAACGGCGCTCGGCGCGGCCTACGCCCACCTCTACCCGTCGCACGTCGGACGGCTCGTCCTCGAGGCGCCCGTCGATCCGACCGAGGACCTCAGCGAGGAGCAGTTGTCGCAGGTCAAGGCGGTCCAGGCGGCGTTCGACCGGTTCGCCGCGCACTGCGCGGCCCGTATCCGCCACTGCCCGACCGGCGACGGGCCCGAGGAGGCCGCGCGACGCATGGCGCGCCTGTCCGACCGCTTGGCGAAGAAGCCCGCCCCGGCAGGCGGCGGGAAGAGCCTCGACGCCGACGACCTCGCGTACACCGTCAGCGACTTCCTCGGCCTCGGCACGGACGGCTGGCCGCCGCTCGCCAAGGCCCTCACCGCGCTGATCGACCACAACGACGCCGGTCCGCTGAGCGAGGGCGCGGACGGCTCCGGCTCCGCCGACCGCGCGTCGAGTCCGCACGACAGCAGTCGCGCCGCCCTGATCGCGATCACCTGCGCGGACTCCAGCCTGCGCCCCGGCTTCGAACGCCTCGACCGGGACGCGGCCCGCATCGAAGCGGCCTCACCCGTCTTCGGCGAGGCATGGTCCACCGGCGTCTACCTCTGCTACGACTGGCCGTTCGACGGCGAGCGCGTCACGCCCCGGGTGAGCGCCGACGGCGCGGCTCCCGTCCTCGTGGTCGGCGGCACCGGCGACCCGACCACCCCGTTTCCCGGCGCCCGCCACATGGCCCGCGCGCTGGGCGACGGTGTCGGCGTGCTCCTGACGGCCGAGGAGGAGGGTCACGGCACGTACCCGCAGAACCGCTGCGTCACGGAGGCGGTGGACACGTACCTCCGCACGGGCCGCACCCCGGCCGTGGGGACGGTGTGTCGGGGCACCATGTCCTGAGGCCCGGCCCGTACGTACGGATCCGCCGGGCCGTCAGCCGGGACACTGGGACGCTGGGACACTGACAGCGTGGACGCACTCGCCGGACTGCTGGAGGGCCCCAGGGCCCGTGGCGCCTTCATGATCCGCGCCTGTTTCGACCCGCCGTGGGCGGTGCGCGTCGAGGATCAGGCGCCGCTGACCGTGATGCTGATGGTCCGCGGCGACGCCTGGATCGTGCCGGACACGGGGGAGCGGCTGCGGCTGCGTGCCGGGGACCTGGCCGTGGCCCGCGGCCCCGACCCGTACGTCTGCGCCGACGACCCCGGCACCGCCCCGCAGGCGGTGATCCTGCCGGGCGGCGCGTGCAGTTATCCCGACGGACGCCCCCTCAACGGCTCGATGGACCTCGGCGTACGCACCTGGGGCGACCGCTCCGACGGCGAGGCGGTCCTCCTCATCGGCACCTACCTCGTCCGCGGGGAGATCGGCGGCAGGCTCCTCGACGCGCTGCCCCCGCTGCTGTCCCTCACCTCCGAGGACTGGGACAACCCCCTCACACCCCTGCTGATGACGGAGGTGACACGGGACGAGCCGGGCCAGGAGGTGGTCCTGGACCGGCTCCTGGACCTGCTGGTCATCGCCGCGCTGCGGGCCTGGTTCGCCGGTCCGTCGGCCGAGGCCCCCGCCTGGTACCGGGCCCTGGGTGACCCGGTCGTCGGCCGGGCACTGCGGCTGCTCCAGGACGACCCGGCGCACCCGTGGACGGTCGCGTCGCTCGCCGCCAAGACCGGCGTCTCGCGCGCCGCGCTCGCCCGCCGCTTCACCGACCTGGTCGGCGAACCGCCCATGGCGTACCTCACCGGCTGGCGCCTCGCCCTGGCCGCCGATCGGCTGCGGGACGGGGAGGACACCCTTGGCGCGATCGCCCGTCAGGTCGGCTACGGGAGCGCGTTCGCGCTGTCCGCGGCGTTCAAGCGGGAGTACGGGGTCAGCCCGCAGGAGTACCGGACCTAGCTGCGGGCAGTCGTGCCGCTTGGGCGGCACGGGTGGGCGCAGCGGCACCCCGCAACGCCGGGCAGCGCACACCCCGGCAGGCACCGCCCCCGCACCGGGGTCATGCCGGAGCGGGGCGACTGCCCGCAGCTACGGCGTAGCCTGGCACGCGTGTACGTGGAGCGGGTGTCCCGGTTGGCCGGGGCCGTGGTGTGGACCAACACCCCGACCGGATCCGGCCCCGGGCGCATCCTGCCCGACGGCTGCATGGACCTGCTCTGGCACGACGGACGGCTGCTGGTCGCGGGCCCCGACACCCACGCCTACGTCACCGAGGGCGCCCCAGGCCCCTGGGCCGGCGTCCGCTTCTACCCCGGCACCGCCCCCGCCCTCCTCGGCGTCCCCGCCGACGCACTGCGCGACCGGCGCGTCCCCCTCACCGACCTCTGGCCCGGCTCCCGCGCACGGCACCTCACCGCCCGGGTGAACGCGGCCCCCGACCCGGCGACCGGCCTGGAGGACGCCGCGCTGTTCCGCGCCGCCGAGACCGGGCCGCCCGACCCGCTGCTGGTCCGGATCGTGGCCGCCCTCGACGCGGGCCGCCCGGTCGCCGCCACCGCGGACGCCCTCGGCGTCGGAGCCCGCACGCTGCACCGCCGCTCGCTGGCCGCCTTCGGCTACGGCCCCAAGACGCTGGCCCGCGTACGGCGACTGCAACGCGCCCTCACCCTGGCCAGGGACGGCACGCCCCTCGCCGAGACGGCCGCCCTGACCGGCTACGCGGACCAGGCCCATCTGGCGCGCGACGTGCGCGAGTTGGCGGGTGTGACACCCGGTGAGCTGCTGCGTGACTAGGGCGGCCGTGCAGCAGGGACGGAACTAGCCCCTCCGCCCTGCGAGCGTGTCCAGGGTGTCCGCGACCGGGGTGGGGTCCAGAGGGCCGACGTGTGACGCGTCGGGGAAGTCGTGCACGCGGAAACGGTTGCCGGGCGTGGCCGCGTCGGCTTCGGCGATCATGCGATCCTGGAGCGCGGTGGCGATCGTACGGTCCTTGCCGAAACGCAGATACGTGCGGGGAACGCGTCCCCAGGTGCCGGCCCGGCCGACCGCCCGGCCGGCATAGGCGGCGACGGGCTCGTCGGTCTGCATGCCGGCCAGGATCCGGCGGAAGTCGGCGTCGGGGTAGTCCGCGCAGATCATCTCCTTCAGCAGGGCCAGCTCACCGCTGACACCCGTGCGGAAGTTCAGCCGCAGCACCCCGAGCCGGTCCGGGTCACCCACCGTCAGCTCCACCGGGCTGACGGCGTTCGCGTTCTCGGGGGCCGCCGTGCAGGCGTCCGCCGTGGGCAGGACGCGGCTGGGACAGAAGGCCGCCATGTAGCAGATGTGGTGCAGCAGGTGCGGGACGGCGTCGGCGACACGGCTGACCGACACGCCACCCAGGCTGTGCCCGACCAGCACCACCGGGCCGTTGCGTGCGGCCCGCCGCACGATGCCCGTGACGCGCGCCTCGTAGTCGTCCAGCCCGAGGCCCTTCAGCGGGGAGGGCTCGACCGCCATCGCCGCGAGGTCCTGCCGCTGGTAGGACTCGGCCACGAAAGCCTCCGCGCCGTGCCGCGGCTGGTCCACCATGACGACGCGGTGGCCCCGCAGCGCCAGTTCCCGCGCGATCGGTACCCAGAACGCGCCGGCGCTGTGGGTACCGTGCACCAGCACGTAGGTCGCGACCCCGCGACGCTGGGCCGCCGAGGCCGCCGAGGCCGCCGAGGCCGCCGAGGCCGCCGAGGCTCCAGGGCCGGTGGCCAGAGCCATGCCTCCCACCGCGAGTCCCAGTCCGCGCAGCGCCGTCCGCCGGGTGGCGCTTTTTCCTTCTTCGTTCGTGTCGTTACTCATGAACACAACGCTATGAACGGCCCGTTCGGCCCACCAGCGGTCCAGCACCCCCACCGCGGTGGACCCAGAACCACCCCGCACGTTCCGTTCAGGTCAAGCCGGGCCCTCCGGCAGCGGTGCGAACAGGTCGACGCCGTGGCCGTCCGGGTCGTTGACGACGGCGTACCGCTGTCCCCAGGGGGCGTCCCAGGGCTCGCGCTCGCCCTTGCACCCGGCGCCCGTCAGCTCCGCGTAGAAGGCGTCCACCTCCTCTGGCGTGTCGCACAGCAGGGCGAGGGAGTGCCGCCCGCCACCGGCCGGCGGCTGCCAGCCGGGGGTGAAGGAACGGACGGAGTCCTCGGTGTCCAGGAGCAGCCGGATGCCGCCCGGCAGTCCGGCCTCGGAGTGCGGCTGTCCCTCGGAGCCCTCGGGGAAAGCGAAGCCGAGCCGGCGGTAGAAGGTCACGGAGGCGGCCATGTCGGAGACGACGAGGCCGATGGCGTCGAATCGTGCGGTCATGGGCTCACCGTAGGCGGGGCGTGCGAGCCAGGTCTTGAAGAAAACGGACACCCGGCCGCCGCGCGCCTCAGATGCTCCTCAAGTCCGTTGAACGGCACGGGGTGTCCCGTCGATCATGGCTGCATGTTCGGACGACTCGCCCCACCGGAACTCAACGTTCTCGTCCTGCGCGACACGGACGTCGTCGCCCACCGCATCCGTCAGGCGCTCGCCGAGGCGACGCCGGAGGAACGGCCCGGACTGGAGCGCGCCGCCGCCCTGGTCGAGCAGGCCGCCGCGGAGCCCGACGCCGCACTGCTCGCCCGCTGGGTGCACGAACGCCTCGCCGCGGCCGGCCACGAGGGCCCCGTCGACTCCGTCCGGGCCGTCAAGACCCTGCGCGAGGCGGCCCCGGGACTCAGCCTGCGCCAGGCCGTGAAGCTGACGAAGGACGCCGCCGCCCACCAGCCCTAGTACCGCTTCGTTGACACCCCCGCGACCCCAAGCCCTTGCCGGCGGCGGCCGGTCACGGAGCACTCCGTGGCCGGCCGCCGCCGTGCGGGCCTGTCCGGCCGTACAGCCGTATGGCCGGGAGTTGGGGTGTCAGGTGAAGGGCAGAGGGTCCGGCAGGAGCCAGGTGGCCGCCGCCGCTCCACTCACCAGGGCCGTCGCCCAGCCCACCCAGGGGCGCCCGGACAGGGCCCGGGCCGCGTGCGCGGCCTCTGAGGTGACGACCACGCCGCAGACCAGCGCCAGGAACAGGTCGTCCCAGGCCGCCTCCGGCCGGCCGACGACGAGCCAGCCCGCCGCGCATCCCGCGAGGCCCACGGCCATGTACGGCCACGGCGCGTACTTCGCCGGGTCCGGCACGGCGCGTACGCGGTGCGTCAGGATCAGGACGATGTCCGCGACGATCGCCGCTATCGCAATCACTGGTCCTCCATGATCAGAACTTGCATGCCTTCTTCAGAGCCGGGATGCCCAGCAGGGCCGCGACCGCCTTGCGATGCGCCGACGTCAGCTTGCGGCGCTTGGCGTAGGTCTGGATCAGCTTCGCGGTCTTCTTGACCCCGATCTTCTTCACCAGCTTCACCGCGGTCAGGACCCGCTTGGAGCTGCCCGCCGGCGTGAAGGTGAAGATGAACCCCGACACCGCCAGTGCGCACTTGGCGATCTTCTTCGTGGTGGACCACCAGGAGGGGTCGATCACGATCGGGAAGGCGCTGTTCGCGTCGAAGTCGACGTGCTGGACCAGCTTGTCGCCCCCGACCTTGTAAGCGGTCGGCACGTCGTTGCCGGCGGCGTCCTTGGCCCAGGGGGCGTCGAAGAATCCGGCGGCGTCCGAGGAGGGCGCCTTCCCGGCGTTCTCGTCGCCCGCGGCGTAGAGCGAGACCGAGCCGTCGTCGTGCGTCACGGCCTTCATCCCGGCGGGGATGGTGAAGCCGGTCTCGTAGTCGTGCGGCGCGCTGCCGTCCTTGAGGATGTTCAGCGTGCGCGAGCCCCCGTCGACGGTGGGCTGCACGACGGTGTCGACCGGCCCGGACGAGGTGTAGACGACGTTGCCGCCGACCTGGGTGCCCTTGGTGCCCGCTGCGGGGATGGTCAGCCTGTTGGGCATCAGGTCGTTGCGGATGTCGATGGCGTTGTTCCTGCCGTCCCAGGGAACGGAGACCACGTTGTCCTCGGTGACCGCGATGGCGGCGTAGGAGGAGTCCGACGAGGTGGCGGCGGTGACGTCCGCGGCGTCAGAGTAGGTGTTCGCCAGGCCGAGGGCGTGCTCGGCCGCCGTCGGCTTCCACGCCGTGTCGACGGTGAAGCGCACCGGGTCGGACCAGCCGTTGGCGTAGTGCGTGCCGTCGTAGGCGGTGGTGCGGAAACTGTAGGTGTGGCCGGACACGAGCTTGCCCGCCGGGACCTTCACCTGCGAGGTGCTGTTGGCCGGCACCGGGGCGGCGTTGACGGTCGTGACGACCTTGCCGGTCGCGGTGTCGGTGATCTCGTACGTCCCGGTGATCTCGTCCTCGCCGTTGGTGTCCACGGTGGAGAACCGCAGGACGGGCGTGGTGGTGTTCACCCGGAAGATGCCACCGGACGAGATGAAGGGCGCGCCCGCCTGGAGGTTCACCCCGTTGTACGGACGGTAGTTGTACGTCACCTCCAGAGTCGGAATCTGGTTCTCGTCGACGGCGTTGGCGGACCGGAACCGCTTCCAGCCGTACGTGTCGGACTCGTCGGTGGCCTTCAGCGCCAGGGAGCCGGTCTCCGCCCGGGCGGAGGACCAGGTCTGCGCAAGTTCGGTGATGTCGGCCGTGACCCAGCCCGTGTTGTTGCAGCCCGCCGACCTGGTCTCGGTCGAGGTGGCGATCTTCTCCGTCATCGCGGGCTGCTTCGTCCACCGGGTGCTGGTGTCGGCGGCTCCCGCCGACCACACCTCCCAGGGGCGCTTCTCGCACGACCAGGAGTGGTAGTTCCACAGCTTCAGCGACGCCTTGGACACCAGCGCGTCGGCGAAGTTCGCGGTGCGGAAGGTCAGGAACGACCGCGCGACGCGCTTGGTCGTGCCCTCCTTGTCACCGGGCCAGCCCACCTTGAGGTCGGTGCTCGCGGACTGGTCGGTGGTGTCGCCGCCCTGCACGAAGGTGTCGAAGAGCGTGTCGAGGGCGTCCGTCGCCGGGTCGATGGTGACGGGGTACTGCGTACCGCGGGCGGCGAGCCAGTCGGTGTCCGGGTGCAGGGCGAGCTGCACGGTGGTGCCGGACTGGGTGACGTCCATGGCGACGCGCCTGCGGTTGACGTGCTCCCCGGAGCGCGGGTCCACCTGGCTGTCCCACATCGTGGGGGCCGTCGCGACGGTCTCGCCGGAGTCGTCCACGAAGTCGACGCCGCCGCCGGTGGCCACCTTGGCGGTCATGCCCTCGGGCAGCACGATGGGCAGCACCAGGGGTGCGCCGCCGCGCGGCGCCCGCCGCAGCTCGAGGAACTGCTCGAAGCCGGTACGGGTGGCCTCGACTATCAGGTCGCCGCCGGGGACGGCGTTCTCGTAGGTGGCGGTGTGGCCGGACAGCCGCGGTGCGGGCAGGCCACCCTTCCACTGGACGGCGATCCGCTCGTCGCCGCTGCCGAGGGTGACCAGGTCGCGGGCCTGCGTCCGCGGTGCGGCGGCGGCGCTGCGCAGCGAGGGCGCCGTGGTGCCGCCCTTCCCGGCCAGGGCGAGCCCCTGTGGGTGCGCCTTCGCGACGACGTCACCGTCGGCCTTGCGGCGGAGGTCGACGTCGACGTCCGTCCAGCGCCCGTCCTTGAGCATCCGGACGGGCGCCACGGAGGTCTCACGGGTGAGGGTGCCGTCGGGGTTGGCGAAGACGGTGTCCGTCTCGGTGCGCATCTGCAGGACCTCGACCCGGTGGTCCTGCATCCGCGCGGCGGTCTGTGCCGCGTCGACGCTCTCGGCTTCGGTGATCGGGTGTGTCCTGAGGTGGTCGACCGCCTCCAGCAGCCCGGAGACGGCGCGTTCCGCCTCGGTGTCCCCGGGACTGGTCCCAACGGCCGCGACGGCGACGTTGGGCGTGGCCAGGAGCACGGCGGTGGCGGCCAGCATGGCTATGCCCGAGGCATGCCAGGTGGTTCTCATGTGTGTACTTTCCATGGTCTCGGCACACGACCCGCCGATGTCGTTCCCCCCGGCGGGTCAGGCCGCAAATGATCTTTGAGCGGCGCAATAGAAACACATGTCCTACAAAAATAGCCACTTCGCCCTCTGAACCGGACATCCGCGGCGTACTTCACCGAAGGGTTACGCCTTCAACGGGCTGTACCACGACTGGACTTGCGGCTTGCCCCGCCTGCGACCCGGCCTACGGTCGAGTGCCGTCGATGCGCTCGAGCAGCGTTCGGGCTTCGACGGTGCGGTGGTGGTCCGGGCCGAAGGAGGCCAGGCAGGCATCGTGAGCGGCTGCGGCCCGACGGCGGGCATCGGGAACGCGCCGCAACCCGAACAGGGCAGTGGCGAAGGCCGGTTCGACGGCGCCCCTTTGTGGAAGGCGTTGGTGGTCGGGAAGCGAGCGGCGGCACATTCCGGCCTGCCGGCCCAGCGAGGGTCAGCTGCTGAGCCTCATGCCCCGGGAGCATACGGATGCCGCGCGGGCTGCTCGGCGCGCGGCCAGGTGTGGAGAGACGGCGTGAGCGGGCTGGACCGGGCCCCACCGATGTCGCCCCCCGGGGGGAACACCTGTACGGCAGGATGGCCGCATGATTCGTCATGCGCGTGTCCTGCCGGTGCTGGTGCTGGCCCCGCTGCTGCTCACCGCCTGCGGCTCCGAGAAGGCGGGCGACCCCGGCCCGTCCGCCCCCGCCTCCGCGCCCGCCTCCGCCGCCGGTCCGGCCGCGGACCCCGGCACCGGCGAACTCGCCTCCCGCGCCCAGGCGATGGGCGTGGCCCCCGAGCTGGTCTACGTCACCGAGGCGCCGAGCTTCACGCTCGCCCAGCAGTCCGTCGGCGTCCTCGGCGACGACGGCTTCTCCGCCACCTGGGTCGACGGAGAGACCAACGCGCTGCTGCGGCTCGCCGTCGACCGGGGCACCATCACCGCCGGCACCTGCCCCGAGCAGCCCGTCGGCGACATGTCCGGCGAGCCCACCACCTGCGAGCGCGACGGCGGCGCCTGGTACCGCACCGGCGCCGGACGCCACGAGTACGCGCTGCCCGAGGAGGGGCACGTCGTGCGCGTGTCCGCCGAGACGGACGCCGTACCGCGCGACGTCCTGCGCGCGGCCGCCCTCGCCGCCCACCGCCCCGACGCCGCCGAGACCGACGCACTCCTGCCCTCGGTCGAACCCGCGCCCGCCACACCGGTCGAGCGAGGCGACCTGCCCTCGTACGGCGACGGGGCCCCTGACAACCACGTGGACGTGGGCGGCTGACCTCGGCCGACCCGGTTCAGCGCCCGCTCGGCTCCGACGGCGGGCGGGCGCCCCGCAGGAACTGCGCGACGGCGGTGTCGACGAGCCCGTCGAGCCGCTCCGCGTCGATCATCCGGCTGTTGACCATGGTGGTGATGCCCTGGACGGTGGCGTAGAGGATGATGCCGACCTCCTCCGGATCGCCCTCCTGCAGCGCGCCGTGTGCCTGGCCCTCCCTGATCAGGTCGGTCACCTGGCCGAACGCGGCGGCCGCCGCCCGCGCGACGTCGTCCGCTCCCGGTCGGTGCTTGCCGGAGTTCATCAGTTCGCAGAGCGCGGGATTCTCCGTCGCGAAGTGCGCGAACGCCACTACCGCGTCCCGCACCCGCGAAGGGAACGGGCGCTCGCCGCCGCCCTCGGCCAGCGCCGCACGCAGTACGGCGCCCAGGCGAACGAAGCCGGCCTCGGCGAGGGCGTCGAGCAGCGCCTGGCGATCCGCGAAATGCCGGCGCGGTGCGGCATGACTGACACCGATCTCCCTCGCGAGGTCCCGGAGGGAGAGCTGACCGGCGCCGCGTTCCCGCAGGCCGCGCTCCGCCGCGTCGAGGAGGGCGGAACGGAGATTGCCGTGGTGGTAGGGCCGCTGCGGGGAGGGGTCGGGCATGCGGCCCAGCATACCGAGCCAATGTTGTCATTGACTACTGTGTTTCCAGTGTCTACATTGACGTCATGTCCGCTTCCAGTCCGCCCAAGAAGGAACTCGTCGTCGTCTCCGGGGCCTCGACGGGCATCGGAGCCGCGACGGCCCGCGCGCTCGCCTCGACGGGCCACCACGTCCTCGCCGGTGTCCGCACCGACGCCGAGGCCGACGCGATCCGTGCCGCGGGCGTCGAACCGGTCGTCCTGGACATCACCGTTCCCCGGCACATCGACGCGCTCGCGCGGCGCATCGCCGACGACCCCGAGGGACGCGCACTCCGCGCCCTGATCAACAACGCGGGCATCGAGGTCAACGCACCCGTCGAGGTGCTACCGCTGGAGAAGTGGCGCGAACAGTTCGAGGTCAACCTCTTCGGACACATCGCCGTCATCCAGAAACTGCTGCCGTTCCTGCGGCGGAGCCGGGGCCGGATCGTCAACATCAGCTCGGTCGGCGGAGTGGCCGCGCTCCCGATCTTCGGTGCGTACGCCGGGACGAAGTTCGCCCTCGAAGCCGCGAGCGACGCCCTGCGCCGGGAGGTCAAGGACCAGGGCGTCCAGGTGGTGGTGGTCCAGCCGGGCGGGGTGCGCACCGACATGGCCGCCCACAGCGGGGACATCTCCCTGGGACTCGCCGACGCGATGAGCCCGGAACACCAGCGCCTCTACGGAGACCTGGTCAGATCGACGGTCGCCTCGAACACCGCCTTCCTGAAACGCGCCCTGCCCGCGGCGAAGGCCGGTGCGAGGATCGCCGTGGTGGCCACCACCGCCCGGCCGCGAACGAGATACACCCTCGGTCGGGACGCCGCGCTCACCGTCCCCCTCGCCCGCCTGCTCCCCGACCGCCTGATGGACCGGGTGCTCGCGGCCAGTCACCGGTCCCGGCGCCCGGCAAGGACCCCCTGATCGCGACCGGTGCGCTACGCCGTGAAGGCCGCCACCGTGTCAAGCCCCGCCTGCCGCAGCGTCCGGTGGACCGACGGGCGGGCTCCCCGCACGGTGAGGGCGACCGGCTCCGGCGTCCGGGTCACCGTCCGCAGCAGCGCGTAGGCGCAGGCCAGGTCGATGTGGTCCAGTCCGGTCATGTCCAGGGTCCAGGCCCCCGGCTCCCGCAGCCGCGGGTCGAGCAGCAGCTCCTCCAGCACGCCCAGGGCGTGGGCGTCCAGGTCCCCTGCGAAGGCCAGCACCGCGTGCCGCTCGTCGACCTCGGCGATCCTCACGGGTGCGTCCGTCACGACAGCCTCCTCGATGGGTCAGTGCGTGCGTGGCGTGCGTCGTCTCCATTGTCCCCCAGTCGACGCGGCAGCGGCGGCCCGGAATAGATCCCGGCGGCATGGCGCTGTGTCTTGAGCGGTACGAGAGTGCGGCGAAGGGCTGGTGGGCGCATGCGGTCAGGCCAGACGAACCCCGTGGTCAGGACGGTCCACGGCGCGGTACGCGGCAGGTACGAGCACGGCGTCGCCGTCTTTCGCGGCATCCCGTACGCAGCGCCGCCCTTCGGTCCGGGCCGCTTCCGCCCGCCCGTACCCCCCGAGCCCTGGGACGGCGTCCGCGACGCGGGCTCCTTCGGCCCCACGGCCCCGAAACCGCCGTACTCCGAGGCATTCGCCCAGTACCTCTCCGACCCGGCGATCCCCGGCGACGACTGCCTGAACCTCAACGTCTGGACCCCCGAGCCCGGCCCCGGCGCCCGCCTGCCGGTCCTGGTCTGGCTGCACGGCGGCGCCCTGACCAGGGGATCCTCCGCCGTACCGGTCTACGACGGCCACACCTTCGCCCGCGACGGCGTGGTCTGCGTGTCGATCAACTACCGACTGGGTGTGGAGGGCTACGGCCTGTTCCCGGACGCCCCCGCCAACGCCGGACTGCGCGACCAGATCGCCGCCCTCCAGTGGGTGCGGGACTCCATCGCGGCCTTCGGCGGCGACCCGGACCGGGTCACCGTCGCCGGCCAGTCCGCGGGCGCCATCAGCACCGGCGCGCTCCTCGCCGCGCCCGCGGCCCAGGGGCTCTTCCGGCGGGCCGTGCTCCAGAGCGGCGCACCCGAGGCATCCGACCGCGACAAGGTGCGGCGCATGGTCCGCCGGATGGCCTCCCGCCTGAAGATCCCCGCCACCGCCGAGGCGTTCGCCGCCGCCGACCGCGGCCAGCTGCTACGGGCCCAGGCCGAGGTGGGCCGCTTCAGCAGCCCCGTACTGGGCGGTCCCGGCTTCGGCCTCGTCGTCGACGGCGACGTGCTGCCCCGTGATCCGCTGGAGGCGCTCGTCGACGGCGGCGCGGCACCTGGCGTCGACCTCATGATGGGCTGGACCCGCGACGAGTACCGGCTCTGGCTGGTCCCCGGCGGCCTGCTCGAACGCGTCGACCGGCTCGGCGCGGTGGCCCTCGCGGGCGCCCGCGCCCGCTGCCACTGCGGTAACGAGGTGGTCCGCGGCTACCGCGCGGCGCGCCCCGACGCGGGAGCCGCCGAAATCGTGGGCCAGCTCGTCACCGACCACCTGCTGCGCATCCCGATGCACCGCCTGGCCGACGCGCGGCCCGCCTCCTCGCACGTCTACGAGTTCGCCTGGCCGTCCAACCTGCCCGACCTCGGCGCCTGCCACGCCCTGGAACTGGGCTTCGTCTTCGACTCCGGCGACGGCCCCGACGCGCGCAGACTCGCGGGCGAGGGCGCTCCGCAGGACTTGGCCGACGCGATGCACGGGGCGTGGGTGCGGTTCGTGGAGTCCGGCGACCCCGGGTGGCAGGCGTGGGACGCCGCGCATCCCGTACGGGTCTTCGGCGACGGCGCCCCGTACACGGCCCACGGCCCGCTGGACGCCGAGTACGACCTGTGGAAGGCCGACGTCACCGTGCCCCGAACGCCCCGAGGAACGCGGCCCAGGCGCCTGGTCCGACGGTGACGTGTCCCTGCGGGGCTTTGGAGTCGCGGATGTGGATGGCGGTGGGTTCTTGGGCGACCTCGATGCAGTTGCCGCCGTCGCTTCCGCTGTAGCTCGACTTGAACCATCGAAGTGCGCTGCCGCTCATTGGTCTCCTAGTAGACGGTCCAGAAAGTCCCTCGAGTCCTCAGGGGTGAGGGCCTGTGACCGCAGCATCGCACACCTCTGCGTAAGGATGGCCACCTCGTCGGGAGCAGCGATCAGTTGGCTGCCCCGCTGCGTTTCCGTGTAGGCGAGCCGTTGGTGATCAGGTGTCTCCAGGAGCACGAACGGCCCGTCCAGTGCCGCATGGGCAGTGCGTGCCAGCGGCAGAATCTGAATCGCGAGGTTCGGGAGTTCGCAGTATTCCCGCAGATGGCGAACCTGTTGCAGGAACACCGCCTTGCCGCCCAAGTGGTCTCGCAGCACTGCCTCCCAGATGACGAAGCAAGTGATGGGCGGGTCCTTCCGGTGGAAGAGAGCCTGGCGCTCGACACGAGCCATCACGTGACGTTCGACCTCGTCGTCCTCAAGGGCGGGGATGCGGCTGCGGAACACCGCTCGGGCGTAGCCCTCGGTCTGAAGCAGCCCTGGCAACACCTGGTTCTCGTAGGAGGAGATGACGATTGCCTCCCGCTCCCTGTCCAGGAACTCCTCCGCCCACAGCGGGACCAGGTCCACCTCCGGCATCTTGCTCAGCGCGATCGACAACGCCCCCTTGGTCCCCAGGAGTTCGTCGAGCTGCTCGGCGAGGTCCGGTTTCAGTGGCCGTCGGCCCTGTTCGATCGAGGCGATCTGCTGCTCGCCGATGACGAAGCGCTCGCCCAGGGAGCGTTGGGTGTGCCCCGCCGCCTGTCGGTAGAGGGCGAGCAGCGCGCCCACCATCTTCATCGCGGAGGCGTTCCTCCGTGTCGTCGTGCCCATGAGGTCGAACTCCCCACCCGCGCGCGTACGTTCACCAACGCGCACCCGTACAGACCGGCTGTACGGCCATGCGCACTGTCCCATGATGACCACGGAGCGTGACCCTCGTCACGTGAACAACGAAACTCCACCCCCGCCCCCACGCGAGCGCTTCTACCGCCGTGAGCGCCGGTCCGTCCCCGCCGCGCGGGCGTTCGCGAGGGAGACGCTCGCCGACTGGGGCGTGCGCGGGCGCGCGGACGACGTGGTGCTGTGCGTCAG
This sequence comes from Streptomyces tendae, assembly GCF_014650435.1. GTDB lineage: Bacteria > Actinomycetota > Actinomycetes > Streptomycetales > Streptomycetaceae > Streptomyces > Streptomyces tendae. The sequence goes on from NZ_BMUY01000010.1 coordinate 270,222, forward strand.
CGAACTGGCGACCAACGCCCTGCTGCACGGTGTACCGCCCGGCCGGGGCTTCCTGCTGAGGCTCGGGCTGCTGCCCTGCGGGGACGGCGTACGCGTCGAGGTCCACGACAGCGGGGACGGCGTACCGGCGGTGCCCCTGGACCCGGACGGGTCGGACGAGGGCGGGCGCGGACTGCTGCTGGTGTCGGAGCTGGCGGACAAGTGGGGTGTGACGGAGCGGGAGCCCGGCAAGGTCGTGTGGTTCGAGTGCGGTGTCCCGGCGGACTGACGGGGCACACCCGTCTGCCCTCGGGGGCCTTCACCGGATCTCCACGCTCCGTCAGGTGCGACGCGTCAGGCCCAGCAGCCGTTCACGGTCGCGGCGAGGCCGTCCATGGCGTCCTTGATGTCGCTCGGGTCGGCCGTCGAGTTGTTCTCGATGAAGGAGAAGATCCGCCAGTCGCCGTCGTCGGTCCGGGTGACACCGCTCAGGGCGATGGCACCGGTGAGCGTGCCGGTCTTGGCGTGCACCTTGCCGACGGCGCACTCGGAGTTGGGGTCGTCGAAGCGCCCCCACTCCGGGCCGAGGCTGGCCCCGGCCTCGCCGGCGACCGGCAGCCCCTCCAGGATCGAGCCCAGGGCGGGGGACTCCGTGATCGCGTCGAGGAGCTGCGCGAGCGTCGCGGCCGGGATGCGGTCGGCACGGGAGAGGCCGCTGCCGTCGTGCATCTCGAAGTTGTCGAGGGAGATGCCGTACGAGCTGAGCACCTGGCGGACCAGTTCGACGCCGCCCTCGAAGGTGGCGGGCTTGCCCAGCTCCACGGCGGTCATCCGCAGCAGGGTCTCGGCGATGTTGTTGTCGCTGGTCTTGAGCATCGTCTTGACGATGTCCGACAGGGGCGCCGACTTGTGCTGCGCCACCGGCACGTCGGACTGCTTCGCCGTCGTACGGCCCACCTCGCCGGTGACGGTGACGCCCTGTTCGGCGAGCTTCTTCGCGAAGACCTTGCCCGCGTCGATCGACGTGTCCTGGACGGCGGCACCGTCGACGACGAGGGAACGGACCGGCGCGATCTCGGTGGGGTAGTAGCCCTCGTTCCAGCCCTCGGCGAGGCTCGGGTCGGCGAACAGGCTGTCGTCCACCCGGACCTGGACGTCGGTCCGGCCCGCCGCCTTGAGCCCGTCGGCGGCGGTCCTGGCCAGCTCGGCCACGTCCTCGCTCGTGAGGGTGCGGTCACCGCCGCCGACGAGGGTGAGGGTGCCCTCGCCGTACACGACCTTGGTGGTGAACTCGTGGTTCGCGCCCAGCAGCGTCAGGGCGGTGGTGGCCGTGGCGAGCTTGGCGTTGGAGGCCGGCATGAGGGCGGTGGAGCCGTTGTGGTCCCACAGGGCGGTGTCCGAGTCGGCGTCGAGCACGACGCCGCTGACGTCGGTGCCCAGACGCTCGTCCGCGAGGCGCTCGTTGAGGTTCTTGACCAGCTGCGCGTCGTCGGCGGCGAGGTCGTCGACCGAGATGCCCTGCGGCTGTGCGGCGGTGTCGTCGGCGGCGAAGGCCGAGGTCCCGGCCAGGGTGGCGGAGGCCACGGGCACGGCCATGGCGAGCACGAGGGCCCGGCGTGCGCCGACGCGGCTCACTCTCGCCTTGCGGTGCCTGCGCCGTCCGCCCGGGGTGAAGGTGTGAGTGGGGGTTTCGTCTGGCGTACCAGTCATGAAGTGAAGTCCAAAGATCGGTTACTTCGTTCTGTGGGGGTGAAGCGTTGGGCACGCTACCAGCCGTCATATGAAGGGCTGGGACGAAAATTGACGGGGTGTGAACGTCTTGCGACCGAATGACGGAACGGCTGTCCGAGCGAGGTCGTGACGGGGGTTCCGCCGCTGCCGAACGGGCAGTCCCCTTGCCCCTCAGTTCCCCGGGGTGCGGGTCCTCGGGGCATCACCCCGCCAGCGGGCGCGCAGCACCGTGCCCCCGGCCACCGCCAGACCCACCACCACCGCGGCGGCGATGACCCGGCCCAGCCCCGAGCCGGTCCCGGTCACCGGTACGGCCGCCGCTGCCGCCACCACACCCGCACCCGCGCAGGCCGCGGCCGCCTCGCCCCACACCCGGGCGGTGCCGCGCCCCGACCGCCACGGCCAGGTCTCACTGGTCACCAGGTAGGCGACCAGCAGCACGACCACACCGGCGCCCTCCCACCAGGCGGGCTCCTCGAAGGCCGCGATCACCACGACGCCCCCGGCCAGCAGCGTCGTGCGGTGGCGCAGCAGCCGGTAGGACCACCAGACGGCCTCCACCGAAGGGCGCCGGTCCAGCGAGGGCGCCGCCCACACCGCGAAGGCGACCGCGCAGACGAACGGCACCGCGTCCCCTGCCGTCCCCACCGTCGCCCACGGCCGCCACGCCATCACGACGGCCGCCACCGCGAGCGCCCGCACCGGCACGGTGCCGATCCAGTAACCGAGGTACTCCCGCAGGCCGACCCGCGTGTCCGGCGCCGTCATCGGGCCCGCCCCCTTCCGCCGACCCGCCCCGACAGCAGCGGCGCCAGCGCCAGATCCAACGACTCGCCCTCGGTGTGCCGCAGTACCGGCACCCCGCTGTCCCGCAGGGCGAACCGCATCGCGTCGCGCTCCGCCCGCCACAGCCGCAGCCCCAACTCGCCCGCCTCGTCGCCCGGCTCCACCACCGGGTCCCCGCTCGGTATCTCCACGACGACCGGTCGGCGCCCCCGCGCCTGGAGGTCCCGCAGCACCTGAAGGATCCGTGCGTCGCTGAGCGGGGTGAACACGTACACCAGGGCGCCCTCCGGCAGCGCGGGCGGCGGGACCCGCTCCAGACCGTCGCCGCCGAAGGAGCGGTCCTTGCGGACGTCGAGGACGCTCTCCACGATGCGGTAGAACGCGGCATCCCCGGTGCCCGGCGCCAGCCACCGGGTGGTGCCGCCGGTCGAGACGACCCCCACCCGGTTGTGGGTGCGCAGATACGCCCGGGCGAGCCCGGCGGCCGCCCGTACCGTCTCGTCCAGGGACGACAGCCCGGTCACCGGGTCGGCGACGTCCCCGAACGCGTCGATCAGCATCACCGTGTCGGCGGCCCGCTCGGCCGCGAACCGGTGCAGCTGCACCGACCCGCGCCGGGTCGTCGACGGCCAGTGGATGCGCCGCTGCCGCTCCCCGGGGACCCAGGGCCCCACGCCGATGACCTCGACGCCCTCCCCGGACTGCGGCGAGGCGTGCTCGCCGAGCCGCTGCGGCAGCCGTACCGGGATCGGCGTGAACCGGGCCTGCGTGGCGCGCGGAAAGACGGACACCTCGGCCGCCACGACCCGCACGGTGCGGCGCACGGTGCCGCCGGGGTCGTACACGTCGACGTCCACCGGACCGAGCGACCAGCGGCCCCAGCGCAGCGCCGTGTGGCGCAGTGTCACCGTGGACGGGCCGACGACGACCTCGTCGAGGCGCAGGCCGGGGCCGAGCGTGACGCCGGGGTCCAGGCGCACGGCGTCGCCGTCGTGGGCCACCGCTATGCGGACCGTGACCGTGTCGCCCTCGAAGCAGCGACCCGGCTCCACGGTCGCCGACGTCTCGATGCGGCGGGCGTGGGCACGGGGCAGCGCGAGCGCGAGCAGCACCAGCGGTGCCGCCGCGAGCGCCAGCAGCCAGGCCCGGCCGGTGAGCAGCGCGGCGGCGAGCGCCACGGCGGCCACGGTCAGCAGCCGCAGCGTGCGCTCACTGGGACGCAGGCCGCCGGGCGGCGGGGGCGGCGGCTGCGTCGGGGAGGTACGGCCCTCCAGGGCGCGGACCACCGCCGCGTCCGGCCGGCGTGCGGGATCCGGCACGGCACCCGGTGCCGGTGCCGGTGCCGCTTCCGGTCGCGGTGCGGCTGCCGGTCGGGGTGCGGGCGCGGTCACGACGACACGGCGGCCGTACGCCGCGTCGTGGGCGTACCGACGCCGTCGACGATCTCGCGCAGCACGTCGTCCGTGGACATCTCGCGCACCCACAACTCGGGGCGCAGCGACACCCGGTGGGCCAGCGCGGGCACCGCGAGGTCCTTGACGTCCTCCGGCACGACGTAGTCGCGGCCGTCCAGCACGGCGCGGGCGCGGGCGAGCTGGACCAGCGCGAGTCCGCCGCGCGGCGAGGCGCCGATGCTGATCTGGGGGTGCTCGCGGGTCGCGCCGACGAGCGCGACGGCGTACTCCAGCAGGTCGTCGTCGATCTCCACCCGCTCCACCACGGCCCGCCACGCCACCACGTCGTCCGGCCCGGCGAGCCGTTCGAGCACGGCCTCGGGCGCGGCCCGGTCGATCCGGGCCCGCAGCATCGCCAGCTCCTCCCCGGCGGTCAGATAGCCCATCCGCACCCGCAGCTGGAACCGGTCGAGCTGGGCCTCGGGCAGGGAGTAGGTGCCCTCGTACTCCACCGGGTTGGCCGTCGCGATCACCAGGAACGGGTCGGCGAGCGGCCGGGTCTCGCCGTCCACGGTCACCTGGGACTCGGCCATCGCCTCCAGCAGCGCGGCCTGGGTCTTCGGCGGCGTGCGGTTGATCTCGTCGGCGAGCAGCAGGTGCGTGAAGACTGGGCCCGGGTGGAACACCATCTCGCCGGTGCGCTGGTCGTACAGCGGCGTCCCGGTGACGTCGGACGGCAGCAGGTCGGGCGTGAACTGGATCCGGCGGAAGTCCAGGCCCAGCGTGGTGGCGAAGGACCGCGCGAGGAGCGTCTTGCCGAGCCCCGGCAGGTCCTCGACGAGGACGTGGCCGCCGGCCAGCACGCCCAGCATCACGAGTTCGAGGGCGTCCGACTTGCCGACGACGGCACGGCCGATCTCGCGCAGTACGGCACCGGCCTGCTCGCCGACCTGCTCGGCGGTGCGGAGCCGGTTCGTGGAGGGAGTCGTCACGTCGATTGGTCCTTACCGGTACGGGGGCTGCGGGGGCTAGGGGGTGTCGTTTGGATCTTGCCGGGGTCGCGGGGCCTGGCACGCGCATCTGCGGCGTTGTCGTCGGTTGCCAGGGCTCCGCCCTGTCGCCCTCCTCCGCCTTGCAGCTGCACGCACCAGGCCCCGCTCGGGTCGGCCACACGGTGCCGTCGCTCGGAGCCGTCCTGATCCAAACGACACCCCCTAGGGGCATGAGGGCCGCGGGTGCGGGGCGCGCCGAGTGCTTCGAGCCGGTCGACGAGGCGGCGCAGCACCTCGACGGGCACCTCGCCGTCGGGTCCGGTGCCCGGTGGCACGGTGCCGAGCCACGGCCACAGTTCGGGGCCGACCAACTCGGCCGCCCGCTCGGGCTGGTGCTCCAGGGACACGTGGTGGTGCTCGGCGAGCGCGGCGGCGTACAGGTGGCGCAGCTCGGCGCGGAGCACGGCCCGGTAGTAGAGGGCGCCGTCGGGTCCGGTGGAGGTGGTCACGTTCCGTCGCCACTCGCCCATGCCGGGCACCCGGGTCCGCAACAGCCGCACCTCGTCCCGGTACGCGGAGTCCAGGGCCCCGGCCCCGGCGACGTACCGGGCGGCGAGCAGGGCCACGGCGACGAGCAGCGCCACCAGGGCACCGGCCGCCTCGGCGCCGTCGAGGAGCAGGACGAGCAGGACGCCCGAACCGGCGAGCGCGCCGCCGAGCAGCCCGAGCCGGCGCAGCGTCAGCATGTCCTCTCCCGAGCCTCCCGCCGTGGGACGGTTCATCGCCGGGCCTCCGCGTTCCGGTCGTGCTGGCCGTGCGGGTCGTCCGGGCTTCCGTCCCGGTCGCCTTCGTGTGCGCCTTCGCGGGCGCCGAGCAGGGACGCGATCTCCTCGAGGGCGTCGGCCGCGGCCGCCCGGTGCGAGGCGTCCATCGGGTGCGAGGAGTAGCGCGCCTCGCGGAACAGCGCGGTGAGGCGCGGCGCCGCCGTGCCCGGTGCGAAACCGGCGCCGGCGGCGCGGGAGAGCAGGTCGGCGGGGCTGTCGGAGGCGTGGCGCGGCACACCGGACGCGGCCAGGGCGTCCTCCATCGCGGCGTAGCAGGCGATGACGGCCGCGCGGGCGTCGTCACCGGTCCCGGCCAGGGCGCGGCGGCCCGAGTGCACGGCGGACAGCAGCAGCCGCGCGTCGTCGTCCTGTGCGGCGGTGCCCGCGTGGCCGGGGCGCTGCGGCACCCGCAGCCCGAACCGGCGCAGTCTGCGCACGACGGCCACCACGACGAGCACGACGGCGACGGCGGCCAGCAGCGCGAGCACGAGGTACAGCGGCAGGGAGGAATGGTCCGTCGAACCGTGCCGCTGTTCGGGCGGGCGGGTGGCGAGGGTCGGCGTGGGCACCGGGTCCTGCGCGAGCGGCGGGGGAGGGCCCGAGGTGCTGTCGCCGGTGGAGAAGTGGTGCAGGACCAGGGCCAGGACGCCGATGACGCCCACCGTGGCGAGGAGCAGGGGCGCGGCCGCTTCCCGCAGCCGCTCCTCCCGCGGTGGCAGCGATAGCCGGTCGGCGCCGAAGCGGTGGCGGAGGTTCTGGACGAGTGTCCAGGCGCCGAAGGTCCAGACGACGGACACCGCGATCGCCACGAAGCCCCAGTGGCCGAGCGGCCCCCTGCCGGAGTGCAGCAGCCCTTGCTCGGGCCGCAGCGCGAGCGCGGCGACGGCCAGCGCACCGACCACCACGGCGGCGAGCACCACCCCCGGCGCCGCCCGGTGTCTCGTCCGCTCCCCGTGTTCCACACAGCCCCCAGCCGAACCCGTCGCCCCCCCGAACGCCTGTTCACGGCAATTTTGGCACATGCCGCCCGGTCAGCCGCCGGACAGGGTCCGCGCGATCGACCCGATCGTCCGCGGACCCACCCGGCAGCAGCCGCCCACCAGCCGGGCCCCGCGGTCCCGCCAGTCCCGCACCCGCTCGGCCGCGAACGACGAACGCCCGCGCCAGCCCCGGGCTCCCGCGTCCCACGTCTCGCCGCTGTTGGGATAGGCGACGACCGGTTTGCCGGTGACGCGGGCGGCGGTCTCCACCGCGCCGGACACGTCCTCGGGTGCACAGCAGTTGACGCCCACCGCGACCACCTCCGCCGCGTCGGCGGCCAGCGCGAACGCCTCCTCCAGCGGCTGACCGGCGCGCGTGCGGTCGCCCGCGACGGTGTACGACAGCCAGGCGGGCACGCCGAGTCCGCGCACCGCCCGCAGCAGGGCCGCCGCCTCGTCGGTGTCCGGGACCGTCTCCAGCGCGAGGACGTCGGGCCGGGCGGCCGCCAGAGCCTCCAGACGGGGCCGGTGGAACCGCTCCAGCTCGCCCGCGCCGAGGCCGTACCGCCCCCGGTACTCCGAGCCGTCCGCGAGCATCGCCCCGTACGGACCGGCCGACGCCGCCACCCACAGACGGCGGCCCGGGCGGCCCGCCCGCGCCCGGCGGGCGGCCTCCCGCGCCGACTCGACACCCAGGGCGAGCAGCTCGGCGGCCCGCTCCCGTCCGACGCCGCGCCGGGCGAAGCCCTCGAAGGTGGCCTGGTAGGTGGCGGTGATCGCCACCTCCGCGCCCGCCTCGAAGTAGGCGAGGTGGGCCCGCGTGAGCGCCTCGGGATCCTCGGCGAGCAGCCGGGCCGACCAGAGCGCGTCGCCCAGGTCGTGCCCGGCCGCCTCCAGCTCGTTGGACAGCCCGCCGTCGAGCACGAGCGGACCGGAGGCGAGGGCGTCGGCGAAGTCGCTGGTCATGCCTTCGAGGCTACGACCCCGCCGCCCGCGCTCCGGGGCCTTGTCCCCCGAGCGAGCTACGGGCAGGTGTCCACCGTGAGGTGACGATCTCCGGCCGCCGGATCCGTAGCGTCCTGTGCAGCAGCCGGGGCGCCGAAGTCCCGGGCCGGATCGAGGAGTTCCCGTGAGATTTGTCTGGCAGTTCCTGGCCGTGCTGGCGGCCTACGCCATCGGCGGTGCGGCCATCCAGGCGGTGAAGGACAACGACTGGCTCACCCTGGTCGTCGGACTCGCGGCGGCCGCGCTGGTGATCTACGTGTACGCCTGGGTGGTACGGAAGACGGAGCGCCGCCAGGCCCTGGACGTGGCCCTGGAGGGCGCCGGAGCCAAGTTCGGCTGGGGCACGCTGATCGGCGCCGGGATGTTCTCGGCCGTCATCGTGAACCTCTTCACCTCCGGGCACTACGAGGTCGACGGCCTGGGCTCGGTGCAGGGTGCGATCGGGCTGGTCGGCTTCATGGCCGGGGCCGCCGCGACGGAGGAGATCGTCTACCGCGGGGTGCTGTTCCGGATCATCGAGGAGCACATCGGCACCTACCTCGCGCTGGGACTGACCGGCCTGGTGTTCGGGCTCTCGCACCTGCTCAACGAGGACGCCACCCTGTGGGGCGCCGTCGCCATCGCCATCGAGGCCGGCTTCATGCTCGCCGCCGCGTACGCCGCCACCCGCAACCTGTGGCTGACGATCGGCGTGCACTTCGGCTGGAACTTCGCCGCGGGCGGCGTCTTCAGCACCGTCGTCTCCGGCAACGGCGACAGCGAGGGCCTGCTGGACGCCACGATGTCGGGTCCGAAGCTGCTCACCGGCGGCGACTTCGGCCCGGAGGGCAGCGTGTACTCGGTGGGCTTCGGGGTGCTGCTGACGCTGGTGTTCCTGTGGCTGGCGCACCGGCGCGGGAACGTCGTGCCGTTCGGAGCCCGGCGGCGTGCCGCGGGCGCCAACTCCGCCGCTACACTTCCCCGGTGATCGATCGCCGACGGGTCCTGGAGTTGTGGCGTCGACTCGACGTCACGGTCCGGGACCTTCCGCTCGGGGTGCTGCTGCTCGTCGCGTCGCTGGTGCCCGCGCTCCAGGGCCAGGGCACGGAGATCGGCGGCCTGCCGACCCGTTCCGCCGACGCACTGGCCGGGGTGGCGGCCGTCCTGCAGTCCATCCCGCTGGCCGTGCGCCGGCGGTGGACCCTCCTCTGCCTCGCCCTGGTCTCGCTCGGCTTCGCCCTCGACCAACTGCGCGGCTACCACCTCTTCGCGGGCGCCGCGCTCCCCATCGTGCTGATCAACGCGGGCTCCCACCAGGACAAGTACCGGCGCGCCACACAGGTCGCCGCCACCCTGGCGTACGTGGCCATGGCCGTCGGGCTGAACGCGCGCGGGGGCGACGAATCGCTGGTCGAGTACGTCACCTTCTACCTGATCCTTGCCCTGGCGTGGGGCATCGGCACCTGGATGCGCTCGGCGCGTGCCGCGGAGGCCGAACGCCGCGCCCGGGTCGCCGAGGACGCCCGCAACGCCGAACGCACCCGGATCGCCCGCGAGTTGCACGACGTCGTGACCCACCACGTGACGGCGATGGTCGTGCAGTCGGAGGCGGCCCGCTACCTGACCGCCGCGCCCGAGCGGCTGGACGAGACGCTGGCCGCCGTCAGCGACACCGGCCGCCGCGCCATCACCGACCTGCGGCACCTGCTCGACCTCCTCAACCCCGACCACGGCACCGCCGAGCCCAGGACACCCCCCGTCGGCCGGGTGCTCACGCTGGTCGAGCAGACCCGCCGGGCCGGGCAGCCGGTGGAGTTCACCGAGGAAGGCACCCCGGCGGCGGCGACCGGCAGCTCCGACCTCGTGGCGTACCGCGTCGTGCAGGAGGCCCTGACCAACGCCCTCAAGTACGACCACGGCGGCAGGACGTCGGTCCTGGTGCGCCACGGAGAACGGGAGATCACGGTGGAAGTGGGCACGGACGGCTCCGGCACGGGGGCCGCGTCCCCCGGGGGCAGCGGGCGGGGGCTGGCCGGTCTGCGGGAGCGGGTCGACGTGCTGGGCGGCGAGTTCAGCGCGGACCGTGCGCGCGACGGCGGCTTCGTCGTCCGGGCCCGGATACCCGGGGGCGGCGGGAGCGGCAAGGTCAGCGGGGGGAGCACGTCATGAGCGCGCCGGTCCGGGTCGTGATCTGCGACGACCAGGCACTGATCCGCACCGGTCTGACGACCATCGTCGACGCCCAGCCCGACCTGGAGGTGGTCGGCGAGTGCGGGGACGGGCAGGCCGGGGTCGACCTGGCCCGCGAACTGCGCCCGGACGTCGTGGTGATGGACATCCGCATGCCGGTGCTCGACGGCCTGGAGGCCACCCGCCTGCTCGCCGGCGCCGGGGTGGAGCACCCCGTCAAGGTGCTCGTGGTGACGACGTTCAACCTCGACGAGTACGTCTACGAGGCGCTGCGCGCGGGCGCCAGCGGCTTCCTGCTCAAGGACGCGCCGCCGGACCGGCTGCTGCACGGCATCCGCACCGTGGCCATGGGCGCGGCACTGCTCGACCCCGACGTGACGCGCCGCCTCGTCGGCCGGTACGCGGCCCGGATCCGCCCCGCCGAGGGCACCGCTCAGGACATCCCGCTGACCCCCCGGGAGATGGAGGTCCTGCGCCTGATCGCGGACGGACTGTCCAACAGCGAGATCGCCTCGGCCCTCGTGATCAGCCCCGAGACCGTCAAGACCTTCGTGTCCCGCATCCTCACCAAACTCGACCTCCGCGACCGCGTCCAGGCAGTCGTCTTCGCCTACCGCCACGGGCTGGTGACCTAGGGGGACCCGCCCGGGCGCCGCACGGGACACTTCGGCCGCCACCGAAGGAACCGGGACCTAGCGTTCGGGGCATGAGCGACACGCACACTGTCACCGCACCCGCACCCGCACCCGCACCCGCACCCGCCGACGCCGTCACCGGCATGGTCGGCCACGTCCTGGACCTGGCCGCCACCTGGACCCGCTGGGACGGGACGCCCGCCCACGTCGACGGCCGCGTCTACACCCCGCACAAGGCGGTCCGGCGGGTCGCCGACCACATGGTGGACCACCTCGCGGAGCTGGAGGCCCGGCTGGCGGGCGAGGAGACCCAGCCCGACCACTGGCACGCCTCCCTGGTCACCACGGACGCGGACCGCGCCGCCTTCACCGCCGAGGACCTGGACGAGGCCCGCAGCCGCCTCACCCGGCTCGCCCGCATCTGGGCCAACCGCCTCGAAGCGCTCACCGACGAACAGCTCGACCACTCGCCCGGCGAGGGCTGGAGCTTCCGCGAACTCGCCGCGCACCTCGCGGAGTCCGTGTACTACGCCGACGCGGTGGGCGACCTCTCGTGAGCGTGACCGTGACCGCCTTCGCCGCCCTGCACCGCGCCGGTGAGCCCCTGCTGCTGCCCTGCGCCTGGGACCACGCCTCTGCGCTCGCCCTCGCGGGGCAGGGCTTCCACGCCGTCGGCACGACCAGCCTCGGCGTCGCGGCGGCGGCAGGACTGCCCGACGGGGCCTCGGCGACCCGCGACGAGACCCTGCGGCTGGCCCTCACCCTCGGTTCGGCCCCCTTGCTGCTCTCCGTCGACGCGGAGGACGGCTTCAGCGACGACCCGGACGAGGTCGGGGAGTTCGCCCGGGAGCTGGTGGCGGCCGGCGCCGTCGGGATCAACCTCGAGGACGGTCTGGGGCCGGTGGACCGGCACGCCGCGAAGATCGCCGCGGTCCGCTCCGCCGCCCCCGGCCTCTTCGTCAACGCCCGTACGGACACGTACTGGTCGGGCGACGGCGACCCGGCGGAGACGGTGCGGCGCCTGGAGGCATACCGCGAGGCCGGCGCCGACGGCGTCTTCGTCCCCGGACTCACCGACCCCGCCCGCATCGCCTCCCTCGCCGCCCACTTCGACGTGCCCCTCAACGTCCTGTACTCGCCCGCCGGCCCCACCCTCGCCCACCTGGCCGACCTCGGCGTAGGCCGCGTCAGCCTCGGCTCGCTGCTCTACCGGCGCGCGCTGGGCGCCGCCCTGGAGACGGCCACCGGCATCCGCTCGGGCCGGACCCCGGACGGCCCGACACCCACGTACGACGAGGTGCGCACGCCGGGCTGACCCGCCTGCCTGTCTGCCGCGTCGACCTACGCGCGCGGCCAGTTCTCCAGCGCCACGTGCAGGGCCTCGACCACCTTGTCCCAGGACGCCTGTACGTCGCGCGGGGCGCCGAAGCCGCCGGAGGCCTCCAGGGCGCAGTACCCGTGGAAGGTGGAGCGCAGCAGGCGCACCGCGTCCGTGAGGTCGGGCTCGGTCAGGCCGTAGGCGCGCAGCATGCCGTGGGTGATCTCGGCGGTGCGGCGCAGGGCGGGGGAGTCGGTGACCAGGGACTGGTCGACGCGGATCTGGGTGGCGGCGTAGCGGCCGGGGTGGCGCAGGGCGTACGCCCGGTAGGCGCCCGCGAAGGCGGCCAGCGCCTCCTTCCCGGCCCGGCCCGCCACCGCCCCGGCGATCTCCTCGATCAACTCGCCGCCGGCCAGCAGCGCGACCCGCACGCGCAGGTCCTGGAGACCGCGCACGTGCGTGTACAGGCTGGCGTCCTTCACCCCGAAGTGCCGGGCGAGCGCCGAGACGGTGACCGCCTCGAAGCCGGACGCGTCGGCGAGATCGGCGGCCGCGGCGACGACACGGTCCGTGGTAAGACCCACTCGGGGCATGGGCCACCTTCCTGCAACCTAGGATTCCTAGGTTTCATGCTAGGTCAGGGCGGGCGGCAGTCGCGGATCACCCGCGAGTCGTTCAATGTTCACCTTCCGCGCCGATTCTCCTCGGAGCCGCGCACGGCGGCGGTCTTCGGGAGGAACAGGCATGGGGCACGGACACGGACACACCCACGGTCATCACCACCACGGGCACCCGCACGACCACGAGCACGACACCGCGCCGGCCCTGCCCGCCGCCTTCGACACCAGCGTCCCCGACGAGGCCCTCAGTCCCGAACAGCAGTCGCGCCGCGGTCTGCTGCGCCGGGCGGGACTGCTCGGCGCCGGTCTGGCCGCCGGTACCGTCCTCGCCCAGACCGCCACCGCCGCCCCCGCGCAGGCCGCGAGCAACGGCCGCCGCAAGAAGGGCTTCCTCTGGCTGGCCGGCGACCACCACATCCACACCCAGTACAGCAGCGACGGCAAGTACCGCGTCGTCGACCAGGTCCGCCAGGGCGCCCGGCACGGCATGGACTGGCTGGTCATCACCGACCACGGCAGCAGCACCCACGCCAAGATCGGTGTGGAGAAGGTCAACCCGGACATCCGCGAGGCCCGCGACGCCCACGAGGACACCCTCGTCTTCCAGGGCCTGGAGTGGAACATCCCGGCCGCCGAGCACGGCACCGTCTTCGTCCACCCCGGCAAGCACGAGGTCTCCGTCCTCAAGCAGTTCGAGACCGACTACGACGGCAGCGTCAAGGGCGCCGGCGACTCCACCCCCGCCAACGAGGCCCTCGCCATCGCCGGACTCTCCTTCCTCGCCGACCAGGTCAAGCGGCGCAAGGTCAAGGACGCCCTGATGCTCGCCAACCACCCGGCGCGCAAGGGCATCGACTCCCCGCACGAGATCCGCGCCTGGCGCGACGCCACCTCCCGCGGCCACCAGATCGCCGTCGGCTTCGAGGGCGCCCCGGGCCACCAGGCGGGCGGCCTGCCGAAGCCGCTGGGCCCGGGCGGCGCCCGCGGCATCTACGACGGCAGCCCCAGCGCCAACTCCTTCGCCGGCTACCCCCTGGAGAGCTACCGCACCTGGGGCGGCTTCGACTGGATGACCGCCACCGTCGGCGGCCTGTGGGACAGCCTCATCGCCGAGGGCCGCCCCTGGTGGATCACCGCCAACTCCGACTCGCACCAGGTCTACGCCGACACCGGCGCCCGCGGCGGCGGCGACTTCAACGCCAACGGCCGCTACGACGACCCGGTCTACGCCGGGCAGATCGACATCACCCAGAACGACTTCTGGCCCGGCCAGTACAGCCGCACCCACGTCGGCTCCGACGGCTTCTCCTACGCCGCCGTCATGGACGGCATCCGCGCCGGCCGCGTCTGGGTCGACCACGGGCAGCTCGTCAGCGGCCTCGACGTCCGCGTCTCGGGCGGCGGCCGCTGGGCCACGCTCGGCGGCGCCCTGCACGTCCGCAAGGGCACCCGGGTCACCCTGTCCATCGACGTCGCGCTGGCCGGCGGCCCCAACTGGGCGGGCTTCGTCCCCAAGCTGGCCCGCGTGGACGTCATCCAGGGCGACGTGACGGGACCGGCCGCCGACAAGGACACCTTCACCGCGCCGTCCGCCCGGGTCGTCAAGTCGTACGAGGTGACCGAGGCGAACACGGACAGCGGCACCGTCCGCCTCACCTACGACCTCGGCCGCGTCGACCACCCCGTCTACGTCCGCACCCGCGGCACCGACGGCAACCGCTCCGCAGCCGGCGCACTCGGTGCCAAGGTCGACCCGGCCGGCCCCGCCATCGACGTCGTCGGCGACGCCGACCCGTGGCGCGACCTGTGGTTCTACTCCAACCCCGTGTGGGTCCTGCCGTCGTGACACCGCCCACCGCGCCATACGTCCTCGGCGTCGACACCGACGCGACGACCCTGCGGGAGGCCGACCACCTGCTCCGGGCGCTGGCGGCCGAACTCGCCCTCCCCGAGGGTGTCTTCGGCTGCACGCACCTGGTGCGGGACGGCCGCCCGCGGGTCGCCCTGTCCCTCGCCGTCGAGGCGGAGCCGGTCCTGCGCACCGCCCGGGACCGGCTCACCGCCCGGGGGTACGAGGTCCGCGACGGCGCCTGGGACGAGACCGGCCGCGCCGTCCTCTACCCGGGCGCGGCCGTTCTCACCGGCACCCTCACGGTCGCCGAGCTGCTCGCCCGCTCCGCGATCGACCGGGTGACCGTCCTGGGCACACCGCACGAGCCCGCCCCGGACACCCGGCTGGTCACCCGGGACCACGTCCGCCCGCACTGGCAGGGCGGCCGACTGGTCCTGGCCGCCATGCCCGCGGTGGGCGGCACCCTGGTGCCCTTCGAGGACCCCGACCCGACACCCTGCTGCGCCGACCACTGACCCGGGCCCGCCCGACCCGAGGGGCGCGGGGTGCTCAGCCCGCGAGCACCCCGCGCACGAACGCGTTGGTGAACTTCCCCGCCGGATCCAGCGCCGTCACCAGGGCCCCGAAGTCGCCCAGGCGCGGATACAGCGCGCGCAGTCCGTCCGCCGGGGTCGTGAACACCTTCCCCCAGTGCGGGCGGGCCGAGAACGGGGCGAGCGCCTCCTCCAGCCGCCGCACCACCGGCAGCACCGCGGCCGTGTCCTCGACCCAGGTGAAGTGCGCCGCCACCGTGTCCCTGCCGTAGGAAGGGCTCAGCCACTGCGCGTCGGCGGCGACCGTGCGGATCTCGCAGGTCTGCAGCACCGGCGCCAGGGTCTCCCGTATCGCGTCCATCGCGTGCAGGGCGGCCAGGGCGTGCTCCCGGGGCATCAGGTACTCCGACTGCAGCTCGGCGCCGCTGCTGGGCGTGAACTCGGCCCGGAAGTGCGGCAGCCGCTCGTGCCAGGGACCGGGCACCCCGAACTGCTCCGTGCAGTTGACCGCGGGCATGCCCGGCACCGGGTGCATCTTCTCGACGGCCGGTGCCGCGTACGGGAAGCCGTCCAGCGGCCGGTCGGTGCGCCGCTTCAGCCACACCTGCCGGAAACCGGGCGCCCGCCAGTCGGTGAACAGACTCACGCTGTACGCCGCCGCCATCACGGTCTCGAACGTCGCGGTGTCCAGCCCGGCCAGCGGCAGCTCGGTGAAGACGTGCTGCTCCACCTCGTAGGCGGGCTCCAGATCGAGTGTGAGCGAGGTCACCACCCCCAGCGCGCCGAGCGAGGTCACCGCCCCGCCGAACCGCTCGTCGCCCCGCGCGATCACCACGGTCGAACCGTCCGCGGCGACCAGCTCCACCTCGCGCACCACCGACGCCAGCGAACCGTTGCCCACCCCGGAGCCGTGCGTTCCGGTCGCCACCGACCCGGCGACCGAGATGTGCGGCAGCGAGGCCATGTTCGGCAGCGCGAGACCCCGCGCGTGCACCAGCCGGGCCAGCTCCGCGTACCGCACACCGCCGCCGACCCGCACCGTACGGGCCGCCGTGTCCACGTCCACCTCGGCCGGCAGGTCCGCCAGCGACAGCAGGACGCCCTCGGCACCCGGCTCGGCGATCTCGTTGAAGGAGTGCCCGCTGCCCAGCACCCGCACCCTGGCGCTGTCCGCCACCAGGGCCCGCAGGGCGTCCACGGAGCGCGGTCGCAGCAGCTCCTTGGCCGTGTACGTGATGTTGCCGGCCCAGTTGGTCACCGTGATGTCGCTCATAGCGCGGAAACCTACCCGGCGCGTCTGGAGGGGCCCCGGGCGGGAAGCCTCTCCCGCGGGGGCATACCGTGAGAAGTCGAACGCCGGACCCGGGAGGAGACACGGGATGGACAGCCGTACCGCGCTGGTCGAGGATCTGATGGAGCGGTTCCCGCACGTACCGCGCGAGGCCGTCTTCAAGGAGGACCTGCTGCGCGGCGGTGTCGCCTTCGACCCCTCCGCCCTCAGTGACAACGAGGACGGCGAGGTCAAGCCGAAGTCGTACTTCATCTTCTCCTTCGACCACGGCACCCTGCCCGAGCTGGGCGAGGCCGCCCTGCGCCGCCCGCCCGAGGAGATCATCCTCACCGGCGGCCCCTACGACCTGCGCCGCACCGTCGTCTCGGTGCGGGTGAACCCGTCCTCCCCCTACCGCGTGGCGGCCGACGAGCACAACCAGCTCGGCCTCTACCTCGACGGCAAGCGCATCGCCGACGTCGGCGTGCCGCCCATGCCCGAGTACTACCGGCACAAGCTCTCCAACGGGAAGTCGGTCATGGAGGTGGCCCCGACCATCCAGTGGGGCTACCTGATCTACCTGACCGCGTTCCGCGTCTGCCAGTACTTCGGCGCCAAGGAGGAGTGCCAGTACTGCGACATCAACCACAACTGGCGCCAGCACAAGGCCGCAGGGCGGCCGTACACGGGCGTGAAGGACGTCGACGAGGTCCTCGAGGCGCTGGAGATCATCGACAAGTACGACACCGCCAAGATCTCCACCGCGTACACCCTCACCGGCGGCGCGATCACGTCGAAGGTCCAGGGTCTGGACGAGGCCGACTTCTACGGCCGGTACGCCAAGGCCATCGAGGAGCACTTCCCCGGCCGCTGGATCGGCAAGGTCGTCGCCCAGGCCCTGCCCAAGCCGGACGTCCAGCGCTTCAAGGACTACGGCGTGCAGATCTACCACCCCAACTTCGAGGTGTGGGACGAGTACCTGTTCAAGATGTACTGCCCCGGCAAGGAGCGCTACGTCGGCCGCGACGAGTGGCACAAGCGCATCCTGGACTCCACCGAGGTCTTCGGCGCCCGCAACGTCATCCCCAACTTCGTCGCGGGCGTGGAGATGGCCGAGCCCTTCGGCTTCAAGACCGTCGACGAGGCCATCGCGTCCACCACCGAGGGCCTGCGCTTCTTCATGTCGCACGGCATCACGCCCCGCTTCACCACCTGGTGCCCCGAGCCCACCACCCCGCTCGGCAAGACCAACCCCGACGGCGCCCCGCTGGAGTACCACATCCGCCTGCTCCAGGCATACCGCCAGACCATGGAGGACTACGGCCTCTCCTCGCCCCCCGGCTACGGCCCGCCCGGCGCCGGCAACGCGGTCTTCTCGGTCAGCTCCTTCATGGACAGCCTGCCGGCGGACGCGCCCGTGGAGGTCTGAGCGGACGGTTGGTGGTTATTCGGTGGCGCGGCCCTCGGGCACGCGGCTAAGGTGACCGATGTTCGAGCGGCGGCCCCACCGGCCGCCGACAGGGGTCTTGCTGAGGAGGTGTCGACCAATGGCTGTCACTGTGATGGGCGCTGCCCGCATCCAGGAGTCCATCGAGTCCACCTCCGTGGCCACCGGCTGATCTCAGCCGCTCCCTGAGTTCTCGCGCCGGGGCCGCACCCTGAAGGGTCACCCCTTGACTTCCACGTCTTCCAACTCCAGCCACTCCGCCCTGTCCTCGTACGGCTGGGACGAGAACTGGGCCGACGCGTTCGCCCCCCACGCCGCCGAAGGGCTGCTGCCCGGCCGGGTCGTGCGGGTCGACCGCGGGCAGTGCGACGTCGTCACCGCGGACGGCGTCCTGCGCGCCGACACCGCGTTCGTCACGCCCCACGACCCGCTGCGCGTCGTCTGCACCGGCGACTGGGTCGCCGTCGAACCGGCCGGCAACCCGCGCTACGTACGGACGTACCTGCCCCGCCGTACCGCCTTCGTGCGCTCCACCTCGTCCAAGCGGTCCGAGGGGCAGATCCTCGCGGCCAACGTCGACCACGCGATCGTCGCCGTGTCGCTCGCGGTCGAGCTGGACCTCGCCCGGATCGAACGGTTCCTCGCCCTCGCCTGGGAATCCGGGGCGCAGCCCGTGGTGGTCCTCACCAAGGCCGACCTCGTGCCCGACCCGGTGACCCTGGCGTACCTCGTCCAGGACGTGGAGACCGCCGCACCCGGCGTGCCGGTGCTGTCCGTCAGCGCCGAGCAGGGCGAGGGGCTCGACGTGCTCGCCGCCGTCGTCTCGGGCGGCACGGCCGTGCTGCTCGGCCAGTCCGGCGCCGGCAAGTCCACCCTCGCCAACGCGCTGCTCGGCGAGGACGCCATGGACGTCCAGGCCACCCGCGACGTCGACGGCAAGGGCCGGCACACCACCACCACCCGCAACCTCCTCGCCATGCCCGGCGGGGGCGTGCTGATCGACACCCCCGGACTGCGGGGCGTCGGGCTCTGGGACGCGGGCAACGGGGTGGACCAGGTGTTCGCCGAGATCGCGGAGCTGGCCGAGGAGTGCCGGTTCCACGACTGCGCCCACGAGAGCGAGCCGGGCTGCGCCGTCCTGGCCGCCATCGACAGCGGTGCGCTTCCTGAGCGGCGGCTGGAGAGCTACCGCAAGCTGATGCGGGAGAACCAGCGCATCGTCGCCAAGACCGACGCCCGGGTGCGGGCCGAGATCCGGAAGGAGTACAAGCGCCGGGGCGCCATCGGCAAGGCGGCGATGGAGGCCAAGCGGGGCGGCCTGCGGTAGCCAGGCGGCCGCACCGACGCCATGTCCGATTTCCGCCAGCCCGGTTCTCCGGTCTGGCGGAGACTGGACGGCGTGACACCACAGACAGCGCAGACAGTGCGGACAACGGAGTACGCGGACGAGCACGAGGACGTCCGGTACGAGGCCGTGCGGAGCCGGGACGCCCGGTTCGACGGCGCGTTCTTCTTCGCCGTCGAGACCACCGGCATCTACTGCCGGCCCAGCTGCCCCGCCGTCACACCGAAGCGGCGCAACGTGCGGTTCTTCGCGACGGCCGCCGCCGCGCAGGGCTCGGGCTTCCGGGCCTGCCGGCGGTGCCGTCCCGACGCCGTGCCGGGCTCCGCGGACTGGAACGTCCGCGCCGACGTCGTCGGCCGGGCCATGCGGCTGATCGGCGACGGCGTCGTCGACCGCGAGGGCGTCGCCGGACTCGCCGTCCGGCTCGGCTACAGCGCCCGCCAGGTGCAGCGCCAGCTCACCGCCGAGGTGGGCGCGGGACCCGTGGCCCTCGCCCGCGCCCAGCGGTCGCACACCGCACGCGTCCTGTTGCAGACCACCGGCCTGCCGGTCACCGAGATCGCCTTCGCGTCCGGTTTCGCCAGCGTGCGGCAGTTCAACGACACGATCCGGGCCGTGTACGCGGCCACCCCGAGCGAGCTGCGCGCCGCCGCCCCCGCCCGCGACCGGGCCGCCCGGCGCACGGCCACCCCCTCCGCCGGTGTGCCGCTGCGGCTCGCGCACCGGGGCCCCTACCAGTCCGGCCCCGTCTTCGACCTGCTCCAGCGTGAGGCCGTGGCCGGCGTCGAGGAGGTGAGCGGCGCCACCGGCCGCCGCGTCTACCGGCGCACCCTGCGCCTGCCGTACGGCACCGGGATCGTCGCCGTCCAGGAACGGCCGGGCGGGCCGGATCGCCGGGGCGCCGGCAGCGGGGGCTGGCTGGAGGCCCGCCTCCACCTCACCGACCTGCGCGACCTGACCACCGCCGTGCAGCGGCTGCGGCGGCTGTTCGACCTCGACGCCGATCCGTACGCCGTCGACGAGCGGCTCGGCGCCGACCCCCGGCTCGCCCCGCTGGTCGCGGCCCGCCCCGGACTGCGCTCACCGGGCACCGCCGACCCCGACGAACTGGCCGTACGGGCCCTGGTGGGGCGCGCGGCGGCCGAGCGACTCGTCCAGCGGTACGGAAAGGCGCTCGACGCGCCCTGCGGCACCCTCACCCACCTCTTCCCCGAACCGGCGGTCCTCGCCGGGGCCGCGCCGGACGGCACCGCGGGCGCGCTCGCCGCCGCCCTCGCCGACGGCGCCGTACGCCTGGACCCGGGCGCCGACCGGGACGACGCCGAGCGCGCCCTGCTCGCCGTGCCCGGCCTGGACGCCCGTACCGTCGCCGTCGTGCGCACCCGCGCCCTCGGCGACCCGGACGTCGCCCCGCCCGGCGCCGCCGTCCCCGACACCTGGCGCCCCTGGCGCTCGTACGCACTGAACCACCTGCGCGCAGCAGGAGAGTGGGAGAACGACCGATGACCACGACCACGCCGACGACCACGACCACGACCACGACCACGAGCATCCACGCCGAGACGTACTGGTACGAGATGGACAGCCCCGTCGGGCGGCTGCTCCTCACCGCCGCCGCCGACGGCGCGCTCACCTCCCTGTCCGTGCCCGGGCAGAAGGGCGGCCGGAGCGTCCGGGACGGGTGGCGGCACGACGCCGGGCCCTTCCGGGCGGCCGAGGAGCAGCTCGGCGCCTACTTCGCCGGGGAGCTGACCGAGTTCCGGCTGCCGCTGCGCGCCGAGGGCACCGCCTTCCGGGAGCGGGTGTGGGCCGCCCTGGACGACGTGCCCTACGGGGCGACGACGACGTACGGCGAGATCGCCGCGCGCATCGGGGCCTCGCGACCCGCGGTGCGCGCCGTCGGGGGCGCGATCGGCGCGAATCCGCTGCTGATCCTGCGCCCCTGCCACCGGGTGATCGGCGCCGACGGCTCCCTGACCGGGTACGCGGGCGGGCTGGAACGCAAGACGCGGCTGCTGTCGCTGGAGGGCGCCCCGGTCAGCCGGCCAGTACCGCACCCAGCCACGCCCCGGTGATCAGCAGGCAGGCGAACAGCTCGGTCAGCAGGTCGGCACCGCCCTGGCGCATCGCGGTCCGCAGCGACGCCATCGCCTCCCCGTGCCGCCCGAGGCGCAGCCGCTCGGCGAGGTAGATGCCGCCCATGAACCCGGGGATCGCGCCGAGCACCGGGACGAGGACGAAGCCGAGGACGGCGCCGGCGCCCGCATAGGCCGTCAGCCGCCGCATCGCCTCGTCGCGGCGTCTCCTGCGGGTCGGCAGCGCCCAGCGCACCGCCCGGGACAGCAGCAGCACGACGGTGGAGCCGACCAGGACCGCCCAGGAGAGAGGCTGCGGATCCTTCAGCGCCCACCACAGGACCCCGGCCCACACCAGCCACGACCCGGGCACGCCGGGCAGCAGGACGCCGCACAGCCCGAGCAGGATGACCAGGCCGGCCAGCAGGAGGTCCCACGCTCCCATCTGTCCAGGGTGCAGGAGTCCGGCCCGGTCCGCAGAACTCCGGCCCGGCGGGGGAGGACTCCTCAGTGCTTTCTGGCCACCCAGTCCCTTTCATACGCGTGCCAGCCCAGTTGGAGCCGGGTGGTGACCCCGGTCAGCTCCATCAGGCGCTTCACCCGCCGCTGCACGGTCCTGAGGCCCAGGTCGAGCTGCTTGGCCACGCTCGCGTCGGTCAGGCCGGCGAGCAGCAGGGAGAGGATCTCAAGGTCGGTGCCGTCGGGGGCGTCCGGGCCGTGCTCGGTCACGCCGGACCCGCCCAGCCGCAGCGGGAGGGCGTCCCGCCACACGGCCTCGAACAGCCCCGACAGCAGTTCGAGCAGGCCGCTGGCGTGCACCACCAGGGCGGCGGGCTCCGAGGAGTGCGCGGTGAGCGGCACCAGGGCGAGGGAGCGGTCGGCGACGACCAGCTTGGTCGGCACCCGGTCCACGACCCTGACCTGCTCGTCGCGGCCCAGCGCGGCGGTCAGCTCGGTGATGCCGGTCGGCAGGTCCAGGACCGACCGCTCGACCACCACGCGGTAGCGGACCCCGCGCCCGGTGGCCTGCTCCTCCGCGTCGTTCTCCATGCCGGTCACGGCGACCGGCTTGTCGGTGACCAGGGCGCACACCTCCTCGCTCGCGCCGAGCTGGAGCTGGAGGAAGCGCTGGGCGACGGCCGCGGCGCCGGTCACCACCTCCACCAGGTCGTGCACCGCGGGCTCGGCCGCCGCCGCCCGGTACTCCTCCGCCAGCAGCGCCGCGGCCAGCTCCGCCCGCTCCAGCTCGTGCCTCTGCTGGGTGAGCAGGGCGCCCAGCGCGACGCCCGGCGGGGCCGCGACCCAGCGTCCGGGGCGGGCCGAGGACTGGGCGGCGAGCCCGTTCTGCTCCAGGCGGCGCAGCGCGCGCTCGGTCTCCCGCTCGCCGAGCGCCAGCCGCCGCGCCAGATCGGGGACGTCGGCCGCGCCCACCGACACCAGCGCCCGGTACGCCGCCTCGTGCGTGTCCTCCAGCCCCAGCACTCCCAGCATCAGGCGTCGCCCCTCCCCGAGAACGATGATCGTCACCAGCCGCGCGGGGCGTCCGTGGCGGAAAACGGCCACGGCGCAAACCCGCCTCGGGACATCATCGCCGTACCGCCGGTCACTCTGCCAAGGTGGCGTCGCCGAGCGGTCCTCCCGTGGGGGGTGGGGCCGCTCGGCCACCCCACCTCGGAGGACTGTTCGACGCGTCCCCCGACACGCCGCCCGGCGCACGCCGGTGCGCCCGAATTTTCCGATGCCCCGTTTTCATCCGGCTCCGTCGGTGGACAATCAGGAGCATGAGTCAGCAGGGGGGAAGGCCCACCGGTCCCACCGGTCCCACCGGTCCTGAGGACGACTGGTGGGGGCAGCTGTACGACGACTCCACCGACGACACCGGCCCCACGGCCGCACCCGATTCCCTGGACGACCGCTTCGCCTCGGCGTCGGGAACGGTGGCGCGTGAAGCGGACCCCGGTCCCGGTCCCGGTTCCGGCCCCGGTCCCGGTCCCGGTTCCGGCCCCGGTCCCGGTTCCAGTTCCGGCCCCGGTCCCGGGACGAACCCACCCCGGTCGGACCCCACCGCGCCCGAACCGGGCCGGCCCTGGTGGTCCCGGCCGCAGCCCTCCACCATCCCCGGCCCCCGCACCGCACCACCCGACGACAACCCCCAGCCGCCGCCCACGCGCTCACCCGACGCCGGCAACCCCGCCCCACCGCCACCGAGGGCGCCGTGGGAGCCGCCGCCCGCGGCACCGACCGGGCCGGTGAGCTTTCCGTCCGGGCGGGAGCCGGGTGCCTCCGGGGGCGCGTTGTCCGAGGGCGGGCGGTCCGGTGCCGTGACGGCCGGGCAGGCCCCCGGCACGGAGGAGCCCGTGTCGCCTCAGCGGTCCGACGGGCGTCCGGGCGACATCCTGCCCGGCGCTCCCTCCCGCCCCGCGAACCCGCCAGGGCCGAGGGCGCCGTGGGAGCCGCCGCCCGGGACACCGACCGGGCCGGTGAGCTTTCCGTCCGGGCCGGGGGCCGGGCGGTCCGGTGGGGCGGCGTCCGGGGGCGGTGACGGTGAGTCCCGGGCGGCGTCGGGGTTCGGCGGGCGGGGGCAGGGTGGTGGCCCGCGTGGGCTGACCACCTCGGGGATGGGGGCCGCCGATCTCAGGGAGCCGCCCGAGGCGGGGCCGCCGCCCAGGACCCTGTCCGACCTGCCGCCGCTGCCGCCGCCGTTCCTGCCCTCGGCCGACGCACCGGACGGCGACGACCGCGACTACGTCGGCAGCGGGCCGCCGACCTACGACGCTGAGCCCACCGCGCTGCCGCCCGCCGATCCCGACGGCCTCGACGGACTGGTCCCGGACACCGTGCTGGAGGGCGCCAGGTACGGGACGTGCACGCTGCGGGCCGCCTCCGTGCGCGGGGACTCCGCGCGCTACCGGGGCGAGCCGCGGCGCGACGCGCTGCTCGTCGCGCGGTTCGGCGCCGGGGAGCAGGCGCTGGTCCTGGTGGCCATGGCGACCGGCGCCCGCGCCACCGCCGGGGCGCACCGGGCGGCGGCCGAGGTGTGCCGGTGGATCGGCCGGGCCGTGGGGCGCAGCCACGTGCGGCTCGCCGAGGACCTGCGGGCCGCCCGGCGCGGCGACCTGAAGTCCGGCCTGCACCGCCTCACCGACCGCAGCCTCGGCCGGCTCCGGGCCGGCGCCGCCGAACAGGGCCTCGCCCCGGACGAGTACACGGCCACCCTGCGCTGCCTGCTGCTGCCCGCCGACCCAGAGTGCCGCACCCGGGTGTTCTTCGGCGTCGGCGCGGGCGGACTGCTCCGGCTGCGCGACGGCGCCTGGCAGGACATGGAGCCGGACGTCGGCGACGTCGCCGGAGAGCCCGTACTCGGCTTCGGGGCGGCGCCCCGAGGCACGTTCGGCGGCCCGCCCGGCGACGCGCCGAGCGAGACGCCCGACGGCGACCGGCTCACCATGGACCTCGGCATCACCACGCCCCCGGGCCCGTACGACGGCCCGCCCGCCGAGCCGCCGCGGGAGCCCTTCCGCTTCCGGGCCTCCGTAGCCCGCCCGGGTGATGTGCTCCTGATGTGCACCGCGGGCCTCGCCGAGCCCCTGCTGAGCGAGCCCGAGCTGGGCGAACTCCTCGCGCGGCGATGGGCGGGCCGCCCGGCGCCGGGACCGGGGGAGTTCCTCGCCGACAGCGGCGTGCGGGTCAAGGGATACGCGGACGACCGTACCGCCGCCGCCGTTTGGGAGGCGTGAGACCGCGCGCTGTGGCATAGCTGGACCCATGGCCAAACAGAACGTCGCGGAACAGTTCGTCGACATCCTCACCCGCGCCGGGGTGGAGCGCCTCTACGGAGTCGTCGGGGACAGCCTCAACCCGATCGTGGACGCCGTGCGCCGCCACTCCGGCATCGAATGGGTGCACGTCCGGCACGAGGAGACCGCCGCCTTCGCCGCCGGCGCGGAGGCGCAGATCACCGGCAAGCTGGCCGCGTGCGCCGGCTCCTGCGGACCCGGCAACCTCCACCTCATCAACGGGCTCTACGACGCCCACCGCTCCATGGCCCCCGTCCTCGCCCTCGCCTCCCAGATCCCGTCCAGCGAGATCGGGCTCGGCTTCTTCCAGGAGACCCACCCCGACCAGCTGTTCCGCGAGTGCAGCCACTACAGCGAGCTGATCTCCAGCCCGAAGCAGATGCCCCGGCTGCTGCAGACCGCCATCCAGCACGCCGTCGGCCAGGGCGGCGTCAGCGTCGTCTCGCTACCCGGCGACATCGCGGACGAGCCCGCCCCGCAGGGGGCCGCCGAGACGGCCCTCGTCACCTCCCGGCCCACCGTCCGCCCCGGTGACGAGGAGATCGACCGGCTGGTCCGGATGATCGACGACGCCGACAGGGTCACCCTGTTCTGCGGCAGCGGCACCGCGGGCGCGCACGCCGAGGTCATGGAGTTCGCGGGCAAGCTCAAGGCACCCGTGGGCCACGCCCTGCGGGGCAAGGAGTTCATCCAGTACGACAACCCGTACGACGTCGGCATGAGCGGCCTGCTCGGCTACGGCGCCGCCTACGAGGCCACCCACGAGTGCGACCTGCTGCTCCTGATCGGCACCGACTTCCCGTACAACGCCTTCCTCCCGAACGACGTGAAGATCGCCCAGATCGACGTGCGGCCCGAGCACCTGGGCCGGCGCTCCAAGCTGGACCTCGCGGTGTGGGGCGACGCGCGGGAGACCCTGCGCTGCCTGATCCCGCGGGTGAAGGAGAAGAAGAGCCGCCGCTTCCTGGACCGGATGCTGAAGAAGCACGCCGACGCGTTGGAGGGCGTCGTCAAGGCGTACACCCGCAAGGTCGACAAGCACGTCCCGATCCACCCCGAGTACGTGGCCGCGCTGCTGGACGAAATGGCCGACGACGACGCGGTGTTCACCGTCGACACCGGGATGTGCAACGTCTGGGCGGCCCGCTACATCTCGCCCAACGGCCGCCGCCGCATCATCGGCTCCTTCTCCCACGGCTCGATGGCGAACGCGCTGCCGATGGCGATCGGCGCCCAGTTCACCGACCGGCGCCGGCAGGTCGTGTCGATGTCCGGCGACGGCGGCTTCACCATGCTGATGGGCGACTTCCTCACCCTCGTCCAGCACGACCTCCCGGTGAAGGTCGTCCTCTTCAACAACTCCTCGCTCGGCATGGTCGAGTTGGAGATGCTCGTCGCGGGCCTGCCCTCGCACGGCGTGGCCAACAAGAACCCGGACTTCGCCGCCGTCGCCGAGGCATGCGGTGCCTTCGGCGTACGGGTGGAGAAGCCCAAGGACCTGGCCGGGGCGCTGAAGGCGGCGTTCAAGCACAAGGGTCCCGCCCTCGTCGACGTGGTCACCGACCCCAACGCCCTGTCCATCCCGCCGAAGATCAGCGCCGACATGGTCACCGGTTTCGCCCTGTCCGCCTCGAAGATCGTCCTGGACGGCGGCGTCGGACGCATGCTCCAGATGGCCCGGTCGAACCTGCGCAACGTCCCCCGCCCGTGACCGTACGGACAGCCGGTCCGAAACCGGATGACTGGCGAGGGCCCGAACGGGCAAGGCTTTCCCCGTGAAGATGTTCGACCGGAGCGGGACAGACGGGGGGAGCCGACATCAGCGTGCCGACGGGGGACATGAAGGAGCAGACGGTGCCACAGCTCAGGCGGCGGCTCGGCCGGGCGGACCCGCGGGCGGTGCCCGAGGCCCGGCGGGCGCTGCGTGAGCTGCTGCGGCACTGGGGCGAGCCAGGGCAGTCGGAGGTCGCCGAACTGCTCACCAGCGAGCTGGTCACCAACGCGCTCGTGCACACCGAGGAGGGCGCGGTCCTGACCGCGACGGTCGGACCGCGCGCCCTGCGGGTCGAGGTGCGGGACTTCGTGGGTCACGGGCCACGGCCCCGGCCGCGCACACCGCGGGAGGAGAGCACCAACGGCAGAGGGCTGGTCCTGGTCGAGTCACTCGCCGACGACTGGGGCGTGCGGCCCTGCGAGGTGGGCAAGTCGGTCTGGTTCGAACTGGGCGCGGAGGCGGACGCGGAAGCGGCCTGAGGCGCCGGGAAGACCGGCGCCTCAGGCCATCGGCACGGATACGGGGCGCGCTCGGCTCAGCCGAACTGCTGCTCCAGGTCCTTGAGCTTGCGCTCCAGGGAGTCCAGGCGCGGCAGGGCCTGGGTGTCGTCCTCGGCGGTGAGGTCCACGGTCTCCACGGTCATCTGCTCAGACCCGCTCCGCACGGGCTGCAGCGAGGGCCGCCGGCTTCCCGCGGGCAGTTGCTCGGGGGTCGATATGGCAGGCTCCGCGGCAGCACGTTCCGAGCCCCGCTCGACCTGCTGCACCTCGACCTCGACCTGACGACCGCCGCGGCCCGGGAAGCCGCGGTGGCCGTGGCCCCGGCTGATCGCCTTGAGCTGCGCCCGCTCAAGGCGCTCCTGCTCACGGCGGCGCAGCTTCTTCTCCTCCTTCTGGCGCCGGTCGTCGCGCACCTCCTCGACCGCCTCGTCCAGGCTGCGCACGCCCTCCAGGAGCATCAGCGACCAGGCGCGGTACGTCTCCCGGGGCGCGCGCAGCCAGCGGACCATGCGGATCTGCGGCAGCGGACGCGGCACCAGGCCCTGTTCGCGCAGGGCGGCCCGGCGGGTCTGCTTCAGGGCCCGGTCGAACAGCACCGCCGCCGACAGGGACATGCCCGCGAAGAAGTGCGGGGCACCCGCGTGACCCAGACCGCGGGGCGCGTGCACCCAGTTGAACCAGGCCGCGGCGAAGGCGAAGGCCCACACGAGTATCCGCGAGCCGAGCGCAGCGTCACCGTGGCTGGCCTCGCGCACCGCGAGCACGGAGCAGAACATCGCCGCGCCGTCGAGCCCGAACGGGACCAGGTACTGCCAGCCGCCGCTCAGGCCGAGGTTCTGCTCGCCGAAGCCGACCAGACCGTGGAAGGAGAGCGCCGCGGCGACCGCGGCACAGCAGAAGAGCAGAACGTAGGAGAAGGTGCCGTAGAGGGCCTCCTTGCGCCGGCGGCGCTCCTCCATGCGCTCCCACGAGTCGTCCGCGCCCGCGTCCTTCCCCGAGGAACGCTTGCCGCGCGCGAGCACCGCCACCGCCGCCAGCATGCCCAGGAGCAGCACGGCGCCCGGAAGCAGCCAGTTCAGCGATATGTCGGTCAATCTCATCAGGGGTCCCTTGCAGTGGGATAGGGCGTAACGCCCGCCATGGTGGCCCAAACCCGGCGGCCCTCAGGGGGTTTCGGGGCAAGAGGCCGCCAAGGAAGCGCAGAGGGGGTACCCAGGACGGCATTCTGCTCGAACTGCCGCATGAGGGGCGGGAGTTGAGTTCGATTAAGACTACCCGTACGAGTGGTTCGGCGGAAACTCACTGTGACGCGTGGGGGAGTTGTGAAACAACGCCGTGATCTTAGCCGACGGTCGGTCAGCCGGCCGCGGCGAGCAGCTTGTCGACGCGGTCCGCGTCGCAGGTCCGCGGGCAGGTGGCGCAGGTGTCCTCGGGGCGCAGGGTGTAGAACATGCAGCAGCTCGCCCGGTCCCGGGTGTGCAGCGGGGTGCCGTCCGGGCCCTTGAGCTCCCGGAAGGCCGCGTCGCCGACGTACGGCTTGGTCGCGCCCGGCAGCAGCAGCTCCAGCTCGTGCCGCGCCCGCTCCTGCTCGTCGAGCAGGTGGGCGACGTACCACAGGCCCTCCACGATCTCGTCGGTCGCCATGCCCCACAGGGCGCGTCCGCGGCGGCGCATCCGTGGGCCGAATCCGGCCAGGACCGGCTCCAGGTGCTCGGCGACCGCGGCCCGCACCTCGGCGCGCAGCTCCTCCTCGTCGGCGACCACCCGGGCGCCGGGCAGACCGGCGGCGGGGTCGTCCGGGAGGCAGGCGAACGAGGTGGCGCGCACGGCCATCCGGCCCAGTGGAAGCCCGGTGGCCGCACGGTCGTAGGCCACGTGGGCGGCGGGGTGGCGGGGCACCCGGCGGTGCAGGAACCACGGCACGGTGATCAGCAGGCAGGCGGGCCACGCGTACCGGTGCAGGCCGAAGCTCGCGATCACGTCCGGCCGGGCCCGCTGCCCGTAGTCCCGCAGCACCTGTGCCTCGTCCCAGGCGAGGAACGCCGCCAGCTCGGCCCCGCCCGCGGCGAGCGAGGCGGCCGTGACCCATCCTTCGCCGCTCGGGACCTCGTCGGCCGCGGTCAGCTCGGTGACGCCCAGCCCCGGGAGGACCTCGGACAGGCGCGCGTAGGCGTCCGTGAAGGCCGTAAGGGCGACAGGCATGCGGGACCACCGATCCACGTCGGGACAACGGGCTGCTTAAAGGTAAGCCTTACCTTACCCAAGATGTTTGGGATTTGAACTGACGGTCGGTGCGCTTATGGTGCTTGACGTACAGGTGACAACCCGCCGTAATGACCCCAAGTACCGACACGTCCCGCAGGAGGACCCGTGAAGCACAGCGCGCAGGGCGCCGCAGGAACGGGTGCGGGCAGGGGTGCGGGTACGGCGGCCGAAGCGGTGCGGATCCCGGTGCAGCCGGGAGCGGCGGACAGGGCACGGGACCGGGCCCCCGGCGCCGGGGAGCCGGACGGCTCGGCGCGCGGCGAGCACACCCACGGCGAACCGCCCATACCCCGCCCGCGGGCCCTGGTCCGGCGTTCCTCGGTGCGCGGGCAGATCCTCGACGCCCTGCGCTCCGCGCTGGCCACCGGCGAACTGCGGCCCGGCGGGGTCTACTCGGCGCCCGTGCTCGGCGAGCGGTTCGGCGTCTCGGCCACTCCGGTACGGGAGGCCATGCAGCAGCTCGCCCTGGAGGGCGCCGTCGAGGTCGTCCCCAACCGCGGCTTCCGCGTCGTCGAGCGCGGCGACCGCGAGCTGGCCGAGCTGGCCGAGGTCCGGGCCCTGATCGAGGCCCCGGTGTGGCTCCGGCTGGCCCGTACGGTGCCCGCCGAGCGCTGGGCGGAGCTGCGCCCCCTCGCCGAGGCCACCGTCCGGGCCGCGTCGTCCGGCTGCCCGGCCACCTACGCCGAGGCCGACCGCGCCTTCCACCGCGCGGTACTGGCGCTGGCCGGCAACGAACAGCTCGTCCGGATCGCCGCCGACGTGCACCGCCGCGCCCAGTGGCCCCCGGCCGGCTCGCCCGCCGTACGCGGGCGGGCCGACCTGGTCGCCGACGCCCACGAGCACACCGCACTCCTGGACGCCCTGATCGCCGGCGACCCGGACGCGGTGCGGGCCCTGGTCGGGGACCACTTCACGCGCACCGCCTGAGACGGGAACGCCCCCTGCGCCGGGCGGGAACGGCCCTCTGCGCCGGGCGGGAACGGCCCCCTGCGCGGGGGCGCCCGGGTCCCGCGGGGCTTCCCGTCGCTACGGGACCTCCTGTCGTTCGGTGCGGCTCGCGGGTGTCTGCCGGTCGGGTTTGCCGGGCCGTGCCGTGCCGCGGCCCTTGCCGCCGCCGCGGCGTGCGGGGCGGGTGCCGGCGTCGCGGCCGTGCAGTTCGACGGCCAGCGGGGAGGCGGTGAAGACCGAGGAGTACGTGCCGACCACCACGCCGATCAGCAGCGCGAGCGCGAAGTCGGTCAGCGAGTCGTCGGCGAGGACCGCCAGCGAGGCGAGGATGAGTACCGCGCCCATGCCGGTGTTGACCGTGCGCGGCAGGGTCTGCAGGATCGCGTCGTTGGTGAGCCGGTCGAACGGCGTCTTCCGCTCCTTGCCCAGCAGCTCCCGGACGCGGTCGAACAGGACCACCGAGTCGTTGACCGAGTAGCCGATCACGGTCAGCAGCGCCGCCAGGAACACCCCGTCGATCGGCTTGCCCAGCCAGGCGAAGACACCGACCAGGATGACCACGTCATGGGCGAGCGCGCCGACCGCGGCGGTGCCGAACAGCAGGCGGAAGCGGGCCGCCAGGTACGCCAGCTGGGCGGCCAGGGCGAGCCCGAGGGCGATCAGGGCGTCCCGGCGCAACTCCTCGCCGAGGCTCGGGCCGATCAGCTCGTCGCGGACCTTCTCCGTCTCGCCGCCCAGTTCGGCGACGGCCTTCGTGACGGTCGCCGCCTCGGCGTCGGTCAGCTCCTCGGTGCGCACCGTGAGGTCGCCGTCGCCGGAGGACTGGACGACGGCGCGCGGGAAGCCCGCGTCCGCGAGGGCGTCGCGGGCCCGCTCGGGATCGACCTGGGTGGCGGTGGAGTACTCGATGAGCCGCCCGCCGGTGAACTCGATGCCGAAGTTCAGGCCGCGCACCAGGATTCCGGAGCCCGCCACCACGAGGACGACCAGCGAGGCCGCCAGCCAGCGGCGCGGCCGGCGCATCAGGAAGGGGTTGCGGCGCAGCAGGGCGTCCCGGACCGGGCCGGTCGAGGAGATGCCGGTGATGCGCGGGCGGCGGAAGACCGCCGGCCGGCTCGCCGCGAACTCCGCCAGCACCCGGGTGATCACGAGGGCGCTGACCATCGACGCCAGCACACCGATGCCGAGGGTGACGCCGAAGCCCTTCACCGGACCGGAGGCCAGGAAGAACAGCAGCGCGGCCGCGATCAGCGTGGTGATGTTGGAGTCGGCGATCGCGCTGAACGCACTGCGGAAACCGGCGGTCAGCGCGGACCGCGTGCTCGGACGGGTCCGGGCCGCCTGTTCCTCGCGGGCCCGTTCGAAGACGAGGACGTTGGCGTCCACCGCCATCCCGATCGCCAGCACGAAGCCCGCGAGGCCCGGCAGGGTCAGGGTCGCGCCGACCGCGGCCAGGGCGGCGTAGGAGATCAGGCCGTAGCAGAGCAGGGCCACGGTCGCCAGGGCGCCCATCAGCCGGTAGACGACGATGATGAACAGCGCGGTCAGCGCGGTGCCGATGACGGCGGCCCAGGCACCGGCGTTGATGGCCTCGTCGCCCAGGGTGGCGCCGATGGTGCGCTGCTCGATGGTCTCGACCGGCACGGGCAGGGCGCCGCCCTTGACGAGCAGGGCCAGCTCGCGGGCCTCGGCGTCGTCGAACGACCCGGTGATCTGCGTGGAGCCGCCGGTGATGCCCGCCCCGCAGGCCACGGACGGGTCGACCTGCGGCGAGGAGATGATCTTGTTGTCGAGCACGATGGCGACCCGGCGCTGCGGGTCGCCCGCCGGGTGGCAGGCCGCCTCGCCGGTCACCTGCGCCCAGCGGTCGCTGCCGGAGTCCTTGAAGTCGACGGTCACGTGCCAGCCCGCGCCGCCCTGCTGGTCGAAGCGGGCGTCGGCGCCCTTGACGTCCTGCCCGGTCAGCGTGGCGTCCTTCAGCCGCAGGGACTGCCCGGACTCGTCCGGCAGCACCCGCTCGCCGTCCTTGGCGGCCTCGGTCTTTCCCTCGGCCGCGTCGGCGGGGTTCTCCGCCGGGCCGAGCACCGAGTGGACGGTGAGCTGCGCGGTGCGGCCCAGCACGTCGGCGGCCTGCTTCGGGTCCTGTACGCCCGGCAGCTCGACGACGACGCGGTTCTCGCCGGAGCGGACGATGGTCGGCTCGGCGACCCCGAGGGCGTCGATGCGGCCGCGCAGCACCTCCACGGTGCGGTCGGTGGCCTCCCGGTCGGCCTTGGTGGTGTCGGTGGACTTGGTCTCCAGCACGATCTGGGTGCCGCCGCGCAGGTCGAGCCCGAGACGGACCGGCATGGTCAGGGCGATGGCGACCGACGCGGCCATCACCGCGAGCGCGACGAGCGCGCGGACGTTCAGGGAGCGGGAACGCGAGCGCGAACGGGGCCGCGAACCGGTACGGGCAGGGGGACGGGTGCGGGAAGGGGGACGGGAGCGTTTCAACACGGGCCTCCGGCGGGCACGCCGCGGCGGCGGCCGAGCGCGGCCGCGGCGGAAGAAGGTGAAAGGAAGGAGTGGTGTCTCAGGTGCCGGAGGAGACGGGTGGCGCCCGGCCGCTGTCGTGGCTCGCGCGGCCGGGGGAGACCGGCACCGGGCCGGGCGCGGACGACGTCCGTGCGTGGCCCCCGGGGGCGGCGCCGCCCCCGAGGTGCGCGGTGGTCGCCGGGTGCTGGTCCGGTGCCGTGGGACGACCGGCCGGCTGGTCGTGCCGGGCCCGGGGCTGGGCGGCGCAGACCGGCGTACAGCCGTCGTCGGCGTGGAGGTCGAGGGCCGGGTGGGGAACGGCGGTGGCGGCGGCTGCCGCGAGGGGACCGCTCGGACCGACGTGCGCACCGGCCGCGGGCCAGGCCGGGACCAGGGGCAGCAGGACGGTCAGCAGGACGGTGAGCACGCTCGCGAGCCGTCGTCGCATGCACCGTCCCCTTTCGTGGTGGATGAGCGGGTCTGGCGGGTGGCGGAGCCCATGGCTCCGGCCGGGGAGTGGGCGGCCAGAGCCACGGGCGGTTCGGGGGAGCGTCAGGGCTCGATGAGCCCGGCACGGATGGCGTACCGGGTCAGCTCCAGGCGGTCGCGCAGGCCGAGCTTCTGCAGCAGGTTCGCCCGGTGCCGCTGGACGGTCTTGATGCTGATGAAGAGGATCTCGGCGATCTCCTTCGAGGAGTGGCCCTCGGCGACGAGCTTGAGGACCTCCTCCTCGCGCGGGGTGAGGATGTGGTCGGAGGTCTCCTCGCCGTGCCGCACGCGGTCGAGGTAGTTGCGGATGAGCGCCGTCACCGCACCCGGGTACAGGAAGGGCTCGTCGCGCATCGCGGCCCGGCAGGCGGCGACGAGGTCCCGGTCGGCGACCGACTTGAGCACGTATCCGCAGGCACCCGACTTCAGCGCCTGGAACAGGTACTGCTCGTTGTCGTGCATCGTCAGCATCAGGATCCGCAGCCCCGGCTTCAGCGCGGCCAGTTCGCGGGCCGCCTGGAGGCCCGTGAGGCGGGGCATCGCGATGTCCAGGACCGCGAGGTCGGCCTCGTGGGCCCGCGCCATGTCGATGGCCTCCGCGCCGTCCCCGGCCTCGGCCACCACCTCGAGGTCCGGTTCCCGGTCGAGGATGAGGCGTACACCGCGGCGCACCAGCGCGTGGTCGTCGGCGAGCAGGATGCGGATCTTCGACACGGCGGACGCCGGGGACGGCTCGCGCGGCTCGGACGAGGAGGACGGCTCGGGCGAGGAGGACGGCTCGGACGAGGAGGACGGGTCGGACATGGTCAGGGCTACTTCCTGGGAAGGGGTGCGGTGAGCCGGATGCGGGTGCCGGCGCCGGGCGCCGAGGTGATGTCGAGGGCGGCCCCGACGAGCAGGGCCCGTTCCCGCATGCCGCGGATGCCGGCGCCCTCGTGTGCCGCCTCGATGCCGCGGCCGTCGTCGGTGATGGTGAGCGTCACCGCGCCGTCGGCGCGGGCCAGACCCACCTCCAGGCGCTCGGCGTCCGCGTGGCGGGCGGCGTTGGTCAGGCTCTCCTGCGCCACCCGGTAGAGGACCAGTTCGGTCTCGTGGTCCAGGGCCGGCAGGTCGGCGTCGAAACGGCGCACCACCCGCAGACCGGTGTGGGTGGCGAAGTCGTGCGTCAGCGAGGACAGCGCGCTGATCAGGCCGAGGTCGTCCAGGACGCCGGGCCGCAGCCGGCGCACCAGGCGGCGGACCTCGTCCAGGCTCTCCCGGGTGATCTCCTGCGCCTGGTGCAGCTCGTCGCGCAGCGGCTCGTCCGCGTCGTCCGCGGCCCGCCCCAGGACCAGCAGGATCGCCGTCATGCTCTGCCCGACCTCGTCGTGCAGCTCCTGGGCGATGCGGCGCCGCTCCGCCTCCTGGGCGAGCAGGACGCGGGCACTGCTGGTGGCCCGCTCGTTCTCCAGGCGGTCCAGCATGGCGTTGAACGTGCGGATCAGCTCCGGGACCTCGCCGCCGCCGGCCACCGGCAGCCGCTGGCCGGGGCGCAGCAGGTCGACCGTGGTCATCAGCCGGGTGAGCCGCTCCAGCGGGGCCAGGCCCCAGCGCAGCAGGGCGCCGTTGGCCACCAGCATGACGCCCATGCCGACCACGAGGACGACGGCCTCGGTCAGCAGGATCGGCACGGAGACGGTCACCGGAGCCCACAGCAGCAGCGCCGTGGCAAAGCCCAGCACCACCGCGTTGAGCCCGAAGATCCGCCAGAACAGGGACACCGGGGGTACGCCTCCTTAGGCGACGTGTCGAGTTGGTACGCCTCTACTGTCGGTCATCGCGCACCCTCGGTGGGAGCTGCGGCCCAGGTAGCGACCGAGCAAGCGACCAGCGTGCTCCTCCCGGACCCGTCGGGTCGATGGGGCCCGACCCCCATTTCCGGCTCGCGGCATACCCATATGGACGCCCCGGCGCACCGCGCAGTGGATCCCGCGCCCCCGGGCAAATGGGTCCTGCGCCCGATGGGTTTCCCCGGGCGGCCCGGCCATGGTTGAGGGCGACCGGGCCCGAACGGCCCGGCGCTCGGCATACCCGCAGCACCTTCCGAGAAAAGGACCCCTCACCGTGTCGCTCGACGCCTCCCGCATCGAACCCCGCCCCGAGCGGCTGACCGCTCACGAGGCGCGCCAGCGCCTCGAACACGCCCGCAACACCCGCATCACCCAGCTGCAGGCCCTCGACGAGAGCGGCCAGGCGGACGACCAGCTGATGTCCGCGCAGAAGGCCGCGATCGAGCGGGTGCTCAAGGAGATCGACGGAGCCTTCGCCCGGGTCGAGGACGGCACCTACGGCGCCTGCCTGGGCTGCGGCAAGCCCGTCCCGGGGGAGCGCCTGGAGATCCTCCCGTACACCCGCTACTGCGTCGCCTGCCAGCGCCGCGCCGCCACCTGAGCGCCGTCGGCTGCGAACCCGTCCCAAACCGTCCCTCCCGCCCTGCCCAAGGGGTGAAGTGGTGAACAACCAGATCATCGGCGACCGCGAGACACGTCCGTCGCCCCTGTCGACCGAGGACCTCGCCGTGCTCCGGGACAACCTCCGGGAGCAGCGGCTGTTCCGCGAGGACCAGCTGCGGCAGATCGCGGCGGCCCCGGCCCGCACCGACGAGCCGGTCCGGCGGACCGCCGCGCAGACCGAGGTCCGGGTCAAGCTGGCGGCGTCGGCGCGCATGGTCCTCGCCGACGTGGAAGCGGCGCTCGACCGCATCGCCGAGGGCCGCTACGGCCGTTGCCAGCTGTGCCGGCGCGGCATCGACCGCGACCGCCTGATGATCGTGCCGCAGGCCCGCTACTGCGCCCGCTGCCAGCAGGTGCGGGAGGCCGGACGATGACCCTGCTCCGG
This sequence comes from Streptomyces tendae, assembly GCF_014650435.1. Lineage (GTDB taxonomy): Bacteria > Actinomycetota > Actinomycetes > Streptomycetales > Streptomycetaceae > Streptomyces > Streptomyces tendae. The sequence continues at coordinate 306,344 of NZ_BMUY01000010.1, forward strand.
CGGCCCCGCGCCGCCCTGTCCCGGCACCGGCCGTGGCCGCTGTGCCGGCAGTGCAGCGGCGTCGCCCTCGACATGGGCAGCGCCCGCACCCGCGCCTGGGTCGCCGGGCGCGGGATGATCCTCGACGTGCCGACGGTGACCTTCCCCGGCGCGGGCGCGGTGTACCCGATCCAGCGCGGGGCGATCGTCGACACCCAGGGCACGGCCCGGATGCTCGACCGGCTCCTTGGCCACCGGCTGCCCCGCTTCGCCCGTCCGGTGGTCGTGGTGACCGCGCCGGTGCTGGACGGGCCGGCCTACCGGACCGAGGCCCGTGCGGCCGTGGAGGTGCTGCGCCCGCGCAGTGTGCTGACTGTTCCCAGCGCGCGGGCGGTGGCCCTGGCGGCGGGCGCCGACCTGTCCCGGCCGCTGCTCGTGATGGACAGCGGTGCGCATCTCACGGAGGTGGTGCTGCTGGTGGACGGCGCCGTCTTCGACGCCCGCCGCACCGCGCTGGGCACGGCGGACATCGACGAGACGACCCCGTCCGCGCGGATCGGCGAGGCGCTGGCCGACATGACGACCTCGATGCTGCGGCAGGACGGCACGTCCCTCACGCTCGACGCGCTCACGCGGGGGCCGCTGCTGGCGGGCGGGGGCGCGCTGCGCCCCGAGATCACCTGCCGGCTCGCCGACCGCCTGCACGGGCCGCTGCGCGCGGTGCCCGCACCGCACACGGCGGCGGTACGGGGCGCCGCGAAGCTTTTGGAGGCCGCGCACACCCACCCGTCGGCCACCGGCACGGACCCACCGGAGGGACACCCGCACTGAGCCGGCCCGGCACCGGTACGGGGCATCGACCCAGCGGGGCACCGCTCGCCCCGGCCGCCGATGCCGCGCCGCGAACGGTGCCGACCCGGACCCCCCTCGGCTGCGGTCGGCCGGGCGCCCGTCATCCGCCCGGCCGCCCCGGCCGTGACTCGCACGCCGGGCCCCTTCGCCGCGCCCGGGAAACCGCGCCCCTCGGTTCCCCGGGCGCGCACCCCGGCCCCGCGCCCCGTTCCCTCGTTCCCGGCCCCGTACCCCGGCCCTCTTCGTCCCCGGTCCCGCAGCCCGTCTCCCTCGTTTCCGGCCCCGACCCCGTCCCTTCGTCCTCGTCCCTGGCCTCGCACCCCGGCCCTCTTGTCCCTGGCCCTCGCAGCCCGTCTCCGCCGTTCCCGGCCCGTCACCTCATCCCCGTCCCCGCACCCCGTCCCCCTCGCCCCCGCCCCGCACCCCGCGCCGCTCGTCCCCCGCCCCGCACCCCGTTCTCCCCGTCCCCGCACCCCGTCCCCCTCGTTTCGTCCCCCGCTCGTACGACCGGGGCCCGCACCAGCGCCGGCGCCGCACCCCGCGTCCGCCCCGCGTCCCCGTCCCATCCCCGTCCCGTCCGAAGCCGCCCTCGATGCTGTTCGCGGCGTCTACGGCGGCCGATCCGGCTGTCCCGAGCCGGGAAGCCCGAGCCAGGAAGGAGGCACATCGTGGCCGGCGAGATTCCGCAGGCTCAGCCACCGCCCGCCGATCCCGGTGCCGAGCCCGCACGACACCCCTACCTCCTGCTGTGGAGGTGGCGCCGCAACCCGCTGCGGCGGCCGAGTGACCGGCTCGGGGCGTGGATCTCGCTGGGGCTCGTGCTCGCCGTGCTGGTGGCGGCCCCGGTGGCGATGTTCGGGGTCGGCGACAGCGCCTACCGGCACTACCGGAGCACCGCCGAGCACGAGGCGCGCAGCCGGGACCACCGTCCCGCGGTCCTGACCCACGACGCCCCGCGCCATCCCGAGCCGGGGTCGGACGAGGCGAAGAAGACCCGCTACCCGGTCCCGGTCCGCTTCACCGGCCCCGACGGGGTGAGCAGGACCGGGACGGCCGAGGTCGAACCGGGGCTGCCGGCCGACAGCACCGTCCTGGTCTGGGTCGACGCCGAGGGCCGGATCACCGAGCCGCCGCTGTCCGCGGAGCAGATCCGCAGCCGCACGATGGGCTGGGCGATCCTCGCCTTCCTGGGCGTCGTCCTCACCGGCCTCGCGGCGCACGCCGCCACGGGCCTCGTACTGCACCGGCGCAACCTCGCCCAGTGGGACGCGGCCTGGGCCAACACGGCCCCGCGCTGGAGCAGGTTCCCGTGACGCCCGTCTGGGCGCGACTCCCTCACGCCGTCGCCGCGCCCGCCGCCGGCGGCGTCAACTGCCGTGCCAGCCAGGTCGGTACGCCGCCCAGCAGCCGGAACAGCCGCCGTGCCTCCTCCCGCAGCCGGGACGCCTCCGGCTCCGACTCGGCGTCCGCGAGCGAGGCCAGCGCCGGCGCCGTACCGACGAGGTACCCCAGCTCCTCGCGGATGCGCAGCGACTCGGTGAAACCGTGCCGCGCCTCGGCCAGTTCGCCCTCCCGCAGGGCGAGCCCGGCCAGATGCCGCCAGGTGAAGGACTGGAGCAGCGGGTCGGCGTGCGCGGTGGCACCGGCGTGGGCCCGCCGGTACGCCGCGCGGGCGGCCTGCGGCGAGCGGGTCAGGTTCTCCGCGAGCAGCCCGCGCCGGAAGTCCAGCAGCGCCCGCCCCCCGGCACCCGGCGCGATCAGCGCCGCCGCCCGCCCCAGCGCGGCCCGCGCCTCGTCGGCCCGGTCGCGCACCCCGTGCACCGTGGCGGCGTACGCGAGCTGCCCCCGTTCACACGCGGCGGCCCCGCGTTCGTCGTCGGTGTGGGCCAGCGCCTCCGCGGTGCGCAGCGCGTCCTCGGCATCGGCCCAGCCCTGCTCCGTGTACAGGCACCGCTCCACCAGCAGCGCGGTCCGCTGCAAGGCGGTGTCCGCGGTGACCGGCTCCAGCAGGGCCGCCGCGTCGGCCCAGCAGCCGCGCGAGCGCAACCGCCATACCGCGGTCTGGAGCGGATCGTCACCTTCGGTCGTTCCCCAGCCAGAACCAGCCATGGCGGAATGCGCCACGTCGCCCTCCCCTTAGCACGCCATCGAGCTCTCGAGTGGTGGCCGCATCTCAGCACGGATCCAGCGGCCCGGCCAAGGGTATGGGTGAAAGATTTCACAAAGTCGTGGACTTCGTACCGTCGAGGTTTGAAGCCGCCGCGCGCCTCAGCTCATCCGCAGGGCCAGGAAGAAGTCGAGCTTGTCCTCCAGGCGCGACAGGTCACGCCCCGTCAACTGCTCGATCCGCCCGACGCGGTAGCGCAGCGTGTTGACGTGCAGGTGCAGCCGGTTCGCACAGCGCGTCCAGGAGCCGTCGCTGTCCAGGAACGCCTCCAGTGTCGGGATCAGCTCGGCGCGGTGACGGCGGTCGTAGTCCCGCAGCGGATCGAGCAGCCGGGCGGTGAAGGCCCGCCGCACGTCGTCGGGGACGAAGGGGAGCAGCAGCACGTGCGAGGCCAGCTCCTGGTGCCCGGCCGCGCAGACCCGCCCGGGGCGCGCCGCGGCGACCCGGCGCGCGTGCCGGGCCTCCTCCAGCGCCCCGCGCAGCCCTTCCGCCGAGTGCACGGCCGCGCTGACGCCAAGCGTGACCCGCCCGTCGCCGTCCAGACCGGCCGACAACGGCTCCCGCACGGACCCGAGGAGCGTTTCCGCGAGGACCCCGGCCTCGGAACCGTCGTGCTCGCTGGAGACCGCCGGCAGCGGTACCAGGGCGACCGCCTCCTCGCCGGTGTGCGCCACGGCGATGCGGTCCGACTGCTCCGGCCCGGTGGCGTGCGGGTCGACCAGCATCTCCTCCAGCAGGGTCTGCGCGACCCGGCCGGTCTGCTCGTCGCCGTCCTCCCACTCCACCCGGGCCACCACGACCTGCCAGTGCGGTGCCGCGCCGAGGCCCGGCAGCAGCACCGGCGCCGCCACCCGGAGCCGGGCCGCGATCTCGGCCGGTGCGGCGCCCGTCTGCACCAGCTCCAGGACCTCCTGGGCCAGCCGCCGCCGCACCGTGCGCGCGGCGTCCCGCCGGTCCCGCTCGACCGCGATCAGCTGCGTGACGCCGTACAGCAGGTCGAGGCGCTCCTCGGCCCAGTCCCCGGCGTCCGCCTCCACCACCAGCAGCCAGTCGGACAGCACCGTCTCGCGCACGTCCCGGCCGGCGCCCGCGCCCTGGAGGGCCCGCCCACCCGGGGGCGTCACCGGCGGCTGCCCCCGCCCGCGCACCGGGAAGAGGCTGTACGTCGTGGAGCCCACGGTCACCCGGTGCGGCGCGCGCCGGCCGGTGCGGGTGGCCGCGAGGTGCTCGGCGGCCAGCTCGGCGCGGACCTCGGCGGTGAGCGCGGGCTCCGCGTCCTTCGGCCCGGCGACCTGCCGTCCGGTGGGGGAGAGCACCCAGGCCCGCAGGTCGAGGTCGGAGCCGAGCAGGTCCAGGACCACGTCCGGGCCGCCGCCCGCCGGTCCCGAGGTCATCATCCGGCGGTGCCGGTCCACCACGGCCGCGAGGTCTCCCGCCCGCTCGCCGGAGACCTGGCGCACGACGTGCTCGGTGATCGTCGCGAAGGCCACCGACTCGTGCACCGCGAACAGCGGCAGCCGGTGCCGCGCGCAGGCCACCACCAGGTCCTCGGGCACACTCCCCAGCTCCGCCTCACCGGCGGCCAGCGCGGCCACCTGGGCCTGCACCAGGAGGCGGACGAACGGTTCGGAGTCGGCGGCGTCCCGGCGCCAGGCCAGACCGGTGAGCACCAGCTCGCCGCCCGAGAGATAGCGGCTCGGGTCCCGCAGGTCGGTGGTCATCACGCCGCGGACCGTGCGGTCCAGCTCGTCCTCGCCGCCGAGCAGCTTGAGGCCCAGCGCGTCGGTGTCCAGCAGTGCGCGCAGCCGCATTCTCGTCGCCGCCGTTCTTTGTCTCGAAGTGTTCCAGGTCACGCGGCTGTGTCGCCCGATTCCAGAGGAGAACAGGGAGGCAATTGAGCACCTCCGTTCATACGAATCTACAAGATGCCCGCCCTGGCCAGCCAACTCCTTCATGGTTTCTGCGACTGACCCTGGTGGAGCACACGACGGTGTACTGAGGCCAATCCACGTGAACAGCACATGAACGAGCCGGGCCGCGGCCCACCGGATTGGCTCGATCTCCACGCCACCGCACGCAGACGAGGAAGAGAGCCGGGCATGGACTTCCTTCGCCCCGCCAGCTGGGAGGAGGCGCTCGCCGCCAAGGCCGAGCACCCCACCGCCGTGCCGATCGCGGGCGGTACGGACGTGATGGTCGAGATCAACTTCGACCACCGCAGGCCCGACGTCCTCATGGACCTGGGCCGCATCGGCGACCTGACCGAGTGGGAGGTCGGCGAGGACTCCGTACGGCTCGGTGCCTCCGTGCCCTACACCCGGATCATGGAGAACCTGCGCACCGAGCTGCCGGGCCTCGCCCTCGCCTCGCACACGGTCGCCTCCCCGCAGATCCGCAACCGCGGCGGCGTCGGCGGGAACCTCGGCACCGCGTCCCCGGCCGGCGACGCCCACCCGGCGCTGCTCGCCGCCGGGGCGGAGGTCGAGGCCGAGTCGGTGCGCGGCACGCGCCGCATCCCGATCGACGCGTTCTACACCGGCGTGAAGCGCAACTCGCTGGAGCCCGACGAGCTGATCCGCGCCGTGCACATCAGGAAGGCCGAAGGACCGCAGCAGTTCTCCAAGGTCGGCACCCGCAACGCCATGGTCATCGCCGTGTGCGCCTTCGGCCTCGCCCTGCACCCCGGGAGCCGTACGGTCCGCACCGGCATCGGCTCGGCCGCGCCCACCCCGATCCGGGCCACGGCCGCCGAGGAGTTCCTGAACGCGGCGCTGGAGGACGGCGGCTTCTGGGAGAACGGGAAGATCGTCACCCCGTCGGCCGTCAAACGGTTCGCCGACCTGTGCTCCGCCGCCTGCAACCCGATCGACGACGTCCGGGGCACCGCGGACTACCGCCGCCACGCGGTCGGCGTCATGGCCCGCCGGACCCTCACCTGGACCTGGGAGTCGTACCGCGGCGCCCGCCGCACCACGGAAGGAGCCGCGTGATGCGCGTCAACCTCACCGTCAACGGACGTCCGCAACAGGCCGACGACGTATGGGAGGGCGAGTCCCTGCTGTACGTGCTGCGCGAGCGGATGGGCCTGCCCGGCTCCAAGAACGCCTGCGAGCAGGGCGAGTGTGGCTCCTGCACGGTCCGCCTGGACGGCGTGCCGGTGTGCTCCTGCCTGGTCGCCGCCGGCCAGGCCGAGGGCCGCGAGGTCGTCACGGTCGAGGGCCTGGCGGAGTTCGCCCGGCGACGCGCCGGCGACACCGCCTCCGGTGTCCGCGGCGGGGCGGACGCGTCGCTGGACGCGGCCCGGCGGTGGCAGGCCGGCGGGACCGACTCGCAGACCGGCGAGAACATCGAACTCGCCCCCGTGCAACAGGCGTTCATCGACGCCGGCGCCGTCCAGTGCGGCTTCTGCACCCCCGGACTGCTGGTCGCCGCCGACGAGATGCTGGAGCACAACCCGGACCCGACCGACGAGGACATCCGCGAGGCGCTGTCGGGCAACCTGTGCCGCTGCACCGGCTACGAGAAGATCATGGACGCGGTCCGCCTGGCCGCGGCCCGCCGCTCGGAGGGGGCCACGACATGACGGCCATCGGCGCACCCACCGGCCTCACCCAGGGTTCCCGGACCAAGGGCGGCATCGGCGAGTCCACGCTCCGCCCGGACGGCGTCCTCAAGGTCACCGGCGAGTTCGCGTACGCGTCGGACATGTGGCACGAGGACATGCTCTGGGGCCAGATCCTGCGCTCCACCGTCGCGCACGCCGAGATCGTCTCCATCGACACCGGCGAGGCGCTCGCCACCCCCGGCGTGTACGCCGTCATGACGTACGACGACCTGCCCACCGACGTGCGCCACTACGGGCTGGAGATCCGGGACACCCCGGTCCTCGCCCACGGCAGGGTCCGCCACCACGGGGAGCCGGTCGCGATCGTCGCCGCCGACCACCCGGAGACCGCGCGCCGCGCCGCCGCCAGGATCAAGGTGGAGTACCGGGAACTGCCCCTCGTGACCGACGAGGCCACCGCGACCGCCCCCGACGCGGTCCTCGTCCACGAGAACCGAAGCGACCACCACTCGGGCCACGTCCCGCACCCCAACATCGTGCACCGCCAGCCGATCGTGCGCGGCGACGCCGACGCGGCGGCCGGGCGAGCCGACGTGATCGTCGAGGGCGACTACTACTTCGGCATGCAGGACCAGGCGTTCCTCGGCCCCGAGTCGGGCCTCGCGGTGCCCGGCGAGGACGGCGGCGTCGACCTCTACATCGCCACCCAGTGGCTCCACTCCGACCTGCGCCAGATCGCCCCCGTGCTCGGCCTGCCCGAGGACAAGGTGCGGATGACGCTGTCCGGCGTCGGCGGCGCCTTCGGCGGACGCGAGGACCTGTCGATGCAGATCCACGCCTGCCTGCTGGCGCTGCGCACCGGCAAACCCGTCAAGATCGTCTACAACCGCTTCGAGTCCTTCTTCGGCCACGTCCACCGCCACCCGGCCAGGCTCCACTACGAGCACGGCGCCACCCGGGACGGCCGGCTCACCCACGTGAGGTGCCGCATCGTCCTGGACGGCGGCGCCTACGCCTCCGCCTCCCCGGCGGTCGTCGGCAACGCCGCCTCGCTGTCCGTCGGGCCTTACGTGTGCGAGGACGTGGACATCGAGGCCCTCGCCCTCTACTCCAACAACCCGCCCTGCGGCGCCATGCGCGGCTTCGGCGCGGTCCAGGCGTGCTTCGCCTACGAGGCGCAGATGGACAAGGTGGCGGCCGAACTCGGCCTGGACCCGGTGGAGTTCCGCCGGATCAACGCCATGGAGCAGGGCACGCTCATGCCCACGGGACAGCCCGTCGACTCCCCGGCACCGGTCGCCGAACTCCTGCGCCGCGTCAAGGCGATGCCGATGCCGCCGGAGCGCCAGTGGGAGTCCAGCGAGGGCGCCGACGTACGGCAGCTGCCCGGCGGCCTGTCCAACACCACGCACGGCGAGGGTGTCGTACGCGGCGTCGGCTACGCGGTCGGCATCAAGAACGTCGGCTTCTCCGAGGGCTTCGACGACTACTCCACCGCCCGGGTCCGCCTGGAGGCCGTGGGCGGCCGGCCCGTCGTCACCGTGCACACCGCGATGGCGGAGGTCGGCCAGGGCGGCGTCACCGTCCACGCACAGATCGCCCGCACCGAACTGGGCGTCGCCGAGGTCACCATCCGGCCCGCCGACACCCGGGTGGGCTCGGCAGGCTCCACCTCGGCCTCCCGGCAGACCTACGTCACCGGCGGCGCCATCAAGAACGCCTGCGAGCTGGTGCGCGAGCGGGTCCTGGAGACCGGCCGCCGCAAGCTCGGCTCCCACCACCCCGCCTGGGCCACCGCCGAACTGCTCCTGGAGGGCGGCAAGGTCGTCACCGACGGCGGCGAGGTCCTCGCCGACCTCGTGGACGTCCTGGAGGACGAGGTGGTCGAGGTCGAGGAGGAGTGGCGGCACCGGCCGACCGAGCCCTTCGACCCGCGCACCGGACAGGGCGACGGCCACGTCCAGTACTCCTTCGCCGCGCACCGCGCCGTCGTCGAGGTCGACACCGAACTGGGCCTGGTCAAGGTGATCGAACTGGCCTGCGCCCAGGACGTCGGCAAGGCGCTGAACCCGCTGTCCGTGATCGGCCAGATCCAGGGCGGCACCGTCCAGGGCCTGGGCATCGCGGTGATGGAGGAGATCGTCGTCGACCCCGTGACCGCCAAGGTCAGGAACCCGTCCTTCACGGACTACCTGCTCCCCACGATCCTCGACACGCCGGCCCTACCGGTCGACGTGCTCGAACTCGCCGACGACCACGCGCCCTACGGGCTGCGCGGAGTCGGCGAGGCACCCACCCTGTCGTCCACCCCGGCGGTCCTCGCGGCCATCCGGGACGCGACCGGGTTGGCGCTCGACCGCACGCCGGTACGCCCGGAACACCTCACCGGCACGGCGTGACACCGCAGTGGCGGGCAATCGTGCCTCCCCCAGGGCCTTCAGGGCCTGGGGGGACCCCCAGCGGCACGGGTGGGCGCCACGGCACCCCGACGCCGGGCAGCGGCCGCACTCACGGCCACGGAATGCCGGCGTCGGTTCACCCCAAGGTGCAGTACCGGGCCGTCCCCCGAGCTGACACCTCCCAAATCCCGCGCTTTCGCCGAAGGCACGGGTGCACCTATGAACCTTGGGAGACGGCCCCATGACCCAGCAGTCAGTGGAGCCCGAGATCACCGCCGAAGACGCGGGCGCGGGCTCCCGCATCCCCGGCGGACGGTCTTGGCTCGACCGGTACTTTCACATATCCCACCGGGGATCCACGGTCGCGCGTGAGGTGCGCGGCGGCATCACCACCTTCATGGCGATGGCCTACATCGTCCTCCTCAACCCCGTGATCCTGTCCGGCAAGGACGCGGCGGGGGACACCCTGGGCCAGAAGGCCCTGATCACCGCGACGGCCTTCGCCGCGGCGCTCACCACGCTCCTGATGGGCTTCGTCGGCAAGGTGCCGCTCGCCCTGGCCGCCGGGCTCTCGGTGTCCGGGGTGATCGCCGGACAGGTCGTCCCGCAGATGACCTGGCCGCAGGCCATGGGCATGTGTGTGATGTACGGCGTGGTGATCATGCTGCTCGTGGTCACCGGGCTCCGCGAGATGATCATGAACGCGATCCCGCTCGCCCTCAAGCACGGCATCACCATGGGCATCGGCCTGTTCATCGCCATCATCGGCCTGGTCAAGGGCGGCTTCGTGCACGCGGGCGAGGCGACCCCGCTCACCCTCGGTCCGGCCGGGGAACTGGCCGGATGGCCGGTCCTGCTCTTCGCGGGCACCCTGCTGCTGATCTTCATGCTCCAGGCCAGAAACATGCCCGGCGCCATCCTGATCGGCATCGTCACCGGCACGATCGTCGCGGCGATCCTGAACGCCACCGGGGTGATCGACCCCAAGCAGTGGGCCAACGGCGCACCCGAACTGCACGGCAGCGCGGTCTCCATGCCGGACTTCTCGCTCTTCGGAGACCTGGAGTTCGGCGGCTGGGGCGAGGTCGGCGCGATGACGGTCGGCATGATCGTCTTCACGCTGGTGCTCGCCGGGTTCTTCGACGCGATGGCCACCATCATCGGCGTCGGCACCGAGGCCAAGCTCGCCGACGACAAGGGCCGCATGCCGGGCCTGTCCAAGGCGCTGTTCATCGACGGTGCGGGCGGTGCCATCGGCGGCGTGGCGGGCGGCTCCGGCCAGACCGTCTTCGTCGAGTCCGCGACCGGCGTCGGCGAGGGGGCCCGCACCGGGCTCGCCTCGGTCGTCACCGGCCTGTTCTTCGCCGCGTGCCTCTTCTTCACGCCGATCACCGCGATCGTCCCGCAGGAGGTCGCCTCGGCGGCCCTGGTGGTGATCGGCGCGATGATGATGATGAACGCCCGGCACGTGGACTGGGCCGACCGGGCCACCGCGATCCCGGTCTTCCTGACCGTCGTCCTGATGCCCTTCACGTACTCCATCACGGCCGGTGTCGCCGCCGGAGTCATCTCCTACGTCGCCATCAAGGTGGCGCAGGGCAAGGCGCGGGAGATCGGCGCGTTCATGTGGGCCCTGACGGTGATCTTCTTCGTCTACTTCGCCCTCAACCCGATCGAGAGCTGGTTGGGCGTGCACTAGCCGCCACGACGGGAACCCTTCACGTACCGATCGGCCGGACAAGTCTTAGGAGACCGGAAGATGCTGGACATCGCCGAGGAGCTGCATCGGTGGGTCGGGCAGGGGCGTGATTTCGCCGTGGCCACCGTGGTGGCCGTGGGCGGCAGCGCGCCCCGGCCGACCGGTGCCGCCCTCGCGGTGGACGCCGGCGGCACGGTGGTCGGCTCGGTGTCCGGCGGGTGCGTGGAGGGAGCCTTGTACGAACTGTGCCGGCAGGCTCTCCAGGACGGCGAAACCGTCCTGGAGAGCTTCGGGTACAGCGACGAGGACGCCTTCGCCGTGGGTCTGACCTGCGGCGGGGTCATCGACGTCCTGGTCACCCCGGTACGGGCGGCCGACCCGGTCCGCCCGGCCCTGGCGACGGTGCTCGCGGCCGCCGCGCAGGGGGAGACGGCGGCCGTGGCACGCGTCGTGAGCGGTCCGGCCGAGCTGCTGGGCCGGGCGCTGGTGGTGCGGGCGGACGGCTCCCGCACCGGCGGCTTCGGCGGCCACCCGGAGCTGGACCGCACGGTGGCCGCCGAGACGCGTGCCTTCCTGGACGCGGGGCGCACCGGCACGCTGGAGATCGGTGAGCGGGGCTCGCGCTGCGGCGCACCGCTGACCCTGCTGATCGAGTCCTCCATCCCGCCTGCCCGCATGATCGTCTTCGGTGCGATCGACTTCGCGTCGGCACTGGCGCGGGTCGGCAAGTTCCTCGGCTACCACGTGACGGTGTGCGACGCCCGCCCCGTCTTCGCCACCCGGGCCCGGTTCCCGGACGCGGACGAGATCGTCACCGAGTGGCCCCACGAGTACCTGGCGCGCACCGGCGTGGACGCCCGCACGGTGCTGTGCGTCCTGACCCACGAGGCCAGGTTCGACATCCCGCTGCTCCGGCTGGCGCTGCGCCTGCCGGTGGCGTACGTCGGCGCGATGGGCTCCCGCCGCACCCACCTGGACCGGGAGGCCCGGCTGCGCGAGGCCGGGGTGAGCGACCTGGAGCTGGCCCGCCTCAGGTCGCCGATCGGCCTCGACCTCGGCGCCCGCACCCCCGAGGAGACGGCCCTGTCCATCGCCGCCGAGATCGTCGCCACCCGCCACGCCGGCACGGGCACCTCCCTGACCGGCGCCCACACCCCCATCCACCACGACGGCCCGACGGCACCGAAGGGGCCGACCGGGCCGACGGGACGCATCGGCTCGGTGGCTTAGCGGCCCGGGTGCCGGGACCCGTGGTGTGCTCTCCGTCCGCGGTACCTACGCCCTGCCCGGCTGACCAGCGAGCTTCACGCCTCGACGACGATGGTGCCTATGGCCGATTCGGGGCCGGGTCCGTCCGGACGGTCGACCTTCCACCAGCCCAGCGCTTCCTGGTACTCCGGCTGCGGTACCGCGCGTCCTTCCGCGGTCATCAGGCGTCCTTGATACGTCTGGGCGTAGCGTGCCCGAACCGAGTAGACGCCGGGTTCGTCGGGGACGACGACGTCGCACGACACGTTCACCCACTCCGCCGGACCCGGGTTGTCCTCCGCCAGCGCCTCGACGTGCGAGCCGGGATTGACCACCTTCACGCCGCCCCCGCTGCGCTGCTTGCCGTTCCACACCGATGCCTGGGCCCGGTCCTGGCCCGCCAGGCCGACGATCACCTGGTTGACGGCGTTGCCGCATTCCGAGCAGTCGTGCAGCAGGTCGAAACTGACCTCGTGCGAACCCCCTGCGCGGACGTGCACGACGTTGTCGCCGCCATCGATCCTCACGTTCCGGATCTTGAACCGAAATCCCGTCCCGCCTCCGTACGCCTCGACCATCTCGGCGCCGGGAGTGGGAGCCGTGCTCCGGTGGGCATCGCTGTGACTCATCTTGTCGGCCATGCGCCAAGTAAACAGGTGGTGGGGCCGTGGAAGCCTGGGCCGCGACGGCCGCCTCGCTGGAATCGCAAGCGCCGGCAGGGGAGTTGGTGTCAGGCTGCCTGGTGTTGCATGGGTGCCAACTCGAACGCGCTGGAAAGGGGCAGGGAAGTCGCGCTCGTACTCGGAGTGGGGAGGAAGGTCGCATGGTGACCGGGATCGGTGCACGTCCGGCGCCCGCTTTGCGGCGGTACGTCCACTCGTATGTCGGTTTCGACCTCCGCGGATTCGCGGCGGGGGTGCACTGCGGGCCGCCGAGTGGCATGCTCACCGCGGTGATCAGCCTGTCAGACCCTCTGGAGGTGGCGGCGGGCGTCGGCGACGGATCACCGGTCACCCGATTCGGCAGTGTGGCCGGCGGTCTGATGGGCCGGTCCGTCGCGATCCACCACGACGGACGTCAGCAAGGTGTGAAGGTGGCGCTGACACCGCTCGGGGCGCGGGCCCTCTACGGCATGCCCGCCGCCGTGCTCGCCCACCGACTGGTCCCACTGGACGAGCTTCTCGGTGCGCTTGGCGTCGAACTGGCCGACCGCCTCCGAGCGGCATCGACTTGGGCGGCGCGGTTCACCGTACTGGACGAGTTGCTCCTGCGAGTTGTTGGTCGTGGCGCGGGCAGCGACCATGTGCGCCGGATGCGCCCCGAGGTGGCCGAGGCATGGCGCCTCCTCGTCGCCGCGCGTGGCTGCGTCCAGGTCGGTGCAGTCGCCGCGGAACTGGGCTGGAGCCGCCGGCATCTGGCCGAACGGTTCCGTGGCGAGATGGGCCTGTCGCCGAAAACCTTCGCCCGCGTTCTCCGCTTCGAGCACGCGCACGGCCTGGCGACGGCGCGGGACCGGCTCCCGTGGCCCGACGTGGCGACCCTCTCCGGCTACGCCGACCAGGCCCACCTCGTGCGGGACTGGCACGAGTTCACGGGCCGAACGCCGACGGCCTGGCGCCACGGCGAGGTCCTTCTCGGGGGCGGGTAGTCGCCGACGGCCGCCCGTCGCGTCGGCTTGTGTTCCCATTCCTTCAAGACCACCCGACCGCTGCGGCGTGAAGATCGTCGGCATGAGACTCGTCAACGAACACAACACCGTCGACCTGCGGACCACCCCCGTGCACCTCGGACTGGGCTCGACAGCGAGACCCGTCGAGGGCTTCGCCTGGAACCCGGAGGCACTCCAGGCATACAGCGCCGCGGTTGCGGCAGACGGCGCCGAGGGCCGGATGGTGACGATCCTCGACGGCGACGGCCCCGGGGACCATTGGGAAAGGCACCCCGCCGGGGACGAACTGGTCGTCTGCCTCAGCGGGTCGGTAACCGTCGTCCGCGACCTGGACGGAGTGCCCGACCGCGTTCTGCTCGGGCCCGGCGAGGCCACCGTCAACCCGGCCGGGGTGTGGCACGCGGTCGACACGACCGGACCGACGTCCATCCTGACCATCACCGCCGGCCTCGGCACCGATCACCGTCCTCGCACCGACACCCACCCGGCCGAACGCGTCGGCGTGCCGGGACCCAAAACGTCATGACGACGCGCATCGCCTGCCTCGGCGACAGCCTCACCCGCGCGCTGATCAGCGCCGACTACCTGGACGTCCTCGAACGACGCCACCCTCCCGGCGATCTGCGGCTTGCCCGCTTCGGCGCCAACGGTGACTTCGCCTACAACCTCTTGCGAAGCCTCGACGCCGTCATCGCGAACCCGCCCGACGCCATCACGATATTGATCGGGACCAACGACGCCCGAGCAAGCCTTGCCGGCTACCGCGTCGACAAGGCCATGAAACGCAAACAGCTGCCCGAACGCCCGTCAGCCGGCTGGTTCCAGCAGTGCCTGGGAGCCGTCGTGGAACGACTGCGAGCGGAGACCGACGCGACGATCGGTCTGCTGTCGCTCCCGGTTCTCGGCCAACGACTCGACGGACCAGCGGCGCAGGCGTCGCAGCGGTACAGTCGGATGATCGCCGAAGTCGCCACAGCCAACGAGGTGACTTACCTTCCGCTCCACGAACGCCAGATCGAGGAACTTCGCCAAGCGGACCCGCCTCCGATTCCCTACCGGGAGGTGACCCCCGCAGTGGGCCTCGGCGTCTTTGTCCAGCACGCCGTGCTTCGCCGCGGCCTCGACACGATCTCGCGGCGCCGGAACCTCGTGCTCACGACTGACCACATCCATCAGAACAGCCGCGGCGCCGCCCTGATCGCCGAGGTCATCGACGCCGGTCTCCTGACCCGGAACGCGTAGCCGGTTCCCCATGCGCAGTCAGGTGGAGGCCGGACACCGGGTGGAGAGGGCGGGCGATCCGGATGCCGGTGCCGGTGCCGGTGCCGGTGGCGGGCGGGCCGGCACCGGCGGTCGAGCCCCTGCCGGGGCTCCGAGGGGCCGCCCTCACCCCCGGCCCGGGCCCCTTCTCGCCAGCGACACGTCCGCGACGACCGGGCGGTGATCGGAGGCCGTGGGCTGCTCCGGAACCGCGACGGTGCGCACCCGTACGCCCTCGCCCACGGTCACGTAGTCGATCCGCTTCACCGGGGCCTCGGCCGGGTACGTGTCCGGGGTTCCGGCTCCCGCGTCGCGCAGTTCCTTCCACAGCGGCGTCAGCTCGGGTGCCGAGGGCTCGGCGTTGAAGTCGCCCAGCAGGAACTGGCGGGCGCCCGGCAGCTCCGCCCGCTCCCGGGCCATGATCCGCCGGGTGTCGGCGACCTGGGCCTCGCGCACCGCCGGGTCGGCCCGGTAGTCGAGGTGGGTCACGAAGACCTGCACCGGCACCCCGCGCACCTTGAGCGTCACCTCGCCGAATCCGGGCGCGGGGGCCGGCACCGGGTTCTCGTCCTGCGTGGACAGGCGCGTGATCTCGTGGTTCGTCGCGGAACGGACCGGGAAGCGGGACAGCACCGCCACGCCGTACTCGCGCCGGGGCTCACCCGCCGTCACGGGGTCGAGGCTGTAGATCGGTGCGAAGGACACTCGCATGCCGAGCCGCCGGGCCAGCTCCCCGGCGACGTCGAGCCCCTGGCTGCGGGCTCCCCAGTGCACGTCGACCTCCTGGAGGCCGATCACGTCCGCGTCGAGGGCGCGCAGCGCGGCGGCCTGCCGGTCGAGGTCGAAGACGCCGTCCGAGCCCGCCCCGGCGTGGATGTTGTAGGTGGCGATGCGCAGCGGGACCGGATGACCCCGGTCGGCGGCGGAGGCGGGCGGTGCCGTCACGGCCAGGGTCAACAAGGCACCCGCGAGGGACAGTTGGGCGAAGGTGTGCGCTCTGGGAGACATGTCGGCACGGTACGCGGGAAACGGTGTCCGCGCGGCGCGCCGCGCGATCTCGTCCGCGAGCCGTCCCCTGCCCGCAACCCCCGGTTCACGGCTGCCGGAGCAGGTGGTCGACCGTGCGGCCGAAGACGTGGCTCCCCGCGCGGCGGAGGGGGCCGTCGAAGAGGGGCGGCAGGAATCTGACGTCCAGTTCCTCGCGCCACACGACACGCGCCCGTCCCCCGGGTCCCGTCCCGACCTCGATCTCCGCCCAGCCCCGGACCACCCGGCCGCGCTTGTCCAGCCGGCACCGGCCGGGCGCGTCCCGGCACGGGGGCTGCCAGACCGTCACCTCCATCGGGTCGGCGAAGGCGAGCGGTCCTGCCCCGGTGCGGGCCACGACCACCGTGCCCCGGCGGGTGGGGCCGGGCGGAGCGGCGGTGACCCGGGTCAGCGGCACGGTGTCGCCGTGCCGCTCCCACCGGGTGAGGCGGTGCCATGCCTCGTCCGGGGTGAGCGGAACGGTGCGTTCGAGCGAGAAGACGGCCACCGGACGATCGTGGCACGTCCGTCAGCGGTAGACCTTGCCCGGCTCGGCCTTCCCCGGCGCCATCAGCTGGGGCACCGTCACGAAGACGTAGCCCCGCTTCTTGAGCGCGTCGATGATCCCGGGCACGGCGGGCACGGTGCCGTCGTAGATGTCGTGCAGCAGGATGATGCCGTCCCGGGACGACTGGTCCAGGACCCGCTCGGTGATCAGGTCGGAGTCGTTCGTCTTGTAGTCCTTGGCGGTCACGCTCCACAGCACCTCGGCCAGCCCCAGCTCACGGCAGATGTCGTGCACCGTGTCGTCCGTGCGACCCTGCGGCGGGCGCATCAGCGTGGGGCGCTTGCCCGTGAGGCGCTCTATCTCCTTGTTCGGGCGCTCCAGCTCGTCCCGTATTCCGTCCGGATCGGCGTCCGTGAGGATCTTGTGGGTCCAGGTGTGGCTGGCCACCTCGTGGCCCTCGTCGGACATGCGCCTGACAAGCTCGGGATAGGTGTCGATGTGTCCCTTGCCGAGCAGGAAGAAGGTCGCCGGGACCTGCTTCTCCTTGAGTATGTCGAGCAGCCGGGCGGAGTTCTCGCTCGGTCCGGCGTCGAAGGTCAGTGCGATGCACTTGGTGTGCGCGCAGTCCACGGTGCCGAGTCCGCCCGCCCTGGCCTGGGCGCCGTTCGCGCCCGCCCCCGTGCCGGCCTCGGTCGCCGAAGTGTCGGCGGCGTTGCGGACGGAGCTGGGGGAGTGCGTCTCCAGCTTCGTGCAGCCGCTCAGCGCGAGGGTCAGCGAGGCCGCGGCCGCGAAGGTCGCGAGCACACGCAACCTGGTCCCCGTTTTCGTCATCTTCCTGGTCAGCGAAGGCATGCGAGGACTATACGCTGCGAGTATATACGCGGTTTATAGTGCCCCCTGGAACGCCAGTTCGAGGTAGGTGGGTGGCGGCCGGGCTACTCACACCGACACGACACGTGACGGTGAGAGTGAGGAGAAGCCCGTGAGCGAGAGCCCCGGGGTCACCGGCCCCCGAAGCGGACGCGCCTGGCGGCGGGCCCTGGTGACCGGCGGAGCCGGATTCGTCGGGTCCCACCTGTGCGGTCGCTTGCTGGACGCCGGTACCGACGTCGTCTGCCTCGACAACCTGGCCACCGGCTCCCGGACCAACGTGGCCGACCTGGAACGACGGCGCGGATTCCGGTTCGTCCGGGGCGACGCCACCGACCCCGCGGCCCTGCGCGGCCTGCCCGGCCGGTTCGACCTGGTCCTGCACTTCGCCTGCCCCGCCTCACCCGCCGACTACCTCCGGCTTCCCCTCGAGACCCTCGACGTCGGGAGCACCGGCACCCGCAACGCCCTGGAGCGGGCCCACGCCGACGGCGCCCGCTTCCTGCTCGCCTCCACCTCCGAGGTCTACGGCGACCCGCTGGAGCACCCGCAGCGCGAGACGTACTGGGGCAACGTCAACCCGATCGGCCC
The DNA here is from genome assembly GCF_014650435.1 of Streptomyces tendae. Lineage (GTDB taxonomy): Bacteria > Actinomycetota > Actinomycetes > Streptomycetales > Streptomycetaceae > Streptomyces > Streptomyces tendae. Next base: position 324,177 of record NZ_BMUY01000010.1, read on the forward strand.
GCGCAGCGTCTACGACGAGTCCAAGCGCTTCGCAGAGGCCCTGGTCACCGCCCACCGCCAGGTGCACGGCACCGACACCGCCATCGTCCGGATCTTCAACACGTACGGCCCCCGCATGCGCACCGGCGACGGCCGCGCCGTGCCCACCTTCATCGCGCAGGCGCTGGACGGCATGCCGCTCACCGTCGCCGGCGACGGCGGCCAGACCCGCTCCCTGTGCTACGTCGACGACACCGTGGCGGGCGTCCTGGCCCTCGCCGCGTCCGGGGAGACCGGGCCGATGAACATCGGCGGCGACGACGAGATCACCGTGCTGGAACTGGCCCGCCGGATCGTCGACCTCACCGGCTCCGGCTCCCGTATCCGCTTCGTCGAACGCCCCGTCGACGACCCCTGCCGACGCAAGCCGGACACCACCCTGGCCCGGGAACGGCTGGGCTGGCGGCCGAGTGTGAGCTGGAACGAGGGGCTGGAGCGGACCATCGGCTGGTTCGCGCACGCCGTCGCCGCCTGAGCACTGGCCCGGCATGGTCACATACGGTGATACATCCGCTCTTCTCCGGAAGTGACCTGTCTCCAAGTGTTTGAGGCAACCGCCCCGCGGCACCCGCGTCGCCGAGAGAGGAGCCCGCCCCATGCGCATCCTTGGTATCAACGCCCTGTTCCACGACCCGGCCGCCGCGCTCGTCGTCGACGGCCGGACCGTTGCGGCCGCCGAGGAAGAGCGGTTCAGCCGGCGCAAGCACGGCAAGCGCCCGCTGCCGTTCTCCGCGTGGGAGGTCCCGGAGCTGTCCGCGCGGTGGTGCCTGGAGCACGCCGGGGTACGGCCCGGCGAACTGGACGCCGTGGCCTACTCCTTCGATCCCAAACTCGCCCGGCCCGCCCGCGACCTGGGCCTGGACGACCCCTGGGACCCGCTGCGGCTCGAGTACGCCCGCAGGGCCCCCGAGTTCCTCGCCGAGGCGCTCCCCGGGCTCCACCCGGACCAGGTCGTCTTCGTCCCGCACCACGTGGCGCACGCCGCCTCCGCCGGACCGGCCTCGCCGCACCCCGACAACGACGTCCTCGTCCTCGACGGCCGCGGCGAGTCCGCCTCCCACCTGGCCGGCCGCTACCGCGACGGCAAGCTCGACGTCCTCGCCACCCAGGCGCTGCCGCACTCCCTCGGCCTGGTCTACGAGGAACTCACCGAGCACCTCGGCTTCCTGCGCAGCAGCGACGAGTACAAGGTGATGGCCCTCGCCTCCTACGGCACCCCCCGCCACCTCGACCGGCTCCGCGAGCACATCCACGCCACCGGCGACGGCGGCTTCCGCGCCCACGGCGTCGACTGGGCGGCCCTCGCCCCGCCGCGCGCCAAGGGCGAGGACTGGACGAAGGACCACGCCGACCTGGCCGCGAGCACCCAGGCCGTCCTCGAGGAACTCCTCCTCGAACTGGTCCACTGGCTGCACGGCGAGGCCGGCGGCGAGGCCCTGACCATGGCGGGCGGCGTCGCGCTGAACTGCGTCGCCAACTCGAAGATCGCCGCCCGCGGACCGTACCGGCACGTGTGGGTGCAGCCGGCCGCGGGTGACGCCGGCACCGCCCTCGGCGGCGCCCTGCACGTGGCCGCCGCCCAGGAGGGCGCCGCACCCGAACCGATGCCCGGCGCCGACCTCGGGCGCGGCTGGAGCGACGACGAGATCCGCGCCCGGCTGGAGACGGCCGCGATCCCCTACGAGGAGCCGGACGACATCGCCGAGACCGTCGCCGAGGAACTGGCCCGGGACGGCGTCGTCGCCTGGTTCCAGGGCCGCAGCGAGTTCGGGCCGCGCGCCCTCGGACACCGCTCCCTGATGGCCCACCCCGGCCGCGCGGACAACCTCGAACGCCTCAACCACGTCAAGGGCCGCGAGGAGTTCCGCCCCGTCGCGCCGATGGTGCTCGCCGACCGCGCCGCCGACATCTTCACCGGGCCGGTCCCGAGCCCGTACATGCTCTTCGTGCACGACGTCGACCCCGAGTGGCGCGACCGCATCCCCGCCGTCGTGCACGTCGACGGCACCGCCCGCATCCAGACAGTCGAGGAACGCCGCGAGCCGCTCGTCGCGCGGATGCTGGCCGCCTTCGAACGGCGCACCGGGCTGCCCGTCGTCGTCAACACCAGCCTCAACACCGCCGGGCGGCCCATGGTCGACGACCCGCGCGACGCGCTGGAGTGCTTCGGCTCGGCACCCGTCGACCTGCTGGCCATCGGCCCCTTCGCGGTGCGCCGGGGACGGGCGTTCGCATGAGCACCGCCCCCGGAACCGGCGGCCCGCGCACCGGCTACGCCGTCGTCGTCCCCACCCTCGTGCGCGACACGCTGGCCGACTGCCTGGCCGCGCTGGTCGCCGCGCACGGACCCGACCCCGACGAGATCGTCCTGGTCGACGACCGGCCCGACCCCGATGCCGGGCCGGACGCGCTGGAGCACGCGCTGACCGTCCTGGGCGACCTGCGCGAGCGCACGGTGGTGCTGCGCAGCGGGGGCCGCGGTCCGGCGGCCGCCCGCAACACCGGTGCCCGCGCGGTCACTTCGCCCTGGACCGCCTTCCTCGACGACGACGTCCAGGTCGGCCCGCACTGGTGCGACCAGCTGATCCAGGACCTCGCCGAGGCGGCACCCGACACCGGCGCCGTGCAGGGCGTGATCGCCGTACCGCTGCCCGGCGAGCGCCGCCCCACCGACTGGGAGCGCGGCACCGCCGGCCTCGCCCAGGCCCGGTGGATCACCGCCGACATGGCCTACCGCACCGACGTGCTCAAACAGGTCGGCGGCTTCGACGAACGCTTCACCCGCGCCTTCCGCGAGGACGCCGACCTCGCGCTGCGCGTCCTCGACGCGGGCTGGCGCATCCGGCGGGGCCGCCGCACCACCCGGCACCCGGTACGCCCCGCCGCGCGCTGGGTCTCCCTGAAGCAGCAGCGCGGCAACGCCGACGACGCCCTGATGCGGCGGCTGCACGGCCCCGACTGGTGGGCCAAGGCGGTCGCGCCCCGGGGCCGGATCCGGCGCCATGCGGCGATCACCGCCGCCGGTACCGCCGCCCTCGTCCTCGCGGCGGCCGGACGCCCCCGGGCCGCCGCCGTCGCCGGGGCCGGCTGGGCCGCGGGCACCGCCGAGTTCGCCTGGGCCCGCATCGCGCCCGGACCGCGCACCCGGCACGAGGTCACCACCATGCTGGTCACCAGCGCGCTCATCCCGCCCGCCGCGACCTGGCACCGGCTCAGCGGACTCTGGCGGCACCGCGCCGCGCCCGCCTGGCGGGAGGTGACCGCATGAGCCCCGCCGACAGCCCGGTGAAGGCCGTCCTCTTCGACCGCGACGGCACCCTCGTCCACGACGTCCCCTACAACGGCGACCCGGACCTGGTCCGCCCCGTCGACGGCGCCCGCGAGGCGGTGGCACTGCTGCGCGCCCACGGCATCCGCGTCGGCGTCGTCACCAACCAGTCCGGCGTGGCCCGCGGTCTGATCAGCGACGGCGACGTCCGGCGCGTCAACCGCCGCGTCGACGACCTGATCGGCCCCTTCGACGTCTGGGCCGTCTGCCCGCACGGCCCCGACGACGGCTGCCACTGCCGCAAGCCGCAGCCCGGCCTGGTCCTGTGGGCGGCGGGCCGCGTCTGCGCCGCGCCGGCCGACTGCGTCGTCATCGGCGACATCGGTGCCGACACGGAGGCCGCCGAACGCGCGGGCGCCCGGAGCATCCTCGTCCCCAACGACCGCACCCGCCCGCAGGAGACTGCCGCCGCGGCCCACGTTGCCCCCGATCTCCTGACCGCCGTACGGGCATTGCTCACCGGCCCGCCCACCGGCCGGATCCTGGCGAACGAGCGGCTCATCGAGACGGCGTACGGGCCCGGTCCGGGGCGCACCGGCCCACGGACCGCCGCCGACCGCGACGACGACGGCCGGCCCGGTCCCGCACAGACCCCGTCCGCCACGGCGCCCGGGCGAGGCGTCTTCCGCCCGGCCGACACCACCCACCGGCAGCCCCCCGAACACCGACCGGGCGCTGCCGAAACGGCGGCCGCGAACGGGTCGCCCCCACGTCGCGACGGCTTCACCGCCGAGCCCACCGGCACCGCCACCACGAACGAGACCCACGCCCCCGACCCCGCCGACCCGGCGCGTGCCCGTGCGGTGCCGGATGCGGAAGCGTCGCGTGCCCGTGCCGTGCCGGGCGCCGAGGCGGCGCGTGCCCGTGGGGTGTCGGACGGCGGGGCGGTGCGCGGGTCCGTCGTCGGGGGCAGGCACGGGAGGTCGTCATGAAGGTGCTCGTCACCCGGCTCGACAGCTTCGGCGACGTGCTGCTCGCCGGGCCCGCCGTGCGTGCCGTAGCCGCGCGGGCCGACCACGTGACCATGCTGTGCGGGTCGCGCGGCGCGCCCGCCGCCCGGCTGCTGCCCGGCGTCGACGAGGTGCTGGTGTGGGAGGCGCCGTGGGGCGGGTTCGAGCCGCCCGACGTCCGCCGCGAGGACATCGACGCCCTCGTGGACCGGATCGACGCCGACACCGCGCTGGTCCTCACCTCCTTCCACCAGTCCCCGCTGCCCACCGCCCTGGTGCTGCGCCTCGCCGGCGTCCGGTACATCGCCGCCGACAGCGAGGACTACCCGGGCTCCCTCCTCGACCTGCGCCACCACCGCGCCCCGCACGCCCACGAGGCCGAGGCCGCGCTGCACCTCGCCGAGGCGGCCGGGTTCCCGGCGACCGACGACGGACGGCTGCGCGTGCACACGCCGCCGCCCGCCGACGCCCTCACCGGGCCCGGCCCCTACGTCGTCCTGCACCCCGGCGCCAGCGTCCCCGCCCGCGCCTGGAGCCCCGAGCGCGCCGCCGAGGCCGTACGCGAACTCGCCGCCGCCGGACACCGCGTGCTGGTCACCGGCGGCCCCGACGAGCGCGAGCTCACCGCACACGTCGCCGGACGGCACGGCACCGACCTCGGCGGCCGCACCGACGCCCCCGAACTGGCCGGCGTCCTCGCGGGCGCCGCCGTCGTCGTCACCGGCAACACCGCGCCCGCCCACCTCGCCGCCGCCGTCGGCACCTCCGTCGTCTCCCTGTTCGCCCCCGTCGTACCCGCCGAGCGCTGGCGCCCCTACGGCGTCCCCTACGTCCTGCTGGGCGACCAGGACGCGCCCTGCGCCGACAGCAGGGCCCGGGACTGCCCCGTCCCCGGGCACCTCTGCCTGAACACCGTCACGGCCACCGACGTGGCCGCCGCCGTCGAGAAACTGCTGGGGGAGACATGAGGATCCTCATCTGGCACGTGCACGGGTCGTGGACCACGGCCTTCGTGCAGGGCCCGCACACCTACCTCCTCCCCGTCACCCCCGACCGCGGCCCCGACGGCCTCGGCCGCGCCCGCACCTGGGACTGGCCCGACTCCGTAGTCGAGGTGCCGCCGGAGCGGCTGCGGGACGAGGACGTCGACCTCGTGGTCCTCCAGCGCCCGCACGAACTCGACCTGGTCGACCGCTGGCTGGGCCGTCGCCCGCCGCTGGTCTACCTGGAGCACAACGCCCCCGACGGCGACGTGCCCCACACCCGCCACCCGGCCGCGGACCTCCCCGGCGTCACCCTCGTCCACGTCACCCACTTCAACCGGCTGATGTGGGACGCGGGCGCCACCCCGACCACCGTCGTCGAGCACGGCATCGTCGACCCCGGCCACCGCTGGACCGGCGAGCTGGACCGCGCCGCCGTCGTCGTCAACGAGCCGATCCGGCGCGGGCGTACGACGGGGACCGACCTGCTCCCCGTCTTCTCCCGCGCCGCTCCGCTCGATGTGTTCGGCATGCGCACCGAGGGACTCGCCGAGCACCTCGGCGTCGACCCCGGCCGCTGCCGCACCCAGGACGTCCCGCAGAGCGAGCTGCACACCGAGCTGGCCCGCCGCCGCGTCTACGTCCACCCCGTCCGCTGGACCTCCCTCGGCCTGTCCCTGCTGGAGGCCATGCACCTGGGCATGCCCATCGTCGCCCTCGCCACCACCGAGGTCACCGAGGCCGTGCCGCCCGGCGCCGGGGTCGTGTCCAACCGCATCGACGTACTGACCGACGCCGTACGCGACTTCCTCGCCGACCCGCCGCACGCGCGGGCGGTCGGCGAGGCGGCCCGTGCGGCGGCCCTGGCCCACTACGGGCTGTCCCGCTTCCTGGACGACTGGGAGCGGCTGCTCAAGGAGGTGACCCGATGAGGATCGCCATGGTGTCCGAGCACGCGAGCCCGATCGCCGCGCTCGGTGGCGTCGACGCCGGTGGACAGAACGTCTACGTGGCCCGTCTCGCCGAGGAGTTGGCGGGCCGCGGGCACGACGTCACGGTCTACACCCGCCGGGACGCCACCGACCTGCCCGACCGGGTGCCCCTGCCCGGCGGCGCGGTCGTCGAACACGTGCCGGCCGGGCCACCCGTGTCCGTCCCCAAGGACGAACTCTTCCCCCACATGCCCGCCTTCGGCGCCCACCTGGCCCGCGCCTGGGCCCGGGAACGACCCGACGTGGTGCACGCCCACTTCTGGATGTCCGGCATGGCCTCGCAGCTCGGCGCGGCCCCGCACGGCATCCCCCTCGTCCAGACCTTCCACGCCCTCGGCACCGTCAAGCGCCGCCACCAGGGCATGCGGGACACCAGCCCCTACGAGCGCATCGGCATCGAACGGCAACTCGGCCGGACCTGCGAACGGATCCTGGCCACCTGCACCGACGAGGTCGCGGAACTCGGCGACATGGGCGTCCCGCCCCGGCAGGTCTCCGTGGTGCCCTGCGGAGTGGACGCCGAGCACTTCCACCCCGCCGCCGACACCGGCCGCACCCCCGAACGACGCCTGCGGCACCGGCTGCTGGCCTGCGGACGACTCGTCCCCCGCAAGGGATACGACCAGGCCATCCGCGCCCTGGCCCACGTCCCCGACGCCGAACTCCTCGTCGCCGGCGGCCCGCCGGCCGGCGCCGTGGAGGCCGAACCCGAGGCACAGCGCCTGACCGGCATCGCCCGCCGGGCCGGCGTCGCCGACCGGGTCCGGCTGCTCGGCGCGGTCGACCCGGACGACATGCCCGCCCTGCTCCGCAGCTCCGACCTGGTGCTGTGCACCCCGGTGTACGAGCCGTTCGGCATCGTGCCGCTGGAGGCCATGGCGTGCGGGGTGCCCGTCCTCGCCACCGACGTCGGCGGCCACCGCGACTCCGTCGCCGACGGCGTCACCGGCCGGCTGGTCGCCCCGCAGGACCCCGAGGCCGTGGCCGAGGCGGCCCGTGAACTCCTCGCCGACGAGCGGCTGCGCCGCCAGTACGGCAGGAACGGCCGCGAGCGCGTCCTGCGGCACTACACGTGGGCGCGCGTCGCCGACGGCGCGGAACAGGTGTACCGCCTGACCCGCTCCGAACACGCCGTGTCCACGGAGGTGGCGTCATGACCGTGCACCCGCCCGTCGTCGGGCACTGCGACGAACTCCTGGAAGCACTGGGCGCGTTCCGTGCCTCCGCGCACGTCACCCAGCGCTGGGGCGACCGCCTCGCGGCCGTGCTGAGCGGCGGCGGCCGGCTGCTCGCCGCGGGCAACGGCGGCAGCGCCGCCCAGGCACAGCACCTGACCGCCGAACTCGTCGGCCGCTACCGCGACGACCGCCCGCCGTTCTCCGCGATCGCCCTGCACGCCGACACCTCCTCCACCACGGCCATCGCCAACGACTACGGCGTCGACGAGGTGTTCGCCCGCCAGGTCCGCGCCCACGGCCGCGAGGGCGACGTGCTGATGCTGCTGTCCACGTCCGGTGCCAGCGCCAACCTGCTCTCCGCGGCCGACGCGGCCCGCGCGGCCGGGGTACGGGTCTGGGCGCTCACCGGCTGCGCCCCCAACCCGCTCATGGCGGGCAGCGACGAGTCCCTGTGCGTAGAGGCGCCCTCGACGGCCACCGTCCAGGAGATCCACCTGGTCGCCGTCCACATGATCTGCGCGGCCTTCGACGCGGCCCTGGAGCGCGGCGCGCGCGGTGCCCGGGTCGCCGGACGCGGCGCGGGCAGTGCGCGGGGCGCCGGACGCGCGGCACAGCGGAAGCGGAGGTGACGGGAGACATGGCCGCCAAGGCTGACAGGAGGACCCCGCTGGTCGTGGTCGGCGACGCGCTGCTCGACCGCGACCTCACCGGATCCGCCGACCGGCTGGCACCGGACGCGCCGGTCCCGGTCGTCTCGGAGTGCGCCGAGCGGATCCGGCCGGGCGGCGCCGCCCTCGCCGCGTACCTCGCCGCCCGCGACGGCCGCGAGGTCACGCTCATCGCGGGGGTGGGCGACGACCCGGCCGGTCTCGCCCTGCGCGAACTGCTCGCCCCCTGGCTGACCCTGATCCCGCTTCCGCTGACCGGCACGGTCCCGGAGAAGACCCGTGTCCTCGCCCAGGACCGTCCCGTCGTCCGGCTCGACCGGGGCGGCGGCCGGGTCCGCGGGGCCACCGACGAGGCCCGCGACGCGCTGCGTTCGGCCCGCGCCGTCCTCGTCTCCGACTACGGCCGGGGCGCGGCCGACGCCCTGCGCGACGTGCTCGCCGCGCGCCCGCCGCTGGTCTGGGACCCGCACCCGCGCGGCGGGCCGCCGGTCCCCGGCACCCGCCTGGTGACGCCCGCCGAGAAGGAGGCCCACGCCTTCGCACCCGACCGGGACCACCGGGGCGGCGGACTGCGCGCCGCCTCGCTGGACGCCGCCGTCCTCGTACGGGACTGGCGGGCGGCCGCGGTGGCGGTGACCCTCGGCCCGCGCGGCGCCCTCCTGTCCTACGGCGAGCACCCCCTCCTCGTCCCCGCGCCCGCCGCCCACCACGGCGACTCCTGCGGCGCGGGGGACCGGTTCGCGGCCACCGCGGCCGGGCTGCTCGCCGACGGGGCGCTGGTGGGGGAGGCGGTCGAGGGCGCGGTGAGCGCCGCCACGGCCTTCGTCGCCGCGGGCGGCGCGGCCGCCGTGCCGCCGGCCGGCTCCGAACGAGCCCTCGCCGCACTCCCCGACACCGACGACCCCGGCGCCCTGGCCACCCGGATCCGCGCCGAACACGGCACGGTCGTCGCCGCGGGCGGCTGCTTCGACCTGCTGCACGCCGGACACGTCGGCCTCCTCCAGGCCGCCCGGCGACTTGGCGACTGCCTGGTCGTCTGCGTCAACTCCGACGCCTCCGTCCGGCGCCGCAAGGGCGGCGGACGCCCCGTCAACCCCCTCGCCGACCGCGTCCGCGTCCTGCGCGCCCTCGCCTGTGTCGACGCGGTCGCCGTCTTCGACGAGGACACCCCCGAACGCCTCCTGGGCGAACTGCGCCCCGACGTCTGGGTCAAGGGCGGCGACTACGCCGGCGCCGACCTCCCCGAGGCCGCCCTCCTCCAGGAGTGGGGCGGCCAGGCGGTCCTCCTGCCCTACCTCGACGGCCGCTCCTCCACCGCCCTGCTGGCCCGCGCGGCGGAGGCCCCCCGATGAGCTCCGGAGCCCCGTGCCACCCCCGCACCCAGCCCCTCGTCGGCGCCGGGCCGGGCACTCCACCGCCCGCGCCGCCCGTGAGCCGCTTGCCCGTGGTCGCCGTGGGCCACTCGTTCGAGCCGCCCGCGAGTCACTCGGCCGTGGTCGCCGTGGGTTACTTGCCCGCGCCGCCCGTGAGTCACTCGGCCGTGGTCGCCGTGGGCCACTCGTTCGCGCCGCCCGTGAGTCACTCGGCCGTGGTCGCCGTGGGCCACTCGTTCGCGCCGCCCGTGAGTCACTCCCCCGTGGTCGCCGTGGGCCACTTGCCCGCGCGGCCCGCGAGCCGCTCGCCCGCCCCGCCCACGTCGGCGTACGCACGCAGTGCGCAGGGACCGCGGCCCACCCGCCGTGGAGCACGGCCCGCGCCGACCACCGCGCACGGCCGTTCAACGGCCGGCCCGGCCGTTGGGAAACCGGTCGCGGCGGCGGCCGGCGGGAGCGCCGGCGTCGGGCGGCGCGGCGGGGACCGGGCCGCGGCCGGCCGGGGGCGCGAGGCCCGCGCCGTCCGCGGCGAGAGCCCGGCCCGGCCGGTGGACGGTCGTGACGTGTCCGCGGGCGGCCGGGAGGCCGGTACGGGTGCGGCGGTGCCGCCGACCCCGCCCGGGAAGGGCGGGTCCGGGATCCCCGGGTCGGCCGGTGGGCCGGTGACCGGGGATCCCGTCCACCCGCCGGTCGCCGGGGCGGTGCGGCGCGGACCTGACCTGGTCGGCGGCGAGGGCGGTGGCGTCCCCCGGGTACTCGTGCTGCGGGCCCTGGGGCTCGGGGACCTGCTGGCCGGGGTGCCCGCCCTGCGGGCGCTGCGGCGGGCGTACCCCGGGCACGAGCTGGTGCTGGCCACCCCCGCCGAACTGACCCCCGTGGCCGCCGCCACCGGTGCCGTGGACCGGGTGCTGCCCGCCGCCGAACCCGGCCGTGCCGTCCCGCGCAGCCTCGACTGGACCGGCCCGCCCCCGGACGTCGCCGTCGACCTGCACGGCAACGGGCCGCCCAGTCACCGCCTGCTGAGCCGGCTCGGCCCGCGGCGGCTGCTGGCGTTCGCGCACCCCGAGACCCCCGAGGTGGACGGCCCGCCCTGGTACGCCGAGGAGCACGAGCGCGAGCGGTGGTGCCGGCTGCTGCGTGCGTACGGCATCGAAGCCGATCCGACCGACCTGCGGCTGCCGCGTCCGCCGGGGCCGTCCCCCGCCCCCGGCGCCGTCGTGCTGCACCCCGGCGCCGGTGCGCCCTCCCGCTGCTGGCCCGTGGAACGGTACGCGGTCGTCGCCGAGGCGCTGCGCCCACGCGGACGCCGGGTCGTCGTCACCGGGGGAGCGCACGAGGCGGACCTGGTGGCCCGGCTGGCCAAGCTCGCCGACCTGCCGGACACGGACGTCTTCGGCGGTGGCCTGCCCTACGACCGCCTCTCCGCCCTCGTCGCGGGCGCCCGCGCCGTCGTCAGCGGCGACACCGGCATCGCCCACCTCGCCGTCGCCCACGCCACGCCCTCCGTGACCCTCTTCGGCCCGGTCCCGCCCAGCCGTTGGGGGCCGCCGCCCCACCCCCGCCACCGGGCCCTGTGGCATCCGGGCCCGGACGGCGACCCGCACGGCCACCGCACCGACCCCGCGCTGCTGCGGATCACCCCCGACGCCGTACTCGAAGCGCTCGATGCGCTGGATGGGCTCGACACACCGGACACCCAGGACACCCAGGAAGCCCCGGAAGAGGGACCATGAGCCACCCCGCGCACCACGGCCCGACGGCCACCCGCGAACGGGCCCGCACCGAACCCGCGAAACCCGGCCCCGTCGGCATCGTCATCGCCACCCGGAACCGCCGCGCGAGCCTCGCCGTCACAGTGCGGAACCTGCTCGCCCTGCCCGAGCGGCCCGAGGTCCTCGTCGTCGACAACGCCTCCACCGACGACACCCGCGCCATGCTGGCCCGCGACTTCCCCCAGGTCCGCACCCTCGCCCTGCCGGTCAACCACGGTGCCCTCGCCCGTACCCACGGGGTGCGCGCCCTGGAGACGCCGTACGTCGCGTTCAGCGACGACGACTCCTGGTGGGCACCCGGCTCCCTGCGCGCCGCCGCCCGGCACTTCGACGAGCACCCCCGGCTCGGCCTGCTCTCCGCCCGCACCCTCGTCGGCCCCGCCGACATCGCGGACCCCCTCAACGACCTGCTCGCCCGCTCCCCGCTCGGCACGGCCACCGACCTGCCCGGCACCCAGGTGCTCGGCTTCCTCGGCTGTGCCGCCGTCGCCCGCCGCACCGCGTACCTCGACGCGGGCGGCTACCACCCGCTGCTGTTCTTCGGCGCCGAGGAGACCCTCCTCGCATACGACCTCGCGGCCCGCGGCTGGGGCGTCACGCACTGCCCCGACGTGGTCGCCCACCACCACCCGGACCCGCGCCCCCGCACCGGCCGCCCGGCCGTCGTACGCCGCAACGAGCTCCTCACCGCCTGGCTGCGCCGCCCCTTCCCGCACGCCCTGGCCCGCACCCGCCGCCTCGCCGCCGACGCCCGCCGCGACCCGCACGCCCGGCACGCCCTGCGCGAGACACTCACCCGGCTGCCCGCCGCGCTGCGCGCCCGCAGGCCCCTGCCACCGCACGTGGAACGGGCCGCCCGCCTCCTCGACGGAGCCGACGGAGCAGACGGACCCGGCGGAGCGGTCTCATGACGGACGCCCGGACCACCGTCGTCGTCATCACCCACAACCGGCGCCCCGAACTCCTGCGCACCCTGGACCGGCTCGCCGAACTCTCCGAGCAGCCCCCGGTGATCGTCACCGACAACGGCTCCACCGACGGCACGGCCACCGCCGTCGCCCGCCACCACCCCGGCGTACGGCTCCTGCGCCCGGGCCGCAACCTGGGCGCCGTCGGCCGCAACCTGGCGGTCCGCCGGGTGACCACCCCCTACGTCGCCTTCTGCGACGACGACTCCTGGTGGGCGCCCGGCTCCCTGGCCGGTGCCGCCGACCTGCTCGACCGGTACCCGGCGGTCGGCTCGGTCACCGCCCGCATCCTGGTCGAACCGGACGGCACCGAGGACCCCATCGTCGAGGAGCTGCGCGACTCGCCCGTGCCCCGCCCCGACTGGCTCCCGGGCCCGGCGCTGGGCTCCTTCCTGGCCGCCGCGACCGTCCTGCGCACCGACGCCTTCCGGGCCGCGGGTGGCTTCCACCCCCGGCTGTGGCTCGGCGGCGAGGAGGAGCTGCTCGCCGCCGACCTCGCCGCCAACGGCTGGTGGCTGACGTACGCCGACCACCTGACGATCCATCACCAGCCGTCCGGGGTACGGGACTCGACCGTGCGCAGGGCGCAGGGCATCCGCAACACCCTGTGGTTCACCTGGCTGCGCCGCCCGGTCGGCCCCGCCCTGCGCCGCACCCTCCACCTGGCCCGCACCGTCCCCCGCGACACCGCGTCCCTGCGCGCCTTCGCCCAGGCGACGGCCGCCCTGCCGTGGGTGCTGCGCGAACGCCGGGTGCTGCCGCCGGAGATCGAGGCGCGACTGCGCTCACTGGAACCCGCCCAACGCGACTCCACGGCCCGCAGCTACACCGGCTGACCCGGCCCGCAGCTGCAAGGCGGAGGAGGGCGGCAACGCGGAGCGTTGACAACCGACGACAACGCCGCAGATGGGCGTGCCAGACCCCGCGTCTGCGGCATGATCCGCCGGACAGGCCCTAGCCCTCCGTCCACCGGCACAGCAGCCGGAACACCGCGAACAGGGCCACCGGCCACACTCCGGCGAACGTCCAGATCACGCCGGGCGCGGAGGTGACGATGCCGACGACCATCAGTGTCACCGACACGGCGAGCAGCAGGAGCACGGTCACGGTGCGTGGCCGGTACGCCGCCAGCCGGGTGGGATCGGGGCGGCGGCGGAGCCGCAGTGTGCGCAGGCGGCGGTCGAGGCGGCGGTCGCGTCTGAGCGCCCGTTCGACCTCGTCGAGTATGCGTTGCTCGTGATCGGGGAGCCGGCCGATGGACACGTTGGTCTCCTCCCGGGGGCGGACCGGTGCCCGCCGAGTGCCCGTGCCGCGCCGCGGCTAACCGCGCGGCGGCACCGGCACCGCCCCGTCGCCGCCGTCCGACGCGGCCCGCAACGCGGCCACCAGGCCGTCCGCCGGGTCCGGGACCGGGTCGGCCGCCCGGAACCCCGCACCGATCCGCGCCGCCCGCGCCCGTCCGTCGGTCAGGCACCAGTGCCACCAGTGCTGCAGCACCCCCTCCGCGGACTCCCCGGCGAGCTGTTCGGCGGCCACCAGCGCCGGCCAGCCGCAGGCGCGGGCCTGCGCCGTCACCTTCGCGCCGCCCTCGACCGGATCCACCGCCAGTACGGGGACACCGGCCCGCAGCGCGAGCACCAGCCCGTGCAGCCGGTCGGTGACGACCAGGTCGAGGCGGGCCAGTACGGCCTCCAGCTGGGCCGGTGTGCCGCACAGCCGCCAGTCGTGCGCGTCGAGCCGGGTCTCCAGCTCCAGCCGGGCACAGTCCCGGCCCGCCAGCCAGCGGGTCAGCCCGGCGGCGACCTCCTCGTGCCGTCGCAGGCCCCCGTACTCGTGCTGGCCGTGAGTGAGCACCACCCCGACGACGGGCACCGCGGGGAGCGCCGGAGCGCGGGCCGCGAGGTCCACGCCCGGTCCGGTCCCGGCGGCGTCCCGGGCCAGCACCCGGTGGAAGCCGGTGACGGCCGGTGAGTCCGGATCGACCACGGAGACCCCCACCGCGATCCGCACGCAGTGCGCGAACCGCCGGTGCACCTCCTCCACCTGCGGCCCGTGCACCGGCCCGCACACGAACACCAGCCGGGAGTACGCCGCCGGGTCCACGTCGTCGAAGTGCGTGCCGTCGGCGCGGAACCCGGGGCTCCACACGACGTCGTACGCCAGCCCCGCCTCCCGCAGCACCTGCTCCACCCGCGCCAGCGCCAGCACGTCCCCGGCCGTCGCCTCCCCGTGCAGGAAGCTGAACCAGCCGGTCACCAGGATCGCGTCCCGTCCGTGCACAGTGCCCCCGGGTGCCCCGCCGGCGGCCCGGCAACCCCCGTGACGGCGAGCGCGACACGCCGGTCAGCGCCCGACCACCGGCCCGAAGGCGTCGCGCACGTCCCCGTTCGAGGGCGTGACGGCCATCCGTGACGGCAGCGCGTCGAAGTACCGGAGGATGCCGGGGCAGCTCTCGCCGCCCAGCTGCACCGTGCGGTCGACGACGAGCTTCCCGGTCCGCAGCGCGTAGCCCTTCACCCGGACCGCCAGCTTGTTGAACCTGACACTGCCGATGTTGCCGTTGTGGTCCTCGTACTGGCACGTCTCGACCACGTCCCCGGCCTTCGCCTCGCCGGTGCACACCACCAGGGAGGCGTGGGCCGTGTCGGTCCTCCACTCCTCGGGCAGCTTGTCCGTGTACTCGGTGTCGCCGACGAACACGGCGCTGGTCCGGCCCTTGCGGTAGGCGGGGGCCTGGGAGTACTTCGCCGGCTTTTGGCAGTAGCCCGATCCCATCGAGTCCGCCGCCGCGACCAGCTCGGTGATCCGGTCCAGCTCGATCGCCAGCCCCGCCTTCCCGACCCCCTTGCGGGCGGCGTCCGTGCGGACGTCGTCCGGGTACTCGTCGAGCAGCCGCTGGTAGCGCTCGCGCGCGCCCGGCCAGTCCTCCGTGGACATGAAGTCGTCGGCGCAGTCCATCAGCGCCTGCGGCGCCATCCGGGCCGCGGTGGCGGCGGCGGGTCCGGTCAGGTCCCGGGGCCCGGGCGCGCGCTCGCGCAGCCAGTCCGCGACGGTCACGGTCAGACACCCGTCGTCGGTGGGCAGCCGGCCGAGGAAGCGGTCCAGCGTTGCCCGGACGGTCCGCTCGTTGCCGGACTCGCCGAGCACCGCGCCGAGCCGCCGAAAGCCGGTCTCCAGCGAGTCCAGGTCACCGGTCAGCCCGCCGACGAGGTAGCTCCCGGCGGTGTCCAGCCGCTCGCACGCCTCGACCACCGCGTCACCCCGGGCCGCCAGCGGCGCGGCGACCAGCCGGTGCCGGAACGCCACCCCGTCCTGAGCGGCCACCGCGGCCCCGCAGTCCCCGTCCGCGCGAGCCTCGGCGACGTCGTCCTCGACCCGGTGCGCGTCGAACCGCACCCACCCGGCGGCCGCGAGGACCGGCACCGTGAGGGCGAGCGCGAGGAGTCGCTGCCCGCGCCGCGGCCCCGCCGCCGGGTGCCGTCGGGCCAGCCACCAGCCGTGTCCGACGACCGTGGCCCACCACAGCACCACGAGCAGCTCGCACCACGTCTCGGCGGTCGCGTACGTCAGCCACAGCAGTGACACGGTGACCACCGCGGCGGCCCAGAACAGCCCCCGGCGCCTCAGGATCAGGTAACCCGCCCCGAGCAGCGAGGCGTTGCCGACAGCCACGGCGAGCGGATCGGGTGGACGCGGCTCCCGGGGTGCCACCCGCCCGTAGTCCGGCCCGGGGTCCCAGGGCCCGGCCGGGTCGGTGTCCCAGGGCCGGGCCGGGTCGGGCTCCGGGGGGAGAAGAGGCTGCCGGTCGGGTTCCCCGTGCGGCGGCGGCCCGGTCATCCCGCGAACTCCTCGCCGCTGTCCCCGCTGCGGGCCCGCACGTACGCCTCCGCGGCCGGCAGGTACAGCAGGACCACGCCCGCGACGGCGAGCAGCGCGCCCAGCAGCAGCGTGGTGCCGCCGTACAGCGGATCGTCCAGGGCGAACGGCGCGGCGACGACGAGGATCGCCGCGGTCAGACCGGTCACCGCGGTCCGGGCGCCCCGCCGGCCGCGGCCCGCCCGGACCGCGAACCAGAAGCAGACCGCCACCAGCAGGAGCACCAGGGTCGCCGCGCCCTGCGGGCCGGCCGCCGTCGTCGCCGCGACCAGCGTCCCCAGCATCACCAGCACCACCGCCAGCGTCACGGTCCACGGCCGACGGGTCGCCGTCTCGGCGGTCATCGGATCACTTCCTTCATGTGCCTCGTTCGGGCCCGCGGGTGCCTTCCACGGAGGGGGGAACGGGTGCGGGGTGGCGCGCCCGTGACGGACCCGGCACCGTGACGGACCCGGCGGCCGTGCCGCCCCGCACTCCCCCGAGCACCGATTCCACCGCGGAACACCGTTGTTCAGCAGCCCGCACGCGCCCCTGAACAATGCGGCGGGCCCCGCGCGGCGGGCCGGACCCGTGCGGACCTCGCGTGAAGACACGGTGAACTCCCCGTGCGCCACCCCCCGATGAGCTGCCCGGCGCTTGCCGCCCGCTCCCGCGCCTCCCTACCGTGGGCGCCCGGACGGGGACCGAGAGCGACGACGGCGGGGCGGGGCACACGTGGGCGGAAACGGAGTGGGACGCCGGGAGCGACGGCTGGACCCCGCGGCCGGACCGGTGGAGCGGTTCGCCGCCGAACTGCGCGCCCTGCGCGACTCGGTGGGCCGGCCGACCTACCGGACGATGGCCGACAAGGTCCCGTTCTCGGTGACCGCCCTGTCGCAGGCGGCCGCCGGACGTCAACTGCCCACCCTCGCGGTGACCCTCGCCTACGTCGACGTCTGCGGCGGCGAGGCGGCGGAGTGGGAGCGGCGCTGGCGGGCGGCGAGCGCGGAGGCCGCCGCACTCGCCGGCGCCGACGAGGAGGCCCGCCCGCCCTACCGGGGCCTGACCCGCTACGAACCGGGCGACGCCGCCCTGTTCTTCGGCCGCGACCGACTGGTGGACCGGCTGGACGGACTGACCCGCGAGCACCGCTTCACCGCCGTCTTCGGACCCTCGGGCAGCGGCAAGTCCTCCCTGCTGCGGGCCGGCCTGATCCCCCGCCTCCGCACGCCCCGAACGGGCGCCGACGCGCCGGCCGCTCCCGCGGCCGTACGCATCCTCACCCCCGGCGCGGCGCCGGTGACCACCCACGCGGACCGGCTCGACCCGGTACCGGACACGGACGCCGACACCTGGCTGATCGTCGACCAGTTCGAGGAGCTGTACACCCTCTGCGCCGACCCGGCCGAGCGGAACGCCTTCGTCGACCGGCTCCTGACCGCCACCGACCCCGGCAGCCGACTGCGGGTGGTGGTCGCCGTGCGCGCCGACTTCCTCGGCCGCTGCGCCGAACACCCCGGCCTCACCGCCGCGTTGCAGGACGCGACCCTGCTGGCCGGACCGATGAGCCGGGAGGAGCTGCGGGAGGCCGTCGTCCGGCCGGCCGCCGCGTCCTCCCTGGTCGTCGAACGCGCGCTGACCACCCGGCTGCTCGACGAGGTCGAGGACGCGCCGGGCGGACTGCCGCTGATGTCGCACGCGCTGCTGGAGACCTGGCGGCACCGCACCGGCCGCACCCTGACCGTGACCGGGTACGAGGCGGCCGGAGGACTGCGCGGCGCCGTCGTCCGCACCGCCGAGGAGGTGTACGGCGAACTCACCGCGCCCCATGCCGACCTCGCGCGCCGCATCCTGCTGCGGCTCGTCGCCCCGGGCGACGGCACCCCCGACACCCGGCGCCCCGCCGAGCACGCGGAACTCGACCTGGGCGACCCCGACGGCACCCGCGCCGTGCTGGACCGGCTGGTCGCGGCCCGGCTGCTCACCTTCGACGACGGCACCGTGGAACTCGCCCACGAGGCCCTCATCACCGCGTGGCCGCGGCTGCGCGGCTGGATCGACGCCGAACGCGACCGGCTCCGCGTGCACCGCGCCCTCTCCGAGGCCGCCCGCACCTGGCTCACCCTCGGCCGGGAGAACGCGGCGCTGTACGCGGGATCACGGCTGGCCGCCGCCCGCGAGGCATTCGCCCGGGACCACCGGGACGGGGAACCGGCGCCGGGTGAACTGACGCCGGTGGAGCGCGAGTTCCTGACCGCCTCGCTCCACCGGCGGCGGCGCGCGGTCTGGCTCAGACGGGGCCTGTCGGCCGTCCTCGCCCTGCTGGTGCTGGTCGCCTCGGGCACCGCCGTCGTCGCGCTCAGGGCACGCGCCACCGCCCAGGCCGAGCGGGACGACGCCGTCTTCGGCCGGATCACCGCCGAGGCCGACCGGCTGCGCGAGACCAACGCCGCCCTCTCCGCCCGGCTGGACGTCGCCGCGCTCGGCATGCGCACCACCCCCGAACTGCGCACCGCGCTCACCACGGATGCGGGCCGGGTGCTGTCCGCCCGGCTGCCCGGACACGACGACATCGGCAGCGCCGTGGCCTTCGCCCCGGACGGCCGCACCCTCGCCAGCGGCGGCCACGACGGCGCCGTACGGCTGTGGGACACGGCCGGGTCCGGCGGACAGCTCGGGGAGCCGCTGCGGATCGTCGGCGAGCCGGTGGGCGCGGTGGCGTACGCCCCGGACGGCGCCGTGCTGGTCGCGGCCGGGCACGGCGGCGGCATCCGGTTCTGGGACACCCGGGACCGCGCCCGGCCCCGGCCCCTGGGCCGGCCCCTGGTCAGCCACGCGGGCAAGTCCGTCACCTCCGTCGCCTTCGCCCCCGACGGCCGCGGCCTCGCCACCGTCGGCGACGACGGCACCCTGCGCCTGTGGGACCTGAGCGACCCGGCCCGGCCCACACCGATCGGCGCACCGGCCCACGCCGACGCGCGCAGCGTCCGGGACGTCGCCTTCGCACCGGACGGCCGCACCCTGGCCACCGCCGGTCACACCGGGACCGTACGGCTGTGGCGCGCGGACGGCGCCGACGGACCGGCCCCGCTCGGCGAGCCCACGCACGCGCACGACGCGGCGGTCTGGTCGGTGGCGTTCTCCCCGGACGGCGACACCCTCGCCACCGCCGGTTACGACGACACGGTGCGCCTGTGGGAGGTGCCGGACACCGACGGCACCGGTACCGACGGCACCGGCTCGGAAGGCACCGGCTCGGGCGGGTCCGCCGCGGGCGGCGTCCTGCGCCCGCTGGGCGAACCGCTCACCGCGCACACCGCCGCCGTGTGGTCGGTGGAGTTCAGCCCGGACGGACACACCCTGGCCAGTGCCGCGCAGGACGACACCGTCATCCTGTGGAACGTGGCCAACCCCGCCTACCCGCACCGGATCGGCGAGCCGCTGACCGGGCACACCGAAGGTCTGTGGGACCTGGCCTACGGCCCGGACGGCCGCACCCTCGCCACCACCGGCGCCGACCACAGCGTCCGCGTGTGGCACCTGCCGGACAGCGTCCTGACCGACTTCACCAACCCACTCACCGCCGTGGCCTACGACCCCACGGGCACGCTGTTCGCCGCCGCCAGCACCGACGACGCGCTGGTCCGGCTCTGGGACGTCGGCCGACAGGGGCCCCCGCGCCCGCTGCCGCGCCCCCTCGCCGGCCACGAGGCCCCCGTGCTGACCGCGGCCTTCGCGCCGGACGGCCGCACCGTCGCGTCCGGCGCCGAGGACGGCACCCTGAGGCTGTGGGACGTCTCCGACCCGGCCAGGCCCCGCTCCGCCGCCACCGTCCCGGACGCCCACGCCGGCGGCGTCCTCACCGTGGCCTTCGCGCCCGACGGCCGCACCCTCGCCACCGGCGGCGTCGACGAACGGGTCCGCCTGTGGGACGTGCGCGACCCCGACGACGTACGCCCCGTGGGCACGCCCCTGACCGGCCACACCGACTGGGTCGGCTCCGTGGCGTTCGCCCCGGACGGGCACACCCTCGCCACCGGCAGCCAGGACAAGACGGCCCGGCTGTGGGACGTGCGCGACCGCGACCGGCCCCGGCCCGTCGGCGAACCCCTGACCGCCCACGGCGACTGGGTCAACGCGGTCGCCTTCGCCCCGAAGGGGCACGTCCTCGCCACCGGCGGCCGGGACCGCACGGTACGGCTCTGGGACGTCACCGACCCCGGCCGGGCCCGCCCCCTGGGCGCCGAGCTGACCGGTCACCGCGGCGGCGTCACCTCGGTCTCCTTCGCCCCGGACGGCCGCACCCTCGCCAGCGGCGGCGAGGACCACGCGGTCCGCCTGTGGGACGTGTCCGACCCCGCCCACGCCGATGCCTTCGGCGACCCGCTCACCGGCCACCTGGACACCGTCACGTCGGTCGCCTTCGCACCCGGCGGCGACACCCTGGCCTCGGCGGGCAACGACCTGACGGCCAGGATCTGGACACTGGACACGGACCGGGCACTGAGCCGGGTCTGCGACCGCACCGGCGGCGACCTCACCCCCACCAGCTGGACGGAACTCCTGCCCGGCCTGCCCTACCGCCCCACCTGCTGACCGGGCGAGGCCGTCACCGCCACCGGTCGGCCCGACACCGGCACCGGGGCCCGGTGTGCGCCGCCGACGTCCCCGCACACGCCCGCGGGTCGATCCCGGCACCGGCACCCGGGCGCGGGGTGCCGTCGGCGGCGACGGCACGGCGGTTACCGTGCCGCCCGCCGGGCGGACGGCGGCCCGGCAGGCCCCGGGCACGCGGTGCCCGGACCGAGCCGGGCCTCCGGGCGTGTGACCGGCGCGCGGTGCGGACCGGGCCGGCCTCACACCGCGTTGGTCACGGTCACCGTCACCTGGGCGCCGGGCGCCGCCCCGGACAGCGCGGCGGTCACCGCGTCGCGCACCGCGCGGGCGACGGACAGGGCCCGTTGGTCGCGGCGGACGACGATCTGGACGTCCACCTCCCACGGCACCGCCCCCGAGGCCCGGCTCACCCGCACGCCCGCGGGCGCGCGCCCGGCGTCCCGCGGCGGTCCGGTCCGGGCGGCGGGGCGGAACAGGTCCACTAGGCCCGGCCGCAGGAAGGCGACGCCGGGCACGTCGGCGGCGACCCGCGCGACGGTGCCGGCGAGTGCGTCCCGCTCGGTGGCGGCAGCGGTCACGGCTGGTTCCCTTCGTCCGCACCGACCGTGCCCGGGTCCGTCCCCGCCGGATCCGTCCACGCCGGGTCCGCCCCGGCCGGTTCCGCCACGTCGGTGATGTGCACGTCCACATGGTCCACCGGCAGCCCCAGGGCGTCGTCCGCCGCCCCGCGCACCCGCCGCCGTACCTCCTCCGCGAGGTCGCGCAGCCCCGGCGTGAGGGGGACGACGACCTCCAGCCGCACCCGGACGGGCCCCCGCGAGGGCGAGCCGCCCGACTCGGCGGGCCGGATCCGGCACGAGCCGGCCCGCACCCCGGGCACGGTCTCGGCGGCGGCCCGCAACGCCTTGGCGGCCATCGCCTCCCGCACCCACAGATCCTCCTCCCGCTCCCCGAGCGGCAGCGGCCGGCCGGGCCGCAGCTCCAGCCGTACGACGTCCATGACCCGTTCGGTCAGCGCCCCCGCGTCCAACTGCGGCTCCCGGCCGCCGCCGTCGGCCGCCCCGCGCACCGCCGCGCCGAGCAGGTCCAGCTGCCGCACGGCCGCCGAGCAGTGCGGGCAGGCCCGCAGATGCGGATCGTCCGCGCCGCCCTCCCCGGCCTCCCACACCTCGGACAGCAGCCGCCCGCAGGCCAGCCGTTCGTCCTCGGCGTGCTCGTCCGCGCCGCCGGATCCGGGCCCGGTACCGGCCCCGGGCAGCTCCGCGCCGCTGTTCATCGCCATGCGGTCATCGCCTCCGTCAGGCAGCGTCGTGCGCGGAACACCCGGCCGCGGGCAGCCTCGGGGCTGATCCCGACCGTCTCCGCGATCGTCTCGTACGACTGGCCCTCCAGCTCTCTGAGCACCCAGCAGACCCGCTGCTCCGGGGAGAGCTCGGACAGCGACCGGCCCAGCGCCACCGCGGCGGCGTGCGACTCGGCGGCCCGGGCGGGGGAGACGGCGTGGTCCGGCGCCGCCGGTTCGGGCACGCTGTCGAGATCGGCCACCGGGCGCCGGGAACGCAGCATGTTCAGGCACCGGTTGACGACGATGCGGTGCATCCAGGTGGCGAAGGCCGACTGCCCCCGGAACTCGGGGAGCCTGCGCCACGCGCTGACGAACGCGTCCTGCACCGCGTCCTCCGCCTCCCCGGGGCTGCCCAGCATGCTCGCCGCGAGCCGCAGCAGCCCGGGCGCGTGCCGCCGCACGAGCGCCTCGAAGGCGTCCTCGTCGCCCTCGGCGGCCCGCACCGCGAGCAGTCCGTCGTCCCCCGGCACACGCGCTCCTTCCCACTCCACCGTTCCCGTCCTTGGACACACCGACTGCCCCCGGCGTTACGCGGGAACACCGAAAAAGAAATTCCCGACAACCGCGTAACGCCGGACGGCCGCCCGTGTCCAACGCCCAGAAGCACCGAACGACCACGGTTGACGGAGGACACCATGACGACGGCAGCACAGACGGGTACGACCGAGAGCAAGTCCGAGAAGAACGGGCGGACCGCGCAGGGCGGTGCGACGACCGTGAGCGGCGGCTCCACCGGTCCCGCCGAACCGGCCGCGACCCGGGGCCGCACCTCCATCGCCGACGTCGTGGTCGTCAAGATCGCGGGCATGGCGGCGCGCGAGATCCCCGGCGTGTACGACATGGGCGGCGGCCTGTCCCGCACCATCGGCGCGGTCCGCGACCGGGTGCCCGGCGGCCGGCCGAACGTCGGCCGCGGGGTCAAGGTCGAGGTCGGCGAGCGGCAGACCGCGATCGATTTGGACCTCGTCGTCGAGTACGGCGTGCCCATCGCCGACCTCGCCAGGGACGTACGGGAGAACGTCGTCGACGCGGTCGAGCGGATCTCCGGCCTGGAGGTCGTCGAGGTCAACATCACGGTCAACGACGTGCACCTGCCGGACGACGAGGACCCGGAGCGCCCGGCGGAGGCGCGCGTCGAATGACGGCGCGTCGAATGACGGGGCGTGGCGAGACGGCGCGTGGCGAGACGGCGCGTGGGGAGTGACGGACGGGTCCCGGAGCAGGTTCCGAGGCGGAGGTGAATGATGAGCAGAGCGGTGATCGGCATGCTGGTGGGCATGGCGCTGGCCTTCGCCGGGTGGTTCGGCGGCTTCGGCGCGTTCCTGCTGGTGGCCGCGCTGGGCGCGGTCGGCGCGGTGCTGGGGCGCCTGGTGGACAACGGCACCGACTGGCGTGAGTTCCTGGCCCCCGGCGACCGGAGGAACCGATGACGGGCACGCCGGCCGTCGGGGGGCCCGCCCGTACGGCACCGGCCGAGCGGGGCCGGACCGTCGTCGCCGAACGTGCCGTGCGCCGGATCGCGGAACGGGCCGCCGCCGAGACCGACCTCGCCGGGCGGCGCGCCCGGGTGACCCACGGCACGGCCACGGTGCACGGGCGCCGCACCGACGTCTCGGTCGACGTCCGGCTGCCGTACCCGGCGGTGCTCACAGAGGCCGGGCAGCGGGTCCGGAGCCGGTTGTCGGACCGGGTGGCCGAGCTGAGCGGTCTCACGGTGCGGGCGGCGACCGTCCGCGTGCAGTCCCTGTCCCCGGACCGGGCGGCGCCGCAGCAGCCCCCGGCCCACGAGGACACCCCGTCCGGCGGCCGGGCGGCCCGGCGCCCCTGGTCGCCACGCCGGATCCCGGCCGCCCTTGTGGCCCTGGTCGCGGTGGCGGCCTGCGCGGCCCTCCTGTACGACGTCCTGTCGGTGCACCTCGCCGACCGGCGTCCGGCGGGCGCGCGCACCGGGGCGGTCGACTGGCTGGCGACGCACGGCCCCGGTGACCCGGCCGTCGTCGCGGGCGGCGCCGTCGCCGCCGCCCTGGGCGCCTGGCTCCTCTGCCTCGCGCTCACCCCGGGCCTGCGCGGCGTGCTCCCCTTGTCACCGGTGCCGGGGCGGCCCGATCAACGGGCCGTACTGGACCGCGCCGCCGCGGCGGAACTGGTGCGGGACGCCGCGTCGGCCGTGCCCGGCGTGACCCACGTCCGGGTGCGCTGCGGCCGGCGCCGGGTACGCCTGCGGGCCCGCCTGTCCTTCGGCGACCGCCCCGCGACCCGGGTCGCGCTGCGCACCACGGCCGGGGCCACCCTCACCACCCTGGGCCTGGCCCGGCACCTCAAGCCACGCGTCACCCTCCGCCCGACCCCGCACTGGCGCCCACCCGGTACCGCGCCCACGACCGGACGACCACCCGTCCCCACGCCTCCGCCGTCCGGGGCGGACGGACAGGACGCCGGTGTCCGCCCCGCCGAGGGGCCCGTGGCAGAGGAGAGCGACTCGTGAACCCGTTGCGCAACGCGGTCAACCGCACTGTGCTCGCGCTGACCGGGGCGGCCCTGCTGGCCGGTGGCGGGTGGCTGGCGCTCACCTCGGACGCGCTCGCCGGGCGACTGCCCGGGTGGTGGCCCGCCCCGGACGCGGGGACGGTGCTGCTGGACCGCGGCAGCCTCGCCGACCTGCGCACGCACGGCTGGTGGACGCCGGTCGTCGTCGCGGGCACGGCCTGCGCTCTGCTGCTGTGCCTCGCCTGGCTGCTCGCCCGGTTCCGCGGCGGCGGACGCCGGCTGCCGCTGGCCGGGCCGTCCCTCACCCTGCGTTCTGGGGCGCTGGCCGACGCCGTCGCCCGGCGCGCGGAGGCGACCGAGGGCGTCGACCGGGCCCAGGTGCACCTGCCCGCCGGGAAGAGGCGCTCCCGGGCCCGGGTACGGGTGCTGCTGGAACCCGGCGCCGCGCCCGGACCGGTCCTGGAAAGGCTCACCCGCGGCCCGCTCGACGAGGCCCGCGCCTCCCTCGCGCCGCACCCGCTGAGCACCCGCGTCCGCATGGGCGTACGGTCCACGCGGGAGCGGCGGGCCCGATGACCGGCGCACCCCGGGGCACGACGGCTCCTACCGCCCGCCGCCCTCCCAGGGGATCGGGGACCCAGGGGCGGGGGGCCGGGGCCGGCGATCGGAGATCGGGAAGGAGGACAGGATCCGTCCTCCTTCCCCGCTAGCGTGCACGGCATGACGACCAAGGCAGGAACGACCGCCCCCGTCCTCGGCATCCGGGCCCTCAACCGCGCCACCCTCGCCCGCCAGTTGCTGCTGCGTCGCGCGGCGATGCCCGCCGAGGCCGCCGTCGCACATCTCGTCGGGCTCCAGGCCCAGAATGTGAAGCCCCCGTACTACGCGCTCGCCGCCCGCCTCGACGGCTTCACGCCCGAGGACCTGTCCGCACCGATGGCCGACCGCCGCGTCGCCCGGCTCGTCACCCTGCGCTCGACCATCCACACCCACACCGCCGACGACTGCCTCACCCTGCGGCCACTGGTCCAGGCCGCCCGGGAACGGGAGTTGAGGACCTTCCGCAAGGGCCTGGTGGGCGTCGACCTGGACCGGCTGACCCGCCTGACCCGGGAACTGGTCGAGGACGAGCCGCGGACCCTGCGGCAGTTGCGCGAGACCCTCGTCGCCGAGTGGCCCGACGCCGACCCGCTGGCCCTGTCCGTCGCCGCCCGCTGCCGGCTGCCGCTCGTCCAGGTGACGCCGCGCGGCCTGTGGGGCCGCAGCGGTCAGGTCACGCTCACCACCGCCGAGCGCTGGCTGGGCCGCCCCGCGCGGCCGGCGCCCGCACCGGACGACACCGTGCTGCGCTACCTGGCCGCGTTCGGGCCCGCGTCGGTGCGGGACATGCAGACCTGGGCCGGCCTGACCCGGCTCCGGGACGCCTTCGAGCGGCTGCGCCCCCGTCTCGTCATCTTCCGGGACCCCGGCGGCACCGAACTCTTCGACCTCCCCGACGCACCGCGCCCCGACCCGGACACCCCGGCCCCGCCGCGTTTCCTGCCCGAGTTCGACAACCTGC
This sequence comes from Streptomyces tendae, assembly GCF_014650435.1. GTDB lineage: Bacteria > Actinomycetota > Actinomycetes > Streptomycetales > Streptomycetaceae > Streptomyces > Streptomyces tendae. The sequence continues at coordinate 350,293 of NZ_BMUY01000010.1, forward strand.
TCCTCTCCCACGCCGATCGCACCCGCGTCGTGCCGCCCGAGCACAAGGGCCGCACCTGGAAGAAGAACCAGTCCTACCGCGTTCTGCTCGTCGACGGCTTCGTGGCCGGACTGTGGAAGCTGGAGGACGACGCCCTGGTCGTCGAGGCATTCGACCGCCCCTCGAGGACGCGGCGGGAGGAGATCGTGGCCGAGGGCGAGCGGATGCTCGCGACGCTGCACGCCGGCACCGCGTACGACGTCCGCTTCGGGACCGTACGGGACTGACATGGAGAGGGCCCTGCGGGCCGCTCGGACACATGGAGAGGGGGCGCTGCGGGCCGCTCGTGGAGGCCCGCAACGCCCCCCGGTCTTGAACCTGAGGGATGCTCAGGGTGTCAAACGGTGGCGGTCGGTCTGGAGCGGTTGAGCCCGGACATGAGTCTCCTCAACGGGTAGCCGGTGGGGGGTCGCACGGGCGTGGGGGGTTGGACGGGGGTCTCGGGACAGACCCCCGTTCGCCCGGGCGAGCGGCACGTGCTCACGCTAGAACCGGCGGTCCGGACCGCCCAATGAGGGAACCCCCTAAGGGCGTCGGGCAGGGAAAACCCTCGGTTTACCGCCGGTAAACCGACGGTCGCCAGGAAGGCTCGTCTCAGTCGGGGCGCCGGCCGGCCGCCAGCCGGACGATGTCGACCCGGGAGCGGATCCCCAGTTTGCGGTAGACCCGGGTCAGGGTCGCCTCGACGGTCTTGACGCTGACGAACAGCCGGGCGGCGATCTCCCGGTTGGTCGCGCCCTCCATCACGAGCGCGGCCACCTGACGCTCCATCGCGGCGAGCCCGGCCAGACGGTCCGGCTCGGCGGCCGGCTCCGGCGGCGGTCCGGCCGCCCGCGCCGCGACGGCCGCCTCCACCCGCCGCAGCCAGGGCAGCGCCCGGCACCGCCGGAACAGCCGCGCCGCCTCGTCGTACGACGCCGACTCCGGGGCCCGGCCCGGCCGTTCGGCGTACAGCTCGGCCAGCGCGAAGACCGCCCGGGCCTCCTCCAGGCCGAACCCCAGCCCGGCAAGACGCTCCCGCGCCGACGTCAACCGTGCGACGGCCGTCCGGTGTTCGCCCCGCGCCGCCCGCACCAGGGCCTCGGACCGGTCGAGGACGGCGAGCACGCTCTGGCGCCCGAGCCGCAGCGCGTGTGCCCGGGCGACCTCGATGACGTCCACGGCCTCGGCCGGCTCCCCGGTGCGCACCAGGGCCTCCGCGAGGTCGCCCTGCCACCGGCCGCGCGCCGGGTCGGTGATGCCCGCACCGGCCTCCAGCTCCCGCACCCGGCGCAGCACCCGTACGGCCGCCGCGGCGTCGCCCGCCGCCAGGTGCGCGTGCCCGAGCGCCGCCAGCGCCCGCGACAGGTACACGGCGTCGCCGTCCCCCTCCGCCCGCCGTACCGCCTCCCGCGCCAGCTCCAGGGCCCGGTCGGGCTCGCCGCCCGCGGCCTCGGCGAGCGCGGCCTGCATGGCGCCCGCGCCCTCCCCGATGCCCGCGTCGCGTGCCAGGGTCAGGCTCTCCCGGGAGAGCTCCAGGGCCCGGCCGCAGTGCCCGGAGTGCAGCTCGGTCTCCGCGAGGAAACGCAGGTAGTGAACCTCGCTCTCGGCCATGCCGCGCCGGCGCACCTCGCGCAGCAGCGCGGTGACCGTCGTCCGTGCCTCGGCCAGCCGGTCGCTCATCACCAGCCACCTGAACCGGGACGAGCCCGCCCCGTTGTGGTGGCAGGCCACGCGCGCGTCCTGCGGCTCCTGGAGCGCCCGCTGGATGGTCGCCGGGGCGTCCGGGTGGCCCATCAGCGTCTCCGACTGCGCCTGGAAGGCGAGCGCGAGCAACTCGGTGCGCCGGTCCCCGGCGCGCGCCGCCAGCCGGGCCGCGTGCGCGGCCTCCTCGCGGCCCTGGGCGAAGTCGCCCTGCACCACCAGGGACCGCCAGGCCAGCTGGTAGTGGACCAGGGCGAGCAGCCGCGGGTCGTCGCCCGCGTCGGCCAGCGCCTGCGGGAAGACGGCGTCGACCTCGCCGATGGCCTGCCCGGCCGCCTCGATCACCGCCATCCAGGCCCGTACCCGCTCGCCGGGCGCGGTGGCCCGGGTCAGCACCTCGCGGGCCACGTCCCGGGCGAGGTCCTGCTCGCCCGCGGTGATCGCGTCCTCGGCGGCCGCGAGCCGGCGCTCGTCCGGGCCAGGGGTGCTGTCCGCCGGGGTGTGCCGGGCGGCGAGCAGCCCCAGCGAGGCGGCCACCGACGGCGCGCCGCGGTCCCGGGCCAGCGCCGCCGCCTCCGCCAGCCGGGCCGCCACCCGCGGGTCGGTGCCGGTGGTGGCCAGCGCCAGGTGCCGGGCGCGCTCGATGGGGTCGGAGGCGGCCGTGGACAGCGCCGCGTGCGCGGCCCGCCGCTCCGGCGCGGGTGCCTCGGCGTACAGCGCGGCCGAGATCAGCGGGTGCGCGAACCGTACGGTCGGGCCCTCCGGGTCGGGCGCCAGCAGCCCGAGCGCCGCCGCCTGCGCGGTCTCCGCCTCGGCGTTGCCCCGGCCGGCCGCGTGCAGCAGCGCCGGGGTGGGGCGGGCACCGGCGCTGGCCACCAGGAGCGTGCGGCGTGCCTCGTCCGACAGCATCTCCAGGCGGGACAGGACCAGGGCGCGCAGCGAGGTCGGCACCGGCAGCGGCTCGCCCGGGCGCGGTGCCGCGGGGCTCTCGGCCAGCGCCCGGCCCAGCTCCAGGGCGAACAGCGGATTGCCGCCGCTGGTGCGGTGGATGTCCCGGACGGTGGAACGGTGCAGGCCCGAGTAGCCGCGTTCGTCGAGCAGTGTCGACACCTGGGCGCGGGTCAGCGGCCCCAGCCGCACCGCGCGGGTGTCCGGCGGCGAGGCGCGCAGATGGCGGTCGTACTCCGCGTCCTCGGTCTCGGGCCCCTCGGTGCGCACCGCGCACAGCAGCCGTACCGGGGTGTCGCCCAGGCGGCGGGCGGCGAAGCCGAGGAGTTCCGCGCTGGCCGGATCGAGCCACTGGAGGTCGTCGGCGACGACGAGGACGGGCCCCGCGACGGCGAGGGCCCGCAGCGCGGACAGCACGGCCAGGCGCAGCGCGAGGCCGTCGCGCTGGAGGGTGGACTCGCCGCGGCCGGTCAGCGCGGACTCCAGTGCGGTGCGCTGGGCGGCGGGCAGCGTCGGGGAGACCTCGTCGAGGACCTGCCCCAGGAGGTCGGCGAGGGCGAGGAAGGGGAGGTGGGATTCGGACTCGGTGGCCGAGCAGCGCAGCACGGTGTGCGCCGTGGGGGCGCAATCCGCGGCCAGGGTGCGCAGGACCGTCGATTTTCCAATTCCGGCGGGCCCGTGGAGCAACACACTGCCGCCCCGGGTGAGCTGCTCCCGCGCCGCGCCGAACGCCTCCTCCCGCCCGATGACCAGGTCGGAGCGGTGTCCGGCAGCGTCCGCGAAGTCCCGTGGCACGGTGACCGCTCCCCTTCGTGTGTCGTGTCCGGGCCAATATTAGGCAACGGCGCATTGCATTACGGAGAGACGGCGAGGTGACCCCAATAACAACGCCGGACCACCAACAACGCCGGACCACCAACAACGCCGGACCACCAACAACGCCGGACACCGAAATCAAACACCACCCGGAAATCCCCGCGCCGGCCCGGCCCGTGCCGGGTTCGCGCCGTGGGCTACGGCAGCCACCCCGTCCGGCGGGCGGACGCGACGGCCTCGGTGCGGGTACGGGCGCCCAGTTTGCGCATGGCCGAGCGCAGGTAGCTCTTGACCGTCTCCGGGCCCACCCCCAGCCGCTCGGCCGCCTCCCCGTTCTTCGCGCCCCCAGCCACGCAGGCCAGCACGTCCACCTCGCGCGGCGCCAGCCGGGGCCCCGGGACGGGGCCGTCCCCCGCCACCAGCAGGCCGCACGCGCGCAGCAGCTCGTCCCGCAGCGCCGGGTCGGTGATCCTCGGCGCCAGCGCCCGCAGCGCCGCGTGCGCCTCCCGCACCTGCTCCCAGGCCGTGCCGTCCGCCGGACCGGGCGCGGACGCGGCCGCCGTCAGCAGCTCGTCCGCCTCGTCCCGCAGCACCAGCGCCTGCTCCGCGTCCCGTGCCGCCGCCACGGCCGCACTCAGCGTGCGGTCGCCCAGCGGCTGGGCCGAACGCAGGGCGCCGTACAGCACACCGCGCACCCGGCGCCGTACGACCACCGGCACGGCCAGCACCGAGCGCAGGCCCTCGGCGGCGACGGGCAGGTCGTACTCGTGGCTGATCTGCCGGGAGACGGTGTAGTCCGTCACGGCGCACGGCCGCGACAGCGCCACCGCCCGGCCGCCGAGCCCGTTGCCGGCCGTCACCGCCAGCGCGCTGAGGGCCGTCGTGGCCGTGCCGCTCAGCTCACTGATGCGCACCTGGCGCCGTCCGGACTCCACCAGGCCGCCGAAGGCGACGGGCAGCCCGGTGGTGCGCCGCAGCCGCACCAGCGCGCTGCGGATCTGCGCCGCGTCCGCCGCGTCCACCGCCACTCGTTCCGCCTTCCCTCCTGAGCGTTCCGGGACGCACACCCCCGTTCGGGGGTAGTGAGACCCACATCACGGATTAGACGATGGCACGGAGCCGCCCGGCAAGGTCCGGCACCGAGGAGGACAGATGACGACGGCCACGGAGCAGTTCCGCAGCGCACGGGACTTCCTGCTGGAACACCGCGAGGACTACACCGCCGCCTACGAGGGGTTCACGTGGCCCCGCCCCGACGCCTTCAACTGGGCGCTGGACTGGTTCGACGTCATCGCCGACGGGAACGGTCGCACGGCGCTGCACATCGTGGAGGAGGACGGCCGTGAGGTCCGGGTCTCCTTCGCCGAGATGTCCGCCCGTTCCAACCGGGTCGCCAACCGCCTGCGGGAGTGGGGTGTGGGACCCGAGGACCGCATCCTCGTGATGCTCGGCAACCAGGTCGAGCTGTGGGAGACCGCGCTGGCCGCGATGAAGCTGCGCGCGGTCGTCATCCCGGCGACCACCCTGCTCGGCCCTGCCGACCTGCGCGACCGGGTCGACCGCGGCCGGGTGAAGCACGTCATCGCGCGCGCCGAGGACACCGGCAAGTTCGACGACGTGCCGGGCGACTACACGCGCGTCGCGGTCGGCGGCGGCGCACCGACGGCCGGGTGGCGGGCGTACGAGGAGGTGTACACGGCCTCCGACGTCTTCACGCCGGACGGTCCGACCGCCGCCGACGATCCGATCATGCTGTACTTCACCTCCGGCACCACCGCCCGTCCGAAGCTGGTCGAGCACACCCACGTGTCCTACCCGGTGGGGCACCTGGCGACCATGTACTGGATCGGGCTGAAGCCCGGGGACGTGCACCTGAACATCTCCTCGCCGGGCTGGGCCAAGCACGCCTGGTCGAACCTGTTCGCGCCGTGGAACGCCGAGGCGACGGTCTTCCTGTACAACTACACGCGGTTCGACGCGTCCCGGCTGATGGCCGAGATGGACCGGGCCCGGGTGACCACGTTCTGCGCTCCGCCGACCGTGTGGCGAATGCTCATCCAGGCCGACCTGTCCCGGCTCGCCAACCCGCCGCGCGAGGTCGTCGCCGCGGGAGAGCCGCTCAACCCCGAGGTGATCGAGCGGGTCCGCCGCCTGTGGGGGCGGACGATCCGGGACGGCTTCGGCCAGACCGAGACCGCCGTGCAGGTCTCCAACAGCCCCGGCCAGGTGCTGAAGACCGGTTCGATGGGCCGCCCCAGCCCCGGCTACCGCGTCGAGCTGCTGGACCCGGTGACCGGCGCGCCCGGCGCCGCCGAGGGCGAGATCGCCCTGGACCTGTCCGACCGCCCCGTGGGCCTGATGACCGGCTACCACGGGGATGCGGACCGCACGGCCGAGGCGATGGCCGGCGGCTACTACCGCACCGGCGACATCGGTGCGCGCGACGCGGACGGTTACCTGACCTATGTGGGCCGGGCCGACGACGTGTTCAAGGCGTCCGACTACAAGATCAGCCCGTTCGAGCTGGAGAGCGCGCTGCTGGAGCACGAGGCGGTCGCCGAGGCCGCGGTCGTGCCGGCCCCGGACGAGCTGCGGCTGGCGGTGCCGAAGGCGTACATCGTGCTGGCGGCCGGGTGGGAGCCGGGCCCCGACACCGCGAAGGTGCTCTTCGAGCACTCCCGCCAGACCCTCGCCCCGTACAAGCGGGTGCGCCGCCTGGAGTTCGGCGAGCTGCCCAAGACCGTCTCCGGCAAGATCCGCCGCATCGAACTGCGCGAGGCCACCGCGGCCGGTTCCACCGACGAGTACCGCGAGGAGGACTTCCGGTGACCGAACAGCAGCACCTCTCCTACGCCCACGGCACCAGCACCACCCCGCTGCTCGGCGACACCATCGGCGACAACCTCCACCGCGCCGTCGCCGCACACCCGGACCGCGAGGCCCTCGTCGACGTGCCGTCCGGGCGGCGCTGGACCTACGCCGAGTTCGGCGCCGCCGTGGACGAGGTGGCGCGGGGACTGCTCGCCAAGGGCGTCACCAGGGGCGACCGGGTCGGCATCTGGGCGGTCAACTGCCCCGAGTGGGTCCTCGTCCAGTACGCCACCGCCCGCATCGGCGTCATCATGGTGAACGTCAATCCGGCTTACCGGGCACACGAGTTGGAGTACGTGCTCCGGCAGTCCGGCATCTCCCTGCTGGTCGCCTCCCTCGCCCACAAGAGCAGCGACTACCGGGCGATCGTGGACCAGGTCCGCGGCCGGTGCCCCGCGCTGCGCGAGACCGTCTACATCGGCGACCCGTCCTGGGACGCGCTCACCGCGGGCGCCGCCTCGGTGCCGCAGGAGCGGGTCGAGGCGCTCGCCGCCGAGCTGAGCTGCGACGACCCGGTCAACATCCAGTACACCTCCGGCACCACCGGCTTCCCCAAGGGAGCCACCCTCTCCCACCACAACATCCTCAACAACGGTTACTGGGTGGGCCGCACGGTCGGCTACACGGAGCAGGACCGGGTCTGTCTGCCCGTGCCCTTTTATCACTGTTTCGGCATGGTAATGGGGAATCTCGGCGCCACCTCCCACGGCGCCTGCATCGTCATCCCCGCCCCGTCCTTCGAACCGGCGGCCACGCTGGAGGCGGTGCAGCGGGAGCGGTGCACGTCCCTGTACGGCGTCCCGACCATGTTCATCGCCGAGCTGAACCTGCCCGACTTCGCCTCCTGGGACCTCACCTCCCTGCGCACCGGCATCATGGCGGGCTCGCCCTGCCCGGTGGAGGTGATGAAGCGGGTGGTCGCCGAGATGCACATGGAGCAGGTCTCCATCTGCTACGGCATGACCGAGACCTCCCCGGTCTCCCTGCAGACCCGCATGGACGACGACCTCGAACACCGCACCGGCACCGTCGGCCGCGTCCTGCCCCACATCGAGGTGAAGGTCGTCGACCCGGTCACCGGCGTGACCCTGCCGCGCGGCGGCTCGGGCGAACTGCGCACCCGCGGCTACAGCGTGATGCTCGGCTACTGGGAGGAGCCCGAGAAGACCGCCGAGGCCATCGACCCGGGCCGCTGGATGCACACCGGGGACCTCGCCGTGATGCGCGAGGACGGATACGTGGAGATCGTCGGCCGCATCAAGGACATGATCATCCGGGGTGGCGAGAACATCTACCCGCGCGAGGTCGAGGAGTTCCTGTACGCCCACCCGAAGATCGCGGACGTCCAGGTCGTCGGCGTACCGCACGAGCGCTACGGCGAGGAGGTGCTGGCCTGCGTCGTGCCGCGCGAGGCCGCCGACCCGCTCACCCTGGAGGAACTGCGCGCGTACTGCGAGGGGCAGCTCGCCCACTACAAGGTGCCCAGCCGCCTCCAGCTCCTCGACTCCTTCCCGATGACCGTCTCGGGGAAGGTGCGCAAGGTGGAGCTGCGGGAGCGGTACGGTGCCCCGCCGGCGCCGGACGCCCGCTGAGGGCTCTCACTGGATCAGTTCGAGGTGCGGGTGGTCCGCGGACACCGGGCAGACGTGGAGCTGCAGGTCGTAGCCGCGGGCCAGGTCGATCCGGGTGTAGTTCCCCGGGGGGACGCCCGGGGGGAGCGGGGCGCGGGCCCCTTCGCCCGCCGGGACCCAACTCCTGGTGCCGCTGTTCCACTCGGTGGAGGCGACGGTCAGCAGCGGGTCCATCGCGGTGCCGCACACCGCGCAGGCCCGGGGCACGGGATCGGTGAGGCCCCAGCGGGACCAGCCACCGGCCTTCCAGCCGGGGGAGACGGACAGCGTGGAGACGTAGAGGTCCTGCGGGGCGTCGGCGTAGGACGGGTCCGGCGCGGCGGCCTGCCACCTGCTCCAGTCCGCCAGCTCCTGCCGCAGTTCCTCGTCCAGTTCCATGAAGTGGGGGTACTCGACGACCTCGTCGGGCGCGAGCAGGCACGGCTGGGGAAGGTAGCCGGGGTACTCGACCGCCGGTGGCTCGGGGGGTGCGTCCAGGACGTCGGCGACCTCGGCGGCGGACCGCCAGAACAGCGCTGTCCTGGGGTGGGCGGTGGCCGGGTGGTCGAAGGGACACCACAGCACCTGGAGCAGATCGGCCCCCGCCCGGCCGGGCGGCCGCAGCAGGGGAAGCAGGGGAACGTCGCGCGCGTGGAGCTGCGCCACGGGCAGCATGGCGATCGGGCCGCCGGGCCCGGGGAGCCCGGCGTCGGCCAGGTCCTCGGGCGCCCGTTCCCCGGCCTCGTGGGCCTCGGGGTCCTGGTGCGGCGCACCGGCCGGGATGCCCCGGTCCGCACGTTCCTCCGCCAGGTCGAAGGCCGCGTCCACCTGTTCCCACGGGTGCGGATCGGGGCAGTGCGGCCACGGTTCGCCGGCGGGCCACAGGAGCGGCCCGCCGACGGAACTCTCGTGCGGGGACGGCGACCCGGGGCGGGGATGCAGCCGGGTCGCCGTGCGCGCCAGCGGGGCCAGTCGAGGGAAGAGCGCCGTGACGTCGAACGGTCGCGGCGGGGTGGTACGACTCATTCCGGCTCCCGGAGGCGCGCGTCGGAGGGGATCAGTTGCCGAGGTTGAGCAACCCCGTGTTGCGCTGGGTGTTGGTGATGTGGACCTCGGGGAACAGCGGCTGCGAGGTGCCGTCCGCCCGCTCGACTGTAGCGCTCATCGTCACCCCCTGAGGAATGGTGCTGGTGCTGTCCACGTAGTCGGGTACGACCTCGTAGTAGATGGCGTCGTTGGGGCCGAACGCCGCGTTCGCCACCGCCGTCTGCGCCGCGAACTCGTAGGTCCGCATGCTGGGCGTCCCGGTGTTCATGCCCACCTGCCAGCAGGGGACCAGGTTGTCCTGACCGCCGTCCCGCAGGCCGCCCTTGCCGCCGAGGATGTTGGCGATCAGGTGGCACCGGGCGAGCTGGGTCCCGGGCGAGTGCGTGCGGGCGAACTCCTGGGCGTCCTGCCAGCCGGTGATGTCACCCTCGGCGGGCGAGCCCTCGACGACGTTCTTGCTGATGCACGCCTGGGCGGTGGACGCCCGGGTGCCGGCCGGATCGGGCGGGCTGGTCGTCTTGTTCCGGTGCGGGACCGCTTGCGTGGTGTTCCTGATCCAGCCGTCGCTGGAGGGCAGTGCACCGGTCGGCGCGCTCCGCAGGCAGGCGGCCTGCGGCTCGGCGGTCGAGCCGGTGATCTCCACCTTGAACTCGTCGGCCTCCACCACGCGCTGGCCCGCGAAGCCCTCGAAGAGCTGCGACTCGGCCGCCTGGACGGAGGCGGCCGACGCGTGCACGCGGGCACAGGGCCGGCCGCCGTCGTCGCCGTTCATCGGGTAGACGTCCCAGCCGCCGCTGCTCCAGTTGGGGACGACCTCGGCGCACCGGGCGCCGTCGGTTCCCCCCTCATGGGTGGCCGCGAAGGGGAACTCGCCGCAACTGTCGTCGGCGACGAGGTCCGTCCTGGCCTGGAACGGCTGCGAACCCCCGCTGCCGCAGGTGCGGCTCGTGCGGTCGGCGATGCCGTCCTTCGCCCGGGTCAGCGGCTTGGACCGCCCCCAGCCGTCGGCCAGGTTCTCCTGGGCCCAGAGGTAACCGGCCGCCGCGGAGCCCGAGCTGGACGCGGCGCTCAGCTTGACGACGGGCATGACGGAGGGCACGACGCAGCCGCGGGCGGGCGTGGTCCCGGACGCGTCCCGCACGTCGTCGTCGCAGCGGATCTCCTCCGGATTGCTCCAGGAGGCGTTCGGGTCGGTGATCTGGGCGCCGGGAGAGGTGACGAAGAGCTGGTACGACGTGGTGAAGCGCAGCTTGGCGCCGGCGGCCGGGGAGGAGGTGTAGGTCACGAAGCCGTTGACGGACTCGCCCTTGACCAGCTCACCCCCGTACCACGGAGCGGTCTTGCTCGCCTTGCAGCCGGCCGAGCACGCGGACCTGAGCTTCGCGGTCAGGGACGTGACGGCCCCGGTCGCGCCGGTCATGGTCACCGTGACGTACTCGTTCCACTTCGGGTTCGCGATGTCGGCGGGCAGCAGGGCGCTGGTCGCGACGTTCAGGGTGCCGGTGCCTATCTCCTTGCCGTTGCCGTCCTTGAGCACGTACAGCACGGTGATGCCGCTCACGCAGTAGCCGAAGCGGCTGTAGGTCCACTGCCCGGGGACCGTGACGGCACAGCTTGCCGAGTTGTCGTCGTCGGCGGCGGTCTGCGCGACCGACCGCGTCGCGGTGCGGGACTGCCGGTCCGGCTGCTTCGCCGGCGCGGCGCTCATGGTGACGCAGGCCTCCACGGCCCCCGCCCTGCGCTCGCGGGACCCGGCGCGGGTGGGCGCGCACTCCTGCGCGGAGGACAGCGGGGCGGGCCGGGTCCGGGTGGGCGCGGGAGCGTCGGTCAGGTCGGCCACGTCGATCCGGTCGGCCTGACGCCCGAGGTGTTCCCGCGCCGTCGGTGTGTCCTGTGCGGGGGCCATGGCCGTGGTGGTGGCGCCCAGGGCCAGGACGGCCAGCAGGGAGACGAGCACGCGCCGGGAGCGCGGTATTCGAGATATTCGTGATGTGCGAGACGACGGTCTCATCGTAGGACTGTCCTTTCGGGTGTGACGAGCTGTCCGGTGGCGGCCGGTGCGCCCGGCCCGCCGCCGGTCAGAAGAAGTTGGACAGTCCGCTGGTGATCGAGGACACCAGCTCCTTGCCCTCCTCGGCGACCTTGTGCACGACCGGTGCGACCTTCTTACCGGCCGAGACGACGAGCTTGCCCCGGCCGAAGGTGGCCAGGTTCAAGGCGGTGCCGCCGATGGACTTGACGAACTCACCGCTGGTGAAGCCGTGTTCGAGGCCGGTGAACAGCGAGCCCAGCGCGCCGGCGCCGAGGGACACGTAGCCGAAGAACGCGGCACCCGCGGCCAGCGGCGGGAAGACCAGACTGGCCAGGCCCAGCCCGGCCGCGATGAACCCGGTGGCGATGCTGACCGTGTTCGCGGCGTCCGCCCACCAGCTCGCGTCCGACCACCAGTCCTCCTTCCCGGAACCGGTGCCGTTCGGGTGAACCTCGTCGTTGGTCTCGTTGTCCGCCGGGTCGCGGCCCTCCTGGCGCTGCTGCTGCGCCCTCTCCTTGGCCCGGCGGGCCTCCTCGCGCTGCTCGGCGGCCCGCTTCTGGGCGACGATGGCGCGCGCCTGGCTGGACGCGGCGGCGGCGGCCTTGGCGTCGCGGCCGGCCTCCAGCTCCGACTGGCGGGCGCTGGCGGCCGACGCCTGCGCGCTGTAGGAGGACTGGAGTGCCGAACGGGCGGAGTCGACGGCCTTGTTGGCCGAGTAGTTGGCCGAGCGGGACGCGCTGCGCGCGGTGGCGGCGGCCGCCTTGGCCGCGCTCGCCGAGGTCTTCGCGTCGGCGGCGGACTTGTCGGCGGCGTCGGCGTTGTCCCTGGCCTGGTCGGCGTAGCTGTCCGCCTGCTTCGCCGAGGCGATGGCCTTGTCGGCCCACTCCTTCGCCTTGTCGGCGGCGTTGCGGGCCTCCGCGGCCGCCTTCGACGCCAGCGCGGCGTCCTCCTGGGCCTGGTGGGCGATCTTGGCGGCGGCGGCGATGGCCCCGCGGATCGCGGCGACGTGGGTGGCGGAGTCGTGGTCGAGCTGCGCCGCCGTGTGCTGCACGACCTGGACGAAGTTGCGGCGCATCCAGGTGGGGCCCTCCAGCGCCACCTGGGCGTACGACTTGACGTACTCGCCCCCGTTGGCGAGGGCCGTGGAGGTCGCCACCGCGTCGTCCTCGCGCACCGCCTCCGGATAGGTGCGGTCGAAGAAGTCCGAGATCGCCTCGGGCGTCCCGGCGTCCAGGGCGTCGTTGGCCGCCTTGATGACCGCCTTGCCGGGGTTGTCGTTGAGGATGCGGGAGATCTGCACCAGGCTGTCGTCCTTCGACGCCCGGATCACCCCCGAGGTCAGGAAGTCGCCCACCGCGGTGGCGCTCTCGCTCTCCAGGGCCGCCTGCGCGGCCTCCGCGACGGCGGGGCTGGAGATCTCGGCGAGGTACAGGACGGTCTCCCGGTCGTCCTGGCCCTGGGCGAGGGCACGGTCCAGGTCGATCCACGAGTACAGGTCGTCGTCGGTGCCGGCCAGCGCGTACTGGGCGGCCTGCCGCGTCCACGCGCCCTTCGCCTCCAGCAGGCCGGTCGCGGCCCGGCGGCCCAGGGTGGCGGCGAGCGCCAGGTCCCCGGTCTCGAACAGGGCCTTCTCCGCGGCGGCGATCGTCTCCTTGAGTGCCGCCGCGGTCTGCTCGTCCTGGGTGCGCTTGTCGTCGTACTCGGCCTGCTCCTGCGCCTCGATCTCGGCCAGCAGCCGGGCCTCGTCCATGCCCTGGAGCATGTCCTGCTCCAGCCGGGCCAACTCGGCCTCGCGCGCCGCCTGCTCGGTCGCCATGGCCTCCTCCACGGCCGTGGTGGCGTTGTTGGCGGCCTTGACGGCCTCCTCCGCGTGCGCGGTGGACTTGTTGGCGTAGTCGATCGCCTGGCCGGCGTACTTGACGGCCTCGTCGGCCGCGTCGGCGGCCTTCAGGGCGTGCTCGGCGGCCGAGTTGGCGGCGTCACGGGCCTTGCGCGCCGCGGAGGCGGCGGTGTTCGCGAGCGCCTGCGCAGTGGAGGCGGCGTTGGTGGCGCGGTTGGCGGCGGTGGTGGCGATGGCCGCCTGCCGCTTGGCCTCGTTGGCCTCGGCCTGGGAGGCGCCGGCGGCCGCGGCGGCCTGCGCGGCGGCGGTGGCGGCGGCCGCCGAGTTGCGGGCGGCGGAGGCGGCCGAGTTGCCGGCGTTGTAGGCCGCCGCGGACGCGGAGGCCGCGTAGTCGGCCGCCCTGGCCGCGGTCTGGGCCTTGGCGGCGGCGTCGCGTGCGGCGAAGGCGGCGTCCTTGGCCTGCTGGGTCTTGTTGGCGTCCTTGGACGCGGCGATGGCGGCGCTGTACGCGCGGGAGGCGGCGTTGCCGGCCGTCGCGGCGGCCTGGGAGGCGGCCGCGGCCGCCCACGAGGCGCGACGGGAGGCGACCACGGCCGCGTTGGAGGCGCTGATGGCGTCACGGGCGGCGTTCGCGGCGCCCTTGGCGGCACTCGCCGCCTTCCGGGCGGCCGCCGCCGACCTGCGCACGTCGTCCTTGGCGGCGGCGGCCTCCGCCGCGGCCTTCTCCGCGGCCTCCTTGGCCTTCTGGGCGGCGGTCTGGGCCCGCTCCGAAGCCTCGACCGCCAGGTCGGTCTCGGCCTGGGCCTGCTTGCCCTCCCGCTCGACCACGGCCACCAGTTCGGCGATGGTCGCCGACTCCTGGTCCCGGGCCCTGGCTATGTGCTGGCCGGTGTCGAGGAACCACTGGACGTCCGACGCGGTGCCGCTCAGCGCGCGGTCCGCGTACTTCTTCACCTCCGGCCCCGCGCCGACCATCATGGCGGCCACCTGCACCTGGGCGTCCTCCAGGGCCCCCGTGTACTGCCCTTCGACGAGGAAGTCCTCGAGGGCCTGCTGGGTGTTGGTGTCTAGGGCGGCGGATGCCTCGCGTCTGACCCCCTTGCCGCCGGTGCTCGACACGATCGAGGTGGCCACGGCCAGGTCCTCCAGCAGGGCGGGCTTGTACCCCTCGCCCAGGAAGGCCGCGACGGCGGCGTCGCCGTTGTCCAGGGCGGCGGACGCCTCGCGCCGGGTGCCCTTGCCGGCCCGGAAGATGAGCCGCGAGACGGCGACGCGGTTGTCCTCCGCGACGACCGTCGGGAGCGTTTCGGTGAGGAACGTCCGGACGTCGGCGTCGGTGCCGTAGAGCGCGTAGGCGGCGGCGGCCTTGGTGGCGCGGCCGCCCGTGGACCAGGCCTTGACCACCTTCGCCCGGTCGGTGTCCGGCAGCACGAGCGAGCCGTCCGCGGGATCCTCCCCGTCGGCCGCGCGGGCGGGCCGGGCCAGGGAGAAGGGGGTGGCCGCCACTGCGGTGGCGGCCGCGACCGCGCCGAGCAGGCGTCTGCGGCTCCAGAACATCGTCTGCATGGGTGAGTTGTCCTCGTCTTCGTGGGTGGGCGGCAACGAATGCACGCGATGGGCCGTGCCTATTTGAGCGCTCTTCGTTGGGGAAATCAATTGCGAATAAGGGGATGTGAGGAAGCGTCAGGAATGCCCGTTCGGTGACTCCATTGATCTGCACAGGTTCTTCACGTCGAGTCGCACAACCTTTGCAAAACGTGAGAGACGTCACCCGACCTCCTCAAGTGACGTCCCGTTTGAGGTAGTTAACTCGGTGGACAGTGGTCACCGCGTGACGTGACATGGTCACTGCGACGGCACCGGGGGTTCAGGAATGGTTATTCCGGCAGTCACGTACCGCGCGATTTCCGTCCCGCAATTTCGGCCGGGTGCGGACGCCCGGCTGTACCTGAATTGATTAAGGATCGGCATGAGAGAAAACGTCGTTGTCGCGGCGAATTCACGAAAAAGGAAGCGGCTCATCGCGCGCACCCTGATCGCGGCCGCCGCCGCGGGGGCGCTGGCGTGGGGCGTGCTCGCCTCCGTGCCCCAGCAGCCGGCCGGCGGCCCGTCGGTGTCCGTCGCCGACGAGGCGCCGGGGTACGCGGTGGAGGACTTCGACTACCCGCAGGCGGACAAGATCGAGGCGGAACAGAACATCCTGCTCAAGCGGGGCGACGGTCACATCACGCTGGTGGACTGCGCCAGCGGGACGGGGTTCATCGAGGTGCGGGCGCGGCGGACCGCGGACAAGGTCTGCTTCAAGTCGGTGGGCGACTCGGGCTGGCTGACCCTGGAGATCCCCGCGGTGTACTCGATGCGGGGCAACGAGTACGAGACGCAGGTGGACATGACCGTGGGGGACGAGGAGAAGTCCTTCGACCTGGAGAAGAACACCTGGACACCGGTGGGCGAGAGCGCCGACGAGCAGAACCGTGAGCACCTGCTCGTGGAGATCAGGACCTCCAAGTAGCGCCCAGACGACCGCCTCAGCCGGACCTCCCAGCAAGGAACCCAAGCATGCGACACACCAGACCCGTGCGCCTCGCCGCACTGGCCGCAGCCCTGACCGCGGGAACGCTCGTCCTGACCGCCGTGCCCGCCTCCGCCGTCACGGGGCCCGCCTCCGACGCCTCCGACACCACGCACGCCTACACGGCGCAGATCGTCGTCGGCGACCACGACCGCGGCTGCTCCGGCGTCCTGGTCGACACCGAATGGCTGCTCACCGCGGCCAGTTGCTTCGCCGACAACCCCGCCGAGAGCCTCGCGGTGCCCGCGGGCAAGCCGGCCCGCACGACCACCGCGACCATCGGCCGCGCCGACCTCACCGGCACCGGCGGCGCCGTCCGTACGGTCGTCGAGCTGGTGCCCCGCACCGACCGCGACCTGGTCCTGGCCCGGCTGAACCGCCCGGTCGCGAACGTCACGCCCCTCGCCCTGGCCGGTGCCGCGCCCACCACGGGCGAGCAGCTGACGCTGGCCGGCTACGGCCGCAGCAAGACCGAGTGGGCGCCGCTGAACCTGCACACCGGGGTCTTCTCGGTGGACGCCTCCGACGCCACCACCGCGACGGTGACGGGCCAGGACGGCGCGGCGGCGTGCATGGGCGACACCGGCGGTCCGCTGGTGCGCACCGTGAACGGCACCAAGCAGCTGGCCGCCCTGAGCAGCCGCTCCCACCAGGGCGGTTGCTTCGGCATCGACGCCGCCGAGACCCGTACCGGCGGCGTGGTCACCCGCGTCGACGACCTGGGCTCCTGGGTGGCGTCCAAGGTCGGCGCCAACCGCATCACCGACTTCAACTGCGACGGCGTCGAGGACATCGCCGTGGCCGACCCCGAGGCGACCGTCGGCGGCGACGCCAAGGCGGGCCTGGTCCGCGTCGTCTACGGCGGCGGCAAGGGCACGGCGCAGATCGACCAGGACCTCGACTGGGTCCCGGGCGGTGCCGAGGCCAACGACCTCTTCGGCCAGGCCGTCGACACCGTCGACTACGACGAGGACGGCTGCACCGACCTGGCGGTCGGCACCCCGGGCGAGAACCTGGGCGACGCCGTGGACGCGGGCATGGCCGACGTCCTGCTCGGCGCCCCCGGCGGCATCGGTACCGGTGCCACCAAGGACGTCCACTTCCAGCAGGCCACGGGCAACGGCTCCATCAGCGCCTCCACACCGGAGAGCGGAGACCTGATGGGGCAGGCGATGGTCGCGGGCACCACCGCCGCCGGCGAACCCTTCGTCGTCATCGGCGTGCCCGGTGAGGGCCTGAGCGGCGCGGCCGGGGCCGGCGAGGCGTTCTACGTGAGCGGCGGCACCAACGTCTCCGTGCACCAGGACAAGCTGGACGTCCCCGGCGCGGTGGAGGCGAACGACGGCTTCGGCGCCGTGCTGGCCGCCGACGCCAACCACCTCGCCATCGGCGCGCCCAACGAGGCCATCGGCACCGACGCGGCCGCCGGCAACCTGGTGGTCTTCTCGCACACGCTGAACAGCGAGAAGCGGCCCACCCCGCTGTTCGGTCTCGATCAGGACCTGGACACCGTCTCCGGCGGTGCCGAGGCCGGCGACCGCTTCGGCGCCGCCCTGGCTCTCGCCCCGTACCGCGCGTCGGGCGCGGCGCGTGCCGACGGGTCGATCCTCGCGGTCGGTGCACCGGGCGAGGCCCTGAACGTGAACGGCGTCAGCAAGGCCGAGACGGGCAGCGTGATCACCTTCCGGGTCACCGCCTCGGGCGCCTACACCCAGCTCGACGGATACTCCTCCGGCACCGGTGACGACGACGTCTCCGGCACCTCCGAGGCCGGTGACCACTTCGGCTCCACCCTGACGGCGATCAACACCGCGCCGCGTGCGGTGAGCACCGAGGCGACCCTGAAGATGGCCGTCGGCATCCCGGACGAGGCGATCGGCTCGGCGGCCTCCTCCGGCGCCGTGCACGTCTTCTCGATGCTTGGTGCGCCCGGGGCCAACGACAAGTGGATCGAGTCCGGCGACGGCGACGGCGTCCCCGGCGCGCCGGGCGCGAACCAGCGCCTCGGCTCCAGCATCCACTTCACCGGCACCCACCTCTACGTGGGCATGCCCTACGGCCCGACGGCCACGGGCGCGCTCTACGCCCTGCCGATGTCCAACGTGACCCTCGGCGAGCCCAACGCCGCGGTCACCGCCTACCAGCCGGGACAGGGCGGCCTGCCCGCCGCCGGCACCACCTTCGGACACGCGGCGCGGTAGACACCGCGTCAGTCCTCAGCCGGCCGTGGCGTCCAGCGCCACGGCCGGCGCGTTCGCGGGGTGCGGCACGCCCGACGGATCGAGTACGAACAGCGCGACGTCCAGCAGGTCGCCGCGGACCCGGGCGTCCTCGGCGTACCCGGCGAGCGAGAAGTACACGCCCCGCGCCGACTCCGCCATGGCCGTCAGCCACAGGCACTCCACGTCCCGCACCGAGGCCGGGCCCACCGTCGGATCCACCTGGACGACGATGCCGGGCGCGGCCAGACCGATGCCGGACAGCGGACGCTGGTCGGCGCGGCGCACGTCCCGGTGGCCCAGGCCGCGCAGATAGAGGACGGCCGCGGTGACCGCGTCCCGCGCGGTGCGGATCGGAACGGCCCGGTGCGCCGGAACCCGTGATCCCGGGGTGCGCCCGGACCGGCCGGTCGCGGCGGGGTGAACCGGCACGCACAGCACCGTCCCGCAGGGGCAGCCCAGCTCGGGCCGCGGCCACCGGCTCTCGGCCCCGCACGCCGCACAGCGCAGCCCGATCCACTCCTCGTCCCACGCCCGGTGGGTGACCTCGGTCGCGGCTCCGCGCGGGTCCAGCTCCGGGGCGACGGGCGCCCCGCAGGCGCAGGGGTACGACGGTGCCGTGTAGCGGTGCCGGCGCCCGCAGGCGGAGCAGCACACCGAGATGGTCTCGGACATGACCCCCATCGTCCTCTCTTGACGGCCCCCGGCCGCCCACTTACATTACTTCCAGATCGTAGAAAACAAATTTCGCTATACGGAAGTTGCTACGGAAGAAGCTCACCGCGGGGCGCGACGGGAGTGCGAATCCGACAGCCGGATCAGGAGTACTCGATGGCTCGTATGACCGCTGCCCGAGCGGCAGTTGAGATCCTCAAGCGCGAGGGCGTCACCGACGCGTTCGGTGTGCCCGGTGCGGCGATCAACCCCTTCTACGCGGCGCTCAAGGCGTCCGGCGGCGTCCAGCACACCCTCGCCCGTCACGTCGAGGGTGCCTCGCACATGGCCGAGGGCTACACCCGCACCCACCCCGGCAACATCGGCGTCTGCATCGGCACCTCGGGACCGGCCGGCACCGACATGATCACGGGCCTCTACTCGGCGATCGGCGACTCGATCCCGATCCTGTGCATCACCGGCCAGGCGCCGACCGCGGTGATCCACAAGGAGGACTTCCAGGCCGTCGACATCGCCTCCATCGCCAAGCCGGTGACGAAGATGGCGGTCACCGTCCTGGAGGCCGCGCAGGTCCCCGGTGTCTTCCAGCAGGCGTTCCACCTGATGCGCTCCGGCCGCCCAGGACCGGTCCTGATCGACCTGCCGATCGACGTCCAGACGACCGAGATCGAGTTCGACCCGGAGACCTACGAGCCGCTCCCGGTCTACCGGCCCACCGCCACCCGCGCCCAGATCGAGAAGGCGATCGGCCTGCTCAACGCGTCCGAGCGCCCGCTGATCGTGGCCGGCGGCGGTGTCATCAACGCCGACGCGGCCGACCTGCTCGTGGAGTTCGCCGAGCTGACCGGCACCCCGGTCGTGCCGACCCTGATGGGCTGGGGCCTGCTGCCCGACGACCACGAGCTGAACGCCGGCATGGTCGGCCTGCAGACCTCGCACCGCTACGGCAACGCGACCTTCCTCGAGTCGGACTTCGTCCTCGGCATCGGAAACCGCTGGGCCAACCGCCACACCGGCAAGCTGGACGTCTACACCGCGGGGCGCAAGTTCGTCCACGTCGACGTCGAGCCCACCCAGATCGGCAAGATCTTCGCCCCGGACTACGGCATCGCCTCCGACGCCAAGGCCGCACTGGAGCTGTTCGTCGAGGTCGCGCGCGAACTGAAGGCGGCCGGCCAGCTGCCCGACCGCTCCGCGTGGGCCGCCTCCGCGCAGGAGCGCAAGGCCACCCTCCAGCGCCGTACGCACTTCGACGACATCCCGATCAAGCCGCAGCGCGTCTACGAGGAGATGAACAAGGCCTTCGGGCCGGAGACCCGGTACGTCTCCACCATCGGCCTCTCGCAGATCGCCGGCGCCCAGATGCTGCACGTCTACCGCCCGCGGCACTGGATCAACTGCGGCCAGGCCGGCCCGCTCGGCTGGACCGTCCCGGCCGCCCTCGGCGTCGCCAAGGCCGACCCGGACGCCCAGGTCGTGGCGCTCTCCGGCGACTACGACTTCCAGTTCATGCTGGAGGAACTGGCCGTCGGCGCGCAGCACCAGATCCCGTACGTGCACGTCCTGGTCAACAACTCCTACCTGGGCCTGATCCGCCAGGCGCAGCGGGCGTTCGACATCGACTTCCAGGTCAACCTGGAGTTCGAGAACATCAACTCGCCCGAGCTGGGCGTCTACGGCGTCGACCACGTCAAGGTCGCCGAGGGCCTGGGCTGCAAGGCGATCCGGGTGACCGACCCGAACGAGCTGGGCGCGGCCCTGGAGCAGGCCAAGAAGCTGGCCGCCGAGCACCGGGTGCCGGTCGTCGTCGAGGCGATCCTGGAGCGCGTCACCAACATCTCCATGTCCGGCACGAACGACATCTCCAACGTGGTGGAGTTCGAGGAGGTGGCCACGGAGCCGGGGCACGCCCCGACCGCGGTCAGGACGCTGAAGGTCTGACGGACCCGGCGCCGAGAGCCGAGAACGGCCCGTCCCTCTCCTCGGGGGACGGGCCGTTCTCACGTGTGTGCGGCCCCTCAGTCCGAGCCGCCACCGCCGCCACCGCCCCCGGAGCCGCAGCCGCCCGTATGGTCCCCGTGGTGGCCCGTGCCGCCGCCCCAGTCGCCCGAGACCGAGTCCTCGTACTCGTCGCGCCACCTCAGGAACCTGCCCCGGCCCAGGGAGAAGCGCACGCCGTCGGCCGGGGTGCCCGGGGCCGTCAGCCCGGTCCGCAGCGCGAAGCGCGGCAGCAGCAGGCGCAGGGCGGCATCGCCGTGCAGGGCGACCGCGAGCAGCGTGTCGTCGTCCGTCAGGCCGTGCCTGACCGCCGGCAGCGGGTGCCGCTCCCGCCAGAACTCCACGCGCCGACGGGCACCGCGGGTCGGCCTGAGCCAGGGGTGGCCGAGCAACCCGTCCTCGGCGAGCGGGATGCGCGTCAGGGCCACGGCGAGGCGCACGTCCGGGTGGCGGACCAGCTCACGAGCGGTGAGCGGCTCGTGCAGACAGTCCAGGACCGTCCCCTCGAACGGCCCCAGGCCCTCCGGCTCGGGACCCGCCGCGCACAGCGTCCTGCGCGGTCCGGTCTCGACGGCCCCCAGCAGGTGCAGGGCGACCAACGCCACCGTGACGGCCGCCGGCGGCCCGCCGCCCAGCAGCGCGATCTGGTGCGGCTCCCACCCGATCTCCGTGACACCGTCCACGACCCCACCCCCGTGCGCCCCGTGTTGTGCCGGGGTTGTGCCCGCTGCGGGGGACTCCTACGCCCGCTCAGCCACCGTGGTGCTCCTGGTGCTCGTGGTGTTCGTGCAGCCCAGGCCAGTCCTCCGGGCCGCCGCCCTGCCACTCGACCAGGTCGCTGTCCTCCACGTCGGTCACGTAGAGGTCGGCCAGCCGCAGCAGTTCGGCGACGTCGTCGATGTGCG
The DNA here is from genome assembly GCF_014650435.1 of Streptomyces tendae. Taxonomy (GTDB): domain Bacteria; phylum Actinomycetota; class Actinomycetes; order Streptomycetales; family Streptomycetaceae; genus Streptomyces; species Streptomyces tendae. Next base: position 371,548 of record NZ_BMUY01000010.1, read on the forward strand.
AGGCGACGCCCAGGGTCTCCTCGCCGGAGGTGACCCGGCGCGAGCCGTCCAGGGCGGGGGAGTGGACGACGATGTGCGGGTGCTCGGGTGGGTGTGCCGTTGCCATGTCTCCAGGCTGCTGCGCGGGCGGGCGATCCGCACGCCGGAGCACGTAGGAGCACCCGGTGAACGCCGAGAGGCGCCGGATGCGGGACCGTCCGCATCCGGCGCCACTCAGCCGGTGAAGGTTCTTGGTGAGGGTTGTCGCCGAAGGTTTCTTCACGTGGTGTCCGTCCGGCGGCGCGAGGCTGGGCGCGACAGGTCGTTCGCGCCGCCGGACGGGGCTTGCGGGGCCTCTCGGGAAGAGAGGTGTGTGGCTGGGACCGCGGCGGTGCGACGGGCCGGAACGGCTCCTCCCCTCAGGTCGTAGGAGAAGCGTCCGTGCCCTTCACCACCGCACTGGCTCGCTGGCCGCCGCGGTCCTCGCCCTGCCCGCGCCGGCACCTGGCGGTCACCCCTCATCCGGGCCGCTTCGGTGCCTGCGCGGGCCGCGCACACGGCCCCGGCCTCCCCGCCGGGTTCCGTGCGCGAGCCGGTGGATCAGTCCTCGCGCAGGGCGCGGACCGCCTCCTCCACGCGCTTGCCGTACTCGGGGTCGGCCGCGTGGAAGTGCGCGAGGTTCTTCTCCACGACGTCGTTGCGCGAGACCTGGGACAGACCGCCGGCGAGGTTCGCGACCAGGCGCTGCTTCTCGTCCTCGCTCATCAGCCGGTACAGCGCACCGGCCTGCACGAAAGGGTCGTCCTTGGTGTGCAGCGGCGCCTCGTGGGTGCCGGTGTGGCCGGACACGGGGAGCGGCGCGGCCAGCGGGCGGCCGGTCTCGGCCGGGCCGTCGTAGGAGTTCGGCTCGTAGTTCTTGGCGTACCGGTCCTGCGCGTTGGACGCCATCAGGCCGTCGCGGCCGTAGTTGGCGGCGCCGCCGGGCACGGCCTTCGGGGCGTTCACCGCGAGCTGGGTGTGGTTGACGCCCAGGCGGTAGCGGTGCGCGTCCGCGTAGGCGAACAGCCGGCCCTGGAGCATCTTGTCGGGGGAGGGGCCGATGCCGGGCACGAAGTTGTTCGGGGAGAACGCGGCCTGCTCGACCTCCGCGAAGACGTTGTCCGGGTTGCGGTCGAGGACCAGCCGGCCGACACGCTTGAGCGGGTAGTCGGCGTGCGGCCACACCTTGGTCACGTCGAACGGGTTGAAGCGGTAGTTCGCCGCCTCGGCCACCGGCATCAGCTGCACGTGCAGCGTCCAGGACGGGTACACGCCCCGCTCGATCGCCTGCACCAGGTCCGTCTGGTGCGAGGTCGGGTCCTCGCCCGCGAGCTTCGCGGCCTCGTCGGCGGTCAGGCAGCGGATGCCCTGGTCCGTCTTGAAGTGGTACTTGACGAAGAAGGACTCGCCCTTGGCGTTCGTCCACTGGTAGGTGTGCGAGCCGAAGCCGTCCATGTGGCGGTACGACGCCGGGATGCCGCGGTCGCCCATCAGCCAGGTCACCTGGTGCGTGGCCTCGGGGGAGTGCGCCCAGAAGTCGAAGACGTTGTCCGGCTCCTGACGGCCCGTGAACGGGTCGCGCTTCTGCGAGTGGATGAAGTCGGGGAACTTGATCGGGTCCTTGATGAAGAACACCGGGGTGTTGTTGCCGACGAGGTCGTAGTTGCCCTCCTCGGTGTAGAACTTCACCGCGAAGCCGCGCGGGTCGCGGACCGCGTCCGCGCCGCCGAGGGAGTCGGCCACGGTGGAGAAGCGCAGGAAGACCTCGGTGCGCCGGCCGACCGTGCTCAGGAAGTCGGCGTGCGTGAAGCCGCTGACGTCGTCGGTCACCTCGAAGTGGCCGTAGGCGCCGGAGCCGCGGGCGTGCACCACGCGCTCCGGGATGCGCTCGCGGTTGAAGCGGGCGAGCTTCTCGATGAGGTGCTGGTCCTGGATCAGGAGGGGACCGCCGATGCCGGCGGAAGCGGAGTTCTGGTTGTCGGCGACCGGGGCGCCGGACTCGGTGGTGAGCACGCGCTGCGACATCGTGGACCTTCCGTGGCCTTGCAGACGAGGGTTCAGCGGAAGCAGCTGGATGGAAACTGTTTTCCGCTTTGTGGAGCCTAGATTTGGGAGAGTGGCACGTCAACAGTTTGTTGAAGTGGGTTCCGGGCGGCGCCGCCGCTCGGGCGCGACAGGACAGGTGTCAGCGGCGGCGCCACCCGGAGGTCTCGGGGAGGGTGCGTCAGACCTGGGCGCCGGAGAGGCGCTCCACGGCCCGCAGCAGGGCGGAGTGGTCCAGGCCGCCGTCGCCCTGGGCGCGCAGCGACGCGACCAGCTGGGCCACCACGGCGCCCACCGGCAGGGCGGCACCGACGTTGCGGGCGGCGTCGGTGACGATGCCCATGTCCTTGTGGTGCAGGTCGATGCGGAAGCCCGGCTTGAAGTCGCGGCCCAGGAAGTTGTCCTTCTTCCGCGTCAGCACGGTCGAGCCGGCCAGACCGCCGTTGAGGACGTCCAGGGCGGCCTTCAGGTCCACGCCGGACTTCTCCAGGAAGACCACGGCCTCGGCGCACGCCTGGATGTTCACGGCGACGATCAGCTGGTTGGCGGCCTTCACGGTCTGACCCGAGCCGTGCGGGCCGCACAGCACGATGGTCTTGCCGAGCGCCTCCAGGAGCGGCTTGGCCTCGTCGAAGTCGGCCTGCTCACCGCCGACCATGATGGACAGCACGGCCTCGATCGCGCCGGCCTCGCCGCCCGAGACGGGGGCGTCCAGGACGCGGACGCCCTTGTCCTTGGCGGCCTTCGCGAGGTCGACGGAGGTCTGCGGGGTGATCGAGGACATGTCGACCAGGAGCGCGCCGGACTTCGCGTTCTCCAGGATGCCGTCGGGGCCGTAGGCGATGGCCTCGACCTGCGGCGACGCGGGCACCATGGTGACGATCACGTCGGCGTCGCGCACGGCCTCGGCGATCGAGCCGGCCGCGGTGCCGCCCGCGGCGGACAGGCGGTCCAGCTTCTCCTGCTCCAGCGTGAAGCCGGTGACCTGGTAACCCGCCTTGATCAGGTTCTCGGACATGGGAGAGCCCATGATGCCGAGACCGACCCAGGCGACCTTGGGGAGCGTGCTCATGATGGGTACCTCTCTGGAAAATCTCTGAAGAATTGTGCGGGTGGCGCTCAGCGGGCCGCGCGGGCCTCGGCCGGCAGCCAGGAGAAGGACTGGGCGCTGGGCGCGTCGCCGGGCTTGTACTCCAGGCCGACCCAGCCGTCGTACCCGGCCTTCCCGAGGCGGTCGAGCAGGTCCTCCAGCGGGAGGGAGCCCGTACCGGGGGCGCCGCGGCCGGGGTTGTCGGCGATCTGGACGTGGCCGGTCTTCGCGGCGTAGGCGTCGATCACCTGCGGCAGGTCCTCGCCGTTCATGGACAGGTGGTAGAGGTCCATGAGGAACTTGGCGTTGCCGAGACCGGTGGCCTCGTTGACCTTGTCCACGACCCCGATCGCGGCCGGTGCCGACACCAGCGGGTAGAGCGGCGACTCGGGCTTGTTGAGTGCCTCGATCAGCAGGATCGCGCCGATCCGGTCGGCCGCGCGGGCGGCGAGGACCAGGTTCTCCAGCGCGAGCCGGTCCTGCTCGGCCGGGTCCACGCCCTCGACGCGGTTGCCGTACAGCGCGTTGAGCGCCGTGCAGCCCAGTGACCGGGCGAAGTCGGCGGCCACGTCGATGTTGGCGCGGAAGCGGTCCGACTCCTCACCGAGGATCGACAGCGCGCCCCGGTCGGGTCCGGGCAGCTGCCCGGCGTAGAAGTTCAGGCCGGTGAGCTGGACGCCGGCGTCCTCGATGGCCGCCTTGAGGGCGTCGAGCTCGGACTGCTCGGGGGTGGGCGAGTCGATCCAGGGCCACCACAGCTCGACCGCGGTGAAGCCGGCCGCGGCGGCGGCCGCGGGGCGCTCCAGGAGCGGGAGTTCCGTGAAGAGGATCGACAGGTTGACGTTGAAGCGCTGGTCTGCGGCGGTGCTCCACTCAAAACCTGGCATAGGGTGCCGCGCTCCCTTCCGCTTGAGGGTGTGTTTCCGTATTACGGAAGTTCGTTTCTGCTTGATGGAAGGTTGCCCGGGGAGCGCGACTGTTGTCAAGAGGGGGCGGCGCAAAGCGGTCACCCCGCGTTAGGTTGACCGCGTGCGATTGAGAGTGGAGTTCACGACCGAACCCTTCGACCTCGACGAGGCGCCCGCCCACGCGGTGGTGGCCCGGGAGGTCGTCGAGGCCGCCGAGCTGGACGCGGTCGACGTCGGCCCCTTCGGCAACACCGCCGAAGGCGGCGCCGACCAGGTGCTCACCGCCGTGGACGCGCTGCTGCGCCGCTCCCTGGAAGCGGGCGCCACCCGGATCTCGCTCCAGGTCAACGTGGTCGACGAGTCCGCCGCCGGGGAGGGCGAGCGGTGACCGGCCCCGCCGAGGAGCCGTTCATCGCGGCCGTCAAGCCTCTGGTCGACGCCATGGGCGGCGAGATGCTGCCGCCGGACGAGGCCGGCCTGGAGGACGTCGTGCTCTCCTGGGAGGGTGCCGACGTCGTCGCCGTACGCCTGCCCCAGCTAGCCGACTCCCTCGACCACATCCTGGCCGCCATGGAGCGCCGGCAGGGCAGGCCCCTGGCCGACCTGGACCGCAGGACCAAGCAGGAGGTCGTACGGGCCCTGGAGGCCCGCGGCGCCTTCGCCGTACGGCACGGAGTGGAGACCGTCGCGAGCGCCCTCGGCGTCAGCCGTTTCACCGTGTACAACTACCTCAACCGCGAGAAGGGCACCTGACCTGCACGGTTCCTCCGCACCACCGGCCGCCGTCCGGTCACCGGGCGGCGGCTTTTCTGACGCCGAATTTTCAACAAAGTGTTGACGGCTTGTTTCCGAGGGCGTTAGCTATCGGCACGCCCGCTCAGCACAAGGCCACGGAGGCTCCCGTGACGTCCACTTCCGCGTCGGGCCTGGCCCGTTTCAACACCCTCGAGGAGACCGCGGCACTCGCGGAACTCCACGAGGCGTGCGCCGCCACGGCGTGGGCCCGGCACCTGCTCGCCGCCCGCCCCTTCGCCACCGCCGAGGACCTGTACGCCGCCAGCGACGCCGCCATGGCCGAGCTGACCGCCGAGGACCTCGCCGAGGCGATGGCCGGGCACCCGCCGATCGGCCGCCCCAAGCCGGGCGATCCGACCTCGTCCCGCGAACAGGCGGGCATGGCCGGCGCCGCCGAGGAACTCAAGGCGGAGATGCTCGAACTGAACCTGGCCTACCAGGAGAAGTTCGGCCACGTCTTCCTCATCTGCGCCACCGGCCGGACCGGCGAGCAGATGCGGGACGCGGTCAAGGAGCGGATCGGGAACTCGCCCGAGCAGGAACGGGAGATCGTCCGCACCGAACTGGGGAAGATCAACCGCATCCGCCTGACCCGACTCGTCGAACAGGACGCCCGACCATGAGCACCAGCACCACCGCCTCCGTGTCCACGCACATCCTGGACACCAGCGTCGGCCGCCCCGCCGAGGGTGTCGCCGTCCAACTCGCCGCCCGCTCGGGCAGCGGCGCGGACTGGCAGGCACTCGGCGGCTCCGCGACCGACGCCGACGGCCGGTGCAAGGACCTCCCGGCCCTGCCGGAGGGCACCACCCACGTACGGCTCGACTTCGACACCGAGACGTACTTCGCCAAGAAACAAGCCGCGGCCCAGCAGGACGCCCCCGCGCTCCGGGACAGCGAGAACGGCCGGCCCGTGTTCTTCCCCGAGGTCACCATCACCTTCGCGGTGGTGCCCGGCGAGCACTACCACGTTCCGCTGCTGCTCAACCCGTTCGGCTACTCCGTTTACCGAGGGAGCTGACCGAATCATGACCCGTTTCGTCCTGGGACAGAACCAGTACGGCAAGGCAGAGAACCGCGTCGTCAAGATCACGCGTGACGGCGACACGCACCACATCAAGGACCTGAACGTCTCCGTCGCCCTGTCCGGCGACATGGAGGAGGTCCACCGCAGCGGTTCCAACGCCAACGTCCTGCCGACCGACACCACCAAGAACACGGTGTTCGCCTTCGCCAAGGAGCACGGCATCGAGAGCGCCGAGGACCTCGGCGTCAAGCTCGCCCGCCACTTCGTCGACAACAACGAGCCGATCCACCGGGCCCGCATCCGCATCGAGGAGTACGGCTGGGAGCGGATCGAGACGTCGAAGGGCGGCGCCCGCTTCGTCGGCGCGGAGGAGATCGCCCACTCCTTCGTCCGCACCGGCCAGGAGACCCGCGTCGCGCAGATCACCTACGACGGCCACGGCATCCAGGTCCTCTCCGGCTTCAAGGACCTCACCGTCCTGAACTCGACCAACTCCGAGTTCTTCGGCTACCTGAAGGACAAGTACACGACCCTCAAGGAGGACTACGACCGGATCCTCGCCACCACCGTCTCCACCTGGTGGCGGCACAACTGGGACGGCGTCGACTCGCACGCCCCCGACTGGGACCGCTCGTACAACGGGGTGCGCAAGCACGCGCTCCAGGCTTTCGCCGAGACCTACTCGTACTCGCTCCAGCAGACCCTCTTCGAGATGGGTGTGCGGGTGCTCAACTCGCGCGACGAGGTCGACGAGATCCGCTTCTCCATGCCCAACAAGCACCACTTCCGCTCGGACCTGTCGCCCTTCGGGATCGACAACGAGGCCAAGGACGGCGCCGTGTACTACGCCGCCGACCGCCCCTACGGCCTGATCGAGGCCACCATCCTGCGCGACGGCGCCGAGCAACTCATCCCGGTCGACATGACCAACCTCTGACGCGGGACGCGCGCCACCGGCCCGGCCGCTCGGGCCGGCGGCGCGTCACACCGGAGGGAACACCATGGCACAGCCTGCAACGGAGCCGGCGAAAGGCTCAAGTTCCACCCCGTCACCGAAGCACACCGAGGACGCCGTCACGTCCGTGCACCCGGTCGACGAGAAGCTCCACCCCTCGCGGCTCGTCCCCGCCGCACTCCAGCACATCGCCGCCATGTACGCGGGCGTTGTCACTCCTCCGCTCATCATCGGCCAGGCCTGCGGACTCGACATCGAGGGCCGCACCCGGCTGATCGCGGCCTCGCTGCTCATCGCGGGCGTCGCCACCCTGCTCCAGACCCTCGGCGTCAAGGGCTTCGTCGGCAACCGCCTGCCCTTCGTCAACGCCGCCTCCTCGGCCGGTATCGCACCCATCCTCGCCATCGTCGAGACCAACGCGAAGGGCAGCCAACTCCCCGCCGTCTACGGGGCGGTGATGGTCGCCGGGGTCTTCTGCCTCGCCGTGGGCCCGTTCTTCGGCCGCCTGCTGCGCTTCTTCCCGCCGCTGGTCACGGGCGTCGTCATCACCCTCATCGGCGTCACGCTGATGCCGGTCCCGGTCGGCTGGGCCCAGGGCGGCGACAAGACCGCCGCCGACTTCGGCTCGACGCGCAACCTCGCGCTCGCCGCCTTCACCCTCGCGGTCATCCTCGTCGTCCAGCGCTTCGGCAAGGGCTTCGTCAAGCAGGTCGCCCTGCTCCTCGGCCTGTTGGTCGGCACCCTGGTCGCCATCCCCTTCGGCATGGCCGACTTCAGCGCCCTCGACTCCGCGCCGGTCGCCGCGCTGCCCACGCCCTTCGCCTTCGGCGCCCCCGAGTTCCAGCCCGCGGCCATCCTCTCGCTGTGCATCGTCATGCTGGTCCTGATGACGGAGTCGTCCGCCGGCATGCTCGCCCTCGGCGAGATCTGCGACCGCCGCGCCGACGCCAAGGTCATCACCCGCGGCCTGCGCACCGACGGCCTCGCCACCCTGGTCGGTCCCGTCTTCGGCGGCTTCCCCACCTCCGCGTTCGCCCAGAACGTCGGCGTCGTCTCCCTCACCCGGGTGCGCAGCCGCTACGTCGTCGCCGTCGCCGGCGCCACCCTGCTCGTCCTCGGTGCCTTCCCGGTCCTCGGCGCGGTCGTCTCGCTGGTGCCGATGCCGGTGCTCGGCGGCGCGGGCATCGTCCTCTTCGGCTCCATCGCGGTCAGCGGCATCCGTACGCTGTCCGAGGCCGGACTCGACGACAGCTCCAACATCATCCTGGTCGCCGTGGCGCTCGGCGCGGGCATCATCCCGCTCGCCGCGCCGACCTTCTACGCCGAGTTCCCCGCCTGGGCACAGACCGTGCTGGGCTCCGGCATCAGCGCCGGAGCGATCGTCGCGGTCGCCCTCAACCTGTTCTTCCACCACCTCGGCACCCGGAGCCGCCACCCGGTTCCGGCACTCAAATCCTCCTAGGGTCCTGCCGTGCCCTCCCCGTGGGTACTCGACTCCCCGCCCACGGGCCCCACCGAAAGGCAAGGAAGCAGCATGGCAGCATCATCGGCACCCGAACGCACCGTCATCGAGAACTGTGCGATCGCCACCGTGGACGCGGGCGACACCGAGTACGCCTCCGGTCACGTCGTGCTCGCCGGCACCCGCATCGAGTCCGTCGGCGCGGGCGGGGCACCCGAGGGCCTGGAGAACGTCGTACGCCGGATCGACGGGACCGGACACCTGGCGACCCCCGGACTGGTCAACACCCACCACCACTTCTACCAGTGGCTCACCCGGGGCCTGGCCACGGACCACAAGCTCTTCGACTGGCTGGTCGCCCTGTACCCGACCTGGGCGCGCCTCGACGAGCCGATGGCCCACGCGGCCGCCCAGGGCTCGCTGGCGATGATGGCCCGCGGCGGGGTCACGACCGCCGCCGACCACCACTACATCCACCCGCGCGGCGCCGGCGACCTGTCCGGCGCGATCATCCGCGCCGCCCGCGACATGGGCGTCCGGTTCACCCTCGCCCGCGGCTCCATGGACCGCGGCGAGTCCGACGGCGGGCTGCCGCCCGACTTCGCGGTGGAGAGCCTGGACGACGCGCTCGCCGCCACCGAGGCCACCGTCCGGGAGCACCACGACCCCTCCTTCGACGCGATGACCCAGGTCGCCGTCGCCCCCTGCTCGCCCTTCTCCGTCTCCACCGACCTGATGCGGCACAGCGCCGAGCTGGCCCGCCGGCTCGGCGTGCGGCTGCACACCCACGGCTCGGAGACCGTGGAGGAGGAGAAGTTCTGCCACGAGCTGTTCGGCATGGGCCCGACCGACTACTTCGAATCCACCGGCTGGCTCGGTGACGACGTGTGGATGGCGCACTGCGTCCACATGAACGACTCCGACATCGCCGCCTTCGCCCGCACCGGCACCGGCGTCGCCCACTGCCCGTCCTCCAACGCCCGTCTGGCCGCGGGCATCGCCCGGGTCCCCGACCTGCTCGCCGCCGGCGTCCCGGTCGGCCTCGGCGTCGACGGCACCGCCTCCAACGAGTCCGGCGAACTCCGCACCGAGCTGCGCAACGCCCTGCTGATCAACCGCCTCGGCGCCCACCGCGAGGCCGCGCTGAACGCCCGCAAGGCCCTGCGCCTGGGCACGTACGGCGGCGCACGGGTTCTCGGCCGGGCCGCCGAGACCGGCTCCCTGGAGCCGGGCAAGCTCGCCGACCTGGTGCTGTGGCGGATGGACACCCTCGCCCACTCCTCGATCGCCGACCCGGTGACCGCCCTGGTCCTCGGCGCCCCCGCCCCGGTCACGGCGTCGTTCGTGAACGGACGGCAGATCGTCGAGGACGGCAGGCTGCTCACGGTCGACGAGGACGCCGTCGCCCGTTCCACCCGGGACGAGGCGCGGCGCCTGGCGCGGATCGCCGCGGCGGACTGAGCGTTGAGACGCGCTGAGCGCTGAGCGCTGAGCGCTGAGCGCTGAGACGCGCTGAGCGCCGCGCGACACCCGTACAACTGAATACCACTTGATCTCCGGCCGGGAGGGACGGCTCCCGGCCGGTAACCGTGGACCCGAGCGGGGTCCACGGTGGCCTACTCCGGGGTGTGCGCCCCTGCGCGCACGCCCCGGAGCGGTCGCCCGTTCCCCCGAACGGTCCGTCCCGGTCCCGCACGACCACCACTAGCTCCACCTCCCTGACACCCACGTCAGAGCCGACGTGTAAACGACCGGAGGAACGCCGCCGTGGCCGACCACCCTGTTGACGAGAAACTCCCGCCACTGAAGATGGCGACGACCGGCCTGCAACACGTGGCCGCCATGTACGCCGGGGTCGTCGCCCCGCCCCTGATCGTCGGCGCGGCCATCGGCCTGAGCGCCACCGAGCTGACCTTCCTCACCGGCGCCTGCCTGTTCACCGCGGGCCTGGCGACGTTCCTGCAGACGCTGGGCATCTGGAAGATCGGTGCCCGGCTGCCCTTCGTGAACGGCGTCACCTTCGCCGGTGTCGCCCCCATGACCGCGGTGGTCGCCTCCACCGACGACAAGTCCGACGCGCTGCCGATCATCTTCGGCGCGGTCATCGTCGCCGGACTCCTGGGCTTCGTCGCCGCGCCCTTCTTCAGCAAGGCGATCCGCTTCTTCCCGCCGGTCGTCACCGGCACCGTCATCACCCTGATAGGCATATCCCTGCTGCCGGTCGCCTTCGGCTGGGCACAGGGCCCGAGCCCCACGGCCGACGACTACGGCTCGTCGACCAACCTGGGCCTGGCCGCCATCACCCTCGTCATCGTCCTGCTCCTGCGCCGCTTCACCCGCGGCTTCGTCAAGCAGATCGCCGTGCTGCTCGGCCTGATCGCGGGCACGCTCGTCGCCATCCCGTTCGGCGTCACGGACTTCGGCCCGGTCGCGGACGCCGACGTCGTGGGCTTCCCGACGCCCTTCCACTTCGGCGCCCCGCAGTTCCAGATCGCCGCGATCATCTCCATGTGCGTGGTGATGGTGGTCTCGATGACCGAATCCACGGCCGACATGCTCGCCCTCGGCGAGATCGTGGACCGCCCGGCCGACGAGAAGACCATCGCGGCCGGACTGCGCGCCGACACCCTCGGCTCCGCCCTCAGCCCGGTCTTCAACGGCTTCATGTGCAGCGCCTTCGCCCAGAACATCGGCCTGGTCGCCATGACGAAGATCCGCAGCCGCTACGTCGTCGCGGTCGGCGGCGGCTTCCTGGTCCTGATGGGCCTGTGCCCGATGGCGGCCTCGCTCATCGCCGTCGTCCCGCGCCCGGTCCTGGGCGGCGCCGGCGTGGTCCTCTTCGGCTCGGTCGCGGCCAGCGGCATCCAGACCCTGGTCCGGGCGAGCCTGGACAAGGACAACAACGTCCTGATCGTGGCCGTCTCCCTGGCCGTCGGCATCATCCCGATCGCGGCGCCGGAGTTCTACCACTCGTTCCCGGAGAACGCGCGGATCATCCTCGACTCGGGCATCTCGACCGGCTGCGTGGCCGCGGTCCTGCTCAACCTGATCTTCAACCACATCGGCGGACGGGAACGGGACGCGGAGGACGTCACCCACCCGATGGAGGCGGGCGACGAGATCACCGAGGCGTCCCGGGAGGCGGCGATGAAGTGACGCCGGCGTCCCGTGCGCTCTGACCGTCGGACGCGTCCCGGGCGGCATGCCACACACCGCGTGCCGCCCGGGACGAAGCGTGTGCGCATGCCGCCGGGGACGAAGCGTACGGGCGTGCCGCCCGGGACGAGCTGTCCCGCCCTGGTCAACCGCGCGTCCCCGCGCGACGCCGCAGTACGATCGCCGCCAGGACCAGGGCGCCCGTCGCGACCACGGCCGCCACCCGGAACGCCAGTTGGTAGCCCTCGGCCGTGGCCGTCACGGCCGCCGAGCCCCGGCCGAGCAGCCCGTCGGTGCGGGCCGCCGCCAGCGCCGACAACGCCGCCAGCCCCAGCGAACCGCCCACCACCTGCGTGGTGTTGAACAAGCCGGACGCCAGCCCCGCGTCCTCCTCCCGCGCCCCCGACATCGCCAGCCCCGTCAGCGCGGGCATCGCGGCGGCGAAGCCCGCGGCCAGGAGCAGCATCGGCGGCAGTACGTCCGTGAGGTAGCCGCCGTCCGCCGGCGCGCGGCTCAGCAGCGCCATCCCGGCGACGATCAGCACCAGCCCGGCCAGCAGCACCCGGTACGCCCCGAACCGGCCGATCGTGCGGGCCGAGAGCCCCAGCATCAGCACACCGATCAGGACCGGCGCCGGCAGGAACGCCGTCCCCGTCGCCAACTCCCCGTACCCCAGCACGCGCTGGAGGTACAGCGCGCCGATGAACTGGAAGCCGTACATCGTCGCCACCATCAGCACCTGCACGGCGTTCGCCCCCGTCAGCAGCCGCGAGCGGAACAGCCGCAGCCGCAACAGCGGGCGGACGGCACGCGCCTGCCGCACCGCGAACGCGACGAACAGGGCGAGCGCGGCCAAGGAGAGAGACACCGTCGTGACCGCGCCCGGCCCACCGGCACTGGTGATCGTGTACACCGTCAGCATCAGCGCACCCGTGACCAGGGCCGCCCCGGGGTAGTCCACCCCGCGGCCGTGGCCCGCGCCCTCGTCGGGAGCGAGGACCCGGACCGCCGCCGCCCAGGCGGTCACCCCGATCGGCAGGTTGATCAGGAAGATCCAGTGCCAGCTCAGCGCCTCGGTCAACGCCCCGCCGAGGAAGGTGCCGAGCGCCCCGCCCGCCGCGCTGACGGCGCTGAACACCGCGATGGCGCGCGCCCGCTCGCGCGGCTCGGGGAAGAGCGCGACCACCATGCCGAGCACCACGGCCATGGTCATCGCGCCGCCCACCCCCTGGACGGCGCGGGCCGCGACCAGCACCTCCCGCCCGGTCGCCACCCCGCACAGCACGGAGGCCGCCGTGAACAGCGCGAGACCGGCGGTGAACATCCGCTTGCGGCCCACCAGGTCGCCGAGCCGGCCCGCCAGCAGCAGCAACCCGCCGAACGGGATCAGGTACGCGTTGACGACCCACGCGAGGCCCGGCCCCGTGAAGCCGAGGTCGCGCTGGACGGCGGGCATGGCGACCGTGACGATGTTGCCGTCCAGGATCGTCATCAGCGCCCCCGTGCACAGGACGACGAGCGCCGTCCAGCGGGAGTACGTCCGCCCGCGCGCCGCCGCAGGGGACTCGGTCGTGATCGTCATGGTGACGTGGCCTCCGTTTCTCCGCGTGCCCCCTTGGGGCACGACTTGTAACGGAGGCCATCGTGGATAACGATGAGGACCGGCATAAGGAGGCAGTTCGATGTCCCAGAGGAACACCGGTGTTACCTCCCAGGTGGTGAACGCGCACGCGTGCCCGGTCCGGGAAGTTCTTGACAGGGTGGCGGGGAAGTGGAGCGTGCAGATCCTGGTCGCGGCGGCGCACGGCCCCATCCGCTTCACCGATCTGGAGCGCGGCATCGAGGGCATCAGCCGCCGCATGCTGACCCTGACCCTGCGCAACCTGGAGCGCGACGGCCTGGTGACCCGCACCGTCCACCCGACGGTGCCGCCGAAGGTGGAGTACGCCCTGACGCCCGTGGCCCGGGAACTGCACACGTCGCTGCAGCAGCTGACGGACTGGGCCGAGCGCAACCGGCTGTACGTCGCCGAGGCCCGCGCGGCCTACGACATCGAGCACGACCCGGAGCTGACGGGCGCCTGACGCGCCCCCGGCCCTGCCTACAGTCCGAACAGGTCCGGCCCTGCCTAAAGTCCGAACAGGCCCGGCTCCGCCGCCAGTTCCTTGAAACGCTGCCGCGGGTCCGGCACCAGTCTGCGCTCGCGCAGGTCCATCAGCCCGCCGACGCCCTCGACCTCGGCGGCGACCGTGCCGTCCGTCTTGGTGATGAGCTGCCGGATCCGGAAGGTCTTGCCCTCACCCCACTCGAAGGCGCAGGTCACCGTGACCTCGTCCCCCGCGAGCAGCTCCCGCCGGAACCGGATGGTCGTCTCCAGGGCCACCGGACCGACCCCGCGGGCGACCAGGTCCGCCTGCCGGATCCCGGCCGCCTGGAGCAGCGACCAGCGGGCGTGCTCGGCGTAGTTGAGGTACACGGACTGGTTCAGGTGGCCCTGGGTGTCGGTCTCGTACCCGCGGACGGTCACGGGGACGGAAAACGGCTCGCTCACCGCTGCTGCCTCTCGTCGCACTTCTACGGACGGGCCCGATCCTGACATGCGGACGTCACACCTTCCGCGGGGAGGCCAGCAGATAGCGGGTCCGGGTGCGCGGCTCGGTGTGCTCCCCGACCTGCCAGCCGGCCCGCTCCAGCGTGGCCGCACAGCCCCGCAGCGCGCCGCCGTCCGGCTCGTACACGGCGACGGCCTCCGGCTGCGGTGTCGCCCGCACCCGGTATCCGTCGTCGCCGCCCGGTCCGGCCGGTCGGTGCCCGGCCGCCTCCAGGGCCAGCGCGGCGGCCCGCACGAGATGCGACCGCTCCCACGCGCACGGCCGGTCGGTGCTCCCGTCGGGATGCGTCATCCGGCGCAGCTCCAGGAGGCCCTGCCAGGCGCCGCGCACCTCCCGCAGCCGAGCGGGCCCTGTGTCGCCCGGGGCGGCCTCCTCCCCGCCGACCCGCGCGGCGAACACACCCCCGGTGTCCGGTGCGGCGGGCGCCTCGGCCGGCCCCGCCACCGCTTCAGGGGTGTCCGCCGCCTCCCGTATCCGGTGCCCGGCCGGGGTCAGGAAGTGGTCGTGCGGCGGGCGGGGGTGCCGGAAGGCGAGCCCCCGCTTCACCAGCGCCGCGAGCTGCGCCGGCGTCCCCCGCAACCGCCCGGTGGCGGGATCGGCGGCGTCGATGATCCGCCGCTGCGCGGCGGTGGGAGACAGTGCCACGGCGCGCCCCCCTCCTCTCGTCCGCTCACCGGTGACGCCTTCGAAGACTACGACGGGGGTCTGACATTCCAGGCCGCGATCACCGGCCGCCCGTGCTCCGTGCCCAGCCGGCACAACGTGCCCGTGCCCAGCTGGAACAGCGCCCCGTGCGATGCCGGGAGGCCCAGGTGCCGGGCGGTCAGCACTCGCAGGAAGTGCCCGTGCGCCACCAGCACCACGCACCCCTCGGTGTTGGCGAACGCGGCCTCCACCGTGGCCAGCACCCGGTCGGCCCGCTCACCCACCTGCTCGGGCGTCTCCCCGGGGTGGTCCGGAGGTCCGGGCGCGACCCCGTCCGTGAACAGGAACCAGTCCGGACGGGTCCGGTGGATCTCGACGGTCGTGATCCCCTCGTAGCCGCCGTAGTCCCACTCGTGCAGGTCCGGCTCGATGCGCACCTCGTGCAGCCCGATCAGCTCGGCCGTCTCCCGGGCCCGCTGGAAGGGGCTGACGAAGGCCGCCCCGATGCGGTGCGACCGGATCAGCGGCACCAGGCTCCGCGCCTGCTCCCGCCCCTTCTCGGTCAGCGGGACATCCGTCAGACCGGTGTGCCGCCCCGAGCGCGACCACTCGGTCTCACCGTGCCGAACCAGAAAAAGATCACCCATGCCCCCAGGCTACGGCGGGCACGCCGCTACTGCCGGTAGCCGCTCAGGAAGCGCCCGATGCGCCCGATCGCGGCCTCCAGGTCCTCCGCGTGCGGCAGCGTCAGGATGCGGAAGTGGTCGGGGGAGGGCCAGTTGAATCCGGTCCCCTGCACCACCTGGATCTTCTCCCTGAGCAGCAGGTCGAGGACGAAGCGCTCGTCGTCGTGGATCTTGTGCACGGCCGGGTCGATGCGCGGGAAGGCGTACAGCGCGCCCTTGGGCTTGACGCAGGTGACGCCGGGGATCTCGTTGAGCTTCTCCCAGGCCACGTCCCGCTGTTCGTGCAGCCGTCCGCCGGGCGCCGTCAGCTCGCGGATGGACTGGCGGCCGCCGAGCGCGGCCTGGATGGCGTACTGGGCGGGCGCGTTGGCGCACAGCCGCATGGAGGCCAGCATGGTCAGGCCCTCCAGGTAGTCCTTCGCGTGCTGCTTCGGCCCCGTCACCACCAGCCAGCCGGAGCGGAAGCCCGCCACCCGGTAGGTCTTGGACAGCCCGCAGAAGGTCAGCACCACCAGGTCGGGGGCGAGGGACGCGGCCGAGTGGTGCACGGCGTCGTCGTACAGGATCTGGTCGTAGATCTCGTCGGCGAGGACCATCAGGCCGTGCCGGCGGGCGAGGTCGAGGATGCCCTCGACGATCTCCTTGGGGTAGACGGCGCCGGTGGGGTTGTTGGGGTTGATGATGACGACCGCCTTGGTGCGGTCGGTGATCTTCGCCTCCATGTCGGCCAGGTCCGGGTACCAGTCGGCCTGCTCGTCGCAGAGGTAGTGCACCGCCCTGCCGCCCGCGAGGGTGGTCACCGCCGTCCAGAGGGGGAAGTCGGGGGCGGGGATCAGGACCTCGTCGCCGTCCTCCAGCAGGGCCTGTACGGCCATGGAGATCAGCTCGGACACGCCGTTGCCCAGGAAGACGTCGTCCACGTCCACCTCCAGGCCGAGCGCCTGGTAGCGCTGGGCGACGGCCCGGCGGGCGGAGAGGATGCCGCGCGAGTCCGTGTAGCCGTGCGCCTGCGGCAGCATGCGGATCATGTCCTGGACGATCTCCTCGGGCGCCTCGAACCCGAAGAGGGCGGGGTTGCCGGTGTTCAGGCGCAGCACGCTGTGCCCCGCCTCCTCCAGCGCGTTGGCGTGCTCGATGACCGGGCCGCGGATCTCGTAACAGACCTCGCTGAGCTTGTTCGACTGCCGGAACTCCATGCGCGGCTTCCCCTCCGGAATCTGGTGTTGCTTGGTTTTACCAAGTAGCCGCTTGGAAAGTCCAACAACTTGTCTACACTGCGTCGCATGTCACCTCGCCGTAGCTACGACCAGTACTGTTCCGCCGCCCGCGCGCTCGACGCCGTCGGCGACCGCTGGACCCTGCTGATCGTCCGGGAGCTGCTCGCCGGTCCGCGGCGCTACACCGACCTGCACGCCGACCTGCCCGGCGTCAGCACGGACGTACTCGCCTCGCGGCTCAAGGACATGGAGCGCGAGGGACTGACGACCAGGCGCCGACTGCCCCCGCCGGGTGCGGCGTACGTCTACGAACTCACCGCGCGGGGACGCGGCCTGCTGCCCGTCCTGGAGGCGCTCGGGGCGTGGGGCGCCGGCGAGCTGGGGGAGCGTCGGCCCACGGACGCCGTGCGGGCGCACTGGTTCGCCCTGCCCCTGCTGCGGGCCCTGCGGGAGGCCGGGGCGGCGGAGGGAATCGTCGAAGTCCGGCTGGAGGAAGGGGCCTTCCACCTGTACGCCGACTCGGTGGCCGACTCGGTGGAGGGTCCCCTGTACGGCGACGGGCCCGCGTCCGGGGAGCCCGACGCCCGGCTGGTGCTGGACGCAGTGACGTGCGCGGCCCTCGGCCGCGGCGAGACGGGTCTGCGGGAGGCGGTGCGGGACGGCCGGGTCCAGGTGACCGGCGACGGCACGGCGGCCAAGGCGCTGCGGGAGGGGTGAAACGGCAGGAGGCCCGCCGGGGGCGGGCCTCCTGACAACCGGTCAAGCCCCGGGCGGCACCCGGGACGGACGCCCCGAACCACGGGTCAGCGCGTAACCGCCGATGCCCGCGAGCGCGGCCAGTACGGCCCCGATCCCGCTCCACACCCAGCGGTCCGACCACCAGCCCGACGACCAGCCGTCCTCCGGCTCGATGGCGGACAGTACGGCGCTCTTCTCGTCCTCGTCGCCCTTGTCGGCACCGGACGTCACCGCGATGCCCGGCACCAGCGGCTCGGCCAGCGAACCGTCCACCGCCGCGGCCCCGCCGATGTCCTTGGAGTCGACCCGGACCTCGGTGGAGACCGGCACACCGAGGTCGGAGGTCGGCACGTTCACCGCCGTGAGCCGGACGTAGTAGGTGCCCGGCAGCGGGTCGTTGGCCCACGGCTCGGTCCAGGCGCGCACGGTGCGCAGTACGCAGGCCAGCTCGACGGAGGAGGTGCCCGCGTCCGCGGTGCGGGCCTGGGCGCCCCACTGGCAGGCCTGGCGGCGGCGCAGCCCGTCGTACACGTCGACCCGCCAGGTCTGGGCGGCGTGCGTCTCGGGCAGCTTCACCGTGGCCTTGACGGTGGGACGCTGCCCGGCGTCGGCCGGGAACGACCAGTACAGGTAGTCGCCCGCGGCCCCGTTCGCCGTGGCCACCTGCCCCTGCTCGAACTCGGTCGCCGTACGGAAGGACGTGCCCGCCGTGGTCGGCGCGTCACCGTCCCCCGAAGGGCTCGCGGAGGGCGAGGAGTCGGCCGCCGCGGGAGCCGCGGCGAGACCGAGCAGCACGACGGCCGCGCTCAACGCTCGGGTGAATCGCATCAGTTGGTCCTCCAGATCGCGAACCGCCAGCGCGAGAGCCAGCCCCACAGCAGACCGGCGACGAAGCCGACCAGCACCAGCAGGCCGAGCAGCCACCAGCCGCGCCCGAGGCCGAAGGCGGCCACGTCGTCGGAGTCGCCCGGACCGTCCACGACGTCGACGGTCAGCTCCAGCGGCAGACCGGGCGTGGTCTTCACGCCGGAGGCGACGGAGAAGGAGTTGGTCACCTGGAGGCACACGGCCTCGGCCGCCGCGTCGTCCTCGTCGCTCTCCGCCTTCGGGTAGCGCAGCCCCGTCGAGAGCACGTCGGTACGGCCGTCGCCCGCCGCCTCACCGCGCACGATCTCCCGGCCGTGCACCGTCACCGCGCGCAGCAGCACCCCGTAGGAGGGGTTCACGGCACGGTCGGCGCCCACGCTCACGGAGGCGCGCAGCTCCTGGCCGGGCTCCACGTCCACCCGGTACCAGCGCTGCTGCCCGAACTCCTCGCGGTCGGTGTACAGCCCCGACTTCAGCGTCGGTGCCTTCGCGCACGCGTCCGCGCCCTCGGTGGCGACGGGCGTCACCACCGGGTCGGCCGCCCGGTCCACCAACTGGTTCACCTTGTCGGTCAGTTCGTCGGTGTGCTCGACCGAGGTGTACGTGCCGCCGGTCGCCTCGGCGATGCAGCTGAGCTGCTGGCGCATCTTGGTGTTCGGGACCAGTCCGAGCGTGTCGATGGTCAGCCCGATGCCCTTGGCGGCGATCTCGCGGGCCACCTCGCACGGGTCCAGCGGGGCGCAGGTGTCCTCGCCGTCGCTGATCAGCACGATCCGCTTGGAGCCGTCGCCGCCGTCGAGGTCGTCGGCCGCCTTCAGCAGCGCGGGCCCGATCGGCGTCCAGCCGGTCGGCGCGAGGGTCGCCACCGCCGTCTTCGCCTCGGTCCGGTCCAGCGGCCCGACCGGGTAGAGCTGCGCGGTGTCCTTGCAGCCGGTCTTGCGGTCGTCGCCCGGGTAGTCCGCGCCGAGCGTCCGGATGCCCAGCTGCACCTCTTCCGGCGTCGCGTCGAGCACCTCGTTGAACGCCTGCTTCGCCGCCGCCATGCGCGTACCGCCGTCGATGTCCCGCGTCCGCATGGAACCGCTGACGTCGAGCACGAGGTCGACCTTCGGCGCGTCCTCACCCGTGGGTTCACCGGCGCTCGCCCCGGCCGGGAACGCCATCCCGGCCGCCAGCGCGGCGAGCAGGGCACAGGCACCCGCCGCCAGCCGTGTTCTTGTGATCATCGGCGGATCCTATTGATCAGTGGTGCCGGGCTCCAAAACGAGACCGCGCCGATGCCTCGACTTCACTTCCACCGCAGTGGATTGGGCAGCTCCGTCCACAGATCGCCCGTGCTTCCCGGCGAAGTCCGCATCACCGTCAGGGCCTTCACCGGCAGCGGCTCCTCCCGCAGGGCCACAGTGTCCTCCGTGCGCGGCAGTTCGGGGACCGCCGCCTCCAGGGCCTGCCGCAGCGCCGGGCCCGAACCGGCCGTCGCGGCCAGGGCGCCGCCCACCAGTGAACCGAACAACTTCCGGCGCAGTGCGACCGGTTCGTCGGTGAGGATCCGGGCAGGCAGGCCGGGCGCGGCGATCCCGTGCCGGGCCAGGCGGGCCGGGGAGACGCGGATGTCGGCCAGGTCGCGGTAGACCAGGCGCAACGGGGCGCCCGTCGCGGACAGGACGACCAGCAGGTTCTGACCGTGCGCCTCCAGGGCCACGCCCAGCTCCAGCGCGCGCAGCCCGACGGTGAGCGCGAGACGGGCGAAGGCGGCGAGCCACGCCGGGGAACGCGGCAGCCCGGTGGTCGCCAGCGCGGCCACCGGGACGACGTGCTCGCCGGCCGAGACGTAGACCCGGGGCGACTCGCGCAGTACGGCGGCCAGGTCGGGGGAGTGGGCCGTGGCCGCGCCCGGCGTGCGGGTCACGTGGAGCAGGCCGTCCAGGCGCGCCGCCAGCCGCTCCCCGAACGCGGACAGGTCCGCCGACGCGGCGACCGAGGCGACCGAGATGTCCCGCACCGAGGACGTCAGCCGGGCGCTCAGCGCGGTCTTGACGTGCATCGAGCCGGGCACCGCGAGGGTCCGCAGGGACATCAGCGGATGCGCGGCGGGCCCGGCCCCGCACGACTGCTTGAGTACGTGCGCGGCCTGCCAGGGATGCACCGGGACCAGCACCCGCGCCCCGTCCCGCAACTCCCGCGGCCACGCCCCCGCCACCAGGCACCGCGCCGCCGGGACCGGCACGAGCCCCAGCTCCACCACCGGCCCGTGCTCGGGCCCGTACGCCAGCTGCTCCGCCACCGAGAACCCCGGCCGCGCACGGCAGCCCGGGTGGTACGGGTGCCCGTCGACCACCCGCTGCTCCCACCCCCAGTCGCTGTCCGGCCACTCGTCCGGGTGATTCCCCGCCGCCCCCTCCCGCGCCGCCCGGGGCTGCGCCGCGCGCGACAGCGCCAACGACGCCGCACTGTGCCCGAGTTCCGCGGCGAAGGAGGCCGAGTGCGGTACGGCGAGGTCGGTCATCAGCCGCTCCGGGTCGTCGTACGCGACCTCGTCCAGCCGTACCACCGGGACGTACGGGTCCGTGCGGTACGGGTCGGCGGCCGGGCCGGTCAGCCGGCGGCCGTCCCGCAGCCGCAGGACGAGACCGTCCCCGGACCGCTCCCGGCCCCCGACCCACGGCAGCGGTTCGAAGGCGAGCGCACGCCACAGCCGGGACAGCACGGCCGCGCGGGCCCCGGGCCGCTCGGCCGTGAACCGGGCGGCCAGAGCGGGGCGGACGGCCGCCACCTCGTCGGCGACCTCGGCCGCTGCGCTGGGGGGACGATGCACTGGCTGGCTCCTCGGGTATGGGGACGGGACACGTACGAGCACGGGTGGGGCGGCAGGGCGGAGGGCCGACGGGGGTCACCACGAGAGACATACTGATCGTCTCCGTCCTCTCCGCCATGGACCGACCGTAGGGAACGAGTGGAACGCGTGGATCTCCTGCCCCCGCCCACCGGCGCCGACTCCCGGGACGACGTGGCGCGCCGCGCCGACGCCCACGCGGCTGTACCGCTGCTGAACTGCCTGCTGCGCGAGGTGGCCGAACCGCTGCCGGGCCCCGGCGCCCGCCCCGTGTACCGGCTGCCCGGCGGCAGACTGCTGCGGGTGCGCCCAGGGCGGCGGCCCGCCGAACCGGAGGTCCGCACGGCGGACGGGTGGCACCGCGTCGACCACGCCGAACTGGTGAAACTCGTCGCCGAGGCGCTGCGTCGGCACACCGGTGTGCCCAACCACGAACTGCCCACCGAGATGACCGACAGCCGCGACACGGTGGCCGCACTGCTGACGGCACGCACGCGTGCCACCCCGCCCGCGGACCCGTACCTCCGCTCCGAGCAGTCCCTGCTCACCGGCCACACCCACCACCCCGCCCCCAAGGCACGCGGCGGCGGCCCGCACGCCGGGTGGCTGCCGTACGCGCCGGAGGCTTACGCCCGCTTCCCGCTGACGCTGCTCGCCGTGCGCGAGGACACCGTCGTCGACGAGGGCGACACCGCCGCCCTGGACACCCTCGGCAAGGCCCCGCCCGGCTACCGCCTGCTGCCGGCCCACCCCTGGCAGCTCGAACTGACGGCACCCGCCCTCGCCCCCGCCTTCGCCGACGGCCGGCTCGTCCGGGTCGGCACGACCGGCTTCTTCGCCTGGCCCACGGCCGCGATCCGCACGGTGTACGCGCCCGAGTACCTGCCTGGACAGGACCTGTTCCTGAAGTTCAGCCTCGACGTGCGGGTCACCAACGACATCCGCCGCCTGTGGCGCCACGACCTGATGAGACTGCGCCGCACCGACACCGCGGTCACCGAGGCGTTCGCCTCCGTCGGCCCCCCTGCCGCCTGGCTCGGCGACCGCGGGCACCGCACCGCGGACTTCGCCTTCGAGGAACTGGCCGTCGTCGTCCGCGACGGACTGCGGGACCACCTCCTGCCCGGCGCGACCCCGCTCCTGGCCGCCGCGCTCGTGGAGGGCTTCCCCGGCAGCCCGCTGACCGCCACCGCGGACCCGGCGGCCTGGTGGGAGGCGTACCTCGCCGCCGTCGTGCCGCCCGTCCTGACCGCCTTCGCCGACGACGGCGTCGTCCTGGAGGCGCACCTGCAGAACACCCTGGTCGCCGTCGACGCGACCGGCATGCCGGTGCAAGCCCTGTTCCGGGACGCGGAGGGCGTCAAACTGCTGCCGGACACCCCCCGGGCGGCCGGCTGGGAGCGCCTGGTCTACTGCCTGTTCGTCAACCACCTGTACGAGATCGCCGCCGCCCTCACCGAACACCACCTCGGCCTCGACCCCTGGCCCGCAGTCCGCCGAGAGCTGGCCCGCCACGATCTCCCCGAGGTCCCGGCCCTGCTCACCGCCCCCACCCTCCCCGCCAAGACCAACCTGCTGCTGCGCTGGACCGGCGCGGACGGCGCCGACGCCCGCTACCGTCCCCTGGCCAACCCGCTGCGCGGGGCATGAGCGCGGCGGGCTCCACGCACCCGGAAATCCCGTGCCGTCCCGCGCCCCGGTGGTGCACACTCACCGCATGGCGGACATGGACGCGTTCCGGGACGAGATCGCCCGCTGGGCGGCTGGCGGCGCCCCGGACACGGCGGCGGAGCTGGCGGCCGACCTCGGCCTGCGGACGGCGGTGCTGCTGGAGGGCCCCAGCGACCTCGCCGCCGTCGAGGCGCTTGCGGCCCGGGAGCACCGCGACCTGACCGCCGAAGGCGTGGCCGTGGTGTCCATGGGCGGCGCGATGAGCGTCGGCCGCTTCGCCGGCCTGCTCGGCCCGCCCGGCCTCGGCCTGCGCCTGACCGGCCTCTGCGACGCCCGCGAGGAGCCCTTCTACGACCGCGGCTGGCAACGGGCGGGCGCCGTACGCGACTTCCACGTCTGCGTGGCCGACCTGGAGGACGAGATGATCCGGGCGCTGGGCCCGGAGCGGGTCGAGGAGGTCATACGCGCCGAGGACGAACTCCGCCCCTGGCAGACCTTCCTGGCCCAGCCCGCCCAGCACGGCCGCCCCCGTCACCAGCAGTTGCGCCGCTTCCTCAGCACCAAGAAGGGCCGCAAGATCCGCTATGGCAGCCTCCTGGTGCGGGCCCTCGACGGCGCACGGCCACCGGCCCCGCTCGCGGATCTCCTCGCGGGACTGTGACCGCCGTGGCGGCGCGCGGCCCGCGTCAGGACGTTGCCGGCGCCTCGAGCCCCCGCAGCAGCAGGTCGATCATTCGACGCGGGTCGTAGCGGGGATCGTCGTCACCGGCGATGCAGAGGTTGCCGATGCCGCGCATCAACTCGTACGGCTCGATGCCGGGCCTGACCTCGCCCGCGTCGACCGCGGCACCCAGCAGTTGCTCGGCGGCGGGCAGCAGCCGGTCGAGGAAATACGCGTGGAGGGCGACGAAGCTGCTGCTGTCCGGCTGCAGCGTGTTCGCCAGTCCGTGCTTGGTGACCAGGAAGTCGACGAACAGATCGATCCACCGGCGCAGGGCGAGCAGCGGTGAGTCGGCGGCGGCGAGCAGTTGTGGACCGGCTTGCGCGCACTCTTCGACCTGGTGCCGGAAGACGGCCACGACGAGCTCCACCCGCGTCGGGAAGTGGCGGTAGAGCGTCCCCACCCCGACGCCCGCCTTGGCTGCCACCTCGCGGACCGGCGCGTCCAGCCCCGAGGTGACGAAGACCTCGGCCGCGGCCTCCAGCAGCCTTCGCTGGTTGCGCACCACGTCGGCTCGCCTGCTGCCGGCCGGCTCCTTCCCGGAGCGCTCCGCGCTGGGCACAGGTCCACCCTCCTCATGACCGATTTCGCAGCGGGCCCCGTCTCGGCTTGCGAAACGGAACCGTGCTCCGTATTGTGAAGTGGAACGACGTTCCGCTTTGGGTTCCCACTTTACCCGAACCGGGCGTTCCCCTCCTCCTGCCTCCTCTCCCGTGCCGCCTGTCCCTGAGGGCCGCGGCGGAGGCCATCGACACGAAAGGCACACCATGCCCGAGTGGACTTCCACAGCCGACCGCTACCTCCACCCGTCCGCCCCGCCCGTCATGTCGGTCAGCCCGCTGACCCTGTCCGTACCCGGACGGCCGCTGGACCTCGAAGTGCGCGTCTCCGCGCCCCTGACCGGCACCGACCTGCCGGTCATCCTCTTCTCACACGGCCACGGAGGGGCGTACGGCCTCTCCTCGCTCGACGGCTATCTGCCGCTCGCCAAGGTCTGGGCGGCCCGCGGGTTCGTCGTCATCCAGCCCAACCACCTCAGCGCTCCCAGGCTGAGCCACCTGGTCGGTGACAGGCCCGAAGCGCCGCTGTTCTGGCGCTCCCGCGCCAAGGACATGACGACCGTCCTCGACCGGCTCGACGAGATCGAGCAGGCCGTCCCGCAGCTCGCCGGGCGCATGAACCGCGGCAGGGTCGCGGTGGCCGGCCACTCCCTCGGCGCCTTCACCGCCGAACTCCTCCTCGGTGCCAGGATCACCGACCTCGACACCGACGAAGAGGTGAACCTCCTCGAGCCGCGGATCAGGCAGGGCGTGCTGATCGGCGCGACCGGCAGGGGCGGTGACACCTTCGACGGGTTCATGTCCGACCAGGTGCCGGTCTTCCGCACCGTCGACCTCACCACGATGACCACCCCGGCGCTGGTGGTCGCCGGCGACAAGGACGACTCCCAGCACTGGACGACCATGGGCCCGGACTGGCACGCCGACCCGTACCACCTCGCCCCGGGGCCCAAGACCCTCCTCACCGTCTTCAACGGCGAGCACCTCTTCGGCGGGATCCAGGGCCACGACAGCGTCGAGACCTCGGACGAGAGCCCCGACCGGGTCGCCGCGGTCGCGGAGCTCACCGCGGCCTACCTCCGCACGGCCTTCGACTCCGGCGACGACGCCTGGCAGACGGCGCGGGACGCGCTGACCACCGGGTCCGACGCCTTCGGCCGCGTCGAGTCGAAGTAGCCCGGCCTTCTCAGGCTGAGAAGACCCCCCGAGAAGTCACACCACGAGTAGGACGAGAAAGAAGATGAGCCGAGTGGCACACCGGCAGCACCCCATCGGATCAGGATTCACCGCCGCCTCGACGGCCGACGAAGTCATCGCGGGCCTCGATCTGACCGGCACGTACGCCGTCGTCACCGGCGGTCATGCCGGAATCGGCCTGGAGGTCACCCGCGCACTGGCCGGGGCGGGCGCATCGGTGACGGTGGCCGCGCGCGCTCCGGAGCGGGCCACGGCCGCCCTGGCGGAGGCCGGGCTCGGCGGCGTCGAGGTCGGCCGGCTCGACCTGCTCGACCCGGCATCGATCGGCACGTTCGCCGACCAGTGGCTGGAAAGCCGCCGTCCACTCCACATCCTGGTCAACTGCGCCGGCGTAGCGCCTCCGAACCGGCTCGAACGTGATGCGCGCGGCTACGAGGTGCAGTTCGCGACGAACCACCTGGGCCACTTCCAGCTGACCCTCGCCCTGCGCCCCGCCCTCCGCGCCGCCGCCGGGTCGCGCGTCGTCAACGTGTCCTCCGGCGCCCAGCGGTTCGGCGAGATCCGCTGGGACGACCCGAACTTCCGGCGTGGCGACTACCACCAGGGTGTGGCCTACGCCCAGTCCAAGCTCGCGAACGTGCTCTTCGCGGTGGGACTGGACCGCCGCTGGGCCGAGGACGGCATTCGCGGCTACGCCGTGCACCCCGGCGTGATCGTCGGCACGGCGCTGAACAGCTCGGCGGGCAGGGAAGCCCTGCTCGCCCAGGGGCTGATCGACGAGTCCGGCCGACCGGTCATCGACCCCGACCGGGGCAAGAAGACGCCCCAACAGGGCGCGGCCACCATCGTGTTCGCGGCAACCAGCCCCCTGCTGGCCGAGATCGGCGGGGTCTACCTCAAGGACAACGACGTCTCCCCGCTCGACGACGAGGTCAGGCCGGTGACCGCGGACGACCTCCCCTCCGACGCCGCGTCCCACTCCATCGACCCGCAGTCGGCCCAGCGGCTCTGGGAGCTGAGCGAGGATCTGCTCAACTCCTGAACGGCCAGGTCCGCCACGTGGGTTCAGTCCGGGAGCCGCCGGAGTAGTGGTGGGCGCGACGCGCGCTGATCTTCGCGATCGTCTTCGGGCTACGGTGAGGACATACGGCGTCCGCTGGGCATCCGCCACGACTACCCGGTCGACGTCGTCACGCGCGTGGCCGAGTACTACCGGGGCTCGGAGCTCGTGGTCGTCGCCAAGAAGCGATCGGAGGGCTGAGGCTGGCCGCGGACGACGGGCCCTTCACGACCGGCTCCGGGCCTGTCGTGTCCGGTCCCACCACGGCCCTGGTGATGGCCATGACCGGACGCGAGGCGTACTGCGACGATCTCGAAGGGGACGGTGTGGAACTCCTCCGCGGTCACTGCCGGACGGCGTGAACGCGTCCCCGGTCGGCTAGGACGCCGTCGTCCTGGTCAGCACGAGGCTCGGCGGTGCGTCCGGGTCGGTGCGGAAGTACACCTCACCCTCCTCTTCCGCGTAGAGCTGGACGCCGCCCACCATGCCGAGTCCGCCGTCCTCGACCGACAGGTAGACGAAGTCGCTGGAATGCTCGTTCTCGACGTATTCCCAGGTGCCGCTGAAGTCGGCCGGGTCGTCGGGGGTGCCGTCCATCGTTATGTGCGTGGCGGAGAACGTCCCGTCGGAATCGAGCGCGATCCTGCCGTCGGTCTCCTCGTTGCGGTACACGCCGGGCAGCTTCTCGGGGTCGACCGGGGGAGCGCACCCCGAGGCGAGTACGGCTGAAACCGTCAGGGCCCCGAGGAGCCACCGTCTGCCTGTTCTCGTGAGCGTCACCCGGCCAGCGTATGTGCAGCGGCGGGCCAATGATTCGTCGCACCGTCTGACGGCCGCCGCCTCCGGTTCACCCGACGTACACCTCAAGTTCCCGTGTAATTACCCCGCAATTCTCAGCTCCTTCTCACACAGCACCAGTTTCGTGTCTTTCGCGGTCGACGGACCACGAGAGGAAGGAGACGGACTGTGGCACTGCCGGGGACCAGGTGGCGGAAAGCACAGAGCCAGCAGGCAGAGGCCCAGGAGGCGAGAGGGCTGGAGGCGGAAGGGCCGGTGGCGGCAGGCCATGCGGCAGAAGAGTCGTTGCACGTGGCCAGCAGGCTGCACGCGTTCAACCGGTTCGAGCTCAAGTACCTCGTGCCGGTCGAGCAGGCCGCCGAGATCCGGGACGAGCTGGCCGAGCGCATGGACCGGGACCTGAACAGCCCGGTCGGCGGCTACGGGGTGTGGAGCCTGTACTACGACACTCCGCAGCTGCGCTTCTACTGGGAGAAGATCGAAGGTCTGAAGTTCCGGCGCAAGCTGCGCATCCGGCACTACGGGGACCTCGACGGGGTGAATGACGAGTCACCCGTGTGCGTCGAGATCAAGCAGCGGGTCAACCGGGTCACGCAGAAGCGCCGGATCACCCTCCCGTACGGGGTTGCCCGGCAGCTGTGCGACGGGCGGCAGCTGATCGAGCACTCTGCCAAGGAGAGCGCCTTCGTCCAAGAGGTCCTCGAACTCGTCGTGCGGCTGAACCTGCAGCCCACTGCGATCACCGGCTACCAGCGCGAGGCCCTGGTCGGGCGGGACGCGGACACCGGTCTGCGGGTCACCTTCGACCGGCGCATCCGCGGCCGGGACCGCGACTTCCACTTCGCCACGGCGACCCCCGAGAACCGGTTCACCATCCCGCCGCACATGTCGGTGATGGAGATCAAGGTCAACGAGCGCACCCCGCACTGGATCACCGACCTCGCCGCCCGCCGGAACCTGAACCTGGTCCGGATCTCCAAGTACGTGCAGTCCGTCGAGGCGTTCGGGCTGGCCCCCCGGTCCGTCTTCCATGTCCACGAGGCGGACTGTCCGCCTCCTACCCCCACCCCCACGACGCTGCTGTCCGAGCAGCCGTCGGCGCACGACGCGCCTTTGAAAGCAGGAGCACAGTGAACTTCGACCTCCAGGAACTCAGCGGCACGTTCAGCGTCGCCGACGTCGTCGCCGCCATGGCGCTGTCGTTCGTCCTGAGTACGCTGATCGGCCACGTCTACCGGTACACGCACCGGAACGTCTCCTACAGCCAGTCCTACGTCCAGACCCTGGTCATCGTGGGCATGATCGTCGCCCTGATCATGCTGGTCGTCGGGTCCAACCTGGCCCGGGCGTTCTCACTGGTCGGAGCCTTGTCGGTGGTCCGCTTCCGCAACGCGGTCAAGGAGACACGGGACGTCGGCTTCATCTTCCTCGCGATGGCCATCGGCATGGCCTGCGGTGCCCGCTTCTACACGCTGGCCGCGATCGGCGCGGTGGTCATCTGCGTGGTCATCCTCGTGATGTTCAAGTTCAACTGGTTCGCCCTGAACGTCCAGCGGCAGGTCGTCAAGGTCCAGGTCCCCGCCGGCGAGGACTACACGCCGGGCATCCGCGACGTGCTGATCAAGTACACCAGCGAGTTCGAGCTGGTGAGCACCGAGACGATCCGCGGCGGTGCGCTGAGCGAGGTGTTCTACACGGTGCGGCTGAAGAAGGGCGCCGAGCCGGGAGACCTCGTCTCCGCCCTCCAGGAGCGCACCTCGGGGCAGCGGGTCACCGTCCTGACCGGTTACGACACCACCGACCTGTGATGACGGACAACGGAACGCCGGCGCGTGCGCGACGGCGGCTGAAGGACCGGGTGCCGGTGCGGCTGCGGCACCACTGGAAGCCGGCCGGTGCCCTGTGCGCGGGACTGGCCGTCCTCGTCTACGCCTTCGGGGACACCCGCGTCTCGCCGTACGTCACCTCCTCCTCCCGCACGGAGGCCGACGTCATCACGGAGAACGTGGAGGGCGCGGTCGACCTCTACGATGCCTCGGCCACCCACTCCATCGAACTCGCCTATGAGCAGACCGACTTCGAGAAGATGATGAAGGAGTTCCGGGAGGACGGCACCAAGGACTACATCGAGGCCGACCTCACCATCGACGGCGTGTACCTGAACGACGTCGGGATTCGCCTGAAGGGCAACTCCACCCTGATGTCCCTGCGCGGCAACGGCCGAGGCATGCCCGGTGGCGGCCGGGACATGCCCGAAGGCGCCGGTGCCGGGCAGGGCGGGCCGGCCCCGCAGCAGGACGGCGGGACCGGTGGCCGGGGTCGCGGCCAGGACGGCGGCGACCCCGGCACGACCGGCGGCAATGGCGACAAGGGCGGTGCCGGCGGTCAGGGTGGCGCCGGTCAGGGCGGTGCCGCCGGTCCGGGCGGCATGGGCGGCATGGGCGGCATGGGCGGCATGGTCCAGTACAACCTCTCGGACAAGAAGCCCGAGGAACTGCCCTGGCTGATCAAGATCGACGAGTTCGTCGAGGGCCGCGCCTACCAGGGCGAACGGGAGATCTCTCTCCGTCCGGGCAGCGGCGATCAGGTGCCGCTCAACGAGGCGCTGGCGCTGAATCTGATGGACGGCACCGGCCAGAAGAGCGAGCGGTACTCCTTCACCTCGGTCAAGGTCAACAACCGTCCGGTCAGCACCCGGCTGATGGTCGAGAGCCCCGACACCGACTACGCGGAGTCCATCGAGGACGGCGACGGTGTGCTGTACAAGGCGCGCGCCAGTGGCAGCTTCGAGTACAAGGGCAACGACCCCACCGACTACGAGAAGTCCTTCAACCAGCTCAACAAGGTCGGCAGCCGGGACCTGGAACCGGTCATGGAGCTCGTCAAGTGGGTGAACAAGGCGTCCGACGAGGAGTTCGAGCGGGATCTCGGCAAGTATGTCGACATCGACTCCCTCGCCACGTACGTCGCCGCGCAGAACCTGATGACGAACTTCGACGACATGGCCGGCCCGGGCAAGAACTACCTGCTCTGGTACGACCTGGATACCAAGAAGTTCTCCGTGCTCGGCTGGGACTACAACCTCACCTTCTCCGGTGACGCCACGGCCGGCCCGGACGACAGCATGTCCATGATGCCCGGCGGGGGAGAGGGGATGCCCGAGGGGATGCCGGAAGGCATGCCTGAGGGGATGCCCACGGACCTGCCCGAGGGCATGCCGGCGCCCGAGGGCGGCGCGCCCGGCAAGGACGGGGGCGGCGCAGGGCCTGGCGGTATGAGCGGGCACCCGCTGAAGGAGCGCTTCCTGGAGTCCGACGCCTTCGACGGCGTCTACAAGAAGGCGTACCGCGAGCTGTACCAGAAGTTCTACGGCTCCGGCGCCGCGCTGAAGGCCCTCGACCGCGTCGCCGACCAGGCCCGCGCGGCCGGCGCGGACGGCGCGGGCCTGGACACCGCCGCCGACAAGCTGCGCGGCACGGTCAACGACCGTACCGCGGCGCTGGCGAAGAACAAGGAAGTCACCGGCTGATCCCCGGACCTCGGACGGTCGTCCCGCGCGGACGGCCGTCCGGAGTGCGGACAGGAGCGCTCCCGGAGGAGTGCTCCCGCGGCCGTCCACCGAAGGAAACACCCATGCCCGCAGCGTTGCCCAGCCCCCCGGCGGCCCGTCACACAGTCCTCGTCGTCGAGGACGACCCCAGCATCCGCACCCTGCTCACCTCCGCGCTGCAGGCCGCCGGGCACACGGTCGCCGTCGCCGCCACCGGCCGGGCCGCCATGTTCGAGGCGGGGCGCGCCCAACCGGACCTGATCGTGCTGGACGTGGGCCTGCCGGACACCGACGGGTTCGAGGTGACCCGGCACCTGCGCGCGGAGGGCGTCTACACACCCGTGCTGTTCCTGACCGCGCGCACCGACATCGAGGACCGGATCATCGGCCTCAGCTCCGGCGGCGACGACTACGTCACCAAGCCCTTCCACGTCCAGGAGGTGCTGCTGCGCATCCGCGCCATCCTGCGGCGCAGCACCGCTCAGCAGGCCGCCGCGGACCGCCGCTTCCCGCTGCGCTACGCCGACCTGATGCTGGACGAGCAGACCCACGAGGTACGCCGCGCCGGGGTGCCCGTACAACTGTCGCCCACCGAGTTCCGTCTGCTGTCGGTCCTGATGTCGCAGCCGGAACGGGTGCTGGACAAGAAGGAGATCCTCTCCCGGGTCTGGCACTACGACTTCGCGGGCGACGCCCGCATCGTCGACACCTACGTACGCAACCTCCGCCGCAAGATCGACCGGTTCCCGCCGCAGCTCGTCCAAACCGTCCGAGGTGTCGGCTACTGCCTGCGGGCCGACCGGCAGGACCCCACGACGGCCGCGCCGTGAAGAGCCGGGCGGTGCGGCCGAGGCCGCGCTCGCTGCGGGCCCGGCTGGTCCTGGGGACGACGCTGCTGGCGACCTCGGCGGTCCTGCTGTGCCAGGCGGCGGGCCTGACCGTCCTGCACGGCTGGCTTACCGACCAGGTTGACGGCCGGCTGACCCGCTTCCGTCTCATGCCCGATGCCG
The DNA here is from genome assembly GCF_014650435.1 of Streptomyces tendae. Taxonomy (GTDB): domain Bacteria; phylum Actinomycetota; class Actinomycetes; order Streptomycetales; family Streptomycetaceae; genus Streptomyces; species Streptomyces tendae. Next base: position 403,167 of record NZ_BMUY01000010.1, read on the forward strand.
AACGCGAAGCCGCCCAGGGCGTCGCGGTCCGGGCGGCGCGGGAGCAGGACCTCCTGCCCTCCGACTACCGGGTGTACTTCTACGACCGCGACGGGCGCCGGATGGCAGCCTCGCTGGGCGGGGAAGGGGATGGGGAAGCGGGACCGGCGCTGCCCGCCACCGAGAGCTCGCTGGAGCTGTGCGACGGCCGGCCGCGGACGGTGGAAGCGGCCGACGGCGACGGCCGGTGGCGCGTCATCGCCCGGGACGGGCACGACGGCCGGGTCGTCGTCGCACTGCCGCTCAGGGAGGTCGACGGGGCGACCATGAAGATGCTGGGGTTCAGCCTGGTCGTCGGAGTGGCGGTCGCCGTGTGCGTGGTCGCGTCCGGACGCTTCTTCGTCACGCTCGGGCTGCGCCCGTTGACCCGGGTCGAACGCACCGCACGCCGCATCGCCGACGGCGAGTCGCAGCTGCGCATAGCCGACGGGCACGCCTTCACCGAAGTCGCCCACCTCAGCCACGCGCTGAACAGCATGCTCGACCGGCTGCGGGCCGCGCTCCAGCGCAGTGAAGCGTCCGAGCAGCGGCTGCGCCGGTTCCTCGCGGACGCCGGTCACGAACTGCGCACCCCGCTCACGTCGTTGCAAGGGTTCGCTGAACTCCTGGTGGACGCACCGGGGATGGAGGCGGACCGACGCGACGAGGCGCACCGGTTGATCGTGCAGAACGCCGGACGCATGAGCCGGCTCGTCGACGACCTGATCCAGCTGGCCCAACTGAGCGAGGCGCCCGTCGCCCACCGTGAGCAGGTCGACCTGCTGTCCCTGGCGGCCGACACGATCGCCGCCCTGGCCGTCCAGCATCCCGGCCGAAGGATCGGTCTGGGCGCGCTCGACGACGCGGACGACGCACCCGGCTCGGGTGAGCTGGATGTCGTGCAGACCGTCGGCGACCCCCACCAGCTGGCGCAGATCCTCACCAATCTGCTGGCCAACGCGTGCACGCACACCCCGTCGGGTACGGCCGTCCGGGTCCGTGTGGGCGGACTGCGGGTCCGTGCCCGCGGACCCGGCAGGGACCTGACCCACCGTACGAGCGCGAACCCGCCCCTGGACGTCGGCAGCAGGGTAGGCGTCGTCGAGGTCGCGGACGACGGACCGGGACTCGCCGCACCCGACGCGGCGCGGATCTTCGAACGCTTCTACCGGACCCGGACCACCCCACCGGACGACACCCGCACGGGCTTCGGCCTGGGGCTGGCCATCGCCTCCGGCATCGCCGCCGCGCACGGGGGGCGTCTGGAACTCGACACCCGCCCCGGCCGAGGGTGCACGTTCCGGCTGCTGCTCCCGCACGAGCCGGCCCAGGATCCCACTCCGCGGCCGAGGGAACTCCCGCCCGCCACCCCGGCCACCGCGGACCCCTCTCGCAGAAGGAGCACACCGTGAAACTGAGCACCGTCCGCCTGGGCTACGGCCGTACGGCCGCCGCGCGACTGCAGAAGAAACACTGCGTGCTGCTGCCGTACCCGGACGTCGGCGCCCTGATCGCGTCCGGCGACGGCTGGCGGGAAAGGGCCGGAGCCGAGACCGGCGAGCGCACCCGTCTGGAGGAGGTCTCCTTCGCGCCCCTGCTGCGCAGCCCGCGGCACGTCGTACGCACCCGTGTCGACTCTCTGCCGGGCACGGGCGGAGGGGACCGGCCGACAGCCCCGTCCTTCCGCGTCGAGGGCGGCAAGCACCTGATCGGCGCACAGGACGACATACGGCTGCCCGAGGGGGCGGGCGAACTGCACTGGGGTGCGCAACTGGGCGTGGTCATCGGGCGCCCGACGCGCACCGTGACCGCCGAGGCCGCGCTCGGGCACGTCGCGGGGTACACGGTCGTCAACGACGTCGCGCCCGCCGACAGGGACGGCGGACCGGCCGGCGACGGATCCGGCCGACGCGTCGCCGTACCCATCCCGGTGGGACCCGCGCTGGTCACCACCGACGACACCCCGATGGGCGGCCGCGGCCTGACGATCACATGCGTCGTCGACAACCGGGTTGTGCAGAAGTTCAACACTTCCGACCTGCCCTTCGATGTGGCCACCGTCGTCGCCCGGGTGAGTACCCTCGTCACCCTGCTGCCGGGCGACCTGATCACCACCGGTACCCGCGGCGGCCGGGGTAGGGACCCGCACCAGGCACTCTCGGTGCGGCAGGGACAGCTGATGGTCACCACGATCAAAGGGGTGGGCGAGCTGACCGGCACCGTCCTACCACCGTGCCGCTGACGGCGGCATCCCGCCGCCGGGCGGACCTGCGCGGCCGAGGGCGGTGGCGCGGGAAGCGCCAGCAACGGCTACCGTGATGGACGACTGCGCCGCGGGGCAACGGCTGAGTCGACCGAAGGGACAGCCGTACGATGACCGATCAGCCCGCGGACAGGCCCAGGCGGCCCAGGCTCCTCGTCGTCGAGGACGAACCCAGCATCTGCGCCCTACTGGAGTCCACCCTGCGACTGACCGGCTACGAGGTGGGCAGCGCCGGGACCGGCCGGGCCGCCCTGGCGGAGATCGAACGGAGCAACCCCCAACTGATACTGCTCGACGTGATGCTTCCCGACCTGGACGGCTTCGAGGTCACCCGGCGGCTGCGGGCGGCCGGCAACGACGTTCCCGTACTGTTCCTGACCGCACGCACCGGACTCGACGACCGCATCCGGGGGCTCGGCGCCGGCGGCGACGACTATGTGAGCAAGCCTTTCAGCCCGGAGGAGGTACTGCTGCGCATCGAGGCCATCCTGCGCCGGACCGGTGCCCGCGCCACGGTCCCCGAGCCGAAGCACACCGTCCGAAGCTACGCCGACCTCGAACTCGACGCGGACGCCCACGAGGTGCACCGCGCCGGGCAGTACGTCCGGCTGTCACCGACCGAGTTCAAGCTGCTGGCCTACCTGATGGCCAACGCGGGCCGGGTACTGACCAAGGCCCAGATCCTCGACCACGTGTGGAACTACGACTTCGCGGGCGACAGCCGCATCATCGACACCTACATCCGCTACTTGCGCAAGAAGATCGACAGCTTTCACCCACCACTGATCCACACTGTCCGCGGCGTCGGCTACTGCCTGCGGCTGCCCCGGAAGGCGGGCGGCGGCCAGTGAGAGTGCCCCGCCGGCCGTCAGACCCACGGCCGCGTCCGCCGCGCTCCCTGCGCAGGAGACTGATCCTCGGGGCCACCGCGCTGGCCACGGCCGCCGTCCTCGTCTCCCAGTTCATCGGCTTCGCCGTGCTGCGGTCCTGGCTCCTCGACCGCGTCGACCAGCAGCTCACCGGCTTCCACCCGCCCGAACGGGCGTACGCCGACGCACTGCGCGGCACCCTTCCCGACCAGAGACCCGACATCCTCCCCTCGGACTTCCGGGTCTACTTCTACGACGCCTCCGGCCACCGCGTCGACACCTCGCTCGGGACCGACACCGAGCCCGGCCCCCGCCTCGCCGACCCGGTCTCCGCACTCGGCCTCCGGGCCGGCCGGCCCGAGACGGTCGACGCCACCACCGGGGACAGCAGGTGGCGCGTGCTGCTGACCCCGGGACCCGACGGCATGAACTCCGTGGTGGCCCTGCCGCTCGACACCGTGGACGGCGCGTCCGACAAGATCCTCTGGATCAACGCCGTCCTGCTCCTGCTCACCGTCCTCGCCCTGTTCACCCTGGGGCGATGGGTCGTCGGGCTCGGACTGCTCCCACTGACCCGTATGGAACACACCGCCGAACGCATCGGCGCGGGACGGCTCGACCTCCGTCTGCCCGACACCGACCGGCACACCGAGATCGGGCGGCTGGGCCGGGTCCTGAACAGCATGCTGGAGCGGCTGCAAGAAGCACTGCGCGAGCGGGAGACGTCCGAGCGGCGCATGCGCCGGTTCGTCGCGGACGCCGGACACGAACTGCGCACCCCGCTCACCGCCATCCAGGGCTACGCCCAACTCGCGCTTCAGAGTGAGCACCTCACCGCCGAGCAGCGCGACGAGGGCAACCGCGTCATCGCCGGCAACGCGGAACGCATGAGCCTGCTCGTCGACGACCTCCAGCTCCTGGCCCGCCTCGACCGGGAACCGTCATATCGCAGCGAACCGGTGGACCTGCTCGCCCTGGCCGCCGACGCCGTGCGCGCCGCCGCTCCCTACCGTGAGAGCCACCCGGTCGACCTGGCACCCCTGGCCCTACCCGGCAGCGGCGACGCCTTGGAGGTGGTCGAGGCGGCCGGCGACGCCCACCGGCTGGGCCAGATCCTGGAAAACCTCCTGTCCAACGCCCGCATCCACACCCCGGCCGGCACTCCGGTCCACGTATGCGTGGGGGAGACGACCGTGAGCGACACCGGCTGCGGCACCGACCGTCCCGGGCGCACCAGCGTGTCCCCGGCGCTGCCGGCCGGCACACCGGTCGGTGTGATCGAGGTGGCGGACGAAGGACCCGGGCTGACGGCCCGGGACGCCGAGCACGTCTTCGAGCGCTTTTACCGGGCCGACCCCTCCCGCTCGCGCGCGCACGGCGGCAGCGGCCTCGGCCTCTCGATCGCCGCCGCGATCGCCGAGGGGCACGGGGGGCGCTTGGAACTCGACACGACACCCGGCGGGGGCTGCACGTTCCGTCTCGTCCTGCCCGTCCGTCCGGCCCCGCCCGCCGCGGGACGAGTGGCCGACTGACGCGAACCCGCGTTCACGCTGGGTCACTATGCTCGCCGCATGCTCACCGAAGTCACCGCCACCCGCTACGTCGAGCCCCTGCACTCCGGTGGCTCCGTGCCCGCCGTCGTCGAGGCCGACGATCTCGGCACCTACGTCCTGAAGTTCACCGGCTCCGCGCAGGGCCGCAAGGCGCTGGTCGCCGAGGTGGTCGTCGGGGAGCTGGCGCGGGAGCTGGGGCTGCGGGTGCCGGAGCTGGTGCTCGCGCACTTCGACCCGGCGATCGCGGAGGCCGAACCGCACCAGGAGGTGCGGGACCTGCTGCACGCCAGCGCGGGACTCAACCTCGGCATGGACTACCTGTCGGGCGGTGCCGACTTCACGCCCGAGCTGGCCGAGGTGTTCCCGGTGGACGCGCGGGAGGCCGGGCGGGTCGTCTGGCTGGACGCCCTGACCGTGAACGTCGACCGGACGGTGCACAGTTCCAACCTCATGGTGTGGCCCACCCTCGGCACCGCACCCCCGCGCCTGTGGCTGATCGACCACGGCGCGGCCCTCGTCTTCCACCACCGCTGGGGGGCCTCCCCGCCCGAGAAGGCGTACGACTTCCGCCACCACGCCCTCGGCCACTACGCGCCCGACCTCCCGGCCGCCGACGCCGAGCTGGCGCCGAAGGTGACGCGGGAGCTGCTGAGCGAGGTGGTGGGCCGGGTGCCCGAGTCCTGGCTGACCTGCGAGGGTGACCTCGACACGCCGGAGAAGGTGCGTGCCGCGTACGTGGACTACCTGCACGCGCGCGTGCGGGCCTCCCGGCAGTGGCTGCCCACCGGCTTCCCGAGCCGGGAGGAACTCGCCGCCGAGAACGCCGCCCGCGCGGCGCGCACCCGGCGGGGCCGGCCGGACTGGCTGAAGCGGGTCCCCGACCTGCACGGCAAGCCGCCCGCCGAGCAGGACTGGTCCGTACACCTCGGCTGACACACGTCCGCGCCCCCGGTGCCGTGCTTCGGCACCGGGGGCGCGGACCGTCGAGCGTGCCCGGGCGTCAGCCCTTGAGCTGCTCGTACGCCGGCAGCGTCAGGAAGTCGGCGTAGTCCTCGTCGAGCGACACCGTGAGCAGCAGGTCGTGGGCCTGCTGCCAGTTGCCGGCCGCGAAGGCCTCGTCGCCGATCTCGGCGCGGATGTTCGCCAGCTCCTCGGCGGCGACCTTGCGGGCCAGGCCGGCGGTGACCTGCTCGCCGTTGTCGAGGACGACCTCCGCGTTGATCCACTGCCAGATCTGCGAGCGGGAGATCTCGGCGGTGGCCGCGTCCTCCATCAGGTTGAAGATGGCGACCGCGCCGAGGCCGCGCAGCCACGCCTCGATGTAGCGGATGCCGACCTGGACGGCGTTGACGAGACCGGCGTAGGTCGGCTTGGCGTCCAGGGAGTCGACGGCGATGAGGTCGGCGGCCTTGACGTCGACGTCCTCGCGCAGCCGGTCCTTCTGGTTCGGCTTGTCGCCGAGGACCTTGTCGAAGGACTCCATGGCGATCGGGACCAGGTCGGGGTGGGCGACCCAGGAGCCGTCGAAGCCGTCGCCGGCCTCGCGGTCCTTGTCGGCGCGGACCTTCTCGAAGGCGACCTTGTTGACCTCGGCGTCGCGGCGCGAGGGGATGAAGGCCGCCATGCCGCCGATCGCGTGCGCGCCCCGCTTGTGGCAGGTGCGGACGAGGAGTTCGGTGTACGCCCGCATGAACGGGGCGGTCATCGTCACGGCGTTGCGGTCCGGCAGGACGAACTTGGCGCCGCCGTCACGGAAGTTCTTGACGATGGAGAACAGGTAGTCCCAGCGCCCCGCGTTCAGGCCGGAGGCGTGGTCGCGCAGTTCGTAGAGGATCTCCTCCATCTCGTACGCGGCCGTGATCGTCTCGATCAGGACGGTGGCACGCACCGTGCCCTGCGGGATGCCGACGTAGTCCTGCGCGAAGACGAACACCTCGTTCCACAGGCGCGCCTCCAGGTGGGACTCGGTCTTCGGGAGGTAGAAGTACGGGCCCTTGCCGAGGTCCAGCAGACGCTGTGCGTTGTGGAAGAAGTACAGGCCGAAGTCGACCAGGGCGCCGGGGACCGGACGGCCGTCCACCTGGAGGTGGCGCTCGTCGAGGTGCCAGCCGCGGGGACGCATGACGACCGTCGCCAGTTCGGCGTCCGGGCGCAGGGCGTACGACTTGCCGGTGCGCTCGTCGGTGAAGTCGATGGTGCGGGTGTAGGCCGAGGCCAGGTTGAGCTGGCCGAGGACCACGTTCTCCCAGGTCGGCGCGGAGGCGTCCTCGAAGTCCGCGAGCCACACCTTCGCGCCCGAGTTGAGCGCGTTGATGGTCATCTTGCGGTCGGTGGGGCCGGTGATCTCGACGCGGCGGTCCTGCAGTGCGGCCGGAGCGGGGGCCACCTTCCAGGAGTCGTCCGCGCGGATCGCGGCGGTCTCCGGGAGGAAGTCGAGCGTGGAGGTGCGGGCGATCTCGGCGCGGCGCTCCGCACGGCGGGCGAGGAGCTCGTCACGCCGGGGCGTGAACCGCCGGTGCAGCTCGGCCACGAAGGCGAGCGCCGCATCGGTGAGGACCTCCTCCTGCCGGGGCAGGGGCTCGGCGTCGACGATGGCCAGCGTGGACGGCGCTGGTGCGGACATGAGCTGTCACTTCCTTCAGCGGTGGCACCGGGTGCCAGAGGGTGCGTATGGGGCATTACGCACTCGCCGTGCAGCGGAGTGCTTCTGGTCAGTGGATAGTAGTTTCCTCATCGTGGAACTTCAATGATTTGTTGATGTCGAGATTCTCCGGGTCGAGGGAAGGTGGCGCTCGGTGCCACCTTCCTCACTCAAGGTGGACCAGGTCCGCCTCGGTGTCGATGTCGTAGGGCCGGGCCACGTCCCCGCACTCGACGAGGGCGATCTCCGCCTCGTGTTCCCTCAGATAGGCGCGGGCACCCCGGTCACCGGTGGCGGTCGCCGCGATCCCCGCCCAGTGCGCTGCGCCGAGCAGCACGGGGTGTCCGCGCACGCCCGCGTACGCCGCCGAGACCAGCGACGTCTCGTCCCGGTACGCGCCGCGCACCCGGGCCATCGCCTCCGCGCCGATGCCGGGCTGGTCCACCAGGCAGACCAGTGCCGCCCGCGCCCCGGTCCCGGTCCCGGTTCGGGTTCCGGTCCCGGTCAGTGAGTGGAGCCCGGCCCGCAGGGACGAGCCCATGCCCTGTTCCCAGTCGGGGTTGTCCACGAGGACGCAGTCGTCGAGCGCCGCCCGCGCGCGCACGTCCTCGGCGCGCGCCCCCAGGACGACGTGCACGCGCGCGCAGCCGGCCGCCCGCAGCGCGCCGACCGCGTGTTCGACGAGCAGGTGTCCACGGTGTTCGAGCAGTGCCTTGGGACGGCCGCCGAGCCGTCGGCCGCCCCCGGCGGCCAGCAGCAGTCCCGCCACCCGGTCGCCCACCTGGTCTTCCGTCAGGGCCTCGTTGTCGGTCATGCGTCCTGCATACCTGACGGCGCGCCAAACACCCCGGCGCGCGCGGGGTGCACGGAGGTGTTCCGGAGGCTGAATTTCGGTCCGCGCGCTGGCGCGTCCGGTGCGGGGTGGCGTTTACTGGCCCGCGCACAACGGGGTGCGAGGGGGAGGGCGGGGAGGGCTGTGTTGCGGAGCTTGGGGCAGAGCTTGGGGCAGAGGCACGTGACCGTCGGCGACGAGGACGTGAGGGTGGTGGCACTGCGTACCGCGGTGTCCCGGCTGCGCCGCCAACTCGCCCTGCTGCCCGCCGACTTCCCGGACCGCGGCATCGCGGAGGACGAGCTGGCCGACCTCGCCGCCATGGCCGGCCACGGTGTCCCCGAGGCGCCACGGCTGCGCCGCTCCCTGCTGCTGATAGCCGGTGCCATCGGCTCCGTCAGCGCCCTGAAGCCGGGGCTGACGGAGGTCCGTCACGCGGTGGAGCTCTTCGGGGACCCGCCGCGCCGCTGAGCCGCGGGCGCGGGAGGGCGCTGGCTCAGGCGGCCGGGCTGCCGTTCGAGCCGTTCGCGCCGTTCGAGGTCAGCAGGGCATGGGACAGCTCCGCCGCCACCTGCTGGAGCAGGGGCACGATCCGGTCGGTCGCGGCCTCGGTGACACGGCCCGCGGGACCGGAGATCGAGATGGCCGCCGCGGTGGGGGAGTCCGGCACCGAGACGGCCAGGCAGCGCACCCCGATCTCCTGCTCGTTGTCGTCGATCGCGTAGCCCTGGCGCCGCACGTCCTCGAGCGCCGCGATGAAGCCGTCCGGCGTGGTGATCGTCTTGTCGGTCGCGGCCGGCATGCCGGTACGGCCCAGCAGGGCCCGCACCTCGTCCGCCGGGAAGTCCGCGAGCAGTGCCTTGCCGACGCCCGTGGAGTGCGGCAGGACGCGCCGGCCGACCTCGGTGAACATCCGCATCGAGTGCTTGGACGGCACCTGGGCGACGTACACGATCTCGTCCCCGTCGAGCAGCGCCATGTTCGCCGTCTCGCCGGTCTCCTCGACCAGGCGGGCCAGGTGCGGGCGCGCCCAGGTGCCCAGCAGCCGGGAGGCGGACTCGCCGAGGCGGATCAGGCGCGGGCCGAGCGCGTACCGGCGGTTGGGCTGCTGGCGTACGTAGCCGCAGGCCACGAGCGTGCGCATCAGGCGGTGGATGGTCGGCAGCGGTAGTCCGCTGCTCGCCGAGAGCTCGCTCAGGCCGACCTCGCCCCCCGCGTCCGCCATCCGTTCGAGCAGGTCGAAGGCGCGCTCCAGGGACTGGACGCCGCCGGTGGCGGACCTGGCGGAGTCGGTGGTGCTGGCGCTGGACGTCGGCACGGCACGTTCCTTTCGGGGCTGGCGGGAGGAAAGAAGCGTACCCGGCGGCCGGTTGACTACCGGCTTGTACGTAGCTACGTTCTGCTTGCTGGAATTCTAATTCCGCTTTGTGGAAACGTCCAGGGCTGAGCCGTGGGCATGCCTGCACAAAGGGTGCCTCTTGACGGCACGGGAGCGGGAATGAAGACTCCTTCGACAGGAGACTTCAACAGAACGTTGAAAAACTCGGCGGCAGAAAGAGGGGTTTCGGGTGTCCGGAGCTGAACTGGTGCTGCGCTCGACGCGCGTCATCACCCCCGAGGGGACACGCGCCGCGTCGATAGCGGTGACCGGCGGGAAGATCACGGCGGTCCTGCCGTACGACGCGCCCGTCCCGGACGGCGCCCGGCTGGAGGACGTCGGCGACCACGTCGTGCTGCCCGGCCTGGTCGACACCCACGTGCACGTGAACGACCCCGGCCGCACCGAGTGGGAGGGCTTCTGGACCGCCACCCGCGCCGCGGCCGCCGGCGGCATCACCACCCTCGTCGACATGCCGCTCAACTCCATCCCGCCCACCACCACGGTCGACAACCTGCGCACCAAGCGCGCGGTCGCCGCCGACAAGGCGCACATCGACGTGGGCTTCTGGGGCGGCGCCCTGCCGGACAACGTCAAGGACCTGCGCCCGCTGCACGAGGCCGGGGTCTTCGGCTTCAAGGCGTTCCTGTCGCCGTCCGGCGTGGACGAGTTCCCGCACCTCGACCAGGAACAGCTCGCCCGGTCCCTGGCGGAGATCGCAGCCTTCGACGGCCTGCTGATCGTGCACGCCGAGGACCCGCACCACCTGGCCGCGGCCCCGCAGCAGGGCGGCCCCAAGTACACCCACTTCCTCGCCAGCCGGCCGCGCGACGCCGAGGACACCGCGATCGCGACCCTGCTCGCGCAGGCCAAGCGGTTCAACGCGCGCGTGCACGTCCTCCACCTCTCCTCCAGCGACGCCCTGCCGCTGATCGCCGAGGCCCGCGCCGACGGCGTACAGGTGACCGTCGAGACCTGCCCGCACTACCTCACCCTCACCGCCGAGGAAGTGCCGGACGGCGCCAGCGAGTTCAAGTGCTGCCCGCCGATCCGCGAGGCCGCCAACCAGGACCTGCTCTGGCAGGCGCTGGCGGACGGCACGATCGACTGCGTCGTCACCGACCACTCCCCGTCCACGGCCGACCTCAAGACCGACGACTTCGCCACCGCCTGGGGCGGCATCGCCGGTCTCCAGCTCAGCCTGCCGGCCATGTGGACCGCGGCCCGCGGGCGGGGCCTGGGCCTGGAGGACATCGTGCGCTGGATGTCGGAGCGCACGGCCGCCCTGGTGGGGCTGGACGCACGCAAGGGCGCCATCGCGCCGGGCCACGACGCGGACTTCGCCGTGCTGGCCCCCGACGAGACCTTCACCGTCGACCCGGCCGCCCTCCAGCACCGCAACCGCGTCACCGCGTACGCGGGCAAGACCCTCTACGGCGTCGTGAAGTCCACCTGGCTGCGCGGCGAGCGCATCGTGGCGGACGGCGCGTTCACCGACCCGAAGGGACAGCTCCTCGACCGGGCCTGACGCGCCCGGACACTCCCTGAACCCAGTACCCCCCGAACAGCCCCGAAAGGAACACCTGATCACCGTGACGGCCCAGCAGAACACCTCGTTGGCCAGCTTCACCGGCGACGCCCAGCCCTACGGAGGCGGCGACCCGTACGCGGACTACCGCACCGCCGACCTCCCCTTCACCCAGTACGCCAACCTTGCCGACCGGCAGCTCGGCGCGGGTGTCGTCGCCGCCAACGACGAGTTCTTCGCCCAGCGCGAGAACCTGCTGGTGCCCGAGCCCGCCGAGTTCGACCCCGAGCACTTCGGGCACAAGGGCAAGGTCATGGACGGCTGGGAGACCCGCCGGCGCCGCGGCGTCTCGGCCGAGCAGCCCTGGCCCACCGAGGAGGACCACGACTGGGCGCTGATCCGCCTCGGCGCCCCCGGTGTGATCCGCGGCATCGTCGTCGACACCGCCCACTTCCGCGGCAACTACCCGCAGGCCGTCTCCGTCGAGGGCGCCTCGGTCGCGGGCTCCCCCTCCCCGCAGGAGCTGCTCGCGGACGACGTGAAGTGGACGTCCCTCGTCCCGCGCACCCCGGTGGGCGGCCACGCGGCCAACGGCTTCGCCGTCTCCGCCGAGCAGCGCTTCACCCACCTGCGGCTCAAGCAGCACCCCGACGGCGGCATCGCCCGCCTGCGGGTGTACGGCGAGGTCGTCCCGGACCCCGCCTGGCTCACCGCGCTGGGCACCTTCGACGTGGTCGCCCTGGAGAACGGCGGCCAGGTCGAGGACGCCTCCAACCTCTTCTACTCCCCGGCCACCAACACCATCCAGCCGGGCCGCTCCCGCAAGATGGACGACGGCTGGGAGACCCGCCGCCGCCGCGACCGGGGCAACGACTGGATCCAGTACCGCCTGGTGGACCGCTCGCAGATCCGCGCGATCGAGATCGACACGGCGTACCTGAAGGGCAACAGCGCGGGCTGGGCCTCCGTCTCCGTCAAGGACGGCGAGGCGGGCGAGTGGCGCGAGGTGCTCCCGCGCACCCGGATGCAGCCCGACACCAACCACCGCTTCGTCCTCCCGGAGGCGGCCGTCGGCACCCACGCGCGCGTGGACATCTTCCCCGACGGCGGCATCTCCCGGCTGCGTCTGTTCGGCTCCCTGACCGAGGACGGTGCCGCCCACCTCGCCGCCCGCCACCAGGAACTGGGCGGCTGACCCGCCACCACGGACCGCGGCGGCCCGCCCGCCGCCGCTCACCGAGCCGCGGCAGCCCACCCGCCGCCGCTCACCGACCCGCGGGGCGCACCGGCCGGACAGCACCGGTGCGCCCCGCGCGCATGTCCCGGGCGCCTCGTGCGCGTCCCGGGAGCGGGCTACGCCGCGTGGCCGCCGTCCACCGCGAACTCCGCGCCGGTGACGTACGTGGCGGTCGCCAGGTAGGCCACCGTCGACGCCACCTCGTCCGCCGTGCCGAAGCGGCCCAGCGCCGTCATGGCCGCCTGCCCCTCCGCGTAGGGCCCGTCCGCCGGGTTCATGTCGGTGTCGATCGGCCCCGGGTGCACGATGTTCGCCGTGATCCCGCGCGGACCCAGCTCCCTGGCCAGCGCCTTGGTCAGCCCGATCAGCGCCGACTTGCTCGTCGCGTAGAGCGTCCCGCCGGGCCCCGGCACCCGCTGGGTCATGCAGGTGCCGACGGTGATGATCCGTCCGCCCTCGGTCATCCGGGCGGCGGCCGCCTGCGAGGCCAGGAAGACGCCGCGGACGTTCACCGCAAGGAGCCGGTCGACATCGGCGGGGGAGAGGCTCTCCAGCGGGCCGAGCAGGCCGAGCCCCACGTTGTTGACCAGCACGTCGAGGGCGCCGCCGAGCGCCGTGGCGGCCCGCTCCACCGCCCCCGCCGCCTCGGCCGCGTCCGCGGAGTCGGCCCGCAGGGCCACCGCCCGGCGCCCCAGCGCCTCGGCGGCCCGTACGACGTCCTCGGCCGCGTCCTTGCCGTTCACGTAGGTGAGGGCCACGTCCGCGCCCTCCCGGGCCAGCCGCAGCACGGTCGCCGCGCCGATGCCCCGGCTGCCGCCGGTCACCAGGGCCGTACGGCCGGACAGGGGAGCGGTGGCGGGGGCCAGTGGGTTCGTGTGCGTGTTCGTGTTCATGGGTCCATCCCAGCCGGGCCGCCGGGCCCGTGCTGGCGGTGAACGGACGTCGACCTGAGCGGTGCGCCGTCCGTGTCCTACTGGACGGCCCTGGCACCGAGCCGGTGCCAGGGGCGGCGCGATCGGCCCGTCCACCCGCCGCCGCAGGGGCAACTAGGGGGCCGATTGGGGTTTGTCCGCCGGCCCGGCGCGCCTAAAGTCTGCGTTCGAACGCGGTTGACGAGCGTTTCAGCGCTCCTTGGGGGAGGCAGGCACATCATGAGCGGGAGCGGGTCCTGGGCAGTCCGGACCGACGGGACGGCGGACGGCATCGTTCTCGCCGTCGACTTTCCCGGTACGGGACGGCGGGAAGCCGGTTTCACGGATCTTGCCGAACGGCTCGACATTGCGTACGCCCTGTGGGAGACGCTGCCCCCGCCGTTGGCCTCAGGGACCACGCTGTCCGGCGCCGAGTGGATCGACCGCTGGATGGCCGGGGTCGAGGCGAGCGGGCGTCCGGTGCGCGCAGTGATGGGCTTCTGCGCCGCCAGTCCGTACGCGGCCGTCCTGGCACACCGTATCGGGGCGCTGCAGGGCGAGATGCCGGACGTGGTCTTCTTCGACCCGGACATCCCGCAGGAGTTCTTCCTCTACTGGCAGTACCAGCAGATCATGGAACGCTTCCTGCCAGAGCTGAGCCCCGAGGAAACCGCTGCGGCGCGGCAGCGCGGCGAACAGGCGCGCGAGCAGGCCGATGACCTCACCGCCCTGGGCGCCGAGCTGAGCCGGTGGTTTCGCGAGTACGGCGAGCCCGCGTGCCGTCGCGCCGGGCTGGACGACGAGCGTACGGCGGAGTTCCTCGGCGGCTTCACCACTTACGTGTCCTTCGTGTGCGGCTCCAGCCAGATCGCGGAGCAGGAGCCCGAGGCGTTGGTCGGCGCGTGGTCCACCGCGACCGCCGTGACCTCCGCGGGCAGCGGTGAGGCAGGCCGACTGGTGGCCAAGGAGATCCCCTTCCCCGACATCGCGCACGTCGACCTGTTGGCGACCGCAGAGGTGGCCGCGACCGTCTCCGCCCTCCTGAAGTGACGCCCGCCCCGGACCGCGAGGACGACACCATGGCAAGCGAGGACGCCCGCCCGGCGGGTACGGCCGACATCGCGGCGCACGCGTTGACCGGGCCCGTGCGGCCCGTCCCCGGCACTCCTCTGCCCGACCTGCTCAGCGCTGTGGCCAAGGGACGTGCCGACGCCACGGCCCTGGTCGCGCCCGACGCGACGTACACCTACGGCGCACTGCACGCCCGGGTGCAGCGGCTGGCCCGCCGGCTGCTCGCGGAGGGCGTCGGCGCCGAGGACCTGGTCACCGTACTGCTGCCGCGCACCGCCGACTCGGTCGTCGCGCTGCTCGCCGTCCTCACCGCCGGAGCCACCTACGTGCCCGTGGACAGCGGCTACCCGCACCAGCGCATCACCGGCATGCTCGCCGACGCGCGCCCCCGCCTGCTGCTCACCACCCGAGACTTCGCCGCGCGGCTCGCGCCGGGCGTGCCCGCGCTGTGCCTGGACGATCCGGGCAGCGCCGCGGCGACGGACGCCCTGTCCTGCGACCCCGTCGAGGACGCCGAGCGCACCCGGCCGCTCAGGCCGCACGACGCCGCGTACGTGCTGTTCACGTCGGGCTCGACCGGACGCCCCAAGGGCGTGGTGGTCGAGCACCGCTCCCTGATGAACCTGATCGTCTCGCACCGCGAACTGTTCTTCGGGCCCGCGACCCGGCACCTCGGACGGGAGCGGCTGCGCGTCGCGCACACCGCCGCGCTGTCGTTCGACGCGGCCTGGGACCCGGTGCTGTGGCTGTTCGAGGGGCACGAACTGCACCTCGTCGACGACAACGTCCGCCGGGATCCGGCCCTGCTGGTCACGCACATCACCGAGCACCGCGTCGATGTCGTGGAGACCACCCCCACCTTCGCCGAACAGCTCGATCGCGGCGGCCTGTTCGACACCGGCCTGCCCCACCGGCTCGGGGTGCTCGCGCTCGGCGGCGAGGCCATCGGGCCCGTCCAGTGGGACCGGCTGCGCGCCCTGCCGCATCTGCTCGCGCTCAATCTGTACGGACCCAGTGAGTGCACCGTCGACGCGTTCGTCGCCCCGCTCGCGGAACACCCCTCGCCGACCATCGGCCGACGGCCCGTCCCCAACACGCGCGCCTACGTTCTCGACGAGCAGGGCGAGCCGTGCGCACCCGGCGAGACCGGTGAACTGCACCTGGCGGGAGCGGGAGTCGCCCGTGGCTATCTCGGCCGGCCCGACCTCACCGCCGAACTCTTCGTCCCCGACCCCTGGCAGCCGGACGGCGCACGCATGTACCGCACCGGCGACCTCGTACGGCAGTCCCCCGACGGCACCCTCGTCTTCGTGGGCCGCGCCGACCACCAGGTGAAACTGCACGGCCAGCGACTGGAGTTGAGCGAGGTCGAGCAGGTACTGCTGGGCCACGTCTGTGTCGCGCAGTGCGCCGTGCTGCTCCGTGAGGACAGCCCGGGCGCCCGGCGCCTCGTCGCCTACGCGGTCGGCGAGGGCTGCGTACCGGAGGAACTGCGGGCGTACGCCGCCGAGTCGCTGGCCGCCTACATGGTGCCGTCCGCCGTCGTCGTCCTCGACGCCCTTCCGCTTTCCCCCAACGGCAAGCTCGACCGCTCCGCCCTGCCGGCCCCCGACTTCGGCGCACCGGCGGGCTGTGGGCGCGAGCCCTCCACGCCGGGCGAGAAGCTGCTGTGCCGACTGTTCGCGGACGTCCTCGGTCTCGGGGACGCCGACATCGACGGGATCGGGCCCGAGGACGACTTCTTCCTGCGCGGAGGGGACAGCATGGGCGCCATCCGCCTCGTCGCCGCCGCCCGCGAGGAGGGCCTGACCCTGCGCCTCCAGGACGTCTTCGAACACCGCACGGCGGAGACCCTGGCCGCGTTCGCCGCCGACCAGTTCTGAGACCGCGGGGGGACAGTGGCCGGCGCCCCCGGAAGAAGCGGGCGTACCGTGCGGCGTGCGGTTCTTCAGGATCTCGTGAGTTCTCAAGGATCCCGCGCAGCCACGGCTCCGGACAACCGACAGCCGCGCCAGGGTCTCCTGGAGTACCCACCCGGTCGGCCCGGAAGAGGCGGTGCGCTCGCGGCGCGGGCGGATCGTCGCGCAGGACGCCGACGGCGGGCCGCCGGACACGGGAACGGACAGACGCGGCGCGGCGAAGGCTGGGCAGAGCCTTGCGCCGAAGGGCAGAGGGACGGGGCCGGCGATGCCCGTGGGCCTGGCGGGCCGGGCGTCCCCGTCGGTCCTGGTGAGCCCGTCAGGTCCGCCGAGCCGCGGAACTCCGTCGGCGTCCACACCCCGCCCGGCCACGACCACGCGCCGTGGGATCCCCGGGCAGCAGGAAGTCCGGGGACGCTGGAACACCTCTCCCTGCACGCCCTCCTGGACGGTCACGGGCCGGCCCCGCGAGGCCACCGACGTCGGCACGGCAAACCTACGTCGTACGGCATCCACGGCGAGCCGGACCGCCGCCGCACACGAAGGCGAACAACAACCGACTCGGGCGGACGGGCCGGCGCCCCGCGATCCCGTTCGCCCGGGAGGCTGTTCAGCCTCCGGTCGGCACCCCGGCCACCGGCCAGGGGCCGCCGCTCAGGGACTCGTAGAGGCGGCCGAGCCGCAGGAGGGTCTGTTCGCCGTGGGGGCGGCCCATGAACTGCAGGCCGACCGGGAGGCCGTCCGTGGGGGAGCCGCAGGGCACGGAGAGGGCGGGCAGGCCCGTCAGGCTCGCCGGGTGGGCGAAGCGGGTGCTGGCGACGGGCACGACGTCCATGCCGCCGTCGGGCTGCGGCAGGAAGAACTCGCCGTGCGCGACCGGGGGGATGGCGACCGTCGGCAGGACGAACGCGTCGACGCCCTCGAACGCTTCCTGCCATTTGGCGTGCAGGAGCTGCCGGGTGCGCAGCGCGTCGATGTAGTCGCGGGCCGGGACCAGCGCGCCCTCCTCCAACCGGTCGCGGGTCGTCGGATGCAGCGCGGTGCCGTCCCGCAGGGCACGGCGGTGGTGGGCGCTGGCCTCCGCGGCCATGATCAGCGCGACAGCGGGTGACACAAGGTCGGCCATCGGAAGGCTCACCCGCACGATGCGTGCGCCCGCGGCGGCGAGCAGGTCCACCCCGGCGGCGACACGCTCCGCCACGTCGGGGGAGCAGCGCGAGAACAGCGCGTCGTCCGGGACGGCGAGCGTCAGCCCCTCCGCCGAGGCGGGCTCCGGCACCGACCACGGCTCCACGTGCGCATCGGTGCCCGATCCGGTCAGTACCGCGAAGGCCAGGGCCGCGTCGGCCACGCTGCGCGACAGCACGCCGGGTGTGTCCAGCGACCAGGACAGCGGGACCACGCCCTCACCCGGCAGCACCCCGTACGTGGGCTTCAACCCGACCACCCCGCACATGGCGGCCGGGATGCGCACCGAGCCGCCGGTGTCGGTGCCGAGGGCCAGGGGGCCCATGCCGGCCGCGACGGCCGCGGCGGCGCCGCCGCTGGAGCCGCCGGCGGAGCGTTCGGGGCAGCGCGGGTTGCGCGTGCCCGGGGTGACCGTGCCGAACGCGAACTCGTCCATCCGCGTCTTGCCGAGGAGGAGCGCCCCCGCGGACCGCAGCCGCGCGACCACCGGGGCGTCGGCGGCGGCCGGGGGCCCGCCGGCCTCGCGCAGCGCGGCCGAACCGGCCCAGGTGGGCGTGCCCGCCACGTCGAACAGGTCCTTGACCGACACGGGCACCCCGTCCAGCGGGCCGCGCGGGCCCTCCCGGGCTATGCGTGCGGAGGCCCGCTCGGCCTCCTCGAGGACCGACTCCTCCAGGACGACGGTGTACGCGCCCACCCGGGGGTCGTCCTCGCGGATGCGGGCGAGGACCTGCTGGGCCAGGTCGACGGGGCTCAGCCCGCCGTCGGCGATGCGGGCCGCCGCCTCCACCACGCTCATCTCGTGTCCCGCAGCGGCCGTTCCGGTGACGGTCTCGATCTCGGTCATCGGGTTCACGTCCCTGTCACTTCCATTCGAGACGGAACGCGGGGTGCAGCCGCTGCCCGTCCAGGTCGAGTACCTCCAGCGCCCGGCCGGCGCCGAGGAGCCGACCGCGCCGCGCCTCGAGATCCGCCCACCGCTCCTCCGCCACCGTGAGCCGGGCCGCGTCGGCGAGCACAGCGACGGCGACGGCGGCGTCGTCCGCCGCGCCGCCGGGCGTCCCCGCGGCCGCGCTCTGCGAGACCCGCGGACCTTGCCCGCCATGCGTTCCCTGCGCACTCTGCGTTTCGTTCGACAATTCGTTTTCCCGCCGTCTCAGCCGGATGCGGCCTGGTCGATTCGATTCCGTCCGGCAAACTAGCAAGCCCGCGGCCCTCACAGAAGATTGCCGAACGCCGGGCTCGGGACAACTCCCGAACAATTCCGGTCCACCGCTTTCTGACAGGGGAGATTAGGGGGCCAATAGGGGGGCCCGACGTCCGTACGGTGTCGGAAGTGACGACACGTGCAGCGACGACGGACTCCACCGCGCAGAACCGGGCGGTGGCACTCGCGGGCGACCTGCGGACCGGCTCGCGGACCGGTCCGCGCTGGGACCGGCGGACCACGGATCTTCTGGCCCGGTCGGCCCGGGTGACCGAGCGGGGCGCCGGGCCGGCCACCGCGGAGTTCGCCGGCTGGCTCGCCGACCGCGGACGCGAACACGCCTTCCGGGTGCGGCGGATCGATTTCGCCGAACTGAAAGGTTGGAATTTCCGTCAACCGACCGGAAACCTGGTCCACCAGTCCGGCAGATTCTTCACCGTGGAAGGACTGCGGGTCCGCACCTCGGCCGGGTCCTTCCCTGAATGGCATCAACCGATCATCCGGCAACCCGAGGTCGGCATTCTCGGAATCCTGGCGAAGGAAATCGACGGTGTTCTGCATTTTCTGATGCAGGCGAAGATGGAACCCGGCAATCCGAACCTGCTGCAGCTGTCGCCGACCGTGCAGGCGACCCGCAGCAACTACACGCGCGTGCACCGCGGCGCGCCCGTCAGATACGTGGAGTACTTCGCCGGGCCGCGCCAGGGCCGGATCCTGGCGGACGTGCTGCAGTCCGAGCACGGCTCCTGGTTCTACCGCAAGCACAACCGCAACATGATCGTCGAGACCCGCGACGAGGTGCCCCCGCACCCCGACTTCTGCTGGCTCACCCTCGGTCAGCTCTACGAACTGCTCCGCCGGGACAACACGGTCAACATGGACTCCCGCACCGTGCTGTCCACCTTGCCCCCTCTCGCGGAGCTGCCGGACAGCCGACTGGCGCTCACCCCGGACGCGGAAGTCCTGAGCTGGCTCACCGAGCACCGCTCCACGCAGGACTGGACGATCGAGCTGGTCCCGCTGACCGGGCTGCCCGGCTGGGCGCGCACCGAGCGCGAGATCAGCCGCGAGGACGGGCGCTTCTTCGATGTCGTCGCGGTCGCCGTGGAGGCCGGCAACCGTGAGGTGCCGAGGTGGACGCAGCCGCTGATCGAACCGCACGGCGAGGGGGTGGCCGCGTTTCTGCTGCACGAATTCGACGGCGTACCCCACGTCCTGGCGCACGCCCGCATGGAGGGCGGCCTGCCCCTGGTGGTCGAGGTGGCGCCCACCGTCCAGTGCGTCCCCGCCAACTACCCCGAGGACAGGCGTCCCCGCTACCTCGACGAGGTGTTGGCCGCGCCGCCCGCCCGGATCCGCTACAACGCCGTGCACGCCGAGGAGGGCGGCCGGTTCCGCAACGCCGTCAGCCGTTACCTCCTCGTCGAGTCCGACGGCGCCCTCGCCGCCGAGCCGCTGCCGCCCGGGTACGCCTGGCTGAGCGTGTGTCAGCTGGAACGGCTCACCAGCGCCGGGCTGAGCGTCAACGTCCAGGCGCGGACCCTGCTCGCGTGCCTGCGTTCCGTGGCGCGGCCGTCATGACCGCCGGCACGCGGGGGGCCGACCGGCGGAGCCGGGGAGCCGACGGAGCCGGCCGCCGTTCCCGAGTGTCTGAGAAACACTGGGCAGGGAAGAGGGTCGTCGTCACCGGCGGCCTCGGATTCATCGGCTCGCATTTCGTCGAACAACTTCTGGAACGCGGCGCCCGTGTAACGTGTGTCCACCGCGGCGAGAAGCCGGAAATACTGGAGGTTCCGCCATCGGCGAACCGCGCCCGGCTCCTTTCGCTCGACCTTCTGGACGACACTGCGCTGTCTGCCGCGCTCCGCTCCGCCACGCCGCGAATCGACCTGATCGTGCACTGCGCCGCCCTGTACGGGAATGCGGATTTCAAGAAACGCAACCCGGCGCTGATACTCGACGCGAACATGCGGATGGCATCAAACGTTCTCAGGGCCGCCCGGGCCTGCGGCGTCGGCGACGTCGTCATGATGGGGTCGGCGGAGATCTACTCGGAACTCGCGCCGAGTCCGGCCCGCGAGGACGACGACTACCGCCGATATCCGGTCCCCACGGAGAACGGCTATGCGTTGGCGAAGATCTACACCGAGATGCTGGCAGAGTTCTTCCGCACGCAGTACGGCATGCGGATCTTCGTGCCCAGACCGACGAACGTCTACGGCCCGCGGGACGACTTCGACGCGTCCGTCAGCCGGGTCGTCCCGAGGCTGATGAACCGCATCGCCCGCGGCGAGGACATCGAGATCTGGGGCGACGGCAGCCAGACGCGCACCTTCGTGCACGTCCGGGACGTCGTGCGTGCCACCCTGCGCATGGTGGAGTCGAACCGGCACCACACCCTCAACATCGGGACCCGCGAGGAGATCTCGATCCTCGGCCTGGCCAAGCTGCTGTCGTCGGTGTTCGGCGGCCCCGAGTTCATCCGGCTCGTCCCGGCCAAGCCCACCGGCCCCGGCACGCGAACCCTGGACGTCAGCCGGATGGACGAGCTGATCGACTTCGACCCGACCGCCCTGCGGGACGGGCTGGAGGAGACCGTGCGGTGGTACCGCAGGACGAGGAACCAAGCGGCCAAGGCCAGTTGACCGGCCTCCGGACACAGCGAGCAAGGAATCAGGAGAGAGACGTATGCACTACACACGTCTGGGCCGCACCGCACTGAAGATCAGCAGATTGTGCGTGGGAACGGTCAACTTCGGGGGACGGGTGGACGAGAAGGATGGACACCGCATCCTGGACCGCGCACTCGACCTGGGCCTCAACTTCGTCGACACCGCCAACATGTACGGCTGGCGCGTGCACAAGGGCTATACGGAGGAGACGATCGGCCGCTGGTTCGCCAAGGACCCGTCCTGCCGGGACCGGACCGTGCTGGCCACCAAGGTCGGCAACGAGATGTCCGGCGCGCCCAACCAGAGCGGTCTGTCGGCCCGACACATCGTCGCGTCCTGCGAGGCGTCCCTGCGCCGACTGCAGACCGACCGCATCGACCTCTTCCAACTGCACCACGTGGACCGCACGGCGCCCTGGGACGAGATCTGGCAGGCACTGGACCTGCTGGTGAGCCAGGGAAAGGTGCTGTACGTGGGCTCGTCCAACTTCGCGGGCTGGCACGTGGCCATGGCCCAGGAGGCGGCCGGCCGGCGGCACTTCCTCGGCCTGGTCTCCGAGCAGTGCGCGTACAACCTGGTCACCCGCCTGCCCGAGCTGGAACTCATCCCCGCCGCGCGCGCCTATGGCATGGCCGTGCTCCCCTGGTCGCCACTGCACGGCGGACTGCTCGGCGGGGTCCTCGCCAAGCTGCGCGAGGGGAGCGCGGTCAAGTCGGCGCAGGGGCGGGCGGTGCCGGCTCTGGATGAGCACCGCGGCCGTATCGAAACGTACGAAGAGCTGTGCCGTGAGCTGGGCGAGCACCCCGCTCAGGTCGGCCTCGCCTGGGTGCTGTCGCGTCCGGGGGTGACCGCTCCCGTCATCGGCCCGCGCAGTGTGGAGCAGTTGGACAGCGCGGTCGCCGCGTTGGACCTCACCCTGCCGCACGACGCTCTCACCCGGCTCGACGAATTGTTCCCGGGGCCGCGCGCGGAGGCACCGGAGGCGTGGATCACGACATAAGCGGTAGGACGCGAACGCGGGCGCCGCCGACCGGGGGAAGGGAAACTCCCGGTCACCGTCCGCATGATGACGGCCGCTGCGATTTCCGGATTGCGGAAACGGTCAAGGTTGTGGCTCCTTCGACAAGCGAGCGGTCCCGTCCGACGGCGGGACCGCTCGGTGGCGTTCGATTCGCGAACGTCACACTGCGCTCGGCAGTGCTGCGCCAGACTGGCGACGGCCCGCGCCGGGGGGTATCCCCCGTTCCGATCTTGGGGTGCGCCGGATCGCGCCCCGGTGAGGGGCGAAACTAGCGTCCAACCATGACTTCGACTCTGAGAAAGCACCTGGTCATGGCACTCGGTGTCGCTACGCTGCTCACCGCCGAGGTGGTCCCCGCCATCGCTCAGCCGGCCGCTCCCTCCCCGGCGGATCAGTTACGTCGGGACACCAAGGCGATCCACGCCCTCGGCGTGAGCGGTGTGCAGGCCCGCGTGATCGCGCCTGACGGTCGGCAGTCGGTCGCCACCAGCGGTACCGCCGACCGGCGTCACCGATGACGGGCGTCGAAGCGCTGTGGTCTCCATGTCCGAGGCCCGCGGCGACACCAAGGAGCACATACTGGAGCAGGAGAACGCGGCCAGCGCCCTGATCGACCACGCACTGTGCGCCGGCCCCAACACCCGGTGAGCGGAGGTGTCGTCGCTGTGGGCGGTTAGGGTCTGTCCGGCGGATCAGGCCGTCTTCACCCTCCACACTGCCCCTGTCAGCCCTGACGACGCGCCCGTCTAAGTGAGGCGGCGGTGTGTCGTCGGTGAAGACCGGCATGCCGAGGTCGGCCAACTGTGGCCGGCCATCGGTCGGGGCCCGCTTGAGGCTGTTGAGCTTGGCCATCGCGGCGTTGAAACCGACCTGGAGCCCTTCGACCTCGCCGAGCCAGCCGTTCCCGCGGGCTTCGGTGATGCGCTCGCGGAGGTTCTGGATGATCTCGATGAGGCGGGGCCGCGGCTTCGGACCGGCGCACCTTGTCCTGGGCGCGGCGCAGCGTGACGGCGCCGAGGACGGTCCGCCGGGACGCGGTGCACGCTCGGCGACCGGGGAGGGCGCACCACGGTCGGCGGGCCCGCGTACCTCGAAAGGCCACTGGGCCGCTACACGGCGTCGCACCGCCCGGCCGCCCTCACCCGACCCACCGGCCGCGTCGGCGTGTCACAGCCCCAAGTGGGCCCGGACGACGGTGAGGACGTCGGCCGCGCGGTCGTTGAGATAGAAGTGCCCCCCGGGGAAGACATGCAGGTCGGTGGGACCCTCGGTGTGGACGGACCAGGCGCGGGCCTCCTCCACCGTCGCCATGGGGTCGTCGTCGCCCGTCAGCACGGTCACCGGGCAGCGCACCCGGTCGCCGGGACGCGGCTCGTACGTCTCCACGGCGCGGTAGTCGGCGCGGATCGCGGGCAGCACCATCCGGACCAGCTCCTCGTCCTCGAACACCTGGGCGTCGGTGCCGCTGAGCCGGCGCACCCCGTCCAGCAGGGCGCTGTCGGTGCGCTTGTGCATGTCCTCGCTGGGCCGGACCGCGCTCGGCGCGCGCCGCCCCGACACGAACAGCCGCACCGGGCCGCGCCCGGCCTCCTCCAGCCGGAGCGCCACCTCGTAGCCGAGGAGAGCACCCATGCTGTGCCCGAACACCGCGAGGGGCCGCTCGTCGTCGCCTTCACCCACCGCGTCGGCGACCCGGTCCGCCAACTCCCGCAGATCTCCGAGCGGTTCCTCGGAGCGGCGGTCCTGGCGCCCAGGGTACTGCACGGCGAGCACGTCGGCGGCGGCAGCGAGCGCGGTGGCCACGGGCACGTAGTAGCTGGCCGCGCCGCCGGCGTGCGGCAGGCACAGCAAGCGGACTCCCGCGTCGGGGGCGGGCCGGTAACGGCGTATCCAGACGCCGGTGTCCACTGCGGAGGTCATGGGGTCCTGCTTTCTGTCGGATCAGAGGGGTCGGCGCCGTCAGGCGGCGGTGAGTTCGCGGGCGAGTTCGTCCGCGAGGTACGCGGCGAGTTCGACCGGGTTGAGGTGGTCGTAGATCAGGGTGGTGGGCAGTTTCAGCCCGGTGATCGCGGAGAGGCGGTGCCCGAACTCGACCGCGGTGAGCGAGGCGAACCCCAGGTCCATGAAGTCGCCGTCGGCGGACACGGCGTCGGCCGACGCGTGCCCGAGAACGACGGCGACCTGACCGCGCACCAGCTCCACCAGTGTCTCCAGCTTGTGGTCGGCGTCCCGGGCGGCGAGGACACGGTGCAGCGACTCGGGTCCGTCGACCCCGGCCAGCAGGCCGGACTTCCCCGCGTCCCCGGCCAGGGCCGCCGAGGCCAGCGCCGCCCGCGCCTCGGGGACGCCCTCCAGGAGGCGCCTGCCGCGGGTGTCCGCGTGCGTGCCGGCGTACTGCGCCCAGTCCCGCCCCGTGACGACCAGCAGCCCGTCCGCCCGTTCCATGGCCCGGTCCAGCACGGCGAGGTCGAGTGCGTCGGGGTCGGCGGCGATCAGACGTACCGGCGCCCGGTCGGCGGCCCGTTCCCGGGCCGCGGCCTCCCACCAGCCGGTCAGCGCCGCCACGGCACCGGTGCCCGGGGCGCCGACCAGGTCGTCCACGTCCACGGCGAGGAACAGGGCGATCGGGCCCGCGGTGCTGGAAACGCCGGCCAGAGCGGGGAGTCCGGCGCCCAGGACTTCGTCGAGCGTCTTGTCCAGCGGGCCGTCGGACGCGGTGGCGCGCGGCGCGTGCACCACGCCCGTCAGAGGACACCCGTCGGGTCCGGCGGGCAGCGATGCGGCGAGGTGGGCCAGCGCGGGGCCGTCGGAGACGTCGCAGACGACTCGGCTGACCCCGGCCACGGCGGGTCCCGGCGTGCCCGCAGGCTCCGGCTCGTCCGGCGCGGTGGCCACCAGGACGTGCGCCGCACCGGAGGCGAGCAGACGTCGGGCCACACGGTCCCGCCAGGTGTCGCTGCCGCCGCTCACCAGGAGCGTGCCGCGCGGCGCGAGTGCGGTGGCCCGGGCCGGACCGTCGGCCGCACCGGTCGCCCTGAGGAGCCGCCGGGCGAACACACCCGCGTCACGCACGGCCACCTCGGTCTCCTCGGCCGGGGTCGCCAGC
The DNA here is from genome assembly GCF_014650435.1 of Streptomyces tendae. GTDB lineage: Bacteria > Actinomycetota > Actinomycetes > Streptomycetales > Streptomycetaceae > Streptomyces > Streptomyces tendae. The sequence continues at coordinate 428,581 of NZ_BMUY01000010.1, forward strand.
ACCTCGGCCAGCCGCCTCAGCACACGGTCACCGCATGGAGCGGGTACGTCGACGACACCGGCCCAGCGCACTTCGGGGTCCTCCGCGAGCAGTCGGCCGAGACCCCACAGCACGGCCTGGGCGGGAGCGCTCACCCGCTCCGAGCCGCCCGTCGATACGGCCCCCGAGGTCAGGGACCACACGGGCACGGACGCAGCGGCCCCGGACAGGGCACGCAGCAGCGCCAGCGTGCCGACGGCCGCCTCCCGGGCATCCCCGGGACCGTCCGCCGAAACGAGGCCGAGCAACGACAGGACACCCTCAAGCTCACCGCCGTCCGCCGTCAGGGACGACACTTCGGCGGCGAGGTCGTCGTACGAGTCCGCCCCCGGGTCACCGACGGTGACGACCCGCACGTCGGCTCCCGCGCCCCCCAGCGCAGAGGCGAGGCGCGTCACCAGGGCATCGTCGGCGCCGATCCGCGCCGGTATGGTCAGCAGCCAGATGCCCCGCAGCCGTGCCGTGGCGCTGTCCGGACGCCGGGCCACGGCGGTCCAGCCGACACGGTAGTGCGACACGCGAGCGGCGGCCCGCCGACGCCCCAGCCACGACGCGAGGACCGGCAACGCCGCCTCGACCGCCGCGCGTTCCTGCGCGCCGCCCGTCTCGTCGTCGATCCCCAGCAGAGCCGCCAGCGAGCCCAGGTCCTCGTCGGCCACCGCCCCCCAGAAGCGGGTGTCGGGGTCCGGTACCTCGGCGCCGGAGGGGGCAACCGTGTCGTCGGCCGCCGCCAGTTCCTCCGGGTCCAGCCAGTACCGTTCGTGCTGGAAGGCGTACGTCGGCAGATCCACTCGCCGTCCACCGGCCAGCACTGCCGGCCAGTCGACCGAACCACCGCGCGTGAAGAAGCCGCCGGCCGCCTCGACTGCCGCTCGTACCTCGGTCCGGTCCCGGCGCAGGGCGGGCACGGCTTGTGTGTCGAGGGTCTGCTCGACGAGTCCGGTCAGTATCGCGTCGGGGCCGATCTCGATGAACTTCCGTACGCCGAGCTCGTGCAGGGCTCGCAGCCCGTCGGCGAAGCGGACGGTCTGGCGCACGTGCCGCACCCAGTACGCAGGCTCGGTGATTTCCGCTCCTGCCACGGTTCCCGTGACGGTGGACACGAAGGGCAGGGACGGCTGGCGGAAGGAAAGCCCTTCTACGACGGCCTGGAAGTCCTTGAGTATCGGGTCCATCAGGGGGGAGTGGAAGGCGTGGCTCACTGTCAGCCGCTTCACCCGCCTGCCCTGGGCTGTGAGAACCTCGGCGACCTGTTCGACTTCGGTCTTGGCGCCGGAGACGACGACGGCTTCGGGTGCGTTGACCGCGGCGATGTCCGCCCGGTCGGTGATTCCTTCCAGTAGGGGCAGGACTTCGTCCTCGGTT
>NZ_BMUY01000011.1 GCF_014650435.1 Streptomyces tendae
ACCACCCCTCACCACCGTCCGCCAACCCATCGAAGCCATGGGACGCGCCGCCGTCGACCTCCTCTGCGCCCAGATCCAGGGCACCGAAGTCCCGCACAGGGAGCTGCTCTTCGAACCGGAACTCGTCGTCCGCGGCTCCACCGCACAGGTTTCCGCCCGATAAGAGGCCGCAGTATCTACGTTCCGCTGTCAAATAATTACAGAATTTACGCGAGATACTGCGTTCACTTGTTTATGGTACTTGCGGGTCGCCGCTGAGCCCGGCCGCTCCGGGGGTACCGCCGTCGCCGGTCGTTCCGCGGCAGGGCAGAATCAGGACAGGAGCCCTTGGGAGGAGGCGACGCGTGCGGGAACGGCCGTGGCTGGGCGGGCTGCGCCGCCCTCCGAATCCCCTCGTGAGCGGACAGCGGGCGGCGCGCGGCGCGCTGCGGTCGATGTCCGAGGCGCTGGGCGCGCGACGGCGGCTGGCCTGGCTGAACGCGGCGGACCTGAGCATCGGCACCACGCTCGACGTGCGGCGGACGGCGGAGGAGCTGGCCGGCTTCACCGTGCCCGAGCTGGCCGACGGCGCCGCGGTGGACCTGCTCGACTCGGTGCTGCGCTTCCAGGACGGCGACCGGGCCACGGGAGGGGAGGCGCCGCGGCTGAGGGCCATGGCGGTCTCGGAGATCGAGGGTCTGAACCTGGCGCCGGATCCCGTGGGCGAGCTGTCCGTGCACACCGCCGACCGGCTGGGGCAGCGGTGCCTGACCACCCGCCGGCCGGTGCTGGTGTCCCGGATGACGCGCGCGGACTTCGCCGTGATCGCCCCCTCGCGCGAGTCGTCGGACATCATGCGCCGGGCGGGTGTCCACTCCTACCTGGCGGTGCCGCTGATCGCCCGTGGAGTGCTGCTGGGGCTGGCCGACTTCGTCCGGGCCGGCCACCGTGCACCGTTCAACCGGACCGACGTGGCGCTCGCCATGGAGCTGGCGTCCAAGGCCGCCGTGTACATCGACAACGCCCGGCTCTACGGGCGCGAGCGCGACCACGTGGTCACCCTGCAGCGGGCGCTGCTCCCCCGGTCCAGCCCGAGCACCCCCGGCCTGGACGTGTCCTCGTGCTACGACCCGGCCGCCGATCCGGCCGCCGTGGGCGGCGACTGGTTCGACGTGGTCGCACTGCCCAGCGGGCGTACCGCGCTGATGGTGGGCGACGTCATGGGGCGCGGTCTGGCGGCCGCCGCGACCATGGGGCGGCTGCGCACGGTGGCCCGGACCCTGATGGCGCTGGACATCGCGCCCGAGCGGCTGCTGGCCCGGCTGGACCTGGCCGCCCGCGACCTGGAGGAGGACCAGGTCGCCACCTGCCTGTGCGCGGTCTACGACCCGTACGGCGGCACCTTCCGCATCGCCAGCGCCGGGCACCCGCCACCGCTGCTGACCGGCCCCGACGGAACCGTCTCGTTCCTGGAGGTGCCCGCGGGGGCGCCACTGGGGACGGGGGTGATCCCGTACGACCCGGTCGAGCGGCCGGTGCCCGAGCGGAGCCGGCTGACGCTGTACACGGACGGGTTGATCAGGTCGCGCACGGCTGACCTGGGCACCCAGTTGGAGCGGCTGCGCGAGGCGCTCGGCGACGGTCTGCCCGAGGACGCCGCCGCCTGCCGGGCGGTGGCCGAGCGGGTCGGCGACGACCGGTCGGACGACGCGATCGTGCTGGCCGCCTTCGCCCGGCCGCTCGGCCCCGACTGCGACGTGTACGTGCGGGCGCTGCCGCCGGACGGCAAGGCCGCCGGGCAGGCCCGGGCGGCGGTGCGGGAGCAGTTGGAGCGGTGGGGGCTCCAGGAGCTGGTCGACACCACGGAGCTGGTGGTCAGCGAGCTGGTCGGCAATGCGCTGCGGTACGGGAACGCCCCCGGCGAGCTGCGGTTGCTGCGGCACGAGCGGCTGTCCGTGGAGGTCTCCGACTCCGGTCCCGACCTGCCGCAGATCCAGCACGCGGACGTGAGCGACGAGAGCGGGCGCGGGCTGCAGCTGATCAACATGATGTGCCGACGCTGGGGCTCGTGCCGCACGCCCGGCGGGAAGGTCGTCTGGGCCGAGCAGGACCTGCCGCTGCGGGCCGCGGCACCCGGCCCGCACTAGGAGGCGCCCGGCCCGCCCCGGATGCCGCGCGGCCCGCCCTACGCGGCCTTGTCCAGGGCCGGGCGTTCGAACTGGGTGCGGTGCAGCTCGGCGTAGCGGCCGTCGGCGGCGAGGAGCTCCTCGTGGGTGCCGCTCTCCACGATGCGGCCCGCCTCGACCACCAGGATGCGGTCGGCCGCCCGGACCGTGGACAGCCGGTGCGCGATGACCACGGCCGTCCTGCCCTGGAGGGCTTCGGTGAGGGCTTCCTGGACGGCCGCCTCGGAGGTGTTGTCGAGGTGGGCGGTGGCCTCGTCGAGGATGACGACGCGCTGGCGGGCCAGCAGCAGCCGGGCGATGGTCATGCGCTGGCGTTCGCCGCCGGAGAGCCGGTAGCCGCGCTCGCCGACCACGGTGTCGAGCCCGTCCGGCAGGGACCGTACGAGGTCGGCCAGGCGGGCCCGGCGCAGCGCCTGCCACAGCTCGTCCTCGCCGGCGTCGGGCCGGGCGAGCAGCAGGTTGGCCCGGACGGTGTCGTGGAAGAGGTGGCCGTCCTGGGTGACCATGCCGACGGTGTCGCGCAGTGACCGCGCGCTCAGCTCGCGCACGTCGACGCCGCCGACGCGGACGGTGCCGCCGTCGGTGTCGTACAGGCGCGGCAGCAGTTGGGCGATGGTGGACTTGCCGGCGCCGGACGAGCCGACGAGGGCGATCGTCTGGCCGGGTTCGGCGCGGAAGGAGAGGCCGTGCAGGACCTCTTCGCCGCCGCGGGTGTCCAGGGAGGCGACCTCTTCGAGGGAGGCCAGGGAGACCTTGTCGGCGGACGGGTAGCCGAAGCGGACGTCGTCGAACTCGACGGCGACCGGGCCGTCGGGGACGGGGCGGGCGTCGGTCTTCTCGTCGATGAGCGGGGTCAGGTCGAGGACCTCGAAGACCCGCTCGAAGCTGACGAGGGCGCTCATGACCTCGACGCGGGCCCCGGCGAGCGCGGTGAGCGGCGCGTACAGGCGGGTCAGCAGCAGAGCCAGCGCGACGACGGCGCCCGCGTCCAGGGTGCCGCGCAGGGCGAAGAAGCCGCCGAGGCCGTAGACGAGGGCGAGGGCGAGCGCGGAGACCAGGGTGAGCGCGGTGATGAAGGCGGCCTGGGCGGTGGCGGTGCGCACACCGATGTCGGCGACGCGGCGGGCGCGGTCGGCGAATTCGGCGGACTCCTCCTCGGGGCGGCCGAACAGTTTGATCAGGGTGGCGCCGGGCGCCGAGAAGCGTTCGGTCATGCGGGTGCCCATGGCGGCGTTGAGGGCGGCGGCCTCGCGCTGCATCCGGGCCATGCGGCGGCCCATCCGCCGCGCCGGGAGCACGAACACCGGGAGCAGTACCAGGGCGAGCAGGGTGATCTGCCAGGACAGGGTCAGCATGACGGCGAGGGTGAGCAGCAGGGTGACCACGTTGCTGACCACGCCGGACAGGGTGTTGCTGAAGGCGCGCTGGGCGCCGATGACGTCGTTGTTGAGACGGGAGACGAGCGCTCCCGTACGAGTACGTGTGAAGAACGCGACCGGCATGCGCTGCACATGATCGAACACGGCCGTCCGCAGATCGAGGATGAGTCCCTCCCCGAGCGTCGCCGAGAGCCTGCGGGAGAGGATGCCGAGCACCGCCTCGGCGACCGCGATGAGCGCGATGAGCAGGGCGAGGCGCACGACCGTGCCCTCGTCGCCGTCCGACACGATCGCGTCGACGACCTTTCCGGCCAGGACGGGGGTGGCGACGGCGAGCAGTGCGGTCGCCACCCCGAGCAGCAGGAAGCGGACGATGCGGCGGCGGTGCGGGCGGGCGAACGCGCCGATGCGGCGCAGCGTGGCACGGGCGAAGGGACGGCGCTCGTCTTTGGCGTGCATGACGCTGTACAGCTGCGTCCACGCCGTGGTCTCCATACTCATGCGGGTGACGGTAGGACCTCGACCAACCTTGAGGTCAAGGCGGCGCCGCCCGCGGTCCGTAAGACCGTGTCCGCGCGTCGGCCACCCGTAGTTGGCGCGTCTGGGGGAATGTCTTGTGCTGTGACGACAGCGCTTCGAGTCCCCGAGAAGCCACTCCTGCACCGCGTCCCGGTCCGCCGGGCCCTGTGCGTGCTTCCGCTGCTCCTGGTGGGCGTGGTCGCGGTCCGGCACCGGTCCGTGCTGGCGGACGGCTTCGGCCATCTCGCCACGGCGCGCTGGCCCTGGCTGCTGGCCGCGGCCGGCGCGACCTGTCTGACCTGGGTCGCCGCTGCCTGCACCCGGCAGGGCGCGGTGGTGGAGCGGCTGCCCCGGCGGCGGTTGCTGGCCACCCAGTTCGCGGCCGGCGCGGCCAACCACCTGCTGCCGACGGGGCTGGGCGCGAGCGCGGTGAACCTGCGGTTCATGACGGTGTGCGGGCTGCCGCTGGCCCGTTCCTCGGCCGCGCTGGCGCTGTACCTGCTGGCGGAGAGCGTCGGCCGCCTCGCCCTGCTGGGCGCCCTGCTGATCGCGTTCCCGGGCGCGCTGCGGCTGGGCACGCTGCTGCCCGAGGGGGCGGTGGGTCCGCTACTGGTGGTCGCGGGCGCGGTCCCGGTCGTGGCGGCGGCGCTGCTGGCGCTGCTGCCCCGGCTGCGCGGTGCGCTGGTCTCCTTCCTGCGGACGGCGCTGGGCGAGGCCCGCTCGGTGCACGCCCGGCCGGCTCGCGCGCTGGCTCTGTGGGGCGGTGCGCTGGCCTTCCCCGCGTTGCAGACCTCGGCGCTGGTACTGGTGGGCCGGTCGCTGGGACTGCCGGTGCCGGTCGGGCACATGGCGGTGGCGTACCTGGCGGCGACGGTGGCGGTGGCGCTGGTGCCCACGCCGGGCGGCATCGGCTCGGTCGAGGCGGCGCTGGTCGTGGCGCTGGTGGCGGCGGGCGGGCCGGCGGCCGTGGCCACGGCGGTGGCCCTGGCGTTCAGGCTGCTGACGGTGTGGCTGCCGCTGCTGCCGGGGGCGCTGACGCTGGCGGCGCTGGTGCGGGCGCGGGTGATCTGAGGGCCCCCGGGCCGGAGGGTCAGGCGACGGTGACGTGCACCGGTCCGCCGTCGGGATCGACCAGGTGCGTCCAGCGTGCCGTCAGGGTCAGCGGGCGGTGCGGGACGGCGGTGGTGCGGCGGCACCGCTCGCGGTGCAGGGGGCGGCCGTCCTGGGAGACGTACAGGACGGGGCGGGGCAGCGGGAGCGCCGTGCGCAGGAGGTACGGGAAGCGGTCTGCCGGAGCGACGCGGTTCGGGGAGATGCGCAGCAGGGGCGGATCGGCGACCAGGGGGACGCCGCCGGGCCGGTCCGGGTCCGTGGGGTCCCCTCCCGTGCCGTCCGTGAGCCAGTCGCGTACGGCGGCTGCGGCGTGGGCGCCCTCGCGGGCCGCCGTGGCGGCGCTCTCGACGGCGTGCAGGACGCTGCCGACCGCGAAGACGCCGGGCCGTGAGGTGCGCAGGGCGCCGTCCACGGCGGGACCGCGGGTTCCCGGGTCCAGGGTCAGTCCGCCGCGTCGGGCGAGTTCGTGCTCGGGCACGAAGTCGCCGGTGAACACGACGGTGTCGCAGGGCAGCGTGGTGGTGCGGCCGTCGCGGTGGCGTACCCGCACGCCCGACAGGCGGCCGCGGCCGAGGAGTTCGGTGACCGTGGTGCCGGTGAGCACCGGGGTGCGGTGCCGCAGTCGCGCGTGCAGCGTCCGTGCGGGGGCGGCGGGGGCCCGGGGCAGCTCCGTGACCAGTGCGACCACCTGGGCTCCGGCCGTCCGTACGGTGTCGGCGGCGGCGTGGGAGACGGCCTCGGCACCGACGATCACCGCCCGGGTGCCGATGTCCTGCCCGTACAGGTGGACCGCCTGCTGGAGTTCGCCGGTGGTGTAGACGCCGGCGGGCCGGGTGCCGGGGACGAGGCGGGCGGCGCGGGGGCGTTCGCGGGCGCCGGTGGCCAGGACGACCGCGCGGGCGGCGAGGATGCGCACGCCCTGGGGTCCGACGGTGCTGAGGGCGCGCGGGCCCGTCCAGTCGAGGGCGGTGACGCCGGTGCGCAGGTCGGCTCCGGCGTGGACGGCCGCGTCGGCGAGGAGCCGGGCGTAGGCGGGGCCGGTCAGCGCGTGCGGCCGGTTCCCGAAGCCCCGGTGCGCGCAGTGCCTGGGCACTCCCCCGGGTGACTGCTCGCGCTCCAGGACCTCGACGCGGGCGCCCGCCGTCGCCAGCAGGGAGGCGGCGGCGAGCCCGGCGGGGCCGGCACCCACCACCAGGACGTCGACGTGTCGACTTGTCACCGCTGCGCCTCCTCGAACAACGCGCGTACCGCCGCCCCGCAGTAGAAGCCCTGGCAGCGGCCAGCCCGGGCCCGGGTGCGGCGGCGCAGCCCGTCCAGGGAGCGGGGCGGGACCGGTCCGGCGAGCGCGTCGCGGATCTCGCCGCGCGAGACGCGTTCGCAGTGGCAGACCAGGGTGCCGTACTCCGGATCGGAGGCGACGAGGTCGGGCTGCTGGTGGGGGCGGGGGGAGCCCTCGCCGAGCCGGGGCATGCGGACCGGTTCGAGCGGGCGCCGGGGGCCGAGGTCGAGGCCGGTGCCGGCGAGCAGGCCGGTGACGTGCTCGGCGATGGCGAGGGAGGCGGTGAGGCCGGTGGAGCGGATGCCGCCGACGGTGACGTAGCCCTGGTGGGGGTGGGCGGCGATCCGGTAGTCGTCGTACTCGGTGGCGGCGCGCAGGCCCGCGTAGACGGCGGTGACCTCCTCCTCCAGCAGGGCGGGGAGGATGCGGCGGCCCTGTTCGCGCAGTCGGCGCAGGCCCTCGGCGGTGGTGCCGGTGTCGCGTTTGTCGTCCAGGTCCTCGGCGGTGGGGCCGAGCAGCACGTTGCCGTAGACGGTGGGGGCGACCAGGACGCCCTTGCCCAGGGCGGTGGGGACGGGCAGGAGGATGTGGTTGACGAGGGCGCGGGCGAACGTGTCGTGGACGAGAAGCTGGCCCCGGCGCGGGGTGACGGTGAAGTCGTCGTGGCCGAGGCTCCGGTCGAGGGTGTCGGCGTGCAGTCCGGCGGCGTTGACGAGCCGTCGGGCACGCAGCGTGCCGCGCGGGGTGCCGAGGCGGTGGACGCCGTCCGCGTGACCGGCGTGTGCGACGGGCGAGTCGAGGTGGAGGTCGACGCCTGCGCGGACCGCCTGAGTGGCGTAGGCGAGGGTGGTCGTCCACGGGCAGATGATGCTCTCGCCGGGTACGTGCAGGGCGCCGAGCGCGCCGGGGCCGAGGTGGGGTTCGCGGGCGTACAGCTCGGCGGGGCCGAGGAGGCGGGCGTCGTGGTACTCGTTGCGGCGGGCCTTCTCGGCGAGGCGGGGCAGCGCCGCGAGCTGCTCCTCGTCCCAGGCGACGAGCAGGGCGCCGACGCGTTCGAGGGGGATGCCCGACTCGGCGGCGTAGGCGGCCAGGTCGCGGGCGCCCTCGCGCACGAGCCGGGCCTCCAGCGAGCCGGGCACGGCGTCGAACCCGGTGTGCAGGATGGCGGTGTTGGCCTTGGAGGTGCCCTGTCCGACGTCGTCCTGCGCCTCGACGAGGGCGATGCGCAGCTCCGGGTGGTGGGCGAGCCGCCGGGCGATCGCGCACCCGACGACCCCGGCGCCGACGACCGCCACGTCGTAGGGCTCGACGGGCAGCGCGCCCGACACGGTGACGGTCATGCCGGGCCCCCGGCGAGCAGGGCGGCGACCGCGGTACGGAACCGGCTGCGGCGCTCGGTGGCCTCGTCGGCGGTGATGCGGGGCTCGTACACCGTGGTGGGTCCCACGTCGGGGAGCGCGTCGGCGAGGGCGAGGGAGGGGTCCGCGCCGAGCCGGGCCAGGGTGCCGACGCCGAGCGCGGTGGCGTCCGGCAGCGCCGAGACCTCGACCGGGTGTTGCAGCAGGTCGGCCTGGGTCTGCATGAGGAGCGCGGAGCGGGTGAGGCCGCCGTCGACGCGCAGTACGGTCAGCGGGTCGCCGAGGTCGGCCGCCGCGGCGTCGGCGAGTTCGGCGACCTGGGCGGCGAGGCCCTCGCACAGGGCGCGCACCAGGTGCCCCGGGGCGGTGTCCAGGCCGAGACCGGTGAGCGAGCCGCGCAGGTCGCCGCGCCACCAGGGGGCGGCGAGCCCGGCCAGCGCCGGGACGAAGGTGACGCCGCCGGCGTCCGGGACCGCGGCGCCCACCGGGTCAAGGTCGGCGGCCCCGGTGATGACGCCGAGGTCGGTGAGCCAGCGTACGGCGGAGGCGGCCGTGTACACCTGGCCGTCCAGGCAGTGGTCGGTGCGTCCGCCGAGCCGCCAGGCGACGCAGGCGGCGAGACCGGAGGTGCCCCGCCGCGGGGTGCCGCCGGTGTGGGCGAGGAGGAACGCGCCGGTGCCGTAGGTGCACTTGGCGGCGCCGGGTTCGGTGACGCGCTGGGCGAGCAGCGCGGCCTGCTGGTCGACGGCGAGGCCGGTGAGCGGCAGTTCGGGGCCGAAGACGCCGGTCGTGCCGGCGTGGGCGGCGTTGTCCACGATGTCCGGGAGCCGTTCGCCGGTCAGCCCGTACAGCTCCAGGGCGCGCGGTGACCACTCGGCGCGGTCGAGGTCGAGGAGCCCGGTGCGCGAGGCGGTCGCGGCGTCCGTGACGTGGGCGCCGGTGAGCCGGTGGACCAGCCAGGTGTCGGAGGTGGTGACATGGCCGGCGCGGGTGAGGTGCCGTCGGATCCAGGCCATTTTCGGCGCGGCGAAGTACGGGTCCAGCGGCAGGCCGGTGAGGTGACGCAACTCGTCGGCGTGCGGGTCCAGTTCGCCGCAGAGGGGTTCCGCGCGGCGGTCCTGCCAGACCAGCGCGTCGGTGAGCGGGCGGCCCGTGTCCGGGTCCCAGGCGAGCACCGTCTCCCCCTGGTTGGCCAGGCCGAGCGCGGTGACCGGCTCGTCCGCGTCGGCGAGCGCCCGGCGCCCGGCGTCGACCACCGAGCCGTACAGCTCCTCCGGGTCCACCTCCACCCGGCCGCCGGGCAGGTACCGGGGGCGGACCTCGGCGAAACCGGTGCCGATCACGCCGCGTTCGGGGCAGATCACCAGCGCCTTGGTGCCGGACGTGCCCTGGTCGACGGCGAGTACCGCGTCCGGCATCCACACCTCCCGGCTCCCGCGCCGACGGTCTCGGCGATCACTGCGCGCCAGCCTGCCTGCGCGGACACACCGCGTCAAGGGTGACTGACGGTCAGTCAGTTCACCCTGGTGGCAACGGTTTTGCGCCGGTGCCGCGAAAGCGGACAGAGGCGGAACCTCCGCCTCTATAGTGTGCGCCGACCGCTCGACCACCGCACCACCGCCCCCGGGGAGGGCTGTTTGTCACGCCATGCTGCCGTACGGTCCGTTCCGCTCGCCGCAGCGGACGTGTGATGGCCAGAGACGGCGCACAGCCCGCCTACGACCCCGCCGGCCACGACACCGCGCTGCGCTCCGCCCTCCAGGAGGTGCGGGCCGGTCGCTGGATGTCGATGCGCATCCTGCTGGAGCAGACCGGTTCCTGGTCGCAGTGGACGCGCCGCACCCAGGTGCTGGCCGCCTCGGCGGCCGGTACGGACGTGGTGCGGGCCTGGCTCGCGGAGGAGCCGCACAGCGTGGCCGCCGCGGTGATGCACGCCCGGGTGGTCGTGGAGCGGGCGCTGCGGGCCCACCGCGAGGACCATCCACGCACACGCGAACTGTGGCTGCAGGCCTGGCACGCCTGCGACGCGGCGACGCGGGCCGCGCCCCACGACCCGGTGCCGTGGGTGTGTCTGCTGGCGCTGGCCCGGCTGGACGAGGGGCAGCGCTGGGAGGAGCACCGGATGGCGCCGCCGGAGCCGATGCTGCCGCCGGGGCCGTGGGGGCTGCTCGCCGAGGCCGGCAAGCGCGACCCGTACAACCGGGAGGCCCACCACCGCATGCTGCAGTTCCTGTATCCGTACGGCGGCTCCGAACGCCTGGCCCGGGCGGCCGGGTTCGCGCACTGGGCGGCCGGTTCGGCACCGCCCGGATCGGCGCTGCACGTGCTGCCGCTGTACGTGCGGGTGGAGCGCTACCGCCGTTCGGGCGCGCGGGAGGCGGCGCTGGACCTGCACTGGGTTGCGGAGGACGCCGCCCGCGAGGCGGGGCAGGCGTTCGACTCCTGGTTCACGCTCTCCCCGCTGGACGATCGGTCCCTGCCGGACCTGAACCACCTGGCCCACGCGTTGTGGGGCGCCCTCCGGTTCCGGGAGGCGAACCAGGTGTTCGACGCGCTCGGCCCCTACTGGACACCGCTGCCCTGGGCCTGCCGGGCCCCGGGCGACGGCTCCGCCGTGCGGGCCGTGGAGGTGTTCCTCCAGGCCCGCACTCGCAGCCGTTCGGCCGCCCGTGGCCGCGGCCACGGCCGACGGCGCCCCTGACCCCCCACCCTTCCGTCCCGGAGGTCCGCCATGCCCCGCCCCTCGCAACCGTCCGCCACCGACGAGGAACAGCGCCTGCGCGAACTCGGCTACCGGCCGGTGCTGGCCCGCCGCATGGGCGGCTTCGGAAACTTCGCGATCAGCTTCTCGGTGATCTCGATCCTGTCCGGCTGCATGACCCTCTACGGCTTCGGCATGGGCACCGGCGGCCCCGCCGTGATGCTGTGGGGCTGGGCGGGCGTCGGCCTGTTCGTGCTGTGCGTCGGGATGGCGCTGGCCGAGGTCACCAGCGCGTATCCGACGTCCGGCGCGCTGTACTACATGGCCGACCGGCTCGGCGGCCGGCGCTGGGGCTGGTACACGGGCTGGCTGAACCTGCTGGGGCTGCTCGGCGCGATCGCCGGCATCGACTACGGGGCGGCGCTGTTCACGGGCGCGTTCCTGAACCTCCAGTGGGGCTTCGCGCCGACGCCGGAGAAGACGATGCTGATCTTCGTCGTGATCCTGCTGCTGCACGCCACCCTCAACCTCTTCGGCGTGCGGCTGGTCAGCGTGCTCAACTCGATCAGCGTGTGGTGGCACCTGGCCGGTGTCGCGCTGATCGTCGGCGCGCTGGTGATCGTGCCCGACCACCACCAGTCGCCGTCCTTCGTCTTCACCGAGTTCGTCAACGACACCGGCTGGGAGAACCCGCTGTACGTGGCCGCGATCGGCCTGCTGCTCGCGCAGTACACCTTCTCGGGCTACGACGCCTCGGCCCATCTGTCCGAGGAGACCTCCAACGCCTCGGTGTCGGCGGCGCGCGGCATCGTGCGGGCCATCTGGGTGTCGTGGCTGGCGGGCTTCGTGCTGCTGGCCGGGCTGACCTTCGCCATCCAGGACTACGACGCGACGCGGGACACCGCGACCGGGGTGCCGCCCGCGCAGATCCTCCTCGACGGCCTCGGCACGGACGGCGCGAGCGCGCTGCTCCTCGTGGTGATCGTGGCGCAGTTGTTCTGCGGCAACGCCGAGGTGGCCGCCGCCAGCCGGATGGTGTTCGCGTTCAGCCGGGACGGCGCCCTGCCCGGCTCGTCGCTGTGGCGCAAGGTCTCCGCCCGCACCCAGACCCCGGTGGCCGCGGTGTGGCTGTCGGTGGCGGTGGCCTGTCTGCTGGCGCTGCCGTCCCTGTACTCGGCCACGGCGTACGGCGCGGTGACCGCCATCAACGTCATCGGCATCACTCCGGCGTACGCCATCCCGGTGCTGCTGCGGCTGCGGGCCGGCGACCGGTTCACTCCGGGCCCCTGGAACCTGGGCCGGTGGAGCAGGCCCGTCGGGTGGGTCGCGGTGGTGTGGGTGGCGTTGGTCACCGTGCTGTTCTGCCTCCCCCAGTCGTCCCCGGTGACGGTCGACACGATGAACTACGCCGTCGTCGCCCTGGTCGTCGTACTGGTATTGGCCACGGTGTGGTGGTTCGTCGCCCGCCGTTCGTACGGCACTCCGACGACCGCGGCCTACGGCGACGACCGTGAGCAGGCGGAACTCGCCGAGGGCATCGTCTGAAACGCCCCGTTCCGCTCCTCGGCGCGGTACGGAACACCGCCCGGGATACGGCAGGATGAGCCCTCGCACCGGTCGAACTGCCTTGCGGTTCGGCCGGGTCGCGCATCCCGACATGCCGTAGTCATTCGTTGTTCCCTAGTCATTCGTTGGAGGCGGCCGGTGACCGAGGACCTGACCATGGACCATCTGCTGCCCGCCGGCATCGCGCTGGGGGCGGGTCTGCTGGGGGCGTTCCTGCTGCGGATGCTGCTGCGCTGGCTGGCGGGCCATGCCGGGCGCACCCGCTGGGGCGGCGACGACGTGATCGTGGCCGCGCTGCGCACGGTGGCGCCGTGGGCGGCGGTCGCGGCCGGGGTGGCCGGTGCGGCGGCGGCGCTGCCGCTGACCCGCGCGGTGCAGCACGGTGTCAACCAGGTGCTGACGGTGCTGCTGATCTTCGTGGCGACGGTGACGGCGGCCCGGGTGGTCGCCGGTCTGGTGCGGACCGTGACGACCTCGCGCTCCGGAGTCGCCGGGTCGGCCACGATCTTCGTCAACATCACCCGGATCCTGGTGCTGGCCATCGGCTTCCTGGTGATGCTGCAGACGCTGGGCGTCTCCATCGCGCCGATGCTCACCGCCCTGGGCGTGGGCGGCCTCGCGGTGGCGCTGGCGCTCCAGGACACGCTGGCCAACCTCTTCGCGGGCATCCACATCCTCGCCTCCAAGACCGTGCAGCCGGGTGACTACATCCAGCTCAGCAGCGGCGAGGAGGGCTACGTCGAGGACATCAACTGGCGCCAGACCACCGTGCGCGAGCTGTCCAACAACCTGGTGGTGATCCCGAACGGGCAGCTCGCGAAGTCGAACATGACCAACTTCATGCGGCCCGAGCAGCGGCTGACCGTGCTGGTCCAGGTCGGCGTCTCCTACGACAGTGACCTGGACCACGTGGAGCGGGTCACGACCGAGGTGATCGCCGAGGTGATGGCGGAGGTCAGCGGCGCGGTGCCGGACCACGAGCCGGCGATCCGCTTCCACACCTTCGGCGACTCGCGGATCGGCTTCACGGTGATCCTGGGCGTGGGCGAGTTCAGCGACCAGTACCGGATCAAGCACGAGTTCATTAAGCGGCTGCACCGGCGCTACCGCGCGGAGGGCATCCGGATCCCGTCGCCCGCCCGGACGGTCGCGCTCCAGCAGGGGGCCGTGGTCCTCCCGCAGCAGCGGGCGGGCGAGGAGATCGTCCCGCTCCCCTGAGCACCACGTGGCCGGAATCTCCGTGCGACCCCTGTCGAGCCCGGGTCGATCACGAGATATCTTGATGTCGAGCAATGTTGCAGACGTGGAGCGGAGCACCCGGTGACTGACTCGACCATCATCTATACACACACTGACGAGGCCCCGGCCCTGGCGACGTATTCGTTCCTGCCGGTGGTCCGGGCGTACGCCTCGCAGGCGGGTGTCGCGGTCGAGACCCGCGACATCTCGCTGGCCGGCCGCATCATCGCCCTGTTCCCGGAGTACCTGGCCGAGGACCAGCGCATCCCGGACGCCCTCGCGGAGCTGGGCGAGCTGGCCAAGACGCCCGCCGCCAACATCATCAAGCTGCCGAACATCTCGGCGTCCATCCCGCAGCTCAAGGCCGCCATCGCCGAGCTGCAGGGCCAGGGCTACGCGCTGCCGGCCTACCCGGACGACCCGAAGACCGACGAGGAGCGCGACGTCCGCGCCCGCTACGACAAGGTCAAGGGCTCCGCGGTCAACCCGGTGCTGCGCGAGGGCAACTCCGACCGCCGCGCCCCGGCGTCGGTGAAGAACTACGCCAAGACCCACCCGCACCGCATGGGCGCCTGGACCGGCGAGTCCAGGACCAACGTGGCGACCATGGGCGAGAACGACTTCCGTTCCACCGAGAAGTCCACGGTGATCGCCGAGGACGGCACCCTGCGGATCGAGCTGGTCGGCGACGACGGCACCACCACGGTGCTGCGCGAGTCGGTGCCGGTGAAGAAGGACGAGGTCGTCGACGCCTCCGTGCTGCGCGTCGCCGCGCTGCGCGAGTTCCTCACCGCGCAGGTCGCCCGCGCCAAGGCCGAGGGCATCCTCTACTCGGTGCACCTGAAGGCCACGATGATGAAGGTCTCCGACCCGATCATCTTCGGCCACGTGGTCCGCGCCTTCTTCCCGAAGACCTTCGCCCAGTACGGCGAGACCCTCGCCAAGGCCGGTCTCACCCCGAACGACGGCCTGGGCGGCATCTACAAGGGCCTGGAGTCCCTGCCGGAGGGCGCCGAGATCAAGGCCTCCTTCGACGCCGAGCTGGCCGAGGGCCCGGAGCTGGCCATGGTCGACTCCGACAAGGGCATCACCAACCTGCACGTGCCCTCGGACGTCATCATCGACGCCTCCATGCCGGCCATGATCCGCACCTCCGGTCACATGTGGGGCGCGGACGGCGGCGAGCACGACGCCCTCGCCGTGATCCCGGACTCCTCCTACGCCGGTGTGTACCAGGCCGTCATCGAGGACTGCCGCGCCAACGGCGCCTACGACCCCTCCACCATGGGCTCGGTCCCGAACGTGGGCCTCATGGCGCAGAAGGCCGAGGAGTACGGCAGCCACGACAAGACCTTCGAGATCCCCACCACGGGCACCGTCCGCCTGGTGGACGCCGCGGGCAACGCGGTGCTGGAGCAGACGGTCTCCGCCGGTGACATCTTCCGCGCCTGCCAGACCAAGGACGCGCCGATCCGCGACTGGGTGAAGCTGGCCGTCACCCGCGCCCGCGCCACCGGCGACCCGGCCGTCTTCTGGCTGGACGAGGGCCGCGCCCACGACGCCAACCTGATCGCCAAGGTGAAGGCGTACCTGCCGGAGCACGACACCGAGGGGCTGGACATCCGGATCCTCAACCCCGTCGAGGCCACCAAGCTGTCGGTGGAGCGCATCCGCCGCGGCGAGAACACCATCTCGGTGACCGGCAACGTGCTGCGCGACTACCTGACCGACCTGTTCCCGATCCTGGAGCTGGGCACCAGCGCCAAGATGCTGTCGGTCGTCCCGCTGATGGCGGGCGGCGGCCTCTTCGAGACCGGTGCCGGCGGCTCGGCCCCCAAGCACGTGCAGCAGCTGGTCAAGGAGGACTACCTGCGCTGGGACTCGCTCGGCGAGTTCTTCGCCCTGGTGCCGTCCCTGGAGCAGTACGCCGAGGCCACCGGCAACGGCAAGGCCAAGGTCCTCGCCGACACCCTCGACCGCGCCACGGCGACCTTCCTCAACGAGGACAAGTCCCCGACCCGTCGCGTCGGCGGCATCGACAACCGCGGCAGCCACTTCTACCTGTCCATGTACTGGGCGCAGGAGCTGGCCAAGCAGACCGACGACGCGGACCTGGCCAAGGCCTTCGCCCCGCTCGCCGAGACGCTCACCGCGAGCGAGCAGAAGATCGTCGAGGAGCTGAACGCCGTACAGGGCAAGCCCGCCGAGATCGGCGGCTACTACCAGCCCGACCCGGCCAAGGCCGCCGAGGTCATGCGCCCGTCGGCCACCTGGAACGAGGCGCTGGCGTCCCTCGCCTGATCCTCCCCGGGCCCGCACGGACCCCGGCACCCCGTCTCCGTCCCCTCGGAGGCGGGGTGCCGCCGCTTCACCACTCCCGCGGCGCGATCAGCTCCTCCGGGTCCGCGTCCGCGAAACCGTAGGCCCGGGCGACGAACCAGAAGGCCTCGCCGATCTCCTCCCGGGCCGTGGTCTCGATCTCGCTGCCCGCCTCCTCGAAGGCCGCCTCCAGCTCGTTGAACTCCTCGGTGGCCGCGTGGGTCAGCGCATAGAGCGCCGCCAGGTCGCCCGGCCGGTCCGCCTCCACGCTGGCGCACAGCCGGAGCAGGATGTCGCGGCCCCGGTCCACCACCCGGGCCGGGAAGTAGTCGTCCCCGTACAGTCCCGCCAGAAACCGGTGTGCGGCCACCCGCTGGTTGGTGATCGGCATGAAGCCCCCTGTCCTCGCTGCCCGGCACCGTCCCCGTGATCCTGCCGCACCCCGCTGACAACGCCCTCGGAGCCGCCCCGTGACCGACGCCCCGCCCGCCTTCGAACTGCTGCCGGGTGCCCCGCACTCCCCCGTGATCCTGCACGTCCCGCACTCCTCCCGCGAGATCCCGGCCGACGTGCGGAGCGGCATCGTCCTGTCCGACGCCGAGCTGGAGCGGGAGCTGGACCACATGACCGACTCGCACACCGCGGAGCTCGCCGGGCGGGCCGCCGAGCTGGCCGGCCTCACCCCCTGGCGGTTCGTGAACCGGGCGTCGCGGCTGGTGGTCGACCCGGAGCGGTTCCCGGACGAACGGGAGGAGATGACGACCGTCGGAATGGGAGCCGTGTACACGCGGACCTCGCACCGCGAGGTGCTGCGCCCGGACGGCACGGACCCCGAGCCGCTGATCGAGCGGTACTTCCGGCCGTACGCGCGGGCCATGACCGGGGCGGTGGCGGACCGGCTCGCGGCCACCGGACGGGCCGTGATCGTCGACGTGCACTCCTACCCGACCCGGCCGCTCCCCTACGAACTGCACGGCGAGGGCCCGCGCCCGCCCGTCTGCCTGGGCACCGACGCCTTCCACACGCCGCCCGGGCTGCTCGCCGCGGCCCGGGAGGCGTTCGCCCCGTGCGGCGGGACCGGGCTGGACAGCCCGTTCGGCGGGACGTACGTGCCGCTGGACTTCTACGGGACGCGGGCCGAGGTCGGCGCGCTGATGGTGGAGATCCGCCGGGACACGTACATGACGGAGCCGGGCGGCCCGGCCGGGCCGGGCCTGTCGCGCCTCGCGGAGTCGCTCGCGGCGCTCGTCGACGCCGTGTCGGGCTGAGAGCCACCCCGCCCTCCGCCCACCACCGGCTGGAGCACTCCCGCGCGACAGCCGGGCGGGTGCGCGGCGAGGGTGGAGGGATGACGCAGGAGACCACCACGCTCACCGGCCAGTCGCCGCCCCCGGTGCGGGACTGGCCCGCCCTCGACCTGGACGGCCCGGAGTTCGACCCGGTCCTCGCCGAGCTGATGCGCGAGGGGCCGCTGACCCGCGTCCGGCTCCCGCACGGCGAGGGCTGGGCCTGGCTGGCGACGCGGTACGACGACGTGAAGGCGATCACCATCGATCCGCGCTTCGGACGGGCCGAGGTGACGAAACGTCAGATCACCCGCCTCGCCCCGCACTTCAAGCCGCGGCCCGGCTCGCTCGCCTTCGCCGACCAGCCCGACCACAACCGGCTGCGGCGCGCGGTCGCGGGCGCGTTCACGGTGGGCGCGACCAAGCGGCTGCGGCCCAGGGCGCAGGAGATCCTGGACGGTCTGGTGGACGGGATCCTCGCCGAGGGGCCCCCGGCCGACCTGGTCGAGCGGGTCCTGGAGCCCTTCCCGATCGCCGTGGTCAGCGAGGTGATGGGCGTGCCGGCCGCCGACCGGGAGCGCGTGCACTCCTGGACCCGGCAGATCATCTCCACCTCCGGCGGCGCCGAGGCCGCCGAGCGGGCCAAACAGGGCCTGTACGGGTGGATCACCGAGACCGTACGCGCCCGGGCCGGCAGCGAGGGCGGCGACGTGTACTCAATGCTCGGCGCCGCCGTCGGCCGCGGCGAGGTCGGCGAGACGGAGGCCGTCGGTCTCGCGGGGCCGCTGCAGATCGGCGGCGAGGCCGTCACGCACAACGTCGGCCAGATGCTGTACCTGCTGCTCACCCGTCCCGAGCTGATGGCGCGGATGCGCGAGCGGCCCGAGGCGCGCGGCACGGCGCTGGACGAGCTGCTGCGCTGGATCTCGCACCGCACCTCGGTGGGCCTGGCCCGCATCGCCCTGGAGGACGTCGAGGTGCACGGGACGCGCATCGCCGCCGGGGACCCGGTCTACGTCTCGTACCTGGCCGCCAACCGCGATCCGGACGTCTTCCCCGACCCGGACCGCATCGACCTGGACCGCGAACCCAACCCGCACCTGGCGTACGGCAACGGGCACCACTTCTGCACGGGCGCCGTGCTCGCCCGGATGCAGACCGAGCTGCTGGTCGACACGCTCCTGGAGCGGCTGCCGGGGCTGCGGCTCGCGGTCCCCGCCGACCAGGTGGCCTGGCGCCGGAAGACCATGATCAGGGGTCCGCGCACGCTGCCCTGCACCTGGTAACACCGCATCCGAGGGGTGCGCTCAGGCCCGCAGCCACTCCGTCACGACCACCTCCCGGCCGGTCCGCAGCCGCAGCGCGAACGGACCCGCGGGCGGGGCCTGGCCGGTGAACCGGCCCATGTCGTCGGCCATCAGCCGGGCGTGCTCCCGCGGGCCGCTCAGCACCTCGATCCCGGCCGGGCCCGGCGGCAGCAGCTGGCCGATGAGGCCCTCGGCGGTCACCTCGACATCGACGGTCACGCCGCCCGACTGGAAGGTCAGCATCCGTGGGGGGTCAGTCTCCCCCCTGACGGGGATGCCGTCCACCAGCGAGTCGAAGGTCAGCTCGGCGACGCGGACGTCCAGGTCGCGCAGGGCGAAGGCGTCGACGGCGATCCGCCGCAGGTCGGCCGGGACCGGGTCCAGGATCGCGGCGGCCTGCCGCAGCTCCTCCTCCAGGAGATCGTCGTACAGCTCCTGGTCGCGCTCGTCCTGTGCGCCGCGCTCGTCGCGTGCCCCGCGTGCCCCGCGCTCGTCGCGTGCGCCGCGCTCGTCGCGTGCGCCGCGCTCGTCGTGCTGGTCGCGTTCGTCGTACTCGTCGTGTTCGCCGCGCTCGTCGTTCAGGTCGCTCATTTCGTCCCCCGTGCCTCGAGGCGGGCCCGCAGCCGGCGCAGACAGCGCTGGCGCATCGGCCCGATGCTGCCCACCGCGATACCCAGCGCGGCGGACACCTCCTGATAACTGGGCGGTGGCGAGGAGATCAGCACCCGCAGCAACTGGCGGCACCGCTCGCCCAGTTCCTCGAACTCCTGCCACAGCAGCCGGACGCGCTCGGTCTGCGCGGCGGCCTCCTCGGAGTCGAGCACCGACTCCTCCGGCGTGCGGTCCTCGCTCGGCCGGTCCAGCAGCTGCGGATCGTCGGTCGGCGTCCACCGCTTGGACGCCTTGAGCAGCTTCAGGCACTCGTGCCGTGCCGTGCTCGCCAGCCAGGAGCCGGTCTTCTCCGGTTCCCGGATCCGCCCCAGGTGCTGGGCGAAGCGGAACCAGGCGGTCTGGTACACCTCGTGCGCGTCGGCGTCGGACAGCCCGTGCGACCTGGCCACGGACCACACGAGCGGGCCGAGCCCGTCCACCAGTGACTTCCAGGCCGCCGCGTCCCCGTCGGCCGCCGACTGGACGAGCGCCCCGACATCTGCACGGTCCACGGTCCCACCCCTCGTGTACGACATGCCATCGTACGCCGTGGAGTGGATGGTTCCGACCGCCGGCAGGACGTTCACGACCCGCCTTCCGACGGGTCGACGGGGACCGGACGCCAGGTGGGCGGCAGCAGCGCGGGCACGTGCGCCCCGCGCACCTCCGCGTACTCGGTGGTGGTCGCGAGCAGTTGCCGGCCGGCCACGCGCGGGTCGGTCTCCTTGTGCGCCGTCATGTGGGAGGCGACCAGCCCCGCGACCACGGGGGTGGCGAAGGAGGTGCCGCTCCACTGGGCGTGCCCCTCGAACATCACCTGGTCCGGCTTGGCGGGTGCCTCGCCCGGCTCGCTCAGCACCCCGTTGTGCCGGGGGTACTGGCAGGTGCAGGCGTAGCCGAAACCGAACCGGCAGGCGTCGTAGGTGGAGTGCTGGTAGACGTACGGCACGGGTGTCCCGAAGCCGGTGAGGGCGCTGGTGAGGCGCTCGCCGGGGGCGTAGGCCCGCACCCAGCCGCCGTGGTTGCTGAAGCAGGCGCCGAACTCGCCGTCCGAGCGCAGCGCCCCGATCGACAGCACCGAGTCCTGCCAGCCGGGAAGGGTGGCGTAGGCGGCGGGCCAGAAGGGCGTGGCGCTGGCGTTGTTGCCCGCGGCGGCGACCAGCAGGGTGCGCCGGTCGCGGAGTTCCTCCATGAAGGCGTGCACGCCGAGCAGGCCGTCGGTACGGCCGTTGGAGGTGCCGGCGGAGAGGCTGAGGACCTCGGGCCAGCCGTCGCGGTCGACGGCCTCGAAGAGCTTCTCGCCCAGCTCGGACTCCAGGATCGCGCCCGCGTCGTTGAGGGTGTTGCGGACGGTCACCTCGGTGTTGGGCGCGACGGCGGCGACCAGCCCGGCGATGAACGTGCCGTGCCCGACGTACTGGCACAGGACGCCGTCGTCGTCGCACTCCCTGATCTGGGCGTCGCCGTCGGTGTGGGCCAGCAGCGGGTAGGACCGGTAGTCGTGCATGAGGCCGGTGTCGATGACGAGGACACCGACGGCGGTGGCGGCGTCGTACGGCGTCCCGTCGGCCGCCGGGTTCGGCGGCTCGCTCAGCGGCACGGGGACGGGCTCGTCGCCGGGGCAGGCGTTGACGGCGATGGAGACGACGTGGTTCCGGCTGATCAGCCGGCGGCCGGCCCGGCCCTCCGTCGTCCTGAGGGAGCGCAGGGCGTGGGCGACGGTGGGGTCGCCGCCGCCGTCGCCCACGCCGGGGTCGGCGACCCGGATGCGGGTGATGCCGGTGCGGTTGGTCTCGGGGCTCACCCGGCGCACGTGGTCGGGGGTCAGCCCGGCCATGGTGGTGAAGTGGTCGCGCACGGTGTCCTCGACGAGCCGGGCCTC
Organism: Streptomyces tendae; assembly: GCF_014650435.1. Classification (GTDB taxonomy): domain Bacteria; phylum Actinomycetota; class Actinomycetes; order Streptomycetales; family Streptomycetaceae; genus Streptomyces; species Streptomyces tendae. The sequence goes on from NZ_BMUY01000011.1 coordinate 20,765, forward strand.
CTCGCCGTCGCGGGCGAGGACGACGCCCTTCTCGTAGAAGAACTCGGCGGAGTCGTCCGGGCCCATCACCAGCGGGACGTCCGGCATCGAGCGCTGGATCTGGTCGAACTGCTCGCGGAATCTCTGTGGTGCCATGCTTGTCCTCCACTGAGGCGGCGGCGGGGCCGACGGTCGGGGCCGCGGTCGTGACCACGATGATGGCGGCGGTCGTCAATCAGAGTCCCCGGGCGGCCGATTGATACAGACTCGAACCTGTGTGGCGTGGTTGCGGAGCACTACCATCCGTGGAGTGACAGCGCGCAACGACTCGGTTCTCGAACTGCTGCCGATGGTGTTCGCCGCCCCGGGCGAAGCGCTGACGCGGGCGGAGGAGTTGCTCGGCGCCGATCCCTCGCCGCTGCACGCCTCGGTCGCCCATCAGGTGATCGGCATCTGGCAGCGGGACTTCGGGGACACCCGGCGGGCCCTGGCCCATCTGCGGCGCGCCCGCGACCTCGCCGCCCGCGCGGAGTCGGCCGAGCGGGAGGCGGACGTCCTGGCCACGCTCGGGGTCGCGCTGGTGCACGCCGGACGTACCCGGGCGGGGCTTGCCGCGTTCGAGCGGGGCGTGGCGCGCGGAAGCGGTCACACGCGCGCGCGGGTGCTCTTCCGGCGGGCGTACGTGTGGTGGGTGCTGGGCCGGCACGGGGAGGCGCTGGAGGACGTACGGCGGGCGATCCCGGTGCTGCGGCAGGCCGACGACGTGATCTGGACGGCGCGGGCGCTGACGCTGCGGGCGACCGTGCACCTGGCGCTGGGCTCGGTGGAGCGGGCGGACGCCGACTTCACCGCGGCGGAGCTGCTGTGGGACACCACGGGCCAGGAGCACGACAAGGCCGACGCGGTGGAGAGCAGGGGCCTGGCGGCGTTCCGGTCGGGTGACGTGCCGGCGGCGCTGCGGCTGCTCGACGAGGCGGCGGAGCGGTACGCGAAGCTGGGCACGCCGACGTTCATGCTGACCATCCGGCGCTGCGAGGTGCTGATGGCGGCGGGGCTGGCCACCGAGGCGCTGGCGGAGGCGGACGCGGCGGTGGCGGCACTGGACGGGATCGGCGGTCAGTCCACCCGCAAGGCGGAGTTGCTGCTGGTGGCCGCGCGGGCCGCCCGGCTGGCGGGAGAGCCGCAGACCTCTCTCGCCCGCGCCGCCGTCGCCGTGCGGCTGTTCGCCGGGCAGCGGCGTACCTGGTACGAGACGCACGCCCGGCTGGTGCTGATCGAGGCGCGGGTCGCCACGGGCCACGGGTCGGGCCGGCTGGTCGCGGACGCGGCGGCGGTGGCGGAGCGGCTGGCGGCCTTCGGTGCGCCGGCGGCGCCGGAAGCCTCGCTGCTCGCGGGCCGGATCGCGCTGGACCTGGGCTGGACGGCGGACGCGGAACGGCATCTGGCGGTGGCCGCGCGCAGCCGGCACGGCGGGCCGCCGCTGGCGCGGATGACGGGCTGGGCGGCGCAGGCGCTGCGGGCGCGGGCGGCGGGGTCGGCGCGGGGCGTCCTGGAGGCATGCCGGCGCGGTCTGGACGTCCTGGACGACCACCGGATGACGCTGGGCGCCTCGGAGTTGCGGGCCCGGGCCACCGCGCAGGGAGCGGAGCTGGCGGCGCTGGCGCAGCGGGCGTCGCTGGTCTCGGGCGGGCCGCGGCGGCTGCTGGGCTGGAGCGAGCGCTGGCGGGCGACGGTCCTGTCGGCACCGCCGACCCGGCCACCCGCCGACCCGGTGCTGCTGACCGCCATGACGGCGTTCCGGGAGCTCGCCGCCCGCGCGGAGGAGGCCCGCACGGACGGCGGCCGGCCCGCACCCGCGCTGGAGCGCGAACAGCGGCGCCTGGAACGGGAGATCCGCTCCCGGACCCTGCACATGCGGGGCGAGGCGCCCGGCGACGGCGACCGGTTCGACGTGGGTCGGCTGCTGCGGCGGCTGGGCGACGAGGTGCGGCTGGTGGAGCTGGCGGTGCTCGACGGGCGCGTGCACGTGCTGCTGTGCGGGCAGGGACGGGTGCGGCGGTTCGAGGCCGGGCTGCTGGCCGAGGCGGAGGTGGAGGCGGAGCACGTGCAGGCCGGGTTGCGGCGGTTGGCCCATCCCGGGGCCGAGGCGCGGCTGCCGCTGGTGGAGGCGGCGGGCGCGCGCCTCGAGCGGTTGCTGCTGGGGCCCGCCGCGGCCCACCTCGGCTCGGGTCCGGTCGTCGTGGTCCCGCCGGGCCGGCTGCACCGGGTGCCGTGGGCCCTGCTGCCCGCCCTGCGGGAACGCGTGCTGAGCGTGTCGCCGTCGGCGAGCAGCTGGCTGCGCGCGAGGGACACCGCTCCCCCGCCCGGCGGCCGCCAGGTCCTGGTCCGCGGCCCCGGCCTGGCGAGCGGCGGCGCCGAGGTCCCCGAACTCTCCGACCGGTACGCGGGACGGCGAGCGCCGGGCGAAGGGGGCACGGGGGCCCCGCCGCCCGGCGCCCGGACGGGGGGCGGCGCCGCCGGGCCGGGGGCGACCGTGGTGCTGGAGGGCGGGGACGCGCGGGTGCCGCGGGTCCTGCGGGAGCTGGACGGGGCCGCCCTCGCGCACATCGCGGCGCACGGGACCTTCCGTGCGGACAGTCCGTTGTTCTCGTCGCTGCGGATGGCGGACGGGCCGCTCATCGTGCACGACTTCGAGCGGCTCGACCGCAGCCCGTACCGGATCATCCTGCCCTGCTGCGACACCGCACGCTTCGCGTCGGTCGGCGCCGACGAGCTGCTGGGCCTGGTCACCGCGCTGCTGCCGTTGGGCACGGCCGGGGTGGTGGCGTGCACCGCGCCGGTCAACGACGCGGCCGTGGTGCCGCTGATGCTCGCGCTGCACAAGGGGCTGGACGCGGGCCTGTCCCTGGCGGAGGCGCTGCGCGACGCGCGGGCCGCGCTGCCCGGCGACGCGGTGCACCAGGCGACGGGGTGGGCCTTCTCCGCGTTCGGGGCGGCCTGAGCCGCCGGCCACCCGGCCCGCGCGTCAGGCGGGTTGGGGTTCGGGCAGTTCCACGAGCCAGGGCAACGCGCCGCGGTCGCCCGCGCCGAGTCGGGTGTAGGCGCCGTACAGGTGATTGCCGACGGTGCGCACGGACAGGGTCAGCCGCTCCGCGATCTGCCGGTTGCTCAGGCCCGCGGCGGCGAGCGTGACGATCTGCCGCTGACGGGCGGTGAGTTCGCCCAGCACCAGACCGGACAGCGCGGGGGTGCGGGCACCCTGGCAGCGCCGGGCGAGGGCGGCGGCACGGGTCCGGGCGGTGCGGGCGGCCCGCGGGTCGCGGTGGACGGGTACCGCCTGTGCGCTCGCCTCGGCCGCGAACAGCAGGAATCCGCGCCGCTCCAGCTCCTCGGCTACCCGGTCGAGGGCGGGTCCGTCCTCGCGCGCGAGGGCGTCGGCGTGCGCGGCGAAGACGCCGGTCAGGCGGCCCGCCGCCCGCTCGGGTGCGCCGAGCCGGACGGCGTCGTACGGGTCGCACCGGCCGGCCGTCCGGACCGCCTCGTCGAGGTCGCCGCGCGCGGCTGCGGCCCAGGTGACCGCGGCGGCCTCCGCGCCGCTCCGGACTCCGTCGCCCGACTGCGCGGTGGCCAGGGCGAGTTCGGTGCGGCAGTCCGGGTCGTCGTGGTGGGTCCGCAGGCCCTCGCGGGCCCAGGCCGCGGCCTCGCGCAGCCGTCCGCGCAGTCGCGCGAACCGGGCCCGCAGCGCCGCGTACGAGGTCGGCAGCGGCGCTCCCTCGGCGACCAGCCACTCCCCCACGGGGGTCTCCAGCGCCCGTACGTCGGCCTGTTCGATGCGCCGGGCGAGCGCGGCCCGCTCCGCCTCCAGGGCGGGGCCGGTCCGGTCCGGGGTGCGGGCGGCCAGGCGCCGGGCCCTCAGCCGGCCGGCGGCGGCGCGCAGCACCGGGCCGTGCAGGGGGTGCGCGAGACGGGTGGCGCCGCGGTCGTCGACGGTGACCAGGCCCTCGGCCTCCAGGTTCTCCAGGATCCGTACGTCGAGGAGGTCGAGGTCCAGGGAGAGGGGCAGGGGCTCTGCGAAGGCGAGGCGTTCGAGCGTCTCCCGTTCCTCGGCGCCGGTGCGGTCCAGGACGTGGGCGGCGCGTTCGCGGACCGGCTGGGTGATCGGCACCGGTCCCCGCCACGCCCGCTGGTCGGTGCCGGGCACCGGCACGAGCCGGCCGTCCTCGCGCACGGCGGTCAGCAGTTCGCGCAGCAGCCGCAGGTCCCCCCGGCCCAGGCGGTGCAGCCGGTCGACGGTGAGCGGCTCCAGGACGGTGCCGGTGCCGGCCGCGAGCAGTTCGGCGGTCTCCTCTCGGGGCAGCGGTTCCAGGGCCAGGCGCGGCAGCAGCTCACCGGACCACAGCCGGGAGACCGCGCCCGGTACGGGGGCGCCGTCGGTGGCGACGACCAGGAGGCGGGTGCGGCCGTGCACGGCCAGCTGGTGCAGGAGGGCGGCCGAGGCGCCGTCGAGCAGGTGCGCGTCGTCGACCAGCAGCAGTCGTACGCCGGACAGGTGCTGCACGGCGCGGTGCAGGGTGACTCCCTCGGGCAGCAGGTGCGCGAAGGCGGCGAAGGGGATGTCCCGGGTCTCGGGCGTCCCGGTGGCGCGGACGCAGTCGGTGCCGCGCACGGCCTCCGTCACCAGCCGGGTCTTGCCCGCGCCCGCCGGGCCCGTCACCACCAGGCCGCCGCGCCCGGCCGCCACGGAACTGCGCACCAGCTCCAGTTCGTCCGCCCGGCCGGTGAACGGCCAGGGGGTCGCCGGCCTCGTCGCGTCCCGCAGAGAAGTCGTCACGGCAACATGAGTCGGCGTACTCACCCCTGATACACGGTGACTTGAGTACCCCCTGACTCAGGCGCCGGGGCCGGGCCGGACGGCACCCTGATGCCCATGACCGCACGCTACTGCTCGCTCGCGCAGCAGCCCGCCCCCGTGCTCGCGCCGGGGCTGGCCGCCGAGCGCGTCGCCGCGCTCGTCGGCGGGCAGCGGATGTGGGTCAACGGGACCGTGCTGCACTACTGCTTCCTCGGGGGCGACACCGATGCCTCGGTGGTCCCGATGCCGGGCTCCGGACGGCCCCGGCGGGGGTCGTGGGTGGGGACCGAGGAGCAGCGGGACGTGGTCCGCGACTGCTTCCGGGAGTGGCGCGACCTCGGCATCGGCCTCGACCTCGTGGAGGTCCGCGACCGATCGGAGGCGGAGCTGCGCATCGGCTTCCAGCCCGGCGACGGGTCCTGGTCGGCGGTGGGCAAGGACGCGCTGCGGGTCGGTCTCAACGACCGTACGATGAACTTCGGCTGGGACCTGACCGCACCGGGTGAGCGAGCGACGGCCCTGCACCAGATCGGGCACGCGCTCGGCATGCTGCACGAGCACCAGAGTCCGTTCGCGGGCATCCTCTGGGACGACGAGGCCGTCTACGCCGAGCTGGCGGGCCCGCCCAACCACTGGAGCCGGGAGCGGACCTTCCAGAACATCCTGCGCAAGCTCGACGGCGACGAGGCCAACGGTCCGGTCTGGGACCCGCAGTCGATCATGGAGTACCCCTTCTCGTCGGGGCTGATACTGGAACCCGAGCACTACCGTTCCGGCCTGCGCCCGCCCGGTACGCTCTCCGCCGCCGACAAGGAGTTCGCCCTGCGCTGGTACCCGCCCACCGGCCGGCCGGGTCCGCTGGTGCCGTTCCGTTCGGTGCCCCTGGGTCTCGGGCCCGGCGAGCAGGCCGACTTCCGTGTGGATCCGCCGGAGACCCGCGAGTACACCGTGGGCACCTTCGGTGACAGCGACGCCGTCGTCGTCGTCTTCGAGGAGCGGGACGGCGTGCCCCGCTACTTCGTCGGACAGGACGACGGGGGAAGCCCCCGCAACGCCACGATCAGGGCCCGTTTCGTCAAGGGCCGCCGCTATGTCGTCCGGGTGCGCCTGTACTCCTCGTGGGGTGCGGGCGAGACGGCGGTCATGTACTGGTGACCGCTCGGCTCACGAGCACCCGTGCGCCGTGGCCACGGACCGGCGCCGGGGGCCGGCCGCGGTGTGCGCCGCCTTCGGGGGAGGGCGACGCGCGCCGCGGCACACGCCGTGTCCGCCGCTGGGGGGCGGCGGGCACGGCGACTTCCGGAAGTCTCGTCCCGTCAGGCGGCGCGGTCGGCGAGGTGGCGGCCGAAGGCCGGGTGGTCGGTCAGACGCCGTACGTGGGTCCTCAGGGCGGGGTGGCCGTCCGCGAGCCGGGCGGCGTCGTGTCGGACGAGGGCAGCCCACACCTCGATGTCGGCGGCGGTGAGCCGGTCGCCGACGACGTGGGAGTGGGTGGTCAGGCGCCGCTCCAGCAGCTCGAGCACGCCGGGCAGCGCCGCGGGGTCGGCGGCGAGGCCGCACAGCTCTTCAACGGCGGCGATCTCCGCCTCCGCACCGCGGGGATACAGCACCGGACCGGCAGCGGGGGTGAAGGACCGGGCGAGGTCGCGCATGATGTCGCGTGCGTGCGTGCTCACGATCCGCCCCGACCAGCCGTCGCTGAGGACCGGTGCGACGGCCGGGCCCCGGTAGTGGTGGGCGCTCGCCTCGTACAGCGGCCGCAGGGCGGCGTATCCGCCGTCGGGACAGTCGGGGTTCGGGTCCAGGAGGGTCACCGGACAGATCTCGTCCAGGCCGAGGAGTCGGTGCACGACGGCGATGCCCAGACAGTCGTCGTGGCCGGGCGAGAGGTGAAGGCGGTAGCGGCGCGGCACGGCGTAATGGCCGCTGCTCGGGTCGCGGCCGATCCGACCGCGGAAGGCGGGGGCAGGGACGAGCGGTGTGACGGTCATGGTTCTCCCGGATGTTTCCCTACCTAATCACTAGGATTACTGGGGAAGTGTCGAACGGCGCCGGGGACGCGTCAAGAGGGTGTCCGCCTGCCGGGCAGGGCTGTGGCGGCCGCGCGCGTGCCGACCGTCCTGCCGTGGCGGACGGCGGTCAGTGAAGATCCGAAGGCTCTCTCCGGACCGACGGCGTGCTCTCGGGGCTGGTGTACACGCAGGTACCGAAGTCGCTCCAGCCCGGCTGGAGTTCGCCCCAGTCACCCTTGCCGTAGTAGCCGGTGCCGGCTTCGCTCAGGGTCAGGCCGCCGTCCTGCTGACGGCCGACGTACTCCGTGTAGCCCCCGTCTCCGGCAGACTGGAACACGTGCAGCTCGGCGCGCCCGTCCTGGTCCTCGTCGGTCGCACGCACCGCGGCGACGAAGAACGAGACCCGAACGCGGATGGTGCCGCTCCGGCTGCCACTCAGGTCCCGGGCGAGCGGTCCGTAGCGCACCTCGTGCACGAGCAGGTTGGAGCGGGGGCTGTCCCCGCTGTCCTCCTGGCTGCGGAACAACGCCAGATCGAGGTAGCCGTCGCCGTCGAAGTCACCGAACGTGCCTCTGGTCTCCAGGTCCGACGTCAGCAGGCCACGGGCCTTCTGCCATACGCCGAGAGCCTCGCCGACACCGACCTCGACACGGTCGTCGTCTCGGCCGAAGAGGACGGATCCCTCTCCCGAGCGGTCGGGGTCGTGTATCTCGTCCAGCCGCCCGTCCGCGTCCAGTCGGCGGTCAGGCTGGTGTTGCCGGTGTCGGAGCACACCACCGTCGGTGCGTGATCACCGGGCTCGGGCCCGGAACAGAGGGCGACCGTCGTGGCGACCGCGGTCAGAGCGGCTCCCGCGCCGATGACGAACCGCCTTCGCCCGCGTCTGTACGGTGGTCTCAGCCGGGCGGCGAACACGCTGCTGACACTGCCCTGTTGTGGACTCACGGGTTCCGCCATGGCGGGATCCTAGTGTCCCGTGCCAGAAGCTGATCGTCAGTGACCCGTTTCGGCCGAGAGGGGCCCCGAAGGACCCCTCTGACCTTGTACTTCACCGTCGGGACGACAGGATTTGAACCTGCGACCCCTTGACCCCCAGGAATGGGGGTCAAGAACATTTTCTGGATATAGCGGACTTAATCCGGGCGCAGGTTGTGCGTGGAAGCATGCATTGTGCACCACCGCGCGTACCGGGCGGTCCCCGACTGGTCCCCAGGATCACCGTGCTGGTGGTGAGGACCGCTCTGGCATCTCTGGTCACTGCAGGGTGGAGAGGACAGATTGACCGGCGGACTGTCAGTGCCCGCGCGTAGCCTGCCGACGTGACCTCGACTCGCGATGAGCTTCGCCATGTCATGCTCGGTTCCCTCTTCACACCTGAGGTTCCCCTGGGGCCGACCCGGGACATCCTCATCACCTGCCACCTCTCGGCGACAGGCAAGGGCAAGCTCCACGGAAGCCCCGAGTGCCGCCCGCTGCGGTCAGCCGCCTCCGTGAACCAGATCGACGTCCCCTTCGGCGAAGCCGTGGCGCGGCTCTGTGCGAGCTGTCGGTGGCCTCTGCCCACAGACAGCCTCATCCTCGCGCTCGGCGCCGCTGTGAGCGAGGTGGATTCACTCGCCATCTGGCTCGACCGGGAGTCCAAGGACGAGGAGGACCTTGAGGCCGAACGTGACGCCGCCATCGCCCTCGCCGCCGGCGAGTACCCGCTCCGCGCCACTGAATCCGGCGACGAGGAGGAGGAAGACGACGAGGCCGGGCGCGACGAGGAATGGGAGCGATACGACCGCGCCCGCAACTTCCGCTCCCGACGTCACGAGCACTGGCGTCGGCTGCACTCCTACCTGACACGGAGCAACGAGGCCGTGTCCGAGTACCCCTTCCTCGCCCCGTGGGCCGATAGTCTGCAGAGTCGCCTCGCCACGGTCCTCGACGAGGAGCGTCGGGCCTTCGCGGCCCTCGTGCAGCCGATTCGCCTGCTGGAGGCGGCTGCCGTGCGTATCCTGCCCGAGCCGAAGTTCTCCGCAGACCCTGGCTTCGCCGGGTTGGGAGCGGATGCGGAGAAGACCTTCCGGCGAGCGTGGTACGAGTGGAGTCGGCGAGCCATCTGGTCCTGGCGCCGCCTGGAAGATCAGGGCTTCTCGGTCTACACCGTCGTCAGCGACGCCTTCGGACGTCGCCGTAAGGGAAAGACCGAGGCCCACGCCGCCTTCCGCCAACTCACTGCCGACTGGATCCGCCAGGCACGCGAAGAAGCCGGCCGTCCCGTCAGTACGCCATGGCATCTGGTGGCGGTGAAGGCGCCCGCCCTCGTCCGGACCCACCACAGCGAGCCGGAACGCGACCCCCTCACCTTGTGGGAAGCAGCGGTCATCGCCACCTACCAGGTGGCCATCAACCGGAAGGCCGGCACCACAGCGCTGCTCGTTCCCCACCTCGTCGCCGAGCAACTGCTCGCATGCGCCTCGGACGACATGCCGGTCCAGCGCCTGGCTCCCGACGGCAGCGCGCTACCCGCAGAGGTGCTGCTCGATCAGTGGGACCACGCGGGGCTCAACCTCTCATGACCGCCTTTCACGTACTCAGGGGAGCCGAGCAGACGGCCAGCCGTCCGGGCCGGACCGCACGGCTGCGACCACCACGCCCCGGGACGCGCGAAAGGCCGCCCTCCCGCCGGATGAGAGAACGGCCTCCGACCTGCGTAAAGCATGGTCGAGATGACAGGATTTGAACCTGCGCACCCTTGACCTCCAGCGGGCCCTCTCGGCCCTGAGGCGGTCGCGCATCACGTCTGCCCGCCGCGATCGTGGGTGGGCAGCTACTCCACCGCGCGGGGCTCACGACGTTCCCGCCGACAGCACGCCCGTTGTCAGTGGTGTGGGAGAGAATCCTTGCGTGGCGACTTTCCCTGAGACCGAACGCTATATCCAGTTTCTGCTTGGGCAGTTGGCGGGCCGCAACGAGCACCATGTTCGAGCAGATCGTGTTTCAGATTGCGCTGCGCAGGCTGAGCAGCAACATCGTGCCGGCTACCGGTCCGGTAAGTGCCGGCGGGGACCAGGGACGTGATGCCGAGTCGTACTACACAAACCTGCCACACGAGTTGCCTGGGGCGGGCGGGTTCGTCGGGCGTGCCACCACGGAGCCCTGGGTCCTGGCGGCATCCGTGCAGAAGCCGCCGTTGGACGGGAAGATCCGCGACGACCTGAAGTCGATCTGCAGCCGGGGCGAACCCGTGCGCAAGGTGGCCTTCTTCGCGGTGCACGAAATCCCGGTGGCGGCACGGCACCGGTTGCAGCAGCACGCGCGGGATACCTACGACGTCGCCTTGGACGTGTTCGACGGACAGGCTGTGGCCGGCATGCTCACCCAGGGCGACCTGGTCTGGATCGCCCAGCGGTTTCTGGATCTGGCGTCGGCGATGATCCCGGACGAGCCGGCCGAGGCACATCCGGACTGGTACCGCTCCACCCTGACCGCTTTGCGGGAGCGGCCCGGCAAGCGTCTGACGCCGGGAGCCCTGTCCGAGGTCCGGGACGGATTGCGACATGCGCCCTTCGACGACGAGGCGCGGGTGGACCTGCCCGAGTGGCTCGGCTACGTCGGGGAATTCATCGACGCCGGGGACGGAGAGCTCGCCCTGCGGGCGCGCTACGAACGAGTGCTGGCCATGCTGCGCGGGAAGAATAGCCTGGACGGTGTCGAAGCGGATATCCGTGGGGTCGTCGACGCCGCCCTGTCCTCCGAGCGTGTCGCGCTCCTGGATGACGCGGGCCAACTACTACTGTTCTGGGGCGGCGCCTGGCTGCGTCACCTGAGTACGACGAACGCCGAGGAACTGCGCGAGCTGGACCTGCGCCTGCGGCAGCGCGTGGCCGTCTTGACCGAGGCCACCGACGCCGCTGCCTACCCGGTACGCAAGGTGTCGCTCCTCGACGTGGCCGCCCGCCTGTGTCTGCACCCGCGTTGGCCGCAGGTCACACGCCCGGTCGCAGGGACGCTACCCACCCCGCAGGGGACGACACGGCTGCGGCGGGCGGGTGAGATCGTGCCCGATGTCAACCCGGCCAGCCGCCCGGTGGACGTCACCGACGCGATGGACTGTCTGGAACAGCTGGTCGACCTGCTGCCGCAGGCCCGTGCCTTCCCGGTCAGCGGTGTGAGCGACACGTTCCAGATGTTCGCACCCGCCCTCACCGAAGACCCTCGCTACGAGAAGGTCCGCGACGCGCTTGATGCCGCGCAGGCGGACCTCGCAGGCGACAGCAGTGTCGCCGCACGCTGCCGGGACCGCGCGATGGCATTCCTGCGTGCGGGCAGACCGCTGGACGCGCTGCACGAACTGCACCAGGTCAAAATCAACTGGTGGCACGGCGACACCCTGCGCGGCGCGCTGCTCACCATGCACATGATCGGGAAGATCTACGGCGACCTGAACCTGCAGCAAGCCGCCCGGCAGTACGCGCTGACCGCCGCCGCCGTCGCAGCCTCACCCGCGGGCCAAGAACATGAAGACCTGCTGCCCGCCGCATTGACCCAAGCCATGACCCATACCCACGCGGCGGGCCACTGGGGCGACGCCCTCGCTCTCGGCGGACTCGCCTTCATGGCCCACCACCTGTTCGCCGACACCCCCGAGGACTACCCCTCTCACGGCTACATCCAACAACTCGATTTCCACGCCAGCATGGTGATGCTCAGCGCAGAGCGGTTCCGCCCCGCGCTCATGTCGGCCCTGCGTGAGCTGACCGATGCGGTCTACCTGGCCGACCTGGACGAACACCTCCCGCTGATCCGGCCCAGCTTCACGCAGACCGAGCAGCAGTTCATCCAGAACGCAGACGACCAGCTCCCCGGAAGACCGTTCTCGGACGTGGGAGCGCACCGGGATCTGAACTTCGCAGCCCTGGGCACGACATGGCGTGTCCGGTGCGACAACACCCACGCCACCGTCCTGGCAGCCGAGCGTTTCACCGCCGCGGTGCAGATCTCGCTTGCGGAACTCGTCCCGCACGATCCTCTGTTGTTCCCCCAGGACATCCTGGTCCGGGTAATCACGGGCACACCGTTAGGCGGAGGGGACAGAGTCACCTTCCGGCCCAACAATCACGCCGCCGACTGCACCGTCATCCTCAGCCCTTACAGTGCCTCGACCGACCACACAGCTTTCGAACGCGAACTGTCCGCCACGGTGGTGCACCTGCTGGCTCGCCTCAGTGCCAGGCCCACCGAGGCGTTCATGTCCCTGGTGGAGACGACATTCGCCCACGGACTCCTGCACAAACTGACCAGCGGCCGCCCCTACGACGAAGCCGCCGGTCTGCTGACCGAGGCCCACTACGACACCCTGCGGCAAACCGCCATGCCGCCGTGGTCGGACACGACATTCCAGCCGCCCACCGCCCCGCAACTCGCCCAGCCCACGACACCGGGCCCTGGCTACGACCGCACCAGAGCACTCGACATGATCCGCGACAACTACACCGACCTGCCCCATGTACTCAGCGAGACACTGCCTCGAATCCTGGCCGCCCCCGACACCCGCACAGGATTGCAGGAACTGCGCGAGGAAGGATGGCTCGACTGGCAGATCCTGCTGGCCCTGGCCAACATCGCCGCTAACCTGCGACTGCAGCAGGCCAGCCCGGGCAGCATTCCCCGGGACTATCCCACCCGCTTCTTCCAGACACCGGAAAGCCACTACGCAACCGCACTGCCCCTGAACGCCTTTACCGCTGACAGCCTACGCGCACAGATGGACGTGACCCTGCTGGCCGTAGCCCAACGCCGCTGGAAACTGGGCTCCGCCATGACGACCCCCAACCCGCAGGCGTTCAAGGAGCTGTTGACCACCCGCTACAACTATGCGGCAGATGACGTTCCGCACCGCGACCTGCTCAATGGCGCCCCGGACGAGCGTCGAACCCTGATTCCTCCTGGCACCTGAGGAATAGCTGAGCTGACTCGACTTTCATGGAGCCCGCGATCGTGTGATCAAGTGGTCTGTGGGACCTCCGCCTGGTGTTTCCAGTGCGACTGTTCGTACTCGTCCTATGAGATGTAGCCGAGGGCGGAGTGGAGTCGTTCACCGTTGCACCAGGCGACCCACTGGAAGACGGCCCGTTCGACCTGATCGAAGCCCCGCCACGACCCGATCCAGCCGGCCTCCGTGTCGCTATGAAAGTGATCCACCCCGCGCAGGCCGAGGACCCAGCGTTCCGGGCCCGCTTCCGCCGAGAGACCCAGCCCTCCGCCCGCGTGCAGGGACCGTACCTCACCAACACGATGCGGTATGAACGTAGATTTTCCGATGCTCGACCAGGGAGGGCACATGGGCAACAGCGGGGGTGCGGCCACGCACTCGGGCGTCGACTTTCAGCAGCGGATCGCCGCTTTGGCCATAGCCCACATGCTCTGTGGGCTCGAATTCGGTTCCTTCGGACCCACCATAGCGACCAAGATCACGGAGTTGCGCTTCGAAACGGCCGACGAGATCGACGACCTGGTCGTCATCGGCCCGGATACACGGCTCTTCGTACAGGCCAAGAACACACTGAGCGTGTCCCCGGACCCCGCGTCGGAGCTCGGTTCCGTCCTAGCGCAGTTCGTCGCGCAATACGTGTCGGATAACCGACCCGGCGACGCCTATGTCCTCGCTACGTCACTAGGAGCATCCGGGCGGATCCGCAAGCAACTGCGGAAGGTGACGAACGCCGCCCGGCTTAATACGGCTGGCGGCCAAGGTCTGCCGCTCTCCGAGCAGGAGCGGGATGTCCTGACGAAGACCGAGGAGATCATCAGATTCCACTACCGTGACCGTACGCAGAGGGACATCTCCGCGTTCGATCTACAGCGGATCATGGCGAGGATCCACATCAGCGCGCTCGACCTGGGTGAGGGTGGTTCGCAGGAGTCCGCAATCCTCCTCGTGCTCAGCAGCAAGGTCTCGGCCCCCGCCAACCCCCTCTGGTCCATGATGATCACCCTGGCCATCACACTTGCCCGCGAGCGGCATTCCCTCGACACGGATGCTGTGCAGGACCGCTTCGGCAAGTACCTCAACCCCCTGTCTCCGACCCTGCCGACACGCTCCCCCGGCCCGATCACCGCCGAGTTCGTGGCCGACCTGCCCTTCGGATGGGACGTAATCCTGGCCAAGTCTCCCTATAACGAGTGCGACTTCATCATCACCGATGTCAAGCGGTTCGACGAGGCGGGCGCGAAGCGCCACACGTTCTCGTCGGGGCAGGTGAAGATCGGGGGAATCGAGCAGTGGGACGTGGTCGGGCGCTGGGCCACCTGGGCTGGCTGCGAACGCCACATGGAAGCCCACGCCGACGACTACAAAGACAAAAAGGTGGTGCTGCTCGCCGCCAACCTCCCGAACGATCCCAACCAGTCGAGCGCGGCCCTGACCCACGCGGCCCACTGCGCCGGCCTCGCAGCGGCGCACGAGGACCCTTACGCCTGTCGACACTGCGGCGAACCGGTCTCCGAGGACGGAGCACCGCTTGTCGAGGTCGACGAGGAAGGGAAGGCAGAAGACCTGGGTTTGGTCCACCGAGCGTGCTGTACGCCGACCGACCGCGTACTCGGCGTGATCGACGCAGCGTTCCTCCGGGACCATCATCGGCTGCGGAACTTCGACTACGCCGGGTGGCTGTCGTCACTTCAGGGAGGACAGTGGCTGTTCGGAGGTCTCTCGGAGTCCCAGGTCAAGGGCGGTCTCATCACCTGGCGGTCCGAATACGACGACTTCTCCCGCGGTAGTTGGTGCGTCCGGATGTCCTTGGAGGATGGCCAGAACACCTACGTTTCTGCGCGGGGCCAGGTGAAGCGCATGTCCGCGGAGAGGGCCGCGCAGGCCGCCCAGGAGATGAACAACATGCTGGCGAAGCAGCAGGCGGAGGGTGATCCGTTCTGTTACACCGCGAGCAGGGCCGAGTGGGGTCCGTACTCGCTCCTCCTGGAACAAGGACATGATCCGATTGCTTGCATGAGCGCCAAGGCCGCGCCCTACACCCGGGCCATCGGAGAGGCGTTCTCCGAGTGCAAGCAGTACTACGCACCTCTGGCGTACCTCGTGGACGCCAAGACCGGAGACCCGGTGGTCGTCGAAGGCGTAATCTCCCTACTCACCGACCCGTTGGCTCTCGATTCCTTCCTTAAGAACTGGGAGCGGGCCGGCCTTGAGCCGCCGGAGTTCACCGTGTCGGCGCTCCTGACGGACGCACAGTTCGACCGCTTCGTGCGGCTGGCCATGACCCGAGGCCAGGACGTAGTCGTCGACCCCAAGTGGGCGCTCAACGGTTCGCTGGTCAGCGGCTTCCAGGTAACCAGCTTCGAGCAGATGGTGTACGCGGCGGAGCAGGAACGAGCGGCGGCCCAGGGTGCTCATCCCCAGGAGGCGTGACCCTCCGCATTGGTGCAGCTGCAGCTACCGCCCTTATCGTTGCTACCAAGAGTGAGCTCAAGTGCCGGGCCCCTGACACGTGGCCTCCCAGTCGGCCGATGGACACGGATGCACGGCCCGTGTGGCCCGTCGATTGCGGGTGACAGGCCCTGAACCCAAGCCACTCGAGTATGGAGGTAGGACAGCACGAAACTCGCCTGGCGTTGCAACCCATCTCAGTGCGCTCCGCTCTGGCGCCGACGGTGACCCGAATAGTCGCAGGTCACCAGGATAGGGATGGCTTGGACGATGCGACTGATACGTCGGTACTGGATCTCGGAGTCATTGACCACATCGACGTAGTCGGATTCCATCGCCTGGAACTCTCGACCGAGGCGCTCCTTGCGAGTGGGACAGGCTCTTGTTCTGTGGATTTCTGGATAAGTTCGGTCCTGACAATGTCCGGTGACCAGGAGGTGTGGGCATGCAGCGGCCGCAACCCGCCAAGATCCTCCCAAGGAGATGTCACAGTGCCTCGGTCGGGGCTGCCGTGAGTAGGGCGCTGCACCGGCTCACCCGGTGTCGAGTCCCAGTTGATGATTGACAGGTTGGCGTCGGGTGATGCTTGACGTCTTCCCTAGACGATCTTCCGGCGGTTGTGTTCGCCGGACTTGCGGACCACCACCTCCTTCCTGGTGACACGCGGGACGGTGGTGATCAGGCCCTAGCCGTGGAAGACCCTGATCGATGTCTCGTCCAGATGGGCGGTGACGACCTGGTGGGCATAGCGGCGGCCGAGCTGGACGCGCTGTCCGGCGACCATGAAGCCGCCGACGCTGCTGACGGTCCGCTCGGCGATCTGCTGGCCGGGCGGAGGCAGCAGCGGTGGCGGCCCGGCCGGACGGCCCCCTTGCAGGCGACTGCAGGCAGAGGGCGGCAGCGGGCTGGGCAGGGTGGCCTGCAGGACACGCTGCTCGTCCAGGACCTGCAGGACCTTCCCGTCGAGGCGGAGGGTGACCCGCTGTCCGGCGAACGGCCAGCCGACCAGGACCTTGTCGCCGCCGAGGCCGACGTAGCCGACCGCGTTCACGGTCCGGTCCACCTCCACCACCCCCTTCGCGTCGTGCGCCGGTCCGGGATCGTCCGCCCAGGGTCCGGCGGGTCGGGCGTCCCCGCCTGCCAGCAGGGTCTTGAGGTCCCGGCCGGACAGCTTCGAGGGCCAGGGTCTTGTGCCGGCCGCCGCCGATCAGGACGTGCAGCCGGTTCACGTCGATCCGCAGGGTCACCGTGATGCCGGCCAGGGCCGGGCCGAACCAGATCTGCTGCCCGCGCAGGCCGCTAGGGCCAGTTAGCCCCGCCCTTCCGTGACGTCCTTGGGCAACGTGTTAGGTGATGGGGACGGCCGGGGCGGCTTCACAGTCAGGTCGGCCAACTGAGCCGCAAACTCGTTCAGTTCGGCCAGTGAGCGCTGCAGGGGGGTCTCGTAGGGCTCATCTGGGGGTGCTGCGAAGGGCACCAGGTCGAGAAGCGGTGTGTCGCGGCGGTGCTCCACCTGCTGATGCATCCCCTCGATCTGGATCAGCAGCCGACCGCGGTATTCCTGGTGGAATTGCCGCAGGTCTTCGGACTTCGGGTCCAGCGGGCGCAGCTTGGCCGGGAGGCTGTGCTCCGAGAGCATGCGGCTCTGCGACTCCAGATACGCCATCAGTCTGGTCTCGGCTTCGTGCTTGAAACTTTCCAGGTCTGTGTGCAGCGTGGCGTCCGGACCGAGGCCGTCCAGCGTCTCCAACTGATGCTGCAGGCTCTCCGCGTACGACTTCACGCGGGTCCGCATTTCCCGCTCGAAGGCCCGGAGTTCCTCCACCCCGCGGATGAGTGCCGCCACAGTCGGCATGTGATGCACCCCGTGACGGATCCAGACCTTCAGGACGGGGCCCGTCGACGGGATCCGGACCACTTCGAACTGTTCATGGTCCCCAAGCCCGGAACTGGCGGTGAGCTGTTCGTGGAGCGTGTTCGACAGGACCACGTTCATCTGGCCGGTGGACCGGCGTAGCTTCTGCCGGACGGCGTCTGCCGTGAGCATCTCGCCCGCCTCGGCAGTCGCCTTCTTCCTGGGAAAGTCCGTCCTCACGTTCCACGGGACGACCGTCATGGCGATGTCCACTCCCCTGCCGCTGAGCGGCTCCTCCGCACCGCCGTCGGAACGGCGGTCCTGGGAGTCGTCCGGGAGCGTCAGCGCAGACTCCAGCTCCAGGAGACGATCGGGCAGTTGGGCCAGAGTGATCCGGTCCAGGCGTTTGACCGCGAGGAGATCCACCCGGCCCCTATTACCCACCCGGGCCTCGGTGTGCATCTCGTCCGGGCTCAGGATGTTCGTGACCAGGGTCCGCACATGTCTCAGGGCTTCGGCGTCCGTCCGTAGCGTACGGTCCGTGATTCTGAGGTCGACCGCGACAGCCAGCGCGTACTGCCTCTCGGCCCTGACCGGCTGGTCCACCGTGTCCCTGGAGCCCGGGCGAGCCTCAGAAAGGCGGGCCAGGAGCGGGGCGATGCCGTCCCGGCTAAGGGAGTTGACCACGACCGGATTGAGGCTGCCGAGGAAGGCGGGAAGACCGTCGACAGTGCCGCCGGGCAAGACCACGGGAACGACCAGTCGGCTCCGCGCCTCGTCAGCGATGCGGAAGAGCCACTCGGTCACCTGGTTCCTCAAGTAGATGTCGTCGGCTTCGGCCTCCCCTGTGTGGTGCTCGTACCCAGGTGAGCCGATCATCAGAATCACGTCGGCCAGCCTCAGCTCGTCGTTCAGCCACGCCACCAAGTCACGGTGGGACAGGTGAGAAGCCGCCCGGTCGAGGCGTGCGTCGAATCCTTCACGGTCCAGCAACTGGTACAGCCGGCCGACCTGTTCGACAACAGCTGTGTCGTGGGCGTAGGAGATGAAGACTCGTGGCGCCTGGTGTCCGTGCGGCCTGGTGTCTGGCTGGTGGTCGTCGTCCGGGCGAGCCGCCGCGGACGGCAGGGAGACCAGGCGTGGCACGCCCCCCAGGTAGCGGCGGCAGGCGTTACTGAATCCCTTGTGGTTGAGCAGGGTGTTGAGCCCCACGACCGACAGGCGTGCGCGCTCGACGTGCTCCACGGCGAGGCTGAAGCCCAGGAGGAATCCGTCACACAGCGCGGGGGCACCGGACAAGGCAGTGATGAGGGAAGGCGGGATGGGGGCGGAGGTCTCGAATGCGTACGCGACACCGGGGCGGGGAGAGGTGGCAAGCAACCTCCCGCGCACACGGCCACTCAGGCGTTGATCGGGTCTCTGCGGGGTGAGACCGATGACGTGGCAGGACTCGAGTGACGCGCCATCGGTCAGCTGCGCCCACTGGGGGGTGGCGAGGAAGCCGTCCGTCTCGGACGCGACGAGACCCTCCTCTGCGAGGAGCAGCGCCGCGTCGAGGGTGTCGTGCTTCCACACAACGGAGCAATCGGCCCAGCCCTCGGCTGTGATGGTGCCGCGTCTGTTGCTGACCTTGATGCCCCGCTTCACGGCGTGTTGGGGCAGGTTATGGGCAGCAGTTAGGACCAGCCGGGGCCCCAGCAGGTAACCGGTGCCCAGGTACCTGATCCTGCTCCCGGCGCGCGCGGGGATCGAGATGTCGGCGATCATGACGATCCGTGCGTCCGAGGGTTCGCCCATCGGCAAGGGCAGTCGGGCGCCGACGCCCGGTAGCGACACGACTTCGGCCTGGGCGACCAGAGGGGTCCAGCTCCCGTACTCGCCGGCAGGATTGGCCATGGCCGCGAGGCCGCGCCAGGTCTCGGCGGTCATGGTGCCTAACACGAGGACAGGGGCCCGTCCGCTGTTCTCGACCAGTTCGGACACGACGCGCGCGAGGTCCTCGATGGTGAGGCCCGGAAGGGCCGTGTATGTCTCCAGATCCTCGAGCACGACAACCGTGCGGGGGCCGACACGGGGTGCGCCCTGCGTCAGGGTGAGGGAAAGGTCGGGCGACCACACCCTCCAGTCGGCCGGCATCCGGTCCAGGACGCGCCCGACGGCGGAGGTCTTGCCCGAGCCTCTTTCTCCGATCAGCAGCACAAGTCCGCTCGCGCCGTCGACTGCCCGGTCGGCGGCTGAGCGGAGCCGGGCGTCCGCACTCTCAAGGCCGGTAGGGGGATACTCCTCGTCGGGGCGCGGGAAATTCCGGACAGGGAGCCCCACCGGGCTGGGAGTGGTCGTCCGGTCGGCGAACGGCAGGGCGTCCCGGTCCAGGGTCCGGCTGCCGCCGCCCGAAGTGCCGCGTGCGGCGAGGAAGTCACCGGCCGGACCGGGGCCGCTCTCGGTGACGAAGGCCCCCATCTCGCGGCGTACGAGTTCCTGCACCGCCGTGACCTCGTCGCGTCGCTGGGAGCCGAGGAGCGCCTCACGGATGCCGGTACGGAAGCGGAACGGCATCCGTTCCAGGTCCGTGAGCCCCGTGTGCACTTCGTGCTCCCACGGCTCAAAGAGGCCTCCGAGCACGACCTCCGCCAGGTGTCCGGGGTCGGAGTCGGGCAGCATGATCTGCCGTACGAGGTTCATCACTGGCAGGTTCAGTGGTACAGCCGACAGGTAGCCCGCCAGCGCCTGGGAGAGCGGAGACGCGTCGGCCCGGAAGCGGCGAAGGCTCTCATCGGCGACGGCCGGCCCTTCCCGTGCCGGGCCCGGCGGGCCCGGCGTCGCGAACCGGGACTCACGCACGGTGTTCGGTGTACGGGGGAGGGAAAGACAAGGCAGGCGGCTCCACAGGCCGCCGCCTCCCACGAGCCGGGCCAGAGCGGAGATGGCGTCGGGGCTCGCCTCGACGACGGGGACCGCGATGCTCTGGGCCAGGGCGGCACGATGGCGCTGGCGACGGCCGCCCGCAGCGCGTCCCAGCCGCCAGGACGCGTTGGGCGCGGCCGGCCTGGGTGCCCTGACCAGATGCGGCTGAGGCCGGACGGCCCCGCGGTCCCACAGTCGCCGGGGCAGGACGTTGAGCAGGGCAATGGGGTTGTGTGCTGCCCAGTGCCGCAGGACGTCGTGGAACGAGGAGGTGCTCCAGCCGCCCGCCACCGTGTCCGTGACGACCAGGACTAGCTGGCGGCCGGACGGGTCGGTGACTTCGTGGACACTGCGTGGCTCGCCTCCGGCTCTTGCCACACGAGGGGCCTCCTGGGGGCCTGTGCCGCTCAGATGCCAGGTCCGCACGTCGCGGAAGATGCCGGTCTGGACGAAGACCCGTCGGAGTTCGGTCACCAAGTCGTGCCAAAGCAGCATCGAGTGGTGCGTGTCGATGACGAGCGCGAGGTTGAGCCAGCGGCCGCGGCGGGGACGGAAGACCGGGCTGGGCAGGCACTGTTCGATGGTGCTGCGGACGGTGAGTTCCTCGTCGAGTTCGCTCTGCGCGAGGTCGCCGTGCCCGATGGTGGGCCGCCCGAGCGGCCGCAGCGCGCGCATCACGTCCAGCGGGTCGCGCAGCGATGCGGCACGCCGGATGCGGACCAGATCGACAGCACGCACGGCACTGTTCGCAGCGTCGGCCATGTCGGCGGCGCTGTAGAACTGTTCCGATGGCCCCGCATCGCCGGCGGTCGACGGCGCTGACGAAGACTCCGGGGCATGGGGCGAAGGGGCGCTCGGACCATGTGTCCTGTCCTGCGGGTACCCCGGCGTGCGACCGCTGCCGCCGTCGACGCGGGCGGCCAGCCACAGGATCTCCGCCAGTTCCTCGGCTCCGGCGTTGGCACCGGACTGTTCGAAGGCCGCAAATAGATCCTCGATCATGCCAAGGGGCCGGTCAGCCGTTGCAGGACGGTATTGAGGAACTTGGTTCGGTCGCCGTCGTCCGTCCATGCTCCGCTGAGTCTGAGCTGTACGGCGTTGAGGAGCTGGTCGGTCGCAAGGTCGCCCTCCACGCGCCGCTCGAGGAATGCCTCGACGAGGTCCCGGTAGGGAGCGTCGTCCGCCCCTTCCTCCAAGGCGAGCCGCTGGCGGACGATCTGATTGAGCTTTTCCTGGCCCGGCGGCTTCAGGTTCAGCTGGATACAGCGTCGCAGGAACGGTGGTGGGAAGTCGCGTTCGCCGTTGCTGGTCAGGACGACGACGGGGAAGGCGAGGCATTGGACGCGGCCGCGTTCGATCTCGACCTGCGGTTCAGGGGCGTCCTGTGTGCCGATCTTGACCTTGGGATGGCGGGCGGCGATCCGGGAGAGCTCCGGGATTTCGAAGGCGCCTTCCTCGAAGACGGTGAGCAGATCGCCGGGAAGGTCGATGTCACTCTTGTCGATCTCGTCGACGAGCAGTACACGAGGTCGTTCCTGGGCCACCAGCGCGGTGCCCAGGGGGCCCAGGCGTAGATACGGTGCGATGGTGCCGTCGGCTGGCCGATCGGCGGACGCGGGGACCGCCGGGAGTCCGGACGCATCCGGCCGGGGGGCCGCGTCGGCGGCGGAAGGCCGGTCCTCGGTGTGCGCGGCGGCCGCGTCGAGGTGCCGCAGGTTGGCGTCGTGCAGTCGCCCGATGGCGTCGTACTGGTAGAGGCCGTCGCGCAGCGAACTGCGGCTGGTGATCGGCCAGTGCAGTACCGAGCCGAGTTCCAGGTCGGTGGCAATGCTGTGGGCGAGCGTCGACTTGCCCACGCCCGGCTTGCCGGTGACGAGCAACGGCCTGCGCAGATACAGCGCCGTGTTGACGGCGTCTCGCTCCTCCTCGTCGGGTACGTAGCCTGCACCGCGGCGGTGGGTTTCCTCCCAGGCATCGCCCGAGGTGCCGGGCGGTGTGTACTTGAGGTCGGGCTTTCCTTTGAATGAGCGCCACGGCGGAAGGTGTTCGGCCAGGCGCGCCTGCTTCTCGGCGGCGCTCCCCGCACCCCGGTAGATCCACCAGTCCTTGACAACGTCAGATGCCACCACGGGGTCCTCATTCATGATGTGAGCGTCTGGCTTTCGGGAATGCGCTCGGGATCGTCCCACATCAGTGCCAGGGGACGCCGCCTGATCCGCGCTGTGCGCAGCTTGGCGGGCAGAGTGTGCACTTCGAACGGGCCAGGGTCCACGGCCAGCGCGGTGCGGATCCGCTCGGCCGTCCCTTCCTGGTCGGCGACCGGCCGTCGCCAGATGGCGATCGGCACGCCTCCATCGAGTACGGCGTCCAGGGTGTCCATGATCATGGGCTCGCTGACGTCGGCGAGGACAACCACGGGCGGCTCAGCCGCCTGGAGCGAGGAGCCCAGATAGTCGGACACATCACTGTCGCACACCTCGCGTACGGCCTGCGGGTGCCGGCCGCCCTGGGCCTGCAGCCACTCCCATTTGCGGTACCAGGGAGCCTCCGCGGGCCCCTGACGTTCCTCGGGACAGCGCAGCACCACGTCGTAGAAGCAGCCGAGTTCTCTCATCCTCCCGCCGCGCCATGGGATTTTCCAGGATTCGAAAGGCTCGTCCAGGAGGTCGTACGGGAGGTGGAACTCGATACGTGTTGGGGGGTGCGAGCGGCGGGTGGCCAACTGCTGGCCAAGTACGTCCCGGATCGATTGCAGGTCCAGCGACTGACCGGACTCCCAGATACTCTCGAACTCGTTCCGGTAGAGCCAAATTCGGGTCCAATACCGGTTGTTTTCGTCGGGCACCAGCCGCAGGTGGAGGGCGGGACTCTCAGCCGGAGGTTCCGGCGGCGCGTAGATGGTCCCCGCTCCGAGCCGTTCGCGGGTGTGATCCACCCAGGCTTCGGCTTCTTCGGCCCAGGCGGCATTGCTCTTCCTAGCCCGGGCGGCCAGGAAGTGGATGAAGGGCAGGGCGAGCGGGAGGTCGAGGCGTCTGCCCTGCCGGTTGTCGAGGTCCCGAACGACATCCAGAAGCTGGGCCCCCGGGAGTTCGTCACCGGGCGGAGCGGTGCAGCCAGTGGCTTCGAAAGCCCACCTGTAGGCGTCGTAGGAATATGCGGGCAGCCGCTGGCCTTGAAGGAGGCGCCCGAGTTCGGACCAGGCATCCTGGTCGAGGGTGGGAGCGCTGGACGGTTCGGATCCGGTGCTGCCCGTGTGGTCGCTCCATCGGTCGCCGAAGAGGGCCGATCCGTCCCAGCCTTCGCTGATGACGAACTGGGGCTCCTGCCACGCCGTGCCGTTCGCACGCATGACTTGGAAGTCCGTCCGGACGGCGCTGACGATGTCGACCAGACCCTCGACGACTTGGTCGACGGGCCGGCCCTGAAGGTGCTTCAAAAGCGTGTCCGTGAACTGGCCGGCCTCCAGATCCGCCTGGTTCTTGGCCGCTTCACCGGCGCGTGCCGCATAGAGCACGAACTGACGCCGCTCGGGGGTCAATTCCCCGGCTTCGGGTTCGTTGGTGCCGAATCTCAGCATTCGCGCTTTTTGAGCCTCGACGCGGCACGTGTCTCCCACGGCGACAACGCGGCGGAAACGCTTCCCGTGGACGTTCGTCGACTGCCACCAGCGAAGGGCGGCCTGGAGATTGAGATGGCGGGTGAAGGCGATCGTGGCATCGGCGCACGGGAGGAGCAACTGACGCCGGAAATCCAGGAAGCCGTGTCCTGCCCAGTAGATCCACAGGAGATCCCCGTCGCACTCGGGTAGTTCCTCGAAGAGCGCACGGTGAACGTTCTCCGACGTGGCCGGAGGATGTGCCGGGGGTTCCTGCTCGGCGAGGGGCGAGAGCAGGACGTGAACGTGCGTCTGCGGCACACCGGCCGTGCCGGTGAGCCAGTCGGCGAATCGGAGGGCGTCCCTTGCCGGGCCGGGAAGCGACCAGCCGCGGACCTGGTACGACTCGATGCCGACGACCAGCGCGAAGACCTTCTTGGGATCGAGGCCGTCGATCACCGCAGAGCCTCACTGATCCGGTCGTAGACGGCACCGAGTTTCCAGTACGCGCTGTGCGACACGGGGAAGGGCTGACGGCTGCGCACCTCGTGGTCCGTCACCCGTGGATCGCCGGGGAAGACCGTCGCGGCCAGGTAGGAGAGCAGATCCCTGCGGTCGTAGATGTTCAGCCACTGGGGGAAGTCAGGCGGCAAGGTGGCGCCGGGCGGGAGGCCGGCGAGGGCGCCGAGCTCGTGGAGGAACGGTGCCTGGGAACCGACGGTGACCAGCAGCCGTACGGGCAGGGGCTCCTGACGGATGGCGGCCAGGGCGAGCGCGTCCACGAGGGCGATGCCGCCGAGGCTGTGGCCGATCACGACGGGCGGCTCCGGGCTCTCCGCGATGAGCTGGGTCAGGTGGTCGCGGAGCGGGCCACCGCGTGCCTGGTAGCGAAGGATGTCACCGACCGCGGAGGCTCCGGCCGAGGTGGCCTCACCGCGCTTGCGATCCAGTACGGACTGGGGAGCGAGGCGCTGTCCCAGTTTGAGGAGCACACCGGAAGCCCGGAGCAAAGCCCCTCGCGCCGTGCCGCCGATGCAGCCGCTGAGAAGGTCGACCATCCGGTCGCGTTCGTCGCCCGTGCAGACCACCGCTTCCCCGGCGCCTGCGAGCAGGAGCGCGACGACGGCACGACTGACGGCGGTGGTGAGATCGGCAGCCGAGACGTCGTCCTGGACGACCGCGTACGCGTCACGGAACTCATCGGAGTCGGCGACCTCGTTCAGCGCGCCACCGTAGCCGTCGAGGAGACCGGTGTCCTGGAGCAGGCGGGTCAGTTCATCGTCGTCGTGCGAACCGCACGAGAGGTCTCTGGGCAACTTACGGAGGCCGTCGGCGACCCGGTCACCCGCTGATTGCAGGCCCGGCATCGCGAGCCCGTCGTCCGTGGTGCCCAACGCGGCGAGGACCCTCAGTTCGCACAGTGGGTCGGTCAGGAGCAGCAACCACTCGGCGGCGTCGGCCTCTTCAGGATCGTCGGTGCCACGGGTAGTGGCCGTTCCCGGGATGGACGCACCGCCTGCGCCGAGGCTCGAGCCGAAGGTGTCACCCCAGTAGTACGGCACGACCTCCGCCTCCTGGAAACGCTCCTCCAAGCCCTCACGTACCCACCGGAACAGGTCATCATAGCGTTCCCGGCGCACGCCGGTCCCATGGACGAATATGAAGCGCATGCAGCCCCCAATTTTGCCGTGTGCTGTGGTGAGAATAAAACGCACAGCGAGGGGGAGATGCCTGTTCTCCTATTCAGGATCTTGGAGGTGCAAGTACGACCGCAGGATGGCCGGATCGAGCGGGGCACAAGATCAAGCGGGGCACAAGGCAGGTTCGCGATGGCGATGCGGTGAAGTGATAGTGCGATGCGCGGACACCTGACGTACGCGGTGGCATGAGAGCTCTGGATGAGGCGGGATGGCGGGCGGCTGCGGACGGCTAAAGGGTGTTGCAGAAGGCCGTGATCAGGCAGGTTGGAGCGGTGTTCGGGCGTGTGTGGTCATCCGGTGAGGGCGAGGTTGTGATGCGGGCGACGGCCTGGACGGCGTGGTGGAGGCCGTCGCCGCGTTGCCGGCAGTCGCGAAGGACCTTGTAGTTCTTCATCCGGGAGGAGGTGTACTCGACACGGGTGCGGACCTTGCGATGCTGCGCGTCGTCCTCTTCCTCGCCCTTGAGCAAGGGGCGTCCGGGGCGTTTGCGGTGCGGGACGATCAGGCCGGTGTTGACGTAGGCGCCGTCGCCGAGGACGGTCACGCCTTCCCAGTGTGCGGCCAGGCCGGAGTCACGCCAGGCTTTCGCGTCGGCCGTGTTACCGGGCACCGGACGTGCCGCGGCCACTACCAGCCGTGTCTCGGCATCCACGATGACCTGCACGTTGGCCGAGAACCGGTAGTTGCGCGAGGACGCGCCGACCGTGCGGTCGCGGACCGGGACGAGGGTGCCGTCCACGATCCACAGCCGCTCGACAGGGTCCTGGGAGGTGCGGGCCAGCTCGAGCGCGAGCAGCGGACCGAGCCGTTGGATCACCCGGCACACGGTCGCCGGCGAGACACCGAACAGCGGGGCCAGCTGCCGCATGGTGAGATTCGTGCGGTAGTACGCCGCCACCAGCAGCACCCGCTCGGCCAGCGGCAGCCGCCACGGACGACCCCACCCACACCCGCTCGGCCCTCAACACCCCAGCCATACAACGGGTATGCCCTGATTACGGCCTTCTGCAACACCCTTTAGACTATGTCTCTTTGGTCAGCGTCGGGTCCAGATGAGGATGCCTGCGAGGTGGAGTGCGGCGTGGTAGGCGATCGCGAGCTTGTCGGTTCGTACCAGACCGCGCCATCTGTTTGAGGCGGTTGATGCACCGTTCGACGGTGTTCCGCTGCTCGTAGCCTCCGCGTCGAAGCCAGCGTCAACCGGGTGTCACAACTGGCCAGAGCGGCAGACGGCCGAACGGGCGCTCTCAGTGAGAATCTCAACCGAAACGGCGCGGCTCGGGGCCGTAAGGGCTCCAGCCCTTCAGGTACGGCTTCAGATCCTCCAGTGTCGGCTCGCGGCGATTCGGCGGGCGACGCGAAGAATCTGTGCGAGGCGCTCATCGACGGACTCCGCCAAAGAGGCCCCTACCAAGCCTGGTGCGGTGTGGGCGTTACGGGCGATATCTTGACGCTGAAATGACGCTCATTTGACGCTCGTCCTGATGGGCCGTCAGTCCGCTGCATAATGCGCACGCATAAAACCGCAGGTCAGGACCCCTTCACCGCCGGTTCGAGGATCGCCACGCACTCCACATGATGAGTCATCGGAAACACGTAAACGACTCCGCGAGCCACCCGCGCTGCGCCTTACCGTCCACTCCGTGGCGCACCTTGACCCGGTCAAGGTGCGCCACAACCCCTGTCAAGCGTCCTGGTCCCCAAGTGGTCCCCAAGAACGATCAAGAGGCCGCTTCAGATATTCTCTGAAACGGCCCCTGACCTGCGACTTCGTAAAGTCGGGACGACAGGATTTGAACCTGCGACCCCTTGACCCCCAGTCAAGTGCGCTACCAAGCTGCGCCACGTCCCGGTGCGCGATCCCGTGAATTCCGTGAACTCCGTGATCGTGCAGGTCAAGCCTACCCCATCCGTGCGGCGCGGCGGAGTCGCCGGCCGGCCGTCGGCGGCGCGTCACTTCGGATCGGTGCGACCCAACGTCGGTCGTCGCGACCCGTTCGCGGCACACGCGACACATTCGCGAGACACAGTGGAGAGGAGAGGAATGCCGGGATGATCACATCGCGAGACGCCTTTGCGTCACGCCGCCCACCAGGCGTTACCTCGCACGGTGCGAACCGAAAGTACTGCGAACAACGAACGCGACGAACACCTCGGTGACGACGTCACCGGCGACCGCTCCGCGCGGCGTGCCGTGACCGTCTTTCCGGCCCTCGTCCTCCTGGCGGGCGCCCTCGGCCTGCTGCTCCCCGGCGGTTTCACCGGGTGGAGCGAGGCGGTGCCGTACCTGCTGGGCGTCGTGATGTTCTGCATGGGCATCACGATGACCCCGGAGGACTTCCGCGGAGTCGTGAGGCGCCCCTGGGCGGTGGCGCTCGGGCTCGTCGCGCACTACGTCATCATGCCGGGGCTCGGCTGGGCGATCGCCCACCTGCTCGACCTGCCGCCGCAGCTCGCCGCCGGCGTCATCCTGGTGGGCTGCGCGCCCAGCGGTACGGCCTCCAACGTGGTGACCTACCTGGCCCGCGGCGACGTCGCGCTGTCCGTCTCCGTCGCGACCGTCTCCACGCTGGTCGCCCCGCTGGTCACCCCGCCGCTGACGCTGCTGCTGGCCGGCGAGTACCTGCCGGTGGACGCCGGGTCCATGGTCACCGACATCCTCAAGACGGTGCTGCTGCCGGTCCTCGCGGGCGTCGTCGTACGGCTGCTCGCGGGGCGGTACGTGCAGCGGGCGCTGCCCGCGCTGCCCTGGCTGTCCGCGCTGACGATCTCCGTGATCGTGGCGGTCGTCGTGGCGGGCAGCGCGGACGCCATCAAGTCGGCCGCGGGGCTGGTGTTCGTCGCCGTCGTGCTGCACAACGGGCTCGGTCTGGCGCTCGGTTACGGCGCGGGGCGCCTCGGGCGGCTGGGCGAGCCCGGCAGCCGTGCCATGGCCTTCGAGGTCGGCATGCAGAACTCCGGCCTCGCCGCGTCGCTGGCCACCGCGCACTTCAGTCCCCTGGCGGCGCTGCCCGCGGCGGTCTTCTCCGTGTGGCACAACGTGTCCGGCGCGGTGGTGGCCGCGTGGCTGTCGCGACGGGGGCGGTGACCTGCGGTCGGCTGAGCGGGGGAGCGCCGTTTCGCCGGGGGCGGTGGCCGGGCGCGGGTGCGTTGTGGCTGGTCGCGCAGTTCCCCGCGCCCCTTCAGGGCGCGTTCAGTGGGCCGGGATCAGCTTCTCGCCCGAGTCGGCGGTGACTGTTCGCCTTGCCGTGCGCAGGGCGGCGATGCCGATGAAGACCATGGAGGAGAAGCCGGCTATCGCGAAGGCGGTGAAGCCCCAGTCGCCCTGGTCGGCGGCGAGGAGCTGGCCGCCGAGCCAGGGGCCGAAGACCGCGCCGAAGCGGCCCATGCCCGAGGTCCAGCCGACGGCGGTGGCGCGGTTGGCCGGGGCGGAGCCGATGGAGACGGTCGCGTAGATCATGGTCTGGGCGCTGTTGAGGAAGACGCCGGTCAGGAAGACGACCGCGAAGGTCAGCGCCAGCGGCATGTGGACGCTGAGCAGGAAGACGCCGCAGGCGGTCAGCGCGAACCAGATCGCCGAGATGCGCGGGGCGCCGAACCGGTCCGAGGCGCGGCCCGCGACCAGCATGCCGACGATGCCGCCGAGGTTGAACAGGACGACGAAGGTGAGCGCGGAGCCCAGTTCGTAGCCCTCGCTGCGCATCAGGGTGGGCAGCCAGGTGGCGACGCCGTAGACCAGGAGCAGTCCGCCGAAGGAGGCCAGCCAGTACAGCAGGGTCTGGATCCACTCGCGGCCGCGGAAGAGGTTCGCGAGGTTCTCCCAGCGGGCGGTGGCGGGCCTGTCGGCCGGGGCGGCGGGGAGTTCGGCGTCGTAGCGGCCGGCCAGGGTGCGGGCCTCCTCGGTGCGGCCCTGGGCGACGAGGAAGCTGAGCGACTCGGGCAGGAACTTCAGGAGCACCGGGACGAAGAGCAGCGGGACCACGCAGACCCAGAAGGCGGAGCGCCAGCCGAGCGGTTCGACGATCCACAGGGCGACGTAGGCGGACAGGATGCCGCCGGCGTGGTGGGCGGTCATCAGCAGTCCGATGGTGATCGCGGCGCGGCCCCGGGGCGCGTAGTCGGAGACCATGCTGATGGCGGTCGGCAGCAGTCCGCCGAGGCCGACACCGGCCAGGGTCCGGCCGAGCCCGAAGACGCCGACGCTCCCGGCGATCGCGCACAGGCCGGAGGCCAGGGAGAAGAGCGCGACGCAGGAGACCATCAGCTTCTTGCGGCCGATGCGGTCGGCGACCGTGCCCGCGGCCAGCGCGCCGACCAGCATGCCGAAGGTGGCGTAGCTGCCGAGGTCGCCGGCCTGGCCCGAGGTGATACCGAGGGCCTTCTCCTGAAGCATGTGGGGCAGCACGGAGCCGTAGATGAACATGTCCAGGCCGTCGAAGAGGACGGCCAGCCAGCAGAGGCCGACCACCAGCAGGGCCAGTCTGCTGCCGCGGGCGGACAGCGCGGGTGAGGAGGACATCGTTGTTTCCTCTCGTCCAGGAGGCGGTGCCTGGAGGGGACGTGTGATGGGGCGACGCTAAGGACCGGGCTCCAGGAGTGTCAACGCTTTTGTTAACAATCTCAGCAACGATTTTAGGGTGAGTCGCGCACGCGGACGTGCGCGGCCCACCCCCTGGGGACAAGGCTGTGAGAAAGCTGTCGGGAAGGCGTCAGAAAGGCGTCACGCGACCGGCGGAGTGCCGTGGGTGTGGAACGACTCGATCGTCTTCAGACCCCACGCCTGGCCCTTCTTCCGCTCCTCCTCGGTCCAGGTGATCAGCGGCCAGTCCGGCGCCAGCACCAGGCGGGTGAGCGGGTTGCACAGCTCGATGCGATTGCCGCCGGGCTCGTAGACGTACAGGAAGAACGTCTGCTGGATGGCGTGCTTGTGCGGGCC
Source organism: Streptomyces tendae (assembly GCF_014650435.1). Taxonomy (GTDB): domain Bacteria; phylum Actinomycetota; class Actinomycetes; order Streptomycetales; family Streptomycetaceae; genus Streptomyces; species Streptomyces tendae. Next base: position 51,026 of record NZ_BMUY01000011.1, read on the forward strand.
GGTCTCGATGAACACGCCGGTGTCGATGGCGAGGTCGGCGGCGCGCAGGATGTCCTCGCGGGTGTCGGCGGCGAAGGCGATGTGGTGCAGCCGCCCTGAGGAACCGGTCCAGTCCTCGGTGTAGACGACGTCGTACGACTTGTTCGTGAAGGTCAGCCAACGGGCCGCGATCTTCCCGGAGTCGAGCCGGATCTGCTCGGTGGGCCGGGCGCCGAGGAGGTGTTCCTGGAACTCGGCGCTGGCGAGTACGTCGGCGGCGAGGAAGTTGACGTGGTCCAGGCGGCGTACGCCGACGCCCCGGTTGGGTTTGGCCTGCGGCTGGTTCTTGAGGGCGGGCCTGAGGTCCTCGGGTGCCCGGTAGTGCTCGCTCTCCCAGTACAGGGCGTGTTCGTGGCCGTCGGGGTCGGTTGTGACGTACAGCTTGCCGAGGCCGGGCTCGTCCTCGACCCAGGTGCCGGGCCGCCCCGCCGCCTCCAGGGCCGCGACCCTGCGCCGGAGCGCGTCCTCGCCGGAAGTACGCAGTGCGAGGCGGCCGAGGCCGGGTTGCTCACGGGCGGTGAGGACGAGGCTGTGGTGTTCGTAGTCGTCGTAGGTGCGCAGGTAGACGGTGTCGCCGTGCTGTCCGTTGACGGTCAGGCCCAGGAAGTCCGTGAAGAAGGCGACGCTCGCGTCGAGGTCGGGCGTGAAGAGCTGGGCGTGGCCGACGTGCGCGATGTCACCGAGCGGCGGAGTCATGGTGGCCTCCAGGGCGTTGTGCGGGGATCGGTGCCGTCGCGGCGGACCGGGGGAAGACGGTGCCGTCGAAGATCTTGCGCGCGGTGCGTACGACGGCGGTACGCCGGACCACGAGCGGGCCCGGGTCGAGCCGGACGTCCACCTCCAGGAAGCCGGTGGGGTGTTCCACCCGGACCCGGTCGCCGGCCGGGGCGAGGCGGGCGATGCCCTCCCCCACGCCGCCGGGAACGCGCAGCCCGGCCGCGACGCTCGCGGCGCCCAGGACGCCGATGGAGGTGTGGCAGCGCACCGGGATGAAGGTGCGGGTGCTGACCGCACCGCCGTCCCGGGGCGGGGCCAGGAGGGTCAGCTTGGGCACGGTGGCGCCCTTGACGTCACCGAGGCCCATCAGGTGCCCGGCGGCCAGCCGGATCTCGCGCAGGCGTCCGGCGAGTGCCGCGTCCGCCTCCAGCTCCGCCGGTGTCTCCTGCCCGGTGACCCCCAGCGCGGCGGCCGGGATCAGGACGACCGGCATGCCGTTGTCGACGCAGGTCACCTCGGTGCCGGCGACGGTGTCGCGGACGTTGCCGGTGGGCAGCAGCGGCCCGGCGCCCTGCGGGAACTCGATGACGACCGCGGCGGCGGTGCCGGGCACGCCGGATATCGCCGTGTCCCCGTCGTACTCGACGCGCCCGCCCGGGGTCGGGAAGGTCGCGACGGCCAGTTCGCCGGTGTTGAGCATGCGGATGCGTACGGACGTCTCGGTCTCCCCGGCCGGCACGAGCCCGCGCTCGACGGCGAACGGGCCCACCCCGGCGAGGATGTTGCCGCAGTTCTGCCGGTCGGTGACCTCGGGGGTGTCCACGGCGACCTGGAGGAACAGGTAGTCGACGTCGGCGTCGGGGTCGGCCGAGCCGGACACCACGGCGACCTTGCTGGTCAGCGGGTGCCCGCCGCCCAGGCCGTCGATCTGCCCCGGGTCGGGGCTGCCCATGGTCCGCAGCAGCAGGTCGTCGCGGGCGGCGGGGTCGGCGGGCAGGTCGGCGGCGAGGAAGTAGGCGCCCTTGGAGGTGCCGCCACGCATCAGCGTGCAGCGCACCTCCTCGGGCCCGATGCCAATCTCGATACCGGTGCCGGTGCCGGTGCCGGTGCCGGTCACGGCCTCTCCCCCGCGGTGTACGCGTCGTACGACTGGTAGGTGACCCCGAGTTCCTTCAGCTTCTCGCGCAATCCGTAGCGGTCCAGGCCGAGTTGGCCCTCCACGAAGGCGGCGCGGGTGGCCGCCTCCTTCTGCTCGCGGGCCTCGGACGCCTCGGCGACCTGCCGGGCGCGCTCGCGCGGGACGACCACCACGCCGTCGTCGTCGGCGACGACCACGTCGCCGGGGCGGATCACCTGGCCGTCGACGGCGATCGGGACGTTGACCGAGCCCCCGGTGGCCTTGACCGTGCCCTGGGCGGACACGGCGCGGGACCAGGCGGCGAAGCCCATCTCGCGCAGTTCCTGGGTGTCGCGGATGCCGGTGTTGGTGACGATGCCGCGCACCCCGCGCCGCTGGAGGGCGGTGGCGAAGAGTTCGCCGAACAGGCCGTCGGTGGACGGGGAGGTGGTGGTGACGACGAGGACGTCGCCCTCGCCGCACTGCTCGACGGCGGCGTGGATCATCAGGTTGTCGCCGGGCCAGCTGAGCACGGTGACCGCGGTGCCCGCGACCCGTACGCCCTGCTGGACGGGGCGGATGCCGGGCCCGAGCAGTCCGGTGCGGCCCATGGCCTCGCTGACGGTGGCCACGCCGTAGGCGGCGAGCGCCTCGACGTCCTCGGCATCGGCCTTGGGCGGGTTGGTGACGACGACGCCGCTCATGCCAGCTCCTTCGCGATCTGGGGGTAGGGGCGCATGAATGCCTCGGCCATGGTCCGGTGCGCCAGGCCCAGGTTGGGACCGGCGTTGCGCTTGAGCTGGACGCCCCGGCGGACGGCCAGGTCGGTGTAGTAGTCCCACAGGTGCTGCTGGGCGGCGAGGCACTCCATCGCCTTGCGCTTGGTCTCCCACACCTCGGTGATGTCGAGCAGCACCTCGGGGCGGAAGCCGCTCATCTCGGGCTGGTGCGGCTCGAAGTAGAAGACCGGCGGGGCGCCGATGATCTCGCCCTCGCCCGGGTAGCCGATGGCCTGTGCGAGGACGCGCGCCTCCAGGGCCATGCGGTTGGCGGCCGGGTGGTCGCCGTTGTACGGGTCCTCGACCGGGTGGGTGAGCACGACGTCGGGCTGGGTGGCCCGGTAGACCTCGACGAGCCGGTCGGTCAGCTCCGGGGTGACGGTCAGCGGATAGTCGCCGGCGTCGAAGAAGCGGACCTCGGCGCCGAGGGTGGCGGCGGCCTTCTCGGCCTCCTCCCGGCGCAGCGCCTTGATCTCCGCCAGCTTCTTCCCCTCCCGCCATGCCTTGGCGGACTCGCCGCGCTCGCCGAAGGTCAGGCACGCGATGGTGACCTTCTCGCCGCGCGAGGCGGCCAGGGCGATGGCGCCGCCCGCCCGCCACACGAAGTCCCCCGCGTGCGCGGTGACGACGAGGGTCGAGCGGGGGACGGCGGCGGGCGCGTTGCCGTGCGTCATGGGTGACTTCTCCTTGGTGGACAGGTGGCGCCCGCCTCGGTGCCGTTTCTCAGGCGCGTGTCTGTGGCGCGTGTGTCAGTCGCGCAGCGCCTCGATCACGCTGGTGAGGTGGGCCCGGACGGCCGCCTCCGCGGCCTGCGGGTCCCTGGCCTCGATCGCCTCGATCATGGCCAGGTGCTCGTTCAGGGATTGCTGCGGGCGTCCCGGGCGCAGCGCCAACTGGAAGCGGTGCCTGACCAGTTGGGCGTTGAGCCGTTCCAGCAGTTCCACGGCCGTCAGCTGGCCGGAGAACTCCCGGATCCGGGCGTGCAGTTCGTGGTTGAGGTCCGAGTAGGTCAGCGGTTCACCGCCGGCCACGGCCTTGCGCATCGCCGAGCCCAGCTCCTTCAGCCGGGCGACCTGCCCGTCGTCGACGGCAGCGGCGGCCTTGGCCGCGCACAGCCCTTCGAGCACCAGGCGGCACTCGGTGATGGCCACGGCCTCCTCCACCGTCACCACCCGCACCCGTGAACCGCGGTTGCGGATGCGCTCGACGAGCCCCTGGGACTCCAGGTCGATCAGCGCGGCCCGGATACTGGCCCGGGTCACGCCGAACTGCTCGGCGAGTTCGTTCTCCACCAGCCGCTGCGCGGGTGCCATGTCGCCGCGCAGGATCGCCTGCCGCAGCTGACCGAGCGCAAGCTGTTTGGCCTGCTCCCCGGTGCCCGGACGGGCTTGGTTCGGCATGGTTGCCCTCCCTGAGTGAGTGCCTGTCGAACGTAAATCTAGCCAAACAACATTGTCAACAATTTTGTTTGCGTTATTCGCCCCGCCTCAGGCCGCGACGAAGTGTCCGCCGGCCGGGCCGGATGCCCCACACCCTGTCTCCCCCGGCGCCCCGCGGGGTCCGGTTAACGTCGCACCATGACCCACAGCTTCGTTGTGCACGTCCCCGATGCCGAGCTCGAACCCGAGCCGCTCGACCCCGGCCAGATCGTGTCCGGCACTCCCGAGGTGACCGGCAGGGTGGTCTGGGAGTCGCCGGACGGCCGTCGGGTGCGCGGTGTCTGGCAGATCACCCCCGGCGTGGTCACCGACACGGAGGCGGACGAGATGTTCGTCGTGCTCAGCGGCTCGGCCACCATCGAGGTGGCGGGCGGCCCGACCCTCACGGTCGGACCGGGCGACCTGGCCGTACTGCGCGAAGGCGACCGTACGACGTGGACGGTGCACGAGACGCTGCGCAAGGCGTACGCGATCGACCTCGGTCGTCCGTGATCCGGGCCCCCGGTCTTTGTCCTGTCAAAAGGTTGACATGATGCCGACGCCCGCCCAGGGTGGCCTCGGACAGATCACTCAGACAGATCACGCAGGACAGATCACGGACAGATCCGAAGAGGGGCGCTCATGGTCGAGGCACTCGGTGTCGCCGTCGTAGGTTTCGGCTGGATGGGCCGGGTGCACACCCAGGCGTACGCCCGGGTCCGCCACCACTATCCGCACCTGGCGCTGCGCCCGGAGCTGGTGACGGTCGCCGAGGAGGTGCCGGGGCGGGCCGAGGAGGCCGCCGCGCAGTTCGGGTTCGCCTCGGCGACCCGCGACTGGCGTGAGGTGGCGGCGGACCCGCGGGTGCACGCGGTCAGCATCACGGCCCCCAACTTCCTGCACCGCGAGATCGCCGTCGCGATGGCCGGGGCGGGCAAGCACATCTGGGTGGAGAAGCCGGTCGGCCTGTCCGCCGACGACGCGCGGGCGGTGGCGGACGCGGTGGCCGGGGCCGGGGTGCAGGGCACGGTCGGCTTCAACTACCGCAACGCCCCGGCCGTGGAGACCGCCCGCGATCTGATCGCCACCGGGGAGATCGGCACCGTCACCCATGCCCGCCTGCGCTTCTTCAGCGACTACGCGGCCCACCCGGAGGGTGCGCTGACCTGGCGTTACGAGCGGAAGCGCGGCGGCAGCGGGGTGCTCGGCGACCTGGCCTCGCACGGCGCGGACCTGGCCCGGTTCCTGCTCGGCGACATCGCGTCGCTGACCGCCGACACGGCGGTCTTCCTGCCGGAGCGGGCCCGTCCCGCCGCCGCCACCGCCGGTCATGCCCGGGCCGCGGGCGGCGAGCCGGGCCCGGTCGAGAACGAGGACTACGTCAACTGCCTGCTGCGCTTCGCCTCAGGGGCGCGCGGAGTCCTGGAGGCATGCCGGGTCTCGGTCGGCGAGCAGAACAACTACGGCTTCGAGGTGCACGGCACCAGGGGCGCGGTGTCCTGGGACTTCCGCCGCATGAACGAACTGCGCGTCAGCCGCGGCACGGAGTACCAGGACCAGCCCGTGAGCACCGTGTACGTCGGCCCCGGGCACGGCGAGTTCGCCGCGTTCCAGCCGGGGGCCGCGAACGCCATGGGGTACGACGACCTGAAGGTGGTGGAGGCCCACCGCTTCCTGCGCTCGATCGCCGAGGGCACCCCGTACGGCGCCACCCTCACGGACGCCGTGCGCAGCGCGGCCGTGCTGGAGGCCATGGCGCGCTCGGCGGAGCACGGCACCTGGGTCAGTCCCGAGCCGGCCGGGTGACGGCGCGGCGGCGGGCCCGCATCGCCCACCGGCCCAGCAGCGCTTTGACCGGGACCAGCACGAGCCAGCTCCACATGGCCGCCGGACCGACCGCCAGGGCGAGCGGGACGCTCAGCGCGAAGACCGCCACCGACGCCGCGACGTCCGCGCCGTAGAGCAGGAACCCTTCCTCCGGCGCGGTGTCGCCGCGCAGCCAGGGCCGGTTGGCCAGCACGGCGAGCAGGGCGAGGTGGGAGGCGCCCAGGGCGGCGACCGCCGCCGCGTAGACGGCGACGGAGACCGGCTCCTGCCCGTACTCGGAGATGAGTTTGGTGGGGAAGGGAACGAGTGCCGCGACGCCCAGGCCGATCAGCGACAGGGTGATCACCTGGCCGTCGACCCGCTCGACGAAGCCGAAGATCCGGCGATGGTCGCGCCAGAAGAGCCCGAGCACGAGGAGACTCAGTACGTACGCCCCCAAGTTGGGTGCCAGATCGCGCAGTTCGGCCCGGTAGGCCGCGGAGTCCAGGTCGCGGGGCACCGAGAAGTCGAGGACGAGCAGGGTGATGGCGATCGCGAAGACGCCGTCGGCCAGCGCCACCACCCGCTCGGGGCCTCCGGCCGGAGTCGATTTCCACATGGCACCGACGGTAGGAGCCAGGGCGCGCCCGGCCGCGTCACACGCCCGGGGCGGCGGGGCGCGTCACACGGTCGCGGTGTCGGGCGGCATGTTGTACGGGGTGACGACCTGTATCGGCGACGGGCGCGACGGGCCGGCGGGCGGCAGGGCTCCGTGGGCGCGCATCACGTGGTGGCATGCCTCGCGCAGGTCCTGACGCAGGTCGTGGTGGAGGACGACGGACAGGCGCCGCTCGCGCAGCAGCCGGGTGTTGTCCTGGTCGAGGTCGTGGGCGACGAACACCTCGCAACTGCGGCCGAGGTCCTCGAAGGCGCGCAGGGTGGCGATGTTGCCGCCGCCCATCGAGTAGACCGCCCGGATGTCCGGGTCGCGTTCGAGCGCGGCCCGCACCAGGTCGTACTGGGTGGCGTCCAGGCCCTGCCCCTCGGCGATCTCGACGAGCCCCCGCCCGGGGTGGCGGGCCCGCATGACGCCGCGGAAGCCCATCTCGCGCTCCTCCTCGTTGCGGAAGAAGCCGCTGCTGAGGCTGGTGAGGACGTTGCCGGGGCGGTCGCCGAGCCACTGGCCCATGAGGTAGGCGGCGGTCGCGCCCGCCGCCCGGTCGTCGATGCCGACGTAGGCGACCCGGGGGCTGGCCGGGAGGTCCGTCGCCAGGGTGACGACGGGGACGCCCGCGGCGGTCAGCCGGGCAACGGCGGCGGTCACCTCGGGGACGTCCGGGGCCTTCAGGATCACCCCCTGGGAGCCGCGCCGGGCGATCCGGTCCAGGGTGTCGGTCAGCCCGCCGGCCGGGCCCGTCTCGCGGAAGTGGAAGCGGCAGCGCACCACGGCCGGGTGCAGCGCGGGCAGTTCCGCCTCCAGCGCCGCACGCACCGCGGTGGTGAAGCGCTCCGGTGCCTGCATCACGATGTCGCACATGAACGTGCGGCCGACCAGCCGGACCTGGGTGCGCTGGCGGTCCAGGTCGGTGATGGCCCGTCGGACCTCGTACGCGGTGCTCTCGCGCACGCCGCCGCGGCCGTTGAGCACCCGGTCGACGGTGGCCTCGCTCAGGCCCGCCTGCCGTGCGATCTCCCGGATCGGGAAGGGGTGCCCCATGTCCGGCTCCTCGGCTTGGTCGGCGCAGCGCGCCATGATGGGTTTTTGATGGCCCGCTGATGGTTGTTCGACGCGTTTGTCAGGACAAGAATGACAGCACCGCGTCGCCCCTGTCAGCGAAAGGACGACGATGCCCGCAGCGCCCGTCCCCGCCCACCGCGCCCACCTGTCCGCAGGCGACTGCGATCTCGCCGCCTTCCGCGAGCTCGTCGAGCAGTCGACCGACCCGGCCGCCTACCCGCGGGCCGCCGCCGTGGAGCGGAACGTCCCCGTGTACGACGCCGGTGAGCTGCGCGATGACGAGGGCACGGCGGCCGAACTCGTCCACGCCCTCGCCGAGGGCCCCGGCATCGTCGTCCTCGAGGGAGCCTTTCCGGACCCGGCGGTGGTGGACCGGGCGACCGCGGTGTTCGACGCGCTGATCGCCGAGCAGCGCGCCTCGGGGGCCGCCGCCGGAGACCACTTCGCCGCGCCCGGGGCCAACGACCGGGTGTGGAACGCGCTGGAGAAGGCGGCCCTGCGCGATCCGGAGGCGTTCGCCGAGTACTACGCCAACGACGCCCTGGCCCTGGTGGCCCGCGCCTGGCTCGGCCCCGGCCACCAGGTCACCTCCCAGATCAACGTGGTCAACCCGGGCGGTGCCGCCCAGACCGTGCACCGCGACTACCACCTGGGCTTCCTCTCGGGCGAGGCCGCCGCCGCGTACCCGGCGCACGTGCACCGCCTCTCCCCGGTGCTCACGCTCCAGGGCGCGGTCGCGCACTGCGACATGCCGGTGGAGTCGGGTCCCACGCTGTACCTGCCGCACTCCCAGAAGTACGAGCCGGGCTACCTGGCCTGGCGACTGCCGGAGTTCCGGGCCTACTTCGAGGCGCACCACGTGCAGTTGCCGCTGGCCAAGGGCGACGCCGTGTTCTTCAATCCCGCGCTGTTCCACGCGGCGGGCGCCAACCGCTCCGCGGACGTCCGCCGCATGGCCAACCTGCTGCAGGTCTCCTCCGCGTTCGGCCGGGCCATGGAGACCGTGGACCGGGAGGCGGTGGTGAACGCCGTCTACCCGGTGCTGCTGCGGCGGAAGGCCGAGGGCGTGGGCGAGCGGTGGCTGGAGCAGGTGGTCGCCGCGAGCGCGGAGGGGTACGCCTTCCCCACCAACCTCGACCGCGACCCACCGGTCGACGGCCTGGCCCCACCCTCCCAGGCGGACGTCGTACGGCGGGCGCTGCGCGAGGAGTGGACTCCGCAGGCGCTCCGTGCGCGGCTGCGGGCGGACCGGATACGGCGCGAGAGCCGATGAACGGGGGCGCGCGGGGCACCGGCCCCGGCACGCACACCCCACACACCGAGCAAGGAGCAACACAGCACATGCGTATCGGAATCCTCGGCCTCGGCCGCATCGGCGCCTTCCACGCCGAGACCCTCGCCGGACTCGACGCCGTCGACTCGCTCGTCGTCGCCGACCCGTTCGCGGACGCCGCGCAGGCCGCCGCCGAGCGGTTCGGCGCCGAGGTCGCGGACTCGCCCGAGGCGGTGCTGGCCGCGGGCGTGGACGGGGTGGTGGTCGCGGCGGCGACCGACGCCCACCCCGACCTGATCCGCGCCGCCGTCGAGGCCCGTGTGCCCGTCTTCTGCGAGAAGCCCGTCGCCCGCACCATGACGGAGGGCGTCGAGGTGCTCAAGGCGCTCGCGGGCCACGACGTGCCGGTCCAGATCGGTTACCAGCGCCGCTTCGACGCCGGGTTCGCCGCGGCGCGGGCCGCCGTGCGAAGCGGTGAGCTGGGGCCGCTGCACACCGTACGGTCGACCACGCTGGACCCGGCGCCGCCGCCCGCCGCGTACGTCGCCGCCTCCGGGGGCATCTTCCGGGACTGCTCGGTGCACGACTTCGACTCGATCCGCTGGGTGACCGGCCGGGAGGTGAGCGAGGTCTACGCCGTCGGCGGCAACCGAGGCGCCGACTACATCAGGGAGGTGGGCGACGCGGACACCACCGGCGCGATCCTCACCCTGGACGACGGCACCATCGCCGTGGTCTCCAACAGCCGCCACAACGCCCGTGGTTACGACGTGCGGATGGAGGTCCACGGCTTCGACGACTCGATCGCCGTCGGCCTGGAGGACAGGCTGCCGCTGCGCTCGGTCGAGCCGGGCGTGACGTTCCCGGCCGGTACTCCGCACGACTTCTTCATGGACCGCTTCACGGCCGCCTACCGTGCGGAGCTGACCGCGTTCACCGAGGTGATCGCCGGTGCCCGCACCTCCCCCTGCACGGTCGAGGACGCGCTGGAGGCGGGCTGGATCGCGGAAGCGTGCACGCTGTCGCTGCGCGAGCACCGGCCGGTGACGATCGCGGAGGTACGGCGCGGCTGAACGGGGCCGGTCGCGGTCCGGCGGGCCGGTGGGTCAGCTCGCCGGCTCGCTGATGTTCACCATCCAGGGGACGCCGAACCGGTCCGTGCACATGCCGAAGACGTCGCCCCACATCTGCTTCTCCAGGGGCACGGCGACGGAACCGCCGGCGGAGAGCTTCTCCCAGTAGCCGCGCAGCTCGGTCGCGTCGTCGCCGCTGAGGCTCACCGAGAAGTTGCTGCCCGGCCGGTACTCCATCCCGGGCGGGGTGTCGGAGGCCATCAGGGTGAAGCCGCCCGGCGTCTCCAACATGGCGTGCATGACCTTGTCGGCGTACGCGGGGTCCGGCATGCCGGACTCGCCGAAGGTGTTCAGCGACAGCGTGCCGCCGAACACCTGCTCGTAGAACTCCATCGCCTGACGGGCGTCGCCGTCGAAGCTGAGGTACGGGTTGAGACGCGAGGACATGGGTGCCTCCCGGAACGGGACGAGGTGTCAGTGCTCGCACGCTAGCGCGCGCCACCGACAACGGCCCGCCGAGCGGCGCACCGGCGGGACGCTCCCCGCCGGCGCGGCCCGTCTCAGGCGCCGCAGGAGCGCAGGAACTTCCGGGTGCGCACCGCGATGGGCAGCGGCTTGTCCGGCTCGCAGGGATACATGTCCTGCTCGACGATGGCGAACAGGTCGACGCCGAGCTCCTGGGCGGCCGTGAGCACCGGGCCCAGCTCCGGCACACCTCCGGGCGGCTCGCACATCACGCCGCGCTGCACGGCGGGCCCGAACGGCACCCCGCCCTCGCGCACCCCGGCGAGGATCTCCGGGTCGACCTGCTTGAGGTGGAGGTAGCCGATGCGCTCGCCGTAGGTCTCGATCAGCTTGACGCTGTCGCCGCCGCAGTAGGCGTAGTGGCCGGTGTCCAGGCAGAGGTTCACCAGGTCGGAGTCGGTGGCGTCGAGGAAGCGCTCGACGTGCTCCTCGGTGTCGATGTGGGTGTCGGCGTGCGGGTGGACGACGATGTCCAGACCGTAGGCGTCCCGCACCTCGCGGCCCAGGCGCTCCATGCCCCGGGTGAGGTGGCCCCACTGCTCGCCGGTCAGCTCCGGCGGCTCCAGGATCTCGGCGGTCTTGTCGTCGCGCCAGAAGGACGGGATGACGACGAGGTGCTTCGCGTCCATGGCCTTGGTGAGGGCGGCGACGCGGCCGACCTGTTCCCAGGTGGCGTCCCATTCGGAGGGGCCGCGGTGCAGGCCGCAGAAGATGGTGCCCGCGGAGACCTTGAGGCCGCGCCGGGTCACCTCGTCGGTGAGCCGGGCCGGGTCGGTGGGGAGGTAGCCGTAGGGGCCCAGCTCGATCCAGTCGTAGCCGGCCTCGGTGACCTCGTCCAGGAACCGTTCCCACGGCACCTGCCGGGGGTCGTCGGGGAACCAGACGCCCCAGGAGTCGGGGGCCGAGCCGACGCGGATGCGGTCGAGGGCAGAGGGCATGCTCAGGCCTTCCCTTCGGCGGTGCCGGATGCGGTGCTGTCGGATGCCGCGGCATCGGACTTCGCGGCGTCGGTCCTGTCGGCAGTATCGGGTGCGGCGGGCTTCACCGCAGCGCCCGCGTCGTCGGGCAGCGCCTCCACGTCGACGCCGCCGACCTGGGCCAGCTCGTGCTTGAGGGCGGCCAGTTCGGCGCCGCCCGCCATGTGGTTGGTGAGCGCCTCGAGGGTGATGCCGGCGCGGGCCGCGCTCAGTTCGAGGGTGCCCAGGCGCAGCACGCTGAAGTGGTCGCCGACCATGTAGGCGTGGTGGGGGTTGTGGGTGATGAAGATGACGCCGAGTCCGCGTTCGCGGGCGGCGGCGATGTACTTGAGGACCACGCCGGACTGCTTGACGCCCAGCGCGGCGGTGGGTTCGTCGAGGATGAGGACGCGGGCGCCGAAGTAGACGGCGCGGGCGATGGCGACGCACTGGCGCTGGCCGCCGGATAGGGTGCCGATGGGCTGTTCGAGGTCGTCCAGGACGATGCCCATGTTGCGCAGTTCCTCGTCGGCGGTCCGCTTCATGCGGTCGATGTCGAGGCGGCGCACGGGCCAGGGGCCCTTGGTCATCTCGGAGCCGAGGAAGAAGTTCCGCCACACCGGCATCAGCGGGATCGTGGCGAGGTCCTGGTAGACCGTGGCGATGCCGCGGGCCAGCGCGTCGCGCGGGGTGGCGAAGCGCACGGCCTCGCCGTCGACGAGGAACTCGCCCTCGGTGTGCTGGTGCAGCCCGGAGATGATCTTGATGAGGGTGGACTTGCCGGCACCGTTGTCACCGAGCACGCAGGTCACCCGGCCGGGATGGACGGTGAGGTCGACTCCGTGCAGGGCGCGGATGTTGCCGTAGGACTTGCCGGCCCGGCGCAGTTCGACCAGGGGGCGGTCCTGCTCGGGTGCGGGGTCGGCCAGGACGGCGCCGTGGGTGCCGGGGGCTGCGGGGGTCTTGCTGGTCATTTCCGATCACCTCCGGGTCGCGGCGCGGCGGACGTACAGGTTGATGAGGACGGCGCCGAGGAGCATCACGCCGAGGAATGCCTTGAACCAGTCGGGGTTCCAGCCGGCGAAGACGATGCCCTGGTTCACCATGCCGAACATGAAGGCGCCGAAGACGGGGCCGATCGCGGAGCCGTAGCCGCCGGTGAGCAGACAGCCGCCGATGACCGCCGCGGCGATGTAGATCAGCTCCTGGCCGACACCCTCACCCGACTGCACGGTGTTGAAGGAGAACAGCTGGTGCATGCCGACGAACCAGGCGCCGAAGCCGACCAGCATGAACAGCGTGATCTTGGTGAAGGTGACCGGCACGCCGACCGCGCGGGCGGACTCCTGGCTGCCGCCGACGGCGAAGATCCAGTTGCCGTACTTGGTGCGCAGCAGGACCCAGGTGGCCAGGGCCGCGAAGACCAGCCACCACACCACCGTGATCTTCACCTCGACGCCGCCGACGTCGAAGGACGAGGCGAACAGGGCCTTGGCCTGGTCGAAGCCGTCCATGTCGCTGATGTCGTCGGTGGCGACGTTGCCGGTGACGAGCTTGGTGACGGCGAGGTTGACGCCCTGGAGGACCAGGAAGGTGGCCAGCGTGACCAGGAAGCTCGGCAGGCCGGTCTTCACCAGCACCCAGCCGTTGAAGGCGCCGACGGCGAGCGAGGCGACGAGGGCGACGACCACGCCCATCCAGACGTTCATGGTCAGCTGGTAGCTGAGCATGCCCGCGGTGAGCGCCGAGGTGACCACGGCGACACCGGCGGAGAGGTCGAACTCGCCGCCGATCATCAGCAGGGCGACGGGCAGCGCCATGATGCCGATGGTGGACGACTGGTACAGCACCGTCGCCATGGAGCCGCCGTCGCGGAGGGTGGGCGCGGCGATCAGGAAGAAGACGAACACGGCGACGGCGCCGAGGAAGACCCCGACCTCGGGCCGGGCGAGCACCCGCAGCGCCACGGAGCGCTCACGGGTGCGCCCGTCGGTCTGCTTGGGGCCGGGGGCCGGCGGTGTGGTCACCGCCGGCTCAGCCTGTTGGGCCATGCTCATCACCGGGTGCCCTTCGAGGCGAACTCGGCGACGGCCTTGACGTTGGTCTTGTCGACGAAGGCCGGACCGGTCAGCACCGGCTGCTCACCGCCGCCGCTGTAGTTGCCGTTGTTCTTGTAGAGCCACAGCCCGTCGACCGCGAGGTAGCCCTGGAGGTAGGGCTGCTGGTCGACGGCGAACTCGATGTCGCCCTTCTCGATGGCGCCGGTCAGTTCCTTGTTGAGGTCGAAGGTGGCGACCTTGGCCTTGCTGCCGGACTCGTCCACCGACTGCACGGCGGTCATGGCGAAGGGGGCGCCGAGCGTGATCAGGTGGTCGATGGCGCCGTCCTGCTTGAGCTTGGCGGTGATGGTCGACTTCACCGAGGGCATGTCGGTGCCGTTGACGTAGAGGTTCTCGATGGACCCCTCGAAGGTCTTCTTCACGCCGTCGCAGCGCTGGGTCAGGCCGACGTTGCCCTGCTCGTGGATGACGCAGACGGCGTTCTTCGCCCCGTCCTCGTTGAGCCGCTTGCCGAGCGCCTCGCCGGCCACGCTCTCGTCCTGGCCGAAGAACTCCATCAGGCCGAGCTTCTTCCAGTCCGCCAGACCGGAGTTGAGCCCGACCACGGGTATGCCGGCCTTCTCCGCCTTGTCGAGGACGCCGCGCAGGGCGTCCGGCTTGGCGAGGGTGACGGCGATGCCGTCGACCTTCTGGTCGATCGCGTTCTGCACCAGGTTGGCCTGGTTGCCCGCGTTCGGGTCGGCGGAGTAGACGAGCTTGACGTTGTCCTTGTCGGCGGCGGCCTGGGCGCCCTTGCGGACGATGTCCCAGAAGGTGTCGCCGGGCGCCTGGTGGGTGACCAGGGCGACCGTCATGCGGGGGGTGTTCGCCTTGCCCGCGGAGGCGCCCGAGTCGCTCTCCTCGTCGGCCTTCTTCCCGCCCGAGCTGCTGGAGCAGCCGGCGAGGGTCAGGGCCGCGGCGGCGGCGAGGGCCACGGCAGGGGCGAATCTGCGGGAGCGGGCGTGCGAAGAGCGGTCCATCTTTTCCTGCACCTCACTGTGCGACTGTGCGACGGGAGAGCCGTGTGCCAGACCCGAGTGCCAGACCCGAGAAGAATGGCTGTTGCTGCGCTGGGACCGGATACAAGTCCTTGGGACGCCCACTGTCAATACTTTGTCAAGACATCATTTCACTCGCAGGTCCGAATGTAAGTACAAAGTATTGACAGCGTCGTCCAGGAGTCATACACCTTGGGAGGCGGCAGGCCCCCGCCCAGCCAAAGGAGCGTCGCACATGGCCGAGTCAGTCCCGCGTTTCGATCTGATCACGATGGGCCGCATCGGGGTCGATCTCTATCCTCTGCAGACGGGCGTACCCCTGGCGGAGGTTGAGACCTTCGGCAAGTTTCTCGGCGGTTCGGCCTCCAACGTCGCGGTCGCGGCCGCCCGGCTCGGCCGCGCCACGGCCGTCATCACCCGCACGGGCGACGACCCCTTCGGCGGCTATCTGCACGGCGCGCTGAAGGAGTTCGGCGTCGACGACCGCTGGGTCACCCCGGTCGCCGCGTACCCGACGCCGGTGACGTTCTGCGAGATCTTCCCGCCGGACGACTTCCCGCTGTACTTCTACCGCCGCCCCAAGGCGCCGGACCTGGAGATCCACCCGGAGGAGCTGGACCTGGACGCGATCCGTGCGGCCTCGATCTTCTGGATGACCGGCACCGGACTGAGCGAGGAACCGAGCCGCACGGCGACGCTGGCCGCGCTCGCGCACCGTGCGAAGTCCGGCACCACGGTCTTCGACCTGGACTGGCGCCCCATGTTCTGGGCCGACCCCGAGCAGGCCCGCCCGTACTACGCCGAGGCGCTCGGCCACGCGACCGTCGCGGTCGGCAACCTGGACGAGTGCGAGATCGCCACCGGGGTGCGCGAACCCCGCGCCTGCGCCGAGGCGTTGCTGGCGGCCGGTGTGGAGCTGGCCGTCGTCAAGCAGGGCCCGAAGGGTGTCCTCGCCGTGCACCGCGACGGCCGGTCGGCCGAGGTGCCGCCGGTCCCGGTCGAGGTGGTCAACGGCCTCGGCGCGGGCGACGCGTTCGGCGGCTCCCTGTGTCACGGTCTGCTCTCCGGCTGGGAGCTGGAGCGGATCATGCGGTACGCCAACGCGGCCGGCGCCCTCGTCGCCTCCCGTCTCGCCTGTTCCTCCGCGATGCCCACCGAGGCGGAGGTCGACGACCTCCTCGCGCGAGCCACTCCCTGAACGGAGCAAAGCCTTGTCCCGCAGTATCTCCAGCATCCCGGACCTCACCGCGGTCCGCGCCCGGCACCCGGAGGCGATCGCCGAGGCCGCGGCCGGCCGGGTACGCCGCCCGCTGATCGGCGACTCCGGCCGCCTGATGATCGTGGCCGCCGACCACCCGGCGCGCGGCGCGCTCGGCGTCGGCGACCGCGGGCTCGCCATGGCCAACCGGGCCGACCTGCTGGAGCGCCTGTGCACCGCGCTGTCCCGGCCCGGCGTCGACGGGGTGCTGGCCACCGCCGACGTGCTGGAGGACCTGCTGCTGCTCGGCGTGCTGGAGAACAAGGTCGTCATGGGTTCGATGAACCGGGGCGGCCTCGCGGGCGCCGCCTTCGAGATGGACGACCGCTTCACCGGCCACCGCGCCGAGGACATCGCCCGGCTGCGCTTCGACGCGGGCAAGCTGCTGCTGCGCATCGACTACGACGACCCCGGCTCGCTGGCCACGATGGAGGCGAGCGCCCGGGCGGTGGACGCCATGGCCGCACGTGAACTGCCGCTCTTCGTCGAGCCGTTCATCTCCCGCCGGATCGACGGGCGGGTGCGCAACGACCTGTCGGCCGAGGCCGTGACCCGCTCCATCGCCATCGCGTCCGGTCTCGGCGGCACCTCCGCCTACACCTGGCTGAAACTGCCCGTCACCCGGAACCCGGACGACATGGCCGAGGTCCTGGAGACCTCCACACTGCCCGCGGTCCTGCTCGGCGGCGACATAGGGGGCTCCCCGGCGGACCAGACCGCGGCCTACGAACGCTGGCGCAAGGCGCTGCGGCTGCCCACCGTGCAGGGCATGGTCGTGGGCCGCTCGCTGCTCTACCCGGCCGGGGGCAGCGTGGAGGAGGCGGTGGACACGGCCGTCGGACTGCTGTGACCGATTGCCGTGACCGATTACCGGACCGACTGCCGTGACCGATTGCTGTGACCGACTGCTGTGACCGAGGAGAGGCGGAGAAGCGGACGATGACGTATCACCTTCCCGCGGGCAAGGCGGCGGCCGACGGCCCGTACGCCGTGGACGTGACGCCCGAGAGTGCGGGCTGGGGCTACTCGAGCCTGCGCGTGGTGAGCCTGGCCCCCGGCGGCAGCCACACCTTCGACAGCGGCGAGAGCGAGTGGATCGTGCTGCCGCTGAGCGGCGGCTGCACGGTCGCGACCGCCGACGACTTCGGCCGGGAGACCTTCGAACTGACCGGCCGGGACAGCGTGTTCGACGGTGTCACCGACTTCGCCTACGTCCCCCGCGACGCCCGCACGACCCTGACCTCCACCGGCGGCGGCCGCTTCGCGCTGACCGGCGCCCGCTGCACCCGCCGTCTGCCGGCCCGCTACGCACCGGCGTCCTCGGTGCCGGTGGAGCTGCGGGGCACCGGGAACTGCTCGCGGCAGGTCAACAACTTCGGCGCGGCAGGCGTGTTCGAGTGCGACAAACTGATCGCGGTCGAGGTGCTGACCCCGGGCGGCAACTGGTCCTCCTTCCCGCCGCACAAGCACGACGAGCACCGCCCCGGCGAGGAGTCGGTGCTGGAGGAGATCTACTACTTCGAGTTCGCGGACCACGACGGCACCCCGGGCCTCGGCTACCAGCGCGTCTCCCCCTCCGGACGGGGACAGGGCACCGACGTGCTCGCCGAAGTGCGCGACGGGGACGTCGTACTGATCCCCGACGGCTGGCACGGACCGTCGATGGCGGTCCCCGGACACCACATGTACTACCTCAACGTCATGGCGGGGCCGGAGCCCGAACGCGCCTGGCTGATCTGCGACCACCCCGGCCACGCCTGGATCCGCGACACCTGGCCCGAGCAGCCGGTCGACCCCCGGCTCCCCCTCTACACCGCACCGGAGAGGTCCGCATGAGCGCCGCCGCCACCCGCCGACTGACCACCGCCCAGGCCCTGGTGCGCTTCCTGGCCGCGCAGTACACCGAACGCGACGGCGTGCGGCACCGTCTGATCGCCGGCACCTGGGGGATCTTCGGCCACGGCAACGTGGCCGGCCTCGGGCAGGCACTCGTCGAGTACCGCGAGGCGATGCCCTACCACCAGGGCCGCAACGAGCAGGCCATGGTGCACGCGGCCGTCGGTCACGCCCGCCACCTCAACCGCCTGTCCGCGCAGGCGGTGACAACCTCCATCGGACCCGGCGCCACCAACCTGGTCACGGGTGCGGCCCTGGCCACGATCAACCGTCTGCCGGTCCTGCTCCTGCCCGGCGACTACTTCGCCTCGCACGCCGCCGACCCGCTCCTCCAGCAGCTGGAGCACCCGGTCGAGGCCGACGTGTCCGTGAACGACGCCCTGCGGCCCGTGTCCCGGTACTTCGACCGGATCACCCGCCCCGAGGCGCTCCTCACCTCCGCGCTCAACGCCGTGCGCGTGCTGTCCGACCCCGCGGAGACCGGCGCGGTCACCCTCGCGCTGCCGCAGGACGTGCAGGCACAGGCATACGACTGGCCGGAGGAGTTCTTCGCCGACCGGGTGTGGCGGGTGCGCCGTCCCGCGCCCGACCCGGCGGAACTGGCCGAGGCCGTCCGGGCGATCCGCGCCGCCGCACGTCCGCTGATCGTCGCGGGCGGCGGCGTCCACCACAGCGAGGCCGAACCGGCCCTCAAGGCACTGGTGGACGCCACCGGCATCCCGGTCGCCTCCACCCAGGCAGGCAAGGGCGCGCTGCGCCACGACCACCCGGCGGACCTCGGCGGCATCGGCCACACCGGCACCGCGGTGAGCGACGCCCTCGCCCGCACCGCGGACCTGGTGATCGGCGTCGGCACCCGCTACTCGGACTTCACCACCGCCTCCGGCACCCTCTTCCAGCACCCCGGCGTGCGCTTCCTGAACCTCAACATCACCGCCTTCGACGCCCACAAGCTCGCCGCCACCACCCTGGTGTGCGACGCCCGGTCGGGGCTGGCCGCGCTGACGGACGCGCTCGTCGGGCACCGGGTGGACGCGGCGTACGAGACGGAGTACCGCACCGGCAGGGCCCGTTGGGAGGAGGCGGTCGAGGGGGCGTTCCGCGCCGACGACGACAGCGCGGTGCCCACCCAGACGCAGGTGCTGGGCGCGCTCGACACGGTCGTCGGCGACCAGGACGTGGTGATCAACGCCGCCGGTTCGCTCCCCGGCGACCTGCACAAGCTGTGGCGGGCCCGCTCCCCGCGCCAGTACCACCTGGAGTACGGCTACTCCTGCATGGGCTACGAGATCCCGGCCGCGCTCGGCGTCCAGCAGGCCGCGCCCGGCATCCCCGTGTGGGCCCTGGTCGGCGACGGAACGTACCTGATGAACCCGACGGAGATCGTCACGGCGGTGCAGGAGAACCTGCCGGTGAAGCTGGTCCTGGTCCAGAACCACGGCTACGCGTCCATCGGCGGACTGTCCGAGTCGGTGGGCGCCGAGCGCTTCGGCACCGACTACCGCCACCGCGTCGCCGACGGCTCCTTCACCGGCGCCCCGCTCCCCGTCGACCTCGCCGCCAACGCGGCCAGTCTCGGCATGGACGTACTGCGCGCCAAGACGGTGCGGGAACTGCGCGAGGCGCTCTCGACGGCCCGCGCGGCCACCCGCCCGACGTGCGTGTACGTCGAGACGGCGCCCCCGGGGACCGCGCTCCCGGCCGAGGCGTGGTGGGACGTGCCGGTGGCCGAGGTGTCGGCCCGCGAGGCCGCCACCGAGGCGCGGGCGGCCTACGAGCGCGCGGTCGCCGACCGCCGCCGACACCTCTGACCCCTCCGGCACCCCCGCCACCCAGCCAGTCCCCTACGCAAGGGAGGTACGTCCATGGCGAAGACCGGCGACCCCGCACGTGCCGTGACCGCCCCCGCGATCGGCACCCTGGACTTCGCCCTGGACCGGAGCAGTCCGGTGCCGCTCTACTACCAACTGGCCCAGCAGTTGGAGGCGGCGATAGAACACGGCGCCCTCGCGCCGGGGAACCTGCTGGGCAACGAGGTCGACCTCTCCGTCCGCCTCGGCCTGTCCCGGCCGACGGTCCGGCAGGCCATCCAGTCCCTGGTCGACAAAGGGCTGCTGGTACGGCGGCGCGGCGTCGGCACCCAGGTGGTGCACAGCCAGGTCAGGCGCCCGCTGGAGCTGAGCAGCCTCTACGACGACCTGGAGGCGGCCGGCCAGGACCCCGGGACCCGGGTGGTGCGCAACGAGGGCGTCCCGGCCACCGCCGAGGTCGCGGCGGCCCTCGGCGTCGCGGAGGGCACCGAGGTGGCCGTCCTGGAGCGGCTGCGCCTCACCCACGGGCAGCCGGTGGCGATGCTGTGCAACCACCTCCCGGCCGGCCTGCTGGAACTCGACGACGCCCGCCTGGAGTCGACCGGTCTCTACCGGATGATGCGCTCCTCGGGCATCACCCTGCACAGCGCCCGGCAGACCGTCGGCGCCCGCATCGCCTGCCGCGAGGAGGCCGAGCGGCTCGGCGAGCGGGAGGGCGCCGCGCTGCTCACCATGCGGCGCATCGCGTACGACGACACCGGGCGGCCGGTCGAGTACGGGACGCACGTGTACCGCGCGTCCCGGTACGCGTTCGACTTCCAGCTGCTGGTCAGGAACTGACCGGGCTCAGTGGACCGTGTCCAGGCGGGCACGCTGGTCCGCGGTCAGCTCCAGCTCCACGGCCGCCAGGTTCTCCTCCAGCTGGGCGACCGACGAGGCCCCGGCCAGCGGCACGATCGGCAGTTCCGCGCCGATCTGCCAGGCGAGGACGACCTGGTTGACCGTGGCCCCGGTCTCCCGGGCCACCTCGCGGAGCACGGCGAGCCGGGCCGGGGTGCCCGGATGGTCGTAGTCCGGGGGCAGCGGCTTGTCCTCGCGGACGTAGGCACCGGCCAGCAGCGGCGAGTAGGCGACCAGGGTCAGCTCCGGCTCCGCCCGCAGGTAGCCGAGGAGTTCGGCGCCGGCATGGCCGAGGCTGCCGTACGGGGAGAACTCGCTCGGCACGTCGAAGCGGGGCCGCAGGTGGCTGTGCTGGTACTGCAGCACCTCGTAGCCGGGCAGTCCGGCCGCGGCGGCCAGGGCCCGGGCCCGCTCGACGCGCCACATCGCCTGGTTGCTGACGCCGAGCAGTCCGACGGTGCCCTCGGCGACCAGCGCGCCGAACGCCTCGACGGTCTCGCTCTGCGCCACGGTGAAGTCGTCGATGTGTGCGTACAGCAGGTCGAGCCTGTCCACCCCCAGCCGTCGCCTGCTGCGGTCTGCCGCCTCGCGGATCACCTTGGCGGACAGGCCCTCGGGGTTGTCGGTGTAGCCGGTGCCGGGCGCCAGCGGACGCGCCCCCAGCTTGGTGGCGATCACGACCTCGTCGCCGATCCCGCGGCTGCGCCGCCAGCGGCCGAGGAGTTCCTCGCTCTGGCCGCCCTGGCCGCCGTCGGTCCAGAAGGCGTAGTTGTCGGACGTGTCGATGAAGTTCCCGCCGGCCTCCACATAGCGGTCGAGGACGGCGAACGAGGTCTTCTCGTCGGTCAGCGAGCCGAACAGCATCGCGCCGAGCGCGAGCACGCTCACCTCGCGGCGGTGCGCGGGGTCGGCGCCTATGGTGCGGTACTTCACGGTTTTCCTCCCCATTCGTGCCCGGTCGTCCGGGTACGCAGGGAGTCTTCATTTTGAAGTGCACTTCAAGTCAAGCGCCGCGTACTCTCGGCTCGCGTGAACAGGCGAAAGCACAAGAAACTGTCCCGGCGTCTCGTCGACGCAGCGCTCGTCGGTGAGCCGGCGCGGGTGCGGGCCGCGCTGCGGGCCGGAGCGCCCGCCGAGACGGCGGACACGGCCGGGAGCACCCCGCTGTACCTGGCGTCCGTGAACGGGGACGCCGACATCGTCCGCGTACTGCTCGCGGCCGGCGCCCGGCCGGACACGGAGAGCGGAATCGGCTCGGAGGGCACACCGCTGTGCGGGGCGGCCTGCTGGGGGCACACCGAGGCCGTCCGCGCGCTCCTCGAGTACGGAGCCGACCCGAACCTGCGCGAGGACCACGGCACCGGCTGGACGCCGCTGGACTGGGCGTCGAACGGGCCGCACCGGGAGACGGTGGACCTGCTCGTCGCCGCGGGGGCGCGGCCGCGGGACTGACCACCGGGAGGAGACGACGAAGAAGGGCCTTCACGGACTCGCGTCCGTGAAGGCCCTTCTTCACACCGTCGGGACGACAGGATTTGAACCTGCGACCCCTTGACCCCCAGTCAAGTGCGCTACCAAGCTGCGCCACGTCCCGGTGTCGTCACGCGCGGTGAACCGCGCGATCACGCGACAGCACTTTACCCCACGGACGGGGCCGCGCCTAAGCGGGCACGGGAGAGGGACAATCGGTCCCATGGACAGCCCTGCCGACAGCCCCGTGGACAGCACCGCCCCCGACCGCCCGGAGGAGGGGCGGGACCGTGACGACGAGGGCCGGGCACGCAACGCCCGGCCGCGGGACGGGCTCGGACGCCCGCTGCCGTACGGCGCGGACGGCGTGCCGCGCCAGCCCGAGGGCGTCGTACGGGCTCCCGAGGCGACCGTCGCCGAGGCGCAGCGGCTGCTGGACGACGGCAAGCCGTTCCACGCGCACGAGGTCTTCGAGGACGCCTGGAAGTCGGGGCCCGAGGAGGAGCGGGAGCTGTGGCGGGGCATGGCCCAGCTGGCCGTCGGGCTCACGCACTCGGCGCGCGGCAACGCCACCGGCGGGGCGAGGCTGCTGCGGCGCGGGGCGGGTGCCGTCACGGCGTGGGCGGCGTCGGAGGCCGGGCGGGAGCGGCCGTACGGGATGGATCTGGGCGCGGTCGCCGGGTGGGCCGGAAAGCTGGCCGGCGAGGTGGAGGGCGGCGCTCCCGTGGACGCGGCGGCGCGGGCGCCCCGGCTGCGGGGCTGAATCCCGCCGGGGCGGCCCGGTCGGGGCGCGGTCGGTGGCGTACGGCAGACTCGTGGTGTGCGGACCATTCATGTGATCGGTATTGGCGCGGGCGACCCGGAGCAGCTGACGCTCCAGGCGGTCAGGGCGCTGCGCGGCACGGACGTGTTCTTCGTCCTGGACAAGGGCGAGGCCAAGGCCGACCTGGTGCGGCTGCGCCGGGACATGCTGGAGGCGCACGTACCGGCGGGGACGTACCGGGTCGTCGAGGCGCGCGACCCCGAGCGGGACCGGAGCGCGGGCGGCGCCGCCTACTCCCCCGCCGTCGGGGACTGGCGCAGTGCCCGCGCGGGCATCTACGAGCGCCTGATCGCCGAGGAGCTGGGCGAGGACGAGACCGGCGCGTTCCTGGTCTGGGGCGACCCCGCGCTGTACGACAGCACGCTGGGCATCCTGGAGGAGATCCTGGAGCGCGGCGCGGTGGCGTTCGAGTACGACGTGGTGCCCGGCATCAGCAGCGTCTCCTCACTGGTCGCCCGGCACCGGACGGGGCTGAACCGGGTGGCGCGTCCGGTGCAGATCACCACGGGGCGGCGGCTGGCCGAGGGCTTCCCCGAGGACACGGACGACGTCGTCGTGATGCTGGACGCCCACCAGACCTTCCGGCGGTACGCGGACCAGGACATCGACATCTACTGGGGTGCCTACTTGGGCACCCCGGACGAGATCCTCGACTCCGGTCCGATCGCCGAGGCCGCGCCCCGCATCGAGCGGCTGCGTGCCGAGGCGCGGGAGCGCAAGGGCTGGATCATGGACACCTACCTGCTGCGGCGCAACCCCGGCGACCGCTGACCGGACCGGGCCCTGACCGGGCCCCCGGGCACACCCGGGCGGACCGCTCCCGCATGCGTGGCCGGTGCACCGGTGTGATCGTGACCGTGTGACAGTCGCCGAGGAAGCACCGCGGACCGCAGCCGCTCAGCCGCCCGTGCTGGACCGGCGGCGGCGCAACGTCGTCTTCGTCACGATCATGCTCGGCATGCTGCTCGCGGCCCTGGACCAGACGATCGTCGGCACCGCGCTGCCCACCATCGTGTCGGACCTGGGCGGCGCCGCGCACATGTCGTGGGTGGTGACCTCGTACCTGCTCGCGGAGACCGTGGCGACGGTGCTGGTCGGCAAGTTCGGAGACCTGTTCGGCCGCAAGGTGGTCTTCCAGGTGTCCGCGGTCGTGTTCATCACCGGCTCGTTCCTGTGCGGGCTGGCGACCAACATGCCGCTGCTGATCCTCTGGCGGGCGGTGCAGGGCATCGGCGCGGGCGGCCTGATGGTGACGGCGATGGCGCTGATCGCGGACGTCATCCCGCTGCGGGAGCGGGGCAAGTACCAGGGCGCGATCGGCGCGGTGTTCGGGGTCGCCACGGTCATCGGGCCGCTGCTGGGCGGCCTGTTCACCGACCACCTGTCCTGGCGCTGGGCGTTCTACGTCAACGTGCCCATCGCGATCGTCGTCGTCTTCGCCGCCGCGCGCACCATCCCGGTGGTCAAGTCGGCCGCCCGTCCCGTCATCGACTACCTGGGCATCGCGCTGGTCGCGGTCGGCGCCAGCGCGCTGATCCTGGCGACGAGCTGGGGCGGCAACGAGTACGCGTGGGGCTCGGCCGTGATCATCGGCCTGTTCGCGGGCGGGCTGATCGCGCTGGGACTGTTCTGCTGGGTGGAGACCCGGGCGGCCGAACCGATGCTGCCGATGCGGCTGTTCTCCAACCCGGTGTTCACGGTCTGCTCGATCCTCAGCTTCATCGTCGGCTTCGCCATGCTGGGCGCGCTGACGTATCTGCCGACGTATCTGCAGTACGTCGACGGGGACTCGGCCACGGTCTCCGGGGTACGGACGCTGCCGATGGTGGCGGGTCTGCTGATCGCCTCGGTGTTCAGCGGCAACGTGGTCAGCAAGACGGGGCGCTACCGGCTGTTCCCCATCGTGGGCACCCTGGTGATGGGCGTCGGCCTGTATCTGATGTCGCTGATGGGTGCGGGCACGGGCGCTGGGCTGGAGTCGCTGTACATGTTCGTGCTGGGCACCGGCATCGGCCTGTCCATGCAGGTGCTGACCATCGCCGTGCAGAACACGGTCGAGTACTCCGACCTCGGCACCGCCACCTCCGGCGTCACCTTCTTCCGCACGCTGGGCAGTTCCTTCGGCACCGCCGTGTTCGGCACGATCTACGCCAACTCGCTCGGTCCCAACCTGCGCGACGGAGTCGCGGCGGCGGCCCGCACCGGTGCCGCGGACCCGTCGGTGATCGCGAGGGCGTCGACCAGTCCGGAGGGTGTGCACCGGCTGCCGCCCCCGGCGTCGGCGCCGGTCATCGGCGCGTACGCGGACACCATCCAGACCGTGTTCCTGTGGACGGTGCCGGTCGCGGTCCTGGGCTTCGTGGTCGCCCTGTTCCTCAAGCAGGTCCAGCTGCGCGACAGCGCCCGCGCGGGGTCCACGGACATGGGCGAGGGCTTCGCCTCACCGCACGACGCCAGCAGCAGGCGGACGCTTGAGGCTTCCGTCGGGAAGATCATCGGCGGTACGGAGCTGGACACCGCGCGTCGGATCATCGCGGACAGCGACACCCGGCTGGACGTCGCCGGTGCCTGGGCCGTGATGCAGGTGGACCTGTTCACGCGGCTGGTCGGACACGCCAGCCTCGGGCTGATCGCCGCCCGCCGCCGGCTGCCGCCGGAGGTGCTGCTGCCGGTCTTCGACCGGATGGTGGAGGAGGGGTTCCTGACCCGCCACGGCTCCCTGCTGTCCCACACCGACGCGGGCGCCCGTGAGGCCCTGGTGATCGGCCGGGCATGGGCGGCATGGCTGGAGGACCGGGTGGAGCGGGACATCGGCCGCCCCACGGACACGGAGCTGCGCGCGGCCGTCGACGCCATCGCCAAGCGCCTGCTGGTGGAGGACCTCAGCAACGGGCTCCCCCAGCGGATCAGGCAAGGAGCAACTGCAGACCGCCCACAACCGTCGCCGCGATCACCAGACGCTCGAACAGGCGTTGGTTGATCCGGTTCACGGCCCACTTGCCGAGGAACGCGCCGGGCACCACGAAGACGACCAGCACCGCGTCGAGCAGCAGCGAGTGGCCGTCGATCAGACCGAGCCCCGCGCTGAAGGGCAGCTTGGAGACGTTGACGATCAGGAAGAAGAACGCCGAGGTGCCCAGGAAGCCGAGCTTTCGGAACCCCGCGGAGAGCAGGTACATCGACATCACTGGGCCGCCCGCGTTGGCGACCATCGTGGTGAACCCGCCCAGGACGCCGTACGAGCGGGCCTTCACCCGGCCGGTGCGCGAGGTGACCTCGTCCGGCTGTTCGGCGGCGTCGGCCCGCCGCCGGCGCCACACCGTCACCCCGGCCATGAACAGCAGGATCACACCGATCGAGGTGCGTACGACCGCGTCGTCGGCCCACACCAGGAACAGGGTGCCGACGACCACGCCCACGCCGACCGCCGGGAACAGCCGCCACAGGGTGGGCCAGTGCGCGTGGCGCCGGTAGGTGAGGACGGCCAGGACGTCACCGGCGATCAGGATCGGCAGCAGGATGCCGGTGGAGGCGCGGGCGGGCAGGACCGCCGCGAAGATCGCGAGGCTGACCGTGTTGGCCCCGCTCACCGCCGTTTTGGAGAAGCCGACGAGCAGGACCGCGAAGGCGAGGGCGGCGAATTCCCAGCCGGTGAGGTGCCAGAGCGTCATGGTGTCCATTGCGGGGACCGATGCTATGCGCACCCCACCGGTGTCGTAAGCACCGTCTCGCCCATTGATCCTTAGCGGTCGGCGTACCGCACGCGCAGCTCCCGCTTCAGCACCTTCATGCTCGGCCCGAGCGGCAGCTCGTCCGCGAACTCCACCCGGCGCGGGTACTTGTGCCGCCCGAGGTGCTGCTTGGACCACTCGGTGACCGCGGCGGCGTCCGGCACCGCGTCGGGCGTCGTGCCGGGGGCACGCACGACCACCGCGCAGACCTCCTCGCCGTGGAGTTCGTCGGGGAGCCCGATGACGGCGACCTGGGCGATGCCGGGGTGGCGCATCAGCACCTCCTCGACCTCGCGCGGGTAGACGTTGTAGCCGCCGCGGATGATGACGTCCTTCTTCCGGTCGACGATCCTCAGGAATCCTTCCTCGTCCTTGGTGCCCAGGTCCCCGGTGCGGAACCACCCGTCGACGAGCGCCTCCGCGGTGGCCTCGGGGCGGCCGAGGTAACCGGAGAAGACGTTGTGGCCGCGGACGACGACCTCGCCCAGTTCCCCGGGCGGCAGCAGTTCCACGGCGTCCTCGACCTCGGCGCGGGCGATCTCCACGTCGACGCCCCAGAGCGGGTGGCCGATGGTGCCGGGCCTGGCACCGAAAACCGGCTGGTTCACGGCCGCCGCCGGAGAGGTCTCCGACAGCCCGTACCCCTCGTAGATCTTCGCCCCGAAGGCCCGCTCGAACCGTTCGAGCACGGCCACCGGCAGCGAGGCGCCGCCGGAGACGCACACCCGCAGCTCCGGCAGGGCCTCGGCCCCGGCCGCCGCGGCGGCGAGGGCGACGAACATGGTCGGCACCCCGTGGAAGGTGTTGACGCCCTCCTTCACCATCAGCTCGATGGCGCGCGCCGCGTCGAAGCGCGGCAGCAGGACGAGGGTCGCGCCCGCCCGCCAGGTGGAGTTGAGGGAGACGGTCTGGCCGAAGGCGTGGAAAAGCGGCAGCGCGCCGAGCGCCACGTCGTCGGGCCGGATGTCGTTGGCGTCGAAGGCGTTGACCGTCGCGTTCATCACCAGGTTGAAGTGGCTGAGCACGGCGCCCTTGGGGACGCCGGTCGTGCCGCTGGTGTAGAAGACGACGGCGGGATCGTCGGCGTCGCGGGTGACGTAGGTGGGCAGCGGCTCGGCGTCCGCTGCGAGCCTGTCGAAGTCCTCGCCGAGCGTGATCATCCGTACGCCGGTCTCCCGCGCGGCGGCGGCGCCGGTCTCAGCCTGCGCCGGGTGGCACAGCAGCAGGGTGGCCCCGCTGTCGCGCAGCACGTGCTCGACCTCGGCCGCGGACAGCAGCAGGTGCACCGGTACCACGACGGCGCCGGCCGCGGCGACGGCGTAGTAGGCGATCGGGAAGTCGGCGGTGTTCGGTGCCATCAGCGCGACCCGGTCCCCGGGCCGGACGTCCAGGCCGACGAGCGCACCGGCCTGGGCGCGGGCCCGCCGCCACACTTCGGCGAAGGTCAGCCGCAGGTCGCCCTCGACGAGCGCCTCCTTGTCGGGACGGCGCCGGGCGTTCTCGGCGAGGACGGCGGCGACGGAGAGGGTTGCCATGGGGTGTTGCTCCGTTTCCTTGCTTTCTTTGCTGCGGCTCTGCAGAGGGGGCGGCTCTGGGGGCTGGGGCCCTTCGGCTGGGGCTCCGCACCTGGAGGGCTCCTCAGCCGGGTGGGACCTAGTGGCGTTCGACGAGGACCGCGCTGCCCTGGCCGACGCCGACGCACATCGTGGCCAGCCCGCGGCCGGCGCCCGTGCGGCGCATGCGGTGGAGCAGCGTGGTGAGGATGCGGGCGCCGGAGCAGCCGATCGGGTGGCCCAGCGCGATGGCCCCGCCCGTGGGGTTGACCAGGTCGGGGTCGATGCCGAGCTGGTCGACGCAGGCGAGGGCCTGGGCGGCGAACGCCTCGTTGAACTCGGCCTCGGCGAGGTCGCCTACGCTCCAGCCGGCCCGGGCCAGCACCTTGCGGGTGGCGGGGACCGGGCCGATGCCCATGACGTCGGGGTGGACGCCTGCCGAGCCGCCCGCGACGTAGCGGCCCAGCGACTCCAGGCCGAGGTCGTTCAGCGCCTCCTCGCTGACCAGGAGGAGGCCGGCGGCGCCGTCGTTCATCGGGGAGGCGTTGCCCGCGGTGACCGTGCCGCCGGGGCGGAAGACCGGCTTCAGGCGGCCCAGCTTCTCCAGGGAGGTGTCCTCGCGGACGCACTCGTCGGTGTCGACGACCACGCCGTCGGGGCGCTCGACCGGGAGGATCTCGTCGTCGAAGCGGCCGTTCTTCCGGGCCTCGGCGGCCAGGCGGTGGCTGCGCAGGGCGAACGCGTCCTGGCGTTCGCGCGGGATGCCGTAGCGCTCGGCGACCTCCTCGGCGGTCTCCCCCATGGCGAGCAGGCCGTGCAGATCCTTCATCGCCGGGTTGACCAAGCGCCAGCCGAGCCGGGTGTCGGCGGTCTCGATGCGGTGCGGCAGCGCCTCGTCGGGGCGGGGCAGCACGAAGGGGGCCCGGCTCATGGACTCGGAGCCGCCCGCGAGGACGATGTCGGCCTCGCCCGCGGCGACGGTGCGGGCGGCGGCGGTGACGGCTTCGAGGCCGGAGGCGCACAACCGGTTCACGGTGGCGCCGGGCACGGTCTCGGGCAGGCCCGCGAGCAGGGCGGCCATGCGGGCGACGTTCCGGTTGTCCTCGCCCGCCTGGTTGGCGGCGCCCCAGTACACGTCGTCGATCCGGGCGGGGTCGAGCGCGGGCACGTCGGCGACCAGGCCGCGGATCACGGCGGCGGCGAGGTCGTCGGGGCGGACGGTGGACAGCGCGCCGCGCAGCTTGCCGATCGGGGTGCGGCGGGCGGCCGCGAAGTGGACGGGACGCACGAGGGACTCCTGACCGTCGTCGCGCGGTCACCGGACGGCGCACCGCCGCCGCGTCGACCACCGCGAACCTTGATGAGCACTACCCTTAATTAGCACTGCTAGTTTTGGACTATAGACCGCCGGACGGCGTCCTGGGAAGATCCTCCGGAGGACGTCACCCACCAGCCGGAGGAGACATGGCCGAGGCCCGCGAGCACACGCTGACCGGAACGCGGGGGCGGATCGCCGTCCGCGAGTGGCCCGGCGGGCACCCCCGCTACGTCGCACTGCTGGTCCACGGCTACGGCGAGCACACCGGGCGCTACGAGGAGGTGGCCGGCGTCCTGAATGGCCACGGCGCGGCCGTCTACGCACCGGACCACGCCGGACACGGGCGCTCGGACGGCGAGCGGGTGGTCGTGGAGGACTTCGAGGACGTGGTCACCGACGTCCATGCCGTCGCCGAGCTGGCGCGGGCCGCCCACCCCGGGCTGCCGGTCGTCATGATCGGGCATTCGATGGGCGGGCTCATCGCCGCCCGCTACGCTCAGCGCCACCCCGGCGAGCTGACGGCCCTGGTGCTGTCAGGGCCCGTCATCGGCGACTGGGAGCTGCCGCGCCGGCTGCTCGCCCTGGAGGAGATCCCCGACACCCCGATCAGCCCGGCCTCGCTCTCCCGCGACCCGTCGGTGGGCGCGGCGTACGCGGCGGACCCGCTGGTGTGGCACGGGCCGATGAAGCGGCCGACCCTGGAGGCGTTCGTGCGGACGCTGGCGACCGTGGCCCAGGGCGGCGACGTAGGACGGCTGCCGTTGCTGTGGGTGCACGGGGACGACGACCGGCTGGTGCCGCTGCCCGGCAGCCGCGTCGGCGTCGAGCCGCTGAGCGGCGGCGACCTGACCGAGCGGATCTACCCGGGCGCCCGGCACGAGGTCTTCAACGAGACGAACCGGGCGGAGGTCTTCGCGGACGTCACGCGCTTCCTGGACGGCGTGCTCGCCCGCTGAGCCGGCTGGGCACCCGTCCCACAGGACGGCGGGACCGTCCCTCCGGACCCGCCGGGCGTTTGCCTCCCGCGCCCCATGGGCACCCGCGCCCGCATGGAGTGGTTGCGCCGCGCCGCCTGCGTGGATGAGGACCCCGATCTGTTCTTCCCGGTGGGCACCGCCGGGCCCGCCCTGCGGGACACGGCGGCCGCCAAGCGCGTGTGCGCCAGATGCCCGGTGACCCCCGAGTGCCTGGCCTTCGCCCTGGAATCGGGGCAGACGTCGGGCGTGTGGGGCGGCACCGACGAGGCGGAACGCGTCGCGCTGCTCCGGCTGACCACGCAGCACGCACGTACGCACGACGAAATGAGGGACACCTCATGGCCGACGCCCTCGAACTCGACGCGCTGTGGGAGGACTTCCACCGCGTGGTGAACATGACCTCCGCGGAACTCGCCAGCTGGCTCCGGGTGCGCGACTCCGGCGAGCTGACCGAACCGCTGCCGGACGACGCCGGTCCGCCGCTCGGACAGCACGTCCTCGCGATCCTGCAGAAGCGGCGCACGGACCTGACGGAGGACGACCTGCGTGCCATGCGCAAGGTCGTGGACACCGTGACCTCGCAGACCGACCTGGAGAACGAGCCCGCGTCCGACGACACCCGCCTGCGGCACCGGCTCATGACGGTCGGTCACGACCCGCTGAAGCCGTAGCCGTGGCCCGCGACGAACGGCGGACCGTGCTCGAACTCGTCGACGCGCACGGGCAGACGTACGCCGAGGAGGCGGGCATCCGGCTCAAGGACACCCCGCAGCCGCTGTACCGGCTGCTGGTCCTCGCGCACCTGCTCAGCGCCCGCATCAGCGCCTCCATCGCGGTCGCCACCGCCCGCGCCCTGAGCGAGGCGGGACTGCGCGATGCGCGCCGCATGGCCGGGGCCACCTGGCAGCAGCGGGTGGACGCGCTCGGCCGGGGCGGCTACCGGCGCTACGACGAGCGCACCGCCACCCAACTCGGCGAGGCCGCCGAGCTGCTGGCCGAGCGGTGGGGCGGTGATCTGCGCAGGCTCCGCGACGAGGCGGACGGCGACGTCTCCGAGCTGCGGCGGCTGCTCCAGGAGTTCCCCGGCGTCGGGCCGACCGGCGCGGACATCTTCCTGCGGGAGGCCCAGCTGGTCTGGCCGGAGGCGGGCCCCCTGCTGGACCGCAAGGCCCTGCAGGGCGCGGAGCGGCTCGGTCTGCCCGGGGACCAGGACCGGCTCCTCGCCCTGGCCGGGAAGACGGAACCCGCCGTCCTCGCGGCCGCCCTGGTGCGGGCGGCGGTGGACAAGGAGGTGGCCGAGGACACCCTCGACCGCGTCGGCTGAGGGCACCGGGCCCGGCGCCGTCGGCCGGGGGCGCCGGGCCCGGCGGTCCGCCCCGCTCCTGCCGCCCCGCCCCGATGGCGGTCACCCGAACAGGCCCGTGCGCTGGTGCGCCCCCGGACCCGGTGATGCGCTGAGGACACCTTTCCCGTCCCAGGAGGCATCCCGCGATGAGCCGTCGTCCGTCCCACCCCGTCCGTCTCCTGGCCTCCGCCCTGGCGGCGGGCGCGCTGCTCACCACAGCGGCCTGTTCGGACGGCGGCGGGTCGGAGAGCGCCTCGGACACCGCCGCCGAACAGGCCGGGGTCGCCCGGCCCGACGCCGCGAAGCAGACCCCGACCGGCTCCCCCAGCGCTCCCGCCGCCCTCACCGAGGCCGGCGCCAAGGCCGCCCTGATCACCGAGGCCGACCTGGAGGGCGGCTGGAACCAGGTCCAGGACGCGGACAAGTGGCGCGACCGGCTGCTCGTCGGCAAGGTCGACGTCGCCGCCTTCCTCACCGCGAAGTCCAGCGCGACGGACTGCCAGGCACTGCTGGACGCCCTCTACGACGACGGCCTGCTGGGCGACCCGTCGGGACCGTCCGCCCTCACCGGCTTCGAGCAGGGCGACTCCCGCCTGCTGGAGCAGGTCGCCGGGTACGACCGCGCGGGCCTGGACGCCCGGCTGAAGTGGCTGCGTACCCTGCCGGACACCTGCGACGAGTTCACCGCCACCGGCTCCGGGGGTGCCGAGCGCACGGTCCAGGTGACCGAGGCGTCGGTGCCCGACGTGGGCGACGCCCGTGCGGGACTGCGGGTGAGTGTCCAGGGGGACGCCGACGGCGGCCCCGCCACGCTCACCCTGGACATCGCCGCCGTGCGCGTCGACACCTCCGCCGTCACCGTCATGGGCGGCGGCCTCGACGGCGGGCAGACCGACTCGGTCGCACAGGCGGTGCGCCAGGGCACCGAGCGCCTCAAGACCGTCCTGGACGGCGGGACCCCCTCTCCGCAGCCCACCACCATGGACTGACCCCGGCCTTCACCGCGTCGTGCGCACATCCGGCGAAACCCGGACAGGGTGATCACCGGGCGGCACAATGGTCCGCGACGGACGGCGCACGCGCGAAGGAGCCGAGACGTGAGCGAGAGCGACCCCGTGCCCGGCGGGCGTCCCGGTGACATCGAGCGGGCCACCGCGCTCAGCGGCGAGCTGACCGGGCAGGGCGTGCACGGCGTGGTGCTGGCGTACGTCGACACCGCCGGGATCGCCCGGGTGAAGACCGTGCCCACCGCCAAGCTCGCCCCGGCCGCCGCCTGGGGCGTGGGCATGTCGCCGGTGTTCGACACCTTCCTGGCCGACGACTCGATCGTCACCACGGACGTCCTCGGCTCCCCCGACGGCGACCTGCGCCTCTACCCCGACCTCGACCGGCTCACCGTACTGGCGGCGCAGCCCGGCTGGGCCTGGGCGCCGGTCGACCGGATCACGCAGGAGGGCGCACCGCACCCGGCGTGCGGGCGCACCGTCCTGCGCCGCACCGTGGCCAAGGCCGCCGCGCGGCACGGCATCACCTTCCGGGCCGCCGTCGAGATCGAGTGGGTCGTGGCGCGGGAGGGCACGGACGGCGACGCGTTCGTCCCGGCGGTGTCCGGACCGGCGTACGGGGCCGCCCGGCAGGTCGAGCTGAGCGACTGCGCCGCCGACCTGCTCGCGGCGCTCGCCGCGCAGGGCGTGGACGTGGAGCAGTTCCATCCCGAGTACGCGGCGGGGCAGTTCGAGGTCTCGGTGGGCGCGCTCGACCCGGTGGCGGCGGCCGATCACAGCGTGCTGGTGCGGCAGACGATCCGGGCCGTGGCACGGCGGCACGGGCTGCGCGTCTCCTTCGCCCCGGCGATCGTCGGACAGGGCGTCGGCAACGGCGGGCACCTCCACCTCTCCGCCTGGCGGGACGGGACGAACCTGCACGCGGGCGGCACGGGCCGGTACGGCATGACCGCCGAGGCCGAGTCCTTCGTGGCCGGGGTGCTCGGCCACCTCCCGGCGCTCACGGCGATGACCGCGCCGAGCCCGGCCAGCCGGCTGCGGCTGCGCCCCTCGCAGTGGGCGGGCGTGTTCACCGCCTGGGGCCGGGAGACCCGCGAGGCGGCGCTCAGGATCGTCACCGGCACCACCGGGGTCCGCGACCGAGCGGCGAACCTGGAGGTGAAACCGGTCGACCTCGCCGCCAACCCCTACCTCGCCCTCGCCTCGGTGATCGCCGCCGGACTCGACGGGCTCTCCGCGTCCGCGCCGCTGCCCGCGGAGACCACCGGCGACCCGGCCCGGCTCGGCGCCGACGAGTCGGCGGCACGGGGCGTGCGGCGGCTGCCGGTCACGCTCACGGAGTCGGTGGAGGCGTTCCGCGCCGACGGCGTACTGCGCGAGGCGCTGGGTCCGGTGCTGGCGGACGCGGTGATCGCCGTACGGCTGGGCGAGGCCCGGTCGGCGGAGGGGCTGGACGACGACGGCGTGGCGGCGGCCTACCGCTGGAAGTACTGAGATGGCCGCCGGACCCGTGCACGAGCGGCTCGCCGCGTTGGAGCTGGTGGACCACCACTGCCACGGCGCCGTCACCGGCGATCTGGACCGGGCGGGCTTCGAGTCGCTGCTCACCGAGGGCGAGGCGTGGCCCGGCGTCTCCCCCTTCGACAGCCCAGCCGGCCTCGCCGTACGCCGTCACTGCGCGCCCTTGCTGGGCCTGCCCCGCCACGCCCCCGCCGACGTGTACCTGGCCCGACGGTCCGAACTGGGCGCCGCCGAGGTCAACCGGCGGTTCCTGCGGGCCGCGCGCACCGACGTGTTCTGCGTGGACACGGGGTACGCGCCGCACCGGGTGACGAGCCCGGCCGAGTTGGCCGACGCGGCCGGCGCGACGGCGTACGAGGTGGTCCGGCTGGAGGGCGTCGCGGAGGCGGCGGCGGCGGGCGGGGTCGAACCGGACGCGTACGCGCGGGCGTTCCGCGCCGCCGCCTGGGAAGCGGTACGGCAGCCCGGCGTGGTGGGCGTCAAGTCGGTGGCCGCCTACCGCACCGGGTTCGACCTGGACCCGGCCCGTCCCTCGCCCGCCGAGGTCACCGAGGCCGCCCGGCGCTGGCTCGCGGGCGGCGGCGGGCGGCTGGCGGATCCGGTGCTCGTGCGGCACCTGCTGTGGACCGCCGTGGACCTCGGGCGGCCGCTGCAACTGCACACGGGGTTCGGCGACGGCGACATCCGCCTGCACCGGGCGGACCCCGCCCTGCTGACCGACTGGCTGCACCTGACCGCCGGCACGATCCCGGTCCTGCTGCTGCACTGCTGGCCCTACCAGCGTCAGGCGGCCCATCTGTCCGCGGTCTTCGAGCGGGTGTACCTCGACGTGGGGCTCACCCTGCACCACGTCGGACCCGCACGGGCGGGCGCGGTCCTCGCCGAGGCGCTGGAGATCACCCCGTTCCGCAAGCTGCTGTACAGCTCCGACGCCTACGGGGTGGCCGAGTTCCACCACCTGGGGGCGTTGGCCTTCCGGCAGGGACTGGCCGAGCTGCTGCAGGAGCGGCTGGACGCCGACGAGCTGTCCCTGCCGGACGCGTTGCGCCTGGCCCGCTGGGCCGGACGGGACAACGCCCGCCGGGTCTACCGGCTGCCCGGCGGTCCGGCGGACGACGGCTGAGCGGCGTGGGACCGGTCACAGTCCCGGAGCGCCGCCCTGGAAGCACGAACGGCTGAAAGTATGATCAAGCGATGTCTGACATGACCGAAACCACGCCGGGCTGGCTGACGAGCGACGAACTCGAAATGGCGCGCGCCCGCATGCCGATCCTGTACGTCGAGGCCGTGCCCGTGCGGGTGGACGACAGCGGCGAAGTCACCAGCGTCGGCCTGCTCCTGCGCATCGGGCCCGACGGGACGGTCAGCCGGACGCTGGTCTCCGGCCGGGTGCTGCACCACGAGCGGGTCCGCGACGCCCTGCTGCGCCACCTGGAGAAGGACCTCGGGCCGGTGGCGCTGCCCCGGGTGCCGTCCTCGCTCCAGCCGTTCACGGTGGCCGAGTACTTCCCGACGCACGGGGTCACGCCGTACCACGACCCGCGGCAGCACGCGGTCTCGCTCGCCTACGTCGTGCCGGTGACCGGTGACTGCCGCCCCCGCCAGGACGCCCTGGACCTGGTCTGGTTCGATCCCCGCGAGGCCCTGTCCGAGGCGGTGCAGAGCGAGATGCCGGGCGGGCACGGGGTGCTGCTGAAGCAGGCGCTGGCGCACGTGGGCTGCGTGGGCTGACGCACTCCGGGGCTAATCCTCCCGCTGTGTCCCGTCGCTCAGCTGCGGGTCCAGGTCGTCCCTGAGCAGGCCCCGGGATCCCGTCTGCCCGGTGCGGTAGGCGGAGCGGGCCACCAGATGGGAGGCGACCGGGCTGGTGAGGAACTGGAAGAAGGCGATGAGCGCGAGGGTGCCCACGTCCGTGCCGTGCCGCAGCCTGAGCGCGACCCCGGCGAGCACGAGGAGCATCCCGAGGGTCTGCGGTTTGGTGGCGGCGTGGCTGCGGGAGAGCACGTCGGGGAAGCGGAGCATCCCGATCACGCCGAGGAGGCACTGCAGGCAGCCGAGGAACAGCAGGACCGTTCCGGCCAGGTCGGCGGCCTGGGCCCAGGCGTTCACCGGTGGTCCTGCCGGCCGTCCGCCCGCACGGACGGCCGGTCGCGTACGGCGATGAAGCGGGCGATGCCCACCGAGCCGGTGAAGCCGAGGAAGGCGAGCACCAGCATCACGGGGAAGTAGAAGGAGTCGCGGTCGTGGGCGGCCTTGACGCCGATGCCGGCGATGATGAGCGCCGCGGCCACGTCCAGGGCGACGGCGCGGTCCAGCATCGAGGGGCCGTACCAGATGCGGTACAGCAGCAGGGCGCCGGCGACGAGGATCATCGCGAGCGAGGCGACGAGCAGGGCGTCTTCGACGGCGTGCAGGGTGGTCACGACGAGGGGTCACCTTCCGGTACGGGGCGGGCGGCGTCGGCGATGTCCTCGGCGGTGCCGAAGGCTCGGGCGACGAGTTCCTCCATGCGCCACACCTGCCGCTGGGCGCCCTCGATCTCGCCGGGGTTGCCCGCGTCGAGGACGTGCAGGAACAGGGTGGCCGTGGACCGGCGCACCTCGATCACGGAGCCGCCGGGGACGTTGGAGACGGCGACCGCGGTGGCCGTGAGCATGAGGTCGCTGCGCACCCGCAGCGGGACGGCCACGACCGCGGCGTGGTAGGGGCCCTTGGCGAAGATCTGGCGGGTGACCTCGACGCTGGAGGAGAACATGTCGTACAGCAGGTAGACGGCGAGGCGCAGGATGCCCAGCGGGCGCAGCCTGAGGCCGATGTCGACGGCGGGCAGCGGGAAGGCCAGGCACAGGCAGACCGCGACGAGGACGCCGTTGACGAGGTTGGCCCAGGACGGGGTGCCCCACAGCAGGACCCAGATGACGGTGAGCCAGCCGACGAGCGGCAGGTCGAGCACGCGTCGGCCGCGGCCGACGCGGAAGGACCAGCTGTAGGGGGAACGGTCGCGGAAGAGGTTGCTCACCGGCCGAGCACCGCCTCGATGTAGGGGGTGCGGGCGAGGAGTTCGGTGGCGGCGGCCTGGGTGAAGGTGGTGAGGGGGCCGCCGAGCACGGTGTACGACAGGCCGAGGGCGACGGCGGCGCCGGTGGCCACCAGCATGGGCCAGGGCAGGTGCTTGGTGGTGGTGATGGACTGCCCGAGGAAGCCCGCGGAGACCACGGCGCCCGCCGGCACCGGCAGCCCGCTCCCGGACCCGGTCGGCCGCTCCTCCTCGTCGCCGGTGTCGCCGCCCGTGTCGTCGTCCTCGGCCGACTCCAGCACGACGCCCTCCTCCTCGGCGCCGGGTGGTGCGTCGCGCCAGAACGCGAGGTTCCAGACCTTCGCCATGACGTAGAGGGTGAGCAGGCTGGTGGCGGCGGACCCGGCGACCAGGGCCCAGGCCCAGCCGCCGCCGTCGGCGACGCCCGCCCGCATCAGGCCGAGCTTGCCGATGAAGCCGGACAGGGGCGGGATGCCCGCGAGGTTCATGGCGGGGACGAAGAACAGCACGGCGAGCAGCGGCGCCGTCTTCGCCAGGCCGCCGAGGCGGGTGAGTTCGGTGGTGCCGTCGCGCCGCTCGATGAGCCCGGCGACGAGGAACAGGGTGGTCTGCACGGTGATGTGGTGGGCCACGTACACGATCGCCCCGCCGATCGAGCCGCGCCCCGCGAGGGCGATGCCGAAGACCATGTAGCCGATGTGGCTGATGAGGGTGAAGGACAGCACCCGCTTCAGGTCGGTCTGGGCGACGGCGCCGAGGATGCCGACGGCCATGGAGGCGAGGGCGGCGAGCATCAGCAGGTCGCCCAGCCGGTGGCCGGGGAAGAGCAGGGTCTGGGTGCGCAGCATCGAGTACACGCCGACCTTGGTCAGCAGTCCGGCGAAGACCGCGGTGACCGGCGCGGGGGCGGTCGGGTAGGAGTCGGGCAGCCAGGCGGCGAGCGGGAAGACGGCCGCCTTGATGGCGAAGACCGTCAGCAGCATCGCCTCCAGCAGGGTGCGCACCCCGAGCGGCACCTCCTGGAGCCGCTGGGCGAGTTGGGCGAAGTTCACGGTGCCGGCGACCGCGTAGGTCATGGCGATGGCGACCAGGAAGAGCACGGAGGAGAACAGCGAGATGATCACGTACGTCGATCCGGCCCGGATCCGGGTGGCGGTGCCGCCGATGGTGAGCAGCACGAAGCTGGCGACGAGCATGATCTCGAAGCCGACGTAGAGGTTGACGAGGTCGCCGGCGAGGAAGGTGCAGGAGACGCCCGCCACCAGGATGAGGTAGGCGGGGTGGAAGACGCCGACCGGCGCCTGGTCGTCGCGGTCGGCCATGCCCTGGCCCAGCGAGTACACGAGGACGAGCAGGGTGACGGCGCTGGAGACGGTGAGCATCAGGCCCGCGAGGCGGTCGGCGACCAGGGTGATGCCGACCGGCGGTGCGAAGTCGCCGAGGTGCACGCTGAGCGGGCCGTGGCGGTCGGCGGCCACCATGAGCACCACGGAGAGCACCAGGACCGCGCCGAGCACGGCGATGCTGATGAAGCGCTGGAACCGGTGCAGCCGGGGCCCGATGGCCAGCTTCAGGCCGGTGACGCACAGGGGCAGCACGACGGGGAGCGGGACGAGCGCGTTCATCTGGTTCCTTCGGTGCCGGCGCCGCCCGGGTCGTCGGGCTGGTCGGGCGGCGGGTGGCAGGAGTCCTCGCCGGGGAGCGAGTCGGGCTCGCGGCCGGTCTCCTCGGGGTCGTTGGAGGGTCCGGCGACCCGTGCGGGGGCCGGCCCGGGGCGGCCTGCGGCATCGGTGGAGCCCAGCTCCCGGCCCTCCCGGTAGTCCTCGGGATCGGCGCCGAGGATGTCGTTCCAGAGGTTCCCGGACACGTCGTTGGCGCGGGCCTGGTAGGCGCGTTCCTCGCGGACCCGCCGGCGCAGCCGTCTGCGGGCGGCGCGGTAGCGGGCGCGCTGCTCGGCGTCGGCGCCGCCGTCCTCGGCGCGGGCCTCGCGGTAGCGGTCGCGCAGTTCGCCGCGCCGGTCGAGGAACTCGGCGCGCAGGGCGACCAGCCTGTCCTCGGTGTCGTCGCTGATCTCGTCGGAGCCGGTGACCTGGTGGCTGCGGTAGGCCATGGCGAGCAGGAAGGCGGTGGTGGCGAGGGTGATGACGATCGCGGTGAGGGCGATGGCCTGGGGCAGCGGGTCGGTGACGCGGTTGCGGATGATGTGCGGGTAGAGCAGCGGTGCGTCGCCCGCGCTGCCGGTGGCGGCGAGGACCAGCAGGTTGACGCCGTTGCCGAGGACGACGGCGCCGAGCAGGATCCGGGTCAGGGAGCGGGTCAGCAGCAGGCTGGCGCCGACGGCGTTGAGGACGGCGGCGGCCACCAGCAGGGACAGGCTCACGGTCATGCGCGGCCCGCCTCGGGGCGCGGGGCGGCCCGTTCGATCTGGCGGTCGATCCGGGCGCCGAGGGCCCGCACGATGTCCAGGACGACGCCGAGTACGAGCAGGTAGACGCCACAGTCGAAGAGGACGGCGGTGGACAGGTGGGCGTCGCCCCACACGGGCAGGTGGCCGTGCCAGGTCCAGCCGTGCAGCACGGTGCCCTCGCCGAGGCCGCCGAGCGCGACCCCGGTGGACAGGAACAGTCCGAGACCGGTGAACAGGCCCGGTTTGAAGGGCACCGCGTCGGCGAGTTCGTGGCGGCCGCCCGCGAGGTAGCGGGCGATGAAGGCGACGCCGGCGGTCAGTCCGGCGACGAAGCCGCCGCCCGGCAGGTTCTCCGCGCACAACAGCAGGTAGACGGAGAGGACGAGGACCGGGTGGAAGATCAGGCGGGCGACCACCTCGAGGACGAGGGAGCGGCGCTCGGGGGCGAGGGTGGCGCTGGCGGCGAGCCAGTTCCGCTCGGGTGCGCCCTCGTCGCCGCTGGGCAGGCCCGCCGACTCGTAGCGGCTGGCCCGCCAGGCGGTGCGCAGTCCGGCGTGCGGATGGTCCCCGGGCAGCGGCAGTACGGGCTGCTCGGCGCCGTCGGCGCGGCGGTGCAGGTAGATGAGGCTGGTGACGCCGATCGCGGCGGCGGCGAGCACCGCGGACTCGCCCATGGTGTCCCAGGCCCGCAGGTCGACCAGGATCGTCGCGACGACGTCCTTCAGCCCGTGGTGCGCGGTCTCCTCGACCATCGCCGCTCCCGCGCTGTCGGCCCGGCGGTGTCCCGCCATGATCCAGACGACGACGGCGACGGCGGCGCCGCCGGCGAGGGCCACCGGCATCCGCAGCAGACGCCGCCACCGGCTGAAGTTCTCCTCGAAGCGCACCGGCATCCGGCGCAGCACCAGCACGAAGACGATCATCGAGACGGTCTCCACGCAGAACTGGGTGAGCGCGAGGTCGGGCGCGCCCTGCGCGACGAAGAGCAGCGCGGTGCCGTATCCGGTGAGGCCGGCGAAGACGACGGCCTTCATCCGGCGCCGCACGCCCAGGCACAGCAGGGCCGCCGCGCAGGTCAGCAGGGCGACGGCGGCCTGGGCGGGTTGGTCCCACAGGCGGGGGGCGGGCACCGCGGCCCAGGGTTCGTCGGCGACGAGCACGGCGAGCTGCCCGGCGAGTACCACGCTCATCGTCGTCACCAGGTACACCGACAGCGAGCCGCGCTGCACGAGTCCGGTGCACTGCAGGGCGGTGCGCTCCAGGGCGAGCAGCATCCGGCCGAAGACGAGGTCGGCGGAGCGCCAGGCGGCCGCCTGGCCGGCCCGCTGGACGGGGCCGGCGGCGAGGAACAGCACGATCCCGCCCGCCCAGGCGGCGCCGGACAGGCCGAGGGCGAGGCCCGCACCGTGCCACAGCGCCAGGTGGTAGGGATGGGCGGGCGTCGGGAACTGCCCGGCGTAGGTGCCGAGCAGGCCCTGGAGCCAGGTCACTCCGGGGCCGAGGACGAGGCAGGCCAGGGCGAGCACGGCGGGCGGCGCCAGGAAGGCCGCCGGGACGGGGTGCGCGTCGGTGTCGGGGAGCCCGGGCTTGCGGGCAAAGGCGCCCCATAGGTAGCGCAGGGTGTAGGCGGTGGTCAGGGCGGAGCCGGCGACGGCCGCGGCGAGCGCCCAGCGGTCACCGGTGCTCCCGTCCAGGAGCGCCTGGAAGGCGGCCTCCTTGGCACTGAAGCCGAGCAGCGGCGGCACGGCTGCCATGGACGCTCCGGCGAGCACGGCAACGGCGCACACGGCGGGCAGCCGGCGTCCGAGGCCGGAGAGCTTGCGCAGGTCGCGGGTGCCGGTGGCGTGGTCGACGATGCCGGTGACCAGGAAGAGCGGCGCCTTGAACAGGGCGTGTCCGAGGATCATGGCGGTGGCGGCGAGGCCGGTGTCGTGGCGGCCCGCGCCGGTGAGGACGGTGAGGAAGCCGAGCTGGCTGACGGTGCCGTAGGCGAGGACGAGTTTCAGGTCGTGCAGCCGCAGCGCCCGCCAGCCGCCGAGCAGCATCGTCGCCGAGCCGAGGACGAGCAGGAGCGGGCGCCAGGGCGTGACGTCGGCGAGGGCGGGGGCGAGCCGGGCGACGAGGTAGACACCGGCCTTGACCATCGCGGCGGCGTGCAGATAGGCGCTGACGGGGGTGGGGGCGGCCATGGCGTTGGGCAGCCAGAGGCTGAAGGGCCAGATCGCGGACTTGGACAGGGCACCGACGAGGATCAGCACGACCGCCGTGGACAGCGCGGGCGACGGGGACGGCGGGTCGGCCAGGATCGCCGAGATGCGGTAGGTGCCCGCCTCGTGGCCCAGGAGCAGGAAGCCGACCAGCATGGTCAGTCCGCCGAGCGCGGTGACGGTCAGGGCCTGCAGGGCGCTGCGCCGGTTCCGCTTGTGGTCGCTGGTCTGGCCGATCAGCAGGTAGGAGAAGACGGTCGTCAGTTCCCAGAAGATGTAGAGCAGGACGAGGTCGTCGGCGAGCACCAGGCCGAGCATCGCCCCGGCGAAGGCGAGAAGGTTCCCCGCGAACCTGCCGAGCTGCCGCGAGCGGTCGTCGAAGTAGGAGGCGCAGTAGACCAGGACGAGGGTGCCGACGCCCGCGGCGAGCAGCACCATGAGCTCGGCGAGGGCGTCCAGTCGCAGCGCCCAGTCCACGTGGTACGACGGGAGCCAGCGCCACTCGGCGGTGTCGGCGCCGCCCGCGGCCGTCGTGCTCCACCGGGTGGCGGCCCAGGCGGTCGCCGCGGCGGGCGGCAGGGCCAGCACGAGGAAGGCGCGGGTTCCGCACCGTCTCACCAGTGGCCCGGCGAACAGCGCGAGCGCGAAGTGGCAGAGGATGAGCGCGGACACCCGACAGTGATATATCGGGCATCTCGCCGCAGCGCCCAGGCACGCCGCATAACGCACGATCGAGGGGCGGTTTCGGATCTCTCCGAAACCGCCCCTCGATCAACGACTGTCTCCAGTCGGGACGACAGGATTTGAACCTGCGACCCCTTGACCCCCAGTCAAGTGCGCTACCAAGCTGCGCCACGTCCCGATACCCGTCTGACCTGGGGTTTCCCCCGGTCCAACGCGCAGGAAAACCATACCGCACTCGGACCCGTGGTCGCGCATCGCTTTTCCGGGGCGGGCTCCGGCGGTGTCAGCACTTCTGTGTGCGGGGGGACGGCCCGGTCACGGCCGGGGTGCCGCTCGGGCCCGCCGCGGCCGCCTCCACCCGTACCAGCCCGCGCACCGCCGGTATCAGCAGCAGGGCCGCGCACACGGCGAAGCTGGTCGCGCCCGCGACGAGCAGGACGTGGTCGGCGCCCAGGGCGGCCGCGGCCGGGCCCGCGAGTGCCTGGCCGACCGGCATCATCGCCAGCGAGCCCGCCACGTCGTAGGCGTGGATGCGGTTGAGGACGTCCGGCGGGACCTGGGTCTGCACGCTGGTCGCCCACATCACGCCCCAGAAGGACATGCCGGCCCCGGCGACGGCGGCTCCGGCCGCCATGGCGGGGACACCGAGCCCGGCGCCGACGCTCGCGGGAAAGGCGGCGAAGCCGACGAGGGCGATCGCACCGGCCCGGAGCATGCGCAGCGGTCTCAGCCGCAGGGCGAGCAGACCGCCCACGACGGTCCCCGCGCCCAGCGCGGAGTTGACCAGCCCGTAGGCGCGCGGGCCGTGCTCCTGCACCACCTCGGTGGCGACCAGGGGGACGGTCGGGCCCCAGACGGCGATCATGTAGACGCACCAGACGGCTATGACGCTCCACAGCCAACGGCGCGCGACGAACTCCCGCCACCCCTGGACCAGATCGGCGCGGAATGCCTTGCTCCCGCGGCCGGAGACCGACCGGCTGCCCGGCGGGAGCGGGGGCAGCCGGAGCAGCAGCAGGCACAGGGCACTGATCGCGTAGGTGGTGGCGTGCGCGGCGAAGACCCCGCCCGGTGAGGCGAAGCCGACCAGGAGACCGGCCACGGCCGGGCCGGCGAGCTGGGCGGCGGACTCGGCCACGCGTATCGCGCCGTTGGCGCCCTGGACGTCGGAGGCGAGCCGGGGCACGGTGCTGGCCACGCCGGGCTGGAAGACGGCGCCCGCGACCCCGTTGGCGAACCCGATGGCGCAGATCTGCCAGAGCACGACGTGTCCGGAGAAGAACAGCGCGGCGGCCACGGCCTGGGTGCCGAGCCGCACCAGATCGGCGCCGATCATCAGTTTGCGGGTGCTGAAACGGTCGGCGAGGACTCCGCCGAAGACGACCAGGCCGGCGAAGGCGGCGGCCGTCGCCGCCATGGCGAGGCCGACCGCCCCCGCCCCGTACCCGTGCTGGAGCAGTCCGGCGGCGAGCGCGACGGGCAGCATGGTGTCGCCGAGCCGGGCCACGGCCCGGGCGGCGAAGAACAGCCCGAAGTCCCGCGACCAGACGGCTCGCGCCGCCGTCGGCCGCAACGACGTACCGGCCATGCCGTGCTCCCCCTCCCCTAGGGCCCCTCTGACAATTCCCGTCTGCCTCGCGACGCCATGCACGCGCTCTCGCCGCACCGTGCGTCCGACAGCCGGGACCCCCCTCCGGTCCCGGCTGTCACGCACGTCTTCGGATCATGCCACGGGGCACTGACAACGCCCGAGGGGTTTTCAGTCCCCGGCCGGCAGCCCCAGCCCGGGGTGGGCGTCGAGCAGCCGGGGCGGGGCCGCCTGGCGCCAGGAGTCGGCGAGGATGTCGCGCAGCTCGTCCTCGCCCTCCAGGGCGGCGAGCCGGGCCCGCACCCAGGCGAACTGGGCCTCGTGGCCGGCGATCCAGAACTTCTCCGGTTCCGCCAGCACCAGTTCGTCGCGCTCCTCCTTCGGGCAGCGCACCGCGAGGGAGGTCTCCTCCTCGGGGAGCGTCGCGAACATCTTTCCCGCGACCCGGAAGGTCGGCATGCTCCAGGCGATCTTCTCCGTGGTGTCCGGCAGGGACAGGGCGATTCTGCGTACGTCTTCTGCGTCCGGCATGACAGGCACGGTAGCCGCCGCCACCGACAGTCACCCGGCGACGGCTGCCGCGGCCGCCGGCGGGCCGACCTGCTTGAAGTAGAGCGTCGTCGGCCGCAGTTCCCCGCGCGGGTCGGCCGCGTAGTCCGGGATCGTGCCGGCCCGGGTCCACCCGGCGGACCGGTACAGGTGCTCGGCGGGGCTGTCGGTCTCGGTGTCGAGGTGGAGAAGGGTGAGGCCGGCCGCCACGGCCGCGTCCTCCACGGTGGTCAGCAGCCGGCGGCCCAGCCCCCGG
Organism: Streptomyces tendae; assembly: GCF_014650435.1. Lineage (GTDB taxonomy): Bacteria > Actinomycetota > Actinomycetes > Streptomycetales > Streptomycetaceae > Streptomyces > Streptomyces tendae. Next base: position 95,899 of record NZ_BMUY01000011.1, read on the forward strand.
CCGCGGGCCTCGCGGGACACCATGAGCTTCACCAGCTCCCCACGGTGCCGGCTGTTGGGCTTGTCCGGCAGAGCGAGGCTCACGGTCCCGGTCACCCGCTCGCCCTCCCGCGCCACCCAGACGGCGAGCCGCCCGGCGGCCACGGCGGCGGCCCGCTCCCGCCACCAGTCCACTGCCTCCGGGTGGCCGAGCGGGTCGAGGAAGCCGACGGAGGCGCCGCCGGCGACGGTGTCGGTCAGCAGGCCGGCCAAGCCGTCCAGCAGCGCCGTCACCTCCTGCTCGTCGAGCCGGTGCACGATCACGGCAGCACCACCGCCAGCGCGTAGCGCGCGCCCTCGGGTCCGGCACTCCGGAACCGCGTCGGACCCCACACGCGCATCCGCAGGCAGTCCCCGGTCACGAGGTGGTGCGCCACGTCCCGCACCGTGATCTCCAGGGCCCCTTCCAGGACCCAGACGTGCTGTTCCAGGCCGGGCACGGGCGGCCGGTCGTAGGCGATGTCGGCCCCCGCGGTGAGCCGTCCCTCGACGAGTTCGCCCCGCAGTCCGGCGTGCGGCGGCGACACCGAGCGGCGTACGAACCCGGCCGTGCGGTCCTCCCACCGGGGCTGCTCGGCGGCCCTCACCAGCAGCGCGGGTTCCGCCTCGACCTCGCTGAGCAGTCGGGACATGGTCCGTCCGTAGACCGCGCACAGCCGGTTCAGCACGGCGGCGGTGGGGCTGGTCTCGGCCCGCTCGGCCCGCGACAGCGTGGAGCGACTCACCCCACTGCGCTCCGCCAACTCCCCCAGCGACCAGCCGTGTTCGGCCCGCAGTTCGGCGAGTCGGGCGGCGAGCCGGGCGTCCACCGGATCGGGGTCTGGGGTCGCGGTCGCGGTCCGGGCAGGATCCGGGACTGGAACCGGGACTGGAACCGGGGCAGAGCCGCGGTCTTCATCTCTCATATCCGGGAAGCTATCCCGAATATGAGACACCCGTGTTACGGCGACCTCACACCCGGGCCGCCTCGCCGAGCGCGTCCAGCACCTGGCGGATCAGCGGGTGTTCCTCCGCTCCCCGGCGCACGGCCGCGAAGACGCGGCGGGTCGGCGCGACCCCGTCGACCGGGCGGACGACCACGCCGGTCAGGTCGGTGCCGAGCAGCGCCGAGCGCGGGACGAGCGCCACCCCGGCGTCGGCCGCGGCGAGGGACACCACGGCGCGGAAGTCGTCCGAGGAGTGTTCGAGACGGGGCTGGAACCCGGCGCTCTCGCAGGCCAGCACCACCACGTCGTGGCACGGGTTGCCCGGGTAGGGGCCGATCCAGGTGTCCTTGGCCAGCTCGGCGAGCGGCACCTCCGCGGCGTCGGCGAGGCGGTGGGCGACCGGCACGACCGCGTCGAAGGGCTCGGCGTACAGCGGGACGTGGGTCAGCCGCGGGTCGTCGGCGGACGGCGCCCCGCGGTATTCGACGGCGACGGCCACGTCGACCTGCCGGTCCAGGACCATCGGCAGGCTGGCGTCGCCCTCGGCGTCCTGGACGCGGAGACGGATGCCGGGGGCCGAGGCGGCGAGGCGGGCCAGGGCGGGACCGACCACGAGGGCGATACCGGTCGCGAAGGAGGCGACCGTCACCGTGCCCGCCTCGCCCGAGCCGTAGGCGGCCAGCTCGGCCTCCGCCCGCTCCAGCTGGGCGAGGACGGCGTTGGTGTGGCTGAGCAGGATCTCTCCGGCCGGGGTCAGCCGTACGCCCTTGGCACCGCGCTCGAACAGGCGGTGCCCGGTCTCCTGCTCCAGCGCGGCGAGCTGCTGGGAGACCGCCGACGGGGTGAGGTAGAGCGCGGCGGCGGCCGCCGTCACGGTGCGGTGGTCCGCCACCGCTCGCAGGATGTGCAGCCGCCGCGCCTCGATCATGGGATCGATTCTCTCAGGTCACCGGGTGTTTCAGGCGGCGAGCTGCTCCCGCGCGGAGACGAAGGCGTCCACCGCGCGGTTCACGTCGTCCGTGGAGTGCGCGGCGGACAGCTGCACGCGGATGCGGGCCTTGTCCTGCGGGACGACCGGGTAGGAGAAGCCGATCACGTACACCCCGCGCTCCAGGAGCAGCTCGGCCATGCGGCCCGCCTTCGTCGCGTCGCCGATCATGACGGGTGCGATGGGGTGGTCGCCGGGGAGGATGTCGAAGCCCTCCTCGGTCATCCGGCGGCGGAACAGGGCGGTGTTCTCGGCGAGCCGCACGCGCAGGTCGTCGGCCGACTCCAGCAGGTCGAGCACCTTGAGGGAGGCGGCGGCGATCACCGGCGCGAGGGTGTTGGAGAAGAGGTACGGGCGGGAGCGCTGGCGCAGCAGGGCGACGATCTCGGCGCGGGCCGCGACGTAGCCGCCGGAGGCACCGCCGAGCGCCTTGCCGAGGGTGCCGGTGATGATGTCGACGCGGTCCATGACGCCGTGCAGCTCGGGGGTGCCGCGGCCGCCGGGGCCGACGAAGCCGACGGCGTGCGAGTCGTCGACCATGACCATGGCGTCGTAGCGGTCGGCGAGGTCGCAGATCTCGTCGAGCGGGGCCACGTAGCCGTCCATGGAGAAGACGCCGTCGGTGACGATCAGGCGACGCCGGGCGTCGGACGCGTCCTTGAGCTGTCGCTCCAGGTCGGCGAGGTCGCGGTTGGCGTAACGGAAGCGGCGGGCCTTGGACAACCGGATGCCGTCGATGATCGAGGCGTGGTTGAGGGCGTCGGAGATCACCGCGTCCTCGGGGCCGAGGAGGGTCTCGAAGACGCCGCCGTTGGCGTCGAAGCAGGAGGAGTAGAGGATCGTGTCCTCCTGGCCGAGGAACGCGGAGAGCCGGGCCTCCAGTTCCTTGTGCACCTCCTGGGTGCCGCAGATGAAGCGGACGGAGGCCATGCCGTAGCCCCAGCGGTCCAGCGCCTCGTGGGCGGCGGCGACGACCTCGGGGTGGTCGGCGAGGCCGAGGTAGTTGTTGGCGCAGAAGTTGAGGACCTCGCCGGGGCGGCCGCCCGCGGTGACGTTCACGGTCGCGGACTGCGGGGTGCCGATGACGCGCTCGGGCTTGTGCAGGCCGGCGGCGCGGATCTCGTCGAGGGTGGCGCGCAGGTCGTCGCGCACGGAGTCGAACATCTCAGAAGCTCCTAAGGGTACGTACGTGCGTCTTCACGCGGTCCAGTCGAGGATGACCTTGCCGCCCCGGCCGCTCGCCGCGTCGGCGAACGCCGCCTCGAAGTCGCGGTGGGAGTACCGGCCGGTGATCACCGGGGCCAGGTCGAGGCCGCCTTCGAGCAGCACGGACATGGCGTACCAGGTCTCGAACATCTCGCGGCCGTAGATGCCCTTGACGGTGATCATGGAGGTGACGATCCGGGCCCAGTCGACCGGGAACTCCTCGGCGGGCAGGCCGAGCATGGCGATCCGGCCGCCGTGCGTCATGTTGGCGATCATGTCGCGCATGGCCTCGGGGCGGCCGGACATCTCCAGGCCGATGTCGAAGCCCTCGCGCAGGCCCAGCTCGCGCTGTCCCTCGGCGATGGTCGCGTCCGAGACGTTCAGGGCGAGGCTGACGCCGACCTTGCGGGCGAGGTCCAGCCGCTCCTCGCTCACGTCGGTGATCACGACGTTGCGGGCGCCCGCATGCCGGGCCACGGCGGCGGCCATCAGGCCGATCGGTCCGGCGCCGGTGATGAGGACGTCCTCGCCGACCAGCGGGAAGGACAGGGCGGTGTGCACGGCGTTGCCGAACGGGTCGAAGATCGCGGCGACGTCGAGGTCGACGGGGACGCGGTGCACCCAGACGTTGGTGGCGGGCAGGGCGACGTACTCGGCGAACGCCCCGTCCCGGCCGACGCCGAGACCGACGGTGGCGCGGCAGAGGTGGCGGCGTCCGGCCAGGCAGTTGCGGCACTTCCCGCAGACCAGGTGGCCCTCGCCGCTGACGCGGTCGCCGGTCTTGATGTCGGTGACGTCGCGTCCGGTGTCGACGACCTCGCCGACGAACTCGTGGCCGACGACGAGCGGGGTGCGGATGGCCTGCTGCGCCCAGCCGTCCCAGGCCCGGATGTGCAGGTCGGTGCCGCAGATGCCGGTGCGCAGCACCTTGATGAGGACGTCACCGGGCCCGATGGTGGGCTCCGGGACGTCCGCGAGCCACAGCCCGGGCTCCGCCTTCTCCTTGACCAGCGCCTTCAACGGAACGGCTCCTGACGGTGTGAGGTCCCGGCGGTGGGCACGCCGAGGCGGCCCGCGTCCGGGAAGGGGAGGGGAATCGCACAGCAATCTGCCGTACCGCACCGCTCCGGGTCCATCGAGCCTTTCTTAAGCCCGGCCGCAGCTTTCCTTCACGCCGCGTGCCCCGGGCAGCCGATCGCCCTGCGTTTCACAGCGGGAGCCCGTCCTCCGCGCTGCGCTCGATGCGCCGTACCAGGTCGGTCGCCGCCGACTTGATCGTGGCCAGGCCCGCGGTGCCCCAGGTGCGGGGCCGCACGTCGGCGGCGGACACGGTGCCGAGGACGGTCCCCGTGCTGTCGATGAGCGGGGCGCCGAGGTAGGAGCGGATGCCGAAGGCGTCGACGACGGGGTTGCCCGCGAAGCGCGGGTAGTCGCGCACGTCCTCCAGCACCAGCGCCTTGCGCCGGACCACCACGTGGGGGCAGAAGCCGTGGTCCCTGGCCTGGACCCGGCCGAACTCGGGGCTGGTCCCGTCGCCCCGGGTCACCGGCGGGACCTCCGGCACCCGCAGGCCGGCGAAGAACTGGCCGCCCTCCACCAGGAAGTTGACCATCGCGTACGGCGCCTCGACGAGACCGGAGAGGTGCCCGGCGTAGGCGTCGAGGGCCGGATCGGGGCGTTCCGCGAGGCCGAGCCGACGCAGCCGCTGTACCCGGGCGGGGGCTTCCCGGTCCTCGGGGGTGAGCAGTAGTCGTCCGGCCGGGCGCGGTGGGTCGTAGGTCATGGGCGGACTCCGGCGCCGAACCCCGACGCCGGGGCCGGGGTGTGGGCGATGAGGTGGCGTACGAGGGTGAGCAGCGTCTGGACGCCGGAGCTGGAGATCCGGGCGTCGCAGCGCACGATCGGGATCTCGGGGTGCAGGTCCATGGCCGCGCGCACCTCCTCGAGGTCGTAGCGGTGGGAGCCGTCGAACTCGTTGATCGCGACGACGAAGCCGAGCCCGCGTTCCTCGAAGAAGTCGACGGCGGCGAAGGACTCCTCCAGGCGCCGGGTGTCGGCGATGATCACCGCTCCTAGCGCGCCCTCGCACAACTCGTCCCACATGAACCAGAAGCGTTCCTGGCCGGGCGTTCCGAACAGGTACAGGACGTGTTCGGGGTCAAGGGTGAGGCGGCCGAAGTCCATGGCCACGGTCGTTTCGAGTTTGTTCTCGATTCCGTCGAGGTTGTCGGTCGCGGTGCTGACCGTGGTGAGCAGTTCCTCCGTGCTCAGCGGTGCGATCTCGCTGACCGCGCCGACGAAGGTCGTCTTGCCGACGCCGAATCCGCCCGCCACGAGGATCTTCAGGGCGGTGGGGAACGGGTCGGCGCCTTCGCCGTGCGCGTAGTCAGAGCTGTCGTCGTAGTCCATCGAGCACTGCCTCCAGAAGGGCCCGGTCCGTGGGGTGGTGGTGGAACGCGGCGGGGGGTTTGGTGGTCAGCGCGCCGCAGTCGACGAGATCCGAGAGCAGCACCTTGGTGACCGCCACCGGAAGTCGCAGATGTGCGGCGAGCTCGGCGACCGGGAGGGGCGCCCGGCACAGGTCGAGTGCCTGCGCGTGCTCGGGTCCGAGATAGCCGAGGGGGGTCGCCCCGGTGGCCATGACCTGGGACATCAGGTCGAGCGCGACGGTGGGCCGGGTACGGCCGTTGCTGACGGTGAAGGGGCGCACCAGCCGTCCGGCCGCGTCGTCGAGCCAGGGGCCGTCGCCGGCCGCGGCCACCGTCAAGGCCTCATCGCCGGGGGTTCGACGGCGTGCTGCCGGGGTGCGGTGACCAGGTAGGGGCGGACGCTCTTGACGAGCATCGCCATCTCGTAGCCCAGGACGGCCGCGTCGGCCTCGCGGCCGGCCAGCACGGCGAGGCAGGTGCCGGAGCCCGCGGTGGTGACGAAGAGCAGGGTCGAGTCGAGTTCGACGACGACCTGCCGCACGTCGCCGCCGTCGCCGAAGCGGACGCCGGCGCTGCGGCCGAGGGAGTACAGGCCGGAGGCCAGGGCCGCCATGTGGTCGGCGCTGTCGGCGTCGAGTCCGTGGACGGACTTCACCAGTCCGTCGGCGGACAGGAGCACCGCGCTGCTGGTGTGCGGCACCCGCTGGACGAGACCGCTCATCAGCCAGTCGAGGTCGGACACTTGGCCGGTCGGCGCATCGCTCGCCATGGTGGATCGACTCCTTGGGGTACGAAGGTCTGCGGGACCGCTGGTCGTGAGGGTTGGGGAGGTGGGGGTGGGGAGGTGGGGGCGGAGGTGGAGGTGGAAAGAGGCATGGGGGTGGTGGGGCGGGTCGTACGGGTGGTCATTCGGCCGGCACGCCCGGGTCCCGGCGGGTCGGTGCCGGCGGCGCCGGTTCGGTGTGCTGCTGGGCCTCCGCGAGGCCGATGCCGCGCTGGAAGGCCGCCATCAGGCCCGGGTCGTGGCCGGTGTACTGCTCGGGTTCCTGGCGGGGTGCGGGGCCGCCGCGCAGCTGGGGCGCGATGTGCTCCTGGGCGCGGCGGCGCGGCAGTTGGGGTTTCCCCATGGTGCCGCGCACCGCGCTGTGCCGCGGGACGGGCGGGGTGGCCGCGTGCTCGGCGAGGACACCCCGGTCCTCGGACCGCACGCCGGGCACGGCGGCTGCCGGGGTGGGACGGTTCCGGTGCGTACCGCGCACGGGCAGGGGCTCGCCGTCGGCCCTGCGCACCTGGACCTGACCGGTCACCGCGGGGCCGGGGGCCGGTGGGACCGGAGCGGGTGCGGCCGCGGAGGGTGCGGCCACAGCGGGCGGGACCGCAGTGAGCGGGGCCGCAGTGAGCGGGACCGGAGCCGGGGTGTCCGGTCCCGCCGGTGGCATCGCGGGGGCCACGGCCCGCGGCTGCTGCCGGGGCTGCGGCACGGGTACCGGCTCGGTCCCGGCGGCCTGGGACGGGTGGGCCGCACCACCGGGGAGCGCACCCGGCCCGGTGCCCAGCAGGGCCTGCGGCACGACCAGCACGGCCTGTACACCGCCGTAGATGTTGGTCTGCAACCGCACGGTGATCCCGTGCCGCTTGGCGAGCTGGGAGACGACGAACAGCCCGATGCGCCCGTCGGCCAGCAGGCGGGCGACGTTGACCTGGTCGGGGTCGGCGAGCAGGGCGTTCATCCGGCTCTGCTCGCCGACGGGCATGCCCAGTCCGCGGTCCTCGACCTCGACGGCCAGGCCCGAGGTGACGAGGTTGGCGCGCATCAGCACCTGGGTCTGCGGGGCGGAGAACAGGGTGGCGTTCTCGACGAGTTCGGCCAGCAGGTGGATGACGTCGGCGACGGCGTGGCCGCGCAGGGTGCCGTCGATCGGCGGGACCAGCCGGACGCGGGAGTACTGCTCCACCTCGGCGATGGCCGAGCGCAGCACCTCGGTCATGTCGACCGGGTTGCTCCACTGGCGGCGGGAGACGGCGCCGCCGAGCACGGCCAGGTTCTCGGCGTGGCGGCGGATGCGGGTGGCGAGGTGGTCGACGTGGAAGAGGCTTTTGAGGAGGTCGGGGTCCTCGATCTCGTTCTCCAGCTCGTCCAGGATGGAGATCTCCCGGTGCACCAGGGACTGCAGGCGCCGGGCGAGGTTGACGAAGACCTCCAGTTTCTGTTCGCTGCCCGCCTGGCTGGAGAGCTGGGCGGCGCGGACGACGGCGGTGACGGCTCCGTCGTGGGCGCGGGACAGGTCGGCGGCGAGCAGTTCGAAGTCGTCGGCGTCGTCCGGCGGTCCGCCGCGCGGTGTGCGCGGGGACGGGGCCTCGCCGCGGCGCAGGGCCTCGACGACGGCGCGCAGGTCGCCCTCCTGGCGCGCGGTGCTGCGCCGCAGGGCGCCGACGCGGTCGTGCACGGACCGCGCGGCCCGGTCGGCGGCGACCGCGGCGATGACGACGGCGGCGACGGTCACCGAGACCGCCCCGGCCAGTACGCCCCACAGGACGGGGCCGGGTCGCACGCCGGTGGACCGGACGGTGAACAGGACGACCGCGCAGGCGCCGAGGGCGACCGCGACCGGCGGCAGGACGGCGAGCCGCAGGAGTTGGGACCGTATGTGGGTCTCGGGCAGCGCGGCGGTGGTCCGTGGGGCCGGCCGGCCGTGCCGCCCGCCCTCGCGGCGGTCTGCTCGCGCGGCCGGAGCGCGGAGGTGAGACATCGGTGTCCTCGTACTGGTCCGTGTACTGGTCCGTCGGCCCTACGTCGCCCGACGGACACTGACAGTAGTCGGCTGCCCCTCATGTGCGGTGGGCAGTTGCCAAAGTCCCCCGGACAACGTCCCGCTCTGGTATGAGGCCTCGTACGACAGACCGATAAGCCGGATTCGTAGCCGTTCCGTCACGACGGAGAACCGGTCGGACTCGATCAAAAGCGGTCACCGTCGGTGACCAGGCACGGGGAACCGGATGCACGCCCCCGTGAGAGGCGGCGAGCCGGATTGCCGACGGACCTCCGGGTTGCCGACGGACCTGCTCCGACTGTGCGTGCGCGGCGGCCCAGGTCTTGGGTCATGAACGGGTAGACGTCCCTGCGCCGGTTGAAGTCGGCCGCGCGGGTCGGCTTCGCCTGGTCGGCCCAGGAGGGCAGCCGATGCCGGAGGGTCTGCCGGGACCGCGCCGCGCGCACGGGGACCGTTCGACGGGCACGGCCCGATCGGCAGCAGGGCCCCACGCGGGGCGTCTCCCTGCTAAATTCTGAACATGTCGCGGGGGACGGATCCGTACGTGGCGGGCGCGATGGACCGCCGGATCGCTCTGGCCCATGAGTGGGACGAACTGGTGGAGCGTGTCCGCCGGTTGGGGCCACGGTTCGCCTCCTTCCTGGCACCACCGCGCACACAGGACTTCCTCTCGGCGGTCGGCGACGGCACCGCCGTGCTGATCAACGTGGCCAGGGAGTGCCACGCGCTCCTGGTGACGGCCTCCGGGGTGACAGCCGTGCCGCTGCCCGGCCTGTCCGCCGCGGAAATCGCCGACCGTACCGAAAGGCATCTGACGGCACTCCGCCGAACGGACCTGGCTGCTCAGCGGGTGCACCACACCCAGCAGCGAGCCCGGGTGCGCAAGGTTCCCGCCACGTATCAGGCCCACCACGCGGCGAAGATCGAGATGGCCGAGGCCCAGGCCGAGTTGGACCGGACCCTTCTGCCCCAGCTCGCCTGGCTCTGGGACACCGTCGCCGAGCCGGTCCTTCGGGCACTCGGTTCTCCCGCCAGGGCGGGCGCCGAGGCGGGACACAGAATCTGGTGGTGTCCGACCGGGCTGCTGTCCTTCCTCCCGCTCCACGCCGCCGGGTACCACGACGGGAGCGGACGCACGGTCCTGGACCGCGCTGTCTCCTCCTGCGTCCCGACCCTCCGGGCGCTGGCGAGGGCCGCCCGTGCGCCGGAAACGGAGCCGGCCGAGACCGACAAGCTGCTGGTGGTCGCCGTCCAGGAGGCAGACGGCATGTCTCCCCTCCCCCAGGTCGACGAGGAACTCCGGCTGCTCGAGGACATGTTCGGGCCGGACCGGCTGACCGTGCTGGAGGGCCCGAACGCCACTCGGGAGGCCGTCCTCGGTCAACTGCCTCAGCACCGCTGGGCTCACTTCAGCTGCCACGGCCGACAGGATCCGCTCGCCCCGTCCACCGGTGGACTACTCCTCACCGACGGAGTCCTGGGCATCAAGGAACTCGGCGCCCGCGCCTACAATGGCGACTTCGCCTTCCTCTCAGCCTGTATGACGGCTGCCGGCGGCCTCTCGCTGAGCGACGAGGCCATCACCGTCGGGGCGGCGCTGCACTACTCGGGCTTCCGGCACGTGGTGGCGGCCCTGTGGTCGATCGACGCCGACACGGCGACCGCTCTCACCGGCGACGTCTTCGGATCACTGACGCGCGGTGGGCGGTTCCGCCCGCAGGCATCCGCGGCCGCCGTCACGGAGGCCGTGATCAGGCTGAGGAACGACAGCCCCGCGCACCCCAGCAGGTGGGCGGCGTTCACTCACATCGGCCCCTGATCCGCCCGCTTCACACCACAAGAGGGGGCTCCCCATGGCACTCGTCCCGTACGAAGAGGTCAACCAGCGCTCGTTCGAGGAGGAATCCGCCAGGCGGTTCACCCTCGTCCAGGTCGCGAAGGGCACCGCCGAACTCCGCGGCCCGTGCCCCCGCTGCGGCACGGCCATCCAGATTCCCCTCGTCAGCGGCACCTACAAGAGCTTCCGGCTGTGGCGCCGCAACGGGGTCCGCCCGACCCCGCCGCCCGGAGAGGTCCACGAGGAGACAGTCATCTGCACCTGCGAGGAGGACCACCCTGGGCGGCCGGAGGGCAAGATCGGCTGCGGTGCCTACTGGTGCCTCGAGATCACCACGTCGTGAGCGCATCCCTGCGTCCGGGCCGCCCCGCGGACCCGTCCGACGCCGCCCACGCACAGGAGCACCATCGAACCCTGCGGGCCGAACTCGCGCTGGTGCGCGAGTCCGCCCACTCGTGGCGGATCGGTCTGGGAGGCCTGCTCCTCGCACTGATCGGCTTCAGCCTGATCCGGGGCCCCAGCGAGGTCGACAAGGTGGCGCCGCCCTGGCACGCGGTCATCGGCTGCTTGCTGCTCGTGTCCCTCGCCACCGGCGGGTACGGCGCCTACCGCCTGCTCAGCGCACACAACGGCAGACCCCGGACACGTCCGGTCGACCTCAGTTCCTCCCCGTCCACGCAGAACCACCTGCTCGCCCTGACGGCCTTGAGGGACCTGCGTCACGGGATCACCGCGACGTTGCTCTGCACGGTGTTCCTGGTGGCCGCCGTGGGCACCACCTGGTACGGGCCGGAGAAGGAGAAACCAAAACTGCTGGTGCGCACCGCAACAGGTGCCGTTCTGTGCGGCGACGCGGCGACCGGCGATGGACGCCGCCTCACCCTGCGGACCAAGTCCGGGCGCGTCGGAGTCGCGCTGTCGGACGTCCTCGTCATGGAGACGGTGGAGAAATGCCCATGAAACGACGATCCGGTGAGCGGGAAACGCACGAGGAGCGGCTCTACTTCGTGGAGAACCCGGCGACGGCCTGGCTGTCCGACCTGAACACCGCCGTCGAAGCCAACGAGGCCCACCTCGCCGCCCACCCCGACTGTCCCCTCCGCTGGCTGTACCAGGCCCACACCGGCGACCTCCGTGCCGCACGCGGCGAGCGGACGGAAAGCCGGGAGGACCTGGTCCGGGCGGCCGAACTGCTGAGGGAGGCGTCCACGGACCCGGAGCCCTCGATCCCGCCCGGCCGGCGTGGAGGGGTCCTCTTCAATCTCGGCAACCTGCTCACCAAGCAAGGACTCGCCGAATCGTTCACCGCCTTGAGCGAGGGCGTCGACGCCTACCGGCAGGCACTCGAACTGCTGACCGGCGCGGAGCGCCTCGCCTGTGTCTCCAACATGCTGCCGGAACTGCTGGCCGTTGCCGACCGCTCGGGTCGCCCCGAACCGCGCGAGGAGGCCCGAGAGCTCGCCCTGCGGTTCCTGGACGAGGCGGCCACGCATCCCGTCTCGGAGATCGGCGTCTGGAACGCGGCGATCGCATGCCTTCATGCGGAACCGGTCCCGACGGAGCTGCACCTCCGCCTGATCGCCAAGGCGGAGCCACTCGTCCGGCAACCCGCGCCCGACGACGTCCGCGGGCTGCGGTTCCACCGGCTGGAGACACTGCTGAGCGCGTGCTGGGAGCGGACCGGGGAACGCCGTTTCCTGTCGCGGGCCGTCGAGGCGGGCCGACAGGCCGTGGCGCTGTGCCCCACCGAGGGCAAGACGGTGGCCAACTTGGCACTCGCCCTCAAGAAGGCAGGCGCACTCGACGGGGATCCGGAACTCCTCACGGAGGCAGCCCACTTCTGTACCAGGGCTCTGGAGCTCACCCCTGCGGAATCCGACGACCATCCGTCGATGCGGGGCGATCTGGCCGGCATCCGCGTCCTGCTGAGCGAATACCAGGACCAGGAAGAGAATCTGCGCGCCGCTCTCCACGAGACCTCCGAAGTCGTCGAACACGGCCGGCACACGGGGAACTTCGGGCTCGTGCGAACGTTTCTCCCGAACCTCGCGCTGGTGCGACTGCGGCTGGGGATGGTGATCGATGACCGAGGCCTGAAGACGGACGCCCTCGACGCATTCCGTGAAGCGCTCAAGCTGCACCTGCCGCCCGGCACACGCGCCCGGTTGCTCGTCAATTACGGCTCCGGTCTGGCCCAGCTCGCCGCGCACGACGACCGTCCGGCCGACAGACTCCACGAAGCCAACCAGGCCATGACCGAAGCCCTCATCCTGCTGCCGGACGACGAACCACAACTGGGCGAGTTCCTGCGCGCCCACGCGGTCAACGCGTTCACGCTGACGGTGCACGCCGACACGGCGACGGCCCTCGACACGGCCATCGCCACGTGGGAACGCGTCCTCGCCAGGGCCACGGCGTGCTCCCTCACCGAACCGGCCCAGGTGTGCCGGGAACTCCTGGCAGTCCACTACTTGGATCGCTACGACGGCACAGCGGACGTGGCAGACCTCGGACGAGCCGTCGAACACGGCGAACACGTGCTGCGCAACCCCCACCAGGCTCTCGGAGCCGCCTGGCTGTTGCTCACCGTCTACGCGGTCGGCGATGCCTACCGTCTGCGCGCACTGGTCACCCACGACCCCAGCGACTTCGAGCACGCCATCGCGTCGGTGGCCGAGGTACTGGAATGGCCGGACCTCCCCCTGCCCATGCGGCAGAACTTCCTGACCGCCCAATCCGCCACCCACAACGACCGCTTCAACGCCTTCGGCAGGCCATCGGATCTCGACACCGCGCTGGCCTTCGCCCAGCAGGCGGTCGCCGTTCCCGTGCCCACGGGGCCGGAGTCAAGCACGCACCATCAGCTGGCCGCCTGCCTCAGCCAGAAGTACCAGCAGAGCGGCCTGGTCGAGCACCTGGACCGAGCGGTGGAGATCTGGCGCGCGGCCCGGTCGTCCATCCGCTCGAGACTCGGTGAGGACGACGACCCTCTGACCGTGTGCTACACGGACTCCGATCTCTCCGTCATCCACAACCTGTCGACCACCCTCGCCCAGCGCTACCACCTCCATCAGATCCCCTCGGACCTCGACGAGGCGCTGGACGCGATGACGATCGTGCTCCGCCACACCTCCGCGAACCGGCCCGCCCGGCCCGACCGGTTGACCTCCGCGGCGAACATGTTCCGCAGCCGCTGGTCGCGCGACGCCACGCCCGACGACCTCAGCCGGGCCCTGTCCTACGCGGAAGAGGCCGTCGCCTCCGCGCGTCCGGGATCACACACCCACCTCAACGCGGTCACCGCCCTGCTCGCCATCCATGCCGACGACCGGGACGTCCTCGGCGACGGGGGCTTCGCGGACGACGGCGGTCACGCCGAGTCGCGCGATCGGGCCGTCGAGTTCGGTGTCCGGCTGACCGAGTCGGCGGACGTCGCCGCCCTCCGGAGGGGGATACTGCTGACGCACAACACCGCCATGACGATGCGACAGCGGTGGCGTGTCTCCCGGGACCACAGCGATCTGGACCGCGCCATCTCCCTCCTCCGGAAGGTGCTCGAGCGGGTCGGCGTGGAACGCTCCCCGCTGTCGGCTCTGGCGCTGGGTTGGACTCTGCTCGATCACTCACGGACGGAGGAAACGGAGTGCTCGCCGGACTCGCCGCTGTCCGCAGCGGAGGCGCGCCGGGGAGCCGCAGCCGCCTTCCGCAGTGTGGCCTCCTCCGCCACCGCCCCCACCGGTGCGCGCTTCCAGGCCGCCCGCGGCTGGGCCACGGTCACCGGCCGCCCGGACGAGGAGACGCTGGCGGCCTGCAGGCAGTTGATGGAACTCCTGCCACTGGTGGTCTGGGTGGGAGCTCCTCGCACCGTCCGTGAGGCGGTCCTCGATGACGAGTCGGCCCTGGCACCCATGGCGGCCCTGGCAGCTCTGGAGGCCGGCCGGCCCGCCGACGCGGTGGAGTTCCTGGAGCTGGGACGCGGTGTCCTCTGGTCCCAGAGCCTCGACCTGCGCACCGACCTCACCGAGATCGAGGAGGCGGACCCGGAACTCGGCGCGCGGCTCGCCGCGGTCCGCGAGGCTCTGGACACGCCCACCACGGATGCCGGGGCGGCGGACCTCCCCCTCGTGGCCGAGTCCTCGGTACCGGCTCCCCCGGACCCCGTCGACCCGGACTGGGAGGCGGTCATCCTTCAGGTGCAACAGAGCTCGGCGAGCGGTGACCGGGCCGGCCTCTACGACCACCTCGGTCCGCTGACCACCGCCGACGATCCCCGTGTCGCCGGCTACGCGGAATTCGGCCGAGGGCTCGCCCTCATCGACCGCGGGGAACCGGAGGCCGCCCGCGAGGCACTCTCCCGCGCCGCCGCACACGGCGGTCCCTTCGCCCCCGCCGCGGCCAACACGCTGGGGGACCTGCTGGTGGCGGCCGACGACTACGGGGCCGCACGGGCTGCCTACGAACGGGCCCGCGACTCGTCCGACCAGGAGCAGTCCAGGGTGGCGGCCGCGAGCCTGGGCCGTCTGGACGAGATCGAAGCCGCGCAGACCCGGCTCGACCACGGTCTGGCCCGTGTCCTCGTACTCGGTGACGTCCCGGAACTCATCGGGCTCGCGGTGCGCCTGTTGGAGCAGAGGAGGTTCGCCGACTGCCGCCTCTTCGTGGAGCGTGCCTTCCCGCGCATCCCGTCCGAGGACCAGCCGTCGATGGCCTCGTTCCTGGCGCTTGTCCGCGGGCGGACGGGTGACGTCCCCGGGGCCCGCAGCGCCTGGGAACACGCCCTCACCAGCGACGATCCGGAGACGGCAGCGAACGCCGCCCTGGGTCTCGGCGATCTCCTGGCCGGTGAGTACACACTCGACGAAGCCCGCTCCGCCTACGCCCGCGCCCAGGACTTCCCGGGCACGGCCGACGAGGCCCGCGCCCACCTCGCGGCCCTCTCGGTCCCCTCCCCCGAGGACGCCCCCGTCGACCGGGCTCTCCGCCTCACTTTCGACTACGGGCACTGGCTGGCCCACCGCCGCCCCGCGGAGGAAGCCCTCACCGTCCTCGAGGAGGCCCTCGCCGCAGGGTGCGCCGACCCCCGCGCCCACTACTACGTCTTCGAGGTCGTCAGGCTCCGCAGGGAACCCTCGGCACAGTGGATGAGGGAATGCCTCCACCGTGTGCTCGCCCGGTCTCCCGATCCCGGTTCGCCCCTGGCTCTCATCAGCAGGGCGCGCCTGCGCCAGCTCCGCGGGGACGAGGAAGGCGCCGTGCGCATCCTCGACGACGCCTACGGCGCCGCCATCGCCCGGGGCGACGCCGAACTCGCCGCCATCGCCGCCCTGGTGCAGGCCACACACCACCAGCACGTCGAGAACGTCAACGCCGCCCACGACGCCTACCAGCGGGCCATCCGCTCGGGCCACCCCGAACTCTCCCCGACCGCCGCCTACTGGATGGCGGTCATGCTCGACGAGGCCGACCGTGGGGAGCAGGCCCGCGCCGCCTACCGGCACGTCATGATCAGCGGCCACCCGGTCCAGGGCGGCATGGCGGCTTTCACCCTCGGCATGAGCCTGGGCAGGGCCGGTGACGTCGACGGGGCCGTCAAGGCGTTCACATGGGCCGCCAACGGAGTCTGGGAGCAGTCGGCGGCCGACGCCAGGAAGATGCTGGCGAGAATCTCCGCCGACGGATCCGACTCCGCCGACCCGCCCGACCGCCCCGGCCCTCGGGGCACCGGCTGATCGGGACGTCGGCGCCGGGCACGGGCGTTGGCCGGGGGCAGGGGCCTCAGTGACGGGTCGTCACCTGGCGTCTTATCCCGTGGAAGACTACGGTGCCTGGCTCGCATACTGGCCCGATGAGGCCGCACTCCACGCATCATCGGTTCCGGGACCCGCGCAGCACGAAATACGACTTCCTCGTCTCGGTCCTCGTTCGCTGTCCCGGCTGCGCGAAAGCCGCGCACGTCGTGACTGCCCCGGCCCCGGAAGGCGGGCACGACGGTGGCCTCTTCGCTCCGAGGCGTCTCGTCTGCCGCAGCTGCGGGACGTCGAAGCAGTGGAGCGGTCGGAGTGTGGCCCTTCACCGTGACCCGCACACGTCGGCAACCGACCCGTACTTCGGCATTCCTTTGTGTCTGCAGACCGAAACCCGGCACGGATGGGTATGGGCCTACAACCTGGAACACCTTGACCTGATCAGACGCTTCGTGCAGGCGTCGCTGCGTGAGGGGATTCCCTGGCACGACCACGGCCTGAAGATGACCACGGTGGCCCGCCTGCCCTCATGGATGCAGCACGCCAAGAACCGCGACGAGGTACTGCGGGCCATCGACCGCATTCACGCCTCACTGGTTCACACCTGAGCCGGTGCGCGGCATGCAGCACGGCAAAGGCGCGGCCCGCTCGAGTCGACTGCCTGCTCACGTCGTCCCGGCAGACGGCTGGCATCGGCGGCCAGGAGGCGAGAAGGACTGCAGGAACGGGGTCGTCAACGACAACAGCGTCAACGTGTCCATCCCTGCGTCGGCGGACCTGCTCGCCATTTCGACACAGCGAGGATCGACGATCTCATCGAACTCGACGCGCCACGTCAGGTCCAGGCCGAAGCTGCCGAGGCGAACCAGTAGCTCTGCTGCTTCGGCTTCCTCGAGCGCCATGCGGCCCTCTTCCGTTCAGGGAGCAGTAGGACACGTCCCGTCAGCAAAGAGACGCTCCAGCATCTGGACCATCTCCCCCAGCTCCGGCCCGACCGACGTCACCTCTCCCCCGCAAGGTCGAGATCACCCTTGCTCGTCCCCGCCACGCCCTCGACGATCCGGGGACGGCGCCACGGGTGCGCGATCGGTGACGACACCGCCCGCCACCACGCCCCCGCCGGCAGCTTTCCGGCCGGCTCGAACGGCTCCCCCGGGGTGGGGAACGCCACCGCCTGACCGGCCTCCTCGGCCGCGTCCTTCGTCCACTCCCCCGGCTCCGCCCACGCGTGCGGCGCCAGGTTGAAGGTGCCCCAGTGGATCGGCAGCAGGGCGCCGTGCGGCCGGCCGCCCTGGAGGTCGAGGTGGGCCCGGACGCCTTCCTCGGGCGTCATGTGGATGTCCGGCCAGAACTCCGCGTACGCGCCCAGCTGGATCATCGTGGCGTCGAACGGGCCGTGCGCGGCGCCGATGTCGCGGAAGCCGTCGAAGTAGCCGGTGTCCCCGCTGTGGTACACGCGGTGTTCGTCGCCGGCGACGACCCAGGACGCCCAGAGGGTGTGCTGGGTGTTGCGCAGCCCGCGCCCGCAGAAGTGCCGGGCCGGGGTGGCGGTGAGGGTGAGGCCGCCGACGCGCGTCGACTCGTGCCAGTCCAGCTCGCGCAACCGGTCGGGGGAGACCCCCCAGTGTTCGAGGTGGCCGCCGACGCCGAGCGGCACGGCGAACACGGTGTCCGTGCCGGCCAGCGCCTTGATCGTCGGCATGTCCAGATGGTCGTAGTGGTCGTGGGAGATGACGACGACGTCGACCGGGCCCAGGGCGGCGAGCGGCAGCGGCACCGGGTGCAGGCGCTTGGGGCCGGCGAAGGGGAACGGGGAGCAGCGCTCGCCCCACACCGGGTCGAAGAGCACGCGCTGCCCGTCGATCTCGGCGAGCACGCTGGAGTGGCCCATCCAGGTCAGCCGGAGCCCGGTGGCGGGTGGCCGGGCGAGGTCGGCCAGGGTGGTGGCGTGCACCGGGATCGGTCCCCGCGGGGACCGGCGCAGCCGCGCCTCCTTGTTGAAGTAGATCTTGGCGAATTCGGCGGCCGATCCGGAGGGCCGGGTCCGGGCGGTGCCGCCGGGGTTCTGGAAGACGCCGTCGCGGAAGTGCGGCGATCTGCGGATGCGCGCCATGCGCTCACCGCTCGGGTCCACGCCGAAGGCGGCGGGCCGCGGCACGCTGAGCCCGGGACTCGGGGAACGGAAAGCGGCCACGGTACCTCCAGGTGGAGTGGTTCAGGCTCTCGTTATGGTCGTCTCGTCCTACGTCACCTCGAACGACGGACGTCACATCCGTGTTCCCCCGGTCCGCGACGACCGGCGAGAACGTCGCCGCACGTCCGGGCGCCTGTATAGGGTGACGTGCGTGGGGAGAGTCCGGTTGAGCGTGGCGGAGCGGCGCGAGGAGCTGCTGGGCGCCGCCATCGAGCAGATATCGGCGCGGGGCGTGGCGGCACTGCGGATCGCCGACGTGGCCGCGGCGCTCGGCGTCAGCAACGCCCTGGTGCTCTATCACTTCTCCACTAAGGAGCGCCTGGTCGCCGCCGCGTTCACCCATGCCGCCGAGGACGACCTCGCCCATCTGCGGGGGCTGCTGGCCCGTCGTACGTCGGCGTTGCGCCGCCTGCGGGCGGCCGTGCGGTGGTACGCGCCGACCGGTCCGGCCAAGGGCTGGCGGCTGTGGATCGAGGGCTGGGCGGCGGCGCCGCGCGAGCCCGCGCTGCGGGAGGTCACCCGCGAGCTGGACCGCCAGTGGAAGGCGGCGATCGCCGAGGTCATCGCCGAGGGCGTGGCCGCCGGGGAGTTCTCCTGCCCCGAGCCGGACGCCGCGGCCCTGCGGCTGACGGCGTTGCTGGACGGGCTGGCGGTACAGCTCACGTCGTACACGGGCACGGTGTCGCGGGCCCGGGCGCAGGAGTGGGTGGACGAGGCGCTGGCCCGGGAACTGGGCCTGGAGCGAGCGGCCCTGGCGGCCACGCGGCGCTGACGCCCGTACGCCCGCCGCCCCATACCGGGGCCCGTGGCACGCCCGCTCCCCCGCCGTCAGGCCACCGACGCGATCCGCGTCTTGATGTCGTCCGGCGACAGGGTGCCCTTGGCCGTCACGTGGTCGCCCGAGGACTCGCCCCGCAGCCGGCGCCCGATCCACGGCACCAGGTACTCGCGCGCCCAGTGCACGTCGTCGCGCCGGACGTCGAGCGTGCCGCGCGGCGGCAGGGGCGGCCAGGGCTGGTCCGGGTCGGCCGGGACCCGCAGGCCGAGGGCCTGCCCCGCGCGCAGCGCCACACGGGTGTGGCCCTCCGGCGACAGGTGCAGCCGGTCGGCGTCCCACGCCCTGCGGTCCTGGACGCTGCGCAGCGACCACAGGTCGAGCACCGGGCAGCCGTAGCGGTCGGCGATGGCGCGTACGTGCCCGTTGTACGTGGCGATCTTGCCGCGCAGGTGTTTGAGGACGGGCACCCCGCGGGTGTCGAACCCGGTGGTCACCAGGACGGTGCCGGCCGCGGCGGTCAGCGCGGCCACCGCCAGCTCGAAGCGCTCGGCGACCTCGTCGGGATCGGTGCCGGGCCGGATGATGTCGTTGCCACCCGCCGCGAACGAGACGAGGTCCGGCGCGAGTGCGACGACCCGTGGGACCTGTTCCGCCACGATCTGGTCGAGGAGCCTGCCGCGCACGGCGAGGTTCGTGTACGTGAAGTCGCCCTCGGGGCGCCGGTCCGCGAGCAGTACGGCGAGCCGGTCGGCCCAGCCGACGAACGCCCCGTCGGGGCCGGTGTCGCCGACGCCCTCGGTGAAGCTGTCCCCCACCGCCACGTACGACCCGATCACTGCTCTGCTGTCACTCTTCGAATCGTCTGCCACATCGGCCCATGATTCACCTTGGAATGTGACCTACGCGACCGTAGGAAGGGGTTGACGGGCGGTGAGAAAGGCCACGCCTAAAGTGTTCGTCAATTCCGGAATACATCGGGGGACGGATACGCGGATACCCCGCGTGCCGGACACGCCGAAGGCCGGACCCGGGGATCGGGGTCCGGCCTTCGGGGTGCGGAGGCTGCGCGGGTCCGGTCGTCAGACGGAGACGCCGTGCGAGCGCAGGAACGCGATCGGGTCGATGTCCGAGCCGTAGTCCGGCGTGGTGCGGATCTCGAAGTGCAGGTGCGGGCCGGTCACGTTGCCGGTGGCACCGGAGAGGCCCACCTGCTGACCCGCCGTCACCGACTGACCGGCGGAGACGGAGAGCGAGGAGAGGTGGGCGTACTGGGCGTAGTGGCCGTCGGCGAGCTGGATGACGACCTGGTTGCCGTACGCGCCGCCCCAGCCGGCGGAGACGACGGTGCCCGCGCCGACGGCCTTGAGAGAGGTGCCGGTCGGGACGACGAAGTCGGTGCCGGTGTGGTAGCCGCTGGACCACATGCTGCCGGACTGGTGGTACGGGGTACCGACGGTGCCGCCCTGGACGGGGGAGGTGTAGCCGCTGGTGGTGCCCGCGGACTGAGTACCGGTGTTCGAGGAGCCGGAGGAGTCCGCGGAGGAAGAGGAGGCGGCCTTCTCGGCGTCCGCCGACTTCTGGGCCGGCTTCTCGACGGCCGACTTCTCGGCGGACTTCTCCGCGGGCTTCTCCGTCTGCGCGGAGGACGGCGCCGCAGACTTGGCGGCCTGGCCGCCGATCGACAGCTCGAGACCGGGGTGGATCAGCGACGGGTCGGAACCGACGGCCTCGCGGTTGTCCGCGTAGAGCTTCTTCCAGCCGCCGTCGACGTGCTGCTCGTCGGCGATCTTCGAAAGGTAGTCACCGCTCTTCACGGTGTACGTCCGGGAATCCGAGTTCTTCTCGTCGCCGCTCGCGGCGGTCTTCTTGGCCGACGTCGCGGCGGCCTGCTCGGAAACGGAGTGCGCGGGGGCGGCGTTGGCGGCGGCGGCACCCATCAGCGGGAGTGCGAGCGCGGCGCCGCCGGTTCCGGCGACGGCGATGGCGCGGGTCAGGCGCATGGCCCTGGTACGGCGGTGCTTACCCTTCGCGGGCATGGCGAATTCCTCTCCGGCGCCTGCGAGGTGAGCTGTCGGGTGCGGGCTGGAGATGCCCGGCCGCGCCGAAACGCGGCTTTACCCCAAGCCGTTCCGGGAACCGGAACAGGCAGTTCTACCTGTGGGTCCCCCGCTCCTGCCGTGTACGGGTGGTGGATGAGTGCGGGCTCCGGTCGGCGGCAGGATTAGGCGTCCGTCCGGATCGGTGGTGAACGTAAGGGACCAAGACGCGCAGGGACAAGCGAGGGTTTCGTTCGCCCGGTGTTCCGATTGATCCTTTACGGGAATTACCGGTAACCCTGCGTCGATTTCCGTCGCGTCGATTTCCCTGAAGGGCCTTGAGAAACAGCTGAATTACGTGAACATGACGGGCAACGCACGGTCACGGATATGACGCTGCTCACGCACCCCTCACCCACCCTCCGTCATTCCGGGCGCAGTTGTTACGAAGGCACCAATTCGGACAGAAAGCTCTTATCGGCCCGCACTATCCCTCGGGGCATGATTTCGCACCCCGGTCATGCCGTATCGTCGTGGGACGCCCGTCGGCGAGCAGCGGCGGCGGGGTGGACCGGGAGGAGCCCCCGTGACGCAGCAGGTCCCGTCGACCGAACCCGAGCTGACCGGCGTGCGCAACTTCCGGGACGTGGGCGGACTGCCCACCGTGGACGGGCGGCGGGTGCGGCAGGGGGTGCTGTTCCGCAGCGGTCACCTGGCTCACGCCACCGGGGAGGACGCCGCGTTCCTGGCCTCGCTGGGCCTGCACACGATCTTCGACTTCCGCAACGCGGCCGACCAGAAGCTCGAGGGCCCGGACGTCGACCTGCCGAGCGTGCGCAATGTGAACCTGCCGCTGAGCGACCCGGCCGACGGCGCCGAGTTCTGGAAGATGGTCCGTGACGGCGATCTCGACCAGCTGCGCGAGATCCTGGCCGACGGCAAGGCCGCGGACCGGATGATCGGCTCCTACCGCTCGATCGTCACGGAGCGCACGGCGGAGCACTCCCGCATCCTGCACGCGCTCGCCGAGGACAGCGTCCCCGCGCTGATGCACTGCGCCGCCGGGAAGGACCGTGCGGGCCTGTCCATCGCCGTCACGCTGCTCGCCCTGGGTGTCGAGCGCGAGGCCGTCGTCGAGGACTACCTGAAGTCGAACGCCGCGCACCGCCGCTACAAGGTGCGCCGCAGCGGCTCCGCGGCCTCGGCCTACTCCCCCGAGGTCATGGAGCTGCTCAGCCCTCTGTTCGACGCGCGCGCCGAGTACCTGGCGGCTGCCTTCGAGACCGTCGAGGAGACGTGGGGCGGCGTCGACGCCTACCTGGAGCAGGGTCTGCGACTCACTCCCGCGACCCGGGAGCGGCTGCGCGAGCGGATGCTGGACTGAGCCGGGGCACCCGCTCGCGACGGCGCTACTTGGCGCCCACCTCGAACAGCAGATAGAGGAAACCGCCGAAGACGTGCCCCAGGGCGATGTAGATGATCAGTCGCACCCACAGGGCGCGCGGGAACTTCTCCTGCATGGTGCTCATGGCATCTCTCCGGGGTTCGGGCCGGCGGCCGGGCCGAGGCACAGTGCGGCCGCCGGGCTCTGCAGCAGGGTGTGGACGAAGAGCAGCTCGACCCCGTCGGGGTCCTGGGCGGCGATCCGGTGCGGGGTCATCGAGTCGAAGTGCGCGCCGTCCCCCGCGGTGAGCCGGTGCTCGGTGTCGCCGAGGCGCAGGCGCAACCGGCCCCTGAGGACGTGCAGCCACTCCTCACCGGGGTGCACCCGCACGACGTCGCCCTGGGAGCCGTACGGCACCTGGACGCGCAGGGCGTGCATGCCGCGGCCCGGCGCACCGGCCCGGTAGTACGTCCAGCCGCCCGCGCTCGTGGGTTCCATGTCGGCGGCGCGCACGACGGCGTCCCGGTCGGCCGCCGTCTCCCCCAGCAGCTCGGCGACGGTCGTACCGTAGACCCGGGCCAGGGAGAGCAGCATCGGCAGCGAAGGCTGGCGCTGCCCGGTCTCCAGCCGGGAGAGGTGGGCGGGCGAGAGCCCCGCGGCGCGGGCCGCGGTCTCCAGGGTGAGGGCGGCCCGCCGCCGCAGCTCCCGCAGCTGGGGCGCGACGGCGGCGACGGTCCCCTCGGCGGGGCCGGTCTCGGAGGAGCTCATGCCCCCATTCAGCCCCACCCTTGCCCGCCAGGCAAATTTCTTGCCTCATAGGCAAAAGCCTGGGCGAAAGCCCGACGATCGGCCGCACGGACGGCCGGGCCAGGCCGGGCTCAGCGGTTGGCCACCGCCTGCTTGACCAGGGTCTTGCCGAAGTCCCACATCAGGCCACCCCCATTGTGCGCGTCCTCCATCACCTCCGTGAAGGCGTCGACGAACCGGTCGGCGTCGGCCGTGTCGATGATCAGCGGCGGGATCAGCTTGATCACCTCCAGGTGGTCGCCGGACACCTGGGTCAGGATGCGGTGCCGCTGCAGCAGCGGCACGACCACCATCTGCGCGAACAGTCCCTTCCGCGCGGCCTGCAGCATCGTCCAGCGGCTGCGCAGCTTCAGGGACTGGGGGCGGCCGAACTCGATGCCGATCATCAGCCCGCGGCCCCGGACGTCGGCGAGCAGTTCGTAGCGGCCCACCAGCTCGGCGAGCCGGGACTTCAGCCGCTCCCCCACCGCGGCGGCGTTCGCCACGATCTGCTCGTTCTCCATCACCGACAGCACCGCGAGCCCCGCGGCCATGGCCTGCGCGTTGGACCCGAAGCTCGCCGAGTGGACCTGCACGCGGTCCATCGAGGAGTACACCTTCTGGAAGATCCAGTCCCTGCCCAGGGTGGCGCCCACCGGGACGTAGCCGCCGGACAGCGCCTTGGCGACGCAGACCAGGTCGGGTTCGACCCCGTCCGAGTGCTGGTAGGCGTAGAACTTGCCGGTCCGGCCGAGGCCCGTCTGCACCTCGTCGGCGATCAGCAGCGCCTTGTGCCGGTGCAGCAACTCCTGTGCGGCGAGCAGGTAGCCGGGCGGTACCTCGTGCACGCCCTTGCCCTGGACCGGCTCCACGATCAGGGCGGCCACATCGCCCTTCTTCAGCTCGCGCGCCAGGGCGTCCAGGTCGCCGAGCGGGACGGCGGTGTCGGGCAGCAGGGGTGCGAAGCCCTTGCGGAACGAGTCCTCGCCGTTGACGGACAGGGAGCCGGCGGTCAGTCCGTGGAAGGCGTGCGAGCAGTACAGGATCCGCTGCCTGCCGGTCGCGTACCGGGCGAACTTCAGGGCGGTCTCGACGGCCTCGGTACCGCTGTTGCCGAAGAAGACGCGGTCCAGGTGCGGGCTGTAGGAGAGCAGCTTCTCCGCCAGCAGGCCGGGCAGCGGCGGGCAGTCGAAGCGGGTCAGGTCGGCGAGCGAGGCGTCGAGGACGTCGTGCAGCGCCTTGCGGACGACGGGGTGGTGGCGGCCCAGGCCCATGACGGCGAACCCGGCGAGCATGTCCAGGTAGTCGTTGCCGTCCGCGTCCCAGAAGTGCGCGCCCTCGGCCCGCTCGTAGACCTTGTCGAAGCCGATGGTGCGCAGCATGCGCGGCTGCTGGTGGTTGAGGTACTTGGCGTGCAGCTCGTACCGCTCGGCCCCGCGCTCGGCCAAGAGCGCGGCGAGGTCGAACTCCTTGGTCATTCAGTTCTCTCCTTGCACTGGCATGACGATCCGTCCTTCGCCGGACTGCCGTCCGTCGCCGGGCTGTTCCACTGCCGGTCTCCCGGGCTCCTCCACGGCCGGTTCGGCCAGGGCCAGGCTCGCGCTGATCCGGCCGGCGACGTCGACCGGGGTGAGGCCGATGTCCGCGAGCACCTCGGCGCGCTTGGCGTGCGCGAGGAACTGCTCGGGAATGCCGAAGCGGCGTACGGGGACGTCGACCTCGGTGTCGCCGAGCGCCAGCGCCACCGCGGAACCGACCCCTGCGGCACGGCTGTTGTCCTCGACGACGGCCACCAGCCGGTGCCGGGCCGCCAGCGGCGCGAGCGCCGGGTCGACGGGCTTGACCCAGCGCGGGTCGACGACGGTGCAGCCGATGCCGCGGGCCTCGAGGAGTTCGGCGGCGCCGAGGCAGACGGGCGCCATCACACCCACGGCCACGAGCAGCACCTCGGGGCGGTCCGCGGCGTGCAGGACGTCCAGGCCGCCGATCCGGTCCACGGCGGGTACGGCGGGCCCGACGGACTCCTTCGGGAAGCGCAGCAGCGTCGGCGCGTCGTCCACCGCGACCGCCTCGCGCAGCTGTGCGCGCAGTTGGTCGGCGTCGCGCGGCGCGGCGATGCGCAGCCCGGGGACGACCTGGAGGACGGACATGTCCCACATGCCGTTGTGCGAGGCCCCGTCGACGCCGGTGACGCCCGCCCGGTCCAGGACGAAGGTGACCCCGCAGCGGTGCAGGGCCACGTCCATCAGGAGCTGGTCGAAGGCGCGGTTGAGGAAGGTGGCGTAGACGGCGACGACCGGGTGCAGTCCGCCGGTGGCGAGGCCCGCGGCGGACACTGCGGCGTGCTGCTCGGCGATGCCGACGTCCCAGACGCGGTCGGGGAACCGTTCGGCGAAGGGGGCGAGGCCGACGGGGTGCAGCATGGCCGCGGTGATCGCCACCACGTCCTCGCGCTCCTCGCCGATCCGGACGATCTCCTCCCCGAACACCGAGGTCCAGGAGGGCCCGCCCGACGGGCTGAGCGGCTCGCAGGTGAGCGGGTCCATCACGCCGACGGTGTGGAAGTGGTCCTCCTCGTCGCGCAGTGCGGGTTCGTAGCCGCGGCCCTTCTCGGTGAGGCAGTGCACCAGTACGGGGCCGTGGAAGCGTTTGGCACGGCGCAGCGCCGACTCGACGGCGCCGATGTCGTGCCCGTCGATCGGGCCGAGGTACTTCAGCCCCAGGTCCTCGAAGAGCCCCTGCGGTGCGAAGGCGTCCTTGAAGCCCTTCTTGGCGCCGTGCAGGGCCTCGTAGACGGTGTTGCCGACCACGGGGGTGCGCTGGAGCACGTCCTTGCCCCAGGCCAGGGCCCGCTCGTAGCTGTCGGTGGTGCGCAGGGTCGCGAGGTGGTTGGCGAGGCCGCCGATGGTCGGGGCGTACGAGCGTTCGTTGTCGTTGACGACGATGATCAGCGGCCGGTCCCTGGCCGCCGCGATGTTGTTCAGCGCCTCCCAGGCCATGCCGCCGGTGAGCGCGCCGTCACCGATGACGGCGACGACGTGGCTGCGCTCCCCCTGCACCTGGCGGGCCTTGGCGAGGCCGTCGGCCCAGCCGAGGACGGTGGAGGCGTGGCTGTTCTCGATGACGTCGTGCTCGGACTCCTCGCGCGAGGGGTAGCCGGACAGGCCGCCCTTGCTCCGCAGCTTGGAGAAGTCCTGACGTCCGGTCAGCAGTTTGTGCACGTAGCTCTGGTGGCCGGTGTCCCACAGGATGCGGTCGTCCGGCGACTCGAAGACCCGGTGCAGGGCGACGGTGAGCTCCACCACGCCGAGGTTGGGTCCGAGGTGACCACCGGTGCGGGCGACCGCGTGCACCAGGAAGTCACGTATCTCGTCGGACAGTTCACCGAGTTCCGCCTCGGACAGCGCCTTCAGGTCGCGTGGTCCCCGGATGTTCTCCAGAATCGTCACGCTCGGGCCCCCTTCGGTCCGCGTTTCAGCTCACGGTGACGGCCGGCTCCCCCGACGCGCCGTCCTTCTCCATCTGCTCCGCGATCCTCATCGCCTCCTCGATGAGGGTCTCCACGATCTTCGACTCGGGAACGGTCTTGACGACCTCGCCCTTGACGAAGATCTGCCCCTTGCCGTTGCCGGAGGCGACGCCGAGGTCCGCCTCGCGGGCCTCGCCGGGGCCGTTGACGACGCAGCCCATGACGGCCACGCGCAGCGGCACCTCCATGCCCTCCAGACCGGCGGTGACCTCCTCGGCCAGCTTGTAGACGTCGACCTGGGCGCGGCCGCAGGACGGGCAGGAGACGATCTCCAGCCGGCGTTCCCTGAGCCCCAGCGACTGCAGGATCTGGATGCCGACCTTGATCTCCTCGACCGGCGGCGCGCTCAGCGACACCCGGATGGTGTCGCCGATGCCCTGGGAGAGCAGCGCGCCGAAGGCGACGGCCGACTTGATCGTGCCCTGGAACGCCGGGCCGGCCTCCGTCACGCCCAGGTGCAGCGGGTAGTCGCACTGCGCGGCCAGTTGCCGGTATGCCTCGACCATGACGACCGGGTCGTTGTGCTTGACCGAGATCTTGATGTCCCTGAAGTCGTGCTCCTCGAAGAGCGAGGCTTCCCAGAGGGCGGACTCGGCGAGGGCCTCGGGGGTCGCCCTGCCGTACTTCTGCAGCAGGCGGCGGTCCAGGGAACCCGCGTTCACACCGATGCGGATCGGCGTGCCGTGGTCCTTGGCCGCCTTGGCGATCTCCTTGACCTTGTCGTCGAACTGCTTGATGTTGCCCGGGTTCACCCGGACCGCCGCGCAGCCCGCCTCGATCGCGGCGAAGACGTACTTGGGCTGGAAGTGGATGTCCGCGATCACCGGGATCTGCGACTTCCTCGCGATCACGGGCAGCGCGTCGGCGTCGTCCTGGGTGGGGCAGGCCACCCGGACGATCTGACAACCCGACGCCGTCAGCTCGGCGATCTGCTGGAGCGTGGCACCGATGTCGGACGTACGGGTGGTCGTCATCGACTGCACCGACACCGGGGCCCCACCCCCGACCGCCACCGGCCCGACCTGGATCCGCCGCGACACGCGCCGCTCGGCGATCGGCCGGACCGGTACCTCGGGGAGCCCCAAGGGGATGGCGGTCATGACGTCACTCCCGGTTCGAGGAGACGGTCTCGCGCATGGCGCGCAGGGACTCCTTGAGCGAGCCCATGGTGGCCAGGACGGCGGTGGGCTCGTAGCCGCAGTGCGCCATGCAGTTGTCGCAGCGCGGGTCCTTGCCGCGGCCGTACTTGTCCCAGTCGGTCTTCTCGATCAGCTCCCGGTACGTCGGGACGTAGCCGTCGCTCATCAGGTAGCAGGGGCGCTGCCAGCCGAAGAGCGAGTAGTTCGGGATCGCCCAGGCGGTGCACGGGAAGTCGACCTTGCCCTCGAGGAAGTCGAGGAACAGCGGGGAGTGGTTGAGCCGCCAACGGGCCCGGTTGCCGCCGGAGAATGCCTTCCTGAACAGCTCGCGGGTCTGCTCCACGCCCAGGAAGTGCTCCTGGTCGGGTGCCTTCTCGTAGGCGTAGGCGGGCGAGATCATCATCTCGTCGACCTTGAGGTCGTCGTTGAGGAAGTTGAGCACCTCGACGATGGTCTGCGGGGTGTCGGTGTTGAAGAAGGTCGAGTTGGTGGTCACCCGGAAGCCGCGCCGCTTGGCCTCCTTGATGGCCTCCACGGCCTCGTCGAACACGCCTTCCTTGGCCACGGACTCGTCGTGCCGCTCGCGCAGTCCGTCGATGTGCACCGCGAAGGCGAAGTACGGCGAGGGCTTGAACTTGTCCATCTTCTTGCGCATGAGCAGCGCGTTGGTGCAGAGGAAGACGTACTTCCGCTTGGCCACCAACTGCCGCACGATCTCGTCGATCTGGGGGTGCATCAGGGGTTCGCCGCCGGCGATGGAGACCATCGGCGCGCCCGATTCGAGCACCGCCCCCACGGCCTGCGCGACCGGCATGCGCTGCTTGAGCACCCCGGCCGGGTGCTGGATCTTTCCGCACCCCTCACACTTCAGGTTGCAGGCGAAGAGCGGCTCCAGCTCCACGATGAGCGGGAACTTGTCCCGTCGGCGAATCTTCTGTTCGGCCAGGTATGTAGCGACCTTGATGGACTGGCGCAGGGGCATGGCCATCTGGGCTCACCTCCGGGGGAGCAACAAAGAACGGTGCCATTCGAAAAATGCGGGAAGAACGGATCGAAGAACGCGGAAAGCCGATATTCCACCGCGCACGGTGCCGATCCGGACGAGTTCGTGTTCTGGAGCGTCCACGACCACTCGGACGGCCGCAACCGGGCGCGGGCCCGTGCGGACGGCGCTCAGGAGCGTGGCCGCGGACTCCATGTCCACGGCGATCGCGCCGGTCGCGAGCAGGTCGGCGCGTTCGGGGCCGCGGACGACGTGGTCCGAGCCGGTCAGCGGCCCGGTGTGGACGGTGCGCCCGGGGACGGCTCGCGCGAGTTCCTTGACGAGCCGGTCGGTCGAGACGCAGGGGACGGTGGAGCGGGGGTCCCGGGTCTCCTCGGCGACGACCAGGTCGCCGGGGTGCATGCCGGTGGCCAGTCCCGCGCAGAAGCCGGTGGCGAGGACGGCGGCCGACTCGAGCGCCGGGTCGGCGAGGACCCGGGCGACCGAGCGTTCCGCGGCCTTGGGGCCCATGCCGGTGCGCAGGACGGTGACCGGCCCGCCGGCGCCGGCGCGGTCGCCGGTGCGCAGGGCGAGGTGCTCGATGCCGAGCGCGCAGGCGATCAGCAGCGGGGACGGGCCGGTCTGCGGGGTCATCAGCTGCCCTTCACCTCGGCCGCGGCGGACTCGGCGGGGGCCTCGGTGGCGCGGGACTTCTTGGCGAAGGGCTCCCCGTTGACGTACCGGCCGAGCGCGGTGAGCGGGAAGACCTGGCGGTAGAGGTTGTAGTTGATGGAGAAGTCCCACGGGAAGCCGGTGCCCGTGAAGTAGGGCTCGTCCCAGGAGCCGTCCTCCCGCTGGGTGGCCGCCAGCCACTCGATGCCGCGCGCCACGGCCTTGGACTCCCGCTCCCCCGCCGCCAGCAGGGCCATCAGCGCCCAGCCGGTCTGCGAGGCGGTCGAGGCGCCCCGGCCGCTCCACTCCCGGACGTAGCGGTAGGAGCGCAGGTCCTCGCCCCAGCCGCCGTCCTCGTTCTGGACGGACTCCAGCCAGCGCACCGCGCGCCGGATGGCCTGGTGCGAGGTGGGCAGCCCCGCGGCGGTCAGGGCGGGGATCACGGACCCGGTGCCGTAGACGTAGTTGACGCCCCAGCGGCCGAACCAGGAGCCGTCGGCCTCCTGGGCGTCCAGGAGCCACCGGATGCCGCGGCGGGTGCGCGGGTCGTGGGCGAGGCCCTCGACGGCGAGCATCTCGACGACGTGCGCGGTGACGTCGGCGGACGGCGGGTCGATGACCTCGCCGAAGTCGCAGAACGGCAGCCGGTTGGGGAAAGCGCTGGTGTTGTCGACGTCGAAGGCGCCCCAGGCGCCGTTCTTCGACTGCATGCCGAGGTTCCAGCGCACCCCGCGGCCGATCGCCTTCTCCACCCGCTCCGGGTCGTGGTGCCTGACCCGGCGCAGGGCGAGGACCACCTCGGCGGTGTCGTCGATGTCGGGGTAGTTGTCGTTGTGGAACTCGAACGCCCAGCCGCCCGGCGGGAGTCCGGGGCGCTTCACCGACCAGTCGCCGGGGCGCACGATCTGCTCGCCGAGCATCCAGTCGGATGCCTTCACCAGTTGCGGGTGGTCCTCGGGGACGCCCGCGTCGGCGAGCGCGATGGTGGCCAGGCAGGTGTCCCACACCGGGGACTGGCATGCCTCGATCATCCGGGCGCCGTCCTCGCGCCACACGGCGAAACGGTCCAGCGACTCCAGGCCCGCGCGCATCACGGGGTGTTCGAGGTCGTAGCCGAGCAGATAGAGCGCGATGACCGAGTAGACGGCGGGGGGCTGGATGCCGCCCCAGCAGCCGTCGTTCTCCTGCCGCTCGATGATCCAGCGGGCGGCGCTGTTCATCGCGGCCCTGCGCAGCCGGCGCGGGGCGACCTTGCGGTAGGCGTGCAGGGCCTTGTCGATGCGCTGGAAGGCGCCGTCCCAGCTGGCCGCCGGGGCCAGGGGGCGCGGCGGATTGGGCCGGGCCGGGTCGGTGTGCAGTTCGTCCAGCGGGAAGGGCGCGGGTCGCACCGGCCGCTTCGCGGAGACGATGGTGAGCGGCACGATGGTCTGCCGGGCCCAGCAGCCGAAGTCGTAGATGTTGAGCGGGACCCAGGTGGGGAAGTAGATGAGTTCCGGTGGGAGTTCGGGCAGGTCGTCCCACTTCCACCAGCCGAACAGGGCCAGCCAGATCCGGG
The DNA here is from genome assembly GCF_014650435.1 of Streptomyces tendae. Taxonomy (GTDB): domain Bacteria; phylum Actinomycetota; class Actinomycetes; order Streptomycetales; family Streptomycetaceae; genus Streptomyces; species Streptomyces tendae. The sequence goes on from NZ_BMUY01000011.1 coordinate 126,893, forward strand.
TGAAGACCCGGGCGGAGGCGATGCCGCCGCGGGACCTGATCCATTCGGCGGCCCGGGCCATGTGGGGCGCGTCGGGCGCGTCGCCGGCCAGGCGGAGGGCGACGTATGCCTCGATGGTGGTGGACAGCTCGCCGGGGCCGCCGTAGAAGGTGGCCCAGGTGCCGTCCTCGCGCTGCTCGCCGCGGATGAACAGGGCGGCGGCGCGGGTGGTCTCCTCGTCCTGGATGCCCAGGAACTGACGCAGGAGCAGGTCTTCGGCGTCCATCGTGACGTTCGTCTCGAGGTCGCCCTTCCACCAGCCCTGGGCGTCCTGCTTGGAGAGCAGGAAGTCGGTGGCGCGCCGGGTGGCGCGTGCGGCGGCTTCGGGTACCCCGGCCGCCGCGGCGGGGATCGTGATGTCGGTGTCGCTGGCCGAGGCTGCCAGGGGCCTCACGGAGGCCCCGGTGCTTCCGTCGGTCGTCGCTGTCATGGCTTCCCCTTCGTGCAGTGTGCGTGGTGCGTCTGCTGGGTCCGCCGTCGGCCGGTGCTCGTGTCTCCACGACACCGGCCGGCGACTACGCGAGGGCTATTCGACCGATAATGATCATCTCTTTCGTACGACGACGAAGTCCGCGAGCGCCGTGAACATCTCCCGCACCCGGTCGGGCATGTCGACGGCGTCGAGGGCTTCGATGGCGATGGTGTGCTGGCGACGCGCCTCGTCGGCGGTCCACTCCCGCCCGCCCGCTTCCTCGATGAGGGCGGCGCGGGCCGCGAACTCCTCCTCGGAGAAGTTCGCGAAGTCACTGGTCTTGGCGTCGGCGGCGAGGATCTCGCCGAGCCGCTCGGAGGCGGACCCGCCGGCCGCGAGGGCGGCGACGACCGGCAGCGACTTCTTGCGCTGGCGCAGGTCGCTCCAGGTCTGCTTGCCGGTGGCGTCCGGGTCGCCCCAGATGCCGAGCAGGTCGTCGACGGCCTGGAAGGCGAGGCCCAGGTGGTAGCCGTACTTCTCCAGGGTGTCGGCGGTGCGCTCGTCGGCGCCGCCGAGCACGGCGCCGATGGAGCTGGCGGAGGCGAGCAGGGCGCCGGTCTTGTTGCCCTCCATCTCCAGGCACTCCTCGACGCTGACGCGGTCGCGGTGCTCGTAGGAGATGTCCTGGGCCTGGCCGTCGATCAGCGAGCGGCTGGCCTTGGTCAGGCGGCGGGTGGCCCGCCCGGCCTCGACGGTGCCCAGTTCGAGCAGCACCTCGTTGGCCAGGGCGAACAGGGCGTCGCCGACCAGGATGGCCTGGGCGGGGCCGTGCACCTTCCAGACGGTGTCGCGGTGGCGGCGCTGCTCGTCGCCGTCCATCAGGTCGTCGTGCAGGAGGGAGAAGTTGTGCACCAGTTCCACGGCCACCGCGCCGGGCACGCCGACCTCGGGCGCGGCACCGGTCACCTCGGCGGAGAGCACGGCGAGCGCGGGGCGCACGGCCTTGCCGCCGTCGCCGTCGGCGGGGTTGCCCTGGGCGTCGATCCAGCCGAAGTGGTAGGCGGCGACGGTGTCCATGGGAGGGGCCAGGCGGTCGACCGCCGCCCGCAGGACCGGCGTGGCCAGGGTCCGGCCGCGCTCCAGAAGCGCGGTCACGTCCACCGTGGTCCGTCGATCGGCCTTCGCGGCCGGGGGCACAGTGGGCACAGTCTTTCCTCCAGTTGCGGTGCCGGGAGTGCGGGGGTCGGTCCCGCGCGGATCGGCTCTCACGCCGCCTCCTCGAAGAAATCGGGAAGGAGGCCGCGGGTCCGGCCCGGGGTGCCGAGCGCGGCGGCCGCCGCTGCGACACCGCTGCGAACCGCACTCTCCATGGTCGCGGGCCACCCGGTGGCGGTCCACGCTCCGGCCAGGTAGAAGCCGGGTGCCTTGGTACGGGCGCCGGGCCGCAGGCGGCCGACGCCGGGAGCGGGGGCGAACGTGGCGGTGCGCTCCCTGGTCACGAAGAAGTCCTTCACCTCGGCACCCCGGGTGCGCGGCAGCAGCCGCTCCAGCTCCGGCAGGTACCGCTCGCGCAGCACGGCCACCGGTTCGTCGATCTCGTTCTGCGCGGTCGACTGGGACAGCGCCAGGTACTGACCCTCCTTCAGACCGGATGCCTCGGTACGGTCGAACACCCACTGCACCGGGGTGCCGAGGGCGGTGAGGAACGGTGCGGCGAGCACCTCGCGGTCGTAGACCACGTGGATGTTGAGGATCGGCGCGGTGTCGATCCGCAGAAGATTTTCCGGGGTGTCCAGCGCACCGTCGGGCAGCAGGTCGTGGGCCTCGCGCTGGGGTACGGCGAGGACGACCGCGTCTGCTTCGAGCGTCTCGCCGGGAACCTGAACGCTCCAGCCCCCGTTCTCGTTTACAGAGACGGAGGTGACGCGTGTACGGACCTCGGTACGGACGCCCGCGGAGTCGAGCGCCTTGCGGGCCAGCCGGTCGTGCAGTTCGCCCAGCGGGACACGGGCCCACCCGATGTCGGCCGCTCCCGGGTCGGACAGCAGACCGGTCTTGAACACCATCGCGGCGAGCCCCAGCGAGGCGTCGCCCGCGACCGCGTTGAGGGTGGCCACCCCGACCAGGTCCCACAGGGCCTCGACGGCACGCGCCGACTGGCCGTGCGCGGTCAGCCAGCTGCCGAAGTCCTGGGTGTCCAGGGTCGGATCGGCGGGGTCGAGCCCCTTCAGCGCGAGCGCGGCGCGCCCCACCGAGGCGCGTTCGGCGAGGGAGAGGTGCGGGTAGGTCGCCAGGCTGCGCCCCAGGTGCAGGGGCACGGGCAGCGCGTCGCGCCGCAGTCTGCCGAGCCGGTTGCCCTCGGTCCTCGCCAGGTCGACCACGGGCACGTCGAGACGTTCCTGCACCGGTGCGAGCGCGGATCCGCCGATCCGGTCGAGGAACCACCGGTAGGCGGTGCAGCAGCGCAGGTACACGTGCTGGCCGTTGTCGACGGTGAGGTCGCCGCGCTGGAAGGAGAAGGCGAGCCCGCCCAGCCGTGGGCGTCCTTCGAGCAGGGTGACGCGCACCCCGGCGTCGGCGAGTGCGAGCGCGCTGGTGGCTCCCGCGAGTCCGCCGCCGACCACGACGGCGTGTCCGCCGGGGCCGAGGGCCGGGACGTCCGCGAGCGGTCCGCCCTCGCGCGTGCCGTTGCCCTGCGTCATGGTGCGCCCCTCCCTGTCCGGTCACCGTGGTGTTTGAACGGCGTACGGCTGACCGTCTCAGTCAGGGACGCCGACCGCCACCGGAGGGTTGCCCGCCGCCGCCCGCCGGTGGTTTCGTGCGGGTCCTGGGTGTCGAGTGTGCCCGGTGTGTCCATCAGGCGCGCCTCCTGACGGTCCGCCGGGTGACGTGCCGGGTGTCGAGGCCGGACAGACCGCGCACGGCGACGTACGCCTTCTCGCGTCCCGGCAGCGAGACCCGGCCGCGCAGTACGGCCTCGGGGTCGCGCTCGATGCGGTCCAGGAGGCGGCGGTAGATGCCGGCCATGGCGGCCACGCAGGCGCCGCTGCGCCGGTCGAGCATGGGCAGCAGCCGGTAGCCCTCGGCGAAAAGGGCGCGGGCCCGACGCACTTCGAAGTGCACGAGGCCCGCGAAGTCGGAACCCTCGGGTGGTGTCGGTCCGTCGAAGCCGGCCGAGCAGCCGAACTTGGCGAGGTCGTCGGCGGGCAGGTAGGTGCGCCCGCCCTCGGCGTCCTCCCGGACGTCGCGCAGGATGTTGGTGAGCTGCAGCGCCAGCCCGAGCGTGTCGGCGTACTCGGGCGCGCGCTCGGCGCCGCGCGCCCCCGGTTCGGTGCCGAAGACGCCGAGCGAGAGGCGTCCGATGGCGCCCGCCACACAGCGGCAGTAGACCTTCAGGTCGTCCCAGGTCTCGTAGGTCTCACCGCGCAGGTCCATCTGGACGCCGTCGATCAGCTCGTCGAGGCCGCCCAGCGGGATCGGGAACTGCCGGGACGCGTGGGCGAGGGCGACGGCGACCGGATCGGTGTCGTCCTCGTCGACCGCGCCGTCCTGGATCCGGGCGAGCACGGCCCGGGTCTCGTCCAGCCGGGCGACCTTGACGTCGTCCGCCAGCGTCCCGTCACCGATGTCGTCCACCCGGCGCGAGAACGCGTACAGCGCGGACATCGCCCGTCGCTTCGGCGTGGGCAGCAGCCGGATGCCGTAGGCGAAGTTACGTGCCTGCTGACCGGTGACGGCCTCGCAGTAGCTGTAGGCGGCGAGCACCGGTGCCGGCATGTTCGCTGACGACTCCACGGACCCGATCACCCCTCTCCTCGCAGGACCACGCCCGCCTCGCGCAGCAAGTGGACCTTGCCTGACTTGGGCGGGCCGGGAAGTACGTCGTGATCCGCCGCCGCGATCGCGCCCAGCGCCGCCCTGCCACCCGCCACGAAGCCCGCGAGGAGCAGTCGCAGCCTGCCGTGGACGCTACCCACCAGGGGGGCTCCTTCATTCAGCAGGTCGCGGGCGCGCGCGGCCTCGTAGGCGATCAGGGCGCGCACGGACGCGTTGGCGGTGGGCGCGGCGAGGTCCGTCTCCTGGACGTGGAAACGTTTCATGTCCTCGGCGGGCAGGTAGATCCGGTCACGTGCGAGGTCCTCGGCGACGTCCTGGAGGTGTTCGACGATCTGCAGGGCGGTGCAGATCTCGTCGGAACGGCGGATCCGCTCGGGCGTCGAGGTGCCGGTGACGGCCAGGACGAGACGGCCGACCGGGTTGGCGGACAGCTCGCAGTAGGCGAGGAGGTCGTCGTAGGTCTCGTACCGGGCGACCAGTTGGTCCTGGCGGTTGGCGGCGATCAGGCCGAGGAAGGGCTCGGGGGTCAGCGCGCGGCGGCGCACGGTGGGCACCAGGCGGCGCAGCAGCGGGTGGCGGGGCGGGCCGTCGGAGCCGCCGAAGACCCTGCGCAGGTCCGCCTCGAAGGCGTCCAGCATCAGCAGGCGGTCGTCGGCGCGGTCCCCGGGGACGCCGAGGAGGCGGGCGTCCGCTCCGCCCGGGGCGAGGTCGCCGTCGCCGATGTCGTCGACGAGGCGGGCGAAGCCGTAGACCGCCATGAGGTCGGTGCGCCAGGCGCGGGGCAGGAAGAAGGGGGCGACGGGGAAGTTCTCGTCGGCGGCCTTGGCGAGGGTGCCGCGCTCCGGGTCGACGGCGTGCGCCGTGTCGGTGGCCGTCATCGCGGGCTGCCCTGGGCGGGGACGGCGCACGCTTCGCGGAGCTGGGGAGTTTCCGTCGCCATTGCCGTCACATCTCCCGTTCTACACTGCCGACCCAAAACACACTATTTCGGACACGCCGCCCCGCCACCCGCGCAGCAGGCCCGGTCGAGGGTGTCGGGCATTATCGCCCCATGTGCCGCGTTTCGGGACCGGTACAGCTTACGTTGTACAACTCACGGGCGTCCGTCGGGGTGCACGGTGCATCACAACAACACACCGATTGACTTCAAGATTCCTGAGAACGCCAGGAGTTGACGTTTCCTTTGCAGACGCGGGGCCTCGCCGGAACAGTTCCGGCGAGGCCCCGGCGTGTCGGGCTACTTGCCCGTGAACTTCTCGTACTCCTTGAGCACCTCGTCGGTCGGGCCGTCCATGCGCAGCTCGCCCCGCTCCAGCCACAGGACCCGGTTGCAGGTGTCGCGGATGGACTTGTTGTTGTGACTGACCAGGAAGATGGTGCCGGCCTTCTTCTTCAGTTCCCGGATGCGTTCCTCGGAGCGGGTCTGGAACTTGCGGTCGCCGGTGGCCAGCGCCTCGTCGATCATCAGGACGTCGTGGTCCTTGGCGGCGGCGATGGAGAATCGCAGCCGGGCGGCCATGCCGGAGGAGTAGGTGCGCATCGGCAGGGTGATGAAGTCGCCCTTCTCGTTGATCCCCGAGAAGTCGACGATCTCCTGGTAGCGCTCCTTGATCTGCTCGCGGCTCATGCCCATGGCGAGGCCGCCGAGGATGACGTTGCGCTCGCCGGTCAGGTCGTTCATCAGGGCGGCGTTCACCCCGAGCAGGGAGGGCTGGCCGTCGGTGTAGACCTTGCCGCGCTCGGCCGGCAGCAGGCCGGCGATGGCCCGCAGCAGCGTCGACTTGCCGGAGCCGTTGGAGCCGATCAGGCCGATGGCCTCGCCCCGGTAGGCGGTGAAGGAGACCCCGCGCACGGCGTGCACCTTGCGCACGCCCCGTTCCTCGCCGCGCTTGAGTATGCGGCTGAGGGCCGCGGTGGCGCTGCCCTTGCCGGTCTTGGCGCCGTTGACGCGGTAGACGATGTGCAGTTCGTCCGCGATGACCGTCGGCACCCGCTGGTCCTGCTGCTGCTCAGCCACGGCCGTACCTCTCCTCCGCCTTCCAGAAGTACACGAAGCCGCCCACGGCGAGGACCACGGCCCAGCCGAACGCGACCGCCCACACGTGCGGCGGCAGGTTCTCGGAGCCGTACCCGTCGATCAGCGCGAAGCGGATCAGGTCCATGTAGACGGCGGCCGGGTTCCACTGGAGCACGTCGGCGAGCCAGGCCGGCTTGTCCTCCAGCATGATCGGGATGGAGAACATCACGCCCGACGCGTACATCCAGGTCCGCATGATGAACGGCATCAGCTGGGCCAGGTCCGGCGTCTTGGCTCCCATGCGGGCCACGATGAGCGCGAGGCCCACGTTGAACAGGAACTGCAGGACGAGCGCCGGCACGACCAGCAGCCAGGACAGCGAGGGGTAGCTGCCGAAGCCGATGACCACCGCGAACAGGACGATCATCGAGGCCAGCAGCTGCTGGAGCTGCTGGAGCGCGAACGAGACGGGCAGCGAGGCGCGCGGGAAGTGCAGCGCCCGCACCAGCCCGAGGTTGCCGGAGATGGCCCGCACCCCCGCCATCGCGGAGGACTGGGTGAAGGTGAAGACGAACACACCGGTCACCAGGAACGGGATGTACACGTCCTTGGACATGCCGCGGCCCGCGTTCAGGATCAGACCGAAGATCGCGAAGTAGACGAACGCGTTCAGCAGCGGGGTGGCCACCTGCCACAGCTGGCCGAGCTTGGCCTGGCTGTACTGGGCGGTCAGCTTCGCCTGGGAGAAGGCGAGGATGAAGTGCCGCCGCCCCCAGAGCTGACGGACGTACTCCACGAGGGAAGGTCTGGCACCGCTCACGGACAGCCCGTACTTGGCGGCGAGCCGGGCCGGTGTGAGGCCCTCGTCGGGCGACACGGGCTTGGTCATGGCGACCGTGCCGTCGTGCGTTGTCTCACTCACTGGTGGAAACTTTCGTCTTCGAGAATGCTCGGCCGCGCGGGCCTGGCATGGACCTGGTGGCCCCGGTCGGGGCCGGGACGCTCTCGGGTACGAGCTTGTCAGATCACCGGGGGGCGGCCCAGCCGGGTCAGGCGCCACACCGTACGCCACCGCATGGGCCGACGGGGACCGCACGGGGTGGCCCAGCCCTCGCGGAAGCCCCCGAACCATGCCTTCAGCGCAGGTCGCGACGGCCGGCGCAGCAGGGTGAGCAGCATCCAGACGCCGAGGTAGACCGGGATCAGGAGCGCGGGGAGGTTGCGGCGGGCCAGCCAGACACGGTTGCGGGCGACCATGCGGTGGTAGACCGCGTGCCGGGACGGCGCGGTCGTCGGGTGGTTCAGCACCATGTCGGACCGGTAGTCGATCATCCAGCCCGCGTCCAGGGCCCGCCAGGCCAGGTCGGTCTCCTCGTGGGCGTAGAAGAACGCGTCGGGCAGGCCGCCGACCTGGGTGAGGACGCGGGTGCGCACCGCGTTGGCGCCGCCGAGGAAGGTGGTGACCCGGGAGGAGCGCATCGGGTCGGCGGCGCGCAGCCGCGGGACGTGCCGGCGCTGGGTCTCGCCGGTGTCCGGGTCGGCGATGCGGAAGCTGATGATGCCCAGCGCGTCGTCGGCCGCGAAGGCCTCGCGGCACAGCTCGGCGGTGTCGGTGCGCGCGAGCAGCCCGTCGTCGTCGAGGAAGAGCAGGACGTCGACGTCGCTGCCGCCCGGTCCGAACGCCTCGATGCCGACGTTGCGGCCGCCGGGGATGCCCAGGTTCTCGGGCAGCTCGACGGTGCGCACGCCGTCCGGCACCTCCGGCACGGGCGAGCCGTTGCCGACCACGACGACCTGGACCGGGTCGCCGTCCTGCTTGGCCACCGAGTCGAGCAGGGCGCGCAGCTCCTCGGGGCGGTTGCCCATGGTGATGACGACGGCACCGACCTTCATGGGCGCGCTCACTTCAGCCTGCTGGAGGCGAGGACGGACACCAGGTGCAGCAGGGTCTGCAGCAGCGCGATGCCGGCGAGTACGGCGGTGCCGAGGCGGGTGAAGAACAGGTCGCCGCGCGCCTGGTCGACGATCGCGAGGACCAGGATCAGCAGGGACGCCTCGATGCCGAGGATCAGCCGGTGGAACTTGAGCGCCCCGGCGGCCCGGCGGGCCAGCGCCATGCCGGAGGAGCGGATCTCGGAGGCGGCCTCCTTCACGGGCTCCATCCCGGCCTGGTGTCGGGCGACGCCCACCAGGTCGGTCTCGGCCTTGATCAGGATGGCGCCGAGTGCGGCCAGGGTGCCGAGGAAGGCCCACAGCCAGTCGATGCGTCCGGTGCCCCAGAGGTCGGCGGCGCGCAGGCCGAGGCCGACCAGGACGGCGGCGTCGGTCAGGTAGGCGCCGACCCGGTCCAGGTAGACGCCGCCGAGCGAGTACTGCTTCTTCCAGCGGGCGATCTCGCCGTCGACGCAGTCCAGCAGCAGGTACAGCTGGACCGCGACCACGCCGAGCACGGCGCCCCAGATGCCCGGCACGAGCAGCGCGGGGGCCGCGAGCACGCCGCAGACGGTCATCAGGTACGTGAGCTGGTTGGGCGTGATCCTGGTGTTCACCAGGTAGCGGTCGATCCGCAGCGAGACCTCGCGCATGTAGAGGCGTCCCGCCCAGTGCTCACCGCTGCGCCGGTCCTTGACCCCCGCGGGATGGACGACCGGGCGTAGTTCAGCTACCGATGGCCTTGACATAGTCGGCGTACAGGTCCTTGATCTGGTCGGTTTTCAGGTCGAGGTGCTCGAGGATCGTGTAACGGCCGGGGCGGGTCTGGGGGGCGAACTCCACGGCCCGGAAGAACTCCTCGGGCGTGAACCCGATCTCCTCGGGCAGCACCGGCAGCCCGTGCCGCCGCAGCACCTCGGCCATGTGGGCGGACTCCTCGTGGGCTCCGCGCAGGTACATCGCGAAGGCCGCGCCCAGGCCGCACTGCTCGCCGTGGGCGGCCGCGCGCTCGGGGTAGAGCAGGTCGAAGGCGTGGTTGATCTCGTGGCAGGCGCCCGAGGACGGCCGCGAGTCGCCGGAGACCGACATGGCGATGCCGCTGAGCACCAGCGCCTCGGCCAGCACCTGCAGGAACTCGTTGTCGCCGATGCCGCCGGGATGCCGGAGCACGGCCTCGCCGGCCTGCCGGGCCATGGCCGCGGCCAGGCCGTCGATCCGCTCGCCCTTGATGCGGTTGGCCAGCTCCCAGTCCGCGATCGCGGAGACGTTGGAGACGGCGTCGCCGATGCCGGCACGCACGAAGCGGGCCGGGGCCGCGCGGATGACGTCCAGGTCGATGACGACGGCGATCGGGTTGGGCACGCCGTAGGAGCCGCGGCCCGCGTCGTTGTCGAGGGTGGCGACCGGGGAGCACAGGCCGTCGTGCGCGAGGTTGGTCGGCACGGCGACCAGCGGGAGGCCGATGCGCGCCGCCGCGAACTTGGCGCAGTCGATGATCTTGCCGCCGCCGAGGCCGACGACCGCGTCGTAGTGGCCGCCCTTCATGGCGCCGGCGAGCTTGATCGCGTCGTCCAGGGTGCCGCCGCCGACCTCGTACCAGTCGGCGCCGGGCAGTGACGGGGCGACGCGGTCGCGCAGCCGGGCGCCGGAGCCGCCGCTGACGGCGACGGCGAGCTTGCCCGAGTGGGAGATGCGCTCGTCGGCGAGCACACCCCCCAGGTCGTCGAGGGCACCCGCGCGGATGTCCACGACGACCGGCGACGGGATGAGCCTCGTCAGTACAGGCACGCGATCTCCCTGCCCTTGGCGAGGTCGTCGTGGTTGTCGATCTCCACCCACTTGACGTCGCCGATCGGAGCCACGTCGACCTTGAAGCCGCGGTTGACCAGCTCCTGGTAGCCGTCCTCGTAGTACAGCTGCGGGTCGCGCTCGAAGGTGGCCTTCAGCGCGTCGGCCAGGTCGGCGGCGGCCTCGCCCTCGATGAGGGTGACGCCGATGTACTCGCCGGTCGCCTCGGCCGGGTCCATGAGCTTGGTGATGCGCTGGACGCCCTTGTCGGGGTCGACGACGACCTTCATCTCCTCCTCGGCGAGGTACTTCACCGTGTCGAGGGCGAGGATGATGTTCTTGCCGTCGCCGCGGGCGGCGAGCAGGGTCTTCTCGACGGAGACCGGGTGCACGGTGTCGCCGTTGGCGAGGATCACGCCGTCCTTGAGGGCGTCACGGCCGCACCACAGGGAGTAGGCGTTGTTCCACTCCTCGGCCTTGTCGTTGTCGATGAGGGTGAGCTTGACGCCGTACTTCTGCTCCAGCTCCTCCTTGCGGTCGTACACGGCCTCCTTGCGGTAGCCGACGATGATCCCGACCTCGGTCAGGCCGACCTCGGCGAAGTTCGCCAGGGTCAGGTCGAGGACCGTGATGCTGTCCTCCGCCCCCTCGGGGCCGACCGGCACCAGTGCCTTGGGCAGGGTGTCGGTGTAGGGGCGCAGACGCCGGCCGGCGCCGGCCGCCAGCACGAGGCCGATCATGCGGGTTCTCCTTCGTCGTGTACGGCGGGTGCGCCGACCTTGTGGGCGGCGACCCAGAAGCGGATGCTCTCGACGAGCACCACGAGTGCCACGGCCACGGCGAGAACCGTGAGCGCGAGCTTGAACTGTGAGGCGGTGAGCAGCACGGCCAGCGCGCAGATCACCAGCGTGCGGCCCTCGTGCCCCCCGACCGTCCGCACCAGCCACTGCGGCGGCGCGCCCGCGTCGCCGCGGATGCGGTAGACCGTGTCGTAGTGATGGTAGGCGACCGCGGACACCAGCCCGAAAGCCGCCGGAAGGGCCCCGTTCACGTCGGCCTTCGCGGCCAGTACCAGGACGGTGAGGTACTCGGCGGCCCGGAAGAACGGCGGGACCAGCCAGTCGAGGGCGCCCTTGAGGGGGCGGGCGACGGCGAGGGCGGAGGTCAGCACGTACACGAGCGCGGCGACCAGCGGCCAGCGGCCGCCGAAGTCGGTGAGCGCGGCGGTGGCGACGACGGCGGCTCCGCCGAGGAGCGCGACGGCGGGGGCGGTGATCGCGGGCAGCCGGCGGGCGGTGCCGCGCAGGCCCCTGGCGGCGGCCTCGGCGAGCGGTCCCGAGTCGGCGAGGTCGGCCAGTGCCTTCGCCGCGCGGTCGGTGCGGGTGGCCCTGCGGGTCAGCGAGCGCAGCACGCGGCCCGCGGTGGTGTACGTCGCGGAGAACGCGCAGCCGATCAGCAGCGCGTAGAAGGTGATCCGGGGCGTGGTGAGCGCGGTCAGCACGGCGATCATGGCCCAGCGTTCACCGATGGGCAGCACGATCATGCGGCGCACCCAGACCGTCCAGCCGACGCTGTCGAGCTTGCCGGAGAGGGCGGCGGTGGGGCTCGTGTTGGCGGTGGCGTCGTGGTTGGCCTCGTTGAAGGAGAAGTCCACGACGTGCCGGCAGGTCTGCAGGACCATCGCGCCGAGTGCCAGGGCCCACACGTCGTCGCCGCCGCGGGCGGCCCCGAGGGCGAGGCCCGCGTAGTAGGCGTACTCCTTGGCCCGGTCGAAGGTGGCGTCGAGCCAGGCGCCGAGCGTGGAGTACTGCAGGGAGTAGCGGGCGAGCTGCCCGTCGGTGCAGTCGAGGACGAAGGAGGCGATGAGCAGCACGCCGGCGGCGACGAAGCCGGCGCGGGTGCCGGTGGCGGCGCAGCCCGCCGCTATCAGCGCGGTGATCAGCGAGGCGGTGGTGACCTGGTTGGGGGTCAGCCCGCGCCGCGCGCACCAGCGGGCGATGTAGCGGGAGTAGGGGCTGATCAGGAACGTGGTGACGAAGCCGTCGCGGGCCTTGACCGCCGACTTCAGGCGTACGGCCTCGTCGTCGACGGCGGCGACGGCCTGCCGTGCCTCGTTGCGGGCCTGCGGGTCGGCGGGGACGGCGGCGACGAGGCGGCCCAGCTCGGGGCGGTGCACCTCGGCGCCGTCGGCGTCGAGGGCTGCGGTGATCCGGTCGGCGAGGCTGTCCACCGCCAGCACGGTGCCGCCGCCGGCGGCCGAGTTCTCCCGGGCCATCGCTCGGGTCAGCGTCTGACGGGCGGCGGGCTGGGCGGTGACGGCGCCCGGGATCGCGGCGAGCGGGAAGCGGGGGTCGGTGAGGCCGAGGCGCAGGGCGTGCGGGTGGCCCACGAAACGGGCGTCGACGACGGCGACCCGTTCGTCGCCCGGGGCCCGGGCCAGGAGGGTCTCGGTGTCGGCGGCGCCGGAGGCGAGGTGCACGTCGAAGCCCAGGGACCGCAGCTCGCTCTCGATCGACGAACCGGGGACCGGCTGACCGGTGAGGATGGCGGTCGGCAACCGAACTCACTCCCTGGTGCCGGCGCCTGGACGCCGGGCCTGTGCATGGTGGAGCGCCCGTGCCTGGGGCACCCGGGCGGCATGTCGGCAGAGGTTATCGGATGCCGGGAACGCCGTGTTCACCGCCCGTTTCACGGTCGGTCGACGCCGCTTGCTCCCGCCTTTGCCGCGATCATCATCGTGGATGCGGTGCCCGCCCCACAAACCGCACTCCCAGACCGGGCATCGCGGACATCGCACAGTGTCGACGGTTGTGCGCGCAGGGTCAGGGCGACCTTCCGCGCCCCAGTACGCCACCTGGCGGACGCCGCGCTTCCGAATGCCCTCCACAGCCCTGACCTGCGGAACGTTTTCGCAGGTCAGGGCACATGACAACGGTGTTCAGTGCCGCGTTGCCGTATACCCCCTACCCGTAGTTGACTGTTCTCCGGGCACCGGGTCACCGGACGCCGACAGGCACAGGGAGGCGGCTTTCTCATGGGGGCTGGGCACGATCACGGACACACGCACGGGGGGCATGCCGGCGGGACGGCGACGGCCGCCTACCGGGGCAGGCTGCGGGTGGCGCTGGCGATCACCCTCACCGTCATGGTCGTCGAGATCGTCGGCGGTCTGGTCGCCGACTCGCTCGCGCTGATCGCCGACGCCGCGCACATGGCGACGGACGCCCTGGGGCTCGGCATGGCCCTGCTGGCCGTCCACTTCGCGAGCCGCCCGCCGAGCGACCGCCGCACCTTCGGCTACGCCCGCGCCGAGATCCTGGCCGCCCTGGCCAACTGTCTGCTGCTGCTCGGGGTCGGCGGCTACGTCCTGTACGAGGCGATCGACCGGTTCGTCACTCCGGCCGACACGGCGGGCGGCCCGACCGTCGTCTTCGGCGCGATCGGTCTGGTGGCGAACATGGTGTCGCTGTCGCTGCTGATGCGCGGCCAGAAGGAGAGCCTGAACGTGCGGGGCGCCTTCCTGGAGGTGGCCGCGGACGCGCTGGGCTCCCTGGCGGTGATCGTCTCGGCGCTGGTGATCCTGGGCACGGGCTGGCAGCCGGCCGACCCGATCGCCTCGCTGCTCATCGGCCTGATGATCGTGCCGCGCACCTGGCGCCTGCTGCGCGAGACCCTGGACGTGCTCCTCGAGGCGGCTCCCAAGGGCGTGGACATCGCCGAGGTGCGCAGCCACATACTGGCCCTCGACGGGGTCGAGGACGTGCACGACCTGCACGCCTGGACCATCACCTCGGGCATGCCCGTGCTGTCGGCGCACGTGGTGGTGGACGGCGAGGCGCTGAGCGCGATCGGCCACGAGAAGATGCTCCACGAGCTGCAGGGCTGCCTGGGCGACCACTTCGACGTGGAGCACTGCACCTTCCAGCTGGAGCCCAGCGGTCACGCGGAGCACGAGGCCCGGCTGTGTCGCTGAGCCGGGGCGGCGCGACGGACGACGGGGGCGCGTGCGCACCGGCACGCGCCCCCGATCGCTCCACCCCAAGGGGTCCCCGGCTCCCCCAAGGGTTCCCCGGGCGCGCCCCCGGGAACGATCACTGATCGGACCCCTGCTCGGTGTCCGACCGGTCGCCCCGGTGCCGGCGCGGGCACGCAGGACATGCGGGTGGGCCGGGAAGTGCCGAGAGTGCCGGATTCGTACGGCACACTTGGGGCGCGAGGACCGATGTGAAGGATGGGTATGCCGATCACTCCTGCCACCGCGACGCCCAGCTCGTCGAACGGCACCGCAGACGCCATTTTGCTGGAACTGGTCGACGAGAACGGCGTGACGATCGGCACCGCGGAGAAGCTCTCCGCGCACCAGCCGCCGGGGCGGCTGCACCGCGCCTTCTCCGTGTTCCTCTTCGACGAGCGGGGGCGGCTGCTGATCCAGCAGCGGGCGCTGGGCAAGTACCACTCCCCCGGTGTGTGGTCGAACACCTGCTGCGGTCACCCCTACCCCGGTGAGGCGCCGTTCGCCGCGGCGGCCCGGCGGACGTACGAGGAGCTGGGGGTGTCGCCGTCCCTGCTCGCCGAGGCGGGAACGGTGCGCTACAACCACCCGGACCCGGCCTCCGGGCTGGTCGAGCAGGAGTACAACCATCTCTTCGTCGGCCTGGTCCAGGCCGAGCCGCGCCCGGACCCGGAGGAGGTGGCCGGTACGGCCTTCGTGTCCCCGGCGGAGCTGACCGAGCGGCATGCGAAGGACACCTTCTCGGCGTGGTTCATGACGGTGCTTGACGCGGCCCGCCCGGCCGTACGGGAGCTGACGGGCCCGTCCGCGGGATGGTGATCTAACGCGCGGCGTGCTTGAGCGGCAGGGCGGCCCAGATCACCTTGCCGCCGCTCGCGGTGTGGGCCACGTCGCAGGCCCCGCCCGCCTCCCGGGTGATCTCACGGACCAGGAGCAGGCCGCGTCCGCCGGTGCGGCCGTGGTCGGTCTCCAGGGCGGTCGGGCGGTAGGGGTGGTCGTCCTCCACGGCCACCCGCACCCACTCGGGCCCGACGGCGACCTCCACGGCGAGCACCGGCGAGAGCACCGCCGCGTGCCGGACCGCGTTCGTGACCAGCTCCGAGACGATCAGCAGCAGGGCCTGGGTCACGTCGTCGGAGACCGGCACGCCCTGGCGGGTCAGCAGGTCGCGCACGGCGTGCCGGGCCTGCGGCACCGAGGCGTCCACGGCGGGGGCGGTGAACCGCCAGACACCTTCGTACGGCAGCGGCCCGGTGGGCCCGGTCTCGTCCATCGTCCGGTCGCCACCCCTGGGCTCGATTGTCACCACACCCCTGAGTGTTGGTAACGCGTCGCGCCGCACCGGAGGACTGAACACAAGTCAGCATGTATCGAGCGATTTCTGATCGTTGACGCATGACACGGGACCGTTCCTGTTCCGCCTGCCCGAGCGTTCGCGGTGCGGGGGCCGGTGGATAGCATCCGGTCCATGGAGCCGCAGCTGCTGCGCCGGGTCGCCGACTCGGTCGCCACCGTCGTCATCCACCACCCGGCCAAGCGCAACGCCATGACGGTCGCGATGTGGCGGGCGCTGCCCCGTGTCCTCGAGGACCTGGCCGCCGATCCCGGGGTGCGGGCGCTGGTACTCACCGGCGAGGGCGGGACCTTCTGCGCCGGGGCCGACATCTCGACCCTGCGCGAGTCGGCCGAGGAGGCGCAGGAGCTGGCCGTGCGGGCCGAGGAGGCCCTCGCCGCCTTCCCCAAGCCGACGCTCGCGGCGGTCCGGGGGCACTGCGTGGGCGGCGGGGCGCAGTTGGCGGCCGCCTGCGACCTGCGGTTCGCCGAGGAGACGGCGCTGTTCGGCGTGACCCCGGCCAAGCTGGGGGTCGTGTACGCGGCGTCCGCCACCCGTCGGCTGGTGGCGTTGACCGGGCCCGCCACCGCGAAGTACCTGCTGTTCAGCGGCGAGTTGATCGACGCCGCACGGGCGCTGCGCACCGGACTGGTGGACGAGGTGCTGCCGGAGGGCGAGTTGGACAAACGGGTGGCGGAGTTCACCCGGGTACTGGCGTCCCGCTCCCTGCTGACGCAGGCCGCGGCGAAGGAGTTCGCGAACGGGCGCACGGACCGGGACGCCCACTGGACGGCGCAGGCGCGCCGCAGCGGCGACACCGTGGAGGGAGTCGCCGCCTTCCTGGAGCGCAGGCAGCCACGGTTCGGCTGGAACGGAGCTACGTCAGGATGAAGCGGCTCCGGCCGCGGAGCTCCTCGACGAGGTGCGCGGGCGCCTTGGCCGGTGACCCGGCGTCGTAGGGCGGCTGCGGGTCGTACTCGGTCAGCAGCTGCACGGCCCGGGCGTGCTCGTCGCCGGCGATCCGGCCGAGCAGGGTCAGCCCCATGTCGATGCCGGAGGAGACACCGGCCGCGGTGACGTACTTGCCGTCGGTGACGACCCGTTCCCCGGTCGGCTCGACGCCGAACCGCTTCAGGAAGTCCAGCGCCAGCCAGTGCGAGGTGGCGCGGCGCCCTTCCAGCAGTCCGGCGGCGGCGAGCAGCAGGGAGCCCGTGCACACGGACGTGGTCCAGGTGCTGGTGGCGTCGGCGGCACGCAGCCAGTCCAGCAGGGTCTCGTTCTCCATCTGCGGCGTCTGGCCGGGACCGCCGGGGACGACGACGATGTCGGGGCCGGGGACGTCGGCCAGCGTCCGGTCGGCGGTCAGGGCGAGGTCTTGGGTGTCGGTGCGGACGGGACCGGTGCGTTCGGCCACGAAGACGGTCTCCGCGCCCGGCAGACGGCCGAGGGTCTCGTACGGGCCCACGGCGTCGAGGGCGGTGTAGCGGTCGAAGAGGACGATGGCGATCTGCACGTGTTTCCTCCCGGGGTCGGTCGGTGACGGTGGTGCGGGCAGGGGCTTCAGCGGACCGGTGCGGGCCTGAAGCGGCGGCGGTACTCCGCCGGTGAGGTGCCGAGGGCCTTGACGAAGGCGCGGCGCATGGCCTCCGGGGTGCCGTAACCGCTGGCGCGGGAGACCTCCTCGACGCCGTCGCCGGTGTCCTCCAGGAGCCGCCGGGCGTGTTCCAGGCGGACCCGGTCGACGTACCGTCCGGGCGTCATGCCGGTCTCGGCGTGGAAGGCGCGGGCGAAGTGGCGTGGCGAGAGGCTGGCACGGGCGGCGAGGGACTCGACGTTCAGATCGGCGCCGGGATGCTCGGTGATCCAGTGCTGGAGCCGGCGCAGCGGCTCCCTGCGCGCGGTCTGCGCGGCGAGCTGGGCGCTGAACTGGGACTGGTTCCCGGGTCTGCGCAGGAACACCACCAGGTGCCGGGCGACGGTCAGGGCGACGTCCCGGCCCAGGTCCTCCTCCACCAGGGCGAGGGCCAGGTCGATGCCGGAAGTGACGCCCGCGGACGTGGCCACGTGCCCGTCCCGGACGTAGATGGGGTCGGGGTCGACGTCCACGGCCGGGTGGTCGCGGGCGAGCCGGTCGCTGTAGGCCCAGTGGGTGGTGGCGCGGCGGCCGTCCAGCAGCCCCGCCCTGGCCAGCAGGATCGCGCCGGTGCAGACGGAGACCAGGCGCCTGACGCCCGGTCCGTTCTCGACCAGCCAGGCGATCAGGCGCGGGTCGGGGTCCCGCGAGCCCTGGCCGCCGGGGACCACCAGGGTGTCCGGCTCCGGCACGTCACCGGTGAGCGCCCGGTCCGGTACGACGGTCAGACCGCTGGAGGTGCGCACGGGAGCCCCGTCCAGCGACGCCGTGCGGATGCGGTACGTGCCCGGCGTGTGCGTCTCGGCACCCGCGAAGACCTCCACGGGGCCGGTGACGTCGAGGCTCTGGACGTCGTCGAAGAGGATGACCAGTACGGTTCGGCCGGTTCGCTGTGCCATGCCGTCGATTGTTCGCCCCGCCGCCGTACGGCCGCAATGACGAGAACCCCTCCTTTCCTGCCATGCGCAGCTGAGCCCTCGAGTACGTACTGAGCGGTTGGTAACGTGCGTGGCATGACAACTGCCGCCATCGACCCGCGCGCGAGCCGCCGCTGCCACAACGCGCTCAACTCGCTGCACTCCACGCACTACTTCTCGCCCGACCTGGGCCGGGAACTGGGCGCCCTCGGGGTCACCGAGGCCCCGGCCGTCAACTTCGCGGCGCGCGCCGCCGCGCTGGGTCCGGTCGGCGCCGGTGCCGTGACGGCGGCGTTCTACAACTACAAGCACGACCTCGTCACCCGGCACGTGCCCGCCGTGTGGGAGAAGGTCACGCCGGAGCAGGCGCTGGCGGCACGCGTGCGCGCCGTGGACGCGACGCTGCGCCGTCTGCTGGGCGAGGAGGCCGTGGCGTCGGCCGGGATGGCGGAGGCGGCCGAGCTGGCCCTGCGCGCCGCCGAGGGCTGCACCCGCAGCGCCCGCCCGCTCTACTCGGCCCACGCGGACCTGCCCGTGCCCGACGCGCCGCACCTGGCGTTCTGGCACGCGGCGACGCTGCTGCGCGAGCACCGCGGCGACGGGCACCTCGCCGCACTCCTCGCCGCGGGCCTGGACGGCCTGGAGGCGCTGGTCACCCACACCGCGACGGGCAAGGGCCTGGCACCGAAGTGGATCTTCAGCACCCGGGGCTGGACCCGGGAGGAGTGGGACGCGGCCGTCGGCCGGCTGCGCGAGCGCGGACTGATCGACGCGGCCGGCGGGCTGACCGAGCAGGGCACGGCGCTGCGCGAGAGCGTCGAACGCGAGACGGACCGCCTGGACGCGGCCCCCTACGCGCACCTGGGAGCGGACGGCGTGGCGCGCCTGACGGAACTCGGGACGGCCTTCGCGCGCACGGCGCTCGGCGCGGGCGCCTTCCCGGCGGACCTGCTCGCCGGGCGCTGACCCGCCGGCGACACGCCCGGGGCACGCACAGGACGTACGAACGGGCATGCGAGGCCGTTGCGGAGGTACCCGTACGTCTCCCGGCCGAAGCGGTCGGGAGACGAAAGGAGCAACTCGTGTTCCGTGCCATCGCAGACGTACTGCGCCAGATCGGTGGCGCAGTCGCCACCGTGGTGACGCTTCCGTTCCGGGCCCTGGCCCGGCTCTTCGGCGGGGCCTCGTCCGCCACCAGGGGCCGCCGGGTCTGACTCCGGCCCACTCACCCGCCGGTTCCGACCGGCCCGGACGGTGCCCTGGTCCCCGATTGTCGGTCCCGCCTGCCACAATTGCCGCGCAACCTCAGTGAGAAGGCGGTACGGGATCGTGACGACACCCGACGTAGGGTCCATCGAAAGCAGGATCGCCGACGAGCTCGGCGTGCGCGAGCGGCAGGTGAAGGCCGCGGTCGAGCTGCTCGACGGCGGTTCGACGGTGCCCTTCATCGCCCGCTACCGCAAGGAAGCGACCGAGATGCTCGACGACGCGCAGCTGCGCACGCTCGAGGAACGGCTGCGCTATCTGCGGGAGCTGGAGGAGCGGCGCACGGCGATCCTCGAGTCGGTGCGCGAGCAGGGCAAGCTCACGGAGGAGCTGGAGGCGCGCATCCGCGGGGCGGAGACCAAGGCGCGCCTGGAGGACATCTACCTGCCGTTCAAGCCGAAGCGGCGCACGAAGGCGCAGATCGCGCGCGAGGCGGGTCTCGAGCCGCTGGCCGAGGGCCTGCTCGCCGACGCGTCGGTGGACCCGGTGGCCGCTGCGGCCGCGTTCGTCGACGCCGACAAGGGCGTGGCCGATCCGCAGGCGGCCCTGGACGGGGCACGCTCGATCCTCACGGAGAAGTTCTCGGAGGACGCCGACCTGATCGGCGAGCTGCGCGAGCGGATGTGGGGGCGTGGGCGGCTCGCCGCCAAGGTCAAGGACGGCAAGGAGGAGGCCGGCGCCAAGTTCGCCGACTACTTCGACTTCGCCGAGCCGTTCACCGAGCTGCCCTCGCACCGCGTCCTCGCGATGCTGCGCGGCGAGAAGGAGGACGTGCTCGACCTCGTGCTGGAGCCGGAGGAGGCGACCGAGGGCCCGTCGTCGTACGAGGCGATCGTCGCGAGCCGGTTCGGGATCGCCGACCGCGGCCGGCCGGCCGACAAGTGGCTGGGCGACACGGTCCGCTGGGCCTGGCGCACCCGCATCCTGGTGCACCTCGGCATCGACCTGCGCCTGCGGCTGCGCACTGCCGCCGAGGACGAGGCGGTGAACGTCTTCGCGGCGAACCTCCGCGACCTGCTGCTGGCCGCCCCGGCGGGCACCCGGGCGACGCTCGGCCTCGACCCCGGGTTCCGTACCGGCGTGAAGGTCGCCGTGGTCGACGCGACCGGCAAGGTCGTGGCCACGGACGTGATCCACCCGCACGTCCCCGCCAACCGGTGGGACGAGGCGATCGCCAAGCTGGCGCGGCTGGCGAAGGAGCACGCGGTCGACCTGATCGCCATCGGCAACGGCACGGCCTCCCGCGAGACCGACAAGCTCGCCGGTGAACTCATCGCCAAGCACCCCGAGTTGAAGCTGACCAAGGTGATGGTGTCCGAGGCGGGCGCCTCCGTGTACTCGGCCTCCGCCTTCGCCTCCCAGGAGCTGCCGGACATGGACGTCTCGCTGCGCGGCGCCGTGTCGATCGCGCGGCGGCTGCAGGATCCGCTGGCCGAGCTGGTGAAGATCGACCCGAAGTCGATCGGCGTCGGCCAGTACCAGCACGACCTGTCCGAGGTGAAGCTGTCGCGCTCGCTGGACGCGGTGGTCGAGGACTGTGTGAACGGCGTGGGGGTGGACGTCAACACGGCCTCCGCGCCGCTGCTGGCCCGGGTCTCCGGCATCACCTCCGGGCTCGCCGAGAACATCGTGGCGCACCGCGACGCGAACGGGCCGTTCACGTCGCGGACCGCGCTGAAGAAGGTGTCGCGGCTCGGTCCCAAGGCGTACGAGCAGTGCGCGGGATTCCTGCGGATCCGGGGCGGGGACGACCCGCTGGACGCGTCCAGTGTGCACCCCGAGGCGTACCCCGTGGTGCGGCGGATGGTGAAGACCGCCGGGCAGGAGGTGGCCGGACTGATCGGCAACACATCGGTACTGCGGTCGCTGAGGCCGGACCAGTTCGTGGACGAGACGTTCGGTCTGCCCACGGTCACGGACATCCTGCGGGAGCTGGAGAAGCCGGGGCGCGACCCGCGACCCGCCTTCAAGACGGCCACCTTCAAGGAGGGCGTGGAGAAGATCTCCGATCTGGCGTCCGGGATGGTGCTGGAGGGGGTCGTCACGAACGTCGCGGCGTTCGGGGCGTTCGTGGACGTCGGTGTGCACCAGGACGGGCTGGTGCATGTGTCGGCCATGTCGAAGACGTTCGTGAAGGATCCGCGGGACGTGGTGAAGCCCGGGGACATCGTGAAGGTGAAGGTGATGGACGTCGACATTCCGCGGAAGCGGATCTCGTTGACGTTGCGGTTGGACGACGAGGCGGCTCCGCAGGGGGAGCCGAAGAAGGAGCGGGGCGGGAGGCCGCCTCGGCAGCGGAAGGCCGCCGGCGGTAAGGGGCGGCCGTCGTCGGCGCCTGCTGCGTCCAACGGGGCGATGGCGGACGCGTTGCGGCGGGCCGGGTTGGCGTAAGCCTCCGGCGGTGGGGCGGAGGGGTGGGTGCACTCACCGGCGTTTGCCGGGTGCCGCTGCGCCCACCCGTGCCGCCTGGGGGTACCTCCCAGGCCGTTCAGGCACTGGGGGGAGGCACGACTGCCCGCAGCTACGTGCGTTCCACCACCTTGCCGTTTGTTACCTCCAGGCGGCGGGTCACGCTTACCGCCTTCAGCATGCGGCGGTCGTGGGTGATCAGGAGGAGGGTGCCCTCGTAGGCGTCCAGGGCCGATTCGAGCTGTTCGATGGCCGGGAGGTCGAGGTGGTTGGTCGGCTCGTCCAGGACCAGGAGGTTGACGCCCCGGCCCTGGAGGAGGGCCAGGGCGGCCCGGGTGCGTTCGCCGGGTGACAGGGTCGACGCCTGGCGCGTGACGTGGTCGGCCTTGAGGGCGAACTTGGCCAGCAGGGTGCGGATCTCCGCAGGTTCCAGGTCGGGGACGGCCGCGCGGAACGCGTCGAGCAGGATCTCGGGGCCGTGGAACAGCTTGCGGGCCTGGTCGACCTCGCCGAGCAGGACGCCCGAGCCGAGCGCCGCGTGCCCGGCGTCGAGCGGCACACGGCCCAGGAGGGCGCCGAGGAGCGTGGACTTGCCCGCGCCGTTGGCTCCCGTCACCGCCACCCGGTCCGCCCAGTCGATCTGGAGGGAGACCGGACCGAGCACGAAGTCGCCGCGCCGTACCTCGGCGTCGCGCAGGGTGGCCACGACCGCGCCCGAGCGGGGCGCCGAGGCGATCTCCATGCGCAGGTCCCACTCCTTGCGCGGTTCCTCGACGACGTCCAGGCGCTCGATCATGCGCTGGGTCTGGCGGGCCTTCGCGGCCTGCTTCTCGCTGGCCTCGCTGCGGAACTTGCGGCCGATCTTGTCGTTGTCGTTGCCCGCCTTGCGCCGGGCGTTCTTGACGCCCTTGTCCATCCAGGCGCGCTGCGTCTGGGCCCGGTCCTGGAGGGAGGCCCGTTTGTCGGCGTACTCCTCGTACTCGTCGCGGGCGTGCCGGCGGGCCACCTCGCGTTCTTCCAGGTACGCCTCGTAGCCGCCGCCGTAGAGGTTGATCTGCCGCTGGGCCAGGTCGAGCTCGAGGACCTTGGTGACGGTGCGGGTGAGGAACTCGCGGTCGTGGCTGACGACGACGGTGCCGGCGCGCAGGCCGGTCACGAAGCGTTCGAGGCGCTCCAGGCCGTCCAGGTCGAGGTCGTTGGTCGGCTCGTCGAGCAGGAAGACGTCGTAGCGGGAGAGGAGGAGGGAGGCGAGGCCGGCGCGGGCGGCCTGCCCTCCGGACAGGGACGTCATCGGCTGGTCCAGGTCGACGGTCAGGCCCAGCGCCTCGGCGGTCTCGTCCGCCCGGTCGTCGAGGTCGGCGCCGCCCAGGGCCAGCCAGCGCTCCAGGGCACTCGCGTAGGCGTCGTCGGCGCCGGGTGCGCCGTCGACCAGGGCCTGGGTGGCGTCGTCCATGGCGCGCTGGGCCTCGGTGACGCCGGTGCGGCGGGCCAGGAACTCCCGCACACTCTCGCCGGGGCGGCGCTCCGGCTCCTGCGGGAGGTGGCCGACAGCCGCGGTGGGCGGGGACAGGCGCAGCTCCCCCTCCTCCGGGGCGGTCAGCCCGGCGAGCATCCGCAGGAGGGTGGACTTCCCCGCGCCGTTGGCCCCGACGAGGCCGATGACGTCGCCGGGTGCGACGACGAGGTCGAGCCCGGTGAACAGGGAGCGGTCGCCGTGGCCGGCGGCGAGGTTCTTGGCGACGAGGGTGGCAGTCATCAGACCGTCGATCCTAGCGCCGCTCCCGCGGCCGCTCAGCCGGGTTCGACCGGCCCCGGTCCACCCCGCGTCACGGCCGTCACCAGCACGCTTCCCGGTGTCCGCGCCACCACGTACGCCTCCCCCTTCATCGCGCCCGCGTCCAGGGCGACGCGGTGGCCGCCCGGTTCGAGCACGCCGTCGAAGATCTCGTGGACGTGCGTGCGGTGGAGGCGGTCCAGGCGGTACGCGGTGAGGCGTACCCGGCAGGGCGAGGTGACCTCGACGTCCGCGGCGGCGGCGCTCGCCGTCAGGCGGGTCAGGCGGCGGCGTTCGGCCGGGCCGCGGTCCAGGGCGTGTTCGATCTGGGCGACGAGCACCGGGACGACCGGGGCCAGGCCGTCGACGTGGGCCACGTCCACGCCGGCGTCCGCGAAGGCCCGGCGTACGGACGCGCGCCGGGCCTCGGTGACCGTGCGGCCGAAGGCGACGGCGCCGTAGGTCCGCAGTTCGTCGGCCGGCACGTCGCGGGCGTCCTGGGTGATGTCGGCGCCGATGCCGATGGTGCGCAGCGCGGCGGCGAGCCGGGCGAGCAGGGCGACGCGGGCGCCGATGAGCAGGACCCGGCGGCGGGGGCGCGGGGCGCCGTCGAGAAGGGTGGCGAGGGCCTCGCGGTATGCGGCGCCGGGGAAGCGGTAGGGCCCGATGCCGTGGTAGCCGTTCAGCTCCAGGTCGGCGAGTTCCGAGGTCTGCCAGGCGAAGTCCCGCCAGACGAAGTCGTCGCCGTCCCGCAGGATCACGGCGGTCACCGCGCCGCAGGCCAGGTCGGCGCACTCGGGGCAGCCGTAGATGACGTACCTGCCGCCGGGCAGGGGCGCGTCGGCCTCCAGGAGCAGGCCGCGGACCTGTGCGGTGAAGATGGCGGGCGGTACGTCGGAGGCGAGCGGGGAGACCGCGTCCAGGTCACTGAGGCGGAACAGGAGGGGGCGTCCGTCGACGACGAAGTCCATGAAGTCGCGGTGGACCTGGAAGTCGCCGTCGGTGTGGACCTGGCCGGCGCGCGTCGCCGGGGCCAGACCGAAGGTCGCGTACTCGGCAGCCATGCGGTGAGTATTCCCGCGGCGGAGCCGCTTGGAGCACGGTGCGGGTCGTTCGGTTAACGTCCTGGTGTGGAAACCGAACTGGATGGCGAACGGGATGGCGAAGTCGTCGTGGTCGGCGGCGGGGTGATCGGACTGACGACGGCGGTCGTCCTCGCCGAGCGGGGCAGGCGGGTACGGGTGTGGACGCGGGAGCCCGCGGAGCGGACCACCTCGGTGGTCGCGGGCGGACTGTGGTGGCCGTACCGGATCGAGCCGGTCGCGCTGGCGCAGGCGTGGGCGCTGCGTTCCCTGGACGTCTACGAGGAGTTGGCGGCCCGGCCCGCGCAGACCGGCGTACGCATGCTCGAAGGGGTGCTCGGCGAGACCGGCCTGGACGAGGTGGACGGGTGGGCCGCGGCCCGGCTGCCGGGGCTGCGTGCGGCGAGTGCCGCCGAGTACGCCGGGACGGGGCTGTGGGCGCGGCTGCCGCTCATCGACATGTCGACTCATCTGCCGTGGCTGCGGGAGCGGCTGCTGGCCGCGGGCGGCACCGTGGAGGACCGTGCGGTGACCGACCTGGCCGACGCGGACGCGCCGGTGGTGGTCAACTGCACCGGCCTGGGCGCCCGGGACCTGGTGCCGGACCCGGCCGTGCGGCCGGTGCGCGGGCAACTGGTCGTCGTGGAGAACCCCGGCATCGACAACTGGCTGGTCTCGGCCGACGCGGACTCCGGGGAGACGACGTACTTCCTTCCGCAGCCGGGGCGGCTCCTGCTGGGCGGGACGGCCGAGGAGGACGCCTGGTCGACCGAGCCGGACCCGGCGGTCGCGGAGGCCATCGTGCGGCGGTGCGCGGCCCTGCGTCCCGAGATCGCCGGGGCGCCGGTGCTCGCCCACCTGGTGGGGCTGCGGCCGGCCCGGGACGCGGTCAGGCTGGAGCGCGGGACACTGCCGGACGGGCGGCTGCTGGTGCACAACTACGGTCACGGCGGCGCGGGCGTCACCGTGGCCTGGGGCTGCGCGCAGGAGGCGGCCCGGCTCGCCTCCTGACGCACGTGTTCCGGTCGGCCGGACCCTCGGGGGTCAGTCCTTGTGGTGCTTGCCGATCGGGTCGCCCTCCACGTCCGTGCCGGGACCGGGCCCGATCCGGATCTCGAACTCGCCCTCGTACTGCTTGTGACCCTCGATGACGGCCAGTTCGACGGCTTCGTTGGCCATCTCGCCGCGCACCATGAGCGGGTCGCGGCGCAGGTCGCGCATGAGTGCGACGCACATGAAGATCATCACGATGACGAACGGCGCCGCCGCGAGGATCGTGAGGTTCTGCAGGCCGGTGAGCGCGTCCGCCTCGCCGCTGCCGATCAGCAGCATGATGGCCGCGACGGCGCCCGTCACCACGCCCCAGACCACGACCACCCAGCGGCTGGGTTCGAGCGCGCCCTTCTGCGAGAGCGTGCCCATCACGATGGAGGCCGCGTCGGCGCCGGAGACGAAGAAGATGCCGACGAGGATCATCACCAGCAGGCTGGTCGCGGTGGCGATGGGGTACTCCTGGAGCACGCCGAAGAGCTGGCCCTCGGGGGTCGAGTCGTCGCCCAGCCGGTTCTGCTCCTGCAGCCGCATCGCCGAGCCGCCGAAGATGGCGAACCAGATCAGGCTGACCGTGCTGGGCACCAGGATGACGCCGCCGATGAACTGACGGATCGTCCGGCCGCGGCTGATGCGGGCGATGAACATGCCGACGAAGGGCGTCCAGGAGATCCACCACGCCCAGTAGAAGACGGTCCAGCTGCCCAGCCAGTCCGCGACCCCCTTGCCGCCGCTGATCTCGGTGCGGCCCGCCATCTGGGGCAGGTCGCCGAGGTAGGCGAAGACCGAGGTCGGCAGCAGGTCGAGGATGAGGATGGTCGGACCCGCGATGAACACGAACACGGCGAGCAGCAGCGCCAGCACCATGTTGGTGTTGGACAGCCACTGGATGCCCTTCTCCACACCGGAGATCGCGGAGGCCACGAACGCCACGGTCAGCACGGCGATGATGCCGACGAGGAGTCCGGTGCTGACCTTGTCCATCCAGTCGAGCTTCTCCATGCCGGAGCCGATCTGGAGCGCGCCGAGGCCGAGCGAGGCCGCGGAGCCGAAGATCGTCGCGATGATGGCCAGGACGTCGATGACCCGGCCGCCGGCGCCGTTGGCGTGCTTCTCGCCGATGAGCGGGGTGAACACCGCGCTTATGGTCTGCCTGCGGCGCCTGCGGAAGGTGCTGTAGGCGATGCCCAGGCCGACCACCGCGTAGATCGCCCACGGGTGGAGCGTCCAGTGGAACAGGGTGGTGGCCATGGCCGTGGCCATGCGGTCGCCGGAGTCGGCCGGGCTGGTGCCGGGCGGGGGCGTGGTGTAGTGCGCGAGCGGCTCGCTCACGCCGTAGAACATCAGGCCGATGCCCATGCCCGCGCTGAACATCATGGCGACCCAGGACACGGTCCGGAACTCGGGTTCCTCGCCCTCTGCCCCCAGGTGGATGCGGCCGTAGCGGCTGGCCGCGAGCCAGAGGGCGAAGACCACGAAGCCGGACGCGGCGAGCGTGAACGCCCAGCCGCCGTTGTGCAGGAGGCCACCGAGCATGCTGCTGGAGACGTCCTCCAGCGAGTCGGTGGCGGCGGCGCCCCAGATGACGAACGCCAGGGTCAGGACGGCCGTGACGCCGAAGACGACGCGGTCGGTCCGGGGCCGGTGCTCCTGCCCCGGCAGGCCCGCTTCCGAACCCGGCAGCGTGCCTCTTTCGTGCTCTTCCTTGTCGCTTGGTCGGTCCTGCGTCACAGGCGGCACCTTTCCAGTCGATCAGGCCGAAAATACTCCACCGCTACGCCCTTACCACGTAAGACGCGGAACTCACCTCCTCAGCAGCGAGTGTCCGGTTCGCCCGCGGTCACGTGGTATGTCGCGCGCTCGTCCAGGAGCAGCGGCACCAGGGCACGCTGTGACTGGCGCAGCGGTACGTAGGCGCCCTTCTCCCCGGCCGGGCGCACCTGTACACCGTGCAGGGCGAGTTCGTCCCCGACGTCCCGGTACTGGGCGGGGGTCAGCCGGTAGCCGCAGGGCGGGTCCCGGAGCACCTCGGAGTCCTCGGCCGGGTCGTTGTCCGCGCCGCCCAGGTAGACGGGTCCGGAATCGGCCAGGCCCGCCCGGCGGGCGGCGCCCGTGGCCGCCTCGACGCGTCCGCGCCGCTCGTCCGCGAAGCGGAACATGCCGTCGAGGGCGGCGAGCTGGGAGTCCACCCGGCGCCGGTGGTTGAGGGCCGGGTCCGCTCGCTCGGCGTCGGTGAGGGCGTCGACGCGGCTCTCGATGAGCAGGCCGGCCGCGTGTTTCACGCCGGACATGTTGCGCAGGATGCGTTCCTGGCCGTCGCCGGCGGTCTGTTTGACGGGGTCGCCGGTCTCCGGGTCGGTCCAGATGCCGTACGTGCCCGTCGAGTACCCGGCGTGCTCGGCGGCGGGGCGGACGTAGCCGCCGGACAGGGTGCGGGCCTCGTCGTGGACCGGCGCGGCGGTGTTGAGGTTGCGGGGCCAGAGGTCGAAGAGGTCCTTGTCGTAGTACGGGGGTGTGGCGCCGTACTCGTGCAGGTCGTAGATGACGTCGGGGCGCTCGTCGCGAACGACGGCGGCCAGGGCGCGGGCCTCGGCCGTCGCCAGGGCGAGGTGGTCACGGTTGACGTCGACGCCGTCGCCGTTGCCGCGGGTGTCGGCGGCCCGGCCGTCAGGGTTGGCGGTCGGCACCACCAGCACGGCGGTGCGGTCCAGGAAGCGCCGGGTCGTGCGGTCGGTGGCGTACGCGAGGTCCCGCACGGTGGTCAGGCATGCCTCCCGGCCGGAGGGTTCGTCGCCGTGCTGGCTGCACACGAGGAGCACCTTGTTGGCGGCGGAGGGCCTGCCGATGGTCACGAGTTGGAGGGGACGGTTCTGCTTCGTGGTGCCGATGCGGTCGAGGGTGACGCGGTCGCTCGCCCGGTCGGCGGCGGACAGGAGGGCCTGTTCCTCCGGCTGGGTGGTCCAGCGGGCGCCGTGGGTGCGCTCGAAGCCGGTGCGGGGCGGGTGGGGTGCGGCGCCGTCGGCGTGGGCGGGTGCGGCGAGGAGGGACGGGACCAGGAGGGACGCGGCAAGGGCCGCGGTGGTCGCGGTGAGGGTGCGCAGGCGGTTCATCGGCCTCCCTTCGGGACACGGTGCGTGGGGTGCGGCGCGGGTGCCGGAGCGGCGGTTTCCGTACCGGCGGTGGCCCTGGTCTCGGCGGTGCCGCCGACGAACGGTACGCGGGCCGGCGTGCGGGGGCGGTCCAGGGTGGGTGTCGGCGTGTCGGCACGAGGGCCGACGGGGCCCTGGCCGACGCGCACGGCGGACGACTGGGCCGGGGCCGCCGTCGCGAGCGGTCTCTTGAGAGTGAGGCGCATGCGTATCGGCATGCGCGGACGGTACATCGGTCCACCCCCGCGCATAAGAGGGCCGGGAGTGACCCATGACGGCCGGATGGCGATCGTGTGACAGGGGTGGCCGTGGACATGACGGTGCGCACAGGGGCTGAATAGGCTCCGAACAGATTCCGAACGGATCTCGTGCCCCTACGACTTGGAGCTTTCGTGCACCGCAGAATCATCGTGCCGGGCGCACTGGGCGCCGCCTCCCTCATGCTGGCGATCCCGGCGTCGGCGGCGGCCCACTCCCCCGGCGCTCCGGGCATCGGCGACCCCTACTACCCGGCCTACGGCAACGGCGGATACGACGTCTCGCACTACGACCTGCGCCTGAAGTACCAGCCGGCCACCGACCGGCTGGAGGGGACGGCGACGATCCTGGCCCGCACCACCGCGGACCTGTCGCGGTTCAACCTCGACTTCCTGCTGGACGTCGGCGAGGTGCGGGTGAACGGCGCCAAGGCATCGTTCACGACGTCGGGCGAGCAGGAGCTGGAGATCACCCCGAGGAAGCCGCTGGACAAGGGCACACCCCTCACCGTCGTCGTCCGCTACAGCGGCGTGCCGTCCTCGAAGCAGGCGTTCGGCTTCACCAGCTGGCACCGCACCCCGGACGGAGGCATCGCCGCGAACGAGCCCGAGGCCGCGGCCTGGTGGTTCCCCAGCAACGACCACCCGCTGGACAAGGCCACCTACGACGTGTCGGTGCAGGTACCGGACGGCACCCAGGCGATCTCCAACGGCACGCTCCAGTCGACGAGTTCGCGGCTCGGCTGGACGCGCTGGAACTGGCGCTCGGACCAGCCGCAGGCCACGTACCTCGCCACGCTGGCGGTGGGGAAGTTCGACCTCACCACCGGCACCACGGAGGGCGGCATCCCGGTCGTCAACGCCTACAGCAGGGACCTGGGCGCGAACGACGGCGCGGCGCGGGCCAGCGTGGAGCGGACCGGGGAGGTCGCGGACTGGCTGAGCGAGTACTTCGGGCCGTATCCGTTCAACGCGCTCGGCGGCTACGTGCCGAACACCACCACCGGGTACGCGCTGGAGACGCAGACCCGGCCGTTCTACAGCCCGCGGCAGTTCGCGAACGGGTCGAACGTGTCCGTCGTCGTGCACGAGCTGGCCCACCAGTGGTACGGCGACCTGGTCTCGGTGCGCGGCTGGAAGGACATCTGGATCAACGAGGGCTTCGCTCGGTACGCCCAGTGGCTGTGGTCCGAGCACGAGGGCGAGGGCACGGCGCAGGAACTGGCCGACTACACGTACGCCTCGCACCCGGCCGACGACGCGTTCTGGACGGTGAAGCCCGGTGACCCGGGCCCGGAGAACCAGTTCGACGGCGCCGTCTACGACCGGGGCGCGCTGGCCGTCCAGGTGCTGCGCAACGAGATCGGGGACGACGCCTTCTTCACCGTGCTGAAGGGCTGGCCCGCGAAGTACGCCCACGGCAACGCGTCCGTCGCGGACTTCCAGCGGTACGCCGAGGAGGTGTCGGGCAAGCCGCTGGCGGCGCTGTTCGACACGTGGCTGTTCCAGCCGTCGAAGCCGGACGCCCCGGCGGAGGGTGCCCGGTCCCTCTCGAAGGCCCCCGCGGTGCCCGTGCAGCCCCGTTCCTGGCAGAAGATCGCCGCGACGAACGACGTGCACGAGCACTGAGCCGCAGGCCGGACTGGCCCTAGGCGGCGTCCCCGTGGTCGTAGACGGTCACGGGGATGCCGCGCCGGGCGAGGCGGTCGGATATGAGCGGCTCCACGCGCGACCACTTGCCGCCGGCCAGGCCGCAGCCTATGCGGGGCATGTGCACGGACGCCTCCAGCTCGGCCGCCCGGTCGGCGACGCGGCCGAGCGCGGTGCCGATGGCCTCGTAGCGCACGGGGACGCCCTTGCTGCCGGTCCTCATGCCGTGCTGACCGATCATGTTGGCCACCCACACGTACGGCTCGACCTGGACGAACTGGACGGCGCCGAGACCGAAGTCGTTGGACGCGCGGTCGCGGTGCCAGGCACGGTACGCCGCCTCCGGCTGGGGCCAGCGGCGGGAGACGGCCAGGACGAAGCCCTTGCCCCAGCCGCCGAGGTCGTTGCACACGTGGGCGATCATCTTGACGCCCTTGACCGACGGCGCGGTGGCGTCACCCCGGACATAGCTGATCTCCGACATGACGCCACCGTACGGGCCACCACTGACAGTGGTCCCGGGTCGCTACTCCTTCGGCGTCGGCAGCTCCTGCCCGGCCTGGTGGGCGACCCGGCGCCGGACGCCGAACCAGCCGGCCACCAGCATCACCGCGATCACGGGCACCAGGAGCACGGTCTTGCGGCCGACCTCCTCGTCGTTCCACATCAGGCCGATGACCGCCAGCAGGAAGGCGATCGTGACGATCTCCGTGACGGGGCTGCCGGGCAGCCGGAAGCCCGGCCGTTCGACCAGGCCCGCACGCGCCCGGCGGACGAACACCAGGTGGCAGATCATGATGATCACCCACGTGCTGATGATGCCCAGGGAGGCGACGTTCAGCACGATCTCGAATGCCTTGCTCGGCACCAGGTAGTTCAGTCCGACACCGAGGACGCAGACCGCGCAGGTCAGCAGGATGCCGCCGTAGGGGACCTGGCTGCGGCTCATCACGCCGGTGAACCTGGGCGCGGAGCCGGCCATCGCCATGGAGCGCAGGATGCGGCCGGTGGAGTACAGGCCGGAGTTGAGCGACGACATCGCGGCGGTGAGGACGACGAGGTTCATCACGTCACCGGCGGCCGGCACACCGATCCCCGACAGCACCGTGACGAAGGGGCTCTCGTCGCCCGAGTAGAGCGAGCTCGGCAGCAGCAGGGCCAGGAGCACGACCGAGCCGACGTAGAACAGGGCCACCCGCCACATGATCGAGTTCACCGCACGGGGAACGATCCTGTGCGGCTCGGCGGTCTCGCCTGCGGCGACGCCGACCAGCTCCAGGGCCGCGTAGGAGAAGATCACGCCCTGCATGACGAGGACCACGGGCATCACACCGTGCGGGAGGATGCCGCCGTGGTCGGTGATCATGCCCACGCCCGGGGTCTGCCCGCTCACCTCGTGCTGGGTGGCGAGCAGGAAGATGCCGATCAGCATGAAGCCGACGAGGGTGGCGACCTTGACGATCGCGAACCAGAACTCCATCTCGCCGAAGATCTTCACCGAGATCAGGTTCACGGCCAGGACCACCGCGAGGGCGATCAGCGCGAGCACCCATTGGGGAATGCTCGTGAACATGCTCCAGTAGTGCGTGTACAGCGCGATCGCGGTGATGTCGGCGATCCCGGTCGTCGACCAGTTCAGGAAGTACATCCAGCCGGCGACGTAGGCGCCCTTCTCACCGAGGAACTCGCGCGCGTACGACACGAAGGATCCGGAGGAGGGCCGGTAGAGCACCAGCTCACCGAGTGCCTTGACGACGAAGAAGGCGAAGACGCCGGCGACGAGGTAGGCGATCGCGAGCGCCGGTCCGGCGTCGCGCAGCCGCCCGCCGGCGCCGAGGAAGAGGCCGGTGCCGATCGCGCCGCCGATGGCGATCATGTTGACGTGGCGGGCCTTGAGGTCCTTGCTGTAGCCGGCGTCGCCCGCGTCCGCGGGTCGTTCGGCCGCCTGTGGGTGGGCGGCGGCCTGTGCCGTGGCGACGGCGTCCTTGCTCACGGGTGGTTCCACTCTCTGGTGCGCCCGGGCGGGATGTGCCCAGGTCGTCCGTACAGTGACAAGGCCCGCACCACCCTCGCGGCACAGACCAAGACGGCACCTTCCCACGACGCTGCGTGCGCATGCGGTGGCTTATGTCACACAGCGTGACTTCTCACAAGATCCGCCGCCGGTCTCCACCCGGTGCACAAGAGGTGTCACAGCATTGGTGGGACAGCGATACTGCTGTACATGACGACGCGCGACACCGAGGCAGCCGACACCGAGGCAGCCGACACCGAGGCAGCCGACGCCGGGGGGCGGACCCTCACGATCGACGAGCTGGCCGCGCGGGCCGGCGTCACGGTGCGCACGGTCCGCTTCTACGGCACCAAGGGGCTGCTGCCCCCGCCCGTGATCGGCCCGCGCCGGGTGGGACGCTACGACGGGGAGCACCTGGCGCGACTGGCGCTGATCGAGGAGTTGCAGCACCAGGGCATGACGCTGGCCGCCATCGAGCGGTATCTCAAGCGGCTGCCGGACGACCTGAGCCCCCACGACCTGGCGCTCCACCGCGCGGTCGTGGCCTCCTGGGCCCCGGAGACGGTGGAGCGGGTCACCCGCGAGGAACTGGGCAGGCGGGCTGGGCGGCCGCTCACCGACGAGGAGGTGGACCGGCTGCGGACGATGGACGTCGTGGTGCCCGACGGCGACGCCTACCGGGTGGACGTCGGGCTGCTCCGGCTCGGCGTCGAGCTGCTCGACGTGCCCTTCTCCCCCGAGACGCTCCTCGCCGCACGCACCGCCCTCCTGGAGCACTCCCGCGCCGCCGCGCGCGACCTGTCGCGGCTGCTGCGCGACGCCGTCGCCGAACGGGAGGCGCCGGAGGTGCGGTCGCTGTCCGCCCACATGCACCCGCTGGTGGTGCAGGCGCTGCTGACCACGTTCCAGCGGTCGCTGCGCGAGGAGCTGCGGGAGTGGCTCGACAAGGAGGCCGGTGAATGATCCGGCGGCTCAGCGGCCGTCCGTGAAGACCTCCCCGTTGTCCGCCTTCTCCACCAGCAGGGCGGGCGGGGTGAAGCGGTCGCCGTAGCGGTCGGCCAGCTCGCGGGCGCGGGCGACGAAGCCCGGCAGGCCGCCCTCGTAGCCGTTGACGTACTGCAGGACGCCGCCGGTCCAGCCCGGGAAGCCGATGCCGAAGATCGAACCGATGTTGGCGTCGGCGACGGACGTCAGCACGCCCTCCTCCAGGAGCCGGACGGTGTCCAGCGCCTCCGCGAAGAGCATCCGCTCCTGCATGTCGGCGAACGGGATCTCGTACCCGGGCTTGGTGAAGTGCTCGCGCAGCCCCGGCCACAGCCCGGCGCGTCTGCCGTCCTCGCCGTACTCGTAGAACCCGGCGCCTCCGGCGCGTCCCGGGCGGCCGAACTCGTCGACCATGCGGTCGATGAGCGCCTCGGCGGGATGCGCGGTCCAGGTGCCGCCCGCCTCCTCCACGGCCCGCTTCGTCTCCTCGCGGATCTTCCGCGGCAGGGTCAGCGTCAGCTCGTCCATCAGGGACAGCACCTTGGCCGGGTAGCCGGCCTGGGCCGCCGCCTGCTCCACCGAGGCGGGCTCGATGCCCTCGCCGACCATCGCGACACCCTCGTTGATGAAGTGGCCGATGACCCTGGAGGTGAAGAAGCCCCGCGAGTCGTTGACCACGATCGGCGTCTTGCTGATCTGCCGGACCAGGTCGAACGCGCGGGCCAGCGCCTCGTCCCCGGTCCGCTCTCCCTTGATGATCTCCACCAGCGGCATCTTGTCCACGGGAGAGAAGAAGTGCAGCCCGATGAAGTCGCCCTGGCGCTCGACACCCTCGGCCAGCGCCGTGATGGGCAGCGTGGAGGTGTTGGAGCACAGCAGGGCGTCGGGGGCGACGACGTGCTCGATCTCCTGGAACACCTTGTGCTTGAGCGAGGTGTCCTCGAACACCGCCTCGATCACCGCGTCACAGCCCGCGAGGTCGGCCGCCTCGGCCGTGGGCGTGATCCGGGCGAGGAGCGCGTCGGCCTTCTCCCGGCTGGTACGGCCCTTCGCGACGGCCTTCGCGCACAGCTTCTCGGAGTACGACTTGCCCTTGACCGCCGACTCCAGCGAGACGTCCTTGAGCACGACCTCGATGCCCGCGCGGGCGCACGAGTAGGCGATGCCCGCGCCCATCATCCCCGCGCCCAGCACGGCGACCTTGGTGACCTTCCCCGGCTCTACGCCCTTCGGGCGGTTCGCACCCGAGTTGACCGCCTGGAGATCGAAGAAGAACGCCTGGATCATGTTCTTCGAGGTCTGGCCGGCGGCCAGTTCGACGAAGTAGCGGGCCTCGATGACCTGGGCGGTCTCGAAGTCGACCTGGGAGCCCTCGACCGCGGCGGCCATGATGTTGCGCGGCGCCGGGTAGGGGGCGCCGTTCGTCTGCTTGCGCAGGTTGGCGGGGAAGGCGGGCAGGTTGGCCGCGAACTTCGGGTGGGACGGGGTGCCGCCGGGGATTCGGTAGCCGGGCCGGTCCCAGGGCTGGGCGGACTCCGGGTGGGCGTCGATGAAGGCGCGGGCCTTGGCGAGCATGTCCTCGCGGCTGTCGGCGACCTCGTCGACCAGGCCGTTCTCCTGGGCGCGTCGGGGGTTGTACTGGGTGCCCTGGAGGAGGACCTTCAGCAGGGCGTCGGTGATGCCGAGCATCCGGACGGTGCGGACGACGCCGCCGCCTCCGGGGAGCAGGCCGAGGGTGACCTCGGGGCAGCCGATCTTGGAGCCGGGGGCGTCCAGGGCGACGCGGTGGTGGCAGGCCAGCGCGATCTCGTAACCGCCGCCCAGCGCCGCGCCGTTCATGGCGGCGACGACGGGCTTGCCGAGGGTCTCGATGCGGCGGAGGTTGCGCTTGATGGCCATGCCGCCGTCGAAGAGGTCCTGGGCCGTCTCGGGGGTGACGCGGATGAGGTCGCGCAGGTCGCCGCCGGCGAAGAAGGTCTTCTTGGCGGAGGTGACGATGACGCCGCGGATGGAGTCCTTCTCGGCCTCCAGGCGGTCGGTGACCGCCGCCAGTGAGTCGCGGAACGCCTGGTTCATGGTGTTCGCGGACTGGTCGGGGTCGTCGAGGACGAGGGTGACGACACCGGTGTCGTCCTGCTCCCAGCGGATGGTGGTGGGCTCGGTGCTCATGAGGTGTGCTCCAGGTGGTCCGTCGTGGCCGTGGCGGCCGTGGCAGCCGTCGTATCCGTCGGGAGGGGGTCAGATGCGCTCGACGATGGTGGCGATGCCCATGCCGCCGCCCACGCACAGGGTGGCCAGGCCGTAGCGCTTGTCCTGGCGTTCCAGTTCGTCGACGAGGGTGCCGAGGATCATCGCGCCGGTGGCGCCGAGCGGGTGACCGAGCGCGATCGCGCCGCCGTTGACGTTGACCTTGTCCAGCGACAGGCCCATATCCTTCGCGAACCGCAGGACCACCGCGGCGAACGCCTCGTTGATCTCGACCAGGTCGATGTCGTCGATGGTCAGCCCGGCCTTGGCGAGGGCCTTGCGGGTGGCCGGTGCGGGGCCGGTGAGCATGATGGTGGGCTCGGAGCCGGAGACGGCGGCGGAGACGATCCGGGCGCGCGGCCGCAGGCCGTGGCGGTCGCCGACCTCCCGCGAGCCGATGGCGACC
This sequence comes from Streptomyces tendae, assembly GCF_014650435.1. GTDB lineage: Bacteria > Actinomycetota > Actinomycetes > Streptomycetales > Streptomycetaceae > Streptomyces > Streptomyces tendae. The sequence continues at coordinate 163,101 of NZ_BMUY01000011.1, forward strand.
AGGGAGGCGCCGTCGACGATGCCGGAGGAGTTGCCCGCGTGGTGGACGTGGTCGATCTTCTCCACCCAGTGGTACTTCTGCAGCGCGACCGCGTCGAAACCGCCCAGCTCGCCGATGTCCGCGAAGGACGGCTTGAGCTTCCCGAGGGAGTCGGCGGTGGTGCCGGGCCGCGGGTGCTCGTCGTGGTCGAGGACGGTGAGACCGGCGCGGTCCTTCACCGGCACGACGGACCGCTCGAAACGGCCCTCCTTCCAGGCGGTGGCCGCACGCTCCTGGGACAGCGCCGCGTACTCGTCCACGTCGCGGCGCGAGAAGCCCTCGATGGTGGCGATCAGGTCGGCGCCGATGCCCTGCGGGACGAAGTTGGTGGCGAGGTTCGTCATCGGGTCGTTGAACCAGGCACCGCCGTCCGAGGCCATGGGGACGCGGGACATGGACTCGACGCCGCCGGCGAGGACCAGGTCCTCCCAGCCCGAACGGACCTTGGCGGCGGCCATGTTGACGGCCTCCAGACCCGAGGCACAGAAGCGGTTCTCCTGCACGCCGGCCACCGTGTCCGGCAAGCCGGCCGCGATCGCCGCGATACGCGCGATGTCCGAGCCCTGGTCGCCGACCGGACCGACGACGCCGAGCACGACGTCGTCCACGGCCGCCGGGTCCAGGCCGGGGAAACGGGCGCGGATCTCGTGGATGAGGCCGACGACCAGGTCGACGGGCTTCGTGCCGTGCAGGGCGCCGTTCGCCTTGCCGCGTCCGCGCGGAGTGCGGATCGCGTCGTACACGTACGCTTCGGTGCTCACTGGCAGGCCTTTCACTGAGGGTTGTGCACTGCGGGATCGGGGCGGGAGGCCGGGGACGGTGCCCAGTCGGGGGCCAGCCCCCAGTCGCGGACGACGGCCTCGGTGTCGGCGCCGGGCAGGGCGGGCCCGGTGCGGACGGCGGTGGGGGTGGCGGAGAAGCGGGGCGCGGGGGCCGGCTGGGTGATGCCGCCGTGCTCGGTGAAGGTGGCGCGGGCGGCCAGGTGCGGGTGGTGCGGGGCCTCGCGCAGCGACAGGACGGGGGCCGTACAGGCGTCGGAGTCGGCGAAGACGGCCGTCCACTCGTCGCGGGTACCGGACTTGAAACGGGCGGCGACGGCCGCGCGCAGCTCGGGCCAGCGGGCGATGTCGTCGCGGGCCGGTGCCAGGTCGGGCAGGCCCAGGAGCCGCATGAACTCGGCGTAGAACTGCGGTTCGAGCGCACCGACCGCCATGTACCGGCCGTCGGCGGTCTCGTAGGTGCCGTAGAAGGGGCAGCCGCCGTCCAGGAGGTTGGCGCCGCGCCGGTCCTGCCAGCCGCCGGCGGACAGCATGCCGTGGATCATCGCGGAGAGGTGGGCGGTGCCGTCGACGATGGCGGCGTCCACCACCTGCCCGGCGCCGTTCTCGCGCGCGTGGTGCAGGGCGGCGAGGATGCCGACGACCAGGTAGAGGGAGCCGCCCGCGTAGTCGCCGAGGAGGTTGGCGGGGACGGCCGGGGGCTCGTCGGGGCCGCCGATCATGCCGAGGGTGCCGGTGAGCGCGATGTACCCGATGTCGTGTCCGGCGCGCTGCGCGAGCGGGCCCTCCTGGCCCCAGCCGGTCATCCGGCCGTAGACGAGGCGCGGGTTGCGGGCGTGGCAGTCCCCGGGGCCCACGCCGAGCCGCTCCGCGACGCCGGGGCGGTAGCCCTCGATCAGGACGTCGGCGCGTTCGGCGAGGTCGAGGACGCGGGCCGGGCCGTCCGGTGCTTTGAGGTCGACGACGACGGAGCGCTTGTTGCGGTTGGTGACGTCGTGGGCGGGGTCGATGCCGAGGCCGGGCCCGCCGGGGCGGTCGACGCGCACGACGTCGGCGCCCAGGTCGGCCAGGAGCATGGCGGCGAAGGGTCCGGGTCCGATGCCGGCCAGCTCGATCACGCGCACACCGGCGAGCGGGCCGTCGGTGCACGGCGTCCGCGTCGGCGTCTTCGCTTCCGACATCCAGCCCCCAGCTCTGTGACACAACCGATGTAACACCAGCGATGCTAAGAACGTGTTCCACTGGGCACAAGACCCGGGCGAGCAAGCGCTTAGCCAATTATGGTGCAGGCTCCTCTCCGGGTCGCGCGATCCTCACGCTAGCCTCAGCCACCGGCAACGGCGCGTGCTGCGGACCCAGGGGTTGCCGACGGGTGACGAAGGGATGTCATGAGCAGGCTGAAAGCGGCCGACCGGCCGTACGACATCGTGCTGTTCGGGGCGACGGGGTTCGTCGGCGAACTGACGGCGGAGTACCTCGCCGCGCACGCACCGGACGGCCTGCGCTGGGCGGTCGCCGGCCGCGACCGGGAGAAGCTGCGCCGCCTGCGCGACCGGCTGACCGCTGCGGCGGACACCGCGGCCGACGTCGGCGTGCTGCTCGCGGACGCGTCCGATCCGGCCTCGCTGCGCGGTCTCGCCGAGCAGGCGCGCGTGCTGGCCACGACGGTCGGCCCCTACGTCCGGTACGGCGACGCGCTGGTCGCCGCCTGCGCCGACGCCGGCACGGACTACCTCGACCTCACCGGGGAGCCCGAGTTCGTGGACCTGGCGTACGTCCGCCACGACGCCCGCGCGCGGGAGACCGGCGCCCGCCTGGTGCACGCCTGCGGCTTCGACTCCGTCCCGCACGACCTCGGCGTGTACTTCACCGTGCGGCAGCTGCCGGAGGGCGTGCCGCTGAGGGTGGACGGCTTCGTGCGGGTCGGCGCCACGTTCTCCGGCGGTACGTTCGCCTCCGCCCTGGGCCAGTTCGCGCGCGGGCGTGCGCTGCGGGCGGCCGCGCTGGAACGCCGGCGGCACGAGCCCCGGCTGGTGGGCCGCCGCGTGGTGACCCCGACCGGGGCGCCGCGGTTCGCCGGGGAAGTGGGGGCGTGGGCGCTGCCGCTGCCGACGGTGGACGCGCAGATCGTGCGCCGCTCGGCGAAGGCCCTGGACCGCTACGGCCCGGACTTCCGCTACCGCCACTACGCGGCCGTACGGCGGCTGCCCGTCGCGGTGGGCGGGGTGGCGGCCGTGGGCGCGCTGCTGGCGGCGGCCCAGGTGCCGGCCGCGCGGCGCTGGCTGTCCGGTCGGCTCGCGCCGGGTGAGGGACCGAGCGCCGAGCGGCGGGCGAAGAGCTGGTTCTCGGTCCGCTTCGTGGGCGAGGGCGCCGGCCGCACGGTGTTCACCGAGGTCGCGGGCGGCGACCCCGGGTACGACGAGACCGCCAAGATGTTCGCCGAGGCGGCGCTGTGCCTCGCCCTCGACGCCCTGCCGCCGACGGCCGGGCAGGTCACCACGGCCGTGGCGATGGGGGACGCGCTGACCGAGCGGCTGCGGGCGGCGGGCATTTGCTTCCGGGTGGCCGCGAGCCGCTGAGGGGCTGCTCCGGGAGGTGTCCGGCTGCCCGGGAGGCGTCCGGCGGGTCCGGGGCCTACCCGGACCACCCGGCGATGGTGTAGATCATCCCGCCGATCCAGGCCAGCCCCGCGCCCACGGCCAGCACCAGCCCGGCGACCACAGCCCGCTCGACGGGCCGGCCGGGCTGGGCCGAGTACTTGGGTGCGCGGTGTGTCGTCATGCCGTCCACCCTGCCGGGACCGCGGCGGTGGCACATCCGTACGGATACTCAGATCCGCCTGAGCGCCCGGACCGGCATATTTGAGACTTTCCCGGCTACTTCACGGCGCCCTTCGGGACACGACCGGGCATCATGCGCGGCGAAGTGCCAAAAAGGACTTCAATGAAACCCTTGAAGGCATGAAGTTCCTTCTCGAAGTCACCATGGACGAAGGCGCCCTCGCCGAGGACCCGGCGGGCGAACTGCAGCGGATCCTGCGGTACTGGGGCGGCAACCTGAAGCACTACGCACTGCGGCCCGGCGACGGCTCGGCGATCTACGACTCGGCGTACCGGGAGGTGGGCCGCTGGAGCGTCGAGGATCAGGTCGGGTAGGCGGCGTTCCGCAGGGCCGCGCGGCACAGGGCGTCGGCCCTGCGGGTGGTCTCCGGCAGCCGGTAGGCGGGCGTCAGGGCGAGGGTGTGGGCGCAGGCGTTGCCGAGGTCCACCCGGTGCCCGACGGAGACGAAGACCGGCTTCACGGCGTCACGGGTGCGCACCGCCCGCCCGACCTCCTCGGCGCCGGCGAGCAGCGGCGACGTACTGCCGCGCCCGGTGTCAGGGGCGTCGTACGTGAAGGCGAACGGGTTCTTGGCCACGCCGATCGTGGGCAGGCCGGTGAGGACGCCCAGGTGGCTGGCGAGGCCGAAGCGGCGCGGGTGGGCCAGGCCGTACCCGTCGCACACGACCAGGCCGGGCGGGCAGGGCAGCGCGTCCAGGGCGGCGAGCACGGTCGGGATCTCCCGGAAGGCGAGCAGGCCGGGCACGTAGGGGAAGGAGATCCGCCCGACGGCCGTGGCCTCGGCGACGACGGCGAGGGTCTCGGCGTCCAGCACGACGGCCGCCGCCGCGACGACGTCGTGTTCGTCGTCGTAGGCGACGTCCACGCCGGTCACCCGGCCGGTGCCGGGCGGCGGACCGGGCTCGTCGAGCACGACGCGTGCGCGCAGTTCGTCCTGGACGGCGCGGGCCCGCTCCTCGGTCGCGGGCCAGTCGGCGGGGGTCTGCACGGTCACGGTCGTCATCGTGGCCGCAAGCCTACGGCAGCCCGGGTAGGCTCGCGATCATGTTCGTACTGGAGCTGTCCTACACCGCCCCGCTCGACGCCGTCGACGCCCTGCTCGAGGACCACGTGGCCTGGCTCGACGGACTGTACGAGCAGGGCGTCTTCCTGGCGTCCGGGCGCAAGGAGCCCCGCGACGGCGGGGTGATCCTCGCCGTCGCGGGGGACCGTGCGCGGATCGAGGAGATCACCGCGGGCGACCCGTTCGTCAGGGCCGGGGTGTGCGAGTACCGCGTGACCGAGTTCGTCGCCACGAAGACGGCGCCCGCGCTGGAGCGCTACCGGGAGACGCTCCGCTGAGGACCGCGGCTCACTTGCCGAGCGCCTGGCGCAGCTCGCCCTTGTTCATGCTCGAACGGCCGTGGACGTCCCGGCGCTTGGCCTCCTGGTACAGCTGGTCGTAGGTGGGCCCCTGGGGTCCCTGCCGGTTCCCGGAGCGCTGGCCGCCGCGCTTGCTCGGCGACTTGTCCTGCGTCGAGGTACGGCTGGCGGTCCTGGACTCGCCGGACTGCGCGCGCTCCTTGTTCACCGTCCGCGCCGCGATCTCCTTGGCGCGGCCGGTGCTCTCGCCGCGGTCCTTCGCGCTCTTCTTGATGTGCTCGTACTGCCGCTCCCGCTTGGAGCTGGAACCGCTCGGCATGTCCGCTCACTTCCTCTCGCGTTCCAGCGAACGGTTACCCACGTTACGGACAATCACCCCGGGCCGCCCGGCGTCAGCGCTCCAGCCGGGCGATCCGGCCCTGCTCGCCCGCGGCCCAACAGGTCAGGTCCGGGGTGCAGTCCACGGTGTCGTAGGACCCGGTGTCGACGGTGCGCCAGGTGTGGCCGCCGTCCGTGGTGAGGTCGGTGCCGGTGGGGCCGACGGCGAGGGCGGCGGAGCGGCTGTGCGGGAGCCAGACGACGCCGGAGCGGTAGGCGGCCGGGGGCCGGTCGGCGGGGCGCCAGGTGCGGCCGGCGTCGGCGGTCCGGGCGGCGGCCCGCGGCGATGCCTGCCCGGGGCGGTAGTCGCCGCCGACGGCGAGGCCGCGGGCGCGGTCGCGGAAGGCGAGGGCGAAGACACCGCGGGCGGGGTCGCCGGCCGGGACGGGGGCGTCGGTGGCCGTCCAGGTGAGCCCGCGGTCGGCGGAGTGCAGCACGCGCGCGCGTGCGGCCCCGCCGGTGGCCAGCCACACGTCCCTGGGCCCGGCGGAGACCAGGCACTGGCCGCTCGCCGCGAACCCGGCCTCGCCGTCCTGCGCGGGCGGCATGCCCGCGTCGGGCAGCACCTTCCAGGAGCGGCCGCCGTCGCTGGTCGACAGGATGCGGAACTTCCCGTCCACCGGGTCGCTCATGGCGAGGCCGTGACGGCGGTCGAAGAAGGTGAGGCAGTCGTAGAAGGCCCGCGCGTCGGTGTTGCGGAAGGACTCGGTCCAGGTCGCCCCGCCGTCGTCGGTGCGGTAGACCCGGGACGCCTCGCCCTCGCCGATGGCCAGGACCACGGCCCGGCGGGCGTCGAATGCCTCGATGTCCCGGAACTCCAGCGCACCGGCGCCGGGCGGGGAGACGGCGCGCCAGGTGTCGCCGCCGTCGGTGGTCCGCAGGACGGTGCCCCCGGTGCCGGCCGCCCAGGCGGTGTGCCGGCTGACGGCGGCGAGCCCCCGGAACCGGACGTCCTGGACCCCGGTGTCCTTCACGTCCCACTGCGGCCGCTGGTGCGCCTGGGCGGGTACGGCGGTCAGCGCGGCCAGCGCCGCCCCGCAGACCGCCCCCGCGAGCGCCACCCGCCCCGTGCGCCTGCCGCCGGCTCGAACGGACCGTACCGTGCGTCGCGTGCTTCCCAAGCGCCTCATGGCGGGCGAAGCTAGCCCACGGCCCGCGCCCCGTCCAGAGGGCCGCGACCGCTCGCGCGCGTGGTGCGGGCGTGCCGCAAGTGCCCTGCGGGACACGGGAGGAGAGGCGTGTCACTCCTGGGACCCACGGGGCATGAACGCGGTGACAGAGGTCACTCGCTCGTCGTGTGCACGGATGGGCTGATTCCGACGTCTCTTCCAGTGCCCGGCCCGTACCACCCGCGAAGCCCGTCCAGCCGTCACGAGGGAGCAAGGCGTTGTCCACCGTCATCGATCAGCCCGTCGAGGCGCGCCTCGTCGCCGCCGCGCCGCGCATGCCGAACATTCCCGCCACTCTGCACTACGACCGCGCCGACCCGTTCGCCGTCCGCATGACCTTCCCGGCCCCGGCCACCCTGGAGGGCGTGGAGGTCTGCTGGACCTTCTCCCGCGAGCTGCTCATCGCCGGGATGCGGGAGCCGAACGGCCACGGCGACGTCCGGGTGCGCCCGTACGGGTACGACCGCACCGTGCTGGAGTTCCACGCGCCCGAGGGCACCGCCGTGGTCCACGTCCGCTCGGGCGAGCTGCGCCGGTTCCTGCACGCCGCCGGCGAGCTGGTGCCGGTCGGTCTGGAGCACCTCCAGCTGGACCTGGACCACGAGCTGGCGGAGCTGATGCGCGGGAGCTGCTGACCTCTCCCCGGACCACGACTCCCCCGGACCACGACGACGGACGACGCTCAGCCGCGCGCGGACGCCGGTGCCCGTGCGCCCTCGTCGCTCACCGCGTCCCACACCTCGCCCACGATCTTCCGCATGCCGGGTGCCGCACTTGCCGCGCTCACGCACCGCCGGGTCAGCTCCGTGATCCGCTCCCGTCCGCGCACCCCGCTCACCGGGCCCCCGGGCACGCCCAGTCCGGCGGCGGCCGCCAGCACGGCCAGGGCCGCGTCCCGCTCGGACACCTCCCCGGCCGGTTGCGACCCCTCGAGGACCCGGCGCGCCTCCTCGCGCAGCGCCCGCGTCGCGGCCTCCCGCGCGAGCACGTACTCCACGGACGGGAACACGCCGAGCACGCGCCTCCTCTCGGCCCGCAGGTGCCCCTCGGCCACCAACTGCTCCCGTACGGCGTCGAAGGTGACCCGGGCGTGCAGCCGCACCCAGGTGCGCCACCGGTGCGGCAGCGACTCGCGGACTAGTTCGAGGAGGCCGTCGAGGACGGCGTCCCCGGTGCCGGAATCCAGGTCGGCGGGGGTGGCGATGCCCTCGTCGTCGGTGAGCAGCCCGCGCTGGACCAGTTCGGTGAGCGCACCGGCGCGCACCAGGTGCTGGACCCGGGCGGTGTCGGTGGCGGTGGACCCCGCGGGGTCCCAGGCCAGCAGGCAGAGCCGGGCCGGCAGTGAGAGCGAGCCGTTGGGCACGGGGGCCTCCTCGGGTTCCGCGTAAATGCGTTGACAGGCCAACCGGTCTCTCTTTAAGTTCTGTACCGCTTCTGTTGCCGCCGATTGGAGAAGGACGTTGCTCGTCTGAGGTCCTGAGACACCGCGTCACACGTATCTCACGTGTGTGCGCCGCGTGCGACCTCGTCGTTCGAGCCGTCCGAGCCTCCGACGGAGCAGGGCTTCCTTCATGCCCTCCCCTCGTCCGAGGCGGCCGCCCGCTTCCGGTGTCTCGATACGCGTTTGCCCCTGACCGCTTCGAGCAACCGCGGAGACCCCGTATGTCTACTTCCCCCACTTCCCTCGCCTGTACGTCCCTGTCCTTCGCCTGGCCCGACGGCACCACCGTCTTCGACGGACTCGACGTCGCCTTCGGCCCCGGCCGCACCGGCCTCGTCGGTGTCAACGGGGCCGGCAAATCGACCCTGTTGAAGCTGATCGCCGGCCGGCTCACTCCGGCCGACGGCACCGTCCGGGTGGCCGGCGAGGTGGGCCACCTGCCGCAGAACGTCACGCTCGACACCGCGCTGCGGGTCGACGAGGCGCTCGGCATCGACGCGCGGCGGGCCGCGCTGCACGCCATCGAGGCCGGTGACGTGAGCGAGGCGCACTTCGATACCGTCGGCGACGACTGGGACGTCGAAGAACGCGCGCTGGCCACGCTCGGCGAACTGGGCCTGGGCCACATCGGCCTCGACCGCACCGTCGGCGAGCTCTCGGGCGGCGAGTCGGTGCTGCTGCGGCTGGCCGCTCTGCTGCTGCGCCGGCCCGACGTCCTGCTCCTGGACGAACCCACCAACAACCTCGACGTCTACGCCCGTCGGCGGCTGTACGCGGCCGTCGAGTCCTGGCCGGGTGTGCTGGTCGTGGTCAGCCACGACCGCGAGCTGCTGGAACGGGTCGACCAGATCGCCGACCTGCGCTTCGGCTCGGTCACCTGGTACGGCGGCAACCTCACGGCCTACGAGGAGGCGCTCGCCGTGGAGCAGGAGGCGGCCGAGCGGATGGTCCGGGTCGCCGAGTCCGATCTGCGCCGGCAGAAGCGCGAACTGGCCGACGCCCAGGTCGTCCTGGCCCGGCGCAGGCGCTACGGACAGAAGATGTACGACACCAAGCGCGAGCCCCGGGCGGTGATGAAGCTGCGCGCCCGCACGGCCCAGCAGTCCGCGGGCAAGTACCGCATCATGCACGAGGAAAAGCTCGCCGAGGCGAAGGAACGGCTCGACGACGCGGTGGAGGCCGTACGGGACGACGACGAGATCCGCGTCGACCTGCCGTACACGGCCGTGCCGCCGGGCCGGACGGTGCTGACCCTGCGGGAGCTGGAGATGGTGTACGGCGCCCGGGTGGCGGGCGGCCTCGATCTGCACGGTCCCGAACGGGTCGCGCTGGTCGGGCGCAACGGCGCGGGCAAGACCACGCTGCTGCGCACCGTCGCCGGGGAGCTCGCACCGGTGGCGGGCGAGGCGACGGCGCACGTGCCGCTGCGGTTCCTGCCGCAGCGCCTGGACGTCCTGGACGACGGGCTGAGCGTCGCACAGAACGTGGCGCGGTTCGCGCCGGGCGCCACCAACAACCGGATCCGGGCGCGGCTGGCGCGCTTCCTGTTCCGGGGCGCCCGCGCCGACCAGCAGGCGGCCACGCTGTCCGGCGGTGAGCGCTTCCGGGCGGCGCTGGCCGCGCTGATGCTGGCCGAGCCCGCGCCGCAGCTGCTGATGCTGGACGAGCCGACCAACAACCTGGACATGGCGAGCGTGCGGCAGCTCACCAGCGCACTGGAGGCGTACGAGGGGGCGCTGGTCGTGGCCAGCCACGACCTGCCGTTCCTGGAGTCGCTCGGCATCACGCGCTGGCTGCTGCTGGAGGAGGGAGAACTGAGGGAAATCACGCCGGAAGCTGTCGGGTATTCCGCCTAGCGTCCGTTGGATGAGCGAGTTCATCAGCATCACCGGGGCCAGGGAGAACAACCTCCAGGACGTCACGCTCCGCATCCCGAAGGGCCGGCTGACCGTGTTCACCGGCGTTTCGGGGTCGGGGAAGTCGTCGGTCGTCTTCGACACGATCGCGGTGGAGTCGCGGCGCCAGCTGAACGAGACGTTCACCTGGTTCGTCCGCAACCGGCTGCCCAAGTACGAGCGGCCGCACGCGGACGCCCTGGAGGGCCTCACCCCCGCGATCGTCGTCGACCAGCGGCCGGTCGGCGGCCACTCCCGCTCCACGGTCGGCACGATGACCGACATCCACTCGGTGCTGCGGGTGCTGTTCTCCCGGCACGGCACCCCCGGCGCCGGAGGGGCGACGGCGTACTCCTTCAACGACCCGTCGGGCATGTGCCCCGGCTGCGACGGCCTGGGCCGCAGGGTGCAGCCCGACTGGGACCGGATCCTGGACCCGGCCAGGTCGCTGGCGGACGGGGCGGTCCGTTTCCCGCCGTTCGCGGCCGGGACCTGGCAGGGGCAGACCTACACCAACACCGAGGAGCTGGACACCGGCAAGCCGGTCGGCGACTTCACGGCGGCCGAGCGCGCCTTCCTGATGCGGGGGCGGCCCGGCAGCAGGGTCACCGTCAGCGGCTCGGGCGGGACGTGGAGCACCGAGTACGAGGGACTCGCCGACCGGTTCGAACGGCTGTACCTCAAGCGCGACCTGTCCGGCATGAGCGAGCGGACCCGGGATCTCGTGCGCGGCTTCCTGGTCGAGGCCCGCTGCCCCGACTGCGGCGGGGCCCGGCTGAACGCGGCGGCGCTCGCGACCCGGATCGACGGGCGCTCCATCGCCGACTGCTCCCGGATGCAGATCACCGACCTGATCGCCGTGCTGAGGGAGATCGACGACCCGGTGGCCCTGCCCGTCGCCGGCGCCGCGGTGGCCGCGCTGGAGCGGGTGGAGGCGATCGGCCTCGGCTATCTCAGCCTGGACCGGGAGACCGCCACGCTGTCCGGCGGCGAAGGGCAGCGGCTGAAGACCGTGCGGCACCTCGGTTCCAGCCTGACCGGGATGACGTACATCTTCGACGAGCCCAGCGTCGGACTGCACCCGCGTGACGTCGGGCGCCTCGGCGACCTGCTGCTGCGGCTGCGCGACAAGGGCAACACCGTGCTGGTGGTCGAGCACGACCCGGACGTCATCGCGCTGGCCGACCACGTCGTCGACATGGGCCCGCGGGCCGGTGCCGGCGGCGGCCGGGTGGTGTTCGAGGGGACGCCGGCCTCCCTGGCCGCGTCGGACACGCTGACCGGGCGGTGCATGCGGCGGCGTACGGCGGTGAAGGAGACCGTGCGCACACCCACTGGCGAGCTGTGGGTCAAGGGCGCCGAGCGGTACAACCTGCGGGAGGTGACGGTGGCGTTCCCGACCGGGGTGCTCACCGCGGTCACGGGGGTCGCCGGGTCGGGCAAGAGCACGCTGGTCGCGGAGCTGACCGGGACCCACCCGGACGCCGTGGTCGTCGACCAGTCGGCCATCGGCATCTCCGCCCGCTCCACCCCGGCGACGTACCTCGGGATCATGGACACGGTGCGGAAGGTCTTCGCGCGCGAGACCGGTACCGAGCCGGGGTTCTTCAGTTTCAACTCGGCCGGGGCGTGCGGGACCTGCGAGGGGCGCGGGACCATCCACACCGACCTCGCCTTCATGGACCCGGTGACGACCACCTGCCACGACTGCGAGGGGCGCCGCTTCCGGGAGGAGGTGCTGCGGCTGACGGTGGACGGACGGTCGGTCGCCGACGTGCTCGCGATGACCGCCGACCAGGCCCTCGGCTTCTTCTCCGACCCCGGCATACGCCGTCGGCTGCGCGCCCTGCGCGACGTCGGCCTCACCTACCTCACCCTCGGGCAGCCGCTGTCCACGCTCTCCGGCGGCGAGCGGCAGCGGATCAAGCTGGCGACCCGGCTGCACCGCACCGGCGCCGTCTACGTCCTGGACGAGCCGACCACCGGACTGCACATGTCGGACGTGGAGGGGCTGCTCGCCCTGCTGGACCGGCTCGTGGACGCCGGCAACACGGTCGTGGTCGTCGAGCACAACCTGGACGTGGTGGCGCACGCCGACCGGGTGATCGACCTCGGCCCGGACGGCGGGCGGGACGGCGGCCGGGTGATCTTCGAAGGCACCCCGCGCGAACTGCTCGCGGCCCGCGGCTCCAGCACCGCCGAGCATCTCAGGAGGGCTACGAGGGGCTGACGGGGGTTTCGCGGGCGCGGGCCCGCGCTGCATGATGGCGCGAACCGGCGCCGGGTCACGGCGCCGGACAGCCGACGTCGACACCCGCCGATCAGCGCCGACACGAAAGGCCCCGCGTGCCCAGCAAGAAGGCCCTCGTCCGCCGCCCCAGCCCCAGGCTCGCCGAAGGACTGGTGACACACGTCGAGCGGGAGAAGGTCGATCACGGCCTGGCCCTCGAACAGTGGGACGCCTACGTCGAGGCCCTCGGAGCGCACGGCTGGGAGACGCTGGAGGTGGACCCGGCCGAGGACTGTCCGGACTCGGTCTTCGTCGAGGACACCGTCGTCGTGTTCCGCAACGTCGCGCTGATCACGCGGCCCGGCGCCGAGTCGCGGCGCGCGGAGACGGCCGGTGTCGAGGAGGCCGTGGCCCGGCTCGGCTGCTCGGTGAACTGGGTGTGGGAGCCGGGCACCCTGGACGGCGGCGACGTCCTGAAGATCGGGGACACGATCTACGTGGGACGCGGCGGACGGACCAACGCGGCCGGTGTCCAGCAGCTGCGGGCGGCGTTCGAGCCGCTGGGCGCCCGGGTCGTCGCCGTGCCCGTGAGCAAGGTGCTGCACCTGAAGTCGGCGGTCACCGCGCTGCCGGACGGGACGGTGATCGGGCACATCCCGCTGACGGACGTGCCCTCGCTGTTCCCCCGCTTCCTGCCGGTGCCGGAGGAGTCGGGGGCGCACGTGGTGCTGCTCGGCGGGAGCAGGCTGCTGATGGCGGCCAGCGCCCCGAAGACGGCGGAGTTGCTCGCCGACCTCGGTCACGAGCCGGTACTCGTCGACATCGGCGAGTTCGAGAAGCTCGAGGGCTGTGTGACGTGCCTCTCGGTCAGGCTGCGCGAGCTGTACGACTGAGCACGCCGCGCAGGGCGTTCGCCCGGCCCCGGACCTGCGGATCTCGGGGCCTTGCCGGGTGCCGCCGGACGGTGGCTGATCAGCGACCTTTACAGTGCGTTTAACCTACGCTCTCGTAACCTACGGTTTCGTAGCCTACGATCCCGTAGGTTCCCGGCACCGCTCGCCGGCCGCACCGCACTGTCGTACGTCCCCATGGAGTTATTCGTGACGATCGTCTCCCCGCACCTCGGCACTTCCGCAGAATGGACCGACGCCCGGCTGCTGTACGCGCTGGAGGAAGTGGTCGAGAAGGAACTCAACCGGCATCTGCAGGTCGCCAAGGACTGGATGCCGCACGAGTACGTGCCGTGGAGCGACGGCCGGAACTTCCCGGGGATCTTCGAGGACGGCGAGGCATGGGAGAAGGAGCAGTCCAAGGTCACCGAGATCGGCCGGATCGCCCTGGTGGTGAACCTGCTGACGGAGGACAACCTCCCCAGCTACCACCACGAGATCGCCAGCCTCTTCGGCCGGGACGGCGCCTGGGGGACCTGGGTGCACCGCTGGACCGCCGAGGAGGGCCGGCACGGCATCGTGATGCGCGACTACCTGCTCGCCTCGCGCGCGGTCGACCCGGACAAGCTGGAGCAGTTCCGCATGGCCCACATGAGTGAGGGCTTCGAGTCGGACAACCGGCACTCGATGCTGCACTCGGTGGCGTACGTGGCCTTCCAGGAGCTGGCCACCCGCATCTCGCACCGCAACACGGGCCACCAGTCCGGCGACCCGGTCTGCGACCGCATGCTGGCCCGCATCGCGACCGACGAGAACCTGCACATGGTCTTCTACCGGAACCTGCTGAAGGCGGCCTTCGAGCTGGCACCCGACCTGACGATGCAGGCGGTCCGCGACGTGGTCGTCAACTTCCGGATGCCGGGTCACGGCATGCCGGGCTTCGAGCGGGCCGCCGCGCAGATGGCGATCGGCGAGGTCTACAACCTGCGCATCCACCACGACGACGTGATCCAGCCGGTGCTGCGCTTCCTGAAGGTCATGGAGATCGACGGCCTCGGTCCCGACGGGCAGGCGGCCCAGGAGGAGCTCGGGTTGTACATGGGCGGGCTGGACGCCGAGGCCGCCAAGTTCGACGAGAAGCTGGCGGCGCGCAAGGCCCGGATGGCGGCCCGCGCGGCGGGCTGACCGCCTCGGGCCCGGCCTCCCCGGGCCGGGCCCCAGGTGTCCGCCGTGCTCGGCCGGCGCTCAGGGGATGGTGCGCCGCAGCGCCAGCCGTTCCTTCTCCGACAGGCCGCCCCAGACGCCGAAGCGCTCGTCGTTGCTCAGCGCGAACTCCAGGCAGGTCGAGCGGATCGGGCACAGGGCACAGATCCGCTTCGCGTCCCGTACGGAGCTGCCGGGCTCGGGGAAGAAGAAGTCGCCCCCGGTCTGCGCGCACAACGCCTCCTCCTGCCAGCTGAGGTCGGGCGCCGCTGTCGTCTCGATGTGCATGCGCAGCAGCGTGCCGGGAGACGAAAAACGTTCGATCAACGCGGTATCAACGCCGCGCGTCCACCACCCCCAGCCGATCAGATCGTCCTCCGCAGGGCACGGCGGCGCACGGCGGCGCGCGGAAGCGGTTGTCGGTGGTCGGTGGAAGACTCGGAAGAGGCAGGCAACGGGACCCTTCCGAGGAGGGCGATCATGCTCACCACCCGTTTCGTCACCGGCGCGCCGAACTGGCTCGACGTCGGCACCCCGGACCTCGACGGCGCCACGTCCTTCTACGGCGGTCTCTTCGGCTGGCGGTTCCGGTCGGCGGGGCCGGAGGCCGGCGGCTACGGCTTCTTCGAGCTGGACGGCCGGATCGTGGCCGGCGGCATGGGCACGACCGAGGAGCAGGGCCCGCCGTCCTGGACCGTGTACTTCCAGGCGCCGGACGCCCGGGCCGCCGCCGGGGCCTCCGGGGAGGCGCACGGCGGTGTCCTCGTGCAGCCGATGGACGTCATGGACCAGGGCACCATGGCGATCCTCGCCGACCGGGCCGGGGTGCCGTTCGGCATCTGGCAGCCGGGGCAGCGTGCCGGCCTGGACGTGACCGGCGAGACCGGCGCGCTGTGCTGGGTCGAGCTGCACACCGCGGACATCGCGGCAGCCGCCGCGTACTACCGTGCGGTGCTGGGTCTGGAGACCTCCGGCGTCTCCTTCCCCGGCGGCTCCTACACCTGCGTCAACCCGGCCGGAGAGGGCGAGGACGCCATGTTCGGCGGTCTCGTCCCGCTCGCCGAGGATCCGGCGGACACGGACGCCGACGCCGGATGGCTGCCGTACTTCGCGGTGGACGACGCGGACACCGCGGTCGCCCGGACCACGGAGCTGGGCGGCAGGGTGCGGATGCCCGCGACGGACATCGAGGGCGTCGGCCGCGTCGCCCGCCTGGCCGACCCGTACGGCGCCCGGTTCGCGGTACTCAGGCCGGCACCCCGCCAGGGGTAGCGCACGGGGCGCGTCCGGCCGCTCGCGGTCACGTCGGGGCCCGGCACCAGGGCGCACTCGGGTCGGCGCGAGACCGGTGTCCGGCTTCAGGGGGTGCGGGGCCGGCTCATGCCGTGGACCGATGGACCAGGGTGGTCGGCAGGATCACGCCGGACGGGGCGGACGCCGGGGCTTCCGCGTCGTCGGGCGTCCCGCTGTCCAGGCCGCGCAGCAGCAGGCGGGCCATCAGCCGGCCCATGCCCTCGATGTCCTGGCGGACGGTGGTCAGCGGCGGGTCGGTCTGTTCGGCGACCGGCAGCATGTCGTCGAAGCCCACCACCGCCACGTCGTCCGGCACCCGCCGCCCGCGCTCGCGCAGCACCCGCAGGGCGCCCGCCGCGGTGAGGTCGTTGGCAGCGAACACGGCGTCCAGGTCGGGGCACCGGTCGAGCAGTTCCCGCATCGCCCGCTCCCCGCCGCCCGCGGTGAAGTCCCCCCGCGCGACCAGCCCGGGCTCGGCGCCCGCCCGGACGTCGCGGAAGCCCGCGAGGCGGTCCGCCGCCGAGGTCTGGTCGAGCGGGCCGGTGATGTGCGCGATGCGGGTCCGGCCGAGCCCGGCCAGGTGGTGGACGGCCGAACGCGCGCCGCCGCGGTTGTCGCTGTCCACGTAGACCACGTCGTCCCGCCCGTCGTCCCAGTCGGGGCGCCCGCCGAAGACGGTCGGCACGCCGGCGCTGCGGACCAGGCCGGGCAGCGGGTCGTGCAGGTGCAGGGAGAAGACGAGGGCGCCGTCGACGTGCCCGCCGGCCAGGTAGCGCCCGACGCGGGCGTGGTCCTCGCGGCCCTCGGTGAGCAGCAGCACGAGCTGGTTGTCGTGGGCCGTCAGTTCCTTGCTGATGCCGCGCAGTTGCTGGGCGAAGTAGGGGTCGGCGAAGACCCGTGTCTCCGGTTCCGCGGCGACGACGGCGACGGCCTGGTGCCGTCTGGTCACCAGGGAGCGGGCGGCGTGGTTGGGCACGTATCCGAGTTCCTCCACCGCGTGCCGGACCCGCTCGGCCAGTGCGTCCCGCACCCCGTGGGCACCGTTGACCACGCGGGACACGGTGGCCCGCGAGACCCCGGCGCGCTCGGCCACGGCCTCGAGCGTGGGGCGCGGCGCGGTCTCGGTCACGTGCGGCTCCTCCTCGGCGGCTGCGGCTCAGGATAGCGGCAGGCCGCGGCGCGGGAGGTGGCGCTCCGGGGACCGAAAACGTTCTTGTGCGCAGGCGGGTGCGGTCGTCAGCATGGACGTATGTACAGAAGAACGGTCCACGACAGCTGACCGGCGGCGCCGCTGACGGCGCCGGCCGGCCCCGGCTCAGTGCTCGTGTTCGTGCGCGGCCGCCTCGCCCGCCGGCTCCCCGCTCTCGCCGCTCTTCGCGGTCGCTCCTCCGTGCTCGTGCGGTTCGTACCCGGGGATCGTGCCGTCCGGCTTCTTCACCAGGAACAGCCCCACCATCCCCATGTCGGAGTGGCTCTGCACGTGGCAGTGGTACATCCACGCCCCCGCGCCGACCCCTTCCCCCGCGATGATCTGGAAGCCGAAGGAGTCCGCCGGGCCGGTGATCTTGTTGTCGATGACCCGGCTCGGGTCGTCGGGCCCGGTGAGGATGCCGGTGCGGTTGTCCGCCCAGCGGTGACCGTGCATGTGGAAGGTGTGGTAGTACTCGCCGTGCGTGATCATGACGATCTCCACGCGGTCGCCCACGGTGGCCTCGAAGTCGGGGCCGGTGTGCGGCTTGCGGTTGTTGATGGTCATGTCGTTGAAGACGATCGTGTGCGTGGCGTCCGGCAGCACGTCCCCCTTGCGGCGCACGATCACCGGGCCGTACAGGCCGTTGCGGATGCCTCCGGTGCCGTGTTCGGTGCCCACGACGTGGTCGTGGTAGTGCCAGTAGCCCGCGCTGCCCGGCCGCCAGGTGCCGTCGTCGCGGCGGCCGGGTTTGTGGGTGCGCCAGGTGTAGGTGCGGGTGCCGCCGGGCTCGACGTCGCTCTTGTTCATGGCGGTGCCGTCGCTGGAGATCTCGTAGTCCAGGCCGTGGACGTGCAGACTGGCGCGCACGTCCATGGTGTTGGTGAACTCGATGTGCACCGTGTCGCCCTCGTTGAGTTCGATGAGCGGGCCGGGGACGGTCGCCTTGCCCTTCTCGAAGCCGTAGCCCATCTGACCGTCCGCCAGCTTCTCGGCGTACATCTTGAGGTGTCTCACCTCGCCCCCGGCCGGCGCCGTCCTCGCGGTGACCTCCTTGGCCGCGGGGGCGGCGCCCGCGACCTCCGGAGCGATGGACAACGATGTCGCGGCGGCCGCGCCGCCCAGCAGTACCCGTCGGTTGAAGCCTCGCCTGTCCATGCCGAACTCCCCACGCCGATACGGAATGTGCGCAGACCCAGGACCTGATTGGCTGTGATGAGCCTGTGGGACCGTACCGGTTGCCGCCGCGTTTATCCACACTCAGGACAAAGTTCGTTCGATTGCGGTCATACCTATTGGCGTACCGCGCAAAGAGGTCTAGCTTCCTTGGCGCTGCTGCCGTGACCGAGGAGGTGCCCATGCCCTTAAGAGGGTTGAGCGCGAGAAGAAAAGGCTGGGCGGCGTGCGCCACCGCCGCTTTCGTCGCCGCGGGACTGCTGGCCGGCCCTGCCGCCAGCGCACGTCCGGCGCCGGACCCATCCCTGACAACGATGTCGATCAAGTCGCCGCCCGGCGGCGCCAATGTACGGGTGCTGATCTTCTACGGTTCCGCCGCGGCCGGGGACGAGTCCCCGGTGGTGAACGCCGGTATCGCGGCCATCGAGCGGATCGGTCTCTCCGGGCCTGCCAAGGAGCAGTTCGCGGTCGAGGCCACGGACAACGCCAACGTCTTCACCAACGAGAAGAAGCTCGGCCGCTTCAACGCGGTGGTGTTCCTGACCGGCGGCGGAGATGTCCTGACGCCTGCTCAGGAGGCGGGCCTGGAGGCGTACATGGAGGCCGGCGGCGGGTTCGTCGGCGTCCACGACGCGGCCCGCGCGGAGCCGTACTCGGACTGGTTCACCGGTCTGGTCGGCGCCCGCCCGGCCGCGGGCAGTCCGGCCAAGGTCCAGCGGGCCACGGTCGAGGTCGGTGACCGGCGGCATCCGGCCACCAAGGACCTGCCGCTGGAGTGGAAGCGCCCCGACGAGTGGCTGAACTGGCAGAAGAACCCGTCCGGTGAGGTCCACACCGTGGCCAGGGTGCGCGAGTCGACGTACGCGCCCGGAACGAGCGCCAACGGGGCGGACCACCCGGTCAGCTGGTGCCGGGACTACGACGGCGGCCGGTCGTTCTACACCGGCATGGGCGGCACGGTGTCGTCGTACGACGAGACCGACTTCCGCACCCATCTGCGCGGCGCCCTGATGTGGACGACCCGGCTGTCGCAGGCCGACTGCAAGGCGACCATCAACGCCAACTACAAGGCCGAGCGGCTCACCGACCCCAACCAGCCCGGCCAGAACGACCAGATCGGCGAACCGCACGGCCTGGTCACCGCGCCCGACGGCCGCGTGTTCTACATCGGCCGCGGCGGCGCGGACTCCTCCCAGCCGGTGGTGACCGACTGGAACGACCCGAACGTCGGCAAGGGCACGGGCGAGATCCACGTCTGGGACCCGAAGACCGACAAGGTCACCCTCGCGGGCGCGCTGACCGTCTTCGGCAACAAGGGCGGCGGCGACGAGCTGACCAAGGTCGAGGAGGGCCTGCTCGGCATCGAGCTGGACCCGAGGTTCGCGGAGAACGGGTGGGTGTACCTGCACTACACCCCGCACTCCGAGATCAACCGGGACACGCACATGGCCGAGCGCCGGGTCTCCCGCTTCACCCTCGACCCGGCCACCAACAAGCTGGACATGGGCAGCGAGAAGGTGCTGCTCAAGTGGCCGGTGCAGATCCACAGCTGCTGCCACGCGGGCGGCGGGATGGCCTGGGACTCCAAGGGGAACCTGTACATCGCCACCGGTGACAACAACTCCAGTGGTTTCAGCGACGGTTACTCCGGCAACAACCCGCAGCCCAACTTCAAGGGCGTGTCCTTCGCCGACGCGCGCCGCACGGCCGGCAACACCAACAACCTCAACGGCAAGATCCTGCGCATCCACCCGGAGCAGGACGGGACGTACACGCTCCCGGAGGGCAACCTCTTCACCGGCAAGGAGACCGCCGAGGGCGGCGGCAAGACGCGCGGCGAGATCTACGTGATGGGTGTGCGCAACCCGGCGCGCATCTCCGTCGACAAGAAGACCGACACCCTGTACGCGGGCTGGGTCGGCCCGGACGCCGGTGCCCCGTCGCCGACGTGGGGTCCGGCCAAGTACGACACGTTCGCCACCATCACCAAGGCGAGCAACCGCGGCTGGCCGTACTGCATGGGCAACAAGCAGCCGTACCGGGACCGGAACCTGCCGGACCCGTCGAAGCCGCTGGGCTGGTACGACTGCGACCACCCGAAGAACGAGTCGCCGAACAACGACGGCCTGGTCAACCTGCCGCCGGTGACCGGCAACAACATCTGGTACTCGCCGCAGGGCGGCGGCCCCGACTTCCCGCGCGACGAGAACGGCGTCCCGTCGTACGAGCAGGACGAGGCCACCTACCGGCTGCCCTGGCTCAAGGGCGGCGGCCAGGCCGCGATGAACGGCCCGCTCTACCGGTACGACGCCGACAGCACCAGTGACACCAAGTGGCCCGCGTACTGGGACGGCAAGTGGTTCGTCGGTGACTTCTACGACGCCGACCAGCCGCGCAACGCGGTACTGATGGACCCGAAGACGCAGGGCGACGGCGGTCTGCCGGTGCACTCGGAGTCCCTGAAGAAGATCGTGCCGATCGGCAACGACGGCATCAAGAACCTGATGGGCTGG
Source organism: Streptomyces tendae (assembly GCF_014650435.1). GTDB lineage: Bacteria > Actinomycetota > Actinomycetes > Streptomycetales > Streptomycetaceae > Streptomyces > Streptomyces tendae. Next base: position 183,499 of record NZ_BMUY01000011.1, read on the forward strand.
AAGTTCGGCCCGGACGGCGCGCTGTACGTCCTGGACTACGGCCGCGGCTTCTTCACCTCGGACTCCAAGTCGGCCCTGTGGCGGGTCACCTACGAGGGCGGCGGTCCGACGCCGGCCGCCGGACAGCTGGCGAGGGGGACCGAGTGATACGCCAACGAAGAATGTGGGCCGCGCTGCTGGCCGGCCTGCTGATGGTGCTCGGACTGCAGGCGACGTCCGCCTCCGGGCAGCCCGCGAAGGCACCCGCCGCGGCCGCCGCCGACCAGGTGCTCACCTGGACGGCCGGTGACGACATCACCAAGTACACGTCGGCGCCCGAGACGGCGGTGGCCGGCCCGGCCACGATCGTCTTCGAGAACAGTGAGGCCACCGGCAACACCACCGGCATGCCGCACACGCTGACGTTCATGACCAGCGATCCCGCGTACAACCAGGACGTGCAGCTGAACATCCTGGCCAACCCGAACGACGCGGAGGGCGGCAAGCACACCGCAGAGGTCACCCTCACCCCCGGCAAGTACATGTACCACTGCACGATCCCGGGCCACGGCCAGATGACGGGCGTGCTCGTGGTCACCGAGGGCGGCGGCGGCGAGGACACCACGGCGCCCGCGACCTCGGCCGAGGTGGGCGGCACGCAGAACGCCGAGGGCGCGTACGTCGGTTCCGCGACCGTGAGCATCGCCGCCACCGACGAGGGCGGCTCGGGCGTGGAGCGGATCGAGTACGCGATCGGTGCCGACGGCGCCTGGCAGCCGTACACCACGCCGGTCGTCGTCGACCAGGTCGGTGAACACGTGGTGCGTTACCGGGCGTTCGACAAGGCGGGCAACGCCGCCGAGGAGAAGAGCGTCACGTTCGCCGTGGCCGCGCCGGACACCGACGACACGACCGCGCCGGAGACCTCGGCGACGGTCAGCGGTGAGAAGAACGCGGACGGGGCGTACATCGACATGGCGACGGTGACCGTCACCGCCTCCGACACCGGTTCCGGCGTCAACACCATCGAGTACGCGGTCGGCGACGGCGCCTGGACGGCGTACACGGCGCCGGTCATGGTGCACGAGGTCGGTGAGCACACCGTGCGCTACCGGGCCACCGACAAGGCGGGCAACGTCGCCGCGGAGAAGAGCGTCGCCTTCACCGTGGCCGCCGCTCCCCCGCAGGACACCACCCCGCCGGTGACCGGCGCGACCGTGGACGGCACCAAGAACTCCGACGGCGCCTACGTCGGCAGCGCGAAGGTGACCGTGAACGCCGCGGACGAGGGCGGTTCCGGCGTCGCCGGTGTGGAGTACTCGCTGGACGCCGGGCCCTACCTGGCGTACACCGACCCGGTGGTCGTGGACCGGGTGGGCCGGCACACCGTGGCGTACCGGGCGAGCGACAAGGCGGGCAACACCTCCGAGCCGCTGACCGTGAGCTTCTCGGTGGTGGCGGCCCAGGTGCCGCCGCCGCCCTGCCCGGAGTACGACGAGCGCCAGACGGTGATCGTCGGCACGGTCGACACGGGGGTGCCGAACCGGGTGACCAACAACCGGTGCCGGATCAACGAGATGATCGAGGACGAGAAGGAGTGGACGTCCCAGGCGCTGTTCCTCAAGCACGTCCGTGAGGTCATGGACGGCCTCCTGGACGAGGGCGTCGTCGACAAGCGGGAGTACCGGGCGATCAACAAGGCCGCCAAGCAGTCGAAGATCGGGCTGCCCGGCCAGACCGAGGGCTACCGCACGATCCTCGACGGCACCCAGGACTCCTTCGCCAAATGGGAGCAGGTGGGCGGCGGTTCGTTCGGGCTGAACCCGGACGGGTCGATCACGTCCAGCACCAGCACGCCCGGCATGGGCATGCTGTGGTTCCCCGAGCGCAAGTACGGCGACTTCTCGCTCAAGCTCCAGTGGCGTGACGACGCGGCGGGCACCACGAACACCAACGGCGGCGTCTTCGTGCGCTTCCCGCAGGTGCACGACCACCCGGAGGAGTCCCGACCGGAGTGGGTCGCCATCAAGTACGGGCACGAGGTGCAGGTGTTCGACAGCCCGACCGGCGACATGTACAAGACGGGCTCCCTCTACGGCTTCGACCGGGTCGGCCTGGCCGGCGCGGGCGTGACGGAGAAGGGCACCTGGAACGACTACGAGATCCGGGTGGTGGACCAGCACTACTCGGTCTACCGCAACGGCGTGCTGATCAACGAGTTCGACAACTTCGGTGGCCAGACCTTCTACCCCGAGCGCTCGGACGACCCGGGCACCGACGGGCGGCGGTTCGCCTCCGGCTACATCGGACTCCAGGTGCACAGCACCTCGGACGTGGTCTCGTACCGCGACGTCCGGATCAAGGACCTCTAGGGGTCCGCGTCGTGGCTCAGTCCGGGCCGGGAGCCTTCTTCCTGGCCCGGCTGGGCTGGACCCGGCTCGGCTCGCCCGGCATCTTCGGATACTCGGGCGGGTACGGCAGATCACCGAGCCCGTGGTCGTGCTCGTCCTTCGTCGCCAGCTCCAGCAGCGCGTCGAGGGAGTACCGCACGTCGTCCATGCCCGCGTGCACGTCGCCGAGTTCGGCGAAGCGCGCGGGCATCGTCGTGATGTCGAAGTCCTGCGGGTGCGCGACGCCCACCTCGTCCCAGGTCAGCGGGGCGGAGACGGGCGCGTGCGGGCGGGGCCGCACGGAGTAGGCGGAGGCGATGGTGCGGTCGCGGGCGGTCTGGTTGTAGTCGATGAAGATGCGCTCGCCGCGCTCCTCCTTCCACCACTTGATGGTGACCCGGTCGGGCATCCGGCGTTCCATCTCGCGGCCGACGGCGATGGCGGCGCGCCGCACCTGGGTGAAGGTCCAGCGCGGCTCGATCGGCACGAAGACGTGGATGCCGCGCCCGCCGGACGTCTTGGGCCAGCCGCGCAGCCCGCCGAACTCCTCCAGAACCGCGCGCAGTTCGTGGGCGGCACGGGCGGCGTCGTCGTAATCCGTCCCGGGCTGCGGATCGAGGTCGATGCGCAGTTCGTCGGGGTGGTCGACGTCGTCGCGGCGCACCGGCCAGGGATGGAAGGTGAGGGTGCCGTACTGGGCGGCCCACAGCACGGCCGCCTCCTCGGTGGGACACATCTCGTCGGCGCTGCGCCCGCTGGGAAAGGTGATGTGCGCGGTCGGGATCCAGTCGGGCATCCCCTTGGGCGCGCGCTTCTGGTAGAACCACTCGCCGGTGATGCCGTCCGGGTACCGCTGCAGGGTGGTGGGCCGGTCGCGCAGCGCACGCAGGACGCCCGGGGCGACGGCCTGGTAGTACCGGGCCACATCCAGCTTGGTGTACCCGCACTCCGGGAAGAACACCTTCCCCGGGCTGGACAGCCGCACGGCCCGCCCGCCCACCTCCAGCTCCACCGCTTCCACCATGCGAGCCACGGTAGGCCCAGCACCTCCGCTTCGCATATCGGATGCCGGGGGCGAAAGAACACGCATGATCCGGCCCGCCCGGGCGCCGGGAGGCTACTTGCCGACACTGATCCTGTCGTTGTCGAGGAGCACGGCGTGGGTGGCGGCCGTGATGATCAGCAGGGCCAGGAGGAATCCGGGGACGGGGTTGGTGTCGTCGGGGTCCGGGCTGATCGCAAGGGCGACGGAGAAGAAGGCGACCTCCCCCACGACGTACACACCTGCCAGCCACGGCTTCACCACGCCCTTGACCGCGGCCACGACGAACGGAACGGCGGCGGCGAGTCCCAGCGTGATGATCGGGACCAGCGTCCAGACCACCTTGGCCAGGGTCGACCCGTACATACGGGGGCGCACAGGCGTGAGCGGGGCGTTGAGGTAGGGACTGGCCACGAGTTCTCCCGTTGTGTCGACGACGTGCAGGAAGCGTGATGCAGCGGTGGCGACATGTCAGGTGGTTCGACCGGCGCAACACGATCGAGTGATCGGGGCGGGAATGTTGTTGTCGATCAAGCTGCTCGCGACGAGTCCTCCAGCCGGGGCTGGGCGTGGCGCCCGACAGGCGGGAAAGCGCCGGCGGCGTACAGAATCGGAGCATGGATCTGCCTGTCATGCCGCCCGTGAAGCCGATGCTTGCCAAGTCCGTGGTGAGGATTCCGCCGGGGATGCACTACGAGGCGAAGTGGGACGGGTTTCGGGCGATCGTGTTTCGCGACGGGGACGAGGTGGAGCTGGGGAGTCGGACGGGCAAGCCGTTGACCAGGTACTTCCCGGAGCTGGTGGCGGCGGTGCGGGAGCGGTTGCCCGAGCGGTGCGTGGTGGACGGGGAGATCGTGATCGCGCGGGACGGGCATCTGGACTTCGACGCGCTGACCGAGCGGATCCATCCGGCGGACTCGCGGGTGCGGACGCTGGCGGAGCGCACGCCGGCCTCGCTGGTCGCCTTCGATCTGCTGGCGCTGAACGACGAGTCCCTGCTCGACGTGGGGCTGGCCGATCGGCGGGCGCTGCTGGTGCGGGCACTGTCGGGGGTGACGCCGCCGGTGCACGTGGCGCCGGCGACGGACGACATCGAGGTGGCCCGGCGGTGGTTCGAGCAGTACGAGGGTGCCGGGCTCGACGGCGTCGTCGCCAAGCCGCTCGATCTGCGCTACCGGCAGGACGAGCGGGCCATGTTCAAGATCAAGCACGAGCGCACGGCGGACGTGGTCGTCGCCGGGTACCGCTTCCACAAGAGCGGGCCCGTGGTCGGCTCGCTGCTGCTCGGGCTGTACGACGACCGGGGTGTGCTCCAGCACGTGGGGGTGAGTGCCGCCTTCACCATGAAGCGCCGGGCCGAGCTGGTGGAGGAGCTGGAGCCGCTGCGCATGGACGACGCCGCCGGGCATCCGTGGGCCGCCTGGGCCGAGGAGGCCGCGCACGAGTCGGCCCGGCTGCCGGGCGCGCCGAGCCGCTGGTCGGGCAAGAAGGACCTGTCCTGGGTGCCGCTGCGGCCCGAGCGGGTCGTCGAGGTGGCGTACGACCACATGGAGAACGGGGCGCGCTTCAGGCACACGGCCCGCTTCCGCCGCTGGCGCCCGGACCGGACCCCCGAGAGCTGCACCTACGCGCAGTTGGAGGAACCGGTCCGATACGACCTGGCGGAGATCCTCGGCGGGTCCTGACGCGCCGGCGCCCCGGCTCCTACGGCTTCATCAGCACCTTGACCGCGCCGTCCTGCTTCTTCTGGAACATCTCGTAGGCGTGCGGCGCGTCCGCCAGCGGCACCCGGTGGGTGGCGAAGCCGTCGACGCCGAGCGGGTCCTGGTCGGTCAGGTACGGCACGATCTCGTCGCTCCAGCGGCGTACATTGGCCTGGCCCATCCGCAGCTGGACCTGCTTGTCGAACAGGGTGAGCATCGGCATCGGGTCGGCCATGCCGCCGTACACGCCGGACAGCGAGATCGTGCCGCCCCGGCGCACCAGGTCGATCGCGGTGTAGAGGGCGGCGAGCCGGTCGATGCTGAACCGCTCGGCCAGCGGCCCGCCGATGGCCCGGGGCATCACCGCCGCGGTCTGCTGCACCAGCTTGGCCACGGCGCCGCCGTGCGCCTCGGTGCCGACCGCGTCGATCACGGCGTCGGGGCCGCGGCCGTCCGTCCGGTCCTGGATCGCGGCGACGAGTTCCTTCTCGTTGTCGAAGGACCGCAGGTCGAACGTTTCCACGCCCCGTTCGCGGGCCCGCTCCAGCCGCTCCGGCACGAGGTCCACGCCGAACACCTTGTCGACTCCCTTGAGGCGGGCGATCCGGCACGCCATGTCGCCGATCGGGCCGAGGCCGAGCACGGCGACGCTGCCGCCCTGCGGGACGGACGCGTACTCGACCGCCTGCCAGGCGGTGGGCAGCACGTCGGAGAGGTAGACGAAGCGGTCGTCGGCCGGGCCCTCGGGCACCTTGATCGGGCCGTACTGAGCCTGCGGCACCCGCAGGTACTCCGCCTGGCCGCCGGGCACCGCGCCGTACAGGCGGGTGTAGCCGAACAGCGGGGCGCCCATGCCCTCGCCGGTGACCTGGGTGGTCTCGCACTGGGTCGGCAGCCCGGTGTCGCACATGTAGCAGTGTCCGCACGCGATCTGGAACGGCACCACGACCCGGTCGCCCGGCTTCAGGTTCGTCACCTCGGATCCGACCTCCTCCACGATGCCCATGGGCTCGTGGCCGAGGATGTCGCCCGGTGTCATGAACGGCGTGAGCACTTCGTAGAGGTGCAGGTCGGAGCCGCACAGCCCGGAGGAGGTGACGCGGATGACCGCGTCGGTCGGCTCCTCGATCCTCGGGTCCGGCACCTCCTCGACCCGCACGTCCCGCTTGCCCTGCCATGTCACTGCCTTCATCGCCCCGCGCTCCCTCCGTCGCCGTGCGCGTCGGTTCTGCGTGGCGGCCGGGTACCCCGGGGTTCCCGTCGCCGAACCCGGCGGTCTTTTCGGCCGAACAGCGGATTATCTGCCTCGTTCCGTGTGCCGTATCGGATTCAGTCAGGTATGGCACTAAATGCTTCAAGAAGCGCACAATCAATGACACGGGATGGGTGGACGGGATGGTCGGGATGCAACGCGGTATGCGGCGAGGGACGCGGATGCGAAGGGAGCGCCGGTACGCCGCCCTGCTGACGGCGGCGGTGGCGGTCTCACTGGCCGCCGCCGGCTGCACGGCGGGACCCGGCGCGAAACAGGACGGGCGGGCGCCGGAACCGGAGCGCTCACCCAGCGCCGCCCCCGCTTCGGGACCGGTGCTCGCCGTGAAGGTCGACAACGTGCGCGAGGCCCGCCCGCAGACCGGCCTGGAGGCCGCGGACGTCGTCTACGCCGAGCCGGTGGAGGCCGGACTGAGCCGGCTGATGGCGATCTACGCGACCGAGCTGCCCGCGTCGGTGGGGCCGGTGCGCAGTGCCCGCGAGTCCGATCTGGAGCTGCTCGGCCAGTTCGACCGGCCGGTGCTGGCGTTCTCCGGTGCGCAGAGCAAGCTGCTGCCGCTCATCGACAAGGCGCCCCTGCGTGCCGAGCCGCCCGGCGAGGACTCCGACGCCTACGTCCGCGCCGCGGACCGGCAGGCCCCGCACAACCTCTACCTGCGACCGGGCGAGCTGCTCCGAAAGCCCTCGGGGGGCGCGGCCCTCACCACCGGCTTCACCTACGGCAAGGCCCCGGCGGGCGGCCGGGCGGAGTCCACGCGCACGGTGCGCTATCCCTCGGCGAGCTTCACCTTCACCTGGTCCGGGAGCCGGGACCGGTGGCTGGTCTCGATGGACGGCTCCCCGGCCCGCACGGCGGACGGCGGGCGGCTGGCCCCGGCCACGGTCGTCGTGCAGCACGTGAAGGTGCGCGAATCGGACTTCCGCGACTTCCGGGGCAGCAACTCGCCCTACGTCGAGTCGGTGGGCTCCGGGGAGGCGGAGGTGCTGCGCGACGGGCGCGCCTACGACGCGACCTGGAAGCGGGGGGCGGCCGCGGACGGCACGACCTTCACCACCGGGGACGGAAAGCCGCTGAATTTCGCCGAGGGCCAGGTGTGGGTCGTCTTCGCCGGGCGCTCCTGAGGGGAAAGTCCCTCGTCAGCCGGGTGCCGCCGTCGGCTCCGCCGGGTTGCGGAGCCCTTCCGCGGCGTCCGCGACCCGGCGCATGAGGTCGATGAAGACCGCCTGCTCGTCGGCGGCGAGCGGGGCGAGGAACACCTGGTTCATGCGGGCGACGCGGACACCCAGTCTGCGGTGGACGCGCAGGCCCTCGTCGGTGAGCCGGAGCAGGGACCGGCGGCCGTCCTGCGGGTCGCGGACCTTGTCGAGCAGCCCGCGGCGGCCGAGCCGGCTGACCACCTCGGCGATGGTGGAGCGGTCCAGGCCCACCCGCTCCCCCACGGTGCGCTGGTCCAGGCCCGGCTCGGCGACCAGGGCGTTGAGGACGGCGTACTGCGGCGAGGTGGTCTCCTCGGAGACCATCGTGTTCCACAGCAGGTAGTGCGCCTGCTGCAGCCGCCTGGCCAGGTGGCCGGGGTGGGTGGTCAGATCGACCGCTGCCATGCGCGCGCTCCCATGGTCACTTTCATCGGTGCACTGACGATACATGGCACGAGGCACGAACGCCCGAGAACGCCATACACGATCTACCTCGCATTTTGTGGGTCTTGACGCCCCGGCCGTCCGGTGGCAGCGTGTGGGAAACCTCGCTGAAATACTCAGTGCCCTGACTATCTGCTCCGGGGCGCGCGGACGAGATGGGGCTTCTCGGATGGACAAGGTGGTGGCCACGGCCGGTGCGGCGGTGGCCGACGTGCCCGACGGCGCGTCGCTCGCGGTGGGCGGTTTCGGGCTGAGCGGTGTGCCGAACGTGCTGATCCAGGCGCTGTACGAGCGCGGGACCGGCGGGCTGTCGGTGGTCTCCAACAACTGCGGGGCGATGGACTCCGGGCTGGCCGTCCTGCTCGCCGCCGGGCGCATCGCCCGGGTGACCGGGTCCTACATCGGCGCGAACAAGGAGTTCGCGCGCCAGTACCTCGGCGGGGAGCTGGAGGTCGAGATGATCCCCCAGGGCACCCTGGCCGAGCGGCTGCGGGCCGGTGGCGCGGGCATCCCCGCCTTCTACACCCCCGCCGGGGTCGGCACCCAGGTCGCCGACGGCGGGCTGCCGTGGCGGTACGACGGGTCCGGCGGCGTCGCGCTGGCCTCGCCGCCGAAGGAGGTCCGCGAGTTCGACGGGACGGAGTACGTGCTGGAGCGCGGCATCCGCACGGACTTCGCGCTGGTCCGCGCGGCCAAGGGCGACCGGCACGGCAACCTGGTCTTCGCGAAGTCGTCCCGCAACTTCAACCCGCTGGCCGCGATGGCCGGGCGGGTGACGATCGCCGAGGTGGAGGAGCTGGTCGAGCCCGGCGGGATCGACCCGGACGCCGTGCATCTGCCGGGCATCTTCGTCCAGCGGGTCGTGGCCCTCACCCCGGAGCAGGCCACCGACAAGAAGATAGAGCGGCGTACGATTTCCGCGCCTCCGGCACGAGGGACGGTGACTTCCTGATGGCCTGGACGCGTGAAGAGATGGCCGCCCGGGCCGCGCTGGAGCTGGCGGACGGCCAGTACGTCAACCTCGGCATCGGCCTGCCCACCCTGATCCCGAACTACCTCCCCGAGGGCGTCGAGGTCACCCTGGAGTCGGAGAACGGCATCCTGGGCACCGGCCGGTACCCGACCGAGGCCGAGGTGGACCCCGACCTGATCAACGCGGGCAAGGAGACGGTCACCGTCCGGCCGGGCGCCGCCTTCTTCGACTCGGCCCTGTCCTTCGGCATGATCCGCGGCGGGCACATCGACGTGGCGGTGCTCGGCGCGATGCAGGTCTCCGCCTCCGGCGACCTCGCGAACTGGGCGATCCCGGGCAAGATGATCACCGGGATCGGCGGCGCGATGGACCTCGTCCACGGCGCCCGCACCGTCATCGTGGTCATGACCCACACCGCCAAGGACGGCTCGCCCAAGATCCTCGAGGAGTGCGCCCTGCCGCTCACCGGCAAGGCGTGCGTCAACCGCGTCATCACCGACCTCGGCGTCCTCGACGTCACCGACGACGGCCTGGTCCTGGTGGAGACCGCCCCGGGCGTCGACGTCGACGAGGTCGTCGCCAAGACCGATGCCAAGCTCGTCGTCGCGAAGAGCGCGGAGGGACTGAAGTGAGGGACGTCTTCATCGTCGACGCGGTGCGCACCCCGTTCGGCAAGTACAACGGGGGTCTGGCGGGCGTGCGCCCGGACGACCTGGCCGCGCACGCGATCCGTGAACTCCTCGGCCGCACCCCTGACCTGGACCCGTCCCGGATCGACGACGTGTACTTCGGGAACGCCAACGGCGCCGGTGAGGAGAACCGCAACGTCGCCCGCATGGCCGCCCTCCTGGCCGGCCTGCCCACCACCGTCCCCGGCGTCACCGTGAACCGGCTGTGCGCCTCCGGCCTCGAAGCGGTGATCCAGGCCGCCCGTGCGATCGCGGTCGGCGACGCCTCGGTCGCGCTCGCGGGCGGGGTGGAGTCGATGACGCGGGCGCCGTACGTGCTGCCCAAGTCGGACCGGCCCTTCCCGGCCGGGCACACCGAGATGTACTCGACCACCCTGGGCTGGCGCATGGTCAACCCGGCGATGGACCCGCAGTGGACCATCCCGCTCGGCGAGTCGGCGGAGCTGATCGCGGACAAGCACGGGATCACCCGCGAGCAGCAGGACGAGTACGCCCTCGCCTCGCACGGGAAGGCGGCCCGCGCCCAGGCCGACGGCCTGTTCGACGCCGAGATCACCGCCGTCCCGGTGCCGCGCCGCAAGGGCGACCCGGTGGACTTCGCCGCCGACGAGTGCGTACGCGCGGACGCGTCCCTGGAGGCGATGGCCAGGCTCAGGCCGTCCTTCAGGAAGACCGACGGCACGGTGACCGCGGGAAACGCCTCCCCGCTCAACGACGGCGCCGCCGCGCTGCTCCTGGTCGACGAGGAGGGGCTGCGGGCCACCGGACGCGAGCCGCTCGCCCGGGTCTCGGCCACCGGTGTCTCGGCGACCGACCCGCAGTACTTCGGACTCGCCCCCGTCGAGGCGGTGAACCGCGCGCTCGCCAGGGCCGGCCGGAGCTTCGCCGACCTGGACGTGCTCGAACTCAACGAGGCGTTCGCCGCCCAGGTGCTGGGCTGCGTCGCCGAGTGGCCCGAGCTCGACCCCGCGGTCCTCAACCCGCAGGGCGGCGCCATCGCCCTCGGTCACCCGCTCGGTGCCTCGGGCGCCCGCCTCGCCGGCACCGTCGCCCACCAGCTCGCCCGCAAGGGCGGCGGCACCGGCATCGCCACCCTCTGCATCGGCGTCGGCCAGGGCCTCGCCCTGGTCCTCGACCGCTAGTCACCCCGGGACCCCATATGACTCTCACCCAGCACGACATCGACGCGGAGATCGCGGCCGAGCACGCCGCCTACGAGAAGCGGGTCGCCGACGGCGGCCCCGTCGAGCACCACCCGCGCCGCGACTACGCCCCGTACCGCTCCTCGGTGCTGCGGCACCCGAAGCAGCCGCCGATCGCCATCGACGTCACCAAGGACCCGGAGCTGGTGGAGCTGGCCTCCCCCGCCTTCGGCGAGCGGGACATCACCGAGATCGACAACGACCTGACCCGGCAGCACGCCGGGGAGCCGGTCGGCGAGCGCATCACCGTCTCCGGCCGCCTTCTCGACCGGGACGGCAGGCCCGTGCGCGGGCAGCTCGTGGAGATCTGGCAGGCCAACTCGGCCGGACGCTACGCCCACCAGCGCGAGCAGCACGACGCTCCGCTGGACCCGAACTTCACCGGCGTGGGCCGCACCCTCTCCGACGAGGACGGCTTCTACCGCTTCACGACCGTGCAGCCCGGCCCCTATCCGTGGCGCAACCACGTCAACGCCTGGCGCCCGGCTCACATCCACTTCTCCGTGTTCGGCTCGGCGTTCACGCAGCGCCTGGTCACGCAGATGTACTTCCCGAACGACCCGCTGTTCCCGTACGACCCGATCCTGCAGTCCGTGACGGACGACGCGGCGCGGCAGCGGCTGATCGCGACCTACGACCACAGCCTGTCCGTGCCGGAGTTCTCGCTCGGCTACCACTGGGACATCGTGCTCGACGGCCCGAACGCCACCTGGATCGAAGAAGGACGCTGACCCGCCATGACGAAGATCGACACCAGCGGCCCGGAGCAGGTGCCGCCCACGCCGTCGCACACGGTCGGCCCCTTCTACGGGTACGCCCTGCCCTTCCGCGGCGGCGAGGACATCGCGCCCGCCGGGCACCCGGACACGGTCACCGTGCACGGGTACGTGTACGACGGCGAGGGCAACCCGCTGCCCGACGCGCTGCTGGAGCTGTGGGGCCCGGACCCCGAGGGCCGGGTGCCGACCGCCGACGGCTCGATGCGGCGCGACCCCGCCTCCGGCGGCTTCCTGGGCCGCAACGGCGTGGAGTTCACCGGCTTCGGGCGCATCCAGACCGACGCGAACGGCCACTGGTACGCGCGGACGCTGCGACCGGGCGCGCGCGGGCAAAGCGCGCCGTACCTGAGCGTGTGCGTCTTCGCGCGCGGCCTGCTCGCGCACCTGTTCACCCGGATCTACCTGCCGGGCGACGAGGCGGTGCTCGCGGCCGACCCGCTGCTGGCCCGGGTGCCGGCCGAGCGCCGCGACACGCTGGTCGCCGGGGACGAGGGCCCGGGGACGTACCGTTTCGACATCCGCCTTCAGGGCGAGGGCGAAACGGTCTTCCTGGAGTTCCAGTGACATCACCTGCCGTCCCCGACCCCACCGGGAGCGACACCGACGCCGACACGAGCCTGCTCGCCCCCGGGTGGACCGGCTCGCCGGCCGCCTCGGCGACCGGTGACCGCGCGTATCTGCGGGCCCTGCTCGACGCGGAGGCGGCGCTGACCCGTGCCCAGGTGGCGCTGGGGCTCGCCCCGGCCGAGGCGGCGGACGCGGTGGGCGCGGCCGCCGCCGCCCCGGCCGCGTTCGACGCGCGCTCGCTCGCCGAGCGCGCCCGGGGCGGCGGGAACCCGGTCATCCCCCTGGTGGCCGACCTGACGCGGGCGGTCGGCGAGACGTACGGTCCGTACGTGCACCGGGGTGCGACCAGCCAGGACATCCTGGACACGGCGACGATGCTGGTCGCCGCGCGCACCCTGGACCTGCTGCTGCCCGATCTCGCCCGTACGGAAGGGGCGCTGGCCCGGCTGGCCGCCGAGCACCGGGCCACGCCGATGCCGGGCCGGACGCTCACCCAGCACGCCGTGCCGACGGCCTTCGGGCTGAAGGCGGCCGGCTGGCGCTCCCTGGTGCTGGACGCGCGGGACCGGATCACGGCGGTGCGGGACGCGCTGCCCGTCCAACTCGGCGGTGCGGCGGGCACCCTGGCCGCCTTCGGGGCGTACGGCGCGACGGATCCCATCGCGCTTCCGACGGCGTATGCCCGTGAACTCGGGCTGCGGGCACCCGTGTTGCCCTGGCACACCCTGCGCACTCCGATCGCCGACCTGGCCGGCGCACTCGCCTTCGCCGCCGGGGCGCTCGGGAAGATCGCCGTGGACGTGCTGACGCTGTCCCGGACCGAGATCGGCGAGGTCGCCGAGGGCAGCGGGGGCGGCTCGTCGGCGATGCCGCACAAGGCCAACCCGGTGCGGTCCACGCTGATCGCGGCGGCCGCCCGGCGCGCACCGCAGCTCGCGGCCACGCTGTACGGCTCACTGGCCGCCGAGGACGAGCGGCCGGCCGGGGCCTGGCACGCCGAGTGGGAGCCGCTGCGGGACCTGCTGCGGCTGACCGGCGGTGCCGCCCGGGACGCCGCGGAGCTGGCCGAGGGGCTGCGGGTGCGCCCGGACGTGATGCGGGCGCACCTCGGGCTCACCCACGGCCTGATCGTGTCGGAGCGGCTCTCGGCCGAACTTGCGCCGGTGCTCGGGCGGGCCCGCGCCAAGGAACTGCTCACCGAACTGGCGGCGCGCGCCCACGCCGAGGACCGGAGCCTGGGCGAGCTGCTCGCCGGCGTACCGGAGCTGCGGCACCTCGACCTGGCCGACCTGACCGACCCCGCCCGCTACACGGGCGCCGCTGCCGCCCTCACCGACCGTGCTCTGGAGCAACGTTGACGACCATTCTCAACCACCTGTCCGAAGGCTCGGAGTCCGCTCCCCCGCTGCTGCTCGGGCCCTCGCTGGGCACCTCGTACGCGCTGTGGGACGCGGTGGCGCCCGAACTGTCCGTCGGGCACCGGGTGATCCGCTGGGACCTGCCGGGGCACGGAGGTTCGCCGGCCGATCTGATCGGGCCCGGCGCCACCGTCGGGGACCTGGCCGACCTGGTGCTCGCGCTTGCCGACTCACTCGGTGTGCAGCGGTTCGCCTACGCCGGGGTGTCCCTGGGCGGAGCGGTGGGTCTGCACCTCGCCGTGCACCGTCCGGAGCGTGTGTCGTCCCTGGCGGTGGTCTGCTCGTCGGCGCACTTCAACGGCGCGCGGCCGTGGCAGGAGCGGGCGACGCGGGTGCGCGAGGAGGGCCTGGCACGGCTGGCGGAGAGCGCGGACGCACGGTGGTTCACCCCGGGGTTCAGCGTGCCGCGGCTGGTCCGGGACCACCGGGACGCCGACCCGGGCGCGTACGCGGCCTGCTGCGACGCGCTGGCCGCCTTCGACCTGCGGGACCGGCTGGGTGAGATCTCCGTGCCGACGCTGCTGATCGCCGGGCGCGAGGACCCGGCCACGCCGCCCGCGCACCTGCGGGAGATCGCCGACGCGGTGCCGGGTGCGACGCTGACGGAGCTTCCGGGCGCCTCGCACCTGGCGCCGGCCGAGCGCCCGGAGGCGGTGCTGGCGGCGCTGCGGGCGCACTTCGACGGTGCGGCCCGGCGGGGCATGGCGGTGCGGCGCGAGGTGCTGGGCGACGCGCACGTGGACCGGGCGCAGGGGCGGCAGACGCCGTTCACCGCCCGCTTCCAGGACTTCATCTCGCGCTACGCGTGGGGCGAGATCTGGACCGACGAGACGCTCTCGCGCCGCGAGCGCAGCATGGTCACACTGACGGCACTGGTCGCCCACGGCCACTACGAGGAGCTGGCCATGCATGTGCGGGCGGCGCGGCGCAACGGGCTGACGGCGGACGAGATCGGGGCGGTGCTGCTCCAGACCGCGGTGTACTGCGGGGTGCCGGCGGCGAACTCGGCGTTCGTGACGGCCCAGCGGGTACTGGCCGAGGAGGCGGGCGGCGTCCCGGAGTAGCCACCTCGGCGCGCTCCGCCGGTGCCTCAGCCCGCGTGTCCCGCCACCAGGGCCTGACGGGCGCGGGCCGCGAGGCCGTCGGCGCCGCAGGATTCGGCCAGCGCCAGGCCCCGGTTCAGCTCGGCCGCCGAGCGGGCCGCGATGCCGTACTCCACGCGGGCGGCGGCGTGCTCGTACTGGCAGGGCGAGGCCTCCAGGTAGGTGACGGCCTGGGCGGCGAGCCGGACCGCGCGCTGGCCCGTCTCCAGTGCGGCGGCACAGCGCAGGGCCTCTCCTATCGCCGTGTCCGTGCCGAAACGCTCGGCCTGACGGCGGGCGTCGGTGGCCAGTTGGGCGGCGCGGCCGGGATCCTCGCCGGCCAGCGCCCGGGCCAGTTCGGTCGCCCAGGGGACGACCACCGGGTTGTGCCGGCCGCGTGCGGCGGCGGCCTTCTCGGCGGCCTCCAGTTCGTTGATCCCCTCCTCGGTGCGGCCGGTGGCGAGCAGCAGCCGGGCACGCACCGGTCGGGGGTCGGGCAGCACGATCGTCGACGGGTACGGCGGGGCGAAGCCGTACTGCTCGGCGACGGTCCGGGCCTCCTCGACATGGCCGCGGGCGAGCAGGGTGTCGATCAGGTTGCAGGTCGCCGACCAGTACAGCGGCAGCCCGCGGCCGACGCGCTCGGCGATGCGCAGTGACTCGCGCAGCGACTCCTCGGCCTCCTTGAGACGGCCCCGCCTGCGGTGGCCGAGACCGACGTAGGCGTGCGCCAGGGAGAGGTGGCCGCCGCTCCAGCCGGCGCTCTCGTAGGCGCGCAGGGCCTCGGTGAACAGTGCCTCGGCGCGGTCGAGCCGGTCGGTGTAGGCGTAGGAACTGGCCAGCATCATCGGCAGTTCCAGGCCCCACTCGGTGTCGGTCCAGCCGAGTCCCGGTGCCAGGCGGCCGTTGACGAGGGCGCGGTCGCACAGTTCGACGACCTCCTCGGCGCTCTCGCCGTGGGTCATGGCGTCGAAGCCGCGCAGGATGAGCAGGGCGCGCTCGGCGTTGTCCCGGCCGGTGCAGGTGGCGGCGAGTTCGGCCAGGCGGGCGGAGCGGTGGGGTGAGGAGGTCTCGCCCGCGTGGATGCCCTCCCACATGTACTGGGCGGCCTGGAGCCGCAGCCGCGCGGAGGGGTCGGGGTTGCGGGCGGCCTCCGCCTCGACGGTGCGGACGGCCTCCTCCAACTGGTCGTTGCGGAGCAGGGCCTGGGAGAGCCGGAAGACGGCGTCCACCCGCTGCTCGCCCTCGAGGCCCGGCATGGCGAGCGCGGTGCGCAGGTGGCCGATGGTGGTGGCGGGCGCGGTGAGGAGCGTGGCGCAGCCCAGTTCGAACAGCACGCGGGCGTGGGACTCCGGCAACGGCGGTTCCTGCAGGGCCCGTTCGAGGCAGCGCCGGGCGGCGTCGGGGGCTCCGACGGCGAGGTGCTCGCGGGCGGCCTCGCGCAGCTGGGCCACGACCTCCTGGTCGTCGTCGGGGTGCACCTTGAGCAGGTGCCGGGAGGCGGCGGCCGCGCCGAGCCCGGAGTCGGCGACCAGCTGGGCCGCTATGCCGTGCATCGCCGTGCGCAGCGCGTCGGGGATGGAGTTGTAGACGGCGGTGGCGATCAGCGGGTGGACGAACTCCAGCTCGCCTGCGCCCGGTTGCCCCGCGCCGGCGTCGGGTACGGACAGGATCCGGGCGCCCCTGAGCAGTTCGGCGCAGCGGGCGGCGTCGGCGGGGTCCAGGGTGGCGAGCCTGGCCACCATGTCGACGGTGATGCCGCCGCCGAGGATGGCCGCGGCCCACGCGAACCGGGTGGAGTCGACGCCGAGTTGCTCCAGGCGGGCGACGAGACCGCCGCCGCGGGCGGTGCGGTTCAGGGCGCGCAGTTCGGCGGCCTCGGCTTCGACGGGTTGCAGTTCGCTGTCCTGGACCTTGGCGAGGAGTTCGACGGTTTCGTATGGGTTGCCGCCGGTGACGGCCCACACCTCGCGGCAGAAAGCGGCCTCGGCGTGTGCGCCCAGCGTGGTGCGGGTGAGTCCGGCCGTCGCCTCGGGGGTGAGGGCGTTCAGCGGGGCGAGGGGGCGGCCGACGGCGGTGGCCGCCTCCAGGTGACGGGCGCTGTCGCCGCTGACGTCGCCCGGGCGGCGGGCGATGACGACCAGAACGGAGGTCTCGTCGAGCCGTTCGGCCAGCGCGGCCAGCCAGCGCAGGGTCTCCTGGTCGGCCCAGTGGGCGTCGTCGATCAGCAGCACCAGCGGCCACTCCCGGCGGGCGAGCCGGCGTACCGCGGCGACCAGTCCGTCGCACACGCCCTGCGGGTCGGCCTGCCGCTCGCCGGGGTCCGCTATGCCGAGGGCGGGGCCGGCGATGTCGTACCAGTCGCCGAGGTACTCGCGGGCCTCCTCGGGGAGCATCGACACCAGTGCGGGCTGGAGCAGTTGGCGCACCACGTTGAAGGGGACGGACCTGAGGGTCTCGCCGCCGCGGGCCGACCAGACGGTGCAGCCCCTCGCCTCGGCGATGCGGCGGGCCTCGGCGAGCAGCGCCGTCTTGCCGACCCCGGCCTCGCCGCGGGCCTCCAGCAGGATGCCGGGGGACGAGCGGTCCGCGCACAGGGTGTCCACCGCGCGCGTGAGGGTGGCGACTTCCTCGTCGCGCTCCCAGAGGGAGGCTGGGACGGCGCCCGCCCGCCGTACCTCCGTCATCCCGCTACCTCCCCGAGTCGCCCGAATGACGTACAGAGCCTGAGCCTAGCCCTCCGATCGCGCAAGTGGTGGGCGCTCCGCCGACCAGTTGCCGTGACGGGTGACATGCGGTAAAGCGTGAACGACGCACCGGGCCCGTCATCAGCGGCGGTGCGGTGGGGCGCCCGTCAACCTCGCGCGGCGCGCGGCGGCCGCCGGCCCTTCCGAGCGGGTGCGACCGGGCCTCTCATCCGGCTTTCACCGACGCCTCATACGGTGGGCACATGACGCAGGCGACTCCTCCCGGGTGGTACCCGGACCCCGGACAGAAGAATGACGGTCCCGCCACCGAGCGCTGGTGGGACGGCGCGGCGTGGACCGACCAGGTGCGCGCCGCGGGAGCGGGCGCCGCGGGTGCCCCGCCCGCGCAGCCGCCGGCCGGGCCGCCGCTCCAGCCGCCGGTGCAGGACACGGCGGCCGGGCCGTATCCCGTGCACCCGGGGTATCCGGGTGTTCCCGTCCAGCCGCCGTCCGCGCGTCGGCGGCGGCTGCGTACCGGGATAGCCGTGGCGGCGGCCGTGGCGGTACTGGCCGGCATCGGGGTCGGCGTGTACGCGCTGACCGACGACGGATCGGGCGGCGACAGCGCGGCCCCCTCGCAGCAGGACCGCGGCGGTCCCGGCGACCGGAACGACCCCTTCGGCGACTCGGGCGGCGGCGACGGCGGCGGCGGCGAGGACGGCGGGTCGCCCGCCCCGGACTCCCCCGGCGAGTCGGAGCCGCCCACGGTCGACAGCGGCTCGGTGACGGACGCGCTGAGCGGGATCAGCCTGCCCATCCCGGACGGCTGGTCGGGGCAGGAGCTGCAGGTCGGCGCGCAGGTGACGTCGGACGACGCCTACAAGTGCCCCGGCGACACCTCCAAGTCCTGCACGAAGGGCGGCGCCTACTCGGCCCCCGCGATGCTGCTGAAGACCAAGGGCGACACCGCGGAGGAGGTCGCGAAGGCCGACATCGAGGCGAACGCGGAGGAGTCGTACGGCGGCGAGTCCTACGGCGGGATCACCTCGCACGACGAGCTGGCCTCCAAGGCGGTCACGGTCGCCGGGCAGAAGGGCTACCTGGTCCGCTGGAAGGCGGTCACCGCCAAGGGCTCCGACGGCTACGTCGAGTCGCTGGCCTTCCCTTCGCCGGCCGATTCCTCGCGCATCGTCGTCGTCCGCTTCGGTGTCGACACCGACCAGGAGCAGTCGGTCATCGACGAGATCACCAAGGGCATCGAGGTGGACACCTCGGCCGGCGGCGGGGGCAGCGGCCAGGACGTCTGACCGGTCCGGCGGCACCCGCGAAGGTGCCGCCGGAAAACCGTCGGCCGGGTGGGGCGCCCTTCCGCTCAGAGGGGGCCCCGCCCGGCCGGGGGTGCGCGCCGCCCCCGTCCCCACGGTGCGGCGCGGGCAGGCCACCGTCCAGTCATCCCGTGGACGGCGGCCTGGGTCTCAGGGGAGGCCGAGCGCCGGCAGCACGACGGCCTCCACGAACCGGACCAGGTACGCCGCGTCGGCCTGCTTTCCCTCCAGGACGGGCCGCATCCGCAGCATGCCGAAGAGCTGCGCGGGCACGTACTCCAGCGCCGGGTGCCCGGCCGGCACCTCGCCCCGTGCCACACCGCGCGCGAGGATCGCCCGCAGCGCGGCGATCTCCGGCTCGACGAGCGCCTCGCGCAGCGCGCACTTCAGTTCCGGGTCCTCCATGACGGCGTGGCCGAGGGCCTGGAGCAGCCCGGTGTCCTTGCCCGTCCCCTCGCCCGCGGCCGCGGCCGCCTGGCGCAGGTCGTCGGCGAGCGACCCGGTGTCGATGTCGGTGAAGCGCACCCGGCGGTTGGAGCGCAGTGCGGCGGCCACGAACTGGGGCTTGGTCTTCCACTGCCGGTAGAGCGTGGACTTGCTGCACCGGGTGCTGGCGGCGATGCCCTCCATGGTGACGGCGTCGTAGCCGCAGGAGCGGAGCTGGTCGAGCACGGCGTCGAAGAACTCCTGCTCACGCTCCGGCGTGATCTTGGAGCGGCGCGAGGTGCCGACCGTTTCCGGCCGGTACGCGTCCTGAGACGTCATCGGCTCCGCTCCTTCCCGCTCGCGCACGGAACTCCTGCTCGGTCCCGAACCCGGTGTGTCGTATGTCTATCGATACGCCAGTGTACCGGTACTCCACCGTATCGGTACACTGGCGTATCGGAACGAGGTCGTATCGATGAGAACCGTCACACGCCCCGTACCCGATGAGCCACACGCACCACCGTCAGCGAAGGGGCCGGGGGATGAATGCCCGCAGCGAGCCTGTAGAAGCGGGGCCGGACGCGCCCGCGCGCCCACCGCTCGTCCGTGAGCTGCTGCTCGTGGCCGGGCTCTTCCTCGTCTACAAGTTCGGCCGCCAACTGGCCACCGGGCACACCGCCGAGGCGTTCCGCAACGCCCACCACGTGTGGGACTGGGAGCGCGTGCTCCGGCTGCCCCACGAGGGCACGGTCCAGTCGCTGCTCCTGCACGGCGACACGCTGGTGCACGTCGCGAACACGTACTACGCCGCCGTCCACTTCCCGGCCACCCTCGCCTTCCTGGTCTGGCTCTACCTGCGCCGGCCCGCGCACTACGTCTGGGCCCGCCGGGTCCTGGCCGCCGTGACCGGCGCCGCGCTGGTGCTGCACCTGCTCTTTCCGCTCGCCCCGCCACGCATGCTGGCGGCCACCGGCCTGATCGACACGGCCCGGCTCTACGGCCCCTCGGTGTACGGGCCGCCGCGCACCGACGCGTTGTCGAACCAGTTCGCGGCGATGCCCTCGCTGCACTTCGGCTGGGCCCTGATGCTGGCCGTCGGCCTGATCGTCGCGACGCGGACCCGGTGGCGCTGGCTGTGGCTGCTGCATCCGCTGGTGACGCTGCTGGTCGTCGTGGGCACCGCGAACCACTACTGGCTCGACGTGATCGCGGCCGCGGCACTGCTCGGCCTCGCGCTGGCGGTACTGCGGCCGCCGCGGGCACGGCCGCGGACCCGGTGCGGACTGCCCCACCGGCGGGCCGAGGTCCGGCGCCGGACGTCGGCCGAGCGGCCCGAGCTGGTCGGGGCGGCCCGGTGAACGCCGCCCTCGTCGCCGTCCTGCTGTCGCTGGTGTCGGCGTGCGCCTACGCCGCCGCGGCCGTCGCCCAGGAGCGGCTGGCCTCGCGCGCCTCCGACGCCGGTCCCCTGCGGATGCTGACGTCCGGCGCCTGGTGGTGGGCGGTCGCGCTCAACGCCTCGGCCGCGCTGCTGCACGTCGTGGCCCTCAAGTACGGTCCCCTCACCGTGGTCCAGCCGCTCGGTGCGCTCACTCTGGTCGCGGCGGTGCCCCTGGGGGCGCGGCTGGCGGGCCGCAGGGTGAGCGCGATCGAGTGGCGGGGCACCGGGCTGACGCTGCTGGGTCTCGGCGCGCTGCTGCTGACCGCGTCGGGTCCGGCACCGGACGACGTGCTCAGCGTGCCGGAGGCACTGACCGTGTCCGGCGCCACGGCGGCGCTGATCGGCGTGCTGTCGTGGCCCGGCGCCCGGCCGGGGCTGCGGCACGCGACGGCGTCCGGCATCGCGTCCGGGGTCGCCTCGGCGCTCACCCAGACCGTCACGGTCGCCGTCACCGACCGGTCCGGCCCGCTGCTGAGCGTCCAGGTGATCGGCGTGGCCGTGCTGGTGGCCGCCTTCGCGACGGGCGGGCTGCTGCTGTCCCAGACCGCGTACCGGGGCGGTCTCGGCGCTCCGCTGGCGGTGGTGACCCTGGCCAACCCGGTGGCCGCCGCGCTGATCGGGCTCTCACTCCTCGGCGAGCGACTCAGGGGCGGCGCGGGCGGCGTGCTCCTCGCCCTGACCGGCGCGGTGCTGGCCGCGTGGGGAGTGCTCCAGCTGAGCCGGGCGACCCCGGAGCCGGGGCGGCACGAGCCCGCGGCACCGGTGCTCACCGGTCCGGAGCCGGATCCGGAGCCGAATCGGGCGCCGGAGGGGCCACCCCCGGCGGGGCTGGTGCCCCGGCAGCCGGGACCGGGGCACCTCACGCCGCTCTAGCTCCGCGTCCGGAAGCTCCTCGTCCGCTCGCGCCTCAGTCGGTGACGATCGCCGGGTCGCTGGTTCCCGGCCGCCCGTTCTCCACGTGCCCGGCGAAGCGGCGCAGGAAGGCCGGGTCGGTCTCGGAGGTCACCGTCACGTCGTACCAGCGGCGGCTGCGCGCGAGGTCGACGGTGTGGTGCACGGTGGCGCCGGGGCGCACGGTGAGGGTCCGGGTGCGGCCGTCGTAGGCGTTCGCGATCCGGAGCCGGGCCGTGCCGGTCCCGGTGTTGGTGAGGGTGAGCCGGAGGTCGTCGCCGCGGTGCCGTGCGGTGACCTCGGGTCCGGCGGGTCCGGCGACCTCGTTGGCGCCCCGGAAGACCCGCAGGAAGCCGGCCGGGCCGTGCACGGTCAGGTCGTAGGAGCCGCCGGAATACGCCGAGTTCCAGGTGTCCGCGAGGGTCTTGCCCGCCTCGGTGGTGTACGTCCAGGGGCCGTCGGTGCGGTTGCCGGAGGTGACGAGGAAGGCGGCGCCGGCCCGGGCACCGGAGGCGAGGGCCAGGGTGAACTTCCCGGCC
Source organism: Streptomyces tendae (assembly GCF_014650435.1). Lineage (GTDB taxonomy): Bacteria > Actinomycetota > Actinomycetes > Streptomycetales > Streptomycetaceae > Streptomyces > Streptomyces tendae. The sequence goes on from NZ_BMUY01000011.1 coordinate 205,542, forward strand.
GCCGTGTCCACGGCACCGTCCGCGTACGGCTCGTAGCGCAGCGGCCGGGTGGGGCGCGTCCCGCGTTCCTGCCGGGGCATGCCGGGGTCCGCGGGCGGCGTCGGACGGTAGTCCGGGTGGCGTTCGCGGTCCGGCGGCTCGTAGGCGTCGGTGTCCGGCAGCCGGGCCGGGCGGCTGTCCTTGCGGGAGAAGTCGAAGGCGGAGGTCAGGTCGCCGCAGACGGCGCGCCGCCACGGTGAGATGTTCGGTTCGTGGACGCCGAAGCGGCGCTCCATGAAGCGGATCACCGAGGTGTGGTCGAGGGTCTCGGAGCAGACGAAGCCGCCCTTGCTCCACGGCGAGACGACCAACATGGGCACGCGCGGGCCCAGCCCGTAGAAGCCCTCGCGGTGGGTGGCGCTGCCCTCGAAGACGTCCAGGGAGACGTCGACTGTGGAGCGGCCCTGCGCGGCGGACTTCGGCGGCAGCGGCGGCACCACGTGGTCGAAGAAGCCGTCGTTCTCGTCGTACGTGATGAACAGGGCGGTCTTCGCCCACACCGCCGGGTTGGAGGTGAGCGCGTCCAGGACCTGGGAGATGTACCAGGCGCCGTAGTTCGAGGGCCAGTTGGAGTGCTCGGAGAAGGCTTCCGGGGCGGCTATCCAGGAGATCTTCGGCAGCGTGCCCGCCTCGACGTCGGCACGGAGCCGGTCGAAGTAGCCCTCGCCGCTCTTCGCGTCGGTGCCGGTGCGGGCCTTGTCGTACAGCGGGTCGCCGGGCTTCGCGTTCCGGTACTTGTTGAAGTACAGCAGGGAGTTGTCGCCGTAGTTGCCCCGGTAGGCGTCGTCGATCCAGCCCCAGTGGCCGGCCGCGTCGAGGCCGTCGCCGATGTCCTGGTAGATCTTCCAGGAGACTCCGGCCGCCTCCAGGCGCTCGGGGTACGTCGTCCAGTCGTAGCCGAGTTCGTCGTTGCCGAGGACCGGACCGCCGCCCTCGCCGTCGTTGTCGGTGTGCCCGGACCACAGGTAGTAGCGGTTGGGGTCGGTGGAGCCGATGAAGGAGCAGTGGTAGGCGTCGCAGACGGTGAAGGTGTCGGCGAGCGCGTAGTGGAAGGGGATGTCCTCGCGGGTCAGGTACGCCATGGTGGTGGTGCCCTTGGCGGGCAGCCAGCGGTCGTACTTGGCGTTGTGGTAGGCGTCCTGGCCGTCGGACCAGCCGTGCGGGAGCCCTTCGAGGAACTGCATGCCGAGGTCGTCGGCCTCCGGGTGGAAGGGCAGCACCTCGGTGCCGTCGCCCTTGCGCTGGTGCCACACCGACCTGCCGTCGTCCAACCGGACCGGGTGCGGGTCGCCGAAGCCGCGGACCCCGCGCAGTCTGCCGAAGTAGTGGTCGAACGAACGGTTCTCCTGCATCAGGACGACGATGTGCTCGACGTCCTCGATCGACCCGGAGCGGTGGTTCGCCGGGAGCGCGGCGGCCCGGTCGATGCTCGCGGACAGGGCACTGAACGCCGTGGTGGCGCCCGCGAGTTGGAGGAATCGGCGCCGGTTCACTTCGGCCATGGGGTGAGGGACCTCTCGCCTTGGGGGGTTCAACCGGCCGGACGGTGCCGGGTGATGACGGAATGCGCGCGAAAGGAGTGTTCCAGGAGCAGCAAACGTCAGGGAAGGGTCCGGTGGCGCTGGTGTGAAAGTCACCGGTACGCGAGGTGTGCCGGGCCTGCCTCCCGGGGATGGTCGCGATCATGACAGGCATGGACACGGAAGCACCGGCAGCCCCGACCCGACGGCCCGTACGCCAGTTGCTCGCCGCCTCGGTGGGCAACGCGGTGGAGTGGTACGACTGGTACGCCTACACCTTCCTGGCGACCTACATCGCGGACCAGGTCTTCCCGAAGGGCGCGGACAACTCGCTGGTGCCGCTGCTGTCGACGTTCGCCGTGTTCGCGGTGGGCTTCTTCATGCGGCCCGTCGGCGGGCTGCTGATGGGCGCGATCGCGGACCGGCGGGGGCGGCGGGCCGCGCTGACGGTCACCATCCTGCTGATGGGCGGCAGCAGTCTGCTGGTCGGGCTGACCCCGACGTACGCGGCGGCCGGGGTGCTGGCCCCGGTGGTCCTGGTCCTGGCGCGGCTGCTCCAGGGGCTGTCGGTGGGCGGCGAGTTCGCGGCCTCGACGACCTTCCTGGTGGAGTCGGCGGGGCCGGGCCGGCGCGGGCTGTTCTCCAGCTTCCAGTACGTCTCGACCACGGCGGGGCAGCTGGTGGCCTCCGGGATCGCGACCCTGCTGGTGGACACGCTGAGCGAGGACCGGATGAACGGCTGGGGGTGGCGGCTCCCCTTCGTGTTCGGCGCCGTCCTCAGCCTGGTCGGCTTCTGGATCCGGCAGGGCGCGCAGGAGACCCGCAGCAGCGAGCAGCAACGGGCGCCGCGTCCGGCCCTGTTCGAGGCACTGCGCCGCCATCCCCGCGAGTCCCTGCTGATCTGCGGCATCACGGCGGGCGGCACCATCGCCTACTACACCTGGACGTCGTACCTGCCGACGTACGCCGAGCTGAACGCGGGCGTGGCCAAGTCGGACGCGCTGCTCGCCGGGACGATCTCGCTGGCCTTCTTCGGGCTGCTTCAGCCGCTCGGCGGCCTGCTCTCCGACCGGTTCGGGCGCCGTCCCCTGCTGCTCTTCTTCGGTGTGGGGTTCGCGCTGCTGAGCGTGCCGCTGCTGCACTCCCTGCGCGACTCCTTCGCCGTGCTGCTGCTCGTGCAGTGCGCCGGGATGGTCCTGCTGACCGGCTTCACCTCCATCAGCGCCGCCGTCAACGCCGAGATCTTCCCGCCGCGGGTGCGGGCGGCCGGGATCGGCTTCCCCTACTCGCTCACGGTGGCGCTGTTCGGTGGCACGGCACCGTACGTGGGCACGCTCTTCAAGGACCTGGGGCATGCCGGGCTCTTCCCCTGGTACGTCGCCGTGCTGTGCCTGCTGTCCTCGCTGGTGTACCTGCGGCTGCCGGAGACGGCGCACAAGGAACTGGAGCGCTGAGGCGGGGCCCGTCCCGCCGGGCCCTCCTGCCGAATCTTCCCCCGGGGTTCCGGCTCACCGGTGCCACAGGCCGCGTGCCAGGGCCGCCTCCGTGCCGGTGAGGTAGACGGCGGTGGCCAGCCACTGGGCCGCGTACTGGTCCTGGTCGTCCCGGGCGGGGCGCCCGAAGGCGTCGCGGGGACGCCGGGCGGCCACGGCGCCGAGCGCGGCGAACAGGTCGGCGCCGGTGGCGAATCCGCCGCGGCGCAGGGCGGCGACGTGACCGGCGCGGTCGCCGTCCCCGGCGGGTTCCGCGGCGGCGCGGCGTCCGCCCGTGACCGCCAGTTCGACCAGGTCGCGTATCCGCCGCAGCGGCGAGTCGACCGGGCGGGCGTCGGCTGCGGTGACCCGGGGCGGGGGCGGGCAGTGAGCCCCGGCGGGGAAGTGCGCGTCGGCCAGCACGTCGTAGCCGAGGTCGGCGCGCTCCTGCCACTCCTGAGGCAGCCGCAGGGTCGTCGCGGCCCCGGGCACCGGGCCTACGGCCACGGGACGCAGGGTCGTGACCCGGCCGGGGTCGACACGGCCGAGGACCCGTAGCTCCAGCCCCGGACACGCGCCCAGCCGCCGGAGGTTGGCGGAGTGGGCGAGGGCGGGATGCCGGTGCGCCGGTGCCAGCCGGACGGTCGGCCCGGGGGCGTCGCCGGTGAGGACATGGACCAGTACCTCATCGCCCTCGGCGGCGACGATCCGCACGTCGCACCCGGTCAGCGGCGGGGCGTGTCCGGACCCGAGCCGGTCGGGGGCGGCGGTCGCGGGCACCGCGTCGGCCCAGGGGCGCCCGGCGGCGAAGGTGGCCCGGACACCGCGCTCCGCGAGCAGGCGGCCGTCCGGGGCGACGACCGCGCCGGTGACGACCAGACCGCCGCGGGACAGCCGCTCGTGGTCGCTCAGGAAGGACCGGACGGCGACATGGGCGGTCCCGGCGCGGCGGGCTCGCGCCGGGCCTCCCGGTCCGACGTCGCGGAGCGTGTACCAGCGGCCGGTGTCGTCGACGAGATGGGTGACGACGCCGCCCGCGCCACCCGGTCCGACCACCGGTTCGCGGCAGACGCCGTAGAGCCGCAGGGGCCCGTCGGGGCGGTGGTTGTGGGGGACGCCGCCGATCAGCTCGGGGTCGGGGTCGGCCGCCTTCAGGCGGTGGGTGACGAGGAGCAGTTCGCGTAGGGCGGTCACCAACTCGTCCGCCCGGTGGGCCCGGTGGGCGCCCTGCGGGTCACGCGTCGCGCGCAGGTGGCGTACGACTGCGAGGGCCGCGCCCTCCGCACGGTGCAGTCCGGCCAGGCGGGCCGTGTGCGCGGCCCGGAGCAACTCGGCCTGCGGGACCGCGCCCGCGGCGACGGATCCGGCGGCCAGGACCGCCGAGGCTGCCGCCCAGATCCCACCGGCGGCCCGGACCTGCGCGGCGGACGGGCGGCGTCCCGGCACGGCGGGAGACACCGGTCCCGCGCTGGACACCGCGCGCACGGCGCGGGCGGCGGGCCCAGTGGGCACGGCCGGCCCACCGGGCAGGGCGGTTGCGGCGGACGGGGCGGCATCCGTGGGCAAGGCCGGTCCGGCAGACGAGACAGGTCCAGCGGTTGAAGCGCCCTCGGCGGACGGGACGCGTCCGGCAGGCGGGACGGGCCCGGCGGACGGGACGGCTGCGGCGGACGGAGCGCCCTCGGGAGACGGGTCGGTGTGGAGGCCGGCGGACGGATCACGGCCGGGGGCGGGGCCGGCAGACGGATCACGGCCGGGGCCGGGGCCGGCAGACGGATCACGGCCGGGGCCGGGGCCGACAGACGGATCACGGCCGGGGCCGGGGCCGACAGACGGATCACGGCCGGGGCCGGGGCCGACAGACGGATCGCGGTCGGGCGACGGGCCCGGTTGCCGGGGCGGGATCGCGTCGGCGACCGGGCTCGCGGCCAGGGCCGCGGTGCGGTGGAGGCAGCGCGGGGACAGCAGGCAGGTGCAACGGGCCTGGTCGGGGGAGGTGATCGTGCCGGACGGGCCGGGGGCCAGGGTCACCCACGCGTCCGCGCCGCAGCGGATGCCGTACGTTCCGTCCTCGGCGAGCTCGACGGGCGTGTTGGCCAGCGACTCGACGGCCTGGTCGAGTCTGCCGCGCAGCCGGGTGGTCAGGCTCTCCACCGCGGCGGCGAGCACCTGCGGTGAGACCGGTGGGAGCGGGGCACCGGCGTCCCTGCGGGGCGGGGTCATCGGGCGGCTCCCCGGACCTGTTCGCCGACCCAGCGGGCGAGCGCGAGCGGACTGAGCGCGGCCACCGGCATCCCGGCGGCGGCGAGTCGGCGGGCGACCGGCACGGAGTAGCGGGGCGCTCCCCCGGCGTCGAGCGCGGCACAGCCCAGCAGCCGGACGCCGGCGGACACCAGGGCTCCCGCCTGGGCCAGCAGCCCCTCGACCGCGGCGCCCTCCTCGAAGTCGCTGACGACCACCACGAGGGTCCGGTCCGGCACCTTCACCAGGGGACGGGCGTGGGCGAGGCCGGCCGCGATGTGGGTGCCGCCGCCGATCCTCACCTCGAGGAGCAGTGAGAGGGGGTCGGCGACCAGGCCGGTGAGGTCGGCGACCTGGGTGCTGAAGGTGAGGAAGTGGGTGGAGAGCATGGGTGCCCCGGCCAGGACCGCGGCGGTGAGCGCCGCCCACACCACGGAGTCCTCCATGGAGGCGGAGACGTCGACGACGAGGATCAGCCGCCAGTCGTTCCGCCGCGCGGTGCGGGTCTTGAACACCGGCCGTTCGGGGACGATTTCGACCCGTCCGTCCTCCCGCCTGCGGGTGTGGACGAGGTTGGCCCGCAGTGTGCGGGGCAGGTCGAGCGGGCCGCCGGGGCGCCGGGTGGGGAGCGGGGTGGTCAGGCCGGTCAGCGTGGGGCGCACTCGGGTGGCGAGTTCCCGGGTGAGTTCCTCGACCAGCCGTTTCACGAGCGGCCGCAGCGCGGCCAGCCGCTGTTCGGGCATTCCTCTGGCCAGCGACAGCACGGTGGACAGCAGTTCCACGGAGGGGCGCGCGGTGGTGGCGTCGAGGAGGTCGACGGCGTCCGTACGCCCGTCGGCGACGGCGCGCGCGAGGACTTCCTCCCTGATGTCCGCGCCGAAGAGGGCCTGGAGGTCCTCGGCCCAGTGCCGGACGCTGGGGTAGCCGCGCGAGCGGCCGCCGGTCCGGTCGTCTCCCCTGTCTCCCCCGTCTCCGCCACCGTCCTCGCCGGCGGCTGGTCCGTCCGCGCCGGGTTCCGGCTCGGTGCCACCTGCGCCGTCTCCGTTCCCTCCCGTCCCCCCACTGCCCTCTCCCGCTCCGTCCGCCTCCCGCTCGAACAGTTCGTCCAGGGCGCGGGCGTACGGCCACAGGGTGTCCGGGAGTCGCGCGGTGTCGCGGCCCAGCAGCAGCCGCCAGCGGTCGGCGGGGCCGAGCCGTGGGGCATCGGCGGCGGGCAGGGCCTCGGAGGCGGGACGCACCGTCGGCGGCGCGGTGTCCGAGGTGGCCCCGACGCGTCCCGGTGCCGGGGCACGCACCAGGCCCGCCAGGCCCAGGTTCCACAGCAGGGCGTACCCCTCGTCGTCGGCCGCGGCCCACCGTCCGACCAGCTCGGCCGGTGCGGGGAGGCGGAGGTCGGGCCGGTCGCCCAGGCGGTCGGAGACGACCGCGAGCACCCGGGTCCGTCCCGCCGGGGTGAGCGCCCGGAAGCCGCCGCGCAAGGCGTACAGCCGGTCGAGGAAGCCGCGGTCGCTCATGGACTCCACGCGCTCGAACAGCGGGCCCAGCGCGGTGGACGCGGACTCGATCAGTGGTCCGGCCGCGACCAGCACGCCGGTGAGCCGGCGTTCCAGCCGGTGCCGGCCGTCCGGTCCCGTCGCGGTGTCCACCCAGCCGGCGAGCCTCGCGCCCAGCACGTCCGAGCCGTCGAGGTCCAACAGGACTCGGGCGGCCTGGGCAGCGCCCTGGAGGAGCGGGGAGCCGGTGCGGGAGAGCGCGTACAGCTCGCTGTCGAGCCGCAGGCCGAGCCGGTCCTCGGCGCAGCGGACGGCGAGGGTGACGACCGCGACGGCGTCCCGGGTCTCGTCGCTGCCGGCCAGCCCCGGCAGGACGCGGACGGCGGCTTCCGACAGGAGGTCGGCGAGCCGGGCCGCCCGGGCCCGGACGCGTTCGGTGGTGCCGGGCAGGTGCCGTCGGCGCAGGGACTCCAACAGGTCGAGTGCGTCGAGCAGTTCGGGGAGGCCGGCGGCGCCCGGCAGGACGCGCTCGGCCTCCGTGAGGCCGTCGAGGAGCAGGTCGGCGAGCGCGCACCGGGCCGCCGCGCCCAGCAGCGCGACGACCCGGGCCGGGGTGACCCGGCCGGCCTCGGCCGCCCTGCGGTGGTTCTCCCGGAGGGTCCCGTCGGCCGCCTGGGCGGCGGTGACGCCCCGGACGCCGACGAGGTCGAGGCGGGCGGCGACCGACGGGGTCCACGCGGCCCGCCAGCGGGTGGTGAGGGCGCTGCCCTCCCCGGCCGCGGTCACCTCGACGGGCTCCGCGTAGCCCACGCCGCATTCCCGCAGGCGCTGGAACAGGATCTCCCGCCGGGCGTCGAGGTCGGTACGCAGCGGCGTGAGCCGGAGGTCCCGGCTGCCCGGGTCGGCCGGTCCGGGCAGCCGCAGCGCAGCCAGTTCCGCCTCCACCCAGGGGCCGAGGCCGGAGCGGGGGGTGCCGGGCGCGAGCCGGCCGCGGCCCGAGCCGACGAGGACGGCGCCCAGTTCCCGGTCGGGGGCCCGGCCCCGGCCGAGTACGGACGTCACCGCCTCCAGCAGTTCCCCGCGGCCGGGGGCGGGCAGGCCGCGCAGGGTGCCGAGGTCGCAGGCCAGTCGCAGGGTCTCGACGGCCTCACCGGTGCCTGCCGTGTCGCCGGACGCGCGGATCTCGCGGCACAGCTCGGTGAGGAACCGGGCGGCGGCGTCACGGATGCGGGCGGGGTCGCCGCCGGCGTCGAGCACCGCCTGCTGCCAGCGCGGGTCGCGGATGCCGGCCGGGTAGCCGGAGCGGGGGTCCAGCAGGGCGAAGGCGTAGGGCACGAGGGACGTGACGACCGGGGTGCCGTGGCCCGGCGTCCCCGGCCCCGGGGCCGCGGCGGCCCCGGCCTCGGCCTGCACGGACTTGGCCCGCTCGCCCGAGTCGGCCAGGGCGGGTGCGTGGAACGCGCCGACCACCGCCGCGACCCGGCGCTGCCCCACCTCGGCGAGGACCCGGCGCATGTGTGCCTCGCGGGCCAGGTCACCGGTCGCGATCCCGCCGTGGGCCGCGGTGTCCTCGCGCAGCGCCCGCCCGAAGGCGAGGGCCGCGCGGCGCACCGCCTCGGGAGCGCTGCCGGGCGCCAGTGCCTCGACGGTGCGCTCCCACAGCGCGTCGACCTCGACACCGGTACCGTCCGGCGGCGCGCAGGACCATCCCTGGCGCGCCAGCGGCAGGTCGCAGCAGACCACCTCCACTCCCCGGTCCCGCGCCCAGCGGATCGCCGCCAGTTCCGGCGAGAAGTCGGCGAGCGGGTAGAAGTGCAGCCGTCCGTCGTCGTACGCACCGCTCAGGGCCACCGGCGCCACGGTCCTCCGGTCGGCGAGGTACGGCAGCCACGGCTGGAAGTCGGCCGGCAGTTCCACGCAGACGACCTCGGGGTCCGCGGCGTCCAGCAGCCCGGGGACGGCGACGGCCAGGGCGGGACTGTGATGGCGTACGCCGATCAGGTAGGGCTGCGCGGGGGCGGCCGGTGCCACCGTCTCGCCGAGGCTCTCTTTGTGTGCGGTCATGGATCCAGGTGCGGGGGGCAGAGGCGGTCAGGAGGAGGGGGAGGGGGACGGCCGCCCGACGATCGGCCCCCTCCCCCGGCAGTCGTCAGCGGCGGCGCTTCCTCGGTCGCGGCACCTCCAGCTCCTCCAGGCGCGGTCCGTCCCCGTCCTGGACGCGCTGCCAGGCATCCCGGTACACCGCGGCCACGGGCCGGGTGGGCACGACGACTCCCAGGACGGGTGCCTCCCCCTCCAGCAGGTCGTACATCGGCAGCTTCCACCGCTCCAGCGGCAGGTGCGGGTTGCCCGGCTGGGTCCAGCCGCCGGGCAGGAACAGCGAGCGTCCTGCCTTGGCGCGGCTGCCCTCGAGCACCAGGTCGGTGGCGGCGAGCTCGGCCCGGGCGGCGCGCAACCGGGCGGTGCCGCCGCGCTGCCCGCCCCAGCCGGTCCAGCGTGCGGTGTTGCGGTCGGTGGGGTCCGGCATGGCGAGCAGCATCAGGTACAGGACGGCGGCGTCCTCGCCGATGCCGTACCGCTTGGCGGCCTCGCCGACCAGGTCGGGCACGGAGCGGGCGGGGTCCTGCGGCCACCACAGCCCGTCCGCGTCGCGCTCGCCGGCCAGGGGGTTGCCCGGATCGGCGAGCAGTTCGGCGAACGGCCGGTCGTGGACCAGGCGCAGGGCCGTTTCCTGGGCGTTCGGCCGCTCACCGGTGTACAGCGCCGCGAGGTGGGGGTCGTGGCCGGCGGCGTCCAGCAGGGCCGTCCGGATGGCGGGGAGCGGTTCCGTCCGCTCGGTGCCCAGCACGACCGCGCCGTGGCGTTCGAAGTCGTCGCCGGTCTCCGTGGGGTCTCCGGCGGCCCGCCGGAACGCCTCCCAGTCGATCCCGCGCCGGTCGAGGGCGAGCAGCAGGCCGGGGTGGGCCAGTCGCTCGCGCAGTGCGGTCAGTACGCCGGGCAGGGTGGCCCGCAGCGGGTCGCCGGACGGGAGCCGGTGTGCGAGCCAGGCGGCCAGGGCCACCGACCCCTTGAGGACCGAGCTGTCGAAGCGGGGCGTCTGCTCGGCGGTCTCCACGTAGTAGCGGCCGAGGCTCCAGGTCAGGTCCGTCGTCAGGCGGGGCTCCGTGGCCAGGTCGACGAAGCCCCGCAGGGCGTGGGCGGGTGCCCAGCCGACGGGTTCGATCGTGCGGACGGCGTCGTGCAACACGTCTTCGGGCAGCGGGGTGCGTCTGCCCAGCCGCTCGTTCCACACCTCGGCCGCGCGGGCGGTGTCGGGGCCGTGCGTCCAGAGCCGGGACGGTTCGGTGGGCAGCAGGGCGGCCACCACGGCCCGCAGGGCGGCGCTGTCGAGCGATCTCAGCTCGTCCTTGGACACGCGGGCGTCGGCCGACTTCACCCCGATGACCTTCAGGGTCGCGGAGGGCACGTTCGCGCGCTTGTCGTCGGTCTGCGGCACGCCGACGAGCACCAGCCGGGCCGTGGTCGGGGTGACCCCGGTGAGCCGGGCGAACTCCTCGGCGGCCTCGGGGCGCCAGGGCACGGGGCCGCGCTCGGCCAGCTCGGCGCGGAAGGCGGCGACCCAGCCGGCAGCCCGCGTCGGCTCCGGCACGAACGGCTCCTCGGACACCGGCGTGTAGGGGGCCGGCGTCTCGAAGCGGCCGGACGGGTCGTGGTAAACCGCGCCGTAGTGCCTGCCCTTGACCTCGTGGGGTCCGTGCTCGCGGACGAACTGGTACCAGTCGTCGGGGAAGACCAGGAACGCGCCGCCCTCCAGGTCGAGCACGGTCCCCCTCCTGTACCCGTACGTGTCGCCCGGCCCGTCGAAGGTGTCCGGGTCGAAGGCCAGGTGCACCCGGCGCCAGTGGCCGGGGTCGAGCTCCGTCAGCCCGTGCGCGTCCAGTTCGCCGAGGAAGGTGTCCAAGGCTTGCCGGTGCTCCTCCACGGTGGCTTCCGAGGCCGCCCGGAGCGCCAGTACGGCGGGCAGTTCGGGCAGGGCCACCGCGTTCAGGTGCTCCAACGGCTCCCGCTTGGCGAGCGACAGGTGGAAGATGCCCGCGGGAGCCGGTTCGGTCAGGCCCTTCATCGACCGGGAGAGGAGCTGCGGCAGCTCGAAGAGGCTGTGCTGGAAGTCGTAGTACCAGCGCGCGTCGCGTTCGGTCAGGCCGGCGCCGTTCAGCGCGGAGGCGAGCAGGCGGTCGCCCAGCGCGGGCCGCGGTTCCTCCGGGGTGACGCCCCGGACCGCCGAGTCCAGCCGGGCGAGCAGCCCGTCCAGCACACGCTGCTGCTCGGCGGCGTAGCGCGCCACGCCGGTGATGCCCCGGAGCAGGGCTTCGTGGGTGACCTCCGGGAACAGGGTGCGGACGGGTTCGAGCACTGCTTCCCGGTCTGCCGTCCCGGCCTCCGCCGCTCCGTCCCCGGTCGTCTCGGCCACGGCGGCCGCCAGCAGTGCCGCCGCGACATCGTCGCCGACCCGGCGGAGTGCCGCGGAGCCCTGCGGGTCGCGGGGCCTCAGCAGGTGCCAGTAGCGCAGGGGCGGCAGCACCGGGGTACCCGTGGAGAACGGGCCGGCCGTCTGATCACGGTTGAACCGGGCGAGCACCGCGTGGTCGGAGTCCCGCAGCTGGATGTCGTTCGACCATCGCAGGACGGTGACGGCCCGGTCGGTACCGGGGAAGACCAGCACGTTCTCCGGGTTTCCGCCCACGCGCCACGGGACGACGACGGAGCGGCCGGCCAGGTCCTCTCCCTGCCGGGAGCGGTCGGGCCGGATGATCACCCGCCAGCCGATCAGCCCGTCCACCGGGGCGCACACCGGGCCCGGTTCGGCGGACGGGGCGGGCAGCAGCCAGGAGGGGCCGAGGGTGCTGCCCTCGGGTGCGGCGCGCAGTCCCTCGGCGAACCAGTCCGGGCCGCCGCGCTCCCCCTCGGTGTCGTCGGCCGGGTCGTAGGCGTGCCAGGTGCTGTTCTTCTCGCGGGACCAGTCGTCGACCCAGACCCAGTACGAGGTGCCGTCGCTGATCACCCGCCGCCGCCACGGGACGTGGGTGTCCCCGGCCCGCAGCACGCCGCGGCCGGTGGTGATGCCGCCCCCGGGGAGCGGGAGCGAGGCGGGCGGCATGCCGTTCGTCCCGCCGCTGCCGTCCGCGTGGCAGGTGAAGGAGTCGTGGACGGCGCCGACGAGTTCGGTCGTCGGCGAGATGCCCGTGTCGGGGTGGTACCAGTAGCCGTAAGAGGTGGACGTGGCGGACACGTACCAGGAGACGAGCAGTCCGCCGTCCACGTACCGGACGTCGGGGCGGCCCGCGTCGTCCGGCAGGCGCAGTTCGTGACTGAGGACCGTGCCCCGCGTGCCGAGAACCCGGGCGTGCGTGCCCTGAAGGACGACAAGGTGCGGCCATGCCTCGGCCACGCGTGTCGCGCGGGCCTCCTGTGGGGACGCGGACGAGCCGATCGCCTCGTCCCAGGCGGGCCAGCCCAGTTCGTCGACCAGCCCGTTCCGCAGCGCGCGGGCGAGTACGGGCGCCATGCCGGTGCCCAGCGCGTCCCGCACCTCCTGCTCGGCGGTCGCCAGGATCTCGCCCGGCAGCCAGTTCAGCGTCTGGAACGGGCCACTGCTGAGGGCGAAGTCGCCCAGTCCGCTGGTGAGGTACTCGCGGCTGACCCCGGCCACCCACTCGGCGAGCATCGGGCGGCCGCCCGGCGACTCGGCCAGCCGGGACACGGTGCGCTTGTCGATGCCCTCGCGTTCGTAGGTGGGGCAGCCGCTCCGGAAGACTTCCCGGAAGCGGGTGTCGGCCGCCAGGGCGAGGAGGTCGCGCCGTTCGTCGCCGGCCGCCCAGTCCTGGAGGTTGAGCCACGGGCGGTCCTCGGGGTCGCCGACGGGGACGTCCAGGGCGAGGAGCTGGTCGAGGAGGTTGACGTCGCCGACCGGGGGCCGCAACGTACCGTTCTCGTCGTTCAGTTCGGCGCGGAGGGCACCGGCCATGCGGTCGAGGAGGGGGTACAGCTCGGAGGGCGCGATGGACCGCTCGTGGGTGCGGCACAGGGCGAGGAACCTGCGGGCCCAGCCGGCGGTGCCGTCGGGGGACCGGGCCTCGGCGGGCAGCGTGGCGTCGCACAGTCCCTCGCTGGCGCCGGTCTTCTCCAGCAGGTCGAGCCACTGCCCCAGTTCCTCGTGCTCCCACTCCGAGGGGAGCAGTCCGAGCAGGGTGCCGCGGGCGGCGGGTTCGCGCCGGGTCAGTTCCAGCAGGGCGGCCCGGTGGGCCTTCCACCAGCCGGGCGGCGCCTTGAGGGTGCCGGGCAGCGGCAGCACCTCGCGCAGGTACGCCATCTCCTCGACGAGGGCGTTCTTGCCGGCGACGGCCTTCGCCAGCTTCCGCAACTCACCCGCGCCGGGGCTCGACGGGGCCACGCCGTGCGCGGCGAGCCGGACGAAGAGGCCGCGCAGGTGCCGGTAGGCGGTGGCGGCCGGCACCCTGGACGAGAGTCCCTTGGCGTAACTGGACAGCACCTTGGTCGGCATGGCGTCGGCGAGGGCGAACTCCAGGAACACCGCGTCCATGCGGGCCTCGTCGAACGGCAGGGCGTGGGCCGTCTCGGCCTTGCGCGCGTTGACGAACATCTGGGAGCCGTACGCCTTGTCGCCGGCGGCCAGGAACACCCGGCCGGCCTCCTCGTAGAAGGTGGGCAGGAAGTGCGGCACGGAACCCGCGAGGCGCGCGCCGATCGACTCGTAGGTGGCGCGGGCCTTCTTCGCCCGGGCGCGCACCGTCCGCGCGACCTTGTTCATCTCCTCGACGAGCGACATCGCGAGATGGCCGTCGGAGGGGTGACGGACCAGCACCCACTCGGGGAAGCCCATGGCCCGGTGCTGTCCGACGCCGACCTCGACCGGCTCGCCCACGGGCAGCAGTCCGAGGAATCCGCCTCCGTCCCCGGCTGCGGGATCTCCTGCGGATTCTCCTGCGGCGGGCTCCGTGCCGGACGGGTCGGCGGGCGTCAGGCGTACGACGATCCGGTCGTCCAGACCCGGATGCCGGTAGGCCCGGGTGAACACGGGCACGGCCCGGTCGCCTCCCCCGGTGGTGCCGGGCGGCAGTACGGCTCCGGCGCGCAGCAGCTCCGCCACCTCTTCCGCCGCCCCGTGCCGTGTCGTGCCGTCGCTCATGATCGCGTGCCTTTCGTGGGTGTGCGTATCGCTGTGGCGTTCACTCGGCGCCGTCCGTGGGCACGGTGCGGCCCGCGTGCAGGGCCGCCGCCATCCGCATGCCCTCGGAATAGGCGACGGGGCCGACCTCGTGCAGCGGAAGGCTCCGGTACCCGTCCCCGTGGCTCCAGCTCAGGCCGCCGGTCCATGCCTTGTCCTCCGTGTAGGGGTCGCTCATGCCGACGGAGGCGGTGAAGACACGACCGCCGTCCCGGACGCGGTCGACGATGCGGCTCCCGGAGATCTGGTAACCGAGGGAGGTGGCGCGGGCGGACAGGTGGAACCACGAGCGGTACTCCGCGCCCGCGAACTCGTTGACCACGTCGGTGTCGCCGTCCTCGGCCGCCCCGGGAGCCGGCCAGGTGGCCCGGTGGATCTGCTCCACGCCCTGCACGACACCCAACTCTGCTGCGAAGGTGCGCAGTTCCTCCAGGTCGGGGAGGAGCACCGGGTGGGGCATGGTGACCGTACGGGGGGTCAGGCGGACGGTCTCGCCGTCCAGGTTCACCACCCGCAGCCCGTCCGACTCGTCCGCGTCGCGCAGGAAGCCGACCTCGTCGGGGCCCTCGCCGACCACGACGATGTCACGCAGCGCCGCCTGCCACGCCTCGTCTGGCCACACGCGGGCGAGCAGCCCGGTCGGCACCGGGAGGGAGGACACCATCCAGTTGTCGACCTGCGCCGCGCACTCGGCGGCGTGCCGGTCCAGCCACTCGGCGAAGCGCTGGAGTTCGACCACCTCGGGGCGGTCCCGTATCTCCGCGGGCAGCGTCCGCTCCCGCTTCCCCTCCGTCGCCGTCCCCGTCGCCGAGGTGGGCCGCGCCACCACCCGGCCCTCCACCAGGGCGACTTCGTACCTGTCGCCCGCTGCCAGCCAACCCATCAGCTCTTCGCCTCTCCCACTACTAGGTACACACGGCACAGCACACGGGGCCCCTGAATCGGCACACTCCGCTGTGGCGTTGGCCAAAGACTAGGGGCACCCACCGACAGCCTCGGGAGCCGACCGCGCGGTGCCTTTCGCGCCAGATTGGACAGCGGCGGCTTTCGGCCGGGCCCGGTATCGCCCGGACCGCGGGCCGGTGGGGCCCGGACCGCGGGCCGGCCGGGCCCGGGCGGCGCGCGCGGCCGGCCGCGGGCCGCGGAAACCGCCCTGGCCAGGACGCCAGGGGCCGCCACGCGAAGACTGCGGACTCTCGTCGGTTCACGCACGGGCCGAAGTCGTCCGGCGGATTGGTGTGTTATCCGCCCTTCTTCTCCGCCGCACCCGTCTCGATCGTCCCCCGACAAGGCTCTGACGACGGCGAATTGCCTCCGATGCGGTTCGCACGTGCGTACGCGTCGTGTTCCGCCGTCCCGGATGGGGGCACATGGCCCGATGGCGCGGGGGCGCGCGGAGCCCGGCGGCCCGAACGGGGCCGCCGCTGACAAGGGGTGGGGGAGATGGTTCGTATTGCCGTGGTGCACGACGAGAAACTGCTGCGGTCGGCACTGGTGCAACTGCTCAGATCCGACGACACGCTGGACGTGTCCTCGCACTGCCTCGACGCCGACGGTCCGGAGCTGGGTGCGGCATTGCCCGCCGACGTCTGTGTCGTGGACGGAGAGTGCCTGACGGGGCCGGAGGACGGAGGCGCCGGACGCCTGCGGGCCCGGTACGGGGACCGGCTCGTGGTCCTGGCGACGGCCAAGCGGCCGGGAGTGCTGCGCCGGGCCTTCGACGGGGGCGCCCTCGGGCTGGTCGACAAGAACGCCCCGGCCCATCGGCTGATCACCGCCGTGCACACGGTCGCCCAGGGCGAACGCTTCCTGGACGAGACGCTCACCGTGGCCCTGCTGAAGGGCGCGGAGATGCCGCTGACCACGAGGGAACTTGGCGTGCTGGCCCTGGCTTCGCAGGGGGCGCCGATCGCCGAGATCGCGGCGCGTCTGCACCTGTCCCGGGGAACGGTCCGCAACTACATGGCCACGGCGGTCCGGAAGGTGGGTGCCCGCAACCGCGTCGACGCGATCCGCATCGTCCAGAGCGCCGGCTGGACCTGACGCGTCATGAGTTCCAGTGTCCCGTCAGTTCCCGGTAGAGAGGCGAACGGCCCAGCAGTTCGGCGTGCCTACCGCACTGCGCCCGTACGCCGTCCAGCACCAGTGTCCGGTCCGCACGGACCGCCGAGGACAGCCGGTGCGCCACCACGACGAGGGTTCCGGCCCGCCCGGCGAGGGCCTCCTCGGCGCGGGCCTCGGAGGCCGGGTCGAGATGGCAGGTGGCCTCGTCGAGCAGCAGCAGGGGGGCGGGCGACAGGTACGCGCGGACCAGCGCGACCAGTTGCCGCTCCCCCGGCGAGAGCTCGGCGGGGCGCACCGTGGCGTCCAGCCCGCCCAGCCGCTCGACCAGGGGCCCGAGACCGAACGCCCCGACCGCCGCGTCGAGTTCGGTCCGGCACGCGTCCGTCCTCAGGTACGCGAGATTGTCGCCGACGGTGCCGGAGAACACGTAGGCGTCCTGCGGGACCAGCACCCGGAGTGCGGCGAGCTCGGCGGCGGGGCGCCCCGTCACCGGGCGGCCGGCCACGCGTACCTCGCCGCGGCTCGGCGCGAGCGTTCCCGCGACGAGGCGGGTGAGGGTCGACTTCCCGATGCCGCTCGGTCCCACGACGGCGAGGTGTTCACCCGGCGCGACGCACAGGTCGAGCGCGTCGAGCACGGGCTCGGCGCGGACGCCGTAGGACAGGGTGACGGCCCGCAGTTCCAGCGCCGGGGCCGCGGCGGTGTCCACCGCGAAAGCCGCCACCGGTGCGCTCGCGATGCTCGGCTCCGGCTCCGGCTCCAGCCCCGACCCCAGCTCCACCTCCACCTCCACCTCCGGCTCCGGCTCCGGCTCCGGGCCGAGGATCCGGTCGAGGACGACCAGCAGCCGGGACCCCGCCGCGCCCAGCGCGGTCATCAGGGTGTGCAGGGCGGGCAGCAGGGACTGGACGAGGTAGGTGAACGCGCCCAGCAACGCCCCCACGCTCACCCCGTGCCCGCGCAGCCACTCCACCGCCACCAGCAGCGCGAGCACGGGCAGGTGGCCCGCGACGCCGAGCGCCGCCGTACGCACCGCCGCCCAACCGGCCAGCGTCCGGGCCGCCGCGGCGGCGTCGGCGACCAGGTCCGCGCCGCTCCGCTCCGTCCCGGGTCCGGTCCCGCAGGCGGCGAGGTCCCGCAACGCCGTACGCGCCCGCGCCGCGTGGTCGCCCAACGCCTCGTCGGCCGCCAGGGCCCGGCGTTGGGCGGCCGCCATGGGCCGCAGCGTGAACAGGAACAGCGCGAGCCCGGCCGCCAGCGGGGGCAGCACCACCACGAGCAGGGCCGGGTGCAGGGACAGCAGGCCGAGCAGCGCGCCGGCGGCGGTGAAGACGAAGGACCGCAGGGTGAGGACGAGGCCGGCGAAGCTGTCCCGGGCGATCTCGACCTGGTTCGTCAGCCGCGAGACGGCCGCGCGGTCCGTCCCGCCGGGTCCGCCCTGTGCCGCCCGGGCCATGGACCGGTCGACCGCACGCCGCACCAGGCCGTCGCGCAGCGGCTCCGTCACCCCGGCGAGCTGCGCGAACACGCCCCGGACGACCCGGGCGCCGGACAATACGGCGACCAGCGCGATCCCGAGCCACAGCAGTCCCCGGCGCGGATCACCGGCGAGGAACCCCTCGTCGACGGAGCGCGCGACCGCGTGGCCGACCAGAAACGCCTGCCCCGACTCGGCCAGCGACCAGAGCGCGAGCCGTACCAGCACGCCCTTGCGGTGGGCGAGGAAGCGGCGGGCCGGCGGTGCGAGGCGGCGCAGTGTCCCGGCCTCGGCGGACGTCACGGGCGCGCCTCTTCGGGCTCGGGACGGCGTACGGCCCCGGGGCCACTGCCGCCGACACCGGTACCGGGATCAACATCAGCACCGGCATCGGCTCCCTCGCCGGCGTCGGCGTCGGCGCCGAAGACCTCCCGGTACCCCGCCCTGTGCCACAGCTCGCGATGGGTTCCCACGGCGCGCACCTGTCCGTCCTCCAGCCAGAGCACCAGGTCGGCCCGGTCCGCGACCGACGGGCGGTGCGCCACCACGAGTCTGGTCCCCGGCCGTACCGAGCGCCGCAGCGCCAGGTCCACCTCGTGCTCCGTGGCGGTGTCCAGACTGGACGTGGCGTCGTCCAGCACCAGCAGCCGCCCGGCGTGCGCGAAGGCCCGCGCCAGTCCGAGCCGCTGGTGTTCCCCGCCCGACAGGGGTGCCCGCGGCAGCGGGGTGTCGTACCCGTGCGGCAACCGGCGTACGAAGCCGTCGGCGCCCGCCGCCCGGGCGGCTCGGCGTATCCGCTCGCGCGACGGCCGCCGCACCCCGGCGGCAATCGCCTCCGCGACCGTGCCCTCCCCCAGTACGGGGCGTTCGAAGGCGTACGCCACCTCGGTGCGCAGCGCGTCGTGCGTCAAGCGGTCGAGCCGGACGCCGTCCAGCAGGACGTGTCCCTCGTCGGGGTCGATCAGCCGTCCCGCGACGGCCGCCAGGACGGACTTGCCCGCCCCGCTGCGGCCGACCACCGCGACCGTGCTGCCGCCAGGCACCCGTACGCCGTCGGCGCGCAGCACTTCCCTGCCGCCGCGCAGCACGCGCACTCCGCACAGCCGCAGCTCTCCGGGGCCGTCCGGAGGCAGCCGCCGCGTGCCGTACGCCGTCGCGGGCAGCCGTTCCAGCTCCCGGGTCCGGCGCCGTGCCTCGCGGGCCCGGACGATGGCCCCGAGCAGGGACGCCGCCGCGCCGACGCCGGCCGTGAGCTGCGCGTACCGGCCGACGGCGAGCAGGTCCCCCACGCTCAGTTCGCCGGCCGCCAGCCGCAGCCCGCCGACGGCGGTGGCGGCCAGCGTCAGCAGCGGGACCAGGACACCGCTCCGGCCGAGCGCCCGTCCGTGCAGCGCCCACATGTGCCGGCCCTGCGCGCCCAGTTCCGCCAGCGGTGCCAGGACACGGGCCCGCTCCCTTTCGCCGGTTCCGGCGGCGTCGATCGTGTCCGCGCCCTCCAGGGCTTCAAGCAGCCGGGAGGCGATCAGGGACTGGGTGCGCTGGTAGGCGGCGACCGTGGCGCCGGTGTCGCGGGCGAAGGAACGCAGCAGCAGCGCCAGGGCGGGCAGACCGGTCAGCACGCAGAGCGCCACCCACACGTCGACGAGCGCCAGCGCCACCAGGGCGCCCAGCGGGGTGATCAGTGAGGCGGCCAGCGCCGCACGGGCCGCCGGAGCCCCGCCCGCGTCGGCGGCGTTGAGGGTCAGGCGGGTCCCGATGTCGCCCGGCGGGTACGGCCGCGCGTGCTCGGGGGCGGCGCGCAGCAGTCCACGCAGGGCGCGGGTGCGGACCGACGCCGTCCAGGTGGCGTTGCAGCGGCCGGTGAACAGCGAGGTCGCGCTGTCCAGCAGCAGTTCGCCCAGGAGCAGTCCGGCGCTCAGCGGGAGCCACCATCCGGCGTCGCCGTCGCGCAGGAGCAGATCCAGGGTGCGGCCGAGGGCCAGGGGCTGGGCCACCGCCGCCGCGGCCGCCGCGACCGAGCACAGCAGGACCAGGGCTTCCAGGGCGCGCCCCGGCGCTTGCGGCGGCACGGGCCTGCTCTTTCGCACCGGTGAGAACCTCCGTACGTCGTGCGCGGGCAGGCGTCGGCGCCCCGGGCCGGAACCCGGGGCGCCCGCGCCCGGCGACATGACTCACCACGTCGCCTTGGCCGTCAGCTCCTGCGTCAGTTACAGGTGGTGATGCTCAGGCTGCTGTCGCCGCAGAGCAGGAGGCTCGCGCGGCTCCCGGTCTCGACGTCCCCCATGGCCTCTTCCTTGGGGGTCTCCATCGACTGCAGGTCGAACAGGTTCATGACGATTTCCTTTCGTTCAGCAAGGGGTGTGCTTTTCTCACGGCTCCTGGTGGAGCCGAGTCGGGGGGCCGCCGCTTCGGCGCGGCGGCGGCAGGAACGGCAGTCCGGTGGGCGCGTCGCCGAGGACGGAGGCGACGGCGAGCAGGCATCCGGCCGTTCCGGTGGAGAGGTCCATGGACAGGCGCATCATCTGCTCGCCGGGGAAGGCGAGTCGGTCGCGGTAGGACATGGCGTGCCAGGACAGGGCGTCCAGTTGGCGCCGTACGGCCCGCGGCCCGGTACCGGGCGCCGTGGCCGTGGTGCGGCCGAGGTGCAGGACCATTCCGGCCACGCCCCGGTAGAGCCCGGGCTGGGCGTAGAACATCGCCTGGGCCGCGGCCACGATCTCGTTCGCGGCCCGTGCGAACTCCTCGTCCGCCCGGTGCGCCAGGTAGTCGTCCAGCACCATGCCGATGCCCACGCTGCCGGCGCCCAGGTAGGGCATCGTGCGCCAGCCCTCGTCGACCTGCAGCGCGCCGCCCGCGCCGCGGACGCAGCGGGCGAGGTCCTGGCACAGCGCGTCGCGGGCGAGGTCGAGGAGGGCGGAGTCCCGGGTGCGTTCGAAGAGCCGGAGGAAGAACAGGGCCCGCCCCGCGCCGCCGTACAGCAGCCCGGCACGGCCGCGGCTGACGCGGTCGGCCGGCACGCCCTCGCCCCGCAGTCCGTCGGCGGCCAGTTCTGCGCAGTGCAGCGCCGCCGCGTGGAGCGCGGCCTGACCGGTGGTGGCGGCCAGCGACTCCAGGGCCAGGCCGAGACCGGCGGTGCCGCCGTGCAGGTCCGGGCCCAGATGGTCGAGCGGCTGGTCGAGGAGGAGTTCGGCGAGGTCGAGGGCGCGGTCGCGGTGACCGAGGCGCTCCAGGGTCCAGGCGAGTCCGGCGAGCCCGTCGTGGAAACCGAGCGGCATGCCCGACGGCACTCGCTTGGTCCGCTCCAGCAGCCACTGCTCGCCGTCCTCGTCCCGTCCGGCCCCGCACTCGGCCAGGGCGTACAGCACCCCCGCCGCACCGTGGGCGAAGGCCAGCCCGCCGCCCGCCGTGGCGAACTGCGCGATGTCACCGGGGAAGAGGCGGTCCGTGCGGGAGGGCGTCGCGGAGGCGCGGATCGCCGCCGCCATGGAGTCCCGGCTGCGGGGCCAGTCGTCCGGCCGGACGGGCGCCACCGGCCCGGCGGGCCGCCGCGCCGCCGGGGCCCGGTGGACGCGCGTGCTCCCGTCGACACGCGTGCTTCTTTCCTTGAGGCCCGTGTTCCCGTCGGTGCGCGTGCTCCCGTCGACGCGCGTGATCTCGTCGACCGCCGCGTCCAGGAAGGCCCGGTCCACCGGGAACTGCTCCGCCACCACCTCCGCGAGGTGCGCCGCCTTGTGACGGTCGACGGCCAGCAGACTGGTGAGCGGGAGGAACAGCGCGAGCCGCAGACAGGCCAGCGCGTACCGGTCCACCGCCACCCCACGCCGGTCGGCAGGCGCCACGAACCCCGGGTTCGCCACGATCTGGCGTCCCGCCTCGTCGACGTGGTGGGCGGCCTCGAAGTCCAGCAGGGCGACGCTGTCGTCGTCCCGGATCATGATGTTGAACAGGTGCAGGTCGTTGAAGACCACACCCCGGGCGTGGACCTCCGCGACGGCGCGTTCCACCCGCGCGTGGACGTCGAGGGCCCAGTCGGTGTACTCGGCCAGTCTCCGCTCGCCCGGGTCGGCCTCGATGAGCGGGTGCCGGCGGGCGAAGAACGTGTTGAGCGGCTTGCCGTCGATGTGCTCCAGGACGAGGAAGTGGTGCTCCCCGACCGTGAGGTGGTCGAGCACCTCCGGCGTGCAGGCGAGCCCCGACAGCCGCTCCAGCGCCCGGCGTTCACGGTGCAGCCGGGTCACGGCGTCGGCGCCGTCGGCCGCCAGCCCGGCGTGCGGACGGGCCTCCTTGAGGACGACCCGCGCACCGGTGCGGGTGTCGCGGGCGAGGTAGACGCCGCCGCCGTTGGAGAAGTGCAGCGCCGACTCGACGGTGTACGGCATGCCGGTCACGGTCACCGCGGAGCGGGCGTCGAGGTGCGGGCGCAGGAAGGCGGGCGGCTCGACCCACTCCGGGATGCGGAAGACCGGACCGCGCAGGTCGGGCACCAGCACACCGTCGGGGCCGGACACGGCGGGCCGCAGTTCCCCGTCCGCGTCGTAGCAGTCGCGCCGGGTGAAGCCGCCGTAGCGGACGTGCACGGGCCCGTCGCCGATCCGCAGGTCGCTCAGGATGTGCGGTCCGGGCTCGCCGGCCAGCAGCTCGGACAGCTCTCCCACGAGCCGTTCGAACTCCGCCTCGTTGGCCGGGTACACGGTGACGAACTTGCCGCTGCCCGCCCGGTCCGCGTACTTGGCGTTGCGCTGGTGCAGCAGGTAGCGGCTGGGCACGAACTTGAAGGCCGTACCGCCGTCGACGCAGTGCCGCCACACCCGGTCGAGCACGGACTCCGCGTTGTCGAGGCAGGCGGAGACGTGGATCTTCCATCCCTGGGCGGGCAGGTCGGCGTCGGCCGGACGCAGGGCGAGCCAGTCCCCGCTCTCGTGGCGCTGCCACCCCTGCGGTACGGGCGAGGAGGCGGCGGCGTACCGGGAGCGCGCGGCTCCGGTCCGGTCGGCCGTGCGGTGCGGGGCGTCGTAGAAGTACGGGTCCGCGTCGCAGTACACGGCGTAGCCCTTGTTCACGCCTGCTCCCTCCCACCGGTGGCTGACGGAGACGACGCTGTCACGCGGCGTACCGCCTCGGACAGTTGCGGCTGTCACCACTCCGAGGTGCGGAACGCACAGGTAACTTCGCGGCGGCGGAACTCCCGGAGCGGGAGAATTCCGCCTGACGGAAGTGCTGTTGCCGGGGCGGGACGGCGTGGCGATGGTGTGACCACACGACGTCGAGGACGACGGGAGCCGCGCATGCCGCACATGACCGCCTTCGCCAGGAACCAGTGGTACGTCGCCGCCTACAGTCACGAGGTGGGGCGCGAGTTGCTGGGCCGCACGGTTCTCGGGGAACCGCTCGTGCTCTACCGCGCCGAGGAGGACGGGAGCCCGGTCGTCCTGCACGACCGCTGTGTGCACCGCCGCTATCCGCTGTCCGAGGCGCCGACGCGGCTGGACGGGGACCGGATCGTGTGCGGGTACCACGGGTTCACGTACGACACGACCGGCACCTGTGTGTACGTGCCGGGCCAGAAACGGGTCCCGCGCACCGCCCGGGTCGCCTCGTACCCGGTGGCCGAGCGGGACTCCCTGGTGTGGGTGTGGATCGGCGACCCGGCGCTGGCCGATCCGGAGGCGGTGCCGCGGGCCCGGCACCTGGACGCGCCGGGCTGGGTCACGGTCCGGGGCATGGAGCCGATCGACGCGGACTACGGGCTGCTGGTCGACAACCTCCTCGACCTGTCCCACGAGACGTATCTGCACGGCGGTTACATCGGCACGCCCGAGGTCGCCGAGACGCCGATCACCACCGAGGTCGACGAGGGCGCCGGGATCGTCCGGGTGAGCCGGCACATGGACGACGCCGAGTGCCCGCCGTTCTACGCCAGGTCGACGGGGATCGGCGGGCGCATCGACCGCTGGCAGGACATCGAGTACCACGCGCCCTGTCTGTACCTGCTGCACAGCAGGGTCGCCCCGACCGGTGTGGTGCCCGCGCCCGACGGCAGCGACCCGGACGGTTTCCACACCGAGATCACCTACGCCATCACGCCGTCGGGCGACGGCAAGGTGTACGACTTCTGGGCGGTCTCCCGGGACTGGGCGACGGACGACGCCGAGGTCACCGAGTTCCTGTACAAGAACAACCGCACGGTCGTCATGCAGGACGTCGACGCGCTCAACCTGCTGCAGCGCACGCTCGGCAGTGAGCGCACCGGCTATCAGGAGCTGAGCATCAACATCGACACCGGGGGTCTGGCGGCGCGCCGCATCCTGGCCCGGCTGGTCGAGGAGGGCGCCGGGGCCGGACCGCGGGCGGCCCGGTGAGCGGCCGTACCGGCGAGGTCTACCGCGTCGACTGGCTGCCCGGCACCGACGTCCTGCGCGGCACCTGCCACTGCGGCGCCGAGCACACCGCCGAGGACCCCGTCGCGATGTGGGACTGGATGCTCGCCCACCCGCGAGGACACGACCTGCCCGGGGACGGTTCATGACCCGGTACGAAGCCGAACTCGTCGTCGCCCGCCGGGAGACCGCGGCCGACGGCGTGCTCGTCCTCACCCTGCGCCACCCGCTGGACGAACGGCTCCCGGCCTGGGAGCCCGGCGCCCACGTCGACGTGGTCCTCGGTCCGGGCCTGGAGCGGCAGTACTCGCTGTGCGGCGACCCGGCCGACCGGGCGCAGTGGCGGATCGCGGTGCTGCGCGAGAAGGACGGGCGGGGCGGCTCGGCCTACGTCCACGGGGAGTTGCGGGCCGGGGACGCGGTCCGGGTGCGCGGCCCGCGCACCAACTTCCGGCTGGAGCCCGCGCCCCGCTACCGATTCGTCGCCGGCGGCATCGGCATCACCCCCGTCCTGCCGATGCTGGCCGCCGCCGAGGAGGCGGGCGCCGAGTGGACCCTGCTGTACGGCGGGCGGACCCGGGCCCAGATGGCGTTCACGCAGGAGTTGGCGCGGTACGGCGACCGGGTCACGCTCGTCCCGGAGGACGAGTCGGGGCTGCTCGACCTCGCGTCCGGGCTCGCCGACCTGTCCCCGGACACCCTCGTCTACTGCTGCGGGCCCGGCCCGCTGCTGGACGCCGTCGAGGCACGCTGCCCGGCCGGGAGCCTGCGCGTGGAGCGGTTCCGCCCGAAGGAGGCCGACGGGGACGCCCCGGCGGGGGCGGAGGCGGAGTTCGAGGTCGTCCTCGCCCGCAGCGGCCGTACGGTGGTCGTGCCGCCCGGTGTCTCGGTCCTGGACGCGGTCCGTGGAGCAGGCGTCGAGGTGCTCTACTCCTGCACGGAGGGCACCTGCGGGACCTGCGAGACGGAGGTCGTCGAGGGCGCTCCCGACCACCGGGACTCGGTGCTCACCGAGGAGGAGCGGGCCGCCGGGGAGACGATGCTCATCTGTGTGTCGCGGTGCCGCGGCCGGCGGCTGGTGCTGGACCTGTGACTCCGCGGCGGCACACCCTCGGTTGAATCCTCAACGGCCCATCTCGGCAAGAGCATTGACCACGACTGAGCGCCGGCCCTACGTTCCCGCTGAGCACGTTCCCACTGAGCACGTCCACTGAGCACGTTCCTCCAGGGGGAGTCATGCGTCGTCTGTTCGTCGGCCTCACGGCCGTGTCCGTCCTGGCCGCCGCGACGGCGTGCGGTTCGTCCGACGACTCCGGGGGGTCGGACGGGTCCGGCTCCTCCGGGGGCACCACCGAGGTCGAGGTGGGCCTCATCCCCATCGTCGACGTCGCGCCCCTGTACCTGGGTCAGAAGAAGGGGTTCTTCGAGAAGCAGGGCCTGAAGCTGTCCTTCTCCAGCGCGCAGGGCGGCGCGGCGATCGTGCCGGGCGTGGTCAGCGGCCAGTTCGAGTTCGGCTTGTCCAACATTGGTCTAGGGAACCATTAAAGCCGCAGGCTACGAGCCTGCGGCTTTGATGGATCGTTCATGCAGTGCTCTCAGCTGGCGCCCGGCCAGTTCTGCACCCACCAGCCCTCGCGGACGATGCGGCCGAGCTGGTCGAGGAGTTCGTCCCGTGCCTGAGTGCTGACGTGATGTCGGTCGGCGAGCCACATGAACTCCCCCTTGCGCTCGACGCCCATGACGGCCCGGCCCCCCGGCAGGCTGTCGACGAGCTCCATGCGGAATTCCGCGTCCGGCTGGGGTTCGGACTGCTCCTCGCGGGGCAGGTCCTGTCCATCCGGCGTCTCGTCGCGTGAGCCCTCGCGCTCCCCGTCCGCCATCGCATTGCCTCCCCAGGTACATCCGCACATGGCACATTCGTTCTGGTGTTCGAACGCGTGTGCGGACTGATCTAATATGCGCCCCCCAGGCGGATCACCGACGATGCCATACCGATCAGAGTGTGACCAGAGTGAATCGCTGAGTAATAGAAAGTCGTACTAATCGTCCGACTTGCCCTGGCCAGGGCCGTTACGCTGCGCTCGCCTCCGGGCCATGACTTCGGCGATCTCCGCCAGTTCCTGGCGGTCCTCCTCCGTCATCTCCCCTGCGTGCGCCACGATGATCCTCAGCGTGCGGTCGCCGCTCCATACACCCGAGGAGGCCCCGGCGACATCGAGACCGAAGAACTGCGCGGCCGCCGCCGCCCTGAGTTCGTCGAGCGGAATCCTGTAGCCGGCCTCTAGAGCCTTGAGGAGTTCTTCCTTAGGGGCGTCGACAGGCTTGCCGTTTTCGACCTTGGACAGCCACCCGAACTTCGCCTGAGCACCGCTGCCGGGGTCGACTGAGCGCAACTCCATCTCCCGCAGGCTCAGGCCGAGGTCAGCCCGGCGCTGCCGCAGTAGGTCGCTGAACTCGGTTCGCCGCCCTTGCTCCGTCATGGCGTGCATTGTGCCCTCTCGATTCGCCCCGTGACGCCTGTTGTCTACGTTACGCCTGGAGATCACCGCGAAAATACCAGGTCAGCGGGCACAACCGTTTGCCCCCCGGCACAAAGTGTCTACGCACACACCCCGTGTGCGCTATCCCCCCAGGGCGTGATGACTCAAAAAAGTCGCCCCCTCAACGCTTGTGCGTTTCCGTAGACACCACGTCTACCGCCGTGTACTGTCGGTCTTGTTCACGGAAACGCACACAGCGTCTACGGAGGTGATACACATGCGCCCTCAGCAGAACCCCATGGTCCTCGTGAGCGCTGACCTGCTGGTCCGCCTCATGGAGCGCACCGGCGACGGCCGCTCCGTCAGCGTCCGCGAGCTGGCCCGGGTGGCCGGCTGCCACCCCAGCAAGATCGGACACCTGCGGACCGGCGAGCGCGAGACCGCCGAGCAGGACGAAGCAGCGGCAATTGCCAAACGGCTTGGAGTAGACCTCCTCGTCCTGTGGCAGCCCACCGGCCGCACCGTGCAGGCGCCGGCCGAGCCGAAGCTCCTCGCGGCAGTGGCCGGATGAGCGCCGCACGGTTCTCCATCGCGGAGGCCGAGGAGCGTCTCGGTCCGGCTGCGGCGGCGGAAGCGAAGCGGAGCGCCGCTGAGGCGCCGCGGTTCCGCCCGGAGCAGATCGAGCATCTGCGGGCGCTGTTCGCCTCGGCCGTCGTGCTGGGGCAGACCACGCCGCCGGCGGCGAAGGCCGCCTGACCCACCTAACGCCGAAGGGCCGCTCCGACTGTGCCGGCCTGAGCAGCCCTACGACTCGGCGACCCCATCACCAGAACGAAAGAGAGGTCCCCGTGACCACATCATTCCAGACCCCACAGGTGCAGCACCTTTCGGTGCTCGACCAGTGGGCCGCTCGCGAGCGGAACGAGAGCAACTACGACACCACCGTTGCCTACCGCGGTCTTCCGGCCTCCGGGCACATCGCGGTGCGGGCGACGGCGGACGCGGTGCTGGTGACCGCGACGGACATCGACGTGCTGGCCGAGTGGCTGTTCGTGCAGGGCGGCACCGTGTCGAAGGTGGACCTGCCGTCGGGACAGACGGTGTGGACGCTGCACACGAAGACGTGGACGGACTCCCCGGTGAAGTTCCCGGAGATCCCGGTGCACGTGACCGTGGTCCTGCCGTCGACCGAGTCCGTCATCCACGAGATCGCTGCGGCGGTGGCGGCATGAGCGCCCCTTCGACGATCGCGGCCGCCCTCGCCTCCCTCCTCGACACGGCCCCGTCGTGGCTGCCGCAGGTGGACCACTGGGAGATCGCTGAGGACACGGACACTTGGATCCTCTCCGGTCAGCTCGCCGGTGACCCGCGCGAGGCCGAGGCGTTCGGGCTGCTGGCTCCGGTGATCGAGCGGGCCCCGTCCGCGCATTCGGATGACGGCCGTCTGGTGAAGGTGCCGTTCGAGTGGGACGGCGTGCCGGGGCAGGTCTGGTATCTGAGGCCGGTGGAGCGGTACGTCGTGCCGGAGCGGTGCGCTACGTGCCCGACGCTGTTGGCGGACGCGGGCAACCAGTTCGTGCGGCTGGGTGGGCGTGGGGCTCCGGTGATCTGCGTGCCGTGCCGGGATCGGATGCATGAGGCGTGGGTGCGTGAGGCTGCGGTTCGTGAGCTGGGTGCGCTGCCGATGCCGGCGGGCCCGGAGCCGCAGGCAGGGCCGCGGTCCTTCAACCTCGTTGGTGAGGTCACGGCCGACGACTACGACGACGCCGTGTACGCGGCCGAGCAGGCGTACTCCGGTATGCGGGGCCAGGGCTACAAGGGCAGCATCTCGGTCGACACCGGTGCCGGTGTGTCCGAGGCCGAGTTGGACAGCGCGATGCAGGAGCTGTCGGCGTTCCTGCGGGTGCGGCTGGCGCTGGAGTCGGCGAGGCGTGGCCGTCGTGAGCTGCGGGCCGAGCTGTACACCGCGCAGGCCCACGGCCGGACGTTCCTGGATCAGCGCAACGCTCACGCGACGGAACTGCTGGCGCTGCGTCCGAAGGTCGCCGAGCTGGAGGCCGAGCGAAACAAGCTGGTCCGCTGGCACGCCGAGGACGACGCCGCCATGACCCGGCAGCGCAACCTCGTTGCCGAGCTGCGGGCTCGCATCACCGAGCTGGAGGCCGCACAGCAGCCCGCCGAGGGCTCCTCGTACCCGTCGGTGCTGCCGTGGGCCCGGCTCATGGACGCCGAGGATCTCGCCGAGTTCCTGGCCGAGGTGGAGCACGCCATCGCCACCCCTGGAGCCACCCCGGCTGAGGCACTGGCCGCTGTGGAAAAGAGGTGCGGCACCTGGCGAGTCATCGCCGAGGCGCAGCACGCGCACAACACCGCGCCGGGCCCGGACGCCGAGGCGGGTGAGCCGTCGTGAACGTCATCGAGTGGCTCGTCTGGCTGACCGCCGTCGGTCTCATCTGGGTCGCGTTCTGTGCGAGCGACCTCCCCTCTCTCCTCTCTCACCTGCTCCACCGCCACCACGGAGGCCGGTCGTGAAGCTCATCCGCGCCGGGCGCCTCGCCCGATTCATCGCCACTATCCGCCGCCACAACCTCGGCACCGTCCGCGCCGGAGCCACCAACATCCAGGTGACCCGCATCGCGGGTGGCGCCGCCCTCAGCCTCACTGACGCCCTGCGCCCCGCTGTCCTGGACCTCGCCGAGATGCACGCCGAAGACCCCGGATCGTTGGCCTCCTTGCTGGAGGAGATCTGGGACCTGGCCGGTGCGGCTGGCGGCCGGGACTCGCACGCCCGGCATGAGCTGGACGAGCGGGTGTCCGTGTTCCTGGAGGCGGTGGGTGCGCACGAGGTGCGCGTCTACGACGGTCAGGTGGAGCGGCTGGCGGCGCTGCTGTGGGAGTGCCGTGGGCAGCAGGCTCCGGTGTCGCTTCCGGCTCAGCGCCGCGAAGGCGGTGCCGCCGCATGAGCGCCCACACGGCCCGTCAGGGCATCTTCAACGTCCTCACCGGCCGCGCGGTGTGCCCCGCCTCGCGACCGGACGATGAGGCGGAGGGACTCCTCAACGCCGACCGCGCCGAGGTGATCAGCGAGCTGGCCGCGAAGCTCGACAGCCGCCTGAGGCTCACCAGGCACAAGACGGTCAGCAAGGACGCCATCCGCCGCTTCCTCCAGCTGGAGGCCTCAGTCGCCCGCGCCGCCACCCCCGGGGAGAAGAGCAGCCGCCCGACGGCCGACGCCACTCCCGAGGCGTACGACGGCGAACTGGCCATGCTCCGGCAGCTGGTCCGCACGCTCCGGGTGGTCGTCCGCCCTGACGACGCCGACATGGGCGAGGTCCGGCGGCTCCTGTGGCAGCACGCCGACGACGAGACCGCGGCCCGCCAGGAGGCGCGCCGTGGCTGACCTCACCACCCGCCGCGAGTACCTCTACGCCGCCGTCCAGCAGCACGGCCGCCCCGTCACCACCGGACTCGCCGAGCAGCTGCTGGCCGACAGCCCCTGGCCCACCGCCCGCCGCAACACCACGCGGAAGACCCTCCGCGGCTTGGCCCGCGCCGGGCGCCTGGCCGTCAGCCAGGACCCCGAAGGCCGCACCACCTACCGCCTGACCAGCACGACCACCGGAGAGGACGGCCAGCCGTGAGCCACCCGACCCTCACCCCGACCAGCGACACCACCCGCGTCCTCGGCCAGATCGAACGCGGCGAGATCCGCTGCGGCGCCGACGCCGCCCGCGAGATCGCCGCCCGCGCACAGGCCGCCTACGGCGACGACGTCTGGGGCCCGAACCCCGACGACGCCGCGTGGGCCGACGCCCTCGCCTCCCTGAACGGAGACAGCACCGCATGAGCACGAGCACGACGGTCGGGGCTTCGGCCCCGGCCGCCGGCCGCCGCCCGCGGAAGACCGCGAGCGCACCGACCGGCACCGACCGCATCCCCAAGCCCAGCCAGGGCTGGTACCGCGTCAAGGGCACCGACCTCAAGCTCCGCCGCGTCACCACCATCCTGGAGCAGGGCACCAGCAAGGGCGACGCCCTCACCTTCTGGGCCGGGAACATCACCGCCGAGACCGCCATGGCGAACCTCCCCTACCTGGTGAGTTCCTCGCTCTACCCGGACCAGCGCACCGAGGCCTACGACTGGCTGCGCCGCGCCCACACCCGCAAGAAGGACGAGCGCAAGGACGTCGGCTCCGCCGTCCACAAGCTGATCGAAGCGCACGTTCTCGGCAAGCCGATGCCCGCCGAGCTGCTAACCAACGAGGAGCTGGCCCCGTTCCTCGACCACTTCCTGACCTTCGTCGAGGACTGGAAGGTCACCTTCGAGGCCTCCGAGATGGTCGTCGGCAACGAAGCGCAGGGCTACGCCGGCACCCTCGACTACCTCCTGCGGTCCCCGCTCATCGCCGCCGCCCTGGCCGACTACTTCGACACCGAGGTCCCCGCGGACACGGTGTTCTGCGGCGACACGAAGACCGGCGGCGAACTCGACGTGAAGGGCGTCTACCCGGAGGCGTCGCTGCAGATGGCCGCCTACCGCAAGGCCAAGGTCGCCTGGCTGAAGGACGGCACGAAGGTCCCGATGCCCGACACGTTCTGGTCCGGCGTGGTCCTGCACCTGCGGCCGGAGGGCTACCGGCTCATTCCCGCGGTCGCCGACGACGCCGTGTTCGACGCCTTCCTGACCGTCAAGCGGAACGCCGAGTGGACGTCCGGCCTGTCGAAGACGGTCATCCGTCCCGCCCTCACCCTGCCCGTCACCACCAGCGAAGAGAGGGCCGCCTGATGCCCATCCTTGATCTTCAGCGCCGCATGCGGCAGCTCGGCGAGATCCGCCTCGGCCACGTCGTCCCCACCCGCAACGGGAAGACCCGCCCCGCCAAGCTCGACAAGTTCCGCTTCACCAGCCCCTCCCGCGAGATCCTCACCGAGGTCGCCAAGCTGTACGGCGGAGAGGTCAAGCCCTGGACCCCGGCCAACGGCGGCCCCGCCGAGTTCGAGGTCTACTCGCAGGCCAACCGGCTGCCCGTGCTGATCCCGCCGAAGGACGCGGTGTCGCAGTGGTACGAGCTGTACGCCGGATCGAAGTGCCAGCGCCGCTGCGACGGCGTCACCGAGCAGAAGTCCGACCGGCCGTGTATGTGCGATCCGGACGACCGCGAGTGCGCCATGACCACCCGCGTCAACGTCATGCTCCGCGACGTCCCCGCGCTCGGCCAGTGGCTCCTCATCTCCAAGGGCTACTACGCCGCCGTCACCCTGCCCCCGGCCGCGGAGCTGCTGTCGCAGGCCGGCGGGTACGTCGCCGGGTGGCTCGGGATGGAGGAGAAGACGGCCATCGTCAAGGACCAGTTGGCCCGCTTCAAGGTCCCGACGCTGGATGTCGAGATCACCCCGGCCGCGTTGATGGCCGGACAGATCACCGGCGGCGAGGTTGCGGCGATGGCGTCCGGTCCGGAGCGCGTGGCAATCACCTCGGGACGTCCGGACTACGCGGCACTCGCCGCGGTCGCTGCCACGGCCGAGGAGGTCGGCAAGCTCTGGAAGCAGGCTGTCGACGCCAAGCACATGGACGACGACCTCGCCAAGGTGCTCAAGGCCCGCGGCGAGGATCTGCGCTCCAAGAAGGCCCCGGACGAGGACGCCGGTCCGCACCCGGACGACACCCAGCGCGTCCTCAACCCGGCCGACTACGGCGACGCCGGTCAGGACCAGATCGACGAGTACGTCCACGACGTGGAGATCGTCGATGACGTCCCTAACCCAGCCGCCGCTCAGGAGGTCTGGTTCCAGATCATCGCCGCCGCCGGACCGCGCGGCATGACCACCGAGCAGGTCGAGACCGCGTTCGCCCGCCAGCACAGCGGCCTCCACCCGTCCTCGGCCACCGTGGCCCAGCTGAACGAGTTCCTCACCGCGTTGAAGGGCGGTGCCCTCTGATGGCCGCATGGTTCGAGGGACGCCTCGCCGGATTCGACCTGGAGACCACCGGCGTCGACGTCGAGCAGGACCGCATCGTCACCGCCTGCGTCGTCCAGTGCGGCGGCGGCAACCCCACGCAGTCCGCCACCTGGCTGGCCGACCCGGGCATCGAGATCCCCGAGGGCGCCGCGAAGGTCCACGGCATCACCACCGAGCGGGCCCGCGCGGAGGGGCGGCCGGCGGCCGGGGTCGTCGAGCAGCTGATCGCCGCGCTCGCGGAGAGCGTCCTCGCCGGGCTGCCGGTGGTCGCGATGAACGCTTCGTTCGACCTGACCATCGTCGACCGGGAGGCCCGCCGCCACGGCGTGCAACCGCTCGTGGACATCGTCGGCGGCGACCTCCGCGTCGTCGACCCGCGCGTCCTCGACAAGCAGGTCAGCCGCCGCAAGGGCCGCCGCACCCTGTCCGACCTGTGCGACCACTACCAGGTGCCGCTCGGCGAAGCGCACTCGGCGGACGCCGACGCGATCGCCGCGTGCCGAGTGGCGTGGCGGCTGGGTACGACGGTGCAGCAGCTCGGCGCGATGAGCCTCGACGACCTGCACCAGGCCCAGATCAAGTGGGCTGAGGCGCAGGGCCGTTCCCTCGCCGCGTACTTCCGGCGGACGCCCGGCAAGGAGTCGTGGGCGGACGGGGTGCGCACCGAGTGGCCGTTCATCCCGGCGCAGCGCGGGGGTGAGGCGCCGTGAGCCAGTTCGCCGCCGCCATGACCGGCGCAGGCACCACCGTCGCCGTCGGCCTCACCCTCATCGCCCGGTCCGTCCGGCCCCACGGCCGCCACCGCAAGCCGGAACCGCCGGTGCTGCTCGGCCCGGCCCTCGACCGGACCGCAGCCCTGTGCCGCACCGAGCGCCGGGTGACCGTCCACGCCCGCACTCACGTGACGCGGGAGCTGATCTGCATGGACTGCCACAACCCCAGCCCCGACCCGCTCGCCATCGCTGCTGCGGAGGGAGACCAGTGACCACTCTGTTCGATGTCGAGGCCCAGGCCGCCCCCGCGGCGGCCGGGCCCCGGCCCCGCTACCGAGTCGCCGGACTCGACATCAGCCTCACCGGAACAGGGGTGGCCACCCTCGGCGGCACAACTCGAGTTCCCACCACCGGCCGCCGCAAGGACACCATCGTCCAGCGCAACGCCCGGATGAAGCACATCACCGACACCGTGCTCACCGAAGTCGGCCACGTCGATCTCGCCTGCGTCGAAGGTCCCGTCGCCTACACCACGCCAGGCGGAAGCACGTGGGACCGCGGCGGCCTGTGGTGGCGGATCGTGTCCGCGCTGCTCGAGCGAGACATCCCTGTCGCCGTCGTCTCGCCCACTGCTCGAGCGAAGTACGCCACGGGAAGCGGAGCCTCGAGGAAGGCCGCCGTGCTCGAGTCGGCGCAGCGCCGGTACGGAGCGATCCTCGAGTCCGACGACGAAGCCGACGCGCTGATCCTCCGCGCCATGGGCATGGAGTGGCTCGGCACCCCCCTCGCCGAGGTCCCGGACGGGCACCGTGCGGCACTGGCCGGCGTGCAGTGGCCCGACCGCGAGGCGGTGCAGGCCCGATGACCTACCGCCACGACAACGACGCCCTCACGGTTATGGACTGGTTCTGCGGCGCCGGGGGCTCCAGCCAGGGCATGCACTCCATCCCCGGCGTCCGCATGACCCGCGCGGCGAACCACTGGGAGCGGGCGATCGAGTCCCACGCCACGAACTTCCCCGACGTCGACCACTACCGCGGCGACATCCGCGAGGCCCCCGTGCACCGGTGGCCTGTGACCGACATCTTCTGGGCCAGCCCCGAGTGCCCGCAGTGGTCCAACGCCCGCGGCAAGAAGCGCGACTTCGACGCCTCCCTCCAGGGCGACCTCTTCGACGGCTTCGGCCCGTCCGAGGAAGTCGAGCGGTCCCGCGCGCTGATGGAGGAGGTGCCGCTGTACCTGCGCGGCGTGCAGGAGCGCGGCGGCCTCGTCAAGGCCGGCGTCGTCGAGAACGTCGTCGACGTCCGCGCCTGGGACCAGTGGGACCGGTGGCTCGGCGAGCTGCACAAGCTCGGCTACCGCACCCGAGTCATCGCTCTCAACTCCATGCACGCCGACCCTCGGACCGTGCACAAGGCGCCGCAGTCCCGCGACCGCCTGTACGTCGCCTACTGGCACGAGTCCCTGGCCCGGACCCCGGACTGGGACAAGTGGCTCCGCCCGCGCGCCTGGTGCCCCGACTGCGACCAGTGGGTGCAGGCCGTCCAGCGGTTCAAGACGCCGGGCCGCGACATGGGCCGCTACCGCCAGCAGTACGTCTACCGCTGCCCCAATACCAACTGCCGCAACCGGGTGCTGGAACCTGCGACTCTCCCCGCCGCCGTCGCCATCGACTGGTCACTGCCGGGCCAGCGCATCGGTGACAAGCCGCTCAAGGAGTTCTTCTCGGACAAGGCCAAGACGAAGTCCCTCGGCTTCCACCCCCTCGCGCCGAAGACCCTCGCCCGCATCGAGGCGGGGCTGAAGAAGTTCGCGCAGCCCCTCGTCGTCCCCGCCGGCGGGACCTGGCGCAACGACGCCACGCCCGCAGTCGAGCCGATGCCGACACGCACCACCCGCGAGAACGACGCGCTGGCCGTGCCGCCGCTCCTGATCCCGGTCGAAGGCCGGGACGGGAAGGAACCTGGCTCCGCACACGCCCCGCTGCGCACGCAGACCGCACGGAACGAGACCGGGCTGGCGTGGCTGCCGTTCATCGCCGAGCTACGCGGCGGCGGCTCGGTCGCTCGCCCGGTGTCCGACTCCCTCGCCACCGTCACCGCGTCCGGCAACCACCACGGCCTCGTCGCCCCGGCCTTCCTGATGCGGAACAACACTCCGCGCGGCAACCCTGGCCAGCTCTGCACCGGCATCGACGAGCCCGCCCGCACGCTGACGGCGGCCGGCCACCAGTCCCTCGTCACCTGGGACCACCTCCTGGTCCCCTACTACGGCAACGGCACCGCGCGCACGGTCCGGGAACCGGTCGGCACCCTGTCGACCCGCGACCGGTACGCGCTCGTCCAGGGCCAGGTCGACGTCCAGGACGTCCTGTTCAGGATGTTGGAGCCGCACGAAATCGGCCGGGCCATGTCGTTCGCCGACAGCTACGTCGTCCTCGGCAACAAGCGGGAGAAGGTCCGCCAGTACGGCAACGCGGTCACCCCGAACTGCGCCGAGGTCATCGTCACCGCCCTCGTCGAGGCCATCACGGGCGAGGACATCGAGCGGCACACGGCGCCCGCGGTGGAGGTGGCCGCCTGATGTCCACCTACACCGCCCGCCGCGAGAAGGCCGCCCGGAACCGTCGGCACCAGGGCATCCCCGGCTGCGTCCCCACCCGCCCCGTCCTCCAGCACATCCACACCCTGAAGAAGCACGGCTGGACCAACCCCGAGATCGCCGACACCGCCGGCGTCGACCGCCGCACGATCCACAACGTCCTCCACGGCGAAGTCGCCACCGTCCACCAGCGCACCGCCCGCGCGATCCTCGCCCTCCGCCCCGACGACGCACCGAAACGAGTCCCCGCGATCGGCACCCGGCGGCGCCTCGAAGCCCTCGCCGTCATGGGCTGGCCCATGGCGCACGTTGCCGCGGAGGCCGGGATCCGCGGCACCCAGGTCACGGAGATCGTCGTCGGCCGCCGCAAGCGGATCCCCCGCGAGCAGGCCGAAGCGGTCGAACGGATCTTCCGCGAGCGCGCGCTGAAGCAGGGCCCGTCGAAGCGGACCCGGACTATCGCCCTGCGCAACGGCTGGGTGACGGCGCTCGCCTGGGACGACATCGACGACCCCGACGAGAAGCCGCAGGGCCTCAAGCGGCGCCGCACCCGGGCGGCGGCATGACCGGCTGGGTCGGCGGCCTCCAAGTCCGCCGCACCGACCGCGGCCAGACTCCGATCGCCGACTTCCTCTGCACCGCATGCGGCACCTTCCGCCGCATCACCGGCCGCGACAAGGTCCGCGACTTCGTCCGCGCCAACCCCATCACCGACCACCGGGCCACCTGCTCGGCCAACCAGAAGGGCACCACCCAGCGATGACCGCGAACACCGAGACCGGCGAGATCCAGCAGGCCCCCGTCGCCGCCTTCCTCGCCTCCCACCTCAACGGCCGCACCGACGAGGAACTCTCCACCGAGTTCCACACCCTCCTCGACGCCGTCCGCGCCCACGGCAAGAAGGGCGAACTGACGATCAAGATCGTTGTTGAGCCCCCGGCCAACGGCGTCGACTCCGCCCCGCTCCCCATCGGCGTCGAGTCCACCATCAAGGCCCCCAAGCCCACCCAGCCCAAGTCCCTCTACTTCCTCGACGACGAGGGCCTGCCCGTCCGCGAGGACCCCCGTCAGATGTCCGCCGGCGTGTACCGCAACACCGACGGCACCACCGAGTTCCGCACCGCCGACACCACCACCAACTACAAGAAGGCATGACCCGTGACCTACACCGAACTCGCCTCCACCAACGGCGAAGCGCAGACCATCGTCGACACCGCCCTGCGCACCGCCCCGCCCGCCGAACTGGAGCCCGGCAAGTACTACGCCTTCCACACCCAGACCGGCATCAAGGAGGTCGACCTCACCGGCCCCGAGCACACCGGCACCGTCGCACGGAAGTTCGGCACCACCACCGTCCGCGACGCCCAGTCCTTCCTCACCTACTGGGACAAGCACCACGACGACAACTCCGAGGTCTACGCCGATAACGAGCGCCTCACCGTCACCGCCGTCCTCGACGCCCACACCGCCGACGGCGCCCGCTGGGGAGGCCACCGCCTCCACCTCGCCCTCCGCGAGACCACCGCCTGGCAGCAGTGGACCCGCAACGACGGCCAGCTCCTCGACCAGGAAGCGTTCGCCGAGTTCTTGGAGGACCACCTGCCCGAGCTGCTGGAGCCGTCCGCCGCGGACATGCTGGAGATCGCCCAGTCCTTCCAGGCCGCGCAGAAGGTCGACTTCCAGTCCGCCACCCGGCTCTCCTCCGGGCAGCGGCAGTTCCAGTACGTCGAGACCGCCACCACCAAGGCCGGGCAGAAGGGCCAGCTCACCGTCCCCGAGACCTTCGTCATCGGCCTCGTGCCGTTCGAAGGCAGCGAGGGCTACAAGCTCACCGCCCGCCTCCGCTACCGCATCGGCCAGAACGGCCTCCGCCTCGGCTACAAGCTGGAGCGGCCCGACGAGATCCGCAAGACCGCCTTCGCCGACGTCGTCCAGGCGGTCGGCGAGCAGATCGACACCACGGTCATGAACGGGACCGCAGCCTGATGGCCAGCCGCAGCCGGGGCAGCACCACCACCGGCACCCGCTGCCCCAGCTGCGGCCAGCCCCTCCTCAGCCAGTGGGTCGGAGACGTCGCCGCCATCAAGGCCACCGTCACTCTCCCGCCGGCCGACGCCCGCCTCCCGTACACGGAAGCGCTCAAGGACCGGAGCCCGGACAGCCTCGTCTGGTGCCTGCCCCGCGGCCCCCACCGGGCCCCGCGCCTGCGCTGGACCCACGGACGGCACCCGCCGGACTGCCCCCACCAGCACCTCACCACGCACCGCTGCACCACCGAACCGACCACGCTCTTCTGAGGAGACCGCCCCGTGCCCGTGGACAACGTCCGCCACATTCCGCACCAGTCGGCGGACGAGGACGGCCCCGAACAGTACGACGCTGAGCGGTACGTCCTCGGTGGCTGCATGCACCAGCCCAAGCAGATCCCCACCATCCGCGGCATCCTCAACCGCACCGACTTCGCCCTGCCCGCCCACGAACTCATCTGGGACGTCCTCGGCCACCTCTACGACCAGGGCGAGCCCGTCAACCCCATCGCCCTGCGCATCGAACTGGAGAAGCGCAAGGAACTCCGCCGCGCAGGCGGCCTCTCCTACGTCGCCCAGCTCGGCAACTACGGCGGCGACCCCGACTACTACGCCCAAGAAGTCCGCCGCCGCGCCGACCTCCGCTCCGAAGCCGAACTCGGCCGCCGCATCGTCCAGCAGGCCACCGCACCCGACGCCGAGCCGGGCCGCGCCGTCACCTTCATCGACGACTACCTCAAGCGGCAGTCCGAACGCGCCGCCGGCCGCTCCGGCGACCCCGCCGACGCGCTCCTCGCCGAACTCCTCGACGCGTCCAGCCTCGACAACATGCCGACGCTGGAGCCCCTCGTCGGCGACCTCCTCCACCTGGACTCCCTCGCCCGGATCGTCGGCCCCTCCGGGCACATGAAGTCCTTCGTCACCATCGACCTCGCCGGGCACGTCGGCACCGGCATGAAGTGGCACGGCCACTACGTCCGCCAGGGCACCGTCGTCTACCTCGTCGCCGAGGGCGCCCGCGGCATCCGCAAACGCGTCCGCGCCTGGGAGAAGCACTACGGCCTGAAGATGGACAACGTCCTCTTCCTGCCCCGCCCCGTGCAGGCGATGAGCCCCGAGTGGGACACCCTCATCGAGGCGATGGGCCGCCTCCAGCCGCAGATGATCGTCATCGACACCCAGGCCCGGATCTCCGTCGGCGTCGAGGAGAACTCCGCGAAGGAACTCGGTGTCGTCGTCGAGCGCATCGAGGAACTGCGCCGCGCCACTCAGGCATGCGTCCTCGTCATCCACCACACCGGCCACATCGGCGAGCACGGCCGAGGCTCCTCCTCAGCGAAGGGCGCCCTCCAGTCCGAACTGCACGTGTCGAAGAAGGGCGACAACGCCAAGAACATCGTCGTCACCGTCAAGGTCGGCAAGCAGAAGGACGACGAGGAGTCCGGCGACATCCAGTTCGGGCTGAAGGTCATCACCCTCGACGGCGAGGCCAAGCCCGACGGCCGCCCGGTCACCTCCGTGGTGCTGGAGTCCCTCGACCACCGGCCGGCCGACGAGGTGAAGGGCACGCCCGAGTGGCTCGTCCGAGTCCTCGACAAGGCCGACATCCCCCTGAAGTGGGGCAGCCCCCGCGTCATCAAGTGGTGCGCGGACTACAAGATCCAAATGCGGAAGGACAAGATCGAGGAAGCTGTCCGCATCCGGAAGCAGCGGAACTCCTTCGACGAGGCGCGTACCGGGACGGGGGATGTCAATTCGGGCGCCCACTCTGGGGCAGACCTGGACATGAACGACATCACTCCTCTGCAGGTGTCCGATTCACCCCCGAATGACCTCCCCCCAGACCTCCCCCGCGATCTTGGAAGCCACCTCCCCCACGATCAAGGGGGGAGTTCGGGGGAGTTCGAAAAAACCCGCAGGTCAAACCTCCCCCCAACTCCCGGGGGACCCCCGGGGGACGTCCCTTCCCCACCTCCCTCCCCCCGCCCCGTCTCTAGGACGGGGGGAGGTACGGAGGGGGACCCCGGGGAGCAGGGCAACACAGGCCCGCTTTGCACCATCTGCGACCGCCCCATGAACCCCGACTGGGCCAACCGCGGATACGACACCCACCTCGGATGCGACCCCGCCACCGGCAGCCACCCCGACCGGCCCGACCACGGACACGGACACGGGACGGACGAACACCACGGCGCCGCCTGACCGCCCATCCGGATACCAGCCACCCCGCGCGAAAACGATCCCTACCGCGCAAACCCGACCACCACCCAACACGCCACCCACAGGAGCACCCAGTGACCGAACGCCCGTACACCGACACCGACCTCCGCGCCGAAGCGGCCCGCCAGCACGCCACCCTCACCGAGGACCCGGACTTCATGGGCGTCGGGGAGCAGATGGAAGCGGCCTGGGTGCCGTCCGTCGAGACGACCGAGGACGGCAGCGGACGCACCTGGAAGCAGCTCCTCGTCGTCGAGGACGAGACCGGGGACGACGAGGACTACGCCGCCTACGACGAGGCGCAGCGGAAGATCCACGCCCTGATCCGTGGCGCGGCCGACGTGTCCGAGTGGGCCGTCAACCTCGGCGCCGACGGCCTGGAGCCCTCCACCGAGCACGAGATCACCCTCAACGCGGGCCGGCCGATCGCCCGGATCCACTTCGCGTTCGAGCCGAGCATGCCCGAGGAGATGCGGACCGATCTCGTCGAGGGCATCGGCGACGCGATCAACGAGGCCGGGGCTGACCGGGAGGACGACGCCGAG
The DNA here is from genome assembly GCF_014650435.1 of Streptomyces tendae. Lineage (GTDB taxonomy): Bacteria > Actinomycetota > Actinomycetes > Streptomycetales > Streptomycetaceae > Streptomyces > Streptomyces tendae. Next base: position 246,017 of record NZ_BMUY01000011.1, read on the forward strand.
GGCGAGCCGGCCGACTCCGACAGCGACGTCTTCGACCTGATCAGCGAGATCGCGTCCAGGCTGCGCGACGCCACCGACAGCGGCGAGTACCACGCCGTCGGCCTGATCTACGACCTGGCGATGAGCCGGACCACTGTCGCTGAGGCGCGCGCCGAGCTGGCGGACATCGAGTTCGGCCACGTCTGACCGCAGGCCGACACCACCACCCGAACCCGAGAGGACCGTCATGCCCCACCAGACCACGCCCCAGCCGCTCGACCCCGACACCGTCAACGCGATCGTCCGCGACATGGACGACCCCCGATACCCGACCCGGATCACCGTCTACTGCGACCACTGCGGCGTGCAGAACACCGGCGAGTACCTGGTGCGCGAGGGCATGACCAGCCGGGAGCGGCTCGGCGTCGCCCGGAAGCACCTCGTCGAGAACGAGGGCTGGGAGCACACGGCCGACGGCGACGACTTCTGCCCGGTCCACGCCGCGCCGGCGGCCGAGGCGCAGCAGTGACCGGCCGGCAGAACGAGATGGTCGCCAGCCTCGCCCGGGACGGCTTCAGCCGAGACGAGATCGCCGCCATGTGCACCCCCACCGCGTCCGTTGCCGACGCGCCCGACCCGACACCGCTGCGCTGGGGGCTGAACGACGTCCTCTGGGGCGACGACGACACGGTGACGGTGCTGCTGTCCGGGCCGGATGGTGAGCCGTACTGGCTGGAGCTGGACCCGGAGCGCGCGACGGTGCTGCGCGCGGACCTGGCAGGACCCGGCGGCGATCCGGTTGCCCGCGTCCGCGCCCTCCACACGCGCAGGGCCAACGGCACCTGCGCGGCCCGCTGCTACAGCACCGGCATGGCGCCCGAGCCCTGGCCCTGCCCCACGATCCGTGCTCTCGACGCCCCCACGGCGTGAGCAGCAGGCCGGCCGCCCGCGCAGTCGAAGTGCGCGGGCGGCCGGTGCCCGAACCCTACCCACCTGGAGAAGACCATGACCGGACCCGCCTGCGGCAACAACCCGAACCACAAGCTGACCGACGGCGACCGCCGCGTCGTCGAGAGCTTCCGGACCTACCTCGCCGCCCGGGGCGCACTCCTCGAAGCCGCTGACTGGTACGCCCAGCAGGGCAAGACCGCCCTCGCCGCCGCACAGGTCGCCACCGACCTGCGCCGCCGAGCTGGCGCTGAAGCGCGCCACGTGGACGCCAGCCCGGCGGCCACCGAGACCGACGAGGAGCGCGCCGACCGCGAGGAGACCGAACGCGACCACGACCGAGGCGATCACACGCACTGCGGGATCACGTGCGAGGTCGAGCTGCCGACCGAGCACCTGCGGAACTTCGTGACTGCCAAGGGCTACCCCGGCACGAAGGGTGCGCTCGCCGAGCTGGAACGCCGGGCCGCAGCCAACGTCGACCTCCCCGCCCGCCTGCTTGCCTGCGGCTTCTGCTACGAGGAGCAGGGCGAGGAAGTCCATCCGCACCCGGAGTGCCCGGTCGGCGGGGTCGCGCCCGCCGACCAGGTCGGACTCCGCGACCGCATCGCCGACGTCATCCGAGAGTTCCCCTTCGACGACTTCGGCCTCGACGACCTCGCGTTCCTCCTCGACAGCACGCCGGACACTCAGGAGTGGGTACCGAAGCTCGCCGACGCGGTGCTGGCCGTGCTGCCCGCGACCACCCGCCACGACACCGACACGAGCGCCGGGCCCGTCTGCAAGGACGCCGAGGGCTGCCACCGTGTCGTGCCCTGCGAGCCCGGATGCGGCACGAGGAACCTCCTGGCGGAAGCGACGCGCCCGCTGCCCGCGCCCGCCGACCGGGCCGCCGCCGGGGCGCGGCAGGACGGGGCGGACCACGTGTGCAACTCGGTGATGGCCCGCGGCCACATGGACGAGCCCCTGGGCTACTTCATCTGCGGTATCTGCGGGACGCCGAAGAACGGGGCGCAGCCGTCGTGATCATCGCCGACGCCCTCGACGCCCTCTGGTCCCTCGGCGCCGCCCTCCTCATCTGGCTCGCCCTCATCGCCACCGCCTTCGTGCTCGCCCTCGAAGCCCTCGCCGTCGGCCTGTACCTGGCCGCCCGCGCGGCCTGGCGCGCCCTCACCGCACGCACCCGCCGCCCGTCCTGGGCCCGCACCCGCGCCGCCGCACGCCGCTACGCCCGCAACCCCGACTACGACGAAGCCGCCTGACCACCGCCCCGGCCCACACGGTCGGGGCCCCACCCCAGAAGGCACCACCCATGACCCAAGTCCCCGTTCCCAAGATCCACGCCCAACTCGCCGACCCCGGCCCCGGAGAACACCTCTGGACCGTCCTCACCATGCACCGCGTCAGCGACGACACGATCCGCCGCCTCAACCGCGGCGAGACCCCAGACGCCGAACTCCTCGACCACGAGAACCTCCTCACCCTCGAAGGCCCCGGCTGCTTCAAGTGCGAGCAGCCGTACAGCCGCTACATCGCCCACCGCAAGTGCACCGGCATCCTCGACCTCCAGCCGATCGGAGACGACCGATGACCGAGTCCCGCCGCTTCCACCTCCAGCGCACCCACGACGTCACCGGCGTGTCCGGCACCGGCCGCGTCGCCAACGGCGTCCTGTGGCCCGACGGCACCGTGTCCATCCGCTGGGCGGGCGACCGGCCTTCCACCGTCTTCTGGGACGACGTCGCCCATGCCGAAGCCGTCCACGGGCACGGCGGCCACACCGCCATCGTCTGGGACGACCCCGACCCCGACCCCGCCCCGGCGGGAGACTGCGAGCACTGCCCCGACGGCCACACCCCCGCCGACAGCGGCTCCCAGCCCTGGCACGTCCGCGTGGGCCCCGAGCGAGACGGGGACGGGCAGCCGATCCGCCTGTACGTCGAGCGGTCGGCTGGCGCGCACGTTGCTGACGCCGACGCCGAATGGATCCGGGCCCGGCTCAACGGCGGGAAGCCGTGACTGTCGAGCAGCTCGCCCTCGACTGCGACCCCGACTGGAACGACGACATTCAACCCGCCGACGACGAAGACCTCGACCGGCCACCCAGCCCCTTCGCCCTCCGACAAGCCGAACTCCGAGACCAGCAAGACCAGGGCGCGAGCCGGTATGCGCTCTGGACCGCCCACAACGTCCCCACCGGGAGTTACCTATGAGACCCGCCCGCCGTACCGCCCGCGCCTGCCAGGCCGGCGCGTTCTTGTCCGCCGCATCCGCCGGCTACTCCCTCACCTGGCATCCCTGGCTCGCCGTACCCGGGCTCGTCGGCGCCGGCTTCCTCCTGTGGGCCGCCGCGTCGACCCAGGGCGCGGGTGACCGGCGAGCCGATCTCCATGAACGCCTCCACGACGCCGCCGCATCGGATGCGGCCCTCCTCACCCCCGACCAGCAGCCACGGAGTCCAGCATGACCGGCCCGTCGTCCAGCCCCCGGCCGGAGCGCGCGCCCCGGCCGGGCGTCACCTGGCAGACCGAGCTGGTGCGCGTCGAGCAGCTGGTGGACGACGACGCACCCGACCCCCGACCGAACCGGAAGGCCCGGCGTGCCATGGCGCGCGCAGCACGGAGGAACCGATGACCATCACCCGATACCGCAAGCGGCCCGTCGAGGTCGACACCATCCAGTGGACCGGTGACAACGAGGCCGAACTGATCGCCTTCACCAGCAACAACTTCCACGCCCTGGACGACGCCGACCGGGAGAACTCCGACGATCCCGAGGCCACGGCCACGGTGTACGACAAGCTCCACTCCACCTGGATCCTCGTCTACACCGGGCAGCACATCGTGCGTGGCGTGAAGGGCGAGTACTACCCGATTGCCGAGGACGTGCTCGCCGAGACGTACGAGCGCGTGGACGGGACCCCGGAAGCGGCCGAGCTGGAGACGACCGCCCGCGTCCTCTCCGGCCTCCACCGGTCCGCCGAGGACACCGTCACCCGCGTCATCACCCTCCACGAGCAGTGGGTCGCCGCCGGACCGCCGCCCCTCGGCGCGCCCCTCGCCCGCTGGTGGGACGCCCGCCTCGCCGAGCTGCACAACGCCATCCAGTCGCCCGCCACCCCCACGGAGTAGCCCATGCACTGCCGCGTCTTCGCCTCCGAGGTCGCCCGCAAGCTCACCGCCCGCGGCCACATCAACTCCACCACCGGGCCCGCCTGGCGGCCCGGCCACCGCGTCTCCCAGGCCAGCCCCAAGACCGCCCGCATCTGGCACGACGGACCTGACGAGCAGGCCCACCTCGACCAGTACGCCACCGCGCTCCGGACCGCCGGATACACGGTCGCCGCCGAGCGGCCCGCCGGGAAGCGGCCGTCGCTGCGAATCACCCACCAGACCACGGAGAAGTGACCATGCCCCAGCGCCCCAACCGCAGCACCGTCCAGAGCGCCGTGAACGCGACCGCCGCCCGCGTCGGCGAACGCCTCACCAAGAAGATCAAGGCCGTGGAGGCCGAGCGCGACGGCGCCTACCGTGAACGCGCCCACCTCGTCGCGCTCCTCGCCGCCCTCACCGACGACGCCGTGATCTCCTACGCCCGCGATGTCGAAGAGCCCGGCTGGCAGATCGTCTACCTCCAGCTCGGCGGTCACCAGGCCAGCTGGCACATCAGCCCGCGCGACGCCGAACTCTTCGCCCACGTCGAACGCGTCGACGTCGAGGATTCACGGGCCCAGTGGGACGGCCACAGCACCGAGGCCAAGTACGAGCGGATCGCCTCCTGGACGGCCGATCTCGCCGAACAGTGCGGTCCGGCCTGCGCCGAGCAGCACACCGAGACCGGACGTTGCGAGATCGCCCGCAGCCGCTGAGCACGACGAAGGGGCGTGCCTCTCGACCTCCCCAGGCCAGGCACGCCCCATCCGGTGATGTTCACCGTACCCGCCCCACCAGCACCACGGAGCCCGCGATGACCACCACCTCCACCCACCTCCGCTCGATCGCCCTCCACTGGACCGACCTCCACGAAGCCGCCGGACAACCCGCCGTCGTCGGCGCCTTCGGTCTCGGCCTCCGCGGCTACCTCGCCCGCCTCGACCAGGCCGACCGCGACGAGTTCAACTACGACCGCAACCACGCCGCGCACCTCCGGTCGCTCGAGCGCGACCCGATCCAGCTCGGCGAACGCCCCGTCCCCGTCCGCCTCCACATCCTCGACACCATGCGCGCCGTCGAAGCCGCCCTCGTCCACTGCGCCGACGACATCGCCGATCGGGTGCAGCGCGCGCCCATGGCCATGCCGAGCGCCCGCCACGCAGACACCTACACCACCCGGCGGCAGGCCCACCTCGCCTTCGAGGACCGCAAGCGTCAGGCCCAGCTGGCCCACGCCGACCTGGTCGACCCGCGGCGCTGGCGGTACACCGGCCGACGGACCGCATCGCACGCCGCGCTGTGGCTCCTCGCCCGGATCGAACGCGCACCGGGCCCGTGCCGGCGCCTCACCGAAGACGAAGAGCAGCGGATCGGGAACGTCGCCGTCGGCGCCGCGGCCCGGGTCGAACGCGCGCTGGACATCGCGGCGCAGCAGCGGACGCTGTCGACACCGTGCCCGGACTGCGGCGGCGCGGTCGACGTGCACGGCGGGGAAGGCCGGACGCCAGTCGCGCACTGCACCGGCTGCGGCAAGATCTGGGCCGAGAGCGGCGTCATCGCGGCCTGAACACGGGGGCGGCCCGCTGATCACAGGGGTGCGAGAGATCAGTGGGCCGCCGTCCACATCGGGTGCCCCCCTTTGTGGTTCGTCGACGGTACGCCCGCCCGGTCAGTGCGTCCAGACGTTGGGTCCGCCGCCGCGCCACTCGATCAGCGCGCTGCGCACCACGTCCATCTCGTCGAAGCTCTGCAGGCCGGCCTCCTGCATCAACGCCGCCACGTCCTGCACGCCGTACGCCAGCCCCAGAATCGCCCCGTCGACCCGCACCCGGCGGCCGCCCTGCTCGTCGGGCGGGTACACGATCACGGGGCGGTCGGTGGCCATGCGCCCATCGTCCGCGTGCCGAGCGGCGAGGGCACGGCGGGCGGGTCATCCTGGTGACGTGCCCCCGGAGCGGTATCACCTCGTCCTCCTCCTCGACGGTCGGCCGACGATGCACGGCTGGTGGGAGGACGAGGATGTGGCGCGTCGGAAGTTCGCTTCCTGGGTCGGCGCGTACGGCCGGGCCGGCGCCCACATCACCCTCACCGACGAGGAGACCGGCACCGTGTTGACGGAGTGGCCGGACCCCGGGTGATCGTCTGCCATCCTGTCCGGCATGGCTCACCGTCCGTTCCCCGTTGCCGCTCGCGCCTGGCGGCAGGTCCTGCGCCGCTACCGGTACGCCCGGCCGCCGCACTCGCCTGCCGCGTCCGCGCGGGGCCCGGTCGGCGAGTACCGGCTGTCGACGCGCCGGGGCCGGTAGCCCGGACACGACGAAGCCCCCGCCTCGACCTGCTGAGACGGGGGCCGTTCTTCAGCACTCCTACAGCGGCGTTCCGCAGCGCGCGCACGGTCGGTAACCGGACTCCTCCGCGTCACCGAGCAGCATCCAGCTGGCGTCGTCCAGCTTCCGGCCAGCACCGGTGATCAGGCCGCACTGCGCGTCACCGTGGAAGACATCCCGGCTGTCGGCCGCGCTCGCCCGGACCAGCACAGCAGGCTCCCCCGCGCGATCGATACCCTCATCGGCGTAGCACTCCACCATGTAGGCGGCGGCGTCCACTGCGTCCTGTCCGTCGGTGTAGGCCAGCTCCCTACCGCGCATCGTCAGCCTCCGACTTCCGCGGGCGGTTCTTCCCCGATCCCGAGTAGCCGGCCTCGATGTCCTGCACGGTCCGCAGTGACACGCCGAGCCTGGCCGCGATCTTCCGGTACGACACCGGCGGATCCTGTGCACGCATCTCCAGCACCACCTCGCGGCGCTGCTCTCGCCACCGTTTCGCCCGCGCTTCCTGATCGGCCAGCACCTCGCCGATCGCCTTCGCGCGCGCCTCCGGGTCGGCGATCGCCTCGACTGCATCCATGGCGTCGATCACCCGCTGGGCCTCCTCGGTCACACCCGGCCTCACTTCTCTTCGGGCGGGCCGCTTGCCATGAGTGTATGGGGCCCCATACATTCGAGGGAAGCAGTCCGCACTGCTGATGCAGAACGGCCCCGGCCGGAGTTGCCGCTCCATATGGCCGGGGCCAGACCTACCCACAACCGTGACGAAGGAGCAGGTCCGCCATGGAGCGTACCGACCAGCAGCAGCCCCAGCCCAGCCCCACGCCCGTCACCCAGGACGCCAACGCGTCGGCCGCCGAACTCCAGCAGCGCGCCGCCGCCGACCTGGCCGCCACGCGGGCCGCCGCCCAGAGGAAGGCCGACACCGACGGCACCGAAGTCCGTGAGGGCGTCCTCCCGGGCGGAGCCGCCTGATGGGCTGGCTGTCTCGCCGCGCGCAGTCCACCCGCGACTACCCCGCCGCCGGCACCAGCGTCACCGGCGACGCCGGACGGTTCCGCCGCGCCAAGACGTCCGGCGCCCGCAAGGCCGGCCGAGACGCCGAGCGCTGGGAGGAAGCCGACCGCGCCCGCACCCGACGCGGCGGCACCTTCCTCTGGAGGAACTGATGCGCGCCCTCTACATCCTCGCCATGGTCTGGCCGCTGATCCTCGCCGCCGTCCTCATTGGCCGGCACTTCGCCTGACCTCACCGACCGGCCGGGCCGCGAACCTCCCCCCGCGGCCCGGCCCTCTTCTCGCTCCCGGAGCAGCCACCGTGAAGACCCGCCCGACCACCCAGCTCGTGCCGCACACCGTCGACGGCAAGACCCGCATGGTCCCCGTCCAGATCAACGCGCCCGCGCCCCCGCGGGACTGGGATCGCCTCGTCCTCAACGGCGTCACCGGCATCTCCGCTCTCGTCCTCACGGCCTCCGTCGTCTGGTCCACCGCCAGCATCGGCGACCTCCTCGCCCACGCCGTCATCGAGCCCGCCGCGTACGGGGCCGCGGTCGTCTTCGACCTCGCCTGGATCGCGTGCATGGCCGTCGAGTGGCTCGCCCGCTACGACGAGGACCGCGCCGCCCTGCCACGGAAGGCCGGGCACGTCATGCTGATCCTGGCGATGCTGGCCGTCGGCGCGCACGGCAAGGTCGCCGGGTACTGGGAGATCGGCCTCATCGGCGCCGCCGTGTCCGCGCTCGCCAAGGGACTGTGGACCGTCGTCCTGCGGCACCAGACCCCTCCGCTCGACGAGCGCACCCGCGCGTGGATCCAGGGCGAGCTGGCCGACGCCGGTGCGTCCCTGGCGCTGATCCCGGTGCGGCGTCAGCTCCAGCGGGCGCAGGGCCAGGTGGACGCCGAGCGCGCGGCGATCGCCGGATCGGATCGCGGATCCGTCGATCCGGACCAGTCCGGACCGGCCGCGGACGACCCGGACGCCGACGTGATCGGGATCCGGCCCGGCGCCGTGACCACCAAGGATGCAGTCCGGATTGCCTGGGACAGCGACATCCGCGACGACGAGGCCGTCATCCGCTACGTCGCCAAGGCCACCGGCACCGCGCCCTCCCCCGACACCGTCCGCCGCTACCTCCGCGCGCTCCGGGTGGCCGGCTGATGGGCGCGGCTGCCGGGCTGCTCCTCGCCCTCACCTTCCTCACCATCGTCGCCGCCGGCCTCGCCCTCGCCGTCGCCGCCTGGCAGCCGCGCACCATCCCCGGCCCCGTCATCACCGCCGGGGCCGCGGTCGCCGCCGCCTGCCTCTTCCTCGCCGCCCTTCACGGGGCCGCCCGCCTCCTGACCTGAAAGCCGCCGACCATGCTGCTGTTCGTCATCTGCCTCGCCGGGCTCTCCCCCGGCATCGCCACCGTCTGGCTGCTGCGCCACCGTGGCTGGCTCCTCGCCACCGCGGCGGGGCTCGCCGTCACCCTCGCCCTGCCCGGCCTGCTGCTCGTGGCCATGGTCGCCATGCCGCCGCTCGGCTACCTGATCGCCGCCCTGTCCGCGGCCGTCGCGGTCCGGGCGTACGACGACGGCCGGGTCTTCGTCGGTACGGCGTGGGCTGTGGTCGTCGTCGCCGCGTTCGCCTGCGCAGGTGTGCTGTGACCGACCGCCAGCCCATCACCCCGACACGGGTCATCCCGGCCGCCGAGACGCTGCCCGCGCCCGCGTCGCCGCCGCCCCCGCCGCCCGCACCTCCGGCCCCTCCGACCGCCCCGGATCCCGGTCCGGACTGGTGGCGGACCGGATCCGGAGCGTCCGGACCGCCCCCGCCCGTGCCGGTCGACGTCCACGTCACGGTGACCGTTGACCACGGCGGATGGCTCGCCGTGCCCGATCCGGACCCGGGCCCGCGCTGGTGGCAGCGGATCCGCTGGGGCTACAACATCGCCCTCGCCGTGCTGTCCCTGTCGCTGGCCGGGCCGTGGGGTGTTGTCCTCGCCTCCATCCGCGACGAGGAGTCGCTCGCGGGCGCCTGGGTGCTGGCCCTCGTGCCGCTGGTCGTCCTCGGCTTCCTCGACAACGCCCGCCGCATCGAGGCCCTCCACTCTGACCCGGATCTCTGGGCCCCCAAGTGGCGCGCCGCGCTCGTCCGCTTCCTGCTGTGGGCCGCCGTCCTCGGCACCGCCCTCACCCTCCCGCTCACCACGCTCGTCTACGCCCTCACCGGAGTGAAGCCCGCATGAACGTCACCGTGGCCGCCGGCCAGTACACGACCACCACCATCTCGACCGCTGGCTTCGCCCTCGGCCTGGCCCTCCTCGGCGCCGAGCTGTGGCGCTGGCACAAGGGCGGGAAGGGAGGCGGAGGCAAGGGCAAGGGCGACGACTCAGGCGGCGCCGCGAAGGACCCGAAGGCTCTGATCCCGCTTGGCTTCGGCCTGGTCTGCGGCATCCTCATGATCGCCTGCCCTGCCGGGCTCCTCGGCACCCTCGCCGGATTCCTCCGCTGGGGCGGCAACAGCGTGGGCGACCTGGCCATGAAGTGGCTGACCGGCACCCCGTCCCAGACCCTCGGCACCGCCGCCACACCGCGCATCGACGGGTACGGCGCGATCGTCGTGACCGCCGTCGTCGTCAGCCTGTGGGTCCTGCGGAAGTCCATCGGCAAGGCCGTCCGCGGCAAGTGGTGGAAGGGCGTCCTCATCGGCTGCCTGCTGTGCGTGTCCACCGGCACCGCGGCCCTGATCGCGCAGCAGGTCGTCGAGGGCGCCAACGGCATCGGCGCCTGGGCCATCGGCGGCCTCGCGAACGGCACGATCGTATGAGCCGCGTCCCGTCCACGATGCAGTGGATCCGGCAGGCCGGACAGCGGATCGCCACCGGATCCGGGCGCCTCGCCACCCACCTGGCGAGCCGAGCCCTGCACCTCGGACGCCGGGTCTGGCAGCGCTCCGCGGGCTGGCTGGGGGAGGCGTCCGGCCTCGCCTGGCTGCTGCGCCTGGCCGCCCTCCTGGCCGCCGCGGCGCTCCTCCGTAAGGTCGCCACAGCCGTCGCCGCCGGGGTGTACGCCCGGGTCGAGGCCGGGGCCGCGCCGTGGCTGATGTGGAGTACGGCCGGCCTGTGGGTGGTGGCCGCGTACCGGTGCGGCCGGGACAGCTGGAAGCCCAAGGGGCCGGTCGCCGAGCGGCCAAGCGGGGAGCAGCTGGAGGCCGACGGCCAGGACCAGGAGCCCTCCGAGCCTCCGGCACCGGCCGCTCCCCGGCCCGTCTCCCCTGTCGCTCTCATCGCCGCGGTCCGCGACATCGGCACCCCGCACGCTCAGCTGAAGCCGCTCGCCGAGCACCTCTTCACGACCACCGACGCGGTGCGCGCGGCGGCGGCCGGGATGGGGTGGCCCGTCAAGGACGTGCGCATGGCCGGGCGTTCGGCGTCGGCGGGGCTGCGCTGGGATGAGTGCCCCTCCCCGGACCAGGCCGACCCCTCTCCGGGTGTCGTCGGTGCAGGTGAGCGCGCCGACGACAACGACGACGACACCGGCGGAGAGAGGCCCCGAGAGGGGATTGCTGTACGGCACACCGATGGCGGGCTGGTCATCTACGACCTCGCCGACACCCACCGCCGACGCGGAATCGTCGGCCACTGAAGACCCCGCCGCCTACCTACTGAGGCGTCGAGACTTCCGCTTCGTCACGATCAGGTGAATCCTGCGCATGCGGGGCAACCACACGTCACCTTCACCAGTCACACACCCGCACGACACGAACAGTCCCAGGGGGGACCCATGGCCAACACCACGCCGCCCATGCCCGACTTCCCGCCACCGGCCCCGTCGGCCACCCCGAAGAAGCCCCGCACCAACGCCATCATCATCGGCGCGGCCGCCGCAGTCATCGCTGCGATCGTCGGCACCGGCATCGTCGTCGTCCAGGCCCAGGACGACGACAGCAAGCCCACCGCCACCGCAGAATCCAGCGCTCCTGCCGAAGCCCCCGCGACCACCGTCGCCGAGGAGCCCGAACCGGAGCCGGAGCCGAGCTACGCCGACGTCGGTCCGGACAGTTTCACGATCGAACTGCGCACCACCGACCGGCAGTGCTTCGGATCTGCGGGCTGCAACATGACGGTCGAGCCGAAGTTGTCCTACGTCGGCGCCAGCACGGACATCGATCCGGAGGCGGTCTACGAGATCACCTACGAGATTCGGGGCGGTGACTCCGGTGCGGTCATTGAGACGGCTGAGCTGTCGGACCAGACGACTCTGAATTTCACGCCGACCATCCTCAGCACGGCCTCGTCGGGCACGAAGCTGTCCGTGAAGATCACCGACGTGGTGTCCCAGGGGGTCTGAGGCGCTGTAGTTACCCCCGTCGATGGCCTCGCCGTTCCGTGACGGCGGGGCCCCTGCTTCTGCACCTAGTTGCAAATCCGGGAATCATGCCTCACCATGGGCCGCAGATCTGGCATGCCCGGAACCGGAAGCGCCAGGTGCGGCATCATTCCCCCCGTATCTCACATCTGTCCCAGGGGGGACCCATGAGCCACCAACCCGCACAGCGCAGACCCGACAGCGTCAGGACGAAGATCCTCAAGTTCGGGTGCCTGCCCGTCATCGTCCTCTTCGCGGCCCTCATCGGCCTCGGCATGGCACTCGACGACGGCGACGACAAGACCGACAGCAAGCCCAGCACCACGCCGTCCGCGCGCACCGAGGCCAGCCCGAAGCCGGCCGACCACAGCAAGCTCGACGACGCCGCCAAGCTCGCCTGCGACGACTTCGCCCACGGATACAAGGCCGCACAGACCCAGCAGGCCCGCATCGACCTCGCCGACAAGGTCAACAAGTGGGCGTCGCAGTCGACGACGGACGGCATCGCCGACAACGCGGTCGCGCTCGCGCGTGGGTCCGAAGCGTCGGCGGGGGCGTGGCAGCTCGGCGCGGACGCCTTCGCGCAGTCCTGCCTCGACGCCGGGTGGGACGCCTGACCGACACTCACCGACTGGCCCGGCCGCTGTTGACACGGGAGCGGCCGGGCCTTCGCACGCCCCGAGGGAGGTGGCCGTGGCCAACCAGTACCAGAACCCGGTCACCAAGGCGGAGCTCCAGCAGATCCGCGAGCTCCACGCGCAGGGGAAGGGGCGCAACGAGATCGCTCGGATCACCGGCCGCAGTTTGCGAACCATCAGCGTCTACGCCTCGAAGATGGACCTCAGCTTCGACCGGACCATGACCGAGGAAGCCACCCGCGCCCGCAAGGCCGACCTCGAAGAGCGGCGCGTCATCCTCGCCGAGGCCCTCCAGGGCGACGCCGAACGGCTCAGCTCGCAGATGTGGGAGCCCGCCAAGGTGTTCAACATCGGCGGCAAGGACAACAAGTACACCGAGCACGACGTCGACGAGCCGCCGGCCGACGCGAAGAAGGCCCTCATGGCCGCTGCGGGCATCGCCGTCGAGAAGTCGATGAAACTGGCACCGCCCGAGGTCGATGAGGCCAACGTTGAAGCGGCGCGGTCCATGCTCGGCTCGCTGGCCGACGGGCTGTCTCGACTGGCCGCTCAGGAGCCGCGCGGGGAGGACGACAGCGAGGAGGGCTGATGCTCGACTCGCTGCCCCTGTCCCGGAAGCAGATCCGCTCCATCGCCGAGGCCACCGCGCGCATCTCCATCTGGCACGGAGCCATCCGCTCGGGAAAGACGATCGCCTCGCTGGTCGCCTTCCTCATCGCCGTGGCCGCGGCACCGGCGTCCGGGCTGATCGTCATCGTGGGCCGCTCGCTGCAGACGATCGAGCGGAACGTCCTCGACCCGCTCCAGGACGAGGCCCTGTTCGGGGCGGTCGCGAAGCTCGTCGTCCACACGCGCGGTGCGACGACGGCGACGATCCTCGGCCGGACGGTGCACCTGATCGGTGCGGCAGACTCCCGCGCCGAGGGCCGCCTGCGTGGTCTCACCGCGTGTCTGGCGTACGTGGACGAGGCGACGCTGATGCCGCGCGGCTTCTGGAACCAGCTCCTCGGCCGCCTGTCGGTGCCCGGCGCGCGCCTGATGGCCACGACCAACCCCGACAACCCCGGGCACTGGCTGAAGAAGGAGTTCCTCGACCGGGCCGCAGACCTTGACCTGCGGGCCTGGCACTTCACCCTTGAGGACAACCCGGCCCTCGACCCGGCCTATGTCGCCTCGCTCAAGGCCGAGTACGTGGGCCTCTGGTACCGGCGGTTCATCTCCGGCCACTGGGTGCAGTCCGAGGGTGCGATCTACGAGATGTTCGACGCGCAGCAGCACGTCGTGAAGACCCTGCCGAGGATCGAACGCTGGCTGTGCGACGCGATCGACTACGGCACCGTCAACCCGTACGCCGACCTCCTCGTTGGCCTCGGCGCGGACCGCCGCCTGTACGTCGTCTCGGAGTACCGGCACGACTCGCGGACCGCGCGCCGGCAGATGACGGACAGCGAGTACTCGAAGGCCCGCCGGGCCTGGCTGGCGCGGGTGCCGCAGCCGGAGACGAACGTGCTCGGTGTCGCCCCGGAGTGGACGATCGTCGACCCGTCTGCGTCGTCGTACATCGAGCAGCTGCACCGCGACGGGGTGTCCGGCGTGACGGCCGCCGACAACTCGGTCCTCGACGGGATCCGCACGGTCAGCTCCCTGTTCTCCACTGGAGATCTCCTCGTGCACGAGTCCGCGCGCGGGCTGGTCGACGAACTGCCCGGCTACTCCTGGGACGACAAGGCGGCCGAGCGGGGCGAGGACAAGCCGATCAAGGAGAACGACCACTCGTGCGACGCGCTTCGCTACGGGGTGCGGACGACTGAGGCCCTGTGGCGGCCGTACCTACCGACTCGACTGGAGGTGGCCGCCTGATGACGGAACGCACCGCGAAAATTCGCCTCGACGGCACAGGCAGCGGCACGATCGAAGTCAACGGCCAGCCGCTCCGAGGCGTTCGCAGCCTCACCCTGAGCAGCGAGGCCGGACAACGGCCCGAGATCACTCTCGAACTGCTGCTGCACGACGTCAGCACCATTGCTGAGGCTCGCGTGCTGATCACCGAGGACGTGGCCGCCACGCTCGTCTCCCTGGGCTGGACGCCCCCGCCGGAGCAGGAGGTGCCGGATGCCGCTGCCCACGGGTGACACGCCCTGGCCGCCCCCGCACCTCGGGCCCGCCCTCGACGCCATGCACACCTGGGACTCCTGGTGGTCCGGCGACCCCGACCGACTGGAGCAGCTCTACGGCGGCAGCACCGGCGGCGGCCCCGACCCGAAGCGTCTGCAGTACGCCGGCGGCGTCGTCGGCCGCCTCGCCCGCTGGTGGTGGGGTACTCCGACCGCGCCCGGGGAGCGCCGGACGAAGCTCCACGTGCCGATCGCCGGGGATCTGTGCGGCGGCTCGGCGGACCTCCTCTTTTCCGAGCCGCCGAAGTTCACTGTCGACGACGACACCACGCAGAAGCGCCTCGACGTCCTCGCCGACGACGGGATGCTCGCCACTCTGCAGACCGCCGCCGAGATCGGCTCCGCGCTCGGCGGGATCTACCTGCGGCCGGTGTACGACAAGGAAGTAGCTGACCGGGCGTGGCCGCACGCCGAGCACGCCGACCGCGCAATCCCCGAGTTCACCTGGGGCCGCCTCTCCGCAGTCACCTTCTGGCGAGTCGTCCGCGAGGAGGACGGCCAGGTCTGGCGGCACCTCCAGCGCCATGAGCGCGGCGTCGTCCTGCACGGCTTGTACCAAGGCACCAAGGACAACCTGGGCCGACCGGTCCCGCTGGAAGACTCGTCAGCCACGGAGCAGTTCGCACCGCTGGTCAACGATCTGGGTGCCATGGCCACCGGGTACGACAAGGGCCTTGACGTCGTGTACATCCCGAACCAGATCTCCCGCCGCTGGCGGTGCAGCCCGAAGCTGCAGGAGTTCGGCCGATCGGACCTCGACGGCGTCGAGCCGCTGATGGACTCCCTAGACGAGACCTACTCCAGCTGGATGCGGGACATCCGGCTCGGCAAGGGCCGCATCGTCGTCCCGAAGACGTACCTCCAGTCCAACGGGCCCGGCCGCGGCGCGAGCTGGAACCCGGACCAGGAGGCGTTCGCCGGGGTCAACGTCCTCCGCAGCGGCGAAGGGTTCTCCCTGACCGTGGCCCAGTTCGCGATCCGCGTGCAGGAGCACCGGGACACGGCCGAAGACCTGGTCAACCAGATCCTCCGCAGCGCCGGCTACTCGGGGCAGACCTTCGGCATCGGCGGCGACGTCGCCGTCACCGCAACCGAGGTCACCGCGCGGGAGCGGCGGTCGATGACCACCCGCGGGAAGAAGATCCTGCGGTGGCGTCCAGCGCTGGCGCAGCTGGTAGAGGCGCTCCTCGCGGTCGACCAGTACGCGTTCGGCGGTGGCATCACCCCGCAGCGGCCCACTGTCGAGTTCGAGGACAGCGTGCAGGAAGACCCGCTGTCCCTGGCGAACACGACGGACGTTCTGCGGCGGGCTCAGGCCGCGTCGACGGACACGCTGGTGCGGATGGCCCACCCCGAGTGGGACGACGACCAGGTGGCCGCCGAGGTGGCGCTGATCCGGCAGGAGAGCGGCACCGCTGTACCGGACCCGTTCCAGACGGGAGAGATGCCGTAGGGGTGGTGAGCCACGGTGGCCGTGTCGCCGGAGATGTCCGAGGACCTGGCCGCCGCGGTCGCGGACCTGTACGAGGCCGCCGAGGGCGTCCTGATCGACAAGATCCGCCGGGCCCTCACCGAAGGCTGGGACTCGCCGGTCTGGGTCGAGCTGAAGCTCGCCGCGGTCGGCAACCTCCAGACGGCCATCGCCGAGGTGATCGCCGCGCTCCAGACCGACGCGTCCGGAGCGATCGGGCAGGCGATGGCCGAGGCGTACGACCGGGGGCAGCAGGCCGCCGTCGCCGAGCTGGGGGCGCTCGGCGTCGGCCAGGCCGCGGCGGCCGCTGTGGCTCTGCCGACGGCTCCGGTTGTTGACCGGCTGGCGCAGGCGGTCATCGCCGACACCGGGCCCGTCTATGTGCGGATGCTGCGGGCGTCGATGGACGTGTACCGCGAGGTGATCAGCCGGGCCGCGGCGGCGCCGCTCCTCGGCGCGCAAACCCGGCGGGAGGCGGCGCAGCGGGCGTTCGACGACTTCGCGGCCCGTGGGGTGCGGGGCTTCGTCGACGCGCGTGGTCGGAGCTGGGAGTTGCGGTCGTATATCGAGGCAGCGATGCGCTCGGCGACCGCGCGGGCGTCGCTCGAAGCGCACTCGGATCGGCTCGGCGCCGCGGGTGTGGATCTGGTGCTGGTGTCGCAGGCGCCGGAGGAGTGCCCACTGTGCCGCCCGTGGGAGCGGAAGATCCTCGCGCGCACAGGTGCACCCGGTCGGCGGACCGTGGAGGTTGAGCACGCCACGGAGGACGGCGAGACGGTCCGCGTGGAGGTGGCCGGGTCACTGGACGAGGCGCGGGCGGCGGGGCTGATGCACGTCAACTGCCGCCACCGAGTGTCCGCCTACCTGCCGGGCGTGTCTCGGATTCCGAAGGCTCAGCCGTCGCGGGGGACGTACGAGGACACGCAGCGGCAGCGGTACTACGAGCGGCAGATCCGGAAGTGGAAACGGCTCGCCGACGCGGCGATGGACGAGCCCACGGCGAAGGCCAGGCGGGCGCGGGTGCGCGGGTACCAGGCCCGGATCCGGGCGCTGGTCGCAGAGACAGGACTGCCCCGCAAGAGCCACCGCGAGCAGCTCTCCACGGCCCGCTGACCGGGCCCACAGACTTCCGCCCGCCAGGCGCGGGACGGATCGCACAACCCCCGCCAGGCGCGGGGCCGACACAACCCGACGCGCACCAGGAGTGCACGCATGCAGAAGCGAACCCTCCCCAGGCTGGCCGGTGCCGGCTGGGCACACCCCTACGGCCACGCCCCTTTCGCGCCGTACCTGTACGCCGACGGCGGGGACGGAGACGACTCCGGATCCGACAGCGGCGACAGCGGTGACGAAGGCGGCGACGGCGGCCAGGACGACGACGCCGGCGGGACCGGCGACGACACCGGCACCGACGACGAGGGCAAAGGCGAGAAGCCCAAGCCGAAGCCGCCCGCCAAGAAGACGGACGAGGACCCGGCGGCCGAACTGGCCCGGCTCCGCAAGGAGCTGAAGGACGCCAACGCCGAGGCGGCCAAGGCCCGCACCGGCGCGAAGAAGCAGGCGGCCGAGGAGGCCAAGGCGCAGCTCGTCCAGGAGATGGGCAAAGCGCTCGGCCTGATCAAGGACGACAAGGACGAGGCGCCGGACCCGGCGAAGCTCACCGCCGAGATCGAGCGGACGCAGAAGGCGCACCGTGAGACGGCGATCGAGCTGGCCGTGTTCCGCGGGGCCGGGAAGCACGGCGCGGACGCGTCGGCGCTGACCGACTCCCGGTCGTTCCTGAAGTCGATCGCCGACCTGGACCCGTCCGCCGAAGGGTTCGACAAGGCCGTGTCCGCCGCCATCAAGGCCGCGGTCGCGGACAACCCCAAGCTCAAGGCGCAGGGTCAGGCGCCCGCGCGCACATCCAGCGACTTCTCCGGCAGCACCGAGAAGCCCAAGGACAAGAACTCGATCGAGGCCCAGCGAGAAGCGCGCCGCAAGGCACGCAACGGCTGAGCCCTCCACAGACAAGGAGGCCCCCGTGGCCAACACCTTTCTCACACCGGACCTGATCGCCACGAGGGCGCTCGCCACGCTCTACGAGACCACCGTCATGCCGCAGCTCGTCCACCGCGACTTCGACGCGGACTTCCGCGGACGGCAGGGCGACACCGTCACCGTCCGCAAGCCGGCCGTCTTCACGGCGGGCGAGTTCGACCGAGGCACGGGCATCGTGCCGCAGAACGCGACCGAGGGCAGCGTCGATGTGACGCTGAACCACTTCGCCGACGTCTCCTTCACGGTGACGACGGAGCAGCTGAACCTGGAGATCGAGGACTTCGGCACGCAGCTCCTCGACCCGGCGATGGAGGCGATCTCTCAGAAGATCGACCGCGACCTGCTGGCCCTGCGGGCCGACATCACGCAGACCACCTCCGACGTCGACGCCCCGCACGCGGCGACGGCGCCGGAGGTGCTGATCGACGCGGGCATCGTCCTGAACCAGGCCAAGGTGCCCGCGGCCGAGCGCCGTGCGGTGATCGGCCCGGCGACGAACGGCCGCTGGCTCGACTCCAACGTGCTGAAGCTCGTCAACGAGTCCGGCAGCACGGACGGCCTGCGGGAGGCGTACGTCGGTCGGCGCCTGTTCGGGTTCGACCCGTACTGGACGCAGAACATCGAGGCCCCGGAGGAGGGCGTCGCGTTCCACCGCACGGCGTTCGCGCTGGTGATGCGTCCGTTGGAGCAGACCCCGGGCGTCCAGGACATCGCGATCATGAACTACAAGGGTTTCTCGCTGCGCGTGGTCTACGACTACGACATCAAGTACAAGCAGACCATCGTCAGCGTCGACTGCCTGTACGGCACGAAGACCCTCGACGCGAACCGTGCTGTCGTCTTCGGCGGCTCCGGTTCCTGAGTCCTCCTTCGGGTGGAGGGATGGTGGGTGAGAGGGGGCGTCGTGCGCTGCATTGTGCTCGGCGCCCCTCGCCCGCTGCACCTCAACCGGTGGAAGGACTGCCTCACCGAAGGCGGCCAGGAACTCGGCTGGGACATGCTCCACCTCCCAGCCCGAGGCATCCCCGCCGCCGAGGTGGTGAACGCGTGCCGTGGGGCGGACATGTTGATCTGGGCCCGCACCCACGGCCACCAACCCGCCGGGGACATCCCCGGCATGCTGTGCGCGATCGAGGACGCGGGCACCGCCACGGTGGCCCTGCACCTCGACCTGTACTGGGGCATCCCGCACCGCGAGCAGCAGATCGGCGTGGACCCGTGGTGGTCCTGCCAATGGGTGTTCACCGCGGACGGCGGCCACCAGGCCGAGTTCCTCGCCCGCGGCATCAACCACTACTGGATGCCGCCGCCCCTCGGCCGCCGCTGGCTCGGCCGCACCCGACCGGACCGGGCGCGCTTCCCCGGCCGGATCGTGTTCGTCGGCGGCTACGCCCCGGACATCCACGGCACCCACCGCGCAGACCTGCTCACGTGGGCGCGGCGCCGCTACGCCTTCCAGTTCCAGCAGTACGGGCGCGGCCGGCCGGTGTGGGGCGCTGACCTAGGCGCCCTGTACGCGTCCGCTGAGGTCGTGCTCGGCGATTCGGCTCCGGCCGTCCGGTACTGGTCGGATCGGGTGGTGTGCACGCTCGGGCGCGGGGGCCTGCTCGCGCACCCGCGCACGCAGGGGATGACCGAGCTGGGGCTGACCGACGAGACGCTCCTGCTGTACGACCGGGGCGACTTCGTTGGTCTCGGCGACCGCATCGACGCGCTGACCACTGCACGCCGTCGGGAGATGACCGACGCGGCGATCACGCTCGTCGAGGAGCGGCACCTGTGGGAGCACCGGCTTCGGGACGTCGCGGAGGTGGTGTTCGGGTGCGGGTGATCATCGCGTGCGCGGGCCCCCAGACGAAGTGGGCGAACCACCTCGGTGTGCCGTCGCACCTGGTGCCGCTCCGCGCCCATCACAGGGTGCCGCTGCTGTACCGCACCGTCGGCCAGGCCCGGGAGATCAGCGACGACGTCCACATCACCGCGCCCGCCGGAGACCACCAGTACAAGATCCCCGGTACGACGCTGCACGAGCAGGACGGCACCGCCCCCTCCGAGTACGCGGCCACCCGCGACCTGTGGAACCCGCACGGCCGGACCGTACTGCTGCTCGGCGACGTCTACTTCACCGACACCGCCATCGCAACGATCGCCGCCTGGCGCGCCCAGACCTACCGGGTGTTCGGCCGCTCCCACGGCAGCCTCATCACCGGGACCCCGTACGGCGAGATCTTCGCCGCCTCCTGGTGGCCCAGCCAGCACACCCGCCTCGACGAGCGGCTCGCCGTCGTGCACGAGACCCGCGCGGCCGGCACTATCACCCGGCCGCCGGGCTGGATGCTGCTGCGGGCGTGGCAGCGCACCCCCCTCGACCGGCACGTCGTGGAGCCCGCGTGCTTCTCGGAGATCCACGACTGGACCGACGACATCGACACGCCCGCGGACTTCGCGCGGCACCCAGCAACCAGGAAGGGGCCCGCGTGGCCAACGTCATGAGGGCCCTGCCCGCCCTGCTGAAGGACCTCGACTGGACGCCGACCCACCTGGTGCACGTCGGCGCCCACGAGGGCCAGGAACTCCCCTTCTACCGGGAGGCAGGCATCCCGCAGATCACCCTCGTCGAGCCGATCCCCGCGCTCGCCGCACGCCTACACCGCGAGCACCCGGACACGGTCGTCCACGAGTGCGCGTGCGGCAGCCAGCCCGGCCGCGAGCAGCTGCACATCATGGCCCGCACCAACCTCTCCACCCTCGCACCCCCGCAGGACATCGACCGCGTCGCACAGACCATCGACGTCGACGTCCGCCGCCTCGACGACCTCGCCCCCACCGCCGACGCAGCCGTGATCGACGCGCAGGGCCGAGAGCTGGACGTCCTCGCCGCGGCCCCGTGGCCGTCACTGAGCCTGCTCATCGTCGAGACCTGCACCGTTGACGACGCCACCATGGCCAGCCCCTACCGGGATGTGGCCAACGTCGCCGCCTCGCACGGCTTCACAGAGGTCGCCCGCTGGGTCCGCGACTACGACTGGGTATCCGAGTGGGGCCGCGGCCGAGGCCTGCCCCCGCGCAACGCCGAGGTCAGGGACGTCGTCTTCTACCGGCCCCGATCGTGACCGTCGCCGTCCTCGTACCGTGGCGGCCGGACTGCGGGCACCGCCAGAGGGTGTGGGCGTGGGTGCGGGCGCAGTGGGCGCGCTGGCTGGACTGGGAGATCGTCACCGGAGCCTGCCCCGACGGGCCCTGGTCCAAGGGCGCAGCCGTCGCCGACGCGCTACGGCAGACCAGCGCGGACGTCCTGGTCGTCGCCGACGCCGACGTGTGGTCGGACGGCATCCCGGCCGCCGTCAACGCGGTGGCCGGCGGGCGGGCCCGGTGGGCGATGCCTCACCAGCTCGTCCGTCGCCTCACCGAGGACGCCACCCGCGCAGTCCTCAACGGCACCCCGCTCGACGGCCAGCCCACCCAAGAGACCCATCCCGGGATGCCGGGCGGCGGGATCGTCGTCCTCGCCCGCAACGTCCTCGAAGGCGTGCCCATGGACCCGCACTTCGAGGGCTGGGGCCAGGAAGACCAGTCGTGGGCGCTCGCTCTCACCACGCTCGCCGGGCCCATGTGGCGCGGCACCGCCGACCTCACACATCTGTGGCACCCGCCCGCGCCGCGCCGTTCCCGAGCGGTCGGCTCCACGGCATCGCTCGCCCGCTACCGCCGCTACCAGGCGGCCTCAGGCCAGGTCTCGCAGATGCGGGCGCTGGTCGCCGAGTTCTGCCCTACCCCCCTGGAAGGACAACCGATGACGTACAGATACCGCAACGCGAACACGAACGACGAGGTGGAGTACGCGCAGCCCAACGCCCGGCTGGAGATGCTGCCGAACTGGTCCCGCATCGCCAGCCCGGCCGAGACGCCGGAGCCGGACGACAACCCGGAGGCGGAGAAGAGCACCGAGCCGTCCACCCAGTCGACGATCGGCCGGCCCTCGACCAGCGAGCCCAAGGCCGCATGGGTCGAGTACGCCACCAGCCGGGCCAAGGACTCCGACGAGGTCGACGAGATCGCCACCCTCACCAAGGCCGAACTCGTCGAACGCTACGGCAGCGACGACAAGGAGTAGCCGATGCCCAGGGTCTACGCCACCGCCGCCGACTACCAGACGTACACCGGCGAGACCCCACCCTCGGACATCGACCGGCTGCTGCAGTCCGCATCCCTCATGCTCGACACCCGCGTACTCGCGTACTGCCGGTACGACGTCGACGACCAGGGCGCACCGTCCGACCCGGATGTCGCCGCGGCGGTCGGCCGGGCGGTGTGCGCGCAGGTCTTCTGGTGGGGCGAGGTCGGCGACAGCACGGGCGCGGCCGGCGTCGGCTATGGGTCGGTGGCGATCGGCTCGGTGAACCTCGGCCGCTCGGTCACCTCGGTCAGCGGAGACGACTCGGCGGCGCGGCAGCTCGCCCCGCAGATCGCAGACGAACTCCGGTCGCCGGACCTGCACGACAAGCTCGTGATCGGCGCTGTGGCGGTGCCCTGGTGAGCGCGGTGCCGCGCTGGCTGCTGCGCCACCGCATCACGATCGAGGAGTACCTGGGGGACTCCAGCACCGGCGCCCTGTACGGGCCGCCCGTCGAGGCGCGCGCGTACGTGGACGAGCAGACCCGCGCGGTCGTCTCGCCGGGCGGCGAGCAGGTCACCTCCTCGTCGACCGCGTACGCCTCGCCGGGCACGACGGTGCCGCCGCTGTCCCGCGTGACGCTCCCCTCCGGCCGTATCACCAAGGTCATCGCCTGCCTGCCGCGCGACGGCGGCGGCCTGCCCACACCGGACCACGTGGAGATCCAACTCCAGTAGGGAGGCCCGCTGTGGCGCAGCGTTTCCGACTCGACTTCAACGGGGCAGCGGTCGAGCGCAACCTCCGCGCCGCTGCCGCCCGCGGCCTGATCCTCGCCGCCGAGCACGTGCTGGCCGAGTCGCAGGAGATCGTCCCCCTCGACGAAGGGCCCCTGCAGAACTCCGGTATGGCCAGCGTCGACGAGGGCGACCTGACCGCCGCGGTCTCCTACGACACCCCGTACGCGATCCGACAGCATGAGGAGCTGGACTACCGGCACGCGCCGGGTCGAACCGCGAAGTACCTGGAGAGACCGCTCAACGCCGAACGACAGCAGGTACAAGCGCTGATCGCCGCTCAGCTGAGGCGGGCCCTGCGATGAGCCACGACGCCGACCTGTTCCAGGGCATCGCCGAGCTGCTCGACGCAGAGGGCATCGGCCGATACGACCCGGACGCGGTCCTGCCGGCCGATGTGACGGGCATCGTCCTCGGCAAGGTCCCGGACGGCCCCGACCGTGTGCTCGGCCTTACCCCGTACCCCGTCGCTGACGACGACAGCACGGACTCCGTCACCGGCATCCAGGCGCGCATGCGCTGGGGCACAGACGCGGCCGGGCTGGTGCAGCTGGCCGAAGACGTCTTCAACGTCCTCCACAACCGGCGTAGCTACCTGCTGCGCGGGGTGTGGGTGGAGATCTCCTGGCGCCAGTCCCAGGCGTGGATTGGCCAGGACGCACGCGGCCGCATGGAGCTCGTCGCGAATTTCTACTTCCGGACCGTGCGGACCGGACCTCACCTGAACCCCTGAGGAGGGCCTGATGTCGACTCCTGTCGAGACCACCGAGACCGAGCTGGCGCGCGAGTGGCGGCTCGAAGTGAACATGGGCACGGACGAGGCCCCGGACTGGCAGCTGTGCCCCGGCGTCCGCGAGTTCCAGCCATCCGCCGAGCCCAACATCGAGGACTCCAGCGACTACGACAGCGGCGGCTGGGCCGGGAACACGAAGACTGCGCAGGCGTGGGAGCTGGCGGTCACCATCCGTCGCAAGGCCAACAAGGCCCAGAAGGTGTACCACCCGGTGCACGAGGCGATCCGGGTAGCGGCCGACGAGTACGGCGAGGCCAACCTCGTGCCGCTGCGGTGGATGAACCGCGACGGGCTCCCGGAGGCGTACGAGGGCAAGGCCATCCCCACCTGGGCCCCGGCGGGCGGCGAGTACTCCGCCCTGGGAGAGGTCGAGATCACCTTCACTGGCGACGGCCCCCGCACGCCGATCGACAACCCGCTGGCAGGGAGCTGATGGCCGCCACCTTCGAGGCCCTCGGCGACTTCCTCGACGACTACCTGGAGCTGCCTGTCCTGTGCACCGACGGGCAGACGCGGACCTTCCGCATCCCGTCTCCCGCCGCAGAGGACGGCCTCCGCGTCGAGCGGATCACCAAGGCCGCCGCCAAGCTCTACCTGAACGGCACCGAACCGGATCAGGAACTCCTCGACGACAACGAGGAGAAGGACCTGTTCCGACTGGTCCTCGGCACGGTGCACGACGAGATCGCCGCACAGGTCAAGTGGACCCGCTTCCGGCACGTGGCCATGACCACGATGATGTGGGTCCTCAACGACCGGGAGACAGCCGCCAAGTTCTGGTCCTCGGGCGGCGACCCTTCTCTCTTGGCCCCGAACCGGGCAGCCCGTCGGCAGCAGAAGTCAGCGCCCTCGGCGTCGGCCGCGGCGAACGGGACCCGGTCACGGGGCTCTACGAGTGGTACGAAGGCGGGCTCCCGCCAGCGTCGCAAGCGCGGCGGCAGGGCAAACGCGTAACCCGCACGGACCTGTTGGAGCAGTGGCCACTGGTTGAGGCGGACTTCCAGGACACCTACGGCCTCGACCTGTCCACTCCCGATCTGTTGCGGGAGCGGTCCTGGCGCTGGTTCCAGACCCGCCTCTACGGCCTCGTCTCCGCAGAGTCCCGCGTCTCCCGGCACTTCGCACCTCCCCCACCCAAGCAACCACGAACACGGAGGAGGTAGCACCGTGGCGCTCACCGTCGGCGAACTTACCGGCCTCATCACCCTCAACGCCGACGGCGTACCCACCACCCTGCGCCGCGTCGAAGGCCAGATGCGGGCCTCCGGGCAGCGTCTCGCCGGAGACGCCGACGACGCCGGGCAGCAGGCCGGGACCCGGCTCGGCGGCGGCTTCGTCCGCGGCGCCGACGGACAGTGGCGCACCATCCGCGGCCAGTTCGTCGACGCGGTCACCGCCGCCGCCCTGGATGCTGAGGCCGCCGCACGCCGCGGCGGCCAACGCGCGGGCCAGCAACTCGGTGACGGCCTGCGGGACGGCGCCACCCAAGGTGCCAGGCAGGCAGGCGACGACGCCGGGAACGCCCTCGGCGACGGGCTCACCACGTCCGGCAGCGCGGGCGCCGACGAGGCCGGGGAGACCATCGGGCAGCGCCTGTCCGGGCGGCTGAAGCTCGCGGCAGCGGGCGCCGGGGTCGCTGCCGGCGCGATCCTCATGGCCGGGTTCCAGGAGGCACTCGACCAGTCGCAGATCACCGCCCGTCTCGGCGCGCAGCTGGGGACGACACCAGCGGTGGCGCAGCAGTACGGCAAGGTCGCCGGCCAGTTGTTCAAGGACGCGATCGTCGCGGACTTCCAGACGGGCGCGGACACAATCCGGGCGATCGCCGCAGAGGGCCTGCTGCCGCCGGGGGCGACGAACGCACAGATCAAGGACATCTCCGCGAACGCTGCCGACCTGGCGTCGACGTTCGACGTGGACGTCGCGATGGCGGCGCAGGCGGCCGGTATCGCGGTGAAGACCGGGCTGGCGAAGAACTCGGCTGAGGCGTTCGACCTGATTACTCAGGGGATGTCCGGTCTGGGCCCGGCGGGCGAGGATCTGCTGGAGACGATCAACGAGTACGGCGTCCAGTTCGCGAAGAGCGGGTTGTCGGGCCGTACGGCGTTCGGGCTGATGCGGCAGGCGATCCAGGCCGGGTGGAAGGACACCGACAAGGTTGCTGACGCCTTCAAGGAGCTGGAGCTCCGCGTCACCTCGGGCGGTAAGGCGCAGGTCGACGCACTGAAGTCGGTCGGGTTGAACGCCGACCAGATGATCGCCGACCTGTCTGCGGGCGGAACGCGCGGCGAGGCTGCGATGGCGAAGATCCACGATGCGATCGTGGAGCTTGGTCCGGAGTCGGACGTCGCGAAGGTCGCGATTCAAGACCTGTTCGGCGGCCCGGGTGAGGATCTGGGTGCCGCCTTCTTCAAGCTGAACCTGCACGAGGCGGCGAAGGCCATGGGTGGCGCGGAGGGTGCCGCCGACAAGCTCGGCAGCAGCCTCCGCGACAACGCCGGGGCGAAGGTCCAGGCGTTCAAGAACACGCTGCAGCAGAGCCTCGTGGAGTTCTTGGGCACGAAGGTCATCCCGCCGCTGGAGAAGGTGTTCGGCTTCGTCCAGGAGCACTCTGACGTGTTCATCCCCGCAGCTGCCGGGGTGACCGCGCTGGGGGCCGCGTTCTCGCTGGCGGCGCTGGGTGTGTGGGCGATGAACTCGGCGATGCTGGCCAACCCGATGTTCTGGATCATCGGCGGGATCGCGCTGGCTCTGGTGGGCCTGGTGCTGCTCGTCGTCACGTACTGGGATCAGATCAAGTCGGCCACGCTCACGGCCTGGGACTGGGTGGTCGCCAAGCTCGTCGCCGCGAAGGACGGGATCCTCGCAGCGATCGGCTGGCTCGGCTCCATCCCGGGGCAGATCAGCACGTGGTTCGGACAGGCCAAGGACTGGGCCGTCCGCAAGTCTTTGGAGCTCGTCGCGTGGCTGTCTGGCCTCCCGGGCCGCGTCGGCCGTGCGATCTCCGGGCTGTCGTCGACGCTCTGGAACGCGGCGACCCGCTACTTCCAGCGGTTCCGGGACGCTGCTGCCGCCAAGGTCATCTCTATGATCTCGTGGGTGTCCGGCCTGCCCGGCCGGATCTCAGGCGCAATCGGGTCCCTGTCGTCGCTGCTCTACAGCAAGGGCGCCGATGTCGTCCGCGGCCTGTGGAACGGCATCAAGTCCATGGGTGGCTGGCTGAAGTCGACCCTGATCGGCTGGGCCAAGAGCATCATCCCGGGCCCGATCGCGAAGGCTCTTGGCATCGCCAGCCCGTCGAAGGTGATGGCGAAGCAGGTCGGCCGGTGGATCCCGCGGGGCATCGTCGCCGGTATCGAGTCGACGCAGGGCGAGGTCGACCGGACGATGGCGAACCTCGTGTCCACCCCGACGGCTTCCGCGTCGTACGCCGGTTCCGTCAGCTCGGTCATGAGCGGAGCCAGCGGCGGCAGCAGCTCGCCTCAGACGGCGACGCTGAGGGCTGGTGACGCGCTCAGCGATCAGATCCTCGGCCTCATCCGCAATCAGGTCGGCATCAGGGGCGGCGACGTTCAGGTCGTCCTCGGCAACAGGAGGTAGACGGTGGCGTTCCCGGAGGACCCGCTTGGGCTGCGGACCGAGCTGCTGCTCGACGGGGTGTGGACGGACATCACGAAGGACGTCTACACCCGGGATCCGATCACCCATCAGCGGGGCATCCGCAACGAGGGAGCTGTCGCCGATCCTGCGTCGGTGCCGATGACGATCAACAACAGGTCCGGCAAGTACAGCAACCGCAACCCGATGAGCCCGTACTACGGACTCATCGGCCGCAACACGAGGGTCCGGCTGTCCTTGCCCGGGGAGGAGTCCTACCTCGAGCTGGACGGCGACCCGTCGTCCTACGCGTCGACGCCGGATGCGGCCGCGCTCGACCTCACCATGGACCTCGACCTGCGGTGGGAGGGCGAAACCGACTGGTACGCCACCGCGGGCCAGGTCCTCATCGGCAAGTGGTCGACCGAGCCGGGCCAGCGCTCCTACTGCATGCGCCTGGAACGCGGGCTGCTGTTCTTCCACGGCGGCCGCGATGGCACGTCGGGTCCCTTCCAGGGCTGGGTCCTGCCTGCGCTGCCCCGCCGTGCCGCCGTCCGCGTCACCCTGACCGGCGGTCTCACCGTCCGCCACTACTGGGCCGAGACGATGGACGGGCCGTGGACGCAGATCGGCACCGACGTCGACCTGGCCTCACCGCTGACCACCGGCCTGTTCGTGGGCACGGCGCCGCTCCTGATCGCGCCAAGCCAGTACGACTCCGACCCGGCACGCCCGCCCGTGGCCGGCCGCGTCTACCGGGCCGAGGTCCGGGGCGCTGGCGACACCGTGGTGGCCTCGCCGGACTTCCGAGGGCAGGCCGCAGGGGCGGCCGGGTTCACCGACGCGGCGGGCCGCGCGTGGACGCTGACGGGCACGGCCGAGATCCGCGACCGGATCGACCGGTTCATCGGCGAGATCAGCGAGTGGCCGCAGAAGTGGGTGCCGTCCGAAGCGGACATGTGGGTGCCGGTCCAGGCTGCTGGCGTCCTGCGGCGTCTGGGGCGCGGCACGAAGCCCGTGGACAGTGCTCTGCGCAGGCGTATCCCTTCCTTCGAGCCGATGGCGTACTGGCCGATGGAGGAGGGTCAGCAGGCGACGACGGCGTACTCGCCGGTCGCCGGGATCGACCCACTGTCCTTCAGCCAGGCGAACTGGGCCGCCGACAGCAGCCTGCCGTCCTCGGCGCCGCTGCCCGCGGTCGGATCCCAGTCCGGGGCCCTGTCGCACCTGTCGGGCATGGTCCGCAACTACTCGTGGGCGAACCTGCCGGCCTGGTCCGTGATCTGGACGTACCACATGCCGCAGACGCCGGCCACGCGGCAGACGTTCATGCTGGTGCGCAGCACGGGCACGGTCAGGGACTGGTATCTGCAGTTCGGCCCGGCCGACTCCCGCATCCTCGGGCTCGACCGCGAGGGCGCCACGGTCGTCGACCGCACCATCGCGACGAGCACCGACATCTTCGGCAAGTGGATCAAGGCCAGGTTCGCTGTCGAGCAGCAAGGCAGCACCGTTCGCTACGTCATGGTCTGGTCTGACATCAACGGTGACGCCGGGTTCTACGAGAACACCCTGTCGGGCGTCACCGGCCGGCCAACCGGCGTGTCCTCCCCACCCGGCGGCTTCTCCGCGAACTTGCAGGGCCTGGCCATCGGCCACATCTCGGCCTGGGACAGCTTCGACCCCGACGGCTACGACAACGCCCTCAACGCCTGGTCCGGCGAGACGGCCGGGGCCCGGATGCTGCGTATCGGCGACGAGCAGGGCATCCCCGTCACTCTGACCGGTCCGCCCGCGGCAACCGATCCGGTCGGCTACCAGAAGCTGTCACCGGCCCTCGACCTGGTGCGGACGGTGGCCGACGCGGACGGCGGTCTGCTCACCGAGGACCAGACCAAGCTCCGGCTGCTGTACCGGCCCCGGGCGACGCTGTACTCGCAAGAGCCCGCCCTGGTCCTCGACTACGCGCAGGGGCAGGTTGCCGCGCCACTGGATCCGGTCGACGACGACACCAGCGTCCGCAACGACGTGACCGTCACCCGCGACCAGGGCGGGTCGGCGCGCGTCGTCCTCGCTTCGGGCCCCCTCTCGGTGCTCGACCCGCCGGACGGCGTCGGCGTCTACGACGACTCCGTCACCCTGTCGCTGGACACGGACGAGCAGACCGTGGGCAAGGCGTACTGGGAGCTGCACCTGGGCACGTGGGACGAGCCCAGGTATCCGGCCGTCACGATCAACCTGCACCGGCACCCGGAGCTGATCCCGGCCGTGCTGAAGCTGCGTGAGGGCGACGTAATCCGGCTGATCAACATGCCGACGTGGGTGGCGCCGGACGACGTGGACCTGATGGTCATGGGGCTGAAGGAAACCCTGCTGCCCCGCACGTGGTCCATCACGTACGACTGCGTACCGGCGGGGCCGTGGCAGGTCGGCGCGACCGATGACGCGGCCCTCGGCAAGGTCGACACGGACGGCTCGCAGCTGGCAGCCGCGGTCGACGCCGACGACACGGTCCTGCCGGTGACCGTCACGGCTGGGCCGTGGTGGATCTCCGGGGGCGGCGTTCTCAACCCGAACCCCCGCTTCGAGAAGGACCTGGACGGGTGGACCGGCTTTGGGGCGACGATCGAACGGGTGGAGGCGCCACCAGCTCCGTTCGCCGGGGCGTGGGCGATGAAGCTCACGCCGAACGGCATCGAGCAGTACCCGAACGCGGGAAGCAGTCAGATCCCGATCACGCCCGGGAAGCAGTACACGCTGTCCGGGTGGCTGCGCTGCGCCACCGCCCGCTCGGTCGCCCTGAACATGAACTGGTTCGACGCCACCGCCGGATACCTGGCGACGTCCGCGAACGACCAGCCGGTCAACGCCCTGACGTGGACCTGGTTCGAGATGACCGCGACGGCCCCAGCCGGGGCGGCCACGGCGAACTTGGCGCCGACGGTCGCCGACTTCCCGCCGGCCACGGACGTGCTGTGGGCCCACCAGCTCACGCTGCGCCCGCAGACCGACGGCGCGAAGCTCGCGGACTTCCCGTTCGACGTGCGCGCGGGCGGGGAGGTGGTCACCGTCGACTCCGTCACGCCGACCGTCCTGGACCGCTTCGACCGGACCGTGGCAGGCGGCTGGGGCACGGCCGAGACCGGGCAGGCGTGGACGGCAACCGGCGGGACCGCCGCCGACTTCGAGGTCGGGGGCGGCGTCGCGCAGCACACCATCAGCACGAAGAACGTCTACCGGGTCACCTCGCTCAACGCGCTGGCCCTCGCGGACGTCGACATGATGGTGTCCGTGCGGCTGCCCTCCACCCCGACCGGGGACGGCATCTACACCTACTACCTGGCCCGCGGTGACGTGGCGGCCGGCATCTTCTACTTCGCCCGGCTGTTCTTCCAGACCAACGGCTGGGTGGAGTTGACGCTTCGCAGGCGCACGCCCGCGGAGGTGGCGCTGGCCACGTCTCCGGTGCTGCTGCCGTTCGTGGCGGGGAAGTCGTACCGGCTGCGGTTCCAGGTGCTTGGCAGCACGCTCCGCGCGAAGGCGTGGGTCCTGCCTGATGTGGAGCCTGCGGACTGGCACGTGACGGCCGTCGACACGAGCATCACGGCGGCCGGCGCGGTGGGTGTGCGGACGTACGCGTCGACGTCGAACACGAACGTCTCGCCGCTGGTGATCGTCGACAACGTGGCGGTGGGTCCGCAGCGGTTCGGTGTGACCCGGTCCGTCAACGGGGTCGTCAAGGCCCAGACCGCCGGGACGGATGTGCGGCTGGTCAATCCGATGCGACTCGCCCTGTAGGAGGATTCTGTGCCGTTTGAGCCTTGGCAGCCGGGGATGACGGTGACGGCGTCCCGTCTAGCTTCGATCTCGCCGACGTGGCAGGACTGGACGCCGGTCTGGACGACGTCAGGCGCCTCGACGCCGTCCTTCGGGAACGCGGCGATCACCGCTCGGTGGGCGCAATCCGCGCTCACCATCCATTACCAGGTCGACATCGTCTTCGGGTCGACCACCACCTTCGGGTCGGGCACGGACAACTGGAGGCTTTCCACGCCGGTCCCCGCCGCGGCGACATCCAACGGCTGTGGGTCGGGGGAGATCTCGCGGAGCGGCGCCCCGTCCGGGTACGGGAGCGGCGCGGGCACCCGGCAGCCGATCCGTATCCGACTGACGACCACGCAGACGTTCGAGTTCGAGATGTCCGGCGGCAACATCAACGCCATCAGCACCGTGTCGGGCGCCGGCCTGATCGACGCGTCCACCCCGTGGTCGTGGGACAACGGCTCCTCGCTGCGGTTCTGGGGCAGCTACGAGGCCGCCCCCTGACCGCCCCCTACTGCTGCCCCGCGCCGTCCTGGCCCGGGGCTTTCCTCATCTCTGGAGGCCCCATGGCCACACCCATGTCCGCGTCCGCGTTCGTCAAGGCGCTGCGCGACGAGGGCCTGACCGTCGTCGAGGTCGGCGACTGGCGCGACCACAACCGCAACCACAAGGGCGCCTGGGGCCCCGTGCACGGCGTGATGATCCACCACACCGTGACCAAGGGCAGCGCCAACACCGTCTCCATCTGCCAGCACGGATACGCCAACCTGCCCGGCCCCCTGTGCCACGGCGTCATCACCAAGGACGGCCGCGTCCACCTGGTCGGCTACGGCCGGGCCAACCACGCGGGCCTCGGCGACGACGACGTCCTCCAGGCGGTCATCGCGGAGAAGGCGCTGCCCGCCGACAACGAGGCGAACACCGACGGCAACCGACACTTCTACGGCTTCGAGTGCGAGAACCTCGGCGACGGCGAAGACCCGTGGCCGGCCGTGCAGCTGGAGGCGATCGAGCGAGCGGCCGCCGCGCTGTGTCGGCATCACGGCTGGGACGAGCGCTCGGTGATCGGGCACCTGGAGTGGCAGCCGGGGAAGGTCGACCCGCGCGGGTTCACGATGGCGTCGATGCGCGCCCGGATCAGCGACCGCCTCGACGGCCCCTCCAGCGACGACTGGAAACCCAGCACCCCCGGCACCACCCCGAGCAAGGAGGACCCCATGGCGGGATACAGCCAGGCCCAGATCGGCGACGCCGTACTCCACCGGGACAACATCCCGGCACCCAAGAGCGCGCCGGACAAGGCGAAGAACCCGAAGTGGACGCTGTCCAGCTACGCGCAGACCATCCTCAACACCCTGAACACGGCCCTCGATGAGCTGCGGGCCCTCCGCAAGGCCGTCGACGCGCTCGCCAAGAAGGAGTCCTGACCCATGCCCGAGCTGCACTTCGACGGCGAGACCGTCGTAAAGACCGCCACCTCCTACGCCCGCGACCTCGCCGAGCGGACCCTGTCCACGGCCGTCGTCGCCGCTGGCGGCGTAGCCATCGCGGCCGGCCCGGCCGACATGTTCCACGCCAGCTTCTGGCAGACCATGGCCGCGGCCGGAATCGCGGCTGCCGGGTCCCTGCTCAAGGGGATGCTGGCCCGCGCGTTCGGCACCAAGAACTCCGCGAGCCTGGCCAAGGGCGTCTGATGTGGGGCGCGGTGGGCGGCAGTCGGCCGCTCACCGCCCCTTCGCGCACCACCCCCCACCGCGCACCATCGGAGGACGCCTGTGGACGCTGCGACGCTCGGCGCTGTCGGAACCATCGTCGTCGGGCTCGCGGTGGCCGCCGCCGCTCTGTACGGGCATCGCGGCGCCAATGCCGCCTCACAGTCCGGCGCCGTCCTCGGCGGCTACTCAACGCTCGTCGACAACCTCCAGGAGGAACGGAACACGCTGCAGGCAAAGGTCGCCGAGAACGACCGCCTCTTGACTGCGGCGTACGCCGAACTCACCAGAGAACGCGCCGACAAAGCGGAGCTGCACGCGCGGATCGCGGAACTCACCAATGAGAACGCCCGGCTGCGTGAGCGGATCATCGAACTAGGGGGACAGCCCACGTGAGTCGTCATGGTCAGCCCGTCCTCGCGCAGCGGTGGCGGTCCCTCGCAGTCGCGGCGGTGCTGCTCGTGCTGGCCGGCGCGGTCGTTCTGGTGTGGCTGCGGATCGACGCGGAGGCCCGCCGTGCGGATCAGCTGGCGTCGGAGGCGGACCGCCGCGGCGACGCCGTGTCGACGTTGGCCGGGGACGTGCGGGTGCTGCGCCAGCAGGTCAAGGACGAGGGGAAGACACCGGCCGCGCCGGACCCGGCTGTGGCGGTGGACGATCTGCCTGCGCGGGCGGAGGTGCCGGTGCCGATCCCGGGGCCGAAGGGTGACCCTGGCCGTCCGGGCCGGAACGGCTCGCCTGGGCCTGCCGGTGAGGACGGCTCGCCGGGCGAGGACGGTACGGACGGAGCACCGGGCGAGGCCGGCGAGCCTGGTGCGGCCGGGGCCGACGGCACGGACGGCGTGCAGGGACCGCAGGGCGAGCCCGGCCCGGCTGGACCGGCAGGGCCTGCGGGGCCGGCCGGACCGCAGGGTGAGCAGGGGCCGCGCGGCGAGCCGGGCCCGGCCGGACCGAACTGCCCGACGGGGTACAGCCTCCAGCCGCCGGCCGACGACCCTGATGCGCTGGTCTGCCGCCGGGATAGCGCACCGGAAGACGACGGCTCGCAGGCGCCGACGAGCCCGCTCGCGCTGGCCTTGGATCCGTCTCGCAGGCAGTACCCGTGAAGCTTGGCCCTCATCGCCCCCGGCGGGCGGTGGGGGCCGTTTCGTCATGCCCGGGGGTTGAGCGCCCGCCGCGCGCGGCCGATCGCGTTCTGCGCGTCGGCCCCGTACACCGCGGACTCCCGCAGCGTCTCCCACGTCCGCAGGTACGTGGCCACGCTGGCCGGGTCGTCGATCCACAGCTCCGCGTGCCAGTTCTCCACGATGACCTGCTGGTCGTCGTACACCCAGAACGCGGTGGCCGGGGGGATCTTCACCGACGCCGACAGCGGGACGATCCCCAGCTCCACGGTATCCAGCCCGACGACGCCGGCCAGCCGGTCGAGTTGAGCGGCCAGCACTGCGGGCGGGCACACGAGCGCGCGCAACGCAGGCTCCCACAGCAGGAGATGGAACCGCTTCGACGAGTCGTAGAGCGCCTCCTGCCGCTGGATCCGGGACCGCACGGCAGCCTCGGTGTCGCGCGGACTGCGCTGGAGTTCCGCGTACCGGGTGAAGATCGACCGCGCGTAGTCCGCGGTCTGGAGGATCCCGAAGACCATGGAGGTCTCCCAGCCGCGGAACAGGCTGGCGTCCGTGTGGGCGCTCAGGTGGGTGTCCTGCACCGCCTTGTGCCCGGAGGCCAGCTGCCGCCGCCACGACCGGATGTGCGACTCGAAGCCCCGCAGCCGGGCCACGAGTTCGTCATAGGCGTCCGGCTGCCCGGTGCCGTCCGCCCACCGGCGCAGGTCGTCGGGTGTGGGGGTCTGCCGGCCGTTTTCCAGGCGGGAGACCTTCGACTTGTTCCAGCCGTGCTGCTCGGCGAGCTGGGCACCGGTGAGACGGCCGCCGGGCGCGGAGAGCCGGAGTTCTCGGAGGCGTATCCCGAGAGCTTCGCGCGCCTGCTGGTAGTCCGTGCTCACCGGTACCCCTTGTCTACTGTGCTGCTGGCAGCCGCTCCGCGTACTCGGTGTACGGGACGGCGTGGTGCATCGCCGCGTCGCGGGCCATGGCGTACCGCAGGACGGCGGCCGGTTCCCTGATCAGCTCGACGTTGATCAGGTTGTCGGCATCGTCGAAGTTGAGCAGGGCGACGAGCCTGGAGTCAAAGATCCAGAAGTCCTCTTCGGGCAGGCCAAGCCCGTCGGCGGTCGCACGGTCAAGGTTATGGATGGCCTCGCCCACAGAGCTGTTACGGCGCGCGTTCTCCAGGAGGTAGAGCTGCCCCGTGGTGGGCGGCTGATCGATGACGCGGACGCGTTCGAACTTCTTCCCCAGCGCGGCCTGTTCGCGCCGCTCGGCGCACCACTCCAGGTCCGCACCGGACCAGTCGACGGGCTCACCGCGGGTGAACTGCGCGTAGGTGGGGGCCGTCTCGTCGGAGGCGTACCGACTGCGCGTCTCCAGCCGCCAGGCCGTGTGCTCGAACACGGTGAACAGCCGGTCGAACTCGTCGAGGCTGATGATGTCGGGCTCTCGACCGGTGTCCTTCGGCCCGAAGTCAATGAGCAGCGTGCGGGGGACGACGATGGGCACCTCGCCCGGCCCGAGATGCCGCAGCTTGGCGATGTCCTCCTGCCCGGTCAGCGGCGGCCCGTGGACGATGACGTCACCGGAGTCCAGGTCTTCGTGGATGGATGGGCAGCCGTTGACTCCGCTGCCGGTGCCGTTGAACCGCAGTCGGCGTGCCATGTCTCTCCCCTTCGCCGTGGTGGTGGATGCCCCCAGCCTCTACCAGCCGGCCGCCGCCTGCCCCGTGTTCAGTGGCCTCAGATCCGCAACAACGCGCAATCTCGCGAAGTGGCCTTGCAACTCTGCGCAACCTCGATGGTGCCCGCCGGTCGGCCGCTCTTAACGTCCCGATATGGCCAACACGCAGTCGACCGACGTCGACCCCTTCATGGCCGTCGAGTCCCTCCGTGCAGCCCTCGACGGCGCCGGCATCGTCCTGCCCTCGCTCGGCGTGGACGCCGCGTCGCCGAGCCTCGCTCTGGTCGATCTGGGCCGGGTCCGGGCCGACGTCGCGCTGCGCCTGGCCGACGCCTTGCAGAGGGGGAACGCAGCATGAGCGCAACCGCCGAGACCGGAGACGGGCTACGCGCCATTGGCTGGTGCGCCTGGCACAAGGACATCGCCGACGGCGTCCGCGTCATCCAGGTCGACGAGCAGGGCTCCGGGCCCGGCGGCGTCCGCCGAGCCTGCCAGCCCTGCATCAACAAGCACGACCTGGTCCCGTTCGCAGAGCGGCCCCTGTGATGGCCACCGCAGACGCCCCCACGACATCGGGCTACTGCTCGTGGCACAACCAGGTCGAGGACCACGTGCAGCGCATCCAGCTCAGCGAGGCAGGCAGCGGCGGCAAGGTGCACTACGCCTGCATCCACTGCATCCGGATCTGGAAACTCACCCCCTACGAGGATGAGGACCAGGACCAGTGAGCACGGCCCTGCCCGACGCGGCCACCCTGTCCCGTCCGGTCTACTCCGGCTGGGCGTGCGTGCACTGCGGCGAATCCCTCGCCCGCGGCGGCACCCCCGCCGGCCGCGCGACCGGGCAGATAGGCGCCGTCCGCCTGGACGTCGACGTCTACCAGTGCATGCCTGGTCGTGGCTGCGCAGCCACCAGCACCACCTGAGACTCCGCCTCTGGCACGATTCCACGCCGGCCGTGCCGGGAGCGGAACCCGCGGCCCGTCTCCGCGCCCCCGTCGGGGGCGGGCCGCTCACAGGCTCCTGGCCGCCAGTCAGGGGGACACCGTTGGTGTCGGCCTTCCATCCGGAAGGGGGCGGCTGCCCGTGCCGAAGCTCCACCGGGCAGCCGCCGTCAGCCGACCAGATCCCGCAGCGGCACGTCGAGGACCCGGGCGATCCGCAGCAGCGTGAAGTACGTCGGGTTGTGACGGCCGGATTCGATCTTCTGAAGAACGTTGCGGCTGATGCCGGCGCGGAGGTGCAGCTGCTCTTGAGAGATCCGTCGAGCACGGCGCGCGGTGCGGATTCGGTCGCCGAGGACGCGGCTGTGCTCGTAGAGCCAGGCGTCGTCTTCGGGTGGGTGCACTCGACAAACGCTCTGACGAAGATCATCCTAAGTCAGCACGTTAAAGTGGGCATTTCCTGGATGCGACGCAACCCCTTCGACAAGGAAACACACGTTCGAGTGACACGCCGCGTAAGGATCTTGCACAGGGCAACCTTGTGCGCCAAGGGTGGAATCACACCCTCCCCTGAACCGGCCGACCGTCGTACTGCCCCCCAGGCTGCGACGGCCCGGCCAAGGCGCCCCCGGCATGGGTCCGGGGGCGCCGCCCTACTTCCAGTCGATCAGGATCGTCGACTTGTCGAAGTACGTCCCGTCCGGCTGCCGCCCCGGACGCGCCTTCCCCACCCGCACACGCATCACGTAGTCGACCGCCGCCCGCCGCCGCGACAGATCGAACACGTCGTTCCACACCTGCTCCGGATCGTCAGCGGCCAGCAACTCGGCCACCGGGTTCGCGGCCACCGCGTCCTTCATCTGATCCTCCGCAGCGTGCAGCCGCTTCCGCGCCTCCCCCGACGCGACCCGCCACTCCTGCATATCCATCTCGTTGCGGCCGAGCGCCGCAGCCAGCTCATCCAGCTTGGCCCGCGCCCGCCGCATGTCCTTGCGCACCTGCGCCACGTCCACAACCGGCTCGCTCCGCCGCGCGAACAGAGCCGCCGCGTCCTCCTCCTGCAGCCGCCGGAAGAAGTGCAGCAGCACGTAGTCGTCCAGGCTCTGCCCGTCCCGGACCACGCACCCGTTCTCGCACCGGTACGCCGGCTCTTTGTCGCCCACCCGACCGACGGGCTGCTTCCCCGTCTTCTTCTTCCGCGACACCGGGCGGGGGAATCCGGTGAGCTTCGCCGTGCCGCACTCGCCGCACTCGTAGATGTTGCTGCCGAGGTACTTCCGCACGTTCGACCCGGACGTGTACCGGCTCGGGTCCTCGAGGACCGCCATGGCGCTGCGCCACGTCCCCTCGTCGGTCAGCGCCATCCAGCCGCCTCGGCCCGCGATCTGGCCCCGGTGCTGGAGCAGGCCGGCGTTCCGGGGCCGCATGAGGATCGTCCGCACCTGGTTGACGTCGGGTGCCTTGCCGCGGCTGGAGACGAAGCCTTGGCCCGCCCATCCTCTGGCCGTGCCACTCAGCGATGCGCCGACCACCACGGCCTCCAGCGCCGGGTGGACGGCAGAAGCCTCGGACCCCTCGGCGAACTCCGCGGGCACCCGGCACTGGTCACAGACGAAGTCCACCCGGAGCGCGTCCCGCGCGTCACAGGCCTGGCACACCAGGTCACGGGTGAACCTGCCGGCTGCCTCGCACTCCTCGCACGTGCGCCGCATGGTGAACCCGTCCGGGCCCTCCTGGTGGCAGCGCGGGCATTCGAGCGTGCGCGGGGTGACGCCGTCGGCCTCGTAGCCGAACGGACGGGGGCCGCCGCTGTACTCGCCGTGCGACGCCTTCTGGTCGCGGGCCCGCTTCGAGCGTTCGATCATCCGCTCAACCTCGTAGCGGGCCTGGACGCCGAGCTGCCGGGCGATCATCCGGCCGGTCGCGGTGGACAGGTCGAGGTGGCCGGCCTTCACGGTGCGGGTGTCGATGGTGCGGGGGGAGCATACGTCGATGTACTCCTCCAGCTCGACCGGGGAGCGGTGGAGGCGGTCGGTGTGCCAGGCGAGGACGCAGTCCGCTTCGCCGTTGCGGAGCCGGGTGAGCATGTCCTTGTAGTCGGGCCGCGGCTTGCCGGAGTACGCGCTGAGGTCGTTGTCCTCGAAGACCTTGACGATGCGGTACTCGACGGCAGGGGTGGAGAGCTGCTCGGCGAGCTGGCGCATGTCGTCGAGCTGGCGCTCGGTGGCGAGGTGGGCGCCTTCGCGGTCCTCGCTGATGCGGGCGTACGCGAAGCAGCGGATGACGCGGCGCGCGGCGGTGTCGGTGGCGGTCTGCAGGCTTCTGGGCACGGAGCCAGACTGCCAGAACAGCAGTTACTTTGGGAGATGTTCGGCTTCAGCAACATGACGTCCCTGCTGATCGCCCAGTCGAACGACGTGCCGGTGAAGGCGGTGGCCAACGGCATCGCCTCGACCGGTGAGGTGGGCAAGGACTTCGAGGCGCTCACCGTGAAGGGGGACAGCCCGATCCGGTCGCCGAAGGAGCTGGCGGGCAAGAAGGTCGCCATCAACACGCTGAAGAACATCAACGAGACCGCGGTGCGGGCCTCGGTGCGCAAGGCGGGCGGCGATCCCGACGAGGTGGAGCTGGTGGAGCTGGCCTTCGACCAGATGCCGGCCGCGCTCGACG
Source organism: Streptomyces tendae (assembly GCF_014650435.1). Taxonomy (GTDB): domain Bacteria; phylum Actinomycetota; class Actinomycetes; order Streptomycetales; family Streptomycetaceae; genus Streptomyces; species Streptomyces tendae. Next base: position 285,334 of record NZ_BMUY01000011.1, read on the forward strand.
CCGGACGGATCGACGCGGCGATGGTGGTGGAGCCGGCGCTGGCCACGATCAAGAGTCAAGGAGGCCGGGAGATCGCCTCCCCCATGATCGACGTGGCGCCCGACCTCACCGTCGCCATGTACTTCACCTCGGCCAAGTACGCGAAGGAGCAGCCGGGGGTGGTGAAGAAGTTCCAGGCGGCCACCGCCGAGTCCCTCGCGTACGCCGACGCGCACCCCGACGAGGTCCGGGAGATCGTCACCACGTACACGAAGATCCCGGCGGACGTGCTGGCGAAGGTGACGCTGCCGAAGTGGCCGGCCGAGCCCAACCGCGCGGGTGTCGAGGAGCTGGCGCGGCTCGGCGAGGCCGACGGCCTGTTCAAGCGGGCGCCGGACCTGGACGAGCTGCTGCCGTGAGGGGCGAGAACGCCGCTCTGGGCGCGGCCGGGCTCGCGGCCTTCCTCGCCCTGGGCGAGGCGGTGCCGCGGCTGGGCCTGGTCGAGGAGGAGTACTTCCCGCCCACCAGCCGCATCGCCGACGCACTCGGCACGGAGGTCGCGGACGGCGCCTTCTGGACCGCGATGGGCGACACCCTGACCGGCTGGGCGCTCGGCCTGGCCGTGGCGGTCGGCGCGGGGATCGTGGTGGGCGTACTGCTGTCCGTGGTGCCGTACCTGCGCGAGGCGACGGCGTCCACGATCGAGTTCCTGCGCCCGATCCCGTCGGTCGCGCTGATCCCGCTGGCGGTGCTGCTGTTCGGCACCGAGCTGCGGTCGGTGCTGCTCCTGGTCGTGTACGCGGCCTTCTGGCAGGTGCTGATCCAGGTCCTGTACGGCATGCGGGACGTCGACCCCGTCGCCGAGGAGACGGCACGCTCGTACGGCCTGGGCACCTGGGCGCGGATCCGGTACGTGCTGTGGCCGACCGCGCTGCCGTACGTCATGACAGGGGTGCGGCTGGCGGCGGCGGTGGCGCTGATCCTCGCAGTCACCGCCGAGCTGGTCGTCGGGGCGCCGGGGCTCGGTGCCCGGATCGCGGTGGCGCAGACCTCGCAGGCCGTGCCGGAGATGTACGCGCTGATCGTCGTCACCGGTCTGCTGGGCCTGCTGATCAACGTCGGCGCGCGGTCGGTGGAGCGGCGGGCGCTGGCCTGGCACCAGTCGGTGCGCGGGGAGGTGGCGGTGTGAGACGCCTGCTGCTGCGCCTGGTGCTCGTGCTCGCCCTGCCGGTGGTCCTCGTGGCCGTCTGGTGGGTCTCCTCGTCGGGCAGCGAGGACGTGTACTGGCCGCCGCTCCGGACGATCGTGTCGGCCTTCCCCGACGTGTGGACCGGCGAGCGGTGGCGCGGTGACGTGCTGCCCAGCGTGCTCCGGCTCGCCGCCGGTTACGCGCTCGCGACCGTGGTCGGTGTCGCGCTCGGCACGGTGATCGGCTCCCACCGGCGGGTGCGGGCGGTGTGCGAGCCGGTGCTGGAGTTCCTGCGCGCGGTGCCGCCGCCGGTGCTGGTGCCGGTGATCATGCTGTTCGCGGGCATCGGCGACACGATGAAGGTCGTCGTCATCGCCAGCGGATGTGTCTGGCCGGTGCTGCTCAACACGGTCGAGGGGGTGCGGGCGGTGGACGCGGTGACGGCCGAGACGGCCCGCTCCTACGGCATCACGGGCGTGGCGCGGCTGCGGCACGTGGTGCTGCCCTCGGCGAGCCCGCAGATCTTCGCGGGGCTGCGCCAGGCGCTGTCCGTCGGCATCATCCTCATGGTGATCAGCGAGATGTTCGCCGCCAGCAACGGTCTGGGCTTCACCATCGTGCAGTTCCAGCGTTCCTTCGCGATCCCCGACATGTGGACCGGCATCCTGCTGCTCGGTCTGCTCGGCTTCGTGCTGTCGGTCCTCTTCCAGTTGGTCGAGCGGCGGGCGCTCGGCTGGTACCACGGCCTGCGCGCCGCCGCCCGGCGGTCCCGGTGACCCATGACGTGTGAAAGGGCGGTCCATGCTCGACGTACGCGGCCTGCGGAAGGTGTACGAGGGTTCGGGGCGGCGTGTCGAGGCGGTGCGCGATCTGACCTTCACGGTGGCGGCCGGTGAACTGGTCTGCCTGGTCGGTCCGTCGGGCTGCGGCAAGACGACGCTGCTGAAGTGCGTGGGCGGCCTGCTCGAACCGACGGCGGGCGAGGTGTTCCTGGCCGGCCGCAGGGTGGCGGGTCCGCCGCCCGGGATGGCGTTCGTCTTCCAGGAGTACGGACGAAGCCTGTTCCCGTGGATGCGGGTCGGCGAGAACGTCGAACTGCCCCTGAAGCAGAAGGACCTGAGCAGGCCACGGCGCCGGGAGCTGGTCGCGGACGCCCTCGCGTCGGTCGGGCTCGCGGACGCCGCCGGGGCCTACCCGTGGCAGTTGTCCGGCGGGATGCAGCAACGGGTGGCCATCGCGCGGGCGCTGGCGTACGAGCCCGAGGTGCTGCTGATGGACGAGCCCTTCGCTGCGGTGGACGCGCAGACCCGCGCCGACCTGGAGGACCTGGTGCGGGCGCTGTGGCGGGAGCGGGGCATCACGGTCCTGTTCGTCACCCATGACATCGACGAGGCCGTGTACCTGGGGCAGCGGGTGATCGTGCTGTCCGCCTCCCCCACCGTCGTACGGGAGCAGCTCCGGATCGATCTGCCGGACGGGCGGGACCAGGTGCACACCCGGGTGGCGCCGCGCTTCGCGGAGCTGCGCACCCACGTGTACGAGCAGATCCAGGCGGCCAAGCACGGGGCGGCCCGGGTCCCCTCGAAGGAGCCGCAGGGGGCGGACACCCCGCCCACGCACTGACCGCGGGTCACTCGGCGGCGGGGACGACCCTCAGGTGGGAGGAGGCGCGGCGGGCGCTCGGCGGGCGCTGCCCGGTGCGGCGCGGTTCGCGCAGGACCAGCGTCAGCCGGGTGTAGCCCAGTTCCTGGAGCGCCCCGGGCGTTTCGACCACGACCCGGCACTCGGTGGTGCCCCGGCGCGGGTCGGGGTGGTGCAACGGCCGTACGGCACCGTCGTGTTCGACGGCGCGTGCGCCGACGGCGCGGACCCAGTGCGGCAGGCCCTGGCGGTAGGCGGCCTCCATGATCGGGTCCTGGGCGATGTCCCGGCGGACGGCCTGCAGTCCGGGGTCGTGGCCGTACCGCTCCAGGGTGGCGGCGAAGTGCGCCAGCATGGGCAGGCACCAGCTCGACTCGTGCTCGGCGAGGACCGTGGCGGCGTCCGGGTGGAAGAGGACGAACCTGAGGAAGTTGTCGTCGGGCATGGCCGTCGGGTGCGGTCCGGCGCCCTGGAAGAGTGTCCGGAAGGCGCCGTTGGCCAGCACCACGTCCCAGCGGTGGTCGACGACGAGGGACGGGAAGGGCACGGCCTCGAGGAGCGCCGTGTAGTCCTGGAGATACGCCTGGGCCTCGGGGGTCGCGGGGGTGGGCCGCGGCGCCGACCGCTGCCCTCCTGCCTGAAATGCCATCGGGAGGTCACCCCTCTTGCCTATGCGGCCTTCTCGCGGCGTCCGCATCCTGGCGCCCCGACGCGAGGCGTGTCAACTATCGTGGCATTTCGTGCCTGTTGACGGCTGAAATAGGCCACAGTTGTGGCGATGCCTGGATGTGAGTTCGAGCGGCAGGCTACTCTCCGGGAAGTTCACGGCAACTGCTTGTGAGAAGCCTGTGCGGCCTGAGAGACGTAGGAGAGCTGTCGGTGACGGGTGGCTTCGAAGGTCCGGGCGCCATGCCGACCCCTACGCCGACCACGCCGACCGCCGTCGTCGCCCGCGTCGGCGCGCTCGCAGACCGGCTCGGCGTGCCGCACACCGAGGTCTTCGACGTGGGCCGGCTCTCCGCCGCCAGCGGCGTCCCCGAGTCCGTCGTCGGGGCTCTGCTCGGCGGCCGGCCGGCGGGTGAACCCGATGTCCAGACCAGGTTCGTGCAGCGCCTGGACCTGCTGCGCCGCACCCGGCTGAAGCCGAACGGCCGCAAGTACACCCAGCAGGAGATCGCCGACGGCGCCGGGATGTCCCGGCAGCAGGCCGGCGCCCTCATCAACGGCGACCGGCGCCCCACCATGGAGCACTGCGACGCCAGTCAGCGCTTCTTCGGGGTGCACGCCGGGTTCCTCACCGCCGAGGACCCCGAGGCGCTCGCCGGTGCCCTCCAGCGCACCGAGCAGGAACTGCTCCAGCAACTCGCCGACCGGGAGCGGGAGGCGGCGGCCGCCGCCGACGACCCGCTGGAGCGGCTGCTCCAGGACCACGGCGTGCGCGGCATCGCCTGGCGGGCCGCGCAACTGCCCACGGACCAGCACCGCGACAAGGTCGCCGAGTGGCTGGACATGCTCCTGGAGAGCGTCAAGCGGCCCGAGTCGTAACGGCACGGGGGCCCACGGAGGCCCGGTCCCGCGGACGGGATTGTCAGTGGTGGGCGGCAAGCTGGGAGGGTGCCGCCGCCGTGCGGGGGCGCGTGACCGCTGACGTCGTTGTGGGGAGAGCCGACCGATGACCACCGCCGTACTGACCGACCACGAGCGCACCGCCGTCCAGGCCTACTTGCGGCTCCTGCACACCGTACGGGCCGGCTTCGACACCGGGACGGGCCCGGACGGGCCTCCCCGGCCGCCCGTCGTCCCGCCCTCCGTGCTGGCCGAGGCGGAGGAGGCCCTGCGGGCGGCGGGACTGACGGGGAACGAGGAGGCGTTCTTCCGGCTGTTGCGGGACTGGAGCCCGCGTCCCTGACGGGAGGCGGGCGGCGCCTGGTGGCCCCTCAGCCGCGCGGGACCGCGACGGCCGTGGTGACCAGGCCCTCCCGGGCGGTCCAGCGGCCGTCGAAGTGGCTCAGGCGCCTGCCCGCCACGGTCGGTCCCGGCACCAGGAGCGCGGCGTGCAGGGTGCCGCGGCGCGGGTCGACCGGGTCCACGGAGATCTCGATGTCCGCCTCGGCGAAGTCCAGCCACTTCCCGGTGAGGGGGAACCACGCCTTGTAGACCGACTCCTTCGCGCTGAACAGCAGCCGGTCCCAGTGCACGTCGGGCCGCGCCTCGTCCAGTCGCCGCAGGCGGGCCGTCTCGGCGGGCAGGGCGATGGTCTTGAGGACGCCGTCCGGGAGCGGCCCGTCGGGTTCGGCGTCGATGCCGAGGGAGGCCAGGTCGGTCAGGCGGACCAGGGCGGCGGCGCAGTAGCCGTCGCAGTGGGTCATGCTGCCGGTGAGGCCGTCCGGCCAGCGCGGGGCTCCGCGCTCCCCGGTCAGCACGGGCTGCGCGGGTACGCCGAGCTTCTCCATGGCCCGGCGGGCGCAGGACCGCACGACGGTGAACTCCCGGCGCCGCTTGGCGACCGCCCGCGCGACGAGTTCCTCCTCCTCGGGGTAGAGGGGCAGGTGGCCGGCGTCGTCGTGTCCGAACGCCTCCACGGTGACGACCGTGTCGGGCAGCAGTTCCTCGATCAACGGGACACCTCCTGGCGCGGCGTCGCGGTGGACGCCTGCTCCGACGGCAGGATGCGGCGCAGTTGCCCCGGCGGCCCGGGCCGCTTGCGCCACTCGCGGGGATACCCCACCGACACCTCCTCGAAGCGGACCCCCTCGTGCCAGGTGGTGCGCGGGATGTGCAGGTGACCGTAGACCATGGTGGCGACGCGGAACCTGCGGTGCCAGTCGGCGGTCAGCGAGGTGCCGCACCACATGGCGAACTCGGGGTACCACAGGATGTCGGTGGGGTGCCGGTGCAGCGGATAGTGGTTGACGGGGATCGTCGGCAGGTCCGCGGGGATCTCGGCGAGCCTGCGCTCGGTCTCCTCGACCCGGGCCCGGCACCAGGCCTCGCGGCTGGGGTAGGGGTCGGGGTGCAGCAGGTACTCGTCGCTGCACACGACTCCGGTGCCCTGGGCGTACTCCAGCCCTTCGGCCTTGGTCGCGCAGCCCTTGGGCAGGAACGAGTAGTCGTACAGCAGGAAGAGCGGCGCCACGACCGCCGGGCCGCCCGCGCCCTCCCACACCGGGTACGGGTCCTCGGGGGTGGTCACGCCCAGTTCGCGGCACATCTCGACGAGGTGCTCGTAGCGGGCGACGCCGCGCAGGGTGACCTCGTCCCTGGGGTGCGTCCACAGTTCGTGGTTGCCCGGGACCCAGACGACCCGGCGGAAGCGGTCCGCGAGGGTCCCGAGCGCCCAGCGGATGTCGGCGACGGTCTCCGCCACGTCGCCGGCCACCAGGAGCCAGTCGTCGTCGGACTCGGGGCGCGTCCGCTCGACGAGGGCCCGGTTCTCCGCGTATCCGATGTGCAGATCGCTGATGGCCCACAGCTTCCCCGGAGCGCCGGCCCTCGACGTCATCCCCCCACCCCTTCCAGACGTACGTTCGACGCCACGAGATCACATCCCCGTCCGGGTCACAAGGCGGCCCGGTCGCGCCTCGGCGGAGCCGGGGGCCGCCCGCTCACTGCCGGGCCGACGCGTCCGTGTGACGCTCGTTGCGCCCGGGGCCGCGCGTACCCCTATGATCGCCCCAACACCACCGCCACGACTCTCCTTTCGCGCAGAGCGGCTCGGTGTCCCTCCAAACCCCTGGCCGGGCACGGCCCGCTTCGCCCTGCCCGCGAACCCTGGAAGGCGGCTTGCATGGCTTCTCCCGTACGCGTCTGGCTCAACCGCACGTACGCGGAGAACGTCTTCTTCATGGATCAGCTGCGGAGAAATCCCGCCGACCGGGCCGTCGAGATCCACGCCACCCACGGCGACCCGGACTCCCCCGTGCTGGCCGCCGCGGACACCGCCGACCTGGAGCCGGAGGGCCTGTCCCCCGCCGGGTACGTCGAGTACGCGCTGGACCAGTGCGCGCGGCGCGCCATCGACGTGTTCGTGCCCCGGCTGCACCAGTCGGCCCTCGTGGCGCACCGCGCCGAGTTCGAGGCGGCCGGTACGGCGCTGCTGGCGCCGCCGCCGGAGGCCGTGGCCCTCTTCCGGGACAAGGTGATCGCCTACGAGGCGGTCCGGGCGATCGGCGTGCCGGTGCCGCCCTGGTGGCGGGTGCGCACGGCCGACGAACTGGTCCTCGCGGTGGAGGAGCTGGAGGCGGGCGGCCACCGGGCGTGCTTCAAGCCGGCGTCCGGCGCGGGCGGCGTGGGCTTCCGGACGGTCACCCGCGACCCCTTCTCGCTCGCGCACCTGAGCGGCTTCCCGAGCCCGTCCGTGCCGCTGCCCCTGGTCGTCGAGGCGCTGCGGGCGGCCGAGGAGCCCGTGGACTGGCTGGTGATGCCGCGCCTGGAGCAGCCCGAGGTGTCGGTGGACTGCCTCACCGGGACCGACAACCGGGTCCGTCTCGCCGTGGGCCGCACCAAGAACGGCCGCCGCCGCGGGTTCACCCTGCACGAGCAGTGGCTGGCCCCGGCGCGGCGGATCGCCGAGGCGTTCGGGCTGCACCACCTGTCCAACGTGCAGTTCCGGATGTACGGCGACCGGCCCGTCCTGATGGACGTCAACACCCGCCCGGCCGGTGGGCTGCACCAGCTGGCGCTGTGCGGCGTCAACGTGCCGTGGGCGGCGGTCCGGCTGGCCCTGGGCGACGACCCGGGTGAGCTGGAGCCCCCGTTCCTGGGCCAGGACTACGCCGTGGTGTCGGGGCCGCGTCCGCTGCGCCCGGTGTCCGTGCCGCACCAGCGCGCGGACCTCCCCGCCGTTTTGACGCCGGCGGCGGCCGCGCAGGCACCGGCGCCGGGACCGGCTGAGGCACCGGCCGCCTCCGCGCCGGTGGGGCTCACCTGAGGTAGGCCAGTCCCGGGTGCACCGCACGGTAGCCGTCGACGAGGCGGTGGGCGACGTCCACCGAGTCGACCAGGGGGTGCAGGGCGAACGCGCGTACCGCGGCCGCCCGGGAGCCGGTCTCGGCCGCGGTCAGGACGTCGCGCTCGACGGCCTTGACCGCGCAGACCAGGCCGGTGGCGTGGTCCGGCAGCGGGGCGGCGGTCATCGGGTGGGCGCCGTTCGCGTCGACGAGGCAGGGGACCTCGATCACCGCGTCGGGGTCGAGGACGGACAGCGTGCCGCGGTTGCGGACGTTGAGGATCAGGGTGGCGCGTTCGTCGCGGGCGACGGCCCGCATCAGTGCCAGGGCCACCTGCTCGTAGCCGCCGGACAGGTCTTCGGCCTCGCGTTCGCCCGCGCCCGCCGTCTCGCGGTTCTCGGCCATGTAGGTGGCCTCGCGCTCGGCGCGGGTGCGGTCCCAGGTGGCCAGGGCCGGGGCGTCGGGGCGGCGCATCTCGTCGTAGAAGCGGGCCTGCTGGTCGCGCAGGAAGGCGCCGCGGGTGCGCTCGGCCTGCTGGTGGGCGCGGACGGTCTCCCGGTTGAAGTAGTAGTAGTGCAGGTACTCGTTGGGGACGGCGCCGAGGGAGCACAGCCACTCGGGACCGAAGAGCCGGCCCTCCTCGAAGGAGCCCAGCAGCGCCGGGTCGGCCAGCAGCCGCGGGAGCTGGTCGCGTCCGCCGACGCGCAGTCCGCGCAGCCAGCCGAGGTGGTTGAGGCCGACGTAGTCGACGAAGGCGTCGTCCGGGTCGGCGCCCAGCACGCGGGCGACGCGGCGGCCGAGCCCGACCGGCGAGTCGCAGATGCCGACGACCCGGTCGCCGAGGTGCCGGGACATGGCCTCGGTGACCAGTCCCGCCGGGTTGGTGAAGTTGATGACCCAGGCGTCCGGTGCCAGCCGGGCCACCCGGCGGGCGATGTCCACGGCCACCGGGACGGTCCGCAGCCCGTAGGCGATGCCGCCCGCGCCGACCGTCTCCTGACCGAGGACGCCCTCGGCGAGCGCCACCCGTTCGTCGTCGGCGCGTCCCTGGAGGCCGCCGACGCGGATCGCGGAGAACACGAAGTCGGCGCCGCGCAGCGCCTCGTCGAGGTCGGTCGTGGCGGTGAGCGTCGGCGCGTCGGGCACCCCGGCCGCCTGCTCGGCCAGCACCCGCGTCACCGCCGCCAGCCGGGCCGGGTCCAGGTCGTGCAGGACGACCTCGCTCACGCGCCCCTCGGCGCGGTCCCCGAGGAGCGCCCCGTACACGAGCGGCACCCGGAACCCGCCGCCGCCCAGCATCGTCAGCCTCACGTCCGCACCCTTCCGTCGCCCGCGGCCGCACTTGTGTCCGGCGCCGATCATGGCACGGGCGGGTGCCCCGGCGCGTGCACCCCGCCTCCCCCCGGTCCGAAGGCCCTTCCCTCTGTCCAGGGGCAGGGCGGGCACCTACCCTCGGCCCGGTGACCGCCCCCACCGCCCCCACCGCCCCCGACCGGCTGCTCTCCGTGCTCGCCGCGTTCGACCACGGGCACCCGGCGCTGTCCCTGACGGACATCAGCCGGCGGGCCGGACTGAGCCTGACCACCGCGCACCGGCTGGTGGGCGCCCTGACCCGGTGGGGTGCGCTGGAGCGGGACGGGTCGGGCGTCTACCACGTCGGCCTGCGGCTGTGGGAGATCGCCGCGCTCGCCCCGCGCGGTCTCGGGCTGCGGCAGGTCGCCCTGCCCTACCTGGAGGACCTGTACGAGGCGACCCACGAGAACGTGCAACTGGCGGTGCGGGACGGCGGCGAGGTCGTCTACATCGAGTGGCTGGCGGCGCGGTCCTCGGTCGGCGTGCACATCCGCGTCGGCGCCCGCTGGCCGCTGCACGCCACCGGGGTCGGGCTCGCCCTGCTGGCGCACGGCGAACCGGAGTTCCAGGAGGCGTACCGCGCCGGTCCGCTGGCCTCCTTCACCCCGTACACGATCACCGATCCGGCACGGCTGCGCCGGGTGCTGGCCGAGGTGCGGCGCACCGGGGCGGCGGTGAGCGACCGGCAGATCACCGACGACGCCCTCTCGGTGGCCGCCCCGGTGCACGGCCCGGACGGCACCGTGACGGCGGCCGTGTCGGTGGTCGTGCCGCACGCCGACGCCCGGGTGCCGGCGCTGGTGCCGGCGGTCCGGCTGGCGGCCCGCGGCATCTCACGGGCCCTGGGCTGGCGCCCGGATATCCCTCTCACCGGTGAGGACCCTCCCCCGCACACCTGTTGATACTGGGACGGTCCTTGCCCCGAGGAGCCGCCCATGTCCGCCCGGTCCCCGCTGTCCTCCCCGCCGACCTCCCCGCTCGCCCGCGTCCTCGTGCGGCTGCGTACGACCAGCCCGTACGCCGTGGACGCCGCCGTCGCCGGGCTGGTGCTGTTCGCCGTCTCGCTGCAGTGGCTGTTCCCCGACGAGGGCGACGACCCGCTGTCCTGGCGGGGCTGGCTGCTCGGCGCCGCGACCGCCGTGCCGCTGGTGTGGCGGCGGGCGGCGCCCTTCGCGACCGCCTGTGCCGTGTCGGTGGCCACGCCGGTCCAGGCGCTGTACCACGCGCCGCCGCCCGACCTGATGTACGGCGGCTTCGTCGTCCTGTACACGCTGGCCGCCCTCGCCCGGCCCTGGCAGCGGCGGGTGATGCTGGCGGGCTGGCTGGTCGGGGTCGCCGCCACCATCAGCCACAAGGAGGACGCCGAACCGTTCGAGTACGCCTTCCAGTTGCTGAGCATCGTGTGCGCGTACGCGCTCGGCTCGCTCGCCCGGACCCAGCGCGCCTACACCGCGGAGCTGGAGGACCGGGCACGGCGGCTGGAGCGTGAGCGGACGGCCGACACCGCGCGGGCCACGGCGCAGGAACGGGCCCGTATCGCCCGCGACATGCACGACATCCTGGCGCACGCGGTCAGCCTGATGGTGGTGCAGGCCGAGGCCGGACCGGTCGTCGTGCGCAGTGATCCGGCGCGCGCCGAGGCGGCCTTCGACGCGATCGCGACCACCGGGCGGGACGCGATGACCCAACTGCGCCGCATCCTCGGGGTGCTCAAGCAGGAGGAGCGGGAGTCCGGACCGTGGCGGCTGCCCCAGCCGGGCCTGGCCGCGCTGCCGGGCCTGGTCCGCCGGGTCGGTGAATCGACCGGCCTGGCCGTGGAGTTGCGCGTGACGGGCGACCCGCGTCCGCTGCCCCCGGACACCGAGGTCGCCGCCTACCGCATCGTGCAGGAGGCCCTCACCAACACGGTCAAGCACGCGTACGCTTCCTGCGCGACGGTCGGACTCGACTGGGCGGAGGACGAGGTGACCCTGACGGTGACGGACGACGGACGAGGCCCCGCGGCCCCGGGCGGGGCGGGCGAGGGCGGACACGGGCTGATCGGCATCCGGGAGCGGGCCGCCGCCTGCGGGGGCGGTGCCGTCACCGGCGCCGGACCGGACGGCGGTTTCCGGGTCCTCGTACGCCTGCCCGTCGCGGCCGGCCGTCGGGCGGCGCTCGGGTGAGCATCCGGGTGGTGGTCGCCGACGACCAGGAGCTGGTGCGCAGCGGGTTCAGCATGATCCTCGAGGCGCAGCCCGACATCGAGGTGGTCGCGGAGGCCGGGGACGGCGCGGAGGCGGTCGCCGCGGTCGAACGGCACACGCCGGACGTGCTGCTGCTGGACATCCGCATGCCGGTCATGGACGGTCTCGACGCGGCCCGGCGGGTGTGCGCGGGCTCCGCCTGCAAGGTCGTCATGCTGACCACCTTCGACCTGGACGAGTACGTGTACGAGGCCCTGTACGCGGGCGCCAGCGGCTTCCTGCTCAAGGACGTGCGCCGGGACGACCTGGTGCACGCGGTGCGGGTGGTCGCGGCCGGCGACTCGCTGCTGGCCCCGGCGGTGACGCGGCGTCTGGTCGCGGACATCGTGCGGCGCCGGCGCGAGGAGGCCACGGCCGAGGTCACCCCGGAGCGCCTGGAGGTGCTGACCGCGCGCGAGGTGGAGACGCTGCGGCTGCTGGCCCGGGGACTGTCCAACTCCGAGATCGCCACGACCCTGTTCGTGAGCGAGCACACCGTCAAGACCCATGTCAGCAACGTGCTCGGCAAGCTCGGTCTCAGGGACCGGGTGCAGGCGGTGATCTGCGCGTACGAGACGGGTCTGGTGGCGCCCGGCTCCCCCTGACGGGTGAGGCGGCGGGCGCTGTCCCCCGTGCGGGCGAGGCCCGCAAACCGCTCCCTCAGGCGATCCGGCGCACCCCCGGCGGCCCCGACCCTGGTGGCGACAGGGCAAGACCGCATCCGAAACGCCGGGAGGGACCGTGCTGTCCACACTCGCCCGGGCGGCGACCCGCCGCCCCTTGACCGTGCTGCTCCTGTGGGGCCTGTTCCTGCTGCTCGGCTTCGGCCTCGGCACGGGCGTCTTCGGGAGGCTCTCCGACGACGTGCCCGACGTCCCGGGCACCGAGTCGCAGATCGCCGCCGAGCACCTGGACGGCCTGGACCCGGCGGGCGACTCGATCACCGGCGTGGTCGAGGCCGCCGCCGTCGCGGACCCCGCCGTGCGCGCCGAGGTGCGGCGGGCCGTCGCCGACCTTCGGGAGGTCGCGGGCGTCGCCGAGGTGCCCGACCCCTACGCGACACCCGGGCTGGTCGTCCTGGAGGGCGGCCTCGACGACGACGCCGAGGAGGCGGCGGTGGACGACGCGGCCGACCGGCTGCACGGGATCGCCGGGAGCGAGGTGTCCGGCGTCCACGTCAGCGGCGGACCGCTGCTGGGGAAGCAGCTGGGCGAGCGCGCCCAGGAGGACGTGAAGAACGCGGAGTTGATCTCGCTGCCGGTCGTGCTGGTGCTGCTGCTCGTGGTGTTCGGGGGGCTGCGTGCGGCCGGCCTGCCGCTGCTGGTTGCGGTCGCCGGGATCGCGGGCGCGTTCCTCGCGCTGTTCGGCTTCAGCCAGTTCACCGACATCTCCGTGTACGCGATCCAGGTCACGACGATGCTGGGGCTCGGCCTGGCGGTGGACTACGCCCTGCTGATCCTGGTCCGCTTCCGCGAGGAGCGGCGGCACACCCCGGACGTGGCGGAGGCCGTGCACCGCACGGCCGCGGCGGCCGGCCGGACGGTGCTGTTCTCCGGGCTGACGGTGGCGGTGAGCCTGGCCGGGCTGCTCGTCTTCCCGAGTACGTTCCTGCGCAGCATGGGGCTCGCGGTCGCCGCGGTGGTCGTCGTCGACATGCTGGCGGCGCTGACGCTGCTGCCCGCGCTGCTGGCCCGGTTCGGCGGCCGGATCCCCCCGGCGAAGGTGCGGCCGGAGGAGGAGGGCCGGCTCTTCGGCCGCATCGCCCGCTTCGCCGCCCGGCGGCGCGTGGCAGTCCTGGCGGTGGCCGTCCCGGCCCTGCTGGTGCTGGCACTGCCCGTCAGCGGCCTGACCATCAACCTCGGGGACGCGCGGCAGCTCCCCAAGGACACCGAGGCACGGCAGTTGTACGACGCGATCGAGGCGCACTTCCCGCCGGGCACCGGCGTGTCACCGGTCACCGTGGTCCTGCGGCCCGGCACCGACACAGCGACGGCCGACCGGATCCGCGCCCTCGCTCCGGGCACCACCGCCCGTGACCTGTCCGGTGGCACCACCGTGCTCGAACTGCCCCCGGGCGGACCGGCCGACGGCCCGGCGGCCACCGAACTGGTCGAGCGGGTGCGCGAGGTGCGCGGCGACGCACCGGTCCAGGTCACCGGCGGCGCGGCCCAACTGGTGGACTTCCGGCAGATGCTCGCCGACCGGGCGCCGTGGGCGGCGCTGACCGTGCTGGCCGGGATCTTCCTGCTGCTGTTCGCGTTCACCGGGTCGGTGCTGCTGCCGCTGCGCACCGTCGCGACCACGCTGCTCAGTCTCGGGGCCGCGCTGGGTGCGGTGGTCTGGGTGTTCCAGGACGGCCATCTGGCCGGACTGGTCGGCGCGGAGGGGCTGGGTGCGCTGAGCCTGACGGCGCCACCGCTGATCATCGCCATCGCCTTCGGACTGGCCATGGACTACGAGTTGTTCATCCTGGCCCGGATGCGCGAGGCCCGGGAGGCGACCGGCGACGACCGGGAGGCCGTGGTGACCGGCCTGCGCCGGTCCGGCCGGGTGGTGACCTGTGCCGCGCTGCTCCTCGCGGTGGTGTTCGGCGCCTTCATGACGGGCGGCTTCTCACCGATCCTGCAGATCGGGCTCGGCCTCACCCTGGCGGTACTGATCGACGCCACGGTCGTCCGGATGCTGCTGGTGCCCGCCACGATGGCGCTGCTGGGCCGTCGCGCCTGGTGGGCCCCCAAGCCGCTGCGTCGGGCGCACGAGCGGTTCGGGGTGCGCGAGGAGGCCCCCGACCCCGCTCCGGCTCCGCCGCAGCCCGCGGCGCGCTGAAGCACCGGGCGCACGGGCCGGCCGCGGTCCTCCCCGACGGGGGTGGGGAGGACCGCGGCCGAGGCGCGCGGGCCGGGCGCCCGTCCACGCCCGGCACTTTCGTGACGTTCACGACGTTCATGGGCTGAACTCCCCGGCCCCGCAAGGACTTTCTCGGCTTCACCTCTTGACGGCGGCGGCGACCCGGAGCACATTGGCCGCACTCTGAGAGCGCTCTCAGACGTCTCCCCGCGGAGCGCGCTCGGGGCGTAACGCTTCCCACTCCCGCATCGAGAGGCGACCCCCACATGAGTCAGACATCCGGCAACCCGCCCAGACGCCGGCCGCTGCGCCGGGCGCTGGTGGCCGTCGTCGGCACGCTCGGCCTCGCCGCGGCGGCGACGACCGTCACGGGCCCGTCGGCGGGCGCGGCCGTTCCGCCGCCCCCGTCCGGCTGGACGCAGGTCTTCGCCGACGACTTCGACGGCTCGGCCGGCTCCGGCGTGAACACCGCGAACTGGCAGTACGACACCGGCACCTCGTACCCCGGCGGCCCCGCCAACTGGGGCACCGGCGAGATCGAGACGATGACGTCGTCCCCGAGCAACGTCTCGCTGGACGGCGGCGGCAACCTGCGCATCACCCCGCAGCGCGACGGCGCCGGCAACTGGACCTCGGGCCGCATCGAGACCAAGCGCGCAGACTTCGAGCCCCCGGCCGGCGGCAAGCTGCGCGTGGAGGCCCGCATCCAGGTCCCGAACGTCACCGGGGCGGCGGCCAAGGGCTACTGGCCGGCGTTCTGGATGCTCGGCGCGCCCTACCGGGGCAACTACTGGAACTGGCCCGGTGTCGGCGAGATCGACATCATGGAGAACACACAGGGCCTCAACACGGTCTGGTCCACGCTGCACTGCGGCACCTCGCCCGGCGGCCCCTGCAACGAGACCAGCGGCATCGGCGGCAACACCCCGTGTCCCGGCGCCACCTGCCAGGCGGGCTTCCACACCTACCGGGTGGAGTGGGACCGTTCGACGAGCGTCGAGGAGATCCGCTTCTACGTCGACGGCAACAACTTCCACACCGTCCGCGCCAACCAGGTCGACGCGACGACCTGGGCGAACGCCACCAACCACGGCTACTTCATCATCCTGAACGTCGCGATGGGCGGCGGCTTCCCGGACGCCTTCGGCGGCGGCCCGGACGGCGGCACCCAGCCCGGCCACTCCATGCTCGTGGACTACGTCCAGGTGCTGTCGGCCGGTGGGAGCGGTACCACGCCGCCCCCGACCGGCGGTGACCGCGACGCGTACAGCGCCATCGAGGCCGAGTCCTACGACGCCCAGTCCGGCACGATGACCGAGGGCAGTTCGGACTCGGGCGGCGGGAGCAACCTCGGCGCCCTCGCGAACGGCGACTGGGTGCAGTACAAGGGCGTCAAGTTCGGTTCGAGCGCGGCGACCCAGTTCAAGGCCCGGGTGGCGAGCGGTGCCGCCGCCGGGGTCAGCGGTCTGGTCGAGGTGCGCCTGGACAGCCGTAGCAGCACGCCGGTCGGCAGCTTCGCCGTGGGCAACACGGGCGGCTGGCAGTCCTGGCGGACGATCCCGGCGAACATCGCCTCGGTGACGGGCACCCACGACGTGTACCTGACCTTCACCAGCGGCCAGGGCGCCGACTTCGTCAACGTGAACTGGTTCAGCTTCGGCCGCTGAGCGGCAACCGGCCCCCCGCAGGAGGGCGAAGGGGCTCCACGCACCGTGGGGCCCCTTCGTCGTGCCGGGCGGGGTCGCTCAGCGCAGCTCCGCCCGGAAGGCCGCGGGCGTCTGGTCGGTGTGCTGCTGGAAGAACTTGGAGAAGTTCGCCGCGTCCGGGAAGCCGACCGCCGCGCCGACCCGGCCGATCGGCATCTCGGTGTGGGCGAGGAGCCGCTTGGCCTCCAGGACGACGCGCTTGTCGATGAACCCCTTGGGCGTCTCGCCGGTGGCGGCACGCACCGCGCGGACCAGGGTGCGCCGGGAGTAACCGAGGTTGTCGGCGTAGGCGCTGACGCTGTGGTTGGTGGCGAAGCCCCGCTCGACCGCGTCCCGGAAGAGGCTGAAGGTGCTGTCCCCCGGTGCGTCCGCCCGCCCTTGGCGCGCCGCGTGTGCGGAGCTGGCCGCGAGGTGCGCGAGGCGCAGCAGGAACGCGGACAGCGTGTGGCGCAGTACGGCGGTGTGCAGGCTCAGCGGAAGCGTGGTCGCGTCCTCGTACTCGCGCCGCAACTGGTCGAGCGCCGCCGTCAGCGCGGCGAGCCGCGCCTGGTCGGGATGGAGCAGGGGCGGCAGGTCGTACCGGTAGAGGCCGGTGGCCTCCACGGTGGCGCGGGGCAGGAAGCCGGGCTGCATGGTGAGCACCGTTCCGCGGTACTCGCCCTCGGGCGCGAAGCGGTGGACCTGGCCGGGACGGATCCAGAGCAGATCGCCCGCCGCCGCCTCGTACTCGGCGAAGTCGATCATGTGACGGACCGGGCCGCCGGTGAAGAGCATGACGGTGTGGAAGTCGATGCGGTGCACCCGGTGCAGCGGGGCGTGCGCGTGCCACCCGCTTCCGGCTCCCATGGGCCCGACCTGAACGCCGACTCCGAGGAGGCTGAGATCGACCGGGAAGGGGAACGTTCTGATCCCGTCGCCGTCACCGCCTCGGCCGCCGTCACCGTCTTGGATGCTTTCGTCCGCCATGTCCTTCTCGCGCCGTCCCGCCCGTGCGCCCCGCGGTCGGGGCGTGTCCCAGTTTCACCACAGGCTGGCACACCACGACCTTCACTCCCAAAAGTCAGACTTTTAAGTTTGAACGCGTCAGACCAGCTACCCCGCTCCTATCGAGGACTTCTTGAAGATGAGCACGCAGTCGAGCAAGCAGACAGTGGAGCCGACAGTGGACGGCGCGGACCGCTTCGAGTGGACCGAACTCGACCGGCGCGCCGTCGACACCGCCAGGGTTCTCGCGGCGGACGCCGTGGAGAAGGTGAGCAACGGTCACCCGGGCACGGCGATGGCCCTGGCCCCCGCGGCGTACACGATCTTTCAGAAGGTGATGCGACACGACCCCGCCGATCCCGAGTGGACCGGCCGTGACCGCTTCGTCCTCTCCCCCGGCCACACCTCGCTGACCCTCTACACCCAGCTCTTCCTCGCCGGGTACGAGGTGGAGCTGGACGATCTGAAGGCCTTCCGCACGCACGGCTCCAAGACGCCGGGCCACCCGGAGTACGGGCACACGGCGGGCGTGGAGACCACCACGGGACCGCTGGGCCAGGGCGTGGCCAACGCGGTGGGCATGGCGATGGCCGCCCGCTACGAGCGCGGCCTGTTCGACCCGGAGGCCGCCGAGGGCGAGTCCCCGTTCGACCACACGGTCTGGGCGATCGTCAGCGACGGCGACCTCCAGGAGGGCGTCTCCGCCGAGGCGTCGTCGATGGCCGGCCACCAGAAGCTCGGCAACCTGGTCTTCCTCTACGACGACAACCACATCTCCATCGAGGGCGACACCGCGACCGCGTTCTCCGAGGACGTGCTGAAGCGGTACGAGGCATACGGCTGGCACACGCAGCGCGTCGAGCCCGCCGAGAGCGGCGACGTGGACGTGCACGCGCTGCACGCGGCGCTGACGGCGGCGAAGGCCGAGACCGGCCGCCCCTCCATCATCGCCATGCGCACGATCATCGCCTGGCCCGCCCCGAACGCCCGGAACACCGAGGCATCCCACGGCTCCGCCCTCGGCGCGGACGAGGTCGCCGCCACCAAGCGCGTCCTCGGTTTCGACCCCGAGCGGTCCTTCGAGGTCGCCGACGAGGTCCTCGCCCACACCCGCCGGGCCCTGGACCGGGGCGCCGAGGCGCACGCCGCCTGGGACAAGCGGATCGCCGCCTGGCGCGACGCCGCCCCCGAGCGCGCGGCGCTCTTCGACCGCGTGGTCGCGGGCCGGCTGCCCGAGGGCTGGGAGGACGCCCTGCCCGTGTTCGAGACCGGAAAGGCGGTCGCCACCCGGGCCGCCTCGGGCAAGGTCCTCCAAGCGCTCGGCCCGGTCCTGCCCGAGCTGTGGGGCGGCTCCGCCGACCTGGCCGGCTCCAACAACACCACCATCGACAAGACCAGCTCCTTCCTGCCCGCGGGCAACCCGCTCCCCGGCGCCGACCCGTACGGCCGCACGGTGCACTTCGGCATCCGCGAGTTCTCCATGGCCGCGGAGATGAACGGCATCGCCCTGCACGGCAACACCCGGATCTACGGCGGCACCTTCCTGGTCTTCTCCGACTACATGCGCAACGCGGTGCGCATGTCCGCGCTGATGCAGCTGCCGGTGACGTACGTGTGGACGCACGACTCGATCGGCCTCGGCGAGGACGGCCCGACCCACCAGCCCGTCGAGCACCTGGCCGCCCTGCGGGCCATCCCCGGTCTCAACGTCGTCCGCCCGGCCGACGCCAACGAGACCGCGACCGTGTGGGCGGAGATCCTCCGCCGCCACTCCACCCACCCGGCGCCGCACGGACTCGCCCTCACCCGCCAGGGCGTGCCGACCTACGCGCCGAACCCGGACGCGGCGCGCGGCGGGTACGTCCTCGCCGACGCCGCCTCCGGCGCCCCGGACGTCGTCCTGATCGCCACCGGCTCCGAGGTGCAGCTCGCGATGGCCGCCCGGGAGACGCTGGAGGCCGAGGGCACCGCCACGCGGGTGGTGTCGATGCCGTCCGTGGAGTGGTTCGAGGAGCAGCCCCGCGCCTACCGCGAGAGCGTGCTGCCGCCGTCCGTGCGGGCCCGGGTGGCCGTGGAGGCCGGAATCGGCCTGACCTGGCACCGGTACGTCGGGGACGCGGGCCGCATCGTCTCCCTGGAGCACTTCGGCACCTCCGCCGACGCCCACACCCTGTTCACCGAGTTCGGCTTCACCGCCGGGCACGTGGCCGCCGCCGCCAGGGAATCCCTGGCCGCCGCCCGCGGCTGATCCCACCGGATCGCATCCCGGTCCGGACCCGTTTCGACCTCGATCCGAGGGCAGAAAGAGAAGATGATCACTGTGACCGAAGCAACCGCCACCGCGGGAGCACTGCAGCGCCTGGCCGACCAGGGCGTGTCCGTCTGGCTCGACGACCTGTCGCGGCGGCGGATCGAGTCCGGCAACCTCGCCGAGCTGATCAGGACGAAGAACGTCGTCGGTGTCACCACCAACCCGTCCATCTTCCAGGCCGCCATAGGCTCCGGAGAGGGCTACGAGGAGCAGCTCGCCGACCTGGCGACCCGCGGCGTCACCGTCGACGAGGCGGTCCGCATGATGACCACCGCCGACGTCCGCGCCGCCGCCGACGTGCTGCGCGAGGTGTACGACGTCACCGGCGGGCGCGACGGCCGGGTCTCCATCGAGGTCGACCCCCGGCTCGCCCACGACACCCGGGCCACCGTCGCCGAGGCGCGTCAGCTGGCCTGGCTGGTCGACCGCCCCAACGTGATGATCAAGATCCCGGCGACGAAGGCCGGTCTCCCGGCGATCACCGAGGTCATCGGCGCCGGCATCAGCGTCAACGTCACGCTGATCTTCTCCCTGGAGCGCTACCGCGAGGTCATGGACGCCTACCTCGCCGGTCTGGAGAAGGCCCAGGCGGCCGGGATCGACCTGGCCGGCATCCACTCGGTCGCGTCCTTCTTCGTCTCCCGCGTCGACAGCGAGATCGACAAGCGTCTGTCGCTGCTGGGCACGGACGAGGCGCGCGGCCTGCGCGGAAAGGCGGCGCTGGCCAACGCGCGACTGGCCTACGAGGCGTACGAGAACGTCTTCGCGGGCGACCGCTTCACCGCCCTCGCGGGGGCCCGCGCCAACCCGCAGCGCCCCCTGTGGGCGTCCACCGGTGTGAAGGACCCGGCATTCCGGGACACCCTGTACGTGGAGGAGCTGGTCGCTCCCGGCACCGTGAACACGATGCCGGAGGCCACCCTGGACGCCGCCGCCGATCACGGCGAGGTCCGGGGCGACACGGTCACCGGCGGGTACGCCCAGGCCCGGGCCGACCTCGCGGCGGTGGAGCGGCTCGGCGTGTCGTACGACGAGGTGGTGGAGCAGTTGGAGCGAGAGGGCGTGGCGAAGTTCGAGGCGGCCTGGCAGGACCTGCTCGCCGCCGTGACGAAGTCCCTCGACAGCAAGGGAGTTGACGGGGAATGAGCGAGGAGCTTCCCGCTGGGGCGCCCCAGGAGACCAAGGCGACGAAGGAAGCCAAGGAGGCCCGGACGGCCCAGGAGGCGGCGGGACCGCTGCACGCCGAGGAGGCCGAAGAGGCCCGCGCCGCCAAAGCGGCGAAGGCGGCCGCACCGTCGAAGGCTCCCCGGAGCGCGAAGAAGACCGGGACGTCCCGCGCCGCCAAGGGGACGAAGGGCAAGGGCGCGGGCGCGGAGGCCGTCGAGCCGGTGGCACCGCTCGACTGGAGCAACCCACTGCGCGATCCCCAGGACCGCCGGCTGCCCCGGATCGCCGGACCGTCCGGGCTGGTGATCTTCGGCGTCACCGGTGACCTGTCCCGCCGCAAGCTGATGCCCGCCGTGTACGACCTGGCCAACCGCGGCCTGCTGCCGCCGGGCTTCTCGCTGGTCGGCTTCGCCCGCCGGGACTGGGAGGACCAGGACTTCGCCGAGGTCGTGCACGACGCGGTCAAGGAGCACGCGCGCACGCCGTTCCGCGAGGAGGTCTGGCAGCAGCTCTCCGAGGGCATGCGCTTCATCCCCGGCGACTTCGACGACGACCAGGCGTTCGAACAGCTGCGCAAGGCCGTCGAGGAACTGGACGCCTCCCGCGGCACCAGCGGCAACTACGCCTTCTACCTCTCGGTGCCGCCGAAGTTCTTCCCGAAGGTCGTCCAGCAGCTCAAGAAGCACGGTCTGACCGACGGGCCGGACGGCTCCTGGCGGCGAGCGGTCATCGAGAAGCCCTTCGGCCACGACCTGGACAGCGCCCGCGACCTGAACGCGCTGGTGCACGAGGTCTTCGACCCGGAGCAGGTCTTCCGCATCGACCACTACCTGGGCAAGGAGACCGTCCAGAACATCCTGGCGCTGCGCTTCGCCAACCAGATGTACGAGCCGATCTGGAACCGGTCCTACGTGGACCACGTGCAGATCACGATGGCCGAGGACATCGGCATCGGCGGCCGGGCCGGCTACTACGACGGCATCGGCGCCGCCCGCGACGTCATCCAGAACCACCTGCTCCAGCTGATGGCACTCACCGCCATGGAGGAGCCGGCCGCCTTCGACGCGCGGTCGCTGCTCACCGAGAAGCTGAAGGTGCTGCGCGCCGTGCGGCTGCCGGACGAGCTGGGCGAGCACACGGTGCGCGGGCAGTACGCGGGCGGCTGGCAGGGCGGCGCGCAGGTGCCCGGCTACCTGGAGGAGGAGGGCATCGACCCGGCCTCCACCACCGACACCTACGCGGCGATCAAGCTGGGCATCGACAACCGCCGCTGGGCCGGGGTGCCCTTCTACCTGCGCACCGGCAAGCGCCTGGGCCGCCGGGTCACCGAGATCGCGGTGGTCTTCCAGCGGGCCCCGCACTCCCCCTTCGACTCCACGGCGACGGAGGAGCTGGGTGAGAACGCCATCGTCATCCGCGTCCAGCCCGACGAGGGCATGACGGTGCGCTTCGGCTCCAAGGTGCCGGGCACGTCGATGGAGATCCGGGACGTGTCGATGGACTTCGCGTACGGCGAGTCCTTCACCGAGTCCAGCCCGGAGGCGTACGAAAGGCTGATCCTGGACGTCCTTCTGGGTGACGCCAACCTGTTCCCGCGCCACCAGGAGGTGGAAGAGTCCTGGCGGATCCTCGACCCGATCGAGGAGTACTGGGCCTCGCACGACAAGCCCGCGCAGTACGCGTCGGGCGGCTGGGGACCGCGGGAAGCCGACGAGATGCTCGCACGAGACGGACGGAGCTGGCGCAGGCCATGAGGATCGACCTGACCGACACCACGGCAAGCAAGATCAACAAGGCGTTGGTGCAGGGCCGTCGGGCCATCGGCACCCCGGCCGTGGGCATGGTGCTCACGCTGGTGATCGTCACCGACGAGGAGAACGCCTACGACGCGATCAAGGCCGCCGAGGAGGCCTCGCACGAGCACCCCTCGCGCACCCTGGTCGTCATCAAGCGCCACCCCCGCAACCTGCGCGACCGCACCCGCTCGCACCTCGACGCCGAGGTCAGGGTCGGCTCGGAGGCCGGGACCGGCGAGACCGTCGTCCTGCGCATGTACGGGGAGGTGTCCGAACACGCCGACTCGGTGGTGCTGCCGCTGCTGCTGCCGGACGCGCCGGTCGTCGTGTGGTGGCCGGTGGAGGCTCCGGACAACCCCGCGAAGGACCCGCTGGGCGCGCTGGCCCAGCGCCGGATCACCGACCTGTACACGGTCGAGCGGCCGATGGAGGTCCTGGAGCGCCGGGTGCGCGCCTACGCGCCCGGCGACACCGACCTGGCCTGGACCCGGCTGACCCTGTGGCGCTCGATGCTGGCCGCGGCCCTGGACCAGGCCCGGGTGCCGGTGACCGCCGCGGTCGTGGAGGCCGAGGCGGACAACCCGGCGGCCGAGCTGCTGGCCCGCTGGCTTGAGGCCCGGCTGGACGTCCGGGTGGACCGGGTGGTCACCGACGGGCCGGTCGTCACCGCCGTCCGGCTCGGCACGGCGGGCGGCGAGATCGTCGTCGACCGCCCCGAGGGGCCGCTCGCCACGATGACCCTGCCCGGTCAGCCCCCGCGCTCCGTCGCCCTGAAGGTGCGCCCCACCTCCGAACTCATCGCCGAGGAGCTCAGGCGCCTCGACGCCGACGAGATGTACGCCGTCGCCCTGCGCGGCGAGGCCGGCAAGGAGACCCCTGTCCATGTCTGACACCACCAAGCTCAACCAGCGTCCGGAGTGGACCGCGCTCGCGGACCACCGCAAGGGCGCGCTGCCCCACCCGGACCTGCGCGAGCTGTTCGCCCAGGACCCCGGGCGGGCGGAGCGGTACGTCGTGCGTGTCGGGGACCTGCGTATCGACTACTCGAAGCACCTGGTCACCGACGAGACGCTGGCCCTGCTCCAGGAACTGGCCACCGCCACCGACGTGTTCGGTCTGCGCGACGCCATGTTCCGCGGTGAGCGCATCAACATCACCGAGGACCGGGCCGTGCTGCACACCGCGCTGCGGGCGCCGCGGGACGCGGTGATCGAGGTCGACGGCGAGAACGTCGTCCCCAAGGTGCACGCCGTGCTGGACAAGATGGCCGGCTTCGCCGACCGGGTCCGCTCCGGCGAGTGGACCGGCCACACCGGCCGGCGCATCAAGAACGTCGTCAACATCGGCATCGGCGGCTCCGACCTCGGTCCGGCCATGGCCTACGAGGCACTGCGGGCCTTCACCGACCGCTCCCTCACCCTCCGCTTCGTGTCCAACGTGGACGGCGCCGACCTGCACGAGGCGGTCCGGGACCTGGACCCGGCGGAGACGCTGTTCATCATCGCCTCCAAGACCTTCACCACCATCGAGACGATCACGAACGCCACCTCGGCCCGCTCCTGGCTGCTGGACGGCCTCGGGGGCGACGAGAAGGCCGTCGCGAAGCACTTCGTGGCCCTGTCGACCAACGCCGAAAAGGTCTCCGGCTTCGGCATCGACACGGCCAACATGTTCGAGTTCTGGGACTGGGTCGGCGGCCGCTACTCCTTCGACTCGGCCATCGGGCTGTCGCTGATGATCGCCATCGGCCCGGACCGCTTCCGGGAGATGCTCGACGGCTTCCGCATCGTCGACGAGCACTTCCGCAACGCCGAGGCCCCGGCCAACGCGCCACTGCTCCTCGGTCTGCTGGGCGTCTGGTACGGCGACTTCCTGGACGCGCAGTCGCATGCGGTGCTGCCGTACTCGCACTACCTGTCGAAGTTCACCGCGTACCTCCAGCAGCTGGACATGGAGTCCAACGGCAAGTCCGTGG
>NZ_BMUY01000012.1 GCF_014650435.1 Streptomyces tendae
AGGACCAGGCCGACCAGGCGGGCGCGCTCGCCCCGCAGCTGGGTCGGCCGCTCGTAGCCCAGCACGTCCAGCGCGCTCAGCACGGACTGCCGGGTCGCCTCCGAGACCCCCGGCTTGCCGTTGAGCACCCGGCTGACCGTGGCCTCGCTGACCCCAACCTTCTTCGCCACCTGAGCAAGTCGTCGCGTCACGCACGAAAGGCTAACGCAAACACCGCAAGCCCCTTGCTTCAATCCCAGATGACCCGGGCGACGACCGGAAGGTGGTCGCTGCCGGTGGCGGGCAGGGTCCGGACGGCGCCGACGGTCCCGGCGCGGGCCATCACCTGGTCGATCCGGGCCAGCGGGAATCCGGCCGGGAAGCTGAAGGCCAGGCCCCGCTCGGCCACGTTCAGCGAGTCGGTCAGGGGGGCCAGCGCCCGGTCGTCGACCGTGCCGTTCAGGTCGCCCAGCAGGACCACCCTGCGCAGCTCCTCCTCGGCGAGGGCGTCGCCCAGCAGACCGGCGCTCTCGTCCCGGCGGGAGGACGTGAGGCCGCTCGCCCCCACCCGGATCGACGGCAGGTGCGCGACATGGACGGCGACGGCACCGCGCGGCGTGTGTGCCACGGCGCGCAGCCCCCGCTCCCACACCTCGTCGATGCCCCGCGGTTTGATGTCGAGGGGGCGGGAGCCGGTGAGCGGATACTTCGACCAGAGTCCGACGGTGCCCACGACCGTGCGGTACGGATAGCCGGGGGCGAGGGTCTTCGCGTAGACGTCCAGCGCCGGCGGCACCAGCTCCTCCAGCGCGATCAGGTCGGGCTCGGCACCGGCCAGGGCACGCGCCGTGCCCCCGGGATCGGTGTTCTCGTCGCTGACGTTGTGCTGCACCACGACCAGGTCCCCGGAGCCGGGCTCCGGCGCGGGCAGGAGCAGCCCGCCGAAGAGGTGTGTCCAGGCGGCCACCGGCAGCAGCAGGGCCAGCAGCGCGAGTGCCGAGCGGCGCACCAGGGCCAGGACGAACAGCACCACGACGACCACGCCGAGCCACGGCAGGAAGGACTCCAGCAGGCTCCCCAGCCCGCCCACGGCGTTGGGTACGGAGCCGTGGAACGACAGCAGGAGTGCGGTGACCACCGCGACCCCGGCAAGCACCCGTCCACGCCCTCGCGTCCAGGCGGCCCAGTCGGTCATCGCGGCCCCATCTCCTCGTCCTCGGCGGAAAATTGCAGAAATCTCTTACAGCGGCGCGGAGTTGCCCGTGGGCGGCGGTGTCGTGAAGGGTTTCGACAGGACGTGTCCAGAAGGTTGACCGTGGTTGAACCCCGCCCTTACGGTCACGACCGCAACCTCTTGCAGTCGTATTGCTGCAAGGCATTGCAAGCGTGTGCCGACTCCCCGGACACCCCCGGCACCGCACTCCGGGACACCCGCATCCTCACACGGGAGGCTCCATGCACGGGAAATCCAGCACAGCGCGAAGAGTCACCGCCACGGCTCTGGCCCTCACCGCCGGCGTGGCCGGCAGCCTCCTCGCCACCGCGGCACCGGCGCAGGCATCGCCGCCCGGTGACAAGGACGTCACCGCGGTGATGTTCGAGTGGAAGTTCACCTCCGTCGCCCAGGCGTGCACCGACACGCTCGGACCGGCCGGTTACGGCTTCGTCCAGGTCTCGCCGCCCCAGGAGCACATCCAGGGCGGGCAGTGGTGGACCTCGTACCAGCCGGTGAGCTACAAGATCGCGGGCCGGCTCGGTGACCGCGCCCAGTTCAAGAGCATGGTCGACACCTGTCACGCGGCCGGGGTGAAGGTCGTAGCCGACTCGGTCGTCAACCACATGTCGGCCGGCAACGGCACGGGCACCGGCGGCTCCTCGTACACCAAGTACAACTATCCCGGCCTCTACTCGTCCAACGATCTCGACAACTGCACCTCGCAGATCAGCAACTACGGCGACCGCTTCAACGTCCAGGAGTGCGAACTGGTCGGCCTCGCGGACCTGGACACCGGCGAGGACTACGTACGGGGGAGGATCGCCGGCTACCTCAACGACCTGCTCTCCCTCGGCGTCGACGGCTTCCGCATCGACGCGGCCAAGCACATGGCCGCCGCCGACCTCGCCGACATCAAGTCCCGGCTGAGCAACCCGAACGTGTACTGGAAGCACGAGGCGATCTACGGCGCCGGCGAGGCGGTCTCCCCGAGCGAGTACCTGGGCAGCGGCGACGTACAGGAGTTCCGCTACGCCCGCGACCTCAAGCGGGTCTTCAACGGCGAGAACCTCGCCTACCTGAAGAACTTCGGCGAGGCATGGGGCTACATGCCCTCGGACAAGGCAGCCGTCTTCGTCACCAACCACGACACCGAGCGCAACGGCGAGACCCTCACCTACAAGGACGGCGCCACCTACACCCTGGCGCACGTCTTCATGCTGGCCTGGCCGTACGGCAGCCCCGACGTCCACTCCGGCTACGAGTTCACCGACCACGACGCCGGCCCCCCGAACGGCGGGCAGGTGAACGCCTGTTACAGCGACGGCTGGAAGTGCCAGCACGCCTGGCGCGAGATCTCCTCCATGGTCGCGTTCCGCAACAGCGCGGGCGGTCAGGCCGTGACCGACTGGTGGGACGACGGCGGCGACCGGATCGCCTTCGGCCGCGGCTCCAAGGCGTACGTCGCCATCAACCACGAGGGCACCGCGCTGACCCGTACGTTCCAGACGTCGCTGCCCGCGGGGGACTACTGCGACGTCCAGTCGGGCAAGGGTGTCACGGTCGACGGGGCAGGCCGGTTCACCGCGACCCTGGGGGCCGACACGGCCGTCGCCCTGCACGTGGGCGCCCGCACCTGCGCCGGCGGAGGCGACCCCGGCGACCCCGACCCGGTGTCCTCGGGAGCCTCCTTCGCGGTCAACGCCACCACCAGCTGGGGCCAGAACATCTACGTGACCGGCGACCGGCCCGAACTGGGAAACTGGAACCCGGACAGTGCCCTCGCACTGGACCCGGCCGCCTACCCGGTGTGGAAGCGCGACGTCGAACTCCCCGAGGGCACGGCCTTCGCGTACAAGTACCTCCGCAAGGACGCGGCCGGCAACGTGACCTGGGAGAGCGGCGCCAACCGCACCGCGACGGTGAACACCGCGAAAATCACTCTCGACGACACCTGGCGCAACTGAGCACCGCCCGATGAACAGTTGCGTGTGAGCAAGCTGACACACACGGGGAGACCGAGGTGGGCCGTTCGGGGGAAGGTAGTGTGTTCAAGGCTCGAACGGCCCACCGCGTGACCCGCGGTGGCGACCGCGGCGGCAGCCGTCCGTCTGAGCCGCCCGCACGCGACCTCTGAAAGTGGAGCTCATGAACGTGTCGACCGGCGGCAGACGGTTACTGAGCCGGAGCGCCACAGCAGCCCTCGTCTGCGCGATCCTCCTGTCGCCCGGTCCCGGCTACGCGGCCCCGAACGAACCCGACCCCCAGGACGACAGGTCGATCGAGGACATCCGCGCCGAACTGGACGGCCTCTACCGCGAGGCGGAGGTGGCCACCGAGGCGTACAACGCCGCCAACGAGAAGGCGGCCAAACAGGAGAAGCGCCTGACGACCCTGCGCAAGGACCTGACCCGGGCCGAGAAGCGGGTGAAGGACCTGCGCGACCTCGCCGGCGCGGCCGCCCGCACCCAGTACCGCGGGGGCGATCTGGCCGCCACCGGCATCCAGTTGCTGCTCGGCGACCACCCGGAGCAGGCCCTCGACGAGGCGTCCCAGGCCCGCCAGGCCATGCGCGGACTGGTCAACGTCTCCGAGACCCAGAAGACCGCCCGCGAGGAGCTGAGCGAGCAGACCGAGGCCGCCACGAAGGAACTGCGCGAGCTGAAGAGCAGCCGTGCGGACAAGGCCGCGGCCAAGCAGAAGATCGAGAAGAAGATCGCCACGGCCGAGGGGATCGAGGCGGGCCTCGAAGAGGAGCAGACCCGCAGACTGGCCGCGTTGGAGCGGCAGCGGGCCCGCGAGGCAGAGGCCAGGTGGACGGACTCCGGCGGCTCGTCCGGCAGCCCGGCGGGGAAGGGGAAGGGCGGCGGGGGAGCACCGGGCGGCGGGACGCAGGCGAGCGGTGCGGCCGGGAAGGCCGTCGGCTTCGCCATGGCGCAGATCGGCAAACCGTACGTGTGGGGCGCCGTGGGCCCGTCGTCGTACGACTGCTCCGGACTCACCTCCGCGGCCTGGGCGGCGGCCGGGCACCCCATTCCCCGCACCTCGCAGGCGCAGTGGGGCGGACTCACCCGCGTCAGCCTGTCCTCGGCCCGTCCCGGAGACCTGATCATCTACTACAGCGACGCCACCCACGTGGGCATGTACATCGGAGGCGGACAGATCGTCCACGCACCACGGCCCGGCCGCAACATCACCACCGCGCCGGCCGCCTCCATGCCCGTCCTCGGCGTCGTACGCCCCGGAGCCTGACCGCATGACCCACTCCCTGACGCCCCGTGACAAGGGGAACCTGCCCGCCCTCGGTGCCCCGCCGCTGATCCGCCTCGACGCCTACGTGGCCGAGGACGGGTCGACGGTGGTCAACGGCCACCTGCTGGACATGGGCGGCACACGGCCGCCCAACGAGACCATCCTCGACGCCGTCGCCATGTTCGCCCGCACCCTGGGGGCGCCGGTCGCGGCCACCGTCATCGACCGCACCGCGCAACAGGTGGCGCGGCTGCGGGTGCACCCCGACGGCTCGAGCCGGACCATCGGCGAGGACGAGGACCTGCCGCCCGGTCGCGAGCGCACCGCGGCCGAGGAGGAGGCGTTCCCGCCGCTCGCCCGCGTCGAGCGGATCATCCAGCACGCCCAGCGCGAGGAGCTGCACGCCGCGTTCGTCCTGGCCAGCGCGCTGCGGGAACACCTCACGCTGCGCCGCGGGGCCGAGGACGAACTGTCCCTGGAGGCACGGGCGATCGAGGCGTATCTCGCGTACCTGCGCGGCGACCACATGCTCTCCACCGTCCTCGCACTGACCGTCGCCCGCATCCGCTGCCGCACCGACCTGAACCGGGCCGCCCCCGACGTGGCCCGCGCCACCGCGGCCTGGCAGCGGCTGTGGGACGAGGGCCAGGTGGCCACCCGCGGGCAGGAACTGCTGCACATGTGGGAGCGGCTGTCCGCGGCGGGCCTGCTGCAGGAGGCGTCCCACCACGCCATGGCCCAGGCCGTGCGGAGCCGGCTCGCCCAAGGCGGTCGGTCCGTACCGCAGGGCTCCGCGCCCGCGGCGGCGGCCCTGACCGCGGGTCCCGGCCAGGCTGCGGCACCCGCCGCTCCGGAGGACAAGCCCCTCAAGCCCACCCGGCGCGGTCTGCGGCGCTTCACCCGCCGGGCCGGCCGGTCCCCGGGGCAGTCCTCCTGAGGGACCGGTGCAGCCGTCTTCAAGTGGTCGTTCGGGTACGCCAAGATGCAGACATGACAGAGGGATCTCTTTCCAGGCTTCCGCGCGAGAACATCGAACTGCCGGGCGGTGCCGTGCTGCGACGGCGCTCGACGGTGTCCGACGACGCGTTCATCGACGCGGTCGCCGCCGACGTCGGGCACCTCGGTGAGTGGCTCCGCTGGGCCCAGCATCCGCCCACCCGGGAGGAGACCGAGGGTTTCCGTGCCGAACAGGACGCGGACTGGGACGCCGGCCGGTCGTTCGTCTACGTACTGACCCCGGCGGACCGTTTCGACAAGGTGCTGGGCGGGGGCGCCATGTTCCCGAACGGCGAGGACGGCGTCCTGGAGATCGGCTACTGGGTCTGCTCCCCGGCCACCGGCCGCGGTCTCGCCACCCGGGCCGCGGCCGCGCTGACCGAGGAGGGCCTCGGCCTCCCCGGCATCAAGGCCATGGAGATCCACTGCGACCAGGCCAATGTCCGAAGCGCCGGGATCCCGCCCCGGCTCGGCTACCGGCTGCTCCGCATAGAACCGGACGAGCCGCAGACCGCGGCGGAGGCCGGACAGAGCATGGTCTGGCGCCACGACGGCGCCGGACCACGCCCCCTGCTTCAGGCGCCCTGACTGTTGCTGTCGCCGGTGGTCTCCTTCTTGTCCAGCGGACGGATCTCGATCTTCTGCGCCATGCCGCGTCCTTCCGTTGAAGCCGGTGTCACGGTGAGGGAGGTGCGTGGTGCGTCGTCCATGGCGCGAGGTGCGTGATGTACGACGCGAGGTGCGTGATGCTGGATGTGCTCATGCCAGAATTCGGCAGGGTGTCGCACTTGTCAACGGCCCGAATCCGTCGGGAGGTTGCTCACCGCGCGGCGGGAGGTGAACGCGACGAGCAGCGCGACGGCGACCAGGAAGCCGCTCGCCCAGAGCGGGCCGAGGTCGCCGGACGTGGTGCCGAGGGTGCCCGCGGCGACCAGGGGCCCGACGACGGCGCCCACGTTGAGGGCGGCGGTCGCGTACGAGCCGGCCATGGTGGGCGCACCCGCCGCCTCGTAGAGGACCCGCGCGATCAGCGTGCTGCCCAGCGCGAACGACAGCGCGCCCTGCACGAACACCACGGTCAAAAGTGCGACCGGCCGGTCGGCCAGCACCGCCAGGGCCGGCCAGCCGATGAGCAGCAGCGGGCCCCCGACCGCGAGGACGGCGGCGGGGCGCCGGTCGGACAGCCGTCCGGCGACGGTGACGCCCACGAAGGAACCGGCGCCGAAGAGCACCAGGGCGACGGAGACCCACAGTTCGCCCAGTCCGGCGGTGTCGGTCACGACGGGGGCGAGGAAGGTGAAACCGGCGAAGGTCGACGCGTTCACCAGTGCGCCGAGCAGCATGACGAGGAGCAACCGCCCGGTTCTGAGCTGGGCGAGCTCGACGGACAGGGAGGGCCCGTCGGCCGCCGAGTCCCGCACCCGGCCCGCCGGGATCCCCGCCAGTACTCCGAGGGCCGCGGGCAGGCAGAGCAGGGCGACGGCCCAGAACGTGGCCCGCCAGCCGAGCAGGGTGCCCAGGAGCGCCCCGCCGGGGACACCGGCGACCGTGGCCACCGTCGTACCGGACAGCAGCACGGCCAGCGCACGCCCCTTGCGGTCGGCCGGGACCAGTGCGGCGGCGGCCGTCAGGGCGACCGCGAGGAACCCGGCGTTCGCCAGCGCGGCCACGACCCGGGTGGCCACCAGGACCGGGAAGCTCGTGGTGAGGGCTCCCACGGCGTGCGCCGCCGCGAAGGCGAGGACGAACGCGAGGAGGCCGGCGCGCCGGGGCCAGCTGCGGGCGAGCGCGGCCACCAGGGGAGCGCCGACGACCATGCCGATCGCGAAGGCAGAGGTGAGCGTGCCCGCGGTCCCGACGCCGACGCCGAGGTCCGAGGCGATGTCCGGCACGAGTCCGGCGAGCATGAACTCCGAGGTGCCCATGGCGCAGACGGCCACGGCAAGCAGGTACAGGGGAAGAGGCATCGAGTGGCTCCGAGGCGAGGAGAAGCACGAGAGAGGTCATCTCGTCACCACGGCCGGCCCTCCGGCGCGCACCCGTGCGACCGCGGAACGCGGTACGGCGCAGCGCTGCGAACTCAGTGATTCAGGGGGCTGACGGGGTGACCGAAAGCTCCCACCCTGTCCGACTCGGGACTCGACATGCCTCGCACGGTACCCGAACGCACCCCGTCGAGGCACCTCGGTTCGGCCGCGGGTGCGGCCCGCTCCGCCCTACGCTTCCCCTCTGGCCGGCCAGCGGGTACGGGCCCCATGACACGAGGGAGTGACGGACATGCGGCGTATCGATGTGGCGGAACGAAGGGCGCGGCTCGGCGTACGGCACCGGCTGGCGGTCGCCGCCCGCGCGAAGAACCCGGTCGAGGTGGCCGGTGACCTCGTCGCGCTGCACAGCACCGATCCGTCCTCCGTCTACCTCGCCACCTGGGCACGGACGAACGACGGCTCGGTACGGGACGTGGCACACGCCCTGTACGAGGACCGCACCCTCATCCGGCTGCTCGGCATGCGCCGTACCGTCTTCGTGACCACCCTCGACACGGCCCCGGTGGTGCAGGCCGCCTGTTCGCGGGCGGTGGCCGCGCGCGAACGCCGCAAGCTCCTCGGTCTCCTGGCCGCGTCCGGGGTCGCGGACGACGAGGAGGGGGTGCGCACCTGGCTGGCCGAGACCGAGGACATCGCCGTACGCGCGCTCGCCGCACGGGGCGAGGCGACGGCCGCCGAACTCGCCGGCGACGACCCGCGCCTGAGCACGACGGTCACCCTCTCGGCCGGCAAGAACTACGAGGGCACGCAGAAGGTCGCGAGCAGGCTGCTGCTCCTGCTGGCCGCCGAGGGACGCGTGGTACGCGGCCGGCCGCGCGGCTCCTGGACCTCGCACCAGTACCGCTGGGCACCCCTGACCGACTGGTTCCCCGGCGGCCTCGCCGAACGGGACACCCGCGAGGCGGAGGAGGAACTGGCCCGGCGCTGGCTGCGAGCCTACGGCCCGGCCACGGCGGACGACCTGCGCTGGTGGGCGGGGTGGACGAAGACTCAGGTCAAGCGCGTACTGACGGCACTCGAGCCGGTCGAGGTCGAGCTCGACGGTAGGACGGGCCTGCTCCTGCCCGACGACCCGGAGGAGACGAAGCGGCCGGAGCCGTGGGCCGCGCTGCTCCCCGCGCTCGACTCCACCCCCATGGGCTGGCACGAGCGCGACTGGTTCCTCGGCGACCACGGCCCGCGCCTCTTCGACCGGGCCGGGAACATCGGCCCCTCGCTGTGGTGGGACGGCCGCATCGTCGGCGGCTGGGCCCAGGACGGCAGCGGCGAGATCGTGTGCCGCTTCCTGGAGGACGTCGGTTCGGAGGCCGAGGCGGCGGTCCGCGCGGAGGCGGAGCGCCTCGCCGTGCCCCTCGGCGACGTCCGGCTGGCCGCCCGCGCGCGCGGCCGCACGTGGCTGGAGGACGAACTGGCAGGCTGAGCCCGGCTTGTAGGCGGTCTGCGGCGCGAAATGGGCGCGTGGGCAAGGGACATGACGACCTGTAGGTGTGAATCGAGCGCAAGGGGCAACTCGGAGTTCACCGAAGGAGAAACCCACTGATCCACGACAGCTCGGGAGAAAGCATGGCGACCTACAGCAGAACGGGAACCCGGAAGGGCGGCAGGACCAGCGGTCTGGCGATCGCCGGACTGGTCTGCGGCATCGTCGGACTCTTCATCCTGCCGATCGTCCTGGGCCCGCTCGCGATCGTCTTCGGTGCCGTGGCACTGCGGCAGACCGGATCCACCATGGCCAAGTGGGCGCTCGGCCTCGGAGTGGCCGACATCCTGCTCATGATCGTGATGTTCGCCGTGGCCGCCAGCAACGGAGGCAGCTTCTCCTGGCACATCGGCTGACGCCGCACGCTCCGCCGTTCACCACGGTGCCCGCACCGCTTCCCGGAAGCGGTGCGGGCACCGTGGCGCGTCCGCGGCCCGATCCGCCGGACGGGCCGGGTCCGGACGGACACTCCGGTACCCGCTGCCGGGGCGCTCACCGGCTCGCACGCGCACCGATGGTGTCCAGGACGACGTCGCTTCACACAACGGCCGCGTGAGTTCCGCCCGTTCGTGTGCTCCCGGCCTCTTTCGCCGACGCGGCGGTGCGACCGGGGCCGATAGTGGACGAGCCGCCGGCCGCGAGGCCGGTGCGCTCCGACGTCAGACATCCCCCGAAAGTCCGAGGTGCACCGTGACTCCCACCAGCGAGGCGACGGACCGTGTCCAGTTGGTCTTCTCCCTCTTCGACGCCGACGGCAACGGCTATCTGGAGCAGGCCGACTTCGACCTGATGAGCGACCGCGTCGTGGCGGCCGTACCCGCGGCCGACGACGCGGTGAAGGAGCGCCTCAGCGCCTCCTTCGGCCGCTACTGGGACACGCTCCTGACCGAGTTGGACGCCAACGGCGACGGACGGATCAGCCCCGAGGAGTTCACATCCGTCGTCCTCAACCCGCAGCGTTTCGACTCCGCCGTGGACGAGTTCGCCGAGGCGCTGGCCGCGATGGGGGACCCGGAGGGCGACGGTCTCGTCGCACGGCCCGAGTTCGTCGCGCTGATGCTCGCCATCGGTTTCGAACGGCGCAACGTCGACACACTGTTCGACGCGTTCGGTCCGGACGAGGGCGACCGCATCCGGGTGGTCACCTGGGCGGACGGCATCCGGGACTACTACCGGCCCGAGAAGTCCGGCATCCCCGGCGACCATCTGACCGCACCGACGGGCTAAGACCGACGGCCGTCGGGTCCGGACACGTCGGGCGGGCGGAAGCAGGCGACGACGGTCTTGCCGTAGGGGCAGGGGCGCGCTTCCCAGCTGTCGGCGAGGGCGTCGACCAGGAGGATGCCCCGCCCGCCGAGGCGTTCGGCGCTCGGCGGGCGCGGGGTGGGCAGGTGGTGTGAGGCGTCGTGGACGGCGACGTGCAGGCAACGCGTGTCCCACGTCAACACCAGCTGCGCGTTGCTGTGGGCGTGGACATGGGCGTTGGTGACCAGTTCCGAAACGGTCAGGAGCACCGCGTCGACCGTCTGCGGAGCGGTTTCCGTCCAGCCGAGCACCTTCAGGCGCTCGCGGGACCAGTCCCTCGCCGCCTTCACGTCGCTGCTCATCGGAAGGGACCGCGCCCAACCCACTGCCCTGACCGACGATTCGTCCACCTGCGCGGCACCTTCCGTGGTCCCGGGGCGAGTCCTTCTCCAGTCGCGTGTACCCCGACTCCTGCGCACCACCGGATCCATATCCCGTACTTCTGAATCCCAGAAACAAGAGCTGTTGGATTTCTGGATCGACGATTCCTAGAGTGATCGACGGTTCCTGGAACGACCACGGGAACTCGCGCGGCACCGCGCGCTCGGCAGAGCGGCCAGGACGAGGAGATCCATGCAGCAGCGCACCATCGGCGACCGGTCCGTCTCCGCGATCGGCCTCGGCGGCATGCCGATGTCGATCGAGGGGCGTCCGGACCCGGAGCGGTCGATCGCCACCATCCACGCCGCGCTCGACGCGGGCGTCACCCTCGTCGACACGGCCGACTCCTACCACCGCGACGCCAACGAGGTGGGCCACAACGAGGAACTCGTCGCCCGCGCACTGCGCGAGTACGGCACGGGCGCCGCCGACGTCCTGGTCGCCACCAAGGGCGGACACCTGCGCCCCGGCGACGGCACGTGGACGCGCAACGGGGACCCCGGGTACCTCAAGCGCGCCGCCAAGGAGTCCGCCCGTCGCCTCGGCGTCGACGCGATCGGCCTCTACCAGTTCCACCGCCCGGACCCGGCCGTCCCGTACGCCGACTCGGTCGGCGCGCTCCGCGAACTGCTCGACGAGGGCGTCATCCTCATGGCCGGTATCTCGAACGCCGACGTCGCGCAGATCGACGAGGCCCGCGACGTGCTCGGCGGTCGGCTCGTCTCGGTGCAGAACCAGTTCTCGCCCGCCTTCCGCTCCAGCCGGTCCGAACTGGAGCACTGCGCCGGTCTCGGTATCGCCTTCCTGCCGTGGAGCCCGCTCGGCGGCATCGCGAACGCCAAGGACCTGGCGGCGCGTCACGCGGCGTTCGGTCAGGTCGCCGACGAGGTCGGCACCAGCGTCCACCAGGTCGCGCTCGCCTGGCAGCTCGCACTCGCGCCGGTGGTGATCCCGATCCCCGGCGCCTCGCGCCCCGCGAGCATCCGCGACTCCGCCGCCGCGGCCGACCTCGAACTCACCGCCGACCAGGTCGCGCTCCTGTCCGCCTGATCCGGCGCCGCCCTGGCCGTGTCCGCCCGGGCCGTCTCCCGACCCCTCCGAGCCACAGCGAAAGAGCCGCATGAAGACCTTCACCCTGCCCGGCACCGACATGACCGTCCCCAACGTCGTCCTCGGCCTGATGCGTATCCAGGAGATGAGCGACGACGCCGTGCGCACGCTCGTGCACACGGCGCGGGAGGCCGGCATCACCTTCCTCGACCACGCGGACGTGTACGGCTCGGACAGCCACGGCTGCGAGCGCCGCTTCGCGCAGGCCATGAAGCTGAGCGCCTCGGAGCGCGAACGGTACGTCATCCAGACGAAGGCCGGCATCGTCAAGGACGGCCCGTACTTCGACTTCTCCTACGAGCACATCGTGGAGTCGGTGAACGGCTCGCTCGAGGCGCTGGACACCGACTACCTCGACATCCTGCTGCTGCACCGTCCCGACGCGCTCGTCGAACCGGAGGAAGTGGCCCGCGCCTTCGACGACCTGTCGGCCGCCGGCAAGGTGCGTGCCTTCGGCGTCTCCAACCAGACCCCCCGGCAGCTCGACCTGCTGCGCAAGTACGTGACGCAACCGATCGTCGCGAACCAGCTCCAGCTGTCGATCACGCACGCTCCGATGATCGCGCAGGGTGTCGCCGCCAACATGCAGGGCCTCGACCAGTCGGTCGTGCGCGACGACGGCATCGTCGACTACTGCCGCCTGCACGACATCACCGTCCAGGCGTGGTCGCCCTTCCAGGCCGGGTTCTTCGACGGCCCGTTCCTCGGCTCGCCCCGCCACCCCGAGCTCAACGCCGTGATCGACCGCCTGAGCGACAAGTACGGGGTGCCCGCCGAGGCGATCGCGGTCGCCTGGATCACACGCCACCCCGCGCGGATGCAGGTCGTGCTCGGCACCACCACGCCGGAGCGGGTCGCCGCCGCCGCGCTCGGCTCGGACCTCCCGCTCACCCGGCCCGAGTGGTACGAACTGTTCCGCGCCGCCGGCTACACGGTGCCGTAACCGGCGGAAGGGCAGGCCTCAGTCGAGGCAGAACTCGTTGCCCTCGACGTCCTGCATCACGATGCACGACTCGTTCTCCTCGTCGGCGAGCAGCACCCGCTCGCGCACCGCACCGAGCGCGACCAGCCGCGCGCACTCGGCCTCGAGCGCGGCGAGACGCTCCTCGCCGACCAGTCCGGTCCCGACCCGCACGTCGAGGTGCACCCGGTTCTTGACCACCTTGCCCTCGGGAACGCGCTGGAAGAACAGCCGCGGCCCCACACCGGAGGGGTCACTGCACGCGAACCACGCGTCCCGGTCCGCCGCAGGCAGGGAGCCGTTGTAGTCGTCCCAGGTGGCGAACCCCTCCGGCGGCGACGGTGCGACGTAACCCAGCACCTCGCACCAGAAGCGGGCGACGCGCTCGGGTCGGGCGCAGTCGAAGGTGACCTGTACCTGCCTGATCGATGACATCCGCGCACCTTAGCAGGGCACTTCGACGCTCGGATCACCCGTGGGACCGCCGCGCAGACGGCGCGTTGCGCCGGGCGCGGACCGGTCCCGGCAACGACCCATTCGTCACCCCGCGCGCCCTGCCGGGCCCCGACGGCCACGGAAATGATGTGCGGACCGCACGTGAGACAGGCGGATCCGCACACCTGCTCCGGCAGGTGGCCATGGAGGGGAAGGGTCCCACCTTGTTGCTTCTCATCTCTCCGGACAGCGTCGAGGAAGCCCTCGAATGCGCGAAGGCGGCCCAGCACCTGGACATCGTCGACGTCAAGAAGCCCGACGAGGGCTCCCTCGGGGCCAACTACCCGTGGGTCATCCGCGAGATCCGGGCGGCGGTGCCGGCGGACAAGCCGGTCTCCGCCACCGTGGGAGACGTTCCGTACAAGCCCGGGACGGTGGCCCAGGCGGCGCTCGGCGCGGCCGTCTCCGGAGCCACCTACATCAAGGTCGGCCTCTACGGGTGCACGACGCCCGAGCAGGCCGTCGACGTCATGCGAGGGGTGGTCCGCGCGGTCAAGGACTTCAGGCCGGACGCCTTCGTCGTCGCCTCGGGCTACGCCGACGCCCACCGGATCGGCTGCGTCAATCCGCTGGCGCTGCCGGACATCGCCCGCCGCTCCGGATCCGACGCGGCCATGCTCGACACCGCGGTCAAGGACGGGACCCGGTTGTTCGACCACGTCCCGCCCCCGGTCTGCGCGGAGTTCGTGCGACAGGCCCACGAAGCCGGCCTCCTCGCCGCACTGGCGGGCAGCGTCAGAAGCGGCGACCTCGCAGACCTGGCACGCATCGGGACGGACATCGTCGGAGTGCGCGGCGCGGTCTGCGAAGGGGGCGACCGCAAGGCCGGACGGATCCGACCGCACCTGGTGGCCGCGTTCCGGACACAGATGGACCAGCACGTCCGAAACCACGCGGCGACCGCGACCGCTCCGGCGACCGCGCCGGCGCCCGCGAGTTGAGCGCAGACATGGCGACATCAGGCCGCCGAGCCGTGTCCGGGAGCGGTGACCGGCACTTCGCGGTAGTCGATCCGGCGACGGGCGAGGTCTTCGACGAGGCCCCGGACCAGACACCGGACGCATTGGACGCCCTGGTCGAGCGCGCGCACACCGCCTGGCGCGGCTGGCGGGCCGACCCGGCCGCCCGGACCACCGCGCTGCTCGCGGCGGCCGACGCCGTGGAGGCGGCCGAAGCCGACCTCGCCCCACTGCTCACCCGTGAACAGGGCAAGCCGCTGACCGAGTCGTACGCGGAGGTAGCCCGCACGGCCGCCCGGATGCGCTACTTCGCCGAGCTGAAGCAGGGGGCGCGGCCGATCGCGGACGGCCGGGCCGTGCGCAGCGAGATCCGCTGGCGGTCGCTCGGGCCCGTCGCCGCGATCGTCCCGTGGAACTTCCCCCTCCAACTGGCCTCGGCGAAGTTCGCGCCGGCGCTCGCGGCCGGCAACACGGTGGTCCTCAAACCCTCCCCGCACACACCCCTCGCCACGCGGCTGCTGGGAGACGTCGTCGCGGGCGCGCTGCCCGAGGGCGTGCTGACGATCGTCACCGGTCACGAACCGCTGGGCGCCCGCCTCGCGTCGCACGAGGGCATCCGCCACGTGACCTTCACAGGCTCCGCGCCCGCCGGGCGGGCCGTCGCCCGGGGCGCGGCGGCCTCGCTCGCCCGGGTCACCCTGGAGCTGGGCGGAAACGACGCGGCCATCCTGCTGGAGGACGTCGACGTCGAGCGGATCGCGGACCGCCTGTTCTGGGCCGCGTTCCGCAACTGCGGTCAGGTCTGCATGGCGGTCAAGCGCGTCTACGCCCCGGCCCGCCTCTACTCCCAAGTCGTCGAGGCCCTCGCCGACCGGGCGAAGGCGACGGTGGTCGGGCCGGGGCTCGAACCCGGCTCGCAACTCGGGCCGCTCAACAACGCGGCCCAGTTGTCCCGGATCGAGGACCGCACGGCACGCGCCCTCGCGAGCGGTGCCCGGGCCGCCGCCGGAGGCCATCGCCCTGGACTGCCCGGGTACTTCTTCGCACCGACCGTCCTGGCCGACGTACCGCCGGACAGTCCCGTGGTGACGGAGGAGCAGTTCGGACCGGTGCTGCCCGTCCTGCCGTACGACAGCCTGGACGACGCCGTCGAGGCGGCCAACGGCACCCGGTACGCCCTGGGCGGCTCGGTGTGGTCGGGCGATCCCGAGCGGGCCGAGGCGGTGGCGGACCGCCTGGAGTGCGGGACGGCATGGATCAACCACCATGCCGAACTGTCCCTCGCCCAGCCCTTCGCGGGCGCCAAGGAGAGCGGCGTCGGCGTCGCGGGCGGCCCCTGGGGCCTGCACGGAAACCTCAGACCGTTCGTCGTGCACCGGCGGGAGGAGACCTGACGTGAAGTTCCGTGCGGCCGTGCTGCGCTCCTACGACGCGCCGTTCGCGCTGGAGGAGGTGATGCTGAGCGAGGGCCCGGCCGACGGGGAGGTGGTGGTGCGGATCGCGGGCTGCGGAATGTGCCGGACCGACCTCGCCGTGCGACGCTCCGCGGGCCGCAGTCCCCTGCCGGCCGTGCTCGGTCACGAGGGCGCGGGAGTCGTGGTCGAGACGGGCGGCGCGGCCACCGGTCTGCACGTCGGCGACCACGTCGTGTTGAGCTTCGACTCCTGCGGGCACTGCCGCGCCTGCCTGGGCGCCGCCCCCGCGTACTGCGACTCCTTCGCCGCCCTGAACCTCTTCGGCGGACGCGAGGAGAGCGCCTCCCGGTTCACCGACGCGGCCGGGGGAGCGCTGGCCCCCCGCTGGTTCGGACAGTCCTCCTTCGCCGAGTACGCGAGGGTGCCGGCCCGCAACGCCGTACGGGTGGATCCGGCGCTGCCCGTCGAACTGCTCGGCCCGCTCGGCTGCGGCTTCCTCACCGGGGCCGGGGCGGTCCTCAACTCGTTCGGCGTCGCCCCCGGCGACACCCTCGCGGTGTTCGGCGCGGGCGCCGTCGGGCTGGCCGCGGTGATGGCGGCCACCGCGGCGGGGGCGACGACGGTGGCCGTCGACCGGAACCCCGAACGCCTGGCGCTCGCCGAGCGGTTCCACGCCATCCCGCTGCACGCCGGGGCGAGCGACCTGCCCGCACGCATCCGACGGCTGACCGACGGCGGCGCCCGGCACGCACTGGACACCACGGGCGACGGCGCGCTGATCAACGACGCCCTCCGGTCATTACGCCCCACCGGACATCTCGGACTGGTGGCACGGCTGCACACCGCCCTGCCGCTCGCACCGGGAACCCTGGACCGGGGCCGCAGCATCTCGCACATCTGCGAGGGCGACGCGGTCCCCGGCCTCCTCGTCCCGCGGCTGACGGCGCTGTGGCAGGACGGGCTGTTCCCCTTCGACCAACTGATCCGCACCTATCCGCTGGCGGACATCAACGAGGCCGAACACGACTGCGACGCGGGCCGTGTCGTCAAACCCGTACTGATCCCCGAGTGACCACGGGACCGATGCCCGAGTGATCACGGGGCCGACCCGCCGGCGGCCGCTCGTGCCGCCCCCTCATCCACGACCGACATGGGAGAAAGCATGGCCGACACCGCACAGCGAGACACCGATGTGGAAGGCGTGGAAGGGGGCGTCGGGGTGACCGCGCTCCTCGTGGCGGCGGCCCGGGCGATCGAGACCCATCGCGCCGACAGCCTGGCCCAAGACGTCTACGCCGAGCACTTCGTACGTGCCGCACCGGCGTCCGCGGGCTGGCCCGTGCGCCTGCGCCAGGTGCCCGACGGGGACGCGAACCCACTGTGGGGGAGGTTCGCGCGCTACTTCGGACTGCGGACGAGAGTCCTCGACGACTTCCTCCTCGACTCGCTGCACGCGGGCGGCGCCCGCCAGGTGGTGCTGCTCGGTGCCGGACTGGACACCCGCGCGTTCCGCCTCGACTGGCCCCCCGGATGCGTCCTCTACGAGATCGACAGGGACGGCGTACTGGCCTTCAAGCACGAGGTGCTCGGCGCCGCTTCCGCCGTGCCGCGGACCACCCGCGTACCGATCCCGACCGATCTGCGCGAGGACTGGGCCGGCGCGCTGACCGACGCCGGCTTCGACCCGGCGGCACCCACCGTCTGGCTGGTCGAGGGGCTGCTGTTCTACCTGCCCAGTGCGGCCGAGACGTACCTGATCGGTGCGGTGGACCGGCTGAGCGCACCGGGGAGCGCCCTGGCCTACGAGGTCAAGCTCGACAAGGACCTGCTGGAACACCGCGACAGCCCGCTCTACACCTCGACGCACCACCAACTCGGCATCGACCTGCTCGACCTGTTCAGCAGGGAACCGCGTCCCGACTCCGCGGCCGCCCTCGGGGACCGGGGCTGGACCACCTCGGTCCACACCCCCTTCGACTTCACCCGCCGCCATGGACGCGGTCCGCTGCCCGAGCAGAACGACGCGCTGGGAGGCAACCGCTGGGTGTTCGCGACCAGGCCGCGGCCGTGACGACCCCGCGGGCGGTCGGACACCGTCACCTCACGGTGTCTTCTCGTCCTGCACGAGCAGCGAGAGCAGCGAGGCCACGGTCAGGTCCGCTTCGGCGGGATGGCGCAGGACCTTGTCCGGCTGGATGCGGTAGGTGTTGGTGCGTCCGTCGCGGGTGTGGGAGAGGTAGCCGTCCTGTTCGAGGTCGGCGATGATCCGCTGGACGGCGCGCTCGGTGAGCCGGCAGTGGGCGGCGATGTCGCGGATCCGTACGTTCGGATTGTCGGCGATGGCCGCCAGCACGCGAGCGTGGTTGGTGACGAACGTCCATCCGGAATGAGGCTCGGGCACTTCTACCATGGACGGCATTCTAGAGAACGGCTTTGCGTGAACCTCGATACGTGACATACTTTTCGTGCAATTGAGGACGGGAGCTCTGTGCGGACGAAGGAGGGAACGTGTCTTTGAGCGAAGCGGGCGCCGGGCACACCGACGCTGCCCACGTGAGCCGCCGGCAGGGCTCCGAGCAGCCGTCGGTCGTGCGGTACGTGTGTGGCGGCGCCCAGGTCGTCGGCGCCCGCGGCTCCTTCGACCTGAGCTCGATCGCCCCTCTGACGGAGGCGCTGGACAGGGCGGCGGCGGAGCACTCGAAGGTGGTCCTGGACGCTTCCGGCATCACCTTCGCCGACTCGAGCCTGTTGAACCTGCTGATCCTCACCCACCGGACGGTCGACCTCCGCGTGGCCGCGCCGACCCGGCAGCTGTGCCGCCTCCTGGAGATCACCGGAGTCGACGCGCTGCTCACGGTGCGCTCGACGGTGGAGGAAGCCGCCGCCTGCTAGTCCCTCCCGGTCCGCCTGGCCGTCATCGCCGTACTTCTTGGGGCAGGGCGGTGCTCGCCGTAGGCTCTCCGCTCCTCCTCTTCGCCGCGTGGCGCCTGACCACCGGCCGGTGGGACCCGGCCGCGGGTCAGGCTGCAGGGGGCAGCCCGAGGAAGGGAGCGGGGGTGGGCTTGCGGGCCATTGCGACCTCTGATGTCAGCAGTCGGTACTCCACCTGCACGGGCAGGATCGCTCCGGTCCAGCGGGTGCCGATCATCTCGATCGCCGTGCGAAAGCGCACGCAGACCGGGTGCGCTTGTCGTCGTCGAGGAACTGCTGCACGAAGGGGATGGACACCGCCTCGAAGACGGGCGTCATCTTCAGCGTGGTGACCACCTGCTTGATCATCTGCGCCGCGCTCGTGCCCGCGGACACGAGCTCCGCCGGGACCTGGTCGACGCACTGGACCGGCGGGACCGTGACGAGGCACTGCGGCTGAGACGCCCAAGGGCCGCGACCTGGAGCCGGTCCTCGACGCGATCATCGCGTGGGCACACACCTGGATCCCCTTGCCGGACCCCGCCCCGGCGTCCTGAAGCTCTGCGGGTCCATCAAGGCGAGCGACGGCCCGGGCCCGGACAGGCCGGCACGGGCCTCGACGCGGCTCCGGGCCGCCCTGGCCGCCCGGACCCTGGTCCTCCTCGCCATGCTGCACGCCCGCGCTTCGTGCGGCGTCAGCCGATGGCGAGGCGCGTTTTCCAGTAGCTCGCGGCGCCGATGATCTGCGTGCCGGAGCCGGCCAGCACGGTCCGGCCGCCCGCGTAGAACCTCACGGACCCGTCGGAGCGCACGGTCCAGATGTCGGGGATCGCGTCCCCGTTGACGTCCGGCGTGCCGATCAGATGCGGGATGCTCCCGCTGCCCCAGCCCGAGGCGCCGTACTCGGTGTCCACGCCCCCCGCCGAGTTGACCGCGGCGGCCAGCGAGGTGAGGTCCACCCCTCCGCCGGAGGCCGCGATGCCCTTGCGGAGCAGCAGCCTGCCGGTGACATCGGTGCGGTAGACGAGGTCGGTGACGCCGTCGCCCGAGACATCCTGGACGGTGACGATGTCGCGTTCGGTCCAGGGGGACGAGGACAGGCGGGTGGCCTTGTCCATCGAGGCGCCGTTGTAGCCGGTGAACACCCACAGCGCGTCACCCACGGTGGCGAAGAAGTCGGTCAGACCGTCTCCGGTGGCGTCGCCCGCCGCCACGATCTGTGTGAGATCGGCGGGGGCGGGCGCACCGGCCGGCAACAGGATCTCCCGTCGCTTGTCGATGTTGACGGCCCCGTAGCCGTCGCCGGGATACACCCAGAGCCTGCCGCCGACCCGGACCACCAGGTCCTGGAGGCCGTCACCGCCGTAGACGTCGCCGTTGTGCGTGATCAGAGCGCCCTTGAAGTGTCCCGAGGGCGCGGCGACGAAGGGCGGCAGATCGTCTCCCTGCGGGTCCTTGTCGGGGTTGCCCCGGTAGGCGCCGGACATGGAGTAGTCCAGGTCCCCGCTGCCCTTGGCGAGGTCGTTGGTGGCCTGCGAGGGGTAGAGGGCGAGGTTGCCGCCCTCCGTGATCACCATGAGGTCGGCCAGCTTGTCGCCGGTGAAGTCTCCCGGTGCGTCGGCCTGGTCGCGGGGCGAGACGTAGAAGAAGTACTTCGTCGGCTCCGAGACGTTGCCCGCACCGTCGACCGCCCGGACGTAGAGCACATTGGGGCCGGCGGTCGGCGGCTTGGCGTTGCTGATGGTGGCGCTGACGGTGGTGGCCGTGCCGGCCGTGCGGGCGAGCGAGAACGGATAGCTGGCGGAGTTGAATCCGTACTCATAGCGCACGGCGTCGGTGTTGAGCGCGCGGACGGTGAACGAGCCGGGGGTGCCGA
This sequence comes from Streptomyces tendae, assembly GCF_014650435.1. GTDB lineage: Bacteria > Actinomycetota > Actinomycetes > Streptomycetales > Streptomycetaceae > Streptomyces > Streptomyces tendae. Next base: position 20,381 of record NZ_BMUY01000012.1, read on the forward strand.
ACTTCTTGCTGCTCCAGTTCGCGTCCTCGGCGTCGTTGCCGAAGCCGTTCTCATTGCCGTCGGCGTTCGGGAAGTCGGTGGAGCTGACCTTCGGCGGCTTGGGTGCCGAGGTGTCCAGGATGAAGCGGCAGGGCGTCTTCGCCGGAGAATAGGCCGAGGTGGCTCCGGCGTCGTCGACGGCCCTCACCCGCCAGGAGTAGAGGGTGCCGTTGGTGAGCCTGCTCGTCGAGAACGCGGACGTGGTCCGCAGGGCCGTGCCGGTGTCCCCGCCGACGGACACCTTTCCGGTTGAGCCGAGGAGATCGCCGGAGGTGGACAGCTTGTTGGTCGGCCAGAGGTCGAAGTCGAGGTAGTCGAGGTTCTTGTCCTTGTCCGACGCCTTCGCGGTGAAGGTCAGGCTGCCCGAACCCATGCGGACATACGGCTCGGTGGTGGTGCACTTGGCGTCCGGACCGAGATCCAGGGATGTCGGCGCGTTCGGCTTGCGGTTGTACACGAGCTCCAGGACGGGGGCGTTGTCACCGTTGGCCTGGAACTTCTTCCAGGCGTACTGGGAGTGCTCGTCCCGGGCACGGAGTCCGAAGGTGATGCTGCCCTTGCCCTGGTCGGCCTGCTTCTGGGCGGCCTTGCGCACGTCGAAGGTCTCGTAGGCGTCGCGGCAGCCGGACTTGTAGCCGTGCGCGAAGCTCTTGGTCGCGAACTTGTTGCCGTCGTGCAGCTTGGGCGCGTTCTTCCAGTTGGTGTGCGAGTTGACCGGTCCGGTCAGGTGCACGCTCATCGACCGGGCGCTGCAGGACCAGGAGTAGGTCTCCAGCATGCGCAGCTTCGCGCTGGTGATCTGGGCCCCCTTGAGATCCTTGTCGAAGGCGATGTTGAAGTACGACCGGGAGGTGCCCCATGTGTCGGACTCGAAGCCGACGCGCGCGTCGTGCGTACCGCCCTTGTTGAAGCCCTTGCCGTTGTAGAACGTGGCGTTGGGATGGCGGCTGTACGCGGTGGTCCAGTTCTGGGTGTGCTTCTTGACCGAGGGGTCGATGAACACGGGGTAGGTGGTGGCCGGGTCCGCGAGGAAGGACTGGTCGGGGGTGAGCGTCCAGGTGGCTCCCGACAGATCGGCGTCGACGAGCTCGCCACGGGAATCGGGGGAGGGGCCGTCGAGGGACGGCAGGCTCAGTGTCGCCGCCGGGCCGGTCTGCGAAGGCGCGGGTGCCGGTTCCGGCGGTGCGGAGGGCAGCGGGGACTCGGACGGTGCCACCTGGGGGCCGTCGGTGGCGGACGGCAGTACCTCGGCGTACGGGTCGGTCTGCTCGTCCGCCTCGACGGGCGCCTCCACGGACGGGCTCGGGCTCTCCTCGGGCGTGGGGCCGGGTGTCTCCGTGGGGCCGGGCGTCTCCGCGGCGGTCGGCTGGGCCGTGGCGCCCACCGTGCTGTCGGTGACGGCCGGGAGCCCGCTGCTGTCCCACATCAACGGCGTCGGGGAGGTCGCGACCTCGTCGCCGTAGGCGCTCTCGGCCGTGAGGATTTCGGAGACCGGATCGAGACGGAAGGTGAGGTCCGGGGAGGTGATGCCGTACGCCAGCGCCTTGGCGCGCGGGTCGGCCGCGGCCTGGCGATTCTTCAGCACCACGAGCTGGGCGAATCCGTCGTCGTCGGCGGTCAGCACCAGGTCGGCCCCCGGGAAGATCTCCGGGTACAGCGCGCGTGAGCCGTCGATCACGGGAGCCGGGACGGTGCCCGGCCAGGTCAGCTCGATGGTGTATCCGTCGACGTACAGCGTCGCCAGAGGTGTCTGCGTCTCGGCTGCCGCCGCCTTCCCCGCGACGAGGGAGACCCGGTGCGCTCCGGCACGCGAGGCACGGCCGCCGGCCCGTTGCCCGGAACCGGCGGAGAAGACCATCCGGGTGTTGGTGGCCCTGGGCTCCCAGCCGTCGGCGGTGCGGTGCAGATCACGGTCGATGGCCGTCCACCGGCCGTCCACCTTGGCCCGGACCGGCGAGGAGTACAGCTGCTTGGCCATGAGCCCGTCGGGCCGGGCCCAGGTGGTGGAACGGGGCGTCCGCAGCGCTGTCACCTCGACCGGCTTGCCGCTCTTCGCCGCGCGGGAAATCGCCTCGGCCTCGTTCACCGGCCCGGTGTGACGGCCGCGTCCCGCGTCGTCACGGCCCGCGGAGTCCTCCGTGCCGAGGCCCGCACAGCTGAGGGTGATCGCCACGAGGGCCGCGGCGACGGCCGTCGCCGCGGTGGCCCGACGGCCGCGCCCGAGGCGCCAGTTGCGCTTCATGGTTCGGTGGTTCCCTTCCCCCCTGGAACCGGCGCACGCCGTTCGGGCGTCGCCGGGAATGCAGAGCCGTGCCATGCGCGGCGGACCTCCCCGATCCGAAACGGGCATGGCGAAGCGAGCTGATGATGACTCATCAGGCATCTCCCGTCATCCGGCACGGGAGATCGGCGTCCTGTGGTGCTCGCGCGGTGGCCGTGTGGGCGGCAGCCGCGACCGTGGTCGGATGCCGGCAGTCCCCGGAGAGCACATGGGGAGATATCGGCCCGTGACGGCGCGACAGCCGGGGGCCTTTGCCGGTTCTTCACCGGATATGAAGGCGGTCGTGCGCTCCTGGGGCGGAGATCCCGTTAGGAGTGACAGCTCGTGATCTGCGCCGTCGATGGCTTCTTCACCCGACATGCGGTGTGATCGTGTTCACACCAAGATGGCGAAGCTGGTGCAGGTTCACAGGTTCACCACATAATCGCCGCGATCTGATACGCCATCACGCGAGGTCCGCTCCGGTCCCGCTCCGAGTGGTCCGGGGGGACCTCGTCTTGTTCAGTCGACTTCGCCGTGCCCGCTTTCGCAGAACGCGGCTCATCGTCGTACCCGCTCTCGGGGCGGCATTGCTGACCGGCTTGCTGCCCACAGCATCGACGGCGCTCCCGCCCGACCCGGCGACGGCGGAGAAGGGCCGCGAGACGCTGACGCTGGAGCCGCTGGAGACCGATCCACCGGTCACCGGTGAGGTCTTCGACAAGAGCCTCGAATCCCTGAAGGTCGAGGTGCCCGAAGACCAGGAGCAGGCCCCCGCCGGCACGACCGCCGCGCCTCCCGCGGAGTCCGGCACGGTCACCTTCGGTTCCGGTTCCCCCGTGACCCCGGCCTCGGCCCGGAGCACGGGGGCCGACGCCGCACCCGCGGCGCTCACCCCGGTCGGCGATCTGCCGGTCAGCCTCGGCCGGGCGCCGGACCAGCCGGCGCCGACGGGGACGTGGCAGGTGACCGTCGCCGACCGCACCGACTCCGTGGCCCAGGGCGTGGACGGCACGGTCGTCACCGTTCAGGCACCGGCGAGCGGTTCCGTACCCGTCGCGGTGAAGCTGGACTACTCCGAGTTCAAGAACCTCTACGGTGCCGACTGGGCATCCCGCCTGCGGTTCGTGCAGTTCCCCGAGTGCTACCTGGTGACCCCGGACGACGAGGCGTGTCAGCAGTACGTCGAGCTGGAGACCGCCAACGACACCGGGAGCGAGTCCATCACCGCGACCGTCGACACCGCCGCCGACGGCACCGTCACCCAGGCATCCGCCGCCGCACCGGCACCGCGCACCGGTGCGTCGGTGGCGCGGGCGGCCTACCGCACCTCGACGAGTGTCGCCGCGACGGGGGACACCGCGGTGGTCGGCGCCGTCGACTCCGGCAGCGGCGCGGGCGGCTCGTTCAAGGCCACGCCCCTCGCGTCCAACGGCAAATGGGAGGCGGGAGGTTCCTCCGGCGCGTTCACCTGGACGTACCCGCTCGTCGTGCCGCCGGCCCCGGCCGGACCGGCGCCCAAGGTCGTCTTCGCCTACAACTCCCAGAGCGTGGACGGACGTACCGCGGTGTCCTCGCCGCAGGCATCCTGGATCGGCGAGGGCTGGGACTACGACCCCGGGCACATCGAGCGCCGCTATCGCAACTGCGAGGACGACCGCAAGACGCTCGACGCCGGCACACCCAACAACACCGCCTCGAAGGACAAGACGCCCGACCTGTGCTGGGTGTCGTACAACGCCGTGATGTCGCTGGCCGGCAGCACCACCGAACTGGTGAGGGTTGCCGGGAGCAACCCCGAGACCGCCACCGAGATCTACCGGCCGATGCGGGACGACGGGACCCGCGTCGAACACCGGGTGGGCGGCGCCAACGGCGACAACAACGGCGAGTACTGGGTCGTCACCACCCCCGACGGCACCAAGTACCACTTCGGCCTGAACAAGGTCGGCGGAGGCCACGCCGATACCGACTCCGTCTCCACGGTCCCCGTCTTCGGCAACCACCCCGGTGAGCCCTGTCACGCGGCCGCCTACGCCGACTCGCGCTGCGGCGCGGGCAAGCAGCAGGCCTGGCGCTGGGGGCTGGACAAGGTCGTCGACGTCCACGGCAACGTGATGGTCGTCGACTGGCACCAGTCCGTGAACCACTACGCGGTACGCAAGAAGTTCAAGACGCCGGAGGCCTACGACCGCGCCGCTTATCCGGACTCCATCGAGTACGGTATGCGCGAGCCGGACCTGACCAGTCCCGCGGCCCGCGTCGACCTGCTGGCCGCCCAGCGGTGCCTGGCGTCGGCCACGATCTGCGACGGCGCCAACTTCGACAAGACCGACGACCCCGGCGCCTACCGGCCCTGGTGGGACAGCCCCGGCAACCTCAACTGCAAGGCCACCTCCAAACTCTGCCCCGCCTTCCCGTCCTTCTGGACCCGGCTGCGGCTGTCCGCCGTCACCACCTACGCCCAGCGACCCGGGTCGGCCGCGCTCCAGAAGGTCGACACCTACACCCTGCACCAGTCGTTCCCCGAGGACTGGTACGACACCTCGCCCGGCCTGTGGCTCAACTCCATCACCCGCACCGGATACGGGCCGGGCGACAGCACCGGCACCGTCCAGTCCAAGGACGGCGTTAGCTTCGCCCACTACACCGTCGGCTCCTCCTCGCCACTGCGCACACGTCTGAAGGACCGGCAGCTTCCCAACCTCGTCCCCACCGGAAGCGGCGACCAGCGACCCGGCTTCACCCGGCCGCGCATCGGCACCGTCGCCACCGAGTACGGAGGCGACATCGAGGTCGAGTACACCGGGGGATGTGCCGTCGAGCCCGCCGAGGACAAGGGCAGGGACAACACCACCTGCTTCCCCCTGCGCTGGTCCCCGGACGGCGAGGAGAAGAAGCCCGCCAAGGCGTGGTTCAACAAGTACGTGGTCGCCTCGGTCACCGAGACCGACAACGTCACCTCCCACGGCAGACCCATTCACACGAAGTACGCGTACACGGGCCCGGCCTGGTCCAAGAGCGACGACGAGTTCACGCGTGCGGCCCTGCGCACGTACAGCGACTGGCGCGGCTACCGACAGGTGTCCGTCACCCGGGGCAGCAAGTCCTCCTCGCAGCTCGGGGAACCGCAGTCCCAGTCGTACGGCGTCACCCGCTACTTCCAGGGCGTGGGCGGCGCGGTGAAGGACTCGACCGGCACCCACACCCTGGTGGCGGACGACGCCCGCCAGTACGCCGGACTGACCGCCGAGGGCATCACCTACGCCAGTTCCGACGGCCGGATCGTCAAACGCGTCCTGAACTACCCCTGGTCCCAGCAGACCGCGTCGCGCCCCCGCGAAGGAGAGGACGGGACAACGCTCACCCCGCTGCTCGCCCACCGCGGCGGCATCAAGCGCATCGACACCATCCAGACCGTCGACACCAGCTGGCAGGCCGTCCGCACACTGACCGAGGTCGACGCCACCCATGGTCTGCCCGTGCAGGTCGAGACCATGGTCGTCAAGCCGGACGGAACCGGCGAGAGCCTGTCCCAGTACCGCTGCAGCCGGACCAGCTATGTGCACAACACCGTGGACTGGCTGATCGGTCTGCCCAAGGAGCAGCGCACCACGGCCACCCGGTGCGCGGACTTCGACACCGCGGACCCGGCCACCGAGTTGAAGAGCTCACGGCGCATCTCCTACGACGATCTGGCGTACGGGGCCACTCCGACAAGAGGCATCGCCACCAGCGTCGCCGAGATCGACGGCAAGGGCACCGCCCACTCCGTCGTCACCGGCACCACCTACGACCCCCTGGGCCGTGTGCGTACCGTCACCAAGCCGGGCGCGGGAACCACCGAGACCAAGTACACCCCCGGTGACACGGGAGGACCGGTCACCTCCACCAAGGTGATCAACGCCAAGGGCCACGCCACCACCACGACGTTCGACCCGGGCCGCGGGCTGGGGCTCACCGTCACGGACCCCAACGGACGTGTCTCGCGCACCGAGTACGACGGTCTCGGCCGACTGGTCAAGGGATGGTCGGCGGCACGCTCGACGGCGTCCGCGCCGGACGTCCAGTTCAGCTATCAGGCGGCCGACGCGACACCCGATCGGACCCGCCCCGCCTCGGTCACGATGAAATCCCTCAAGGACGACGGCTCGTACGCCACACAGGTCACGATCTACGACGGCCTGATGCGCGACGTCCAGAGCCAGTCCGAGGCCCACGGGGCCGGTCGCATCATCGTCGACACCACCTACAACGACCAAGGTCTGCTCTACGAGAAGACCGGCGGCTACCTCGCCAAGGGGCAGCCCGCCGCCGAGCTCTTCGAGCCCAGGTCCAACACCCTGATACCGAACTGGACCAAGAGCCGCTACGACGGCCTCGGCCGACAGGTCCGGCTCTCCACCTACCACGGCCAGGACTTCAAGTTCGCGGCCTACACCTACTACACCGACACCAGCACGTTCGTCGACCCGCCCGGCAGCACCGCCCCGTCGAGCAAGTCCTTCACCGACGCGCTCGGCCGAGTCACCTCCGTGCAGCACTACACGGACACCGACAACACCGGGCGGCGGGTCACGTCGTACACCTACGACAAGCGCGGCAACCGAGAGAAGGTCACCGACCCGGCAGGCAACGTCTGGTCCTACACGTACGACGCCCGGGGCCGCGTCACCTCGGCGACCGACCCGGACACCGGCACCACCGAGACGGAGTACGACGACGCGGACCGTCCGGTCGAGGTCACCAACGCGCGCGGGCAGTCGATGTACACGGCGTACGACGTCCTCGGCCGCACGACCGCGGTCCGCGAGGGCTCGGCGACCGCGGCGCCGGTCAAGGAGTTCACCTACGACTCACTGCCCGGCGCGCTGGGACAGCCGGTCGCGGCCATCCGGCACGACGCCTCCGGCGACTACATCACGAGGACCACCGGCTACGACGCCGGATACCGGCCCACCGGCCAGGAGACCGTGATCCCCGCGAACTCCATGACCACCGGTGTCTCCGGCACCTACGGCTACACCTACAGCTACAGCCCCACCGGGCGCCCGCAGACCGTGACGATGCCGGCCAAGGGCGGACTCGCGGCCGAGAAGGTCATCACGCGCTACAACGACGACGGACTGGCCGAGTCCACCTCCGGGCTCTCCTGGTACACCTCCGACGCAACGTACTCGCCCTACGGCGAGGTCCTGCGCACGGTTTCCGGGGCACAGCCCTACCGGGTGTGGACGACCAACTTCGTCGACGCGCACACCGGGCGCCTCCAGCGGACGGTCACCGACCGGGAGACCGCCTCCCCGCACGCCATCAACGACAGCTACTACTCCTACGACGAGTCCGGCACCATCACCTCCAACGCCCGCAAACTCAGCGGCGCGACCGGCTCCGTCTGGGACAACCAGTGCTTCACCTACGACGTGCTGGGCGAGCTGGTCAACGCCTGGACGTCCGGCATCGCACCGACGGGCAACGGCACCGGGTGCAAGGCGGCGAACGGCGCCACCTGGGGCCACCGCACCGACGCCGCCCCCTCCTCCGGCCCGGTCGCCGACGCCCCCGACGCGGCGTCCGACACCGACACGCCCGACGGGGAGCTCGCGGCCTCCCTGACCGGCGCCGCGCCCGCCGCCGCCACGGTGTCGACCGGCGCCACCGCCTACCACCAGTCGTTCACCTTCGACTGGCTCGGCAACCGCGCCACGATGACGGAACACAACACGGCCGACGCGACGAAGGACGTCGGCTTCGTCTACAGCTACGGAAAGAGGGTCACGGGCGCCACCACACCGGCTCAGAACGTCACCACCCAGCCCCACACCCTGTCCTGGACCGCGTCCACGCCCTCCGGCCAGGGCAGTTCCTACAGCTATGACGTCACCGGAAACACCGAGGTCCGCGACCTGCCGGCGACCACCCAGTCGCTGAAGTGGTCGCCCGACAACAAGCTGGAGTCCCTGACCGACGACGGCACCAAGACGTCGTACATCTACGACGCGTCGGGCAACCGGCTGCTGGAACACTCACCGTCGGGTGCGACCCTCCACCTCGGCGAGACCGAACTGACCACCGACGCCACCGGAAAGATCACGCGTGCCTCCCGGTCCTACGCGCATCCCGGAGCGCCGACCGTCGTCCGCACCGCGGCCAACGGCGCCACCACCGGCCACAAACTCCACGTTCTGATCGCCGACCACCTCGGCACGGCCGGCACATCGGTCGAACTGTCCGGCACCCAGCCCGTCACCCGGCGCGAGTTCAAGCCGTACGGCGAGTCCCGCGGCCCGAAGCCGGCGAGCTGGCCCAACAAGCGGGGCTACCTCGGCGTCGGCATCGACGACTCGGCGACCGGACTGACCCACATCGGAGCGCGCGAGTACGACCAGAACGCCGGCCGCTTCCTGTCCGCCGACCCGGTCACCGACCTGGCCGATCCGCTGCAGATGAACGGATACGCCTACAGCAACGGCAGCCCCGTCAGCAAGAGCGACCCCACCGGACTGCTCCTCTGCTACTGCTCATGGCTGGGCAACCTGGGATCGGGCGGTGGTGGCGGTGGCGGTGGCGGCGGTGGTGACACCGGCGGTGGAGGTGACACCGGCACCGACCAGAGCGGTGGCGGCGGCACGCCCGTCGTTCAGCGCAACGGCGGAAAGACCAATCTCGGCAACTGCCTGTCCCGGCAGAACACGGCCCACGACGCCGCCGTCTGCGCCACCGGTTTCGCCGCCGCGTCGTGGGCGAAGAAGTACGGGGTCGAAGGGTTCGTCACCGTCGACGTCGGACGCGGCGGCCACTCGGCCAACGAGATCCCGGGTGCCAAGGCCGACGGATCCGGGGCCGACGGCAGGGCCGACGTCATCTTCTGGTCCAACGGCACCGTGTACGTCTGGGAAGTGAAGCCTACGGCCTCCAAGAATCCGAAGCCCGGCGACCAGGCGGCGGCGAAGAAGCACAAGTACGCGTTCGCGGACGGACCCGCGCAATTGCAGGGCTACGTCGACAAACTCGAGGACCATCTGGACTCCAAGGGCGACACCCGAAGGGTCGCCAGAGGCCCGTCACTTGCCACAGCGAAATTCGCCTTCGGAAAGGACCGCACGGGAACGGTCTGGAGCGACAAGGACGTCGCCTACCAAGGCATGCGCTACTACGGCGTCGATCCCAAGCGCAAGAGAACGCCGTCACCGTCGCCGGGACCCGGCCCCAGCCCGGATTCCTCGACGGCCTCACGCCCGTCGGCGAAATCGGGTGCCGAGCCCAAGCCGTCGGCCACCGGCATGGCGAATCCCCCCGAGCCGGGTCAGCCCTGGTGGAGCTCGGAGTGGGGCAGGGCGGTGGTAGCCGTAGGCGCTCCGCTCCTCCTGTTCACGGCGCCGAGCGGTGGCGGGGTGGCCGTGGGTACGTCGGTGACTGTTGGCGGCGTAACGCTCTACGAACTCGCGGCGTAGCGCCTGACCACCGGACGGCGGGACCCGTCCAGTGGTTAGGCTGTAGGGGAACAGACCGAGGAAGGGGCGCGGACGTGGGCTTGCGGGCCATTGCGACGTTTGATGCCGCCACCAGAGGCGGGGTCGGGAACGGGCTTGCCTCGTGGTACGGGTCCGCCCTCTCGGGGCCGCTGAAGGATCTCGTCGAGCAGGAGCGGCGGGGAGCCATGTTCACCATGGCGAACTCGCGTGCCGACGAGAGGACCGAGGAACGGGAGTACCAACCACTCTCCACGGCGTGGACGGCCATGCGCCAGGAACTGCTGCGCGAGCCCGCACGAGCCCACGTGCTCTTCATGCGCAGGCCCCTGGGCAGACCGTTCGTCCACTTGCGCAGCGCGAACATCGGCAGCCGCCCCCCGAACATGGGGGCGCAACTCCTGCTGGGTGATGCGATGGGCGAACTGGACGATCCCCGGTTCTGCGCCGACGCTGTGCGGTTTCTCGTTGCCGCGCTGGACGCCGTGAACCCGGCCTTCGCATGGATGGGGGTCGACGGGCCGGCCACCGACGACACCAATCTTGACTGCGTGCTCAACCGCCGGGTGCGGGACTCGGTGCGCGAGGCCAGGAAACTCCTCCGGGGCTACTCCTGGACCACGGTGTGCCCCGAGGAGCTGTCCGTACGGCTGGGCGGCCCCGGGGCCCTGGCCGCGACCGGGGCCTTCCACCGGGTCGTCCCGCTCTCGGCGGGTGGTGTGGTCCTCCAGGCGACCGAGACCGCGGCGGCGTACACCGACGAGGCCGTACGCGGTGTCTTCGAGGCCCTGCACCCCGTCCTGCCGCCCGGTGCCCCGCAGTTCGACCCGGCCCACCCGGAGCTGCGCTACTTCCCCGCGGACGCGTCCCGCTTCCGCGGGTGACGGGCGGTGCGAGCGGGCACCTTCACGGCTGGGTGCGCGTGTGCCGACCGGTGAACCGCTTGCCGTTGTACGTCGCCGGCGCGCGAGGATCCCGAAGTCAGTCCGGAGTATGACGCGGTGCCCGGTGCCTTCGCAGGAAGGCGATCACGAGGAGCAGGGCGGCGACGACGACCAGGACGAGCGGTGCTGCCACGGACAGGAGGGTCAGTTCACGCCGGCTGATTCCGCCTTGTCGCCAAGTTCCTCCATGCTGTCGGCAGTGATCCCGAAAGTGAGACCGGGGGCAGGGGGACGGGCCGGGTCGGCTCGCTGCCTGCGGTGGTGACCGTGTTCCGGCTGCTCGACGCGCACGGCGGAATCGTGGCGCTACGGACGGCGGTCCGTCTGCTCGAGGACCCTGATGTGAAGTTGCGCCTCTGGGCCGCGCAATCAGTCCAGCGCTGGCACCCGTCCCCGGACGCCCGGCGCGGCGACGCAGAGGTGGGTGAACTGCTCGACCGGAGCCGACATCTCTTCAGCGACTTCGTACTGCGCCGGGCGCAAGTGGGAAGCTGGGGTGGAGAGCTGAGATGGGGCCATCACGCCGAGCAGTACGTCCGCTGGGATGCGGCCGCCACGGTCAGATCGGGGCGGGGGAAGAGCCCTTGCGGGTCGATGGCGCCTAGCCCGACCTGGTTGCACCCGCCGCCCGGTGTGGTCTCTTCTGTGCAGAACCAGCACCGACCAATCGGACGAATTCGGCTTTCTCGCGCCTGCACCGGACTCGACGTGACGGGAGCCGACCACGACAAGGCGTCTTCGTGGCTGAAGCAGGCGAAGAAGGAGACCGACTCCCTGTACGAGAAGCAGGTCGCCGGGACGGGAAACAAAAAGGTGTACGTCGACAGTGGCGAGGCGCGGTTGCCTAGGGCGAGCAGAGGAGGTCGTCGACCTTCTCCTTGTAGTCCTGGGCTTCGCCCGCCTCGTAGCCGGCTTCCTTGAGGCTTTTCATGAGTGAGACAGTGTCCCCGCACAGGGTGGGGCGCTGCCGCTCAAGGTAGGACTTGACGCCTTCGGCGGACAGTTCTTCCCATGCCCGTTTGGTCTCGTCGCTCTTCTCGTGCGCGTAGGAATACTCGACCCACTCCTTCTCGTGGTCCGACAAGGCGGACGTGTCAACGGGCGAGTCGCTTCCCCCGCATGAGGAGACCAGGAGAATGCACGTGAATACGAGACATATACGCGCCTTCTTCACAGTTCCTCTTCTGCCTAGGGTGCCGGAGGCGCATTCTATTGCAGGTTCCGCGAGTTCGTTGGCACTGGCTCCTGCGGAAACGTCGGAATCCGGGCTTGATGCGCAGCGCCGGGTCGGGCGACGATGCGTGGTCTTGGCCTCGTGGGTGAGGTCGTAGGTTAGCCAGGGCGATGACGCTTGCCCATCGAACAAGAATTCATCTCATTTGGCTGAGTAAGCTGTTGGCCGTGGTAGGGATTGTTGAGCGGCTGGTGCCGGAGGCGCCGTCGCGCTCCCGCGGCGACTTGGACTGGTCGAGGTGCGTGCTCGATGCCGGTGACGCGTGCTCCGTGTGGCTGGGCGAGGCGGACCGGCGTGCTGGCCGGCCCCGGAGTCGATGTCCAGGACGCGGCGGTCGGTGACGTCGCCGAGGACTTCTGCTCCCGGTCCGGTCCCGTCCAGGGTGGCCAGCTGAGCCGCTCGGGGACGGGCGGAGCGTAGGCGCGAGCGAGTTGGCGCCGGCGGTAGATCTGCCAGGCCCGGGTGTTGATGTCCTCGGCGGGCACGGTTGAGCTCCTGGTGCGTGGTGTTCTGCGAGTCAGGTGTGTGAGATCAGGTAGGCGGGGCCCTCGCCGCGACGGGCTCGTTCGACGGCGTCGAGGCGCGCGAAGGCGCTCGGAGCCATCAGCTCCTGCCAGGTCGCGAAGTCGTGGACGGCCCACAGGTCGTGTTCAGCGGGGTCAAGGCGGATCCGGCCGAGTTGGCCGGCGGTCAACTGCCCTCCGTCGAAGACGAGCCCCACCTTGTTCAGCGGCTGGCGTGGCCCGGCGTGGAGGAAGTGCGTCAGGAGCAGGGGCGGCGTGTTGAGGGCGAGGTCCAGACCGGTCTCCTCGACCGCCTCCCGTCGCGCGGTCTGCAGCGGATCCTCGCCCGGGGCGTCCAGGTTGCCGCCCGGAAACTGCCAGAGCCTCGAGCCGTAGACCGAGCGGAGTTGGACGGGACGGTCGTGCTCGTCGCGGACGTACAGGCAGCCGTACACCGTGTGGTGAGGGACGGTCCGCGCGTACTCCTCGGCTGTCATCGGCATAGGGCGGCCGGGCCGGGCGGGGCGGTGGTCGAAGGCGAGGGCGAGAACGCCGAGGGCCTCCTCGGCCGGCGGGTAGATGCCGCGGAGGTTGGCGAGCAGCTCGCCGGGCGACGCGTCCGGGTTGATGCGTGCGGTGTCCTCCGAGCGGAGCAGGTCGTCGAAGGAGGGGTACAGGGTGATCCGCTGCGCGATGACGTCGAGTTCCCGCCCGCTGTCCCGGTCGTGGAAAACGAGCGTGTCGCCCACGGCGACGCTGAGCCTGCTCGGGGTGGCCACCCTCACTTCGATTGTTTTGCGCCCTGCTTCCACCTGCCGGTAGTACCGCCCGAGAAGGTGCATGTGATGCTCGGGCGTTTCGCCTCCGGCCGCCGGGCTCGGCACGGCTGGGATGGCTTGCTGGGTGTCGTCAGGCATACGTGCCTCCATTCGATGCTTTCCGTCCGCTCCGGTCGTTGGGCCCACGTGGACGAGTCCACTGGCGAGCTACGGCCGTTCGACCGGTCCGTAGCGCGCGTGCGGCTCCTGCCGCATCAGGGCGTCGTACCGGTCTGCTGCCGAGAAGTGCCAGAACTCGGTCCCGTAGTTCGTGAAACCCGCGCTCTCCATGGCATTGAGCAGGAGGGTGCGGTGGTGGCGCGCCTGGTCGCCGAGGTTCACGGCGTGTGTGTAGCAGGTGCCATTGCTCTCCTCGGGGGAGGCGTTGACGCGGGTGCCGAGGTCGAGTTCGTGGCCGTCCTGGTCGACGAGGGTCACGTCCACGGCCGCGCCCGCGGAGTGAGGCGCGATCTCTGGCGGCGACACGTACCGGCTGGCGGCCTGGTGCAGTTGCTCAGGTGTCCATTCAGGGTGAGTGGTGGCCAGCTCGTCACGGTAATCGGTGAAGTAGCGCTGCTGGAGGGCCAGTGGCCGATAGCCCTCGATGAACAGAAGGTCGGTGCCGGCGGGCAGGAGCGAGCGGGCGTGCTGCAACCGGGCCAGGACGCCGTCACGGACGTGGGCGAACGCCCCCAGCGGGTCTTGCTTGCGGGGGTCGACGCGGAAGTCGTGGTCGCGCACGTCGACGAGCGGCTCTCCGCACTCGCGCACGGGGATCGCCGCGACCTGCGGATCGGACATCAGCACCAGAGGAATCATCGAGTCTCCCTGTGACGGACTGCGCTGAGGCGGCGAGGCGGGGGCGGCAGCGGTCAAACCGGTCTCGCGTACGATCCGGGCGACGGTGTCCTGCAGCCTGCTGTCGGCCGGGATCACGCTCTCCAGCCCGCCGGGCAGCAGATCCAGCTCGCGGTACCAAGAGGTGAGATGGTCGTCGGTGACCTGCGCCAGGTAGGCGGCATCCGCCTTCGACGCATGCCGTACCAACGTCGTTTCCAACGGCACGTCCAGGTAATAGCACCTGGAGACCCCGCGGTGACCCCGCACCAGAGACGTGATCATGCGGCCGTAGCGGTCGGCATACAGGATCCCTTCGAGTACGACGTGGAAGCCGGCGTCGAGGGCTGCGCGTGCGATCATGCCCAGCAGCGCGATGTTGGCGCCGCGCGCGGTGTCATGTTCCCTGAGCACGTTCCGGCGGATCACGTCCTGGCCCACGATCGCGACACCGCGGCCGTAGTGATCTCGCAGGCCCTGGGCCACGACCGACTTGCCGGACGCCGAGTTGCCGCGGACCACCACGAGGCGGGTATCCGGACGCCCGGCCGCTGTCGCAGCGGGCACGCGACCGGACGCGCCGGTCGATGCGCCGGTCATGCGGGCCAGCCCGTCTCGCTGTACAGCTCGCCGTTCTGGATCTTCGCGATAGCCAGTCGGGTATAGGGGACGAGGTCGCCGGGAAGGGCGGCGGGGTCCCAGAACTTCCACTGGGTGCACTTGTCCGGCTCGCGCAGCACCGGCTCGCCACTCCAGGTACGGGCGCGGAAGAACAGGCCCATGCGGGGCGGGTTCCTGGGCTTGTCGATGTGGTGGACGACGTGGACGAGTTCGACGTCCTCGCGCTCGATGTGCAGCCCGGCTTCCTCCCTCGCCTCCCTGATCAGGCAGTCGGTGGCGTTCTCCTGCTCGCAGTGGCCGGCCAGGACGTGCCAGGTGCACGGCGCGAACGCGGAGTCGGGGTGGCGCAGTCCGAGCAGCACCGTTCCGTCGGGGCGTTCCAGGTAGAGGTGGACGCCGATGATGTTGGGGACCGTGCCGTGCGGCGAAGCCAGACGCTCTTCTACGGGTTCGGGCCTGCTCTGCGCCGTCGGGAGGCTGGCGGCGTGGCGCCGTACGAGGTCGCTGGTGGTTTCTGCGATGCGGAGGCGGTGGAGGTTGTCGGGGGTGAACCAGGCGAGCATGACGCCTTCGGTCAGGTGGAGTTCGCGCGGGTCGCCGTTCCAACGGGCTGCGTAGATGGCGATGGGCACGGTCGTGCCGTCGTCGTGGGAGGCGTCCTCGGTGGCGAACGGGGTCAGGTCGGCCAGATCGAGGCCGGCTTCCTCGGCCAGTTCGCGCCGCACGGTGTGTTCCAGGGTGGCGTCCTGGGGTTCTCGGCCGCCGCCCAGCAGGGACCACATGCCCGGCTCCCAGATCTCGCCGGGGAGGTAGTCCCGGAGGTGGAGCAGGTATTCACCACGGTCGTTGTAGATCAGGGCCGAGGCGTTGGCCGTCTCCGGTTCGGCCTGGAGCGGCAGTTTGAGCAGCTTCTCGCGCAGTGCCGGGGAGGTCACCCGGTCCACCGGACGCCACTCGATGCCGCCGATCTCCTCTTCCTGCAGCGCGACCGACACCTCGGTCGTCTGCAGACGGAAGAGGAACCGCAGGTCGAAGTGCTGATGCCCGGGCTCGCCCTTGCCCGGGCGGGCGTCGACGTCGTGGATGTCGATGTCCAGCGGCACCGTCTCGTAGCCCGGCCACGGCGTGACGGCACCGGGCGGGATTCCGGTCTCCTCGTGCAGTTCACGCAGAGCAGCCGCTGCCGGGGAGTCGTCGGTGGGCTCGGTGTGTCCGCCGGGGACGAGGACCTTGCCGCTGGCCAGGTGCAGCACGTGCAGGATGCGGCCGAGTTGGTCGACGACGATCGCGCCAGATGTGACGTGCCCGGTGAAGGTCGAGCGGCTGGTGATGTCCTCGCGGGGCCGGTCGAGGGCGTCCAAGAGGGCGCTGAGCTGCTGCCGCTCATGGGGGTGACGGGCGAGGTAGGTGTCGACGATGGTGCGGATGTGGTGGTGCGACAACGGCATGGGGACTACCTCAGAGGGGGGAGGGCGGGAAGGAGGCAAGGTGGGCCGGGTTCGGTCAGCTCAGCCGCATCCCCTCCGCAGGGATCTCCTCGATGGCGGCGGCGCGAGCGGCGGGCAGGCCCCACCGCTCGTGTGCCGTGTCTGCAGTGAGTTGGGCCTGCCGAGCTCCGGGTGGGCCCCAGCCCAGCAGGGCGGCGGTCTGGGCGGGGGTGGCGAGCAGGCGGGCGAAGGGGTGCCCGGTGGCGGGGTCGACGGCCGCCGGTCCGATGGCGGTGACCTGGGCGGCCAGGCGGAGCCGGGCGTTGGGTCCCACGCCTCCGTAGACCTCGCCGGTCTTGTCCAGCACCCAGCCCAGTCGCACCGGGTCGGTGAGGGTGAGCCGGGCTTCCTCGGCGGCTTCGCGGTGCACGGTGTCCTCGGGGGTCGCGTCGGTTGTTTCCACGGTGCCGCCGGGCAGCATCGGCAGCGCGCCCCGCGGGCCGGGGTCGGCCACGACGACGACCCATGAGCAGTCCTCGCGATAGGTGGGGTGCACCAGCAGCACCTGGCCCACCTCGTTGGTCAGGAGCGCGGCGGCACCGAGCCCCGCGGCATGCCGGGTCGCGGCGTACTGATCTTCCGGCACGCCCGCACGCGCTGAGACGTGATCCGCAGAGGACACGGGAGAAGTCACGTAGTTCTGCCTTTCGAGACGACGGGCGATCGGGCGGGTGCGCAGCGTGTCGGCGACGGCTGTTCAGGGAGCTTCGCCGCTCATCCGGCGTTGCAGCTCCCACAGGGACCGGAACAGTCCTGATTGCTGTGTGAGTTGGGCGTAGGTTCCCTCCTGGACGGTCCGCCCCTCGTCCAGCACCACGATCCGGTCGGCGACGGCCACATTGGTGAGACGGTGCGTGATCAGCAGGATGGCGCGGTCCTTTGCCAGTTCGCGCAGGCCGGCGAAGATCCGGTGCTCGGCGCGGGCGTCGAGGGCGGCTGTGGGTTCGTCCATCACCAGCAGCGCTGCTTGCCGGTGAAACGCGCGGGTGAGGACCAGGCGTTGCCACTGCCCTCCGGAGAGCTGCTGTCCTCCGAACCACTCGCTGGTCAGGAGGGTGTTCAGGCCCGAGCGGAGCTTGGGAAGCATCTCCGCGGCGCCGGACGCCTCGCAGGCGGCGAGCAGGGCCGCGTCGCTGGTGTCGCCCTGCCCGAAGGTGATGTTGTCGCGCATCGTCAGCGGCAGGTAGGTGAACTTCTGCGGTACCAGCGCGACGTGTTCCCACGACCTCCACGGGTCCAGGTCCGCGGTGGAGGCGTGGTCCCAGGCCACGTCCCCTTCGGTCGGCAGCAGTAGCCCGCACAGCAGGCGCGACAGGGTCGTCTTGCCGGAGCCGTTCTCACCGACCAGTGCCACGATCTCGCCGCGCTTCACGTGCAGGGAGACGTTGCTCAGACTGTCTTTGGGGGCGCCGTCGTAGCGGTAGGTGACGTCGCGGACCTCGAAGCGCTCCGGGGCCGCGGCGACGGGTTCGGTGCCGCGGGAGTCGGCCATGGCCTGGCCGTGGGCGTTGTCGAGGAAGTTCTGCCAGTCCTGTACGTACCAGCCGGTGCGCACCAGGCGGGCCCCGCCGTTGATGATGCCGCGCACCGAGCCGGTGGCGGTCTGCAGGGCGAAGACGGCGCCTCCGCCGGCCGCCAGGCTCATCCGCCCGGAGGCCAGGAGCCACAGCAGCGCCGCCCACACCGCGGTCGAGGCGACCCCGCCGGCGACGGCCCCGGCCAGACCCATCCAGGCACCGGTGTTGGCGGCCTTGCGCTCGGCGTCGTTGACCGAGGCGGCCAGCCGGCGGTACCGGCCGATCAGGAAGGGGCCGGCCAGGCAGGCGCGCATCTCCTCACTCGACTCCTGATACGCCATGTGCCAGCGCAGCTTGCCCAGCATCCGGCGCCGCCCGGAGGTCTCCAGTCCGGCGAGGTAGAGCACGCGTGCGGAGCGGACGTAGGCGGCGGCCTGCGGCAGGCACGCGAGGAAGAGAAGGGGAAGGAGTAGCGGGTGCAGGACGGTCAGGACGGTGGCACCGGCCGCGAGCGTGGCGGTCGCTGCGAGGACGTCCTGCGCCTCCTCGACGAGGTCGGGGGTGACCTGGGCGCCGCGGTCGGCGATGTCGTAGGCGTCGTTGTAGCCGGGCTTGTTGTTGGCGGCCAGTTCCGCACCGAGCGCGGCCTCGATCATCGTCAGCTCCGCCGCCCGGCCGAGAACCGGGCGCAGACGGCCGGTGAGCCAGACGACGGCGATGCCCAGCAGCGCGCGCAGGCCGGCGGCGGCGGCGATCACGGTCAGTTGCGGGGCTGCGTCCCACAGTCGTGCGGTGATGTCGCCTGCGGAGACCAGTGCGGTGATCGTGCCCGTGACGGCGAGGAGGCCGAGAGCCGCGAGGACGCCGGTGCCGATCTGGCACACCAGCAGGCCGATGGTCGCGCCGCGGTCCACGCGCCAGGCCATCTGCACCGAGCGCCGCACCAGAGAGGGTAGACGCCGCGCCATGGTACGGGAGGTCAGCAGGGAGCCGGCCTGGAGCCGCGACTCGTCGCGGTAGAGGTATTCCTCTTCTCGAACACCGGCGTCCTGCGGTTCGCCGTCCGGCACGGTTCCCTTTGGTGGTTGCGGCGGTTGGTCCTGCGTAATGGCCGAGGTCATCGATCCCCCTAGGACGGTCGCTGCGGCAGCGTCGTGAAGTTCAACGACGCGGCTGCAATTTCGAACGCACCTCATTCGGTCGTGCTGGAAGGCCCGCAATTCCCTGCGTCCGTGGAACCCGCAGGCGCCCGTCCCTGGTCTGGCTTGGAGCGGCTGCGGGCATGAACTGGCCGAAACGCCGACACCGCCACACCACGTGCGCGGTACGCCCGGGCAGCGCAGGTGGCCCGCGTGCTGCGGGAGGCCGAGCGGGACGCCGGAACCGCGACCGCAGCATGGCGGCGGGAGGACTGTGTCGCCATCTGCTGAAGGAGCAGAGCGCTCTGGACCAGTCCCGTGTGACTGACTGCCTGAGGAAAGCTGCCGAGTTGGCGCTGCCTGACGGGGTCGTGCTCCTCCGCCAGCAGCCCGAGGTCGTTGCGCAGAGACAGGAGACGTTCGAACAGGCACGAGCCTCGTCGAGGCGGCCGGTCAGGGCGAGACCGTCGACGAGCCAGAAGGCACACAGGAAGAAGGTGCCCTCGTCGCCGGTCAGGCCGTCCACTCCGGCGTCCCCACCGCAAGTCGGGTTGCGGGTCGTCGGTCGACAGGAAGCCGTGACGTGATCACGGACGCCCTTCGGGGGGTGCTGCGTAGGCTTGGGTCGTCGTCACGGTGGGGTCCGCGAGTGTGGGCGAAGCCCCAGGTAGGGAGCCGTCCAGCCCAAGTGGAGCGATGTTGCTCACAGCCATCGGACGGGGGTGCCGGTGTAAGCTCGAGGAAGCCCTTGACCTGCACAAAGCAGGCAGGGAGCCGTCTTCCAGGAGTCCGACATGCTGCGCACCATGTTCAAGTCCAAGATCCACCGCGCCACCGTCACCCAGGCCGACCTGCACTACGTCGGCTCGGTGACCATCGACGCCGATCTGCTGGACGCCGCCGATCTGCTGCCCGGTGAGCTCGTGCACATCGTGGACATCACCAACGGGGCCCGGCTGGAGACCTACGTCATCGAGGGCGAGCGGGGGTCCGGGGTGATCGGGATCAACGGGGCCGCGGCTCACCTCGTGCACCCAGGTGACCTGGTGATCCTCATCAGCTACGCCCAGGTCACCGACGCCGAGGCGCGGGCGCTGCGCCCCCGGGTCGTGCACGTGGACGGCGACAACCGTATCGTCGCCCTGGGCGCCGACGCGTCCGAGCCGGTACCGGGCTCGGACCAGGAGCGCAGCCCTCAGGCCGTGTCGGCCTGACCGTACTGACCCGCAGATCGCGCGGGGACGAGGAGCGTGGCCGTGAGTGACATCGAGATCCGTGACGACCGGGCGGCCGGACGGCTGGAGGCGGTCGCGGCCGGAGAGGTCGTCGGGCGAATCGAGTACTTCGTCCTCGACGCTCCCGAGCGGGCCGTCGTCCCCGTCCACACGATCGTCGAGCCGGCCCACGAGGGGCAGGGCATCGCCGGTTCCCTGGCGCGGGAGCTGTACCGGCTCGCGGGCCGGGAGGGCGTCACGGTCGCCCCGCTGTGCCCGTACGTGGTGAAGTGGGCGGCGCGCCACCCGGACGAGGCACCCGCCGCCGATCCGGAGCTGCTGCGCGCCGCGAAGGAGTGGCTCGTCGCACATCCCGAGCTGTTCTGATCGGGGACCAGGAGACAAGCAAGAGAGAAGCGAGAGACAAGAGGGAGGTCGGGGGACTCTCGTGCTGGCACTGCTGCACACCTCGCCCGTTCACGTGCCGGTCTTCGACGCGCTGCGTGACGCGGCGCATCCGGGGCTCGAACTGCGGCATCACGTCCATGCCGGGCTGCTCGAGCGGGCGCGGCGGGACGGGCCCGAGGCGGTGGCCGAACCCGTCGCGGCCGCGCTGACGCGCGCGGTCGCGGAAGGGGCGCGCGCCGTGCTGTGCACCTGCTCGACCATCGGGGGCGTCGCCGAGGCGGCAGCCGCCGGGGTGGGCGTGCCGGTGCTGCGCGTCGACCGGCCCATGGCCGCCGCCGCGGTGGCCGCCGGTCCACGCGTCCTCGTCCTCGCCGCCCTGGAGAGCACGCTGGCTCCGACGGCGGCACTGATCGAGGAGGAGGCACGGCGCGCGGACCGTCCCGTGGAGCTGCGGACCCGGGTGGTGGACGGCGCCTGGTCGCGGTTCGAGGCCGGGGACGGCGAGGGCTACCTGCGCCGGGTGACCGAGGCGGCCGACTCCGTGACCGGCGCGGACGTGATCGTTCTGGCCCAGGCGTCCATGGCGCCCGCCAGGGAGGCGACGAGGGCCTCTGTCCCCGTGCTGGCCAGCCCAGCGCCCGGTCTCGCGGCCGGCGCGGCGGCGGCACGCGCCGGGACCGGCTGAGCCACTCGGGCCCGGCGGTTCATACGGCTGAGTGAGTGGGGAGGCGGCCCTCGGGTAGGCGGGGGACAAGTCCAGAGCCGACGTCGACCGACTGGCCGGAGGACAGCGCCATGACGAACCCGTATCCGGATCCCGTTCCGCCGGGTCCCACTCCGGGACCCACCCCCGGTCCGGACCCGGAGCCCCCGCATCCGCACCCGGACCCGGCCTCGCCGCCCGCTCCGGGCCCGGGGCCGGAGCCGACCCCTCCGCCTCCGCCCCCGGGCCCCGGCCCGGAACCCACACCTCAGCCCCCGGGCCCCGGCCCGCAGCCGACGCCCCAGCCTCCCGGCCCCGGGCCGCAGCCGACGCCTGAGCCTCCGGGGCCTCCCGGGCCCTCGCCGTCACCGATCCCGCCGGGGCCCGAGCCCGTGCCCAACCCCGAGCCGGGGCCGCCGCTCACCTGAGTGAGGGGCGGCCGAGGCCCTGGGAAGGCAAGGGACGGGTGCTACGCGGTGACCTCCGACCGGTCTCCGCCCCACAGCGTGTGGAACGCGCCGTCCCGGTCCGTCCTGCGGTACGTGTGCGCCCCGAAGAAGTCCCGCTGCCCCTGGGTCAGCGCGGCGGGCAGCCGCTCGGCGCGCAGGGCGTCGTAGTAGGCGAGGGCGGCGGCGAACCCCGGCGTCGGCACGCCCTGCCGGGTCGCGGCGACCAGGACCTCGCGCCAGTCGTCCTGCGCGGCGGCGATCTCCTGGGCGAAGGTCTCGTCCGACAGCAGACTCGGCAGGTCGGGCCGGGCGTCGTACGCCGCGCGGATCCGGTCCAGGAAGGCCGCCCGGATGATGCAGCCGCCGCGCCAGATCGCGGAGACCGCGCCCAGGTCGATGTCCCAGCCGTACTCCTCGCTGCCCGCCGCGATCTCGTGGAAGCCCTGCGTGTACGACACGATCTTCGACGCGTACAGCGCCTGCTCCACCCGGTCGGCGAAGGCGGCTGCCTCCGACTCGCCGAGCGGCGCCGCCTTCGGGCCCGCCAGGCCGCGCGAGGCGTCGCGCAGCGCCGCGTGACCGGACAGGGAGCGGGCGAAGACGGCCTCCGCGATGCCGGACACCGGCACCCCCAGGTCCAGGGCGATCTGCACGGTCCAGCGGCCCGTCCCCTTCTGCTCCGCCTGGTCGACGACCACGTCCACGAACGGCTTGCCCGTCGCCGCGTCCACGTGCGACAGCACCTCCGCCGTGATCTCGATCAGGTACGAGTCCAGACGGCCGGTGTTCCAGGTGCGGAAGATCTCCGCGATCTGCGCGGGGGCGTACCCGGCGACGTCGCGCAGCAGCTGGTACGCCTCGCCGATCAGCTGCATGTCGGCGTACTCGATGCCGTTGTGCACCATCTTGACGAAGTGCCCGGCGCCGTCCGGACCGACGTGGGTCACACAGGGCGCCTCGTCCGCGGCCTTCGCCGAGATCTTCTCCAGCATCGGGCCCAGCGACTCGTACGACTCCTTCGAGCCGCCCGGCATGATGCTCGGGCCGTGCAGCGCGCCCTCCTCGCCGCCGGAGATGCCGGTGCCCACGAAGTGGATGCCCTGCTCACGCAGTTCCCGCTCCCGGCGCCGGGTGTCCGCGAAGTGTGCGTTGCCACCGTCGATGATCATGTCACCGGGTTCGAGGAGCGGGGCGAACTCCCGGATCACCGCGTCGGTC
This sequence comes from Streptomyces tendae, assembly GCF_014650435.1. Taxonomy (GTDB): domain Bacteria; phylum Actinomycetota; class Actinomycetes; order Streptomycetales; family Streptomycetaceae; genus Streptomyces; species Streptomyces tendae. The sequence goes on from NZ_BMUY01000012.1 coordinate 43,244, forward strand.
GGGTCACCGGCCTTCACCATGATCACCAGGCGCCGCGGCCGCTCAAGGGCCGCCACGAACTCCTTGGCGGTCTCGGTCGCGACGAAGTCGCCCTCGCTCCCGAACTCCTCCACCAGCGCGTGCGTGCGCGCCGCGGTCCGGTTGTGCACCGCGACCGTGTAACCGTTGCGGGCGAAGTTGCGGGCGAGGTTGCGGCCCATGACCGCGAGACCCGTGACGCCGATCTGCGCTGTAGTGCTCATTGCGTTGGCTCCTAGTGACCTTGGTGTCTGTGGTGCCGGTGTCCGCCAGTATCGCCAATTTCGCCGCTCGACCATGCTGACGTGCCGGTACGCCGGCCGCACTTCGTGCTTCCCGGGGTCCAGTACGGCGAGGAGGGGTGCAGCGCCTCAGCGGGCGGACACCTCTTCCGGTCAACGGCCGCCCGATCCCGGCCACTCGGGGTGACCAACCGGCCGGTTGCCGTCTTGTCATGGCCGGTTCGCGGCGCTTACTTTTGCCCCTCCTGACGCAATGTCGAGGGGGACCTCCATGGCCGTACGCGGCCGGCACCGCCGGTATCAGCCGAACAGGATCAACCGCGCCTCACTGACCGTCACCGCGGGGGGTGCGGGGCTGGCCCTCCCCCTCGTCGGCACCGGCACGGCCCACGCCGCCGACGTGGAGACCTGGGACAAGGTCGCCGCCTGCGAGTCGACCGACGACTGGGACATCAACACCGGCAACGGCTACTACGGCGGGTTGCAGTTCACCCAGTCCACCTGGGAGGCGTTCGGCGGCACCCGGTACGCCCCGCGCGCCGACCTGGCCACCAAGGAAGAGCAGATCGCCGTCGCCGAGAAGGTGCTCGATGTACAGGGCCCCGGCGCCTGGCCGGTGTGCTCGGAGCGGGCCGGACTGACCCGGGGCGGTGACCCGCCCGACGTCCGGCCGGCCGGGGGAGCGGCGTCCGCGAAGACGTCGGGTTCGGTGAAGGACGTCCAGCCGCAGACCACCCCGCAGTCCCGTGCGGGCAAGGCCCGGATGTACACGGTGGTCACCGGCGACACCCTCTCCGGCATCGCCGACACCCACGAGGTCCGGGGCGGCTGGCAGCGCCTCTACGAGGCCAACCGCGGCGCGATCGGATCCGACCCCGACCTGATCCTGCCCGGCCAGCGTCTGTCACTGCGCGGCGAGGGAGCCACCGCGGCATCCGGCACCACGACGCGGAAACAGGACAAGCAGCAGAAGCAGCAGCAGAAGCAGCAGCAGACGCCGCGGAAGAAGGAACAGAAGCGGGAGTCGAAGGCCGAGTCGAAGACCGAAGCGAAGTCCGAGCCGAAGGATCAGAAGCGGCAGGAGGAGAAGAAGGCGCCGCAGAAGCCCTCCTCCTCCGACAGCGGCAAGGCCAAGACCGGCAAGGCCACCACCCACCGAGCCGTCGTGGCCCCCGTCGACGCTTCCACCGGCACGCCCTACCACCAGGCGGGCTCCTCCTGGTCCAAGGGCTACCACACCGGCGTCGACTTCCCCGTCCCCACCGGGACCTCCGTCAAGTCGGTGGCGGCGGGCCGGGTGGTCAGCGCCGGGTGGGGCGGTTCGTACGGCTACCAGGTGGTGGTCCGGCACGCGGACGGCCGCTACTCCCAGTACGCGCACCTGTCCGCGATCTCCGTGAAGAGCGGCCAGTCGGTGGGCGTCGGCCAGCGCCTGGGACGCTCCGGGGCCACGGGCAACGTCACGGGCCCGCATCTGCACTTCGAGGTGCGGACGGGGCCCGGCTTCGGTTCGGACGTCGACCCGGTGGCGTACCTGCGGGCCGGCGGCGTCAGGATCTGATCCGGACCCGTCGGCGCCCGCGTATGGGCGGCGGGACGAACGGACCGAGGTAGAAGGGGCCGTAGGAGAACGTCCTGTCGTCGCTCTCCACGGGTGCCCGGACTTCGTACGCCTCCTCGACGGGGGCCGGGTCGGGGTCCGGCGGCGCCACCGGGGAAGGCACCACGACCTTGTCGGAGAGCCGGGCCACCGGAGCGTCCGCAGCCACTCGGAGCGCCGGTGCGGCCTCCTCCACCGGAGCCGCCCGCTCCACCGGAGCCACCGCGATCGCCGCGGCGACCGGCTCCCGGACCGGCTCGACCGGCACGGCCACGGCCACCGGCACCGGCCCGAGTGCCACGGCCCCGGCCCCTGCAGTCCCGGCCTCCGGAAGCACCACGGCGGCCCCGGCCCGGGCCGGAGCCCCACCGGAACCGGAATCGGAACAGGTGTCGGTGTCCATGTCGGTACCGGAAGCGGCGCCCTCCCGCGCGATCCGCTCCGTCGTGAGCATGATCAGCCCACCGGCGGCCACCACACCGCAGCTCAGCGCGAGCACGGTCCCGGTCGTGCCGTACCGGAACGTCTCGCCGAACATCGTGATGCCGACGACGGCGGCCACCACCGGGTTCACGACCGTCAGCGTGGCCAACGGGGCCGCCAGACCGGCGCCCCGGTAGGACGCCTGGGACAGCACCATGCCGGCCGTGGCGAGTACGCCGATCACGGCCAGCGACGGCAGGTCGCCGACGGACACCCCGCCGGTCCAGTCGACCGCGACCGTCTTGGTGAAGACCGAGGACATCCCGAAGGCTATGCCGGACGCCGTCGCGAGCAGGATGCTGCGGACCGCCGGGTGCCGGTGCGCGGCCCGGCCGGCGATCATCAGCGCCACGACCGCACCGCCGGTGACCAGGGCCGCCGCGACCCGCTGCGCCGTGTTCAGCGACTGCGCGTCGGAGGCGCCGACCAGGGACAGCAGACCGGCGAGTCCCACCGTGGCCATCAGCGCGCCGCGCCAGGCCGTCGCACCGGCCCTGCGGCCCACGAAGAGCGCCGCCATGGGCAGCGCGAACACGATGGTGAGCGCTCCCAGCGGCTGCACCAGGCTCAGCGGACCCAGCGCCAGGGCGACCACGTGCAGCAGACCGCCCAGACCGTTGAGCGACACGGCCCCCCACCAGGCGGGCCGGCGCAGAGGGGCGTACTGGGCAGCGGGGGACGACGCCGCGACCTGCTCCTGCACGATCGCTCCGCCCGCGTACGCCACGGCGGAGACGAGCGACAGCAGCACGGACAACGCGAGGGCGCTCATCGGCTGCTCCTCTGCGTGAGGCGGGGGCGCTGGGCCCGGCGCGGCGAACGGTCGTCATCCATGGACAACACGATGCCGTCCCAGGGTCTTCCCGTCGTCGTCCCTGAGCATTCTTTGGGTCCTACTACCGATGGAGTACGACGGCGCCGCCGTCCTCCCCAGGGTGGGCGACTCGAGCCCCCGACCCCTGGCCCGGCCCCTTAGGGGCACTGATACTACTGCTCTCCGTGGACCTCGACCCCGGCCTCTCCGCCCTCCGCCCGCTCGGCGGCTTCTTCGTCCTGCACGCCTCGCGTCCGGTGCCCTCGGGGCGGACCGCCGCCGCGCCCCTCGTACACGCCTACGCACCCGGATACGGAAACGCGGCGGCGGACGTTCAAGTTCCGGTGCAGCGCGCCGATCCGCTGGGCCGCCGGGTACGCAAGGTCGCCGCCGCGATCGGCGCATCCGAGGCCCGGGTCGCCGCCTCCGTGGCCCAGCAGGGGCTCGCGGCCCGCCTGTGGTCGGTCACCCTGGCCTGCGCCGTCCGGTACGGCCACGTCCCGGACCTCGATCCGCGCCTGCTGCACTGGGACCCCGGGGCCACCGCCCCGGACGACCTGTGGCTCACCGAGGTGCACGCGCTTCCCGCGGACGCCGACACCGTGGCGGACGTCGTCCTGACCACCCACCTGGCGCCCCTCACCGAGGCCGTGCACGCCCGCTACGGCGTCGCGAGGGGACTGCTGCGCGGCAACGCGGCCTCCGCCCTGACCGGCGCCGGACGCGAACTGGACCGCTGGGCCCGCCGCCAGGGCCAGGCGGACGCCGCCGCCCGCGCCCGGTCCCTCACCGCGGGCCTGCTGGCCCACCCCCTGCTCGCCGGAACCGGGACGCTCACCGGTACCTCCTTCCGGCGCCGCAGCTGCTGCCTGTACTACCGGGTGCCGGCCGGCGGCGTCTGCGGCGACTGCTGCTTCCCGAGCCCCCCGGGGCCCGCCCGCTCCCCACGCGCAGCGGGACCGGGCCGCCTCCCGCACCCTCCGCGCTCTTCCCCGGGCGCCCGCTCTGGGTGACCATGAGGGGACCAGCCGCCGAGACGGGAGGTTCCGGGTGCGCGTGGGACTGCTGACCCGTGAGTTCCCGCCGGACGTCTACGGCGGCGCCGGAGTCCACGTCGAGTTCCTCGCCCGGGAACTCGCCCGCCTCGTCGACCTGGACGTGCACAGCTGGGGCGAGGGCCGCGCCGACGGGGTGCTCCGCCACCGCCCCTGGTCCGCGCTCGACGGTGCCAACGACGCGTTGCGCACCTTCTCCGTGGACCTCGCCATGACCGCCGCCCTCGAAGGGCGCGAACTGGTGCACTCCCACACCTGGTACGCCAACCTCGGCGGCCACCTGGCCAAGCTCCTGCATGGCGTCCCGCACGTGATGACCGCCCATTCCCTGGAGCCCCTGCGCCCCTGGAAGGCCGAGCAGCTCGGCGGCGGCTACACCCTGTCCGGCTGGGCCGAGCGCACCGCGATCGAGGCGGCCGACGCGGTGATCGCCGTCTCCGGCGCGATGCGCGCGGACATCCTCGGCTGCTACCCGGCGCTCGACCCCTCCCGGGTCCACGTCGTGCACAACGGCATCGACACCAAGCTCTACCGGCCCGACCACGGCACGGACGCGCTTGACCGGATCGGCCTCGACCGCTCCCGCCCCTACGTCCTGTTCGTCGGCCGCATCACCCGGCAGAAGGGCGTGCCCCACCTGCTGCGCGCGGTCCGGGACATCGACCCGGCCGCCCAGGTCGTGCTGTGCGCGGGCGCCCCGGACACCCCCGAGATCGACCAGGAGTTCCGCGACCTCTTCGCCGAACTGAGCCGCGCCCGCGAAGGCGTGCACTGGATCCCGCGCATGCTGCCGCGCCCGGAGGTGATCCAGCTCCTGACGCACGCCGCGGTCTTCGTCTGCCCCTCCGTGTACGAGCCCCTAGGCATCGTCAACCTGGAGGCGATGGCCTGCGCCACCCCCGTGGTGGCCTCCCGGGTGGGCGGGATCCCCGAGGTCGTGGCCGACGGCGAAACGGGGGTACTCGTCACCAAGGACGGTGACGGGGACACGGTGGCGGACGACGACTTCGAGGCCGGTCTCGCGCGCGCCCTGGACTCCGTGCTCGCAGATCCGGACGCCGCCCGGCGGATGGGCGAGGCGGGCCGGGCGCGCGCGGTGGAGGAGTTCGGCTGGGACGCGGTCGCGCGCCGCACGGTCCGGCTCTACGAGGAGATCCTCAAGCGGGCTTGAGCCGCCCCACCCCGGGGCGGCCGAGGGTGAACGAGGGTGAGGGGAGCGGCCATGCGTCGTGGAGGTCCTTCGGTGCTCGGCATCGTGCTGGCGGGCGGAGAGGGCAAACGCCTGCTGCCCCTGACCGCGGACCGCGCCAAACCCGCGGTCACCTTCGGCGGCACCTACCGCCTGGTCGACTTCGTGCTGTCCAACCTGGTCAACGGCGACATCCTGCGGATCTGCGTGCTCACGCAGTACAAGTCGCACTCGCTGGACCGCCACATCACCACCACCTGGCGGATGTCGAGCCTGCTCGGCAACTACGTCACCCCGGTCCCCGCCCAGCAGCGCCTCGGCCCGCGCTGGTTCCTCGGCAGCGCCGACGCCATCCTGCAGTCCCTGAACCTGGTGCACGACGAACAGCCGGAGTACGTCGCGGTGTTCGGCGCCGACCACGTGTACCGGATGGACCCCCGCCAGATGCTCGCCCAGCACATCGAGTCCGGGGCGGGTGTCACGGTCGCCGGGATACGGGTACCGCGTGCCGAGTCGCCGTCCTTCGGGGTGATCACCCCGGGCTCCGACGGGCAGACCGTCACCGGCTTCCTGGAGAAGCCGGCCGACCCTCCCGGTCTCGCCGACGACCCCGGGTGCGTCTTCGCCTCGATGGGCAACTACGTCTTCACCACCAAGGCCCTCGTCGAGGCGCTGCAGCGGGACGCCGAGGACGAGGACTCCGTGCACGACATGGGCGGCTCGATCCTGCCCCAGCTCACCGACCGGGGCGAGGCCGCGCTGTACGACTTCAGCGCCAACCACGTCCCCGGAGAGACCACCCGCGACCAGGGGTACTGGCGGGACGTGGGCACGCTGGACGCCTACTACGACGCCCACATGGACCTGATCGCCGAGCGGCCCGCCTTCAACCTCTACAACCGGGACTGGCCGATCTACACCCACTCGACCCAGCTCTCGCCGGCCCGCTTCAACGCCGGGGGCATCGCCAGCGAGTCGATCATCAGCGCCGGTTGCCTGATCCGGGGCCAGGTCACCCGGTCCGTGCTCTCCCCGGGGGTGGTGGTCGACCCGGGCGCGGTCGTGCAGGGCTCGGTGCTGCACGACAACGTGCACATCGGCCGCGGTGCGGTGGTGCGCGGGGCGGTCCTCGACAAGAACGTGGAGGTGCCGCCGGGCGCGACGATCGGCGTCAACCCGGAGCGGGACGGCGAGTTGTACACGGTCTCCAAGGGCGGCGTGATCGCGCTGGGCAAGGGGCAGCGGGTGCCGTGACGGACACCCGCCCGGACGGGCGAGGGGACGGACGACGGCTCCGGGCGCGCGTGATACGCGCGTTGAACCCGGGGCCGTTGTCATGTCCCTGGACGTCAAGCGGAATCCGTGTTGTCATGCCTCTGCACCGCTGCTGTTACATCGATGTATGACATCGATGTCCTGAGCCATCAGCCACCACCCGTTCTCGAGGAGAGGGTCAGTGCGCACCAAACGACTCAGAGACAAACTCGCCCTGTTGCTGGCAGCCGCGCTCGGCGTCGCGGGACTCGCCGCCGTACCGGCGGCCAACGCGGCCGACGACGACGGCACCGCGGAGGTCCACGGCCTGAAGGGCGAGTACTACACCCAGTCCGCCCCCGGCGCCTTCGACTTCCACGAGCTCAAGGCCACCGGCTTCGACCAGCAGGTCGACTTCAACACCCTTGAGCCCCGACTCGCCTTCGCCACCGGGCAGTCCGACGACGTGAGCGTCCGCTGGACCGGCAAGCTCGTCCCGGAGAAGACCGGCGCCCACACCTTCTCGATCATCGGCGACAACGGCTTCCGCCTCTGGGTCGGCGGACAGCTCGCCATCGACCACTGGGTCGACGACTGGGACCGCGAACAGACCGCCCAGCCCATCGAGCTGACGGCCGGCCAGTCCTACGACATCAAGCTGGAGTACTTCGAGCACTACGGCGGCTCCAACCTCCACCTGCGCTGGACCGAGCCCGGCGGCAGCAAGGAGGCGATCCCGCAGTCGGCGTTCCGCCTGCCCGACGGCTTCGACTACAACGGTGCGACGGCGACCACCGTCCAGTCCACCGGCCGCACCCTCAAGCTGGACTTCGCGAGCCCGCTGACCGCGCCCCCGGCCGGTCTGACCGACCACCTCGAAGCGGTGATCGGCGGCGCCACGTGGCCGCTCGGCGAGACGAAGCTGGACCCCGCCGACCCGAGTGCCCTGCTCGTCGCCCTCGACCAGCCCGTCGTCGGCAACAAGAACGGCGACGCGCCCGGCACCGCCGACGTCCGCTACGACGGCGAGGGCGGCCTCACCGACGCGGAAGGCAACGTTGTCAACGCCTTCTGGAGCAGCGGCGGCAACGAGTCCACCTACGAGCTGCGCACCGACTGGGCCGACGAGGTCGGGCCGGACAACGCCCTGCCGGAGTACCCGCGCCCGCAGCTGACCCGCGACGACTGGCAGAACCTCAACGGCCGGTGGCAGTTCGCCGCCGCCGAGGCGGGCGAGCAGCCGCCGGTCGGCAAGAACCTCAAGGAGCGCATCCTCGTCCCGTACCCGGTGGAGTCCCAGCTCTCCGGCATCCAGCGGCACGAGGACCGCATGTGGTACCGCCGCACCTTCACCGTGCCCCGCGACTGGCACATCGGCTCCTCCCAGCGGCTGAAGCTGAACTTCGGCGCCGTCGACTGGCAGTCCGAGGTGTACGTCAACGGCACCAAGGTCGCCGACCACAAGGGCGGTTACGACAAGTTCAGCGCGGACGTCACCGACGCGCTGAAGCCCGGCCGCACCCAGGAGCTGATCGTCGGCGTCTACGACCCGACCGACGCGGCGAACGGCGAGAACCCGCCGCTCGGCAAGCAGCGCCTGGACCCGAGCGGCATCTGGTACACGCCCAGCTCCGGTATCTGGCAGACCGTCTGGATGGAGCCGGTCGCCCGGGACCACGTGGACTCCCTCAAGCTCACCCCGCACGTCGACGGCGCGGCGAGCACCCTCACCGTCGAGCCCAAGGGCGTGCGCGACGGCGTACGCGTCAAGGCCACGGCCTACGCCGGGCACCGCAAGGTCGCCACGGTAAGCGGCCGCACCGGCGAGCCCCTGACCCTCAAGATCCGCGACCCGCACCTGTGGTCGCCCGACGACCCGTTCCTGTACGACCTGAAGGTCACCGTGGGACACGACCGGGTCGACAGCTACTTCGGGATGCGCTCCATCGCCGTCGAGAAGGTGAACGGTGTCCCGCGCACCGTGCTCAACGGGAAGCCGACCTTCCTGATGGCCACCCTCGACCAGGGCTTCTGGCCCGACGGCCTGCACACCGCGCCCACCGACGAGGCCCTCGCGTACGACCTCAGGCTGCACAAGCAACTCGGGTTCAACTCGGTGCGCAAGCACATCAAGGTCGAGCCCGACCGCTGGTTCTACTGGGCCGACAAGCTGGGCCTGATGGTGTGGCAGGACATGCCCGCGATGACCGCCGGGAAGAACCCGTCCACCGCCGCCCGCGCCGAGTACGAGCGGGAGATGAAGGAGATGATCGACGAACACGTCAGCCACCCGTCGATCATCATGTGGGTCACCTTCAACGAGGGCTGGGGCCAGTACGACATCGGCCGCGTCGCCGAGCAGGCCAAGGCATGGGACCCGACCCGGCTCGTCAACAACCAGTCGGGCCTGAACCTCGGGGCCGACGGCGGCGCCGGCGACATCATGGACGAGCACGGCTACCCGAGCCCCGCCCTGCCGCCGTCCCCGGACGGCGAACGCGCCCTGGTCACCGGCGAGTACGGCGGCCTCGGCCTCGCGGTGCCCGGACACGCCTGGTCCGTGCAGCAGTCGTACGTCGACGTCGACCCGCAGACGTACACGGACGACTACCTCACCAAGCTCGACGAGGTGCGCGCCCTGGTCTGCCGGGGCAGCAACGGCGCCGTCTACACCCAGATCTCGGACGTCGAAGGCGAGCTGAACGGCCTGACGACGTACGACCGCAAGGTGCTCAAGCCGGACGTCGAGCGGGTGAAGACCGCCCAGGAGGCCCTCATCCAGGACGCGTCCCAGCCCACCCCGGCGGGCTGCACCGCCTGAACACCGGCACTCGAGGAACAACCGCACGACGAGGAACAACCGCACGACACAGCAGACCTTCCGGAGGTCACCGCACATGAGAGGCACCCGGCGTCTGCGGCTGTGCGTGGCCGGGGTGGTGGCAGCGTCCGCGCTGCTCACCGCCCCGGCGGCGCAGGCCGCCCCGACGACCGACCAGAACCTGACCGACCTCGTGAACCCGTTCATCGGAACCGAGAACGAGGGCAACACCTACCCCGGCGCGGCCGTGCCCTTCGGCATGGTGCAGTTCTCGCCGGACACCGGCCACAACGTCGGCTACGACTACTCCAACGACCACATCCGGGGCTTCTCCCTCGTCCACCTCTCCGGCGTCGGCTGCGGACTCGGCGGCGACCTGCCGGTGCTGCCGACCACCGGCGACGTCACCGAGACGGACTACGCGAAGTACGCCGCCGGCTTCAGCCACGACGACGAGGAGGCGAGCCCCGGCTACTACCGCGTCGGCCTCGACTCCGGCATCGAGGCCGAGCTGAGCGCCACCGCACGCACCGGAGTGCAGCGCTACACCTTCCCGGCCACCGACAAGGCCAACGTCCTGCTCAACGCCGGCCAGTCGCTGCACAAGAACATCAGCACCGAGGTCGAGGTGCTCGACAGCCGCACCGTGCGCACCGCGATCACCGGCAGCGGCTTCTGCCAGGACACGGAGCAGTACACCGTCTACACGATCACCCGCTTCGACCGCCCCTTCGCCTCCTACGGCACCTGGGACGACGGCACGGTGACCGCGGGCTCGAAGACCGGCGGCGACGGCGCCTACGTCCGCTTCGACACCACGAAGGACCGCACCGTCGAGGCCACCACCGCGCTGTCCTACGTGGACGCGCGCGGCGCCGCGCTCAACCTGCGCGCGGAGGGCGGCCACTCCTTCGACGCCGTGCGCCGCGGTGCCGACCGCACCTGGGAGAAGCGGCTGGACGACGTCCGGGCCCGGGGCGGCGACGACACCCTGCGCCGCACCTTCTACTCGTCCCTGTACCGGTCCTTCCTCGCGCCGAACATCGGCAGCGACGTGGACGGCCGCTACACCGGCTGGGACCAGCAGATCCACCGCGCCAAGGGCTTCACGTACTACCAGAACTGGTCCCTGTGGGACACCTACCGCACCCAGTCCCAGCTCCTCGCCCTGCTCGCGCCCCGGGAGGCCCGCGACATGGCGATCTCCGTCATCAAGATCGACGAGGAGAGCGGCTGGCTGCCCAAGTGGGGCTACGGCACCGTCGAGACCAACATCATGACGGGCGACCCGGTGACCCCCTTCCTCACCAACGCCTACCAGCAGGGCCTGCTGCACGGCTGGGAGGAGAAGGCATACCGCGCGCTGAAGAAGAACGCCGACGGCGTCCCGCCCGCCGACTCGCCGGCCGTCGGCCGGGAGGCCAACCGCGAGTACCTGGCCGACGGCTTCGCCCCGTACGTCAAGGGCCGCCCGCACGCCAAGCCGGGCGACTCCGACTACGACCACGGCGCCTCCGCCACCCTGGAGTACGCCCTGTCCGACGCCATGCTCTCCCGCATGGCCCGCGACCTCGGCCACGACGCGGACGCGAAGCGGTACGCCGAGCGCGCCCAGAGCTACCGCAACGTCTTCGACCCCTCGACCGGCTTCTTCCGCGCCCGCGACGCCGAGGGCGCCTTCACCGGACCGGCCGACCCGGCGCAGAGCGAGGGCTTCCACGAGGGCACGTCCTGGCAGTACCAGTGGCTGGTGCCGCAGGACCTGCCCGGCATGATCGACCTCATCGGCGGGACCGAGGCGGCGACGGCGCGGCTCGACTCCTTCTTCGCCTACGACCAGCTCCTCGCCGACCCGGCGAAGACCGCCCGCGAGGTGTGGGTGAACGGGCCGTACGACTACTACAACGCCGACAAGTACAACCCGCAGAACGAGCCCGATCTCATCGCCCCGTACACCTACCTGTCGACCGGGCAGCCCTGGAAGACGACCGACGTGGTGCACGCGGCGCTCACCCTGTTCACGGACACGCCGACCGGCATGACCGGAAACGACGACCTCGGGACCATGTCCGCCTGGAACGTCCTGTCCTCGATCGGGATCTTCCCGATCCAGCCCGGATACGACACCTGGGGCCTGTCCACCCCGGTCTTCGACCGCGTCGACCTCACCCTCGACCGCCGCTACTACCCGCGCGGCGCCCTGACGATCACCGCGCCCGGCACCTCGGACACCGACCGGTACGTCCAGTCGGCGCGCACCGACGGCTCGGCCTACGCCCGCACCTGGCTGACGACGGACGCCCTGCGTTCCGTGCGGTCGCTCGCGTTCACGGTCGGCCCGCAGCCGTCCGGGTGGGGAACCTCGGCCCAGGCGGTGCCGCCGCCCCTGACATGAGGTGATGTGAGCACAGACGCCCCATGAGTCACAGCAGTCCCGCCCCTGTCCTCAGGGGCGGGACTTTAATCTCTTGTTAACTGTGCGTAGCTTGATCGTACTTGACCGTAATCGTCGGAGAGCGATTGACTGCTTGTCCACCCGTTGTCCATCCGCCGCCCATGCGTCGTCCTTGCGAGGCAAGCCCTTGACTCCCGATCCGCTCGCTCCCCTCGACCTGGCGTTCTGGAACATCGAGTCCGCCGAGCACCCCATGCACCTGGGCGCACTCGGCGTCTTCGAGGCCGACTCGCCCACCGCGGGCGCCCACGCGGCTGACCTGCTCGCCGCCCGCGCCCCCGCGGTCCCCGGACTGCGGATGAGGATCCGGGACACCTGGCAGCCGCCCCTGGCCCTGCGCCGTCCGTTCGCCTTCGGCGGCGCGACGCGCGAGCCCGACCCCCGCTTCGACCCGCTCGACCACGTGCGGCTGCACGCCCCGGCCATCGACTTCCACGCCCGGGCCGGACGCCTCATGGAGCGCCCCCTGGAGCGCGGGCGGCCGCCGTGGGAGGCGCACGTACTGCCGGGCGCGGACGGCGGCTCCTTCGCCGTGCTGTTCAAGTTCCACCACGCCCTGGCCGACGGCCTGCGCGCCCTGACCCTCGCCGCCGGAGTCCTCGACCCGATGGACCTGCCTGCCCCCCGGCCCCGCCCCGAGCAGCCGTCGCGCGGGCTCCTGCCGGACGTGCGCGCCCTGCCGGACCGGCTGCGCGGCGCGCTGTCCGACGCGGGACGCGCCCTGGACATCGGCGCCGCCGCGGCGCTGTCCACCCTCGACGTGCGCTCCTCGCCCGCGCTCACCGCCGAGTCCTCCGGCACCCGCCGGATCGCGGGGGTGGCCGTCGACCTCGACGACGTGCACCACGTGCGCAAGACCACCGGCGGCACCGTCAACGACGTACTCATCGCGGTGGTCGCCGGCGCCCTGCGCCGCTGGCTGGACGAGCGCGGCGACGGCAGCGAGGGCGTCGCGCCCCGCGCCCTGATCCCCGTCTCCAAGCGCCGCCCGCGCACCGCCCACCCCCAGGGCAACCGGCTCTCCGGGTACCTGATGAGGCTGCCGGTCGGCGATCCCGACCCGCTCTCCCGCCTCGGCACGGTCCGCGCCGCCATGGACCGCAACAAGGACGCCGGGCCCGGCCGCGGCGCCGGAGCCGTCGCCCTGCTCGCCGACCACGTCCCGGCGCTCGGCCACCGGCTGGGCGGGCCGTTGGTCTCCGGGGCCGCCCGGCTCTGGTTCGACGTCCTGGTCACCAGCGTCCCCCTGCCCAGCCTCGGGCTGCGGCTCGGCGGACACCCGCTCACCGAGGTCTACCCGCTGGCGCCGCTGGCCCGCGGCCACTCCCTGGCGGTGGCCGTCTCGACGTACCGCGGGCAGGTGCACTTCGGCCTGGTCGCCGACGCGAAGGCGGTGCCGGACCTCGACCGGTTCGCGCTCGCGGTGGCCGAGGAGGTGGAGACCTTGCTCACGGCGTGCCGTCCCTGACCCCGGCGGGTTTGGATCCGCGGCGCGCGCTGAATAAAATCCGCTGTTCGACAGCGGTCGCCTCCCGGAGCGCCGCGACGGTGACCAGGGAACGGCAGCGGCGATGACGGTGACACAGGACGGTGCGGCGACCACGGACGAGGTGGCGGCGTCCGCGTACGGACCCGGCATCGACCCCGAACGGCTCGCGCTCTGCCTCGACGTGCTGAAGGAACTCGACGAGCTGGACGTCGACCACCCCGACGCGATCGCGGTCCGCCGGGCCACCTCGCACATCTACCGCACGGTCAAGCAGCGCCGCCGCCAGGAGCGCCGCGCCGCCAAGACCGCCCACGACAAGGCGGTCACCGAGGCCACCGCCACCGGGTCCGCCGAGCGCATCGACGACGAGACCGAGGGGCTGCTGCCCTCCTCGCGCACCGAGGAGGGCACGATCGCGGGGATACTCCAGCGCCCCCGCTCCTGCTACATCTGCAAGCAGCGCTACGTCGAGGTCGACTACTTCTACCACCAGCTCTGCCAGGACTGCGCCGCCGAGAACCGGTCCCGCCGCGACGCCCGCGCCGACCTGACCGGCAAGCGCGCGCTGCTCACCGGCGGCCGGGCCAAGATCGGCATGTACATCGCGCTGCGCCTGCTGCGCGACGGCGCGCACACCACGATCACCACACGCTTCCCCAAGGACGCCATCCGCCGCTTCAAGGCCATGGACGACTCCGCGGACTGGCTGCACCGCCTGGAGGTCGTCGGCATCGACCTGCGCGACCCCGCCCAGGCCGTGGCCCTCGCCGAGCGGGTCACCGAGCAGGGCCCGCTCGACATCCTGATCAACAACGCCACCCAGACCGTGCGCCGCCTGCCCTCCGCGTACGCCGCGCTGGTCGAGGGAGAGAGCGCCCCGCTGCCCGCCGGGGAGCTGCCCGCCCACCAGGTCATCGGCGCCTTCAACTCCGGTGCGGTGGACGGCCTGGCCGCGCTGCCGCTGGGCACCTCGGGGCTCGACGCGCAGCAGGTGGCCGACCTCGCCCTGGTCGCCGGGAACGCCAGCGTGGTCCGGCACCGCGAGGGCACCGCCATCGACGCGGGTGGCCTGGTCCCCGACGTCGTCGACTCCAACACCTGGGTGCAGACCATCGAGCAGATCTCGCCGGTGGAACTGCTGGAGACCCAGTTGTGCAACTACACGTCGCCGTTCATCCTCATCAGCGCACTGCGCGCGTCCATGGCCGAGGCCGCGCGCAAGGCGCCCGCGGGGCGCGCCTACGTCGTCAACGTCTCGGCGATGGAGGGGGTGTTCGCCCGCGGTTACAAGGGCGCCGGGCACCCGAACACCAACGCGGCCAAGGCCGCGATGAACATGGTGACCCGGACCAGCGCCCAGGAGATGTTCGACACCGACAAGATCCTGATGACCTCCGTCGACACCGGATGGATCACCGACGAGCGCCCGCACTACGACAAGCTGCGCCTGGCGGACGAGGGCTTCCACGCCCCGCTCGACCTGATCGACGGCGCCGCCCGCGTCTACGACCCGATCGTGCGCGGCGAGGCGGGCGAGGACCTGTACGGCGTCTTCCTCAAGGACTACGCGCCCGGCAAGTGGTGACCGGGCCCTCCTGGCACTCCGGGCGGCCCGTCCCACCCGGTCCGCACCGGACGGTGCCTCAGTCGACCGCGCCCAGCCGCGCGTTCCGTGCGGCCGTCAGCTCCAGCACCGTGCGCCAGTCCTCCAGCACCCCGGCGTCGAAGACGGCGGTGCGCGCCTCCTCGTCCGCCTGGCACAGACTGGCCAGGTCGTCGTCGTGGTCCCAGGCCTCGGGGTGGGCCTGACGGCGCACCAGGCGGGCGACTCGCGCGCCGAGCAGCGGCCGTACCGCGTCGGCGGTCCTGGCGGCCGGGCTGCCGGGCCACAGCAGCCGTCCCACCGGCGAGACCAGCCCCGCGACCTGGAGCTCCTTGTCCGCCGGGCGGCGCCGACGCAGCAGCGCGGCCGTGCGCAGCGCGTGCCCGTGCGGATCCCCGGGTCCGCCGCCGGCCCCGGCGGCGGACCGCTCGCCCCGGCAGGCGTACAGCAGGTCCATCAGCTCCTCGACGCTGCGCAGTTCCATGCCTCGGTCCTCCCACGAGACAGCCGTTGCCGACGAGCAGCAGACCATGGCGAGCTTGCGGCGCAGCCAACGGCAACTTAACTGCGCGACCCGCCACCGCCGACATTCGAAGGTACGGACGTCGGTGTAGGCCGAACGGGTGACTTGCACACGGTGCGAAAGCGTGGGAACCGGGGCAGACTCGGGTCAACTGTGCGCGGGGCGAAGGGCAATGGTTCTCCCATCTTTTGAGCCCCATAGAGCGCACCCCCGCTCATTTGGTTAATCTGGTCCGGACGGGCGGCAGCACGGGGACCCACCCACACCCAAGGTCCGTCATGGGACAAGCCGGTTCACAACGGTTTGCCTCCGCACGAGTGACCGGCGCCACCGCGTCCGAACTGCATTCGACCCACACCCGAGCGGACGCCGGGTGCCGGACAGGAGACTGGCGCCGACAGGGCCCCCGAGGGTGACCCGACACATAAGGAGTGCGCGGTGACACCGGAAACGACGACGAACCCAGAACAACGCACCGAGGAACGCACCGGGCGAGCCGGCCGCCGGCCCGGAGAGATCGGCAGCCTCGACGTGTGGGCACGCTCCGCCCCCATCCGCCTCGCGGGCTACGAGGAGGACCTCGCCGAGCCGCACATCCTGCCGAGCGTGGACTGACCCGCACGCCACCCGCCGAGGTCGCCGAGCGCATGGGCGTGCCAGACTCACGCCCATGCCGATCAGGAAAGCCACGGCCGGCGACTGGCCGCACATCTGGCCCTTCTGGCACCGCATCGTCGCCGCCGGTGAGACCTACGCCTGGGACCCGGAAACCTCCGAGGAGGACGCCCGGGCCCTGTGGATGAACCCCGCCAAACGCGTCTACGTCGCCGAGGACGACACCGGCGCCGTCGTCGCCTCCGCCTACCTCACCCCGAACTACGGCGGCCCCGCCGCCCGCATCGCCAACGCCGGCTTCATGGTCGACCCCGACCGGGCGGGCCGCGGCACCGGCCGGGCCCTCGCCGAGTACGTCCTGGACGCCGCCAGGGCCCAGGGGTACCGGGGCATGGTCTTCAACGCCGTCGTCGAGACCAACCCCGCCGTACGGCTGTGGACCTCCCTCGGCTTCACGATCCTCGGCACGGTGCCGGACGCCTTCGACCACCCGCGGCACGGGCGGGTCGGCCTGCACGTCATGCACCGCGCCCTGTAGCCCCCTCAGTCGAGCGGCGCCGTCCGCCGCCAGGGCCGGAGGCCCGGCGGGCACCCCTGGCGCGGGCCGTCAGGCCGACGGCCGTACCGCTCCCGTGCTGTCCCGCTCGATCAGCCGCGGCACCGGTACCCGCACCGTCCGGGCCGGGCCGCCGTCGAGCAGGGCGGTCAGCTCGGTGGCCGCCGTGCGGCCGAACTCCACGCTGTCCCGGGACAGGGCGGACAGCCACGGCTTGACCATGCGGCACAGCGCCGAGTCCTCCCAGGCCACCACGGACACGTCGGCCGGTACGGAGAAGCCGAGTTCGGCCGCGACGGCGACCCCGGCGACGGCCATCACGTCGTTGTCGTAGATCAGGGCGGTCGGGGGAGTGGGCGCCTCGAGGACCCGGCGGGTGACGGCCGCGCCCTCGGCGTCCGAGTAGTCGGTGGTCACCGACTCGACCTCGCCCAGACCGCGCCGCCCGGCCTCCGCGCGCAGAGCCCGGATGCGGCGCTCGGTGTGGGCGAGGTCCGGCAGCCCGGCGATGTGCACGATCCGGCGGTGCCCGAGCGCGTGCAGCCCGTCCACCAGCGCGGCCATCGCGCCCGCGTCGTCCGCCCACACCGTCGACAGCCCCGGGTGGCGCTCGTCCGGTGCCCCGCCGATCACCACGGCGGGCAGGCCCAGTTCGTCGAGCAGGTCCGGACGCGGATCGTCGGTGCGCGGGTCCACCACGAGGACGCCGTCCACCCGGTGTTCGGCCCACCAGCGCCGGTACACCGCGCACTCGTCCTTGACGTCCCGGGCCACCTGGAACAGCAGCCCCAGGTGCCGCCCGGCCAGCACCTCCTGGATGCCCGACACCAGTTGCAGGAAGAAGGAGTCGACGCCCAGGGTGTGCGCGGGCCGCGCCAGCACGAAGCCGACCGTCGCCGCGCCCTCCCCGGACAGCGCGCGTGCCGCCGTACTGGGCCGCCAGCCGAGCTGCTCGGCCACCCGGCGCACCCGGTCCCGGGTGATCTCGGAGACCCCCGGCCGGTCGTTCAGCGCGAACGACACCGCGCTCTCGGAGACTCCGGCCCGGCGCGCGATGTCCTTCATCGTCGGCCGGCGCGCGGCGGGCCGCTTGGCCGGCATGCGCGCTCCTTTCCTCGGTGCGAGCGGTGAGAGCTGTCTCAGCTAAAGCGCTTGAGTGCGAAGATCCTAAAGCGCATTAGTAGTTCCTGGCAAGTGACCGTTCGCACCGCTCTGACCTGGACTAATGTCGAGCCCTCTGCTTTAGTTGGCGTGAATCCATTGACTTTCCGCGGAATCGCCGTGCATGGTCGCTGGCATCCCACCGCCGACGTCCTTCAGGGAGACGTGTCACCGTGTCCACCTCGCGCAGAACATTCGCCGTCGCCGCCGTCGCCGCCCTCTTCCTGCCGCTCAGCGCCTGCGGCTCCGGGGGTGACGGCGGTGGCTCGACCGACGCCTCGGGCAAGGTCGAGGGCGACATCACCTTCCAGACCTGGAACCTGCGGGCCAACTTCAAGGACTACTTCGAGGGCCTGATCGCGGACTTCGAGAAGAAGTACCCCGGCACCCACGTCAAGTGGGTCGACCAGCCCGGCGAGGGCTACGCCGACAAGATCAGCGCCGACGCCGCCGGCGGCACCCTGCCCGACGTCGTCAACGTCTCCCCGGACCTGGTCGCCCCGCTCGCCAAGGCGGGCCTGGCGCTCGACCTGGACAAGGCCGCCGGCCAGTACGAGAAGGAGTACCTGGAAGGCGCCTGGGCCAGCCACCGGATACCGGGCATGGACGGCACCTACGCCTTCCCCTGGTACCTCAACACCGGCCCGCTCTTCTACAACAAGTCCCTCTTCGAGAAGGCCGGACTCGACCCCGAGCAGCCGCCGAAGACCTACGACGAGGTCTTCGACGCCGCCCTGAAGATCTCCGACAAGACCGACGGCGAGGTCGCCACCCTCGCCAACGTGCCCACCATCGAGGACTTCGGCCGCTACGGCGCGTCGCTCATGAACAAGGAGGGCACCGCCTTCGCGTTCAACGACGCCAAGGGTGTCGAACTCCTCACCCGCTACAAGGAGCTGTACGACGCCAAGGCCCTCGACCCGCAGGCGCTGACGGCCACCCCGGAATCCACCGGGAAGAAGTTCCTCACCGGCGCCGTCGCCATGAACCCGGGCAGCGCGCTCGACCTCGCCAACTTCAAGAAGCAGGCGCCGAGCCTGTACAAGAACATCGGCATCACCGACCAGATCACCAGCACCGGCCACGTCAACATGTACGTGATGGGCCTGATGGTGAACTCGCAGAGCGACCGCAAGCCCGCCGCGGTCGCCTTCGCGCACTACGTCACCGACGCGGCCCACCAGATGTCCTTCGCCAAGCAGGTCGCCATCTTCCCGAGCACCGCCGGTTCGCTGGACGACCCGTACTTCACCAAGGAGGACGGCACCGACGAGACCCGCGTCCGGGTCGCCTCCGCCAAGTCGCTGAAGACGGCGGTCAACTACACGCCCGTGCTGTTCAGCGAGCAGATGAAGACCGAGCTGCGCAACGAGGTCGCCAAGGCGCTCCAGGGCAAGCAGAGCCCCGAGGAAGCCCTCGACAACGCTGTCAAGGCGTGCGACCGGCTCCTCCAGCAGCAGGGCTGAGACATCATGGCGAGTCCCACCCTCACCACCGGCACCCCGGACTCCCGCAAGGGCGGCGTCCGGCGCGTGCGGCGCCAACTGCCCACCAGCCCCTGGCTGTTCGCCGCGCCGGGTCTGCTGATCACCGGCGCGTTCATCCTGTACCCCTTCGTCTCCACCCTGGTCAACTCCTTCACCGACCGCCGCACGCTGGTCCCCGGCGAGTTCGTGGGCCTCGCCAACTTCCGCGAGCTGCTCCACGACGACATGTTCTGGATCGGCCTGCGCAACAGCTCCCTGTACGTACTCGGGGTCGTCCCCGCGCTGGTGCTGCTGCCGCTGCTGCTCGCGCTGCTGGTGCAGAAGAACATCCCCGGCATCACCTTCTTCCGCTCGGCCTTCTACACCCCGGTCGTCGCCTCGATCGTCGTCGTCGGGCTGATCTGGGTCTGGCTCCTCGACGAGCGCGGTCTGGTCAACTCCCTGCTGGAGACGCTCGGCGCCAGTCCCGTCGGCTTCCTCAGCGACCAGTGGCTGATCCTGCTCAGCGCGATGGGCGTCACGGTCTGGAAGGGCCTCGGCTACTACATGATCATTTACTTGGCGGCACTCGCCAACGTGCCGCGCGAGCTGCACGAGGCCGCCGCCGTGGACGGCGCGGGCGCGGTCCGCCGCTTCCTCACCGTCACGGTGCCCGCGGTCCGCTCCACCATGGTCCTGGTCGCGGCCCTCTCCTCGGTCGCCGCCTTCAAGGTCTTCTCCGAGGTCTACCTGATGGCGGGCCCGAACGGCGGTCCGGCCGGCGAGGACACCACCCTCGTGATGCTGGTCCAGCGCACCGGCACCGGCCTCACCGGCCGGGTCGGCTACGCCTCCGCCATCTCCGTCGTCGTCTTCGTCGTCACCGTCGTCCTGATGCTGCTCGTCCTGCGCGCCGACCGGAAGGAGGAGTCGTGAGCCTCGCCGAGAAGACCCGGCCCGCCGACACGTCCCGGACCACCCCCGGGAAGCGGGAACGCGCACCCCGCATCACCGACGAGCACGGCCGCCGGGTACGCGGGTGGGAACTGGCCCTGCGCTACCTGCTGCTGCTCGGCGTCCTCGCCCTGACCATCGGGCCGTTCCTGTGGCAGCTGTCGACCTCGCTCAAGGGCCCCACCGAGGACATCTTCAGCTCCCCGCCGAAGTTCCTCCCCTCCGACCCCACCCTGCACAACTACGAGCGGGTCGCCGACACCATTCCGGTGTGGGACTACGCCCTGAACTCGCTGAAGGTCGCCGCGGCCAACGTCGTCACCAACTGCGTCGGCGCCGCCCTCGCCGGGTACGCCCTGGCCCGGCTGCGCTACCGGGGCCGGCGTGTCGCCACGCTGGTGTTCATCCTGGCCATGCTCGTGCCGGTGGAGGGCATCATCATCGCCCAGTTCACCACCATGCGGGAGCTGGGTCTCAACAACACCCTGGTCGGCGTGGTGCTGCCGGGCTGCGTCAGCGCCCTGAACGTGCTGCTGATGCGCAACGCCTTCCTCAACCTCCCCTACGAGATCGAGGAGGCCGCCTTCGTCGACGGCGCCAACGTCTGGCAGCGGTTCTACCGGATCGCGCTGCCCGCGGTGAAGGGCACCCTCGCCGTCGTCGCGATCTTCGCCTTCATGGGCGCCTGGGACGACTTCCTGTGGCCTCTGATCGTGCTGAGCGACCCGTCCAAGTTCACCCTGACCATCGGCCTGAACTACCTGCACGGCACCTTCGCCAACGACGAACGCCTGGTCGCCGCCGGCACGATCATCGCCGTGGCGCCGCTCATCGTCCTCTTCGCCTGCCTCCAGCGCTACTTCTTCCGCGGCGTGGGCGAGGGCGCCGTCAAGGGCTGAACCACCCGCTCCCCCTCTCAAGGACACCGCATGCCTTCTGCCGTGCGCTTCGGCGTCAACTACACCCCGAGCGTGGGGTGGTTCCACCACTGGCTCGACTTCGACCTCGACTCCGTACGCGCCGACCTGGACTCCATCGCCGCGCTGGACGTGGACCACGTCCGCGTCTTCCCGCTGTGGCCGTACTTCCAGCCCAACCGCTCACTGATCCGCGAACGAGCGGTCGAGCACCTCGTCGCCCTGGTCGACGCGGCCGGTGAACGCGGCCTCGACGTCAACGTGGACGGCCTGCAGGGTCATCTGAGCAGCTTCGACTACGTGCCGGCCTGGACCCGCACCTGGCACCGGCGCAACCTGTTCACCGACCCCGACGTCGTAGAGGGCCAGGCCGCCTACCTGCGCACCCTCGCCGCCGCGCTGGCCGACCGCGCCAACTTCCTCGGCATGACCCTCGGCAACGAGGTCAACCAGTTCTCCGCCGGACCCCACCCCGACCCGGACCGCGCCACCAGCGTCCAGATCGACGCCTGGCTTCAGCGGATGCTGGCCGCCTGCGAGGAGGGCGCCCCGGGCCGCATGCACCTGCACGCCGAGTACGACGCCACCTGGTACCAGGACGACCAGCCCTTCACCCCGGCCCAGGCCGCCCGGCAGGGCGCCGTCACGGCGGTGCACTCCTGGGTCTTCAACGGCACCGCCCAGCGCCACGGCCGCACCTCCGTGCCCAGCGAGCACCACGCCGCCTACCTGATCGAGCTGAGCAAGGCATGGGCCGACGACCCGCACCGCCCCGTCTGGCTCCAGGAGGTCGGCGCCCCCGCACCCCTCGTCCCCGCCGAGCACGCCGCCGCCTTCACCGAAGCGACCGTCGAGAACGCCCTGGACTGCCCCGACCTGTGGGGCGTCACCTGGTGGTGCTCCCACGACGTGTCCCGGGCACTGGCCGACTTCCCGGAGCTGGAGTACGGCCTCGGGCTCCTCACCAACGACCGGCGCCCCAAGGACACGGCACGGGTCCTGGCGAGAGCGGCGCGCGCGGCCCGGGACGGAGCCCGCTCCGCCCCCGCCACGCGCACCACGGCCCTCGCCGTTCCGGCCGACCCCGCCGCGCGGTCGGCCTGCGCCCCCGGCGGCGCCGTCTTCGACGCCTTCTTCCGGCTGGTCGCCGACGGCGCCCGTCCCACCACCGTCCTCGACACCCGCGCCGCCGACACCGGCCACCTCGCGGCCCGCGGCATCACCGAGGTCGTCGTCCCCGACCAGGTGACCACCCCGTGACCCCCGCCCCGCCCGGTACGACGAGCGCGCCGCACGATTCGAAGCGCGTCCCGCTGGGGAGCTGTACCTGACGTCGGCCCCCGCCACCGCGACCCACCCCTGGCAACCACCCGCCCCCACGACCCCGGAGCACCCGCATGCATGACGACCGCAATCTGGTCGAAGCCCGCCTCAAGCGCGTCCTCGACGAGCGTGTCCGCCCCGCCCTCTACCCCGAGTCCGTACCGCTGGACGTGGCGGTGTGGAACGCGCCAGGCGAGCCCGTCCCCGTCGAGGAGGGACTCGCGGCCGAACCGCGGCCCATCGAGGTCGGCGCCCGCTGGGGCGCGCCCTGGGGCACCAGCTGGTTCCGCGTCACCGGCACCGTGCCGAAGGAGTGGGCCGGGAAGACCGTCGAGGCGATCCTCGACCTCGGCTTCGACGAGAACATGCCCGGCTTCCAGTGCGAGGGCCTGGTCTACCGCCCCGACGGCACCCCGGTGAAGGGCCTCAACCCGCGCAACCAGTGGGTGCGGATCGGCGCCCCCGTCGAGGGCGGCGAGCAGGTGCGCCTGCACGTCGAGGCGGCCTCCAACCCCGTCATCCTCGACTACCACCCCTTCGTGCCGACCCGGCTCGGCGACAAGGACACCGCGGGCAGCGAACCGCAGTACACCCTCACCCGCATGGACCTCGCCGTCCTCGACGAGACCGTGTGGAACCTGGTGCTCGACCTGGAGGTCCTCGGCGAGCTGATGGCCGAGCTGCCGGTGGAGTCCCCGCGCCGCTGGGAGATCCTGCGCGCCGTCGACAAGGCGCTGGACGCCATCGACCTCCAGGACGTGGGCGGCACGGCCGAGCAGGCCCGTTCCCGCCTCGCCGAGGTGCTGGCCGCCCCCGCCGTCCCCTCAGCGCACCGCATCAGCGCCGTCGGGCACGCGCACATCGACTCGGCGTGGCTGTGGCCGCTGCGCGAGACCGTGCGCAAGGTGGCCCGCACCACCTCCAACATGACCGCCCTCCTGGAGGACGAGCCGGACTTCGTCTTCGCCATGTCGCAGGCCCAGCAGTGGGCGTGGGTGCGCGACCACCGGCCCGAGGTGTGGGCGCGGGTCAAGAAGGCGGTCGCGGACGGCCGTTTCGTGCCGGCCGGCGGCATGTGGGTGGAGTCGGACACCAACATGCCCGGCTCGGAGGCGATGGCCCGGCAGTTCGTGCACGGCAAGCGCTTCTTCCTCGACGAGTTCGGCGTCGAGAACGACGAGGCGTGGCTGCCGGACACCTTCGGTTTCGCGGCCGGACTCCCGCAGATCATCAAGGCGGCCGGCGCCAAGTACCTGCTGACGCAGAAGATCTCCTGGTCCCAGACGAACAAGTTCCCGCACCACACCTTCCGCTGGGAGGGCATCGACGGCACCCGGATCTTCACCCACTTCCCGCCCGTCGACACCTACAACTGCTCGATGAAGGGCAGCGAGATCGCCCACGCGGCGAAGAACTTCAAGGACAAGGGCGTCGCCCGGCACTCCCTGGCCCCCACCGGCTGGGGCGACGGGGGCGGCGGCACCACCCGCGAGATGGTCGCCAAGGCGGCCCGGCTGCGGAACCTCGAAGGCTCGGCGACGGTCGAGTGGGAGACCCCGCACGCCTTCTTCGAGAAGGCCGAGGCCGAGAACCCCGCGCCGCCGGTCTGGGTCGGCGAGCTGTACCTCGAACTGCACCGCGCCACCCTCACCAGCCAGGCCAAGACCAAGCAGGGCAACCGGCGCAGCGAACACCTGCTGCGCGAGGCGGAGCTGTGGGCGGCGACGGCGGCCGTGCGCGCCGGGTTCCCCTACCCGTACGACGACCTGGACCGGATCTGGAAGACGGTCCTGCTGCACCAGTTCCACGACATCCTGCCCGGCTCCTCCATCGCCTGGGTGCACCGCGAGGCCCGCGCCACCTACGACAAGGTCGCCGACGAGCTGAACACCATCGTCGACGCCGCCCAGCGCGCCCTGGCCGGCGAGGGCGACACCTCGCTGGTCTTCAACTCCGCCCCGCACGCGCGGGCCGGGGTCCCGGCCGGCGCCGCCACGTCCCCCGCGACCGAGGGACGCACGGACCTGAGCCCCCGGCCCGGCGGCGGCCACGTCCTGGACAACGGCCTGCTGCGGGTCCAGATCGACGCCCGGGGCCTGGTGGTGTCGGCGTACGACCTCGCCGCCGACCGCGAGACGATCGCGCCGGGCGGGGCGGGCAACCTGCTCCAGCTCCACCCGGACTTCCCGAACATGTGGGACGCCTGGGACGTCGACGAGTTCTACCGCAACACGGTCACCGACCTCACCGACGCCGACGAGGTCGTCCCCGGCGACGACGGCGCCTCGGTGCGGATCGTGCGCTCCTTCGGTTCCTCCCGCGTCACCCAGGTGCTGACCCTGGCGCCGGGGGAGCGGCGTCTCGAGGTGGACACCGAGGTCGACTGGCACGAGACGGAGAAGTTCCTCAAGCTCGCCTTCCCGCTCGACGTGCACGCCGAACGGTACGCCTCGGAGACCCAGTTCGGGCACTTCCACCGGCCCACCCACACCAACACCAGCTGGGAGGCCGCCAAGTTCGAGGCGTGCAACCACCGCTTCGTCCACCTGGAGGAGCCCGGCTGGGGGGTCGCCGTCGTCAACGACTCGACGTACGGCCACGACGTCACCCGTACCGTCCGCGGCGCCGGCGACCAGGGCACGACCACCACCGTGCGGGTCTCCCTCCTGCGCGCCCCGCGCTTCCCCGACCCCGAGACCGACCAGGGCGTGCACCGCTTCCGGCACGCGCTGGTGCCCGGCGCGGGCATCGGCGACGCCGTGCGCGAGGGCTGGCGGATCAACCTGCCCGAGCGGCGCGTCACCGGCGGCGCCGCGGAGGTCGCGCCGCTCGTCACGGTGGACCGGGACGCGGTCGTCGTCACGGCGGTCAAGCTCGCCGACGACGGCAGCGGCGACGTCGTGGTCCGCTTCCACGAGGCCCACGGCGGCCGGGCCCGCGCCACCCTCACCGCCGGGTTCGCGGTCACCGACGTGCAGGTCACCGACCTGCTGGAGCGCCCCCTCGCGGACGTGGAGGCACCCCGGCCGGACGGCGACCGGATCGCCGTACGCCTGCGTCCGTTCGAGCTGGTGACCCTGCGGCTGAAGCGCGCCTAGCGCCATCGGCGGGCCCGGCTCACCGGGGAGCGGTGAGCCGGGTCGGCGGCAGGTACTCCCGCACGTACGTCCGCTCCCAGCACGCGCCCGTCTCCCGCAGCTCGCGCCAGGTCGTGTACCGGTAGCGGAACAGCCGGGCACGCACGAAGCGCGGCGGCGCGTCCGGCGGGAACGGGGAGCGGCGCAGCAGCCGCAGCGTGGCGCGGTCGTTCTCCAGCAGCCGTTCCACGAAGGTGCCGAACCACGGCCCGGCGTACGAGGGCGACAGCGCGGCGAACCACATCAGCCAGTCCAGTCGCAGGTGGTACGGCGCGAACTGGCGCGGCCAGCGGCGCGGATCACCGGGTTTGCCCTTGAACTCGTACTCCCGCCAGTCCCCGTCCTCGCGGGCCACCTCGTCGGAGGTCCCCTCGATCACCACCTCGTACCGGACCCGGCTGACGGAGCCGAAGGCGCCGTAGGTGTTGACCAGGTGGAGCGAGTCGAAGGAGCGGTTCATCACCTGGCGGCGGGAGATCATGTTGCGCACCGGCCGGTGGCTCAGGAACACCAGCACCGCCGCCACCGCCAGGACCACCGCCTCGTACCAGAGCGGCGCGGCCGCCACGGACGGCGGATCGGCCGGGAAGCGGACCACCGACAGGGCCAGCACGATGGTGATCCAGTTCAGCCAGGAGAAGTTGCCCGAGAGCACCAGCCACAGCTGGGTCGCGATCATCAGCGCCGCGGCGGCCGTCGACACGGGGTGCGGGGCGAACAGGAGGAAGGGCACCAGGAGCTGCGTGACGTGGTTCGCGGCGACCTCGACGCGGTGCAGGGGGCGGGGGAGGTGGTGGAAGAACCAGCTCAGCGGGCCCGGCATCGGCTGGGTCTCGTGGTGGTGGTCCAGGCAGGTCAGCTTCCGCCAGCACTCGTCCCCGCGCATCTTGATCAGACCCGCCCCGAACTCCACCCGGAACAGCAGCCAGCGCAGCAGGAACAGCACCACGACCGGCGGCGCCACCTCCTCGTTGCCCAGGAACACGGCGACGAAGCCGGTCTCCAGGAGCAGCGACTCCCAGCCGAACGAGTACCAGGTCTGTCCGACGTTGACGATCGAGAGGTAGAGCGCCCACGGCACCAGCCACAGCAGCATCGCGCCCCACAGCGGCAGCAGCGAGTCCACCCTGGCCACCAGCGCCGCCGACACCGCCGAGCCCGCCCAGGCGCAGCCAGCGAAGAGCCGGTCGGAGTAGCGCCACTGGAACAGACTGGGCGCCCGCCGGAACGGCACCCGCTCGACGAAGCGGGGCACGGGCGTCAGCCCGCGCTCGCCGAGCAGCGCCCGGAACTGCAGGGCGGCCGTCAGGAACGCGACCAGGTACACGGCGGCCAGGGCCCGCTGGAAGACCAGCCGGGCGAGCCAGTAGTCGGGTGCGGTGAACCACTCCACGGCCGGGCTCCTCTCGTACTCGCTCCGTGTACCCCCGCCCCGGCCCCCCTCCGGACCTCTTCCCCTGATTCCCCCTGTCCGCCGACCAGGAGTCGAAGATTCCGACAAATCCTGGCAAGGTGGGGTCCATGTCTGATCGGGGAGCGAGCGCCCCGTCACTCCCGGACGACTGGCCCGCCCACCCGGACCCGATCCTGGCGCTCAACCGCATGGGCAGCTTCGACTGGGACCTGGACGCAGGGCTGTTCCACATGGACGCCCAGGCCCACGAGGTGTTCGACCTGCGCCCGGAGGAGTACGACGGGCGCCCCGAGTCGCTGTCGCTGCGCGTGCCCACGGCGGAGAGCCGCCGCATGGACACCATCGTCGCCCGGGCCATGAAGGACGGCAGCGAGAACTACGGCACCTACTTCCGGCTGCGCCGCCGCGACGGCACCCTGCGCTGGACCCACACCCAGGGCTACATCCGCCGGGACGAGACCGGCCGCCCCCGGCGGATCATCGGCATCGTCCGCGACGCCACCCAGGAGATGGCCGAAAGCGCGGCCGACCGGGAGCAGGCCGCACAGGACGAGGCGCGCCGCCGGCTGACCAACGTCGTCCAGCTCGCCACGGCCGCCCTCGCGCACGCCCGCACCGTGGACGACGTCATCGACGTGCTCCGCGACACCCACGGACTCACCCGGCTGGGCGCCACCAGCCTGGTGATGGGCCTGGTCGAGGCCGGCCGCATCCGGCTGGTCGCCGACGGCCCCGAGAACAGCTTCATCCCCGGCACCCGGATCACCCGGATCGACGAGCCGTACCCGATGAGCGAGGCCGTACGGACGCTCAGCCCCCGCTTCATCGAGTCGCCGGAGGAGTTCGCGGAGCGCTACCCCGGGCTGTGGCAGGACATCACCCACCTCGACATCACCGCCGCCGCCTACCTGCCGCTGATCGCCCAGGCCCGGCCCATCGGCGCCATCGGGCTGCTCTACAGCGACCGGCACGGCTTCTCCCCGGAGGACCGCAACGTCCTGGTCGCCCTCGGCAGCGGCATCGCGCAGAGCCTGCAGCGGGCCATGCTCTACGAGCAGGAGATGGACCTCGCCGAGGGTCTCCAGCAGGCCATGCTGCCGCGCACCATCCCCAGCGTGCCCGGCTGCGACGTCGCCGTCCGCTACCGCGCGGCCTCCATCGGGGGCGCCCTGGGGCGGGACATCGGCGGCGACTGGTACGACCTGATCCCGCTGCCCGGCGGCCGCGTCGGCGCCGTCATCGGCGACGTCCAGGGCCACGACACGCACGCCGCCGCCGTCATGGGCCAGCTGCGCATCGTGCTGCGCGCCTACGCCGCCGAGGGCCACCCGCCGGCCACGGTGATGGCGCGGGCCTCCGTCTTCCTGCACGAGCTGGACACCGACCGCTTCGCGACCTGCCTGTACGCGGAGGCCGACCTGGGCACCGGAGTGGTCCAGGTGGTCCGCGCCGGACACATCGACCCGCTGATGCGCTTCGGTGACGGCACCTGCCGCCTGGTCCGCGTCGAGGGCGGGCTGCCGCTCGGCCTGTCCGCCGAGTTCGGGCGCCTCGCCTACCCGGTCGCCACCCTCGAGCTGGACCCGGGCAACACCCTGCTGCTGTGCACCGACGGTCTGGTCGAGCAGCCGGGCGCCGACCTCGACGAGGGCATGCAGGTCCTCACGGCGCTGATCACCTCCGGGCCCCAGGACGTGCGGGACCTGGCCGACCGGCTGATCGACGTGGCCGACGAGCGGCGCGGCGACGACGACGTCGCGCTGCTGGTGCTGCGCCGGCACGGCCTGGGCGCCCCGCGGACCTTCGGCCGGGTCCAGCAGCACGTCTCCCCGGGCGACCCGGAGGGCCTCACCGAGGCCCGGCACATGATCCGCGCCGCCGTCCGGTCCTGGGGCGCCAAGGCGCAGAGCGACGAGATCGAACTGGTCGCCGACGAACTGACGACCAACGCCCTCATGCACACCGAGGGCTCCGCCATCGTCACCCTCCGGCTGCTCACCGGAACCGACCGGCGGCTGCGGGTCGAGGTCGAGGACTCCTCCAGCGCCCTGCCGCGCCGCCGCGAGGCCGGGGACGACGGGGTCTCCGGGCGGGGGCTGCTGCTGGTCGACGCGCTCGCCGACGCGTGGGGCGTGGAGGCACGCGGCGGCGGCAAGGTCGTGTGGGCGGAGTTCGTGGTGGCGCCCGGCGCCGGCTGACCCCGCTGACAGCGCCGGTGACGGGTGGCACTCTGGACGCATGCCAGAACTGCCCGAGGTCGAGGCGCTCCGCGACTTCCTGACCGAGCACCTCACCGGCCGCGAGATCGTCCGGGTCCTGCCCGTGGCGATCAGCGTGCTGAAGACGTACGACCCGCCGCTCACGGCGCTGGAGGGCCGCCGGGTGGCGGCCGTGCACCGGCACGGCAAGTTCCTCGACGTGGAGACCGCCGACGGCCCGCACCTGGTGACCCACCTGGCGCGGGCCGGCTGGCTGCACTGGAAGGACGGCCTGCCCAGCGGCATGCCCAAGCCGGGCAAGGGCCCGCTCGCGCTGCGGGTCGCGCTGGAGACCGGCGCGGGCTTCGACCTGACGGAGGCGGGCACGCAGAAGCGGCTCGCGGTGTACGTCGTGGCCGACCCGCAGCAGGTGCCGGGCGTGGCCCGGCTCGGCCCCGACCCGCTCGCCGACGACTTCGACGAGGCACGCTTCGCCGCCCTCCTCGACGGCGAGCGGCGGCAGCTCAAGGGCGCCCTGCGCGACCAGAGCCTGATCGCGGGCGTGGGCAACGCGTACAGCGACGAGATCCTGCACGCCGCGAAGATGTCCCCGTTCAAACTGGCCGCCTCCCTGACCGACGCGGAGACCGCCCGGCTGTACGCGGCGCTGCGCGGCACGCTCACCGAGGCCGTGGAACGCTCCCGGGGCATCGCCGCCGGCCGTCTGAAGGCCGAGAAGAAGAGCGGGCTGCGGGTCCACGGCCGCGCCTCAGAGCCCTGCCCGGTGTGCGGCGACACCATCCGCGAGGTGTCCTTCAGCGACTCCTCGCTCCAGTACTGCCCGACCTGTCAGACCGGCGGCAAACCGCTGGCGGACCGCAGGATGTCCCGGCTGCTGAAGTGACGGCGGCGGCGCCGCGCCGAGGGCGGTCCCCCGGGGCGGTGGTCATCCGGTCGGCAGTGTCACCAGGCGCTCGCCGTCCGCCGTGCGCACCTCGTACCGGTCGATCCGGCCGGGGTGCAGGGCGGCACCGCCTCGCATGGTGTGCGCTCGGGCGTCGTGCTCGGGGACCATCCAGCTGGTGACCGTCTGTTCGGACCCGTCGTCGCCGACGGCGACGAGCCGGCACGAACGGGGGCCGGCTCCGTCCTTGACCTCCAGTCGCACGTCCGTGCCCCACACCTCGTCCTCGGCGGTGATCCGCGCCCACACCCCGGTGCGGGCGTCGGTCGCGGAGACCGGCGCCGCCGGGTCGCCCTGGTGCGCGTAGAGCACGGCGCCGGGCCCGGCCACGGCGCACACGACGGCGACGGCCACGGCGTACAGCACCCGCCTGCGGCCGGCCCGGCGACGTGTGGCCACCGCGGTCAGCAGCCCGTCGAGCAGTCGTGGTCCCGGCCGGGTCAGAGGGTGGACGATACGCGGTGTGGCCTGCCGGTACAGCATCAACTGGCGGGTGGCGGGACCGAATTCGGTCACCTGGGCCGCGCACCGGGGGCATTCCATGAGGTGGTCCTCGAAGCGGAAGGCCTCCGCCTCGTCCAGCACGCCGAGCGCGTAGGCGCCGACGTCACGATGCCTTTCCAGGGACCTCATGCCGAATCCTCGTACCGTTGGGTGCGGGTGGGGTTACTCCTTGCTCCCACCCGTACGCACCGGACAGCCGAATCACTCAAGCCACCGCGCAATCCCGACCAAGGTGTTCGGAGCGGCCCCGGGCGCGGATTGGTCCCTCCCGCGGGAAAGTTCCCGGGAAGTTCTCGGGAGGTTCCCGGGAAGTTCGCGGGACCGGCCGGGGACGCTAGAACAGGTGGATGGCGAGGTGCCCCAGCGGCAGCCCGAGCTGCCAGGCGGGCGTCCACACCTTCGGTCCCTCGTCCTCTCCGGTCACCGGGGCTCCGCCCGGGACCGCGTTCAGGTCGGGGGCGAGCAGTTCGGTTTCCTGGAGCCAGCGCCAGGCGGCCCGGGCCAACTCCAGGTCCGGGCAGTGGCGTCCGGCGGCGAGGGCGTCGGCCGTGACCTCGGCCAGCCGTCCGTGCACCCACTCCTGCCAGGGCTGGTCGTACGCGGTCAGCGACAGCCAGGTCTCCAGGTGGGTGACGACCCGGATGCCGCTCAGTTCGTTCTCCGTGTCGGACAGGAAGACGGTGAGCGCCAGCGCGTCACGACCGGCGCGGAACTCGAAGGACGTCGGCGGCATCAGGTCGCCGGTCCGCAGCAGCTCGTCGGCGATGTACTCGGCGTACAACCACGCCATGGGAACGCTCAGTTCGCCCCCGCCGGTGCCGTCCGTGCTCTCTTGACCTCTGTGCAGCATCCCTTCCTGCCTTCCTCCGGTGCGTGCGCGTCGCCCGACCCGGGTCATGGACCCCCGTCCGGAACACGGATGAGGACAGCCGACTGCTCAACCGGGGTCCTGGGCAAGGCGCTTTACGGAGGCTTGACCAAAAGGTCGGTTTCACCGCAGGTCGGCGGCGTAACCCGGTAGCACCCTGCGCATGGCGCGCAGCGCGTAGTACGCGCGGGACTTCACGGTACCGGGTGGGATGCCGAGGGCGGCCGCGGCTTCCGCCACACTCGCCCCCTGGAAGTACACCAGCACCAGGACTTCACGGTGCTCCGGAGTGAGTGTCTTCACAGCCTCGCGCACATCGAGGGCGGCGGCGGCCCGTTCGGCGTGATCCGCGCAGACGCGCGCGTTCTCCAGTACGGCGTCGCCGACCTCCGCGGGGCGTGCCTGGCGGGCGCGGCGCGCGTCGATCGCGAGCCGCCGGGCCACCGTGAGCAGCCACGGCCGTACCGAGTCGAAGTCGTCGGCGCGCAGGGCCTCGGGATGCTGCCAGGCGCGCACCAGGGTCTCCTGCACGAGGTCCTCGGCACGCTGCCGGTCGCCGTCGCTGAGCCGCAGCAGCAGCGCGAACAGCGGCCGGCCGTGCTCGCGCTGCAGTGCGGCGAGCTCGTGCTCGGCGGTCGTCCCGTGCGCTGTGTCCGTCAGGGTGATTCCGGCCGTCATGGCCGTATGTCACCGCAGGGGGCCGTGTGGGGACAGGGCGCACGCACGGGTGTGCGGCGGACGGTCGATCGCGTCGACGAACGGTTCGACGAACGGTCGGTGCGCGGTCGGCGAGGGTCCCCGCGCCCCGTTCGCGCACGCCGGACGGGCTAATGGGCGTGTCGGAGCCGCCCGTGACGAGACGTGACTCTTTACCTGTTCATACGTAAATGTGACTTTTCATCGGTGTGTGCGACCCAGCGGAGTGAACGGATGATCACACGCAGTCGGCAGGTGGCCCTGGCCCTGGCCCTGACCGCCCTCCTCACCGCGGGCGCGGCCTGCCAGGCCCGCGACCACGAACCGCCGAAACCGCCCGCCCCGGCCCCGCCCGCCGCCGTCGAGGGCGCCTTCACCCTGGTCGCCTCCGGGGACGTGCTCCCGCACGACTCGATCATCGAACGGGCCCGCTTCGACGCGGGCGGCAGCGGCTACGACTTCCGCCCCATGCTCGCCGGCGCCCGACCCGTCGTCGCACCGGCCGACCTCGCCCTGTGCCACATGGAGACCGTCTACGGCGAGAACGGCGACTACAGCGGCTACCCGCTCTTCAAGTCCCCGCCCGAGGTGGCCCGGGCGCTGGCAGCCACCGGCTACGACGGCTGCTCCACGGCCTCCAACCACAGCGTCGACGACGGCGCGGACGGCATCCGCCGCACCCTCGACGCCCTCGACCGCGCGGGCGTACGGCACGCCGGGACGGCGCGCACCGAGGCCGAGGCGGACATCGCGACGGTGCTGCGCGCGGGCCGGGCCCAGGTGGCCCACCTCGCCTACACCCTGCACACCAACGGCCGGCCGGTGCCCGCGGACCAGCCCTGGGCGGTCGGTCTGATCGACGAGGCGCGCGTCGTCGAGGACGCACGGGCCGCCCGGAAGGCCGGCGCCGACGTCGTCGTCGTGTCGCTGCACTGGGGCACCGAGTGGCAGGACGAGCCCGACGGCGACCAGGTGTCCCTGGCCCGGAGCCTGACCGCCTCCCGCACCGGCGACCGCCCCGACATCGACCTGATCCTCGGCACCCACGCCCATGTGCCGCAGGCCTACGAGAAGGTCAACGGCACCTGGGTGGTCTACGGCATGGGGGACCAGATCGCGGGCGAGATGGTCAACGACGAGGGGGTCCGCGATCCGCGCGGCAACCAGTCGGCCATCGGCCGCTTCACCTTCGCCCCGCCCGAACGGGACGGTGAACGCTGGAAGGTGACGAAGGCCGAGTTCGTGCCGCAGCTGTTCGACGTGGACGCCGGCCGGGTGGTGAACCTCAACCGGGCGATCGACGAGGGCGCCGACGTACGCGCCGTACGCGACCGCATCCGCGACGTGGTGCTCAGCCGGGGTGCCGCCGGGGACGGACTCGTGATGGGGAGGTAGGTCAGGCGTCCGCCACGTGGTCCAGGGCCGTCAGCATGGCGTCGAGCACCCGCAGGCAGGTGGTGACGTCGGCGTCCGTGAGGTCCGAGCCGACCTCGCGCAGCAGTCGGTGCTCCCGGTCGAGGACCGCGTCGATCGTGTCCCGGCCCCGGGCGGTCAGCCGGATCAGCGAGGACCGGCGGTGCGCCGGGTTGGGGGTGCTCTCCACCAGGCCCTGGGCCGCGGCGTCGTTGACCATCCGCTGGACGAACTGACGGCTGATCGCCTGGGCCCGGCCCATCTGCGGCACGGTCATCGGCCCGCCGCGCCGCAGCATCGTCAGCACGGCGCGGACGCCCACGGACAGGCCGTCGGCGGCCAGGCCCTGCTCGACGCCGCGCTGCGCGCGCCGGTAGAGCGGGCCGACCAGGTCGTACACCTCGGTGAGCCGCCGGGCGAGGGTGTCCGGGGGGAGGGGTGCGTCGATGTCGTTCACCCCGCCATTATGACACCTCGGTTGCCAAACCTGGGAATGACATGACACCTTGGTTGTCATGAATGCTGCTTCGGATCTCCGCTTCTTCACCTCCTCGGACGGGGACCTCGCGTACCGCGACACCGGATCCGGGGACCTCGTGGTGCTGCTCCACTCGGGGTTCGTCGACCACCGTCTGTACGACGCCCAGATCCCGGCCCTGGCCGCCGACCACCGCGTGATCGCTCCCGACGTGCGCGGCCACGGCTTCTCGGCCAACGCCACGGAGCGCTTCCGCTGGGCGGACGACCTGGCCGGGCTGCTGCGCCACCTGGACGCCGGTCCCGCCGTGCTCGTCGGTCTGTCCATGGGCGGCGGGATCGCCACCGACACCGCCCTCGAACACCCGGAGCTGGTCCGGGCGGTGGTCGCCTGTGGCGCCGCGACCAGCGACTTCGAATACACCGATCCCTGGTACCGGGGGATTCAGGCGGAATACGCCCGCACTCTGGCGGCGGGCGACCTCGACGGCTGGCTCGCCGCGTTCCTGCGCGTGGTCCCCGGGCCGGCCCGGACGGCGGACGACATCGACCCCGGCATCCTGCGCCGGCTGGGCGAGATGGCCCTCCACACGATGTCCAAGCACAGTCCCGGCGAACCCGACCTGCGCACGCCGATGACCGACACATGGGCTCGGGTGCCGGAGATCGACGTGCCGGTCCTCGCCGTCAACGGCTCGCTCGAACCGGACGACCTCACCGGCGCGGCCGAGCGGCTGGTCCGCACCGTCCGTGACGGCCGGTCCGTGACCGTCGACGGCGCGGGTCACTACACGAACCTTGAGCGGCCGGAGGAGTTCAACAAGATCCTGCTGGACTTCCTGCGCACCCTCTAGCGCCGCGCCAGCTCCGACTTCCGGTACGAGTACGCGAAGTAGATCACCAGGCCGACCACGAACCACACCGCGAACCGGACCCAGGTCTGCCACTGCAGGAACGTGATCAGCCAGATCGAGAAGACGATGCCCAGCGCCGGCACGAACGGCATCCACGGGGTGCGGAAGGTGCGCGGCAGGTCCGGCTGCCGGTAGCGCAGCACGATCACCGCCGCGCACACCACCACGAACGCCAGCAGGATGCCGATGTTGGTCAGCTCCGCCGCCTCGCCGATCGGCAGGAACCCGGCGATCACGGCCGAGGCGACCCCGACGATCCAGGTGACCCGCGTCGGCACGTGCCGCGTCGGGTGCGTCTTGGCGAACCACTTGGGCAGCAGCCCGTCGCGCGACATGGAGAACCACACCCGGGTCACGCCCAGCATGAAGGTGAACATCACCGTGAGGATGCCGATGATGGCGCCCACCGCGATGATGTCGGCCAGTGAGCTGAGCCCCACCGACTTGAACGCCGTCGAGAAGCCGCTCTCGGGGTCGATCTCCTTGTAGTTCTGCATGCCGGTCAGCACCAGACAGGCCGCCACGTACAGCACCATCGAGATGATCAGCGAGTAGATGATCGCCTTCGGCATGTGCCGCTGGGCGTCCTTGGACTCCTCGGCCGCCGTCGACATGGCGTCGTAGCCGAAGACCGCGAAGAACACCGTCGCCGCACCGGTGAACGCCCCGCCGACCCCGAACGGGAAGAACGGGTGGTAGTTCGAGCTGTTGATGTGGAAGACGCCGACACCGATCACCAGCAGCACCACCAGCACCTTCAGCACGACCACGATCATCTCGAAGCGGGCCGCGTTCCTGATGCCCAGCGTCAGCAGGTACGCGATCAGCAGGCACAGCACGGCCGCGAACAGGTCGACCTTGTGTCCGCCCCCGGTGCCGGGCGCCCCCAGCATCCAGTTCGGCAGGTCGGCGCCCATCTCGCCGACCAGGAAGCTGAAGTAGCCCGAGATGCCGATCGCGACCACCGCGACGATCGCCGTGTACTCCAGGAGCAGGTCCCAGCCGATGAACCAGCCCACCAGCTCGCCCAGGACCGCGTAGCCGTAGGTGTAGGCGGAGCCCGCCTTCGGGATCAGCCCGGCGAACTCGGCGTAGGACAGGGCGGCCGCCGCGCTCGCCACACCGGCGATGAGGAAGGAGATCAGGACCGCCGGACCGGCCGTGCCGTTGGCGACCGTGCCGGCCAGCGTGAAGATCCCGGCCCCGATGATGCCGCCGACACCGATCGCGGTCAGCTGCCACAGCCCCAGCGAGCGCACCAGGCCCCCGCCGCTCTCCGTCTCCTCGATGTGTTCGATGGGTTTGCGGCGGAGAACACCCTCACCCATGCGGAACCGGGCCATGCGCCTCACCTCTTCGTGAACGGCAAACGGCTGACGGTGGATCATGATGACGCACACGCGTCCGTGACGGAAGTCACGACGCACAAAGGTCCCAAGACACACACATCGACCCGACCGGTGCTACGGCACCACCGTCACCGGCCAGCGCCCCGCCTTCACCAGCCGCACCGCGACCGAGCCGACGAAGCGGTGGCCCGCCTGCTCGGAGGCGCCCACCACCACCGCGTCCGCCTTCAGTTCGTCGGCCGTCTGCACCAGACCGCTGTACGGGTCGCCGCGGAACGTGTGGAACTCCCAGCGGACGTCGAATATCCCCTTCGCCCGCTCCGTCGCCTCCCGGATGTGGGCGACCAGGTCCTCGGCGATCTCGTCGGTCGTCTCGGCCACCGACGCGCCGAGCGCCGCACCCCCCGCCAGCACCGGCTGGACGTACACCACGGCGAGCAGGGCCCGCTGCCGCCTGGCCAGCCCACCGGCGTAGGCCGCGGCCCGCAAGGAGGAGTCGGAGCCGTCCACACCGACGACGATGACCTTCGGCCCGTCCGTGCCGCGTTCGAACTGATGGGAGTGCTGTTCCGTCACGCGGCGAGGTTATCGGAGACCCCGGTGATCTTGGGCCGGGCGGGTGGTTTCATGCCGCCGCCCCGGTGTTGCTCAGGTGCGGCGCACCGCGACCGGGCGACTGATGAGTCATGAAGAAGGACCAGTTGCTCTCCCGCCGCACCCTGCTCACCGGCGTCGCGGCCCTGGGCGCGGCGGGCGCCGGCGGCGCCCTCGCGGCGGGCCTGGGACACGGACCGTCCCGGCCGCCCGCCCCCGTCCCCGCCCCCGGGCCCCCGCAGCGCAGCCCGCTCAAGCCCTCCGCCTACCGCCTCCAGCCGCTGACCGGATACGGCGCCCCACGGGACGCGCCCGGCCGGCCCTCGGTGCGCAGCGAGCCGATCCTGCGCATGACGGGCCGGGGCCGCACCATGATGCTCACCTTCGACGACGGACCCCACCCCGAGTACACCCCGCGGATCCTGGACACCCTCGCGAAGCACGAGGTGCGCGCGACGTTCTTCGTGTGCGGCGAGATGGCGGACTACAACCGGGACCTGCTGACCCGGATGGCCGACGAGGGGCACGTGGTCGGCAACCACACCTGGTCCCACCCGCTGCTGACGAAACTCTCCCGGCGCCGCATCCGCTCCGAGATGGAGCGCACCAGCGAGGTCGTCGAACAGGCCTACGGCGAGGCACCCCGCTGGTTCCGGGCCCCGTACGGGGCGTGGAACCGCGCCGCCTTCCAGCTCGGCGCGGAACTCGGCATGGAGCCGCTCGCCTGGACGGTGGACACCCTCGACTGGACGACCCCCGGCAGCGGCACCATCGTCGACCGGGTCGAGGAAGGCGCGGCCCCCGGCGTCGTGGTGCTCTCGCACGACGCCGGGGGCAACCGCTCGCAGAGCGTCCGCGCCCTGCGCCGCTACCTGCCCGAACTGCTCGACTCCGGCTACCACCTCACCGTTCCCCGGCGGCGCCTGATCTGACCGCGGCCGCCGCGCCCGCCGGGCCGGGGCACGCTCAGCGGACCTCGACCAGGCGGGCGAACGTGACGACGTTCCCGTCGTAGCCGTTCTGCTTGGTGAAACCGCCGCCGCAGGTGATGACCCGCAATTCGGCACTGCCTTTCGAGCCGTAGACCCGGTCGCCGGGGAAATTGTTCTTCTCGAACACCTCGATGCCGTAGATCTCGAAGACCGCCGTCTTTCCGTCCTGGCGGTGCACTTCCACCTTGTTTCCCTTTTTGAGGGCGCCGAGCCCGTAGAAGACGGCGGGACCCTGCTCGTTGTCGACATGGCCGACCACGACCGCGGTGCCCTTTTCCCCCGGGGCGACCGCGCCGGTGAACCAGCCGGCCAGGTTCGGGTCCTCGGGCGGTGGCGCGTCGACCCAGCCGTCCGCGTCGAGGCCGACGCCCATGACCGGGGCGTCGACCTGGATGGCCGGGATGGAGACCCGGTCGGGCACCGAGTACGGCAGCGGCGTGACACCGGAGGCGGCGCCGTCACCGGAGGCCGCCCGGGTGTCCGAGGCGGCGGCCGACGCCGGCTGCGGGGGGCCCACGTCGAACTCCCCGGAGCCGTTGCGGATGAGCGCGAGACCGGTCAGCAGAACAAGCGCTATCACGCCCCAGGGAGCGCGCTTCCTCCGCCGCTCCTCCTCTTCGGCCAACTCGGAGTCGTACATTCTCCATCCCCTCTCGACCCGGCCGTCGCCGGATCATCCGCGCATACGAGCACGCTAAGCGCCGTGCGGGGGACCGGCGACGGGGCGGCGGCGAACGGGTGGTGCGGGCGTCCTCGCGTGCGCCATCCGGGAGGTGACCGGCGGAGATTTTCTGACGGTGCGTGACCTGCGGCGATATCCACTCGCGCGGTTTCGGCCCGGTAACCCCCTCACCAGGACGGACCATTCCCGAAATGCGGCTGCGGGCAGGGCAACTGAGGGTCTTTCTGGGAGGCGCTTTCTCGCCGATCGACCGGGGACGGGACCCGGGGCGTCTTCCGCGGAGGATCACATGCGCACCACTCGTGCCCTCGCGGCAGCCGGCGCCGCCGTCGCTGTCCTCGGACTGGCCGCCCCCGCGGCCACCGCAGGCGGCGACCACAACCAGCCGAGCAACATCGTCGCGCTGCCCAGCGTCATCGCCCGCGGCGGCCAGATGACCGTCACGGTCGACGGCTGCCCCCAGGGCGGCACGATGACCTCGGACGCCTTCCGGACCACGCACCTGACCCCGGTGAGGGGAGCCAACGAGACGTCCAAGGGCACCGCCACCATCAAGCAGGACGCCAGACCGGGCTCGTACGACATCACCGTCAACTGCTCGGGCCGGCGGCTGACCCGGCCCGCGGCCTTCACCGTCATCGGCGGTGTCCGGGGCGGCCTCGGCGGCAGCAGCTCCAGCGGGGCGACCGCGACCGACATCGCGATCGGCGGCGGGCTCGTCGCCGCGGCCGTCGCCGGCGGTGGACTGTTCTGGATGCGCCGCAGGTCCGAGCGGCGCATCTGAGCGCCCGCCACCGCAGCGCGACCTCAGCACTCCGCCCCGGACCCTCGTCGGATCCGGGGCGGAGTGCCGCGCTCGGCGGCGCGGGTCAGGCGCCGTCCTCGCCGGTACGGCGGCGGCGCGAGAGGTGGTGGGCGGTGCCCACCGCGCCCGCGACGAGTGCCGCGCCGAGCCCGAGCTGCTTGAGGTCGAACCCCGCGACGCTGCCGCCCTGACCGGCGTGCACGCCCTTGTCGCGCCAGGGCTCGTCGGACGGGTGGTGCGAGCCGCCCCCCGCGATGGTGAGGTCCACCGTGCCGGTCTTGTCCCGGCAGGCGAACGTCACCCGGTAGACCGCACCGCGCCGGGCGTCCCGGTCCACCCGCGCCGTCGCCGACGACTCGTTGCGGGGGATGATGACCGTGTCGAACACCGGCGAGGTCACCGTGACCCGTCCCCGGCAGCCCGCCTCGGTACGGCCCACCCCCAGCGTGACCTGGCCGCCGGGTGCCACGGTGGCGGGGCTGACGGTGAAGCCGTACGTGTTCGAGCCCACGGCCCCGGCCGGTACACAGGCGGAGAGGGCGGCGCCGCCCAGCAGTGCGACCGAGGCGACGGGTATCGCGCGCATGGTGAATCCTCCGGGTCCCCGAGGAGCAGCGGCGGACCTGTTCCGCTCGCGCCAGGAATGCACCTCGATGTCCGAAACGCTAGGAAGCCGTGCACGCCACCGCGATCGCAGTCGTGCGAATGGGGCAAGAATGTGGGCCGCACAGGGGACGGTGACGGCGTGTCGGCCGTCGCCGTCCCCCGCGTCGTGCCAGTGCCGGGCGGTCAGTCCCCGGCGCCGGGGAACAGGCTCAGGAACGGGTCGGTCGACGCCGAGACGCCCCTGCTGAAGGGTGCGTCGAAGTCCCAGATCAGGAAGAGCAGGAAGGCGATCAGCGCGGAGAACAGCCCCGCGAGGACCAGTTCGCGGGTCGTGCGCCGGATCTGCAGGGCGAAGACCATCCCGATGGTGATGACGGCCCCGGCGATCAGCCCGAACCACACCACCCCCGGCATGGTCGCCCCGGTCGACTGCGCCCGTGCGTTGCGGGCCTGGTCCGCGATGGCCACCTGGTCCACGAGGGGCTGGTACGCCTGCGCCTCGAAGTCCGACCTCGGTTCGTAGTCCGTGACGTCCGCGCGTACCCGGTCGAGCAGCTCGGTGCCGCGGTCGGTCACCTCGCCGTGGTCGGCCATGGCCTTCCACTCGGTGGTGACGACGTGTCCGACATAGGCGTTGACATCCTCCCGGATGCGGTCACGGACGTCGGGCGGGTAGACCCGGGCACGTTCCGAGATCTCGTGCAGCGCCACGGCCTCGGTCTGCACGTCGGCCTCGGCGGCGCTGCGCGCCTCCCAGACCCCCGCGATGGCCAGGCCCAGGACGATGGCGTACACCACGCCGATCCACATCGTCATGTACTCGATGACGTCCGGGGTCTCGGTGATGTCCTCGTCGTCGGACGCGGCGCGGTGCCGCAGGAGGGTGACGATGACCACCACGACACAGGCGGCCAGCATCGCGAGGGTGAGAACAAGCCATTCCGGCAAGAGATGCCTCCAGGATCAGCGCGCACGGAGCGCGGCGACCGCGACCACCGCGGGCACCGTGATGAGCAGGACGAAGACGAGCGGCGACGTGGTCCCGCGCGAGGACCGCTGGGGCGGCCGCGCGGTGCGGTGACGCGGATAGTGCACCGGGCTGAGCGACGGACGGGGCGTGGGCTCGGGCGCGACCGAGGGAGCGGGCGCGGGCGCCGCGGGGCGGACCGGCGG
The DNA here is from genome assembly GCF_014650435.1 of Streptomyces tendae. GTDB lineage: Bacteria > Actinomycetota > Actinomycetes > Streptomycetales > Streptomycetaceae > Streptomyces > Streptomyces tendae. Next base: position 84,568 of record NZ_BMUY01000012.1, read on the forward strand.
CGGGGTGGGAGCGGGTGTCGGCGTCGGGCTCGGGTCGGGGGCGGGCCGCGGCGGCGCCGGGCGCGGGGCGGGAGGAGGCGGCGGCTCCGGCTCCGGCGCCGGTGGCTTCGGCGGGGGCGGCTTCGGTGCGGGCGGGGGAGTGGGCTCGGGCGGAGGAGGAGGCGGGGGTGGAGGTGGGGGCGTCGGCGTGGGTGTGGGCGTCGGGGTGGGCCTCGGACAGGGCGGGAAGGTGGGCCAGGTGGAGACGCTCCCGGCGACCGCCACCGCGTCGGTGCCGTCCGGTCCGGTCGACGCGTAGGCACAGGCGTCGGCCTGCGCCGGGCCGACCGGTATGCCGACGAGGGTGAACGTCAGCGTCACCAGGGCCAACACCCGTCCGGCAGCGGCGGATCGGGTTGGTTCGGGTCCATGCACGACGCAGATCATGAAGCCTGGCGCACCGCCACGCGCCCGAGTGCCCGGCGATTGCCCCGAAGGAGGGACACGGCCCCACCAGGGGTTTGACGGCGGCGGACCCGTCGGCCCGGCGGCCCGGAAACCAGTGCGAGGCACCGCGCGCCGGTGGCGGGTCCAAGAAAACCCGTGACCGGTTGAACACAACGGGCTCCGCCGTGCGTACCCAGTGTCGTGCGGCGGCCCAGCAGGGCGCCCCAACACCTTCGTGACGATCGGGGATTGACGATGAAGACCTCCTGGCGGAGCGCCTCACTCGTGGCGGGCGCCGCGGCGCTGCTGGCGCTGACGACGGCGTGCGGCCAGGACGGCGGCGGCGCCACCGGCAGCCAGAACGTGGGGGCGACGGCCGCGCCCGGCGACGTCGGCGACCTCGGCACCGGCGCCGGCGACGGACTCGGTACCGGCGCGGGCGCCGGGCAGTCCTCGGCGAGCGCTCCGGAGCCCGCGGGCAAGCTGTCCGTCTCGACGAACGCCGAGATCGGCGACCTGGTGACCGACGGAGCGGGCCGTACCCTCTACCGCTTCGACGCCGACACCGCCGAGCCGCCCAAGACGACCTGCGAGAACGACTGCGCCACCGCCTGGCCGCCCGTGGCCGCGGACGACGCCCTCGCCGGCGAGGGCATCGACAAGGACCTGCTCGGCGAGGTCACCCGGCCCGACGGCACCAAGCAGCTGACGATCGGCGGCTGGCCCGCGTACCGCTACGCCAAGGACACCGCCGCCGGAGACGTCAAGGGCCAGGGCGTCGGCAAGAAGTGGTACGCGCTGGCCGCCGACGGCAAGAAGGCCCAGGCCGAGCCGGCCGCCGGACTGTCCACCCGTGAGGACCCGAAACTCGGCGAGATCGTCGTCGACAAGAACGGCATGACCGTCTACCGCTTCATGAAGGACGAGGCATGGCCGAAGCCGGTCTCGGCCTGCACCGGCGCATGCCTGGAGAAGTGGCCGGTCGTCGCGCCCGTCGAGGCCAACGAGACCAAGGGCGTGGAGAAGAAGGGACTGATGAGCTTCACCCGGCCCGACGGCGCCGCCCAGCAGACGATCGACTGCTGGCCGATCTACACCTTCGCCGGCGACAAGAAGGCCGGGGACACCAACGGTCAGGGCGTGGGCGGCACCTGGTACGCCGTCAAGCCCGACGGAAAGCCGGTCGGCGCGCCGAAGAAGTAGCGACCTCCCGCCTGCCAACCTTCAGCGCGCGACCGCGGGCCGTCCTCTCCGTACCCAGACGGAGGGGACGGCCTGGTTCGTGCGCTTTGGCATGCCTTCGCCCACGGCACGTGCCGCGGGCAGTGACCGGGAACGGACGGTCAATTTCCGTTTGGGCTCGCCCCTTTGGCGGGCGATCAGTAGCCTCAGCTCGAACACCGGATCGCCTATGCCTTGGAGAGCTAGATGGAGCGTCCCGCCTGGGCCCCTCGCAGCATCGACATCACGGTGCCCAGCGTGTCCCGGATCTACGACTTCTACCTGGGCGGTTCGCACAACTTCGAGGTCGACCGGGAAGCGGCCCGCCGGGCCATGGAGTTCATGCCGGGACTTCCCAAGATCATGCAGGCGAACCGGGCGTTCATGCGCCGGGCCGTGCGCTTCGCGGCCGACGAGGGCATCGACCAGTTCCTCGACATCGGCTCCGGCATCCCCACCTTCGGCAACGTCCACGAGGTGGCCGGACGCAGCCGCCCCGGCGCCCGCGTGGTGTACGTCGACCACGACCCGGTGGCGGTGGCGCACAGCGAGGCCGTGCTGGCCGGCCGCGACGACGCGGACGTCGTGGCCGGCGACCTGCTCAAGCCGCGGGAGATCCTGGCCAGCCCCCAGGTGGAGCGGCTGATCGACCTGAATCGACCGGTCGCCCTGCTGCTGGTTGCCATACTGCACTTCGTGGAAGACGAGGACGACCCGTACGCGGCGGTGGCCGAACTGAGCGACGCGCTCGCGCCCGGCAGCCTGCTCGCCCTCACGCACGCCTCGTACGAGGGAATCCCGCTGCCCGCCGAGCGGGCCGGGGGCGCGGTGGACGTGTACAAGGACATCCGCAATCCGCTGATCATGCGTTCGCGCGACGACATCGCACGGTTCTTCGAGGGGTACGACATGGTGGAACCCGGACTGGTTCCGATGCCGCGCTGGAGGCCGGAGGGGGAGCCGGAGGAAGAGGACCCGTACGCGTTCTCCGGGTTCGCCGGCGTGGGGCGTACGGCGTGAGCGCGGAGCCGGACGGGCCGGAGGACAGACTGCGCCGGTTCGCGACGATCTGGAGCCGGGCGGTGTTCCCGGTGACCTCGACGTCGTCCACCCGGCCCGAGTTCGAGGCCGAACTGCTGCCGCTGGCCCGCCGGTTGAGCGAGGTGCTGCGGGCCCGGAGCTTCGACGCCGAGGAGGCCAGGGCGGTCGGCGCCGCGCTCGTCGACGCGCACTGCACCGACCCGGACGCCCTCTCCCGGACGCTGGACTGCGTCGACGCCTACCTGGTGCTCTACTGCGGCGAGGACGGCGACCCGGAGGACCTGCGGGCCCGCTCCGCACGGCTCCAGCACGCGATGGCGGCCGGGTTCGCCGGGGCGCTGCGGGCCAGGACCCTCGCCGAGCAGGAGGCCATCGCCCAGGCGGCCCTGAAGGCGCAGGGCGTGGTGGCCGAGGCACTGCACGCCAGCGAGGCCCGCTTCCGCGCGGTCTTCGAGGGCGCCGCCATAGGCATCGGCATCGCCGACCTGGACGGCAACGTCCTCCAGGTCAACGACGCGTTGATGCGCATGTTCGGCATCGCCGACCCCCGGCTCGGCGGTCGCCGGGCGACCGAGTGGACGCACCCCGACGACGCGCCGCAGACCTGGCGGCTCTACGAGGAGCTGGTGCGCGGCGAGCGCGAGCACTACCACGTGGAGAAGGCCTTCTACCGGCCCGACGGGACGGTCCTGTGGACCAACCTCACCGTCTCCCTGCTCCGCGACGCCGACGGCACCCCGCAGTACCAGCTCGCCCTGATGGAGGACACCACCGAACGCCGGCTGCTCAACCTGCGGCTGCGCTACGAGGCCACGCACGACGCGCTCACCGGTCTGCCCAACCGCAGCTTCTTCTTCGAACGCCTGGAGAAGGCCCTGAACGCGGGCCCGGGCCAGCGCTTCGGCCTGTGCTACCTCGACCTCGACGGCTTCAAGGCCGTCAACGACAGCCTCGGCCACGCGGCCGGCGACCGGCTGCTCGTGGAGGTCGCCGACCGCCTCCAGGCCTGCGCCACCGCGCCCGGCGAGATGGTCGCCCGGCTCGGCGGCGACGAGTTCGTGGCGCTGACCACGGGACGCGACACCCGCCGCGAGGTCGACGAGCTGGCCGGGCGCATCATGAACGCGCTGCTCGCCCCGGTCAGCGTCGACGGGCGGGAACTGACCGTGCGCGGCAGCATCGGCATCGTCGAGGGCCCGGCCGGCGAGCGCAGCCCGGCCGAGGTGCTGCGCAGCGCCGACATCACCATGTACCGGGCCAAGTCGGCGGGCGGCAACCGCTTCGAGCTGGCCGACCCGGAGGCCGACGCCCGCGTCATCACCCGGCACGGGCTGACCACCGCGCTGCCCGCCGCCCTGGAGCGGGGCGAGTTCTTCATCGAGTACCAGCCCCTGGTCCACCTCGGCGACGGCAGTGTGCGCGGGGCCGAGGCGCTGGTGCGCTGGCTGCACCCGCAGCACGGGGTGCTCGGCCCGGACCGGTTCATCCCGCTCGCGGAACACACCGGGCTGATCGTGCCGCTGGGCCGCTGGGTCCTGGAGCAGTCGGTGCGCCAGGCCCGCCTCTGGCGGGAGCGGTACGGCGAGAGCGGCGCCGCGGGCCCGCTGCGCATCAACGTCAACCTCTCGCCCTGCCAGCTCACCCATCCCGGCCTGGTCCAGGACACCGTGGAGATCCTGGAGCGGACCGGCGTCGCGCCCGACGCGCTGTGCCTGGAGGTGACCGAGTCGGCGCTGATCGGCGCGGACGACGACCTGCTGAAGCCGCTGCGCCGGCTCGCCGAGATGGGCGTCGACATCGCCCTGGACGACTTCGGCACCGGCTACTCCAACCTCGCCAACCTGCGCCGGCTGCCGGTGAGCGTCCTCAAGCTGGACCGCTCGTTCACGCAGAGCATGCAGCAGTTCCCGGCGGACCCCGTCGACCTGAAGATCGTCGAGGGGATCGTCGCCCTGGCCCACAGCCTGGACCTCGCGGTCACCGTGGAGGGCGTGGAGACCGGCGCCCAGGCCGAGCAGCTGCGCATACTCGGCTGCGACACGGCCCAGGGCTGGTACTACGCCCGCCCCGGCCCGCCGGAGCGGCTGCACGAACTGGCCCTGGTGGACGCCACCGGCTGAGCGGGGCCCCGCCCGGCTCACGACCCGTGACGGGCGGCTCGAACCCAAGGGTGGTGCGGGCCGCCGCCCGGCTCACGCCCCGTTACGGGCCGCTTCGGCGATCTCCGTGGCCACGCGGACCAGGGCCGCGGTCGCCGTCGAGCGGGACTGCCGGGGCCAGGCGAGGGACAGCACGACCGGCGGGGCGTCCGGGACCGGGCGGTAGGCGACGCCCGGGCGTGGGTAGCGGGAGGTCACCGAGGCGGGCAGCAGGGTGACGACCTTGCCGAGGGAGACGGCCGTGAGCACCTGGGCCAGGTCGTCGTGGCCGCGCCTGGCCTCGTCGATGTGCCGCTCCACGCTGCCCGCGTCGAGGCCGAGGTCGGCCAGCTCCAGCCGGTCGCGGGCGGCGAGCGGGTGGTCCGCGGCGAGGACGGCGACGCGCGGTTCGGCGGCCAGCGTCTCGGTGTCGAGACCCGTACCGTCGAACGGCGCGTGGACCAGGGCGACGTCCGCCTCGCCGGCGCGCAGCAGCCGCGGCTGCTCCTGCCACCCGCACAGCCGGACGGCGACCGGCACGGACCCGGGCTGCGACGCGTAGCGGGCGAGGATCGGCTCCAGCAGCCCCGCGTCCCCGTCGGCCTTCACGGCCAGCACCAGCTTCGGTCCCTCGGCCGCGCGCCGGGCCCGCCGCCCGGCGGCTTCCAGCGCGTCCAGCGCGACGCGCGCCTCGGCGAGCAGCACGTCCCCGGCCGGGGTCCTGGTGACACTGTGGGTGGTCCGCTCGAACAGGGTGACACCCAGCTCGGCCTCCAGCCGGCGGATCGCCCTGGACAGCGGCGGCGGGGAGATGCCCAGCCGCTCGGCGGCGCGCGCGAAGTTCAGCTCCTCGGCGACCGCGACGAAGTAGCGCAGGGAACGCGACTCCATGTCCCGCCTCCCTCCGGTGCCGCCCGGTATCGCCGCTCGGTATTGCCCTCAGGGTAACAAGCGGGACCCGATCGATCCTTCAGTTCCGGCCGCCCGGCGAACAGGATGGGAGAGCGCCCGAGAGCGAACGGCAGCAGGCTTCCCGCCCGGCGCGCATCCTCTCCTCTCCCTCCCTGAACCGGAGTTGTGCTCGTGATCGTCATCACCACCCCGACCGGCGGAATCGGCCGACAGGTCCTCGACAACGTCCTGGACGCCCTCGGCTCCCGGGACGACGGGACCGCCCTGCGCGTCATCGCCCGCGATCCGGGCCGTCTCACCGACCGGGCCCGGGAGCGGGCCGAGGTGTTCCGGGGCTCGCACGCCGACCCCGAGGTCCTGGGCGCGGCCTGTGAGGGTGCCGACCAGGTGTTCTGGCTGGTGCCGCCCGCGCCCGGCGCCGACAGCGTCGAGGGCCACTTCCGGGACTTCACGCTGCCGCTGTGCGAGGTGATCGCCCGGCGGGGCGTGGCACGGGTCGTCGCCGTCTCCAGCCTGGGGCGCGGCGTGGCGAAGGACGCCGGACCGATCTCCGCCTCGCTCGCCATGGACGACCGGATCGCCGCCACCGGCGTCCACTACCGGGCGCTGTGCCCGCCCTTCCTGATGGAGAACCTGCTCGGGCAGGCTGCCGCGCTGCGCGACACGGGCGAGTTCCGCATGGCGTACGCCGCCGACCGCGTCCTGCGCACCTGCGCCACCGCCGACATCGCCGCCACGGCCGCCCGGCTGCTCCTCGACGACTCCTGGACCGGCCGCGCCGACGTCCCGCTCGTCGGCCCCGACGACCTCACCCCGCAGGGCATGGCCGAGGTGCTCGCCGACGTACTGGGCCGTCCGGTGCGGGTACGGGAGACCACCCCGGAGGCGTACAAGGCGTCCGCCCTGCGGTTCGGGGCGAGCGAGAGCGGGGCCCAGGGGCTGGCCGACATGGCCTCGGCGATGGAGGCCCAGGGCTTCTACGGCGCGGCCGAGCCCAGCACCCCGGACACGGCGCCCACGAGCTTCCGCCGCTGGTGCGAGGAGGTCCTCAGGCCGGCCGCACTCGCCTGACAACGGCTCCGGGCCACTGGACCGGGGCGGTCCCTCACCGCTCCAGCAGCATCCGCTGCAGCTCCCGGGCCGCCCGCGGCGGAGCCACGTCGCTGCGGTGGGCCAGGGCGATGGTCCGGTGCAGACCGGGCCGGGCCAGCGGAGTGACCCGCAGTCCGCGCCCGGAGCGGGCGGCCACCATCCGCGGGACGACCGCCATGCCGAGCCCGGCCCGCACGAAACCCAGCACCGCGTCCATCTCCCCGCCCTCCACGGCGAAGTCCGGCTCGAACCCGGCCGAGCGGCACGCGGCCACGGTCAGTTCCCGCAGGTCGTAGCCGTGCCGGAACATCACCAGCCGCTCGCCCTCCAGGTCGGTGATGCGCACGGCACGGCGCCCGCCGCCCGGCCGGGGCGACTCCGGGGAGGACACCACCACCAGGTCCTCCCGCAGCAGCTCCACCGTGGTCAGCGCCGGTGACGCGGTGGGCAGCGGCAGCACGACCAGGGCGAGGTCGAGCGCACCGCGCGCCAGCTCGCGCACCAGGTCGTGCGAGCCGCCCTCCTCGATCAGCAGCTGGATGCCGGGATAGCGGTCGTGGAAGGCGCGCAGCACGTCCGGGAGCAGGCCGGTGCACAGGCTCGGGGTGGCGCCCAGCCGGACCCGGCCCCGGCGCAGCTGCGCCAGCTCCAGCACCTCGTGCCGGGCGGTGTCCGCGTCGGCCAGGATGCGCCGGGCCAGCGGCAGCAGCGCCTCCCCGGCGTCGGTGAGGGTGATGTTCCCGCGCGCCCGCAGGAACAGGTCGGCGCCCAGCTCCCGCTCCAGCGCCTTGATCTGCTGCGACAGCGAGGGCTGCGCCACGTGGACCACCTCGGCGGCCCGGGTGAAGTGCCGGGTCTCGGCGACCGCCACGAAGTACTGGAGCTGTTGCAACTGCATACCGCGAGCATACGTGGTCGATAGGCAGTCCCTATGGAATCCAGGCGTTCCATGTCTTGGACCGATGAGGCATGGTCCCCGTAACGTCCTGTGACATGGCTCTGGCAACGCGGACGGACCGACGGCCGTCCATGGCGCGCACCGTGTGGGACTCGACCGTCGGCAAGAAGACAGTGATGGCGGTCAGCGGTCTCGTCATGCTGCTCTACCTGGTCGCCCACATGATCGGGAACCTGAAGATCTACTTCGGGGTCGAGGAGTTCAACCACTACGCCCACTGGCTGCGCACGATCGGCGAGCCGTTCATGCACTACGAGTGGACGCTCTGGCTGATCCGCGTGGTGCTGGTGGTCGCCGTCGTCGCCCACGCCGTCTCCGCGTACCAGCTCAGCCGCCGCGACATCAAGGCGCGCCCCAGCAAGTACGTGCACAAGAAGGCCCGTTCCAGCTACGCGACGCGCACCATGCGCTGGGGCGGGATCATCCTCGGCCTCTTCATCGTCTGGCACATCCTCGACCTGACCACCGGCACCGTGCACTCCGGCGGCTTCGAGACGGGCAAGCCCTACCAGAACGTCGTGGACACCTTCTCCACCTGGTACGGCAACGTCATCTACATCGTCGCGATGCTCGCCCTCGGCCTGCACATCCGGCACGGCTTCTGGAGCGCCGCCCAGACCCTCGGCGCCGGCAGCCGCACCCGCGACCGGGCCCTGAAGACGACCGCGAACGTCCTCGCGCTGCTGCTCACGATCGGCTTCGTCGCCGTACCCGTGGGCGTCATGACCGGAGTGGTGAGCTGACATGACAACCTACGCCGACTACACGACCGGCGAGCCGGTCGCCGACACCAAGGCCCCCGCCGGACCCGTCAACGAGCGCTGGGACACCCGCCGTTTCGAGGCGAAGCTGGTCAACCCCGCCAACCGGCGCGGCAAGACCGTCATCGTCGTCGGCACCGGCCTCGCGGGCGGCTCCGCCGGTGCGACGCTGGCCGAACAGGGCTACCACGTCGTCCAGTTCTGCTACCAGGACTCCCCGCGCCGGGCCCACTCCATCGCCGCGCAGGGCGGCATCAACGCCGCGAAGAACTACCGCAACGACGGCGACTCGATCCACCGCCTGTTCTACGACACCGTCAAGGGCGGCGACTTCCGCTCCCGCGAGTCCAACGTGCACCGGCTGGCGCAGATCTCCGTCGAGATCATCGACCAGTGCGTCGCCCAGGGCGTGCCCTTCGCCCGCGAGTACGGCGGACTGCTCGACACCCGCTCCTTCGGCGGCGTGCAGGTCTCCCGCACCTTCTACGCCCGCGGCCAGACGGGCCAGCAGCTGCTGCTCGGCGCCTACCAGGCGCTCAGCAGGCAGATCGCGGCCGGCACCATCGAGATGCACGCGCGCACCGAGATGCTCGACCTGATCGTCGTGGACGGCCGGGCCCGCGGCATCGTCGCCCGGGACCTGATCACCGGGAAGATCGACACCTACTACGCGGACGCCGTCGTCCTGGCCAGCGGCGGCTACGGCAACGTCTTCTACCTCTCCACCAACGCCATGAACTCCAACGCGACCGCCGTCTGGCGGGCGCACCGGCGCGGCGCCTACTTCGCCAACCCCTGCTTCACGCAGATCCACCCCACCTGCATCCCGCGCACCGGCGAGCACCAGTCCAAGCTGACGCTGATGAGCGAGTCACTGCGCAACGACGGCCGGATCTGGGTGCCCAAGGCCAAGGGCGACGACCGTCCCGCGAACAAGATCCCCGAGGACGAGCGCGACTACTACCTGGAGCGCATCTACCCGTCCTTCGGCAACCTGGTCCCGCGCGACATCGCCTCCCGCGCCGCGAAGAACGTGTGCGACGAGGGCAGGGGAGTGGGCCCCGGCGGCCAGGGCGTGTACCTGGACTTCGCCGACGCGATCAAGCGCATGGGCCGCAAGGCGGTGGAGGCCAAGTACGGCAACCTCTTCGACATGTACCAGCGGATCACCGACGAGGACCCGTACGAGGTACCGATGCGGATCTACCCCGCCGTGCACTACACGATGGGCGGCCTGTGGGTCGACTACGACCTCCAGACCACCGTGCCCGGCCTGTTCGCGATCGGCGAGGCCAACTTCTCCGACCACGGCGCCAACCGACTCGGCGCCTCCGCGCTGATGCAGGGCCTGGCCGACGGCTACTTCGTACTGCCGGCCACCATCAACGACTACCTCGCCCGCAACCCGCTGGGGGACGACGTCGACGACGACCACCCGGTGGTGCAGGAGGTGCTGGCCGAGACCGAGGACCGGCTGAACCTGCTGCTGTCCGTGGACGGCGACCGCACCCCGGACTCCTTCCACCGGGAACTGGGCGAGCTGATGTGGGAGTTCTGCGGCATGGCTCGCACCGACTCCGGCCTGCGCAAGGCCCTGGAGCGCATCCCGCAGATCCGCGAGGAGTTCTGGCGGCGCATCAAGGTCCCCGGCACCGGCGAGGAGTTCAACCAGTCGCTGGAGAAGGCCAACCGCATCGTCGACTACCTGGAACTCGCCGAGCTGATGTGCCTCGACGCACTGCACCGCGCCGAGTCCTGCGGCGGCCACTTCCGCGAGGAGTCCCAGACCCCGGACGGCGAGGCGGCCCGCAAGGACGACGAGTTCGGCTACGCCGCCGCCTGGGAGTTCACCGGCACCGGCGAGGCCCCCACCCTGCACAAGGAAGACCTGGTCTTCGAGTACGTCCACCCCACCCAGCGGAGCTACGCATGAAGCTCACCCTGCGCGTCTGGCGGCAGAAGAACGCCGACGCCGACGGCGCCATGTCCACGTACCAGGTGGACGGAATCTCCAGCGACATGTCCTTCCTGGAGATGCTCGACACCCTCAACGAGGAACTCATCCTCAAGGGCGAGGACCCCGTCGCCTTCGACCACGACTGCCGCGAGGGCATCTGCGGCGCCTGCTCGCTGGTCATCAACGGCGACGCCCACGGCCCCGAGCGCACCACGACCTGCCAGCTGCACATGCGGTCCTTCCAGGACGGCGACACCATCGACATCGAGCCGTGGCGGGCCTCCGCCTTCCCGGTCGTCAAGGACCTCGTCGTCGACCGCTCGGCCTTCGACCGGATCATCCAGGCCGGCGGCTACATCACCGCGCCCACCGGTGCCGCGCCGGAGGCGCACGCCACGCCGGTGCCGAAGCCGGACGCCGACCTCGCCTTCGAGCACGCGGAGTGCATCGGCTGCGGCGCGTGCGTCGCCGCGTGCCCGAACGGGGCGGCGATGCTCTTCACGTCCGCGAAGGTGAACCACCTGAACGTGCTGCCGCAGGGCGCGCCCGAGCGGGAGACGCGGGTGCTGGACATGGTCGGGCAGATGGACGCGGAGGGCTTCGGCGGCTGCACGCTCACCGGCGAGTGCGCGACCGCCTGCCCGAAGGGCATCCCTCTGGTCTCCATCACCAGCATGAACAAGGAATGGCTGCGGGCCACGCGCAAGGTGGCCAAGAAGTAGCCCTCACGACGTTCGCCGTCAGGTGCGGACGGGCGGGGCCGGGGGAGGTGCTCCCCCCGGCCCCGTCTCGCATTCGCTCCCGGCATTCAGGAAGCGCACATCCGCGCTCCCGGCAGTCGTCATGCGCAGTACAGCCGGCGTCGGAAGAACTGGGTCGAGCCGTCCCCACGACCACCGTTCTCACGACCAGGAGAGCACCCATGACCGGCGTACTGACCGCTGACCGCCCCCCGAGGCCCGCCGCTCCCCGCCGCTACACCGTCGCCCTCGCCCGCGACGAGGACGACGTGCGGGCCGCCCAGCGGCTGCGGCACGACGTGTTCGCCGGGGAGATGGGCGCGCTGCTGGCGAGCCCGCAGCCCGGCCACGACGTCGACGCCTTCGACGCGTACTGCGACCACCTGCTGGTGCGCGAGGAGACGACCGGGCAGGTCGTCGGAACCTACCGGCTGCTGCCGCCGGAGCGCGCCGCGGTCGCCGGACGGCTGTACGCGGAGAGCGAGTTCGACCTCGCCGCGCTGGACCCGATCCGGCCCTCCCTGGTCGAGGTCGGCCGGTCCTGTGTGCACCCCGACCACCGCGACGGCGCCGTCATCGGACTCGTCTGGGCCGGCATAGCCCGCTACATGACCGACCGCGGCCACGCCTGGCTGGCGGGTTGCTGCTCACTCCCGCTCGCCGACGGCGGCGCCCTCGCCGCCGGTGCCTGGGACCGGGTGCGGACCAGGCACCTGGCGCCCGAGGAGTACCGGGTACGGCCGCTGCTGCCGTGGGTCCCGCGCCCGGCGGCGCCCGCCGCCCGCACCGAGCTGCCGGCGCTGCTGCGCGGCTACCTCCGGCTCGGCGCCTGGGTCTGCGGGGAGCCCGCGCACGACGTGGACTTCGGCGTCGCGGACCTGTACGTGCTGCTGCCGATGAACCGGGTCGACCCGCGCTACCTGCGGCACTTCCTCTCACTGGCCCCGGCCTGATGAGCGGCTGGCTCCCCTTCGCGCCCTGCACCCCCGCCGCGTGCGTGGAGCCGACCGCGGCCGCGGCGGCCGTACCGCGGGCCGTGCTGCGGCTCAGCGTGGTCGCGGTGCTGCTCCTCGCCGGGATCGCCGTCGTGCTGGCGCCCTTCGGCCTCAGGCGCAGGCTGCCCGCGGCCCTGGTGCGACGCTGGTGCCAGTGGGTGGTGCGGGCCGCGGGGATCCGGGTCCGCGTCACCGGGGCCGCCGTCCCCGGGGGCGGGCTGCTCCTCGTCGCCAACCACGTCTCCTGGCTCGACATCCCGCTGCTGGCCGCCGTACGCCCCGCGAGGATGCTGGCCAAGAGCGAGATCCGGCGCTGGCCGGTGGCGGGCGGGCCGACGGCGCGCGCCGGGGTGCTGTTCATCGAGCGGGACCGGCCGCGGGCCCTGCCGGACACGGTCGACGCGATCGCGCGGGCCCTGCGCGCGGGCGCCGCCGTGGCCGCCTTCCCCGAGGGCAGCACCTGGTGCGGACGTGCCCACGGCCCCTTCCGCCGGGCGGTGTTCCAGGCCGCCCTGGACGCCGGGGTGCCGGTGCAGCCGGTCCGGATCCACTACCGGGCGGGGGAGCGGGCGGTGAGTACGACGCCCGCGTTCGTCGGCGCGGACACACTGCTGGCCTCCCTGTGGCGGGTGGCGTCGGCGCGCGGCCTCGTCGCCGAGGTGACGGTGCGCCCGGTCGTGCCGCCCGGCCGCCACCGCGACCGCCGCTCCCTGGCCCGGGCCACTGAGGAAGCCGTCCACGGTGACCCCTGGAAAGCACCTTCGAAAAGTATGTGTGCTTTGTGAGGTTTGTGCCGTTTCCTTACCGCTGGATGCGGACAACCGGAAGGCAGGCACTCGAAAGGAGGGTGATGGCAGATGATCACCCGTGAAGAGATCGCCAACGTCCTGGACCAACCGGTCTACGACGGGGACGGCAACAAGATCGGCGACGCGAAGCATGTCTTCTTCGACGACATGACCGGGCGCCCCGAGTGGGTGAGCGTCAAGACGGGCATGTTCGGCTCCACCGAGTCCTTCGTGCCCATCCGGGACGCCGCACTCGTGCAGGACCACCTCGAGGTTCCCTACGGCAAGGACCAGGTCAAGGGCGCGCCCTCGGTCGACGTCGACGCGGGCGGCCATCTGTCGGAGACCGAGGAGCACCGGCTCTACGACTACTACGGCATCAACTGGGACAGCGTGCTGTCCGAGGCCGAGCGCACCGACGACGGCCCCCGGGCCGCGGGACCGGGCACGGCCGGAGCCGCCGGAGCGGCGGGCGCCGCGGGCGTCGCGGGTTTGGCCGGCACGCGTGGCGAGGCAGGCGGGAAGGACCTGCGCGGTACGGCCGGGGGCACGGCCGGGACGGCCGGCGGCACGACCGGCCGCCAGGACGCCATGGAGCGCGAGGCCATGCGCGGCGACCAGGCCATGACCCGCTCCGAGGAACAGATGCACATCGGCGTCGAACGGCACGAGTCGGGCCGGGCCAGGCTGCGCAAGTACGTGGTCACGGAAGAGGTCCAGCAGACCGTTCCGGTGACCCACGAGGAAGTGCGCGTGGTGCGCGAACCCATCACGGACGCCAACCGCGACGAGGCCCTGGCCGGACCGGAGATCAGCGAGGCCGAGCACGAGGTCACACTGCACGCGGAACGCCCCGTCGTGGAGACGGAGACGGTGCCGGTGGAGCGGGTCCGGATGACCACCGAGGAGCTGACGGAGAACGAGACGGTGCGCGGACAGGTCCGCAAGGAGCGCATCGAAGCCGAGACCGAGTCCTTCACCGAGGACGAGATGCGGCAGGGCGACAAGCGGCGGGGCCGCGAGTGACCGACCCCCGACGTCGCCGCGGGACCGGGCGCCGGTGAGCCCACCTCACCGGCGCCTCCCGCCGTCCAGGGCGCGGGCCAGATAGGGCGCGGTGGCGCTCGCCCCGACGCCCGCCACCTCGACGGGCGGCCCCGCGGCGACGATCAGGCCGCCCGCGTCACCGCCGCCCGGCCCCAGGTCGATCACGTGGTCGGCCCCCGCCACCACGCTCATGTCGTGCTCGACCACGACCACCGTGTGCCCGGCGTCGACCAGGCCGTGCAACTGGCGCATCAGCACCTCGACGTCGGCCGGGTGCAGACCGGTCGTCGGCTCGTCGAGCAGGTACAGGGTGTGGCCGCGGCGCCCTCGCTGCAGCTCGCTGGCCAGCTTGATGCGCTGTGCCTCCCCGCCCGACAGCTCCGTCGCGGGCTGGCCGAGCCGCAGGTACCCCAGACCGACGTCCAGCAGCGCGGCCAGACTGCGGGCCACCGCCGGGGTGTCCGCGAAGAACTCCGCCGCGCCCTCCACCGTCAGGTCCAGCACCTCGGCGATGTTCCGCCCCCGGTACGTCACTTCGAGCGTTTCGGGGTTGTAGCGCGCACCTCCGCAGTCCGGACACGGCGTGTAGGTGCTGGGCAGGAACAGCAGCTCGACGCTGACGAAACCCTCGCCCTGGCAGGTCTCGCAGCGCCCGCCCGACACGTTGAAGGAGAACCGGCCCACGCCGTAACCGCGCTCCCGGGCCTGCCCGGTGGCGGCGAAGACCTTGCGCACCACGTCGAACAGGCCCGTGTACGTGGCCAGGTTGGAGCGCGGGGTGCGGCCGATCGGCCGCTGGTCCACGGAGACCAGCCGGTCCACCCCCGGCAGGTCCTCGGTGATCTCGCCGACCAGGGTGGACTTCCCGGAGCCGGACACGCCGGTCACCGCGGTGAGCACACCGAGCGGGAACCTCGCGGTCACCCCGCGCAGGTTGTGCCGGGTCACCGGACCGACCGTCACCGTGCCGCGCGGGACGCGCACCTCGCGGACGGGCGCGGGGGAGCGGTGGAAGAGGTGGCGGGCGGTGGCGGACTCCGCGACGCCGGCCAGCCCGTCGACCGGGCCGCTGTACAGCACCCGCCCGCCGTGCTCGCCGGCGAGCGGACCGACGTCCACGATCCAGTCGGCGCCGCGCATCACACCCAGGTGGTGCTCCACCACGAACACCGAGTTGCCGGCCGCCTTCAGCCGCTCGAGCACCGTCAACAGTGCCTCCGTGTCCGCGGGGTGCAGACCCGCCGAGGGCTCGTCGAGGACGTACACGACACCGAAGAGCCCGGAGCGCAGCTGGGTCGCCAGCCGCAGCCGCTGCAGCTCGCCCGCGGACAGGGTGGGCGTGGGCCGGTCGAGGCTCAGATAGCCGAGCCCCAGCTCGACGACGGGCGCGATCCTGGAGGTGAGGTCCTCGGTCAGCACCCCGGCCGTCACACCCTCGGTCGGCAGCAGGGCGGGCAGCTCGGTGAGCGGCAGCGCGGCCAGCTCGGCGACGGTGCGGCCGCCGACGGTCACCGCGAGCGCCTCGGCCCGCAGCCGGGCGCCGCCGCACACCGGACAGGGGGCGCTGGTCAGGAACCGCTCCGCCTTCGCCCGCAGCGTGGCGCTCTTGGAGTCCGCGAACGTCTTCATCACGTACCGCCGGGCGCTCATGTACGTGCCCTGGTACGGCCGCTGGATGCGACCCGCGTCCCGCACCGGGTGCACCGTGACCACCGGCTGCTCGTCGGTGAACAGGATCCACCGACGCGCCTCGGCGGGCAGCTCGCGCCAGGGCCGGTCCACGTCGTACCCGAGGGCGTCCAGGACGTCCCGCAGGTTCTTGCCCTGCCAGGCACCCGGCCACGCGGCGATCGCACCGTCCCGGATCGACAGCGAGGGATCCGGAACCAGCAGCTCCTCGGTCGTGCGGTGCACCCGGCCCAGCCCGTGGCACTCCGGACAGGCCCCCGCCGCGGTGTTCGGCGAGAACGCGTCGGAGTCCAGCCGCTCGGCGCCCGGCGGATAGTCGCCGGCGCGGGAGAAGAGCATCCGCAGGGAGTTGGAGAGGTTGGTGACCGTCCCCACCGACGAGCGCGACGTCGGCGTGGCCCGCCGCTGCTGGAGCGACACGGCGGGCGGCAGCCCGGTGACCTCGCCCACCTTCGGGGCGCCGACCTGGTGGATCAGGCGGCGGGCGTAGGGCGCCACCGACTCGAAGTACCGCCGCTGCGCCTCCGCGTAGACCGTCCCGAAGGCCAGCGAGGACTTGCCCGAGCCGGAGACCCCGGTGAACACCGCCACCACGTCCCGGGGGACGTCCACGTCCACGCCCTTGAGGTTGTGCTCGCGGGCGTCGCGCACCCGGACGTACGGGTCGTGGGGGCTGTGCATCGCGGAGGGCTCCGTACGGTGGGCGGGACAAACCCCGCGATTCTACGCCGGGGCGCCGAGCGGTCCCGTACCGGTGACTCGGGCGAGCCGCCGGTGGGAGTCCAGCAGCGCGGCACGGTCGTACGTGCTCGTGGTGACCAGGACCTCCTGGGCACCCGTCTCCTTCACGAGCGTCTCCAGCTCGTCGGCGACCTGCTCCTCGGTACCGGCGATGTGGCCGCCGAGACCGCCCTCGTACAGGTCGCGCTCCTTCGCGGTCATCGTCCGCGCTTCGACCTCCTCGGCCGGCGGCAGGGGCGGGAAGGAGCCGCGCGTGCGGGCCTGGGCCATGGACCACGCCTCCGGCACCAGGAGCCGCCGGGCCTCCTCGGGCGTGGCGGCCACCGCGACGGTGCCGGAGACGACGACGTACGGCTGCGCGCTCCACTCGGAGGGGCGGAAGGCGACGCGGTAGCGGTCGATGCCGCGGCGCATCCGGTCCCGGTCCCGCAGGTCCCCGATGACCATCGGCAGGCCGGCCTGGGCGGCGACGGCCGCGCCCTCGCCCATCGCCAGCACGAACGGCGGCACGGTCAGCCCCTCCGCGGGGCGCGCGTGCACGCCCGTGGGCGAGGTGCCCCGGAACCAGCCGAGCAGGTCGGCCAGTTGCGCGTCGAAGTCCTCGGCGTCGTCCTTCTCCCGGCCCAGTGCCCTGCGGACGCCGTCGGTGAAGCCCACCGAGCGGCCGAGCCCCATGTCGATGCGGCCGGGGAAGAGCGACTCCAGCACGCCGAACTGCTCGGCGACGACCAGCGGCCGGTGGTTGGGCAGCATCACGCCCCCGGTGCCGACGCGGATGCGGCGGGTGGCCCCGGCCACGGCGGCCGCCAGCACGGTCGGCGCCGATCCGGCCACCCCGGGCACGCCGTGGTGCTCCGCCACCCAGAACCGGTGGTAGCCGAGCCGCTCCGCCTCCCGGGCCAGGTCCACGGTGTCGCGCAGCGCCTCCCCGGCGGTGCGGCCCGCCCGGATGCGGGAGCGGTCGAGGACGGAGAAGCGCGTGCTGGCGAGTGCGGAGGTCACACGGTGTTCAACGCCCCCACGCCGCACAGATTCCCGGCGGCGCGCTCTAGGGTGGGCGGGTGAGCGACAGCAGCAAGCCACCGGTGGCCGTGTTCGACCTGGACAACACCCTCGCCGACACCGCGCACCGGCAGCGGTTCCTGGAGCGCAGGCCGCGCGACTGGGACGCGTTCTTCGCCGCCGCGCCGCACGATCCGCCGCTCGCGGAGGGCATCGCGCTGGTGCGGGAGAGCGCGCGGGAGTGCGAGATCGTCTACCTCACCGGACGGCCCGAGCGCTGCCGGCGCGACACGCTCGACTGGCTGGCCGCGCACGGTCTGCCGGACGGGGCGGTGCACATGCGCGGCAACGCCGACCGCAGGCCCGCCCGGCGCACCAAGCTGGAGATCCTGCACAGGCTCGCGCGGACCCGCGAGGTCCGGATCCTGGTGGACGACGACGAGCTGGTCTGCGACGACGCCGAACGGGCCGGCTTCCCCGTGCTCCGGGCGCGCTGGGCGGCACGGTCGGCCGAGCTGCGCGCGGCGCAGGAGCGCGAGGGCCGTACCTGAGGGACGTGAGCGTCCGAGAGGGCTTCGGGGGCGTCAGTCCGACTCCTCCAGGCGGAAGCCCAGCTTGAGGCCGACCTGCCAGTGCGCGACCTGCCCGTCCTCGATCTGGCCGCGCACCTGCGTCACCTCGAACCAGTCCAGCTTGCGCAGGGTCTGCGAGGCGCGCGTGATGGCGTTGCGGACGGCCTGGTCGACGCCGTCGGGCGAGGTGCCGACGACCTCGGTGACCCGGTAGGTGTGGTTCGACATGCGGGTGCTCCCTTCCGCGGGGCAGCGGTGTGCCCTGCGTCACTCCACCGTGCCCCAAGTCCGGACGGAGCGCGAGGCAGTGCCGTTCGGGGTGGAAACCTTCCGGTACCTCCCCCTCGCCCCTTGACCTTTGTAATGGTCCATACCAAAATCCCAGACACCCGTTCGAGCCTCGGGCTCGTCCCCCACGTCGGGTCTCCCTTCGCGTGTGCAGGACACACCTGTCCGCGCCCTCTGTTCGTCAGTCAGAAGGACCCCTCGTGAGACGTCGACTCCTCGCCCTTGTCTGTGTGTCCGCCTCCGTGCTCAGCGGCTGCGGCCTGATCTCGCAGGACGGCGGGAGCGAGCGGCGCACCGTCACCGTGTGGCTGATGAAGGACAGCGCCTCGCAGGACTTCCTGAAGCGGTTCACCGAGGGCTTCGAGGCCGACCATCCCGACCTCGACCTGGACATCCGCATCCAGGAGTGGACCGGCATCGGCGACAAGGTGCAGGCCGCGCTGAAGGCCGACGGCACGGACGGGCCCGACGTCGTCGAAGTCGGCAACACCCAGGTCCCGCAGTACGCGGAGGGCGGCAGGCTGCAGGACCTGACCCTGGAGTCGATGCGCGACTGGGGCATCCGCGACTGGCTGCCGGGTCTCGCCGAACCGGGGCAGTGGATGTCCCAGCAGTTCGGCATCCCCTGGTACGCCGCCAACCGCGTCGTCATCTATCGCAAGGACCTCTTCGAGCAGGCCGGCATCAACGAGCCGCCCCGCACCCGCGAGGAGTGGCTCGACGCCTCGGAGAAGCTCGACGAGAACGGCGACCAGGGCATCTACCTGGCCGGCCAGGACTGGTACACGCTCTCCGGCTTCATCTGGGACGAAGGCGGCGAACTGGCCACCCAGGACGGCGAGGGCGGCGTCTGGACGGGCGCGCTGGACTCCGCGGCGGCCCTGCGCGGCATGGACTTCTACCGCGAACTGCAGGCCCTGGGCGACGGCCCGGTCGACGCCGACGAGGAACACCCGCCGCAGTCCGGGGTCTTCGCCAAGGGCCAGGTCGCGCAGATCGTCGCGGTGCCGGGCCTGGCCCAGTCGATCGTGCGCGAGAACCCCGACCTCAAGGGCAAGATCGGCTTCTTCCCGGTGCCCGGCAAGAGCGCCGACAAGCCCGGCGCCGTCTTCACCGGCGGCTCCGACCTCGTGGTGCCGAAGAACACCGACCAGGAGGAAGGCGCCCTCGCCGTGATCGAGGCGCTCGCGGGCGAGAAGTGGAACACCGACCTCGCCCGCACCATGAACTACGTCCCGAACAAGAAGTCGCTCGCCGAGGAAGTCTCCGGCGAGGAGGGGATCGAGGCCATGGCGGCCGGTGCCGCACAGGGCCGGGCGACCCCCGGGACGCCCCGGTGGGGCGCCGTCGAGGCGGACAACCCGATCAAGGCGTACATGACGAAGGTGCTCACCGGGGCGGACGCGAAGTCGGAGGCTCGGAAGGCATCCGACCGCGTCACCGCACTGCTGGACGCCAACGCGCGCTGACCGGCGGGCGCCGGGCCGCGGGCCGGTACCCCGGCCCGACGTCCCGGCCGCGGCGCCGCGGACCCGTGTCCCGGGCCCGGCGCCGCGGGCTCAGCGCGCCACGCTCAGCGACAGGGCGAAACGCCCCTCGGCGTCCGTCCACCAGTGGGCCAGGTCGAGCCCGGCCGCCGCCAGCTCCACCCGCACCCCCTCCCGCCGGAACTTCGCGGACACCTCGGTGCGCAGCTCCTCCCCGTCCGCGAAGTCCACGGCCAGGTCGAGCTCCTGGATCTTCACGGTCTGCGCGGTGCGCGAACGCAGCCGCATCTCGATCCACTCCCGTTCGGCGTTCCAGATCGCCACGTGATCGAAGGCCGCGGGCGCGAAGTCGGCCTCCAGTTCGCGGTTGACCACGGACAGCACGTTCTTGTTGAACTCGGCCGTCACCCCGGCCGCGTCGTCGTACGCGCGGACCAGCACCCCCTCGTCCTTCACCAGGTCCGTGCCCAGCAACAGGGAGTCCCCCGGGGCCAGCAGGGCGCGGACGGAGGACAGGAAGGCGGCGCGCTCCTCGGGCAGCAGGTTGCCGATGGTGCCGCCGAGGAACGCCACCAGGCGGGGTCCCGGAGTGTCGGGCAGCGTCAGCCCGGCCGTGAAGTCGGCGATCAGCGCGTGCACCTGGAGGCCGGGACGCTCGGCGACCAGCGCCTGCCCGGCCTGGACGAGGGCGCTCTCGCTCACGTCGACCGGTACGTAGCCGCGCAGCCCGTTCTGCCCGGTCAGCGCGTCGAGCAGCACCCGCGTCTTCTCCGAGGAGCCGGAACCCAGCTCCACCAGGGTGCGGGCGCCGGTCGCCGCCGCGATCTCCCCGGCCCGGTCGACGAGGATCTCCCGCTCGGCCCGGGTCGGGTAGTACTCGGGCAGCGTGGTGATCGCCTCGAACAGCTCGCTGCCCCGCGCGTCGTAGAACCACTTCGGCGGCAGCCACTTGGGCGTGCTCGTCAGGCCCGCCAGGACGTCGGCGCGCAGGGCGGCGTCCGTGGCGTCCTCGGGCAGCGTCCGGGTCAGACGGAACTGGCTCACGTGCGGGGCTCCTTCGCAGAGACGAAAGCGTCTGCCGGGGCGGTTTCGCCCGGCTCCTTGAGCGGGGTGAGCCGCACGTCCGTGCCGCTCGCCGCGAGCAGGGTGCGGTCGGGGACCTCCTGCCAGTGCGGGTCGTCGTCGTAGGGCTCCGAGGCGACGACCGTGCCGCCACCGGGGCGGGACCGGTACCACAGGGTGTCGCCCCAGGTGGTGGCGGTGACGGTGGAGCCGTTGGTGAGGAGCAGGTTGAGCCGGGAGGCGGGGGCCGCCGCGGCGACCTCCAGCACCGTCTCGGCCATCGCCCGGCCCGCGTCGTCCCCGGCGCGCAGCCGGGCCAGGACCAGCGCCCACACGAGCGCCGAGTCGTTGCGCGCCTCCAGCGAGAGCAGCTCACCGGGCGGCAGCGTCGCGGCCACCGGAGCCAGCGACCCCGGCCAGCCCGCCACGGCTCCGTTGTGGCTGAACAGCCAGGTCCCCGCGGCGAACGGCGCGGCGGCCGCCTCTGCGTCGGCACCGGCCAGCGTCGCGTCCCGCACCGCCGCGAGCAGCGCGCCGGTCCGCACCACCCGCGCCAGGTCGGCGAAGGACTGGTCCGCCCAGATCGGGCCGGCCCGCCGGTACCGGGCGGGTACCGGGTCGCCCTCGGCGTACCAGCCGACGCCGAACCCGTCGGCGTTGACCGTGCCGTACCGCTGGTGCCGCGGCGCCCACGACTGGCGGTACAGACCGTGCGGCGGCGTCACGAGGAGTTCTCCGAGCGGCTCCGCGGGGCCCACATAGGCCAGGTGTCGGCACATCAGACGGCCTCCGCCGACCGGGCGGTGCGGAACCCGGAGAAGATCTGCCGCCGGATCGGATAGTCCCAGTTGCGGAACGTGCCCCGGCAGGCCACCGCGTCCACGGCGAAGGAACCGCCGCGCAGCACCTTGTACTCGGGACCGAAGAACACCTCCGAGTACTCCTTGTACGGGAACGCCCTGAAGCCCGGGTACGGGGCGAAGTCGCTCGACGTCCACTCCCAGACGTCGCCGATCAACTGCCGTACGCCGAGCGGCGACTCACCGGCCGGGTAGCTGCCCGCGGGCGCCGGGCGCAGGTGCCGCTGCCCCAGGTTGGCGTGCTCGGGGCCCGGGTCGGCGTCGCCCCACGGATAGCGCATGGCGCGGTCGCCGGCCGGGTCGTACCGGGCGGCCTTCTCCCACTCGGCCTCGGTGGGCAGCCGGCGCCCGGCCCAGCGGGCGTACGCGTCGGCCTCGTACCAGGACACGTGCAGCACCGGCTCGTCGGCCGGCACCACCTCGGTCACCCCGAAGCGGCGCCGCAGCCACTGCCCGCCGTCCCGGCGCCAGAACAGCGGGGCGGTGACGGCGTGCCGGCGGATGTGGTCCCAGCCCTCGGGGGTCCACCAGCGCGGGTCGTCGTAGCCGCCGTCGTCGATGAACGCCCGGTAGGCCCCGTTGGTCACCGGGACGGTGTCGATGAAGTACGGCGCCACCTCGCGCCGGTGCGCGGGGCGTTCGTTGTCCAGGGCCCAGGGCTCGGTCGAGGTGCCCATGGTGAACGGACCGCCCGGCACCAGGACCTCGGCAGGCCCGGTGAACAGCCCCGCCGGCTCGGGGTCGGGCGCGGTCAGCGCCTGCGGCCCCTTGCGTAACTGGTGCGTGATCAGCATGGTCTCGTCGTGCTGCTGCTCGTGCTGGGCGATCATCCCGAAGGCGAAACCCGCCTCCGTCAGCCGCGTCCCGTCGAACGCGGTGCGCTCCAGCACGTCCAGGGCCCGGCCGCGCACGTCGGCCGCGTACCGGCGGGCCTCGACGGGCGACAGCAGCGGCAGGCTCGGCCGCTCGGAGCGGGGATGCTCGAAGGCGTCGTACAGAGTGTCGATCTCCGGGCGTATCGCCTCCTGCCCGGCGACCGCGCGCAGCAGCCACTGCTCCTCCTGGTTGCCGATGTGCGCCAGGTCCCACACCAGCGGGGACATCAGCGGCGACACCTGGGCGGTCAGGTCGGGGCCCTCCACGCAGCTGGTCAGCAGCGTGGTGCGCTCGCGGGCGGTGACCAGCGTGGTCAGGGCCCGCTCCCGCAGGGCCTCGGCGGCGGTGGTCGTGGGCGCGTCGGTGGGGTCGGTCATCAGCGGGTCTCCCTCCCGTGCGGGCCACGGTCCGCGCCGCCCGGCATGTCCAGCAGATCGTCGGCGGGGCAGCGGCCCCTGAGCACATAGCGCTCCAGGTACCCGGCGACGGCGTCCGTCACCTCGGTGCCGGCGCCGAGCCGGGGCAGCGCGGCGAGCGCCGCCCTGAAGCAGGTGACGGCCGCCTCGCACAGCTCGGGATCCGTCAGCGCGGCACGGGCCGCGTCCTCGTACAGCGGGTTGTGCGGCGCGGGCAGCCCCAGCGTGCGCTCGGCCAGCGGCTTGACGGCCCGGTAGGCGGTCTCGGTGGCCTCCGGGTCGTCGAACAGCGCGGCGGTCACCGCCAGCGGCACGATCCAGCCGTCGTCCCCGGGCTGCGCGTCGATCATCCGCAGCTCCAGATGGCCGCGCGGCCGTACCGGCGGGAAGAGCGTGGTCAGGTGGTAGTCCAGGTCCTCCCGGGTCGGCGGCCGCGGCACCAGCTCGCGGGTCCACTCCCGCAGGGTCAGCCCCTGAGGCACGTCCCACGGCCCGCCGTCGCGGCGTACGCACATCACCGGGGCGTCCAGCACGTGCCGCGTCCAGGCACCGCGCGGGTCGGTGTTCAGCGGGGGGCCGCCCGCCCGGCCGGCACCGATCTGCGTCCAGCGCAGCTGCCGGGTCGACCGCCAGCCGGTGGGCCGGCCGCCGGACAGCGGGGAGTTGGCGAACGCGGCCAGCAGGACGGCGCCCAGGTGATGGGCCAGCCACCACCGGCGTACGTGACCCATCGGGCCGGGCTCCTCGTGCCCGGCGTCCACGCACACCTGCACCGAGGCGGAGGCGCACATCATGAAGCGGCCACCGGGACCGGTGCGGTCGAGACATGCCTCCATGGCGTCGTAGCGCGGCTGCCGCAGATAGCGGCGCGGCGCCTGCCAGGGATCGTGGCCGAGGCCGACCAGGGCGAGACCGTCCTCGCGCAGTACGGCGCGGACGGCGTCGAGGTCGGCGGAGACGGAGCGGACGCACTCCGTCAGCGAGGCGGCGGGGAGCGAACTCAGCTCCAGCTGGCCGCCGGGTTCGACGGTCAGCGCCGACCTCAGGGGCACGGCCCGCAGCGCGGTGTACACCGCCTGGAGCCGTTCGGGTGACACGGGGAGCCGCGGCGCGCGCAGCTCGTGGACGAGCCATTCCACCTCGACACCGAGGAGCCTGGGTGGACCGGTCTTGAAGCAGATGCCGCGGACCAGCGCCTCGACCTCGGCCTCACTGACGGCGGTACGTGGCTGGATACAGCCACCAACCGAATCGGACATGTCGGGATCCTCCTGAGATTCCACCATGCCGCCGGCCCTTCTGCGGTGGGCCGGGTCGGCACACTCGTCCCACCCAAGACCCTCGTGCCGTTCCGCACAAGGGTGCATTTCGGGACGTTCCCGCTCGGTAATCTCCGCGATCCGCCTGTTTCCAGGGGCTTTCCACGTCGTTCGCCGGTCGGGAAACTCCGTTGCACCGCATCCCCAGCATCACCCAGGATTCCCCCATGAGCACGACGGGGGAGACCGCGCCGCGCGCGGTCACGGCGTCCACGGGGGTGGCGCCGTGAGCGCGCGCCTGCGGGGCATCGCACAGCAGACGGAGCAGATCGTCGCGGCCGGGTCCTACCGCACGTCCGACGGCCGAGAGGTGTCCCTCGCGGCGGCGGTCGGGGCGGCGAGGGACGGTACGCGGATGTACGGACCGGGGCCCGTCGAGGTGGCCGTCCCCGACCGGGGACGGACGGTCTTCGAGGTCACCGGCGAGAGCAGCCTGGAGGCCGCCCGACGGCTCGGCGGCGACGTCGCCGTGCTCAACTTCGCCTCCGCGCGCAACCCCGGCGGCGGCTATCTCAATGGCGCCCAGGCCCAGGAGGAGGCCCTGTGCCGGGCCTCCGCCCTGTACACCTGCCTGCTGCGGGCGCGCGAGTTCTACGACCACCACCGCGCCCACCGAGACCCGTTCTACACGGACCGCGTCGTCCACTCGCCCGGCGTGCCCGTCTTCCGCGACGACCGGGGCCGCCTGCTGGACGAGCCGTTCAGGGCCGGATTCCTGACCTCCGCCGCACCCAACGCGGGCGTGGTGCTGCGCACGGCCCCGCAGCGCGCCGCCGACCTGCCCGCCGCCCTCACCGTGCGCGCCGAGCGGGTGCTCGAGACGGCCGCGGCCCACGGGTACCGGCGGCTGGTCCTCGGCGCCTGGGGCTGCGGCGTGTTCCGCAACGACCCCGCCCGGGTGGCGGGCGCGTTCCGGACGCTGCTCGGCCCCGGCGGACGATTCGCCGGTGCCTTCGAACGGGTGGCGTTCGGCATCCTGGACCGCACCCCGGGCGCCACCGTCCGGGCGGCCTTCGAGCGTGCCTTCCCGGAGGGCGCCGGCCGTCCCGGTCAGCTCCAGCCGTAGCGCTCCCGCAGCCGCTGCCGTACGAGGTTGAAGCGCATCCGGTCCAGGGCGCACGCCTCGCGGCGCATCCCGGCGTCGTGCAGCCGCAGCACCCGGTCCACGTCCACCCAGGAGTCCCGCCCGGAGCGGTCCCACGGCCCGCTCCCGATCGGCACCCACTCCCGGTCCCCGTCGTGCCGCTTGCTGGACAGCTGCACCGCCAGCACCGTCCCTGCATCCTCCCGGGCCACCACGAGCACGGGCCGGTCCTTGCCCCGGCCGTCCGCCTCCTCGAAGGGCACCCACGTCCAGACGATCTCGCCGGGATCGGGGTCGCCGTCGTGCGCGGGGGAGTACTCCGTCCGCACCCGGCCCACCTCCCGCGGGTCGGCCTCGGTGGTGGCGGCGGGTCCGTAACGGCCCGGGGCGGTCTCGCCGTTGCTGTCGATGTCGTCGGTGAAGGCGTTCACGGCCGTACCGTACGGGACGGGGCCGCGCGGACGCGCGGGGACCCGCGTCCGGTGGCAGGCTGGGCCCCCGGGCCCGGCTCGCAGGAGCCCGGCCACCGGCGACACGAGACAGTACGAGTCAGAAGGCGACGTCATGACCGACCAGCTCACCGTGAGCGTCCTGGGCACCGGCATCATGGGTGCCGCGATGGCCCGCAACCTCGCCCGCGCCGGACACACCGTCCGGGTGTGGAACCGCAGCCGGGCCAAGGCCGAGCCGCTGGCCGCCGACGGCGCGCACGTCGCCGGCAGCCCGGACGAGGCGGTGAGCGGCGCCGACGTCGTCCTCACGATGCTCTACGACGGCCCGGCCGCCCTCGACGTGATGCGGCGGGCCGCGCCCGGCCTGCGGCCCGGCACCGTGTGGGCGCAGTCCACCACCGCGGGCGTCGACGCGGTCGCCGACCTGGCCGCCTTCGCCCACGAGCACGGCCTCGTCTTCTTCGACGCACCCGTCCTCGGCACCAAGCAGCCCGCCGAGGCCGGTCAGCTGCTGGTACTGGCGGCCGGTCCCGGCGCGGCGCGGGACACCGTCGCGCCCGTGTTCGACGCCGTCGGCTCGCGCACCGTGTGGACCGGCGAGGACGGCGCGGCCGGCAGCGCCACCCGGCTGAAACTGGTGGCCAACAGCTGGGTCCTCGCCGTCACCAACGCCGGTGGCGAGACCCTCTCGCTCGCCAAGGCGCTGGGCGTGGACCCGGACGCCTTCTTCGACGCCATCGCCGGCGGCCCGCTCGACATGGGCTACCTGCGGGCCAAGGCCGGCCTGATCCGCGACGGCGCGCTGACGCCGGCCCAGTTCGCCGTCGGCACCGCCGAGAAGGACGCCCGCCTGATCGTCGAGGCCGGCGAGGCGAACGGCGTCCGGCTGGACCTCGCCGCGGCCGGTGCGCAGCGGTTCGCCCGCGCCGCCGCCCAGGGACACGGCGACGAGGACATGGCGGCGGCCTACTTCGCCAGTTTCGAGGAGAAGGCGACCGACTGAGCCCGCCCGGGGTACCGGGTGACCGAGACACCCCGGCGCGGGCGACCGGACCCGGCGCCGGACCACACCGAATCGCGAGGAGCCCGTATGTCCAAGCCGCCGCTGCCGCCCGAGGCCGTCGATCTGCTGCGCCGACCCAACCCGGGACGACGACGGCCGGGTGCTGATCAACCTCGACGCGGGCCGCGTGCGCCTGGGACACCTGCGCCGCGACCCGCGCGTCACGCTCACCGTTCTCGCGGGCGACGACTGGTACACCCACGTCACCCTGATCGGCCGCGTCGCCGAGATGCGCGACGACGAGGACCTCTCCGGCATCGACCGCCTCTCCCGGCACTACACGGGCAACCCGTACCCGGACCGGGAGCGCCCCCGGGTCAGCGCCTGGATCGAGGTGGAGCGCTGGCACGGGTGGGGGGCGATGAAGGACAGTTCCCAGTCCGGCTGACGGTCGCCGCCTCCTCCCGCGCCGGGCGCCGGAACAGCGCGCCCGGCCACCAGAACCGGCGGCCCAGGTCGAGCGCGAGAGCGGGCACCAGCACCGTGCGCACCAGGAAGGTGTCCAACAGGACGCCGATCCCCACCAGGACGCCCATCTGCGCCATGGTCACCAGCGGCAGCCCGGCGAAGACGGCGAAGGTCGCGGCGAGGACGACGCCGGCGGAGGTGATGACCCCGCCGGTGCTGGTCAGGCCCTCCAGCACGCCCCGGGCGTGACCGAGCCGGGCGGTCTCCTCACGCACCCGGTGCATCAGGAAGATGTTGTAGTCGATGCCCAGGGCGACCAGGAACACGAAGCCCATCAGCGGAATCGACCAGTCGACCCCGGCGAAGCCCAGCACGTGCTCGAAGAGCAGGTTCGACGCGCCCAGCGCCGCCAGGTACGACAGCACCACGGTGGCCAGGAGCAGCAGCGGGGCGACCAGGGCGCGCAGCAGCCCGACCAGGACGGCCAGGACCACCAGGAGCACGATCGGAACGACCGTGGTCAGGTCGCGGCCGGCGGCCCGCTGGGTGTCCAGGTACTGCGCGGTGGTGCCGCCCACGAGCGCGTCCGCGCCCGGCACCCGGTGCACGGCGTCCCGGAGGCCGTCGACCGTGTCCTTGGCACGCTCGCTGTCCGGGGTGTCCGCCAGGACGACCGACAGCTGGGTGCGGCCGCCGTCGGGCGTGCGGTCGCCTCCGGCCTCCACCCGGGCCACGCCCCCGACGTCCGCCGCGGCTCGCCGTACCGCGTCGGCGTGCGCCGTGGCCGTGACGATCTTCACCGGATCGGAGGCGCCCGACGGGTAGTGGGCCGAGATCCGCTCCTGGGCGACGACGGACTCCGGCTTGTCCTGGAACATCTCCTCCTGGGTCAGCCCCATGGACAGGCCGGCCGTGCTGAGCGCGAGGACACCGGTGACGGCCACCGACATCAGCCACGACCAGCGGGGGCGCCGGGCGACCGCGGACCCGATGCGGGACCACACCGTGCGCGACGCGCGGGCGGGCGTACCGGCCCGCGGCACGAAGGGCCAGAACACCCAGCGGCCGGTGACGACGAGAAGGGCCGGGAGCACGGTGACCATCGCCAGGAAGGCGCAGACCACGCCCACGGCGCCCACCAGTCCCAGCGAGCGCGAGGAGTTGATGTCGGCGAAGCCCAGACAGGCCAGGCCCGCCGCGATGGTGCCGGCCGACGCCAGGACCGCCGGGCCCGAGCGGACCAGCGCGATGCGCATCGCCTCGTGCCGGTCGGCGAGGCGGTGCAACTCCTCGCGGTAGCGGGCGATGAGGAGCAGCGCGTAGTCGGTGCCGACACCGAAGACGAGCACCATCAGCACGCCCGAACTCTGCGGGTCCACCGGCAGCCCCGCGTACCGGGCCAGCAGATAGGTCCCGACCTGGGTGAGGACGGCCGCGAAGCCCACGGACAGCAGCGGCAGCAGCCACAGCACGGGGCTGCGGTACGTGATGAGCAGCAGGACGGCCACCACCAGCCCGGTGGCGAGCATCAGCGTGGTGTCCAGGCTGTCGAAGACGGCGACCTGGTCGGTGAGCGACCCCGCCGGTCCGCCGACGACGACGTCCACGCCGGGCGGCGCGTTCGCGCCCAGGGACTCGCGCAGTTCGTCGATCGTGCCGGTGACGTCGTCGTCGCCGTCCAGCGGCACCACCGTCATCAGCGCCTTCCCGTCCTCGGACGGGAACGGCGGCGACACCTGCTCGCCCGCGGCGGCGTACCGGGCGAGGAGGTCTCGGTCGGCGGCCGCCTGCGCCTTCGCCCCCTCACCGGTGTGGACGACGACGGCGGGCATCAGCGTGTCCGTGCGGAACCTCTCCAGTTCCGTGTTGACCCGCGCGGACTCCGCGCCACGCGGCAGGAAGGCGTTGGCGCCCGTGTCCTCGACGTCGCCCAGCCGGCCGGCCAGCGGACCCAGCGCGACGGCCACGATCAGCCAGACCGCCAGTACGTACCACTTGCCGCGCCGCCCACCGGGTGCACGGGCCACACGCCGCAACAGCGCACGCATGAGTAATCTCCTCCATGGGGAACGCGCCCACCGGTCGACCGACCGGTGCCAGGGCGCACGGGACCCGCACCGCGGCGCTCAGGTGTGTCGGCCTGCCGCGGTGTACGGGACGGGCGTGTGTCTCGGGTGCGACATCGATGCGATGTCGGGTGTGTTCCGCCGTGGTACGGCCGGGAGTTGCCGCTCCCGGCCGTGCCCGTGCGGCGGCGCCTGCCGGCGGCGGCTATTCGATCTCGCGCATCATCTTCTCCATCGACCCGACCGCGAGCCGGGTCTGGGTCAGCTCGTCGAGGGTCTGCCGCTGCTCCTCCGCCGTGCGGCGCTGCAACTCCACCGTGTCCTCCAGGAGTCGGGCGTACCGCGTGGCGAGTTCCTTGTACTGCTCCTCGCGCGCCGCCAGCATCCGGGCCCGCCAGGTGGCGGCGACCTGCCAGACGATCACGATCATCAGGCCGAAGAACCCGGCCGCGCCCACGGCGCCGACCAGGACCCCCAGCTCCTCTCCCCCTGCGGCGAGACTCACCACGTCCTCGTTCACTTCGCTTCCTCTTTCGCACTCCGGCCGGCGGTCCGGTCGGTCTCGGTGGTGTCGGTGATCGTCGCGGCCGCCTGCGCGACGACCCGCGGGGTGAGCTCGTAGAAGAACGGCGTGACGTCGTAGTACTTCACCGTCTTGCCGTCCTCCGCGACCTCGAGCGTGCCGGCGACCAGTCCCGCGGCCTCCAGCCGTTGCAGGTGCATGTGCAGCAGCGGACGGCCCATGCCGATCAGCCGGGCCAGAGCGCTGACGTAGTTCCGGCTCTCCATGAGTGCCGCGACGATCCGCATGCGGTGCGGGTTGCCGAGCGCGGAGAGCACCTTGAGCAACTCGTCACCGGTCGGTGCCGGAGGTGGGGCCTCGGGCATCGCACCCCTTTCCGTGGTACCTGTCAGGAAACGCTGACAGGGGTCGCGGCCACCTGTCAAAGATTCCTGACACATATCAGGGACACATCAGGGACACGTCGGGGACCCGTCGGGGATCTCTCGGGGGCGGAAAAGGGGTGGGCCGGGGACGGGTCCGGGACGTAGGATCTCCGCGCGGCATCGCGTGTCGGTCACCGTCCGGGTGAGGCATGGAGGCGCCGCGGAGATGCCCGTGGAGGCATTGACCCGTGTCAGTCGAGTTCAACCACACCATCGTTCTCTCCCAGGACAGGGAGACGTCCGCCCACTTCCTCGCCAAAGTCCTCGGTCTCGAGGTCGGCGAACCGGCCGGGATGTTCCTGCCCGTGACGACCGCCAACGGCGTCACCCTCGATTTCGCCACCGTCGACATCGACATCCCCGTGCAGCACTACGCGTTCCTCGTCTCCGAGGACGAGTTCGACGCCGTCCTCGCCCGCCTCGTCGAGGGCGGGATCCCCATCCAGGCCGACCCGCAGGGCCGGCACCCGCGCCGGATCAACCGCAACGACGGCGGCAGGGGCGTGTACTTCACCGACCCCTCCGGGCACGGCATGGAGGCATTCACCCGCCCGTACGGCAGTGACCCGTCCTCGCCGCTGAACGGCGTCACCGAGGACGTACCCGGGGCCAGCTGACCCTCGCCCCCAACGCCGTCGCGCGTCCGTCGTGGGAACGGTTGTCAGACCCCCTCCGCATACTGGTGGCCTCGAAGTGCCGGATGCGAGGGGGACTGGCCGTGCGGATGCGGACGGTGTACAGGGGTGAACTCACGGTGGCTCACGGGCGGTTCCACGTGGACAGCCGCCGTGAACCGAGGGGGCCGATTCCGTCGGAGGCATGCGCCGGACAGACCAACGGCCTGTGCGGCGCGGCCGTCCCGGGCTGTCTCTTCCTGTGCACGGGCCTCAGCAGCGGAAGAGTCGCGCTGACCGTCGAGGTGCACGGCGCCGCGCCGCCCCTCGAGGACCGCTGGGAGGACGTGGTGGAGGCGTCGTTCCGGCCGCTGACCGCCTCGACCGCCGTGCTGCCCTGCGACCACGGCGCCCTGTGCGAGCTGGCCCTGCCACCCGCCCACCACCGGGTGCGCTACTGCGGACGCGGCATGGACGGCGGTGCGGGGGCCGCGTCCGCCACGGCCCCGGGCGCGGGGCCGGTCGGCCAGTACCTGCTGCAGTTCTGGCCGGCTCCGCCCAGCGCGGACCGGGTCGTCCGGCAGACCTCACGCAGCGCCGCACGCCGGCACCACTACGCGCGTGCCCTGGAGCCGCCCGTTTCGGGACAGCCGACCGAGCGGGAGCGCGCCGAGATCCGGTCCTGGGGCGGACGACTGCCCAGCCGGCGGGTACGGGAGGCCGGCGCCGACGCACGGGGGCTCGTCCCGCTGGACCGGGACCTGCTCGACGCCGTCGACGCGGCGTGCCCGGCCACCCAGCGCGGCCTGGCCCGCTGGGCCGCCCGCCGCGCCTTCACCGCCGCAGGACTGGAAGGCGTCGACTGGATCGCGGCCGCGCTGATCGCCCTGGACCGGGGAGAGCCGCTGCCGGCCCCCTTCGACGACCCCCGGCGGACCTGGGACCGGTTCTTCACCGACGACCGCACCGCCCTCACCGCACCCGACCCGCCGGGCGGAGGCCATGAGGCCCCGCTGTGCCGGGCCCTGGCCCTGCCCGCCCTGCGCGCCGCCG
This sequence comes from Streptomyces tendae, assembly GCF_014650435.1. GTDB lineage: Bacteria > Actinomycetota > Actinomycetes > Streptomycetales > Streptomycetaceae > Streptomyces > Streptomyces tendae. The sequence goes on from NZ_BMUY01000012.1 coordinate 116,644, forward strand.
CCGATCCGGACCCGCTGCGCGCCGCCCTCGGCGCCCTCTTCGCCGCCGCGGTCGCCCACGGAACCGCCTACCCGGCCCTGTTCGCGGAGGCTCGTCGGTGCTTCCCGGACCTGGGCGCAAAGACGCCGCCGGGCGCGTGAGGGAGGGGGCGGCTGACGCGCCTTCGCGTGCCGCGGGCCGGGTCGGGGCGTGAGGGTGGGAGGGCGGGAGGCCGGCGCGGGCGTGAGTGGCGTGCCGACTGGGGTGCTCGGTGCGTCGGTGCCGGCCCGGCCCGCGACGGGGTGCGTCGCCGTAGGGCAAGGGGCGGGGCGGCTGATGGGGCCGTCGCGTCCGGCGGGGCTGGACGCGACCGGAGGAGGCGGGCTTCTAGCGGAGGGTGTGAGCGGCGTGCCGACTGGGGTGGTCGATTCGGCGAGTTCGTCGGGGCTTGGCCCGGGGTGCGGCAGGGTGCGGCGACGTGGGCGTGGCGGTCGGGTCTCATCCGTCGGTGGCGGGCTGGACCGGGGCGGGGGCCGGCGTGCGGGTGCGTCGCGGCAGCAGCAGCGGGGTCGCCAGGAGCAGCGCGCCCGCGAGCGCGACGGCCGTACGCGTCCCGGTCAGACCGGCCAGCAGGCCCCACACCGCGGTCAGCGCCGCGGTCGTCAGCTTCCCACTGACCGTCCAGGCCGACAGAGTGCGCGCCACCAGGTCCGCAGGCGTCAACTCCAGCCGACGGGTGGCGTACACCGGGTTGTACACGCCCACGGACGCGATCAGCCCGAACTCGACGACCATCACCAGGACCAGCCCCCCGGTCCCCGGCCCCACGAAGGCCAGCCCGACGGGCCAGCACACGCGCAGCACGCCAGTGGTGACCAGCACCCGGTGCTCCCCGAAGCGCGCCACGAGCGGCCCGGCCAGCCGCGAGCCGACCAGCCCGCCCAGGCACGGCACGGCGAAGGCGAGAGAGTACTGCCAGGGCGCGAAACCGAGATCGCCCAGCATGAGCACGGCCAGCAGCGGTGCCGTCGCCATGATCAGCCCGTTGACCAGGACCGTGTTGAGGAACAGCGGACGCAGAGCCGGTGAGGCGAGCACGTACCGCCAGCCGTCCAGCAGGTCACCGGCGCGCAACCGGCTCGCCTCCGTGCGCGGCGGGCGCGGCTCCCCGCCCCCGATCGCGCGGATGCCCAGCGCCGAGAGGAGATAGCTGACGGCGTCCGCGGCCACCGTCACCACCGGGCCGAAGAGCCCGATCGCGGCCCCGCCGACCGGGGGCCCGAGCATGGCCGCGGTCCAGGTCGTCGACTCGAACCGGCCGTTGGCCCGCAGCAGGTCCTTCGGTCGCACCAGCGCCTTGAGGCAGGATCCCGCGGCGGCCCTGAAAGTGATGTCGGCCGCGGCGACCACGACCGAGACGACCAGCAGCTGGGCGAAGCCCAGCCGGCCGAAGGCGTACGCGAGCGGCACGCTCAGCAGCACCGCGCACCGGACCAGGTCCATCGCGACCATCACCGGCCGCTTGCGCCGGAACTCCACCCACGGGCCGAGCGGCACGGCCACCACCGCGCCCACCGCGAGACCGGCCGCCGCGAGCGCCCCCACCCGCGCCGGCCCGGCGTCCAGCACCATGACCGCGATCAACGGAAAGGCGTCGAAGGCGAGCCGGGTGCCGAACGTGCTGACCGCGTACGCCGCCCACAACCATTCGAACCGCCGCCCCAACGACCTGCCCCGCACCACGTCCGACTCGACCGCACCCGACTTCGTCACGCCGGACATCCAAGCGAGCCGGGCCGGGCGGATCAAACAACGGTCCTGGCGGCAGGTACAACCGATCGTTGTGCGGGCATGCTCCGACGCTGCCTACCGGGCAACCAGCCCGCGCAGCGCCCCCGCGACCTCGCCAGGCGCCTCCTCCGCCATGAAATGCCCGCAGCCGAGGGTCTCGTGCCGCAGGTCCGGGGCCCACGCACGCCACAGCTCGGCGGCGTCGTACCCGAGGGCCGCGCCCCAGTCCTGCTGGAGCACGGTCACCGGCATCCGCAGCCGGTTGCCGTTCTCCCGGTCCGCCCGGTCGTGCTCGACGTCGATGCCGGCCGAGGCCCGGTAGTCGGCCACGATGGAGGGCACCGCCTCGCGGGAGGCCCTCAGGTAGGCGGCGCGGACGTCGGCGGGCAGGGCGTCCGCGTCCCGGGTCCAGACGTCCAGGAAGTGACCGAAGAACGCGTCCGGCGCGGCGCCGATCAGCTGCTCCGGCAGCCCCGGCGGCTGCGCCATCAGATACAGGTGGAAGCCCACCGCCGCCGTCGTGCCGTGCAGGACGTCCCACATGTCCAGCGTCGGCAGTACGTCCAGCGCGGCCAGGTGCGTCACCGCGTCGGGGTGGTCGAGCCCGGCGCGCACCGCGACCAGCGCGCCCCGGTCGTGACCGGCCAGCGCGAACCGCTCGTGCCCCAGCTCCCGGGCCAGGGCGACCACGTCGGCGGCCATGGTCCGCTTGGCGTACGCGGTGCCGTCCGGGTCGGCGGGCTTGTCGCTGGCGCCGTAGCCGCGCAGGTCGGGGCAGATGACCGTGTGGTCGGCCGCCAGGTCTGCGGCGACGTGCCGCCACATCAGGTGGGTCTGGGGGAAGCCGTGCAGCAGCACGACCGGGCTGCCCGTGCCGCCGACGGCCACGTGCAGGCCGATGCCGTCGGCGACCGTCACACGGTCGTGGGTGAAGCCGGGGATCGTCGGCTCCGTGGTGTTCATGGGGGTCGTGGGGGTCATGGTGGCGGTGGCCCTCTCTGTTCCTGCTCGTCCGTTCCTGCTGGCGTCACACGTCCCGGTGACGCCTTCGAGGCTGCCGCCCGCGAATCAGCAACCGATCAGCAACCGGCCGGGAACCCACCAGCACGCGTACCGTGGTGATCGCACGAGCGGTGACGATCGGGAGTGGACGGGACACGGACCATGGAAGCGGTCACGTTCGGTGTGCTCGGATCGGTCACCGCGGGGCGCGGCCCGCACGTGCTCGCCCTCAAGGGCCCCCGGCACCGGGCCGTGCTCGCCCGGCTGATCCTGGCCCGGCGGCGGATCGTCCCGGTCACCCGCCTGGTCGAGGACCTCTGGGACACGCCGCCGCCGCGGGCCGTGGGAGCGGTACGCACCTTCGTCGGGGACCTGCGCCGCGCCCTGGAACCCGACCGGCCGCCGCGCGCCCCCGCCCGGCTGCTCGTCACCGAGGGCCCGGGATACGCCCTGCGCACGGCGCCGGACACGGTGGACGCGTGGCGCTTCGAGGCCGCCGTCGCCGAGGCGGACCGACTGCCGGCCGCGCAGGCTCCCGACCGGCTGCGGGCGGCCCTGGGGGAGTGGCGGGGACCCGCCTACGCCGAGTTCGGCGCGGAGGACTGGGCCCGCGGGGAACGCTCCCGGCTCACCGAACTGCGGCTGCGCGCCGTCGAACGCCGCGCCGAACTGCTCGTGGAACTCGGCCGCGCCGCCGAGGCGGTCCCCGACCTGGACGCGCACCTCACCGAGCACCCCTGGCGCGAGGAGTCCTGGCGCCTGCTCGCGCTCGCCCTCTACCGGACCGGACGGCAGGCGGACGCCCTCGCCGTGCTGCGCCGGGCCCGCGCCCTGCTGGCCGGACGACTGGGCATCGACCCCGGCCCGCGGCTGCGGCGCCTGGAGGCCGGCATCCTCGCCCAGGACCCAGACCTGGACCCGCCCGGTGAACCGGCGGACCCGGCGGCCCGGCTGTGGGCCCGGGCGACCGAGGCGTACGACCGCACGGTCGCCGCGGGCTCCCGGGCCCGCCTGGAATCCACCGTGGGCCTGCTGCGGAGCCTCGCGGTCACCGGCGGCGGTGGCCTGGAGGCCGCCCGGGAGCATCGGATGACAGCGGTCCGGGCGGCGGAGGAGACGGGCGACGCCGAACTGACGGCCCGGGTGATCGGCGCCTACGACGTCCCCGCCAACTGGACCCGCAGCGACGACCCCGAACTGGCCCGGAGCATCGTCGCCGCGGCCGAGCGGACACTCCTCGCCCTGCCGGAGGACCCCGCCACCGACACGGCACGCTGCCGCCTGCTGGCCACCGTCGCCCTGGAGTCCCGGGGCGTGCGCTCCCCGCGCGGGCCCCGGGCGGCCGCCGAGGCCGAGCGGATCGCCCGCCGCCTGGACGACCCCGCGCTGCTCGCGTTCGCCCTCAACGGCGTCTTCATGCAGTCCTGCACCCGCGCCGGCCTCGCGCCCCGCCGCGACGCGATCGGGGCCGAACTCGTCGCCCTCGGCACCCGGCACGGCCTGGTCAACTACGAGATCCTCGGCCACCTGGTCCGGCTCCAGGCCCGCTCGGCCCTCGCCGACCTCACCGCCGCCGACGCACACGCGGCGGCCGTGGACCGCCTCGCCGAACGGCACGAACGGCCCCTCGTGTCCGTCTTCACCGCCTGGTACCTGGCCCTGCGGCAGGCCGTCTCGGCCGACTCCTCCACCGGCTCCCACGACCGTGCCGAGGCCGCCTACCGCTCGGCCGCCGGGCGCCTCGACGGCGCGGGGATGCCGGGCCTGGAACGCGGGCTGCTGCCGCTCGCCCTGCTCGGCCTGCGCCTGGCCCACGGCAGACCCGCGGAGGTGGACCCGAGCGCGGACTGGGGGCCGTACCGGCCCTGGGCCGAGCCGTTCGCGCTGCTGGCCGAGGGCCGCGACACCGAGGCCGGGAACGCCCTGCGGGCCCTGCCCGAACCGCCGCCCGACCTCCTCTACGAGGCCCTGTGCTGCGCCGAGGCCGCGCTCGCCCTCGGACTCGGCGACCGCCCGGCCCTGCGGCGGACGTACGACAGGCTGCTGCCCGCGTCCGGTGAACTCGCGGGCGCGGCCGGCGGGCTGCTCACCTTCGGACCGGTAGACGGCTGGCTCGACGCGATCCGCCGGGCACTGGAGTCATGAGGTGACACCACACCTCGTGCCCGGGGTTGCCCCCGGCCCCCGCCGGGTACCCGCGGGCCATGAAGTGGCAGCAGGTCCAGGGCGGTCCGTCCGCGGTGTTCGTGGTGGTGCTCGAACCGGGCGAGGACGCGGTCGCCGAGCTGACCGCCTTCGCCCGTGACCGTTCGCTGGGGGCCTCCCAGGTGACCGCGGTCGGCGCCTTCTCCGAAGCGGTCGTCGGCTGGTTCGACCGGCAGGCGAAGGACTACCGGCGCATTCCCGTCCGGGAGCAGTGCGAGGTGCTGTCCCTCATCGGGGACATCGCCGTCGCCGACGACGGTCCCACCCCGCACCTGCACGCCGTACTGGGCCTGTCCGACGGCTCCACCCGCGGCGGCCACCTGCTGTCCGGCCGGGTCTGGCCGACGCTGGAGGTCGTCGTCCGGGACAGCCCGGCGGAGCTGGCCAAGACCCACCGTCCCGACATCGGCCTGGCCCTGATCGACCTGGACTGAGCCGGTCGCCGCGGCACGGTTTACCGGCCCGGGCGCGGGCTACGCGGGCCGCAGACGATCCCGTACCGACACCCAGGGAGGCGCGAGATGACACGCCGCATCCGAGACGTGATGTCACCGGCGGCGGTGGCCGTCGAACCCATGACGACGGTGGCGCGGGCGGCCCGGCTGATGCGCGAGGAGGACGTCGGTGACGTCCTGGTCACCTACGACTGCGACCTGTTCGGTGTCCTCACCGACCGTGACATCGTGCTCCGCGGCGTCGCCGAGGGCCGGGACCCCGACGCCACCACGGTGGGCGCGGTGTGCACACCCCCGCCCGTCGTCACCCTCGAACCCGACGACACCACCGACCACGCGGCCGAGCTGATGGCCCGGCACGCCGTACGCCGGCTCCCGGTCGTCGAGCACGGCGGCGTCCCGGTCGGCGTGGTCACCCTCGGCGACCTCGCCGCCAGCGACGACCCGCACTCGGCGCTCGCGGACATCAGCCGGGCCGCACCCGGCCACTGACACCCCCACCACCGGGGAGGAACGGCATGAGCGAACCGCTCCACGCGCACAGTGCCCTGCGGCTGAGATTGCTGCTGTCGGCACTCTTCGTGCCGCTGTTCCTCGCCGGGACCGTGTTCTTCGGGGTGTGGGCCGCCGACACCGGCTCCGGCGACAGCCCGGGGCGCGGCATGCTCGTGGTCATCGCCGTCGTGTGCGGGGCGCTCGCCCTGCTGGCGGCGGCCGACCTGCTGGTGGTGATCCGCCGGCTGAGAAGCGAACGCGGGACCGGGCCCCGGTGATCCGGAAGGGGACGGAGGAGACGACATGGCGCCCACGGCACACACACCCGGGGCACGCACCCCGCGGGACCGCCGCGCCACAACCCGCACCGCACGGCTGCGCAGCCGGATCCCCGAACCCGACGAGGAACCCGATCTGCTCGGCCAGTACCTGACCCAGATCGGCGCCACGCCCCTGCTGACGGCCGAGGACGAGGTACGGCTCGCCACCCGCATCGAGGCGGGCGTGCGGGCCAGGGCGGAACTGGAGAGCGCCGACACCGGCGAGCCCGCCCCCACGCCGGGGCGGCGCCGCGCGCTGGAGGAGACCGTCCACGACGGGCTGGAGGCCAAAGATCACATGGTGCGGGCCAATCTGCGGCTGGTGGTGTCGATGGCCAAGCGGCACGCCCACCGCGGGCTGCCGCTCCTCGACGTCATCCAGGAGGGCAACCTCGGACTGATCCGGGCCGTGGAGAAGTTCGACCACACCAAGGGCTTCAAGTTCTCCACGTACGCCACCTGGTGGATCCGCCAGGCCATCGAACGGGGCCTGGCCACCCACGCCCGCACGGTACGGCTGCCGGTCCACGTCGTGGAGCAGCTCCAGAAGCTCGCCAAGGTCGAACGGAAGCTCCGCGCGGGCCTCGACCGCGAGCCGACCACCGAGGAGGTCGCCGCCGAGAGCGGCATCGACGCGGACAAGGTCGTCTGGCTGCGCAGGGTGGGCCGCGACGCGGTCAGCCTGGACACCCCCGTGGACGAGACCGGCGACACCGTCGTCGGCGACCTCATCCCGGACACCGAGGTGCTGCGCGCCCCGGAGGTCGCCGAGTTCCAGGCACTCGCGGCGGAGCTGCGGGAGGCCGTCGGCACCCTCGCACCCCGCGAGTCCCTGATCCTCAGCCTGCGCTACGGCCTGCACGACGGCCGCCCGCGCACCCTGCAACAGGTCGCCCAGCACGTGGGCCTCACCCGCGAACGCGTCCGCCAGCTGGAGAAGGAGTCCCTCGCCCACCTGCGCGCCCCGGAGAACCGGGAACGCCTCCTCGACTGGGCGAGCTGACCCGGACCGGACCCGACCTAGTGCGGCTCCGTCCGCAGCCGGGCCCCCTGCCGCAGCAGTTCACGCTGGACCAGTCGGTAGGGCAGGCCGCGCGGTCCGCGCCCGTGCCGGACGGTCAGCGCCGCGCACACCCCGGCCGCGTGCCCGGTCGCCATGGCGATGGGCATCACCCGGTACGACGAGTGCGCCACGTGCGTCCCGGAGATGCAGCGGCCCGCCACCAGCAGCCGGTCGGTGCCCCGGGGCAGCAGGCAGCGCAGCGGGATGTCGTAGAAGCTGCCCCGCGGCACCCGTTTGAGGACGGTGCCGGAACCGCGCGGATTGTGGATGTCGACCGGATAGGCGCCGTGCGCGATCACATCCGGGAAGGCGCGCGCCGCCAGGATGTCGTGGCCGGTGAGCTGGTAGTCGCCGAGCACCCGCCGGCTCTCCCGCACCCCGATGTGCGTGCCGCTCTGCACCACGTACGACTCCTCGAAGCCGGGCACGCGGGTGCGCAGGAAGCGGTCGATCTGCGCCAGCTGGTGCCGGGCCGTGTACTCGGCGCGGGTGAGGTCCCAGACGCTGGTGCCGAGGACCCGGTTCACCCGGGTGCTGTTGACCGCGACCTCGCGCGGGTGCGGGGTCGCGAAGAAGAGGATGTCCTCGCGCGGCAGCCGCAGTTCGCCGTCCGCCCGGGCCTCCTCGATCAGGTCCCACAGCCCGTGCACACCCCGCCACTGGTCGGGGTGCTCGCGCACGTACGCGGCGAAGTCCGGCCGGGAGAAGTCGGCGACCCGGAACATCAGCGTCATCGGCTGCACGAGGCCGTCCTCCGGCCGCCCGATCTCGTACGGCGCCCCGCAGGCCGTGGCCACGTCGCCGTCGCCCGTGCCGTCCACGACCACCCCCGCGTCGATCACCACCGGCCCCGACTTGGTCTCGAACACCACCCGCCAGCCCGAACCGTCGTCGAGCGGCAGTGCCCCGGAGGCGAAGGAGTGGAACAGCATCCGCACCCTCGACTCGTCCATCATCTCCAGCAGGGAGAACTTGAACAGCTCCGGATCGAAGGGGACCGTGTACCCGGTCTTCGGAGAGGGCGGCAGGCAACCGCCGCGGCCCATCAGCCGGTCGAGCAACTGCCACAGGACGCCCGCGACCACCGGTTCGCCCTCGCCGTGGTCGGTGGGCAGCAGCCGTGAGGTGTCCCCGGCCTCGGTGAACGCGGCCTGCTTGTGCTCGTTGTGGAACGACATCAGCGGCATCACCAGCGCGACGGTCGCGTTGCCGCCGAGGAAGCCGTACCGCTCCACCAGGACGGTGTCGGCCCCGGCGTCGGCCGCGCCGATCGCCGCCGCGAACCCGGCGGGGCCGCCGCCGACCACCAGGACGTCGCAACGGCCTCCGTGCCGGGCGGGTCGGGGCGGCAGGGTGACGGTGCGGGACTCGTGGGGCTCCTCCAGGATCGGCATCGCTCACCTCCGGGTCAGGCGTTCAGCGGCCGTGGCTCGGTGACGTACGGGCCGTCGCCGGTCGGCCCCTCACCGGTCGGCCCCTCACCGGTCCGTCCGTCGCCGGTCGGCCCGTCGACGGTCGGCCGCTCGCCGGTGGTCGCCCGCCCGCCCGCCGGGTCCGCACCCGCCGCGGGGGCGTCGCCCGACCCGCGTGCGGCATCGATCTGGTCGAGCAGGGACCCGCACCGCTCGCAGGTCTCGCGCGCCGACGCGGACAGCTCGCCCATCCGGGTCCGCAGACCGTCCCGGCGCTGCGGATACTCGTCCCAGAGCCGGTCCACCTCCGCCAGCAGCAGGCCCGCCTGCTCCCGCGCCACCCCCACCAGCGCCGGGGCGCCGAGCCGCCGCGCGAAGTCGAAGACCTTGCCGGAGTACGGCAGCGGCAGCACCGGTACGCCGGTGAGCGCGGCGAAGATCACGAAGTGCAGCCGCATGCCCACGGCCACGTCGAGGTGGCGCATGAAGCCGAGGACCTGCCCCGGGCTGTAGTCGCCGTGCAGGATGCGGCCCTGGTCCGGGGCCGTCATGTGGGACAGCACGGCGTGTGCGTGCCGTACGTCGTGCCGTTCCATCGGCAGGAACACCACGCGCGCGTCCAGCCGGCGGACCAGGAAGTCCGCGACGTCGGCGAGCAGCGCGTGGTAATCGCCCTCGTCGAGCTTCTCGGCGGCCCGCCCCGGCTCGCGCACCGACATCCCCACCAGCCGGGCGCCGGACGGGATGCCCTCGTCGCGCATCATCGCCCCGGTGAACGGCTCCGGGGCCAGCAGCAGCGCCGGGTCGGCGGTGACCGCGACCTCCCGCTCCAGGCCGACCTCCTCGAGCACCAGCCGCGACTCCTCGTCCCGCACCACGACGTCGTCCATCTCCGCCAGCACCGTGCGCACCGCGTCCCGGTCCTCGGCGTCCGTCAGCGGCCCGGCGCCGACGGCGTAGGCGAAGGTGGGCACGTGCCGGGTCTGCGCGGCACGGACCAGCCGCAGATAGCGCCGCGCCTCACCGTCGTAGAGGATGCCGCCGCCGCCCAGCACCAGGAGGTCCAGGCCGGGCAGCACGTCGAGGACGTGGTTGCGGCTGACGCCCTCCCAGGGCACCACCTCGTCGGCGTCGGGGTGGTGGACGCGGGTGTGCTCCGCGTTCCGGCTCAGGACGACGAGCTGCGCGTTCGGCCGCCGGGCGCGCAGACAGCTCAGCACGCAGGTCAGGATCGCCTCGTCGCCGATGTTGAAGCCGCCGTAGGAGCCCAGCACGCCGATGCGCGGGCCCCGGCGGGCGGGGTGCGGATGCGAGGGCCGAAGGTTCATCCGGGGCTCCCGTCACGTCGGAATCGGCCGGCGCGCGCCGGTCTCGGTGCGTGGGGCCGCGCACGGTGCCGGGTTGCCTGCGCCGCATCCCGGAAACACCCTGACCAAAGAACCACTCCGACCAACGAACCACTCCGGCCAAAGAACCACCCCGATCAAAGAACCACCCCGACCGAGAGCCCTTGACCGAGAACCACCCGTACGCGACCCGTCCCGCACCAGGAGCACCGGTGAACGTCTCTCTCAGCGTCTGGCTGCTGACCGTCGCGGGTCTGTGCGTCCTCGTCGCCGCCGACTTCTTCATCGGGCGCAAGCCGCACGACGTGTCCATCCGGGAGGCCGGGATCTGGACGGCCGTCTGGGTGGTCCTGGCCTGCCTGTTCGGCGTGGGGCTGCTGGTGGTCGGCGGCGGCGGGCCCGGGGGCGAGTTCTTCGCCGGGTACATCACCGAGAAGTCCCTCAGCGTCGACAACCTCTTCGTCTTCGTCCTGATCATGGCGAAGTTCGCGGTGCCCTCGCAGTACCAGCAGCGGGTGCTGATGGTCGGCGTGCTGGTGGCGCTGGTGCTGCGGGCCGCGTTCATCGCGGCGGGCGCGGCGATCATCTCCGCCTTCTCCTGGGTGTTCTACCTCTTCGGCGCCTTCCTGATCTGGACCGCGTGGAAGCTCGTCCAGGACGCCCGCAAGAAGGAGCACGAGGAGGAGTACGAGGAGAACAAGCTGCTGAAGTCGATCGAGCGCCGCTTCGGTGTCGCCGACCGGTACCACGGCACCAGACTGTGGGTCGAGGAGAACGGCAAGCGGGTCATGACCCCGATGCTGGTCGTGATGCTCGCCATCGGGTTCACCGACATCCTGTTCGCCCTGGACTCCATCCCCGCCATCTACGGACTGACCCAGGACCCGTACATCGTGTTCACGGCCAACGCGTTCGCCCTGATGGGACTGCGCCAGCTGTACTTCCTCATCGGCGGCCTGCTGAAGAAGCTGGTCCACCTGTCCTACGGCCTGTCCGTCATCCTCGGTTTCATCGGCGTCAAACTGGTGCTGCACGCCCTGCACGAGTCCGGCGTCCACGTGCCGGAGATCGGCATCCCGTTCTCGCTCGGGTTCATCGTGCTGGTCCTCGCGGTCACCACGGCGAGCAGCCTGTGGGTCACCAGGCGGCAGGAGCGGGCCTGACGCCCGCGGTGTGGGCTACTCCACGAGCTCCTGGGTGCCCAGGACCGTGAGCAGGGCCAGCCGCTCCGCGTCCGCGGTGTCCGGCTCGGCCGTGTAGACCATGACCCGCAGATCGCTGCCCGCCACACCGAGCACGTCGCAGTCCAGGGTGAGGGGCCCCACCCGTGGATGGTCGACGACCTTGCGCGCCGCCTCGTGCCGGCCGACCGCGTCCGCCCGCCACAGCTCGGCGAACCGCTCGCTGCGGGCACACAGTTCCGCGACCAGCCGGGCGAGCCCGCGGTCGGCGGGATAGCGGGCGGCGGTGGCGCGCAGGTCCGCGACGAGGGCCGCCTCGAAGGCCCGGCGCTCCTCGGGCGTGTACCGGGCCCGGCTGCCCGGCCCGACGAAGTTGCGCCACACCCCGTTGCGCTCCGGGCCCCGCCACCGGGACGGGTCGCCCATCAGCGCCGCGTAGGGCGGGTTGGCGAGCAGCAGTGTCCACGCGGCGTCGTACACGGCGACCGGAGTGCCGGCCAGTCGGTCGAGCAGCCGGTGGACGCTCGGCGGGATGTACGCCGGGACCGTCTCGGGACCCGGCGGCACCAGCCCGGCCAGCCGGAACAGGTGCGCGCGCTCCTCGGGCGGCAGCCGCAGTGCCCGTACGAGAGCCTCGACGACCTGGGCCGAGGGGTTGGCCGCCCGGCCCTGTTCGAGGCGGGTGACGTAGTCGACGGAGACACCGGCCAGCAGGGCCAACTCCTCGCGCCGCAGCCCCGCCGCCCGCCGGTGCCCGCCCGCGGGCAGCCCCGCCGACTCGGGCGAGACCCGGTCCCTGCGCAGCCGCAACGCCCGCCCGAACTCCGTAGCCGTCATGGTCCCCAGTGAACACCGCGGGCGCCGGGTCTTCCTGGTACCCGTGGTCCCAGGAAGACGGGACGCCTGGCTGCCCGCACCGGCGCGCCGCAGGCTGGACCCCATGACCACCACACTGATCACCGGAGCCAACAAGGGCCTCGGGTTCGAGACGGCCCGCCGCCTCGTCGCCGCGGGCCACACCGTCTACGTCGCCGCCCGGGACCCCGAGCGGGGCCGCCGCGCCGCCGCGGAACTGGGCGCCCGCCCGATCGTCCTGGACGTCACCGACGACGCGTCCGTCGCCGCCGCCGTGCGGACCGTCGCGGCCGACGGCGGCCTCGACGTCCTGGTCAACAACGCCGGTATGGAGCAGCGCGGCGAGGACAACTCCGTGACCGGGGCCGACGGCACGACCGCGGACCTGCTGCGCACCGTCTTCGAGACCAACGTCTTCGGGCTGGTGCGCGTGACCCACGCGTTCCTGCCGCTGCTGCGCCGCTCCACCGCGCCCGTCGTGGTCAACGTGAGCAGCGGGCTGGCCTCGCTGACCGGACTGACCTCACCGGACAGTCCCGGGTACGGCTATCCGGGCCTCGCCTATCCGGCGTCGAAGACCGCGGTCAACGCGCTGACCGTGCAGTACGCGAAGGCGTTGCCCGGGATGCGGATCAACGCGGTCGAACCCGGCTTCACCGCGACCGACCTGAACGGCAACACCGGCACGCAGACCGTGGCCGAGGGCGCCGAGGTCATCGTCCGGATGGCCCGGCTGGGCCCGGAAGGACCCACCGGGGGCTACTTCGACGCGGCGGGCCCGCTGCCCTGGTAGCGCCGGGACGGCCGTGCGCCGGGCGGGTCCCGGTAGGCTCTAGCAGCCCGCCGGTGTGGGCCTGCCGCGCGAGACCACCCGGGTGCCGTGGTCGTCGACGACGCGGGCCTGGAGCGAACCGCAGGCGCAACGGGTCCACAGGGTGCCGCCCGCCCCGGTGGGGTGGGCGGACAGCACCTGGAAGGGCTCGGCACCGTCGGGCCACCCGCAGTGCGGGCAGACGACACCGGTCGAGCTGGGCATGGCGACTCCTCGTGCGTCAGTGGTACGTCGGGATGCTCGTGTGGGCTCTCGGTCCCACCGTGGCGCCACTGACAGGGTGCGGCCACGGATCCGTTCACGTCCAGGTTGACTTTACGGACTCCACCGTGAAGCGTGCGCTTCATGATTGATCTGCGCAGGCTGCACGTGCTGCGGGCGGTCGCCCACTACGGCACCGTCACCGCGGCGGCCCGTGCCCTGCACTTCACTCCCTCGGCAGCCTCGCAGCAGATCAGGCAGCTCGCCCGGGACCTGGGCGTCGACCTCCTGGAGCCGCAGGGGCGCGGGGTGCGGCTCACCGCGGCCGCGGAGAGCCTGCTGGAGCACGCCGACGCGATCGAGGCCCGCTGGGACGAGGCCGAACTGGATCTGCGCGCGGGGGAGGGGACCCCGGCGGGGCCGCTGCGGGTGACGGGGTTCCCGGTGGCCGTCTCCGTCCTGCTCGCCCCGATGGCGGCGCGGCTGCGGGAGCGGCACCCCCGGCTGTCGGTGCGGATCCGGGAGGTCGAGGTGGCGGAGAGCTTCGACCGGCTCTTCGAGGGGGAGAGCGATCTGGCGGTGGTGGAGGCGACGCCCTCCAACCCGCCGGCCGCCGACGCCCGCTTCGACCAGCGGCCGCTGCTGGACGACCCCTTCGACCTGGTCGTCCCCGAGGGCCATCCGCTGGCCGGACGGGACGGGGTCGACCTCGCCGACGTGGCGCACGAGCCCTGGATCGCGCCGGTGCCGCAGAGCCCCTGCCGGCCGCACGTGATGTCGGCGTGCGGTGCCGCCGGCTTCACCCCCGACGTGGTCCACCACGCGCTGGACTGGAACGTCACCGCGCACCTGGTCGCCCACGGCCTCGGCGTCGCCCTGGTGCCCCGGCTCGCCCAGCTGACGCCCGAGCTGCCGATCGTCCGTGTGCCCTGCGTCAACCGGCCGCACCGCAAGCTGCTGACCTGCACCCGCAGCGGCGGCCACCGCCGTGCGGCGGTCGCGGCCGCGCTGGAGGAACTGCGCACGCTGGCAGCCGCGGCGGTCGCCTGACGCCCGGCGGTGGCGTGACGCCCGGCGGGACCGGGGCTCGGCCGAGCCCCGGTCCCGTATGGTCTCCTCTCGCGCCGGTCAGGCGGCGAGGGCCTCGTCCGTGTGGCCGTGCAGCCGGGCGACGACCTCGGTCAGCTGCGCGGCGACCTCGGCGTCGTCGGCCGGGTGGGTCTCGGCGAAGCGGGTCACCGAGCCGGGGATGGCCAGCTTGATGTCCTCGATCACCTTGCCGCCGGCGATGCCCACGGCCTTGCGGGCCTCGTCCTGCGCCCACACGCCGCCGTACTGGCCGAAGGCGGTGCCGACCACGGCGACGGGCTTGCCGGTGAAGGCGCCGGCGCCGTACGGGCGGGACAGCCAGTCGATGGCGTTCTTCAGGACGGCCGGGATGGTGCCGTTGTACTCGGGCGAGAAGAGCAGGAAGGCCTGCGCGCCCTGGGCGGCCTCGCGCAGCTTCGCGGCGGCGGCCGGGACGCTGCCCTCGACGTCGATGTCCTCGTTGTAGAAGGGGATGTCGGCGAGCCCCTCGAACAGCTGCACCTCGGCGCCCTCCGGCGCGAACTTGACGGCCGCCTCGGCGAGCTGGCGGTTGTGCGAACCGGCGCGAAGGCTGCCGACGAGCGCAAGGATGCGGACAGACATGAGTACTCCCACTGCTGGAACACGTGTCGGCGGGCGTGCCGAAACACTGCGGTAACAATCCGGACCGAGGTCCGTTTAATTTCTAACATCTCAAACGGACCGCGGTCCAGTTTCCTTCCCGATGCTTTACGCTGGCTTCATGTCCGCCGCCCTGCCGCCCTTCCCGCAGCCTCAGGAGAACGTCGGTCCGCCCGAGTTGCTGCAACTCGGCACCGGGACCGACGCGGACGAGCCCTGCCTGCGCGCCGACGCCGCGCGCAACCGCGCCCGGCTCCTGGAGGCCGCCGAGCGGCTGGTCGCCGAGCACGGCGCGGGCGCCCTCACCATGGAGGCGGTGGCCGCCGCCGCGTGTGTGGGCAAGGGCACCGTCTTCCGCCGCTTCGGCGACCGCACCGGGCTGCTGGCGGCGCTGCTCGACCACTCCGAGCGGAAGTTCCAGGCCGCGCTGCTGAGCGGCCCGCCGCCCCTGGGCCCCGGCGCGCCCCCCGTCGAGCGGCTGCGGGCCTTCGGCTGCGCGCTGCTGCGCCGCTCCATCGACGAACTCGACCTGCTGCTGGCCGGGGAACCCAGCGCCGAACGCCGCCACACCTTCCCACCGCGCCGCTTCCTGCGCCATCACGTGGCGCTGCTGCTGCGGGAGGCCGTGCCGGACGCCGACAGCGAACTCCTCTCGCACACCCTGATGGCCTACCTCGACGCCGCCCTGATCCACCACCTCACCCAGCAGTGCGGGCTGCCCGCCGAACGCGTGCGGGCGGGCTGGCTCGACCTGGTCGCGAGGGTCACCCGCACCGACGGCCCGGTCCCCGCGGCCGACACCCCGGCCACCGCACCGTCGGCCTGAACTCAGTTCGCCGCGTACCGCGTTGCCCCGCCCGCCGTGCCGCGTCCGGCTTCTGCCAGGATGCCGTATGTCATGGTGCAGATACCGAATCCGCCGCCCCCCGAGCCCTCCGCAGCGCGCTCCGTGCCCACGAGCGCCGACGTGGCCCGCCTGGCCGGCGTCTCGCGCGCGACCGTCTCCTACGTCCTCAACAACACCGGCGCCGTACGGATCAGCGAACCCACCCGCCGCCGCGTCCGCGAGGCCGCCCGGGAACTCGGCTACGTCCCGCACGCCGCGGCCCGCTCCCTGCGCGCCGGGCACAGCCGCATGGTCCTGATGCCGGCCCCGTCCTTCCCCGCCGGCCCGCTCTACAGCCGCTTCCTCAGCGGACTCCAGTGGGCGCTCGGCCGCCTCGACTACACCGTCGTCCAGTACGGCACCGCCGGCGTCCACGGCGACGAGGCCGCCCGGGCCTGGGCCGAGCTGCGCCCGGTCGCCGTCCTCGCACCCGGCTCCGACCTGGGCCCGCGGGGTGTGGAGATCCTCAAGCGCTCCGGCGCCCGGGCGGTCGTCACCCTCGGCCCGGAGGCCGTCGAGGGAGCACACGCGCTGCTCACCGACCAGGAGGGCGTCGGCCGCGGCGCCACCCGCCACCTGTACGACCGCGGACGCCGCAGAATCGGCGTCGTCGTGCCCGCGGAACGCGGCCTGGACGTCTTCTCGGCACCGCGCCTCGACGGCGCCCGGCAGGCGGTGGCCGGCACCGACGCCACCGTCACCGAGCTGCCCCTGCGCTACGAGGAAGGGGACGCCGCCCGCCTCGCGGCGCGCTGGCGCCCCCTGGGGCTCGACGCGGTGTTCGCGTACAACGACGAGTACGCGATGCTGCTGATGCGGGCCCTTCAGGACGAGGGCCTCGACATCCCCGGTGACGCCGCCGTGATCGGCGCCGACGACCTGATGCTGGGCCGGCTGCTGAGGCCCCGGCTGAGCACCGTCCACCTGGAGCTGCCCGCCGGCCGCGACCTGGCCGCACTCGTCGACCGGGCGGTGCACGACCCCGGCGCCGCGCCCGAGCGCCACAAGGTGCTGGGCGCGACGGTGGTGCACCGGGAGTCGAGCTGACCGGCGGCCGAACCGGGTGCTACTGGCCTTCCTGGCCGTTCTGCCCGGCCTGCGCCTGCTGCTCGGCGACCGCCTTGCGGACCTCGTCCATGTCCAGCTTCCGGGCCTGACCGATCACGTCGGTGAGGGCCGCCTCCGGCAGCGCGCCCGGCTGTGCGAACACGGCCACCTGGTCCCGCACGATCATCAGCGTCGGGATCGAACTGATGCCGAATGCCTGCGCCAGCTCGGGCTGCGCCTCGGTGTCCACCTTGCCGAACACCAGGTCCGGGTTGGCTTCCGCCGCCTTCTCGTAGACCGGCCCGAACTGCTTGCACGGACCGCACCACTCCGCCCAGAAGTCGATCAACACGAACTCGTTGTCCGTGACCGTCTGGTCGAAGTTCTCCTTGGTGAGTTCCACGGTGCTGGTCATGAGGTGATCCCTCTTCCTGGTTTCGGGGGAGAAGCCGTCGGCACAACACTGCCGACCTGGTGGGTATTCCGCGCACGTACCCATGTGGCCACGCCGCACACCACCCACCAGACTGACCCCATGACGCAATCGGATTCCCTCACGTACGACGTCGTGGTGATCGGCGCGGGTCCCGTCGGCGAGAACGTCGCCGACCGCACCCGCGCGGCCGGGCTGTCCACCGCCATCGTGGAGAGCGAACTGGTCGGCGGCGAATGCTCCTACTGGGCGTGCATGCCCAGCAAGGCCCTGCTGCGCCCGGTCATCGCCCGCGCGGACGCCCGCCGCCTGCCCGGCCTCGCTCAGGCCGTCCAGGACCCCCTCGACGCACCGGCCGTCCTCGCCCGCCGCGACGAGTTCACCTCGCACTGGAAGGACGACGGCCAGGTCCAGTGGGTCGAGGGCATCGGCGCCGACCTGTACCGCGGACAGGGACGGCTCGCCGGGCCGCGCACGGTCGAGGTGGCCGGCCCCGACGGCACCAGCCGGACCCTGACCGCCCGGCACGCGGTCGCCGTCTGCACCGGCAGCGCCGCCGCCCTGCCCCCGCTGCCCGGACTCGCCGAGGTACGCCCCTGGACCAGCCGCGAGGCCACCAGCGCCGAAAGCGCGCCCGGCCGCCTCATCGTGATCGGCGGCGGAGTCGTCGCCGTCGAGATGGCCACCGCCTGGCAGGCCCTCGGCTCCCGGGTCACGATGCTGGTGCGCGGCGACGGCGGCCTGCTCGCCCGGATGGAGCCCTTCGCCGGGGAACTGGTCGCCGAGGCGCTCACCGAAGCCGGCGTGGACATCCGCACCGGCGTCTCCGTCGAGTCCGTCACCCGCGAGAACGGCACCGTCGTCGCCGTCACCGACACCGGCGACCGCCTGGAGGCCGACGAGATCCTCTTCGCCACCGGCCGGACGCCCCGCACCGGCGACATCGGCCTGGAGACCGTCGGTCTGGAACCGGGCTCCTGGCTTGAGGTCGACGACAGCCTCCGGGTGGCGGGCCACGACTGGCTCTACGCGGTCGGCGACGTCAACCACCGCGCCCTCCTCACCCACCAGGGCAAGTACCAGGCACGCATCGCGGGCGCCGCCATCGCCGCCCGCGCCTCCGGAGCAGCGAACCTGGAGTCCGACCCGTGGGGCGCGCACACCGCGACCGCCGACCACGACGCCGTTCCCCAGGTGGTCTTCACCGACCCCGAGGCGGCGTCCGTCGGCCTGAGTCTGGCCGAGGCCGAGCAGGCGGGCCACCGCGTCCGCGCCGTCGACGTCGACATCGCGGTGGCGGGCTCCAGCCTGTACGGCGACGGCTACAAGGGCCGCGCGCGCATGGTGGTCGACCTGGAGGACGAGATCGTCCGTGGTGTCACCTTCGTCGGCCCCGGCGTCGGCGAGATGATCCACTCCGCGACCGTCGCCGTCGCCGGCCAGGTGCCGATCAGCCGCCTGTGGCACGCGGTCCCGTCGTACCCGACGATCAGCGAGGTGTGGCTGAGGCTGCTGGAGGCATACCGGGACAACTGACGACGCCGTCGCATCCCCTGGTCCGGACGGCCCGGGCCCGACGGCCAATCCCGACGGCCGGGCCCGGAGGCGTGCCGGCGGTCGGTGCCGCCGGTCGGAGCCGACGGGCTTTCCCGTCGTGCGGTCCCGGCAGGTGGTGCCGGAGGCCGGTGTCGGCAGAGGTGGCGCAGGCCGGTCCCGGTGGCTGGTCGGATCGCCGGGTCGGGCAGCTCGAACCCGCAGATCGGTCCTGACGGGCAGTCCCGACAGGTGGTCCCGACGGGTAGTCCCGTGTGGTCCCGGCGGTCGGTGCCGCAGGCCGGTCCCGGCGGCCGGTCAGGCCGTCGGGCCGGGCAGCTCGAAGCCCAGTGCCGACGCCGCCCGCTCCGGCGTCGGCTGGGACCAGAGGTCCGCCATCGCGGCGTTCGACGCCAGTGAGCGCAGCTCGGCCCGGTCCAGGTACAGCGTGCCGTCGAGGTGGTCCGTCTCGTGCTGCACGATCCGGGCCGGCCAGCCCGCGAACACCTCGTCCACCGCTCGCCCGTGCTCGTCCCGCGCCCGCAGCCGCACCTCGGCGTGGCGCGCCACCACCGCCTGCCAGCCCGGCACACTCAGACAGCCCTCGAAGAACGCGGCCCGCGCGCCGCCGACCGGTTCGTACGACGGGTTCACCAGCACCCGGAAGGGCTGCGGCACCCGTCCCCGCGCCACCCGCACCTCGTCCGGCACCGGCGCCGGATCCTCGATCACCGCGATCCTCAGCCCCACCCCGACCTGCGGCGCGGCCAGGCCGACGCCGGGCGCCGCGTGCATGGTCAGCCGCAGTGCCTCGACGAACCGCTCGAACAGCGCGGGCGCCAACTGCCCGTCGTACGGCTCGGCCGCGCGCCGCAGTACCGGATCCCCGGCCGCGACGATCGGCAACGGGCCGCCGACGGCGAGCAGTTCCTCGATCCGCTCGGCAAGCGGGGCACGATCACTCGGAGTTCCCATCGCGGTTCCCATCGCGCCAGGATGCCACGCTCCGAGTTCTCCTCAGAGCTCGGCGAAGTCGCCCGCGAGGGCCGAGGCGATCCGCAGCTGGGCGTCGGCCTCCTCCTGCCGCCCCTGCCGTTCCAGGGTGCGGCCCAGCATCAGCCGCGCGTAGTGCTCGACGGGATCGCGCTCGACGACGATCCGCAGCTCGGCCTCCGCCCGCCGCAGCTGGGCGGAGTGGTAGTAGGAGCGCGCCAGCAGCAGCCGCGGGCCGGTCTGCTCGGGCACCTGGGCGACCAGTCCGTCCAGGACGCGGGCCGCGGCGGCGTAGTCCTTGGCGTCGAAGAACATCCGCGCGCGCTCCCAGCGCTCCGCCGGCGTTCCGTGGTCGTAGTACGTCATGTCCACTGGAGGACCTCCTTCGGCCCCTGCAACCACACCGCACGGTTGAACATTCCACTACCGATCGAGGTGCGTACGGGGCGCCGTAGCCCGCCACGGTGACGGCCCGGCGTCCGTCTGACGCGAGGGCCCCGCCGGGTCTAGGTTGGGCGGCATGAGCAACCTTGATCGCGAGGCCGTACCCAGTCTCTGCGGCGGCCGCGGCTTCGTGGTGACGGAGCCCGTACGGGAACTTCTCAGCCCTCGCCACGTCAAGCTCGGCGAGTCCACCGAGGTCCGCCGACTGCTGCCCAACCTGGGCCGGCGCATGGTCGGCGCCTGGTGCTTCGTCGACCACTACGGACCCGACGACATCGCCGACGAGCCCGGCATGCAGGTGCCGCCGCACCCGCACATGGGCCTGCAGACGGTGAGCTGGCTGCACGAGGGCGAGGTACTGCACCGGGACTCCACCGGCAGCCTGCAGACCATCCGCCCGCGCCAGCTGGGCCTGATGACCTCCGGCCGCGCGATCAGCCACTCGGAGGAGAGCCCGCGCCCGCACGCGCGCCTCCTGCACGGCGCACAGCTGTGGGTCGCCCTCCCGGACACCCACCGGCACACCGACCCGCACTTCGAGTTCCACGCCGAGCTGCCCGAGGTCACGGCGCCGGGCCTGAGGGCCACCGTCCTCATGGGCACCCTCGACACCGCCACCTCGCCCGGCACCGCGTACACCCCCCTCGTCGGCGCCGACCTGACCCTCACCGGCGGCACGGACGTACGCGTGCCGGTGGAACGGGACTTCGAGTACGCCGTACTGGCCATGAGCGGCGAGGCCCACGTCGACGGCGTGCCCCTGGTGCCGGGCTCGATGCTCTACCTCGGCTGCGGCCGCGACGAGTTGCCCCTGCGGGCCGACTCGGACGCGGGGCTGATGCTCCTGGGCGGTGAACCGTTCGAGGAGGAGCTGATCATGTTCTGGAACTGGATCGGACGCTCCCAGCAGGAGATCGAGCAGGCCCGCCGGGACTGGATGGAAGGCTCCCGGTTCGGGGAGGTCAAGGGGTACGACGGGGCGCCACTGCCTGCACCGGAACTGCCCCCGGTGCCGTTGAAGCCGCGGGGAAGGGTGCGCTGATCCAAACGGCACCCCCTAGGGCGCGGTGGCCGTCCGTGGGCTGCGGAGGACGAGCAGGGTGATCTCGCTGGGGGCGAAGACGCGGAACGGCGGGCCCCAGAAGCCGGTGCCGCGGCTGGTGTAGAGGAGGGTACGGGCGCCGTGGTGGCTGAGGCCGGCGAGGGCGGGCTGGTCGAGGCGGACCAGGTGGTGGAAGGGCCAGATCTGGCCGCCGTGGGTGTGGCCGGAGAGCTGGAGGTCGATGCCGGCGGCTGCCGCCCGGTCGACGAACGTGGGCTGGTGCGCCAGGAGCAGGACGGGCAGGTCGGGATCGGCACCGTCGAGGGCTCCGGCGAGGTGGGCGCGGTGGCCTGCCAGGCCGGAGGACTCGGCGGTGACGTCGTCCACGCCGGCGACCACGAGGGTGTCGCCGCCGCGTTCGAGCAGCAGATGACGGTTGCGCAGCGGCTCCCAGCCCAGTTCGTCCATCAGGTCGACCCAGCCCTGGGCCTCGCTGTAGTACTCGTGATTGCCGGTGACGTAGACACGGGCATGGGTGGCCCGGACGGTCCCGAGCGGGGCGGCCTGGGCGCGGCGTCGTTCGGCCGTGCCGTCCGCGATGTCGCCGGCGTGGCAGACCAGGTCGGCTTCGAGGGTGTTCACCGTCTCGCAGACCCGTGCCGACCAGCGGGCGCGGTCCAGGGGGCCGTAGTGGGTGTCCGTGACGAGGGCGACCCGGAGGCCGTCCAGCCCGGCACCCAGACGGGGGAGTTGCACATCGATCCGGCGCACGCGCGGCACTCGGCGCGCCTCGGCGTACCCCCAAGTCAGCAGTACGGCGGTCACGCCGAGCACGGCCCACGCGACGATCCGGGCCCGGTCCTGGCTGTCGCCGACGCCGGTCACGGCCAGGGCGGCCCGCAAGAGGACGCCGAGCAGGACGGACCAGGTGAACAGGACCCAGCTGGCGCCCAGCAGTGTGTCACCGATGATCGCCGCCCAGTCCTGCTGACGTCGGCCGTGGCCGCGCACCATCGCGAGAGGCATACCGACGAGACCGAGGAAGAACACGGCGGTGCCGACCAGAGCGACGGCCAACGGCCAGTGCTGGCCGGCGTGCAGGAGCACCCAGCAGGGCACGGCCCACAGCAGGACGGGGGCGATCAGGGGGATGAAGCGCATCAGGCTGTGCAGCCGGCTCGGCCGTGGACCTCGCGCTTCCCCCTCGGCGGGCCGGGCGCTGTCGGTGTCGGTCACGCTTCCCCTCCCTCACCGGGCTGCGGTCCCGCGCACTGTATCCGGTCGGCCTCGGTCCGGTCGGACCCGGCACCGACCGGGGCGGACCCATGGACGCGACCACCCTCGTCACAGCGAGCCGCGCACCTCCCCGTGATCCGAGAACGGGCGGCCACCACTTTCTCGGCGTGCGTGCGGAGCGGCGCGCCGAGTCCTGGTGACCGGGCGGCCGTAGGCCCGATCGCGGCTCAGGACCCGTCGGACAAGTCGTCCTCGAGGGCGTGCGCCGCCGCCTCCAGCGTGGCGACCAGCGCCTGCAGACGCCTGGGTTCGTAGCGCACGCCCGGCATCGACACCGACAGGCCGGCCAGCGCGGTGCCGTCCCGGTCGCGCACCGGGACGCCGACGGCGATCAGACCGCGCTCGGAGCGCTCCTTGTTGACGGCGAACCCGTTGCGGCGCAGACGCTTCAGCTCGGTCCGCAGCCGGACGAGATCCGGCCGCTCGGACGGACGGTCGCGGTAGCGCTCGGGTGCGTACACCTCGTCCAGTTCCTCGTCGGTGAGGTCCGCGAGCAGCAGCAGCCCGCGCAGGGCGCGATCATGGCCGTCGAGGACGGCTGGGTGCTGGGCGAGCACGTCGCCCGCAACCGCGCCGCGGACGGCTCGGTCGACTGGTCCGCCGCCCTCGCCGCCTACCAGGCCGTCCGACCGGAGCACTGCCGGCGCGTGCTGGCCACCTCCCGCAAGTGGGGCGAGCTGTGGCACCTCGACGTCTCGCCCGCGAGCAGCGCAACACGCTGCTGCGCGCCCGCGACACATACGACTACGCCTTCACCGACTGGCTGTACGGCCCGACCGCCCTGACGCCGGAGCAGGAACCGGACATGTTCACACCGCTCCCGCTGTCCTCGGCGACTCCGGTCTAGCGAGGAAGGGGCACGAGCGTACGGAACACCTTGCATCAGCTGCTACACCCCGCAGGGGATGCCGGTACCGGTCCGCGGTGGCAGCACGGCCGACCGGTCCGGGGGTGAGCCGGGCCGGTCGGCCGTGTTGCGGTCGGCGATCGGCGGCCGCCAGGCGGTGGCCGCTCGATGGTCGCCGGTCAGTGGTGGCCGTGCGGCCGGAGCCACTGCGGCCGGTGCGCGGCGGGGCGGCGGTGTCCGGCCGTCTCGTCGGCGGTGTCCGTGCTGCTGCCCGGGCCCTCCAGGCGGCCGGCCAGCGCGTCACGCTCGGCGGTGGCCTGCCGGGCGGTCTCCCGTTCCCTGCGGCGCTTCTTGCCGCGGTGGCGCGCCATTACCGTCCCGGCCAGGAGCATCCACATGCCCAGGCCGAAGATCAGGGTCAGGGCGATGCCGCCGAGAAACGCCCCGAGCGTACTGATCGTGAATGGCTCGCTCCCCAACAGGGTCACGGTGTAGTCCGGACCGCCGGACAGGTTGTACGCGATCAGCAGGCCTGCGAAGGCGGCGGCGCCCGCCATGAGCAGGAGGCCCAGCACCAGCATGTCTCTCACCTCGTCGCACGTGGATGTCCTCCATCCGGGTCACCATGACGAATGGGGCAAAACGCACAACTTGGCTACGGCCGACCGTTCCACCGCCTCCGGCACCGCCCGGTCTCCGGCGCGGCGCGGCGGCGTTCTACCCTGGCCGACGAGCGCCGCCGTGCGCCGGCCAGCGCTGCCCAGCACCGTGGGCCGACCTGTGACCCCTGATGCCCCGGAGTAGGAGACCCGCCTGTGGATCTGCGAGCCGCCCTGGACACCCACCGCCTCGTCGCCATCGTGCGCGGCGCCGACGCCGACGCCGCGCTGCGCACCGTGCTGACGCTGGCCGAGGAAGGCGTGGAGCTGATCGAGGTGTCGCTGACCGGCGCGGACGCTCTCCTGGTCATCGAACGCGCCAGAGCGGCCCTCGGCCCCGACCGGCCCCTGGGCGCCGGTACGGTGCTCACCGCCGCCGACGCCGTGGCCGCCCACCGTGCCGGAGCCGACTTCGCGGTCACCCCGGGACTGGGGGAGGGCGTCACGGCGGCCCGCGAGCGGGGGATGCCCGTCCTGGTGGGCGTCATGACGCCCACCGACGTCATCACGGCGCGCACCCTCGGCGCCACCGCGCTGAAGATCTTCCCGGCGGCCCAGGCGGGCGGACCGGCCTTCGTCAAGGCGCTGCGCGGACCCTTCCCCGACGAGGCACTCGTGCCCGTCGGCGGTGTCGACGAGGCGGCGGCCCGCGCTTATCTGGCGGCCGGGGCCAACGCCGTCGGAGTCGGTTCCCCGCTGATCGGCGACGCCGCCGACGGAGGCAGCCTCGACGGCCTCCGCACCCGCGCCCGCGCCTTCCGCGCCGCCGTGCGGGAGGCCCGGCCGTGACCGGCGCCCGGCCCGCGCCGGAGCGGGACGACGACGCCTCGGCGGGCCGGCCGGCGCACACCGCCGCCGATCCGGCCACGAGCCCCTGGCGACCACCGCGGGGACCGGTGGTGTGCCTGGGCGAGACCATGGCGGCCATGGCCCCGGCTCCGGCGCACTCGCTGGACGACGCCGAATCCCTGCGCGTCGCGGTGGCGGGCGCGGAGTCGAACGTGGCCATGTACCTCGCGGACCTGGGCCTGCCCGTCTCCTGGCTCTCGGCGGTCGGTGACGACGCGCTCGGCCGACGGGTGCGCTCGACCGTCGCGCGGGCGGGCGTGGACGTCTCGGGCGTCCGGACCGACCCGGCGCGGCCGACCGGTCTGCTCCTGAAGGACCCGGGCGCCAGCGGCACCCGCGTGCACTACTACCGCGCGGGCTCGGCGGCCTCGGCCCTCGGCCCCGACCTCCTGGACGACGAGCGGATCGGCGGGGCCGGCCTGCTCCACCTGACCGGGGTGACGCCGGCCCTGTCCCCGTCCTGCCGGGCCCTGGTGGAACGGGCGCTGCACACCCCGCCGAAGCGACGCGCCCACGCCGTCAGCTTCGACGTCAACCACCGCCCCGCCCTGTGGCCGCCGGACACGGCCGCCACGGTACTGCGCGAGCTGGCAAACCGCGCCGACATCGCCTTCGTCGGCCTGGACGAGGCCCAGGACCTGTGGGGCGCCGACCTCGACGCCACGGACGTCCGCCGGCTGCTGAGCCGCCCGCGCGTCCTCGTCGTCAAGGACGGCGGTCGAGGTGCCACCGCGTTCACCGAGCACGGCGAGTGGACCGTGCCCGCGCTGCCGACCGAGGTCGTGGAGCCGGTCGGCGCGGGCGATGCCTTCGCCGCCGGATTCCTCGCCGGACTGTGCGCGGACACGGACCTCACCCGGGCCCTGCGGCTGGGTCACCTCACGGCCGCCTCCGCGCTGAAGGTCGTCGGGGACCACGGACCTCTGCCCGACGAGGGCACCGTCGAAGCGATGCTGGCCCTCGCCGAGCAGGACTGGTGTCAGGCGCCGATGTCGTAGAGCACGAACTCCTCCCACGAACCCGTCACGTCGGTGGAGCGGGCGCGCAGCGCGTACTGGAGCGAACCGGTGTAGCCGTTCTCCATGGCGACGAAGAGCCCGTTGAGCGTGGACTGCAGCGCCCACCGGTCCAGGGTCTCGTTGTAGTAGAGGACGAACCGCTCCCAGCCGCCCACACTGGTGGAGCGGGCGCGCAGTACGTTCTGTGCGCTGCCGGTGTAGTTCTTCTCCACCGCCACGTAGCGGTTGTTCGCCAGGGACCGCAGCGCGTAGGTCTGGGTGGCCTCGTCCCACTCGAAGGCGTAGCTCTCCCAGGAGCCGCCGAACTCGGTCGAACGGGCCCGCTGGAGACCGGTGTTCGGCTCGGCGTAGTTCTTCTCGGTGGCCACGAAGCGGCTGTTGCGGGCCGACTGTACGGCCAGCAGCTCGGGCTCCGCGGCCGCGGCGGCGGTGTTCCCCGCGGCGAGCGGGGCCCGCAGGGCGTCCTGGTCCCCGGTGATCCGCGCCAGGGCGGTCGCGTCCACCGCCTCCCAGCCGGCCGGCGCGGCGGCAGGACCGTCGGCGCGCGGGGCGGCGACGGCGGTGGGCACCGTCAGCGCCGACGCCGCGAGCAGGGCGCTCAGGGACAGCAGGACGGAGGTCGTACGTCTCACGGGAATTCCTCGGCTTTCGTCACACGGATACCGGGGCGGCGGGACGGAAATCCCGCGGGAAACGGCACCGAGACATGACGGCGTCACCCCCGAATTTCTCCGCACCCCCCAAAGGCCGCGGTCGGCACCCCTCCCCGGGTGCGTCGGCGGTCGCTGCGCCTACTCGGCGAAGCGCTTTCAGCATAGTGATGTTGAAGCGCGAACCGGTACTGTTCCGCCCTCAAATCGACGATTCAGGACCGCAATTGGACGGCATTACGGATTCCGTGGTCCGCCGTTAATTCACCGGCAACGCGCCGTTACCCGGACATTCGCTCCGTCGGCCGGGTGCGGTCAACACGACCTGCTCGTGGCCGCGTCGACGACGAATCCGACCCCGATGCCGAGCATCCAGGTGTCCTTCGCCAGGGCCGTTCCCTCCTGCGTCGGGCGCAGGCTGCCTTCCTCGCGCATTCCCGGGGTGCGCAGATAAAGGCCCATCAGTCCCGCCGAGAACGCGGTCAGGCCGGCCCCGGCGAGTGCCGTCGGCACGACCGGAAGAAGCAGTGCCGTGCCGAGCGCGATCTCGCCGGCGGAGAGCAGCCGGACAAACGTCGCGGGCTGCAGTTTGCCGAGGAACGGATAGGTGTTCTTGGCCATTCCGTGCATCATGGCGGCGGTCTGCTCGTCGGCTCCGCGTTTGGCCAGACCGGAGTTGAGAATGAAAGCCCCGGTGGCCAGTCGCGGGGCGACATGCCTGAGCTCGACGGGCAGACGCATGGGAACTCCTAGCGGCGTTTCCTCGTAGACACGCTCAGGCTAGGGCGGGCGCGTCCCCCGCGCAGCACGGACGTCCGGGGCCTGCTCCGATCGGGTCACGGGCGGCCCCCTCGCGTACGCCCGGCTCAGTACGGGGGGTTACTCCCGCCGCGGGACGCCCCGCCGACCGCCGACCGGCAGCGTGGACGGTGTGAAACTCAGCCGCCCCGCACGCCGGGCCTCCCTCGTCGTCCATGTCGTCGCCTCCGCCGCCTGGCTGGGGCTCACCGTCGGTCTGCTGGCACTCGGCGTCACCGCGGCGACCAGCGCCTCCCCGGCGGCGGTCGAGGCCGCCGTCCGCTGCATGAAGCTGTTCGCCGACTGGCTGCTGCTCCCGCTCGCCCTGCTCACCCTGGCGAGCGGCCTGCTGCTGTCGCTGGGCACGCCGTGGGGGCTCGCCCGGCACCGGTGGGTGTACACGAAGTTCTGGCTGACCCTGGGCACGACCGTCGCCACGTTCTTCGCGCTGCGCCCCGGGGTGGACTCGGCGGTGGCGGCAGTGGCCGCCGGCGGGCCGCTGCCCGACGCGGGGGACGTGCTCTTCGGGCCCGTGGTCTCCCTGTCCGCCTATGTCTTCATGACGGTGCTCTCGCTTCTCAAGCCCTGGGGACTCACCCGGCGCGGTCGCCGGCTGCGCGAGCGACCCGCGGGCGTCCGTCCGCCGCTCACCCGCTCGGACACCGGAACGCCTCCTCGGCGGCAGCGGACGCGCACAGACGTTCACCTCGATCGCCGAACCGGAGGTCTGCCACCGCTGACGGCCGGCCCGCGGCCCACCGATGCGTCGCCGTCGGACGGTTCGTAGCATGAGGTGATGAACGGCTCAGTCCCCGCCACGATGCGGGCGGCGTACATCGACGCGGTCGGACCGGCGGACGCCATTCGGCACGGGGAACTCCCCGTGCCGCCCGTGGGCCCCACGGACGTGCTGGTGCGGGTGACGGCCGTCGCCGCCGACCCCGTGGACACCTTCGTGCGGTCCGGCGCGTACACGACCCCGCTGCCCGTACCCTTCGTCGTCGGCCGCGACCTGGTGGGCGAGGTCGCCCTGGCCGGGCCCGGCGCCCCGGGCTTCACCGTCGGGCGGCGGGTGTGGTGCAACAGCCTCGGCCACGCGGGCCGGCAGGGTTCCTTCGCCCAGTACGCGACGGTCGCCGCCGAACGCCTCTACCCGGCGCCGCCCGGCGTCGACGCGGAACACCTCGTGGCGGCCGCCCACCCGGCCGCCTCCGCCTGGCTCGCCCTGTTCCGGCACGGGCGGCTGCGGGCGGGGGAGACCGTCTACGTCGGCGGCGGCGCCGGGAACGTGGGCGGCGCCGCCGTCGCCCTGGCCTCCCGGGCCGGGGCCCGCGTGATCGCCACGGCGGGTGCGCAGGACGCGGAGGCGGTGCGGCGCCTGGGCGCCGCCGAGGTCCTCGACCACCACGCGCCCGACCTCGCCGCGCGCATGCGCCGGGCCGCCCCCGACGGCTACGACGTGCACCTGGACACCTCCGGTCACGGGGTGCTCGCCGACGCCGTTGACTCGCTCGCCCGGGGCGGGCGGCTGGTCGCGATGGTGGGACTGGGCACCGGGCCGTCCGCGCTGTCCGTGGGCGCGCTCTACACCAACGACGCGAGCATCGTGGGCTTCGCCATCAGCAACGCCACGACCGCCGACCTCGCCGAGGCGGCGCGGGGCGTGGTGGACGTCCTGACGGACACCCCGTGGCGGCCGCGCATCGCCGACCGGCTGCCACTGTCGGAGGCCGCCGAGGCCCACCGCAGGCTTGAGGCCGGGGAGGTGCGGGGACGGCTGGTCCTCACGCCCTCTTGATCGTCTTTGCGGCCCGGCGGACCCGGTCCATCATGGACACGAGGGAGGAAACCCGGGACCACGGGGGAGGAACCCGGGACACCGTCGCCAGAACGTGGAGGCATCAGGAATGCGCCGTGAAGACCTGCCGGCCCCGGAGTCGGGACTGCTGCTCACCCACTTCCTCACCGTGGCCGACGTGCCGCGCTCGCGTGCCTTCTACTCCGAGGTGCTCGGCGGCGAGGTCGTGCTCGCGGAGAACCCGTGCATCGTCAAACTGGCGAACAGCTGGCTCATCATGAACCCGGGCGGGGGCCCGACGCCGGACAAGCCCGACGTCACGCTGCGCCCGCCGGACGACCCGGGGACGGCGACGAGCTTCCTCAACATCCGGGTGGCCGACATCGAGCGCTGCCACCGCGAGTGGAGCGCGCTCGGTGCCGAGTTCCTCACTGAGCCGATCGACCGGAAGGCCGAGCTGCGGTGCTACCTGCGCGACCCCGACGGGTACCTGATCGAGGTCGGCCAGGCCACCGGGCTGCTGGAGGGCATCCTCGCCGATCCGCCCGCGGGACAGGACTGACGCGTCCGACGCGTCCGGCAGGACCGCTCAGGGCTGCGGACGGACGGTCAGCAACTGCTGGGCGTGGCCGACGGGGCCGTCCAGGTCGTGCAGCACGGTGCTGGTGATGC
The DNA here is from genome assembly GCF_014650435.1 of Streptomyces tendae. Taxonomy (GTDB): domain Bacteria; phylum Actinomycetota; class Actinomycetes; order Streptomycetales; family Streptomycetaceae; genus Streptomyces; species Streptomyces tendae. The sequence continues at coordinate 146,457 of NZ_BMUY01000012.1, forward strand.
CCTGACCGGTAGGCCCGAAGACGACGGTGGTGTCCAGGCCGGTCCAGCGGCCCCGCGGCGCCCGGTGCAGATGCAGGGTCAGATCCACGTTCGGGAACATCCACTCCCGCGGCGACTGCCGCACCGCGATGCCGTTGGCCGTGTCGACCAGCGCGACGTACGAGGCCAGCGGGCTCGCGCTCTCCCCGGCGACCAGGTCGAGGCCGGTCGAGATCCAGGCGGTGGTGCGACCCGGCCGGGGCGGGGCCAGCGGGCGTACGTCCAGGGAGGCGATGTACCCGCCGGGCCACTCGGTGTCCATCGGCCAGCGGGCCAGCGTGTCCGGCCCGGCGAGCCGGTCGGCGCCGCCCCCGGCGACGGCGCTCGTGTCCCCGTCCGCCAGCAGCCAGGCCCGGGCCCGCGCGACCGACCGGTCCGCGATCAGCACGGTCGCCTCCACCAACTCGATGGTGCGTCCCGGCCGGAGGGTCTCCACCCGTATCTCGCACTCGTCCAGTGCCGGGCGGCCCAGGATGTCGAAGCCGATCCGGCTCAGCGACATCGCCGCACCGGCCCGGCCCGCCAGGTGCCGGTCGACGGCGTGGACGATCAGACCCCCGAGCGGACTGAAGTGCTGTTCGTCCGAGCTCCACGCGCCGCCCGCGTGCGGGGTGGGCTTGTAGCGGTGCTCGTCGATGCGCTCGTAGTAGCTGTCCGGGGTCGCTGTGCTGGTGTTCAACGGGCTGCTCCTGGAACGACGGCGGTGACGAGTACGAGTACGCGTACAGGTACGAGGGCGGCGGCCGGTGGCGCTCGACCGCGCCGCCGTGGCCGCGACCAGGATAGTTCGGCGGTGAAATCGGGCCGCGGCCGAGTGGGGCGCCCCCGGCTGGGAACTCTGACGGTCCAGGAAGCCGAGGGCGGCGCGCACGCGAAGGAGTACCGCGATGGCCAGGAAACGCGACGACGGCGAGCACCTGAGGAAGGGCGACAAGGTCACCTGGAGCAGCCACGGCTCCCGCACCGAGGGCGAGGTGGAGAAGAAGATCACCAAGCGCACCGAGGCGGCCGGCCGCACCGTGGACGCCTCCTCCGACGACCCGCAGTACCAGGTCCGCAGCGACAAGTCGGGCAGGTCGGCGGTGCACAAGCCGTCCGCGCTGAAGAAGAAGTGAGGCGCCATGGACGGCGACGAACAGGACGAGACCCGGGACGCCTTCCACGAGCTGGTGAACATGACACCGGCCGAACTGGACCGCTGGCTCGACACCGACGAGTCGCGGGACGCCGGGCACCACCAGGACGGCGGCGAGTCCGTCGGACACGCGTCCGGCCGCCGGATCGTGGAGATCCTGCACAAGAACAAGGACGATCTCTCGGACGACGACTACGAGCACATGCGCAAGGTCGTCGGCTACGTCCGCCGGCACCTGGCCCAGCGCCCGTCGGGCGACGTCGAGGACACCCGGTGGCGGCACTCGCTCATGAACTGGGGCCACGACCCCCTGGCACGCCATGGCTGACGACGACCCCGAACGGCGCCCCGAGGGTGTCAGCGACGCGACGGTCGAGGCCCTCGGGTCCCTGTCCAAGTCCCTGGAGACGACCGAGTGCGCCCGCGGCCACCTGTTCGCCTTCCACCAGCACACCGGTGCGGCGGACTTCGAACTCGACCGCGCGGTCGAGCTGCTGCGCGTCGCGGGGCACCCGGAGTGGGCGGAGCGCGTGCGCGCCGAGATCCTGGGCCGCAACGTCATCCCCGGCCACTGGACGTTCCAGATCGTCGACGCCTACGACCGGACGTACTACCAGCCGTTCCGGGACCTGGAGCGGGCGGCGGTGGAACGCCTCGCGGAGGGCCGCCGGCATCTGTACGAGGCGGAGCTGAAGGAGGCCCGCCGGACCCGCAACCACCCGGACCACACGTCCCGTCCGGACGGGCCCCACCCCTGACGCCGCCCGTGTCCGCCCGGCCCGGGGCTCAGTCGCGCCCGCGGGCCCGCCTGAAGCGGTCCAGGCCCTCGGAGAGGTCGACGATCGGGTCGGGGTAGGCGGAGTACGCGGAACGCTCCGCCTCCGGCAGCCGCCAGGGCTCGTGCACCGAGCGGCCCGCCGGCCCGGACAGCTCGGGCACCCAGCGCCGTACGTACGCCCCGTCGGGGTCGAAGCGCCGTGCCTGCGCGGTCGGGTTCAGGACGCGGTGCGGCCGGGTGTCGGTGCCGGTGCCCGCGGCCCACTGCCAGTTCAACTGGTTGTTGGCCACGTCGCCGTCCGCGAGCAGCTCCAGGAAGTGCCGGGCGCCGACCCGCCAGTCCACGTACAGCGTCTTGGTGAGGAAACTGGCGACCAGCAGGCGGCCCCGGTTGTGCATCCAGCCCTCGTGCCGCAGCTGGCGCATCGCGGCGTCCACGACCGGATAGCCCGTGCGTCCGTCCCGCCACGCTGCGGCGTCCGCCTCGGCGGCCGGGCCGGTGCGCCAGCGGTCGTGCCGGGTGCGGTAGTCGGCGGCCGAGGTGTGCGGGCGGGCGGCCAGCACCTGGTGGTGGAAGTCCCGCCAGGCCAGCTGGCGTACGAATGCCTCCGCGCCGGGACCGCCCGCGCGCCGGGCCCGGTGGACCAGCTCGACGGGGGAGAGGGCGCCGAGGTGCAGGTCGGGGGAGAGCCGGGAGGTGGCGTCGCCGGCCAGGTCGTCGTGCTGGTCCGCGTAGCCGGCGATGCCGTCGCGCAGCCACGCCGTCATGCGCTTCCTGGCGGCCCGTTCCCCACCGGTCGGCAGCGCCGGGGACAGCCCCGCCAGGTCCCCGCGCGCGGGCAGTGGCTCAGAACCGATGCCGTCCGGGACGCGCACCCGGCGCGGGGCGGCCAGCGGCTCGCGGACGGAACGCTCGCTCCAGCGCCGGAAGTACGGCGTGAAGACCGCGAAGTGGTCGGAGGCGGCCGGGGTGACGGTCCCCGGGGCCAGCACGGTGGTCACGGCGTCGTGGACGTGCAGTCGGCAGCCCCGCGCCGCGAGGGCGGAGCGCAGGAGTTCCTCGCGCCGGTGCGCGTGCGCGCTGACGTCGGCCGCCAGGTGCACCTCGTCGGCCTCCGCCTCCCCGGCCACCGCGCACACCTGCCCGACCAGGTCGCCGGAGCGGACGACCAGCCGCCCGCCCCGGTCCCGCAGCCCGGCGTCCAGGTCCCGCAGACAGTCGGCGAGGAGCGCGAGCCGGTTGGGCGCGGCGAATCCGGCGGCGTCCACGGCCCGGTCGCGGACGAACAGCGGCACCACCGCCGAGGAGCGGTCGAGGGCCGCGCGCAGCGGCGGGTGGTCGTGCAGCCGCAGGTCGCGGGTGAACAGGACGACCGACGTGGCCATGGCGCTCCTCGCAGGGGGTTCCCGCGACGCTACCGGACCGCAACGTGCATCCGCGGGGACGCGCGGAGCCGTCGCCGCACCGTCACCGGGGCACGAAGGAGGGTGCGGCCGCACGCCGCATCCTGTCGGGCGACGCGGGGGGCCGATACCTCGCGTCCTGTCGGGCAACGCGAGGGGCCGAGACCGCGGTGTCCTGGTCACCGGCCCGGCCCGGCTCCGGTCGGGGATCGGCGGTCCGTACGGCTCCGGCGGGGAGTCACCCGGCAGGGACAGCGCCCTCCCGGTGGCGCGGCCGGGAAAGGCCGTGCCCGCCGCGCGTCCGGTGCGGCGCGTTGGACGGTCGGTTCCGGGAGGGTGTCGGCGCAGCACCGCCGTCCTCCCGGGCGCGCACCGCACCGCGGCCTCGGCGCCCGCCCCGGCAGGGTGGCGGTGCGGGGCGCAGGGCCGAGGGCGTCGTGGACGCGGCCGGCGGGACGGGGAGCGGGGCGGCGCCGGAAGGGGCCGGGGCGCTGGACGATCGCCCTCGTACGGCGGCGCGGGGTGCGGCGGTGGAGCGCGGTGCGCTCGGGCGCGGCAGGCCGGTCTCACGGGGCGGGGGTGTCGTGGACCCCGCCGGACGCTCGCGGAGCAAGGGCGGCGGCGCGGGCGATGTTGCGGGCCATGCCGCCGAAGACCACGGCGTGGAAGGGCCACACGCTCCACCAGTAGGCATGGCCCGCCAGCCCGTGAGGATGGAACAGCGCCCGCTGGCGGTAGCGCGTGCGACCGGCGTCGTCGGTCTCGGCGTACATCTCCAGCCAGGCGAGCCCCGGCAGCCGCATCTCGGCGCGCAGCCGCAGCAGCCGCCCGGGGACGATCTCCTCCACCCGCCAGAAGTCGAGCGAGTCGCCGACCCGCAGCCGCGCGGCGTCCCGGCGCCCCCGGCGCAGGCCCACCCCGCCGACCAGCCGGTCCAGCCAGCCGCGTACCGCCCAGGCCAGGGGGAAGGAGTACCAGCCGTGGTCGCCGCCGATGCCCTCGACGACCCGCCACAGCGCGTCCGGCGGCGCGTCGACGCTCAGCGCGCGGTCGTCGGTGTAGAGGCTGCCGCCGGCCCAGTCGGGGTCGGTGGGCAGCGGGTCGCTGGGCGCCCCGGGCACGGACGCGGACGACCAGCGGGTGGTGACCCGGGCCTCCCGCACCCGTTGCAGGGCCAGCCGCAGCGCGTCGTCGAAGCCGAGGGGGTATCCCGGCGGCGGCGGTACGTACCGGACGATGTCGTTCTCACGGCACACCACCTCGTGCCGCAGCGACTCGGTGAGCGGGCGGGCGATGGCCGCCGGGACCGGCGTGACCAGCCCGACCCAGTGACTGGACAGCCCGGGGGACAGCATCGGCACCGGCAGGATGAGTCGCCTGGGCAGCTCGGCCACCCGGGCGTAGCGCTCCATCATCTGCCGGTAGGTCAGGATGTCGGGGCCGCCGACGTCGAAGGTCCGGGACACCTCGTCCGGCATGGTCGCGCTGCCCACCAGGGCGCGCAGCACGTCCCGCACGGCGACCGGCTGGATGCGGGTGTGGACCCAGCTCGGGGTGACCATCACCGGCAGCCGCTCGGTGAGGTAGCGCAGCATCTCGAAGGAGGCCGACCCGGAACCGATGACGACCGCCGCGCGCAGCACGGTCGTGGGCACGCCGGAGGCCAGCAGGATCCGGCCCACCTCGGCACGGGAACGCAGGTGCGGGGACAGTTCGCCCTCCGGCACCCCGGCCGGGGTCAGGCCGCCCAGGTAGACGATGCGCCGCACGCCCGCCGCCCCGGCCCGCTCGGCGAAGGTGCGCGCCGCCCGCCGGTCGGTGGCCTCGAAGTCGTCGCCGGTGCCGAGCGCGTGCACCAGGTAGTAGGCGACGTCGACGCCCTCCATCGCCCGCGCCACCGAGTCGGCGTCGGTCACGTCGCCCCGCACCACCTCGGCCCGTCCCGCCCACGGGTGGTCGCGGAGTTTGTGCGGGGAGCGGGCCAGGCACCGCACCCGGTGTCCGGCGTCGAGCAGTTCCGGTACGAGGCGGCCCCCGACGTATCCCGTGGCGCCGGTGACCAGGCAGCGCAGGCCCGCCCCGGCACCCTCGCCGCTCGTCTTCCCGGGTCCTTCGTCTGCCTGGCTCATGCGGCTCCGTCGTTCGCGGACAGTCGTCACCGTGACCCCTTCCCCCGGACGGGACGGGGTTGACGCGTCCCGGCCCAGGTCGACCCTTCTATACGCTGATCACGTGGCGACAGCGAATCAGCGCGGACAGCACGCGCACGAGCGGGGGACCGGTCCCGGCCCCGAGACGAGCGACCTGCACGTCCTCGCCGTCCAGCTGAGGCGGATGAACGGCGAGATCAACCGCGTCGTGCACGGTTTCGCCGGTGCCCACACGCTGCACGCCACCGACATCCAGGCCCTCGCGGCGATCCTGGACGCACCCGAACCCATGACGCCGGGACGGCTGCGCCGGCACCTCGGGCTGACCTCGGGCGCGGTGACGGCGTGCGTGGACCGGCTGGAGCGCGCCGGACACGTGCGCCGGGTCCGGGAGAGCGCCGACCGCCGGGTCGTCCACCTGCACTACGTGCCCGAGGCCCGTGAGGCGGCCCGACGGTACTTCCGTCCGCTGGCCGACGCCGCCATCGCCGCCCGCGCGCACTTCGACGACGGCGAACTGGCCGTCGTGGCCCGCTTCCTGGCGGCGTTGAACGAGGAGCTGAGCCACGTGGCGTCGGACGACCGCTGAGCCGGCCGGCCCGCCGGGCAGCGGCGTGTCGCGACGTCCGGTGCTCCGAGGGCACCCGAAAATAACTCGATGATTGAGATTGTTTATGATCGAGCTGCATTTGGTGCCAGCGCCCCCCGAGATTTGGAGACCCGACACCGATGTCCACCCCCTCCCACCCGCCCCGAAGTGCCCGACGCGCCCGATGGCTCGTCCCGGTGCTCCTCCTCCTGGTCTGGCTCGTCGTCGGCGGAGCGCTCGGCCCCTACGCCGGCAAGCTCGGCGAGGTCGCCACCAACGACCAGGCGTCCTTCCTGCCCCGCAGCGCGGAGTCCACGCGGGTCGTCGACGCGCAGAAGGCCTTCCAGCAGGACGAGACACTCCCCGTGATCGTCGTCTGGACCGCCGACGGCGACGGCGACGCCGCGGTCACCGCGCACCAGCAGGCCGCCACCCGCTCGGTCGCGGGCCTCGAAGGCGACCCGGGGATCGTCGGATCCGCGAGCCCCGCGCTGCCCTCGGACGACGGCGAGGCCCTCCAGGCCGTCGTCCAGGTCGAGCCGGACCTCGGCGAACGGCTCCCGGACGTGCTGGCGGACATCGGCGACGCCGCCGGGCAGGTCCCCGGCACCCAGGCGCAGCTCGCCGGGCCCGCGGCCTCCCAGGCCGACCTCTCCGACGCCTTCGCGGGCATCGACGGACTGCTGCTCGCCGTCGCGCTCATCACCGTCCTGGTGATCCTGCTGCTCGTCTACCGCAGCGTCCTGCTGCCCCTGGTCATCATCCTGAGCGCGGTCTTCGCACTGGCCCTGTCGTGCGCCATCGTCTACGCCCTCGCCGACCGCGACGTCGTACGCGTCGACGGCCAGGTCCAGGGCATCCTCTCCATCCTGGTCATCGGCGCCGCCACCGACTACGCGCTGCTGCTCACCGCCCGCTTCCGCGAGGAGCTCGCCCGCCACCCGGACCGCTTCGGCGCCGTGCGCGCCGCGCTGCGCGACTCCTGGGGCGCCGTCGTCGCCAGTGCGGCCACCGTCGCGCTCGGCCTGCTGGCGCTGCTGCTCAGCGACCTGACCAACAACCGCGCGCTCGGGCCCGTCGGTGCCATCGGCATCGTCTGCTCGGTGCTGAGCACGCTCACCTTCCTGCCCGCCGTCCTGGTCCTGCTCGGCCGGGTCGCCTACTGGCCGGCCAAGCCGGTGCGGACCGGCGACCCGGAGGCCGGACACCGGCTGTGGCACCGTGTCGCCGCGCTCGTGGACCGCGCTCCGCGCCGCATCTGGGCCCTCTCACTGGCCGCGCTGCTCGCCTGCGCCGCCTTCGCACCGACCCTCAGCTCCAAGGGCGTCCCGCTCGACGAGATCTTCGTGAACGACACGCCCTCGGTGGCCGCCCAGCAGACCCTCGCCGAGCACTTCCCCGGTGGTTCCGGCAACCCCGCCGTCGTCATCGCCGAGGCCGACCGCCTCGACCCGGTCCTCCGGGCCGCCCGCGACACCGACGGCGTCGCCTCGGCCGCCCCGGTGACCGACTCCGGCCGCCCCGGCGCCGGTACGCCCCTGGTGGTCGACGGACGCGTACGCATCGACGCGACGCTCGAGGCGCCCGCCGACAGCGACGCCGCCAAGAGCACGGTGGTCCGGCTGCGGGCCGCCGTCCACGAGGTCTCCGGGGCGGACGCCCTGGTCGGCGGCTACACCGCCCAGCAGTACGACACCCAGGAGACCGCGGGCGAGGACCGCACACTCATCGTGCCGGTGGTCCTCGCCATCATCCTGGTCATCCTGGTCCTGCTGCTGCGCTCCCTGCTGATGCCCGTCCTGCTGGTGGCGACGGTGGCGCTGAACTTCCTGGCCACCCTGGGCGTCTCGGCGCTCGTCTTCACCCATGTGTTCGGCTTCAGCGGCACCGACGCCTCCGTCCCGCTGTACGGCTTCGTCTTCCTCGTGGCCCTGGGAGTGGACTACAACATCTTCCTCATGTCCCGGGTGCGGGAGGAAGCGCTGCGCCACGGCGTGCGCGAGGGCATCCTGCGCGGGCTGACCGCCACCGGCGGCGTGATCACCTCGGCCGGCGTCGTCCTCGCCGCCACCTTCGCCGCGCTAGGGGTGATCCCGCTGGCCTTCCTGCTGCAGATCGCCTTCATCGTGGCCTTCGGCGTCCTGCTGGACACGCTGGTGGTGCGCTCGCTGCTGGTCCCGGCGCTCGCCCGCGACATCGGCGCCGTCGCCTGGTGGCCCGGGCGGCTGGGGCACCGGGACCGGGCCGGACGGGACTGACCCTCCCCGTCCCGGCCCTCACGCGTCCGGACGCCGCTCCGAGGGGCGCACCGTGCCGAGGAAGCGCCGTACGTCGATCGCGATGACGACGCGCTCCGGATTGGCCCGGGGCTGCCGGTAGCGGGCCGCGTAGCGGGTCTCCGCGTCGCGGACCGCGCCGGCGTCGTCCCGAACGGTCGCCACGCCCTCAAGGGTGGACCAGCGCCTGCCGTCGACCTGGCCCACGGCGACGACCGCCGGGGCGGCCCGCCGCACGTTGCGCGCCTTCGCGGTGTCCCGGCTGGTGATGACCCGCGCCGTGCGGGTGGCGTGGTCGTACGTGACCCCCACCGGGACCAGGTGGGGCGTCCCGTCGGCCCGCCGCGTCGACAGGAAGCACACCCGGCGCTCCTGCCAGAACCGGACGAACTCGTCGTCCGCGTCGTGCTGTTCCCCGGCGTCCATCCACTCTCCTCGGCCGTGCCACGTGTGTCCCGTGCGCACCAGCATCACCCGGCGGGCCGTCCGGCCGCTCGGCGGGGTGCGTGCGGCCCGCCGAACCGCCGGTTCTCCGACCCGCCGGCGCGCCGGTGCGCCGGCGGGCGGCCTCAGGCGGCGTCGCGGTCGGAGGCCCGGCCCGCGCCGGTCCTGTGGTCCGCGCCGCTCCCGCCCGGGAGGAGACGCAGATGCCTGCGCCGGGCGTGCCGGGGCGGGTCCGGATCACCGAACAGCCGGTCCTCCAGATACGTCATGGTGAACAGCAGCAGACCCAGTGCGGGCAGCAGCAGGACGGCAACGGTGACCACGCCGGGGGACCCCTTCCGCCGAGGGACGACGCCGGGCGGGTGCCCCGACGGGCGCCGGTGAAAGCCGTCATGTTCGCGCGGCGGTTGGGTAGGCGGCTCCGACGGCAGACAAGTCGTCCCCAGGAACGGAGCAACCGAGCCGATGTCGCACACCTCCCCGCCCGCCGAACCGGTCACGAACCCGCAGCTGGCGGCCTCGTGGTCGGACTGGGTCGGCGACCACACCGCGTCCCTGATCGGGATACCGCTGCGCATCGCGCTCATCGTCGTGATCCTGCTCGTACTGCGCGCGGTGGCCAAGCGGGCCATCACCCGGGTCGTCCAGCGGGTCCTGGAACCGTCGGCCGGCGAGGCCGAGCGCAGCCGCCCGCGCAGGCAGGCCCGCGGCGCCACCGTCCTGCACCGCGACCGGTCCCGGGCGCGGCAACGCCGCGAACAGCGGGCCCGCACCATCGGCTCGGTGCTCAGCAGCGCCGTCACCATCGTGCTGTTCATGGTCGGCGTGGCCATGGTGCTCGACCAGGTCGGCATCGCCCTCGGGCCGCTGCTGGCCAGTGCCGGAGTGGTCGGCCTGGCCATCGGCTTCGGCGCCCAGAGCCTGGTCGCCGACTACCTGTCCGGGCTGCTCATCATGGTCGAGGACCAGTACGGCGTGGGCGACTCGGTCGATCTCGGCGAGGCCGTCGGCGAGGTGGAGCACGTCGGCCTGCGGCTGACCCATGTGCGCGACCTCAACGGCGGCCTGTGGCACATCCGCAACGGCGAGATCCTGCGGGTCCGCAACGACAGCCAGGAGTGGGCCCGCGCCGTCCTGGACGTCGCCGTGGCCCACGACGCGAACCTCGACACCGTCTACCGCGTCCTGGAGGACACCGGCCGCGCGCTGCGCGAGGAGCCGGACTTCGCGGACGTCCTGCTGGAGGACCCCGCGGTGTGGGGCGTGCAGTCCCTGGACGCCGACGGGATGCTGGTGCGCCTCGCCGTCAAGACCGTGCCGCTCCAGCAGTGGGGCGTCACCCGTGAGCTGCGCCGCCGGGTCAAGGAGGCGCTGGACGACGCGGGCGTCGAGATCCCCTTCCCGCGCCGGGCGGTGTGGGTGCGCACCGACACCCCCGAGGGCGGGGCGGAGGCGCTCACACGCTGACGGAGTCGCCCGACGGCGCGATTTTGCCGTTCCGGCAAACATCTTTGGCGCCTCCCGACCGGCCGGGGCAGCCTGCACACGGGGTGCGCGGTCCTCGCGCGCCCCGCCGAACAGACCACCGCGCCCGCCCCAGGAGGCACCATGACCGACACCCCCGCGCCGGCTCCCGCCGCGGAGTTCTGGGAAGCCCGCTACCGCGACACCGGCCGCGTCTGGAGCGGCCGCCCCAACGAGTTGCTGGTCCAGGAGGCGGCCGAACTCGCCCCCGGCACCGCGCTCGACCTCGGCTGCGGCGAGGGGGCGGACGCCGTGTGGCTGGCCTCGCGCGGCTGGCGGGTCACCGGCGCGGACATCTCCGCCACCGCCCTCGAACGCGCCGCCGGGCACGCCGCCGAGGCCGGGGTCGGCGACCGCGTCGCCTGGGAACGCCACGAGCTGGGACCCTCGTTCCCCGAGGGCTCCTTCGACCTGGTGAGCGCCCACTACCTGCAGTCCCCGGTCGCCCTCGACCAGCAGACGGTGCTGCGCGCCGCCGCGCGGGCCGTGGCACCGGGCGGCACCCTGCTGGTCGTCATGCACGCCGGCTGGCCCTCCTGGCAGACCGAACCGCCGTTCGACGCCGTCTTCCCCACCCTGGACGGCGTCCTCGCCGAACTCGCCCTGCCCGCGGGGGAGTGGAGCGTGGAGACGCGTCGGACCGCTCGCCGGCCGAGCGTCTCGCCCGACGGTGTCGAGGGTTTCCGCGAGGACCACGTGTGGCGGCTGCGGCGGGCCTGAGGTCGTTGAACGAGTTACCTCCCGAGAATTTTGTGAAGAAAGGCATGTTCTGTGACTTATCGGACACCCTTGGGTGTGAAGGCCATTTGGCTACCAGAGGGAGATGGTGAAATGCCTTCCAAGGACAAGGTGCTCGAGGAAGTCACCCGCACCGAGAACATCGACATCGACGCGGCACTCGACCCCGCCGAGCCCGACGGAGTCTTCCGCGACAGCCGCGAGTGCGCCGCGCTCGCCCTGCAGTCCGGAGGCACCAGCCTCCTGCTCTCGCCGCCGACCCCGCGCCCGAAGAAGGGCTGACGGACCGACGGGAGAATGAGATGGAGCAGTCGAGCACATCGGCCCTCCTGCAGGGAACGGTGCTGGACCTCGCTTCAGACGTGGTCTCCGCTCTTCGGAGCGGAGACCACGTGCGAGCGGGCAGCACCCTGACGGGAGGCGGCGCCGGTGAGGGCGTCGCCCGTGCGGCGGTACGGGTCCTGGGCGCCGACGCCCTGTTGCCCAGCGTCCTGCTGCGCGTTACGCCCGACCCGGGGCAACTCGCCGTGTTCAAGGAGGCCGTGGCGGCGCATCCGCCGCGCGACGACGCGGCCCCCGCCGTCGTGTGGAGCCACTGGGCCATGACCCGTGCCCTGCGCCGCACCGAACAGCCCCTGACCGGCCCGCCCGTCGGCGAGCCCGGCGCCGAACCCGACGCCCGTTGGCTCGAGGACGCGGGCTGGCAGTTCCTCACCCACCAACTCGCCGTCCTCGCCCCGCTCGCGCTGCCCGGCGAGGAGTGCGCCGTGACCCGCGTGGCACGCGGCCGCCCCGTGGACGTGGCGCGCGGATTCGTCCGCGCGGTACGCCGCCGCGACTGGCAGCAGGCGGCCGGCGCCGGGCGCTGGCTCACCCTCCTGGACGGGGTGCCGGACACCCTCGGCCTGGAGGCCGGACTGGACTTCGTACGCCTCATGGGCGGCTCCGACCCGCGGGTGGCCCTGCAACTGGAGGCGGCACGGCTGATGCCGGCCGCGGTCCTGCTGTGAGCGTCCCGGAGGTGCGCCTCCGCGACGTCGAGGCGGCCGCACTGGACTGGGTGTGGACCCATCGCGACCGCTTCGCGCTCGGCGACGACGCGCTGGCGGCCGACGGCCAGGTCAACCGGACCTGGAAGCCGCTGGGCGAGCTCACCCAGGTCTGCGCCTCCGTCTCCCGGTGCACCCCGCCCGGGGACCCGCTGCACACCCGCGTGTCCGAACTGCTGGACTTCGCCTGGCAGCAGACGCATCGGGGCGAACTCTTCCCGCTCATGCAGACGCTGGAGCCCTTCGCCACCTACCCGCTGGAGGTCTACGCGGCCTTCGCCTCGGCCGGACTGCGACACCCAGGCTACGAGGAGTCCGCCGCGGTGCTGACCCGTACCCGCGGCTGGCGGCTGACCGAGCAGTACCCCACCCGCCGCCTCGGCGTGCTGGAGGCCGAGCGGCGCAGCGGCATCGACCCCCACGGGGACGTGCCGCAGGCGCTGGGGCGCACCTGGCTGGGCGGCCTCCCGGAACCCTGGACCTTCGAACGCGCGGCCGGTTACGCGCTCACCCACGTCGTCTTCCACCTCACCGACTGGGGACGTGCGACCCGGGGCGTCCCGGCGGACCTGGCCGAGTACCTCCTGCACTGGCTGCCGCCCTGGCTCGACACCTGCCTGGACGCCCGGATGTGGGACCTGAGCTGCGAGCTCCTCGCCGTCGCGGCGAGCCTGCCGCGCCCGCCGGAACCCGCCGTCCTGGAGGACGCCTGGCGGCGGGTCGCCGCCGCCCAGTCCGGCTCCGGCGCGATCCCCGAGGAGGGCGCCGCCCAGGACGCCGCCGGTGCGGACCCGGGACCGGACCCCTACGACTTCACCGACTGCTACCACTCCACCCTGATGGCCGCGTTCGCGGCGGCACTCGCCACGGCAGCCACGGCACGCCCGCCGGACGTGCGGCACGCGGCGCGACACGCCGGACAAGGAGCGCCGGGATGACGGACACCCGCCTGATCCACCGCGTCGGAGCCGGTGCCCTGGAGTGGCTGTGGGCCCACCGGGACGGCTTCCGCCTCGATCCGGACGTGGACCCCGAGGTCGGCTTCCTGGAACGCTTCAAGCCGATCGGCGAACTCGCCCTCATCTGCACGGTGCTCTTCCGCGAGGGCGTCGCCGGATCCCGGCAGGCCCAGCTCGCGCGCCAACTGCTCGACCACACCTGGCGCGAGACCCTGGACGGCGGTCGCATGCTGGTGCGCGGCCAGCGCGTCGAGCCCTTCTCGCCCGTCCCCTTCGAGGTGTACCTGCCGTTCAAGGAGCTGGGCTACAGCCAGCCCGAGATCGAACGCGCCACGGTCCTCAACCACCGGCTGGACAGCTGGACGCGGTTCCCGGTGACCGCGACCCGGCGCCTGGGCCTGTCCGCCTTCCAGCGCCGCTTCGGCCTGACCCCACGACCGCCCGAGGCCGACCTGGTCGCCGCCACCTGGCTGGCCGGAACCCCCGAGCCGTGGACGGTCGAGGGCCACACCGCCTACGACATCACCCACACCGTCTTCCACCTCACCGACTGGGGCGAGAACCCCGGCGGCCTGCCGCCCGACGTCGCCGACTACCTCGCGACCTGGCTCCCGGTGTGGATCGACGACTGGCTGGACCTCCAGCGCTGGGACCTGCTCGGCGAACTCCTGGTCGTGGACGCCTGCCTGCCCCGACCCACCCTCGACGACGCCGCCTGGCGGGGCTTCGCCGCCGCACAGCAGCCCGACGGCGCCATGCCCGCCGTACGCACGATGCCCGAGGGCGACCCCGACACGGTCTTCGACGTGGTCTACCACCCGACGCTGGTAGCCGCCTTCGCCTCCCTGCTGGCCACCTCCCGCGCCCTCACCGAGCTGGCGCACTCCGCGTCATGACGGGCCGTCGTACGCCCTGGCCGGGCGAAGCCGCCACCGAGGACCACGCGGAGGACGCCCCGCCGGAGCCCGGGCCGCCCGACGACGCCGCGCTGCGCGAGCGGCTGGCCGACGCCGTGGACGCCTCCGACGCACCCGACGTCGTCTTCGCCGTCTCCCGGCGCGGCCGCCGCACCCTGCACGGCGGCGGTACCGCCCCGCCGCCCGGCGTCCCCCGCGAGGACCTGCGCTACGAGATCGGGTCGGCGTCCAAGACGTTCACCGCGCTGCTGCTCATGCGCCTGATCCGGCGCGGCGTGCTCACCGGCGGCGAGGCGGCGGCCACCTGCCTGGACCCCGGCGGGAGAGCCGGCCCGCACCCCGTGACCCTCGCGCACCTGATCACCCACACGTCGGGGCTGCCCGCGCTGCCCGCCGACTTCGTGCGCCGGGGACTGCCCGCCTGGCGCACCAACCCCTACGCCCGCTACCCCGCCGGGCGGCTGACCGACACTTTCCTGCACCACGCGCCCAAGCACCGTCCGGGAACCCGCTGGCACTACTCCAACTACGGCGTCTCCGTCCTCGGCCACGCGATCGCGGCGGCCACCGGCACCGCGTGGGAGGACCTGATCACCGGACAGGTGCTGCGCGCCCTCGGCCTCAGCGGAACGGCCCTGCGCGCGGAGGGACCCGCGACCGACGCCGTGGGACACCGCAAGGACGGCCGCACCCCCGTCCCGCCCTTCGACGCGGGCGGCTTCCAGGCGGCAGGAGCCGTCCGGTCCACCCCCAACGACCTGCTCACCTTCCTGGAGGCCCACCTGGACCCGGCCCGCTCACCGGCCGCCGGCGCGCTGCGCGCGGTGCGGGTGCCGGTGCTCCGGCGGGGCCTCGGGCACCGGCACGTGCACACGGTCGCGTGGTTCCGGCACCCCACGGACGGCGGGCCCATGTACTTCCACAGTGGCGCCACGCTGGGCCAGCAGGCGTTCCTGGGCTTCAGGCCCGACACGGACACCGCCCTGGCCGCCGTGTGCACCCGGCGGTTCCGCGCCCGCGACCCGTTCATCGCCACCGCCTACGCGCTCCTCGCCGAGGCATAGCGCGCCGGTACGCGAGCCGGCGCGGGCCGCTGCGAGCGACCCGCGCCGACCCGTGCCGGGCGTACGTCCGTCAGACCCGCTGCCACAGGGCGGGCGTGCTCGCCGGCGACCCAGCCCCCTGCGCCTGGTGGCTCTGCAGACACCGGTAGCGCACACCATCGAAGGACACGGTGGTGCCGACCTCGTAGACCCGGCCCGCCGCCCAGGCGTCCGCCGCCGCGTTGTCCTGCGGCGCCGGTGTCTCCGACGCGGCGGACGTGGTCTTCAGGGTGAGGCCGAAGTCGCTCAGCAGCGGGTTGACCGGCTGGTAGAAGGTGGTCCCGCCGTTGGTGCAGTCCCCGGAGCCGCCGGACGTGGTGCCCTGCGCCTGGGTGCCCGACACGAAGGGGCCGCCGGAGTCGCCGGGTTCGGCGCACACCGTCGTCTCGGTCAGCCCGTTCACGGTGCCCTCCGGGTAGGTGACACTCGTGTCGTGCTGCTGGATCGTGCCGCAGTGCCATCCGGTGGTCGAGCCGGAACGGCACACCGACGCGCCCACGAGCGCCTCCACCGACCCGGCGACCTGGATCTTCTCGCCGTCCTGCGCCTTGACGTCCGGCGTCGCGGTCCAGTCGGAGTTGACGCCCACCCAGGCCATGTCCTTGCCGGGGAAGGTGGACGCCTGGAAGGTGCCCTGGTCGGCCTCGTTGAACCCGGTGGTGGTGGCGCCCGGGTCGCCGCAGTGCCCGGCCGTGGCGAAGCCCTGCTGGTCGTCCTTGGTGACGGAGAAGCCGATGGAGCAGCGGGCCTGGTCGTTGATGTAGAAGGCGTCGCCGCCGACGAGGTCCTCCAGCACGCGCGGCTGGTCCGGCGAGACGCGGACGCCCGCGTCCTCGCCGGACACCCCGGCGGTCGTGAGGAAGGCGGTCGCGGCCGACTCGCTGGTGGCCTGGACCGTCACCCGGTTGGTCCGCACGTCGACGTACCAGACCGGCGTCTGCCGGGTCCGGGTGCGGACGGCCGCGGCGTCCAGCTTCTCCTTGACCGCGCGCAGTTCCGCGAGGTTCTTCCCGACGACGGCCGCCTTGGCGCCCTGCGCCTCGATGGCGGCGGTGTCCGCGGCGTCGGTGGTGGCGACGGTCAGCTCGGCGGAGGTGGCCCCGCTCACCCAGGCCCCCGCGAAGCGGTCGCCCAGCGTGTTGCGCAGCATGCCCGCGCGGGTGCCCGCCTCCGCCTCGTTGACCAGCCGGGCCTCAGCCTGTCCGGGCGCGAGCTTCAGGTCGCGCTCCATCGCGCTCAGCATGCGCGCCGGCGCGGCGGCGGCGTCGGGCGTGAGGGCCACGGCGGGCCGCGGTCCGGGGACGGGCGGCGGTGCGGCCGACGCGGCCGAGGGGAGTGCGGTCAGGACCAGGGCGCCGAGCGCGGTGAGGGCTGCGCGGCGGCTGCGCGCGGCATGTCTGCCGACCATGCGATGTGCCTCCTTCGGACGCTGTGCGAGACAGCGGGGTTCGTGGGCGACCGTGGATCACGGTGCGCCTGCGGCGAAGTCACAGGCATTGCCGCAAAGATCCGCGGCGAAGCCCGACCCCGGGCTGTTTCGCGCGATGGGGGACGCCGTGGGTGCCATGTGCAGTACGCGGCACCCTCCGCCGGGGCGGGGCCGGATCAGGCGGGCTTCAGCCCCGGGTCGCCCGCCTCGGTGACGAAGGAGGCGGCCGTGGTCACGGCGGCGCCGGGCGTGCTGATGGCGGAGACCGTCCTGAAGTCGAGGTGGGTGGCCTGCCGGCCGAGTTCGGCCCGGACGTAGCCGCGCCTGCCGTTGTAGAACTTCATGTGCGGGTTGGCCTGCATGTACAGGTCCCAGTTGGCGGGCTTGTCCACGCCGTCCCGGCCGCTGGCCACCGAGGTGCAGGTGACCTCGGTGCCCACGGTGGCGGACGCCGGGTCGTCGAAGTCCTCCTTGACGTCGAGGGCGTAGCCCACGTGCACGTCGCCGGTGAGGATCAGCCAGTTGTCGACCCCGGCGGCCTTCGCGCCGGCGACCACCCTTGCGCGCGAGGCGCGGTAGCCGTCCCAGGCGTCCATGGACAGCGCGGCGTCGGCGGTCACGTCGAACTTGCGCTGGGAGAAGCACACCTGCTGGGGCATCACGTTCCACAGCGCGGTCGAGCCCTTCCAGCCGTCGAGCAGCCACTGCTCCTGTTCGGCGCCGGTGATGGTGCGCGCCGGATCGTCCGACTCGGCCCCGGGGGCGTGCGGGCGGTCGTCGTATGCCTGGTCGGAGCGGTACTGGCGGGTGTCCAGGATGTCGAACTGCGCCAGCGTGCCCCAGTGCAGCCGGCGGTACAGCCGGGCGTCCGGGCCCTGCGGCAGCTGGGCGGCGCGCAGCGGCTGGTTCTCCCAGTACGCCCGGTACGCGGCGGCCCGGCGCAGCAGGAACTCCGACGGCGGGATGTCGTTCTCCGGGATGCTGCCCGCGTAGTTGTTCTCGGTCTCGTGGTCGTCCCAGGCGACGACGAACGGATGCCGGGCGTGCGCGGCCCGCAGATCCTCGTCGGTCTTGTAGAGCGAGTAGCGCAGCCGGTAGTCGGCGAGGGTCATCGTCTCGCGGTTGAAGACGTCGGGCAGCGTGACGTCGGTGTACCGGCGCTCCCCGCCCTCGGAGTTCACCGCGTACTCGTACAGGTAGTCGCCGAGGTGGAACACCACGTCCACGTCGTCCTGGGCGACATGGCGGAGCACGGTGTAGTAGCCGTCCATGTAGGCCTGGCAGGCGACCGCCGCGAGCTTCAGCGACGAGGTGGCGCTGCCCGCCGCCGGGGCGGTGCGGGTGCGGCCCGCCGGGCTGAGCCAGGCACCGGCGCGGAAGCGGTAGTAGTAGACGGTCCCGGGCGTCAGGCCCTTCACGTCGACGTGGACGCTGTGGTTGTACTCGGCGTGGGCGTCGGCGGTGCCCCGGAACAGGACACCGGCGAAGTACTCGTCGAGGGCCACCTCCCACTCGACCGTGACCCGTTCCGTGCCCATCCCGCCGTCCTCGAGGAACGGCTCGGGCGCCAGCCTGGTCCACAGCAGCACCGAGTCCGGCAGCGGGTCGCCGGAGGCGACGCCAAGGGTGAAGGGGTCCTTGCTGATCCGGGCGGTGCGTTCGGGGGCGGCGACCGCGCCGCGGGCCGGCCGGTTGGTGGCGAAGGCGAGCGCGGCGGCGGCCGCGGTCACGGTGAGGAAACGCCGACGGCCGAGGCGCCGGGCGGCGGCGCGCAGCACGGCGTCGTGCGGGGAGAAGGCGTGTTCGGCCAGTGCGCTGGGACGGCCCGTGGGCGCCATCTGGTGTCCTCTCGTACAGCGGGGCGATGCGCGGACCCCGCATGCTAAGCAGACAAAACGCCTTAAACGGGCAGGGCTTGCGGAGTGATCACACAGGAGGAGGTACGCGCGTGTGGGCGCGGTCCCTCCGGGGCACCCGGGAGCCATGGCCAGGACACGGCGCTACGGCGTGGCGGCCTCCGGCCGCTGGTGGGACGAGGACGACGGTCGCTGGCTGCCGGCGGGCGAGGTGCACGCGTGGGAGCAGGGCCGGAACGAGACCGTGTGCGGTCTGTCGATCCACCGTTCGCGGCTCTCCCGGTTCCCGGCGATCGGCTGGACCGACGTGCTGCCCGAGTCCGGCGGCGCCGCCGACGCCGTCCGCCGGGTCTGCCCCCGCTGTGCCGCCGCGGCCGGGCGCCGGGGTGCGGACGCCCGGCCCGCCTGGCGGCGGGTCAATCCGCGCCCGTAGGGCCGGACGAGCGGTCCGGCCCCTCGGCTCGTGCGACCGTCCGCCTAGAAGGGCAGCGGTGAGCGGCTCACCCGGATCTTGGACTGGCCGTGCGGACGCTTCTCCCAGTCCTCCATGAACCGCGCGTGCAGGTGGTGCCGGGCGGCCAGCGTGAGCAGCGTGTCCGTGCGGTAGTAGAAGTCCTCGCGGAGCACCTGGTGCTCGGTGCCCTCCGTCCGGTCGAAGGTGAAGTCGAAGAAGCCGGTCTCCGTCAGGACGCGCCCGACGTGGGCGAGGCACTCGTCGATGACGTTCAGCGGCGAGTGCGAGAACACGCTGTGGGCGTGGACGACGTCGAAGTGGTCGTCGGGCAGGAACTCCAGCCGGAGGTCCCCGGTGATGGTCAGGTGGGGCAGCTTCGCCTGGAGTCCGCGCTCGGTCAGGGTCTTCTTGGCGGCGATGAGGATGTCCGGCGAGATGTCGACGCCGTAGTAGTTGCCGGTGTCGAGGTGGTCGATGAAACGCCAGCCGCCGCGCAGGTTGCCGCAGCCGATGTCGAGCATGCGGTGCTCGGGGCGCAGCCCGTGCTCGATCAGGTAGTCGAACTGCAGTTGCCCGAGCGCCAGCCAGCGGTCGTGGGTCCGGCTGCCCACCGCGGCCTCCGGGTCGCGCCGGGTGTCGGAGGCCATCACCGCCCGGTAGTAGCCGACGTGGTCGGGGTGCCTGACCCGCAGCCACGCGTCCCGGCCGGCCCGGCGGAGGTAGGGACCGACTCGCTCGGGGTGGCGCAGCGCGTACCCGACCTTGTGCGTGAGCGCGGCGCGGTTGCTGCGCACCTTCTTCGGGGACTTCGCGTCCTTGGGCATCGGGGGAACGACCTCCGTACGAGTGACTCGGACAAGGAGAGTGCCGGGCGGGTTCAAGTAGTCGCGGGCCGGGCCGGCCTCGTGGTAGCGGGACACATACCCGCGCCGGGCCGTGCGCTCCCGCGGTTCCCGTCCAAGGGCTCTGGACTTCCAGTCCAGGTGCTGGACGTGTAGTCTGAGTGTCCTCGGTGCCGAGCAAGGAGGTCCGGAAGATGCCCGAATCCGCACTGGACGCCGAACGTGATGCCGTCCTCGCCGCACTGCGTCCCGTCGTCGAGGGGATCGCCGCCACCTTCGGACCGGTCTGCGAGGCGGTGCTCCACGACTACCGCCGCCCCGAGCACTCGGTCGTGGCCGTCGCGGGGTCGGTGACCGGGCGGACGGTGGGCGGGGCGATGAGCGAGATCGGCATGCGTGTGCTGGCCCGCGGCGACGAGGCGCGCGACGAGCTGAACTACGTCACCCGCACGGCCGACGGCACACTGCTCAAGTCCTCCACCATGGTGCTGCGCGACTCCACCGGCGCCGTCTTCGGTGCCCTGTGCGTCAACCTGGACGTCACCGCCGTCGACCGGGCCCACGCCCTCCTCGGCGCCCTCGCCGGGACCGCCCGCGCCCCCGCCGAAGTGCCGGCGACCACCTTCGGCGACGACATCGACGCGGTGGTCGACGCCATCGTGGACGCCCACCCACTGCGCCGGGACACCAGCTGGGCGGCGCTGGACCGGGAGCGGCGCCTGGAGCTGTTCCGCGACCTCGACGGGCGCGGTGTCTTCGCCGTACGCCGCTCGGTCGAGCACGTCGCCACCCGGCTCGGCATCTCCCGCGCCTCCGCCTACCACTACCTCTCCCAGGCCCGTGCCGTGACCGGCCCGGCCGCCGACACCCCCTGAGGACCCCCGTGACGACCACCGCACCGCCGGTCACCCTCGACGACGTCCGCTCCGCCGCCGCCCGCATCGAGGGCGTCGCGCACCGCACCCCCGTGCTCCGCTCGCGCACCCTGGACGCCCTCGTCGGCGCCGAGGTCCACCTCAAGTGCGAGAACCAGCAGCGGGTCGGCGCCTTCAAGTTCCGCGGCGCCTACAACGCGGCCTCCCGCCTCACCCCGGAGCAGCTGACCCGGGGCATCGCCGCCTACTCCTCGGGCAACCACGCCCAGGCGGTCGCCCTGGCCGCGCGCGAACTGGGCACCACCGCCGTGATCGTCATGCCCGAGGATGCGCCGCCCTCCAAACGGGACGCCACCGCGGGCTACGGCGCCGAGATCGTCACCTACGACCGCTACACCGGCGACCGCGTGGCCGTCGCCGAGGCCCTGGCCGCCGAGCGCGGACTGACCCTGATCCCGCCCTACGAGCACCCGCACGTCATCGCGGGCCAGGGCACGGCCGCCCTCGAACTGGTCGAGGAGACGGGAGAGCTGGACGCGCTGGTCGCACCGGTCGGCGGCGGCGGACTGATCGCCGGGAGCGCCACCGCGGTCAAGGGCCTACACCCCGGCACCCGGGTGTTCGGCGTCGAGCCGGAAGCCGGTGACGACACCAGGCGCTCCCTCGCGGCGGGCCGGCGGGTCAGCGTGCCGGTCCCGCGCACCATCGCCGATGGCCAGGCGCTGCCCATCCCCGGCGAGCTGACGTTCTCCCTCAACCGGCGGCTCCTCGACGGCATCGTGGTGGTGTCCGACGACGAGATCCGGGGCGCGATGCGGTTCGCCTTCGAACGCCTCAAGACCGTCCTCGAACCCAGCGGCGCCACCCCGCTGGCCGCCCTCCTCAGCGGCCGGATCGACGCCCTGCCCCGCCGCGTCGGTGTGATCCTGTCCGGCGGCAACGTGGACGCCGCCCGCTTCGCCGAACTCTGCGGCCCGCCCCGCTGACGAGGTGCCTCCCCCGGATGGCGGCGCCGAGTTGACAGGCGGACGATGGAGTGGTGGGGCCAGGGAAAGGAGGAGCGTCATGCTGGAGGCAAAGACGCTCGACAAGCCGGACGAGCGGCGCGATTTCCCCCGCGGGCACATCGAGGCCGTGCACATGGAGGGACTCGACTTCGCCGTCGCCACCTTCGAACCGGGCTGGCGCTGGTCGGAGTCCGTGGCGCCGATCGCCGGCACCGACAGCTGCATGATCCACCACAACTGCTACGTGGTCGAGGGACGCATGCACGTCCGTATGGACGACGGCACCGAGAGCGAGGTGGGCCCCGGCGACGTCTTCGTCTGCTCACCCGGCCACGACGCCTGGGTCGTGGGCGACGGACAGTGCGTGGTCTACGACTTCGCCGGCAGCATGGCGAAGGAGTACGCCAAGGCCGACTAGCCGGACGTCCGGCAGACAGCAGGAGAAAGAAACAGGAGAAAGAAAGGGGAGGGGACCACCGCCTCGGCGGCCGCCCCCTCCCACCCCCTGTTCGCTCAGGCGGCCAGCGTCACCGCGCCCACCGCCGGGGTGCGCAGCACCCGCCGGGCCGTGCCCAGGCTCGTCCCCAGCGTCACCGCCGCCGACACCGACACCATCGCGAGCCACACCCCGAGGAACTGGTCCGGCAGCACCGCGTCGGTGCGGACCACCGTGAACGGCACCACGCCGGCCAGCGCGGCGACCGTGCCGAAGAACACCCCCGTGACCGTGAGGATCACGCCCTCGGCGGCCACCACGCCCAGCACCTGCCCCGGCGTCGCCCCGGCCAGGCGCTGCTGGCCGAACTCGCGCGAGCGGTAGGTCGTCGCCGCGTACAGCGAGTTGACCAGCATCACGCAGACGAACACCGCGATGATGCCGACCACCGTCAGGTTCAGGGTCTCCAGGTTCTTGGCGTCGACCGACTTCACCAGACCGGAGGCCTTGACCGCGTCGCTCTCCACCGACTGCATGGTGAGCGTCGCCGTCGACACCGCGGTGAACAGGATCAGCGAGACCAGGATCCCGGCCAGGTGACTCGCCCGCTCACGCAGGTTGCGCACCGCCAGCCAGCCGCTCGCGCCGCTCAGCGGCAGCCGGTCGAGCACGCCCTTCAGCAGCCGCGGAGACAGCAGCGCGAAACCCACCGACAGCAGGATCGCCCCGTAGGCCGGCGCCGCCATCAACATCTCGTCGGTCGCGGAGAACAGGAAGGTGGCGCCGGCCGCAGAGGCACCGGTGACCAGCGCCGCACCGGCCAGGAACCGCTTGGCGCCGGCCCGCTCCCGGCCACCGCGCGTCAGCCGCCGCACCGCCAGGAACGCGGCGCCCGCGGACGCGAGCAGGGTGATGTCCACGCCGGTCAGCAACGCGACGGGGCCGAAGGAGTAGTCCACCGACCGCGCCACCTGGCCGCTGTCCTGGAACATGTCCAGCAGCGCCCGCCCGCCGAGCATCGCCGGGCCGATCGCCAGCGCCGCGCCCACCAGCGCCACCGCCACAGCCTCGCCCACGACCATCCGCTTGATCTGCGCCGGGGTCGCCCCCGAGCAGCGCAGCAGCTCCAGCTCGGCGGTGCGCTGACGCACGTTGACCGTGAGCGTCGAGGCCACCGCGAAGAACACCAGCAGAGTCCCGTAGCCGCCGACGACCCCCGCCGCCGTGCCCAGCGTCTCCGAACTGACCGGGTCGACGCCGCCCTGCCCGGCCGTGTCGTGCATCGAGTTGAACGTCATCATGATCCCCGCCCCCAGGAAGGCGGACAGCAGCGTCGCCAGGAACCGCCCGGGGCGGCGCCGGATCGACCGGAGAGCCAGTACGAACATCGCTCACACCCCCGCCGGCACGTCGTCGCCCAGGTGCGCGAGGCGCTCCGCGACCGCGTCCGGGGTCGGCGCGTCCATCCGCCCCGCCGGCCGGCCGTCGGCGAGGAAGACCACCGAGTCGGCGTACGAGGCGGCGACCGGGT
The DNA here is from genome assembly GCF_014650435.1 of Streptomyces tendae. Taxonomy (GTDB): domain Bacteria; phylum Actinomycetota; class Actinomycetes; order Streptomycetales; family Streptomycetaceae; genus Streptomyces; species Streptomyces tendae. The sequence goes on from NZ_BMUY01000012.1 coordinate 169,991, forward strand.
CGTGCGTCACCATCACCACGGTCCGACCGTGCACCCGCACCGCCTCCTGGAGCAGCAGCAGCACCTGCCGGGCGCTGCGCGTGTCCAGGGCGCCCGTCGGCTCGTCCGCGAAGATCACCCGCGGTTCGGTGACCAGGGCCCGCGCGATCGCCACCCGCTGGCGCTGACCACCGGAGAGCTGGGCGGGACGGTGGCCGAGCCGGTCCCCGAGACCGACCGACGTCAGCACCTCCCGCGCCCGCTTCCGGTCGACGCGCCGCCCGGCCAGCTTGAGCGGCAGCACCGTGTTCTGCGCGACGGTCAGCGTCTCCAGCAGGTTGTACTGCTGGAAGACGAACCCGACCCGGCCGCGCCGGAACTTCGTCAGCTCCGCCTCGCCGCCACCCGTCAGCTCCTTGCCGTCCACGCACACGATGCCGCTGTCCGGCCGGTCGAGGCCCGCCGCGCACTGCAACAGCGTGGACTTGCCCGAACCGGACGGTCCCATCACCGCGGTGAACGTGCCGCGTCCCAGGCTCAGCGTCACCCCGTCCAGGGCGGTCACGGCGTTCCCCGCCGAGCCGTACGTGCGGGTCACCTTGACGAGCCGGAGGGCCTCGGAGGCGGGGCCCGGGTCGTGGTTGCCTCGTGCGCCGGAGCGGAACATCCTCATCACCTTCCGTGTGGCACGCCCTGTGCGGTGCCTCGTGGAAGACGCTACGGAGAGCGAGGCCGCACCACACTGGGTGCAGAGCCCGTATCGGGGGGTGTACTCAGCGACACCCCGGCAGTGCTACGAGCCGCTCAGCAGCACCACCTCCAGGGTGCGTGGGCCGTGCACCCCCTCGACACGGTCCAGCTCGATGTCACTCGTCGCGGAGGGACCGGAGATCCACGTCAACGGGCGGGTCGGGTCGAGGCGTTCGAGTGCCTCGGGCACCGACGACACGACCTGGTCGGGCACCCGCACGACGCAGATGTGGTGGTCGGGGACCAGGGTGATGCGCCGCCGCCCCTGGTCGGAGGAGCCGTCCAGGACGATCGTGCCGGTCTCGGCGACGGCGACGGCGCAGCCGGTCACGACGCTGTCGACCCGGTCGAGTTCGGGTGCCGTACTCGCCGCCGAGTCCTGGACGAGCGTCGTGTCGACGGCCCCCAGCCACCCCGTCGGCAGTCCCGGCGGAACCACCACGCTCCCCGAACCGTGCGCAGACAGGAGCCGGGCCACCAGCTCGGGCAACTCCCCGTCCGTGCAGCGGTGCACGAGGGCCCGGTAGTCCGCCAGGTTCTCGGCGAGCAGGTCCACCGTCTGAGCGACGGACCGCTGGCCGTGCTCGCGCAGGTAGTCCCGGGCGACGGCCTCCTGGTAGGGCCGTGCGTCGTCCGGCACGTCCGCCAGCGCCCGTCGCACCCGGCCCAGGATGCGTTCCCTGCTGTTCACTTCGCTCCACCCTTCCCGCCGTGTGTGCGCTGCCACCAGTCCCGGAACGGCTCCGCGGGCACCGCCGGGAGGTCCCGGGAGCCGCTCCACGCCCGGCCGGGACCGGGCAGCGTGCGCGGATGCAGACGCCGGGTGCGCGAGGCCAGGCGCTGCCCGGTCCGCAGCGCGCCCGGGTGCGTGAACGCCCACTGCGCCGCCCGCATCGCCGCCCGCTCGGCCGCGTGCCCCTTGGCCGGCTTCAGCACCACCCGGTTGCCGCCCCGGACGGCCGGCCCGCCCTGCACCACCCGCTCCCGCAGGTGCACCAGCACCTCGGGGATGTCGATGGCGACCGGACACACCTCGTAACACGCACCGCACAGCGAGGACGCGTACGGCAGTGAGGCGTCGATCTCGCTTCCGGTGCCCCGCAGCTGCGGGCTGAGGATGGCACCGATCGGGCCCGGGTACACCGAGCCGTAGGCGTGACCGCCCGCCCGCTCGTACACCGGGCACACGTTCAGGCAGGCCGAGCAGCGGATGCAGCGCAGCGCCTGGCGGCCGACCTCGTCGGCGAGCGTGTCGGTGCGGCCGTTGTCCAGCAGGACCAGGTGGAAGGTGCGCGGGCCGTCCTCGTCGGTGGTGCCCGTCCACATGGACGTGTACGGGTTCATCCGCTCGGCCGTCGAGGAGCGGGGGAGGGTCTGCAGGAAGACCTCCAGGTCCTGCCACCTCGGCACGATCTTCTCGATGCCGACGACCGAGATCAGCGTCTCGGGCAGGGTCAGGCACATCCGCCCGTTGCCCTCCGACTCCACGACCACCAGCGTGCCGGTCTCGGCCACCACGAAGTTGGCGCCGGAGATGCCGACCCTGGCCCGCAGGAACTTCTCCCGCAGGTGCAGCCGGGCCGCCTCCGCGAGTTCGGCGGGCGTGTCCGTCAGCCCCTCGGGCGCCGGACGGCCCCACTCGCTCATCTCGGAGCGGAAGATGTCCCGGATCTCGCCGCGGTTGCGGTGAATGGCGGGCACCAGGATGTGCGAGGGCCGGTCCTTGCCCAACTGCACGATCAGCTCGGCGAGATCGGTCTCGTATGCGTGGATGCCCCGCGCCTCAAGGGCCTCGTTGAGGGCGATCTCCTGCGTCGCCATCGACTTGACCTTGACGACCTCGCTCTCACCGGTCTCCTGGACCAGGCGGGCGACGATCTCGTTTGCCTCGTCCGCGTCGGCGGCCCAGTGCACGGTCCCGCCGGCCGCGGTGACCGCCTCCTCCACCTGGACCAGGTAGCGGTCGAGGTGCCGCAGTGTGTGGTCCTTGATCTGCTTCCCGGCCTCGCGGAGCGCCGCCCAGTCCTCCAGTTCGGCGACCGCGCGGGCCCGCTTGTCCCGGATGGTGTGGGTGGCGTGGCGCAGATTGCCGCGCAGCGTCGTGTTGCCGACGGCCTCCCGCGCGGCCTGAGGAAAGGCCGGCATCCCGACGAAGGTCCCGCTCATGCGGCCACCGCCTCCCGGGTGCTCGCCAGGATCTCCGCGATGTGCACCGGCCGCATGCCCGTGCGCAACCGCGTCATGGTCCCGCCGATGTGCATCAGGCAGGAGTTGTCGGCCGCGCACAGCACGTCCGCGCCGGTCGACTCCGCGTTGCGGACCTTGTCCGTGCCCATCGCCGCCGACACGTCGGAGTTCTTCACGGCGAAGGTGCCGCCGAACCCGCAGCACTCCTCGGCGCCCGGCAGCTCCACCAGCTCCAGCCCCTTGACCGCCTCCAGCAGCCGCCGCGGCCGGTCGCCCAGGCCCAGGCTCCGCAGCCCGTGGCAGGTCGGGTGGTACGTCACCGTGTGCGGGTAGTACGCCCCCACGTCGGTCACCCCGAGCACGTCCACGAGGAACTCCGTCAGCTCGTACGTCTTCGGCACCACCGGCGCCAGCACGGCCGAGAGCGTGTCCCCGCGCCCCTCCGCCCGCGCCCGCTCACCCATGTGCGGATACAGCTCCCGCACCATCGCGCCGCACGAGCCCGAGGGCGTCACGATCGCGTCGTAGTCCGCGAACACGTCGGCGAAGTGCCGGGCCAGCGGTTCCGCCTCGTGCCGGTAACCGGTGTTGTAGTGCGCCTGCCCGCAACACGTCTGGGCCATCGGGAAGTCGACCTCGACGCCGAGTCTGGTGAGCAGTGTCACCACGGCGCGGCCAGTGTCCGGATAGAGCGTGTCGTTGACGCAGGTCAGGAACAGGGCGACACGCATCGCGGCTCCTCGTTTCGATCATCGGATGAATGATGAGTGCAGACTAGTCGGCCGACCGGGCTCGCGGGAGCCCCGGTTCACCGGTCGGCGAGTCGGTCCCCGGCCGCGCGCCAGCGGTCCGTACCGCCGCGGGGTTCGTACCGGGTCAGCGACTGGGTGCGCGCCACCAGCCGGCGCATCCCGGCGAGGTCGCCGACCAGGCCGTGGGCGCGGGCCTGCACCAGGACGTTGCCGAGCGCGGCGGCCTCCGTCGGCCCCGCCACCACCGGCAGTCCGCAGGCGTCTGCGGTCAGCTGGCACAGCAGCGCGTTGCGGGTGCCGCCGCCGACCACGTGCACGACGTCGACCGGATGCCCGGCGAGCCGCTGCGCCTCCTCGACGGCCGCGCGGTGGGCCAGCGCCAGCGAGTCGAGGATGCACCGGGTCACCTCGGCGGGCGTCTCGGGCACCGGCTGCCCCGAGGCGCGGCACGCCTCGGCGATCCGCTCCGGCATCCGCCCCGGCGCCAGGAACCCCGCGTCACCCGCGTCCACCACCGACCGCAGCGCCGGTACGCGGGCCGCCGCGAGCAGCAGCTCACCCAGATCCGGGTCGCCCCAGGCCCGCACGCACTCCTGGAGCAGCCACAGACCCATGATGTTGCGCAGGTAGCGGACCGTGCCGTCCAGCCCCAGCTCGTTGGTGAAGTTGGCGGCCCGGCTCTCCTCCGTCAGTACGGGAGCGGTCAGTTCGAGCCCGGCCAGCGACCAGGTGCCGGTGCAGATGTAGGCGAACCGCTCGCCCGAGGCCGGTACGGCGGCCACCGCGGAGGCGGTGTCGTGCGAACCGACCGCCGTCACCGGCACGGGGCCCGCCAGCCCCGTCTCCTCCAGCACCGCCGGCCGCAGCAGCCCCGCCGCGTCCCCGGGCCGGCGCAGCGGCGCGAACAGGCCGAGGTCGATGCCCAGCCGGTCCGCGACCTCCCGCGACCAGTCCCGGGTGCGGGGGTCGATCAGCTGGGTGGTGGAGGCGTTGGTCAGCTCCGTGCCCTGCTCGCCGGTCAGCCAGTAGGTCAGCAGGTCGGGGATGAGCAACAGCCGCCGGGCCGCCGCGAACTGGGCCGTGCCCCGGGCCGCGACGAGCTGGTACAGGGTGTTGAAGGGCGCGTACTGCAACCCGGTCGCCGCGTACAGCTCCGCGGCCGGCAGCGTGGCCCACACCTGCTCCGGGACGCCCTCGGTGCGGGCGTCGCGGTAGTGCACGGGGTTGCCGAGCAGCGCCCCGTCCGCGTCCAGCAGGCCGTGGTCGACGGCCCAGCTGTCCACGCCGACCGAGTCCACCGGACCCGCCGCCCGCAGACCGTCCAGCACACCGGCGTACAGCGCGAGGACGTCCCAGCGCAGCCCGTCGGGCGTACGGACCGGCCGGTTGGGGAAGCGGTGCGCCTCGGTCAGTTCCAGCCGGTCGGCGCCCACGCGGCCGACCATGACGCGCCCGCTGGACGCGCCGAGGTCGACCGCGGCGTACGCCTTGGCGTCGATGGCGGCGCTCATCGCAGGAACGCGGCGGCGACGCCGGCGTCGACCGGAACGTGCAGGCCGGTCGTGTGGGTCAGGTCGCCGCCGGTCAGCGCGAACACGGCGTTCGCGACGTGCTCGGGCAGCACCTCGCGCTTGAGCAGGGTCCGCTGCGCGTAGAACTCGCCCAGCTTCTCTTCCGGCACCCCGTACACGGCGGCGCGCTTGGCGCCCCAGCCGCCCGCGAAGATCCCGGAGCCCCGGACCACGCCGTCGGGGTTGACGCCGTTGACCCGGATGCCGTGCTCGCCCAGCTCGGCGGCGAGCAGGCGCACCTGGTGGGCCTGGTCGGCCTTGGTGGCGGAGTAGGCGATGTTGTTGGGACCGGCGAACACGGCGTTCTTCGACGCGATGTAGACGATGTCGCCGCCCAGCTCCTGCGCGGTCATCACCCGGGCGGCTTCGCGGGAGACGAGGAAGGAACCGCGGGCCATGATGTCGTGCTGGAGGTCCCAGTCCTTCGCGGAGGTCTCCAGCAGGGGCTTGGAGATGGAGATCCCCGCGTTGTTGACCACCAGGTCGACTCCGCCGAAGGCGAGCACGGACGCCTGGAACGCCTCGGCGATCTGCTCCTCGGAGGTGACGTCGACGGTCACGGCGACGGCCTTGTCGTCCCCGCCCAGCTCCTCGGCGACCGCCGCCGCGTTCTCGGCGTTCAGGTCGGCCACGACCACACAGGCGCCCTCGTCGACCAGCCGCCGCGCGATCGCCTTCCCGATCCCGCTGCCCGCACCCGTGACCAGGGCGACCCGGGTGGCCAGCGGCTTCGGTTTCGGCATCCGCCGGAGCTTGGCCTCCTCCAGCGCCCAGTACTCGATCCGGAACTTCTCCGACTCCTCGATCGGCGCGTACGTCGAGACCGCCTCGGCCCCGCGCATCACGTTGATCGCGTTGACGTAGAACTCGCCGGCCACCCGGGCGGTCTGCTTGTCCTTGCCGAAGCTGAACATGCCCACACCCGGGACCAGCACGATCGCCGGGTCCGCGCCGCGCATGGCGGGGGAGTCGGGCTCGGCGTGCCGTTCGTAGTAGGCGGCGTACTCCTCGCGGTAGGCCGCGTGCAGCTCCTTGAGCCGGGCGACCGCCTCCGCCAGCGGCGCCGTCGCAGGCAGGTCCAGGACCAGCGGGCGCACCTTCGTGCGCAGGAAGTGGTCCGGGCAGGAGGTGCCGAGCGCGGCGAGCCGCGGGTGCTCCGCCCGCGCGAGGAAGTCGAGGACCACGTCCGCGTCGGTGAAGTGCCCGACCTGCGGCCGGTCCTGGGATGCCAGACCGCGCACGTACGGCGCGAGCGCGGCCGCCCGCTCCCGCCGCGCGTCCTCGGGCAGTGCCGCGTACCCGTCGATCACCGCGCCGAACGGCTCGGCCCTGCCGCGCTCGGCGAGGAATGCCTCGGCGGTGCGGATGATGTGCAGCGAGTTGCGCTCGCACTCCTCGGAGGTGTCGCCCCACGCGGTGATGCCGTGCCCGCCGAGCACACAGCCGATCGCCTGCGGATTGGCCTCCTTGACGGCCGCGATGTCCAGGCCGAGCTGGAAACCGGGCCGCCGCCACGGCACCCACACCACGGTGTCGCCGAAGCACTCGGCGGTCAGCTTCTCGCCGTCCGCCGCGCAGGCCAGCGCGATCCCGGAGTCGGGGTGGAGGTGGTCGACGTGCGCGGCCTCGACCAGCCCGTGCATCGCCGTGTCGATCGAGGGCGCGGCACCGCCCTTGCCGTGCAGGCAGTAGTCGAAGGCGGCGACCATCTCGTCCTCGCGCTCGACGCCCGGGTAGACGTCCTTGAGCGCCCGCATCCGGTCCAGCCGCAGCACGGCGAGCCCGGCACCGGTGAGCGTCCCGAGGTCCCCGCCGGACCCCTTGACCCACATCAGCTCCACATCACCCCCGGTGACGGGATCGGTCGCGGTGCCCTTGGCGGACGCGTTGCCACCGGCGTAGTTGGTGTTGCGCGGATCGGCACCGAGCCGATGGGAACGGGCGAGGAGGGCGGAGGCTGAGGGGTGGATACCCATGTCTGGCAGTCCTTTTCAACGAGGCGGAGAGCAGCGCCCCTGAAAGGGGCGCGGGGAACTGCGCGACCAGCCACATACGGCCCGCAGCCCGCGAACAACACAAACCCGGCGGACGCTTACGGACTAGGCCCTAGGCCCCCCACCCCGCCTGCTCGCCACCGACCCGCTCGGCGACAACCTTCTTCGCCCACCCGCAGGAGCGATACGCCTTCATGGGCTCGGGGTCCAGCCCCGACTCCTCCCGCACCTCCCGAAGAAGCGGACGCACGTCCGTGTTGTACGCGTCCATCAACACCGCGTTGGCCTCCAGCACATCCCCCGATGCCTGCGCGGCAGCCAGCGCCGCACCGTCGACCAGCAGTGCCTTCGCCGTCGCCTCCTGCACGTTCATCACCGAGCGGATGATCGCCGGGATCTTCGCCTCGATGTTGTGGCACTGGTCGAGCATGAACGCCACGTCGGAGGTGAACCCGCCCCCGCGCACCACCTCGTACATGATGCGGAACAGCTGGAACGGGTCGGCGGCACCCACCATCAGGTCGTCGTCGGCGTAGAACCGCGAGTTGAAGTCGAACCCGCCGAGCTTCCCCTCCCGCAGCAGCGTCGCCACGATGAACTCGATGTTCGTGCCCGGCGCGTGGTGCCCCGTGTCGACCACGACCTGCGCCTTCTCGCCCAGCTTCAGGCAGTGCGCGTACGCCGTGCCCCAGTCCGGCACGTCCGTCGTGTAGAACGCCGGCTCGAAGAGCTTGTACTCGAGGAGCATCCGCTGCCCGTCGCCGAGCCGCTCGTACACCTCGGCCAGGCCGTCGGCCAGCCGGTCCTGCCGGGAGCGGATGTCGTCCTGGCCGGGGTAGTTGGTGCCGTCGGCGAACCACAGCTTCAGGTCGCGCGACCCGGTGGCGTCCATGATGTCGACGCACTCCAGCAGGTGGTCCACGGCCTTCCTGCGCACGGCCGCGTCCGGGTGGCAGATGCTGCCGAGCTTGTAGTCGTCGTCCTGGAAGGTGTTGCTGTTGATCGCGCCGATCCGTACGCCCCGCTTCTCGGCGTGCGCGGCCAGCGCTGCGTAGTCCTCGACCCGGTCCCACGGGATGTGCAGGGCCACGGTCGGGGCCGCGCCGGTGAACTCGTGCACCTTCGCCGCGTCGTCCAGTTTCTCGAACGGGTCGCGCGGCACACCGGCCTGGGTGAACACCTTGAAGCGGGTCCCCGAGTTGCCGTACGCCCACGACGGCGTCTCGACGGCCTGGGTCCTGAGCGCGGCCTTCACCGCGGCGAGCTCGGTCACTTCGGGGCTCCTGTGGCATCGGGTCGTGGCCTGCTGCGAGCACGACCATGGGTGAAACGATTCAGAACGCGAAGCTATGAGTCGCCCGCAGGGGTGTCAACCCTTCCGGCCACTCCGACTGTTCGTGACTCCGTCGTGACCTTCGACTATCCAAAGTTTTTCGACCCGGAACCATTGACGTGACATGGCCTGGCTGCCTAACGTCCCCGGCAACCTAGTTGAAACCTTTCACGACGCCGTGAGGGCCGTCCCGCCGGCGTCGTCGAGGAGCCCCCAATGACCCACCCGTCCGACACGGGTACGGCCCCGGTTCTGGCGCTCAGGGACGTCTCCAAGTCCTTCGGCGCGGTCCGTGCGCTGCGGGACGTCTCCCTGGAGCTGTTCCCCGGCGAGGTGCACGCCCTCGCCGGCGAGAACGGCGCCGGAAAGTCGACCCTCATCAAGACGCTGGCCGGAGTGCACCGGCCGGACGCCGGCCAGGTGCTGCTCGACGGCGCGCCGGTCGTCTTCCACGGTCCCGGCGACGCCCGCGACGCCGGCATCGCCGTGATCTACCAGGAGCCCACCCTCTTTCCCGACCTGTCGATCGCCGAGAACATCTTCATGGGCCGCCAGCCGCGCCGCGCCCTCGGCCGCATCGACCACAAGGCGACCCACGACGCCACCGCGGCACTCATGCTGCGCCTCGGGGTCGAACTCGACCCCGACCGGCCCGCACGGGGCCTGTCCATCGCGGACCAGCAGATCGTGGAGATCGCCAAGGCGCTCTCCTTCGACGCCCGCGTGCTGATCATGGACGAGCCGACCGCCGCCCTCACCGGCAGCGAGGTGGCCCGGCTCTTCGGCGTGGTGCGCACCCTGCGCGAACAGGGCGCCGCGGTGCTGTTCATCTCCCACCGCCTGGAGGAGATCTTCCGCATCTGCAAGCGGGTCACCACCCTGCGCGACGGCGCCTGGATCGCCAGCGAGCCCCTGGAGGGCATGACCGAGGACGACCTGGTTCGCCGCATGGTCGGCCGCGACCTCGAAGAGCTGTACCCCAAGCAGGAGGTCACCCCCGGCGAGACGGCCCTCAGCGTGCGCAGGCTGACCCGCGAGGGCGTCTTCACCGACGTCTCCTTCGAGGTGCGCCGCGGTGAGATCGTGGCGTTGGCCGGACTGGTCGGCGCCGGACGCACCGAGGTCGCCCGCGCCGTCTTCGGCGTCGACCGCTGGGACGCGGGGGAGGTCGAGGTCGACGGCAAGCCGCTCGTCAACGGTGCCCCGTCCACCGCGATGGCCGCCGGTCTCGCGCTGGTCCCGGAGGACCGCCGCGCCCAGGGGCTGGTGATGGACATGTCCATCGAGCGGAACATCGGCCTCACCGGCCTGCGCACGACCGTGAGGGCCGGACTCGTGGACCGCGGGGCCGAGCGCAGCCGCTCCCTCGACTGGGCCGTCAAGCTCCAGGTCAAGTACGCCCGCATCGCCGACACCGTCGCCACCCTGTCCGGCGGCAACCAGCAGAAGGTCGTCCTCGCCAAGTGGCTGGCCACCGGCCCCAAGGTGCTGATCGTCGACGAACCCACCCGCGGCATCGACGTCGGCACCAAGGCCGAGGTGCACCGGCTGCTGAGCCGGCTCGCCGCCGACGGCGTGGCCGTCCTGATGATCTCCTCCGACCTGCCCGAGGTGCTCGGCATGGCCGACCGCGTCCTGGTGATGCACGAGGGACGTCTGACCGCCGAGATTTCCCGCACCGACGCCACCGAGGAGACCGTGATGGCCGCAGCCACGGGGAGGGCCGCCGCATGACGGTCACCACACCCGAGAAGGCCCCCGCGGCCGACGTGCCGAAGGCGGGCGCCACCCGGCTGGTGGACCGCATCTTCAAGATGCGCGAACTGGCCATCCTGCTGGTCTTCCTGGTGATGATCGCCATCACCCAGGCCGGCAACAGCGAGTTCCTGTCCGAGCAGGGCATCAAGGACCTGCTGCTCAACGCGACCATCCTGGTCCTGGTCGCCACCGGACAGTCCCTGGTCGTCATCACCCGCAACGTCGACCTGTCCGTCGGCTCCACCCTCGGCATCAGCGCCTTCGCCGCCGGCGTCTACCTCCAGGACGGCGGCAACCCCGTCGTCGCCGTGCTGCTCGCGGTGCTGATGGGCATCGGCTTCGGCCTCCTCAACGGCCTGCTGGTCAGCCTCGGCCAGGTGCCGGCCCTGGTCGTCACCCTCGGCACCCTCTACATCATCCGCGGCATCGACTCCATCTGGGTCGGCTCCCGGCAGATCACCGCGGCCGACCTGCCCGGCGGCTTCGTCGACTTCGGCTCCGGCGGCATCTCCGCCGTACCGTGGCTGGCGCTGATCGCCCTCGCGGTGCTCGTCGCCACCGCGTACTACCTCAAGCAGTTCGGCAGCGGACGCGAGCTGTACGCGCTCGGCTCCAACCCGGAGGCCGCCCGGCTGGCCGGCATCCCGGTCCGCAAGCGGATCCTGGCCGCCTACACCTTCTGCGGCGCCCTCGCCGGACTCGCCGGCGCCCTGTACCTCGCCCGCTTCGGCAACGTCGACTCCGGCACCGGCAACGGCTACGAACTGACCGTCGTCAGCGCCGTGGTGGTCGGCGGCGTCGTCTTCACCGGCGGCTCCGGCAGCGTCTACGGCGCCGCCCTCGGCGCGCTGCTGCTGACCTCGATCAACAGCGTGCTGCCCGCCCTCGGCGTCAGTTCCGTGTGGGTGCTGGCCATCAACGGCATCCTGCTCATCCTCGCCATCGCCGTCGACCGGATCGTCGCGCTGCGCGTGGCCAACGCCCTGAAGAAGAGGAACGCCCGCCATGGCTGACACCTCCCTGACGCGCGCCGTCCGCTGGGACACGGTCGTAGGCGCCCTCCTCGTGGTCGTCCTGCTGCTCTCCTTCGGCTTCGTCGACGGGTTCGGCAACGCCCTCAACCTGTCCTTCCTGATCGGCAACACCCTGCCGATCGCGCTCATCGCCCTGCCGATGACGCTGCTGGTCGTCTCCGGCGAGATCGACCTGTCGGTGGCCTCCACCGCGGGCCTGTCCGGCGCGGTGATGGGCGCCCTGTGGAACCAGGGCATGACCATCGAGGCGATCATTCCGATCTGCCTGCTGCTCGGCGTGGTCTGCGGTCTGGTCAACGGCCTGTTGGTGACCCGTCTCGGGCTGCCCTCCCTCGCCGTCACCATCGGCACCATGGCCGCCTACCGGGGCATCGCGCAGATCGTGCTCGGCTCCGACGCGGTCACCGACTTCCCCTCGCAGTACCTGGACTTCGCGGCGGGGCGCGTCGACGGCACCTTCCTGCCGTACGCCTTCCTGCCGTTCCTCGTGCTGCTGGCCATCGCCGTGGTCGCCCTGCACGCCACGCCGCTGGGCCGGTCGCTGTTCGCCATCGGCGCCAGCGAGGAGGCCGCGCGCTTCGCCGGCATCCGGGTCAAGCGGCAGAAGCTGCTCCTGTTCACGCTGACCGGCCTGATGTCGTCCCTCACCGGCGTCTTCTGGGCCCTGCACTACGCCAGCGCCCGCTACGACAACGCCACCGGCCTCGAACTGTCCGTCGTCGCCGCCGTGCTCCTGGGCGGCATCGACTTCGACGGCGGCAAGGGCACGCTCGGCGGGGCGATCGCGGGCGTGTTCCTGCTCGGCGCGCTGCAGAACGTGATGAGCCTCCAGGACGTCTCCGCCCAGTCCCAGATCGTCGTCACCGGCGTCCTGCTCGTCCTGTCCGTGCTCGGCCCCCGCGTCGCACGGCAGATCTCCCTCGCGAGGGCCGGACGCAGGGCGGCACCGGCGCCCCCGTCCAAGGCGCCCGCCCCCACCGCGTAACCCCGTCACCGGCTCCGTCCACCCTCGTAAGGAACCCACCATGCGCAAGTCGTCCATCCGCCGTACCTGCGCGGCCCTCGCCGCCGTCACCTCCCTCGCCCTGGCCGCCACGGCCTGCGGCGGCACCACGAAGGAGGACGTCAAGGACGAGGGCGCCAAGGCCGCCACGGCGGGCAAGGCCGACCCGAACGCCGAGACGAAGAAGGGACTGACCGTCGGCTTCCTGCCCAAGCAGGTCAACAACCCCTACTTCACCGTCGCCGACAAGGGCGGCGAGAAGGCCCTCAAGGAGCTGGGCTCCAGCTACAAGGAGGTCGGCACCTCCAGCGGCACCGACACCGCCGGCCAGGTCTCCTACGTCAACACGCTCACCCAGCAGCAGGTCGACGCCATCGCCGTCTCCGCGCAGGACCCGGGCGCCCTGTGCACCGCGCTCAAGCAGGCGATGAAGAACGACATCAAGGTCGTCACGTACGACTCGGACACCAACCCCGAGTGCCGCAACGCCTTCATCTCCCAGGCATCCGCCGACGACATCGGCCGCACCCAGGTGCAGCAGCTGGCCGAGCAGATCGGCAACAAGGGCGAGATCGCGATCCTGTCCGCAGCGCAGACCGCGACGAACCAGAACGCCTGGATCGAGATCATGAAGGACGAGCTGAAGGACCCGAAGTACAAGGACATCAAGCTGGTCAAGGTCGCCTACGGCGACGACGACGCCCAGAAGTCCTTCCAGCAGACCCAGGGCCTGCTCCAGGAGCACCCGGACCTGAAGGGGATCATCTCCCCGACCACCGTCGGCATCAAGGCCGCCGCCCAGTACCTGTCCGGCTCCAAGTACAAGGGCAAGGTCAAGCTGACCGGCCTCGGCACCCCCAACGACATGCGCAAGTACGTCAAGAACGGCACCGTCGAGGCGTTCGAGCTGTGGGACCCGGCCAAGCTCGGCGAACTGGCCGCGCGCACCGCCGTCGCCCTGTCCTCCGGGCAGATCACCGGCAAGGAGGGCGAGACCTTCAAGGCCGGCGCCATGGGCGAGTACACCATCGGCAAGGACGGTGTGATCGACCTCGGCAAGCCGACCGTGTTCACCGCCGACAACGTCGACCAGTTCGACTTCTAGTCACGAACGTACGGGAGCGGCAGTCCATGCAGCGCGTCTGTTTCCTGCTCAAGGTCCGAAGGGACCGCATCGCGGAGTACCGCGAACGCCACGCCGCGGTGTGGCCGGAGATGTGCGAGGCGCTCTCCGCCACCGGCTGGCACAACTACTCGCTCTTCCTGCGTGACGACGGCCTGCTCGTCGGCTACCTGGAGACCGAGGACTTCGCCGCCGCCCGGGCCGGCATGGAGGCCACCGAGGTCAACGCCCGCTGGCAGGCGGAGATGGGCCCGCTGTTCGAGTCCCTCGACGGTGACCGCCCCGACGAGGCGATGAAACCCCTCACCGAGGTGTTCCACCTCGCCTGACTGCGGCCCCGCAGGGGGCGGCCCGGGTACTGTGTGAAGGTCCCGCGGCCGCCCCCCCACACCCACTTCGACCTCGGAGGTCCCTGCCCGATGGCCCATTCCGTGGGTATCAAGGACGTCGCCCGCGCCGCCGGAGTTTCCGTGGGCACGGTCTCCAACGTCATCAACCGCCCCGACACCGTCGCCACCGAGACCCGCGCGCGGGTGCTGTCCGCGATCGACCGGCTGGGCTACGTCCGCAGCGAGTCCGCGCGCCAGCTGCGCGCCGGACGCAGCCGCATCATGGGGCTCCTCGTCCTGGACATGGGCAACCCCTTCTTCGTCGACGTCGCCCGCGGTGCCGAGCGGGCCGCCCGCGAGGCCGGGCTCGGCGTGATGGTCTGCAACAGCGCGCAGAACCCGGGGGAGGAGGCCGAGTACCTGTCGCTCTTCGCCGAGCAGCGGGTCCGGGGGGTCCTGCTCACCCCCGCCGACGCCACCGGCCGCAACATCGAGGGCTTCCGGCGCCACAACATCCCCTTCGTGCTGGTCGACCGGGTCGCCGAGGGCACCACCGAGTGCTCGGTCTCCGTCGACGACGTCGCGGGCGGCGCGCTGGCCGTGCGCCACCTCGTGGACGCCGGGCACCGCTCCATCGCCTACGTCAGCGGCCCGCCCGGCCTCAACCAGGTGCGCGACCGCCGCACCGGCGCCCTCGCCGCGCTCGCCGAGGCCGGGCTCGGCCCCGAGGCACTGCGCGAACTGCCCACCGAGCGCCTGGACGTCGCCGCGGGCCGGGACGCCGGCGCCCGCCTGCTGGGCCTCGCCGAGCGGCCGACCGCCGTCTTCTGCGCCAACGACCTGCTCGCCCTCGGCGTCCTGCAGGCCATGTACGCCGCCGGGGTCGGCGTCCCCGACGACCTCGCGATCGTGGGCTACGACGACATCGAGTTCGCCGCCGCCGCGGCAGTCCCGCTCACCTCCGTGCGCCAGCCCGCCGTCACCATGGGCGCCATGGCCGCCGAACTGCTCCTTGAGGAGACCGAGCTGGAGGGCACGGACCGGTCCCATCCGCACCGGCGGGTCGTCCTCCAGCCGGAACTGGTGGTGCGGCGCTCCAGCCTCGCCGCCCGCTGACCGGCCGTTCAGTGGGTCGTCCGAAACGATTTCATGATCCCGGGGGTCGGCGGCCGCAGGACGGTGTGCTGAACTGGGACGCGGCCGAAAGAATCGGCCGTGAGATCCGACCGCCCCGGGAGACCCCTTGAGCGTCAGCTACCGCCAGCCAGGCGTCGTCCTCACCGACCGCCGTTTCACCGTGCCCCTCGACCACGCCGACCCCACCGGGGAGACGATCGAGCTCTACGCCCGCGAAGCCGTCGCGAGCGACAAGGCCGACAAGGACCTGCCCTGGCTGGTGTACCTCCAGGGCGGCCCCGGCGGCAAGGCGGACCGTTTCGTCGGCCGGCCCGCCTGGTTCGGCCGGGCCCTCAAGGAGTACCGCGTGCTGCTCCTCGACCAGCGCGGCACCGGCGCCTCCACCCCGGCCAACCGCCAGACGCTCCCGCTGCGCGGCGGCCCCGCCGAGCAGGCCGACTACCTCGCGCACTTCCGCACCGACGCCATCGTCCGCGACTGCGAGGCCATCCGCCCCCAGGTCACCGGCGGCGCCCCCTGGACCGTCCTCGGCCAGAGCTTCGGCGGCTTCTGCACCGTCGCCTACCTGTCGCTGGCCCCCGAGGGCCTGAGCGCCGCCCTGATCACCGGCGGCCTGCCCTCCCTGGACGCCCACGCGGACGACGTCTACCGGGCCGCCTACCCCCGCATCGAGCGCAAGGTCGTCGCGCACTACGCCCGCTACCCGCAGGACGTCGAGCGCGCCCGCCGCATCGCCGACCACCTGCTGAGCCACGACGTGGTCCTGCCGAACGGCTACCGCCTCACCGTGGAGGCGTTCCAGTCCCTCGGCATCATGCTCGGCGGCGGCGAGGGCAGCCACCGACTGCACTTCCTGCTGGAGGACGCCTTCGTCCGCACCGCGAACGGACACGAACTCTCCGACGCCTTCCAGGAGCAGGCGCAGGGACTGCTCTCGTACGCCGGCCGCCCGCTGTACGCCCTCGTCCACGAGGCCATCTACGGCCAGGACGCCCGGCCCACCGACTGGTCCGCCGAGCGGGTGCGCGCCGAGTTCCCGCGCTTCGACGCCGCCAAGGCCCTCGCGGGCGACGAACCGCTGCTCTTCACCGGCGAGTCCATCCACCCCTGGATGTTCGACTGCGACCCGGCCCTGCGCCCGCTGCGCGAGACGGCCGAACTGCTCGCCGCCCGCACCGACTGGACGCCGCTGTACGACCCGACCCGCCTCGCCGCCAACGAGGTGCCGGCCGCCGCGGCCGTCTACCACGACGACATGTACGTCGACACCGCCCACTCGCTGACCACCGCCCGCGCGATCCGGGGCCTGCGCACCTGGGTCACCGACGAGTTCGAGCACGACGGCGTACGGGCCGGCGGCCCCCGGGTCCTGGACCGGTTGCTCGCGCTGGCCCGCGACGAGACGTGAGGGACGAGGCCTGAAATCGCGGTGGGACGCCGCTGGCGCGGGTTAGTGTGCGGGCATGACGGAGCCGACGATCACGCAACTGGAGCCCATGCCCGGCGACTGGCGCCGGGCCCTCGCCGTCGTCGCCCACCCCGACGACCTGGAGTACGGCTGCTCGGCGGCGATCGCGGCCTGGACCGACGAGGGCCGCGAGGTCGCCTACCTGCTCGCGACCAGGGGCGAGGCGGGCATCGACACCCTGCCCCCCGCCGAGTGCGCCCCGCTGCGTGAGCGGGAGCAGCGGGCGAGCGCCGCCGTCGTCGGGGTCAGCGAGGTGGAGTTCCTCGACCACCGGGACGGTGTCATCGAGTACGGCACCGCGCTGCGCCGCGACATCGCCGCCGCGATCCGCCGGCACCGGCCCGAGCTGGTCATCACCCTCAACCACCGGGACACCTGGGGCGGCATCGCCTGGAACACCCCGGACCACGTCGCCGTCGGCCGTGCCACGCTCGACGCGGCCGGCGACGCCGGGAACCGGTGGATCTTCCCGGAGCTGACCGAGCAGGGCCTCGAACCCTGGAACGGCGTCCGCTGGGTCGCGGTCGCCGGTTCCTCCTCGCCCACCCACGCCGTGGACGCCGGCCCGGGGATGGAGCGGGCGGTGCGCTCGTTGCTCGAACACCGCACGTACATCGAGGTGCTGACCGAGGAGGACCCGGAGACGTACGTGCGCGGCTTCCTCACCGGCTTCGCCCAGGCCGCCGGGGAGCGGTTCGGCGGACGGCCGGCGGTGACCTTCGAAGTCTTCGGACGGTAGCGGCGTGGCGGGGGAGCGGGGCGTACGGGGGGAGCAGGACATGCGGGACGCGCAGGACACGCGGGGACAGGAGCGTCTGGCGGAGCGGTTCGAGGAGCACCGCGGGCAGCTCGCGGCGGTGGCCTACCGCATGCTCGGCTCACTGGCCGAGGCGGAGGACGCCGTCCAGGAGGCATGGCTGCGGCTCGGCCGCTCCGGCGGGGACGGCATCGACAACCTCGGTGCCTGGCTGACCACGGTGACCGGCCGGATCTGCCTGAACCTGCTGCGCTCACGCACCGCGCGGCGCGAGGAGCCGATGACCGAGGGGTTCGACACCTTCGTGCCGGACCCGGTGCTGCGCAGCCTGCCCCGGGCCGACCCGGAGCAGGAGGCCCTGCACACCGACTCGGTGGGCATCGCCCTGCTGGTCGTGCTGGAGACCCTGGAACCGGCCGAGCGGCTGGCGTTCGTCCTGCACGACATGTTCGCCGTGCCCTTCGACGACATCGCGCCGATCGTCGAGCGCACCCCGGCCGCCACCAGACAGCTCGCCAGCCGGGCCCGCCGCCGGGTGCGCGACGCGAGCCCCGCCGTCGAACCGGACCTCGCCCGCCAGCGCCGGGCGGTCGAGGCGTTCCTCGCCGCCAGCCGCGCCGGTGACTTCGAGGCCCTGGTGTCCGTCCTCCACCCGGACGTCGTGCTGCGGGCCGACGCCGGCGCACTGGCCCGCGGCGTGGCGGCGTCCAAGGTGGTGCGCGGCGCCCGGACGGTCGCCACCGGGGCGTTCCACTTCCGCCACCTCGCACCTCTCGCCCGCGTCGTCCTGGTCAACGGCGCGGTCGGCACCGTCGCCGTGTCCGAGGGCCGCCCGGTCTCGGTCACCTACGTCACCGTCGCCGACGGCCTCGTCACGGGCCTGTACATCCTGTCCGACCCGGAGCGGCTGGCCCGGCTGGACCTCTCCGGGCTGGAGACCTGACCGGCCGCGCGGGGCCGCCCTCGGACCCGCGCGGCGGCGGCCCGTATCCTCGACGACATGGGAGAACACACGGCGGACCGGACGGCTGCCCGGGCCCGGGCGGAACTGCGCGGCGACTGCGCGAGCTGCTTCGGCCTGTGCTGCGTGGCCCTGCCGTTCGCCCGCTCGGCGGACTTCGCGATCGACAAGGACGCCGGCACGCCGTGCGCGAATCTCCGCACCGACCACCGCTGCGGCATCCACGCGACGCTGCGGGAACGCGGCTTCACCGGCTGCACGGTCTACGACTGCTTCGGCGCCGGACAGCGGGTCTCGCAGGTCACCTTCGGCGGCGGCGACTGGCGCACCGGCCCGCCGGAGCGGACCCGCCGCATGTTCGACGTGTTCCCGGTCGTCCGCCAACTGCACGAGCTGCTCTGGTACCTGACCGAGGCACTGACCCTGCCCGCCGCCCGCCCGGTCCACGCCGACCTCCGCGAGGCCCTAGCCGGCACCGAACGCCTCGCCGGGGGCACCCCCGAGGAGCTGGCCGCCCTCGACGTGCCCGCACACCGGCAGCGGGTCAACGTGCTCCTGCTGCGCACCAGCGAGCTGGTCCGGGCCGGCACCCGCGGCCGCAGGAAGAACCGCCGCAACGCCGACCTGATGGGCGCCCGCCTCAAGGGCGCCGACCTCGCCGGGGCCGATCTGCGCGGGGCCTACCTCATCGCCGCCGACCTCACCGGCGCGGACCTGCGGGGCGCCGACCTGATCGGCGCGGACCTGCGTGACACCGACCTCACCGACGCCGACCTGACGGGCGCCTTCTTCCTGACCCAGCCGCAGGTCAACGCGGCCAGGGGCGGCCCCGGGACCAGGCTGCCGGACTCAGTCTCCCGCCCGGTGCACTGGACAGCGGGACGCTGAACCGGCGTTCCCGGCGCCGTCCTCCCGTGCCTCGGCGTCGTCCGTGCGGGGAGCGGGCACGGGCGTCGACGGGGCCCGCCGGTCCAGATGCAGACGCAGCCCCTCCGGCATCAGCGTCAGCCGCTCGGTCACCCGCAGCCGGTAGCCGGGCTCGGGCCGCAGCTCGTAGCGGCGCAGCAGCAGACCGAGGACCAGCGTCGCCTCGTGCAGCGCGAACTGCCGCCCGATGCACGCCCGCGCCCCCGTCCCGAACGGCTTGAACGTGTGCGGGGCGCGCGACCGCACGGCCTTGGCCTCGAAGCGGTCCGGGTCGAACCGCTCGGCGTCCGGCCCCCACACCTCGGGATCGCGGTGCAGCATGCCGGTGAGCACCAGCGCCCAGGCGCCGCGCCGCATCGGGTACCTGCCGCCCAGCACCGTGTCCTCGCGGGCCTCCCGCGCGAAGCCGGGGGCGGTCGGCCACAGCCGCAGCGACTCGTCGAGGACCCGGCGCACGTGGCGCAGCCTGGCCACCTGCTCGTAGCCGGGCGCCTCGGTGTCGCCCCACACCCGGTCCACCTCGGCGCGGGCCCGGGCCGCGACCTCGGGGTGCCGCGCCAGGTAGTGCAGGGCGAAGGAGAGCGCGCCCGAGGTGGTCTCGTGACCGGCGACGAGGAAGGTGATGACCTGGCGGCGGACGTTCTCGGGCGACAGCCGTTCACCGGTCTCCGGGTGGGCCGTCCCCAGCATCCGGTCGAGCAGGTCGCCCGCACCGTCCCCGCCGTCGGCCGCCCGGCGTGCGCGGACGAGGTCGTCGACGGTGCGGTTCAGGTAGGCGATGTCGGCGGCGTTGCGGCGGCTCGCCCCGCGCAGCAGCCAGGGGGCGAGGGGCGCCGGCACGGTGTTGAGGCGCTGCGCGTAGCCGAGCGTGCCCACCATGGCGGTGACGAAGGGGTGCAGGCGAGGGCGTTCGAAGGAGCCGAAGTCGTGGCCGAAACCGGTGCGCGCGATGGTCTCCAGCGTCAGCTTGGTCATGTCTCCGGGCACGTCCACCGTCCGGCCCGACGCCTCGGCCCGGTCCCAGTGGTCGGTGAGCCGCGCCGCCACGTCCAGCATCATCACGTGGTACCCGGCCATGGCCTCACGGCTGAACCCGGGCGCCAGCACGTCGTGCGCGAGCTGCCAGTTGGGCTCGTGGTTGTACGCCGTGAACAGTCCGTCCCCGGCCACCGGCCGCAGGTTGGCCACGCCCAGGCCCACGTGCTTGGCGAACCGCGCCTCGTCCGCCAGGTCGGCGGCGAGGGAGGCGCCCCACACGAACACGAACTCCTTGCCGAAGGCCCGCCGCCGGAATATCGGACCCAGCCGCCGCGCGTACCGCAGGGAGTCCTGCATCGGGGTGCGCCTGCTCGCGCCCACGACGTCACCGAGCAGGGGCAGCCGGTGGGGCGGGTGCGGGATGCGGTGCAGTTCGGGCCAGCCCAGCTCGGCGCTGCGGAAGCCCTTCGGCAGTCCGTCCCGGGGCGTTTCCCTCGCTGTCTGGGCCATGACGCGATCTCCCTTGACGCAGCGGCGTGTTGCACGAGCCGAGGCGAGCGTGTTGTACATGGGTTCAATAACGCGCCCCAGTCTCGACCCGTTGTTGAACCCGCGTCAAGTAAGGTGCTGGGCATGGCCGCGAACCAGGGCGAGCGCACCCGCCGCCGGCTCAGCACGGGCGAGCGCCGGGAGCAGTTGCTCTCGGTGGGCGCGCGGCTGTTCTCGGAGAGCCCGTACGACGAGGTGTGGATCGAGCAGGTCGCCGAGATCGCCGGAGTCTCCCGCGGACTGCTGTACCACTACTTCCCGAACAAGCGGGACTTCTTCGCGGCGGTCGTCGAGCGGGAGAGCGCCCGCATGCTGCGGATGACGGCGGCCGTGCCCGGCGTCCCGGTCCGCGAGCAACTGACCGCGGGCCTGGACGCCTACCTGGAGTACGTGCGGGCCCACGCGCACGGCTACCGGGCCTTCCACCGCGCCGACGCGGCCGGCGACCGTGCGGTGCGCCGCGTCTACCGGCAGGCACTGGCCGCACAGGAACGGCAGATCCTCGCCGCCCTGGCCGCCGACCCGGAGTTCGGCCCGGCCTTCGAGGAGCGCGGTGACGTTCGCCTCGCGGTGCGCGGCTGGCTGGCCTTCACCACCGCGGTCTGCCTGGAGTGGCTGCGGGACCCGGAACCCGCCCGCGAGCAGGTGCGGGACCTGTGCGCACGGGCGCTGTTGGGAGCCATCGCACCCTGAGGGTGCCCGACCGGACACCGGTTCGAGGAGATGTCGTGGTTGGCGCACTCCCCGATCTCCGATAGGTTAGGTGAGCCTTACCTAATGAATTGCCGAACGGAGGTTGGGATGGGTGACAGCCACACCTGGACGGCCGCGCCCGCCGCGGCGGAGCAGGCCCGCTCCGTGCTCGCCGCCGCCTGGTCCTGCGCGGTGACCGCGGAGGGCGGCCGTGAGGAGTTCGTCGGCGCGCACAGCGTGACCGACGACGGCCGGGTGCTCCTGCACGTGCCCGAGGACAGTGCCCTGCTCGCGGCGGCGGTGTGCGCGCCCCGCGGGGAGCCGTCCGCCGTGCTGGAGTTCGCCGACGTGGCGCCCGTCCCGGTGCGCGGCCGGATCAGGGCCAGGCTCTGGCTGGCCGGCTGGTTCGCGGTGGCGGACGGACACTTGGCCTTCCGGCCCACCCGGGTGGTGCTGCGCCGGCCGTCCGGTGCCGTCGTGGTCGACGTCGACGAGTTCACCGCCGCCGCGCCCGATCCGCTGGCCCTGGCCGAGGCGCGGCTGCTGACCCATCTCGCCGACTGCCACGGCGACGCCGTGCAGCGGCTGACCCGGCTCGTCGACCCGGAGAGCCTGCACGGCGCGGTCCGGGTGCGGCCGCTCGCCGTCGACCGGCACGGACTGACCCTGCGCATCGAACGGATCCGCGACCACGGCGACGTACGCCTGCCGTTCCACGCGCCCGCCGACGAGATCGCGCAGCTCACGGAGCGGGTGCACGTGCTGCTCGGCCAGGCGGCCGCCGCCTCCTGCCCCCGGGCCCTACAGCGGCAGCGCACAGACGGCGACGGGTGAGGCGAACGGCTCGCCCGCGGGGCGCAGTTCCCCCTCGTCCGCGCCGACCCGGAACACGGTGACGGTGCCGGAACGCTGGTTGGCCGCGAACAGCAGCCCGCCGTCCGGGGAGAAGGCGATGTGCCGGGGGAAGTCCCCGCCCACCGGCACCGTCCCGAGCAGCCGGAGCCGGGCGCCCTGGGCCTGAACCGCGTACCGGGCGAGACTGTCGTGCCCCCGGTTGGCGAGGAAGACGTACGCGCCGTCGGCCGTGACCAGGAGCTGCGCCGGGTGGTTGGTGCCCGGCCCCGCCCCGGTGGACTGCGCCTCGCCGACGGTCAGACGCCCCGTCCCCGGGTCGTACGCGCAGACCGCGACCGTGTCGTCGAGCTCGTTGGCGAGATAGGCGTGGCGTCCGCCGGGGTGGAAGGTGAGGTGCCGGGGCCCGGCGCCCGGCCGGGTCCGTGCCCGCGCGACCTCCGTGAGGGTCCCCGCGCCCTCGTCCAGGCGGTAGGTGTACACGGTGTCCGTGCCGAGGTCCACGGCGAGGACGTGGCCCCCGTCCGGGGCGGTGACGACCTGGTGGGCGTGCGGGCCTCGCTGTCCCGGGCCCGGCGGGGGAGCGGAGTGCGTGACCAGGTGGGTGCGCTCGCCCAGCGCGCCCGAGGCGTCGATCGGGTGCACGGCGACGCTTCCCGAGCCGTAGTTGGCGCTGAACAGCCAGCGCCCGCCCGGGTGCACCGACAGGTGGCAGGGCGCCGCGCCGCCGGTGCTCCGGCTGCCCAGCACCCTGTGGTCCGCGAGCCGGACGGCGGTCACCGCCCCCGCCTCGCGCTCGCCGACCGCGTACAGGGTCCGGCCATCGGGATGCACCGCCAGGTACGAGGGGTCGTCGACCTCGGCGAGGAGGCCGTGGCCGGTGATCCGGCCGGTGCCGGGTTCGTACTCGGCGAGCCCGATGCCCTTGCCGCCGCCCTCGGCGGAGGTGTAGGTGCCCAGGAGCAGCGGCCGGGGGCCCGAGGCCCCCCGCTCCCTGCCGGACGCGCCCTCGCTCGCGCGGGCCGCGGTGGGCGTCGCGGCCGGCGTCCGCGTCCCTGCCGGGCCACCGCACGCCGCCGCGGGCAGTGCCGCCGCCGCGGTGGCGGTCCGCGCGAGGAGCCCGACGAAGCGCCGCCTGCTCCAGCCGTACCCGTGCATGCCGCCCTCCCGCACCCGTTCCGCTCCCCGCGCCCTACCAGTCCCCGTCCTGCACCGGCTTGCCCGGCGCGTCCCCCAGCGGGTGGACCTGGTGGGGCGCGGGCGGCTGCCAGGGCTCGTGGTCGTCGCCGATCCAGTCCCCGACCGGTTTCACGTCCTGGAGCGGTTCGGTGGGCGCGAGATCGTGGGCGTCCTGGTCGTAGTAGTCGTACCAGGGCAGGCCGGCCCGGGTGTAGGCGGCCCGGTCCACGGGGGACGGCGGCGGGGCCTCACCCGTGATGCGGTGCCACTCGGGCGGCGTCACCAGGTGCACGAAGACCCGGCCCGCCGGCCGCTCGGCCCAGTCCGTCAGCGGCCGCTGGTCGCGGTACACCTCCTGGCGCATGGAGCCGCCGACGCCGAGCCCCATGGCCGGCGCCGAACGGGCCCGGGGCGCACCGCCGTAGCCCGGGGCCGCGCCCGGGGCGGGCGGGGCCGACAGCGGCGCCGCGGCCCCGAACACCCCGCCGGAACGGGGCGCCCTGCGGGCCCGCTCGGCGCGGCGCCGCTCCTCCTCGCGCCAGCGGGCCAGCTCCGCTTCGCCCAGCGTGAACGCCTGCAACTGGACCCCGCCCCAGACCTCCTCACCGGTGACCTGGCCCTCGACGGTCGCCCCCATGCCGAGCGGCACCGCCACGAACTGACGGACCGTGCCGGTCCCGGAGTTGATGCCGTCCAGCCAGGGCTGGCGGGGAAGGACCACGTAGTTCTGCGGGTCCCGGGACAGCCGGTCGCTCCAGGGCCGGCCCGAGACCGCGCACACCTTGCCGACCCCTACCTGGAGCGCGGCGGGCTCGCGGGTGCCCGCGAAACTCAGCCACATGGCCTCCCGCAGGTACACCGGCAGCATCACACCGCCCCGCGCCCGCCACGCCTCGGGCACGCTGTCGGCGTAGTCGGAGACCCGGCGGACCGGGAACTCGCCGAGCCCGGGCGGCAGCGGATGCGTGCCCGTCTCCGGCAGCCGCAGGGTGCGTACGAAGCGGACCGTCGCACCACCCGGCAGAGTCAGCCGGTTCCCGTCGATCCGCACACTGGTGTCGGTCATCCGAGCGCCCCCTCGTTTCGCCGTTCACGCGTCGTCGTCGGCCGCGCGCCGTTCGTCGTTCGTGGTTCGTCGTTCCTCAAGGGGAACGCCGGGCGGCGGTGCCGCGGTTCCGCCGGCGCAGCGCGGCCCGCGCCCGGTCCCGCAGCCGGGTCAGCCGCGGCATGCGCTCGCGCTGCTCGCGCGTGTGGCGGTCCAGCTCCTCCAGGAGCCGGCGGGAGCGGTGCTCGGTGTCCATCTCGTCGATGATCCGGTTGACTTCGGCCAGCACCGCGCCCCGCAGCTGCCACTGCCGTTCGTCGCGCCGGACCTCCTCGAGCAGCAGGTCGGCCAGTCTGTCCCGGGTGGCCGCGGCCTGTCGCAGCTCGGCGGTGAGGCGCTCCTCCGCGGACTCGGCGTTCTCGCTCGCGTTGCTGGTGACCAGCACCGAGAAGCTCACCACGGCATCGGCGATCTCGGACAGGAGCTGCTGGATCGCGGCGCCCGTCTCCGGCGCGAACAGGGGCTCCGGCTCCCGGTCCTTGGCGAGGTCGGTGAAGCTGCGCGCGAGGACCCGCATGACCACCGTGCAGATCTCCAGGGTGTCGAGGCCGGTGCGCAGCACCACCCGGTGGAGCAGCCCCTCGCGCACCCGGGGGTTGAACCGCAGGCTGTCCTCGGCCTGGCGCAGGTCCTCGTCCACCTCGCCGATGTCGTGGTCGAGCCGGCGGGCCTCGTGCAGCCGGGCCGCCGCCTCGTGGAACGGTGTGCTGCCGGCCGCCTCCTCGCCCATGCGCAGCATCAGTTGGCGCACCTGCCGGGCCAGCCCCACGACGGACTCCCCGGCCTGCTCCACCCACACCGGAGGCGCGAGGACCAGGTTGAAGACGAGTCCGACGATCGCCCCGATCAGCGTCTCCACCACCCGGGCCCAGGCCAGGCTCCCGTGCGAGGTCACGCCGAGCACCAGCATCGCGCTGATCGCCACCTCGGCGGTGAACTCCTCGGCGCGCACCAGGTGCCCGACACCCAGCGCCGCCAGGATGATCAGGCCCAGGCTCCACCAGCTCAACCCGACCAGCTGACTGAAGGCGATGGCGACCAGGACGCCCGCGACCACGGCGTTCACCCGGCGGAAGCTCATCTTCAGCGTGGCGTACAGGGTGACCTGGACGACCAGCAGGGCGGTCAGCGGAGCGGTCAGCGGGGCGGCCGACTTGTCGGGGGTCAGCCGTACCGCGATGACATAGGCGATCGAAGCCGCGGCGGCCGAGCGCAGGGCCTGCACGACCATCGGGTCCCGCAGCCACTTCACCCGGCGCAGAGCCGCCCTCGCGGCCTCAAGCACATCCCGCATCCTCGGGCTGTTCCCTTCCGCAGGCGCCTCGAACGTGTCCGATCAGGACGGTAGCCGGACGCGGGCGGCCGGACCCCTCTCACGCGCCGGGCGCCGCCGGACGGGTCAGCCGGTCACCTTGGCGACGAACGCGGACAGATTGCCCAGCGTCCGGGCGACCTGCTCCTCCAGGGTGAGGCTCTCCTCGAAGCGGGCGCCGCTCTGCGACACCTTCTTGCCCCGCAGATACAGGGAGCAGGCGAGATCGGTGCACATGTACAGGCCCACCGTGTTGCCCTCGCGGCCGGCCGCTCCGGCCCTGCGCGCGGTCATCAGCGACACACCGCCCCGGGGGTGGGTGGTCAGGCACAGCGCGCACATGCTGCGCTGGAAGTAGCCGCTCCTGGCCGGCTGGAAGCGCAGCGCCACACCGGTGAGGCGCCCGTCGAGATCGGCGACCAGAAAGCTGCGGTCGGGCGCCCCGGGATCCCGCCAGCCGAGGAAGTCGAGATCGTCCCAGGGGCGCTCGTCCAGGTCGCGGGGGACGGCCATGCGCTTGGCCTCGCCCTTCGAGCAGTTGATGAAGGAGCCGCGGACGTCCAGCTCGTCGAGTGCTCTCATGGGAAGTCTCCACCTGGTCCAGGGAAATCGGGGTCAAGGATCAACCTAGGGTCTCTAGGTTTTCACCTAGCCTAGATAGCCTACGGGCCGAGTGGCCACCGAATTTCGGGGAGGCGAGTTCATAGCATGAATTAAGTACCAAGGGAAGTCGCGTACGGTCGTACCGCAGAGGTATCTTGCAGACCGGGCACGTACGGGAGGAACCACATGGCGGGGCGGAACGGGCGCACGGTGCGCGACCTCAGGAGGGCCAACCGTACGGCCGTACTGCAACGGCTCTACTTCGACGGACCGCTCAGCCGCTTCGAGCTGGGCCCGGCGACCGGACTCAGCTCCGGCTCCGTCAGCAACGTGGTCGCCGACCTGGTCGCCGACGGACTGGTGGAGGAGGCCGGCAGCGTCGACTCCGACGGCGGCCGCCCGCGCACCCTGCTGCGCGTGGCCCCCGCCAGCGGCCACATGATCGGCGTGGACGTCGGCGAGACCCGGGTGCGGGTCGAGCTGTTCGACCTGACGCTCACCGAACTCGCCCGCGTCGAACGCCCGCTGGCCCCCCAGCGCTACGACGTCGACGTCATCGTCGGGCACATCCGCGAGGGCGTCGCCGAGGTGCTGGCCGCGGCCGGGCTCCCGCCCGAGCGGCTGCTCGGCGCCGGGATCGGCGTCCCCGGCATCGTGGAGCACACCGCCGACCGCGGTGCCGTGGTGCACGGCCAGACCATCGGCTGGGACGCGGTCCCGCTGGAGGCACTGCTGCGGGCCGGCTCACCGCTGCCGGACACCGTCCCGTACCTCATCGACAACGGGGCCAAGACCCTGGGCCAGGCCGAGATGTGGTTCGGCGCCGGCCGCGGCGCGCGCAACGCGGTCGTGGTCCTCTTCGGTTCCGGGGTCGGCGCCAGCCTCGTCACCCCCGAGGTCGAGCAGGGCCGGGCGGTCGAGTGGGGACACCTGACCGTCCGGGTCAGGGGCCGCCGCTGCCGCTGCGGAGCACTCGGCTGCCTGGAGGCGTACGCGGGTGCCGAGTCGCTGCTGGCCCGCTGGCGGGAGGAGGACGGGCGGGTGCCCGAGGGCACCGACGAGGAGACCGCCCTGACCGCGATGCTCGCCGCCGCCTACCCGGCCGACGGCGAGGCGGCCGACCCGGTCGCGCTCGCCGTCCTGGAGGAGACCGCCGAGTACCTGGGCGCCGGCCTGTCCGACCTGATCAACCTCTTCCAGCCGGAGCGCATCCTCATCGGCGGCTGGGCCGGCCTCCAGCTCGGCACCCGTTTCCTGCCCGCCGTACGGCGCCACGCGGTGTCGTACGCACTGACGCACCCCGCCCAGAAGGTGACGGTCGACCTGGGGCGGCTCGGTCCCGACGCCGTCACCGTCGGCGCCGCGATCCTGCCCCTGGCCGACTTCTTCGCGCGGGGCGGCAGGCGCCCCGAGCCGGCCCCGCAGTACCCGGTCCCCGCCTGGCGCACGGCGCTCGAGGAGCGGGCTCCGCACTGAGGTTTCGCCGCTCGCCGTGGAGGTACCCGACGCCGCTCCGAAGCAGACCCAGGGGAAGGAGCGCGCCGTGTCCGACCACCGCCACGAAGGACCGGGGGAGAACGGTGCCCCCGTCCCGCGGGACATGCCCGACCAGCAGGCCGGCGACCACGACGACCCGTGGGAGGCCGCCTCGCCCACCCGCGAGCAGAGCGAGCAGCGGCAGGGCTCGGACGGCGAACGGCCCGAGGACGAGGCGGACAGCGCCAAAGACGCGGAGACGGGGCCCGCACCCGACGTACCCGACACCGACGAGGCGGGCACGGGCCGACAGGGTGCACCGCACTCGGCTGCCGTGCACCCCGAGCACCCGGTGCCCGACGAGTCCTCCGGCTGACGACGAGTCCTCCGGCTGAGGCGGCTGAGGCCCGCTGAGGGCCCGGCCCGCGCGCTCAGCCCACCTTGCGCCCGCGCATCGGCTCCGTGTCCGCACCCGCGCCCTGCCGCAGGCCCCGCAGGAACTCCTCCAGCACCTCCGCGGCCGTGCGCGTCGCGCTCCAGCCCAGCTCCACCCGTGCCCGTGTGCAGTCCATGAGCGGGAGCCGCAGCACCGCGTCGAACAGATGCGGCGAGGCGGGCAGCAGCCGCATCCCCCACGCGGCGGCGACCGCCGAGCGGGCCGCGGTGCGCGGCAGCCGGACCGGACGCACCCCGATCAGCTCCCCCAGCAACTCGGCGTCCACCGGCGGCTCGGCCGAGAGGTTGAACGCGCCCCGGGCGTCCTCGGAACGCACCGCCAGCCGGTAGGCGTGGGCGGCGTCGTCCGTGTGCAGGGCCTGCACCCGCAGACCGGGGACGTCCGGCAGGAACGGCAGCAGGTCCGGACGTGCCGCGGGACCCGGCAGGAACCGTCCGCCGAAGATCCGGCGCTGTTCGCTGGCCGACTCCCGCTTGAAGAGGAAGGCCGGCCGCATCCGCACCACGCGGATCCCCGGGTGGTCGCGTTCGAAGGTGTCCAGCGTCCGTTCCAGGTACGCCTTCTCCCGGCAGTACGCGGCGTCCGGCCAGCCGTGCGTGGGCCAGGACTCGTCCACCGCGTGGTTCTTCGGCCCCGGTGAGTACGCGCCGACCGACGAGGCGTGCACCAGCGCGGGCACCCCGGCCGCGGCCACCGCCTCGAAGACCCGGATGGAGCCGAGGACGTTCGTGCGCCAGGTCGTCGCCGGGTCGTGCGTCGGCTGGAAGGCCCAGGCCAGATGGACGACGGCGTCGGCCCCGGCGAAATGTCCGGTCAGGTCGGTCTGCTCGGAGGCCAGGTCGACCGCCGCCCACTCCGTCTTCGCGGGCGACCAGCCGGGGATCCGCCGGGCCAGCCCCAGCACGGACCCCACCTCCGGATCCTCGGAGAGAAGCCGCACCACGCTGGTGCCCACGTTGCCCGTGGCACCCGTGACCACGATCCTGCTGCCCGTTGCGCTGCTCACCCTGTGCTCCTCTCGGCCGTTCGCCGTGCGGGGAGCACCGGGTACCCAGCAGCCCGGGAAGGGCACGCGCGGACCGGCGCGTGGGCGGGGGCACGCATGGAGAAGCCCCGACCGCGACGGGGGAATCACGGCCGGGGCGGCTCGGGGCGAGTACGGATGGCGGTCGCCTCTCGGCGAAACGCTCCACAGGGCTTCAGCCGAACGATCGTCCCTGTGGGCAATAGGTGGAGCCCGGGGACACTGTCCCATCCGTACCCACGGTCTGTTCAACGGCGAACGACCGGCCGGTGTTCCACCGTCTGTCGCGGTTTGGGGTGATCTGCGTCACTGCTCGGTCGCCTGGTCGGGTGCCTGCGGCTCGGGCACGACCTCGGCCCACAGGTTCTCCGCCTGCAGCAGCAGGGTGCCGAGCACCGCGGTCCGCGCCGCGCCCTGTCCGGCGTGCTCCCGCAGCCCCTCCTGCAGGCGTCGGTGCAGCTCCTCCATCGTCGCCTCGGTGGCGGCCTCCGGACCGGCCCCGGTCCGCTCGCCCACCAGCCGCCCCGCCTCGACCTGGCAGGCGTCGCCGATCAGCCGCAGCAGGCGTGCGTACAGGTCGAGGACCGGCCCGTCGGGCGGTGCGGGCGTGCGGTGCTCGTCGGCCGCCACCGCCAGGGTCCGGGTCAGCGCGGTGAGGTTCCCGGTGACCCGGCTCCACCGTCGGTCCTCGTCCTCCGGCGGCACCACCGTGGGCCCGCGGTGCAGCCGGCGCAGCGGGCCCGACGTCAGTCGCAGGCTCTCCCGGCTCCACGACCGGGCGGAGTACAGCGCGTCCAGCCGCCGCTCCAGCCACGCGCCCTGCCGGGACCAGTCGGCCGCGCTCTGCGCGTCCCACCGGGTCTCCCGCAGGTCGTCGGCGACGGAGTGCAGGAGATCGCCGGCCTCCCGGGCGAGCGCCGCGAGGTTCTCCCGTACGTCCCGCAGATGGATCGGGGGCAGCACCAGGGCGTTGACCGCCACGCCGACGACCGCCCCGAGCGCCGCCTGACCCACCCGGTGACCGACCGCGGCGGCCGACACCGCCGTACCGGAGGCCAGGACGAACACCGCGGTGGTGGCCGCGTAGATGCCCTGCCGGCCGAAACGGGACCAGTTCGCCGCCAGCATCAGCACCGGCAGCGACAGCACGAGCGCCCCCGTGTTGTCCTCCGTGATCGCCTGTGCCGCCGACGCCAGCAGCGCGCCGACGCAGATCGCCGTGAACTGCTGTCCGGCCTGCCGCACCGAGCTGTAGACGGTGGCCTGCACCAGGACGAGCGCCACCCAGGGCGCCATCAACGCCATCGGGTCGTCCAGCCAAACGCCCGCCACGGCCCACGCGATCAGTGCCGCGCCCGCGGCCTTCAGCGACTGCACGATCAGGTCGCGTTCCCGTCCGGGCCCCCGCCAGGCGGCCCGGACGGCCCGTCCGACGGCACACGCCTCCCACCACACCGCGGCCACGGGCCGCCGGCCCCTCAGTGCCTCCCGGAGGGTGTGTGTCACAGCGCTCATACGGCGCCGGGGGTCCGCCGGGGCGTGCGGGGCGGGATCCGGTGACTCATGCCAGCGGGCTCCCGCGCAGGGAGGCCAGCAGGTCGGCCGGGTCGGCGTAGACCGCCTCCGCGCCCGCCTCCGTCAGGTCGGCGCGGGGCAGACCGCCGCACAGCACGCCCACGCAGCGCACCCCGGCCCTGCTGCCCGCCCGCATGTCCCACACGGTGTCGCCGACGAAGACGGCCCGCTCGGCCGGCACCCCGGCCAGCTCCAGGGCGTGCTCGACCGGCTCCGGCGCCGGTTTGCCCGCGTCCACGTCGTCGGCGCTCGCGGTGGCGGCGATCGCGTCGTCCGCGTCGATGGCCCGCCGCAGCGCGCCCAGCTCCGCCCCGCCCGCCGAGGTGGCCAGCACCACCTGCCAGCCGTCGCCGGCCA
Source organism: Streptomyces tendae (assembly GCF_014650435.1). Lineage (GTDB taxonomy): Bacteria > Actinomycetota > Actinomycetes > Streptomycetales > Streptomycetaceae > Streptomyces > Streptomyces tendae. The sequence continues at coordinate 201,214 of NZ_BMUY01000012.1, forward strand.
GCCTGCGCAGCAGCTCGCCGGCGCCCGGCAGCGCGGGCAGCCGGTCGAAGTACTGTCCGTACAGTGCCTTGTGGGCGGCGCTCAGCTCGGCGTCCTGGTCCTTGTCCCGGTCCTCGCCCAGCAGCCGTGCGACCAGGTCGCCCGAGGCGAGGCCGACGGCCCGGTGGACGGCATGCATCGGCACCTGGTGACCCGCCTGCCGGAACGCCTCCCACCAGGTCGTCACGTGCAGGTGATTGGTGTCGACGAGGGTTCCGTCGACGTCGAACACGGCCGCCCGTTGCATGCACTGTCCCTTTCGTGGTCCGTGGACTGCGGTTCGGCGGGCGGGTACCCACGTCAGCGGCCCGCCACTCCGGACGGTGTACGGCCCTCCCGCGTCCAGGCCAGCAGCTCGTCCAGGGACCAGGTGGTGACCACGCGCTCCGGGGGCACCCCGCACTCCTCGGCCCGCGCGCACCCGTGGATCTGCCAGTCCAGCTGACCGGGCGCGTGCGCGTCGGTGTCGACGGAGAACAGCACGCCGGCCGCCACCGCACGGCGCAGCAGCCGACGCGGCGGATCGAGCCGCTCCGGGCGGCTGTTGATCTCCAAGGCCGTCCCGGACTCGGCGCAGGCCGCGAAGACCTCGTCCGCGTCGAACTCCGACTCCGGCCGCCCCCGCCCGGTCAGCAGCCGCCCGGTGCAGTGACCGAGCACGTCCGCGTGCGGATCGCGGACGGCGGCCACCATCCGGCGCGTCATCGAGCGGGCGTCCATCCGCAGCTTGGAGTGCACGGACACGACCACCACGTCGAGCCGCTCCAGCAGCTCCGGCTCCTGGTCCAGCGAACCGTCGTCGAGGATGTCGCACTCGATGCCGGTCAGCAGCCGGAACGGCGCCCAGGTCGTGTTGAGCTCCGCCACCACGTCCAACTGCTCGCGCAACCGCGCGGGGGAGAGGCCGCGGGCCACCGTCAGCCGCGGCGAGTGGTCGGTCAGGGCCGCCCACTCGTGCCCCAGCGCCGCCGCCGTCCGGCCCATCTCCTCGATCGGGCTGCCGCCGTCCGACCAGTCCGAGTGCAGATGGCAGTCGCCGCGCAGCAGCTCCCGCAGTCGTTCACCGCCCCGGGCGAGCGGGGTGTCCGCCTCGCCCTCGAGTTTCGCGAGGTAGCCGGGCACCTGGCCGTCCAGCGCCTCCCTCGCCACCTGCGCCGTCTTGGGCCCGACCCCCTTGAGCGACTCCAGGGATCCCGCCCGCTCGCGCAGCTCGGCGGCCGGCAGCGCACCGAGCACCCCCGCCGCGGTCCGGAAGGCACGGACACGGTACGTCGGCGCCTGGGCCCGCTCCAGGAGGAACGCGATCCGCTCCAACGCCTCGACGGGGTCCATCGCCACCTCCTCGTGCGACCTCGGCCGGCCCTCACCGACCCGCACCGGCATCTCCAGGGTTCCCCAGAGCACCGGGACCCGCACCACGAGCCGGGCGGCCGGGCCGGTGGCGTACCCCGGCCGGGTCCTCGCTCCCGCGGGTTGCGGCCTACCCTCTAGGCATGACCGAGATCGACAGCCCGCACATCGGCAGTCCGCGGATCCTGGTGCTCGGGGTGCACCCGGGCCCGCCCCCGTTCCGGATCGTGGAGATCGACGGCCAGGTGGTCGGTGAGGCCAGGGCCGTCACCGACGTCCTGGAGGCCGCCGCCGCCTTCGGTATCATCGTCCACGACCTCGACGACCCGGAGGTCGTCCGCTGGGTGGGCGGGGACAAGTTCACCTGGACCACGCACTAGGTGTATTGATCACGAGCCCCGGGCCGCCCCGCCCGGTGTCTCAGCCGACCGTCCACTTCTGGTTGGCGCCGCCCGTGCAGGTCCAGATCTGCAGCCGGGTGCCGTTGGCCGAGTTGTTGCCGGTGACGTCGAGGCACTTGTCGGCCTGCGGATTGACGATGTCGCGCGCGGCGGTGACGACCCACTGCTGCGCTGCGCTGCCGTTGCAGTCCCACAGCTGGACGAGGGTGCCGTCCGCCGTACCTCCGGCGTTGACGTCGAGGCACTTGCCGAGTGCCCGGACCGTGCCGTCGGAGCCCACCGTCCACTGCTGGGCGGCCGTGCCGTTGCAGTCGTAGAGCTGGACGGGCGTGCCGTTGGCGGTGTTCGCGGCGGCGACGTCCACGCACTTGCCGGCCAGGCCCCGGATCGCGCCGCCGGCCGGGGAGTCGCCGGTCGTCACCGACACGTGGTCGACGACGAGGGTCTGCGGGAAGACCGTGGAGCCGTCCGGGTCGCCCGGCCAGTAGCCGCCGACCGCCAGGTTGAGGATCAGGAAGTACGGCCTGTTGAACACCCACTGCTTCCCGCCCAGGTCGGCGGGGGTGCGCCGCTGGTAGACGTTGCCGTCCACCGACCAGGTGATCGAGTCGGGCGCCCAGTCGACGGCGAAGGTGTGGAAGGCGTCCGCGAATGCCTGCCCGCCCGGCAGGGTGTAGCCGGAGCCGATGCCGCCCGCGCCGGAGTAGCCGGGGCCGTGGATGGTGCCGTGCACGGTGGAGGGCTCGAAGCCGACGTTCTCCATGATGTCGATCTCGCCGGAGTCCGGCCAGTTCACCGGGGTGCCAAGCATCCAGAACGCGGGCCACATGCCCTGCCCGCGCGGCACCTTCATCCGTGCCTCGACGTGACCGTACTGCGCGGTGAACTTCCCCGAGGTGTTGAGCCGGGCCGAGGTGTACTGGCAGGTGCCGTACCAGCACTGGTAGTTGGCCGGGTTCTCCTTGCGGGCAGTGATGACGAGGTGGCCCTGGCCGTCCAGGGCCGCGTTCCGGTTGCCGGACGTGTAGTACTGCCGTTCGTGGTTGTTGACGTTGTCGCCGGTCTCGATCTGCCACTTCGAGGAGTCGACGGCCGCGCCGGCCGGGCCGTCGAAGGTGTCGGAGAAGGCCACTGCGGCGGCCGAGGAGGACGCGGCGCCGACGACGCCGGCGGCCCGGGAGGTGTCCGGGCCGGCCTGGGCGGGGCCGGACACGAGGGACGCGGCCAGCCCGGCGGACAGGGCGGCGGCGAGGAGACATCTACGGAGCAGGCGTGGGCGGGCCACGGCTCTCCCTTCCGTACGGCGCCTTGCGCGAAGGCGCCGACCGAGGTGGGGGGTTGGGGGGTGTCGCCTCTTTATTCAAGTAGTGAGATAAGGGCCGGTCAATACCTTGGTACGGACCGGATGGCCCGCTCTCAGGCGCGACCCCCGCGCGCGTGCACCGTGCGGCTCATCCGGCGGCCGAGGAACAGGTAACCGAGCAGCGCCCCGGCGGTGTTGAGGATGACGTCGTCGACGTCGAAGGCCCGGCCGGTGACCAGGACGCCCTGGGCGGATTCCACCAGCAGCATCGCGACGGCCGTCAGCAGCAGCACGCGCAGCACCCCGCGCGTGCGCGGGGCGACGACCGGGACCAGGACGCCGAACGGCACGCCGAGCAGGATGTTCCCGCCGATCTGCTTGACGGCGTCGCGCAGGGCGGGCTGGTCGAGATAGGCCCGCAGCGACCGGCCGGGGTGCAGGTTGGTGTGCGTCAGGGCCTCGGAGGCGGGGGAGGGCTGCAGGGTCAGCCGGGCCAGCACCACCGCGAACGCCACCATGAAGACGAACGCGCACGCCGTCGCCAGCAGCCGCAACGGCAGGGCGAGCGTGTGCCGTTCGCGGCGGTCGCCGTCGCGCGCCTTGGCGGCGCGGGGGTGCGGCCAAGAACGCGGCCGTGAGGCGGCACGAGCCATGTCGGTCCTCCAGTCGTCAACTTCCCCGCGTGGTAGGGCGGTTACCCGCCGATCCGCCGAGGATGCCCGGCGGACCGCGCCTGACCCGCGCGCCCCGTCCCGTTTTCCCTCTCCCGGCCGGGGCACTCCGCCCGGGGGAGTCGCCGCGCGCCGCTGTCGGCCACCCCTCGCACGGTGCTTGGATGACGGCGAAGCAGGAGTAAAGGAAAGAAGCAGCAACAAAGGCAAGAAGAGCGACACAAAAGGCATCCGGGGTGTGACGGGTCCGGGCCGGTCGGTGGAGGTGGCGTGTGCAGGGCCGTAGGACACTCCTCGCCGTGGCCGAGGTGGCCGCCTGGTGGGTCCCGCTCGCCGCGCTCTGGCTGGTTCTCGTCAGCACCGTCGACCCGCTCGAAGCGGCGGTGGGCGCGGGCGCCTCGTCCGTGGTGGCGCTCGTCGCACGGGGCGCGCGGCGGGCGGTGACCGGCCGGTGAACGGCTGGATCCTCGCCGCCGCCGTCGTCCTCGCGGCCGGGCTCGGCGCCACGCTCCGGGGGGTGGTGACCGGCCCCCTGCGCCGCCGCGCCGCCGCCCAGAACCTGTCCACCGCACTGGCCTGCCCCGCCCTCCTGCTGCTCGCCCAGGGGTACGCACGCCCCGCGTACGTCGACCTGGCGCTGGTGCTCGCCGTCCTCGGACCGGTCGGCACACTCGTCTTCGCCCGGCTGCTCGCCGACGAACTGGCCGACGACCCGCCGCACGCCCGCACCGCGACCTTCACGGCCGCCGCCCTCGGCGCCGCCGTCGTGGTGGCGGTGAGCGTGGCAACCGGGCCGGGCAGGGCCCTGGTCAAGCTGCTGGTCATCGGGGCGCTGCTGGTCGGCGGCAACCTCGTCGCCTCCCGGGCGCTCGCGGGCGGGATGCAGGAGGGCCGCCGTGACTGAGGCCGTGATCGTCGTCGCGCTGCTGCTGGTCGGCGCCTGCGCCACGGCGGCGGTGGCGGTCCGCGACCCCGTGCGCCAGTCCCTGGTCCTGGCCGTCCTCGGCGTCGTCCTCGCCGTGCTGTTCACCGTGCTCCAGGCACCCGACGTCGGCCTGTCGCAACTGGCGGTGGGCTCCGCCCTGACCCCCCTCCTCCTGCTGCTGACGGTCCGCAAGGTGCGCCGGCGCGCGCAACGGGCACCGGACGGGCCTGCCGGGCGGCGCGGAAGGGAGGGCGGACCGTGAGTCCGCGGATGCGGCTGTGGCTGGTGGCCGCGGGCGGCGCGGGTCTCGCCGCGCTCCTCGTGGCCGCCTGCCTGGACCTGCCCCGCTTCGGCGGCGACCGGCACCCCTGCGGCGATCGGGCCGTCGAGGCGTCCCTGAGCCGGCACACCGCCAACACCGTCGCCTCCGTCACCTTCGACCAACGGGCCTTCGACACGCTCGGCGAGATGAGCATCCTGTTCGCGGCGGTCCTCGGCAGCGTGGTCCTGCTGCGCCAGACCCGCGACGAGCACCGGGCCCGCCCCGAACCGGCCGCCGTCTCCCGGCCCGTGCGCCGCTACGCCCTGCTCGTGCTGCCCGTCGCCCTGCTGACCGGCCTGTACGTCGTCGCACACGGCCAGGTGAGCCCCGGCGGCGGCTTCCAGGGTGGCGTCGTCGCCGCCACCGCCCTGCACCTGCTGTACCTCGGCGCCGACTACCGCGCCCTGGAACGGGTGCGGCCCCTCGCCCCCTACGAGGCGGGCGACGCGCTCGCCGCCTCCGCCTATCTCGTCACCGGCCTGGCCGCCCTGCTCGCGGGCTCCGCCTTCCTCGCCAACACACTGCTCCCGTACGGCACCTTCAACACGCTCGCCTCCGCCGGCACCGTCCCGCTGCTCAACGCCGCGATCGGCATGGAGGTCGCCTGCGCGGTCGTCGTCCTGCTCGCCGGGTTCCTGGACCAGGCCGTGGAGATCGTCGACGAGGGCGAGAGCGGCGAGCGCCACGACGACCCCGGCCGGCCCGGGAAGCGGGAGCGCCCATGACCACCCTGACCCACGTACTGCCCTACCTGGTCGCCGCCTGGGTCTTCCTGGCCGGCTGCTACGGCCTGGCCACCAGCCGCGACCTCATCCACGCGGTGGGCTGCCTGTCCGTCTGCCAGGCCGCCACCTACGTCCTGCTGCTGGCCGTCGGCTACCGCGACGGCGCCACCGCTCCGGTGTTCTCCGACCTCGCACCGGGCTCCCGGCCGGTGGTCGACCCCGTGGTCCAGGCCCTGGCCCTCACCGACGTCGTCGTCGGCGCCACCGTCACGGCCCTCCTGCTGGCCCTGGTGGTGCAGGTCGCCAAGCGGCACGGCACGGTCGACCCCGACGAACTGAGCGAGCTGCGCGGCTGATGCACCACCTGCTGCCCCTCCTCGTCGCCGTCCCGCTGCTCGGCGCCGCCCTGCTCGCCGCCGGGGGCAGGCTCGTGCCCCGCTTCGTCGCCCAGAGCGTGGCCTGCGCCGTCGCGGCCGGCACCGCGGCCCTCGCGGTCCTGCTGCTGACGCACTCCTCCCCGCCGCTGACCGAGTGGGCGGGCGGCTGGGAGCCCGTGGAAGGCCACAGCGTCGGCATCGCCCTGACCGGCGACGGCCCCGGGCTCGGCATGGCCGCGCTGGTGTCCGTGCTCACCCTGGCCGCCCTCGCCTACTCGTGGCGCTCCTTCGACGAACCGCCGCACGGCCATGCCGGGGCGTTCCCGGCGCTGGTGCTGGTCTTCCAGGCCGGCATGTGCGGCTTCGCGACAGCGGGCGACCTGTTCAACGCGTTCGTCTGGTTCGAGCTGATGAGCGTCGTCGCCTACGCCCTGACCGGCCACCGGGTCGAGGAGGCCAGGGCCGTACAGGGTGCGCTGGCCTTCGCCGTCGTCAACTCCCTGGGCGCCTACGCCCTGCTCATGGGCATCGGCCTGCTCTACGCCCGCACCGGCGAACTCGGCCTCGCCGAGATCGGCGGCGCGCTGAACGCCCACGGCCCGCCCGACGCGCTGGTGCTGGCCGGCTTCGTCCTGGTCCTGACCGGACTGCTGGTCAAGGCGGCCGCCGTCCCCTTCCAGTTCTGGCTGCCCGACGCGCACGCGGTCGCCCCCACCCCGGTGTGCATGCTGCTGTCGGGCGTCATGGTCGAGCTGGGCGTGTTCGGCGTCTGGCGTGTCTACGACACCGTCTTCTCCGGTCCCGGCGGACTGCCCGCCGCCGACGCGGAGCGGGTGCTGACGGTGCTGGGCGCGCTGACGGCGGTGCTCGGCGCGGTCATGTGCTGGCACCAGCGGCACATCAAGCGGCTCCTCGCCTACTCGACGATCGCCCACACCGGCCTGTTCCTGCTCGGCATCGGCACCCTCACACCCGAGGGCGACGACGGCGTCGCGCTGTACGTCGTCGGGCACGCCGGGGTGAAGGCCGCGCTGTTCGCCTGCGCGGGCATCCTCCTCGACCGGTACGGCAGCGTCGACGAACACGTCCTGCACGGCCGCGCCCGCCCGCTGCGCGGCGTCGGCGTGCTGGTCGTCGTCGGCGCGCTGGGCCTCGCGGGACTGCCGCCGTTCGGCACCGCGCTCGGCAAGTCCGTCGCCGAGGAGGCGGTGGGCGGCCCGCTCACCGTGCTCTACGTCCTGGCGAGCGCCGTCACCGCGGCCGCCGTCCTGCGCGTCGCGGCCCGGGTGTTCCTGGGACTCGGCCCGACACCCGAGGACGCCGGCGGCGAGGGGGCCGCCGACGCGTACGAGACGACCGGTACGGGGGAGGAGCCGGAGACCCGGCAGCGGCTCGGCCGCGTCCCCGACACCATGACGGTGGTCCCCGCGCTGCTGCTCGCCGGGGCCCTCGCCGCCGGTGCGGTCCCCGCCTTCGGCACCGCGGTGGCCCGTGCCATGAGCGAGGCCACCTCCGCCGGACTGGTCCACACCTCCGTGCACTGGACACCCCTGGGCGTCGGCCTGGGGCTCCTGTCCACCGTGCTGGCCGTGGCGCTGGCGGCCCTCGCCGTCGGACGGCCGGGGCTGCTCGCCGCGCCGGGCTGGGCGCTGCCGCTGCGGCGGCTGCAGTCCGGGCACATCGGCGACTACGTGGCCTGGCTGCTGGTGGGCACCACCGTGCTGGGGGCGCTGGCCCTGCCCGGAATCCTCTCCGGGTGAGCGGGGCGGTGGCCACGGCCGGGCCTCACGTCCCGTACGTCACCCGCACCTCCTCGAAGCCGAGGGAGGTCAGCAGCCCCCGGAGCATGGCCGTGGTGTTGCTCTCGGCCCGCGCCTTCAGCTCGCTGTCCTTCGCCGCGTCGCCGATGTGCCGGGCGGCGAGTTTCTGCACCGCCTGCTCGCCGTTCGGGTTGTCCGAGAACAGATCGCCGAGCCGGTCGAGCAGCCCGCGCTGCTTGGAGACCGCGTAGGAACGGTCGGGGTCGAGCGCCGGCTCGCCCAGCGCGGCGTGCGGCAGCCGCAGCGTGGCCGAGGTCCGCTCGTCGTCGACCGTCACGTCGTCCTCGCCCACCTTCCCGAGGTCGACGAAGGCGTCGACGGTGCCCGCCCCGACGTACAGGGTGCGGGTGCCGCGGATCGCGTCGGGCAGGAACTTGGCGTCCTTCTCCAGGTCCACGACGACCTGGAAGTTGCCCGACGCGGCGTCGTAACGGCTGATGTCCTGGACGGACTTCAGCAACGCCGGCCCCGAGCGGTCCTGGGTCTCGGAGCCGAACAGGTCCTTCAGCCCCGGTACGACACTCAGCCGGAGCCCCGCGAACAGCACGACGAGCACCAGCACCAGCGCGGTCAGCGCCTTCGCCCAGCCGGGCATGCGCCGCGCGGGCCTGTCGACGGGACTCGTGGGCTTCCTGACGGGAGTCGTCATGGCGACGGCCCTCCTTCCTACTCACCCGGATGCCCGCCAACTCCCTTGCCAGGCCATCCATTTCCCGGCCTGAGCGGACGGTCCGCGGCCGGGCGCGACGACCACACCGCCTCCCCGCGGGTCAGCCCCGGCAGCCGCAACTCGGCCTCCCGCACCCGGCGGGCCGGCAGCTCACCGGTGACGGTCCAGGCCGGGTCGCCACCGGTCGTACCGGTGAAGTCCGCGCCCAGCGAGGCCAGCAGGGCCGTCACGGCGGCCAGCGCGTCCGCCGGGACCTCCGCCTCGAAGACCTGGTACGGCTCGTGGAGCACGGTGCCCGCCCGGTCGAGGGCACGGCGCAGCACGATCGGCGTCAGCCCCCGGAAGTCGGCGGCCGTACTGACCGGCGAGCTGAAGCCGGAGCGCACCAGCGTGACCCGGTAGTCGGTGACCGCCGCGCCGGTGAGCCCGGTCAGCAGCGTGGCGTGCACGGTCTCCTCGATCGCCTGGTGGAAGGCCCGGGGCAGCGCGCCGAGTTCCGTCTCGTGGGCGAACTCCCCGCCCGAGCCGCGCGGACTAGGCTCGACTCGCAACCCGATCGTCGCCCAGTAGCGGGTGTGGTCGAGCCACGGCATCTCCTCCGCCGCCTCACCAGTACCGCTCGGACGCTCCAGGAACCGGACGCGGCCCGGCGCGAAGTGCGCCTCGATGCCGAAGTCCTCGGCCAGCGTCGCCGCGAGCACCTCCAGCTGGACCTCGCCGTACAGGAGCAGCGCGGTGGCGCCGGACGCCGCCGGCCGGGCGTGCAGCAGCGGATCCTGGTCGGCCAGCGCCAGCAGGGCCGAGCGCAGCGGCGCCGCCTGCTCCGGATGCACCGCACGGACCAGCGTCTGCAAGGTCGGCGGCGCGAACTGCGGTGCCCGCTCGGACAGTTCGCCGAGCCGGTCGCCGACCCGAAGGCCCCCGGGGACGGTGAGCGCGGCGATGTTCCCGGCGGTGAGCGTGGCGTCCCCGCCCACCACATCGAGGCGGGTCACCCGGCCGGAGACCTCGGTGGTCCGCCCGTCGGACTCGCGGCGCAGGAAGGTGAGCCGCCGGCGCGGGCGCACCTCACCGTCGTACAGCCGCAGGTACGCCGTGCGCTCGCCGGCGGGTCCGGGGCGCACGGCGAAGACCGTGCCGCGCGGTTCCGCGCCGGCGGACGTGTCCGGCGCGGCGGCCGGTACCAGACCGATCAGGCCCTCGACCAACTCCGCGACGCCCTGGCCGCCGAGCGCGGAGCCGTGGTACAGCGGGTGGAAGGAGCCGTCGGCGGTTCCGGCGGCGAGGGCGCAGGCCAAGTCCTGCCCGGTCGGCTCGGGGCCGTCGACGAGTGCGGCCAGGATGCCGGGGTCGACCTCGGCGAGCGCCTCCGCCGTCCGGCCGTCGGGCGGGCGGCGGACCACCCGGGCGTGCGGGGTGCCGGCGTCCGTCACCTCGGTCAGCGGCGCGACGTGCGGGGTCAGCAGGCGCCGCACGTCGTCGAGCAGGCCGTCGGTGCGTGCGCCGGCCCGGTCGATCTTGTTGACGAACACGAGCGTGGGCAGCCGGAGCCGCCGCAGGGTGCGCATGAGGACGCGGGTGCGCGCCTGCACGCCCTCGACGGCGGACAGCAGCAGCACCGCGCCGTCGAGCACTTCCAGGGCGCGCTCGACCTCCGCGACGAAGTCGGAGTGCCCCGGGGTGTCGATCAGGTTGACCCGCGTGCCGCCGACGGTGAAGGCGGCGACGGCGGAGCGGATGGTGATGCCGCGGCGGCGCTCGATGCCGCCGTCGTCGGTACGGGTGTCGCCGGCGTCGACGCTGCCGAGCCGGTCGATGGCGCCGTGGTCGAACAGGAGCCGTTCGGTGAGGCTGGTCTTACCGGCGTCGACGTGGGCCAGGATGCCGATGTTCAGGGTGCGCATGCGTGGAGGAGTCCTCGAAAACCGTGGGCCGGAAGGGGCGCTGGGGGATTCCGAGGAGTCGGCGCATGCGAGGGGTTCCTGACGTGAGGAGGCTTGACGAGCCCGTGTGCGGACGGACGGCGCCATCATGGCCCGTGGCCCCGGGAGCGGCGCAACAGGATTTCCGTAAGCTGGGGATCCCGGCCGGACAGGATCACCCGAGGAGCGGTCCGTGCGAGACATCGCCGTGTTCAGCGGTAGCGCCCACCCCGACCTGGCCGAGGAGGTCTGCGCCCAGCTGGGCGTGCCGCTCAGCCCCACCCGGGTCAGCCGGTTCGCCAACGACTGCCTCGAGGTGCAGCTCATGGCCAACTGCCGCGAGCGGGACGTGTTCCTCGTCCAGCCGCTGGTCAAGCCGGTCCAGGAGCACCTCGTCGAGCTGCTCCTGATGTGCGACGCGGCCCGCGGGGCGTCGGCCGGCCGCATCACCGTGGTCATGCCGCACTACTCCTACGCCCGCTCCGACAAGAAGGACGCCCCGCGCATCTCGCTGGGCGGGCGCCTGGTCGCCGACCTGCTGGTGGCGGCGGGGGCGAGCCGCGTCCTCGCCATGACCCTGCACTCGCCCCAGGTGCACGGCTTCTTCTCGGTCCCGGTCGACCACCTGCACGCACTGCGGGAGCTCGCCGCGCACTTCCGCCGGTACGACCTCTCCCGGGCGACCGTCGTCTCGCCGGACCTGGGCAACGCCAAGGAGGCCGCGGCGTTCGCCCGGATGCTCGGCGCCCAGGTGGCGGCCGGGGCGAAGCAGCGGTACGCCGACGACCGGGTCAGCATCAGCGCGGTGATCGGGGACGTCGCCGGACGGGACGTCATCGTGCTGGACGACGAGATCGCCAAGGGCAGCACGGTGCTGGAACTCCTGGACCGGCTCCGTGAGTCGGGCCCGCGCACCATCCGCCTCGCCTGTACGCACGGGCTGTTCGCGGCCGGGGCGCTCGGCCGGCTCAGCGAGCAGCCGGACGTGCTGGAGATCGTGTGCACCAACACGGTGCCGGTGCCGGTGGACGACCACACGGACAAGCTGCGGATCCTGTCCATCGCGCCGGCGCTCGCCGAGGCGGTGCGTCGCATCCACAACGGCGAGTCGGTCAGCGCACTGTTCGACGCCCGGCCGGCCGGGTGATGCCGAGGGCCTCGTCCAGGGTCGGCCACGGTGGCAGCAGCCGCGTCAGGCCGGTGATCCGCAGCATGCGCAGGGTCAGCGGGTGGGTGCAGACCAGGTGCACCTGCCCGCCACCGTCGAGCACCTGGCTGCGGGCCCGGTACAGCAGCCGCAGCCCGGAGCAGTCGAAGAACTCGATGCCGCCGAGGTCGAGGACGACCCGGGCACCGGGACGCACCGTCTCCCGGTCCAGGTGCGGGGCGATCTCCGCCGCCGAGGCGATGTCGATCTCGCCCCGGAACTCCAGCACCGTGTGCCCCCGGTGACGGCGCACCCGTAGATGCCGGGTGGACGACGCGGATTCCTGCCGCACGAACCTTGCCTCCAGCCTGTCGCGGCCTTTCCGGCCTGCTTCCGGGGGCTCAACTACCCAGTCCGCTCGGAAAGTTACCCCGATCGAGCGAGTTTGAGCATGTTCGATTGACATATGTCATCGAAATCTCAGAGCAGCGCCGACGGCTCGCCGATCGAGGGAGAGGGCGGGCGGACGATCAGTCGACCACGAGGACGAGCTTGCCGGTGGTGCGGCCGGTCTCGCCCTCGGCGTGCGCCCGCGCCGCCTCGGCCAGCGGGAACGTCTGTGCGATCGTGGCCCGCAGCTTCCCCGACTCGACCAGACGGGCGATCTCCTCCATGCCGGCCCGGTCGGCGTCGACCAGCATCCGCACCGCCCGCACGCCCAGCCGATCGGCCTCCTCGTAGAACTCGTCCGAACCGACCGGGAGGATCGACACCACGACCCCACCCGGGCGCAGCACGCGCAGGGACCGCAGGGACGTGTCGCCGCCGATCGTGTCCAGCACGACGTCGACGTCCTTCACCACCTCGGCGAAGTCCGTCTCCCGGTAGTCCACGGTCTCGTCCGCCCCGATCGAGCGCAGGAACTCGTGCTTGCCCGCGCTGGCGGTGCCGATCACCCGGGCACCCCGGGCCTTGGCGATCTGCACCGCCACATGGCCCACACCGCCGGCCGCCGCGTGGATCAGCACCCGCTGTCCCGGCTGTACGTCCGCCCGCTCCACCAGGGCCTGCCACGCCGTCAGCGAGACCAGGGGCAGGGCGCCCGCCTGGACGTGGTCGATCCCCGACGGCTTGTGGGCGAAGGTGCGCGCGGGGGCGGTGACGTACTCCGCGTGGGAACCGTGGCCGAAGGGGTAGGACAGCATGCCGAAGACCTCGTCGCCGGGCCGGAACGCGGCCACGCCGATCCCCACCGACTCCACCACGCCCGACACGTCCCAGCCCAGGACGAAGGGCGGCTCGCCGAGGAAGCCGCCGTTCGCCCGGTGCTTCCAGTCCGTCGGGTTCACCCCGGCGGCACGCACCCGCACCAGCACCTCATTGGGGCGCGGCTCGGGCCGCTCGGGCCGTACCTCCTTCAGGACCTCGGGACCGCCGAGGACGTCCTGGCTGACGGCGCGCATGGTGTTCATCGAGACCTCGCAACTCGGGGAGGGGACGGGCGGCACGGTCTGCAACCTCCGAAGTGATCGTGCCATTCCCGGCGCCGTCCGGCAGCGCGGGCCGACGCGATCGCGACGGGCCGGCCGGTGGCCGGCCGCCGACTGATTCGGCCGAACCGGGACATCCGCAAGGTAGAGGGCACGGGGCACGACGCCCCGCGCCCGGAATCCTTCGGAGGAGACATGGCACTGGTCAACGCGGGCGTCGTAGTGCTCGACTGCGCCGAACCCGAGCGGCTCGCCGAGTTCTACAAGGGGCTGCTGGGCGCCGAGGAGAGCGACGTGAGCGCCAACCGGATCGAGATCGAGGGCCCCCGCGGCTTCCGCATGGCCTTCCGACGGGACGTGAACGCCACCCCGCCGAGCTGGCCGCGCCCGGAGAACTCCCTCCAGGTCCACCTGGACTTCGTGGTGGCCGACCTGGACGAGGCCGAGCGCGCGATCGTGGGGCTCGGCGGACGCCCGGTCGAGGCGAAGGACCCGGCCGGTCCGCACGAGGAGCGCGGCTTCTCCGACCCGGCCGGGCACTCCTTCACCCTCCGCCGCGCCCTCGCCCCGACGGCACCCAAACAGGGCTAGGGGGTGTCGTTCGGGTCAGGCCCGATCCGGGCCCCGGCCGTGGTCAGTCCCGGCCGCCCTTTCCGGCGACCGGCCAGGCGCCGGTGGAGCGCTGGATGGCCTTCGCGCCCGTGCGGTCCACGGCGCTGCGCACCGCGGCGAAGATGGCGCCCTGGATCGCGGCGGCCAGCAGGATCTCGCCCCAGCCGCGGTCCGGGTCCAGGGCGTCGGGCGCGTCGTCCTCGTGCCGGATGACCTTCCAGGTCTTCTGGAACGTCATCCCGGCGAGCGTGCCGCCCAGCCAGCCGAGCGCGAACCCGACGGGCTTGTAGGCGAGGGGGAGTTTCTGCTTCTTCTTCGCCATGGGGATCTCCTTGCCTGGTGTGCGCTGAATGGTCGTGTGCCCACCGGTGCGGGTCAGGGCCTGCCCCGCACCGGTACCTCCTCGCCGGCCCGGACCGGCCCCGGCGGGGTGCCCTCGCCGAACGGACGCCCGCCCAGCTCCTGCCGGTGGTGGGGGGTGAGCCAGCCGGCCAGGTCGGGGCCCATGGGCACGATGCCGGTCGGATTGATGCCGGTGTGCACCTGGTAGTAGTGCCGCTTGATGTGGTCGAAGTCGACGGTGTCGCCGAATCCGGGCGTCTGGAACAGATCGCGGACGTACGCCCACAGCACCGGATTCTCCGTCAGTTTCCAGCGGTTGCACTTGAAGTGGCCGTGGTAGACGGCGTCGAAGCGGACCAGGGTGGTGAACAGCCGGATGTCCGCCTCCGTGATCGTGTCCCCGACCAGGTAGCGCTGCCGCTCCAGCCGGGGCGTCAACTGCTCCAGGCGCCGGAACACCCCCGCGCAGGCGGCTTCGTACTCCTCCTGCCCGGTGGCGAAGCCCGCCCGGTACACGCCGTTGTTGACGTCCTCGTAGACCCCGGCCATCACCTCGTCGATCTCGTCGCGCAGGCCCCGCGGATACAGGTCGGGCGCACCCGGCCGGTGCAGGGCGGCCCACTCGGTCGCGAGGTCGAGGGTGATCTGCTGGTAGTCGTTGGTGACCAGCGCCCCGCTGGGCACGTCCACGACCGCGGGCACGCTCACCCCGCCCGGATAGCCGGTCTCCCGCCGGTCGTACGCCTCGCTCAGGTAGCGGATGCCGAGGACCGGGTCGCGGCCGTCCGGGTCCAGCGTGAAGCGCCAGCTGCGGTCGTCCTGGATCGGGTCGGCGACCGCCAGGGACAGGGCGTCCTCCAGGCCGAGCAGCCGCCGTGCGACCAGGGCGCGGCTCGCCCACGGACAGGCGCGGCTCACCACCAGCCGGTAGCGGCCGGCCTCCACCGGCCAGCCGTCCCGGCCGTCCGCCGTGATCCGGTCCGCGAAGTGGCTCCGGGACCGTTTGAACGCCTTCCTCCCGTAGCCGCTGTTCCCGGGCGTCCCGTCGTCACCGCTCATTTCTCTGCCCTTCCGCCGTCCATGTGTCCCTGTGTAGGCGTTCCCCGTTTTCGCCCGTCGGCACTGGCGGCCACCCGCAAGGCGGGGTGTGAGTCCGGCCGGCCGGGGCAGTCGGGCCTTCGTGACTGGGACAGCCGGGGAAGACAAGACGGGCCGGAAGGCCGACCGCAGGACGCGCGTCACCGTACTCGTGGCGCTGGCCGCCAACCTGGTGATCGCCGTCGCCAAGGCGGTCGGCGGGTTCGTCGCGGGTTCCCCCGCGCTGCTGTCGGAGGCGGCACACTCGGTCGCGGACAGCATGAACGAGATCTTCCTCCTCGCCGCCCTGCGCCGCAGCCGCCGGCCCGCCGACCGGCGGCACCCCTTCGGCTACGGCAAGGAACGGTTCTTCTGGTCGCTCCTCGCGGCCGTCGGCATCTTCGTCATGGGCGGCTGCTTCTCCTTCTTCCAGGGCGCCGAGGCCCTGCGCACCGGCGCCGACGAGAAACTCGGCGGCTACGTGGCCGGACTGATCGTGCTCGGCATCGCCCTGCTCGCGGAGGGCGGCTCCCTGCTGCGGGCCCTGCACCAGGTGCGGGGCCAGGGCGGGCTCGCCGCCGGGCTGCGGGACCCGGCGCTGCGTACGGTCGTCGCCGAGGACGGCACCGCGGTGCTCGGCGTCTGCCTCGCCATGACCGGCATGGCGCTGCACATGGTCACCGGACAGGTGGTGTGGGAGGCATGCGCCTCGCTCGCCATCGGCGCACTGCTCGTCTACGTGGCCTACCGGCTGGGCCGTGAGGCCCGCGACCAGCTGATCGGCGAGGCCGCCGACCCGGAGGCCAGCGGCCGGATCAGGGCGCTGCTGCGGGCCCAGCCGGAGATCGACAGTGTCGAGGCGCTGTTCACCATGAAGACCGGCCTCGACTCGACCCTGGTGGCGGCCCGCGTCGACCTGGTGCCCGGCCTGGACAGCGAACGGGTGGAGGAGGTCTCCATGCGCATCAAGAGGTCGATCGCACGCACCGTCCCCGAGGCCCGGCAGGTCTTCCTCGACGTCACCGACCGGCCCGCGCGGCAAGCGGCGAAAAGCCCCGCCGCGACGGGGGAACGCGGCGGGGCCTGACCGACGTGTTCCCGGCACCCCGCCGCTCCATGCGCGCCGCTACCGGGAAACTTCGCGCGCGCCCGGTTCAGCCCGCGTCGGACGGCTCCAGGACGAAGACGGGGATCTCCCGGTCCGTCTTCTCCTGGTAGTCCGCGTACGGCGGGAACGCCGCGACCGCGCGCTCCCACCACTCTGCCTTCTCCGCGCCGGTGACCTCACGTGCCGTCATGTCCTGCTTCACCGGGCCGTCCTGGAGCTCCACCCGGGGATCGGTGATCACGTTGAAGTACCAGACCGGGTGCTTGGGAGCCCCGCCCAGGGAGGCGACCGCGGCGTAGCGGCCCTCGTGCTCGACGCGCATCAGCGGCGTCTTGCGAATCTTGCCGCTCCGCGCGCCCCGGGTGGTCAGCACGATCACCGGTAGGCCGGTGTCCATCAGAGTCGTGCCCTTGGTGCCGCCGGAGCTCTCGTACAGCTCGACCTGTTCACGCACCCACTGCGTCGGGCTGGGTTCGTACTCGCCGTCAAGAGGCATGTGTGTCCGTCCGTGTTCGTCGTGTCGTCCGACCGGCCGAGAGATCGGCACGCCCGGCCGGCACACGACCATCCTTACCCCGTCCCGACCCTCGTGTCCCTCGACCGCGGGGGCAACCGGACGGACCGGGTCCGGCCATCGGCCGCCACACCGTGCCGCTCGGCCAGTTCCCGGGTACGGCCCAGGGCTCCGGAGGTCCCGATCGCGCCACGCGCTCCACCCTTCGGACCGGCACGGCAGCTCTCCCGCCGCCCCCGAGCGGTGATCCCCGGCCAGTCTGCCCGCGCCACCGATCTGGCCGAACTTGCCGTCGCTCCATAGGTGCCCGAGGCATCTAATGAAGATCGGCACGACGCACTCTTCGTCTGCGAGGTCTTCCATGACGGACACCCCCACTACGGACGCGGGCCCGGCCACGGACCAGAGGGCCGCGTCCCCCGTCGCCTTCCCGCAGGACCGGACCTGTCCCTACCACCCGCCCGCCGCCTACGACCCGCTGCGCGCCGCCCGGCCGCTGGCCCGGATCACGCTCTTCGACGGCCGCCCGGCCTGGCTGGTGACCGGACACGCCGCCGCCCGCCGGCTGCTGGCCGACCAGCGCCTGTCGACCGACCGCACCCGCGACGGCTTCCCCGTCACCACGGCGCGACTGGCCGGCGTACGCGGACGCAAGACCGCCCTGCTCGGCGTCGACGACCCCGAACACCGCACCCAGCGCAAGATGGTGCTCCCGGAGTTCACCCTGAGGCGGGCCGCCGCGCTGCGCCCGCACATCCAGCGCATCGTCGACGAACGGCTCGACACGATGGTCGCGCGGGGCCCGTCCGCCGATCTGGTGACGGCCTTCGCGCTGCCCGTGCCCTCGATGGTGATCTGCGCCCTGCTCGGGGTGCCGTACGCCGACCACGAGTTCTTCGAGGAACAGTCCCGTCGGCTGCTGCGCGGCCCCCTTCCCGCCGACACCCTCGACGCCCGTGACCGACTGGAGGCGTATCTGGGCGAGTTGGTCGACCGCAAGCGCGAGGCCCCCGGCGAGGGTCTGCTGGACGACCTGGTCAGGCGGCAGCCGGACGAGGGCGGAATCGACCGGGAGCAGCTCGTCGCGTTCGCGGTGATCCTGCTGGTGGCCGGCCACGAGACCACCGCCAACATGATCTCGCTGGGTACGTACACCCTCCTGACCAACCCGGGACGGCTGGCCGAACTGCGCGCGGACCCCGCGCTGCTGCCCGGCGCGGTGGAGGAGCTGATGCGCCTCCTGTCGATCGCCGACGGGCTGCTGCGGATGGCCACCGAGGACATCGAGGTGGACGGGCAGACCATCCGGAGCGGCGACGGGGTCGTCTTCTCGACCTCCGTCATCAACCGCGACGAGAGCGTCTACCCCGACCCGGACGCCCTCGACTGGCACCGCCCGGCCCGCCACCACGTCGCCTTCGGCTTCGGCATCCACCAGTGCCTCGGCCAGAACCTCGCCCGCGCCGAACTGGAGATCGCCCTGCGGACCCTCTTCGACCGGCTGCCCACGCTCCGCCTGGCCGCCCCGGCCGACGAGATCCCCTTCAAACCCGGCGACACGATCCAGGGGATGCTGGAACTCCCCGTGACCTGGTAGGAGGGGGTCCGGCACATGCGTATCGGCATCGACAAGGACACCTGCATCGGCGCGGGCCAGTGCGTCATGGTCGCCCCCGGCGTCTTCACCCAGGACGACGACGGCTACAGCACACTGCGGCCCGGCCGGGAGGACGGCGCCGGCAGCGCGCTGGTACGGGAGGCGGCCCGCGCCTGCCCGGTGGGCGCGATCACCGCCGGGGACCCGGAGGACGCCGGGACCGTCTAGGACGCCCATGGGCGGGACCGGCGCAGCCACGCACCGAGGGCCGCCAGTAGGGTTCCGGGATGAGCGAACAGGGTGGAAGCGGAAGCGACGGGGCGGCGGGGCCCTTCCTCTACGTCGTCGTCTGCGCCGCGGGCGTGGCCGACGGCGTCGGCCGGCTGATCGACGCGGCGCGGGAATGCGGCTGGGAGGTCGGGGTCATAGCGACACCGGTCGCCATGGGTGGCTTCTTCGACGCGGCCGCCGTCGAGGAGCGGACCGGCCGCCCGATCCGCTCGGCCTGGCGCACGCCGGGCGACCCGCGGCCCTTCCCGGCGCCCGACGCCGTCGTGGTCGCACCCGCCACCTTCAACACGATCAACAAGTGGGCCGCGGGCCTGGCCGACACCCTCGCCGTGGCCACCCTGTGCGAGGCGTGCGGCCTCGGCGTCCCGGTCGCCGTCCTGCCCTGCGTGGGCGACGCACTGGCCGCCCACCCCGCGTACCGGGAGAGCCTGGCCCGGCTGCGCGGGATGGGCGTGCGCTTCGGCGACCCGTGCGCCGGGGAGGCGGTGGAGGGTGGCGGCCGACCGGAGTTCGGCTGGGAACGAGCCCTGGACCTGCTCGAACCGCGCTGACCCGGACGAGGTCCGAGCCCGCTCGAAGACGTACGCTCGCCCTGCTACCGATCATCCCGAAGGCAGGAGCAGCAACGATGCAGTACGTGAAGCTCGGTTCGACGGGCCTGGACGTGTCGCGGATCTGCCTGGGCTGCATGACCTACGGCGTCCCCGACCGCGGCGCGCACGAGTGGACCCTCGACGAGGAGGCCTCGCGACCGCTGATCCGGCAGGCGCTGGAGGCCGGCATCACCTTCTTCGACACGGCCAACGTCTACTCCGACGGCACCAGCGAGGAGATCGTCGGCAAGGCGCTGGCCGACTTCGCCCGCCGGGACGACATCGTGCTCGCGACGAAGGTGAACGGCCGGATGCGGCCCGGACCGAACGGCGCCGGACTGTCCCGCAAGGCGATCATGACCGAGATCGACCACAGCCTGCGACGCCTGGGCACCGACTACGTCGACCTCTACCAGATCCACCGCTTCGACCCGCACACCCCGGTCGAGGAGACCATGGAGGCCCTGCACGACCTGGTGAAGGCGGGCAAGGTCCGCTACATCGGAGCCAGTTCGATGTACGCCTGGCAGTTCTCCAAGATGCAGTACACCGCCGAGCGGCACGGCTGGACGAGGTTCGTGTCCATGCAGAACCACTACAACCTCGTCTACCGCGAGGAGGAGCGCGAGATGCTGCCGCTCTGCGCGGACCAGGGCGTGGGCGTGCTGCCCTGGAGCCCGCTCGCCCGCGGCCGCCTCACCCGCGACTGGGACACCGCCACCGGGCGCAGTGCCACCGACACCTTCGGCAGCACCCTCTATCAGGAGGGCGACCGCGCCGTGGTCGAGGCGGTCACCCGCATCGCCGGCGAACGCGGCGTCCCGCGGGCCCAGGTGGCCCTGGCATGGCTGCTGCGCCAGGACACGGTGACCGCGCCCATCGTCGGCGCCGCCAGGCCGGGTCACCTGGCGGACGCCGTGGCCGCGGTCGAACTCACGCTGAGCGAGAAGGAGACCGAGGAACTGGAGCGGCCCTACGCGCCGCACCCGATCGCCGGTCACTGAGCGGCACCGGAACCGTCGGGCGCCGGCGCCTCAGGGACCGGTGCCCGCCTCCAGGGCGGTGACGGACACCGACGACGCGTTGCCGCCGACCGGGACCTCGCCGGCCGTCCACTTCACCTCGAGGGGCTCCCGCTCGTCCGGCGGGGTGACGAGCAGCGTCGCCGGGGTGGCCGTGCGGGCGCCGCTGATCTGCGGACTGGAGAAGGACAGCCCGGCCCACGCGCTCTTGCCCGGAGTCAGCGTGACCGTCTGGGGGGAGCCCGGCGCGCGCTCGGGGTCCGGGCCCAGCTGCTTGCCGGACGCATCCACGAAGGCGGCGCCCGGATAGCCGTACACCGTGCAGGTGCGGTCGGAGGTGTTGGTCAGCACGACGGGGAAGTTGCGCTGACCGGCCCCCGGGTCCACCCGGCCGACGGTGGCCCGCAGCTCCGAGGTGTGGCAGCGGCCGTCGGTGCGGGCCGACGCGGAGGCCGAACCCGCGGTGTCGCTGGGCGCGGCGCCGACGGCGGGCGCGGTGTCGCCGGGCGTCGCGGTGCCGCTCGACTGGTCCGCGCCGACCGTGCGGGCGGCCTCGCTCGGCTGCGGGGTGCCGCTCGACGTGGCGCTCTCGTTGCCGCAGGCGGTCAGCAGACCGAGCAGCGCGACCCCGCTCGCGAGCAGGGCCGTCCGGCGCAGCGGCTGGGGCGTGTTCGCCATCGCTTCTCCACACTCCCGTCGGGCTCTCGCGCACGGTCCCGGCACGACCGGCACCGTACGCCCTGTACTGCCGAGTGTCCCGGCGCACCGTTCGGAAAACGAGGGGGCGCACTCCGCATCCAGGGGGCTCACCGTCGAGCGGCTCACTCCTCGTCGTCGAGCAGCCCCAACTCGGCCCAGATCGTCTTGCCCTCGGTCGTGTGCCTGCTGCCCCAGCGCTGGGTGAGCTGAGCCACCAGGAGCAGACCGCGCCCGCCCTCGTCCCAGGTCCTGGCCCGGCGCAGATGCGGCGCGGTGTGGCTGGTGTCGGAGACCTCGCAGATCAGGGTGGCCGTGTCGTGGATCAGCCGGAGCCGGATCGGCGGGGAACCGTACCGGATGGCGTTGGTGACCAGCTCGCTCACGACCAGCTCGGCGGTGAAGGTCGCCTCCAGCAGGTTCCAGTTGGACAGCCGGTCGAGGACCTGCTTGCGCACCGGGGCCACCAGCGCCGGGTCGGCGGGGATGTCCCAGGTGGCGACCTGCCCGGCAGGCAGTCCCCGGGTCCGGGCCAGCAGCAGGGCCACGTCGTCCGCGGCGCTGCCCGACGGCAGGAGGCGGTGCAGCACCCGGTCGCAGGCGGTGTCCAGGGAGTCGGCGGGAGCGGCCAGAGCCTCGCGCAGCAGTGCCTGGCCGGCGTCGGTGTCCCGGTCCCGGCTCTCCACCAGACCGTCGGTGTACAGCGCCAGCACGGTGCCCTCGCGCAGCTCCAGCTCGGCCGACTCGAACGGGAGGCCGCCCACGCCCAGCGGTGGCCCGGAGGGCAGCTCCACCTGCTCGGGCGGACCGTCCGGCGGGACCAGCACGGGCGCCGGGTGTCCGGCCCGGGCCATCGAGCAGCGCCGGGACACCGGGTCGTACACCACGTACAGACACGTCGCACCGACCTCGCCCGCCCGGTCGTCGCCCGACTCCTCGGACAGCCGGACGACCAGGTCGTCGAGGTGGGTGAGCAACTCCTCGGGCGTCAGGTCGATGTCGGCGAGGGTGCGCACGGCGGTACGCAGCCGGCCCATGGTGGCCGAGGCCGGGATGCCGTGGCCGACGACGTCCCCGACGACCATGGCGACCCGCATCCCGGACAGCGGGATGACGTCGAACCAGTCGCCGCCGACGCCCGAGCGGGCCGCGGGGAGGTAGCGGGACGCCGCCTGCACCGCGGCGGTGGGCGGCAGCCACCGGGGCAGCAGACTGCGCTGCAGGGTCAGCGTGGCCTCGCGCTCGCGGGAGTAGCGGCGGGCGTTGTCGATGCAGACCGCGGCGCGGGCGCTGACCTCCTCGGCGAGCAGCACGTCGTCGTGGGTGAAGGGGTCGGGGCGCCGGAACCGGGTGAAGACCGCGACGCCGAGGGTGGTGCCGCGGGCCTGGAGCGGCACCGACATCGTGGAGTGAATGCCGTACTCCTTCACCCGCCGCAGGCGGGCGGGGTCCCACTGGTGCCAGCGTTCGAGGTCGCCGTAGGCCGCCGAGGCGACGATCACCTGCCCCGAGAGCAGGCACTCGGCCTGGGGCGAGCCGGCCGGGTAGACGTCCAGCTGCCCGGTCCCGGTCACCGCCGGGGGCTGGTCCGGGGCGACCGACCGGTGCGCCGTGCGGCGCAGGCCGACCGGCGGTTCGACCACGGTGGCGGGCTCACCGCCGTGCTCGTGCGGGTCCAGCAGGTCGACGCTGACGAAGTCGGCGAGCGGGGGGACGCACACGTCCGCCAGTTCCTGCGCCGTACGGGTGACGTCGAGGGTGGTGCCGATGCGCACGCTGGCCTCGTTGACCAGTTGCAGCCGCTCGCGGGCGCGGTGCTGCTCCGTGAAGTCGTGGGCGCTCACGCACACGCCGCGCACCCGGCCCCCGGCGTCGGTGAGCGGTGCGATACGGGCGTTCCACGCGTGGGCGCGGCTCTCGCCCACGGCCTTGAGGCGGGCCTGCATGTCGTGCCGACGGCCGGAGGCCAGCACGCGCCGCATCTGCCGCTCCAGTTCCGCGTTCTGCGGCCGGTCGCCGAAGTCGGTGGCCCGCAGCCCGCGCACATGGTCCGGCGGGAGTCCCAGCAGCCCCGCCATGGCGTCGTTGGCCCCCCGCAGCAGGAGCTGGTCGTCGAAGATCATCATGGCGCAGGGCGACTGCGTGAGGGCCGCTCTGACCAGGGGGTCGTCCTCCGGTTCGGGGCCGGCGCGCAGGGGGGTGACGGCGAGCCACGTGGCCGGGGTGCCGTCCGCCGCCGCTCTGCGGTGGGCGAGCACCCAGACCGACACGGTGTGTCCGTCGCGGTGGCGCAGGGCGAGGGTGCCGCTCCAGCGTTCGTCGTCGCGTCCGGGGGGTGTGCCGTCGCGGTCGTCCGCGAGCAGCTCGGCGGCGGGGCGCCCCACGACCTCGGCGGCCGGGTGCCCGAGCAGCAGGCGGGCGCCCTCGTTCCACTCCCGCAAGGTGCCGGAGCCGTCGACGACGGCGCGGGCCGTGGCGGCATCGTCGAACGGGTTGACCGGACTCATCGTCGCCACTCCATTGCGCACACTCACAGTGATCAGCGCGTCACCTTCTTCCCAGCCTAGTGGGTTCGGGCCCCGTGCGGACCCGAACCCATCGGGCCCAGGGGACCCGGCCGCCGCGCAGGTCACCGCACGGTCCGGTCGGCGCCGGACAGAAAGTGCTTTCCGTGGCCTTGACGAGCACGTATGGCTCGACGTCAGAATCTGTTTGTTCGCGATCGCTTGTGAGTACTTCTGAGTTCTGATGAGCCTCGATGTGTTCTGATGAGGGAGATCCGCCATGACGGTCACGCGCAGATCGGTTCTGATCGCCTCCGCCGCCACGCCCGCGGCCGGGATGGCGCTCACCGCCCCGTCGGCGTGGGCCGCGGACGCGACCGGCGGCCCCGCGGGCCGCAGCACCGTCGCGCTGCGCGACGGCTGGCGCTTTCGGCTGGTCGACCTCGACGGCGGGGCCGAGGACACCGCGGACGCCGCCGATCCCGCCCACGACGACTCGGCCTGGCGCGAGGTCGCCGTCCCGCACGACTGGAGCATCGAGCAGACACCGACCACCGCACACGGCACCACCAGCGGCACCGGCTTCCTGCCGGGCGGCCTCGGCTGGTACCGCCTCGCCTTCACGCTGCCGCCCGCGCTCGCCGGGAAGCGGATCTCGGTCGAGTTCGACGGTGTCTACATGGACTCCCGCGTCCACTGCAACGGCCGGGAGGTCGGCCACCACCCCTACGGCTACACCGGATTCGCCCTCGACCTCACCGACCTGGTGCACACCGACGGCCGCACCGAGAACGTCCTCGCGGTGCGGGTGCGCAACCAACTGCCCAGCAGCCGCTGGTACTCCGGCAGCGGCATCTACCGCGAGGCCCGCCTGGTCGTCACCGAGCCGGTGCACGTACGGCGCTGGGGCACGTACGTCACCACGCCCACGGTGAGCGAGGACAGCGCCGTCGTCCGGGTGGCGACGCAGGTGGTGAACGCCTCGGGCACCGCACGCGAGGTCGAGATCCGGTCGACGGTCAAGGACGCCGACGGCCGCACCGTGGCGCGCACCGCCTCCACCGTGGACGTCACCGACGCGGCCACCGGGACCCACGAACTCACCGTCGAACGACCGCGGCGCTGGGACTTCGCGAGCCCGCACCGCTACACGCTGCACACCGAACTGCGCGTCGGCGGCCGGACCGTCGACACGTACCGCACCCCGTTCGGCATCCGCACCTTCCACGTCGACCCCGACGAGGGCTTCCACCTCAACGGCAGGTACGCCAAGATCAAGGGCGTCGACCTGCACCACGACCTCGGCGCGCTCGGCGCCGCCGTCAGCATCGACGCGATCCGCCGCCAGCTGACCCTCATGAAGTCGATGGGCGTCAACGCCTTCCGCACCTCCCACAACCCGCCCTCGCCCGAGATGATCGAGGTCTGCGAGGAGATGGGCATCATCATGCTGGTGGAGGCGTTCGACTGCTGGCGCACCGGCAAGAACCGCTACGACTACGGCCGGTTCTTCGACGAGTGGTGCGAGCGGGACGCCACCGAGATGGTGCTCGCGGCCCGCAACTCGCCCGCCGTCGTCATGTGGTCCATCGGCAACGAGGTCCCCGACTCCACCGCCACCGCCGGACTCGCCATGGCCGACCGGATCATCGACGCCATCCGGGCCGCCGACGACACCCGCCCCCTGGTCATCGGCTCCGACAAGTACCGCCGGATGCCCGCCAAGGGCTCCGCCGCCGACCTGATGCTCGCCAAGCTCGACGGACTCGGCCTCAACTACAACACCGCCAAGTCGGTGGACGACCTGCACGCGGCCTACCCGCACCTGTTCCTCTTCGAGTCCGAGTCGTCGTCCGAGACCTCCACCCGCGGCACCTACCAGGAGCCCGAGCACCTGAACACCGGCGAGAACCACACGCCGGGCGGGCGGGCCACCTCGTCCTACGACAACAACCTCGCCTCCTGGACGATGAGCGGCGAGTACGGACACAAGAAGGACCGGGACCGCAAGTGGTTCGCCGGGCAGTTCCTGTGGTCCGGCATCGACTACATCGGAGAGCCCACGCCGTACGACGTCTTCCCGGTGAAGGCGTCCTTCTTCGGCGCGGTCGACACGGCCGGGTTCCCGAAGGACATGTACCACCTGTTCCGCAGCCAGTGGACCGACGAGCCGATGGTCCACCTGCTGCCGACGACGTGGAACCACCGTGAGGGCGACACCGTCGAGGTCTGGGCGTACACCAACGTCGATACCGTCGAGCTGTACCTGAACGGCAAGTCGCTGGGCACCCGCCGCTTCGACCGCAAGAAGACCGTCGACGGCCGGACCTACCTGGAGACCACCGAGGCCACCGGAGACGACAAGACCTTCACCGACGGTCCCTACCCCGGCAGCTACACCAGTCCGAACGGCAGCGCGGGCAAGCTGCACCTGACCTGGAGGGTGCCCTTCGAGGCGGGTGAGCTGAAGGCCGTCGCCAGGCGCGGCGCCACGGCGGTCGCCACCGACGTCCTGCGGACCGCCGGCGCGCCGCACGCCGTGCGCCTCACGCCGGACCGCGAGTCCGTCGACGCGGACGGCCGCTCCCTGGTCTTCGTCGCCGCGGAGGTGGTCGACCGGCACGGGGTGGTCGTGCCCGGCGCCGAGCACCTGATCTCCTTCGACGTCGCGGGCGGCTCGCTCGCCGGGCTCGACAACGGCCGCCAGGAGAGCGCCGAGCGCTATCAGGCGAGCACCCGTACCGCCTTCCACGGCAAGGCGCTGGCGATCGTCCGGTCCGGCACCCGCCCGGGCACCGTCCGCGTGACCGCCCGCACGGACGGGCTGCGCACCGGCACGGCGACGGTCCGCGCCCGGCGGGCCCCGGACCGGGCGACCACGCCGGCACCGGAGTTCCGCCCCGAGCACCCGGCGCCCGTGGACCACCCGCACGCGGACGCGAGCTACTCCGGGCGGCCCGACACCCTCCCCGCCGCCGTGCTGGACGGCGACCCGGCCACCGGCTGGTCCAACGGCTTCCACAAGGCCGCAACCGCGCTGCTGCCCGCCTTCGACGGGGCCCGCGCCGAGGACTGGATCTCGGTCGACCACGGGCGCACGCGCACCTACGACCGGGTCGAGGTCTCCTTCACCGTGGACGACGGGCACAGCCTGCCCGCGGCCGTCGGGGTGGAGGTCTGGGACGGCCGAGCCTGGCGTGCGGCCACGGGGGTCCGGACCGAGTGGGCCACCGCCTCCGACACGCCCACGGTCGTCGCCTTCGACCGGCTCCGGGGCTCCCGGATCCGTCTCACGCTGACCAGCCGTCACCCCGGCGAGGCACGAGGTGCGATCCGCGTCAGCCGTCTGGAGGCACCCGCCGCCTGAGTCTTCGCGGGGCGGTCCGGACGGGAATCGGGCACCGGAGAGCGGACTTCGGAAACCGGTCCCGTCCGGACCGTTGACGGCGTGTCATGTCTGCCACAAGCATGGCCTGCGACCGCATTTGGGAGCGCTCCCATTTTCCTGGCGAGCGCCACCTCCCCCGAGGAGCCCGGACGTGAAAAGACGCAGAACCGCGCTCGTCTCCCTGACGGCCCTGCTGGCGGCGGCCGTCACCGCGCTGCCCGCCGCCCCGGCCGGCGCCGAGGAGACCGAGCAGGTCAGGAACGGCACCTTCGACAACGGCACCGACTCCTGGTGGGCGAGCAGCAACGTCACCGCCGCCGTGACCGACGGCCGGCTGTGCGCCGACGCCCCCGGCGGCACCACCAACCGCTGGGACGCCGCAGTCGGGCAGAACGACGTCACCCTGGTCGCGGGGGAGTCGTACAAGTTCTCCTTCACCGCCACCGGTACGCCCGCCGACCACGTGGTCCGGGCGATCGTCGGCCTGTCGGTCTCCCCGTACGACACGTACTACGAGATCAGCCCGCAGCTGAGCGTGTCCGGCAACACCTACTCGTACACCTTCACCTCGCCCGTGGACACCGCCCAGGGGCAGGTCGGCTTCCAGCTCGGCGGCACGCCGGACGCCTGGCGGTTCTGCGTGGACGACGTGTCCCTGCTGGGCGGCGTGGCGCCCGAACCGTACGTGCCGGACACCGGGCCGAGGGTGCGGGTCAACCAGGTCGCCTACCTGCCCTCGGGACCCAAGAACGCCACGCTCGTCACCGATGCCACCTCCCGGCTGCCCTGGCAGCTGAAGGACGACGCCGGACGGGTCGTCGCCCACGGCTGGAGCAAGCCGCGCGGCGTCGACGCCTCCTCCGGGCAGAACGTCCACTCGATCGACTTCGGCCGCCACAAGAAGCGCGGCGAGGGCTACACGCTGGTCGCCGACGGCGAGACCAGCCGCCCCTTCGACATCGGGACGGCCGCCTACGAGCGGCTGCGCCTGGACTCCGCGAAGTACTACTACACGCAGCGCAGCGGCACTGCCATCAGCGACGAACTCCGCCCCGGCTACGGACGCCCCGCCGGACACGTGGGCACGGCACCCAACCAGGGCGACACCGAGGTGCCCTGCCAACCCGGCGTGTGCGACTACACCCTCGACGTCTCCGGCGGCTGGTACGACGCCGGCGACCACGGCAAGTACGTCGTCAACGGCGGCATCTCCACCTGGGAGCTGCTCAGCACCTACGAGCGCTCCCTGCACGCCCGTACCGGGGAGCCGGCGAAGCTCGGTGACGGCTCGCTCGACATCCCCGAGAGCGGCAACAAGGTGCCGGACATCCTCGACGAGGCCCGCTGGGAGCTGGAGTTCCTGCTGAAGATGCAGGTGCCGGACGGGCAGCCGCTGGCCGGGATGGCCCACCACAAGATCCACGACGAACAGTGGACCGGGCTGCCGCTGCTGCCGAGCGACGACCCGCAAAAGCGCGAGCTGCACCCGCCGACCACCGCGGCCACCCTCAACCTGGCGGCCACGGCCGCGCAGGCCGCCCGCCTGTACCGGCCCTACGACCGCAAGTTCGCCGCGCAGGCGCTCGACGCCGCCCGCACCGCCTGGAAGGCGGCGCTCGCCCACCCGGACCTGCTCGCCGACGAGAACGACGGCATCGGCGGCGGCGCCTACCCCGACGCCAAGGTCGCCGACGACTTCTACTGGGCCGCGGCCGAGCTGTACCTGACGACGGGGGAGCGGGACTTCAAGGAGTACGTGCTGGCCTCCCCGGTGCACACCGCCGACATCTTCGGGCCGATCAGCTTCGACTGGGCGAGCACCGCCGTCCCCGCCCGCCTCGACCTGGCGACCGTCCCCAGCCGCCTCCCCGGCCGGGACCAGGTCCGCCGCTCCGTCGTCCGGGGCGCCGACGGCTACCTGGCCACGCTGAAGGCACACCCGTACGGCATGCCCTACGCCCCCGTCGGCAACGTGTACGACTGGGGCTCCAGCCACCAGATCCTGAACAACGCGGTCGTCCTCGCCACCGCCTACGACATCACCGGCGGCTCCAAGTACCGCGACGGCGCCGTCCAGAGCATGGACTACATCCTCGGCCGCAACGCGCTGAACATGTCGTACGTCACCGGATACGGCGAGGTCAACGCGCACAACCAGCACAGCCGCTGGTACGCCCACCAGCTCGACCCCGCCCTGCCCGCGCCGCCCGACGGCACCCTGTCCGGCGGTCCGAACTCGAGCATCCAGGACCCCTACGCACAGAGCAAACTCCAGGGCTGCGTCGGCCAGTTCTGCTTCATCGACGACATCCAGTCCTGGTCGACCAACGAGCACACGATCAACTGGAACGCCGCGCTGGCCCGGATGGCCTCCTTCGTGGCGGACCAGGGGTGACCGGCTGATCCTGTCCCGCCTCCGTCGAGGGTCGCGCCGCTTCCGCCGAGAAAACGGAAAGCCGGTGCGGCCCTCTTGGCGTGCCGCGGATTCTGACCTTCTTTCAAAGGCGGCCGATGTTGCCCGGTCGCCTTGTTGACCATGAGTGGTTTGTGCGAGAGTGAAGCACCCGTGCGGGGGGTAAAGGCCGGGTCTCGCACGCGCTTTGACGGGCCGGGTCCGATTTCGCCATGGCGAATTCACACCTCTCGCGCTCCGCCCAAGAGGTACACACCAATTGGTGGGTCCTTTTCGGCGATCGGAACTTCTGAGTCGCCTGCGCGTGGGAAGGAAACATCTCAGTGCCCACCCCCCACCCCCCTCGGCCCGCATACCCGCCCTCGGGCGGGGATCCCGGGGAGTCCGACGAATTGCTCGCCGCGCGGCTCCGGGACGGTCCGGAGAGCGAGAGTGCCCGGATCGCCGCGCTGCTGATGGCCCGCCACTGGCAGCCCGCGCACGACTACGCGGCCATCTGCCTCGCCACCTCGGCGCAGGTCACCGCCATGGTCACCGCGGCGGCCTGGCAGCGGGTGCTGGCCCGGCTCGCCGAGGGTGAAGCGGCCACCGCACTGCGCCCGCGGCTGCTGGTGGCCGTGCGGGACACGGTCCGCCAGTGGTCCGCCGACGACGCGATATCCAGTGCCCTGCCGCAGTTGCTCAAACCGGCCGGCGGACGGGGTATGCGGGCGGCGAAGTCCCTGACCCCGGAAAACCGCACGCTGGCCGCCCGGGCATTCGCCTCTCTTCCCGGCCCCGCCCGTTGTTTGCTGTGGCACACGGAGGTCGAAGGCGAGTCGATAAGTGTCCCGGCCGGTCTGCTGGGCATGGACACCGACACCGCGTCGGCCACTCTCGAACAAGCGCGTGAGAAATTCCGCGAGGGTTGTCTGCACGCCCACCGGCAGCTCGCGCCGAGCCAGGAGTGCCGCTTCCAGGGCCGGCTGCTCGACGTCCCGATCCGCCGGGGCGGCGCCCTGCTGCCGGACGTCCGCAAGCATCTCGCGGACTGCCGTCACTGCCGGCACGCGGCCGACCAACTCGGCCATTTCGAGCGAGAGTTGGGCACCCTGATAGCCGAAGCCGTGCTCGGCTGGGGCGCCCGGCGCTATCTCGACTCCCGTCCGGCGCGGGCGACGCTCGGCGCGCTGGCCAAGGGCGCCGCCCGGCACCGCGGCTCACGCCCGGGGTTGCTGGCCCGGATTCCGGTGCCCGTGCGCGGGACGCCGGGCCGGCCGCGTTCCGGACGGTCGGTGCTCCGGCAGCTCGGCGCCGCCTCCGCCGGGGTGCTGGCCATCGTGCTCGTGGTGAGCGTGTGGTCCTACGACGGCGGCGGCGCCGATCCGGCCGCCTCCACCAGCGCGGTCGACGGCGACGGCGAGACGTCCGCGACGAGCCGCCCGAAACCGCCCGACGCGGCCCAGATGCCCACGGCGGCGGACCGCACCCGGCTGCGCAACGCCGCCGCCGACCTCTGCCTCGACGTCCGGGGCGAGCCGAAGGCCGGGGCCGGTGCCCGGCTGGCGGAGTGCTCCGAGGACTGGACCCAGCAGTGGACGTACGAGGACGACGGGCTGCTGCGCAGCGTCGCCGACCCGGGGCTGTGTCTGGACTCGCGCGCGGACGCCGGCGTCGTCATCCTCGGTACCTGCGCCGACGAGGGCACCGAGCGGGGCGACGACGTGCGCTACGACGTGACCGCCCGGGGCGAGTTGGTGCCGCGCGGACAGAAGCTGCTCGCGCTCGCCGCCACCAACGGCGCCCCGGACGCCGACATCGTCGTCAAGGTGCACGACGGCTCCGAGACCCAGCGCTGGCGCACCGACCCGGTGCCGACGGCGGAGGGCTCCCTGTCGATCGCCCGCACCGATGCACCGGGCGCGCGGGCGGTGGACCTGTCCGACGGCTGAGCGGACCCGCACCTGCCGGGGGACGGCGCCGTCGTCCCCTCACGCCGGGTCCTCCACCAGGTCGGCGGGGACCGGCGTGGCCGGTGAGGCGTGTCCGGACAGGGCCAGGGTGAGGTCCAGTTCGGCCAGCAGGCAGCGGATCACGTGCTCGACGCCCGCCTGACCGTCCAGGCCCAGGCCGTAGACGTAGGGACGGCCCAGGAGCACGGCACGGGCGCCGAGCGCGAGTGCCTTGAAGACGTCGTCGCCGGTGCGGACGCCACTGTCGAACAGCACGGTGAGTCGGTCGCCGACCGCCTCCACGACGCGCGGCAGGGCGTCCGCCGCCGCGACGGAACCGGCCACCTGGCGGCCGCCGTGGTTGGACACGACCACGCCGTCCATCCCGGCGTCGGCGGCGAGCCGGGCGTCGTCCGGGTGCAGGACGCCCTTGAGGACGATCGGACCGTCCCAGTTCTCCCGCAGGAACGCCAGGTCGGGCCAGGACTTGGCGGGATCGGAGAACATGCCGACGAAATGCATCACCGCCGCGTTCGGGTCCTCGTGGACCGGCTTGGCCAGCCCGGCCACGAAGGCCGGGTCGGAGAAGTAGTTGGCGGTGCCCACTCCGTGCAGGAACGGCAGGTACGCCTGGTCGAGGTCGCGCGGGCGCCAGGACAGCAGCGGTGTGTCCAGCGTGACGAACAGCGCGGTGTACCCGGCCGTCCGGGCCCGGTCCAGGAAGCTGCGCGCCACCTCGCGGTCCTTCGGCCAGTACAGCTGGAACCAGCGCTCCGCGTCGCCCATCGCCTCGGCGACCTGCTCCATGGGCGTGCTGGAGGCGGAGGAGAGGATGTACGGCACGCCCTGGGCCGCGGCGGCCCGTGCGGCGGCGGGCTCGGCGTCCGGATGCATGATCGACAGGACCCCGACCGGCGCGAGCGCCAGCGGGGCGGGCAGGTCACGGCCCAGCACCTCGACCCGCAGGTCGCGCTCGTGCACGTCCCGCAGCATGCGCGGGACGATCCGGCGCCTGGCCAGTGCCGCCCGGTTGGCGCGGGCGGTGCTGCCGTCGCCCGCGCTGCCCGCTACGTAGCCGAAGGGGCCGGGGCCCAGGCGCCGCTCGGTCAGTTCCTCCAGCCGGGTCAGGTCGGTGGGCAGGCGAGGCACCGCGCCCGTCATGCCGTTCAGATAGATCTCGTACTGGAAGTCCGCCCAGTGCTTCGGCATCCCACGTCCGCCTCTCGTCGTCGAGCTCGCGCTGCCGGCACCATACCCGCGGGTATGCAGGGGGCGGCCCCCAGGGTCGACGGGCCTGTTTCAGGGGTGTTTCAGGCCGATTGGCGAAGGTGCGGATCACGCCATTCGGCCAGTTCCGGTCTCAACATTCGATCTAGAAAAGCCCAGTTGTGGACTTGGAACGTTCAAAATCCGTGACTTCACGCCACTGATTCAATACGCAAGGTTACCGAAACGTATGGGGTCGAGATGAGTTTCGGTGCCGGACTCGGCAGACTCGCGCTCGCCGTTCCAGCACCTACCGGGGCCGGAGCGGCACCACCCTCGAAACGAGCGGAAGGATGCACACAATGCGGAACACCGCGCGCTGGGCAGCGACTCTGGGCCTGACGGCCACCGCCGTCTGCGGGCCCCTCGCCGGGGCCTCCCTCGCCTCCCCGGCCACCGCCCCCGCGTCGCTCTACGCCCCCTCGGCCCTGGTGCTGACCGTGGGGCACGGAGAGAGCGCTGCCACCGCCGCACCCCTGCGCGCGGTCACCCTGACCTGCGCCCCGACCGCCTCCGGCACCCACCCGGCGGCCGACGCGGCCTGCGCCGAACTGCGCGCCGCGCACGGCGACCCGGACGCCCTGGCCGCCGAGGACTCGGTGATGTGCACCCGGGAGTACGCCCCCGTGGTCGTCACCGTCGACGGGGTCTGGCAGGGTCGGCGCCTCTCCTACGAACGCACCTTCGCCAACGAGTGCGTGAAGAACGCGGGCAGCGCGAGCGTCTTCACGTTCTGAGGACCGGGACCGCCGGGACGGTACGGCGTGATCGGCTGCTCGCTACTGGGGAGTGCGAGCGCCGCCGTACGGGTCCCGCGGGCCCGCACCGGGGGCGGCGGACGGAGTGGGGCCGTCCGCCGCCCTCCCGGTTCACGGACGCGGTTGCCCGTCCGCCGGCGGCCCGTCACCGGCGCCGGACGTCCGGGCGCGGTGGCTGGTGTCGCACCAGGGGAAGCGCCGGCTGCGCCGGCAGGTGCACAGCGCCACCCGGAAGCGGTCGGAGGACACTGTCGTGCCGTCCTCCAGCTCCACCTCCACCGGCCCCTCCACCAGCAGCGGCCCCCGGCGCTGGACCTTGATCCGGCGCGGGGCGTCCGCCGGGCGCGAACCGTCGGACGGGGGGCGCGGGACGTCGGACGGGGGGCCCGGGACGTCAGACGGGGAGTTCGGCACGGACGACCACCAACTCCTCCTCGTGCTCGGCCAGGGCCAGCAGCCCGCGCTGCCGCAGCCAGCGCTCCCGGCCGCGCAGCACCGGACCGAAGGCGATCCGCCGCCGCCGGATCACCGCGGCCTTCAGGCCAGCCTCGCGCAGCAGCGCCTCGGTCCTGGCGGGATCGCTCAGCGCCGACTGCACGAGCAGCAGCACTCCGCCCGGGCGCAGCATCCGGGGCGCCTCCAGACAGATCCGGTCCAGGACCATACGGCCGTCGTGCCCCGCGTCCCAGGCCCGTGCGGCACCACGCGGCCGATGGCCGGCGCCCGGGGCCGGCACGTACGGCGGATTGGCCAGCACCAGGTCGAACGACTCGCCGCGTACCGGCGTGAAGAGGTTGCCGTGCCGGACGCGGATCCGCAGCCCGGCCCGGGCCGCGTTGAGTCGCGCTGCGCACACCGCGCGCCACGACACGTCCACCGCGGTCACCCGGCCGCCCCGCAGCGCCGCCGCCAGGGCGAGGGCACCCGAGCCTGTGCCCACGTCGAGCACGGCCGCGCCCGGCGGGAGCGACTCGTCGGACAGCGCCCCGGCCAGCAGGGCGGTGTCCTCCTGAGGGGCGTAGACGCCCGGTAGCACCATGAAATTCACGCAACCCAGGTACCCCGGCCGTCACGAAACATGGGCGATCTCCCCGGGTACGCGGTGAGTGGCGGGCAGCGGCCTGAGCAGGGAGGACCGCCCCGCGCGCCAGTCCGCGAGCAGTCGGGCGCCGAAGCGGTCCTCCAGGTGTTCAGTCGCGTCGATGCCGAACACGACGTCCGCCGCCAGCCCCGGCTCCTGCTCCAGCAGACCGTCGATCACCTCGTGCCGCACTACCTGCTCGTGCACCGCGTCGGCCTCGACGTGCTCGTCGTAGAAGTGCTCGGCGGCCGGGCCCGCACCGGTGCGCCGCATGGCCTCGGCGAGCCGCCGGGAACCGGGCGACGAGGTGATCTCCACCGCCGCGAAATGCCCCACCAGGGCCCCGCGCAGCGACCGGTGCAGACCGAACAGGGACATCATGTTCACCGTGGCCAGGCACTCGGCCGAGGCCGCGTCCAGATGGGCCCCGTACGCGGTGTCCAGCTCCAGATCCGTCATCAGGTCGGCGAACAGGCGGGCGTGCACCCGCTCGGCGCGGCCACCGCCCCACTCGTCGAACTCCACCGCCGCCATGGCCGCCTTCGGGCGGCCCCACAGCCGCGGCAGCACCCAGGCGTGCGGGTCGGCCTCCTTGAGGTGGTAGAGGGAGCGCTGGGCCGCGTACTCGCGCAGGTGCCACCACTCGCCCTCGTCCCGCAGGAAGTGGCTGACCCCCTCCCCGTGGACGGGCTCGACGAGCAGCGCCCCGACCGCGTCCGCGACGCTGTCGTGCACCGGGGTGTCGGCCCGCAGGGCGGACAGGAAACGCCCCTCCAGCGCGGCCCGCACGCCCAGCAGGCCGGGGTCCCACTCCAGGCCGGGGGAGACGCCCGCGAAGCCCCGGTAGTGCAGCTCGTAGCACTGGTACAGGGCGAGCTGGAGGTCGTCGCCGTAGACGGGCGCGGCGGCGACGGCCTCGGGGGAGGGCAGCGGGCCCGTGCCGAGCAGGTGTGCGCCGACGGCCCCGGAGACCGGTCCCCGGGCGGTCGGCAGCTGTGGTCCTTCGCGGTCGTACTCCATGCGCCGCGAGTACCCGGACACCGCCGTGGCACCCCCGGCCGCGCTCAGCGGCCCGTCACTCGCCCTCGACGTCCTCCTGGGCACCGGTGTTCGGCGAGGTGGCGTCCCCCGCCTCGCCCCGGCGCGCGCCCTCGTCGGACTCCGCGTCGCGGGGCCTGGCCTCCTCGATCTCCCGCAGCACCTCCTCGATGGCGGTCTCGGGCTGCTTGTGGTCGTGCTCGCCGTCCTGGGACACGGGGTCCTCCTTCCGTTGGTACGGCTCGTGCTCGCCGCCCTTGCGTGGGTACGGCTCGTGCTCGCCGTCGTTCAGTTCGACGTGGACGCCAGGCGCAGGGGCACCGGCGCCGGGGGAGCGGCCTCGTCGCTGCGGCGGACGACCTCCGACCACCAGGACGGGCCCTCCTCGATGTGGCGCAGCAGGACGCCCTCGCGGATCGCCCAGGGGCACAGCGCCACCGACTCGAGACCGGTCAGCTTCATCGCGGTGTGGCCCACCACGGCGCCGGCCAGGCTCTGCGCCGCGCGCGGCGCGGAGATGCCCGGCAGCCGGGCCCGCTCGGCGGCGGACAGCGCGGCCAGCCGCACCACCGCGTCCCCCAGGTCCGAGCAGCGCATCCGCCGCTCGGTGAAGGGCCCGTGGCGGCCCGGCGGGGCGCCGCACAGCCGCCCGAGCTGCTGGAAGGTCCGCGAGGTGGCCACGGCGGTCCGCGGCCCCTCCCAGCGGATCCGCGCGGCGGCGTCCCGCAGCTGGTGGCGGACCTTGCGGCGCAACGCCTTGAGCTGGTCCGGCGACGCCGGGTCCTGACCGCCCGCCAGGAACTCGTGGGTGAGCCGGGCCGCACCCAGCGGCAGCGAGGCCACGAAGCCCGGCAGCCGGCCCCGCCCGAACGCGATCTCCAGCGAGCCGCCGCCGATGTCCAGCAGCGCGAGCGGCCCCGACCGCCAGCCCATCCAGCGCCGGGCCCCCAGGAACGTCAGCTCCGCCTCCACCTCGCCCGGCAGGGTGCACAGCGGCACGCCGGTGCGGGCCTGCACGGTGCGCAGCACCTCACGCCGGTTCGGCGCGGCGCGCACCACGGCGGTCGCGAAGGCCAGCGGTCCCGACGCACCCCACCGGTCCGCGGTCCTGCTCGCGTCGGCGACCGCCTCGACGAGCCGCTCCACGGCCTCTTCCGGCACCGGACCACCCGGCCTGACCTGCTCGGACAGCCGCAGCCGCCACTTCGCGGTGTGCACCGGCAGCGGGACCCCGCCCTCGGCGTCCGCCACCATGAGCCGGACCGTGTTCGAACCCACGTCCACCACGCTGATACGCATGAGGGCAACAGGTACCCATTTGAGCGCCGATCAGGCCAGCTGCCGCCGCACCAGCTCGTGCAGCCGACCGCCCGTGTCGGCGAGCAGTTCGGCCGGCGGGCCCTGCTGGGCGACCCTGCCGTCCTCCATCACGATCACGCGGTCGGCGTCCAGTACCGTCGACAGGCGGTGCGCGATCACGACACGGGTGGCGTTGAGCGCCTTGGTGGACTCGATCACCGTGCGCTGTGTCTCGTTGTCCAGGGCGCTGGTCGCCTCGTCGAAGAACAGGACGCGCGGCCGGCGGATCAGCGCCTGCGCGATCATCAGCCGCTGCCGCTGGCCCCCGGAGACCGCACCGCCGCCCGACACGATGGTGTGCAGGCCCATCGGCATCCGCTCGATGTCCTCCGCGAGCCCCGCCATCCGGGCCGCCGCCATCGCCTCCTCGGGCGTGTACGGCTCGGTGCCGCAGATGACGTCCAGGATCGAGCCGGTGAACGGCTGCGCGTGCTGGAGCACCACCCCGCACTGCCTGCGCACCGCCGACTGGTCGAGCGCGGCCAGGTCCTGGCCGTCGTACAGGACGCTGCCCGACAGCGGCCGGTCGAAGCCGATCAGCAGCCGCAGCAGCGTCGACTTGCCGCAGCCGCTGGGTCCGACGACCGCCACGAACTCGCCGGGACGCACCTCGAAGGAGACGTCGTCCAGGACCAGCGGCCCGTCGTCGGTGTACCGGAAGGACAGCCGACGCGCCTCGATCGCCCCCGACAGCGGCCCCGGCCGGGTGCTCGCCGTCCGCACCTCGGGCGTCGCGTCCAGGACCGGCCGGATCTCCTCGAACAGCGGCAGCGCCGCCACCCCCGACACGAACGCTCCGGTCAGCTGGGTGACCGAGGTCAGCAGCATCGTCACCGAGGCGTTGAAGGTGAGGAACTCCGCCGCCGACATCGAACCCCGCGCCGGACCGGCGAGCAGCATGAACATCAGCAGCGTGCACAGCGGCAGGTACACCGCGCCGAGCACCGCGTTCAGGTTCTTGATCCGGCCCGCCCGCTGCTGCAGCTCCCGGCTGTGCGCGAACCGCTCCGCCCACGCCGCGTAGGCGTAGTTCTCGGCCGCCGCCACGCGCAGCTTGGGCAGCCCGCGCAGCGTCTGGAACGCCTGGTTGTTGAGCTTGTTGGTGAGCTTGACCAGCCGCCGCTGCCAGCGCACCTGCCACAGCCCGAGCCCCAGGAAGACCCCGGCGACCACCACCAGCATGCCGATCGCCGCCAGCGCCATCGGCACGCTGTACCAGAGCAGCAGGCCCAGGTTCATCGCCCCGACCGTCACCGACTGGGCGACCGTCGGACCGACGCCCGCGAGAAGTCTGCGGATCGCGCTGATGCCCATGGCGGCGCTCGCCAGCTCGCCGGTGGAGCGCTCGGTGAAGAACTTCGTCGGCAGCCGCAGCAGCCGGTCCCACACGGCGGGCTGGAGCGTGGCCTCGATCCGGCCCTCCAGGCGCAGGATGGTCAGGTTCTGCAGCAGCATGAAGGCCGCCGCGACGACACTGCTCAGCATCACCGCGAGACACACCTGCACGATCAGCCCGGTCTGCGCCTTCGGCACGAACTCGCCGAGCACCCGGCCCGTCGCGATCGGCACCAGAGCGCCGAGCGCCACCGTCACCAGACCGGCGAGCAGCAGCCCGGTCAGGTCCCGGCGCGTGCCAGCCAGACAGAACCGCAGCAGGCGCAGCGGACTGAGCCGCCGCTCCGGCAGCGGCCGGTAGAACATCACCGCGCGCGGCTCGAACTCCCCGGCGTTCGCCCGCTCCACCGGCGTCTCACGACCGGTCGCCAGATGCACGGCCACATAGCCGCCGCGCCGCCACAGCAGCGCCACCGGCGCACCGGACAGGGTGCGGTGCCCGACCAGCGGCCCCACGTCGTCCCGCCACCAGCGGTCCTCCAGCCGCACCGACCTGGTGCGCACGCGCGAGGCGAGCGCAATGCGCTCCACCGGGTCGAGCCGCTCGCTCTCGGTGCCGCCCAGGGCCGGTTCGGCCAGCGGGATCCCGGCGGCGCGGGCGACCAGCCTGCAGGCCGCGTACGTGGCGTCCGCGTCGGCGGCCGTGGTGCGCTGCGCCGAGCGCTTGCCGATGGAGGCCAGCAGCGTCCGGTCGGCCTGCGCGCGCACCGCCTCACCGGCCTCGATACCGGCCGCCGTCCGCGTCTCGTGGGTGCGCTCCAGCTGCTCGATCCACCGGTCCAGGGTGGTCAGCAGCCGGAACTGCTGGTCGACCAGGCTCTGCCACAGCGCCGGGTCCATCAGCAGGTCGGCGGCGGCCTCCTCGCCGTACACCGCCCCGTACTGCACGCTGCCCGGCGGCACCTGCATCCAGAACACGTCGTCGTCGCTGGGCGCGGCGGCCCGCTCGGTGGCCATCGGCGCCTGGAAGAGGACCGTCAGGCCACGCCCCACGCCGAGGGCCAGCGCGTACTCCAGCGGGCTCGTCGTCGGCGGCACGTACTGCGGGTTGCCGTACGCGTCGTACGACCAGGTCTGGGTGCTCGCCGGCTGGTACAGCTCGCGCAGTCCGATGCGGTGCACCACGCAGTCCCGCAGCGGACGCGCCACCAGCGTGTGCTGCGGCCCGGCGACCGGCCCGAGCAGCGCCGAGCCCGCCTCCAGGCGCCCCAGGTGGTGCCAGTGGCCCTGCTCCGCCGCGTCCACCGCGAACAGGTCCACCGCACCGGAGACCACCAGCCACAGCACCTGCGGCCCCTCCAGGTCGAGGCGGTTGAACCCGGCACAGTCGACGCGGGTGCCCAGCGAGCCGAGCGCTCCGAGGACGAGGTCGCCCTGTCCCTCCTGCACGGTCGTCATCTCACCGCTCCCCGACCAGCGCCGCGTACGCGCCACCGTGTGCCACCAGCTCCGCGTGCCGCCCGCGCTCCACCACCGTGCCGTGCTCCAGGACGACGATCTCGTCGCTGTCCCGCACGGTGCTGAGCCGGTGCGCGATCACCACGCAGGCGCAGCCGCGCCGGCGCAGGTTGTCCATGACCACCAGCTCGGTCTCCGCGTCCAGCGCGCTGGTCACCTCGTCCAGCACCAGGATGCTCGGTCGGCGCACCAGGGCCCGCGCGATCTCCAGGCGCTGGCGCTGCCCGCCGGAGAAGTTCCGGCCGTCCTGCTCGACCGGGCTGTGCAGGCCGCCCGGCCTGCGCATCACCACGTCGTACAGTGCGGCGTCCTTGAGCGCGTCCACCACGGCGTCGTCGGGGATCGACGGGTCCCACAGCGCCACGTTGTCCCGCACCGAGCCCTCGAACAGGAACACGTCCTGGTCGACGAAGGACACGGAGGACGCCAGCGCCCCGCGCGGGATGTCGTCGAGCCGCTGCCCGTCGATGCGGATCACGCCGTCCCAGGGCGCGTACAGACCCGAGATCAGCCGCGACACCGTCGACTTGCCGCTGCCCGACCCGCCGACCAGGGCCACCTGCTGCCCCGGACCGACGGCCAGGTCGAAGCCGGTGAGCAGCGGCTTGTCGAGCGGGTTGTAGCCGAAGGAGATGTTCTGCAACTCCACGTGGCCGTGCAGCCGGCGGGTCGAGTCGCCGCCGCCGGGGCGGTCGTAGAGCGGGTCCGCGCGGAAGTTCTCCACGTCCTTCAGCCGGGCCACGTCGGCCGCGAAGTCCTGGATGCGGCCCGCGACGCCGTTCAGCCGGGTCAGCGGGGCCGTGAAGCGGACCACCAGCGCCTGGAAGGCGACCAGCAGGCCGACCGAGATGTGGCCCTCGACCGCGCGCATGCCGCCGATCCACAGGATCAGCCCGCTGTTGAGGGTGGCGAGCGTCGGGGCGACCACGCCCAGCCAGGCACTCGGCACGCCGAGCCGCTGCTGCTCCTCCAGGGTGGTGGCGTGCTGTCCGGCCCACTTGCGGAAGTAGCCGTCCTCACCGCCGGTCGCCTTCATCGTCTCGATCAGCTGGAGACCGGTGTACGCGGTGTTGGTCAGCCGCGCCGTGTCCGCCCGCAGCTTCGCCGTACGGGTCGCGCGCAACCGGATCACGACCCGCATCGCGAGGATGTTGAGCAGCGCCACGCCGATGCCGACGAAGGTGAGCTGCGGGTCGTACGTGTACAGCAGTACGGCGTACAGGACGACCACGATCGCGTCCACGCCCGCCGCCGCGAGGTCGCGGGCCAGCGTCTCGGCGACGGCGTCGTTGGACTGGAGCCGCTGCACCAGGTCGGCCGGGCTGCGCTGGGAGAAGAAGGTCACCGGCAGCCGCAGCAGGTGCCGCAGGAAGCGGGCGCTGGAGAGGGTGGAGGAGATGATGCGGCCGTGCAGCAGGTTGGCCTGCTGGAGCCAGGTCAGCACCACCGTGAGCAGGACGCACGCGCCCATCGACGCGAACAGCACGCCGAGCAGCGAGGTCTGCCCGCCGATCAGGAACATGTCGATGTAGGTGCGGCTGAGCGCGGGCACCGCCGCGCCGACCGCCACCAGGAGCAGACTCGCCAGCACGGCGGCGGGCAGTGTCCCTGCCGTGCCGCGCAGCCGGGCCGGCATCGCACCGAGCACACCCGGCCGGCGACCGCCCCGGGTGAAGTCCTCGCCGGGCTCCATGGTCAGCACGACCCCGGTGAAGCTGCCGTCGAAGTCCTCCAGGGACACGAATCGACGGCCCTTGCCCGGGTCGTTGATGAACACCCCGCGCCGCCCGAACCGGCGGCCCATGCCGTCGTAGACGACGTAGTGGTTGAACTCCCAGAACAGGATGGCGGGCGCCGTCACCTCGGCGAGGGCGGCCAGGTCCATCTGCATGCCCTTGGCGGTGAACCCGTAACTCCGGGCCGCCTTCAGCAGATTGCTGGCGCGCGAGCCGTCGCGGGAGACGCCGCAGGCGATGCGCAGCTCCTCCAGCGGGACGTGGCGGCCGTAGTGGCCGAGGACCATCGCCAGGGAGGCGGCACCGCACTCCACGGCCTCCATCTGGAGCACGGTGGGGGTGCGGACCGTCTTCGCCCGCGGCTTGGGCACTGTGCGCTTCGGCGGGGCGGCGCGGCGCCTGCCCCGGGTCTCCTGTGCGGTGCTCACGGCAGCAGCCAATCGACGGGACGCTGGTCGGCCAGCCGGATCGAGCCCGAGGCCAGGGTCATGGAGGTCAGTTCGAAGGGCGGTCCGTCCGCCGAGGACCACGCGTAGCCGCTCTTCGTGGTCTTGGAGGTGTCCAGCCGCACCGTCACGGCCACCGGCCTGCCGTCCTCGGTGAACTGCTCGCCGAGCTGGCTGTCCCCGAGGAACGCGGCGATCGTCTGCGCCGACTGCGCCGAACGGTCCACGGCCTTCACCTCCCCGTGCAGGACGCCGTACTGCTGCGTGGGCACCGACTGGACGGTCAGGTCGACGGAGGCGTGCGCGGGGATGGCGGCGGCGTTCTCGGCGGGCACGTAGACGGTGGCGTACAGCGGGTCGTCGGCGTGCGCGACCTTCTCGATCGAGGCGACGTTCGCGCCGGTCCGGATGATCTGCCCCACGGTGGCCGCGACCGCGCTGACCCGGCCGGCGTCGACCGAGCGGACCACCGTCTCGCCCTCGGCGGTGCGGACCTTCAGCACCGGCGCGTCGGCGGCCAGCCGCTGCCCCGGGCCCGCCAGGACCGCGGTGACCTGTCCCGAGACGGGACTCTGCAGGAGGTAACTGCCCTGCCCGTGGGTGAGGATCGCGGGGGCGGCGACCGTGGAGGTCACCGAGCCGCCCACGGCCCACACGGACGCGGCGGCCATCGCGACCACGGTCACGGACAGCACCAGCCAGCCCTGGGGACGGGCGAAACGCACCGGGAGATCGAGCTCCTCCGGTGACTGGAGTTTGGCGAGGGCCTGTTGGCGGAACTGCACGGCTGACGTATCCAGGGCTCGGTGAGAACGGCCGACGTGACGAGAACGGCCGGGAGTCGAGAACGGCCGAAAAGTCCCGGAGCCTGGACGGCTCCGGGACTCAGCGACGCAGGTGCGCGATCAGAGACCGGCGACCAGGCCCGTGACCGGGGCGGTGTTCAGGCCGGTGACACCCTCGACCGTGCCGACGGCCGTGTTGAGCAGGCCGGAGACCGGGGCGATGCCGTCCACCAGGCCGGTGACGGTGCCGACGGCGTTCACGTTCAGGCCGCCGGAGACGTTGTCGAGGTCGGCGTCGGAGATCTCGACGGTCTCAACCTGGGGGGTGGAGTTCATGATGGAACTTCCCTTCGTATAGCCATTTCACAAGGGGGGAGCGGCCCCCTCTGGGGACAGATGACGGCCGCGACCACGGGCGGCCGGGCGCCCGTTTCCCGAGCTCTCCGCGGCCTCCGTGGTGCGATGGATCAAAGCACGCGGCCGGTCCGGGCTTCCAATCAATCACCCCTCCCACCAGCGCACTTGCGACGCCCGGGCACCCAAGCGTGCAGGAGCGCGCACGCCGTCGCGGCGACTTCTTCACACAGTGCGCGACATCGACCCGTGCGACCCCTTGCCTCCGGGGAGGCGATTGGGACACTCCGGCCCCAAAGGCGTACGGGGCTCCTTCGGCTTGTGCAGATGCGCCAACGGGAGTGACCGGGTTGGGCATTCGATGTGCAGATTCGCTGAAGCGGTCATTCCGCTCCGTGATCGGAACGGTGTGTCGCCGCACGGACGCGGAGAGTGTCGAACGCGGGCGGGGCGAGGGTCCGGCTGAACGCCCCCGGCGGCGCGTGCGTACCAACAGCCGTCCGGGCGCCCCCCCCAACAGCTGCCGGACCGGCGGGTACCAACCCCGGTCCCAGGAGGTCGAGTAGGTTGAGTCACAAGCGAATCCCGAAGCGCAGGGCCGCGATGGCGGCGGGCGGTGTGGTGGCCCTCGGCGCGGCCGCGATCCTGCTGCCGAACGCCAACGCCTCGCAGGACGGCGGCTCCTCGGACGACGCCGCGGCCGCGCCCAGGACCCTCAAGTCGGCGGACGCGTCGGATCTCG
The DNA here is from genome assembly GCF_014650435.1 of Streptomyces tendae. Taxonomy (GTDB): domain Bacteria; phylum Actinomycetota; class Actinomycetes; order Streptomycetales; family Streptomycetaceae; genus Streptomyces; species Streptomyces tendae. The sequence goes on from NZ_BMUY01000012.1 coordinate 244,882, forward strand.
CCGCACGGCTCGCCGGGCTGCTCGGCGACACCTTCGCGGGCTCCTACTACGACTCGGACGCACAGCAACTGGTCGTCAACGTCGTCCCCGGCGACGACGACCGGGTCGTCACGCAGGCCGAGCAGGCGGGCGCGGAGGTGCGCGAGGTCGACAACAGCATGGGCGAGCTGAGGAGCGGCGCGCAGACCCTGAAGTCCGAGGCGAGCATCCCGGGCACCTCGTGGGCGATCGACCCGCGCACCAACAAGATCCTGGTGACCGCGGACAGCACCGTCACCGGCGAGCGGTGGGACCGGCTGGAGTCCACCGTCGAGGGCCTCGGCTCCGGCATGGCCACGGTCAGGAAGTCCGCCGGCACCTTCAAGACCTTCGCGTCGGGCGGCGACGCCATCTTCGGCGGCGGTGCGCGCTGCTCACTCGGCTTCAACGTCACCGCGGGCGACGGCTCGCCCGCCTTCCTGACGGCCGGTCACTGCGGGGTCGCGGCCGACCAGTGGTCCGACGCGCAGGGCGGGCAGCCGGTCGCCACCGTGGACCAGGCGGTCTTCCCCGGCGAGGGCGACTTCGCGCTCGTCACCTACGACGACCCGGCGACCGAGGCCCCGAGCGAGGTGAACCTCGGCGACCAGACCCTGCCGATCAGCGGGCCCGCCGAGGCGACGGTCGGCCAGGAGGTCTTCCGCATGGGCAGCACGACCGGACTGGCCGACGGCCAGGTCCTCGGCCTGGACGCCACCGTCAACTACCCCGAGGGCACCGTCACCGGCCTCATACAGACCGACGTCTGCGCCGAGCCGGGCGACAGCGGCGGCTCCCTGTTCACCCGGGACGGCCTCGCGATCGGCCTGACCTCGGGCGGCAGCGGCGACTGCACGGCCGGCGGCGAGACCTTCTTCCAGCCGGTCACCACGGCCCTGGAGGCGGTCGGCGCCACCCTCGGCGGCGAGGACGCCGGCGCGGGTGCCGGCGAGGAGGGCGGTACGGGCGACGACTCGGGTGCGGGTGCCGTCGGTGGTGCGAGTGCTGGCGGTGATGCGGGTGACGGTTCCGGTGCGGGAGACGCCGGTGGTGCGGGTGACGGCTCTGGTTCCGGTGACGCCGGTGGTGCAGGGGACGCCGGTGGTGCGGGTGACAGCTCCGGTGCCGGTGAGGCCGGTGACGGCCTCGCCGTCGGCGGCGGGGACGGCAGCGACGGGCTGACGGGCTGACCCTTCGGCCTCCTCCGGATCGCCGCCCGGCCCCGCCGACGGGACCGGGCGGCGGCCTGGAGGCCGAAGGCCGGTGACCGTGCGGGTTCGGGGCGGGAGCCGGTGACCCCGGCCCGCCTCCGCGCGATGAGCGCCGCCCCACCCTGCGCCGCACCACCCCGCGCTGCCCCTCCCCGCGCCGCGCGAAGTGGCCGGACGTGGGACGCCGAGTGCTCCCGATCGCCGGTACCCGAGCCGTAGGGGCTGCGCAGATGTCCCATAAGCGCTGTAATGGCGACGTGGTCAGTCAGGGCGCAGCGGAACGCGGACCGAGGACGCTGCGTGCCGAGGGCGCCCTGAAGGCGGCCGCGGCCGGCCCGCAGCCGGAGCAGCGCCTGCGTGGCATCCTCGAGCAGGCGCTGGTCTTCGCGGGCGCCTCCTTCGCCGCCCTCTACTCGCCCGGCGACGACCCCGAGCTGCTCTGCCTGGTCGAGTCGGCCGGAGTGCCGCGCACCCTGTACGGCGTACGCGACAGCTATCCCGCCTCCGGCGGCTCCCCGGTCGCGGACGCCCACCGGGCCGGCGAGGCGGTGTGGATGGGGCCGGAGGAGTTCGCCGGATCGGCGGAGTCGCGGCACGTGCCGTCCAGCGGCTTCTCGCTGGCCGTCCTGCCCGTGCGCGGGGACGGCGGCGGCTGCCTCCTCGCCCTGACCGAGCGCCCGGACGGGTTCGACGCCGACGACCGTGCGTGTCTGGAGGTGATCGCCGAGGCGATGACCTGCCCGGTCCCGGCGGAGACCGCAGGGACCGGGCAGGTCGACGGCGGTGCACTCCAGCCGGACGCCTTCACCCTGGCCATGGACACCGGCCGGGCGGAGGTCGGTGACGACATCCTGCGTCTGTTCGGCCTCGCACCCGGGGAGTTCGACGGCAAGGTCGAGACGCTGCTCGGCCTCACCGTGCCCGAGGACCTGCCGTCCCTGATGTCGGTGACCGAGTCCGACCACATGACCATCGGAGAACGCGAGCTGGAGTTCCGGGTGCTGCAGCCCACCGGCCCGCCGAAGTGGCTGCGGCTCAGCGGGCGCCTGCTGCCCGGCGGCGACGGCAGACCGACCCTCCTGGTCGGCACCGTCGCCGACGCCTCCACCCTGCGCCCCGACGTGACCGACGTGGCCCGGGTCCAGCGCCTCGCCGCCGCGCTGGCCACCGCCGGGACCGTGCGCGACGTCAGTCAGGCCGTCGTCGCCGCCCTGCGCAGACCGCTCAGGGCCGACCGCATCGCGCTGGCCGAGCTGGAGAACGACCGGCTCGTCGTCACCGTCCTCGACCCGCCCGACCCCGAGTCGTGGCCCGAGCTGTGGCGCCTGGAATGGCGCACCGAGTGGCCGGACGCGCCGGTACGGGCCATGCCCACCCTCGCCGCCGCGCTGCGCGAGGGACGCGCCCGGATCTGGCCGGCCGGCACCGACGACGTGGAACCCGCCCTCGCCGACGTCGGCCCCGGCGGCCTGGCCGTGCTGCCACTGCCCGCCGGTGGCCGCATGGCCGGCGCCTGCCTGATCGGCTGGGACACCCCGCACGACTTCGGCCCCGACGAGCGCGCCCTGCTCACCGCCTCCGCCGGCCTGGCCGGACAGGCCCTGATGCGCGCCCACGCCTTCGACGCCGAGCACGAACTGGTCGGCATGCTCCAGCGCCAGCTGCTGCCGCGCCGGCTGCCGAAACTGCCCGGCGCGGTCGCCGTCGCCCGCTACCTGCCCAGCACGGCGGGCCTCGAGCTGGGCGGCGACTGGTACGACGTGATCCCGCTGCCCGACCACCACGTGGCCCTGGTCATCGGCGACGTCCAGGGCCACAGCGCCGGCGCGGCCACCCTGATGGGGCAGATGCGCACCGCCCTGCGCGCCTACGCCGTCGAGGGCCACCCGCCGGACGTGGTGGTGTCCCACGCCAACCGGCTGCTGACGGGCATGGGGACCGACCTCTTCGCCACCTGCGTCTACGTCGACCTAGACATGGAGGAGGGCTCCGCCTGGTGCGTGCGCGCCGGGCACCTGCCGCCGGTGCTGCGCCACCCCGACGGCAGTACGGAGACCGCGGAGGTCGAGGGCGGCCCGCCGCTCGGCGTGGTCACCCAGGCCGACTTCCCGATGAGCCCGCTGCGGCTGCGGCCCGGCACGCTGATCGCCCTCACCACGGACGGCCTCGTGGAGTCGCCCGGCGCCGACATCGACGAGGGCATGGACCGTTTCGCGCACGCACTGGCCGTCTCCGACCCCACCCACCTCGGACTCGTCGCCGACGCCCTGCTCGGCAACGCCCGCCGCAACGACGACGTCGCCCTGCTGCTGGTGCGCTACGACGGCATGGCCCTGCGCCCGCTGCGCGAAAGCTGGTCGGTGTGGCGGCTGCCGGAGGCCGTGCGGCACGCCCGCCGCTTCACCCGGCGCACCCTGCGCTCCTGGGATGTACCGGACGACGACATCGACGGCGTCCTGCTGATCGTCTCCGAGCTGGTCACCAACGCCCTGGTGCACACCGACGGCAAGGTACGGCTCGACCTCACCCTGATCAGCGGCCGGCTGCGCGTCGCCGTCGCCGACGCCTCACCCCGGACACCGGTCAAACCGACCAGCATCGGCTGGGAGGCCACGGGCGGGCGCGGCATCCTCCTCGTCGAGGCGATGTCGGCGACCTGGGGGACGCTGCCGGTCAGCGGGGGGAAGCAGGTGTGGAGCGAGATCCCGGTGGGCGGCGGCTGAGCGCCTGGCCGGTTCGGCCGCCGCGACGCCGGGCGGCATCGGCGTGGCCCGGCCCCACCCCTGGTGGGCGTCGTTCGGATCTTGCCGGGGTCGCGGGGCGCCCCCCTGGGCACCGCGGGAGGCATGGGTCCGGTGTTTCGCGGTGTCCCGCTCGGGGACCCGCAGTGGCGAGCGCACCGATGCGGAACGAGAAGGAAGATGATGCCCCGTGACCACGGACACCGGCGGCAAAACCGCCGTCCGTCGGCTGGAGACAGGCTGGTCGAAGGCCCGCCGCCTGCGGAGCAGGGGTGGGATGCGCACCTGGGTGCCGGCCGTCGACGACGGCAGCGCCACCCGCGCACCGCAACCGGGCCAGGAGTCGAACATCGTCCGGGGCGAGGACTGAGCGAGCCCCGAGGGTGGTGATCCCGCCCAGCGCGCCGGCCTCGGAGCCGGCGCGGTGCGCGTCCGGGGCCGGTCGCGGGCGACGAGGGCCACGCCGGTAGCGTCACGGGCATCGACCGCACCGCCCGCCCCGACCCCAGCAAGGCACGGAACCGCTCATGAACATCCTGGTCACCGGCGCCGCCGGATTCATCGGCTCCCGGTACGTCGCCGGGCTCCTCGCCGCCGACGCGCCCGGGGCACCGCGGATCACCGTGCTGGACGCCCTCACCTACGCCGGGACCACCGCCAACCTCGAACTCGGCCACCCCCGGCTGGACTTCGTACACGGCGACATTCGCGACGCGGCGCTCGTGGACAAGCTGACGGCCGAGGCCGACCAGGTGGTGCACTTCGCCGCCGAGTCCCACGTCGACCGCTCGATCGACGCCGCGTCCGACTTCGTCCTCACCAACGTCGTCGGCACCCAGAACCTGCTGGACGCCGCCCTGCGCCACGGGGTGGCGCCCTTCGCGCACGTCTCCACCGACGAGGTCTACGGGTCCCTCGAGTCCGGTTCGGCGACCGAGGAGCACCCCCTGCGGCCGAGTTCCCCGTACGCCGCCTCGAAGGCGTCCGGGGACCTGCTCGCCCTCTCGTACCACCGCACCCACGGCCTCGACGTACGGGTGACCCGGTGCTCGAACAACTACGGCCCGCACCAGTTCCCCGAGAAACTCGTGCCGCTGTTCGTCACCCGTCTCCTGGACGGCCGCCGGGTCCCGCTGTACGGGGACGGGCGCAACGTCCGCGACTGGCTGCACGTCGACGACCACTGCCGGGGCGTCGACCTGGTGCGCACCCGGGGCCGGGCCGGTGAGGTCTACAACATCGGCGGCGGCACCGAGTTGAGCAACCGGGACCTCACCGGCCTGCTCCTCGACGCCTGCGGGGCGGGAGCGGACCGGGTCGTGCACGTCGCCGACCGCAAGGGCCACGACCTGCGCTACTCGGTCGACTGGAGCAAGGCCCGCGAGGAGCTGGGCTACCGCCCCCGCCGCGACTTCGCGACCGGACTGGCCGAGACCGTCGCCTGGTACCGGGACAACCGGGACTGGTGGGAACCGCTCAAGCGGCGCACCGACGCGGGCTGACGGGCGGCGCGTTCCATCCGTCAGCCGTGCGTCTGAACCACCCGTCAGCCGTGCGTCCGGGCGAGCAGCTCCAGGATCTCCCGCGTCGTGCCCGTCTCGCCCAGGCGCGGGAAGATCCGCTCGACGCTGCCCCGGTGTGCCTCGGCAGTCATGTCGCTCATGGCGTCGGTGGCGAGCGTGACGTGGTATCCGTGCTCGTGGGCGGCGCGGGCGGTGGACTCCACCCCGATGCTGGTGGCGATGCCGGTCAGCACGATCTGGGTGATGCCGCGGCGGCGCAGCTGGACGTCGAGGCCGGTGCCGTGGAAGGCGCCCCAGTTGCGCTTGGTGACGGTGAGGTCACCGGGGTGCCCGGCCAGTTCGTCGACGACGACGTCCCAGCCCTCGGGGCGCGGGCCGCCGGCGCCACCGGCCTCCGTACGGCCGGGCACGGCGTCCGCCCCGTCGGCGGCGAAGGAGACGCGGACCAGCACCACCGGCAGGTCGCGGGCCCGGAAGGCGTCGGCCAGCTCGACGCTCCGGGCGACGACCTCCGCGCCGGTGTACGGCTCGGTGGGCGCGGCGACGATGCCGGCCTGCAGGTCGATCACGACGAGAGCGGTGCGGGGGTCCAGGGCGGTGACGGTCATGAAGTGGTGCCTTTCCGATGGTTGTCGCACGGTTCGGTCGCGATCGACCCCACGGTAAATTCGACAGGTAAAACTGTCCAGCTGAGACTGCACAGTTTTACCTGTCGATTAAACTGGACGACGTGCGCCTGCTGATCACGTCCGACACCCACCTGCCCAAGCGCGCCAAGGAACTGCCCGCGCCGCTGCTGGCGGAGCTGCCGCGCGCGGACGTCGTCCTGCACGCGGGGGACTGGGTCGACACCGCCACCCTCGACCTGCTGGAGAGCCGCAGCCGCAGACTCGTCGGCGTCCACGGCAACAACGACGGACCCGAGCTGCGCGCCCGGCTGCCCGAGGTGGCGTACGCGGACCTCGGCGGGCTGCGCCTCGGCGTCGTCCACGAGACGGGCGCCGCGCAGGGGCGCGAGGCCCGCTGCGCCGCCCGCTTCCCCGACCTCGACGTCCTCGTCTTCGGGCACAGCCACATTCCCTGGGACACCACCGCGGCCACCGGCCTGCGGCTGCTCAACCCGGGGTCGCCGACCGACCGGCGCCGTCAGCCCTACCGCACCTACATGACCGCCACGGTCGCCGACGGCCGTCTCGGAGACGTCGAGCTGCACCGGCTGCCGCCGCGGTGAGCGGAGGCCGACAGCAGGACGGGCGGCACCCGTGAGGGCGCCGCCCGGTGCGGACCGGGCCGCTCCGTGTCGGAGGAAGCGGCCCGGGCGCTTCTTCTGGAGTGCGCTGTCACGGACCTCCTTCCGGGGCAGTCGTTGCGAGGACATGCATGCCTCGTCCGTTGTCGGGCGACTACCCGTGCCGGGCAGGCTCACACCTGCCCGCGACAACGACCTGCCGGGCCCCGACCGCGCGGTGTCTCAGCCGGCCGACGGTCCCGTCCAGTCCGCCGCGACATGGCCGATCCGGACCCGCTGAGGGTGGTCGCCGACGGGTACGGAGACCGACTTCTCGCCGGTGGCGAAGTCGATGGCCGTGACCTGGTCGGCGCCGCTCTCGGAGACCACGCAGTGCCGGCCGTCGCCGCTGACCGTGGCCCAGTACGGCTTGGCCGCGGCCACCAGCGGGCCCTCCCGCAGGGTGTCGCGGTCGACGACCGTCGCGTAGTCGTCCATCGTGCCGGCGACGCAGATCTTGGCGCCGTCCGGGCTCATGGAGAGGCCGTGGTGGCGCGAGTCGTTGACCCAGGTGGTGCGGTCCTCGCTGGTCGCGGGGTTCTTCGGCAGGGTCTTCGTACGGGTGATCCGGTCGGTGGCGACGTCGTACTCGAAGAAGCCGTTGAAGAACGAGACCTGGAAGTACAGCGTCGACTCGTCGGGCGAGAAGACGGCGGGCCGCACCGCGTCCGAGTGGTCGCCGAGGCCGATCGCGTCGAGCCGCTCGCGCATGTCGACGACCCTGACCGGCTCGTACGTCCTCGCGTCCACGACCGTGATGCGCCGGTCGCCCTTCGTCCAGTCGAGCCAGGGGGCGTCGAGCGCGGTGTTCACCTCACCGATGGACATGTTCCAGATGTACCGGCCGTCGCGGGTGAAGATGTTCTCGTGGGGCTTGTCGCCGGTGGCGAACGAGCCGACCTGCTCGCCCGTCTCGATGTCCAGGACGTGCACGGTGTTGGAGGTCGACGCCGAGACCGCGACCCGGGTGCCGTCGGGGGAGACCGCCATGTGGTCGGAGCGGTACCCCGAGACCGGGAAGCGCCAGTCGATGTCCCCGGTGGCGAGGTCGATGGAGACCACGTCGGCGAAGCTCGGCCGGGAGACGACCACCGAGGTGCCGTCCGGCGTGGAGTACATGTCGTCGACGAGCTGGTCGTGCCCCTCGCCGACGCCGTTGCGGATGGCCTGGAAGTAGATCCACTTGATCGGGTCGGCGTTGATCTCCGCCATCCGCTCCGCCCTGTCCGGGACGACGTCGAGCCGGCCGATCCGGGCGAAGTCGCCGGTGGACCGGATGACGTCGGCGGTGCCGGCCCAGTTGTTCCCGACGAACATCACCTCGCGCAGGTCGGCGCGGGCGTCCGGGGCGGCCGAGGCCGTGGCGGCGGGTGCGGCGACGGTGAGGGCGAGGGCGGCGGCGACGGCGCCGAGGTGCCTGGTCGTGAAGGCGGGCATGCTGCTCTCCTCCGGCAGGGGGTGTGGTGTGGGGGGGGAAACCATGGAGTGCTGGAGTGCTGGAGCGGTGGGGGCGATGGAGCACGCAATCTGAACACAGCCGCTTTCAGAGTCAACTTACTGCAAAGTAAGGAATGAGCGCCCTTCTCCACAAGGCCCCGGACACGACAAACTCGGGCGTGGGGCGGGGAGTTGGCGCGAGGGAGGCGAGCGGGTGGCGGGCAGGCTCAGGGCGCCGACGGGCCGCTACGGCGGCAAATCGGCCGCGCAGCGCCAGGCCGAACGCCGTCGGCGCTTCCTCGACGCCGCGCTCCAGCTGTTCGGCGACACCCCCGGCTACCGCGCCACGACCGTCGCGGCCCTCAGCGACGCCGCCGGCCTGTCCACCCGCCAGTTCTACGAGGAGTTCCGCACCTTGGAGGACGTGCTCGCCGCGCTCCACCTCCAGGTCAACGCGTGGGCCGAGGACGCCGTCCGCACTGCGGCCGAGGGCACCCGCGACCTGCCGCTCCCCGAGCGTGCCGCCGCGATCTTCCGCGCCTACGCCGCCGACGTCACCGCCGATCCGCGCCGCGTGCGCATCACCTTCGTGGAGATCATCGGCGTCAGCCCGCGCCTGGAGGAACAACGGCTGGCCCGCCGCGCCCGCTGGGTCGACCTCATCTGCGCCGAGGCCCGGTCGGCCGCCGAACGCGGGGAGGCGGCGCCGCGCGACTACCGGCTCGGCGCGACCGCGTTCATCGGCGGCGTCAACGGCCTCCTGCACGACTACAGCGCCGGCTGGGTGGACGCCACCCTCGACGAGGTCGTCGAGGAACTGGTCCGCCAGCTCCTGTCCCTGCTGCGCCCACCCGACTGGAGCCCGGCGGCACGCTGACTAGCCCCGGCTCAGGACCAGGACACCCGCGCACCCGAGCACCGCGCACGTCCCCAGCAGGCATCCGGCCAGCAGTCGGCGCCGCAGTGCCCGGTACCGCTCCTCGTACTCCCCGCGCAGTCGCCCGGCGCGCTCGGCCGTGCGCTGCCAGGATGCCCGGGCGAGGGCGAGGTACTCGGCCTCGAAACGTTCCTCCACATCCCGGCGCCGGTCGTCGCCCAGCCAGTCGAAGGGCGCCGTGAAGCGTGTGGCGGCCGTGCGCCCCTCCGCACGGGTGGCGGCGACGAGCAGATGGCCCTCGATCTCGCTGACGAGCGCCCGCGCGGCCGAGGGGCGGCTGTCCCCGCCGCTCACCGGAGCGTCAGCTCCCGCTCCGCGCCCGAGGTGGGCGAGTGGTGCAGGTCGAAGGCGGGCGATTCACTGCGGACGCGCGGCAGCGTGAGGAAGTTGTGCCGCGGCGGCGGGCAGGAGGTCGCCCACTCCAGCGAACGGCCGTAGCCCCACGGGTCGTCCACCTCGATCTTCTCGCCGTACTTGGCGGTCTTCCAGATGTTGTAGAAGAACGGCAGGAGCGACATGCCGAGCAGGAACGAGAAGACACTCGACACGGTGTTGAGCGCCGTCAGCCCCTCCACCGCCAGATAGTCCGGGATCCGGCGCTGCATGCCGTTCGCGCCCAGCCAGTGCTGGACCAGGAAGGTGCCGTGGAAGCCGACGAACAGCGTCCAGAAGGTGATCTTGCCGAGTCGCTCGTCCAGCATCCTGCCGGTGAACTTCGGCCACCAGAAGTGGAAGCCGGCGAACATCGCGAACACCACGGTGCCGAACACCACGTAGTGGAAGTGCGCCACCACGAAGTACGAGTCGGACACGTGGAAGTCGATGGGAGGCGATGCCAGCATCACCCCCGTCAGTCCGCCGAAGAGGAAGGTGATCAGGAAGCCGGTGGACCAGAGCATCGGTGTCTCGAAGGACAGCGAGCCCTTCCACATGGTGCCGATCCAGTTGAAGAACTTCACACCGGTGGGGACCGCGATCAGGAAGGTCATGAAGGAGAAGAACGGCAACAGCACGCCGCCCGTGACGTACATGTGGTGGGCCCACACCGTCACCGACAGACCCGCGATCGCGATCGTCGCACCGATCAGACCCATGTAGCCGAAGATCGGCTTGCGGGAGAAGACCGGGATGATCT
>NZ_BMUY01000013.1 GCF_014650435.1 Streptomyces tendae
CCACGGACTTGCCGTTGGACTCCATGTCCAGCTGCTGGAGGTACGCGGTGAACTTCGACAGGTAGTGCGAGTACGGCAGCACCGCATGCGACTGCGCACCCAGGAAGCTGCCGTACCAGACGCCCAACAGCCCCATCAGCAGCGGCACGTTGGAATCGGCGGGGGCGGTGCGGAAGTGCTCGTCGACCAGGTGGAAGCCGTCGAGCATCTCCCGGAACCGGTCCGGGCCGATGGCGATCATCAGCGACAGCCCGATGGCCGAGTCGAAGGAGTACCGGCCGCCGACCCAGTCCCAGAACTCGAACATGTTGGCCGTGTCGATGCCGAAGCCGGAGACCTTCCCGGCGTTCGTCGACAGCGCCACGAAGTGCTTCGCGACCGCCTTCTCGTCACCCCCGAGGCCGCCCAGCAGCCAGGAGCGGGCCGAGGTGGCGTTCGTGATCGTCTCGATGGTGGTGAAGGTCTTGGAGGCGATGATGAACAGCGTCTCCGCCGGGTCCAGGTCCCGCACCGCCTCGTGCAGGTCGGCGCCGTCCACGTTGGACACGAAGCGGAGGGTGAGCGAGCGGTCGGTGAAGGCCCGCAGCGCCTCGTAGGCCATGGCCGGACCGAGGTCGGAGCCGCCGATGCCGATGTTGACGACGTTCCTGATGCGCCGGCCGGTGTGGCCGGTCCACTCGCCGGAGCGGACCCGGTCGGCGAAGCCGGCCATCTTGTCCAGCACGGCGTGCACCTTGGAGACGACGTTCTCGCCGTCGACCTCGATCACCGCGTCCCGCGGCGCCCGCAGCGCGGTGTGCAGGACCGCCCGGTCCTCGGTGATGTTGATGCGCTCACCGCGGAACATGGCGTCGCGCAGCCCGAACACGTCGGTGGCGGTGGCCAGTTCCTGGAGCAGGGCCAGCGTCTCGTCGGTGACCAGGTGCTTCGAGTAGTCGACGTGCAGGTCGCCCACACGGAGCGTCCAGCCGGTGCCGCGCTCCGGGGCCGCGGCGAACAGCTCGCGCAACCGCACCTCGCCGAGCTGCTCGCGGTGCTTGGCCAGCGCGGCCCATTCGGGCGTCTGGTGGAGCCTGGTACGGCCGTCTGCGTTCATGTCGGACGTCAGCCTTCTTCCTTGGGTGTCCCAGCTGTCCCGGCTGTACAGCTGTTCCAACCTAAGTGATCAGGAGTGAAGGCTACCGACGGAGACGGAAACCGACGGTGTACGGAGCTAGATCTCGCCGCGCAGTTTGGCGAGTGCCTCGGCGAGGATCGCCTCGCCGTCCGCATCGCTGCGGCGCTCGCGCACGTACGCGAGGTGGGTCTTGTAGGGCTCGGTACGCGGCGGGTCCGGAGGATTGTCCCGGTCCTGTCCGGCGGGGAAGCCGCAGCGCGGGCAGTCCCAGGTCTCCGGGACCTGGGCGTCGCTCGCGAAGCTCGGCTGTGTCTCGTGTCCGTTGGAGCACCAGAAGGAGATGCGCAGACGCGGCGCGGACTCGCCGCGCTCGGCCTCGCCCATCGGCCCCGCCCCGACCCGGCTTCCCCGGATCGCGTTGCCACTTGCCACGGTCGTAACTCCCTGCGTGATGGTGCCGCAAAGCGAGTCGGCGTTTCGCTTCGCTGCGAGCGCCTCAGTCTACGTAAGGCCCAACGCGCGTCCAGTATTTGGAGTTACAAGCTCCGCTGCACAGACGCAAGCCCCATGATAGGCGGCGCGCCGAGGCGCGTACCGGACATGGGGCTTTACGTGCACAAGTGTGTGACGGGGTGACGGGACCCCTCAGTTGTTGGCCTTCATGAGCAGGCCGAGCACCATGATGCAGGCGAACCAGGCCAGACCGACCACGACGGTGATCCGGTCGAGGTTGCGCTCGGCGACCGAGGAGCCGCCGACGGACGACTGCATGCCGCCACCGAACATGTCGGAGAGGCCGCCGCCCTTCCCCTTGTGCATCAGCACCAGCAGCATCAGCAGCAGGCTGAAGACGATCAGGGCGATCGAGAACCCCAAAACCACGGCTGGACCAACTTCCTCGGATTCGGATGAACGACGGTGAACGACGGGGGCACGGTGACAGCAGGCCACCATGCCCCCGCAAGGGTACGACGTATCGCCGCTAGCGCATACTCACTGGTCGATCTGCCTCTCGACCGGGCGCCGGCTACTGGTCGCGGAAGCGGACGATCTTGACGAACTCGTCCGAGTCCAGCGAGGCGCCGCCGACCAGGGCGCCGTCGATGTCGGGCTTCGCCATGATCTCGGCGACGTTGCCGGACTTGACGGAGCCGCCGTACTGGATGCGGACCTTGTCGGCCAGCTCCTGGGAGTACAGCTCGGCGAGCTTGCCGCGGATCGCCGCGCAGACCTCCTGGGCGTCGTCGGCGCCGCAGACCTTGCCGGTGCCGATGGCCCACACGGGCTCGTAGGCGATCACGACGGACTCGGCCTGCTCCGCCGCGAGGTCCTTCAGACCGCCCTCGACCTGGGCGAGGGTGTGCTCGACGTGGTTGCCCGCCTCGCGGACGTCCAGCTCCTCGCCGACGCACAGGATCGGGGTCAGGCCGTGCTTGTAGGCGGCCTTGACCTTGGCGTTCACGATCTCGTCGGTCTCGGCGTGGTACTGCCGGCGCTCGGAGTGGCCGACGGCCACGTACGTGCACTTCAGCTTGGCCAGCATGGGGCCCGAGATCTCGCCGGTGTAGGCGCCGCCGTCGTGCGCGGAGATGTCCTGGGCACCGTACTTGATCTTGAGCTTGTCCCCGTCGACCAGGGTCTGCACGGAGCGCAGGTCGGTGAAGGGGGCGAGGACGGCGACCTCGACGGCGTCGTAGTCCTTGTCCGCGAGGGCGAAGGCGAGCTTCTGGACGTGGGCGATGGCCTCCAGGTGGTTGAGGTTCATCTTCCAGTTGCCCGCCATCAGCGGCGTGCGGGTGGTCATCGGGGTCAGTCCTCCAGTGCGGCGAGGCCGGGGAGCGTCTTGCCCTCGAGGTATTCGAGGGAGGCGCCGCCGCCGGTCGAGATGTGGCCGAATGCGTTCTCGTCGAAGCCGAGCGTGCGCACGGCCGCGGCGGAGTCGCCGCCGCCGACCACGGTGAAGCCCGGGGCGTCGACGAGGGCCTGGGCGACCGCTTTGGTGCCCTCGGCGTAGTCGGGGTGCTCGAAGACGCCCATGGGACCGTTCCAGAAGACGGTGCCGGCGTCGGCGAGCTTCGATGCGTACAGCTTGCGGGTCTCGGGACCGATGTCCAGACCCTCCTGGTCGGCCGGGATGGCGTCCGCGGCGACGGTGGTGGGGTTGGCCGGGGCCTTCGTCTTGAGGTCGGGGAACTCGGGAGCGACCAGGACGTCGACGGGCAGCACCAGCTCGACGCCGTTCTTCTCGGCGCGCTCGATGTACTCCTGGACCGCCGGGATCTGGTCCTCCTGGAGCAGCGAGATGCCGACCTCGTACCCCTTGGCCTTGAGGAAGGTGTACGCCATGCCGCCGCCGATGAGGAGCCGGTCGGCCTTGCCGAGCAGCTGGTCGATGACGGCGAGCTTGTCGGAGACCTTGGCGCCGCCGAGCGCGACGACGTAGGGGCGCTTCACGTCGTCGGTGAGCTTCTTGAGGACGCCGACCTCGGTGGCGATGAGGTACCCGGCGTAGTGCGGGAGCCGCTTCGGCAGGTCGAAGACGGACGCGTGCTTCCGGTGCACCGCGCCGAAGCCGTCACCGACGTAGACGTCCGCGAGGCCGGCCAGCCTGTCGGCGAAGGCGGCGCGCTCGGCGTCGTCCTTGCTGGTCTCGCCGGCGTTGAAGCGCAGGTTCTCGATGACGGCGACGCCGCCGTCGGCGAGGCCGGCGACGGCGGCCTCGGCGGAGGTGCCGACCGTGTCCTCGGCGAAGGCGACGTCGGCGCCGAGCAGCTCACCGAGGCGGGCGGCGGCCGGGGCGAGGGAGAAGGCGGGGTCCGGGGCGCCCTTGGGGCGGCCCAGGTGCGAGGCGACGATCACGCGGGCGCCCGCGTCGGCCAGCGCCTTGACGGTGGGCACTACCGCGCGGATGCGGCCGTCGTCGGTGATGGTGGTGCCGTCCAGCGGGACGTTCAGGTCGGCGCGGACGAAGACGCGCTTGCCCGCGACGCCTTCGGAGAGCAGTTCGTCGATCGTCTTCAAGAGGGCTCCTGGGTTCTCGGATCGCTCGTGATCCTACGAGGGCTGGTGGCGGCGGACGCGACGCAGGGCCCGGGCAGCGCGACCTTGCGCTGTCCGAGCCCTGCTACCGCATCGAGGTGCCTTGCTGAAGTCGATCAGAGCTGGTTGCCGACGAAGACCGTGAGGTCGACGAGGCGGTTCGAGTAGCCCCACTCGTTGTCGTACCAGCCGAGGATCTTCACCGACTTGCCCTCCTGGACCATGGTCAGGGAGGAGTCGAAGGTGCAGGACGCCGGGTCGCCGACGATGTCCGAGGAGACGATCGCGTCCTCGGTGTAGAACAGGATGCCCTTGAGGTCGCCGTCGTCGGCGGCCTTCTTGAACGCGGCGTTGACCTCGTCCTTGGTGACCTCGCGCTGGAGCTCCACGACCAGGTCGGTGGCCGAGCCGGTCGGGACCGGGACGCGCATCGCGATGCCGTCGAGCTTGCCCTTGAGCTGCGGCAGGACCAGCGCGGTGGCCTTGGCGGCACCGGTGGTGGTCGGGATGATGTTCTCCGCGGCGGCACGGGCGCGGCGCAGGTCCTTGTGCGGGAAGTCCAGGATGCGCTGGTCGTTCGTGTACGCGTGGACGGTCGTCATCAGGCCCTTGACGATGCCGAAGTTCTCGTCGAGGACCTTGGCCATCGGCGCCACACAGTTGGTGGTGCAGGAGGCGTTGGAGATGACGTGGTGGTTCGCCGGGTCGTACTTGTCCTGGTTGACGCCCATCACGATGGTGATGTCCTCGTCCTTGGCCGGGGCCGAGATGAGGACCTTCTTCGCGCCACCGGCGATGTGCTTCTCGGCGTCCGCCTTCTTCGTGAAGATGCCGGTCGACTCGATCACGATGTCGACGCCCAGCTCGCCCCAGGGGATCTCGGCCGGGTTGCGCTCGGACAGGACCTTGATGGTCTTGCCGTCGACGGTGATGGTGTCCTCGGTGTGCGAGACCTCCGCCTTGAGGCGGCCGAGGATGGTGTCGTACTTCAGCAGGTGGGCGGTGGTCGCGGTGTCACCCAGGTCGTTGACAGCCACGATCTCGATGTCCGCACCCTGCTCCAGCAGCGCGCGGAAGTAGTTACGACCGATGCGGCCAAAGCCGTTGATGCCTACGCGGATCGTCACGAACCGATCTCCTCGTTGGTACGCCGGCCCGATGTGCCGGCGAGCTGTATTTGGGATGTCCCCGACCACCTCCGACCCTACCTCCCTACGGCGTCGGGGGTGACATCGAGACGCCCCATACCCGGCAGGGCGGTCCGTACCCGCCAGTAGGGGTACGGACCGCCCTGGGCTACGGGGACCGATCACCCGATTTGGTTACACCGGGTCAGTCCCCCGCACACCGGGATTCACTCGTCCAGGGCACGCAGCGCCTGCCGGACCAGTGCCGCGCGGGCGGCCGGTTCGGCGAGGTGCTCCAGGCCGAAGCCGAGCAGCACGGTGTCGTCCGTGGTGACGGCGCCGTAGGTCTGGAACAGGGTTCCGGTGCGGGTCCAGTCCTTCAGGACGGCCGGGCTGCCCGCCGGGGGCCCGGAGACCTGCCAGGCGCCCAGCGAGGTCTCGAAGCCCTCGGTCTGCGTCGCCGTGCCCCCGACGACCAGGGATGCCTCGTCGGCGAGGACGCCGCGGCCGCCGCTGCCGGGGTCGGTGACGTAGGCGATCGACAGCTCCACGGACTTCCCGGCGTAGGCGCTCAGGTCGAACTCGACCTGCTTCCAGCCGCCGGAGGAGCCGGTGAGGCTGTTCCACTGGCCGGTGGTGCCGGTCGCGGTGCAGCCCTCGTCGGAGAGGGTCAGGTAGTGCCCGAGCCAGGGGTGCTCGCCCATGTAGAACCCGGCCGCGCACTCGGCGGGTACGGCGGTGCCGGTGGCGCCGTTCGCCTCGGGCAGGGTGGTCCAGTCGTCGGCGCCGGTGGTGTGCGCCTCGACCAGGGCGTGGTCGTAGCCGCGCTCGGTGTCCCACAGCAGCTGGGTGCGGAGCGTGGGGCGCTCGGAGGCGGTGACTCCGGTGAGGTCGACGGTGCGGGTGAGGCGCTTGTAGGCGTCGTCGGTGTGGACGGCGGCGGCCATCCACTCCCCCGCGTAGGGACCGTACGGGTTGACCGTCCCGGCGAACTTCCCGGCGCCCTCGCTCGCGAACTGCGGGTAGGTGCCGGGGTCCAGCTCGTCGGAGGTCACGCTGTAGGTTCCGGCGGCGTCCAGCGGGTTGCCGGGGGCGTCGCCGAGGGTGCCGTCGGCCTTGTCGAGCTTGCCGGAGCCGGTGAACCCGGTGGCGCCGGAGGTGGCGGTGCGGGTGTAGGCGCCCAGGTAGTACTGGCTGAAGTCGTCGGAGAGGGTGCCGCCGCCGAGGTCGACGTCGCCGCCCGCCTGCTCGCCGGCCTCGATCAGCTTGCCGCCCTCGTTGAGGAAGGCCCGCAGCTGGAGCTGAGTGGCGTTGCCGGGCACCGCGGCGCCCGTGTAGTGGACGACCGTGTCGAAGTGGCCGAGGACGCCGAGCGCGTCGGGGGCGCCCTGCGTGGCGACGTCCCAGACGGCGGCGCGTTGGCCGTTGGCCTTGAGCGCGTCCAGGTACGTCTGTGTCTGCGTGGCCTTCGCGCCCTCCTCGGCGACGACGAGGACGTCGGCGCGGGGCCGCTCGGCGACCGTGTAGGTGAAGTGCTCGCTCTCGGTGCGCTTGCCGTGCCGGTCGTGGCTGCCTCGCGGCTTTTCTCCGGTGAACCAGACCTCGACGCGGTCGCCGGGGTCGGCGCCCCTGACCTTGGCCCGGTACTCGTCGAAGTAGAGGTTGTCCTCGCCGCCGTACGTCTCGCCGCCCCGCCAGGGCCGCAGCGCCGTGTCGTGGGTGCGTCCGCCGTTGACGCGGTACTTCAGCTCCTTGTCGCGCACGGACTTGCGGACGACGACGGAGACCTCCTGGTCGGCGCCGCGCGCGTAGGAGGTGGTGAAGGGGGCCGGGGTGAAGTCGGCTGCGTCCAGGCCGACCGAGGAGGACGGCCGGTCGGGGTGGGCGGCGGTCTCGGCGACGGAGAGCGCGAACGGGACGTTCTTGGCGAACTCCTGCTGGATCAGCTTCTCGTCGTCGGGGAAGTTGAACCCGGACTGGCAGTCGCGCGCGTTCCACTGGTCGTCGGGGTCCACGTCGGAGGCCGTCTTGCAGGTCGACATCTCCGGGGTGAACATCGCCATGCCGTTGACGTTGGCCGCGTGCCCGTCGGCCTCGCCGTTGGTGGTGTACAGCTCCGAGGAGACCTGCGGGTGGTAGCCGGGGATCGCCGAGTTGTCGGGGGTGCCGGCCAGCGCCTTGTAGAGGACGTCGTCCGGGGTGTTGGTGGCCACCTGCCAGCCGACGCCGTAGAGGAGGAGTTCGGCCGCGGAGTGGTAGTTGATGCCGTACGTGAAGCCGATGCGCTTCTGGAAGGCGTCCAGCGCCTTGGTCTCGGGCTCGGAGCCGGGGCTCGCGCCGCGGTAGGTCTCGCTGGTGGGGTTGGGGGACGAGCCCTCGTCGTCGTAACCCCACTTGTAGGCGAAGTTCCGGTTGAGGTCGACGCCGTCGCCGGTGCTGATGGTGCCGTCGCCGTTGACGTCGCGCAGGTTCTTGCGCCAGAGGCGGTTGTCGGTGCTCTCGAAGGTGTAGTCGTAGCCGTCGGGGTTGGCCGACAGGACGAACCACAGCTCGGTGGAGTCGACGATCTCCCTGATCCGCCGGTCCTTCTTGTAGTTGTCCAGGTAGTGGTGCATCAGCCGCCGGGTCATCTCCGGGGTGATCCACTCGCGCGCGTGCTGGTTGGACATGTAGAGGACGGAGGGCTTGGAGCCGTCCTTGGACTTCTTCGCGTGCTTGGTGAGCTTGAGCGCCAGGATGTCCTGGCCGTTGACCGTCTTGCCGATGGAGACGACCTTGGTGAGGCCGGGGTTCTCCTGGGCGGTCCGCAGAATCTCCTCGCGCAGGCCGCCGCTGCCGCTGTACGGGCGGAAGACGCCGTCGGCGGCGCTCTCGACGCGCTTCTCGGCCTGGGTGGACAGGGTGTGCTCGGTGAGGTCGACGCCCTGTTCCTCCAGCGTGCCGGCCTGCTTCTCGGTGAGGTACAGCTCGACGGCGGCGGTCCCCCGGTCGGGTACCTGCTCGCCGAGTTCGTGGCCGTCCTGGCCGGTCGCCAGTAGCAGGGGTACCTGCTCCTTGGTGACGTCGGCGCGGAAGACCTTCACTTCGTTCGCGTCCGGGGTTCCCGGGTCCGCGGGTTGTGCCTGGGCGATGGGCGCGAAGCTCGCTCCGCCGATCAGGAGCGCGCCGACAGCGAGGATCGATCTCGCTCTTCGTCTCATGAACCCCCCTAGATGGGGCCTGTCCGACAGGCCTGCGTCCGCCACAGCGGCGAACAGATGCCAGGCTCATGACAGCTCATGATCGAGTCAAGAGTGCGGCAAGGACACGCGAAAGCCGGTGCCGGTCACCCAAGTGGGCGCCGGCACCGGCACGTTGTCCTCGTTCCGCGCGGCCGGCCCGGAGGCACGGCGTACGGAGGCGTCCGGTCAGCCGACGAGGTTGTCGGCCAGCTCCTCCTCACCGAGGTTGGCGTCCGTACCGGCGATGCCGAGGTCCGAGGCCCGCTTGTCGGCCATGGCCAGCAGGCGGCGGATGCGGCCCGCGACGGCGTCCTTGGTCAGCGGCGGGTCGGCGAGGGCGCCCAGCTCCTCCAGGGACGCCTGCTTGTGCTCCATGCGCAGGCGCCCCGCCGCGGCGAGGTGCTCGGGCACGTCGTCGGCGAGGATCTCCAGGGCCCGCTGCACCCGGGCACCGGCAGCGACGGCCGCGCGGGCGGAGCGGCGCAGGTTGGCGTCGTCGAAGTTGGCGAGCCGGTTGGCGGTGGCGCGGACCTCGCGCCGCAGCCTGCGCTCCTCCCAGGCCAGCACCGAGTCGTGGGCGCCGAGCCGGGTGAGCAGGGCGCCGATCGCGTCGCCGTCGCGGACCACGACCCGGTCCACGCCGCGCACCTCGCGGGCCTTGGCCGGGATCGACAGCCGACGGGCGGCGCCGACCAGGGCGAGCGCCGCCTCGGGTCCCGGGCAGGTCACCTCCAGGGAGGAGGAGCGGCCGGGCTCGGTGAGCGAGCCGTGCGCCAGGAAGGCCCCGCGCCAGGCGGCCTCGGCGTCGCAGGTGGCCCCCGAGACCACCTGCGGCGGCAGGCCCCGGATCGGGCGGCCCCGGCCGTCCACCAGGCCGGTCTGCCGGGCCAGCTGGTCACCGCCCGCGACCACCCGGACCACGAAACGCGAACCGCGGCGCAGCCCGCCCGGCGCCATCACGATCAGCTCCGAGCTGTGCCCGAAGATCTCCAGGATGTCCCGCTTGAGCCGACGGGCCGCGTTCCCGGTGTCCAGCTCCGCCTCGATCACGATGCGTCCGCTCACCAGGTGGAGGCCGCCGGCGAACCGCAGGACGGCGGAGACCTCCGCCTTTCTGCAGCAGGTCCGGGTGACGGGGAGCTGGGAGATCTCGCTCTTCACCGCTGCCGTCATCGCCATGGGCCGATCCTTCCATGCATCCGAAAAATACGGTCGTACGCGGCGGCCAGCAGCTCCGGGTCGTGCCTCGGGGTCCCGTCGGTCCGGGCGACCGGAGCCAGCTCGACCGCGGCGCCGAACCGTTTCGCGGCGTCGGTGAGCGAGTCACGGTCGGGCACGGCGGCCTCGTCGGCCAGCACCACGTCCAGGGCGAGTTTAGGGGCGTGTCGTCCCAAAACCTCCAAATGACGCTGCGGGGAGAAGCCCTCAGTTTCTCCGGGCTGGGGGGCGAGGTTCAGCGAGAGCACCCGGCGCGCCTTCGTCTCGACCAGCGCGTCCAGCAGATCAGGCACGAGCAGGTGCGGGATGACCGAGGAGAACCAGGAACCGGGACCGAGCACCACCCAGTCGGCGTCCAGGACGGCGTCGACCGCCTCGGGGACGGCGGGCGGGTCGCTGGGCACCAGGTGCACGGACTGCACCTCGCCGGGCGTGAGAGCCACGGTCGCCTGCCCCCGTACGGTGTCCACCTCGTCGGGCCGCTCCGGGTCGTGGCCCCTGACCAGGGCCTGGAGCTCCAGCGGCACGGCGGACATGGGCAGCACCCGGCCGTGCGCGCCGAGCAGCTTGCCCACCAGGTCCAGCGCCTGGACGTGGTCGCCGAGCTGCTCCCACAGGGCCACGATCAGCAGATTGCCGACCGCGTGTTCGTGCAGGTCGCCTTGGGACTGGAAGCGGTGCTGGATGACGCGGGCCCAGGTCTGGCCCCAGTCGTCGTCGCCGCACAGCGCGGCCAGCGCCTTGCGCAGGTCGCCGGGCGGCAGGACGCCCAGCTCGTCGCGCAGGCGCCCGCTGGAGCCTCCGTCGTCGGCGACGGTGACGACGGCGGTGAGGTCGCCGGTGATCCGGCGCAGTGCGGCGAGCGAGGCGGACAGGCCCATGCCGCCGCCGAGGGCGACGACCTTGGGCTGGGCGCCCCGGCGGCGCGGCTTGCCGCCGCGCGCCTGTTCGGGCCGGGCGGCGCGGGCGTCGGCGGGTCTGCCGCCGCGTCCCTCGGGCACCACCCGGCGCAGCCGGCTCAGCCGCGGAGTGCGTCCTGTCATTCCCCTGTCATTCCCGTCCCATGTCCCGGTGGACGACCACCGTCTCCACGCCCTCGGCGGCGAGCCGGGCGGCGAGCTTCTCCGACATGGCCACGGACCGGTGCTTGCCGCCGGTGCAGCCGACGGCGACGGTCACATAGCGCTTGCCCTCCCGACGGTAGCCCGCGGCGATCAGCTGGAGCAGCTCGGCATAGCGGTCGAGGAACTCCTTGGCCCCGGGCTGGTTGAGGACGTAGCTCGACACCTCCTCGTTGAGGCCGGTGAAGGGGCGCAGCTCCGGGACCCAGTGCGGGTTGGGCAGGAAGCGCATGTCGACGACGAGGTCGGCGTCGACCGGGAGGCCGTACTTGAAGCCGAAGGACATCACCGTGGCCCGCAGCTCGGGCTCCTGGTCGCCGGCGAACTGGGCGTCCATCTTGGCGCGCAGCTCGTGCACGTTGAGGCTGGAGGTGTCGATCACCAGGTCCGCGTCGCCCCGCAGCTCGCGCAGGAGCGCGCGCTCGGCGGCGATGCCGTCGACGATCCGGCCGTCGCCCTGGAGGGGGTGCGGGCGGCGCACCGACTCGAAGCGGCGCACCAGGGCGTCGTCGGAGGACTCGAGGAAGACGATGCGGCGGGTGACGCCGCGGGCGTCGAGGTCCGCGAGGGACTCGCGCAGATTGTCGAAGAAGCGCCGGCCGCGGACGTCGACGACCACCGCGATGCGGGCCACGTTGCCCTGGGAGCGGGCGCCGAGCTCGACCATGGTGGGGATCAGCGCGGGCGGCAGGTTGTCGACGACGAACCAGCCGAGGTCCTCCAGACACTTGGCGGCCGTCGAGCGGCCGGCCCCGGACATGCCGGAGATGATCACCAGCTCGGGGATGGCCGCCTCGTGCGCCCCGGCCGTTTCCTTGCCCGTACTCACCTGTGCTCCGTCGTCGCGGGTCTGTTCCCGTTCGGCTGCGCCCCGGGGCTTTTCCTGTCCCGTCGGGGGCTGCGCCTGTTCTCGCCCGGCTGCGGGCCGTGCCTGTTCTCGTTCCGCTGCGGGCCGTGCCTCGTGCTCGGTCATCTCTCCTGCCCCCGTCGTTCGTCCGGGGTGCCCGCGGACACGGGCTCCCCCGGGGCATCCGCCGTCGTCTCGGGTGCCCCGTCGTCGTCATCCATGATCTCTCCGGTCGCCGTGTTCACGGCGGGCGCGGCCGGGGTGGCCCCGGCGAGGGCCACGGCGACGGTCTCGGCCGTCTTGCGGCCTATGCCGGGCACCTCGCAGATCTGGTCGATCGTCGCCGACCGCAGCTTCTTCACCGAACCGAAGTGCTTGATCAGCGCCTGTTTCCGGGTCTCCCCCAGGCCGGGCACGTCGTCCAGCGGACTGGAGCGGAAGCGCTTGGCGCGCTTGGCGCGCTGGTAGGTGATCGCGAAGCGGTGGGCCTCGTCGCGGACCCGCTGCAGCAGGTAGAGGCCCTCGCTGGTGCGGGGCAGGACGACCGGGTCGTCCTCGCGGGGCAGCCAGACCTCCTCCAGGCGCTTGGCGAGCCCGCACACCGCGATGTCGTCGATGCCCAGGTCGTCCAGCGCCCGCTGGGCGGCGGCGACCTGGGGCTGCCCGCCGTCGACGACGACGAGCTGGGGCGGGTACGCGAAGCGCTTGGGCCGGCCGTCGTCGTCCTTGAGCGCCGGGCCGTCCGTGAGCGCGGGCTCGTCCGCGAGTGCGGGCCCGTGCGTGGGCGCCGCGCCGTTCTCCGTGGGCGCCGCACCGTTCTCCGTGGCGTCCGCGCCGGTCGTGGGCCGGTCGCCGTCGGTCAGGTCCTCGCCGTCCGCCCACTCGCCGGTCTTCTCCTTCTCGGCGAGATAGCGGCGGAAGCGGCGGGTGATGACCTCGTGCATGGAACGGACGTCGTCCTGTCCCTCGAAGCCCTTGATCTGGAACCGCCGGTATTCGCTCTTCCGGGCCAGTCCGTCCTCGAAGACGACCATGGAGGCCACGACGTCGTCGCCCTGGAGGTGCGAGATGTCGTAGCACTCGATCCGCAGCGGGGCACTGTCCAGGTCGAGGGCCTCGGCGATCTCCTCCAGCGCGCGCGAGCGCGTCGTCAGGTCGGAGGCGCGCTTGGTCTTGTGCAGGACGAGGGCCTGCTGGGCGTTGCGCTGGACGGTCTCCATCAGCGCCTTCTTGTCGCCGCGCTGCGGGATGCGCAGCGACACGCCCGATCCGCGGCGCTCGGTCAGCCACTGCTGGACGGGCTCCACCGGGTCGGGCAGGGCGGGAACCAGGACCTCCTTGGGCACGGCGTCCCCGCTCTCCTCGCCGTACAACTGCTGGAGGGCGTGCTCGACGAGGGCGCCGGTGGTGATCTCCTCCACCTTGTCGGTGACCCAGCCGCGCTGGCCCCGCACACGGCCGCCGCGCACGTGGAAGATCTGGACGGCCGCCTCCAGCTCGTCCTCGGCGACGGCGATCAGGTCGGCGTCGGTGGCGTCGGCGAGCACGACCGCGCTCTTCTCCATGGCCTTCTTGAGCGCCCCGATGTCGTCCCGCAGGCGGGCCGCCCGCTCGTACTCCATCTCCTCGGCCGCCTCGGCCATCTGCCGCTCCAGGCGGCGCAGGTAGGTACCGGTGCGGCCGGCCATGAAGTCGCAGAACTCGTCGGCCAGGTCCCAGTGGTCGTCGGGCGTGATGCGGCCGACGCAGGGCGCCGAGCACTTGCCGATGTAGCCGAGCAGGCAGGGGCGGCCGGTGCGGGCGGCGTTCTTGAAGACGCCCGCGGAGCAGGTGCGCACCGGGAAGACGCGCAGCAGGAGGTCGACCGTGTCGCGGATCGCCCAGGCGTGCCCGTACGGCCCGAAGTAGCGCACGCCCTTCTTCTTCTGGCCGCGCATCACCTGGACGCGGGGGAATTCCTCGTTCATCGTCACCGCGAGGTACGGGTAGCTCTTGTCGTCGCGGTACTTGACGTTGAACCGGGGGTCGTACTCCTTGATCCAGGAGTACTCCAGCTGCAGCGCCTCGACCTCCGTGGACACCACCGTCCATTCCACGGACGCGGCGGTCGTGACCATGGTGCGGGTGCGCGGGTGCAGGTTCGCCAGGTCCTGGAAGTAGTTCGCCAGGCGCTGGCGCAGGCTCTTCGCCTTTCCGACGTAGATCACCCGGCGGTGCTCGTCACGGAACCTGTACACCCCCGGGGAGTCCGGGATCTCTCCCGGCCTGGGGCGGTAGCTGGAGGGGTCGGCCATGACTCACACCCTACTGGCGCGGGCCGACACTTCGACGGGGCTGTGGACGACGGGCCGGGCCTCTGCGGACAGCGGGCGGGGAAGGCCGGGGGACGACGGTGCGGGACCGGTCGGTCACGCCGGGTGGGCCCTTGTGCCGGGGCCCGTGCGTTCTCGGCCAGGAGCGCACGGCGGTCGGGCGCCAAGTGTTGTCCGGACTAGGTCAACACGCTTCAATGCGGAGGGACTCGGGGCCCTGAAGCGCGGCGTACGGATGTGAAGACCTCTGCGCCGCGACGGGGGCGGGTGGCCCCGGCCGATCCGTGTCGACGGTCTGACCAGCCGTCGTGAACTTCACAGAAGGGCCCCTGCATGCCGCACGCCACACAGCACGCGGACGTCGCCACCGCGCAACTCGACTCTGCCCTGCGCGGCGGCCCCTTCCACGTCGCCCTGCGGGCGGCGATCGCCGCCCGCGGACTGCCGCTGCAGCGTGTGCAGCACCATCTGTCGCGGCACGGGGTGAAGGTGGGCGTCACGAGTCTGAGCTACTGGCAGCAGGGCGCCCGGCGTCCGCAGCGTCCGGAGTCCCTGCGGGCCGTGCGTGCCCTGGAGGAGATACTCCAGTTGCCCGAGGAGTCGCTGATACGCCTGCTCTCCGAGGCCGACGCGGAGACCTCGGAGCGACCGCCCGCGGGGCGCTCCTACCGCGCCCACCTGGCGGCATCGGGCGTCCTGGACGGGCTGCTGGCCGAACTGGGGTACCCGGCGCCGGACGGCGGGGTGCACACCCTCGGGCACCACGAACGGATCCGGATCGGGCCCGGCCGGGAACTGGCCGGGCGCGAGTCGCACCTCATCGTGCGCGCCCACCGCGACGGCGTCGACCGCTTCGTCGCCGTCCACTACGGCGATCCGGGGTGCGTCCCCGCGCGGATGAGCGTCCACGCGCTGGAGAACTGCCGCACGGGACGTGTACGCAGCCACCAGGAGACCGGTGTCCTCGTGACGGAGCTGCTCTTCGACACGCGGCTGCGGGCGGGCGACACCCACCTGTTCCGCTACGGCGTCGAGGACGGCACGGCCGGTGTGTCGCGCGAGTACGTCCGGGGGTTCGGCACGGCGGGCGGGCAGTACGCGCTCCAGGTGCGTTTCGACGCCGCGGCCCTCCCGGTGCGCTGTTATCGGTTCACGCAGCACTCCCCTGCGGCACCGCGCGGCGGGCGGCAGGAGCTGGTGCTCAGCGGGCGGCACCGCTCGGTGCACCTCGTGGAGCCGCGGGTCAGGTCGGGGATGCTGGGGATCGGCTGGGACTGGGAGTAGGGCACCGGCCCGTCGGCCTCCAGCCGGTCAGGTCCCCGGGCTCGCGACGATCCGGCCCTGCTTCACCTCGACGGGCAGTTCGACGAGCGGCACGGTCGCCGGGGCGTGCAGCACCTCGCCGGTACGGGCGTCGAACTCGCTGCCGTGGCAGTCGCAGACGAGCTTGGTCCCCGCCAGCTTCTTGATGGGGCACCCCGCGTGCGTGCACACCGTGCTGAATGCCTTCAGGGAGCCGTCCGCGGCCCGGCTGACCACCACGTTGCCGTCCGGGAAGAGCTTGGTCGCGCCCTTGGCGACCTCGCCGTCGGCGCCGAGGTCCACGGGTGCGGTCGGCCTGGCCGGCGCGGCTCCGTCGTCGCCCGGGGAGCAGGCGGCCAGGCCGAGCCCGGCGACGGGCGTGGCGGCGGCCGAACGCAGGACGGTACGGCGGCTCGGGGCGGGACGGCCGGGCATGCGATCTCCACTGGTCGGAGCGGGTGTCGGGACGGGTGGGGCGGGGGTGCGCCGGGGTGTGCGGGTGCAGGGCGACGATATCCGGCGGGCCGGGCGGTCCCGCGGGCCGGGTGGCCCGGGACGAGGTGCTCCGGCGATGCCTTCGCCGGAGACCGCGTAAACGCTTGCGCAAGCGTTTACGCGACGCCGGGGCATGGGGTACGGTCCCGCCACGGCGCGACCGCACGCGAAGGGGGTACGCCGGTGGCGACCATGGCCGATGTCGCACGGAGCGCCGGGGTCTCCGTGGCGACCGTCTCGCACGTGCTCAACGACACCCGCCCGGTGCTGCCGCACACGCGTCAGGCGGTGCTGGACGCCGTCGAGGAGCTGGGCTACACGACGAACACCCTGGCCCGTTCCCTGGTGACCGCCCGCACCCGCTCCATCGGGCTCGCGGTGTCGGCGATCAGCAACCCGTACTTCACGGAGATCCTCCAGGGTGTCGAGGCCAGTGCCCTGGAGCACGGTTACAGCCTGCTCATCGCCGATCCGCACGACGATCCCGCGCACGAGTGCGAGGTGGTCCGGCTGCTGCACGAGCGGCGGGTGGACGGCATGATCGTCGCGCCCTCCGCCGAGCCCCGGGACCTCCTCGCCTACCTCACGCGCCACCGGGTGCCGGCCGTCTTCCTCGACCGGGTCGTCGACGTGCCCAAGGACGGGGACGCCCCGCGCTTCGACCAGGTCTGCGCCGAGAGCGCCGAGCCGACGACCGGGCTGGTGGGCCATCTCGCCGGACTGGGCCATCGCCGGATCGGCCTGGTCGCGGGCCGGCCGGGGCTCAGCACCACCCGCGAGCGGATCACCGGGTACCGGCACGGCCTCGCCGTCGCCGGGCTGCCGTTCGACGAGCGGCTGCTGGTCCACGGCGACTCCGAGGCGGCCGGCGGCGAGCGGGCCACGGCGGAGCTGCTGTCCCTGGCGGTGCCGCCCACCGCGCTGGTCACCGCCAACAACGCGATGACCATCGGCGCCCTGCGCGCCCTCCGGGACCGGGGGCTGTCCGTGCCCGGTGACCTCGCCCTGGGCTGCTTCGACGACTTCGCCTGGGCGGACCTCTTCTCCCCCCGGCTCACCGCCATCGCCCAGCCCAGCAGGGACATCGGGGCGGAGGCCGTCCGGCTGCTCCTCGACCGCCTCGCCGCACCGGACCGGCCCGCGCGGACCCTGCGGCTGCCCTGCACCTTCGTCCACCGCGACTCCTGCGGCTGCGCCGAGCGGCCCGCACCGCTCTCCGGGCAGTCCGGGGAAGCCCATGCCAAGGCCCACGAAAGGACCCTCCCGTGATCGTCGTCGCCGGTGAGGCACTGATCGACCTGGTACCGCAGGGCACGGGCGCCCTCGCCGCGCTGCGGCCCGCGCTCGGCGGCGGCCCGTACAACACCGCCGTCGCGCTGGGCCGCCTCGGCTCACCCGCCGCGTTCTGCTCCCGGGTGTCGTACGACGCCTTCGGCGAGGCGTTGCTTGACCGGTTGCGCGAGACCGGCGTCGACGTGTCCCCGGTGCAGCGCGGGACCGAGCCGACGACCCTCGCCGTGGCCTCGCTCGACGCGGACGGATCCGCCGCGTACTCCTTCTACGTGGACGGCACGGCGGACCGGCTGTTCCGGCTGCCCGCCGATCTGCCGGCGGGCACCCGGGCCGTCTCCTTCGGGACCTGTTCGCTGGTGCTGGAGCCGGGCGCGAGCGCGTACGAGGAACTGCTGCGCGAGACGGCCGCGCGGGGCGTGTTCACCGCGCTGGACCCCAACATCCGGGCCGGGCTGATCCCGGACCCGGACGCCTACCGGGCCCGGTTCAAGAGCTGGCTGCCGTCGGTGTCGCTGCTGAAGCTGTCCGCCGAGGACGCCGAGTGGCTCGGCGGCACGCCCCGGGAGTGGCTCGCGGCGGGGCCGTCCGCGGTCGTGGTCACCCGGGGCGGCGACGGGCTGACGGCCTTCACCCGTGACGGGGGCGAGTACACGGTGCCGGGCGAGCGCGTCGAGGTGGTGGACACCATCGGAGCGGGCGACACGGTGAACGCGGCGCTCCTGCACGGGCTCGCGGCCCGGGACGCCCTCGACGACGCGGCCGTGGCCGCGCTGGGACCTGACGGCTGGGCGGGGCTGCTGGGCTTCGCCGCCCGCGCGGCGGCGGTCACCTGTTCCCGTGCGGGCGCGGAACCGCCGTACGCGCACGAAGTCGCCGTCTGACGGCGTCGCGACGGGTGGCGGCACCGGCCGCGAGTCCGGCACCGGCTCCAGCACCGACTGCGGGCCCGGAGCCGGGCCCGGTCCGGTGGGCCGTGCTCAGACCGCCCGGCGTACGGCCCGCAGGGCACCGGGACGGCGGCCGTTCAGGCGGTCCAGGGCGGCGGCCGTGGCGTCGTCCGCGGGCAGGTGCACGACGATCCGCTGGCCCTCCTCCGGCACCGTCAGCGTCTCGTGCAGCAGCCGCAGCGGTCCGGCCTCGGGATGCTCCATGAGCTGGGTGCCGACCCGCCGGGCCGCCGCGCCGAGGTCGGAGAACCGGTCGGTGAAGGCCGCCCCCGCGGTCAGCGTCAGCTCGTCGGCCAGGTCGTTCACGTACGGGTCCCGCAGCGGAGCCTCTTGCCGGAGCTGGGCCACCAGGTCGTCGGCCACCCGGTCCCAGTCGGGGTAGGCGACCCGGGCACGCGCGTCGGTGAACAGGTACCGCAGCAGGTTGGGCCGCTCGCCGTCCAGCAGTCCGATGGGCCCGGTCAGCCGGGCGTAGCCGCCGGTGTGGGCGAGGACGTCACCGACCCAGTCGAGCACCACGGCGGGGGCGGGTTCCATCCGGTCCAGGACGGCCCGCACGGTGGGGCGCACGCCGCTGCCGCGCGCCGGGGCCGCGGCGCACAGCAGCGGGTCGCCGCCGTCGGCCTCCTTGGTCAGGCGGCGCAGCATCATCCGCTCCCGGAGGGACAGCCCCAGCGCGTCCGCGAGGGCGCCGAGCACCTGGACGGACGGGTTGCGGTCGCGCCCCTGTTCCAGCCGGGTGAGGTACTCGACGCTGACGCCGGCGAGGGTGGCCAGTTCGGCGCGGCGCAGGCCCGGGGTACGGCGGCGGGTGCCGGCCGGGAGCCCCACCTCGGCCGGGGTGACGGACTCCCGCATCCGGCGCAGGAACGTGCCCAACTCGTTGTCGCTCACGTCTTCGAACGTACCAACGCGCACGCGCGAAAGGGTGGCCCTGCGACTACCACGCTCGGGCCGGTCTCCCTCGGCGGGGTGCTCGGCCCGCACGGTGGACGGCATGACGAACGACACCCGCACTCCCGCCGCTCCCCTGCCCATCGCTCCCGGTGCGTGGGCCCTCGACCCGTTCCACTCCTCGGTGAACTTCACCATCCGCCACCTCGGGATCGCGAAGGTCCGGGGCCGTTTCACCGGGTTCGACACCGAGCTGCACGTCGGCCGCACGGCCGAGGAGGTCCGGGTGACCTCGACGATCGACCTGGCCTCCATCGACACCGGGAACGCCGACCGGGACGCGCATGTCCGGGCCTCCGACCTGCTCGACGTGGCGAAGCGGCCGACGATGTCCTTCCGCTCGACCCGGGTCTCGGGGGCGGGCGAGGACTGGACCATGGAGGGTGAGCTGACGATCGGCGACGTGACCCGTCCGGTGACGCTGGCCGTGGAGTTCGGCGGGCTGGTGGACGTCCCGATGGAGGGCGGCGGCCGGCACGCCGGGTTCGAGGCGACGGGCGAGATCCGGCGCAGCGAGTACGGCCTGGACTTCGCTCCGGGGCTGCTGGGTGAGGTCGTGAAGATCCAGCTCGACATGCAGTTCGTGGAGCCGGCCGGCGCCTGAGTGCCGGACCGTACGCACGGCGCCGGGCCCCATGGATGATCCGTGGGGCCCGGCGCCGTCCGGACTCAGGCCTTGCTCGTCCGCGTGGTCTTCTTCGCGGCGGGCTTGGCGGCCTTCTTGGCCGCCGTCTTGGCCGTCTTGGTGGCGGTCGCCTTGGTGGCGGTCGCCTTCTTGGCCGTTGCCTTCTTGGCGGCCGTACCGGTGACCGTCTTCGTGGCGGTCTTCTTGGCGGTGGCCTTGGCCGCCACCGTCTTCGCCGCCTTGCGCGGCCTGGTCACCGAGGGCGCGTCGCTGACCCGGTCGGCGCCCAGCACGTCCCGCAGGAACTTGCCGGTGTGGCTGGCCGGAACGCCCGCGACCTGCTCGGGGGTGCCCTCGGCGACCACCAGGCCACCTCCGGCGCCACCCTCGGGGCCCATGTCGACGACCCAGTCGGCGGTC
This sequence comes from Streptomyces tendae, assembly GCF_014650435.1. Classification (GTDB taxonomy): domain Bacteria; phylum Actinomycetota; class Actinomycetes; order Streptomycetales; family Streptomycetaceae; genus Streptomyces; species Streptomyces tendae. The sequence continues at coordinate 20,039 of NZ_BMUY01000013.1, forward strand.
TTGATCACGTCGAGGTTGTGCTCGATGACGATGACCGTGTTGCCCTTGTCGACCAGGCCGCCCAGGACGGTCAGCAGCTTGCTGATGTCCTCGAAGTGCAGACCGGTGGTCGGCTCGTCCAGGACGTAGACCGTGCGCCCGGTGGAGCGGCGCTGCAGCTCGCTGGCGAGCTTGACGCGCTGGGCCTCACCGCCCGACAGGGTGGTCGCGGACTGACCGAGCCGGACGTAGCCGAGGCCGACGTCCTTCAGGGTCTTCATGTGCCGGGAGATGGCGGGCACCGCCTCGAAGAAGTCGGTCGCCTCCTCGATCGGCATGTTCAGGACGTCGGCGATGGACTTGCCCTTGTAGTGGACCTCCAGGGTCTCCCGGTTGTACCGGGCGCCGTGGCAGACCTCGCACGGGACGTAGACGTCCGGGAGGAAGTTCATCTCGATCTTGATCGTGCCGTCGCCCGCGCAGTTCTCGCAGCGGCCGCCCTTGACGTTGAAGGAGAAGCGGCCGGGCAGGTAGCCCCGGACCTTCGCCTCCGTCGTCTCCGCGAACAGCTTGCGGATGTGGTCGAAGACGCCGGTGTACGTCGCCGGGTTCGACCGCGGGGTGCGGCCGATGGGCGACTGGTCGACGTGGACGACCTTGTCGACGAGGTCGTCGCCGTCCACGCGCGTGTGCCTGCCCGGGACGTTGCGCGCGCCGTTCAGTTCGCGGGCCAGGTGGGTGTACAGGATGTCGTTGACCAGCGTCGACTTGCCGGAGCCCGAGACGCCGGTGACGGCCGTGAACACACCCAGCGGGAAGGACACGTCGATGTCCTGGAGGTTGTTCTCCCGCGCGCCGTGCACGGTCAGCCGCCGGGAGGGGTCCTGCGGGCGCCTGATGTCGGGCAGCGGGATGGCCTTGCGCCCGGACAGGTACAGGCCGGTCTGCGACTCGGCGTTGTCGAGCAGCTCCTTGACGGAGCCGCTGTGCACCACCTTGCCGCCGTGCTCGCCCGCGCCGGGGCCGATGTCGACGATCCAGTCGGCGACCTTGATGGTGTCCTCGTCGTGCTCGACGACGATGAGCGTGTTGCCCATGTCCCGGAGCCGGACGAGGGTCTCGATCAGCCGGTGGTTGTCGCGCTGGTGCAGGCCGATGGACGGCTCGTCGAGGACGTACAGCACGCCGACGAGTCCGGAGCCGATCTGGGTGGCCAGCCGGATTCGCTGGGCCTCGCCGCCGGAGAGGGTGCCCGCCGCGCGGTTCAGCGAGAGGTAGTCCAGGCCGACGTCGACCAGGAAGCGCAGTCGCTCGTTGACCTCCTTCAGCACGCGCTCGGCGATCTTCTTGTCGCGGGCGTTGAGCGTCAGCTCGCCCAGGAAGTCCGCGCAGTCGCTGATGGACATCGCCGAGACCTCGGCGATCGACTTGCCCATGACGGTGACCGCGAGGACGAGGGGCTTCAGGCGCGTGCCCTCACAGGTGGGGCAGGGCACCTCGCGCATGTAGCCCTCGAAGCGCTCGCGGCTGGCGTCGCTCTCCGCCTCGCTGTGCCGGCGCTTGACGAAGGGGATCGCGCCCTCGAAGGCCGTGGTGTACCGGCGCTCGCGGCCGTACCGGTTGCGGTAGCGGACCTCGACCTGGGTCTTGTGGCCGTACAGCAGGGCCTTGCGGGCGCGCAGCGGCAGGCCCGCGAAGGGGATGTCCGTACGGAAGCCGAGGGCGTCGGCGAGGGCGCCGATCAGGCGGCCGAAGTAGTCCTTGGTGTGCCCGTGCGACCAGGGGTGGATGGCTCCCTCGTCGAGGGACTTGTCCTCGTCGGGGACGATCAGCTCCGGGTCGACCTCCATGCGCGTGCCGATGCCGGAGCAGTCGGGGCAGGCGCCGAAGGGCGAGTTGAAGGAGAAGGAGCGGGGCTCCAGCTCCTCGAAGGACAGGTCGTCGTAGGGGCAGTACAGGTGCTCCGAGTACATCCGCTCGCGCTCGGGGTCGTCCTCGGGGAGATCGACGAAGTCGAGCACGACCATGCCGCCGGACAGGCCGAGCGCGGTCTCCACGGAGTCGGTCAGGCGCCGCTTGGCGGAGTCCTTCACGGTGAGGCGGTCGACGACCACCTCGATGGTGTGCTTCTCCTGCTTCTTCAGCGTGGGCGGGTTGGACAGCTGGACGGTCTCGCCGTCCACCCGCGCGCGGGAGTAGCCCTTGGTCTGGAGGTCGGCGAAGAGGTCGACGAACTCGCCCTTGCGCTCGCGCACCAGCGGCGACAGCACCTGGAAGCGGCTGCCCTCCGGAAGCTCCAGGACCTTGTCCACGATGGCCTGCGGCGACTGGCGCGAGATCGGCCGGCCGCACTCGGGACAGTGCGGCTTGCCGATGCGGGCGAAGAGCAGGCGCAGGTAGTCGTAGACCTCGGTGATGGTGCCGACCGTGGAGCGCGGGTTGCGCGAGGTCGACTTCTGGTCGATGGAGACCGCCGGGGAGAGGCCCTCGATGAAGTCGACGTCCGGCTTGTCCATCTGGCCGAGGAACTGCCGGGCGTAGGAGGAGAGGGACTCCACGTAGCGCCGCTGGCCCTCGGCGAAGATGGTGTCGAAGGCCAGGGAGGACTTGCCCGACCCGGACAGGCCCGTGAAGACGATGAGCGAGTCACGAGGCAGGTCGAGCGAGACGTTCTTCAGGTTGTGCTCGCGCGCGCCACGGACGATGAGACGGTCGGCCACGCCGGTCCGCACCTTTCTTGAGAGAAGTGACAGGGGCGGGGCCCCCGTCTTTCTCAGACTAGGGGGAGCCACTGACAACGCCGGTCGGATTCACCGGTTGTCAACAAACCCCGACTTCCCAGCATGCCCGACGCCGCAGTCGACCTTATAGCACGTGCATTCGAATTGCGGAGGTCGTCCACAACCTTCACCCGAAGGTGTGGCGCGGTCTAGGGTCAGCAGCATGATGGATCACGCTCATGACCTGGCGTCTGTACGTGACGCGACCGATCGGCTGCTCACCGCGGTCGGGAAACTGGACAACGCGTCCGTGACGGAGTCGTCACGGCTTCCCGGCTGGAGTCGCGGTCACGTCCTCGCCCACCTCGCCCGCAACGCCGACGCCCTCGTGAACGTCCTCGAAGGACGTCCCATGTACGTCTCGGGCGAGGTCCGGGACGCCGACATCGAGCGGGACGCCCCGCGCCCGCTCGACGCCCAGCTCGCGGACGTGCGCGAGAGCGCCGCCCGGTTCCAGGACGCCGGTGCCGCACCCGCGGACTGGTCGCGCACGGTGGAGCTGCGCAACGGGGTCACGGACTCGGCCTCCAGGGTGCCGTTCCGGCGGTGGGCCGAGGTCGAGCTGCACCACGTGGACCTGGGCATCGGCTACGAGCTGGAGGACCTTCCGGCGGAGTTCACCGAGCGGGAGACCGACTTCCTCGCGGCCCGGTTCGCTGGTCACCCCGAGGTGTCGCCGACCCGGCTCACGGACGGCACGCGCGCGTGGCGCACGGGGCGGGAGGCGGACGCCGTCGAGGTGACCGTCACCGGTCCCCCGGCCGATCTCCTCGGCTGGCTCGCCGGTCGCCGTGCGGGCTCCGCGCTCACGGTGGAGGGCGGCGGGCTGCCGACGCTGCCTCCACTGTAGGTCCGCCCCGGTGGGCAGCCGGGAGGCAGCCTGCCGGCCACCTCCCGGCGCTAGGCTGGCGGTCATGACGTACAGCGGAGAGGTGACGGTCGGCGGACCCGCCGACGTGCACGAGCTCAAGGACCTGATGATCACCAAGGTCGCGGTCGGCCCGATGGACAACAACGCCTATCTGCTGCGCTGCCGGGCCACCGACGAGCAACTGCTGATCGACGCCGCCAACGACGCACACACCCTGCTCGGCACGATCGGTGACGACGGCATCGCGTCCGTCGTCACCACGCACCGGCACGGCGACCACTGGCAGGCGCTCGCCGAGGTAGTCGCGGCCACCGGCGCCCGCACCCACGCCGGCCGGCACGACGCCGAGGGCATTCCGGTGCCGACCGACGTCCTGGTCGACGACGGCGACACGATCCGGGTGGGCCAGGTGGAGCTCACCGCACGCCACATCGTCGGCCACACACCGGGCTCCGTCGTCCTGGTCTACGACGACCCGCACGGGCATCCGCACGTGTTCACCGGGGACTGCCTGTTCCCGGGCGGTGTGGGGAACACCTTCAAGGACCCGGACGCCTTCGCGAGCCTCATCGACGACGTGGAGACCAAGGTCTTCGACACCCTCCCGGACGAGACGTGGGTCTACCCCGGCCACGGCAACGACACGACGCTCGGCGCGGAGCGGCCGCACCTGCCGGAATGGCGGGCGCGCGGCTGGTGACGGGCGGGCGCGCCGGGTACGGGCCCGCGCTCTCGCGTCTCCGAACGCGCCCCGTGTGAAGCGTTCGCACACACCCGCGGTCCGCGCGCGCTCCCCGGGCGACGGCACGGCGCGGTCGACTGGTGGCAGCCCCGCACAGGAACGACGGCTCCTGCGCGGCACGGGCCGCCGGCCCCCCGATCCCCGCCCCCGGCCGGCGGCCCCGGCGCCTCAGGTCCTGGCCGAACCCGCCCCGGCCAGGGCCGCGATTCGCTCCACACCGAAGACGTAGCCCTGTACGCCGCACCCCGCGACGACTCCGTCTGCGCGCTGCGAGACGTAGGAGTGGTGCCGGAACGGCTCACGCTGGTGGATGTTGGAGATGTGGACCTCCACCACCGGCAGCCCGTCGCACGTGTTGAGCGCGTCCAGGATGGCGACGGACGTGTGCGAGTAGGCGGCGGGGTTGATCACGATGCCGCAGTGGTTCAGCCGGGCCTCGTGGATCCAGTCGACCAGTTCGCCCTCATGGTTGGACTGCCTGAAGTCCACCGTTCCGCCGTGCGCGGCCGCCGCCTTCACGCACAGCGCCTCGACGTCGGCGAGGGTGTCGGAGCCGTAGATCTCCGGCTGGCGCTGGCCGAGCAGGTTCAGGTTGGGGCCGTTGAGGATCATGATCGGGGCGTTGGCCAGGCTGCGGGGCACGGTTCCTCCGGTCCGTGAGGGTGCGGCGGTCCCTGCGCGACCGCTGCTCGGCCCCCGGTCTATCACGGTGCGCCGACGCCACGGCCCCGGGCCTACGGGTTGACGGCCAGTTCCAGGTACGCGGCGAACAGCACCAGGTGGACGCCCCCTTGCAAGGGCGTGGCCCGCCCCGGCACGACCGTCAGGGACGCCACCACCACGGTCAGGGCGAGCAGCACCATGTGGATGGCGCTGAGGCCGAGCACCAGCGGTCCGCTGAGCCACACGGAGGCCAGGGCGACCGCGGGAATGGTCAGGCCGATGCTGGCCATGGCCGAGCCGAGCGCCAGGTTCAGGCTGGTCTGCACCCGGTCGCGGCGCGCGGAACGCACCGCGGCGATGGTCTCGGGGAGCAGGACCAGCAGCGCGATGATGACGCCGACGACGGCGTGGTGGAGTCCGGCGGCCGCCACCCCGTCCTCGATGGTCGGCGATACGCCCTTGGCGAGGCCGACGACTCCGACCAGTGCCAGGCCCAGCATCCCCAGGCTGATCAGAGCCGTGCGCAAGGACGGTGCGTGGGCGTGTTCCTCGCTCGTGATCACTTCGCCCTGCCGGGTGATGGGCAGGAAGTAGTCGCGGTGCCGCACGGTCAGGGTCGCGATGAACAGGCCGTAGAGGACGAGCGAGGACAGCGCGGCGAAGGTCAGCTGCACGGTGGAGAACTCCGGGCCGGGTGCGCTGGTGGTGAAGGTGGGCAGCACCAGGCTGAGGGTGGCCAGGGTCGCCACCGTCGCCAGGGCGGCGCCGGTGCCCTCCGGGTTGAACACCGCGATCCCGTGGCGCAGGGAGGCGACCAGGAGGCTGAGGCCGACGACGCCGTTGCAGGTGATCATGACGGCCGCGAAGACGGTGTCCCGGGCCAGGGTCGCGCTCTTGTCGCCGCCGTCCGCCATCAGGGTCACGATGAGCGCGACCTCGATGACGGTCACCGCGATGGCCAGGACCAGGGAGCCGAAGGGCTCGCCGACCCGGTGGGCGACCACCTCCGCATGGTGCACCGCGGCCAGGACGGAGGCCGCCAGGACGATCGTGAGCAGCGCGACGACCGCGCCGGGCAGCGAGCGGCCCCAGGTGAGGGCCAGCAGTACGACAGCGATCACGGGCGTGACGGTCGTCCACTGTGCGAGGAACGCCCTGGGACCGGTGACCATGCGGTGATCGTCGCAGAGGGCGAGGGGCGTCGCATTCCGGATCTCCCGGCACCGCCCACCGAGCACGCGGGCCCAACACGCCCCCCGAGCACGCGGGGAGCGGCGACCGGCTTTCGCCGATCGCCGCTCCTGGCCCGGGTGGATCAGGCCTCGACGCTGTCCTTCGACGTCTCGCCGCTCCCGGCGGCCGCCGCCTCCGCCTGCGCCTGCTTCTTCGAGGCGCGGAGGCTGGTGATCGTGGTGACGATCAGGACGGAGCAGATCACGCCGAGCGAGACCGGAATGCTGATCTCGGGGACGTGGACGCCGGATTCGTGCAGGGCGTGCAGCACCAGCTTGACGCCGATGAAGCCCAGGATGACGGACAGGCCGTACGAGAGGTGGACCAGCTTCTTCAGCAGACCGCCGATGAGGAAGTACAGCTGACGCAGACCCATCAGGGCGAACGCGTTGGCCGTGAACACGATGTACGGGTCCTGCGTCAGACCGAAGATCGCCGGGATGGAGTCGAGGGCGAAGAGCACGTCGGTGGTGCCGATGGCGAGCATCACGACCAGCATCGGGGTCATGATCCGCTTGCCGTTCTCCTCGATCCACAGCTTGGTGCCGTGGTACCGGTCGGCGACGCCGAAGCGTCGCTCGGCGGCCTTGAGGAGCTTGTTCTCCTCGAACTCCTCGTCGTCCTCGTCGGCCCGGGCCTCCTGGATGAGCTTCCAGGCGGTGTAGATGAGGAAGGCACCGAAGATGTAGAAGACCCAGGCGAAGCTGGCGAGGATCGCGGCACCCGCGGCGATGAAGACGGCCCTGAGGACCAGGGCTATGAGGACACCGATGAGCAGAACCCGCTGCTGGTACTGCGAGGGCACCGCGAACTTCGCCATGATCAGGACGAAGACGAAGAGGTTGTCCACGCTCAGCGACTTCTCGGTGATGAAGCCCGCGAAGAACTCGCCGGCGGGTTCACCGCCGCCGAAGAAGAGCAGGCCGAGCCCGAAGAGGCCCGCCAGGGCGATCCAGACGCCGGTCCAGATACCGGCTTCCTTGATCGATACGTCGTGCGGCTTGCGGCCGATGAAGAAATCGACCGCGATGAGGGCGGCAAGGCCCACGATGGTCAGGACCCACAGGGTCACCGAAACTTCCACTACGCCTCCGGCAGTACGTCACACGGCAGATGTCAGCGTCGTCGCTGCCGGAGGTCTCTTCCACCCGCGGGTCCGGGACGCGCGATGCGTTCTGAACCACGGGCCGACGCCCCGGGATCTGGCCTGATCCGTATTGACGGGTACGCCGCACAGACAGGGAGTACTCCCCTCCGTACGGACGACAGTACCCCAATCACCAAGGAAAGGTAAAGAGATTTGCAAATAAAGCTCAAAAGCCCAGCTCGGGAGTGGTCATCGCCCCCATGACCGGCGGGCGGCGGCTACCTGGGAGAGCACCTGCTGGAGCACCTGGCTGCCGGGCGGCACGAGCGACGGCTCGTACGTCCAGGCATGCCCGACCCACGGGTCGGCGAGGTGGTCGTCGGCCACCGGCGTCAGCCGGAGCAGCGAGCGCCACAGCGGATCCAGCAGCGGTCCGAACCCGGCGGACTCCTCGCGGTCGGCGACCATCATCAGGTGGACGCCGACGGCCGGCCCCTCGTCGGCGAGGTAGCGCAGCTGGTTGACGGCCCGGTCGTCGAAGCCGTGCGGGAAGTCGTTGACGATCAGCAGCTGCTGCGAGGTGTCGAGGCCGGGCGGGAGCGCGTCCGGAGCACCTCCGCGCAAGGCCATCTGGACCAGGTCGACGCGCTGGGTGAGACGGGCCAGTACGTCGGCCGTCCCCGCGGCCCCCTGGGCGGGCGGCGCGGCGAGCACCCCGCTCTGCACCAGCGGCGCCAGTGCCTGCGCCCCGGATCCGGCCGGGTCGATGACGTGCACCGTGAACTCGCCCGCCGGGTAGATGGCGAGCAGCCGGGCCGCGTGCGCGACGGCCGTCTCCAAACCCAGGCGCCGCATCTCGTGGGAGTCGGCGAACGAACCGTCGAGCGAGGCGGAACGCCCGCTGTCGATCCACAGGCCACGCTCGAGCGGCAGCCGGATCAGCATCGGGATGCGGATGCGGTCGGCCTCCGGCAGATGGAGATCGCCCAGCCGCAGGGCCATCGGGATCTCCATGGGGACCCGGTAGGCGTGCCAGACGGGGTTGTCCCAGCGGGCGAAGGCCGTCGGCAGCGCGGGGTCGACGACCTCTGCCTCGGCGACGAGCTGGGCGACGTCCCGGTCCAGGACCTCCCGGGCCTGGGACACCAGCCGGCCGTGCCGCTCGCGGGCCGCTTCGCGAGCGGCGTCACCCTGCCCGCCGATCCGGCTGCGGGGATCGGACAGGGCCTGGTCGAGTTCCTTCTCCATGCGGGAGTCGGCGAAGTCGACGGCGCTGCGGTAGGCGGCCGTGGTGCGGGCCAGGTCCTCGAACATGCCCCACACCTGGTTGTAGAGGCGCTCCTCCATGGACCAGCCGGTGGCATCGCCGGCGACGGGCCGGGCGGGCTGCCCCGGTTCGGCCGGGGGCGCGGCCGGCGGGGGCGAGGGCGGTGCCGTGGTCTGCCGGCGGGGATGGCTGTAGTCGATCGGGCCGCCTCCGGCGGAGGCGGACGCGGACGGCTGGCCGGTGGCGGCGGGCTCACCCGGCCCGCCCGGGTACGGCTGCGGCGCCCCGTGTCGTCCCGGCGCCCCGGGCGTCTGCGGGCCGGGAGCGGACGCCCCCTGGGGGTCGTACGGCGAGGCCGGCGGTACGGGAGCGCCGGGCCCGGCCTGGGGTGCGGTGCCGTGGTCCGGGCGGTGCGCCGGGGCGGCAGCCGGCGGGGCCGGTATCGAACGGGCCAGCCCACTCGCCACCGCCTCGTGGATGCTCGCCGCGAGTTGGTGGGCCTGGGGCAGCTTCTGGTCGGCGAGGAGCTCGGCGAGGCCGCCCGCGTACCCCTGACCGACGGCGCGGACCTTCCAGGCACCCTGGCGCCGGTAGAGCTCCAGGGCGACGACGGCGGACTCGGCCTCCAGGCCGGTGATGGTGTAGCTGGCGACCTCGTCGCCGTCGAGTCCGGTGACGGCGACGAAGGGGGCGGCGACGGCCCCGAACCGGGCCGGGCCCCTCCCGCCGACGGGCAGGGCGAGCAGCACGCTGACCCGGTGCACCTCGTCGGACACGGCGTCCAGGTCCACCGCGAGGCGGTGGTCGGCAGCGGCCTGCCGGGAGACCTCCAGGCCCGGCAGGGTGGGCGCGCCCGGGTGGGCCACCCGTTCGTCGCCGTGGATGGTGCCGTTCTCGTCACCGAGCGTGGCCCCGGCCACGACCGGCGTACCGGCCGAGACCCGGATCTCGAGACGAGCCCGGGGAAGCGGGTGGTTCTGTCCCCGCGTCAGCTCGGCCGTCATCGCCTTTCCCCCTGTGTCGTTCGTGTGTGACCCGCGAGACGACGTGCGGGCCTGGCCGGTCCCGCGAACGGGACCGGCCGGTTCGTGTCGGACGGCTGCGGCCGGTTCGTGTCGGACGGCTGCGGCCGGACTGCCGCGGACCGGCTGCTACAGGACCGGCAGGATCGCCGGCATCAGGTCCTGGAAGGTGCGGCCGTTGGCCGGGGTGCCGATGGCGGTCATCGACCAGCCCTGGCCCGCGCGGTGCACCTTGGCCATGATCTGGGCCGTGAAGGCTCCGCCGCCGGCCAGCGTGTAGCGGGCCAGTTCCTGGCCGTTGGTCTCGTCGACCAGGCGGCAGAAGGCGTTCTGCACCTCCTGGAAGGTCTGTCCGGTGAAGGAGTTCACCGTGAAGACGATCTGGTCGATGTGCACCGGGACGCGCTGCAGGTCGACGAGGATCGCCTCGTCGTCGCCGCCCTGGCCGACACCGCCGACCAGGTTGTCACCGGTGTGGCGCACCGAGCCGTCGTCGCTCACCAGGTGGCGGAAGAAGACGACATCGACCGGCTGCTTGTCCGCGAAGAGGACCGCGGAGGCGTCCAGGTCGATCTCCCGGGTGCGCGAACCGAACAGGCCGCGCCGGGGAGCCGCCTGCCAGCCGAGACCCATGCGCACGGACGTCAGGCTGCCGCCGTCGCTCTTCTGCAGACTGATGGCCTGACCCTTGGTCATGTTGACGGTCACGCGCTGATCCCCTCTCGAACTGTCCCCTGTTGCCGCGGTCCCCGCGGTTGACAGAACCCTACGCAGGGGCACTGACAGTGCCCCACCCCGGTCCGCGCTTTGTGTCGGTCTTGCAACACAGCGCGTGGCCGGACGGGGCCGTCAGGCCAGGCCCGCCTCCCTCATCTGACGCAGTTCCTTCTTCATCTCGGAGACTTCGTCGCGCAGCCGGGCCGCGATCTCGAACTGGAGGTCGGCGGCGGCCGCCCGCATGCGGGTGGTGAGGTCCTCGATCTGCTCGGCCAGCTCCGCCGCCGGACGGTCGGTCACCGCCGTCTCCTTGGCCCTGCCCTTGGCCACCTTGGCGCCGCTCGTCGCCTGGCCGCCCAGCGCGGGCACCGGGGCCTTGGCGCCCTTGCCCTCCTTCGACTGGCGGTAGCCCGAGCCGAGGAGCTGTTCGGTGTCGACGTCCTCGCGGGCGATCTGCGCGACGATGTCGTTGATCTTCTTGCGGAGCGGCTGCGGGTCGATGCCGTTCGCCTTGTTGAAGGCGACCTGCTTCTCGCGCCGGCGGTTGGTCTCGTCGATGGCCTTCTCCATCGCCGGCGTGATCTTGTCCGCGTACATGTGGACCTGGCCGGAGACGTTGCGCGCCGCGCGCCCGATGGTCTGGATCAGGGAGGTGCCGGAGCGCAGGAAGCCCTCCTTGTCGGCGTCGAGGATCGCCACCAGGGACACCTCGGGCAGGTCGAGGCCCTCGCGCAGCAGGTTGATGCCGACCAGGACGTCGTACTCACCGGCGCGCAGCTCGCGCAGCAGCTCGACGCGGCGCAGCGTGTCGACGTCGCTGTGCAGGTAGCGGACCTGGATACCGAGCTCAAGGAAGTAGTCGGTGAGGTCCTCGGCCATCTTCTTGGTGAGGGTGGTGACCAGGACGCGCTCGTCCTTCTCGGTCCGCTTGCGGATCTCGTGCACCAGGTCGTCGATCTGGCCCTCGGTGGGCTTGACGACGACCTCCGGGTCGACCAGGCCGGTGGGGCGGATGATCTGCTCGACGGCGCCGTCCGAACGGGAGAGCTCGTAGGCGCCCGGGGTGGCCGACAGGTACACGGTCTGACCGATGCGCTCCTGGAACTCCTCCCACTTCAGCGGGCGGTTGTCGAGCGCGGAGGGCAGCCGGAAGCCGTGGTCCACCAGGGTCCGCTTGCGGGACGCGTCGCCCTCGTACATGGCGCCGATCTGCGGGACGGTGACGTGCGACTCGTCGATGACGAGCAGGAAGTCGTCCGGGAAGTAGTCCAGCAGCGTGTTCGGCGGGGAGCCGGGCGAGCGGCCGTCGAAGTGCATCGAGTAGTTCTCCACGCCGGAGCAGGAGCCGATCTGGCGGAGCATCTCGATGTCGTACGTGGTGCGCATGCGCAGCCGCTGGGCCTCCAGGAGCTTGCCCTGCTTCTCCAGCTCGGTCAGGCGCTCGGCCAGCTCCTTCTCGATGTCGTTGACCGCCCGCTCCAGGCGCTCGGGGCCGGCGACGTAGTGAGAGGCCGGGAACACGTACAGCTGCTGGTCGTCGCTGATGATCTCGCCGGTGACCGGGTGGAGCGTGGACAGGGCCTCGATCTCGTCGCCGAACATCTCGATGCGGACGGCCAGCTCCTCGTAGACCGGGAAGATCTCGATGGTGTCGCCGCGCACCCGGAAGGTGCCGCGGGCGAAGGCCATGTCGTTGCGCGTGTACTGGATGTCGACGAAGCGGCGCAGCAGCTCGTCCCGGTCGTGCTCCTCGCCGACCCGCAGCGGGACCATGCGGTCGACGTACTCCTGCGGAGTGCCGAGGCCGTAGATGCAGGACACGGAGGCCACCACGACGACGTCGCGGCGGGTGAGCAGCGAGTTGGTGGCGGAGTGGCGCAGTCGCTCCACCTCCTCGTTGATCGAGGAGTCCTTCTCGATGTAGGTGTCCGACTGGGGGACGTATGCCTCGGGCTGGTAGTAGTCGTAGTACGAGACGAAGTACTCGACGGCGTTGTTGGGCAGCAGCTCGCGGAACTCGTTCGCCAGCTGGGCGGCCAGAGTCTTGTTCGGCGCCATCACCAGGGTGGGGCGCTGGAGCTTCTCGATCATCCACGCGGTGGTGGCGGACTTGCCGGTGCCGGTCGCGCCGAGCAGGACGACGTCCTTCTCGCCTGCCTGGACGCGCCGGGCCAGGTCGGCGATGGCCGTCGGCTGGTCGCCGTTGGGCTGGTAGGGGCTGACGACCTCGAAGGGCGCCACCGTGCGTTCGATCTGGGAAACGGGCCGCATGGGTTCCACCGTACGACCCCGCACTGACAACGGGTCCCGGTCAGCGGTTCTGCGGGGTGCGGGGGCGCCGGTGCACGAGGCGACGACCGGGCCGGCGCGCGGGGTGGTGGGTCGAGCGGCGGATCGTGCGCGCGCCGTCCGTGTGGGCGGGGACGCCCGGCTTCCGCTCGACGGGTACGGCAGCGGGCTTCCCCGTCACCATCAGCGGGTCGAGCATGACGACGACACCGGCGAGGAGGAGGAAGACGAGGGGACCGATCAGCATGGGGGCGAGCAGTGCGGCGGGCGATCCGTCGGCGGAGGGTTCGGCCGTGGCGCTGACGTGGACCTCGACGGCGGCCATCCCCGTGTAGTGCATGCCGGTGACGGCCAGCCCCATGATCAGCGCCGCGCCCACGCTCCACAGGAAGCCCCGGACCTGTCCGGCCGCCCACAGGGCGGCGGTGGCGGCGGCCATGGCTATGACGACGGACGCGGCGACGGTGAACGTGTTGTACGTGAGCTGCCCGTCCACGTGCATCCCGGCCATTCCCAGGTAGTGCATCGAGGCGATGCCCAGGCCGGTGACGGTGCCGCCGGTGAACAGTGCCGTCCCGTGCGCGCCCCGGTAGCCGACGATGAAGATCCCGACCCCCACCATGACGATGGCGACGGCCAGGCTGGCGAAGGTCATCGGCCAGTCGTAGCGGATCGGCGTGTGTTCGATCGTGAAGCCCATCATCGCGACGAAGTGCATGGTCCAGATGCCGGAGCCGATCGCCGCCGAGCCGAGGACGAGCCATCCGGGGCGCCAGGAACGGGTGACCAGCATGGCTCTGGCGGTGCAGCGCAGACCGAGGGCACCACCGAGGCAGGCCATGAGGTAGGCCGCCAGCGGTGTGACGAGTCCGTAGCCGAATCCGTGGACCGTGCTTTGCATGTGCGGCTGCCCTTCCGCCTTCTTACGCCCCGGCGATGTCCCGGATTCTCCTGATGTGCGCCCCCATCCCAGGACCGCGCGAACGATCAGGGTCGAGGCAGAGAGTATGACTTCCACCGGAATGGTCGAACGATTCTCCGGCAAAGAATCACGGTCCCGCCCCAGTTGTGCCGCCCCGGTGAGCGTAGTTGAGCAACTCCATTCAGCCTGTGGCCACTCCGTACCCCTCTCCCGTTGACTCTCTGATGTCACAGTGGTGCTGTCCGTGATCGTTCGACGCGAGGAGTACGCATGCACGTGCGCGCAGTAGCCGTCACGACCACCGCCCTTCTTGGAGTCGCCCTCACGGCTCCCCTCTCGCACGCCCGGACCGACGCGGCGGGCGACGACGGGCCCACGGTCGTCGCCCACCGGGGCGCTTCGGGGTACGCGCCGGAGAACACGCTGGCCGCCGTCGACCGGGCGGCCGAGCTGGGCATCCGCTGGGTGGAGAACGACGTCCAGCGCACCCGGGACGGCGAGCTCGTCGTCCTCCACGACGAGAGCCTGGCCCGCACGACCGACGTGGAGGAGGTCTTCCCTGACCGGTCGCCCTGGAAGGTGAAGGACTTCACGTCCGCCGAGATCGCGCGGCTGGACGCTGGCAGCTGGTTCGGGTCCGAGTACGCGGGCGCGCGCGTGCCGACGCTGGAGCAGTACGTGGACCGTGTGGAACGAAACCACCAGAAGCTGCTGCTGGAGCTGAAGAGCCCCGGGCTGTACCCGGGCATCGAGCGGCAGACCCTCAAGGTCCTCGCCAACGAGGGCTGGCTCGACCGGCGGCACGTGGCGGGACGGCTGGTCGTGCAGAGCTTCGACGCCGACAGCATCCGGACGGTCCACGACCTCAAGCCGGCCGTCAAGACCGGTTTCCTCGGCACCCCGGCCGTCTCGGAGCTGCCGGCGTACGCGGAGTTCGCCGACCAGATCAACCCGTCGTACGGCTCGCTCTCCATGAGCTACGTGTCCGCGGTCCACGCGTTCACCGGGCCGCACGGCAGGCCGCTGGAGGTCCTCACCTGGACGGTGAACGACGCGGACACCGCCCGCCGGGTCGCCGGGTACGACGTCGACGGCATCATCACCAACAAGCCCGACGTGGTGCGGAACGCCGTGGACTGACCCGGCGTTGTCAGTGGCGGGCCGTACCCTGGGCGCATGGACAGCCACGGGCAGTACGAACAGCAGGTCGTGTGGACCGTCGTCGGGACCGACATCGGTCCCCTGCTGCTGGCGGCCACCCGCGAGGGCCTGGTCAACGTCGTGTTCCACGCCACCGACGCCACGCGTGACCGGGCGCTCGAGAGGCTCGCGGCCCGGCTGGGCACGGAGCCCGTCGAGGCGCCCGGCTCTCCGCTGCTGGCGGAGGCGATACGCCAGGTGGAGGCGTACTTCACGGGCCAGCGGCGCGACTTCGACGTGCCCTTGGACTGGTCGCTGATCTCGGGCTTCAACCGGCAGGTGCTGCGCGAGCTGGCGTCCGGCGTCCCCTTCGGCCAGGTCGTCGGCTACGGCGACCTGGCCCGCCGGGTGGGACAGCCGGGCGCCGCCCAGGCGGTGGGCATGGCCATGGGGGCCAATCCGCTGCCGGTCGTCGTGCCGTGCCACCGGGTCGTGGAGAGCGACGGCGGCATCGGCGGGTTCGGCGGCGGCGTGGGCACCAAGCGGCGGCTGCTCGCGCTGGAGGGCGTGCTGCCCGAGCCGTTGTTCTGACCGGCGGCACCGGCCGGGCGGTGTCGCGCGCGGTGGTTATTCGTAGTGCCGGGCCTCGATGATGTTGCCGTCCGGGTCGCCGAAGTAGAAGCTCCGCCTGGCCATGCCGCGCGCGCCGTAGGAGTCGTGGGAGAGGTCGGAGACCGGGACGGACTGCTCCTCCAGGCGGGCGCGCAGGGCGTCGAAGTCGTGCGGGGGCAGGGAGACGCAGATGTGGTTGACGGGATGCCCGGCACTGGCATCGGCGCCGGGCACCACGCGCATGCGGTCCGCCATGGCGTGCGGTGCGAGGTCGAGGATGGTCTCGTCGTTGAGACGTACGGAGGGGAAGCTCACGGTCCCCGCGGCGTACTCGGTGACGCGCAGCGGTTCGAGGCCCAGGTTCTTCTCGTAGAAGGCGGCCGCGGCCAGCGGATCGCGCACCCAGAGGACGACGTGGTCGAGACGTGTCGTGTTGTCCGTCATGGCTTCCAGGCTCCTGGCCGGTCCCGAGGACCGCAAGGGATCCGTTCCGGCGGCGAGGCGGGGTTTGGCCCGGTCCTCCGCCCGCCAGGGATGAGGGAGACCGGAGCTGAGGGAGACCGTCGACAGGAGGCAGGCGCGTGATGCTGGTGGTGTCGGAAGAGGTACGGGAGGCGATGGACGCCCGTCACCCCGTGGTGGCGCTGGAGTCCACGATCATCGCGCACGGCTTGCCGCGCCCGCGCAATCTGCTGGTGGCGCGGGAGCTGGAGGAGGCCGTGCGGCGGGAGGGCGCCATACCGGCGACGATCGCCGTGCTCGACGGACGACCGCACGTCGGCCTGGACAAGGAGCAGCTGGAGCGAGTCGCCAACGAGGACGGCATCCGCAAGCTGGGGCACCGGGACCTGCCGCTCGCGGTGGCCTCCGGCGCGAGCGGGGCGACCACCGTGTCGGCGACCGCCCTGCTGGCGGCCCTCGCGGGCGTCCGGGTGTTCGCGACCGGAGGGCTGGGCGGCGTCCACCGGGAGTGGACGGTGACGCAGGACGAGTCGGCCGACCTGGGCCTGCTGGCGCGCACCCGCATCACGGTGGTCTGCGCGGGAGTGAAGTCCATCCTGGACGTACCGGCGACCCTGCAGCGCCTGGAGACGCTGGGGGTCGCGGTGGCCGGGTACGGGACGGACCGCTTCCCCGGCTTCTACCTGTCCGACTCGGGACATCCGGTGGACTGGAGGCTGGATGCTCCTGAGCAGGTGGCGGCGGTCATGCGGGCGCAGGACGCGCTGGACGGGCCACGGTCCGCGCTCGTGGTCGCCAACCCGGTGCCCGAGGAGGAACAGCTCGATCCCGTGCTCCACGCGCGCGTGCTCGCCGAAGCGCTGCGTGCCTGTGAGACGGAGGGGGTCACGGGCCAGGCGGTCACGCCGTTCCTCCTCGAACGACTGGTACGGCTCACCGACGGCGCCTCCCTGAACGCCAACCTGGCGGCCGTGCGGGGGAACGTACGGCTGGCGGCCCGGATCGCAGCGGCCTGGACCGGGGCGTGACCGGGGGGTCGGGCGGTGCGCTGCTGGTCGTCGGGGACGTGGTCACGGACGTCGTCGCCCGGCACCGGGGACCGCTGGCCGTCGGTACCGACACCGTCGCCTCGGTCCGGCGGCTGCCCGGCGGGGCGGGCGCCAACGTGGCCTGCTGGGCGGCGCACGAAGGGTGCGGCGACGTGCGGCTGCTGGGCCGGGTGGGCACCGACGCGTCCGCGTGGCACGAGCGGGAGCTGGCGGCGTGCGGGGTGCGGCCGCTCCTCGTCGTCGACGCGGCGGCGCCGACGGGGACGGTGATCTGCCTGGTCGACACCGCCGACTCGGCCGAGCGGACGTTCCTCACGGACAGCGGGGCGTCGCTGCGGATCGGCCCGGGCGACTGGTCGGACGCGCTGCTGGACGGCGTGGGCCGGCTGCACCTCTCGGGATATCTCCTCTTCTCGGAGCCGAGCCGCACCCTGGTGTCGGTCGCTCTGTCGGCGGCCCGTGCGCGCGGGGTGCCGGTCAGTCTGGATCCGGCGTCGACCGGGTTCCTCACCGCGCTGGGCGTCGATCGTTTCCTCGGTCTCGTCGAGGGAGTGGACGTGTTGCTGCCCAGTCGGGACGAGGCGTGTCTGCTCACCGGCCTGCCCGACGCGGCGGACGCGGCCGCGAAGCTCAGCCGTCACGTTCCGCTGGTGATCGTCAAACAGGGGGCGCAAGGGGCTCTGGTGGCCCGGTCCGGCGCGGTGAGCACACGGGTCGCCGCGGTCACGGCGTCGCCGCGGGACAGTACGGGGGCGGGTGACGCCTTCACCGGCGCCTTTCTCGCCGCGCTGCTCGCCGGCGCGGAGCCGAGGGAGGCGGCGGCCGCCGGATGCCGGGCGGGTGCGCGGGCGGTCGAGCGGGTGGGCGGGAGACCGCCACGAGCGGCCCGCCGGGGACCGGCCGACGGGTAGCGGAGCCGGGGGTCACCCCTTGCGTCCCCATGCCGAGATCATCGGCGCGGTCGCGAGGTCCATGCCGCCGGAGGCGACGTTCGCGAGGTGGCGGTCGATGTCGTCGTGGGTGGCGACCCCGGCGGCGACCAGCTGGTCGCGGATCTGTCGCACCGTCGCGGATTCCAGGGCGGCGCACGCGGCCGAGGTGACCGGGAAGTAGGCGTCGGCCTCCACTCGGCGCAGCCCCGCCTCCCGGAGCAGCCGGGGCAGCCGCCGGCCGTAGGAGAGGTCGGCACCACGCTGGGACAGCAGTTGGCGGAAGCCGTGCCGGAGCCTGTTCGCCAGCTGCTGCTCGGGTCCGTGCTCGTCCGGGCAGAGCAGCGGCTGGAGCGCCGGGTCGGCGTCCTCGACGAGGAGGCGGCCGCCGGGGCGCAATGCCTTGATCATCGACCGCAACGCCCTGTCCCGGTCGGGGACATGGACGAGGACGAGCCGCGCGTGCACCAGGTCGAAGCCCTCCCCCGGCGGTTCCTCCGCGCCCACGTCGTGCACGCGCACCTCGACCGGTGGCCGGCCGGCCGGGACGATCCGTGAGGTGTCGATGTCCGTCGCGAGGACCTTGCCGGTCGGTCCCACCCGCTTGGCCAGCCACGACACCACGGAAGTGCCTCCGGCCCCGACCTCCCAGCAGCGCCAGCCGGGGCCGACGCCGAGTGTCTCGAGGTGCCGGAACGTCGTGGGATCGAAGAGCGTGGCGAAGGCGTCGAAGCGCTCCGCCGCCTCGGACCGGCCGTTGTCGAGGAGGTATCCGTCGGTTCGCGTCATGCTGCGATCATCCCAGTTGTCCGGCTTGTGCGAAGGGGGCGACGCTCCGACAGGAGGGCAGCCTCGGGGCCTCCTCGGAGCCTGCTCGGGGCTGCCGACGGGGTCGGACTCGGGGCGGCCGACGGGGCCGGGACGGGAGTGTGTGCGGGCCCCGGACGGTCCGTCCACAGGCGGGAACAAAGCGGAACCTCCTGTTCCCACAGGCCCGTTCGCCCGGCTCGCCGACCTGGCAAACTGGCGTGCCAAGGCGCGGGAAGCACGGCGCGAGGGGACCCACGCGAGGAGATTCGGATGACCATGGCGGGGAATCTGCGGAAGGTCACGGGGCTGGGCACGGTCGGCGGCCTCCGGAAGGTGGCACGGCTGACCCGTCGACGTCCGCGGGTGGACCTGAGCCACCACGCCCGTTCCCCGCTGGGCTCCTCGGTGGTGAACTGCGTGACCTACCGGGACGGTGTCCGCACGCCCGAGGGTGGCGATCCGGTCGAGGCCGTGGCGCGGATGCGCAGGCGCGGGGCGGGGTTCGTCTGGCTCGGCCTGCACGAGCCGACGGACCAGGAGTTCGCGGGCGTCGCGGAGCTCTTCGAGCTGCACCCTCTGGCGGTCGAGGATGCGATCGAGGCGCACCAGCGACCCAAGGTGGAGCGGTACGGGGAGACGCTCTTCGCCGTGTTCAAGACGGTCTGCTACGTCGAGCACGAGGAGCTCACGGCCACGAGCGAGGTGGTGAGCACCGGCGAGATCATGGTGTTCGCCGGGCAGGACTTCGTGATCACCGTGCGGCACGGGCGGCACGGCTCGCTGGGACCCCTGCGGGAAGGGCTGGAGTCCGATCCGGCGCAGCTCGCCAAGGGACCGTCGGCGGTGCTGCACGCGATCGCCGACCATGTGGTGGACGACTTCCTGAGCGTCATCGAGTCGGTCCAGGAGGACGTCGACCACGTCGAGACGGAGGTGTTCGCGGAGAACGGCGCGCGGGTCGACCCCGGCCGCATCTACCAGCTCAAGCGCGAACTCCTGGAGCTGCGGCGGGCCGTGGTCCCACTCGGCCGGCCGCTGGAGGAGCTGGCAACGCGGCCGTTCCGGGTGGTCGACCCGGAGATACAGGCATACTTCCGCGACGTCGCCGACCACCTGCTGCGGGCCACCGAGCAGATCGCGGCGTTCGACGAACTCCTCAACTCCATCCTCCAGGCGCACCTCGCCCGGGTGACCGTCGCGCAGAACGAGGACATGCGGAAGATCACGGCCTGGGCCGCGATCATCGCCGTGCCCACGATGATCTGCGGGGTCTACGGCATGAACTTCGACCACATGCCGGAGCTCGGCTGGCGGTACGGCTACGGCCTGGTCCTGGGCCTGATAGCCGTCGGCTGCCTGGCGCTGCACCGGGGCTTCAGGCGCAACGGCTGGCTGTGAGAAGTCAGCCGTTCCAAGCGGGATGCCGCGGGTCGTCGGCACGCACCAGGACGTCGGCGGTGCCCGACGGGTCGGCCTCCTCGTCGTAGCGCTCGAACGCGGGCAGGGTCCACTGCTCGGTCTCGGGGGTGCGGCGGCGCAGGGCGCCCGGGGTGAGGACGAGATGGACGCTGAGATCGAGGGGGAACCAGTGGCGGAGCAGAAAGGGCCCGTGGAGCAACAGCACACCGCCGGGAGGGAGGGGGACGTAGGGGCTGCGGGTGGCTCGGTCGGTGACCGGGTCCCACAGGTCGGGCAGGACCCGCCCGTCGCCGCCGGGGCCGAGCGGGTCGAACACCTCGCGCCACAGGGCGCCGGTGTCATACCAGCCGTTGTAGTAGGACTCGGCGTCCTGGTGTCCGTACTCCAGGCGGAGCGAGGCGGGTCGCAGAAAGCCCTCCGCTCCGACGACGAGGGAGGGGCGGCCGCGTACGCGCAAGGCCTCACCGACCCGTTCGGCGAGGTCGCCGGGACGGGCGGCCGGGGCGCCGTCGAGGGCGACGCGCGTCCAGGCACTGCCGTCGGTGGGCTCCAGATCGAGCAGTCGCTCGGCGAGCCGATCGCCGAGCCGGTCCCAGGTGATCGCTTGCAGTCGCACCCGCCCATGATGCGTCAGTTCCCGCGTCGGTCCACACGACGGTCGCCCTCTCCGTCGCCCCGTCGGTCGCCCGGTCGGTCGCCCCGTCGGTCGACCCCGTAGCCGTCGGCCCGCGCGTGGACGCTCGCGCATGGATCCGCGGTGCTCGGCCATGGTCACCGAGTCGGTGCGGAGGTTGACTTGGGGGGATCGACGGGTGGAAGCCGAGACGGGTGGGAGTTGACGGACATGAGTGACGGACCGTACGTCGTGCTGGTGGTGCTGGGAGTGCTCGGGACCGGTCTGACGGCCGGTGTCTTCTGTGCGTTCTCCACCTTCGTCATGCGGGGGCTCGCCGCGCTGCCGCCCGCACAGGGAGTCGCCGCGATGAACTCGATCAACAGGACCGCGGTGAGACCGGCCTTCATGTCCGTGTTCCTCGGAACGGCGGTGCTGGCCGCGGTGACGGCCGTGGTCACGTTGGTGCTGTGGCCGAAGGAGGCGGCGGTGGAGCTGCTGCTGGGCAGCGGGCTGTACCTGGTCGGCTCCTTCGGAGTCACCGCGGCGGCCAACGTGCCGCGCAACGCCGCGCTGCTCCGGCTGGACCCGGACTCCGCGGAGGCCGCAGGCCACTGGCCCGCGTACGTGCGCGAGTGGACGGCCTGGAACCACGTCCGTGCGGTCGCCTCGGCCGCCGCGGCGGTGGCGTACGTACTGGCCCTCGTGTGAAGCCGTGAAGCGGGTGAGGCACGGGTCCCGAGCCCCGGGACGCACGCCGCCACCGCGCGGGGCACCGTGGGCGAGCAGCCGTCCGGCGTTCTGCGCGCGGGGCGGGCCGGTCGTATCGTGGAGCGCGAGAGCGCCGTCCCACGGCGCACGGCCGACCACCGCGCAGGCTAGGAAGACGGTCATGGCCGATCCCAAGGGTTTC
Organism: Streptomyces tendae; assembly: GCF_014650435.1. Taxonomy (GTDB): domain Bacteria; phylum Actinomycetota; class Actinomycetes; order Streptomycetales; family Streptomycetaceae; genus Streptomyces; species Streptomyces tendae. The sequence goes on from NZ_BMUY01000013.1 coordinate 41,558, forward strand.
CTGACGACACCCCGCGAGGAGTGGCCCCGCAGGGCGGCCGGGGAGCGGGTCCGGGACTGGGACGAGGTGTACGTCCCGGGAGCCTTGCTGCCGATCGTCGGCCGGCAGGCCGACCGGTGCATGGACTGCGGCGTCCCCTTCTGCCACGAGGCCTGCCCCCTGGGCAACCTGATCCCGGAGTGGAACGACCTGGTCTCCCGGTCGGACTGGCGGGCGGCGAACGAGCGGCTGCACGCCACGAACAACTTCCCGGAGTTCACCGGCCGGTTGTGCCCGGCACCCTGCGAGGCGGGCTGTGTGCTCGCCATCAACCAGCCCGCCGTCACCATCAAGAACGTCGAGTGCGCGATCGCCGACGTGGCCTGGGAGGAGGGCCTCGTCCCGCCGCGCCCGCCGGAGCGGCTGTCCGGGAGGACGGTGGCGGTGATCGGCTCGGGGCCCACCGGCCTCGCGGCGGCGCAGCAGCTGACCCGGGCCGGGCACACGGTCGCCGTGTACGAGCGGGACGACCGGGTCGGCGGGCTGCTGCGGTACGGGATCCCCGAGTTCAAGATGGAGAAGCGGCACCTGGAGCGGCGCATCGGACAGATGCGGGCGGAGGGCACGAGGTTCCGCACGTCGACCGCGGTCGGGCAGGACGTGGACGCCGCCGGTCTGCGTGCCCGCTACGACGCGGTGGTGATCGCCACCGGGGCGACCGCGTGGCGCGAGTTGCCCGTGCCCGGCCGGGAGCTGGCCGGGATCCATCAGGCGATGGAGTATCTGCCGCTGGCCAACCGGGTGTGCGAGGGCGACCTCGAGTGCTCCCCGCTGTGCGCCGCCGGGCGGCATGTCGTCATCGTCGGCGGCGGCGACACCGGAGCGGACTGTCTCGGTACGGCGGTGCGGGAACGGGCGGCGTCCGTGAAGCAGCTGGACATCTACGCGCAGCCGGGTGCGGAACGCGACGAGGAGGCCGAGCCATGGCCTACGTATCCGCGCCTGTACCGGCTGTCGGCGGCGCACGAGGAGGCACGTGAGCTGGGGTCCGCTCCGGCGGCGGACGCGGACGCCCGGCTGTTCGCGGCGTCCACGCTCCGCTTCACCGGTGACGCGCGGGGGCACGTGCGTGCGCTGCACCTGGTCGGGGTGGACGCCGGCCGCCGGCCACTGCCCGGCACCGAGCGCTCGCTCCCGGCTGACCTGGTCCTCCTCGCCCTCGGCTTCTCGGGTCCCGACCGGAGGGACGGGCTCGTCGACGGTCTTGGCCTGGAGATGGAGCGCCGTGGCACGATCGCCCGGGACCGGGGGTTCGCGACCAGCGTCCCGGGGGTGTTCGCCGCCGGGGACGCGGCACGCGGGCAGTCACTCGTCGTCTGGGCGATCGCGGAGGGCCGGGCGGTGGCGGCGGCCGTCGACCGCCACCTGTCCGGCGGCACCACCCGGCTGCCGGCGCCGGTCGACCCCTACGACCGGCCTATGACGGTCTGATCCCGTCCGACGGCCTGTTCCGTCCGAGGGCCTGTTCCGTCCGGCGGCCTGTCCGTCTCGGGGCCTGTCCGTCCGGCGGCCAGACCTTCCCCGCCACACGCGCGCAGGTCACCGGACCCTTCACGGCTTCATGGCTTCACGGCTTGCGGGCCACCGCCCCGTACCCGGGGATGACCCCGTCGTCCTGACCGGCGACCGGATCGCCCAGTTCTGGGTGCCACAGGTGCGGCACGTCGATTCCGGGCTCCACCAGGTCGAGGCCGGTGAAGAACCGGGTGAACTCCTCGCGCGAGCGCAGGGCCAGGGTGACCCCGGCCGCGCGGAGCTTCTCGGTGGCCGCCCGCGACTCCTCGGGCGTGAAGTCGGCCGTCGCGTGGGTCATCACCAGATGGCTGCCGGAGGGCAGCGCGTCCAGGAGTCGCCGGACCAGGTCGTGCGCGCCGTCCTCGTCCGGGACGAAGTGCAGCAGCGCGACCAGGGACAGCGCGACGGGCCGGTCGAAGTCGAGGATCTTCCGGGCCCCCTCCAGGACGGCGTCCGGGTCCCGGACGTCGGCCTGGAGGTACTCGGTCTCCCCCTCGGGCGTGCCACGCAGCAGGGCTGCCGCGTGGGCCAGCACGATGGGGTCGTTGTCGCAGTAGACGACGCGGGCGTCGGGCGCGATCTCCTGGGCGACCTGATGCAGGTTGGGCTCGGTCGGTATGCCGGTGCCGACGTCCAGGAACTGCCGGATGCCGTGGCCCGCCAGCCATCGGGTGGCACGGTGCATGAAGGCGCGGTTGACCCGCGCCATCACCGGCACCCTCGGGTCGAGGGTGAGCATCTGCCGGCCCATCGCCTCGTCGACCGGGTAGTTGTCCTTTCCGCCGAGATACCAGTCGTACATCCGCGCGGGGTGCGGCTTGCTCGTGTCGATCCCGGCGGTGCTGTGCTGCCCGGTCATGACGCACTCCCAGGTGTTGAGTACTCGTCGCGATGGGTGATCAACTCAGTGCCAAACAAGCTTAAAAACAACGATGCGCAAGCAACGCGTGTTTCAGGACAGAAGGAAGTCAGCCTCCCCCGCCTTCGCTCCCTCGATGAACGCCGTCATCTCGGCCGTGGTGTAGATGAGCGCCGGCCCGTCCGGGTCGGTGGACTGGCGTACCGCGATCCGCCCGTCGGCGAGCTTCATCGCCTCCAGGCAGTTGCCTCCGTTGCCGCCGCTCCACGGCTTGTGCCACCCCTCGCTGCCCAGTTCACGGGCGGGCATGCCGTTGTAGATCCGCGCGCCGCGGGTCAGTGGCGGACGCTGGGGTTTGATGCGGTTCATTCACAGCTCCTTGCGGAGATCCCGGAGGATCTCCTTCGTGCGATGTGCCGTGGCGGCCTGCGCCGCCATGCGGTCCATGACCTCGAGGTGGGTCGCCACCTCGGCACGCGCGTCGAGGTAGACGGCGCCGGTCAGGTACTCGCTGTAGACCATGTCCGGCAGTTCCGGCATGGCGAATCGGAACAGCACGAAGGGCCCGTAGGTGCCGGGGTGCGGCCCGCTGGAGAACGGGGCGACCTGCAGCGTCACGTTGGGCAGCTTCGTGGCCTCGAGCAGCCGGTCGATCTGGGCACGCATCACCTCCGGCCCCCCGACGGGGCGGCGCAGCGCGGTTTCGTCCATCACGACCCACAGCCGGGGTGCGTCCTTACGGGTGAGCAGTTCCTGGCGTTGCATGCGCAGGTCGACATGGCGCTCGATGTCGTCGGGCCGGGTCTGGCCGATGGCGCCCGAGCGCAGCACGCCGCGCGCGTAGTCCTCGGTCTGCAGCACTCCGGGGACGAAGTGGGGCTCGTAGGCGCGGATCAGGGACGCCGCGCCCTCCAGGCTGACGTACAGCGAGAACCAGCCGGGGAGGATGTCGTGGAAGCGCTGCCACCACCCCGGCTTGTTGGCGTCCTCGGCCAGCCGGACGAAAGCGTCGGCCTCCTCGTCGCTGACGCCGTATGCCTTCAGCAGGAGCTGGAGGTACGGGATCTTGAGGGCGACCTCGGCCATCTCCATGCGGCGGACCGTGGCGGGTGCGACGCGCAGGATGCGGGCGGCTTCCTCGCGCTTGAGTCCGGCACGTTCCCGCAGGTCCAGCAGGCGCCGGCCGAGTACGACCTGGCCGACCGTCGGCGCGGACCGCGGCTCGCTCACCGCCCACCTCCTGAAGAGTCCCGAAAGAGTCCTTGCGTCCCTGTTCCCGTGTAAGGACAGCCTCGGCGAGCCCCGGTATGTCCTGGTGCGGACAGCCCGGCGGCGCCATTCGAAAGTCCGTTCGAAAACCCGCTGAGGTCTTCGACGACCTGAAGTGGCGCCGCTCGACGTGCTGTTGCGAGCAGTGTGCCACGGCCTTCCAGAACGGCACACAGCACTCTGCATTTTTCAGAGTGACACTTGCCAAGTGTTCACGGCGGGGCGATAGTGGCAAGCGTGATTCCGTCCGCGCCCTTAGGAACAGACGCCACCGCGGGCTCCCTGGGCCTCGGTGCCGCCATGGGAGCCGGCTCCTCGGGAGCCTCCGCCGCCGAGCGCCGGTTCCGTTTCGAGCTGGCCGCCCATCCGGGCTCTCCCTCACAGGCCAGACGCCTGACCCGGGCCCGGCTGAGCGGCTGGGCGGTGTGCGAGGACACTTGCGACACCGCGGCCCTGGTGGTCTCCGAACTGGTGACCAACGCGATCGTGCACACGGCGAGCAGACACATAGTGTGCGAGCTGCACGACGTCGACGACCTGGTCCGGATAGCCGTGCGCGACGAGGGCTGCGCCCCCGGCCAGCCCCACCCCTCGGCCGATCAGCAGCCCGAGGACGAGCACGGCAGGGGCCTGCTTCTCGTCGACGCCCTGTGCGACGCCTGGGGCGCCCACGAGCACGGCCCCGGACTGCTGGTCTGGGCCGAGCTGCCACGCAAGGCCGACGAACCGCGCGACCCCGCGGAGCCCCACAACGACCTGGGCTGGGGCGCCCGCCCGAAGCCCGGCCCCACGGACGGCACCGGGGACGAGGGTGAGGTCGAGGGCGAGGTCGAGTCCCGCCACGGGGAGGGCCCGGAGACACGCGGGGCACGCGAGACCAGAGAGAGCCGGGAGCACCGGGAGCACCGGGAGCACCGGGAAACACTGCGCGGAACGGGGACCGAATGGCTATGAGGGCTGCGTCCGGCGTCCGACCACTCGGTCTGGACACGATGGTCCGCCTCCAGCGTGGACGGCACACCACCGGGACACCTCTGAGACTGCCCGTGCCGGACGGCATGACGGCACCCCTGGGCTGCGACGCGGTGGCGGTACCCGCGCGCCTCGGCCAGCAGGTGCTGCCGCGGCTGCCGCGCGTGGGGTGCGTCTACGCCGATGAGACGCACTGGTGGTGGATCGTTCCGTCCGACTCCGACTACGCCCTGGAATGGCCCGCGCCCGCGCGCTACGCCACCGGTGCGGTCGTACCCGGCGCCGCGGAGCTGCCCGCCCTCCTCCACCGCTCGGACGGCACGGTTCCCTACACGCCACCCATCCCGCTGTATCTGGCCCTGTGCCGGCTGACGAACACGACGCCCACCTGGTCGCGGGCGGTCAGCGCGTAGCTCCGGGAGGCGGCGGGTCAGGCCGCCGCGTCACCCGCGGCGTCGCCGCCGCCCACGACGACCAGGAACATGTCCGTGGCGAGGTCCATCACGACCTCGGCCGGCAGACCCTCAAGACGCCGCGCCTGTGCGAACTCCTCCGCCGGCCAGGATCCCCGTGGTCCACCGGCGGGAAAGCGTTCGAGCACCGTTCGCCCGTTCACTCCGCACCTCCATGTAGCGCTGTACTCGTAGAGTTAAACGCCAACCATGGAGCGAACGCCTCGCGTGGTGATGGTACTGAGACATAGTTGACACCCGTTCACCGCAAAGTGTGAGCGGCACCTCAGCCGTTCGGCCGTTTCCGCTACCGAGCGTCTCAGTCCTCGTACTCGTCGTGATAGCGCACCCTCCCACTGCCCGCGGGAGCACCGAGGGACGACGCGCGCCCCTCGGGTTTCTCCCACGGCTCCCGCCGGCCGAGCGCGGTCAGGTCGAGCAGGCTGGTGGTCGAGCCGAGGCCGTCCAGGCCGCGCTCGTACGTCGAGTAGGTGTGGAAGACCCGTTCGCGGTCCCGCAGGAAGCAGCTGAGCCCCGGCCGCTCGACCAGCTCGCCCTCGTGCTCCAGGGTCACCTCGAAGTCGGTGTTGAAGTCGCTGACGTACGACGAGTACCAGGGCAGTGTCCAGCCCATCCGCGCCTTGAACGGCAGGATCCTCGGATACGGCGCCCGGGAGACGGCCGCGAACGACGTGCCGCGGGCCCTGAGGTGCGCGAGGTGCCCGATCTGGTCCAGGAACGCCGAGCAGCTGCGGCAGCCGGCGTCCCACTCGGGCGCGAACATGAAGTGGTAGACGACGAGCTGTTCGCGGCCCTCGAAGAGGTCGAGCAGGGTGGCCTTGCCGTCGCCGCCCTCGAACACGTACTCCTTGTCGACCTCGACCATCGGCAGTGCGCGCCGCTCGGCGTTGAGGGCGTCACGCGCGCGGGTGGCCGCCTTCTCCTTGGCCAGTAACGCCTCGCGCGCCGCGCGCCAGTCCGCGCGGGTGACGATCTCGGGCAGCGACATACTCCAGCCTCCTGTACGACGACGCGGTCGGGCCGTCAGGGTGGTGACCGAAGGGCGGAGCGGAACTCATCGCTGCGCGGCAAGATTCTTTTCAGCAGGGCGATGAAGACACTCTGAGCTGGCCTTTCAGCGGCCGTATCAGGTGTCGTACTCCTGGATGCGCCGACCGTGCCCGCGGTCGGTCAGGGCGGGCAGCCGCTCCCCCAGCTCCCGCACCACCGAGGGCACGTCCACGGTGAGCAGTTCGCGGTCCCGCATGAGGACGCGTCCGTCCACGATCGTCGTGCGCACGTCGGCGGAGCGCGCGCTGTGCACCAGGGTGGCGGCGAGGTCGTGCACGGGCTGGGTGTGCGGTCCGGTGAGGTCGACGAGGATCAGGTCGGCCCGCCGCCCCGGCGCGATACGGCCGACGACGTCCCCGAGCCCGACCGCGTGGGCGCTCTGCACGGTGGCGTGGTGGAGGGCCTGGCGGGAGGTCAGCCAGCGCGGGTCGCCCTCGGTGGACTTCTGGATCAGGGACGTGAGCGCCATCGACTCCCACACGTCGAGGGAGTTGTTGGACGCGGCACCGTCCGTGGCGAGTCCCACGGCGACGCCGATGTCACGCAGCGCGCGCACAGGCGTGGTGCCGGGCCAGGCGAACTTGAGGTAGCCGCGGGGCGCCGTCGCCACCGCCGTACGGCCGCCCGCGCGCGCGAGGAGCGGCAGGTCGCCCTCGGTGATGCCGGTGCCGTGGGCGATGAGCACGTCGGTGTCGAGGACGCCGGTGCGTTCCAGGACCTCGATGGGGGTGACCCCGTGCCGGGCGAGGCTCGTGTCGGTCTGGTCGCGGTTCTCGGCCGCGTGCAGGTGCACGGGCAGGCCGTGCTCCCTGGCGAGTTCCGCGGTGGCGGCGAGGTCGGCGTCGGTCACCGTGTAGGGGGCGTGCGGGGCCAGTGCGGTGGTGATCCGGCCGTCGGCGCCGTCCCGGAGACGCAGTGCGAACTCCACTGACGCCGCACGGCCTTCGGGTCCCTGCGAGGAGAAGTACGCCTGTCCCAGCTGCGCCCGCATCCCGCTCTGTGCCACGACCGCGGCCACGGCGTCCATGTGGAAGTAGCTGTCCGCGAAGGTCGTGACCCCCGCGCGGATCATCTCGGCGCAGGCCAGCCGGGCGCCCAGGGTCACGTCCCGCACCGTCAGGTTGGACTCGACGGGCCAGACGACGTCGTTGAACCACTCCTCGGTGGGCAGATCCTCGGCGAGTCCGCGCAGGGCGGCCATGGGCGCGTGGGTGTGGCAGTTGATCAGACCGGGGAGGGCGACCTGGCCGCGTGCGTCGATGCGGTCGGCGGCGGGCACCGCGGCCCCGGCGGCGGCGGTCGTCACGGACTCGACGACCCCGTCGCGTACGACGACGGCCGCGTCCTGCTCGAAGCCGATCCGTTCGCGGTCGTCGTGTACGAGGACGGTGCAGCCGGTGATGACGAGATCGGCGAGCTCGGCGGACCCGGCAGGACCGGCGGGCCCGGCGGAAGAAGGGGGCGAGGCGGAGGAAGGCGTCATCACGCCAACGTACGGGGCCGGCCCACGCGCCCGCGCCGCTCGGCGAGTTCGTCCCGCAGGGCGGCGATCCGCTCGGTGTGATGGGGTGTGAGCCGCCCGGTGTCGTCGAGGTGCACGGCGCACGCGGTGGTGGTGTCGACGAGCCGTTCGAGGACCGCGGCGACCTCGTCGGTGCCCCGGGAGTGCCGGGCGAGGGCGGGCAGTTCGGCGGCGGCCCGGGCGCCGGCGGCGCGGGCCTCGGCGAGGGTGCGGTAGGCCTCCCGGCGCAGCGTCCACCGGGTGGCGCGGTCGTCCGACTCGCCCAGTACGTGGGTGAGGTAGGCGTGCGCGGCGGCGTCGGCGGCGTCGATTCCGGCCCGGATGCCGGCGCCCCGCTGTCCCGGCATCGGCAGGTGCCCGGCCACCAGGACGATCGCGCAGGCCAGCAGCGTCTCCCCGATGCGGCCCGCGGATGCCTGCGGTTCGCCGCCGACCATGACCAGGGCGAGGACGAGGACGGTGACGACGGTGGTCTGGGCGGCGAAGTGCCGCGCGGCGACCGGCACCAGGGCACCGCAGACGGCGACGAGTGCGACCAGCCCCTCCGGCCGGGGCAGCACGGCCGCGAACCCGGCGAACAGCAGCGCCCCGAGCACCGTCCCGGCCGCCCGGCACAGCACCCGGGACACGAGCGGGCCGAGGTCGGGCTTGACGAGGAAGACGGCCGTGGCGGGCAGCCAGTACCAGTGCTGGTGGGAGCCGTACCAGTGACCGTGGTGCAGCGCCTGGGCGACGGCGGCACTGGCGCCGAAGCACAGGCCGACCCGCAGCCCGTACTCCCGGCCGCCCGGACCGAGCACGGCGCGCACCGCGGAGCGGGGCGACCGCCTCCGGACGTGCAGGTCGGGACCCCTGCCCCGGTCGAAGGCGTCCGCCGCGTGCAGCAGGGCGTCGTCCAGGGCGCGCAGGGCGGGCTCGGTCCGGCTGGGCGCGGGCAGCGGCCCGGCGTGGGTGTTGCCGCGGACGGCCGCCGCGAGCCTGCGGGGCCCTTCGACGGCCCGCGCGGGCACCGCCCGCCCCGCCCAGGCGAGCGCCGTCGCGGCCTCGCCGAGGGGCAGCGCGGCGGCGTACTGGGCGTGCAGCCGGCGTTCGGCCGCGGTGGAGGCACGGCGCCGCAGCCGGGGTCCGGCGAGCGCGTCCTGCGCGTGGTCGAGGGCGGCGGTGAGCGCGGCCCGGCGGGCCGTGGCGTGCTCCGTGCCGACGGCGTCGAGCAGCGCGGCGACGGCCTCGTAGACGTCGGCGACGGCGGCTCGTTCCCCGTCGAAGCGGAAGTCGAGACGGAGGTCGCCGGCGAGAGCGGTGGGCGTGGGCAGGACCAGCCGCAGCAGGAGCAGCCAGCCGGCGCCGGCGAGGAAGGCGAGCACGCTCTGCCACCCGGGGTCGGGCAGCGGCATCCCGGCGCCCACGGCCGCGGTGACCAACAACTGTGTCCCCGTTCCCGACGCCACGGGCCCCACGGCGCTGACGCTTCCGGCGACCAGGCCGAGACCGGTCAGCACCAAGGTCAGCGCCACGGCTCCGAGGTGCTGCCCGGCGTACGTCCCGAGGAGCAGCCCGACGGCCCCGGCGAGCGCGGGTACGCCGATCCGGCGCACGGAGGCGCGGCGGCTGCCCGGCCGGTCGTTGATGCCGGCCAGCATGGCGGCGATCGCGGCGACGACTCCGAGGGAGGCCCGCCCGGCGGCCAGGGCCGCGATCAGCAGCGGCCCGCCGGCCAGCGCGCCCCGGGCCACCGCGTTCCAGGGCACGGGGCCGCGCTGGGCGTTGAGGGCATGGCCGAGCCAGGGCGGGAGCGCGTGGGCTGCGGTGCGGAACACGGGGTGCGGGGCTCCTGTCGTCCGGTCGAGGGCGGTGGTGAGCCTTCGGGCGACGGTGGCCGGGCTGGGTGGTGCGACGTGGTGCGACGCGCTGTCAAGCGTACGACGGGTTTTCGAAGGCGCGGAAACGGACCTGTTTCGGGAAGATGAAGGCCGTCGAGCACCACGGCGCACGGCGGTGCGCTCAGGGGCGGGCGGCCTCCACGGCGTCGCGCAGCAGTGTCCCGGCCCGCGTCACCGACTGCGCGAGGGCCCGTGGCTCCGGCGTCAGGCCGGCCAGCAGCGCGTCGATCCCGCCCAGCCCGGCCTGCTCGACCATTCCCTTCTCGTTGGTCACCCACTCCCCGCGAGCCGCCAGTACCGCGTGTGCCGTCTGGGTCGTGGCGAGGGCGATCGCGCCGGCGACCTGGGTGAGGGCGCCTCTGGGGGCGTGGCCGGCCTCGGCGTAGGCGAGGGTGGCGGTGGCCGCGCCGTACCAGCGTTCGGGTGCGGTGGCGCGCAGGGCCTCGGGGTAGGCGGGGCGCGGCAGGTCGCCGCGCAGCACCTGGTTGATCGCCAGCTCTGCCACCACGAGGTAGGTCGGGATGCCCGCCAGGTGGAACATCAGCGGCTCGACACCGAAGCGGCCCGCCGCCGCCTCCTTCACCTCGTGCTCGACCGTGTCGAGATCGCGGTAGTGCACGTCGACCCGGCGCCCGTCGATCGTCAGCCAGGCGCCCCCGTTGAAGACGCCGCCGCCCCAGGCGCCGAGCTCCGAGACCTCGCCCGCCCAGCCGACGTCCCGCAGGTCCGCCGGGTCGAAGGCGCCCCGGTAGTAGACCGCCAGGTCCCAGTCGCTGTCCGGTCCGTGCGTGCCCCGCGCCCGGGACCCGCCGAGGGTGACCGCACGGACCGCGGGCAGGGCGGCGAGCCGGTCCGCCGTGGTGTCGAGGAATGCCTGGTCCGTGAGGGTGGGCGTGGGCACTGGTGCGGGCTCCTGACGATGCGGGCGGGGCGCGGCCGACTCCGGAGCCTAGGCGCCCGGAGGGCGGGCCGCGAGCGAAATTCGGGTGCGTGACGCGGGCCGAGAACGGACGATCAGGAGCCCTGCCCCCGTCTTCCAGGAGTTCGCATGATCCAGCGCGTCACCGTACCCGGCCTCTTCCCGCCGCCCGTCTACTCCCACGCCTCCGTCGTCGAGGCCGGGACCAGGCTCGCGTTCCTCGCCGGTTCCGTCCCGCTCGACGCCGAGGGGAAGCTGGTCGGCGAAGGCGATCCGGTCCGGCAGGCCGAGCAGGTGATCGCGAACCTCACCGAGCAGCTGCGCGCCGTCGGGAGCGGGCTGGAGCACGTGCTGTCGACCGACGTGTACGTCGTGAGTACCGACACCGCCGCGCTGTCCGCCGTCTGGGACGTCGTCGAGGCGTCCGGACTCAGCACCGGTCCGCACTCCTCGACCCTGCTCGGCGTGAGCTGCCTCGGCTACCCGGGACAGCTGGTGGAGATCACCGCGACCGCGGCCGTGCCGGAGACGGGCCGCCCGTGAGCGGGGAGCCGGGCACCGGGGCGGGGACCGGTTCGTCGCCCCGGCCAAGCAGCGCCGGGGGACGTGCGTTACGTGTGGCGGCCCCGGCGGTCCTGGTTCCCCGTCCTGGTTCTCATCGGCCGGTGTCGTCGCGCGCGTACTTGTCGGTCGCCGCCAGCAGGGCCTCGTCGCCTCTCGCCCCGGCGTCGTGCCCGCCCTCGTCCACGATCACCAGCTCGCTCTCCGGCCAGGTGTGGTGGAGCCGCCAGACGATGCCGAGGAGGTTGCCGAAGTCGAGGCTGCCCTGGACCAGGGTGCCGGGGATGCCCTTCAGCAGGTGGGCGTCCCTGAGGACCACGCCCTCGTCGTTGCCGTCGCCGAGGAAGTGGTCGTTGCCCCAGTAGTGCGTGACGGTGCGGGCGAAGCCCATGCGGAAATCCGGGTCCTGGAACCGGGCGACCGAGCCGGGCGGCGCCGGGATCATGGCCGTCTCCCAGTCGGTCCAGGCCCGCGCGGCCCGCTCGCGCACCGCCGCGTCCGGGGACTCCAGCAGGCGGTTGTACGCGGCGGCCAGGTTTCCGTCGCGTTCGTCCGGGGGGAGCTCGGCGAGGAACCGCTCGTGCGCCTCCGGGAAGACGTTTCCCAGCCCGCGCGTCAGGAGGGCCACTTCGGCGTTGGAGCCGGTGGCGACCCCGGTCAGCACCAGCTCGGTCACCACGCCCGGGTGCGTCTGCGCGTATCGCAGACCCAGGGCGGAGCCCCACGACACGCCCCACACCAGCCAGCGCTCGATGCCCAGGTGGGCCCGCAGCCGCTCCAGGTCCGCCATGAGGTGGGCGGTCGTGTTGACGCTCATGTCGGTGTCGTGGGCGCTCGCCCGGGGCCGCGAACGTCCGGCGCCCCGCTGGTCGAGGAGGACGATCCGGTAGGCGGCGGGGTCGAAGTAGCGCCGGTGCCCCGGACTCGCCCGGCTGCCGGGTCCGCCGTGCAGCACCAGCGCGGGCTTGCCGTGCGGGTTCCCGCAGGTCTCCCAGTACACGTGGTTGCCGTCGCCGACGTCGAGCATGCCGTGGTCGTACGGTTCGATCTCCGGATACAGGCCCATCGGAGCACCGTAGCCGCGTCGGCCCGGCACGCTCATCCCCTTTACCGGCCGGGCAGCCCGGCCGTGTCCGCCGCCGTGCGCAGCACCTCGCGCAGCATCTCGGGGGTGAGCCGGCCGGTGAAGGTGTTGCGCTGGCTGACGTGGAAGCAGCCGAAGAGGTGCAGACCCGGCCCGTCGTCCGGGGCGTCCAGCGTCACGTGCCCGCCGTGTGCGAAGGCCGGCCGGGGCCTGGGCACGGTCCAGCCCGCCGCCGCGAACGCGGGCAGCGCCGCCTGCCAGCCGAAGGCACCGAGGACGACCACCGCACGCAGCGTCGGCCGCAGCAGCCCCAGCTCCTGGACGAGCCAGGAACGGCAGGTGTCCCGTTCGGCGGGGGCGGGCTTGTTCTCGGGCGGGGCGCAGTGCACCGGCGAGGTGACGCGCACGCCGTACAGCTCCAGGCCGTCGTCCACGCGGACCGCGGTGGGCTGCGAGGCGAGGCCCACGTCGTACAGCGCCCGGTACAGGACGTCTCCGGAGCGGTCGCCGGTGAACATCCTGCCGGTGCGGTTGCCGCCGTGGGCCGCGGGGGCCAAGCCGACGATCAGCAGCCGGGCGTCCGGCGGACCGAAGCCGGGCACCGGCCTGCCCCAGTACGTCCAGTCGGCGAAGGCGGCCCGCTTGGTGCGGGCGACCTCCTCCCGCCACTCGACCAGCCTCGGGCAGGCCCGGCACCCTGCGATGCGCTCGTCGAGTACGGAAAGGCCGCCGGTGTCCATACGTCCACCGTAAGACCCCGGCCGGCAGGTCGGGGCCGCCCGCTCCCCCTGGTGCTCTGCGAGGTCCATGGGGTCCGTCGGCCGGTCACCGGAATTGCGGTCCTCCGTACCGGGCCGGGAGGTTAGGGTCGAACCATGGCTTCCGAGCATGACGAGGGCGGGAGCGGCCGGGCGGCCGCCCCGCAGGACGACGCCGCAGCCGCGGCCGGGGCACCGGACCCGAAGACGGCGGCGGCGATCGCCGCCGCCGAGGCGGCCGGACCGCAGAGCGGCGAGAGCGTCCGCGTGGACAGCTGGATCTGGGCCGTCCGCCTGATCAAGACCCGCTCCCTGGGCGCGACCGCCTGCCGCGGCGGCCATGTCCGGGTGAACGGAGAACGGGTCAAGCCCGCCCACTCGCTGCGCGTCGGCGACGAGGTCCGCCTGCGGCAGGAGGGCCGGGAGCGGGTCGTCGTCGTGAAGCGGCTGATCCGCAAGCGCGTCGGTGCCCCGGTCGCCGTCCAGTGCTACGTGGACAACTCCCCGCCGCCCCCGCCCCGCGAGGCCGTCGCCCCGGCCGGGATCCGCGACCGCGGCGCCGGACGCCCGACCAAGCGCGACCGCCGCGAGATGGACCGGCTGCGCGGGCTGGAGGGCCTGAGCAGCTCCCGGAGGGACGCCGGGACCAGGCCCTGAGCAGCCCGCGGCCGGCTCACGCCCGATCAGCCGCGCCGATCCGGTCGCGCACCAGCCGGCGCAGCTCCTGGTTGTGCCCGCGCCGGAGTCGGGCGACGACCAGGAGCGGCACCATCAGCACCAGCGGCGTCGCCGCGTTCGCACCGTCGAAGTAGGTGAGTTGGACGACGAACGCGCCCACCATCAGCGCGCTCAGCGCCGTCGCCGCCACCGACTGAAGCACCGGGACGACCAGGGCGACCGCTCCCGCCAGCTCCAGCACACCGATCGCGTACATGCCCACGTCGCCCCAGCCCATCTCGGCGAAGGTGTCGGCCGCCGAGGAGTGCCCGATCAGCTTGGGCAGGGCGCTCGCGAGGGCGAAGAACAGTGCGAGGAGCACCTGCACCACGCGCAGGGCGACGCGGAGGCCGCGCCCGCGGGCCGGCAGGGTGGGGGCGGTCGAAGCGGTGGTGTCGGACATGGCGGTCTCCTGGGCTGGGCGGTTCGTGCTGCTGTCGCGTTACAGACCGCTCGCCGCCCCGGAACTCATCGCCGGACCGGCACCGCCCTCACCCACGTCCCGTCGTCGGTGAGATACCGGTCCACCGCCAGTCCCGCCTCCCCCAGCGCCTCCTCGAACTGCGCCCTGGTCAGTGGGCGGGCCCGGAAGGTCTGGGTCCAGACGGCGTCCGGGAACTCGTACTCCGCGCGGACCGAGTTGACGCCGTCACCCACCGGGTCCGCCGACAGGATCCGGACGGTGAAGCCGCTGGGGTCCACCCGCTCACGCGGCAGATTCGTGTGGTAATCCGCCCCCTCTCGCTGGATCAGTACACAGCCGTCCTCCGCCACGTGCCGGACGCAGGTGCGCAGCAGCCCCCGCCGCACCCCGACGTCCCCGGTGTGTATGAGGAACGAGGCCAGCATCACCGCGTCGAAGCGCTCGTCGAGGTCGAGGTCCTCGATCGGGCTGCACAGGGTGCGTGCCCCGCGCACGTGCTCCAGCATCTCGGCGGACTCGTCCACCGCGGTGACCCTGTACCCCCGCTCCAGCAGCGGGTGGGTCATCCGCCCCACCCCGCTGCCCAACTCCAGAATCCGCGCGCCCTCGGGCACGGCGGAGGCGACGATGTCCGGCTCGGCTCCGGCGGGCAGCCGCGCATAGAGCTCGACCGCGCAGCCGTCCGGGGTGATGGCTCCGGGTCCTGTCCCCTGGTGTCCCTCTCGCATTCTCAGCTCCATGCCCGTCCAACGGCCCGTGCTCGCACAGCCGTTCCCCTTCGACGTCGGTTCACCCGACCGAGTGAATGCGGCTGGTTCCGGGAGGCGGCCGGTCCGGCGGTACGGCCCGCTTTCGCCCTCCCGCCCTGCCGCAGTACGTTCGATATCAGGAGTACAGGAGTGGTGAACGGATGCGTACGGGCAGTGAACCGGCGACCGCACGCAGTGCCCTGCGGGCGCGGTTCTGGCTGAGCCTGTGGGGGCTGGTCTGGGCGATCTTCGGCACGGCCGCCTTCGCGCTCACGGGACGGTTCGGCTGGGCGCTCGCCTGCGGAGTGCTGTGGCTCGTCGTCACGGCCGACCTGACGATGATCCTCCGGCACATCCGCCAGGGCCCGCACTACCAGCCGGGCCGCGACATCCCGCCCTACCCGCCGCCGAGACGCTGACCGTCAGGAGTCGAACCGAGCCTGCTGCAGGTACTCCGGGTTCGGGTCCAGCGCCGCCGCCAGCCGGAAGTGGCGCCTGGCCTGGTCCGGGCAGCCCCGCCGTTCATAGGTGCGGGCGAGGGCGAAGTGCGCGAAGGCGTTGTCCGGCTCGCGCTCCAGGACGATGGTGAATTCCAGCTCGGCCGGTCGCAGTTGCGCCGCGGCGAAGAAGGCACGCGCGCGCAGCAGCCGGGCGGCGGTGTTCTCGGGATGGGTGCCGATGACACCGTCGAGCAGCTTCACCGCGCCGCGCGGGTCCCGCGCCGCGAGCAGTTGCTCGGCGGCACGGAAGTCGATGACGTCCGTCTCCGGAGTACGTCCGGTCGGTCCGGTCGATCCGCTTGTCTCGGGCACGGCAGAGTCCTTCCCTCGCTGGGATGGATCAACGCACGCGCCGGATCCGCTATTCCGTGCGCGCCCTGCGCACCAGTTCGTCCCAGACCTCCTTGACGCGCCGCCGCAGCTCGTCCAGCGGTACGTCGTTGTCGACGACCACGTCCGCGATCTCCCGGCGCTGCTCGCGCGTCGCCTGGGCGGCCATGCGGGCCCGTGCGTCCTGCTCCGTCATGCCGCGCAGCCGCACCAGCCGGTCGAGCTGGGTGGCCGGGTCGGCGTCCACGACGACCACGAGGTCGTACAGCGGCGCCAGGCCGTTCTCCGTGAGCAGGGGGACGTCGTGGACGACGACGGCGTCCTCGGCGGCGGCCTCCTCCAGGGCGCGGGAGCGCTCACCGACCAGCGGGTGCACGATGCCGTTCAGGACGGCCAGCCGGTCCGGGTCGGCGAACACGATCGAGCCCAGTTTCGGCCGGTCCAGAGTGCCGTCATCGGCGAGGACGTCCTCGCCGAAGGCCGCCACGACCGCGGCGAGCCCCGGTGTCCCGGGGGCGACGACCTCGCGCGCGATCCGGTCGGCGTCGATCAGTACGGCGCCGTGCTCGACGAGGAGCCGGGACACCTCGCTCTTGCCGGCGCCGATCCCGCCGGTCAGGCCCACCTTCAGCATGAGCGGAAGCTTAGAGGGTGCCGGTCGAGCCGTCAGTTGTCGCCCTCCCGCTCCGCGAGGAACCGTTCGAACTCGCGGCCGATCTCGTCCGCGGAGGGGATCTCGACGGGTTCGGCGAGCATGTTGCCCCGGGTCTCGGCGCCGGCCGCCGCGTCGTACTGGTGCTCCAGGCCCTGGACGAGGGCGGTGAGCTCCTCGTCGCCCTCCTGGATCTGCCGGTCGATCTCCGTCTGGGTGCGGTGGGCTTCCGTGCGCAGGGAGTGCGCGATGCCCGGCAGCACCAGTCCGGTCGCCGCGGTGATCGCCTCCAGGACGGTCAGCGCCGCGTCCGGGTAGGCGGAGCGGGCGATGTAGTGCGGGACGTGCGCGGCGACGCCCAGCACGTCGTGGCCGGCCTGCGCGAGTCGGTACTCGACCAGGGCCTCCGCGCTGCCGGGAACCTGCGCCTCCTCGAAGGGGCTGCGGTGGCCCGGCACCAGGTCGGTGCGGGTGCCGTGCGGGGTGATGCCGACGGGGCGGGTGTGCGGGACGCCCATCGGGATGCCGTGGAAGCTCACCGACAGGCGGACGCCGAGCCGCTCCACGATCTGCCCCACGGCGGCGGCGAAGCGCTCCCACTCGACGTCCGGCTCGGGGCCCGACAGGAGCAGGAAGGGCGCCCCGGTGGCGTCCTGGACGAGCCGCACCTCGATGGTGGGCTCCTCGTAGTCCGCCCAGGTGTCCCGCTTGAAGGTCAGCAGCGGCCGGCGCGCGCGGTAGTCCACGAGCCGGTCGTGGTCGAAGCGGGCGACGACCTGGTGGGGCAGCGCGTCGAGCACCTGGTCGACGATCTGGTCGCCGGTCTCCCCGGCGTCGATGTATCCGTCGAAGTGGTACAGCATGACCAGTCCGGCCGACTCCTGGGCGAGTGCCATGTCGACGACGGCAAGGCCCTTCGGCTCCCAGGCGTACAAATCCTGCGGATCAAGCACAGTGACCGCTCCCCTCCTCGTGTTCACACCTCACAACGCCCTTGCGGGGTGGGGCATTCCCGGCGGGGCACACCGAAGGGGCCGCACCTCGGAAGGTGCGGCCCCTCGGTCAACCGCTGTGCTTCAACCGCCGTGTGTCAGCGGCCGGTGTGCAGAGCCTCAGCTCTGGCCGCCGGCGAGCTTCTCACGCAGCGCGGCCAGCGCCTCGTCCGACGCCAGGGCGCCGGAGTTGTCGCCACCCTCGGAGGAGTACGAGCCGCCGCCACCGCCACCGGACGCGGCCTGGGCCGCACCCGCGGTGTCGACACCCTCGGCAGCGGCCTTCTCGTCCGCCTCGCGGGACTTGATGACCTGCGCCTGGTGCTGCTCGAAGCGCTGCTGGGCCTCGGCGTACTGCGTCTCCCACGCCTCGCGCTGGGTCTCGTAGCCCTCGAGCCAGTCGTTGGTCTCGGGGTCGAAGCCCTCGGGGTAGATGTAGTTGCCCTGGTCGTCGTAGGACGCGGCCATGCCGTACAGGGTCGGGTCGAACTCGACCGTGGACGGGTCGGCACCGAAGGCCTCGTTGGCCTGCTTCAGCGAGAGGCTGATGCGGCGGCGCTCGAGGTCGATGTCGATGACCTTGACGAAGATCTCGTCGTTGACCTGGACGACCTGCTCCGGGATCTCCACGTGGCGCTCGGCCAGCTCGGAGATGTGGACCAGACCCTCGATGCCCTCGTCCACGCGGACGAACGCACCGAACGGCACCAGCTTCGTGACCTTGCCGGGCACGACCTGGCCGATCTGGTGGGTGCGGGCGAACTGCTGCCACGGGTCTTCCTGGGTCGCCTTCAGCGACAGGGAGACACGCTCGCGGTCCATGTCGACGTCGAGGACCTCGACGGTGACTTCCTGACCGACCTCGACGACCTCGGACGGGTGGTCGATGTGCTTCCAGGACAGCTCGGAGACGTGGACCAGACCGTCGACGCCACCCAGGTCCACGAAGGCACCGAAGTTGACGATCGAGGAGACGACGCCGGACCGCACCTGACCCTTCTGGAGGGTGGTGAGGAAGGTCTGGCGGACCTCGGACTGGGTCTGCTCCAGCCAGGCGCGGCGGGACAGGACCACGTTGTTGCGGTTCTTGTCCAGCTCGATGATCTTCGCCTCGAGCTCCTTGCCCACGTAGGGCTGGAGGTCGCGGACGCGGCGCATCTCGACCAGGGAGGCCGGGAGGAAGCCGCGGAGGCCGATGTCGAGGATGAGACCACCCTTGACGACCTCGATGACGGTACCGGTGACGATGCCGTCCTCTTCCTTGATCTTCTCGATGGTGCCCCAGGCACGCTCGTACTGGGCGCGCTTCTTCGAGAGGATCAGGCGGCCTTCCTTGTCCTCCTTCTGGAGGACGAGGGCCTCGATCTCGTCACCGACGGCGACGACCTCGTTGGGGTCGACGTCGTGCTTGATCGAGAGCTCGCGGCTCGGGATGACACCTTCGGTCTTGTAACCGATGTCGAGCAGGACCTCGTCCCGGTCGACCTTCACGATGACGCCGTCGACGATGTCGCCGTCGTTGAAGTACTTGATCGTCTCGTCGATCGCGGCGAGGAAGGCTTCCTCGTTACCGATGTCGTTGACCGCAACCTGCGGGGTGGTGGCGGTGGTCTCGGTGCTGCTCGTCATGTGGGAAAGGGCTCCGGTACGGACATTGAAGTCGTAGGTACTGCTTACGCCGGGAGCCCGTTTCGCTCTGCAGAAGCCGGACAGCCAAGGAAGCGTCACCGAAAATCGACTGGCGACGCCTCGAGAACCGAGGGGACATACAACAGATGCGAGCGCGACCTGCTACGTCTGAGGTGCGCAGGCCCGCAGCGCAACTTGTAGCATACGGGGGCAGCCGGGCAGGGTCAATGCGCGAAGCCGCACACCCGGGGCGGATCGTCGCATACCCGGCACAAGAGCCGCCTCCCGAGGCCACACGGACCCCTGGATGCCCCTTGCGTGACACACGGGGCGGGCGGCACGGAAGAGCCCGCAGACTAGTACGAGGGAGCCGGTCATCCAAGAGGGAGTCGAAGCATCCGAACCCGAGGCCACCCGGCGTGCCGCCGGTGTCACGGAGAGTTCCCGCGCCAACCGCGGCTGGTGGGACCGGAACGCGGACGAGTACCAGACCGAGCACGGCACCTTCCTCGGCGACGACCGCTTCGTGTGGTGCCCCGAGGGCCTGGACGAGGTGGAGGCGGAGCTGCTCGGCCCGCCGGAGGACCTGAAGGGCAAGGACGTCCTGGAGATCGGCGCCGGCGCGGCCCAGTGTTCGCGCTGGCTGACCGCCCAGGGTGCCCGTCCGGTGGCCCTGGACCTCTCCCACCGCCAGCTCCAGCACGCCCTGCGCATCGGCGTCTCGTTCCCCCTGGTGTGTGCCGACGCGTCGGTGCTGCCCTTCGCGGACGGCTCGTTCGACCTGGCGTGCTCGGCGTACGGGGCGCTGCCGTTCGTCGCCGACCCGCGGCTGGTGCTGCGGGAGGTGCGCCGGGTGCTGCGTCCCGGCGGCCGCTTCGTCTTCTCGGTGACGCACCCGCTGCGCTGGGCGTTCCCGGACGAGCCGGGCCCCGAGGGGCTGTCGGTCTCCGCCTCGTACTTCGACCGGACGCCGTACGTCGAGCAGGACGACGAGGGCCTCGCGGTGTACGTCGAGCACCACAGGACGCTCGGTGACCGGGTGCGGGACGTGGTGACGTCGGGGTTCCGGCTGGTGGACCTCGTCGAGCCGGAGTGGCCGGACTGGAACACCTCGGAGTGGGGCGGCTGGTCGCCCCTGCGCGGCCACCTGATCCCGGGGACGGCGATCTTCGTCTGCGAGCGCGACTGAGCCGTACCGGGAGGCGGGTCCACGCGCGCGTGGAGGGCGGTTTCGCGGACGTACGACACTGGGGGCGTGATCCGTTACGACGCCCTGGACGCACTGCCCGTGCGCGGTGCCCTGCCCGCGCTGCACGACGCCCTGGAGGGGCACGGCACGGCGGTGCTGGTCGCGCCGCCAGGCACCGGCAAGACGACGCTGGTGCCGCTGGCGCTGGCCGGGCTGCTGGGCGGGGAGGAGGCTCCCGCGCGGCGCGTGGTCGTGGCCGAGCCGCGCCGGATCGCCGCGCGGGCGGCGGCCCGGCGGATGGCGTGGCTGCTGGGTGAGAAGCCGGGCGCGAGTGTCGGGTACACCGTGCGCGGGGAGCGGGTCGTCGGGCGCCACACGCGCGTGGAGGTCGTCACGACCGGTGTGCTGCTGCAGCGGCTCCAGCGGGACCAGGAGCTGACGGGCGTCGACGCGGTGGTGCTGGACGAGTGCCACGAGCGGCATCTGGACGCGGACACGTCGGCGGCCTTCCTGTGGGACGTGAGGCAGGCCCTGCGGCCCGAGCTGCGGCTGGTGGCGGCGTCGGCGACGACCGACGCGGCGGGCTGGTCCCGGTTGCTGGGCGACGCGCCGGTCGTCGAGGCGCACGGCGTGTCGTACCCCGTCGAGGCCGTGTGGGCGCCACCGGTGCGGCCGGTGCGGCCACCTCACGGGATGCGGGTGGACCCGGCGCTGCTCTCCCACGTGGCCTCGGTGGTGCGGCGGGCGCTGGCCGAACGGGACGGGGACGTGTTGTGCTTCCTGCCCGGGGTCGGTGAGATCTCCCGCGTCGCCGGGCAGCTGGGGGCGCTCGCGGACGTGGACGTGCTCCAGGTGCACGGGCGGGCGCCCGCGGCCGTGCAGGACGCGGTACTGGCGCCCGGGGCGCGGCGCCGGGTGGTGCTGGCGACGTCGGTGGCCGAGTCCTCGCTGACCGTTCCGGGCGTGCGGGTGGTGGTGGACGCGGGTCTTGCGCGGGAACCGCGGGTGGACCACGCGCGGGGGCTCAGCGCGCTGACGACGGTACGGGCCTCGCGGGCGGCGGCGCGGCAGCGGGCGGGCCGGGCCGGACGCGAGGCGCCGGGAGTGGTGTACCGCTGCTGGGCGGAGGCGGAGGACGCCCGGCTGCCGGGGTTTCCCGCGCCGGAGATCAAGGTGGCCGACCTGACGGCGTTCGCGTTGCAGGCGGCCTGCTGGGGCGATCCGGACGCGTCGGGTCTGGCGCTGCTCGATCCGCCGCCGGGCGGGGCGATGGCGGCCGCCCGGTCGGTGCTGGCGGCGGTCGGCGCGGTGGACTCCACCGGCCGGGCGACGGAGCGAGGGGTACGACTGGCCCGCCTCGGCCTGCACCCCCGGCTGGGCCGAGCGCTCCTGGACGCGGCGGAGCCGGGCGCGGGGGCTTCGCCGCGTGCCGCCTCGGGCTCACCGGCGGCGGCTGCCGGCCGCGCCGGTGGCTGCGGCGGAGGTCGGGCCGAGGTGGTCGCCGAGGTGGTGGGGCTGTTGAGCGAAGAGGCGCCGCGGGAGTACGGGGACGATCTGGTGTCCGTGCTGCGGGCGGCTCGGCGGGGCGGTGACGCGTACGGGGCCCGGTGGCGGGCCGAGGTGCGACGGCTGCGGGCCGCCGTGGGGGCCGCGGACGGCGGGCCGGGACGGCAGGCCGGCGACGGTGCCCTCGCCGGCCTGGTGGCCGCCCTGGCCTTTCCCGAGCGGGTGGCCAGGAAGGACGGCGGTTCGTACCTGATGGTCTCCGGCACCCGGGCGGAACTGCCCGAGGCGTCGGCCCTGCGTGGGGCGCCTTGGATCGCCGTCGCCGTGGCCGACCGGCCCGTGGGCAGGGGGCACGCGCGCGTGCAGCTCGGTGCGGCCGTCGACGAGGAGACCGCCCGGCTCGCGGCGGGGGCGCTGCTGACGGAGCGGGACGAGGTGCACTGGGCGGACGGCGACGTGGTGGCCCGGCGGGTCGAACGGCTCGGGGCGGTGGAACTGGCGGTGCGGCCCCTCACCGACGCCGACCCCGTGCTCGTGCGGGGCGCGCTGCTGGAGGGGCTGC
This sequence comes from Streptomyces tendae, assembly GCF_014650435.1. Lineage (GTDB taxonomy): Bacteria > Actinomycetota > Actinomycetes > Streptomycetales > Streptomycetaceae > Streptomyces > Streptomyces tendae. Next base: position 63,709 of record NZ_BMUY01000013.1, read on the forward strand.
GGCGGGAGGGGTTCGGGCTGCTGGGCCGGTCGGCCGACGCCGAGCTGCTGCGCAAGCGGCTCGCGTTCCTGCGCCGGCACCTCGGTGAGCCCTGGCCGGACGTCACGGACGAGGCGATGCTCGCGCGCGCGGACGAGTGGCTGGAGCCCGAGCTCGGCCGGGCCCGGCGGCGGTCCGACCTGGGGCGGATCGACGCCGGGCAGGCGTTGACGCGGTTGCTGCCCTGGGCGTCCGGTGAAGCGGCACGGCTCGACGAGCTGGCCCCCGAGCGGATCCTCGTGCCCAGTGGGTCCAGGATCCGGATCGACTACGGCGACCCCGGACAGCCCGTCCTGGCCGTGAAGTTGCAGGAGATGTTCGGGCTCCAGCGGTCACCCGAGATCGCCGGGGTGCCGCTCCTCGTGCATCTGCTCTCCCCCGCCGGCCGCCCCGCCGCGGTCACCGCCGACCTGGCCTCGTTCTGGAAGGACGGCTACAAGGGCGTACGCGCGGAGCTGCGCGGCCGGTATCCGAAGCATCCGTGGCCCGAGGACCCGGCCACGGCGGAGCCGACGCGGTACACGAAGGCCCGGCTCGGCACGTGACCGGTTTCCGCCCGGCGGGGAGCGCCCCGCCGGGCGGGACGGTCCCTACGCCTCCGGTGCCGTCGAGGGCTCGGTCGACGGGTCCGGCGTCGGCTCGGCCGCCTTGGCCACCTTCAGGGTGATGTCGAGCCGGCCGCCGCCCGGCGTGGTGAGGCGGAGGACGTACGTGCCCTCGGCGTCGTCGGCGAACAGCTTCGGCAGCTCCAGCAGGCCGTTGGCGTCCGTCTGCCGACCGGTCAGCGTACGGACGGCCTTTCCGTCGGCGTCCTTGAAGTAGGGGCCCTTGTCGTTCTCGGTCGGGTCGTCCTCGGACTTGATGAGGGTCGCGGTGACGGCGACCTTGTCCGCGACGGCGCCCTTGAGCGTGGCCTTCACCTGGACCGGGTCGGCGAACTCGCCGCCCGGTGTGCACGTCAGCTCGGTCTCACCGGTGCTGGTGAGGGCGTCGGCGACGCGCTCGGTGACGGTGGCCTTGTAGTCGAGGCCCGGGACGGTACGGCCGATCACGGTGGCGCGGACGGTGAACCCTCCGGTCTGCTCACCCGCCACCAGCGCGGGCGCGACGGCCACGCCGGAGGCGTTGGTGGTGACCGCGGCGACCTTGTCCCCGCCGGTGAAGGCGGCGTCTGTGTCGCCCAGGACGGTGAAGCGGACGCGCACCTTGCCGACGGCCTTCCCTGCCTTGGTCTCGGCGCGGGCGCTGATCTTCTCGGCGAACGTGTCGCCCGCGATCGCAGTGAGCCCCGTGGTACCGGCGGCCTCCAGGTGGTGAACCGTGTCGGTGGGTGTGGGGGCCGGGGTGGGGGTCTCGGTCGGCGGCGTCGGGTCCTTGGGCGGGGTGGAGGGGCTGGTGCTCGGACCGCCGGGGTCGGTGGGCTTGCCCGACGACGGCGGCTTGCTCGGGCTCTGGGACGGGCCCGGCGTCGCGCCCGGAGTCTGCGACCCGGTGCTCGCGCCCGCGCCGCCCGGCGAGGGGTCGGCGCCGGCGGCCGTGTCGTCGCTGCGGCCGACCGGGAGGCTGCCGGTGCCGTCCGGGATCTCGTGGGTGCCCTTGCGGTAGTGCTCCAGCCACGACAGGACCGTGTTCAGGTAGTCCTGCGAGTTGTTGTAGCTGAGGATCGCGCGATTGAGGTCGGCCTGGTCGGACAGGTCCCAGTCGAAGCGGCACAGGTAGTGGCCGGCGGCGAGCGCGGCGTCGTAGACGTTGTTGGGGTCTTCCTTGCCGTCGCCGTTGCCGTCGCGGCCCGCCCACGCCCAGGTGGACGGGATGAACTGCATGGGGCCCACGGCGTTGTCGTAGCTGCTGTTGCCGTCGTAGACGCCGTTGTCGGTGTCCTTGATGAGCGCGAAGCCGTTGCCGTCGAGCTGCGGGCCGATGATCCTGCCGATCGTGGTGCCGTTGGCGTCGACGCGGCCGCCGCGAGCCTGGCCGGACTCCACCTTGCCGATGGCGGCGAGCAGTTGCCACGGCAGGTTGCAGCCGGGCTTGGCCCGGCGCAGCTCCGACTCGGCCTTCTTGTAGGCGTCGAGGACGGTGGCCGGGATGCCGGCCTCGGACGAGCCCCGGGAGGAGGGGGTGCCCGTGGTCGGGGAGGGGTTGGGACTGTTGAGCGGCGGCAGGTCGGTGTAGTAGGGCGAGTTGCCCGTGGCGCTCTCCTCGGGAGGCGTGTCGGACGTCGGCATGTTGTCGGCGGTGGTCTGTCTGCCGTTGCCGTCGGCCGTCACGTCGGGGGCCTGGGACGCGGACAGGGCCGCGACCGCGACCGCCGCCACGGTGGTGGTGACCGCCGCCTTGCGGAGCCTCCTGTCGAAATGCGCCGCCATAGAGTGAACCCCTCCCGTGGACGCCCGCGCGTCCGTCCCGTCCGTCTTCTGCTGTCGTACGCGTCCGTCGTACCGGCTGTGTCCGCCCTGTTGTGACGATCGACAGGCGCAGACGGTTGCACCTCGATCCTCCGGGCACCGTGCGCGTCTGTTCGACCCGTACCGTGCCGCAGGCGACCCTACGACAACTTCCTTTGCGCGGGCACCCGTTCCTGCCCGATATTCACCACTTGGCCATATGAGGAGTTCTGTTGCCGTTCGCCCCCCCCGGTCACGCGGCCGCCTTGCCGTCCGGGGCCGTGGTCAGTACCGCGTCGGGCCGCCCGGTCGGGCGCCGAGTGAGTCGGCGGTCGCGACGAACACGGTGAAGGTCTGGGCAGGTCGGGGGCGCGGCAGCAGGGTGAGGGCCAGCGCGAGGTAGCCGCGGGCCAGGTCGGCCCAAAGCCGCCAGGCGGGTGTCTCGTGCGGGGCGGCGGCGGTCGCGCGGGCCCGGCGGGCGAGTGGGCGGCGGAGGTCCGACGCGGTGCGGCGCAGGACCGTCGTGAGGGTGGCGGGGGTGCGGCCGGTACTTGCGCCCGGTGCGAAGACCGGGACCGGGAGGAGTGGCACGCGGGCGGGTCCGTCGGTGCGTGCCCGTGCCGGTGTCGTCCGGTGGTGGAGCATGCGTATACCCATGCCCGCATCCTCACGGGAGACGGGGGGCGGGGCGTTTCCTCGGGGGCCACCGGAGTGACGGAAGCGGTGGGCGAGTGGCCCCGGGGCCGCCCACCAGCGCCGGAAGAGTGACCCGGCGTTGGGGGCGGGGTGCGCAGCCCGGCGCCGACGGGCTGGCCGGCGTTGAGGGCGGGGCGGGGTGGGGTGTACGCAGCCCGGCGTTGCGGGGTGCCTCCCCCACCGCCCACCCGTGCCGCCCAGCGGCACGACTGCCCGCAGCGGCGCGGCGCGACTGCCCGCAGCGGCGGAGGCTAGTGTGCTGCCGATTCCCAGTCCTGGCCCGCGCCTACCGAGACGCCCAGGGGGACGCTGAGCTGCACCGCGTTGGCCATTTCGCGGCGGACCAGCTCCTCCGCCGCGGCACGCTCGCCCGGGGCGATCTCCAGGACGATTTCGTCGTGGACCTGGAGGAGCATGCGGGACGCGAGGCCGGCCTCGCGCAGCGCCTTGTCCACGTTGAGCATGGCGATCTTGACGATGTCGGCCGCCGTGCCCTGGATCGGCGCGTTCAGGGCCATCCTCTCGGCCGCCTCGCGGCGCTGGCGGTTGTCGCTGTTGAGGTCGGGGAGGTAGCGGCGGCGGCCGAAGAGGGTCGCCGTGTAACCCGTGGCCCGTGCCTCGTCGACGACCCGGCGCAGATAGTCCCGCACGCCGCCGAAACGCTCGAAGTAGGCGTCCATCAGGCCGCGGGCCTCGGCCGCCTCGATGTTCAGCTGCTGGGAGAGCCCGAAGGCGGACAGTCCGTACGCCAGGCCGTAGGACATGGCCTTGATCTTGCGGCGCATCTCCGCGTCCACGGCGGACTGCTCGACGGAGAAGACCTGGGCGGCCGCGGTGGTGTGCAGGTCCTCGCCGGACGTGAACGCCTCGGTCAGGCCCGCGTCCTCGGAGAGGTGGGCCATCACCCGCAGCTCGATCTGGCTGTAGTCGGCCGTCATCAGGGACTCGAAGCCCTCGCCGACCACGAAGCCGCGGCGGATCGCCCGGCCCTCGTCGGTGCGGACCGGGATGTTCTGCAGGTTCGGGTCGGTGGAGGAGAGGCGGCCGGTCGCGGCGACCGTCTGGTTGAACGTGGTGTGGATGCGGCCGTCCGCGGCGATCGTCTTGATCAGGCCCTCCACCGTGACGCGCAGCTTGGCCTGCTCCCGGTGGCGGAGCATGATCACCGGCAGCTCGTTGTCCGTCTGGGCCGCGAGCCAGGCCAGGGCGTCGGCGTCGGTGGTGTAGCCGGTCTTGGTCTTCTTGGTCTTCGGCAGGTTCAGCTCGCCGAAGAGGACCTCCTGGAGCTGCTTGGGCGAACCCAGGTTGAACTCGCGTCCGGCCGCCGCGTGGGCCTCCTTGACCGCCTGCTGGACGGCACCCGCGAACATCTGCTCCATGGCCTGGAGGTGCTCCCGGTCGGCCGCGATGCCGTGCCGCTCCATGCGGGCGAGCAGCGCGGACGTGGGCAGCTCCATGTCGCGCAGCAGGTCGGCGGCGCCCACGTCGGCCAGGCGGCTCTCGAAGGTCTCGCCCAGGTCGAGGATGGCGCGGGCCTGCACCATCAGCACCTCGGCCTCGGCACCCTCGTCCGCGCCGAAGGCGAGCTGTCCGTCGGCCGCGGCGGCGGGGGCCAACTCGCGGTGCAGGTACTCCAGGGACAGCGCGTCCAGGTCGAAGGAGCGGCGGCCGGGCTTGACCAGGTAGGCGGCAAGCGCGGTGTCCATGCCCACGCCGGCGACGCTCCAGCCGTGCTCGGCGAAGACGCGCATCGCGCCCTTGGCGTTGTGGAAGACCTTGGGCCGGTCCGGGTCGGAGAGCCAGGAGCGGAACGCCGTCTCGTCGGCCTCGTCGATCTCCGTCGGGTCGAACCAGGCGGCCTTCCCGTCGGACGCGGCGAGCGCGACCTCGGTCACCGAGCCGGTGCCCAGAGCCCAGGTGTCGACGGTGGCCACGCCGAGCGGCTGCGCGCCGTGCTCGGTGAGCCAGCCGGCCAGCTCGCCCGTGCCCAGCACGGTGCCGTCCAGCTCGACGCCGTCCGCGACCACCGGGGTGGCCTCGGCCTCCTCGGCGCCCGGGTCGACGGCGTAGAGCCGCTCGCGCAGCGAGGGGTTGCGGATCTCCAGGGTGTCCAGGATCACCGCGACGCCCTTGCGGTCGTAGGCCGTCCGCTCCAGGTCGGTGACGGTCCTCGGCAGCTCGACGCGCCGCTCCAGCTCGGTGAGCCGACGGTTGAGCTTCACGTTCTCCAGGTGGTCGCGCAGGTTCTGCCCGGCCTTGCCCTTGACCTCGTCGACACGCTCGACCAGCTCCGCGAACGACCCGAACTGGTTGATCCACTTCGCGGCCGTCTTCTCGCCGACGCCCGGGATGCCCGGCAGGTTGTCGGAGGGGTCGCCGCGCAGCGCCGCGAAGTCGGGGTACTGGGCGGGGGTCAGCCCGTACTTCTCGAAGACCTTCTCCGGGGTGAAGCGGGTCAGCTCGGAGACGCCCTTGGTGGGATACAGGACCGTGGTGTGCTCGCTGACGAGCTGGAAGGAGTCCCGGTCGCCGGTGACGATCAGGACGTCAAAGCCCTCGGCCTCGGCCTGGGTGGCGAGGGTGGCGATGACGTCGTCCGCCTCGAAGCCCTCGACGGCGAACCGGGGTACGTGCATGGAGTCGAGCAGCTCGCCGATCAGCTCCACCTGCCCCTTGAACTCGTCCGGGGTCTTGGAGCGGTTCGCCTTGTACTCGGTGAACTCCTCGGACCGCCAGGTCTTGCGGGAGACGTCGAACGCCACCGCGAAGTGCGTGGGCGCCTCGTCACGCAGGGTGTTGGCCAGCATCGACGCGAAGCCGTAGATCGCGTTGGTCGGCTGGCCGGTCGCGGTCGTGAAGTTCTCCGCGGGCAGCGCGAAGAACGCGCGGTACGCCAGCGAGTGCCCGTCCATGAGCATCAGCCGCGGTCGGGCGCCGGAGGTGCTGTCGGTCTTCTTCGATGCTGTCTTCGCCACGACACCGATCCTGCCACGTGGCACTGACAGTCGGTGCCGGGTGCGTCTGTGGCACGGGTGCAGTTCTACGGTGCGGGTGCGTCGTGGCTGGTCGCGCCCACGCGGCGGAGCCGCACGTCGAGCACGGCCCCGCGCCCCTTCAGGGCGCCGATCGTGCCCGGCATCTCAAGCTGCCGTCGGCGCGTGCGAGGATCGGAGACGTACTTCACACGTGTACGCGAAGGAGCGCGCGATGGCGACCAAGCCTCCCAAGGGTGATCCGGTTCAGGACGCGCCGCAGGTCTCGGGACCCCAGCACGCGGCCGCGGGCATCCCGGCGATCGGCCACACCCTGCGGGTCGCCCAGCGGCAGATGGGTGTGAAGCGGACGGCGCTGACGCTCCTGCGTGTCAATCAGAAGGACGGCTTCGACTGCCCGGGCTGCGCCTGGCCGGAGGGGGACCACCGGCACAAGGCGGAGTTCTGCGAGAACGGCGCGAAGGCCGTGGCCGAGGAGGCCACCCTGCGCCGCGTCACCCCGGAGTTCTTCGCGGCGCACTCAGTCGCCGACCTCGCGACCCGCAGCGGCTACTGGCTGGGCCAGCAGGGCCGGCTGACGCACCCGGTGTACCTGCCGGAGGGCGGTGAGCACTACGAGCCGGTCACCTGGGAGCGCGCCTTCGACATCGTCGCGGAGGAGATCGCCGCGCTGGACTCGCCCGACGAGGCCGTCTTCTACACCTCGGGGCGCACCAGCAACGAGGCGGCGTTCCTCTACCAGCTCTTCGCACGCGAGCTGGGCACCAACAACCTGCCGGACTGCTCCAACATGTGCCACGAGTCGTCCGGCTCGGCGCTGTCCGAGACCATCGGCGTCGGCAAGGGCAGCGTCCTGCTGGAGGACCTGTACAAGTCGGACCTGATCATCGTGGCCGGCCAGAACCCGGGCACCAACCACCCGCGGATGCTCTCGGCCCTGGAGAAGGCGAAGGCGAACGGCGCGCGGATCATCAGCGTCAATCCGCTGCCCGAGGCCGGTCTGGAGCGCTTCAAGAACCCGCAGACCCCCAAGGGGCTCACCGCGGGCGCCTCCCTGACCGACCTGTTCCTCCAGATCCGCCTCGGCGGCGACCAGGCGCTGTTCCGGCTCCTCAACAAGCTGATCCTGGAGACGGAGGGCGCGGTCGACGAGGCATTCGTCGAGGAACACACGCACGGCTACGAGGAGTTCGCGACCGCCGCCCACGCCGCCGACTGGGACGACACGCTCGCGGCGACGGGTCTCACGCGCGCGGAGATCGAGGAAGCGCTGCGCATGGTGCTCGCCTCGGAGCGCACCATCGTGTGCTGGGCGATGGGCCTGACCCAGCACAAGCACTCGGTGCCCACGATCCGCGAGGTCGTGAACTTCCTGCTGCTGCGCGGCAACATCGGCCGCCCCGGCGCGGGCGTCTGCCCGGTGCGCGGCCACTCCAACGTGCAGGGCGACCGCACGATGGGCATCTTCGAGCGGCCCGCGCCCGCCTTCCTGGACGCCCTGGAGAAGGAGTTCGGCTTCGCCCCGCCGCGCGAGCACGGCTACGACGTCGTACGGGCGATCCGCGCGCTGCGCGACGGCGAGGCGAAGGTCTTCTTCGCCATGGGCGGCAACTTCGTCTCCGCCTCCCCCGACACGGAGGTCACCGAGGCGGCGATGCGCCGCGCCCGGCTCACCGTGCACGTGTCGACGAAGCTGAACCGCTCGCACGCGGTCACGGGCGCGCGAGCGCTGATCCTGCCGACGCTGGGCCGCACGGAGCGTGACCTCCAGGGCGGCGGTGAGCAGTTCGTGACCGTCGAGGACTCCATGGGCATGGTACACGCCTCGCGCGGGCGGCTGGAGCCCGCGAGCGGTCAGCTGCTGTCCGAGCCCGCGATCGTGTGCCGCCTGGCGCGCCGGGTGCTGGGCGAGGAGAGCCGCACGCCGTGGGAGGAGTTCGAGAAGGACTACGCGACGATCCGCGACCGCATCGGGCGTGTCGTGCCGGGCTTCGAGGACTTCAACGCGCGCGTGGCGCACCCCGGGGGCTTCGCGCTGCCGCACGCCCCGCGCGACGAGCGGCGCTTCCCGACGGCCACCGGGAAGGCCAACTTCACCGCCGCGCCGGTGGAGTTCCCCGAGCTGCCCGAGGGGCGGCTGCTGCTGCAGACGCTGCGCTCGCACGACCAGTACAACACCACGATCTACGGCCTGGACGACCGTTACCGGGGGATCAGGAACGGCCGCCGTGTCGTCCTGGTCAACCCGGAGGACGCCCGGAGGCTGGACGTCGCGGACGGCTCGTACGTCGACCTGGTGAGCGAGTGGCGGGACGGTGTGGAGCGGCGTGCGCCCGGCTTCCGCGTCGTGCACTACCCGACGGCCCGGGGCTGCGCGGCGGCGTACTACCCCGAGACCAATGTCCTGGTGCCGCTGGACGCCACCGCGGACACCAGCAACACCCCGGCCAGCAAGTCCGTGGTCGTCCGTCTGGAACAATCGGCGACCGACTGAGCGTTTGCTCAGCCAAGCGAAGCGGCCGGCCGGTCGGCCCCAGCAACCGGCCGGCGGCCACCGACCACAGACGGATGGACGAAACGGAGCCGGCCCATGGGCGAGCAGCAGCAGGTGCAGTTCCCGCAGGAGGTCATCGACGAGTACGCCGCGCTCGGGGTGGACCTGCCCGCGCTGTTCTCCGCCGGGCACCTGGGAACGCGCATGGGCGTCCAGATCGTCGAGGCGTCCGCGGACCGGGTCGTCGGCACGATGCCGGTGGAGGGCAACACCCAGCCGTACGGACTGCTGCACGGCGGCGCCTCGGCCGTGCTGGCCGAGACGCTCGGGTCGGTCGGCTCGATGCTGCACGGCGGTTCCTCCAAGATCGCCGTCGGTGTCGACCTGAACTGCACCCATCACCGCGGGGTCCGTTCCGGCCTGGTCACCGGGGTGGCCACGCCGGTGCACCGGGGCCGGTCGACGGCGACGTACGAGGTCGTGATCAGCGACGAGCAGGACCGCCGGGTGTGCACCGCCCGGCTGACCTGCCTGCTGCGCGACCTGAACCCCGGCGACGGGGCCCCGACGGCCGCGACGGGCTGAGCACCCGCGCCGAGCTCCCCGCGGCGCCTGCCGGGGACTACCGGTGCCTGCCGGGGGCCTGCCGGTCCCGCCCGCGGCACCCGTGACACCGGCATTGCCTACACCGGCATTGCCCGCGGTCGTCCCGCGTCCTAGCGTCAGGGCATGGGACGGGGAGGGACGCTCCGGCGGGGACGGGCACTGCGGCGGGGCCGTGCGGCGCTGGCGCTGATGACGGCGGTCGTGGTCGTCGGCTGCGGCAACTCCGGTGACGGAGCGGGCGGTTCCCCCGGGGCCGGACACGGCGCCTCGACGTCGGCCGCGTCGCCCGCGTCTCCCCGCCCCTTGTCCGGCGCGGAGTTGTGCGTGAGCGCCGTCGGGTACTGGGCGCGCGAGATGCTGGACGGCGGGGAGCCCTACGGCGACTATCAGTCGATGGGGCTGTCCAACCGGCAGTACGACATCCTGCGCGAGGTCGTGGACGAGGCGCGGGCCGCGAAGCGGAAGCAAGGCGCCCGGGCCGCCGGGGAGTTGATCGACCGCCGGGTGCGGCAGGCGTGCGCCGACGGGTACCGCGACGGCGGTCCGAGCCGCGGCCCGTGGCAGTCATGACCGGCATCGGACCGGTCGAGCCGGGCGAGGACACCCGGGTCCGGGACACGCCGCCCCGGCCGCGCGGACGCCTCGCCCTGCGCTACGACCGCCACCGCCGGACCGTCCTCGCCTCCGGCGCCGTCCTCGTCGTACTGGCGGGCGGCGGCTACCTGTACGCGAGCCGTTCCCAGCCGCAGCCGGCTCCCCCGCCGCCCTACCCGTCCCAGGCGGTCGACCTCGTCTACGTGGCCCCCGCGACCGGCTCACGGGGGGCCACGGCCGGCGCCTACAGCTTCACAGTGCTGCTGAGCGTGCGGTCGGGACCGCCCGTCACGGTGACGCGGCTGACCCAGCCCTACGACGGCCTGTCGGTGACCTCCTCGCCGGCGGCACCTTTCCAGACAAAATCGCATTCCGCCCGCAAGATCATTGTCACCCTGCGGGTGACGGAATGTGAAAAAGCGCCCCGGAATCCCGGACTCCCTTTCCTGGATGTAACACTGCGTAATGCGCGCGCAATAGAAGCCCACAGTTTCATCCTGGGGGCGCGCTATGCACAGGACCTCTCCCGGGCCCTCGAGGTCGCCTGCGGCAACGATTCGCGGTAATCACCAAAACGCCCCAGACGCCTGAACCCGAGGCGTTCGTCCTGCGGGTTCTCACCATGCGGACAGGGCGAATCGGCCTGAATTCAGCCCTTCTTCCCACCGAGTACCGCTCTGCAATACCCGGTGTCATAACAAGAGAGTCACAGCCTCAGTCAGACCCTCCTCCACCTTCCCCACACACGCTTAGAGTCACGGCCAGTCACCGCGCCGTCGGATTGTCATTTCGGCCCCGCGCTCGACTCGACCGCCTCCACGGGGAAGCGGCCGTGCCAGGGAAAGGACTGATCGTGCGTCAACGTTCGCTCATCGCCATCACCGCCGCTCTGGCGGCGGGAGCGCTCACCCTCACCGCCTGCGGCTCGCGCGACGACGACGGCGGATCCGACTCCGGCAACGGCGGCGGTGGCACCACCGTCGTCATCGGCGTCGACGCCCCGCTGACCGGCGACCTGTCCGCGCTCGGCCTCGGCATCAAGAACTCGGCGGACCTCGCGGCCAAGACGGCCAACAAGGAGAAGACCGTCGACGGCATCACCTTCAAGGTCGAGGCACTCGACGACCAGGGCCAGCCGTCCGTCGGCCAGCAGAACGCCAGTAGCTTCGTCGCCAACAAGGACGTCCTCGGCGTCGTCGGCCCGCTGAACTCGTCGGTCGGCGAGTCCATGCAGAAGGTCTTCGACACCGCCAAGCTGGTCGAGGTCTCCCCGGCCAACACCGGCCCGTCCCTGACCCAGGGCCCGGACTGGCGGAACAAGAAGGTCCGCCAGTACAAGTCGTACTTCCGCACCGCGACCACGGACGCCATCCAGGGCCCGTTCGCCGCGCAGTACGTCTACAACGACGCCAAGAAGAAGAAGGTCTTCGTCATCGACGACAAGAAGACCTACGGCGCGGGCCTCGCCGCCACCTTCACCGAGGAGTTCAAGAAGCTCGGCGGCCAGGTGGTCGGCACCGAGCACATCAACCCGGACACCAAGGACTTCTCCTCGGTCGCCACCAAGGTGAAGAACTCCGGCGCCGACGTCGTCTACTACGGCGGTGAATACCCGCAGGCCGGCCCGCTGAGCAAGCAGATCAAGGAGGCCGGCGCCAAGATCCCGCTGGTCGGCGGCGACGGCATCAAGGACGACACCTTCATCAAGCTGGCCGGCCCCGCCAGCACCGGCGACCTCGCCACCTCAGTCGGCGCGCCCGTCGAGGAACTCCCGTCGGCCAAGAAGTTCGTGGCCGACTACAAGGCGGGCGGTTACAAGGAGGACTACGCGGCCTACGGCGGCTACTCCTACGACTCCGCCTGGGCGATCATCGAGGCCGTCAAGAAGGTCGTCGGGGACAACGACGGGAAGCTTCCCGACGACGCCCGCGCCAAGGTCACCGAGGCCATGCAGAACGTCTCCTTCGACGGTGTGACCGGCAAGGTCTCCTTCGACGAGTTCGGTGACGCGACCAACAAGCAGCTCACCGTCTACTCCGTCGAGAACGGGGCCTTCAACGACGTCAAGTCCGGTACCTACACCGGCTGACCGACCGCACCACTGCCCACGAGCCGCGCGGGGCGCTGTTCCACTGGCGCCCCGCGCGGACTCGCATCCGGCCTCATCATCCGTCGAACGTCCGAATGTCTCGGAGGACATGCGGTGAACGAACTGCCGCAGCAGCTGGTCAACGGCCTGCTACTGGGATCCATGTACGGGCTCGTCGCCATCGGCTACACAATGGTCTACGGCATCGTCCAGCTCATCAACTTCGCCCACGGCGAGATCTTCATGACCGGCGCCTTCGGCGCACTCACGGTCTACATGTACATCCTGCCCGACGGCACCTCCATGCTGATCGCCCTGCCCCTGATGCTCATCGGCGCGGTGATCGTCTCCACCACCGTCGCCGTCGGGGCGGAACGGTTCGCCTACCGTCCCCTGCGCGGCGCACCCCGGCTCGCGCCGCTCATCACCGCGATCGGCCTCTCCCTCGCCCTGCAGCAGGCGGTGTGGGCCTGGTACCCGGACGCGAAGTCCGCGCGGCCCTTCCCGCAGATCGACGGCGGGCCCTTCCACATCGGCGACGTCACCATCCAGACCGGCGACATCTTCCTGCTGATCGCGGCACCGGTCAGCATGGCGCTGCTCGGCTACTTCGTGATGCGCACCCGCACCGGGCGCGGTATGCAGGCCACCGCCCAGGACCCGGACACCGCCAAGCTGATGGGCGTCAACACGGACCGCATCATCGTGGTCGCCTTCGCGCTCGGCGCCGTCTTCGCCGCCGTCGGAGGCGTCGCCTACGGCCTCAAGTACGGCCAGATCGAGTTCAAGATGGGCTTCATCCTCGGTCTCAAGGCCTTCACCGCGGCGGTCCTCGGCGGCATCGGCAACATCTACGGCGCCATGATCGGCGGTGTCGTCCTCGGCGTCGCCGAGACCCTGGCCACCGCCTACATCGCCGACATCCCCGGCCTGGACAAGTTCGGCAGCCAGTCCTGGGCGGACGTCTGGGCCTTCATCCTCCTCATCCTCGTGCTGTTGTTCAGGCCGCAGGGCCTGCTCGGCGAACGCGTTGCGGACAGGGCGTGACACCGATGACCACACAGACCACCGCGCCGAAGAACACCGGCGCCCCCGCCCCGGACGACGCCTCCGGCCTCATCGGCATACCCGCGAACCTCGGCCGTGCCCTCGCCACCGGCGGCGGTGTCCTCACCGTCGTCTCCACCTTCCTCGCCTGGACCTGGACCGCCGAGTTCCCCGGCGACCTCACCGTCTACGGCTACCCGGGCGGCCTGCAGGTCCTGGTGCTGATCGCCGGCGCCCTCACCGCCCTCTTCGGCCTCGCGTCGTACGGCGTCAAGGGGCTCGGCTGGCTCGTGCCGGCCGGTGCGGACGCGGCGCTCAAGTTCGCCGCGCTCGCCGCCTTCGCCACCACCTGGTACACGGTCGTCGCGATCAGCACCAAGCTCGGCGGCGTCGTCAACCTCGAACCCGGCGGTTACATCGCCGCGGCCGTCACGCTCATCGCCTTCCTGGGCGCCCTCGCGCTGCCCTTCGAGCGGCCCGAGCCGGACCCGTTCGACCCCGACGACACCGGCTGGGACCGGTTCAAGCACTCCAGCTCGCAGAACTGGCAGACGGTCCGGGCGGCCTTCGCCTCCAAGGACCCCAAGCCCGCGCGCGCGCTGCCGTCCTACGTCGAGATCCTCGTCATCGTGGCGATCCTCGCCGTGGCCCTGCTGGTCTTCACCTACGGCATCGGCACCGAGTACGACGAGCTGTTCATCGGTTTCCTGATCGTCGCCGGCTTCGGGTTCTCCGCCTTCCACCGGTCCGGGCTGATCAGCCACGCCACCGAGATCACCGCACGGCACCAGAACATCACCGTCTGCGGCGCCTTCATCGCGGCCGCCTGCTTCCCCTTCACGCAGTCCGACGACCAGTACGCCACCCTCGGCGTCTACATCCTGATCTTCGCCACGGTCGCGCTCGGCCTGAACATCGTCGTCGGCCTCGCCGGCCTGCTCGACCTCGGCTACGTGGCCTTCCTCGGCGTCGGCGCCTACGCCGCGTCCATGGTCTCCGGCTCCCCCAGCTCGCCCTTCGACCTGCACCTGCCGTTCTGGGCCGCGGTCCTGGTCGGCGCGGCCGCCTCCCTGGTGTTCGGCGTCCTGATCGGCGCGCCCACGCTGCGGCTGCGCGGCGACTACCTCGCCATCGTGACGCTCGGCTTCGGTGAGATCTTCCGGATCACCGCCAACAACCTGGACGGCACCTCGGGCCCGGACGTCACCAACGGCTCCAACGGCATCTCGTCCATCCCCGACCTCAAGATCCTCGGCTTCGACCTCGGGGTCGCGCACGACATCGGCGGCTTCACCCTCGGCCGGTTCGCCAACTACTTCCTGCTGATGCTCATCATCACGGCCGTCGTCGTCCTGGTCTTCCGGCGCAGCGGCGACTCCCGCATCGGCCGCGCCTGGGTCGCCATCCGCGAGGACGAGACCGCCGCGCTCGCCATGGGTATCAACGGCTTCCGGGTCAAGCTCATCGCGTTCGCCGTCGGCGCCTCGCTGGCCGGACTCGCCGGCACCGTCCAGGCGCACGTCACCTACACCGTCACCCCCGAGCAGTACCTCTTCGCCGGCACCACGCCGCCCAACTCGGCCTTCCTGCTCGCCGCGGTCGTGCTCGGCGGCATGGGCACCATCGCCGGTCCGCTCATCGGCGCGGCGCTGCTGTTCCTGATTCCCAACAAGCTCCAGTTCCTGGACGACTACCAGCTCCTCGCCTTCGGACTCGCGCTCGTCCTGCTGATGCGCTTCCGCCCGGAGGGCCTCATCGCCAACCGCCGCCGCAAGCTGGAGTTCCACGAAGAGGCCGAAGCGCCCACCGTCCTGAGCAAGACAGGGGCCTGACCATCATGACCACCGACACCACCACCAAGGACACCGCACCGGGCGCCCCGGCCCCCGGCACCACCATCCTCGACGCGCGCGGTGTCACGATGCGCTTCGGCGGACTGACCGCCGTGAACGGCGTCGACCTCACCGTGAACAGCGGCGAGATCGTCGGCCTGATCGGCCCCAACGGCGCCGGGAAGACGACCTTCTTCAACTGCCTGACCGGTCTCTACGTCCCGACCGAGGGCGAGGTCCGCTACAAGGGCCAGGTCCTGCCGGCCAAGTCCTTCAAGGTGACCGCGGCCGGCATCGCCCGTACCTTCCAGAACATCCGGCTGTTCGGCAACATGACGGTCCTGGAGAACGTCCTCGTCGGCCGGCACACCCGGACCAAGGAGGGCTTCTGGTCGGCCGTGCTGCGCGGCCCCGGCTTCCACCGCGCGGAGAAGGCGTCCCGCGAACGCGCCACGGAACTCCTGGAGTTCGTGGGTCTCGCACCCAAGGCGGACCACCTGGCGCGCAACCTGCCCTACGGCGAGCAGCGCAAGCTGGAGATCGCCCGCGCGCTGGCCAGCGAGCCGGGGCTGCTGCTCCTGGACGAGCCGACGGCCGGCATGAACCCGCAGGAGACGCGGGCCACCGAGGAACTGGTCTTCGCCATCCGCGACAAGGGCATCGCCGTCCTCGTCATCGAGCACGACATGCGGTTCATCTTCAACCTCTGCGACCGCGTCGCCGTGCTGGTGCAGGGCGAGAAGCTCGTCGAGGGCGACAGCGCCACGGTGCAGGGCGACGAACGCGTGGTCGCCGCCTATCTCGGCGAGCCCCTCGCCGACGACCCCGGCGCCGCGGAAGCGGCCGAAGTGGAAGCCGCCGAAGCCGCGCAGGCCGCCCAGGCCGACACCACCACGGACACCGCGGCCGGCAAGGAGAACGACCGATGACCGCACTGCTCGAGGTCGAGGACCTCCGCGTCGCCTACGGCAAGATCGAGGCCGTCAAGGGCATCTCCTTCAAGGTCGACGCGGGCGAGGTGGTCACCCTCATCGGCACCAACGGCGCCGGCAAGACCACGACGCTGCGCACCCTGTCGGGGCTGCTGAAGCCGGTCGGCGGCCAGATCAAATTCGGCGGCAAGTCGCTCAAGAAGGTGCCCGCGCACCAGATCGTCTCGCTGGGGCTCGCCCACTCGCCCGAGGGGCGGCACATCTTCCCGCGCATGACGATCGAGGACAATCTGCGCCTCGGCGCCTTCCTGCGCAGCGACCGGCCGGGCATCGAGAAGGACATCCAGCGCGCCTACGATCTCTTCCCGATCCTCGGTGAACGCCGCAAGCAGGCCGCGGGCACCCTGTCCGGCGGAGAGCAGCAGATGCTCGCCATGGGCCGCGCCCTGATGTCCCAGCCCAAGCTGCTGATGCTCGACGAGCCCTCCATGGGCCTCTCGCCGATCATGATGCAAAAGATCATGGCGACGATCGCCGAGCTGAAGTCCCAGGGCACCACCATCCTGCTCGTCGAGCAGAACGCCCAGGCCGCCCTGTCCCTGGCCGACCACGGCCACGTCATGGAGGTCGGCAACATCGTCCTGTCCGGCAGCGGCCAGGACCTGCTCCACGACGAGTCGGTCCGCAAGGCCTACCTGGGCGAGGACTGACGACCCCGCGCCCGTACGGCTGAGGCCCGCGCCCCCACACCGGGGACGCGGGCCTCACTCGTACGTCGGGGACTCAGCCCTTGGACGCCTTCTTCTCCTCGGCGTCCTGGATGACCGCCTCGGCCACCTGCTGCATCGACATCCGCCGGTCCATGGAGGTCTTCTGGATCCAGCGGAAGGCGGCCGGCTCGGTCAGGCCGTACTCCGTCTGGAGGACCGACTTGGCGCGGTCCACCAGCTTGCGGGTCTCGAGCCGGAGGCTGAGGTCGGCGACCTCCTTCTCCAGCGCCTTCAACTCGGTGAACCGCGAGACGGCCATCTCGATCGCCGGCACGACGTCGCTCTTGCTGAACGGCTTCACGAGGTACGCCATGGCCCCGGCGTCGCGGGCCCGCTCCACCAGGTCGCGCTGCGAGAAGGCGGTCAGCATCAGCACCGGCGCGATGGACTCCTCGGCGATCTTCTCGGCCGCGGAGATGCCGTCGAGCTTGGGCATCTTGACGTCGAGGATCACCAGGTCCGGCCGGTGCTCGCGGGCCAGCTCCACGGCCTGCTCGCCGTCACCGGCCTCACCGACGACGGAGTACCCCTCCTCCTCCAGCATCTCTTTGAGGTCCAGCCGGATGAGCGCCTCGTCCTCGGCGATGACGACGCGGGTCGTCAGCGGAGGAACGTGCGACTGGTCGTCGTCGGGCACGTCTACGGGCTGGGGCGACTCGGGGGCGGTCACGTGGGCTCCTCGTTCGGGGCAGGGGTACTGCTGACAAGAGCCTACCTAGCTCCTGTATGTTTGAGTCACCGAGGGGCTACACTGACCTTCGGTTCGAAGAGGCTCCGGTAGTCCAATCGGCAGAGACGATGCCCTCAAAAGGCATTCAGTGTGGGTTCGAGTCCCACCCGGGGCACTTTACCTTCATTTCGAAGGCACCCTCGCGTCGCTGCGGGACACCCGTTCAGCCGTCGTCCTCCCCGATGTGGTGCACCCGCACCAGGTTCGTCGTGCCGGACACCCCGGGCGGAGAGCCGGCCGTGATGACCACGGTGTCCCCCTTCTCGCACCGCCCGTACCGGGTGAGCAGTTCGTCCACCTGGTCGACCATCGCGTCCGTGGAGTCCACGTGCGGGCCGAGGAAGGTCTCCACGCCCCAGGTCAGGCTCAGTTGCGAGCGGGTCGCCGGTTCGGGTGTGAAGGCGAGCAGCGGGATGGGTGAGCGGTAGCGGGACAGACGGCGGACGGTGTCGCCGGACTGGGTGAAGGCGACCAGGAACTTCGCGCCGAGGAAGTCGCCCATCTCGGCCGCCGCGCGGGCGACCGCACCGCCCTGCGTGCGGGGCTTGTTGCGCTCGGTCAGCGGGGGCAGCCCCTTGGCCAGGATGTCCTCCTCGGCCGCTTCGACGATCCGGGCCATGGTGCGCACCGTGTCGGTCGCGTGCTTGCCCACGCTGGTCTCGCCGGAGAGCATGACGGCGTCGGTGCCGTCGATGACCGCGTTGGCGACGTCGGACGCCTCCGCGCGGGTCGGGCGGGCGTTGTCGATCATCGAGTCGAGCATCTGGGTGGCGACGATGACCGGCTTGGCGTTGCGCTTGGCCAGCTTGATGGCGCGCTTCTGGACGATCGGCACCTGCTCAAGGGGCATCTCGACGCCGAGGTCGCCCCGGGCGACCATGATGCCGTCGAAGGCCGCGACGATGTCCTCGATGTTCTCCACGGCCTGCGGCTTCTCGACCTTGGCGATGACGGGCAGGCGGCGCCCCTCCTCGTCCATGATGCGGTGCACGTCGAGCACGTCCCGCCCGCTGCGCACGAAGGACAGGGCGACGACGTCGAAGCCGCTGCGCAGCGCCCAGCGCAGGTCGTCCTCGTCCTTCTTCGACAGGGCGGGCACGGACACCGCGACGCCGGGCAGGTTGAGGCCCTTGTGGTCGGAGACCATGCCGCCCTCGATCACCCGGGTGCGCACCCGCGGCCCGTCGACACCGGTCACCTCCAGGCACACCTTGCCGTCGTCGACGAGGACGCGTTCACCGGGGGTGACGTCCTCGGCGAGGCCCGCGTAGGTGGTGCCGCAGGTGTGGCGGTCGCCCTCGACGCCCTCCTCGACGGTGATGGTGAAGCTGTCGCCGCGTTCAAGGAGTACGGGTCCCTCACCGAAGTGGCCGAGGCGGATCTTCGGACCCTGAAGGTCGGCCAGGGCGCCGACGCTGCGGCCCGTCTCGTCGGACGCCTTGCGGACACGGTGGTAGCGCTCTTCGTGTTCGGCGTGGGTGCCGTGGCTGAAATTGAAGCGGGCGATGTCCATACCGGCGTCGACCAGGTCCTTGATCTGGTCGTACGAGTCGGTGGCGGGCCCAAGAGTACAGACGATCTTTGCTCGGCGCATGAGTCGAGCCTAAGACTTACTGCCGGGTAGCGAATTGGCCACGCATGACCACTCAACAACCTTTGAGTAAAGGGATATTGACAAGTGTTGAATTGTGCGCGGCGCCGCTCCGATGAGCAGGCGGACGGTCCTGCACCCCTTGACAGGAGACATGTTCAGGACAGAATCTACGCGCGTTGCCACTGTCTGCACGGGCCCACCGAGGAGAGTCAGTCATGCCGTTGAACCGCCGCACGTTCCTGAGCAGGTCCGCCGTGACGGGGGCGGGGGTCGCCCTGGCCGGCGCGGCGGCTGCTCCGGCGGCCGAGGCCGCGGCCCCCGCGCACCGGGGCGGCCGCAGGCCCAAGCGGTACGCGCTGACCGTGCTCGGCACCACCGACCTGCACGGGCACGTCTTCAACTGGGACTACTTCAAGGACGCCGAGTACACGGACGCGGCGGGCAACGCCCAGGGCCTCGGCCGGATCTCCATCCTGGTGAACCAGGTCCGCGAGGAGAAGGGCCGCCGCAACACGCTGCTGCTGGACGCGGGCGACACCATCCAGGGCACGCCGCTGACGTACTACTACGCGAAGGTTGACCCGATCACCGCCGAGGGCGGTCCGGTGCACCCGATGGCGCAGGCGATGAACGCCATCGGCTACGACGCGGTGGCGCTCGGCAACCACGAGTTCAACTACGGCATCGAGACGCTGCGCAGGTTCGAGGAGCAGTGCGACTTCCCGCTGCTCGGCGCGAACGCGGTGGACGCGAAGACGCTGAAGCCCGCCTTCCCGCCGTACTTCATGAAGACCTTCCGGGTGAAGGGCGCGCCGCCGGTGAAGGTGGCGGTGCTGGGGCTGACCAACCCGGGCATCGCGATCTGGGACAAGGCGTACGTGCAGGGGAAGCTGGCCTTCCCGGGCCTCGAGGAGCAGGCGGCCAAGTGGGTGCCGAAGCTGCGTTCGATGGGCGCGGACGTGGTGGTCGTCTCCGCCCACTCGGGCTCGTCGGGCACGTCCTCCTACGGTGACCAGGTCCCCTACGTCGAGAACGCGGCGGCCAACGTGGCGCGGCAGGTACCGGGCATCGACGCGATCCTGGTCGGGCACGCGCACGAGGAGATCGCCGAGCTGAAGGTCGTCAACGAGGAGACCGGCAGGACCGTCGTCCTCTCGGAGCCGCTGTGCTACGCCGAGCGGCTGACCCTGTTCGACTTCGAGCTGGTCTTCGAACGGGGCCGCTGGCACGTCGAGTCGGTGAAGGCGTCGCTGCGCAACTCCAACGCGGTCGAGGACGACCCGAGGATCACGAAGCTGCTGGCGGACGAGCACGAGAAGGTCGTGGCCTACGTCAACCAGGTGGTCGGCACCGCCACCGAGACGCTGACCACGGTCGAGGCGCGGTACAAGGACGCCCCGATCATCGACCTGATCACCAAGGTCCAGGAGGACGTGGTCAAGGAGGCGCTTGCGGGCACGGAGTACGCCGCGCTGCCGGTCCTCGCACAGGCGTCGCCCTTCTCGCGGACCTCCGAGATCCCGGCCGGCGACGTGACGATCCGGGACCTGTCGAGCCTGTACGTGTACGACAACACGCTGGTCGCGAAGCTGCTGACCGGCGCGCAGCTGCGGGCGTACCTGGAGTACTCGGCGGAGTACTACGTGCAGACGGCCGCCGGTGCGCCGGTGGACGTGGACAAGCTGACCAACGCGAACGGCCGCCCGGACTACAACTACGACTACGTGTCGGGGCTGGCGTACGAGATCGACGTGGCGCAGGCCGCCGGTTCAAGGATCAAGAACCTGACGTACGGCGGTGCTCCGCTGGACGACGCCCAGCAGTTCGTGCTGGCCGTGAACAACTACCGGGCCAACGGCGGCGGCGCCTTCCCGCACGTGGCGTCGGCGAAGGAGCTGTGGTCGGAGTCGACGGAGATCCGCACCCGGATCGCGGAGTGGGCGACCGAGAAGGGTGTGCTGGACCCGAAGGACTTCGCGTCCGCGGACTGGTCGCTGACGCGCGACGGCACGCCGGTGTTCTGACGGGCGCCGCCTGAGGCGGCCGGTTCAGATCCCGTCCACCAGGGGGGTGAGCGCCCGGTGGGGGCGCGCGGACGGGAGCTGGGGCCGGCCGCCCTCGAGGCCGAAGGTGGTGAAGGCGGTGCGGTCGGGCAGCGGGTACGGCTCCCGCCCGGTGAGGTCGTTGAGGACGGTCGCGCTGCGCCAGGCGGCGAGGCCCAGGTCGGGCGTGCCGACCCCGTGGGTGTGCGTCTCGGCGTTCTGGACGTAGACGTTGCCGGTGACACAGGGGTCGAGGACGAGGCGGTGGCGGTCGTCGACGCGGGGGCGTTCGGAGCTGTCGCGCCGCATGTAGGGGTCGAGCCCGGCGAGGAGGCGGCCCAGCGGACGTTCGCGGTGGCCGGTGGCGAGGACGACGGCGTCGGTGGTGAGGCGCGAGCGGGTCTTCTGCTGCTCGTGCTCCAGGTGGAGTTCGACCTGGGTGGCGGCGATGCGTCCCGCGGTGCGGACGTGGACGCCGGGGGTGAGGGTGGTGTCGGGCCAGCCGCCGTCCAGGGTGCGCCGGTACAGCTCGTCGTGGATGGCGGCGGTGGTGTCGGCGTCGATGCCCTTGTGCAGCTGCCACTGGGCGGCGACGAGGCGGTCGCGGACCGGTTCGGCCAGGCCGTGGAAGTAGCGGGTGTAGTCGGGGGTGAAGTGCTCCAGGCCGAGCTTGGAGTACTCCATGGGTGCGAGGGCCTCGGTGCGGCCGAGCCAGTGCAGCCGCTCGCGGCCTGCGGGGCGGTGGCGGAGCAGGTCAAGGAAGACCTCCGCGCCGGACTGGCCGGTGCCGATGACGGTGACGTGTCCGGCGGCCAGGAGCGTGTCGCGGTGGCGTAGGTAGTCGGCGGCGTGCACGACGGGGACGGCGGGGTCCTCGACGAGCGGCCTGAGCGGGTCGGGGACGTGCGGTTCGGTGCCGATGCCGAGGACGACGTTCCGGGTGTGGGTGCGGCCGAGGGCCTCGGCCTCCCCGTCGGCGTCGAGCTGGGTGTAGTCGACCTCGAAGAGGTCGCGTTCGGGGTTCCAGCGCACCGCGTCGACCTGGTGGTGGAAGCGGAGCGCGGGCAGGTTCCCGGCGACCCAGCGGCAGTACGCGTCGTACTCGGCGCGCTCGATGTGGAAGCGTTCCGCGAAGTAGAAGGGGAAGAGGCGTTCTCTGGCCCTGAGGTGGTTGAGGAAGGTCCAGGGGCTCGCCGGGTCGACGAGGGTGACCAGGTCGGCGAGGAAGGGCACCTGGACGCGTGCGCCGTCGATGAGCAGACCGGGGTGCCAGCGGAAGTCGGGACGCTGTTCGTAGAAGACGGCGTCGAGGTCGGTGAGGGGGTCGGCGAGGGCCGCGAGGGAGAGGTTGAAGGGGCCGATGCCGATGCCGACGAGGTCGCGGGGGGCGTCGGGGGTGTGGTGCGCCGGGGTGTTCATCGCGGGACGTGTCCTTCCACGAGCGTCAGGAGTGCTGCGAGGTCGTCTGGGCGGGTGTGCGGGTTCAGGAGGGTCGCCTTGAGCCAGAGCCGGCCGTCGGCGCGGGCCCGGCCGAGGACGGCGCGGCCGGTGGTGAGCAGTGCGCGGCGTACGGCGGCGACGGCGTCGTCGCTCGCTCCGGCGGGCCGGAACAGGACCGTGCTGATGGTGGGCGGGGCGTGCAGTTCGAACCCGGGGTGCGCCTCGACCAGCCCGGCGAACTCGCGGGCGAGGGAGCAGACCGCGTCGACGAGGGCGCCCAGTCCGGTGCGGCCCAGGGTCTTGAGGGTGACGGCGGTCTTGAGGACGTCCGGGCGGCGGCTGGTGCGCGGGGACCGCCCGAGAAGGTCGGGCAGGCCCGCGTCGGTGTCGTCGTCGGCGTTGAGGTAGTCGGCGCGGTGGTGGAGGGCGGTGAGGTCGTCGGCGTCGGTGACCGTGAGGAGCCCGGCCGGGATCGGCTGCCAGCCCAGCTTGTGCAGGTCCAGGGCGACGGTGTCGGCCGCCTCCAGTCCCGCCAGCCGGGCCCGGTGCCGGTCGCTGAACAGGAGGCCCGCGCCGTAGGCGGCGTCGACGTGCAGGCGGGCGCCGTGGGCGGCGCAGCGGTCGGCGATCTCGGGCAGCGGGTCGATGAGCCCGGCGTCGGTGGTGCCCGCGGTGGCGGCGACCAGGTGCGGCCCGGGGACCTGGGTGAGGGCCTCGTCGAGGGCGGCGGGGTCGAGGGTGCCGGCGGGGGCGGGGACGACGACGGGCTCGGGCAGGCCGAGCAGCCAGGCGGCACGGGGCAGCGAGTGGTGGGCGCCCGCCCCGTGGACCAGCCGCAGGCCCGCGCCGTGCGTCTCGCGGGCGAGCAGGACGGCTAGCTGGTTGGACTCGGTACCGCCGGTGGTGACGACGGCGTCGGCGGCACCGGTCTCCCGGGCGAGGGCGCGGACGACGAGGGCCTCCAGGGCGGAGGCCGCGGGTGCCTGGTCCCAGGAGTCGAGGGAGGGGTTGAGGACGCTCGCGGCGAGGTCGGCGGCGGCCGCGACGGCGAGCGGCGGGGTGTGCAGGTGGGCCGCGCACAGGGGGTGGGCCGGGTCGGCGGCGCCCTCGGCGAGCGCGGTGACCAGCACGCGGAGCGCCTCGGGGTCGCCCCTCTCGGGCAGGATGTCGCCGGCCGCGTCCGCCACCCGGGCGGCGACGGCACCGGGGCCGCCCGCGGGCAGCGGGCCGCCGCGTGCCGCCGTGCCGGCGCGCAGGGCGTCGAGCACGGTGTCGAGCAGGGGCCGCAGGGCATCGGTGCCGTGCGGGCCCGAGGCGAGGGGCGGCATGCCCATGTGCTGTCCTCCGGGCACGGGGGCTGGGGCTCCAGCTTCCACGTGGAGGGGCGCGTTCGCCCGGACAGCTCAGTGATCACAACCCGAAAGGGGGATCCCGGCGGCTCTCGGCCGGGGAACGCGGCCGGTCTACCCACCCGGGGACGGACCGGCCGCGTCCGGTGTGTCAGGCCGTGCCCGCCTCCCGTACCCGCAGGGCGCGCGCCAGGTCGTCGAGCTGGTCGGTGAGCTTGCGGCGCAGGGCGGGGATCGGGTCGGCGTCGGCGAGGCACTCCTGGCCCAGGCGCAGGGTGTCGGCGTCGACGGCGTGGGCGGGGAAGGCCCAGCGGCCGGCGGCGTCGGCCATGGCGGGGCCGCGGCGGGCGGCGAGCGCGACGGCCTCGGGGTAGTAGCGCGGTACGTAGTCCCGCACGAGGTCGGCCTGTTCGGGCTGCCAGAAGCCCTGGGCGGTGGCGGTGAACAGGTAGTTGGAGAGGTCGTCGGAGGCGAACATGGCCTCCCAGGCGCGGGCCTTGGCCTCGGTGTCCGGCAGCGCGGCGCGGCAGCGGGCGGCGCCCTCCTGGCCGGTGGCGCTCGGGTCGTTCGCCAGCTCGGCGGCGATGGCGGCCTCGTCGGTGGCGCCGAGGACGGCGAGCCGGGTGAGGATGCGCCAGCGCAGCTCGGGGTCGAGTTCGGGTCCGCCGGGCACGGTGCCGTCGGCGAGCCAGGCGGCGATGGTGTCGGGGTGGGCGGCCGTCGCGATGCGGTGCCGTACGGCGATCAGGCGCAGCCCGGGGTGGTCGCCGTCCTCGGTGCGGCGGATGAGGTCGCGGCACAGCTCGGCGAGGGTGCTCAGGGCGGCGGGCCGCTGCTCGGGGGTGACGTAGCGGTCGGCGATCTGGCCGGAGGCGAAGGCGAGGACGCCGTCGACGAGCGCGAGGTCGGTCTCGTGCGGGAGGTGGGCGCGGGCGATGTCGAGGTAGGTGGCGGCGGGCAGGTCGCCGTCGCGGACGGCGTCCCTGAGGGCGTTCCACACGACGGCCCGGGTGAGGGGGTCGGGCAGGCCGGACAGGCTCTCGCGCAGGGTCCGGAAGGAGTCGGCGTCGAAGCGG
Organism: Streptomyces tendae; assembly: GCF_014650435.1. Classification (GTDB taxonomy): domain Bacteria; phylum Actinomycetota; class Actinomycetes; order Streptomycetales; family Streptomycetaceae; genus Streptomyces; species Streptomyces tendae. The sequence goes on from NZ_BMUY01000013.1 coordinate 88,419, forward strand.
ATCTTGGCGTAGCTCAGGTCGCCGTCGTTGAGCACGACCAGGGCGGGGAGCTTGCCGATGGGCCGGGGCTCGGCCTGGGGGACGTCGATGTCGAGGCGTTCGCGCGGGGTGAGGAGGCCCTCGTCGCCCGGGTCCTGGTCGTAGAGGCCGACGGCGATGCGGTGGGGGCGCTCGCCGGTGCGCCGGACGGTGAGGGCGCGGCTGCCGTTGTCGCCGGTGACGCCGGGGACGAGGGTGTCGACACCGGTGGTGCGCAGCCAGGCGTCGGCCCAGGCGTGGACGTCGCGGTCGGTGGCGGCGGCCAGGGAGTCGATGAAGTCGGCGAGGGAGGCGTTGGCGAACCTGTGCCGCTCGAAGTGGATGTTGATGCCGGCCAGGAAGTCCTTCTCGCCGAGCCAGGCGACGAGCTGGCGCAGGGCCGAGGCGCCCTTGGCGTAGGAGATGCCGTCGAAGTTGAGCAGGGCGGAGGCGGTGTCCTGGACGTCCTCGGGGGCGACCGGGTGCGTGGAGGGGCGCTGGTCGGCGTCGTAGCCCCAGGCCTTGCGGGTGACGCCGAAGTCGGTCCAGGTGTCCGTGAAGCGGGTGGCCTCGGCGGTGGTCTGGTAGCCCATGTACTCGGCGAAGGACTCGTTCAGCCAGATGTCGTCCCACCAGCGCAGGGTGACGAGGTCGCCGAACCACATGTGGGCCATCTCGTGGGCGATGACCATGGCGCGGGTCTGCCGCTGGGTCTCGGTGACGGCGGACCGGAAGACGAACTCGTCGCGGAAGGTGACGAGGCCGGGGTTCTCCATCGCGCCGGCGTTGAACTCGGGGACGAACGCCTGGTCGTAGGAGTCGAAGGGGTACGGCTCGTCGAACTTCTCGTGGTAGCGGTCGAAGCAGGCGCGGGTGACGTCGAGGAGTTCGTCGGCGTCGGTGTCCAGGTGCGGGGCGAGCGAGCGGCGGCAGTGGATGCCGAAGGGCAGGCCGCGGTGTTCGGTGCGCACGGAGTGCCAGGGGCCGGCGGCGACGGCGACGAGGTAGGTGGAGATCAGCGGGGTGGTGGCGGCCTTCCAGCGGCCCTGTCCGGTGTCCTCGGTGACGCCGTTGGCGAGGACGGTCCAGCCCTCGGGTGCGGTCACGGTGAGGTCGAAGACGGCCTTGAGGTCGGGCTGGTCGAAGGCGGCGTAGACCCGCTGGACGTCGTCGAGGAAGAGCTGGGTGTAGACGTAGGTCTCGCCGTCGGCGGGGTCGGTGAAGCGGTGCATGCCCTCGCCGGTGCGGGAGTAGCGCATGGCCGCCTCGACCCGCAGCTCGTGCTCGCCGGGGGCGAGGTCCTTCAGCGCCAGCCGGTTCTCGTCCAGGGCGGTGGGGCCCAGGGGCTGCCCGTCCAGCGTGACGGAGCGCAGTTGTGCGGGCTTGACCTCGACGAAGGTGTCCGCGGTGCCCTCGTCGGCGCGGACGGTGAACCGGATGGCGGTCCGGGAGTCGAAGGTCTCGTCCCCACGGGTCAGATCGAGGTCGATCGCGTAGTGGTGGACGTCGAGGAGCCGGGCACGGGTCTGCGCTTCGTCGCGCGTCAGTACGGACATGCACGACATGCTGCCTGATGCGGTGGGCAGGGCACAGAGGCGGTTCGGTACGTGCGGTATGTCCGCTCCGTCGCGGCGGTCGCCGCACTCCCCCGGCGTGCGCCCCCGTGGGCGGGGGCGCACCGGGTCTCAGTCGGAGGCGGGCGCCGCGCCCGCGCCGCCGCCGTTGCTCTCCGCGATGCGCTCGTGGTGGTGGATCACCTCGGCGACGATGAAGTTCAGGAACTTCTCGGCGAACGCCGGGTCCAGCTTGGCGCTTTCGGCGAGGGCGCGCAGCCGGGCGATCTGCCGGGCCTCCCGGGCCGGGTCGGCGGGCGGCAGCCGGTGGCGGGCCTTGAGGTGGCCGACCTGCTGGGTGCACTTGAAGCGCTCGGCGAGCATGTGGACGACGGCCGCGTCGATGTTGTCGATGCTGTCCCGCAGCCGGGCCAGCTCCTCGCTGACGGCGGGTTCGACGTTACCGGTACCGGTGTTGCTGGTGGTCATGGGCGCACACCCTACGGGCGGCGGCCCGGCCGTCGCAGACCCGTCTCAGGCGCTGAACGCCGTACGGTCCTCGTGCGGCTCGTACAGTGGGAGCAGCATTCAGGAGGCAGGGTTCAGGCGTCTTGGGGGTCGGGCGTGGCGAACGGCGGACCGGTCGAGCACGGGTTCCCGCACCTGGAGACGGTGCGGGAGGCGGTCACGGCGCTGTACCGGCGGCTGTCGTACGACACCGTGCGGACGTTCTCGGCCAGTGTGGCCCCGGCGGACGTGGCGTTCTGCGACACGGACGACCTGTACCTGGGCACGCAGCGGGTGGCGCACGAGCTGGTGCGGCACTACCGGCTGCCCGACGCCCGCATGATCGTCTCCTTCCGCGAGATGACCCACGCGGCGAACGTGGAACTCACGGCCGGCCCGGAGTACTTCGTCGAGCTGAACGACCGCTTCCGCACGCACCGCCGGGACATCGGCGCGGCCCTCGCGCACGAGGTGATGCACGTGTACCTGCACCGCCTCGACCTGTCGTTCCCCTCCACCCGGGACAACGAGATCCTCACCGACACCGCGACGACGTACCTGGGCGCCGGCTGGCTGCTGCTCGACGCCTACCGGGAGGACGCGGCGTCCTCGCAGAAGCTGGGGTATCTGACGCCGGAGGAGTTCGGTTACGTGCTGGCCAAGCGGGCGCTGGTGTTCGGCGAGGATCCCTCGGTGTGGTTCACGAGCCCGCAGGCATACACGGCGTACGGCAAGGGCCTGGCGCGGGCGCGCCGGGACGAGCAGCAGCCGCCGCTGACCGCGGCGGGCTGGGCGGGCCGCCGCCGCTACGCCCGGGACCGCCGCCACGCGCAGGATCCGCACGCGGCCGGCGCGGCCGGCGGCGACGCGTACTCCTTCACCGCGCAGCCGCCGGGGCAGCTGCGGGTGTCGTTCCCCTGCCCGACCTGTCACCAGCGGATCAGGGTGCCGGTGCGCGGGCGGGTCCGGGCGCGGTGCGGGCTGTGCCGGACGGTGCTGGAGTGCGACACGTGATACGGCGCGCGGGGCGCGGGGGCGCTGCTTCAATGCCCCTATGACACAGGCCATCGAAGAACCCTGGGGCATCAGCGTGTTCGGCTCGGGCACGGTGCGGGCCGAGCCGTCACTCGCTCGGGTGCGGCCGGCGGTGGACGTGCTGGAACCGTCGCCGGAGCTGGCCTTCCAGCGGGCCGGGGAGGCCGTGGCCCGGCTGCGGGAGGTCCTGCGGCGGCACGGCGTGCCGGACGCCTCGGTGTCGGGCTCCCGGCTCGGCCTCAGCTCGGAGTACGGAACCCGCGACGGCGGCCGGGCCCTGCTCGGCTACCGGTGCCGGGCCTCGTACGCGGTGGAGACCGGGGCGCTGGACGAGCTGGAGCGGCTGATCGCGGACGTGGTCGAGGCGGGTGCGCACGGGATCGACGGTGTGGAGTTCGACGTGCGCGACCGGCAGGCGCTGCTCGACGAGGCACGGCGCAGGGCCGTGGCGGCGGCCCGCCGCAAGGCGCAGGTGTACGCGGAGGCGGCGGACGCGCGGCTGGGTCCGGTGCTGCACATCCAGGACGTGGAGTCCGAGCCCGTCGCCGCGTTCCGTGCCTCCGCGGGCGGCGGTCCGCCCGGCGTGCTGGCGCCGGGTGCGGTGGAGGTGTCGGCCCGGGTCGTGCTGGGCTTCTCCCTGCGGCACTGACCGGCGTGGTCAGGCGGGCCGGACGATCCCCTGGGCGCGTGCGGCCGCCAGCCACTGGGGGAACTCGCCCACCAGCCGGTCGTACAGCTCGGCGTCGGTCACCTTGCGCGGGTCGCGGCCCGCGTGGAAGAACCCGGCGTTGTCGACCACCCGCTTGCCGGGCACCGCGAGTTCGTCGAGCTTGCGCAGGTACTCGAACTGGCGGCTGCCGGGGTCGCCGAAGCCGACGAACTGCCAGAACAGCGGCAGCGGCGCCGCCTTGCACAGGTAGCGCTCGGCGGCGAGCCGGTTGATCGGGCCGCCGTCGGTCTGGAAGACGACCAGGGCGGGGTGGCGGGCGCCGCTGTCCAGGTAGTGGTCGATGACGGCGTCCATGGCCAGGTGGTAGCTGGTCTTGCCCATGTGCCCGAGACCGGCCACGATCCGTTCGATACGGCCCTGGTGGTCGGCGAGCGCGATCTCGGTGACCGCGTCGACGTCGGTGGAGAAGAACACCACCGGCACGGTGCCGTCGTCGTCGAGGTGGGCGGACAGGCTCAGCACCCGGTCGGCCAGCGCCTGCACGCTGCCGTCCTTGTAGTACGGCTTCATGGAGCCGGAGTAGTCGACGACGAGGTAGACCGCGGCCCGGGTCCCCTCCATGCCGTGCTTGGCGAGCGACACACCGGCGGTCTTGTACAGATCGACCAGCGCGGGCGCGCTCTCCTGCACCTTGGTGAGACTGATCGCGGCCATGCGGATTCCCCCCGTCACTGCTGCCTCGCGGCATCCGGTGCCGAGGTTACGGCACGGCGCACCCCGCCGACCGGCCGGTCCACCGGCATTCGCTATTTTGTTCGCCGCCGTCCCCACCGGCTCACCGTCCGCCCGTCCCGAGGAGCCGGCCCCGTGGATTCCGAGTCCACCGCCACCACCTGCTACCGCCATCCCGCGGTGGCGTGCCAGGTCCGCTGCACCCGCTGCGAGCGGTACATCTGCCCGGACTGCATGCGTGAGGCGCCGGTCGGCCATCAGTGCCCGGAGTGCGTGCAGGAGGGGGCGCGGTCGGCACGGCAGGCCCGGACCCTCGTCGGTGGCAGGATCTCGGCGACGCCCGTGGTGACGTACGCGCTGTTCGCGCTCACCGTGCTGGCGTACCTCGCGGAGCTGGTGCGGCCGGGGCTCGTGGACCGGTTCGCCATGGTGGGTTCGCGGCTGGTCGGTCCTGACGGCACCCCCCTGCCCGGCGGTGACGGACTGTTCCTGGGCTCCGGGCCGCCTCGGGTGGAAGGTGTCGCCGGGGGCGAGTGGGAGCGGATGCTCACCAGCGCCTTCCTGCACCAGTCGCCCTTCGAGGGCACGTTCGGGCTTGTGCACATCGCGCTGAACATGGTCGTGCTGTGGCAGTTGGGGCCGGTGGTGGAGCTGATGCTCGGCCGGGTGCGGTTCGCCGTCCTGTATCTGCTGTCGGCGCTCGGCGGTTCCGTCCTGGAGCTGGTCCTCGCCGATCCCGGGCATGCCTCGGTCGGCGCGTCCGGTGCGGTCTTCGGGGTGGGGGCCGCGTACTACGTGCTGCACCGCAGGCTGGGCGCCGAGAGGGGGCGGGTCAACCGTTTCACGGCCGGGCTGCTGCTGTGGCTGGTGGTGTCCGCCTGGTCCACCTCGTGGCAGGGTCATCTCGGCGGCCTGCTGGTGGGCGGTGCGCTGGCCCTGGCGTACGCGTACGCGCCCCGGGACGGACGCCGGGTGGCGGTGCAGGCCGGGGCGGGGGCCGGGCTGGTGCTGCTGCTGGCGGTGACGGCGGTGGTGAAGGTGTCGGAACTGACCGGCGGAAGTGTTCCCCTGTGAGAGGTGTCCCCCTATGAGAGGTGTCCCCCTGTGAAACGTGTCGGAGTGCTGCTCCTCGGGGCCCTTCCCGTGATCGCCGCGGGCGTGTACCTCGCCGTGCCGGACGACTCGGCCGACTCGGCGGACACCGCGTCCTCCGCGTCCTCGTCGTCCCCGGCCACCGCCAAGTCGGCCCGCGACGACGCCAAGGACCGGGCCGAGAAAGAGCGGGAGGCGGACGACGCGCTCATCGCCGACCTGCCGCCGGGGCTGGCCGCACCGGCGAAGAAGGAGCTGGCCCAGCAGCTGGTGTCCAGCGCCGAGAACTCGACGACGAAGTGGCGCACCGCCTACGGCAGCATCGAGGACGTCGGGGACGGCGACGGGTACACCGCGGGCATCGTCGGCTTCTGCACCGGTACCCACGACCTGCTCATGCTGGTCGAGCGCTACACCGAGGACCACCCGGACAACGGCCTGGCCGAGTACCTGCCCGCACTGCGCAAGGTGGACGGCAGCGACTCCCACGAGGGCCTGGACCCGGGCTTCACGGCGGCCTGGAAGGCGGAGGCCGAACTCCCGGCGTTCCGCGCGGCCCAGGAGGAGGAGCGCGACCGGGTCTACTTCGAACCGGCGGTGCGCCTGGCCAAGCTGGACGGCCTGGGCACGCTCGGCCAGTTCGTCTACTACGACGCGATGGTCTTCCACGGCCCCGACACGGACGCCGAGGGCTTCTACGGGTTGCGCGAGCTGGCCATGGCGAAGGCGAGGACACCGGGGCAGGGCGGCTCCGAGAAGGCGTATCTGGACGCCTTCCTGGACGTCCGCGAGCAGGCCATGCGGGACAAGCGCCCGGGCATCGACACCTCCCGCGTCGACACGGCCCAGCGCCGGTTCCTCGCCGCCGGGAACATGAAGCTGGCGACGCCGCTGGTGTGGGAGATGTACGGGGACACCTACCGGGTGCCCTGAGCATGCGACAGCGCCTGCCCATGGTCCGGTCGGGGACGGGGCAGGCGCCATCAGTGTTCCGCACGCCTTTGTGCGGGACGTTCTTCGGTTGTCCGCCCCTCAGGACGGTCGTCCGTCCGTCAGACCGCGAGGGCGCGGTCGGTCGGGCGGATCGGGGCCGGCAGTTCGCTGGCCCCGGTCAGGAAGCGGTCGGCGCCGCGCGCGGCCGAGCGGCCCTCGGCGATCGCCCAGACGATGAGCGACTGGCCGCGGCCGGCGTCACCGGCGACGAACACACCCGGCACATTGGTCTGGAATTCGGCGTCCCGGGCGATGTTACCCCGTTCGTCGAGCGCCAGGCCGAACTGGTCGACGAGACCGTTCTCCTTGTCGGTGCCGGTGAAGCCCATGGCGAGGGTGACCAGCTGGGCCGGGATCTTGCGCTCGGTCCCCGGCTTCGACGTGAGCTTGCCGTCGACGAACTCGACCTCGCTCATGTGCAGCCACTGGACGTTGCCGTCCTCGTCGCCCTCGAAGTGGGTGGTGGAGACGGCGTAGACCCGCTCGCCGCCCTCCTCGTGGGCGCTGGTGACCTTGTACAGCATGGGGAAGGTCGGCCACGGCTGGCGCACCGCGTCCCGCTCCTCGCCCGGCCGGGGCATGATCTCCAGCTGGGTGACGGAGGCCGCGCCCTGGCGGTGGGCGGTGCCCACGCAGTCGGCGCCGGTGTCGCCGCCGCCGATGACGACGACGTGCTTGCCCTCGGCCGTGATGGGGGGCGCCACGTAGTCGCCCTCCTGGACCTTGTTGGCCAGCGGCAGGTACTCCATCGCCTGGTGGATGCCGTTCAGCTCGCGGCCGGGGACCGGCAGGTCGCGGGCGGTGGTGGAGCCGGCGGCGATGACGACGGCGTCGTAGCGCTTCTTCAGGTCGGTCGCCTTGAGGTCGCGGCCGATCTCGACGCCGGTGCGGAAGCGGGTGCCCTCGGCGCGCATCTGCTCTATGCGGCGGTTGATGTGCCGCTTCTCCATCTTGAACTCGGGGATGCCGTAGCGCAGGAGCCCTCCGATGCGGTCCGCGCGCTCGTAGACGGCGACGGTGTGACCGGCCCGGGTGAGCTGCTGGGCGGCGGCGAGCCCCGCCGGGCCCGAGCCGATGACGGCGACGGTCTTGCCGGACAGGCGCTCGGGCACCTGCGGGGCGACGTCCCCTGTCTCCCACGCCTTGTCGATGATGGAGACCTCGACGTTCTTGATGGTGACCGGCGGCTGGTTGATGCCGAGCACACACGCCGACTCGCACGGAGCCGGGCACAGGCGGCCGGTGAACTCCGGGAAGTTGTTGGTGGCGTGCAGGCGCTCGGACGCCGCCGACCAGTCCTCGCGGTAGGCGTAGTCGTTCCACTCCGGGATCAGGTTCCCGAGCGGGCAGCCGTTGTGGCAGAACGGGATGCCGCAGTCCATGCAGCGGCTGGCCTGCTTGCTGATGATCGGCAGCAGGGAGCCGGGGACGTAGACCTCGTTCCAGTCCTTGACGCGCTCGTCGACGGGGCGGGTCCTGGCGACCTCGCGTCCGTGGTTGAGAAAGCCCTTGGGATCAGCCATTGGTCGCCGCCTCCATCATCTTCTCGGTGGTCTCGGTCTCGGAGAGACCGGCTCGCTCGGCGGCGTCCTTGGCGGCGAGCACTGCCTGGTACGTGCTGGGGATGATCTTGCTGAAGCGCTCCACGGCGGCGGGCCAGTCGGCGAGCAGCTTGCCCGCGACCGTGGACCCGGTCTCCTCGGCGTGGCGGCGCACCACGTCGTGCAGCCAGTCCTTGTCGGCGTCGTCCAGGGCCTGGACCGCGTCGACGTTGCCGACGTTGACGTTGTCGCGGTCGAGGTCGACGACGTAGGCGATGCCGCCGGACATGCCGGCCGCGAAGTTGCGCCCGGTCTCGCCGAGGACGACCGCGTGGCCGCCGGTCATGTACTCGCAGCCGTGGTCGCCGACGCCCTCGGAGACGACCAGCGCGCCGGAGTTGCGGACGCAGAAGCGCTCGCCGACCTTGCCGCGCAGGAACATCTCGCCGCCGGTGGCGCCGTAGCCGATGGTGTTGCCGGCGATGGTGGAGTACTCGGCGAGGTGGTCGGCGCCCCGGTCGGGGCGGACGACGATCCGGCCGCCGGACAGGCCCTTGCCGACGTAGTCGTTGGCGTCGCCCTCCAGGCGCAGCGTGATGCCGCGCGGGACGAAGGCGCCGAAGGACTGGCCGGCGGAACCGGTGAAGGTGATGTCGACGGTGTCGTCGGGCAGACCGGCGCCGCCGAACTTCTTGGTGACCTCGTGGCCGAGCATGGTGCCGACCGTGCGGTTGATGTTGCGGATGGCGACCTGGGCGCGCACCGGGGCGGCCCGGGTGGCGTCCGGGGCGGCCAGCGCGTCGGAGGCGAGCTTGATCAGCTGGTTGTCGAGCGCCTTCTCCAGGCCGTGGTCCTGGCCGACGGCCTGGTGGCGCACCGCGCCCTCGGCCAGCGCGGGCACGTGGAACAGCGGCTCCAGGTTCAGGCCCTGCGCCTTCCAGTGGTCGACCGCGCGGGTCACGTCGAGGGCCTCGGCGTGGCCGACGGCCTCCTCGATGGAGCGGAAGCCCAGCTCGGCGAGGATCTCGCGGACCTCTTCGGCGATGAACCGGAAGAAGTTGACGATGTACTCGGCCTTCCCGGAGAACCGCTCGCGCAGCACCGGGTTCTGGGTGGCGATGCCGACCGGGCAGGTGTCCAGGTGGCAGACGCGCATCATGACGCAGCCGGAGACGACGAGCGGCGCGGTGGCGAAACCGAACTCCTCGGCACCGAGGAGGGCGGCGATGACCACGTCGCGGCCGGTCTTGAGCTGGCCGTCGGTCTGGACGACGATCCGGTCGCGCAGGCCGTTGAGCAGCAGGGTCTGCTGGGTCTCGGCGAGGCCCAGCTCCCAGGGGCCGCCCGCGTGCTTGAGCGACGTGAGCGGGGAGGCGCCGGTGCCACCGTCGTGGCCGGAGATCAGCACCACGTCCGCGTGCGCCTTGGACACGCCCGCCGCGACCGTGCCCACGCCGACCTCGGAGACCAGCTTGACGTGGATCCGCGCCTGCGGGTTCGCGTTCTTCAGGTCGTGGATCAGCTGGGCGAGGTCCTCGATGGAGTAGATGTCGTGGTGCGGCGGCGGGGAGATCAGGCCGACACCGGGGGTGCTGTGCCGGGTCTTGGCGACCCAGGGGTAGACCTTGTGGCCGGGCAGCTGGCCGCCTTCGCCGGGCTTGGCGCCCTGGGCCATCTTGATCTGGATGTCGTCCGCGTTGACCAGGTACTCGGAGGTGACGCCGAAGCGGCCGGAGGCGACCTGCTTGATGCTGGACCGGCGCGCCGGGTCGTACAGGCGCTCCGGGTCCTCGCCGCCCTCACCGGTGTTGGACTTGCCGCCCAGCTGGTTCATGGCGATGGCGAGGGTCTCGTGCGCCTCCTGGGAGATGGAGCCGTACGACATGGCGCCGGTGGAGAAGCGCTTGACGATCTCGGAGACGGGCTCGACCTCGTCGATGGAGATCGGCTGCCGGTCCGACGTGAAGCCGAACAGGCCGCGCAGCGTCATCAGCCGCTCGGACTGCTCGTTCACGCGCTCGGTGTACTTCTTGAAGATCTCGTACGTGCCGGAGCGCGTGGAGTGCTGGAGGCGGAAGACCGTCTCCGGGTCGAACAGGTGCGGCTCGCCCTCGCGGCGCCACTGGTACTCGCCGCCGATCTCCAGGGCGCGGTGGGCCGGCGCGATGCCGCTGGCCGGGTACGCCTTGGCGTGGCGGGCGGCGACCTCCTTGGCGACGACGTCGATGCCGACGCCGCCGATCTTGGTGGCGGTGCCGTTGAAGTACTTGGCGACGAACTCCTCGTCGAGGCCGACGGCCTCGAAGACCTGGGCGCCGCGGTAGGAGGCGACGGTGGAGATGCCCATCTTGGACATGACCTTGAGGACGCCCTTGCCGAGCGCGTAGATCAGGTTGCGGATGGCCTGCTCGGGCTCGCCGTCCTCGGTCTGCAGGAAGGTGCCGGCCCGGACCAGGTCCTCGACGGACTCCATCGCCAGGTACGGGTTGACCGCGGCGGCGCCGAAGCCGATGAGCAGGGCGACGTGGTGGACCTCGCGGACGTCACCGGCCTCGACCAGCAGGCCCACCTCGGTGCGCTGCTTGGTGCGGATGAGGTGGTGGTGGACGGCGGCGGTGAGCAGCAGCGAGGGGATCGGCGCGTGCTCGGCGTCCGAGTGGCGGTCGGACAGGACGATCAGCCGGGCGCCGTTCTCGATGGCGGCGTCGGCCTCGGCGCAGATCTCCTCTATGCGTGCGGCCAGGGCGTCGCCGCCGCCGTGCACCCGGTAGAGACCGGAGAGGGTCGCGGCCTTGAAGCCGGGCATGTCGCCGTCGGCGTTGATGTGGATGAGCTTGGCCAGCTCGTCGTTGTCGATCACCGGGAAGGGCAGCAGGACGCTGCGGCACGAGGCGGCCGTCGGGTCGAGCAGGTTGCCCTGGGGGCCGAGCGAGGAGCGCAGCGAGGTGACCAGTTCCTCACGGATGGCGTCCAGCGGCGGGTTGGTGACCTGGGCGAAGAGCTGGGTGAAGTAGTCGAAGAGCAGCCGGGGGCGCTCGGAGAGCGCGGCGATCGGCGAGTCGGTGCCCATGGAGCCGATCGGCTCGGCGCCGGCCTTGGCCATCGGCGCGAGGAGGACGCGCAGCTCCTCCTCGGTGTACCCGAAGGTCTGCTGGCGGCGGGTGACCGAGGCGTGGGTGTGCACGATGTGCTCGCGCTCGGGCAGGTCGGACAGCTCGATCTCGCCGGCTTCCACCCACTCGCCGTACGGCTGCTCCGCGGCGAGCTGGGCCTTGATCTCGTCGTCCTCGATGATGCGGTGCTCGGCGGTGTCCACGAGGAACATGCGGCCGGGCTGCAGGCGGCCCTTGCGGACGACCTTGGCGGGGTCGATGTCGAGGACGCCGACCTCGGAGCCGAGGACGACGAGGCCGTCGTCGGTGACCCAGTAGCGGCCGGGGCGCAGACCGTTGCGGTCGAGCACGGCGCCGACCTGGGTGCCGTCGGTGAAGGTGACGCAGGCGGGACCGTCCCAGGGCTCCATCATCGTGGAGTGGAACTGGTAGAAGGCCCGCCGGTCCGGCTGCATGGAGTCGTGGTTCTCCCACGCCTCCGGGATCATCATCAGCACCGAGTGCGGCAGCGAGCGCCCGCCCAGGTGGAGCAGCTCCAGGACCTCGTCGAAGGAGGCGGAGTCCGAGGCGTCCGGCGTACAGATCGGGAAGATCCGCTCCAGGTCCGCGGAGGAGCCGAACAGGTCCGAGGCCAGCTGGGACTCGCGGGCGCGCATCCAGTTGCGGTTGCCCTTGACCGTGTTGATCTCGCCGTTGTGCGCGACGAAGCGGTACGGGTGGGCGAGCGGCCAGCTCGGGAAGGTGTTGGTGGAGAACCGGGAGTGCACGAGCGCGATCGCGGAGGCGAAGCGGCGGTCGGACAGGTCCGGGAAGAACGGCTCCAGCTGGCCGGTGGTCAGCATGCCCTTGTAGACGATGGTCCGCGCGGACAGCGACGGGAAGTAGACCCCGGCCTCGCGCTCGGCGCGCTTGCGCAGCGCGAAGGCGTGCCGGTCCAGGGCGATGCCCTGCGAGGTTCCGTCGCTCACGAAGATCTGGCGGAAGACCGGCATCGTGGAGCGCGCGGTGGCGCCCAGCATCTGCGGGGCGACCGGGACCTCGCGCCAGCCGAGGACGGTGAGGCCCTCCTCGTCGGCGATCGTCTCGATGCGCGAGACGGCGTCCTGGGTGCCGTCGACCGGCAGGAAGGCGATGCCGACGGCGTACGCCCCGGCCTCGGGCAGCTCGAATCCGGCCACCTCGCGGAAGAACGCGTCGGGCACCTGGGAGAGGATGCCCGCGCCGTCGCCCGAGTCGGGCTCGGAGCCGGTGGCGCCGCGGTGTTCCAGGTTGCGCAGCACGGTGAGCGCCTGGTCGACCAGGGTGTGGGACGCCTCGCCGGTGAGGGTGGCGACGAAACCGACGCCGCACGCGTCGTGTTCGTTGCGGGGGTCGTACATACCCTGTGCAGCAGGGCGAGCATCCATGAAGGACCAGTTCTGGCCACTCTCGGAGTGCTGGGACGGCTGGCGCGGCGTACGCATCGGCTCTCCCGTCGTCGTCATCTGGCATGTGCAGGTGCCGAGGGACGACGTTGGCCCTCTGCGGTGGCTGAAAAATTTGGTGCAGGCTACATGATGGAACGGTTCTCGGTAAACGGGACAATCCGTTCCAGCATGCGGACACCGAAGGGTGGCGATGGGGGTACCGCACCCGTGGTGGAAGCTATGGAGACCGAGGCGGACAGATCGATGCCCGTCGGTCCGAGGGGGCGGAGGGAGCGTCGTCGCCCACTCCGCGAAATGCACGGCAGGCGTCATTGCCCACAGCGCTTACGGCTCATGCCCGGAGATTACGCACTCGAAACCAGCGAGTAACGGCTACTTATGCGTCCCGCCGCATAAGTTCGAGCCGGGCTATCCTACGGCCGTTCCGAACAGGCTGCCCAGGAGATACGTCACACCGGCCGCCGCGCCACCGAGGGCGAGCTGCCGCAGGCCGCTGTACCACCAGCTGCGGGCCGTGACCCTGGCGACCACCGCGCCGCACAGGAACAGTCCGGCCAGCGCGAGCAGCACGGCGGGCCACAGCGCACCGGCGCCGAGCAGGAAGGGCAGCACGGGGAGCAGGGCGCCCAGCGCGAAGGATCCGAACGAGGACACGGCGGCGACGGTCGGCGAGGGCAGGTCGGAGGGGTCGATGCCCAGCTCCTCGCGGGCGTGTATCTCCAGCGCCTGCTCGGGGTCGCTGGACAGCTGGCGGGCCACTTCGCGCGCGAGGTGCGGCTCGACGCCGCGCGACTCGTAGAGCGCGGCCAGCTCGGCCTCCTCGTCCGCCGGGTGCTTGCGCAGCTCGCGGCGCTCCACGTCCAGCTCGGCCTCGACCAGCTCGCGCTGGGAGGCGACGGAGGTGTACTCGCCGGCGGCCATGGAGAAGGCACCGGCGGCCAGACCGGCGAGCCCGCTGATCACCACGGTCTGCTGGCTCGCGGTACCGCCGGCCACACCGGTCATCAGGGCGAGGTTGGAGACCAGTCCGTCCATGGCACCGAAGACGGCGGGGCGCAGCCAGCCGCCGTTCACGTCGCGGTGGGTGTGGTTGTCGCGGTGCGCCTCGTGCAGCGCCGCCTCGGTCTCGATGATGGCCATGAGGGTGCCCCCGGGAAGCTAGTTTGGACTCATTCCACTTTTTAACAACACCCAATCTACGCCGATCATTTCCGTCCCGCCAGCAAGGAAAGGCTGGGCTTACCTGCGGTTTTATCTCTCCGTACTCATTCGTGATCATGCTCGCTCACATGTCGACCGGGTGACGCTGCGCCCGGTTCGGCTGCGGTGCGCACCGCACCGGGGACAGATCTGCGGAGGGAGAGGAGAGGCCGCATGGCATCCACCGCCTGCATTCCCCCGGCCGCCGCGCCGGGAGACGCCGCCGGACTCCGCGACCGGGCCCGGGGCGCGCTGCTCGGACTGGCCGTCGGGGACGCCCTCGGGGCACCGGCCGAGAACATGAAGCCCTCGGAGATCCGCGCCCGCTGGGGCCGCATCACGGGGTACGTGGCCGACCGGCCCGCCGGTACGGACGACACGGAGTACGCGATCTTCTCCGGGCTGCTGCTGGCCCGCCACGGCTCCGGGCTCACCCAGGCCCACGTGGAGACGGCGTGGCACGAGTGGATCGCGGACCGGGAGGAGGGCCCGTTCCGGGGCGCGGGCTTCAGCGAGCGCGGCACCCTGGAGAACCTGCGCCGCGGTCTGGCCGCCCCGATCTCCGCCCAGCACCGGCACGCGTGGAGCGACGGACTGGCCATGCGGGCCGCTCCGCACGGCGTGTTCGCGGCCGGGCGCCCCGCCGAGGCGGCCCGGCTGGCGGCGATCGACGGCTCGGTCAGCCACGAGGGCGAGGGCATCTACGGCGGCCAGGCGGTGGCGGCGGGCGTCGCGGCGGCGATGGCCGGGGCGTCGACCGTCGCGGTGGCGGCCTCCGCGCTGGCCGCCGTGCCGGACGACTCCTGGACGGCGCGCTGTCTGCGCCGCGCGCTGACGGCGGCCCACCGGGGCGAACGCGCGGTGCGCTCCGCGGTGGTCATCGGCGGCTACCCGTGGACCGACCTGGCCCCCGAGGCCGTCGCCCTCGCCTTCGGCGCGTACGCGGCGGCCGACGGCGACTTCACGGACTCCGTGCTGACGGCCGTCAACATGGGCCGCGACGCCGACACCACGGCCGCGGTGGCCGGCGCCCTGGCCGGGGCGACCCGCGGCGTCGACGCCATCCCCGCCGACTGGGCCAGGGCCATCGGCCCGGCCCGCGGCACCTGCCTCCCGTCGATGGCCGGCCACCACGTACTGCAGGTCGCGGACCTGCTGACCCGCGCGGCACGTGAAGCACCTCCGGACGCCGGAAATGCCGAAACCGCCGGGAACACCGGAAGCACCGGGAGCACCGGGAGCACCGGGAAGCCTCCGGGCGAACCGTCCGTCACCGCCCGCGCGGCAGCGCGGGTGGGGCCGTGAGCAGGGCTCGCGCCGGGGTCGGGGCGACCGGCACCACGGCGTACGTCGAGGGGCCCGGTGTGCCGGAGGGGGTCGTGTCCAGCGGGAGTGGACAGCGGCCGGGAGCCGAGCCGGGGACAGCTGCAGCGTTCCCCGCCGTGCCGATGCTGGACCGCATCGAGGGGCTGCTGCTCGGGCTCGCCGCCGGGGACGCCGCCGGCTGGCCGGCCGCCCGGCACCGTGCCGCCCGCATGCCGGAGTGGACACGTCGGCTCACCCGCGAGCTGGACACCTTCGCCGAGCAGAACGCGACCACCACCCTCCCCGTCCCCATCGCGCTGAACCAGCCCCCGGAACCACTGCGCCTCGGCCCCTCGGACGACGCCGAGTGGGCGGCGTTCGCGGCGGAGGCCGTGCTGCGGGCCGGGGACGACAGCGTGCTCGGGGACCTGAGCCGGGACCGCCGGATGCGGGCCGCGATCGACCTGACCTGGAACGCCGTCGCGAGCGAGGTCGCCGCGGCGGCCGACCGCGCCCCCGAGGTGGAGTCCGCGGTGCTGCCGCTGCGCGCCCGCATCTCGGTGCGCGCCGGGCTCGGCAACCTCGCCACCGGCCTGCGTCCGCCCGCCACCGGCCACGACAACCCGCACTACTTCGACGACGCCGCCTGCGTGCGGGCCTGCGTCCTGGCCGTCGCCCACCCCGGCGCCCCGCGCGACGCCGCCGACCTCGCCGAGTTCGACGCCCGCTACACCCAGGACGGCGACGGCGTGCACGGCGCGCGGGCCATGGCGGCGGCCCTCGCGTGCGCCCTCGACGGTGCCGACGTGGACGCCTGTGTGGCGGCCGCGCTCACCGAACTCCCCGAAGCCACGGAGATCGGCCGCAACGCCCGCCAGGCCCTGGCCCTCGCGGCGGACACCGAGAGCACCTTCGCCCTGGTCCCGCTCCTCGAGCACCGCATCGTCGACCACGTCTACAGCTACGGCATCGCCGCCGCCGAGACCGTGCCGGTCGCCCTCGCCCTGGCCACCGCCGCCCGTGGCCGCATCGCGGAGGCGGTACCGGCGGCGGCCTGCCTGTCCCGGGTCGCGGACTCCGCCCCCGCGCTGGCCGGCGCCCTCACCGGCGCGCTGGGCGGCGGCGCCTCGGTCCCGGCGTCCTGGCGGGACGCCTGCCGCACCCTGCCCGGCTGCGTACTGCCCCGGCTCACCGGCACCGACCTGGTCGAACTCGCCGGTCTCCTGCACGCCACACGACCCTCCCCACCGGAAGGACGAGGCACCGCCCCATGACTCACCCGACCCCGGCCCACAACGGCACCACCGCATCCCTCGACGAGCGCGTCACCGGCGCACTCATCGGCGCGGCCGTCGGCGACGCGCTCGGCGGCCCCGTCGAGGGCTACTCCCCCGAGCAGATCCTCGAACGCCACGGCGGCCGCGTCCACGGCGTCGTCGGCCCCTGGAACGGCGACGACTGGCGCACCGCCCGTCCCCTGGCCCCGTACCACAAGGGCGACGGCCACGTCACCGACGACACCCTGATGACGCACGCGCTGGTGCGGGTCTACGGCACGGTCCGCGACCATCTCGACGCGTACGCGATCGCCGAGCACCTGGTCCCGGACCTGATCAGCAACCCGCGCTGGATCCCGGAGCTGGAAACCGAGGCGCTCCCGCTCCAGCGGATCTTCCTCGCCGAGAAGTGGCTGGTCGCGCGGCTCCACTACGGCCACATGGACCCGCGCGAGGCCGGCACCGGCAACATCGTCAACTGCGGGGCCGCGATGTACATGGCACCGGTCGGCCTGGTCAACGCGGCGAACCCCGCGGCCGCCTACGCGGAGGCCCTGGACGTCGCGGGCGCGCACCAGTCGTCGTACGGCCGGGAGGCGGCCGGCGTCCTCGCGGCGGCGGTGGCCGCGGCCTGCGTGCCGGGCGCGACCCCGGAGTCGGTGGTCGCTGCCGCGCTGTCCCTGGCCAAGGACGGCACCCGGGCCGCGATCGAGGCGGTGTGCGAGGTGGCCGCACGCCACTCGGACTTCGAGTCGGCGCTGGCGCCGCTGCGCGCGGCGGTGGCCCCGTACGACACGGTGGGCCCCGACTACCGCGCCCCTTCGCTGGGCGCCCGCCGCCCCTCTCGCCTGCACGCGATCGAGGAGCTGCCCGTCGCCCTCGGCATGCTGCTCGTCTCCGGCGGCGACTTCCGGCACGCGGTCCTCGGCGCCGTCAACTACGGCCGCGACTGCGACTCCATCGCCACGATGGCGGGCGCCCTGGCCGGAGCACTCGGATCGCCGGTCCCCGAGGACTGGGCGAAGACCGTCGCGGAGGCGAGCCGCCTGGACCTGTGGGAACCGGCGGCGACGCTCACCAAGGTCGCACGGGAGGTCTTCGAGCGTGACGTACGGCGCCGCCGCGCCCACGAGGCTGCCTTCGCCGCGATCGGGGGCACGGGATGCTCCGGCTGACCTGGGTCCAGCCCGAGGACCTGGTCGGCCACGAGCTGCGCCAGGCACGGCTCGACGGCCGCGACGCGTCGGCGGTCGCGGCCCGCTGGCGCGCGGCGGGCGGCGGCGAGGCACCACCCCGGGCGGGCGCCTCCGACCGACCCGCCTCTCCCGACCTCCGCGCCCTGGCCGAGGAGCTCCTGGACGAACTGGCCCGCCTGCCCAGTCCCATGGCGGACGCCGAGCCGACGGACCTCGACCGGATCAGGGCGCTGTGCCCCGACTGGCCGGCCCCGCGCCCGGCCGCGTCCGTGTCCCCCTCCCGTCTGGAGGCCGCCTGGCTCGGCCGCGCCGTCGGGTGCCTCCTGGGCAAGCCCGTCGAGAAGCTGCCCCTGTCCGGCATCCGCCGCCTGGGCCGGGCCGCCGGCAACTGGCCCCCGACCGCGTACTTCACCGCCCGGGGCGTCCCGCGCGAGCTGCTCACCGCGTATCCCTGGAACCGCCGTTCCGCGCCCACCTCCCTCGCCGAGAACATCGACGGCATGCCGGAGGACGACGACCTCAACTACCCGCTCCTGGGCCTGAAGCTCCTCCAGCGCCACGGCAGGGACTTCGCCACGGCCGATGTGGCCCGGGTCTGGCTGGACGAACTTCCGGCCGGTCGCACCTTCACCGCCGAGCGCGTCGCCTACCGCAACCTCCTGACCGGCATCGAGCCTCCGGACACCGCCCGCCACCGCAACCCGTTCCGCGAGTGGATCGGCGCCCTGATCCGCGCCGACGTGCACGGCTGGACCAACCCGGGCGACCCGGGCGCCGCCGCCGAGCAGGCGCACCGCGACGCGACCCTCAGCCACACGGCGGGCGGCGTCCACGCGGCGATGTTCGCGGCGGCCGTCATCGCCACCGCCGCCCCCGTCGACGCACCCGACGTCCACGCCTGTCTGCGCACCGGTCTCGCGGTCGTGCCGCCCGGTTCCCGCCTCGCCCGTGCCGTCCGCCACGCCGTGCGGCTCGCGGGCGCGCACACCGACTTCGACACCGTCGTGGACGAGCTGCACGCCGTGCACTCCCCCGCCCACCACTGGGTGCACGCCGTCCCCAACACCGCCCTGATCGCCGCCGCGCTCACCCACGCGGACGGCGACTTCACCGGCTCGGTCTCGCGTGTCGTGTCGGGCGGCTGGGACACCGACTCCAACGGCGCCACCGTCGGCAGCGTCGCCGGACTGCTCGCCGGTGCCCCCGCCGCGCTGCCCGCGCACTGGACGGCCCCGCTGAAGAACCGCCTGGCCACCTCCGTCGGCGACTTCGACGGCACCGGCTTCGACACCCTCGCCCACCTCACCCACCGGGAGGCCACCCGCCCATGCCCGAGCCCGCCGTGACCTCTGCCCCTGCCGCCTCCTCCGCCCGCTCCTCCTCCGCCTCCGCCCCGGCGCCGCTCACCGGTCTGCGCGTCCTCGACCTCGCCACCCTCTTCGCGGGACCGCTCGCCGCCACCATGCTCGGCGACTTCGGCGCCGAGGTGATCAAGGTCGAGCACCCCACCCGGCCCGACCCCTCCCGGGGACACGGTCCCTCGAAGGACGGCGTGGCTCTGTGGTGGAAGCTGCTGGGCCGCAACAAGCGCACGATCACGCTGGACCTGTCGAAACCCGCCGGGCGCACCACCCTGCTCCGGCTCGCCGCCACCGCCGACGTGGTCGTCGAGAACTTCCGGCCGGGCACCCTGGAGAAGTGGGACCTGGGCTGGGACGAGCTGTCCGCCGTCAATCCGCGCCTGGTCCTCACCCGGGTCACCGGCTTCGGCCAGTTCGGCCCCTACGCCCGCCGTCCCGGCTTCGGCACCCTCGCCGAGGCCATGAGCGGCTTCGCCGCCATGACCGGCGAGCCCGACGCGCCGCCGACGCTGCCGCCGTTCGGCCTCGCCGACTCGATCGCCGCGCTGGCGACTGCGTACGCCGTGATGACGGCGCTGGCCGCCCGGGAGCGCACCGGCGAGGGCCAGGTCGTCGACATGGCGATCATCGAGCCGATCCTGACCGTGCTCGGCCCGCAGCCCCTCTGGTACGACCAGCTCGGCCACGTCCAGCCGCGCACCGGCAACCGCTCGCAGAACAACGCCCCGCGCAACACCTACCGCACCGCCGACGGCACCTGGGTCGCCGTCTCCACCTCGGCGCAGTCGGTCGCCGAGCGGGTGATGCGGCTGGTGGGCCGCCCGGAGCTGATCGACGAGCCCTGGTTCGCGACCGGCGCCGACCGGGCCCGGCACACCGACGTGCTGGACGCGGCGGTCGGCGACTGGATAGCCCGGCACACCCGCGCCGACGTGCTCGCGGCGTTCGAGAAGGCCGAGGCGGCCATCGCGCCGGTCCAGGACGTGCGGGACGTGATGGCCGACCCGCAGTACCAGGCCCTCGACACCGTCACCACGGTCGACGATCCGGAGCTGGGTCCGCTGCGCATGCAGAACGTCCTCTTCCGGCTCTCCGCCACCCCGGGCGCGATCCGCTGGGCGGGCCGCCCGCACGGCGCCGACACCGAGGAGGTGCTGACCGGGCTGGGGCTCACCCCGGCGGACGTGAAGGAGCTGCGCGAGGAGGGAGTCGTATGACCGCACCGCCGCTGACCTGGCTGTACGCCCCCGGGGACCGGCCCCGGGTGGTCGCCAAGGCGCTGGCCGCCGGGGCCGACGTGGTGGTGGTCGACCTGGAGGACGCGGTCGCCGCCGACCGCAAGGAGTACGCCCGTGACGCCACGGCCGAGCTGCTGGGCGAGCCGCAGCCGGTGCCGGTGCACGTCCGCGTCAACGCCCTGGACGGTCCGCTCGCCGCCGACGACCTGGCGGCGCTGGCCGCGCTGCCGGGCCTGTCCGGGCTGCGGCTGCCCAAGATCACGTCGCCGGAGCAGATCACCGGCGTCGCCGCGGCCACCGGCGGGCCCCCGCTGTACGCCCTGCTGGAGACGGCCCTGGGGGTGGAGCGGGCGTACCGGATCGCCGCCGCCCACCCGGCGCTGCGCGGGATCGCCCTCGGTGAGACGGACCTGAGGGCCGACCTGGGCGTGCGCGGGGACACCGGCCTGGACTGGTCGCGCTCGCGCGTGGTCGTGGCCGCACGGGCGGCGGGGCTCGCGCCGCCGTCGCAGACGGTGCACCCGGACACCCGGGACCTGGAGGGTCTGGCGGCGTCCTGCTCCCACGGCCGCGCCCTGGGCTTCCTGGGGCGGGCCGCGATCCACCCCCGCCAGCTGCCGATCATCGAGCGGGCGTATCTGCCGACCGAGCGGGAGCTGGAGGAGGCGGAGACGATCGTGAAGGCGGCCACGATCCAGCCGGGCGCGCAGGCGCTGCCGGACGGCCGGTTCATCGACGCGGCGGTGGTGGCGACGGCCCGGCGCACCCTGTCGCTGGCCCGGCGGCCGGCCCTGTCCTGAGCCCCGGCCCCGGCATACGCCGAGGGCGCCCGGAGAGTCCCGGGCGCCCTCGGCGGCGTAGCTTGCGGGCCGGGGTCAGCCCTTCTTGGCGGAGTCGGCGCCGTTCGTCACGCCCTCGGCGTCCTTCGCGTCGTCCGCGGCATCCGCTTCGTCCGCGCCCGACGGGTCCTCCGGGGCCGCGGTGGCGCCGGAGGCATCGCTCTTCTCCGCGGCGTCCGCGTCGTTCTCGCTGTCCTTGACGTCCTTGGCATCCTTGTCCGCCGCGGACCCGGTGTCACCGGCGGCGGACTCCGCGCCCGGCTCCACCACGGCCTCCCGGCCCGGCCGCATCCGTGCCGAGAGCACGATGTACAGCACGGCGAGCAGGAACACGAAGAGCGCCGTCCAGTTGTTCAGGCGCAGGCCCAGGATGTGGTGGGCGTCGTCGACGCGCATGTACTCGATCCAGAACCGGCCCGCGCAGTACGCCGCCACGTACAGGGCGAAGGCGCGCCCGTGGCCGAGCTTGAAGCGGCGGTCGGCCCAGATGACGAGCAGCGCGACACCGATGCACCACAGCGACTCGTACAGGAACGTCGGGTGGTAGGTGCCCGGCACCCGTCCGTCCGCCGTCGAGGTGATCTCCACGGCCCACGGCAGGTCGGTCGCCCTGCCGTACAGCTCCTGGTTGAACCAGTTGCCCCAGCGGCCGATGGCCTGCGCGAGGGCGATACCGGGGGCGACGGCGTCGGCGTACGCGGGCATCGGGACGCCCCGGCGGCGGGCACCGATCCAGGCGCCCACCGCACCGAACGCGATCGCGCCCCAGATGCCGAGTCCGCCCTCCCAGATCTTGAAGGCGTCGACCCAGTCACGGCCCTCGCTGAAGTACAGCTGGTAGTCCGTGATCACGTGGTAGAGGCGCCCGCCGATCAGGCCGAAGGGAACGGCCCAGACCGCGATGTCGGCCACCGTGCCCGGCCGCCCGCCCCGGGCGATCCAGCGCCGGTTGCCGAGCCAGACGGCAACGAAGACGCCGATGATGATGCAGAACGCGTAGCCGCGCAGCGGGATGGGACCGAGGTGCAGCACCCCGCGCGACGGGCTGGGAATGAAGGCAAGTTCCATGGCAGGGTCGACGCTACCGTGTCGGACCGGACACGCGGCGGGCAGCCCGGCTACGGGTCCGTAACGAGCGGGCGCGCTACTTGTTGGCCTCCTCCACCATCTGCTTGAGCTTGGCCGGGGTCATGGAGCGGTCCTGGTAGATGTTCTTGCCGTCCAGGAGCACGGTCGGGGTGCCGCTGAAGCCGCCGTTCTGGAAGGCCTTGTTGGACTTCTCGACCCAGCTGTTGTGCTTGCCGTTCTTGACGCACTCCTGGAACAGGGTGGTGTCGAGGCCGTCGACCTTGCCCGCCAGGTCGAGGAGCTTGTTCTCGTCGGCGAAGGCGTCGTCGGTCTCGGGCGGCTGGTTGTCGTACAGCACGTCGTGGTACGGCGGGAACTTTCCGGCGTCCTGGGCGCAGGCCGCGGCGTTGGCGGCCTTGCGGGAGCCGGTGCCGCCCATGTTGCCGTCGATGATGGTCGCGAGGTGGTACTCGACCTTGAGCTGCCCGGCGTCGGTCAGCTCGTGGATGGTGTTGCGGTACGCCAGCTCGAATGCCTTGCAGGCCGGGCAGCGGAAGTCCTCCCAGATGGTGAGCGTGGACTTGGCGCTCTCCTTGCCGACGGGGATCGCGAGGCCGTCCTTGCCCTGCGCCCCCGAGGGTGCCACGACCGGACCCGCCGACTCGCTGCCGTCGTCCTTGCCCGCGTTCGCGGCGACCACGCCGATCACCGCCGCGAGGCCCAGCACGCAGACCACGCTCGCGCCGACGATCAGCGCACGGCGGCGCTTGTCCCTGGACTTCTGCTTCTCGCGCTCGGCCGCCAGCTTCTCGCGGGCGCCGCGCTTTCCCTGTCGGTTCTTCTCGCTCACACCCCGCAGAACGAACCGGGGAGGCGCAGCGCGCCTCCCCGGTCCCGAGTCCACTCGTACGAGGGACCTCTGTCATGTGCTGGTGCTCACGTGCCGGTGCTCACGCCTGTCCGCGCACGCCCTTCGCCAGGTCGGCGGCGAGGGCGCGGACGCCCTCCAGGCCGGCCGCGTCGTCTGGCGCGTCCAGCATGCGCTTGACGAACGCCGAGCCGACGATCACGCCGTCGGCGAACCGGGCGACCTCGGCGGCCTGGGCGGCGTTGGAGACGCCGAGGCCGACGCAGACCGGGGTGTCGGTGGTGGCGCGGGTGCGCCGCACCAGGTCCTCGGCCTGCGCGCCGACCGACTCGCGGGTGCCGGTGACACCCATGAGGGAGGCGGCGTAGACGAAGCCGCTGCCGGCCGCGGTGATCTCGGCGAGGCGCGCGTCCTTGCTGCTGGGCGCGACCACGAAGACCGTGGCGAGCCCGTGCTTGTCCGCGTGCTCCCGCCACAGCGCCGACTCCTGGACGGGCAGGTCGGGCAGGATGCACCCGGCGCCGCCGGCCTCGGCCAGCTCGGCGGTGAAGCGCTCCACGCCGTAGCGGTCGATCGGGTTCCAGTACGTCATGACGAGGATCGGCTTGCCGGTGGCCTCGTGCGCCTCGCGGACCGTGCGCATCACGTCGGCGATCTTCACGCCGCCGCGCAGGGCGATGTCGTCGGCGGTCTGGATCACCGGGCCGTCGAGCACCGGGTCGCTGTGCGGCAGGCCCACCTCGACGACGTCGGCGCCGCCGTCGAGAGCGGCCTTGATCGCCTCGATGCCGCCGTCCACGGTCGGGAACCCGGCCGGGAGGTAGGCGATGAGGGCGGCGCGGCCCTCGGACCTGGTGGCCGCGAGGGTGTCGTTCAGCAGCTGTACGTTCCCGCTCACTTGGCGTCCCCCTCGATCTCCGCGGCGCCGGTCCCGTCGGCGGCGACCTCGGCGTCGGTGTCGTACAGCCCGAAGTAGCGGGCGGCGGTGTCCATGTCCTTGTCGCCGCGGCCGGACAGGTTGACCACGAGCAGCCCGTCCTTGCCCAGCTCCTTGCCGACCTCCAGGGCACCGGCCAGCGCGTGGGCGCTCTCGATGGCCGGAATGATGCCCTCGGTGCGCGACAGCAGGCGCAGGGCCTGCATGGCGGCGTCGTCGGTGACCGCGCGGTACTCGCCGCGCCCGGAGTCCTTGAGGTGGGCGTGCTCCGGACCGATGCCCGGGTAGTCCAGGCCGGCCGAGATGGAGTACGGCTCGGTGATCTGGCCCTCGTCGTCCTGGAGGACGTAGGACCGGGAGCCGTGCAGGATGCCGGGCTCGCCCGCGGTCAGGGTGGCCGCGTGCTCGCCGGTCTCGACGCCGTGCCCGGCGGGCTCGCAGCCGATGAGGCGTACGCCGGTGTCGGGGATGAAGGCGTGGAAGAGGCCGATGGCGTTGGAGCCGCCGCCCACGCAGGCGATCGCGGCGTCGGGCAGGCGCCCGGCCTGCTCCAGGAGCTGGCGGCGGGCCTCGACGCCGATGACGCGGTGGAAGTCGCGGACCATCGCCGGGAAGGGGTGGGGGCCCGCGACGGTGCCGAACAGGTAGTGGGTGCGGTCGACGTTGGCGACCCAGTCGCGGAACGCCTCGTTGATCGCGTCCTTCAGCGTGCGGCTGCCGGACTTCACGGCGACGACCTCGGCGCCGAGCATGCGCATCCGGGCCACGTTGAGGGCCTGGCGGCGGGTGTCGATCTCGCCCATGTAGATGGTGCAGTCGAGGCCGAAGAGGGCGCAGGCGGTCGCCGTCGCCACACCGTGCTGGCCCGCGCCGGTCTCGGCGATCACCCGGGTCTTGCCCATCCGCTTGGTGAGCAGGGCCTGGCCGAGCACGTTGTTGATCTTGTGCGAGCCGGTGTGGTTCAGGTCCTCGCGCTTGAGGAAGATCCTGGCTCCGCCGGCGTGCTCGGCGAAACGGGGGACCTCGGTGAGGGAGGACGGGCGGCCCGTGTAGTGGACGAGGAGGTCGTCCAGCTCGCGGGCGAACTCCGGGTCGGACTTGGCCTTGTCGTACTCGACGGCGACCTCGTCGACCGCCGCGACGAGGGCCTCGGGGATGAACTTGCCGCCGTACGCCCCGAAGTAGCCTTCGGGGCTGGGGGTTTGACCCTCCGGGTCGGGGATGAAGAAGGTGCTGGGCATGCGTGTACCTCACGGTGAGTGTCTGGTGGGGACTAATCGCCGTGGGGGCGGGGACCTATCCGTCGGCCGCGGGCCGTTCGTGGTTGCTCGCGCCCGCGCGACGGAGTCGCAAATTCAATACAGCCCCCGCGCCCCTTACGGGGCGCGTGAGCCATCGCATGCCGTTCACTTGCCCAGGCTCGTCTCCGATGACGTACCGCACTCGGCGGCCGTGCACCCGGCGTGCGGGCGCGCGGCAGCCTCGGGGCCGGCAGCCGCGCGCGAGGCGGGCGTACGGGTCCCGGGGAGCCGGAGTGAGTACGGGGGTCATCGGGGTCAGCTTACCGGCGTGTCAGCCCCGGCCGTGGCGCAGTGCCGGGTGTTCGCCGGCCGCCACCAGGTCGGAGACCGCCGTCTTGGGGTCGCGGCCGGTGACCAGGGACTCGCCGACCAGGACGGCGTCGGCGCCCTCGTTGGCGTAGGCGATGAGGTCGTGCGGGCCGCGGACGCCGGACTCGGCGACCTTGACGATGTGCGCGGGGATCTCCGGGGCGACCCGTTCGAACGTGCCGCGGTCCACTTCGAGCGTCTTCAGGTTGCGCGCGTTGACGCCGATGACCTTGGCGCCCGCGTCCACCGCGCGCTCGACCTCGTCCTCGTCGTGCACCTCGACCAGCGGGGTGAGTCCGATGGACTCGGCGCGCTCGATCAGCGACTCCAGGGCCGGCTGTTCGAGGGCCGCGACGATCAGCAGTACGAGGTCGGCGCCGTGCGCACGGGCCTCCCACAGCTGGTACGAGGTGACGACGAAGTCCTTGCGCAGCACGGGGATGTCCACGCGCGCGCGGACCGAGTCCAGGTCGGCCAGCGAGCCGCCGAAGCGGCGCTCCTCGGTGAGGACGGAGATGACGGCGGCGCCGCCCGCCTCGTAGTCGGCGGCGAGCCCGGCCGGGTCGGCGATGGCCGCGAGCGCACCCTTGGAGGGGCTGGAGCGCTTGACCTCGCAGATGACCTTGACGCCGTCGCCGCGCAGCGCGGACACGCCGTCCTTGGCGGGGCGAGCCTTGGCCGCGCGCTCCTTGAGCTCGTCGAGGCTGACGCGCGCCTGCCGCTCCGCGAGGTCGGCACGGACTCCGTCGATGATCTCGTCGAGCACACTCACGCGAGCGGCCCCCTTTCAGACGGCAAAACGTGTGGTCACTGTGATGGTATCCGCAGCCGGGCACCGGCCCCGCATCCGCCCGATCCCAGTCCCATTACCTGGACGCCCCGTGGACGATCAAGGCAGCAGCCAGCCGCCGAACGGCAGGTTCCGGACAACGCTGAAGACCAGCAGCAACGTCCCCAGCGTCCACAGGTGGACCGGTCCGAGGTCGATGCGTACGGGACGGCCCCGGGCCGCGCGGATCACCCAGACGGTCCACAGGACGGCGAAGCCCAGATAGGCCAGGACGGCGGGCGCGTTGGCGTGCAGCGCGGCCGTCAGGTCGCCGTGGACGAAGGCGTGGGCGCTGCGCAGTCCGCCGCAGCCGGGGCAGTAGATGCCCGTGAAGCGCAGCAGCGGGCAGACGGGGTAGTGGCCGGGCTCGTAGGGGTCCACGCTCCCCACGTAGGCGAAGGCCCCGGCGACGGCCGCGAGCGCTCCCGCCGGGGCGGCCAGGCGGAGGACCGCGCCGCGGGGCTGGATGGTGCCGGTCCGGCCGGGTTTCCCGCTCTCGACGTCCACGCCCGCATTCTGCCTCCGGCGGCCCCCGCACGCACGTGAGGGGCGGTCCCGGCACGGTGGTGCCGATCCGCCCCTCCGGAGGTCCGTGACCGCGGCGCCCGGTCAGCCCTTGGCGCCGGCCTCGGCGCGCTCGCCCGCGACCTGGTGCACGGGGTGGTTCTGCTTCGGCTGGCCGAGGCCCATCATCTTCATGATGTAGCCGACGACACCACCGAGGAGCACGACCACCATGCCGGCCCAGAAGCCCCACGGCTGGGCGGCCACCATGAACATGCCCGCGATGCAGAAACCGATGAAGGCGATGATGACACCGGTCCAGGCGGCCGGGGTGTGACCGTGGCTGCTGCCCGCCATTGCTTGCTCCTCGTTGCTGTGTGCCAAGTCTGAGCAGGACGCTCGTACCCATTGTCCCGCACGGGGGCACGCGCCGTGAGCGGGGGTGCTCCAGTGGGTGAACGCGGGTCGGGACACGGGGCGGGAGGCGGGCCCGGACGCGGATCAGGCGCTGGTGGGGTCCTCGCCGCGGTCGATGGCCTTCCACAGGTCCTCGGGGCGGTCCGGGTCGACGGTCTGCGGCCTGCGCCGCGGGGCGCCACCGCGTTCGTAGCGGCCGGACATCGCGGGCCACTGGCGACCGTAGCGCAGCGCGAGCAGCCCGGCCAGCAGGAGCAGCGCGCCGCCCACGGCCGCGACGTACGGCCAAGCGGTGTGGGACAGCGCGTCGACGGTGGCCGAGGTGTCACCGGCCGCCTTCGCGGCCTGGTCGTCCAGCGCCGAGCTGTCGGAGGCGCCCACCAGGGCGGCGGCGACGGTGCCCGCGCCGCTCAGCGCGAGCACGGCGGCGACGGCGAAGCGGCCGGCGCGGCGGACGGCGAAGACGGCGACGAGCGCGGCGAGGCCGACTATGGCGAGCGCCGCGGGCACGCCCGTGACGTCGCTGCCCTTGGCGGTCAGCGAGAACGCGCCGCCGGCCACCGTCGCGGTGCCCTCCGCCCACTCCTGCCGGGTGGCGAGCAGGGCGACGGCGGCGCCGAGCGCGCCGCACATCAGGGCGACGGCGAGGCTCCGGCGGCCGGCCCGGGCGGGTCCTGCGGCTGGGGTACGGGGGTGAGGAACGGCTGTCACGTACTCCACTATCACCCGAACCCCGGGCGAACCGTCACCCGGGGTTCGAATTGGGGGGCGTGAGAATCGCCCCACCGGTCCGACCGGTTGGCCCTATTGCGCGAGCCGGTTGGCCGTGTGCACGGCCCGCAGCACGGCCGCCGCCTTGTTGCGGCACTCGGTGTCCTCGGCGACCGGGTCGGAGTCGGCGACGACACCGGCGCCCGCCTGGACGTAGGCGGTGCCGTCGCGCAGCAGCGCCGTGCGGATGGCGATGGCGGTGTCGGAGTCGCCCGCGAAGTCGAGGTAGCCGACACAGCCGCCGTACAGGCCGCGCCGGGAGGGTTCGAGTTCGTCGATGATCTGCAGGGCGCGCGGCTTGGGCGCGCCGGAGAGGGTGCCGGCCGGGAAGCAGGCGGTGAGGACGTCGAAGGCGGTGCGGTCCGGGGCGACCCGTCCGGTGACCGTCGAGACGATGTGCATGACGTGCGAGTACCGCTCGACGGACATGAAGTCGACGACCTCGACGGAGCCGGGCTCGCAGACGCGTCCCAGGTCGTTGCGGCCGAGGTCGACGAGCATCAGGTGCTCGGCGCGTTCCTTGGGGTCGGCGAGCAGTTCGTCGGCGAGGGCCTGGTCCTCCTGCGGGGTGGCGCCGCGCGGGCGGGTGCCGGCGATGGGGTGCACCAGGGCGCGCCCGTCCTCGACCTTGACCAGCGCCTCGGGGGACGAGCCGACGACGTCGAACCCGTCGAGGCGCAGGAGGTACATGTACGGGGAGGGGTTGGTGGCCCGCAGCACCCGGTACACGTCGAGCGCGCTCGCCGTGCAGGGCGTCTCGAAGCGCTGGGAGGGGACGACCTGGAATGCCTCGCCCGCGCGGATGCGCTCCTTGATGTCCTCGACGGCGTCCTGGAAGTCGGGCCCGCCCCACAGCGCCGTGTACTCGGGCAGCTCGGACGGCGGCAGCGCGGCCGGGGGCTGGGCGACGGCGCGCGTGAGGTCGGCCTCCATGGCGTCCAGGCGGGCGATCGCGTCGGCGTAGGCATCGTCGACGCCGGTCTCCAGGTCGTTGTGGTTGATCGCGTTGGCGATCAGCAGGACCGAGCCCTCCCAGTGGTCCATGACGGCGAGGTCGCTGGTGAGCAGCATGGTCAGCTCGGGGAGCTTCAGGTCGTCCCGCTCGCCGGGGCCGACCTTCTCCAGGCGGCGCACGATGTCGTAGCCGAGGTAGCCGACCAGGCCGCCGGTGAAGGGCGGCAGGCCCAGGTCGTGGGCGAGGTCGCGCGGGGTGTGCAGGGCCTCGACGGTGGCGCGCAGGGCGGCGAGCGGGTCGCCGTCGGTGGGGACGCCGACGGGCGGGGTGCCCTGCCAGTGCGCCTGCCCGTCCTTCTCGGTGAGGGTGGCGGCGCTGCGGACGCCGACGAAGGAGTACCTGGACCAGGATCGTCCGTTCTCCGCGGACTCCAGCAGGAAGGTGCCGGGGCGCTCGGCGGCGAGCTTGCGGTACAGGGCCACCGGGGTGTCGCCGTCGGCGAGGAGCTTGCGGCTGACCGGGATCACGCGGCGGTCGGCGGCGAGCTTGCGGAAGGTGTCGAGGTCCATGTCATGCGTGACGTCCATGGCGGCAGACCCTACTGATCCGCGCCGGGCGCGTCGGCGCCCGCGGCGTCTTCGGCGGCCCCCGAACCCTCGGAATCCTCAGCGAGGAGCACGTCGGTGTCGAAGCAGGTGCGGGTGCCGGTGTGGCAGGCGGCGCCCACCTGGTCGACCTTGACGAGCACGGTGTCGGCGTCGCAGTCCAGGGCGACGGACTTCACCCACTGGAAGTGTCCCGAGGTGTCGCCCTTGACCCAGTACTCCCGGCGGCTGCGCGACCAGTAGGTGCAGCGGCCGGTGGTCAGCGTGCGGTGCAGCGCCTCGTCGTCCATCCAGCCGAGCATCAGCACCTCTCCGGTGTCGTACTGCTGGGCGATGGCGGGCAGGAGGCCGTCGGCGCTGCGCTTGAGCCGGTCGGCGATCTCGGGGGCGAGGGGGCTGGGCCGCCCTGGGCCGCCGCCGGTGGGGGAGCTGCTGGTCATGCGCCCATTGTGCCGCGCGGGGCGGACACGCCCCCGGGATGTCCATTGGGCGGACCCGGCCGACCGCCGTAGGCTGACTCCATGTCGACTTTCGCCAAGCGTGAACGACTTCTGCTCGCGGACCTGTTGGAGACGGCCGGTCCGGACGCCCCGACCCTGTGCGAGGGCTGGCGGACCCGTGACCTGGCCGCGCACGTGGTGGTGCGCGAGCGGCGTCCGGACGCGGCCGGGGGCGCCCTGATCAAGCCGCTGGAGTCCCGCCTCCACCGGGTGCGGGAGGAGTACGGCGCGAAGCCGTACGAGGAGCTGCTCCAGCTGATCCGCACCGGCCCGCCCCGCTTCTCCCCCTTCCAGCTCAAGCAGGTCGACGAGGCGGCGAACACGGTGGAGTTCTACGTCCACACCGAGGACGTCCGCCGCGCCCAGCCGGACTGGTCGCCGCGCGAGCTGGACCCGGTCTTCCAGGACGCCCTGTGGTCCCGCCTGGAGCGGGCCGCCCGCCTGATGGGACGGGGCATCCCGACGGGCTTGGTGCTGCGCCGCCCGAACGGCCAGACGACGGTCGCCCACCGGGGTACGCCGGTGGTGACGGCGACGGGCGAGCCGTCCGAGCTGCTGCTGTTCGCGTGCGGCAGGCAGGGCGCGGCGAAGGTGGAGCTGGCGGGCGAGGAGAACGCGATCGCCAAGCTGCGGGAGACGAAGCAGCTGGGCATCTGACCTCAGCCGCTCACTTCGGCAGCTCGGCCCGCCGTACGCCCGGCGCGCACAGGGCGACGACCCCGCCGAGGCCGCAGACCAAGGCGCTGACGGCGAAGACGGGACCGGTGCCCCAGACGCCGATGGCGGCGGCGGACAGCGGCATGCTCAGCGGGGCGATGCCCAGGCTGACGATGCCGGAGACCGCCGTGACACGGCCGAGGAGAGCGGGAGCGGACTGGGTCTGGAGCAGGGCCCCGCAGAGCGCACCGCTGAGGCCCGCGAGCAGCCCGATGAGCAGCGCCGTCCCGACGGCCACCGGAAGGGCGGGTGCCTGCGCCAGCGCGCCGATCGCGACCGCGCCGGGGACGAGGGCGCCGGCGACGACGTACCCGGCGTGCGGCACGCGTCCCCGGACGGTCAGCAGCAGGGCGGCCGCCCCGGCGCCGATCCCGAAACCGGCGAGTACCCAGCCCATGCCGGAGGCTCCCCAGCCGCGTTCGTCGGCGAGCAGGGTCAGGCCGATGTTGAGCGGGCCGACGAAGCCGAGGTCGCCGAGGGCGATGACCAGCATCAGCGGTCCGAGGACGCGGTGCCGGCGAATGTACCGGAGCCCGTCCCGCAGGTCCCGCCACGCGGTGCCGCCCTCGGCGGTTGCCGTGTCGTCGGGAGGCAGCTCGCGCAGCCGTACGGAGACCAGCAGCGGCACCGACACGGCGATCAGCACCCCGGCGAGGGCGAAGGCCGCCGCAGCACCGCCGAGCGCCACGCCGAGACCGCCGAGCGGGGCGCCCACGACGGAGGACAGGCGGACGGCGAGGCCGCGCATGCCCTGGACTCGGGCCAGCTGGTTTTTGGTGGTGATGCGCGCGGGGAGGGCTCCGACGGCGGGCATGAAGAGGGCGTCCACCGCGCCGAAGACCAGGGCGAGCAGGGCCAGGAGCCACAGTCCCGGGTCGGTGGCGAAGAGCAGCGCGGCCACCGCGAGGACCGCCGCGCACCGCACGGCGTCGCTGCCGATGACGACCCTGCGCGGTCCCAGCCGGTCGACGACCACTCCCCCGCCGAGCATGAGCAGCGCACGCGGCACCGCGCTCACGGCCGTGACGATCCCGGCCTCGGCGGGACTGCCCTGCCGCACGGCGGCCCAGGACAGCGCGAGGAAGAAGACGCTGTCACCGAGCATCGACGCGGTGTAGGCCCCGACCCAGCGCAGGACGTTGCCGTCCCGGTGGGCGGGGCGGGCTGGAGTGGGGCCGGCCTGCCGGTCGGCTATGTCGGTGAGGTCGGACACCTGGTCAGGCAGCCCAGTCGCACAGCAGGCGGGCGGTTTCGTTGAGGTCGGCCTCGTCGCTGCGGATGTCGGAGACGAGTTTGGCCCAGTCGCCGGGTCGCGGGTCGACCGGTGTTCCGGATGCCTCCATGTACGCCCGAATGCAGCCGATGCCGATCGACGCGTTGTAGTCCGTGAACGGGCGGAGCCTCAGCGCGGTGTGCAGGAACGTGGCCGCTCGAGCCGGGATCTCCTCGTAGTAGGGCTCTCCCGCGACCCGCTCGTACCGATGCCTCTCGGCCATGCAGTGAAGGGCGCCCCAGTCCCTGATGGGCGTGTTCGGCGGTGAGACCTCCACCTGCACGCAGAGGACCCAGCCGGCGTCGACGTAGAGCGTCACCGCAGTCCCGCCGGGAAGCGCTCTTCGAAGTCAGCCATGATCTCGCGGGCGTACTTCGACGCCCCCTCCACGAACCGCTGCTTCTGCCGTCGGCGCACCACGTCCTCGGTCAGTATGTCGTGCGCGAGACGCTTGATCGCGACACCCTGTTCCTTGGCCTCGGCGCGCAGCTCGGCCAGCTCTTCCTCGGTGAACTCAATCGTGATCCCAGGCATATGAGCACCTTAGCGGGGCCGCCACCGGGACCACTACCACGTTCACTACCGAGGGCGACCTCTCGAACTACCGAACGGGGTGACCCGCCTCGCCCAGGGCGGTTTTCACCTCGCCGATCCGCAGGTCGCCGAAGTGGAAGACGGACGCCGCCAGGACCGCGTCCGCGCCCGCCTCGACCGCCGGGGCGAAGTGGGCGAGGCTGCCCGCGCCGCCCGAGGCGATCACGGGGACGGTCACGTGCTTGCGTACCGCCGCCAGCATCTCCAGGTCGTAGCCGTCCTTCGTGCCGTCCGCGTCCATCGAGTTGAGCAGGATCTCCCCCGCGCCCAGCTCCGCGGCCCGGTGCGCCCACTCGACGGCGTCGATGCCGGTGCCGCGACGACCGCCGTGGGTGGTCACCTCGAAGGTGCCCGCCTCGGTGCGGCGGGCGTCGACCGACAGCACGAGGACCTGGCGGCCGAACCGCTCGGCGATCTCGCGGATCAGGTCGGGGCGGGCGATGGCGGCGGTGTTGACGCCCACCTTGTCCGCGCCGGCCCGCAGCAGCTTGTCCACGTCCTCGGCGGTGCGCACCCCGCCGCCGACGGTCAGTGGGATGAACACCTGCTCGGCGGTGCGGCGCACCACGTCGTACGTCGTCTCGCGGTCGCCCGACGAGGCGGTGATGTCCAGGAACGTCAGCTCGTCTGCGCCCTCGGCGTCGTACACCTTGGCCATCTCGACGGGGTCGCCCGCGTCGCGCAGGTTCTGGAAGTTGACGCCCTTGACCACCCGGCCGTCGTCCACGTCCAGGCAGGGGATGACTCGGACCGCCAGGGTCATGAATCCACGGCTCCTCTATACGCTTCCACTTCGACCGACACCAGGACCCGCGAGTCGATGAAGCCCTCCACGACCAGCAGGGTCGTGGCCGGCCGCACGGAGTCGAACAGCTCCTTGTGGGCGCGGCCCACCTCATCGACGTCACGGGAATGTGCCAGGTACACACGGGTCCGGACCACGGACTCGACATCGAGCCCGAACTCGCCGATCGCCTCGAGGGCGGTGGCGAAGGCGACCTTGGTCTGCTCGTACGGATCGCCCTCGCCGTAGAGCATGTCGCCCTTGAAGGCGGTGGTGCCCGCCACGATGACACGATCACCCGCCGCCACGGCCCGTGCGAAACCGAAGGACTCTTCCCAGGGACTTCCGCTCTGCACGCGCCGTACGGCTTCGGACGTCATGTCGACACAGCCTCCAGGGCCTCTTCCAGGGTGAACGACTTCGCGTAGAGGGCTTTCCCGACGATGGCCCCCTCGACACCGTCCGGGACGAGCCCGGCGATCGCGCGCAGGTCGTCCAGGGACGACACGCCGCCCGACGCCACGACCGGGCGGTCGGTGGCGGCGCAGACGTTCTTCAGGAGCTCCAGATTGGGGCCCTGGAGGGTGCCGTCCTTGGCGATGTCGGTGACGACGTACCGTGCGCAGCCCTCCTTGTTCAGACGGTCCAGCGTCTCGTAGAGGTCGCCGCCGTCGCGGGTCCAGCCCCGGCCCCGGAGCGTGGTGCCCCGTACGTCCAGGCCGACCGCGATCTTGTCGCCGTGCTCGGCGATGACCTTGGCGACCCACTCGGGGGTCTCCAGGGCGGCGGTGCCCAGGTTCACCCGGGTGCAGCCGGTGGCGAGGGCGGCGGCGAGGGTGTCGTCGTCGCGGATGCCGCCGGACAGCTCCACCTTGATGTCCATGGCCTTCGCGACCTCCGCGATCAGCGCGCGGTTGTCCCCGGTGCCGAACGCCGCGTCCAGGTCCACCAGGTGCAGCCACTCGGCGCCGGAGCGCTGCCAGGCGAGGGCGGCCTCCAGCGGGGAGCCGTAGGAGGTCTCGGTGCCGGACTCGCCGTGCACGAGGCGGACGGCCTGGCCGTCGCGGACGTCGACGGCGGGGAGGAGTTCGAGCTTGCTCATCTCTACCGGGCTCATCTCTAGAGGGTCTCGATCCAGTTGGTGAGGAGCTGGGCTCCGGCGTCACCGGACTTCTCGGGGTGGAACTGGGTGGCCCACAGCGCGCCGTTCTCCACGGCGGCCACGAAGGGCTTGCCGTGCGTGGACCAGGTGACCCTGGGCTCGGCGATCAGCGGGTTGTGCGACTCCTGCGTCCACTCGTGGACGGCGTAGGAGTGCACGAAGTAGAAACGGGCGTCCGCGTCCAGGCCGGCGAAGAGCTGGGAGTCGGCCGGTGCCTCCACCGTGTTCCAGCCCATGTGCGGCACGACGTCGGCCTGCAGCGGTCCGACCGTGCCGGGCCACTCGTCCAGGCCCTCGGCCTCCACCTCGTGCTCGATGCCGCGCGAGAAGAGGATCTGCATGCCGACGCAGATACCCATGACCGGGCGTCCGCCCGACAGCCGGCGGTCGACGATCCAGTCGCCGCGGACGGCCTTGAGGCCGTCCATGCAGGCGGCGAAGGCGCCGACGCCGGGGACCAGCAGCCCGTCGGCGTTCATCGCCTTGTCGTAGTCGCGGGTGATCTCGACGTCGGCCCCGGCGCGCGCGAGGGCGCGCTCGGCGGAGCGGACGTTGCCGAAGCCGTAGTCGAAGACGACGACCCGCTTCGGGTTCACCGGGGTCAACTCCAGACCTCCAGCCTCAGGACGCCCGCGAGCAGGCACATGCCGGCGCCGATGGACAGCAGCACGATCAGCCCCTTGGGCATCTGCTGCTTGGCGAAGGAGTAGATGCCGCCGAGGAAGAAGAGGCCGACGACGATCAGTGCGGTGGACGTACCGTTCATGGGTT
The DNA here is from genome assembly GCF_014650435.1 of Streptomyces tendae. Lineage (GTDB taxonomy): Bacteria > Actinomycetota > Actinomycetes > Streptomycetales > Streptomycetaceae > Streptomyces > Streptomyces tendae. The sequence goes on from NZ_BMUY01000013.1 coordinate 123,881, forward strand.
ACAGCGCGCCCTTCGTGGAAGGCAGGATGCCGGCCGCGCGCGGGTCGCGCTCGGAGGCGTAGCGCAGGGCCCGGGCCAGCGCCTTGAACTGGCACTCCACGATGTGGTGCGCGTTGCGCCCGTAGGGCACGTGCACGTGCAGGGCGACCTGGGCCTGAGCGACGAAGGACTCCAGGATGTGCCGGGTCATCGTCACGTCGTACTCGCCGATCATCGGCGCCATGTTCTCGGGCTCGGTGTGCACGAGGTAGGGGCGGCCGGAGAGGTCGACGGTGACCTGGGCGAGTGACTCGTCCAGCGGGACCGTGCAGTTGCCGAAGCGGTAGATGCCCACCTTGTCGCCGAGGGCCTGCTTGAAGGCGGCGCCCAGCGCGAGGGCGGTGTCCTCGATGGTGTGGTGGGAGTCGATGTGCAGGTCGCCGTCGGTCTTCACGGTCAGGTCGAACAGACCGTGCCGGCCGAGCTGGTCGAGCATGTGGTCGTAGAAGCCGACGCCGGTGGCGATGTCGGTCTTGCCGGTGCCGTCGAGGTCGATCTCGACGAGGACCGAAGTCTCCTTGGTCGTGCGCTCCACGCGTCCCACGCGGCTCATGTGTTCTGCTCCTTCTTGACTTCACGTACCGCGTCGAGGAACGCGTCGTTCTCCTCCGGGGTGCCGGCGGTGACCCGCAGCCATCCCGGCACGCCGTTGTCCCGGACCAGGACGCCCCGGTCGAGGATCTTCCGCCAGGTCGCGTGCGAGTCCGCGAACCGCCCGAACTGGACGAAGTTGGCGTCGGACTCCGTCACCTCGTAGCCGATGGCCCGCAGTTCGGCGACCAGCCGGTCCCGCTCGGTCTTCAGCTGCTCGACGTACTTCAGCAGCGTGTCCGTGTGCTCCAGGGCGGCCAGCGCGGTCGCCTGGGTGACGGCCGAGAGGTGGTACGGCAGCCGTACGAGCTGGACGGCGTCGACGACGGCCGGGTGCGCGGCGAGGTAGCCGAGGCGCAGGCCCGCCGCGCCGAACGCCTTCGACATGGTGCGGGAGACGACCAGGTTCGGCCGGCCGTCCAGCAGCGGCAGCAGCGAGGCGCCGTGGCTGAACTCGATGTACGCCTCGTCGACCACGACCATGGAGGGCTTGGCGGCCTGTGCGGCCTCGTAGAGGGCGAGGACCGTCTCGGCCGGGACCGCGTTGCCCGTGGGGTTGTTGGGAGTCGTGACGAAGACGACGTCCGGGCGGTGCTCGGCGATCGCCTGCTCGGCCGCGGGCACGTCGATGGTGAAGTCCTCGTGGCGCGGCCCGGAGATCCAGCCGGTGCCGGTACCGCGCGCGATGAGGCCGTGCATCGAGTACGACGGCTCGAAGCCGATCGCGGTGCGGCCGGGCCCGCCGAAGGTCTGCAGCAGCTGTTGGATGACCTCGTTGGAGCCGTTGGCCGCCCAGACGTTGCTCACGTCCAGCGGATGTCCGGAGGTGTTGGTCAGGTACCGGGCCAGCTGGGTGCGCAGCTCGACCGCGTCCCGGTCCGGATAGCGGTTGAGGTCGCGGGCGGCCTCGCGGACCCGCTCGGCGATCCGCTCGACCAGCGCCTCGGGCAGCGGGTAGGGGTTCTCGTTGGTGTTCAGCCGTACCGGCACGTCCAGCTGGGGCGCGCCGTAGGGGGACTTGCCGCGCAGCTCGTCCCGTACGGGGAGATCGTCGATGCCGAACGTCACTTGCTCTCCGGGACCTTCCACTCGAACCTCGCCTTGATCGCCGCGCCGTGCGCGGGCAGGTCCTCCGCCTCGGCCAGCGTCACCACGTGCCGTGCGACCTCGGCGAGCGCGTCGCGCGTGTAGTCGACGATGTGGATGCCGCGCAGGAAGGACTGCACGGACAGGCCCGAGGAGTGGCAGGCGCAGCCGCCGGTGGGCAGGACGTGATTGGACCCGGCCGCGTAGTCGCCGAGCGAGACGGGTGCCCAGGGGCCGACGAAGATCGCACCGGCGTTCCTGACCCGGTCGGCGACGGCCGCGGCGTCGGCGGTCTGGATCTCCAGGTGCTCGGCGCCGTAGGCGTCCACGACCCGCAGGCCCTCGTCCAGGCCGTCGACGAGGACGATCGCGGACTGGCGGCCGGCCAGGGCCGGGCGGATCCGGTCCTCGATGTGCTTGGTGGCCTCGACCTGCGGCTGCAGCTCCTTCTCCACCGCGTCGGCCAGCTCCACGGAGTCGGTGACCAGGACGGCGGCGGCCAGCGGGTCGTGCTCGGCCTGGCTGATCAGGTCGGAGGCGACGTGCACGGGGTCGGCCGTCGAGTCCGCCAGGACGGCGATCTCGGTCGGTCCGGCCTCGGCGTCGATGCCGATCTTCCCGGTGAAGAAGCGCTTGGCGGCGGCGACCCAGATGTTGCCGGGGCCGGTGACCATGTTGGCGGGCGGGCAGGACTCGGTGCCGTAGGCGAACATCGCCACGGCGGTGGCGCCGCCCGCCGCGTACACCTCGTCGACGCCGAGCAGGGCGCAGGCGGCGAGGATCGTGGGGTGCGGGATGCCGCCGAACTCGGCCTGCGCGGGCGAGGCGAGCGCGATCGAGCCGACCCCGGCCTCCTGCGCGGGCACCACGTTCATGACCACCGACGACGGGTAGACCGACCGGCCGCCGGGCACGTAGAGCCCGACCCGCTCGACCGGGACCCACTTCTCGGTGACCGAGCCGCCGGGCACGACCTGGGTGGTGTGCGTGGTGCGGCGCTGCTCGCGGTGGACGAGGCGGGCGCGGCGGATGGACTCCTCCAGGGCCGCGCGCACCTCCGGGTCGAGACCCTCGAGCGCGCGGGTCAGCTCCTCGGCCGGAACGCGCACCCGCTCCAGCCGGACGCCGTCGAACTGCTCGGTGAAGTCGATCAGCGCCGCGTCCCCGCGATGATGCACGGCCTCGCAGATCGGACGCACCTTCTCCAGGGCGACCGAGACGTCGAAGTCGGCTCGGGGCAGCAGGTCGCGCAGGGCGGGGCCCTCGGGGAGGGCGTCGCCGCGCAGATCGATTCGGGAGATCACGGAACCAATTCTCTCAGACCCGCGTCCGGCCCGGTCCGCGCGTATCAATGGCTGATACAGAACGCGACGGACCTCACGGCCCACGGTGAACTCGTGCGATCCGTGCTCACTTTGAGTGTTCGACAGGTCACTCAGTGGGCATGAACGGTTGTACGAAGAGTGAGCGACCGGCGAGTAGGTGGGGAGGGAGTGAAGCACCGTGACCGAGGGGGCAGGCCATCGTGACGGAGAGCTGCCGGACGACCTGACCACCGCCGAGGCCGGCATGTGGCAGGCCTTCCGCAACGGCAGCGTGTACGACCTGAGCAGCGGCGACCCGGCGGTGGACGACCCGCACGGCGGGCACCCGTGGGGGCCGGAGCGGACCGTGCGGGCCCGCGTCGTGTGCTGGCTGCTCCTCGACGGCCCGCCGGCGCTCGCGGGCCGGGTGTCCTCGCTGCAGCTGGTGGGCGTACAGATCAGCGACACGATGGACCTGGCGGGCGGCACGGTGGTGCCCTATGTCGAGCTGCGGCGCTGCCGCTTCGAGCGGGAGGTGCTGCTGCCGGAGACCCGGTTCACGACGGTGCGGCTGGTGGACTGCGCGGTGCCGCGGCTGGAGGCGGCGCGGCTGCACACCGAGGGCGACCTGCACCTGCCGCGCTCCCGGTTCCCGGGCGGCATCCGGCTCACGGACGCGCAGATAGGCACCGACCTGCTGCTCAACCAGGCGATCGTGCACCGGGACCGCAGCGGGCGCTCCATCGCCGCGGACGGCATGACCGTCGGGCAGGACCTCCAGGCCGAGATGCTGGAGTCGCACGGCGAGGTGAGTCTGCGCAGCGCCCAGGTCGGCGTGTCGCTCAGCCTGCGCGGCGCCCGGCTGCTGAACCCGTACACGCGGCACGCGCTGAACGCCCCGCAGCTGACGGTGGAGCGCACGCTGTACCTGACCCCGGCGGGCCTGGGCAGCCCGCTGCTGCGCGGCACCACCCCCGCCCAGGGCACCCGCATCCAGCGCTTCGAGTGCGAGGGCGGGGTGCGGCTCGACGACGGGCGGTTCGGCGACGCGCTGGACCTGGAGCACGCGCGGTTCACCTTCACCGACGACCAGGAGCTGTCGCTGCGCCGGGTGCAGACGCCCGAGCTGCGTTTCCTGGGCGAGCGTCCGGCGCGCGGGCGGGTGGTGCTGTCGGGGGCGCGGGTGGTCAACCTGATGGACCGGGCGGACAGCTGGCCGGGCCCCGGCCGGCTGCACATGGGCGGCTTCGCCTACGAGAACCTGGTGCCGCGCGGGCCGTTCCCGCTGGCGAAGCGGCTGCGGTGGGTGGGCGCCGCGACCGCCGAGTACCACCCGGAGCCGTACGAGCGCCTCGCGGCGGTGCTGCGCGCCGGCGGCGAGGACGAGGACGCCCGCGAGGTGCTGCTCGCCAAGCACCGCAGGCGGCGCGAGAGCCTGCCCCTCGCCGCGAAGCTGGTGGGCTACGCGCAGGACTGGACGGTCGCCTACGGGTACCGGCCGGGTCGGGCAGCGGTGTGGATGGCGGTGCTGTGGGCGGCGGGCTCCCTCGCCTTCGCGCGTGCGGACCCGCCTCCGCTGAAGAGCGGCGAACACCCCGACTGGAACCCGGCCCTCTTCGCCCTCGACCTCCTCCTCCCGGTGATCGACCTGGGCCAGGCCGGCTCCTGGCAGCTCCACGACGGCTGGCAGTGGCTGTCGACGGCCCTGGTCCTGCTGGGCTGGGTCCTGGCGACCACGGTGGCAGCGGGCGCCACCCGCCTCCTCCGCCGAAACTGACCCCGCTGGGTCAGCCACGGCTTCCGCCGGGGTCAGCCACGGGTTCCGCCAGGATCAGCCACGGGTTTCGCCGGGGTCAGCCACGGCTCGTCTCCGCGGCACGACCACCCCCGGCCCGCCGTCTCCCGGCCGGAGCGCCCCGCCTCCACCCGGAAGCACCCCGCCGAAAGCCCGAGCCAAACACCCCACAAGTCCCCGGCGCCCACCCCGAAGATCCCCGGCGCGCCCCCTCAGCAGACGGGCGGCACCCGCACCGGGTGACGTGTGTCGGCGGTCGGTGCGGGTGAGGAGCCACGATTGGCCGAAGGCGGGGGCCGGCCGCACAACCATCCCGAACCCTCGACCGTCGTACAGGCCATGCTGCGCGCGTTCCTGCGGACCGCGGCTGCCCGGGCCCGCTCCCGGACACCCCGGCCCGCCCCAGACGACGACGTGCTCCTCGACGCCCCCGACGACCGCCTCGCCCCCGCCCTCGTCGCCGCGGCCCGGGGCGAGCACGGCCCCGCGGCCGGCCTTCTCGCCTGTACCCGCGAGAACGCCGAATGGGACCACCGCGACCGCTACGCCACCCGGCTCGCCGCCTTCGCCCGGTCCCGCTCCGAGTGGCTCGACACCTGGCGTGCCGCCGCCCCGGACGACCCCGACGCCCTGCTGGTGGCCGCCCGCCTGACGGTCCACCGTCACTGGGCCTCACCGGCCCGCGCCGAACTCCTGCGCCCGGTGCTCCCCGCCCTCGCCGCCGCCGCGGCGGCCGCCGGGCCCGCCGACCCGGTGCCGTGGCGTACCGCGCTGGACGCCGCGCTGGGTGCGCGGGCCGGACACGCCGAGTTCGAGCGCCTGTGGGAACAGGCGGTCCGCCGCAGCCCGCACCACTACGGCAGCCATGTCGCCGCCCTGGAGTACCTGGCCGCCGCCTCGCCCGACGCCCACGGCGAGTGCCTGGACTTCGCGGAGACGGCCGCCCAGGACGCGCCCGGGGACGCGCTCGTGCGGGCCTTGCCGCTGCACGCGGCCCTCACCTGCCGGACGCCGGCCGCCGTACGCACCCACCGCCCCCGCCTGGACGCCGCCGCGGACCGCGCGATCACCCTCTCGGCGGCCCACCCGGCGGCCGACCCCTGGGCGGCGGAGCTGCGGAACCTGCTCGTCCACGTCCTCGTACGCCTGGAACGCCACCAGGACGCGGCGGAGCAGCTGCGGCTGACCGGCCCGTACGTCACGTCCTTCCCGTGGGACCGGGACACGGACGACCCGCTCGGCGGCTTCCTCCAGGTGCGCGCGGATGTCCGCGCACGCGTGGCGCAGGCGTCCGCCACGACCGGTACGGCGGGTTCGGGACCGCCGCGATACGGGCACGGCGGACGCGTCCGTCCCGGCGACCATTAGGCTTCTGCGTCGTGACCACCGTCCGGCTCCCCCTCTTCCCCCTGAACTCGGTCCTGTTCCCGGGTCTGGTGCTCCCCCTCAACATCTTCGAGGAGCGCTATCGCGCCATGATGCGCGAGTTGCTGAAGACTCCCGAGGACGAACCGCGCCGGTTCGCCGTCGTGGCGATCCGCGACGGCCACGAGGTGGCCCAGACCGCCCCCGGCCTGCCCGACCCGACGGCCACCGTCGAGCGCGGCCCGACGGCCGGGTTCGGGACCGACCCGCTCAAGGCGTTCCACAAGGTGGGCTGCGTGGCGGACGCGGCGACCGTCCGCGAGCGGGCCGACGGCACCTTCGAGGTGCTGGCGACCGGCACCACCCGGATGCGGCTGCTCTCGGTGGAGGCTTCGGGTCCGTTCCTGACGGCCGAGCTGGAGCCGCTGCCGGAGGAGGCGGGCGACGAGGCGGGCGCCCTGGCGGAGGGCGTGCTGCGGTCCTTCCGGCAGTACCAGAAGCGGCTGGCGGGGGCCCGCGAACGGTCGCTGGCGACCGGCGCCGAGCTGCCGGACGAACCGGGTGTGGTCTCCTACCTGGTCGCCGCCGCGATGATGCTGGACACGCCGACGAAGCAGCGCCTGCTCCAGGCCCCGGACACCGCCTCGCGGCTGCGGGACGAGCTGAAACTCCTTCGCTCGGAGACCGCCATCATCCGTACGCTGCCGTCCCTGCCCGCGCAGGAACTGACGCGCGGCCCGACGAGTCTCAACTGAGGTACTGGCCCGCATGGCGAAGAAGCCGAACAAGCCCGGCAGGGCGAAGAAGCAGCAGTCGGGCGGCACGCCCGCGACGGTGGCGCTCACGGCGGCCGGGGTGACGTACACGGTCCACGCCTACGAGCACGACCCGGCGCACCCGTCCTACGGCGAGGAGGCGGCCGAGGCGATGGGCGTCTCGCCGGAGCGGGTGTTCAAGACGCTGGTGGCGGACGTCGACGGCGCCCTGACGGTCGCGGTGGTGCCGGTGGCGGGCCAGCTGGACCTCAAGGCGCTGGCGGCCGCGGTGGGCGGCAAGCGCGCGGCGATGGCCGACCCGTCGCTCGCCGAGCGCACCACGGGCTATGTGCGCGGCGGCATCTCCCCGCTGGGCCAGCGCAAGCGACTGGCGACGGTCCTGGACGCGTCGGCCGCGGAACACGCCACGATCTGTGTCTCGGCGGGCCGCCGCGGCCTGGAGGTCGAGCTGGCCCCCGGCGACCTGGCCGGGCTCACGGACGCGGTGCTGGCCCCGATCGGGCGCGCCTGACCCCGGGACCCGGTGCCGGCGCCGATCGGGCGCGCCCGACCCCGGCCGGAGGTGCGCGCCCTCTCGACGGACGTCCCGTTGTCGGCTAATCAGACAGGACATGTCGAAGCGAACGCGCAAGCGCCGGTGGCGCACCAGGAAGGGCCGGGCGAACCACGGCCGCCGCCCGGCCTAGACCGACTTGCCCCCGTACGGCCCCGAGGGTCCCGACGGATACTGCCCCGGTGCCGGCCACGGATCCGGCTCCGGGTCCCGGGGCCCGAACAGGCCGGTCAGCCCCAGGTGGACCACCAGCGCCGCGAGCGACCAGGCCAGCAGCGCCCCCTTGGCGCCCAGCTTGAGCGGCGCGGAGAACGTCACCCCCTTGCCCACGTCCTTGGCGTGCGCGATCACGTCCTGGGCCGGCCCGAGCCACACCCCGAGCCGCCAGGCCAGCAGCGACCCGAGCAGACCGCCGGCGCACAGGGCCACCACCAGCGGCACGCCACCGCGCCGCCGCAGCAGGAAGACCACGACCCCGCTGAGCGCCCCGAACGCCAGCGCGAGCAGCGTGAACGTTCCGTCCACGCCGATCGCCTGCTCGCCCTCGGAGTCCTTGAGGTAGACGACCCAGCTGTCGTTGACCACTTCGCCCACCAGCGGCACGCTCGGCGCCAGCTTCCACCACAGCACGCCCAGCAGCGCGCCGAAGAGCGCGACCGCCACCGCGGTCACGGCGGCCTGTCGCACTTCGGTCAGCATCCCGGGGCCGTCCTGTTCGCCGTGCGTGCCGTAGGGGTCGTGAGAACCGCCGGACGCGGCTCCCACCGCGTGTGCGCCGGCGGGCGGCGGCACCGGCCCGCCCTGGTACGACGGGCGTTCGTTCGGCGGCGGTGGCGGAGTCAAGGGTGCGGTCACCGTGCCATCGTGCCAAACCCGGCTGTGCGGCGCGTCACCGGACGGCGGCCCGGCGGTACGCCCAGGTGGCCACGGCCAGCGAGATCACCCCGACCGCGGCGCACACCGCGAGGTCGCCGAGGACGAAGCCCCAGTCGGGCCGCTCGCCGAAGGTGCGCGCGAATGCCTCCACGCCGTACGTGGACGGCAGCAGGTCCCGGGCCAGGCGGACCACCTGCGGCATCCGTTCCGGGGGCAGCACGCCGAGCAGCAGGGCCGCCGACATGCCGAGCTGGCCGAGGAGCGTGGCGAACTCGGGCCGGGGTGCGAGCAGCCCCAGCGCCGCGCCCAGCCCCGCGAGGGCGGCGCCCGCCAGCGGGATCACGGCCACCAGCACCCACAGATGGGTCATCGGCAGCCCGAACAGCAGGCATCCGAACACCGCCGTGACCACGGTCCCGGGCACGGTGAAGGACGCGTACGCGCCCGCCGCGCCCAGCACCACCGCGGCGGGCGGCACCGGCAGCGTCGCGTAGTGGTCGAGGCCGCCGCTCCCGCGCAGCTGGCCGAAGTACTGGGCGAGGAGGTTCAGCGCGACGAAGGCCACGACGAGCACCGCGGACCCGGCGACCACGGCCCGCGCCTCGCCGCCGCCATCCACGACGCCGCGCATCAGGATCATGATGCCGATCGACTGGAAGGTCGCCACGAACAGCAGCGGGATGCGCGCGACCCGCGCCCGGGACAGCTGCGCCCGGTACACGGCCACCAGGGAGGGCCACAGCCGTGCCCTGGGCCCCAGCTCGGCCGGTCCTGCCACGCGCTGCCCCTCGGCTGCCGGGGCGGCGCCCCGCAGGGCATCGGCGGGTACGACACTCACGTCGCGCAGCTCCCCTTCGCTCGGGTCGTTCGAAGCGGTCGCCCCGGCGGGGACGGCCGCCCCGACGGGTACGGATGCGGCGGCCGGTGTGCTCACCGCTCGCGTGCTCACGCTCTCACCAGCCCCTGTCGCGCGGCGCCGCCCAGCGCCAGGTACACGTCCTCCAGGCTGGGCGTGGCCAGGGTGAAGTCGTCCAGGGCGGCGAAGGCGGCGCCGCCCGTGACGGTGGCGACGACCGCGCGGGCCTCCTCGGGGGCGAGCCGCAGGGTCCAGCGGCGCCCGGACTCGACCACGCGGTCGCGCAGGGCGGCGACCTCGGGGACGTTCAGCGGCGCGTTCTCCCGCCACACCAGGTCGACGCGGACCTCTCCGGCGACCTTCTCCTTGAGCCCGGACGGCGTGTCGCAGGCGATCACGCGGCCCCGGTCGAGGACGGCGACCCGGTCGAGCACGGTCTCGGCCTCGATGACGTTGTGGGTGACGAGCAGCACGGTGGCGCCGTGTTCGGCGCGCCGCCGGTCGACGGCCGACCACACCGCGCGCCGGGCCACCGGGTCCATGCCGGTGGTCGGCTCGTCAAGGACGAGCAGCGGCCGCTCCCCCACCAGTGCGGCGGCGAAGCAGGCCAGGCGGCGCTGGCCGCCGGAGAGCTTCTTGATCGGGCGGGCGGCGAGCCCGGTCAGGCCCAGTTCCTCGAGCACGGCGTCCCGCTCGGCGCGGGCCCGGCGCACCTCGAGGCCGCGCAGCCGCCCGGTGGTCTCGGCGGCGAGCGACACGGTCAGCTCGTCCAGGGCGCTGGACTCCTGCCCCAGGTAGGCGAGGATCCGCGCGGCCCGCTCGGGATGGCGCACGATGTCGTGCCCGAGGATCTCCACGCTGCCGCCGTCGGGCCGCATCAGCCCGGTGAGCTGGCGCACGAGGGTGGACTTGCCGGCGCCGTTGGGTCCGAGCAGTCCGAAGATCTCACCGCGGCGGATGTCCAGGGTGACGGCGTCGGTGGCCCGCACCTCGGGAGTGGCGGGTACGCCGCGCCGGCCGCGCAGGGCCGGATAGGTCTTGGTCAGTGCGCGCACCACGCACACGGCATCGCCACCGGGTCGAGGTGCCTGTGCCGCGCGCGTACTCACAAGGGACGAGAGTACGGGGTCACTCGCCCCGGCCCGCTCCCGGGTCCGCCCATAAGTGTCGATTCAGCAGCAGTCGCTCCGGTCGGGTACGCCGGGGCGTCTCACTCGGCGGCGGGCGTGCGTTCGGTCGCCGTACGGACGTCGATCTCCCGCCAGAACCCGGCGCGGATGGCGTACCGGTCGTGCTCGTCGATCTGGTCGTCCTTGTGCGCGAGCAGCCCGAACCGGGCCGCGTAACGCAGCAGCTCCCCGTCGACGCGGTGCGGGATGCGCGGGTACATCCCGGACAGTTTCTGCAGGTGGGCGTGGTCGCCGAGGCGTTCGAGCCAGCGCCGGGCGAAGACCTGTCCCACCTCGTACGGGTCGCCGCCGACCGTGGTGATGTCCTCCTCGCGGTCGGCCCAGCGCTGCTCGGCGGTGGTGAGCTGGGCCAGCGTCGGCAGCGAGGCGGCCTCGGCGGGCTCGGCGGCGGGCCGGTCGACCCAGCCCTTGTCGGAGGACCAGCGCAGGGTGGCGTTGGTGGCGTTGGCCTGCTGCGGGGCCGGGTGGGGGGCGCCGGGGGCGCGCAGGGCGGCGAGGTCCTTGGGGGTGGGGACGCCCTTGGCGGGCGGTACCCGTTCCTCGGTGCCGGTCGGTCCCGCGGCGGCCGTGGTGGGGTGTTCGGGCGCCTCGGCGGGCCGCTGGGCGGCCGACAGGGCGGACTCGGGCAGCGGCGCGGAGAGGATCGCGGCGATCTCGGGGCGGGGCACGGGCGGCGGCGCGCAGATGCCGCCGAATTCCTTGGCGCGTACCGCCTTCGTGATCCACGTACGGTCCAGGACCCGGCGTTCGTCGGCCTCGGCGACCAGGTCCTCGGACTGGTTGTAGTCGCCGTCGGCGGCCTGTACGGCCCACAGGTGGACGGCGACGCCGTGTTCCTTGGCGGCCATCATGCCGGGCAGCAGGTCGCCGTCGCCGGTCACCAGGACCACGTCGGAGCAGGCGCGGTTGCGGGCCAGCTCGGTCAGTTCGGCGTGCATGGCGGCGTCCACGCCCTTCTGCGCCCACCGTCCGTCACTGCGCGTGAGGGCGCCCAGCCGGACGGTGACCCGGGGCATCACGCGCAACCGCCGGTGTTCGGGCTGCGGGACGCGGTCCGGGGCGCCGTCGAACCAGTAGATGCGCAGCAGGGGCTGCTGCGTGTCGGACTCGGCACGGTCGCGCAACCCCTGGATGAGGGCGGCGTGGTCGACGGTGATGCGCGAGCGCGAGGGCTCTCCCGCCAGGAGACTCGCGGCGGCCCCCAGCAGATACCCGGCGTCCACCAGGACGATGCAGCGGTCCACGCGATCCACCCTCTTTCCGGGAGGTTTGCTTCGGGCTTCCTTCGAGTCTGCCCGACCGCGCGGAGGTTAACGGCCCGAACTCGATCTTCGGCGTGGCGTTTCCGCGCCCCGCGCTCCGTCGAGCCGCGTCACGGACGGTAATTGCCCGATATGCGTTCTTTGTTGGGCTGTGTGAATCTGGATCCGGCCCTGGCCCCTAGATCCCCCTCAGGAGGTAGATCACCATGGCCAAGAACAAGAACAACCGTGATCGTAAGCAGCCCCGCGCCGAGCGCTCCCCGCAGACCGCCGAGTCGGCCGTCCTGGACCGCGAGGAGCAGCACTCCCCGCAGCTGACGACGCCCGGCGACGCGGCCGCCCGCAAGCGGAACAAGCGCTTCGGCCACAACTGACATCCGCGGTACGGGCCGTCGCGGCCCCCGCACGACGAGGGGCGCACCCGGCAGCCGGGTGCGCCCCTCGCCCGTTCCTTCCGAGTCCCCCGAGCCCGCTCAGCCCGCCAGGCAGGACGGCCCGAGCAGCACCTTCAGGTCGCCGAAGAGCGCCGGATCGGGCTTCACCCGGTGCCGGTCCAGGCGCAGCACCGTCGTCTTCGTCGGCCCCTGGAGCTTGATCCGCACCTCGCTGTCGCCCCGGTGGTGGGTGAGGATCTCCCCGAGCCTGCTGACCATCGGCGGGGTGATGCGGGTCGCCGGGATGGTGAGGACGACGGGGGCGTTGGTCCCCGCGTTGGACAGGTCGGGGATCATCAGCTCCATCGCGACCAGCCTGGGGATGTCCTCCCGCTTGTCGAGGCGTCCCTTGACGAACACCACGGCGTCCTCGACGAGTTGCGTGGACACCAGCTGGTAGGTCGCCGGGAAGAACATGCACTCCAGCGAGCCGGCCAAGTCCTCGACGGTGGCGATGGCCCAGGCGTTGCCCTGTTTGGTCATCTTGCGCTGGAGGCCCGAGATGATGCCGCCGATGGTGACGACCGCGCCGTCTCCGAAGTCGCCGCCGGTGAGCTGGGAGATGCCCGCGTCGGCCTTGTCGGACAGCACGTGCTCCAGGCCGAAGAGCGGGTGGTCGGAGACGTAGAGGCCGAGCATCTCCCGCTCCTGGGCGAGGAGGTAGGTCTTGTCCCACTCGTCCTCGCCGAAGACCACGTCGAGTCCGAAGCCGGGCTCGTCGTTCTGCTCGTCGCCCATGCCGCCGAAGAGGTCGAACTGGCCCTCGGCCTCCTTGCGCTTGACCGCGACCACGTTGTCGATCATCGGTTCGTACTGCGCGGTGAGGCCCTTGCGGGTGTGCCCCATCTCGTCGAAGGCGCCGGCCTTGATCAGCGACTCCGTCGTCCGCTTGTTGCAGACGACCGCCTCCACCTTGTCCAGGTAGTCGGGGAAGGACGCGTACTTCCCCTTGGCCTTGCGGCACTTGATGATCGACTCGACGACGTTGGTGCCGACGTTGCGCACGGCGGAGAGGCCGAAGAGGATCACGTCGTCGCCCTGGGCGGCGAAGTTCGACATGGACTCGTTGACGTTGGGCGGCAGCACCTTGATGCCCATGCGCCGGCACTCGTTCAGATAGACGGCCGACTTGTCCTTGTCGTCCTTGACCGAGGTGAGCAGGGCGGCCATGTACTCGGCCGGGTAGTTCGCCTTCAGGTAGCCGGTCCAGTACGAGACCAGGCCGTACGCGGCCGAGTGCGCCTTGTTGAAGGCGTAGCCGGCGAAGGGGACCAGCACGTCCCACAGGGCCTGGATGGCCTCGTCGCTGTAGCCGTTCTTCCTGGCTCCGGCCTGGAAGAGGACGAAGTTCTTCGCCAGTTCGTCGGGCTTCTTCTTGCCCATCACGCGGCGCAGGATGTCGGCCTCGCCGAGCGAGTAGCCCGCGATGATCTGGGCGGCCTTCTGCACCTGCTCCTGGTAGACGATCAGGCCGTAGGTGACCGCGAGGACCTCCTGGAGGGGCTCCTCCAGCTCCTTGTGGATCGGCGTGATCTCCTGGAGGCCGTTCTTGCGCAGCGCGTAGTTGGTGTGCGAGTCCATGCCCATCGGGCCGGGCCGGTAGAGCGCGGAGACGGCGGAGATGTCCTCGAAGTTGTCGGGCTTCATCAGCCGCAGCAGGGAGCGCATGGGGCCGCCGTCGAACTGGAAGACGCCCAGCGTGTCGCCGCGCTGCAGCAGTTCGAAGGTCTTGGGGTCGTCCAGCGGGAGCGACAGCAGGTCGAGGTCGATGCCCTTGTTGGACTTCACCATCTTGACGGCGTCGTCCATGATCGTGAGGTTGCGCAGGCCGAGGAAGTCCATCTTCAGCAGGCCCAGCGACTCGCACTGCGGGTAGTCCCACTGCGTGATGGTGACGCCGTCGGTGTGCCGGACCCAGATCGGGGCGTGGTCGACGATGGGCTCGCTGGACATGATCACGCCGGCCGCGTGCACGCCCATCTGCCGGACCAGGCCCTCGACGCCCTTGGCGGTGTCGATGACCTTCTTGACGTCCGGCTCGCTCTCGTACATCGAGCGGATCTCGCCGGCCTCGCTGTAGCGCGGGTGGGTCGGGTCGGTGATGCCGTTGAGGTCGATGCCCTTGCCGAGGACGTCGGCGGGCATGGCCTTGGTGAGCCGGTCGCCCATCGCGTACGGGTAGCCCAGCACGCGCGCGGAGTCCTTGATGGCGTTCTTCGCCTTGATCTTGCCGTAGGTGCCGATCATGGCGACCTTGTCGGCGCCGTACTTCTCGGTCACGTACCTGATCACCTCGACGCGCCTGCGCTCGTCGAAGTCGATGTCGACGTCGGGCATGGAGACGCGCTCGGGGTTGAGGAACCGCTCGAAGATCAGGCCGTGCGGGATGGGGTCGAGGTCGGTGATGCCCATCGCGTACGCCACGATCGAACCGGCCGCGGAGCCTCGGCCGGGGCCGACCGCGATGCCCTGGTTCTTGGCCCACATGATGAAGTCGGCGACCACCAGGAAGTACCCCGGGAACCCCATCTGGATGATGACGTCCATCTCGTACTCGGCCTGCTTCTGGCGGTCCTCGGGGACCTGGCCCGAGAAGCGGCGTTCCATGCCGCGGCGGACCTCCTCCTGGAACCAGGTGATCTCCGTGAAGCCCTCGGGGATGTCGAACTTCGGCATGAGGTCGCGCTTCTCGAACATGCCGGTCGTGTCGATCATCTCGGCGATCAGGCGCGTGTTGGCGCAGCCCTCCTGCCAGGCGTCGGAGGAGTCGATGGCGTACATCTCGTCCGTCGACTTCAGGTAGTAGCCGGTGCCGTCGAAGCGGAAGCGGTCCGGGTCGGAGAGGTTCTTGCCGGTCTGGATGCACAGCAGGGCGTCGTGGGCGGTCGCCTCGTGCGCGTAGGTGTAGTGCGAGTCGTTCGTCACCAGCGGCGGGATGCCGAGCTTCTTGCCGATCTCCAGGAGCCCGTCGCGGACCCGGTGCTCGATCTCGATGCCGTGGTCCATCAGCTCCAGGAAGTACCGGTCCTTGCCGAAGATGTCCTGGTAGTCGGCGGCGGCCTTCAGGGCCTCGTCGAAGTGGCCGAGGCGCAGCCGGGTCTGCACCTCGCCGGAGGGGCAGCCGGTGGAGGCGACGATGCCCTCGGACCACTGGCTGATGGTCTCCTTGTCCATCCGCGGCCACTTCTGCAGCCAGCCCTCGGCGTACGCGTCGGAGGAGAGGCGGAAGAGGTTGTGCAGACCCTTGCTGTTCGTCGCCCACATGGTCTTGTGGGTGTAACCACCGGAACCGGACACATCGTCCCGCTTCTGGTGCGGCTGGCCCCACTGGATCTTGCGCTTGTTGCGCCGGGACTCGGGCGCGACGTACGCCTCGATCCCGATGATCGGGGTGACTCCGGCCTTCTTCGCGGAGTGGAAGAAGTCGTACGCCCCGTGCAGGTTGCCGTGGTCGGACATGGCGATGTGCGACATGCCCATCTCGTTGCACGCGTCGAACATGTCCTTGAGCCGCGCGGCACCGTCCAGCAGCGAGTACTGGGTGTGGACGTGCAGGTGCGTGAACGGCGGCTTTGACACGTGCGGCCTCCTGGGAAAACTGGGGACGACTGGCGGCGGTCGATCCGGGGGGTCAGCGTCGAAGTCTATGCCTCTGCACTGACACTCCGAGGGCCACCACGCGTACCTTCTGGGGCGGGCACTCCCGCACCCCTTCGAACGTTGGCCCGAGTGGAGATCCGCTCCATCCGTGAGGCACCACCCGCACCAGGAGGCACCAGGCATGTCGGTCCCGCAGCTCAACGAGGAGCACCGCGGCGAGGAGATCCTCGCCGTCTTCGACACCGCCTTCGGCCAGCTGCTGGCCGCGGATCCCGCGGCGTTCCGGGTGAAGTTCCGGAAGATGGCGGCCTCCGCCTTCGCGTTCTACCGCGGCACCGCGGGTCTCTTTTACCGCGATTTGACCGAGGATCCGGACTTCGGTGATCAGCACGGCGGCGCCTACCTGGACGAGCGGACCTCCCGGGTGTGGATCCACGGCGACCTCCACGCGGAGAACTTCGGCACGTACATGGACTCCACCGGCCGGCTGATCTTCAACGTCAACGACTTCGACGAGGCCTACGTCGGCCCCTTCACCTGGGACCTCAAGCGCTTCGCCGCCTCCGTCGCGCTGATCGGGTACGCGAAGGCGTTCAGCGACGACCAGATCACCGAGCTGGTGCGGGTGTACGCGGGCGCGTACCGCGAGCGGATCCACGCCCTGGCCACCGGCGCCAAGAGCGACGAGGTGCCGCCCTTCACGCTGGACACCGCGGAGGGCCCGCTGCTCGGCGCGCTGCGGATGGCCCGCTCGCTGACCCGCTTCGGGCTGCTGGACTCGATGACCGAGATCCGTGACTTCGAGCGCCGCTTCGCCCCCGGCGGCGGCTCCATCGAGCTGGACGCCGCCACGCGCTACAAGGTGCTCGCGGCCTTCGACGGCTACCTGGAGACGCTCCCCGAGTCCTCCCTGGCCCGCCCGGACTCCTACCGGGTGAAGGACGTCGTCGGCCGCCGGGGCATCGGCATCGGCTCGGCCGGCCTGCCCTCGTACAACATCCTGCTGGAGGGCAACAGCGACGCGTTGGAGAACGACGTCGTGATCTACATCAAGCAGGCCCAGACCCCGGCCGTCTCCCGTCACATCACCGACCAGGCCATCCGGGACTACTTCCAGCACGAGGGCCACCGCACGGTGATCTCCCAGCGCGCCCTCCAGGCGCACGCCGACCCGTGGCTGGGCTGGACCGAGCTGGACGGCGCCGGACAGCTGGTCGCCGAGGTCTCGCCGTACGCGGTCGACCTGGACTGGGGCGACATCGACGACCCGGAGGAGATCGCCGAGGTCGTCGCCGACCTGGGCCGGGCCACCGCGACCATGCACGCGGCGGCCGACGACCAGTCCGGGGAGTCCCTGGTGCCGTTCTCCACCGAGCGGGCCATCGACGCGGCGATCGCGGCCGACGAGGAGGGCTTCGCGCCCCTGCTGGTCGACTTCGCGCACCGCTACGGCGCACGCGCGCGCGGTGACCACCAGACCTTCGTCGACCTGTTCCGCAACGGCCGGATCCCGGGTCTGTGACCATTCCGGTTTCGGTAACCGTCGGCTGTCTCACAGGAACCCTTTAGGGGTCCCTTACCGGACCCCGTGACACACTCTTCTACTGCTATGGACATATCCGGAACCCCGCTCAGAGCCGTACGCGCGGCGCTGTTCACGGCACTCGCCGTGACCCTCAGCACCGCGTCGCACGTGCTGCTGTCCGGGGTTCCGCTGCCGCTGCCCACGGTGGCCGCCGTCGCCGCCGCCGTGTTCCTGATCGCGTACGCCCTGGCCGGGCGGCGCGAGCGCGGCTTCGGGCGGATCGCCGCCCTGCTGATCCCGCTGGAGCTGGCCGCCGACACGGTCTTCACCACCGGCCAGCACGTCTGCTACGGCCGGGCGGGCGGCCCGGTCGCGGGCCCGCTGCGCTCGGTCGGCTTCGACGTGCTGTGCGGCGACGGGACCGGCATCCACGCCGGGGTGACCGCGCCGCTGACCCGGGTGACCGGGGCCGAGACGGACCGGATGGCGTCGGTGCTGGCCCAGGCCGACCCCGGCACCGCCTGGCTGCTGCTCGGCGCGCACGTCGGTGTCGGGCTGCTGGCGGCGGCCTGGCTGCGGCGCGGCGAGCGGGCGCTGGCCCAGCTGCTCGGCGCGGTGGCCGCGACCACCTTCCGGCCGCTGCTGCTCGCCGTCGCCGCCGTGGGCGTGCGCCGGGCCCCGGCGGTGCGCCGCCCGGCTCCCCCGGCCCGCCGCGCCGCCGGTGCCCGCGAGCGGATCCTCACGCACTCCCTGGGACGTCGCGGACCGCCGTGCCCGGTGGCCACCCTCGTCTGACCCGGCACCGGCCGAGTCGCACGAGCACACCGAGCACGGCAGTCCCCCCATACGAACTTCCGCACACCCCCGTGTGCGCGTCCCCGGAGAGATCACCATCATGAGCAAGCGGAACAGCCAGGCGGCGAAGACGGCGGCCCGTGAGCGCCTGCGCCAGGAGCGCGAGCGCCAGGCCAAGCGCGACAAGGTCAGGCGCCAGGTCATCGTGGCCGCCTCCATCGTCGGCGTGCTGGCGATAGCCGGCGGCATCAGCTACGCCGTCGTGCAGGGCAACAAGCCCAGCGGCTGGGACAAGGCCGCCGAGGCGAAGGTGGTGGCCCCGGCCAACACCTCCGGCAAGGACGGCACCACCGTCGTCATCGGCGAGTCCAAGTCCGACAACGTCATCCACCTCTACGAGGACCCGCGCTGCCCGGGCTGCGCGGCGATGGAGCAGAGCATCGGCGAGACCGTCAACAAGGGCATGGAGGACGGCGACTACAAGCTCTCCTTCACCGTCGGCACCTTCCTCGACGGCAACCTGGGCGGCGAGGGCTCGAAGAACGCGCTGAGCGCGCTCGGCGCCGCGCTGAACGTCAGCCCCGAGGCGTTCGTCGACTACAAGACCGCGCTCTACTCCACGAAGTACCACCCCGAGGAGTCGACCGACGAGTTCGCCAAGGACGACTACCTGATCAAGGTGGCGGACTCGGTCGACGCCCTGAAGGGCAACAAGAAGTTCCAGGACGCCGTGGAGAAGGGCACCTACGACGCCTGGGCGATGCGGATGAGCAAGTCCTTCGACAAGGCCGAAGGCGTCCAGTCGACCCCGACCATCAAGATCAACGACAAGGTGGTCGAGACCCCGAGCACGCCCGACGCGTGGCAGAAGGCGCTGAAGGACGCGGGCGTCACCAAGTGACCCGGTGATCGCCGTCTGACGAGTGGGCGAACTCTCGCGAGTTCGCCCACTCGCGCGCTCGGCGTCGCCTCCGGCGATCCGCTGCCGGGCCGCGAACCGGCACGCCCACCGGGTCGGCACGACCGGCACGGCTACGGCGTGCTGGACGTCACCGCGGACCGGGCGCAGCTGGACTACTACGTCGTCTCCGACCGCACCGACGCGGCGGCCGCCTCCGCCTGGGCCCGCTCCTGCCGCACGCGCAGCGGCACCCGACGCGTCGAGCGGGTCTACGCCCCGGTCTGAGCCTCCCGGAGGGTCTCGAGGAAGCCGAGCGCCACCCGCCAGGTGGCCTCGGCCGCCTCCGCGTCGTAGTCGTCGAGCTCCGGGTCGGTGTAGAGGTGACCGGCGCCGGGATATCTGTGCACCTCGACGTCGGCGCCGATCCGGCCCATCTGGAGGTACCAGGCGCTGAGCCAGTCGTCCGTCTCGAAGGGGTCCGGCTCGGCCACGTGCAGCTGGACCGGCAGCTCGTCAACCGAGGCGTTGGCCGCGAGGTCCGAAGTGCCGTGCAGGAGCAGCAGCCCGCGCGCCCGGTGGTCGCCGAGGGCGAGGGTCTGGGCGATGGAGGCGCCGAGCGAGAACCCGGCGTACACCAGCCCGCGCTCCGAATAGGGCGCGGCGGCAAGCACCGCCCGCTTCAGCAGCTCCTCCCGGCCGATCCCGTCCTGATGGGCCATGCCCTCCTCGACCGAGTCGAAGGTACGGCCCTCGAAGAGGTCCGGGGTCCACACCTGGTGCCCGGCGTCGCGCAGCCGGTCGGCGGCCTGCCGCACCGCGGGCCTCGGGCCGAGGGTCGAGTGAAAGAGCACGATGTTCATGAGGCCATGGTGCCAGCCGGGTGTGACGGGCCCGCGCCCGGCGATACCCCGGGCGGGAGATAGCTCACAGGTTCACAGCACCGCGCGGCCGGTTACGTTCGAGGGATGGAGACGATACTCCGCCCGCTGATCGTGGTCGGCGGCTCGGTACTGCTGACCGTGGTCATCGGCTGGGCCACCGACCTGCTGCTGCGCAAGGCCGACGGACGCCACCCGGAGACACCGCTGTGGGGGCTGCTGCGGCGCGCCCGCGTGCCCTACCAGATCGCGCTCTGCGCGGGCCTGCTGAGAGGCTCCTACGTCGAGGCCGAGGTGTTCCCCGAGCATCAGACCGGAGTCGGCCGGACGCTGACCCTGCTGCTGATCGGCTCGGTGGCCTGGCTGGTGGTCCGGATCGCCGCGGCGGTCGTCGAGACGTCCTACTCGCGTTACGCGCACGCCCACGCCGAACGGGACCCGGCCCGGGTCCGGCGGGTGCGGACGCAGGTGTCGTTGATCATGAGGGTGGTCACGGCGATCGTGGGCGTGGTCGCCGTGTCGTCGATGCTGCTGACCTTCCCGGCGATGCGTGCGGCGGGCGCCTCCCTGCTGGCCTCGGCCGGCATCATCGGCATCGTCGCCGGTGTGGCGGCCCAGTCCACCCTGGGCAACCTGTTCGCCGGGTTCCAGATCGCCTTCGGCGACATGGTGCGCATGGGCGACACGGTCGTGGTGGACGGCGAGTGGGGCACCGTCGAGGAGATCACGCTGACCTACCTGACCGTGCGCACCTGGGACGAGCGCCGGATCACGATGCCGGTGTCGTACTTCACCTCGAAGCCGTTCGAGAACTGGTCGCGCGGCACCCCGCAGATGACCGGGACCGTGTTCTGGCACCTCGACCACTCGGCGCCGCTCGACGCGATGCGGGAGCGGCTGCGCGACCTGCTGCGCGAGTGCCCGGCCTGGGACGGGCGCAGCTACAACCTGACCGTCACGGACACCACCCCGACCACCATGGAGGTGCGGGCCCTGGTGACGGCGAAGGACGCGGACGACATCTGGACGGTGCGGGTCGCGGTCCGCGAGGGGATGATCCGCTGGCTGGCGGACGAGCACCCCTACGCGCTGCCCCGGGTCAACACGGCGGACGCCGCCCTGCGCCCGCCCCGTTCCGGCCTCCCGCACGCCCGCCACGCCCCGGACGCGGCCGCCGGACGCTCCTCCGACGGGGACGCCCGCCGCTTCCCGGGCCGCCCCGCCAAGAGCCTGTGACCGCGCGGTCGCCCGCCGGGGTCAGCGCAGGCTGCGCACGTCCAGGTGGCGCAGGACCCGGTCGACGATCTCCGGGTCGGCACCTGGTTCGCTGCGGGCGGCCAGCACCTCGTGCCGGGCGGCGCTCAGCATCTCGCCCTGGATGCGCCGGACCCGTTTGATCCGCCGCGCCCGCTGCTCCTGCGCCTCGCGCCGTTCCTCGTCCCCGAGGTCTGGGCTGATGCGTATCCCGATGTCGAAGGCGCGCCGCAGCATCTGCTCGGACAGCTCCTCCGGCAGTTCCTCCACCGCCTCGATCTCCTTGAGCCGCTGCTTGGCCGCCCTGGCCGCCCGCAGCGCCAGGTCCCGCTCGAACTCCTGCTCCCGCTCGGTGTCCGCCCGTACCCCGAGCCTGCCCACCAGCCAGGGGAGCGTGAGGCCCTGCAACAGCAGCGTGCCCATGATCACCCCGAACGCGATGAAGACGATCTCCTCCCGGTGCGGGAAGGCCGCCCCGTCGTCCGTCTCCAGCGGGATCGCCAGGGCCAGCGCGACGGAGGCCACGCCCCGCATCCCCGCCCACCACATGACCACCGTCTCCCGCCAGCTCGTCGGGATGTCCTCGTCCTGGTCGCGTCTGGCGTGCAGCCGCTGGGTCAGCCAGGTGGCCGGCAGCAGCCACAGCAGGCGGACCAGGACGACGACGCCGAGGATCGCCGCCGCCCAGCCGAGCAGTTCCGTCCACCGGCCGGAGGCGGTGCGCACGGCGTTGTGCAGTTCCAGTCCGATCAGTCCGAAGGCCACCCCAGTGACCAGGGTGTCGACCACGTCCCAGACGGTGTGGCCGCCGAGCCGGGTCATCACGTCGTCGGCGTCCGAGGCGTACTCGGCGAGGAACATGGCGGTGGTGAGTACGGCGAGCACACCCGATCCGTGCAGTTCGTCGGCGGCGACGTAGCTCACGAACGGCACCAGCAGGGTGAGGCCGATCTGCAGCGTCGGGTCGCCGAGCACGCTCATGAGCTTGTTGGAGCCCCAGCCCAGGGCGAGCCCGATGGTGACGGCGACGACGGCGGAGAGCACGAGGTCGAACCCGGCCTGCCACGGCGAGAAGGAGCCGCCGACCGCCGCGGCGATGGCCACGTGGTACAGGACGATGGCCGTCACGTCGTTGAAGAGCCCCTCGCCCTCCAGGATGGACACCAGGCGGCGCGGCAGCCCCAGTTGCCCGGCGACGGCGGTCGCGGCGACCGGGTCCGGCGGCGCCACCAGGGCGCCCAGCGCGAAAGCGGCGGCGAGCGGCAGCCCCGGCACGATCGCGTGGGCCACGGACGCCACGCAGACCATGGTGACGAAGACCAGCGCGACGGCCAGCAGGAAGATCGGGCGCTTGTTGGCCGCGAACTGCCGCCAGGAGGTGCGCCGCACGGCGGCGTACAGCAGCGGCGGCAGCAGCGCGGGCAGGATCAGCTCGGGCGGGATGTCGACGTTGGGCACGAAGTCCAGCAGCGCCAGGACGATCCCGAGGAGCGTCATCAGCACCGGCGCCGGCAGCCCGAGCCGGTCGCCGATCGGGACGCTCAGCAGGGCCCCGAGCAACAGCATGAACAACAGGGCCAGCTGATCCACGGTCACCGCTCCGGTGGGGTCTCGGCGTTACACGGCGGACCTCAAGCGTGCCACGCGGCCGGTCTCACCAGCCCGTTCGCCGCCCCGGCTACAGGGCTCGCCGCATCGCGCGGTGCGCAATCCCGGCGTCCGGGAACTCGGGTCCGTATGCCTGGTACCCCAGACGTTCGTAAAAACCCAGGGCGTGGGTCTGCGCGTGCAGGTCCACCGCGGTGAGTCCGCGCGCGCGTGCCGCCGCCTCGACGGCCCGGACCAGCGCGGCCCCGACGCCCAGGCCGCGGGCTGCGGCGGTCACCGCGAGCCGGCCCAGGGAGCCGACGGCCGGGTCGCCGTCGCCGTTCTTCGCGGTGGCGGCCGCGCCGTGCAGCAGCCGGCCGGTGCCGAGCGGCACGCCGTCCTCCCGGACGGCCAGGACGTGGACCGCGTCGGCGTCGTAGGCGTCGTACTCGATGTCCTCGGGGACCTTCTGCTCGGCGACGAAGACGTCCTTGCGCACGGCGAAGCACGCCTCGCGGTCGGCGGGGTCCTCGGCGACGCGCACCTCGTAGGCGGCCGGGGCCCGGCTCGGCCCGCTCATCCGTAGGTCTCCTCGCGGACCAGGTCGAGGGCCTGCTGGAGGTCCTCGGGATAGTCGCTGGCGTACTCGACCCAGTCGCCGGTGCCGGGGTGCTCGAAGCCGAGCCGCACGGCGTGCAGCCACTGGCGGGTCAGCCGCAGCCGCTTGGCGAGGGTGGGGTCCGCGCCGTAGGTCAGGTCGCCGACGCAGGGGTGGCGGTGGGCGGCCATGTGGACGCGGATCTGGTGGGTGCGGCCGGTCTCCAGCTTCACGTCGAGCAGGGAGGCGGCGCGGAATGCCTCGATGAGGTCGTAGTGCGTGACGGAGGGCTTGCCCTCGGCGGTGACGGCCCACTTGTAGTCGTGCTGCGGGTGGCGGCCGATGGGGGCGTCGATGGTGCCGCTGGTCGGGTCGGGGTGGCCCTGTACGAGCGTGTGGTAGCGCTTGTCGACCGTGCGCTCCTTGAACTGGCGCTTGAGCGAGGTGTAGGCGCGCTCCGACTTGGCCACCGCCATCAGACCGGAGGTGCCGACGTCGAGGCGGTGCACGATGCCCTGGCGCTCGGCGGCACCGGACGTCGAGATGCGGTACCCGGCGGCGGCCAGTCCGCCGATCACGGTCGGCCCGCTCCAGCCGGGGGACGGGTGCGCCGCGACGCCGACGGGCTTGACGATCACCACCACGTCCTCGTCGTCGTGCACGATCTCCATGCCCTCGACGGGCTCGGCGACGACCTGCACGGGCGCGGGCGCCTGCGGCATCTCGACCTCGAGCCAGGCGCCGCCGTGGACGCGCTCGGACTTGCCGACCACCGACCCGTCGACCTGCACCTTGCCCGCCGCCGCCAGCTCGGCGGCCTTGGTGCGGGAGAAGCCGAACATGCGGGAGATGGCGGCGTCGACGCGCTCGCCCTCCAGGCCGTCGGGCACGGGCAGGGTACGGATCTCGGGAATCGTGCTCACCCGTCGAGTATGCCGGACGGTCCGGGCCCACCCGAACGCGCGCTCAGTCCCTGTGGACGATCGGGCCCCTGTGGACAACCGGGCTCCCCGTGCGGGTCAGTCCTTGTGGACGGTCCCGTCCGGGTCCAGCCCCCGGAAGGAGAGGATCACGATCAGGATGCCGCCGCAGACGATCGCCGAGTCGGCGAGGTTGAACACGGCGAAGTGCTTGGGCGCGATGAAGTCCACGACCGCACCCTCGAAGACGCCGGGGGCACGGAAGATCCGGTCGGTGAGGTTGCCGAGGGCACCGCCGAGCAGCAGGCCGAGCGCGATCGCCCAGGGCAGGCTGTGCAGCTTGCGCGCGAGGCGGGCGATCACGACGATCACGGCCGCGGCGATCACCGTGAAGATGATCGTGAAGGCCTCGCCGAAGCCGAAGGCCGCGCCCGCGTTGCGGATCGCGGCGAACCTCAGCCAGTCGCCGATGATCTCGATCGGCTCGTGGTGCTCCAGCTTGGCGACCACCAGCATCTTGCTGCCCAGGTCGAGCAGGTACGCGAAGAGGGCGACCGCGAACAGCACGGCGACCCGCCGCTTGCCCCGAGTGCGCTCAGGAGCCTGCTCCTGCTTCTGCTGCTCCCGCTCCGGCTCGGCGTCGGGCCGCTCCTGCCCCTCCCCCGCCGCGTCCGGGGTGTCCGGAGTACCGATGATGCGCTCCGCCTCTGCCACGTGAGTCCCTCAGCCTAGGTCCTTGACTGAGCACGAGGGTACGGCACACTTCCCGTCCCGGCTGCGGCTCAGTACCGGCGCTCCTGCTTCTGCTTGCACTCGACGCACAGGGTGGCCCGCGGGAAGGCCTGCATCCGCGCCTTGCCGATCGGCTTGCCGCAGTTCTCGCACAGGCCGTAGGTACCCGTGTCCAGGCGTTCCAGGGCGCGCTCGGTCTGGGTGAGCACCTCGCGCGCGGTGGCGGCCAGCGCCAGCTCGTGCTCGCGCGTGATGTTCTTGCTGCCGGTGTCCGCCTCGTCGTCGCCCGCGCCGTCGCCGGAGTCCCGCATCATGCCCTGCAGCGACCGCTCGGAGGTGTCGATCTCGGTACGCAGCCGGTCGGCCTCGGACTGCAGCTCGCCGCGTGCCTCCTCGACCTCCTGCGGGGTCCAGGGTTCCTCGCCGGGGCGTACCGCGAGGTCGCCGGGGTCCGCAGCGGTGCCGCGGGCCTTGGGAACAGCGGTCTTGGCCGCCGTGGCCGTGCCAGGAGTCTTCTTCGCAACCACCGTCGTGGCTCCCGTCTGCTCCGCGGCCTCGGCCGCGCCCACTTTCTTGGCCGTGCTCTTCTTCGCCGTGCCACCGCTCGCCGCGGTCTTCTTCGCAGCGGTCTTCTTGGCCGCGGTCTTCTTTGCCGCCGTCTTCTTCGCCGGGCCCTTCTCTGCCTCTGCCGCCGCCTTCTCCTCCGGGTCCGGCACCGCGGCGCTCTGCGCGGCGGTGCTCCGTTTCGCGGCCGTCGTCTTCTTCTTCGCCACCATGGCCGCGGCCCCTTCACATATTGTGATCTTGCGCGCGAATCGTGCTGGGACGATAAATCGACTCCGGTCCCGCGGCAACGGGGCACGCCGCCCGACTCGCCCGCCCGCCGTGCGCCGCCCGGCGAGCATGCATGCGTTGTGCCCAGCTCCCCGCCCGGTAATCCGCCGGAGCGGCTCCCGCCGGGCCGCCCGGGAGCCTGACCCCGGACGGCGGCATTCGGGTCACGCCCAAATGGGTCGGCCGCGGTCCGCACGGCGCCGTACACTGGGCGCAGCGAAAAGCGTGGATGGGGACGAGTAGCGGCGTCAGCAGCCCAGAGCGACCCGGGGACGGTGTGAGCCCGGGGGCGAGCGCGACGTGAAGATCACCCCGGAGCCGCCGGAAGAAAGCCGTGGCAGGACAGCCGCGGCGAGTAGAACCGGCTCGCGACCCCAATGAGGGGGCTCACCGGAGCACACGACGCACCGGCCGGGCCAAGGAGGGTGGTACCGCGGGAGCACGGCTCTCGTCCCTCCGACGGAAGGCAGCACGTCCGCCGGAGGAAGCTCGCTGATGACAACGCCTCAGTACCGCCAGGTACCCGCCCAGGTCGACCTGCCCGCGCTCGAACACGCGGTGCTCGACTTCTGGCGCGAGCAGAAGATCTTCGCCAAGAGCCTGGAGCAGTCCGAGGGCCGCCCCGAGTGGGTGTTCTACGAGGGCCCGCCCACCGCCAACGGCATGCCCGGCGCCCACCACATCGAGGCGCGCGTCTTCAAGGACGTCTTCCCCCGCTTCCGCACGATGCGCGGCTACCACGTGGGCCGCAAGGCCGGCTGGGACTGCCACGGCCTGCCGGTGGAGCTGGCGGTGGAGAAGGAGCTGGGCTTCTCCGGCAAGCAGGACATCGAGGCGTACGGCATCGCCGAGTTCAACGCGAAGTGCCGCGAGTCGGTGACCCGCCACACCGACGCCTTCGAAGAGCTCACGACGCGCATGGGCTACTGGGCCGACCTCCAGGACCCGTACCGCACGATGGACCCGGAGTACATCGAGTCCGTCTGGTGGTCGCTGAAGGAGATCTTCAACAAGGGCCTGCTGGTCCAGGACCACCGCGTCGCCCCCTGGTGCCCCCGCTGCGGCACCGGCCTGTCCGACCACGAGCTGGCCCAGGGCTACGAGACGGTCGTCGACCCGTCCGTCTACGTCCGCTTCCCGCTGACCTCGGGCCCGCTGGCCGGCGAGGCCGCGCTGGTCGTCTGGACCACGACCCCGTGGACCCTGGTCTCCAACACCGCGGTCGCCGCGCACCCCGAGGTCACCTACGTCGTCGCCACCGACGGCGAGGAGAAGCTGGTCGTCGCGGAGCAGCTGGTGGAGAAGGCCCTCGGCGAGGGCTGGGAGACCACCGGGCAGTCCTTCACCGGTGCCGAGATGGAGCGCTGGACGTACCAGCGCCCCTTCGAGCTGGTGGCCTTCCCGGAGCCCGCCCACTACGTGGTGAACGCCGACTACGTCACCACCGAGGACGGCACCGGCCTCGTCCACCAGTCCCCCGCCTTCGGTGAGGACGACCTCAAGGTCTGCCGCGCGTACGGACTGCCCGTGGTCAACCCGGTCCGCCCGGACGGCACCTTCGAGGAGGACGTCCCGCTGGTCGGCGGCGTCTTCTTCAAGAAGGCCGACGAGAAGCTGACCGAGGACCTGGACGCCCGGGGCCTGCTCTTCAAGCACATCCCGTACGAGCACAGCTACCCGCACTGCTGGCGCTGCCACACGGCCCTGCTCTACTACGCGCAGCCGTCCTGGTACATCCGCACCACCGCCATCAAGGACCGCCTCCTCCAGGAGAACGAGAAGACCAACTGGTTCCCGGAGGCGGTCAAGCACGGCCGGTACGGCGACTGGCTGAACAACAACATCGACTGGGCCCTGTCCCGCAATCGCTACTGGGGCACCCCGCTGCCGATCTGGCGCTGCGAGGAGGACCACCTCACGGTCGTCGGCTCCCGCGCGGAGCTGACCGAGCTGTCGGGCACCGACCAGTCGTCCCTGGACCCGCACCGCCCGTTCATCGACGACGTGACCTTCACCTGCAGCCACGAGGGCTGCTCCCTCGAAGCGGTGCGCGTGCCGGAGGTCATCGACGCCTGGTACGACTCGGGTTCGATGCCGTTCGCGCAGTGGGGCTACCCGTACAAGAACAAGGAGCTGTTCGAGAGCCGCTACCCGGCGCAGTTCATCTCCGAGGCCATCGACCAGACCCGCGGCTGGTTCTACACGCTGATGGCGGTCGGCACCCTGGTCTTCGACAAGTCGTCCTACGAGAACGTGGTGTGCCTCGGCCACATCCTCGCCGAGGACGGCCGCAAGATGTCCAAGCACCTGGGCAACATCCTGCAGCCGATCCCGCTGATGGACCAGCACGGCGCCGACGCGGTCCGCTGGTTCATGGCGGCCGGCGGTTCGCCCTGGGCGGCCCGCCGGGTCGGCCACGGCACCATCCAGGAGGTCGTCCGCAAGACCCTCCTCACCTACTGGAACACGGTCGCCTTCCAGGCCCTGTACGCCCGCACCTCCGGCTGGGCGCCGAGCGAGGCGGACCCGGCCCCGGCCGACCGCCCGGTCCTGGACCGCTGGCTGCTCTCCGAGCTGCACGCGCTGACCGACCAGGTCACCCAGGCACTGGACGCCTACGACACCCAGCGGGCCGGCAAGCTGCTGTCCGCGTTCGTCGACGACCTGTCCAACTGGTACGTGCGCCGCTCCCGCCGCCGCTTCTGGCAGGGCGACAAGGCGGCGCTGCGCACGCTGCACGAGGTCGTCGCGACGGTCACCCAGCTGATGGCCCCGCTGACCCCGTTCATCACCGAGCGGGTCTGGCAGGACCTGGTCGTGCCGGTCACCCCGGGCGCGCCCGAGTCGGTGCACCTGTCCTCGTGGCCTCAGGCCGACCTCACGGCGATCGACCCGGAGCTGTCGAAGCAGATGGTCCTGGTCCGCCGCCTGGTCGAGCTGGGCCGTGCCACGCGCGCGGAGTCCGGCGTCAAGACCCGGCAGCCGCTCAGCCGCGCGCTGATCGCGGTGGCGGGCTTCGACGCCCTCTCCCCCGAGCTGCACTCGCAGATCACGGAGGAGCTGAACGTGGCGTCCCTCGCGTCGCTCAGCGAGGTCGGCGGCTCCCTGGTCGACACGACCGCGAAGGCCAACTTCCGTGCGCTGGGCAAGCGGTTCGGCAAGCGGGTCCAGGACGTGGCGAAGGCCGTCGCCGCCGCGGACGCCGCCGCGCTGTCCCTGGCGCTGCGCGAGGGCACGGCGTCGGTGGAGGTCGACGGCGAGACCGTCGCCCTCGCCCCCGACGAGGTGATCATCACGGAGACGCCGCGCGAGGGCTGGTCGGTCGCCTCCGACTCGGGTGCGACGGTGGCGCTGGACCTGGAGATCACGGAGGAGCTGCGCCGGGCCGGTCTCGCGCGGGACGCGATCCGCCTGATCCAGGAGGCCCGCAAGAACAGCGGCCTCGACGTCGCGGACCGGATCGCCCTGCGCTGGACGGCCACGGACCCGGCGACGATCGCGGCCCTGGCCGACCACGCGGGCCTGATCGCCGACGAGGTCCTGGCGACGGACTTCGCGCAGGGCGAGGCGGACGACACGTACGGCACCCCGTTCACGGACGAGGGCCTGTCCCTGGTGTTCCGCCTGCGCAAGCAGTAGCCGAAGGAACCCAACGAGGGCCCGCATCCACAGGATGCGGGCCCTCTGCGTAGCTGCGGGCAGTCGTGCCGCTGGGGCGGCACGGGTGGGCGCAGCGGCACCCCGCAACGCCGGGCAGCACCCCCCGCGCCCACACCAACGCCCCGCCCACACCAACGCCCCGCACGCAGAACCGCGCACACCAAAGGGCGGGCCCCGGGTCGAAAAACCCGGGGCCCGCCCTGAACGCTGCCGACGGCAACGCCGTACTACCTACCGGACGTCAGTCCGACACAGCTCAGTTGTCGTCCTCGTCGATCAGGAACCCGCGCATCGGCGAGGGCGCCTGCCCCATCGGCGACGGCCCCTGCGGCCGCACCGGCGCCATCGGCTGGGTCATCGCCGGCGACATCTGCTGCTGACCGCCGTAGGACGGACCGGACTGGCCGGGACCGCTGCCCATCGACTGGTTGCCGCCGTAGGACGGGGCACTGGCACCGGCCGGTGCCATCGAGGGCGCCGGGGACGGCGGCAGAGAGGCCGTCGCGGGAGTACGCGGCGGGGCGAGCGAGTCGTCCGCCTGCGTCTCCAGCTGGCGCAGCTGCGACTCCAGGTAGGACTTCAGCCTCGTGCGGTACTCGCGCTCGAAGCCGCGCAGGTCCTCGACCTTGCGCTCCAGCGTGGCGCGGGCGGACTCCAGGGAGCCCATCGCGACGCGGTGCTTCTCCTGCGCGTCCCGCTCCAGGGCGTCCGCCTTGGCACGGGCGTCCCGCTCCAGACCCTCGGCACGCGAACGGGCCTCGCCGACGATCTTGTTGGCCTCGGAACGGGCCTCGGCGATCGCCTGGTCGGCGGTCTGCTGGGCCAGCGAGAGGACACGGGCGGCGCTGTCGCCACCGGGGCCGCCCTGACCGGGCATGCCGGGGCCACCGGGACCGCCGGGGCCCTGCGGGCCGCCCATGGGGCCGCCCATCGGACCGGGACCCATCTGGCCCTGCATCGGACCCGGGCCCTGGCCCATCGGCCCCGGACCCTGACCCATCGGGCCGGGACCCTGCGGGCCACCCTGTCCGCCGGGACCGGCGGGCAGCTGCGGAGCACCGCTGGGCAGCTGGGGCGGACCACCCATGGGGCCACCCATCTGCTGCTGCGGCGGGCCCGATATGCCGGCGGGCACCGGAGCGCCGGGACCTCGCATGCCCTGCTGCGGCATACCGCCCTGCTGCGGCGGACCCTGCTGGTGCTGCGGCGGACCCTGCTGGTGCTGCTGCTGATCCTGCGGAGGTTCCGGAGGCTTGCGCATGTTCTGCTGGTTCTGCGCGGCCGCGCGCGTGGCGGCGGCCAGCTTGGCGCGCAGGTCCTCGTTCTCGCGGAGCAGCCGGGTCAGTTCGGCTTCGACCTCGTCGAGGAAGGCATCGACCTCGTCCTCGTCATAGCCTTCTCGGAGGCGGACGGTCGTGAACTGCTTGTTCCGCACGTCCTCGGGGGTCAACGGCATCTCTTCACCTCAACGTTGTCGTCGGCATTCGGCAAGCCCGTATCTCTCTCATCGATCACAGCCGGCTCACGATCGAGATCAGGATGTAGACGATGATCATCAGTACGAAGAAGGACAGGTCGAGCGCCACGCCCCCGAGACGCAGCGGCGGGATGAACCGCCGCAGAAGCTTCAGCGGTGGATCGGTGACAGTGTAGGTGGCCTCCAGAACGACCACCATCGCCTTGCCGGGTTGCCACGAGCGGGCGAACTGGAAGACGTAGTCCATGACCAACCGGAAGATGAGCACGATGAGGAAGCACATCAGCGCGATGTAGACGACATCCAGGACCACGCTCATGACCTGTGCTTCCCTCTCCCCTGAACCATCTCTCGGACCCTTCCTCGGGCCCGTGTTCTTGCTCTGTACCGGTGGTGCGTCTCAGCTCTGGTTGAAGAACCCGCCCTCTGCGATGCGGGCCTTGTCCTCCGCCGTGACATCGACGTTAGCAGGAGACAGCAGGAACACCTTCTGCGTCACCCGCTCGATACTGCCGTGAAGACCAAACACCAAACCGGCCGCAAAGTCGACAAGTCGCTTCGCATCTGTGTCATCCATCTCAGTGAGATTCATGATCACCGGAGTGCCCTCACGGAAGTGTTCCCCGATGGTACGGGCCTCGTTGTAGGTCCGGGGGTGAAGTGTGGTGATCCGGTAGGGCTCTCGTTCGGACACGACCTTGGGCATGATGACCGGTGCGCTCTTTTCCAGGCTTGCGCGTTCTTGTGTGATGGACGCCACGGGCGCGATGCGCGCCGGACGACCGGATTCCGCCGCGAGCGGAGCGGAACGGGGCATCGGCTCGCGCTGCGCGGGCGGTTGTACGACTCGTACCTCTTCGTCCCTTTGGGGCTGATGCGAACCGTGTGACTGGTGCGCCGGTTCGTGGCGCCGGTGATCCCGCTCGGGTTCCGGGTCCAGTTCGGGTTCGAAGTCGTCGTCGGGGTCGAACCCCCGGCCGTCGTACCCATCGTCCTCCACGAGGCCGAGGTAGACCGCCATCTTGCGCATCGCGCCGGCCATGCTCTGAGTCCTCCGCTCTGTGGTGGATCTGCTGACGACTGCCAAGTGCCTGCGATCCACGAGGTCGTTGCGTCCGCCTTTCGGCGGTAATGACCATATTTTCTGCTGTGGTCCGACTTCTTGGCGACGTTACCCGAGCCTGGGTCGGACTCCGAGTACCGCAGTGCCGACGCGTACATGTGTCGCTCCGGCGGCCACGGCCTGTTCGAGGTCCGCACTCATCCCTGCGGAGACCATGTTCGCAGCCGGATGGGTTCGGCGCACCCGGGTCGACAAATCCATGAGGTGCTCGAACGCCGCCTGTTGGCGTCCCGCGTACTCGCCGGTGAGCGGAGCCACCGTCATCAGCCCGTCGAACCGCAGCCCGTCCGATCCGGCGACCAGGTCGGCCAACTCTTCGATTCCGGCGGGCGAGACGCCGCCGCGCTCCCCGCGCCCGCTCTCCCCGGCGTCGAGCGCGACCTGGAGGAGACAGCCCACCTCTCGGCCGGCCCGTACGGCCTCCTTCGACAGGGCCGTGACCAGCCGGGCCCGGTCGACCGACTGCACGACATCCGCGTAGCCGACCACGGATCGCACCTTGTTGGTCTGCAACTGGCCGACGAAATGCCATGAAAGCGGCAGATCCGAGCAGGCGGCGGCCTTGGGTGCCGCGTCCTGGTCGCGGTTCTCCGCGACGTGGCGCACCCCCAGTTCCGAGAGAATGCGCACATCGTCCGCGGGGTAGGTCTTGGTGACCACGATGAGGGTCACGTCCTGGCGCGGGCGGCCCGCGGCCGCGCAGGCGGCGGTGATGCGCTCTTCCACTTTCGCCAGGTTCGCGGCGAGTTCGTGCTTACGGTCCGTCATGCCCCATCAGTCCAGCCACACATAGCCCGCGAGCCGCCCGGTGGTGCGGTCGCGTCGGTACGAGAAGTGGTCCGCCGACTCCCGGGTGCACACCGGCGACTGCGCCCGGTCGCGCACCCCGAGGCGTTCGAGCTGCGCGTGCACGCCGGCGCTCACGTCGAGAGCCGGAGTGCCCCAGCCGGTCTCGGCGTACGCGGCCGGCTCGGCGGCGGCCACCTCGGCGCGCATCTCCTCGGGCACCTCGTAGCACCGGCCGCACACGGCGGGTCCGGTACGGGCGACGATCCTGGCGGGGTCCGCGCCCAGTTCGGTCATGGCCCCTACGGCGGCGGGGACGACCCCGGCGACCAGGCCCGGCCGGCCCGCGTGGGCCGCGGCGGCGACACCGGCGACCGGGTCGGCGAGCAGGACCGGCACGCAGTCGGCGGTGAGGACGGCGAGGGCGAGACCGCGCTCGGCGGTGACGACCGCGTCGACCCGCGGGACCGGGCGGTCCCCCCAGGGGGCGTCGACCACGGCGACGTCGGCCCCGTGCACCTGGTTCATCCAGACCACCCGGGCCGGGTCGACGCCCAGTGACTTGGCCGCCAGCTCCCGGTTGGCCGTGACGGCGCCGGGGTCGTCGCCGACCGCGCCGCCGAGGTTGAGCTCCTCGTACGGAACGGCGCTCACTCCGCCCCACCTGTCGGTGAAGCCGAAGTGCGCGCCGTTCACGGTGTCGCGCTGTCCTATCACTTCAGGAAGTCCGGCACGTCCAGTTCCTCGGCCGCGCTGTCCGAGTAGGTCCGCGACGGCGGCACCGGCGGCGGGGAGACCGGCAGGTCGGCGACCGGCTCCGGCGCGGGCGCCTGCTCCGGCTCCTCCTTGGGCTTGACGCTGCCGAGCGAGCCGAAGGACGGGCGGCTCTCGGTCTGCCGGGCCGGGGTGGGCTCCTCGCGCTTGGCCGAGGAGGATCCGAGGACGTTGTCCCGCTTGGACGGCGGCTGGCCCCCGTCGAAGCCGGCCGCGATCACGGTGACCCGCACCTCGTCGCCGAGGGCGTCGTCGATGACCGCGCCGAAGATGATGTTGGCCTCGGGGTGGGCGGCCTCGCTGACCAGCTGGGCGGCCTCGTTGATCTCGAACAGGCCGAGGTCGGAGCCGCCGGAGATGGAGAGCAGCACGCCCCGGGCGCCGTCGATGGACGCCTCGAGCAGCGGCGAGGAGATCGCCATCTCGGCGGCGGCCACCGCGCGGTCGTCGCCGCGGGCCGAGCCGATGCCCATGAGGGCCGAACCCGCCTCGGACATGACCGACTTCACGTCGGCGAAGTCCAGGTTGATCAGGCCGGGGGTGGTGATGAGGTCGGTGATGCCCTGCACACCGGACAGCAGCACCTGGTCGGCGGACTTGAACGCGTCGAGCACGCTGACCTGGCGGTCCGAGATGGACAGCAGCCGGTCGTTGGGGATGACGATGAGGGTGTCGACCTCTTCGCGGAGTTCCGCGATGCCGTCCTCGGCCTGGTTGGCCCGGCGCCGTCCCTCGAAGGTGAACGGGCGGGTGACCACGCCGATGGTGAGGGCGCCCAGCGAGCGGGCGATGTTGGCCACGACGGGCGCGCCGCCGGTGCCGGTGCCGCCGCCTTCACCGGCTGTCACGAAGACCATGTCGGCCCCCTTGAGGACCTCCTCGATCTCCTCGCGGTGGTCCTCGGCGGCCTTGCGGCCGACGGCCGGGTTGGCTCCGGCGCCGAGTCCGCGGGTGAGTTCGCGGCCGACGTCGAGCTTGACGTCGGCGTCGCTCATCAACAGCGCCTGCGCGTCGGTGTTGATGGCGATGAACTCGACGCCCTTGAGACCGACCTCGATCATCCGGTTGATGGCATTGACACCACCGCCGCCGACACCGATGACTTTGATGACTGCGAGGTAGTTCTGCGGTGCTGCCACGTCGAAGGCCTCTCGCCTCGAGTTACGTGTCGCCCGACCGCCGAAGCACTGATGCCCCCGCGACCCGACGACTGATGCCGATTGGGACGGTCCGTAGCGCCGACCCGAACCCTAACGCTGAAGTTTAGGGTTACCAGTGTGTCTGTTCCTTGGACTCTTCCGAACAGGACACTAAGTCGACAAGTGGCGCACGTTCAACGAACACGCCGAACCTCCCGTTTTTCTTTTCACCCTATGTGATCAGCCGTAGCGCTGCCCAACCAGGGTGCTGGCCTGCACGTATACCCGTCAACTCCCGGATGACGCCGGGGCGGTGGGAACACTCACGTCGAAGTACCGCGCATCGGGCGTCGCTTTCATCAGCGCGGTGAGCGCGCGGGCTTTGCGCACACTCTGCTCACCACTTCCCCACGACACGGTCCGCTCGCCGCTGAGCTCCAGCGAGATGTCGTCGTAGGAACGGACCTTGACGACCCGCGTGTCCCGGGCGACCCCGGCCGGGAGCCGGCCGGCCACCCGCACGGCCTCGCGCACCAGGCGGTCGTCGTCGAAGCGGCGCAGGCTCGCCGCGGCGGAGCCGGAACGGGCGGGTTCCAATTCCAGCGTGGGCACGCCTTTCGGGGCCTTGGAAACCGTGGCGAAACGGACGCCTTCATCGTCCACTTCCACGAAGTTTCGGCCCTTTTGGGCAATCAGGACCGGAGTACGCTCGGTCACTTTCAGCTCGATTCCGTGCGGCCAGGAACGCTCCACGTCGACCTCGTCAATGCGGGGCAATTTCCGGCGCAGTCGGGCCTCGACCGCCTCCGTGTCGACCGAAATCAGCGGGTCCCCGACCGGTACGTCGGCGGCCTCGCGCACCTGATCGGGCGTCAGGACGCGTGTTCCCGAGACCGACACCTGTTCCAGGCGCGTCCAGTTCGAGCCGTAGAGCACCCAGACGGTGCCGGCCGCGACGAGCACGAGCGCCACGGCGAGGATGATGATCGTACGAAGGCGGGGCGGGCGGAACCGGCGCACCCGGGGCGGGCCGGACGACTCCTGCTGCCGTGCACCCCGCTCGGCGGTGGTCGATCCGGCCACGCGCACTTCCTTTCCTGGCTCGGTTCACCTCCGGGGCGCCGCAGTCGGTGCCGACAGCCCGACCGCGCTCAACCCTTCGGGCCTCCGCGCGCTCGACCTGTCGGCACCGACGCGCCCCTTCGGCTCACTCGCCGACGTGTTACTAGCGTCGCGCACCCGCGGCGATCGCCTCGTACACCATGCCGACGAGGAGGTCGTCGGCATCCCGGCGGCCGAACTCGGCGGCGGCGCGGGACATCTCGTACAGCCGGTGCGGGTCGGCGAGCACGGGCAGGACGTTCTGCTGGAGCCACTCGGGCGTGAGTTCCGCGTCGTCGACCAGCAGTCCGCCGCCGGCCTTGACCACCGGCTGGGCGTTGAGCCGCTGTTCGCCGTTGCCGATGGGCAGCGGAACGTAGGCGGCCGGGAGCCCGACGGCGGAGAGTTCGGCGACGGTCATCGCGCCCGCGCGGCAGAGCATCATGTCGGCGGCGGCGTACGCCAGGTCCATCCGGTCCAGATAACTTACCGGGATGTACGGGGGCATCCCCGGCATCTGGTGGACCTGCGGCAGTTCGTTCTTGGGTCCGACCGCGTGCAGGATCTGGATGCCGGCCTGCTGGAGCCAGGGCGCGACCTGCTGCACCACCTCGTTGAGCCGCCGGGCGCCCTGCGAACCGCCGGTGACCAGCAGCGTCGGCAGGTTGGGGTCGAGCCCGAACATCGCGCGGGCCTCGGGGCGCGCGGCGGCGCGGTCGAGGGTGGCGATGGAGCGGCGCAGCGGGATGCCGATGTAGCGGGAGTTGCGCAGCTTGCTGTCGGGGGTGGAGACGGCGACCTGGGCGGCGTAGCGCGATCCGATCTTGTTGGCCAGGCCGGGGCGGGCGTTGGCCTCGTGGACGACGATCGGCACACCGAGCCGCTTGGCCGCGAGGTAGGCGGGCAGCGCCACGTAGCCGCCGAAGCCGGCCACGGCGTCCGCCTTGGTGCGCTCCAGGATCTGCTCGGCGGCCTTGATGGTGCCGCGCAGCCGGCCCGGGACGGTGATCAGCTCGGGGGTGGGCTTGCGCGGCAGCGGTACGGCCGGGATCAGCGCCAGCTCGTAACCCCGCTCGGGCACCAGGCGGGTCTCCAGGCCGCGTTCCGTGCCCAGGGCCGTGATCCCCACGGTCGGATCCTGCCTGCGCAGGGCGTCCGCGAGGGCGAGCGCGGGCTCGATGTGGCCCGCGGTTCCTCCGCCGGCGAGTACGACATGCACCGAAATTCACCGCTCTCCGGACGAGCGCGCCTTCGAGGCGCGCCGTCGCATCGTGTTCCAACTCCCGGGGCTCCGCTTGGCCGCGGGTCCCCTGGCTCCCCGCTTTCTACCAAAGCGAGGTTGCCGCAACGCAAGCGCCGCCCGCGCACCGGGTTCGTCACGCGCGAAGGCGATCAGCAGACCGATGGCGAACATGGTCGGCAACAGGGCGGATCCCCCGTAGGAGAACAGCGGGAGCGGGACACCGGCGATCGGCAGCAGCCCGAGGACCGCACCGATGTTGATCACGGCCTGGGCCGTGATCCAGGTGGTCACGCCTCCCGCGGCATACCTCACGAAGGGGTCCTCCGTGCGTCCGGCCACGCGGATACCCGCATAGCCTAGAGCCGCGAAGAGGGCGAGTACCGACAGCGTCCCCGCCAGGCCCAGTTCCTCACCGGTGACGGCGAAGATGAAGTCGGTGTGCGCCTCGGGCAGTTGGCCCCATTTCTCCACACTGGCACCGAGCCCGGACCCGAACAGTCCGCCCGAGGCGAGGGCGTAGATGCCGTGCACGGCCTGCCAGCAGGAGTCGCCCGGTCCGGGGTCGGTGGCACCGAGGCAGTTGAGCCGGGCCATGCGGTTCGCGCTGGTCTTGATGAGGATGAAGCCGAGCAGCAGGGCGATCGAGAGCACGCCCGCGAACAGCCGGGTGGGCGCGCCGGCCAGCCACAGCAGACCGAACAGGATCGCGGTGAGGATGATCGCGGTGCCCATGTCGCCGCCGATCATGATCAGCCCGAGCAGCATGAACGCGGCCGGCACCAGCGGCACCAGCATGTGCTTCCACTGGGTCAGCAGCTTCTTGTCCTGCTTGCGGGCGAGCAGGTCCGCGCCCCACAGCACCAGGGCCAGCTTGCCGAACTCGCTGGGCTGGATCTGGAAGGAGCCGCCCAGCGAGATCCAGTTCTGGTTGCCGTTGACCGCGACTCCTATCCCGGGCACCTGGACCAGGATCATCAGGAAGACGGCACCGGCGAGGATCGGATAGGCCAGCGCCCGGTGCAGTTTGACCGGCATCCTCATGGCGGCGACCAGCAGCCCCGCGCCGATCAGCGCCGCGAGGGCCTGCTTGCGGAAGAAGTACGAGCCGGGCAGCGACAGCTGGAGCGCGGTGATCTGGGAGGCCGAGTAGACCATCACCAGACCGAGCACGGTGATCAGCAGACTGCCGCCGAAGATCAGGTAGTACGCGGTCAGCGGCCGGTCCCAGGCCCGGCGCAGCCGGTGGTAGAGGCGGAGCGCGCCGTTCTCGTGCGCCGGCCCGGGTGTGGCGGGTCGCTTGACGGACCGCTGTACGGGCGGACGTCCGGTGCGGCTCTGGGGACTACCGGGCATCGCGGCCTCCGCTGTACGTCGGCATGGACCGTCCCACGCGTCCTCCCGAGTTCACCCGGCGGCAGGAGGCGGCCGGGTCAGGCGCCGAGTTCGCGAACGGCCTGCGCGAACGCGTCACCGCGCTGGTTGTAGTTGGTGAACATGTCCATGGAGGCACAGGCCGGTGCCAGCAGCACCGTGTCGCCGGGCCGGGCGAGCCGCCGCGCCTCCTGGACGGCCTGGAGCATCGCACCAGTGTCGGTCCGGTCGAGGTCGACCACGGGTACTTCGGGCGCGTGTCGCGCCAGGGCTTCGCGGATCAGGGCGCGGTCGGCG
Organism: Streptomyces tendae; assembly: GCF_014650435.1. Taxonomy (GTDB): domain Bacteria; phylum Actinomycetota; class Actinomycetes; order Streptomycetales; family Streptomycetaceae; genus Streptomyces; species Streptomyces tendae. Next base: position 162,603 of record NZ_BMUY01000013.1, read on the forward strand.
CCGATGAGGACGGCGCCGCGCAGCCGCTTCGCCGCGCCCGTGACCAGTTCGTCGAAGGTCGCGCCCTTGGCCAGTCCGCCCGCGATCCACACGATCGACTCGTAGGCCGCCAAGGAGGCTTCGGTGGCGTGGGTGTTGGTGGCCTTGGAGTCGTCCACGTAGGCCACGCCGTCCACGTCGGCGACGTGCGCGATGCGGTGGGCGTCCGGCGTGAAGGCGCGCAGCCCGTCGCGTACGGCGGCGGCGGAGACGCCGAAGGCGCGGGCGAGGCCCGCGGCGGCAAGGGCGTTGGCGATGTTGTGCGGGGCCGGCGGGTTGACGTCGGAGACCTCGGCCAGTTCCTGGGCGTTCTTCTGCCGGTCCTCGACGAAGGCGCGGTCGACCAGGAGGCCCTCCACGACACCGAGTTGGGAGGGCCCGGGGGTGCCGAGCGTGAAGCCGATCGCGCGGCAGCCCTCCTCGACGTCGGCGGCGCGGACCAGGTCCTCGGTGGCCTTGTCGGCGACGTTGTAGACGCAGGCGACCCGGTTGCCCTCGTAGATGCGGCCCTTGTCGGCGGCGTACGCCTCCATCGAGCCGTGCCAGTCGAGGTGGTCCGGGGCGAGGTTGAGCACGGCGGCGGAGTGGGCGCGCAGCGAGGGCGCCCAGTGCAGCTGGTAGCTGGACAGCTCCACGGCGAGGACGTCGTACTCCTGCTCGCCCGTGACCGCGTCCAGCAGGGAGACGCCGATGTTGCCGACGGCGGCGGTGCGCAGACCGGCCGCCTTCAGGATCGAGGCGAGCATCTGGACGGTGGTGGTCTTGCCGTTGGTGCCGGTGACGGCGAGCCAGGGCGCGGGCTTCCTGCCGTCCAGGCCGCGCAGCCGCCAGGCCAGCTCCACGTCGCCCCAGACCGGGACGCCGGCCTGCCCGGCCGCGGTGAACAGGGGCTTGGTGGGCTTCCAGCCGGGTGCGGTGACGATCAGCTCGGTGCCTTCGGGCAGCGTGTCCCCGTCGCCGAGGCGCACGGTGACGCCGAGCGCCTCCAGCTCCGCCGCCTGCGCGCGGGCGCGCTCGTCGTCGCCGTCGTTGACGACGGTCACGTGCGCGCCGAGTCCGTGCAGGACCTTGGCGGCCGGGACGCCGGAGACGCCGAGTCCGGCGACGGTGACGTGCTTGCCGGTGAATTCCGAAGGCACCGAGGAGGTCACTTGTCCGCTGCCCATCCCGCGTAGAAGAGGCCGAGTCCGACGATCACACAGATGCCCTGGATGATCCAGAATCGGACCACGACAAGGACCTCGGACCAGCCTTTGAGTTCGAAGTGGTGCTGGAGTGGCGCCATCCGGAAGACCCGCTTGCCGGTGAGGCGGAAGGAGCCGACCTGGATGACCACCGACATGGTGATCAGGACGAACAGGCCGCCGAGGATGGCCATCAGCAGTTCGGTGCGCGAGCAGATCGCCAGACCCGCGAGCACACCGCCGAGCGCGAGCGAACCGGTGTCGCCCATGAAGATCTTGGCCGGCGAGGTGTTCCACCACAGGAAGCCGAGGCAGGAACCCATCAGCGCGGACGCGACCACGGCGAGGTCGAGCGGGTCTCTCACCTCGTAGCAGGCGCCGGGGTTGGTCAGGGTCAGCGCGTTGGCGCAGGACTCCTGGAACTGCCAGACGCCGATGAACGTGTAGGCGCCGAAGACCAGGACGGAGGCGCCGGTGGCCAGGCCGTCCAGGCCGTCGGTGAGGTTCACGCCGTTCGACATCGCGAGGATCATGAACAGCGCCCAGATGACGAACAGCACCGGGCCGATGGTCCAGCCGAAGTCGGTGATGAACGACAGCTTGGTGGAGGCCGGGGTGTTGCCCCGGTTGTCCGCGAACTGCAGCGAGAGCACGGCGAAGGCGATGCCGACGGTGAGCTGGCCGATCATCTTCGCCCTGGCCCGCAGGCCCAGCGAACGCCGTTTGACGATCTTGATGTAGTCGTCGAGGAAGCCGACCAGGCCCATGCCCACCATCAGGCCGATCACCAGCAGACCGGAGAAGGTCGGCCCCGCGTCGATGTCGGGGTCCAGGTAGCCGGTGATGCCCTTGGCGAGGAAGTACGCGGCGACCGTCGCCAGGATGAAGGCGATACCACCCATGGTCGGCGTACCGCGCTTGCTGGCGTGCTCGCGCGGTCCGTCGTCGCGGATGTACTGGCCGTAGCCCTTGCGGGCCAGGAGCTTGATCAGCAACGGGGTGCCGACCAGCGTGAGGAAGAGGCCAATGACTCCTGCGAACAGGATCTGCTTCATCATCGGGCGGCAACCTCACCCTCGGCGCCGGTCTCGAGGAGCGCCGTGGCGACGCTCTCCAGACCCACCGAACGGGACGCCTTCACGAGCACGACGTCTCCTGGGCGCAACTCGCTGCGCAACAGGTCGACCGCCGCCTGTGCGTCGGACACGTGCACCGACTCCTCACCCCACGAACCCTCGTTATATGCGCCCAGTTGCAGCCATTGGGCTTCCCTGCCCCCGACCGCGACGAGCTTGCTGACGTTGAGCCGGACGGCGAGCCGTCCGACCGCGTCGTGCTCGGCGAGCGCCTCGTCCCCGAGCTCGGCCATCTTGCCGAGCACCGCCCACGTACGCCGCCCCTTTCCCATGGCGACGAGCGCACGCAGTGCTGCCTTCATGGACTCGGGGTTCGCGTTGTAGGCGTCGTTGACGACCGTCACGCCGTCCGGGCGCTCGGTGACCTCCATCCGCCAGCGGGAGAGGGAGCCCGCCTCGGAGAGCGCGGTGGCGATCTCGTCTGCGGACATGCCCAACTCGTGGGCGACGGCGGCCGCGGCGAGCGCGTTCGACACGTGGTGCTCACCGTACAGGCGCATGGTCACATCGCTTGCACCGGAGGGTGTGTGAAGGCTGAAGGAAGGCTGTCCGGTGTCCGTGAGTCGCACGTTCTCGGCGCGAACGTCCGCTTCGCCGGACTCTCCGAAAAGGATCACCTTCGCCTTCGTTCGGGAGGCCATGGCCCGTACGAGCGGGTCGTCCGCGTTGAGGATCGCGGCGCCGCCCTCCTCGGCCGGCGGCAGGGCCTCGACGAGTTCGCCCTTGGCCTGGGCGATCTGCTCCCGGCCGCCGAACTCGCCGATGTGCGCGGAGCCGACGTTGAGGACCACGCCGATCTTCGGCGGGGTCAGCTCGCACAGGTACCGGATGTGGCCGATGCCGCGGGCGCCCATCTCCAGGACGAGGAACTTGGTCTCGTCGGTGGCGGTGAGCGCGGTGAGCGGCAGCCCCACCTCGTTGTTCATGGAACCGGGCGTGAAGACCGTGGGCGCCTTGCGGCGCAGTACCTGGGCGATCAGGTCCTTGGTGCTGGTCTTGCCGGCCGACCCGGTGAGGGCCACGAGGGTGGTGCCGAGGCGCCGCACGACGTGCCGGGCGAGGGCGCCCAGGGCGGCCTGGACGTCGTCCACGACGATCGCGGGCACGCCGACGGGACGGGAGCCGAGGACGGCCACCGCACCCGCTTCGACGACCTGCGCGGCGAAGTCGTGGCCGTCGACCCGTTCGCCCACGAAGGCGACGAACAGGCTGCCGGGCCCCGCTTCCCGGGAGTCCCGGACGACCGGCCCGGTGACCTCGGCGGACGCGTCCGGTATGTCGTGCATCCGCCCGCCGACGACTTCTGCGATCTCGGCGAGTGAGAGGGTGATCACAAGTTCGTCCCCTGGATCAGGATCAGGATCGGCTGGATCGTTCGGGATCTCATCGGGATCTCATCCCTGGGCTTTCTTGATGGCTTCGCTGAGCACCTGGCGGTCGTCGAAGGGACGGACGACCCCGGCGATGTCCTGGCCCTGCTCGTGGCCCTTGCCCGCCACCAGCACCGTGTCGCCGGGCTCGGCCCGGGCGACGGCGGCGGTGATCGCGGCGGCCCGGTCCTCGAAGACCTGCACCTCGCCGCGCTCGTGCGCGGGCACGGACGCCGCGCCCTGGAGCATGGTGGCGAGGATCGCGAGGGGGTCCTCGGAGCGGGGGTTGTCGGAGGTCAGTACGGCGGTGTCGGCGAACCGGGCCACGGCGGCACCCATCGGCTCCCGCTTGGTGGTGTCCCGGTCGCCGCCGCAGCCGAGCACCACGTGCAGCCTGCCCTCGGTGACCTTGCGCAGGGCCCGCAGGACGGACTCGACGGCGTCGGTCTTGTGGGCGTAGTCGACCACCGCGAAGAAGGGCTGGCCCTCGTCCACGCGCTCCAGCCGGCCCGGCACGCCCGGTACGGCGGCGACGCCGTCGGCGGCGCTCTGCGGGTCGAGCCCCGCGGCGGCCAGGGCGACGATCGCGGCGAGGGTGTTCGCCACGTTGAACGGCCCGGCCAGCGGTGACTTGGCGGTGATCCGCTCGCCCTTCGGCCCGAGCACGATGAACGTCGAGTCCAGCGGGCCGACCTCGACCTCGTCGGCGCGCCAGTCGGCGTCCGGGTGACCCTCGGCGGAGTAGGTGACGACCGGGACGGTGGCCTCGTTGGCCAGCCGCCGCCCGTACTCGTCGTCCACGTTGACCACGCCCAGTTTGCTGCGCTCCGGGGTGAAGAGCTGCGCCTTGGCCTGGAAGTAGTCCTCCATGCCGGAGTGGAACTCCATGTGCTCCGGGCTGAGATTGGTGAAGACCGCGATGTCGAAGACGCAGGCGTCGACGCGGCCCAGCACCAGGGCGTGGCTGGAGACCTCCATGGCGACCGCCTCGGTGCCGCGCTCGCGCATCACCGCGAACAGCGCCTGGAGGTCGGTGGCCTCGGGCGTGGTCCGCTCGGACTTGATGCGCTCGTCACCGATGCGCATCTCGACCGTGCCGATCAGACCGGTGGACTTCGCCGTGCGCAGGCCGCCCTCGACGAGGTAGGCGGTGGTGGTCTTGCCGGAGGTGCCGGTGATGCCGATCTGGAGCAGGTCTCGGCCCGGGTGGCCGTAGATCGTGGCCGCCAGCTCGCCCATCCGCGCGCGCGGGTCGTCGACGACGAGCGCCGGCAGTCCGGCGGCGGCGGCACGCTCCGCGCCGGCCGGGTCGGTCAGCACGGCGGCGGCGCCGAGACCGGCGGCCTGGGTGACGAAGTCGGCGCCGTGCAGGCGGGCTCCGGGCAGGGCGGCGTACAGGTCACCGGGGCGGACGGCGCGCGAGTCGTGGGTGATCCCCGTGATCTCGGCGGAGCCGTCCGGCGCGGCGATACCCAGCTGATCGGCGAGTTCCGCGAGGGGTGTGGCGGAGATCCGCACCGGCCGGGGCGGTCCCGGGTATGTCACGGGGTGGCCCTTCTGGGTGGTTTGGGACTGATCAGGGTGTGGCACGGCGGTGAGCGTACCGGGAGTACCCGCTTCCCGGCGAAGCGAGGGCTGGGGCGGGGCCTGGGGGGCTCTCTGGTTCCCGGGGTCGGGGGTGATCGTTGTCACGGGTGGTTCCTGGTGGCTCGGTACTGAAACGGCGCTGGCTCGGTACGGGCTCGGTGCGGGAGGGGCGGTACGGCTCAGGGTTTGAAGGTCACCGGGAGCCTCGCGGGGTCGGCCCCGGTCGGCGGGACCTGGAGGGTCTTCAGGGCGAACTCCATGACCTGCTTGTAGATGGGGCCGCAGATCTGGCCGCCGAAGTAGCTGCCCTCGGTGGCGTTCTGGATGGCGCAGTAGACGGTGACGCGGGGCTTGTCCGCGGGGGCGAACCCGGCGAAGGACGAGGTGTAGCCGTGGTACTTGCCGGTGGCCGGATCCACCCGGTTGGCCGTGCCCGTCTTGCCCGCCACCCGGTAGCCGGGGATGCGGGCCTTGGTGCCGGTGCCCTCCTCGTCGTCGACGACGGACTCCAGCATCTGAGAGAGGGTCTTCGCGGTCTTCTCGCTGGTCACGCGGGTCTTCTTGGGCTCGGGGGCCGGAGTGAAGCGTCCGTCGGCGTCCTTGGTGCCGCGGACGAGCGTGGGTTCGATGCGGACGCCGCCGTTGGCGATGGTCGAGTAGATGGAGGCCGCCTGGAGCGCGTTCACGGAGACGCCCTGGCCGAAAGGAATCGTGTACTGCTGCGAGGTCGACCACTGGCCGGGCGGCGCGAGGATGCCCTTGGTCTCCCCCGGGAAGCCGAGCCCGCTGTAGTCGCCGAGGCCGAACTTGCGCAGGTAGGAGTAGAGCACCTTGTTGGCCTCGGCCTGGGTCTTGCCCAGTTCGCCGGTGGCCATGATCGTGCCGATGTTGCTGGACTTGGCGAGCACGCCGTTGAGCGTGAGATACCAGGTCGGGTGGTCGATGTCGTCCTTGAAGAGCCGGTCGCCGCGCTTGAGCCGGTTGGGGACGGTGATGTGGGTGCCCGGGGTGGCGACGTTCTCCTCCAGCACGGCCGCCATGGACAGCACCTTGGCGGTGGAGCCCGGTTCGAAGGCGTCCTGGAGCGCGGCGTTGCCCAGCGCGTCGGGGTCGGCGTGGGCGAGGTCGCCGGGGTCGAAGCCGGGCGAGTTGGCCATGGCGAGGATCTCGCCGGTCTGCGTGTCCTGGACGATGACGTAGCCGCCGTCCGCCTTGGACTTCTCCACCTGCTCGCTGATGGCGTGCTGCGCGGCCCACTGGATGTCGCGGTCGATGGTCAGCTCGACGTCGCTGCCGGGCACGGCGGGCGTCTCGGTGGAACCGGCGGTGGGCACCTGGCGCCCGCCGGACTGGGCGTAGCGGATCTTGCCGTCCTCGCCGGCCAGCTTCTTGTCCAGCTTCCGCTCCAGGCCGCCGCCGCCCTTGCCGTCGGCACCGACCCAGCCGAGGATGCCGGCGGCGAGGTCGCCGCCCGGGTACACGCGCTTGCTGCTGGGGTCGGCGAAGACGCCCGCGAGCGCGTTGACCGTGGACTTGTCGGTCTCCGCCTTGGTGGTGAGCGCGGTCTTCAGGTCCTTGATCTGGTTCCAGACCTGGGGGGTCTGCCGGCGGGCGAGGCGGACGTAGCGCAGTTCCTTGTTCTTCGGGCGGAGCACCTTGGCGAGCTGCTCCTGGTCCTGGCCGAGGATCGGCGCGAGGAGCGCCGCCGCCTGCTCGGGGCCGTCGTCGACCTTCAGCTGCTCGCGGGTGAACATCGTGGGGTCGGCGGTGATGTCGTAGGAGTCCACGGTGGTCGCGAGGGCGACGCCGTTGCGGTCGGTGATCCCGCCGCGTTCGGCGGGCAGGGTGTGCACGACGTAGCGGTTCTGCTCGGCCTTCGCGGAGTACGTGCCGGCGTCGACGGCCTGCACCTGGAGGAGTCGTACGACGAAGGCGGCCAGCACCAGGGTCAGCGCGAGGCCGATCATGCGCAGCCGGGGACGCGGGCTGCCCAGCCGGAAGGCGCGGGGCGCAGGGCGGGGCGGGCCCGGCCTGCGGGCCGGCCGGGCGCCCGGTCCCGGGCGGCGCCCGCCGCCGGGGCGGACGGGCCTCGCGGGTCCGGGCACGCGGCGGCGCGGCGGTTCCCTGTCGGACACTTCCGTCACCTGCCGGGAGTCGGGGTCGGGGTGGGCGTCGCCGCTGTGGTGGGGGTGGCGGCTGTGCTGGGTGGGGCCGCGGTGGTGGACGTGGGGGCCGGGGCGGACGGCTCGGTGTAGGGGGACGGTGTGGCCGCGGTCGCGCCGGCGGACGTCGAGGCCAGTGCCTCGGGGGCGAGCACGAGCGGGGTGGCCGCGGCGGGCGCGGGGCTGGGGGCGCCCTTGACGGTGCCGTCGGGGTCGAGGAAGGCGGGGTCGCCGCCGGGCACCATGCCCAGTTCGAGGGCGCGGCGCTGGAGGGCCCGGGGGGCTGAGTAGGCGTCGATGTCCCGCTGGAGCGCCTGTTCCTCGTCGGTGAGTTCCTTGGTCCGCTGCTTGAGGTCGTCCAGCTGGAAGGAGCCCTCACTCAGGGCGGAGTTCAGCACGAGGAGCCCGATGAGGCCGCCGCCGAGCAGGACGACGACCAGCAGGACGAAGGGCGCCCGGGCCGCCTGGCCGCGGGTGCCGCCGGTGGGCAGGAGCCGGGCGAGTCGGGCCGCCCGGCCCTTCAGTTCGGGTTTCCTGCTCATGTGCCCTCCCCCCGGCCCCGGGTGAGCCGTCCGCACCCCTGCCTGGCCTGCCTCACTGGCTGCTCCCGAGGAACCCCCTTCACCCGAGGGACTCCCTGATGCGCTCGGCGCCGCGCAGCCGTGCCGGTGCCGCCCGCCGGTTCTCGGCGATCTCCTCCTCGGTGGGGAGTTCGGCACCGCGGGTGAGCAGCTTGAGCCGCGGCGCGTACTGCTCCGGGACGACGGGCAGGCCGGGCGGCGCGGTGTTGGCGGCGCCGGCCGCGAACACCTGCTTGACCAGCCGGTCCTCCAGCGAGTGGTACGACAGCACCGCGATCCGCCCGCCGACCGCGAGCGCCTCCACGGCGGCCGGGATCGCCCGCTCCAGGACCGACAGTTCGCCGTTGACCTCGATACGCAGGGCCTGGAAGGTGCGCTTGGCCGGGTTGCCGCCGGTGCGCTTGGCGGCCTGCGGGAGCGCCGCGCGGATCAGCTCCACCAGGCGGGCGCTGTTGGTGAACGGCTCGCGCTCGCGCTCGCGCACGACCGCGGACACGATCCGCTTGGCCTGCTTCTCCTCGCCGTACGCCCGCAGGATGCGGACGAGTTCGCCGGGCGGGTAGGTGTTCAGGACCTCGGCGGCGCTCATGCCGGTCGTCTGGTCCATCCGCATGTCGAGCGGGGCGTCCTGGGCGTAGGCGAAGCCGCGGTCGGCCTCGTCGAGCTGCATGGAGGAGACGCCGAGGTCGAACAGCACGCCCTGGACGCGGGGGGTGCCGAGCCGGTCGAGGACGTCGGGCAGTTCGTCGTAGACGGCGTGCACGAGGGTGGCGCGCTCGCCGTACGGGGCGAGCCGCTCGCCGGACAGGCGCAGGGCCTCCTTGTCGCGGTCGAGCGCGACGAGCCGGGCCTCGGGGAAGCGTTCGAGGAGTGCCTCGCTGTGCCCGCCGAGTCCCAGCGTGCAGTCGACGACCACGGCTCCCGGCTCCTGGAGGGCGGGCGCCAGCAGGTCCAGACACCGCTGGAGCATCACCGGGACGTGTCGACTCTGGCTCAAGTGGGGCGGCCTCTCAGGTCCGGCGCGGCGTCACGCACCGCCGGGTCCCCTCCCGCTCGCATCTGAAGGGGAGGCCTGCCGGCGCCAAGAGCGTCGGTCGGCCGGGAGCGGGAGGAGGCCGAGCCGTACGTACGCGCCGCGCACGTGGGGAGATCTGGCGGGACGTCGCCCAGGTCTCCGGGGAATTCAGTCCAGCAGGGAGGACCTCGCCTCCCGCTTCGCGTCACTTTAGTCCACCGTGTCGCCCGGTCAATCAACCGGCCTGCGCGTCGCGGACCCCGGCGTCCGCAAACCGGTATCACGCGGCTTTTCACTCGGACGGCCGCATGCGCACCGCCCTGTGGGCCTGCTCACAACAAGCCCCGATGACGTTCTTTGTACCGCTTCACAGCGGGCCACGGGCGGGGACGGCCAGTAACGTCATGGATATGACGACTTCTGCATCGGTACCCGCAGGCCCGGAATCCGCCATAGTGGCCGACCACACCGTCACCGACCGGCTCGTCGAGGCGAACGAGCGCTACGCCGCGGCGTTCACCGACCCCGGCATGGACGCCCGCCCCGTACAGCGGGTCGCGGTCGTCGCCTGCATGGACGCGCGCCTGGACCTGCACGCCGCGCTCGGCCTGAAGCTGGGCGACTGTCACACCATCCGCAACGCGGGCGGTGTCGTCACCGACGACGTGATCCGCTCCCTGACCATCAGCCAGCGGGCGCTCGGGACCCGCAGCGTGGCCCTCATCCACCACACCGGCTGCGGCATGGAGACCATCACCGAGGACTTCCGGCACGACCTGGAGCTGGAGGTCGGCCAGCGTCCGGCGTGGGCGGTGGAGGCCTTCCGGGACGCCGACCAGGACGTGCGGCAGTCGATCGAGCGGGTGCGCACCTCGCCGTTCCTGCTGCACACCGAGGACGTGCGCGGTTTCGTCTTCGACGTGAAGACCGGGCTGCTGCGCGAGGTCGACCCGGCCTGATCCGGCGGCCCGCCCCGGCGATCGAGCCGCGCAAGCGCCGCAAAGGCCGTAAGGGCCGACATATCGCGGCCAGTTGTCCACAGGCGAGTGACACGAATCGGTAACGGCGGCAAGAATGCGGGAAGTGGTGTCGTGCGGAACTTTTTCCGCGCGGCGTCCGTGATTCGGGGTGGGCCGGTCCGCGGTGCGGGGGCGGTCCGGCAAGTTGGGGTACTCCCGCTTCCCAGGAAGTGCGGGGAAAGGCCGAGGAGGGCCGGGTGACGACCTATGACGATCAGGCGAGCCGTGGAGGCACCGCCGCGCGTGCGTACGGAAGCGTGGGGGAAGATCTGACCGCTGTGGTCGAGCGTGTCCGCGGTTCGGTGGAGGACGTGATCGAGGGCAAGCCCGAGGTCGTACGGCTCTCGCTGACCGTGCTGCTGGCCGAGGGGCACCTGCTGATCGAGGATGTGCCAGGCGTCGGCAAGACCATGCTGGCCAAGACGCTGGCGCGGTCCATCGACTGCTCGGTGCGCCGGATCCAGTTCACGCCGGACCTGCTGCCCTCGGACATCACCGGGGTGTCCATCTGGGACCAGCAGCGCCGGGACTTCGAGTTCAAGCCGGGCGCGATCTTCGCGCAGGTGGTGATCGGCGACGAGATCAACCGCGCGTCGCCGAAGACGCAGTCGGCGCTGCTGGAGTCGATGGAGGAGCGCCAGGTCACCATCGACGGCCAGACCTACGAGCTGCCCAGCCCGTTCATGGTGGTGGCGACGCAGAACCCGGTCGAGATGGAGGGCACCTACCCGCTGCCCGAGGCCCAGCGGGACCGCTTCATGGCCCGGGTCTCCATCGGCTATCCGAGCCCGGAAGCCGAATTGGAGATGCTCGACGTGCACGGCGGGGTCAGCCCGCTGGACGACCTGCAGCCGGTGGCGCACGCGCACGACATCCTGAAGCTGATCGAAGCGGTCCGCGGCGTCCACGTGGCGGACCCGGTCCGGCGGTACGCGGTGGACCTGGTCTCCGCCACCCGCACCCACCCCGACCTCAGACTCGGCGCCTCGCCGCGTGCCACGCTGCACCTGCTGCGCGCGGCGAAGGCGTCCGCCGCCCTGGGCGGCCGGGACTACGCGCTGCCGGACGACGTGCAGGCCCTCGCGGTCTCCGTCCTGGCCCACCGGCTGCTGCCGACCGCGCAGGCCCAGCTCAACCGCCGCACCGCCGAGCAGGTCGTCGAGGAGATCGTGCAGCGCACCCCGGTGCCCGCGGAACCCCAGCAGCAGACGGGCTTCGGCATGGGCCGCGGCACGTCGGCCTACGGTCAGCAACCGCCGCGGAGGCTGTGATGGACGCCGGGGGGACGGACCGGTCCGAGGCCGACCGGGGCGAGGGCGGCGGCATCCGGACCGCCCTGGCCGGTCTGACCACCCGCGGCCGCTCCTTCCTGGCGGCCGGTATCGCGGCCGCGGTCTGCGCGTACGTCCTGGGACAGAGCGATCTGCTGCGGGTCGGGCTGCTCCTGGGCGCCCTGCCGCTGGTCTGCGCGGCCGTGCTCTACCGCACGCGCTACCGGGTCGCGGGCAGTCGCAGGCTCTCCCCCGGCCGGGTGCCCGCGGGCAGCGAGGCCAGGGTCCATCTGCGCGTCGACAACGTCTCCCGGCTGCCCACCGGTCTGCTGATGCTCCAGGACCGGGTGCCCTACGTGCTCGGACCGCGCCCCCGTTTCGTACTCGACAGGGTGGAGCCCGGCGGTCGCCGCGAGGTGTCCTACCGGGTCCGCTCCGACCTGCGCGGCCGTTACCCGCTGGGCCCGCTGCAGCTGCGCCTGACCGACCCGTTCGGCCTGTGCGAGCTGACCCGTTCCTTCTCGACGTACGACACGCTGACCGTGATCCCGCGGGTGGAGGCGCTGCCGCCGGTGCGGCTGAGCGGCGAGGCGAAGGGGTACGGCGAGGGCAGGCAGCGTTCGCTCGCCCTGGCCGGCGACGACGACGTGATCCCGCGCGGGTACCGGTACGGCGACGACCTGCGCCGCGTGCACTGGCGCTCCACCGCGCGCTACGGCGAGCTGATGGTGCGTCGCGAGGAGCAGCCGCAGCGGGCCCGCTGCACGGTGCTGCTCGACACGCGGGTCGTGGCCTTCGAGGGCGCCGGCCCCGACTCGGCCTTCGAGTGGGCGGTGTCGGGTGCGGCGTCCGTGCTGGTGCACATGCTGGAGCGGGGCTTCTCCGTGCGGCTGCTCACCGACAGCGGCAACTCGGTGCCGGGCGAGGGCGCCGACGGCTTCGCGGGGACCGGCCAGGGCACCGCCGACGCGGCCGGACTGATGATGGACACCCTCGCCGTGGTCGACCACTCCGACGACACGAGTCTGTCCCGGGCCTACGACGTGCTGCGCGGCGGGAACGAGGGGCTGCTGGTGGCCTTCTTCGGCGACCTGGACGAGGAGCAGGCCACGGTGGCGGCCAAGATGCGGCAGCGCAGCGGCGGCGCCGTCGCCTTCGTCCTGGACAGCGAGACCTGGGCACGGGAACCGGCGGACGTGCCCGGCCCGTTGGACGGGAGCGGGGAGCGGCTGCGGATGCTCCGCGAGTCGGGCTGGACCGCGGTGACCGTCCCGCGGGGCGCCACCGTCGAGGAGATGTGGCGCCTGGCCGACCACGAGCGCACCACCCTCACCACGCCGACCGGCGGAAAGGGGACGCGATGAGCGGGCGGGCGCGGCTCGGCGTGTGTGCGTGGGCGGCCACCCTGATGGCGGCGTGTGCGCTGTTGCCGTTGGTCGAGCCGGCCACGTGGATCCTCCAGGCGGCGGTCCTGCTGGCGGTGCAGTCGGGGGTGGGCGCGGTGGCCCGGCGGGTGCCGCTGGCGCGGCCGCTGACCATCGCGGCGCAGGCCCTGGTCACGCTGGTGCTGCTGACCCTGGTCTTCGCCCGGCAGCAGGCGTTCGCCGGGCTGGTCCCCGGCCCGCAGGCGTTCCAGCGCTTCGCCGACCTGCTCCAGCAGGGCGGCGACGACATCGCCCGGTACGCGATCCCGGCGCCGCTGGAGTCGGACGGTATCCGGCTGATGCTCGTCGGCGGCGTCCTGGTGGTCGGGCTGCTGGTGGACACCCTCGCGGTGACCTTCCGCAGCGCGGCCCCGGCCGGCCTGCCGCTGCTCGCCCTCTACTCGGTGGCGGCCGGGCTGTCCGAGGGCGGCGCCGACTGGCTGTGGTTCCTGGTCGCGGCGGTCGGCTATCTGATGCTGCTGCTGGCCGAGGGACGCGACCGGCTCTCGCAGTGGGGCCGGGTCTTCGGCGGTTCGGCGCGCGCCCCTGGCCCGGAGCAGGGGCGCGCCTTCGCCCCGGTCCGCACCGGGCGGCGCATCGGCGCCTTCGCGCTGGGCATCGCCCTGGTGGTGCCGCTGGCCCTGCCCGCGATGGACGGCGGGCTGCTGGACGGCGCCCGGGGCGGCGTGGGCTCCGGCACCGGTGGCGGCGGCACGATCTCCGCGGTGAACCCGCTGGTCTCCCTGCGGGACAGCCTCAACGTCAACGAGGACCGCCAGGTCCTCTCCGTCCAGACGGACTCCGAGGACCTGTCCAACCTGTACCTGCGCATCGTGTCCCTGGACGACTTCGACGGCACCACCTGGAAGCCGTCCAAGCGGCACATCACCGCCGTGCCGGACGGCACGTTCCCCACGCCGGCCGGCCTCGGTGCCGACATCAAGCGCACGGAGGTCAGGACCCTGGTCTCGGCCGCCGACTGGTACGCCCAGGACTGGCTGCCCATGCCCTACCCGCCCAGCGGCGTCCGCGTCGCGGGGAACTGGCGCTACGAACCCGTCGGCATGACCCTGGTCGGCGACCACGGCCAGAACACCCGCGGGCTGAGGTACGAGGTGCGCAGCCTGAACGTGCAGCCGACGGCACAGCAGCTCGGCGCGGCACCTGCGCCGCCGGCGGCGCTCCTGCGCGAGTACACGCAGTTGCCGGACTCGCTGCCCGCGGTGGTCTCCCGGACCGCCCGCGAGGTCACCGCCGGCGCCGTGAACCCGTACCAGCAGGCGGTCAGGCTCCAGGAGTACTTCGCGGTCAACGGCGGCTTCGAGTACGACACCCAGGTCAAGGTCGGCAGCGGATCCGACGCGATCGCCCGGTTCCTGAAGGACAAGGAGGGCTTCTGCGTCCACTTCTCCTTCGCCATGGCGGCGATGGCCCGCTCCCTGGGCATTCCGGCCAGGGTCGCGGTCGGTTTCGCACCGGGCTCCCCGCAGGCGGACGGCTCGGTGTCGGTGGGGCTGCGGGACGCGCACGCGTGGCCCGAGGTGTACTTCGAGGGCGTGGGCTGGACCCGCTTCGAGCCGACGCCGACCCGTGGCTCGACCCCGTCGTACACCATCACGGACCGGCCCGGCAGCTCGGTGCCCGACCCGGCCCTGCCGTCGCAGGACACGGAGACGGAGCCGTCCGCGGCGCCCTCGTCGAGCGACGCCTGCTCCCCGCAGGACAAGAAGCTGGACGCCTGCTCCACCGAGTCCGCGGTGGCCGTGCCCGTCACCGGCGGCGGCGGACCGAAGTGGTACGCGCTGCTCGCCTGGGCCCTGGCGGGACTCGCGGTGCTGCTGGTCCCGCTCGCGCCGATGCTGTGGCGGCTGCGCGCCCGGGCGGTACGGCTCGGGGGACACGGCCGCGGTGCCGAGGACGCCGGCCCGCACACCCTCGCGGTGTGGCAGGAGCTGACCGACACGGCGTGGGACCTCGGCATCCTGCCCCAGGAGTCGCAGACCCCGCGCAAGGCGGCGGCCCGCATCGTCCGGCTGGGCCGGCTCGACGCGGCTCCCGCCCAGGCGGTGCACCGGGTGGCGGACGCCGTGGAGCAGGTCCTCTACGCGCCGCATCCGCGCCTGACGGCGGGGCTGGCACAGGATGTCCGGCTGGCGACCGCCGGTCTGCGGGCCGGAGTCGGCCGCGGCACTCGGCTGCGCGCACGGTTCGCGCCGCGTTCGGCCATCCGGGTGACCTGGACGGTGTCGGCCCGGTGGACGGCCCTGAAACGGCGGGCCGCGGCGTCCCGCCCGGTATGGCGCAAACCGTCGGACCAGCAGGGCTGATCCCACCGGGGGCGGGCCGCCCGTCCCAGCGGGCCGGGGCCGCCCGTCCCAGCGGGCCGGGGCGGGCCGTGCCGGCGGGCCGGGGCGGGCTGCACCGGGCGACCGAGCACGGCTGGAACCATCCGGCCACTGGCCCGATCCCGACGGCCCGAGAGAACGGCGCGCGTCCCGTCCGGCCGATGGGGTGAGCACGTCGGCCGCCGGTGGGACTCGGGGCTGACTGGCGGGGCGTCCGTGCCGTCGCAGGGTGGTGCCCTCAGGGGCTGCTCATGGGCGCGCGTGAGGGGGTGACCACCCGGACGGTGGTCACCCCCTCACGCGGATGTCCTGGTGAGCAGCTGCTCGGCGGCGCTACTGGCCGCCCTGCTGCTCGTCTCTGCGACGCTGCCAACGCTCGTCGATGCGGTCCATCATGGAGCGTTTCTGTCGTCCCTGGCGGCGTGCTGCCTGCGGGCCGGCACCGGCCGCCTGCTGCTGCTCGCCCGGCTTGGGGGCCTTGCGCCAGCCGGTCACGGCGAGCACCGCGCACCCCAGCATGACGAGGAAACCCACCACGCTGAGCCACACCTGCTGGGCGACCATACCGGCCATGAGGAGCGCAATACCTACGAGGAAGCCCGCGACCGCCTGGTAGACCCGTCGCCGGGTGTACGTACGCAGCCCGCTTCCCTCGAGCGCTGTCGCGAACTTGGGATCTTCGGCGTACAGCGCTCGCTCCATCTGCTCGAGCATGCGCTGCTCGTGCTCCGAGAGCGGCACGGAGTCCTCCTCATCGTGCAGTCGCCGGGGCGACCCGGGGGGTCCCTTCAGGATAGGCAGGGAATCGCCCCCGTGAAACCCGCCCCTCTGCGCCAATTGACCAACCGGACTCCGTCATGGCCGTACCGGCTCGCTGAAGGTCCCATTCCCCAGCGGCCGACCCGTCATGCCGGGCGGTCTCCCTCGATCATACGGCGACTGCCCCCCGTTCGGGGGGCCTGTGGCGTACTCCATCTGCAGTCGCGCCCCTGATCAGCGCCTTACCCCACCGGTCGGCTCAGGCCCCGTCGGCCCCTCGCGTCTCACCGAGCACATGGAGCTGTGTGGCCACGGAGTGGAACGCGGCGAGTTCGGCCGCCGCGGCCTCCAGCTTCAGCAGCGCGTCCATGGCCCCGGGCTCGGTGTCCACCAGCGCGCCGGGGACGAGGTCGGCGAAGACCCGCACTCCGTGCACGGCGCCGATCCGGAGCCCGGCCGCCTCGACCAGCCCGGTGAGCTGCTCGGCGGTGAACCGGCGCGGCACGGGGTCACCCGTGCCCCAGCGGCCGTCCGGGTCGTCCAGGGCCTGCCGGGCCTCCGTGAAGTGGCCGGCCAGGGCACGCGCCAGCACGGCGCCGCCCAGGCCCGCGGCGAGCAGGCTGAGGACGCCGTCGGCGCGCAGGGCCGCCACCGCGTTGCGCACTCCCTCCGCGGGGTCGTCCACGTACTCCAGGACGCCGTGGCACAGCACCGCGTCGTAGCCGCCGCGCTCGACCACGTCGAAGAGGCCGCCGGCGTCGCCCTGGACGCCTCGGACGCGGTCGGCGACGCCGGCCTCGGCGGCCCGGCGCTCCAGGGCGAACAGGGCGTTGGGGCTCGGGTCCACGACGGTGACGCGGTGGCCGAGCCCGGCCACGGGCACCGCGAAGTTGCCGCTGCCGCCGCCGGTGTCGAGGACGTCCAGCGTCTGGCGGCCGGTGGCCTTGACCCGGCGGTCCAGGGCGTCCTGGAGGACGTCCCAGACCACGGCGGTACGCAGGGCCGACCGGGATCGGGAGGGCTCGGAGCGCGGAGCCGCCGGGTGCGGTCGGGGCTGGGAGGCGGGCGGGCGCATCGGGTCCGACACGGCAGTTGACTCCTCGGCGCGGCACCGCCTCGGACTCGGGCGGAGCGGAACGGGCTGCCGCCCCCGGCCCGGTGCGGGAGGGGGAGGCTTCAGGCGACTCCCACCCTATTGCCTGCGCCGCACCCGCCGAGCACCCCGTCTCCCCGTGTGCTCACCCCGCGTCCGGCAGGTCGCGGCCCGGGGGAGCCGCGTCGGAGCTGCCGGGCCGCTCCGGGCCCGGTGGGTCCGCGTCGGGGCGGGGCTGGGGCAGGACCGGCTGGAGGACCAGCATCCGCTCCACCAGGCGCAGGAACATCGCCACGTCGCGTATCAGGTCGTCGGCGTCCCGGCGGCCCGCCGCGCCCTGGATGCCGGCCTCGGCGCGGGCCCGGCGTCGCGCGCCGGACGCGAACAGCGCGCTCCAGTCGGACAGCTCGGGGGCGATCTCGGGCAGCACCTCCCAGGCGCTGCGGATGCGGGCCCTGGCCCGCGGGCTGGTCTCCGGGCGGCCGCGCGCGGCCAGTACGGCGGCGGCGGTGCGCAGGGCGGCGAGGTGGGCCGTCGCGTAACGCTCGTTCGGCGTCTCGAGTGCGGTGGCCTCCTCCAGTCCGGCCCGGGCCTGGGCGAGCAGGTCGAGGGCGGCGGGCGGGGCGGTCGTCCGGCGGAGCACGGGGTGCACGTCGCTCGCCGGTCCGGTCAGTGAGGGTGCAGGGCCGGCTGCGCGGCGCCGCCGGGCGGCGGCTGCGGACGAGTGGGCCATGACGATCCTCCTGTCGTCTGCGTGACGGCACGCTCCTGGCAGGAGGTGCCGTATGTGCCCATCGTGAGGTATGGCACTGACAATCCGTTCTGACCTGGACTTTTGATTCGATCGACAGTTCGGTTCGGGCCCCGGGCGGGCCTGCGGTGAACGGGCCGGGCCGGGTGCTGTGAGAATCGGGACCATGGAAAGCAGCAGCACCGCCTCGCAGAGCGGCAGCCGTCGCGAGGCCACCCGGCAGAAGCTCTACGAGGCGGCGGTCACGCTCATCGCCGAGCAGGGCTTCTCCGCCACCACCGTGGACGAGATCGCCGAGCGGGCCGGGGTCGCGAAGGGCACGGTCTACTACAACTTCGCCAGCAAGTCCGTCCTCTTCGAGGAGCTGCTGCGGCACGGTGTCGGCCTGCTGACCGCCTCGCTGCGCGAGGCCGCGGAACGGACGGCGCGGGAGGGCGGCGGCCGGGTCGACGCCCTGGACGCGATGATCCGCGCGGGACTCGTCTTCATCGACCGCTATCCCGCCTTCACCCAGCTGTACGTGGCCGAGCTGTGGCGCACCAACCGGGCCTGGCAGTCCACGCTGCTGGTGGTCCGGCAGCAGGCCGTGGCGGTGGTGGAGGGCGTGCTGCGCGAGGGGGTGGCCGGCGGTGAGTTCAGCGAGGAGATCGACGTGCCGCTGACCGCCGCCGCACTCGTCGGCATGGTCCTGGTGGCCGCGCTGGACTGGAAGGCGTTCCAGCCGGAGCGCTCCCTGGACGACGTGCACGCCGCGCTGTCGCGACTGCTCCAGGGACGGGTGAGCGGCCGGGGCTGAGCGGGCGGCGGTGGGTGACGCACGAAGAACGCCGGTCCGTGGTGGCCGCGTCCCCCGCGGGCCGCCGTCGGACCGGCGCCTTCTTCTGCTCCCCCATACGTCCCCCCGTCGGAACTCCCGTCGCCGGTCGTCCCTCCGGGCTCCCCCGTGTCTCGCTTCCGCCGACCACGGTCGGCGGAAGGAGCGGATCGCGGGCCCGGCTCCGTTCCGGCGCCCCGTGCCGCCGGTACCGGAGCCGTGCCCCTCTCCGTGTCTCCACTCTCTCGTTCTCACAGGTCGGAGCCCATCCGCGCGCGTACTCATCTGCCGCACTAGGTACAGCTACTCACCCCTGGGCCCGCCACGCCACGGCGCTGCGCCGCCGACCGGTCACCCGGACGTCCGTTCCGGTACTCAGCCCTGGCAGGGCGGTGTCCGTGGCGGCGGATAAAGTCCCTGGCATGGCACGGATTGCGGTGATCGGCGCCGGGATGGGCGCCATGGCGGCGGCCGCCCGGCTGGCCGTCGCGGGCCACCGGGTGGTGGTGTACGAGCGGACGCGGACGTACGGCGGAGCCCTGGGCCGGTTCGAGCGGGACGGGTTCTCCTTCGACACCGGCCCCGGTCTGCTCCCGCTGCCCGCGGTCTGGCGCGATCTGTTCGTCAAGACCGGCAAGGAGCCGCTGGAGTCGTGCGTCGACCTGGTCCAGGTCGACCCGTCGTCCCGGCACGTGTTCGCGGACGGCACGGAGGTCTCGCTGCCGAACGCCTCACGGGCGGGTGTCGTCGCCGCCCTGGACGCCGCGCTCGGCGCGGACGCCGGGCGGCGCTGGGGCGACTTCCTGGTGCGGGCCCGGGAGACCTGGGACCGCACCCGCCGCCCCCTCCTGGAGGAGCCCCTGTGGCCGAACTGGCGGGTGCTGGCCGAGCGCGAGCCCTATCCGGCGGTCCCGCACAAGCGGCTGTTGCGCACCCGCCGGGCCGGCACGCTCGCCGAGGTCGGCGCCTGGGAGCTGCGCGACGCCCGGCTCGCCGCCCTGCTGGAGAGCCACGCGCTCGCCCACGGCCTGGACCCCCGCACCGCCCCGGCCAACTCCGCCGTCCTGCCGTACATGGAGTACGCGTTCGGCGTCTGGTACGTGCGCGGCGGCGGGCTGCGGGAGCTGGCGCGGGCGGTGTACGAGCGGTGCCTGGCCCGCCGGGTCGAGTTCCGCTTCGAGGCCGAGGTCACCGGGGTCGTCGAGAAGGACGGCCGGGTGGCGGGCGTGGAGCTGGCCGAAGGGGCCGTGGCGGAGGCCGAGTTCGTGGTCTCCGGCGTGGCACCGGACGTGCTGGACCGACTGTGCGGCGGGGCGCCGGTGCGCGGCGGGGACGAGGTGCCGGCGCAGCGCGGCGGGTCGAGCCGGCTGACGGTGCTGCTGGCCCTGCGCGGCAGCCGTCCGGCGGGCACGGCACACCGCACGGTGGTGCACGCGGCGGACCGCGAGGCGGAGTTGGACTGCCTGTTCGGCGCCGCTCCCGGGATGGCCGCGCGGCCGACCGTCACCGTCCTGCGGCCCGACGACCCGGCGCTGGTCCCGGACGCGGGCCACGAGGCGGTGACGCTCAGCGCGGCGGTGCCCGCCCTGGGCGGTGAGTCCGACTGGGCCACGACCGAGGTGTTCGCCCACTGGGCCGAGCAGTTGACGGAGGTCGCCGAGCGGGCCGTGCCCGGCCTGCGCGACCGCCTCCTGTGGCACGAGGTGCGCACCCCGGCCGAGGTCGCGGCGGACACCGGTACGGCGGACGGGGCGATTCCGGTGCTGTCGCTGGCGGGTGCCGACGGGCGGCTGCTGCACCCGGCGAACGGCACGCGCACGGAGGGCCTGTTCACCGTCGGCGGCTGGTCGCACCCCGGCGGGGGGCTGCCGCACGCGGGGATGTCCGGTGCGCTGGTCGCCGGACTCGTGGTGGAGGGACCGGAGTTCCGCGGCTCCCAGTGAGCGGCCGGGTTCCTCAGAAGCGGTACTGCTCGTCGTACCCCTGGCCCTGACCCTGCGGCCGGCCGTCGCCCTGGTAGGGGTACGGCTGCTGCTCGGGCGGGAGTTCGCCGCCGTAGGGGTCGTCGGTGCTGCGCTGCTGCGGCACCCACACCCCGCCGGCCGGGGTCTCGCCGCCGTAGCCGCCGGGTGCGCCGGTGGCGTACTGGTCCTGGCCGTATCCCTGCTGGCCGTAGTTCTGCGCACCGGTTGTCTCGTAGCCGCCGGTGTCGTAGGCCCCGCCGCCGTAGGTGTGGGTGCCGATGTACGGGTCGGAGTAGGCGGCGTACTGCTGCTGGGCGCCGGTGTCGTAGCCGTAGTCCTGCTGCTGGCCGTAGCCGGAGTAGTCGTAGGCGTAGGTCTGGTCGGCGCCCGGCGCGGTGGCCGCCTGCTGCTGGCCGGTGCCGTAACCGGCGTCGGTGTAGATGCCGTACGCGTTGGTGTCGTCCGGCATGGGCTGCGGTTCGTAGACGGCGGTGGTCTCCGCGGCCGAGGGGTCGGCGGTGGGCCGGGCCGGGGTGAAGACGTCGTCGCGGTCGTAGTCGTCGTGCCCGTAGAGCGGGGCGTCCTGGCCCGGGGCGGGCGTCTGGGCGCGCTCGTCGTACCCGTCGTGGTGGTCCCGGTCGCCCTCGGCGGGGCCGAGCCCGGAGACCTCCAACGTCGGCTCCTGGCGGCCCCGTTCGGGACGTCCGCGCTTGCCGACGAGGCTCGCCGGGGCGTTGACCGCCCAGCCGGCCTCGAAGCCACGGCGGAACGACAGGGTGACGTAGGTCTGGCCGACCGCGAAGGCGGCGGCGCCGAGACCGATGACGAGCACGTTGGACATCAGCACACCGGCGACGACGCCGACGAAGCCGCCGAAGGCGAGCAGCCGCCAGCGCAACCGCGCCTTGTACTGCAGCAGCACCTCGCCGAGCAGCCACAGCGCGACCACGCCGAACGCGATGTAGAGGACCGTCCAGCCCATGTACGCCCCTCTCCCAGTGGCCGTTACGCAGTGTGTCGCAAATACGTGCGGCCGGTCTAGGCCCGCGGTGGGTGGTGCAGGCCCAGGTTCTCGTAGATTTCCAGCGTCGCCGTGGAGTTGTTGAGCGTGATGAAGTGCAGTCCGGGCACACCCTCGGCCAGCAGCCGCGCGCAGAACTCCGTGGCGAACTCGATGCCAATCGAGCGTACAGCCGCCGGATCGTCCTTGGCTGTGAGGATCCGCTCTTTCAGCTCCGGTGGGAACGAGGCGTTGCTGAGCTTGGGCAACCTCTCCAGCATCTTCACACTGGTCACCGGCATGACCTCGGGAATGACCGGGGTCTCGCAGCCGGCCGCGGCGACCCGGTCGCGCAGCCGGAGGTAGGACTCGGGCTGGAAGAACATCTGGGTGATGGCGTAGTCGGCGCCGGCCCGGCACTTGTCGACGAAGTGCGTGACGTCCGTGTCCCAGTCGGCGGAGCGCGGGTGCATCTCGGGGAAGGCCGCGACGCCGACGCAGAAGTCGCCCGACTCCTTGATGAGCCTGACCAGTTCGGCGGCGTACGTCAGGCCCTCGGGGTGCGCGATCCAGTCGGCGCCCGGGTCGCCGGGCGGGTCGCCGCGCACCGCCAGCATGTTGCGGATCCCGGCGTCGGCGTACTGGCCGATGATGTTGCGCAGCTCGGCGACGGAGTGGTCGACGGCGGTGAGGTGCGCCACCGGGGTCAGCGTGGTGTCGGCGACGATCTGCTGGGTCTCGCGGACCGTGCCCGCACGTGTGGAGCCGCCGGCGCCGTAGGTCACGGAGACGAAGTCCGGGGCCACGGCCTCGACCCGCCTCAGCGCACTCCACAGGTTCTTCTCGCCCTTGGGCGTCTTCGGCGCCGAGAACTCGAACGAGTACGTCGTCTTGCCGGTGGCGAGGATGTCACGCACCGTGCGGGCGCGATCAGTCCTCGTGCTTGCGGTTCCGAGGGCCATATGGGCAGGTTAGCCAGGGTGCGGCGGTCACCCAACCGGATGCGGGACTTTTGTCCACATTGTCGAGTTGTTGTCCACCCCTTGGACACCTGCCCGTCAGGGACGACGCGCCGCGACGGCGTGCGGCTACGCCCGGGCCGGGGCCGCCTGCCGCAGCCGCTTCGCGAACTCGGCCGCCGCCGCGCCCGGGTCGTCGGCGGCGGTGATCGCTCGGACGACGACCACGCGCCGGGCGCCCGCGTCCAGCACCTCGTCGAGGTTGCCCAGGTCGATGCCGCCGATCGCGAACCAGGGGCGGTCGGTGCCGAGCGCGGCCGTGCTGCGGACCAGGTCGAGGCCGGGTGCGTGGCGGCCGGGCTTGGTGGGGGTCGGCCAGCACGGACCGGTGCAGAAGTAGTCGACGCCCTCCTGGGCGGCGGCAGCGGCGGCCTCGGACTCGGCGTGCGTGGAGCGGCCGATCAGGACCTCGTCGCCGAGGATCGCCCGGGCGGCGGGCACCGGCAGGTCGCCCTGGCCGAGGTGCAGCACGTCGGCCCGGGCGGCGTGGGCGACGTCCGCGCGGTCGTTGACGGCGAGGAGCTTGCCGTGGCGGGCGCAGGCGTCGGCGAAGACCTCCAGGTGCGACAGCTCCTCCGCCGCCTCCATCCCCTTGTCCCGCAGCTGCACGATGTCGACGCCGCCGGCGAGCACGGCGTCCAGGAACTCGGGCAGGTCGCCCTGGGTCCGGCGGGCGTCCGTGCACAGGTAGAGCCGGGCGTCGGCGAGCCGGGCGCGGGCGGTGGTGGCGGCGGTGTCGGGCATGCGGGTGTCCCCCCGGTGAGTGGCGTGGGCCCACGACGGGCCCCGTGCCGGTGGCGTACGGGCGCGGGCGCCCGGCGTGCGTGGACCGCACGCCGGGCGGTGTGGCTGATCGGCGACGGGGCCGGTCAGACGGCGAGCGCCTGGGCTCGGCGCTTCACCTCCGTGCCGCGATTCTCACTCAGGGCCTGGGCCGGGGTGCCGGGCAGGCTCGGGTCGGGCGTGAAGAGCCACTCCAGCATCTCCTCGGCCGTGAAGCCGTCGTCGCGCAGCAGCGTCAGGGTCCCGACCAGGCCCTTGACGACCTTGTCCTCGTCGATGAAGGCCGCGGGGATGTGCAGGGCGCGGTTCTCACCGCGGCGTACGGCGATGAGCTGGCCTTCCTTGATCAGCTGGCGTACCCGGGTCACCTCGACACCGAGCTTCTCGGCGATGTCGGGAACGGTGAGCCAGGCGGGCACGAGAGCATCGGTCTTTGCGTCAATCTCGGTCACGCCTCCAGCCTGCCACCTGGCACTGACAGTCGGAAACCTGACTACGCCGTGGCCGCCGTCGCCGCCTTCAGCGGCTTCGCCGGGTCGGCAAGCAGTTCCGGGTCCATCGTCGCCCCCGACTCGATCAGGCGTCTGCCCTGCGCCAGGTCACGGGGGCGGCCCACCGCCAGCACGGCGACCAGGCGGCCCTCGCGCAGCCAGCAGACCGTCCACGCCGGACCCGCGGGATCGCCGCGCCACAGGGTGGTGTCGGCGGCCGCGTGGTGACCGGCGTACTGGACGAAGCGGCCGAACTGCTCGGACCAGAAGTAGGGCACCGGGTCGTAGGCCGCCGGGACCTCGCCGCCCGGGGCGCCGACGATGTCCGCGGCGACCGTGCGCGGGCCCTGGAGGGCGTTGTCCCAGTGGTGCACCAGCAGCCGCTCCCCGTAGCGGGCGGAGGGGAAGGAGGCGCAGTCGCCGACCGCGTGGACGTCCGGCACCGAGGCGCGCAGGCGGTCGTCGGCCAGGACCTCGCCGTGCGCGCCGAGGGCGATCCCGGAGCCGGCCAGCCAGCCGGTGGCGGGGCGGGCGCCGATGCCGACGACGACCGCGTCGGCGGGCAACCGGGTGCCGTCGTCGAGGACGACCCGGCCGGACTCGCCGGGGCCGCCCGCCTCCACCCGCTCCACACGCGCGCGGGTGCGCAGTTCGGCGCCCGCGTCGGCGTACCAGGCGGTCATCGGCGCGGCGACCTCGGCGGGCAGTGCGTCGGCCAGCGGCCGGTCGGCGGCCTCCACCACGGTCACCGCGCAGCCCGCCTCGCGCGCGGCGGTGGCGAACTCGGCGCCGATCCAGCCCGCGCCGACCACCACGATGTCGTGCTGCCGGGCGAGTACCGGCCGCAGCCGCTCGGCGTCGTCCAGGGTGCGCAGCAGGTGCACGCCGGGCACGCCCTCGGCGCCCGGAAGCCGGACCGGTTCGGCGCCGGTCGCGAGGACCAGGACGTCGTACGGCACGGGCCCCGCCGAGGTGTCCAGGAGGTGCTCGCCGGGGCGGACGCCCAGGGCCTCGCAGCCCAGCCGCAGGGTGATGCCGAGCCCCTCGAAGTCGACGTCGAAGGCGGAGCCCTCGGCGGTGCCGAGCAGGACGGCCTTGGACAGCGGGGGCCGGTCGTACGGCTGGTGCGGCTCCGCGCCGATCAGGGTCACCGGACCGGTGAAGCCCTGTTCCCGCAGGGCGACCGCGGTCTGCACGCCCGCCATCCCGGCGCCCACGACGACCGCGCGCCGCTCCGCCTCCGCCGCCGGTCCCTGCTCCCGCGTCTGCTCGCTCACCTGACCACCATAGACACCCGGCGATTCGCCGGTCATCGCCCGTGCGCGGTGAGCTGCTCCACCACACTGGTCCCGCTGCCCGGCTGCGACTCCCACTCCCAGGTCTCGTCCAGTCGCACGCGCCCGTCCGGCAGTTCGACGACGGTGGAGACGCAGTGCCCCGACGACGTGCTGCCGTCGGCCTTGAGCTGCACGTACCGGAAGTCGAGGCGGTCACCCTCCCTGGTGCCCACCAGCCGCCCGCGGACGACGTCACCCCCCTCGTACTCGGCCCACACGGCGCCGTCCTGCTCGTGGTAGGTGAACCGGGTCCGGGTGCCCACCTGGCCGGGCGCCTGGTCGGCGACGGGGGCGAGGACGAGACCGTCGAGTGAACGCGCCACGGGTGGAGGCTCCCTTACACGTGCGTTGCGCTGCGGGCTAGGGTGGCCAACGTAAGGCACTCGCGGGAGCCCGGACGCACCGGGCTGAGAGGGAGGCTGGCGGCCTCCGACCGTACGAACCTGATCCGGGTCATGCCGGCGAAGGGAGGGGCTGGACGCCCATGTCGTCTCCACCACACACGCCTGTGCACACACCTCGCACATCCCGAACACCCGACGTGCTCGTCGTCGGCGGCGGGATCATCGGGCTCGTCACCGCCTGGCGGGCCGCGCGGCGCGGGCTGGTCACCGCGCTCGTGGACCCCGAGCCGGGCGGCGGGGCGGCCCAGGTGGCGGCCGGGATGCTGGCCGCCGTCACGGAGCTGCACTACGGCGAGGAGACCCTGCTCGCGCTGAACCTCGCCTCCGCCCGCCGCTATCCGGAGTTCGCGGCCGAGTTGACCGAGCTGACCGGCCACGACCTCGGTTACCGCCGCTGCGGCACCCTCGCCGTCGCGCTGGACGCCGACGACCGCGCCCACCTGCGCGAACTGCACGCCCTCCAGCAGCGCTCCGGCCTGGAGTCCGAGTGGCTGTCGGGGCGCGAGTGCCGACGTCTGGAGCCGATGCTCGCGCCGGGCGTGCGCGGGGGCCTGCGGGTGGACGGCGACCACCAGATCGACCCGCGCCGGCTCGCCCACGCGCTGCTGGCCGCCTGCGAACGCGAGGGCGTCGTCCTGCACCGGGAGTGGGCCGAGCGGCTCACCGTCGGGCGCGGGGAGCGGGCCACGGGGGTCGTCACCGCCGACGCCACGGCGTTGGAGGCCGGGCAGGTGGTGCTGGCCGGGGGCAGCCTGAGCGGGCGGCTCACGGGCGTGCCGGAGGCCGTACTGCCGCCGGTACGGCCGGTGAAGGGGCAGGTGCTGCGGCTGACCATGCCGCGGACGGGGGTGGGGGCACCGCTGCTGAACCGGACCGTGCGCGCCGTGGTGCGCGGCAACCACGTCTACCTGGTGCCCCGGGAGAGCGGCGAGCTGGTCGTCGGCGCCACCAGCGAGGAACTGGGCTGGGACACGACGGTCACCGCGGGCGGCGTCTACGAGCTGCTGCGCGACGCGCACGAGCTGGTGCCCGGCATCACGGAGCTGCCCCTCACGGAGACCCGCGCCGGTCTGCGCCCCGGCTCCCCGGACAACGCCCCGCTGCTCGGCAGAACCGACCTGGACGGTCTGCTGCTGGCCACCGGTCACTACCGCAACGGGGTCCTGCTCACCCCCGTCACCGGCGACGTCATGGCGGACGTCCTGACCGGCGGGGAGCTGCCGGAGGAGGCCCGTCCCTTCAGCCCCCGACGCTTCGGCCCCCGGAGCTTCGGCGCCGTCCCCGCACTCTCGGAGCAGCCCGCATGAACATCTCCGTCAACGGCGAGCCGCGCGAGGTGGCTCCCGGCACCGCCCTGGACGCCCTGGTGGGCACGCTCACCCGGGCCCCGTCCGGAGTGGCCGCCGCCCTGAACGAGACCGTCGTCCCGCGCGCGCGGTGGTCGGCCACCGCGCTGACCGAGGGCGACCGCGTCGAGGTCCTCACCGCCGTCCAAGGAGGCTGACCATGGCCGACGATCCCTTCGTCCTCGGCGGCACGACATACGCGTCCCGCCTGATCATGGGTACGGGCGGGGCGCCCAGCCTGGAGGTGCTGGAGCGCGCGCTGGTGGCCTCCGGGACGGAGCTGACGACCGTCGCGATGCGGCGGGTGGACGCCTCGGTGCACGGGTCCGTGCTGTCCGTGCTGGAGCGGCTCGGCATCCGGGTGCTGCCGAACACGGCCGGCTGCTTCACCGCCGGGGAGGCGGTGCTCACCGCCCGCCTGGCGCGCGAGGCGCTCGGCACGGACCTGGTCAAGCTGGAGGTCATCGCCGACGAGCGCACGCTGCTGCCGGACCCGGTCGAGCTGCTGGACGCGGCGGAGACGCTGGTCGACGACGGGTTCACGGTGCTGCCGTACACCAACGACGACCCGGTGCTCGCGCGGAAGCTGGAAGACGTCGGGTGCGCGGCGATCATGCCGCTGGGCTCGCCGATCGGGTCCGGGCTCGGGATCCGCAACCCGCACAACTTCCAGCTGATCGTGGAGCACGCGCGCGTGCCGGTGATCCTGGACGCGGGGGCCGGTACGGCGTCGGACGTGGCGCTGGCGATGGAGCTGGGGTGCGCGGGTGTGATGCTCGCCTCGGCGGTGACGCGGGCGCAGGAGCCGGTGCTGATGGCTTCCGCCATGCGGGCGGGGGTGGAGGCGGGGCGGTTGGCCCGGCGGGCCGGGCGGATTCCGCGGCGGCATTTCGCCGAGGCGTCGTCTCCTGCGGAGGGCTTGGCGGTGTTGGATCCGGAGCGGCCTGCCTTTTAGGCACCGGCGTTGTGCGGGGCGGGGGCGGGGGCGCGGCCCGGCGTTGCGGGGTGCCGCTGCGCCCACCCGTGCCGCCCCAGCGGCACGACTGCCCGCAGCGGGGGGGTGTCGCACGACTGCCCGCAGCTGTGTTCGATACGTCACAGGTGCGCTTCAGTCCCGCCCCGATTTCGGGCGGCGGCGCGGGGGTGTCCGTGGTGGCTCGTAGACTCACGTGCGTGGACACGACCCTTCAGGACCCTCTCGTCGGGCAGGTGCTCGACGGCCGGTACCGCGTCGAGGCGCGGATCGCGGTCGGCGGGATGGCCACGGTCTACCGGGCCGTGGACACCCGCCTGGACCGCGTGCTCGCGCTGAAGGTGATGCACCCGACGCTCGCGGCCGACGCCACCTTCGTCGAGCGGTTCATCCGCGAGGCCAAGTCCGTGGCCCGGCTCGACCACCCCAATGTCGTCCAGGTCTTCGACCAGGGGGCCGAGGGGGCGTACGTCTACCTGGCGATGGAGTACATCGCGGGCTGCACCCTGCGGGACGTGCTGCGCGAGCGCGGGGCGCTCAGGCCGCGGGCCGCGCTGGACATCCTGGAGCCGGTCCTGGCCGCGCTGGGCGCCGCGCACCGGGCGGGGTTCGTGCACCGGGACATGAAGCCGGAGAACGTGCTGATAGGTGACGACGGCCGGGTCAAGGTCGCCGACTTCGGCCTGGTCCGGGCCGTGAACACCGTCACCAGCACCACCGGTGCCGTCCTCGGCACCGTCTCCTATCTGGCGCCCGAGCAGATCGAGCACGGGACCGCCGACCCCAGGGTCGACGTGTACGCGTGCGGGGTCCTGCTGTACGAGATGCTGACCGGCGCCAAGCCGCACGACGGGGACTCACCCGCGGCGGTGCTCTACAAGCACCTCCACGAGGACGTGCCGCCGCCCTCGGCCGCCGTGCCGGAGCTGGCGTACGAGCTGGACGAGCTGGTCGCCGCGGCCACCGCGCGCAACCCGGAGGTCCGGCCGCACGACGCGGTGGCGCTGCTCGCGCGGGCCCGCGAGGCGCGTCAGGCGCTGAGCACGGCGCAGCTGGACGCGGTCCCGCCGCAGGCGCTCACCGCGGAGCACGACAACGCCGAGGACCGCACGAGCGTGATCCCGCGCGCGCTGACGATGCCCCGGCCGCTGCCCGTCAACGAGGACGACGAGACCGACGGCACGGAGGCTCGCTTCGCCTCGGACGGCGGGTTCGGCGCGGACGGCATCAACCGCACCAGCCGGCTGGCCGCTCCCCCGCCGGCTCCCTCCCCGTCCCGGCGGCTGCGGCTGCGCCGCGGGCCCCTGACGGTCGTCGTGGCCGTCCTGCTGGTGCTCGGGATCGGCACGGGCGTCTGGTACATCAACTCCGGCCAGTTCACCAAGGTGCCGCCGCTGCTGTCCAAGACCGAGGCGCAGGCCCGCGACCGGCTGGACGACGCCGGTCTCGACGTCGGCAAGGTTCGGCACGCGTACAGCGACACCGTGGAGCGCGGCAAGGTCATCAGCACCGACCCGGGGGTGGGCGACCGCATCCGGAAGAACGACTCAGTGTCGCTCACCGTCTCCGACGGTCCCGACACCGTGAAGCTGCCGGACGTCACGGGCTACCGGCTGGACAAGGCCCGGACGCTCCTCGAGGACGAGGGGCTGGAGCCGGGCATGGTGACCCGGGCGTTCAGCGGCGAGGTGGCCAAGGGCTTCGTGATCTCCACCAAGCCCGGGTCGGGCACCACGGTGCGCGCGGGCTCGGCGGTCGCCCTGGTGGTCAGCAAGGGCAGCCCGATCGACGTCCCGGACGTCACGGGCGACGACCTGGACGAGGCGCGGGCCGAGCTGGAGGGGGCCGGCCTGAAGGTGAAGGTCGCCGACGAGCGGGTGAACTCGGAGTACGACAGCGGCCAGGTGGCCCGGCAGACGCCGGAGCCGGGCGGCCGCGCCGCCGAGGGGGACACGGTGACCCTCACGGTGTCCAAGGGGCCCCGGATGATCGAGGTCCCGGACGTGGTCGGGGACAGCGTGGACGACGCCAAGCAGAAGCTCGAGGACGCGGGCTTCGAGGTGGACGAGGACCGCGGTCTGCTCGGGCTGTTCGGCGACACCGTCAAGAAGCAGTCCGTGGACGGCGGGGACACCGCTCCCGAGGGTTCGACCGTCACCATCACGATCCGCTGACCCGGCGGCCCAACAGGCCGAACCCATGGTCAACCGGCCGTCCGCAAAGGGTTGTTGCCCCCTCTGCTTCCCCCGGCGGGGACCGCTACTATGGCGGCTCCGCAGACGGTCGGGGCCTGCGGTGGCGGACGGGGGGAGGGCGCCTTGGCGGCGGAACCGGTCGTACGGACGGCCGTCACCGACGACTGGCAGGTGAGCATCCTCGGCCCGGCCGGGAACCCGGTCGGCGGCGGGGTCATCGTCCCGCCCCGCTATGTGCTGACCTGCGCCCACGTCGTGACGTCGGCCATGGGCGGACGTCTGGAGGACGACCCGCACGCCACCGTCACGGTGACCCTCAGCAGCGGGCTGAAGCTGACCGGCTCCCCGGGCGGCGGCCACCGCTACACGGGCGGCAGCCACCACGAGGACGTCTCGGTGCTCACCCTGCACGGCGACCTGGGGCAGGCCAACGGCCAGTTCCCCACCTCGCACGCCCATCTCTCCACCGGCGACTACGCCGCCAAGCGGCCCATGCAGGTGTACGGCTATCCGCAGGGCCAGCCGCACGGGGTGTGGGCGGACTGCCTGATGGCCGGCCGGGGCGGCCCGGAGTCGGCGCTGATCCAGCTGAACGACGCGCCGGACACCGGCCGCCGGGTGGCCCGCGGCTACAGCGGCTGCGGGGTCCGGGACGCCGCGACGTCCCGCGTCGCCGGGCTCGCCGTGCTGCGCGACAAGTCGCCCGAGGCGGGCGTGACCTGGATGATCCCGCTGGAGCGGCTGGCTCGCGACTGGCCCCCGTTACGGGCGGCGCTGGCGCTGTCCGGTGACCGTCCCGCGCCGCTGCCCGCGCCGGAGCCGCCGGACCCGGACGACGGCCCGTTCGACGACGAGGCCATGGACGACCTCTACCGGCTGCTGCTCGACGGCCGGCTGGCGATGCCCGGCCTGGTGGCGCTGCGCGACGACGCGCTCGGGCCGGTGCGCCGCCCCTGGCAGGGCTCCCCCGAGGACATCCTCGGCATCGTGCACGACCTGCGGCACATCGCCCAGGCGGGCCGGCCGGTGCCGCCGCTGCTGACCTTCGTCGCCGCGCTGTCCCGGCGGGTCCCCGGGCCCCGCGGCCAGGAACTGGCCCGTTGGGTGCGCGGCCGGGCGGGGCACTGCACCCCGGCGGTCGATCCCGGTCCGCTCCTCGAGCGCCGGGTGCGTCCGGGCGGGGCGGGCACCCGGTGGACGTACGCCACCTTCCGGATCACTCCGGCGTCGCCGAGCCGGCACTACCTGCTCGACGTGTTCCGGCAGCACGAGGGCGCTCCGCGGGAGGCGGTGCAGCAGTACACCGAGGCCATGCGTCTGGGGCGGCTGGAGCGGCTCGTGGTGGACGAGATCATCCGGATGCGCCGGGAGAAGGCCATCGACTCCCCCGACCTGTTCGTGGAGTTCGTCCTGCCCCGGGAACTGCTGGGCCGGCCGGTCGACGGCCTGCCGATCACGACGCCGAGCGGCGCAGAGGTGCGTCTGGGGGTCGTACACCCCGTCGCCGTGCGCAGCCTCGAGCGCCAGAACGCGTCGGAATGGGTCGACTGGGGGCATAACTGGTCCCGGAAGTGGGACAGGATGAAGGCATTGTCCGCACTCTCCGGAGAGGGCGTGGTCGCGGTGGTCCCCGCCCGGAACCAGGACGGTTCGTCCTACGAGGCGCTGTTCTCCGCGCTGTACGCGGACGACGGGCCGCTGGCCCTGGTCCTCGGGTTCCCGCCGCGGGTGCCCCGCAGGCGCGCCCCCGACGCCGAGTTCGACGCGGCCCTGGACGCGGGGGTGCCGGCCCTGGTCTGGGCCCACGACGAGCAGGACGGGCCGTCCGTCGCCACCGATCTGCCGGACCGGTTGCGGGCCGCCGGGGCGCGCACGCTGCCCGGGGAGGTGCTGCGGGCCCGCCGCGGGGAGTGGTCGTCGCGGCCGGGAGCGGCCCGGCCGCGGGTCGGGGGCGGTCTGCGGCTGGGCTTCCTGTGGGACCCGTTCGACCGGCTGCCCCCGCACACACCCCTGACCCCACCAGCTCCCGCTCCCGGAGGTGCCCCGTCGTGACCGAGTCCGCAGCCCCGCAGCCGCCGGCGTGGTGGATCTACCGCGGTGACGGTGTCCCGCACAACGGCATCGAACGACTGCCCGATCCGCCGAGCTGGCGCCCGCTGCAGCAGGGCATGCCGCCGCAGGACGAGCCCGTGCCCCCGCAGCCCGCCGACACCCGGCGCGGGCGGGTCTTCCAGGTCGACCACGGTCTGGTCGACGCGGTCAACGCCGCGCTGCTGCTGCGCCGCCCGCTGCTGCTGACCGGGCGCCC
The DNA here is from genome assembly GCF_014650435.1 of Streptomyces tendae. GTDB lineage: Bacteria > Actinomycetota > Actinomycetes > Streptomycetales > Streptomycetaceae > Streptomyces > Streptomyces tendae. Next base: position 194,973 of record NZ_BMUY01000013.1, read on the forward strand.
CGGCACCGGCAAGTCCACCCTCGCGCACGCGGTCGCCTACGAGCTGGGCCTCGGCCCCGTCCTGCACTGGCCGGTGACCTCGCGCACCACGCTGCGGGACGGCCTGTACGCCTACGACGCCATCGGCCGGCTGCACGAGGCCAACCTGCGCCGCGCCGGGCTGGAGACCGGGGACGGCACCGGCGACATCGGCCGCTTCCTGCGGCTCGGACCGCTGGGCACGGCGCTGCTCCCCCGCCGCCGGCCGCGGGTCCTGCTGGTCGACGAACTGGACAAGAGCGACATCGATCTGCCCAACGACCTGCTCACCGTGTTCGAGGAGGGCCGCTTCACCGTCGAGGAGCTGCTGCGGCTGCCGCCCGAGCAGCGCACCGTCCCGGTGCGGACGGCGGACGGGCAGAGCGCCCCGGTGACGGAGGGCGAGGTGGAGTGCTGGGCCTTCCCGTTCGTGGTGATCACCTCCAACGAGGAGCGGGAGTTCCCCGCCGCCTTCGCCCGCCGCTGCCTGCGCTACGACATCGAGCAGCCGGGTCCCGACCGGCTGGCGGCGATCGTCGCCGCGCACCTGGGCGCCGACGCGTTGGAGGAGGCGGCGCCCCTGGTGGAGGCGTTCCTCGCGGAGCAGAGCAACGGGAGCGTCGCCGTGGACCAGTTGCTGAGCGCCATCCAGCTGGCGCGGGCCGGTGCCGACGAGGACCCGCAGCAGTGGCACGACCTGCTGCGCACCCTGTGGCGGCACCTGGAGACGGGGCCCTGATGTCGTACGAACCGCCGGAGCGCCCCGCTCCGGACGCCCGGGAGATCGCCGAGGTCCTGTGGCTCGCGGCGCGGCTGGCCCGCGCGCCCCAGGACCAGCAGCCCGCCCGGACGCCCACGGGCGCACCCCGGCTGGCCGGGATCGCGGGCCAGCTGGAGCCGGGCTCACCGCGCCGCCGGTCGGGTGCCCGGCCACCGGCGGACCCGCCCGGCCCGGCGCCGGACGACACCTGGTCCGAGGGGGCCGTGCCGGGGGCCGGGGAGCCCCGGCTGCACGTGCGGAGCACCGGCGCGCCGGACGGCCGTACGGGCACCCCGGTACCGGCGCTGCCGGTGCGGTCACCGGGGGTGCGGCCGCTGGCCGGGACGGCGGAGCTGGCCAAGGCCCTGCGGCCGTTGCGGCGGCGGGCCGCGTCCAGCGTCCGGCACCGGCTGGACGAGGAGGCGACGGCCGACCGGGCGGCCGAGACGGACGTCTGGGAGCCGGTGCTGGTGCCGGCTGAGGAACCCTGGCTGGACCTGGTACTCGTGGTGGACACCGGCGAGTCGATGGTGCTGTGGGACGGCGCGGTGACCGAACTGCGCGCGGTGCTGCGCCGGGTGGGGGCCTTCCGCTCCCTCACCGTGCGCTGGCTGGAGCACCTGCCGGACGGCTCCGTGACGGTGCGCGCCACCCCGCCGCCGTGGCCGGACGGCGGCGCCCGCCGCTCCACCACCGGTGCGGACCGGCACCTGCCGCACTCCCCGCGCGGCGCGGTCCTGGTCCTCAGTGACGCGATCGGGCCCGGGTGGTGCTCGGGCGCGGCGCACCGGCTGCTGGCCAGCTGGGCGCGCGGCGGTCCGACGGCGCTGGTGCAGCCGCTGGACCGGCGGCTGTGGCACCGCACCGCGCTGCGGCCGCTGCCCGTCGCGCTCAAGGCGTCCCGGCCCGGCGCCCCCAACACGGACCTGCGCTCGGACGCCGACCGGCCGGGGCTGCTGGTGCCCGTGGTCGAACTCGCCCCGGCGGCCCTGCAGATGTGGGCGCGGCTGGTCGCGCGCCCCGAGTCCTCGCCGTTCCAGGGGTACGCGGTGCGGACGGACACCGCCCCGCGTCCGGAGCCGGAGCAGGGGTCGGGCCCGCGTCCGGTCGGCCCGGGGTCCGCGGTGCCGGACGAGCGGCTGTCGCCCCTCGACCGGGTGCTGGCGTTCCGCGCGGAGGCCTCGCCGCAGGCCTTCGAACTGGCCGGATATCTCGCCGCCGCTCCGCTGTTCCTGCCGGTGATGCGTCTGGTGCAGCAGGTGATGGCGCCGCGCACCACCCCCTCGCACCTGGCCGAGGTCTTCCTGTCCGGCCTGCTGCACCCGGTGCCGGCGCAGCCCCGCCCGGCCGAGCAGACCGAGTTCGACTTTCCCGAGACCGTGCGGTCGCTGCTGCTGGGTTCGCTGCACCGGCAGGAGAGCCGCCGGGTCCTGACCGCCGTGTCGGGCTATCTGGCGGAGCACTCCTCGGCGCCGTACCGGTTCGACGCGACGCTGACCGATCCGTCGCGGGGGCTGCCCTCCCGGATCAGCGTCGAGAGCCTGCCCTTCGCCAAGGTCGACGCGGCGGTCGCGGACGCCCTGGGCGGCGGGTTCGCCGCCCGCGCGCGCGAACTGCGGGATCTCATCTCCCGGCAGCAAACGCCCGGAGGAGATCGTCCACCGAAGTCGCCCTACGATGACGGTGTGACTGACACCACATCCACCAGTGGAGCCATCGAAACGGGCGCCGGCCGCCCCCGCACAGCCGGTCCCGGCACCCGGACCGGGGGGACGTCCGCGGCGACGGGGGAACAGTCACGGCACACAGCGGGAAGGGATCCATCCGTGGCCGAGTCCGCCTCTCACCCGGTCGGCGTCAACGGCCCCTCGAAGACCGCGCCGGCTCCGACGGGCACCCTTCCGACGCTCACCCGTCCGGTGCGTTTCGAGGAGACCGTGCCGCAGGTGTGGGGCCGGCGCATCCCGCCGCGCAACCACAACTTCACCGGACGCAGCGAGCTGATCACCCAGTTGCACGACCGGCTGGCCGACCGGCGCGCGGCCATCGTGCCGCAGGCGTTCTTCGGTCTCGGCGGGGTGGGCAAGACCCAACTGGCGGTGGAGTACATCTACCGCTACCAGTCCCAGTACCAGCTGATCTGGTGGATCAACGCCGAGGACCCGGCCCTGGTCCGCTCCGCCATCGCCGCTCTCGCGCCGCACCTGGGCCTGGAGGCCGGGCCCAGCGGTGACGAGGCGCTTCCGCTCGTCCTCGACGCGCTGCGCCGGGGCTCTCCCTACCGCAGGTATCTCTTGGTCTTCGACAACGCCGACCGGCCCGAGGACCTGGAGGAGTACTTCCCCTCCGGCGAGGGGCACATCCTGATCACGTCCCGCAACCAGAGCTGGGCCGGTCACGCGCACCCCGTCTCGGTGGACGTCTTCTCCCGCGAGGAGTCGGTCCGCTTCCTCCAGCGCAGGGTGCCGGGCATGCCCACGCAGGACGCCTCCCGCCTCGCGGAGGCGCTGGGCGACCTGCCGCTCGCGGTGGAGCAGGCCGGTGCCTGGCACGCGGAGACGGCGATGTCGGTCGACGAGTACCTGGAGCTGCTGCGCGAGCACGCGGACCGGCTGCTGGACACCTCCGTCCCTTCGGGGTACCCGCACTCCGTGGTGGCGACCTGGAACCTGGCGATGGAGCGCCTGGAGCGGCGCAGTCCGGCGGCCGTGCAACTGCTGCGGCTGTGTTCCTGCATGGCCCCGGAGCCGATCAGCTGGGCCATGCTGCGCAGCGCCGCGTTCGCCCCGCTGCCCTCGCCGCTCGCCGAGGCGCTGCGCGATCCGGTCGAACTGGGCCTGGCCACCCGGGAGATCGGCCGGCTCGCGCTCGCCCGGATCGACCACCGCAGCAACAGTCTCCAGATGCACCGGCTGGTGCAGGCGGTGCTCTTCAACCAGATGTCGGAGCAGGAGCAGGAGGACACCTACCACCTGACCCACGTGCTGCTGGCCGCCGCCGACCCGCAGGAGCCGGAGGACAACGACAACTGGCGCCGCTACTCCGAGCTGCGGCCGCACATCCGGCCCACCCGGGCCGTCGAGTGCGACCACCGGGAGGTGCGGGACCTGGTCATCAACGAGATCCGCTACCTGTACCTGCACGGCGACTACACCGGCGGCACGGAGCTGGCCGAATTCGCCCGCAAGGAGTGGCAGCAGCGGCTGGGCGACGACCATCCGCAGACGATGCGCACCACCCGCTCCTACGCCACGCTGATCCGCAACTTCGGCCGTTTCGACGAGGCCCGGGAGCTGAACGCTGAGCTGCTGGTGCGGGCCCGCCGGGTGTTCGGCGAGGACCACGAGGAGACGCTGGCCATCGCCAACAGCAACGCGGCGGACCTGCGGGTGCTGGGCGACTTCGAGCAGGCCACGGAGCGGGACGCCGACACCCTGGAGCGGCTGACGAGGAGCTTCGGGCGGGACTATCCGCTGGCGCTGATGTCGGCCGCCAACCACGCGCTGGACCTGCGGCTGCTCGGCCGTTTCCAGGAGGCGCTGGAGCTGGACGCGGACACCTACCAGCGGCGGGTGCGCATCTTCGGCCCCGACGACCCGGTCACGCTGGTGGTGGCGGCCAACTACGCCCGGGACCAGCGGGAGCTGGGCGACTACCGGGGCTCCACCGAGTCGCTGCGGGCGCTGTACCCGAAGCTGCGGGACCGGCAGGGCCGCGAGCACCCGTCCACCCTGGACGTGGCGAAGAACCTCGCGGTCTCGCTGCGCGCGATGGGTGCCTACGAGGAGGCGTACGACCGGTCGTCGCGGACGGTGGAGCGCTACCGGGCCCGGTACGGCGAGGGCGACCTCAACACGCTGGCCGCGGTGGGCAACTACGCCATCGACCTGCTGCTGCGCGGCGAGCTGGAGGACGCCGAGCGGCTGGCCGCGCAGACCGTGGCCGGGTACGAGCAGTTGTTCGGCGCGGACCATCCGTACCTGCCGATGACCGAGACGAACCACGCCCTGGTCCTCAGCGCGCTGGGCGAGCACGAGCGGGCGCTGTCCCTGAACCTGACGGCGTACGAGAAGCTGACGGCCCGTTTCGGTCCGGAGCACAACTGCACGCTGCGCTGCGGGGTCAACCTCGCCAACGACCTGCACTCGGCGGGCCGCCACGAGGAGGCGGCGCGGGCCGACGGCCGGCATCTGGAGGCACTGCGGGCGACCGTCGGCCCGGACCACCCGGTGACCCTGGTCTGCGGCGGCAACCTGTCGCACGACCTGCGCGCACTGGGCCGGGACGACGAGGCCGAGGCGCTCCTCGACGACGTCCTGACCCGTTTCGCCCGCACCCTGGGCCGGGACTACCCGGTCGCCGAGGTCTTCGCCAGGGGCGAGCGCGCGTTCTGCGACATCGAGACACCGGTCTTCTGACCGGGCGTCCCGCCTCCGCCGGGCTCGGCCCCGGCGGTTGGTCCCTCTCCGGGGCCGGGCGGGGCCGGGGCCACGGGCCCCTCGTCGGCGGCCGGGTCCGGGCCGGGCGAACGGGCCGGCTCCATGGGCGCCTGAGCGGAGCCGGACTCCGCCGGGACCGCGAGCCCGTCACCGGAGGGCGGCCCCGGAGCAGGGCCGGCCTCGGGCGGCTCCCCCCGTCCGGCGTGCCCCGGGCCTCGGGCCGGGTGGGCGCCCCGGGCCTGTGGGGCCCCCTGCACGGCTTCCTCCTCGTCCGCGGCCGGACCCGCGCCGGGGGTGTCCGGGCCGACGGCGGTGCCCGCCAGCCAGGCCGCCAGGGCCAGCGGGTCGGGCGGTACCCCGCCGGGCGGCATTGCCGCATCCGCGGCCGGACCCCCGCCGGAAGGATCCGGGCCCACGGCGGGGTCCGCCGGCCAGGCCGCCAGGGCCAGCGGGTCGGGCGGGCCGGGCGGTACCCCGCCGGGCGGCATTGCCGCATCCGCGGCCGGACCCCCGCCGGAAGGATCCGGGCCCACGGCCGTGTTCGCCAGCCAGGCCGCCAGGGCCAGCAGATCGGGCGGGCGGGGCCGTGCCGTGTCGGGCGGCGTCGCCGGCTGCCGTGCGGTGAGCCGTACGCAGAGGTCGCGGACGAGTTCGGTACGGGCGCGCAGGACGTCCGCGCCGGGTCGGTCCTCCTCGGCGGCCGCCGCGGCGAGTTCCGCCCATCCCTGTGCCCGGTCCGGCGCGGCGAGCACCGCGTCCGCCGCCTCGCGGGCCGGCCGGGCCCGTTCCGCGCCCCGCTGCCGTGCCGCCCAGCGCCCGAACTCCGGGCCCGGCCCGGCCACGGCGCCGGTGGCCGCCCGTACGTCCTCCGCGGGCAGTGGGCCGGCCGGGCGGCCGGCCCGCCACAGCGCGGCCAGCCGTTCGGTCCCGGCGTCGTCGACGGCCGCCCAGCGCAGCCGCCAGACGGCCTCGTCACCCGCCTGTACCCGGGCGACGGCCCGCGCGAGCCGCTCACCACCGCTCCCGTCACCGGCCCCGGTTCCACCCCGGTCCCCGTCCCGTACGGTCCGGGCGAGCCGTTCGAGGAAGCGGGTGCCGAGGGCGGTGAGGCGGACGTGGGACGCCGCCTCGGTCAGGCCGCGCTCCACGTGGGCCCGGGTCTGTGCCAGGCGCCAGGCCGCGTCGGCCTGCGCGGGCCCGTGCCGGCTGCCGCTGCGCTCCTGCCAGAAGGCCAGGTCGCCGAGGTGGGCGTAGATGCCCTGGAGCAGCCCGCCGGGGGGTCGCGGGTCGGGCCGCCAGGGCGCGTACAGCCGGGGTCTGCCGCCGGGCTCGTACAGGGTCACCAGGTCGGTCAGGGCGCTGAGTTTGCTGTGCTGGAACTCGTGCAGCAGGGTCAGCGCCAGCCGCTCGGGGTCGGCCGGCCAGGAGGTGAGCACGGTGCCGAAGGCGTGCCGCGAGGTCGCGGAGGCCACGCCGCGCGCCGGGGCGGGCAGGGGCACGATGCCGTTCAGTCCGGCCGCGAGTTCCTCGGCCCGGCGCGGATGGTTGTCGACCAGCAGTTCCCATGCCTGCCGCAGGAGGTCCTGCCAGGCCGCGGGGCCGGCGCTGGCCGTCTCCAGCGCGGGCAGTTCCGGCGCGGCGGTCTCCAGCGGCAGCCGGAGCGTCAGCCCCCGGTGCCGGGCGTCGAGCACGGCGACGGGTTGCCAGCCGTGCCCCGGGCGGGACGGGTCGCGCGGCAGGACGCGTTCCCCGGCGGCGGTCAGGACGCGGACCCGGCAGCTTCCGGCCGAGGTGCCCGGGACACCTTCGGCACCGGCGGGCGCCTCGACGACGACCAGGGCCTCGGGCGTCTCGCCGAGCCCGGTGACCGTGCCGAGGCCGGGCAGTCGCAGCCGCCCCTCGCGCACCGGCACCGTGACCCGGGCCGGACGGGCCGCGCGTACCGCCGCGAGGACCGCGAGGGCGGCGAGGTCCCGGCCGGCGCATTCGCCCCGGTGGTGCGCCGGGCAGTCGCGCAGGGTCCGGGCGGCCCAGGTGCCGAAGGCGGGGCCGTCGATCACCGACCGGGCCGCCCCGGGGGCGACGCGTTCGACACCGGCCAGCAGGTCCGCGGCCGGTTCGACGGCCCGGCCGCACGGTCCGTCCAGCGCCCGGCGCAGCAGCAGGAGGTTGCGGCTGCGCCGGGCGCGGAGCAGCAGGAGCACCGCGGGCCGGCCGCCCGCCCCGGCGGCCAGCGCGTCGAAGACGTCGTCCGGCAGGACGTACGGCCCGATCACGTCGGCGCCGCGGTGGGTGCGAGCCGGCGTCTGATGTGCCCGATGAGCAGGAGCAGGTCCGTGCAGTACACGGTCGGCGCCCGGTAGCCGGAGCCGGGGCGGTAGCGGTGCCCGTACTCGCCGCCGCCGCACACGGACAGCTCCGGGCAGCGCAGGCACTGCTCGGACAGGGCGCGCTCCCCGGCCTGCCGGGCGGCGAATCCGGGGTGCAGCAGGACCTCGTCGAAGCTGTTGCGGAAGACGTCGAAGCCGCTGTCGGAGGCGCCGTCGGGTCCGGTGCGCAGCGTGTCGTTCTGGTGGACGGACCCGTCGGCCTCGATGAAGACGGAGACGCTGCTGGTCACGCCCACCCAGTCGAGCCTGCTGTGTCCGCCGAGCACGGTGTGCAGCAGCTCGTCGAGGATCCGCACGGAGGTCTCCTTGCGCGGCGCGTCGGCCCAGCGGTCGAAGACGGCGGCCAGCCAGCGTCCGTACGTCCCGGCCGGTGCCGGGGGCGGGGCGCCCCAGTGGCCGTGCGGCAGCAGGAAGTCGATCAGCGGCGGCCGGGTCGCCAGCAGCGACTCGTAGACGGCGACCGGGTCCCTGCCCGCGTCCACGGTGCACAGCAGTCCGGCGTACAGCTGCGGGTAGGAGCCGGACAGCAGGCGCAGTCCGGCCAGCACGTCGTCGTAGGAGCCCCGGCCCCCGCGGGTGCGGCGGTGGGCGTCGTGCGCCTCCCGGTCGCCGTCCACGCTGACACCGACCCGGACCCGGTGCTCGGCCAGCGTGTCCAGCATGCGGGTGTCGAGCAGCGTGCCGTTGGTCTGGACGGTGAACTCGGTCTCGGCGCCCGCCTCCCGGACGGTCTCCCGCACGGTGTGCACGGCCTCGGCGACCCCTTCGGGCCCGGCCAGCAGCGGCTCGCCCCCGTGCAGCACGACCCGCACCTGCCGCAGCCCGTGGCGCCGCGCGTGCTCCGCGATCCGCTCGGCGGTGCGGCGCAGGGTCGCGGGGCTCATGGCACGGGGCTGACGGCGCCAGGTGCGGTCGCCGTGCTCGTAGATGATGCAGTAGTCGCAGGCGAGGTTGCACCGGCTGCGGGTCTTGAGGACGAACTGGCGCAGCGGGACCGGCCGCCAGCCCTCGTCGAGGAGTGCCGCGACGTCGACCGCGGGTGGGTCAGGCGCTCGCCTGCCAGCTGGTGTATTCGTCGTCATGGGACTGGGCGGCCTCCGTCTGCAGCCGCTCCAGGGCCACCGCGAGTACGGAACCGGGGAGCGCGCGCAGTTCGTCGACGGTGCATCCGGCGATGTCGGGCAGTCCGCACTCGACCCCCGTGGTCTCTTCCACGCCTCGGCCCCCTCCTGCGTCCGGGACGTCCGGCATCCGGCCCCGCGCCGCGGCACACCGCCGCCCGAGCATGGTAGGCGGATCCGGGCGCGGTGCGGGAGAGGGCCTCACTCCCCCGCGGCCGGATCCGGACACCCGGTCCGCCGGGCATGGGGCCCCTCAGCTTTCCCACACGGCACGCACGATCAGGTGGGCCTCTCCGGTCGCCTTGGCCACGACGGCACCCGCCTCCCCGCTGAGCTTCACCCCGAACTCCAGCTCCAGCCGTTTCGGAGCCACGGCCAGGGACGTCATGCGGCTGTGCGCCTCGGCGGCCATGCGCCGGATGCCGTCGAGGGCGTCGCCGAGGCCCTCCTGGGCACGCCGGACGACCGTGCTCCCGTTGACCGAGATCTCCTGCAGTCCGTAGACGTCCTCGTCGACCGGTTCGACCAGGACCCGGCCGCCGTCCGGCAGCGCGAAGCTGACGACGTCCCCCATGTGCACCCTCCCCAGGCTCGGCAGCGCCGGTGCGCTGGTGCAGTCGTACCCTCATCCGGGGCCCGTCCACACGTCCTGGCATCCTTGGTGCGGACATGAGCACCGCATCCCCCTCCCCCGTGCCGCGCAACCCCGTCGGCGGCCACGTCCCCGTGGCCGGCGGGCTGCACTCCGTCGGCCTGTCCCACGCCCGTGAGCTGGAGGCGGAGACCGTGCAGGTCTTCGTCGCCAACCCGCGCGGCTGGGCCACACCGGCCGGCAGTCCGAAGCAGGACGAGGCCTTCCGCGAAGCCTGCGCGGCCGCGTCGATCCCGGCGTACGTGCACGCGCCGTACCTGATCAACTTCGGCTCGCACACCGAGGCGACGGTGGAGCGGTCGGTCGAGTCGCTGCGGCACTCGCTGCGGCGCGGGCGGGCGATCGGCGCGCTCGGCGTGGTGGTGCACACCGGGAGCGCGACCGGCGGACGGGAGCGTTCGGTGGCGCTGAAGCAGGTGCGCGAGCACATGCTGCCGCTGCTGGACGAGCTGACCCACGACGACGACCCGTACCTGCTGCTGGAGTCGACCGCCGGACAGGGCTCCTCCCTGTGCTCGCGGACCTGGGACTTCGGGCCGTACTTCGAGGCGCTGGACGCCCATCCGAAGCTGGGCGTGTGCCTGGACACCTGCCACATCTTCGCGGCCGGCCACGACCTGACCGGCCCTTCCGGCATGCACCGGACCCTCGACCTGCTGGTGGACACCGTCGGCGAGGGCCGGCTGAAGCTGATCCACGCCAACGACTCCAAGGACGTGGCCGGAGCGCACAAGGACCGGCACGAGAACATCGGCGCCGGTCACATCGGCGAGGACCCGTTCCGGGCGCTGATGACGCACCCCGCGACCGAGGGCGTGCCGCTGGTCATCGAGACGCCGGGCGGCAAGGAGGGGCACGCGGCGGACGTGGCGCGGCTGAAGAAGCTGCGCGACGGCTGATCCGCCCGCCGGGGCCGGGTCACAGCTCGGGGCCGTCCCCGGGCTCCTCCTGGTAGGAGTAGCGCTGTTCCTTCCAGGGGTCGCCGATGTTGTGGTAGCCGCGCTCCTCCCAGAAGCCGCGCCGGTCGGCGGTCATGTACTCGATGCCGCGCACCCACTTCGGGCCCTTCCAGGCGTACAGGTGCGGGACGATCAGCCGCAGCGGGAAGCCGTGCTCGGCGGTGAGCAGCTCGCCGTCCTTGTGGGTGGCGAAGAGGGTGCGCCCGGCGGCGAAGTCGGACAGCCGGAGGTTGGAGCTGAACCCGTACTCGGCCCACACCATCACGTGGGTGACGTCGGGCGCGGGCGGGGCGAGCCGGAGGATCGTGGCGGCCGGGACACCGCCCCACTCGGCGCCGAGCATGCTGAACTTCGTGACGCAGTGCAGGTCGGCGACGACCGTGGTGTAGGGCAGGGCGGTGAACTCGTCGTGGGTCCAGCCGTGCTTCTCGTCGTCGGTGGTGGCGCCGAAGACCCGGAACTCCCAGCGCTCGGGGCGGAACTTGGGGACCGGTCCGTAGTGCGTGACGGGCCAGCCGCGCTGCAGCCGCTGCCCGGGTGGGAGCTCGAACCGCGACGCTCCTTGCGAACCGTCTTCTCCCGATCCGTCTTCCACCGGCTGACCCATGCCTCCATCCTGACAGACCCGGGCCGATGCCCCCGACCCACCTCACTTACATTCGGGCAAACGTCAATAATAGCGACGAAGCCGACTAAGCCTGTACTTACTTACTAAGTCAAGACTTACTGGACGATCTTCGACGCCGGTGCAATCATGCCGCGCAACACGCCTGTTCCCGTTCGAAGGAGCGTCAAGCGATGCAGGGCGACCCGGAAGTCATCGAGTTCCTCAATGAGCAGCTGACCGCCGAGCTCACGGCCATCAACCAGTACTTCCTGCACGCGAAGCTGCAGGACCACAAGGGCTGGACCAAGCTCGCGAAGTACACGCGCGCGGAGTCCTTCGACGAGATGCGCCACGCCGAGGTACTCACCGACCGCATCCTGCTCCTGGACGGCCTGCCGAACTACCAGCGGCTCTTCCACGTGCGGGTCGGCCAGAGCGTGACCGAGATGTTCCAGGCCGACCGGGAGATCGAGCTGGAGGCGATCGACCGGCTGCGCCGGGGCATCGAGGTGATGCGGGCCAAGCACGACATCACGTCGGCCAACGTCTTCGAGGCGATCCTCGCCGACGAGGAGCACCACATCGACTACCTGGAGACCCAGCTCGACCTGATCGAGAAGCTGGGCGAGTCGCTCTACCTGTCGACGGTGATCGAGCAGTCCCAGCCGGACCCGTCCGGACCGGGCTCGCTCTAAAGCGGGGGGCAGGCTTTCAGGCCGCCTCGGGAAGCTCCGAGAGGACCGGGGCGCCCTGGTCGGCCAGCTGCCGGCGGGGGCAGGCGCCGCGCCCGAGCAGGGCCTGGATGCGCCGTACGCAGCCGCCGCAGTCGGTGCCCGCCTTGCAGGCGGAGGCGATCTGCCGGGGGGTGCAGGCCCCGGCCTCCGCGTGGCTCTTCACCTGTTCCTCGGTGACACCGAAGCAGCTGCAGACGAACACGCGGTTCACCTCCCGGGCGGGGTACAAGGTCGTGCCGTACCGACGACCGGAGGGCCCGAATGATCGGTGAGGCAAACCTAACCTTACCCATCGCGCAAGGCCGGCAAAAGTGGGAGGGGCGCGGATCCCGTGTGACCCGCGCCCCATTTCACCCGCCCTCCGGGGGGCGGACCGTCACTGGTCCCGGTACATCTCCGCCACCAGGAACGCCAGGTCGAGCGACTGGCTCCGGTTGAGCCGCGGGTCGCAGGCCGTCTCGTAGCGCTGGTGCAGGTCGTCGACGAAGATCTCGTCGCCGCCGCCCACGCACTCGGTGACGTCGTCGCCGGTCAGCTCGACGTGGATGCCGCCCGGGTGGGTGCCGAGCGACTTGTGCACCTCGAAGAAGCCCTTGACCTCGTCGAGCACGTCGTCGAAGCGGCGGGTCTTGTGACCGGAGGCCGCCTCGTAGGTGTTGCCGTGCATCGGGTCGGTGATCCAGGCGACCGTCGCGCCGGACGCCGTGACCTTCTCCACCAGCTCCGGGAGCTTGTCGCGGATCTTGTCCGCGCCCATCCGGACGATGAAGGTCAGCCGCCCGGGCTCACGCTCTGGATCCAGCCGCTCGATGTACTGCAGCGCCTCCTCGGCCGTGGTGGACGGGCCGAGCTTGATCCCGATCGGGTTGCGGATCCGCGAGGCGAACTCGATGTGCGCGTGGTCCAGCTGCCGGGTGCGCTCACCGATCCACACCATGTGCCCGGACACGTCGTACAGCTGCCCCGTGCGCGAGTCGACACGGGTGAGGGCCGACTCGTAGTCCAGCAGCAGCGCCTCGTGCGAGGAGAAGAACTCCACGGTCTGGAACTCGGCCGGGTCCGTCCCGCACGCCCGCATGAAGTTCAGCGCGTTGTCGATCTCCCGCGCCAGCTGCTCGTAGCGCTGGCCGGAGGGCGAGGACTTCACGAAGTCCTGGTTCCAGGCGTGCACCTGCCGGAGGTCGGCGTAACCGCCGGTGGTGAAGGCGCGCACCAGGTTCAGCGTGGACGCCGAGGCGTGGTACATCCGCTTCAGCCGCTCGGGGTCCGGGATCCGGGCCTCTTCGGTGAAGTCGAAGCCGTTGACCGAGTCGCCCCGGTAGGTCGGCAGGGTCACGCCGTCGCGGGTCTCGGTCGGCTTGGAGCGCGGCTTGGAGTACTGGCCGGCGATCCGGCCGACCTTCACTACCGGCACGGACGCGGCGTAGGTGAGGACGGCGCCCATCTGGAGCAGCGTCTTGAGCTTGTTGCGGATGTGGTCCGCGGACACCGCGTCGAATGCCTCCGCGCAGTCGCCGCCCTGGAGGAGGAACGCCTCTCCCTTGGCGACGGCCGCCATCCGGGCGCGCAGCTGGTCGCACTCGCCCGCGAAGACGAGCGGCGGATACGACTCGAGGTCCGCGATCACTGCGCGCAGAGCCTCGGTGTCGGGGTACTCGGGCTGCTGCGCCGCGGGCAGGTCTCGCCAGGTGTTGCCAGCGCTCGGGCTGGTCTTAGCGTTCACGGTCACCCCTCAACCCTACGGGGTCGCGCCATGCCGTTTTCGCCCGGCTCGACAGGTGAGACGGGACCCCGGTGCGGTCCGCGGCGACCGGGTTGGTAACCTCACGCGCCTCGTGAGTTCGGATCACAGACGACTCTCGTACATATTCATATCGAGCGCATACCGGGGTGGGGTTTTGAGCGCGGATCATCGCAGGGACCGCAAGAAGAAGAGACTGCTCGTCTACGGCGTCGCCTCGGCGGTGGCCGTCGCCGCCACGGCCGGCGGCCTGGCCCTGGCCTCGCCGGGACTGCTCGGCTCGGACCAGGCCCAGGCGGCCGTGGCCCCGGGGGCCCGGCTGCAGAGCGAGTTCGAGCAGGCGGCCGAGGAGTTCGACGTCCCGCAGAGCGTGCTGATGGCGGTCTCGTACCGGCAGACGCGCTGGGAGGACCACGACGGGCTGCCGAGCACCACCGGCGCCTACAACGTCATGGGGCTCACGGACGTCGACGAGGACAGTCTGGAGAACGACGGCGCCGCCGAGGAGCGCGAGCACCGGCTCGAGCACATGAACCGCAGCGGCGACCCGGTCGTCGAGCAGCACTTCGACGCCGACAAGGCGCTGAAGAGCCTCGACGAGAAGCCCGTCGACACCGACGACCCGCGGCTGCACACCCTGGACGAGGCGGCCGGCCTCATCGACACGTCGGCCGAGAAGGTGCAGAGCGACACCGGCGAGAGCATCCGGGCGGGCGCCGCACTGCTGGCCAAGTACCAGAAGGACGCGACCGGTTCGCTGCCCGAGGACCCCGGCGCCTGGTACCCGGCGGTGGCCCGCGCCAGCCAGGCCCCGGACACCAAGGGCGCGCAGCTGTTCGCGCGGCGCGTGTTCGACTCGATCAAGACCGGCGAGCAGCGCGTCACCGCCGACGGCCAGTCGCTCAGCCTGCCCGCCGACCCCGCGGTGCAGCCGAAGAAGACCACGGACCTGGAGCTGGCCGCGGCCTCCGCCGCCCCGGCCCCCGAGTGCCCGTCCGGCCTGAACTGCGACTTCCGTCCCGCCGCCTACAAGCAGAACGGCGGCATCGACGACTGGGGCAACTACAACGTCGCGAGCCGCCCCACGGCCGGGCACGAGATCACCTCGATCGTGATCCACGACACCGAGGGCAGCTACAGCAGCGCCCTGGGCGTCTTCCAGAACTCGCTGTCCTACGCCAGCGCCCACTACCTGATCCGCGCCTCCGACGGTCTGGTCACCCAGATGGTCGAGAACAAGAACGAGGCGTGGCACGCGGCCAACAAGACCCTCAACATGCACTCGATCGGCATCGAGCACGAGGGCTACGCGATCAAGGACGGCAGCTGGTACACCGAGCCGCAGTACGAGTCCTCGGCCGCGCTGGTGAAGTACCTGGCCGGCAAGTACGACATCCCGCTGGACCGTGAGCACGTCCTCGGCCACGACGAGGTCCCGGGCGTCCTGGACGGCAACGTGAAGTCCCAGCACTGGGACCCGGGCCCGTTCTGGGACTGGAACCACTACATGGACCTGCTGGGCGCCCCCACCGGCGCCGAGGGCCCGGGCGGCCCGTACAAGGCGGGCCAGGTGATCCGCGTCGTCCCGCCGTTCACCACGGCCAACCAGCCGAAGATCACCAACGGCGGCTCCTCGGTCCCGAAGCAGCCGGCGAACTTCACCTACCTGTACTCCTCGCCGTCCACCTCCTCGGCCACGCTCACCGACCCGTACCTGGGCAGCCAGACCTGGACCGAGGGCTGGAACTGGGGCAACAAGGTCCTGGCCGGCGGCGAGTTCGTGGTCGCCGAGGCCCGGCAGGACTGGACGGCCATCTGGTACGGCGGCAAGAAGGCATGGTTCTACAACCGGGGCGGCCAGTCCGCCACCGCCGTCGGCACGCCGGACGTGGTCACGGCCAAGGCCGGGGCGAGCTCCATCCCGGTGTACGGGCGCGCCTACCCCGAGGACAGCGCGTACACGGGCACCGGAGTGCCGGTCCAGAGCAAGAACAACGAGTCGCTGACCAAGTACGGCGTTCTGGCCGGGCAGAAGTACGCCCTGGCCGGCGGGGCCATGAAGGGCTCGTACTACAACAGCGGCAACATCGACGGCTCGGGCGAGGGCTCGCGCACGGTGGTCGTGGGCAACACCACGTACTACCCGATCCGCTTCAACCACCGCATCGGCTACGTCCGCACGGCCGACGTCCAGCTGGCCAAGGGCACCGCGCCCGACCCGGGCACCGACCGGTACGACGTCCTCGGCCGGGACTCCTCGGGCGTGCTGTGGCAGTACCAGGGCACCGGCAGCGCGTCCTCGCCGTTCTTCGGCCGCTTCCGCATCGGCGGCGGCTGGAACGCCTACAACGCGGTGACCACGATGACGGCGCTGCGCGCCGACGGCACCGGCGACATGGTGGCCCGCGACAAGAGCGGCGTGCTCTGGTACTACAAGGGCAGCGGCGACATGACGGAGCCGTTCGAGTCCCGCGCCCGGGTCGGCGGCGGCTGGTCCGTCTACGACACGATCATCGGCGCCCGTGACCTCGACGGTGACGGCAGGCCGGACCTGATCGCCCGCGACAAGAGCGGCGTGCTCTGGCTCTACAAGGGCACCGGCAGCACCTCCGCACCCTTCGAGACCAAGTCCAGGATCGGCGGCGGCTGGTCGGTCTACAACGCGCTGGCCGACACCGGTGACCTCACGGGTGACGGCCGGGCGGACGTGATCGCCCGCGACAAGAGCGGTGTGCTGTGGCTCTACAAGGGCACCGGCAACGCCGCGGCGCCGTTCGAGGGCCGCAGCAGGATCGGCGGCGGCTGGTCGGTCTACGACGTGCTGAACGGCCCGAGCGACCTGAACCGCGACGGGGTTCCCGACCTGGTCGCCCGCGACAAGGACGGCGTGCTCTGGTACTACCAGGGCACCGGCAACGCCGCGGCGCCGTTCAAGGCCCGCGCCAGGGTCGGCGGCGGCTGGAACACGTACGGCATGATCATCTGAGCCGAACGCCGCCGTCCCGCGCGCGGATGCGCTAGGGTCGGCGGCATGTTCGCGCACTCGACCCAGAACTGGTGGTGGACCGCTCATCCGGCGGCCCACTGACTGCGCGCGACGCAAGACTCCGCGAAGGCCGCCCGAGGGGCGGCCTTCGGTGTTTCCGCGACCGGGCCCGTCCCTCCTGGACAACAGAGGGACACCACCCATGACACCGCCCACGTCATCTCCCGGGACACCGCTCGACGACCTCCTGGCCGACCCCCGCCCCTTCTCCCTGCTCCGCCGCCGGGCCCCCGGCCACGACCACGACCTGGTGGAGCTGCTGGTCGGCCCGGTCACGGAGCACGACCGGCTCGCCGACCTGCCCGACGAGGGGCTGGCGCTCGTCCCCTTCCGGCAGATCCGCGAGCGCGGCTTCGACGTCCGCGACGACGGCACACCGCTGCTGATGCTCACCCCCGAGGAGCGCCACGACATCCCGCTCGCCGAGGCGCTGGAGCGGCTGCCCGCGCACCGGGTCCGGGTCGAGGGCGGCGGCTTCGACGTCGGCGACGAGGAGTACGCGCGGATCGTCGGCCGGGTCCTCGACGAGGAGATCGGGCGGGGCGAGGGCGCCAACTTCGTGATCCGGCGGACGTACGAGGGCCGGATCCCCGGGTTCGGGCGGGCCGACGCGCTGGCGCTGTTCCGGCGTCTCCTGGAGGGCGAGCGGGGCGCGTACTGGACGTTCGTCGTGCACACCGGGGACCGCACGCTGGTCGGCGCCAGCCCGGAGGTGCACGTGCGGATGTCCGGGGGCACCGTCGTCATGAACCCGATCAGCGGCACGTACCGCTACCCCGCCGAGGGTCCGACGCCCGAGCACCTCCTCGGCTTCCTCGCCGACGGCAAGGAGATCGAGGAGCTGTCGATGGTCGTCGACGAGGAACTGAAGATGATGTGCACCGTCGGCGACATGGGCGGAGTGGTCGTCGGCCCGCGGCTCAAGGAGATGGCGCACCTCGCGCACACCGAGTACGAGCTGCGCGGGAAGTCCTCCCTGGACGCGCGGGAGGTGCTGCGGGAGACCATGTTCGCGGCGACGGTCACCGGCTCCCCGGTGCAGAACGCCTGCCGGGTGATCGAGCGGCACGAGGCCGGAGGGCGGGGCTACTACGCGGGCGCGCTGGCCCTGCTCGGGCGCGACCCCGGTGACGGGCCCGGCGGGGCGGCCGGATCCCAGACCCTCGACTCCCCCATCCTGATCCGCACCGCCGACATCGACGCCGACGGACGGCTGCGGGTGCCGGTCGGCGCCACCCTGGTGCGCGGCTCCGACCCGGCGGGCGAGGTGGCGGAGACCCACGCCAAGGCGGCCGGAGTGCTGGCGGCGCTGGGCGTACGTCCGTCCCGGCCGCGTACGGAGGCGGGGCGGCCGAGGCTGGCGGACGACCCCCGGGTGCGGGCCGCGCTGGACGGGCGCCGCGCCTCGCTGGCCCCGTTCTGGCTGCGGATGCAGGAGCCGTCGGCCGCGCTCGCCGGGCACGCCCTGGTCGTCGACGCGGAGGACACCTTCACGGCGATGCTCGCCCACCTGCTGCGTTCCTCCGGGCTGGCGGTGAGCGTGCGGCGGTACGACGAGCCCGGGCTGCGCGAGGCGGCGCTCGGGCACGAGGGCGGCCCGGTGGTGCTGGGTCCCGGGCCCGGTGATCCCACGGACCCGGCCGACCCGAAGATGCGCTTCCTGCGGGCCCTGACCGCCGAGGTGCTCGGCGCCAACCGGAACGGCGTCCTCGGCGTCTGCCTCGGGCACGAGCTGATCGCGGCGGAGCTGGGGCTCGGCATCGCCCGCAAGGAGGTGCCGTACCAGGGTGCGCAGACCGGGATCGACCTGTTCGGGCGGCCGGAGACGGTCGGCTTCTACAACAGCTTCACCGCGCGCTGCGACGACCGGGCGGCCACCGGGCTGGCCGCACGCGGCATCGAGGTGAGCCGGGCCGCGAACGGCGAGGTGCACGCGCTGCGCGGGCCGGGCTTCGCCGGCGTCCAGTTCCACCCCGAGTCGGTGCTGACGATGAACGGCACGGCGATCGTGCGGGAGCTGGCCGGTCAGCTGCGCGGGACGAGCACGTTCTCCGAGCGGCGGCCCTGACGGTAGTCGAGGACGTTGCGCACCGTGGCGTCGACGATCTGGCCGACGGCGTCCTCGGTGTAGTACGCCTGGTGCGAGGTGACCAGGACGTTCGGGAAGGTGACGAGGCGGGCCAGGGTGTCGTCCTCGACGGCCTCCAGGGACTTGTCGAGGAAGAACAGGCCCGCCTCGGCCTCGTAGACGTCGAGGCCCACGCCCGCGAAGCGGCCCGCGCGCAGCTCGCCGACGAGGGCCGCGGTGTCGATCAGGCCGCCGCGGCTGGAGTTGATCAGGATGGCGTCGTCCCGCATCGCCTTCAGGGCGGCCGCGTCGATCAGGTGCCGGGTCTCGGCCATCAGCGGCACGTGCAGCGTGATCAGGTCGGAGCGGGCGAGTAGCTCGTCCTTCGGGACGTAGCGCATGCCCAGTTCGGCGCAGGCCGGGTTCTCGGCGACGTCCCAGCCGAGCAGGCGCATGCCGAAGCCGTGGGCGATCCGGGCGAATGCCTCGCCGATCTTGCCGGTGCCGAGGACGCCGGCGGTGCGGCCGTGCAGGTCCCGGCCCATCAGGCCGTCGAGGCGGAAGTCGAAGTCGCGGGTGCGGATGGAGGCGCGCACGATCCGCCGGTTGACGGCCATGGCGAGGGCCCAGGCGAACTCGGCGACCGAGTACGGCGAGTAGTACGACACCCGGGCGACGGTCATGCCGAGCCGGTCGGCGGTGTCCAGGTCGACGTTGTTGAAGCCGGTGGAGCGCTGGGCCACCATCCGGGTGCCGCCGGCCGCGAGGATCTCCAGGACGGCCGCGCCGAGGTCGGCGTTGACGGAGGTGGAGACGATCTCGTGGCCGGCCGCGATGGGGGCGGTGTCCTCGTTGAGGAAGACGTCCAGGCAGCGGACGTCCTCGTGGTCGCGGAAGGCCCGCTCGATCAGGGGTTTCTCGTCGGCCTGGACGCCGAAGGCAAGGATCTCCATGACCGCTCCCGTCGTGGTGGGCTCCGGGCCGAATATACGGGCCGGGGCTCGCCGTCGCCGGTCAGCGGCCGGTTCGGCCGGGTGTCAGCCGAAGAACACGCCGACCTCCTCGTACAGCGCCGGGTCGACCGTCTTCAGCCGCGCCGTGGCCTCGGCGATGGGGACCCGGACGATGTCCGTGCCGCGCAGGGCGACCATCTTGCCGAAGTCCCCGTCGCGCACGCAGTCGATGGCGTGCAGGCCGAAGCGGGTGGCGAGCCAGCGGTCGAAGGCGCTGGGGGTGCCGCCGCGCTGGACGTGCCCGAGGACCGTGGTGCGGGCCTCCTTGCCGGTGCGTTTCTCGATCTGCTTGGCCAGCCACTCGCCGACCCCGGACAGCCGGACGTGCCCGTAGGAGTCCAGCGACTCGTCCTTGAGCACCATGTCGCCGTCGCGCGGCGTCGCGCCCTCGGCGACGACCACGATCGGGGCGTAGGACGCCCGGAAGCGGGAGGTCACCCAGGTGCACACCTGCTCGACGTCGAAGCGCTGCTCGGGGATGAGGATGACGTTGGCGCCGCCGGCCAGGCCCGAGTGCAGCGCGATCCAGCCGGCGTGCCGGCCCATGACCTCGACGACCAGGACGCGCATGTGGGACTCGGCGGTGGTGTGCAGCCGGTCGATGGCCTCGGTGGCGATGCCGACGGCGGTGTCGAAGCCGAAGGTGTAGTCGGTGGCGGACAGGTCGTTGTCGATGGTCTTGGGAACGCCGACGCAGGGCACGCCGTACTCGTCCGCGAGGCGGGTGGCGACACCGAGGGTGTCCTCGCCGCCGATGGTGATGAGCGCGTCGACGCCGAGTGCGGAGAGGTTCTCCTTGATGCGCCGGATGCCGTCCCGCTGCCCCAGCGGGTTGGTGCGCGAGGAGCCGAGGACGGTGCCGCCGCGGGGCAGGATGCCGCGGACGGCTGGGATGTCGAGCGGGACGGTGTCGCCCTCCAGGGGGCCGCGCCAGCCGTCCCGGAAGCCGGTGAAGTCGTAGCCGTACTCCTGGACGCCCTTGCGGACGACGGCCCGGATGACGGCGTTGAGCCCGGGGCAGTCGCCGCCTCCGGTCAGTACTCCGACCTTCATCGCGTAATCCCCTTGCCACAGTGGGTGGTTGAGGCCACTCCACTGTCCCGCGCGGGTCACGCGTCGTCCAGACCCCGTTCTATCGCGTACCGCACCAGCTCCACCCGGTTGTGCAGCTGGAGCTTGCCGAGGGTGTTCTGGACGTGGTTCTGCACGGTGCGGTGCGAGATGACGAGGCGTTCGGCGATCTGCTTGTAGCTCAGGCCCTTGGCGACCAGGCGCAGCACCTCGGTCTCCCGGTCGGTGAGCCGGGGCGCGCCGGGGTCGTCGGTGCCCGCGGCGGGCGCGGGTTCGGAGGCGAGGCGGCGGTACTCGCCGAGGACCAGTCCGGCGAGCCCCGGGGTGAAGACTGGGTCCCCCGCGGCCGTACGGCGCACCGCGTCCCGCAGCTCCTCGGTGGAGGCCGACTTCAGCAGGTACCCGGTCGCGCCGGACTTCACCGCCTCCAGCACGTCGGCGTGCTCCCCGCTCGCCGAGAGCACGAGCACGCGCAGCCGCGGGTCGGCGGCGACGACTTCCTTGCAGACCTGGACGCCGGGCTTGCCGGGCAGGTTGAGGTCGAGCACGAGGACGTCGGGGGCGGCGGCGCGGGCGCGGCGCACCGCCTGGTCGCCGTCGCTCGCGGTGGCGACCACCTCGAAGCCGGACTCGGCGAGGTCGCGGGCGACCGCGTCGCGCCACATGGGGTGGTCGTCGACCACCATGACCTTGATCTCATCCTGTCGCCGAGGTTGCTGCCCGTCACGGTCCTGCCGCCCGTGCTCCGGTCGTTCCGGTTCCTGCCGTTCCGATTCCTGCCGTTCGGGTTCCTGTCGTTCGGGTTCCCGTCGTTCACTCATGGTTCGCTGCCTTCCCCCGCGCGGTGGTACCGACGGTCTTCTTCGGTGCCTTCAGTTCGACCTCGGTGCCCTGCCCGGGCACCGAGATCAGCTCGGCCGTGCCGCCGAGGTCGCGCAGCCGGCCGCGGATCGACAGGGCCACGCCGAGCCGTCCCTCTCCCTCGGCCTCGGCGAGCCGCCTCTCCGGGATGCCGGGCCCCTCGTCGCGGACGGTGACGACCACCTCGTCCGGCTCGTCCTCGACCAGGATCCACGCGCGCGCCTGCTCACCGACGTGCTCGCGGACGTTGTCCAGCGCGGCGCCCACGGCCGCGGCCAGCTCCCGCGCGGCAGCCGGGGCCAGCAGGACCGGAGCGCCCGGTTCGGCGAGGTTCACCAGGGACCCGGCGTACGGGGCGAGCAGCGCGCGCAGATCGGCGGGGCCGTCTGGGTCCGCCCCCTCCGGCTCCTCGACCACCCGGACGACCGCGCCCTCGGCGGCGTCCTCCGAGACCCTGGAGACGGGTACCAGGCCGCCGGAGACCAGGGTGCGCAGGGCCACCTCCTGCTCACCGGCCAGCCGGCCCAGCTCGGCCGCCTCGCCGCCGATGACGGCGCCCCGGCGCTGCACCATCGCCAGCACCTGGAGGACGCTGTCGTGGATGTCCCGGGCGAGCCGCTCGCGTTCCCTGGTCGCCGCCTCGATCTCCAGGGCGCGCGCGAGGGTGCGCTCGGAGGCGCGGGCGACCTCGACGACGTAGCCGATGGCGATGGAGGCGACCCAGACGAGGATGACGTTGTGGACGGTGTCACGGGCCGGGGTGCCGCGTTCGACGAGGTTGGCGACGGCGACGAGGGTGGAGGCCACGGCGGCCCAGCGCCAGCCGCCCTTGACGGCGAAGGCGAGCACGGAGCCGGCGGTCCATATCGACGGCAGGGTCGGTCCGCCGTCCATGACGCGTTCGTGGGCGTCGGCGAAGGGCGTGAGCAGGATGCCGGTCAGCGCGACCGTGAGGTCGGCGGCAAGGAACCGCTTGGTGCAGCTCGCGGCGTTCGCAACCCTGGGGAGGGTGGCCAGGGTCCAGACGAACAGGACCGCGTAGTAGGCGACGGCGAGCCAGGGCCGGGCGAAGCCGGAGTAGGCGGTGGCGAAGAAGCCGATCGCGTACAGCATGGTGAGCACGCGGTAGCCGGCGAGCGCGCGCCACAGCGGCTGCTCGACCGACATCCGCATGACTCTCTCGCGCCTGGCCATGTCCGTCCCCCCTTCCCGGGCTACGTCCCGGCCCGGTCCTTCTCGGCCTTGTCGCCCTTGGCCGCCTTGTCGCCCTTGGCCGCCTTGTCGCCCTTGGCCGCCTTCTCGGCCTTCGCCGCCTCCGCGAGCTGCCGCTTCATGGCGGTCGCGTACATGTCGACGTACTCCTGGCCGGAGAGCTTCATGATCTCGTACATGACCTCGTCGGTCACCGCGCGGAGCACGAAGCGGTCGTGCTCCATGCCCTGGTAGCGGGAGAAGTCCAGCGGCTTGCCGATGCGGATGCCGGGCCGCATCAGCTTCGGCATCACCTGCCCGGGCGGCTGGATCTTCTCGGTGTCGATCATGGCGACCGGGACGACGGGCGCGCCGGTGGCGAGCGCCACGCGCGCGAGACCGCCCGGCTTGCCGCGGTAGAGGCGGCCGTCCGGGGAGCGGGTGCCCTCGGGGTAGATGCCGAACAGCTCGCCGCGCTCCAGGACCTCCATGCCGCTCTTGATGGCGGCCTCGCCCGCACCGCGCGCGCCGGAACGGTCCACCGGGAGCTGACCGACCCCCTTGAAGAAGGCGGCGGTGAGCCGGCCCTTGACCCCGGGGGTGTTGAAGTACTCGGCCTTGGCGATGAAGGTCACCTTGCGGTCGAGGACGGCGGGCAGGAAGAACGAGTCGGAGAACGACAGGTGGTTGCTCGCCAGAATGGCGGGCCCCTCGGCCGGGATGTACTCCAGGCCCTCCACCCAGGGCCGGAAGGCGAGCTTCAGCGACCCCCCGACGGTGACCTTCATCGCGCCGTACAACAACCGAGTGCCTCCCATGTCTGTGGGTCAGACCTTAACCCGCGGCGCCGTCAATGGCCCCGACGGCCCTGGTCGGTGTCAGTGCGGTCGCGTACGGTGAAAGACCCGCGAGTATCCCTGACGACAGGAGACCGAGACGTGTCGGTCCTGCCCGGAGCCGAGCCGTACCGCCACGAGGGCGGTGAGGTCGGCGTCCTCCTCTGTCACGGCTTCACAGGCTCCCCGCAGTCGCTGCGCCCCTGGGCCCACCACCTGGCCGCGCGCGGCCTGACCGTGTCGCTGCCGCTGCTGCCCGGGCACGGCACCCGCTGGCAGGACATGCAGGTCACCGGCTGGCAGGACTGGTACGCGGAGGTGGACCGCGAGCTGCGGGTCCTGCGCGAGCGCTGCGCGCGGGTCTTCGTGGCCGGGCTGTCCATGGGCGGCGCGCTGGCGCTGCGGCTCGCCGCCAAGCACGGGGACGCGGTGTCGGGCGTCGTCGTGGTCAACCCGGCGAACCGGATGCACGGCGTCGCCCAGCACGCCCTTCCGGTCCTGCGCCACCTGGTGCCCGCGACGAAGGGCATCGCCAGCGACATCGCCAAGCCGCTCAGCACGGAGCTGGGGTACGACAAGGTGCCGCTGCACTCGGCGCACTCGCTGCGCGCCTTCTTCCGTCTCGCCGACGGCGACCTGCCGCAGGTGACCCAGCCGCTGCTGTTGCTGCGCAGTCCGCAGGACCACGTGGTGCCGCCGGCCGACTCGGCGCGGATCCTGGGCCGGGTGTCGTCGACGGACGTGACGGAGATCCTGCTGGAACAGAGCTACCACGTGGCGACGTTGGACCACGATGCGGACCGGATCTTCGCGGAGAGCGTCGCGTTCATCGGCCGGCTCGCGCCCGGTTCCGTCGGGGAACCGGAGTCCGGTCTCGGCAAGGAAGGGACGACCGCAGGTGGCTGAGCACGACTCCGACCGCGAGGACCGCGAGGAGCGCGAGGAGCGGGACCTGGAGCGGGAGCACCGCGAGGGACGGGAGCGCGCGGCGGACGGCGGCCCCGAGGCACAGGACGTGCCCATCGACGAGGACGCCGCCTGGGCCGCGATCGTCGCCGGGTACGGAGAGGAGCCCCCGGACCCGCCGGGCGCCAAGCCGTTCAAGTCGGTCGAGGACCTGGCGCTGCTGGAGCCGGAGGTGAACGACGAGAAGCCCTCGGCGGACCGGCCCGCCTCGGACCGGCCGCTGGGCAGCTCGGTCGCCTTCGCGCCCGGCGTCGGCCCGCGCGACCACACGCCCGCCGAGCCGTCCGACGACGACTTCGACGCGGACGACGAGGGCCACTTCGTGCCGCCCGAGCCGCCACCGCTGCCCGATGCCGACCCCACGGCGAAGTTCGCCTGGCTGGGTGTGGTCGGCGGTCCGGTGCTGCTCCTGCTGGCGGTGGTGCTCGGCTGGGACATGACCTGGTGGCTGACGACCCTGAGCATCGGCGGCTTCCTCGGCGGCTTCGCCACCCTGTTCATGCGGATGCGCACGGGCGAGGAGGACGACGACGATCCGGGGCGGGGCGCGGTGGTGTAGCCGGGCGGCGGCCGGACCCCCGGTCCTCCGGGTCAGGCGGTCGCGGGTACGCGGAGGGCGGTCAGGACCGGGAGGTGGTCCGTGGCCGCCCTCAGGTCGTCCTCGGCCACCCCGGGCAGTCCCGACGGCACCCCGCAGCCCAGCACCTCGACGCCCTCGGTGACGAAGACCGCGTCGATACGGCGGTCCGGGGCGGTGGCCGGGAAGGTGTATTCGCCGCCCCTGGGCGCCGCGGTCCAGCAGTCGCGCAGCCCGTCCCCGAGCCGCCGGAAGGTGCGCCCGCCGGGGCGCTCGTTCAGGTCGCCGCCCGCCACCGCGTGCTTCACGCCGAGGGCGGCCAGGTGGTCGAGGAGCAGCCCGGCCTGGTCGTGGCGCTCGTCGGCGTCCAGGGACAGGTGGGTGCTGAGGACGCCGAGACGGGCCCCGCCGATCCGGACCACGGCGGCGGCGATGCCGCGGCGGTGTTGGCCGGGGGTGAGCGGGAGCAGCGTGTCCTCGGTGCGCTCGACGGTGGCCCGCAGGGAGCAGAGCAGCGCGGGGCCGGCGGCGGTTCCGCCGCCGGAGAGCAGGACCAGGTCGCAGGCGGCGGCGAGCCGGGTGATCTTCTTGCGCCAGCGGAAGAAGCGGGGGGCCTCCTGGAGGAGGACGAGGTCGGGCGCGCAGGCCGTGATGACGCGGGCGAGGGCGTCGGTGTCGTCGCGCAGTGAGCGGATGTTGTAGCTCAGGACGCGGATGACCGCGGAACCGTCGGGCTCGGTGCGGGAGTTGGGGAGGGCGGGGAGGGACGTTGCCATGCCGTCAATTTACGGGAACGCATGATCAGGCGCCTCATGGGTCGGGGCGCGAGGTCTGTGGGCGACTGCCGGTTCGTCGTGGCTGGTCGCGCAGTTCCCCGCGCCCCTTGGGGTGGGACGGGTCCCGTCGATCAAAAGGTGATCGTCACATGATCGGGTCGGGCTCCCGGGCCAGGTCGGCCGCGCCTACCAGGCCGGCCTTGTTGCCGAGTTGGGCGGCGACGACGTCGGCGACCGGGCGCCAGTTGCCGCCGACCAGCCAGCGCTTGTAGGACTTGCGGATCGGGTCGAGGACCAGGTCTCCCTCGTCCGAGAGGCCGCCGCCGACGATGAACGCCGACGGGTCGAAGAGCGAGGCCAGGTCGGCGAGGCCGGCACCGGCCCAGCGGGCCAGCTCCCGGTAGGAGTCGACGGCGACCGGGCAGCCCTGGCGGGCGGCGACCGAGATGTGCTTGCCCTCGATGCCGTCGGGGGTCCCGTCACCGAGTGCGAGCAGCACCTCGGCGCGCTCGGGGGTGGCGTTGGCACGCTGCTTGGCGTACCGCACCAGCGCCCGGCCCGACGCGTACTGCTCCCAGCAGCCCTGCGAACCGCAGCCGCACAGCAGACCGTCGGGCACCATGCGGATGTGCCCGAACTCGGCGGCCACGCCGAAGTGACCTCGGCGCAGCTTGTTGCCGATGATGATGCCGCCGCCGAGGCCGGTGCCGAGGGTGATGCAGATGACGTTGCGGTGGCCCTTGCCGCCGCCGAACTTGTACTCGCCCCAGGCCGCGGCGTTGGCGTCGTTCTCCACGACGACCGGGAGGCCGACGCGGGCCTCGACCTTCTCCTTGAGCGGCTCCTGGCGCCAGTCGATGTTGGGCGCGAAGTAGACCGTGGAGCGCTGACGGTTGACGTATCCGGCGGCACCGATGCCGACGCCGACGATCTCGTGTCCCACGCGCGCGCCCTCCACCGCGGAGGCGATGGCGTCCACGATGGCCTCGGGTGTGGTGGGGGTCGGCACCTTGTGGGTCGAGAGGATGTTGCCTTCCTCGTCGACCACGCCGGCCGCGATCTTCGTGCCGCCGATGTCGACGCCGATGGTGAGTCCCATGAATCCCTCAGTTCGGTCGAGCCCCGCTAAGGGCAACCGTACCCGAGGCGGGGCTCAGTCCAGGTCGATGCGCTGGCCCGGGCCGGTGCCCTCGTCGCCGTCGTCGCGGCCGTCGGCGTCGCGTTCGTCCAGGTCACGGGGGTCGCGTGGATCTCCGGGCGCGGTGTCGCCGGTGGTCCAGCGGCGTTCCTGGTTCTGGACGGCGGAGCGGTAGGCGGCGAGGAGTTCGCCGCCGGCGGCGGCGAGGTGGTCGAACAGGTCCGGGTTGCGCTCGATGACCGGTTCGACGGCGGCCTTCGCCTGCTGCACGACCTGCCGGACCACCTGCTGGGCGGCGGGGCCGGCGATCTGGCCGAGCAGCGGTGACTGGAGACCGGACAGCTTGTCCGCGACGGTGTCGACGAGCCGGCGCAGTTCCTCGGCGGCGGAGCCGGGCGGCGGCCCGTACTCGGCACGGCGGCGGGCCTTCTCCGCCTCCAGGTCCTCGGCGCACGCCGTGGCCCAGGCGTCGGCGTCGGTCGCTCGCGTCTCGTCGACCGCGTCGGCCTCGTCGGGGCGGGGGGCCTCGGACGGGGGGAGCTCTTCGCTCATGACGGACTCCTGACTACGGTTCGTCCTTACGACGTTACCCGAACGGACCCGGGCTCCGACGGGTCCTGTCGAGTCCTGTCGGGTCAGCGTCCCCGCGGCCACAGTTCCGGGTCCGGCGCGAACCGGACGGCGAGAGTCCCGTCCCGCAGCGCGGCCCCGTCGACGCTGCAGCGGCGCAGTGCGGAGGGCAGCGGGACGACGCGGCGGAAGGGCCCGGCGGCGACGACCAGTTCGTCGCCGCGGCGGATCAGGTCGAGGTCCTCGCGCACGGCTCCGGGCAGCGGGATGTGCCAGACCAGCACGCCGTCCTCGGCCAGCCGGTCGGTGACGGGCCACTCGACCGGGGAGGCGTCCGCGTTGACGCCGGGCACGTCGAGGACCGCGAGGTCGTCCGTGCCGCGCGGGTCACGGCCCAGATGGGCGACGGCTCGGACGTCGTGGTCCCCGCGCCACTCCTCCAGGGTCTTGCGCTGCTGCGCGAGGGGGCCGCTGAGCCAGCTGTCCGCCGGGGCGTCCTCGGGCAGGGCTCGGTTGGCGACCAGGAGGTCGGTGCGCAGGCCGCGCAGGGCGAGGCCGAGCGCGGTGGCGCGGACGGCGTCGGCCCCGGCCGGTCCGGGTTCGGCGACCAGCCGTACGACGGTGTGCCGGTCGGCCAGTACGGCCTCGGCGGCGGCCAGTTCCAGGTCCCAGCGTGCGGCGGCCTCGTACAGCGCCTCGGCCGGCATGGGGACGCCCGCGAGCCGGCCGAGGACGGGGCGCAGGGCGCGGGCGGCCTGCCGCTCGGGCGGGAGCAGGCGGCGCAGGCAGCGGCGCAGTTCCTCCGGCGCGGCGAGCAGGGCGAGGGCGCGCGGCGCGGGCGGCAGGTCGACGACGAGGAGGTCGTGCGCCTCGGCGAGGGCGGCCTCGCGCAGGGCCCGCAGCAGGGCGAGGTCCTCTGCGCCGGGCAGCGGGGTGAGGTCCTCGGGGTCGAGGCGGGAGGCGCCGAGGAGGTCGAGCGCGGAGGCGGCGCGGTCCTGAAGGGCGGCGAGGCCGTCCCGGAAGCCCTGGGCGGCGTCGGGGCGCCAGACGGTGAGGCCGGGTTCCACGGGGGTCGGCGCCGGGCCGGTGCGCAGGCCAAGCACGGCGCCGAGGGTGTCGTCGCGGTCGGTGCCGAGGAGGAGGGTTCGGGTGCCCTCGCGGGCGGCGGTGAGCGCGGTGGCGGCGGCGACGGTGGTGCGGCCGGTGCCGCCGGGGCCCGTGATCAGGAGGGTGCGCATGGGGGTGAACGGTACCTGGGGGCTCCGCCGGTTGGGCTGGTGACCGGCGGGGTGCGCTGCCCGGCGTTGCGGGGTGCCGCTGCGCCCACCCGTGCCGCCTGGGGGTACCTCCCAGGCCCGTTCAGGCACTGGGGGAAGCACGATTGCCCGCAGCTACGGGGCGGCACTGCGGCCCGCAGCTGGGTTACTTCGACTCGACCCGCTTCTTCAGGCCGGCCAGGGCTCGGTCGATGATGACCTTTTCCGCCTTGCGCTTGATCATGCCGAGCATCGGGATCTTGACGTCCACCGTGAGCCGGTAGGTGACCTCCGTGCCCGTGCCCGCCGGGCGGAGGAGGTAGGAGCCGTCGAGGGAGCGCAGCATCTGGGACTTGACCAGCGTCCAGGACACCTCGTGCTCGCCGGTCCAGGTGTACCCCAGGGTCTGGTCGTCCTTGATCGCCCCGGCGTCCATGACGAGCCGGACCTGCTCGGCACGCCCCTGCTCGTCGGTCGCGAGGACCTGGGCCTCCTTCACCTCGCCCGTCCAGTCCGGGTAGCGCTCGAAGTCGGAGATCACCGCCATGACGTCGGCCGGGGCCGCCTCGATGGTGATGCTCGAGCTGGTGTGTTCCGCCATCGCCGTGGCTCCTCCGGATGCGGGCCGCTACGTGTGTGCCGCGTGAAGGCTATCGCGCACGCGGCGGGCACATGCCACTACCCACCTGCACAGGTCCGCCGCGCGCGGTCACCACTCCAGCGCCCACGGCCGTCCCGTCGACGCGAAGTGACCGACGTTCACGCATTCGGTCGCGCCGACGCGCATCCGCCGTACCAGCGGCTGGTGGACGTGCCCGAACAGGGCGTAGCGGGGACGGGTGCGGCGGATCGCGTCCAGCAGCGCGCGGCTGCCCCGCTCGAAGCGCCGGGCGACCGTGTCGTAGACCAGTTCCGGCACCTCGGGCGGGATGTGGGTGCACAGCACGTCCACCTCGCCGACGGCCTCGATCTTCGCGGCGTACTCCTCGTCGCTGATCTCGTACGGCGTGTTCATCGGGGTGCGCAGTCCGCCGCCGACGAAGCCGAAGACGCGGCCGCCGATCTCCACCCGCTCCCCGTCGAGCACGGTGGTGCCGGGGCCGGCGTACTCGGGCCACAGCGGGGGCACGTCGACGTTGCCGTAGGTGGCGTACGTCGGAGTGGGGAACGCGGCGAACAGTTCGGCGTACTGCCTGCGCACCGCCCGCTCGATCAGCTCCCGCCGGTCCCCGTCGACCCCGGCCCACAACCGCGTCCCGAGCTCCCGTGCCTCGGCGAAGCGGCGGGCGGTGCGCAGCGCGACGATGCGGTCGGCGTTCGCGACGCCGAACAGGTCGGGGAAGATGCCGCGCGAGTGGTCGGCGTAGTCCAGGAAGAGGACCAGGTCCCCGAGACAGATCAGGGCGTCGGCGCCCTCGCCGGCCCTGGCGAGGTCGCGGGCGTTGCCATGGACGTCGCTGACCACGTGGACGCGCGTGGTCGTGTTACGGGGCGGTGTGGGTGCCATGGCGATCAAGCGTAAGCAGCGCGCGCGTGCTGTGAACAGTGGCGGTCGGACCTGCGGTTACTGGCTGGTCCGTTGATCCGTCGACTACTGTGCGCAAAGCAAACCCCATCCGTGTGACGCAGCGAACATCTCGCGGGGACCCCCTGTCGGAGAACGCATACCGGCGGGTAACGTCCGGGCAGTCCAGTCGTGCTCTGGATTTCAACATGTGAATCCCGCATGAGTCCTCCGGAGCCACAGCCCGAGCCTTGGACCGCACCGTCGCATCACACAACGTCGTGGCGCCGGCGCCCTATGAGGAGCAGCAGTCTTGCGCGAGTTCAGCCTTCCGGCCTTGTACGAGGTCCCCGCGGACGGAAACCTGACCGACATCGTCCGCAGAAACGCCGCGCAGCATCCGGACGTCGCCGTCATCGCCCGCAAGGTGGGAGACACCTGGCAGGACGTGACCGCGCGCGCCTTCCTCGCCGAGGTGCACTCCGCCGCCAAGGGCCTCATCGCCTCCGGCGTCCAGCCGGGCGACCGGGTCGGTCTGATGTCCCGCACCCGCTACGAGTGGACGCTGCTGGACTTCGCGATCTGGAGCGCGGGCGCGATCACCGTGCCGGTGTACGAGACCAGTTCGGCGGAGCAGGTGCAGTGGATCCTCGGCGACTCGGGGGCCACGGCGTGCGTCGTGGAGTCGGCCGGGCACGCGGCCGCCGTCGAGTCGGTGCGCGAGCAGCTGCCCGCCCTCAAGAACGTCTGGCAGATCGACGCCGGCGCGGTGGAGGAGCTGGGGCGTCTGGGCCAGGACGTCACGGACGCCACCGTCGAGGAGCGCGGCTCGATCGCGAAGGCCGACGACCCCGCGACCATCGTCTACACCTCCGGCACCACGGGCCGCCCCAAGGGCTGCGTGCTCACCCACCGCAGCTTCTTCGCGGAGTGCGGCAACGTGGTGGAGCGGCTGCGGCCGCTCTTCCGCACCGGGGAGTGCTCGGTCCTCCTCTTCCTGCCGCTCGCGCACGTCTTCGGGCGCCTGGTCCAGGTCGCGCCGATGATCGCGCCGATCAAGCTGGGCAACGTCCCCGACATCAAGAACCTCACCGACGAGCTGGCCGCCTTCCGGCCCACGCTGATCCTCGGCGTGCCGCGCGTCTTCGAGAAGGTGTACAACTCGGCGCGCGCCAAGGCGCAGGCGGACGGCAAGGGCAAGATCTTCGACAAGGCCGCGGACACGGCGATCGCGTACAGCAAGGCCCTGGACACCGCGTCGGGTCCGTCCGTCGGCCTGAAGATCAAGCACAAGGTCTTCGACAAGCTCGTCTACAGCAAGCTCCGCACGGTCCTCGGCGGCCGCGGCGAGTACGCCATCTCCGGCGGCGCCCCGCTCGGCGAGCGGCTCGGTCACTTCTTCCGCGGCATCGGCTTCACGGTCCTGGAGGGCTACGGCCTGACCGAGTCCTGCGCGGCCACCGCCTTCAACCCCTGGGACCGGCAGAAGATCGGCACGGTGGGCCAGCCGCTGCCCGGCTCGGTGGTGCGCATCGCGGACGACGGCGAGGTGCTGCTGCACGGCGAGCACCTGTTCAAGGAGTACTGGAACAACCCGGGGGCGACCGCGGAGGCGCTGGCCGACGGCTGGTTCCACACCGGCGACATCGGCACCCTCGACGAGGACGGCTACCTGCGGATCACCGGCCGCAAGAAGGAGATCATCGTCACCGCCGGCGGCAAGAACGTCGCACCGGCCGTCATAGAGGACCGCATCCGCGCGCACGCGCTGGTCGCGGAGTGCATGGTGGTCGGCGACGGGCGGCCCTTCGTGGGCGCGCTGGTCACCCTCGACGAGGAGTTCCTGGGCCGCTGGTGTGCGGAGCACGGGAAGCCGGCCGGTTCGACCGCGGTGTCGCTGCGCCAGGACCCGGATCTGCTCGCGGCGATCCAGGACGCGATCGACGACGGGAACGCGGCGGTGTCCAAGGCGGAGTCGGTGCGGAAGTTCCGGGTGCTGGGGGCGCAGTTCACGGAAGAGTCGGGGCATCTGACGCCGTCGCTGAAGCTGAAGCGGAATGTTGTGGCGAAGGACTACGCGGACGAGATCGAGGCGATCTATTCCAAGTGAGGGCGCCTAGTGGGGTGCGGCTTGATCACCGTGGGCGGGGGCGGATCCGTTGTGGCTGGTCGCGCAGTTCCCCGCGCCCCT
The DNA here is from genome assembly GCF_014650435.1 of Streptomyces tendae. Taxonomy (GTDB): domain Bacteria; phylum Actinomycetota; class Actinomycetes; order Streptomycetales; family Streptomycetaceae; genus Streptomyces; species Streptomyces tendae. Next base: position 227,458 of record NZ_BMUY01000013.1, read on the forward strand.
GAGTATCTCCAGTCCCCCGCGCTGCGAAGGAGACCGCGTCACAGCAACGCCTTCAGGTGCTCCGCCAGTAGGTCCCAGCGCCATTTCTCCTCCACCCAGGTCCTGCCCCGTTCGCCCATCCTGCCGCGGAGTTGCGGGTCGGCGAGGAGGGTGGTGATGCGGTCGGCGGACTCGTTCGGGTCCTCGCCCCGGACCACCCAGCCCGTCTCGCCGTCGAGTACGGCGTCGGGGGCGCCGCCCGAGTCGCCGGCGACCACGGGCAGGCCGGTCGCCGAGGCCTCCAGGTAGACGATGCCGAGGCCCTCCACGTCGAGGCCGCCCCGGCGGGTGCGGCAGGGCATGGCGAAGACGTCCCCGGCGCCGTAGTGCGCGGGCAGTTCGGACCAGGGCACGGCGCCGGTGAAGTGGACGGAGGCGGCGACGCCGGTCTCCTCGGCGAGGCGGCGCAGATCCCTCTCGTAGGGGCCGCCGCCGACGATCAGCAGGACGGCGTCCGGCTCGGCGGCGAGGATCCGCGGCATCGCCCGGATCAGGGTGTCCTGGCCCTTGCGCGGGACCAGGCGGGAGATGCAGACCACGACGGGGCGCTCGGTGAGGCCGAGGCGGGCGCGCACCTCGTCGCCGCCGCTGGCCGGGTGGAAGGTCTTCTCGTCGACGCCGGGCGGCAGTTGCACCATCCGGGCGGCGGCCTCCGGGGTGAGCGCGCCGGCGATCCGGGAGCGGGTGTACTCGCCGAGGTAGGTGATCGTGTCCGTCGACTCCCCGATCCGGCGCAGCAGTTGCCGGGCGGCGGGCAGCTGGGCCCAGCCCGCCTCGTGGCCGTGGGTGGTGGCGACCAGGCGCTCGGCGCCCGCCCTGCGCAGGGCCGGGGCCATCAGGCCGAGGGGGGCGGCCGCGCCGAACCATACCGAGGTGCAGCCGTGCTCGCGCAGCAGGCCCACCGCCCGCCGGGTGGCGCCCGGCGTCGGCAGCAGCATGGTCGTGCGGTCCCGTACGACGGTGAAGGGCTGCTCGGCGTCGAAGGCGGCGGTGGCCTCGATGCCCTCGCGGCTCCGCTTCCAGGTGGAGGCGTAGACGACCAGCCGCTCGGGGTCCAGGCGCAGCGCCATGTTGTGCAGGAAGGCCTGGATGCCGCCCGGGCGGGGCGGGAAGTCGTTCGTCACGATCAAGGTCTTGCGCACGCCGCCGACCCTACCGAACCGGCTGCCGGGAGCCTGGCCCGGCCGCCTCCTGTGGCACGCCCACAGGGGTCCGGGTCATCATGGCCGCACCGGGGGACAAGCAGGTACGAGGCGGGGACAGGCAGGTGCGGGCGGGCACGGACGGGCAGGGAGCACGTGGAGACGAGGGACGCGGGGCGGTCACCGCTGTGGTTGCCGACGGTCTGGGGCGCCACGCGGCTGGTGCTGCTGCTGTTCGTGCTGAAGGTGCTGGCCTTCCCCGGTCCGGACGTCACGAGCGACGTGTCCGTCATCTACCGGGACTGGTCCGACGTCCTGCGCACCGGAACGTTTCCGCTGACGGACGTCACCTGGCAGTACCCGCCGGCGGCGGCCCTCGCGATCCTCTCCCCCGGTCTGCTGCCCTTCCTGGAGTACGCGACGGCCTTCTTCGTCCTCGCGTGTGTCACGGACGCCGCCGTACTCGCGCTGCTGTGGCATGCGGGCCGGGGGACGGGACGGTCGCCGCGCGGGGCGTGGGTGTGGGTCGTGGGCGTGCCGCTGCTCGGGCCGACGGTGTACGCCCGCTACGACGTGATGGTCACGGCCGTCGCGGTGGCCGCGCTGCTCGCCGCCGGGCGGCATCCGCGGGTGGCGGGCGCCCTGGCGGCCCTCGGGGCGCTGCTGAAGGTGTGGCCGGCGCTGGTGCTGGTCGGGATGCGGGGGTGGCGGCCGTGGATCGCGGCCGCGGTGAGCGGGGCGGGGCTGGCCGTGCTGTTCGCGGTGTCGATGCCCGGGGCGTTCGCGTTCCTGACGTTCCAGCGCGAACGGGGCGTCGAGGTGGAGTCGGTGGGCTCGCTGGTCTTCCACGTCGCCCGGCACTTCGGCTGGGAGGGCGGGGTGCTGCTGAACTACGGTTCGATGGAGTTCCTGGGCCCGCACGTGGACACGGTGGGCACGGTCTCGCTGGGGCTGAGCGCGGTGGGGTTCGGCTGGCTGCTGCTGTGGCGGCTGAGGGCCTCGCGCCCGGCGGCCCCCCGGTTCGCGGCGCACACGGCGGCGGACGCGGCCTTCGTGGCGGTGCTGCTGTTCACGGTGACCAGCCGGGTGATCAGCCCGCAGTACCTGGTGTGGCTGGTGGGCCTCGGCGCGGTCTGCCGGTGCTTCCGGGCGAGCCGGATGCGGGTGCCGGTGGCCCTGGTGCTGGCGGCGACCCCGCTGACGGCGCTGGGGTTCCCGCTCCTGTTCGCGGACGTGGTGGCGAGCACACCGCTCGGCATCACGCTCCTCTCCGTCCGCAACGGCCTGCTGGTGGCCGCCACCCTCCTCGGCGCCCGCGCCCTGTGGCGCGGCCCGGCACACCAGGGGCCCCCGGCCCGGACCGAGCCCGTCGAGCACCCCGGCCGCACCACGGCTCCCGCGGACACTCCCGCCGGCACGCCGTGAAACCCTCCGGCACCACGGCCGCCGAGCACCCGCGGCTCAGGCGAGCCGTGCTCGCAGGTACTCCCGCCAGCGCGCCGTGAAGTCGTCCGGCGTCGTGCCGAGCACCTCGTGCAGTGCGTCCTCGACCGCGCCGACGCGCTTGTCGTGGGCGCCCACGGAGCGGTAGAAGGCGTCCAGCCGGTCCTCGCCCCACTGCTCGGCGATCATCCGGCAGGCCAGCCAGCCGCCCTCGTAGGCCCGGGCCAGTTCCTGTGCCTCTGCGGTGAAGCCGAAGTCCTCGTCCGTCGGCAGCCGTGCGGGCACCCGGCCCTCGGCGACCGCGTCGGCCAGCTCGGGGGCGGCCTGGGCGGCGGTGCGTCCGCTGCCGCGGTAGCCGACCCAGTCGGCGTAGCCCTCGGAGAGCCACAGCGGAGTGGCCGAGGTGGTGTCGGCGCGGGTGGCGACGTGGGTGGTCTCGTGGGTGAGGACGACCTGCTTGCCGAGGCTGCCGAGCAGTCCGTACGCGTCGGGGTTGACGATGATCCGGTCCGCGGGGGCGTGTTCCCGGCCGCCCGTCTCCCCGGTGGTGACCGCGGCGATGCCCCGGTAGGACGAGGCCGGGGAGCCGAGCAGGCCCGCCATGCCCTCCACCGACCGGGGGACGACCACGACCACCCGGCGGGACCAGTCGCCGTCCCAGGCGTCCGAGACGGCCGGCACCGCCCGGTCGGCCAGGTCGGCGAAGCGGCGCAGCATCGCGCTGGACTGCCCGACGCCGAGGACGAGGCTGTGCGTGCCGCGGACGACCTCGACCGCGCCCTGGTCCCAGGGCTGCTGGCCGGACTCCTTGGCGGGGCGGTCGGAGTCGACGGACCACCCGCCCCCGTCGTCCCGGCTCAGCCGCACGGTGCGGCCCGCGGTGACGGGTCCCCGGTCGTAGCCCTCGACGCGGTAGCGCAGCTCGACGTCGGCGGTGGCGGTGTCGCCGGTGCGCTGCACGTCCCGCACCCGGTAGGACCAGGCGGCCAGCGGGATCGCGCTCAGGTGGTCGAAGCCGGTGCCGGTGCCGGTGCGCGCGTAGGCGGTCGCGTCGTGGGCGAGGACGGCCGCCGCACGCCGGTCCAGGACCCGCTGGACGCCGGCCCGGGCGGGGTCGGCCGTGGTCCGGCCGCCGCAGGCCACCAGCGCGACGAGCAGCAGGCACAGCGCCACCACCGAGGAACCCGACACCCCCGAGGGACCCGACACCCGCCTTCGACCAGCCATCCTCCCGATCGTACGGGCGCGGGGCCGCGGAAGGCACCGGGCGAGGGGGGCGCCGGGGCCGGGAGGGGCCGTGGGGTCACACCCGGGTGATCGAGGAGATCGGCATCATGCCGACCGGGTCGTAGCGCACCGGCGCACCGGGGTAGGGCGCGTGGATCACCTGGCCGTTGCCGGCGTACATGCCGATGTGGCTGGCGTCGTCCCGGTAGGCGACCAGGTCGCCGGGGCGCGCCTCGGCCAGGGACACGTGCCGTCCGGCGCCGGACTGCGCCTGGGAGGTGCGCGGAATGCCCACCCCGGCCTGCGCGTAGGCCCACTGGGTCAGGCCCGAGCAGTCGAAGCCGGATGGGCCGTTGGCGCCCCAGACGTAGGGCTTGCCGAGGGCGGAGCGGGCGGCGGCGAAGGCGGCCCCGGCCCGGCCGGAGGCGGGGGCGCCGGCGAGGGCGGTCAGGTCCTCCCGGCCCGAGCGGGACCCGCGCTGGTAGGCGGCGCGTTCGTCGTCGGGCAGGGCGGCGAGCAGCGCGCGGGCCTTGGCGAGCTTGCGCTCCACGGTCTTCTTGTGGGCGGCGACGGCCTTGCGGCCCTTCTCCAGCTCGGTGAGCTTGCGCGCCGCCTCGGCCCGGTCCTGGGCGAGGTCGCGCATCGCCTGCTGGAGTTCCCTCAGCTCGCCCGCCTGGCGGGTGGTGATCCGGTCCAGCACCAAGGCCCGGTCGAGGTAGTCGTCCGGTTCGGCGGAGAGCAGCAGCGCGAGCGAGGGGTCGACGCCACCGGAGCGGTACTGGGCGCCGGCCAGCGAACCGAGGGCGTCCCGCATGGTGTTGACGCGCTCCTGCTGCCGGGCGATGGAATCCTGTGCGGTCGTGACCTCCTCGCGCAGCGTGTCGGTGCGCGCGTCGGCCTTGTTGTACGCCTCGGTCGCCTGCTCCGCCTCGGTGTGCAGCCGGTCCACCTCCGCCCGCCGGTCGTCGTGCGGAGCGGCCGCGGCCGGTACGGCGCCCAGGAGTGCGGCGGCCACGGAGAGCAGGCCGACGGCGGCGGTGGAGCCTCGGTCGAACCCGGATGGTGCAAGGCGGCGATGGGACCCCACGGGAAGCCGCACTCCTTCCGCTGGCGGACGGGGAAACGCGGCAGACAGTAACCCCACGGCGGGGCACCGGCCAACGACCTCGGGGGCCGCGCAACGCGACGCCCCGCCGCTGACGCAGGTCACCGGCGGGGCGGGGGGTCACAGGGCCCGGACGTGATTCGCCCGAACGGGCGGCACGGCGGGGGTGACTTCGGGTGGCGCGGAGAGCGTCGGGATCAGACCCGGACGCCGAACATGAACGGGCCGCCGATGGTGCCCATCGACTCGTAGCGGACGTTGGTTCCGGTGCGCGGCGCGTGCAGGACCTGGCCGTTGCCGGCGTAGAGGCCGACGTGGTGCAGGTCGCTGAAGAAGAAGACGAGGTCGCCGACCTGGAGGTCGCTCATCGAGGAGATGCGCGTGCCGTAGTTGGCCTGCGCCTGCGAGGTGCGCGGGATGCCGACGCCGGCCTGCGCGTACGCCCAGGAGGTCAGGCCCGAGCAGTCGAAGGAGGACGGGCCGGTGGCGCCGTAGACGTACGGCGTGCCTATCTTGCCCTGGGCGGCGGCGAAGGCGGCGCCCGCGCGGCCGGAGGCGGGGGTGGTCTTGCCGCCGGTGAGGACCTGGCGCTCGCTGGCGCGGTTGGAGCGCTGCTCCTCCTCCTGGAGGGCGGCCTTCTCCTGCGCGGTGAGCGTGTTGAGCAGCTTCTGGGCGGACGAGAGCTTGCCCTGGACCTGCTTCTTCTTCTTGCCCAGTTCGGTGCGGGTGGCGGAGAGGTCCTTGAGCTTCTCGGATGCCTCGGAGCGCTGCTGGGCGAGGTCGCGCTGCTTGGTCTGGATCTTCTTCAGCGCCTCGACCTGCTGACCGCTGAGCTGGTCGAGGGTGGAGGCCTTGTCCAGGTAGTTGTCCGGGTCGGCGGACAGGAAGAGCTGGAGGGAGGGGTCGATGCCGCCGGAGCGGTACTGGGCGCTGGCCATCGAACCGAGGCCGTCGCGCAGCCCGTTGAGCTCCTCCTGGCCGCGCGCGACGTTGTCCTGGAGGGTGGAGATCTCCTTCTGGAGCTTCTCCTGCTTCTCCTTGGCGCCGTTGTACTTCTCGGTGGCCTGCTCGGCCTCCTCGTAGAGCTTGTCGACCTTGGCCTTGACCTCGTCCTTGCTCGGCTTCTCGCTCGGGGCGGCGTTGGCGGCCTGGGAGCTGAGAGCGACAGCGGCGGCGGCAGCGGTGGTGAGCACGGTCACGCGCGTGCGGCTCGGCTGCTTGGGACGACGGTGGGACGCCACGGAGACGAGCTCCTTCTTGAGAGGGATCACCCGTTCGAGGGTTCGAAGGGTGACCCTAGTGACCCACTCGTGATCAGTTCAAATCCTCCGCCGAAAAATCACGGTTACGCACCGCGATTTCCGCCGCAACTCACCTGCAGTGACACCCTTCTGACGCTACGTTGCGTGACGCTTCCGTCAATTCGGGCATAGAACGCCTACGTTACGGTTGGTACGGAAGTGAAGAGAAGTGGCCGGAAGCCGACGCGAAGCGAACGAGCGGCTAGGAAAGCCGCTTGAGGAGCACCGCGGACGCCACCGGGCGCGCGCCGGCGCGCGCCACGCCGTCGGCGACCTCGCGGTCGGTGGAGACGACGATGACCGGCCGCCCCGGCGGCTCGGCCCGCACCAGCTGGCGGATCAGCTCGTCGGCGGTGATACCGGGCTTGGAGAACAGCACCCGCACCCCGCGCGGCGGCGCGAGCAGCACCGGCGCCACGAGTTCGGCCCCGTCGAAGACGCAGGTCATCTCGGCGCCGGTCTGCGCGGCCAGCTGGGAGAGCTGGCCGAGCAGCCGCAGCCGCTGCTTCTCCAGCGGCATCTGCGGATAGCCGGTCTTGGTGACGTTGTAGCCGTCGACGACCAGGTGCGCCTGGGGCAGCGCCAGCAACTGGTCGAGGATCGCCGGGTCGTTCTCGGACAGGGCCCGGTTGGCGATGTCCTTCGGCGTCATCCGGCCGGGCTCGACCGCGTCCACGGTCTCGGCGGGCCGCACGGACACCGGGGGCAGCGCCAGCTCGCGGCGCAGCCCCTGGGTGGCGTCGAGGAGGGTGTCCAGGAGCAGCCGTACGCGCATGTCCTCGACGCTGCGCCCCTCGCGGGCCGCCTTGCGGGTGGCCTCCAGGGCCGCCTCGGCCTCCCCCAGGCGGGTCTTGAGCCGCCGGGTCTCGCTCTCTGCGGCGGACACCTGGGTCTGCCCCTCGGCCCGCACGGAGTCCAGCTCGGCCCGGATCTTGCGCAGCGCCGCCTCGCCGCGCTTGACGTCGCTGAGGGCGGAGCGCAGCTTGCGGTGCAGCGACTCGGCCTCCCGCTTCGCCGCGTCCAGCTCGGTGCGCAGCCGCTCGGTCTCGGTCCTGGTGTGCTCCCGGGCCCGGGCCAGCTCCCCGTGCAGCCGCTCCAGCTCCGCGCGGTTCTCCTCGTCGGCACGCTCGGCGTCCGCGCGCTGCGCCTCCTCGCCTGCGGCGGTGACCAGCTTCACCCAGCCGTGCGGGCGCAGTACGTAGGCCGCGGCGGCCACGTCCAGCGGGTCGGCGGCCGGGAGGGCGGCCCCGGCGTCCAGGGCCTCGGCCAGCTCGGGCTGGCCGTCGCGGAACTTCTCCCCGATGCGCTGGCGGAAGAGCGGGTCGGTCTCCACGGCGGCGGCCATGGCGTTGCCGGCGAACTTGACCCGGCGGTTCGGGGCGAACCTGGCGTACTGCCTGAGCTGCGCGGGCAGCTCGCCGAGGGTGAGTGAGCCGAAGCCGTCGGACACGATCTGCACGACCCGGCGGCGCACGCCGTCGGGCAGCGGGCGGTCGAGCACCTCAGCGGCGCCGTCTCCCGGCCCCCCGCCGTGTGTCTCCACCATCCGTCACCCCAATGTCTCAGGGCGATCCCGGGCCGGAATCGCCTTGTGCGGGGCCGCTCCGCTCAGGAGGCGGCACCCGGCCTGTCCACGAGTTCCACCTGGTCGACGGCGTTGCACCAGCGGCACCGCACCGACTCGATGGTCTCACTGAGCACCTCGCGTTCCTCCACCGTCGGCTCGCCGGCCAGATCGAGGTGCACGTACTCGACGACCTTCGAGGCCCGGGTCACGTCGAAGCGGGTGAGGTTGCCGCAGAGGGTGCAGCGCCACCGCGTCGTGTCGGTCGGCAGGGGAACCGTCATCGTGGCTGTTCGCTCTCTTCCAGTGTCGGTGACGCGCCGGGCTCCCCCGGTGCGTGTGGCACGTAACCCTACGGCCTGGCGGGTACCCGACGCCCGCGTGTCCACGGCGGCGAGGCGCTATGAGCCCTCGCGCCCGTTACGTCATGCTCTGTGTCCATGATCCGCAACTGGAGCAGGGCGGTCCGCAGAACGGTCACGACGGTCGGGGCGCTCGTCCCCGCCCGCTCGTCGCGACGCCGGGCGGCGCCGGTGACGTACACGCTGATCACGCTGTGCTGTCTGCTGTTCCTGATCAGCCCGGCGGCGGGCCTGAACCCGGTGTACGGCACCGGGGAGGAGGTGCTGGCGGCGCAGCGCGCCTACTTCAGGCGCTGGGGCGTGATCCCCGCAGAACTGTTCGAGGACTCCCCCGGGTCGGCGCTCACCCCGGCCACGGCGCTGTTCGTCCACGGCAGCTGGGTGCACCTGCTGGGCAACATGCTCTTCCTCTACGTCTTCGGCGCGATGACCGAGGAACGGATGGGCCGGCTCCAGTTCGCCTTGTTCTACCTCGGCTGCGGCTACCTGGCCCTGCTGGGCTACGCGGGCGCCAACGCCCACTCCCAGGAGTCCCTGGTCGGCGCCTCGGGGGCGATCTCCGCGATCCTCGGCGCGTTCCTGTTCCTCTTCCCGCGGGCCCGGGTGACCAGCCTGCTGCCCTTCCTCTTCTTCCTGCCGCTGCGCTTCCCGGCCTGGGTGGTGCTGCCGTTCTGGGTGACCCTGCAGTGGCTGGCGGCGGGGCGGGCCGGTGACGGTCCGGGGGTGGCGTACCTGGCGCACCTGGTGGGCTTCGGCCTGGGCTTCGCCTTCGCCTGGGTGCGGTTCGGACGTGCGACTAGAGTTGGTGGCGTTCCAGTGGCGGCGCCCGAGGGAGAGAACCAGCCGTGATCAGCGCGATCGTCCTCATCAAGACCAGCGTGGACCGCATTCCCGAGATCGCGGAGCAGATCGCCGCGCTGGAGAGCGTAAGCGAGGTCTTCTCCGTCACCGGCACCTACGACCTGATCGCCATGGTGCGGGTGAGCAAGCACGAGGACCTGGCCGACGTCATCCCCGGCCGGATCAGCAAGATCCCGGGCGTGGAGGGCACCGACACCCACGTGGCCTTCCGCACCTACTCCCAACACGACCTGGAAGCGGCGTTCGCGATCGGCCTGGACAACTGAGACGCGCCCCGAAGGGGCGCGTCTTTCAGGGGCGCGGGGCTGTATCGATGTGCGGCTCCGCCGCGTGGGCGCGACCAGCCACGGCGAACCCGCAGCGACCCGACGGCGGACACATGAAGGGTTCTTCACCCGGCACTCATCCGGCCCGCCGAATTCCCCGCGCAGAATCCACCACATGGTCTTCTCCCGCCGCATGGCGGCCCTCGCGGCCGTCGTCCTGATCCCCCTCGGCATCGCCGCGACCAGCTTCGCCCTGACCGACAACCCGCAGGAGCCCAAGGTCCCGGCGAAGGTGGAGCTGGAGAGCGGCTCCCCCACCCCGGCGCCGACCTCCTCCTCGCCCGAGCCGACACCCAGCGACCAGGTGGTGACACGGCCGCCGGTCACCGACGGCCCTTCGGATGACGACGATGACGACGACCGCGGCGGGGACACCGACGACGGCCCCGGAGACGGGGCGGGCGACGGGTGAGCGCGAGCGCCGCCGGGTCTCGGCCCGGGTCCGCATCCTGCTGTGGCTGCTGCTGGTGATGGCGGTCGCGCTGGCCTCGGTGGCGGCGACCACCCGCTCGATCCTGCTGCGCGACACCGACCAGCGGATCAACGGCCTGCTCGCGCAGGAGGCCGGCGAGTTCGCCAACTTCGAGGAGCAGGGCTTCGACCCGGAGACGGGCCGCCCGTTCACCGACCCGGGGCGGCTGCTGCGGGTCTTCCTGGAACGGCAGTACGCCGATCTCGACGAGGAACTGGTCGGCCTGGTCGGCGAGGTGGGCAGCAGGCCCACGCAGATCATCCAGCAGCGCGAGATCCCGGTCGGCCGGCCCCTGCACGAGGACGCCGACGCCCGGCGCCGCATCCACGCCTCCCCCGACTCCTCCGGCACCCTGCACCGGCCCGAGGGCGAGATCCGCTGGGCCAAGGTCACCGTGGCCCGCTACGGCGGCGAACCGGCGGCCGCGTTCGTGGTCGCCTTCCACCCGGGGCGCGAACAGGCGCGCGCGGACGAGGTGTTCCGCGTCCTGCTCGCCATCTCCGGCGTCGCCCTGCTGATGACGACGGGCATCGCCTGGGTGGTGGCGGGCCGCATCCTGAAACCGGTGCGGCTGGTGCGCACGACCGCGGCCCAGCTCACCGAGCAGGACCTGACCCGGCGCATCCCGGTGCACGGCCACGACGACGTGGCGGCGCTCGCCGAGACGTTCAACGCCATGCTGGACCGGCTGGAGCGCGCCTTCGCCACCCAGCGCCGGTTCGTCGACGACGCGGGGCACGAACTGCGCACCCCGATCACCATCGTGCGCGGCCACCTGGAACTGATGGGCGACGATCCGGCCGAGCGCGAGGAGACCGTCCGCCTCGTCACCGACGAACTGGACCGGATGAGCCGCATCGTCGAGGACCTGCTGCTGCTCGCCAAGGCCGAACGCCCCGACTTCGTCACCCCCGAGCCGGTGCAGCTCGCCGAACTCACCGCCGACGTCTACGTCAAGGCCCGCACCCTGGGCGAGCGGGAGTGGGTGCTGGACCAGGTCGCCGACCGGGAGGCCCACCTCGATCCCCAGCGGATCACCCAGGCCATGGTGCAGCTCGCGCAGAACGCCGTGCAGCACACCACGGCCGGTCAGCGGGTCCGCATAGGCTCCCGCGCCGACGGTTCGCGGATCGAGCTGTACGTCGCCGACTCCGGGCCCGGCGTCCAGCCGCAGGACGCCGAGGTGATCTTCGAGCGGTTTCGGCGCGGCACGGCCCGGCGCGGGGTGCGCGGCACGGGCGCCGGGCTCGGGCTGTCGATCGTGCGGGCGATCGCCGAGGGCCACGGCGGCCGGGTCGACCTGCGCACCACCGAGGGCGGCGGCGCCACCTTCGTACTCACCCTGGACTGACCCCCGAAGCTGCACCGAACCCCGCAGAAGAGGCTCCCATGAACCGCATCCTCATCGTCGAGGACGAGGAGCGCATCGCCTCCTTCGTCGAGAAGGGCCTGCGCGCCAACGGCTTCACCACCACCGCGGTCGCCGACGGCGACGCCGCCTACGAGTACGCCCTCACCGGCGGCTTCGACCTCGTCGTCCTGGACATCGGGCTGCCCGGCCGGGACGGCTTCACGGTCCTGCGGGAGCTGCGTGAGGCCCGGGTGACAACCCCGGTCATCGTGCTGACCGCCCGGGACTCGGTACGGGACACGGTGGCCGGCCTGGAGGGCGGCGCCGACGACTGGATGACCAAGCCGTTCCGCTTCGAGGAGCTGCTGGCCCGGGTGCGGCTGCGGCTGCGCACGGCGGCCCGGGCTCCGGAGGTGACGGTGCTGAGGTCGGGGTCGCTCAGCCTCGACCTGCGCACCCGCCGGGCCCGGTCCGAGGGCCGCACGGTGGATCTGACGGCGCGTGAGTTCGTGCTCCTTGAGCTGTTCCTGCGCCACCCGGGGCAGGTACTGTCCCGCGAGCAGATCCTGTCCCACGTGTGGGGCTACGACTTCGACCCGGGCTCCAACATCGTGGACGTGTACGTGCGGGCCCTGCGCAAGAAGCTCGGCGCCCAGCAGGTGGAGACGGTGCGCGGGATGGGGTACCGGCTGCCGACCTGGTGAGGTCCGCGTCCGGCACGGCCCGGTGAAGTTTCCTTCATGTGACCCTCATTGAGGGCTCACCGCCCCCGTGGACGCTCGAGGGCGTGACGTTGAACCTCCGCCTCGCGGCGGCCCTGTGCGCGGCGCTGTCCCTGTGCGCGCTGCTGGCGGTCCCCGCCAACTTCCCCGCCCTGGGCGGCGACGCGCGCCTGACCCTCGCCGTGTTCGCGCTGGCCACCTGCGCCTGGATCGGTACGCCGATCGACGACACGTACATCGCGCTGGGTGCCGGACTGGCGCTGACCGCGACCGGCGTCATCAGCAGCGACACCCTCTTCGGCACCCTGGGTGAGGACACGGTGTGGCTGCTGATCTGCGCCTTCGTACTGGCGGCCGCGGTCGCCCGGACGGGGCTCGCGGGGCGGGCCGCGGCGTTCCTGGTGGGCGGGGCGCGCACGGTGCGGCAGTTGGTGCACCTGACGACGGCCGCGCTGGTCGTCACGGCCTTCGCGGTGCCGGCCACCTCGGGCCGGGCGGCGCTGGCGCTGCCGGTGTTCCTCGCCCTCGCCAAGGCGCTCGCCGACCGGAAGCGACTGGTCGTGATGCTGGCGCTGCTGTTCCCGACCGTGATCCTGCTGTCGGCGGTGGCGACCCTGATCGGTGCCGGTGCGCATCTGATCACGGTGTCCGTGCTGTGGGAGGCGACCGGGGACCGGATCGGGTTCACCCAGTGGCTGCTGCTCGGTCTGCCGCTGGCGGTCGCCTCCTCCCACCTCGCCGCCGAGACGGTCCTGCTGACGACCACGCGGCGCGCGGACCGCGCGGGCCCCGTCCGTATCACCGCCGAGGAGATACAGCGGCACAGCGAGAGCCCGGTCACCGGCGCGTGGACGCAGGCGGAGAAGCGCTGCGCACTGCTGCTGGCCACGGTGGTGGCCCTGTGGTGCAGCGAGCCCCTGCACCGGGTCTCGCCCGCCGTGGTGGCGCTGATCGGCGCGGTCGTCGCGTCCTCTCCCGCGCTGGGCACCGTACGGCTCAAGGACGCGCTGAAGACCGTCCCGTGGTCGCTGCTGCTGTTCATGGCGGCGACGATGGCGATGGGCGTCGCGCTGGCCGACTCCGGGGCGGCGAAGTGGCTGGTGTCGGGCCTGCCCGCGGACGTCGCCCCGGGCGTCTTCCTCGGCGTGGTGGTCGCGGTGAGCACGGCGGCCCACCTGGTCCTGCAGTCCCGTTCCGCCCGCTCCTCGGTGCTGGTCCCGCTGGTGATCGCCGCGGCCGTCGGCGCCGGGGTCAACCCGGTCGCCGCCGCGCTCGCGTCGACCGCGGCGGCCGGGTTCTGCCACACGCTCCCGGCCTCCGCCAAGCCGGTCACGCTCTTCTCCGACGTCCCCGGCGTCCCCACCTACACCCCGCGCGACCTGCTGCGGCTGTCCGCCGTCCTGGCGCCGCTGACCGCCCTGCTCGTGCTGTTCTTCGCCGCCGCGGTCTGGCCGCTGCTCGGCGTGCCCGTGACCCGCTGAAGGAGCCCACCATGTCTTCTCCGTCCCCCGTGCTGAACCGTGTCATCGTGGCCCCCAGCGGCTTCAAGGAGTCCCTGTCCGCGCAGGCCGCCGCCGACGCCATCGCGGCGGGCGTCCGCCGGGTGCTGCCGGACGCCGAGATCGACCGGATCCCCCTGGTCGACGGAGGCGAGGGCACCGCCGTCGCACTGGCGTCGGCGACCGGCGGACGGCTGGTCGCGCTGGCCGCCACCGGCCCGGTCGGCGACCGGATCGGCACCCACTTCGCCCTGCTCGGCCCCCGGGACACCGCGGTGGTGGAGATGGCGGCCGTCGCGGGCCTGGCCCTGGTGCCCCGCGCCCTGCGCGACCCCGGCGCCACCACCACCTACGGCGTCGGCGAACTGGTCCGCGCCGCACTCGACACCGGGGTGCGGCGCATCCTGGTCGGCTGCGGCGACTCGGGCACCTCCGACGGGGGCGCGGGCGCGCTCCAGGCGCTCGGGGCCCGGCTGCTGGACGCGGACGGCTTCGAACTCGGCCCCGGCGGACGGGAGCTGAACCGACTCGTCCGCGTCGACCCGTCCGGTCTCGACGCCCGGCTGAAGGACACCGAGCTGCTCGTCGCCTGCAACCCGTACAACGTGCTGTGCGGTGAGCGGGGCGTGGCCCGGGTGTTCGGCCCGCAGAAGGGGGCGACGCCCGCGCAGGTCGAGGAGTTGTCGGCCGGGCTGGAGAACTGGGCGCGCGTCCTCACCCGCGACCTCGGCGCGGCCGGCACCGACCTGCGCACCGGCCCGGGCACCGGCGCCTCCGGCGGTCTCGGCGCGGGGCTCGCCGCCGTCGGCGCGCGGCTGCTGCCCCGCTTCGACGTGCTCCTCGACCATGTCGACCTGGACGCCCGCCTGGCCCGCGCCGACCTGGTGCTCACCGCCGAGGGCGCCCTGGACCACCAGACGCCGCGCGGCAAGGTCCCGGCCGAGGTGGCCCGCCGCGCCAAGCTCTCCGGCCGGCCCGTACTCGCCCTGGCCGGCACGCTCGGCGAGGGCGCGCACGAGGTGCCGGGGGTGGACGCCTGCCACGGGATCATGCCGGCGCCGATGGCCCTGGCGGACGCGCTGCTGCGCGCCTCCGAACTCCTCACGGACGCCACGGAACGGGCGCTGCGGATGGTGGTGCTGGGATCGCGGCTGCCGGGCCGGACCGCTCAGGCGCCGGTACCCGCCGCGGAGGCGGGGGCGCCGGAGGTGGTGTCGGGCACGCAGCGCCCGTCCTCGGTGCGGTAGTTCCAGCGGGCGCCGTCGCTCACCAGTTCCCGGACGGCGCCGACGAACCGCTCGACGTGCTCGTCGGGGGTGCCCGCGCCGAAGCTGACGCGGATGGCGTTGAGGGACTTCTCGCCGGGCGACGCCTCGGGCGCCCCGCACTCGCCCTGCGTCTGCGGGTCGCTGCCGAGCAGGGTGCGCAGCAGCGGGTGGGCGCAGAACAGGCCGTCGCGCACGCCGATGCCGTACTCGGCGGAGAGCGCGGCGGCGAAGTGCGAGCTGTTCCAGCCCTCGACGACGAAGGAGAGCACCCCGACGCGCGGCGCGTCGTCCCCGAAGAGGGACAGGACGCGCACCTCGGGCACCTCGGCGAGGCCCTCGCGCACCTTCCGGATCAGGTACTCCTCGCGGGCGACCAGCGAGTCGAACCCGGCCTCGGTGAGCGCCTTGCAGGCGGAGGCGATCGCGTAGGCGCCGATGACGTTGGGGGAGCCGGCCTCGTGCCGTGCGGCGCTGTCGTGCCACCGCACGTCCACGCCGCCGTCCGCGCGCCGGGAGACGCTGCGGCTGGCACCGCCGCCGGCCAGGTACGCCTCCGCCTCGCGCAGCCAGTCGGCGCGGCCCGCCAGCACGCCGGAGCCGAAGGGCGCGTACAGCTTGTGCCCGGAGAAGGCGACCCAGTCCACGTCCAGGTCGCGCACGCTCACCGGGTGGTGCGGCGCGAGCTGGGCGGCGTCCAGGACGATCCGGGCGCCGTGCGCGTGGGCGGCGGCGGCCAGCTCCCGCACCGGCCACAGCTCACCGGTGACGTTGGAGGCGCCGGTGACGCAGACCAGGGCGGGCCCGTACGGCTCGCGGGCGGCGAGGGCACGCTCCAGGGTCTCGACGGCCTCGGCGGGGGTGCGCGGGGCGTCGAGGTAGGTGACGTCGGCGTTCCGCCAGGGCAGCAGCGAGGCGTGGTGCTCGGTCTCGAAGACGAAGACCCGGCAGTGGGCGGGCAGCGCGGCGGCGAGCAGGTTCAGGGAGTCGGTGGTGGACCGGGTGAAGACCACCTGGTCCTCGTCCCGGCAGCAGAGGAACTCGGCGACGGTCCTGCGGGCGTTCTCGAACAGGTCGGTCGACAGCTGCGAGAGGTACCCGGCGCCCCGGTGGACACTGCCGTAGTACGGGGCGTAGGCGGCCACGTCGTCCCAGACCCGCTGGAGCGCGGGCGCGCTGGCGGCGTAGTCGAGCGCGGCGTAGGTGACCTCCCCGCCGGTGACGAGCGGCACGGTGACGTCCCGGCCGAGGACGGGCAGCGGGGTGGCGACAGCGGTGGGTACGGACATGGCGGACTCCCGTGAGGACCAGCGCGCGGCAGGGCGCTGTGAAAGAGAAGAAAGGGGGGTGTGCGGAGGCGGGGCTCTGCGGCCAAGGGCCTGTCCCTCGGCCCGGCCCGGGGCCGCGGGCACGAAGCACCGCTAGGGGGCGTCGGGCCGGTCCGAGGGACAGGCCCTATCGCATTCGCTGGTTCACGGGAGACTCCCTCGGACGACCCAGGACCCCTGGTTTCGCGAGGGGTCCGCGCTTGCCGTGGACCTTGCTGTCCACGACCTGGTCTTCACCCGGGGCACC
The DNA here is from genome assembly GCF_014650435.1 of Streptomyces tendae. Lineage (GTDB taxonomy): Bacteria > Actinomycetota > Actinomycetes > Streptomycetales > Streptomycetaceae > Streptomyces > Streptomyces tendae. Next base: position 243,712 of record NZ_BMUY01000013.1, read on the forward strand.
CCGCCACGGACGGAGGGTTGCCGGACAGTCGGCCGGGGCCTCATGACTGTCACTCATGACCTGTCGAAAAACCTAGGGGAAAAGATCGGCGCCCCGCAACCCGGGTCCGGATCGCGGGACGCACGTCACACTGCAGGGCCGCTACGCGTGGCTCACGGCCACCCAGCGGTCCAGTACGCCCTTGGCGGCGCCCGAGTCGATCGCCTCGGCCGCGCGGTCCATCCCGGCCCGCAGCTGCGCAGCCAGAGGCTCCTCGCCGGGGTTCAGCGCCACCAGGGCCGCCGCCGAGTTCAGCAGGACCGCGTCCCGGACCGGACCGGTCTCGCCGGCCAGCAGGCGGCGGGCGACGTCGGCGTTGTAGGAGGCGTCGGCGCCGCGCAGCGCCTCGACCGGCACCAGCTCGATGCCGACATCCCGCGGGTCGAAGGTCTCCTCGGTCACCCGGCCGTCGCGCACGGTCCACACCCGGGACGTGGCGGTGGTGGTCAGCTCGTCGAGACCGTCGTCGCCGCGGAAGACCAGCGACGAGTGGCCCCGCTCGGCGAAGACACCGGCGATGATCGGCGCCATCCGGGCGTGCGCCACCCCGATCGCCTGGGCCTTCACCCGGGCGGGGTTGGTCAGCGGGCCCAGGAAGTTGAACACCGTGCGGATGCCGAGCTGACCGCGCGCCGCCGCCACGTGGCGCAGCGCCGGGTGGAACTTCACGGCGAAGCAGAAGGTGATGCCGGCTTCCTCGGCGACCTCCGCCACCCGCTTCGGCGTCAGCTCCAGATTGACGCCGAGCTTCTCCAGGACGTCGGAGGCCCCGGACGCCGAGGAGGCGGCCCGGTTGCCGTGCTTGACGACCTTCGCCCCCGTGCCGGCCACGACGATCGCGGACATGGTGGAGATGTTGACCGTCTTGGCGCCGTCGCCGCCGGTGCCGACGATGTCGACGGTCTCCCCCGGCACCTCGATCACGTTGGCGTGCTCGTACATGGTGCGGACGAGCCCGGAGATCTCCTCGACCGTCTCGCCCTTGAACCGCAGGCCCACCGCGAAGGCGGCGATCTGCGCGTCGGTCGCCTCGCCGCGCATGATCACGTCCAGCGCCCAGGCGGTGTCGTCCGCGCTCAGGTCGCGGCCGTCCAGCAGTCCGTTCAGCAGGGCGGGCCAGGAGCGGTCCGCCGTGGTGTCGCCTCCAGCGGGGGTCACAGCGCTCATAGCCGCTCCTGAATCGTGTGTGTGTCGTCGACGGGGATCGTGCTCCCACCCTATCCAGCCCCGGACACGGCGAAGGGCCCCGTCCGCGGAACGGAACGGGGCCCTTCGACCGTGGTGTGGCGACGCTGGAGGGTCAGTGGTGGCCGTGGCCGCTCGTGATCTCCTTGTACTCCTCGACGGTCGGCTTCGGAATCTGCGACTCCTCGCCGTAGTACGACTCGCTGAGCTTGGCACGGAGCTTCTGCGTGCCGCTCACCTTGCGCTCGACGCCGTTCTCGTCGACCGTCGGGCCGATCTCGGCCGGCTTGTACTGCTCGTGCGCCGTGAGCGTGTGCAGCTGCTCCTGGCTGAGCGGCTCGTGCACCTCGATGAACTCACCGTGCGGCAGGCGCTTGATGATGCCGGACTCGCGTCCGTGCAGCACCTTGTCCTTGTCGCGGCGCTGGAGGCCGAGGCAGATCCGCTTGGTGGCGATGAAGGCGACGACCGGGCCGACGAAGAACGCGATGCGGACGAACCAGGTGATCGCGTTGATCGACAGGTGGAAGTGGGTGGCCCACAGGTCGTTGCCGCCACCGATCAGCAGCACGAAGTAGACGGTCAGCCAGGCGACACCGAAGGCCGTACGGGTCGGGGCGTTGCGCGGGCGGTCCAGGATGTGGTGCTCGCGCTTGTCGCCGGTGACCCAGGACTCGATGAACGGGTAGACCGCGATCGCCGCCAGGACCAGCGGGAAGATCAGCAGCGGCACGAACACGCCCAGGACGAGTGTGTGGCCCCAGAAGTTGATCTCCCAGCCAGGCATCACCCGGATCAGGCCCTCGGAGAAGCCCATGTACCAGTCGGGCTGGGCGCCGGTGGAGACCTGGTCGGGCCGGTAGGGCCCGATGGCCCAGATCGGGTTGATCGTGGCGATGGCCGACACGACGGAGATCACACCGAAGACCAGGAAGAAGAAGCCGCCGGCCTTCGCCGTGTACACCGGCAGCAGCGGCATGCCGACGACGTTCTTGTTGGTCTTGCCGGGACCCGCGAACTGCGTGTGCTTGTGGTAGAAGACCAGGATCAGGTGGCCCACCAGCAGCCCGAGCATGATGCCCGGCAGCAGCAGGATGTGGATCGAGTAGAACCGGGACACGAAGTCGTGGCCGGGGAACTCGCCGCCGAACAGGAAGAACGAGATGTACGTGCCGACGATCGGCACGGACAGGATCGCGCCCTCCATGAAGCGGATACCGGTGCCCGAGAGCAGGTCGTCCGGGAGCGAGTAACCGGTGAAGCCGGTGAACATGCCGAGGACGAGCAGCAGGAAGCCGAACAGCCAGTTGACCTCGCGCGGCTTGCGGAACGCGCCGGTGAAGAAGACGCGCATCATGTGCACGAACATGCCGGCCAGGAAGATCAGCGCGGCCCAGTGGTGGATCTGCCGGATCAGCAGACCGCCGCGGACGTCGAAGCTGATGTCCAGAGTGGAGGCGTACGCCTCACTCATCATCTGGCCCTGCAGCGGCACGTACGAGCCGTGGTACTCGACCTCGGCCATCGACGGGTGGAAGAACAGCGTCAGGTACACACCCGTGAGGATGATGATGATGAAGCTGTAGAGGCAGACCTCACCCAGCATGAACGACCAGTGGTCGGGGAAGATCTTGCGCATGTTGGCCTTGGCCAGGGAGTAGATTCCCAGCCGGCCGTCGGCCCAGTCGGCGACGCGCTCGCCGGCCGGTGCCTTCCCGCGCGAGCGGGACGGTTCGTTTGCTGCAGTACTCATCCGCGCTCCCAGTAAGCAGGACCGACGGGCTCCTCGAAGTCGCCGAGCGCTTCGAGGTAACCCTCGTCGTTCACGCCGATGCGCAGCTGCGGCAGGGCGTGACCGGCGGGACCGAAGATGACCCGGGCACCGTCGGCAAGGTCGAAGGTGGACTGGTGGCAGGGGCAGAGCGCGTGGTGCGTCTGCTGCTCGTACAGGGAGATCGGGCAACCGACGTGGGTGCAGATCTTCGAGTACGCCACGATGCCCTCGTGCGACCACTCGAGCTCGCGCTTGTCCTTGATGGAGTCCGGCTCCAGCCGGATGATCATCAGGGCGGCCTTGGCGATCTCGTTCTGGAAGTCCTCGTCGTGCTCCTCCAGGCCCTCGGGCATGGCGAAGGTGAGCGAGCCCACCGCGACGTCGGAGGGACGCAGCGGCTCGTTGGTGTTCATGTTGACGAGGAGCTTGCCCTTGGACCACAGGGTGTGGCGGAGCTTGGTCCCGGGCAGCGGACCGAGGTCGCGCAGCAGGACGACGCCGGAGAGCGGCACCAGGGTGAGCGCGCCCAGCATCGTGTTGCGGATCAGCTTGCGGCGCCCGATCACGGACTCCTTGGCGCCCTGCTTGAAGTCCGCGTGGACCTTGGCACGGACCTCGGGGGACGCCTCGATCGGGTGACGCTCGTCGGCGACCTCCTCGTCGGACATCAGGGTGCGGGCCCAGTGGACCGCGCCGGCGCCGATGGCGAACAGCGCGACGCCGAGCGTCATGCCGAGCGCGAAGTTCAGCGCACTGATGTGACCGAGCGGGAAGATGTAGACCGACTTGTCGACGTCGATCGCCACGAAGGCGGCGATGAAGGCGACGGTGGCCAGCATCGACAGCGTGAACAGCAGGGCGACCGTGCGCTCGGACCGCTTGGCGGCCCGCTCGTCGACGTCCTGGATCCGCGGCTCGTGGGGCGGCAGACCCGGGTCGGCGAACGGGTTGGTCTCGTCCGCGGGCCGGGCGGCGGCGCCGTGCGGCCGGTCCTGCTCTGCCGGCAGCTTCTCTTCTGGAATGTCTTGGCTACTCATGACTTCTTGGCCTTTGCGGTCCGAGCGGCGACCCAGACGGCGACGGCGATCAGCGCGCCCAGTCCGAACACCCAGGCGAACAGACCCTCACTGACCGGGCCGAGTCCGCCGAGGCTGAGACCACCGGGGCTCTCGGTGTCGTCACCGTTGACCGCGTCCAGGTAGGCGATGATGTCCTTCTTGTTCTGCTCCGACAGCGTGGTGTCGGGGAAGGAGGGCATGTTCTGCGGGCCGGTCTGCATGGCCTCGTAGATGTGCTTCGGGTCGACACCCTCGAGGCTCGGCGCGTACTTGCCGTGCGTCAGGGCGCCGCCCTTGCCGGTGAAGTTGTGGCACTGCGCGCAGTTGGTGCGGAACAGCTCACCACCCTTGGCGATGTCCGCGCCCTCGGGGCCGTACTTCTCCTCCGAGGGGATGGCCGGACCGGCACCCAGCGAGGCGATGTAGGCCGCGAGCTGGTCGATCTCCGCCTGGGAGTAGATGACCTTCTTCTTCGGGACCTGCGCGCCGGGCTGCTGGGCCGGCATACGGCCGGTGCCCACCTGGAAGTCGACGGCCGCGGCGCCTACGCCGACCAGGCTCGGACCGTCGCTGGTGCCCTGCCCTCCGGTGCCGTGGCAACTGGCACAGCCGACGGCGTAGAGCTTCTTGCCTTCGTCGATGGCGAGGGACTGGGCGGATTCATCGGCCTGCGCCTTGCTCGCGGGTGCGAACGCGGCGTACAGCCCCCCTGTGCATGCCAGCGCGAGGAGTAGGACGACGAGGGCCGCCAGCGGATGGCGTCGTCGTGCGGAGAGCTTTTTCACGGATTACCCCGGTGTCAGGATCTTCTGCGTCGATGCTTCTGGTATTGCGCGGGTGCGTGCCGCGACTACTTGATCAGGTAGATCGTGGCGAACAGGCCGATCCAGACCACATCGACGAAGTGCCAGTAGTAGGACACGACGATGGCGGCGGTCGCCTGCTCGTGGGTGAACCTCCGGGCCGCGTAGGTGCGGCCGAGGACCAGCAGGAAGGCGATCAGTCCGCCCGTCACGTGCAGTCCGTGGAAGCCGGTGGTCAGGTAGAACGCCGAGCCGTACGGGTCGGACGAGAGCGAGATGCCCTCGTGCTTGACCAGCTCGGTGTACTCGAACACCTGACCGCCGATGAAGATCGCACCCATCACGAAGGTGACGATGAACCACATCCGGAGCTTCTTCACGTCACCGCGCTCGGCCGCGAACACGCCGAGCTGGCAGGTGAGGGAGGAGAGCACCAGGATCGTGGTGTTCGTCGCGGAGAACGGGATGTTCAGCGCGTCGGCCTTCTCGGACCAGAAGTCCGGGCCGGTCACCGATCGCAGGGTGAAGTACATCGCGAAGAGGGCCGCGAAGAACATCAGCTCGGAACTCAACCAGATGATGGTTCCGACGCTGGTGAGGTTCGGCCGGTTGACCGACGGGTGCGCGTGCCCGGTTTCTACTGTCGTTGCTGTCGCCACGACCGACATTATGTCGGTCGCTTATCCCGCCCTCACCCCGGGGGGTGCCGTTCGGTGTGTTCCCCCTGCTTGTACGGCCCGGATGGCCCATCGAACGGCCCGTCGAAGCCCTGTCCGAACCAGTGCTGACGGGACGTTCGAGGGAGTAGCATCCGCCCCAACGGGCTACGACAGCCTTCACCGGTCTCACCGCGTATCGGAGGAAGCATGCAGGCGACCGCCACGGTGCTGGTCTACAGCGACGACTCCAACACCCGCGAACAGGTGCGGCTCGCGACCGGCCGCCGGCCGGCTCCGGACGTGCCCGTGGTCGAGTTCGTGGAGTGCGCCACCCCGGCCGCCGTGCTCAAGGAGCTGGACAAGGGCGGGATCGACGTCTGCGTGCTGGACGGCGAGGCCGTGCCCATGGGCGGCATGGGCATGTGCCGCCAGATCAAGGACGAGGTCTTCCAGTGCCCGCCGGTGCTGCTGCTCATCGCTCGGCCGCAGGACGCGTGGCTGGCGACCTGGAGCCGGGCGGAGGCGGCGGTGACGTCGCCGGTGGAGCCGGTCGAGTTCGCGGGTGCGTTGGCTTCGCTGCTGCGGGAGAAGAGGCTGCAGGGGGTTTAGGACGCCTTCTGGCTCGGGGGTGCGGGTCGCATGGGCGGGTGCGGCGCCGTTGCGGCTGGTCGCGCCCACGCGGCGGAGCCGCATGTCGACTCAGCCCCGCGCCCCTGGCGGCGCTGCCCCGGACGGCGTCTTCATGCGCTCTCCGGTCGCAGGCGGGCCTGGTCCTCCGTGCCGGACGCGTTGCCGGTGCCCGTGAGGGCGCTGCCCGTGCGCCACTTCGTCCAGTCCATGTTCCAGTCGCCGAAGCCGTTGCCGAAGGGTTCCATCGTTTCGCCGCCGGAGTTGACGACCTCGACGAGGTCGCCCTCCTGGACGGTCTCGAAGAACCACTCCGCGCTGTCGGTGCTCATGCCGACGCAGCCGTGGCTGACGTTGGCGATGCCCTGGGAGCCGACGGACCAGGGGGCGGCGTGCACGTACTCGCCGCTCCAGGTCACCCGGGTGGCCCAGTAGACCGGCAGGTCGTACGACTCCGAGGAGCCCTCGGCGATGCCGACGGTGGTGCTGCGCATGCGTACGAAGGATTCCTTGCCGAGGACGACCTTGACGCCGTTGCGGGTCTCGAAGCCGGGCTTGCCGGTGGTGACCGGGATCTGCCGGATCTCCTCACCGTCCTTGAAGACCGTCAGCGTGTGCGCGGCGGCGTCGGTGACGGCCACGACGCGGTCGTCGGTGGTGATCTTCAGGGGCTTCGCCTTGCCGCCCCACATCCGGTCGCCGATCTTGATGCCGTCCAGGGTGCTGTGGACCTTGACGGTGGCGTGGGCGGGCCAGTACTCCTGCGGCCGGTAGTGGAGCTTCTTGTCGTCCACCCAGTACCAGGCGCCCCGTACCGCGGGGGTGGAGTCGACCTTCAGGGCGCGCTCCACTATGGCCCGCTGCGCCGGGTCCTGGACGGGCTGGCTCAGTTCCGCCGTGATGGGCTGACCGACGCCGTACGCGCCCGCCTTGGGCCCGAAGGTGACGTCCAGGGTCTTCTTCGCGCCGGGCTTGCCGGTCTCGAAGGTGAGCACCTTGCGGCCGGGCGCGCCGTCCCCGTCCTCGGTGCTGACGCGCACCGTGTAGCTGGCGTTGGCCGCCAGCGGCGAGGTGCTGTGCCAGCGGGCGCCGTCGGCGGACAGCTCGCCCGCGACGTGGCGTCCGGCCGCGTCCATGGCCGTGACGTCCGTGATGCGCCCGTCCGCGCCCTCGGCGACCACCTCCAGGGGTTTGTCCGGGTCGGCCTTCTTCCCGGCCTCAGTGGGGCCGTTGAAGGAGATCTGGCCGGCCGCGTCGTAGGGCGTGGCGGACAGCGGGTTGTCGTCGTCGCCGAGGCAGGCGGTGCCGCTCGCGCCGAGGGCGATCACCAGCAGAGTGCAGCCGACGACCGTACGCCCCCGCGCCTGGAAGTGAACCGTGATGCTCATGGCCTCACGCTAGGGAGAGACGTCAACGGCGGCACGGTGGGTAAGCCGGAAGAGTGAGGGGCGGTACGGCAGACGAAGGGGCCCGGACGCTCCTGACGGAGTGTCCGGGCCCCTTCGTGCTCGACGCGTGCTACTGGGTGCGGTTCTCACCGCGGTAGTACTCGAAGACCCAGCCGAACAGGCCGACCAGGAGGACCGGTGCCGAGAAGTACATCACCCACCAGCCGACCGCGATGCCCAGGAAGGCCAGCGCGCCGCCGACGGCGAGCGCGAGCGGCTGCCAGCTGTGCGGGCTGAAGAACCCGACCTCGCCGGCGTCGTCCGCGACGTCCGCCTCCATGTTGTCCTGCGCGCCCACGTCGACCCGCCGCGCCGTGAAGGCGAGGTAGAAGCCGATCATGATGGCCAGGCCGAAGGCCAGGAAGAGGGCCGTGGTGCCGGCCGGCTCCTTGGACCAGTAGCCGTAGACAACCGCCACGGCGAGGATGAAGACGCTCAACCAGATGAACATCTTGCCCTGGATCTTCACTTCCCGGCCTCCTTGCCGCCGGCGAGGGCCTTCTCACCGTGGCCGACGTTCTCCAGCTGGTCGATCGCGGAGATCTCGGGGTGGTGCAGGTCGAAGGCGGGGGATTCACTGCGGATGCGCGGCAGCGTGAGGAAGTTGTGCCGCGGCGGCGGGCAGGAGGTCGCCCACTCCAGCGAACGGCCGTACCCCCACGGGTCGTCCACCTCGATCTTCTTGCCGTACTTGGCCGTCTTCCAGATGTTGTAGAAGAACGGCAGCATCGACATGCCGAGCAGGAACGAGCTGATCGTCGAGATCGTGTTCAGGGCGGTGAAGCCGTCCGCCGCCAGGTAGTCGGCGTAGCGGCGCGGCATGCCCTCGGCGCCCAGCCAGTGCTGGACCAGGAAGGTGCCGTGGAAGCCGACGAACAGCGTCCAGAAGGTGATCTTGCCGAGTCGCTCGTCCAGCATCTTGCCGGTGAACTTCGGCCACCAGAAGTGGAAGCCGGCGAACATCGCGAACACCACGGTGCCGAACACCACGTAGTGGAAGTGCGCCACCACGAAGTACGAGTCGGACACGTGGAAGTCCAGCGGCGGCGAGGCGAGGATGACACCGGTCAGACCACCGAAGAGGAAGGTGATCAGGAAGCCGGTGGACCACAGCATCGGTGTCTCGAAGGACAGCGAGCCCTTCCACATGGTGCCGATCCAGTTGAAGAACTTCACACCGGTCGGGACCGCGATCAGGAAGGTCATGAAGGAGAAGAACGGCAACAGCACGCCGCCCGTGACGTACATGTGGTGCGCCCACACCGTCACCGACAGACCCGCGATCGCGATCGTCGCACCGATCAGACCCATGTAGCCGAAGATCGGCTTGCGGGAGAAGACCGGGATGATCT
>NZ_BMUY01000014.1 GCF_014650435.1 Streptomyces tendae
GTTCTCAAGGAACGGACGCTTCCTTTGTACTCACCCTCTCGGGCTTTCCTCCGGGCGCTTCCCTTCGGTCTTGCGTTTCCGACTCTATCAGATCTTTTCGATCCGATTTCCTCGGTGCTTTCCAGGTTCCCGCTTTCGCGTTTCCCTTTCCGGCGGTTCCGACTTTATCAGAGATTCTGAGTCGGAATTTCCGCCCTCCGGGGCGGCTCCGGACCACGAAGTGATCGGGTGCCCGTCCGAGCGGAGATGTAAACGTACTGGAGCGGGGCGCCCCGATGCAAATCGGGGCGCCCCGCTCCAGGTTGGCGCTGTCGATGGTCCGACGGCCCGTCAGACCTCCACGACGACAGGCAGGATCATCGGCCGGCGCCGGTAGGTGTCCGAGACCCACTTGCCGAGGGTCCTGCGGATCAGCTGCTGGAGCTGGTGCGGCTCGACGACTCCGTCCTGGGCCGAACGCTCCAGCGCTTCGGTGATCTTGGGGAGCACCGCGGCGAAGGCCGAGTCCTCGATGCCCGAACCGCGGGCCTGGACGTGCGGCCCACCGGTGATCTTGCCGGTGGAGGAGTCCATGACCACGAAGACCGAGATGATGCCCTCGTCACCGAGGATCTTGCGGTCCTTGAGGGCCGGTTCACCGACGTCGCCGACCGAGAGCCCGTCGACGTAGACGTATCCCGCCTGGACCTTGCCGGTGATCTTCGCCTTGCCCTCGACGAGGTCGACGACCACGCCGTCCTCGGCGATGACGATCCGGTCGTGCGGAACGCCGGTTAGGGCGCCCAGTTCGGCGTTGGCGCGCAGGTGGCGCCATTCGCCGTGGACCGGCATCAGGTTCTTCGGGCGGCAGATGTTGTAGAAGTACAGCAGCTCGCCGGCCGAGGCGTGGCCCGAGACGTGGACCTTGGCGTTGCCCTTGTGGACGACGTTGGCGCCCCAGCGGGTGAGGCCGTTGATCACGCGGTAGACCGCGTTCTCGTTGCCCGGGATGAGGGACGAGGCCAGGATCACCGTGTCGCCGTTGACGATGCGGATCTGGTGGTCGCGGTTGGCCATGCGGGACAGGGCGGCCATCGGTTCGCCCTGGGAGCCCGTGCAGACCAGGACCACCTCGCTGTCGGGCAGGTCGTCCAGCGTCTTGACGTCGACCACCAGGCCCGGCGGGACCTTGAGGTAGCCGAGGTCTCTCGCGATGCCCATGTTGCGGACCATGGAGCGGCCGACGAAGGCGACCCGGCGGCCGTACTCGTGGGCGGCGTCCAGGATCTGCTGGATGCGGTGGACGTGGCTGGCGAAGCTCGCCACGATGATGCGCTTGCGGGCGCTGGCGAAGACCTGCCGCAGGACGTTGGAGATGTCCCGCTCGGGCGGGACGAAGCCCGGCACCTCGGCGTTGGTCGAGTCGGCGAGGAGCAGGTCGATGCCCTCCTCGCTCAGCCGCGCGAAGGCGTGCAGGTCCGTGAGGCGGCCGTCCAGCGGGAGCTGATCCATCTTGAAGTCGCCGGTGTGGACGACCATGCCCGCGGGGGTGCGGATGGCGACGGCCAGCGCGTCCGGGATGGAGTGGTTGACCGCGACGAACTCGCAGTCGAAGGGGCCGACGCGTTCGCGGTGCCCTTCCGCCACCTCGAGGGTGTACGGACGGATGCGGTGCTCCTGGAGCTTGGCCTCGATGAGCGCGAGGGTCAGCTTGGAGCCGATCAGCGGGATGTCCGGCTTCTCGCGGAGGAGGAAGGGGACGCCGCCGATGTGGTCCTCGTGGCCGTGGGTCAGGACGATGCCCTCGATGTCGTCGAGGCGGTCCCGGATGGACGTGAAGTCCGGCAGGATCAGGTCGATGCCGGGCTGCTCCTCCTCGGGGAAGAGCACGCCGCAGTCGACGATCAGCAGACGGCCGCCGTATTCGAAGACCGTCATGTTGCGGCCGATTTCGCCGAGGCCGCCCAGCGGCGTGACCCGGAGGCCGCCCTTGGGGAGCGCCGGGGGCCGGCCCAGTTCAGGATGCGGATGACTCAAAAGACTCTCCTCACCACACGCGCCACGTACCGGTGGGCACGTGGCGCGCGTGACGTTCGTGCAGAAGCAGTTGCCGTATGGGGTGCGGGCACCGGTGGCCCGCCTATTCAGTTGTGAAGTCCGTCCGGTCGTGCGGTGGTGCGAAGTCTGTTGTCAGAGCTGTACCCCGCCGGCGGCAAGATCGATCTTGAGCTGCTCGGTTTCCTCGGGCGTGAGGCCCACCATGGGGGCGCGCAGTGGTCCGGCGGGCAGGCCCTGGAGGGCGAGCGCGGCCTTGGTGGTCATGACGCCCTGGGTGCGGAACATGCCGGTGAAGACGGAGAGCAGCTTCTGGTGGATCTCCAGGGCCTTCTGTACGTCACCGGCGACGAACGCGTCCACCATGGCGCGCAGCTCGGGGGTGACGACGTGGCCGACGACCGAGACGAAGCCGACCGCGCCCACGGAGAGCAGCGGCAGGTTCAGCATGTCGTCGCCGGAGTACCAGGCGAGGCCGGAGCGCGCGATGGCCCAGCTGGCCCGGCCGAGGTCGCCCTTCGCGTCCTTGTTGGCGACGATCCGCGGGTGCTCCGCGAGGCGGACCAGGGTCTCGGTGTTGATCGGGACGCCGCTGCGGCCGGGGATGTCGTAGAGCATGACCGGCAGCCCGGCGGCGTCGGCGATGGCCGTGAAGTGCAGGTACAGGCCCTCCTGCGGGGGCTTGTTGTAGTACGGCGTGACGAGCAGCAGGCCGTGGGCGCCGACGCGCTCGGCGGCGCGGGCCAGCTCGATGCTGTGCTGGGTGTTGTTCGTGCCCACTCCGGCGACGACGTGCGCCCGGTCGCCGACGGCCTCCAGTACGGCTCGTACGAGATCCGCTTTCTCCGCGTCGCTGGTGGTCGGGGACTCGCCGGTGGTGCCGTTGATGATCAGGCCGTCGTTGCCTGCGTCCACCAGGTGGGTGGCGAGCCGCTGGGCGCCGTCGAGGTCGAGTGCGCCGTCCGCCGTGAAGGGCGTGACCATGGCGGTGAGGACCCGCCCGAAGGGGGTCTGCGGAGTGGAGGTCGGAGCCATGGGTTACACGCTACTCGTTGCTCAGGGCGGGGTCTGCCCTCGGGGGAGGCGGCAGGTCGGAACGGAAGTGGAGCCCGGCACTGCCTGCTCGGGGGTTCAAGCAGTGCCGGGTCCCTTTGATCAGGCTAGATGAACTTCTCCAACCGCCGCAATCCGGACACTTCGGATGGTTGAACCGTACATCTGTGCCCGGGCGGGACGGCCGGAGACCGGAGGCCGGGCTCCGTTACGGCGCGACGCGGCCGTTGGCGTTGAAGGCGGCGTGGGTGAGCGGCATGAGGCGGGACCACTCCGCCTCCATCTTCTCGCCGACCATCTCGATCTCCCGCTGCGGGAAGGAGGGCACCTTCGCCAGCTCGTGCTGGGTGCGCAGGCCCAGGAAGTGCATCAGCGAGCGGGCGTTGCAGGTGGCGTACATCGACGAGTACAGGCCGACGGGGAGCACCGCGCGGGCCACCTCGCGGGCGACGCCGGCGGCGAGCATCCGCTGGTACGTCGCGTAGGCCTGGCGGTAGGAGTCCTCCATCGCGTCGCCGACCAGCTCGTGCTGCTCGGGGGTGCCCTCGACGAAGACGTACTTGCCGGGGCGGCCCTGCTGCACCAGCTTGCGGGAGGCGTCCGGCACGTAGAAGACCGGCTGGAGCTCCCGGTAGCGGCCCGACTCCTCGTTGTAGGACCAGCCGACGCGGTGCCGCATGAACTCCCGGAAGACGAAGATCGGGGCGTTCACGAAGAAGGTCATCGAGTTGTGCTCGAACGGGCTGCCGTGCCGGTCCCGCATCAGGTAGTTGATCAGGCCCTTGGAGCGCTCCGGGTCCTTCTTCAGCTCGTCCAGGGACTGCTCCCCGGCGGTGGAGACACGGGCGGCGAACAGCACGTCGGAGTCGGTCGCGGCGCTCTTGACCAGCTCGACGGTGATGTCACTGCGGAGTTCGATCTTCGGATCGTCGGCGGGGGTGTCGGTCACGGTGTGGAGGGCCTTCCCAGTCAATCTCGGCGCTTGGCGAGGCCACTCTACGACCCGCTCAGGGGCGCCGAATGGGGCGATCGGTGCCGTGCCGCAATGAAGTCGGCGAAACAGGGCACCTGGAGGGCCGTTCGTTCGTCTGTATGAGTAACAGCACTTCATTCCAGTCCCTGAAGGGAGACGCAGTCCCTATGATCCGCCGGCGTGAACCCGTGCCGTTCGCCTTCGTCGCCGAGGCCGACAGGTTCCGCAGCAATGTCACACCCCCGCCGCGCGAGCGGGCGTCCTTCGGCCAGCTGGCCGGACGCTGGCTCCTCGGCGTCACCGTCGTCGCCGGTCTGGTCGGTTCCCTGGTGATCGGGATGCCCGCCCTGTCGGCCGACCAGCCCTCCCCGCACAAGCAGCCGTCGCAGGCGTCCGAGGGGCGCTAGAGGCACACGGGCGCGGCCGGCCCGACTCCGTCCGGACCCCCGAGGGTGGTGACCGGAGACACAGGTCGGTAGCCTCACCGGGCACAACACTTGCCTTGGAACGAGTGAGGACCAGCCGTGCCCCTGCCCTTCCTGACGGCCGACCGCGCCTTTGACACGGCCGACGACGTCGCGCTGCCGTACGACGACCGCGACCTGTGGCGCCGGCCCTACCGGCCGGGGCCGTGGCGCGTGGGGGCGGCGGCGCTGATGCTGCTGCTCGCCTCGTTCGTCCTGTTCGCGGCGGTCATCATCGCGGCGACCGGCGGGCCGTCCTCCGCCGGGGTGGTCTTCGGCCTCGCGGTCGTCGTCATCCTCTGCGCCCTGCGGATGCTGCGCATGGGCGCGTGGGTGAGCGCGCACGGAGTGCGTCAGGTGGCCTTCTTCACCACGCGCACGGTGGCCTGGCAGCAGGTCGCCAGCCTGCGCACGGTGCAGCAGCCGGTGCGCTGGCTGGGGCTGCCGCGCACGGTGCAGGGGCAGGCGCTGCTGCTGGTGCGGCAGGGCCGGTCGGCGGAGCCCATGGCCCCGCTGCTGACCTCGCACAACTCCGACTTCCTCGCCCGCGACGGTGCCTTCAACCGGGCGGCCGACGCGGTGGAGGCGTGGGCCGACGAGTACCGACGGGGCTGACGGCCGAGAGTCGAAACGCCGGGGCCCGGACCGCACCACTGCGGTCCGGGCCCCGGCGTTTCGCTTGCGGTCGGGTCAGGCGGCCTCGACGTGCTTGCCGTCGTGCAGGGCGATCGCCCGTTGCATCGCCTTGCGGGCGCGCGGGGTGTCGCGGGCGTCGTGGTAGGCGACGGCGAGGCGGAACCAGCTGCGCCAGTCGCCGGGGGCGTCCTCCGTCTCCGCCTTGCGCAGGGCGAAGACCGCGTCGGCCGACTCGCGGTCGACTCGGCCGCTGGGGGTGCGCTTCAGCTCGTCGACGGGCAGTCCGCCCTCGGCGTCGAGTTCGGCGGCGAGGGCGTTGGCCCGGCGGACGAACTGGGTGTTCTTCCACAGGAACCACAGGCCGATCACCGGCAGGATCAGCACCGCGACGCCGAAGGTGACGGTGAGCAGGGTGCCGGTCTTGATGAGCAGGACGCCGCGGCTGCCGACCAGGGCGAAGTAGAAGACCAGGACGGCGGCCGTGACGAGGTAGGTGATCTTCGCGCGCATCAGGGTGAGGGTCTCAGTTCAGGTCCAGGAAGTGTTCCAGGCCGAAGGTGAGGCCCGGGGTGGTGACCACCCGGCGGGCGCCCAGCAGGATGCCCGGCATGAAGCTGCTGTGGTGCAGGGAGTCGTGCCGGACGGTGAGGGTCTCGCCCTCGGCGCCGAGCAGGACCTCCTGGTGGGCGAGCAGGCCGCGCAGCCGGATCGCGTGCACCGGGACCCCGTCCACGTCCGCGCCGCGGGCGCCGTCCAGGGCGGTGGCAGTGGCGTCGGGCGCCGGTGCGGAGCCTGCCTTCTGCCGGGCCTGAGCGATCAGCTGGGCGGTGCGGGTGGCGGTGCCGCTGGGGGCGTCCACCTTGTTCGGGTGGTGCAGCTCGACGACCTCGACGGACTCGAAGTACGGGGCCGCGATCTGCGCGAACTTCATGGTCAGCACGGCGCCGATGGAGAAGTTCGGCGCGATGAGCACGCCGGTCCCCGGGGCGGCGTCGAGCCACGCGTTCAGCTGCGCGAGGCGCTCGTCGGTCCAGCCGGTGGTGCCGACGACGGCGTGGATGCCGTGGCGCACGCAGTAGTCGAGGTTGTCCATCACCGAGGCGGGGGTGGTCAGCTCGACGGCGACCTGGGCGCCGGTCTCGGCCAGCGCCTCCAGGCTGTCGCCCCGGCCGAGGGCGGCGACCAGCTCCATGTCCTCGGCGGCCTCGACCGCCCGTACCGCCTCGGAGCCGATCCGGCCCTTGGCACCGAGGACGGCCACGCGCAGCTTGCTCATGTCACACGCTTCCTTCTCGAACTTTTCGCAACGGGACCGTCAGGCGACGGCGTCGTGCAGCCGGGACGCCTGCTTGTCCTTGAGCGGGCCGATGACCGACAGGGACGGCCGTCGGCCCAGGACGTCGCGGGCGACGGCGCGGACGTCGTCCGGCGTGACCGAGGCTATCCGGGCCAGCATGTCATCGACCGACATCTGCTCGCCCCAGCACAGCTCGCTCTTGCCGATACGGTTCATCAGCGCGCCCGTGTCCTCCAGGCCGAGGACCGTGGAGCCCTGGAGCTGGCCGACGGCGCGGCCGATCTCGTCGTCGGTGAGGCCGTGCTCGGCGACGTGGTCCAGCTCGTCGCGGCAGATCTTGAGCACGTCGTGCACCTGGGAGGGCCGGCAGCCCGCGTACACGCCGAAGAGGCCGCAGTCGGCGAAGCCGGACGTGTACGAGTACACGCTGTAGGCCAGGCCGCGCTTCTCCCGGACCTCCTGGAACAGCCGCGAGGACATGCCGCCGCCGAGGGCAGTGTTGAGGACGCCCATGGCCCAGCGGCGCTCGTCGGTGCGGGCCAGGCCCGGCATGCCGAGGATGACGTGGGCCTGCTCGGTCTTGCGGCCGATCAGCTCGACGCGGCCCGCGGCCCGGACGGTGCGCCGGCCGTCGCGCGGGGCGAGCGGCTGGGCCACCGGGTCCCTGAGGGCGCCGGCCTTCTCGAAGGCGGCGCGGACCTGGCGTACGACCTTGTTGTGGTCGACGTTGCCGGCCGCGGCGACCACCAGGTGGGTGGGGTCGTAGTGCTTCTTGTAGAAGCGGCGGATGCGGTCGGCGGTGAGGGCGTTGACCGTGTCGACGGTGCCGAGGACGGGGCGGCCCAGCGCGTTGTCGCCGAACATGGTGTGCGCGAACAGGTCGTGCACGCAGTCCCCGGGGTCGTCCTCGGTCATCGCGATCTCTTCGAGGATGGCGCCGCGCTCGACGTCGACGTCCTCCTCCTGGATCAGCGAGCCGGTCAGCATGTCGCAGACCACGTCGATGGCGAGCGGCAGGTCGGTGTCGAGCACGCGCGCGTAGTAGCACGTGTACTCCTTCGCCGTGAACGCGTTCATCTCGCCGCCGACCGCGTCGATGGCGGAGGAGATGTCCAGGGCGCTGCGCTTGCGGGTGCCCTTGAAGAGCAGGTGCTCCAGGTAGTGGGTGGCGCCGTTCAGGGCGGGGGTCTCGTCGCGGGAGCCGACGTGGGCCCAGATGCCGAAGGTCGCCGAGCGGACCGAGGGCAGGGTCTCGGTGACGACGCGCAGGCCGCCGGGGAGGGTCGTCCTGCGGACCGTGCCGATGCCGTGCTCGCCCTTGATGAGCGTTTGGGTACGGGCGACGGCCCGCGCCTCCGAGGAGGTGCGGGCCGTCGCCTTGGCGCTACGGGACGTCACTGGTCGGCGTCGTCCTTCTTGTCGTCGCCCTCTTCGCCCTCGATGACGGGGATGAGGGAGAGCTTGCCGCGGGAGTCGATCTCGGCGATCTCGACCTGGACCTTGGCGCCCACGCCGAGCACGTCCTCGACGTTCTCCACGCGCTTGCCGCCGGCGAGCTTGCGGATCTGCGAGATGTGCAGCAGACCGTCCTTGCCGGGCAGCAGGGAGACGAACGCGCCGAAGGTGGTCGTCTTGACGACCGTGCCCAGGTAGCGCTCGCCGACCTCGGGCATGGTCGGGTTGGCGATGCCGTTGATCGTGGCGCGCGCGGCCTCGGCCTGCGAGCCCTGAGCGGCACCGATGTAGATGGTGCCGTCGTCCTCGATCGTGATGTCGGCGCCCGTGTCCTCCTGGATCTGGTTGATCATCTTGCCCTTGGGGCCGATGACCTCACCGATCTTGTCGACGGGGATCTTCACGGTGATGATCCGCGGCGCGTTCGGGGACATCTCGTCCGGCGTGTCGATCGCTTCCATCATCACGTCGAGGATGTGGAGGCGGGCGTCACGGGCCTGCTTGAGGGCTGCGGCCAGGACGGAGGCGGGGATGCCGTCCAGCTTGGTGTCGAGCTGGAGGGCGGTCACGAACTCCTTGGTACCGGCGACCTTGAAGTCCATGTCGCCGAAGGCGTCCTCCGCACCGAGGATGTCGGTGAGGGCGACGTAGTGCGTCTCGCCGTTGATCTCCTGGGAGATCAGGCCCATGGCGATACCGGCGACGGGGGCCTTCAGCGGCACACCGGCGTTCAGCAGCGACATGGTGGAGGCGCAGACCGAGCCCATGGACGTCGAGCCGTTGGAGCCGAGGGCCTCGGACACCTGGCGGATCGCGTAGGGGAACTCCTCACGCGTCGGCAGCACCGGCACGATGGCGCGCTCGGCGAGGGCGCCATGGCCGATCTCGCGGCGCTTCGGGGAGCCGACGCGGCCGGTCTCGCCGACGGAGTACGGCGGGAAGTTGTAGTTGTGCATGTAGCGCTTGCGGGTCACCGGGGAGAGGGTGTCCAGCTGCTGCTCCATGCGGAGCATGTTCAGGGTGGTGACGCCCAGGATCTGGGTCTCGCCACGCTCGAACAGGGCGGAGCCGTGCACACGCGGGATGGCCTCGACCTCGGCGGCCAGGGTGCGGATGTCGGTGACACCGCGGCCGTCGATGCGCTTCTTCTCCTTGATGACGCGCTCGCGCACCAGGGACTTGGTCAGCGCGCGGTACGCGGCGGAGATCTCCTTCTCGCGGCCCTCGAACTCCGGCAGGAGCTTCTCGGCGGCGAGGCCCTTGACGCGGTCCAGCTCGGCCTCGCGCTCCTGCTTGCCGGCGATGGTGAGCGCCTGCGTCAGCTCGGGCTTGACGGCGCCGGTCAGCGCCTCGAGGACGTCGTCCTGGAAGTCCAGGAAGATCGGGAACTCGCCGGTCGGCTTGGCGGCCTTGGCGGCGAGGTCGGCCTGGGCGCGGCACAGCACCTTGATGAAGGGCTTCGCGGCGTCCAGACCGGCGGCGACGACCTCCTCGGTGGGCGCCTCGGCGCCGCCCTCGACCAGCTTGATGGTCTTGTCGGTGGCCTCGGCCTCGACCATCATGATCGCGACGTCGCCGTCCTCCAGGACGCGGCCCGCGACGACCATGTCGAAGACGGCGTCCTCGAGCTCGGTGTGCGTCGGGAAGGCCACCCACTGGCCGCGGATCAGCGCGACGCGAACGCCGCCGATCGGGCCGGAGAAGGGCAGGCCGGCCAGCTGCGTGGACGCGGAGGCGGCGTTGATCGCCACGACGTCGTACAGGTGGTCGGGGTTGAGGGCCATGATCGTCGCGACGACCTGGATCTCGTTGCGCAGGCCCTTCTTGAAGGACGGGCGCAGCGGGCGGTCGATCAGGCGGCAGGTGAGGACGGCGTCCTCGGAGGGGCGGCCCTCACGACGGAAGAAGCTGCCGGGGATCTTGCCGGCGGCGTACATCCGCTCCTCGACGTCCACCGTGAGCGGGAAGAAGTCGAGCTGGTCCTTCGGGTTCTTGGAGGCGCTGGTGGCCGACAGCACCATGGTGTCGTCGTCCAGGTACGCCACGGCGGAACCGGCGGCCTGACGGGCCAGGCGGCCCGTCTCGAAGCGGATGGTGCGGGTGCCGAACGCGCCGTTGTCGATCACGGCTTCGGCGTAGTGGGTCTCGTTCTCCACTAGTGGTTTCTCCGATGCTTGTCGTCTTTTGTCCCGCCCGCCCGTGTGGCGGAGGGGACGGTGCCGGAGAAGCGTCCGTGCAATGCGGGCCGGTCTTCGATCGAAGCACCCGGGGATCTGCCCCCGGGGGCCACTACCGAGGACCGGCGGCGGCGGTGCGGTCCGCTTCTCCTCGTACGTCTTGTTCTTCTGTTACCACACTACAAAGGGGCGGCGACAGCGCGCACGTACAGCAAAGGGAGCGGCCCCCTTACGTTGGGAACCGCTCCCTTCACGGCGTGCTAGCGGGCGCCCGCCGCACCGCGGCGGATGCCGAGGCGCTCGACCAGCGCACGGAAGCGCTGGATGTCCTTCTTGGCGAGGTACTGCAGCAGCCGGCGGCGCTGGCCGACCAGGATGAGCAGACCACGACGGGAGTGGTGGTCGTGCTTGTGCGTCTTGAGGTGCTCGGTCAGGTCGGAGATCCG
The DNA here is from genome assembly GCF_014650435.1 of Streptomyces tendae. Classification (GTDB taxonomy): domain Bacteria; phylum Actinomycetota; class Actinomycetes; order Streptomycetales; family Streptomycetaceae; genus Streptomyces; species Streptomyces tendae. Next base: position 10,536 of record NZ_BMUY01000014.1, read on the forward strand.
ACGGGACAGCAGAGCGACCTGGACCTCGGGGGAGCCGGTGTCGCCCTCCTTGGTACCGAACTCGGTGATGATCTGCTTCTTCACTGCGGCGTCGAGCGACACGCGTACTCCTCTTGGTCTGTGACTGGCCACCGAGTGCCCCCGGTCTACGTCTCGGGGGATCTTCCGTAACTCGGAAGGCGGGGATCCGCTGGGCGCGACCTCCAGGGCTCGCGGCTCCGGGGGCGCGTACACAAACGGCCGTCACACAGCGTACCAGCCCGTAGACACACCTCCGCCCGTCCCCCGTACCGGTGCCTCCATCGGTGAACCGCTGACCTGGAAGAACGGGGACAAGTATGGTGACCGCACAGTTCGTTGGCACAGCAGGAAGGACCCGAGCCGCCATGGCCGATGCCGAGGACAAGGAACTCCGAGCACGAAAGGACCGGGAACGGGACGAGCTCTACGCCCTCGACATCTCCGGTGTCGAATGGCACAGCGCGCCCGGCACCGAGTCCCACGAGGAACGGGTCGAGATCGCCTACCTGCCGGAGGGCGCCGTCGCCATGCGGTCCTCGCTCGACCACGACACCGTACTGCGGTACACGGAGGCGGAGTGGCGGGCGTTCGTGCTCGGTGCGCGGGACGGGGAATTCGACCTGGAACCGGCCGCGGAACGCTCTGGGGGCGACGTCGAGTAGCGGAGGCGGTCCGGTCAGGACCTCCCGGTGCGCCGCCGCCGATGCCGAGCACGAGGCGGCCATGACCGTCAGGGTCGTCGTCTGCGCCTCGCTCGGCGGCCCGATGCAGAGGTACGGCACCTCCTGGTCCGTCCGCGGGCCCAGGGCGACGGCGACCGGTTCCAGTCGTGCGCCCGGCTCGGCGTCGGTGCCGGACGGGGGCTGACAGGGCGGGGCTCGTGGTGATTAGGCTGGTGTGGGGAGCGACACCAGAACCCGTGGAGCGGGCGTCGGCGTCTCAGGGGGAAAGCCGGTGGATCGGACGACCTCGAACGGCCTCGGACCATTTCGAATGACAAGTTCGAAGACAAGCAAGGGTCGCCCCAGCACGGCTTGAGGGTGCTCGACCACACCAGGAGGAACTGTGAGCAGCGATCGGGACGGGATCCGCGGGGGCTGGGCTACACCCGGCGATGACCAACCCGACGCGGAGTCCTCCGTCGAGACGACCGGCGAGTTCACCATCGACTACGCGCCGCCCGCCTGGTACACGCAGAACGCGTCCGGCGACGGCGGTCAGGGGGACGGTGCGGGTGAGGCGGACGGGGCATCCTCCGGCTCCTCCTCTTCCGCTCCCTCCTCCTCGCCTTCCGGTTCGTCCGGCTCTTCCTCGTCTTCCGGTCCGGCCGTTCCGCCTGCGCCTCGTGGGCCGGTTCCGCCGTTGCCGGGGTTGACGCCGCCGCCGCACGCGACACCCAACGGGCCTTCCCCGGTTCCGGCCCCTGCCCCGGGGGCGCCTTTCACGCCCCCGCCGGCGCCCGCTCCGGGGGCCGCCTTCACGCCGCCTCCGCCGCCGGGACCGGGTGCGCCGTTCACGCCGCCCGCGCCGCCGAGCTCAGGGCCGGCCGGGGTGCCCAAGTTGCCGGTGGGGAGCGGCTTCGAGCCGCAGCCCTCGCAGCAGTCGGCGCCGCCCGAGCCGGAGCCCGAGCCCGAGCCCGAGCCGGAAGCCGTGGCGGACCCGGCACCTGTTGCAGATCTCGCCTCTCCGACGGCCCTGCCGTCGTTTCCGGCCGGTGGGTTCCAGCTCCAGGCGCCCGCTCCGCCGGCTGCCGAGGAACCCGAGGCGGTGGCGGAGCCCGAGCCCCAGCCCGAGCCGGTGACCGACGGCAGGGCCGACTCTGCCGATCTCGACAACGGCGACCTGGAAAGCGGCGCGACCATGCGGTTCTCCGCAGTCGCCCTCAAGCGTGAGATCGCCGAACGGGCCGCCGCGGAGGATGCGGAGGGCGCCACCGCGGAATCCCCGGTGACCGGTTCCGACGAGGTCGATGACACGCCGGACGAGGTCGACGCGGGTCCGGACGACGCGGACGACGCGGACAGCACCGGGGCCGAGGCCGACGTCGACTCCGACGTCGACTCCGACTTCGGCTCCGGCTCCGGCTCCGGCTCCGGGAAGGACACCAGCGGTGTGTCCAGTGCCGGGGACGGCGACGTGGACGACCCGCGCCTTGACGGGCCGGTCGCGCTGACCGCCGTACCCGAGCCCGAGCCCGAAGACCAGGTCGCGGACGAGCCCGCGGACGAGCCCGAGGACGCGGTGCCCGCCGATGCCGCGCCCCCGGCCGACAGCGTGCCGCAGGACGCGCCGCCGCCCCCGGCCGGGATGCCGCCGCTGCCTCCGTCGTACCCGCCGGTCGCGCCCGCGCCCGCCCACCAGTGGCCCGCACAGCCGCAGCCCGCCCCCGCGCCTCCCGAGCAGCCGGGGGTACCGGCCCAGCAGCCGCCGTTCCAGCCGCAGGCTCCACAGCCGGCGCCCGCCGCGTGGAACCCGCCGCCGCCCGACCCGCAGACCGGTTACGGCTTCCCGCAGCCCGGTACGCAGACGCCCCAGCCACAGCCCCAACCTGCCGCCCCGGTCCAGCCCGGTGGATACGGCTTCCCGCAGGGGCCGCACGGGCCGTCGGCGCAACAGCCGTACCCCGGTGTTCCGCAGCAGGCGCAGCAGGCTCAGCAGGCGCAGGGGGACGGTCAGGCTCCGCCGGCCCAGCCCGGTCAGCCGGTTCCGCCGGTTCCGGCACCCCACGCACCCCAGGCGCCCCAAGCACCCCAGGCGCCTCAAGCACCCCAGGCGCCTCAACCGCCCCAGGCGATGCAGCAGCCGGAGTATCAGCCCCTCCCGCCGCAGCAGCAGGCGCCCCAGCAACCGCAGCCGCAGCCGCAGCCACACGCGCAGCAGCCCGCCGATCCCCGGCTCGGTGCCGCCTGGCCGCAGCCCATGCAGCACGACCAGCGGCAGGCCACCAATCCGGGGGCGGCGCCGCTCGGTTACACGGCGGCCGTGGAGCTGTCGTCCGACCGGCTGGTGAACAACAAGCGGCAGAAGGCGAAGAGCAGCCGTCCGGCGGCCGGTGGTTCGCGGTTCAAACTGGGCGGTAAGAAGGAGGAGGCCGAGCGGCAGCGGAAGCTGGACCTGATCCGCACCCCGGTGCTGTCCTGCTACCGCATCGCGGTGATCAGTCTCAAGGGCGGCGTCGGCAAGACGACCACCACCACCGCGCTCGGCTCCACGCTCGCCACCGAGCGGCAGGACAAGATCCTCGCGATCGACGCCAACCCGGACGCCGGTACGCTCGGCCGCCGGGTGCGCCGGGAGACCGGGGCCACCATCCGGGACCTCGTCCAGGCCATCCCGTACCTCAACTCGTACATGGACATCCGGCGGTTCACCTCGCAGGCATCCTCCGGACTGGAGATCATCGCCAACGACGTCGACCCCGCCGTGTCCACGACCTTCAACGACGAGGACTACCGGCGCGCGATCGACGTGCTCGGCCAGCAGTACCCGATCATCCTCACCGACTCGGGCACCGGTCTCCTCTACAGCGCCATGCGCGGCGTGCTCGACCTCGCCGACCAGCTCATCATCATCTCGACGCCGTCCGTGGACGGTGCGAGCAGCGCCAGTACGACCCTGGACTGGCTGTCGGCACACGGGTACGCCGACCTCGTCTCCCGGTCGCTCACGGTCATCTCCGGGGTCCGCGAGACCGGCAAGATGATCAAGGTCGACGACATCGTGGGGCACTTCCAGACCCGCTGCCGGGGGGTCGTCGTGGTCCCGTTCGACGAGCACCTGTCCGCCGGTGCCGAGGTCGACCTCGACATGATGCGGCCGAAGGTGCGGGAGGCGTACTTCAACCTCGCGGCGATGGTCGCCGAGGACTTCGTCCGCCACCAGCAGTCGCACGGCCTGTGGACGTCCGACGGCAACCCGCCCCCGGTCGCCGCCCCGCCCATGCCGGGCCAGCAGATGCCAGGCCAGCAGATGCCGGGGCAGCCCATGCCCGGTCAGCAGATGCCGCCGCAGCAGGGCCAGCCGATGCCGCCTCAGCCGGGACAGCCGGTGCCGGGGCAGCCGTACCCGCCGCAGCCCGGGCCCGGGCAGCAGCCGCCGCACCCGCAGCCCGGCTACGGCCAGCCCTACGCCCCGCCGCCCGGTTACGGATATCCGCAACACGGACAACCGGGACAGCAGGGGCAGCCGGGACAGCAGCCGCAACAGGGGCAGACGCCTCCGCCTCCCCCGCCCCAGCAGTAGCTACACCCACCTCCGCACCATCTCCGAAGGCCCGCGCCGTCACCGACGGCGCGGGCCTTCGGGCGTGTGCGAACGACAACGTCAGCCCCAGCCGCCACGCTCTCACCAGGCAAGCGCCAGTGGTCTGCGCCAATGAGGGTCACGTGTTGGGCAACTCGTCGTTTCCGCAGGCCACATGGGGTTTGACACACCGTTGACGCGCGCAGACTGCCGCTGGTAGACACACACTTCATTCCGCGTTCACCACCGTTCAAGCCCGCCTCACGCGAGGACGCCCGGCGTCTGCGCGTGCGATGACGCGAGGTCAGGTAGTCATGAACAGACACGATCAGCACGGCAGCGGACGTACCTCCCACCGGCCGTGGCGAACCCGTCTCCTCGCGGCAGCAGGCGCCGGCGCGCTGCTCCTCGCGTCGGGGGCGGTCGCCCCCTCGGTCTCGGCGGCGGACGGCGACGGGGGCGACAAGGTGCTCACCGTCGCCGTGGCGCAGAGCGTCGACTCGCTCAGCCCGTTCCTGGCGGTACGGCTGCTCAGTACGAGCATCCACCGGCTGACGTACGAGTACCTGACCAACTACGACGCCAAGGACAACCACGTCATACCGGGGCTCGCCACCGAGTGGAAGTCCTCGCCGGACAAGCTGACCTGGACGTACACGATCCGATCCGACTCCAAGTGGTCGGACGGCGAGCAGGCCACCGCCGAGGACGCGGCGTGGACGTTCAACACGATGATGACCGACCCGGGCGCCGCCACCGCCAACGGCAGCTTCGTCGGGAACTTCGCGAAGGTCACCGCGCCGAGCCCGACCCAGCTGGTGATCCGGCTGAAGAAGCCGCAGGCCACGATGACCGCGCTGGACGTGCCGATCGTGCCCAAGCACGTCTGGGAGAAGGTCGACGACTTCTCGAAGTTCAACAACGACAAGGACTTCCCCGTAGTCGGCAACGGTCCGTTCGTGCTCACCGACTACAAGCCCGACAGCTATGTGCGGCTCAAGGCCAACAAGGACTTCTGGCGCGGCGCGCCGAAGTTCGACGAGCTGGTCTTCCGCTACTACAAGGACCAGGACGCCGCCGTCGCCGCCCTGCGCAAGGGCGAGGTGTCCTTCGTCGCCGGGTCGCCGTCGCTGACTCCGGCCCAGGCCGACTCGCTCAAGGGCGAGGAGAACATCCGCGTCAACGACGCCCCCGGGCGCCGCTTCTACGCCCTCGCCACCAACCCGGGCGCGCGGGCGAAGGACGGGACGAAGTTCGGTGACGGCGACCCCTCGCTGCTGGACCAGCGGGTGCGCAACGCGCTGTTCATGGCGGTGGACCGCAAGGCGATCGTCGACAAGGTGTTCCAGGGCCACGCGGTCGAGGGGGCGGGCTACATCCCGCCGCGCTTCTCCTCCTACTTCTTCGAGCCGTCGGCGGGGCAGGAGCTGGCCTACGATCCCAAGAAGGCCGCCCAGTTGCTCGACGAGGCGGGCTACCGGACGAACGGGGACGGCAAGCGCCTCGGCAAGGACGGCAAGCCGCTGGACTACCGCATCCTGTGCCACGCCACCGACCCGAACGACAAGGCGGTCGGCAAGTACCTCCAGGAGTGGTGGGGCGAGCTGGGCATCTCGGTCACGCTCAACTGCCTGGACAACGTGACCGACCCGTGGCTGGCCGGCAAGTACGACCTCGCCTTCGACGGCTGGTCCGTCAACCCCGACCCGGACTTCGTGCTCTCCATCCACACCTGCGACGCGCTCCCTGCGACGCCGAAGGACACCGGGGCGACCGACAACTTCATCTGCGACAAGCAGTACGACGAGCTGTACGCACGGCAGTTGGGCGAGTACGACGCCGACAAGCGGGCGGAGATCGTCAAGCAGATGCAGTCCCGGCTGTACGACACCGGGTACATGAACGTCATGGCGTATCCGAACGCGGTGGAGGCCTACCGCACGGACCAGATCGAGTCGATCACCACGATGCCGTCCGACGCGGGCAACATCTACGGGCAGGACGGCTACTGGAGCTGGTGGTCGGCGGTGCCCGCGGACTCCGGTGACTCCTCGGGGAGTTCGTCGTCCACGGGGACCGTGATCGGGATCGTCGCGGGCGTCGTCGTCCTCGTCGGTCTCGGGGTGCTCTTCGCCGTCCGCCGCCGGGCCTCGGCCGACGACCGTGAGTAGCGCGACCGACTCGGCGAGCGCCTCCGCGGGCGCCTCCGCAAACCCCTCCGCGGCCGACAAGCGGCCGGCCGCGGGGACGCGGGGGCGCACCCGCAGCGCGTATCCGCGGTACCTGGCGGGGAAGCTGGCGGGCGCGGTGGTCTCCCTGTTCGCCGTCCTCGTCACGAGCTTCTTCCTCTTCCGGCTGATCCCCGGCGATCCGGTGAAGTTCATGACCGGCGGCCGTCCGGTCTCGGCCGAGCAGCTCGCCGTGTACAAGGAGGAGTTCGGGCTCGACCTGCCGCTGTGGGAGCAGTTCACGGACTACTGCGCCAAGGCGCTGAGCGGGGACCTGGGCACGTCGTACCAGTTCCACGCGCCCGTCGTCGACAAGATCACCGAGGCGCTGCCGAACACCCTGCTGCTCACCGGAACGGCCTTCGTGCTCTACACCGCGCTGGGTGCCTTCCTCGGCACCCGCTCGGCGTGGCGGCACGGCGGGCTCGGCGACCGGCTCAACACCGGCCTGGCGCTGACGCTTTACTCCATCCCGTCCTTCTGGCTGGGCCTGCTGCTCATCATCGTGCTGTCGGTGGGGGTGGACCCGATCCCGGGGCTGTTCCCGACCGGCGGCATGGAGTCGGGCCGCGAGGAGGGCTTCGCGCACATGCTCGACGTCGCGCACCATCTCGTACTGCCGGTGGTGACGCTGGTCGCGGTGGAGTACGGGCAGACGCTGCTGGTCACCCGGTCGGCGCTGCTCGACGAGATGGGCAGCGACTATCTCACGACCGCGCGGGCCAAGGGGCTCAGGGACGACCTCGTGCGGCGTCGACACGCCGTGCCCAACGCGCTGCTGCCGACGGTGACGCTGGTCTTCGTCAATCTGGGGCGGACCGTCGCGGGAGTCATCCTCGTCGAGACGGTGTTCTCCTGGCCGGGGCTCGGCGGGCTGTTCTACCAGGCGCTCAGCGTTCCCGACCTGCCGCTGGTGCAGGGGCTGTTCTTCGTCTTCGCCGCCGCGGTGATCCTGATGAACACCCTGGCCGACCTGTTGTATCCGATGCTCGATCCGAGGGTGGGCCGATGACCGCCGAGACCACCGACACCACCGAATCCGCGTCCGGGTCGCCGCCGGTGAAGTCCGGCGGGCCCGGTCCGCGCGCTCTGGCCCGGCGGCGGCGCCGCGCCTCCGTCGCGCGCTTCTGGAGGGAGTACCGCAAGCACCGTGCGGGGGTGTTCGGGCTGGCGGCGCTGGTGCTGTTCGTGCTCGTGGCACTGACCGCGCCGCTGACCGTCGGGTCCGACGTGGACAGTGTGACCGACGCGCCCGGGCAGCCGCTGGAGAGCCCGAGCGGCCGGTTCCCGCTGGGCACCGACCAGTTCGGGCGGAACCTGCTGGGCCTGCTGATCTGGGGCTCGCGCGTCTCGCTCCTGGTCGGGCTGCTCGCGGCGGTGCTGTCGGTGCTCATCGGCGCGCTGATCGGGATCACGGCCGGGCACTTCCGCGGCTGGTACGCCACGGTGATGATGCGGATCACGGACTGGTTCCTGGTGATGCCGACGCTGGTGCTCGCAATCGTGCTGGCGACGGTGCTGTCCCGGTCGCTCGGCACGATCGTGCTCGCGATCGGCGTGACCACCTGGCCCACCACGGCGCGCCTGGTGCGGGCGCAGACGCTGGCGGTGGAGTCGCGGCCGTACATCGAGCGGGCGAAGGCGCTCGGAGGCGGGCACTGGCACATCATGTCGCGGCACGTGCTGCCCAATGTGATGCCGCTGATCCTGGCGCAGACGACGCTGATCATCTCCTCCGCGATCCTGGCCGAGGCGACCCTGGCCTTCCTCGGGCTCGGGGACCCGGCGGTCGTGTCCTGGGGCGGGCTGCTGCAGGACGCGCGGGAGGCGGGGTCGGTGAGTTCGGGCGACTGGTGGTACCTGGTGCCGCCGGGCATCGGGATCGCGGTGGTGGCGCTGGCCTTCACCTTGTGCGGGCGTGCGGTGGAGGCCGTTCTCAATCCCAGGCTGGGGGTGTCCCGTTGAGTCTGCTCGAGGTGCGGGACCTGAAGGTGACGTATCCCGGCGGTGCGGCCGCCGTGCGCGGGGTCGACCTGGCCCTGGAGGCGGGCGAGAAGCTCGGCATCGCGGGCGAGTCGGGCTGCGGCAAGTCCACCCTGGCCCTGGCGCTGCTGCGGCTGCTGCCGCCGGGTGCCCGGGTCGGCGGGGAGGTGCTGCTGGACGGCGAGGACGTGCTCACGATGAAGTGGGGCCGGGTACGGGCGGTCCGCTGGGCCGGCGCGTCGATCGTCTTCCAGGGCGCGATGCACTCCCTGAACGCCGTCCACCGCATCGGTGACCAGATCGCCGAGCCGATCCTGCTGCACCGCAGGGCCACGCCGGCCGGGGCGCGCAAGCGGGCCGGGGAACTGCTGGAGCAGGTCGGTCTGCCGGCCGCCCGGGCGAGTGCCTACCCGCACGAGTTGTCCGGCGGGCAGCGACAGCGGGTGATGATCGCGATGGCGCTCGCCTGCGACCCGCGGCTGATCGTCGCCGACGAGCCGACCACGGCGCTGGACGTGATGATCCAGGCGCAGATCCTGCGGCTGATCGAGGGCCTGGTGGGCGAGCAGGACGTCGGCCTCGTCATGATCAGCCACGACCTGGCCGTGCTGGCCGACACCTGCGACCGGCTCGCGGTGATGTACGCGGGCCGGGTGGTCGAGGAGGGTCCCGCCCGGGAGGTCTACGACGACGCCCGGCATCCCTACGGCCGGGCGCTGTCGGAGGCGTTCCCCACGATCGGGGACCCGGCCTCCCGGTTCGCGCCCCGCGGGCTGCCGGGCGACCCGCCCGACCCGGCGGCGGTGCCGTCCGGGTGCGCGTTCCATCCGCGCTGCCCGGTCGCGCTGGACCTCTGTACGACCGAGGACCAGCTCCTGCGGGAAGCGGGCGCACGACGCCGGGCGGCATGCGTGCACGTGGGCTCGGACGGCACGGGAACAGCGGGCGGCGGTACGGCGGCCGAGGGCGGGACGCCCACCAAGGGCGCGGCGCCTGCCGGGGTCGGTGGCGCCGAGGAGCGTGGGACGCCCGCGGAGCGCGGGGAGCCTGCCGAGGGCGAACGACCCGCGGGCGGGGTCGCGGCGGCGGAGGACGACGGAGTGAGGAGCAGTGCCCCATGACCAGCACCATGTCCGGCGGCGCACCCACCGGGCCGCAGCAAGACACCCCCGGTGACCCTCCTCCGCTGCTGAGCGTCCAGGGGCTGCACGTCACGTTCCCCGGCAGGCGCGGGGCGGCCGCCGCCCGAGCCGTGGACGGGGTCGACCTCGACATCCGGCGGGGTGAGATCGTCGCGCTGGTCGGCGAGTCGGGCTGCGGCAAGACGACCCTGGCCCGTTCGCTGCTCGGCCTGGTGCGGCCGACCGGGGGACGCGTCAGCTTCGACGGCGCGTCCCTCACGTACTCCGCCCGGGCTCTCAAGGCGTACCGCAGGCGGGCCCAGCTGGTCCTGCAGGATCCGAACGGTTCGCTGAACCCGCGGCACACGGTGTACGACATCGTCGCCGAGGGCCTGCGCATCCACGGCCACGCCGGGGACGAGCGGACAGCGGTCGCCGAGGCGCTCGCGCGTGCCGGGCTGCGGCCGCCGGAGCGGTTCTTCCTGCGCTACCCGCACGAGCTGTCCGGGGGCCAGCGCCAGCGGGTCGTCATCGCGGGCGCGCTGGTCCTGCAACCCGAACTGCTCGTCGCCGACGAACCGGTGGCCTCCCTCGACGCGTCGGTGCGCGGCGAGATCCTCGCGCTGCTGCTGCGGCTGCGCACCGAGCTGGGCCTGGCCGCGCTCGTGGTGACCCACGATCTGGGCCTGGCCTGGAACATCGCCGACCGGGTCGCGGTGATGTACCTGGGCCGGATCGTCGAGACCGGCCCGGTGGAGCAGGTGCTGACGGCACCCCGGCACCCCTACACCCAGGCCCTGCTGTCCGTGCTGCCCGAGGCCCCCGGCACCCCGGTCGTGCTCACCGGCGAGCCTCCGGACCCGTCGTACGTCCCCGGCGGCTGTCGCTTCCACGTCCGCTGCCCGGTCCTGGCGAGCGGCGAGGCCGAACGCGCCGGCGTCGCGGATGCCTGCCGGAACCGCGAGCTGGAGATCCTGCGCGGCGGCGACGAGTCCCAGGTCGCCTGCCACTGGGCCCGGGCGGAGCAGCCCGCGGCCAAGGGAACGGGCTGACGGGCGACCGGGGGACGGCCGCAGCGGAGGCGGGCCCCCGGCAGTCGGCGGATCAGACCCCGGCCGTCAGGCCCCGGGCGCGTCCGTCGCGGTGAGCTCGCGGCACCTGTCGACGTCCTCGGCCATCTGCACCAGGAGCGCGTCCAGCGTCTCGAACTTCGCCTGCCCCCGGACGTAGGCCACGAAGTCCACGGCGACGTGCAGGCCGTACAGCTCCAGGCCGACGCGGTCGATGGCGTACGCCTCGACCGTGCGCTCGGTGCCCTCGAACTGCGGGTTGGTGCCGACGGAGATCGCGGCCGGCATCGCCTCGCCCTGGGCGTGCAGCCAGCCGGCGTAGACGCCGTCGGCCGGGATCGCGGTGTGCGGGAGAGTCTCGACGTTGGCCGTGGGGAAGCCCATCTCGCGGCCGCGCTGGGCGCCCCGCACGACCACGCCCTCCACGCGGTGCGGTCGGCCCAGGATCTCCGCGGCGCCGGACACGTCGCCCTCGGCGACCAGGCGGCGGGTCAGGGTGGAGGAGAACGGCTCGCCGCCGCCGGCCTCGCCGGTGACGTACAGGTCGACGACCTCGACCTCGAAGTCGTAGACCTTGCCCTGCTCGGTGAGGAAGTCCACGTTCCCGGCGGCCTTGTGGCCGAAGCGGAAGTTGGGGCCCTCGACGACCGCCTTGGCGCGCAGCCGGTCGACCAGGACCTTGACCACGAAGTCGGCGGCGGAGAGCTTCGAGAACTCCTTGGTGAAGGGGAGGATCAGCACCGCGTCCACGCCCAGGTCCGCCATCAGTTCGGCCCGGCGGTGGTGCGGGGCGAGCAGCGGGGGGTGGCTGCCGGGGCGGACGACCTCACTGGGGTGCGGGTCGAAGGTGACGACGACGGCCGGAACGCCCAGCTCGCGGGCCCGGTCCACGGCGTGCCTGATGATCAGCTGGTGCCCGCGGTGAACGCCGTCGTAGGAGCCAATGGTGACGACGCTGCGTCCCCAGTCCTCGGGGATGTCCTCCAAGCCACGCCAGCGCTGCACTGTGTCCGCTCCTCGGTGCTTCCGTGGTTTCGATGGTTCCGTGGTGACCCTTGCGCAGGTCTAAGGGTGCCATGCCGTCCGGCTCCGGCCCGCATCGGCATCCGCCTCCGCATCGGCGCCGTGACCGAGGCCCGGATCAGGCGAGGACGCGGGCGCCCGCCAGGTGCTCGATCGTGCGGCGGGTGCTGGGACCCACCAGCGCGGCCCAGTCCTGGGGCGCGTCGCTGAGCCAGCCGGTCAGCCGGGCGGCGAAGCCGGGGAGGTGGCGGGCCAGGTCGACGAGGCCGCGGTCGAAGCGGGTGGCGCCCTCGGGGGTGCGGACGAGGAGCAGCCCGGTGCGCTGCACGAGGGCGCGCAGCTCCTCCCCTTCGCACCGGGCGGCCGCGTGCAGCAGCGCGTCCAGGACGGCGGGTTCGTGCTCGTGGGCGAACAGGTGCTCCCGCAGGCTGCGGCGGAGCGGGGCGCCCGACGTCGCCCCGTCGGCGGCGAGGACTCCGGCGAGCGCGGCCCGCACCGGCTCGGGGCCGTCGTCCAGGAGGCGGGTGACCAGCGGCAGGAGTACGGCGCGGGGTGCGGGGTCCCGGTCCAGGCGCCGGTCGACGTACGCGGCCAGGTGTCCGGCGGTCTCGGGGCGCTCGGCCACCGCCCGCCCGACGAGGGCGGCCACCCGGTCGGCCAGCGCGGGCGTGGTGGCGTCGGCGAGCCTGCGCAGCGCCTCACCGGCGTCCGGGCCGAGCAGACGGGCCCGGAACGCCTCCAGGACGGGCTCGGGGTGGGTCGGCAGGGCGGCGGCCACCGCGCCCGGCGGGAGGTACGGGTCGCCGGCGGCGAAGTGGTCGAGGGCCCTGGGGAGGTGGCGGTCGCGGCAGGCGGGGTCCTGGATGAGCAGGGCCAGTGCGCCGCCGCGCAGCGGGCTGTCGGAGGGACCGGCGAGCAGGACGAGGGCGGCGTGGCGGAGCAGGGTGCGGTCGGCGCCGGGGCGCGCGTGCGGGGCGGTCCGCAGGCCGTGGGTGACCGCCGCGGTCTGCCGCGCGGGGCGCTCGTCGCGCGCCCACCGCTCCACCGCGCGGCAGAGCGCCGACGGCTCCTCCTCGGCCAGGACGGCGAGCAGTTCGTCGGCGCGCCGGTGCGCGCTGTCGACGAGGACCTCGGTGAGGCTGTCCAGGCCGCGGTGGCGGTGCGTGTGCAGCAGCGCCTGCGCGGCCGTCGCCACGGTGGCGTGCGGGGTGGCGGGCAGCGGCCGCTCGTCGTCGAACCAGCGCACGAGGAGCGGTTGTACGGCCGCGGGGTCGGCGACGAGCAGCCCGGCCGCGGTGTCGAGGTGCCTGGGGCCGGGGCGGTGCGGCGGTCCGTCGGCGAGGACGAGGCGGCGCAGCAGGTCGAGGCGGGTGGTCCCGGGCAGCCGCAGGGCCGTCCAGAATCCGGGCCCGAACACCTGGGGCGCCGGCTGCCCCTCGCCGCCCCGTTCCGCGATCCCGTCGGCGAGCAGCCGCAGCACCTCCGTGTACGGCGTCGCGTCGGGGACGCGGGTCAGCACCTCGGCGAGCAGCCGGGCGGCCCACCAGGAGTGCTGATCGAGGTCCAGGGCGTGCACCAGCTCTTCGAGGGTCAGGGCGAGTTGGGGGACGCCGTGCTGACGGGCGAGGAGCAGGACCGCCTCGACGACGGAGCCGATGCGGTGGTGCGGGACGGGCAGGGTGTGGGTGCCGTGCGGGGTGTCACGACGGTGGACGAGGGCGCGCAGGGCCTCCTCCAGGTCGAGGTGAATGCCCTGGATCCAGTCGGCGAGCTCCTCGTGCGCGAAGCGGTAGCCGCTGCCCGCGGGTGCGAAGAGGCCCTCGGCGAGCACGGCCGGTGCCCAGCCGGTGCCGCCGCCCAGCCGGGCCGGGGCCGGTCCCCACGGGAACAGCGCCTCGAAGGAGTCCCGGTCCAGTCCGCCCTGTCCGGACCCGAGGCTGCGCCGGGCGGCTTCGTGTACCTGGCCCGAGACCTTCGCCGCGAGTCGGCGCACGGCGGTGCCGTGCAGGCCGTTCTCCCCGGCCAGGCGGGTGGCGACGCGCAGGCACATCAGGTCCAGGTAGGCGGCGAAGACCGCGTCCCGGGTGACGGGTGCGGGGGCCGGGGGGCCGGGCAGGGCGGCGTGGACCTCCGCGAACAGGCGGAGGGTGAGGGGGTGAGCGGCGTCCGGGTCGGCCAGGGCGCCTTCCGGCACGCCGTGGCGTACGCGCGCCTCTCGGGCCTCCTCGTCGCTCAGGTCGCCGAGGCGGACACAGGGCGGGAGCCCGACGGGCCCACCCCCCGGGGTGCCTGCGGACGCCGGCCCGGAGCCGACGGCTTCCGTCGCGTCCGGGGGACCTGCGGCACCGGTGCCGGACCCCGGTAGCGGTACCGCGCGGCCGATGCCGCCACGCCACCACGGAGCGGCACCACCGGACGCCGGCCCTGAGCCGACCGCACCCGTCTCCTCCAAGGAACCTGCGACACCGGACGCCGGGTGCGGTCCCGCAGGCGCGGCGGTACGACGCGGCCACGGTGGCGCACCGGACGTCCCACCGGTCGCCCAGGGTGTCGGCGCTGCTCCTGCTGGTGCCTCCGGGCGCGCCGGCCGCAAGTCGGCCCAGGACGAGGCCACACCCGCTCCCGGCCCCGGCACGGCGAGAGCCGCCCGGGGCGGCGGGGCCTGCCCCATGTCCGATCCGTGCAGCAGCTCCCTCGGGAACTCCGCTCCGGCGTGCTCCCAGTACTCCGCGCGGCAGGCCAGCACCAGCCGTGCCCCCGTCGCCCCCAGCCAGGTGGCCGTGCCCTCGGTCCACTCGGGGAGCCGGTGGGCCAGGGCGGGCGGCATCTCCTCGGGGCCGTCCAGGAGGAGCAGGAGGGGCCGTCCGGCGGTGCGGGCCAGGTGGGCGAGGCGGTCCGGGGAGATGTCGCCGAGGCTGCCGGGGTCGGAGCCGTCCGAGGCGGCGACGATGCGGGCGGCCCGGGCCAGTGTCCGGCGGGCGGCGTCCGCCAGCGACATGTCGTCGTCCTGCAGATCGGCGCCGCGCAGCCACAGCGTGGGCGCCGCGTCCGGGCCCCGGGAACGACGGGCGGCGAGGGCCGCCAGCTCGGTCGTCCGGCCACTGCCCGGCGCGCCGACCAGACCGAGCACGCGGGCCCGGCCTGCGGTGAAGGCGGCGAACTCGCGTGTCACCGCCGTCCGTTCGACCGGCTCCGCCGCGCCGGATCCGCTGCCCGGCACGGCGAGGGGGTCCCCGTCCCGGACCGATGTCGCGGTGAGGGCGAGCACGCCGGCCGGATTGAGGTCGGCGCCGTAGGCCGGGACGGTCGCCGCGTTCTCGGCGAGGAGTGCGGCGAGCGGGCCCGTGGCGGCGGGGCGCAGTGGTACGGCGAAGCCGACGTCGCTGTGTCCCGAGCTGAGGGCGGTGCCGAGGACGCCGAGGACGGCGCCGGTCGCCGCGTCGAGCACGGGTCCGCCGGCCGCGCCGCCGCCCAGCCGCAGCGCGTCCCGCCCGCAGGTGCCGACGGCCAGTTCGAGGGCGTCGCCGAGGTGGTGGAAGCGGTCGGTGGCCGTGTAGGTGACGTCGGTGGCGCCCAGGACTCGGGCCTCCCGCCAGCCGCCGGCGGCGATCCGGACGTAGGTCCCGGCCTCGACGCGGTCCCGGACGGTGAGCGGCAGCGGGTCGACGCCGAGGCCCTCGGTGCGCACCAGGGCCAGGCCGAGGGCGGGCAGCGGGGTCACGTCGGCGGCGGCCACGACGCGCCGACGGTCCCCGGCGGTGCTCAGCACCAGGCGGGTCAGGCCGTCGACCGCTTCGTGGCTGGTGAGCACCGTGCCGTGGTGGTCGGCGACGAATCCCGTGCCGCGGGGGCGGCCGGCGAGGTCGTGGAAGCGGATCAGCGCGGCGTCGTGGGCGCACCCGGCCGGATCGGACGCGTACCCCGCCGGATCGGACGCGTACCCTGCCGGATCGGCCTGCCGGGCGGCCGGTGGGCCGCCTCGTGCCTCCCGGGAGTCGGGCCCGGGCCGCTCCCCCGCCCTGCCGCCCGTCGTCTCCCGGGACCGGTTCCGCGACGCCATCGTCGAACCTCCCCGCCCTACACCCGTGCCGTGTGTTCGACGGTAGGCGCGAGATGATCAGCGGGACAGATCTCCTGGCGAACGCGCCCCCTTCCACTCCCCCGGTTCACTCCGAGCGCCTGCCCGGACGGGTGAACAGAAGGGGTGGGTTGGATACACCCTAGGGAGCGGGGGAACCGAGGGGGGACCGTGGAGCGGCGACAGTGGCAGTCCCCGTGATCGCCGCTCCACGGGCGGACCCGACGGCGGGTCGGCTCAGCCGAAGACGGCCAGGCTCTTCGCCTTGCCCTTGTGCTCCTCCACGAGGGCGAGGAGGCGCCCCTCGGCATCGAAGACGGCGACGGCACCGGCGCCCGTGTACTCCTCGGGCATCTCAAGGCGTACGCCGTTGGTGAGCAGCCGGGCCCGCTTCGTGTCCACGTCCCAGCGGGGGAAGGCGGCACCGGCCGCGTCCGCGACGGGCATGACGGTCAGCTCCTGCTGGAGCTGGTCCAGGGTGCGGGCGCCGTCCAGCTTGTACGGCCCGACGCGGGTGCGCCGCAGTGCCGTGAGGTGTCCGCCGACGCCGAGGCCGGCGCCCAGGTCGCGGGCGAGGGCACGGATGTAGGTGCCGGAGGAGCAGGTCACCGAGACCACCAGGTCGAGCACCGGGGTGCCGTCGTCGGCGACGGCGTCCCGGACGTCGTACACCGCGAAGGAGGAGACGGTGACGGGGCGGGCGGGGATCTCGAAGTCCTCGCCCTCGCGGGCCCGCTTGTAGGAGCGCACGCCCTTGATCTTGATGGCGCTGACCTTGGACGGCACCTGCATGATGTCGCCGCTCAGCTCGGCGATGCCGGCGTCGATCGCCTCCCGGGTGACCTTCGAGGCGTCCCGCGACCCCGTGATCTCGCCCTCGGCGTCGTCGGTGAGCGTCGTCTGCCCGAGCCTGATGGTGCCCAGGTACTCCTTCTCGGTGAGGGCGAGGTGACCGAGGAGCTTGGTCGCCCGCTCCACACCGAGGACCAGGACGCCCGTCGCCATCGGGTCGAGCGTGCCGGCGTGCCCGACGCGCCGGGTGCGGGCGATGCCCCGCATCTTGGCGACGACGTCGTGCGAAGTGAAGCCCGACGGCTTGTCGACGATGACAAGGCCGTCGGGCGTGTTGTGCTTCTCGGTCATTTAGCGGTGTCGTCCGTCTCGTCGGCCCCGGTCTCGGTCTCCGTCTCGTCCTCGCCCGGCTTGCGGTACGGGTCCGCTTCACCCGCGTACGCGGCGCCGGCGGACGCCTCGCGCACCTTCTCGTCGGACTGCCGCGCCTTGTCGAGGAGGTCCTCGATGTTGCGTGCGGTGTCCGGCAGGGCGTCCATGACGAAGGTCAGGGTCGGCGTGAACTTCACGCCCGCCGCCTTGCCGACCTCGGAGCGCAGGATGCCCTTGGCGCTCTCCAGGCCCGCCGAGGCGGCCTTGCGCTCCTCGTCGTCCCCGTAGACCGTGTAGAAGACGGTCGCCTCCCGCAGGTCACCCGTGACCCGGGTGTCCGTGATGGTGACGTGCGAGCCGAGCCGCGGGTCCTTGATCCCGCGCTGCAGCTTCTGGGCCACCACCTCTCGGATGAGGTCCGCCAGCCTTTTCGCCCGCGCGTTGTCGGCCACTGGTCCGTCTCCCGTTCTTTCTTCTCTTGCCCGATCCGGCTTCTCTTGCCCGATCCGGTCTTCTGCCGATTGCCCGGTCTGGTCAGTCGTCGTCGCCGTGGAAGCGCCGCCTCACCGACAGCAGTTCCACCTCGGGGCGGCCGGCCACCAGCCGTTCGCACCGGTCGAGCACGTCGCTGAGGTGGCCCGCGTCGCCGGACACCATGGCGAGGCCGACGACCGCCCGGCGGTGGAGGTTCATGTGCTCCACCTCCGCCGCGCTCACCGCGTACTTCCGCTGGAGTTCGGCGACGATCGGACGGACGACGGAGCGCTTCTCCTTCAGCGAATGTACGTCGCCGAGGAGGAGGTCGAAGGACAGCGTCCCCACATACATGTGCAGCCGGTTCACCCGCCGGTCCGGGATCGATGGCCCCGCCGCGAACGGGCGGGATCATCTGAACCGTACAACGAACGACCGGGGCCGATCGACGGATATTGTGCTCCGCCGACCGGCCCCGGACCGGTCACTCCCGGAAGTCGCGGTACTTACACCCGCGGCTTCTCGCGCATCTCGTACGTCGCGATGACGTCGTCGACCTTGATGTCGTTGAAGTTTCCGAGGTTGATACCGCCCTCGAAGCCTTCGCGGATCTCGGTGACGTCGTCCTTGAAGCGACGCAGACCCTCGATGTTGAGGTTCTCCGCGATGACCTTGCCATCGCGCAGGAGGCGCGCCTTGGTGTTGCGCTTGACCTCGCCGGAGCGGATGAGAACACCCGCGATGTTGCCCAGCTTGGAGGAGCGGAAGACCTCGCGGATCTCCGCCGTGCCCAGCTCGACCTCTTCGTACTCCGGCTTGAGCATGCCCTTGAGGGCCGCCTCGATCTCCTCGATCGCCTGGTAGATGACCGAGTAGTACCGGACGTCCACACCCTCGCGCTCGGCCATCTGCGCGGCACGCCCGGCGGCGCGCACGTTGAAGCCGATCACGATGGCGTCGGAGCCCATCGCCAGGTCGATGTCGGACTCCGTGACCGCACCGACGCCGCGGTGCAGGACGCGGATGTCGACCTCTTCGCCGACGTCCAGCTGGAGCAGGGAGGATTCCAGCGCCTCGACCGATCCGGACGCGTCGCCCTTGATGATCAGGTTGAGCTGCTGGACCTCGCCGGCCTTCAGCACCTTGTCCAGGTCCTCCAGCGACACGCGGCGCGTGCGCTTGGCGAACGCGGCGTTGCGCTCGCGGGCGGCGCGCTTCTCCGCGATCTGGCGGGCCGTACGGTCCTCCTCGACCACGATGAAGTTGTCACCGGCGCCCGGGACGTTGGTCAGACCCAGCACCTGGACCGGCGTGGACGGACCCGCCTCGGCGACGTTGTTGCCGTTGTCGTCGAGCATGGCGCGGACACGGCCGTAGGCGTCGCCCACCACCATCGTGTCGCCGACCCGCAGGGTGCCTCGCTGCACGAGGACCGTCGCCACGGCACCGCGGCCGCGGTCGAGACGGGACTCGATCGAGATGCCCTGCGCGTCCTGGACCGGGTTGGCCCGCAGGTCGAGCGAGGCGTCCGCGGTGAGGACCACGGCCTCCAGCAGGGAGTCGATGTGCAGACCCTGCTTGGCGGAGATGTCGACGAACATGGTGTCGCCGCCGTACTCCTCGGCCACCAGGCCGTACTCGGTCAGCTGACCGCGCACCTTGGTCGGGTCGGCGCCCTCGACGTCGATCTTGTTGACCGCGACGACGATCGGGACCTCGGCCGCCTTGGCGTGGTTGAGCGCCTCGACCGTCTGCGGCATGACGCCGTCGTTGGCCGCGACGACCAGGATCGCGATGTCGGTCGACCGGGCACCGCGGGCACGCATGGCGGTGAACGCCTCGTGACCCGGGGTGTCGATGAAGGTGATCTTGCGCTCTTCGTCGTTGACCTCGGTCGCGACCTGGTAGGCACCGATGTGCTGGGTGATGCCGCCGGCCTCGCCCGCGATGACGTTCGTCTTGCGGATGGCGTCGAGCAGTCGGGTCTTTCCGTGGTCGACGTGACCCATGACGGTGACCACCGGAGGACGGACGACCAGGTCCTCCTCGGAGCCCTCGTCCTCGCCGAACTCCAGGTCGAAGGACTCGAGCAGCTCGCGGTCCTCCTCCTCCGGGCTGACGATCTGAACCGTGTAGTTCATCTCGTCCGCGAGGAGCTGGAGCGTCTCGTCGGAGACGGACTGCGTCGCGGTGACCATCTCGCCGAGGTTCATCATGACCGCGACGAGCGACGCCGGGTTGGCGTTGATCTTCTCCGCGAAGTCGGTGAGCGACGCGCCGCGGGAGAGACGGATGGTCTCGCCGTTGCCGCGCGGCAGCATCACGCCGCCGACGCTCGGGGCCTGCATGGCCTCGTACTCCTGGCGCCTCTGCCGCTTCGACTTGCGACCGCGACGCGCGGGACCACCGGGACGACCGAAGGCGCCCTGCGTGCCACCACGGCCACCGGGACCGCCGGGACGACCACCGAAGCCGGGACGGCCACCGCCGCCGCCGAAGCCGCCGCCACCGCCGGGACGACCGGCGAAACCGCCGCCACCCGGACGACCGCCACCGCCGCCACCGGGACGACCGGCGAAGCCGCCGCCACCGGGACGACCGCCGCCGCCGGGACGACCGGCACCGCCGGGACCGCGACCGCCGCCACCGGGGCCGGGACGCGGGCCGGCAGCCGGACGCTGCGGCATCATGCCGGGGTTCGGACGCGGGCCGCCGCCGGGACGGGGACCTGCGCCGCCGCCCTGCGGACGGGGCATCGAGCCCGGGCTCGGACGGTTGCCGCCCGGAGCCTGGGGACGGGGACCGCCGCCCTGGCCGCCGGGGCCCTGCGGACGCGGACCGGCGCCGGGAGCACCGGGACCGCCCGGACGCGGCCCGCCCTGCGGACGGGGCGCCTGCGGGCGCGCCATGCCGGCGTTGCCGCCGGAGGTGAAGGGGTTGTTACCCGGACGCGGACCGCCGGGGCGACCGCCCGGACGCTGCGCCGGGGCACCGGGACGCTGGCCACCGGGACGGCCCTGGCCGCCCTGCTGACCACGGTCCTGGCCCGGGCCGGACGGACGGGCGCCGCCGGGCTTGGGGGCACCGGGACGCGCACCGCCGGGCTTCGGACCGGACGGAGCCTGGGCCGGAGTGGACGGAGCCGCCGGAGCCGCAGGCGGAGCGGTGAACTCCGGCGCGGCCGGGGCCGGACGCGGCGCGGGCTTGGGGCCCGGCGTCGGACGCGGGCCCTGGGACGGAGCCGGCGCGGGGGCCGACGGAGCCGCGGGCTGCTGGGCAGCGGCGGGCTTGGGTGCGGCCGACGGCCGCGGGGCAGCCGGACGAGCCGCCTGCGCCGGGGAGGGCGCCGACGGCCTGGGGGCAGCCTTCTTCGGGGCCGCGGGGCGACCGGCGGACCGGCCGTTGCCGCCACCCTGCTGGAAGGCGTCTGTCAGCTTGCGTACTACGGGCGCTTCGATCGTCGAAGACGCCGAACGGACGAATTCACCGAGTTCCTGGAGCTTGGCCATGACGACCTTGCTCTCGACACCGAACTCCTTGGCGAGTTCGTAGACCCGGACCTTAGCCACTTCGCTCCTCTGAGGTCCGGGTTGCGTCCGGACCGTCGCTAGTTCATGGGCGTACTCATCGCGTACTCATCGAGTGCTCATCGCAATCTCGACCTGCTTTCGACTCGCGAGGTACCAAGCCGCGCGGGGTTCCGCGCGGCATGTCTTCCTTACCACGTTGCTCACATGCTGCTTTCAGCAACCTTGCTGCAACCTTCTGCCTGCTCGACGTAGTGGCGCAACGCCTTTACGTCGAGCGGACCCGGGACGCGGAGCGCCCGCGGAAACGCCTTGCGGCGCACCGCCTGGTCGACACAGACCGGTGCGGGGTGTACGTACGCACCCCGGCCGGGCAGCGTACCGCGTGGATCAGGGGTGCAATGACCCTCGACCACCACGGTGCGCAGCAGCTCGCTCTTGACCGCTCGCTCCCGGCACCCCACGCAGGTGCGCTCGGGGCATGCTCGGGTACGTGTCCGGCCAGACACTCCTAAGTCTACCTCCCCGGACCGACCTCACCCCTTCGGGGCAAGAATCGAACACGTGCCGCACGCAAAGCTGTCGTGATCTCAGCGCCGTGCGGCTTGGATCTATTCCCCGCGACCGCCGGACGACCCGTCGGACGACCGCTCCGCGGACTGCTCCGACGCCTGGTTCTCCGGCTGCTCGGTGTCCGGGCGGATGTCGATCCGCCAGCCGGTCAGCCGGGCCGCGAGCCGGGCGTTCTGGCCTTCCTTGCCGATGGCCAGCGACAGCTGGTAGTCGGGCACGATCACGCGCGCGGAGCGGGCCGCCAGATCCACGACCTCCACCTTGGAGACGCGGGCCGGGGAGAGCGCGTTCGCCACCATCTCGGCCGGGTCGTCCGACCAGTCGACGATGTCGATCTTCTCGCCGTTCAGCTCGCCCATGACGTTGCGCACCCGGCCGCCCATGGGGCCGATGCAGGCGCCCTTGGCGTTCAGGCCCGAGCGGGTGGAGCGTACGGCGATCTTGGTGCGGTGGCCTGCCTCGCGAGCGATCGCGGAGATCTCGACGGACCCGTCCGCGATCTCCGGCACCTCCAGGGCGAACAGCTTCTTCACCAGGTTGGGGTGCGTGCGGGAGAGCGTCACGGAGGGGCCCCGTACGCCCTTGGCCACCCGGACGACGTACGAGCGCAGGCGCGTGCCGTGCGGGTAGGTCTCGCCGGGCACCTGCTCCTGCACCGGCAGGATGGCCTCCAGCTTGCCGATGTCGACCAGCACGTTCTTCGGGTCGCGGCCCTGCTGGACCACGCCGGTGACGATGTCGCCCTCACGGCCGGCGTACTCGCCGAGCGTCGCGTCGTCCTCGGCGTCGCGCAGCCGCTGCAGGATGACCTGCTTGGCGGTGGTGGCGGCGATGCGGCCGAAGTCGGACGGGGTGTCGTCGAACTCGCGGGCCGCCTGGCCCTCCTCGAGGTCGTCCGGGTCCTCCTTCGCCCACACGGTCACATGGCCGGTGTTCCGGTCGAGCTCCACGCGCGCGTGCCGGCGGCTTCCCTCGGTGCGGTGGTAGGCGATGAGGAGGGCCGACTCGATCGCCTCGACCAGCAGGTCGAAGGAGATCTCCTTCTCCCGTACCAAGCCCCGCAGGGCGCTCATGTCGATGTCCACGGCTACGCCTCCTCCTCTTCCGTCTTGTTGTTGTTTTCCGGCTGGTTGTCGTTCTTGTCGCTCTTGGTGTCCTTGCGGTTGAACTCGACCTGGACGCGCGCCTTGTCGATGTCGCCGAAGGGCAGTCTGCGGGTGGTGGCCTTGCGGCCCTTCACCCCTGGTACTTCGAGGTCGAGTCCGTCCTCGTCCACGGCGAGGATCCGGGCGACCAGTTCGCCGCCCTCGTGCAGCTGGAAGCGGACCAGGCGGTCCGTGGCGCGCACGTAGTGGCGGTGCTGGGTGAGGGAGCGCTCCGCGCCGGGGGTGCCGACCTCGAGGGTGTACTCCCCCTCGCCCATCGCGTCGGTCTCGTCGAGCTTCGCCGAGAGCGCGCGGCTCACATCGGCGATTCGGTCCAGGTCCGCTCCGGTGTCGGAGTCGACGACCACGCTCAGCACACGCCTGCGGCCGACCGAGTCCACCGCGATCTCTTCGAGGTCCAGTCCCTGGGAGGCGACGAGCGGCTCAAGCAGCTCTCGCAGCCTCTCGCTCTGGGTGGTGCTCATCCGGGTGACTCCTCGGCCGCGTGTGCTGTTGTGGGACGGTGCGCGTGTCTGGTCAAAGGGTATCCGGTCGCGGGGGGTGTTGCCGTCCACCCGGGTCGGGCGGTGCCGATGAGTGGTGGCCGGGCGGTGCACGGGTACCGTGATCACGGGCGGGCGGGATCTCGGGTTTCCGTCGCGTTGGTCGTCGTTCTGCCGTGGTTTTTTGTCGCTTTTTTCGTCGTTTCCGTACGAGCCTGTCGAGGACGTCTGCCGTGTCGCTTTCCCCATCGCCGCGCCGCCCGTCCCGGGGGCCGCGCAGAAGGAGCCTGCTCGCCTCGGCCGCCGGGGCCGCGGGGGCCGCCCTGCTCGTCGGGTGTACCGGAGGGTCGGGCTCCGGCGAGTCGGGGGGCGGGCCCTCGGACACCGAGCGGGCACGCGCGCGTGCGGCCCGGGACAGTGCGGAGCTGGCCGCGCGGTATGCGGCGGTGATCGCCGCCCATCCCGGGCTGGCGGAGCGGCTGGGGCCGCTGCGGGACGGCGTCGTGCGGCACGTGGAGGCGTTCGGCGGCGTGCGGGCGGGTTCGCCTTCGCCGACGGTGTCGGGGACGGCGTCGGCATCGGGGACGGCGTCGGCCGCGTCGCCCTCGGTCTCCGCTCGGGCCGCCGGGCCGGGGGGTGACGCCGGTGGCGCCGGTGAGTCCGGTGACGTCAGTGACTCCGGGGACTCCCAGGTCGTGCCTGCGGATGAGAAGGGCGCGCTGGCGCTGCTCGCCGGGGCCGAGCGGAAGCTCGCCGATCGGCGGGCCCGTGCGCTGCTGGAGGTGCCGGGTGAGTTGGCTCGGCTGCTCGCCTCGGTCGCGGCGGCCGGGGCCGCGCACGTGTTCCTGCTGACGGAGGGCTGACGGGTGGGCAAGGCGGAGGACGGGCGGCTGGACGCCCTCCAGGCGGCGCTGGCCGCGGAGCACGCGGCGGTGTACGGCTACGGGGTCGTCGGCGGACGGATCGTCGAGGAACGGCGTGCCGAGGCGCGCACGGCGTACGACGCGCACCGGGCGCGGCGGGACGCGCTGGCGCGCGAGGTGCGGGACCTGGGCGGTGCGCCGGTCGCCGCGGCGGCGGGGTACGCGCTGCCCTTCTCGGTGCCGGACTCGGCGGCGGCGGTACGGCTGGCGGCCGAGCTGGAGGACCGGGTGGCCGGGGTGTACTCCGATCTGGTGCGGGCGGCCGAGGGCGACGGACGGGCCTCGGCGGCCGCGGCGCTGCGCGAGGCCGCGGTGCGTGCGGTGCGCTGGCGGGGCGGGAGCGTAGCCTTCCCTGGGCTCGCCGAGCGGGCAGCCGGCACGTCGGCCGGGCGGCGGTCCGCTCCGGATGCCTCCGACACGACGGCTGCGACGGCATCACCGACTGCGTAACGCGTACGGCACTCCGTACGGGAAGGGAACGGCTCGCGCATGGCTTTCGAACCGCCGCGGCGTTTGGTCAAGGCGCTCGGCGAGACGGCACCGGACGGTGACGACTGGTTGGCGAAGCTGCCCGAAGTGGCGGAGCGGGCCGTGGCGCGGCGGGAGTTGGCGGTCGAGCGGGTGCAGGTGCCCGGCGGGCGCAGCAGCCTGGTGGTCCTGGTGCGGACGGCCGAGGGGGCGCCGGCGGTGCTGAAGCTCGCCCCGCGCCGGGCGCGGCCGGGGAGCGAGCGGGCCGCGCTCGCGCACTGGGGCGGGCGGGGTGCCGTGCAGTTGCGGGAAGTGTGGGCCGGGGACGGGGCCGAGGGGACCGACGAGGGCGTGCTGCTGCTGGAGCGGCTGCATCCGGACGTGTCGGTGCGGTCGCTGCCGGAGGCCAAGGCGTTGCTGGAGGCCGCGGGGACGTTGCGGCGGCTGTGGGTGGAGCCGCCGGCCTCCCATCCCTTCGAGACGGTGGCCGAGCGGACCGGGCGGCAGGCCGAGGCGATGCGGGCGGGGGCGGCGGCGGACGCGGAGATCGCGCCGCTGGTCGACGCGGCGCTGGCGGCGCGGGCGGAGCTGCTCGCCGAGCCGCCGGAGCGGCGGTTGCTGCACGGGACGTTCCGGCAGAGCAAGGTGCTGGCCGGGGATCGGATGCCGTGGCTTGCGGTGGGGCCCGATCCGGTGGTCGGGGAGAGCGCGTTCGATCTGGCGCGGCTGGTGCGGGACCGGGTGGAGGATCTGATCGCACAGCCGTCGGGGGCGTCGACGACTCGGCGGCGGATCAAGCGGCTCGCGGAGTCGCTGGAGGTCGATCAGGAGCGGCTGCGGGGGTGGACGCTGTTCCGGGCGGTGGAGTCGGGGGTGCGGGCCCGGCGAGTGGGGCGGGAGCAGGACGCGGAGCTCTTGTTGGAGTTCGCGGGGTGGTTGTGACGGTGTGCGTGCGGGTGCCTGCGGCGCCTGTGCGGGTTCTGTGGGAGTGCGGGATGCCTGCGGCGCCGCTGCGGGTTCGGTGGGGGTGCGCGTAGCGCGGTGCGTGGGGTGGTGGGTCGGGGCCGCGCCGGGGGGTGTTCGTCCTCGGAACGGCGCGGAATCGGTTTCTTGAAGAGGTGCGCGGCGTTGACGCGCCAACCGCTGCGGGCGAACACCCCCCGACACGTCCCCTGCTCGCCGTACGCGCCTGCGGGCCGTCGCCCCGCCGCCGCGGGCAGTCGTGCCGCTGGGGCGGCACGGGTGGGCGCGGCGGCACCCCGGCAGCGCCGGGCCACGCGACCCACCCTCGCGGCCACATCCGCGCCGGGTGCCGAGGCCACGCCGGGCCGCGTTCCCCCGCCCCCGGGGGCCCGCGCCGGGGGCAGGGAACGCCGGGTCGCTTCGGGTCAGCTGGTGAGGCGGGTGAGGGCTTCCTCGACCGTTACTTCCTCGCGCTCCCCCGTACGTCGGTCCTTCAGCTCGACCACGCCCTCGGCGGAGCGGCGGCCGGCCACCAGGATCTGCGGGACGCCGATGAGTTCCGCGTCGGTGAACTTCACGCCGGGAGAGACTCCCGCGCGGTCGTCCACCAGGACCCGGACGCCGGCCGCGGCCAGCTTGTCGGAGACCTCCAGGGCCAGCTCGGTCTGCAGGGCCTTGCCGGCGGCGACGACGTGGACGTCGGCCGGGGCGACCTCCTTGGACCAGACGAGGCCCTTGTCGTCGGCGTGCTGCTCGGCGAGGGCGGCCACCGCGCGGGAGACGCCGATGCCGTAGGAGCCCATGGTGACGCGGGCCGGCTTGCCGTTCTGGCCGAGGACGTCGAGCTTGAGGGCGTCGGCGTACTTGCGGCCCAGCTGGAAGATGTGGCCGATCTCGATGGCGCGGTCCAGCTTGAGGCCGGTGCCGCAGTTGGGGCACGGGTCGCCCTCGCGGACGACGACGACGTCCACGTAGGTGTCGACCTCGAAGTCGCGGCCCGCCACGACGTTCTTGGCGTGCGTGTCGGCCTTGTTGGCGCCCGTGATCCACGCGGTGCCGGGGGCGACGCGGGGGTCGGCGACGTACTTGACCTTGTCGCCCAGGCCCTGCGGGCCGACGTAGCCGCGGACCAGGTCGGGGCGGCCGACGAAGTCCTCGGCGGTGACCAGCTCGACGGCGGCCGGGGCGAAGTGCGCCTCGACCTTGTCCATGTCGACCTCGCGGTCGCCGGGGACGCCCACGGCCACGATCTCGCCGTCCACCTTGACGAGGAGGTTCTTGAGGGTGGCCGAGGCCGGTACGCCCAGGGAGGCCGCCAGGGTCTCGATGGTCGGGGTGTCGGGGGTGGGGATGTCCTCGGCCGCGGGGACGTCGGCCGCCTCTACGGGGCTCAGCTTGTAGGTGATCGCCTCGGTGTTGGCGGCGTAGTCGCAGTTCGGGCAGTCGGCGAAGGTGTCCTCGCCTGCCTCGGCGGGGGCCAGGAACTCCTCGGACTTGGAGCCGCCCATGGCGCCCGCGGTGGCCGCGACGATGCGGTAGTCGAGGCCCAGGCGCTCGAAGATGCGCTGGTAGGCGGCGCGGTGCAGGGCGTAGGACTCCGCGAGGCCCTCGTCGGCCACGTCGAAGGAGTAGGAGTCCTTCATGAGGAACTCGCGGCCGCGCAGGATGCCGGCCCGGGGGCGGGCCTCGTCGCGGTACTTGTTCTGGATCTGGTAGAGGATGACCGGCAGGTCCTTGTAGGACGATGCCTGGTCCTTGACCAGGAGCGTGAAGATCTCCTCGTGGGTGGGGCCCAGGAGGTAGTCGCCGCCCTTGCGGTCCTGGAGGCGGAAGAGTTCGGGGCCGTACTCCTGCCAGCGGCCCGTCGCCTCGTACGGCTCGCGCGGCAGGAGGGCGGGGAGCTGGACCTCCTGGGCGCCGATGGCGTCCATCTCCTCGCGGACGATGCGCTCGATGTTGCCGAGGACCTTCTTGCCGAGCGGCAGCCAGCTCCACAGGCCGGCGGCGGTGCGGCGCACGTAGCCGGCGCGGACCAGCAGCTTGTGGCTGAGGACCTCGGCGTCCGCCGGGTCGTCGCGCAGCGTCTTCGCCATCAACTTCGACATGCGCTGGACCGGTGCGTTGGCCATGGTTCTCGTGTCTCCTGCTGCGTAAGGGTGGTGCTAGGAGGTTAGCCGGGCGGTCCGGTGCGGTGGAAATCGGTTATCGGCCCGCCGGTGGCCGGTGCAGGGGAAGCGGGGCACCCATCACCGCGTACGGCTTGGGGGCGCTGGGGAAGAGGACCCGGCGGGCGAGGTCCTGGTAGCCGAGGGAGCGGTAGAGGCCGCGGGCGGGGCTCTCGGTGTCGATCGCGGAGAGGATCGAGCGGGGCTCGGTGGCGGCGTCGGTGATCGTGGTGATCAGAGCGCGGCCCGCGCCGCGGTTCTGGTGGGACGGGTGGACGTGGAGTTCGGTGATGACGAAGGAGTCGTCGAGCCAGGCGTCGGTGCCCTGGGCGCGGAGGTAGGGCTCGACGACGGTGGACCACCAGTGGGTGCGGTCGTTGGGCATGCCGTAGACGAAGCCGACGAGACGGCCCCGGACGGTGGCGCCGAGGGCTCTGGCGCCCGGGTGGGTCATGTGGCGCAGGACGATCTGACGGCGGACGGCCACCTCGTCGGGGCCGAGGCCGAAGGCGGCGGCTTGGACGGCCAGGGCCTCGTCCACGTGCGCGGAGAGGTCCAGTGGGCCGATCACGAGGTCCATGCCGGGGAGCCTACAGGGGGGTTTCGGTTGGGGCGCTGGTGCTGGTGGTGCGCCAGCGGCTCAGAACAGGACGCTCATGAAGGCGCCCACCTCTTGGAAGCCGACCCGGAGGTACGTCCGTCGCGCCGCCGTGTTGAAGTCGTTGACGTACAGGCTCGCCACCGGGGCGACGTCCGCGAGGGCGTAGCGCAGGACCGCCGCCATGCCCGGTGCCGCCAGGCCCTTGCCGCGGTACTCGGGGGCCACCCACACGCCCTGGATCTGGCAGGCGCGGTCGGTGGCGGCGCCGATCTCGGCCTTGAAGACGACCTTGCCGTCGGCGTCGAAGTGGGCGAAGGAGCGGCCGGAGCCGACGAGTTCGGCGACCCGGGCCTGGTAGAGCAGGCCGCCGTCGCCGGCCATCGGGGAGATGCCGACCTCCTCGGTGAACATCGCCACGCAGGCCGGCATGATCCGTTCCATCTCGTCCTTGCGGACGCGGCGGACGTAGGGGTCCGGGGCGATGTCGTCGGGGAGGCGGTCGGTGACCATGAGGGGCTGGTGGGTGCGGACCTCGCGGGCGGGGCCCCAGCCCGGTTCGAGCAGGCGCCAGAGCTGGGCGGTGGTGTCGGCGGGGCCGACGATCGAGGAGCAGCGGCGGCCGGCCCGGCGGGCGCGGTCGGCGAAGGCGCGGACGGCGCGCGGGGTGGCGCAGATGGGCACGAGGTTGGCGCCGGCGTAGCACAGGGACGTGAGCATGCCGTGCTCGTACCAGCCCCACATCTCGCCGCCGAGGCGCCACGGTTCGAGTCCGGCGATCTGGACGCGGGCGGCCACGAAGGCGTTCGCGACCGGGTCGCGGTCGAGGATGGCGAGCGCGGCGTCCAGGTCGCTCGGTTCGAGCACGCGGGAGGTGGTCTGCGTCAACACGTGCGGGGGCCTCACCCTGAGATCTGCTGGTCCCCGCACTGTACCTGCCGCGAATATGCCGCGCCGCCCCCCGGGGCGACGCGGCACGAGGTGGATCAGCCCGCGATGGAGACGGAGGGTTCGCCGGAGGTCACGCCGTCCTTCTCCATCTGCTCGGCGATCTTCATGGCCTCGTCGATGAGGGTCTCCACGATCTTGGACTCGGGGACGGTCTTGATGACCTCGCCCTTGACGAAGATCTGGCCCTTGCCGTTGCCGGAGGCGACGCCGAGGTCGGCCTCGCGGGCCTCGCCGGGGCCGTTGACGACGCAGCCCATGACGGCCACGCGGAGGGGGACCTCCATGCCCTCCAGACCGGCGGTGACCTCCTCGGCCAGCTTGTAGACGTCGACCTGGGCGCGGCCGCAGGACGGGCAGGAGACGATCTCCAGGCCGCGCTGGCGCAGGTTCAGCGACTCCAGGATCTGGATGCCGACCTTGATCTCCTCGACCGGCGGGGCGGAGAGGGAGACGCGGATGGTGTCGCCGATGCCCTGGGAGAGGAGCGCGCCGAAGGCGACCGCCGACTTGATGGTGCCCTGGAAGGCGGGGCCGGCCTCGGTGACACCGAGGTGGAGGGGGTAGTCGCACTGGGCGGCGAGCTGGCGGTATGCCTCGACCATGACGACCGGGTCGTTGTGCTTGACCGAGATCTTGATGTCCCGGAAGTCGTGCTCCTCGAAGAGCGAGGCTTCCCAGAGGGCGGACTCGGCGAGGGCCTCGGGGGTCGCCCTGCCGTACTTCTGGAGCAGGCGGCGGTCGAGGGAGCCGGCGTTCACGCCGATGCGGATCGGCGTGCCGTGGTCCTTGGCCGCCTTGGCGATCTCCTTGACCTTGTCGTCGAACTGCTTGATGTTGCCCGGGTTCACCCGGACCGCCGCGCAGCCCGCCTCGATCGCGGCGAAGACGTACTTGGGCTGGAAGTGGATGTCCGCGATCACCGGGATCTGCGACTTCCTCGCGATCACGGGCAGCGCGTCGGCGTCGTCCTGGGTGGGGCAGGCCACCCGGACGATCTGGCAGCCGGACGCCGTCAGCTCGGCGATCTGCTGGAGGGTGGCGCCGATGTCGGAGGTGCGGGTGGTGGTCATGGACTGCACCGACACGGGGGCGTCGCCGCCCACCGCCACGGGTCCGACCTGGATCTGCCGGCTCTTGCGGCGCTCCGCGAGCCTGGTCGGAACGTCCGGCATGCCGAGAGAAATCGCAGTCATCTGCTGTGCAACCCCAAGTCGTGGATCAAGGTCCGGCCCCGTTCAGCGGCGGGCTCCGGCCTTCGAGATTACGGCACCGAGATGAACGCCGGGCACGCGGCGTACGGGAGATGCACCCTTTGGCGTCCATCTGCCGGGTGAGGCGAGTGAAGCCCGGTCCGGAGGGACATGCTCTCCGGATCGGGCTTCCCGCCGTCAGCTGATGCGCACCGGATTCACCACGTCGGCCACCAGCACGAGCAGTGTGAAGCAGACGAAGACGCCCGCCACCACGTACGCCACCGGCATCAGCTTCGCCACGTCGAAGGGCCCCGGGTCGGGCCTGCGCAGCACCTTCGCTGCGCCGCGGCGCAGCGACTCCCACAGGGCGCCCGCGATGTGGCCGCCGTCGAGCGGCAGCAGCGGCAGCATGTTGAAGAGGAACAGGGAGAGGTTGAAGCCGGCCACCAGCATGACGAACATGGCGAGCTGCTGGGTGGGCGGGATGTCGAGGGTGGCGATCTCGCCGCCGACGCGGGCGGCGCCGACGACGCCCATCGGGGAGTCGGCCTCGCGGGGTCCGTCGCCGAAGGCCGCGTCCCACAGTGCGGGGATCTTGGCGGGCAGCGCGGCGAGGGAGTCGACGGCGTCGCCGATCCGGTCGCCCATCCAGGTCACGGACTGGCCGAAGTCCTGTTTCACCACGCCGGTGGCGGCGCTGAAGCCGAGGAAGCCCGCGGTGACGTACTCGCCCTGGACGATCTGTCCGTTGGAGTCCTTCTTGGCGACCTTGTTGGTGGCGATGGTCGCGTGGAGGGTGATCTCCTCGCCCTTGCGCTCGACGACGACCGGCACGTCCTCGCCGGGGTTGGCGCGGATCAGGTCGGAGAGCCTGTCCCAGTCGTCGGTCCGTACGCCGTCGAAGGCGAGGATCTTGTCCCCGGCCCGCAGGCCCGCCGCCGCGGCCGGGGAGGCCGGGTCGGACTTGGCGCAGTCGTCGCGGTTCTCGCTCTGCGAGATGACGCACTTCGAGACGGAGCTGACGGTGGTGGTCTGCTGGGAGATGCCGAAGCCCATCAGCACCGTGAGGAAGAGCACCACTGCGAGGATCAGGTTCATGAACGGGCCGGCGAACATGACGATGACGCGCTTCCACGGCTTGCGCGTGTAGAAGAGGCGCTTGTCGTCACCGGGCTGCAGTTCCTCGAAGGCGGCCGAGCGGGCGTCCTCTATCATCCCGCGCCAGGGCGAGGTGGAGCGTGCCTCCATGCGGCCGTCGGGGCCGGGCGGGAACATGCCGATCATGCGGATGTAGCCGCCGAACGGGATGGCCTTGACCCCGTACTCGGTGTCGCCCTTCTTCTTCGAGAAGAGTGTCGGCCCGAAGCCCACCATGTACTGCGGCACCCGGATGCCGAACATCTTGGCCGTGGACAGGTGGCCCAGCTCGTGCCAGGCGATGGAGAACAGCAGGCCGACGGCGAAGAGGACTATGCCGAGGATGAACATCAGGGTCGTCATGCACGGGCCTCCGCCGTCTGTGCCGCCAGTTGCCGGGCCCGGGCGCGTGCCCAGGTCTCCGCTTCGAGGACGTCCGCGACGGTGAGCGAGGTTCCCGTACGGGGGGTGCCGTGCTCCTCGACCACCCGCGTGACGGTCTCCATGATCCCGAGAAACGGCAGCGCGCCGGAGCGGAACGCCTCGACGCACTCCTCATTGGCGGCATTGAACACCGCCGGGGCCGTGCCCGCGAGCTGTCCGACGTGCCTGGCCAGGTTCACCGAGGGGAAAGCCTCGTTGTCGAGCGGGAAGAACTCCCAGGTCGAGGCCTTGCTCCAGTCGAAGGCGGGCGCGGCGTCGGGGACGCGTTCGGGCCAGCCGAGACCCACGGCGATGGGCCCGCCCATGTCGGGGGGCGTGGCGTGGGCCAGTGTCGATCCGTCCGTGTACTCAACCATCGAGTGGACATACGACTGCGGGTGCACGACCACCTCAATGCGGTCGAAGGGAATGTCGTAGAGCAGGTGGGCCTCGATCACCTCCAGGCCCTTGTTGACGAGGGTCGCGGAGTTGATCGTGATCACCGGGCCCATGGCCCAGGTGGGGTGGGCGAGCGCGTCCTCGACGGTGACGGCGGCCAGCTGGTCCCTGGTCCGGCCGCGGAACGGGCCGCCGGAGGCGGTGACGACCAGCTTGCGCACATCGGCACGGGTGCCGGCGGCCAGCGCCTGGAAGAGGGCGGCGTGCTCGGAGTCGACCGGGATGATCTGGCCCGGCTTGGCCAGCGCCTTGACCAGCGGGCCGCCGACGATGAGCGACTCCTTGTTGGCCAGCGCGAGGGTGCGGCCCGCCTCCAGGGCGGCCAGCGTGGGCGCGAGTCCGATGGAGCCGGTGATGCCGTTGAGCACGGTGTGGCAGTCGGACGCGGCGAGACGGGTGGCCGCCTCCGGTCCGGCGAGGATCTCCGGGAGCGGCTCGCCCGTGCCGTAGTGCGCGGTGAGCGCCTCCCGCAGCGCCGGTACGACGTCCTCACGGGCGACGGCGACGGTCCGCACCCTCAGCCGGTACGCCTGCTCGGCGAGGAGGGCGACCCGGCCGCCGTTGGCGGACAGGGCGGTGACCCGGAAGCGGTCCGGGTTACGCAGCACGAGGTCGATGGCCTGGGTCCCGATCGACCCGGTGGACCCGAGGATCACCACGTCCTTCGGGCCGTCGCCCGCCACCGGGTCGTAGACGAGGTGGGGGTCGGCGAGTGGGGCTGGACTGTCGCTCATCCCCCCATTGTGTCCGTAACGGCCCTCCGGAAGGACAGCGCGTCCCTCGGTCGGGTGTCGCGGGCCCGCGCGGGAGATCGCCGAGGCGTCTCTCCCGTGCGGGTTCCGTCCGGCCGGGGCCCCGGGTCAGCCGATGGCGCGGCGGACGTTTTCCCTCGTGCCGGCGCCCGGTGTCGCGTCCGCGATCCAAGGGCCGTCGCCCGACGGGTCGACGACGCCCTGCTCCAGCCACTCGTACGCGCCGCCCAGTACGCCCTTGACGACCTTGCGGTCCAGGTCGTCGGTGTTGCTCCACAGGCGGCCGAAGAGTTCCTCGACGCGGATGCGGGACTGGCGGCAGAAGGCGTCGGCGAGCTGGTATGCCTCGCGGCCGTGCTCGTCCCTGGTGCGCAGGTGCTCGGCGCGGACGCAGGCGGCGCTCATCGCGAACAGCTCCGCGCCGATGTCGACGATCCGGCCCAGGAAGCCCTGCTTGGTCTCCATCCGGCCCTGCCAGCGGGACATGGCGTAGAAGGTGGAGCGGGCGAGCTTGCGGGCGGTGCGTTCGACGTAGCGCAGGTGGCCGGAGAGGTCGGGGTGGCCGGAAGGGTGGAAGTCCCCGTACGAGCGCGGGAGTTGGCCGGGGCCCGCGACGAGCTTCGGCAGCCACTTGGCGTAGAAGACGCCGGCCTGCGCGCCCGCCCGCGCCTTGTCGGAGAGGGTCTTGTCGGGGTCGATCAGGTCGCCGGCGACCGAGAGGTGGGCGTCGACGGCCTCGCGCGCGATCAGCAGGTGCATGATCTCGGTGGAGCCCTCGAAGATGCGGTTGATGCGCAGGTCCCGCAGGAGTTGTTCGGCGGGGACCGCGCGCTCGCCGCGTGCTTCGAGGGAGGCCGCGGTCTCGAAGCCCCGGCCGCCGCGGATCTGGACCAGTTCGTCGGCCATCAGGCAGGCCATCTCGGAGCCGTAGAGCTTGGCGAGGGCGGCTTCGATGCGGATGTCGTTGCGGTCCTCGTCGGCCATCTGGGAGGAGAGGTCCAGGACGGCCTCCAGCGCGAAGGTCGTCGCCGCGATGAAGGAGATCTTGGAGCCGACCGCCTCGTGCAGCGCGACCGGCTTGCCCCACTGCTCGCGCACCGCCGACCACTCGCGGGCGATCTTCAGGCACCACTTGCCGGCGCCGACGCACATGGCGGGCAGCGAGAGGCGGCCGGTGTTGAGAGTGGTGAGCGCGATCTTGAGGCCGGAGCCCTCCGGACCGATGCGGTTGGCGGCGGGCACCCGGACCCGGTGGAAGCGGGTGACGCCGTTCTCCAGGCCGCGCAGGCCCATGAAGGCGTTGCGGTTCTCGACCGTGATGCCTTCGGAGGCCGCCTCGACGACGAAGGCGGTGATGCCTCCCCTGCCGTCCTTGCCGTCCTTGCCGTCCTGGCCTTCCCTGCCTTCCGCGCCCTTCTGCGGCTTCGGGACGCGGGCCATGACGACGAGCAGGTCGGCGACGACGCCGTTGGTGGTCCAGAGTTTCACGCCGTCGAGGACGTAGTCGTCGCCGTCCCGGACGGCCGTGGTGGCCAGCCGCGCAGGGTCGGAGCCGACGTCCGGCTCGGTGAGCAGGAAGGCCGAGATGTCGGTACGGGCGCAGCGCGGCAGGAACGTGTCCTTCTGCTCCTGGGTGCCGAACATCTTCAGCGGCTGCGGCACCCCGATCGACTGGTGCGCGGAGAGCAGCGCGCCGATCGCCGGGTTCGCGGAGCCGACCAGGGCGAGGGCCTTGTTGTAGTAGACCTGGGTCAGGCCGAGGCCGCCGTACTTGGTGTCGATCTTCATGCCGAAGGCGCCCAGCTCCTTCAGCCCGGTGATCACGTCGTCGGGGATCCGCGCGTCGCGCTCGATCACCGCTCCGTCGATCTTCGTCTCGCAGAAGTCGCGGAGCTTGGCGAGGAACTCCTCGCCCCGCTGGACGTCCTCGTCGGCCGGGAGCGGGTGGGGGTGGAGGAGGTCGAGGCGGAAGCGGCCGAGGAACAGCTCCTTGGCGAAGCTGGGCTTGCGCCAGTCCTGTTCCCGGGCCGACTCCGCGACCTGGCGGGCCTCACGTTCGGTGACGGTGGGACGGGAGGAGGGGGTGGATGGTGCGGACATGGGGCTCACCTCGCCACGAATCGCCCTGCACGAACTTGCGGACGTACGTCACTAGTCGGTGCTACTCGATCGTATGTACCCGATCCCGGGCACCCCAGCCACCCTTCGTGCGGCCGTTCGGCGGATACTGCGGGGGGAGGGCCGGCGGGGCACATGCGGAAGACCTCGGAGAGGCACGCGTGGGAAGACACGGCTGTCGAAGCGCTTCGACAGGCTATGGACACCCATCCGCACTGCGGCTACTGTCGAACCACCCTCGCCCGCCCTTGTTCACACCCCGCGCTGTCGAAGCGCTTCACATGACTTGGAGAGCTGGATGGTCACCCTCGCCGAGGTCGCCCAGCACGCCGGAGTCTCGGCGAGCACGGTGAGCTATGTCCTCAGCGGCAAGCGGTCCATCTCCACCACCACCCGGCAGCGGGTCGAGGAGAGCATCCGGAAGCTCGGCTACCACCCGAACGCCGGCGCCCGCGCCCTGGCCAGCAGCAGGTCGAACATCATCGCCCTCATGATCCCACTGCGCACCGACATGTACGTGCCGGTGATGATGGAGATCGCCATCGCGGTCGCGGCGGGCGCGCGCACCCACGGGTACGACATCCTGCTGCTCACCGGCGAGGAGGGCCCCGACGCGGTGCGCCGCGTCACCGGCAGCGGACTCGCCGACGCGATGATCCTGATGGACGTCGAACTCGACGACGAGCGGCTCCCCCTGCTGCGCGACACCCACCAGCCGTCCGTCCTCATCGGGCTCCCCGCCGACACCGAGGGCCTCACCTGCGTCGACTTGGACTTCCGGGCGACCGGCGCGCTGTGCGTGGAGCACCTGGCACAGCTGGGCCACCGCGACATCGCGGTCATCGGCGAGGCGGCCGCCGTCTACGAGCGGCACACCGGTTTCGCCGAGCGCACCCTCGACGGTCTGCGCACCCGCGCACGGGAGCTGGGACTGCGGCTGCTGCACCGGCCCTGCGAGGGCGGGTACGACGCGATGGCCGCGACACTGGCCCGCGTCTTCGACGAACGGCCGGACACCACGGGGTTCGTCGTCCAGAACGAGGCAGCCGTCGAGCCGCTGCTCGCCCTGCTGCGCCAGCAGGGCCGGGCCGTGCCGGAGGACGTGTCGGTGGTCGCGGTCTGCCCCGAGCAGGTCGCCACCCAGGCATCGGTGCGGCTCACCTCGGTCGCGGTGCCCGCGCAGGAGATGGGGCGGCGGGCCGTGGAACAGCTGGTCGCCAAGCTCGACGGCCGGGGCAGCGACGAGGTCGTGCTGCTCTCGCCGGAGCTGACCGTCCGGGCCAGCTCGGGACCGGCGCCCGTCGCGCCCTAGGGGTGTCGTTCGCAGAGCGCAGAGCGGGGGGGGCCGGTCCCGGGACCGGCCCCCGCGCCGTGGCGTGCGGGTGCCGGGGTCAGCCGCCGCTGACCGTCAGGTTGTTGGTGCGGAAGTCCAGGCCGCCCGCGGACGAGGTGATCTCGTAGCCGAACTGCACGTCGCCGATGGTCTCGTTGCCCATCCAGCCCTTGGTGTCCTTGATCCACTTCAGGATCGGGAGGATGTTCACCGTGCCGGAGTTCGAGTCCGAGGTGCGCAGGAACGAGTAGACCTCGTTGGCGCCGTTGTTCCCCTTGTAGACGTTCCAGGTGTGGCCGCCGAGGCTGACGGTCCCCTGCGAGGTGCCGAGGGGGCCGACGGCGCCGTTCTGGTTGACCCAGAGCATGATCTCGTGGTCGTAGTCCGTGTCCCAGATGTCGTACGAGGTGTTGTACGCGCCGGAGGACGGGACCGTGACGTTGTAGCTGCTGGTGAGCGAACCGAGCGAGGCGATCGGCTTGTTGATCACCTTCTTGGCGTTCGGGTAGGACTTGATGCCGCCGGTGTTGGGGTGGTCCGCCCAGACGCCCCAGTTGGTCCCGGAGTTGGCCCAGACGCACTGGCTTCCGGCGCCGGAACCCCAGATGTTGTTGTAGAGGGTGTAGCCGTCCAGGGTGGTGTTGCCCCACTGGTCGCAGGAGTTCCAGACGGCGGCCTGGGCGGGGGCGGAGGCGAGGCCGACGGTGGCGCCGAGCGCGAGGGCCGGGGCGAGGAGCGCGGTCAGGGTTCGGGCGCGGGTGCGGGTGGGGCGCGTGCGTGGTGCCATGGCGTTTCCTTCCATGGGTGGGGGGACGTGCGCTGGTGCTACCGCGCCTTCACGTTGATGACGCGGTCCTCCCCGGCGGCGAGGTCGAGCGGTTCGGCTCCGGAGGGGGTCCTGAGTTCGACGCGGCGGGTGCGCTCCGGGCGCAGGCGGGCACTCGCGCGGCCGTCTGCCGTCCAGGTGAGGTCGAGTGAGGCGCCGAAGCGGGTCCGTACGCCCCTGAGTTCGCCCTGCGGGCAGGAGGCGGGGAGGGCGGGCAGCAGGACCAGTCGGTCGGGGGTGGACTGTACGAGCATCTCGACGAGCACGGCGGGCAGGGCGTGCGCGGCGTCCGCGTTGTAGACGTCGCGGTGGGGGTAGTGCGCGCTCATCAGCGACGCGTGGAAGTAGTCGCCGCCGAGCACCTGGTCCAGCGCGTGGGCGACCCCGGACCCGTCCCGGAGGCGGGCGGCCACCAGGGCGTGGTGGAGGTGGCCGTGCGCGGAGTCGTTCTCGGCGCCGCGCAGGGCGAGGGCGCGACGGGCGGCCTCGGCGAGGTCGGGGGTGTCGTACGGGTTGATCTCCTCCAGCGGCCAGACGCCGTAGAGGTGGCTGAGGTGGCGGTGGTCGTAGGTGTCCGCCAGGCCGGGCCACGCCCATTCCGCGAGGGCGCCGTCGGCGTTGACCCGGTGCGCGGGGAGGCGCTCGGCGAGGGCGCGCCAGCGGTCGGCGTGCTCGGGGTGGTGGTCGGCGGCGGTGCGCAGGGCGTGCCGGGCGGCGGAGAGGTCCATCGCCGCGTTCAGGGTGCCCCAGCTCGCGCCCGCGGGACGGTTCTCGGGCGAGTAGGAGGGGACGACGACCAGGTGGCCGCCGTCGTCGGTGCGCTGGAGGAAGTCCTCGTAGAACAGGGCGACTTCGGCCAGGGCGGCGGCGGTGCGCGGGTCGGGGGTGCCGTGGGTCTCGTCGTGGTCGAGGAGCGGTTTGAGCAGCCAGTCGGCGCCCGCGGTCCACAGGTGCAGGGGGTACTCACGGCTGAAGTGGTACGTGTGGCCGCACTCGCCGTCGGTGTGGGAGGGCGCGACCACGCCGCGGGCGCCGAAGATCTCGCGGGCGTTGTCCCGCCAGTCCGGGAGCTGGCGGTGGACCAGCGCGGCGTGGGCCTCGGTGACCTCGGGGAGGGCGGCGGCCGCGGCGGAGGCGGTCTGGAGGTTGAGGTTGGCGTTGGTGGTGAAGGCGCCGGACCAGGCGGTGTTCCAGTCGCCGGTCCACAGGCCGGTGAGGCGGGGCGGGAGCAGGCCGCTCGCCGAGAGCAGGTGGTAGCGGCCGGCGGCGAAGAGCCGTTCCAGCAGGGCGGGGCCGCCCGCCCCGGCGAGCAGTGCCGAGCCCGGCAGTGCGCGTTCGGCGGGATCGGCGGCGAGGTCGAGGGTGACGCGGTCGTAGGCGGTGCGGTGCCGGGCCAGGTGCCGGGCGAGGAGGTCGTCGTACGAGGCCGGGTACGGGGCGCCGTCAAGCAGGTCGCGCAGGGCGCGGCTCTCGGCGACCGTGTCCAGCTCGCCGGTGTGGCGGTGGACCCGGGTCATCAGCAGCACCTCGGTGGCGCCCTCGACGAGGACGCCCGGCGGTACGAGCTTCACGGTGCCGCCGGTGACGGCGGCGAGGGTGACGCCGGTGTAGGCGAGGTCGCTGCCGGGATAGCGGGCGCGCAGGGTGAGCAGGGCTCCCTCGGGGGTGAGGACGGCCCCGTGGCCGATGCGGAGCCCGGCGGGGGCGCCGGGGAGACGCGGGTCGAGGGACAGGTCGAGGGTGAGGTGCGGGGCGGTGACGTGCTGGACGATCACGTCGTCGGCGCGGGAGACGAAGACACGGCTGGTCCAGCCGGCGCGGGTGGCCGTGGTCTCGCCGGTGGTGAAGTCGACGGCGCGGCGGTAGGGGGCGCGGGTGTCGTGGGTGTCGCCCTCCGGCGGTCGGTTCAGGCGCAGTTGGAAGGCCGGGTGGAAGGGGCGTACCCATTGCAGCGGGCGGCCGTCGGTGAAGTCCTCGGCGGCGGCGGTGTCGCCGGCCAGCAGGCGGTCCTGGAGGGCGGGGAGTGCGGCGGCGAGCGCGGGCGGGCGGCGCCGGCCGTCGTCGCCGCCGGGACGGACCAGGGTGTGGTGGGTGACGATCACCCGGTCGGTGTCCGGATCGCCGAACACGAGGGCGCCGTGGTGGCCGTTGCCGCTCAGGAAGGCGTCCTCCCAGCGGGCGGCGGGCTCCGGCTCCCAGGTGCCGTGCACGGGCGTGCCACTCATGACGCCGGCTCCGGGTCCAGCAGTACGGCGACGCCGTAGCGGCCCAGGGTGACGCGGTCGGTGACGACGGCGTCGGTCAGCAGCTCGCGGTGGGTGCCGGGGACGTCCACGGTGACCGCGTCGCGGCCGTGGTGGAGCAGGAACAGCAGGTCGCCCCGGCGTACCGCCTCGACGTCGGCGGGGAGGGCGTCGAGCACCGGGTGGGCGCCCGCGTCGGCGGCGACGCGGGCGAGGAGGTCGCGCAGCGCGTCCGGCTCGGGGAGGGTCGAGAGGTACCAGGCGCTGCCCTTGCGCAGGACGGCCGGGAGCCCGTCCAGCTCGCCGCCCCGGTAGGGGATCGTTTCGGACGCGGTGCCGTCGGGTTCGATCTCCTCCGACCAGAGGGTGCCACGGAAGCCGTCGCAGTCGGCTCTCTCGTCGGCGTCCAGGGGCCACCACTCGTGCAGGGTGCGGATGCCGAACAGCTCGCGCAGCCGGGCGTCCATGCCGCCGGGCCTGATCCGGTCGTCCATGTCGGCGACGCCGGTGAGGAAGCCGCAGACCAGCGTGCCGCCGCCGCGGACGTGGGCCAGGAGGTTGTCGACCGCCGCGTCGGTGAGCGCGTAGAGCTGCGGGACGACGACGACCTTGTACGGGGCGAGGTCGTCCTCCGGGTGGGCGAAGTCGGTGGTGAGCCCGCCCCGCCACAGCGCGCGGTGCCAGGCGCGCAGGACGTCCGCGTGGTCGACGCGGGCGGAGGGGCGGGCCTCCTGGTCGGCGGCCCACCAGGCGTGCCAGTCGTGCAGGACGGCGATGTCGGCGCCGACCGTGCGCCCGGCCACGTGCGGGCCCAGTCGCGCGAGGTCGGCGCCGAGCCGGACGACCTCCTGGTGGGTGCGCCCGTACTCACCCGCGTGGCCGACCATCCCGGAGTGGAACTTCTCGGCGCCCTGGCGTGACTGGCGCCACTGGAAGTAGCAGACGGCGTCGGCGCCGCGGGCCACCGCCTGGAGCGACCAGAGCCGGTTGAGGCCGCGCGGCTTGGGGTGGTTCACGCCGCGCCAGTTGACGGCTCCGGCCGCCTGTTCCATGAGCATCCACGGGCCGCGTGCCTGGGAGCGGGTCATGTCCTGGACCAGGGCGCCTTCCTGGGCCCCGAAGGGGTCGCGCGGGTCGGGGTAGAGGTCGACGGAGACGACGTCCTCCTCCTCGGCCCAGCGCCAGGCGTCCTGCCCCGACCACAGCGGCATGAAGTTGGTGGTGACCGGGATGTGCGGGGTGTGGCGGCGGACGATGTCGCGCTCGGCGGTGTAGCACTCCAGGAGCATGTCGGAGGTGAAGCGCCGGAAGTCCAGCACCTGGCTGGGGTTCCTCAGGTAGTGGGCGTGGCGGGGCGGGGCGACCTCGGCCCAGTCGCCGTAGCCCTGGCTCCAGAAGGCGGTGCCCCAGGCGGTGTTGAGGGCGTCGAGGGTGCCGTAGCGGTCCTGGAGCCAGCGGCGGAAGCGGGCGGCGGCCTCGTCGCCGTGGTCGTAGGTGCAGTACTCGTTGTTGATGTGCCACAGGGTGAGCGCGGGGTGGGTCGCGTACCGCGCGGCCAGGGCCTCGGTGATCGCGGCGGCATGTCGGCGGTAGACGGTGCTGGAGTGCGAGAAGTGCTGTCGGCCGCCCCACCACTCGGTGCGGCCGTCCGCGTCGCGGGGCAGGGTGTCGGGGTGGAGGTGGCCGAGCCAGGGCGGCGGCGAGGCGGTGGGGGTGGCGAGGACGACGCCGATGCCGGCCTCGTGCAGCAGGTCCATGAGCCGGTCCAGCCAGGCGAAGTCGTGGACGCCGGGGCGTGGTTCGAGCTTGGACCAGGAGAAGACGCCGAGGGTGACGGAGTTGACGCCGGCGGCCTTCATCAGGCGTATGTCCTCGGGCCAGGTCTCCTCGGGCCACTGCTCGGGGTTGTAGTCGCCGCCGTAGAGGATGCGCCGGCCGGTGACGTCGGCGAGGTTCGGCATCAGCCCTTCACCGCCCCGGTGAGCATGCCCTTCTTGAAGTGGCGCTGGACGAAGGGCGACAGCACGGCGACCGGCAGCAGGGCCATGACCATCACGGCCATCTGGACGGCCAGCCCGGACAGTTCACCGGTCTTGATCGCCTGGCCGAGGCCGACCGGTGCCTCCTGCTTCTGCACCAGCTGGATCATGACGTTCTGCAGGGGCAGCATGTCCTGGTCGTTCAGGTAGAGGGAGGCGTTGAACCAGGCGCTCCAGTAGCCGACGGCGTAGAAGAGGGTGATGACCGCGACGACCGCGTGGGACAGCGGCAGGACGATCTGCCACAGGATGCGCAGGTCCCCGGCGCCGTCGATGCGGGCGCTGTCGATCAGCTCCTGGGAGATGCCCATGAAGAAGCCGCGCAGCACCAGGATGTTGAAGACGCTGATCGCGCTCGGCAGGATCAGCGCGAGGTAGCTGTCGGTCAGGCCCAGGGACTGCACCAGCAGGTAGGTGGGGATGAGACCGGCGCTGAAGAACATGGTGGCGAGCAGCACCATGAGGATCCAGCGGTGGCCCAGCGAGCCGCTGCGGGAGAGCCCGTAGGCGCACAGTACGGACACGGCCATGGAGAACAGGGTGCCGACGAGCGTGATGCCGATGCTGACGAGGGCGGCGCGGGTGACCTGGCCGCCGCTGAGCAGCTCCTGGTAGGCGACGAAGGTGATGTCCTTGGGGATCATCACCAGTCCGCCGGCCTCGTCGATGGACCTGCGGCTGGACAGGCTGGTGACGACGACGATCCACAGCGGGAACAGGATGCCCAGGCAGGCCAGGAGCAGCACGAGCCCCTTGCCGGCGAGTCCGGCCCGGCTGGGCTTCTCCTCCCACACGGGGCGGGGCGGGGCGGCCCACGGGCGGGGCCGCGGCGCGGGCGGACCGCTCGCGCCGGTCGCTTCTCGTCGGGCCGTCGCTTCGGGTACGGCGGTCACTTCTTGTACACCCCCTGCTCGCCCATGAGGTGGGCCACCTTGTTGGCCACCAGCACCAGGCCGAGGCTGATGACGCCCTTGACGAGCCCCGCGGCGGCCGCGTAGCCGAAGTCCTGGTTGCGCACGCCGTTCCACCACACGAAGGTGTCGAGGACCTCGGCGGCGCCGGGACCCACGGCGTCGCGTTGCAGCAGGATCTGTTCGAAGCCCACCGTCAGGGCGTCGCCGACGCGCAGCACCAGCAGCAGGGCGATCACCGGGCGCAGTGCGGGCAGCGTGACGTGCCACATGCGGCGCCAGCGGTTCGCGCCGTCCATCGCGGCGGCCTCGTACAGGTCGGGACTGACCGAGGCGAGGGCGGCGAGGAAGACGATGATCCCCCAGCCGGCGTCCTTC
Organism: Streptomyces tendae; assembly: GCF_014650435.1. GTDB lineage: Bacteria > Actinomycetota > Actinomycetes > Streptomycetales > Streptomycetaceae > Streptomyces > Streptomyces tendae. The sequence continues at coordinate 53,568 of NZ_BMUY01000014.1, forward strand.
CACACGCTCTGCGCGGTGACCAGGAACTTGAAGGTGTCCGGGTCGGTCATGACGCTCAGCCCGTCGTACCCGTGGTCGCGCAGCAGCTGGGAGAGCAGCCCCGCGCCGCCGAGCAGTTGCTGGAAGACGGCGATGACCAGCACCCAGGAGAAGAAGTGCGGCAGGTAGAGGATGGCCTGCGAGATCGCCCGCACCCGGGGCCTGACCACGCTGTTGATGAGCAGCGCGAGGGCGATGGGGATCGGGAAGTACAGCAGGAGCTGGAGCACGAAGAGCACGAGGGTGTTGCGCACCGAGTTCCAGAAGGCGGAGTCCTCGAAGATCCGCTGGAAGTTCTCCAGGCCCACCCAGGGGCTGTGCAGGATGGAGACGACCCCGTTGTCGGAGAGGTAGGGGTCGTACTCCTGGAAGGCGACGACGTTGCCGAGGATCGGCACGTAGTTGAAGAGCAGCACCAGCAGCACGGCCGGCAGTGTCATCAGCAGCAGGACGCGGTCGCGGCGGAACCGCAGCCGCAGGCTCAGCTTTCCCGGCCGCCGTCTTCCCCCGCGGGGGCCGGTGGCGTCGCCGGACGCCACCGGGGTCTTCTTGGTCGCATCGGCCTCGGCCCTGGTCCGAGGCACCGTGCTGTGGGACACGGTGGTTCTCCTTGCCTCGGTACCTGGTCAGCCGGCCGCCGGACCGTTCTCGTCGAGGATCTTCTGGTACCAGTCGCGCAGCTTGTCCCCGCCCTTGCTCTTCCAGTCGGAGACGGCCTGCTGCATGTCGCCGATCTTCTTGCGGCCGCGGACGATGTCGTCCTCCAACTGCTCGAAGTCGTTGGAGAGGTTGGTGTAGCGGGCGGGCTCGACGATCTGCATGCCGTAGAACGTGGGCTTCTTGGTGACGGCGCCCGTCCGCTGCTGCCACTCGACCTGCCCCTTGGCGACCTCGGGAAAGTCGGGGTGGGCGATGGTCGCCGCGGGGCTCGCCACCATCACGTAGGCGTTCATCACGTCGATGTTGCCCTGGTCGGTCTTGGTGGGCACGCCGTCCTTGACGGTGTAGTGGGTGCCCTCGACGCCGTAGTTGGTGGCCATGTACTCCTTGGTCCCGTACGGCGCCGCGGTGACGTTGGCGAGGGCCAGCACGTCGCGGATCACGGACTTGGACGCCTTCTTGTTGACGAAGGCGAAGATGCTGGCCGGGTTCTGCGCCCACAGCGTGGGTGCACCGCCGTCGTGCCCGAAGAAGTCCATGCCCCAGATCTTGAACTCGGGGTTCTGGGTGGCCTGTTCCGCGGTGCGGCTCCACCACTGGGAGATGTCCTGGTTGTAGACGAGGAACTCGCCGGCGGCGAACTTGGGCCCGGGGTCGGCGGCGTTGGACTTGCCGAGCTTGGCGTCGGGGTGCACGACCCCGGCGGCGAACAGCTTGCGCGTCCACTCCAGCGCCTCGAGGTACTCGTCCGTCTCGGCGCGGTAGACCAGCTTGCCGTCGACCTGGTTCCAGCCGAGCGACTTCTCGTTGCCGGAGAGCACACCGAAGGCGTTGAAGGCGGTCCACTTCATGTCCAGGCAGGCCCAGCGCTTGGCCCTGGCGTTGGTGGCGTCCTTGGCCAGCGCCATGAACTCGTCGCAGGAGCGCGGGACTTCGTAGCCCTCCTTCTCGAAGATGTCCTGCCGGTACAGCGGCACGATGCCGGACACGTACGAGGAGGGCATCGGCAGGCCGAGCAGCTTGCCGCCGAAGATGGACCGCCGCCAGGCGTCGGTGGGGATCGCGGCGAGGTTCGGGTACTCCTTGACCGCGTCGCCGGACAGGTAGGGGCCGAGGTCGGCGAACTTGCCGATGATGGCGCTGGGTATCTTGCCGGTCATGTTCCAGCCGGGCACGACCACCACGTCCGGCACCTCGCTGGAGGCGAGCACCGCGCCGAGCTTCTGGTCGTAGGTGTTGCCGTCCTGGTTCTGCCAGACCACGTCGACACCGACGAGGTCGTTCATCGCCTTGTAGTAGGCGTTGTCCTCCTTGGGCGGGGACCCCCAGAACGGCGACATGATCGTGACCTCGCCGCCCTTGCCGAGCTTCTTGGGCACCGAGGTCTTCAGGTCCGCGAGGTCGAGCTTGCTCGTGAAGCCGACCGCGGAGCCGTTCTTGCTCGGGATGTCGGGCGTGACCACGCTCGCCGCCACGTACGCCGGCAGCAGCTTCTGGGCGTCCTTGCCCGACGTGGTGCCGTCGCGCGAACCTCCGTCGGATCCGCCGCAGGCGGAGAGCAGCGGCACCCCTCCCGCCACCGCCGCGGTGGCGACCGCGGTGGAGGCGAGGAAACTTCTCCGGCTGGGACCGGAGGCGGCGTTCGGCGTCATGTGCGTCAACCCTTCGTGCCTTCGTGGCACACCGAAACACCCGACGGTGGCCGTCGGCTGCGGTGTCGTGAGGGAACTGAACTCGGTTGTGTCGAAGCCCTGTCGAAGCGCTTCGATGTTGCAGCGAGGTTAAGTTAACCCCCCGGGGCACACAAGGGTCGTTCCCAAGATTGGTGGGTGTCTTGACACCCACCCGGGGCTGCACGGAGCATCGAAGCGCTTCGACGTCCTGCCCGCACCATTGCAAGGGGACCCCCAGGTGACCGCACCCACGCCGCCGTTCCGTGATCCGCGACTGCCGTTCGCGAAGCGCGTCGACGACCTGCTGTCGCGGCTCACGCTCGACGAGAAGACCGCCTTCCTGCACCAGTTCGCGCCCGCGGTCGAGCGGCTCGGCATCGCCGCCTTCCGCACCGGCCAGGAGGCCCTGCACGGCGTGGCCTGGATGGGTCCGGCGACCGTGTTCCCGCAGGCCGTGGGGCTCGGCGCGACCTGGAACGAGGAGCTGGTGCGGCGGGTCGGCGAGGCGGTGTCCAAGGAGGCCCGGGCGATGCGCGCCCGCGACGAGCGCGTCGGCCTCAACGTCTGGTCGCCGACCGTGAACCTGCTGCGCCACCCGCTGTGGGGCCGCAACGAGGAGGGCTACTCCGAGGACCCGAGGCTCACCTCGGCCGTCGCCACCGCCTACACCCGGGGCCTGCGCGGCGACCACCCGACGTACTGGCGCACCGCGCCCGTCCTCAAGCACTGGCTCGCCCACAACAACGAGACCGACCGGGACACCTCCTCGTCCTCCGTCCGCCCGCGCGTCCTGCACGAGTACGACCTGCGGGCCTTCCGGGAGACGGTCGAGGCGGGCGCGGTGGCCGGGGTGATGCCGGCCTACAACCTGGTCAACGGCCGCCCCAACCACCTCTCCCCGTACCTCGGGCGGCACCTGCGCGCCTGGACGGAGGACGACCTCCTGGTCTGCTCGGACGCGGGGGCGCCCTCCAACCTGGTCGACTCGGAGCACTACTTCGACAGCCACGAGGAAGCGACCGCCGCCGCGCTGCGGGCCGGGGTGGACAGCTTCACCGATCACGGCACCGACTCCTCGCACATCCTCGAGCGCCTGCGGGGCGCCCTGGAACAGGGCCTGTTGACGGAGGCGGACGTGGACGCGGCGGTGCGCCGTCAGCTGTCGGTCCGCTTCCGGCTCGGCGAGTTCGACCCGGAGCACGACCCGTACGCGGGCGTCGACGCCTTCGACACGCCGGAACACCGGGCGCTCGCGCGGGAGGCGGCCGAGCAGGCGGTGGTCCTGCTCAAGAACGACGGCGTCCTGCCGCTGGCCACCGACACCCGCGTCGCCGTCGTCGGACTGCTCGCCGACGAGTGCAAGCTCGACTGGTACAGCGGCACGCTCATCCACCGCTCGACTCCTCTGGAGGGCCTGTACGAGCGCTTCGGCGCCGACCGCGTGAGCTTCGCCGAGGGCGTGGATCGGGTCCGGCTGCGCACGGCCGACGGCGCCTTCCTGCACGTCCTCCCGTCGGACGGCTCCCCCGCCGAGGCGCACGGCACGGAGGGCGCCCTCGACCCGGCCCTGCTGGCCGGCCGCACCGACCTGCCGCCCCTGACCACCGACGCCGTCGGCACCGAACTGGCGCTCGTCGACTGGGGCGAGGGCGTGCTCACCCTGCGCGCGCCCGACGGCCGGTACCTGTCCGTGGCCGAGGACGGCTTCGTGCGCGCCTCCGCCGACCAGCCCGGGGGCTGGATCGTGCAGGAGTCCTTCCGGCTGGAGCCCCATGACGACGGTCACCTCCTGAGGCACGTGGGAACGGGTCGTCCCGTCCAGGTCGCCGCCGACGGCGTGAAGGTTGCCGCTCCGGACGCCGGGGACACGGAGGCCGAGGTCTTCGAACTGGTCGTCGCCGAGCGCGGCGGGGACGCGGTGGCACGGGTGGCGGCAGGGGCGGACGTGGTCGTCGTGGTCGCGGGCAACGACCCGCACATCAACGGCCGGGAGACCGAGGACCGTACGACGCTGCGGCTGCCCGCCCACCAGGAACGGCTGCTGCGCGCGGCCCGCGCCGCCAACCCGGCGACCGTGCTGGCGCTGGTGTCCGCCTACCCGTACGCGGTCGATGCCGAGACGCTCCCGGCGGTGCTGTGGACCGCGCACGGCGGGCAGGCGGCCGGCACCGCGCTGGCCCGGGTCCTCGCCGGGGACGTCTCCCCCGCGGGCCGGCTCCCGCAGACCTGGTACGCGGACGACGCCGACCTGCCCGACCTGCTCGACTACGACGTGATCGGCGGCCGCCAGACCTACCTGTACTTCGAGGGGACGCCGCTGTTCCCGTTCGGGCACGGCCTGTCCTACGCGTCGTTCGGGTACGGGGACCTCACGGCTCAGGTGCGGGACGGAGCGGTGGCCGTGTCCTTCACGGTCACCAACACCGGGGAGGTGACCGCCGACGAGGTGGCCCAGCTCTACGTCCGCGCCGAGACCCCGTCGGTCCCGCGCCCGCGCCGCGAGCTGGTGGCCCACCGGCGGCTCACCCTGGCCCCGGGGGCGTCGGACCGGGTCTCCTTCGAGGTCCCGCTGTCCGCCTTCGCGTTCTGGGACGTCGCGCACGACCGGTGGCGGCTGGAGCCAGGGCCGTACGCCCTGCTGGTGGGTGCCTCCAGCGAGGACGTGCGCCTGTCGACGACCGTCACGCTCGACGGCGAGCCCGCCGTGCCGCGCCCGGTCGGCGCACGGGGCGTGGAGGCGGCCGACTTCGACGAGCAGAGCGGCACGGAGATCGTCGACCGGACGAAGGTCGTGGGCGACGCGGTCACGGCGGTCGCCGGACGGACGGGCGAACTGCTCTACCGCGACTGCGACTTCGGTACCGGGGTGACCGGGGTGACCGTGTCGGTCGCGGGGGCGGGCTCGGTCGAGGTCGCGCTGGACGGGGGCGCGTGGACGGCGCCGCTGTCGCCGGACGCGCCGACCGCGGGACCGTACGACTACGTGGACCTGGGCGCCGCCTTCACCGCCGCAGGCGTCCACGATCTCCGCATCAGGCTGCGCGGCTCTCTGCGGCTCGCGCACGTCGGCTTCTCCGGTTGAGGGTCCGGAGGAGTCCGGCACGGGGGCGGGGCCCGGCACCGGTGACTACCGGTACCGGGCCCCCGACTCGCCGCCCGGACCGGTTGCGGATTCCGGTTCCGGTTCCGGTTCCGGTCAGGAGTGCTTCATGATCTGGTAACTGATACGCCGACGCGTCTGCTTGCTGATCCGCTGGGCCACGCCGGACAGCCACCGCTCCAGGTCCTCTGTCTGCGGCTTGCCCCGCACCTTCTCCGCCATGAACCGGCCGGACTTGTCATTGAGCGTCCAGACACCGCCGATGCGGTACAACTCGCCGCTGACGCGGCCCTTGGGATTGCTCGTGGTCCTGCCGGTCACCTGGTCGAAATGGGCCGCGATCGTGGGGTGGCCCATGTTCTCCAGGCCGCCGGACAGGTCGTCGGCGGTCAGCCCAGGCTGCTTCGTCCGCATGCCGGCGAGCAGCCGGTCGAGCTGGTCCCTGGGGATGAGCGAGGCGACGTCCTCACTGCCCAGGGAGATCTCCCCGTCCTCCGTCACGGCGTACTGCCACTTCGCACCCTCGGGGCTGTTGTCGAGGTCCCGGCCGCTGAACTCGCTCAGCGGCACCCACAGGGGGTTCAGCCGTACGTCGCCCTTGTCGTCGATCTCGTGGTCCTTGGTCTTCTTCGGCGGCACCGCCAGCCCGGCCGCGTGGTCGAGCTCCGCGGAGGAAGCACGCTGGACCGGGTGCGCCCGGCCACTTGGGCCGCTGGAGACCACGCGGGCCACGGCCTGGTTTCCGGCGAACCGCTGCAAGTTCATGGCGACGTCGGTGGACATGGGCGGGTTGCCCGGTGCCCGTGCCGCTTCGGCCTGCCTTTCCTCCCTTCGTATCAAGGAGGCGGGAAGCGCTTCGTCGGGCTTGGTTTTCCGGGCGTGTGCCAACGATCCGGTCCTTTGGCATGGGGCAATTTGGCGTACGATCCCGCAGGCGCGTGCCGATCAACCGAACAGCAGGGCAACACCACACGGCCGGCAACGGAACTTGCGCGCGCGGGCCCGGCCGACGGCCCCGGCCCGACACCGCCCGACAGCTGACAAGGCGCAGACGATGACCTCGCAGACGCACCCCGTCGACCACGAACTCATCGAGGCCGCGGCGCACGTGGCCCGTAGCCGGTGCCGGGGCGACAACCACACCATGGCGGCCGCGGCCCGCGCCCGGGACGGGCGGATCGTCACGGCGGTCAACGCCTACCACTTCACCGGCGGCCCCTGCGCCGAGCTGGTCGTCGTCGGCGCGGCGGCCGCGCAGGGCGTGTACGAGCTGGAGACGATCGTCGCCGTCGGCGACCGCGAGCGCGGGGTCGTCCCGCCGTGCGGCCGGTGCCGTCAGGTGCTGCTCGACTACTTCCCCGGGCTCAGGGTGATCGTCGGGGACGGGGACCGGGTGCGTGCGGTCCCCGTCGCGGACCTGCTGCCCGAGACGTACGTCTGGGCGGACCACCAGCTCGACGCCGGGTGAGACCGGAACGTCAGAGGGCGAGTCCGGTGAGGACCAGCACCCGCTCGTAGGTGTAGTCGTCCATCGCGAACCGCACGCCCTCGCGACCGACGCCGGACTGCTTGGCGCCGCCGTACGGCATCTGGTCGGCACGGTAGGAGGGGACGTCGCCGACGACCACGCCGCCGACCTCCAGGGCGCGGTGGGCCCGGAAGGCGGCCTGCAGGTCGTGGGTGAACACGCCTGCCTGGAGGCCGTACTTGGAGTCGTTGACGGCGGCGAACGCCTCGGCCTCGCCGGCCACCTTCTGCACGCTGAGGACCGGGCCGAAGACCTCCTCGTGGGCGAGCGTGGTGTCGGCGGGCAGCTCGGTGAGGACGGTCGGGGCGTAGGAGGCGCCGTCGCGCTTGCCACCGGTGAGGAGCTTCGCGCCCGCGTCGACGGCCTCCCGCACCCACGTCTCCACGCGCTCGGCGGCGGCCTCGCTGACCAGCGGGCCGACGTCCGTCGCGTCGTCGTTCGGGTCGCCGGTGACCTGGGCCTCGACGGCGGCGACGATACGGGGCAGCAGCCGGTCGTACACGGCGGCGTCGGCGATCACGCGCTGCACGGAGATGCAGGACTGGCCGCCCTGGTAGTTGGAGAAGGTCGCGATGCGCGCCGCGGCCCGGTCCAGGTCCTCGTCGCTCGCCCAGTCGGCGAGGACGACGGCCGCGCCGTTGCCGCCCAGCTCCAGCGTGCAGTGCTTGCGGGGCACCGAGTCCATGATCGCGTAGCCGACGGTCTCGGAGCCGGTGAAGGAGATGACCGGGAGGCGCTCGTCCTGGACCAGGGCGGGCATGCGGTCGTTCGGGACCGGGAGGATGCTCCAGGAGCCGGCGGGCAGCTCGGTCTCGGCGAGCAGCTCGCCGAGGATCAGGCCGGAGAGGGGCGTTGCGGGGGCCGGCTTGAGGATGATGGGCGCGCCGGCGGCGATCGCGGGGGCGATCTTGTGGGCGCACAGGTTCAGCGGGAAGTTGAAGGGCGCGATGCCGAGGACGACGCCCTTGGGGAAGCGGCGGGTGAGGGCCAGCCGACCCTGGCCGCCCGCGTCGGTGTCCAGGCGCTGGGCCTCGCCGCCGTTGAAGCGGCGGGCCTCCTCGGCGGCGAAGCGGAAGACGGAGACCGCGCGGCCGACCTCGCCGCGGGCCCACTTGATCGGCTTGCCGTTCTCGGCGGAGATCAGGCGGGCGATCTCCTCGGTGCGCTCCACCAGACGGCGGCTGACGTGGTCCAGGGCGGCGGCCCGTACGTGGGCGGGGGTGGCGGCGAACTCGTCCCGTACGGCGTACGCGGCGGCCACGGCCTCCTCGACCTGGGCGTCGGTGGGCAGGCTCACCGTGCCGACGGTGGTGCCGTCCCAGGGGGACGTGACGTCGAAGTCGGACTCGCCGGTGGCCTGGCGGCCGGCGAGCCAGAAGGCGTGGGTGGAAGTCATGTCGAGTCCCGGCCCTTCCGCGTTGGGGTGGTGTGTGGTGTGTGTACGCCGTGCGGGGTCCACGGTAGGGCGGGGTGAGGTGGCCCGTGTTTGTCCGGGGTGTCGTGGTGGGGGTGGGTTCTTCGACGGTGTGGCCAGGTGCGGGTGTGTGAGTGTGCGGGTGTGCGGGTGTTCCGGTTTTCGCTCCCGCCGCCCCTTCCCGTCCCGACCCCGGGGGGCTGCCGCCCCGGACCCCCGCTTCGGCCCTGGACGGGCCTCGTCCTCGAACGCCGGACGGGCTGAGTGGACCGCCGTCGGTGCCCGGGACTAGTCGGGGGCCGTCGCCTTCAGGGCCAGCCACAGCTCCATGCGGACGTCCGGGTCGTCCAGGGAGCGGCCGAGGATCTCCTCCACCCGGCGCATCCGGTAGCGCAGGGTGTGGCGGTGGACGCCGAGGTCGGCGGCGGCCGCGTCCCACTGGCCGTGCCGGGAGAGCCAGGCGCGCACGGAGGCGACCAGGTCGCCCCGGCCGGTGGCGTCGTGGTCGCGCAGCGCCCGCAGGAGGCCGTCGGCGAAGGCGCGCACCGCGTCGTCGGCGAGGAGCGGCAGCACCGAGCCGGCCGCCACGTGCTCGTGCTCCACGCAGACGCGGCCGCGCCGGCGGGCCACCGAAAGGGCCTGCTGGGCCTGCTTGTAGGCGGCGGACGCGGCGATGGGCCCGGACGGTGCCGACAGACCGACGACCAGGCTCTCCTCGTCGCCGCTCGCGAGGGACTCGGACGCCGGGCGGGCGGCCTCCAGCGCGGAGGCGTGCTCGACGCAGGCGGCGACGGCCGCGCCCCCGTCGGTGGCCAGCACCACCAGGCGTTCCCCGTCGGGCACGACCAGCACCGCCTCGCCGGCGCGGGCCGCCGCGGACTCCACCACTTCGACGAGCGCGCCGAGGGTGCCGAGGGGGTCGCCGCCGGTCTCCGGGGCCGCGTCACCGGCGGCGGTCTGTGCGGCGGCCGCGGCGGCCCTGTTCCTGGCCGCGGGCGACTCGGCGACGATCATCCGGAACGGCGCGTCCAGCAGGCCGCCGTACAGGTCCCCGGCGACCGTGCGGGCGTGGTCGGGTTCACCGGCCAGCAGCATGCGCAGCACGGCCGCGTCGATGCGCAGCCCGGCCTCGTGCAGGGAGCGGGAGCGTTCCGTGGTGAGGGTCAGCAGGGCGATGGCGGAGTGGACGGCGTACCGCTCGGCGGTGCCGAGGGCGGCGGCGGTGCCGACGGCGAGCGCGGAGCGGGGTCTGCGGGAGGTGCCCAGGGAGTGCAGCTCGACCCGGTCGGCGTTCTCGGGGTGCTCGGTGTTCCCCGCACCGCCGACCACCGACGAGGCCGGCGCGGGGCGCTCGCGCAGCCGCTGCACGTCCGCGGTGAGCCGCGCCGCCCTGCGGCCCGCCCACTCCGGGGCAGTGGCGACGACGGCGCCCGAGGCGTCGTACAGCGCCGCCCAGCCGTCGACCTGGGCGGCGAGCGCGGCCAGCAGTCCCTCGGGGCCGTCGGCCAGGGTCCGCCGGGTCAGCTCGCGCTGGGCGGCGAAGCCCGCGGTGACCGCGCGGTACTGGTCGGCGGCGATGGCGGCGGAGACGGCCTTGCTGATGGCGAGGAACGGGGTACGGCGCGGCACCTCCAGCAGGGGCAGGCCCTCCTGCCGGGCCGCCGCCACCAGCGCCTCGGGGACGTCGTCGTAGTTGACCCCGACGGCGAAGCCGAGACCCACCACTCCGGCGCCCGCGAGCCGCTTCACGTACCGCTGCATCGCCTCGGGGTCCTCGGCGTCCAGCTTGAGGGCGGTGATCAGCAGCAGCTCCCCGCCCTCCATGTAGGGCACGGGGTCGGCGAGTTCGCTGACGTGGGCCCAGCGCACCGGCACGTCGAGGCGGTCCTCGCCGGCGCGCACGGTCAGCTTGAGCGCCGAGTGGTGGACGAGCGAGGCGAGCGTGGGGGGCATGGGGCCTGGGCCTTCGGGTCTGCGTCGGGGTGTGAGGCTGACTGCGGGGTCGGTGTGGAGCAGCTGTGATCTTTTGGCCGCCGCGTATGAACGACCTGTGTCGATTCTGCCTCACTGTACGGTCCCGGGTGTCGGCCCGGGCCCCGTACGGCTCACCCGCGCAGATCCACCAGCAGCGGCGGCGCGTGCTCCCCCTTGACGCTGGTCAGCGACAGCACCGCGTGCCCGGCCGGCACGGCGTGCGCCAGCTCGGACGCCGACCAGCGTTCCCGCTCGACCTGCCGCACGGTCACCGCGCGCGCGGTGGGCGCCTTGCCGGTGATCACCCGGCGGAGCATGTGCACGGCCTTGCCCGCCGGGGTCTCGGCGATGATCTGCCGGTCGGTGACGTCGCGGGCCTCGGTCCACTCCTTGCCCCACACCTCGGCGAAGTCCTGCCCGTCCCAGGGGGTGAGTCCGGACAGCGCCATCCGGCACCCGATGGCCCCGAGCAGCGGCCCGCGCAAGGGGCGCGGTACGTCGTCCAGGGTGCGCAGGGTCAGGACCACGCCGGCACCGGCCGAGCGCAGCCGCTGCACGCCCCGTACCGCCTCCGGTGTCACCACGCCGCTGGCGTCGTCCAGCACCAGGCAGGCGAACAGCGACCGGTCCTCCCGTACCGAGACGCTCGCGGTGAACTGGGCGAGCACCAGCCGCGCCAGCATCCGGGAGGCGTCGGCGTGACCGCGCTGGGGCAGGTCGATGCGGACCCGCACCGGGTGGTCGAGGGCCTTGAGGGAGAAGGGGCGCGACTGCCCTGAGGTGTCGAAGAAGGGGGCGAAGGCGGGGCGGTCCAGGAGCGCCACCCGGTCGGCCAGGACACCGCCCAGGTCCCCGGGCCGGTCCAGCTGCCGCTCGCGTGCGTCCAGTTCGCGCAGCAGGGAGTCCTGCCCGGCCGCCCGGAGCCCCTCGCGCAGTTCGGCCAGCGGTCCGGGGGCGCCCTCCAGCAGCTGCCGCAGCTCCGGCACGCCGGGGAAGCGGCCGTGGACCGCGCGGAAGGGGCCGAGGAGCTGGGCGAGGACGGTGGTGGAGCGCCGGGTGTCACCGCCCTGGTGCTGCTCGGTGAGGTCGCCGACCAGGGCCTCGGCGAGCACGACGGCGGCCTCGTCGGGGTCGGTGGTGCCGCCGTACAGGTCGAGGTCGTACACGGAGTCCGGGTGGCCGATGCGGACGACGACGTCGTAGGCGTCTGCCGGGCCGAGGTCCGCGCCCGCCGCGCCGACCACGACGACCGCGGCGCGGCCGGCCAGCGCGTGCAGGCACAGTGACTCGGTGAGCGGGCGCACCAGGCTGCCGGTCTTGCCGGAGCCCGCGGGTCCGACGGCCAGCAGGGAGGTGCCGAGCAGGTCGGGGCCGAGGGCGAGACCGGCGCCGCGGTAGGCGTAGGGGTTGCGGGTGTCGTCGGCGGCCGTGCCGATGCGCACCTGGCCGGTGACGAGGTCGTGCCGGGCCTGCCGGACGGGCAGGTCGCGGGCGCCGGAGGGGTGCGGGCAGGCGCCCGCACCCTGGCTGAGCACCGCGCCGGTGAAGGTGGCCAGGCTGTGCCGCCCGCGCTGCACGCCCTGCCAGGCGCGGGCGATGCGGGCGTGGTCCACGTCCCGCATGAGCCCGGAGCGGGCGTCGGCGGCCAGCCGTTCGGCGGCGTCGTGGGCCCCCGCGGCGCGCAGCGCGGGCCATGCGGCGGGGTCCTCCTCGGGGGCGGGCGGGGGCACCGCGCCGGGCACGGCACGGCGCCAGGCGGGCGGGCCGTAGCGCCGCCAGATCTCGCTCCAGCGTCCCAGTCGTCCGACGCCGACCATGATGATGCCGGCGATCAGGACGTAGTAGGCGTAGACGACCACGACCGAGGTGAAGCTGTGGGGCTCGGCCCAGGAGTCCGGGATCATCGCGTAGAGGGGCAGCAGCCACCAGCCGCCCAGGTAGCCGTTCCACAGCAGTGACCAGATCAGCCAGCCGACCAGGAAGGCGATCACCGCGCCGCTCAGCAGCTGGCGGCCCGGCACCCGCTCGGGCTCCTCCTCGGGCCGCGGCCGGTGTCCGAACCGCCACACCCCGGGCAGGGCCTGCGGGCGCGGGGTGCGCAGCCACGTCAGGAAGGCCGGACCGTCCGGGGCTCCCGGTGCCCGCGCCGGCCGGGGCGGCACCGTGGGGGCCTCGGGGGGCTTCGCGGGCACCTCCGGAGGTCCCGCCGGACGCGGCACCGGATTCGCATGCGTGCCCCGCGCGTCCCGGGTCCCGTCGCCGTCCATCGCCCTTGCCCCCTGACCTGCCGCTCCGTCCGCCATCAGCGAGCCAATCTAACGCCCTCCCAGGGGGAGTTCACCGCTTACGCGGCCGGGCCCGCGTCGACGTGTCCATATGTCGTCGTTCCCGGCACCTGTCCATGTCGGACAAGCGGCCGTTCGGACAACGCCCACATGGAGCATGCCCACCCCGCACCGCCGGTCCTAGCCTGCGAGAAAAGAAGGCAAGCGTCCGTAAGATCCCGCGGATCCCGCAGGCACACCAGGTCCCGCGGATCCGGCACGACCCCAGGAGCCCCCATGACCGCACTTCCGCAGGAGCGCCGCGTCGTCACCGCCATTCCCGGCCCGAAGTCGCAGGAGCTGCAGGCCCGCCGTACGGCCGTGGTCGCGCAGGGTGTGGGCTCCACGCTGCCGGTCTTCGTCGCGCGGGCCGGCGGCGGTGTCATCGAGGACGTCGACGGCAACCGGCTGATCGACTTCGGTTCCGGCATCGCGGTGACCTCCGTCGGCGCCTCCGCCGAGGCCGTCGTACGCAAGGCGTCCGCGCAGCTCGCCGACTTCACCCACACCTGTTTCATGGTCACGCCGTACGAGGGCTACGTCGCCGTCGCCGAGGCGCTGGCCGAGCTGACGCCGGGCGACCACGCGAAGAAGTCCGCCCTGTTCAACAGCGGTGCCGAGGCCGTGGAGAACGCGGTCAAGATCGCCCGTGCGTACACCAAGCGGCAGGCCGTCGTCGTCTTCGACCACGGGTACCACGGCCGGACCAACCTGACGATGGCGCTGACCGCGAAGAACATGCCGTACAAGCACGGCTTCGGCCCGTTCGCGCCCGAGGTGTACCGGGTGCCGGTCGCCTACGGCTACCGCTGGCCGACCGGCGCGGAGAACGCCGGCCCGGAGGCGGCCGCCCAGGCGATCGACCAGATCACCAAGCAGGTGGGCGCCGAGAACGTGGCCGCGATCGTCATCGAGCCGGTACTCGGCGAGGGCGGGTTCATCGAGCCGGCCAAGGGCTTCCTGCCCGCGATCAGCGAGTTCGCCAAGGACAACGGCATCGTCTTCGTCGCGGACGAGATCCAGTCCGGCTTCTGCCGCACCGGTCAGTGGTTCGCCTGCGAGGACGAGGGCATCGTCCCGGACCTGATCACGACGGCGAAGGGCATCGCGGGCGGTCTGCCGCTGTCCGCCGTCACCGGCCGCGCCGAGATCATGGACGCCGCGCACTCCGGCGGCCTCGGCGGCACCTACGGCGGCAACCCGGTGGCCTGCGCGGGCGCGCTCGGGGCCATCGAGACGATGAAGGAACTCGACCTCAACGCCCGGGCGAAGAACATCGAGGCGGTCATGAAGTCCCGCCTGGCCGCCATGGCCGAGAAGTTCGACGTCATCGGCGACGTCCGGGGCCGCGGCGCGATGATCGCGATCGAGCTGGTCAAGGACCGCGACACCAAGGAGCCGAACCCGGAGGCGACCGCCGCGCTCGCCAAGGCCTGCCACCAGGAGGGCCTGCTGGTCCTGACCTGTGGCACCTACGGCAACGTGCTGCGCTTCCTGCCCCCGCTGGTGATCGACGAGGACCTGCTGAACGAGGGCCTCGACATCATCGAGCAGGCATTCACTCGCCTCTGAGGCAGGCATTCACCCGCGTCTGAGGCAGGCCGTCACCCGCCCCTGAGCACGAGTGCCGAACGCCCATCCGAGCCGGGTTTCGCACGTCTGGCGGGGCCACCGGCAGAGCGTGTGAAGAAGGTGTGCGGGGTGGATGTCAGGACGCCGATGTCCCTGTCCTGAGCGCACCCCCTGCCGTAGGTTCTACGCAGATGAGAGATACACCCGCCCACAGGGGACTGTGGGCGGATCATCAGGACGAGGCTTCCCCGGCTTCGACCTGGTCGTGCCTCGCGCACACAACCGGAGCCCACGGGTTCCGGCTTCCTCACCGATCGGACGGTCGCCCGCCCCAAACCCCCCGGGGCGCGCGGCGTTCCGGTCAGGACGGCCGCCTCGGCACTCGGGACGGTGGTTCACCGAAGGGCCGACACACTCCCCCCTTGTGCCGGCCCTTCGGTGTTCACTCCCCCGGTTCTCCTCGGGATTCCTCGCCCGGTTCCTCCCCGGTGACACGGGCCAGCAGGGCACGGGCCTCGGCGGTGCGCGGATGGGCCGGGTGCAACTGCCGTTCGCAGTCGGCCAGCGCACGCCGTACGGCGTCCTCCGCCTCCGCGCGGCGTCCCAGGCCGTACAGGGCCTCGGCGGTGACCAGGTCCGGGTACCCGCCGGCGTAGCGGGGCGGCCGGGGCGGGCTCCGGCGGACCTCCGCCAGCGCCTCCTCGTAGCGGCCCTGCCCGTTCAGGCTGCGCGCCAGCGTGGTGTTCAGGACACCGGCGGCGGGTCCGTTCGCCCGGGACAGGTTGCCGCGGGCCACGGCCTCCGCCTCCTCGTGGCGGGCCAGCCCGCACAGGACGACGGCCAGGTGCCCCAGGGTGTTGACCTCCAGCGCCGCCACCGGGGCGCGGTGGGCGATCTGGTTCAGCTCGCGCAGGACGCCGTTCGCCTCGGTCTCCGCCTCCGCGTACCGCCGCAGGCCGGACAGGGCGACCACGCGGTTGCTGCGCGCGATCAGTCGCAGCATCTGCGAGTTGAGGCCGACCGGCTCCAGTTCCGCGATCAGCGTGTCCAGTTCGTCCAGCGCCTCGGTCATCCGGCCGTGCATGACGGCCGCTCCCGTGGCCAGCACCCTCGCCTCCCAGTGCGGCGGGCGCCTGCGCCAGGGGCGCCGCGGGAGCGCGGCCAGCGTCCGGGCCTCGGCCTCGACCTCCTCGTACCGGCCCTCACTGGTCATCGCCCTCAGCCGGGTGAAGGTCTCTTCCCACTGGCTGTCCCGTGCCGTTCGTATGGTGGTCACGGGCGGTGAGACTACGCGACGGCGGGCCTGCGAAGCTGTGCGTCATGCCGGTCTCCGCCCCGCTTCGCGCCCTGTCCGCCCTCGTCGGGCTGCCCCTGCTCCTCTTCGCGCTGATCACTTGGCAGGTCCTCGCCGACGGCCCGCTGGTCGGGGTGGACGAGCGGCTGAGCGGGGCGCTCGTCCACCCGGACCGGCTCTCCGAGCTGCTGTCCGACCTCGGCAACGTGCAGGTGGCCGTGCCCGTCCTGGTCGTGGCGCTGGCGTACGTGGCGTGGCACGGGCGCGCCACGGGTGCGGACCTCTGGTGGCTGCCGCCCCTGGCCGGGGCGCTGGCGATGGTGTTGGTGCCGGCGCTGGTCGCGCCGCTGAAGGAGTGGACCGACCGCCCCGGCACCCCGGCGGTGCCGCCGGCCACCGGCTACTACCCCTCGGGTCACACCGCCACGGCGGTGGTCGCCTACGGCACGGCGGCGCTGCTGCTGCTCGGGCGGCTGCGCTCGCCGGCCGTCCGCCGGGCGCTGGTGGTGCTGTGCGCCGTGCTGGTCCTCGGCACCTCTTACGGGCTGGTACGACGGGGCTACCACTGGCCGCTGGACGTGGTCGCGAGCTGGTGCCTGGGAGTGGTGCTGCTGACCGGGGTCCGGCTGGTGGACCGCCGGACCCCACCCGGCCGGACCCCGCGGGGCGTCAGCCGAAGTACGCGTCGAAGTTCTTCTGGAACTCCCAGTTCGAGTAACGGTCCCAGTTGATCGACCACGTCATCAGGCCCCGCAGGTCGGGCCAGGTGCCGTGGGTGGCGTAGGAGCCGCAGTCGGTCTTCTTGGTCAGGCAGTTGAGCGCCTTGTTGACCTCGGCCGACGAGACGTGGCCGTTGCCGGCCTGGGTGGAGGCGGGCATGCCGATCGCGACCTGGTCCGGGCGCAGCGGCGGGAAGACGTTGCTCGCGTCGCCCGCGACCGGGAAGCCGGTGAGCAGCATGTCGGTCATGGCGATGTGGAAGTCGGCGCCGCCCATGGAGTGGTACTGGTTGTCCAGGCCCATGATCGAGCCGGAGTTGTAGTCCTGGACGTGCAGCAGCGTCAGGTCGTCGCGCAGGGCGTGGATGACGGGCAGGTAGGCGCCGGCCCGCGGGTCCTGGCCGCCCCACTTGCCGGTTCCGTAGTACTGGTAGCCGAGCTGGACGAAGAAGGTCTCCGGGGCCATGGTCAGCACGAAGTCGTCGCCGTACTTGGCCTTGAGGGTCTTCACGGCCGAGATGAGGTTGACGATGACCGGGGTCTTGGGGTTCTTGAAGTCCGTGTCGTCGGCGTTCAGGGAGAGCGAGTGGCCCTCGAAGTCGATGTCGAGGCCGTCCAGGCCGTACTCGTCGATGATCGCGGAGACGGAGGAGACGAACTTGTCGCGGGCGGCGGTGCTGGTGAGCTGCACCTGGCCGTTCTGGCCGCCGATGGAGATCAGCACCTTCTTGCCGGCCGCCTGCTTGGCCTTGATCGCGGCCTTGAACTCGGCGTCGCTCTCCACGTTCGGGCACTCGGCGACCGGGCAGCGCTCGAAGCGGATGTCTCCGGAGGTGACCGAGGTGGGTTCGCCGAAGGCCAGGTCGATGACGTCCCAGCTGTCGGGCACGTCGGCCATGCGCGTGTAGCCGGAGCCGTTGGCGAAGCTGGCGTGGAGGTAGCCGACCAGGGCGTGGGCCGGGAGGCCGGAGGAGCCGCCGCCGTCGTCCGGGCGCTGGGCGGTGGTCGCCGTGACCGTGGCCGAACGCGCCGACTCGCCCGCGTCGTTGACCGCGGTGACCTGGAAGGAGTACGCCGTCGACGGGGTCAGGCCGGACACGGTGGTGGAGGTGCCGGTGACCGTGCTGACCCTGGTGCCGTCGCGGTAGACGGCGTATCCCGTCGCGCCCGGTACCGGTGACCAGGACAGGGCGACGGCGGAGGAGGTCACCGAGCCGGTCTTGAGGCCGCCGGGGACTGCCGGGGGCTGCTGCGTCTCACCGCCGGGGCCGGTGAGGGAGATGTCGTCGGCGTGGTAGGCGCCGGTGCCGTACCAGCCGTGGGTGTAGATCGTGACCTTGGTGGTCGAGGGGCCGGTGCGGAAGGTGGTGGTCAGCTGCTGCCAGTCGGGGGCGGACTGGGCCCAGGTGGAGACGTCGGTGGTGCCGGTGCCGCTCGCGCCGAGGTAGACGTAGGTGCCCTGGACGTATCCGGAGAGCGTGTACTGCGAGTCCGGTTTCACGGACACCGTCTGTGCGCAGCGGGCGTTGTCGGCGCCGGCCGGGGTGGCCTTCAGGGCGGTCGCGCCGCTGTGCACGGGCGAGGTCACGGTGGTGCCCGCGGTACAGGTCCAGCCGTCGAGCGCGGACTCGAAGCCGCCGTTGCGGGCGAGGTCCGCGTCGGCCGCACGGGCGGCCGACGTGAGCGCGGTCAGGCCGGACGCGGCGAGGGCCGCGGCCGTGAGCAGGGTGACGAGGGGGCGACGGGCGAGAGGTCTGGCGCGTTCCAGACGTGCGCGTTCCACAAGTGCCTCCGGACATGGGGGAGATGGGGAGGGTGGAGCGCGCCCAATTTGGTCCAGACCAATTCGGTTGTCAACCCCTTGCGCACCTCACCGCCCGTTACCCGTCGTCCTCCTGCACCGCGAGGGCCGCCGCCGCCTCGTGCATCGCCAGCTCCAGGAGCGAGGGGTCGGTGAGGGTGCCGGTCCCGTCCGGCGGGATCAGCCAGCGGGTTCCTCCGGACGACAGTCCGCCGGGGTACGGCACCACGATCCAGGTGCCGAGCCCGGCGGTCCTGATGCCGGTGCCGACCCAGCGGGCCGCCGTGCCGGCCGGCACGAAGAAGCCCGTGCGCGCGTCGCCGAAGTCGGCGAGCACCGGGCCTGGCTGGTCCAGGACGCGGGAGAGCACGTCCAGGGTCGGATAGCCGAGCCTGCTCGGCAGGATGAGCACGTCCCATGCCTTGCCGGCGGGCAGCAGCGCGACGCCCGAAGGGTCGCGCTCCCAGTCCCGGCGGCAGGACTCGGGATCCGGTGCGACGGATGCCAGCCACGCGACCGCCGTCTTCGCACCAGGCATGTGAAACCTCCCTTTCACTCGTCGACGCGGGGTGCGTCACGAGGGAGAGGGAGGTCTCCCGGCGGCATTACGCGGGTTGCGGTACCTCGTAGGGGTGAACCGGGTCACATGGGCAGCGGTCCCTAGCTGTCGAAGCCGAGCCCCAGGCGGTCCATCGTCCGCAGCCACAGGTTGCGCCGGCCGCCCTGCGCGTCGGCGCGGGCCAGCGACCACTTGGTGAGCGCGATGCCGGTCCAGGCGAAGGGCTCGGGCGGGAACGGCAGCGGCTTCCTGCGCACCATCTCCAGTGCGGTGCGCTCGGTGCGCTCCCCCGCCAGCAGGTCCAGCATCACCTCGGCGCCGAACCGGGTGGCGCCCACACCGAGGCCGGTGTACCCGGCCGCGTAGGCGACCTTGCCCTGGTGCGCGGTGCCGAAGAACGCCGAGAAGCGCGAGCAGGTGTCGATGGCGCCGCCCCAGGCGTGGGTGAAACGGACGCCCTCCAGCTGCGGGAAGCAGGTGAAGAAGTGCCCGGCGAGCTTGGCGTAGGTCTCGGGCCGGTCGTCGTACTCGGCGCGCACCCGGCCGCCGTACGGGTAGACCGCGTCGTAGCCGCCCCACAGGATCCGGTGGTCGGCCGAGAGACGGAAGTAGTGGAACTGGTTGGCGCTGTCCCCGAGCCCCTGCCGGTTCTTCCAGCCGATCGAGGCGAGCTGCTCCTGGCTGAGCGGCTCGGTCATCAGGGCGTAGTCGTAGACCGGGACGGTGTACGAGCGCACCCTGCGGACCAGGTTCGGGAAGACGTTGGTGCCGAGCGCGACCGTGCGGGCGCGGACCCCGCCGTACGGGGTGCGTACGGCCATGCCGGCGCCGTACGGCCTGAGGGTGAGCGCCGGGGTGTGCTCGTAGACGCGCACGCCGAGGGCGAGGCAGGCGCGCTTGAGGCCCCAGGCCAGCTTGGCGGGGTTGACCATCGCCACGCCCCGCCGGTCCCACAGGCCGGCCCGGAAGGTCGGTGAGTCGACCTGCTCCCGTACGGCCTCGGCGTCCAGGTACTCGATGCCCTCGGCGAGGCCCTTGGCGCGGATCTCCCCGTACCACTCCTCCAGTTCCCGGGCCTGGTAGGGCTCGGTGGCGACGTCGATCTCGCCGGTGCGCTCGAATTCGCAGTCGAGGTCGTGGCGGGCGACCGCCTCCTCGATCGCGTCGAGGTTGCGGGCGCCCAGCTCTTCCAGCTTGTGGATCTCGTCCGGCCAGCGGGTGAGGCCGTTGGACAGTCCGTGGGTGAGGGAGGCGGCGCAGAAGCCGCCGTTGCGGCCGGAGGCGGCCCAGCCCACCTCGCGGCCCTCGACCAGCACCACGTCCCGCCCCGGGTCGCGCTCCTTGGCGATCAGCGCGGTCCACAGTCCGCTGTAGCCGCCGCCGACGACCAGCAGGTCGCAGGTCTCGGCGCCGGTGAGGGCGGCCTCGGGGCGAGGGCGGCCCGGGTCGTCCAGCCAGTACGGGACGAGCTGGGCGTCGGAAAGGGATTTCGTCCAGTCGTTGCTGCGGCTCATGGCGCCAGGGGCCATGATTTCAACTCCCTACGAAGACAAACCGAGGTGCTTTATGCCTTGCGGCGGTTTCGGCGGTTGCCGATGACCATGGAGGCCAGGACGAAGAGTACGGCGATGACGAACATGGCCGTACCGATGACGTTGATCTGGACGGGCGTTCCGCGCTGGGCCGATCCCCACACGAACATGGGGAAGGTGACGGTGGAGCCCGCGTTGAAATTGGTGATGATGAAATCGTCGAAGGACAGCGCGAAGGCGAGCAGCGCGCCGGCCGCGATACCGGGCGCGGCGATCGGCAGGGTGACCCGGAGGAAGGTCTGGAAGGGGCCGGCGTACAGGTCCTGCGCCGCCTGCTCCAGGCGCGGGTCCATCGACATCACGCGCGCCTTGACGGCCGTCACGACGAAGCTGAGGCAGAACATGATGTGGGCGATCAGGATCGTCCAGAAGCCGAGCTGAGCACCCATGTTGAGGAAGAGGGTGAGCAGCGAGGCGGCCATCACGACCTCGGGCATCGCCATCGGCAGGAAGATCAGCGAGTTGATCGCACCCCGCGCGCGGAAGCGGTAGCGGACCAGCGCGAAGGCGATCGCGGTGCCGAGGGCGGTGGCGCCCAGCGTCGCCCACAGGGCGATCTGGAGGCTGAGCGAGAGGGAACCGCACAGCCCGGCGACCCCGCACGGGTCCTTCCAGGCGTCCGTGGAGAACTGCTGCCATTCGTAGTTGAAGCGCCCGTTCGGTTTGTTGAACGAGAACACCGTGACGACGACATTGGGCAGCAGAAGGTACGCGAGTGTCAGCAGTCCGGCGATCACGACCAGATTGCGCTTGAACCAGTTCTTGAAGGAGGTGACGAAGACCATTTAAACCAGATCCTCCGTCCCGGACTTGCGGATGTAGAAGGTGACCATGGCAAGGATCGCGGCCATGAGGACGAACGAGAGCGCGGCCGCCGTCGGATAGTCCAGAACTCTCAGGAACTGCGACTGGATGACGTTTCCGATCATTCCGGTGTCCGCCGAGCCCAGCAGGGAGGCGTTGACGTAGTCGCCGGTGGCCGGGATGAAGGTCAGCAGCGTGCCGGAGACGACACCCGGCATCGACAGCGGGAAGGTGACCTTGCGGAAGACCGTGGACGGCTTCGCGTACAGGTCGCCCGCCGCCTCGTGCAGCCGGCCGTCGATGCGCTCCAGAGAGGTGTAGAGCGGCAAGATCATGAAGGGCAGGAAGTTGTAGGTCAGACCGCAGACCACCGCGAGCGGTGTGGCCAGCACGCGGTCGCCGGAGGTCCAGCCGAGCCAGCTGGTCACGTCCAGGACGTGCAGCGTGTTCAGGGCGCCGACCACCGGGCCGCCGTCGGCGAGGATCGTCTTCCAGGCCAGGGTGCGGATCAGGAAGCTGGTGAAGAACGGCGCGATCACCAGGATCATGATCAGGTTCCGCCAGCGGCCCGCGCGGAAGGCGATGAGGTAGGCGAGCGGGTAGCCGAGCAGCAGGCACAGCACGGTCGCGGAGGCGGCGTAGGCGACCGAGCGCAGGAACTGCGGCCAGTACTCGGACACCGCGTCCCAGTAGGTCACGAAGTGCCAGGTGACCTTGTAGCCCTCCTCCAGCGAGCCCGTCTGCACGGAGGTGGATGCCTGGTAGACCATCGGCGCCGCGAAGAAGACGACCAGCCAGAGGATGCCGGGCAGCAGCAGCCAGTACGGCGTCCAGCGGCCGCGTTTGCGCGGGGGCGTCTGCTCCGGCGCGGCCGGGGTGAGCGGCGGTGGCGCCTCGGTGAGGGTGGACATCAGGCGGCCTCGCCCTCGGCGACGCCCGCGTCGCCCATCGTCCCTGCAAGCACGGACTGGTCTGCGTCGAGCCCGAAGGTGTGCGCCGGGCTCCAGTGCAGGACGACCTCGGCGCCGGGTGCGAGGCGGGGGTCGCGGTCGATGTTCTGGGCGTAGACCTCGAACTCGGGGCAGGCGGCGCAGTCCACGACGTACTGGGTGGAGACGCCGATGAAACTGGTGTTGGCGATCCTGCCGGTGATGCGGTTGCGGCCCTCGGGAATGGCGCCCGCGTCGTCCGCGTGGGTGAGGCTGATCTTCTCGGGGCGGACCCCGACCAGGACCTTGCCGCCCGTCTTGGCCGGCGCGGAACACCGGGCGCCGGGCAGGACGAGCTTGTCGCCCGCGGCCTTCACGACGACGTCGTCGCCGCTGCGGCTGTCGACCTCGGCCTCGACGAGGTTGGAGGTGCCCAGGAAGTTGGCGACGAAGGTGGTCCGCGGGTTCTCGTACAGGTCGGCGGGGGCGCCCAGTTGCTCGACGCGGCCCGCGTTCATCACGGCGACCTGGTCGGCCATCGTCATGGCCTCCTCCTGGTCGTGGGTGACGTGCACGAAGGTGATGCCGACCTCGGTCTGGATGCGCTTGAGCTCCAGCTGCATCTGGCGGCGCAGCTTGAGGTCGAGGGCGCCGAGGGGTTCGTCGAGGAGCAGCACCTTGGGGTGGTTGATCAGGGCGCGGGCGACCGCGACGCGCTGCTGCTGGCCGCCGGAGAGCTGGTGCGGCTTCTTGCGTGCCTGCTCGCCGAGCTGCACCAGGTCGAGCATCTCGCCGACCTGCTTCTTCACGCTCTTGATGCCGCGCCGGCGCAGGCCGAAGGCGACGTTCTCGTAGATGTCGAGGTGCGGGAAGAGGGCGTAGGACTGGAAGACCGTGTTGACCGGCCGCTTGTAGGGCGGCAGCGCGGTCACGTCCTGGTCGCCGAGGTGGACGGTGCCGCCGCTCGGCTCCTCCAGTCCGGCGATCATGCGCAGGGTGGTGGTCTTGCCGCAGCCGGAGGCGCCGAGCAGGGCGAAGAAGGAACCCTGCGGCACGGTCAGGTCGAGCGGGTGCACGGCGGTGAAGGAGCCGTAGGTCTTGCTGATGCCGGCGAGGCGGACGTCGCCGCCGCCGTCCGTCTGGTTCTTCGTCGTGTTGGTCGTCATCGTCGTCACGCCCCGGTGAGCTTCGCGAACTTCTCTTCGTATGCCGTCTCTTCCTTCGAACTCAGGGAGCGGAAGGAGTGCGACTTTGCCTGCATGGCCTGGTCGGGAATGATCAGCGGGTTGTTCGCCGCGTCCTCGTCGATCTTCGCCAGGTCGTCCTTCACGCCGTCGACGGGGCAGACGAAGTTGATGTAGGCGGCGAGTTCCGCGGCCGGGCCCGGTTCGTAGTAGTAGTCGATGAGCCGTTCGGCGTTCGTCTTGTGCCGTGCCTTGTTGGGGATCAGCATGTTGTCGCTCGACGTGACGTAGCCGCTGTCCGGGATGACGAAGTCGATGTCCGGGTTGTCGGCCTTGAGCTGGACCACGTCGCCGGCCCAGGCCAGACAGGCCGCGAAGTCGCCCTTGCTGAGGTCGGACGTGTAGTCGTTGCCGGTGAAGCGGCGTATCTGGCCGCGGTCGACGCCCTTCTGGAGCCGGGCGATCCCCGCGTCGTAGTCGTCGTCGGTGAAGCGGGCCGGGTCCTTGCCCATGTCGAGCAGCGTCATGCCCATGGTGTCGCGCATCTCGGTGAGGAAGCCGACCCGGCCCTTGAGCTTCGGGTTGTCGAGCAGGTCGGAGACGGTCTTCACCTCGATGCCGTCCAGGGCCTTCTTGTTGTAGGCGATGACGGCGGAGATGCCCTGCCAGGGGTAGGAGTAGGCCCGGCCGGGGTCCCAGTCGGGGGTGCGGAACTGGGGCGACAGGTTGGCGAAGGCGTGCGGCAGGTTGGCCGGGTCCAGTTTCTGGACCCACCCGAGGCGGATCAGGCGGGCGGCCAGCCAGTCGGTGAGGACGATGATGTCGCGGCCGGTCTCCTGGCCCGCGGCGAGCTGCGGCTGGATCTTGCCGAAGAACTCGCTGTTGTCGTTGATGTCCTCGGTGTACGTGACCTTGACGCCGGTGCGCTTGGTGAACGCCTCCAGCGTGGGGTGGCGCCGGCCGCTCTCGTCGACGTCCATGTACTCGGTCCAGTTGGAGAAGCGGACCTGCTTCTCCTCCTTGGAGTGGTCCTCGGCGGAGACGCCGCCCTCGGTCTTCCCGGCCGCCGGGATGCCGCAGCCGCTCAGCAGGCCGAGTCCGCCGACCGCGAGCGCGCCGCCCGTGGAGGCGCGCAGCAGCGAACGGCGGGTGAGGGCGGCCCTGCCGCTCCTGAGTGAGCGCCGCATGGCGGCCACTTGGGCCGGGGACAGGCGGTCTGGCTCGTACTGCTCCATGCGCGTGGTTGCCCTTTCGGGTGAGTCGGCCGTGGTCGGCGGCCTTTCGTCGTGACTACCGGTCCCCGAAGACGGTGCGGTGCCAGTCCTTGGCCGCCACCGCGGTGTTGTCGAACATGACGTGCTTGACCTGCGTGTACTCCTCGAAGGAGTAGGCGGACATGTCCTTGCCGAAGCCGGACGCCTTGTACCCGCCGTGCGGCATCTCGCTGATGATCGGGATGTGGTCGTTGACCCACACGCAGCCCGCCTTGATCTCGCGGGTGGCGCGGTTGGCCCGGTACACGTCCCGGCTCCAGGCGGAGGCGGCGAGCCCGTACGGCGTGTCGTTGGCCAGCCGGATGCCCTCGTCGTCGGTGTCGAAGGGCAGCACGACCAGGACCGGGCCGAAGATCTCGGACTGGACCACCTCGCTGTCCTGGGCGGCGTCCGCGATCAGGGTGGGCCGGTAGTAGGCGCCGTCCTTGAGGTCGTCCTGCGGGACCTCGCCGCCGGTCACCACGCGCGCGTAGGAACGCGCCCGGTCGACGAAGGCGGCGACGCGGTCGCGCTGGACGTGGCTGACCAGCGGGCCGAGGTCGGTGCCGGGGGCGAAGGGGTCGCCGACGCGGACGGTGTCCATGAGGGCGGCGGTCTTCTCGACGAACGCCTCGTAGAGCGGCCGCTGCACGTACGCGCGCGTGGCGGCCGTGCAGTCCTGGCCGGTGTTGATGAGCGCGCCCGCGACCGCGCCGTGGACGGCGGCGTCGAGATCGGCGTCGTCGAAGACGAGGAAGGGGGCCTTGCCGCCCAACTCCAGGTGGAGGCGCTTGACGGTGGCGGTGGCGACCTCGGCGACGCGCTTGCCTACGGCGGTGGACCCGGTGAAGGAGGTCATCGCCACGTCGGGGTGGGCGACGAGGTGCTCGCCGGCCTCCCGTCCGGTGCCGCTGACGATGTTGATCACGCCGTCCGGGATGCCGGCCTCGGTCGCCGCCTGGGCGAACATCAGGGAGGTCAGCGGGGTGATCTCGGCGGGCTTCAGCACGATGGTGTTGCCCGCGGCGATCGCCGGGAGGATCTTCCAGGCGGCCATCTGGAGGGGGTAGTTCCAGGGCGCGATCGACCCGACGACGCCGATGGGCTCGCGGCGGACGTACGAGGTGTGGTCGCCGGAGTACTCCCCCGCCGACTGCCCCTGGAGGTGGCGGGCGGCGCCGGCGAAGAAGGCCGCGTTGTCGACCGTGCCCGGCACGTCGAACTCGCGGGTCAGCTTCAGCGGCTTGCCGCACTGCAGGGACTCGGCGCGGGCGAAGTCCTCGGCGCGCTCCGCGAGGACGGCGGCGAACCGGTGCAGGGCGTCGGAGCGCTCGCCCGGGGTGGCGCCGGCCCAGCCGGGGAACGCCGCTCGCGCGGCGGCGACGGCGGCGTCGACGTCGTCGGGGCCGGCGAGTTCATAGGTCAGGACGTCCTCGCCGGTCGCCGGGTCGACGACGGTGTGCGTGCGTCCGGAGGTGCCCTTCGTGAGACGGCCCGCGATGTACTGGGCCCCGTCCGCGAAGCGGTCCTGGGCCGGGAATCGGTCCTGGGTGGCGTTGCCCGGGTTGTGCATGTCGGCTCTCCTCGGTCTCCCCGTGGCGGGGGCCGGCGTGGCTCAGGCTCGATGTGAGTGCCGATCCTGACAGAGCACTAGGGCTCCAACAAGTGATTCCGTTGTTGCCATTTGGTTACGCGACGGAATCTGTCGACCAGGTGTCGAGTCGCCACGGAAAAGGGCGGACGGAGTGTCAGTGGCGCGTGCCACACTCGCGTGCATGGACAAGATCACGGGGGCGGAGCAGATCCCGGAGGCGCGGAGGAGCAGGACGGTGGCGGACGGCATCGACAGCCGGGAGGCGCTGGTCGCGCGGGTCCGGGCGGGCGCGCGGATCAAGTACCTGTGCTTCTGGGGGCACCGGCCGCTCCCGGACGGCAGCATCGGGCCGAGCTGTCTGAGCCAGTGGTGGCCGTCGCCGTTCACCGTGGACGCGGTGGAGTACGCGACGGCCGAGCACTGGATGATGGCCGGCAAGGCCCGGCTCTTCGCGGACGCGGAGGCCGAGCGGCGGGTGCTGGCGGCCGCTCATCCCGCCGGGGCGAAGAAGGCCGGCCGGCTCGTGCGCAGTTTCGACGAGGCGGTGTGGGAGCGGGAGCGGTTCCGGATCGTGGTCGAGGGCAGCGTCCACAAGTTCGCCTCGGACCCGGCGCTGCGGGCGTTCCTGCTGGGCACGGGCGGGAGAGTGCTGGTGGAGGCGAGCCCCGTGGACCGGGTGTGGGGCATCGGCCTGGCCGCGGACGACGAGGCGGCCCAGGACCCCGAGCGCTGGCGGGGGCCCAACCTGCTGGGCTTCGCGCTGATGGCGGCCCGGGAGCGGCTGCGCGCGGGCGACTGAGAGGACGGCGGCGAGGGGCGTCGCCGTGAGGGGGGCGTCGCGTGAGGAGGCGGCCCGGGGCCGCCCCTCACGGCGACTGGCTCAGGCGAGGCTCATCAGGCTCGCGAAGGCGAGGAAGCCGAGCAGCGGCAGGATCACCGTGGCCGTGATGCCGAGCACGAGTCCGGCGGTCGCGGAGCCCTTGTTGGTGGCCTCGCCCCGGGTGGCCTTCCCCCGGCCGATCGCGCCGAAGATGATCCCGAGGATGCCCAGGATCACGCCGAAGAACCAGAGGAAGAAGGTCAGGCTGCACACCACGCCGATGATGCCCAGCACCAGTCCCGTGGTCCCCATGCCGTTGCTCGGCTGCATCGGCATGCCGTAGCCGGGCCCCTGCGGGTAACCGACCGGCGGAGCCGCCGGGTACCCGGCCCCCTGGTTCGGGTACCCGTACCCGGGCGCGGACTGCGGGTACGCGTAGCCACCCGCGGGCGGCTGGCCCGGCTGCGGCGGCTGGCCGTAACCCCCGGGTCCGGGATTGGAGTACGACATGAACTGCTCTCCCCTCGTTGGAACTTGACATCGTAGAGGCAGCGCTGCGGGGCGCGGCTCAGCGTTCCACGGTCACGGAGACCGGCGCGGGGCGCGAGGCGCCGTAGTAGGGGTCGTCGTAGTCCGAGTCCTCGTTGATCGCCGCGGTGATCCCGACGGCGATCAGCACGATCACGGCGACACCGAGGACGATGCCGATGATGCCCATGACGAACCCGGCCTGCGCCTGCCCGTGGTTGGTGGCCAGGCCGCTCTCCGCCTTCCGGCGGCCCTTGACCCCGAAGACCACGGCGAGGATGCCGAGGACCAGGGAGACCACGCCGTACAGGCAGAACAGCGCGCAGGCGAGGATGCCCAGCACCATCGACGCGGTGCCGAGCCCGTTCTGCGGGGGCATCTGCATACCGGGCCAGCCGTAGCCCTGGCCGTACCCGGGGTAGCCGTACCCGCCCGGGACACCGGCGCCGCCGGGTGCGATGGGCGGCGGGGGCACCGCGGGGTCGGGGCCGGTGAAGCCGGCGCCGGGCATCGACGTGACCGTGGCCTGGTCGTGCACGCCGGGCGGCGGCTGCCAGGGCGGCGGCACGTCGGAGGCGGGCGGCCGGGGCGGCTCCTGCGGCATCTGCGGCTGCCCGGCACCGGCACCGGCGCTCTTGTCCAGCGACGGCCCGCTCTCCGGGGGCGCCCAGGGGTCGTGGTCGCCGGAGGATGCCCCGTCCGGTCTCGTCGCGTCCGTCATCGTGTTCTGTCCCCCCGGTTCGTTCGTGCCCGCCATGCTACGGTCCCGGGCCGCCGGGCGTCAGACCGGCCTACGATGATCCCCGAACGACCGATCAGCCGATCACCCGCGCCCCACGGCCGCCCCGCGGCCGGGTGGGGCGCCGCCCCGGGGAGGAACCCATGACCGAGCACCTCGTCGACCCCGACGTCCCGCGTGACCTGCACGCCTTCATCGCCGGACTGCCGAAGGCCGAACTGCACGTCCACCACGTCGGCTCCGCCTCCCCGCGCATCGTCTCCGAGCTGGCCGCGCGCCACCCCGACTCCAAGGTCCCCACCGATCCCGAGGCCCTGGTCGACTACTTCACGTTCACGGACTTCGCGCACTTCATCGACGTGTACCTGTCCGTGGTCGACCTGATCCGCACCCCGGAGGACGTCCGGCTGCTGACGTACGAGGTGGCCCGGGACATGGCCCGGCAGCAGGTGCGCTACGCCGAGCTGACCATCACGCCGTTCTCCTCCACCCGGCGCGGCATCGACGAGGGCGCCTTCATGGACGCGATCGAGGACGCCCGCAAGGCGGCGGAGGCCGAGTTCGGGACGGTACTGCGCTGGTGCTTCGACATTCCGGGCGAGGCCGGTCTGGAGTCCGCCGAGGAGACGACGCGGCTGGCCACCGACGACCGGCTGCGCCCGGAGGGCCTGGTCTCCTTCGGGCTCGGCGGACCCGAGATCGGGGTGGCCCGCCCGCAGTTCAAGCCCTACTTCGACCGGGCGATCGCCGCGGGCCTGCACTCGGTGCCGCACGCCGGTGAGACGACCGGACCGCAGACCGTGTGGGACGCCCTCACCGAGCTGCGCGCCGAACGCATCGGGCACGGCACCAGTTCCGCCCAGGACCCGAAGCTCCTCGCCCACCTCGCCGAGCGGCGCATCCCGCTGGAGGTGTGCCCGACCTCGAACATCGCCACCCGCGCGGTGCGCACCCTGGACGAGCACCCGATCAAGGAGTTCACCCGCGCCGGCGTCCTGGTGACGATCAACTCCGACGACCCGCCGATGTTCGGCACCGACCTCAACAACGAGTACGCGGTCGCGGCCCGCCTCCTCGGCCTCGACGAGCGCGGCCTCGCCGACCTCGCGAAGAACGGGGTCGAGGCGTCCTTCCTCGACGCACCGGGCAAGGCTCGGATCGCCGACGAGATCGACACGTACACCGCCGCTTGGCTCGCCTCCTGAGAAGCTCGCCCACCGAGAGTTGCCCCGCCATGGACACCCCGCGCCCCCTGACCGCCGTCGCCCACCGCGGCGACCCCTACCGGCACCGCGAGAACACGCTCGCCTCGCTGCGTTCCGCCCTGGAGCGCGGCGCGGACGCCGTCGAGACCGACGTACGCCTCACCCGGGACGGCGTGCCGGTGCTGCTGCACGACGAGACGCTCAAGCGGCTGTGGCAGCACGAGCGGCCGCTGCGCTCCCTGTCGGCCGAGGAGGTGCGCGGGCTGACGGCCGGCCGGGTGCCTACGCTCGCCGAGGCGCTGGCCGCGACCGACGGGCGGCTGATGCTGGACCTGCCGGGCGGGCCGGACGAGCGGGCGGTGCGGCGCATCGTGGACATCGTCGGCGAGTGCGGGGCGCGGGACCGGGTGTACTACACGGCGGGCGCCGCCGCCATGCTCGCCGTGCGGGCCGCCGACCCCGCCGCCGAGATCGCCATGACCTGGACCACGGCGGCCCCGCCCCGGCCCGCGCTGCTGGCGGCGGTGCGGCCGCGGTGGCTCAACTACCGCTTCGGACTGGTGGACCGGGCCCTGGCCGAACGCGTCCACCGCGACGGTTTCCTGCTCTCCGTCTGGACCCCCGACACCCGCCGCACCATGCGCCGCCTGCGCGCCCTGGGCGTCGACTCGATCACCACCAACCGCATCGACGTGCTGTGCGCCCTGCGCGACGGCAACGGGGCCGTTCCGGTCCCGTAGGGGACGACCGTCCCGTACGGGACGACCCCCACAACTCCCGGTCTTCGTAGGGACGTTCCCCCGAGTCCGGCCAGGGGCGGGCACCCTACTCGGCGACGATCCGACACGGGGCGCGGCGCACAAGGATGATCACGTTCCTTCCGCCGCAACCGCCTTCACCTGGAGCAGTCGATGCGTGCCCGTAGCCATGCAGTTCTCGCCGCCTCGGTCGTCCTCGCCCTGGCCACCGGCCCGCTGGCGGCCCCCGCCTTCGCCGCGCCGCCCACCCCGGCCTCCCGCTTCGCCGATCAGCGGGGGCCGGCCGAGGAAGCGTTGCGCACCGCCATCGCGGGACTGCCGAACCAGTACGCCACCGCCGCCCTCGTGCGGGTCGGCACCACCGGCGGGGACTGGCACGGCAGCGCGGGGGTGCGCGACCTGGCCAGTGGCCGGCCGGCCCACCCCGATGCCCGCTTCCGAGCCGGTTCGGTCACGAAGGTCGTCACCGCGGCCACCGTCCTGCGCCTCGCCGCACAGGACGAGATCGACCTGGACGCGCCCGTCCAGGGCTACCTCCCCGACCTGTTCACGCCGGACTTCGAGCAGCCGATCAGCGTGCGCCACCTGCTGAACCACACCAGCGGCATCAAGCCGGGCGACGGGCTCGGCGACGACTTCGCGGAGCTGTACGCGCACCGGTACGACACCCTGACCCCGCAGCAGGTCGCGGCGTCGGCGATCGCCAAGGGACCGGAGGACTTCGTCCCGGGGACCCGACAGCAGTACCTGAACATCAACTACACGATCCTCGGCCTGCTGATCGAAAAGGTCACGGGACGCTCGTACGCCTCCGAGGCCACGCGTCTCGTCCTGCGCCCGGCCGGCATGCACCACACCTACTTCCCGGGCACCGATCCCCGCATCCGGGGCCCGCACAACCGGGGCTACCAGGCGGTGGAGGGGCCGGACGGCACGACGAGGCTGGTCGACGTGACCGAGTGGAACCAGGCGGACCGCTGGGCGGCGGGCGACATGATCTCCACCACCGCCGACCTGGAGAGGCTGCTCACCAAGCTGTTCCGGGGGAAGATCGTGCCGCAGCCCGAGCTGGAGGAGATGTTCACGACTCCGGCGGGCGTTACGGGCGCGACCATGAGCGCCGGGCTGGAGTACCAGGAGGCCGACGGCCAGGTCTTCTGGGGCAAGTCGGGGGGCCGCTACGGGTACAACGCCTTCATCGGCGGCACCCGCGACCTGAGTCGCACCCTGGTCTGCGCGGTCAACTCCACCGACGCCAAGGGCACGGGGCGCAATCCGGTCGTCGACGCGATCACCGCGGCCGCGCTGCAGTAGTCCCCGTCAGCCGCCGCGCCACCGCGTGCGCGCCGACCGTCACCGCGCCCGCGAAACCGAGCCCCACGGCGAGGTCGCGCGGGCGGGTGGCACGCAGCACACCGGCGCGGCGCAGCCTGTGGCGGGCCCAGAGGGTGAACGGGACCACGATCAGCGGCGAGGTCGCCGCCCCGGGCGTGTAGCCGCGCACCAGCCCCGCCTGCGCGAGGTGGACCAGGCCGTGCAGGCCGAACGCGTTGAGCGCGGTCTGGTACGTGGCCGAGCGGCCCCCGGTCAGCCGTCCGGCGACGGACGCGGAGGCCACGACCGCGGCCATCGTGCCGACCGCCACCGCGAACTCCCGCCCGTCGACCGACCCGGCCCGCCGCCACACGGCCTCCGGCACGCCCGGGTACCGCTCGCGCAGGGCGGGGAGGTTGCGCCGCCACCAGCCGGGCACGGTCGCCAGCTCTTCGAGGTCGTGCAGGGCCCAGGCGGCCAGCAGTCCCAGCGTGACCGCACCCTCGATCGCCTCATCACCTGATGAATTCATCACATGATCAGTCTGCTACACGCCCACGATCCCGTTCCACCGCTTCGCGAACTCCGCCCGCTCCCCCGCCGAGATGTCCCGCGCGATGGCGAGCCGTTCGCGCATCGCGGCGTCCGGGAAGATCAGCGGGTCCTCGGCCAGGGCCGCGGTCTCCGCGTCGTCGGAGGAGGCGAGCACGTCCTGGGCGGCCGGGACCGGGCAGACGTAGTTGACCCAGGCGGCCAGCTCGGCGGCGACCTCGGGCCGGTAGTAGTGGTCGATCAGCCGCTCGGCGTTGGCCTTGTGGCGGGCCAGGTCGGGGATCATCAGGGACTCCGCCCACAGCTCGGCGCCCTCCTCCGGGACGACGAACTCGATGTCCGGGTCGTCCGCCTGGAGTTGGATGACGTCGCCGGAGTATGCCTGGCAGGCGAGGACGTCGCCGCTGGAGAGGTCCTTGATGTAGTCGTTGCCGGTGAAGCGGCGGATCTGGCCCCTGGCGACCTGCTTCTCCACCTGGTCGCAGATCAGGTGGAAGTCGTCCGTCCTCCAGTCGGTGATGTCCACGCCGTTGCCCTGCATCAGCAGCGCGAAGGCCTCGTCCATGCCCGACAGCAGGGTGACCCGGCCCTTGAGGTCGGCCGCCCACAGGTCGGACACGTGCCGGATCTCCCGGCCGAGCCGGCGCCGGTTGTAGGCGATGCCGGTGATGCCCGACTGCCAGGGCACGGTGAACCTCCGGCCGGGGTCGAAGGCGGGCGAACGCAGCAGCGGGTCCAGGTACTCGGTGACGTTCGGCTGCTGGGAGCGGTCCATCTCCTGCACCCAGCCCAGCCGTACGAACCGCCCGCACATCCAGTCGCTGATGACGATCAGGTCGCGGTCGGTGGGCTGGTGGTTCATCAGGGACGGGCTGATCTTGCCGAAGAACTCGTCGTTGTCGTTGATCTCCTCGATGTAGTCGACGGAGATGCCCGTCTCCCTCTCGAAAGCCTCCAGCGTGGGCCGCCGGCTCGGGTGCTTGTCGTCGGTGTCGATGTAGAGCGGCCAGTTGGCCCAGGTCAGCCGCCGTTGGGTGGCGGACCGGTCGGTCGCGGCCCGGTCTCCCGGGGCCACGTACGCCGCGGGGACACCGCAGCCGGCCAGGGTGCCGAGCGCACCGAGCGCGGCGGAACCGCCCAGGCCGCGCAGCAGGGTACGACGGGACAGCGAGGGCGTCTTCGGGAGCAGGGGCATGGCACGAGGATCCCGCCCCGCTTCCGCCCGGGACAATCGACGCTGCGTCGAGCGGGCCAGGCCAGGCCCGACACCCTGTCGAGCGCGGGGAGTTCAGTCCCAGGTACACACGCGCCGCGGCCCCGGACGGAGACCGGGGAGGTCCGTCCGGGGCCGCGCACACCGCGTGGGGTCACATGTCCAGCGACGTCATCACGTGCTTGATCCGCGTGTAGTCCTCGAAGCCGTAGCCCGACAGGTCCTTGCCGTAGCCGGACTTCTTGAATCCGCCGTGCGGCATCTCGGCGACCAGCGGGATGTGGGTGTTGATCCACACGCAGCCGAAGTCCAGCCTCTTGGACATCCGCATGGCGCGGCCGTGGTCCTTGGTCCACACCGAGGAGGCCAGCGCGTACTCGACGCCGTTGGCCCACTCGACGGCCTGGTCCTCGTCGCGGAAGGACTGGACGGTGATGACCGGCCCGAAGACCTCCTGCTGGATGATCTCGTCGTCCTGCTTGAGGCCGGAGACGACGGTCGGGGCGTAGAAGTAGCCCTTGTCGCCGACCCGGTGGCCGCCCGCCTCCACCTTGGCGTGCGCGGGCAGCCGCTCGATGAACCCGGAGACCTGCTTGAGCTGGTTCGGGTTGTTCAGCGGGCCGTAGAGCACGTCCTCGTCGTCCGGCTGCCCGGTCTTGATCTCGGACGCGGCCTTGGCGAGCGCGCTGACGAACTCGTCGTGGACCGACTCGTGGACCAGCACGCGGGTGGCCGCCGTGCAGTCCTGCCCGGCGTTGAAGTAGCCCGCCTCGGAGATGCCCTCGACGGCCTTGGGGATGTCGGTGTCCTCGAAGACCACGACCGGCGCCTTGCCACCCAGCTCCAGGTGGACCCGCTTGAGGTCCTTCGACGCCGACTCGGCGACCGACATGCCGGCCCGCACGGAGCCGGTGATGGAGGCCATCGCCGGGGTCTCGTGCTCGACCATCAGGCGGCCGGTGTCGCGGTCGCCGCAGACGACGTTGAAGACGCCCTTGGGGACGATCGAGCCGATGATGTCGGCCATCAGGGCCGTGGAGGCGGGGGTGGTGTCGGAGGGCTTGAGGACGACGGTGTTGCCCGCGGCGAGGGCCGGGGCGAACTTCCACACGGCCATCATCATCGGGTAGTTCCACGGCGCGACCTGCGCGCAGACACCGATCGGCTCGCGGCGCACGAAGGAGGTCAGCCCCTCCATGTACTCGCCGGCGCCGCGTCCTTCGAGCATTCGCGCCGCGCCCGCGAAGAAGCGGATCTGGTCGACCATCGGCGGGATCTCCTCGGAGCGGGTGAGCCCGATGGGCTTGCCCGTGTTCTCCACCTCGGCCGCGATCAGCTCCTCGGCCCGCTCCTCGAACGCGTCCGCGATCTTCAGCAGGGCCTTCTGCCGCTCGGCCGGAACCAGGTCCCGCCAGGCCGGGAAGGCCGCCGCGGCGGCCGCCATCGCGGCGTCCACGTCCGCCTCCCGGGAGAGGGGGGCGGTCGCGTACGCCTCGCCCGTGGCGGGGTTGACCACTTCCGTGGTCCGTCCGTCGGCGGCGTCCCGGAACTCACCGTCGATGTAATTGCGCAGACGACGCAGCTCGGTGCTCACTGCCGGCCCTCCAAGTTCGGGTGTCCAGTAACTGAGACACCCACCCTAGACGCAGTCCCGACGTTTTCAACACCCCCGCTCCCCTCAGGGTTGCGATATCCGCAGCCTGAAGCGATCGAAACAACGAATTTCATCGATCCGGCCTTGCGAAACTGTCGATACGTCGTGCACAGTGAAGCCGTGGCCAGTCGAAGCGCAGACCAGAAGGACTCCCGCGAGTCCAGGAACGGCGGTCCCCAGTTGGACGCCGTCTCCCTCGCCATCATCGAGCAGCTCCAGGAGGACGGCCGCCGGCCGTACGCCGCCATCGGCAAGGCCGTGGGCCTGTCGGAGGCGGCCGTGCGCCAGCGCGTCCAGAAGCTGCTCGACCAGGGCGTGATGCAGATCGTCGCCGTCACGGACCCGCTCACCGTGGGCTTCCGGCGCCAGGCGATGGTCGGCGTCAACGTGGAGGGCGACGTGGAGTCCGTCGCCGAGGCGCTGGCGGCCATGTCCGAGTGCGAGTACGTGGTGATGACCGCGGGCTCCTTCGACCTGATGGTGGAGGTCGTCTGCGAGGACGACGACCACCTCCTGGAGGTCATCAACCGACGCGTCCGGGCCGTCCCCGGCGTGCGCTCCACCGAGAGCTTCGTCTACCTCAAGCTCAAGAAGCAGACCTATATGTGGGGAACCCGATAATCGTGAGCACCGACAGCCCCAAGGACCTCAGCAAGGCCGCGTACGACCACCTGTGGATGCACTTCACCCGCATGTCGTCGTACGAGAACGCCCCCGTCCCCACCATCGTCCGCGGTGAGGGCACCCACATCTACGACGACAAGGGCAAGCGCTACCTCGACGGCCTCGCCGGCCTGTTCGTGGTCCAGGCCGGACACGGCCGCCAGGAGCTCGCGGAGACCGCCTCGAAGCAGGCGCAGGAGCTCGCCTTCTTCCCGGTCTGGTCCTACGCCCACCCCAAGGCCGTCGAGCTGGCCGAGCGTCTGGCGAACGAGGCTCCCGGCGACCTCAACAAGGTCTTCTTCACCACCGGCGGCGGCGAGGCGGTGGAGACCGCCTGGAAGCTGGCCAAGCAGTACTTCAAGCTGACCGGCAAGCCCACCAAGTACAAGGTGATCTCCCGCGCGGTGGCCTACCACGGCACCCCGCAGGGCGCCCTGTCCATCACCGGCCTGCCCGCCCTGAAGGCCCCCTTCGAGCCGCTGGTCCCCGGCGCGCACAAGGTGCCGAACACCAACATCTACCGCGCCCCGATCCACGGCGACGACCCCGAGGCGTACGGCCGCTGGGCCGCCGACCAGATCGAGCAGCAGATCCTCTTCGAGGGCCCGGAGACCGTCGCGGCCGTCTTCCTGGAGCCCGTGCAGAACGCGGGCGGCTGCTTCCCGCCCCCGCCCGGGTACTTCCAGCGGGTGCGCGAGATCTGCGACCAGTACGACGTGCTGCTCGTCTCGGACGAGGTCATCTGCGCCTTCGGCCGCCTCGGCACGACCTTCGCCTGCGACAAGTTCGGCTACGTCCCGGACATGATCACCTGCGCCAAGGGCATGACCTCGGGCTACTCCCCGATCGGCGCCTGCATCATCTCCGACCGCCTGGCCGAGCCGTTCTACAAGGGCGACAACACCTTCCTGCACGGCTACACCTTCGGCGGCCACCCGGTCTCCGCCGCGGTCGGCATCGCCAACCTCGACCTGTTCGAGCGCGAGGGCCTCAACCAGCACGTGCTGGACAACGAGGGCGCCTTCCGCGCCGCCCTGGAGAAGCTGCACGACCTGCCGATCGTCGGCGACGTCCGCGGCAACGGCTTCTTCTACGGCATCGAGCTGGTCAAGGACAAGGCCACCAAGGAGTCCTTCAACGAGGAGGAGACCGAGCGGGTCCTGTACGGCTTCCTCTCCAAGAAGCTCTTCGAGAACGGCCTGTACTGCCGTGCGGACGACCGCGGCGACCCGGTCATCCAGCTCGCCCCGCCGCTGATCTCCAACCAGGAGACCTTCGACGAG
Organism: Streptomyces tendae; assembly: GCF_014650435.1. Classification (GTDB taxonomy): domain Bacteria; phylum Actinomycetota; class Actinomycetes; order Streptomycetales; family Streptomycetaceae; genus Streptomyces; species Streptomyces tendae. The sequence goes on from NZ_BMUY01000014.1 coordinate 90,310, forward strand.
ATCGAGCAGATCCTGCGCGCCACACTGACGGAGGCGTGGACGAAGCTCTGATCGTCCCGATCATCCGCTGAGGTGATCATCACCGGCCCCGGAGCGGTCCGTTCGAGTGAGAACGGCGGCCCGGGGCCGCGTGCTGTCCGGCTTCCTCCACGGCGACTCCTTACGGTGCCCAGTGACCGATCGGCCCCGTCTTCGTTCCCCCGGAAGGGGGACGACACGACCGGGGAAATACGGATCAGAACCGAGGTGTACGCCCATGGAGGCCCCGCCGGACAACGACGTGCTCTGGGCCCGTGCCCTGCACTTCCAGCACCACGACGGCTCCCCCGCGCTGCAAGGCGTGTCGCTCGGCGTGCGCCAGGGCGAGATCCTCGCCGTGAGCGGCCCGCGCGGCAGCGGCAAGACCACCCTGCTGCGGTGCCTGTCCGGACTGGTCAAGCCGCAGGACGGCGAGGTGTGGTTCAACAGCGTGCCGGTGCACACCATGGGCCCCCTCGGCCGCGAACGGCTGCGCCGCGACCGCTTCGGCTGGATCGACCCCACGCCGGCACTCGTCCCGGAGCTGAACGCCTGGGAGAACGCCGCGCTCCCCCTCATGCTGCGCGGCACCGGCCGGCGCCGGGCCAAGACCGCCGCCCTGGAGTGGCTGGACCGCCTCGACGTCGGCGGCAAGGCGCGCAGGCGCCCGCACGAACTCCAGCAGGCCGAACGGCAGCGCGTCTGCATCGCCCGCGCGCTCGCCGTCGCCCCGGCGGTCCTCTTCGCCGACGAGCCGACGGCTCCCCTGCACCGCGCCGACCGCGCCCAGGTCCTGCGGACGCTCACCACGGCGGCCCGCTCGCACGGCATCACCGTCCTGCTCGCCACGCACGACGCGCAGACCGCCGCCCTGGCGGACCGCGCGGTGGCGCTCCTCGACGGACGGCGGGTGCGGACCGTGCACCTGCCGCCGCTCGCCGAGACCACGGTGGCCACGGGTGCCGCCGGGACTCCCGGAACGGAAGGCCGGGCGGCGTGCTCGCTCTCCGCCTGACCCGCACCGCCCACCTCGCCGTCCACCTGCGCCGCCTGCTGGTCGCGCTGGCCTCGGCGGGCACGGGCTTCCTGCTGCTGTGCGCCCTCGGCCACGCGCTGAGCCACCCCGACGCGCCCGGCGCCTCCGCCCTCCGCCTGGCCTGGTGCGCGGCGCCGCTGGCCGCCGCGGTGTACCTGGCGGTCGCCGTGGCCCGCACCGATCCCGGCACCCGGCCCCGCTCGGGGCTGTCGGCGATCGGGCTCGGGCCGGGCCGGCTGATGGCCGTCTCGGCGACGACCACGGCCCTGTCCGCCGCGCTCGGTTCGGTGGCGGCCCTGCTCGCCTTCCTGTACCTGCGCGGCAGCCTGACCGGCCGCCCGCCCTCGGACCGCGTCGCGGCCGACGCCCTGGCCGTCGGCCAGTCCCTCCCCGCCCCGGCCGTCCTGACGCTGCTGGTCCTCGTACCGGCCCTCGCCTCGGCGGCCGTGGCCCACACACTGCGGCCCCGCGATCCCCGGCCCACCACGGCCGCCGCACCTCGCGGCTACGGCCGCTTCGGCGCGTACGGCTGGGGCAAGGCCCGCGAAACCTTCGGCGCCTACGGCCGCTTCGGCGCCCGCACAGCTGTCGCTGGTCCTGCGGGCAGTCGTGCCGTCGCTGATGCTGCGGGCAGTCGTGCCGCTGGGGCGGCACGGGTGGGCGCAGGCGGCGCCCTGCAAACGCAGGCAAGTGCTCCCCACCCCCCGACCTCGGCGGACGGCACCACACAGACGCTGGACGCCGCTCCTCCGGCCCCGGCGGACATCCCGCAGACACCGGACACCGCCCCCGACACCCCGACGGAGCCAACCCCCCGCCCCCACAACACCACCGCCCTCCCCTGGGGCATCGCCGTACTCACCGCGGGCCTCACCGTCGAGACCTACACCGGCAGCGCGACCGGCGCCCCCGCCCCCGGCACCGCCCCCTCCGCCGGCGTGCTGATCGGCTGGGCCCTCACCGCCCTGGGCCTCGCCCTGGCCGGCCCCGGCCTCACCCACCTGTGCGGCCGCCTGCTCCAGGCCGCCCGCCCCGGCGCCCTGCGCCTCCTGGCCGGCCGCGTGCTCATGGAGGAGTCCCACCGCATCGGCCGCCCGCTCGGCGTCGTCGCCGCCGTCGCCGCCGCGGCCTACGTGACCGCGACCGTGTACGACGGGGACGGCCCCGCCTTCGGTCCGCTCGGCACCCTGGGCGCCGTCCTCGTGGCCGGCTGCACGGTGGCCACGCTGCTCACCGCGGCCGTCGAGGCCAGGCACGCCCGCGCCGACACCACGGGCGCCCTGCTGCGGCTCGGCGCGCCCCCGGCGACCCTGCGCGCCGCGGCCGCCGTACGCGCCGCCGCCCTGCTCGCCCTGTTCGGCCCGCTGGTCCTGGTCGTCGCCGTGCTGGCGGCGCTGCCGCTGGACAGCTGACCGGCGGAAAGTCTTTCGAGAAAGTTCGCGCAACGGCGATGAGTTCCGGGGCCGCCTAGCGTCTATCTACTCGAACGGCACGACATACGAAACCGGGAGAGGCCCCCATGTACCAGCAGATGATCTTCGTGAACCTGGCCACCAACGACCTCGACGCCGCGAAGAAGTTCTTCGCCGGACTGGGGTGGGAGATCAACGCCCAGTTCAGCGACGACAGCACCGCCTCGTTCCCGGTGAGCGACACCATCGTCGTGATGGTGCACACGCCCCAGAAGTACCGCGAGTTCACCAAGAAGGAGATCGCGGACTCGACGAAGACCAGCGAGGTGCTGATCGCGCTGAGCGCGGAGAGCCGCGAGAAGGTCGACGAGCTGGTCGAGAAGGCGGTCGCGGCAGGCGGCTCGGTCTCCGGCGAGACCCAGGACCACGGCTTCATGTACGGCCGGGCCTTCGACGACCTCGACGGCCACACCTTCGAGGTCGCGTGGATGGACCCGGCGGCCGTCCAGGGCTGATCCGGACGCGTGCCTAGCATGGGCGGGTGGATCAGACACCCGATCAGACACCCGCCCGGCGCAGGGCCCGATCACCGCACGGGTCGCCGTCCCTCTCCCGGTTCCAGTCCCACCACGCCTCCCACGACAGGGAGATCGAGAGCCTCGACGAGTTCGACCGCGTCGTCTCGTCGCCGGGCTCCCTCGCCCATCACCGCGTCCAGGCCGTCGACCTGACGGGCCGTACGGACGCCCTGCTCGCCGCCGACCCCACCGGCGCCGTCTTCCTCGGCTGCCCGATGGAACCCGGCGCCGCCGCCGGGGTGCGCGCCGCCGGCGCCCTGGTCTTCCCGCCGATACCAGGGCTCCCGTTCGACCCCTACCGGGGACGGGTCTACTCCCCCGACGAGTTGTACGCCCGCCTCGGCGAGGGCTACGAGGCGACGCCGGACGCGCTGGCCTACGACTGGTTCCAGCAGACCAGGGCCGACGGTGACGTCTTCGCCTCCATGCTGCGCGCCATCCATGACGACGCCGTCTCGGACGCGCTGGACGAACTCGTCGTCGGCAGCCGGGTGGTGGGCGTCATGGGCGGTCACGCCATGGCCCGCGGCACCGCGGAGTACGCGGGCGCCGCCCGCCTGGGCCGTGAGCTGGCCCTCGCCGGGCTCACGGTGGCCACCGGCGGCGGTCCGGGCGCGATGGAGGCGGCGAACCTCGGCGCGTACGCCGCCCCGTTCGACGACAACATGCTGGACGAGGCCCTGGTGCTGCTCGCCAAGGTGCCGTCGTTCGCGCCCTCGATCGCCGACTGGGCCGGGTCCGCGTTCGAGGTGCGGGCACGCTGGCCCCGGGGCGGCGACTCGATCGGCATCCCGACCTGGTTCTACGGCCACGAGCCGCCCAACGCCTTCGCCGCGCACATCGCCAAGTACTTCGCCAACGCCACCCGGGAGGACGGCCTGCTGGCCCGCTCCACCGCGGGCGTGGTGTTCCTGCCGGGCGCGGCCGGCACCCTGCAGGAGATCTTCGACAACGCGACGCCGAACTACTACGAGTCGCGCGGCGAGCCCACGCCGATGGTGCTCGTGGACCGGGAGCACTGGACCCGCACACTGCCGGCGTGGCCGCTGCTGCGGTCGCTCGCGAAGGGGCGGGCGATGGAGTCCCGAATCGCGCTGGTTGACCGAATCGACGAGGCTCCGGACGCGCTGAAACGTCTCGGCGGTTAATAAGACGGCAAAGTCAACGGCCTTGGCAGGCATATGCGTTGACACTTCTTACGCGTCGCTTATAGACCAGTGAGGCTCATGGGTGTGCTGATGCCGCGTCGTCGAGCGTCGGCACCCTCTCCACCCCCCGCATCCGCGCTCCCGTAAAGGACAAACGTGGCAGTCCTGTCCATAATCAGCCGCACGGCATCACGCCGTAGCGTCCGCGCCCTCGGCGTCGTCGCCGCCTCCGCGGCCCTGGCGCTCAGCGCCTCGGGCAACGCCCTCGCCTGCAACATCAACGAGTTCTCCGCCGAGGCCAAGTGCGACGGGGACAACGGTGTCATCACCGTCACCGACGTGGACCCGGCCGGCATCCCGGCCACCGTCACCGTCTCCCTGAAGAGCACCGGGGAGCAGGTCGGCCAGGAGACGGTCAAGGGCTCCAAGGAGGGCACCACCGTCTCCTTCGCCGTGGACTGGCAGCCGAACACGGAGTACCGCGTCCACGTCAAGGCCGACAAGTACGTCGACGAGTTCATCGAGCCGGACGTCAAGACCCCGTCGACCCCGTGCAAGACCGAGGACACCCCGAGCCCGACACCGTCGGAGAGCTCCTCGACCCCGTCCGACGAGACGGAGTCCCCGGCGCCCGAGCCGTCCACGTCGGCCCCCGCGCCGTCGCAGCCGGAGAGCACCGCCCCGGCGGCCGTCCCGAACGACAACGCCCCGTCCCCGGCGGCCGGTGACTCCAACCTCGCCGAGACCGGTGCCAACTCCAACACCGGCATGATCGCCGGTATCGCGGCGGCACTGGTCGTCGTCGGTGGCGGCGCCGTCTTCTTCGGCATGCGCCGTCGCGGCGCGAAGAGCGGCAGCTGATCTCCCGCGCACCGACGCGCTGATCGCGGTGGCCCGTCCCCTCCGGGGCGGGCCACCGTCGTGTCAGCCGAACGTCGCCTTCTCCAACCAGAGTTCGAGCAGCTTGCGGTCGCCGAGCAGCTCGAGTCCCGGCGCGTCCAGCGGCAGCCGGCCGTAGAAGGCCAGCAGCACGTCCGTGAGCGGGCCGCGCAGGGCCACCGTCGCCTTCTCGTGCCCGCGGCGCCAGGCGATGCCCTCGTCGGGCAGCTCGACCAGCCACTCGGCGTTCAGCTCGGCCGGGGTGTCGGTCGCGTGCAGGTGGAGGCTGCTGCCGGGGGCCCGCAGTTCGTTCGCCGCGGCGCCGGGCAGGGCCCGCTGCACGAACCGCACGATGTCCAGCCACTCGTCGATCGCGTCGGCCGCCACCTCGGGCGCGACCGCCCGGAGGGGCAGGCCCGCCGCGAGTGCCGCGTCGGCGCCGTGGACGACGAGTTCGTGGGCCATCCGCCGCGCCCAGAACCCCGCCGTGTCGACACCGGCCCACGACCACGCGCGCGCGTCCGGACCGGCCTCCCGCAGGGCGCCGACGACGACCTCGCCGGACTCCGCCAGCCACGCGTCCAGCGCCGCCGCGTCCCCGCTCGCCACGGGCCCCGTGGCTCCCGGGGCCCGGTCCAGCGGGACATTCTCCTCGGCGCGAGTGCCGACGATCAGCCCGGTCCAGCGCAGGGCCCGGCCCACGTGCCTGACCAGGTCCTCCAGGGTCCAGTCCGGGCAGGTCGGCACGGTGGCGGACAGATCCGCACCCGAAGTGACCACGGCCCTGAGTCCGCCCACCTGGTGGACGATTTCGTCGCAGTACCGGTCGTGCGCGAGGAGTGTCATGCCGTCACCCTAGGAGCGCGACGATCACTCCGGAACTCCTGATCGGCCGAGCACGACGACGTCCGCCGCGTCGAACTCCACCCCGACTGCGGCCCCGACCTCCGGCGCCGCCCGCAGCGCGCAGGCCGCCTCCAGCCGGGGCGCGTCCTCGGGCTGGAGGTGCACGGCGACGTGCGTGCCGCGGAAGGTCCGGGCGGTGACCGTGCAGCGCAGACCCTCGTCGGCGGGGAGGACACGGACCCCGGCCGGCCGCACGAGCACCGTCCGGGTGCCCTGCGGGGCGCCCTCGGGGACCGGCACCTTGCCCCACGGGGTGTCCGCCACCTGCCCGGCGACGGACGCCTCGACCACGTTGTCGAAGCCCAGGAAGCGGGCCACGAAGGCGTCCGCCGGCCGCTGCCACACCTCCAGCGGCGTCCCCGACTGCGCGATCCGCCCGTCCCGCATCACCACGACCCGGTCGGCGAGCGCGAACGCCTCGCCCTGGTCGTGCGTCACCGCGAGCACCGTCGTGCCCAACCGCCCGAACAGCTCCCGCAGTTCCACGACGAGTCGCTCCCGCAGCGACCGGTCCAGCTGGCCGAGCGGCTCGTCCAGCATCAGCAGCCGGGGCCTGGGCGCGAGAGCGCGGGCCAGCGCCACCCGCTGCTGCTCCCCGCCGGAGAGCGCGGCGACGGACCGGCGGGCGGCGCCCGGCAGCCCGACCAGCTCCAGCAGCTCCTCCACGCGGGCCTGCTGCTCCGTCCTGGACGCGCCGCGCATCCGCGGCCCGAAGGCGATGTTCCCGGCCACGTCACGCTGCGGGAACAGCTGGTGGTCCTGGAACATCAGCCCGACCTCGCGCCGGTGCGCGGGCACCCCGGACTGGTCCCGCCCGTCCAGCGTCACCCGCCCGGCGTCCAGCGGCTGGAGCCCTGCGACCGCTCGCAGCAGCGTGGACTTGCCGCTGCCGCTGGGCCCGAGCACGCACACCACCTCGTGCTCGGCGACCCCCAGGTCGACGGCGTCGAGCACGGCCCGGCCACCGAAGCGGACGGTGGCGCCTTCGAGGCTCAGCAGGCTCGAAGGCATGGACGGCTCCGACGGCATGGGCGGCTCCGACGGCCTGGACGGTTTGGACGCCATGTCAGAACTCCCCGCTCCGGTCGGTCCGCAGCCGCTCCAGCACCACCAGGGCCACCGCGCACACCAGCATCAGAATCGTCGAAAGGGCCATAGCCTGGCCGTAGTTCATGTCCCCGGGCCGCCCCAGCAGCCGGGCCACGGCGACCGGCAGCGTCGGGTGGTCCGGACGTGCGATGAACACCGTCGCGCCGAACTCGCCCAGCGACACCGCGAAGGCGAACCCGGCCGCGACCAGCAGCGCCCGCCGCACCATCGGCAGGTCCACCTCGCGCCACACCCGCCACGGCGACGCGCCGAGCACGGCCGCCGCCTCCCGCAGCCGCCCGTCCACCGCGCGCAGCACCGGCAGCATGGTCCGTACGACGAAGGGGACGCCCACCAGCGCCTGCGCGAGCGGCACCAGGATCCACGAGGACCTGAGGTCCAGCGGGGGCTCGTCCAGCGCGATCAGGAAACCGAAGCCGACCGTCACGGCCGACACCCCGAGCGGCAGCATCAGCAGCGCGTCGAACCCGCGCACGAAGCGGCCCGCGTCGCGCCGGGTGAGCGCGGTCGCGGCCAGCGCGCCGATCACCACGGCGATGGCGGTGGCGGCGACGGCGTACTGGAGGGAGTTGCCGATCGCCTCGATCGGCGGGACGAGGAAGGCACCGCCGTCCTCGCGGGTCAGCGCCCGGTAGTAGCCGAAGCCGGACGCGCCCAGCGACCGCTGGACCAGCACCGCGAGCGGCAGCACCAGCAGCACGGCGACGGTGCCCAGGACCCCGGCGAACAGCGTCCACTGCCCGGCCCCGCGCGGCCGGCGCGCCGTCGTGGCCGCGTCCACCAGCCTGAGCGCGCTCTCGCGCCGCCGTACCGTCCAGGCGTGCACGGCGAGGACGGCGACGACCGCCGCGAACTGGATCAGCGTCAGGACGGCGGCCGTGGACAGGTCGAAGACCTGTGAGGTCTGGCGGTAGATCTCCACCTCCAGGGTGGAGAAGGTGGGCCCGCCGAGGATCTGGACGACGCCGAAGGAGGTGAAGGTGAACAGGAAGACCATCAGCGCGGCGGCGGCCACGGCGGGCGCCAGCGCGGGCAGCGTGACCTGCCGCCAGGCCCGCAGCCGGGAGGCGCCGAGCATCCGCGCGGCCTCCTCCTGCCGCGGGTCGAGCTGCGCCCACAGTCCGCCGACGGTGCGGACGACGACGGCGTAGTTGAAGAAGACGTGGGCGAGCAGGATCGCCCACACCGTGGTGTCCAGGCGCAGGCCCCACAGTTCGTCGAGCAGCCCGCCGCGCCCGACCAGCGCCAGGAACGCCGTACCGACGACGACCGTCGGCAGCACGAACGGCACGGTCACCACCGCCCGCAGGACCTGCTTGCCGGGGAAGTCGAAGCGGGCGAAGACATATGCGCCGGGCAGTGCGACCAGCAGCGTGAGCGCGGTGGACGCCAGCGCCTGCCAGGTGGTGAACCACAGCACGTGCCGCACGTCGGACTGCGCGAGCACGTCCCCGATCCGCCCGAGCCGCCAGACCCCGTCGACCTCCAGACCGCGCGCGACGATGGCGGCGACGGGGTAGGCGAAGAACACCGCGAAGAACGCGACCGGCACGGCCATCAGGCCGAGCCGGGCCGCGCTCCCGCGGACGGTCCGGGCCGGCCGCACCGCCTGCTTCACCGCCTGCTTCACCGGCTGCGTCCCTTCGTGGCTCACTTCAGGACGAGCGAGGTCCACGACTTGACCCACTGGTCGCGGTTGTCGGCGATCTTCGCCGGGTCGAGGGTCTGCGGGTCCTTCGCCTGCGGCCCGAACTTCGAGAACACCTCGGGGACCTGCGCGCCCTCACGCACCGGGTAGACGAACATGTTCAGCGGCATGTCGTCCTGGAAGGGCTTGCTCAGCAGGAAGTCGAGGAGCGCCTTGCCGCCCTCGGGGTTCTTGGCGTTGCTGAGCAGGCCCGCGTACTCGACCTGCCGGAAGCAGGTGCCGTCGGCGACGCCCGTGGGGGCGGTGTCCGGCTGCGGGTCGGCGTAGACGACCTCGACGGGCGGGGAGGAGGCGTAGGAGACGACGAGGGGACGGTCGCCCTTGGCCTTCTTGCCGCCGGCCGAGCCGGAGAACTCCTCGTTGTACGCCTGCTCCCAGCTGTCGACGACCTTGACGCCGTTCGCCTTGAGCTTCTTCCAGTAGCCCTCCCAGCCCCCGTCGCCGTACTTGGCGGCGGTGCCGAGCAGGAAGCCGAGGCCCGGCGAGGAGCTGCCCGCGTTCTCGGTGACGAGCAGGTCCTTGTACTCGGGCTTGACCAGGTCGTCGAAGGACTTGGGCGGGGTCAGCCCGTGCTGGTCGAAGTACGCCTTGTCGTAGTTGACGCAGATGTCGCCGCTGTCGACGGGCGTGACCCGGTGCTTGTCCTGGTCGGCCCGGTACTCGGGCAGGACGAGGTCGGAGCCCTTCGCCTCGTACGGCTGGAACAGGCCGTTGTCGAGGGCGCGGGAGAGCAGGGTGTTGTCGACGCCGAAGAAGACGTCGCCCTGCGGGTTGTCCTTGGTGAGGATGGCCTTGTTGACGGCCTGTCCGGCGTCGCCGTCCTCCAGGACCTTGACCTTGTAGCCGGAGTTCTTCTCGAAGGCGGCGATCACGTCCTTCGACACGGCCCACGAATCGTGGCTGACCAGCGTCACGGTCTTGGAGCCGCCGGAGCCGCTGCCGTCGTCGGACGAGGATCCGCAGGCGGCCAGCGTGCCGACCATGCCGAGCCCGACGGCCAGGACACTGACCTTCTTGGTGATGCTCACTGAATTCCTCCTGGGTGACCAGGAGAAGACGCGGCCCCGCCCGGGACCCCTGGAGAGGATCCCGGGCAGGGCGCAACAGCTCGAGTGGTGACCGATCTCCCTACCCAGAATGACCTGGGCCAGGTTCGGAGGGTCTGCGGCCGGTGCCGCACTCTCAGCGCTGTGGCGCTCCCCTGTCGGAATATGAAGATGTGACGACTATGACGATGTACTGCGTGTGCTGGATGTACTACTGATACTTCCGCCGGTCAGGTTACCGCTCGCTCGCGGCGAGCTGACCACACGCCCCGTCGATCTCCTGCCCACGGGTGTCCCGGATCGTCACCGGCACACCGTGCGCCGCGATCGCCTCCACGAACGCCTTCTCGTCCTCGGGCCGGGACGCGGTCCACTTGGAGCCGGGCGTGGGGTTGAGCGGGATCAGGTTGACGTGCACGGGCCTGCCCTTGAGCAGCCGCCCGAGACGGTCGCCGCGCCATGCCTGGTCGTTGATGTCGCGGATCAGGGCGTACTCGATGGACAGCCGGCGCCCGGACGTCGCCGCGTACTCGAACCCGGCGTCGAGCACCTCGCGCACCTTCCACCGCGTGTTGACGGGGACGAGGGTGTCGCGCAGCTCGTCGTCGGGGGCGTGCAGGGAGATGGCGAGGCGGCACTTGAAGCCCTCGCCGGTGAAGCGGTGGATCGCGGGGACGAGACCGACCGTGGAGACGGTGATCCCGCGCTGGGAGAGCCCCAGTCCGTCGGGCTCGGGGTCGGTGAGCCGGCGGATGGCGCCCACGACCCGGTTGTAGTTGGCGAGGGGCTCGCCCATGCCCATGAACACGATGTTGCTGAGCCGGGCGGGGCCTCCCGGGACCTCTCCGTCCCTGAGCGCCCGCATGCCGTCCACGATCTGGTGCACGATCTCGGCGGTCGACAGGTTCCGGTCGAGGCCGGCCTGGCCGGTGGCACAGAACGGGCAGTTCATGCCGCAGCCGGCCTGGGAGCTGATGCACATGGTCACCCGGTCCGGGTAGCGCATGAGCACCGACTCGACGAGCGTCCCGTCGAACAGCTTCCACAGCGTCTTGCGCGTGGTCCCCTGGTCGGTCGACAGGTGCCGCACGACCGTCATCAGGTCGGGCAGCAGCGCCTCCCGCAGCCCCTCGCGCGAACCGGCGGGGATGTCGGTCCACTGCTCGGGGGCGTGCGCGTACCGCGCGAAGTAGTGCTGCGAGAGCTGCTTCGCACGGAACGGCTTCTCACCGATCGCGGCGACAGCCTCCTTGCGCTCGGCGGGCGTGAGGTCGGCAAGGTGCCGCGGCGGCTTCTTGGCTCCGCGCGGCGCGACAAATGTGAGTTCTCCGGGCTTAGGCATGGCCATACCAGTGTCGCAGACATACGGAGAGGGACCCGCCGCCCTGTGGACAACGGGTCCCTCTCCGAAGAACCAGCAGGTCAGACCCGAACCGAAGGGGTCACAGTCCGGATCAGCCCGAGCCCACGAAGATCACCAGCAGCAGCCACACCACCGGTGCCGTCGGCAGCAGCGAGTCGAGGCGGTCCATGATGCCGCCGTGGCCCGGCAGGAGGGTGCCCATGTCCTTGATGCCGAGGTCCCGCTTGATCATGGACTCGCCGAGGTCGCCCAGAGTGGCGCTGATCGCGACCACGAGGCCGAGCAGCAGGCCCTGCCACCAGGTGCCGTCGTCGATCAGGAACTGCATGCACAGCGCGCCCGCCACCATCGCGAACGCCACCGCCCCCAGCAGGCCCTCGCGGGTCTTGCCCGGGCTGATGCGCGGGGCGAGCTTCTTCTTGCCGAAGCGCCAGCCGACGGCGTAGGCCCCGGTGTCGCTGACGACCGTCAGTATCAGGAAGACCAGCACGCGCCAGGCGCCGTCGTCGGCCGCCAGCATCATGGCGACGAACGTGGCCAGGAACGGCACGTAGAACGCGGCGAACAGGCCCGCGGTGACGTCCCTGAGGTAGCCCTCGGGCGGCTCCGTCATGCGCCAGACCAGGACCGCGAGCGCAGTGAGGGCCATCGCGACCCACGCCCCCTCGGCCCCGCGCGCGTAGCCGGCGACCACCATCGCGGCGCCGCCGATCGCGAGCGGTACCAGGGGCGCCTTGATGTCCTTGCGCTCCTGAAGCCGCGAGGTCAGCTCCCACAGGCCCACCACGACGGCGACCGCGATGACGCCGACGAAGACGGCCTTGACGACGAACAGCGACGCGATGATCACCACGCCGAGTCCGACGCCCACCCCTATCGCGGCACCCAGGTCGCGCCCCGCGCTCTTCTTCTGCGGCGCCGGCTCGGGCTGCGCCGGCTGCGGGGCGTCGGGCATGGGCTCCGGATTCCGCGGCACCGCCGCATACGGCTGCGCCGACGTGCTCGGGTCGCGATACGGCTCGTCGCGAACGGGCTGGTCGTGGAACGGCTCGTCCCGGAACAAGGGACCGCTCAGCCGAGCGGTCCCCTGGTCGTCGTCCTGGTCTCCGCCGTGTTCGGGTACGTCGGGCACGATGGGCATGGGGCGAGTCTGCTGCGCGTAGTGCGCATCGTACGCGGGACCCGCCGGGCCGGCGCCCTGGACGGGTCCCTGGTCGGACGGCCCCCAGTACCCGGCTTGTGGCGGCGCTCCCCAGGAAGAGTCGTTCATCAGACCTCGAGCAGCTCCGCTTCCTTGTGCTTCAGGAGCTCGTCCACCTGTGCGACGTACTTGGCGGTGGTGTCGTCGAGCTCCTTCTCCGCACGGCGGCCCTCGTCCTCGCCGACCTCGCCGTCCTTGACCATCTTGTCGATGGCGTCCTTGGCCTTGCGGCGCACGGAGCGGATCGAGACCTTGGCGTCCTCGCCCTTGCTCTTGGCGACCTTGATGTACTCCCGGCGGCGCTCCTCGGTCAGCTCGGGGAACACCACCCGGATGATGTTGCCGTCGTTGCTCGGGTTGACGCCCAGGTCGGAGTCGCGGATCGCCTGCTCGATGTTGCGCAGGGCCGTCTTGTCGAAGGGGGTCACCACGGCCATGCGCGGCTCGGGCACGGAGAACGAGGCCAGCTGGTTGATCGGCGTCGGCGCGCCGTAGTAGTCGGCCACGATCTTGTTGAACATCGCCGGGTGCGCACGGCCGGTGCGGATCGCGGCGAAGTCCTCCTTGGCGACCACGACGGCCTTCTCCATCTTCTCCTCGGCCTCGAGGAGGGTCTCTTCGATCACCACTTGCTCCTGCGTGTCTTGAGTAGGCCCGGCTGCGGTACCCTGCGGGCCGCGGCCGGCTGCGTCGCGTTCTTCCTGCACGGTTCCCGACCGGCGGGACATTGTCCATCCCCCGGCCCGGTCCCGTCCCGTCCGTCCCCCGGACAGGTGGCGTCCGCGGACGGGGGGTGTTCTCCGGTCAGTCCCGGCTGCCCTGGTCACCCACAAGCGTGCCGATCTTCTCACCCTTGACGGCGCGGGCGATATTGCCCTCCTTCAACAGCTCGAAGACCACGATCGGGAGGCTGTTGTCGCGGCAGAGGGTGACGGCCGTGGCGTCGGCGACCTTCAGGTCGCGGGTGATGACCTCGCCGTAGCCGAGCGCGTCGAACTTCACGGCGTCCGGGTTGGTCTTCGGGTCGGAGTCGTAGACCCCGTCCACGCCGTTCTTGCCCATGAGCAGCGCCTCGGCGTCGATCTCGAGGGCGCGCTGGGCGGCGGTGGTGTCGGTGGAGAAGTACGGCATGCCCATACCGGCGCCGAAGATGACCACGCGGCCCTTCTCCAGGTGGCGCACGGCACGCAGCGGGATGTAGGGCTCGGCGACCTGGCCCATGGTGATGGCGGTCTGCACACGGCAGTCGACGCCCTCCTTCTCCAGGAAGTCCTGGAGGGCCAGGCAGTTCATCACGGTGCCGAGCATGCCCATGTAGTCGGAGCGGGCGCGGTCCATGCCGCGCACCTGCAGCTCGGCGCCGCGGAAGAAGTTGCCGCCGCCGATAACGATCGCGATCTGCGCGCCGTCGCGGACGACGGCCGCGATCTCGCGGGCGATGGCGTGCACCACGTCGGGGTCGACGCCCAGGCCCCCACCGCCGGAGAAGGCCTCTCCGGACAGCTTCAGCATGAAGCGGCCGCTCACTTTGCCGTCGTCGCTCTTCTCGGCCTTGGTGGTCATGGAGATCTCGCCTCTTTTACGTGGGTCACACACACGAAGAAGGCCACTGCCGGTGGGGGCGTGTTTCGCATCCCATACGCGGCAATGGCCTCCTCGTCAGATCTGCTGTCGCCCGCCGCCACGCGCGCGTGCGCAACGGCATACGCGAACGGCGCCGACGACTGCTGTCGACCCTACCGGGGTCGCGCGTCCGTCGCGGTACGGACTCAGATGCCGACCTTGATGCGCGAGAAGCGCTTCAGGCTGACACCGGCCTCTTCCAGCACCTTCTGGACGGACTTCTTGTTGTCCAGGGCGTAGGGCTGGCCGAGCAGGGTGGCGTCCTTGAAGAAGCCGTTGAGGCGACCCTCGACGATCTTCGGCAGGGCGGCCTCGGGCTTGCCCTCGGCGCGGGTGGTCTCCTCGGCGACGCGGCGCTCGGTCTCGACGACCTCGGCCGGGACGTCCTCCTTGGAGAGGTACTTCGGCGCGAAGGCGGCGATGTGCTGGGCGACGCCCTTGGCGACCTCGGCGTTGGGCTTGTCCAGCTCGACGAGGACACCGATCTGCGGGGGCAGGTCGGGCATCGTGCGGTGCATGTACGCGGTCACGTAGCCGCCGGAGAACTGCGCGAAGCGGTCCAGGACGATCTTCTCGCCGAGGTTGGCGTTGGCCTCGTCCACGTACGCCTGGACGGTCTTGCCGGCCTCGATCTCGGAGGCGAGCAGCGCCTCGAGGTCGGCCGGAGCGGCCTTGGCGACGTGCTCGGCGATGGTCTTGGCGACGGTCTGGAACTTCTCGCCCTTGGCGACGAAGTCCGTCTCGCACTTCAGCTCGACGATCACACCCGAGGTGTTGTCGTCGGCGATGATCGAGACGACGGCGCCGTTCTCGGCAGAGCGGCCCTCGCGCTTGGCGACGCCCTTCTGGCCCTTGATGCGGAGCGCCTCGACGGCCTTCTCGACGTTGCCCTCGGCCTCGTCCAGCGCCTTCTTGCAGTCCATCATGCCGGCGCCGGTGAGCTCGCGGAGCTTCTTGACGTCGGCGGCGGTGTAGTTCGCCATGATTCCGGAATCTCTCTCGAAGTCTGAAGATCTACGGGCCGGACGGCGGGGGCTTCGTGGGCCCCCGCCGTCCGGCACCCGAAGGTGGTGAGGGGTCAGGCCTGCTCGGCGTCCGCGGCCGGGGCGGCCGGGGTCTCGGCGGGCGCCTCGGTGGCGGGGGCCTCGGCGGGGGCGGCCTCGGCAGCCGGAGCCTCGGCGGGCTTCTCGGCGGCCTCGGCGTCGTCCTTCTTCTCGGCCTTCTCGCCCTCGAGCAGGTCGCGCTCCCACTCGGCCAGCGGCTCGCCGGCGGCCTTCTCGCCCTTGGCGCCACCGGCGGCACCGGAGCGGGCGATGAGGCCCTCGGCGACGGCGTCGGCGATCACGCGGGTGAGCAGGGTGACGGAGCGGATCGCGTCGTCGTTGCCCGGGATCTTGTAGTCGACCTCGTCGGGGTCGCAGTTGGTGTCGAGGATGGCGACGACCGGGATGTTGAGCTTCCGGGCCTCGCCGACCGCGATGTGCTCCTTCTTGGTGTCCACGATCCAGACGGCGCTGGGCACCTTGGACATCTCGCGGATACCGCCGAGGGTCTTCTCCAGCTTGGCCTTCTCGCGGGAGAGGACCAGCAGCTCCTTCTTGGTGAGACCGGAGGCGGCCACGTCCTCGAAGTCGATCTGCTCGAGCTCCTTCAGGCGCTGCAGGCGCTTGTAGACGGTCGAGAAGTTGGTGAGCATGCCGCCCAGCCAGCGCTGGTTGACGTAGGGCATGCCGACGCGGGTGGCCTGCTCGGCGATGGCCTCCTGCGCCTGCTTCTTCGTGCCGACGAACATGACCGTGCCGCCGTGGGCGACGGTCTCCTTGACGAACTCGTAGGCGCGGTCGATGTACGACAGCGACTGGAGCAGGTCGATGATGTAGATGCCGTTGCGCTCCGTGAAGATGAAGCGCTTCATCTTCGGGTTCCAACGGCGGGTCTGGTGACCGAAGTGGACGCCGCTTTCCAGCAGCTCCCGCATCGTGACGACGGCCATGGCCGTATCTCCTTGGTTTTCTCGGTTGTGCCGCGCGAGCCGGACGGCTCCCGCGCCTGACGCCCGGATGCGCCTGCCACTAGGGACCGAGGGGCGCTGACACGAACCTTGTGAGGCCTCGTGTCGGGGCGTGCGAAGTCGACCCGGTGACCCGGATCGCCACCAGAAGTGTACGGGACCCGCGAGGTACCGGGTGACGCGGCTGTCCACAAGCGGAGCGCGGTCCACAGGGCCGGGCGGTGCCGGGCCGCGGTGCGGGACGGTGCTCCCATGCGAACGAGGCGATGGGTGCGCGCGGGCACCTGGCTGGTACTGCTGCTGACCGTCCTGGCCACGGGGCCGCCGCGCGCTGCTCCGGCGGTCTCGGGGGTTTCGGCGGTCTCGGCGGTCTCAGCGACGGACGCCGGCCGGAGGGCCCCGGACCCGGCGGTGCCGACGGTGGCCCGGCACTGGCCGGTCGGCACGCCTCCGGTGGTCCTGCGGGGCTGGGAGCCCCCGGCGACCCCGTACGGGCCGGGGCACCGCGGCGTGGACCTCGCCGCGGGAAGCGGAACCCCGGTACGGGCGGTGGCCGCGGGGCGGGTGTCGTTCGCGGGGCCGGTCGCGGGCCGCGGCGTGGTCTCGGTGGAACTGGCGGGGACCGGCACACCACCCCTGCGGACGACGTACGCCCCCGTCGAGGCGACCGTGCGCAAGGGCGACGAGGTCGCGGCCGGGGAGGTGCTCGGCACTGTGGAGCCGGCTGGCCCGCACTGTGCCGCCTGCCTGCACTGGGGCCTGCTGCGGGGCGAGGTCTATCTGAACCCTCTGTCCCTGCTCCCGCCGTGGCTGCTGGACACGGGTCCGTCGAGACTGCTGCCGGTCCTGGGCGTGCCGTTGCCCGGCCGCGCGGAGATCAGCCCCGCACGCCGCGCAACGCCATGGAGACCGCCGCCTCGGTGATCGCCGTCGGCTCCTCCGCAGCACCCAGCTCGATCCGCCGTACGGCGGCGTCGACGACGCCCTGGAGGAGCATCGCCGCCAGCCGCGGCTGGCCGTGCCCCATCTCGCCCAGCGCCTCGACGATCATCGCGATCAGCCCGCCGTGCGCGGCCCGGATCTTCTCCCGGGCGCCGGCGTCCAGCTCGCTCGCGGAGATGGCCACCACGGCCCGGTGCCGACGGTCCCCGACCAGGTCGAGCTGGGTGCGCACATACGCCTCGACCTTGGCCTCGGGGGCCGTCTCGCGCTCCATCGCGGCCTCGACCTCCGCGGCCCACACGGGGAAGTCGACGGCGCACAGCTCCTCGACCACCGCCGCCCGCGACCGGAAGTACTCGTAGACGGAGGACCTGGCGAGGCCCGTCCGTTCGGCGAGGGCGGGGAAGGTCAGCGCCTCCGTACCGCCGTCGGACAGCAGGGAGCGTGCCGCGTCCAGCAGGGCGGCACGCTGCATCGACCGGTGCTCGGCCACAGAGGCCGCTCGAATCCTTGGCACGTCACCACTTTACGGACGCGGCACCCCGTACGGGAGTCATCCACCCGGCCACACCACCGCCGGCCGGGTCACCGGTCGACGTCGGGCCACTGCCGCGGAGCCGGTT
Source organism: Streptomyces tendae (assembly GCF_014650435.1). Classification (GTDB taxonomy): domain Bacteria; phylum Actinomycetota; class Actinomycetes; order Streptomycetales; family Streptomycetaceae; genus Streptomyces; species Streptomyces tendae. The sequence continues at coordinate 107,914 of NZ_BMUY01000014.1, forward strand.
CAGCGGCCGAAACCCGCCAGCTTGGCGCGCAGTTGCAGGACCGACTTGGTGTGGATCTGACTGACCCTGCTCTCGGTCACACCCAGCACGTTCCCGATCTCGGCGAGCGTGAGGCCCTCGTAGTAGTACAGCGTGACCACGGTCTTCTCCCGCTCCGGCAGCGTGTTGATCGCCCGGGCCAGCAGCCGTCGCAGCTCCCGGTCCTCGGCGACCTCCACCGGGTTGTCGGCGGCGGTGTCCTCCAGCGTGTCCATCAGGCTCAGCCGGTCGCCGCCCTCGCTCCCGGCGTGCAGCAGCTCCTCCAGGGCCACCACGTTGGCCAGCGACAGCTGGCTGAAGACCGCGTGGAGGTCCTCCACCGCGATCCCCATCTCCGCCGCGACCTCGCTCTCCGAGGGGGTGCGGCGCAGGCGTGCCTCCAGCGTCGCGTAGGCGCGCTCCACGTTCCGCGCCTTCTGCCGCACCGAGCGCGGGATCCAGTCCAGTGCGCGCAGTTCGTCGATCATCGCGCCCCGGATCCGGGTGATCGCGTACGTCTCGAACTTGATCTCCCGGTCGACATCGAACTTCTCGATGGCGTCGATCAGCCCGAACACCCCGGAGGAGACGAAGTCGGCCTGCTCGACATTGGGCGGCAGGCCCACGCTGACGCGGCCCGCCACGTACTTCACCAGGGGCGAGTAGTGCAGGATCAGCTGTTCCCGCAGCCGCTCGTCGCCGGTCGCCTTGTACGACCGCCACAACTCGTCGAGCGTCGAGGGGGCGGATGGTCGCACGCTGCCACCGTCGCGGGCGGCTGGGGGGATCGCCGCCCGGTCGGACCCGGAGGTGTGCTGGGGCATTCGTCGCCTAGTGCCGTTCTGCCGTGATGTGGATCTGCCTGAGGCCGCCGGTCTGCTTTCTGGTTGTCGCCTGCTGTCGGCCGTCTGCGTGGGGGTCATCGTGAGCGTAGCGTGACTGGACCGTCGCGGTGTGCGAAGGAGGGGGCGGTGACCCTACGCAGATACGTTCCGCCGAACGCTCTACAGGGGGGACGGTGATCGCTCTGGGTGATCACTCGAATACCTCAACTGCCAGAATCCCCACGGGCGTCGGGGTTCCCCCGGACGGCCGAACACGGTGCGTCAGCACGGGCCGCGGCCGCCGCGAACCGAGATCATCGCCTGGCGTGTCAACTTCCAGCCGTCGCCGTGTCGTTCGACGTAACCGAGTGCTCGAAGCTCGTACAGCCTCGCGATCGCGTCGTCCTCGGTGGTCTGGGCCCGTTGTGCCACCTCCGCCGCCGTCGCCGTTCCCCGACCGGGGAGCCCGGCCAGCGCGTGGCGGGTCCGGGGTTCCAGGAGGTCGGTGGGCAGGACCGGGCCGCGCCGCTCCGGGGGCAGCTCGCCCATGTCGCCGACCAGTTCGACCACCTCGGCGGCGTCGCCGACGAGCACCGCGTCGCCGCGCAGCAACTCGTGCACCCCCGCGGAGAGGGCGCTGGTCGCGGGTCCCGGCACGCCCATCACGTGCCGGCCCAGCCGCCGGGCCGCCCGGGCGGTCACCAGCGAACCGCTGCGGTACGCGGCCTCGACGACCACGGTGCCCCGGGTGAGCGCGGCGATGACCCGGTTGCGCAGGATGAATCTGCTCGGCGTCGGATGGTCGCCCGGTGGCAGTTCGCCGACGACCAGGCCCTGCTCGGCGATCCTGTTGATCAGCGCGGTGTGCCCGGGAGGGTAGGGGCGGTCGACCCCGCAGGCGAGGACCGCCGCGGTGGCGCCGCCCGCCCCGAGGGCACCGCGATGGGCGGCGCCGTCGATCCCGTAGGCCCCGCCCGAGACCACGACCCAGCCGCGCTCGGCCAGCCCGGCGGCGAGGGTGGCGGCCATGTGGGCGCCGTACTCGGTGCAGGCGCGGGCGCCGACGACGGCCACCGACCTGAGCGCCCACATGCGCAGACTGGGCCCGCCCCGCACCCACAGCCCGAGCGGCCGGGCGTCACCGAGGTCGTCGAGCTGCCCCGGCCACTCCGCGGTCCCGGGGACCACGAACCGCGCCCCCGCGGACCGGGCGACGGCCAGGTCACGGCGGGGGTCGGCACGCCCCGCCCGGGCACAGAGCCCGGCCCACCGCTTCGCGCTCACCCCCGGCAGGGCGCGCCCGCCCTCGCGCAGGCGCCGCGCCACCTCCAGGATCCCCCGCTCCCGCACCCACCGGCCGCCGGTCTCGTCACCGGGCTCGAGCACCCGGGCGAGGAAGACCCGCGCCTGCAACTCACGGTCCCGGGGCACCTCACCGCCTGCCACCGCTTCCCCCTCGGGCTGATCCCGGTCGCCGAGGGAGACCGCCGCGTCGGGGAAGAGAGGGTCGCTCCCGGTCGGTCCGGCGTCCCTGTTCGGGGCGGTGTCCCCCGGCTGCCCGCCGTCGCCGCTCATGCCAGTGCTCCCAGGGCCATCGGCACGCCCCGCGGCACCCCGGTGCGCAGTTGCAGTGCCAGGGCGACGTCCCGGGCGTCGGGGCGGTCGTGGCCGACGAGGTCCGCGACGGTCCAGGCGACGCGCAGGACCCGGTCGAGTCCGCGGGCGGTGAGCACACCGCGTTCCAGACTGCGCTCCGCCTCTTCCAGCGCGCCGGGGGCGGCGCGCCAGCGGCTGCGCAGTTCCCGGCCGGGCACCTCGCTGTTCGACCGCCACGGGGTGCCCGCCAGGCGCGCGGCCGACCGCTCCCGAGCCGCGCGCACCCGGTCGGCGACGGTCGCGGTGCAGTCGCCCCGGGGACCGTCCCCCGCCAGCTGGCTGCGCGTGACCCGGTCCACCTCGACCCGCAGGTCGACCCGGTCGAGCAGCGGTCCTGAGAGTCTGGCCTGGTAGCGGCGGATCGCCGAGGGCGAGCACTCGCACGTCTCGTCGGTCTGCGAGAACCGCCCGCAGGGACAGGGGTTGGCGGCGAGCACCATCAGGAACCGCGCCGGGAAGCGCACCACGCCCGCGCTGCGCGCGATGACGACGTGCCCGGCCTCCAGCGGCTGGCGCAGGGCATCGAGCGCGTGGCTGCTGAACTCCGGGGTCTCATCCAACGAGCCGGACTTACTCCCCGATCGAAGGGGACTGACGATGGAACTCACCTGGCACAAGGACGCAGCCGGTAGCTACTACGCCACGCACGATGGCAAGCGCATCGCTACGGCACGCAAGAACGGCGCCGCATGGGAGGGAACCGTGACCGGTCTCGGCCACGGCTTCACCGGCCGTCGACTGACGGACGTCAAGGAGCTGGCACTCCGGCACGTCGAGCGCATCTACGGCGAGGGCGAGTGGACCCTCTTCCCCGCCCGTGACCTGAAGCCCGGCATGGTGCTCGGTTGCGACACCTGGAAGGACGGGGACCGGGAGGTCACCTCGGTCACGGTCGACACGGACGCTCAGTCGGTGGACGTCGAGCTCTCCTCCGAGTCGTCTCGCGAGCTCGGTTTCACCCTTGACCACACGTACGCCGTGGGCGAGTACGTGCGCGTCCGGCCGCAGGATGTGGAGATCGTCCGGGCCGAGCACCTGGCCGAGGGGGATGCCCTCTGGTTCTGGGAGGGCAAGGGCATCGTTACGGCCGTCGAGCCGCTCGGCAACAACCTCGGCCAGCTCCGGGTCACCACTCTGTTCAAGGGCGAGTACGACACGGTCACGGTCTACCCCGGTTCCACGTTCCAGCGTGTACCCAAGGTCGAGGAGTCGGCCCCCGTCCGCACGCTCGACGATCCCGCGGACGCTCAGGCGCTCGCCGAGGCCGAGGCGGACGAACGGGACGCCGTCACGGCCGAGGCAGGCGAGCGCTTCGCCCCCGAGGCGCTGGGCATGCAGACGATCAACCTCGCCCCGTTCGTCGCCATCGTCGACGTGATCGCCGGTACCGGCGTCCTGGTCTCTCCCCCGGCGAGCGAAGACCTGTCCCTGTCCGAGGGCGGCGCCACCCTGCATGACGCCTTGCTCGCCGACACCTTCCGTCGCCTCTCCTCGCTCGGCGTCGAGCCGCTCGAAGGGGAGGACGGCGGGCCGTCCCTCGAAGGGGTCACCGACGACGGCCGGAAGGTGTTCAGCCTCTACGTCTCGGACGCGATCACCACTGAGCCGGACTTCGAAGAGGTCGCCGCGTCCATCGAGGCACTGCGACAGGCGGCCGGTCTCTGACCCGCTCGGGGAGCGGGCGAACAGACGTCCGCTCCCCCTTCCGTACCCTGAACCTTCGGTAAGAGGAGAGAACACAGCATGGCAAGGGTCCTGGGAGCGCTGCGCCTGTCGCGAGCGTCCGACGAGTCGACCTCGGTCGTCCGGCAGAAGGTAGCCATCCAGCGATGGGCCGACAGCCGAGGCCACACGATCGTTGGTTGGGTCGAGGACGTGGACGTGTCCGGCGCCATCGCCCCGTGGGAGCGGCCGGGCCTCGGCCAGTGGCTCCCGTCCACCATCGGCAAGGACGTGAGCGCCGTAGAGGAGCGCCTCGCGTGGGAGCTCTCGCGAGCCGATGAGTGGGACGTCCTGTGCGGCATGAAGCTCGACCGCATCTCGCGTCGCGTCCTGCACATCGCACAGCTTGTGGAGTGGGCGGGGGAGCACGGCAAAGAGGTTGCGTCGGCAGAGGACGGCTTCGACGTGTCCTCGCCGATGGGCAAGATCCTCTTTCAGCTCATCGCAGCGTTCGCAGAGGGGGAGCTCGAAGCGATCAAGTTCCGGGCCAAGTCCTCGTACGCGCACTTGATGAAGTCCGGTCGGTGGCGTGGTGGCTTCGTGCCGTACGGCTACCGGGCCGAGAAGGATGCCGTAGGCGACGGATGGAAGCTGGTCCCCGACGACTACGGGACGGACACGGCGAGCGTCGTCCGGGAGATCGTTCGACGCATCGTCGACGAGGGGCAGGCGATCAACGCCGTATGCCGGTGGCTCAACGCAGAGAAGGTGCCGACGTCGCTCGACGCTCAGCGCATCCGCGCGGGCAAGGAGCCGAAGGGGTCGGTCTGGCGCGTCGGCAACCTTACGAAGATGCTCCGCTCTCACACGCTCCTCGGCCGAGTCGAGATGACCGAGGAGATACAGCTCCCGGACGGCACGAAGGAGAAGAGGACTCGTCTCGTACGGGACGCCGAAGGGCTCCCGCTCCAGCGGGCAGAGCCGATCCTCGGTAAGAGGGAGTGGGACGAACTACAGGCCAAGCTGAAGGAGAACTCTCGGCCGACCGCTGGGCACCGGTACGACAGGAGTCCGCTCCTGCGGGTGGCGTTCTGCGTGTGCGGCCGTCCCCTCTACCGGAACAACGGCCGAACCTGGATGTACTACCGGTGCAGCTCCCGGAACATCTCCGGTGCCGAGTGCGGACAGAACGAAGCGATCCGAGCCAAGCACCTGGAAGAGGCAGTGGAGGAGGCTTTCCTCCGTGCCGTGGGGCACGCTCAGATCATCCGGCGCACCTTCCGCCCCGGAGTCGACCACACGGCAGACGTGGCCGAGGTGACGCGCGCTCTGGCCGAGCTCCGCGAGGACCGCGAGGCAGGGCTCTACTCCTCCGAGCTCGGTAAGAAGGAGTACCGGGAGGAGTACCTCCGACTCGAAGCGAAGCGCGAGGCGCTCGCCGCCATGCCGGTCGTGCCGGACAGGTGGGAGGAGATCCCGACCGGCCAGACCTACGCGGACAAGTGGGCCGAGCTCTCCTCCCCGGCGGAGAAGAACAAGGAGCTGCGCGAGGCAGGCGTGAAGGCGATCGTTCACCGGGAGGAGCTCCCGAAGGCGCTCCCCTTGATGGAGCTCGGCGAGACCGAGGGGACCGTTCGCCACACCCTCGGCAGGGTCGAGCTCCTGCTTCCGCGGGATCTCTACACGCGCGTTCGTGGCCTCGCCGCCGAGCACTCGGCCTGATCCTCCCGACTACTCTCCGCTCAGCCGGCCGTCGACCCTGAGTGACCGAGACCTCGTCAGTCCATCGTGACTGGCGGGGTCTCTGCGTTCGCCTACTCGGCTCGCTCGACGAGGGCGAGTGACGTACACGACCGACGGAACGTCGCGTGTCCTGTGCGGCCGGTGTGCCCCATGCACTCGACGTCCACCCCCGCGCCGTCTGACGACGGCTCCGCCTTCCAGGTGCACGTCATGCACTCGGCCTCGAACGTCACGCAGGTGTCCGGCTGCTGCGTGATCCGATGCTTCACGAAGCGCATGACGGAGCGGGTCACTGCGCGCCCTCTCGGGCTCTCATCGCCTCGGCCATCCGCTCGGCCACGTCCGCACGCACCATGCCTACGTGCACGTACGCGGTCCCCTTGTGGGTGACGACAGGGCGCACGGTCCCCCACACGCTCTCTGGGACGCCGAGGGAGGCGAGGGCCGCCCGGAGTGCCTCGGTCGCTTCAACGGCCGTAGCTCGGCCGTCTCGCCACGTCTGCATGTCCATCACTCGGCCCCGTGGTCGTCCCGCAGGTGCGTACGGAGCACGACGTTCGCGTCCGACACCTTCGAGTAGTCGCCGACCGATCGGGCGTTGGCCCGAGTCACTGCGTGGCCGAGGCATTCCCGGCAGCTTGCTACGGGTTCCGGCTCCCGATCCGGGGCCGTCAGGTGCACCGGCTCCGTGATCGTCGTCTTCGGTGTACTCATTCCGTACGGCCTCCCGGACTTCGTATCTGCCGAAGCATGATCCCGCGGAATGCGCACCGGTCCTCGGTTCATGCGCGTTGTCGACTGAAGTCATGCACGGCAGGCAGCCGACCACTCGGCGAGCCTCGCTCGAAGTTCCTCACCGAACAGCGCGCATTCCTCGTATCCCGCGAATTCCTTCAAGTAGGTCTGCACGTCTCGACCGTCACGCAGTACGAGACTGCCCGCTGAACTTTCGATGGTGACCAACGATGCGTCGTAAATCGTGAAGGTATTCAGTGGCGCCCGAGGAGTTACCGTCCCCACGGGAATCACACCGATGCGCACATTCGGAAGGTAGGACAGGGAAGACAAGCGGTCCATCTGTTCGGCCAAAGCCAACGGCGAAACGACAGGCCAGCGAACGGCCTGCTCGGTCAGTAGAAACGTGAACTGTTTCGACACGTCGTAGAGAATGGCTTGCCGTTCCAGCTTTCCAGCGACTGCCTTACTCGTATCGGCCGGGGAGTGCGCGAGGCTCGCCCTCACGTATTCCGGCGTGGCGAGGAGACCGGTAACCATCGAGAGCAGGAAGTAGCGCATGTGCGTCGAGGACGCTTCAAGCCCTTTCAACTCAGCCTGCCGTGTCCCGAGTCCCTTACGTCGAAGCTCCCGCAGGTTCCGCCATTCCGTGTTGGCCATCCTGGCGAGCGCGGACGCCTCGGCGACCAGTTCGGGCGGCGCCTCCAAGGCTCTGAGGATCGCCTCCACGTCGACCAGGGACGGCCGTGTACGGCCGTTCTCGATCCGGCTCACCTTGGACTGAGACATGTTGCAGCGCGCGGCGAGCCGATCCCCTGAGAGACCGGCTCGCTTGCGTAGCTCTCGGAGCAGTGAGGCAAGTTCCGGGCCGGACTCGCCGAGCTGCTCAGCTTCGAACGTCACTCGCTCTTCACGTACTCCAGGAACGGGACCGACTCGGCAACGGCGATGCGCTGGTATTCGATGAAGTCGGCCGGCTCGCCCTCGAAGAGCTCTCGACTCACCTGTGTGCCGTCGCTCTCGTAATGCATGAGAACGACCGTCGAGCGATCGAACATCCAGAAATCTTGGACTCCCGGCAAGGGATTCTCTCGCTCGGTCACGTCGAGAATGCGGATGTCTTCCCCGGCGAGTACGTGCGGCGCGTAGTAGCGAGAGAACTCGAAGAGCAGATACTCCGAGAGTGGCCGAGTCACGACGTGCACTCGCCCCTTACTCTTTCCCTCGGCGCGAAACCTCTTCAGGTCTTCCGTGTACGGGGACGAGTAGGTTTCTGGGTCCACTCGCTTACCCGCTCGAAAGGCTTCGAGCTCTCCGGATTCCTGCGGCATGAGGTACTGCGGCAAGGTTTCCAGTCGCCATGCCTCGGACTGGAATCCTCGAAGGGTGGCCTTCCAGTCGTCACCATCCAAGAGCACGAACAGCCTCCCGAAGAACGCTCTCGGGAATCTCCACAAGTCCTTCCCCCTGCGGCGGAGCGAAGGCGCTGGAAACGTCGCCCTGCACAACGAACGTTCCCCGCTCGGTCCGGTAGACATTCGGGCAGTCGTCTTCACCGCACTCCCCGTTCCCGTTGCCGGTAAGCCGAGTCAGTTCTTCGCGTGCCATGCGAAACCCCCTTGTCTGTCGGCCCTGTTGGGCCGTTGGACACGACCGTACGAGTGTCATGCCCGGCCGTCCATGCACGTTCGTGGGTATGCACGTTGTTGCATGAAGAGGCCAGCGCGGCACCGCCTCACGGGAGCAACGGACGCCCCTCCTGCGCGTCCCTGATGTGCTCAGGCTTCAGCGCGTCCTCGCCGTACCGGGCGGTGAACGCCCGCACGCGACCGAGGGGGGAGTCCGGCGGGGGCGGCTCCTCGCTCAGCGTGCCTCCGAGGATCAGGGCGCCGAACGCTGCGCCTACGTCTTGCGGGTTGTTCATGTCCATGCGGGGACGGTAGGCCGAGGGTCTGACAGTCAGGTGACCGGCGTCACGACCCAACCCCGCAACATCCGGCCCGCTCGATGGCTCTTTGTAGGTAGGGCCTCTTCGCCCTCGGCCGGGCGAGTGACCGGCGCACGCCCGAGGCACGGAAACTTCCGGCCCGCTCGCTCCGTATCAGTAGGTGGGAGACGTTCACTCGACGAGTGACCGGCGCCACAGTGGTTCGACCCGGACAAACGGCCCGCTCATCCGATCCTTGCAAGTGAGGGCGTTCCGCCTCGCGGCCCGGCAGGTGACCGGCATCACGCACATCTGATGGAAACTTCCGGCCCGCTCTTCCGGGACTTACGGGTGAGGGACGTTCGCTCCTCGTTCGCCGAGTGACCAGCGTCACCGCCGGTCCATCCGGACTTCCGGCCCGCTCGATGGCTCTTTGTAGGTAGGGGCCTTTCGCCCCGACCGATCAGGTGGTCAGCGTCACAGCCGATCCATCCGGACTTTCGGCCCGCCCATCCCGGACTTACGAGTGAGGGCGTTCGCTCCTCGCTCGCCGAGTGACTGGCGTCACGGTTCAGATCTCGCAACAAACCAAGATCGTTCTCGGTATACGTAAGTGAGGGCAGTTCGCTCCTCCCCACAGACCTCACGGGCGCGTCCTCCTGCGTGCTCCCCCTGGGTCGAGCCGGGCTCCCTGTCTGCCCGCGCTCCCCGCACGTCCCCTCTGCCTCACCGGTTCCCTCACTGGCCGGTGAGGCGGGGGTGACGCACTCAGACTTCCGCCCCTCGCGCGTGGGGACGGAACGGCCCTGAGCCGCCTACTCCGGTAGGTGGCTCGGGGCCTCTCTCTTTGGACTTCGTCAGTGACGACGACATCACCCATCACTCACCGCCCGAGTAGGGCAGGAAGGAGGCCCGGACGTGATCACGTACGACGGCCGCAAGCTGGTCTCGACCCGAGAGGCAGCCGAGATCCTGGGCATCACTCACGCGACGCTCAGGAACCAGAAGACTGAGGGCAGGTTCACCCTCGAAGGAGTCCGCATCGGCTCGGCCCTCTTCTACGAGGAGAGCCAGGTTCAGGCGCTCGCCGAGGAGCGAGGGGCCAGCCAGTGAGCGACGAACACGACTACTGGACCGTCAGGGACACCGCCGCCTACCTCATCGGATGTCACCAGAGTTGGCTTCGAGAGGACTTCGGAGTCAACAAGGAGTTCTGGAGACCGCTCTTCGCGACCGGCCCGGATGGCGGCTGTCTGATCGACGTCACCGCGCTGGCGGACATCATGGCCCGCGATCCGGAGCGGATGTGCTGGCCGAAGACTCGGGCGCCGGGCTCCACCCGCTCAGCCAAGAGGCGCCGTAAGCGTGAGCGCGAGGCTGGCCGCGCCACCCCCTGACGGCCCCTCTCTCAGCCTTCCCGCCCCTCTGGCCACCGATGGCCGCAGGGGTTTTCTCATGCCCGTACGCAGCCTCTCAGCGCCACCTCGGCCTGACGGCCGGCTCGCGCGCGGGCGCCTACCAAACCCCATGACCGGCACGTATCCCGTGCCAGAACAGGAGAACCGAACAGTGGCTACCAAGACCAAGCCCACCACCTACGCCGACCAGATCGCCGAGGCTGACGCCGTCGCCGCCGACAAGGCAGCGCAGGCGCGCGAGGCGTTCGAGGAGTTCAAGGAGAAGTCGGAACGCCTCGCCGACGAAGCCCACGAAGCAGGAGCGAAGCTGAAGTGGATGGAGGGCCGCTTCAAGGCTGGAGACGAGACCGTCTCCGTCGAGGAGTACGCCCTCGCCAAGGCTCGCCACGAACGGGCGGAGCTCCTTGCAGCGCTCGGCGAGGTGAGCAACCACACCGGGGAGAACGCCTCGGAGCGGCGCATCAAGGCCGCCAAGCGGGCACTCCCCGCGATGGAATCCAAGCTCGCCCGAGTCGTTGCCGAGGCTCTGCGGGCGCCCCTCCGGGGGGTCACGGTCCACGCCACGTTCGGCGAAGTGCCCGCGCCCGAGGAGTCTGACCTCCCCGTGGCCGTCGTCTCTCAGAGCAAGCCGACGAAGAACTTCGCCAAGGACGGCGACAGTGACGGCAAGCGCGTCTTCGCGAACGCCCTCAGCCGCTACCTCATCCACGGCGAAGTGAAGGTGACCCTCTTCAAGCTCCCCATTCACCGGGAGCTCGCAGGCAAGCAGATCGCCGACGCGCTCAGGAAGCACGGCATCGAGCTCGCGTCTGGCGCCGGGCTCGACCACAGCCACCCCATGACCGTGGCCCGCAACGGCTACGAGGTGCAGGAGCTGCGCGTCATGGTCGGCAAGGCGCTTGACCCGGACGCCGACCCGGAGCGAGTCGCCGAGGCCGAGGAGCAGATGGCCGAGAGCGCGAATCGGGCGGGAGCACAGACCTTCCGGCACATCGACGCCCACTCGCCCGAGTGGCAGATGGGGACCGGCTTCGAGGAGCACGGAGCGCGCGACTACGCGCGCACCCTCTGACGGCTCGCTGAATCTCTTCCCGAGTGGTTCGCCTCGGGGAGGGGTTGAGCGAGCCGACCGCGGCTCGCCGGTACCGAAGGAGCACGCCCCATGACCGTCGCCATCGCCGCCCTGTACGTCGCTCTCCTCGTCGAGGTCTTCACCCTCGCTCGCGTCGGCGTCAACGTCCTGTCCCCCGTCAAGCCTGTCGGCCGAGGAGTCCCGTACTCCGGTGCCCTGCTGCGTCACATGGCCCACGACCGCTACGTCCGCGAGACGGCCCACACCCGCAACGCCTGACCCCGGCCGCGTACGTCGACCACGTCACCGGTCACGTACGTACGTTTCCCACTTGACGTACCGGGCGCCCGTCGAGGGCGCCTCTTCGAAGGAGGATCTCCCCTTGCCCCGCACCACCCCCACGGCGAAGAGAGTTGCCACTGTCGCACTGCTCGTCTGCCTGCTCGTCGTCGCCGCCCTCGCGTTCGTCTCCACCTTCCCCGCGGCTCTCGCCGCCGCCTACTCCATCGGCCTGCCTCCCGTGGCTGCCTACTGCTGGGCCGCTCTGCCGGACGCTGGAACGCTCGTCGGCATGCTCGGGGCCCTGGTCCTTACGGACCGCAAGGGCCGACGCTTCGCCCTCGCCACCGTCGCCGTGTTCGCCCTCTCCTCGGCTCTCGTCAACGTGGCGCACGCCCTGTCCGGCCGGTACGGGGAGGCACCCGTTCCTCTCCTCGTCGCCTACGGCCTGACGGCAACCGTCGCCCTCTTCCTGTCGGCCGAGACTGCCTCCCGAGTTGTCGCCTCCCTCGCGCCTGCCGTCGAGGGTGAGGCCGTACCGAAGGTGGAGAGTCGAGCGACCGGCGGCGAAGGGAAAGGCTCGACGCTCCCGGCTCGACGCACCGAAGCGCAGGTGATCGAGCAAGCCCGAGAGGTGGCACGGAAGTACGCCCGAGCGGGCAAGCGCCTCACTGCCTCGGCCCTTCAGTCCGAGTGTCGACTCTCCTGGAAGCGGGCAAGCCGAGTGCTCGCCGTCGTCGAGACTGGCGCAGCCTGACGGCTACTCTCCGCTCAGCCGGCCGTCGACTCCGAGTGACCGAGGTTGACGGCCTCCCGGCCGATCATGTAAGAACTTCCTTCCGCTCGATCATGGGCGGACACCGTAGCTCCCGCCGCTCGACGGCGGTCGAGCTGGACACTCCGCGAGAGTCCGCCACCCCGAGGGGCTGGCAGGGGAAGCCGAGGGCACCCCGAGCGCGAACGGTACGCGCGATCTCCCATCATCACGCCGAGGCGTAGCCGCGCGCTGCCCTCGGCCTCTCGAAGGAGGTCGCAACCCGTGACGTCGACTGGCTACCTGCTCGACCTGCCCGTCACTGACTACCACCTGTCCTACTCGCACATCTCCGCCGAGCTCATCACCGCTCTGCCCGAGGGCTCTGCCGTCTCGGCCGTCCGCATGATGGCGGACGGCTCCTCGCTTCGGCTCACGTTCGTTCGCAGCTACGGCGAACGGGAGCTCTGGCACGTCCCTGGACTTTGCGCCCGAGGGGTCTCGAACGAAGAGCTCTCCCGAGAGCTCGTCTGCGTCCTGTACCGCCCTACCGCCACCGTCACCGCGGAGCGGTCACGCCCCTTGGAGGTGGCTCGATGAACAACGGCACGAAGAAGAAGGGTGCCCCCTTCAAGGTCCAGTGGGAGCGGCACGTTCTGCGAGTGGCGAAGCTGAAGAACCCGACTCACGCACTCGTCGGCATGGCTTACATCGGCTACGCCAACCCTGACGGGAGCAACCCCCGGCCGCCCGCCATGAAGCGGATCGCCGCAGACCTCGGCCTGTCCGAGCGCACCGTAGAACGCGCCTTCGAGGGGCTGGAAGCTGCGGGGCTCATCGTGCGACTGACCCGAGGAATCCCCGGCAAGGCCAGCCACTGGCGCTTCGTCATCCCCGAGGAAGACCCGACAGCCGTGACGGGTGTTGTCGAGGTCGAGGAGGAAGACCCGACAACCCTGACGGAGACACCCGACAGCGGTGACGGGAAGACCCGACAGCCCTGTCAGGAAGACCCGACAGCGGTGACGGCGTACCAAGACAAGTACCAACACACCACCAACACAACTACCAACACAGAGGCGGCCCTCACGGGCCGCATCAACGTTGACGACGTCTGGGCTCAGGTCGAGGCCGAGCACTACGAGCGAGAGCACTACGAAGAGCTCTCGACTCGGCACCTACTCGAACGCTTCGAGCTCGGGGCGCCTGTCGGCGCCCTCTGACGGAGATCGCGACGGCGAGGTGATCGCCGAGCACCACGCCTTCGCCGTTGCTCTGTGGCGCCCTACCGGGCGCCCCTGGCGCATGCCCGCTTACCCCTTGGGGGCGCTGCCGCGCCCCACTTCCCGAAGACCCTCACGGCAAGCGACTTCACCTTGCCGTTGCAGCTCTGCTCAAGCGGCGCCCGACAGGGCGCCCCATCACAAGGAGGACATCCACAGTGGAACCGACCAACACCACCAACCCGTACGCCGACATCAAGGTCTACGACGAGCAGGGCAACCGCGTCTGCGGGGTCGAGACCTGCGAGCAAGTGCACAGGGCCAACGGCTTCTGCATCTCGCACAACTGGCGCTTTCGGAAGCACGGCGACCCGCAGGCCGACAAACCGTTGCGCTCCCACGCCTCCCGCAACTGGAAGGGCGAGGACGTCTCGTACGTCGGCGCACACAGTCGCGTGAAGGCCGAGCATGGCCCCGCGTCGTCGTGGCCCTGCTCTTGCGGATGCGGCCGACAGGCCGATGACTGGGCGTACCTGGGCACTGCGGGAGAGCGCGAGAAGGTCTCCGACGCGAAGGGTTCGAAGGGCTTCCCGTACTCCCCTGACCCCGAGGACTTCGCCCCGCTCGCCAAGACCTGTCACAAGCGGTTCGACACCTGGCAGGCGCAGCGCCGTACCGGCGTCCCCCTCGCTCTCGTCATCGCCGAGGCGCTGGCCGCGTAACCACCCCCTACCGGAAGGAAGTGATCCCACTGTTCACCGTCTCTCACGTTCACCACTCCGCCCGCCGTACCGGCGAGCGCCTGTCGTCTCTGCTCGACTCCGTCACTGCCCGTGGCGTTGACGTCCGGCTCATCTCTGCCGACGCACACCAGGGCCGAGGATCGGCCCGTTGGCTCGACGTCGAGCTGTACGCCACGAAGGGGCACGGCTACCCGCACGCCGACACGTCCGAGGCACTTGGCGCCGTGGTGTCCGTCCTGGACGCCGTCACTGGCCACGAAGTACAGGGCTTCGGTTCGGTCACTGGCGGCGCCCTGGTGGACTCTCACGCCGTGCGTGAGGGTCTGGCGCTTCGCGTCCGTCTCGACGTCGAGGGCGAGGCGTCCCGCCTCTTCGCGCTGGACTCGCGAGACGTCCCGGCCGTCCCCGCGGAGGTGGCAGCGTGAGGCGCACCTACGCCCTGACGGACGACCCGAAGGAGATGGAGCGGCGAGCCATCGAGTTCCTGTGCTTCGCCTGCGCTCGCCCCCTCCCCGAGGATGCGGCAACGCACCGGGCGTACTGCGATGCCACCTGCCGCAAGCGGTACAACCGCTTCATGGCCGCCTGAGCGGCCCCATGTCCCGATCGACCCCCCGGACTGGCCCCAGAATTTCGGCCGGCTGGGGGGTCCTTCTGTGCGTTGACCTGCGGTTTTGCACCCCCACCCCCTGTCCGGGCAGATGTCACGATCGACCCTGTTACTGGGGCTGGATGGGAGGCGCTAAGACTCGGCGGTGCGGGAACCACGCTCCAGGGGGTCACCCCCCACCCCCGACCGGCGTCCGGCCGAGCGGGCAGGCACCAGGGCGGCCGAGGACGCAAGACGCGGCCCGCTCGCGAACGATCACGCAGCCTCGGGCCCGACTCCTCGGCCAGCCACTCAACGACCGACACAGGGGCACACAGCGGCTCGGCCAGCGGCCAACACACGCCCACGGGACCCGCGTTCAACGGCCATGACCAGGACTCTCAGCGCGATGTGAGCTCGACCACATTCGACAGGATCGAGCTTGACAAGATCCCCCGCCCTCATGAGAGAACCGAGATCCACACCGGAGTAAGTGCGAATCGCTCGGCTCGTCCAGGAACAGGACGCCCCGGTGCGCCAGCGACACGGCGCCGGGCCGCGCGATGCCGGGGCCCCCTCCGACGAGGGACTGCATCGTGGCGGAGTGGTGGGGAGCGCAGTAGGGGGCTGTGTCGATCATGGGTTTGCCCGGTGGCAGCAGTCCCGCCACCGAGTGCACTGCGGTGACTTCCAGCGACTCCGCCCGGCAGAGCTGGGGCAGGACGGCGGGCAGCCGTTCGGCGAGCATGGTCTTGCCGGCGCCGGGCGGCCCTTCCAGGAACAGGTGATGGCGGCCGGCCGCGGCGACCTCCACCGCGGTGCGCGCCGACTCCTGGCCGACGACGTCGGCGAGGTCGTGGCTGTGCTCGTGACCGTGGTCGTGCTGTGCCGCTCCGATGCCGCGCATTCCCGTGGCCGCGCCGGTGCCGGGCATGCGCAGACCGGCCAGGAGCGGGTCGGGGCGGCCCTGCGGGTCCTGCTCCTCCTCCGGCACGGGTTCGTCGGCGAGCACGGCGATCAGCTGGCGCAGGCTGCGCACCCCGAGCACCGACACTCCCGGCACCAGGGACGCCTCGGCGGCGGCGCACTCGGGTACGACCACCTGCTCGTACCCGGCCTCCGCCGCGGCCAGGACCGCCGGCAGGATGCCGCGCACCGGCCGCACCCGGCCGTCCAGACCCAGCTCTCCGATCATCACGATGTCGGCCAGCACCCGCGGGTCGATCCGCTCCGCCGCGCCCAGGACGCTCGCGGCGACGGCGAGGTCGAAGCCGCTGCCGCTCTTGGGCACCGAGGCGGGGCTGAGTCCGACCGTCAGCTTCTTCTGGGGCCACTGAGCGCCCGAGTTGACCACGGCCGCCCGTACCCGGTCCCGGCTCTCCGTGAGGCTCTTGTCCGGCAGCCCCACCAGGGTGAACGCCGCCACGCCCGGTTCCAGGTCGGCCTGGACCTCGACCACCACGCCCTCGACGCCGACCAGCGCCACCGAGCACGTACGCGCGAACCCCATCACGCCACCCCCCGGGCGTGCTCGACCACGGGGGCGCCGCGCTGCGGGAGGAGCACGCCGACCAGATCGATACGCACTCCCCCGGGCGGGACTCCCCCGTGGGTCTGGATCCAGCGCTCCGCCAGCCTCCGCAGCCGCTCCGCCTTCTCCGGCGTCACGGCGGCCATCGGGTGCTCGAAGGAGCCGCCCCTGCGCGTCTTGACCTCGCAGACCACCAGGACGTCTCCGTCCCGGGCCACGATGTCGATCTCGCCGGTCCTGCCACAGCGCCAGTTGCGCTCCAGGACGGTCATCCCGGACCCGGTCAGCCGGCGGGCGGCGAGTGTCTCGCCGTACTTGCCCATCGCGCCTCGTGCGTTCATGTCGGCACCACCTCCGGCACCAACGATCACGCAGACGAGCTGACCTCGTCACTCACGGTGAACTACTCACCGGTTGTGGAAAACCCCGTCACCCGCCCGGCAGTTCCAGATCGCTCTTGTTCAGCTCCTCGATGTTCACGTCCTTGAACGTCAACACCCTCACCTGCTTGACGAACCGGGCTGGCCGGTACATGTCCCACACCCAGGCGTCAGCCATGGAGACCTCGAAGAACACCTCACCCTGTACCGAGTGCACCTGCATCTCGTAGTCGTTGGTGAGGTAGAAACGCCGCTCGGTCTCGATCACGTATTTGAACAGACCGACGACATCGCGGTACTCCCGGTAGAGCTTGAGCTCCATCTCGGTCTCGTACTTCTCGAGGTCCTCGGCGCTCATGGCATGTTCCCCTTCAGCCGTGCGGTCCCCCCATTGTGCGCCAGTCCCGTGCGCCCCTAGACGATTTCGGTGTCCAGGGTCACCGGCCCGGCCGGGGGACCTTCGTCGAGCAGCGTGCGCAGCAGCTCGGCGAGTCTGGTCGGATACACCGTCTCACGTGCCCGGGTCAGTTCCTCACACGTCCACCAGCGCGCTCCGGCGACGCTGCGCCGCTCCAGCTCCGTGAGGCCGGCACCGACCGCCTCGGTCCCGGTCCGGGCGGTGCGGGCCAGGTAGTACCACTCGTCCTGGTCCCAGCGGCGGCCCGCGAAGGGGAAGGAGCACCTGCGCCGCCAGAGCACCGGGCCGAGGTCGACGTCGCTGATGCCGGTCTCCTCCAGCAGCTCGCGCCGGGCGGCCTGCTCACGGGTCTCGTCGCCCTCCACACCGCCGCCGGGGGTGAACCACCAGTCGTCGGCCGGATCGTCCGGTTCGTGACCGTGCAGCAGCAGGATGCGGTCCTCGGGGTCGAGCAGCACCACCCGGGCGACCCGGCGCAGTCCGCCCTCGTATGTGTCCTGTTCCGCAGACGTCACCTCAGCGCCCACCGGCGGGCTCCGCTCCCTTGCGGGCCCGGGAGGCCCCGGCCCGTTTGGCGAAGGGACCGTAGGCCGCGCCGCCCAGGATCAGCACGGCCCCGGCGATCACCAGGACGACCACGGTCCGCAGCGGCCCCGGCGAGGACAGGTCGCCCAGCGCCTCGAAGCCGGTGGGCCGCTCCAGCATGCCGTTCATCGGCCAGGCCACGGCGTCCACGCGGGCGTCCACGGCGCCGCGCGACACGGTGCCGCCGGCCGCGTCGGTGAGGTGGGCGGTGGAGTCCACGGAGTTGTCGCGCTCGTCGCCGAGCAGGAACAGGCGGCCCTCCGGGACGGTCACGGTCTGGAAGTCGCTGATCTCGGCCGGAGTGCCGGCGGGCAGGTACGGCTCGTCGATCACCTTGCCGTTGACCTTCAGCTTGCCCTTCTGGCAGCAGGAGACGGTGTCCCCGCCGACGGCGACCACCCGCTTGACCATCGGGGCGTTGGCCCAGGTCGCGTCCTTGAAGACGACGACGTCGCCGCGGCGGACGTCGGCGCCGTCGATGCGCTGTGCCAGGACCCGGTCACCGGCGTCGATCGTCGGCGTCATCGAGCTGGTCGGCACGGTGTAGGGCCGGTAGACCACCGCTCCCCAGCCGAACCCGCCGAGGAACAGCACCAGGCCCAGCGCCACGGCGATCCCGGACAACCGCTGCCCGGTCCGGCTGCCCACCGGATCCCTGTTCGCTCCGCCGCCGCGCGGTACCGTACGTGTCGTGCTCTCGCCACCCATGGAGCCGCACCTTACCCGGCGGTACGGCAACGGGGCAGCCCCCTCCCGGCGACCGGAAGGGGGCTGTTCGAACCGCGGCGGGCTGCGGCGGGGTCACCCCGCTGACCCCGCGGCGGGCGGCGGCAGGTCAGCGGGTCTCGACCGGGGCGGTGCGGCGACGGCGCCACCAGACGAAGGGCACCACGCCGGCCACGGCCAGGCCCTGGGGCGCGACCGACAGCGCTGCGGCGGCCGAGGACTGGGCCTGGGACTGCAGGCCGTCCTGGCCGAAGGTGTCCGGGACCGGCAGGGTGCTCCAGCGGTCCATCGGCCAGGCGACCACGATGGCGCGGCCGACGACCTCGTCCACCGGGACCATGCCGCCGTTCTTGTCCGACTGGTTGTAGCGGGAGTCCCGGGAGTTCTGGCGGTGGTCGCCCATGACCCAGATCTTGCCCTCGGGGACCGTGACCTTGAACCGCCCGCCCTGGTCGTCGTCCGAGCACGGGGTGTTGCCCGGGTAGACGTACGGCTCGTTCAGCGCCTTGCCGTTGACCTTGAGCGGGCCGGTCTTGTTGCACTCGACGGTGTCACCGGCGACCCCGATGACCCGCTTGATCAGGTCCTTCTCCTCCGCGGACGGCATCAGGCCGATCCAGCTGAGGACCGTCTGCAGCGCGTTCGGGTCGGGGGTCGGCTCGCCCGCAAGCCAGTCGGCCGGGTCGTGGAAGACCACGACCTCGCCGCGCTCGGGCTCCGAGCCGAACCAGGGGGTCAGCTTGTCGACCAGGACCCGGTCACCGATCTGAAGGGTGTTCTCCATCGAGGAGGAAGGGATCGAGAACGCCTGCACCAGGAACGTCTTGATCAGCAGGGCGAGCACCAGCGCGATGCCGATGAGGATCGGCAGTTCCTTCCAGAAGGAGCGCTGCTTCTTGGCCGCGGGGGGTGTCACGGGCGGCGTCCCGCCGACTCCCTCGTCCTCGGTCCCGCCGTTGTGTCCGTTCTGGCCGTGCTGTCCGTTCGTCACCCTGTCGCCCTCGGTCCCGGAGCCGTACCCGGAGTCCGGGGCGCCGACCGCGGCCGGACCGGAACTCTCCTCGGGGCGTCCGCGGTTCTCCTCGCCGTCGTGACCGGACCGTGCGCCAACCGCCACATCCCCCACGCCAACTCCTTACTCTCTGCCGCCGCCTGCCCCGGATACGGCGCAGGCCCACCACTCCCATAACGAGCGGGAGTTCCGCAGGGGTCGGGAGTTCCATCATCGCGTTCGGATCGTTCGGATCGTAGGGGGCAACCCTATGCGACAGCTCGGGGGCGGCGGCCGAACCGGAGGCCGCGTCGGACACGGACGCGTACGTTTTCGGTTCGTCCAGGGTGGTCCAGTGACCGAACGGCCACGCGATCACCATGGCCCGCCCCACCACCTCGTCCTGGGACACCGTCCCGAAGTCGGTCTCCTGGTGGGCGCGGGAGTCGGCGGAGTTGGACCGGTGGTCGCCCATCACCCACAGCCGCCCCTCGGGGACGGTGACGTCGAACGGCGTCCGGGACGGGGTGTCTCCGGGGTACAGGTAGTCCTCGTTCAGGGGCACGCCGTTGACGGTGACGCGTCCCTGTTTGTCGCAGCACTTGACGTGGTCGCCGCCCACGCCGACGACCCGTTTGATGAGGTCCTTCTCGTCGTCGGACGGCAGCAGGCCGATGAAGGCGAGGCCCTCCTTGACCTGCTTGACGACGACGGGGTCGTCCTTCTTGGTGGTCTGCTCGCCCTGGAGCCAGCCGCCCGGGTCACGGAAGACGACGACGTCCCCGCGCTGCGGCTCGGAGCCGAACCAGGGCGTGAGCTTGTCCACCAGGACCCGGTCGCCGATCCGGATGGTCTGCTCCATGGACCCCGAGGGGATCACGAATGCCTGTACGAGGAAGGTCTTGAGCACCAGCGCTATGAGCACGGCGACGCCGATGAGGAGCGGGATCTCCTTGACGGCGCCGCGTCTGCGCCGCCGCTTGACCTTGCGCTGCAGTTTGCGGCGTTCGGCGCGCGAGCGGCCGCCGGACGGTGCGGCGGTGCGCCTCGAACCGGTGGGCAGCAGGTTCTCCGTGGGGCTGCTGGGCGCTCCCCGCGGTTTGCCCCGGCTACCCATCGCCGTCCTCGGCGGGCGCGGACCGGGCCTCGGCGCCGGAAGCGGCCCCGGCATCGGCCTCCGCGTCCGGCACGCGCGCGTAGGCGTCGGGGCGCTCGATGCGGGTGGCGTGGCCGACGGGCCAGACGATCCAGTCGGCGCGGCCGATCACGTCGTCCAGCGGGACCATCCCGCCGCCCGGGGAGCCCAGGTGGTCGCGGGAGTCGCTGGAGTCGGCCCGGTGGTCGCCGAGGACGAAGAGGGTGCCGTCGGGGACGACGACGTCGAAGGGGACCGTGGACGGGCGGTCGCCGGGGTACAGGAACGCCGACTCGTCGACCGACTGGCCGTTCACCCGGATCCTCCCCTCCTCGTCGCAGCACACCACGTGGTCCCCGCCCACACCGACAACGCGTTTGATGTAGTCGCCGTGCCCGAAGCTCCCGGTGCCGTCGAAGACGACGACGTCTCCCCGTCGTGGCCGGCCGTCGAAACGGTACGCCAACTTATTTACGAGAACCCGGTCACCGATCCTCAATCCGCGCTCCATCGATCCGCTGGGGATCTGGAACGGCTGCAGCACGAAGGTGCTGACCAGCAGCAGGAACAGCAGGAAGACCAGCAGGACCACGGTGATCCGGCCGCCCGGCACCCAGTCCCTGATCCGCCCACCGAACGCGGAACGCGACCGGTCCTCCGGGCCCTCCGGGTCCGAGGGCTGCTCGGAGTCGGAAGGACGGGAGGAGCGGTCGCGCTCCGTGTGCTGTGTTTCGATGTCCATCGGGGCCAGATGCTATCCGGCCCCGGCACGGACCTCGGAGGGCGCTCAGCTCTCGCGCTTCTCCTTGATCTTCGCGGCCTTGCCGCGCAGCTCGCGCAGGTAGTACAGCTTGGCGCGGCGGACGTCACCGCGGGTGACGAGCTCGATCTTCTCCACGATCGGGGTGTGCACCGGGAAGGTGCGCTCGACGCCGACGGAGAAGGAGACCTTGCGGACCGTGAAGGTCTCGCGCACGCCGGCGCCCTGACGGCGGATGACGACGCCCTTGAACTGCTGCACACGGGAGCGGTTGCCCTCGATGACGCGCACGTGGACGTTGACGGTGTCGCCGGGGCGGAAGGCCGGGACGTCGCTGCGCAGCGACGCGGCGTCGACGGAGTCGAGCAGGTGAGACATTTCGTCTGCTTTCTTCGCCGATGCCACAGGTCATCGACGGAAACTAGGTGTTTCGGAATCAGGGTCGTGCGGGTCGGGACGGGCGTCGTCTCCCCCTGTGGCAGGGGCGCGCTCCGGACGGACGCACAACAGCCGCCTATTCTTCCATGCCGGGGGTCCTGCGCCAAAATCGGCCGTACGGTTCCCCGTCCGGATCCGGCTGCCAGCCCAGGATGGAGAGCATCTCGCGGTCCTTCTTGTCGAAGGCGGCGGGCTCGCACCGTTCGATCAGGTCGGGCCGGTTGGCCGTGGTGCGGCGCAGCGCCTCGTCGCGGCGCCAGCGGGCGATCTTCCCGTGGTGACCGCTGAGCAGCACGTCCGGGATGCCGCGCCCGCGCCACTGCGGCGGCTTGGTGTGGACCGGGCCCTCCAGCAGGTTGGCCATGGCGCCGAGGGCGAAGGAGTCGTCCCGGTGGGACTCGGCGTTGCCCAGCACGCCGGGCAGCAGCCGGGCCACGGCCTCGGTGACGACGAGTACGGCGGCCTCGCCGCCGGCCAGGACGTAGTCGCCGATGGAGACCTCGTACACGGGCATCCGGGTCGCGTACTCGTCGACGACGCGGCGGTCGATGCCCTCGTAGCGGGCGGGGGTGAAGATCAGCCAGGGCCGCTCGGAGAGGTGGACGGCGAGTTCCTGGGTGAAGGGCCGGCCGCTGGGCGTGGGCACGATCAGGGCGGGCTCGCCGGACCCCGTCTCATAGCCGTCGGCCAGCACGGAGTCCAGCGCGTCGCCCCAGGGCTCGGTCTTCATGACCATGCCGGGGCCGCCGCCGTAGGGGGTGTCGTCGACCGTGTTGTGCCGGTCGTAGGTCCACTCGCGCAGGTCGTGCACGTGGACGCCGAGCTGTCCACGCGCGCGTGCCTTGCCGACCAGGGAGACGTTCAGCGGTTCCAGGTACTCGGGGAAGATCGTGACGACGTCGAGCCGCATCACGCCTCTTCTCCGGAGGGGTCCTCCGAGGCGTCACGGGAGGAGGCGATCTCCGCCCGGTCGTCGATCAGGCCGGGGGGCGGGTCGATGACGGCGCGCTGCGCGTCGAGGTCGATGTCGGTGACGATCTCGGAGACGAACGGCACGTAGACCTCGCTGCCGTCGGGGCGCTCCACCACGAAGAGGTCCTGGGTGGGCAGGTGGGAGATCTCGCTGATGCGGCCCACCTCGGTGCCGTCCTCGGTGACCACGTCGAGGTCGATCAGCTGGTGGTCGTAGTACTCGTCCTCGTCCTCGGGCCGCTCGGCCGGGTCGACGTCGGCGATCAGGAGGGTGTTGCGCAGCGCCTCGGCACCGGTGCGGTCGTGGACACCGGCGAAGCGCAGCAGGAGGCGGCCGCTGTGCACCCGGCCGGTCTCGATGGTGAGCGGACCGGTGGAGGCCGGGTCGGTGGCCAGTACGGCGCCGGGCCCGAGCCTCAGCTCCGGCTCGTCCGTGCGGACCTCGACGGTCACCTCGCCCTTGATTCCGTGGGCGCGGCCGATGCGCGCGACTACCAGCTGCACTGTGCTTGATCTCCTGTCGGAACTGCGACGAGCCCGCACGACGGGGCTCATACGACTGCGGGCCGGGGACGGCCCAGTGGCCTTCCCCGGCCCGAGCCGGTGCTGCGATTGGCGTCAGCGGACGTGATCCACGTCGACGAGGTCGACACGGACACCGCGGCCGCCGATGGCGCCCACGACGGTGCGCAGCGCGCGTGCGGTGCGGCCGTTGCGGCCGATCACCTTGCCGAGGTCGTCGGGGTGGACCCGGACCTCGAGCACTCGCCCGCGGCGCAGGTTGCGCGAGGCGACCTGCACATCGTCGGGGTTGTCGACGATGCCCTTCACGAGGTGCTCGAGAGCCTCCTCGAGCATGCTCAGGCCTCGGACGCGGAGGACTCGGCGGCGGCCTCGTCCTTCTTGTCGGCCTTCTTCTTCTGGGTGATCGCCTCACCCTTGCCCTCGTCCTCGCCACCGATCGCCTCGAAGGACGGGCGGGCCGCCTTCTCGGCCGGCTGCAGCAGCGGAGCCGGGGCGGGCTCGCCCTTGAACTTCTGCCAGTCGCCGGTCTTCTTCAGGATGGCGAGCACGGGCTCGGTCGGCTGGGCGCCGACACCGAGCCAGTACGCGACACGCTCGGCGTCGACCTCCATCACCGACGGGTTGTACGTCGGGTGGTACTTGCCGATCTCCTCGATGGCCCGGCCGTCACGGCGGGTACGGGAGTCGGCAACGACGATGCGGTAGTGAGGCGAACGGATCTTGCCCAGACGCTTCAGCTTGATCTTGACTGCCACGGGAGTGGGTTCTCCTGGATTTGACGTGGTTGGGCACGGCGAGAGAGCCGCGTGGGGTTGCGGTACCCGAGTGCCCGATGGACGCGTCAGCCGGAGGAGAGAGGGGTCCTGTGCGACTGTCGAGTACAGCTAGCCATTGTGCCACACGCGGGCAGGCCCGTCGGACCGAGGGCACCGGGTCCGCCCACCCCGGGGGCGGACCACTCGGCTCTGGACGACGGACATCGGCCCGGTCCGGCTGCCACGAGCAGCCGGGCCGTCAGCTCACTCCCGCGCCGACCACCTCCGGGATCCGGAACGGCTTGCCGCAGCCGCCGCACATGATCGGGGCCTGGGCCAGCACCGACGGGACGACGCGGACGTTGCGCCCGCAGTCGCAGACCGCCTTCACGCGCACCCCTCCCCCGGAGGAGCCGTGGCGGGCGGCCGGACCGCGGAAACTGCGGGCTGTGTCGGTCGCGGTCGCGGCGGTGTGGGCCTTCAGCGCGCGCTGGAGGCGTTCGATCGTCGGGCGGTAGCGGCGCTTCGCCTCGGGGGTGAGCGTGACCAGCGAGAAGCCACTGCTGGGATGCGGCTCCTCGGGATGGTCCAGGCCCAGCTCCTCGGCGATCGCGAGGAATCGACGGTTGTGATAGCGCCCCGCGCGGGAGGTGTCGCGTACTCCGCGCGCGGCGGCGATGCCGTGGACTGCCTCGTGAAGCAGTCGCTCGAAGGAGAGCTCGTGCCCGCAGGCGGACGACGACTCTCCGATCAGGGACTCGGGCGCGGCAAGATCGGGCAGCTCGGTGTGGTGCCGCTGAATGTCGGCCCACGCCTGCGCCAGCTCTGCGGCGAGAACAGGTGGTGTCGTGCTCACGTAATGACAACGAGCCGGGGGGCCGCTGTGTTCCTATTCCGGGCCATCCCAAATATTTTGCACGTACCAGTCAGTTGCCGCTGATGCGTCCCGACGAGGGCGGGTGCGCTGATCTGCGGAGAAGCCTCACAGCTCGTACCAAGCTGGTGCGTAGTCCGACGTACGCGCCGGCGCGTAGCCACCGTCCACGCGCCGGAGTACGGGATCCGCGCGGGCGCAAGGGGCCGTTTCGGTCGCTGTCGTGCCGGAGGGGCGCCGTCCGAGCGGGCGCACCGACGAATGCGACGTTACCGGGTGCGCCGTCGGCGTGCGGCACCGCCCCGCCTTCCGACGCGTCCGGGCAGCACGCGGTGGCCGCCGGTCCGGCCGACCTTGGCCGAAACCGTCCCGTCGGTGCGCCGGCCACCCACGGTCATCGCCCGACGACACGATCCGGCCATCCGGGCCGGGTCGCGGGACGGGGCCGTGCCGGGTACCGCGCGGCCAGGTCCGTGTTGCCGGGAAGTGAAATCTCGCCACGGTGCCGGGGATCGGGCAAAGCGGGCCCCGCCACCACTGGACGCCACGGCGCGCCCGGAGTTACCTGGCATACGGGGGGAGTGCGAGCGCACTGCACGGGGGCCACGAAATCGGGCACGGCGGCAACACTCGGCGATTGGGGCACTTTCCTATGACACCTACGCTCGTGCGGCAGCACTCATCTCACGCGAGGGCGACGCCCCACGTGGACCTGCGGGCACGCGCGCGTGACTGGTCCGAGATACAGGAGCGGATGCTCGTACCGCTCCACGAGGCCGTCTACGAGCGACTGGACGTGGGCGGCGGCACCCGGATGCTGGGCCTGGGCTGCGGTTCCGGTCTCGCGCTGCTGATGGCCGCCTCGCGCGGTGCCGCGGTGACCGGGGTCGACTCGCGCTCTCCAGAGCTCCTGGACCTGGCCCGCCGACGCCTGCTGTCGGACACGGCCGAGGACCCCGGTGCGGGCCGCGCGGGCAGCACGCGCGTGCGTGCCGACGCGCCACGGATCGTCGAGGGCTCCCCCGAGGACGCGGCGGACCCCACGGCACCGGCGTTCACCCTGGTGACCGCCTTCGAGCCCACCGGGTGCCGCGCGGGCGACTCGGAGCAGCTCGGCGAGCTGCTCGCCCGGGCGACACCGCTCGCCGCGCGCGGTGCGGCCGTCGTGCTGGCCGGCTGGGGCCCGCCCGAGCGGTGCGCCACGACATCGGTGCTGCGGGTGGCCGCCAAGCTCACCGACCCGATGCGCGGTACGGGCGGCTGGCGCCCCGCCCTGCGCGACGACCTGGAGGAGGTCGCCCAGCGGGCCGGGCTCAGGCCGGACGGCTCGGGGCGGGTGGCGTGCCCGTTCGGCTACGCCGACACGGACAGCGCGGTGCGCGGGCTGCTGTCGACCGGACTGTTCGACGCGGCGGTCGCGGCGACCGACCGGGAGCAGGTCGACAAGGAGCTGACGGAGGCCCTGCACCCGCACCAGCGGCCGGACGGGACCGTGTGGATGCCGAACGTGTTCCGCTACCTGATCGCCCGGGTCCCGTAAGGATCGATTTCGATCGATGATGCGCGGCTCCTGATCGGCTCCTTTCGGTGCAGGTGTGAATGGTGTGAAGAAGCCGGGCCGGGGCTCCTGCGGTTTCCCCAGGTGGATCATGACCTCTACTCTGATCCACCGTTCGGGGGAACAGACACATCTGCATACAGGAGCCTGTAGTGCCGCACCGCAAGACCGCACTGTGCCTCGTCGCGCCCGTCGCCGTCCTCGCCCTGGCCCTCACCGCGTGCGGAGGCGAGGACGACGACACCGGCGCCGACGCGAAGGGCGAAGGGACCACCGAGTCCGCCGCGGCCTCGGTGGTCCCGTCGCCCTCACAGCCCGTCTCGGGCGGCGACATGGCGCAGGGCGAGAGCGCGACGGGCAAGGTGGCGGAGGACCCCGGCGAGGTCACCTACGACGTCGTGGCACAGAAGGTCGAGGTCGGCACCGAGGCGGAGGCCGCGAAGGCGGTGGCCGACGCCGCGGACGCCAAGGGCAAGGTGCTGGCCACCGCCCACATCAAATACACCCACAAGAGCGGGCCCGCCCTGACCGAGGGCTCCGACGTCCACGACGGCACCACGGTCTTCGCGGACGGGCAGCGCGGCGGCGTTCTCATCGGCGCCTCCGAGGACGCACCGGGCTGCGAGGACCCGTACGACGTCGAGAGCTGGAAGCAGGGCGAGAGCCACGTCTTCTGTGAGACCTACGTGATCCCCGCGGGCGCCACGAGCGTCGAGGTCCACTGGTCGGAGGAGGACGGCGAGCCCTACGTCTGGAAGTTCCCGCAGAAGTAGGGGCGCACGGCGCTCACGCCTCCGGGTCGTCCTTCGTCAGCCGGGTGATCCCGGCGATGCGGTACGCCTCCGCCTCGTCCAGCGTCTCGCTCGCCAGCAGCGACTCCGCCAGCGCGTCCAGTTGCCCCCGGTGGTCGCGCAGCTTGCGCACGGCCTCCTCGTAGCAGGAGTCCACGACCCGCCGCATCTCGCCGTCGATCGCGTCCAGCGTCTGCGGTGCCGCGGCGAGGCCGTACGCCTGCTGGGCGTCGCCGGGCAGGGCGGAGAGCCGGCCGACCCGCTCGCTCATGCCCCAGCGCGCGACCATGCCGCGGGCGATGTTGGTGACCTGTTCGAGGTCGCTCTCCGAACCGGTCGTGATCACGCCGTACACGACGTGCTCGGCCGCCATACCGCCGAGCGCGCCGATGATCCGCCCCCGCAGATACTCCTCCGTGTACGCGTACTTGTCCGCGTCCGGCGTCGACAGCGTCACCCCGAGCGCCCGGCCGCGCGGCACGATGGTGATCTTGCGGACCGGGTCGGCACCCGGCTGCAACATGCCCAGCAGGGCGTGACCGCTCTCGTGATAGGCGGTGCGCCGGCGCTCCTCCTCGGGCATCACCAGCGGGCGCTCGGCTCCCAGCTGGACCTTCTCCAGCGCCTCGGAGAGGTTCGCCTGCGTCACCCGCTCCTGCTTCCGCTTCACCGCGAGCAGCGCCGCCTCGTTGGCGAGGTTGGCCAGTTCGGCGCCGGTCATGCCGGGCGTCGTACGGGCGACCTGGGCGAGGTCGACGTCCGGGGCGAGCGGAATCTCACGGGTGTGAATCTCCAGGATCGCCTCCCGGCCACCGCGGTCCGGCGGCGAGACGCTGACCACCCGGTCGAAGCGCCCGGGGCGGGTCAGGGCGGCGTCCAGGATGTCGGCGCGGTTGGTGGCGGCGATGACGATCACGCCCTCCGAGCCGGAGAAGCCGTCCATCTCGGTGAGGATCTGGTTCAGGGTCTGCTCACGCTCGTCGTGCCCGCCCATGCCGGAGCCGCCGCCCCGGGCCCGGCCGATGGTGTCGATCTCGTCGATGAAGATGATCGACGGCGCCACCTTGCGGGCCTCCGCGAACAGCTCCCGCACCCGCGAGGCGCCCACGCCCACGATCATCTCGATGAACTCGGACGCCGACGCGGAGAAGAAGGGCACCCCCGCCTCGCCCGCCACCGCGCGCGCGAGCAGCGTCTTCCCGGTGCCGGGCGGGCCGGTCAGCAGCACGCCGCGAGGCATCTTGGCGCCCATGCGGCGATAGGCTTCCGGGTTCTTCAGGAAGTCGACGACGTCACTCAGCTCGCCCTCCACCTCGTCGATCCCGGCGACGTCGGCGAAGGTGGTGCGCGGCTTGCCGGCCTCCAGCTCGACCGGCTTGGGCGGCGCCTTGCGGCCCAGCATCCCGCCCGCCCCACCACCCAGCGCGCCCCGCATGCGCCGCGCGATGAGGATCCACAACACCACCAGGATCAGCATCGGGGCCAGCGCGATCAGCAGGTTGGCCAGGAAGCTGCGGTGCTGCACGACGGGCTCGGCGGTGACCGTGACCTTGTTCTTCGTCAGGTCGGCCCAGAGCTGGTCGTCCGCGAAGGTCGGCCGCTCGGTGGTGAACTTGGTGTACGTCCCGTCGCCCTCGGGATTGTCCCGGGCCTTCTTCAGCTGCCCCTGGATCGCGTCGCCCTTGGCGTAGATCTTGCTGACGTTGCCCTCGTCGACCTGTTTGCTGAACTCCGTGTAGGAGATGGTCGGCTCGTCGCCCTCGTTGAAGAAGGAGAGCACGAGGTTGGCGATGAGGTAGACGATCAGCGCGGCCAGGATCAGGTTCCACCAGCCGCCGCGCATCCTCCTGCCGCCGGACGGAGGCTTGGGCGGCTCGTCCGGCGTGCCCTCGGTCCGCCAAGGCGGCTCCGGTGCCTTGCGTGGCGGGGACGGATTGGTCATATCCGGACGCTACGACAGGAAAGCCGCGCGGGCATGTGGGTGTACCGGATGCACGACGCCGGGGCGCCCCCTGCGACAGGAGGCGCCCCGGCGACGCATATGCCCGGACGGGCGGCGGTCAGCCCATGAACTTCTTGAACTCGTCCGGCAGCTCGAAGTCCTGCCCGCCCTGCTGCGGCAGCCCGAGGGCACCCCCGCCCTGCGCGGCGGCGGCCCGGCGGGCGGCCTCCTCCTGCTCCTGCTGCTTGCGCTTCATCGGGTTGCCCGAGCGCTGCTTGCCCTTGGCCTTCTTCTGCTGCTTCTTCTGCCGCCCGGGGCCACCACCCATGCCGGGCATCCCCGGCATACCGGGCATGCCGCCGCCCTGAGCCATGCGGGACATCATCTTGCGGGCCTCGAAGAACCGCTCCACCAGCGACTTGACCGCGCTCACGTCGACACCGGAACCCTTGGCGATACGGGCCCGGCGCGAGCCGTTGATGATCGTCGGCTCCTGGCGCTCGGCCGGGGTCATCGACTTGATGATGGCGGCCGTACGGTCGACGTCGCGCTCGTCGAGGTTGTTGATCTGGTCCTTCATCTGGCCCATGCCGGGCAGCATGCCGAGCAGCTTGGAGATGGAGCCCATCTTGCGGACCTGCTCCATCTGGGCCAGGAAGTCGTCCAGGGTGAAGTCCTGGCCCTTCTTGGACGCCAGCTTGGAGGCCATCTTCTCGGCCTCTTCCTGGCTGAACGTCTTCTCCGCCTGCTCGATCAGGGTGAGCAGGTCACCCATGTCGAGGATGCGGGAGGCCATCCGGTCAGGGTGGAAGGCGTCGAAGTCCTCCAGCTTCTCGCCGTTCGACGCGAACATGATCGGCTTGCCGGTCACCGAGGCGATCGACAGGGCCGCACCACCGCGGGCGTCGCCGTCGAGCTTGGAGAGCACCACGCCGTCGAAGCCGACGCCGTCACGGAAGGCCTCGGCTGTGTTGACCGCGTCCTGACCGATCATCGCGTCGACGACGAAGAGGATCTCGTCGGGGCTGACCGCGTCGCGGATGTCCGCGGCCTGCTGCATCAGCTCCTGGTCGATGCCCAGGCGGCCGGCGGTGTCGACGATGACCAGGTCGTGGACCTTGACCTTGGCGAACTCGATGGAGTCCTTGGCGACCTTGACCGGGTCGCCCACGCCGTTGCCCGGCTCGGGGGCGTAGACCGCGACACCGGCGCGCTCGGCGACGACGCTCAGCTGGTTGACGGCGTTGGGGCGCTGGAGGTCGCAGGCCACGAGCAGCGGGGAGTGGCCCTGCTCCTTGAGCCAGCGGCCCAGCTTGCCCGCGAGGGTGGTCTTACCGGCACCCTGCAGACCGGCCAGCATGATCACGGTCGGCGGCTGCTTGGCGAAGCGCAGGCGGCGGGTCTCGCCGCCGAGGATGCCGACCAGCTCCTCGTTGACGATCTTGAGGACCTGCTGGGCCGGGTTCAGCGCCTTGGAGACCTCGGCGCCCAGGGAGCGCTCCTTGACCTTCTTGATGAAGGCACGCACGACGGGCAGCGCCACGTCGGCCTCGAGGAGCGCGATGCGGATCTCGCGGGCCGTGGCGTCGATGTCCGCCTCGGACAGCCGTCCCTTGCCCCGGAGGGATTTGAAGGTGGCTGACAGGCGGTCGGAGAGAGTATCGAACACGGCGGCGTAGGTCCTCGCGTCGGCGTTGGTGTGGGTCGCCCTCCAGGGTATCCGGCCCGGCAAGCAAATCGTCCCTGCCCGCCGCAGAGAGCGGACAGCCCGCTGCACGCGTCACGCGTCACGGGGTCACCCCCGCAGCGACTCCTCCAGCTCGCGCGCCACGGACGCCGCGTCCTCCCTCGGCAGCGGCACCCCCTCGCTCCGCGTCACATAGAACGCGTCCACCGCGTTCGCCCCCAGCGTCGACACGTGCGCGCTCCGCACCCGCACGCCCGCCGCCTCCAGCGCTCGCCCGAGCCGGAACAGCAGCCCCGGCGCGTCCTGGGCGCGGACCTCGATCACCGTGGCCAGCCGGGACGCGGCCGGGGCCACGGTGACGCGGGGCGGGGGTGGCTCCACGCCCCGGCGCCGGGGGTGGGCGGCGTCCCGTTCGGCGAGCCGCCCGGCGATGTCCAGGGTGCCGTCCAGAGCCCTGACCAGGTCGGCACGGAGCCGGGCGGCCTGGGGCAGGGAGCCGTACTGGGCGGCGACCCGCCAGTCGAGGAGCAGGACGGAGCCGTCGACGCCGTCCGGCAGCGGGAGGGAGCGCAGCTCGGCGGTGCGGACGGTCAGCCGGTGCATGGCCAGCACCCCGGCGACCGCGGGGAGCACACCCGCCTGGTCGGGTACGGCGATCAGCAGCTCCACGCCGAGGGGCTCGGAACCGTCGGCCGGGGAGGGAGACGGTGCGGAATCGGCGGGCGGCTCCGTCTGGGCCCGCAGCGCCAGGACCGGACCGCCGGTGCGGAATGCCTCGACCGCGAGCCGTTCCTGCTCGGCGGTGGGCGCGGCGGCCGCGGGTTCGGCGGGCGGGTCCCCGGCGAGCACCCCGGCGACCCGTTTCACCAGGTCGGCGACGAGGGAGCCGCGCCAGGACGACCAGGCGGCCGGGCCGGTGGCCAGCGCGTCCGCCTCGGTCAGCGCGTGCAGCAGCTCCAGCGTGTGCTCGGTGCCGACCGCCGCCGCGACCGCGCGCACGGTGGCCGGGTCGTCCAGGTCGCGCCGGGTGGCGGTCTCCACCAGCAGGAGGTGGTGGCGTACGAGGGTGGCGAGGACGGCCGCGTCCGCGCGGTCGAAGCCGATGCGCGTGGCGACGTCCCGGGCGATGGTCTCGCCGGCCACGGAGTGGTCGCCGGGCCAGCCCTTGCCGATGTCGTGCAGCAGCGCGGCGATCAGCAGCAGGTCGGGTCGGTGCACCCGGCGGGTGAATTCGGCGGCGCGGACGGCGGTCTCGATCAGGTGCCGGTCGACGGTCCACAGGTGCACGGCGTTGCGCTGCGGGCGGCAGCGGACCCGCTCCCAGTCGGGCAGCAGCCGGGTGACCAGGCCCTCGGCCTCCAGTGCCTCCCAGACCTGCACCGTGGGGCGGCCGGAGCCCAGCAGGGTCACCAGTTGCTCCCGTGCCTCGGCGGGCCAGGGCGTGGGCAGGGGGCGCGCGGTGGCGGCCATGCGCCGTACGGCGTGCAGGGAGAGCGGGAGTCCGGCCTGCGCGGCGGCGGCCGCGGCACGCAGCGGGAGCACGGGATCGCGTTCGGGGCGTGCGGTGCGGGCGAGTACCACCTCGCCGTCCTGTTCCACGACGCCCTCGGCGAGCGGGGAGCGCTCGGCGACCGGTTTACCGCCGTTCCTTCCGCTCATCATGGCGCGCAGCCGCGGCCGCACGGACCGCGAGCGCAGTACGCGCCCCACTTCGCGCCAGGTGACGTCGCCCGCGTAGGAGATGACGCGGGCCGCCTCGTACACCTGCCGCAGCAGGGCGTCGGCGTCCAGCAGGCCCAGCTCGGCGGCCACCTGGTCCTGTTCCTGCAGGGCCAGCCGGTCGGTCGCGCGGCCCGTCGCCAGGTGGAGCGCGTCGCGTACGTCGAGCAGCCGGCGCCGGGCCTCGGCGAGTCCCTCGCGCGGGGCGTCGGCGAGCCAGGAGGCGGCGACGGCACGCAGGGCGGTGGCGTCGCGCAGGCCGCCCCGGGCCTCCTTGAGGTCGGGTTCCAGCAGGAACTGCAGCTCGCCCTGGCGTTCGGCGCGCTCGGCGCACAGGTCGCGGAGTTCGGGGAGGCGCTTGGGCGCCTGGTTGCGCCAGTCGGCGAGCACGGCGGTGCGCAGGGAGGCGGTCAGGCCGAGGTCTCCGGCCAGGTGGCGGGCGTCCAGGAGACCGAGGTGGACCTTCAGGTCCTCGCCCGCGGTCTTGCGGGCCTGCTGCGGGGTGCGTACGGAGTGGTCGAGGTCGAGGCCGAGGTCCCAGACCGGGTACCAGAGGCGGTCGGCGAGGGCGGCGACGGCCTTGTCGTCCCGGCCGTCGTGCAGCAGGAGCAGGTCCAGGTCGCTGCGCGGGGACAGCTCGCCGCGCCCGTAGCCGCCGACCGCGACGAGCGAGACCCCCGCCTGTCCCCCGGCGCCCGCGCCGAAGAGGCCCGCCAGCCAGTCGTCCGTCAGTTCGGCCAGCGCCCTGCGGCGCGGCGGCCCGGACCGCGCCCCCTCGGTGAGGAGGCGCAGCCGGGCCGCCGCGTAGCCGCCGGGTCCCGAGCCTTCTGCTTCTTCCGTCACGTCCGTACTGGTCACCCGGCGACTCCCGTTCGTCCGTCCGTCGTGTCAGAGCGCGTCGGGTCCGCGCTCGCCGGTCCTGACCCGTACGGCCGTGTCGACCGGGACCGCCCAGACCTTGCCGTCGCCGATCTTGCCGGTGCGGGCCGCCTTGACCACCACGTCGATCAGCTGCTCGGCGTCGTCGTCCTCGACCAGGACCTCGATGCGGATCTTGGGCACCAGGTCGACGGTGTACTCGGCACCCCGGTAGACCTCGGTGTGTCCGCGCTGGCGGCCGTAGCCGCTGGCCTCGGTGACGGTCAGGCCGTGGACCCCGAAGGCCTGGAGGGCCTCCTTGATCTCGTCGAGCCGGTGCGGCTTGACGACGGCGGTGATGAGCTTCATGCGTCCACCTTCTTGCTCGGGCCCGACGCTGCCGCGGAAGCGGCCGGCGCGGCGGTCGTCCGGGCGGCACCGCCACCGGCGCCGCTGAAGTCGTATGCGGTCTCGGCGTGCTCGGCCTGGTCGATGCCGGCCACCTCGACGTCCTCCGATACCCGCATGCCGATCGTCTTGTCCAGCAGGAAGGCGAGGACCGCGGAGACGACCAGGGAGTAGGCGAGGACCCCGAAGACGCCCGCGCACTGCTTCCAGAACTGGTCGAGGCCGCCGCCGTAGAAGAGGCCCTGGACGTCGGACTGGCCCTTGCCGCTGGCGAAGAAGCCGATGAGCAGCGAGCCGAGGATGCCGCCGACGAGGTGGACGCCGACCACGTCGAGGGAGTCGTCGTAGCCGAACTTGTACTTCAGGCCGACGGCCATGGCGCACACGACTCCGGCGATGAGCCCGACGGCGATCGCGCCCAGCGGGGAGACCGCGCCGCCCGCCGGGGTGATGGCGACCAGGCCGGAGACGGCGCCGGAGGCAGCGCCCAGGGTGGTGAAGGCGCCGTGCCGGATCTTCTCGTAGGCGAGCCAGCCGAGGACGGCGGCGCCGGTGGCGACCTGGGTGTTGACGAACATCAGCGCGCCGACGCCGTCGTCGTTGCCGAGCCACGAACCGGCGTTGAAGCCGAACCAGCCGAACCAGAGCAGGCCGGCGCCGAGCATGACCAGCGGGAGGCTGTGCGGGCGCATCGGGTCCTTCTTGAAGCCGACCCGCTTGCCGATGACGAGGATCACGCCGAGCGCGGCGGCACCGGCGTTGATGTGCACGGCCGTCCCGCCGGCGAAGTCGATCACGCCCAGCTCGAAGGCCCAGCCGCCCGCGCCCCACACCCAGTGGGCGACGGGGAAGTAGACGATCGTGACCCACAGGGCGATGAACAGCGCCCAGGCCGTGAACTTCACCCGGTCCGCGAGGGCACCGCTGATCAGGGCCGGGGTGAGCACGGCGAACATCAGCTGGAAGACCAGGAACACGAAGACGGGGATGGTGTAGCCGTCCCACAGCTCGGTCAGGCCGATGTTGCTCAGGCCCACCCAGTCGGAGTTCCAGCCGACGATGCTTCCGGAGTCGGTGCCGAACGCCATGGAGAAGCCGTAGAGCACCCACAGGACGGTGACGATGCCGAGGCTGATGAAGCTCATCATCAGCATGTTCAGGGTGCTCTTGACGCGGACCATGCCTCCGTAGAAGAAGGCCAGGGCCGGCGTCATGAGCATCACCAGGGCGGAGCAGATGAGCATGAAGCCTGTGTTGGCGGCAGAGAGCTCCGTCTCTGCGGCGAGCGTGATGGCTGGAGCCATCGGCGTCTCCTCGTCGTTGGTACGGCCCCGTGCGGGCGAAGCCTGGCGGGCGGGGGAGGGGTGGGCCGGTTATGCGCCATGAGATTGGCGCAGCGCGGTTTCGGTGGAAGCCCCTCGTTGTTTCGCCGCCGTGACGAAGGCGCGGTGCGTGTTACGCGTGGGTGAACGGCAGGGGGCGGTCGTCGTGGTGACCGAGCCGTCCGGCCCGGTACACAAGCCGGCCGCGGCGGCCTCCGAATGACCTGGCATGGGGGAGCCGAGTCGGGCAGTTCGGGAGGGCCGGCCGCGGCCGGGGCTGGTGGGGGTTCAGACCGCTTCGGCGGTCTCCGGCAGTTCGACGGCGAGCCGCTGGGTGAGGTCGACGACTTCACCGAGGTCGCCGAAATCGCGTACGGCCGTGTCGACGGTCTTGCGGATGCGGGTGTTGACGCGTTCGGAGCGGACCTTCTTGGCGATGCCCATGGCTTCCATGGCCAGGACGGTGCTCTCCTCCGGCTCGCGGCGCAGCAGGTGGACGGTGGCCATGCCGATCAGGTTCAGCGCGTAGGAACGCTGGTGCTCCTCGTCCTTGGCGAACAGCTCCACGGCCTTGCGCATCAGGGGGTCGGCGAGGGAGGCGTAGGCGGGGCTGCGGCCGGCGACGTAGGCGAGGTCGCGGAAGGAGTGGCTGTTCTCCCCGTACAGCTCGGCCTCGGAGAAGAAGCGGATCCAGTCGGGGTCCGGCTCGTCCCACTCGTCGGCCTCGGCGAAGATGTCCTCCGCCATGCGCACCGCGCGCTTGGTGCGGCCGGGCTGGCCCATGTTGGCGTAGGCGCGGGCCTCCATCGCGTACAGCATCGACTGGGTGCGGGGGCTGGCGCAGTCCCGGCTGCCGTACTGCGCGAGGTGGATCAGCTCCAGGGCGTCGTCGGGCCGGCCGAGGTGGATCATCTGGCGGCTCATGCTGGAGAGGATGTACGAGCCGAGCGGCCGGTCCCCCGCCTCCTTGGCTGCGTGCAGGGCGAGCACGAAGTACTTCTGGGCGGTGGGCTGGAGCCCCACGTCGTACGACATCCAGCCGGCCAGCTCGGCCAGCTCGGCGGCGACCTTGAAGAGCTTGGCTCGGGTGGTCTCGGTCTGGGGTTCCTGGAGCAGGTCGGTGACCTCGTGCAGCTGGCCGACCACGGCCTTGCGGCGCAGACCGCCGCCGCACTGGGCGTCCCAGCGGCGGAACATCACGGCCGTGGACTCCAGCAGGTCGAGCTCCGGCCTGGACAGGCGGCCGCGCGCGCGGCCGGCGGGTGCCGCGGGCTCGGGTCCGGCCTCCGGCGGGGTGGCGGAGGGCGTGGGGACGAGCCAGCGCTGCATGGGTTCGATGAGGGACGGGCCCGCGGAGAGGGCCAGCGAGCTCCCGAGGAAGCCGCGCCGCGCCAGCATGAGGTCGCTGCGCGAGAACTCGCTGAGCAGGGCCACGGTCTGCGGGCCCGTCCAGGGGAGGTCGACGCCGGTGGCGGAGGGCGTGGGGCGGGTGGAACGCAGACCCAGGTCCTCGACGGAGACGACGACGCCGAAACGCTCGGAGAACAGCTCGGACAGGATTCGCGGGATCGGTTCGCGCGGGTTCTCCCCGTCGAGCCAGCGGCGCACGCGTGAGGTGTCGGTGGAGATGTGGCCGGCGCCCAGCTGGCGGGCCCGGCGGTTGACCTGGCGGGCCAGCTCGCCCTTCGACCAGCCGCTGCGGGCGAACCAGGAGGTGAGCAGCTCGTTCGGGCGCTTGTCAGCATGCGACGCGCTCGCCGCGCCCGTACCGCTTCCGCCGTTGCCACTCACTGGAACGCCCCCATCCCTGAGACCACCTGTCGCCGAGTGCGCCAAGCCCTATCAGAATGCCGGTGGCCCGGGCCCTCCGTCCGGTGGTTGGCACCCTTCGAACGGAGAGCCGGGTTGCCTCCGGCATACCCACGAGTGCATGTGCCCCAAGGCTCCATGCACACAAAGTAGTCCTACGATCACTCGTCCAGCCATGGCGATTGCGGAATCGCCACCATTCGCCACCCCTTCGAATGAACTCGCGGTGGCCGGGACGCGATTCACTTGACATAGGCCAACCGGGAGTCGGTGCAACGGTGCACACCGGGGCGTGCGCCGTCGGACGCACCACCGGGCGTGCTTCGGGACGCTGGATGAATCGCGTCGGACTGGGGAGTTGGAAGCAGAGAGTCACGTTTCACGTCCGCTGCGTAACCGCCGCTGCGTCGGACCCGTTGGAGGGGGCATGGGCTTCACGATCGGCATCGGCAGCAGTCGGGGCATGCGCGAGATCCGGTCCGGCGCTCGCCGCCGCGGCCGCGCCTCGGAGTGCACCGTCGTGGCCGAGTACACCGGCCTCTGGGGCTGGGACGTGGTCCCGGGCGCCCGGACCGCCCACGGCGCCTGCTCGTGCGGCCTGCCCGACTGTCCGGCGCCGGGTGCGCACCCCTTGGACTTCGCACCCCGGGTGCCCGCCGGGGCGACCCTGGACGAGGCGAGCGAGGCATGGGGCCGGTTCCCCGGCGCGGCGGTGATGCTGGCGGTCGGGCGGACCTTCGACGTGATCGAGGTGGCCGAGTCCGCCGGGCAGCGGGCACTGGCCCGGCTGGAGCGCATGGGCCTCCCGCTCGGCCCGGTCGCGGCCACCCCGCAGGGCCGCGCCCACTTCTTCGTCGCCCCGGGCGCCGCCGCCCAGCTGCCCCGGCTGCTGTACCGGATGGGCTGGGACGATCCGTCGGCCCTCGACCTCGCAGGTCTCGGCCCCGGTACGTACGTCACGGCCCCGCCCTCCGACCGCGGCGGCCGGGGCCCGGTGCGCTGGCTGCGGCCCCCGGCCCTCGACTCGGCCACGAAGCCCCCGGCGGCACGACTGCTGCTGGGCACCCTGGCATACGTGGCCCACCGGTCGCGGAGGTAACCACCCGCCCGGCACGCCGGCGCCCGTACGCCCGGCCCGCCGTACGCCTGTACGCCGAAGCGCCCGTCTCCCGGTTCGGGAGGCGGGCGCTTCTCGCCCGGGTGCGGCGCGGGGCGCCGGCGGGTGGCGTCACTCGCCGATGAGGGCATCCACGAAGGCCGCCGGTTCGAACGGCGCCAGGTCGTCCGCGCCCTCGCCGAGCCCGATCAGCTTGACCGGCACACCCAGCTCGCGCTGGACGGCGACCACGATGCCGCCCTTGGCCGTGCCGTCCAGCTTGGTGAGCACGATGCCGGTGATGTTGACGACCTCGGCGAAGACGCGGGCCTGGATCAGACCGTTCTGGCCGGTGGTGGCGTCGAGCACGAGCAGCACCTCGTCCAGCGGCGCGTGCTTCTCCACGACGCGCTTGACCTTGCCCAGCTCGTCCATCAGACCGGTCTTGGTGTGCAGGCGGCCGGCGGTGTCGATGAGCACGACGTCCGAGCCCATCTCCTTGCCCTCCTTGACCGCGTCGAAGGCGACGGAGGCGGGGTCGCCGCCCTCGGGTCCGCGCACGGTGTGGGCGCCGACCCGCTCGCCCCAGGTCTGCAGCTGGTCCGCGGCGGCGGCGCGGAAGGTGTCGGCGGCGCCGAGGACGACGCTGCGGCCGTCCGCCACCAGGACGCGGGCGAGCTTGCCGGTGGTGGTGGTCTTGCCGGTGCCGTTCACCCCGACGACCATCACGATGCCGGGCTTGCTCGTGGCGGGCTCGGTCTTGACCTCGCGGTCCATGTCGGGGCCGACGAGGGTGATCAGCTCCTCGCGCAGCAGGGTGCGCAGCTCCTCGGGCGTGCGGGTGCCGAGGACCCTCACCCGCTCGCGGAGCCGCTCCACCAGCTCCTGGGTGGGCTGCACGCCGACGTCGGCGGTGAGCAGCGTGTCCTCGATCTCCTCCCAGGTGTCCTCGTCGAGGTGCTCCCGGGACAGCAGGGTCAGCAGACCCTTGCCGAGGGCGTTCTGCGAGCGGGAGAGGCGGGCACGGAGCCGGACCAGTCGGCCGGCGGTGGGCTCGGGAACCTCGATCTGCGGGATCTCGAGCTCTTCGACGACGGGCGGCTCCTCGACGGTGGCGGTGCCGCCGTCCGGGAGGTCGACCTCCTCTATCGTCCGGCGCGTTTCGTCGCGCGGCGTCTCGGCCTCGTCGCCGACGTGCGGCTCGGCCGGAGGGGCGGTGATGTCGGGCGCGGCGGGGGGCGGCTCGGGCAGCTGCTTCTTGCGGCGGCTGCCGACGACCAGCCCGCCGAGCGCGCCGATCACGACCACGGCGATGACTACAGCAAGGATGACGATTTCCATAACGGGACCAGTATGCGTGACCCCCGGTACGGCCCCCTGCTATCGGTCGCTTGTGGTTTCCACCAAAGGACAAAGGCCCCTGGAGGGAACGAGTGGGAGCAAAGTACGATGGAGGAGGCCGCGTCAACGCGCGTAGAGTCCCGACCGCCCCCTCTTCCCCACGATCGAGGCACGGACCCCCCACATGAGCAAATCCGCCGAGAACGAAGGCGCCCTGGAAACCCGCGGCA
The DNA here is from genome assembly GCF_014650435.1 of Streptomyces tendae. GTDB lineage: Bacteria > Actinomycetota > Actinomycetes > Streptomycetales > Streptomycetaceae > Streptomyces > Streptomyces tendae. The sequence goes on from NZ_BMUY01000014.1 coordinate 147,408, forward strand.
TCGAGCAGGTGCCCGACCACGAGCGCACCGCCCGGACCCGCGAGCTGTTCCCTACCTGGGTCGGCGCCAACATCAGCGTGCTGCTGCTCACGATGGGCGCGAGCCTCGTCGTGGCGTACCGGCTCAACTTCTGGCAGGCCCTGGTCGTCGCGGCGGCGGCGCCCGTCGTGTCGTACGGCCTGGTGGGCCTGATCGGCATCGCCGGCAAGCGGGGCGGCGCTCCCGGGATGGCGCTGTCCCGTGCCGTGTTCGGGCAGCGGGGCAATCTGCTGCCGGGTTCGCTGATCTGGGTGGCCCGCTGGGGCTGGGAGACGATCAACGCGGTGACCGGTGCCTATGCGCTGCTCACCGTGCTGGACATCGTCTTCGGCATACGCGCCAACAGCGTCCTGGACATGGTGACGCTGCTCGCCTTCGTCGTGGCGACGTTCGCGATCTCGGGGCTCGGCATCAACGCCGTGCAGAAGTGCAACAAGTACGCGGCGTACCTCTTCGGCGCCTTCTCGGTGCTGGTCCTCGGCTACCTGGTGGTCGACACCGACTGGTCCGCGGTGTTCGACCGGTCCGCCGGTTCGGTGGCCGCGATGATCACGGGTGTGGGTCTGATCGCGGCGGGCGGCGTCAGCTGGATCCCGTCCGCGCCGGACTTCACCCGGTACCTGCCGCGCACGGCCTCCTCGAAGGGGATCGTCGGGGTCACGGTCGGCGGCGCGGGCATCGTCGTCCTGCCGATGGTGCTGATGGGCGCGGTCATGGCGGTCTCCACGCCGGATCTGGCCTCGGCCGCCGACCCGGTCTCCTTCCTGGGCGAGATCCTGCCGACCTGGATCGCGGTGCCGTACCTGCTGATCGCGCTGATCGGCATGCTGCTGATCAACTCGATGTCGATGTACTCGGCAGGGTTCACCGCGCAGACCCTGGGCTTCAAGGTCCCGCGGCACTGGGCGGTCTCGGTCAACGCCGTGATCTCGCTGGTCTTCGGCGGCGTGCTGATGCTGGTGGCGACCAGCTTCATGGGGTCCTTCATCGCCTTCCTGTCGCTGCTCGCGGTCGCCTTCTCCGCCTGGGTCGGCGTGTTCGGCGCGGACATGCTGCGCGGCCGGGAGTACGACGGCGAGGCCCTGGCCGACACCGGGCGCACCAGCGCCTACTGGTACCGCGGCGGCTTCTCCCCCGCCGCCGTGGCGGCCTGGGCGGTGGGTCTGGCCGCCGGTCTGATGTTCACCACGTCCGACTGGTTCACCGGCCCGCTGGCCACGAACAACTTCGTCGGCGAGTACGGACTGGGCTGGGTGGCCACGATCGTGATCTCCGCCCTGCTGTACGCGGTGCTGCCGAAGCCGGCGCCGATCGTCCCGGCTGCGCGCGCGGAGCGGGCCGAGCAGCCCGAGGCCGAGACCGAGACCGTGACCGTCTGACGTAGGCCGAACGGGTCCCGGCACACCGCCGCCCCGCCCGGAGGGTGACCGGGCGGGGCGGCGGACGGTACGGGGAGAGGGGCAGCGGGGACTTGGCCCTCCTCCCCGGGTTCGGGGCGGGCGGGTCAGCCCATCTCCTCCAACGCCTTGCCCTTCGTCTCCTTCACGAACTTCAGCACGAAGGGGATGGAGAGGGCGGCGAAGATCGTGTAGATCACGTAGGTGCCGGAGAGGTTCCAGTCGGCCAGCGACGGGAAGCTCGCGGTGATGGCCCAGTTGGCGATCCACTGCGCGGAGGCGGCCACACCCAGGGCGGCGGCGCGGATCCGGTTGGGGAACATCTCGCCGAGGAAGACCCAGACGACCACACCCCACGACAGGGCGAAGAAGAGCACGAAGACGTGGGCGGCGATCAGGGCGACCCAGCCCTGGGTGGCCGGGAGCTTGCCGTCGACCAGGTCGAAGGAGAAGGCCCATGCCTCCAGTGCCAGTCCGATCACCATGCCGACGGAGCCGATCAGGGCGAGCGGCTTGCGGCCGACGCGGTCCACGAAGATCATCGCGATCACGGTGCCGATGATGTTGATGATCGACGTCGTGAACGAGTAGAAGAAGGAGTCCGTCGGGTCGACGCCGACCGACTGCCACAGCGTCGAGGAGTAGTAGAACGCGACGTTGATGCCGACGAACTGCTGGAAGACCGACAGGCCGATGCCGATCCAGACGATCGGCTTGAAGAAGAAGCTGCCGCCGAGGAGGTCCTTGAAGGAGGACTTCTCCTCGCTGTGCATGGCGTGCTCGATCTCGGTGACGCGGGCGTCGAAGTCCACGTCCTTGCCCTCGACCTCTTCGAGGATCTTCTTGGCGCGCTCGCGCTTGCCGACGGAGATCAGGAAGCGGGGGGACTCTGGGATGGCGAAGGACAGCAGGCCGTACAGGACGGCCGGGATCACCATGACGCCGAGCATGACCTGCCAGGCCTCCAGGCCCATCAGCTCGCCGCGCTGGTCGCCGCCGGCGGCGTTCAGCAGGCCCCAGTTGACCAGCTGGGAGACGGCGATGCCGATGACGATCGCGGCCTGCTGGAAGGAGCCGAGCCGGCCGCGGTAGGCGGGCGGGGACACCTCGGCGATGTAGGCGGGGCCGATCACCGAGGCCATGCCGATGGCGAAGCCGCCGATGACGCGCCACATGGCGAGGTCCCACAGCGCGAAGGGCAGTGCGGAGCCGACGGCGCTGATGGTGAAGAGGACCGCCGCGATCTGCATGCAGCGGATCCGGCCGATGCGGTCGGCGATGCGGCCCGCGGTCGCGGCACCGATGGCGCAGCCGATCAGCGCGACGGCGATGACCTGGGCCAGCACCGCGGAGCCGACGTCGTAGCGGTCCCGGATCGCCTCGACGGCGCCGTTGATCACGGAACTGTCGTAGCCGAACAGGAAGCCGCCCATCGCGGCCGCCGCCGCGATGAAGATGACGTGCCCGAGATGATCGGGGTGAGCCGTCCTGGCTCCTGAACTGGGTGCCTGCGATGTGCTGGACACGTGTACTCCTCGGGCTACCGGCAACGCTGCCGGGGCGGTTCTCTCTTCGAGGTACCGATGAAGGGACCTGAAGGTAAAAGCAACGTTGCAGAGACTATGCCTTCAAGTTTCGAAGTCAATAGGACGACAGCTGTGAGTTTTGGGATGCTGAAGACGTGCGGAGCGGGGACAGAACGTTCAAGAGTTGAAGTTAAGGGTTCGAGCTAGCGCAGCCGCTGGCTGATGACCTTCGACACACCGTCGCCCTGCATCGACACGCCGTACAGCGCGTCGGCGACCTCCATCGTGCGCTTCTGGTGCGTGATGACGATCAGCTGCGATGCCTCCTGCAGCTCCTGCATGATCCGGATCAGCCGCTGCAGGTTGGTGTCGTCGAGCGCCGCCTCGACCTCGTCCATCACGTAGAACGGACTCGGCCGGGCCTTGAAGATCGACACCAGCATCGCCACCGCGGTCAGCGAGCGCTCCCCGCCGGAGAGCAGCGAGAGCCGCTTGACCTTCTTGCCCGGAGGCCGGGCCTCGACGTCCACGCCGGTGGTGAGCATGTTGTCGGGGTCGGTCAGAATCAGCCGTCCCTCACCGCCCGGGAACAGTCTGCTGAAGACGCCCTCGAACTCCCGGGCGGTGTCCCGGAACGCCTCGGTGAAGACCTGCTCGACGCGCTCGTCGACCTCCTTGACGACCTGGAGCAGGTCGGCGCGGGTCTTCTTCAGGTCCTCCAGCTGCTCGCTGAGGAACTGGTGCCGCTCCTCCAGCGCCGCGAACTCCTCCAGGGCCAGCGGGTTGACCTTGCCGAGCTGCTGATAGGCGCGTTCCGCCGCCTTCAGCCGCTTCTCCTGCTCGGAGCGCACGAAGGGCCGGGGCCGGTTGCGCGGGTGCTCGGGATCCTCCGGGAGTTCCTCGCCCTCGGCGGGGGGCGAGGGCGGCACCTCTTGATGGGGGCCGTACTCGGCCGCGAGCCCCGCCGGTTCCACACCGAGTTCCTCCAGCGCCTTGGTCTCCAGCTGCTCGATGCGCAGCCGCTTCTCGGCGCCGAGTACCTCGCCCCGGTGAACTGAATCCGTCAACTTGTCCAGCTCCGCCTTGAGGTCGCGCCCGGCGGTGCGCGCGGCGGTCAGTTCCTGCTCGCGCCTGGCCTTGGCCGCCTCGGCGAGGGTGCGCTCCTCGTCGGCGCGGGTGAGTGAGACCTCGACGTGGGCGAGCAGCTGCCGGGCGCCGGCGGCGACCGCCTCGGCGACGGCCGCCTCGTGCCGCAGCCTGGCCCGCCGCTGCTCGGCACGCGCGCGTGCCTCGCGTTCGGCGCGGGCGGCCCGGTCCAGGGAGTCGGCCCGCCCGGCGAGTCCCTTGACCCTCTCCTCGTGGGTACGGACCTGGAGGCGGGCCTCCATCTCGGTCTGGCGTGCGTTGGCACCGTCGGCGGCGAGCCGGTCACGGGCGGCGGTGTCGGGCTCCTCCTCGACCGGCATTTCCTCCGCAACGGCCAGCCGCTCCGCCAGTTCCTCGACCTCCATGAGCGCCTTGTCCAGCGCCTCCTGCGCCCGGGCGGCAGCAGCGGCGGACCGTTCCGCCTCCCCGGCGGCGCCCCGCGCCTGTCCCGCGAGCCGGCCCAGCTGCTGGGCGACGGACGACTTCTCCCGGTCGGCGGCCCGGCGCCGCTCCCCCAGCTCCTCGACGAGCGCGGCACACTCCCCGCGCCGTGCGACGGACGCCTCCTGTGCGGCGGCCAGTTCCTCGCACCGCACGCCCAGCTCCGCCAGCTCGGCGGCGGCCTGGTCCACGGATGCCTGCACCTCGAGGAGGCTGGGCGCGCCGGCGGACCCGCCCTGCGCGAAGTGGGCGCCGAGCAGGTCGCCCTCGGCGGTGACGGCGGTCAGCCCGGGGCGGGCGTAGACCAGGTCCTCGGCGTCCTCCAGGGTGGCGACGACGACGATCCCGCGCAGCAGCCGCCGTACGGCGGGCATCAGGTCGGCAGGTCCGCGGACCAGGTCGGCGGCGTACGGCGGTCCGTCGCCGCGCGTGTCGTGCGGTACGTCGTCGGGGGCTCCGGCGAGCAGCAGTGAGGCCCGGCCGGCGTCCTGCTTGCGCAGCAGGCGGATGGCGTCCGCGGCGGCCGCCGGGGAGGTCACCGCGAGGGCGTCGGCGGCGGCGCCGAAGGCGGTGGCCAGGGCCGCCTCGTGGCCCGGCGTCACGGTGAGGAGTCCGGCGGCGGGGCCGAGCAGGCCGGTGAGCCGGTCCTTGGCGGCGAGCAGCGCTCCGGTGCCGTCCTTGCGGCGCAGCCCCAGGGCGAGGGCCTCGTGCCGGGCCTGTGTGGCGGCGCGCTCGCGTTCCGCCGCGGTGGCCGCCTCGCGGGCGGCACTCAGCTCGGCCTCGGCCTCGGTCAGTGCGTGCCTGGCCGCGTCGTGCCGCTCGGCGAGTTCCTGGTCGTCGGCGTCGAGTCCGTCGACCTCGGCCTGGAGGGTTTCGTACTCCTCCTGGGCGGCGGTGGCCCGCTCCCGCGACGCGTCGCGGGCTTCGGTCAGGCGTTCGATCTCGGCCTGGGCGGAGGCGGCACGGGACCGGGCGGCGCCGACCTGGCCGCTGAGCCGGGCCAGGCCCTCGCGGCGGTCTGCGATGGCGCGGGCGGCGTCCTTGAGACGGCGCTCCTCCACGGCCAGTTCGCGTTCGAGGTCGGCGCGGTGGGCGACCGTGTCCTCCAGGGCGTGTTCGGCCGCCTCCAGGGCCGCTTCCAGTTCGGCCTCCTGCTCCCGGACGCGGGCGGCCTCGCGCTCCAGTTCCTCCGGGTCGCGGCCCCGGCGCTCCTCGGGCGGCGCGGAGGTGGCGCTCTTCACGCGCGCGTCGGCCAGCGAGATCGTGCCGCGCACACGTTCGGCGAGCTGGGACAGCTCGTACCAGGTCTGCTGGGCGCGCTGGAGGCGCGGGGTGAGCCGGCGCACCTCGTCCTCCAGGTCGGCCTCGCGGCGCAGCGCCCGGCCCAGCTCCTGCTCGGCGGTCTCCTTGCGCTCCTTGAGGGCGGCCTCGTCGGCGATCTCGGCCTGCAGCGCCTCGCGCATCCGCACCAGGTCGTCGGCGAGGAGCCGGAGCCGGGCGTCCCGGAGGTCGGCCTGGATGACGGCGGCCCTGCGGGCGACGGCGGCCTGGCGTCCCAGGGGCTTGAGCTGGCGCCGCAACTCGTCCGTCAGATCCTGCACGCGCGCGAGGTTGGCCTGCATCGCGTCCAGTTTCCTGAGCGCCTTCTCCTTGCGCTTGCGGTGCTTGAGGACGCCGGCGGCCTCCTCGATGAAGGCCCGGCGCCCCATCGGGTCGGCGTGCAGGACGGAGTCGAGCTGTCCCTGGCCGACGATGACGTGCATCTCGCGGCCGATGCCGGAGTCGGAGAGGAGTTCCTGGATGTCGAGGAGGCGGCAGGTGTCGCCGTTGATCTGGTACTCGCTGCCGCCGTTGCGGAACATGATCCGCGTGATGGTGACCTCGGCGTACTCGATGGGCAGGGCGCCGTCGGAGTTGTCGATGGTCAGCGACACCTCGGCCCGGCCGAGCGGCGGGCGGCCGGTGGTGCCGGCGAAGATGACGTCCTCCATCTTGCCGCCGCGCAGCGACTTGGCGCCCTGTTCGCCCATGACCCAGCTGAGCGCGTCGACGACGTTGGACTTGCCCGAGCCGTTGGGGCCGACGACACAGGTGATGCCCGGCTCGAACCGGAGCGTGGTCGCCGAGGCGAACGACTTGAACCCGCGGAGGGTCAGGGCCTTCAGGTGCACGCCGCCGGACTCTACCTCTCGGGTCTGTCTCACTCCACGAACCGGTGAACCGGCGCGGTTTCACCGGTGAACGTGCAGGGCACATCAGACGTTGAAGAGGGTGAAAGGTTGCGCGGGGACGGACACACGGCGGGCGGGACGGGGGCGGGAAAGAAAGAAGGGACGCCGAGGCGTCCCTTGCAGACTCTGACACCTGAGCGGTTGTACGGGCGGGCCCGACCACTGTTGTGCCGTGATGGAGCGATGCAGTGATCAGGTGAGCGCAGGCTCCGCCTGGTGTGCGTCAACGCTCTCCATGCTCTCCATGATCCTGTCGTGAGAAGCGGCAGCCGCCAGCGCGTCTTTCTCCGCCTGGATTCGTCCGAGCTCGGATTCCAGGTCCTGGACGCGCTGCTGGAGCCGTCGCATCTCGGCGAGGAGTCGCGGGTCGGAGCCGCCGACGTAACCGAGAAGCGCCTTTGCCATGATGGATGGTCCTCCACAATGAGTGACCGACCGAAGCGGTGTGGGTCGTGAGGGAATCGCACCCGCGGTGCTTGGCACTTTGGAGTTTTTACTGCCGTTCAACCATGCCAAACAGCTAAGGTGCGCGGGGCTTTCAGCGTCTCACCAAAAAGTTTGACGGTCAACACGATCACGCCCCGTATTGGCGGGCACCCGGGGGCATGCGGCCGGGAAACGGCGACGCTGCGACTCCTGCGGGCCCCTCGGGGCGTGGCGATCATTCTGGGTGCGGAGCCTGCCACGAGCGGCCGCCCTTGGCAACCACCTGCCCGTTTTCACCCGGGCCACCCCTGCGGGGAGGGTCGTTCGCGACGCCCGCGAAGCCTCGCGCGGAGGATCGTCAGCGGATGGCGAAGCCGTCGTAGCCCCCGCGGGGTGTGTCCCAGATCTCGGTGACTCCGTCCACGCGTCCGGGCGTGTCGTCACCGCGCAGCCATGCGAGCAGACCCTCGCAGCGTTCGCGCGGGCCCTCCGCGACGACCTGGACGCGACCGTCGCCCAAATTGAGAGCAAAACCACTCATCCCGCCGAGTTCCAGCGCCCTGGCCCGCGTGAACCAGCGGAAACCCACGCCCTGGACCTGTCCGCGCACCCACGCGACCAGCCGTACATCCTCGCTCATGACTGCAACCTAACCAGTCAATGTCCCGCGCGACACTTCACGCCCAGGCGCCATGCGGTACCGTCCCGACCCAATGAATCCCACATGAAACTCACTCGATCGTGTGAGTTCCGTGTTGATCTTGAGCACATGTCGACCGCAGGGCACGCCCCGCGCGAGGACGAGGACGAGGAAGGCCAGGACATGGGACGCCACCGACGCTCCGCCGCCGGCCGCGCCGCCACGGGCCGCGCCGCGGAAGCCCATCAGCCGGACGGGACGCCGGGACGGCGCCGCGATCCGCTCGCCCCGGACGCGGACGCGGACGCGACCCCCACGATGGGCATCGCCCCTTATCTGAACCCCGAGGCCTACGCCGAGGTCCGCGCCAAGAGCGACGCCTACCTCTTCGCCGACGATCCGGACGGCGAGGGCCCGCAGGCCGGCCGCACCGTCGCCTTCCCCAGTGACGGATACACGCCCGACGGCGGCTCGGCGACCGGCGGCGGGCGTCGGCGCCGGCGGAAGAAGGCGGCCACTCCGGTCCGCACCGGTCTGCTCGGCGTGTCCGCCGCGGTCGCCATCGGCACGGTGGCGGTGGCCACGGGCGCGGTGCCGGGCCTCGACAACTACCGGATCGGCGGCGGCAGCGGCGGGGGCGACCGGGTGCACGCCCAGGACACCCCGACGAACAGCCCGTCCCAGCAGGGCGGCACCTCGGGCAGCGCGGACACCGGCCGTGGCGACGACGCCGCCACGAGCCGCGGCACCGACCGCTCCTCCGCCGCCGGCTCCTCGCCCTCCCGGTCCTCCCAGTCCCCTTCGAAGGACGAAGCCGCCAAGGACTCCCCGTCCTCCTCGCCGTCCTCGGCCTCCCCGTCCGCCTCGGCACCGGCCTCGAAGCCGGCCGCCCCGGCCGGGACACCGTCGAAGACCAAGAAGCCGAAGACGACGCCGAGCGCCAAGCCGAAGCCCACGCCCTCGCGCCCGGCCGCCGAGCCCGCGAAGCCCAGCGCCCCCGCCGCCGTCTCCGAGCAGGCCGTCGCCCAGGCACAGGTGCTCAAGCTGGTCAACGACGAGCGTGCCAAGGTGGGCTGCAGCCCGGTGGCCGCGAACAGCGCCCTGCGCGAACTGGCCGAGGACTTCAGCGAGGCCATGGCGACCCAGGGCTTCTTCGACCACACCGACCCCGGCGGCGCGACCCCCTGGGACCGGGCGGCGGCAGCGGGCATATCCGGTCTCGGGGGCGAGAACATAGCCCGCGGCCAGGCCGACGCCCAAGCCGTGATGGACGCCTGGATGAACAGCCCCGACCACCGCGCCAACATCCTGAACTGCGACTTCAAGACCCTGGGAGTCGGCGTCCACTTCGGCTCCGGCGGCCCCTGGTGGACACAGGACTTCGGCTACTGAGGGGATCGACGGCCGGTCCTGGGCGGCACGGTCGCCCCTTGAGCGAGCGGCCCCGGGACGATGTCGCCCGGCGCTGCTCCCCGCTCAGCGCGACCTGCGGCGCAGCGCTGTGCTCACGTACGCTGGACGCATGTCGACCACGCAGGAGCGCACGGCGGAGCAGGATCTGCCGTACGACGTGTTCTCCCGGGCCTGTCCCTCGCGCGGCACCCTGGAGCACGTCACGGGGCGCTGGGGCGCGCTGACGCTCGGCGCGCTGTACGAGGGTTCCTTCCGGTTCAACGAGCTGCGGCGCCGGGTGGACGGCGTCAGCGAGAAGATGCTGGCCCAGACCCTGCACGCGCTGGAGCGCGACGGACTGGTGCACCGCGAGGCCCAGCCGACCAACCCGCCCCGGGTGGACTACGAGCTGACGCCGCTGGGCCGCGAGGTGGCCGAGCGGCTGAAGGCGCTCATCCAGTGCCTGGAGGGGCGGATGGACGAGGTGCTGGCGTCGCGGGAGCGGTACGACGCACAGCGGATGCCTACGGCGTGACCCTCGGCGCCCGCTGGCACTTCGGGCAGAAGTAGCTGGAGCGGTTCATCCACGGCCGCCGGCGCATCGGTGTGGCGCAGCGGTTGCAGGGCAGGCCCTCGCGGCCGTACGCGTCGAGCGAGCGGTCGAAGTAGCCGGACTCTCCGTTGACGTTGACGTAGAGGCTGTCGAAGCTGGTGCCGCCGACGGCGAGGGCGGTGTTCATCACGTCCCGGACGTGGCCGAGGAGTTCGGCGGTGCGGGGGCGGGTGAGGGTGGCCGTGGGGCGTTCGTAGTGCAGGCGGGCGCGCCAGAGGGCCTCGTCGGCGTAGATGTTGCCGACGCCGCTGATCAGGGACTGGTCGAGCAGGGCCCGCTTGATGGTGGTGCGCTTGCGGCGCAGGGCCTGGTGGAACGCCTCGTCGTCGAAGAGCGGGTCCAGCGGATCGCGGGCGATGTGTGCGATGACGTCGGGCAGTCCGTCGGCGGACGTGTCGTGCAGCGAGAGGCCGCCGAAGGTTCGCTGGTCGACGAAACGGAGTTCGGTGCCGAGGGCGTCGGCGAAGCGGACCCGGATGCGCAGGTGCTTCTCGGCGGGTGTCTCGTGCGGCTGGACCAGGAGCTGGCCGCTCATGCCGAGGTGGGCGAGGACCGCCTGGTCGGTGTCCTCCAGCGGCAGCCACAGGTACTTGCCGCGGCGGCTGGGCGTGCCGATGCGGTGGCCCTCCAGGCGGTGGGCGAAGTCGTCGGGGCCCGCGATGTGGCGGCGCACCGCGCGCGGATGCAGCACCTCGGCGTCGGCGACGGTCCGGTGGGCGACCCAGCGCTCCAGGCCGCGCCGTACGACCTCTACCTCGGGCAACTCGGGCATGGCTTCCCCTCGGGCGGGCCGGGCCGGGCCGGCGGACCGGACCGGTGGACCGGGCTGGTGCACGGGCGACGAGCCGAGCGCCCGCCCCACAGGCGGGGCGGGCGTTCGGACCGTGCGGTGGATGGTCAGGCGGAGGCGGACGCCTCGTCGGGGTCCACGTCGACGGCGTCGGCCGTCGCCTTGGCGCGCTCGTCCGCCGCGGCCCGGATGGACCGCCACGCGGATTCCGCGGCCTGCTGCTCCGCCTCCTTCTTGCTGCGGCCGGTGCCGGTGCCGTACGAGACGCCTCCGACGCGGGCGGCAGCAGTGAAGGTCTTCTCGTGGTCGGGGCCGGTCTCCGTGACCAGGTACTCGGGGACGCCGAGCCCTTCGGTCGCGGTGAGTTCCTGGAGGCTGGTCTTCCAGTCCAGGCCGGCACCGAGGTTGGAGGACTTCTCGATCAGCGGGTCGAACAGGCGGTGCACCAGTTCGGAGGCCGCGTCGAGGCCCTGGTCGAGATAGACCGCGCCGATCACCGCTTCGAGGGTGTCGGCGAGGATGGACGCCTTGTCCCGGCCGCCCGTGCCCTCTTCACCGCGGCCGAGCCGGATGAAGGAGCCGAGTTCGAGCCCGCGGCCCACCTCCGCCAGCGCACGCGAGTTGACCACCGCGGCCCGCAACTTGGCCAGCTGGCCTTCGGGCAGGTCGGGGTGGGTGCGGTACAGCGTGTCCGTGACGACGAGGCCGAGTACGGAGTCCCCGAGGAACTCCAGCCGCTCGTTCGTCGGCAGACCGCCGTTCTCGTACGCGTAGGAACGGTGGGTCAGTGCACGCACCAGAAGGGCGGACTCGAGCCGATAGCCGAGCCGCCCTTCCAGAAGCGTGTGGGACGAGGCCTGGGTGTCCGCCTTCTTCTTGGCGGGTGGGTCCGCCTTGGCGTCTTCCGCCTTCTTGGGGACTGACACAGTGCCTCTCACCAGCCGCTCAGACCTCGAGGACCTGGCGCTTGTTGTAAGTGCCGCAAGACGGGCACGCGATGTGCTGCTGCTTGGGCTCGTGGCAGCGCTCGCACGCAACCAGGGTGGGGACCGCAGCCTTCCACTGCGACCGGCGGTGGCGCGTGTTGCTGCGCGACATCTTCCGCTTCGGAACAGCCACGGCTACTTCTCCTGCTTCTCGGCGGCGTCCGCGGAATCCGACCCGTCGCCGCTCATCTCGTCCTTCTCGCCGTCTCCGAGTGAACCGGCGAGTCCCTGCAATGCCGCCCAACGAATGTCGACGGCGTCGTGGTGGTGGTCCGGGTCGTCCGACAGGCGCACTCCGCACTCGGAGCACAGACCCTGACAGTCTTCCTGGCACACCGGCTGCATCGGCAGTGCGAGCACCACCGCGTCGCGCAGCACGGGTTCGAGGCCGATCAGGCCGTCCTCGACGAAGAACCTGTCCTCGTCGTCCTCGGCGTCGTCGCCCGGTTCCGCCACGGGGCGGCCACGGTCGTCGGCGTCAGGGTACGAGAACAGCTCCTGGAAGTCCGCTTCGAGCTGCTGCTCCAGCGGCTCCAGACACCTTACGCACTCCCCCCGGGCCCTGGCACGGGCGGTGCCTGTGACGAGCACCCCTTCCATGACCGACTCGAGCCGGAGATCGAGCTCCACCGGGGCGCCTTCCGGCACTCCGATGACTCCCTGGAGACCGAAGTCCTTGGGAGCGTCGACCGTGCGGGTCAGGCGCTGGAGCGCACCGGGCCGCCGTCCCAGCTCGTGCGTGTCGAACACGAGGGGGTCGCGGTGGTCGAGGCGCGCGTTCAGAACCATTCCTGCTTTCGGTCTTCGTGGGTGGAGGGCGCTGCCCTTCGGTGTTCCCGGGCAGCGGCGATCGCGGACGTACGCGCGACCGAAGAGCCAGGATACTGGACCATTCGCTCTCGGCCCAATCCGGGCCGACGGGCCCCCTCGTCCCTAGAGCCCGCGGCCCTGTTCGTACGCCCGCAGCTGCTCGGCGCTGATCATGCTGGTGTCGAAGAGGCTGGTCTCGTCGAGCGCCTGCGGCTGGGTCTGCGGGGCGTGCGGGGGCTGCGGCGGCTGCTGGGGCTGGGCGTAGCCCTGCTGTCCGTCGTACGCCTGCTGGCCGCCGTCGTACTGGTAGGCGTACGGGTCGGCGCCCTGCTGCTGGTAGCCGTACGGGTCCTGTCCGCTGCCGTAGGTCTGCTGGTAGGCCGCGTACGGGTCCGGCTGCTGCTGCGCCGCGTAGCCGTACGCCGGTTCCTGGGCCGGCATCTGAGGCACGGCCTGCGCCGCCTGGGCCGCGACGGGCTCCGGCTCGCCGTACTGGGGCTGCGGCTGCCTGGGCTGGTCGGCGGCGGGGGCGGCGTCGGAGAGGCCCGCGAGGTCGGCGAGGTAGTCGGCGTCGCTGGAGTGCTGGACGGTGGACATGTCGTCGGCGAGGGCACCGAGGTCGTCGGTGGCGATCCGGCCGTGCAGCTTCTGGCGACCGCGGCCGACCGCGTCCAGGGTCTTGGCCAGCACGGCCTCGAAGGCTCCGAGCTTGGTGTCGACGTAGGTGTCGGCGTCGCGGCGCAGGGTCTCCGGGTCGTGGCTGCGCTCGGGGGCGTCCTCGTCCTCGTAGCCGTTCTCGTCGAGGCCGGGTCCGGTGCCGAGGAGCTTCTCGCGGCCCCGGCCGACGGAGCCGAGGGTCTTGGTGAGGACGACCTCGAAGTTGGCGAGCTTGGAGTCGACGTAGTCGTCGGCCTCGGCGCGGACCTCCTCGGCCTCCTGGCGGGCCTCGGCGAGGATCCGGTCGGCCTCGGCCTGGGAGCGGCGGGCGACCTCGGTGCCGGCGATCAGGGAGCCGCGCTCGGCGTGCGCGCTCTCGATGATCCGGTCGGCCTCCTGGCGGGCCTGCGCGACCATCTGCTCCCGGTCGCCGATCAGCTCCTGCGCCTGGGCGAGGGAACCGGGCAGCTCCGCGCGCAGCTCTTCCAGCATCGAGAGCAGCTCGGCGCGGTTGACCACGCACGAGGCCGACATGGGCATGGCGCGGGCGCCGGAGACCATCGCGGTGATCTCGTCGAGCTTGTTCTGCACGTCCACCGTGTGCTCGCCACTCTCTACAGCTGTGTTGGAGACGGACGGGACGACTGTACGACCCTGGGGTGTCCCGGGGACACCGGGTGACGGATTGTCAGTCTCCGCGGCTGGTGGCGCCGGCGGTGCGACGGGGCGGTCAGCGGTTCCTCAGGCGTTCCGTGAGGGCTTCGAGGACCAGCGGCGGCACCAGGTGGGCGACGTCGCCGCCCCAGGTCGCGACCTCCTTGACCAGGGAGGACGACAGGAAGCTGTAGGTGGGGTTGGTGGGGATGAAGAGGGTCTCCACACCGGAGAGGCCGTTGTTCATCTGGGCCATCTGGAGCTCGTAGTCGAAGTCGCTGACCGCGCGCAGGCCCTTGACGATGGCCGGGATCTCGCGCTGCTTGCAGAAGTCGACGAGCAGGCCGTGGAAGGACTCCACGCGGACGTTCCCGTACTCGGCGGTGACCTGGCGGATGAGGTCGATCCGCTCCTCGATCTCGAACAGGCCCTTCTTGGCCTGGTTGATCATCACCGCGACGTAGACCTCGTCGTAGAGGCTGGAGGCACGGGCGATGATGTCGAGATGTCCGTTGGTGATCGGGTCGAACGACCCGGGACAGACGGCGCGGCGCACTTGAGTTCCCTCGCTCTCCGGTCCGGTCATCGTGCGTCTTCGCACGTAGAGGCGGCGCGACCGTACCAAAACGTTCCCTCGCCGTAGCGACGGGACCGGATCGCGTCGAAGCCGTCCGGCCAGCGGAATTCGCCGCCCCTGGTGCTGCGCTCCACGGTGACGAGCGCTTCCGCCCCGAGCCACCCCTCGGTACGGAGTGTGAGCAGGATCTCCCGAAGATCGTCGTCCGAGACGGCGTAGGGCGGGTCCAGGAAGACGACGTCGTACGGCTCGCCGGGCGCCGGGGTGCGGATGATCTGTTCCGCTTTGCCCGCCCTGACCTCGGCGCCGAGCAGGCCGAGGGACGTGACGTTGTCCCGGACCGTGCGGGCGGCACGGGCGTCGGCCTCGACGAGCAGGACGTGCCCCGCGCCGCGCGAGAGCGCCTCCAGGCCGACGGCGCCGGAACCGGCGTAGAGGTCCAGGACCCGCTCGCCGTCCAGCGGGCCGCCGAGCAGGGACTGCCAGGTGGAGAACAGGCCCTCGCGCGCGCGGTCCGACGTGGGGCGGGTACCGGTCCCCGGCGGGACGGCCAGGCGACGTCCGCCGGCCTTGCCGGCGATCACGCGGGTCATTTCTGGGTCCTTGTCGGTGTGCTCGGATGGACGGACGGTGTCCGCTGCCAGTCTCTCAGCCCTTCTCCAGGTACTGCTCCCGCTCCTCGTCCAGCAGCGCCTCCAGGGCCGTGCGCAGGCCGGGCAGGCCGGTCAGCTCCGGATCGGCGGCGACGACGGCGGCCGCCTCCTGCCGCGCCTCGGCGATGATCTCCTCGTCCTCGATGACGGCGAGGACGCGCAGGGAGGTGCGGGCGCCGGACTGGGCCTGGCCGAGGACGTCCCCCTCGCGGCGCTGTTCCAGGTCGATGCGGGAGAGCTCGAAGCCGTCGCGGGTGCTCGCGACGGCGTTCAGCCGCTGGCGGGCCGCGCTCGCCTCCGGCATCTCGCTGACCAGGAGGCACAGGCCGGGAGCGGAACCCCGCCCGACCCGGCCGCGCAGCTGGTGCAGCTGGGAGACGCCGAAGCGGTCGGCGTCCATGATCACCATCGCGGTGGCGTTGGGGACGTTCACACCGACCTCGATGACGGTGGTGGCGACCAGGACGTCGGTCTCCCCGGCGGCGAAGCGGCGCATGACCGCGTCCTTGTCGTCGGGCTGCATACGGCCGTGCAGCACCTCCACCTTGAGCCCCTGGAGCGGGCCCTTGGCGAGGCTCTCGGCGACGTCGAGGACGGCGAGCGGGGGGCGTTTGTCGGCGTCGCCCTCCGGGGGCTGCTTGGACTGCTTGGCGCCCTTCTTCGGGTCGTCGTCCTCGTCGCCGATGCGGGGGCAGACGACGTACGCCTGGTGGCCGCCCGAGACCTCCTCGCGGACCCGCTCCCAGGCCCGGGCGAGGAAGTGCGGCTTGTCGGCGGCCGGGACGACGTGGCTGGCGATCGGGGACCTGCCTGCCGGGAGCTGGTCGAGGACGGAGGTCTCCAGGTCGCCGAAGACGGTCATCGCGACGGTGCGCGGGATGGGCGTGGCGGTCATGACGAGCAGGTGCGGGGGCTGTTTGCCCTTGCCGCGCAGGGCGTCGCGCTGCTCGACGCCGAAGCGGTGCTGCTCGTCGACGACGACCAAACCGAGGTCGTGGAACTGGACCTTGTCCTCGATCAGCGCGTGGGTGCCGATGACGATGCCCGCCTCGCCGGTGGCCAGGTCGAGCAGGGCGTGCCGGCGGGCGGCGGCGCCCATGGAGCCGGTGAGCAGCACCACCTTGGTGGCGTGCTCGGCGCCGCCCAGCATGCCACCCTCGGCCAGCTCGCCCATCATCTCGACGACCGACCGGTGGTGCTGCTGGGCGAGCACCTCGGTGGGCGCCAGCATCACGGCCTGCCCGCCCGAGTCGACGACCGCGAGCATGGCGCGCAGGGCGACGAGGGTCTTGCCGCTGCCCACCTCGCCCTGGAGCAGCCGGTGCATCGGGTGGTCGGTGGCGAGGTCGTCGAAGATCTCGCGGGAGACCTTCTGCTGGCCGTCGGTGAGGGTGAACGGGAGACGGTCGTCGAAGGCGGTGAGCAGGCCGTCAGGGCCGGGCTTCCTGGGGACGGCGGGGAGTTGGGTCTCGGCGTGGCGGCGGCGGGCCAGGGCGATCTGGAGGACGAATGCCTCGTCCCACTTCAGCCGGGCGCGGGCGTCCTCGATGTCGGCCTTGGTGTGCGGGCGGTGGATCTTGAGGAGGGCCTCGGGCAGGGAGACCAGGCCCCGGCCCTCGCGCAGGGACTCGGGGAGCGGGTCCACGGCCTCCTGGGCGCTGGGCAGCACCGTCTGGATCGCCTTGGCGAGCTTCCAGGACTCCAGCTTGGCGGTGGCCGGGTAGAGGGGGATGAGAGCGCCCGCCCAGGACTCGACGGTCTCCTCGCCCTCGGTGTCGCCGCGCAGCAACTCGTACGCCGGATGTGCCAGTTGCAGTCGGCGGTTGAAGACGGAGACCTTGCCGGCGAACATCGCGCGGGTGCCCGGCAGGAGTTCCTTGTGGGGCTTGTGCACGCCGTTGCCGAAGAAGACCAGTTGGAGGCGGCCGCTGCCGTCGGTGATGGTCACTTCGAGGCGCTGCCCCTTGCCGCGCGGGGCCTTCGAGGAGGCGAAGGTGTGCAGCCGGGCGTCGGCGACCTGCGCGACCACGGTGACGTGCTCGTCCATGGGCAGGTCGGCGAGGTGGGTGAGCTGACCGCGCTCCTCGTATCTCCTCGGGTAGTGGTGGAGGAGGTCGCCGACGGTGTGCAGGCCGAGGTGCTCGGCCATCACCTTCGCGGTGGCGGGGCCGAGCACCTTCTTCAGGGGTTCTTGCAGTGCGGGCACGAGATCCATTGCACACCACGCCACTGACAACGGCCCAGGGGAGCGCCGTACCGGCCGCGTACTCCCGCGCCTACTCCACGCCGACCAGCAGCAGGGCGCCCTGCCGGCCGCCCCGGTAGACGACCGTGTCCACGGCCAGGTATGCCTCCCGGACGCGGGCCTCCAGGTGGTCGGCGACGCTCTCGGGCGCCTCGTCGCCGAGGACGAGGGTGACCAGCTCGCCGCCGGCCGACAGCATGCGGTCCAGGACGGTCGCGGCGACCTGGGAGACGTCGGCGCCGATGACGGCCACGTCGCCGTCGATGAGGCCGAGCACGTCGCCGGCCTGGCAGATGCCGGCCGTGGTCCAGGACTGGCGTTCGGCGACGGTGACCTCGGCGTGCCGGGTGGCGCCGGCCGCCGAGGTCATCGCCACCACGTCCTCGTCGAAGCGGCGCTCGGACTCGTGCACGGCGAGCGCGGCGATGCCCTGGACCGCGGAGCGGGTCGGGATGAGGGCGACGCGGATGCCCTCGGTGCGGGCCTGTTCGGCCGCCGCGGCGGCGGTGTGGCGCAGCTCGGCGTCGTTGGGCAGCAGCACCACCTCGCGCGCGTGCGCCCGCCGGACGGCCTGGACCAGTTCGCCGCTGGCGGGCGGCTCCCCGGGGCGCGCGAGCAGGATGGTCGCGCCGGCCTCGGTGTAGAGCGCCGCCAGCCCCTCCCCCGGTACGACGGCCACCACGGCGCGCTGGGCCCGCTCCCGGGGCGGGCGTTCGGCCTTGGTGGTGTGCGCGTCGCCGTGCCCGAAGTGGGTGATGCGGATCCGGTACGGCCGCCCGGCCTCGACCCCGGCCTCCACGGCGGCGCCCGCGTCGTCGACGTGCACGTGGACGTTCCACAGCCCGTCGCCGCCGACCACGACGAGCGAGTCCCCGAGGGCGTCGAGCCGCTGCCGCAGTCGGGCCACGGCCGCGTCCTCGGCCTCCAGGAGGTAGATCACCTCGAAGGCGGGTCCGTTCTCGTCGCCCTCCTCCGCGGCGCACCGCCCCTCCACGGCACGCTCCACGCGCGCGTGGGACGCCGCGACCGGACCCGGCGCCCGGCCCGTGAACGTCTCCACCAGGGCCGCGAGGACCGTCACCAGGCCGTGCCCGCCCGCGTCGACCACTCCGGCGCGCTCCAGGGCGGCCAGTTGGCCCGGGGTGGCGGCGAGCGCCGCGCGGGCGCCCTCGTAAGCGGCGCGCGCCACCTCGGCACAGTCGCCCCCGGCGCCCTCGGCCGCCTCCGCGGCGGCCGAGGCGACGGTCAGGACGGTGCCCTCGACCGGGTGGGCCACGGCCTGCCGGGCGGACGCGGCCGCGTGCCGCAGGGCCCGTTGCAGTCCGTGGCCTGCGGTGTGGTCGTTGTCACTCCGCGCGGCGAGCACCTGGGCCATGCCGCGCAGCAGCTGGGCGAGGATCGTGCCGGAGTTGCCCCGCGCGCCGATCAGCGCGCCGTGCGCCATGGCACCCACGGCGTCCGCCAGCGAGGGCCCGCCGGCCCCGTCCCGGGGGGCCTCGCTCCCGTCCCGGGGCGCCTCGTCCACCTCGTGCGCCGCGAAGACGGCCTCCACGGCGGCGACGGCCGACTCGACGGTCAGGTAGAGGTTCGTGCCCGTGTCCCCGTCGGCGACGGGATAGACGTTGATCGCGTCGATCTCCTCGCGCGCCCGGCCCAGCGCGGCGAGCGACAGACCGCACCAGGTACGCACCGCCAGAGCGTCGAAGAACCTCTGCGGCACCTGCGCCACCTGCGCCTCCCTGAGCTGCGGACGTGGCAGGCAGCGTAGACCTTGGGGCCCCGGCCCACGGGACGAGGGCCGGGACGGGCCGCTGAGCTGCCGTGGTAGTTTCGTTGTACGGGAGCAGCCGTTGTATGCTGCTCCGGTTGCCCGATCCCGATCGGGCCATCCCCCTGGCACCGCCACTCAGATCCCGGCCCGTTCGCGAGTCCGAGAGCTTGATCCCGGCATGCCGGGATCAACCGTAAGTGCATCTGAAGTCTTTGGAGTGACCCGTGGCTGCCAACTGCGACGTCTGCGGCAAGGGGCCGGGCTTCGGCAACAACATCTCGCACTCGCACCGCCGTACGTCCCGTCGCTGGAACCCGAACATCCAGCGTGTGCGTACCGTGGTGGGCGGGACGCCGAAGCGCGTGAACGCTTGCACCTCGTGCATCAAGGCCGGCAAGGTCTCGCGCTGACGCATCAGCTGAGCGCGCGGCCACTGCCTGGTCCGCTGCACGGAGCCGGTCCACCTCGTGTGGGCCGGCTTTTTGCCGTGCCCGGATTCCCCGCCCCGCGGCCCCTCGCCGCCGTGCCGCACGTACCCGCCGTGCCAGAATCCCCGGAATGCGCTTCGGGATTCTCGGCCCCCTGGACATCCGCACCGACGACGGCACCCCCGTCGACCCCGGCGGCCCCCGGCCCCGAGCGCTGCTGACGCTCCTGCTCCTCGACGCCGGCCGCACGGTCCCCGCGACCCGGCTGATCGACGGCCTGTACGGCAGCGAGCCGCCCGCCGGTGCCGCGAACGCCCTCCAGTCGCAGATCTCGCGCCTGCGCGGGCGGCTGGCCCCGCACACGGCCGTCGAGGCGGGCGGCGCCGGATACCGGCTTGTCGCACCGCCCGAGTCCGTCGACGCGCACGTATTCGAACACCTGTGCAGGAATGGTCGTGCCGCCCTCGCCGCCGGTGACCACGCGCGCGCGGCGACCGCCCTGCGTGAGGCACTCGCGCTGTGGCGCGGCCCCGCACTGCCCGACCTGCCGGAGGTGCCCGCCGAGGCGGCCCGGCTCACGGAGCTGCGGCTGACCGCCGTACAGGACCGGATCGAGGCGGACCTGGCGCTCGGTGGTGGTCCCGAGCTGGTGCCCGAGTTGCGGGCGTTGTTGTCCGCGCATCCCCTGAGCGAGCGGCTGTACGGGCAGCTGATGCGGGCTCTGCACGCGGGCGGGCGGCCCGCCGAGGCGCTGACGGTGTACGAGGAGGCACGGCGCACGCTGGCCGAGCAGTTGGGCGCCGACCCGTCGCCCGAGCTGTCCGCCCTCCACGGTGAACTGCTCCGGGGACACGCCGCCGCCCCGCGACGGCCCCGGCTGCCCGCCCAGCTGACCCGCTGCGTGGGCCGGGACGCCGAGCTGGACCGCATCGCCTCCCTGTTCGCCGAAGCGCGCCTCGTCACGCTCACCGGACCCGGCGGCACCGGCAAGACGCGGCTCGCGATCGAGGCGGCGAGCCGGTGCGGCACCGCGGACTCCCCGGCGGACGTCTGCTTCGTCGAGCTGGCGCCCCTCACCGACGGCGGGCAGATTCCGTACGCCGTGCTCACCGCGCTCGGTGTGCGCGAGGGCTTCCGCACCACGGGCGTCGACGCCACCGAGCGGTTGCTGACCGCCCTGGAGGACCGCGAGGCCCTGCTCGTGTTGGACAACTGCGAACACCTGGTCGACGCGGCCGCCACGCTGACGGCACTGCTGCTGGGTGCCTGCCGGGGCGTGCGGATCCTCGCCACCAGCCGGGAGAGCCTCCAGATCACCGGCGAGGCCCTGGTGCCGGTTCCGCCGCTGTCGCCGCGCCCGTCGGTCGAGCTGTTCCTGGAACGCGCACGTGCGGTGCGTCCCGGGTTCGACGGCCACGCGCGCGTGCCGGAGATCTGCGCGGCGCTGGACGGGCTGCCGCTGGCCATCGAGCTGGCCGCGGCCCGGCTGCGCACCCTCGCCCCCAACGAGCTGGCCGACCGCCTGGACGACCGCTTCCGGCTGCTCAGCCGGGGCGATCGTGCCAAGGCGCCCCGCCACCGCACGCTGCGCGCCGTCGTCGAGTGGAGCTGGGAGCTGCTGGACGACGAGGAGCGGGAGCTGGCC
This sequence comes from Streptomyces tendae, assembly GCF_014650435.1. GTDB lineage: Bacteria > Actinomycetota > Actinomycetes > Streptomycetales > Streptomycetaceae > Streptomyces > Streptomyces tendae. The sequence continues at coordinate 168,475 of NZ_BMUY01000014.1, forward strand.
CGGCGGTTCACGGTCTTCACCGGGGGCGCCACGCTGGAGGCCGTGGAGGCGGTGTGCGGGGTGCCGCATCCGGAGGATCTGCTCGCCTCGCTGGTGGAGAAGTCGCTCCTGGAGCACCTGCCCGAGGGCCGCTACCGGATGCTGGAGACCCTCCGCGCGTTCGCGGCCGAGGGCCTGACCGGCCGGAAGACACTGCGGGACGCGCACGCCGCGTATTTCCTGGACCTGGCCGAGCGGGCGGAGCCGCACCTGCGCACCGGCGGGCAACGGCCCTGGCTGGCCCGGCTCGCCGCCGAGCTGGGCAACCTGGACGCGGCCCAGCGGCACCTCACACGGACCGACCCGCGCGAGGCCCTGCGGCTCATGGCCGAGCTGACCTGGTTCCACTGGCTGCGCGGCCTGCACGGCGAGCAGGTGCCGCGGGCCCGCGCGCTGCTGGCGGCCGTCGGCGACGAGCCGCCCGAGGGGCTGGCCGAGGAGTACGCGCTGTGCGCGATGAACGCGGTCTCCTCGGACGGGGACGGGGCCGGGGACGCGGCCGGGGACGGAAAGGAGACCGGCAACGGGGACGACGCGCCGGCCGGAACCGGGCGGGTCGCGCGGGTGTCGGCGCTGATGGAGTCGCTGGACCGGCCCCTGCGGCTGCCGTTCGCGGTCGTCCTGCACTCCCTCACCTGCGGGCCGATGCTCGTGGCGGACGCCGTGCCGCGGGTCCAGGTCGGCAAGGGCCCCTGGGGGCTGGCCCTGCTCGACATGGGCATCGGCTACCAGGAGCTGTTCGCGGGCCGGGCGGCCGAGGCGGAGGCCGCCTTCACCCGCTCCCTGGAGGGGTTCCGTGCCACCGGTGACCGCTGGGGCATGGCCAACTGCCTCGACCCGCTGGGCGGTTTCGCCAACCGGCGCGGCGCGTACGACCGGGCGCTGGAACTGCTCGACGAGGGTTTGATACACGTCCGGGAGCTGGAGGCGCCCGAGGAGACCGCCGACCTGCTGCGCTCGCGCGCGGTCGTGCTGCTGCACCGGGGCGAGGCCGAGGAGGCCGCCGGGCACTTCACGCACTCCGCGGCGCTCGCCCGCTCGGTGGGGGCCGGTGACAAGGTGGCGAGCGCCCGGCGGGGTCTCGGCGACGTGGCCCGGCTCTCCGGCGACACGGCACGCGCGCGCGTGGAGTACGAGAACGCGCTGCGGTTGTGCGCCGACAACTGGTTCAGCACCGGTGAGTCGGTCCGCATCCTGGTGGGCCTGGGCCGCACGGCCGCCGCGGAGGGCGACGCGCAGACCGCCGCGGACTGGCTGGAGCAGGCCCGGGTGCTCGCCCTCGACTCCCCCGACGTCCTCGCCCTGGCGGAGGTCGCCGAGTCTCTGGCCGTCATGACCCCCGCCCCGGAGCGCGCCGCCGAACTCCTCGGCGCCGCCACGGGTCTGCGCGGCGCCCCGGCCCCCGGCGACCCGGACGCCGCCCGTGCCGAGCGGGAGGTCCGCGCCCGGCTCGCCCCCGAGGCGTACGACCGCGCCTTCGCACGGGGGCGGAGGCTGCGCGCAGCGGCGGTGAGCGCACGGTAGGCACCCGCACACCGACGACCGCCCACCTGCCCTCGGTCCGAACGCCCAACGGGACACCCCCGCCAGGCCCTTCGCCCGGGCCCCGGGCCGACGTCGGGCACCCGCCCCGCGCGTCTGCGGCACCCGCCCCGCAGGGCGCACCCGCCCCTGCGGCTGCCCGGGGCCGGCCCCCGTCAGCCCTCGGTAAGCGGACGGTGGGCGAACGGTAAGCGGTGCCGCCGATGGTCGTTGCCATGACGCACACACACCGCCTCGGCCACCTCTCCGTCCTCGTCTCCGGCGCCGGCGTCGCCGGGCCCGCCCTCGCCCTCTGCCTCGCCCGGTACGGCGCCCGGGTCACCGTCGTCGAGAAGGCGCCCGCGCTGCGCGGGGACGGCTTCGCCGTCGACTTCCGGGGCCATGTGCACCGGAGGGTGCTCGGCGCCATGGGCGTCTGGGACGAGGTCCACGCCCGGCAGACCCACATGGGCCGGCAGACCGTCGTCGACGCCGACGGCACCCCGCGCGTCGACCTGCCCGCCGAGATGATGAGCGGGGACGTGGAGATCTTCCGCGGCGAACTGGCGAAGATCCTGCACGAACGCACCGAGGACACCGTCGAGTACGTCTTCGGGGACTCGGTCGCCACGCTCACCGACACCGGGGACGGTGTGGACGTCACCTTCGAGCGCGGCGCGCCCCGCCGCTTCGACCTCGTCGTCGGCGCGGACGGCCTGCACTCGCGCACCCGCCGCCTGGTCTTCGGCGACGAGTCCCGGTACCTGCGCTTCCAGGACCACTACGTGGCCGGCTTCGGCATCCCCAACCACCTGGGCCTCGACCGCACCGGCCGTCTGTACAGCGAGCCCGGCCGCGCGGTCTGCGTCGGCAACTACGACGGCGACCCGGAGCGGGCGGGCGCCCTCCTGGTGTTCCGCTCGCAGCGGCTGACGTACGACCGCGGGGACGTGGCCGCGCAGAAGCGGATCCTGCGGGAGCGCTTCGCGGGGATGGGCTGGGAGGCGCCGAGCGTGCTGAAGGCGCTGGAGGAGGCCGACGACCTGTACTTCGACGCGATCGCGCAGATCCACGTCGACCGGCTCACCCAGGGGCGCGTCGCCCTGCTCGGCGACGCCGGGTACGGCGCCACCATGGGCGGCATGGGCACGGGGGTGGCGATCGTCGGCGCCCACGTCCTGGCCGGGGAACTCGCCCTGGCCGGCGGCGACCACCGCACCGCGTTCGCCGAGTACGAGACGCGGATCCGGGACTTCGCCAAGGGCTGCCAGAAGATCTCCGGCAACGCGGGCCCGTTCTTCGCCCCGCCCACCGAGCGCCGTATCCGCAGCCGCGACCGCATGTACCGGCTGCTCAGCCACCGCCTGATGGCGAGCTTCTTCAAGCGGCTCACGGAGAAGGCGGCCACCGGCATCGAGCTCAGGGAGTATCCCGCCGCCTGAGCGCCCAGCCGTGGTCCACCGGTCCGATGCCGCAGCCGAGCGGGAAGCCGGCCGCGATCGCCCCGGTGACGTACTCCTTGGCCGCGCTCACCGCGTCCGGCACCGACTGCCCCTTCGCCAGCCCGCAGGCCACGGCCGAGGCGAGCGTGCAGCCGGTGCCGTGCGTGTGCCGGTTGTCGAGGCGGGGGGCGCGCAGCCAGTGCTCCTCGGAGCCGTCGGTGAGCAGGTCGACGGCGTCACCGGCCAGATGACCGCCCTTGATCAGCACCCAGCGCGGTCCGAACCCGAGGACGGCGGCCGCGGCCCGGCGCAGATCGGTCTCGGACTCGACGCTTACCCCGGTGAGTTGGGCGACCTCGTCGAGGTTGGGGGTGGCGACGGTGGCGACCGGGAGCAGCCGGGTGCGCACCGCGTCCAGCGCGGAGGCGACGAGCAGCGCGTCCCCGTGCTTGGAGACGCCGACCGGGTCGATCACGACCGGGGCGTCGGTGCCGGCGAGCAACTCGGCGACGGTCTCGACCAGTTCGGCGGAGGAGAGCATCCCGGTCTTGACCGCCTGCACGCCGATGTCGTCCACGACGCTGCGGTACTGGGCGCGCACCGCGTCCACGGGCAGTTCCCAGGCGCCCTGCACACCGCGGGAGTTCTGCGCGGTGACCGCGGTGAGCACGCTCATGCCGTGGGTGCCGAGGGCGAGCATCGTCTTCAGGTCGGCCTGGATGCCGGCGCCGCCCCCGGAGTCGGAGCCCGCCACGGTGAGGACCAGCGGCAGTGCCGTCACGACTCCACGTCCCCGCCGAAGTGGTCCCAGCCGCCCTTGCTGGTCCAGGGGGCACCGTCCACCGTCACCTGGGGCAGCGCCGAGGGGTTGAGGACCTCGCCGATGACCTTCCAGCGGGCGGGCAGCTTCACGTCCGGCGGGAAGGTCGCCACGATCGCGTGGTCCTCGCCACCGGTGAGCACCCACTGCATGGGGTCGACGCCGACGGCCTGACCGATGTCGTTCATCTGGGAGGGGATGTCGATCTGCCCGGAGCGCACGTCGATCCTGACCTTGCTGGCCTCGGCGATGTGGCCCAGGTCGGCGATGAGTCCGTCGCTGACGTCGCACATGGCGGTGGCGCCCAGGCCGGCCGCGGCCGGACCCGCGTGGTACGGCGGTTCGGGGCGGCGGTGGGCCTCGACGAAGGCGCGCGGCGAGCGGAAGCCGCGGGAGAGGACGGCGAACCCGGCGGCGGACCAGCCCAGCCAGCCGGTCACCGCGACGAGGTCGCCGGGCTGGGCTCCGCCCCGGGTCACCGGTTCCTGGTTGCGCAGGTCGCCGAGGGCGGTGATGGAGACGGTGATGGTGTCGCCGCGCACCACGTCGCCGCCGACCACGGAGGCGCCCGCGACCTGGCACTCGTCGCGCAGTCCGTCCATCAGCTCGGTCGGCCAGGTCACCGGCAGTTCGGCGGGCACGACCAGGCCGAGCAGCAACGCGGTCGGCACGGCACCCATGGCGGCGATGTCGGCCAGGTTCTGCGCCGCCGCCTTGCGGCCCACGTCGTACGCGGTGGACCAGTCCCGGCGGAAGTGCCGTCCCTCGACGAGGATGTCGGTGCTGGCCACCACCCTGCGGTCGGGCGCGGCCACCACCGCGGCGTCGTCGCCGGGTCCGACCCGGACCGCGGGGGTGGTGGTGAGACGGGAGGTGAGCTCCCTGATGAGCCCGAACTCCCCCAGCTCACCAACAGTGCCCTTCATCGCCTTGGCTCCCCTTCCGTCCCTGTCCGTGTCCGTGCCCGGTCGCGCGTCATCTCTGTCCTCGTTACGGTCGAATGGACCGTCGCCACGGTCGGTGTGATCGTCAACTCGTGTCCCTCGGGCACCCTGACGCGCGAGGTCCGCGGCCCGCGGGTCTCCCCGCGGAGAGCGGCTACGCGATACCGTGGCGTTCCTTTTCCCCACATGATCCTCGTGGCCGCTCTGGAGGTTCCGTGGTACAGGCGTACATCCTGATCCAGACGGAGGTCGGCAAGGCGTCGACCGTCGCCGAGACGATCAGCAAGCTCCCTGGAGTGATCCAGGCCGAGGACGTGACAGGACCTTACGACGTCATCGTCCGCGCCCAGTCCGACACCGTCGACGAACTGGGTCGCATGGTGGTCGCGAAGGTCCAGCAAGTGGACGGCATCACCCGCACCCTTACCTGTCCGGTCGTCCATCTCTAGCTTCTGCCCCCTCTCCGCCGCTCGGTCCCGTCCTGTTGATCGCCGCCGCGTGCTGTTCCCCAGCAGACGACGGCGAGTCGATGACGGTTCCCGGACCGGACAGGAAACCCGCTGATCATACTGCGAGAAGGCGACCCCCTAGGGAGTCGCCTTCTCTGTGGTCACGGCGCGAAAAGCGTCAGCGCAGTCCGGTGGGCCGCCGCAGCGCCGCCTGGACCAGCCGGTCCACCAGCTCCGGGTAGCTCACCCCGCTCGCCTGCCACATCTGCGGATACATGGAGATCGGCGTGAAGCCGGGCATGGTGTTGATCTCGTTGATCACGAACTCGTCGTCCTCGGTGAGGAAGAAGTCCGCGCGCACCAGCCCCTCGCAGGAGGCCGCGTCGAACGCCGCCACGGCGAGGCGCTGGACCTCGGCGGTCTCCTCGGCCGTGAGCGGGGCCGGCACGATGCCGGGGGTGGAGTCGATGTACTTGGCCTCGAAGTCGTAGTACGCGTGCTCCGAGGGCGGCGGGATCTCGGCGGGGACGGAGGCGCGCGGGCCGTCCTCGAACTCCAGCACCCCGCACTCGATCTCCCGGCCCCGCAGCGCCGCCTCGACCAGGATCTTCGGGTCGTGGCGCCGCGCCTCCTCGATCGCCTCGTCGAGGTCGGAGAGGTCGTCGACCTTGGTGATGCCGATCGAGGAACCCGCGCGCGCGGGCTTCACGAACAGCGGCCAGCCGTGCTCCCCGGCGAAGTCGACGATCTTCTTGCGTGCGCCGGAACGGTCCTGCTCCCACTCGCGGGGCCGGATCACCGCGTACGGGCCGACCTTCAGCCCGTAGGAGGTGAAGACCGCCTTCATGTACTCCTTGTCCTGGCCGACGGCGGAGGCGAGCACGCCCGCGCCGACGTAGGGCACACCGGACAGCTCCAGCAGGCCCTGGAGGGTGCCGTCCTCGCCGTACGGACCGTGCAGCACGGGGAAGACGACGTCCACCTCGCCCAGCGCCTTGGGCACCGAGCCCGGTTCGCTGTAGACGACCTCGCGGTTGGCGGGGTCGACGGGCAGCAGCACGCCGCCCTCGGTCGACTCGGCCAGTTCCTCGACGTCGGGCGTCCGGCGTTCGGTGATCGCCATGCGTTCCGGTTCGTCGGCGGTGAGGGCCCAGCGGCCGTCCCTGGTGATGCCGATCGGCAGGACGTCGTAGCGCGTCCGGTCGATGGCCGCGAGGACGGCGCCGGCGGTGACCACGGAGATCCCGTGTTCGGAGCTGCGCCCGCCGAACACCACGGCCACCCGCGGCTTGCGCGGCGGCCGCTGAGGGCTCTGCTCAGGGCTCTGGGGGAGGTTCTCGGTGCTCATATCGCGTTGAGAGTACCCGCCCGCGGTGCCTCGAGACAGCGTCGGCGGGCCGCGTGGCGCGCGGGTTCCGCTCGGCCCCCGAGCGGGCCTCGCCCGGCGTCGCTCAGCGTCGTTCGGGCTTCGCGCTGCGCGACATCAGTTCCTTCACGGCGACCACCGGGGGCTTGCCCTCGTGCACGATGGCGACGACCGTCTCGGTGATCGGCATGTCGACGCCGTGCCTGCGGGCCAGGTCCAGCACCGACTCGCAGGACTTGACGCCCTCGGCGGTCTGCTTGGTGACCGCGATGGTCTCCTCCAGGGTCATGCCCTTGCCGAGGTTGGTGCCGAAGGTGTGGTTGCGGGACAGCGGCGAGGAGCAGGTCGCCACCAGGTCGCCGAGCCCGGCCAGTCCGGAGAAGGTCAGCGGGTCGGCGCCGAGGGCGACTCCGAGGCGGGTGGTCTCGGCGAGACCCCGGGTGATGAGGGAGCCCTTGGCGTTGTCGCCGAGGCCCATGCCGTCCGCGATGCCGACGGCCAGACCGATCACGTTCTTCACGGCGCCGCCCAGCTCGCAGCCGACGACGTCGGTGTTGGTGTAGGGGCGGAAGTACGGCGTGTGGCAGGCGGTCTGGAGGCGCTGGGCGACGGACTCGTCGGGGCAGGCGACCACGGCGGCGGCCGGCATGCGGGCGGCGATCTCCCGGGCCAGGTTGGGTCCGGTGACCACGGCGATGCGCTCGGGGCCGACCTTGGCGACGTCCCCGATGACCTCGCTCATCCGCATCGCGGAGCCGAGTTCGACGCCCTTCATCAGCGACACCAGGACGGTGCCGGGCGCCAGCAGCGGCGTCCAGTCGGCGAGTCCCGCGCGCAGCGTCTGGGAGGGGACGGCGAGGACGGTGAAGTCGGCGTCGTGCGCGGCCTCGGCGGCGTCGGTGGTGGCCCGCAGGTTCTCCGGGAGCTCCACGCCGGGCAGGTAGTCCGGGTTGGTGCGGGTGGAGTTGACGGCGTCGGCGAGTGCGGCGCGGCGCCCCCACAGGGTGACGTCGCAGCCCGCGTCGGCGAGGACGGTGCCGAAGGCGGTGCCCCAGGATCCGGTGCCGAAGACGGCCGCCTTGACCGGCTTGCTCACGTGCTCTGCCCTTCTGCCTGCTGCGCCTGCGCCTGTGCCTGCGCCTGTGCCTGTGCCTGTGTCCGGCGCCGCTGTTCGATCCGCTCGCGGCGCGGGTCGTAGGGGGTTTCGGGCGCCTTCTCGCCGCGGATCTCCTCGAGCTGGCGGGTGACGGCGGCCATGATGACCTCGGTGGCCTCCTTCAGCAGCTCCGTGGTCATCTCCTTGTCGTAGAACCGCGACAGGTCGACCGGCGGACCGGCCAGCACCTGATGGGTCTTGCGCGGCAGGAGGTTCGGCTTCTTGGCGTACGGCGGCAGCAGTTCGTTGCAGCCCCACTGGGCGACCGGGATCACCGGGCACTTGGTCTGCAGGGCGACGCGAGCGGCACCGGTCTTGGCGGTCATCGGCCAGCCGTCCGGGTCGCGGGTGAGGGTGCCCTCGGGGTAGAACGCGACGCACTCGCCGCGCTCCACGGCGTCGATCGCGGCCCGGAAGGCACTCAGCGCGTCGGTGCTCTCGCGGTAGACGGGGATCTGTCCGGTCCCCCGCATCGCGGCACCGACGAAGCCCTTCTTGAAAAGGCCGCTCTTCGCCAGGAATCGGGGGACGCGTCCGGTGTTGTACTGGTAGTGCGCGTACGCGAAGGGGTCCACGTGCGAATTGTGGTTCACGGCGGTGATAAATCCGCCGTCGGCCGGAATGTTCTCCATTCCCCGCCAGTCCCGCTTGATCAGAACCACCAGCGGCGGTTTGCAGATCACCGCGGCCAGGCGGTACCAGAAGCCGATTCTGCGGCGGGGCACGCTGACACCTTTCCTCCAGGGCCTGGGGCCGGACAAGTGTCGCCCCGGGCCGCCCGTCTGTCGAGAACACCGTACGCCCCGAAGAGTGAACCGCCAGGTCTCGCAGGTGACAATGACGGCGACGAGAGAAGGACGGAACGCTCGTGCAGTGGACCTTGGTCGTACCCGTGAAGCCCCTCGCCCGGGCCAAGAGCAGGCTGTCGGACACCGCGGACGACGGGGTGCGGCCGGGACTCGCGCTGGCGTTCGCACAGGACACGGTGGCAGCCGCGCTGGCCTGCCCGGCGGTCGCGGATGTGGCAGTCGTCACGGACGACGCGCGGGCCGGGCGGGAGCTGGCGGCGCTCGGCGCGGGCATCGTCCCGGGCGAGCCGGGCGGCGGTCTGAACGCCGCGCTGGCGCACGGGGCGGCCGTGGTGCGGGCGACCCGGCCCAAATGCCCGGTGGCCGCGCTCAACGCCGATCTCCCCGCACTGCGGCCGGCCGAATTGGCGCGGGTACTGACCGCGGCCACGCAATTCCCGCGCGCTTTTCTCCCGGACGCGGCCGGAATCGGCACCACCTTGCTGGCCGCGGCGCCGGGCCGTGAATTGGCCCCGGCATTCGGCACGGATTCCCGGGCCCGCCACCGGGCGTCCGGCGCGGTGGAACTGCGTCTCGACGCGGTGGATTCCGTACGGCAGGACGTCGACACCGGCGGTGATCTGCGCTCCGCACTGGCGCTCGGCGTGGGACCCCGTACGGCCGCGGTGGCAGCGCGGCTGCTGATCGCCGGGCAGTAGGCTGCCGGCATGCAGGCGACCGCGTACACGTACGACCCCGAGAGCCGCAGCGGGCAGGTGCTGCTCGACGACGGCACGCCCGTGCCCTTCGACGCGGCGGCGTTCGACGCGGGCGGTCTCAGGCTGCTGCGGCCCGGGCAGCGGGTGCGGATCGAGACCGAGGACACGGAAGCGGGCTCGGGCGCGGGGACGGACCCGGGGACGGACACCGGGGCGGGCGCGGGTCGCCGGATCTCGCTGGTGACGCTGCAGACGTTCTGATCCACGGGGCCGGCCGCCGGGTCCCGGACACGCCGCGGGCCGGACTCCCGAGGGAGTCCGGCCCGGCGCGTGAGTGCCCTGTGCCCGTCCGCCCGCTGCCGCGGGGTGCCGCCTGCTACTTCTTGCGGGCGGTGGCCTTCTTGGCGGTGGTCTTGCGGGCCGTCGACTTCTTGGCCGGGGCCTTCTTGGCGGTCGCCTTCTTCGCGGGGGCCTTCTTCGCCGCGGTCTTCTTCGCCGCCGCCGTGGTGCTCTTGGCCGCGGACTTCTTGGCGGTGGTCTTCTTCGCCGTCGTCTTCGCCGCTCCGGTGGTCTTCTTCGCGGTCGTCTTCTTCGCCGCCGCGGACGTCTTCTTGGCCGCGCCCGTGGCCTTCTTGGCGGCGCCCGTGGCCTTCTTGGCGGCGGCCTTCTTGCCCGCGGCCTTGGAGATGGTGGGCGGCGGGCCGGACAGGCTGCCCTTGGGGGCCTTCTTGACCGCGATGTCGTTCTTCGGAAGCTTCTTCGAGCCGCTCACCAGGTCCTTGAAGCCCTGACCCGCGCGGAAGCGCGGCACGGAGGTCTTCTTGACCCGAACCCGCTCGCCGGTCTGCGGGTTGCGGGCATAGCGGGCCGGGCGGTCGACCTTCTCGAAGGAACCGAAGCCGGTGACCGAGACCCGGTCGCCCGCGACGACGGCACGGACGAGGGCGTCCAGGACCGCGTCGACAGCGTCGGCGGCCTGCTGCCGACCGCCCAGCTTGTCGGCAATCGCTTCTACGAGCTGCGCCTTGTTCACGTCTTCCCCTTCGGAGACATCGCCAGAACGAATGTGTTCAAGCTTTTTCGCACGTTAGGCAGATATATACCGCAAATCAAACACGAAACGGGCTAATCACCCTTGTGCCGCAACGGACTCGGGCCGCCCTGGCCGGTTCAGCCTTCCTCTTCGGGGAATCGACCCGCGTCGAGGTCGGCGGTGAACCGATCCAGGCGCCTTGCCGCACCGGCGAGATCGTGTTTGGCCGCGGCCGTAATGACCAGCAGCTTCCGGGTCAGCGCCATCCGTACGCCCTCCGGGACTTGCAGTGCGCGCACTCTTGTGTGCGCTTCCTTGAGCCGGACCGCGACCGCCGTATAGAGCTCGAGTTGGCCGTCGTGTTCCATGCACAGATTGTGCCATCTGGGGCGAGTTGTCGCCTGCGCAGGGGGCAACTGCCGCCCCGAACGGCCTTCCTGGCGCAGTCGGAAGCCAGTCCTCAACAACCTGCGTACCCCGGCAACCACGCCTCTAACGTGGGAAGTTGTGCGTCACGTCCGTCACGGGCGGGCGCGGACGGATCCAGAAACGGCCGTACCCCCGATCGGGCTGATCGGGGGTACGGCGGGGATGCTGGGTGGCCGAAACTCGACCTTGTGGAGCCCCGGGGAGACTCGTGCGGGCTCCTGGTGATCAGACCTGGACGGTCTGCGGCTTGAACGACGGGCGCTTCGCCTCGTACGCGGCGATGTCCGCCTCGTTCTGGAGGGTGATCGAGATGTCGTCCAGCCCGTTCAGCAGCCGCCAGCGGGAGTTCTCGTCCAGCTCGAAGGAGGCGGTGACGCCCTCGGCGCGGACCTCGCGGGCCTCCAGGTCGACGGTGATCTCGGCCTGCGGGTCCCGCTCCACCAGCTCCCACAGCGCGTCCACGACCTTCTGGTCGAGGACCACCGTGAGCAGGCCGTTCTTCAGCGAGTTACCGCGGAAGATGTCGGCGAAGCGGGAGGAGACCACGGTCTTGAAGCCGTAGTTCTGCAGGGCCCAGACGGCGTGCTCGCGGGAGGAGCCGGTGCCGAAGTCGGGTCCCGCGACCAGGACGGAGGCGCCCGCGCGCTCGGGCCGGTTGAGCACGAACTCCGGGTCCTTGCGCCAGGCCTCGAAGAGCCCGTCCTCGAACCCGTCCCGGGTCACCTTCTTGAGCCAGTGGGCGGGGATGATCTGGTCGGTGTCGACGTTGCTGCGGCGCAGCGGGACGGCCCGGCCGGTGTGCTTGGTGAACGCTTCCATGACTCTCAGACTCCAGCGGGCGTGGGGACGTCGGCGGCGGACAGGTCGGCCGGGGAGGCCAGGTGGCCCAGGACCGCCGTCGCGGCCGCGACCTGCGGCGACACCAGGTGGGTGCGGCCGCCCTTGCCCTGGCGTCCCTCGAAGTTGCGGTTGGAGGTGGACGCGGAGCGCTCCCCCGGGGCCAGCTGGTCCGGGTTCATGCCCAGGCACATCGAGCAGCCCGCGTGCCGCCACTCGGCGCCGGCCTCCTTGAAGACCACGTCCAGGCCCTCGGAGACGGCCTGGAGGCCGACCCGCGCGGAGCCGGGGACGACCAGCATGCGTACACCGTCGGCGACTTTGCGGTCCCGGACGATCTCCGCGGCGGCGCGCAGGTCCTCGATGCGACCGTTGGTGCAGGAACCTACGAAGACGGTGTCCACCGTGATGGAGCGCAGCGGCTGCCCGGCTTCCAAGCCCATGTACTCCAGGGCCTTTTCGGCGGCGAAGCGCTCCGAAGCGTCTTCGTACGAAGCCGGGTCGGGGACGGCGGCGGAAAGCGGTGCGCCCTGGCCGGGGTTGGTGCCCCAGGTGACGAACGGTGCCAGTTCGGCGGCTTCGATGACCACCTCGGCGTCGAACTCGGCGTCGTCGTCCGTGCGCAGCGTCTTCCAGTACTCCACCGCCGCGTCCCAGTCGGCGCCCTCGGGGGCGTGCGGGCGGCCCTGGAGGTAGGAGAAGGTGGTCTCGTCGGGGGCGATCATGCCCGCGCGGGCGCCGGCCTCGATCGACATGTTGCAGATGGTCATGCGGGCCTCCATCGAGAGCTTCTCGATGGCCTCGCCGCGGTACTCCAGGATGTAGCCCTGGCCGCCGCCGGTGCCGATCCGCGCGATGATCGCCAGGATCAGGTCCTTGGCGGTGACGCCGTCGGGCAGCTCGCCGTTGACCGTGATCGCCATGGTCTTCGGGCGGGCCATGGGCAGCGTCTGGGTGGCCAGCACGTGCTCGACCTGGGAAGTGCCGATGCCGAACGCCAGCGCGCCGAAGGCGCCGTGCGTCGAGGTGTGCGAGTCGCCGCAGACCACGGTGGTGCCGGGCTGGGTCAGGCCCAGCTGGGGGCCGACGACGTGCACGACGCCCTGCTCGACGTCGCCCAGCGGGTGCAGCCGGACACCGAACTCCGCGCAGTTCTTGCGCAGCGTCTCCAGCTGGGCCCGGGAGACCGGGTCCGCGATGGGCTTGTCGATGTCGAGCGTCGGGGTGTTGTGGTCCTCGGTGGCGATGGTCAGGTCGAGCCGCCGCACCGGGCGGCCGCTCTTGCGGAGGCCGTCGAAGGCCTGCGGGCTGGTCACCTCGTGCAGCAGGTGCAGATCGATGAAGAGGAGGTCGGGCTCGCCCTCGGCGCGCCGGACGACGTGGTCGTCCCAGACCTTCTCCGCGAGTGTCCTACCCATCGCTTTCCCTTCGGTCGGCGACGAAGCACCGACCCAACTAGAGATCTTGGGGAAGCGGTGCCCGCACCCCTGTGTTTCCGGGCAGCCGCCACCAGGCCCTTTCGTCACGGGCCGTTGTGACTTCCTGCCGTCCAGGGTGGCGCGTTCCATGGAAAATTGAACTTGCGTTTCACAGAGTGAGACGGGAGTATCGTGTCATGGACAACAGTAGCGGCGTCGGCGTTCTGGACAAGGCGGCCCTCGTCCTGAGCGCTCTGGAGTCCGGCCCGGCCACCCTCGCGGGGTTGGTCGGTGCGACCGGACTGGCACGACCCACGGCCCACCGCCTGGCCGTGGCGCTGGAACACCACCGTATGGTGGCGCGCGACATGCAGGGCCGTTTCATCCTCGGCCCGCGCCTGGCCGAACTGGCCGCGGCGGCCGGCGAGGACCGCCTGCTCGCCACGGCGGGCCCGGTCCTCACCCACCTGCGCGACGTCACCGGCGAGAGCGCCCAGCTCTACCGCCGCCAGGGCGACATGCGCATCTGCGTGGCCGCGGCCGAGCGCCTGTCGGGCCTGAGGGACACGGTCCCGGTCGGCTCCACGCTCACCATGAAGGCCGGTTCCTCGGCCCAGATCCTGATGGCCTGGGAGGAGCCGGAGCGCCTGCACCGCGGCCTCCAGGGCGCCCGCTTCACGGCGACGGCCCTGTCCGGCGTGCGCCGCCGCGGGTGGGCCCAGTCCATCGGCGAGCGGGAGCCCGGCGTCGCGTCCGTCTCCGCGCCGGTGCGCGGCCCCTCCAACCGCGTGGTGGCCGCCGTGTCCGTCTCCGGGCCCATCGAGCGCCTCACCCGCCACCCCGGCCGTATGCACGCGCAGGCGATCATCGACGCCGCCGGACGCCTCTCCGAGGCGCTGCGCCGCAACGGCTGACCGCCGTCCCCCGACACTTCTGACCGGTCACGGGCCCGCCTCAACGCCGCGGCGGGCCCGGCGCCGTTCTCAGACCCCGTCGGGGGCCTTCCCCGGGGCGGCGACCCGCTTCTCCGCCCGTTCCCCGGCGGCGTTGTCCGACCGGTACGCGAAGCGGTCCCGTGCGCGCTTGCCGCGCCGCTCCAGAGGCACCTGTCCGTGTGCCGCCGCGAGCCCGAACGCGGGCATGTCGGCGTAGATCGACTCGTACGACCCCTCGGGCACGACGTACGCCTCGTGCCACAGCCCCACGTGCCCGCGCACCTTGCCCTTGCGCTCCTTGCGGTTGATGACCGCCCAGGCCCGGTGGTGGAACATGTCGGGCGAGTGCGCGTACTTGTAGAGCTTCTCCTTGGACTCCCAGTACTGGACGACGTAGTAGGTCCGCGGGGACGCCGTCAGCAGGACGTGGCTCAGGAGCCCGCGCTCCGGGTCCTTCGCCAGCTCGCGGAGCATGCGCGGCATGGCGAGGAAGACCGGCAGCCAGTGGTGCACGGCCCAGAAGCGGTTGATCCGCATGCCGATCAGCAGGACGGTCACGTCCCCCTCGGCGGCGGCGGTGGTGCGGGTCGCGGTCGCGGACTTGCCCGGCATGACGCCTCCCCGTGTTGGTGAGCTGCACTGTCCAAGCAGCCCTGCTTAGATAGTGGCGCTATCCGAGAAGGGGCGCAAGGGATGCGACTGGCCGACCTGAGCAAACACAGCGGGGTGTCCACCGCGACGATCAAGTACTACCTGCGCGAGGGGCTGTTGCCGCCGGGCCGGCAGGTCAACGCGACCACCGCCGAGTACGACGAGGACCATCTGCGCCGGCTGCGACTGGTGCGGGCGCTGATCCAGGTCGGGAAGGTGCCGGTGGCGACGGCCCGGGAGGTGCTGGGGCACGTCGACGACGACTCGCTGGGCCGCACCATCCGGCTGGGGGCGGCTCTGTGGGCGCTGCCGCAGGACACCGAGCCGGACGAGGCGGACCCGGCGGTGGCCGCCGCGCGCGTCGAGGTGGACCGGCTCCTCGAACTGCTGGGCTGGGAGACCTCCCGGGAGTTGGCGCCGCTCTCCCCCGTCCACCGCTCCCTGGTGGTGGCGGTGGCCGCGCTGCGCCGCCTGGACTATCCGTGGGACGCGGAACTGATGGCACCGTACGGCGAGTTGATGATGGAGGTGGCCCGGCGGGACCTGGACTTCATGGAGACCCACGCCTCGGAGGCGGAGAAGGTCGAGATGGCGGTCGCGGCGGCGGTCCTCTTCCAACCGGTACTGCGGGCCCTGCACCGGCTGGCCCAGGAGGAGGAGTCGGCGCGGCGGTACGGCATCGAGTGAGCGCCGGGGGAACGCCGGAGGGGGCTCCCGCCGTAGCGGAAGCCCCCTCGGACTTTCGAGTACCCCCGACCGGATTCGAACCGGCGCTACCGCCTTGAGAGGGCGGCGTGCTAGGCCGCTACACAACGGGGGCGTGGATCTTGCAGGCGTTCGATGCTACATCGCCGCAGATCCGAGCTGGTCTACCAGGACTCGAACCTAGACTAACTGAACCAGAATCAGTCGTGCTGCCAATTACACCATAGACCAATGTGGTTTAGACCAGTTCGTACCCCCGACCGGATTCGAACCGGCGCTACCGCCTTGAGAGGGCGGCGTGCTAGGCCGCTACACAACGGGGGCCCTAGCGATCCTGCATCGAGAGCAGCGGGAGCGACCCGAGCTGTCCTCGCGGGAAGGATCTGTACCCCCGACCGGATTCGAACCGGCGCTACCGCCTTGAGAGGGCGGCGTGCTAGGCCGCTACACAACGGGGGCTTTGCGGATGTGCTCCGCGGCGCAGATAAGCTCTGCGAGCTGGCCTACCAGGACTCGAACCTAGACTAACTGAACCAGAATCAGTCGTGCTGCCAATTACACCATAGGCCACTGGAACGCAAGCCCCGGAGGGGTTCTTGTTCTAGCGTTGCGCTTCCGGTTCCCGGCCCTTCGGCCCGCTCTCCGGCGGCGCAGGAAGAACATTACCCGAAGGTGGACGGGGCTCCAAAACGGGTATCGGCGCCGAGCAGTGCGGGAAGTTCGGAGAGCGAGGCGATGCGGCGGGGGCCGGCCGGCGGGTCGACCGTCGCGTACGCGCCTGCGCGGTCGATCCAGACCGAGAGCAGCCCGGCCTCGGCGGCGCCCCTTCCGTCGATCTCCGGGTGGTCGCCGACGTAGGCGACCTCCCCAGGGCCGAGGCCGAGGGCGTCGCAGGCCGCGAGGAAGGCGCCGGCCTCCGGTTTGGAGACGCCCAGCTCGGCGGCGCACAGGATGACCTCGAAGCGGTCGTGCACGCCCAGGACGCGCAGTTTGCGGTCCTGGACGGTGAGGCTGGAGTTGGAGAGCACGGCGTGCCGGTGGCTGTCGGCGAGCGCGTCGAGCACGGGCATCACGTCCGGGAAGAGGGACCAGGCGGCCTCGTAGTGCGTGACGTAGCGCTGGAACCAGTCGTCGGCCTCGGCGTCCGTCAGTTCCGGCCGGCCCAGGAAGACCCGGGTGCGGTCGCGCCGCTGTGTGACGAAGTCCACCTCGCCCGCCGAGAAACGCGCCCACTGCTGGTCGGTGATCTCCCGCCAGCGCACGAGGGCCTCCTCGGCCGACCCGTATCCGGCGAGCAGTCCCTCGGCGACCAGATGGGCGCGCATGCCCTCGCGGTCGGCGGTGGTGTAGTCGAAGAGCGTGTCGTCGACGTCCCAGACCACGGCGCGAATGCTCATGATCCGACGGTAACGCCGGGACGGGCGGTGTGGGGGCTCTTCGGCGGTTCGGGGGGCGGCGGATGCCGTAGCTTGGGAGGACCGACGAGCGAAAGACCGAGCCCGCCATGACCGAGTATCGCGTTCAGTTCACCGTTGAGGCCCGCGCCACGTACGATGCGCTGCCCGTCGAGCGCCGGGCCCATCTGGACCGGGCCGTGCGGATACTGGCCCGCGACCCGTTCCGGAAGAACGCGACCGCCCAGCTCGGCCCGGACGAGCATCTGCGCAAGGCCTACGTCGCCCCCGGCGTGATGCTGGAGTACATGGTGGCAGGAGCGGTCATGGTCGTCGTCGTCCTGGAGATCTTCGACGAGAGCGCCTATCTCGTCGACGAGGCCGACGCGCAGTGACCTGGTGGCAAGGGGGCGGCACCCGGAGTGTTCCGGATGCCGCCCCTTGCTCGTGCCCGTTGCTCGAACGCGCTCTCTGCGCGCGTGGGCGTTACGCCGCCAGCCGCGTCAGCGCCGCGTCGATCCGGGCCAGGGACTTCTCCTTGCCCAGGACCTCCAGGGACTCGAAGAGGGGCAGGCCGACCGTGCGGCCGGTGACGGCGACGCGGACGGGGGCCTGGGCCTTGCCGAGCTTGAGGCCGTGGGTCTCACCGGCGGCCAGGACGGCCTCCTTGAGGGACTCCGGGGAGGCCCAGTCGGCCGCGTCCAGCTTCTCGCGGGCGGTGCGGAGCAGGGCGTCGCTGCCGTCCTTCATGGCCTTGGTCCAGCTCGCCTCGTCGACGGCCGGCTCCGGCAGGAAGAGGAAGTCGACGTTGTCGGTGATCTCGGAGAGGACCTTGAGGCGGGTCTGCGCGTGCGGCGCGATCGCCTGCCACTTGGCCTCGTCGAAGTCCTCGGGCGCCCAGGGGGCGACGGGGGCCTTCAGCCAGGGGCGGCAGCGCTCGGTGAAGTCCTTGACCTCGAGGAGGCGGATGTGGTCGCCGTTGATCGCCTCGCACTTCTTCAGGTCGAAGCGCGCCGGGTTGGGCTGCACGTCGGAGACGTCGAAGGCCGCGACCATCTCCTCGATCGTGAAGATGTCCTGGTCGGCCGAGAGCGACCAGCCGAGGAGGGAGAGGTAGTTGAGCAGCCCCTCGGGGAGGAAGCCGCGCTCGCGGTAGAGGTTGAGGCTCGACTGCGGGTCGCGCTTGGACAGCTTCTTGTTGCCCTCGCCCATGACGTACGGCAGGTGGCCGAAGGCGGGGATCTCCTTGGCGACGCCCAGCTCGATCAGCGCCTTGTACAGGGCGATCTGGCGCGGGGTGGAGGAGAGCAGGTCCTCGCCGCGCAGGACGTGGGTGATCTCCATCAGGGCGTCGTCGACCGGGTTGACGAGCGTGTAGAGCGGGGCGCCGTTGGCTCGGACGATGCCGTAGTCCGGGACGTTCTCCGGGAGGTAGGTGATCTCGCCGCGGACCAGGTCCGTGAAGGTGATCGCCTCGTCGGGCATCCGGAAGCGGACGATGGGCTCGCGGCCCTGGGACGTGTACTCCTCGACCTGCGCGTCGCTCAGGTCGCGGCAGTGGCCGTCGTAGCCGGAGGGCTTGCCGGCGGCGCGGGCGGCCTCGCGGCGGGAGTCCAGCTCCTCCTGGGAGCAGTAGCAGCGGTAGGCGTGGCCGGCGTCCAGGAGCTTTTGGGCGACGTCCGCGTAGATGTCCATGCGCTGCGACTGGCGGTACGGCGCGTGCGGGCCGCCGACCTCGGGGCCCTCGTCCCAGTCGAAGCCCAGCCAGCGCATCGCCTCGAGGAGCTGGTCGTAGGACTCCTCGGAGTCGCGGGCCGCGTCGGTGTCCTCGATGCGGAAGACCAGCGTGCCCTGGTGGTGGCGCGCGAAGGCCCAGTTGAACAGGGCGGTGCGGACCAGGCCCACGTGGGGGTTGCCGGTGGGGGACGGACAGAAACGGACGCGTACGGGGGAGCCGGATGCGCTAGCCACGCTTGACAACCTTGTTGGTGAGAGTGCCGATGCCTTCGATGGTGACGGCGACCTCGTCGCCGACGTTGAGGGGGCCGACGCCGGCCGGGGTGCCCGTGAGAATCACGTCGCCGGGGAGCAGCGTCATCGCCTCGGAGATGTTGACGATCAGATCCTCGATGGAGTGGATCATCTCGCTGGTGCGGCCGAGCTGCCGCTGGCCGCCGTTGACCGTGAGCTGGATGGTGAGGTCGCTCGCGGTCGGGATGTCCAGGTCCGTCTCCACCCACGGGCCGAGCGGACAGGAGGAGTCGAAGCCCTTGGCCCTGGCCCACTGCTTCTCACGGCGCTGCACGTCACGGGCGGTGACGTCGTTGGCGCAGGTGTAGCCGAAGATCACGTCCTGGACGCGCTCGCGCGGGACCTCGCGGCACATGCGGCCGATGACGACGGCCAGTTCGGCCTCGTGGTGCAGCTCCTCGGTAAAGGAGGGGTACTGGATGGCGTCCCCGGGGCCGATCACGGAGGTGGACGGCTTGAAGAAGGCGAACGGGGCGTCGGGCACCTCGTTGCCGAGTTCGCGGGCGTGTTCGGCGTAGTTGCGGCCGAAGGCGACGACCTTGTTGGGGAGTACCGGCGGCAGGAGCCGCACCTTGCTCAGGGGCACCTTGGTGCCGGAGAGCTCGAAGTCCGCGAACGGGATGCCCTTGATGATGTCGAGGACGAGCTGGTCCGGCTGGTCGCCCTCGACCGCGCCGAAGGCGACGTTCCCGTCGATGGAGAACCTGGCGATGCGCACGGGTTGCTTGGCCCCTTGACTGAGCTGGCTGGAGTCTGACGCTCCAGGCTAACGCGGCGGGCCTGCCAGGGTGGCCGCTGAACGGTCCGCGGCCGGGTGCCGTACTACTCTGCGACCGACGCCGCGACCGGGGCCTCCATGAGGATCGTGCGGCGGGGGTTGGCGGTCTGGGCGGGGAGCTCGACGGCGTGCTCCGGCTGCTCCGGCGTCTGCGGTCCGTCGGCGTCCTTGAGGTGCGCCAGCGTCGTGCGTCGCGGGTTGGCGATCTTGTGGAACATCATCGTCGTCTTCACGGTTGTTCGAGGCCCTTGTCGTGTCCGGGCGCCCGAGGGGCGGTGAAAGCCCCTGCGAGGGCGCGGGTTGTCGGTTTTGCCTTCTCTGTAAAGCGTCAGGCTAAACACGCGATTCCCCACCAGCCGTGGGGGAGTCCACGTTCCGGGTGTGAGTTTGCTCACTTATCAAGGGTCAAACCGGTCAATTGCGACGCCGACGCCACTCCGACTAAACCGACATTGCACATCTGAAGCCATCATTCCGCTGCTGATCATGTCGACTGGGACACCCGCTGGACCTCGACGACTCGCGGGCATACGTCCGGTTTACGGGTGATCATCTTCTACGGCTGGTGACCCGGCCCTCACGTGGTGTCACGTATCTCACGGCCTGCCCCACGGGCCTTGTTGGAGATCCTGCACTGTGCTGGAATTCCACGGACCGCCGCAGGATCGAGCCGGCGCACAGGGGGCGCACACCAGCGCCGAGCGGCGGCGAGAAGGGGGAGCCAGCGCCGGTCACTCACGACCAACACAGGGGCGTATTCAGGGCGCCCCTTTGACGCCGACACCGTGTCCGGCCGTTCACGCGGCAGGGCGCCTGGTCCAGAGGTTGCGACGCTAGTGCAGGGACGTTTCAAGAGGGATGGCAGCGCTTCGGCGGAGCCGGAGCCGCAGGGCGGGACTGGCCCCAAGGCCGTCAGCTCCTCGCCCCAGCACGCCCAGAACCCGGGCCAGACCCAGCCCGGTGACGGCGGGGAGCGCGCCGGTCAGGCGACGGGCCCGTCCGCTCCCGGCCAGCAGCCCACCAAGCCGGCCAAGGGCTCGACCGGCCCCGGCCCGCGAATAGCCCTGCGCAACTGGCGGATCTCCACCCGTCTGGTGTCGCTGCTGGCGCTTCCGGTGGTCGCGGCGACCTCGCTGGGCGCGCTGCGCATCAACCAGTCGATGGACGACATCCAGCAGCTCGAGAACATGAAGCTGCTGACCGAGATGACCAAGCAGGCCACGGAGCTGGCCGCCGCGCTCCAGGAGGAGCGCGACCAGTCCGCCGGTCCGCTGGCCCACGGTTCGAAGTCCGGCGCGATCGCCGTCAAGGGCGACCGCGAGCAGACCGACCGGGCCCTGAAGAACTTCCTCGACAAGTCCGAGCAGATCGACGCAGCGAGCAAGGACGGCAAGCTCGTCGGCGTCCGGGACAGCCTCGTCGGCATCGCGAGCGACCTGAACGACCTGACCAAGATCCGCAGCACGGCGTACACGGCGAAGGACAACTCGACCCAGACGGTCGAGGCCTACCACCGTCTGATCACCCACCTGCTCGACCTCTCGCAGGACATGGCGGAGGCGACCAGCAACCCCGACATGATCCAGCGCACGCGCGCCCTGTCGGCCTTCTCCTCGGCCAAGGAGTACGCGTCCATCCAGCGCGCGGTCCTCGCCGCGGCCCTCCCCGCGAGCAACAAGGACAAGGGCGACCTGGCCGAGAACGACCGGCTGTACGCCCAGTCCGCGCTGCAGAGCCAGACCTCCGAGATCCGCAGCTTCACCAGCATCTACGGCGAGGGCGCCGAGGACCTGCTCAAGCCGATCTCCGAGGGCAACCCGGTGATCGAGACCTCCGACCAGTACGCCGGGCGCGCCCTGGGCCGGGTCAACGGCCTGGCGGGCCTGAAGTCGCGGTCCTACCAGGACTGGCTGGACGACAGCTCCACCAAGATCCAGCAGATGAAGAACATCGAGCTGAAGCTGCTGGAGGACATGGAGCAGCAGGCCCGCGAGCTGCGCAACGAGTCCGAGCAAGAGGCCATCATCTCCGGTGTCCTCATCCTGCTCGTGCTCGGCGTCTCGCTGGTCGGCGCGTTCGTCGTGGCGCGGTCCATGATCCGCTCGCTGCGCCGCCTGGAGGACACCGCGACCAAGGTCGCCCAGGACCGCCTGCCCGAGCTGGTCAAGCAGCTCTCCGAGACCGACCCGCAGGACGTCGACACCTCGGTGGAGTCGGTCGGCGTGCACTCCCGGGACGAGATCGGCCGAGTGGCCGCGGCCTTCGACGACGTGCACCGCGAGGCGGTCCGCCTCGCCGCCGAGCAGGCCCTGCTGCGGGGCAACGTCAACGCGATGTTCACCAACCTCTCGCGCCGCTCCCAGGGCCTCATCCAGCGTCAGCTCTCGCTCATCTCCGAACTGGAGTCCCGCGAGGCCGACCCGGACCAGCTGTCCTCGCTGTTCAAGCTCGACCACCTCGCCACGCGTATGCGCCGTAACGGTGAGAACCTCCTCGTCCTCGCCGGTGAGGAGCCGGGCCGGCGCTGGACCCGGCCGGTCCCGCTGGTCGACGTGCTCCGTGCCGCCGCCTCCGAGGTGGAGCAGTACGAGCGCATCGAGCTGGCCTCCGTGCCGAGCACCGAGGTCGCCGGCCGCGTGGTCAACGACCTCGTGCACCTGCTCGCCGAGCTGCTGGAGAACGCGACCTCGTTCTCCTCGCCGCAGACCAAGGTCAAGGTCACCGGTCACGCGCTGCCCGACGGCCGCGTGCTGATCGAGATCCACGACACCGGCATCGGCCTCTCGCCGGAGGACCTGGCCGCGATCAACGAGCGGCTCGCCTCGCCGCCCACCGTGGACGTCTCCGTCTCCCGCCGCATGGGTCTGTTCGTGGTCGGCCGCCTCTCGCAGCGACACGGCATCCGCATCCAGCTGCGCCCGTCCGACTCGGGCGGTACGACCGCGCTGGTCATGCTGCCCGTCGACGTCGCCCAGGGCGGCCGCAAGCCGCAGCCCAAGCCCGGTCAGCCCGGCGCGGGCAGCGGCGGTCCGGCCGCCGCGCAGGCGGCCGCCGGTGTCGCCGCGGCCCGCCGTGGCGGACAGGGCGGCGGCGCCCTCGCGGGTAGCGGTGCCTTCGGCGGTGGAAGTGGCGGCGGCGGTGCCCTCGGCGCCGGTGCGCCGGGCGGCAGGCTCGGTGCCGGCCAGGGGCCGCGGGCCGCACTGCCCGGGCGCGACGCGGGCGGTCGCCCGGGTGCGCCGGGTGGCCCGCGCGGGCCCCAGTCCCCGGCGGCCCCGGGCCAGCAGAACCGTCCGGCTCCCGCCGGTGCGGGTGCCGGTGCCGGTCAGGCGCCGGGTGCTCCGCAGGGGCTGCAGGCCGCGGGCATGAACGCGCCGCAGGGCAACGCGCCGGCGAACAACGCCTCGCAGGGCCAGGACATGTTCGGTGGCTCCCGCACCCCCGCCGCGCCCCCGCAGCGCGCCAAGCGGGGTGGCAACGGCGACGCCGAGCAGGGCCGTCGTCCGCAGCTGCCGCCGCGCGGCGGTCCGCGGGCCGAGCTGCCCGGTGGCAACCCTCAGCCTCGCGTGCCCAGTTGGAGCGACGAGAACGCGCAGCCGCCCGTGCCGCGCGCCTCGCTGGACGCCCCGCGCGGCCACGACGAGCCGGACGGCTCCCGCACCGACGAACGGCAGGGCCCCGGCTCCACCGCGGAGATGCCGGCCGTGCCCCGGTTCGGCGAGCCCCAGTCCCCCGCCGCCACGGCCGAGTTCCCCCGCCCCGACTTCGACGCCCCGGCGCCCCGGCGGGACGAGCCGCAGGACACGGGCCAGTTCGCCCAGCCCGCGCAGAACCGGCACGACGGCCAGAACCAGTACGAGACCCAGTACGGGCAGGACCAGTACGGGCAGGACCAGTACGGATCGGGCCAGTACGGCCAGGGCCGGCCGGGCCAGGACCAGTACGACCGGGGCCGGTTCGGCCAGGACGCGCCGCAGAACGACCAGTTCGCGCGGCCCGAGCCGACCGCGCCGCAGCAGGGCGGCGGTGCCTTCGTCCGCTCGGACGTCTTCGGCGGCCAGCCCGGCCAGGCGGCCCCGAACGGTTCGGCCCCGGCCGACCGGTTCGCCGGCGCCCAGGGCTACGACAACGGCTCGACCGGGCAGCACGACCTGCCGGCCCGTCAGAACCCGGCGGCCACCGGACAGTTCGAGCGTCCGCAGGCGGGCGGCACGCAGGGCGGGAACGACTTCGGCGCCCCGCGTCCGCCGGCCCCGCAGCGGCCGGTCGCACCGGAGCCCGTGGGCCAGAACACCAACGGCACTCCCCCGCAGCGGCCCCAGGACGGTTGGGCCCTGCCCCCGGCCACCGGTCCCGGTGACGGACGTACGCCGCTGTACGACACGCTGGAGACCAACTGGTTCCACGGGGACCGCGAGGCGAGGGCGCCGCAGGCCGCCCCGGCCGCGTCCCCGGAGCCGCAGGCCGCCCAGCCCCAGACCCCGGCGGCCCCGCAGCGGCCGGCCACCTCGGCCTGGCGCAGCTCGCCGAACGACGATCTCGTCCGGCAGGCGGAGCGCGTCAGGCAGCCGGCCGCGGGCGGGGTCACCACCTCCGGCCTCCCGCGCCGGGTCCCCCGGGCCAACCTCGTCCCGGGGACGGCTCAGCAGCAGTCGCACCAGAGCGGTCCGGCGGTTTCGCGTGCGCCCGACGACGTGCGCGGCCGGCTGACCAATCTCCGTCGGGGAATCGCACAGGGCCGTCAGGCCGGTACCAACCAGACCGGCAGCTACCCGCGGCCCACTCACCAGCAGGAGCGTTAGTTGAGCCCGATGAGCCAGGCGGCACAGAACCTCAACTGGTTGATCACGAATTTCGTGGACAACACCCCAGGGGTGTCCCACACCGTCGTCGTGTCCGCCGACGGACTCCTCCTGGCGATGTCGGAGGGCTTCCCTCGTGACCGCGCCGACCAGCTCGCGGCCGTCGCCTCGGGGCTGACCTCGCTGACCGCCGGGGCGTCCCGGATCTTCGAGGGCGGCAACGTCGCGCAGACGGTCGTGGAGATGGAGCGGGGGTTCCTCTTCCTCATGTCCGTCTCGGACGGCTCGTCCCTGGCCGTCCTCGCGCACCCGGAGTGCGACATCGGCCTCGTCGGCTACGAGATGGCGCTCCTGGTCGACCGCGCGGGTGCGGTCCTCACACCCGACCTGCGCGCTGAACTACAAGGCAGTCTGCTCCACTGATCGGCCCCGGCACCACCCGTGTTACCAAATCACCGTCCGGCCGCCACAATCCCCCCACCGGCCTCGTCAGACGGCTTGACTGACCGACTTGCTGTCCCGCCCGGAGGATTCATGACCCCGCCCACCGCCTCTCATGATCCGTACGCGGAGCCGTACGAGGACGAGGGCGACCAGCCGCTGGTCCGTCCCTACGCGATGACCGGTGGCCGGACCAGGCCGCGCTACCAGCTCGCCATCGAGGCGCTGATCAGTACGACGGCCGACCCGGCAGCGCTCATGGGACTGCTCCCCGAGCACCAGCGGATCTGCCACTTGTGCCGCGAGGTGAAATCGGTGGCCGAGGTGTCGGCCCTGCTGGCGATGCCGCTCGGCGTGGCGCGGATCCTGGTCGCGGACCTCGCGGAGGCCGGGCTCGTCGCCATTCACCAGCCCGGCGGCGATGAGAACAACGGCGGTGCGCCTGACGTGACACTGCTCGAAAGGGTGCTCAGTGGACTTCGAAAGCTCTGACGGAGGGCGGGCGACCACCTCCGCGAAGATCGTGGTCGCCGGCGGCTTCGGCGTCGGCAAGACCACGTTCGTGGGCGCCGTCTCCGAGATCAACCCCCTGCGCACCGAGGCCGTGATGACCTCGGCGAGCGCCGGGATCGACGACCTCACGCACGCCGGGGACAAGACGACCACGACGGTCGCCATGGACTTCGGCCGCATCACGCTCGACCAGGACCTGATCCTGTACCTGTTCGGCACTCCCGGCCAGGACCGGTTCTGGTTCATGTGGGACGACCTGGTGCGCGGCGCCATCGGTGCGGTCGTGCTGTGCGACACCCGCCGGCTGGCCGACTGCTTCCCCGCGGTCGACTACTTCGAGAACAGCGGCCTGCCGTTCGTCGTCGCCCTCAACGGCTTCGACGGCCAGCAGCCGTACTCTCCGGACGAGGTGCGCGAGGCGCTGCAGATCGGCCCGGACACCCCGATCATCACGACCGACGCCCGGCACCGCGCCGACGCCAAGTCCGCGCTGATCACGCTGGTCGAGCACGCGCTGATGGCCCGCCTGCGGTAGGCCCCCGGCGGGTCCGCCAACCGCCGCAGCCAAGTCGGCTGGCTTCTACGGCACTTGTCGTAGACGGTTCGGAGCCGGCTGTGTCCTTTGACACGGTCGGCTCCGCTGTTCATAACGTTTCGGCAGAGGAATCGGGTGGTACCGACACGCGACGCGGTCAACTGGTCTCGCTGCGCGCACGAACGCCCCGTCTTTTGACGGACCTCGCTCTTTATGACCGTTTTACGTGGGGCTTACATCACGTGTAACCCCCGCGTTCCACTGTTTGGAAGAGCGCTGGTCGCCGTGCTGGAATGCCAGAACTGCCCCATGGTCAAAGACGTACTCAGCAGTAGCGCGTACTCGATGACTGACGGAGTGGGTTCTGAGACACCGCGGCACGACACAGGTGCCGACCGCCGAGAGGTTGTTGGTCGAGTGAGGCGAAGCAAGAACAGTCCCGAGCCATCGGCCCGGGGCAACTTCACCCCGCCGCCGCGCACAGCGGCGCCCGCCCCCGCCCCGGCCGCGGAACCCAAGGCCGAGCCGCCCGCGCCGAGCGGTGGCCGTTTCACGCCCCGCAACTGGCGGGTGACCACCCGGCTGAACGCGATCCTGCTCATACCCGTGCTGGTCGGCCTCGTCATGGGCGGCTTCCAGGTGAAGAGCTCGATCGACACCTGGCAGGACGCCGAGGACGCCGAGAGCACCGCGCGTCTCGTGCGCGCCTCCCTCGGTTACGCCAACGCCCTCTACAACGAGCGCGACATCACGGCGGCTCCCCTGCTGCAGGGCAAGGGCGAGAAGGACACCACCGTCGCCGAGGCCCGCCGGGCCACCGACGAGGCGGCCGACACGTTCGACGAGGCGGCCCAGGGCATGCCCGGCAAGGCGGGCCTGGAGCGCCGGCTGAAGGTGTTCCGCGAGCAGGAGCCGAAGCTCCAGACGCTGCGGGCCGCCGCGTACACCTCCAAGCTCAAGGGTGTGGAGACCGAGGAGGGCTACACCGGCGTCGCCCACCCCCTGATGGAGTTCGCCAACGAGCTGGGTCTGGGCACCGGCAACATCACCTCCTACGGCCGCACCGTCTACGCGATCTCGCTGACGAAGGCGGCGCTCTCCCTGGAGCGCTCCATCGGCATGCACATGCTGGTCAAGCCGGGTCCGGAGCCCAGCCACCTCGCCAGCCAGCGTGTCGCGCTCTCCTCGTACGCCTACCTGGAGCGCATCGCGATCGAGGAGTACATCGGCGGCGGCACCGAGGCGGACGCGCAGAAGCTCGAGGACGCCGAGGCGAAGCTCAAGGAGGACGGCGCGGCCATGGCCAAGGAGGCCAAGGCCAAGGACCCGGACTACGTGCCGCCGCCGTCCGACCCGACCACGATGATCTCGGAGCTGGCCCAGCTCGCCTCCACGGACACCAGCGCGCGGGCGGAGCTGGCCCAGCAGGGCATCACGCCGGAAAACTGGTGGGCGGTCAACACCCTCAAGTTCGACGCGTACCAGAAGATCGAGTCGGACCTGGCCGACAAGGCGGTGTCCGAGGCGTCCACGATCGCCGACGACGCCGAGCGCGACGCCTACATCACGGGCGCCGCGGTCGTCATCGCGCTGCTCGCCGCGTTCGTGCTGGCCGGCATGGTGGCCCGCGGCATGAGCCGCTCCATGCGCCAGCTACGCAACGCCGCCTTCGGCATCGCCGAGCAGCGGCTGCCGATGCTGGTCGACCAGCTCTCCCGCACCGACCCCGGCCGGGTCGACACCCGGGTGCAGCCGATTCCGATCACCTCCACCGACGAGATCGGCGAGGTCGCCCGCGCCTTCGACCAGGTGCACCGCGAGGCGGTCCGGCTCGCCGCCGAGCAGGCCCTGCTGCGGGGCAACATCAACGCGATCTTCACCAACCTGTCGCGCCGCAACCAGTCGCTGATCGAGGGCCAGCTGAGCCTGATCACCGACCTGGAGAACAACGAGGCCGACCCCGACCAGCTGGAGAACCTCTTCCGGCTGGACCACCTCGCCACCCGTATGCGCCGCAACGGCGAGAACCTCCTGGTCCTCGCCGGCGAGGAGCCCGGCCGCCGCTGGGACCAGCCGGTTCCGCTGGTCGACGTGCTGCGCGCCGCCTCCTCCGAGGTGGAGCAGTACGAGCGCATCGAGCTGTCGGGTGTCCCCGAGGCCGAGATCCACGGCCGTGCCGTGACCGACCTCGTGCACCTGCTCGCCGAGCTGCTCGAGAACGCCACGACGTTCTCCTCGCCGCAGACCAAGGTCCGCGTCACCGCGACCCGGCTGCCCGACGGCCGCGTGATGGTCGAGATCCACGACAAGGGCATCGGCCTGACCGCCGAGGACTTCGCGGACATCAACCACAAGTTGGCCAACCCGCCGACCGTGGACGCCGCGATCTCGCAGCGCATGGGCCTGTTCGTGGTCGGCCGGCTGTCCGACCGGCACGGCATCCGCGTGCAGCTGCGCCCCTCCGGGGAGCAGGCGGGCACCACCTCGCTGGTCATGCTCCCGGACGCCATCACCCACGGTGGCGGTGGCGAGCAGCAGCAGCGCGACGAGTTCACCGTGTCGCAGATCATCCCGGAGCAGAACTTCCAGGGCGAGAACTTCGGCCAGGTGGGCCAGGTCGGCCAGCCCATGCGGACCGCCGCCGAGCTGGGCTTCGACGACAGCCGGTACGCCGAGATCCCCGACGACATACGCGAGCTGGACCCGGTCGGCCGCTCGCTCATGCGTGAGGAGCGCCGCGCGGCCCTGGAGGCCCAGTCGCACCCCGAGCTGCCGGGTCCGGTGGACCAGGGCGACGGCGGGCGCGACGAGGCCACCGGGTTCCAGGACCGGTTCGCCGGTCAGCAGCCGGGCTACGACGGTCAGCAGGCCGGCTACGACCAGGCCCTCGACGGCTACCAGCAGCAGCCGAACGGCGGGTACCAGGAGCCGGCGACCGCCGGGTACGACCAGCAGTCGGCCTACGCCGACCCGCAGCAGGCCTACCAGGAACCGCAGCAGGCGTCGTACGACGAGCAGTACTACGCGCCGAACGGCGGTGCGCCGGAGAACGGGAGCTACTCCCCCTTCGAGCAGCGGCGCCACCAGGACGACTGGCCGCAGCAGGACGGATACCAGAACGGATATCCGGACCAGTACTCCGCGGGTGCCCCGCAGGCGCAATCCGCCCAGGCCGCTGACGTGACCGAGCCGGACCGCGTAGGCTTCGACCGTCCGGGGCCGGCCCCCTCCGCCGCCCACGAGCTGACCGACGCCGGTCTTCCCCGCCGCGGATCCACCGCGGGCGGCGCGGGCGATGCGGGGCACGTGGGCCAGGAGACACCGGCCGCCGCACCGGGGGCGGGCGGCGAGGACACCTGGCGGTCGGCCAACGACGACCGCTGGCAGCAGGCCTCGGCGCTGCGCAAGCCCAAGGCGGGCGGGGTGACCTCCTCGGGTCTGCCGCGGCGGGTGCCCAAGGCCAACCTGGTCGAGGGCGCGGCCGAGACCACTCCACAGGGAGGCCCCCAGGTCTCCCGCGCTCCGGAGGACGTCCGGGGCAGGCTGAGCAACCTGCGGCGCGGCGTCGAGCGAGGCCGCAACGCAGGCAGTGAAACGAACGGCCAGGACACAAGGAATGAACACCGTGGTCCTGACAGCACCTACAACCAGGAGCGTTAGTGTGAGCCCGATGAGCCAGGCGGCGCAGAACCTGAACTGGTTGATCACCAACTTCGTGGACAACACCCCGGGGGTGTCCCACACGGTGGTGGTCTCCGCCGACGGACTCCTTCTGGCGATGTCCGAAGGGTTCCCCCGCGACCGAGCCGATCAGCTCGCGGCCGTCGCCTCCGGCCTGACCTCGCTGACCGCCGGTGCCTCGCGCATCTTCGAGGGCGGCAGCGTGAACCAGACGGTTGTGGAGATGGAGCGCGGATTCCTCTTCATCATGTCCATTTCCGACGGCTCGTCCCTCGCGGTTCTCGCACACCCGGAGGCGGACATCGGTCTCATTGGGTACGAGATGGCCCTTCTGGTGGACCGTGCGGGCACGGTTTTGACCCCTGATCTGCGGGCTGAGCTCCAAGGGAGCCTTCTCAACTAAAGGACAGACGGTGCGTTTTGGCGTCCCGTGGCCGTAAAGTTTCGGGACGCGGCTCCACAGTGATGGGTGCCAGGCACAGTCGGAGGAGGAAAAAGTGGCAACACCCCCAGGCGGTCCGTCATCGGGCAACTGGTCGTACGGCCCTGGTCAGGGCCAAGGCGACGGCTCGGCGAACGGGTACGGCTACCCCTCCGTGCCGAACCACCGGCAGCCGTACGCGCCGCAGGGCCCCGGCCCTTCGCCGTACGACCAGCCGCACGCTCCGCGCATCCAGCCCGTGCAGCCGCAGCGCCGCACCCCTGAGCCGGCGCCCGCCGGGGCGTCGAACAACCCCCTGGTGCGCCCGTACGCCATGACGGGCGGCCGCACCAGGCCCCGGTACCAGCTCGCCATCGAGGCGCTGGTGCACACCACCGCGCAGCCGCACCAGATGCAGGGCCAACTGCCCGAGCATCAGCGGATCTGCAACCTCTGCCGGGAGATCAAGTCGGTGGCCGAGGTCTCGGCCCTCCTGACGATCCCTCTCGGCGTGGCCAGGATCCTCGTCGCCGACTTGGCGGAGGCGGGACTGGTCGCCATCCATCAGCCCGGCGGCGACGAGAGCGCCGGCGGCCAGCCAGACGTGACACTGCTCGAAAGGGTGCTCAGTGGACTTCGCAAGCTCTAGCGGCGGTCCTTCCCGCTCCACCACTTCCGCGAAGATCGTGGTGGCGGGCGGCTTCGGCGTGGGCAAGACCACGTTCGTCGGCGCTGTCTCGGAGATCAACCCGCTGCGCACCGAGGCCGTGATGACATCCGCTTCGGCGGGCATCGACGACCTCACCCACACGGGGGACAAGACGACCACGACGGTCGCCATGGACTTCGGCCGCATCACGCTCGACCAGGACCTGATCCTGTACCTCTTCGGTACGCCCGGCCAGGACCGGTTCTGGTTCATGTGGGACGACCTGGTGCGCGGCGCCATCGGGGCGATCGTCCTGGTCGACACGAGGCGGCTGGCCGACTGCTTCCCGGCCGTCGACTACTTCGAGAACAGCGGTCTGCCGTTCGTGATCGCGCTCAACGGCTTCGACGGGCAGCAGCCGTACAACCCGGACGAGGTCCGGGAGGCGCTGCAGATCGGCCCGGACACGCCGATCATCACGACCGACGCCCGGCACCGCGCCGACGCCAAGTCCGCGCTCATCACTCTCGTGGAGCACGCCCTGATGGCCCGGTTGCGCTGACGCGCCGCTGAGCCTGCGGCAGTCGTGCCGCCGTAGCCTGCGGGCAGTCGTGCCGCTGGGGCGGCACGGGTGGGCGCAGGCGGCACCCCGTCAGCGCCGGGTTGCGCGACGCCCCCTGCGGCCACTGGGCTGCCGGGGGCGGTTTCGTTGCCGGGTGCGTAGTACGTGGCTGGTCGCGCCCACGCGGCGGAGCCGCATATCGACACAGCCCCGCGCCCCTAAACGAGCGAGGCCCCTCCTGACGGAGGGGCCTCGCTCGTATCTCAGGTCAGCGCCAGCTGTGCGGCGCCCGGAAACCCGGTTCGCGTTCCAGGCGGCGCCACCCCGCGCGGGCGCGACCGCCGCCGTGGGTCGGGGCGATCTCGGCGGGGCGGGCGGCGGCGCGGGCCAGGAGGAGGGCCGTGATGGCGGCGACTTCCTCGGGCTCGGCGTGGCCCTTCTCGACGCGGATGTCGGGAGTGGACATGGAAGTGGCTCCTCGGGTCACTGCGGCGGGTTGCCGTGCTTGCGGGAGGGCAGGTCGGCGTGCTTGGTGTGGAGCATCGCCAGGGACTTGATCAGCACCTCGCGGGTCTCCGCGGGGTCGATGACGTCGTCGACCAGGCCGCGTTCGGCCGCGTAGTAGGGGTGCATCAGCTCGGACTTGTACTCCTTGACCATGCGCGCCCGCATGGCCTCGGGGTCCTCGGCCCCGGCGATCTGCCGGCGGAAGATGACGTTCGCGGCACCCTCCGCGCCCATCACCGCGATCTCGTTGGTCGGCCAGGCGTAGGTGAGATCGGCGCCGATGGACTGGCTGTCCATGACGATGTAAGCACCTCCGTACGCCTTGCGCAGGATGAGCGAGATCCGGGGCACGGTCGCGTTGCAGTACGCGTACAGGAGCTTGGCGCCGTGGCGGATGATGCCGCCGTGCTCCTGGTCGACACCGGGCAGGAAGCCGGGTACGTCCAGAAGAGTGATGATCGGGATGTTGAAGGCGTCGCACATCTGGACGAAGCGCGCCGCCTTCTCCGACGCCTCGATGTCCAGGACGCCGGCCAGGGCCTGCGGCTGGTTGGCGACGATGCCGACGACCTGCCCGTCGAGGCGGGCCAGCGCGCAGATGATGTTGCGGGCCCAGCGCTCGTGGACCTCCAGGTAGTCGCCCTCGTCGACGAGTTCCTCGATGACCTTGGCCATGTCGTAGGGGCGGTTGCCGTCCGCCGGGACCAGGTCCAGGAGCACGTCCGAGCGTCGGTCCACCGGGTCCGCGGACTCGGCGCGGGGCGGGTTCTCCCGGTTGTTCTGCGGGAGGAGGGACAGGAGGTAGCGGACCTCGGCGAGGCAGGTCTCCTCGTCGTCGTAGGCGAAGTGGCACACGCCCGACGTCTCGGCGTGCACGTCCGCGCCGCCCAGCCCGTTCTGCGTGATCTCCTCGCCGGTGACCGCCTTGACCACGTCCGGGCCCGTGATGAACATCTGCGAGGTGTCGCGGACCATGAAGACGAAGTCGGTCAGGGCGGGGCTGTACGCCGCGCCGCCCGCGCACGGGCCGAGCATCACGCTGATCTGCGGGATGACACCGGACGCCCTGGTGTTGCGCTGGAAGATGCCGCCGTAGCCGGCGAGCGCGCTGACGCCCTCCTGGATGCGGGCGCCGGCGCCGTCGTTGAGCGAGACCAGCGGGGCACCGGCCGCGATGGCCATGTCCATGATCTTGTGGATCTTCGTGGCGTGCGCCTCGCCCAGCGCGCCGCCGAAGATCCGGAAGTCGTGGGCGTAGACGAAGACCGTGCGGCCCTCGACCGTCCCCCAGCCCGTGATGACACCGTCGGTGTGCGGCCTCTTGGCCTCCAGGCCGAACCCGGTCGCCCGGTGCCGGCGCAGCTGCTCGACCTCGCGGAAGGAGCCCGCGTCCAGCAGCAGCTCGATCCGCTCACGCGCCGTCAGCTTGCCCTTGGCGTGCTGCGCCTCCGTCGCCTTCTCGCTCGGCCCGGCCAGCGCCTGCGCACGGATCTCGTGCAGCTCGGCCACTCGCCCGCGCGCGTCCGTCGGCTCACCCGGCGCCTCATCCAAAACGGTCATGTAGCGACTCTACGAAGCCCACCAAGGATTGCGAGCCGTCGACTCCGTACAGTCTCCGGCCCGTTTTCCTGGTAGCACCGAACAGAACCCTCGTCGCATGCAGCCTTTTCGACTGCTCAGAGGGGCTTCCGCTTGTAGAGGTCACACAAAGCCGTCAGCTGAGAGTCACCTCACATTCATGGGTGGTGCATACCACCCCTGGGGTGACGCGGAGGTGCAGTCGGCGGCCCGTCGCGAGGATCTCCACCGTCTCGTCGGCCCGCGGCACCGCTCTCACCGGGTGGTCCCAGATGATCTCCAGGGGTTCTCCCGTGCGCGGCGGTTCGCTCACGCAGAGGGTAGCGGTACGGCCCCAGCGGCGGACCAGCACGCTCGCCCCGGCCGTCGCGGTGAGCGGGCCCGCGGTGCCGGCCTGCCAGAAGTTGGCGGCCGTGAGACCGAGGGTGGGGACCGAGACCGCCTGGCGTCGGCGGTCGTTGGCGAGGACCGTGACCCGGTGGCGGTCGGCGGCGCGGCGGGCCACGGCCGACCGGGAGGCGCCCGGCATGACGGTGTAGACGTACGTGGCGTCGGCGGGGTCGGTGCCGTGGTCGAGCCAGAGGGTCTGCCAGCGCCGGGTGCGGCGCTCGGTCGTGCTGGTGGTGTTGATGTCGGACCAGGCGCCGGTGCGGTCCTCGCGCAGGGCCCTGAGGCCGCCCCCGGGCACGATCCAGCCCCCGTGGCCCTCCAGGTGTGCCCAGTGCCGGCCGCGGACGAGGGCCGGGTCGCCGCCCTCCCCCAGGTTGCGGTTGTCCACGACCGTCTCGACCGGGACGCCGTCCGCGCAGGCGATGCCCGCGCCCAGGCAGACCACGGAGTCGTCCAGGAAGAACCAGGACTTGCGGGCTTCGAGGGTGGAGCCGAGCCCCTTGAGGTGCTGCCCCACTGTCGCGTACTCGCCGTCGGTCGTGCCGCCGACCCAGCTCACGTCCGGTTTTGGCGCGCCCCATTCGCCGCCCGCGCGGTCGGGCAGGCGCTTGGTGGAGACGGTGGTGCCGGGCAGCCGGTACCAGTCGACGGTCGGCCAGAACCAGTCGGTGTACTGATCCGAGGCGGTCCCGTTCGCCCACCAGGTGAGCATCCCGGCGCCGGTGTGCCAGCCGCGCGGGTTCTCGCCGTTGCCGCACTCGTAGTGGGCGATGCGGTCGCCGGCCATGGCGAGGCCCGCGGTGAAGGCGGGGCGGCGGTGGACGGCGCGGTCCATGGCGGCGAAGAGGTGGTGCCCGACGGGCTCGGGGGCAGCTTCGCCCGGGGCGGCCGCGATCGCGTGCAGCCGGGCCAGGTCGGCGACCGGGAACTGGGGC
The DNA here is from genome assembly GCF_014650435.1 of Streptomyces tendae. Taxonomy (GTDB): domain Bacteria; phylum Actinomycetota; class Actinomycetes; order Streptomycetales; family Streptomycetaceae; genus Streptomyces; species Streptomyces tendae. The sequence continues at coordinate 202,941 of NZ_BMUY01000014.1, forward strand.
GCGGTGAGGACCGGGGTGACGGTGTCCCGGTCGATCCAGCCCTTGATCCTGGCGTACCAGCGCTCGCGCTCGGCGCCGCTCGCCCCGCCCGCCAGGACCGCCATGGCGGCGATGATCTGCTGGCCGTGGAAGTGGTCGCTGCGCATGACGTGCAGGTCGTCGCTCTTGAGGTAACCCCGGCTGATGGCCCGCCCGTTGACGATGTCCATGACCAGCCCGTCGTGGATCAGGGGCGCGTAGGCGTGTTCGACGCTGTCGAGGACGATCTGCTTGCCCGGGTCGGTCACCTCCCACTCGGACCCGGCCAGCAGGGTGAACAGCCGACCGAGGCCGTCCAGCATGACCTGGCCGTACGTCCCCGAGTAGGCGACCCAGGTGTGCTGGACGAAGGAGCCGTCGGCGTAGAGCCCGTCGCCCTTCGTGACGTACGGGAAGACCGGCGAGAGGGCGTCGCGGGCCAGGGCGATCTTGGCGGGGGCCCGGCCCAGGATGCCGCGCAGGGCGACGGAGCGGCACAGGTCGACGCGGTTGGCGCCGGTGGAGGTGCCGGTGTAGTCGCCGAGCATCGCGTCGGGGACGAAGTGGTCGACTGCGGCACAGGCGGCGGCCACGCGGTCGGTGCCGAGGTGGTCGTACAGGGCGGCCGTGATGTCCATCAGGAGCCGGGGGCTGCCGATCTGCCATTCCCACCAGTTGCCGTAGCGGGTGGTGGCGGGGTTGTAGACGGTGGCCGAGAGGTGGTCGAGGCCGCGCAGGATGTCGGCGAGGAGGGCGGGGTCGCCGGTGGAGCCGGTGCCCTCCTGGACGTACGCCTCGGTCATCGTCCACAGGCGGCCGTAGGCGAAGGTGATGCCGGCCGGCGGGTCGAAGGGGTGGCCTGGCCACAGGGAGGTGGGGGTGGGGGCCATGGTGGCGCGGTGCTCGCGGGCGCGCTCGCCGGTCTCGGAGAGGCGGGAGGCGTACGGCTCGGCGGCCGGGTCGTAGCCGGTGCCGAGGGTGATGTCGAGCCAGCGGCGGCGGAGGGTGTCGTAGGGGTCGGCGGTGGCGGCCGCGGCACGGGGGACGGTGGTGAGGGCGGCGGCGGCCGCCGCGGCGAGCAGGACCGCGCGACGGGTGGGGGCGGTGGGGCGCTGTGGGGTCATGCTCATGCCGTCTATCACGCCGGGAGGCGGAGGGGAACAGTGCCGCAACACGTGCGGCGCGGGTGGTTGATGGCGGCGCGGAATAGCTCTAGAGTCGAAACCGTTGGACTGGTTGAACATTCAACTTCAACGCCTTCCTTGGAGGACACCATGACCGCCACCCCCGACCTCGCGACGCTGACCGGCGACTACACCGTCGACCCGGCCCACACGACGATCGGCTTCACGGCGCGCCACGCCATGGTCACCAACGTCAAGGGCAAGTTCCTCGACTTCACCGGCACGCTGCACCTGGACGGCACCGACCCGTCCCGCTCCACGGCGTCCCTGGACATCACGATGGACAGCATCGACACCGGCTCCCCCGACCGTGACGGGCACCTGAAGAGCTCGGACTTCTTCAACACGGGCGAGTACCCGACGATGACCTTCCGCTCCACCAAGGCGGAGTCCCTGGGGGGCGACGACTACCGCATCACCGGTGACCTGTCGATCCTCGGCACGACCAAGCCGCTCACCATCGACCTGGAGTTCAACGGCGCCGCCAAGGACCCGTTCGGCAACGAGCGCGTCGGCTTCGAGGGCAAGGCGGAGATCAAGCGCTCGGAGTGGGGGCTCACCTGGAACGCGGCGCTGGAGACGGGCGGCGTACTGGTCTCCGACAAGATCAAGCTGAACTTCGACATCTCGGCGATCAGGCAGGCCTGACGCCCCGTGCCCCCTCGGGGGCACCGAAGTCCACGTCGGCGGCGGCCCGGACCCGGATGCGGCGGCCGGGCCAGCCGATCGTGCGGTAGACGGCGTTGTACTGCGCGATCGAGCGGTCCGCCGGGACGAGGTCGGTGTCCGCCCCGGTCCGCACCGAGGTGGTGTGCCCGTCGGCGACGACCACCAGGTCGTAGCCCCGGCTCAGCGCCTGCCGCGCCGTGGTGTCCACGCAGACCTCCGTGGCGAACCCGGTCACGATCACCTCGGTGACACCGCGCGCCGTCAGGACCGCGTCGAGGTCGGTGCCCAGGAAGCCGTCCGGGGTCGTCTTGTCCACGACCGGCTCCCCCTCCCGCGGCGCCAGCTCGGGCACGACCCGCCAGCCCTCGGTCCCGGGGACCATGCCCGCGTCCTGCTGCCGCACGGTCACCACCAGCACCCCGGCCGCCCGCGCCCGCTCGCTCAGCCGGGCGATCGCGGCGACCGTCTCGGCGGCCCGGTGCGCCATGGCGACCGTGCTGTTCTGCATGTCGATGACGAGGAGCGCGGTGGTGGGCGGCACAGGCCCACCGTAGCGGGACGTCCGGCCCGCGCACCGCCCGTTTTCACCTGCCCAGCAACTCCCGCACCTGGTCGAGGGCGGTGTCGAAGGGGTCGGGGAGCACGCCGACCCCGTGGGCGACCAGCGCCCCCTCGTGCAGCAGCATCAGCGTCCGGGCCAGCCGGTCCGCGCCCGCCGCGTCGATCTCCCGGGCCAGGCCGGTGAAGAGGTCGAGCATCCACCGCTTCTGGCCGATGATGACCGGGTGGGCCGGATGGGCCGGGTCGCTGATCTCCGCATGTGCGTTGATCATGCTGCACCCCTTGGCGCCGTACCGCGCCGACCACGCGCGTGATGCCTCGAAGACCGCCTCGACCCGGGCGGCCGCCCCCTCCCCCGCCGCCTCCAGCCGTCCGGCGAGCAGGTCCCGCCAGCGCTCGTCGCGCCCGGCCAGGTACTCCACGACGATCTGCTCCTTCGAGCCGAACCGGTCGTACAGCGTCTTCTTGGTCACCCCCGCCTCGGCGGCGATGAGGTCCACGCCCACGGCGTGGATGCCGTGCGCGTAGAACAGCCGCTCGGCGGCCTCCAGCACCCGTCGCGCGCCCGGCGTCATTCGGACCCGGCGAGGTTTCCCCGCGGCTCCCACGACCTCTTCACCCATGACCTCTCCACCCGCGGCCTCTGCACCCATGGCCACGAGTATACCGGTCTGTATAGTGGGCACTCGGAATGAGTAAACCGATCTGTCTACTACGACTCTGGATGTGGTCGACGTGAACGCCCTGCTCTCGGCCGCCTTCGTACTGTGCTGGAGCTCCGGCTTCATCGGCGCCAAGCTCGGTGCGGAGACCGCTGCCACGCCCACCCTCCTGATGTGGCGCTTCCTGCCGCTCGCCGTCCTGCTGGCCGCCGCCGCGCTCGTCTCCCGGACGGCCTGGCGGGGTCTGACGCTCCGGGGCGCCGGCCGGCAGATCGCCATCGGCGCACTGTCGCAGAGCGGCTATCTGCTCAGCGTCTACTACGCCATCGAGCTGGGTGTCTCCAGCGGCACCACCGCCCTGATCGACGGCGTCCAGCCCCTGGTCGCCGGCGCCCTCGCCGGTCCCCTGCTGCGGCAGTACGTCTCCCGCAGGCAGTGGCTCGGACTGTGGCTCGGGCTGTCCGGCGTGGCCACGGTGACACTCGCCGACGCCGCGGCGGCCGGGGCGTCAGTGGCCTGGTGGGCGTATCTCGTCCCGTTCCTCGGCATGCTGTCGCTGGTGGCGGCCACCTTCCTGGAGAGCCGCACACGGGAGCCGGTCGCGCCCCGCGTCGCCCTGACGATCCACTGCGCGACCAGCGCCGTCCTGTTCTCCGGCCTCGCCCTGGCCGCCGGGGCGGCGACGCCGCCTGCCGGGACCTCGTTCTGGCTGGCGACCGCCTGGCTGGTGGTGCTGCCGACCTTCGGCGGCTACGGGCTGTACTGGCTGATCCTGCGCCGGTCCGGCATCACCGAGGTCAACACCCTCATGTTCCTCATGGCGCCGGTCACCGCGGTGTGGGGCGCCCTCATGTTCGGTGAGCCCTTCGGCGTCCAGACCGCCCTCGGCCTGGCGGTCGGCCTCGCGGCCGTGGTCGTCGTCCGGCGCGGGGGCGGCCCGGACCGGAGGCGGCGGTCCCTGGAGCCCGTGCGGTCCGGCGCGGACCGTCCGGCGGCCCCGAGGCCGAAGGCTGCCGGGCCGAAGGCTGCCAGGCGCTGACCCCGCCGCGCCCCTCAGAAGCCGCCGCCGAAGTCCCCTCCGCCGCCGAAACCGCCGCCACCGCCGAAGTCCCCGCCGCCGAAGCCGCCCCCGAAGTCCCCGGGGTCGAAGTCGCCGCCCGAGACGTCGCCGCCCTCGTAGCCGCCGAAGTCGCCGTACCCGGTGCCGTAACCGGCTCCGTAGGCGGGTCCCGCCATCATGCTGCCGAGCATGGTGCCGACCAGCAGCCCGGGCAGGATGCCGCCGCCGAAGTAGCCGCCCGCCCAGGGGCCGTAGGCCGGGCCCGCGTCCCAGTAGGGACGGCGGCCGTAATCGGTGTCCACCTCGCGGATCATCGGGTCCCGGCCGTCGGACAGCCGGGCCTGGTCGGCCGCGCAGACCGGGACCCGGCGCGTGGTGCCGCCCGGCGGGGTCCAGGTGGCGTCGGCGACCGAAGGGCCGTGGCGCGGGTCGAAGAAGCAGGGCGGCCTGCGCTCGGGCAGCGGCCTGCCCTCGCGGCGGGCGGCCAGCTGCGCGAGCGAGAAGCGGCCGTCCTCCACCGCCTGGGTGACGGCGCGCACGTCCTCCGGTTTGCGGGCGTCGGCCATATAGGTCTTGGCCTGCTCGTAGGCGTCGAGGGCGCGTTCGTAGTCCGCCCGCATCGCGTCGTCGGCGCCCGGTTCCGCCGGGTGGAAGTCCAGGCGGTCCAGCTCCTCGCCGAACGCCGTGATGTCCTCGTCGACCACCACCCGCAGCCGCTCCAGGGCCGCCCGCTGCTCCGCCTCGCGGCGGTGGCGGCTGCGCCGGGAGACCGCGTAGACGCCCGCGCCGCCCAGGACCACCACCGCGCCCGCGGTGATCAGGGCGCCCGTGGGCGCGGAGCCGCCGCCGGAGTCCCAGGACGAGGGGGCGGAGCCGCGCACGCTGCGCAGCGCGTCGTCGACGAAGTCGTTCAGCTGGGCCTTGGGATCGCCCGCGCCCTGGACGGCGGTGACCAGGTTCTGCACGCCCTGGCGGCTCAGCACGCTGCTGTCGGCGCGGGCGTCGAAGCGGTCGCCGAGCCGGACGCCGTACAGACCGGTGATGCCGGTCTCGGTGCGCAGGTTCTGGAAGAGGTTCTCGGTCGGGTAGCCGGCCGGAAGGACCGCCACGAAGACGGGTTCGCCCGCGTCCTCGATCTTGTGGGCGAGCGCGTCCGCGTCCGACTTGGACAGCAGGTCGGAGGCGGCCGGGTCCACGTACACGGGACTCTCGCGCAGGGCCTCGCCGATCTCGGAGACGTCGGTCTGCGCCTGCTCACCGGACGCACCGGACCCACCGGACGCACCGGCCAGCAGCACCGCCAGCGCGGCGACGACCGGCGCGACCAGGAGGCGTATGAGGAACCGAGCACGAACGCCCTTCATACGTTCGAACGTACCCGAACGGGTCTCAATCAGACATAAAGAGCGAGGGCATCATGTGCCGGGCTCACTCGGCGGGCGCGACCCCCGCCCGCAGCAGCCCGTACGTGTAGGCGTCCTCCAGGGCCTGCCACGAGGCGGCGATGACGTTCTCCGCGACGCCCACCGTGGCCCACTCCCCCGTGCCGTCCGAGGTGGAGATGAGGACCCTGGTCGTGGACTGGGTGCCGTGCACGCCCTCCAGGATGCGGACCTTGTAGTCGACCAGGTCGAGCTTGGCCAGCTCGGGGTAGATCTTCTCCAGGGCGACGCGCAGCGACCGGTCCAGGGCGTTGACCGGGCCGTTTCCCTCGGCGGTGGCGACGATGCGCTCGCCCTTGGCCCAGAGTTTGACGGTGGCCTCGTTGGCGTGGCTGCCGTCGGGGCGGTCCTCGGTGATCGCGCGCCAGGACTCGACGTCGAAGTACTTCAGCGGCCTGCCCTCGGCCTCGGCGCGCAGCAGCAGCTCGAAGCTGGCGTCGGCGGCCTCGTAGGTGTAGCCCGCCAGCTCGCGCTCCTTGACCCGCTCGACGACCCGGCCGACCAGCTCGCGGTCGCCGCCGAGGTCGATGCCGAGTTCCTTGCCCTTGAGCTCGATGGAGGCGCGTCCCGCCATGTCGGAGACCAGCATCCGCATGGTGTTGCCGACCAGCTCGGGGTCGATGTGCTGGTAGAGGTCCGGGTCCACCTTGATCGCGGAGGCGTGCAGGCCGGCCTTGTGCGCGAAGGCGGAGACGCCCACGTACGGCTGGTGGGTGGAGGGGGTGAGGTTGACGACCTCGGCGATGGCGTGGGAGATCCGGGTCATCTCGCGCAGCCGGCCCTCGGGCAGGACCTGCTTGCCGTACTTCAGCTCCAGGGCGGCCACGACCGGGAACAGGTTGGCGTTGCCCACCCGCTCGCCGTAGCCGTTGGCCGTGCACTGGACGTGGGTGGCGCCCGCGTCGACCGCGGCGAGGGTGTTGGCGACGGCGCAGCCGGTGTCGTCCTGGGCGTGGATGCCGAGCCGGGCGCCGGTGTCGGCCAGCACCGTGGCGACCACGGCCTGGATCTGCGCCGGGAGCATGCCGCCGTTGGTGTCGCACAGGATGACGACGTCGGCGCCGGCTTCCGAGGCGGTGCGCACGACGGACTTGGCGTACTCGGGGTTGGCGCGGTAGCCGTCGAAGAAGTGCTCGCAGTCGACGAACACCCGGCGGCCCCGCGCCTTGAGGTGGGAGACGGTGTCGGCGACCATCGCCAGGTTCTCGTCCAGCGTGGTGCGCAGGGCCAGCTCGACGTGCCGGTCGTGCGACTTGGCGACCAGGGTGATCACCTCGGCGCCGGACTCGAGCAGCGCCCTGACCTGGTGGTCCTCGGCGGCGGTGGCGCCCGCCCGGCGGGTGGAGCCGAAGGCGACCAGCTGGGCGTGCCGGAAGTCGATCTCCTCTTGGGCGCGGGCGAAGAACTCGGTGTCCCGCGGGTTGGCGCCGGGCCAGCCGCCCTCGATGAAGCCCACACCGAAGTCGTCCAGGTGCCGTGCGATGGCCAGCTTGTCCGCGACCGTGAGGTTGATGCCCTCGCGCTGCGCGCCGTCGCGCAGGGTGGTGTCGAAGACGTGGAACGAATCGTCGAGTTCGCTGGTTGCGGTCATGATCTGAAGGCTCCTGTATGGGATCTCGGTCTACCGGAATGACCGGTTCCACCGTCCGTCTATGATCCCTCGCGCTCTCTTCCCGGCTCGGGGTGGGCCAGGAAAGCGAAAAACCTCTCGCGGGTGCGAGAGGTCTGCGCGCGGGTCGAGGACGACGGTGTCCACCCGTACCTGGTCGTACGTGGTGGTCACTGCGGACCGGCGCGCCTGCTGCCAATAATCATGGCGAACGAGAGCACGGTGGCAGTCTGGCACATTCCGTCCCCCTGTCCACCGCCCGTCTCAGGATGCGAGCGACGGGCGTCCGGATCAGGACCGTGGCAGGAGCCCCTCGGCGAGGAACTCCCGTGCGTGGCCCAGCGCCTGCGCCCGGTCCGTCCCGCGCAGGCCGATCGCCACGTGAATGGCGAAGCCGTCGAGCAGGGCCCGCAGCCGGGACGCGAAACGGTCGGGGTCCACGGGCCGGAACTCGCCGCGCGAGATGCCCTCCGCGAGCAGGGCGACCAGGTCGCGGTGCCAGGCGCCCTCGATGGCGGCCTGCCGGTCGCGGGCCTCGTCGGGGGCGTTCTGCGAGCGGTTCCACACCTCCAGCCACAGCGTCCAGTGCGGGTCGCGGTGGCCGTCCGGGACGTACAGGTCGACGTAGGCGTCGAGGCGTTCCCGGGCGGTGCCGGGCCGGGTGAGCAGACGGCCGCGCTCGGCGCCGAGGCGGCCCTCGCTCCACTCCAGGGTGCGCAGCAGCAGTTCGTCCTTGGAGCCGAAGTAGTACAGGAGGTGGCCGCTGCTCATGCCGACCTCGCGGCCGAGCGCCGCCATGGTCAGTTTCTCCAGGCCGCGCTCGGCGATCATCTCCATGGCGGCGGCGAGCACGTCCTCGCGCGGCGGGGCCTGCCTGCGCCCACCACCGGCCATCTCCACTCCCGGGTCTTCTAGGTCGAGTAGGTCCTCGGCTGCTGCTGCGTGATGCAGTGGATGCCTCCGCCACCCGCGAAGATCGTACGCGCGTCGACCAGGGTCACCGTCCGGTCGGGGAACAGGCGGCGGAGGATGCCCGCCGCCCGTTCGTCGTTCGGGTCGCCGAAGGCGCACAGGACGACACCGTCGTTGCACAGGTAGTGGTTGATGTACGAGTAGTCGACCCAGCCGCCCTGCTCGTCCTTCAGGACCGTCGGGGCGGGGACCTCGACCACCTCCAGACGGCGTCCCTTGGCGTCGCTCTGGCCGCGGAGGATCTCCAGGTACAGCTGTGAGCGCTCGTGGTCGGGGTGCCGGGGGTCTCGCTGGCTGTGCACGAGGACGGTGCCCGGCCGTGCGAAGGCCGCGACGATGTCGACGTGGCCCTGGGTCCCGTACCTGCCGTAGTCGCCGCTCAGCCCGTGCGGGAGCCAGATCGCCCTGGTGGTGCCGAGCTTGGCGTGGATCTCGGCCTCGACCTCCTCACGGGTCAGGCCGGGGTTGCGGCCGGAGCCGAGCTGGACGGTGTCGGTCAGCAGGACCGTGCCCTCGCCGTCGACGTGGATCGCGCCGCCCTCGTTGACGAGGGTGCTGCTCAGCACGGGGGCGCCGGCGAGGTCCGCGACGTGGCGGGCGATCTTGGCGTCGTGCTCCCAGCGGGCCCAGTCCTGGGCGCCCCAGCCGTTGAACACCCAGTCCACGGCGGCCAGTTGGCCCCTCCCGTCCGTCACGAAGGTCGGGCCGATGTCCCGCATCCAGGCGTCGTCCAGCTCGCGCTCCACCAGGTCGACGTCCGGGCCGAGCAGCTCACGCGCCGTGGCGCCCTGGCCGGGTCCGTGCACCATCGTCACCGGCTCGAAGCGGCGCACCGCGCGGGCGACGCGGGCCCAGGCCGCACGGGCCTCGGCCAGCTCCTCGTCGTCGGTGAACGTCGAGTTGGGGCCGGGCCAGGCCATCCAGGTGCGTTCGTGCGGAGCCCACTCGGGAGGCATGCGGAAGGTCATGGAGGTGTCCCAGGAGGTCGGAGGAGGAGGACGGAGGGAGGCGAAGAAGAACGCCGGCGGAAGGCCAGAGGTAGGCCAGCAGTAGGCCAGAGGTAGGTCAGAGGTAGGTCAGAGGAAGTAGAGGCGGTTGAGCGAGACCGATTCGGCGGGTTCGGAGCGCAGCGGGTCGCCGTCGAGGGTGACCAGGCCCGTGCGCTGGTCGACGTCGACCGCGCCGGTACGGGAGTTCAGGCGCAGGTCGGCGGGGCCGATGCCGCGGGTGCCGCGCACGGCGACCCGGCGGCGGCGGGTGGGCATGGTGTCGTGCCCCTGGTCGAGGGCGGCCTGTGCCACGAAGGCCACCGATATCTCGGCGGGCGTGGCACCGTGCGCGCCGAACTGGGGCCCGAGGACCAGCGGTTCGCAGGTGTCGGTGGCCGCGTTCGGGTCGCCGACCACGCCGTACGCCGGGAAGCCCGACTTGAGGACCAGCTGCGGCTTGGCCCCGAAGTACTCCGGGCGCCACAGCACGATGTCGGCGAGCTTGCCGACCTCGATGGAGCCGACCTCGTGCGCGAGGCCGTGGGCAATGGCGGGGTTGATGGTCAGCTTGGCGATGTAGCGCAGGACGCGCTCGTTGTCGTGGTCGTCCGGCGCGCCGAACTGGGCCTTCATCTTGCCGGCCATGGCGAAGGTGCGGCGGACGGTCTCGCCGGCCCGGCCCATGCCCTGCGCGTCGGAGGAGGTGATGCCGATGGCGCCCAGGTCGTGCAGCACGTCCTCGGCGCCCATGGTCCCGGCGCGGATGCGGTCGCGGGCCATGGCGGCGTCGCCCGGCAGGTCGGTCTTCAGGTCGTGGACGGAGACGATCATGCCGTAGTGCTCGGCGACCGCGTCCCGGCCGAAGGGCAGGGTGGGGTTGGTGGAGGAGCCGATGATGTTCGGGACGCCGGCCATCTTCAGCACGTTGGGGACGTGTCCGCCGCCGCAGCCCTCGATGTGGAAGGCGTGGATGGTGCGGCCCTCCAGGACCCGGAGGGTGTCCTCCACGGAGAGGCATTCGTTGAGGCCGTCGCTGTGCAGGGCGACCTGGACGTCGTGCTCCTCGGCGACGCGCAGCGCGCTGTCCAGGGCGCGGGTGTGGGCGCCCATGTCCTCGTGCACCTTGAAGCCGGACGCCCCACCCTCGGCCAGCGCCTCGACCAGCGGGGCGTCGTGGGAGGACGAACCCCGGCCCAGGAAGCCGATGTTGACCGGCCAGGCGTCGAAGGCGCCGAACGCGTGCTTCAGCGCCCAGGGCGAGTTGACGCCGACGCCCCAGACCGGGCCGAACTCCTGGCCGATGATCGTCGTCACGCCGGAGGCGAGGGACGCCTCCATGATGCGCGGGGAGAGCAGGTGGACGTGGGTGTCCACGGCCCCGGCGGTGGCGACGAGGCCCTCGCCGGACACGATCGAGGTGCCGGTGCCGACCACGACGTCGACGCCGTCGAGGGTGTCGGGGTTCCCGGCCCGGCCGATGGCGTGGATGCGCCCCTCGCGGATGCCGATCGACACCTTCCGGATGCCCTGCACGGCGTCGATCACGACCACGTTGCTGATCACGACGTCGCAGGTGTCGCGCACGGCGGCGGCCTTGAGGTGCAGTCCGTCACGGGCGGTCTTGCCGAAACCGGCGAGGAACTCGTCCCCGTACCGCTGGGCGTCGGACTCGACGCGGACCACCAGGCCCGAGTCGCCGAGGCGGAACCGGTCACCGGCGCGCGGGCCGTGGGTGGCGGCGTAGGCGTACGGGTCGATGTCCGTGCTCATCGGTCTGCTCCCAGATATCCGCATGCGGCGGCCCGGCGCAGGGCCTCTTCCCTGGCACCCGGTGCGTCCAGCGCGCCGTCGACCAGCCCGGCGAAGCCGATGGCGACGCGTGCGCCGCCGATCGGCACCAGCCCCACCTCGACGCGCTCGCCGGGGCCGAAGCGGACCGAGGATCCGGCGGGCACGGCCAGGCGCATGCCGTAGGCCCGCTCACGGTCGAAGTCCAGGCGCGGGTTGGCCTCGAAGAAGTGGAAGTGGGAGGTCACGGAGACGGGCACGGTCGCGGTGTTGGTGACCGGGAGCCGCAGCGCCGCCACGGGTTCGGCGTGTGCGCGTCCCGGCAGCAGGGCGCCGGGGGCGTCGGCGCCGAGCCCGCCGCCCGCGACGGGGTCGGTGACGACCGCGAGGCGGGAGCCGTCGTCGAAGACGGCCTCCACGTGCACCTCGGTGACCACGTCCGCGACGCCGGGCAGCACGTCGTCCGGGCCGAGCACGGACCGGGCGCGCTCGACGGCCTCGGCGAGGCGGGCTCCGTCGCGGGCGGCCTCGCACACGGTGTCCGCGATCAGCGCGGTCGCCTCCGGCACGTTCAGCCTGAGCCCGCGGGCCCGGCGGGCGCGGGCCAGCTCCGCCGCCCCGAACAGCAGCAGCCGGTCACGTTCCGTGGGGGTCAGTCTCACGTCGCGGCACCTCCTCACTTCTCCTGATTTAGAGCATCACTCTAAACGCAAATCTCACCCTAGACACGAATTACAGGCAACGGAACCGTTGACTGACAGCGGGGGCAGACGTCACATTGAACGTCGCTCTAACATCACTCCACCCCTCAGGCGGCCGTCGAAGGAGACCAGCCATGCCGATAGAACAGCGCGGAGTCGACACCATCCCGGAGGCGGAACGCACCAGCGGGCCCCGGGACCTGGTCTCGATCCTGCTGGGGTCCAACCTCTGCCTGGGCGTGATCGTCTTCGGCTGGCTGCCGCCGTCCTTCGGCCTCGGCTGGTGGGCGTCGGTGAGCTCGGTGGTCGCGGGGACGCTCGTCGGCACGCTGTTCACGGCCCCGCTGGCCCTGATCTCCCTGCGTACCGGCACCAACCTGTCCACGTCCTCCGGCGCCCAGTTCGGCGTGCGCGGGCGACTGGTGGGCTCGGTGGTCGGACTGCTGCTGGCCCTCGGCTACACCGCGCTGACCGTGTGGATCGGCGGGGACGTGATGGCGGGCGTGCTCGGACGGCTCTTCGGCCTGCCACAGGGCGGTGCGACATACGCCGTCGTCTACGGACTGCTGGCCGCCGCGACCGTCGCCGGCGCGGTCTACGGCTACCGGGTGCTGCTCGCCATGTCCCGGGTGCTGGCCTACGGCATGACCGCGCTGCTGGCGCTGGGCGTGATCGCCTACGCGCCCGACTTCACCACCGCCGCGCTGCCGGAGGCGGGCGGGTATCTGCTGGGCGGGTTCTGGCCGACGTGGCTGCTGGCGGCGGTGGCCGCGGGACTGTCCGGGCCGATCGCCTTCATCACACTGCTCGGCGACTACACCCGCTACATCTCACCGGCCCGCTTCTCCTCCCGCCGGGTGCTGCACGCGACCTGGCTGGGGCTGACGCTGGGGCTGCTGGTCCCGCAGCTCTTCGGCACCTTCACGGCGTACGCCGCCCGCGCCGCCCTGGACTACGCGGGGCCGCTGGTCGACGCCGCCCCCACCTGGTACCTGGTCCCGCTGCTGCTGGCCGCCTCGGCCGGCTCGGTCGGCAACGCGGGGCTGATGCTGTACTCGATGGGCCTGGACCTGGACGCGATCCTGCCGCGCGCCTCCCGCGCCCGCGCCACCTGCGCCGTCGCCGTGGTCGCCACGGCCTGCGTCTTCGCCGGGCACTACGCCTGGCAGGCGCAGTCGGCGATGACGTCCTTCGTGCTGCTGCTGACGGCGATCGGCACCCCGTGGGCGGTCATCACGATGATCGGCTCGGTGCGCTGCGACGGGGTGTACGACGCGGACGCCCTCCAGGTCTTCAACCGCCGGGCGCGGGGCGGGATCTACTGGTACCGCTCCGGCTGGAACGTCCCTGCGACGGCCGCCTGGGCGGTGGGCGCGGTGGTCGGCGTGCTCGCGGTCTCCCTGCCGTCGTACGAGGGCCCGCTGCTGTTCCTCACCGGCGGGGTGGACTGCAGCTTCCTGCTGTCGGGGCTGGTGGGCGGGGTGGTGTACGTGCTGTTGCCGCAGCCCCGGGCTGCCTCGCCGGAGGAGCCCGGGGTCGGGAATCTCAGCCCGTCTGGGGGTACCTCCCACGCCCTCTAGGCAGTGGGGGAGTTTGAGGACGAGGCCGTTCAGGCCGAAGCGGGGGTCTGGGGGCGGCAGCCCCCAGCGGCCCGCACCCACGCCGGGGTCGCGTCAGGCCAGCGTGTGCATCCACCCGTGCATGTCCGCGACAGTGCCCCGCTGGATGTCGAGCAGCGCGTCCCGCAGCCGCTGCGTCACCTCGCCCGGCTCGCCCCCGCTCTGCTGCCACTCGGCGCCGGTCCGCTTGACCGTGCCGACCGGCGTGATCACGGCGGCGGTCCCGCAGGCGAAGACCTCGGTGAGGGTGCCGTTCTCCGAGTCGCGCTGCCACTGGTCGACCGAGACACGGCCCTCCTCGGCCTCGTAGCCGAGGTCACGGGCGACGGTGAGCAGGGAGTCGCGGGTGACGCCCTCCAGGATGGAGCCGGTGAGGGTGGGCGTGATGATCTTGTTGCCGTACACGAAGTAGAGGTTCATGCCGCCCAGTTCCTCGACCCACTTGCGCTCGATGGCGTCGAGGTAGCAGACCTGGTCGCAGCCCTTGGTCGCCGCTTCCGCCTGCGCGAGCAGCGACGCCGCGTAGTTCCCGCCGGTCTTGGCGTCGCCCATGCCGCCGGGGACGGCGCGGACCCGGTCCTCGGAGACCCAGATGGAGACCGGCTTGACCCCGCCCGGGAAGTAGGCGCCGGCCGGGGAGGCGATGACGAGGAAGAGGTACTCGTTGGCGGGCTTGACGCCCAGGCCGACCTCGGTGGCGATCATGAAGGGGCGCAGGTAGAGCGACTCCTCGCCGCCGTGCGCCGGGACCCACTTCTCGTCCTGCCCGACCAGCGCGTCGCAGGCTTCGATGAAGGTGTCCACCGGAAGCTCGGGCATGCCCAGGCGGCGCGAGGACGCCTGGAAGCGGGCGCCGTTCTTCTCCGGGCGGAAGGTGGCGACGGAGCCGTCGGGCCGCCGGTATGCCTTCAGTCCCTCGAAGATCTCCTGCGCGTAGTGCAGGACCATGGTGGCCGGGTCGAGGGAGAGCGGTGCGTACGGCACGAGCTGGCCGTCGTGCCAGCCGCGGCCCTCGGTCCACTTGATCGTCACCATGTGGTCGGTGAAGTGGCGGCCGAACCCGGGGTTGGCCAGAATCTCCGCGCGCTCGGAGTCCGAGAGCGGGTTGGCGGAGGGCTTGAGCTCGATCGTGGGCGTCGTCATGGGTGGCTGTCCTTCACCGGTTCGTATTGTGACGGGCCGCGGTCACGCCCGTACGGCCGGTGGCCGGTGCTAGGACGTCCGAGCATTCCCTCAAGTCGCGGCTTTCGCGTTCGATTATCGCGCGCGGCCCGCGACGGGCGAAACGGGGTGAATGCGGTCCAGGGTTCGATGGTCGCACCTGGCGGACGCAGGAGAAAGCCGCCGGGTGCCTTGTTTTTCGGACCCGGCGGCTTCGAAAGGTTGGATTTCGAGTGCGCCGGGTCAGCCGGCTACTCGTACGGCGAGCGCGTCGCCGATCTCGGAGGTGCTCCGGGCGGGCAGGCCGCCGCGCTCGCCGAGGTCGGCGGAGACGGCTTCCTCGATCCGGGCGGCCTCGTCCTCGTACCCGAGGTGGCGCAGCAGCAGGGCGACGGACAGGACCGTGGCGGTGGGGTCGGCCTTGCCCTGGCCGGCGATGTCCGGCGCGGAGCCGTGCACCGGCTCGAACATCGAGGGGAAGTCGCCGGCCGGGTTGATGTTCCCGCTGGCGGCGACGCCGATGCCGCCGGAGACGGCCGCGGCGAGGTCGGTGATGATGTCGCCGAAGAGGTTGTCGGTGACGATCACGTCGAACCGGGCCGGGTCGGTGACCAGGTAGATGGTCGCGGCGTCGACGTGGATGTAGTCGGTGGTGACCTCGGGGAACTCCACCGCGACCTTGTTGAAGATGTTGGTCCACAGGTGGCCCGCGAAGGTCAGCACGTTGTTCTTGTGGACCAGCGTGAGCTTCTTGCGGGGGCGGGCCTGGGCGCGGGCGAAGGCGTCGCGGACGACGCGCTCGACGCCGTAGGCCGTGTTGACGGAGACCTCGGTGGCGACCTCGTGCTCGGTGCCCTTGCGGATGGTGCCGCCGTTGCCCGTGTACGGACCCTCGGTGCCCTCGCGGACGACGACGAAGTCGATCTCGGGCTGACCGGCGAGCGGGGTGGCGACGCCGGGCAGGAGCTTGCTCGGCCGCAGGTTGACGTGGTGGTCGAAGGCGAAGCGGAGCTTGAGCAGGAAGCCGCGCTCCAGCACGCCGGACGGCACCGACGGGTCACCGATCGCGCCGAGCAGGATGGCGTCGTGCGCCTTGAGGGCGTCGAGGTCGGCGTCGGTGAGGGTCTCACCGGTGGCGTGGTAGCGCCGGGCGCCGAAGTCGAATTCCTTGGTCTCCAGCTTCACATCCTGCGGAAGGACGGCGGAGAGGACCTTGAGACCCTCGGCCACGACCTCCTGGCCGATGCCGTCACCGGGAATCACTGCGAGATTGAGGCTGCGAGACATGACGGCACCCTATCGCTCGTCCCACGGGATGACATGAGGCGTCCGCCATGCGGACGCCACAGTCGTCCGCGCGGCTCAGTGGCCGGTGGCGCCGCCGTTGTCCCGGCGGTCGAGGGAGCGCTGGAGGGCGGCCGCGGCGTTCTTGCGGTCGGAGTCGCTGGTACGGGAGAGGTGGCGGACTCGGCGGCGGACGGTCGTCTCGGCCATGGGAATCGACTCCTTCGGCACAAAGGGAGCACGGAAAGCGAGGGTGGTGTCAGACGCCGGAAGGGGCGGGGAGCACGGTGCCGCAGGGGTTGCCTGCACGGGCACGGGCTCACGACCGCCATTCGCTCGATCGAGCGGGACGTTCGGCTCCTACAAAACTAAGGGAGCGCGGAGCGTCTGTCTCCACAATTACTCGGACTTCCTACTATCTGAGACAGTGCCTTGACTCACACGTCCCCCACCTGCGAAAACGCCCGGCGGGCCAGGTCGGTCGACCTGGCCCGCCGGGCGCTTCGCACGCGGGCGTCAGCCCATGTGCGGGTACGTGTAGTCGGTCGGCGCGACCAGCGTCTCCTTGATGGCGCGGGTCAGCGTCCAGCGCATCAGGTTCTGCGGGGCACCGGCCTTGTCGTTGGTGCCGGAGGCACGGCCGCCGCCGAAGGGCTGCTGGCCGACGACGGCGCCGGTCGACTTGTCGTTGATGTAGAAGTTGCCGGCCGCGTAGCGCAGCTTCTCCATCGTGTACGCGGCCGCCGCACGGTCGTTGGAGATGACCGAGCCGGTGAGCGCGTAGTCCGACACCGACTCCATCTGGGTCAGCATCGCGTCGTACGCGCCGTCGGCGCTGTCGTCGTACACGTGCACGGCGAGGAAGGGACCGAAGTACTCGGTGCGGAAGACCTCGTTCTCCGGGTCGGTGCACTCGACGACCGTCGGGCGGACGAAGTAGCCGACCGAGTCGTCGTAGGAGCCGCCCGCGACGATCGTGCAGGTCTCGTCCGCCTTGGCACGGTCGATGGCGGCCTTGTTCTTGGCGAAGGACCGCTCGTCGATGACGGCGCCCATGAAGTTCGACAGGTCGGTGACGTCACCCATGGTGAGGTAGTCGACCTCGGCGGCGAACTCCTCCTTGAACCCGTCGTTCCAGATCGACGCCGGAATGTACGCGCGGGAGGTGGCGCTGCACTTCTGGCCCTGGTACTCGAAGGCACCGCGGGTCAGCGCGGTCTTGAGCACGGCGCGGTCGGCGCTCGGGTGGGCGACCAGGAAGTCCTTGCCGCCGGTCTCGCCGACCAGGCGCGGGTAGGTGCGGTACTTCTCGATGTTGTTGCCGACCGTCTTCCACAGGTGCTGGAAGGTCTTGGTCGAGCCGGTGAAGTGGATGCCCGCGAGGTCCCGGTGCTCCAGGGCGACCTCGGAGACCGCGATGCCGTCGCCGGTGACCAGGTTGATGACGCCCTTGGGCAGCCCGGCCTCCTCCAGGAGCTGCATGAGCAGCACGGCGGCGTGGGTCTGCGTCGGGGACGGCTTCCAGACCACCACGTTGCCCATCAGGGCCGGAGCGGTGGGCAGGTTGGCCGCGATCGCGCTGAAGTTGAACGGCGTGATCGCGTAGACGAAGCCCTCCAGCGGGCGGTGGTCCATGCGGTTCCACACGCCCTGGGAGTTGGCCGGGGGCTGCTCGGCCAGGATGTTGCGGGCGTAGTGGACGTTGAAGCGCCAGAAGTCGATCAGCTCGCAGGGGCTGTCGATCTCGGCCTGCTGGGCGGTCTTGGACTGGCCGAGCATGGTGGAGGCGGCGATGGTCTCGCGCCACGGGCCGGACAGCAGCTCGGCGGCGCGCAGGATGATCGCCGCGCGGTCGTCGAAGGACATCGCGCGCCACGCGGGGGCGGCGGCCAGGGCGGCGTCGATCGCGTCCTGGGCGTCCTGCTGCGTGGCGTTGGCGTACGTGCCCAGGCGGGACTTGTGGTTGTGCGGCTGCACGACGTCGAAGCGCTCGCCGCCACCCATCCGCTTGACGCCACCGATCGTGCAGGGCAGGTCGACCGGGTTGTCGGCCAGCTCCTTGAGCTTGGCCTCAAGACGGGCACGCTCGGGCGAACCGGGCGCGTAGCCGTGCACCGGCTCGTTGACGGGGGTGGGGACCTGGGTCACAGCGTCCATGGGTTCCGTAACTCCTTTAACTGAGCGGTCTTGCGAGCGGGTGGGCTCAGCCCTTGCTGACCATCGAGCGGGCGAAGAACCGGAGGTTGGCCGGCTTCTCCGCCAGACGGCGCATGAAGTAGCCGTACCAGTCGGTGCCGTACGCGGTGTACACGCGCATGCGGTGGCCCTCGGCGGCCAGCCGCAGGTGCTCGTCGCCCCGGATGCCGTACAGCATCTGGAACTCGTACTCGTCGAGCTTGCGTCCGGCCGTGCGGGCCAGCTCCTGGCCGATGGAGATCAGGCGCGGGTCGTGCGACCCGATCATCGGGTAGCCCTCGCCCTCCATCAGCGTGCGCAGGACGCGGACGTACGCCTTGTCGATCTCGTGGCGCTGCTGGTACGCGACCTCGGCGGGCTCCTTGTAGGCGCCCTTCACCAACCGTACGCGAGAGCCGCTGTCGGCGAGGCGGCGCGCGTCGGCCTCGGTGCGGAAGAGGTATGCCTGGATGACGCAGCCGGTCTGCGGGAAGTCCTTCCGCAGCTCCTCGTGGATGGCGAACATCGAGTCGAGGGTCGTGTGGTCCTCGGCGTCGAGCGTGACGGTGGTGCCGATCTCGGCGGCGGCCTCGACGACCGGGCGGACGTTGTTCAGGGCCAGCTCGTGGCCGCCCTCCAGCGCCTGGCCGAACATGGAGAGCTTGACGGACATCTCGGCGCGGGTGCCGAGCTCCAGCGGCTTGAGCCGGTCGATCAGCTCCAGGTAGGCGTCGCGGGCGGCCTCGGCCTGCGCGGGGGTGGTGATGTCCTCGCCGACGACGTCCATCGTCAGTTCCAGGCCCTGATCGGTCAGCTCCCGGATGATCGGCACGATCTGGTCGACCGTCTCGCCGGGGATGAACCGGTCGACGACCGGCTTGGTCACGGGCGCGGCCGAGACGAGACGACGCATCCGGTCGCTGCGGGACGCGGCGAGAATCACGGGACCCAGCACGGGGCACCTCCACTTACCAACCAACACAGGGGCCGCTGCCCGACGAAGGGGGAACGGCACGGAGAACCACCGTGAAATCTAAGGATGCTCCCGATCGTGGGCCATCGACAGCTGTCACGCATCCGTGCCGCGGATCTCAGACAGATGTATGAAGGGCGCTCGCATATGCGGCAGAATGCCCGGGTGACGTCCGATTCCAGAGGTTCCGCAGGCACCGGTGGTACGCGTGGTGACTACCAGGAGCTGGTCGACGAGCTGTCCGAGCTGCTGGGCGCCCCCGCCACCCTGGAGAACCGCGACTTCGAGCTGATCGCCTTCGGCGCCTACGACAGCGAGGGCGACCTCGACCCCTCCGCCCTGGATCCGGTGCGCACCCGCTCGATCCTCACCCGGCGCTCCACGGCGGCGGTGCGGGCCTGGTTCGAGAGCTTCGGCATCACCCGCGCGACCGGCCCGGTCCGCATCCCGCCGACCCCCGAGGCGGGCGTCTACCGGGGACGCACCTGCCTGCCGGTACGCCATCGGGGTGTGGTCCTCGGCTACGTCTGGCTCCTGGACACCGACCCGGGCCCGACCGAGCGGCAGCTGGCGGCGGCCATGGAGGTCACGGCGCGGATCGGCGCGCTGCTCGCCGACGAGGCGCAGCACGGCGCGGACCTGAGCCGGGAGCTGCGGGCGGTGCTGACCGCCGAGCGGGACTGGCAGCGGGACATGGCCGTGGCGGAACTGCGCAGCGCGCTGGGGCAGCGGGCGGACACCCCGCACGCGGTGGTCTGCGTGGCGCCCTGGCCCTCGGCCGACCCGGACGACGCGCCCTCGGTCCGTACGGTGCCGGGCGCGACGGCGTTGTGCACGGTGCCGTGGGGGGTGTCGGCCGTGTCGCTCGCGCTGCTGGTCCGGCTGCGCTCGGTGGAGGTGCAGACCCCGGCGACGTCGGCGGCGGGGCGACTGCTGGAGCGGGCGGGGACGGCCACGGGCCGGGGCGGCCCGGCGGGGGGCGCCGCGGCCGGTGTCTCGGCGCCGCGCACGGGTCTCGCCGACCTGGGGGCGGCGTGGTCGGAGGCGTCGGCGGCGGCCCGGGCGGCGCGGGCGGAGGAGCGGTTCGGGCCGGTCG
This sequence comes from Streptomyces tendae, assembly GCF_014650435.1. Lineage (GTDB taxonomy): Bacteria > Actinomycetota > Actinomycetes > Streptomycetales > Streptomycetaceae > Streptomyces > Streptomyces tendae. The sequence goes on from NZ_BMUY01000014.1 coordinate 222,904, forward strand.
CGCAGTGGACGTCGATCGGGGCGTTCCGCCTGCTGACCTCGCTGCCCCCGCGCTCAGCCGACGATCCCGCCGTACGTGCCCTGCTCTCCCCCGCCCACCGCGAACTCGCCCGCACGGCGGAGGTGTACCTGGACTGCGCGGGCCAGGCCGGCCGCACCGCCGCCGAGCTGGGCGTCCACCGCCAGACGCTGTACTACCGGCTGTCCCGCGTCGAACAGCTCACGGGCCTGGACCTGGACGACGGCGAAGACCGGCTGCTGCTGCACATGGCGCTCAAGGCGCGTCGCCTGTAGCGGCCCCGATCACCCGGCGCAGGCCCTCGGTCAGCGCGTCGGCGTCGGGTGCGCTCTTCGGGTCGAAGTTCCACTGGGCGATGAGGCCGGTCATCAGGGTGACGTAGAAGGCGCCCAGGGTGTCCGTCGTCTCGTCCGTGACGTCCTCCTCCCTGCCGCCCATGAGCAGGGGGATGATGCCGCGTGCCGCCTCGCGCTGGGCGCGGCCGAGGTGGTCGCGCAGCTCGGGCATCCGGTCGCCCATGACCAGCACTTCCATGCTGAGGCGCCAGATGGAGCCGGGCTCCCGCATGGTGCCGATGACGTTGGACCACACCTGCTGGAACCGCTCGATGGAGCCCGGTTCGGTGTCGTCCAGAGCGGGGCCCTCCCCTTCGAAGGCGCCCCCCATCCCCTCGATCAGCTCGGTGTACGCCTGGGCGAGCAGGACGTCCTTCGACCCGTAGTGGTAGCCGATGGACGCCAGGTTGGTCCCCGACTCCTTGACGATGTCCCGCGCGGTCGTGCGCGTGAACCCCTTCTCCAGCAGGCAGCGCTTGGCGCCCTCGAGCAGATCCTCACGGTGTCCCATGCGCCCACCCTACCCGCACCTTCATACGCACGTCTTAAACAATGTTCTAGACAGCCGTATAAGACGTGCGTACAGTCGCCGTCATGACAACGAACCCGTCCCGCGCAGGGCGCCGCGAGTGGATCGCGCTCGCCGTGTTGATGCTCCCGCTGCTGCTGGTCTCGATGGACGTCTCCGTCCTGTTCTTCGCGATCCCGGAGATCAGCGCCGATCTGGAACCGAGCGGCACCCAGCAGTTGTGGATCTTCGACATCTACGGCTTCGTACTGGCCGGCCTCCTGATGACGATGGGGTCCCTGGGCGACCGCATCGGCCGTCGCAGACTGCTCCTCGTCGGCGCGGCCGCCTTCGGCGCGGCTTCCCTGCTCGCGGCCTACGCGCACACCGCCGAGACCCTGATCGCCGCCCGCGCGGTCCTCGGCATCGGCGGCGCCACCCTGATGCCGTCGACGATGGCGCTGGTCCGCACGATGTTCACCGACCCCGCCCAGCGGGCGAAGGCGATCGGGCTGTGGTCCGGGGTGATGACCGCCGGGATCGCGCTCGGCTCGGTGATGAGCGGCGTCCTCGTGGAGCACTTCTGGTGGGGCTCGGTCTTCCTGGTGAACCTGCCCGCGATGGCGCTGCTGCTGATCCTCGGCCCGGTACTGCTTCCGGAGTCCAAGAACCCCTCACCCGGCCGCTTCGACATGGTGAGCGTCCCGCTGTCGATGGCGGCGGTCCTGCCCGTGGTCTACGGCCTCAAGGAGCTGCCCTCCGAGGGCTGGAACGTGCGCTACGTCGTCTCGATCACCGTCGGTCTGCTCTTCGCGGCGCTGTTCGTGCACCGCCAGCGCACCGCGGCCTCGCCGATGATCTCGCCCGCCCTCTTCCGCGGGCGCGGTTTCACCCCGGCCGTCGTCCTCAACCTGGTGTCGGCCTTCGGGATGATGGGGTCCTCCTACTTCACCACCCAGTACCTCCAGTCCGTGCTGGACAAGAGCGCGCTGGAGGCCGCGCTGTGGGCCCTGCTGCCGTCGGTCTTCATCGGCGTCGCCGCGCCGCTCGCCATGCGGCTGGTCCAGCTGGGTGTGGAGCGGGCGCACGTGGTGGCGGGCGGTTTCGTGGTCGCGGCGTGCGGTTACGCGCTCCTGGCCTGCGCCGGCACCGACTCCCTGTGGCTGGTGCTGGCGGCCTGCGGCGTCATGGCGGGCGGCATCGTCGCGGTGATGTCGCAGCTCACCGACCTGGCGCTCAGCTCGGCCCCGGTGGAGAAGGCGGGCGCGGCGTCCTCCCTGATGGAGACCGGCACCGAGTTCGGCGGCGCGTTGAGCATGGCGGTCCTGGGCTCCGTCGGTACGGCCGTCTACCACCACGAGATGCCGGCCTCGGCACCGGACGCGGCTCGGGAAACCCTGGGCGGCGCGCTGTCGGTCGCCGCCCGGCTGCCGGGGTCCGCGGGAGAGGCCCTGGCGACGGCGGCGCGGGAGGCCTTCACCGACGGCATGCGGGGCGCCGCGATCGCGGGCGCGGTGCTCCTGTTGGCGGCGGCGCTCCCGGCGGCGCGCGCACTGCGCGGCATCCGGGTGCGCGAGAACGCGGCCACGGAAAACGCCGGACAGGCTGACTCACTCAGCCCGTCTGGGGGTACCTCCCACGCCCTCTAGGCAGTGGGGGAGTTTGAGGACGAGGCCCCTTCAGGGCCGTGAGCGGGGTCCCGGGGGCGGCGGCCCCCGGGTACGGCCGCCTCAGACGAGGTTGACGGACCGGGCGGACGTCGCCCCGATCTCCGCCGAGACCTCCGCCAGAACACCGGAGGGCACCGTGTCGTCGACGGTCAGTACGGCGAGCGCCTCGCCGCCCACCGTCGCACGGGCCACCTGCATGCCGGCGATGTTGATGCCGGCCTCGCCGATGACACGGCCGACGGTGCCGACGACGCCGGGGCGGTCCTCGTAGCGCAGGACGACCATGTGGTCGGCGAGGGCGAGGTCCACGTCGTACTCGCCGACGGCGACGATCTTCTGCAGGTGCTTGGGGCCGGCCAGCGTGCCGGAGACCGACACCTCCTCGCCGTCCGCGAGGGTGCCGCGCACGGTGACGACGTTGCGGTGCTCGGGCGACTCGGAGCTGGTGGTCAGGCGGACCTCGACACCGCGCTCCTGGGCAAACAGCGGGGCGTTGACGTAGGAGACGGTCTCGTCGACGACGTCCTCGAAGACGCCCTTGAGGGCGGACAGCTCCAGCACCTTCACGTCGTGCTGGGTGATCTCGCCGTAGACCTCGACGTCGAGACGGACGGCGACCTCACCGGCGAGCGCGGTGAAGATGCGGCCGAGGCGCTCGGCGAGCGGCAGGCCCGGCTTGACGTCCTCGGCGATGACACCGCCCTGGACGTTGACCGCGTCGGGGACCAGCTCACCGGCGAGCGCGAGGCGCACCGACTTGGCGACGGCGATGCCGGCCTTCTCCTGGGCCTCGTCGGTGGAGGCGCCGAGGTGCGGGGTGCAGACGACCTGGTCGAACTCGAACAGCGGCGAGTCGGTGCAGGGCTCCTTGGCGTACACGTCCAGGCCGGCGCCGGCGACGCGGCCCTCCTTGAGCGCCGAGTACAGCGCCTCCTCGTCGACGATGCCGCCGCGCGCGGCGTTGACGATGCGGACGCTCGGCTTGACCTTGCGCAGCGCCTCGTCGCCGATCAGGCCGAGAGTCTCGGGGGTCTTCGGGAGGTGGACGGTGATGAAGTCGGAGACCTCGAGCAGCTCGTCCAGGGACAGCACCTTGACGCCCATCTGCGCGGCCCGCGCGGGCTGCACGTAGGGGTCGTAGGCGACGACCTTCATGCCGAAGGCCGACATGCGCTGGGCGACGAGGGCGCCGATGCGGCCGAGGCCGACGACGCCGAGGGTCTTCTCGGCCAGCTCGACACCGGTGTACTTGCTGCGCTTCCACTCGCCGTTCTTCAGCGCGGCGTTGGCCTGCGGGATGTTGCGGGCGGTGGCGACGATCAGGCCGCAGGCCAGCTCGGCGGCGGTGACGATGTTGGAGGTCGGGGCGTTGACCACCATCACGCCGGCCTTGGTGGCGGCGGAGACGTCCACGTTGTCCAGGCCGACCCCGGCGCGGGCGACGACCTTGAGCTTCTTGGCGGCGGCGACGGCCTCGGCGTCGACCTTGGTGGCGGAGCGGACCAGGATCGCGTCCACGTCGGCGATGGCGGGGAGCAGTTCGGCCCTGTCCGCGCCGTTGCACTGGCGGATCTCGAAGTCGGGGCCGAGCGCGTCCACGGTCGCGGGCGACAGCTCTTCAGCGATGAGTACGACGGGTTTCGAGCTCACGTGAGTCCTCACAAGTCCAATGCGGACGGCCGTCCCGACGGCCGCATGCGGAGGGTTGCTAGCCGCGTGGAAGACGCACGACGCTGTGGGCCTGACGCGTATGTGTTCAGCAGTCTAGTGGCGTGGCGGGCAGTGTCCTGCGCCGCTGCGGAAGCATCACCCGGAAGTGGATCCCGCGGGGGGTGCCGGGCGCGCCGGGCACCCCCCGCGGGGCGAAGACCTACGCCTCTTCGTCGACCCAGCTCATGAGCTTGCGCAGCTCCTTGCCGGTGGTCTCGAGGAGGTGCTCGGAGTCCTGCTTCTTGTACTCGTTGTACTTCTTCAGACCGCCGTGGTACTCGTCCATCCAGTTCTTGGCGAAGGTGCCGTCCTGGA
>NZ_BMUY01000015.1 GCF_014650435.1 Streptomyces tendae
CGACGAGCAGGGGCAGCGGCTCGGAGGAGGTGACCAGGTCCCGCAGGGGGTGGCGGGCCAGGACCGCGTCCACCTCGGGCGTCAACGCCGCCGCCAGTCGGGTGGCCACCGGCAGCGTGTCGTCGAGCAGGGTCGTCGCGGCGGCCAGCAGCACCGCACGCCCCGCCTCCTGGGGCATCCCCGCGGCGGCCCGCCGGTACAGCTCGGCCCCCTCCTCGAGCACGAGGCCGGCGTCGATGCCGGCCGGGACCTTGATCCGCGCGGTGTGCCGCCAGGTGGCGACGGGGTCGCTCCACGCCTCCACCCGGTACGTCCAGTCGCCCGGTGCGTCCGGGGTGACCTCGGCGCCCCAGCGGTCGCTGCCCGGGGCCAGCTCCCGCATCGGCGTCCAGGGACCCGGCCGGCCCTCGGGGTCCTTCAGCACGACGTTGGCGGCCACCGCGTCGTGCCCCTCCCGGAACACGGTGGCGGTGACCTCGAACGTCTCTCCCGTCACCGCCTTCGCCGGACGCCTGCCGTGCTCCACCACCGGCTGGACGTCCCGGACCGGGATACGTCCGATCCCCGCGGTCGCGCTCATCCGCATCTCACCTCCGCCGTGCTCGGGGCCGGGCGCGCGCCCGGCCGATTGGGTTGGGCCGATCGGGTCACGCCGCGCCCGAGGGGGCCTTGTGCGCCGACGGGGCGAGCCGCTCCGGCTGCTCCTGCGCATGGGTGACCAGGCTGGTCCGCAGGTACCTCTCGGCGGCGTCCGCGGCCTCGCGTGCGCACCGCTTTCCCATCAGCACACAGAGGGTGTAGCCGGAGTCCTCGAAGGTGGTCCGGACGGTGACGTCCGTGGGGGACGCCAGCATCGAGCGTTCCCAGGCGCGGTAATGCCGCAGCTGCCGGGCGACTTCGCTCTTCGCGGGGAGCAGCATGGCCGGTCACCTTCCGGACGGTCCGGTGGTACGGACGATCGGGTTCTGGACGGTCGAGTTCTTCACACATGGTGCATGGACGGTCACGCCCCGTCTTGTTGGATCTTCAACTGCTTTGCGTCACCCGTTCCGGCCCGTATTCCGGCCCCGAGCTGCTCGTGTTGCACGAATGGGCTACCGCTCCCACTCTGGAGTGACTCAGAAGCGATCAGCGCTCACGCTTCGTGATCGGGGAGCCCGTCCCCCAAGGGACGAGGAGGAGCGAGAGCCTTCGCGGTGAGGAGCCACGACGATGAAGACCGCAGTGCCCTGCTACTACCACCTCGACGTGGAAGTGAGCCCGGAACGGGTCGGACAGGTCAGGCGCATCCTGGCCGCTCACCTCCGGTTCTGGAACCTGGAGAACCTCGTCGAACCCGTCTGCTCGGGCGCCGAGATGCTGCTCCGGGCGATCGACGAACACGCGAGCGACAAGAACACGTCGATCGAGATGTGGTGGAACCGCCAGCACCTCATCACGGCCGTGGGGGGCAACGACCAGGCGCTCCGGGTCGACCAGGACCTGCGCACCTGTCTGCAGCACCTCGCCGCCAACAGCGACGGCTGGGGCTGCTGCGCCACCGACACCGGGGCGAAGGTCATCTGGTTCTCGCGCCGTGCCCGCGCCGGCGAACGCGTCCCGCTGGTGGAGCGGTCGCCCGAGCCGATCACCCAGGAGGGGCTGGAAGTGCCGAGAGAGATCATGCCGGTGGCCCGGGTCGCCGGGTGGGCACGTACCCGAGACGGCGTTCTGGAGGAGGCCCGGTGACCCGCGCCAGGCCGAACTGGAAGGGGTCGCCCGTGTGGAGCGGGCACCCCTACCCCCTGGGGGCGTCGTACGACGGACAGGGCACCAACTTCGCCCTGTTCAGCGAGGTGGCCGAGCGGGTCGACCTGGTGCTCGTCGACGACGACGGCAACCACAGCAGCATCCCGCTGCCCGACGTCGACGGCTTCGTCTGGCACTGCTACCTGCCCGGCGTCGGCCCGGGCCAGCGCTACGGCTACCGGGTCCACGGCCCGTGGGCCCCGGCCGTCGGCCACCGCTGCAACCCGGCGAAGCTGCTCCTCGACCCCTACACCCGCGCCGTGGACGGTCTGGTGGACAACCACGCCTCCCTCTTCGAGCGTGCCAGGGGCAGGGCCGATCCGGGCGACAGCGCCGGGCACACCATGCTCGGCGTGGTCACCGACCCCTTCTTCGACTGGGGCGACGACCGCCCGCCCCGGCGCCCGTACTCGGAGAGCGTCGTCTACGAGGCCCACGTCCGCGGACTCAGCCGCACCCACCCCGGCGTGCCCGAGGAACTGCGCGGCACCTACGCGGGCCTCGCGCACCCGGCGGTCGTGGAGCACCTGACGTCCCTCGGCGTGACGGCCGTGGAACTGATGCCGGTGCACCAGTTCGTCCACGACGGAGTGCTCCAGGACAGGGGACTCGCCAACTACTGGGGCTACAACACCATCGGCTTCTTCGCGCCCCACAACGGCTACGCCGCCCTCGGCACCCGCGGCCAGCAGGTCAGCGAGTTCAAGTCGATGGTCAAGACCCTGCACGAGGCCGGCCTCGAAGTCATCCTCGACGTGGTCTACAACCACACCGCCGAGGGCAACGAGAAGGGCCCCACCCTCTCCTTCCGCGGTATCGACAACGCCTCGTACTACCGCCTGGTGGACGGCGACTGGCAGCACTACTACGACACCACCGGCACCGGCAACAGCCTGCTGATGCGCCACCCCTACGTGCTCCAGCTCATCATGGACTCGCTGCGGTACTGGGTCACCGAGATGCACATCGACGGGTTCCGCTTCGACCTCGCGGCCACCCTGGCCCGGCAGTTCCACGAGGTGGACCGGCTGTCCGCGTTCTTCGACCTCATCCAGCAGGACCCGGTGATCAGCCGGGTCAAGCTGATCGCCGAGCCCTGGGACGTCGGCGAGGGCGGCTACCAGGTGGGCAACTTCCCGCAGCTGTGGTCGGAGTGGAACGGCAAGTACCGCGACGCCGTACGGGACTTCTGGCGTGCGGAGGACCACTCGCTCGGCGAGTTCGCCTCCCGGCTGACCGGCTCCTCCGACCTGTACCAGCACAGCCGCCGCCGCCCCCGCGCCAGCGTCAACTTCGTCACCGCGCACGACGGGTTCACGCTGCGCGACCTCGTGTCGTACAACGACAAGCACAACGAGGCCAACGGCGAGGACAACCGGGACGGCGAGAGCCACAACCGGTCCTGGAACTGCGGCGTCGAGGGCGAGACCCGGGACCCGGCCGTCCGGGAGCTGCGCGGTCGCCAGCAGCGCAACTTCCTGGCCACGCTCCTGCTCTCGCAGGGCATCCCGATGATCTGCCACGGCGACGAACTGGGCCGCACCCAGCGCGGCAACAACAACGCCTACTGCCAGGACAACGAGATCTCCTGGATCGACTGGCGGCTCGACGACGAGCAGCGTGCGCTGCTGGACTTCGCCCGGCGTCTGATCGCGCTGCGCGCCGACCACCCGGTGCTGCGCCGGCGCCGCTTCTTCCGGGGGGAGACCCTCACCCACGCCGGCCAGCCGCTGCCCGACCTGGTGTGGCTGCTGCCCGACGCGCGGGAGATGACGGACGACGACTGGCAGCGCTCCGACGCGCACACCGTCGGCGTCTTCCTCAACGGGGACGCCATCGCCGAACCCGACCCCCGCGGCCGGCCCGTCGTCGACGACTCCTTCCTGCTGCTGCTCAACAGCCACTGGGAGCCGGCGGTCTTCCGGCTGCCCGACGCGGCCTACGGCGAACGCTGGACGGCGCTGGTCGACACCGCCGACCCGGACGGCGTCCCCGACGAGGCCGAGCACAAGGCGGGCACCCGGCTGACCGTCGAGCAGCGCAGTCTCGTGCTGCTCTCCCGGCCCTCCCGCGCCGACCGGTGAACCGGTGAGGTCAGCTGCCGAGGCGGCGCGCGGTCACCGTGAACTGCGCGCCGTCGGCGTCCCGGAGCACCGCCTCGTCCGCGCCCAGGGAGAGCACGCTGCCGCCGTGCCGCTCGGCGGTGCGGGCGCAGGCGGCGACGTCCTCGACCGCGAAGTGGATCTGCCAGTGCGGCCGGACGGCCGGGTCGGGGGCCGCGCCGAGCGCTCCCGACTCGATGCGGGCCACGACCTCGCCCTCGTGGCGCAGGACCACCTCGTCGCCCTCGTACCGGACCTCGCAGCAGCCCTGCCCCGACGCCCACTCGAAGATCTCGCCGTAGAAGATCGCGGCGTCGAAGGCGTCGCGGGTGTGCAGCCGGATGAAGGCGGGACGCTTGGTGCGCCAGGCGTCCCAGTCCGAGAACAGCTCGCCCTCCCAGATGCCGAACGTGGCGCCGTCCCGGTCGGCGAGCAGGGCCGCCCGGCCCGGCGGCAGGGAGATCGGCCCGACCGCCGCGGTGCCGCCGCGCTCCTGCGCCCGCGACACGGCCTCGTCCGCGCTGCGCACGGCGAAGTACGGCGTCCAGGCCACCGCCATCTGCCACATCGCGGCGACGGCGGCGATCCCGGCGACCGGCACCCCGTCGGCCAGGGCGATCCGGAAGGGTTCGCCCAGCCGGGCGGGCCGCCACTGCCAGCCCAGCACGGCGGAGTAGAACGCCTCGGTGGCCTCGAGATCACGGCTGGTGAGACTCACCCAGCAGGGGGCCCCGTACACGGAGTGCGTGGACAGGAGGCTCTCCCCGCGGGTGGAGGAGGTCGTGTCGTGGTTCATGGCAGTCTTGTCCTGGTCTCGTCCACCGGCAGCCACCGGCTCCACACCAGTGTCCGGCCGGGAGTGCGGCGGGCGCCTGGCGAGTACCCCGCACAGGGCGCCGAAACGGTGGCGCACCCGCCCCGGACGGCCCAGTGGCGCGTCAGCGCGCGGCTGCCGAGGATGGAGACCCGGAGGTGACCATGCCCCCCATCGACGCGGCCCCGGCCCCGGGGCCGGACCCCGATTCCGACTCGGACCAGATCTTCCGGCTGCAGGAGCAGGTCCGGCAGCTCAAGGAGGCCGTCGTCTCGCACACCGTCGTCGATCAGGCGATCGGCGTGGTCATCGCGCTCGGCGGGGTGACGCCGGACGAGGGGTGGATCGTCCTGAAGGAAGTTTCCCAGCATACGAACATCAAACTCCGCAATGTGGCGGAAACGATACTCATCTGGGGGCGCACCGGAGTGATGCCGCCGGAGATCCTGACCGCCCTGGAGGACCGTCTGGGGCGGCCCGTGTGCGGCGGACCCGCGCTCAGCGGGCCTCCGCCAGGATCTCCTCGCGTATCCGGTCGAAACAGCCGGTGAGCAGCCGGGAGACGTGCATCTGGGAGATGCCCAGCTGCTGGGCGATGCGGCTCTGCGTCATCCCTCCGAAGAAGCGCAGGTAGAGGATGGTGCGCTCGCGCTCGGGCAGCGCCTCCAGACAGGGCCGCACGGCCACCCGGTCGACGACCGCGTCGAAGGCGGGGTCGGGGCCGCCCAGCGCGTCGCCGAGGGCGTACCCGTCGGTGCCGGGCATCTCCGCCTCCAGGGACAGGGCGGTGAAGCACTCCAGGGCCTCCATTCCGGTGCGCACCTCGACCGTGGTCAGCTGCGCGTGCTCGGCGATCTCCTCGACGGTCGGCGCGCGCCCCGGCGTGGTCTGCGCCAGCTCCTTCGCCGACCTGCGGACCCGGTTGCGCAGGTCCTGGATGCGGCGCGGCACGTGCAGCGTCCACATGTGGTCGCGGAAGTGCCGTTTGATCTCGCCGGTCACGGTCGGCACCGCGTACGCCTCGAAGGCGTGGCCGCGCTCGGGGTCGTAGTGGTCGACGGCCTTGACCAGGCCGAGGGCCGCCACCTGATAGAGGTCCTCCAGGTTCTCGCCGCGGCCGCGGAAGCGGACGGCGATCCGCTCCGCCATGGGCAGCCAGACCCGGATCAGTTCGTCCCGCAGCGCCTTGCGCTCCGGTCCCTCGGGCAGCCCGGCGAGCCGTTCGAACGCCGCGGCCGTGTCGGGAGCGTCGTCGTGCGGGTGGGGCTGGGTTCGACCGGCGACACGCATCACGCGCACCTCCCTCAGCAGGGGTGCTGGCAAGTCCTCGTATATATGGATACTGAGCGCGAATGCCCCGAACGGCCACTCGAACGGCCGCACACCGGTGACCGGACGGCCGCCCGGTCGCGGGACGTGATGTGCGGCACGCTCCCGGTGATCGTGCGGACCGGTGCGGGTGGATCGTCCCTGGGCAACGCTTGATCACCGATCAAACGGGACGAAGCCCCTGGCCACAGCGCATTCCGCTCATTTGACAGTGCGCTGAGCGTACGGATAGGAAGCAGCGTCGAGAGGTCGAGAGGGGCACCGTGTACGAGCCGAACGTGGTCGGGGACTGGCAGGAGTACGACGAGCACGCCGGCCTGCGGGTCCGCGTCCACCGTCTTGAGCCGGCCGAGCCGCCGCGTGGCCGTGACGACGCCGCCGAGGGGCTGACGTACTTCCGGATCCGGGTGACCGTCGAGAACCGGGGCGGGCGGCACCTCGGCATCCATCTGGAGGACGGCCAGATCGACGTGCGGATCGGACCCGACGGGGAGAGTGCCTTCCTCGACTGGCGCAACTCCCAGTTCGTCGAGGGCTTCGACGTCTACCCGCTGCGCCGAGCCACGGCCGTGCTCTACGCGGCCGGGCCGGAGGCGAGCCTGAGCCAGGTGGACGTCCAGGTGCAGCTGCGGGTGGACGAGGAGTGGGCCGAGCGCAGGCTGTGGAGCGGCGCCCTCGGGCTGCCCGACGGCGCCGGCGCCACCCCGTGCGGCGCGGTACGCGACGACGGCCTCGCCCACCAGGTGAGCGCCTTCCTGCGGGGCCAGTCGGAGGACGGCTCGGCCTGACCCGCCGGGCGGTCCCCCGGGCCGACCGGACCCGGCTAGTGCGCGATGCCGTCGATGATCTCCCGGGCGCCCTGCCGCAGCAGGGCCACCGCGACCGAGGTGCCCAGCGTCGCCGGGTCGAGTCGGCCGGCCCACTCGTGGGCGTTCAGCCGTACCTTGCCGTCCGGGGTGAACACGCAAGCGCGCAGGGAGAGTTCGCCGCTCCGCTCCACGTGGGCGTATCCGGCGATCGGGCTGTTGCAGTGACCCTGCAGGACGTGCAGGAACATCCGCTCGGCCGTCGCCTCCCGGTGCGTCGCGGCGTGGCCGAGGCCGCTCACCGCGTCGATCAGGGCGCCGTCGCCCTCCCGGCACTGCAGCGCGAGGATGCCCGCGCCGATCGGCGGCATCATCGCCTCGGGGGAGAGGACCTCGCTGATCACGTCACCGCGGCCGATGCGCTCCAGACCGGAGACCGCGAGCAGCAGCGCGTCCGCCTCGCCCGCGGCGAGCTTCGCCAGCCGCCGGTTGGCGTTGCCGCGGAACGGCACGCACCGCAGGTGCGGGTGGGTGGCGGCGAGCTGGGCGACCCGGCGCACCGAGGACGTGCCCACGCGCGCACCGTCGGGCAGCTCGTCCAGGGTGAGGCCGTCCGGGTGGACCAGCGCGTCCCGCACGTCGTCCCGCTCCAGGAACGCGGCGAACACCGTACCGGCGGGCAGCGGCCGGTCGGCGGGCACGTCCTTGACGCAGTGCACCGCGAGATCGGCCTCGCCCGACAGCAGAGCGGCGTCGACCTCCTTGGTGAAGGCGCCCTTGCCCTCCACCTGCGAAAGATCACCGAGCCACTTGTCACCGGTGGTCTTCACCGGGACGACCTCGGTGCGCACGCCGGGGTGGAGGGCCGTCAACCCGGCCCGTACGCGCTCGACCTGAGCGAGCGCCATGGGGGAGTCGCGGGAGACGATGCGGATCAGTTCGGGGGCGGACATGCGGACACGATAGTGCCCCCGGGGCGCCCGCTTCACCCGACCGGTCCCGGCCCGCCCTCTCGCGTCAGGCGTTCGGGTCGAAGGTGATGCCGGCGGGCTTGGCGGCGTCCAGGTGGGAGGCGAAACTGCCGTCCTTCAGGCCGAAGTTGGCGCTGCCGAAGTCGTAGGCGCTCAGCTTGTCGCGCAGGCCCGCCGGATAGCCGTTCCAGCCCACCAGGGTCGGGTACTGCCAGGTTCCCTCGTGGTTCTCCGGCGGCTCGTCGCCCGAGGTCGCCAGGCGGAAGCAGTGCGTGCTGATGCCGTCCTTGTGGTAGACGATCTTCGGGTGGGTGCCGTCGAAGCGGACGGTGGAGCGCTCGTGCACGCTGAACGAGCCGTGGTTGGACGTGGACACGTACTGCACGGTGCCGTCGCGCACCCACACCACCACGTGCTCCCAGTCGTGCCGGTGGCCGCCCAGACTCGTGCCCGGCAGGGCCTGGTCCTTCTCGAAGTAGAGGCCGTACATGTAGGCGCACCAGTCGCCGTCGCACTTGGCGCGCGCGTAGCCGTTGGTGTTGTCCAGGTCCGAGGCGTCGCGGCAGTTGCCGTTGAGGGCGCCGGTCGGGTTCAGCCCGCCGTTGACCGCTCCGTCGGCGCCGATGGCCGGGGTGGGATAGCAGCCGTCGGTGTCGTAGTCGTAGGCGGGCTGGTACGCGCGCTCCAGGCCGTCGGCGTTGCCGGGCAGCCCCGGCGGCGGGGCGGCGAAGGCGGTGGCGGGAAAGGCGACGACGAGGGCGAGGGCACCGAGCGGTACGGTGAGCCATCTGCGGCGGGACGTCGCGGTGGTACGCGGGGACATCGCGTCCTCCTCGGGCTGGCGCAGCCCAACGGCTGTGGGGGGAAGGGGAGTTAAGGTTCCCCTCTTTCTCCTCCCGCGCCAAGGGCGCACAGACGTCACCGCGGTGAAGGGCAGCCCAACACCTGCCCCGGCGTCACACCTCACACCAGGTCGTCCGGGAGGTCCGCGGCCGACTCCTCGGGCGCCAGGTCCGGGCGGAGCCGGAGCCAGGACGGCTGGCGCAGCATGCCCTCCCGGGTGCGCGTGCTGTAGCGGACCTCGCCGACCAGCCGGGGCACCACCCAGCGCGCCCCCGGCACCCGCGGCACCGGGTCGAAGGGGCAGACGTCCGTCGCGGCGGCGGCCAGCAGCGCGGCCAGCTCCGCGCGCTCACCCGCGCTCCAGCCGGTGCCCACCCCGCCGACGTAGCGCAGCCGGCCCGCGGCGCGCTGGCCGACCAGGACCGCCCCGGGCAGGCCGCCGAGCCGTCCCTTGCCGGGCAGCCAGCCGCCGACCACGACGTCCTCGCTGCGCATGTTGCGGATCTTGATCCAGGCCCGGGAGCGGACACCGGGTTCGTACACCGAGTCCAGCCGCTTGCACACCAGCCCCTCCAGGCCGTGCTCGCGGGTGGCCCGCAGGGCCTGTTCGCCGTGTCCGACCAGCGCGGCCGGGGTCGACCACGACGGCCCGTTCGGAGCGAGGTCCGTCAGCCGCTCCCGGCGGGCGGTGTAGGGCAGGCGCAGCAGGGAACGTCCGGCCAGGTGGAGGGCGTCGAACAGCACCAGGTGGACGGGGGCCTTCGCCGCCCGGTGCGCGGCCCGGCCGGGGGCGTGTGCCAGACCCATCCGGGACTGGAGCAACTGGAAGTCGGCACGGCCCCGTTCGTCCAGGGCCAGCACCTCGCCGTCCAGTACGGCGGGGGTCTCGCCGAGCGCGGTGGCGAGCGGCGCCAGCTCCGGATAGGCGGCGGTGATGTCCTGGCCGGAGCGGGCCCGCAGCAGGACGCTCCCGTCGCCCGGCAGGTAGACCACCACGCGCTGCCCGTCCTGCTTGGTCTCGTAGGCCCAGCGCGCGTCCTGCCCGGCGGGCGGCAGGGCGCCCGGGGTGGCCAGCATCGGGGGGATCAGCGGCAGCTCCACGGGTCAGTACTCGACCCGCCCGGGCGCCGTCACGCGCGTTGCCCGCCAGGTTCGCCTGAACGGCGCCGGTCCCGGGCGGGTCCGGCGCCGTCGCGGTCAGCGCACCGGGGCAGGCTCCGTCGCGGCACCGTCGGCCGGCGCCGGGCCGGCGACCGGCTCGGCCGGGCGGTGCCGGGGGACGAAGGACGCGATGGCGAAGGCCAGCAGGGCCGCGCCGGCGCCGATGGCCATGACCACCTTGAACGCGTTCTCGGACGGCAGGGCGAAGCCGCCGAGGTCGATGGTCAGCTGGGCCAGGATCACACCGGCTATGGCACTGGCGACCGACGTGCCGAGCGACCGCATCAGGGTGTTGAGGCTGTTCGCGGCGGCCGTCTCGCTCGGCGGCACCGCGCCCATGATCAGCGACGGCATGGCGCCGTAGGCGAAGCCGATACCCGCGCTGATCACGCAGGAGATCAGGACCAGGTGCCAGACCTCGGCCATCAGCACAATGTTCAGGCCGTAGCCGGCCGCCACGATCAGGGCGCCGATCATCAGCGTCACCTTCGGACCCCGGGACTTGGAGACCTTCGCGGAGACCGGTGCGAACGCCATCATCACCAGGCCGGACGGCGCCATCACCAGACCCGTGGTCAGCAGCGAGCGGCCGAGTCCGTAACCGGTGGCCTCGGGCAACTGCAGCAGCTGCGGAAGGACCAGGGACATCGCGAACATCGAGAAGCCGATGGCGACGGACGCCAGGTTGGTGAAGAGCACCTGTCGGCGGGCGGTGGTGCGCAGGTCCACCAGGGGCTCCGGGGTGTGCAGCTCCCACCAGCCCCACACCAGCAGGATCACCACGGCCGCCGCGAACAGACCGAGGGTGGTGCCCGAGGACCAGCCCCAGTCGCCGCCCTTCGAGATGGCCAGCAGCAGGCTGGCGAGACCGGCGGCCATGCCGATGCCGCCGAGCACGTCGAAGCGGCCGCCGGTGCGCACCGCCGACTCGGGCACCAGCGTCAGTACGAGCACCAGGGACACCACGCCGAGCGCGCCGGAGAGCCAGAACAGCATGTGCCAGTCGAGCTTGTCCGCGATCAGCGCGGCGGCGGGCAGGCCGAGCGCGCCGCCGACTCCGAGGGAGGCGCTCATCACCGCGGTGGCGCCGGCCAGCCGTTCGACCGGCAGTTCGTCGCGCATGATGCTGATGCCGAGCGGGATCACGGCGGCGGACAGGCCCTGCAGGGCGCGTCCGGCGACCATCGGGACCAGCGCGTCGCTCAGTCCGCAGACCGCGGAACCGGCGATCAGCAGCACCAGGCTGAGCAGCAGCATCCGCCGCTTGCCGAACATGTCGCCGAGCCGGCCGACGACCGGAGTGGCCACCGCGGAGGCGAGCAGCGTGGCGGTCACCGCCCAGGCCGCGTCCGAGGCCGACGCGTCCAGGAGCTTCGGCAGCTCCGGGATGATCGGGATGACCAGGGTCTGCATCAGCGCGACGACGATCCCGGCCAGGGCCAGTACCGCCACCACGGCGTTCGGCCGTGGTGAGGCGGGGGAAGCGGGCATGGAGGAGCCTTTCGAGCGAGGAGTCTTGCGACGGGTGCCGGAAACCGGAACGCGAACCTTTAAGTCAGTCGCTTGAAGTATCCTACGGGGTGTGGCGTGCGAACGCCCGTCCGGGCCGGGCGGCGACCCCGCGCCGCCGCGCCGTAGGCTTTCGGAAGAACCCGCCGCACCTCGGCGGACCTGCGACGACTCGAGGGACTGGCCGTCGCGGGCGGTACGGAGAAAGTCCCGGCGCGGTGGTGATCATGGCGGGCAGGGCGGTCCGGACGGAACAGGTCAGCGCGACCCGGCAGCTGATCCTGACCACCGCTGAGCGGCTGTTCGCCGAGCACGGGGTGTACGCGGTCTCCAACCGTCAGGTCAGCGAGGCCGCCGGGCAGGGCAACAACGCCGCGGTCGGCTACCACTTCGGCACCAAGACGGACCTCGTCCGGGCCATCGCGCAGCGCCACTCGGCACGCGTCGAGGAACTGCGCGCCCGGCAGCTCGCCGCCCTCGGCGACTCGCCCGACCTGCGCGACTGGGTGGACTGCCTGGTCCGGCCCCAGTTCGACCACCTGGCGGCGCTGGGCAGCCCCACCTGGTACGCGCGGTTCTGCGCCCAGGTCATGACCGACCCGGCGCTGCGGCAGATCCTGACCGAGGAGTCCCGGGCGTCCCTGTCCCTGCGGGCGATCATCGAGGGGCGCAACCGGTGCATGCCCGCGCTGCCGGACGAGGTCCGCGCGGAGCGGGGCGACATGGCCCGTCACCTCATCGTGCACACCGCGGAGGAGCGCGAGCGGGCCCTGGCCGAGAACCGGCCCACCCCGCGGGCCAGCTGGCAGGACGCGGCCGACGGCCTCGTCGACGCGATCGTGGGCATGTGGCTGGCGCCCGTCACACCCCGGGGTGGGGAGTGACGGGCGCCGGCAGCTGAAGGGGCGAGGTCAGCGGGCGAGGCGGATCCGGGTCACGGCGTCCTCGGCGGCGCCGGCCCCCGACCTGTCGACCACCTAGGCGGTGCCGTCGGCGATCTCCACGTGGTTCGGGTTGGCGCCGGTGGAAACGCTCTCCTCCACGGCGCCCCGGCGCGGGTCGACCCGGGTGACGGGGGGCGTGGTGACCGGGATGGCGGACCGCGCCCGGCCCGACTGGCTGCCGTGCAGGGAGCACCGGGGTTCGCGGCTGTGGGTGCGGGCTGCGGGGGCGGGTCGGTCGGTCGACCGCGTCGCGCGTCGGCGTCGCTCACCGCGCGTCGGCGTCGCGTGCCGTCCGTGACCCGAGGGCGGGTAGCGCCGGAGGCGGGGCCGGTTCGCGCAGGCCGCACAGGAGCAGCCTCCCCACGGCGGGCAGCGCCACCAGCGGCAGCAGGGCTGTCCGCAGCGAGGACGCGTCGGCCAGTGCGCCCAGCGCCGGGGCGGCGAGCCCGCCGACGCTCACCGCCAGCCCCAGCGTCACCCCGCTCGCCGTCCCCACCCGGCGCGGCAGGTAGTCCTGGCCCAGCGTGATGTGCAGGGAGAACGGCACGTACAGCCCCGCCGACGTCAGGGCGACGAACAGGTACACCGCGGGACCGGGCACGAGCACGACCCCGGCCACCGCGAGGACCGTCAGGACGTACGACCGCCGCACCACCTTCAGCCGCCCGTACCGGTCCGCGAGCCGGCCCCCGGCGACCGTGCCCACCGCGCCGCCCAGATAGAGCACGAACAGCGCCGCCGTCCCCGCCGCGACGCCACCGCCCACCCGCTCCCGCACGTACAGCGCCACGAACGTGCTCAGGCCGACGAACACGACGGAACGGCACACGACGGCGCCGGTGAGCCGCAGGAAGGACGCCCAGTCGTCGGTCCCCGCCGCCACCGCCGTACGGCCGCCCGCCGCACGCGCCCTCCCGGCCGCATGCACCGCCACCCCGCACAGCGCGGCCCCCGCCACCGCGGGCAGCGCCAGCAGCCACGACGCGCCGAGACCCCCGCCCCCGACGACGGCCCACACCAGCGGCGGCGCCAGCGCGAAGCCGACGTTGCCGCCCAGGGAGAACCACCCCATCGCCGTATGGCTCCCCCGTGCTGCCGCCCGCGCCGCCCGCGCCGCCTCCGGGTGGTAGGCGGCGATCCCCACACCGCTCACCGCGACGGCCGTGAGGGTGAGCGAGTAGGAGTCGGTGACGCCCCCGAGGGCGACGCCCGCTCCGGCGGTCAGCGTGCTCAACGGCAGCAGCCACGGCAGCGCCCACCGGTCGGTGAGGGCCCCGAACAGCGGCTGTACCAGCGACGACAGCAACGAGGCGGCGAGGACGACGCCCGAGGCGGCGGCGTAGCCGTACGCCCGTTCGGCGACGAAGTACGGCACCAGGGCGGCCACGGCGCCCTGGTAGACGTCGACGCAGGCGTGGCCGAAGGACAGCAGGACGAGGGGCCGGTCGTGGGTGAGGGTCACCCGTCGATCGTCACGCGCACCGGGCCTGGCCCGCTTTCGATAACCTGCCGAATTGTGTCGAACATCCGCCACTCGAACGCCGGCCAATCGGGCATCCGTCAACCGGACATCCGCCACACCCCGGTCGCCCCGACCCGCGCCCAGCGGCTGGACGCCGGGCAGCGGATCGACGCCCACCGGCACGACGAGCACCAGATCGTCCACGCCGGGTCCGGCGTCGTGGCCGTCACCACCGAGTCCGGAACCTGGTTCGCGCCGGGGACGCGTGCCATCTGGATCCCGGCCGGCACCGTGCACGCCCACCGCGCCCACGGCCGCCTCGACCTGCACCTGGTCGGCCTGCCCGCCGACGCCAACCCGCTCGGCCTGGACAGTCCGGCCGTCCTCGCCGTCGGCCCGCTGCTGCGCGAACTGATCGTCGCCTACACCCTCGACCCCAGCGACACGAGCCCGGAACGCGGCCGCCTCCTGGCCGTGCTGTGCGACCAGTTGCGCGCCTCGCCGCAAGAGCCCCTGCGCCTGCCCACCCCCAGGGACCCCCGGCTGGCCGAGGTGTGCGCGCTGGTCCACGCCGACCCCGCGGACACCCGCACGCTTGCCGCCCTCGGCGCCGCCACCGGCGCCGCGGAACGCACCCTCAGCAGGCTCTTCCGCCGCGAGTTCGGCATGACCTTCCCCCAGTGGCGCACCCAGTCCCGCCTCTACCACGCCCTGCGCATGCTCGCCGACGACCTGCCCGTCACCACCGTCGCCCACCGCTGCGGCTGGTCCTCCGCCAGCGCGTTCATCGAGGTCTTCCGGCGTGCGTTCGGCTGTACGCCCGGCACCCACAACCGCCGTCCGGGAACCGCCCACCCCCCGGTTCCTACCGTCGAGTAATATCGCGCGCCAGGCCCCCATGAGGAGGAACCGTGCCACGGTCCGAACGCTCACCCCTGCTGCTCGCCGGCCTGCTGGCCGCCGCGGGCGTCGCCCATTTCGCCCAGCCCCGCCCCTTCGACGCCACCGTCCCGCGCTCCCTGCCGGGCACCCCCCGGGCCTGGACGTACGCCAGCGGCGTCGCCGAACTCGCGCTGGCCGCCGGGCTCGCCGTGCCGCGCACCCGCAAGGCCGCCGCGCTGAGCGCCGCGGCCTTCTTCGTCGGGGTGTTCCCGGCCAACGTCAAGATGGCCTGGGACTGGCGGCACCGCCCCGCCCCGCAGCGGGCCGCGGCCCTCGGACGGCTGCCCGTGCAGGTGCCGCTCGTGCTGTGGGCCCGTGCCGTCGCCCAGAGCAGCGGCAGCCGGTCATGAGCGCCCTCCCCGCCGTGGGCGACACCGTCGAGGACTTCACGCTGCCGGACGAGACCGGCACCCCGCGCCGCCTGTCCGAACTGCTCGCCGACGGCCCCGTCGTCCTGTTCTTCTATCCCGCCGCCCTGACCACCGGCTGCACCGCGGAGGCATGTCACTTCCGCGACCTCGCCGCCGAGTTCGCCGCGGTCGGCGCCCGCCCCGTCGGCGTCAGCGGCGACGCCGTCGAACGCCAGCAGGAGTTCGCCGGTCGCCACACCCTGGGCATGCCGCTGCTGTCCGACACCGACGGCACGGTCCGCGAGCGGTTCGGGGTGAAGCGGGGCTTCAGCCTGGCTCCCACCAAGCGGGTCACCTTCGTCATCGGGCAGGACCGCACCCTGCTGGAGATCGTCCGCAGCGAACTGAGGATGAACACGCACGCCGACCGCGCCCTCGCCGCGCTCCGCGCTCACCGACGGTGACGGGACCACCCGCGACCCGCCCCGGTTGATACCGCATCGTCCTGGGATGATCCTGGACGGCATGGAGGATTCCTCCGCCGCGATGACCGTCGACGCCCGCGGACTGGTGACGGGCTGGAGCGACGGCGCGCGGCGGCTCACCGGACACACGGCCGAGGAGGTCGTGGGGCGCCCCGCGCGGGACCTGCTCGCGCGGGGCGCACCCACCCGCCCGCTGTCCCGCACCGACCCGGCCGGCCCCGTTCTGTCCGGCACCGTCGTGGTCCGCCACCGGGACGGCCACACGGTCGGTCTCAGGCTGCGGGTCAGCCCCCTGCGGGGCGCCGACGACGCTCCCAGCGGCTACCTGGCGACCGCCGAAGCACCCGGCGGCCCGGCTCCCGACCTGATCGACGACGCCGTACGGCAGGCGTCCCTGTCCATGTCCGTCCTCGACCCCGAGCTGCGCTTCGTGCACGTCAACGACACCGCGTGCCGGATGCTGGGCAGGCCCGCGGAGGAACTGCTCGGCCGCGGCCTGTCCGACACGCTGGCCGACTTCGAGGGCGACGCGCGGAGCTTCCTGCACCACCTGCGGGTCGTCGCCGACCGGGGGCAGCCCGTCCAGTACGAGAGCTACGCGCCCGCGCCCACCGGCAGCTGCCTGCACGCCTGGACCGTGGAGATCTGGCCGGTCCACGACGCGTCCGGCACCCTCGTCGCCGTCGCCATGGCGGCGCTGGAGAGCACCGAACAGCACCGGGCCCGGGAGCGGCTGGCCCTGCTGAACGCGGCCGGCGCCGTCGGCAGCACCCTCGACGTGGTCCGTACCGCCGAGGAACTCGTCGGGCTCCTCGTGCCCCGGTTCGCCGGTTTCGCCAGCGTCGACCTGCTCGACTGGGTGCTCGGCGCCGACGAGCCCCTCGCCGTCCCGCCCGGGACCGGTGAACTGCGCCGGGTGGCCCACGCCTCCGCCACCGAGGGATTCCCCACCCCCGCCGTGCACCTCGGCGGGCATGAGGTCCACCCGTCCGACAGCCCACCCGCCCGCGCGATGCTGGAGGGCCGCGTCGTCCTCAGCGGCCCCGGCGACCCGGAGTTCGACCGGTGGATGAGGATCCGCGAGGCCGAGGCCCCGCACAACCGCCCGTTCCGCGAAGCGGTCTGCTCGACCCTGTCCGTCCCGCTGCGCGCCCGCGGCACCACCCTGGGCGTCGCGCTCGCCGCCCGGACCGCGCCCCGGGAGCCGTACGCCGCGGAGGACGCCGTACTGGCCGAGGAACTGGTCTCCCGGGCCGCCGTGTCGGTGGACAACGCCCGCCGTTTCGCGCGCGAGCGCTCCACCGCCCTGGCGATCCAGCACAGCCTGCTCCCCAGGGGCCTGCCCGGACAGGCCGCGGTCGAGGTGGCCCACCGCTACCTCCCCTCCGCGTCCGCGGCGGGCATCGGCGGCGACTGGTTCGACGTCATCCCGCTCTCCGGCACCCGCGTCGGCCTCGTCGTCGGCGACGTCGTGGGCCACGGCATCCCGTCCACGGCGACCATGGGCCGCCTGTGCACGGCCGTCCGCACCCTCGCCGACGTCGATCTGCCCCCGGACGAGCTCCTCACCCACCTCGACGACCTCGTCACCCACCTCGCGGCCGGCGGCGCGAACGACGGCGGCGAGGCGGAGATCGCCGAACTGGGCGCCACCTGCCTGTACGCCGTGTACGACCCCGTCTCCCGCCGACTGGCCCTGGCCGCCGCCGGTCACCCCGCCCCCGCACTCCTCCTCCCCGACGGCACCACCCGCCTCGTCGCCATGACCGCCGGTCCGCCGCTCGGCGTCGGCGGACTGCCCTTCGAGGCGACGGAGCTGGAGCTGCCGGAGGGCTCCGTCGTCGCCCTCTACACCGACGGACTCGTCGAGGACCGGGACCGGGACGTCGACCACGCCACCGCCGAACTGCGCCGGGCGCTCACCGCGCCCGCCACCTCCCTGGACGCGCTGTGCGACGGCGTCCTCAAGGCCGTGCTGCCCGAGGAGCCCGGCGACGACGTCGCCCTGCTGCTGGCCCGCACCCGGGCGCTGGGCGAGGACCGGGTACGCACCTGGGACGTCCCTCCGGACCCCGCCGGGGTGGCGGCCACCAGGCGGTCGGTCGGCGAACAGCTGACGGCGTGGGGGCTGGACGAGACGGCCTTCGTCACCGAACTCGTCGTCAGCGAACTGGTCACCAACGCGATCCGGTACGGCGAGCCGCCCATCCAGTTGCGCCTCATCCGCCACACGGCGCTCATCTGCGAGGTGTCCGACGCCAGCTCCACCTCGCCGCACCTGCGCCGCGCCCACGCCTTCGACGAGGGCGGCCGGGGCCTGCTCCTGGTCGCCCAGCTCACCCAGCGCTGGGGCAGCCGCCAGACGGACACCGGCAAGACCATCTGGGCCGAACAGGCGCTGCCCGTCCAGTGAACCGGCCGCACGGCCCCTGCCCCCGCACGGCCCCTGCGCCGGGGGCCGCTACGCCTCGCTCTCCT
Source organism: Streptomyces tendae (assembly GCF_014650435.1). GTDB lineage: Bacteria > Actinomycetota > Actinomycetes > Streptomycetales > Streptomycetaceae > Streptomyces > Streptomyces tendae. The sequence goes on from NZ_BMUY01000015.1 coordinate 17,985, forward strand.
CCGCCGCCACCCGCGCCAGCGTGCGGCCGGTGCGCGCGGACCGGGCCCGCCGGGGGTCCGGGGTGCCGTGCCCGCGTCCGCCGCCGGCCGTCTTGACCAGCAGCCACGCCGCGTCCGCGGCGGCGCCGCCGTCCGGGCCGCCGCGGAACCGGGTCAGCGCGTACTCGCCGTGCAGCTTCGCGCCGTGCAGCCGGAACCTCGCGTGTCCGTGCGCCAGCGACTCGGCGAAGTCGACCGGCCGGCCCCGGCGGTCGTGGCTCAGCGGCTCGTAGGTGCCGTGGTCCCACACGATGACCGTGCCGCCCCCGTACTCACCCGCCGGGATCACGCCCTCGAACTCCTCGTACTCCAGCGGGTGGTCCTCCGTCGGCACCGCGAGCCGCTTGTCGCTCGGGTCCGCGGACGGTCCCTTCGGCACCGACCAGGACTTCAGCACGTCGGCCACCTGGAGCCGGAAGTCGAAGTGCAGGGTGCTCGCGTCGTGGATCTGCACGACGAAGCGGGGCGCCCCGCCCTCACCGTCGGCGCCGCCGTCGCCCGGCGCCTGTCGTCCCGCGGGCTCGCCGGTCCGGCCGAAGTCCCGTTTGCCGTGGTAGTCCCGCAGCCCATCGCCGCCCTCGCCGTCCACCTGGCACTCCTTCCCGCGAAACCCTGGGTCCCCGCCGGGGCCGGGTACCCCGCTCAGAACTCCTCGTGCACCTCCGGGTCGCCGCCGATCCGCCGGTGGGCGCGGTCCGCCACCGCGCGCAGCTGGCCGGCGTCCAGCTCGAAGCCGAAGACGTCCAGGTTCGCCCGCTGCCGCGCCGGGTCGGCGGACTTCGGGATCGGTACCGCGCCCAGCTGGGTGTGCCAGCGCAGGACCGCCTGGGCGGGGGTCACGCCGTGCGCCTCGGCGACCGCGGCGACGGCGGGATCGCCGAGCAGGTCGCTGCCCCGGCCCAGCGGGCTCCAGCTCTCGGTGCGGATGCCCTTGTGCTCGTGGTAGGCGCGCAGCTCGTCCTGGGGGAACAGCGGGTGCAGCTCGATCTGGTTGACGGACGGCAGGACACCCGTCTCCTTCTCCAGCCGCTCGATGTGCTCCGCCGTGAAGTTGGAGACGCCCACCGACCGCACGAGGCCCTCCTCGCGGAGCTTGACCATGGCCTTCCAGGAGTCGACGTACTTGTCCACCCGCGGCAGCGGCCAGTGGATCAGGTACAGGTCGACGTACTCCACCCCGAGCCGCGCGCGGGACTCCTCGAACGAGGCGAGCGTCTCCTCGTAGCCGTGGTGCCGGCCGGGCAGCTTGGTCGTCACGACGATCTCCTCGCGGGGGAGACCGGCCGAGGCGATCCCGCGGCCGACGCCGGTCTCGTTGCGGTAGTTCGTCGCCGTGTCGATCAGGCGGTACCCCGCCTCGACGGCCTCGCGGACCGCCCGCTCGGCCTCGTCGTCCCGCATCGGCCAGGTGCCCAGGCCCAGGGCGGGGAGCGTGGAGCCGTCGTTGAGTGTGTACGCCGGGATGCTGATCACCGTGGGACCTTCCCTCGACTGTGCGCGGCGGTGTGCCGCCCGCCCAGCGTCGCCCACGGCGGGTCGGGTGATCAACCGGACGGCGCGGCGGAGGGTCTGCCACGATCTGCGCATGACGACCCGGAGCGCGAACGACACGGCAACGGACACGACGACCGGCGGGGCGGGGGCGCACGACACGGCGGAACGCACCGCCGCGGCGGCGGGCATCGAGGTGCGGCCCGTCGCCGGGCACATCGGCGCCGAGATCCACGGTGTCGACCTCGCGGCGGGCCTCGACGCCGCGCAGGTCGCGGCGGTGCGCGCGGCGGTACTGCGCTGGAAGGTGGTGTTCTTCCGCGACCAGCGCCTCGACCACGCCGGACACGTCGCGTTCGCCCGCCTCTTCGGCGAGCCGGTCGTCCTGCCCCGGCGCGGCAAGGCGTCCCCGGCCGGCTTCCCGGAGATCGAGACGACCGCCGACCGGCTGGAACTGGGCGGCCGGTTCGGGATGGAGCACGACGAGTGGCTGCGGCGCCGGCGCCACACGCTGCTGCGCGGCTGGCACTGCGACCACGGCGCCCGCGTCGACCCGCCGGCGGCGACGATCCTGCGCGCCGAGACGGTGCCCCCCTACGGCGGCGACACCACCTGGGCGAACCTGGCCGCCGCCTACGCCGGGCTGTCCGCCCCGCTGCGCGCCTTCGTCGGCACACTGCGCGCCGAACACCGCCTCGGCGTCGGCTACCAGCCCCGGCCCGGCGACGACGCCTACGTCCGGCACCTCCTGGACCACCAGACCGCGACCGTGCACCCGCTGGTCCGGGTCCACCCGGAGACGGGGGAGCGGGTGCTGTTCGTCAACGGCTACTACGTCGAACAGATCACCGGGCTCTCCCGCCCCGAGAGCGCGGCGATCCTGGAACTCCTCGTCGAGCAGGCCACCCGCCCCGAGTACACCGTCCGCTTCCGCTGGGAGCCCGGCAGCGTCGCCTTCTGGGACAACCGCGCCACCGTCCACCTCGCCCCCGGCGACCACGCGCACCTCGACCACCCCCGGACCATGCACCGGGTGATGCTCACCGGCGAGGTACCGGTGGGGGTCGACGGCACCCCGTCCGAGCCCCTCGTCGGCAGCGAGGTGGGCCGCTGGTGAGGCAGGACCCCGGCGAGGAGGGCCGGGGCGCTCACCGGAGCGGGATCGTCACCTCGTCCTCGACCGGCGGGTCCTCCTCCTGGGCCCGGTTGCCGGTGGCCGCGTAACAGCGCAGCCGGACCGCTTCCGGCGTCACGTCCAGGCGCAGGAAGCACTTGAAGAAGGGCGGGCTGTACGTCGCCGAACCCGGCGAGAACACCGACGTGTAGAGCTTGCGCACCGGCAGCCGGAACCGCTTGCGGCGTTCGGGCCGCCGCGCGGTGCCGAGCAGACCAGCGACGATCCGGGTGCGCGCGGTGACCCGGGCGTCGCCGCCCGGGGCGCGGCCGGTGCGGATGCCGAGGCGTTCGGCGATCACGGCCGTCGCCTCGGCCTCCGTGAGGGTGAACAGCCGCCGCAGCCGCAGCCGGCGGCCGTACAGCGCGCTGTAGAAGGCGAGCGAGTCGCCGCGCAGCGGGTAGGAGCGGAAGTCGTCCTCGGTCACACCGGCCACCGAGACGCGCGGGATGGTGTGGGTGGCGTGCATGAACGCACCCCCGCCGCCCGCCACGACGTACTGCACGGTGCGGCCGTCCACGTCGACCGGATAGCGCTGGTAGTTGTGGATGTCGCCGCCGATCGCCGCGACGTAGTGGTGGGCGGGGTCGCGCACGATGTCGTCGACCGTGCCGCCGCCCTCGATGGCGCACGGGTGGTGCTCGCCGTCGACGTACAGGGGCGAGCCGGTGACGAGGATCTTCGGCCGGTCTCCCGCCGACACCTCGCGCAGCCAGGCGCCCTGCTCGGCGTCGACGGTGCCCAGCAGTCCCGTGTCGATGCCGACGATCCGCACCGGACCGGCGTCGACGGCCCAGTACGGCCCGGGCTGGACGGCCTGCTGGTCGGGCGCCGAACGCAGCTTGCGCGCCTCGTCCAGGTGCCGGCCGTCGTCCGGGCGCGGCCGGTGCCACAACAGGGACCGCAGCCGGGCGCGGGAGAACATGCGCGGTGCGGGCTGCGGCGGCAGGGGCTCGGCGTCGTCGCAGAAGACGCGCATGAAGGCGCCGAGGTCCTCGTACCAGTCGTGGTTGCCCGGTATCGCGTAAATGGGCGCCCGGTAGTCGCGGTAGGGACGGAAGAACTTCGTGCCGTAGTCGTCGGCACTGCCCACCGGATAGATCACATCGCTCGCGAGGACCGCGAACCGGGTGTCCCGGCCCGCCTTCAACAGCCCCGGCACGACGGCGTACTGGGGATCGTCGCCCTCTCCCGTGTCACCGACGATAAGGAACGAGAACCGGTCGGGATCGTCGCGCACGATCACCTTGTCGGCCGGCGCCCCGGCCGCCGCGCGCTGCGCCACCCAGCGGGAGCGGGTGCGGCCGGTGGGGTCACCGAACCAGGAGGCCAGCACGCCGTTGCGGGCGGCCCACAGCGTACTCGGGCTGAGCCAGGACAGCTTCTCGGTGCGCACGGGCATGAGCGTCCGGTAGGCGCCGGGTTCGGCGGAGCCCCAGCCGGCGCCTTCGGCGGAATCGCGTGAGGATTTGGACACCCGGGCACGGTAACAACGCCCTCACCCGGGGCCCGACGCGGGGAGGCGCGTCAACTGCGGCCCCGGACGGGCGCTTTCGGGTGCGTCCAGGCGTCAGAACGTCCGGCGCAGCAGGTCGAGCAGGGCCGCCCAGTGCCGCTCGGTCGCCTCCGCGTCGTAGGCCGCGGTGTCGGCCTGCGTGTAGCCGTGACGGGCACCGGCGTAGACCTCGCACCGGTGCCGTACCCCGGCCGCCGTCAGGGCCGCATCCAGGCGCTCCTGCTGCTCGGCGTCCATGCCCGGGTCCTGGTCCGCGTGGGCGAAGTACGCCTCGGCGGTGATGTCCCCGGCCACCAGGTGCGGGCTGTCCGGCCCGTCCGTCGCCAGGTTCGCGCCGTGGAACCCGGCCACCGCGGCCACCCGGTCCGGGAACGTGCCGGCGGTACGCAGGGCGAGCCCGGCGCCCATGCAGTAGCCCACGAGCGCGGCCGGGCCGTCGGTCGCCGCCGGGAGGCCGGCCAGCCACCGCAGCCAGGCGTCGGCGTCCCGCATCGCCCGGTCCGGGGTCAGCGACCGCATGACCGGACCGAGTTGCTGGAAGATCTCCGGCCGTGCCCCCGGGTCGATGAACCCGGGCAACTCCACGACGGGCGCCCGTCCGCTGCGGTGGAAGACGTTGGGCACCAGGACGGTGTACCCGGCACCGGCCAGCCGGTCGGCCATCGCCCGCAGGGACGGGCGAACCCCGAAGGCGTCCATGTACAGCAGGACGGCGGGGTGCGGTCCGCCGTCGGCAGGGTGGGTCAGGTAGGCGTCGGCGGTGCCGTCGTCGGTGGGGACGTCGACGGCGGTTCCCACGGTGGGGGTCATCGGGTGTGGTCTGCCTCTCTCGGGTGCTGCGGCCGGTCGGACGGTCCGCTATTCGAACCGGGTGGTGTCGCCCGCGCCCCGCCGTACGATCTCCGCCTCGCCGCCGGAGAAGTCGACGACCGTGGTCGGTTCGGTGCCGCAGTCCCCGGAGTCGACGACCGCGTCCAGTACGTGGTCGAGCCGGTCCTTGATCTCCCAGCCCTGGGTCATCGGCTCCTCCTCGTCGGGCAGCAACAGCGTGCTGGACAGCAGCGGTTCGCCCAGCTCGGCGAGGAGTGCCTGGGTGACGACGTGGTCGGGGATGCGCACGCCCACGGTCTTCTTCTTCGGGTGCTGGAGCGCGCGCGGCACCTCCCTGGTGGCAGGCAGGATGAAGGTGTAGCTGCCGGGCGTCGACGCCTTGATCGCCCGGAACACGTCGTTGTCGATCTGCACGAACTGCCCGAGCTGCGCGAAGTCCTGGCAGACGAGGGTGAAGTGGTGCCGGTTGTCCAGGTGACGGATCGACCGGATGCGGTCGATGCCGTCGCGGCTGCCCAGCCGGCAGCCCAGTGCGTAGCAGGAGTCCGTCGGATACGCGATCAGCGCGCCGGAGCGGACGCTGTCGGCGACCTGGGCGATGCTGCGCGGCTGGGGGTTGTCGGGGTGCACGTCGAAGTACTTCGCCATTCACCGAGCTTATGCCCGCTCGCCCGCCCTGCCCGACAGGCCCGGCGCGGCCCGGTCGCCGACGCCGATGGGGGGCCGGCGCACAGTGCCATGCGGTAACGTCCCCGACCTGGGCCGGAGACGGGGCGAGACGAGGAGAAGGCCGACGTGGCGGGCCGAGCGGACGGCGGACGGCAGCGGGCGACCGGGGCCGGTGAGCACGCGGGATGGGCGCGGGAGTTGCTCGAACACCTGCGGCCGGCCGGCCGCGACCTGAACCGGGTCGTGGCCTGGCTCGGCGACACCGCGCACGCGACCGTCGCGCTCCAGGACGGCACCGGCCGGCTGCTGGCCGGCACCCGCGTCCCGCTGGACGAGGCGCTGGTCGCCGACGTCACCTCCGGCCGGATCGCGTCCGCCGCCCTGGAGGACCGCGGCCGCCATCTGCGGCTGGTGCGCGTGGAGCGGTCCCGTCCGGCATCGGCCGCCGTCCTCGCGGTGGCCCGCGAGAGCCCCTTCGACCGGCGCGTCTTCGACATCGTCACGCACGCCGCCCAGGTGCTGGAGCTGCTGCTGGCCGGCCACGAGTCCACCGCGGCCGGACACCGGCTGCGGCGCGCCACCTCCGACCTGCGGCTGGCCATCCTGCAACTGCTGATGGTGGAGGACACCGTCTCCGCCCGCCGCGTGGCCGCCGGACTCTGGCCCGGCCTCCTCGACACCGACACGGCCTGCGTGTACGTCGTGGAGAGCAGCCCCGCCGAACGGGACCGGCTCGCCGAGGAGTGCCTGACGGCGACGGGGGAGCGGGCACTGGTCGTGCGGTGCCCGGCGGTCGACGGACACGTCATCGTGCTCGCCCCGCGCGACACGGCCGGGCAGGAGCTGCGCTCACTGGTCGGCCGCCGCCCCGGCGTGTTCGTCGGCGGCAGCGCCCGACAGGGCCTCGCCCGTACCGCGACCGCCTACGGCCAGGCCGTCAGCGCCCTGGCCGTGGCCCGGTTCCGTCCGGAGAAGGCGGCCCTGTACGCCGAGCGGACCCGCCCCGAGCGACTGATGGACCCGGCGGAGCTGCACGACTGGACGGCCGGCGTGCTGAGCCCGCTCGACAGCCTGTCCCACCACACCCGCGCCGAACTGCTCGCCACCACCCGGCTCGGCCTGGAGTTCACCGCCGTCAACACGGCCAAGGTCCTCGGCGTCAGCCGCAACACGGTCCGCGCCCGCATGGACCGGGTCGAGTCGCTGCTGCGCACGGACTTCGCCGACCTGACCGTGCGGGCCGCCGTCCACCTGGCCCTGAACGCCCAGCTGGGCCTCGCCGAACCCCCGCCGGGCTCCGGCGCACGGGCCGGCGCCGCGCGACTCACCGACCTGCTGTCCGGGCCCGCGCTGCGCACCTGGGCCGCCGACCTGCTCGGCCGCCTCGACCCGGACGGCCGGGACCTGCGGCGCAGCCTGCGCACCTGGATCGCCGCGGGCGGAAACGCCGAGCGCGCCGCCCAGAAGCTCGGCATGCACGCGCAGACCGTCCGGGAGCACGTCCGCAGCGCCGAGCCCGTCCTGGAACGCCAGCTGCTCGCCGCAGGCAGCGACCTGTACGAGGTCGTGCTCGCCCACCTGGCCGCCGGTGACCTCGCCCAGCCGGTCCTGCACGGGACGAAACCGGGTCATCCGGACTCACCTGTGCACGAGTGAGTCCTCCGGGCCCGGCAGCGGGCATCGGCGCGATTCACAACGGCGGACCCGTCCACGTAGGTTCGACGGGACGGGGGCACGACCGGAACGGGGGACCGGTCGCGCCCCCTCGGCCGTCAGCCGTGGGGCAGGATCACCGCGCGGCCGTTGACCTTGCCCTCGTGCAGCCGCTCGTAGGCGAGCGGGGCGTCGTCCAGGGAGTACGTCTCGGTGTGCACCGAGACGGCCCCCGAGCGGGCCAGGTTCAGCACCTCGATCAGCTCGCTGCGGCTGCCCCAGTAAGGGGCGTTGACCGACACCTCGAACGGCAGCATGCCGAACCCGACGGGCAGCGAACCGCCACCGATCCCGACCAGGGTGACATCTCCCTCGACGGCCGCGACGGCACCGGCGGTCTGCACGGTGGGCGCCACGCCGACGAAGTCGAACACGGCCTCGGCGCCCAGACCTCCGGTGATCTCGCGCACCGCGTCGGCTGCCTTCGCGTCCGACAGCACCGCCTCGTGCGCGCCCACCTCGCGGGCGAGGCGCAGCTTCTCCTCGCTGACGTCCAGGGCGACGACCCGGGCGGACGTCAGGGCGCGCAGCAGCTGGATGGCGACGTGGCCGAGACCGCCGGTGCCGATGACGACGGCGGTCGAGCCGGGGACCAGCTTGGGCAGCGACCGCTTGATCGCGTGGTACGGCGTCAGCCCGGCATCGGTCAGCGGCACCGCCGCCACCGGGTCGAGCCCGTCCAGCGGGACCAGGTGCCGGGGGTCGTCGATCAGCAGGTACTCCGCCATCGACCCCGGACGGCCGAGCCCGGGCGGCCGGATGCCCAGCTCGTCGGCGCGCAGGCAGTAGTTCTCCTTGCCCTCCGCGCACTTGGCGCAGGTGCCGCAGCCCCAGGGGCCGTACACGGCGACCGCGTCGCCCTCGGCGAGCCCCGTCACGCCGGCGCCGAGCGCGGCCACGGTGCCGACGCCCTCGTGGCCGAGGGTGAGCGGCAGCTCGTACGGGAAGCCCTCGGCGGGCCAGCCCATCACCGCGATGTCGGAGTGGCACACGCCGGCCGCGGTCACCTTCAACAGCACCTGGCCGGGGCCCGGTTCCGGGTCCGGGACGGTGACGACCTCGGGCGGGGCCCCGATGGTGCGGTACTGCAGTGCCTTCATGATCGAACTCCTTTGTTCTCTCTCCCCCCGGGACGGGTGAGCGCTGCTCAGACGGCTGTGTAGGCGCCGTCGACCAGGTGGTAGCTGCCGGCGACGAAGGACGCGCGGTCCGACAGCAGGAAGGCGATCAGCTCGGCGACCTCCTCGGCGCGTCCGAGGCGGCCGGCCGGGTGCAGGGCGACCAGGCCGTTGTAGGCGGCCTCGTCCATGGTCTTCAGCAGCGGGGTGTCGATGAAGCCGGGACCGACCGCGTTGATCCGGATGCCCCGGGCGGCGTACTCGGCGGCGGCCGCCTTGGTCAGTCCGACCACGCCGTGCTTGGCGGCGACGTAGGCGGGCGAGCCGGCGAAGCCGACCGAGCCGAGGATCGAGGCGACGTTGACGATGGCGCCGCCCCGGCCGGCCGCCTGAAGGGCGGGCAGTTCGTAGCGCATCGAGTAGAAGACGCCGTCGAGGTTGGTGCGCACGACGCGCTGGTACGCCTCCACGTCGTACTCGCCGGTCGGGGCGCTGGGGCCGCCGATGCCGGCGTTGTTGACGGCGAGGTCCAGCGAGCCGTACGTGTCGACGGCGAACTTGACGGCCGCCTCGACGGACTCCGGACGGGTGACGTCCAGCTCGACCGCGGCGGCCTCGACGCCCTCGGCCCGCAGGTCGGCGGCGGCCTTCTCGGCGCCCTCGGCGTTGTAGTCGGCGACGACGACCCGGGCGCCGCCGGCGCCGAGCCGGCGGGCGGTGGCCAGGCCGATGCCGGAGGCGGCGCCCGTGACCAGGGCGGTACGTCCGGCGAACTCGGCGGCGTGGTCGGAGGAGGGTGCGGTGGCGGGGGTGGTGCCGGTGGTGCTCATGGTGCTGTTCTCACTCTTCGGTGGTGCTGTCGGGGGTCGCGGCTGCGGCCTCCGAGGTCAGGGCGTCGTAGGCCCGCTCCACGAGGGCGGCGAGGTCTGCGGCTCCCGAGTCCCCCTCACCGCCGCGCGCCCACAGGCGCAGGGCGGCGATCAGAACTCCGGCGGCGGCGTCGACGACGGCGGCCGGGCGCACGTCCCGGGCGTCGTCGCTGCCGAGTCGGGCGGCGACGATGCGGATCGACTCCTCCTGGGCGTCGACCCGGATGCGCTGGTAGGCGGCGAACAGTCCGGGCTCGGTGTCGGCCAGGGCCACCAGGCGGCGCATGCGCGGGCGCACGTGCCACGCCGGGTCCCGGTCGTCGGCCAGCCAGTCCCGGACGGCCCTGCGATAGGCGAGCAGGGGCGGCTCCCCGGCGGGGCGGGACCGCAGCAGCGCGTTGATCCGGTCGCCGTCCCGGCGGACGAAGTCGAGCGCCGCGTCCTCCTTCCCGGCGAAGTGCCGGCTGAAGGTGCGGCGCGTGACGTCCGCGCGCTCGGCGATCGCCTCCACCGTGGTCGCCGCCGAACCGCGTTCCAGGATCAGGTCGCAGGCGGCGGTGGCCAGCGCGTCGCGGGTCTGCCGCGCCTTGCGCTGCCGCCGGTCCTCGGTGGCGGGGGAGGGCTTCGCTGCCGTCATGCCTCCGAGCGTACACCTGAAAATGTCCCAGTGGGACATGTGACGCAATGAGACATGTGACCCGTCGGGACATCTAGAGGGACTACCCGGATTCGTGGCGTGGTCGTGTGGTGGCCCGGCTGCCGCCGACCCGGTGAAATCCACCCGGTGCGCCGATCGGACGGCCCGGGCGCGGGGGAGCAATGGGACTATGACCAGTTCAGCGTTTCACCGCACCATCGTCCTGCCCGCCCCCGTGTGCCGGCAGGCCGCGCAGCACCTGGAACAGGCGGTGCACAAGGCCATCGACGGTGCCGCCACGCCGTGGCGCGCCTTCCGCGGGGCGGACGGCGACGACTTCGCGTTCTCCGTCCCGGTCGTCGAGCAGGCCGCTGGCTGCCTGCTGGTGCTGGCCGCCGAGAGCGCCCAGAGCCTGCGGCCCTCCGCGCTGCGCGCCCTGATCTCCGTCGCCCTGCACCTGCGGGACGCCGCCGAAGCGGTCCGCCGCCCCGCGGTCCCCAGCCCGGCGTGGTGAGCGCGGAAAACACCGTGCCCCCGATCTGAACCTGTGTTTGGCTCGGCCGCATGGAGTTCACCCGCTTCCTCGACTGCCTCGCGGCCGACCACGACCGGCTGCGGGCCGTCGTCGGCACCGACGCCCCGGTGCCGACCTGCCCCGGCTGGACGGTCGCCGACCTGACGCGCCACGTCGGCGAGGTCTACCTGCACAAGACCGCCGCCATGCGCGACGGCGCCGAGCCCGAGCCCTGGCCGCCGAAGGAGTTCGCCGAACAGGAGCCGACGGCGCTGCTCGACCGGGGCTACACCGCGCTGCGCGCCGAGTTCGCCACCCGCGCCCCCGAGGACCCGGCCGGCACCTGGTACGGCCCCGACCAGAGTGTCGGCTTCTGGATCCGGCGGATGGCGCAGGAGACCGTCGTCCACCGCATCGACGCCGAACTCGCCACCGGAGCGCCCGTCACCGCAGTACCGGACGACCTCGCCGTGGACGGCGTCGACGAACTGCTCAAGGTCTTCACCGCGTACGCCGTGGCCGAGTGGGGCGAGTACTTCGCCGAGATCCTGGACGGCTCGCCGGGGCACACGTTCCTGGTGCGGGCGGGCGACGACGCGGTGTGGCGGGTGCGGACCGGCCCCGGGGAGTTCACCGTCACGGACGGCGCGGGCGACGGGACGGCCGACGCGACGATCAGCGGCTCCCCGCAGGGCGTGCTGCGCTCGCTCTGGAACCGGGCGGGTGCCGACGGGGACCTCGGTGTGACGGCCGAGGGCGATCCCGGCGCCCTGGCGGAACTGAGGCGCTGCGTCGTCGTGGCGACCCAGTGAGCGGACGCCCGGCACACGGCGGCGCCCCGGCCGTCAGACACCGATGAGGCGCACCGCCCCCCACAGGGCCACCGTCGACGCGGCGACCGTGGCCGGCACGGTGAGCAGCCCCAGCACGGTGAACCGGCCCAGCTCCACCTCGATGCCGTGCCGGTGCAGGATGCGCCGCCACAGCAGGGTCGCCAGCGAACCGACGTAGGTCAGGTTGGGGCCCAGGTTCACGCCGATCAGCACGGCGAGGACCTGGACCGGTCCGCCGGTCGCGGCCAGCGGCAGCAGGGCGAGGACGGCCGGCAGGTTGTTGACCAGGTTGGCCAGCACCGCGGCGACCGCCGCCACCCCGAGCAGCGCCGGCAGCGAGTCCCCGTCCGGCAGCAGCCGCCCGAGCCCGGTGGCCGGCGCGCCCGCCACCACCCCCTGCACCACGATGCCGAGAGCCAGGACGAACAGGCAGAACAGCGGCGCGGCGGCGCCCGCCAGCTCCCGGGGCGCGACATGGCGCCGGGCCAGCGCCCGCACCCCGAGCACCAGCACACCGCCGAGCGCCGCCCAGGCGGGATCCACCCCGGCGGGCGAGGCCACGGCGAACCCGGCCAGGGTCAGGGCCACGACGACCACGGTGAAACGCGGTACGGCAGGCGCGGGCTTCGCGGGCGCCGCGCCGGGCCCGTCATCGGGGGCGCCGTCCGGCGTCTTGCCGGCGGCCGGGCGGGTGGCTCCGGAAGCGACGGGCACCGCACCGGCGCGCGAGGGGGCCGCGGACACCGGCTCGGCCAGGTCCGCGCGGAAGAAGCGGCGGAACACGGCGTACTCGACGGCGATCGCCGCCAGCCAGGGCAGCGCCATCAACGCGGCGAACCGGGTGAAGGTCAGACCACTGGCCGTGAACGCCAGCAGGTTGGTCAGGTTGGAGACCGGCAGGAGCAGCGAGGCGGAGTTCGCCAGGTGCGCCGTCGCGTACACGTGCGGGCGGGCCCGCGCACCGGCCCGGGACGCGGTGGCCAGCACCACCGGGGTCAGCAGGACCGCGGTGGCGTCCAGACTGAGCACGGCCGTGACCGCGCAGGCCACACCGAAGACCCCGGTCAGCAGCCGCCGCGGACTGCCGCCGCACCTGCGGGCCACGGCCGCGCCGACGGCCTCGAACAGGCCCTCCTTGGCGCACAGGTACGCCAGCATCAGCACGAGTGCGAGGAAGACGACGACCGGCAGCAGCGTACGGGTCTGTTCCCACGCCCGGTGCGGGGAGACCACGCCGAGCGCCACGACCAGCACGGCGGCGGGCACGGCGGCCACCGCCTCCGGGAGCCCCCGCGGGCGCAGCACGGCGAAGGCCAGCACGCCCAGCAGCAGGACGACGGGCACGGCCTCGGAGAGGACGGTGGTACTCAGGACTTCTCCTCCACACCGGTGGGCCGGGCGGGAGCCCGGTGATCGGCGAACGCGGTCAAGGGTCGCATCCCCGGGCGGGCACGGTTCCGCACGACGTGGTGTGGCCGAGGCCACGCCCGGGGCGAGAGCCCGGCCATGTTCCGCGCGGTGCGCCGCGGGCTACCGTTTCCACGGACCCACCCCGTGTTCCCCACGACGAGCAGTTCGGACGGCCCGGCAGTGCACACAGATCTCTCCCCCGTCATCGCGGCGACCGCCCAGTGGCTGACCCGCGCCTATCCGGCGTCCGGCGGCGCCCTGGCCGAGGCCCTGTGCGAGGTGCAGGCCCGGCAGGCCGTGACCGTCGCGGCACGGCTGCGCTACCCGAGCCCGATGGACGTGGCACTGCTGGGTGTGGCGGGCCCCGGAGGCTCCGCCCGGCTCGACTGGATCACCGGCGCCGACGGCGTGACGCCCACCGACCCGGACGCGGACGCCTGGCGGACCTGGGTGGACGAGGTCGTCGCCAGTTGGGCGGCCTGCCTGCTGACCGACCCGGCGCTGGCCGAGCCGGCCGTGACCGCGCTGGCCGGGGGCGGTCCCTCGGCCGGGACACCGGCGGAGTTCCGCCGCCTGCTCGCGCCCGATGACGCCGACCGCCGGGCGGCCGCCCTGCTGCGCCACCCGGACCTCGTCGCGCCCGTCGCCGCCCTGCACCACGCCGGGCTGACGGCCCGACTGGACCCGGGCCAGGCCCTCGTCGCCTGATCCGCGACGCGGCGGGCGCGGCAGCCTGATCCCGCGTTGCTACGCGACGGGCGTGCGGGGCAGCCTCATCCGCCCTGTGACGTGACCTGACGGGTGCGGGAGTCTGCGCTGCGACGCGACGCAACGGGTGCGGGAGTCTGCTCCGCGCTGCGTCGTGACCCGGCGGGCGCGGCTGCCTGCTCCGCGCTGCGACGCGATCCGACAAGGACGGGAGTCTGCCCCGCGCTGCGACGTGACCCGCCGGGTGCCGGAGTCTGCCTCGCCCCCCACGGTGCGGTGTCCGCCGCGCGACGCAACCGACGGGGAGCCCGCGCGGAACCGGGCAGGCCCTCAGACAGCCGTCTTGAGGGCCGACCCGGGCGGGCCCTCAGGCAGCCGTCTCCAGGTTCGCCACCGGCGACACCCTCGGCACTGCCGCCCTGCGTTCGCGCAGGAGGTGGCCCGCGCCGATCGTGCCCACGATGATCAGCCCGCCCGCGATCAGGGCGCCGCGGGCACCGGCCAGCTCCATCAGGAGGCCCAGCGCGGGCGGCCCGCCCAGGCCCCACACCGTGCCGATGCTGCCCCACACCCCGAGCACCCGGCCCCGCATGTGCGCGGGCGGGTCGGTCTGGAGCACCGCCGTACCGGCGGTGTCGGAGACGGACTCCACGACGGCCATGGGCAGCACCATCACCAGCAGGACGGCCAGCGACGGCGACAGCCCCGCCACCACCTGCAGCAGCCCGCCCGCCGCGGCCAGCGCGCCCACCACCCGTACCGAGGGGCGGCGCAGCCTGGCACCCAGGACCGCGCCGATGATGCCGCCGACGGCCAGCACCGTGGAGACGGTGCCGAATGACCCCGCGCCGCCCGCGAGCGGCCCGGTGACCAGCACGGCCAGGGTCAGCTGGTAGTTGCGCCCGAAGACCGCGCTGACCCCGGTGACACCGGCCAGCGCCAGCAGCCGGGGGCGGCGGGTGAAGAAGGCCAGCCCCTCGCGCACACTCATGGTGTCCTTCGCACCGTGGTCCTTCGTGGCCGCCACGTGCCGGACCGCACCGCGCGCCGGGCGCAGGAACGGGATGACCGAGGCCACGAACAGGAACGACAGCCCGTTGGCGGCGTAGGCGGCGGCCGTGCCGAGGAAGCCGACCGTCACACCGGCGAGCGCGGCCCCCGTGAGCCGGCCCGCCTGGTGCACCAGGGCGCCCACCCCGATCGCGGAGGGCACGTCCTCGCGCGGGACGAGGTCGTTGCCCAGCAGGGAGCACGCCGGGCCGTCGACCGTGGCGATGACGCCGGTGACGGCGGCCAGCACCATCAGGGAGGCCATGTCGAGCCGGTCGAGCGCCACCATGAGCGCGGTCACGAAGGCGACCGCGCCGAGCAGTGCCTGGCTGACGGCGGCGGTCAGTTTGCGCGGCCAGCGGTCGACGGCCGCGCCGCCGAACACGCTGATCAGCAGCGCCGGCGCGGCCTGGACGGACATCGACAGACCCGTCGCCGCGGCGGAGCCGGTGATCTGCAGGACCAGCAGGTTCTGCACGGTGAGCTGCATCCACGTACCGGCGTTCGACACGAAGTTCGCGACCGACCACCAGCGCATGCTGCGGTGTCTCAGGGACCGCCACGGCGACCGGGACGGTTCGGACGGCGAGGCGGCAGGGGGCGGCGGGGCGGAGACGGAGGAAGAAGACACAGTGCGCCACTCGAAGGCGGGTCGCGGGACCCGTAGGGGAAACGGACGGGAACGAGCAGGCCGGCTGCGCTGCGCGGCTGTTCCACCGATCCGGACACGGCGCCGACCATCGTGACAGAAGGGACCGGCGAGTCGTCGCCCGGTCCGCGCCCCGCCCGCGGCCGGGACGGACCAACCACCTCTGGCCCTGACGTACTTGAGCACCCGAGTGCGCTTGATCACAGCAGCCCGCGGCGGCGCCGCACCGGCCGCCGGCCGTGACCGCGGTCACGGTGCGTGGTGCCGGTGGCGGGCGCCTGAGCATGTGAGCGCGCCGGTGGGGCACTCGGCGCACGCTGTTCAGCGCTCCGAGGGAGAAAGGTCGTCCTCATGATGCCGATGGCGGCGTTCGGCCCACGGGGGGAGTCCCGCACGCCCTGGGACCGCGTCCTGGTGACCGGCGGGGCCGGATTCCTCGGCTCCCACCTGTGCACCCGGCTGCTCGACGCGGGGGCCGAGGTCGACTGCCTGGACGACCTCTCCACAGGGCGGGCCGAGAAGGTGGCCCACCTGGCGGGCCGCCCCGGCTTCCGCTTCCTGGAACGGGACATCTCCGCACCCGGCTGCGCGGACGCGCTCACCGGCCCCTACGACCTGGTCCTGCACCTGGCGGGCCCCGCGTCCCCGGCCGCCCGGCCGGACCGGCCCGTCGAAGCCCTCGACGCGGGCAGCGTGGGCACCCGTACCGCGCTGGCCGTCGCGGGCCGGGACGGCGCCCGGTTCCTGCTCGCCTCCTCACCCCCGGTGGGCCCCGACGCCCGCGGTGACGCCTCGGACGAGGCGGACCCGGTCGGTCCGCACCGTGCCTGCGCCGAGGCCGTCCGGTTCGCCGAGGCCCTGGTCGCCGCGCACGCGGGCGCCCACGGCTCGAACGCCGGGATCGTCCGGCTGTTCGACGGCTACGGACCCGGCATGCGGGCGGACGGCCCGGGAACACCGGCCGCCCTGATCGAAGCGGCCCTGGCCGGCCGGCCGGTCACCGTGCCCGGGGACGGGAGCGGGACGCACCCGCTGTGCTACGTCGACGACATGGTCGACGGCGTGCTGCTGGTCGCGGCCGGCCGATCGGTGCGGCCCGTGGACATCGGCGGCGACGAGGAGCCGACCGCCGCGGAGATCGCCCGCCTGGTGATCGAGCTGACCGGCTCGGACTCGCCGCTGGCCTTCGGCGAGGACGTGGGGGACGGGCGCGCGCGGCCGCGGCCGGTCACCGGCTTCGCCCGTGAGATCTTCGGCTGGCTGCCGAGCGTGACCTGGCAGGACGGTCTGGAGCGCACCGTCGCCGCCTTCCGCGGACCGCCCGAGCCCTTCCCGGCGCCGGGCGGGGAGACGACGGACGGGCGGGCCGGGGAGGAGCGGTGGGCGTGACCCGCCCGGCACACCGCCGGACCATGCCGGATCATGTGTGGGCCCGGTCACCGCGGCGACCGGGCCCACACATGATCCGGCGGCGGATCGCTCAGCCGGGCTTGCCCCGCCCCGACAGGGCGTCCCGCGCCCGGTCGACCATGCCCGCGCCGGGGGCCAGGAGCTTGTTCATCGGGGGCTTGTCCGGAGCCGACGGGTGCGGTCGGGTCGGTGCCGTCTTCTTCGCCTGACGGACCTTGTCGCCCAGCTCGTCCAGGGCCTGTGCGGGGCACGCCTCGCGCAGCCGCGGGAACAGGTTGCCCTCCTCGTCGGCGACGTGTTCACGGATCTCGCTCATCAGCATGCCGATCAACCGGTCGAACTCGACGTCGTCCGCCCCGCGGCTCTCCAGGTCCTTCATGATCTGCTCGGCCTGGGCGTGGTCCTCCAGCTCCTTGTCCGCCAGAGCACCTCCGCCCGCCACGTGCTCACGAACCGCCGGGTAGAGGTACGCCTCCTCCGCCACCGAGTGCCGGATCAGCTCGATCGTGGCCTGATCGGCGTACAGCTTGCGGTCCTTGTGACCGGGCGGCAGCGCCTCGATCTTGCCGAAGAGCTCCTCGACCTCATGGTGATCGGTCGTCAGCTCGTCGATGACGTTTCCTCCATGACCCATGGTCCACTCCACCTCCAGAGGGTTGTGGCGGTCGCGCAGCCGATCCGCCACGGGTGTCCGGACGACCGGGTCCCCCCGGGCGCGGTGGGCTAACGCCCGGTTCAGGCCCCGAACTTGGCCCGGATACCGCCCGCCCGCGCCGCGGGACCGGCCGCGGCCCGTACCGAGCGGTGCACCAGGTGCGCGTCGTGCCGGAGATCATGGGCGGCGTGCCGGCCGCGCCACAGCAACGAGGGCGCGCCGCCCGTGTCGTCGGCCGCGATCAGCAGCCCGCCCATCATGGACAGGTTCTTGATGAAGTGGACGCGCTGCTGGGCGCGGTCGGCGGGGTCCTCCGCCTCCCAGTACCGGTGCGCCGCCAGTGTGGTGGGGACCAGCGTCACCGCGAGGGCCAGCGCGGCCAGCCGCGGACAGCGGCCGAGCCCGAGCATGATGCCGCCGACCACGTGGACGGCGCCGTTGAGCCGTACGAGTTGTTCGGTGCTGTCCGGCAGGACCGGCACGCGGTCGGCCACCGGCCGCACGACCGGCTCGGCCGCCGGGGCCACGTCCTGCGGCCTGCGCAGAGACTGCAGACCGCCCGCGACGAACATCGAGGCGAGCATCGGCCGGCCGGCCAGACGCAGAAGACTCATGACGCTCTCTCGCTCTCTTCCGGGTGCTCTGTTGGGTGGGGTACTGAGGGTGAGGAGGGCGCCGACGGGACCGCCGGCGGGATGGTGCCCCACGGGGATCATCAGGTGCTCCGGCCGGCCGGCGCCATTCGGCGTCCGGCGTGGCGCCCGTGCCCCTTGGCACCGCGCCGCGCCGGGATGCGCAGGTCAGAGGCTGGTGAGGATCTGGGGCGACAGGTTCTTGATCATGGTGTTGGTCCAGCGCATCTGGCGCAGTGTCTGCGGGTGGCACGCGGAGGCGAGCGTCAGCAGCCCGCTGTCCTTCGACGCCTGGGCGGCCTGGGCCAGCATCTCCCAGTGCAGTGAGTTCTCCGCCGCGGCCACGTGCAGCTCGCGCAGGTCGCGCAGGAGGAGCAGACCCGGCTCCGGCCGGTGCCCGAACGCCTCGGACGCCTTCTTGCGCAGGGTGGCGAAGACGCCGTCCGCGGAGTGCTCCGGCGGCTCGCCCAGCTTCACACCGCGCTCCGCGGCGGTCTCGGCGAGCCGCCGCACGTGCTCGCGGGACCAGCGGGCGAGGTCGGCGGCGACGTGGTGGACCTCGTGCTCGGTGGCGTGCCGCTCGCCCACGGCCACCAACTCGTGGGCCAGCCGCCGCTCGCCGCGGTGCAGCGTGCGCAGGGTCAGGTCGATGCCGTTCACCGGGCGCCCTCCTCGTGGCCGTGCGGGAACCCGGTGGGCTCCTGCTGAGTCGTCCGCGCCGCCGGGCCCCCGGCGGTGGGCGGGACGGAACCGGCGGCGACCGGTGCCGACGCGGTGGTGGTCGGCGCCGGGGAGGGCCGGCCGTCCCCGCGTTCCACGAGGGTGAGCGCGGCCGTGGCCGTCTTGAACAGCGGCTGCTTGGAGGCCGGGTCCCAGTCGGTGATCGTCGTCTCGTTCGCGGCCCGCCCGGGAGTGTCCGGGCCGGGCCCGGAGCCGCCGTCGGTGTCCCAGTAGCCGTAGTGGAACGGCACGAACAGCAGCCCCGTGCGGATGCCGCTCACCCGCAGTCGTCCGCGCAGCCGGCCGCGCCTGCTGGTGACCTCGACCAGGTCGCCCTCGCCGAGACCGAGCCGCTCCGCGTCCGCGGCGGAGACCTCCACCCACACGTCGGGGGCGGCGTCGTTCAGCTGGGGCGCCCGACCGGTCTTCGTGCGGGTGTGGAAGTGGTAGAGCGTCCGGCCGGTCGTGAGACGGAACGGGTACTCCTCGTCCGGCTCCTCGTGCGGCGGCAGATAGGCGGCCGCCTTCAACATCGCCCGGCCGTCGGGGTTGAGGGAGCGGTACTCCACGACCTCCTGCGAGGCCCCGGTCTCCAGGTCCTTGCCGTAGCTCTCGCACATGTCGGGACCGGCCCAGCTGATGCCGTCCGTGTAGAGCCGTGCCGTCCCCTCGGGCGCCCGGTCGTCGCAGGGCCACTGGATGCCGCTGGTGTCGCGCAGCTTGGCGTAGGACAGGCCCGTGTAGTCGCAGGGGCGGCCCGCGCTGCACCGCTTCCACGCCTCGAACGCCGACTCCGGATCGTCCCAGGTGATCAGCGGTCCGCCGTCCTTGTCCCGGAAGTCCATGCGCCGTGCGTAGTCCAGGAAGATGTCCAGGTCGGGCCTGGCCTCACCGGGCGGTTCCACCGCCTTGCAGGACAGGTGCACCGTGCGGTCGGCGTTGGTGAGCGCGCCGGTCTTCTCGCCCCAGGTCGCGGCGGGCAGCACCACGTCGGCCAGCTGCGCCGTCTCCGTCAGGTAGAGGTCCTGTACGACCGTGAACAGCCTTTCCTGCGACAGGATCGAGCGCATGCGGGACAGTTCCGGCATCGAGACGGCGGGGTTGGTGCCGCTGATCCACAGCATCCGCAGCGAGCCCTGCTCGGCGTACCGGAAGATCTGCATCGCGTGGGTCGGCGGCGCGAAGTGCGGGACGGTCTCCGGCTCGACGTTCCACACCCGGGCCAGGTCGGCCACGTGGGCGTCGTTCTGCCAGTTGCGGAAGCCCGGCAGGTCGCCGTTGGCCCCGCACTCGCGGGTGTTCTGGGCGGTGGGCTGGCCGTTCATCTGCAGCAGGCCGGCGCCGGGCCTGCCCAGCATGCCGCGGATCAGGTGCAGGTTGTTGACCTGCACGGCGGCGGCGGTGGCCTGGTGGGACTGGTAGACGCCCTGGAGGACCGTGGAGACCAACGCGTCGGCGGTGCCGACGAGTTCGGCCGCCTCCTCGATCCGGGCGGCGGGCACGTCGCAGATCTCCGCCGCCCACTTCGGCGTGCAGTCGGCGACCCGGGCGGCCAGTTCCTCGAAGCCGACGGTGTGCGCGGCGATGAAGTCCCGGTCGATCCGCTCGTGCCGGATCGTCTCGTGCAGCAGCGCGTTGAGCAGGGCGACGTTGGTGCCGCTGCGGGGCGCGAGATGCACGGCGGCGTGTTCGGCGACGCGGGTGGGGCGCGGGTCCACGCACAGCAGCCGCGGCGGGTCCGCGCCCTCCAGGCGGTCGAGGAGCCGCATCCACTGCACGGGCTGGGTCTCGGCGATGTTGTGGCCGAACAGCGCGACCACGTCGGCGTGGTCGAAGTCGTCGTAGCTGCCGGGCTGCCCGTCACAGCCGAACGTCTCCTTCAACGCCTCCGCGGCCGTGGCCGTGCACAGCCGGGTGTTGCCGTCGAGGTGGTTGGTGCCGATGCCGGCCCGGGCCAGGACCGTGAGCGTGTAGTACTCCTCCAGGAACAGCTGCCCGGAGGTGTAGAAGCCGATCGAGCCCGGCCCGCGCGAGTCCAGCAGCTCGCGCGAGCGGGCGGCCACCAGGTCCATCGCCGTGTCCCAGTCCGTCTCCACCAACTGCCCGCTGCGCCGGACCAGCGGCCGGGTCAGCCGGTCACGGGAGGCGTTGGCCTGCCAGCCGAACAGGTCCTTCGGACCGAGCCGCCCCCGGTTGACCCGGTCCACGTCCCGGCCGCGCACGCCGACCATGCGGCCGTCGGCCACCGCGATGTCCATGGCGTCGCCGTCCGAGTGCAGGATCGACGCGGACTGCACCCAGCGCTGCACCGAGCCGGGCTCCACGCCGTCCGCGAGGTACGTGTCCACCCGGGCCGGCCAGGTCTCGTGCCGTCCGTAGGGCACCCGTGCGCCCCAGGGCCGCGCGATCCGGTCCGTCGCATCCTCCATCGCCGGCCTCCCGCCAACATCCGCCACACTGCCGGCCGCCGGGTACCCGGGCGCCGCGGATCGAAGCGGTCCACTTGTGGGAGCGCTCCCAAGCGGGCAGGATGCTGCGGTGACAGCGACTCCCTCCGTACGCCCCTACCGTCCCGCCGACGCCCCGGCCCTCGACGACATCTGCATCCGGACCGCGCACAACGGCCGGGACAGCCGGCCCGTGTACGCCGACCCCGCCGTCCTGCCGGCCATCTTCGCCGCGCCCTACGTCCACCTGGACCCCGACCTGGCCTTCGTGCTGGACGACGGGCAGGGCCGAGCGGTCGGCTACATCCTCGGCACGGCGGACACCGTGCGCTTCGCCGCCGAGTTCCGGGCGAAGTGGCTGCCGAGGGTCGCCGACCGGTATCCGGCCCCGCAGGGACCGCCCGGCACCCGGACCCCGGACGAGGTCATGGCCGGACTGCTGCACGACCCGGAGCGCATGATCGTCCCGGAACTGGCCGCCCACCCCGCCCATCTGCACATCGACCTGCTGCCCGACTGGCAGGGACAGGGCCACGGCCGGACCCTGATGCGGACGTTCTGGCGGGCCCTGCGCGAACGCGGCGTCCCGGCCGTCCACCTGGTCATGGCAACGGCCAACACCCAGGCCAGGGCCTTCTACGACCGCCTCGGCTTCCACGAGATCGCCGCGGCGGGCCTCGACCCCGCCGACGTCACCTGCCTGGGCCGTACGACGCAGGACACGCAGGACGCGGGGAACACGGGGCACGCGCAGGACGCGAAACGGACCTGACGGCGGACCGGCCGGACGGGGGGTCAGTCCCCGCCCAGCCGGTAGACGTTGAAGGCCCGTCGGATGACCGGCTGCGCCACGTTGCGCACCCGGACCCCGCCCGCCGTCATCCCGTGCTCCGCGCCCAGGTGGGCGTGTCCGTGGACGGCCAGATCGGCGCCGGCCGTGTCGATCGCCTCCGCCAGCAGGTAGCTGCCGAGGAACGGATGGATCTCCGGCGGCTCCCCGGCGAGCGTGTCCGCGACGGGGGAGAAGTGGGTCAGTGCCACCCGCGCCGCGCAGTCCCTCTGGTCCAGCTCCTTGAGCGCGGCGTGCAGGGAGTCCGCCGAACGGCGGGTGGTCCGCACGAACTCCTTCATCACCGGCTCGCCGAACTCACCGGCGCTGCGTCCCACGAACCCGCCGCCGAACCCCTTGGTCCCGGCGATCCCCACCCGGCCCCCGGCGCACTCCACGACGGTCGCCTCGCCCTCCAGCACGCTGACTCCGGCGTCCCGGAGGATCGCGGTGACCTCCTCGGGCCGTTCGTCGTGGTGGTCGTGGTTCCCGAGGACCGCCACCACCGGCACCGGCAGGTCCCGCACCTCCCGGGCGACCACCCGCGCCTCCTGGGGGGTGCCGTGCCGGGTCAGGTCCCCGGCGAGCAGCAGCACGTCGGCGCAGTCGGACAGGGTCTCGAACGCGGGCCGCAGCAGCCCTTCGCTGTCGGGTCCCATGTGGATGTCCCCGACGGCGGCGACGCGGATCGTCACAGCTCCTCCGCATGGTCCGGGCGCGTGGCCTCCGCCACCACGACGTCGGCGTGCACGGTCAGCCCGGCCAGCTCCTGACGGGCCAGGCGCAGCACCCTCTCGCGGCACTGCGCCGAGGGCACCGTCCCGGTGAGCGCGACCGCCCCGGCCCGGACCTCGGCACGTACGCCGAGTTCACCGAGTTCCTCCGCGGCGAGCCGGTCCTGCAGGTGCGCCACACGGTATTCGACGTTCTGGACGCCGGGGTCGCTCATCGCGGACCCTCCTTCGAGACGGTGGCCGGGGGACCGGCCGGAGGGATGATCTCCAGCCGTTCCAGGATGAAGAAGAACGCGGCGGGCATCGGATCGTCGCCGCAGTCTCGGCGCAGCGCCGCCCAGTCGATCTTCTCGCGCAGGGTGCGGGCGATCGGCAGTACCGCACCGAAGTCGCAGTGGTGCTCCGAGAAGGCCGCCAGCAGACCGCGCAGCAGGTCGGTCGGCGACAGGACCGGCATCAGGACCGAGTCGACCGACAGATCCCGGGCCCGGTCCAGCAGAGCCGTCGTGACCGGCTCGTGCGCCAGCTCGAAGATCAGGTCGACCTGCTGCCCCAGGCAGTCCGCCTTGAGCAGCCAGTCCTCGGGTGGCGTGTAGACCGTCAGCCCCGCTTCCCGCAGCGTCGCGGCGACGGCGTCGGCGTCCTCGGGGCGGATGCAGAAGTCGACGTCGTGCTGGAGGTTCTGGGTGCCGCCGTGGGCGTACACGGCGACGCTGCCGGCCAGCGCGAACGGGTGCTCCGCCTTCTTCAGGGTCGAGCCCACCTGCTTGGCGGCCTGGAGAATCGCCTGATTGCGGTCGAGCGGGAGATCCTCGTGAGGTGCCTCGCGCCGGGGCACGGGGCCGCTCTCCCCGTCGGACGGGTGCAGCTCGGAGACGCCGGCCCGTCGGCCGGTGGCGTGATCGTCGGCGGGCTGCCTCATCGCTGTCCCCTTCCCGGGCTGTCGCCGTCGGCGGAACGGACCGGACCGGCCCTCCCCTTCTGGCGAGGCGGGTACCCGGCGCCGTACCGCCGACACCGCGGCAGGTGCCGGTGTGAGGCGTGCGGGGATCGCGGGCACTCGGCCGGCATGAGCGACGAGCGGATGCGACAGCGGACCGACTCCGCCGACCGCCGGACCGTGGAACGGCTGGTGGCGGCCTGGCTGGCCGAGACCGAGCGGCACGATCCCGAGGCCGCCGGCGAGGCCCGCGACGGATGGGAACGGGACGCGCTGTCCGACCGGTCCGCCCAGGACCTGGCCACCTGGGTCACCGCCAGGGTCACGGACACCGGCTTCACCGAGGACGAGGGCCCCTACGTGGCGGGCCCCGTGCGGATCACCCCGGCGGACAAGGACACCGTGCACGCCTGGCTGCGCGCCCGCGGGCACGCCGTGTGAGGCGGACACCGGTGCCGCCTCACGAAGGCGGCCGCCACTCGAACATCAGCAGCGTCGCGTCGTCCCGCAGCCGGCCCTCCTGCATGGCCAGGATCGAGTGGATCAGCCGGCGCAGGGACTCCGGCGCCAGTTCACCGCCGGCCGTGGCCCGGATGACGTAGTCGGCGAAACGTTCCAGGCCCAGCAGCTTGGCCTCCCGGGTCCGGGCCTCCACGACACCGTCGGTGTACATCAGCACCCGGTCCCCGGGCACCAGCGAGATCTCGTGCGTCCGGCGCGCGTGCGGGCTGAGCAGGGACGGCATGCCCATGGGCGGGTCGGCGTCGCGCTCCATGGCGTCGATGATCAGCCGCTGGTCGCGGATCAGGATGGGCGCGGGATGACCGCAGTTGGCCCAGCGCAGCACGCCGGTGACCAGGTCGAGCTGCGCGATGACCGAGGTGCAGAACTTGTCCGGGAGCCAGCTGGACAGCGCCTCGTCCACGCCGCGCACCAGCTCGGGCAGGTCGGCGCCGGTGCGCCGGGCGTTGCGGCTGGCCGCCAGCGAGACCGTGCTGGTCAGTCCGGAGGCCAGGTCGTGCCCCATCGCGTCCAGGACGGCCACGTGCAGGGTGGTCTCCGTCAGTGCGTGGTCGAAGGCGTCGCCGCCGATCTCGTAGGCGGGTTCCAGCACGGCCGTCGACACGACGTCGCCGTTGCCTATGGTGCGTGGCGGCAGCAGGGCGCGGAGCATCTCGGCGGGCAGCTGCATGCGCTCGGTACGGGTGCGCCGCACGAAGGAGTCCTCGTAGAGCCGCTTGGATGTGATCATCATGGCGAGCAGCGAGGCGAGCGCCCGGCCGCGGGTCAGCGAGGAAGCGGTGAGGGCCGTCTCGTGCACGGCCAGGACGCCGAGCCGCTCCGCGCCGTCCAGCAGCGGGAACCAGGCGATGATGCCGCCGCCCGCCCCGGACTCCTCCACCCGCAGCGACTGGGTGCGGTACGCCCACCCCGCCAGCGAGCCGTCGACCGGGACCGTCGGGGCCACGGCCGTCTGGGGGACCAGTTGGCGCTGCTGGAGGTCGACGAGGTAGACGACGGCCTGCCGCAGCCCCAGTGCCCTGGCACAGCGGGCCGTGGCGGTGCGCAGGTCCAGGGTGAGGTGCGCCGGATCGGCGAGGAACTTCCGCAGCCCCGCGTCGTCCGGGTCCGACGTGGACACCTCGTCTCCTCTCGTCGAGAGCCCGCCGGGGCGGGGACGATGCCCAGCAGTCTGGCACCGCCCCTCCTGCCCCGCCCGTCGGGCCGCTCACCGGGGTGGCGCTTCGGTCCCGGCAGAAGGGGCACGCGTCACCTTGTACGCCCCGAGCGCCGAGGAGTGGTGCCGCATGACCGAGTACGAGCGTTCCCGCACCATGCCCGCCCAGCCCGAGCAGGTCTTCGACCAGGCCGCGAACGTGGGACAGCTGGAGACCTGGCTGCCCCGGGACCTGCACGTGGAGCCGGAGGAGCCGCCCGCCGTCACCGTGCACGAGGACCGCACCGACCAGGACACCTCGGCGCTGCTGAGTGCCCGGCCCGAGCAGATGCGGCTCGAGTGGGGCACCCGCGAGCAGGGCAGCTACGCCGGCTGGCTCCAGGTCGCCGGACTCGACAGCGGGGCCAGCGAGGTCACGGTGCACCTGTCGTTCTTCGACGAGGGTCACGACCCGGGACGACGGACGGTGACCGAGGCCCTCGACGGCAGCCTGCGGCGGCTGGAGGACCAGGTGAGGATGCGCACCGACAACGCCGCCGGCTGACCGGGCGTCAGAGGGCCCGTGGACGACGCGTCACGCGGCCACCCGTACAGGGCCGGTTGGCTGATCGTTTGCAGCCCTGGGGGTGTGCGTCGGCCCCGGGCGGCCGAAGCGGCCCTCACCCGAATGGCCCCCGCACACTACTGGTCACGGCCGAACCGGTGTCTCCTGGAGGGTGTCAGCGGCGTCCAGGCTGGGAGGCCGATCATGTACGAAATGTGCGTGGGCCCGGAGAAGGCGGGCGGAGCGTTGGTGTGGCACGTACTGTCCAAACAGGCCGCGGCCACACTTTGCGGACAGCAGCTCCGCGAACGTATCGAGGCATCCGACGGTGAACGGGCGCGTCACTGCCCGGACTGCATGGCTTCGTTCGAGAAGTTGATGGCAACCACACCGTGCTGACGGACCGTCCGCAAGGCGTCCGCCCCGTCGCATCCCGCGGCGGGGCGGACGGCGTACCGGGTCGGCGTGATTGTCGGCTGGGGTCATGGTCATGGATCTGGGCCGCTTCGGTGATCTTTCGACGGGCGGGGCGTCGCGGCCTGCTCCCCGCGGTCCGGCAGCCGGTTGACCGGTGGCGCCCGCATCGCGCCGGTCGCGGACGACGACCACCTGCCGGCGGCGGCCCTGTGGGTGGACTGGGGCTTCGCCTTCGACGACGTGCGCTGCGACACCGGGCTGCTCACCCGCCCGGCGGGCGCGCAGTTCAAGGCGCCCGCCGGGCGGGTGGCTGTCAGCCGGAAGGAAGGCGTCGGCACCGCGGTTGACTCCGGGGCCCGGGTCGGTAATCCGGGAGCGCAGGAAGCTCCCTGACGATCACTCGGTTGGTGCAGTGTCATGGCGGGGAGCCGGGGAAATCGCCGGTCATGCCCCGGCGCACGTCGTCCTCCCGTGCCCGGGGCCGCGGGACGCGCCGCGGCCGGGATCCCCGAGTCGGCCGCGGCGCATCCTCCTTCGGCCGACGAGCGGCTCCCGGCGCCGGGACGATGGGTGTCGGCCGCCGGACCATTTGGGTGTCGTCCCCGATGGCGGTGCAGGGGCCCGGCGTGTGACCGTGGACCGACGCCGCGCCCGGGGGGCTTTCCGGTTGCCGGGGCAGGGCGCGGGCAGGTCCGTCCCGCCCGTTCACGGGCGTCGCCGCGTTGTCCGTCCGTTCCGGGTGCGCCGTGCGCCCCGTGTGCCGGGGCGGTGTCCGGGGCACCGCCGCCCCGGGCCGACGCATTCGACCGTCCGCTGCCCGCCTGCCCGCCTGCCCGCCTGCCCGCCTGCCCGCCTGCCTGCCCGTCTGTCTGTACGCCGGACCGCCCGAGTGTCCGTCCGCACGACCGCCTGTCCGCCGACGCATCCCCGAACGACGACGCATCCCCGAAGAAGGAGAACCCGCATCCATCCCCGTCAAGTGAAGCCCTCCCGAACCTCCGCGCGGTCGAAGGCGGTGACCCGTGGGACACGCTGACACCCTGCTCGCCATGGGCGGTGCCTTCGTCGCCGCCGCGTTCCTCGCCCGCCTCGGCGGGAGGATCGGACTTCCGACGATCCCGCTGTTCATGCTCGCCGGCATCCTGCTCGGCCCTCACACCCCGGGCTTCGTCCTGGTGGAGGACGCCCACGACTTCGAGATGCTCTCCGCGCTCGGACTCGTGCTGCTGCTCTTCTACCTGGGTCTGGAGTTCCACCTCGACGACCTCAAGAGCGGCGGCAAACGGCTGCTCACCGCCGGGGGCATCTACCTGCTCCTGAACGTCGGCGCCGGACTCGGCTTCGGCTTCGTCCTCGGCTGGGGCGTGCGGGAGGCGTTGGTGCTGGCGGGTGTGCTCGGCATCTCCTCGTCCGCGATCGTCACCAAGATCCTCATCGACCTGGGCCGGATCGGCCGTCCGGAGACCCGGCTGATCCTCGGTGTCATCGTCGTGGAGGACATCTTCCTCGCGCTGTACCTGGCCGCCCTGCAGCCGGTGATCTCGGGCGCGCACGGTGTCGCCGAGATGGCACTCCAGGCCGGCAAGGCATTCGGCTTCCTGCTGGTACTGGCCGCCGCGGCCCGCTACGGCACCCGGCTCGTGGGCCGCCTGATCGAGACGCGGGACAACGAACTGCTCGTCATCAGCTTCCTCGGCGCCGCGGTGCTCGTCGCCGGCGTCTCCGAAGTCCTGGGCGTCGCCGACGCCATCGGCGCCTTCATGGTCGGTCTCATCCTCGCCGGCACCCCCTCGGGGCCGCGGATCCGTGAACTGGTGCACCCGCTGCGCGACGCCTTCGCGGCCATCTTCTTCTTCGCCTTCGGACTCGCCATCGACCCCGGCGACCTCGCCTCCGTCGCCGGTCCGGTGGCCGCGGCGGCGGCACTGACCGTCGTCATGAACATCGTCGCCGGGCTGTGCGTCGCGAGGGTCTACCACTACGGTTCCGAACCGGCCGCGGAGATCGCCACCACCCTCGTCGCCCGTGGGGAGTTCGCGCTGATCCTGGCCGCCATGGCCGCCGGCGCCGGACTCGACGCCCGGCTCGCCCCCTTCATCGCCGGATACGTGCTCGTCCTCGCCGTCCTCGGCCCCGTGGTCGCCGGACGCGCCCACGTACTCGCCGCCGGGCTGCGCGCCGTCGGCGGACTCCTGCCCGGGGGAAGGGCGTCGGCCGCCGTGCCGGGTGGCGAGACCCGCGCGGAGACGGAGGGGGACGGCCGCCCGGAGCCGGACCCGGTGCCGGTGTCGGCCCGCGCCGCCTCCGGGGGGCCGTCGTCCTCCCCGGAGCACACCGAGGCGGAGCGCTAGCCGGGGGACGGGAGGACCGCGGCCGGAGCACGCGTAGACCGGAGTACGCGCAGACCAGAGCGCGCGAAGACCGGAGTACGCGATGACCGGACACTGGAGGACGCGAGGTCCGGACGGCCGGCGGGCCGGGGCGGGCAAGTCGTACGGCGGTGGCTGCCCGGCGGTGCCCGTGGGTGGCCGGGCCTCGCCCCGGGCGGCACGGCGCCGAGGTTCCCGGTGGGACAATCTGCCCAGTGCCGTTGTCCGACGCCGTGGTCGGACGCGTCCGGGACCGGAAGGAGCCGTCAGCATGATCGAGTGGGTGCCCCTGGGCAGCGGTGCCAGACCCGTTCCCCGGCCGGTCGCGGCTCCGCTTGTGTGGGCGGGTGCGTTCGGCGGCGCCCTCCTCCTGGTCGCTCTCCTCAACGGCATCGTGGGCGCGGGGCGTCCGGGACTCGCCCTGGTCGCGCTCTCCCTGCTCGCGGCCGTGCTCGGTCTCTGTGCCCGGTTCACGGCCGCACCGGGGACCGCCGTGCTGTGCTGGCTGTCCCTCAACGGCTTCGCCATACCGCCGGCCGGCACGCTCACCTGGGCCGGCCGGCGGGACGCGGTCTGGCTGGCCTGTCTGCTCGGCGCGGCCCTCGTCGGCACGGCGCTGGCCCGTCTGGTCCACGCGCGGGCCGCCTACCGTCGGCTGACCACGGCGACGGGACTCGACGCGCCGGAGCCGGGGACCGGTCCCGGCGACGTCTGAGCAGCCGTCCGGCACGGCGAGGCGACCGGGCCCCGGGCACCGCGGCCGGGGAGGGCCGGACCGTGGACCGGACCGGCCCTCCCCACCGTCGGCGCGTCAGGCCGTAGGCGGGTCGGGCCATACGCAGGGTCGGGCCATACGCAGGATCAGGCCGTGTGCAGAGTCAGGCCGTAGCGGTTCAGGATCTCGTTGACCGGCTGGTACCAGGTCTCACCGCCGCTGGAGCAGTTGCCCCAGCCGCCCGAGGTGACGCCCTGCGCCTGGTCACCGCTGATGAAGGAGCCGCCGGAGTCGCCGCCTTCGGCGCACACACTGGTCTTGGTCAACTGGTGCACCACCGAGCCGTCGCTGTAGTTGACCGTCTCGTTGTGGGCGAGCACGGTGCCGCAGTGCCAGTGCGTGGTGGACCCGGAGCGGCAGATCGAGGCACCGACGGGCGCCACGTTCGAACCGCGCACGAGCTGGTCGGAGACCGTGCCCCAGCCGAGCACGACCGGCACCGTCCACCAGCCGCTGCCCACGCTGACCCACGCGTAGTCGTTGTCGGGGAAGGACGAGCCCTGGAACGTGCCGATGTACGAGCGGTCCCAGCCGCTGACCCCGGCGCCGGCCCGGCCGCAGTGCCCGGCGGTGACGAAACCGCCGTGCACCGAGAAGCCGATGGAGCAGCGGACGTTGCCCGTGTAGTACGGGTCACCGCCGACGGTGCCCGCCGCGAAGGTCTGCGGGGCCGACGGCACCGTGCGCACCGTGACCGGCGCGGCCTCGCGGGCCTGCTTCAGGAAGCTCTGGACATCGTTGTCAGCACGCTCGGCCGCGACCACGTCGACGACGACCTTGTTGGTGGCCTGGTCGACGCGCCAGCTGCTCACTCCGGCCGGTGCGTCGAGCCGGTCGACGCGTGCCTTGGCCGCGTCGAGCTGCTGTGCGCTGTGCTCCACTGTGCGGACCTCCGCGCCGGTGGCGCGGACGGCGCGCAGGGTGGAGGGTGCGGCGTCCGAGGTGAGGGCCACCGTCAGCCGTCCGGCGTCCGCGTCGAACCACGAGCCGCCGAAGGCATTTCCGGCCGCCCGGCGCGCCGCGGGCTCGATGCCGGTGGCGTCGCGTTCGGCCGCGAGCCGGTCCTCGGCCTCGGCCCGGGTGAGACCGAAGTCCCGCTGCATGGCGTCCAGCAGACCGGCGGAGGCCGGCTGCTCGGAGGAGGAAGGGGAGTGGGTGGTGGGGGCTTCGGCCGCCGAGGCCGGCAGGGTGCCGACCGCGGTCAGGCTGCCGAGCACGAGGAGTCCGGCCAGGCCGAGGTGCCTGAGTCTGCTGCGTCTCACGGAGTTGCCCTTCGTCGTTCCAGCAAGGTGGGGGTGGAACAGATGGCATGGAACAACCGCGGTTTGAGAGCGCTCTCATCGGGTCGCTTCGAGCTTAGCCAGCCACCCGTCATCAGGTCCATGCCAATGCACGGCCTTTCCCGCGGCCGACTCTCCGCAGCCGGCTCTCCGCGGCCGACCTTCTGCGCTCGACCTTCTGCGCTCGACCTTCTGCGACCGCTCGCCCGCGCCCGGTGAACCGTCCCGTGGGTTGGCCGGTCGTGTCCGGGGCACTCAGGCTGCGTCCTCGCAATGACGGCCGTACGACGGCCACCGGACGTGGGAGGCACGCGTGGCGGTTCGGCACAGGCTCATCCAGGCGACCCCGGAGGCGGTCTGGGACGTCCTCGCGGACGGCGACCTGTACGTGCAGTGGGTCGTGGGGCCCTCGGAGGTCACGCCCAGGGACGGGCAGTGGCCCCAGGTGGGCGCGACGATCGCGTACGAGGTGCGGCTCGGGCCGCTGCGGCTCACCAACGAGTCGGTGGTCAGACGCTGCGTGCCCGGCTCCGAGCTGGAGCTGGAGGCGAAGGCGGGCAGGCTCGGCACGGCCCGCATCGCCGTCGAGCTGCGTCCCTGGGGCGAGCAGTGCCTGGTGATCGTGGACGAACACCCCCTGCGCGGTCCGGGAGGTCTGCTGCACAACGTCGGCGTGGAGGCGCTGATCCAGGTGCGGCACCGGGCCATGCTCGCCAGGCTCGCGAACCTGTGCGAGTCCGAGGCCGGTGACCGGTGCCGTCCCGACCCGCCCGACGCGGTGGGGTCCGTCGAGTACCGTCCGGGAACCGGCCGTGCCTGACGCGGTCGTGGTCGGGGCGGGACCCAACGGTCTGGTGGCGGCGAACCTGTTGGCCGACGCCGGCTGGAGCGTGACGGTCCTGGAGGAGCAGCCCGAGCCGGGCGGCGCGGTGCGGCACGACGGCGAGGTCGCCCCCGGCTTCGTCAACGACCTGTTCAGCTCCTTCTACCCGCTCGCCGCCGCCTCCCCGGTACTCGGCGGACTGCGGCTGGACGAGCACGGGCTGCGCTGGGCGCACGCGCCCCACGTACTGGCCCACCCGCTGACCGACGGGAGCTGCGCCGTCCTGGACCGCGACGTCGCGACCACCGCCGCCTCCCTGGACGCCTTCGCCCCGGGGGACGGCGCCGCCTGGGAGCGGCTGCACGAGGTGTGGGACCGCTACCGGGCCGACATCCTGGACGCCCTGTTCACGCCTTTCCCGCCGGTGCGCGCCGGTGCCCGGCTGGCCCTGCGGCTGCGCGGCGCGGGCGGACTCAGACTCGCCCGCACCCTCGTCCTGCCGGTGCGCCGCATGGGGGAGGAGGAGTTCCGGGGCGAGGGCGGCAGACTGCTCCTGGCCGGCAACGCCCTGCACGCCGACCTCGCGCCAGAGGCGGCCGGCAGCGGCGGCTTCGGCTGGCTGATGTCGATGCTCGGGCAGACGTACGGCTTCCCCGTGCCGGTCGGCGGTTCCGGCGCCCTCACCGGGGCCCTGGTCCACCGGCTGCGCGCCCGGGGCGGCACCCTGCACTGCGGGCGGCGCGTCGAACGGGTCCTGGTCCGCGACCGGCGCGCCGTCGGCGTGCGCACCGCCGACGGCGAAATAGTCACCGCCCGCCGCGCCGTCCTCGCGGACGTCTCCGTCCCCGCCCTCTACGGCGGGCTCGTCGCCCCGGCGGACCTGCCCGACCAGGTCCTCGCCGACGTGCGGCGCTTCCAGTGGGACTTCGCCACCTTCAAGGTGGACTGGGCGCTGGACGGGCCCGTGCCCTGGAGTTGCGAGGACGCGGCGCGGGCCGGCACCGTGCACCTGTCCGACGGTCTCGACGAACTGACCCGGTTCGCCGCCCAGATCGCCATGCGGCAGGTACCCGACCGCCCCTTCTCGCTGTTCGGCCAGATGACCACCACGGACCCGACCCGCTCGCCGCGCGGCACCGAGTCCGCCTGGGCGTACACCCACGTGCCGCACGACGTCCGCGGGGACGCGGGCGAGGAGGGCATCACCGGCAGCTGGGACACCAGGGAGCGGGAACTGATGGCCGACCGGGTCGAACGCCAGGTGGAGCGCTTCGCACCAGGATTCCGCGCGCTGGTCCGGGCCCGCCGCGTGCTCGCCCCGCCGACGCTCCAGGCCATGGACGCCAACCTGGAGGGCGGCGCCATCAACGGCGGCACCACCGCCATGCACCAGCAACTCGTCTTCCGCCCCGTGCCCGGCACCGGGCGGCCGGAGACACCCGTGACCGGTCTCTTCCTCGCCTCCGCGGGTGCCCACCCGGGAGGCGGGGTGCACGGCGCGCCCGGGGCCAACGCCGCGCGCGCCGCACTGCGCCAGCACCGGTTCGCGGGGCTCGCCCGGCTGCAGCGGACCCTGACACGGCGGGACCGGGCAGGTGACCGGCGGTGAGGCCCCGCGAAGCCCTCCAGCAGCCCCGGGGAACAGCGGGACCCGAGGAAAGGGCAGACCGGTGACCGACAGCCCCCTGCAGAACCGCACCGTCGTGGTGACCGGCGCCGCGCGCGGACTCGGCGCCGCCCTGGCCCGCGCCTGCGCACGCCGCGGTGCCAGGCTCGCGCTGCTCGGCCTGGAGAAGCCGCGACTGGACGCCCTGGCGGCGGACCTGCCGACCCCCGCGCTCGCCGTCGAGACCGACGTCACCGACCCCGCCGCGCTGGCCGCCGCGGCCGCCGAGACGCGTCGGCGCCTCGGACGGCCGTCGGTCGTGGTGGCGAACGCCGGTGTCGCGCACGGCGGACCGTTCGCCGGCTCGGACCCCGCCGAGTGGCGCCGCGTCGTCGACGTGAACCTGACCGGCAGCGCCCACACGGCCCGCGCCTTCCTGCCGGACCTGCTCGACACCGCGGGCTACCACCTCCAGATCGCCTCGCTGGCCTCGCTCGGCGCCGCCCCGATGATGAGCGCCTACTGCGCCTCCAAGGCCGGCGTCGAGGCCTTCGCCCATTCGCTGCGGGCCGAGGTCGCCCACCGCGGCGTCGCCGTGGGCATCGCCTACCTCAACTGGATCGACACCGACATGATCCGCGACGCCGACCGCTACCCGGTCCTGCGCGAACTGCGCGCCCACATGCCGCCCCCGGCCCGCCGCACCTTCCCGGCGGACGACGTCGCCGCCCGGCTGGTCCGCGCCGTGGAGCGCCGCCGTACCGCCGCGTACGTGCCGGGCTGGCTGCGCCTGGTCCAGGTGGGGCGCGCGTCTCTGCCGCCCGCGGTGCTGAGGCTCTCCCGCCGCGAGCTGTCCCGGATGGAGGCGGAGGACTCCCTGGGCCCCACCGGTCCGCTGGGCGCGGGCGGGCTCGCCGACCGCGCGGCGGAAACGCGGAGCAGCACGAGGGAGTAGCACGAGGGAGCAGCATGAGGGAGTGGCGCGCGGGACGAGCCCCCGGGCGGCGCGGCCCGTGTCAGTGCGACCCGAAGCGCCGCGCCAAGGCCCGCAGCGGTGCGGACCGGCCCCGGTCGGGCACCGTCCACAGCGTCTCGCCCCGCACGCCCCACCGTTCCAGCAGGGCGCCCGCGGCGAGGAACCCGGAGGTCGCGGCCCGTTCCATCAGCGCCACGGGCAGATCCGTACGGACCAGGTCCCCGGCGACGACGACGGCCGGGTCCGGGGTGCGGACCGTGGGGCGGTCGCGGTAGCCGCCGACGGTGAACAGCGGGCAGTCCGCCCGCCACTCGTGCCGGGCCGCGACCACCCGGGCCCGACGGGTCTCCGGATACACGCGGTGCAACTGGTCGACGAGGTGCTTCTCCTCGACCTCCCGCACGGCCCCCGACGGCACGGCGTACGCGTGGAGTTCGACGACGCAGCCGCCGGTGCGCGCCGCCCAGCGGGCCGCCTCGCCCTCCCAGTGGGACAGCACGCTCACGTTGTCCAGCGAGCCGTACCCGCTCGTGCCGAGGAAACCCGGCCGGCCGGGGGCGACCGGGCGGTCCAGCCACAGCCGGGAGACCAGGAACGGCGGCGCGTTCCGCAGCCGTGCCACCCGTGCCCGCCAGTCGGAGTCGCCCAGGTGTGGCGACCGGCGCACGACGCCCTGCAGCCCGCCGACGTCCATGGCGAGCACCACGGCGTCGTACGGCCGGGCCCCGGCGGCGTCGACCACCAGGTGACCTCCGGACGGACCGGGCCGGACGGCCTCGACGCACGTGCTCGTGCGCACCTCGACCCCGTGCCGCGCCAGATGTCCGGCCAGCGGGTCCCACAGCGCCCGCGGAAAGGGCTCGCGCGGCACGTCGAACAGCAGCCCCTCGCTGGAGCCGAGGAAGTAGATGTGGAACATCAGCGCCATCTCCGCGGCGGACAGCTCGCGCGGGTCGGCGAAGAAGCTCCGGGAGAACACCTCGAAGGCCAGGTGGCGCGCGGCCGCGGGGAAGCGCAGGGAGTCGAGGAACTCGTGGGCGCTGACGTCGTCCAGGCGCTCGTGGACGCGGCGGGTGCGGACGTCCAGGAGCGGAAGGGCGGCCGAGGGCCGCAGGGCCGTCAGGTCGCGCGGCCCGAAGCTGGGGCTCAGGGCGACGAAGGCCAGGGCACTGAACGGGGGCGTGCGCGGAATGCGGCGGAAGCTGTCGCGCAGTCCGCTGCTGTGCCGCAGCGGGTAGTCCGGCAGGCCGGTCAGCATGCCGAGGCCGGGATCGCAGCGGCGCAACAGGGCCCGCAGGTTGTAGTACTGACGGAAGAAGGCGTGGAAGCCCCGGCTCATCGTGGCCGGCGTGCCGTCCGGCAGGGCGATCGTCCGGCCCCCGACCCGGCCGCCGAGCACGGGCTCGCGCTCGTGCAGGACGACCCGCACCCCGCGTTCCGCCAGCGCGGTCGCCGCCGCGAGACCCGCGATGCCGCCGCCGATCACCGCCACCGACGGCGGATCGCCCGCGATGCGCTCCCGACCCGCGGCCGGGCGCAGCACCCTCGCCCGCCGATCCCTCCCCGGCAGCCGCATCCCGCGCCCCTCCCCGCCCCCACCGCGCCGGATCACCGCGCACCGCCGGTGTGCGCGAGGCCACGCCACGGGGCCCCGACCGGCTGCGGGCCGCGACGCCCGCTGCCGTGCTCCCCGAGGCCCGTTCGCCGGACCCACTGGAGAAGGCGGGCGCAAGGGCCCGGTACGGGCACGGCCGACCGGCGGTGGCGGCCCTTTCCGGGGGCGCGAGCGGGGGCGGTGGTCGATGGGACGGCGGGCGGCAAGGGCATCGGGGGCTCCCGGAGAGGTCGGCGCTCAGCGCGGGTGGAGGTGGCGGCGTCGCAGCCACGGCAGTTCGGCGGCCGTGCGCAGCATCGGGAGGACGGGGACGCGCAGGCCGACCGCGAGGTCCTCGTACAGCCGCGACCGGCCGTCGAGGAAGCGCAGCAGCCGATCGGCGGGTACCCGGTCGAACAGCCGGAAGAAGAGGTCGGGTCCGTCGACCCGGCCGGTGTCCAGCGCGCGCAGCAGCACCGCGTCCATGAGCCGGGCCCGAGCCGGATGCGGGGGAGGGGGCACCGGACGGCGACCCGCGCGCACCGCACGGGCCACGGCCTCGGACTGCCGTTGCACGGCGGCGAAGGTGTAGCCGGTGGACGCCCGGGTCGCGCCGCCCGCGGCACCGATCCGGAAGATCCGGTCGCAGCCGCCGGCCCGCCGGTCGAACACGGCGTCGGTCATCGGGATGACCCCCTGCTCGGTGGACAGCACCTCCATGGCACCGGTGCGCAGGACGCGGCGCGTGTAGTCCTCCAACGCGTGGTCGTACGCCTCGGTCGTCAGGGGCGCCGGACCGAACTCGGTGTACTCCACCAGCGCGGTGTGCCGTCCGGTCGGCAGCACGTAGCCGAAGGACAGGCCCCGCGCCGGTTGCGCGGTGCGGAAGTCCATCAGGTCGACGGCCTCCGGGTCGAAGACCGGCCGCTCGGTGCGGACGAACCAGCCGCGGAAGTGCTGGAGCAGACGGGTGCGGGCGGCCGGCAGCCGCTGAGGCGGGCGGGAGTCGAAGACCCAGCGGGCGCGCAGGTCGACCGCGGCCCCCGCGGCGTCCGCGGCCGCCACCCGCACGCCGGCGTCCGGCAGCGCGGTCACGGCCCCGACGGTCGCCTCGACGCGCCGCAGCCCCGGACGGTCCTTCAGGTCCCGCTCCACCAGCGCCTCGAAGTCGTCCGAGCGGATCATCTTGTAGCGGGTGGGCGCGAGGTGCCGCCGGACGACCCTGCCGTCCCGGCCGCGTACCCGCAGCCACTCCCAGGACGCCGTCGCCGCACGGTCGAAGCGGCCGGGCCCGGTCTCCCAGAAGCACCAGGTGCGACGCGGCGGCCGCAGCGGTCCCGGCGGCGGATCGACCAGCACGACGGAGGACACCGCACCGGGTGACGGCCGCGCCGGGAGCCGGTGCGCCAAGGAGAGGCCGGCCGCCCCCGCACCGACGACCACGATGTCCGCGTCCAGCACGCCCGCCTCCTTCCCGTCGGTCCGCTCCTCCGGTTCGATCCGGTTGCACAGGGTTCGCCCTGGTTCGCTGGTTTGCTCTGACTCGCTCCGGTCCGGCGGAGTATTCCGCCCGGCGCCGTCCGCGGACGCACGGCGCGCTGGACGGCGCGGCACGGGTACCCGCCCAGGGACGCGATACCGCCGGGCGGGTGACTGCCCGGCGGGAACCGGCCCCGGTGGCGTCGCGCCGGAAGCGAAGGGGGAAGGCATGACGCCGACCGGACGAGAGGACCCGCGATGCGCCCCACCACGGCCGACCACGGCAACCACCGGCCGGACGAACCGCCCGTGGACGGGGGCGCGCGATGACGCGAACGGTGCCCGGCCGCACCGACCACGTCGTGGTCGTCGGGGCCGGGCTCGCCGGGCTGTCCGCCGCCCTGCACCTGCTGGGCGCGGGCCGGCGGGTCACCGTCGTGGAACGCGAACCGCTGCCCGGCGGCCGGGCCGGGCGGCGTGAACTCGGCGGCTACCACCTCGACACCGGTCCGACCGTCCTGACCATGCCGGACCTGGCCGACGAGGCCTTCGCGGCCGTCGGCGAGCGGCTGCGCGACCGCGTCGAACTCCTGCGGCTGCACCCCGCCTACCGCGCCTGCTTCGCCGACGGCACCGCCCTGGACGTCCACACGGACGCCGACGCGATGGAGGCGGAGGTGGAACGGTTCGCCGGGGCCCGGGAGGCGGCCGGGTACCGGCGGCTGCGCGACTGGCTCGGCCGGCTGTACGGCGTGCAGATGCGCCGGTTCATCGACGCCAACTTCGACTCTCCGCTCGGCCTGCTCACCCCCGACCTGGCCCGGCTCGCCGCCCTCGGCGGCTTCGGCCGCCTGGACACCCGTATCGGACGGTTCCTGACGGACGAACGGCTCAAGCGGGTCTTCTCCTTCCAGGCCCTGTACGCCGGCGTCGCACCGGCCCGCGCGCTGGCCGCCTATGCCGTCATCGCCTACATGGACACCGTCGCCGGCGTGTACTTCCCGCGCGGCGGCATGCACGCCCTGCCCCGCGCCATGGCCGGTGCCGCCGTCGACGCCGGGGCTGACCTGCGCCTCGGACGGGACGTCACCCGTCTGGAGCGCTCCGGCACCCGCGTCACCGCGGTCGTCACCGACCACGAGCGCATCCCGTGCGACGCCGTCGTCCTCACCCCCGAACTGCCCGTCGCCCACCGGCTGCTGGGCCGCCGCCCGCGCCGCCCCCTCGCCCTGCGGCACGCGCCCTCCGCCGTCGTCCTGCACGCCGGCACCACCCGTACCTGGCCGCACCTCGCCCACCACACGCTCTCCTTCGGCGCGGCGTGGCGCCGGACCTTCGACGAACTCACCAGGACCGGCACCCTCATGACCGACCCGTCCCTGCTGATCACCCGGCCCACCGCCCACGACCCCGCCCTCGCGCCCGAGGGCCGCCACCTGCACTACGTCCTCGCGCCCTGCCCCAACACCGACATCGGCCCCGGCGCCCATGCCTGGAGCGACCTCGCGCCGCGCTACCGCGACCGGCTGCTCGCCACCCTGGAACGCCGGGGGCTGACCGGCATCGCCGCCGCGGTCGAGCAGGAGTGCCTGGTGACACCGGCCGACTGGACGGCACAGGGGCACGCCGCCGGCACCCCGTTCTCGGTGGCCCACACCTTCGCCCAGACCGGGCCCTTCCGCCC
The DNA here is from genome assembly GCF_014650435.1 of Streptomyces tendae. GTDB lineage: Bacteria > Actinomycetota > Actinomycetes > Streptomycetales > Streptomycetaceae > Streptomyces > Streptomyces tendae. The sequence continues at coordinate 56,798 of NZ_BMUY01000015.1, forward strand.
CCGCAACCTGGTGCGCGGCACCGACAACGCCGTCCTCGCGGGCTGCGGCACCACCCCCGGCGTCGGCGTACCGACCGTCCTGGTCTCCGGGAAGCTGGCCGCCGCCCGCATCACCGGAACGCGGGCCCGCCCCGCGGCGGCCGGGGGCGGGCACCGATGACGAGCCGGGAACTCGACGCGGCCGGCATCACCGATCCGCGGCTGCGCGCCGCCTACACCCGCTGCCGGCTCCTCAACGCCCGCCACGGACGCACCTACTTCCTGGCCACCCGCCTCCTGCCCGCCGACCGCCGACCGGCCGTGCACGCCCTGTACGGGTTCGCGCGGTGGGTCGACGACATCGTCGACGACACCGGGGCCCAGGCAACGCCGGCCGAGCGGGCCGCCGCACTCACCCGCCTCGACCGACTGCTGCGGCGGGCGCTCACCGGCGGCGGACCGACCGAGGAGCCCGTGGTGCTCGCCCTGGCCGACACCGCCGACCGGTACGCCATCGAACCGGCGCACTTCACCGACTTCATGGCCTCGATGCGCGCCGACCTCACGGTCACCGACTACGCCACCTACGCCGACCTGCGCGCCTACATGCACGGCTCGGCCGCCGTCATCGGCCTCCAGATGCTGCCCGTCCTCGGCACGGTGACCGCCCGCGCCCTGGCCGCCCCGCACGCCGCCGCCCTGGGCGTCGCCTTCCAGCTGACCAACTTCCTGCGGGACGTCGGCGAGGACCTGGACCGCGGCCGGATCTACCTCCCGGCCGACCTGCTGGCCGCGCACGGCGTCCACCGGGACCTGCTGCTCTGGAGCAGGCACACCGGTCGCCGCGACCCGCGCATCCCGGCCGCACTGCGGGCCGCCGAGGACCTCACCCGGGCCGTCTACCGCGAGGCCGAGCCCGGCCTCGCCATGCTCGACCCCGTCGCACGGCCCTGCATCCGCACCGCGTTTGTGCTCTACCGGAACATCCTCGACGCCATCGCCGAGGGCGGGTACGCGGTCCTGCACCGGCGCGCGGTCGTGTCCCGCCGGCGCCGTGCGAGCGTCGCGGCCGACGGACTGGCACGGGTCGTGTCCGCCCGGCTCGGCGCCCGTCGTGCCCGCACACCCGCGCCGGCGCCCTGCGGTGCCCCCGACCCGAAGGAGCCCGGATGAGCACGCACCCCCGCCCGCGCCGGGGGCGCCTCCCCCTGCGGCTGCGGCGCCACGCGGTCCCCTGGCAGCACCAGCGTCCGACCTGGCGCCAGGCGCGCCCCGCCGTCATCGCGGGCGCCCTCGCACGTGCCCTGGCACGCCCCTCGGGCAACTGGTACGTCCTCGGTGCGAGCACCGACGTGGGCCCACAACGTCCGCTGTCCGGCACCGTCCGGGGCGTCGAGGTGGTCGTCTGGCGGGACGCGCGGGGACGCCTGGTGGGCGGCCCCGGCGCCTGCCCCCACCTCGGCGCCCCGCTGGCCGACAGCCGCCTGCGGTGCGGCACGCTGGTGTGCCACTGGCACGGACTCGCCCTGGACGGCGGCCCCTTCGCGGGCTGGGAACCCCTGCCGGTGCACGACGACGGCGTCCTGGTGTGGGTACGGCTGGACACCGTGGGGGACGAGCCCCCGACCGCGGCGCCCTTCGTACCCGCCCGGCCGCCCCGGGAGACGGCCCTGACGTCCGTGTGGCGCGGGGTCGGGGCCTGCGAGACCGAGGACGTCGTCGCCAACCGGCTCGACCCGTGGCACGGAGCCTGGTTCCACCCGTACTCCTTCGTGGACCTCACCGTCGTCGAGGCCCCCGGCGAGGCCCCGCACGACGAAGGGAGCGGCGACCGCTTCCTCGTGGACGTCTCCTTCCGGCTGACCGGACGTCTGGTAGTCCCCGTACGGGCCGAGTTCACCGCACCCGAACCCCGCACCGTGCTCATGCGCATCACCGACGGCGAGGGCACGGGGTCGGTCGTGGAGAGCCATGCCACGCCGCTCGGACCCGACGGGAGCGGCCGGCCGCGCACCGCGGTCGTCGAGGCGGTGCTCGCCACCTCGGACCGACCCGGCTTCCTGCTGGCCCGCCGGCTGGCACCGGTCCTGCGCCCGCTGATGCGCGCCGCCGCCGGCCGCCTGTGGCGCGACGACCTCGCCTACGCCGAACGGCGCGGAGACCTGCGCGCCCGCGGCCTCTTCCCCGGCTGAACGGAGCGGCACCGGCATGCAGACCTTCCTGCCCCATCCCGGCTTCCGGGACTCGGCCCTCGCCCTGGACCGCCGCCGCCTGGGCAAGCAGCGGGTGGAGGCGCTCCAGGTGCTGCGCGGCCTGACCGTCCCCGGCTACGGCTGGCGCCGCCATCCGGCGGTGCGGATGTGGGCGGGCTACGAGGAGGCACTGGTCCGCTACGGCCTGGACGTCTGCCGGGTCTGGCGCGAACAGGGCCACCAGGACAGTTGCGCGGCCTCACTCGTCGCCGGGCTCGCCGAGGTCCGTCCGGGCGAGCCGGTGCGCGACCAGCCCGAGCTGGCGGCCGCCGGGGAACTGCCGCCCTGGCTGGGCGACACGGCCTTCCACCGCAGCCACCGCTCGGCGTTGGTGCGCAAGGACCCCGCGGTGTACGCCGACCTGTTCCCCGGGGTCCCGGACGACCTGCCCTATGTGTGGCCGCGTTCGGACCGGGAGCGCGGGGAGGCGGGCGGTGACGACGCGTAGCCCGGTCAGGTCTGCTGTTCGCCGGCGAGTTCCTTCATGTCGACCGTCTCGTCGGCCGGCGGCTGCTGCGGGTTCACCGTCTCGCCGTAGTCGCTGAACGTGACACCCCCGGAGTTCCTGCCGCCCTCGGTGGTGGTCTTGAGGATGTACGGCTCGCCCTCAGTGGCGACGTAGAGGGTGAGCTTCTCGCCGCCGGAGGTCTCCTTGGTCAGCTTCAGGGCCTCCTCGCCGTTCACCTCCGTCGTGGAGTCTCGCTTCATGCCCTGGCGCTCGGACTCGTCCTCGTCCATGGCGGCGACGAAGCCCTGCTTGTCGCAGACCCCGGCGGTCGTGGCGTCGTTCGCCGGCATCTTCACCCACTTGTCCCGGAGCTTCGGCGCCATCTTCTCCGCCGCGCCGGGCTGCTGCTTCAGGGCGGTCCGCCAGTACTGCTCGTCGCCGCGCAGGTAGAGGGTCGCGTCGGTGTGCCGCACGTCCGCCCTGGTCTCGCCGGCGCCGATGCTGCCCTGGCAGTTCTTCTCCTGGTCGACCGAGACGTCGATGGTGACGGTGCTGCCGTCGTCCAACCGGGTGTCGCCCTTCACGTGCATGGACTTCGCCTGCCGGGTGGCCTCGACGGCCTTCGCGGCGATGTCGTCGGCGCTCTGCCCCTCGAACGGCTTGCCCTCGTCACCCGAATCACCCCCGCAGCCGGCCAGTAAGGCGACGGAGACGCTCGCGGTCGCCACGACGGTTGCCACTTTGCCGGTACGCACTGCAGTTCCCTCCACATGTCTGAACATTGCCGTCAAGTCCCTTGATCAGCCGATGTGTTGACACCGGGACCTTCCGACTACCCCCGATCGTTGTGACATGCACGTGATGGAGAAGTCGTGACGAGCCGGTGAGTGCGCCTGTCCCCGATTGGTCCCCTACAACGCACGCGCATTGGACCCCGTGGCGGGCCGCCGTGCTCTCTAGCGTCGTCGCCATGAACGCCACCACCACGCGCGGGTCCCTGCTCGCCGCGCTCGCCTGTGTCCTCGTCGGAGGGTCCTTCACCGCCAACAGCCTGCTCGGCGACTACCCGTACGCGGGCGGTCAGTTCCTGCGCTACGGCCTGGCCTTCCTGCTGCTCCTGCCGTTCGCCGCGCCCGGCGCGGCGGCCCGGTTGCGGGCGCTCGGCGCCGGGCGGTGGGTGCGCCTCGCGCTGCTCGCGGCCGTCGGCATGGTCGGCTTCAACCTGGCCGTCCTCGCCGCCGAACGCACGGCGGAGCCCGCGGTACCCGGCGTCTTCGTGGGCTGCGCTCCCGTGGTGGTCGCCGTCCTCGTCCCCCTCCTGGAGGGCCGCCGACCGCAACGGGCCGTTCTGTACGGGGCGCTGTTCGTGGCCGTGGGTGCCTTCACGGTCCAGGGCTGGGGGCGCACCGACGGAGCGGGCATCGCCTTCTCCGTGTGCGCGCTGGCCGGCGAGGTCGGCTTCGCGGTGCTGGCCGTGCCCGTACTGCGGCCCCTGGGCCCCCGGCTGCTGTCCACCGTGGTGTGCGGTATCGCGGCGGCCGAGTCGGCGGTGGTCGGCGTCCTGGCCGACGGGGCCGGGTGGCTGCGCCGGCCGGACGCGGTGGAGGCAGGCGCGCTGCTGTGGCAGGCGGTGGTGGTCACCGTCGTCGGCTTCGTGTGCTGGTACATGGGCATGCAGCGGATCGGGGCCGAGCGCGCCACCCTGTTCTCCGGGCTGATCCCGGTCGCCGCCGCCTGCACGGCACCGCTCGTCGGCACCGGCTCCTACGGCGCCGCCCAGGCCGTGGGCAGCGCCCTGGTCTTCGCCGGGGTCGCCGCGGGGTCGGGCGCGGCACTCCCGCTCGTGCGCGGACGGCGGCCCGCAGCGCGGCGTCAGCGGGCGCCCGAGCGGTCCTTGGAGAAGCTGTAGAGGTCCTTAGAGGTGGTGATCAGCTCGCGCTGCTCCTGCCGGGAGCCGACCATGGGCTGCGAGCCGCGCAGCGGCACCTGCGCGCTCTCGGGCAGGAACCGCACCGTCACCAGGCCGATGGCGCCCGCGACCATCAGGTAGTAGGCGGGCATCAACTCGTCGCCGCTGATGCTCACCAGCGCCTCCGCGACCAGTGGTGTGGTGCCGCCGAAGGCCGCCACGGCGAAGTTGAAGCCGATGGCCATGGCGGCGTAGCGCACCGCGGTCGGGAACAGCGCCGGCAGGGTCGCGGCGCTCGGCGCGGCGAAGCAGGCCAGCAGAGTGGACAGCAGCAGCACCCCGGCGACCGGCGCCCAGACGCCGTCCGACTTCAGCAGCAGGAACGCCGGGACGGCGAGGACGATCATCGCAGCGGCGCCGGTCGCGTACAGCGGGCGGCGGCCGACGTGGTCGCTGAGCCGGCCGAGGAAGGTGATCAGCAGCACGATCCACACCATGCCGATCAGTACCAGCACGTCCGCGAAGCCGCTGGAGCGGTCCAGGGTCTCCGTCTGGTACGTCGGCAGGTAGCCGGTGACCATGTAGTTGGTGACGTTGTAGAGCAGCACCAGGCCCATGCACACGAGCAGCGGCCGCCAGTGCTCGCGCACGATGGTCTTGAACTCGCTGCCCGCCGACTCCTGCGCCAGCCCCTTCTCGTGCTCGTCGAGCTGCTGCTGGAAGGCGGGCGACTCCTCCAGCTTGAGCCGCATGTACAGGCCGATGACGCCGAGCGGACCGGCGATCAGGAACGGCAGCCGCCAGCCCCAGTCGAGCATCTGGGCGTCGGTCAGCGACAGGTTGAGGACGGTGACCAGCGCCGAGCCCAGGGCGTAGCCGACGAAGGTGCCGAAGTCGAGCCAGCTGGAGAGGAAGCCCCGCCGCCGGTCGGGTGAGTACTCGGCGACGAAGGTGGTGGCACCGCCGTACTCGCCGCCCGTGGAGAAGCCCTGGACCATCCGGGCGAGCAGCAGCAGGATCGGGGCGGCGATACCGATGGTGGCGTAGCTGGGGATCAGACCGATGGAGAAGGTGCCGAGGGCCATCATGATCATGGTGGTGGCGAGCACCTTCTGGCGCCCGATCCGGTCCCCGAGCGGCCCGAAGACCAGGCCGCCGAGCGGGCGTACGACGAAGGCCGCGGCGAAGGTGGCGAAGGAGGAGATGACCTGGGCGGCCGGGGAGGCGCCCGGGAAGAAAATCTTCCCGATGGTGGCGGCCAGATAGCTGTAGACGCCGAAGTCGAACCACTCCATGCAGTTCCCGAGCGCCGAGGCCCCGACCGCGCGCCTGAGCAGCGGTGCCTCGACGACCTGGACGTCCTCTTCCCGAAAGGCCCGCCTGGTGCGGCGGAGCCGGCGGGCCAGCTCCTCGCGCACCTGCCGCGGCAGGTGCGCGACCGTACTCGGCATCTTCGCCCCGCGCGGGGGCCCGGACCCGCCGTCGGGCTTCGCGTCCACCACGCCGTCGCCTCTCCGTCGCTCCGCCACGATTCGCCTGAGCGAATTCTGTGCAGGAACCCGGGGTCGGCGCATGCCGGGGGCGGTGCTCAGGGCTGTACGGGCATGCTCCAGCAGTTGGATCCTGCGGGCTCGCCGGAGAGCCGGTCGGTGAGCCAGGAGATGGCGTTGCCCTGGTCGGTGAGCAACGGGGCGAAGTGGTTGAGCAGGCCGCTGCCCACGCCCGGCAGCAGCACGGGGACGTAGGTCACCTGCGCGCCCTTGCCGCACCAGTCGACGGCCAGTCGGCGGGCCTGCCCGTGGGGGACCAGGTCGTCGCTGGTGCCGGTGGCCACCCGGACCGGTCCCGCGGGCTTGAGCGAGCCTATGCGCTGCTCGGCGAGGAAGGTCTGCAGCATCGGCTCGGCGCGGATGACGTCGCTGATCGACTGCCCGGTCTTCGTCCAGTCCGTACTGCTGTCGCCGCCGTACCCGAAGAGCGCGTCGCCCACGCACATGGTCGACAGGTCCTTCAGCGCCTCCTGGCCCGCCTCGTTGATGTACCGGTCGGCGATGGGCCGCAGGGCCGGCTCGGTCTGCAGGAAGCCGTTGAGCGACCAGCCCAGGGCGCCCGCCAGGTCGCTGCCGTCTATCGCCTTCGTCACCTCGGTGAGGTCGGCGGGCGGGGCACCGGCATAGGTGCCGGCCAGCTGGACGTCCGGGGCGTAGGAGGGCTGCAGTTCGGCCGCGGCCGCCGTGGCACCGCCGCCCTGGCTGTACCCGAACAGACCCACCCGGGACTCGGAGGTGACGGACGCCGAGTCCAGGGCGCGCGCGGCGCGTACGGCGTCCAGTACGGCGTGTGCCCCGTCGACACGGTTGACGTAGGTGTGCAGCCGGTCGGTGGTGCCGAGGCCGACGTAGTCGGTGACGACGACGGCGACGCCGCGCAGTAGCAGCCGGTAGACCGACAGGTCCTCGTAACCGACCGAGACCGTCTGCCCGTTGAGCTGCAACGGGTGCTCCAGGGCCATCGAGGCGGCGCACTGGTCGCCCTGGCCCATGGTGCCGGGCGCGACGGCGACCAGCGGACGCGGCCCGTCGCCGCGCCACTTCGCGGCCGGTTCGATGTAGGCGCCGGTCACGGCGACCGCCTCGCCGTTCGCGTCGGTGGACTTGTACATGAGCCGGGTCGCCCGGCCGGGGAGCGGGCCGTCGATGCCCGGCAGGCTGAGCGCCAGGGGGAGCGGTTCATGGCGGATCAGGGTGCCGTCCGCGCCGGGGAGTTCGGACGGCGGGGTGTAGAAGGCGGGGATCTCGACGCCGCGGGACGTCGTGGTCGTCGAGTCGCCGGCCGGGCCGTCGGCCGCCGCGGCCGGGACGGCCTGGGCGCCGAGGGCGAGGGCGGCGACGATGGCCGCGGCGAGCGTGCGGGGACGTGGGGGCATGGCGAACCTCCTGGGGAAGGGCCGGATCCGGTCGTCCGCGGTCCCGTGGGGTCGAGGCCGTGGTCGCGCTGCTCCTGTGGGGTTACGGGACCGTAACCGGACAGGGGTTACCACGGGTAGCACCTGACTCATTACGGTTCAGTAACTTGACGTCGCGTCTAACAAGAGCCGGGCCAGGCACCCCGGTCGGCCAGCCGGAGCACCAGCGCCGCGATGTTCCAGGCGTCGTCCACGCCCCGGTGGTGCCGTCCCGCCAGGGGCAGTCCGGCGATCTCCAGGGCCTGCGCCATTCCCGGGCGCCGGCGCAGCCCGTGGGCCTCGGTGAAGACCGCCTTGGCGTTGGTGTGCGCGCGCTCGGCCGGGTGGCCGAACGGGTAGGGAACCCCGTCGGCCGCGCACTGGCGGACGAACTGCTTCCGGTCGTAGTCGCCCCAGCTCGCCCAGGGCCGGGCGCCCGCGCCGTGTTCACGCACCAGCGTGTCGCAGGCCCGGGCGAGACTCACGCCGCCGTCGGCCTCCGCCTGGGTGATGCCGGTCAGCTCCGTGCAGAAGGCGCTGACGCGGGAGCGGGCGGGCCGCACCAGGATCCGGTGCCGGCCCACCCGCTCCCGGGCGTCGAGGTCCACCACGGCGAGGCCGATCTCGATGATCTCGCTCATCTCGCCGGGCGGCGGCTGCCCGTCCCAGCAGGTGGCCTCCAGGTCGATGACGTTCAGCAGGCCCGCGTGGCCCCCGTCCGTGGCGCGCCGGTCCATGGCGGCACCGTACGGGGGCCACGGATCCCCGGGCACCCGGTTTTTCCCTGACCCGGGGAGTACCTAGCGACGGCTGCGGACCAGCAGGTACAGGAAGTACGGCGTTCCGATCACCGCCGTCATCAGCCCCGCGCCGAGCTGGGCCGGGGCGATGACCGTGCGGCCGAGCAGGTCGGCGGCGCAGACCAGCGTGGCGCCGAGGAGGATCGCGACCGGCACGACCCGCACGTGCCGTCGGCCCACCAGGGCGCGTGCGGCGTGCGGGGCCACCAGCCCGACGAACCCGATGGTGCCCGCGCAGGCCACCGCGGTCGCGCTGAGGACGACGCTCAGCACCAGGAACCCGAGACGTCCCGGGGCCACCCGCAGGCCGAGCAGCCGCGGTGTGTCCTCGTCCAGCGAGATCAGGTCCAGCTCCGTGCGCCGGGCGACCGCCACCCCGATCCCGACGACCAGCGCAAGGGCGACCGGCACGATGTCCGGCATGGTCCGCCCGTAGGTCGAACCCGACAGCCAGGTCAGCGCCTTGGTCGCGTTGAACGGGTCGGTGAGCACGATCAGCAGGCTGATCAGCGCCGCCGTACCGGAGGCCACGCCGATGCCGACGAGGACCAGCCGGTTCTGCCGGAAACCGCCCCGGGCGGCCAGCCCGAAGACGAGGACGGCGGTGACCGCGGACCCCGCGAACGCGGCGCCGGCCACGCCCCACGTCCCGGCGGCCGGGACGGTGGTCACCAGGATCACGGCGCCCAGCGCGCCGCCCCCGGTCACGCCGAGGACGTTCGGTTCGGCGAGCGGGTTGCGGGTCACGGCCTGCACGAGCGTGCCGGCCAGGGCGAGCGCCGCGCCCGCGCACAGCGCCGCGAGCACCCGGGGCACCCGGGTGTCCAGCACGAAGGAGACGGTCCGGCCGGCCCGCCCCTGGGCCCAGTTGACGACGTCGCCGAGCAGCAGCTTGCTGTCGCCCACCAGCACGGCGGCGATCACGAGTCCCACCAGCACCACGACCAGCACGGCGACCGTGGCCAGCAACACCGTGCGGCTCGGGATCCGCAGCCGGTCCGGCGCCCCGGCCCCGGCGGTGTCCCGCACCCGCAGCGCCATGGCGACCAGGAACACGGCGCCGACCAGGCTGGTGACGACGCCCGTGGGCACGGACACCGAGCGGTCGGCCGAGACCATGGCCCGCAGCAGCACGTCCGAACCGAGCACCAGGGCGGCGCCGGTCAGCGCCGCCGCGGGCATCGCCGCACGGGACCGGGTGAAGCCGCGGAACCGGCGGGTGAGCGGGCGCACCAGGGCGGGCGCGCACAGGCCGACGAAACCGATGGGCCCGGCGAGCGTGACCGCGGCGGCCGACAGCAGCGCCGCGAGCACGACGACCGTGACCCGGGTGGCCCGCACCGGAACGCCGAGACCGCGCGCGGCGTCGTCACCGAGGGCCAGCGCGTCCACCCGACGGGCCGTCAGCATCAGCCCGACCAGTCCGACCAGGGCGACCGGCAGCATCTGTACGACGCCGTCGAAGCCGTTCTGGGAGATGCTGCCCTGGTTCCACTGGTAGAGGCCCTCGGTCTGCTCCGGGAAGAGCAGCAGCAGGCCCTCGGTCATGGAGTTCAGGCCCAGCATCAGCGCGGTGCCCGCGAGCACCAGCCGGACGGTTCCGGTGCCGAGGCCGGACAGCCCGAGCACGACGGCGGCCGCCGCCAGGCCGCCCGCGAAGGCGACGCCGGAGGAGGCGAGCATCGGCAGCGAGACGCCGGTGGCGCCGGCCAGCCCGAGCGCCAGGTAGGAACCGGCGTTCACCGCCAGGGTGTCGGGCGAGGCCAGCACGTTGCGGCTGACCGCCTGGAGCACGGCGCCGGCCATGCCCAGGAGGGCGCCGACCAGGAGCCCCGCGGTCATCCGGGGCAGCCGGGAGGCGACGACGACGGACGCGTCGTCCGGATCGGCCTGCCCCGTCAGGGCCTTGAGGACCTCGGACGGTCCGACGGCGGCGGTGCCCTGGGTGATGTCGACGACGGCCAGGACGGCGACCAGCAGGACGATTCCGGCCGTCACCGCGGCCGCGCCCGACCGGGACGACGGGACCGTCGACGGACGGGCCGCGGTGGGCTCGGCGGTGGGTTCGGTTGCGGTGACGGCCATGGCCCCGCTACTTCGTCAGGGCGCCGACGACGGCGTCGACGTACGCCTCCATCGACCCGGGACCACCGAACATCCAGATGCCGTCGTCGAGGCGGTGCACGTCCCCGGCCTTCACGAACGGCAGGGACTTCCACACCGCGTTCTTGGCGAGTTCACCGGTGAACGGGGTGGCGCTCGGGTCCTCGTCGTTGCCGATGTAGGCGAAGTGGGTGTCCTTCGGCAGCTTGGTCAGACCCTCGACGTCGGTGGTGCCCAGACCGTAGGCCTCGTCGCCCTTCACCGTCCAGGCGTTCTTCAGACCGATGGCCTCGTTGACCTCACCGATGAGCGAGGTCGCCGTGTAGGGGCGGATCGAGACCTGGTTGGAGGCGACGTAGCCGTCGGCGAAGGCGAGGTCCTTGCCTGCCATCCCGGCGTCGGCCAGGGCCTTCTTGCCCTCGGCGACCTTGGCCTCGAAGCCCTCCCGCAGCGACTTCGCCTTGTCCGTGGTGCCGGTGGCCTTGGCGATGAGGTCGACGTTCTCCAGCATCTGGTCGATCTGGCCGGTGCCGTCGGCGGACGTCACCTCGATCACCGGGGCGACCTCGCGCAGCTGCTTCACGGCGGCGGGCGTGAGGTCCGTGGTGGCGACGATGAGGTCGGGAGCGAGGGAGGCGACGGTGTCCATGCTCGGCTCGCCGCGGGTGCCGATGTCCTTGGGCTCGTTCTTCAGCGGAACGGCGCTGTCCCAGGTCTTGTAGCCCTTGACGTCCGCGACGCCGACCGGGTCGACTCCGAGCGAGACGAGGCTCTCGACGACGTTCCACTCGGTGGCGACGACCTTGGTGGCCGGACCGTCGAGCTTCACCTCGGTGCCCTTGCCGTCCTTGAGCGTGATCGCCTCGGAGGCCTTCTTCTCCGTCTTGTCCGCGGCGGGTTCGGTGGTGCCGCAGGCGGCGAGGGTGAGCGCCGCGGCGGTGGTGGCGGCCGCGGTGAGCAGGAGGCGTCTCATGAGGTGGTGCCGAGCCTTTCGGGGGTTCGTATGTGGTGGCGGCCGATCGGGCGGGTGCGCAGCCGGCCGGTCAGGGGGTCGGTGTCGACGTCGATCCGGATGCCGTAGACGGCGGTCAGCCGCTGCGGCGTCAGTACGTCCTCGGGCGGGCCGTCGGCGACGATCCGGCCCGCTTCGAGGAGCGTGATCCGGTCGGCGACGGCCGCGGCCTGGTCGAGGTCGTGCAGGACGACTCCGACGGCGATGCCGTGGTCGTCCGCCAGGTCGCGGATCAGGTCGAGGAGTTCGACCTGGTAGCGCAGGTCGAGGTAGGTCGTGGGTTCGTCCAGCAGCAGCACGCCGGTCTCCTGGGCGAGGCAGCTCGCGAGCCACACCCGCTGCAACTGCCCGCCGGAGAGGTGGTCGGCGCCCCGGTCGGCGAGGTCGTCGACGCCGGTGAGCGCGAGCGCCCGGTCGACGGCGGCCGGGCCGTCCGGATCGGGCCTGCCCCAGCGGCCCCGGTAGGGGTAGCGGCCGAACTCGACGACGTCTCGTACGGTCAGTCCGCCGGGTGTGGGGCGTCCCTGTGTCAGCAGGGCGACGTACCGCGAGAACTCACGCGACGTCAGCGCCAGTCCGTCGGTGGAGCCGTCCAGGCTGAGCGTGGCACTGCGGGCCCGCTGCAGCCGGGCGACGGTCCGCAGCAGCGTCGACTTCCCACTGCCGTTGGGGCCCACGAGGACGGTCACTTCACCGGGCCTGAGCCGGACCGCGGCGTCGTGCACGACATCGACACCGTCGTACGCGACGGTCACGCCCGTCGCCGACAGCTCATGGCCGCGCAGGCTCCGGGTACCGGCCGCCTCTTCACGTGATCTCACGCTGCGAAGGTTAGCCTACCCTAATAAGTGCTGGTAGAGACGGGGCTCACACAGGCTCCGCGGCCGCCGCGCCGCCCGTCGCCTCCCGGCGCAGCGGGAACCTCAACTCGCTTGCGAGGAACGGGTGTTCCACAGCCCCGCCCGGTTCAGGGACATCGGGCAGTGGAGGTAGATCTCGTCGATCTCCAGGAGCAGGGCGAGGTCCGGGCGCCTTCCGTCCCGCGCCATCGCGTCGAAGAAGGGTGCCTCGGTGAGGACGCGGGCCCTGCCGTTGACGCGGAGCACCTCCTTGCCGCCGGGGACCAGATAGAGCAGACCGGCGTGCGGATTGTCGAGGATGTTGTGGAAGCTGTCCCCGCGCCGGTTGCCCGCCCGGTCCGGCAGGGCGAGCGTCCGCGAATCGAGGACGTGGGTGAATCCAGGGGCGTCGCCGCGCGGCGACACGTCGCAGTTGCCGTCCGCGTCGGAGGTCGCCAGGAGGCAGAAGGGGGAGCGGGACAGGATGTCCCGGTCGTCGTCCGTGAGCCGGTCGTGCACCTTGTCGATGACGACGGGCCAGGGGTCGCCCAGCAGCTCGCGCAGTTGCGCGCGCGAGCCGAGTTCGACCCAGCCCGCCTCGGAGGAGGCGGCGACGGCGGCGGTGGTGGCGGCGTCCGGCCGGTCTCCGGTCGTGTCGATCGTGTGCGGCAAGGCCGGCTCCCAAGTGTGCTCGCGGAACTGCCGGAAGCACTGCCTCCGGCGGTTGTTGCACACGCAACATTATCGGGGGCCGCTCTCAGAAGGCGTAGCGGATCCGCAGCCAGGGCGTGTGGTCGGCGACCAGCGCACGGAGCCGGGCGACCGCCCCGGCCTTGACGTCCGCCCGGTAACGCACGTTGAGCGCGCCGTTCTCCGAGCGCTTGGCCTGCTGGAGCTCCGGCCGCCACAACACCTCCTCGGCGCGCGGGTGCCAGCCCAGATTGACCTCGTGCAGGTCCCGGTTGTGCGTCAGCATGATCACCTCGGCGGCGGCCTGCCGCTTGACCCGGTCGGGCAGGACGTCGTCGAGGTGCCGCAGCAACTGGGCCCAGGCGTCCTCCCAGCCCGGCCGCACCACCACGGGGGAGAGGTTGAAGTGCACCTCGTAGCCGGCGTCCAGGAAGTCGCCGGCCGCGGCGATGCGCTCGGCGACGGGTGAGGTGCGCACGTCCAGCAGCCGGGAGTCGTCCGGCGGCATCAGGGAGAAGCGGATCCGGGTCCGGCCGCGCGGGTCCAGGGCGAGCAGGTCGGGGTTGACGAACTTCGTCGCGAAGGACGCCTTGGCCGTCGGCCACCGGCAAAAGGCGTGCACCAGGTCCGCGGTGTTGTCGCAGATCAGGGCGTCCACCGAGCAGTCGCCGTTCTCACCCACGTCGTAGACCCAGGCGTCGGCGTCGCACTGGTTCGGCTCGCGCTTGGGCCCCTGCCGGGCGATGTGCCGGCCGAGGTGGGCGATGATCCGGTCGATGTTGGTGAACACCGTGACGGGGTTGGCGTACCCCTTGCGGCGCGGCACGTAGCAGTAGGCGCAGGCCATGGCGCAGCCGTTGGAGGCGCCCGGCGCGATCCAGTCCGCGGAACGGCCGTTGGGGCGGGTGGCCAGTGTCTTCCGCTCGCCCAGGACCAGCGTCTCGCCCTTGACCCGCACCCAGCGCTCGACGTTGCCCTCGTTGCCGTGCAGTCCGGGGATGCCCCAGTGGGAGTCCACCTCGACCACACGGGCATCCGGGAACCGGGCGAGGACCTGCCGGCCGCGCGGGGAGGCGGCCGCGGCCGGCTCGGCGTGGATCTCCCGCACCGGCAGCAGCCGGCGCGCGGCGGCGGAGTCCCGGAAGAGCGGACCGGCGGCGGGCGGCGGATCCGGCGTGAGGGCGTCCAGGCCGAACAGTGTGCCGAAACCGTCGTCGTCCGGCGCGGTGGACGGGGCGTGCATGAGGGCTCCGGGACGGGTGTGGGCGAGTGACCGGGCGGCTCCACGGCGAGCCGCCTCCTCCACTGTACGAACACCGTACGAACCGCGCGGTGCCCTCCGTCGTGTCACGCGGCCCGTCGGGGGCATACGCGAGACACGGCACCGCTCCGGTGCCGCCGACCCGAAGGGATGTACACCGTGCTCGCCATCGTCGCGGCGGTCCTGTTCCTCATCGCCTGGCTGATCAACGCGGCGGAGGTGTCGACCAACGACGTCTTCACCTCCACCAACGTCATGCTCATCGGCCTCGCCCTGCTGGCCCTGCACGTCGCAGGCATCGGCAGCGGCTGGGCGACGCGGGGGCGCCGGCGCTAGCCACCCCCGCCCTCCTCGTCACCCGTCAGGGAATGCGCGCCACGCCCGCGTAGATACCGCTCTCCTCCCGCGCGGGCGGCTCCTGGCCCTCGCCGTACCACTCGGTGGCCGTGACCAGGCCGGGCGGCACCAGCTCCAGACCGTCGAAGAAGCGGGACACCTCCGCCCTGGTGCGGAAGCCGAGCCGGATGCCGCCCTTGGCGTACTGGGCGATCACCTGCTCCGCGAGCTCGGGGAAGAGGTCGATCGCGGCATGCGAGAGGACCAGATGGCTGCCCGCAGGGAGGGTCTCGACCAGTCCCCGCACGATGCCGTGGGCGTCCTGGTCGTCGGGAACGAAGTGCATCAGCGCGATCAGCGACAACGCGATCGGCCGGTCGAAGTCGAGGATCCCGCGGGCGTGCCGCACGATCTCCTCGGGCTCCCGGACGTCGGCCTGGATGTAGTCCGTGGCCCCCTCGGGGCTGCTGACCAGCAGCGCCTCCGCGTGCCGCAGCACGATCGGGTCGTTGTCGGCGTAGACGACGCGGGCCGTCGGCACCGTCCGCTGGACGATCTGGTGCAGGTTGGGCTCGGTCGGGATGCCGGTGCCGATGTCCAGGAACTGGTCGATGCCCTGTGCGGCGAGGTGCGCCACCGCGCGGTTCATGAACGCGCGGTTCTGCCGCGCCGCGTCCCGCGCCTCGGGCGGCAGGGTCTCGCCCACCGCCTCGTCGACCGGGTAGTTGTCCTTGCCGCCCAGCAGCCAGTCGTAGACCCGCGCGGGGTGGGCCCGGCCGGTGTCGATCTGGGGAGGCTGGGTGTGGTCGGTGGTCATGGCAGGCTCCGTGGTCCGGGGGTGACGCTCGCCGCAGTTTTCGATCATCGTACTGCGGTGCCGCCGTGCCATGTGCCGCACGGGCACCGGAAGTTGCCGAGCCCCAGGTTGCTCACCGCGACCCCGGCCCGGGCGCCAGGGTGCGGGGCGGACGGTAGGTCCACTCGCGGTCGGCGTCGGTGATCTCGCGCAGTACCCGGGCCGGCGTCCCGGCGACGACCGTCATCGGCGGCACATGGGCCGTCACCACACTGCCCGCCCCGACCACCGAGCCCCGGCCGACGGTCACCCCCGGCATGATCAGCGCGCCGGCCCCGATCCACACGTCGTCCTCGATGCGCACCGGCGCCGAGAACTGGGTGCCGTCCCGGCGCAGCTCGGGGTGGACGGGGTGCCCGGTGGTGCTGACGGTGACGTGCGGGGCGAACATCACCCGGTCCCCGACGAAGACCTCGACGTCGTCGACGAGGGTGAGGCCGAAGTTGGCGTACACGTCGTCGCCCAGGTGGACCCGGTTGCCGTAGGCCACGTGCAGCGGCGGCTCGATCCACACGCCCGTGCCCAGCGACGCGAGCAGCTCTTTCAGGAGCGCCCGGCGGCCCTCCTCGTCCCGCGCGCCGGTCCGGTTGTAGGCGTCGGCCAGTTCCTTGCCGCGCAGCCGCTCCTCCGCCAGGCCCTCCAGGCCCGGGGCGCCGTCCGCGTACAGCTCCCGGGCCGCCATCCTGCGGCGGACCTCGCGCTCACGGGGGTCGGTGGTCATGCGGTCTCCTCGTGTACGTACGGGGTGGGCCGGAGGTACGGCCCCCCGGAGCGGGGTGCGTCCGCTCCGAGGGGCCGCGGGACGGGGCGTTCGTGCGCTCAGTCGGTGGGCGTGCGGAGCACGGCGACGCCCCCGGGCGCGAGGGCGACGGCGCCGTCCTCGCCGGTGGACCCCACGAGGACCTCTCCGGTCAGGCCCGGGACGGTCACGGCCTCGTCGGTCCGGTTGACCAGGAACAGGAACCGTCCGCCGGGGCCCCGGCGCACCGTGGTCTCGACCCGTCCCCGCACCCCGGCGGGCAGCTCGCTCGCCACCCCGGCCGGGCCGAGCAGCCGTGGCAGCAGCGCGGCGAGCCCGTCGGCGCCGAGCCGGGTGGAGACGTAGGCGGCCGAACCGGTGCCCGTGGGACGCCGGGTGACGGCCGGGCGCCCCGCCTGGGCGCCGGTGCGGTAGTGGGCCAGGACCTCGGTCTCCGGCGCTGTCACGGTGATCCGGTCGGTCCACAGGCTCCCGCTGCCCGCGCCGTCCAGCTCCACACTCTGCCCGGCGGGCAGCGGGCCGAACTCCTCGACGCGGATGCCGAGCAGGTCCCGCAGCGCGCCCGGGTAGCCGCCCAGCCAGACGTGGTCGTTCTCGTCCACGATGCCGGAGAAGTAGGTGGTGACCAGGTGCCCGCCCTGCTCGGCGTAGCGCGTGAGGTCCTTGGCCAGCTCGGCCGGGACCAGGTGCAGCACCGGCGCGATCAGCACCCGGTGGCGGCCCAGGTCGGCGCCGGTGGTGACGACGTCGGCGCGGACGCCCAGGGCGAGCAGCGCCGAGTACCAGTCGAGCGCCTCCCGGTGGTAGTCGAGCAGTGAGGTGGGGTGCGAGTCCTGCTCGCTCGCCCACCACGACTCCCAGTCGAAGAGGATGCCCACCTCGGCGGGCTCCCGCTCGCTCCCGGCGATGGGCGCGAGCGCCTTGAGCGTGTCGCCGAGCGCGACGACCGAACGGAACAGATCGCTGTCCGCACCGGCGTGCGGGACCATCGCCGAGTGGTACTTCTCGGCGCCGGCCGCCGACTGGCGCCACTGGAAGAAGCAGACCGCGTCCGCGCCGTGCGCCACGTGCGTCAGCGAGTCCCGGGCCATCTCGCCCGGCCGCTTGGCCAGGTTGACGGGCTGCCAGTTCACGGCACTGGTGGAGTGCTCCATCAGGAACCAGGGGCGGCCGCCCGCGATGCCGCTGGTGAGGTTCGCCGAGAAGGACAGCTCGTCGCGGGCCTGCGGGTGCGGCACCACGTAGTGGTCGTTGGCGACGAAGTCCACCTCGTCCGCCCAGTCCGCGTAGTTCATGCCCTTGGTGCCGGGCATCACCATGAAGTTGGTGGTGACGGGGACGTCCGGGGTCAGCTCCCGCAGCAGGTCCCGCTCCGCGCGCAGGTGGTCCTTGAGCGCGTCCGAGGAGAAGCGCTTGAAGTCCAGCTGCTGGGTCGGATTCGGGTGGGACGCGGCCAGCCGGGGCGGCAGGACTTCCGCCCAGTCGCCGTAGCGCTGCGACCAGAACGCCGTGCCCCAGGCGTGGTTGAGGGCGTCCGTGGTGCCGTACCGGGCGCGCAGCCAGTCGCGGAAGGCACGGGCCGCGTCGTCGGAGTAGTCGTAGACGTTGTGACAGCCCAGCTCGTTGTTGACGTGCCAGGCGACCAGGGCCGGGTGGCCGGCGTAGCGGGTGGCCAGCTTCCGGACCAGGCGCAGCGCGTGCTCGCGGAAGACGGGCGAGGTCGGGCGCCAGTGCTGGCGTGCCCCCGGCGACAGCGTCTCGCCCCGCTCGGTGACCGGCAGGATCTCGGGGTGCGCCCTCGTCAGCCACGGCGGCGGGGAGGCGGTGGCGGTCGCCAGGTCGACGCCGACGCCGTGCTCGTGCAGCAGGTCCATCACCTCGTCGAGCCAGGCGAAGTCCCAGGTGTCCGGGCCGGGCTGGATGCGGGCCCAGGAGAAGATGCCGAGCGAGACGATGGTTACACCGGCCTCGCGCATCAGCCGTACGTCCTCCTGCCACACCTCCCGGGGCCACTGCTCGGGGTTGTAGTCGGCGCCGTAGCCGAGACGGGGGGCGGGCGCACCGTCCGCCCCGCGCTGCGGGCGGGAGTGGAGGGTGGAGATCATGGCGGTCCTTCCGGTGGGGGCGTGCGCTACTTCTCGACGGTGAAGCCCTGCTCCTCGCCGTACTTCACCGAGGCCTCCTGCCAGGACTCGAGGCCCTCGGCCAGCGTGGTGCCGGAGACGTAGGCCTTGCCGACGGTGTCGTTGAAGACCGAGTTCGCGTAGACCTGGTAGGGCAGGTACGACCAGTCGTCGGGGACGTCCGCGGCCGACTCGGCGAAGATCTTGTTGGCCTTCTGGCCGCCGAAGTACGGGAACGCGGTGTCCTGGAACTTCGTGGACTGCAGGTCGGCGGTGGTCGCCGGGAAGGCACCGTTCTTCAGCCGGGTCTGCACGCCGTCACCGGCGTTCGCGTACTCGACGAAGGCGTACGCCAGCGCCTCGTTCTTGCCGAGCTCCGGGAGCGCGAGCGCGCTGCCGCCGTTCTCGGCGCTGACCTTGCCGCCCGCGGTCCACTGGGGCATCGGGGCGACGCGCCAGTCGCCGGACGCCGCCTTCGCGCCGGACTCCAGGTTGGCGGGCATCCAGGCGCCGGTGGCCAGCGTCGCTATGGTGCCGTCGGCGAGGCCCTTGTACCACTCGTCGGTCCAGGCGGGGACGGTGGCGAGCAGCTTCTCGTCGATGAGCTGCTGCCAGGTGCCGGTGAAGGTCTTGGCGCCCTGGTCGGAGAAGTCGATCTTCACCTTGGTGCCGTTCACCGTGTAGGGGCGCGAACCGGCCTGCCAGAGCATGCTGGTGGCGAATCCGGCGTCGCCGTTGTCGGCGGTGATGTACGCCTTCGGGTCGGCCTTGTGCAGGTCGCGGGCGGCGTCCAGGTACTCGGCCCAGGTGGTCGGCACCTCGATGTGGTACTTGTCGAAGACCTTCTTGTTGTAGAACAGCGCCATCGGACCGGAGTCCATGGGCAGCGCGTAGACGCCGTCCGAACCGGCCTTCACCCCGTTCCACGGACCGGGGGAGAACTGGGCGGAGAGCTTGTCGGCGCCGAAGGACTTGAGGTCCGTGAGCTGCTCGGTCAGGGCGAACTGGCCCATCGCGTAGTACTCGACCTGGGCGACGTCCGGGACGCCCTTCTTCGCCGAGATCGCGTTCTGCAGCGCCGTGTACTGGTCCTTGTTGGTCCCGGCGTTGACGAGGTTCACCTTGACGCCCGGGTGTGCCTTCTCGAAGTCGGTGGCGACCTGCTTGAGCGTGGGCTCCCACGCCCAGACCGTTACGGTGCCGCCCTCCTTCAGGGCCGCCTGGACGTCCGCCTCGGAGACCGCCTTCTGGTTCGACCCCCCGTCGTCGGAGTCGCCGCAGGCACTCGCCCCCAGGGCGAGGGCGCAGAGGAGGGCCGTGCCGCGCAGGAGGCGACGCGAGTGCGTGGACAGATGTGTGGGCATGGGGTGCTTCCACTTCTTCGTGGCCGGGACCGGCACCGTTGAGGGTTGTCGGGGTTCTCGGTGAGGGACGGGAGCGGGGGAGGGAGAGGGCTGGGAAGGGTTACTCCTTGACGCTTCCGGCGGCGAGTCCGGACTGCCAGTACCTCTGGAGCAGCAGGAACGCGGCGATCAGCGGCAGGATGGTGAGGAGCGACCCGGTGACGACGAGGTTGAAGACGGGCTCGCCGCCCGCGGTCGCGGCCTGCTGGTTCCAGCTGTTGAGGCCGAGCGTCAGCGGATACCAGTCGGGGTCCTTGAGCATGACCAGCGGCAGGAAGTAGTTGTTCCAGGTCGCGACCATGGTGAACAGCAGGACCGTGACGATGCCGGGCGCCAGCAGCGGCAGGGCGACCCGGAAGAAGGTGCGCACCTCGCCCGCCCCGTCGATGCGGGCGGCCTCCATCAGCTCGGTCGGGATGGCCTCGGTGGCGAACACCCACATCAGATAGAGGCCGAACGGCGAGATCAGGGACGGGACGATCACCGCCCAGGGCGTGTTGGTGAGCCCCATCTCGCTGAACATCAGGAAGGTCGGCACCGCCAGCGCCGTCCCCGGCACCGCCACGGCGCCGATGACGACGGCGAAGACGGCACGCCGGCCGGGGAAGTCGAACTTGGCGAGGGCGTAGCCGCCGAGCACGGCGAGGAGGGTGGCGCCGCCCGCTCCGAGGCCCACGTACAGCAGGGTGTTGAGCAGCCAGCGGGTGAAGACGCCGTCGTCGTAGGTGAACGTCTCGGTGATGTTGTCCCACAGCGCGAAGTCGCCGTCGAACCAGAGGCCGGCGGAACGGGACAGCCCCTCCTGGGTCTTGGTGGCGCTGATGGCCAGCCAGACCAGCGGCACCAGGCTGTACAGCAGCACGAGTGAGGTGAGCGCGGTCAGCAGCACGCTGCGCCGGGGCTTGTCGGCGGAGTGCCGGCGCCGGGGCGTCCGCAGCCGGGGCACGGAGCCCGAGGTGCCGGACGGTGCGGGCGCGGAGCGGTCGGAAACGGTGGCGACGGGACTGGTCATCGCTGTCTCACACTCCCTTGCGCATGCCGCGCAGCTGCACGGCGTAGGCGACGACCATGGTGATCAGCCCCATGACGATGGCGACCGTCGCGGAGTAGTTGTGCTGCTGTCCGTTGAAGGACAGCGCGTAGGTGTAGTAGTTCGGCGTGTAGTCCGTGGTGATGGCGTTGCGCGCCAGGGGCTGCAGGATGCTGGGCTCGTTGAAGAGCTGGAAGCTGCCGATGATCGAGAAGATGGTGGCGATCACCAGGGCCCCGCGGATGGCCGGGAGCTTGATGGCGGTGATCACGCGGATCTGTCCGGCGCCGTCGATCTGGGCCGCCTCGTAGAGCGAGTGCGGGACCACGCGCAGCGCCGCGTAGAAGATCAGCATGTTGTAGCCGACGAACTCCCAGGTCACGATGTTGCCGATGGAGGCCAGCACCAGGTCGGGGGAGAGCGGGTCGGGCAGTGAGACGCCCAGCGCGCCGTTGATGTCACCGACCAGGCCGAAGCGGGTGCCGTACATGAAGCCCCACATCAGGGTGGCCACCACGGCGGGCACGGCGTACGGCAGGAAGATCGAGATGCGGAAGAAGTCCCGGCCGTAGAGGCGGCCGCTGTCCAGCGCCAGCGCCACGAGCAGGGCGATACCGAGCATGATCGGCACCTGTACGGCCAGGAAGAGCGAGACCCGGCCGAGCGAGGCCCAGAACCGTTCGTCCCCGAGCGCCTCGCCGTAGTTGTCGAGGCCGACGAAGGTGGTCCCGCCGATCAGCTGGTCGCGGAAGAGGCTGAGGTAGACCGAGTAGGCGATCGGCGCGAGGAAGACCAGGGCGAACACGGCCACGAAGGGACCGAGGAAGCCCCACCCCGTCCAGGAACGGCGGTCCCGCCGCACCGGGGGCGGGGCCGACCGCGGCTCGGCGGCGGCCGGCGGTTGCAGCGTCGTCATGTCGTCCTCGCTCGTCCACGTCCTCGAACTTCGCCGATGTTTGCGTAAACATCACGCTCCGCGAAGAGGCGGCGGGCTGTTATGTTTACGTAAACATCGGATGGCGGCATGTCTACACTGCCCCGATGACGACGGTCAAGGGTCCTTTCGCACCGGGACCCGACAGCGACGGAAGGGCGGCTGACGGCGAGTGAGCACGGCTGAGGAAGTCCCGACGAGCGCACCCGCGGGTGTCCGCCGCGGCCGGGACCGCACGGCCTCCATGGCGGACGTGGCCCGGCTGGCCGGAGTCTCCTCGCAGACCGTCTCCCGCGTCTCCAACGGCTACGCGGGCGTCACCGATGAGACCCGGGGGCAGGTGCTGGCGGCCATGAAGGAGCTGGGCTACCGGCCCAACAGCGCGGCCCGGGCCCTCAAACGCGGCGAGTTCCGCACCATCGGCATCATCACCTTCTCGCTGGCCACCACCGGCAATGTGCGCACCCTGGAGGCCATCGCGACCTCCGCGGCGAGCGAGGGGTACGCGGTGACGCTGCTGCCGGTCGCCGTCCCCACCCAGGACGAGGTGCGCGGCGCGTTCTCGCGTCTGGAGGAACTGGCCGTCGACGCGGTCATCGTCATCATGGAGGTCCACCTCCTGGACGCGGCATCCCTCACGCTGCCCCCGCACGTCCAGGTCGTCGTGGTCGACTCCGACGCCGGCGACACCTACACGGTCGTCGACACCGACCAGGCCGGCGGCAGCCGCGCCGCCGTGCGCCACCTGCTGGACCTCGGGCATGAGACGGTCTGGCACTTGGCCGGCCCCGAGGGGTCCTTCGCCGCCCAGCGCCGCACCGACGCATGGCGGCACACGCTCACCGAGGCCGGTCGCACCCCGCCACCCCTCGTCCGGGGCGACTGGTCGGCGGAGTCCGGCTACCGGGCGGGTCTGGAACTCGCCGCGCGCGAGGAGTGCACCGCCGTCTTCGCGGCCAACGACCAGATGGCCCTCGGCCTGCTGCGCGCCCTGCACGAACGCGGCCGGGGCGTGCCCGAGGACGTCAGCGTCATCGGCTTCGACGACATCGCCGAGGCCGGCTCCTTCCTGCCCCCGCTGACCACCGTCCACCAGGACTTCGCCGAGGTCGGACGGCAGTGCGTGCGGGCCGTGCTGCGCAAGATGCGCGCGGCCGGTCCGGAGCGGGGCACGACACTGGTGCCGACCCGGCTGGTGACCCGGGCGAGCACGGCACCGCCGCCGGCACAGCGGGCGGGGGCGAAAGCGGCAGCAGCGGACGGACGGCCGGATCGAGGAGCGTCCGGGGACGGCACGGCGGTTTAGAGGCGGCCGGGGAGGTAACCCCACAAGCCGACCGTTGTCCCCCCACGCCTGGGAGAGCTCCATGACCCAAGTCGCCGACTATGTGCTCCAGCGTCTGTCCGAGTGGGGCGTCCAGCGGGTCTACGGCTATCCGGGTGACGGCATCAACGGTCTGCTCGGCGCGTTCGACCGGGCCGACGGCGACCCGGAGTTCATCCAGGCCAGGCACGAGGAGATGGCCGCCTTCATGGCCTGCGGCCACGCCAAGTTCACCGGCGAGGTGGGCTGTTGCGTCGCCACCTCGGGCCCGGGCGCCGTGCACCTGCTCAACGGCCTGTACGACGCGAAGCTCGACCACCAGCCCGTGGTGGCGGTGGTGGGCCAGCAGAAGCGGCTGTCCCTGGGCACCCACTACCAGCAGGAGATCGCGCTCGACCAGCTCTTCGCGGACGTGTCCGAGTACTGCCAGATGGTCGTGCACCCGGGCCAGGCCCGGCACGTCATCGACCGGGCCTTCAAGACCGCGCTGACCACCCGGGGCGTCGCCACGATCATCATCCCCAACGACATCCAGGAGGAGGAGGCCCAGCCCTCCCCGCCCAGGGAGCACGGCTCCGTCTTCTCCAGCGTGGGCTGGAGCCGGCCGCGGGTGCTGCCCGACCTCGACGAACTGCGCAAGGCCGCCGACGTCCTCAACGCGGGGAACAAGGTCGCCATGCTCGTCGGCCAGGGCGCGGCGAACGCGGAGGCCGAGGTCATGGAGGTCGCCGAACTGCTCGGCGCCGGGGTCGCCAAGGCCCTGCTCGGCCGCGAGGTCCTGCCCGACGACCTGCCCTACGTCACCGGGCCCATCGGCCTGCTGGGCAGCAAGGCCAGCGACAACATGATCAAGGGCTGCGACACCCTGCTCATGGTCGGCAGCAGCTTCCCGTACTCGGAGTGGCTGCCCGAGGAGGGGCAGGCCCGGGGCGTGGAGATCGACATCGACGGCCGCATGATCGGCATCCGCTACCCCATGGACGCCCACCTCGTCGGCGACTCCAGGGAGACCCTGCGCGCCCTGATCCCGATGCTCCAGCGCAAGGAGGACCGCGGCTGGCGGGAGAAGATCGAGAAGGACGTCGGGGAGTGGCACGACCTGTGCGACCGCTGGGCGGGCGAGCACTTCGGCAAGACCATCAACCCCCAGGCCGTCGCCGCCGAACTCTCGCCGCGGCTGCCGGACGACGTCATCCTGACGGCCGACTCCGGCTCGGGTACCAACTGGTGGGCGCGCCACCTCCTGCTGCGCGACGGCATGCGGGCCTCGCTCTCCGGCACCCTGGCCACCATGGGCCCGGGGACGCCGTACGCCATCGCGGCGCGGTTCGCGTACCCCGAGCGGCCGGTGATCGCCTTCATCGGCGACGGCGCGTTCCAGATGAACGGCATGAACGAGATGATCACCGTCAAGCGCTATCTGGACCGCCTGTCCGGGTCGGCGCCGCTCATCTTCTGCGTGTTCAACAACCAGGACCTCAACCAGGTCACCTGGGAGCAGCGCGCCATGGCCGGCGACCCCAAGTACCCGGGCTCGCAGGACATCCCCGACGTCCCCTACGCCGCCTACGCCGAACTCCTCGGCCTCAAGGGCATCGTCTGCGCCGACCCCAAGAAGGTCGGCTCCGCCTGGGACGAGGCGCTCGCCGCCGACCGGCCCGTGGTCCTGGAGTTCAAGGTCGACGCGGAGATCGCGCCGATCCCGCCGCACATCATGAAGGACCAGGGCAAGAAGGCCATCAAGGCGGCGCTGCACGACCCGGAGCTGACCGGGATCGCCACCAAGGGCGTACGCCAGAAGCTCACCGAGTACGCCGAGCACCTCCCCGGCCGGGGCCGGAAGTGAGCGGCACCCGGGACCGGGGCGGGGACGGCCCCGAGGTCGTCGTCGTCACCGGCGCGACCGGCGGCGTCGGCAGGGCCACCGCCCGCGCCTTCGGCGCCCGGGGGGCCGCGGTGGCCCTGATCGCCCGGGGCGAGCACGCCCTCCAGCGTGCCGCCGAGGAGGTGGAGGCGGCCGGCGGGCGCGCGCTGCCGCTGGTCGTGGACGTCGCCGACGCGGAGGCCGTGGACGCCGCGGCCACCCGCGTCGAGGAGGAGTTCGGGCCGATCGACGTGTGGGTGAACGCCGCGTTCTCGACCGTCTTCGCGCCCGTGCCGGAGATCCGGCCCGAGGAGCTGAGGCGGGCCACCGAGGTGACCTACTTCGGCTTCGTCCACGGCACCCAGGCCGCCCTGCGGCGCATGACACCGCGCGACCGCGGCACCATCGTCCAGGTCGGATCGGCCCTGGCCGAACGCAGCGTCCCGCTCCAGGCCGTCTACTGCGGGGCCAAGCACGCCATCCAGGGGTTCACCGAGTCGCTGCGCTGCGAGCTGCTGCACGACCGCAGCGGGGTGCGGGTGACCATGGTGCAGATGCCCGGGCTCAACACGCCCCAGTTCAGTTGGGTCCTGACCCGGCTGCCCCGCCATCCGCGCCCGGTGGCCCCCGTCTACCAGCCGGAGGTGGCCGCGCGGGCCGTGCTGCACGCCGCGGACCACCCCGAGCGGCGCATGTACTGGGTCGGCGGCTCCACGGTCGCCACGCTGCTGGGCCAGAAGCTCGCCCCGGGGCTCCTCGACCGCTACCTGGCCCGCACCGGCTACGACGGGCAGCAGACGGACCGGCCGGTCGACCCGTCGCGGCCGGTCAACCTCTGGAAGCCGCCGGACGACACCGCCCCGGACGACTACGGCACACACGGGATCTTCGACGACGAGGCGCATCCGCGCAGCGTCCAGTTCTGGATCTCCCGCAACCGCCGCCCGCTGGCCCTGGCCACGGCCGCGACCGGGGCGGTGGCCGCGGCGCTGGCCGGCGGACTGCGCAGGCGCGCCGCCTGACCGTACGGCCGACGACCCCCGGATCAGTCAGTCGGGTCTGCGGTCGATGTTCCGCGCCCACCAGTGGTGCTCGCAGAACCAGTGCCCGACCATCGCGCCGCCGAAGACGACGAACCCGACCCCGATCAGCCAGGACTCCACCACCAGCACGATGCCGACCGCGCCGTAGCTGAACGCGTTGTCGAGGATGAGCGGCGTGAAGAAGAGGTACGAGAAGCCGCGCAGGCCGATCAGTCCCACCATCGTGGCGAACGCCCCCGGCAGCAGATCGCGCCAGCGGACCTGGCCGCCCAGCAGGAAGTGCTGGCCCCACCAGAAGAACAGCATGCCGCTGGCGGTCGACAGCGCGATCCGGGCCGTACCGTGCAGCGCGGTCCGTGTCTGCACCTCCTGGTAGAGGTACGCGGTCAGCAGGATCACCCAGGTCATCTGGCGCCAGATGCGGTGCCACGGGCCGGAGGGCAGTTCCCAGATGCGCTCGTAGCCGTTCTGGACGCTGGCCGCGAAGGACACGCCGAACACGCCGAGCAGGATGCCGCCCCACACGCTCGTCGTGCCGACGATTTTCGTCGGCGGGCTGATGATGTCGGTCAGCACCTTGGCCGACCGCCCGGACAGCCCCATGCCGTCGGCCAGCCACGAGGCGAAGCCCCCGCGCCCCAGCGGGTCGGCGGCGGCCACCACGATCAGCAGCGGTGCGAGCGTGACCAGGGCGAGGGTGGCGAAGCCCATGGCCCTGTGCATCAGCTCCAGGTCCCGGCCGCGCCGGACCAGGGCGGACGCGGCCAACCAGTCCCACGCACGGTGGAACGGCCGCCACAACCGGTTCACGGGGTGCTCCTCGGGCGTCCTTTCGATGGCTCGCGACGGGGAACTGAGTGACCCGGCCGGCGCCCGGACAAACGTCGGTTGACCCGGACGGCCCGCGCATGGACCGGACCGTGCGGGGAACCGGCCCCGGGTACGCGAAGGCGAGGGAGTGCGCGATGACGCCGCTGACCGGCCCGGAGACCGGGGCCCTGGACGAGTGCGTGGTCGACGCGGTCGACGTGCACGCCTTCGAGTTCCCCACCGACGGCCCCGGGGGCCGTGAGCAGGACGGCACCCTGGAGTGGGACGCCACGACCCTCGTCCTGGTGCGCGTGCACGCCGGCGGCCGTACCGGGCTCGGCTACACCTACGGGGACGTCTCGGTGGCGTCCTTCGTCCGCTCCGTGCTCGCGCCGGCCGTCGAGGGCCGCCCGGTCTCCTCGCCGCCGGCCCTGTGGGAGCGGATGGGCGCGCGGATGCGCAACGCCGGCCGCCCCGGCGTCGGGGCCATGGCCCGGTCCGCCGTGGACGTGGCGCTGTGGGACCTCAAGGCACGGCTGCTGGGGCTTGCGCTGGTCCAGCTCCTGCCGGCCCACCACGACCGGGTGCCGGTCTACGGCAGCGGCGGCTTCACCAACTACCCCCTGGACCGCCTCACCGACCAGCTCGCCGGATGGGTCGGGCAGGGCATCGGGCGCGTGAAGCTGAAGACCTCACGGGACCCGGACGCCGACCCTCGGCGCCTGACCGCCGTACGCCGGGCGGTGGGCGACGGGACGGAGCTGTTCACCGACGCCAACGGCGCGCTCGGCCGCAAGGAGGCCCTGCACTGGGCGCACCGGTTCCACGACGCGTGGGACGTGCGGTGGTTCGAGGAACCGGTCGGCTCCGCGGACCTGGAGGGACTGCGGATGCTGCGCGAGCGCGGCCCGGCACGGCTGGAGATCACCGCGGGGGAGTACGCCTTCACCGCCCAGGACTTCGCCAACCTGACCGAGCCGCCCGCGGTGGACTGCCTCCAGGCCGACGTCACCCGGTGCGGCGGCATCACCGCGGTGCTGGAGGTCGCCGGCCTGTCCGCGGTGCGGCACCTGGACCTGTCCGCGCACTGCGCGCCCGCGGTGTCCGCCCACGCCTTCTGCGCCGTGCGGCGGCTGCGGCACCTGGAGTACTTCCACGACCACGTGCGCGTCGAGCGGCTGCTGTTCGACGGTGCCCTGTCGCCCGAGGGCGGGGCGCTGCGCCCCGACACCTCCAGGCCGGGCCTCGGCCTGGAGGTGAGGTGGGCCGACGCGGAGCCCTACCGGGTGCACGGGGTCCGGCCGCCGCGCTGACCCGGGCCCCTCAGGGGTCGCTGCGCTCCTGCGCCTCCCGCATGCGCTCGTTGTGCCAGGCGACGGCCGCCCGTATCTGGGGCTCCTGGAGGCCCGTCCGGCACCCGAGCTGGTCCATGGAGAGGGCCGGCGGACCGGTGGTCAGGGCCCGGGTCAGCTTCGCCGCCCACAGCTCCTCGTCCACGAAGGGCCGGTGCGCGTACCCGTCCTTGATCACGTCGAAGTGGTCGTCGGAACACGTGGTGATGAGCCGCAGTCCGTCGAACCACTCGTTGGTCTCGTGCACCGCGGAGGAGTCCGGCACGTAGCCGCTCACCGCCTCGTCCTCGGGGAAGACCCTGGCGCACAGGTCGCACAGCTCCATGGGGACCGGCTTGGCGGTCCTGCGGTCCTTCCTGCCCTTGCGCTTCCACATGGCGACTCCCGGGGATCGGTGTCCGGAATGCCGGAGTTACCCGCGGGGCGGGAAGCAAACGCCCCGCGCCCGCCCAGGGCGGCGCGCCCCGCCCGCTCACGGCAGCGCCCTCCGTTCGCTCGGGGCGGCGCGCTCCGCCCGCTCACGGCAGCGCGCCCCGTTCGCAGACCCGTGCCGCCACGTCCCGGAGTTTGACGTTGTGGTCCTGCGAGTACCGGCGCAGCGTGGCGAAGGCCTGGTCCTCGGTGAGGCGGTGCCTGCCCATGAGGATGCCCATGGCCTCCCCGATGGTGTGCCGGGTGCCGATGGCCTCCTGCATCTGTGCGTGGGTGCGGGCGCTGGAGAAGGCGACCGCCGCGTGCGAGGCCAGCAGCCAGCCGGCCGTCTCGTCGGCCTCGGTGAAGGCGCCGGGCCGGTAGGAGTACATGTTCAGGGCGCCGAGGTCCTCGTCCTCGGTGAACAGCAGGAAGCCCATCATGCTGCCGAGGTTCAGCTTGCGCGCCTCCGGGACGTACTTGGGCCAGCGCACCGCCTCGTCGGTGAAGTCCACGATCCGGAACTGGCGCTCCCCCGTGGAGCTGCGGGCGGCGTCGAAACAGGGGCCCTCTCCGACGCGCCCCTGCAACTCGTCGCTGTCGATCACCACCTGCTCCGTGGGGGCCAGTGACTGCACCTTGCCGCCGCGCAGGATGAGGATGCCGGCGGCGTCGCAGTCCGCCACCAGCTCGGTGGCCGAAGCGGTGATCCGCCGCAGTGTGTCGTTCACCGATTCCTGGGCCAGCAGATCGCGTGCCAAGGCGGCCATCTGCTGAGCGAACCCGCGCCAGTCGTCCATGCCGCTTCCTCCCTAGCTCTCCTGACAATTGCCCCGAGGGCGGCCGGACGCAACGGGGGAGGCTGCCGCGACACATCTTGTTTCACGGTACACGTAAATGCATAATGCGCTTATGGACGCACCGGCGGAGGCTTCAGGTCCGAACGGTCCGCCCCCGGACGACCCGAATCCGGACGACCTGATCATCGCCGTGGAGCAGATGATCCGGTACGTGCGGCAGAGCGCCCGGACCGGCGGGCTGAGCACCGCCGCCTCCTCGGCGCTGGCCAGGCTGAGCCGCGAGGGCCCCGCGCGGCTGACCGAGCTGGCCAGGGCCGAGGGCGTCTCCCAGCCGAACATGACCCAGCTCGTCACCCGTCTGGAACGCGCGGACCTGGTCCGGCGCACCGCCGACGCGAGCGACGGGCGGGGCGTGCTCGTGGCGGTGACGCCCACCGGCCTCGAGGTCCTGGCCGCACGGCGCGCCGAGCGTGCCGGGGCCCTGCGGCAGCTCATGGAGGACATGACCGGACCGGAGCAGCAGGCCACCACCACCGCACTCCTGGCCCTGGCCCGGGTCATCCGCAACCGTCCGTACCCCCCGGAGGAAGACCGCGCATGAGTGCACCCCACGGAAAGGCCGCCAGCCCCTTCCGGCAGCCCAAGGCAGTCTGGGCCGTCGCCTTCGCCTGCGTCATCTCGTTCATGGGCATCGGCCTGGTCGACCCGATCCTGCCGGCCCTGGCCGAGAACCTCGACGCCACCCCCAGCCAGGTCTCCCTGCTGTTCAGCAGCTACCTGATCGTCACCGCCGTCGCCATGCTCTTCGTCGGCTGGGTCTCCAGCCGCATCGGCGCCAAGCGCACCCTGGTCACCGGCCTCGCCGTCATCGTCGTCTTCGCCGCACTGGCGGGCGCCACCGACTCCATCAACGGCATCGTCGGGTTCCGGGCCGGCTGGGGACTGGGCAACGCGCTGTTCATCGCCACGTCCCTCGCGGTCATCGTGGCCTCCGCCAGCGGCGGCTTCAGCGGCGCCATCATCCTCTACGAGACCGCCCTGGGCCTCGGCATCGCCGTCGGCCCCCTGCTCGGCGGTGAGCTGGGGGGCATCAGCTGGCGCGGCCCGTTCTTCGGCGTCGCCGCCCTGATGGCCGTCGCCCTGATCGCCACCCTCGCCTTCGTCCCCGACCTGCCGAGGCCCAAGAAGGTCACCTCACCGCTCGCCCCGCTCAAGGCGCTGCGCCATCGCGGCCTGCTCACCATGGGCATCATGGCCCTGCTGTACAACTGGGGCTTCTTCACCATGCTCGGCTACGCCCCGTACCCGATGGAGCTGGACGCCCACGAACTCGGCCTGGTCTTCACCGCCTGGGGCCTGCTGGTCGCCGCCTTCAGCGTCTTCTTCGCGCCCCGCCTGCAGGCCCGCTGGGGCACCGCGCCCGTCCTCTACGCCAACCTGCTCGGCCTCGGCATCGTCATGGCCGTCATAGCCGCCGGTGTCGCCGACCCCACCACCGTGATCGTCGCGGTCGTCGTCAGCGGCGCCTTCATCGGCATCAACAACACCCTCACCACCCAGGCCGTCATGCTCGTCTCCCCGGTCGAGCGTCCCGTGGCCTCCTCCGCGTACGGCTTTCTGCGCTTCATCGGCGGCGGACTGGCCCCGTACGTCGCCGGGAAGCTCGCCGACGCCACCGACCTGAGCGTCCCCTTCTACCTCGGAGCCGCCGCCTTCCTCCTCGCCATCCCCGTCCTGGCCAGCGGGCACCGGCTGCTCCGGCAGGCCGAGACGGACACCGGCGAGGGAGAACCCGTGCCGACGCTGACCCCCGTCGGCACCCCGGCCCCGACCGACGCGCCGCCCGTGGTCGTGGCCGTCGGCGCCCACCCCGAGGCCGCCGCCGTCGTGGACGCCGCGGCACGCCTCGCCCGCGACACCGGCAGCCCGCTCGAGGTCGTCCACGTACGGCAGACCGCCGTCGTCGAGGAACAGGCCGCCGACACCGAGACCGAGGCGGAGGCGAAGGCCGCCGTCACCGCGCACCTCGACCGGCTGGGCGGCCTCGGTGTGGCCGCCACCGGCCAGATCCTCACCGGCGTCGGCGACCACGCCGCCGCGGGCCGCGCCCTGGCCCGGCACGCCGCCGAGGCCGGCGCCCGCACGGTCGCGGTCGGCCGCTCCCCGCGCGGCCCGCTCGCCCAGTTCGCCGACGGCAGCTTCACCAGCGCCCTCACCCACGCCGCCACCTGCACGGTCGTCCTCGTCGACCCCGACGAGGAGCCGCGCCCCCTGACGACGCGCTCCCTCACGGAGCTGCGCGCCGAGGCACGGTGAGCGGTCCCGGTTCAGGATGCCCGCTCCAGGTCGGTGCTGCGGGTGAGGGCCTCGTTGGCGTCGATCTCGTGCCGCAGCCGTTCCAGGCGGGCGCGGGCGCCGGCGAGCGCGTCCGAACCGAGCAGGAGCCGCAGCGGCGGAGCCGCCGAGTCCACGGCGCTGGCGATCGCGGCGGCGGCACGGACGGGATCGCCGGGCTGGCGACCGGAGACCGCCAGGGTCGCCGCCCGGCGCCTGCCCGCGGTCTGCTCGTAGTCCTGGAGCCGTGTCGGCGACTGCCGCATCGACGTTCCGGCCCACTGCGTGCGCAGGCCCCCGGGCTCGACGATGGTGACCGCGATGCCGAGCGGCGCGACTTCCGCGGCCAGCGACTCGGACAGTCCCTCCAGGGCGAACTTGGTCGCGTGGTAGTGGCCCGTCGCAGCGAACGCCGCGAGACCGCCGAAGGACGAGATGTTCACGATCCGCCCCGAGCGGCGCTCGCGCATGCCGGGCAGCACGGCCTTCAGGACGGTGACCACGCCGTGCACGTTGGTGTCGTACAAGGTGCGCACCGCGTCGTCCTCACCTTCCTCGACGGCGGCGAGGTAGCCGTATCCGGCGTTGTTGACCAGGACGTCGATGCGTCCGAACGCCTGCTCGGCGCCCTCGACGGCGGCCGCGACCGAGGCGGGGTCGGTGACGTCCAGGCGGAGGGCGAGCGCGCGGTCCCCGTAGGCGTCCACGAGGGCGGCGACGCCCGCCGTGTCACGGGCGGTGACGGCGACCCGGTCGCCGCGCTCCAGTGCGTGCCGGGCAAGGGCGCGCCCCAGGCCGCCCGAGCATCCGGTGATCAGCCAGACCGGCGTCCCCGCGGACGTGCCGGGGGTGCGGGCCGGGTCGTCGTTCAGTGCGGTGGTTCGATTCCTCATGCCCCCATTGCAGCCGGAGGCGGGGTGACGGAGCCACACCTCCTCGAGGGTGGCCCCCGGAGGGTCAGTCGGCGGCGTCGTCGCGGGTGGTCGGGCACCCGGTAAAGTCGGGCCGATGTCCCGTGACGACCGCACCGACGGCAATCCGATCGGTTCCTTCCTGCGCAGCCGCCGCGAGCGGATCGACCCCGCCTCCGCGGGCGTCGTCGACAACACGCGGCGGCGGGTCAAGGGCCTGCGCCGCGAGGAGCTGGCGCTGCTCGCCGGGGTGAGCCCCTCCTACTACAGCCGTATCGAGCAGGGCCGGGACCGGCATCCCTCCCGCGAGATCCTCCAGGCCCTGGCCGACGTACTGCGCCTGGACGACACCGAGCGGACCTACCTCTGGTCCCTGGTCGCGCCGTCCCTCGCACCCGCGAACGGCAGGGCGACGGCTCCGGCCGACACCGTCCGGCCGGGCGTGCGGATTCTGCTGGACCGCTGGTGCGACCTGCCCGCCTTCGTCGTCGGACCGCACCGAGACGTCCTGGCCGCCACCGCTCTCGCGCACCGCGTCAACCCGGCGTGGAGCCCGGGACACAACCTCGTCGAGTTCACCTTCCTCGACCCGCGGGCCCGGCAGGTGTACCCGGACTGGGAGGAGATCGGCCTCCAGGCGGTCGCGGGCCTGCGCACCACCGCTGCCGCCAGGCCCGCGGAGCTCGCCGGCTTCGTGGCGGGCCTGCGCGAGCGCAGCGAGACGTTCCGGGCCCTGTGGGACTCCCACGACGTGTACGACCGCGTGACGGGCCGCAAGCGCCTCGCGGTCGACGGCGTCGGGATCCTCTCCCTCGACTTCGAGACGTTCACGCTCGCCGGCCCCGAAGGGCAGGTGCTGTACGTGTACTTCCCGAGGCCGGGCAGTGCGGACGACGCGGCGCTGCGGGCCCTGGCACGCGCGGAGACCGCCGGTCCGCCGATGTCGCCCGAGGTCTGATCAGGCGTCGCCGCCCCCGAGGGACCGCCTCAGCCGGGCGGCGGCCTCCGGGGGCTGGATGCGCATGCCGGGGCGCCGGCGGTGCACGGTCAGGTACGTCACCCCGTCCGGCCCGGCGAGGACGGCCCGGGTCGAGCCGTGCGGCAGCCAGGTCAGGACGCCCGCGCGCAGGGCGTGCCCGCCGTCGGCCGACTCCAGGCGGGCCGCTCCGTCGAGGACGAGGAGCAGGACGTCGAGGTCGGGCTCGGTGTGGGTGTCCACCCGGCCGCCGGCGGGGAGGCGGACGACGTTGGCGTCGAGCTGCCGTCCGGGTTCCGCCAGCCTCCACAGGGCGCCGGCCGGCGCGTCCCCGCCCGGGGACAGGAGCTGCGCCGTGTCGCACAGCACCCGGGGGAGGGGAGGGCCCGCAGTGTCCGGGGAGCCGCCGTCTTCCGCTGCCATCAGGTGCCGCCGTTCCGTGTGTCCAACCGTGCCCGTACGCCGCCCCGTTGGGCGGTCCGTGCCGGGGCGGCCGGTCCGGTGACGCACCGCACAGGCTCAGTGCCCCGGGTAAAGGCGAATCTAGCATGCGCATTTGATAGCGTCCTGGTGTGCGGCTGACGAAGTTCACCGACCTGGCGCTGCGTTCGGTCATGCGCCTGGCGGTCGTGAGAGACGGTGACGAACCACTGGCCACCCGAGAGGTGGCCGAGGTCGTGGGGGTGCCGTACACGCACGCGGCGAAGGCCATCACCCGCCTGCAGCACCTGGGCGTGGTGGAGGCGCGGCGCGGTCGCGGCGGCGGGCTGACCCTGACCGGCCTGGGGCGCAACGCCTCGGTGGGCTGGCTGGTGCGCGAGCTGGAGGGCGACGGCGAGGTGGTCGACTGCGAGGGCGACAACCCCTGCCCGTTGCGCGGGGCCTGCCGGCTGCGCCGTGCGCTCCGCGACGCCCAGGAGGCGTTCTACGCGGCGCTCGACCCGCTGACCGTGACCGACCTGGTGGCCTCACCGACCGGCCCGGTTCTTATCGGCCTGACGGACCGCCCCTCGGGGTGACGGGCGGCGGTCCCGGAAGGCCGTCGAGCCGTGACCTAAAACACGAATATCATCCACCAATTAAGGAGTCGCTGTGCTCTCCGAACAGTCCGTTCCCGTGGTCCGAGCCACGCTTCCCGCCGTCGGAGCGGCCATCGGCGACATCGCCGACCTGTTCTACCGCAAGCTCTTCGACGCCCACCCCGAGCTGCTGCGGGACCTGTTCAACCGCGGCAACCAGGCCAACGGCGAGCAGCAGCGGGCCCTGGCGGGCTCCGTCGCCGCGTTCGCCGGGATGCTGCTGGAGCACCCGGACGAGCGCGCCGACGTGATGCTCTCGCGCATAGCCCACAAGCACGTCTCGCTCGGCATCACCCCCGACCAGTACACGATCGTCCACCGGCACCTCATGGCCTCCGTGGTCGACGTGCTCGGCGACGCCGTCACCCCCGAGGTCGCCCGGGCCTGGGACGAGGTCTACTGGCTGATGGCCAACGCCCTCATCGCCCTGGAGGCGCGGCTCTACGCGCGGCAGGGCGTCGAGGAGGGGGACGTCTGGCGGTCCATGGAGGTCGTCGACCGCGTCGAGGAGAGCGCCGACGCGGTCTCCCTCGTACTGCGACCGGCCGACGACCGTCCCGCCGTTCCGTTCCGGCCGGGGCAGTACGTCAGCGTCCAGGTCGAACTGCCCGACGGCGCCCGGCAGATCCGCCAGTACAGCCTGTCCGCCGCGCCCGGCCGGTCCGACCGGCGCATCACCGTCAAGCGCGCCCGGGGCGACGGGCAGCCGGACGGCGAGGTCTCCTCCTGGCTGTACGCGAACGCCCGCAAGGGCGACGTGCTCAGCGTGTCACTGCCGGCCGGCGACCTGGCCCTGGCGGAGCACGACGGCCCGCTGCTGCTGGCCTCCGCCGGCATCGGCGTCACGCCGATCCTCTCCATGCTCGATCACCTGGCCGCCACCGGCGCCACCCGCCCGGTGACCGTCGTGCACGCCGACCGCACCCCCGACGGCCACGCACACCGGCAGGAGCAGCTCGACCTGGTGCGCGCGCTGCCCGACGCCCGGCTCCACCTGTGGTACGAGGAGCCCGGCGACCGGGCACCGGAGGCGTCCACCGGCCGCGCCGACCTCACCGGTCTCGACCTGCCCGAGCACCTCACGGCCTACCTGTGCGGCCCGGTGCCCTTCATGCGGGCGGTCCGCGGCCAGTTGCTGAGCCGCGGGGTGCCCGCCGAGGCCATCCACTACGAGGTCTTCGGCCCCGACCTCTGGCTCGGACGGCAGTAGCCGCGGCGACGGACGGCCCCCGCCGGCCGGCGCGGAACTGCGGTACGGGCGTTAGGCCGCCGCGGTGAACGCGGTGCTGATCGCGGTGTCGACGCGGGCGTGCACCACCAGGCGCGGCCCCGTGGTGTCGGCGTTGTCCTCCAGCAGCCGCCGGACCGGCGCGCTGTGGGTCACCACGGACATCAGGACGCCGAGCCGCCCGCACCACTGGTGCGCCCGGAGCACCGCGCTGACCGCGGCGTGGCCGCCCGCCGGCTCGGTCAGGACGATGACGACGGGGGTCGGCTGATGGGCGTCGACCAGGTTGGTGATGTACGTGGTCAGCGCGGCCCGCCCGTCGATTCCCGGGTCCTGATGCACCGTGATGACCAGGACCCCGCGCTCCAGGGAGTGGGACAGCATCGCGGCCTCCGATCCGTCGCCCGGCGGCGACGTTGTGTTCAGTGAAGGTGCCCGTGTCCGGGTCCGCAACGCGCCCCGCGACGGACCGGGCGGGCGGCCGCCCCGACACCGGCACTGAGTACGATCGTCCGGACCGCCCCCGGACCGCCGGGACCGCCCCCGGACCACCCCCGACCTCCGCCGATCGCCGCTGGGAGACCCCGACCCGTGCCCGCCCTCCTGCCGCCGCCCCGCACGGGGGCCGCCCGTCTGCTGGACCCGGAACACCTGACGCGGGTGGAGGACGGCGAACGGCTGCACGCGCTGCTGTGGCGCCCGGGGCCGGGCTGGCGCATGGTCAGCAGCGCGGTGCTGGGCGGCGGGATCGCCGAGCGCGCGTGGGTGCTCAACGCCCAGGTCGCCCACGGCTACCGGCGCACCGACCCCGCACGGCACCTGGCCGGCCTGGCCCGTGCCGCCGGTGCCCGCGGGCCCGGCGTGGGCCTGATGACCGCCGCCGACGTGTCCGCCCACGGCCGGGCGCGGGACGGCGGCGCGGAGGCCGTGGCGACCGCCGGCGTCTCGGTACGCGGCTGGGCGGCCGCGCCGCAGGAGTGCGCCACGGGGGCCGCGTCGCGAGAGTGCGGGGCCGCGCCGCCCGGCACCGTCAACATCGTCGTCGCGCTGCCCGTCGCGCTGAGCGACGCCGCCCTGGTCAACGCGGTGATGACGGCGACCGAGGCCAAGGTCCAGGCGCTGCTCGACGCCGGTCTCGACTGCTCCGGCACCCCCACCGACGCGGTGTGCGTGGCGGCGCGGGCCCCGCGCGACGGCGCCGCCGTGCATGCCTTCGCGGGGCCCCGGTCCGAGTGGGGTGCCCGGCTCGCCCGCGCCGTCCACCGGGCCGTGCGCGCCGCGCTTCCCGCCGTCGCGCACCCCTGAGCGGGGCGCGCCCGGGCACACGCGGGTGTGGGCGGCCCGGCCGGGCCGCCCACACGGTTGTCCGCAGCGGACGTCAGCGCTGGGAGGCCTTCTCCAGCGCCTTGTCGAGGGCGGCCTGGAAGCCGTTGGCCCACAGCTGGTTCACCCGGCTGCGCTCGGTGGAGTTCGGGTAGGGGTTGGTGCAGGACGGGCCGGGGCCGCCGCCCGACATCAGCTCGCTGCACGGCCCGGAGTAGTGGTCGGGAAGCCCGAGCACGTGTCCGGTCTCGTGGGCGGTCACCCGGGTCGAGTCGTACTGCTGGTTCTGCCGGTAGTCGAGGAAGATGTAGCCGCTGCCGTGCCCGTTGGTGGACGCGTACGAGCCGCGCGAGTCGTTGCCCTCGTAGTACGCGAAGTCCGCGCCCGAACTGGACTCCGCGAGCCGCACGTTGGACACCGAGCTGTTCCAGATCTGGGCCGAGCGGGATATCTGCGAACGGAAGCTCGGCGCGTTGGTGGCGCTGTAGTAGACGGTGACCGCCGCGGCGGCCGACGGGTTGGCGGCGCGCTTCTCGGCGACGGACTTGACGACCGCCTCGAAGAACGCGCGGTTGGCGGCCGCGTCCTCGCCCGAGGAGCCGGCCGAGGGCTGGTAGCCGAGCTGGGCCGCCCGGACCGGCTCCTGGGGTGCCGCGGCCGTCGCGGCGGGGCCGGTGCCGAGCACGGCCGCCGTCAGGCCGAGACCGACCGCGGTGGACAGCAGGGGCAGGCTGATACGCATCGATGACTCCTTGAGTGGGGGAGTGGGGAGAAGTCGTCATCGGTGAGTGTGGGGCGGCCATGAGCCCGCTGTGATGATGGCAACAGGTGATAGGGCCGGGCTATCACCCACCGTCCGGCCACCCGGGCCGGCCACTCGTTGCGGCTTTGACCAGTGTGCAGAACTCGCCCTGTTCCGCCGCGTTTTGTTCACCTGGCGCAACCAACTGTTCCGCTTTACGCTCCCTGCATGGAGCTCGAGGTGAGGCACCTACGCGCACTGTGCGCCATCGCCGACGCCGGCAGCCTGCACCGGGCGGCACGCCAACTGGGCGTCGCGCAGCCCACGTTGAGCACCCAGTTGACTCGCATCGAACAGACCCTGGGCGGCCCCCTGTTCACCCGCGAGCGCACCGGCTGCCGCCCCACCCCGCTCGGCCGGACGGTCCTCGGCCGGGCCAGGCCACTGCTGTCCGACATGAGCACCCTGGTCCGCGAGGCCCGCGCCGCGGCGGCCGGCGGCGACAGCAGGCTGCGGGTGGGCTCCACGGCCAGCCGCGCCCTGGCCGGCTGGCTGCGCCGGCTCAGACGCCCGGGTCTGGAACCGACCCTGCAGATGGACGTCTCCGCCAACGCGCTGTTGCGCCGAGTGACGGAAGGGCAGCTCGACGTCGCCTTCGTGCACGAGGTCGAGGGCAGTGCGCTGCACGTCCCCGAGGGTCTGCGGCTGCGGGTCCTGGTCGAGCGCGAACCGCAGTTCGTCATGCTGCCCGCCGACCACCCCGCGGCCGTCCGGCCCGTCGTCCGGCTCGCGGACCTGGCCGACGACCGGTGGATGGTCGACCCCACCGTCGACGGCGAATGGGACGGCGTGCACCGCATGCTGCGCGCCGTCGGCCTCAATCCCCGGGTGCTGCACGGCGATTACCACACCGCGGCCTCCCTGGTCGCCACCGGCGAGGTCGTCACGGTCTGCCAGCCCAGCTCGCAGTCCCGCCCCGACATGGCGGTACGACGCCTGTACGGCGACCCCCTCGGCGTACGCCTGCTGCTGGCGGCCCGCACCCGGGCCGAGCTGGACGCCGTCTTCCCGGCGCTGGAGGACGCGTACTGGGAGGTCGCCCGCCAGTCCACCGCCTACCGGGAGTGGCTGGAAGGAGGCGGCATCCGGACGCTGCCCCGATGCCCGGTGACCGCGGCGGGGACCGGCCGGGTGGAGTTCGTCCGGGCCCGCTGAAGCCAATAGGGTGATTTTCATACCGGGCCGGTGTGTCTGCGTGACGGAGCGGTTACGGACAGCATCATGAGCTCTGCACGACGACTTCCCACCTTGCGTTCGCTGGCCGTGACCGGTGCCCTGGGCGCCTCCGTCCTGCTGCTGACGGCCTGCACGAACGCCGACACGACCCGTTCCAGCGTCGCGGAGGCGGCCCAGACCGAGTCTCCCTCCCCGACCGGCACCGATACCCAGTCCCCGTCCCCCACCGGCTCTCCCTCGATGAACGAGGACCAGACCCAGCGCAAGGACCTCGTCTCCGCGACGAAGGTCACCTGGGACAAGGCCGCCGACACCGCCGTCAAGGAGGTCCCCGAGGGCAAGCTCGTGGACCTCGAACTCAAGCGCGTGGAGGCCGAGGCAACGGCGTCGCCGACGGGCTCGCCGACCGGCTCCCCGAGCCCCAGCATGCCGAACCCCGCGCCCAGTGAGGGTGCCCCCGAGTGGGAGGCCAAGGTCGCCCAGTCCGACGGCACCCTGCACCGCATCGACATCGACGCGGTGAGCGGCAAGGTCTTCCGCACCATGGTCGACCCGGACCAGGACCCCGACGACAAGACCCAGGTCACCGAGTGGCTGGACAAGGCCAAGCAGACCCCGCAGCAGGCGGTCAAGGCGGCCACCGCCAAGGCCAAGGGCACGGTCACCCACGTCGAACTCGGCGACAACGACAACCAGCAGGTCGTCTGGGGCGTCGACGTGGTCGACAAGGGCAACTGGAACAAGACCACCGTCGAGGTCGACGCGGCCAACGGCAAGGTGCTGAGCCAGAAGGTCGACAAGGACTGAGACACCACCCCCACCCGGACACCGACGGGAGCAGTGGGCCGCGCGGCCCACTGCTCCCGTTCCTCATGCCGTCAGGGCGTCACCCGGCCGGTGCGGCGGGCGCCGCGGGCGCCGTGGCCTCGGCCGGCTCGGCCCCGCCGCCGCGCGGCAGCGTCAGTACGGCCAGGAAGCCGAGGACCGCCACCGCGGCGAAGAAGTAGAAGCCCCACGGGTGCCCGACCCCCGACGCGACCAGCGCGCCGGTGATCGACGGGCCGACGATCGAGCCGATCCGGCCGATCCCGGACGCCGAGCCGAGCGCGGTGCCGCGCACGGACGCCGGGTAGTAGTGCGTCACGTACGCGTAGACGAGCACCATGGCCGAGAAGACGAACACGCCGGTGAAGAAGACCACGACGTTGAGCAGCAGGTCGCTCTCCATCTTGATGCTCAGACACCCCAGCATGAGCACCGAGACGGCGAACCAGACCATGGTGGTGCCCTTGATGCCCCGCCGGTCGGCGACGTACCCGCCCAGGACCAGGCCGACGACGCCGCCGATGTTGAGCACCAGGAGCTGGGTGACGGCCGTCGGCACGGGGTAGCCCGCGTCGTTCATCAGCTTGGGCAGCCAGGTGTTGAGGCCGTAGACCAGCAGCAGGCCCATGAACGAGGCGACCCAGATGCCGATGCCCGCACGCAGGTACGCCGGCTTGAGCAGCTCGGTGAACGGCACGCGGTGTGCGCCGTCCTGCTTGGCCCGCTCGAAGGCCGCCGACTCCGGCAGCTTGAACCACTGGATCGCGGCGATCACCAGGCCGACGACACCGAGCAGGTAGAAGAGGATCTCCCAGTTGTCGGTCACCTGGAGGGCCAGCAGCGAGGTGATCACCGCACCGGTGTGGTAGCCGGTCATCGTCAGGGTGCTGGCCCGCGCCCGGCGGCTGGCCGGCATGTGCTCGGCCATCATCGTGAGCGAGACCGGCATGCAGGCGCCCAGGCCCAGACCGGCGAGGAGGCGCAGCGCGGCGAACATCGCGACGGAGTTCGCCAGCGGCACGACGATGGTGAGGACCGAGAAGAGCACGACCGAGCCGATGAGCAGGCGACGGCGGCCCAGCCGGTCGGCCAGCGGGCCGACGCAGACCGCGCCGATGGCGACGCCCACCAGCGAGAGCGTCGCGATGGTGGTCGCGTCGCCCGCGGTCATGCCGAGGTGGTGGGTCTTGAGCAGGGTGGGGATGATGGCGCCGAGGACGACGAGGTCGTAGCCCTCCAGCAGGACGGTGATCCAGCACAGGATCACCGTCCAGGTGCCGCCGACGGCGCGGCCGGTCTGCGCGGGCGCGCCGGACGTGGTGGTGGAAGCCATGGTGACTCTCCCCCCGGGGGACGGGTGTGAGTGAGCGGAGCCGGACCGGCCGGGGCGGCCGGGCGGGACCGGTACGGGTGACCGGAGGGATCAGAACGGGTAGTCGGCGATGTCCGGGCGGACCGTGAGCCACTGGGTCTCGGTGAACGCCTCCACGTTGGCCGCGGCGCCGCCGAACCGGGAGCCGGTGCCCGACGCCTTGACCCCGCCGAAGGGCGCGTTGGGCTCGTCGCTGACCGTCTGCTCGTTGATGTGCACCTTGCCGGAGTCGATCCGGTCGGCGAGCTTCATCGCCGTACCGACGTCGCCGAGGATGCCGACCGACAGCCCGTACTCGCAGTCGTTGACGATCCGCGCGGCCTCCTCCGTGGTGGCGAAGGAGATGACGGGCGCGACCGGGCCGAAGATCTCCTCGCGCCAGGCCGGCATGTCCGTCGTCAGGCCGGTCAGGACGGTGGCGCGGTATCCGGCGCCGTCGATCTCGCCGCCCGCGGCGACCTTCGCGCCCGCCGCGACGCTGTCGGTGACGATGCCGTGCACCCGCTCCAGCTGCCGCCGGTCGATGATCGGGCCCAGCGCCACGTCCTGACGCGCCGGGTCGCCCACCGGCAGCGCCTCGGCCTTCGCGGCGAGCGCGGCGGTGTACTCCTCGACCAGCG
The DNA here is from genome assembly GCF_014650435.1 of Streptomyces tendae. Classification (GTDB taxonomy): domain Bacteria; phylum Actinomycetota; class Actinomycetes; order Streptomycetales; family Streptomycetaceae; genus Streptomyces; species Streptomyces tendae. Next base: position 98,727 of record NZ_BMUY01000015.1, read on the forward strand.
ACTCGTGCACGATGTGCCGGCCGGTCGTCATGCAGATCTGCCCCTGGTGCAGATACGAGCCGAACGCGCCCGCCGACGCCGCCTTCGCCACGTCCGCGCCGGGCAGCACGACCAGGGCGTTGTTGCCGCCCAGCTCCAGGTGCGCCCGCTTCAGCAGCCGCCCGGCCTGCTCGCCGATCGCCCGTCCGACCGGCGTGGAACCGGTGAACGAGATCACCCGCACCTCGGGCGCCTCCACGACCGCCCGGCCGACCGACCCGTCGCCCGGCAGCAGATGCAGGACACCGGCCGGAAGCCCCGCCTCCTCGAAGATCCGGGCGATGACGACCCCGCCGCTCACCGCGGTGCGCGGGTCCGGCTTCAGCAGCACGGCGTTGCCGAGCGCCAGCGCGGGAGCCACCGAACGCAGGCCGAGGATGAGCGGGAAGTTGAAGGGCGCGATCACGCTGACGACACCGGCGGGGCGGCGCCGGGCGAGCGACCACCGGGCGTCCTCCGACGTGAGCACCTCGCCCTGCGGATGCGTGGGCAGCCCGGCGCACTCGAAGCACTCGCCGATCGCCAGCCCCGCCTCGAAGCCCGCCTTCGACCGCACCGAGCCGGCCTCGCGCACCAGCCAGTCCTCGATCTCGGCGGCGTGCTCGGTGAACAGCTCACCCGCGCGCCGCAGCACGGCCGCCCGCCGCTGCGGCGAGGTCGCCGCCCACGCGCGCTGGGCCTCGGCGGCCCGCGCGGCGGCGCGGTTCACGTCCTCGGCCGAGGCCAGGCCCACCGTGCCGAGCCGGTCCCCGGTGGCGGGCTCGGTCACCGGCTGCTCGGCGGGGGAGTCCTGCCAGCCCTCGCTGTAGAACTTCCCGCCCCAGACGGCGCTGTCCAGGAGTGTCATCGTCTTCCCTCTCGTCGGAGTCTTCGGTGTGGTGTCGCGAGTCGGTTCAGGAGGGCGTGGTGAGCGCCGTGTCGACCTGGATCAGCCGGGGGTGCTCGGGTGTCTCGGCGAGCGCGGCGCGCAGCTCGGCCACCGAGCCGACGTGCTGGGCGCGGACGCCGTAGCCCTCCGCGATGCGGGTGAAGTCGAGGCCGGGGATGTCGAGTCCCGGCGCGTCGGGCACGCCGAGCAGCCCACCGAACCAGCGCAGCGCCCCGTACGTGCCGTTGCGCAGCAGGACGACGGTGAGCGGGACCCGGTGCTGCGCGGCCGTCCACAGCGCGGTGATGCCGTAGTTGGCCGAGCCGTCCCCGATCACGCCGACCACCGGGCGGTCGGGCTGGGCCATCGCGACGCCCACCGCGCCCGGCAGCCCGAAACCGAGGCCGCCGGCCGCCGGGAAGTAGTAGGAGCCCTGGCGGCGCAGGTCCATCTGACGCCACCACGCCGCGTTGGTCGACGTCGACTCGACGACGTACGCGGTGTCCTCGGGCATCTCCTCGCGCAGCGCGCCGAAGACCTGCTCCGGATGGAGCGCCGGGCCCTCGACGGTGAGCGGCTCGGGCACCGGCCGGTAGGGATCCGCGGGCCTGTCGGCGGCTTCGAGCGCCTCCAGGAGTACGTCGACGACGGCACCCGGGTCGGCCACCAGCGCCTCGCCCATCGGCGCCCGCGCGGCGGCGGAGGCGTCGTCGGTCACCTGGATCAGCCGGGTGCCCTCGGGCAGGTACCGGCCGGGCAGGTGCTCGTGGTAGCGGAAGACCGGCGCGCCCAGCACGAGCACCAGGTCATGGCCCTCGAACGCCTCGGAGACCGGTGCGATCCCGGCGGGCAGCACGCCCCGGAACTGCGGATGCCGGTTCGGGAACGGCAGCCGGAACTGCGAGGGCGCCGCCCACACCGGACCGCCCAGCCGCTCGGCCAGCCGCACCGCGTCGTCGAACCGGCCGGCCGAATCGATGTCGCCGCCCAGCACGAGCGCGGGGCGCCGGGCCGAGGCGACCTGCTCCACGAGCCACCGGCGCTGCTCGTCACCCGGCACCGAGCCCCGCACGACCCGCCGGTCGAGCACGGCCAGGGCGTTGTCGTCGACCTCGGCCGACCAGTCGTCGTACGGCACGGACAGGTAGGTGGGCCGGCGCTGCAGCCGTGCCTCGAAGACGGCCTGGGCCAGCGCGCGCGGCACGTCCCCGGCGCACGCCGGTTCCGCCGCCCAGCCGACCAGCGGCTTCATCAGGGCCGGGGCGTCGACGCTGGCCAGGTTGGCCTCGGGCCCGATGGCCGGGCGCACCTGCTGCCCGGCCACCACCACGAGCGGCGTACGGGAGGCGACGGCGTTCGTCAGGGCGCCCATCGCGTTGCCGGAACCGGAGGCGGCGTGCAGGTTGACCAGCACCGGGCGGCCGGTCGCCTGGGCGTACCCGTCCGCCATGCCGACGACGGCGCCCTCGTGCAGACCGAGGACGTAGCGGAAGCCGTCGGGCAGCTCGGCGAGGAAGGGCAGCTCGTTGGAGCCCGGATTGCCGAAGACGGTGGTGAGCCCCTGGCGCTCCAGGAGTTCGTGGGAGACACGACGCACGGATGGCACGGACGTTCCTTTCGAAGTGACGCGGGACACGCTAGGCACCCCGCGACATGGGCACCAATAGATGTTTCGGCACTCCGATATAGAGTTCTTCGATATGGGCACCTTCGATCTCAACCTGGCCCGCGTCTTCGTGCTGCTCTACGAGACCGGCAGCGTCACGGCCACCGCCGAGACGCTCCACGTCACGCAGCCCACCGTCAGCTACAGCCTGGGCAAGCTGCGCCGGCACTTCGACGACGAGCTGTTCCGCCGCAACGGACGCGGGCTGACCCCCACCGCCGGTGCGCGGCGGCTCTACCTGCCGCTCCAGCGTGCGCTGGCGGAGATCGACGGCACGGTCCGCCAGGGCGACCTGTTCGACGCCGGGACCATGACGGGCCGCTTCACCATCGCCCTGTCCGACCTCGGAGAGGCCACCCTGCTGCCGAGGCTCGTGGCCGCCGCGCGGGAGCGGGCCCCCGGGGTGTCGTTCACCGTCCGGCCCTTCGACGTGGAGGACGCCGAGGGGCAGCTGCGCCGCGGCGACCTCGACGCGTTCGTGGCCACCCCGGTGATCACCTCGCACCTCACCGTGCGCATCCCGCTCTTCCGCGAGCGCTACGTCCTGATGGTCGCCGCCGACCATCCGCGCGTGCGGGGCGACGCGGTCACCTCGGCGGACCTCGCCTCGGAGCACCACGCGACGGTGTTCGGGCCGAGCGGCCACGTCGCGCCCAGGGCCCTGCTGGGCGCCCACGGGCTCCTGGAGCGGGTGGCCGTGGACGCCACCCGCTTCTCGATGCTGCCCTACCTGCTGGAGCAGACCGACCTGGTGGCCATCGTCCCCGAGTACGTCGGCGAGGTCTTCACGGCCTCCCACCGAGTGCGCCTGGTACGGCTGCCGTTCGAGACCGAACCCATCGAGATCGCCCTGTACGCACGGCACGAGTCCTCGCGCAGCCCGGCCCAGCGCTGGCTCGTGCAGTTCCTGGCCGAGGTGCTGGGCGAGCAGGTGAGCGCGGCCCAGCTGCCGCCGTCGAGCCGTCGTTAGGATCACCGCATGACGGCACCGGAACCCACCATCCTCGCCACCTCGGGCGGCCACCGCGCGGGCGGCCGCACCATGGTGGCCTTCGACGCCCTGGTCCACCACGCGGTGGACCTCTCGGGCGCGCACGGCCGGCGCCCCCGCGTCCTGTACGTGGGCACCGCCATAGGGGACGCCGAGCACTTCACCGCCCGTATGACGGAGGCCGCCCGGGTCGCCGGTTTCGACCTGACACCGCTGCACCTGTTCCCCATGCCCAACGTCGAGGACGTCGAGGAGACCGTGCTCGACCAGGACGTCGTCTGGGTCATGGGCGGATCGGTGGCCAACCTGCTGGCCGTGTGGCGGGTGCACGGCCTGGACCGGATCATGCGCAGGGCCTGGGAGGCGGGCGTCGTGCTCAGCGGCGTGAGCGCGGGCTCCCTGTGCTGGTTCCGGGGCGGCGCCACCGACTCCTTCGGCCCCGAACTGCGCCCGGTCACCGACGCGTTGGACTTCCTGCCGTACGGCAACGGCGTCCACTACGACGTCGACCCCGGCCGCCGTCCCCTGATCCACCGCCTCGTCGCCGACGGCACCCTCCCGACCGCCCACTGCACGGACGACGGCGTCGGCCTCGTCTACCGCGGCACCGAACTGGTCGAGGCGGTCACGGAGATGCCCGGCAAGGGCGCGTACGTGGTCGTGCGCGACGGCGACACCGCGGTCGAGGAGAGGCTGGAGCCGCGCGAGCTGCCCGGCCCGTGGCGGTGAAGGGGCCGCGTCGGGGCACGGGACAACGCCCCGACGGACCAGCCCCGTTGAGCCTCCCGACCGGTCGTGGCGCACCGGTGCGGGACGTTCGCGTTTGCCGACGCGGTGAGGGGCAAGGCGGTGTCCATGAGCGATCCGAACAAGGACACCAACAAGAAGCCCGCCGGCACCAGGACCGTCGAGGCCAAGGCACATGACGCCGCGTCGGCGGCCAAGGCCGGTGCCCAGCGCTCCGCCGACGCCGCGAACGGCGCCGCCCACACGGCGGCCAAGGGCGTCGCGGCCGGCCGCCAGGCCGTCGTCACCACCTCGGGCCAGGTGGCGGCCACGGCGAAGACGGCGTGGACGGCCGTCGCCCACCGCAAACTCGTCGCCGCCGGCGTGGGTGCCGGCCTCACCGCGGTGACCGCCGCGTCGTACGCGATGGGCCGCCGCGCCGGACGTCACACGCACGGGCCCCTCACCCGGCTCACCGGCGGCCGGATCTGACACCGGCCGCCACGCACGGCGCCGCTCCCCGCACAGGGGCACCACTGGCCGGACAGGGGAAGATGGGACCCGCGAGCGAAGTCCCGACCTATGCGGAGGAGTGGGCGCATGCAGCACGACCGAGCCGGGAAGCCGGCCGGCCCCGAGGACCTGATCGACGTCGCCCGGCTGGTGACGGCGTACTACGCCCTGCACCCGGACCCGGCCGAGCCGGGGCAGCGCGTGGCCTTCGGGACGTCCGGGCACCGGGGTTCGTCCCTGGCGGCGGCGTTCAACGAGGACCACATCGCCGCCACCAGCCAGGCCATCTGCGAGTACCGCTCGGCACAGGGCACCGACGGCCCGCTCTTCCTGGGCGCCGACACGCACGCCCTGTCCGAGCCCGCGAGGGTCACCGCACTGGAGGTGTTCGCCGGCAACGACGTGACCGTCCTCGTCGACAGCGCGGACGGGTACACCCCCACCCCGGCGGTCTCCCACGCCATCCTCACCCACAACAGGGGCCGCGCCTCGGGCCTCGCCGACGGCGTGGTCGTCACCCCCTCGCACAATCCGCCCGCCGACGGCGGCTTCAAGTACAACCCGCCGAACGGCGGCCCCGCGGGCTCGGACGCCACCTCCTGGATCCAGGACCGGGCCAACGAGATCATCGCGGCCGGACTGAAGGACGTACGACGGCTCCCGTACGCGCGGGCCCTGGCCGCCCCCGGCACCGGCCGCCACGACTTCCTCGACGCCTACGTCCGCGACCTGCCGAGCGTCCTGGACCTCGACGCGATCCGCTCGGCGGGCGTCCGCATCGGCGCGGACCCGCTGGGCGGTGCCTCCGTGGCGTACTGGGGCCGGATCGCCGAGCAGCACCGCCTCGACCTGACGGTGGTCAACCCGCTCACCGACCCCACCTGGCGGTTCATGACGCTTGACTGGGACGGCAGGATCCGCATGGACTGCTCGTCGCCGCACGCGATGGCCTCCCTCATCGAGGGGCGCGACCGCTTCGACATCGCCACCGGCAACGACGCCGACGCCGACCGGCACGGCATCGTCACCCCGGACGCCGGCCTGATGAACCCCAACCACTACCTCGCCACTGCCATCGCCTACCTCTACGCCCATCGCACCGACTGGCCCGCCGACGCGGGCGTGGGCAAGACGCTGGTGTCCTCCGGAATGATCGACCGGGTCGCCGCCGACCTCGGCCGCCGCCTGGTCGAAGTACCCGTGGGCTTCAAGTGGTTCGTGGACGGACTGGTCGACGGCTCCCTCGGCTTCGGCGGCGAGGAGTCCGCCGGGGCGTCGTTCCTGCGCCGGGACGGCTCCGTGTGGACCACCGACAAGGACGGCATCATCCTCGCGCTGCTTGCCTCCGAGATCACCGCCATCACCGGCAGGACGCCCTCCGAGCACTACGCCGCGCTCACCGCCCGGTTCGGCGAACCCGCCTACGCCCGCATCGACGCCCCCGCCACCCGCGAGGAGAAGGCCCGCCTGGCCAAGCTGTCCCCGGCCCAGGTCACGGCCGACACCCTCGCCGGGGAGCCGGTCACCGCCGTCCTCACCGAGGCACCAGGCAACGGCGCCCCGATCGGCGGCATCAAGGTGGCCACCGAGAACGCCTGGTTCGCGGCCCGGCCCTCCGGCACCGAGGACGTCTACAAGATCTACGGCGAGTCCTTCCGCGGGGCGGACCACCTCCGGCAGGTGCAGGACGAGGCCAAGGAGGTCGTCCTCGCCGCCCTGGGCGGCTGACGCCGCGGCGCCGACGCCGTACGTCGGTCCCCGGGCCGGTCAGCCACGGCCGGCCCGGGGGAGCGCCACGGTCAGGCCGCGGATCTCGTAGCCGCCGATGGCCTCCTGGAAGGCGACGCGCGGCTCGCCGACCGTACGGACGCCGTCCAGGGCGAACAGCCGGCTGAGGAACACGTCGGTCTCCAGGAGGGCGATGTGCGCCCCGGGGCACCGGTGCGGCCCGTCCCCGAAGGAGAGCCCCGCACCGACCGCCCCGGCGCGCTCCGGGCGGACCAGCAGCGGATCGTCGCCCACGGCCTTCGGGTCCGCGTTGGCGTCGTCCAGGTGGACCTCGACGTACTCGCCGGGGCACACCGTCACCGGCCCCTCGGGGCAGTGCAGCTCGACCGGCTCCGTGGCCCGCCTGCGCAACCGCCCGATGACGGGCTCCAGCCGCAGCAGCTCCTGGAGGACGGCGAGGCGACCCGCCTCGTCCGCCGACCGGTAGTGAGCGCGCAACCCGGCGTCCGAGAACAGGTGCCAGGCGGCCAGGCACACGAACTCGCGCGTGGTGACCATGCCGGCCGCGGCGAACGTCAGGCACTCACCGAGGATCTCGACGTCCGAGCAGCCCTCCGCGATCAGGTGGGAGATCAGGTCGTCGTGCGCGCGGCGCCGGTGCGCGCGGACGGCGGGGCGCACGTCGGCCAGGTGGATGCGGAGCCAGTTGGTGTTCTGCCGCACCAGCCAGTACAGGCCCCGGACACTGGTCAGTCCGGGCTCGCCGAACTGCTCCGGGAAGAACCGCTCCAGCCTGCGGCGAAGGCCCGGCCTGCTGTACCGCAGCCCGACGACCTCGCTCACCACGCCGACGGCCAGACCGAAGGCGAGGTCGGAGAGCGGGGCCTCGCCGGCGGCGCGCAGGACGGCCAGCTGCTCCTCCGCGATCCGGACCATCAGCTCGCGGTAGTGCTCGTCAACCCGGCGGGGAGTGAAGTAGCGGGCGGTCTGCCTGCGGTGCTCCCGGTGCTCGGGGCCGTCCCGGTAGAGCACGGGGCGGCGCACGCGCGGCGGGAGCTTCTCCACCGTCTCGACGCCGAGTCCCGCCTGCACGGTGCCAGGACCGCGCAGCAGCGCCCGCGCGACGGCGAAATCGTGCACCTGCCAGGTCCCGTCCGCCGCCCGGTCGACCGGGCACACCGGCCCGGCCCGGCCCCGGTCGGCCTTCCGCGCGGAGACCCGCGCGTCCCGTCCGTCCCGTCCGTCCCGTCCGTCCTGCCCGTCCTGCCCGTCCCGTCCGTCCTGCGCCACGTGGCCACCCCCAAGTCCGGCCGCGCGGCCCCGGCGACCGCCGCGGCTCGACGACGTGGTCAACAGGATCGGCCACGCTCCGGGCACGGACCAGCCCCGGAATCCGCCGAGTCGGGCGGTCCCCGGACCTGCCCGGGCCGGACGGCCCGGAAACCGGGTGCGCCGTCCGGGCCGCTGTGCAAAGCTCCGCCGGTGGACCGTCAACAGATCTCCCGACTCGCCCATGCCGACCACCCGATCGCCGCGCCGCTGGACGACGACTCGGTACGCCGGCTCCTCGCCCGCGCGGTGCCCGGCGACGGCGCGCGCGTCCTCGACCTGGGCTGCGGCGGGGGCGAGTGGCTCCTGCGCGCCCTTACCGGTCGTCCGCGGCTGGTGGCCGAGGGCGTCGACATCTCCGAGAGCGCGCTCGACCACGCCCGCGAGGCCGCGGCCCGGCTGGGGGTGGCGGACCGGCTGACCCTGCACCGGGCGGACGCCGCGCGGTTCGCCGCCGCGCACCGCTTCGACCTGGTCCTCTGCGTCGGCTCCACGCACGCCTTCGGGGGCCTGCCCGCCACCCTCGCCGCCGCACGGGAGCACCTGGCGCCCGGCGGACGCGTCCTGGTCGGCGACGGATTCTGGGAACGCGAGCCGTCTCCCGAGGCCGTCGAGATGCTCGGTGACCTCAGCGACCTGCCGACCACCCTGGAGCGGGTCGTCGCGGACGGCTGGACGCCCGTGGACGGGCACATCAGCACCCGCGGGGAACTCGACGCCTACGAGTGGTCCTGGACGGGGGCACTGGCGGCCTGGGCCCTGGACCACCCCACCGACCCGGACCGCGCCCAGGCACTCGAGACGGCCACCGCCCACCGCGACGGCTGGCTGCGGGCCTACCGCGACTGCCTCGGCTTCCTCTGCCTGGTCCTGCGTCCGACGGCCGCCTGACACCTGCGCGCCGTGCGGTTCGCGGTGGGGCGGGTGATGTTTGCCGGATTCGGGGGTAGACGGCCTGGCGTAACGGTCAAGGCTCAGGAAGAGGGCGGATCGGATGGACGGGGCTGTCCAGACGGGGGATCGGCTGAGAGACGTGCCGGTCAGGGTTTCGGCGGAGTACCAGGGCAGGCCGGGCGACATCGCCAGGGGCCGGGAACTGGCCCGGAGGTTCTTGGCGCGCGCAGGCGCGGCCCAGGGTGCCCCGGTGTCCGACCGCACGGTGGAGGTGGTGCAACTGGTGGTCAGCGAGTTGCTCACGAACGCGTGCAAGTACGCGCCCGGGCCCTCGCTGGTCGACCTCGAACTCACCGAGGACCGGGTGGAGGTCACGGTGTGGGACAGCCGGCCGGTGCTGCCCGTCGCCGAGACCGCGGACCCCGGCCGGGTCGGACGGCACGGGCTGGAGATAGTCATGGCCGTCTGCGAGAGCTTCGAGGTGCACCGGGAACCGGTCGGCAAGCGCATGAGAGCCGCGGTGGGCCTCGCCGACCACCTGAACGGCCCGGCCGCCCTCGGCCAGTCGGCCTGACCTCCGGGTCAGCGGCCGCTCGGTCGGTGGTCCCCGGCGCGTAGTCGGTACACGACGGAGCGGCGCAGGGGGCTGCCCTCGGGGATCTCCGGGTCGTCGAAGTCCTCGGCCGGGTCGTAGGTCATGCCGAGGCGGTCCATCACCGCCCGTGAGCGCAGGTTGCCGGCCGCGGCCACGGCGAGCACCTCCGGCAGCGCCAGGCACTCGAAGGCGTGGGCCACCACAGCCCGCGCGGCCTCGGTGGCGTAACCGCGGCCCCAGGCCGGACGGGCCAGGCGCCAGCCCGCCTCCACCCCGGTGAACGGCATGCCGTCCTCCACGGGGTCGAGCCCGGCGAACCCGGCGAACTCGCCGGTGGCGACGACCTCCACCGCCCACCACCCCCAGCCCCGCCGGTCGAGGTCGGCCTGGAAACGGCTCACGGACGCCGCGCTCTGCTCCCGGGTCAGGACCTCCGGAAAGTACTCGCGGACCACCGGGTCGGCGTTCATGGCCGCCCAGGGGTCCAGGTCGGACGTCCGCCAGTCGCGGAGCACGAGACGCTCGGTTCGAAGTTCGGGCACCAGGTGAACGTACGGGTTCCGGCCGGGCGGAGCGACCGGATTACGCGCCCGGACGCTCCCCCCTTCGGCCGCGCCGAGCGGTTCAGCCCCGCCCGCCGGGGGAACCTGGCGGGATGGACGGCATCGGAAGGCTGTGAGGGTCGTGACGTCACGCTGGGCGGGCCACCGGAACGGCGAGGAACCAGGGCACGACGCGGCGGACCCGGCGGACGGCGCGCCGGAGCCTGCGGAGCCCGACTTCCCCAGTGCCGTCCTGCGCGCCCTCGGCGCCGGCGTCCTCACCCTCGGCCCCACCGCCCGGATCACCTCGGTGAACCCCTGGGCCGAGCAGCTGCTGGGACGCTCCGAACAGGAGATGCTCGGCCACGACGCGCACGACCTCCTGCACCGGCACGCCGACGGCAGCCCCGTGCCCCGCGAGCGCTGCGCGCTGCGCCGCCCCCTGCACGGGGTGCCCGCCGAGGAGGGGAGCGACGAGTACTTCCAGCGGGCCGACGGCACCACGGTCCCCATCATCTGGGCCACCACCCCCCTGGTCCGCGGCGGACGGCAGGAAGGGCTGGTGCTCGTCTTCCACGACTTCAGCCTGCACCGCAGCGCCGCCGAGGAGACCCAGGCGCGGACCACCGCCCTGGAGGCCCTCACCGCCCAGCTGAACCTGGTCGCCGAGATCTCCACCGTCCTGGTCCCCACCGAGCGCACCTCCACCACGCTCCGCCGTCTCGTACGGCTGCTGGTGCCCGAACTGGGCCAGTGGGCGGCGGTCGACCTCTACCCCGGCCAGTCGGACGTACTGGACCGGGTGGCCGTCCGCAGCAGCGACCAGCCGGACCGGGCCAGACACCTGCGCGGCCCCATGACCTCGCTGCCGGACCAGGCCCGCGCCGCGCTGACCCTGCTCATCAAGGGCGACCGGCCCGTGCCACTGAACGCCGACGAGCTGACCCGGGACCCGGAGCAACCGCTCGCCGCCACCCACCGGGTGCTGTTCGAACGGCTGGGCGGCCACGCGGCCGTCGCCATCCCGCTCCGCACCCGGCAGCGGTCCTACGGAATCCTGACCGTGGCCCGCGCCGGTCACCGCCCCGCCCACACCGAGGCCGAGATCGCCCTGCTGGCCGACATCGGCCGCCGCGTCGGCATGGTCCTCGACAACGCCCGGCTGTACCACGAGCAGCAGAACGTCGCCGAGACCATGCAGCGCCAGCTCCTCACCCCGCTTCCGCAGGTCGACCACCTCCGGATGGCCGCACGCTACTGGCCCGCCGAAAGCGCCATGGAGGTCGGGGGCGACTGGTACGACGCCTTCCTCCTCGGCGACGGCGTGATGGCCCTGGTCATCGGGGACGTGGTCGGACACGACCTGCAGGCCGCCGCCCACATGGCAGAGGTCCGCAACATGCTGCGCGCCCTCGCCTGGGACCACCAGGAACCGCCCAGCGTGATCATGCGCCGGCTGGACGAAGCGGTGACCAACACCAGCGACGCGCCCATGGCCACCCTCGTCTTCGCCCGCGTCGAAGGGGCCGAGGGCGGCCCCTGGCGGCTGCACTGGGTGAACGCCGGCCACCCGCCACCGCTGCTGATCACGCGGGACGGCGCCACGCGCTTCCTGGAGGGCGGCCACGGCCCGCTCATCGGCATGAGTGCCACCCTGCGCCTCGGCCTGAACTGGCCCGACACGCGCGAGGACCTCCCGCCGGAGAGCCTCCTCCTGCTCTACACCGACGGCCTGGTGGAGAGCCGGGACCGCCCCATCGACGTGGGCATGGACCAGCTCCGCCACCACGCCGGCGTACTGGCCGGACGCTCGGACAGGTGGAGCGTCGACGACTTCTGCGACGAACTGCTCGCGCGCATCGCGCCCCGCGGCGACGACGTCGCCCTGCTCGCCCTGCGGCTGCCCGCCGCCGGCATGGGCGCCCCCGGCGACACCGAGCCGCCCCCGCCGCCCCAGTCCGGGCAGAGCGAGGCCGCCCCCGAGCGGGCCGCCCCCGGCTCCCTGCGCCAGGAGGCCGAGGTCGAGGACCCGACCCACGCGGAACCGGGGGAGTAGCGGACCGACCGGCAGTCCCCTCCGCCGCGGGGGTGACGGGCCGTCGCGGGATGACACTCCGTCCGGACCGGCGCAACTCCCCGGCATCCCAGCCCTGTTCGCAACCCGATGTGCGACGTCCCCGGCACCCGGACGGGTGGGGTGTTCACCCGGCTGAGCGCCTTGAGTGGTGCGAGACGGGCGCCGGGCTGACGGTGATTCACGTCGGGGCCGGGTCACCTCAGCTGACGAAGCACCAGCTGCCCGGTCGTGACGGAAGGAACCTCAGATGCGTTCTGCTCGCATGCTCCTGACCACGGCGGCGGCCTCGGCCGTCTTCGTCCTCGGCGCCCCCGGCGCCTACGCGGCGGTCGGTGGCGACTGGGACCACGACGACTCTTCCTACAGCAAGGAGCACGACAACGGAAGCAAGCACGACGAGCCGCGCGGTGGCATGCACACCGGCGGCGGTGCGCTGGCCGCGGTGACCGAGGGCGACTGGGACCACGAGGACGCGTCCTCGGGCAAGGAGCACGACAACGGAAGCAAGCACGAGGACGGCGGCAAGCACGAGGAGCCGCGCGGTGGCATGCACACCGGCGGCGGTGCGCTGGCCGCGGTGAACGAGGGCGACTGGGACGGCGGCGGCCGTGAGTCCAAGGAAGGCGGCTCGCAGACCTACCGCCAGGACGAGGGCGAGAGCTCCCGGGGCGGCGGCGACCACGAGAAGCCGCGCGGTGGCATGCACACCGGCGGTGGCGGCCTGGCCACGCCGACCACGACCGCCGGCGGGCTGGCCGTCCTGGCCGTCGCCGCGACCGGCATGTACGCCGTCCGACGCAAGAAGTCGGCCAACGGAGTGGCGTAAGCCATGCCGGGCGCGATAGCAGCCGGGCCGCCACCCAGGACCCACGGGGCGGCCCGGCTCGCTCCCGCCCACCCAGTCCGCCCTGCCGCCGTGCCCCAGTGAGGTCGTCCCCGATGCAAGTCCCCCCTTCCGCCCCCGCCCCGGCCGACGACGAGACGACGACCGGGCAGGGTTCCCGCTCCGGCCTGATGGTGCTCTGCGCCGTGGCCCTGCTGATCCTCGCGGTGAGCCTGGTCGGCGGCAACGACACGTCCGCCGACTCCGCCCGCCCCCCGCTGCCCGCCCACCCCGGCACGACCGCCTCGTCCGCCCCGCCCGCGACCGGCGCGGCGGGATCCACCCTGCCCCGGTCGAAACCGGTGCGCCTGCTGATCCCCGAGATCTCGGTCGACGCCCCCTTCACCGACCTCGCCATCGGCGACAAGGGGCAGCTGCAGCCGCCGCCGGCCGCCGACACCAACCTCGTCGGCTGGTACGCCAAGGGCGTCTCCCCGGGCGAGAAGGGAACCGCGATCATCGCCGGGCACGTGGACACGAAGACGTCGCCCGCCGTCTTCGCCCGCCTCGACCAGCTCGACAAGGGCGACAAGTTCCGGGTCGAGCGCGCGGACGGGCGGACGGCGACCTTCGTGGTCGACGATCTGGAGACCTTCGCCAAGGACGAGTTCCCGAGCGACCGCGTCTACGGCGACGCCGACCGGTCCGAGGTGCGGCTGATCACCTGCGCGGGCGACTACGACCGCAAGGCCAAGGACTACACGGACAACCTGGTCGTCTTCGCGCACCTCGACTGAGGCCGCGTCCACCGGCCGTCCGCGGCACCGGTCACCCGCGCAGTGCACACCGGTCGCGCGCCCTCGGGGCCGGGCACAGGATCGAGGCAAGCCGGCGTCGCATCACCGCGGCCGACGTTCAGTTCCGCCCCCGCGAAGGAGATGTGCGCCAGATGAGCACCACGTCCACCCCTGCCTCCGAACCGATGGCTTCCGAACCGATGGCCTCCGAGCGGGTCGCCTCCGAACCGCTGACGCGACAGCTGTCGCACCAGGTCTCCCAGTCCGTGTTCGACGGCTCCCGCCTGCGGGTCGTCCTGCTGGTGGAGGTCTACGACGGAGCCCAGCAGCAGTTCCTCGAGACGTACGAGAACCTGCGCAGCCACGTCGAGTCCGTCCCCGGGCACATCGGCGAGCAGCTGTGCCAGTCCATCGAGAACCCCTCCCAGTGGCTGATCACCAGCGAGTGGGAGAGCGCGCCGCCGTTCCTGAACTGGGTGAGCAGCGAGGAGCACGTGCGGATGGTCAAGCCGCTGCACAGCTGCGTGCGGGACACCAGGTCGCTCCGCTTCCACGTGGTCCGCGAGACCGGCCGCCCGGCGACCGGTGCCGATCACACCCGGGGCGGACTGCAGGCCGAGCCCCGCGTCGGCGACGGCGTCATCCGGCACGCGCTGACCTTCACGGTGAAGCCGGGCAGCGAGGAGGCGGTCGGTAAGATCCTGGCCGACTACGCCTCGCCCGAACCGCGGGTCGACGACACCACGCGCCTGTGCCGTACGTCCCTGTTCCTGCACGGAAACCGGGTGGTGCGGGCCATCGAGGTGCGGGGCGACCTGCTGGCGGCCCTGCGGCACGTGGCCGAACAGCCCGAGGTGCGCGCCGTCGAGGAGGCCATCAACCCGTATCTCGAACAGGACCGGGACCTCGGCGACCCGGAGTCCGCCCGGGTGTTCTACACGCGGGCGGCGCTGCCGGCCGTCCACCACGTGACCGCGGGCGAGCAGCGGGGCGAGGCGCAGCGGCACGCGCTGTCGTACCCGGCCCGGCCGGGCTGCGGCATGCGGCTGGCCCAACTGCTCGCCGAGCACGACGAGGCGGCGGCCAGGGATCCGCGCAGCTCCGTCCGGTGCAGCACCATCTTCCAGCGCGACGACGTCGTGGTCCGGCTGGTCGACGTACGGGGCGACCTGCACGAGGGCGATCCCGCGGTGACCCTCGGCCTTCCGGACGCCGAGCGGGTGTCCGAGCTGACGTCCCTGCTGGACGGCTTCACGGACGCCGGTTCCCCGACCGGCGGCGGACTGGTCCGTGCGCTGGAGGGCGCCCGGATGGAGCTGGTCACCGACCGGCGCGCGCCGGACGCCTGAACGGCCCGCACCCACGCGTCGGCCGCCGCACCGCCCAGTGGCGGTCCGGCGGCCGACGCGTGTGCGTCCGCGGGTCGCTCACTCGGGCACGGTGCAGTCGAAGGCGTGCAGGTACGGGTTGACCGGGCGGATGTCGTCGATGACGAGACCCGCGTCGGTCAGCCGGCCGACCATGCTGTCGGTGGTGTGCTTGGCACCGCCGACGTTGAGGAGCAGCAGCAGGTCCATGGCGGTGCTGAACCGCATCGACGGGGTGTCGTCGACGAGGTTCTCGATGACGACGACCCGGGCGCCCGGACCGCCGGCCGCCATGACGTTGCGCAGCGCGCGGGCGGTGCTGTCGTCGTCCCACTCCAGGATGTTCTTGATGACGTACACGTCGGCCCGCACCGGGATGGCCTCGCGGCAGTCGCCCGGCACGATGCTGACCCGGTCCGCGAGCGCACCGCCCTCGCGCAGCCTGGGGTCGGCGTTCTCCACCACCCGCGGCAGGTCGAGCAGGGTGCCCCGCATGGCCGGGTACTTCTCCAGCAGGCTCGCCACGACATGGCCCTGGCCGCCGCCGATGTCGGCGACCGAGGTGCTGGCCGACAGGTCGAGGAGGGCTGCGACGTCCTGGGCGGACTGCCGGCTGGACGTCGTCATGGCGCGGTTGAAGACCTCGGCCGACTGCGGCGCGTCCTCGTTGAGGTAGGTGAAGAACTCCTTGCCGTACAGGCCCTCGACGACGTTGGAGCCGGTGCGCACCGCCTCGTCGAGCAGGGGCCAGGCGTCCCAGGTCCACGGTTCGGTGCACCACAGGGTGATGTTGCGCAGGCTGTGCGGGTCGTCCTCGCGCAGCAGCCGGGACATGTCGGTGTGCGCGAACGTCCCGTTCTTGTGCTCGGTGAAGACGCCGTAGCAGGTCAGGGCGCGCAGCAGCCGGCGCAGCGGCTTGGGCTCGGTCTTCACCGCGGCCGCGAGGTCCTCCACGGCCGTGGGGGTGTCGCCGAGCGCGTCGGCGACGCCCAGCCGTGCGGCCGCGCGGAGGGCGGCGGCACATGCCGCCCCGAACACGAGCTCCCGCAGCCGCATGGGCGGGGGTGGGGCAGTCTGTGCGGTCGTCATGTGCCGCTTTCCTTCCTTCTTCGGTCCATGGGCCTTCTTCGGTCCACGGGTGGTTACGGCCGGCTCAGCACAGGCCCGCGGGCTTGGAGGCGCCGCAGGTGTTGCCGGTGAAGGTGTTGCTCTTGCCGGTGTCGCCGGTCCCGGCGTTGACCAGGTCGGCGGGGGAGTTCCGGCTCAGCCGGTTGCCGTTGACCTCGTTCTTCGCGTTGGCGGTGCCCACCATGCTCGAGGCCAGGACGATGCCGCCCGACATCGACGACTTGCCCGAGTTGCCCTCGACCGTGTTGTCGGCGACCAGGACCTTCTCGACACCGGTCAGGACGATGCCGGAGCCCTGAAGGGCCTCCAGCCGGTCGGTCTTCGGGCAGGACTTGTTGTTGCGCACGACGTGGTTGTCGCGCACGACCAGGTCGCCGGCCTTGGGCTTGTTCTCGTCGCCGACGACGAAGACGCCCGCGCAGTTGCCGGTGATGTGGTTGTCCGCGACGGCGAGGTTGCGCAGCCGCCGGACGGTGACGCCGATGCGGTTGCCCTCGAGCCGGTTGTGCGCGACCTCCGTGCCCTCGGTGTCGGCGGCGCCTTCCTCGGCCTTGATGTTGTTGGCGAGGAAGATCCCCGCGTCGCCGTTGTCACGGGCGGTGTTGCCGCGGATGATGCCGTGGACCGACCGTTCCTGGGCGATGCCCCAGACGCCGTTCTTCACCGCGTTCACGTTCCGGACCGTCAGCCCGTCGGTGGCCATCGAGAACACGCCGGTACGGGTGAACCCGGTCACCGTCAGGTCGGAGACGGTGATCCCCTTGACGTTCTCGTCCTTGGTCCCGATCACGCAGATGCCGTTGCCGCCCTCGGCACACGTGTTGTCGGCCGCCTTCTCGGTGCTGGGCCTGATGACCGTGCTGCGGCCCATGCCCCGCAGGGTGAGCCCGGGGGTGCTCACCTTCACGCTCTCGTGATAGCTGCCGGTGGTGACGAGCACGGTGTCGCCCGGCTTGGCGGCGTCCACCGCCTTCTGGATCGATTCTCCCGGGTGGACCAGGTGGGTCCTGGGGACGGACGACGCCGGGGCCGCGCCGAGCCCCGTCCCGATCATGGCTGCGGTGCACACCAGGTACACGACATGGCATTTCTTCATATTCCGAAAGGTATGCCGGACATATTCCCCGATGGCTTGGATGAGCCATCCGACGGCGTGTCATGAACGGACGCTGAACGGGTGGTTCCTGGGCACAAGGTCCACGTGATCTTCATGTCGGCCACCCGGGAAGGAACGACCAACGTGACCGTGTCTGAACGCCGTGTCCGCGGCGGACGTGTGAGGCATCGCTTCGACCTCCGGGCGACGACCGTGACGTTCGGCCTCGCCGCCGTCGCCCTGGTCCTGACGGGATGGGTCGTGCGCATGGCGTTCGACGTGGCGCAGCGGCGGCCGGCCTGGGTCTTCGTCCTGGTACTCGGGGCGGTCGCGGCCGTCCTCCTGGCCCGGAACGCGCGGAGCCGGGGCGCCGCCGCGCGGGCGGCCGTTCGTACCACGGACGCCGTGGCCGCGGCCACGGCGACGGCGCTGGACGAACTGGGGCAGGGACGCGCGGTGGAAGAGGCGGAGCACGCGTGCCCCGAGGAGGCCACCGCGGTGGTCCGCACCGAGCACGAGGAGCTCAGCCCCGACGAGTTCGAGGAGGCGATAGCGGACCTGTGCCGGCGTGACGGCTGCACCGAGGTCGAGGTGGTGGGCGGAGCGGGCGATCTCGGCGCCGACGTGCTGGCGACGGCTCCCGACGGCCGGCGGGTCGTCATCCAGTGCAAGCGCTACGGCGACGACAACAAGGTCGGCTCCCAGGACCTCCAGCGCTTCGGCGGCACCTGCTTCACCGTGCACGGGGCCGACGTGGCGGTCCTCGTCACCAGCAGCGACTTCACCGCACCGGCCGCCGACTACGCCGAGTGGTGCGGCATAGTCTGCGTGAACGAGGAGCGGCTGCGCGACTGGTGCGAGGGTGGGGGGCCGGCGCCCTGGGAGCAGCTTCCGCCCGAGGGGGACGGGACGGAGCCGCCCGAGCGGGCCTTGTGGTGAGCCGGGCGGCCCACCGACCTGCGGTCGGCGGGTGGAGAGTGGTTTCGCCGCCGTCCGATGGCAACCTGGGCCGCATGGGCAAGACCGCGCTGATCGTCATCGACATGATCAACACCTACGACCACGAGGACGCCGAGTTCCTGATCCCCGCCGTGGAGTCCGTGCTGCCGAACGTGACCGGCCTGCTGGACCGGGCGCGGCGGCAGGGCGTCCCCGTGATCTACGTCAACGACAACTTCGGGGAGTGGCGCTCGCACCACGGCGAGATCCTCGACAAGGCCCTCTCCGGGCCGCACTCCCGGCTCGTCGAGCCGCTGAAGCCCGACGACTCCTCCCTCTTCGTGGTCAAGGCGCGCCACTCGGTGTTCTTCGAGACCCCGCTGACCTATCTGCTGCACCAGCAGGGAATCGACCGGCTCGTGCTGTGCGGGCAGGTCACCGAGCAGTGCGTGCTCTACTCGGCGCTGGACGCCCACATCCGCCATCTGCAGGTCATCGTGCCGCGAGACGCGGTCGCCCACATCCACGCCGATTTGGCGGACGCGGCGCTGCGCATGATGGAACGGAACATGGGCGCCCGGGTGTGCGACAGCGGCGAGTTGTGGACGTGAGCCGGCCCGCCGCCGCGCCGGGGCCCGGGCGCGCGCCCGGTGTCAGCCGCGCAGAGTGCGCACGGGCAGGACGACCTGGGCCGCCGTGGAGAGCGTGTCCTCGTGGTTGGCGAAGGCGGCCACCGCCGCACCGTCGCCCGGCTCGCCGCCGGACCAGGGGCGCGTGGCGAAGATGAGGCAGGCGTACCCCCGCCGGTCGACCGCCGCCCGCCACTCGGCGGTGGGCGCGAACTGGGCGTTGACCCCGGGCATGGTGAGGGCCGCCGCGCCCGGTACGACGAGCAGGCCGATCGGCAGGGCGGGCAGGACGGTGGCGTCGAGGACGGTGTCGCCGCCCACCGCGAGCCCGGAGCGGCTCAGCAGCCCCTCGACGGCGGCCGGGGTGGCCTCAGGGCCGCCCTCCCCGTCGCCGAGGGAGCACGCGAGCAGGAAGGGGACGTCGCCGTCGGGCGTCTCACGGCTCCAGGACATGATGACGAGGGTGCCGAGGTCGGCGGTTCGCAGGGGGCGCGGGTCAGTGGAGATCGAGGTCACCGCGAAACGGTAAGCGCGCGCGGCGACGCACCCGCCCGGCCGTCACCCGACTGGACGACACCCTGGCGCCTTTTCACACGAACGAGGGGCGCCCGCCGACCGGTCAGTGCTGCGACAGCCGCCCGCGGATGTCGTCGAAGTGCCGGTGGACGGCCCTCTCCGCGGCCTCCGCGTCACCGGCCCGCACGGCCTCGACGATCCGGGCGTGCATCCGGGCCAGTTCCTCGCCGTCGGCCGCCGAGCCGAGCCCTCGTGCCTGGGCGCGCACCCGGTGGAAGGCGCTCCAGAAGGCGTCGAGCAGCTCGCTGAGCAGGTCGTTGTCGAGCGAACGGTGCAGTACCCGGTGGAAGGCGCGGTCGGTGCGGGACGCGATCTCGCCCCCCTCGCGCACCTCCGTGTGCATCCGCTCCACGAGCGCGTCCAGCTCGGCCAGGTCCTCGTCGGGCAGTCGCCCGGCGAGCTGGTACATGAGTCCGGCCTCCAGGGCCTCGCGCAGTTGCAGCAGCTCCAGCAGGCTGCCCTGGCCGCGGCGGTGCCCGACCACCGTGCGGAACGCCATGGCCTCGGTCATCGGCTCCAGCGACATGGTCCCGACGTAGGTGCCGAAGCCGCGGCGGATCTCGACGATGTGCATGGCCTGGAGGGACTTGAGCGCCTCGCGCAGCGAGTTGCGGCTGACGCCGAACCGCTCCATCAGCTCGGTCTCGGTGGGCAGCGGGTCGCCGGGGCCGAGGCCCTGTTCGACGATCAGCTCCTTGACGCGCTCCTCGGCGTCGGCGGCGACCGAGCCCATGTGACGTCCCCTCTCGACCCTTGACATCCCCTGCTCTGCCATGTGTCACTCTAACAGGACGTGGGACATCCTACGTCCCCCGTAACCAGGGCCTCTGCGTGCTGCTGCCCGCCGCGGCCCCGGGACGAGCACAGCACGACCTGGAGTACCGCATGCCCATCCCCACGCCGCTGAGCGGCGTCGTCCCCCCGGTCATCACCCCCCTCACCCCGAAGGGGGAGGTCGACACCGCCTCGGTGCGCCGGCTCACCGAGCACCTGATCACGTCCGGTGTGCACGGCCTGTTCCTGCTGGGGTCCAGCGGCGAGGCCGCCTACCTCACCGACGCCCAGCGGCTGACCGCGCTGGAGAGTGCCGTGGACGCCGCCGCGGGCCGCGTCCCCGTCCTCGCCGGGATCATCGACACCACCACGGCGCGGGTCCTCGACCGTGCGGCCGACGCGGTCCGGGCCGGCGCCGACGCACTCGTGGCCACCGCGCCCTTCTACACCCGCACCCACCCCGTGGAGATCGCCGACCACTTCCGGCGGGTGCGCGAGGGCGCCGGCCTGCCGCTGTTCGCCTACGACATCCCGAACGCCGTGCACACCAAGCTGCCCCGCGACGTGGTCCTCGACCTGGCCGGCGACGGCACCCTCGCCGGACTCAAGGACTCCAGTGGGGACGAGGGCTCCCTGCGCCGTCTGCTGGTCGCACTGCGCCGCCGCACCCCGGGCTTCACCGTGCTCACCGGCTCCGAACTCACCGTCGACGGGGCGCTGCTGGCCGGCGCCGACGGCGTCGTGCCCGGCCTCGGCAACGTCGACGCCCACGGCTACGTACGCCTCTACGAGGCCGCCCGGGCCGGTGACTGGGCCGCGGCCCGGGCCGAACAGGACCGGCTCGCCGCCCTGTTCGACCTGACCGACGCGGGCGACTCCGCGCTGATGGGCGGCAGCTCCAGCGCCCTCGGCGCCTTCAAGGCCGCCGCCCACCTGCTGGGCCTCATCGACTGCCCGGCCACCGCCGCACCGCAGGTTCCGCTCGACGCGCCGGCCGTGGCCCGGGTCCGCGCCCGGCTCACCGAGGCCGGACTCCTGTGACCCCCGGGGCCGGGCCGGTGCCCACCGGACCCGGTCCCGTCCGCCCCTGGCCACGCCCCGACGCGCGTCTTTCCCCACCCGCATAGGATCGCCATGTCATCTGCGCGCACCACCCCGACCACCCCGCCCTGGTACCGCGAGATCACCCGGGAGAAGTGGAAGTCCTTCTTCGCCGCCTGGATCGGCTACCTCCTGGACGGCTTCGACTTCGTCCTCATCACCCTCGTGCTGACCGAGATCGCCGACGACTTCGGACTGTCGACCGTCGAGTCCGCCAGTCTCGTCTCCGGAGCCTTCATCACCCGCTGGCTCGGCGGCGCGGTGCTCGGCGCGCTCGGCGACCGGTTCGGCCGCAAGAGCGCCATGGTGGCCAGCATCCTGCTCTACTCGGTGGGCACCTTCGCCTGCGGCTTCGCCTGGGACTACACCAGCCTGTTCACCGCCCGCCTGCTCATCGGCATGGGCATGGCCGGCGAGTACAGCGCCAGCGCCACCTACGTACTGGAGAGCTGGCCCGCCCGGCTGCGCAACCGCGCCTCCGGCTTCCTCATCTCCGGCTTCTCGCTGGGCGGCGTCCTGGCGGCCGAGGTCTACGAGCACGTGGTGCCGGGGCACGGCTGGCGCTGGCTGTTCTACATCGGCCTGTTCCCCGTCGTCGTCGCCCTGTGGGTGCGCCGGGCGCTGCCCGAGGCCGACGACTGGGAGGCCCGGGTCGGCGCGACCGGCGAACGGCCCAACCCCTTCCGGCCGCTGTTCGCGGACCGCCGCCGGGCGACGGTCAACACGGTCCTCACGGTCGTCGCGACCGGCTCGCTCTTCGCGGTGTTCACCCCGCTCGGTGCGGGCGCCGTGCCCGTCCTGTCCGTCCTGGCGACGGCCTGCCTGGTCGCCTTCGCGGTGCAACTGGGCGGCCGCAGGCGGTGGGTGCTGTTCGTCGCGCTCTGCGTCACCGTCTTCTGCGCCTTCCTCTACAGCTGGCCGGTCCAGGCACTGCTGCCCACCTACCTCAAGACCGAGCTGGGCTTCAGCCCGGCGCAGGTCAGCGACGCGCTCTACTACGCCGGGTTCGGCACGATGGCGGGCTGCATCGTCACCGGCTTCATCGGCGACCGGTTCGGCACCCGCAGGGCGTACGCCTGCACCCTGGTGGTGGGCATCGCCTTCGTCTTCCCCGTCTTCGCCATCCGGGACAGCCAACTCCAGCTGGGCATCCTGCTGTTCCTGATGCTCGCCTGCATGCAGGGCATCTCCGGGCTGCTGCCCAAGTACATCGCCGGGCACTTCCCGACCGAGACCCGGGCCGCGTCCCTCGGCTTCACCTACAACGTCGGCGCGCTGGGCGGCGCCGTCGCCCCGGTGCTCGGTGCCCGGCTGGCGTCGACCATGTCCCTGGGCCAGTCGCTCGCCGTGCTCACCTTCTCGCTGACCCTCGTGGTGATCCTGCTGATCGGCTTCGACGTCCCGAGCCGGCTCAACCGGCTCCTCGACAAGGAGGCGGTGCCGGACTACCTCGCCGCCGAGGCGGCGGTGCCGGACGCCGCGGGGCGCATACGGTCGACGCCGTGAAACCGGCCACGGGCGGGGGCGGACGCCTGCTCCGACTGGCCCAACACGCGCCTGCCGGTGCGGCGGCGGGCGGTCACCTGGTGTAACAGTCTTTGTATGATCAGTAGACGAAATGATCGCCGGGGTGACGTGCGCGGTGCGCGTGGCCGCAGGATCCGCACCGCCGCGGTGACCCTGGTCGCCGCGACCGCACTCGGCGCGACCGGCGAGGCGGTCGCCGCGCCGTCGGTGCCGCTGCGCACCGATTGGGACGCCATCGCCGCGTGCGAGTCCAGCGGCAACTGGCAGGCCAACACCGGCAACGGCTACTACGGCGGGCTGCAGTTCGCGCGGTCCAGCTGGATCGCCGCGGGCGGCCTCAAGTACGCCCCGCGCGCGGATCTCGCCACCCGCGCCGAGCAGATCGCCGTGGCCGAACGCCTGGCCCGGCTGCAGGGGATGTCCGCCTGGGGCTGCGCCTGACCGCTGCCCCGGGCCCCTCGTCCACGCGGAGTTGACCGGGGTAACCCGTGGGCGTGCACCTGGCGTCGGTGACCGTGCGTCCGGTTTCCGCCGGGCGGCGGACGGGCAGTCCCGGGCGGGGGAGCCGAGCGGCGGCCCCGGACGTCGCGCACGCCGATACGCCCGGGGCCGCCCTCGCCCCCATGGACGCGTCAGGTTCCCGAAACGCGGCTGCCCGAGTAGGCCGACCAGCGGCCGTCGCGCCGGGCGACCGTGATGTCCCGGCCGAAGCAGGCGGTCAGCCGGGAGTCGGTCAGGACCTCGTCGACCGCGCCCCGGGACAGGACCCGGCCCTCGCGCAGCAGCAGGGCGTGGCTGACGGCCGGGAACAGCTCCTCCAGGTGGTGGGTGACCGTCACGGTGGCCAGCCGCGGCCTGCCCTCGGCCAGTTGGTGCATCGCCTCGACCAGGTCCTCGCGGGAGGGCAGGTCCAGGGCGTTGAACGGCTCGTCCAGGAGCAGCAGCGCCGGATCGGCCATCAGCGCCCGGGCGATCAGGACCCGCGCCCGCTGCCCGCCCGAGCAGACCCCGTACGGCCGGTCGGCCAGCTCCTTGACGCCGAGTTCGGTCAGGAGGTCCCGGGCGCGCAGCCGGACCTCCTCGTCGTAGGTCCGCCACAGGGGCTGCACGGTGCCGCTGTGGCCGGTGAGCACCACCGCGTGGGCGGTCAGGTCCTGGGGCACCCGCTGAGCGGAGTTGACGTGGCCGATCCGCGCCCGCAGTTCACGCACGTCCACCCGGCCGAGCCGGCTGCCGAGCACCTCGACCGTGCCCGTCGTGGGGTGCATCACCGCGCCGAGCAGCCGCAGCAGGGTGGTCTTCCCGGCACCGTTGGCCCCCAGCAGCGCCCAGTGCTCGCCCGGCCGGACCGTCCAGTCGACGCCGTCGAGGATCAGCTGGTCCGTGGTGAAGCGGCGCACCCCCACGCCCCGGAGCCGGAGCACGGCCGCCCCGTTCGCGTCGGCCTGGGAGCTGGCTGTCTGCGCGGTCATGCCGTGACTCCTTCACACGGGGGTACGTCTCGGTCACCGCGAACACTAGATGTACTCACCACGCGCCTGCCGGGGCGTCCGCTTCCTGGACGACGGGTGGCGGCACTCAGGGCGTGGATGAGCCCGCGTACTCATCCACGGGGCCGGGCCCGGCTCCTGTCGTGGTGCCGTCCAAGGGGCCACGACAGGAGGAGCCGTGGGACGTCGGCCCCTCGAACCCGCAGGGCCGGGACGCCGAGGTCGTGCGGGTCCTCACGGACCTCCGGGACGAGCACGGGGTCCTGCGCCTGCCTCCGCGGTGACGGGGCAGGCGCAGGACGGGCGCCGGAGGGCGGGAGGCGTCAGACGCCCGCCACCGACTGGATCCAGGAGCGGTACGCGGTGACGTTGGTGTAGGCCGTGGTGGTCTGCCGGTCGCTGGTCGAGGCGACGCCCACCTGGACGCCGCCGGCCATCATCGGACCGCCGGAGTCGCCGCCCGCGGTGATGCCGTCGCCGGGCCGGGCGCATATCGCCTGACCGTAGTAGGCGTCGTAGCACCCGCGCGTCACGCTCAGGTTGGCGACCTTGAGGTACTGGGACTGGCAGTTGATCTCCGAGCCGCACCGGGAGGTCGCGCCCCAGCCGTAGACCTGCACGCTCTGGCCGACCCGGACCGTGCCCGGCTGGCCGAGCTGCGCGTAGGAGGCCGATACGGAGCGGTCGAGCCGGACCAGCGCGAGGTCCGCCGAGGAACTGGTGACCGTCTGGACGCCGTTCGCCACCGTGCCGCCCGAGCCCTGGTCGAGGCTCCCGATCCGGAAGGACAGGTTGCCGCCGCTGACGCAGTGCTTGGCGGTGAGGATCCAGGTGGGGGAGATGATGGTCGAGGTGCAGGTCTGCTGTCCGTTGGAGAACAGCCTGGCCGCCCAGGGCGCGTTCTGCGCATAGCCGCCGCCGATGATCGGCTGGGGGCCGCCGTCACCGGGCCGGGGCTCCACCGCCGAGGCGGACGGCGCGAGCGCGAGGGCGGACAGCAGCGCGGCCACGAGCGCGGCCAGCAGGGCGGGGACGAGTCTCGTTGTTCGCAAGGCTCCTCGATTCCGACGACACGCGCGGGGCGCGTGCAGGTGTGTGGGGGCGCCCCACAGCATGTCGGACCCGGGCACCGCCCGGGCAATCCCGGCTTCGCATAACGCGGCGTTATGCCGGAGGGACGGGACCTGGTCGCCCACCCGCCGTGGGCGTCCGGCGCGGTGCTAGCGGAGCAGCAGTTGCACGAGGGCGACCGTGCCGACCGTCACGACCAGGGCCCGCAGCACCGCGGGGCTGAAGCGGCGGCCCACCTTGGCGCCGACGTAGCCGCCGAGGCCCGAGCCGACCGCGAGGAGCCCCACGGCGGTCCACTCGAAGTCCGCGGCGAAGAGGAAGAAGAGCGCGGCGACGGTGTTGACGACGGCGGCGAGGACGTTCTTGACCGCGTTGAGCCGCTGCAGGGGTTCGTCCATCAGCATGCCCATCAGGGACAGGTAGATGATCCCCTGGGCCGCGGTGAAGTAGCCGCCGTAGACGCTGGCCAGCGTCAGGCCGGTGAAGAGCAGCGGGCCGCCGTCGCGGCGGGGGGAGGTGCCGTTGCGGGCCCGGCGGCGCTGGACCAGCCTGCCGATCTGCGGCTGGAACGCCACGAGGAGCAGGGCGAGGCCCACCAGGACCGGCACGATCGTCTCGAAGGCGTCGGCGGGCAGCGTCAGCAGGAGCGCGGCACCCGCGAGACCGCCCAGCAGCGCTCCGGAGCCCAGCTTCAGGACGCGTCTTCCCTGCCCGCGCAGTTCCTGGCGGTAGCCGATGGCTCCGCTGATGGAGCCGGGGATGAGGCCGAGCGCGTTGGAGACGGTCGCGGTGACCGGCGGCAGCCCGGTGGCCAGCAGGACCGGAAAGGTGATCAGGGTGCCGGAGCCCACGACGCTGTTGATGGCACCGGCCCCGACGCCCGCCGCGAACACCGCGGCCATGGCCTCCGGTGTCACCCCGTGCCGCCCGGCGCCGGGCCCCGGCCCGCCGGCCGGAAGGTGTCTCGTGCATCTTTCACGGGGCCGACTGTACCCACCGCCCCGGACGGCGTGTCCGCTGGTCCCAACCGGTCACCTCTGGGCGCTTCTTGACGTGAATTCACCTGATCATGCGGTGATACGATCACCGCGTTTGCGGAGCGGGCGGATGGGTGAAAGACGGCATCCCCGACGTATGGGGCAGCCCGGGCAGCTACCCCCGGTGCGGGCACTCCACCGGGCCGCCCGCACGGACGGTAATTCAGCAAGCCGGCTGTCAGTCGCCTGAAGAGAGTCTTATGACGGAATACACAGGGAACCCATTGCTCTGGGTCGCCCTCGTCGCCCTCGTCGCCGCCGCCGTGCTCATCAGCCGCCAGCGCAGGGCGGCACGGGCGTTGCGGCAGCAGGTCCAGGGGCTCAGGGATCACTACACCGAGCTGGAGAACGATTACGGGAAGTCCGTACAGGCCGCCCAGGAGCGGGCCGAGGACGAGACCAAGACGGTGCTGAAGTCCGCGATGCGGACCCTTCAGGGCCTCGCCGCCGAACAGCAGCTGGTGCTCTCGCGGCTGCAGAACAAGTACGGCGACTCGCCCCTCCTCCAGGACCTGCTGGAGATCGACCACACCAACTCGCAGTTCGGCCGGCGGGCCCAGTCCATCGCCGTGCTGTGCGACGGCTGGCTCGGCGGCCGGCGCGACACCGCCTCGGTCTACGACGTGGTGCGCAGCGCCCAGGGCCGCATCCGGCACTTCCGCCGGGTGGACATCCTCTCCCAGGTCGACTTCGGCATCACCAGCCGGGCCGTCGAGCCCGTCGCCCTGGCCCTTGCCGAACTGCTCGACAACGCCACCAGCTACTCGAGCCCGGACACGGTCGTGGAGATCAACATCCGGACCGTGCCCAAGGGCATCTGCGTCGTCGTCGACGACGCCGGTGTCGGCATGAGCGACGAGGAACGGGCCCGCGCCGACAAGCTGCTCGCCACCGAGCGCGCCTCGGGCGTGGCCGGGCTCGGCAACCCGCCGCAGTTCGGCTTCGCCGTCATCGGCCTGCTGTGCGAACGATTCGGCTTCGAGGTGTCGGTGGACTCCTCCTCGCCCTACGGAGGTGTACGGGCGGTGGTCCTGCTGCCGCACGAACTGCTCACCGCCATGCCCGAGAAGAAGGCGCCCGCTCCGGCAGCGCGCGGCACGGCCCGGCCGGTCCCGGACGCCGGGGGACCGGAGGCCGCGGCGCTCGCGTCCTCCGAGACCGGCGACGGTCTGCCCCGGCGCCGCCGCAAGCGGCCGATGGCCATCGTGCCCGGCAGCGCGTCCGCCCCGCGCGCGGCGGGCCGCTCCGACTCCGAGCAGGCACAGGTCATGGGTGCCTTCCAGCGCGGAACGCGGTCCGGCCGGGTCACCGAAACGGCTGGTCCGGACGGTGCCGACCGGACCAGCGACACACCTGGTGCAAGCAGCGAAGGACATGAGGTCTCGTGAACGACGATCTGTCATGGATGCTCGACAGCGCCCTGGAGATTCCCGGGGCCCTGCACGCGGTCCTGATCTCCGCCGACGGCCTGCTGATGGCCCGGACGCAGGACTTCGACAAGGACGACGCCGACCGGGTCGCCGCCGCGATGAGCGGCGTGCAGTCGCTCAGTCGCACCCTGGCCTTCTTCTGTGAGGACCCCAGCCAGACCTGGCGGCAGACCCTGGTCGAGTTCGACGGCGGCTGGGTGTTCCTGATCTCCGCCGGCGAGGGCGCCTATCTCGGCGTGTCCGCCTCTCCCGAGGTCGACATGGCGGACATCACCTTCCGGATGCAGCAGCTCGTCGCCCAGCTCGGCAAGCGGCTGACGACACCGCCGCGCGAGAACCTGGGTGCCCACTCATGACCGGCCAGGAAGGCTGGCAGTCCGAGGCGCCGGAATTAGTGCGGCCGTATGTCATCACCAAGGGGCGCGGCCTGCCCGACGACGGTGACCTCTCCCTCATCACCCTGGTCACCGCCGCCGCCGGTCAGCCGCAGCGGCCGTCCCGGCTGTCCCCCGAGGAGCAGAGCCTGCTCGACCTCTGCTCCGCCGGCTACCTCTCGGTCGCCGAGATCGCCGGACACACCCAGTTCCCGCTGGGCGTCGTGCGGATCCTGCTGGCCTCCCTGATGGAGGGCGGACACCTCATGACCCGCCCGCCGGTGGCCCGCGCCCGCCTCGCGGACAAGGAGATACTGGAGGAGGTGCTCAATGGGCTCCGCGCCAAGTTTGGATGAGCGGGACTACGTACGCGGGGGAGCGACCCAGACGGCGGTGAAGATCCTCGTCGTCGGACACTTCGCGGTGGGCAAGACCACCCTCATCGGCTCCATCTCCGAGATCGAGCCGCTGTCCACCGAGGAGACGATGACGCAGGCCGCCGAGTCGGTCGACGACCTCAAGGGGGTCCAGGGCAAGACCACCACCACGGTCGCCATGGACTTCGGCCGCCTGACCATCAGCGACCGCGTCGTGCTCTACCTCTTCGGCACCCCCGGCCAGCAGCGCTTCGTGCAGATGTGGGAGGACATGGCGCGCGGCGCGCTCGGCGCGCTGGTGCTGGTCGACCCGGAGCGGCTGGCGGACTCCTTCCCCGTGATCGACCTCATCGAGCACTACGGCCTCGACTACGCCATCGCCGTCAACCACTTCGACGGCTCGCCGCTGCGCGACGAGCGGGCGCTGCGCGAGGCGCTCGACCTGCTCGACGACACCCCCGTCGTCACCTGCGACGCCCGCGACGAGAAGTCCTCGGCCGCCGCACTGACCACCCTCGTCCGCTACTTGCTGGACCGCACCCGCTAGGAGCTGGGAGCAGACATGAACGCCCACGACACCGCCCCGGTGCCCCCGCCGGGCTGCCCGGCCCACGGCTCCGGCGCCCGGGTGCCGCTGCACGGGCCGGAGTTCGCCGCCGACCCGCAGGCGTACTACGAGTACCTGCGCAACTACGGGGCCGCGGCCCCCGTCGAACTGGCCCCGGGCGTCGAGGCGACCCTGGTCACGGACTACGCGGCGGCGCTCCAGCTGCTGCAGGACTCCGGCAGCTTCCGCAAGGACGCGCGCCGCTGGCGGGCCTTCAACGAGGGCAAGATCAGCCCGGACAGCCCGGTCGCCCCGCTGCTCGCCTACCGGCCCAACTGCATGTTCGCCGACGGGGCCGACCACCTCAGGCTGCGCCAGGCGGTCACCGACAGCATGGCGCGGGTGGACACCCGGCGGCTGAGCCGCAGCACCGAGCAGATCTCCAGCTACCTCGTCTCCCAGTTCGGCGCCCGCGGCTCGGCCGACCTGCTCGGCGACTACGCCAAGCAGCTGCCGCTGTTCGTGTTCAACGAACTCTTCGGCTGCCCCGCCGACATCGGCGACCGGGTGCTCTTCGGCATCACCGGCATGTTCGACGGTGTCAACGCCGAGAAGGCCGCCGAGGTGCTCTTCCAGGCCGTGGGCGAACTCGTCGCGCTCAAGCGGCGCAAGCCCGGCGACGACGTCACCTCCTGGCTGATGCAGCACGAGGCCCGGCTCGACGACGAGGAGATGGTCCACCAGCTCGCCCTGCTGCTCAGCGCGGGATCCGAACCCCTGCGCAACCTCCTCGGCAACACCCTGCACCGGCTGCTGACCCACGAGCGGTACGCCCGCGAGGGCGGCCTGATCGACGAGGCGCTCGACGACACGCTGTGGGAGAACCCGCCCATGGCCAACTTCGCCCCGCACTACCCGGCCGCCGACACGGAACTGGCCGGCCAGCAGCTGCAGGCGGGCGACCTCGTGCTCGTCAGTTTCGCCGCCGCCAACACCGGCCCCGCCCTCAAGGCGTCCCGCCAGGCGGGCAGCAACCGCGCGCACCTCGCCTGGAGCGCGGGGCCCCACGCCTGCCCGTCCAAGGAACCGGCCCGGCACATCACGGTCACGGCCATCGAGCACCTGCTGAACGAACTGCCCGACGTCGAACTCGCCGTCCCCGAGGACAGCCTGACGTGGCGTCCGGGCCCCTTCAACCGGGCCCTGGCCACGCTTCCGGCCCGGTTCACCCCGGTACGCCCCGTACGGCGCGGCGAAGCGGGGCCCGCCGGCGCGGCGTCCGGGCAGGAGAAGCCCGCGGGTCCGGCCCGTCCGGCCGAACACAAGGGGATGTGGAGCCAGTTCCTCAACTGGCTCACACGGTGATGTGCGCAACACCCTCCCAATCCGCACCATTCGCATGAAGATCGAACGGCACGGGTAGTGAGCAACGCGGTATTCAAGTTGCTTACGAGTCAAAGGAGGTGTCGTGGACCACATATCCACGAACGCCACTTTCCCGACGCCGAACCCCCCGATACCCGCCCTCCGAGGCGGGTATCGCTCTGTGCGGCTGCGGCTGCGGCTGCGGCCGGGGGCGGACCGTTGAGGGCCGGGCCGACGGGCGCGGACCCGCAGGGCACACCCACGCTCGGCTCCTTCACCGGCGGCCAGCTGCGAAGACTCGGCTCGGTCGCCGGCCTGTCCCGCGCCGACGTCGAGACCTACGCACAGGTCCTGGCCGACGCCCTGGGCCCGGAGGCCGAGCGGCCACTGGACCTGCCGCCGCCCACGCGCACCTTCCTGTCCGACGACCACACCCCCGTGGAGTTCTCCCTCTCCTTCCAGGCGGACGCGGCGCCCGTCATGCGGGTCCTCGTGGAACCGGGCTGCGGCGCAACCGGCCTGGCGGACAACGGGCGTGCCGGGCTCGAGGCGATCCGGACCATGGCACGGCGCTGGGGCTTCGCCACCGACGCCCTCGACGAACTCCGGGACCTGTTCCTGCCGCCCGCTCCCCGGGGCCCCTTCGCCCTGTGGTGCGCCCTGGAACTCAGGCCCGGCGGCGTACCCGGGGTCAAGGTCTACCTGAACCCGGCGGCGGGCGGGGAGGAACGTTCCGCCGAGACGGTGCGCGAGGCCCTGCGCCGGCTTGGGTACGGCCGGGCCTTCGACAGCCTCCCCCCGGGCAGCGGACACCCGTTCTTCGCCCTGGACCTCGGAGGCTGGGCCGAACCCCGGGTGAAGGTGTACCTGTACCACGACGACCTCACGGCCGGTCGGGCCGGACGGCTGTCCCGGACGGACTCGGGCCCCGGGTCCGCGGCGGTCGAGGGCTTCTTCCGCACGGCCGCGGGTCTCGGCTCCGGCGCGGGTGGGCTCGGCGGGCGGCCTGTGCAGACCTGCCACTCCTTCACCGACCCCGGCACGGCGCGGCCGAGCGGATTCACGCTGTACGTCCCCATTCGAGACTGCGTCCGGCACGACGGGGAGGCCCTGGCACGGACGTCCACCGTGCTGCACCAACACGGCATGGACGCCTCCGTGCTCGACCGCGCCCTGGCCGCACTCACCGAGCGGCGGCCCGAGGACGGGGCGGGCCTGATCGCCTACCTTGCCCTCGCCCACCAGGGGGACCAGTCGCCGCGGGTGACGGCGTACCTCTCCTCGGAGGCGTACGCGGTCCGGCCGCCTGCCGCGGAGACCGTCCGCCAACCTGTGCCGGTGGCCTGACCGGGCCGTCCGCGCACGAGAGGGCTCCCGGTGCGATCCACCGGGAACCCTCGGCAAGGACGTGACCGTGTGCCGTCGCTGACCGTGCGGCGGCGGCCGGCGGAACACTCAGACGGGCAGCGACTCCCGGAACTCCGCCAGGTACGGACCCACGTCGACGTGGATCGAGGCGGCCCGAGAGCGGCCGTAGCGCTCGACGACGCCCGCCAGGTACGTGCCGATCTCCTCGCGCATCTCCTCGGCCGCGGGCAGCACGGCGGCGCCGTCGACGAGGCGCGCCACCCACTCGGCCTGTGCCTCGGCCAGCCGGGTGAAGGCGCCCGCGGGCCGCACCAGTCCCACGAAGTACAGACCGGGCCGGTCCGCCGGGACGACCCGCCGGTACAGCTCGACCGAGCCGTCGGCCGCGACCGGGCAGCCCGCGGGCAGGAAGGGGAACGTCATGTGGAAACCGGTGCAGTAGACGACCGCGTCGGCGGTCTCGGAGCTGCCGTCCGTGAACACGACCCGGTCGCCCTCGAACGAGGCGATCGCGGGCTTCGGGGTCACCGCGCCGTGCCGGATCCGGCTGAGGATCTCGTCCGAGAGGGTCGTCGCGGAGGAGAGGATCGGGTGGTCGGGCTCGGGCAGGCCGTAGTCCGACAGCCTGCCCCGGGCCACCAGCAGGGCCTGCTCCACCCACTGGCGCCGCTCGGCGAAGGGCATCGCGTTCCACCACGGGGCTTCGGCGATCTCGTCGAGGGACATCCCGAAGATCTGCTTGGGCACGATGTGCAGCCCCCGGCGCACCGACAGCAGGGTCCGCTCCGCGTGCCGGGAGAGGTCCGCGGCGATGTCCACCGCCGAGGCGCCGAGGCCCACCACGACGACGCGCCGGCCGGCGAAGTCGGCGCCGTCCCGGTAGTCGAGGGAGTGAAGAATCGTTCCGGCGTAGGACTCGGCACCGGCCGGAAGGGGATCGGGCAGGGCCGGTTCGCTGTTGTGGCCCGAGGTGACGACCACCTGCTCGAACCGGCGGGAGCGCTGCGCACCGTCCGCGCCCCGGCTGACGACCGTCCAGGCGCCGTCCCCGTCCTGACGCACGGACAGCACCTCGGTGCGCAGCTCGACGTGGTCGAGCAGGCCCGCCCACTCGGCGAAGGATCGCAGGTAGGCGGCGACCTGGCTGTGCCGGGGGTAGAGCGGGTACGAGGACGGCATCGGGAAGTCCACGTAACCGGTCAGCTGCTTGGCGGTGTTCAGGTGCAGGGACTGATAGCCCGGTCCACGCTCGCCGGCCCCCGGCTGGCGCCAGATCCCGCCGACGTCGGGTGCCTTCTCCAGGCAGACGAAGGAGATGCCGCGCTCCTTGAGGGCACGGCCCATCGCCAGCCCCGACAGGCCTGCACCGATCACACACACACGCACGGGATGTCCCCCCAGGATGTACTCAACCTCCCCCGATCATGCTCTTACTGCCCATCCGTTTCTTCCCGCACACCAGCACGACCCGCGAACGGACGTGTCCGTGCTCACGTTTCACGCGCCCCGCAGGTCCCACACCCGGCGGATCTTGCCGAGCGAGCGCTCCAGGCTCTCCGGCTCGACGACCTCCACCTCCACGGTCACGCCCACACCGTCCTTGACGCCCTGCGAGATCGCCCTCGCGGCGGCCTCGCGCTGCCCGGGACCCGCGTCGGGCCGGGCCTCGACGCGCACCGTCATGTGGTCCATGCGGCCGCGTTCGGTGAGCCGGATCTGGAAGTGCGGGGCGACGCCCGGGGTGCGCAGCACGATCTCCTCGACCTGGGTGGGGAAGACGTTCACCCCGCGCAGGATGATCATGTCGTCGCAGCGCCCGGTGACCTTCCGCATCCGCCGGAAGGCGGGACGGGCGGTGCCGGGCAGCAGCCGGGTCAGATCGCGCGTGCGGTAGCGGATCACCGGGAGTGCCTCCTTGGTGAGGGAGGTGAAGACGATCTCGCCCTCCTCGCCCTCGGGCAGCACGGCGTCCGTCAGCGGGTCCACCACCTCGGGGTAGAAGTGGTCCTCCCAGATGTGCAGTCCGTCCTTGGTCTCCACGCACTCCTGGGCCACGCCCGGGCCGATCACCTCGGACAGGCCGTAGATGTCGACGGCGTGGATGTCCATGCGCTCCTCGATCTCCCGCCGCATCTCCTCGGTCCACGGCTCCGCGCCGAAGATGCCGACCTTGAGGGAGCTGGTGCGCGGATCGACGCCCTGGCGCTCGAACTCGTCGAGCAGGGTGAGCATGTAGGACGGGGTGACCATGATGATCTCGGGCCGGAAGTCCTGGATGATCTGGACCTGACGTGCCGTCATGCCGCCGGAGGCGGGGATCACCGTGCAGCCGGCGCGCTCGGCGCCGTAGTGGGCGCCGAGACCGCCGGTGAACAGGCCGTAGCCGTAGGAGATGTGCACCTTGTGGCCGGGGCGCCCGCCGGCGGCGCGGATCGAACGGGCCACGACGTCCGCCCACCTGGACAGGTCGTTCTCCGTGTACCCGACGACGGTGGCGCGGCCCGTGGTGCCGCTGGAGGCGTGCACGCGCCGCACCTCGGACATCGGGACGGCGAACATGCCGAAGGGGTAGGTGTCGCGCAGGTCGGCCTTGGTGGTGAAGGGAAACCGCGACAGGTCGGCCAGGCTGCGGCAGTCGTCGGGCGTCACACCGGCGGCGTCGAACTTCTTGCGGTACAGCTCCACGTTGTCGTAGGCGTGCCGCAGGGTCGCGCGCAGCCGGTCCAGCTGGAGCTCGCGGAGCTGCTCGCGGGACAGGCGCTCGGCGTCGTCCAGCAGGTCGTGGGGGAGGGGCTCGCCCGGTCGGGGCGCCGGGGCCGCCCCGGTCGTCGGCTCGCTGCTCATCGCGACTCCTTCGTCGTCGTGCCCGGCGTCTCGCGCGCCGCGTCCCTGTGCGCGGCGGGGCCGCCCGAGTCGTCGCGCACGCTGCGGCTGCGCCCGCGGAACTCCGCGATCGCCTCGTCGCCGCGCCGCACGCTCACGTCGTAGATCCCGCTGCGTCCGTACCGGGCGCGCTCCTCGGCGACGGCCACCAGCACGTCGCCCTCGCGGGCCGGGGCGACGAAGACGATGTCGGCGCCGGCCGCCACGGTCACGGGACCGTGGCTGTTGCAGGCACAGGCGAAGGCGGTGTCGGCCAGCAGGAACAGGAAACCGCCGTGGGCGATCCGGTGGCCGTTCACCATCGCCGGGGTCACCGTCATGCGCACCACGGCCCGGCCGGCGCCGTGCTCCACCAGCTCGATGCCGAGCCCCCGGGAGGCATCGTCCGCGGAGAACATCGCCTCCGTGGGCGTCTGCTCAGTGGCCTGCGACACCGTACCCACCACCTTGTCTCCCGACCGACCATTCGGTTAGCGCGCGGCAAGGCCAAGTTATCCAGCCGCGCGGTGACGCTGTCAAGAGTGTGACCGGCGGGGGTCCGGCTCTTGCCCGGCGTGCGAAAACACGTCACACTGATACCGAACGAATGGTCGGTTGGGAAGCTGGTGACGATGACCACGACACACGCCGCCGAGGCGCCGCCCCCGGACGCGCCGGACGGACTGCAGGAGCACTTCGACGCGACGATCGCGCGCGACCAGCGCATCGAGCCGCGGGACTGGATGCCCGAGGGCTACCGCAGGACGCTGATCCGGCAGATCGCCCAGCACGCGCACTCGGAGATCATCGGCATGCAGCCCGAGGGCGAGTGGATCACCCGGGCCCCGTCGCTGCGCCGCAAGGCGATCCTGTTCGCCAAGGTCCAGGACGAGGCCGGACACGGGCTGTACCTGTACTCGGCGGCCGAGACCCTCGGCGCGGACCGCGACGACCTCACCGAGCGGCTGATCGAGGGCCGCCAGAAGTACTCGTCGATCTTCAACTACCCGACCCTGAGCTTCGCCGACGTCGGCGTGATCGGCTGGTTCGTGGACGGCGCCGCGATCTGCAACCAGGTGCCGCTGTGCCGCAGCTCCTACGGGCCCTACGCGCGCGCGATGGTGCGCATCTGCAAGGAGGAGTCCTTCCACCAGCGGCAGGGCTACGAGCTGCTGATGACGATGATGCGCGGCACCGACGCCCAGCGGGAGATGGTCCAGGACGCGGTGGACCGCTGGTGGTGGCCGTCGCTGATGATGTTCGGCCCGCCCGACGACGCCTCGCCCAACTCGGCGCGGTCGATGGCCTGGAAGATCAAGCGGCACAGCAACGACGAGCTGCGGCGCCGCTTCGTCGACATGACCGTCCCGCAGGCCGAGAAGCTCGGCGTCACCCTGCCCGACCCGGAGCTGCGCTGGAACGAGGAGGCCGGGCACCACGACTTCGGCACCCCCGACTGGGACGAGTTGATGCGCGTCATCAAGGGCGACGGCCCCTGCAACGACCGGCGGATGGAGCGGCGGCGGACCGCACACGAGGAGGGCGCCTGGGTGCGCGAGGCGGCCACCGCCCACGCCGCCAAGCAGGCCGCCCGCGCGCAGAAGGGAGCGGCGGCATGAGCGCCGAGCAGTCCGGTAAGCCCGGGAAGCAGGGCTGGCCGCTGTACGAGGTGTTCGTGCGCGGCAAGCGCGGCCTCAACCACGTCCACGTCGGCTCGCTGCACGCCGCCGACGACGCCATGGCCCTCACCCACGCCCGTGACCTCTACACCCGGCGCAACGAGGGCGTGAGCATCTGGGTGGTGCGCTCCGAGCACATCGCGGCCTCCACCCGCGACGAGAAGGACCCCTTCTTCGCCCCCAGCGCCGACAAGGTCTACCGCCACCCGACCTTCTACGACATCCCCGACGACGTCCCGCACATCTAGGAGCAGGGCATGAGTGACGACCACGTCTACCTCACCCTGGCCGAGGGGCACGAGGACGACACCCGCTGGGCCTACGGCACCGGCTTCGAGGACCCGCTGCACGGCGTCGACACCACCGTGCCCGAGGGCGTCGACGCGGGCGCGCTGGCCGCGGACTGCGTGGCGCTGGCCGACGACGCCCTGGTGAGCGCCCAGCGGCTGGCCGAGTGGGTCACCCGCGCGCCCGAGCTGGAGGAGGAGGTGGCGCTGGCCAACATCGGACTCGACCTGCTCGGCCAGGCCCGCCTGCTGTACTCCCGCGCCGGCCAGGTGGACGGCACCGGCCGCGACGAGGACGCCTACGCCTACTTCCGGGACACCGACGACTTCCGCAACGTCCGGCTGGCCGAACTCCCCAGCGGCGACTTCGCGTTCGCGGTCGTGCGGCTGCTGGTGCTCTCCAGCTGGCGGCTGGCCCACTTCCGGCGGCTTCAGGCCCACCCCGACCCGGTGCTCGCGGCGGTCGCCGCCAAGGGCGTCAAGGAGCTGACGTACCACCGGCAGTACGCCGCCGAGTGGTGCGTGCGCCTGGGCGACGGCACCGACGAGTCGCACCGCCGGATGCGCGCCGCACTGGACGAGGTCGCCCCCTATCTCGGCGAGCTGCACACGGCGTACGACGTGCGGGACGAGGTGGCCGACGACCTGCGCCAGGTCACTCGGGCGGCGGGACTGACCCTGCCCGTGTACCGTCCGCTGCCCGGCTCCGGTCGCGCCGGCGAGCACACCGAACACCTCGCACCGCTCCTGACCGAGCTGCAGGGCATCGCCCGCGCCCACCCGGAGGCGACATGGTGACCCCGATCCCCGCACTCCTGGACGCCCGCCGCGCCCGGCACGTCGCCGAGCAGGTGCCCGACCCCGAGCTGCCCATGCTGACCCTCGCCGACCTCGGCGTCCTGCGCGACGTCCGGGTCGGCGGGGACGGCACCGTGGTCGCCAGCCTGACGCCCACCTACTCGGGCTGCCCGGCCATGGCCGAGATGCGCGCGGACGTCGCCGCGCGGCTGCGGGAGGCGGGATATCCGCGCGTGGAGATCCGCACCGTCCTGGACCCGCCGTGGACCAGCGACTGGATCACCGAGGCGGGCCGCCACAAGCTCGCCGAGCACGGCATCGCCCCGCCCGGCGCCGCACCCCGCGGCCCCGTCTCCCTGGTCCTGTCGCCCACCCGGCCCGCGGTGCCCTGCCCCCGCTGTGGCTCGGCCGACACCGAGGAGACCTCCCGCTTCGCCGCCACGTCCTGCAAGGCGCTGTGGCGCTGCCGGTCCTGCCGCGAGCCGTTCGAGTACGTCAAGGAGATCTGATGGCCCCGACCGCCCCCGTCCCGGCGGCCCCGGTGCGCACCCGCCGCCGGCCCGCCTTCCACCGTCTGCGCGTCGCGGCCGTCGAGCGGCTCTGCGCGGACGCGGCGGCCGTGAGTTTCGAGATCCCCGACGAGCTGGCCGGGGAGTTCGCCTTCGCGCCCGGCCAGTCGCTCACCCTGCGGCGCGAGGTGGACGGCCGGGACGAGCGCCGCTCGTACTCGATCTGCGCACCGGCCGGTTCGGCGCCGCGCATCGGGGTCCGCGTGGTGCCGGGCGGACTGTTCTCGGCGTGGCTGGTCGACGAGGTGCGTCCGGGCGACACCGTGGAGGTGATGGCGCCCACCGGCCTCTTCACCCCCGATCTGACCGTCCCCGGCCACCACGTGCTGATCGCGGCCGGTTCGGGCATCACCCCGATGGTGTCCATCGCCGAGTCGGTGCTCGCCGCCGACGACCGCTCCACCGTCACCCTCTTCTACGGCAACCGCCGCACGGACACGGTGATGTTCGCCGACGAGCTGGCCGACCTGAAGGACCTCCACCCGACCCGCTTCCACCTCGCCCACGTGCTCTCCCGCGAACCCCGCGAGGCCGAGGTGCTCTCCGGCCGCCTGGACGCCGGACGGCTCGCGGCGCTCGTCGGCTCCCTGGTGGACGTGGAGCGGGCAGACCACTGGTGGCTGTGCGGACCGCAGGGCATGGTGGCCGACGCCCAGCAGGTCCTGGCCGGCCTCGGCGTCCCGGCGGAGCGCGTCCACCGGGAGCTGTTCTATGCCGACGACGAGCCCGTGCGGGAGGTGCGCCACGAGGAGAGCGGCCCCGAGGGCCCCGTCAGCGAGGTCACCATCACCCTGGACGGCCGTTCGACGACCTCCTCGCTGTCCCGGGAGCGGTCGGTGCTCGACGGGGCCCAGCAGACCCGCCCCGACCTGCCCTTCGCCTGCAAGGGCGGGGTCTGCGGGACCTGCCGGGCCCTCGTCACCGACGGCAGTGTCGACATGCGCCGCAACTACGCGCTCGAAACCGCCGAGGTCGACGCGGGCTACGTCCTGACCTGCCAGTCGTACCCGCTCTCCGAGAAGCTGACCGTGGACTACGACAGCTGACCGGGCGTCGGCCCGCCTGTGACCGGGCCTAGGCGGGGTTGTCGCCGTGGGTGAGCGTCTCCCAGGCGACGAAGAGGTTGTTCGTGCCGGAGGGACGGGTGCGCTCGGTGAGCGCCTCGGTGTTGTCCATGGCGAACCCGAGGCGGTTGTGCAGGGCGTTGTAGCCGACCTCGGTCACCGGGCCCAGGCCGAGGTCGACCTCGCCCCCGCACAGCCAGCTCGGGACGGCCGCCCCCTGCTGGTACTTGGCCTGGAAGCCGAGCGCGTGCCGCAGCCGCTCGCCGACGTCGGTGCCGTACAGGTCCTGCCCCTGGATCCGGCTGGTCTCGGCGACGTGCGAGATGGACGAGATGCCGTACCCGGTGTGGGTGAAGTCCCGGCA
This sequence comes from Streptomyces tendae, assembly GCF_014650435.1. GTDB lineage: Bacteria > Actinomycetota > Actinomycetes > Streptomycetales > Streptomycetaceae > Streptomyces > Streptomyces tendae. The sequence goes on from NZ_BMUY01000015.1 coordinate 138,134, forward strand.
GGTCTCCTGGGTGAGGCCGGTGACGAAAGTGGACTGGCCCTGCCAGTACTTGACGATCTTGTCCCGGGTGTCGAGGTGCTGGCTCGGCACGGTCTTCGGGAGCTCTCCGTCGGAGTTCAGGTACACGTACGCGGCCGTGCGGGTGCGGAACCTGGCCATGGCCTTGTCGTAGGACGCCTTGTCCTCCAGGAAGACGGAGATGCCGACGGCGGCCTCCGTCATCGTCAGCTCCCAGTTGCCGTTGGAGTTGGAGCCGTTGATGATCTCGGGCAGGTAGACGTCGCGGAGCATGGTGGCGAAGCGGCCCGAGTTCGTCCAGGTGCCGCCGTACGTGTACTTGATGATCTCGGCGGCCTTGGGCCAGGACGACCCGGCCCATCCGGTCTGCAGCGGCGCGTTGCTGTTGGTGTGGTCCCGGAGCACGGCGGACCAGGCGTCCATCAGCTCGATGGACTTGCGGGCGTACCTCTCGTCCCGGGTGAAGTACCAGGCCAGCGCGTTGGTGTAGGCCGCGATCGCGTCCTCGCGCTCGTCGGTGCAGCCGTAGTTCGGGTTGGAGTAGGAACCGCACTCGACCACCGCGCGGGGCTTCGGGGTGCGGTTCAGGTCGGCGTACCGGCTCGCCATCATCTGGTCGAAGGCGCCCTTCCAGGGCTGGGCCCCGGCCTCCACCTTGGCGCGGGCGAAGTCGAGTTGCCCCTGGGAGACGGTGACTCCGGGATGCGTGAACGCGGCCGGTGCGGCGTCGGCGCGACCGGCGGTCGAGCCGGGACCGGCGAGCAGCGTGCCGACGAGCGCGGCGGTGAGCGTCGCGAGCGGGACGACGCGGGATCTGCGGTGACGGCGCGTGGGAGCAGAGGACATGTGGGGGGTCCATCCGTTCGAGTATATGAACGTTGAGTGTTGTTCTGAACGTTCGACTGGGCGGTGACGATAGGTAGAGACCAATGGGGCGTCAAGAGGCCACGCAGGAACGCGCGGAGTTCCGGGCGGGCGGACTCGGCGAGGCTCGGCGAACACTATGAACGCAACGGCCGAAGGGGTGGCTCCGGATCCGGGGGATTCCTAACATCCCCGCTCGCAGCGCAACTTCGCGCCGGCCCGCAGCACCACGTACAGGAGCCGCACCTTGACCACACCCCCCGCTCCCGCGCACGACACCCGGTCCACCCACCGCAGAAGCCGCCCTGCGGTGGTGGCCGCCGCGCTCGCCGCCGTCTTCCTCGGCACCCTCGGCAACGTCTCCGCCGCCCCCGCACGGGCGGCCGAACAGCCGGCGGCCGCGGACTGCCCGCCCGCCCTCGCCGAGAAGGCCACCTGCTACACCGGGCAGGACGCGGACGGCGCCTACTACACGATGGCCGTGCCCCACCGCTGGAACGGCTCCCTCGTCGTGCACGCGCACGGCGGCCCCGACCTCGGCGACGCCTCTGACCCGGCCCGCAGCACCGAGGACCTGGAACGCTGGGCGGTGATGGTCGACCAGGGATACGCCTGGGCCGCCTCCTCCTACCGGCGCGGCGGCTACGGGGCCCGCATGGCGGCCGCCGACACCGAGAACGTGCGCCGCCTGTTCACCGACCGGTTCGGCCGGCCCGAACACACCTACCTGCACGGCCAGTCCTGGGGCGGGAACGTCGCCGCCAAGGTCGCCGAGACCTACGGCAGGCGCCCCGGCGCCTACGACGGGGTGCTGCTGACCAACGGCGTGCTCGGCGGCGGTTCGCGCGGCTACGACTACCGCGTGGACCTGCGGGTGGTCTACCAGTACTACTGCCACAACCACCCGCGCCCCACCGAGCCGCAGTACCCGCTGTGGCAGGGCCTGCGCCCCGGCTCCACCATGACGACCGCGGGCCTGCGCGCCCGCCTCCAGGAGTGCACGGGCTACGCCTCCGAACCGGCGGACCGGACCCGGGCCCAGCAGCGCAACCTCGACGACATCCTCGCCGTCACCGGCATCCCCGAGCGCACCCTGGAATCCCATCTGCGGTTCGCCACCTTCACGTTCCGGGACATCGTGACCAACCGGCTCGGCGGGCGTAACCCCTGGAGCAACCGGGGGGTGCGCTACTCGGGTTCGCACGACGACAAGGCGCTGAACGCGGGCGTCGAGCGCTTCTCGGCCGACCCGACCGCACGGCGCGACCTGTCCTGGGACAGCGACCTCACCGGCCGGGTCTCCCTGCCCGTCCTCACCCTGCACGCCATCGACGACCCGACGGCGTTCGTGGAGCACGAGGCGGCCTACCGCGCCACGCTCCGCGGTGCCGGCCGGGACCAGAACCTCGTCCAGACCTTCACACGGGAACACGAGCACAGCTCCCTGAGCGACTCCGAGTACGCCACCTCGATCTCCGCGCTGGACTCCTGGGTGCGCACCGGCCGCAGGCCGAGCCCGCGTTCGATCGCCGACTCCTGCGCCGCCTTCGACGCCAGGTACGCGGAGGGCTGCTTCTACGACCCCGGTTTCCACCCCGCTCCGTACGCCGCCCGGGTGCGGCCCCGGCCGGGCGGTCTCGCCTGGCCCGCCATGACGGCCGCGCAGGAGCGGGCGTGGAGCAGGATCGAGGGCGTGGGCATCGCGCCGTAGGCAGGGGCCCGGCGGAGGGCGGGCGCTGTCCTAGCGGCCCTCCGCCTCCGTCAGCACCGCCCGGATCACGTGCCGGGCGTTGCCCGCCATCGCGGGGTTGGTCCTCCGGTAGTACGGCAGGGCGATCAGTGCCTGGGAGAGGGTGCGGCCCCGGCCGCGCCGCCAGGTCGCGTCGTCCACGCCGAGTGCCTCGCGGAAGACCCTCCTCGCGCCGGGCGGCAGCAGATTCCACGCCGGGAAGAGGTCGCAGGCCGGATCGCCCACCCCCATGCACCCGAAGTCGATCACCGCGGACAGCCTGCCTCCGCTCACCAGCAGATTGCCCGGCATCAGGTCCGCGTGCAGCCAACCGGGCGGCCCCTGCCAGGCCGGTGCGCGCAGCGCGTCCTGCCACACGGCGGCCAGCGCGTCGCAGTCGACGTTTTCTTCGGGGAGGGCGCGCAGTTCGTCGAGCGCGGCCCGCGTCGGCGTGTCGAGCGTGGTGAGCGGCCCACCGCGGTACGCCTTCGGCGCGTCGGGCAGGGAGATGCCGCGCATCGCCGCCACGAAGGCTGCCAGATCCTCCGCCAGCCGCACGGGATCGGTCAGCGCTCCCGCCTCGGGGATCTCCCCGGGCAGCCACCGGTAGACCGACCAGGGCCAGGGGTACCCGTCGCCCGGTACTCCTTCCGCGAGCACCTCGGGGACCGCGGTGGGCAGCAGGGGCGACAGCCGTGGCAGCCACGCCCGCTCCGTCGCCACGTCCGCCACGCCGCCCTCGATCAGCGGCAGCCGTACGACCATGTCCTCGCCCAGCCGGTACATCGCGTTGACCGTGCCGCCGGACGGGAAGCGTTCGACGGGCAGGTCCGACCAGCGCGGGAACTGCCCGTCGACCAGGCTCCGTACCAGACGGTCATCGACGCGGCACCGGTCCGGATGCGTCTGCCCTGAACTCATGGCCCTCATCCGACCCTTCGACGCGTACGGCCGTCAAACACTTTCCCGGCCGAGGGCCAACGCCCCGCCCGCCGCCGTCCCCGCCGCCAGCGTCAGCGTGCCCGGCAGGGACCACCCGGCGAGGGGTCCGGCGACGGCCACGCCCAGGGCGAACGCGGTGATCTTGAGGCTCGCCCCGGTGGTGAAGACCTGGCCCCGCAGGTGCTCCGGGGCCTCCCGGTGGCGTACCGCGAACAGCGCGGTGAGCTGGGGACCCTCGCCGATGCCGAGGAGAAGCACCGCGACCACCAGCACCACCGGCAGGCCCGTCGCCGCCAGCGCCAGCGCGACCGCCTGGACCAGGGCGCCCGCCCGGACGACCCTGTCGGGGCCGAGGGCGAGCGGACGTCGTGCGAGGACGGCGTTGGCCGCCAGGGCGGACACCGCCGCGCCGGAGAACAGCAGGACGCCGTGCCCGGCCGCGCCGAGCCACTGTGCGCCGAGGAGCGGAACGCAGGCCGCCAGCATGCCCTGGGCGGCGCAGGAGGCGACCGAGGTGAAGGTCGCCCGGGCCAGGAGCGGGCGCCGCAGGACGATCCGGAACCCGGCGGCGAGGGCGCCCGCCACCGGGGCCGGCCGGGCGTCCCGGTCCGGGGCGCCGCGTGCGGGCAACCGCCAGGCGGCGGGTACGGCCGCCGTGATCAGGGCCGCGGAGACCGCGACCGCCGAGGGGGCGCCCAGCAGCACGGCCACACCCCCGGCCAGGGCCGGACCCGCCAGGCTCGCCACACCGAAGGTCATCGCGTCCAGGGCGTTGGCCCGGGGCAGCCGCGCGTCCGGCGCCACGCGGGGGAGTTGGGCGGTCCAGCCGCCCGACAGTGCCGGGCCCAGCAGCCCCGTGAGCACCGCGAGCGGGAGGGTCCAGGCCATGGGGAGGCGGCCGAGCCCGGCGAGGATCGTCATCAGCCCCGCCGCGTACAGGGCGAGCGCGCCCGCCAGCAGGCGACCCGGTCGCCGCGCCCGGTCCAGGAGCGCCCCGAGCAGCGGCCCGCCGACCGCGGCGGAGACCGTGATGCCCGCGAGCAGGGCCGACGCGTCGGTTGTCGAACCGGTGATCGCGAGGCCCGCCAGCAGCAGCGCCGGTCCGGACATCTCGTCCCCGGCGCGCGCCACCGTCGCCGCGGTCAGATAGAAGCGTAGTGAGTAACCCTTCGGCACCGGGAAGACGTTACGGAGGTAACTCAAAACTCCGCAATATGCGTTACATTCGGCCCGTGCCCATTCCTCACGGCGCCGAGGCGGACGCCGGCGTCCACGATCCCGACTGGTCCACGAGGCACTCCGTGCTGTCCACGGCCCGGCGCACCGCCGCCCTGGTCAACGTGCTCGCGGGGGGCCCTTCCGACGCCGGCGGGGGCCCCGCTCCCGACGCGGTCGCCGAGGTGCTGCGCGCCTACGGCGAGAAGGAGCCCCTCGACCTCACCGCCCGTGACGTGGAGGGGATGCGTGAGGCCGCCGCACTGCTGCGGGACGTCTTCGCGGCGGAGTCCGCCGACGCCGCCGCGCACGTCCTGAACCGCCTCCTCGGCGCGCACACGGGGCGGCTGCGCCTGACGTCGCACCAGGGCGCCTCTCCCTGGCACCCGCACGTCGACCGTGCCGACGACGCGCCGTGGCCCGAATGGTTCCTGGCGTCGTCCTGCCTGGCGTTGACGGTCCTGGTCTGGGACCGCCAACGCCCACCCGGCAGGACGTGCGCCTCCGGCAGCTGCCGGAACGTCTTCATCGCCCAGGGCAGCGGTCCGGAACGCCGCTACTGCTCACGTCGCTGCGCGACCCGGGAGCGGGTAGCGGCGCACCGGCGCCGGGCCGACGGGTGATCAGACGCCGAACTCCGAGGGCGGGATGTTCAGCGCGGTGCACGCCTCGCGGATCGCGTACTGCTCGGACGGCTCGAAGGACCCGTCGGCCCCGGCGACCACCATGCCGGTCTGCACGACCGCACGGGCCTCCGCGGGCTTCTTGGCGGCCTTGGCGATGACCTGGAGTGCCTCGGCCTTCCCCTGCTCGAAGTTGGCGAGGAGCCGGTCCACGTGCTGGTTGAACCGCTGGCGGAGCTGGTCCGCCGGGAAGTTCTGCAGCACCTCGTTGGAGACGATCAGCTCCTCCACGCGCTGCCGCTCGGCCGGCTCCACCCGGCCGTCCGCGGCGGCGACCAGCGCGCACATGGCCATGCTGGCGTCCCGGTAGGCACCGCTCTTCAGCTCGTTCTTGGCCGAGGCGAGCTGGGACTTGAACATCCCGATCAGCTGGGCCTTGGAACCGCCCGAGGACGCGCCCGTCCTGCCGCCCCCCGCGGGCCCGTGCGAGCCCTGGCCGGATCCGCTCGCTCCCCGAGTGCCCTGGGACTGCTGGAAGGTCTTGGCCTGGTCCTTGATCTTGTCCCACATCGCCACTCGTGCCACCTCGGCTTCTGTCGCTGTTCATCGGTCTGTCCTCGGCCGCGATTTGCCGCGGTCACCACGATGAACGCGGCCGGGAACCACAGGGTTCCCGACGGGCAAAGAAAAGGCAAAGCGCCTGGTGGTGTCGTAGTACGCTGCGCCATCGGGGAGTTCGTCGACGGATCGGATCGGTGGGGCGCGCGGTGTGGTCGCGGGAGGTGGGCTGGTTCGTCGCGATCGGCGTCGCGTCGACCGCGGGCCAGGCCCTCCTCTACTGGGGGCTGCGCCCGTGGTCGCCCCCGGCGGTCGCCAACCTGGTCTCGCTCCTCGTCCTGACGGTGCTGAACACCGAGGCGAACCGGCGGCTGACGTTCCGGCACGCCGCCACGACACCGGCCCGCGCGCACCTCGGAGCGGGCGGCCTCTTCCTGCTCGGCTACCTGGTCACCTCCGGTGCCGTGCTGTGGTTCACGCACCGGCGGCCCGACGCCTCGCCCGCCGCCGAGACCGCGGTCCTCGCCGCCACGTCCGTCGCCGTCACCGTCGTACGCTTCGTCGTCCTGCGACTGGCCGTCTTTCGCGGCCCCGACCGCCGACGTGCCTGATCCGCGCCGAGCGACCCGCTGAGCTGTTCGGTCACCCCGGGGTTCCCCAGTCACCGAAAAGTGCGTTCTTCCATGTCGTCGGCCACTCTCCTACGGTTCCCGAGTAACCACGAGAGAGCATTGGCAAGGAGAGCGAAGACATGGCGATCACCCTGGTGAACCCCGGCGGGCTGCCCGAGATCGACGTCTACCGACAGGTGTCGATCGCCTCCGGATCAAAGCTGGTCTTCGTCGCCGGGCAGGTCGCCTGGGACGCCGACGGCGTCACCGTCGGCGAAGGGGACCTGGCCGCGCAGGCCGAGCAGTGCTACCTCAACGTCGCCACCGCCCTGGCGGCGGCCGGTGCCTCCTTCGCGGACGTCGCCAAGCTGAACGTCCACGTCGTCGACTGGACGCCGGACAAGATGCCCCTCCTGCTGGAGGGCATCGAGCGGGCTGCCGCCCGGCTGGGAGTGACCCCGGCCGCGCCGGCCACCCTGCTGGGCATCGCGGCACTGGACGTGCCCGAGCACCTGATCGAGGTCGAGGCCACGGCCGTCCTCGACTGACCCCTTCCCGGCCCCGGCCGGCCGTACGCGACCTCCTGGTCCCGGCCGACCGCGCGTGCACGACCCCGACCGGGCGGACTGGTCAACCAGAATTGGAGGGCTGTGCCGGTGCCGTCTGCGTCAGCGGCCCCTGACCCGCTACTGCGACGCCGGCCGGGCGCGGCCCCGGCCCGGGGCACCGTCGTGACGGCGGCAGCCCGCGTCGTGCCGCGCGCCGAGCGAGGTCCACCACCGTTCGCAGCAGTCCTCGGGCAGCGGGACGCGGGCGGCGGCGGGGCGGGCGCACTCCGGGCCGTGCACGACACCGTCGGAGTGCCGCCAGAACGCGCAGCACGGCTCGAGACCGTGCGCGAACGGATCCGCCTGCCCGGCCGGCCGGGCCAGCAGCTCGGCCCGCCGGGCCAGGACGACCCTGCGCCGGTGCTCGGCGCCCTCACGGGCGGCGCACCAGGCGAACACGGCGGCGGTGTACAGGCCGGGCAGGGCGAGCCAGGAGTGGCGGGTGGCCGCGTACGCGGCGGCGGCGACAAGGAGCGCGGCGGCGGCACGGCACGCGCGGGCGGTGCGCAGGCTCGGCGTCACAGGGGACTCCCGTGGGTCGGCGGGGGAGAGGGCCTCGGTCATCCGTATGCCCCCGGTTCGCCGTCGTACGTCACTGCAACGCCCCCGGCGGATAATCCGTTGCGGTCACCCGCCGCCGTGCCCGACTCTGCTCCTCATGTCCACCGCCGACCTGCGACCGGCCACCCTCGCCGACGCCCCCGCCATCACCGCCCTCCTCAACGAGATAGACCGGATCGAGATCGGCCGCCCCGAGACCGACCAGCACACCGTCGAAGCCGACCTGAAGCACCAGCAGACGGATCTGACCCAGGACTCGTGGCTCGCCTTCGACGGCGACATGCCGGTGGCGTACGGGCTGCTGTGGGACGAGTCAGGCGGGGAGCGGATCGACATCGACCACTACGTGCTGCCCGACCACCAGCAAACCGGGCTGCGCATGCTGGTGGCCATGGAGACCCGCGCCCTGGCCAAGGCACGGGCCAACGGCGCGGAGCGCGCCGTGGTGCACCTGCACCTCAACACCCGGCCCACGACCGACACCGCGCTCCTCGCCGAGCGAGGCTGGAGCGTCGTGCGCACCCACCACGTACTGCGCCGCACGCTGGACCCGGCGGCCGACCTCCCGCCCGAGGCCCCGGCGGGCGTACGGGTGCGGGCCTGTGCCACGGAGGCGGACCGCGTCCGGGTGCACGAGCTGTACCAGCGGACGTTCGCCCAGCACTTCGACTTCCAGCCGCGCCCGTACCGGCTGTGGCTGGACGACATCGACGCCGCGGGCCTCGACTGGTCCCTGGTGTGGATCGCCGAGACCGACGACCTGGGGGACGCCGGGTTCCTGCTCGCCCGGGACGACCGCGAGGCCATGGGCTGGATCCGGAGCATCGGCGTGCTGCGCGAGGCCCGGGGCCGAGGTGTGGGCGGGTTCCTGCTGCGCCACGCCTTCGCGGCCTTCGCCGCACGGGGCCGGGACACGGTGGGCCTCGGTGTCGACACCGCGAACGCGACGGGCGCCCCGCGGCTGTACGGCCGCAACGGCATGACCGTCCACTTCGCCGTCGACACCTGGGAGGCCGTGCTCGCTTGACGGCTGACGGCTGACGGCTGACGGCTCACGGCTCACGGCTGACGGCGTGTCACAGCACCATCGCGACCGCCACCGCGCCGAGCAGCCCGACGTACGTCCAGGCGTACAGGCGGTCCGGGATGTGCGGCGGGCCCCGGCGCAGCACCGCGATCACCGGCAGGGCGCCCAGGAGCAGCGCCCCGGCCGCGCGGAGGTCGACGAGACCCACCAGGGCGAGGTGCGGGTGGGTGCCGGCGGGGTCCCCGGAGCCGCCCAGGAAGACGACGGCGGCCGGGAGCGCGATCGCCAGGGTCAGCGGGTTGGCCAGCGCGGTCGCCACGTGCATCGTGTGCCCGGCCCGCCGCATCGCGGGGACGGTCATGACGCTGCCGCCCACCCCGAGGAAGGCGGCCACCGCGCCGACCGGTGCGCCGACCGCGGCCGGCAGCGGACGCGGCGTGCCGACGGCCGCCTCGGCCGGGGCGCGCGGGCGCAGGAAGCCGGGGCGCAGCAGCAGGTCCACGACGGTGAGGGCGACGTACGCGACGAACGCCCAGCGGATCAACCCGGCCGGGGCGTGGCGCGCGGCGAGCGCCCCGGCCGCGGCGCCGACGCCCAGCAGGACGAGCAGCGGGCCGCCGCCACGGAGAGCGGCCAGCACCCGGCGGGGCGTGACCGCGGTGGCGAAGGCCGCGTTCACCACCATCACCAGGGCCGAGGTGGCCGTCGCCACCCGTATCGCGTCCGCGCCCAGGGCGGAGTCCGCCCACACCACGACCGGGACGGCGACGAAACCGCCGCCGAAGCCGAACAGCACGGTGGTCACACCGGTCAGGAGCCCGATTCCGAGCAGAGCCGCAACATCCACGCAGGCCACTCCACCAGCTCGGCGGCGCCGCCCGCATTCGATACCCGGCACCATTCCTTCGCGACTCGGCCAGGACGGCCGTAGGGTGACCGGGTGAAGAACGTCCCCCTGGCCGACGTCGACCACGTGGACCGGGCCGTGCTGCCGATCGGCACCGACTACCCGCCCGGACACGTCCTGGACTGGCACGAGCACCGGCGCGCGCAGTTCCTGTACGGCGCGACCGGAGTCATGGTGGTCGACACCGACGACGGCACCTGGACCGTGCCGCCCGAGCGCGCCGTGCTGATCCCGGCCGCCACCCGGCACCGGGTGCGGATGCTGGGCGTGAGCACCCGCAGCCTGTACATCGACCCGGACGCCGTCCCGTGGTGGCCGGGCACCTGCACGGTCGTGGACGTGCCGCCGTTGCTGCGCGAACTGCTCCTGACGGCCGTCGAGTTCGAGGCCGACTACAGCCTGTCCGGCCGCGACGGCAGCGTCGCCGACCTCCTCCTGCACGAGATCGCGGCGCGCGCCCCGCTCCCGTTCCACGTCCGCATCCCCGCCGGTGCCGACCTGGCGGCGCTGTGCCGGGAGTATCTGGCCGCGCCGGACACCGGGGTCACCAACGCGGCGTGGGCGGCGCGGACGAACATGAGCGAGCGCGCCTTCACCCGGCGCTTCCGCGCCGAGACGGGCGACAGTCCCGCCGTCTGGCGGGGCCGTGCCCGGCTGCTGGCGGCCGTGCCGCTGCTGCGGTCCGGTTCGGTCAGCGAGGTCGGCGGCCGGCTCGGCTACGCCTCTCCCGCCGCGTTCACCGCCGCCTTCACCCGCACCTTCGGCATCCCGCCGTCCCGGTTCGCCCAAGGCCACCGGGGGCGACCCCCGGCTGAGGGCCTCTAGGAGCGCTCCTGCGCCAGGTGGCCCAGTGCCGCGCTGCGGCTCGTCGACAGATGGTGCAGGACCAGTTCCTGGACGCGGTCCACGTCGCGGGCCGCGATGGCCCGGTAGAGGGCGTCGTGTTCCAGGGCGACGGCCAGCAGGTCGTCGTGCTGGCCGAGGAGCCAGCGCAGCCGGCTGCGCAGCACCCGCTCCAGTTCGTTGAGCAGTTCGTTGGCGGCCAGGGAGACGACGGTCTCGTGGAAGTCGGCGGCCGCCCTGCGGGCCCGCACGGCGTCGTCGGCGCGCGCCGCGTCGAGTTCGGCGTCCACCGTCGCGCGCAGCCGCTCCAGCCCCTCCCGCGTGTGCCGCTGGGCGGCGAGCCGGAACCCGAGGGTCTCCAGGCCCGAGCGGACCTCGTCCAGGTCGGCGATGTCGCTCGTGGTGAACTCCCGCACCACCGCCCAGCTCCGTGGCCGCGGAGTCACCAGCCCCTCCGCCACCAGGGTCTTGAGCGCCTCGCGGACCGGGAGCCGGCTGACGCCGAGGGACTCGGCCAGCTCCCGCTCGACCAGGCGACTGCCGGGGGCCCGCACACCGTCGATGATCTCGTCGCGCAACCGCCGCGTGACCCGCTCGGACTCGGGCGTGAAGCCCCCTGACGCAGTCATCGCCGTCCTTCGTCTGTCTACCCGTTCCCGGCCCGCCGACCGCGCCGTGCGGAGCGGCGGTCGGGCGGCCCGTCAGGATACCCCGGGGCCGGCGGGCGGCCCGGTCGGGACGGCGTGACGACGGGTCAGCCCGCCTGCGGGGGCCAGTTGACGATCCGCTTGGGGCGCGGGCGGGCGTAGGTGCGCACCTTGGACGTGGACAGACCGAGCCTGACCAGGGACTCGGCGACCGTCACGGCTGCGGCGACCCCGTCGACCACGGGAACACCGGTGCGTTCCACCACCCGTTCGGCGAGGCCCGCCATGCCTCCGCAGCCCAGGCAGATCACTTCGGCCCGGTCGTCCTCGACGGCACGGGCGGCCTGCTCGGTGATGGCGTCCACGGCGGCCTGCTCGTCCCGCTCCAGCTCCAGCACGGCGAGCCCGCTGGCCCGCACGGAGGCACACCTGGCGCTCAGTCCGGCCACCGCCAGCCGCTCCTCGATCAGGGGGACCGTGCGGTCGAGGGTGGTGACGACGGAGTAGCGGCGGCCCAGGTACTGGGCGGTGCTCGCCGCCGCCTCGGTGATGTCGACGACGGGTACGTCGAGCAACTCCTGGAGTCCCTCCCGGCCGTGCTCGCCGTAACCGGCCTGGATCACCGCGTCGAACGGCTCCGGGTGGGCGCGCACCGCCTCCATCACGGCGACGGCGGCGAGGTAGCTCTCGTAGTTGCCCTCCACGGACTCCGCGCCGAAGGCCGGTGTCAGCGGCACGATCTCGGTGCCGGGGGAGGCCGCGCCGGCCGCCTGCCTGCCGATCGCGTCGGTGATGGACTGCGTGGTGTTGACGTTGACCACGAGGATGCGCATGGGTGGGCCTGGGCCTTCTGCTCGGACGGGGTGTGCCGACGGGGTGTGCCGACGGGGCGGGGTGGCGGCGGTGGTGGTGCGGCGCTATTCCGCGGCGACGGCGATGGACTCGCCGTCCACGTCGCGGAACGGGGAGGCGCGGTCCGCGATCAGCGCGTACAGCACGGCGGCGATGATCGCTCCGACGAACCAGGAGAACCCGGCCGCCGCGTGGAAGAAGGGGACGAGGGCGACGACGACGGCGATCGCGGCGCTGGGGAGGAAGGCGGCGACGGCCCGCGGGTTGTAGCCGCGCCGGTAGTGGTACTCGGCGCCCGCGTCCTCGGTGTAGAGGGCCGGTACGTTCACCCGCGACCTGCGCAGCAGCCAGTAGTCCGCCATGATCACGCCGAACAGGGGGCCGAGCAGCGCGCCGAGTCCGCCGAGGAAGTAGTTCACGACGACCGGGCTGTTGTAGAGGTTCCAGGGCGTGATCACCAGGCCGAGGACGGCGCTCACCAGGCCCGCGCGGCGGAAGTCCAGCCGGTGCGGGAAGAGGTTGACCAGGGCGTAGATCGGCGCCACGAAGTTGGCCAGCAGGTTCACCGCCACCGTGAGGGCGATGAGGCACAGCGAGGCGACGGCCAGCAGGAACATGTTGGGGATCGTCCTGACGATGTCCGTCGGACTGGTGATCACCCGCCCGTCGAGGGTGAACTGGGCTCCGCTGAGCACGGCCACGATGACGGCGAAGAAGAGCATGTTCACCGGGATGCCGATCACGTTGCCCCGGACGATGGAGCCGCGACTGCGCGCCGACCGGGTGAAGTCGCAGAAGTTGAGCACGAACGTCCCGTAGATCACCACCCACAGGGCGGCGGCCTGGAGCACCTGGAGCCACATCGCGCCGCCGGTGAGCGGGGCGTCGACGGACACGGAGACCGACCCGTCGGCGCGGACGAACATCCACACCGCGAGGGCGCACATGGTCAGCAGTGTGGTGGGCGCGGCGAAGGCCATGTACCGGCGGATCATCTGCATCCCGTAGCTGACGATGAGCACCTGGAGGGCCCACAGCACCAGGAAGGTGATCCAGCCGAGCGTCGACTGGCCGAGCAGGGAGTTGGTGTCCAGGGAGGCCAGGGAGGGGAACATGGCCACCAGCAGTGCGCTCAGCACGGCCGACGCCAGATAGGTCTGGATACCAAACCAGGCGATGGCCACGGCGCCGCGGACGGCGGCCGGAATCTTCGCTCCCGTGATGCCGAAGGCGATGCGGCTCATGACGGGGAACGGGACGCCGGTCTTGTGGCCCATGAAGCCGGAGAGCGTGAGCAGCAGGAAGAGGAGGACCGAGGCGAGCGCGAAGGCCGCGAGGATGCCCCACACGTTCAGCCCGAGGGCGAACAGTCCGATGGCGAAGGCGTAATTGCCCAGGCTGTGCACGTCGTTGGCCCAGAGCGTGAAGACGTTGTAGGCGCCCCAGCGGCGCCCTTCCCGCTTCGTCGGGGCGAGGTCGTACGTGTAGAGGCCGGAGCTGGTGGCGGTGTCGCCGGTCCGGTCGGACGAGCGGCGGTCTTCCAGGGCAGTCATACGGGACTCCTGGGATCAGGTGCGGGGAGTTGGAGAGTTTCACAAAGCGGAAGCTGCTTTCCGGTGAACAGAACGTAGTTTTCGCCAAACCGCACCGTCAAGAGGTCTGCCGTAAATGGAATACCATTTTTGGCCCTGTTGACAGTCCCCGGCGCCGTCCCTACCGTGACGCCCCGTCATTACATCGATGTAAAGGCCCCGGGAAAGGACCCCCACGTGCTTCCCAGCCCCGCACACCGTCCCCGCGCCCGCCTCGGTCCGCTCCTCGCCGCCCTCCTGGGACTGGTCGTGGGCCTGCTGCCCGCGCTCACCGGACCCACCGCCGCGGCCTCTGCGGCAGCCGAACCCCGCGCCCACACCTTGGCGGCAGGCGCCTTCCGCAACCCGCTCAACAGCGGGCCCGACCCCTTCATGACGCACTGGAAGGGCGACTACTACCTCACCACCACCCAGGGCGGCAGCATCAGGATGTGGCGCTCCCCGTCCCTGGGGACCCTGGCGGCCGCGGACCCGGTCACCGTGTGGACCGACACCGACCCGTCCCGCAACCGCAATATCTGGGCCCCGGAGTTCTACCGTTTCGGCGACCGCTGGTACCTCTACTACACGGCCGACGACGGCGTCGACGACCACCACCGGCTGTACGTCCTGGAATCGGAGCGCGACGACCCCACCGGCCCGTACCACTTCAAGGCCAAGCTCGCCCCGCCCAACCACGCCGACGACTTCGCCATCGACGCGGGCATCCTCCGGCTCGGGGGCCGGCTCTACCTCGCCTACAGCGGCATCAACCAGTACCAGCACAACGGGATCAACATCGCCCCGATGTCCAACCCGTACACCGTCTCCGGCGACGCGGTCGCGATCAATGCCGCGGGTGGCTGCCCCGAGGTGCGGGAGGGACCCGAGTTCCTCTACCGGAACGGCCGGGTCTGGATGACGTACTCCACCTGCGACACCGGCAAACCGGACTACCAGGTCTGGATGATGTCGATGCCGCTCGACGCCGACCCGCTGGTGCCGGGCAACTGGCGTCAGCACCAGGGCGCCGTCTTCTCCCGGGCCGACGACCGGGGCGTCTTCGGACCGGGGCACCACGCCTTCTTCACGCCCCCGGACGGGACCGAGGACTGGATCGTCTACCACGCCAAGACCACGTCGGTGAACACCTACACCAACCGCACCACCCGGGCGCAGAAGTTCACCTGGCGGGCCGACGGCAGCCCCGACTTCGGCCGCCCGCTCGCGATGGGCGCCACCCAGGACCTGCCCTCCGGGGATCCCGGCTCGGGCAACTACTGGATCAACGACGACGGCCGTTCCAGCGGCCCCGGCCGCGTCGCCTACACCGGCGCCTGGAACTCGGGCACCGGCTGTGCCGCGCAGTGCTTCTGGAGCGACGACCACTGGAGCGACCGGGCCGGTGCCACGGCCACCTTCTCCTTCACGGGCACCCGGATCGTGCTGCTCTCCGTCAAGGACACCGGCAACGGCTACGCGGGGATCAGCATCGACGGCGGCCCCGAGCAGCGGGTGGACTTCCACCACTCGATCCGCGTCGGTGAGGCGGTGCAGTACGTGAGCCCGCGGCTGGCGAACGGCAGCCACACCCTGCGGATCCGGGTCACGGGCGAGCACAACTCCCAGTCCGGGGCGTCCTTCGTGAGCGTCGACCGGGCCGAGGTCTACACGAACTGACCCGGAGCGCTCAGCCGGCCGACCGGAACATCAGCGCCGCGCGTGGCCCTCCGTGCTCTCCCGCAGGACGAGCCGGTGGGCCACCATGCGGTCCTGGGGCGCCTGCACACTCGACACGGCACCCTCCGGCGCCGTCGCCTCCTCGATGCGGTGCTGGAGCAGCTGCACGGCGACCTTGGCCACCGCCGCCTTGTCCGGCGCCACCGTGCTCAGCGTCGGGACGCTGAACCTGCCGCCCTCCACGTCGTCGAAGCCGATCACGGCGACGTCCGCGGGCACCGAGACCCCGCGCTCGTGCAGGGCGCGCAACGCACCCAGCGCCAGCTGGTCGTTGAGGCAGAGCAGCGCGTCGGGCCGCGCACCCTCCTCCAACGCCCGCGCCACGGCCCGCGCGCCGTCGGGCATCCGGAAGGAGCCGACCGGCAGCAGCGCGGCCGGATCGTAGGCGATGCCCGCCTCCGCCAGAGCGGCACGGTAGCCCCGGGTGCGGGCCTCGGCCGTGCCCAGACCCGAGTCGTCGCGCCCGCCGACGGCGAGGATCGTGCGGCGCCCGAGCCCGATCAGATGACGGGTCGCCTCGCGTGCGGCACCCTCGTTGTCGATGGCCACGTGGTCGGCGCCCTCCTCCAGCAGCTCCCCGAGCAGCACGGTGGGCGGGAAGCCCGTGCGGTCCCGCAGGTCGTCGGCGGTCAGCGCGAGCGGACTGAGGATGATCCCGTCCACGAACGTCGAGCCGAACCCGGCCAGCGCCGCCAGCTCGTGGGCGCGGTCCGCCCCGGACTGGTGGATGAGGACCGTCAGGGACCGCTCCTCGGCCTCGCGGATGACATGCCGGGCCAGCTCCGCGAAGTACGGTATGTCCAGCTCCGGGACGACGAGCGCGATGATGCCGGTCCGGCCCTTGCGCAGGTGACGCCCGGCCAGATTCACCCGGTAGCCGAGGTGTTCGATGGCCTCGCGGACCACCTGCCTGGTCCGGTCGGAGACATGGGCGTAGTCGTTGATGACATTGGACACCGTCTTCTCCGAAACGCCCGCATGACGTGCGACGTCCTTGATCCTGGGCCGTGCCACCGAGACCTCCCTGCCTCTTTCGCGCTGCCCGAGTCTATGTCCCCGGGCCGATCAACGGCCTCAGCTCTTTACAGCCAATGTACATCGATGTAAAAACTAGCCACCGCATGAGCTCCGGCCGTCGAAAGGTCCGCGATGAGTTCCCGTCTGCCTGCCCAGGGGGCGCCGGCCGTGTCCGCCCCGGTCCGCCGCCCCAGCCGCCGCCGGCTGCTGCGCAACGCCGTGGCCGGGGCCGGAGCCCTGCTCGCCGGGGGCCCGCTGCTGTCCGGCTGCGCCTCACCGGCCTCGGCCTCCGGGGCGTCCGACCTGAGTGTCTGGGACCTCTTCCAGGGCGGCGACGGCATGCTGATGGACGAGATGATCGAGGCCGTGTCCAACGGGGCCGGCGGAGCCGAGGGCTTCGACGTCGACCGGACGATCCTGGACTGGGGCCCCTCGTACTACACCAAGCTCGCCATGTCCGCGGCCGGCGGCCGGGCCTCCGACGTGGCCGCCATGCACCTGTCCCGGCTGGCCGGCTACGCCCCCGGCGGCCTTGTGGACGCCTTCGACCTGGACCTGCTCGCCGAGTACGGCGTGACGGACAAGGACTTCACCCCGGCCGTGTGGTCGCGCACGCAGCACGAGGGGACCGTCTACGCCATCCCGCTGGACGTCCACCCCTTCATCGTGTTCTACGACAAGAAGGCCGCCGATCGGGCCGGGCTCCTGGACACCTCCGGCGAACTGGCCCCCATGGGCTCGCCCGAGGCGCTCCTGGAGGCGGGCAGGGCACTCGCCGAGGCGACCGGGGAAGCTGGCATCCTGTTCGGCCACGTCACCGACACGGCACAGAACTGGCGTCTGTTCGCCGGTCTCTACGCGCAGACCGGCGCCTCGTTCGACCTGCCGGACGGCGGTCCCCCGAAGATCGACGTCGACGCCGCCGTACGCGTCGTGACCCTCATGACCCGGCTCTTCGACGGGAAGACCAACCCCAACAACCTGGACTACAACGGTGCGCTGGCCGCCTTCAGCAGCGGACGCGGCGGCATGGCCATGCTCGGCGAGTGGGAGCTGCCGACGCTGAAGAAGTCCGGCATGGAGCTGGGCGCCGCGCCCTTCCCGCAGGTCTTCGAGAAGCCGGCCGTCTACACCGACAGCCACAGCTTCGTCCTCCCGCACCAGGACAGCCCCGACCCGGCCCGGCGCCGCGAGGCCCACCGCTACGTCGCGCAGATACTCAAGCAGAGCCTCACCTGGGCGGGCGCCGGACACATCCCCGCCTACCAGCCCGTCCTCGCGGAGCCCGAGTACGCGGCACTCGACCCCCAGTCCTCCTACGCCGACGCCGCGAAGGTGGCGGTGCTCGACCCGCCCAACTGGTTCGCGGGCGCCGGTTCCAACTTCCAGAACCGGATGTGCCAGCCGCTCCAGTCGGCGCTGCTGGGCAACACCACCCCCGAGAAGGCGGTGCGGCAGATGGTCCGCGAGGCGGACACCCTGCTGCGGCAGCCCAACCCGGTGGCCTGACCAGCGAAAGGAGTGACCGACATGACCACCACCGCACCCCTCGGCGCCGAGGAGCAGACCGGTTCGCCCGCGGCTGAGGCGGACGTCCGCCGCCGCACCGCGCTCGGCCGCATACGCACCGGCAACGGACTCGTGTTCGTCCTGCCGTTCCTGCTCGTGTTCGGCCTCTTCATGGTCTGGCCGATCGTGCAGGGGCTCTGGATGAGCTTCACCGACAGCTCCCTCGCCCTGCGCGACACGAGCTTCGTCGGCTTCGACAACTACACCGAGGCGTTCGGCGACCCGGACGTGTGGAGCAGCCTCGGCAACACCGTCTTCTTCACCGTCGTCTCCAGCGTCCCGCTGGTGCTGGTCGCGCTCGCGATGGCCCTGCTGGTGCACAGCGGGCTCGCCGGGCAGTGGGCGTGGCGCCTGTCGTTCTTCGCGCCCTACCTGCTGCCCGTGACCGTCGTGACCATGATCTGGACCTGGCTCTACCAGCCCGAACTGGGCATGGCCAACCAGCTCCTGGACGCCCTCGGCATGGCACCGGTCGGCTGGCTGTCCGACGAGGCCGTCGCCATGTGGTCGGTGGCCGCCCTCACCGTCTGGTGGACGGTCGGCTTCAACTTCCTGCTCTACCTCGCGGCGCTCCAGTCCCTGCCCACCACCTTCGACGAGGCGGCGGCACTCGACGGGGCCGGCGCCTGGCGCCGCCTGTGGTCCATCACCCTGCCGCAACTGCGCCGGACCACCGGGCTGGTCGCCATGCTCCAGATCCTGGCCTCCCTCAAGGTCTTCGACCAGATCTACATCCTCACCAAGGGCGGACCCAACGGGTCCACCCGCCCGGTCCTGGAGTACGTCTACGACGTGGGCTTCACGGGCTACCGCCTCGGCTACGCCTCCGCCGTCTCGTACCTCTTCTTCGCCCTGATCGTCCTCGTCTCGCTCGTGCAGCTCCGCCTCTTCCGCCGGGAGGACTGACCGTGTCCGCAACCGCCACCACCCTCCGTGCCCGGCGCCGTCCACCCCGCGAAGCAGCCGGCTCACCCCTGCTCCTCGGCCATGGAAGGCTGCCCCGCGTCCTGGCCGGGACCGCGCTCGTCGTCCTCGCCGTCGTCTGGCTGGTGCCGTTCGTATGGGCGGTCGTCACCTCGCTGCAGAGCGAGGAGGACATCAACACCACCGGTCTCTCCCCCTTCAAGGGCGCCTTCACCCTGGACGCCTACCAGCAGATCCTGGAAC
Source organism: Streptomyces tendae (assembly GCF_014650435.1). Lineage (GTDB taxonomy): Bacteria > Actinomycetota > Actinomycetes > Streptomycetales > Streptomycetaceae > Streptomyces > Streptomyces tendae. Next base: position 157,203 of record NZ_BMUY01000015.1, read on the forward strand.
GCGGGAACGTCACCGTCTGGGCCTTCAACAGCTTCCTGATCTCCGCCCTGGTCACGCTGATCACCGTCGCGGTCTCCACCCTCGCCGCGTACGGCTTCTCGCGCGGCACCTTCCGCGGCCGCAAGGCACTGCTCGGCGTCACCGTCGCCGCCATCATGGTCCCGCCGCAGCTGCTCGTCGTGCCGCTGTTCGACCAGATGACCCTGTTCAACCTGGTCGACACCTACGCGGCGGTCATCCTGCCCCAGGTCGTCGCGCCGATGATGGTCTTCATCCTCAAGCGGTTCTTCGACGCCATCCCCAGGGAGCTGGAGGAGGCGGCCCGGATCGACGGCGCCTCCGAGTTCCGGGTCTTCCGGTCGATCGTGCTGCCGCTCTCACGGCCGATCGTGGCCGCGGTGGCGATCTTCGTCTTCATCGGCGCCTGGAACAACTTCATGTGGCCGTTCATCGTGACCAACGACCCGGACCTGATGACCCTCCCGGTGGGCCTGGCCACCGTGAAGGACGCCTACGGCATCCAGTACGCGCAGTCCATGGCCTCCGCGCTGCTCGCGGCGCTGCCACTGATCGTGGTCTTCCTGCTCTTCCAGCGCCGCATCGTCAACTCCGTGGCCACCACCGGCCTCGGCGGCTCCTGAACCCAACCCGGCTGTACCCACGGGCCCGGCGTTCGCGCGTCCGGCCCACCGATCGACTGGAGCATGTGTGCCCACTCACTCCGTACCGCGCCCGGAGTACCCGCGACCGCAGTTCGTGCGCCGCGACTGGCTCAACCTGAACGGCGCCTGGCAGTTCGAGACCGACCGGGGGGACAGCGGCCTCGAACGCGGTCTGCTCGACCGCGAGCTGCGCGACGAGATCCTCGTCCCCTTCCCGCCCGAGTCCGAGCTGTCCGGCATCGGCGACACCGACTTCCTGGAGGCCGTCTGGTACCGGCGGGCCCTCACCCTGCCCGCCGCCTGGGCCGGACGCCGCGTACTGCTGCACTTCGGCGCCGTCGACCACGACACCACCGTGTGGGCCGACGGCAAGGAGGTCGCCCGGCACCGCGGCGGCTTCACGCCCTTCACCGCCGACCTCGGCGACATCGCCGGCGCGGGGGAGGAGGTCGTCATCACCGTCCGGGCCCGCGACCCCAAGTCCGGCCCGCAGGCCCGCGGCAAGCAGGCGATCAAGTACGCCAACCACGACTGCAACTACACCCGCGTAACTGGCATCTGGCAGACCGTCTGGCTGGAGCCCGTACCCGTCGCGCACCTGCGGCGCCCGCGGATCACCCCCGACCTGGCCGGCTCCGCCTTCCACCTCGAACTGCCCCTGTCCGGCAACCGCCCGGGCCACCGGGTGCGCGCCGTCCTCAGCGACGCCGACGGCGAGGTGAGCCGCGCCGAGGCCCGCGCCGACCTGGACCTCGCCCCGCGCCTGCACCTGCCGGTCCCGGACGAGCGGCGGCGCGAGTGGGGCCCGGACGACCCCCACCTGTACGACCTGCGTCTCGAACTGCTCGACGCAGCGGGCCAGGTGGTCGACAGCGCGGAGAGTTACGCGGGACTGCGCGCGGTGGGACTGCGCGGCAAGGCCGTCCTGCTCAACGGCCGCCCCGTCTTCCAGCGCCTCGTCCTCGACCAGGGCTGGTACCCGGACGGGCTGATGACCGCACCCACCGACGAGGCCCTGGTACGGGACATCGAGCTGGCCATGGCGGCCGGGTTCAACGGGGCCCGGCTGCACCAGAAGGTCTTCGAGGAGCGCTTCCTCCACCACGCCGACCGCCTCGGCTACCTGGTCTGGGGCGAGTTCGGCGACTGGGGCTGCGAGACGGGCGGCTCCTCCGGCGACAACCAGAAGCCCGACGCCTCCTACGTCGCCCAGTGGCTGGAGGCGCTGGAACGCGACTACTCGCACCCCTCGATCATCGGCTGGTGCCCGCTGAACGAGACCTACCAGAAGCTGCACGACCGGGTCACCCAACTCGACGACGTGACCCGGGCGATGTTCCTGGCCACCAAGGCCATGGACACCACCCGCCCCGTCGTCGACGCCTCCGGCTACGCCCACCGGGTCGCCGAGACCGACATCTACGACTCCCACAACTACGAACAGGACCCCGCCGCCTTCCGGCAGTTGATGTCCGGCCTCGCCAAGGACGCGCCCTACGTCAACGCCCATGAGAGCGGGGCCGCCTACTCCCAGCCCTACCGCGGCCAGCCGTACTTCGTCAGCGAGTTCGGCGGCATCTGGTGGGACCCTCAGGCGGCCGCCGACCGTTCCGGCGAGGACCGCACCGTCTCCTGGGGCTACGGGGAACGCGTCCGGGGCGAGGACGAGTTCCACGAACGGTTCAGCGGCCTCACCGAGGTCCTGCTCGGCGACCGCGACATGTTCGGCTACTGCTACACCCAGTTGACCGACGTCTTCCAGGAGCAGAACGGCATCTACCGCTTCGACCGGAGCGAGAAGCTCGACGTCGCCCGCGTCCGCGACGCCCAGCTGCGCCCCGCGGCCATCGAGGAGCCGGACGCCCGGTAACGAGGCCGGGGCCGGAGGCGCATCCCCGCCTCCGGCCCCGTACCCGGGGGATCAGAACGGCCGGTCGCCCTCGACGGCGACGCGCTCGGCGACCCGGCGCTCGGACCCGTAGTCACCCACCGCGTAGTGCTGTGTGGCCCGGTTGTCCCAGAAGGCGATGTCACCGGGCTGCCAGCGCCAGCGCACCTGGTACTCCGGCACGTGCGCCTGCTGGAACAGGAAGCGCAGCAGCCGGTCGCTCTCGTCGCGGTCCAGGCCGGTGATGTGCGTGGTGAAGGACGTGTTGACGAACAGCATGCGCCGCCCCGTCTCCGGATGCGTGCGCACGACCGGGTGCTCCACGGGCGGGAACAGGTCCTGGTGCGGCAGCAGCCGCTCGGTCCCGTAGAACCGCGCGAAGCCCGGGATGAAGTCGTGCACCGCCCGGGCGCCGTCGATGCGGTCCTTCACCTCCGGGGGCAGGTTGTCGTAGGCCGCCGCCATGTCCGCCCACATCGTGTCCCCGCCGAACGGCGGCACCTCGCGCAGCTGGAGCACCGCGCCGAGGGCGGGGCGCTCGCGGAAGGTGACATCGGTGTGCCACACGTTCTCGTACGTCGGTGCGGCCCCGGCGCCCTTGTCGAACCGGACGACGTCGTCGCTGGAACCGGCGGCGAGCAGCGGGTTGGTCTCCAACTCGCCCCAGTTGCGGGCGAAGTCGCGCTGCTCGGCGGACGTGAGGTGCTGGGCGCGGAAGAACAGCACCTTCCACTCCAGCAGGGCGCGGTTCAACTCCTCGCGCAGCACGGGGGTGAGCGGGCGCGAGAGGTCGACGCCCCGCAGCTCGGCGCCGATGGTGCGCGCCTGCGGGACGACCTCGAAGTGTTCGTAGGGCCGGTCCTGCCATCCCTCCGGCAGGCGGCGCAGGATGCGCCGGCCCTCGTAGATCCCGTCCCCCGGGATGCGTGCTGGGCGCAGGACGGTGCTCGGACCGACGGACGTGACGGACATGGGAGTCCTCCCCTTGTATGACGTACGCGTGAGATCCGGCCGGGGACGGCGCGGGACCACCGCCGAGCGGCCGGGGAAACGAGGTGCTGCGGGTGCTCCGGGCCGTGGACCGGAGAGAAGGCCGACGGACTACGACGCGACGGGCGTCGGACGGTCGGTACGAGGAAGGCCGTTAGAGGCCGGAACGCTCACAGCCGGTCCGCTCGGGCACGCGGGGACACTCCGCGATGGTGCCGAACCGGTGTGTGGTCATGACACCGATTGTGTGATCTTCGCCCGTCCGTGTCAACAGGGTCACGGTTGACGCGGAACGAAGGGGAGCAGGTCGTCCCCCTCCGGCTGGACGACGCCGTAGCTGTTCTCGGGCACCTTGTTCCACACGCCGGGCAGGTCGCCCAGGGGCTCCGAAACGATCAGGCGGGTGCTGTCGGACGCTTCCCTGAGGAACGGCAACGAGGGATGCAGCGCGCGCAGGCTCTCCACCCGGCTGCTGTAGTAGAGCGAGCGCGACTGGGCCTGGCTGGAGTAGCGGAAGGCCCACAGGCGGTGTCCGTCGGTCACGGCGACCGTCATCTGCAGCGGGAACTCCACGCCGTGCTCGTGGCCGATCTCCTCCACCAGCCCCGCCATCCGGGCCACGGCACCGGGAGGGTCCTCCTCCAGGCCGAGCGTGAGCGCCAGATAGAACATCATCTCCGAGTCGGTCGATCCCTCGATGTCGAGGTACAGCCGCGGATCGACGGCCAGGGCGAGGTCCCGGCGCAGCCGGTGGAACTCGGCGATCGCGCCGTTGTGCATCCACATCCACCGGCCGTGGCGGAACGGGTGGCAGTTGGTCTGCTGCACGGGGCTGCCCGTGGAGGCCCGGATGTGCGCGAAGAACAGGGGCGAGCGGACATGGCTCGCGATCTCCCGCAGGTTGCGGTTGCTCCAGGCCGGCCCGATCTCCCGGACGATCGCGGGGGTCGTCATCTCAGGCCCGAACCAGCCGACGCCGAACCCGTCCCCGTTCGTCGTCTCGACGCCCATGCGGGCGTGCAGACTCTGGTCGATGAGCGAGTGCTCGGGCTGGTAGAGCAGGGTCTCCAGGAGCACGGGTGTCCCGGAGTAGGCGAGCCATCGGCACATCGCTCCGTCGCCTCCCTAGCGGCCTCGGGCGCCCCGGACGTCAGTCGACCGGCCAGGTGTGCACCGGGGCGTTGAGGTGCATGTAGTCCATGTACTGCTGGGTCATCCTGCGCAGCGCCTCGTGGCGGCCGGGCCGGGCGCCGGCGTCGATGTGGTGGAACATCTCCTTCTGCCAGACCGCGCCGTTGCGGCCGGTGACGCACCGCTGCTCGATGATGCCGAGCAGCGGCTCCCGCCAGGCGGAGTCCATGCCCGACAGCTCCAGTCCCCGGTGCGCCAGCGGCAGCAGTCGGCGCAGGACCAGTTCGGGCACCGTCACCTCGCCCACTCCGGGCCAGTACAGGTGTGCCTCGATGCCGTGCCGGGCGGCGGTGTGCAGGTTGTCCTCGGCGACCGAGAAGGACATCCGCGACCAGACCGGCCGTTCCTCCTCCACCAGGGCCCGGGTGAGCCCGTAGTAGAAGGCGCCGTTGGCGAGGGTGTCGGCGACGGTCGGGCCCGCGGGCAGGACCCGGTTCTCCACGCGCACGTGCGGTTTGTCGTGGGCGACCGCGTAGACGGGCCGGTTCCAGCGGTAGATGGTGCCGTTGTGGAGGGTGAGTTCGCCCAGTTCCGGGATGTCGCCGCGGTCGAGGGTCGCGGCGGGGTCCTGTTCGTCGCACAGCGGCAGCAGCGCCGGGAAGTAGCGCAGGTTCTCCTCGAACAGGTCGAAGACGCTGTTGATCCAGCGCTCCCCGAACCACACCCGGGGCCTGACCCCCTGGGCCTTGATCTCCTGCGGCCGGGTGTCGGTGGCCTGTTCGAACAGGGGGATGCGGCTCTCGTGCCACAGTTCCTTGCCGAGCAGGAAGGGCGAGTTGGCCGCGAGGGCGACCTGGACACCGGCGATGGCCTGTGCGGCGTTCCAGTAGTCGGGAAACTCCTCCGGGGCGACCTGGAGGTGGAACTGGGTGCTGGTGCAGGCGGCCTCGGGTGTGATCGTGTCGGCGTAGGTCCGCAGGCGGTCGACGCCGTCCACCTCGATGTGCAGGTCCTCGCCCCGGGCGGCGAACACCTGGTCGTTGAGCAGTCGGTAGCGCGGGTTCTCCGACAGGGCCGCCTCGCCCACGTCCGACTGGCGCAGTGTGGGCAGGGTGCCGACCATGATCAGGTGGGCGCCGACCGACGCGGCGCGGTCCTCGGCATGGTTCAGGGCAGCACGGATCTCGGTCTCCCAGGCGTCGGGGCCGCCCGCCGTCAGCTGCCGGGGCGGGATGTTGATCTCCAGGTTGAACCGGCCCAGCTCGGTGGACCAGGCGGGGTCCGCGATCGCTTCGAGGGCGTCGCTGTTGCGCATCGCCGGTTCGCCCCGGTCGTCGACCAGGTTCAGCTCGATCTCCAGGCCGACCTGGGGCCGCTCGGTCTCGAACCGGGACTCGCGCAGCATCTGCGCGAAGGCCTCCAGGCACTCCTGCATCTTGATCCGGTACCGGCGGCGGTCCTCGCGGGTGAAGACCAGCGCCGGGACGTCCCGTCCCATCGGTCCTCCCGGGGTTGCCTTCCTCGGACGCTCCTCCGTCCCAGCGTCGCACCACCCGGCGCACCCCACCAGACGGGACGGAACGGGGGTCCACCGCACCGAATGCGGTGGACCCCCGTCGCTTCAGGTCCTGGCGGGGCCGATCAGGCCCTACAGCTTGCCGGACGCGCGCACCGTGATCTTCTTGGACGTCTTGCCCGAGGGCGAGGAACCGTAGCTCTCGATCTTGTCCACCACGTCCGTGCCCTCGACGACCTTGCCGAAGACGACGTGCTTGCCGTCCAGCCACGAGGTGACGACGGTGGTGATGAAGAACTGCGAGCCGTTGGTGTTCGGGCCCGCGTTCGCCATGGAGAGCAGGTACGGCTCGGTGTGCTTCAGCTGGAAGTTCTCGTCCTCGAACTTCGCGCCGTAGATGCTCTTGCCCCCGGTGCCGTTGCCCGCGGTGAAGTCACCGCCCTGGAGCATGAACTGCGGGATCACACGGTGGAACGAGGAACCCGCGTAGCCGAAGCCGTGCTCGCCGGTGGCCAGCTCCAGGAAGTTCCTGGCGGTCTTGGGGGTGACGTCGTCGAAGAGTTCGAAGACGATGCGGCCCGCGTTCTCGCCGGCGATGTCGATGTCGAAGTAAACCTTGGAATTGCTCATCGCACCATTGTTACGTGTGACCCCCGGTGATGCCGAATCGGCTGCCCGTTCAGCTGGTGGCGAGCAGTCCGAGGGTGTCGATCACGCGGTTGGAGAAGCCCCACTCGTTGTCGTACCAGGCGACCACCTTGACGTGTCGGCCGTCCACGCGGGTCAGGGCCGAGTCGAAGATCGACGAGGCCGGGTTGCCCGTGATGTCGGAGGAGACCAGCGGGTCCTCGGAGTACTCCAGCACTCCGGCGAGCGGCCCGTCGGCGGCCGTGCGGTAGGCGGCCAGCACGTCCTCGCGCGTCACGTCGCGGGCGACGGTCGTGTTCAGCTCGACGATCGAGCCCACCGGGACCGGCACGCGGATCGAGTCGCCCGACAGCTTGCCGTCCAGGCCCGGCAGCACGAGGCCGATCGCCTTGGCGGCGCCCGTCGTGGTCGGCACGATGTTCACCCCGGCGGCGCGGGCTCGGCGCGGGTCGCGGTGCGGGCCGTCCTGGAGGTTCTGCTCCTGGGTGTAGGCGTGCACGGTCGTCATGAAGCCGTGCTCGATGCCGGCGAGCTCGTCCAGGACGGCGGCGAGCGGCGCGAGGGCGTTGGTGGTGCAGGACGCGTTGGAGACGATCGTGTGCGCGGCCGGGTCGTAGGCGTCGGTGTTCACGCCGTAGGCGAGTGTCACGTCGGCGCCGCTCGACGGGGCGCTGACCAGGACCTTCCGCGCACCCGCGGTCAGGTGGGCACGGGCGGCGTCGGCCGAGGTGAAGCGGCCGGTCGCCTCCAGCACGATGTCGACGCCGAGCTCCGCCCAGGGCAGCCGGGCCGGCTCGCGCTCGGCGAGCACCTTGATGCGGTGCCCGTCGACGACCAGGGTGTCCCCGTCGACGGTCACCGGGCGGCCGAGCCGGCCGGCCGTCGAGTCGAAGGCGAGCAGGCGGGCCAGGGTGGCGGGCTCCGTGAGGTCGTTGACGGCGACGACCTCGAGCTTCGTGTCGCGTTCGAGCAGTGCGCGCAGCACATTGCGCCCGATGCGGCCGAATCCGTTGATGCCGATGCGAGTCATGAGTGGTGTGTCCCTTCCGTTTCGCCACCAGGTCCTTCGCCACCAGGCTCGCGCACGCCGGAGGGGTGTGGCAGCGGCGTGAGTGCCACGGTTCGCAAGGATCACGCCACGTGCAAGGTGCCAGGCGCCGGGCCAGGTGCGGGGGCCGGGCGCGCGGCCCGGCTATTCGCCCCTGGCGAAGGTGCGCCGGTACTCGCTCGGGGTGGTGCCGAGGATGCGCTGGAAGTGGAGCCGCAGGTTCGCGCCGGTGCCGAGGCCCACCTCGGCCGCGATCTGCTCGACGCCGCGCTCGGAGCGTTCGAGCAGCTCACGGGCCAGGTCGACACGGGCCCGCATGACCCACTGCATCGGCGTGTACCCGGTGTCCTCGACGAACCGCCGGGAGAGGGTGCGCGCCGACACCGCCGCGTGTCGGGCCAGCGCCTCCAGAGTGAGCGGCTCGCCGAGCCGGCGCAGCGCCCACTCGCGGGTGGCGGCGAACCGCTCGCCGAGCGGCTCGGGCACGCTGCGGGGCACGTACTGGGCCTGCCCGCCGCTGCGGTAGGGGGCCGCCACGAGGCGGCGGGCCGCGTGGTTCGAGGCGGCCACTCCGAGGTCGCCGCGCAGGATGTGCAGGCACAGGTCGATGCCGGAGGCGGCGCCCGCCGACGTCAGGACACTGCCCTCGTCCACGAACAGCACGTTCTCGTCCACCCGCACGCGCGGATGTTTCGCCGCGAGGGCCCGCGTGTAGTGCCAGTGGGTGGTGGCGCGTCTGCCGTCGAGCAGGCCCGTGGCGGCGAGCGCGAACGCGCCGGTGGAGATGGCGGCCAGTCGCGCGCCCCGGCCGTGGGCCTCCGTCAGCGCGTCGATGACGGCCCGCGGCGGTTCGTCGACGTCGGGCGACCGGTAACCGGGGAGGAAGACCACGTCGGCCCACGCCAGGGCGTCGAGGCCGTGGGCGACGTGGTACGACAGGCCGTCGCCCCCGGTCACCAGGCCGGGAGCCGCGCCGCACACCCGCACCTCGTACGGCATGCTTGCCCGTGTCGTGAAGACCTGCGCCGGGATGCCGACGTCGAGCGGTTTCGCGCCTTCGAGCACGAGGACGGCGACGCGGCGCAGGCGGGAGGGCGGCACGGGAAGAGCCTACGCGGGGGAGGGGGTACCGGGGTCAGCCCAGGCCGAGGACGCTCATCGTGTGCTCGGCCATGCGCCGCTCGCCGAGGGCGTTGGGGTGCACGGGGACGAGGCTGTGCCCGAACAGCAGCGGCTCGATCCAGCGGGTGCCCGGGGCCTCGCAGGCGTCGTGGCCGTCGGAGACCGTGGAGAAGTCCACGTAGGTGGCTCCGGTCTCCTCGGCGGCGCGCCGCACCGCGTCGTTGAGGTGCGCCTGGATCGCCCGCAGGTAGGGCACGTCACCGGCGGCGACGGGCAGCTTCACGAAGCAGGACGGGTCGGCGGTGGCCGGGGTGATCCACGGGTAGCCGAGGGCTGCCACCCTGGCGTGCGGCGCCTCGGCGCGGACGTCGAGGAGCGCCTGCTTGAGCGCGGGATACGTGTTGGCCTCGATCTCGTCGTCGAAGGAGGAGCCGTGCTTGTCCTTGCAGGGGCTGCCCTTGCCGCCGCTGAGGACGCCCGCCGTGCCGCAGGCCGTGATGGCGTTGATGAAGGTGCTGTTGTCGTTGCCGCCGATGGTGAGCGTGACCAGGTCCGTGCCGGTGTCGAGCGCGTCCAACTGCGGGGCCGTGCCCGGGTACTGGGCCTGCCTGAAGTGGGCGGTCTGCGCCGCGCCGCAGGTGACGTCCTTGAGACGGGCGCCCGTGGTGGCCGCCATGACGTGGGGGTAGTTGGCCGTCGAGCGCAGACAGAGCAGGTTGGTGGGGTCGACGGGCAGGACGCCCGAGCCGGCGCTGTAACTGTCGCCGAGGGCGACGTAGTCCAGCGTGTCGGGGGTGGCGTGGGCGGCGGCGTCCGTGAGACCGAGGGCCAGTGTGGCGACGGCAGCTGCTGTCGCGGTCATGACACGGCGAAGGGCGTGCTTCGGCATGTGCTCTCTCTTCTTCGGGAGGGCGGCAGCGGGGGTTACCGAGCGGTTCTACTTTTAAGTAATGTGCAGGGCGGTTGACTCGAAGTCAACGTTGTTGACAGAGCTTCTTGCAGCGTGCCCGGCACCCCCTGGCCGTGCCCGGCACCACCTGGCCGGGCACGGTCCCCCTAGCCGGGCACGCTCTCTGTGGTGCGGGAGGGCACGGTGTTGCTGCGGGCCTGCCGGGTGCGCGGCCCGAACAGGCTCAGCGCGATCGCACCGACCAGCCAGGTGCCGGCGATGAAGTAGAAGACGCTCCGGTAGCCGTGCGCGTTGTAGAGGGCCGCCACGATCAGCGGCCCCGCGGCGTTGGACAGCCGGCCGAGCCCGTACGACACGCTGGTGCCCAGGGACCGTCCGCGCGTGTCGAACAGCTCGGGCGAGTAGGCATAGCCGAGTGCCGTGTAACCGCGCTCGAAGAGGTTGACCAGGAAGCCGAACACGATGATGAGCACCGGGTTGAACGTGAGGCCGTACAGGAGCCCGCACACGGCGATCAGCGTGCCGAACGCGGCCAGGCACCACTTGCGTTCGAACCGGTCGGTCACGAGGGCGGCCAGATACGAGCCGAGCGGCGCGCCGACGGTGGTCAGCGCCACGTAGAAGACCGACTTCTCGACGCTGAAGCCCTCCTTGGCCAGCAGGGTCGGCGCCCAGCTCGAGTAGCCGAAGAAGCCGATGGTCTGGGTGACCCACAGCACCGTGAGCAGCAGCGTCGGCATCAGGTACTTGCGCTGGAGCAGCAGCCGCAGCGGGGCCTTGGTCACCGGCTCCTCCTCGACGGGCGGCGCGGGCGCCGGCAGCGGGCCGTGCTCGGCGGCCACCGACGCCTCGATGTCGCGCAGTACGGCGTCCGCGCTCGCGTGGTCCCCCCGGCTCTCGAGCCACCGCGGCGACTCCTTGAGGTGCCGGGTGAACAGGACCAGCAGGATGCCGAGCGAGCCCCACAGGTAGACCAGGCGCCAGGTCCAGTCGGCGAGCGGCACGACCCCGCTCGCGACGAGGTTGGTGACCGGGGTGCCGCAGATGCCGATGACGATGGCGTACGCCTGGTACTTGCCGCGCACGGCCGACGGGTACATCTCGTTGACGTAGATGACCGCGACCACGGTCATCGCCGCCAGACCGGCCGAGGTCAGCACCCGGAAGACGGTCAGCGACACCAGGTCCCAGGAGAACGCCGACGCGAACGAGAAGACGCCGAAGAACAGTGTCGTCAGCAGCAGCGTGCGCTTGCGGCCCAGGCGGTCGGCGACGGTTCCCGCGACGACCGAGCCGAGGAACATGCCGACGAACGACAGCGAGGTGACGTAGGCGACCTGGTCGACCGAGATGCCCCACAGGTCGACGAGCTTGGGGGCGGTGGTCGCGAAGGTGTTGATGTCCGCGAACTCGAAGAAGTAGGCGAACGAGACGGCGAGCAGGGTGACTTTGTGGAACCGGGAGACCGGCAGCCGGTCCAGCCGGTTCAGTGCGTTGGCGTGCTGCATGACGGGGTCCTTGTCGCGGGGATCGGGGACGGCGACGGCCGGGAGGGGGAGCGGCTCACCGGTCGCCGGGCCAGTACAGGCGGGTCGGGTTGTCCACCAGCAGTCGGCGTTGCTGCTCCTCGGTCACGGCGATCCGCCGTACGTGGTCGACGAGGAGGCCGTCGTCGGGCATGTGGTCGGTGAGATTGGGATGCGGCCAGTCCGTGCCCCACAGCACGCGGTCGCCGAACTCCTCGACGACGCGGCGGGAGAAGGGCAGGACGTCGGCGTAGGGCGCGCGCTCCCCGTCCAGCGCGGCGGGACCGCTCACGCTCAGCCGCTCGGGACAGGACACCTTGACCCACACCTCGCCCCGGTCGGTGAAGCGCAGGAAACGCGAGAACTCGGGGCCGTCCACCGGCTTCGTCACGTCCGGTCGCCCCATGTGGTCCACGACCAGCGGCGTGGGCAAGGAGGTGAAGAAGTCCGCCAGTTCGGGCAGGTCGGCGCTCTCGAAGTAGAGGACGACGTGCCAGCCGAGCGGGGCGATCCGCCGTGCGATCGTGCGCAGGGCGTCCTTGGGCGACGCGTCGACCAGCCGGCGCACGAAGTTGAACCGCACCCCGCGCACACCCGCCGCGTCCAGCTCCCGCAGCTCGGCATCACTGACGTCCGGCCGGACGGTCGCCACGCCGCGCGCCCGACCGCCGCTCGCCCGCACCGCGTCGAGCATGGCGCTGTTGTCGGCACCGTGGCAGGTGGCCTGCACGATCACCTGGCGGTCGACGCCCAGATGGTCGCGGAGGGCGAAGAGCCGGTCCTTGCCCGCGTCGCAGGGCGTGTACTTGCGCTCCGGGGCGAACGGGAACTCCGCCTGCGGACCGAACACGTGGCAGTGGGCGTCGACCGTGCCGGGCGGCAGCCGGAAGGAGGGCTCGGACGGGGCCGGGTGCCAGTCCAGCCAGCCGGGGGTCTTGGCAGCGAGGGTGGTCATGTCAGCGCCCCTGTCGCTTCAGCAGCGCGTCCAGACGCGGGTACACCGACCGTGCGTTGTGCTCCCGCACGGCGGCGACCTGCTCCGCGGACAGGGCGGACGCCTCGACATAGCGCCGGGTGTCGTCGAAGTGGTGGCCCGTGCACGGGTCGACGTCCCGCACGGCGCCGATCATCTCGGAGGCGAACAGCACGTTCCGGGCCGGAACCACGTCGAGGAGCAGGTCGATGCCGGGCTGGTGGTACACGCAGGTGTCGAAGAAGACGTTGCCGAGGACGTGCTCCTCCAGCGGCGGTTTGCCCAGCGCCATGGCCAGACCGCGGAACCGGCCCCAGTGGTACGGCACCGCCCCGCCGCCGTGCGGGAGCACCAGCCGCAGGGTGGGGAAGTCGGTGAACAGGTCTCCCTGCACGAGCTGCATGAAAGCCGTGGTGTCGGCGTTGAGGTAGTGCGCGCCGGTGGTGTGGAAGGCCGGGTTCACGCTCGTGCTGACGTGGACCATCGCCGGGACGTCGTACTCGACCAGCTTCTCGTAGAGCGGGTACCAGGAGCGGTCGGTGAGCGGGGGAGCGGTCCAGTGACCGCCCGAGGGGTCGGGGTTGAGGTTCACCGCGACCGCGCCGTACTCCTCGACGCAGCGCGTCAGCTCCGGGACGCAGGTGGCCGGGTCGACGCCCGGCGACTGCGGCAGCATCGCGGCCGGGACGAAGCGCTCGGGGTAGAGCGCGGCGACGCGGGCGCACAGCTCGTTGCAGAGCGCCGCCCACGCGGCCGAGGTGCGGAAGTCACCCACGTGGTGCGCCATGAACGACGCCCGGGGCGAGAACACGGTGACGTCGATGCCGCGCTCGTCCATCATCCGCAACTGGTTCGGCTCGACGCTCTCGCGCAGTTCGTCGTCACCGATCCGCAGGCCGGCGGGCGAGGGCGCCGCCGCCGAGCCGACCAGGGCGGCGATCTGCCGCTCCCGCCAGGCGGCCAGGGCCGGCGGGGCCGTGGTGTAGTGACCGTGACAGTCGATGATCATGGGCTGCGTCCTCCGGGCTCGGGTCGTCGTCGACCGCGGCAGCCTCTCCCCGCCCGCCCGGCGGCCGGGAGCCGGCCGGACACAGAACTAACCTCCCCTTAACAAGAGCGCCGCCCCGACCGTCCACCCAGCGGACCAGGCGTAACGTGCCGCCGAGCGTGGTCTACATTCGGACGCAGACATCCGGACGCAGGCATTCCGAAATGGCCACTGCGACCTGGAAGGGAGGCGGCAGATGCAGATACTGCTGGCCGAGGACGACGACGGCGTCGCCGGAGCGCTCGTGGAGGTCCTGTACGACCACGGCCACATCACCCGGCGGGTCACCCGCGGCAGGGACGTGCTGACCTACCACCGCAGCTCGGACCTGCTCCTCCTCGACCTGGGCCTGCCCGACGTGGACGGCCTGGAGGTGCTGCGCAGGCTGCGGGCGGTCAGCGACCTGTCCGTGCTGGTGCTGACGGCGCGCGGCGACGAGCGCTCGGTGGTGCGGGGGCTGCGGCTCGGCGCCGACGACTACCTCGTCAAGCCGGTGCGGCTGACCGAGCTGCTGGCCCGCATCGAGGCCGTCACCCGGCGCACCGCCGCCGCCCGGGCGCCGCGCGGCGCCCGTACCGTGCGCGTCGGTGACGTGGAGATCGCGCTGGACGCCCGGCAGGTCCGCGTCGACGGGGCGGAGGTGGAGCTGACCACCAAGGAGTTCGACGTCCTCGCCGTGCTGGCGCGCCGGGCCGGAACGGCGATCAGCCGTGAGCAGGTGCTCGACGAGGTGTGGGGCGACGCCTACCACGCCGTGTCCCGCTCCCTGGACGTGCACCTCACCCAGTTGCGGGCCAAGCTGGGCCGCCCGGAGCTGCTCACCACGATCCGGGGCTTCGGCTTCCGACTCGGCGACTGAGGACCGCGCGTGCGCACCCGGGTACAGACCGTGCTGCTGCTGTTCGGCGTGCTGGCGGTGGCCGCCTTCGCCGTCCCGCTGCTGCTGTTCACCGCCTCCGACCGCACCCAGCAGCTGGTCCTCGCCCGCAGCTCCGACCTGGACCGTTTCGCGTCCCTCATGGACCGGGCGGCGGGCAACGGCGACACCTCGGCGATCGCCGCCGAGGCCCGGCGCTACACCCAGCTCTACGGCGAACCCCTCGTCGTCACCGACACCCGCGGGGACCCCGTCGTGCAGACCGGCGGCATGCGGGCCGCCGACCCCGCCGTAGCCCGGCTGGTCGACGCGGCCCTGCGCAACCAGAGCACGCACCCGCGCGCCGCCCTGCGGCCCTGGTCCCGCGGGCACCGCATGTTCGCGACGCCGGCGGGCACCGGCACCCAGGTCTCCGGAGCCGTGGTGCTGCGCGCCGACGTGGACACGGCCGCCGGGGACATCGCCCGGCGCTGGGCCGCCGTCCTGGCCGGCACCGCGCTGGTCGCCCTCGCCTGCACGGTACTGGCCCGGGCGGCGACCCGGTGGGTGGTCAGCCCGCTGCGCCGGCTCGACCGCGCGGTCGGCGAGCTGGCGGCGGGGCTCCCGCCCGAACACACCGTGCCCGGCGGCCCGCCGGGGCAGCGCGGCTCCGCCTCCGTCGGCGGACCGCCCGAACTGCGCCAACTCGCCACCGGCTTCAACCGCATGGCCCGCACCGTCACCGCCGCACTGGAACAGCAACGCAGACTGGTCGCCGACACCTCCCACCAGATGCGCAACCCCATGGCCGCCCTCCGGCTGCGGGTGGACGCCCTCCAGACCCACCTGCGGCCCACCGGCGAGCGCACCTACGCCGGGGTCAACACCGAACTCGACCGGCTGGAGACCCTGCTCGACGACATCCTGGCCCTCGCCGCCGCCGAGCACCGGGCCGGGGAACTCACGGTCACCGACGACCCGGGCGCACACTGCGACGCCGCCGAGGTCACGCTGGGCCGGCACCGGCTGTGGGAACCGGTCGCGCGCCGCGCCGCGGTCCGTCTCACCGCCGACGTGGCCGGGCCGGTCCCGGCCGCCTGCACCGACCGCGAACTGGCCCAGGTGACGGACATCCTGCTGGACAACGCGATCAAGTACGCGGGCGACGGCGCCCACGTCCGGCTGCGCTGCGCCGCCGAAGGTCCCTGCGCGGTCGTCACCGTCACCGACGACGGCCCCGGGCTGCGGGCGGAGGAGATCGACCGGGCCACCACCCGGTTCTGGCGCTCGGCCCGCCAGGCCGGGACGTCCGGCACGGGCCTGGGCCTCGCCATCGCCGAGCAACTCCTGGCCGGCCGCGGCGGCCGCCTGGAACTGACCCCGGCACACCCGCGCGGCCTGCGAACCCGCGCCGTCGTACCGGGTGTGCCCGCCGGGGGCGAGGCGCGGTGACGGGGCGTACCGCGCCGCGGTCGGCCCTCGCGGGTGTCCTCGACGCCGAGCCCGGGTACGGCGGGAGTCCGGCAGCGGCGTGTTCCCGGAGCGCGCGGTCCGGTGCCGCGGCGGGTCCCGCGCCGACGAAGGAGGAGGCCCGGTGAACCGGCGCAGCGTCCTGCGGGCCGCGTTCGGTACCGCCGCCGCGGGCGCCCTCGGCGGCGTGCTCGCCGGTGACCTCGCGCACGGGAGCTCCGGACCGGACGGTGTGCTGCGGCTGGCCACCGGCGAACCGACCGCCTTCTACGCCGCCTTCGGCCGGCTCCTCGCCGACCAGGTGGAGGCGGCCCACCCCGGGCTGCGCTGCCGTGTCCGCACCACCGCCGGGAGCATCACCAACATCGAACTGCTCCGCGACGGCGAGGCCGATCTCGGCCTCGTCCTCACCGACACGGCCCGCGCCGCCCAGGGCACCGGGCTCTTCCCGCGGCCGGTGCCCCTGAGCGCGATCGGCCGGGTCTACGAGACGTACCTCCAGTTCGCCGTACGCGCCGACGCCCCCGTGCGCAGCGTGGCCGACCTGGCCGGGCACCCCGTCTCGCTCGGCGCCGTCGGCTCCGGCGCGGCCCACCTCGGCGCGCGGCTGCTGAGCGCCGCGGGTCTGAGGCCCGGCACCGACGTCCCGGTACGGCACCTGCGGCTGGCCGACGCGGCGGCGGCCCTGCGGGCGGGCACCGTGGTCGGACTGCTGGTCGCGGGTGGCGTGCCGCTGCCCACCCTCTCCGACCTGGACCGCGATCCCGGCCTGCGCTTCCTGCCGCTGGCCGGTCTCCTGCCCGGCCTCGCCGGCGGCCGGGACGGCATGGCCGCCTCGGGACTTGAGGAGGTGTCCCTGCCGCAGAACGCGTACCGCGCCTCGGCCGGTGTCGCGACCGTCGGCGTCTCCAACCTCCTGGTGTGCCGCCCCGACCTGGACCCCGCCCTCGCCGGCACCCTCACCCGCCTCCTGGTGCGACGCGCCCCCGAGTTCGTGCCGGACCACGCCGTCGGCGCCCAGTTCCTCGACGTCCGCAGCCTCATCGGCACCGGCGGCGTGCCACTGCACCCGGGAGCGGCCGCGGCGTACCGGTCGCTGCACGGCTAGGGGGTGTCGTTCGGATCAGGTCGGCCGCGGCCTGCGGTGCCTTGTGGCCGACCCGGGCGACCTCTTCGACCTGCCGGACGACGAGGCGGACGCGGAGTTCGAGCTGCGCCTGCGCGCCATGGAGACGGCCGTGGCCCGGCTGGACGCCGAAGGCGTCTTCGGCACCGGCGCCGACCGGCACCGCGTCGTCGCCACCGTCGAGGTGCCGTCCGAGGACGGCAACGACGAGCGGACCCTGCGGCTGAACCCGCCCGAGGCGCTGGTGGACTGGGCGGTGGAGACGGGCGCGGACGTCGTCCGGCCGACGCCGACGGACGCGCCTCGCTGTTCTAGAGTTGCCCTCACCAGTGCAGACGACTCTGTGGACCTGTGAGGTACTCACCAGCCATGACGACCGAAACGTTTGAGTTCCAGGTAGAGGCGCGTCAGCTGCTCCAGCTGATGATTCACTCCGTCTACTCGAACAAGGATGTCTTCCTGCGCGAGCTCGTCTCCAACGCCTCCGACGCGCTGGACAAGCTGCGCCTGGCCACCCTGCGCGACGACGCGCCCGACGCCGACGTGAGCGACCTGCACATCGAGTTGGAGGTCGACAAGGACGCCCGCACCCTGACCGTGCGGGACAACGGCATCGGCATGTCGTACGACGAGGTCACCCGGCTGATCGGCACGATCGCCAACTCGGGCACCGCCAAGTTCCTGGAGGAGCTGCGGGAGGCCAAGGACGCGGCCGGGGCCGACGGTCTCATCGGCCAGTTCGGCGTCGGCTTCTACTCGGGCTTCATGGTGGCGGACGAGGTCACCCTGGTCACCCGGCACGCCGGCGAGACCGAGGGCACCCGGTGGACCTCGCGCGGCGAGGGCACGTACACCCTGGAGCGGATCGGCGAGGCCCCGCAGGGCACCGCGGTCACGCTGCACCTCAAGCCCGCCGACGCCGAGAACCAGCTGCACGACTACACCTCCGCGTGGAAGATCAAGGAGATCGTCAAGCGGTACTCGGACTTCATCACCTGGCCGGTCCGCCTGCTGCCCGAGCCGGGCAAGGACGGTGACGGCAGTGACGGCGACGGCGCCGAGGCGCGCGAGGCCGAGACGCTCAACTCCATGAAGGCCCTGTGGGCGCGCCCGCGCGACGAGGTGTCCGACGAGGAGTACCACGAGCTGTACAAGCACATCGCTCACGACTGGCGCGACCCGCTGGAGACGATCCGGCTCCAGGCGGAGGGCACCTTCGAGTACCAGGCCCTGCTCTTCGTGCCCTCGCACGCCCCGCACGACCTCTTCACCCAGGGCTACCAGCGAGGCGTCCAGCTGTACGTGAAGCGCGTCTTCATCATGGACGACTGCGAGGAGCTGCTGCCGCCCTACCTCCGCTTCGTCAAGGGCGTCGTCGACGCGCAGGACCTCTCGCTCAACGTCTCCCGGGAGATCCTCCAGCAGGACCGCCACATCCGGATGATCCAGCGCCGGCTGACGAAGAAGGTCCTCTCGACGGTCAAGGACCTCAGGACGTCGGCGCCGGACCGCTACGCCACGTTCTGGCGGGAGTTCGGCGCGGTGCTCAAGGAAGGTCTGGTGACCGACTCCGACAACCGGGACGCGATCCTCGCCGCCTGCTCGTTCGCGTCCACCCACGACGCCGAGGAGCCCACCGCGCTCAAGGACTACGTGGAGCGGATGAAGGACGGGCAGGACGACATCTACTACATGACGGGCGAGTCCCGGCAGGCCATCGAGAACTCCCCGCACATGGAGGCGTTCCGGGCCAAGGGCGTCGAGGTCCTCCTGCTCACCGACGCCGTCGACGAGGTCTGGGTCGACGCGGTGGGGGAGTACGAGGGCAAGACGCTGCGCTCGGTGGCCAAGGGCGAGATCGACCTGTCCGGCACCGACGAGGACAAGAGCGAGGCCGAGAAGGAGAAGCAGGGAGAGGAGTACGCCGGGCTGCTCGGCTGGATGACCGAGCACCTGGGCGAGGAGGTCAAGGAGGTCCGCCTCTCCTCCCGCCTCACCGTATCCCCGGCCTGCGTCGTCTCCGACGCGGGCGACCTGACGCCCGCCCTGGAGAACATGTACCGGGCGATGGGCCAGGAGGTGCCCGGCGCCAAGCGGATCCTGGAGCTCAACCCGGAGCACCAGCTGGTGAAGTCGCTGAACCGGGCCTGGACCGACCGGCAGGACCGCGCGGAGCTGACCGAGACCGCCGAACTGCTGCACGCCCTCGCGGTGCTCGCCGAGGGCGGCCGGCCCAAGGAGCCCGCCCGCTTCGTGCAGCTGATGGCGGACCGCCTGGAGCGCACGCTGTAACCGGGCCGCGAGGACACCGGCTCCACGCCGTCCCGCCATCCGCATGGCGAGACGGCGTGGCATCCGGAGCGCACCCATCCGTATCTTCGTACGCATGTATGCATCGGCTCCGCTGCTGTGCCTCGCGCTCTTCGCGTGCTCGGCGTGGTGCGTCGACGACGGCCTCTGTCGCCGCTGAGACCCCGGACCGGCCGCGCTCCCCGCGCCGCCGGTCCGCCAGCGTCCGCCGTCCCCGTGCACACCACCCCGGAGATTTTTCCGTGACCACCGCACCCCCGGCCGGGCCGTCCCCGGCCGCACCGCCGCGCCCGTCCACCCCGCTGTTCGCTCCCTCACCCACCTCCTCGGCCCGTCCCGAGGCACCGCCCCTGCCGCCGGTGCGGCGGACACCGCTCGTGGTGTCCGGGCTGCTGGCCGCCGCCCTGACCGCCTACGTGTGGTCCGCGCACGGCGCCAAGCCGGGCGTGCTGCTCCTGCTCGGCCTCGGTCTGGGCCTCGCCCTCTTCCACTCCCGGTTCGGCTTCACCTCCGCCTGGCGGCAGCTGGTCGCCGTCGGCAACGGCTCCGGGCTGCGGGCGCACGCCCTGCTCCTCGGCACCACGGCCACCCTGTTCGCGCTCGTCATCGGTACGGAGACCGGGCTGTTCGGCTCCCAGCCCGCGCCGTCCGCCGGACCCATCGGCGTCGGCCTGTTCGCCGGTTCGGCGCTCTTCGCGATCGGCATGCAGCTCGGCGGCGCCTGCGCCTCGGGCACGCTCTTCGCGGTCGGGTCGGGACAGACGTCGATCGTGCTGACCCTGGGCGGCTTCGTGGCGGGCGCCACGCTGGCCGCCTGGCAGTTCGACCTGTGGAAGGACCTCCCGGCCTGGGAGCCCGTCGTGCTGTCCGAGCACATCGGCTGGTTCGGCTCCTGGGCCGTGACCATCGCCGCACTGCTGCTCGTGGTGCTGGTCAGCCGACGGATCCAGGCCCGCCGCAACCCGCCGCCGCTGGGCGCCGTGCCCTCGGCCCGCCGCGCGGCCGTCCGTGCCGTCCGCGGGTCCTGGCCGCTGGCCGTCGGCGCCCTCGCGCTGGCCGTGCTCGGCGCGGGCGTCCTGCTGGTCTCCGGCGGCGCCTGGGGTGTCACCAGCGCGTTCAGCCTGTGGGGCTCGGAGCTGGTCGGCGCGCTCGGCGGCCACCCGGAGAACTGGACCTGGTGGCAGCGGCCCGGCAACGCCGAGATGCTGGCCGGTCCGGTGCTCGCCGACAAGACCAGCCTCACCGACATCGGCATCATGATCGGCGCGGCCGTCGCCGCCTCGCTCGGCGGCACCTGGGCGCTGCACCGGGGCATCCCCTGGCGTACCGCCGTCGCGGCGGTGCTCGGCGGTGTGCTGATGGGCATCGGCGCCCGACTGGCCGGCGGCTGCAACATCGGCGCCTACCTCGCCGGCATCGCCTCGGGCAGCCTCAGCGGCTGGCTGTGGGGCGCCTTCGCACTGGCCGGCACCTGGGTGGGCCTCAAACTGCGGCCCCTGTTCGGCCTGGGCAACCCCAGGCCGGGCGACGGCGTCTGCTGACGGGGGACGCCCGTGCGGCGCGGGGGTCAGGCCCGCGCCGCACGGGCAGCTAGAGGGTGTCGCATGCCCGGGGTGTGCCCGGGCTCGTGGTGGTGACCCGGGCGATGGCCTCAAGGGTGAGGGCGCGCCCGTGCGGCTCCCGGGCCAGGGCGCGGTGCAGCGTCAGGCCCTCGATGAGGGCGTCGAGCTGGCGGGCCGTGTCGGGGTCGAAGTGCTTCTCCAGGTGGACGCGGCTGCGGCGCATCCATTCGTGGGTCAGCTCCCGGTAGGCCGGTTGCCGCGCGGCGAGCGTGTACAGCTCCTGGGTGAGCACCAGGTCGCGCTGACTGTCCTCGGACAGCTCGTGCACCAGGTCGGCCACCGCCTCGCGGGCCTCGTCGCGGTCGGCGGCGGCGCCGAGGTGCTCGTCGAATACCGCGACGATGTGGTCGGTGAACCGGCCGAACGCCTCCCGCAGCAGCTGCTCGATGCCGGTGAAGTGGTACGTCATCGAGCCGAGCGGGACGCCCGCGCGCTGCGCGATCCGCCGGTGGGAGACGCGTGCGATGCCCTCCTCGGCGATCAGGTCGAGGGTGGCCGCGAGGATGCGCTCCCGCCGCTGCGGATCCGTGTGTCCGGTTGCCATGGGAGCAGACTTACACGTTCCGCACCGGTCGGGCAGGGTTGCCGACGGCCACGACGTTCGCCGGTACGTCCTTGGTGACGACCGCGCCGGCCCCGATGACGGAGTTGTCCCCGATGGTGACGCCGGGCAGTACGATCGCGCCGCCACCCAGCCAGACGTTGTCGCCGATGACGATCGGGCGGGCGGCCTCCAGCTTGTCCCGCCGCGGTCCGGGCTCCAGGGGGTGCGTGGGAGTGAGCAGCTGGACGTTCGGCCCGATCTGGCAGTCCTCGCCGATGGTGATCGCCGCGACGTCCAGCGCCGTCAGGTTGTAGTTGACGAAGGTGCGCGCGCCGACGCTGATGTTGCTGCCGTAGTCGACGTACAGCGGTGGCCGCACGTGGGCCTCGGCCCCCAGCGAGCCGAGCAGTTCCGCGAGGAGCGGTCGCGCCGCCTCCGCGTCCTCCGCGTAGGCGGCCTGGTAGCGGGCGGCCAGCCGCACGGCCTGCTGCTGCCTGCGGGCGATCTCCGGGTCGTCGGCGATGTAGAGGTCGCCCGCCTGCATGCGTTCGAGGTTGGTGCGGGAGTCGCCCGCGAAGTGGTCCGTCGGCATGCGTCCGATCGTACCCCCGAAGCGTACGAACGTACACTCCCGGTCGGTCGCGTCACCCGGCGATACGGCTCAGTTTCGGCGGGGCCGGAGCACTCCGGCGCACAGCAGGACCAGCAGCCCCGCGAGCGGCACCACCAGCAGGCCCACCCGCAGGCTCGTCGCGTCGGCCACCAGCCCCACGACCGGTGGCGAGAGCAGGAACCCGAGCCGCATCAGCCAGGAGACGAGGGTCAGCCCCGACCCGGGCTTGAGGCCGGGCAGCTCGTCGGCCTCGTGCATCGCCGCCGGCACCAGCGTCGCCACCCCGAACCCGGCCGCGGCGAACCCGAGCACCGTGCCCGGCACCGTCGGCACGGCCAGCGCCAGGCCCATGCCGACCGCGGCGATCAGGGCGCCGGAGCGGGCCACCGCGCGCTGGCCGAAGCGGTCCACGAGCCGGTCACCGACGATCCGGCCGACGAACTGGGCGCCGACCAGGGCGACATACCCGGACGCGGCCAGCGCCGCCGTCGCGTGCAGCGAGTCGGAGAGGTAGAGGGTGGCCCAGGACATGCCCGCGTCCTCGACGAGGGTGCCGGCCGTGGCGATGAGGACGAGGGCGGCCAGCACCCAGCCGGTGCGCAGGCCGGCCGCCGGTGCGCGGATCGGCGACGGCGCGGAGTCCTCGGTGCCGGTCTCCGGGACCGGTTCGGCCTCGGTCTCCGGGCCCGGCAGGCAGTAGCGCAGGGCGATGCAGGCCGCGACCGAGAAGACCACGGCGGAGAAGAGCAGGTGCGGGCCGCGCGCGACACCGAGCGCGATCGCGGCGGCGGCCATGGATCCGCCGGTGACGGCGCCGATGGACCAGATGGCGTGGAAGGAGTTGATGATGGACCGTCCGTAACGGCGCTGCACCCGCAGGCCGTGGGCGTTCTGCGCGACGTCGGTGAAGGCGTCCATCGCCCCGGCCAGGAACAGCGCCCCCGCGAACACCACGACCGAGTCCGCGAGTCCGGCGGCGAGGATGCCCACCCCGGTCAGCAGTGTGCCGCCGACCGCGACCCGCGCCGAACCGAACCGGCGCACCAGGATCCCGGCCGCCAGCCCGGCCGTGATGGCTCCCGCCGGGAACGCCGCCACGGCCAGTCCGTAGGCGGCGTTCCCGATGCCGAGGTCCGCCTTGATCTGCGGATACCTCGGCAGCAGGTTGGCGAACAGGGCGCCGTTGGTGAAGAACAGCACGGCGACGGCCAGCCGAGCCCGCCGATCGGCCAGGGCAGGCCGGCGCAGTACGTCAACAGTCATGCGCGGGAGCCTACCCGCGGGGCGTACGAACGTACACTCCCTACTGCCCCCGGCTGGAGAGGCTCTTTCAGCGCCCCTTGGCGCACAGGGCCGCGTCGACGGCGCCCTGGAGATGACGCAGGCTGTCGCCCTCGGCCGCCCACGTCGTGGTGTACACGGTCACGGTGCCCCGGCCGCCCGCGGCCCGGCCGCCGCCCACCGAACCGCCGGGCAGGTCCCCGCCGTGGCCCCAGTAGACGCCGCCGCAGCTGAGCGGGATCGAGGCGAGGCCGTACCCGTAGCGGCTGCCGGCCGGGTAGACGTCGCGGCCGCCGATGTCGGTGGTGTCCCGCGTCATCAGGCGCACCGCCCAGCCGGGCAGCAGCCGGCCGCCGAACAGACCGTCCCAGAAGGCGTTGAGGTCGACGGGTGTGGACACCAGGCCGCCGGACGCCCCGAACTCGTGACCCGGCAGCTCGGTCACGTCCACCCGCCCGTCCTGCGGGTGCGCGGGGTGCACGCCGTAGTTCCGGGCGTGCGGGCCGCGCAGGTCCAGCTCGCCGGGCGCGGGCCAGTAGGTGTCGTCCAGGTGCAGCGGGCGCAGGATCGTGCGCTCCACGTACGTGCGGAAGTCGACCCCGGACACCTCGTCGATCACCATGCCAAGGACCAGGTAGTTGGTGTTGGAGTAGCCCCAGTCCGTGCCGGGCTCGAAGACGGGCTCCGCGTCGAGCGCCAGGGCCAGGTACTCCTCGGTCGTCCCCGGCCGGGTCCAGTCCACCAGCGCCGAGTACTCAGGCAGCCCGCTGGTCTGCTTCAGCAACTGCCGTACGGTGATGGGGCTGTCGGCGAGCTGCGGCACGTAGGAGCCCGCGCGGTCGTCCAGGCCCAGGCGGCCGTCCACCACCAGCCGCATCACCGCGGTCGCGGTGAACGCCTTGGTGTCGCTGGCGAGCCGGAACCGGCCCCGTTCGTCGGTCATCGGCCGGCCCGACTCCAGATCGGCGACGCCGGAGGTGCGGGTCGTCCTGCCGTCGTACGCGAGCGCGCCGGGTACGCCGTCGCGTGCGGTGAGCAGGTCCAGTTGACGCTGCACGGCATCGGGGTGGTCGGGGCGACCCGGGTGGGCCGCCGCCGCGGGCGCGAGCGCACCGGTGAGTGCGGCGGCGAGCAGGACTGCGGCGGCCAGGCGCTTGCGGTGCATGTGTCTTCCCCCTGTTCGTGGCCGCCCGACTGCGGCGGGCGGACGGTGTGCGTTCACCGACGACCTTTCCAGGGCACGGAAGGAAGATCAGTGGGACAGGCCCCCGGGCCGGGGGTGTCACCAACACCCCCCGGCCAACATCCCGTCAAGCCCCCCGCCACCCCCTCGCGCAGGCGCCCCCCGGCCTCAGCCGAGCAGGTCGGCGACGAGCACGGCGAACTCCTCGGGCGTGGCCAGCCGGACGCCGAGCTGCTCCGCCTTGGCCCGCTTCGAACCCGCTCCCTCGCCCGCGACGACGAGTGACGTGTTCTTGGAGACGCTGGAGGACGAGCGTCCGCCGGCCCGCTCGATGAGTTCGTTCATCTCGTTGCGGCTGAGCCGTTCCAGGTTGCCGGTCATCGCGCCGGTGACCACCACCTTCATGCCTGACAGCGGCCCGCCGTCCCCGGGTGCCTCGGCCGTCGCCCCGTCCGCGTCGGCGGGCGGGGGCGGGGTCGCGCCGGGCTCGGTCATGTTGACGCCGGCGGCGGCGAGCTTGTCGATGAGCGGGGCGAGTTCGGCGATCTCCGCGACGACGGAGGGGGCCTTCTCCACCCCGATGCCGTCGACCCGCTGCATGGCCTCGGCGTCGGCGGCGCGTATGTGGTCCATGGTGGCGAAGTACCGGGCGATGCGCCGGGACATGGACCGGCCGGTGCCCCGCACCCCCAGCGCGCACAGCACCCGGGACAGCGGCTGCTCCTTGGCCCGGTCGAGCGCGGCCAGCAGGTTGTCGGTGCTGGTCTCGCCCATCCGCTCCAGGGCGAGCAACTGCTCGCGCCCGAGCAGGAAGAGGTCGGCCAGGTCGGCGACGAGACCCGCCTCGACGAGCTGGACGACGCGGGTGGTGCCCAGGCCCTCGATGTCGAGCTGGTCGCGCCCGGCGGCGTAGGCGAGGGAGGCGACCAGGTGGCAGTTGCGGCCCTGCGCGCACCGCCAGCGCTCCTCGCTCGTGTCGATGTCCGAGCCGCAGCGCGGACAGGCGTCGGGGAACACGATGGGCTCTTCCTCGCCCGTCCGCAGGTGCGCGACCGGAGCCTCGATGCGCGGGATGACGTCCCCGGCGCGGTGCACCATCACGTGGTCGCCCAGCCGCAGGCCGCGCCGGGTGATGTCGGCCGGATTGTGCAGCGTGGCATAGGTGATCGTGGAGCCCTCGATGACCACCGGCTCCAGCACGCCGCGCGGGGCGACGATGCCGGTACGGCCCACGTTCCACTCCACGGCGAGCAGCCGGGTGATCTTCTCGACCGCCGGGAGCTTGTAGGCGATCGCCCACCGCGGCGCCCGCGAGCCGGACCCGGCGGCCCGCCGGTCGGCGGCGAGGTCCGCCTTGACGACGATCCCGTCGATGCCGAACGGCAGCTCGGCACGGAGCGCGGCGATCTCCTGGACCCGGGCCACCACCTGCTCGGGCGTCTCGACGACCACGTCCGGGACCGCGGTGCCCGCGCTGGTGTGCACGCCGAGCCCGGCCGCCGTCTCCATCAGCTCGCTGTACGCCAGCTCGTCGAGCCGTCCGGCCAGCTCGTCGCCGGTCTCGGGCAGGGCCAGCAGGCCGTAGCCGAAGAACGTCATCGGCACCGTGTAGGCACGCTCCTTCGCGCGCAGGGTGCCCGCGGCCGCGTTGCGCGGGTTGGCGAAGGGCTGTCCACCGTGCTGGATGCGCACCTCGTTGGCGTGCTCGAACTGAGCCGTCGTCATCAGGATCTCGCCCCGCACCTCGACGGTCACCGGCTCCGCCAGCGTCTCGGGCAGCCCCTCCACGGTGCCGATGGCGTGCGAGACGTCCTCACCGGCCGTGCCGTCGCCCCGGGTGATCAGCCGGGTGAGGCGCCCCGCGTGGTAGCGGGCGGCGACGGCGAGGCCGTCCAGCTTCGGGCCCACGGCGAACCGGGCGACCTCGCGGTCGACGCGACGGGCCAGGGACTCCGTCCAGGCGGTGAATTCCTCCGGCGAGAAGACGTTGTCCAGACTGAGCATCGGCACCGTGTGCGGCACGTCCCCCTCGGCCGCGCCGCCGGCGACCTTGCCGGTGGGCGAGTCGGGCAGCACCTCGCCCGGGTGCTCGGCCTCCCACGCGGCGATCCCTCGCGCCAGCCGGTCGTAGGCGTCGTCGTCCATCGGCGAGGAACCGCCCGCGTAGTAGGCGGCGGCCGCGCGCGTGGCGTCCTCGACCGCCTGGGCGTAGGCGGTGGCGTCGACGATCACTGCTGCAGGAGTAGTCATGGGCCACATCATGCCGCTCACCACTGACAACGGGTCCTCGCCGCCGCACGGCGGCCGCTCCGCTTGCGCAGGGGCCGACATGGGGTTTCGGTGGAACCGACTCGCCACCGCCCCAGGAGCTGTCATGTCGATGTCGTCGTTCGGATTCGGCGCGTCCGATCCGTTCAGTGATCTGTTCAACCGGTTCTTCGGTACCTCGCCCGCGTCCTCGCCCCCCGCCGTGCAGCGGGTGCCGATCGGCCGGATGCTGACCGAGTCCTCGCAGGAGCTTCTCAACCTGGCGGCACGGCGGGCCCTGGAGGACGGGACGTCCGACCTGGACACGGAGCACCTGCTGTGGGCGGCCACCAAGGTCGAGCCCGCGCGGGGACTGCTCGCCCGGGCGGGTGCCGACCCCGACGCGCTCGCGGACCAGATCGCCGAGATCCTGCCGCGCGAGGCGGGCGAGCCGTCCGCCGAGCCGGGCCTCACCCCGGCCGCCAAACGAACCCTGGCCACCGCCTACGCCCGCTCCCGGGCGTCCGGAGTCTCCTACATCGGCCCCGAGCACGTCCTGGGCGCCCTGCTGGCGGACGGCGACACGGGCGCGGCCCGGCTGCTGGGCGCGGAGGGGCAGGACATCGGCAAGCTGGAGGGTCTCACCGAGCAGGTCGCCCGCTCGGGCGGAACACCGGGCGACGGCGCCGGGAAGCCCGCCACGACGCTGGACGAGTACGGACGGGACCTGACCGACGAGGCGAAGGCCGGGAAACTCGACCCCGTCGTCGGCCGCGCCGAGGAGATCGAGCAGACCGTCGAGATCCTCTCCCGGCGCTCCAAGAACAACCCGGTGCTGATCGGCGAGCCCGGCGTCGGCAAGACCGCCATCGTCGAGGGACTCGCCCAGCGCATCGTGGCCGGTGAGGTCCCGAACACACTGAAGGACAAGAGGGTCGTCGCCCTCGACCTGTCCGCCATGGTGGCGGGCGCGCAGTACCGGGGCCAGTTCGAGGAGCGGCTCAAGAAGGTCATCGAGGACGTCCAGCAGGCCCGCGGCGACATCATCCTGTTCATCGACGAACTGCACACCGTCGTCGGCGCCGGGGCCACCGGCGAGGGCTCCATGGACGCCGGCAACATGCTCAAGCCCGCGCTCGCCCGCGGCGAACTGCACGTGGTGGGCGCGACGACCATCGACGAGTACCGCAAGTACGTCGAGAAGGACGCGGCCCTCGAACGCCGCTTCCAGCCCGTGATGGTCCCCGAGCCCTCGGTCGAGGAGACCGTGCAGATCCTGGAGGGCCTGCGCGACGCCTACGAGGCGCACCACCAGGTCCGCTTCGCCGACGGAGCGCTGACCGCGGCGGCGGAACTGTCCGACCGCTACGTCAGCGACCGTTTCCTGCCCGACAAGGCGATCGACGTCATGGACCAGGCGGGCGCCCGGGTACGGCTGCGCAGCGCGAGCCGCTCCACCGAGGTCGTCAGCCGCGAGGACCGCATCGCCAGGCTCCGCCGGGAGCAGGAGCAGGCCGTCGCCGCCGAGGACTACGCCCGGGCGGGCGAGCTGAAGCGCGAGATCGCCGAGGCGGAGGGCGAACTCGCGGGCATCGAGGAGCGCCGTGAGGGCGTCGTCTCCGTCACCGCCCACGACATCGCCGACGTGATCTCCCGCCGCACCGGCATCCCGGTCTCCCAGCTGACCGCCGGGGAGAAGGAACGGCTGCTCAGGCTGGAGGAGGAGATGCACGCCCGGATCGTCGGCCAGGACGAGGCGGTCACCGCCGTCTCGCGGGCCGTGCGCCGCAACCGGGCCGGCATGGGCGACCCCGACCGGCCCGTGGGCTCCTTCCTCTTCCTCGGCCCCACCGGCGTCGGCAAGACCGAGCTGGCCAAAACCCTCGCCGAGCTGCTGTTCGGCGAGGAGAACCGCATGGTCCGCTTCGACATGAGCGAGTTCCAGGAGAAGCACACGGTCGCCCGGCTGGTCGGCGCACCCCCCGGATACGTCGGCTACGAGGAGGCCGGACAGCTCACCGAGAAGGTCCGTCGGCAGCCGTACAGCGTGGTCCTGTTCGACGAGGTGGAGAAGGCCCACCCCGACGTCTTCAACACGCTGCTGCAGATCCTCGACGACGGCCGCCTCACCGACGGACAGGGCCGCACCGTCGACTTCCGGCACTGCGTGGTCATCATGACCTCCAACATCGGTGCCCACCGCATCCTCGACCACAAGGGCGACGTGTCCGACCTCAAGGACGAGTTGATGCAGGAGCTGCGGGGACGGTTCCTGCCCGAGTTCCTCAACCGCATCGACGAGATCATCGTCTTCCACGGCCTCACCGAGGACGACCTCTCGCGGATCGTGGACCACCTGCTGGCCCAGAGCGAACGGCGGGTGCACGCCCAGGGCATGACGCTGAAGGTCACCGAGGCGGCCAAGAAGCTGCTGATCGCCCACGGGCACCAGCCGGAGTTCGGCGCCCGACCGCTGAGGCGCACCATCCAGGCCGAACTCGACAACCGCGTCGCCGACCTGCTCCTCGGCGGCGAGGCCGACCCCGGCGACACCATCGTCGCCGACGTGGTCGACGACTCCCTGCACTGCACGGTCGACAAGTCCGGCACCGCACGATCCGCGGAGGCGAGCGGTACATGAGCACCGTCGAGGAAACGATCGAGATCGCCGTACCGGTGCGCACCGCGTACGACCAGTGGACCCAGTTCGAGTGCTTCCCACGGTTCATGACCACCGTCAAGCGGGTCGAACAGATCAGGCCCGCCGTGACCCTGTGGATCGTCGGACTCGGCCCCCTCCGCCGGGAGTTCGCGACCGAGATCGTGGACCAGGTGCCCGACTCGCACCTGACCTGGCGCAGCCTCGGGCAACGCCACGGCCACCGGGGCGAGGTGACGTTCCGCCCCGTCGAGGGGGAGCGCACCTCGGTGACCGTGCGGATGTCGGCCGGCCCGCGCGGACTCACCGGTGTGCTCACCGCGGTCCCCGGGGCGGCGCGCCGCGTCCTGCGGCGCGAACTCGCGCACTTCAAGGCGTACATCGAAGGGCACGGGGAGGCGAGCGGCGCCTGGCGCGGGACCATCCGCGGCGGCCAGGTGCGGCCCGGGGAGCCGGAGCCGCCGCGCAGCCGGGTGGCGGGATGGCCCGTGGGCTGACAGGCCACGCCCCGTACCCAGGCCCCGTACCCGGAAGACAGCGAACGAGAGGCGATCCACCCGATGAAGAAGCCGCCCAGGGACGAACCCCGGGACGACCTGACCGTCACCCCGCCCAAGACCTGGGCCGCGGGCGTGCCCGCCGTGGTGCACGCACTGGAGTACTCCCTGGCGCAGACGTCCCCGAAGGAAACCGCGGTGGACCTGCTGACCATGAACCAGGTCGACGGGATCGACTGCCCGGGCTGCGCCTGGGCGGACCCCGCACCCGGCCACCGCCACCGCAACGAGTACTGCGAGAACGGCGCCAAGCACATCAACGACGAGGCGACGACACGGCGGATCACCGCAGACTTCTTCCGCGCGCACTCCGTCTCCGACCTGGCCGGGCGCTCCGACCTGTGGCTGAACCAGCAGGGGCGGCTGACCGAGCCGATGGTGAAGCGGCCCGGCTCCGACCACTACGAGCCGATCAGCTGGCGCGACGCCCTCGACCTGCTCGCCGGGGAACTGAAGGCGCTCGACAGCCCCGACGAGGCGGTCTTCTACACCTCGGGCCGGGTCAGCAACGAGGCCGCGTTCGTCCTGCAGCTCTTCGCCCGCGCCTACGGCACCAACAACCTGCCCGACTGCAGCAACATGTGCCACGAGTCGAGCGGCTTCGCCCTGCACGAGACCCTCGGCACCGGCAAGGGCACCGTCAGCCTCGACGACCTGCACCACGCGGACCTGATCTTCCTCGTGGGACAGAACCCCGGCACCAACCACCCGCGGCAGCTGTCCGCGCTGGAGCAGGCCAAGCGCAACGGCGCCCGCATCGTCGCCGTCAACCCGCTCCCGGAGGCGGGGCTGCTGCGGTTCAAGAACCCCCAGAAGGCCAGCGGGGTGATCGGCCAGGGCGTCCGGATCGCCGACCGGTTCCTGCACATCCGGCCCGGCGGCGACCTCGCCCTGTTCCAGGCGCTGAACCGGCTGCTCCTGGAGGCCGAGGACGCCCGGCCCGGCACGGTCCTCGACCACGCGTTCATCCGCGACTGCACCAGCGGCTTCGAGGAGTTCGCCGAACACGCCCGGCAGGTCTCCTGGGACGACGTGGTCGCCACCACCGGTCTGACCCGCGAGGAGATCGAGCGGGTCCGCGACGAGGTACTGCGCAGCAAGCGGGTCATCGTCTGCTGGGCGATGGGCATCACCCAGCACAAACACGGCGTGCCCACCATCCGGGAGATCGTCAACTTCCTGCTGCTGCGCGGCAACCTCGGCAGGGCCGGAGCCGGCGCCTGCCCGGTGCGCGGCCACAGCAACGTCCAGGGCGATCGCACGATGGGCATCTGGGAGCAGATGCCGGACTCCTTCCTGGACGCCCTGCGCGACGAGTTCGGCTTCGACCCGCCGCGCGCCCACGGCCTGGACTCGGTGAACTCGATCAAGGCGATGCGGGAGGGCCGGATCAAGGTCTTCCTCGGTGTCGCGGGCAACTTCGTCCGGGCCGCCCCCGACAGCGCGGTCACCGAGGCGGCCATGCGGAGCTGCCGCCTCACCGCCCACGTCTCCACCAAGCTCAACGGATCCCACACCGTCTGCGGGCGCACCGCGCTGATCCTGCCCACCCTCGGCCGCACCGAACGCGACCAGCAGGCCGGCGGCGAGCAGTTCGTCACGGTGGAGAACTCCATGAGCGAGGTGCACACCTCCCGGGGACGCCTCAAGCCGGCCTCACCCCTGCTGCTCAGCGAGGTCGCCATCCTGTGCCGGCTCGCCCGCCGCACCCTCGGCACCGGCCCCGGGAACGTGCCCTGGGAGGAGTTCGAGGCCGACTACAGCGCGATCCGCGACCGGATCTCCCGCATCGTGCCGGGCCTGCACGACTTCAACCGGCGCGTGGCACGCCCCGGTGGCATCCGGCTGCCCAACCCCGTCAACGAGGGTGTGTACCGCACCGCCACCAAAAAGGCCATGTTCACCCGCAACACCTGGCGGACGCCGGACGTGCCCGGGGGCCACCTGCTGCTGCAGACGCTGCGCTCCCACGACCAGTGGAACACCATCCCCTACACACTCAACGACCGCTACCGGGGCATCCACGGCAGCCGCCGGGTGGTCATGGTCAACCCGGAGGACCTCAGCGCCCTGTCCCTGAGCGAGGGGGACCGCGTCGACGTCGTCGGCGTGTGGCACGACGACACCGAGCGGCGGGCCGAGGGCTTCACAGTGGTCCCGTACCCCACGGCACGCGGTTCCGCCGCCGCGTACTACCCGGAGACACAGGTCCTGGTCCCGCTGGACAGCGTCGCCGACATCAGCAACCAGCCCACCTCCAAGGGCATCCTCGTCCGGCTGGAACGCGTGACACCGTAGCCGCATCGTGAGACGGGCCCCGCCGCGGGAATGGCGGCCGGCGGGGCCCCGTTGACACCTGTCATGCCCGACTCTTCCCCACGGCCCACGGCCGGACGCATGCCGCTCGCCGTCTACATCCTCGGCCTGTCCGTCTTCGCCCTCGGCACCAGCGAGTTCATGCTCTCCGGACTGCTGCCGCCCATCGCCGACGACATGGACGTGTCGATCCCGCAAGCCGGGCTGCTGATATCGGCGTTCGCGATCGGCATGGTGGTCGGCGCGCCGCTGCTCGCCGTCGCGACCCTGCGCCTGCCCCGCAAGACCACGCTGGTCGCGCTGATCTCCGTGTTCGGCGTCGGCCAGGTCGCGGGCGCGCTCGCGACTAGCTACGAGGTCCTGTTCGTCTCGCGGGTCGTCAGCGCCCTCGCCTGCGCCGGCTTCTGGGCGGTGGGCGCGGCCGTGGCCATCGCGATGGTGCCGGTGACCGCGCGGGCCCGCGCGATGGCCGTGATGATCGGCGGACTGTCCATCGCCAACGTCCTCGGCGTCCCGGCCGGCGCCTTCCTCGGCGAGCACCTGGGGTGGCGGTCCGCGTTCTGGGCCGTGGGCGGCGCGTCCGCCGTCGCGCTCGTCGGCGTGGTGACCCTGATCCCCCGCATCCCGCCGACCGAGCGGCGGACCCGGCTGCGGGGCGAGCTGGCGATCTACCGGGACCGCCAGGTCTGGCTGTCCATCGTCGTGACCGCGCTCGCCGCCGGCGGCGTCTTCTGCGCCTTCTCCTACCTCGCCCCGCTGCTCACCGACGTCGCCGGTCTCGCGGACGGCTGGGTGCCCACCGTGCTGGCGCTGTTCGGCGTCGGTGCGCTCATCGGCACGATGATCGGCGGCCGGGTCGCCGACGCGCACCTGTTCGGCGTACTGCTCTCCGGCATCACCGCGTCGACGGTGCTGCTGGCCGCCCTCGCGCTGTTCGCCTCCAGCCCGGCCGTCGTGATCGTTCTGTCGCTGCTGCTCGGCGTCTCCGCGTTCTACACCGCACCCGCGCTCAACGCGCGCATGTTCAACGTCGCCGGGGCCGCGCCCACCCTCGCGGGCGCCACGACGACCGCCGCGTTCAACCTGGGCAACACCGGCGGTCCCTGGCTCGGCGGCACGGTGATCGACGCGGACCTCGGGTACGAGGCCACCGCCTGGGCGGGCGGGGCGATGACCCTGGTCGCGATCGGCTTCGTCGCCGTCTCCCTGCGGCTGCACAGCCGGTCGCGGGTGGTGGCGGGCGGCGGCCCGGCAACCGAGACCGCGAGCGTGGAGCGGACCCAGCGGGTGTGACGCCGGGAGGCGGCCCTCACCGCGGCCGGGACCGCTCCGCGGCGGCCCCGGCACAGCGGCGGGCCAGCCCGGCGAACGCCTCCTCGAGGGCAGGCGGGCCGACGACCTCGATGTCGGTGTCGTAGAGGCAGAAGGCGGCGGCCAGCGAGGGCCACGACCAGGAGCCCGTCGTGAGCCGGCAGCGGTCGGGACCCAGTTCCTCGACGGTCCCGTCGGCGGCGTGCGGCGACACCGCGGAGGCGGGCAGGTGGAGTACCGCCGTTCCGCGGCAGGGCCAGTCCGCGGAGCCGTCGGAGCCACGGAACCTGCCGGTCAGGAAGGCGGCCACGTCCTCGCCCGGCAGTTCCCGCGGCGTGAAGCGCGGGCCGGTGGGCGTGCGCGGGGTGATCCGGTCGGCGCGGAAGACCCGCCAGTCCTCGCGGTCCAGGTCCCAGGCGACCAGGTACCAGCGCCCGCCCCGGGCGACGAGATGGTGCGGCTCCACCCGGCGCGGGGGCGGCACGGCCTCGGGCACGGTGTCCGCGGTGTCCACGGGGTGGGCCGGGGCGTGGTCGAAGCGCAGCACCTCGCGGGCCTGGACGGCGGCGCTGAGCGCCATCAGGACCCCGGTGTCCGCCTGGGGCTCGGGCCGGGGCGCCGACCGTGCGACGGAGGTGACCTGGAGGGCGTCGATCCGGTGCCGCAGCCGGGCCGGCATGACCTGGCGCAGGGTCGCCAGCGCCCGGGCCGCGCCGTCCTCGATCCCGGCGCCGGCGGCGGCCGCGGTGCGCAGCGCCACGGCGAGGGCGACCGCCTGCTCGTCGTCGAAGAGCAGCGGGGGCAACTGCGTCCCGGCGTCCAGGCGGTAGCCGCCGTCCGGGCCCATCACAGCCCGCACGGGATAGCCCAGCTCACGGAGCCGGTCGACGTCGCGGCGCAGGGTGCGCGGGCTGACGTCCAGCCGCTCGGCCAGCACCGCACCGGGCCAGTCCCGGCGCGCCTGGAGCAGCGAGAGCAGGGACAGCAGCCGGGCCGAGGTCTTCTGCATGAGAACCATGCTGCCGCACATGGCGGCCACAACCTGACCGCTACCCGCAGCAGAGTGGGCACCGCGGAGCCGGACCGGCCCCGCGGCGGCCCGCTCCACCGGGCCGTCCCACCGCGATGGCAAGGAGCCAGTCGTGACCGCACAAGCCGTGACCCACCTGAACTTCCGTGGCGACGCCCGCGAGGCCCTCACCTTCTACCGGTCCGCGTTCGGCGGGGACCTGACCGTGGTGACGTACAAGGACGCCGGCAACGTCCAGGACCCCGCCGCGGCCGACCAGGTGATGTTCGGCCAGGTCGCCACCGCCGACGGCCTGCGCGTGATGGCCTACGACGTGCCGTCCGACCTGCCCTGGAACCAGGGCGAGAACGCCTTCTTCGTCTCGGTCCGGGGCGAGACCACCGACGAGATCACCGCCTACTGGGAGAAGCTGGCCGAGGGCGCGACCGTCCTGCGGCCGCTCGGCGCCGCGCAGTGGGCGCCGCTCTACGGCATGCTGCGGGACCGGTTCGGCGTCACCTGGGTCCTGGACGTCGTGAGCGAGTACAACGCGTGAGCGTGCTCGACGCCCGGTCGCTGAACCGGGCGTCACTCGCCCGGCAGCTGCTCCTCGACCGCGCGGACCGCCCGGTCCTGGACGCCGTCGCGCACCTCGGCGGTATGCAGGCACAGGAGCCGCAGGAACCGTTCGTCGGACTGTGGTCGAGGCTGCGCGACTTCGCACCGCGGGCGCTCGACGACCTGCTGACCGGGCGTCGGGTGGTACGCACCCACCTGATGCGCCGCACCGTCCACCTCGTCACCGCCGACGACGCACTGGCCTGGCGGTCGCGGCACGAGGCCATGCTGCGCGGACGCGTCCTGGGCACCTACCGCCGCGAACTCGAAGGGGTCGACCTCGACGAGCTCGCGGCGGCGGGCCGGGCGGTCCTGGCCGACGGCGAGCCCCGCTCCATGGGCGACCTCGCGCGGGCCGTGGCCGGGCAGTGGCCGGACGTGGGACCGCGGCCGCTCGGGGAGATGCTGGTCGCCGCACTGATCCCGACGGTGCAGCTGCCGCCGCGCGGGACCTGGCGAGTCAGGGCCGGGGTGCGCAACGTCCCGGTCGCCCAGTGGCTGGGCCGCGCGGTCGACCCGCCGGCCCCGCCGGGCAGCGATCCGGTCGGTGCGGCACTCGTACGGCGCTACCTGGCCGCGTTCGGGCCGGCCGCCTCCGCGGACCTGCGCGCCTGGTGCGGGCTCGCCGGGCTGCCGGCCGCCGTCGCGGCGGTACGCGGGGAACTGGTCGCCTTCCGTGACGAGCGGGGCCGGGAACTGCTGGACCTGCCCGACGCGCCGCGACCCGACCCGGACATCCCCGCTCCCGTACGGTTCCTGCCGGCCTTCGACAACGCGGTCCTCGGCTACCAGGACCGCGGCCGCGTCATCGACGACGCACACCGCGGTCTCTCGGTCACCGGCGCCCGTTTCGTCCTCGTCGACGGCCGGGTCTCCGCGACCTGGACCGTCGAGGACGGCACGGTCACCGTCACCCCGCTGCGCCGGCTCGACCCGTCGGAGCGCGCCGAGGTGGCCGAGGAGGGCAGCGCCCTGGCGTCCTTCCTCTCCGAGGGCGGCAGCGACCGGGTCGGGGTCGGGGCGGCACCGCCCTGAGCGGCGGGCGACCCGGGCAGGACAGGGCGCCGCGGGTGTCACACGCCGGGCACGACGTCCGCGACGACGCAGCTGACGTTGTCGGGACCGCCGGACCCGTTGGCGAGTGCCACCAGTTCGCGGACGGCCTGCCCGGGCTCCCCCGGGGCGGCGAGCACCCGGCGGAGCCCGTCGCTCGGCACCACCGTCGACAGGCCGTCGGAGCAGAGCAGGTAACGGTCACCGGGCCGGGCGTCCTGAAGACGCATCTCGGCGGTGGCGTCGGCGCCCGGGCCCAGGGCCCGCACCAGCAGCGACCGCTGGGGGTGGGAGGCGGCCTCCTCCGGCGTGATGCGGCCCTCGTCGACCATCGACTGCACGACGGTGTGGTCGTGCGTGATCTGGAACAGCTCCCCGTCGCGCAGCAGGTAGACGCGCGAGTCGCCGACGTGGACGAGGCCGAGCTGCGACCCCGTCCAGAGCATCGCGGTGAGAGTCGTACCGGCCGCCTCCCGCGGGCCGGAACCGGTTCCTCCCACGGCGTCGTGCACGGCCCGCCCGGCCTCCTCCACGGCGTCCGCGAGGACGTTGAGGAGGCCGTCCGCCGGGACGCCGTCGGTCTCCAGCCGCCGCAGCGACGCGACGGCGGCGGCGCTGGCCGGGGCGCCGCCCGCGCCGAAGCCGTCGGCGACGGCCAGCAGGCCCGAACTCGCGTAGGCGGTGTCCTGGTTGCTCTCGCGGACCAGACCGGTGTCGGATGCGGCGGCGTAACGCAGGCTCAGGGCAGGGGCGGTGGGTGACATGGCGGGATCCCTCCGGGTGAGGTGGTCGATGAGGAAGGCGGCCAGGTCGCGCCGGGCGGCGGTGTCGGCCTCGGCCCGCGCCCAGAAGGCGCGGATCTCGCCGGCCGCCGCACCCGCGTCCAGCGAGCACACGTGCCGGATGTGGACCAGCGGCATCCCCAGGCGCCGCAGCCAGGCCACGAGCCGGGCCCGCTCCACCTGTTCCGGGGCGTAGCGGCGGTAGCCGGTGACCGGGTCGACGCGGGCGGGCGGCAGCAGGCCCAGCTCGTCGTAGAGGCGCAGCGCCTTCGGCGACAGCTGGGACGCCTTCGCGAACGCCCCTATGGTCAGCAACTCCGTGCCCACGTGCCCCACTCCTCCTCGTACCGGGCCCGTCGCCCGGCGACACCGATGCTGCGGCCTGCCCCAAGGTGAAGGTCAACAGCCGTCGAGTCGTCTCGAGCCGTCAGCCGTCAGCCGTCAGCCGTCAGCCGTCAGCCATCACCCGTCACCGTCAGCCGTCACCCGTCACCCGTCACCCGGCACCCGTCAGCCGTCGACCGACGCGAGACGTGTGACGTCGACCGAGCCCTCCCCGGTTCTCGGCTGGGGGACGGCCGCCCACAGCGCGGCCAGCGCGGCGAAGGTGGCGACCAGGGCCACCGCCCCGGTGCGGCCCTTCGCCCAGCGGGCCCGGAACCGGACCGGATCCTCCACCAGGACCTTCGAGAGCCGGGCGAGCGCCACCGACACGGCGAGCAGCACCGCCGTACGGGGAGCGCCCGTGAGACCGAGCCGTTCCTCGCTCAGTACCAGGTACACGGGCCAGTGCCAGAGATACAGGCTGTAGGAGATCAGGCCGAGCCGACGCAGCGGTGCCGCCGCGAGGAACCGGCCGGCCGGTGTGCGCGGAGCCCGGGCGAGGAAGGCGACGAGCAGCGCGGCGGCCAGGGCGTGGAGGAAGAGCCCGCCGTGGAAGAGTGAGGGCGAGTTCTGGCCGTCGGCCACGACCCAGTACGCCCCGAGGCCGGCCCCCAGGACGAGGCTCCACCGGCCGGCCGCGCCTTCGCCGACGCGGGAGACCAGGCGCGTGGCCGGCGCGGTGGCCGCCAGCGCTCCGAGGAGCAGGGAGAACGCGCGGGTGTCGGTGCCCTCGTAGACCCGGGTGGTGTCGGCCGGGGTGGTGAGGACGACCATCAGGACCAGGGACGCTACGGCTCCGGTCACGGCCACGACGGCCACGCGCCGTCCGGCGCCCCGGCCGCGGGCCACCAGACAGAGCACCAGCGGCCACACCACGTAGAACTGCTCCTCGACCGCGATGCTCCACAGGTGACTGAAGACCCTGGTGTCCGCCGAGTCCCAGTAGCCCACCCGGTCGGCGACGAAGTGCCAGTTGGCGAGGTTCGCGGTCACCCACGGGCCGTCGTCGAGGGCGTAACGGAGCAGGTTCGGCGGGCCGACGGCCCACACCAGGAGCAGGGTGCCGGCGAGCACGACCGCGAGCGCGGGCAGCAACCGCCGGGCGCGCCGGCCCCAGAAGGCGAGGAGGTCGATCCGGCCGTCACGGGCCCGCGCCTCCGTCAGCAGCAGGCCGGTGATGAGGAAGCCGGACAGGACGAAGAAGAGGTCGACGCCGAGGAACCCGCCGTCGAAGTGACCGGCGTGGAAGAACAGCACGCCCAGGACGGCGAGGCCGCGCAGTCCGTCGAGCGGTGCGATGTGCCGACGCGGGGTGCCGGGCGCCGGGGAAGGGGCGGCGCGGGTGCCGTGGTGGGCGGGGGAGGGGGCGGCCGACAGGTGCGGGCGCAGGGGCATGGGCTGGTCTCCGTGGAAGGGGCTGGGCGTTGCCGGCCCGTGAGCACCTCGAGGTGGGCTGGACGTTCCCGGCCCGCGAGCACCTCGCGGTGGGCGGGCCGGGCTTCGCCGGGGGCTACGCGCAGCCGAGCCGGCTGTAGACCTTGTCGCCGGTCCACTCACCGGTGGCCCACGCGTCGGCCGCGGCCGGGTCGAAGCCGTACCGCCGCTCCAGCTGCTCGCCGAACCAGACGGCGAACGCGGCCGAGCCCTGCTGGCAGGAGTGGATGCCGTCCTTGCTGCGCTGCGCCTGCTCGGCGCCGCTGTCCTCGCCCCACAGGGCCGAGGCGTCGAGGAAGGCGGCCGTGTCGGGGTGCTTGGCGGCCACGCTCTTCGCGGACCGCGGCGCGGACTCGATCTCCTTCTCGTGCGGCTGGTAGAAGTCGTCGAGCTTGAACGGCGGGGCGGAGACGAGAAGGAGGTCGGCCCCCGCCTCGTTCACGGTCTTCACCAGGCGCTCGTAGGCCGCGCGCTGTTCGGCCGGGGTGCCCCAGTCGTAGGTGGTGACCTGGTAGGCGACGACGTCCGGTGCGAAGGTCTTGAGCGTCTTGGGGAGGCGGTCCCAGGTGGGA
Organism: Streptomyces tendae; assembly: GCF_014650435.1. Taxonomy (GTDB): domain Bacteria; phylum Actinomycetota; class Actinomycetes; order Streptomycetales; family Streptomycetaceae; genus Streptomyces; species Streptomyces tendae. The sequence goes on from NZ_BMUY01000015.1 coordinate 196,612, forward strand.
GCAGCGATCTCGCCGACGACCCCGCCGCCGCCCGCGGCGGCCACCGATTCGAACGCGACGCCCCCGGCCTCCATGGCCGCGTCGAGGGCGGGTGCCTGGGCCTCGCCGATGGAGTCCCCCATCCACAGCAGCCGTCGCGGCCCGTCGTCCCGCTTCTCGCCGGAGCCCCGGGCGCCGTCCGAGGCGTCGGCAGCCGCACTGTCCCCGGCGGAGACCTCGACGCCGCTGCCGGAGTCCTGGCAGCCGGTCAGGGAGAGCGCCACGGCCGCGGCCACGAGGGCGTACCCGAAGACGCGGCGGGCGGGCAGCGAGCGCCCGCCGGAATTGATCTCGTTGTCCATGCCCCCAGCACAGGGCACACGCTCCCGGCCCGGGGAGGGCTGTCATCGTTTCATCACGTGATGCGGAACCGGGCGTCATACGCTTCGAGCACGCTGGCAGAAGAAGGCCCGCCGCCGAACCGAGTGGGCCGAACCGAGTGGGCCGAACCCAGTAGGCCGAATCGAGCAGGCCGAACCGAGAAGCCCGGCCGAGAGAGCCGGCCGGGAAAGCCCGGCCGAGGAAACCGGAGAAGAGCGCACCCCCATGGCACGAGTCCTGCTCATCGAAGACGACCCCGCCGTGCAGCGAGGCGTCTCGCTCGCGTTGAAACGCCGGGGGCACGAGGTGGCCGTCGCGGGCAGCGGCGAGACCGGCCTGCTCTCCCTGGAGCGGCACCGGCCCGACCTGGTGCTCCTCGACCTGATGCTGCCGAACATGAGCGGTCTCGAGGTGTGCCGCCGGATCCGTGAGAGCAAGCGGATCCCGATCATCATCCTCTCCGCGCGCGGCGACGAGATCGACATGGTGGTCGGCCTGGAGGCGGGTGCCGACGACTACGTCGTCAAACCGGCGGGTGCCGAGCTGCTGGAGGCGCGGATCCGGGCGGTCCTGCGCCGGGTCGCCCCCGCCCAGGAGGGCGGCACGCCGACCACGGTGCCCGCGGGCCCCGAGCGGCACGCGGACCTCACCGTGGACCGGACCACCCTCGTCGTGGCCAAACACGGCGCCGAACTCCCGCTCGCGCCCTCCGAGCTGAAGCTCCTGCTGTTCCTCACCGCCACCCCCGGCCAGGTGTACTCGCGCCAGCAGCTCCTGGAGCAGGTGTGGGAGCACTCCTTCTACGGCGACGTCCGCCTCGTCGACGCCTGCGTGATGCGGCTGCGCGCCCGTATCGAGGACGATCCGCGCAAGCCGGTGTACGTCCAGACCGTGCGCGGCTTCGGCTACCGCTTCGGTCCGCTGTGAGGCGGTTCCGGCTGCCGCTCCGCTCCGCTGCGCGCGGGTTCCGGCCGCACGCGCCGCGCGGGCTGCGGGTCCGGCTGGTCGTCGCCTTCCTCCTGGCCGCTGCCTTCGGCGCCCTGCTCACCGCCGGCCTGACCTTCCACCGGGCCCGCGCGGCCATCCTCGACCGCGCCGAGGAGACCGCCGTCGCCGACCTGCGCACCCAGCTCGACTCCCTCGCCCCCGACCTGACCCTGCCGCCCACCGCCGAGGACCTGCGCGGGCTCACCCGGCAGCTCGACCAGGCCGGTGGGGCGCGGGCCTGGCACGCGTCCGCCTCCTACCGCGGCGGCGAACCGGTCACGGCGTCCCCCGGCACGCCACCCGTCCCCGCCGAACTGCGCCGGGCCGTCCAGGACAGCGGACGAGCCGTCCACCAGCGGACCGAACACGACGGCCGCCCCTGGCTGGCCCTCGGCATGCCCGTCGCCTACACAGACGACTCCGGGGGCACGGACGCGGACACGGACACGGGCACAGACGCGGACGCATACGCGGACACGGGCACGAGCGCGGACGCAGGGTCACTCTCCGGGCTGACCGTGTACGCCGCCTTCCCCCTCGACGACGACCGGGCCGACATCGACGCCCTGGTCACCGCCGCCGAGGCCGGAGCGGTACCCGCCCTCGCCCTCGCACTCGTCCCGGCCCTCTTCGCGGCCCGCAGCGTCCTGCGCCCCGTACGCCGGTTGCGCCACGGCGCCGAACGCATCGCCGCGGGGGAGCTGGACACGCGCCTGGACGCCCCCGGCCGGGACGAACTCGCCGACCTGACCCGCTCGTTCAACACCATGGCCGAGACGCTGGAGCGGGACGCCGCCGAACTGCGCCGGCTGGAGGCGGGCGCCCGCCGCTTCGCCGCCGACGTCGCCCACGAGCTGCGCACCCCGCTGGCGGCCATGGCCGCGGTCACCGAGGTCCTCGACGAGGACGCCGCCTCGGGCGTGCTGCCCGCCGACACGGAGGACGCCGTCCGGCTGATCAGCGAGGAGGTGCGCGCCCTGGCCCGGACGGTGGAGGACCTGATGGAGGTCTCCCGCTTCGACGCCAAGGCCGCCCCCGTCCACCGGGAGGACGTCGACCTGCGCACCCTCGTGACCAAGACCCTCCAACTGCGCGGCTGGACCCACGACGAGCGGGTCCGCGCCGACCTGCCCGAACCGGCCCCCGCACGCGTCGACCCCCGCCGGATCGACGTCGTCCTCGGCAACCTGGTCGCCAACGCGCTGCACCACGGACGCCCACCCGTGACGGTCGCCGTCCGCGTGCGCGGCGACCGGGTCCGGGTCACGGTCACCGACCGGGGGCCCGGCATCCCGGACGAGGCACTCCCGTACGTCTTCGACCGCTTCTACAAGGCCGACGCGGCACGCCCCCGCTCCGGCGGCAGCGGTCTCGGCCTGGCCATCGCCCAGGAGAACGCCGCCCTGAACGACGGCACCCTCACCGCGGCCAACCACCCCGACGGCGGCGCCGTCTTCACCCTCACCCTGCCGTCGGCCGCCTCCTCCCCGGGAACGACATGACAAACCGCCCGATGCGGCACCCGAAGCGGGCCGCCCTCCTCCTGGCCGCGCTGCTCGCCGCCGGTGCCACCGGCTGCGCCATCGGCACCACCGGCCCGGTGCGGGCCGGCGCCCCCGCGTCCGGCGTCCCGCGGCCCGGCGACGGCGCGAGCACCGTGCGCCTGTACTTCGCGGGGCCCTACGGCACCCGCCCCGTCACCCGGCCCACGGACGCCCCCCTCGCCCCCCAGCAGGCCCTCGACCTGCTCCTGGACGGACCCACCAGGGCCGAGCGCGAGCGCGGCCTGACCACCCACGTCGCGCCGGAGATCGCCGGACGGCTCACCGCCACCGCGAGCGACGGAGCCGTCGACGTCGTCGTCCCCGTCCAGGTCAGCACCGGCGGACTGGACGTCGCCGCCGTCAACCAGCTGGTCTGCACCGCGGCCCACGCCGAGGTCCCGGGCGGTCTTCCCGCCGACGAGGTCGACGTCCGGATCCACGAGAACGGGACCCGCTCCACCCCGTCCTGGACCCTGCGCTGCGGCGCGGGCGGCAACGCCACCCCCGTCACCGGCTGAGGGGACGTCGGCTGCCCGCGGCAACGAAATGCGGAGTACACCCACCTTCGTGATCTACACCGAGGGGAGAGTGGAGCGGGACCCCACTACACCCGACGCAGTACGCCAGTCCAGACCCAGGGTCGGATCAAACGCCCGGAACACCGGGCGAGCATGGATGTGTACCCCGGTCAGCGCGTCCGCCTTCCCCCCATGTGCCGGGTCTTCGTCCTGCCCGCAACCCGACGGATTGGTCCAAAAGGTGGCTACGTTTCTCTATCGACTCGGCCGGAGGGCGTTCCGGCGCCGCGGCCTCGTCGCCCTGCTGTGGGTGGCCATACTCGTGGGCGCCGGCGTCGCCTCGTCCGCCGCGCCGGCCCCGCCCGAAGACTCCTTCTCCATGCCCGGCACCGAGTCCCAGAAGGCGTTCGACCTGCTCGACGAGCAGTTCCCGGCCGCCAGCGCCGAGGGCGCCACGGCCCGCGTCGTGATCCGTGCCCCCGAGGGCGCGAAGATATCCGACGCGGCCGGCAAGGACCGGGTCGAGGGCCTGGTCGCCGACCTGAAGGCCGGACCGCAGGTCGCCTCGGTGGACGACCCGTTCAAGGCGAACGCCGTCAGCAAGGACGGCACCACCGCCTACGCCTCCGTGACCTACAAGGTCAACGCGATGGAGCTGACCGACGAGGCCCGCGACTCGCTCACCGCCGCCACCGACACCGCCCGTGCGGACGGCTACACCGTCGAGACCGGTGGCGACGCGGTCGTGGCGGAGCAGGAGATGGGCGGCACCGCCGAGCTGATCGGCATCGGCGTCGCCGCGATCGTGCTCCTGCTGACCTTCGGCTCCCTGGTCGCGGCCGGTATGCCGCTGCTCTCGGCGATCATCGGTGTCGGCATCGGCATCTCCGCCATCGGGGCACTCGGCAGCACTTTGGAGCTGTCCGCCACGACCTCCACCCTCGCCATGATGATCGGCCTCGCGGTCGCCATCGACTACGCCCTGTTCATCGTCTCGCGTTACCGGGCGGAGATCGCCGAGGGCCGTGCCCCGGAGGAGGCGGCCGGACGAGCGGTCGGAACCGCCGGCTCCGCGGTCGTCTTCGCCGGACTGACCGTCGTCGTGGCCCTGGCCGGTCTCGCGATCGTCAACATCCCGATCCTCACCAAGATGGGCCTGGCCGCCGCGGGCACCGTCGGCATCGCCGTGCTGATCGCCCTCACCCTCACCCCGGCGCTGCTCGGCTTCGCCGGCAAGAAGGCCCTCAGCCGCAAGGACCGCAAGGCGCCCGCCGGGGCCCGGGCCGCCTCCGGCAAGCCGAAGCTCGGCACCCGCTGGGCCCGCTTCGTACAGCGGCGCCCGGTCACCGTCCTGCTGACCGCGGTCCTCGGCCTCGGCGTCATCGCCGTACCGGCCGCGAGCATGGAGCTGGGCCTGCCCGACGAGGGCAGCTCGGCCCCCGACACCACCCAGCGCAAGGCCTACGACATGCTGTCCGAGTCCTTCGGGGCCGGGTTCAACGGCCCGCTGATGGTCACCATCGACGCACGCGGCGCGGACGACCCGCAGGCCGCCGCGGACACCGTGGGCGAGAAGATCACCGGACTGGGCGAGGCCGCGGCCGTCACCCCGGCCAACTTCAACGAGGAGGGCGACACCGCCGTCCTCACCGTGATGCCCAAGACCGGCCCGAGCGACATCGCCACCGAGTCGCTGGTGCACGACATGCGCTCGCTGTCCGGTGACATCAAGGCGGACACCGGCGCGACCATGCTGGTCACCGGCGCGACCGCGATGACGATCGACTTCTCGCAGACCCTGGACGACGCGCTCATTCCTTATCTGGCGCTGGTCGTGGGGCTCGCCTTCCTGCTCCTGATGCTGGTCTTCCGCTCGGTCCTCGTCCCGCTGAAGGCGGCCCTGGGCTTCCTGCTCTCGGTGGCCGCGGCGCTCGGCGCGGTGGTCGCGGTCTTCCAGTGGGGCTGGCTCGCGGACGTGTTCGGCGTGGACCAGCCGGGCCCGATCATGTCGATGATGCCCATCTTCATGATCGGCGTGGTCTTCGGCCTGGCCATGGACTACGAGGTCTTCCTCGTCACCCGCATGCGGGAGGCGTACGTCCACGGGGAGTCCCCCGCCCAGTCCGTCACCACGGGCTTCACCCACGGCGGCCGGGTGGTCGCGGCGGCCGCGATCATCATGATCAGCGTCTTCTCCGGCTTCATCCTGGAGAACGACGCCATGATCAAGATGATGGGCTTCGGCCTCGCGATCGCGGTGCTCTTCGACGCCTTCGTGGTCCGCATGGCGATCGTGCCCGCGGTCCTCGCCCTGCTCGGCAGCAAGGCGTGGTGGCTGCCCAGGTGGCTGGACCGTCTCCTGCCGAACGTCGACGTCGAGGGCGAGAAGCTGCACCGGGAACTCGGCGACACCGCCGCGCCCACGCAGCCCACCCGCGAGCCGGAGGCGGCCGGAGTCTGACCCTCCCGCACCCCACCCGCGCACGCACCCGGCCCCGGTGTCCCGGTACCCCCAGGACACCGGGGCCTTGGGGCTTACAGTGCTCCGGCGGCGTCGGTGAGTGCCTGGTCGAGGACAGCGACGCCGCGGGCGATCTCGTCGTCGCTCGCGGTCAGCGGGGGCGCGATACGGAAGATCCCGCCCATCCCCGGGAGCTGGACGATGTTCATGTGCAGCCCCAGCTCGAAGCAGCGCCGGGTGACGGCGGCGCCGAGGCGGTCCGCGCCGCCCTCGCCCAGCACCTGGTCGCCGACCAGTTCCATGCCCAGCAGCAGCCCCCGGCCGCGCACGTCTCCCACCACCTCGTGGCGGGCGGCGAGCTTGTCGAGGCCCTCGCGCAGTGCCGCGCCGAGCGCCCGGGCGCGCTCGTCCAGCCGGTCGCGGACCAGGACGTCGAGGACGGTGTTGCCCACCGCGGCGGGCAGCGGGTCGTTGACGTGGGTGGTGAAGAACAGGAAGCCCCGTTCGTGCGCCCGCCGCTCGATCTCCGCGCTCGTCAGCACGGCGGCCAGCGGCAGCCCCGCGCCCAGCGTCTTGGACAGCGTGAGGATGTCCGGGACGACACCCTCGTGCTCGAAGGCGTACCAGTCGCCGGTCCGGCACAGCCCCGTCTGGGCCTCGTCCAGGATCAGCAGCATCCCGCGCTCACGGCACTTGTCCGCCAGGGCGGCGAGATAGCCCGGCGGCAGCTCGACCACGCCGCCCGAGGAGAGGATCGGCTCGACCAGGCAGGCGGCCAGACTGCCGACCGACTGCGCGTCGATCATCTCGAAGCCCAGGTCCAGCTGGCGGCGCCAGTCCAGCTCGCCGTCCGGACCGACGACGGAGGGGCGGTAGCGGTCCGGCACCGGCAGTGCGAAGTTGCCCGGCGCGGCGGGGCCGTAGCCCTTGCGCCCGGCGCTGTAGGTGGCGTTCGCGGCGGCCTGGGTCATGCCGTGCCAGGACCGGGCGAAGGAGACGATCTCGTGGCGGCCGGTGACCAGCTTCGCCATCCGCACCGCGGCCTCGTTCGCCTCCGCCCCGGTGGTCAGCAGCAGCGCCTTCTCCAGCGGCTCCGGCAGGGTGCCGGCCAACCGGCGGGCCAGCTCGACGACCGGGCGGCTGAGCATGCCGCTGTGCAGGTGGTCGAGGTGCGCGACCTGCTCGCGCACCGTCGAGACGATCGCCGGATGGGAGTGCCCGAGGATGGCACTCATCTGACCGGACGTGAAGTCCAGCAGCTCACGGCCGCTCTCCGTGAACACGGAGGTCCCCGCGGCGCGCACGACGACCTCCGGCGAGAAGGGTGCGTGGCCGGAGTAGCGGATCAGATGGCGCCCCGGGTCGGCGCTCGAAGTCTCGGAAGGCATGCGACCGACGGTAGGGACGCCCCGCTGCGCGTGTCCACCGCACAGATTCGACGCCCCTGTACGCCAGAACCGTACAGGGCGGGGCTGTGCGGCGTACCATCGCCGCGTGCTCAACTCCGGACGGCTGCACCTGCTCAGCCAGCTCGACACCCTCGGTACCGTCCGCGCGGTCGCCGACACGCTGCACCTGAGCGCGTCGACGGTCTCCCAGCAACTGGCGGTGCTGGAGACCGAGACCCGGTGCCGGCTGATCGAACGCACCGGGCGGCGGGTGCGGCTGACCCCGGCCGGACTCCTGCTGGCCCGCCGTGGCCGGGAGATCCTGGACCGGATGGCCGACGTCGAGGCCGAACTGCGCGCCCTGAACGACGAGCCCATCGGGACCGTACGGCTCGCCGTGTTCCAGAGCGCGATCTACAGCCTCGCCGTCCCGGCGGCGAACCGGCTGGCCACCACCCATCCGCACCTGGACCTCGAACTCGTCGAGATGGAGCCGCACGAGAGCGGGCCCGCCCTGCGCTCCGGCGAGGCGGACGTCATCGTCACCACCACCGACTACTCCGGCCTGACGTGGGGCGCGGACCTCGAAGTCATGTCGCTCGGCAGCGACCCGGTCGTCCTGGTCCTGCCGCACGGCCATGCGCTGGCCTCGCGCACCGCGGTGAGCCTCGCGGCGTGCAAGGAGGAGACCTGGGCCTGCGACCGGCCGCAGTCGTACATGGCGGACCTGACCGTCCGGCTCTGCCGCGAGTCGGGGTTCGAACCCCGGGTGGCCTGCCGGTTCAGCAACTACCTCATGCTGCTGCGGCACGTCGAGACGACCGGGTCGATCGCCCTGCTGCCCGCGCTCGCGGTCACCTCCGACCATGCCGTCGTCACCCGGCGGCTGAACCCCCCGGTGCACCGCAACGTCGCCGTCGTGGTGCGGCGCGGCGCCCCGCAGCGCGCCGCGGTGAACGCGGTCATCGCCGCCCTGCGCGACCACCCCGAGATCGACGCGCTGTCCGCTCCCGATCCCGCCCCGGAGGGCGATCCCTCCCCGGAGGGTCGGGACGGCGACCGGCGGCCCTGAGCGCCGGCTCGGCTCAGGCGGCGGGGATCCGGCGGTGGATGTCGTCCAGCATCATCCGCACCGAGGTGCGGAAGACCTCCGCCTGATGGTCGCCGAGGAACGCGGTGTGCCCGAACACCTGCAGGACGACCAGCCCGTGCACGTGCCCCCACGCGCTGAGGAAGAGCGCGACCGCGGCGGGCGGCAGATCGCCCTGCGCGTGCAGGGGGAGCTGTGTCAGATGCTCCCGGTACGGGGGCGAGAGCGGGGGGACGTCGGCGGCGGCGAGCTGCGCCGGGGTGAAGCCGGCGAACAGCTCGCGCTGGAAGATCGCGCCCATCCGGCGGACCGCCTGCGTGGTCGGGCCCTCGGCGGGCGCCGCGTAGTACCGCAGCGGCGTCCCGTAGAGCAGCTGGAAGTGCTCCGGACGGGCGACGCCCCAGTCACGGTAGGCATCGGCCACCACGACCAGACGCGGTGTGGAGGGGGTCGCGCGCACGCCGTCGGCGGCGGCCTGCAACGCGTCGGACAGCTCGCCGTACGCCTTGGCGATGAGGGCGGTGACGAGGGCGTCGCGGTTGGGGAAGTAGTGGTAGAGCGCCTGCACGGTCATGCCGAGGCTGCGGGCGACCGCGCGCAGCGACAGGGCGGCGGGCCCGTGTTCGCCGATGTGCTGCTCGGCGGCGTCGAGTATCTCCTGCGCCGCGGCGGCCCGGCGCCGCTCGCGGAGGGGGACGGGCGCGGTGGTGGTGGGTCGCTCTGTGGGCATGCGGCGAGCCTAGGGCGCTGCGGGCTGATGGGCCATCAAGAAGCCGAACAGTGTTAGGCAGATCTCATACTGCCAAAGCGCGTCCCCCGTGCCGGCCTCCCCTCCCCGGGGAAGCGGGCACGGGCGGGCGTTTGCCGGCCGGCGGGGTGTCAGGAGCCGACGGCCGCGGGGTCCTCGGCGCCGGTCTCGCCGGCCGGTCGGAACTCCACCGCGACGACGCCGTCCACGCTCCGGCAGTGCTCCTCGAGGAGCGGGGCGGACACATGGTCCGGGAGCCGTCCGCTGAGCACGACATGACCGTGCGTCACATCCACCTGCACCGAGGAAGGAGCCAGACCGAGCGCCTTGACCAGGGCCTCCTCGATGATCTCGGTGCGGATGGCGCGGTCCGTGCGCAGGAAGACCCGCAGCAGGTCGCTGCGGCTGACGACCCCCGCCAGCCGCCCGTCCGCGTCCACGACCAGCAGCCGTTTGATGCGGTGGCGCGCCATCACCCGGGCGGCGTCCACGACGCTCCAGCTCTCCCGTGCGCAGAGCGCGGGCGAGGTCATGAGCCCCGCCGCGTCCGTGGCGCCGGCCTTGGCGGCCGAGGCCCTGGACCACCGGGCGTGCTCGGGGGAACCGTCGGGTTCCCCGCCCCACATCTTCTGCAGCAGGTCGGCCTCCGACACCACCCCAACGGGGCGGTTCTCCTCGTCGACGACCGGCACGGCCGTGATGTCGTACTCCAGCAGCAGGTGGGCGATCTCCTTGAACGGTGTGCCCCGCTGCACGCGGACCACGGCGTCGCTCATCAGATCGCGCACCTTCTGGTGTTTCATGAAGGGTCTTCTCCTCCGCTGCCGGCCCGCTCGGACCGGCGTTCGTCCTTCTTGCCCGGGAAAACGATCGAGTGGCCCCGGGAGTGCCCCGCCGCCCGCGCGGGCGGACCGACGAGGACCAGGGCGATGTCGTCGCCCGGGGTGGGCGCGTGCCGGATGAGGGTGTCCGCCATGGCGTCCAGGTCCCCGGGGTCGCCGTGCTCCAGGAGACCGGCGAGGGCCGCGATCGCGTCGTCGAGGTCGACCCCGGGCGCCTCGACGAGACCGTCGGTGTACAGGGCGAGCACACTCCCGGGCGGCAGCGGGAACTCCAGCGCGGGGTACCGGGCGTCCGGCTCGATGCCCAGCAGCAGACCGGGCGGCACGTGCAGGGGCTCGACGTGCCCGTCCGCGTGGCGCAGCAGGGGAGGCGGGTGCCCCGCGAGCGCCACGCAGGCGCGGTGCGTGGCGAGGTCGAGGTGGACGTAGGCGCAGCTGGTGAACAGGCCGGGGTCCAGGTCGGTGAGCAGACGGTTCGTGCGGGCCAGGACGTCGTCGGGGGGAGCCCCCACGGTGGCGTTGGCGTGCACGGCGGTGCGCACCTGCCCCATGAGCGCCGCGGCGTCCACGTTGTGCCCCTGGACGTCGCCGATGGTGACACCCGCGGTGTGCTCGTCGAGGCGGATGACGTCGTAGAAGTCGCCGCCGATGCCCAGGCCCCGTGCAGCCGGGAGGTAGCGGGCGGCGACGTTCAGACCGGGCACGTCGGGGAGGGTGTGGGGCAGCAGGGCGGACTGCAGGCGGTGGGCGAGGTGGTGCTTGGCGTCGTAGAGCCGGGCGCGGTCCAGGGCCTGCCCGACCAGACCGGCCAGCGAGGTGAGGGCGGCCCGTTCGCCCGGCGGGAAGACATGGGGCCGCCGGTAGGCGAGCAGGAGCGAGCCGATGGGGCGGCCGGAGGCGATCAGCGGCAGCAGGGCCCATGCGGCCATCCCGTCCTCGTGGTTCATGGCGGGATAGGCCGCGTGGAGTTCCTCGAAGGTCGTCCAGAATCCGGGTACCCCGGTGGCCATGACGTCGACGCCGGGAATGGCCGAGGTCAGCGGCGTCCCGTCGAAGCGCCTCATCAGCTCCGGGTGGTAGCCGCGCTGGCCGACGATCTTCAGCCGGCCGTCCGCCGGGGCCATCACCACCATGCCCTGCGCCCCGAGCGCGGGCATCAGTTGGTCGGCGGTCTGCTCGACCACGTCCTGCACGCTGACGGCCTCGGTCAGGGTGGAGGCCAGGTGCATCAGGTGGTAGAGCACGGTGGCACGGCTGGGACCCGAGGTCTGTACCGGCCCGGACGGGGACGTGTCGGTGTCCGGGCCGCCGCGGGTGATGCGCACGCTCAGCCCGCTGGCGTCCGGGTACAGCTCGAAGGACAGCCACGTCTTCGGCGGGCGCAGCACGGTGAACGCCTGCGGCCTGCGGCTGACCAGCGCGGCCCGGTAGCGGTCCTCGACGTGCGGCACGTCCATCCAGGGCAGCGCCTCCCACGGCAGGGCGCCCAACAGCAGGGCCCGGTCGACGCCGAGCAGGTCGGCCGCCCCCGGGGTGACGAAGGTGAGGTGTCCCTCCAGGTCCAGCGCGCACGAGCCGCCGGGCAGTCGGTCCACGAAGGCGGACAGCGCGGTCGCCTCGGCGGGGGAGGGGGTGCGCGGGGCCGGCGGCGGCAGGGTGCGGGGCCGGTCCGGGGGCAGCAGCGGTTCGTCGCGGTCCAGTGCCCGCTGCAGGCTGTCACCCAGGCGGCGGCAGCCCGCCCTGATGACGTCCTGTTCGCCGGCGCTCAGCCGGGACGGGTGGTTCCCGGGCCACAGCAGCACCAGCCCGCCTCGGACGGCGGTGCCCGAGACGAGCGGTGCGGCCGCCAGTCCGAATTCGTACGGCATGACGAGCGCCAGCCGCGGATACTCGCGTGCCATCTCCTCCCGGCCGCCCGCCCAGACCAGACGGTGCTCGCGGACGGCGTCGGCCACGGGCATCGGATCCTTCAGCCCGACCCGCCGCCACGGGGCGGCCATCTCCTGCGGGACCCCGGTGACCAGCACCTGCCACACGGCGTTCTCGCCCGGTGGCAGTACGTAGAGGATCCCTCCGAACGCACCGCTGGCCCGCACCACGGCCGCCATCGTGGAGTCCATCAGCGGTCCGCCCGCGTCCGTGCCGACAGGGCCGCCCGACGGCGGTCACCCTGAACACCACCCATATCTGGACACTACGCCCGTACCGCCGCGACGGCATGCGAGGCGGCGGCGGTACGGGGCCGCCGCAGCTCAGGGGCGGTTGCCGGACCCCTCGGACCCGCGCCGCACGTACAGCCGGCCGTCCGCCGGGCCGGTCCACTCCAGCCGTACGACACCGGGAACCGCGGCCTCGTCGACGCGCGAGGCGGCGGACCAGTAGCCGGCGGCCGGGTTCAGGAAGTACGTCGCCCACAGGCCGCCCCGGTGATCGACGAAGAAGTTGTTGTGACCGGCGCCGACCCCCGCGGTGTACCGCTTCGAGTACGGGCCCTCGAACCGGTCGGCCACGGCGACGATCGCGTCGTACTGGTACTGCACCCGCCCGGTGGCGGGCACGTCGTAGGCGTGGCGGACGGTGCCGTCGGCGTTGACCGACGTCCGGTCCCAGGCGGCGTGGACGAGGTGGTACTTGCCCCGGTACTTGAACACGTAGGCGCCCTCCAGGTATGGCTCGGGGGAGTAGGGCGTCTGCTGGAACCGGGGCAGGTCCGTCGTCGTGACGATGTCCTCCATGTCGTCCCGGAACTTCGCGTACAGGTCGTTGTGCAGCACGAGCCACGCGTCGTCACCCTCGGAGTAGAGGCCGCCGTCGATGTGGTGGTACGCGCCGGGCTCAATGAACTTCGGCCCTCCGATGAACGAGTCGCCGAAGGGCTTCTCCAGGTTGCCCTCGATCAGCCGGTACGGCCCTTCGACGCCGCCCTCGCTCACCAGCATGAACGAGCCGACCTTGCGCGAGTGGTCGCCCATGCACGCCACGAGGTACCAGGTGCCGCGGAAGTAGTGCAGCTCGGGCGCCCAGGCCTGGCCCCGCTTGCCGAACTGCTCGTCGTGCCAGTACTCCTGCCAGGGCGCGACGACCGTGCGGCCGGGCCGGTTCTCCCCGGCGAACTCGGGCGACCACACCTTGCCGCGCTCGGCCCCCGGCCGGATGCCGGTCGTGTCGGCCAGCCGCCACGGACCCTTCAGGGAGGGGGCCAGCCACACGAAGATGCCGTCGTTCCAGGGACCGGCGACGTCCAGTCCGGGCACCCGGGTGGTGCCCGTGGCGACGTAGAGGGGGCGGCCGTCCACGACGAAGCAGTTGACGTAGGTGTCGCGCATCCAGACCGTGCCGCGCTCCTCGTCACGGGGGCGCAGCTCCAGCGGGAGCACGAACGAGTTGTCCTCGCGCGGCCACAGGTCGGCCCGGGTGTCCGCGGTGCCGTAGGGCTCGGGGTCGGGCCAGTTCCCCGGGTGACGCCGCGACGCACCGCCCGCCCCAGGAGCGGCGGGAGCCGAGGCGGGAGCCGCCTGCGCGGAGCTCGTGGGCAGGGTGAACGCCGCCCCCACACCGGCGGCGCCGGCCAGCAGGGAACGTCGGTGGAGTCCGTACTCGGCATCGGTCATGGCGCACAGCATGCGAACGCCCGCACATTTACGTCAACAGGGCGGACGAATAATCCACTTCGAGCAGCCCGCCCATGGCCCGGCCGACCAGGCATTGTGAACGCTTCATTGCATCTTTCTGTCGGAGTGTTGACGGAATAATCGGGCCTCCCTACCTTGACCGGCATGCAGATGCCCAGCGGAGTGCACGCACTGGTCAGGCGGACCCACGAAGAGCGCGTCATGCGTGCGCTGCAGGAGAACGGCGCCATGAGCCGCGGCGAGATCGCCCGGGTCGTGGGCCTGTCCCGCACGACCCTCTCCGAGATCACCGGCCACCTCCTGCAACGGGGCGCCATCGTCGTCGTGGACACCGACGCCTCCCGCCGCGAGGGCAGCGGGCGACCGGCCGAACGGCTGGCACTCGACCCGGCGTCGGCGCAGTTCATGGGCGTCGACTTCGGGCACCGGCGCGTGCACGTCGTCGTCGCCGACGCCGCGCACGAGATCATGGTCTCCGGCTCGGTCCGGTACGAGGACACCGCGACCTGGGGGACCCGCACCGCGCTGGCCCTGGAACTGGTCGACCGGCTGAGCGGCGAGGCCGGGGTCCACTACGGGGCCCTGCAGGGCATCGGCATCGGTGTACCCGGACCCTACCCCGCCCCACAGGGGGCGGCCTGGCCCCGCGCCACGGCGGGGACCACCGTGCTCCGCCCGGCACCCGAGGGCGTCGACGTGGCCTTCGCCGAACGCTTCGACGCCCCGGTGATCGTCGACAACAACACCCGCCTGGCCGCCCTCGCCGAGGCGATCAGCGGCGCCGACAGCGTCGCCGACCTGGTCTACGTGCGGTTGTCGGACGGCGTGGGCGGCGGTCTGGTCGTCGGCGGCCAACTGGTGACGGGCTCCTCCGGACTGGCCGGGGAACTGGGGCACGTGACCGTCGAACCGGCGGGCCGCCCCTGCCGGTGCGGCAAGCGGGGCTGTCTGGAGACCGTCGCCTCGGTGCCCGGAATCCTCGCCGCCTGCTGGGAGTTCGGCCTGCGCCTGGAGAACCTGGACGACCTCGCGGCCGCCGTGCGCCGCGCCCATCCCGTCGTGGACCGGGTACTGCGGGAGGCCGCGGGCGCCCTGGGACGGGTGGTCGGCGCCGCGACCATGATGCTGAACCCGGCGAAGGTGGTCATCGGCGGCGAGATCACCCGGCTGGCGCCCGTCCTCGTGGAACAGGTCGCCGCCACCCTGGCCGCCGAGATCTTCCCGACCGCGTCGGCGGGCCCCGCCGTGGCCGCCGCCCGGCTCTCCGACGACGACGGCGCCATCGGCGCGCTCGCCGCGGTCTTCCACAGCTCACCCCTCCTGGCGAGGTATCCCGAAACCGCCGACGTGAAGGGCCGTTCCGATGCACCCGACTCCGCCACCGAAGGAGCCGCCCATGTCCGTCCTTGACAAGCGGAGCGCCGACCACCGGCACCCGCGGCCCGAGCAGGGGCCAGGGGCCCCGCCCGAGGCCGAAGCGGCCGACAGCACGGCGGGCGCCGCCAAGTCCGCGTCGGAAAGCTCCCGTTCGCGCCGTCGCGGGCTTCCCCTCGCCCTGAACGCCGTGTCCGTCGCGCTCGGCATCGCGATCTGGTGGGCCCTCGCGTCCGCCGGTTTCAAGCTGCCGACACCGCCGGAGGTCGTCGACCGCGCCTCCACCCTGATCAGCGACGGGACGCTCGCCGACGACGCCCTGGCCAGCCTGACCCGGGTCCTCATCGGCTTCGCCCTGGGCACGGCTGTCGCCGTCCCGGTGGGCTTCCTGATGGGCTGGTACGGCATCCTGCGCGGACTGATCGAGCCCTGGATCCAGTTCTTCCGCACCATCCCACCGCTGGCGATCATCCCGCTGGCGGTGGTCGCCATGGGCATCGACGAGACCCCGAAGATCTTCGTCATCTTCCTCGCCGCGTTCCTGGCCTGCGTGATCTCCACTTTCCAGGGCGTGGTGAACGTCGACCGCACCCTGATCAACGCCGCCCGGGTGCTGGGCGCGGGCGACGCCACGATCTTCGCCCGCGTGGTGGTGCCGGCGTCCACCCCCTTCATCCTCGTCGGCATGCGGGTCGGCCTCGGCTCGGCCTGGGCCACCCTGGTCGCCGCCGAGCTGATCGCCGCCCAGGAGGGCCTCGGCTACCGCATGCAGAACGCCCAGCTCTACTACGACCTCCCGACCATCTTCGTCGGGCTCATCTCGATCGGAATCCTCGGTCTCCTCATGGACCGCGTCCTCCTCCTCGCCGAACGCCGGCTCACCCGATGGCAGGAACGCCGATGACCAGCACACCCGCCAAGATCTCCGTTCAGAACGTCACCAAGACCTTCTCGCTGGGCCGGGAGACCTTCACCGCCCTCGACGACGTGTCCCTCGACATCGCGAACCACGAGTTCGTCACCGTCGTCGGCCCCTCCGGGTGCGGCAAGAGCACCCTGATGAACATCCTCGCCGGGCTCGAGACACCCACCGCGGGCCGTGCCCTGGTGGACGGCGCCCCCGTCTCCGGCCCAGGACCCGAGCGCGGCGTCATCTTCCAGCAGTACGCCCTCTTCCCCTGGCTGACCGTGCGTCAGAACGTCGAGTTCGGCCTGCGCACCACCGGCGTGCCCAAGGCGGAACGCCGGGCCAGGGCCGAGCACTTCATCGAACTGGTCGGCCTGGAACGCTTCGCCGACGCCCTCCCCAAGACCCTCTCCGGAGGCATGCGCCAGCGCTGCGCCATCGCCCGTGCCTACGCCGTCGACCCCTCCATCCTCCTGATGGACGAGCCCTTCGGCGCCCTCGACGCGCTCACCCGGGTCAAGCTCCAGGAGCAACTCCTGAAGACCTGGAGCCAGGACAAGCGCACGGTCCTGTTCATCACCCACGACGTCGACGAGGCCGTGTTCCTGGCCAACCGGGTCGTCGTGATGGCCGCCCGCCCCGGACGCGTCTACGACGTCGTCGACGTCGACCCCGCCATCGAGCGCGACGAGGCCTTCCGGCTCAGCCCCGAGTTCGCCGCGCTGCGCAACCGCGTGTGGCACTCCGTCTACCACCAGGAAGGCCGCACCGCCGCCCTTTCCGGTTCCCACTCCCCGACGTCATGACCCGGAAGGTGCTCCCCGCCATGTCACCCGCCCTCACCCGCAGAAGCCTCACCACCACCCTCGCCGGCGTGGCCGCCATGGCGCTGCTCGCCGCGTGCGGCAGCGGCTCGTCCTCCGGCGGTTCGTCGGACAAGGTGCGCTTCGGCTACATCAACGACTTCAACGGCGCCAGCCTCATCGCCATCGCCGAGGCCAAGGGCCTGTGGAAGAAGCACGGACTGTCCGCCGACGCCAAGGTCTTCACCAACGGCCCGCTCCAGATCCAGGCCCTGGGCACGGACAACCTCGACTTCGGCTACATAGGCCCCGGCGCCATGTGGCTCCCCGCCTCCGGGCAGGCCAAGGTCGTCGCCATCAACACCCTCGGCAACTCCGACCGCGTCCTCGCCCAGCCGGGCATCACCTCGATGCAGCAGCTCAAGGGCAAGACGGTCGCCGTGCCCGAGGGCACCTCAGGCGACATGATCCTCTCCCTCGCCCTGGAGAAGGCCGGGATGACCAAGGACGACCTCAAGGTCGTCCCCATGGACCCGTCCACCATCGTCTCCGCCTTCTCCTCCCACCAGGTCGACGGCGCCGGGTTCTGGTACCCGGCCGCGGCGACGATCAAGAAGCAGGTCCCCGACCTGGTCGAACTCGCCAAGAACGGCGACTTCGCGCAGGACGTCTCCTTCCCCACGGCGTTCGTCGCGGGCAACAAGGTGGTGGCCGACCAGCCGGAGAAGACCAAGAAGGTCCTCGCCGTACTGCGCGAGGCCATGACCTTCCGCTCCGAGCACACCGACGAGGCGATCGAGCTGACCGCCGACAAGCTGAAGATCCCCGTCGACCAGGTGAAGGCGGACGCCGCGAACAACAAGGTGCTCAGCGTGGAGGAGCTGGACAAGCTGACCCAGGACGGCACCGTCGTCAAATGGCTCGAGGGCATGAACGACTACTTCGTCAACGCCGGCAAACTCAAGAAGCCCGCCGACCCGAAGACCTACTACACCGGCGACCTCTTCACTGGAGCGGGCAAGTGACGCGAGCGAACGACCCCGGCGCCCAGTCCGGCCCCCAGGCCGGGGCGTCCCGGAAGAACATCCTCTTCCTCATGACCGACCAGCACCGCACCGACACGCTCGGCGCCTACGGCAATCCGCACGCGCACACCCCGGCACTCGACGAACTGGCCGCCACGGGAACCCGCTTCGACCGCTGGTACACCCCCACCGCCATCTGCACCCCGGCCCGCGCCAGCCTGCTGACCGGCCAGGCACCCTTCCGGCACAAGCTCCTGGCCAACCACGAACGCAACGTCGGCTACCTGGAAGACCTCGCCGAGGACCAGTTCGCCTTCTCCCGGGCGCTGCGCGAACACGGCTACAACTGCGGCCTGTTCGGCAAGTGGCACGCCGGCAACCGCCGCACGGCGGCCGACTACGGCTTCGACGGACCCGACCTGCCCGGCTGGCACAACCCCGTCGACCACCCGGACTACCTCGCCTACCTCGCCGAACGCGGACTGCCCCCGTACGAGATCAGCGACCGCGTGCGCGGCACACTGCCCAACGGCGGTCCAGGCAACCTGCTGGCGGCCCGGCTGCACCAGCCGGTCGAGGCCACCTTCGAGCACTACCTGGCCACCCGCGCCATCGAGCAGTTGGAGCGCTACGCCGCCGACGCGCACGACCGGGACCGGCCCTTCTTCCTGGCCCTGCACTTCTTCGGACCGCACCTGCCGTACATCCTCCCGGACGAGTACTTCGACCTGGTCGACCCCGCGGACGTGGAGCTGCCCCGGTCGGTGTCCGAGACCTTCGAGGGCAAACCCCCGGTCCAGCGCAACTACAGCGCGCACTGGACCTTCGACACGATGCCCATCGAGACCACCCGCAAGCTCATCGCCGTCTACTGGGGCTACGTGGCCCTCATCGACCGGCAGATCGGCCGGGTCGTGGCGGCCATGGAACGGCTCGGCCTCGTGGACGACACGGCGGTGTTCTTCACCTGCGACCACGGCGAGTTCACCGGCTCCCACCGGCTGCACGACAAGGGCCCCGCGATGTACGAGGACATCTACCGCACCCCCGGCCTGGTCCGGGTCCCGGGCGCGCCCGGCGGCCAGGTGCGCGACGAGTTCGTCAGCCTCCTCGACTGCACCGCCACCATCCTCGAACTGGCCGGCCTCGACCCGAAACCCGCCGTCGACTCGCGCAGCCTGCTGCCCCTCGTGCGGGGCGAGGCGGTGGAGTGGGACGAGGACATCGTCTGCGAGTTCCACGGCCACCACTTCCCCTACCCGCAGCGCATGCTGCGCGAGGACCGGTACAAACTCGTCGTCAACCCCGACTCCGTCAACGAGCTGTACGACCTGCAGACCGACCCGGACGAGCTGCAGAACGTCTACGCCCACCCCGAGCAGGCGGAGGTCCGCGGCCGCATGATGCGCCGGCTGTACGACGTCCTGCGCGAGCGCGGCGACAACTTCTACCACTGGATGACATCGATGTACGACGTCGGCGAGGTGGGACACGACCCGACCCTGAGCGGACTCGACGAGTCCACGTACAAGGCATAGCAGGCCCACGCACGCGATCGATTCGAGGACCCATGACCGGCACTCACCGCCCGTGCTGCGCCCCCGCGACGGCCCCCGTCGCCGTGGCCGCCCCGTCCCCCGCGGCCGCCGCGGAGCCGGGGCCCGCCGCCCGCCCGCGCTCGACCCGCGGGCAGGTGCGCCTGCCGGGCGGTGAGTTCGCGATGGGGGACGCCTTCGGGGAGGGATATCCGGCCGACGGCGAGACGCCCGTGCACACGGTGCGCCTGCGGCCCTTCCACATCGACGAGACCGCCGTCACCAACGCCCGGTTCGCCGCCTTCGTCAAGGCGACCGGCCACGTGACCGACGCCGAACGCTTCGGCTCCTCGGCGGTCTTCCACCTGGTGGTCGCCGCCCCGGACGCCGACGTCCTCGGCAACGCCGCCGGCGCCCCCTGGTGGATCAACGTGCGCGGAGCCCACTGGCGCCGCCCCGAGGGCGCCCGCTCCGACATCACCGGCCGACCGAACCATCCCGTCGTCCACGTGTCCTGGAACGACGCCACCGCCTACGCACGGTGGGCCGGCAAGCGCCTGCCCACCGAGGCCGAATGGGAGTACGCCGCCCGCGGGGGACTGACCGGACGCCGCTACGCCTGGGGGGACGAGCTGACCCCGGGCGGCCGGTGGCGCTGCAACATCTGGCAGGGCCGTTTCCCCCACGTCAACACGGCCGAGGACGGACACCTCACCACCGCACCGGTCAAGTCCTACCGGCCCAACGGCCACGGCCTGTGGAACACCGCGGGCAACGTGTGGGAATGGTGCGCCGACTGGTTCTCGCCCACCTACTACGCCGACTCGCCGACCGCGGACCCGCACGGCCCGGCGACCGGGACCACGCGGGTCCTGCGCGGCGGCTCGTACCTCTGCCACGACTCCTACTGCAACCGCTACCGGGTCGCCGCCCGCTCCTCCAACACCCCGGACTCCTCGTCCGGCAACCTCGGCTTCCGCTGCGCCAACGACGCGGCCGTCACATGCGGATCAGCCGCTGCGTGACCTCCCGGTACTGCCGCAGCGCGAGCCGGAGTTCCTCGGCATGCGCCTCGGGATCCTGGTCCTGCCAGCTGTCGTGCAGGGCACGGCGGCGTTCCGCGAGGGCGTTCGCGAGGTGGTTCACCGCGTCGTCGAAGGCGCCCTCCGCCTCCTCCAGCGCGTCGTGCGGAGCGTCGGGGAAGGCGTTGATGGCCCTGCGGAGACGGTCCAGGACAGCGTCCCGCTCCGCCGACGGCAGCAACGCCTCCGGCGCCGCCGCACGGCGCTCGGTGCGGCGCTGGTCCTGGTCCGAGGGCTGCTGTGCGCGTGTCTGGTCGTACATGTCGTATGCCGCTTTCCTGGGGTGTTTGTGCACCGGGTTCCCCGAAGCGGCCCCGCTACCGTTGGGTGAGGGTCTGGGGGTAGTCGGTGATGATGCCGTCGACGCCGAGGCCGGCCATGGTGCGGATGGCGCCGGGTTCGTCGACGGTCCAGACGTTGATGTCCATGCCGAGTTGGTGGACGCGGTCGACGAGGGTCTGGTCGGTGACGGTGTGCTGGGGGTTGATCTGGTCGGCCCACTGGCTGAGTTCGGTCAGTTCGGTGTCGGTGGGTCGGTCGGCGTCGAGGATGCCGATGGGGATGTCGGGCTGGGCGGTGTGGAAGGTGCGGGCGTCGTCGGTCTCGAAGGACTGGACGGCCAGTTGGTTCCGGGCCAGGGCGGTGCGGACGTAGCGGGGCTTGCCGCGCAGGCTGTCGGCGAGGTCGGTGGCGATGGTGGTGCCGTACTGGCTGCAGGGGCTGATTTCGGC
This sequence comes from Streptomyces tendae, assembly GCF_014650435.1. Classification (GTDB taxonomy): domain Bacteria; phylum Actinomycetota; class Actinomycetes; order Streptomycetales; family Streptomycetaceae; genus Streptomyces; species Streptomyces tendae. The sequence continues at coordinate 217,639 of NZ_BMUY01000015.1, forward strand.
GAGGAGTCCGGTGCGGGTGTGCTGGATGCGGCGGATGACGTCGTCGAGGGTGATGATGGGTTCGCCGGCGTAGTCGTCGTGGAACCAGGTTCCGGCGTCGAGTTGGCGCAGTTCGTTCCAGGTGAA
>NZ_BMUY01000016.1 GCF_014650435.1 Streptomyces tendae
CTTCGCTCTGCCTCCGGCAGCCGAATACGAGCTCCGCTCGTTTCGCGCGTCCCCGCGCGAATTGCCCCGCCTCCGGCGGGGCAATTCTGGAATGACCTCCGGCTAATTCCAGAATTTGCGTGCCTCCGGCACGAAAAGCGGGGAATATGGGTGTGCCTCCGGCACACCAGGTGAGGTTAGTTTGATTGGATGTCATGGGTGGTGTGTGGTAGGGGGTTTGGGGAATCTCCGATTCCCTTGGAAAAGGGTGGAATTGACAGGTATTCCGTGGGGGTCGGTAAACCACGGAATACCGGGGAAAGGAGGGGCGGGCAAGGACGTCGGCCGGCGAGAGGTCAGAAGGGGCCAGCCACCAACACTCACCCGTCCGGGGCTTACACAGCCGCCTCCACCACACCGCGCGACGGCCGCCAACCGACGCACAACCACACACCCAGGCCGACCCCCATGCCCGAACCGCCACCACCCACTCACACCTGGAAGCCTGGGGATTGGCTTAGGTTCCGCTCGAGGATGGCCAACTGCGCTTGTGTGCAGCCTTGTTGGGAGACACGGAGAGCTGAGATCGGCCGGTTGGAGCTGAGACCTGTCTTTATTTAAGAGACGCTCGGGGAAAACCGCGTCTGACCTGCGGTTTTGTGAAACCTAATGTCGGCGGCCACCGACATTAGGGGCGTTTGGATGTCGGCTCGTGCCTACATTCAGCACGCAAACATGCGTCTATCCACAACTCTCCATTGAAACATGCGACTAGGCGCAAGTTTTGCTCTGCCTCACTCCGCCCGACCGCACTCATTAGTGGGCGGTTCGTAAGGTGATGTCCGTTTCTGGCCGAGGTTGGGGCAAGGTCGCTGGTGGAGGGTCGGTCGGCTATTGCTTCCTGGCGAAGTTGCCGGTGTCGGCCTCGGTGAGGATGCCGAGTTTGACCAGGCGCTTCAGCTTGGCGCGGGTGCCTTCCACGTTCTTCGGCAGCAGTTCGTGACCGAGGGTTTCGCAGACGTCCTTGGCTCGTAGCGGTCCGGTCGCGTGGTTGAAGGCGGCGAGGATGCGGGGGTAGTCCGGGTGCTCGGGCAGGTCCGGCGCGACGGCAGGGAGCCGGTCGGCGAGGCCGGTGACGGTCTTGCGGGTGATCGCGAGGTGCTCCAGGTGCGTCTCGGCCTCCCGTAACCGGGTCTGCAGGTCGTCGATCTGTGCGCGGAGGTCGTCGGCCAGGGCCCGGGCGGCGTCTTCCTGGAGGTCCAGGGCGTCGAGCAGGGGCTGGATGTTCACGCTGCCGCCGCCTGTGGCTCGCGCCAGGTGGGGGCGTTCGTGCCGGTGAGGCGCCGGGTCATGACGTGGGTCATCGCCCAGTAGACGCGGGAAGCCGAGGAGGAGGGGCGGTACTCGTAGTCGCGGACCAGGCGCCGGTGCAGTATCAGGATCCCGTAGGTCTGCTCGACCCTCCACCGCTTCGGCTGCGGCACGAACCCCTTGACCTGCGGGTTGCGTTCGACGATCTCGACGTCGATGCCCAGGCCGGCACCGTGCGCGACGACCTGGTTCTTGAAGCCCTGGTCGACCAGCGCTTTGCGGACGGTGCCGCCGGCCTGCTCGGCGACCTGGTCCAGCAGGACGATGCCCGCGGCGTTGTCGTGGGTGTTCGCGGCGAGGACGGTGACCGCGATGACCAGGCCGAGAACGTCCACGGCCAGTCCGCGCTTGCGGCCGGGCACCCGCTTAGCCGGATCGTGCCCGGTCGTGGAGGCGGGGACCCCGGCGGCCACGTGGACACTCTGGGTGTCCAGGACCACCAGGGTCGGGTCCTCTAATCGGCGGGCCCGCTCACGGACCTGGCAGCGCAGGAGTTCATGGATGACCTGGTCGGTCCCGTCGTCCCGCCAGGCGGCGAAGTAGTAGTAGGTCGCGCTCTTGGGCGGCAGGTCGTGCGGGAGATAGGCCCACTGACAGCCGGTCCGCCCCTGGTAGAGAATCGAGTTGACGATCTCCCGCATGTCGTAGGCGCCCTGGTGGCCGCTGACCGAGCGGTGTCGGTTCTTCCACGCGGTGATCACCGGCTCGATCAACGACCACTGCTCGTCCGATAAGTCACTCGGGTACGGCTTGCGTTCACTCACCCGGTCACATCACCAGATCACCAACCGCGGACCGGCAGATTCCGCCCCGCCGCCACACCATCAGGCGACAGCAGACCCACTCAAAGACTCACGAACCGCCCACTCAGAGGAATTCAGACCCTGATGCCCGGCGATCTGCCGCCAGTCCATACCCCGGCGCCGGGCCTCGATGACCACCTGCGCCTCCAGCCGGTCCAGCGCCACACGCATCTCCTCGAACAGACTCAGCCCAGCAGCCACCTCATCGACGCCCACGTCAGGACACTGCCCACCCTCCTGCCGATGACCGGCAGCGGCCCCCAGCAGACGCCCCAGCAGCGCAGCATCCTGCTCCAGACGGTCCGCCGGAGCCCAGTCCGCGGCGGGATCCTCCGCGATCGCGGACAGTTGCGCGCGGGCTGGGCCATGAGCTTCAGCTGCCATGCCGGCATGCTACCCCCACCACACAAGGAAACAACGAAACGTTGTTCCCTTGCACGCACCTCTACCCGGATGCCGGTCCCCCCTGGCAGCCGCGCGCCTTGTACCTGGCCACCCATCCCCACTCGGCCGTACCCGCCCTGAGAGACGTCATCGGTGCGCACAAGGCGGTGTACAGCGTTCCGGACGAACAGGTCACTGCAACAGTCGACGTCGGCCCTTGGATGGAACAGAAGACCGCCGCGGTACTGGCGCACCGCTCCGAAGTGACACGGGGAGCCCTGCCGGGGCTGATCGCCGGCCTTCCACCGGATGCACGGCAGCGGCTGTTCGCCACGGAGTGGTACATCCGCCACGCCACGATCACCGCAGTGTCGGCCCAGACGGAACTGACCGCCTGACCACACGGTCTCCTCCGCGAGGAAGACACAGCAGCGCCGTTGTGAAACGCGCCGAGCGTCGTGGAAGGCGACAAGGGTGACGTGGACCCTGCCGGAGCCGATGCTCACCGCCCCCGTGGCCAGCCCCGACCTGCCGCCCGGCCACGCGGCCGAACTAAAGTGGGACGGATTCCTTCACTGAACTTTTCAAGTGGTTCGCCTTGGTGCCGAGGCATGGCATCAGCACGACATGCCGTGGCTGGGCCGAGGGACGGTGATGAACCGTCGCCGGGCGTGGGCGGAGGTCCTGCTGTTTCCCGGTTTTGCGAATCATGACTTGGGTTCTGTCAGGACCACGGGTCGTCTCGTCGGTCTTCAGCGTCAGGAGTGTCGGGGTGCAGCATGGTCCGCAGGCAGCGTTGCAGGCCGTTGCCGGCGGCGTGCTCGGCCGCACGCATCCACGGCAGCGGTGCCATGAGCTGGGCTGTCTCGTGGGTGGCGAGGTGGTCCAGCAAGGCGGCCAGTTCGTCGGGGACCGGCAGGTCGGTGAGACACATCCAGCCCAGTGCGGCGCTCACGCGCACCTCTCGTGGCTGTACGTGATCGGACCAGCAGGCCCGCATCCAGACCACTGTGTTGGAGTCCTGGTGTGCCCGGGCCAGTTGTGCAATTGCCAGGACCAGACCCGCGCGTACGGCCGGGTCGTCTTCGCAGAGCAGGCGGGTCTGGAAGACGGACACGATGGTCTGCGCGCGGGCGGAGGCGGCCGCCAGCGCGTAGGCGGCGGCGATGCGCACCGTGGGGTCGGGGTCGTCGACCAAGGGCAGGAGGAGGTCGGTGTCCGCGGCGATTGCGTCGCGGGCGGCTTGCACCGACCAGTTCTGCAAGTAGCCCGTGACTTCGAAGAACCATTCGTCTTCACCACGGAACCGCAGCATGTCGGCACGGGTGCACACGCCCTGATGCTGCATACGCGCCGCTTCTGCTGTCACTGCCAGGGCTTGGGCGCGCTGGCTTGCTTCCGGGTCCGTACCGACCCGAATCAAGAAGGGCACCGCCAGCGCCACTGCGGCCCTCATGTCATTCGCGCACAGGCCCATGAGCCCGCTCAGGCCACCGCGGACAGCATCGCCCGAACGCAGCCTCTCCATCTCCTGCCGCACGCTGGCACCCTCCGGGAAGCGGTCCCACGGCACCTTCTCAAGCAGAAACCCGTCCTTGGCCTGGGTGCTGATGTCCGCCACCACAGCACGGACGTCAAGCGGCCCACCCACGCAATCGCGGGGATCGCCGTCCACGAAGGCCTGCACCACCGCCTGGTACGTCCGATCGCTCTCCCATGAATTCACCGACCAACCCCCATACCCGCGGACCCCCCAGGGCGAGGCGCCGCGACGCTAGAGGAATCTCGAACTTGCGGCTGATCATGCCAGCCGGCACAGACAGCGCGCTGAGACCGGACGGCACGGCGCCGTCATCCTCACTGCGATGGTGACGATCATCGGCATGCTCGGGAGGTGGCTCCTGCTGCCCACCCCCTCACGGCGTCTGCTGGACGCCCTGGCAACCGCGGCCAGCGATCCGCGCGCCACTGACGACCGCCGGCCGCCAGCTGAGCCACCGGCAGCCGTCTTCATACTGGTCGCGTCGGAGGACCTCACTGATCCTCTCCTGCTGTCTCCCCGTCGGCGACACTCATGTTTTGGCGGCTCAGGAAGCCGCGTCGGCGACTCGTTGTCGATGCGGGAGGACTTCGCTTCGTTCCACTGGCAGCGTGCGGCCAGTTCCCGCTTGGTGGTGCCGGCGTCCAGCCGGACTTCACGCAGTCGTTCTGCGAGCTGGCGTCGAGCGGCCTGGTCGCTGGCCGATGGGGAGGTCGGTCGTATGGGCGGTTGTCGTGCTCACCTACCTGATCTTGTAGGTGTCGTGGGGGACAGCGCGTGCCCAGACGCGCTCGAACGCGACGGCAAGAACGCGCAGCAGCTCAGGCTCCTCGCCGGTGAGGCGGCGGGCCATGAGGTCGGTCATGGCAATGTGGATTACGGCTCCGGAACGGGTGGGCAAGGCTTCGTAGTCGCGGGCCAGTCTGCGGTGGAGCATGAGCCAGCCGTAGGTCCGCTCGACCGCCCAGCGTTTCGGGATGGGGGTGAAGCCCCTGGTCCCGGGCTGGCGTTGAGTGATTTCCATGTCGATGCCGAGGGCGGCCGCGTGCTCGACGAGGTGCTGTCGGTAGCCGCCATCGACCCACACTTTGCGGATGCTGGGATGTTCGGCGGCGACCTGGTCCAGGAGCTGGGTGCCGGCGATGGAGCCCTGCACGCTTGCCGCGGTGACCAGCACAGCGAGTAGAAGACCGATGGTGTCGGTGACGATGCTCCGTTTCCGTCCGACGATCTTCTTGCCGGCATCGATGCCCTGACTGGTGGCGAGCACGCTGGTGGAGGTTTTCACGCTCTGCGCGTCGATCACGCAGGCCGACGGTTCGGCCTCCCGGCCTTCCTTCTGCCGTAAGAACTGGCGGAGCAGGCCGTTGAGCTGGGCGAACACGCCTTCCTGCTGCCACCTGGCGAAGTAGCCGTAGACCGTCTCCCATGGTGCGAAGTCGTGCGGCAGATACCGCCAGGGGATACCAATGCGGTCGACGTAGAGGATGGCGTCCATGATGCGACGCAGGTCGTGCTCGGGCGGGCGGCCGATGGTGAGGCCCTTGCTCCTGCGCTCAGCCCGCCACGCGGTGAGTGTGGGTCCGATCAGCTCCCAGCGTGCCTCGGAAAGGTCACTGGGATACGGGCGGTGTCGCGTCATGTTTCGGTAGTACCGTCGAGCAGGCCGCCTCCCCAGGGCGCAAACGAGGCCAACCGGGGGCGCGTTGGGATCAGACAGGAGCAAATGAAAGAAATCGGGGCGTCGAATGACGACTCGAATCCCTCGCCCCGCATCAGGCACATCTGCCCCAAGGACCCCGTGCCGAATCAGCCCGCGAATCAACGCCAAACAACCCTGCCAGGACAAAACGCTCTTTCAGAAGCCCCGCCGGATCAATTCCGGCGGGACTTGCTGAATTTGCTACCGCGAGGCTCGCAGAATCCACGCCTCCAGCCCCGCCACAATCGCTTCTAGCTGATCCTCAAAATCCGCACTAGCGAGCTCTCCGGTGTCGAAAGATCGCCACCCTTCGGACAGGGAATCAACCAGATCACCCTGCTCCATGAGGAGGTCCGAGAGCTCTTCTCCGCTCAGTGAATGCTTTCCCCTGGAAATCGCCCAGACGACACCAGCCGCGTCCGCCGAGATTCCTCGGCCCGCAAGCTGAACAGCACGCCACGAAAGCCTTGAGTCAGCAGCAACCTTGAGGAATACATCGAGCCCCTCGGAGTTTCTTGCAACCATCCACTTTCCTTGCGATCGGGAAACGGCGCTTGAACACGCCAGTCAAGACATCATCAGCGAGAACCCTACTGGCCGCCGGACAGGAACTTCCTCGCCCACGAAATAGCCGCCTTTCCTTCCGGAACGTCAGCCCCTCCCGCTCGGAGCGCCAGGCCGAGAGTGCCAGGTCGATCAACTCCCAGCGTGCATCGGACAGATCACTCGGGTACGGGCGTCGCGCCGGCATGCCTTTGGCGTACTGCCGCGGACCGAGTGCGCCCAGGCGCACAGCGACAGCAATGGAAGTGCACGCCTGCGAAGGCTGGGCATCCTGGGATGAGACAGGCATCAGTAACTTCCCACCTCACCCGCCACCCCACCTGACCAGCAAGAATCAACCCGCATCTCCAGCAGCACCAGCACCACAGGCCAGCGGTCTGAAATTCGCTAGATATACGGGCAGTGCAGGCGACAACGACCCCTTAGAGCGGACCCAAGTAATCGTGTCGTTTATCGCCGCGAACAATATGGACGCTCCCATCACGAATCTGCCACTCAACCAACCCATCAATCTCATGCGTTAGAATGAAGAGCCCCTGCACATCCGAGTCATCCTCATCTGCGGGTGGGAGAGTGGCCATCTCTACCAATTGGTCACGCAACCAGCGAACATCCGCTTCCTGAATGTCACCTCCGTAAAAGAGGTACGATGTCCAGTTAAACGGTCGACTAGGGAATCCCCACCCGCCAGAATAGTGATTATCGGCATGACTGGCGATGATTTCTTTTGCCGCAGAGAGCTGAAAGCTATCGCACTCTAGCCACCCTCGCACTGAAACGTAGACTGCCATGCCCGCCACTCCTCGTCCCACTCTCGCCTTACGGTACGATCAGCGGCTGAGTGTCGATCACCGCCGGCATTCGGTAACGCTGACTATACCTCCTGATGGCATCAACTACGCCCGGACCCGGTGCGCCATCAAATTGGAAATAAGGGACTCGACCTGTGGTCGAAGCCATCTGGAACGTGGCGGCAGCCTGTTTCCGGAACTTTTTCCCTAGGATGAAGTTAGCAGGTTTTGCCTGCGCCACATAAGTGGGGCTCACAGCATCAAATTCCCGACCCTCAGGGTCGTTCTTGAATTTAACCCTTGATTCCCCCCCGAGGCGTTCGGCTAGTGCGTCCGCCGAGGCGTCGGGTTTGTTGACCTTAACCAGGTCTCCCATACCTCCGTTCGTCGACGAGCCAGACGCGGCTGGCGGGCCTCCGCAAGTGCCTTTCCGAGCCCGTCGTTGATACGTCCGATGCCGTCCACCGTGCCGACGGCTCCGACGCCGACCAGGCCCACGCCGCTTGCGATCGCTGGAGCACCAGCGAGGCAGCCGACTCCCGTTATACAGAGCGCTCCCCCACCCACTATGGCGTCTCCGCCGAGGCCGATGAGGAACATACTTCCAGCAGTTTCAGCGGCCCCCCACCAGATCTCGGGTTGGGAGAATATTGCGGAGCCGTAGTGGAGGACGGGCTCCATCTTCTCTTTGCCCCAGTCGATTACGTCGTCCCACCAATGCCCCCCGCCTCCGTTACCAGCAGTGCCGGTGCCGGTGCCTGCACCACTGCCGGTATCGGCGCCGCTGCCCAATCCACCGGTGTCGGTGTCCTCGACGAGCGGTCCGTTGTCGGTGTCGCCGCCGTTTCCGCCGGGCCCACATTCCTGCCATCCGCCTTCGCAGCCGCCCAGTCTGGTTCCGGTGGGGTCGCTGTAGGTGGTGGGGTTGTGGGCGCTGTAGGCGTAGCCGCCGATGGTTTGTGGTTTGTCGAGTTCGAGGAGGGGGTCGACGCTGATGAAGCGGCCGGTGTTGGGATCGTAGTCGCGGGCGCCTATGTGGGTGAGGCCGGTGGTGGGGTCGATATCGCCGTTGACGAAGCCTTTCTGGCCCGGCCAGAAGGTGGGGGCGGTTCCGCGCGGACCCCCGTAGGGGAGGGTTTTGCGGCGGTTGAATGCCAGTGTGGTGGCGGAGATGGACAGGGTGTTGGTGGCGTGGGGGTCGGCGACGAGGATGCGGACTCTGCCGTCGCTGCTGGTGCGTATGGCGGAGCCGCCGGGCACGGTGTAGTAGCGGGTGCCGGCCAGGGCGCCGGTGGATTTGGTGAGGACGAGTTCTTGTCCGCCGGGCAGGTAGAGGGTGGTTGCGGCGGGTTCCCGCTTGAGGATGCGGGTGCCGTCGGCGTCGTAGAGGAAGCTGGTGATGGCGCTGGAGAGGGTGGAGGTGGCGAGTTTGCCTTCCTCGTTCCAGGTGAGGGCCTGGGAGGCGCCGGTGGCGGGGGTCTTCTTGGTCAGGTTGCCCGTGGTGTCGTATTGGTAGGTGGCGGTGCCAGTGTCGCCGCCGGTGGCGGCGACGGTGCGTACGGCGTGGGGCTGGGCGGCGCCGGTGGTGGTGGGGTAGCTGTAGGTGCGGGTGGTGTCGGCAGTGATGGGGCCTGCCGCGTGCTGGGTTTCGGTGGCGCGGTCTCCGCTGTTGGTGAAGGTCCAGCTGGTCCAGTAGGGGTCGGTGGTCCCGAGAGTGGGGCTGCCCGTGGCGGGTTGGGTGGTGCAGTCGTCTCCTGTGGTCCAGGCTTCGCTCAGGCGGCGGGCCCAGTCGTAGGCGAAGCACTGGTCGTCGATGACGGTGCCGTCGTTTTGGTCGTCGCGGATGCGGGTGAGATTTCCGGCGGTGTCGTAGCTGTACTTGGTGTTGGAGAGGGTTTTCGGGCCGGCGGCTTGGCGGTCGGTGATGGAGGTGGCCAGGCGTCGGGTGATGGTGTCGTAGCCCAAGGTCTGGGTGACCAGGGTGCCGAGGTTGCCGAGTTGGGCCTGGGCGAGTTCACCGAAGGGTGTGTAGGTGGCGCCGCGCAGGTATGCCTGGGACAGGGTGCCGTCGACGATGGAGAGCTGGTCCTGCACGTAGTGGTTGGTGACCGTTTCGGCTGGTAGCGCGGTGGTGGCGTTGGTGTTGGTGGTGCTGTAGGCGGTGGTGGCGGGCAGGTTGTTGACGGGGGTGGCCGTGGTGGCGACTGTGTAGGTACCGGCGAGTTCTTCTTCTCCGCTGACCGAGGGGACGGTCATCTTCGTGCCGGTGGGGTTGCCTGCGGTGTCGTAGCCGGTCACGGATGTGGTGTAGGCGGCGGCAGGCGTGACGGAGGTGTCGTAGCGGATGGAGTCGGCCGGCAGCCCCTTACCGCCGGGGGCGGTGTCGTAGGTCCACTCGGCCAGCTTCGTACCCGTGCTGGAGCCGATCCGCAGGCTCGTCTTGCGGCCGAGTTCGTCGTAGGTCGTGGCGAGCGTGGTGTTGCGGGCGTCGGTGGTCGTGGCGATGCGGCCGTCCTTGCCGTAAACAGTGGTGACGGCTCCCTTGTCCGGGTCACTGGAGGCTGTCTGGCGTCCGCGCAGGTCGTAGGTGTAGGTCCAGGTGTTGCGGCCGGATGCGTCCGTGACTTTGGAGAGGTTCCCGGCCGCGTCGTAGGCGTAGTGGGTCGCCTCGTAGCGGTCGGCGGACGCGCCAATGATCGGGTTGCGGTCCTTGTACTCGCGCCGCTCGATCGTGCGGCCGCGGATGTCACTGACGGCGAGTTCTGCCGTTCCGCCGGCCGGGGGCAGTGTGGCGGTCCACGTGTCCCCGTAGGTGGTGGTCGTGCGCCACTTCTCCACATTCAGCGACAGCGTCAGAACGGCGGTGGGCCGTCCGCGGCCGTCGTACTGGGTGACGCTCGATGCCGGAATCTGGTTCGGCGTGGTGGTGAGCAGCGTGGTGGAGACGGGTTGGTCGTTGTAGAAGGGCGCGTTGGTCTGGAAGGCGCGTCCGTGGGTGTCGTAGAAGGTGTCGGTGACGGTGCGGCCGCTGACGCCTACCGCGTCGCTCTGGGTCTGGCGCGCGCGCAGCAGCGAGTCGTAGAGGGTGACGGAGGTGCCCCAGGTGCCGTCTTCCCGGCGTGTCTTGGTGGTGACGGCGGACGGTGCTGTGGCGGAGATGCTGTAGGTGAAGGTGGCGTTGGGGTCCTCGGTCGTGGCCCGGCCCGCGCTCCATGCTCTGGTGAGGCGGCCCAGGCTGTCGTACTCACTACTCGTCGCGCGCCCACTGGCGTCGGTGGCCTTGCGGATCAGGCCGCGCAGTCCGTCGAGGGTGGTGCTCGCTGCCTGGTCTTGCGAATTGGTGACGGTGATGGTGGTGGGTTGGGCGCCGGTGGCCGGTGCGTAGGTGGTGGTGGTCGTCTGGTCGTCCTGGCCGGTGCTGCTGGTGGTGCGCCCGTACTGGTCGTGCGCTGCCTGGTTGGTGGTCTCCCAGACCAGGGCATTGTTGCCGTCGAGTTTCGAGGCTGCTTCGGTCTTGGTGACATTGACCTGGCCCGGCTTGGGTGCGGTGCCCGGTGCTTGACCGTCGTAGGAGGTTCGGCTGGCGCTGGTGATGGCGGTGTTGAGGATCCCGCCTTGGCAGAGCGGTGAGACGGCGTTGACCACTTGGCTGGGGTAGGCGATCAGCCAGTTGCTCTTGTCCGGAGTGACGTAGGTAGTGCGGGTGCACACGGGTTTGACGCCGTGTTCGGGGTCGCCGTCATCGCCCTGGGAGGTGAGCAGGCCGTAGACCGGGTCGTAGGTGCGGGCGGTGGTCAGGGTGCGCCAGGTTCCGTCGTCGAGGAGGGTGGAGGCTTTCTCTGTGACGGTTCCGGCGAGGTGGGCGGCGCTGTCGGGGAGTGTGGGTCCGGCGCTTCCCGGCTTGTCAGGGTCGGTGATCCCGGTGATGTGTTGCGTTGCGGTGGCGTCGGATGCCCAGGGGAGGAAGGTGGTCTTGGCGACGATCTTGCCGGCGGTACCGTCTTTGTCGTAGGTGCGGGTCTCTGCGGTGCGGCCGGAGAAGTCGTTGCGGTCGGTGACGCCGTTGACCTTAGGGGCGTTGCGGGTGCTGCCGTCGGCCAAGGTGTCGCCCGCCATGCCGAGGAAGAAGGTGCTCTCGGTCTTGGTGCGGTTGGTCGTGCCGGTCAGGGTGCGGACGGTGCCGTATCCACGGAAGTCGCTCCACGTCCGGTGTTTGTCGAGCGTGAACTCGCCGGTATCGCGCCGCCAGTGGGGGCCGTCGGCGTATTCGTAGGTGGTGGTCTTCGACTCTGAGCCGGTGCCGGCGGTGGTGTCGTCTTCGATGACCTGGGTCACGACGTACTTGTGGAACCAGTCCTTGACCGGGTCGACTGCCCCGTCCGGTGTCCACCACGACGGGTAGCAGCGCTTGCTGTTCTCGTCAGGGTCGGGCTGGTTGGTAGTGGTGCACTCGGTGGGGCTGTAGGTGACCAGGGTATCGGCGCCGGTTTCGCCCGTGACCCGTGTGAGGCGGTACCTGTTCAGCGGGGCCCGGCCCTCGGCGGCGTCGACCCGGTTGGGCATCAGCTTGCCACCAGTGGTGATCTTGGGCAGGGTCAGATCGGCCAGGGCGCCCGCTTTGGCGGTGTGCTGGACCGCTGCAAGCCACAGTGAAGGCGTGGAGACGTCGCCGGTACCGGGGTAGTTCGAGGTGAGCGCCCAGGTGTCGACGGGCTGCATCGTGCTGCCCTGCAGCGCGAAGGTGTTGACCGAGGTCAGACGCTTGGTCGACCAGAACGTCGGAGTGGCCTGAAGGCACTGCTCGTCGGCCGTGCAATGCAGGTCCACCGGCACGTCCGGCCAGTAGGTGGCGTGGTCCTCGTCCAGGACGCAGTTGGACGCACACCGGTCCGACACACCGAACTTCACCTGGCCTGCCGGGTTGGCGGTGGTGAGGGCCTGGCCGGCCCGCAGGCCGTAGTCGATCCGGGTCAGGTAGCCGCCGCGGATGTAGGAGGCAGGATCGTCGATCTTGCTGTTCTTCGCGTAGTAGCCGGTTTCCTTGGTGTAGTACAGGGCCATGGCGTCGTTGTGCGGGTCGACGACGTAGTCGAGGTTCCAGCGCCAGCCCTGGGTCTGCGCCGAGGAGGCGAAGTCCGTGCCGTGACCGGGTTCGCCGCTGTGGTTTCCGTAGACGGGGACGGTGAAGACGGAGTTCGTCTCGGCCTTGCCGCTGCTCCAGCCGGGAAGACGGTTCTTCCCGAACCAGTACTGGGTGCCGTCGACGGTCGTGACCTTCCAGTACTCGTAGTCGGCGTCGCCGTTCACGTCGTTCGGGGCGCTGCCCTTGATCAGTTCGACGCGGGAGCCGTCATCGGCAGCGGGCTTCCACACGCTCTTGCCGGCATCCCACACCAAGGGGGTGGACCTGCCGTTCAGCGACAGGGTGGCGTTCTGGGACTTCCAGCACAGGTCGCCGACCTCCTCCGTGTTGTTGCCGTCCTCCTTGTCGTTCTCGCACGCCGCGTACGTCCGCTCGATGTAGCCGGGCGAGTACTCCCAGCCCTCACCGACCCACGAGGTCTGATTGTTGGTGGACGACGTCCGCCCGTCCACGGCGGAGGAGTTGTACGACAGCGCGACCTTGGGCTCCAGGCTGCCCGGCACCGGAGGCACTCCGAACGGGATGCTCCAGCCGAAGCCGCCGGAGTTTCCGCCCGCCGACCAGGACCCGGAGAGGGACAACGATGTCGCCTTGAACGAGCCCTCTTCACCGGACGCGCCAGCCTCGGCAGCCAGCACCACCGTGCTCTGGGCAGAAGCCTTGCCGGCTGCGGAGGACGACGAGCTGGATGCGCGGGTCACGGTGGGAAGAGTGACGGTGGCCGTCAGGGTGCGGGCGTTGGTGTCGTTGTCGGTCGCCAGCGGGACGCCCTGGCGGCATTTCGCCGCCTTCGGCGTGGTCAGCGCACAGGCAGGGAGCCGCACAAGGTGCAGACGAGAGGCCCAGTCGGCGCCATAGGCCGACGCGATCTCGGTGTAGTCGACCTGGACCTCGGCCGTCCCGGCCGTGGCGGAGGCGTCGGCGGGCTCGAGTGACAGCAGCAGACCGTCGATCCCGGCTCGCCGTGTGGTCTGGCGGTCGGCAACGGTCACATGCAGGCGCTTCCCAGCGGTGGAACCGGGCCTTGGCGGCGAGCTGCGCCTGGGCCGATCGCTCCATCGTGATGAACCACCATGCCGCGGCGTCGACCGAGCCCGCGGCCGTGAGCAGCCCGTGGTTGCGCAGGATGACCGCCTTGTGGCCGCCCAGGGCCTCGGCGATGCGGCGGCCTTCCTCCGGGTCGTTGGCCACGCCGGAGTAGTTCTCGTAACATCCGTGGTCCTCGTAGAAGGCGCACGCGTCCTGGGTGAGGGGTTCGAGCCGCTGTGTGGTGGCGGACAGGGCCTTGCCGTACACCGAGTGGCTGTGGGCGGCACCAATCACGTCCGGCCTGGCCGCGTGTACGGCGGAGTGGATGGCGAAGGCGGCCCGGTTGACCCGATGGCGTCCCTGGACGACTTCACCGTCGTGGTTGACGAGCAGGAGGTCGCTGACCTTGACGTGCTTGAAGGACATGCCGAACGGATTGACCCAGAAGTGGTCGGGATACTCGGGGTCGCGGGCGGTGATGTGGCCAGCAACCCCTTCCTCGAATCCGAACCGTCCGAAGAGGCGCAGCGCGCCGGCGAGCCGTTCCTTGCGGTGGCGCCGCTCGACGGCGGGGTCGGTGAACGTCTTGGGGAGCCGCAGGATGAGCTGCTCCTCCGGGATCGGTGTGAGGTCCTGTCGGCTCAACGGCTCAGAGCGGACGTCGTCGTGGCTGACCGTTTCTTGGGTCACGGGGTGCTCCTTCGGCTGGATGGTTCCGGGGGCGGTTGCCGTCATGCCTGGCCGCCGTGGCGCGGGAGGTGCCGTTCGGGCACCGGAAGGGTGGCGAGGGGAACGTGGTGCTGGCCGGCGTGGATGTCCCGGTCCCGAAGGCCGCCCTGGGTGACGGGACGGGGGAAGGAGATCTTCACGACGTTCAGGGCGGGGATGCGGAAGAACTGGACCTGCCCGGCGTCGACTCCGTAGAGGTCGGCGATCACCTGCTCGTTGAGGAAGGTCTCGTTGGCGGCGATGGCATATCCGGCGCTGTCCTTCATGAAGGTCTCCATGGTGACCCAGAAGGGCCCGGCGTTCTTGGACCGCACCTCGATCGCGAAGTCTCCGAGCACGGGCGGGGCGGAGGTGTGGTCAGACATGGCTGTCCTCGTGGGAGTGGTGGGTGCGGAACATGCTGGTGGGCGAGTCCACGTCGACGGCGTGATTGAGGACGAACTCGTAGGCCGCGCCGCGCTCGGTCTCCGCCGGCGAGGTGGGGAAGGCGAAGCTGGGCAGGTACTCCATCTCCGGCAGCGGCAGGTGCAGCATCAGGGGGTTGGCGACCTTGGCGATGGCGGTTGCGGTGGCCTGCGAGGGTGCGTTGACCAGGAGCATGACGCCGACTTCGCGGGGCGGGGTGGTGTCGGGGTCGATGTCCTCGAGGATGGCGTTGTGGCCGTAGAGGCGGATGTCCATGCCGTAGTCGCCGTGGTTCAGGCCGAGGGTCTGGCGGACGCGCTCGGTGACGATGGTGCGCAGGAGCCGGGCCCAGCGGTCGATGTGGGCGGTGATGTAGGGGTCGCGGATGCCGGTGAAGGAGACGGTTTCGTAGCCGGTGACACGAGCGCCCTCGAGTTTGACGGTGTGCTGGGCGGCGGGCTCGAAGCGGGAACCCTCCACGCGGACACGGCGGTCGTCCAGGGCGGTGTAGACGGCCTCGGAGACGTCGAGGGTGCCGGCCGGTTCCCGCATCCGCAGGGGGTTGGCGGTCTCGTACAGCATGTGGGCCGCCACGGACGTGGGGGTGCAGGCGTTGTCCGGGTCGAGGGGTTCGATGATGAATCCGTCGGCGTCGATGGTGGCCAGGACACCGCCAGCGCGCGGATCGGTGGTGCACTGTCCGCCGCATTCGACGACCTTGGCGGCGTGCCAGGTCGGGCCGGCCGGCATGCCGCGCATCAGGGGGACCGCGGCCGCCAGGGCGGTGTCGGTGGCCCGGCCGGCCAGAACGACCTGGGCGCCGGCCCGGAGGGCGTGGATGAAGGGTTCGTGGCCCATCATGCCGACGATGTGGGTGCAGCTCTCCAGCGTGCCGGGCTCCAGGGGGCCGTGTGGGGCCAGGGGGTGCACGCGGCCAGCTGAGAGTTGTTCTTTGAGGAAGGCGGGGTCCTGCTCGCTGTAGACGCGGGCGATCTTCAGATCGAGGCCTTCCTCGGCGAGGACGTCTTCGGCGATCTGGGCGACCCAGTCGACGCCGGAGTCGGTGCCGCTGGTGCCGCAGGAGCCCACCAGGAGCGGGATGCCGGCGTCGGCGGCGGCCTTGAGGAGGATGGTCAGGTCCCGGCGGACCGCGGCCGCGGTGGTCTTGGCGACGCCGGCTCCCAGGTAGTGCGGTCCGGAGTCGGTGGAGCCACCGTCGACCGCGATGACGTCCGGGTTCAGGGTGAGGCCGTACTCGATGGTCTGTGGGGTGAAGCCAGCGCCGAGCATTCCGGTGGGTGTCAGGACCCGGACCCGGTCGGGGGTTTCAGCGGACGGAGGCATGTGGGTTCTCCTCGTTCGAAGGGGTTTCCCCGAGGACCGCCGAAGGGGTTTCCTCGGGGAAGACGCGGATGTCTCCCGGAGGGAGACTGATGGTGAGTTCGCCGTCGGAGACCGGGCGGGTGGTGGTGACCGTCACCGGTGTGGCGCCGATGCGGACGGTGTACCGGTAGTGGTCTCCGAGGTAGGCCCGGTTCTCGACGTTGACGGTCAACGTGTCCGGCGGTGCGGCGCCGGTACTCGTGCGGCGGTGGATGTCGATGCTCTCGGGCCTGATGCAGACGCGCACCCTGCCCAGCCGCCTGTCGGTGTGCGGGACGCGCAGGGGCTGGTCCAGGCCGTCGACGCGAAGGAGCGCGTGGGTGCCGTCGGCCTGGGTGACCGTGGCGCTGAGGATGTTGGCGGTGCCCACGAAGTCCGCGACGAACAGGTCGGCGGGGTGTTCGTAGATCTCGTCCGGGGTGCCGACCTGGTGCACTCGGCCCTGGTTCATGACCGCGACCCGGTCGCTGACGGACAGGGCTTCGTCCTGGTCGTGAGTGACGAAGACGGTGGTGACGCCGACCTGGGACTGCAGGTTCTTCAGCCACTGCCGCGAGCGGTCGCGGAGTTTCGCGTCGAGGTTGGAGAAGGGCTCGTCGAGCAGCAGCATGTCGGGCGGGTGCGCCAGGGCCCGGGCCAGCGCGACCCGTTGTTGCTGCCCGCCGGAGAGCTGATGCGGATACGCCGTGGCGTGGTCCCCCAGCTCGACCAGGTCGAGCACCTCCCTCACCCGCTGCTCGCGCTGGGCCCTGGCGGTCTTGCGCAGCTTGAGGGGGTAGCCGACGTTCGCCGCTACCGACATGTGCGGCCAGATCGCGTACGACTGGAACACCACCCCGCAGTTGCGGTGTTCGGGTTCGATGTCGACCCGTCCGTGGTCGAAAACGACGTGATCGCCGAAGGCGATGCTGCCCGAGTCCGGGTGGTGGAGGCCGGCAATGGACCACAGGGTGGTCGACTTTCCGCAGCCGCTGGGCCCCAGCAGGGTGAAGATCTCACCCTCCTGGACCGTCAGCGAGAGTTCGTGCAGCGCCGTGTGTTGGGAGAAGCGCTTGGTGAGGTTGTTCAGGTGGAGGCTAGGCACGCGGACGCACCCCCAGCAGGGCGCGGCCCGCACCCAGTACGACCAGCGTGATGACCATCTGGATCACTCCCAACGCGGCGACGCTTCCGCCGATGCTTGTCGCTGCGAGTTGCAGCATGGTGAGACCGAGGACGGGTGTCCTGTCGGTGACGAGGAAGACGGCGGGTTCGGCGTCGTTGAGCATGGCGACGAACAGCAGCACGAAGGACGCGCCCGCGGCGGGTGCCACCAGCCGGAAGACGACCGTGCGCATGGCCGTCCACCAGGAGGCGCCGGAGGTACGGGCCGCGTGGTCGAGGTCGGCCCCGATCCCGGCCAGCGCGGGGTAGAAGGCGCTGTAGCCGAGGGCGAGACTGCGTACGGCGAAGGCGATGCCGATGCCCCACAGGCTGGCCCGGATCGCGCCGGATCTGTCCAGCAGGGCGAAGCTCCAGAAGAAGGCCATGCCGGTGACGAGAGCGGGCATCATGCGCGGCCAGAGCATGCCCTGCTGCAGCGAGCCGCGGAAACGGAACCGCGAGCGGTGGGCGATCACCGACAGCACCGCGATGACCAGCGTGGTCAGGGCTCCGCCGACGCCGGCGATCAGGAGGCTGTTGACAATGGAGTTGGTGTACAGGGGGTTGTCGAAGACGGCGGAGAAGTTGTCCAGAGTCAGGACGCTCCACGGCGAGATGAACGGCGAGAGGATCGAGGTGAACGCCGCCAGTACCACCCCGGCCAACGGGACGAGGACGAACAGGGCCAGGAACAGGGCGAGGACGCTCGCCAGCAGCCACCGCACCCGTCCCATCCTCAGTACTCGTACCCCGGTGGGCTTGCCGGTCGTGGTGGTGAAGCGTGCGGTGTCACCCACCAGCCGGTTGCGCAGTACCAGCAGGCCGGACACTGCCACCAGCAGGAACACCGCTCCTGCGGAGACGAGGCCCTGCTGGGCGTCGTTGGTCCAGTGGTCGTAGAGGTAGGTGGAGATCAGACCGATGTCGCTGGAGTACCCCAGGATCAGAGGGAGGCCGAGGACCTCCATGGACAGGGCGAAGACCAGCAGCGCCGCGTTCGTGACGGCGGGCCTCAGCAAGGGCAGGCTGACGGACAGCAGGCTGCGCAGCGGGCCGGCGCCCAGGGTACGGGCGGCGTCCTCCAGCGCCGGATCGATGGACAGGAGGGTGCCGCGGCACAGCAAGAACACCGTGGGAGAGGCGACCGTCATCCCGACCAGGGCCATGCCCGGGACGCTGTACAGGTTGACCGGCATGCTCAGGAAGGTGTGCGTCTCCAGCCACGAGGTGGCGAATCCGGCCGGTGTCCACATGGCGGCCCAGCCGATGATGAGCACCAGGCCCGGCAGGGCGAGGGGAATGAGCAGCAACGTGGTGAGAACGCGTCGCCCCGGGACGTCCGTGCGGGTGAGGAGGACCGCGCACGCGACACCGACCACGATCGATCCTGCCGTGTTCAGCGCGGCGAACAGGACCGAGTTGCCCACCGCGGACCACCAACTGCCGTCGGTGAGCAGTGCGTGGAAGTTGTCCCAGGTGAGGTGACCGCCCGAGTCGTACAGCGGTGTCGACCACAGGGAGGCTGCCACTACCGGCACGATGGGGCCGACGATGACCAACAGGGCGAGTGCCCACAGGAGGTAGTGGCCGGCGTTGGTGGACATCAGCCTTCGCCGGCGCTTCACGGGTGGGGGGGTCGTGTGGAGCGGCGGTGGTGGCCGCAGTCGGGTGGCGCTCACCGGTCGTAGGCCTTCTTCCAGCGTTCGACGATCGTCGTCTTGTTCCTGACGATGTCCTTCGGATAGCCACCGAGAATCAGGTGATCGGCGCCCACGACCGCCTCGACGGCCGGAAGGCCGTACGCGCAGTCGACTCCGTCGCGGTAGGGAGTGAACCCGCCGTCGCAGGCGGCTTCCTGCCCCTCGACCGACAGGAGGAAGTTCACCAACAGTTTCGCGGCGTCGGGCGATTTTGCCTTCTTGGTCACCGCGACGGCCCTGGGCAGCAGCGGCGTGCCGTCCGTCAGGTATGTGTAGTCGAGGATCTTGGCGGCTTCCTTGCCCTCAATCAGCGCACGGACGTTGCCGGCGACGAAATAGGTCGCCTGGTACTCGCCCTGCGCGAGCTTCTGCATCAGGTTGCCGTTGCCCGACTCGACCTTGGTGTTGGGTCCCAGCGCTTCGAGGTGCTTCCATCCGGCGTCGCCGTTTTCGGTGACGTAGCTGCTGACGGCGCCGAAGGACTGCGGATTGCTGATGTCGGTGGTCCCGACCTTCCCCTTGGCGGAGGCCGCCAGCTTCGCCAGGGACGCCAGGTTCTTGGGCTGCTTGTCCTTGGGTATCAGCGCGGTGTTGTACACGGCGACCATCGGGTCCTCGGAGACGGCGACGACACCGGGGGCGAGCCGTGCGTACGCGGGGAGGTTCTCCAGGTTGGGATCGGTGTAGTCGAGCACGTGCCCCTTGGCGACGAAGTCCAGCATGCCGACGGAGTCCGTGGCCATGACGACGTCCGCGGTACGCACGCCCGTCGCCGTCTCGGTGGCGTAGCGCTGGAAGGTCTGCGCGTCGTTCATGTTCAGGACGCGCAGGTCGATCGCGGGGTACTTGGCCTCGAATGCCTTGGTGATCGGTGCCATCTGGTCGGCGTCGGCATTGGTGTACAGCAGCACCGATCCTTGCTTCTCGGCTCTGGCGGTCGTCGCCTCGTCGAGCGGCGTGACGGACGACGCCTTGCCCACGTCGACCGACGCCGTCGGTGTCGCCGACCCGCCGGTGCTGGGGGAAGCTCCGCAGGCGGTCAGAACCACCGCGCAGGCTGCCGCCAGGGCACATGCCTTGGGGAGTGAGATCATCATCGATCCTCCACTATTTGCTATAGCTTCTTACCCAGAGGGCACGGACGACTTCTCCGTGGCCGTCGAAGGGGCAGCGCACTGTGTGACCTGCGACGGGCGGTCACACTCAGGAAGTGAGGCGCTTTTTGGGGGGCGCTGTCCGGGAACGCGAGGTGGAGCATTTACCCGGCCCGGTGTCACACATGACGAGAAATGTGGCCTTCGCGCCGTGACGGCTATGGTATTTGCTACAGCGTCTCTGTCAACCGGTCGCGTCGAGGAAGAGCGCACGGCTATGCCTCGCGTGTGCCGGCGTACATCTCGTCGAGCAGGTGACGGTGCTCGTGCTCGACGACCGGTCGTCTCACCTTCAGGCTCGGCGTGATCTCGCCCCGTTCGACGTCGAGGTCGCGGGGCAGCAACCGGAACTTCTTGACGGTCTGCCAGCGTTGCAGGGTCCTGTTGAGTTCCGTGACGTAACCCTCGATGAGGGCGATGGTCCCGGGAGCAGCGACGACCTCGGTGTACGACCGGCCGGCCAGGCCGTTCTGCTCTGCCCAGTCGAGGATCGCCGGCGGGTCCAGGGCGATCAGCGCCGTGCAGAAGTTGCGGTCGGCTCCGTGCACGAGGACGTGGGAGACGAATGGGCACCTGGCCTTCAAGCGGCCCTCGATCTCCGTCGGCGCCACGTACTTGCCGCCGGAGGTCTTGAAGAGGTCCTTCTTCCGGTCGGTGATGGTCAGGTACCCGTCGATCGAGTACTGCCCGACATCACCGGTGCGCAGCCAGCCGTCGGTGTCCAGGACCTCTGCGGTCGCCCGGGGCAGCTTGTGGTAGCCGTCCATGATTCCTGGGCCGCGCACCAGGATCTCGCCGTCGTCGGCGATGCGCGCCTGAGTGCCGGGCAGCACCTTGCCGACCGTACCGGTGCGGTAGGCGTCGGCGGGGTTGACGAAGCAGACGGCGGACGTCTCGGTGAGGCCGTATCCCTCAAGGATGTGGACCCCGGCGCCGGCGAAGAAGCGTCCGATGTCGGGCGCCAGGGCGGCCGATCCCGAGAAGCAGACGCGCAGACGGCCGCCGAAGGCCGCACGGACGCCGGAGTACACGAGCACGTCGGCGAGCCGGTGGGTCAGGGCCAGACGCGCCGGAGCGGATCGGCTGCCCCTGCGGCGGTGGTTGTCCTGCGTGACGCTGGCATGCTCACGCGCGACCTCCGCGGCCCACTGGAAGACCCAGTACTTGACGCCTCCCTCGGCCCGGGCCTTCGCGACGATCCCGTTGTACACCTTCTCGAAGACACGCGGCACGGCCGCCAGGTACGTCGGCCGGACGACCGGCAGGTTCTCCATCATCCGGTCGACACGGCCGTCGACGGCGGCGACGTGCCCAACCTCGATCTGCGCGGAGACGAGCACCTTGCCGAAGACGTGTGCGAGCGGCAGCCACAGGTACGACACGTCGTCCCCGGACACGAGCGTTGAGGTCGCCTTGGCCATGTACGCCCAGTTGTCGTGCCGGAGCCGGACACCCTTGGGGCGGCCCGTGGTCCCGGAAGTGTAGATCAGGGTGGCCAGTTGGTCCCGGGTGACCGCGCCGACCCGCTCGTCGATCACGCCGGGGTGTCGTGCCAGGTACGCGGTACCGCGCTCCTCCAGCTGGGCCAGGGAGAGAGTCCGTCCGTCCGACAGGTCCACGCCGGCGGGGTCGATGACCACGACGTGGGTGAGTTCGGGCAGCTCGTCCGACTTCTTCCGCACCTTGGCGAGTTGACCGGCGTCCTCCGCAATCAGTACCCGGCTGTCGGAGTCGGACAGAATGTACGCGCACTCCTCGGCGTTGGTCTGCGGGTACACGGTCGTGGTGGCGGCGCCCGCACACATGATGCCGAGGTCGGCGAGGATCCACTCGATCCGGGTGGTGGAGGCGAGGGCGACGCGTTGCTCGGGGCGGACGCCCAACTCGATCAGGCCTGCTGCGACGGCGTGGACGCGGTCGGCGGTGCCGCTCCAGGTCAGGGACTCCCATGCATCCGGGCCCTCGTCCGCGGCCGCGGGTACCGGGTAGCGGTACGCCTCGGCATCGGGCGTGGCTGCGACGCGTTGCTGGAAGAGGACGGCCACCGACGGCGGACGGTTCTCGATACGGTCGTGTATGTCGTTCACGGATTCCTCCGATGACGGACGGCTCTTGACTGGTGACTGGTGGTCGGCACCCGGTGCCTGCTTCTTTGGCGGCGGGTGTTCAGGACGCCGCGGGGAGCCGGGCGACGAAAGGGTCCACGAGCGTCGCGCTCGGCGTGACGATGCCGTGCTCGTAGGCGAACGCGATGGCCTGGCCTCGATGGCGGACGCCGATCTTGGCGAGGAGGTTGGCGATGTGTGTCTTCACGGTGAGGGGCCTGATGCCGAGTGCGTCGGCGATGGCGGGTGCCTCGTGGCCGTGCGCCAGCAGGGTGAGGACCTGACGCTCTCGTCCCGACAGGGGCGGTATCACGTCGGGTCCGGCCGTCCGGGGACGGAGCGGCGTGACTGCGGGCGCCGTCTCCAGCACGACGACGAGTCCTCCGCGCAGCACGGTTTCCGTGGCCGCCACGAGTTGGGCGGCGGTGACGTCGGCGGCCAGGACCCCGGTGGCACCCGCTCTCAGACAGGCGTCGGCCTCTCGTGCGTCGGCGATGCCGAAGACGATCGTCCGGGCGGGCTTGGACGCGATGCGGACGGCCTCCGCGAACTGGGCGATGTTCCCGCCGCGGAGGGTGCGGTCGAGCAGGACCAGGTCCGGCCGTGCGGGTGCCGTGAGCGCGGCTCGTAGTCGTGTCTCGTCGGCGGCCTGACCGACGACGTCGAGGAGGCCGCTCGCCTCGATCACTCGGGCCATGGCCGCGCGTACGAGCGTGGGACCGCCGGCGAGGAGCACCGTGGACATGTGTGGCTGGCCTTTCTGCGTGGGACGGCGGCCCGGCAGGGCTTCGGACGGGGAACGTGGCGCCGGGCGGGTCAGCCCGTGCGGGGCGCGCGCGGCAGTCGGATGGTGACGGTGGTTCCTACCCCCACCTCCGATTCGACGTCCACGCGCCCGTGGTGGGCGTGGACGATGGCTTCGACGATCGCGAGACCGAGGCCGGAGCCGCCGTAGGCGCGGCTGCGGCTGGCCTCGGCGCGCCAGAAGCGTTCGAAGACCCGGGGCAGGTCCTGGGGTGAGATACCGGGCCCGTCGTCGACGACACGCAGCCGCACGTCCGTGTCCAGCTGGGTGATCTCGACCAGGACGGAGGTGTGTGCGGGGGTGTGCTGGACGGCGTTGCCGACGAGGTTGCGTACTACCTGCTGCAGCCGGTGGGCGTCGCCGAGGACGGGCGCCGGCGACGCCGGTGCCAGGGTGATGCCGCGCTCGGGGTAGATGATCTGGGCGTCCTCGACGACGCCGGCGGCCAGGGCCGTGAGGTCGAGGGGGTCCTGCTCGACGGGCCGGCCGGCGTCCAGGCGGGCCAGCAGGGCTAGGTCTTCGACGAGCAGGCGCATCCGGCCGACCTCGTTCTCTATGTGCTCGAACGCCGTCTCCAGTCCCGGTCCGGTGACGCCGCCCTGCCGGTGCAGGTCGAGCCAGCCGGAGATGGTGGCCAGGGGGGTGCGCAGTTCGTGGGAGGTGTCGGCGGCCATGGAGCGCACGGTGGCTTCCGCGCGGGCCTGGGCGTCGAAGGCGCGGTTGACGGCCTCGGCGAGCAGGTCGGTCTCGCTGCCGTTGCCGCGGGTGGGCAGCCGTTCGCTGAGATGGCCTTCGGCGATGGCGTCGGCGGTGTGTGCCATGCGGGTCAGGGGGCGCATGCCGAGCCGGAGGACGACGGTGGCGAGGGCCAGCAGGAGCAGCAGCGCGCCGCCGACCAGCGCGAGCTGTCGCTTGATGAGGGCGGCAGTGGTGCTGTCGTCGATGGAGGTGTCGATGGTGAGGACGAGCGCTGCGGGCCTCAGCGGCTCAGCGGTGCCCGAGATGTCGACGATGCGCAGGCCAGGGCTGGGGACGCGGATGGACGCGAGGCCGTGTTCCTGGTCGTCGTGTCCGTCGTAGGTGACGATGCGGCCGGCCGGAACGGTCGTGCTGAGCCGTGCCACCGCGCCGGCCGAGGCGGTCGCGGATCCGGTGCTCTCCAGGACCTGGTTGTCCCGGTCGACGGCGATGATGCCCAGCGGGGGTCCGAGGAGGGCGGCGAGCTGGTCGGCGTCGGCGCTCTGCGGGCCCTGCGAGATGACGTCGGCCACGCGCTCGGCGCTGCCCCGCAGCGTGTCGTCGTAGCGTTTGTCCAGGAAGTCCTCCAGGAGGAAGGCGCTGATGACGGTGGAGGCGGTGAGGCCGAACACGAGGAGGACGGCCAGGCCTGAGAGCAGGCGCAGGCGGACGCTGGAACGGGACCAGCCGAGACGGAGCTTCGCTTTCACTGGGCTGCCTGCTCCCGGAGGGTGTAGCCGACGCCGCGGACGGTGTGCAGCAGCGGGGTGCGGCCGTGGTCGATCTTGCGGCGCAGGTTGGAGACGAAGCGTTCGACGACGACGGTGTCGCCGCCGAAGTCGTACTGCCAGACCGCCTCGAGGATCTGGGCGCGGGAGAGGACCTGGCCCTGGTGGGACAGCAGGTGGTGCAGCAGTCGGTACTCGGTGGGTGACAGGTCGACGAGTTCGCCTGCGCGGCGGACCTCGTGACGGGGGTCGTCGAGTTCCAGATCGCCACACCGCAGCCGGCCCGTCTCCTCCTGGGCGGGGGCACCGCCGCGGGAGCGGCGGAGCAGGGCGTGCAGGCGGGCGCCCACCTCGACGACGCTGAAGGGCTTGGTGACGTAGTCGTCGCCGCCCAGCCGCAGCCCGCGCACCCGGTCCTCCACGGCGTCACGGGCGGTGAGGAAGAGGACCGGGACGGCCACGGCGCGGCCCCTGAGCAGTTGCAGGATCTCGAAGCCGTCGGCTCCGGGGAGCATGACGTCCAGCACGATCACATCGGGGGGCTGCCGGTCGACCTGCCGGAGTGCCTCGGTCAGGTCGCCGGCCACGTCGACCTCGAAGCCGGCGAAACCGAGGGCGGAGATCAGCAGACGGCGGATACCGGGATCGTCGTCGACCACGAGGACGCGGTCAGTGGGCTGCGGTGCCTCGGCGGTGTTCATGAGTGCTCCTTCGACGGGCTCGTACGGCGGCCCGACTTCTACCACTGCTCGGGCCGGTGCGGCGCAAGCGATACGTGTCCCGGTACCTGCTCGGCTGTTCACGGCGTCACTGGTTCACGGACACGACGGGCTCGGCGGGAACCTGGGGGCTGGTGCCGGGGGCGTTCAGGTTCTCGCCCTCGACGTCGAGGTGAGGCAGGATGCGGTCGAGCCTGCGGGGCAGCTTCCAGGCCCGGTCGCCCAACAGTGCCATGACCGCCGGCACCAGGGTCATCCGGACGACGAAGGCGTCGACCAGCACGCCGAAGGCCAGTGCGAAGGCGATCGCCATCGTGTCGGCGTCGTGGGAGAACAGGAAGCTGATGAACACCGAGATCATGATGAGGGCCGCGGCCGTGACCACGCGGGCCGCGTTGCGAGCGCCAGTGAGGATCGCGAGCCGCGGGTTGCGGTGGCGGACGTAGTCCTCGCGCATGGCGGAGACGAGGAACACCTCGTAGTCCATGGCCAGGCCGAACAGGACGGCCATCACGATGATCGGCATGAAGCTGGCCACCGGACCCGTGCTGTCCACGCCCAAGAGCCCGGACAGCCATCCCCACTGGAACACCGCGACCGTCGCTCCGAACGCGGCGCCCAGGGAGAGGAGGAATCCGATGGTGGCCTTCACGGGAATGGCGGCGGACCGGAACGCGACCATCAGCAGCAGCAGCGAGAAGCCGACCACGACGATCCCGAACGGCACGAGCGCACCGCTGAGCTTGTCGGAGACATCGATACTGACGGCGGTCAGCCCGGTCACGGCGACGTAGCTGCCGGTGGACGAGGCCAAGGGCTTCAACTCGGTGCGGAGGTGGGACACCAGGCTGCTGGTCTCCGGGGTCCTGGGGCCGGTCTCCGGGATGATCTGGATCCGGGCGGCGCCCTTGTCCTCCGCCACGTCGACACCGCTGACGTCCGCGATGCCCGCGACGTTCGCCAGCCTGTCCTCGACGGCGGCGGCCGCCGATTCCACGGCCTTCGGGTCCTGGTCCTCGACGAGGACGACGAGCGGTCCGTTGGCTCCGGGGCCGAAGGCGTCACTGATGACGTCGTACGCCTGGCGGCTGGACGAGGTGGCGGGCGCGTTGCCGTCGTCGGTGACCGCGAGCTTGAGCTGCATCGCCGGGAGGGCGAGCGCGACGACGGCGACCGTGCCGATGATCAGGGCGCGGACGGGGCGGCGCAGTACGGCCTCCGTCCAGCGCACCCCCAAGGGAGTGCGTCCGCCGGGCACCGCCCGCCGCCGGGCCCGCCGACCGAGGCCGGGTACCGGCCTGAGGCGCTTGTCGGTGCCGGGGCGCTTGTCGGTGCCGACCCTGGGGACGAGGGTACGGCCGGCCATGCCCAGCAGGGCGGGAAGCAGGCCCAGCGCCAGCACGACGGCGGAGGCGACGGCGCCCGCGGAAGCCAGACCCATGGAGGTCAGCATCGGGACACCGGCCACCGTCAGGCCGGCCAGAGCGATGACGACGGTGGCCCCGGCGAAGACCACGGCGCTGCCGGCGGTCGCGTTGGCCCGTGCGACGGACTCCACCACCGGCATGCCGGTGGCCAGTTGGGCGCGGTGCCGCGAGACGATGAACAGGGCGTAGTCGATGCCGACCGCGAGACCGAGCATCATCGCCAAGGTGGGAGCGTTGTCGCTCACCCCGAGCAGCGAGGCAGCGCCCATCATGGCGGCCATGGTGCCGACGACACCGAGGATGGCGGTGAGCAGCGGCAGACCGGCGGCGACCAGCGAGCCGAACGTGACCATGAGGATGACCAGGGCCACTCCCATGCCCACCAGCTCGGTGGGGCCGACAGGAGGAGTCGACTCGGCGAACGCGTCACCTCCATGAATGGTCTTCAGGCCGGCCCGCTCGGCGGGATCCGTGGCCTTCCTGACCGCGTCCAGCGTGCCGGCGGGCACGTCCTCCTCCGCCTTGGTCGAGAAGGAGACGTCCGCGACCGCAGTGCGCCCGTCCTTGGAAACGGCATCGTCCTGGGCGGGGTTGCCGACCTCCGTCACACCGCTCACATCGCCGACGGCCGCCAGGCTGGACGCCAGCGCCTCACCGAGCCCCGGATCGGTCACCTTCTGCCCCGCGGGTGCCTGGAAGACGATCTGCGCTGACTGGGTGTCGGGCGACGGGAAGTGACGATCCATCTTCGTCAGGGCCGTCTGGGCGGGCGAGCCGGGAATGGAACTGCTGTCCTCGAACTCGCCGGCGAGGGAGAAGCCCAGACCGATCACGGCGGCCAGGGCCAGCAGCCATCCG
Source organism: Streptomyces tendae (assembly GCF_014650435.1). GTDB lineage: Bacteria > Actinomycetota > Actinomycetes > Streptomycetales > Streptomycetaceae > Streptomyces > Streptomyces tendae. Next base: position 27,201 of record NZ_BMUY01000016.1, read on the forward strand.
ACGAGCATCGTCCGCCACCGTCGGGCGCCGAAAGCCCCCAGGCGGTACAAAAGCGTTGCCATGCCTCATCCTCATCGCTAGTGGGTTGAGGCCCCAACTCTTCCGGGCCGACTTGACGGCCTCCCACCGGTGAACCTGAGGGTTTCTTGACGATCCCCTCGCGGCGCCCTCAAGGTTCCGCCGCGCGGCGGACAGCCACGAAGGACCGTGATTGACCACCGGTGCTGTAGCAAATACCATGCCGTCATGGGTCAGCTCCCTCAACTCTCATCGCCGGCGACGCTCGGCGATCAGGCGTACGCCGCCATCCGCGAAGCGATCGTCACCGGCGTACTGCGACGCGGGGAGAAGGTCACGGAGCGAGGACTGGCCGAGTCGCTCAGCATCAGCGCCACTCCCGTGCGCGAGGCCTTGCGGCGACTGGAACAGGACCGGCTGGTGGAACGGACGGGGCCCCGGTCCGTCCGCGTCGCGCAGTTCGGCAAGGAGGAACTCCGCGAGTTCACCATGATCGAGGACGTGCTCAGGGCGCTCTCCGCCCGGCTGGCCGCGGAAAAGTCGACGGCGGCCCAGCGCCGCCAGATGTCAGCATGCCTGGACGAGGCGGACGACCTGCGCAACGAGCTGCGCGGTGTGGCACCGGGAAGCGACGAGGAGCGGGACCTGGTGCTCGCGATCCAGGAACTGATGGGCCGCTTCCACACGCTCGTCGACGAGGCCGGCGGCAACGCGATCCTCCTGCAGATGCTGCACACCGTGGACGCCTTCGGCTCGGAAGGCAGACGCAACAGCGCACTGTCACAAGTACGGAGCGAGCAGGGAAACGTCGTCGACGAACGGTACCGACAGCACCGGGCCATCTACGATGCCATCGCAGCGGGCAACGGGGACAAGGCCGAGGAACTGATGAGGGCACACAGCCACACCTCGAACACGTCCCGCATCGAGACACGCTTTGCCGGATGACCAACCGTCCGCGCACGCGAGCACGTAGCGCACGGATGGCCGCGAGAATCCGCCCTGCTCAGGTGGCTACAGGCTGCGACTCGGCGCCGATCGCCAATCTCCGCCGCGCCGTCAACGGCGCCATCCCCTGGATATCACCGGCTGACCAATCAACCACGCAGTGTCAGATACTACTCCCTACCCAGTCGCGATATAGGCCTCTATTCGCGAGCCCAACCACCCACCGTCCCCACCAGCACGATGGCACAACCAGCTCCTGCGGTCAGACCTTCCTGAGCAGCCGGGCCCACCATGAAGCCGAGCGCGCCGCTGGCGCCATCCGTACCGCCGTCGCCGACCTCCCGCCTGAGCACCAGCATGAGGAGGGCTCCGAGGCCCGAGTACGACCCGCAGGCGTTCACTCTGGCGCAGCGCGAAGCGGCAAAGGCGCGGGTGCTCACGGGGCTGGGCTGGGCCAGGGTGAGCCGGGCCACGGTGTGATCCAGGCCTGCTGGAAAGTCGTCGGTGCCGATGCGAGTCACTGGTTCGCCTCCACGGCCGGGACGCCGTACAGGCCGGCGCAGCACTCGCACGCACGCAGGGCGCCCACGGGATGACGAGGCGATGCCGTCCCCGCGCACCACACGCACGACGTGCCCGCGCGCTGGCGGACCGTCAGGGCATCCAGGTTGATCGTCGGGGCGTCCACCAGCGGCGGCAGGTGGGGCGTCATGCTGTGCGTCGTCATGATCAGTCGCCTCGCGCTCACGGTCGACAGGGGGTGTGGTCGTCCCCGACGGGGGCACGGAGACGACCACCGGCCACAACATCCGCCCAAGGCGGGAGCGGTTGGCCTGACGCCCAGTCAACGATCACCGTGCGCTGTGGGACCATCACCCATGCGGCATGTGCATATCGATATGCGCTGCACGGGTACGGACAGGCGCCGGATGCCGCACGGACTCGTAGCTTGGGGGACGTCGTGGACTTCCAGACCGGTCCGATCCGGGGCGCTTCCCGGGCCGGGGACTACGGGCGCGTCATCGAACTGGCCCGCAAAGAGCGGCAGATGACGCAGGCGGCACTGGGGCAGGCCCTCGGGATGTCGCAGTCCGCCGTCTCACGTCTGGAGAAACGCGGCTCATCCCCCTACAGCACCGACGTCCTGGCCGCGGCGGCTGCGCATCTTGAGATTCCGCCGACGCTGGTGGGTCTGGCAGACGGGCGCACGCCGCAGGGCCAGGCGAGAGACGACGATCCCATGCACCGACGCACCGTCCTGGGCGGCGCCCTCGCCGCGATGGCAGCCCCCGTCATAGCCGCCGCACCCGATCCCCGAGACACGACCGGCGGGCAGGCCGCCGCGCTGCGACTGACCACGAGCGCCTACCGCAGACTCGACGGCACCACCCCCTCCCGGGACCTCGCCGACGCCGTGGACGGCCACATCCGGCTCACCCAGACCCTCACCCGGTCCGCGGCCGGGGACGCCGACCGAGCACGGCTGGCCGCCGCGGGCAGCGAAGCCGCCTCCTTCGCGGGCTGGCTCGCCTGGGACAAAGGCGACCACGGGTCCGCCCGCTCCTGGTACGGCGGAGCCGTCAAAGCCGCACGAGCGTCCGGCAACGCGCTCCTGACCGCGTACCAGATAGGCACGCTCGCCCAGTTCGAGGCGCACGCCGGCAACGGCGTGGAGTCCCTGAACCTGGCCCGGCGCGCCCGCCGGGTGCTCGGCGAGCAACGCCCGGCCGTCGCCGACGCATGGCTGCTGACCGTGGACGCCCTCGGGCACGCGGCGGCCGGCGACCAGCGCAGAGCGGACCGGGCCCTGACCGAGTCCCGCACAGCCGCCGAGACATTGACCGCCGAGCAGGAGCCGCCGCCGTGGCCGTGGGTGTTCTCCTTCACCCCCGACAAGGTGGCCGCCTGCCGCGTCACCTGCGGCGCACGCCTCCAACTTCCCAAGTGGGTACTCGCCCAGGACGTGGAAGCCCTGACCACAGGACACGCAAAGCAACGCGCCCTGCTCGTCCTCGACATCGCCGCCGGGCATCTCGCCGGCGGACGGGTGGAAGCCGCGTTCGCCCTCGCCTCCAGCGCCCTCGACACCGGCCTGCAGTACCGGTCCGGGCGGATCGTGGAACGCGCTCGCGCCGTGCGCCGTAGCCTCACCACCGCTTCACCGCCCAAAGTGGTGCGGGACTTCGACGAGCGCCTGCACGGCGTCTACCTGTAGGAGGGGAACACCGCATGAAGGTGGGAATCACCGGGCACCGCGGACTGAGCACACACGTCGAGGCCCAGGTACGGGTGCTTCTGACCGCATACGTCATGGCACACGACCCCGCCGACCTGGTCGGCGCCTCGTGCATCGCCGACGGACCCGACTCCTGGTTCGCCGAGACCGTGCTGAAGCACGGCGGTCGCCTGGAGGTCGTCGTCCCGGCCGCCGAGTACCGCCAGGGCCTGCCCGACTGGCACCACCCCGTCTACGACCAGCTCATCGCCCTCGCAGCCGACATCCACCACACAGGCATGACCGAGTCGACCTCCGAAGCCCACCAGGCCGGATCCGAGATCCTCGTCGGCCTGGTCGACGAGCTGGTCGCGGTATGGGACGGGAAGCCGGCCCGGGGATACGGTGGCACCGCAGACGTGGTCGCTTACGCCGAACGGACCGGCGTCCCGGTACGGGTGCTGTGGCCCGAGGGCGCCAGCCGGTGACCTCAGTGGAGTACTGGTGGCCCGGGCCCTGTAATGAGCAGCTGCTGCCGAGTCCCGTACGGAGGGCCGCTTCCGTTCAGCCGTGCAAAGTAGTTCCGGCGGGGTGGATCGTGTCGGGCTGCCGGGAGCCGCGCCGGCCGTCGTTGAGCGCGGCGAGCAGCTCGGCGGCTTCGGGCTGCTGCGCCGTGCTCAGGTACCGGATGCCGTCGCCTTCCGGCGGGGTGCCGGTGTCCTTGCCGATCGGGTGGCGCCGGCTGACGGCGGTGCGCCAGCCGTAGCGCTCGTCCCACACCAGGGCGTGTGCACCAGCGTGATTCAGCACGACGGCCGCGGCGAGCGCGTCGCCCGCCAGGCGCTGGACCACCACGTCCTGCTGCTCGGCAAGACCCGCGCCGACCAGGACGTCGGCGACGCGCTGCAGATACGGCTGGACCTGTCGGGCGCGCAGTTCGGTGGCGGCGCTGGACAGGGTCGTGCGGTGCACCGCGGCCGGGTAGCCGAGACGGGTCGCGGCATCCTCGGGGGTCAGGTCCGGCTCGGCCTGCAGAAGGTCGGCGAGGCGCTCGCCGCGCAGCCGCGGCAGTGCGCGCGCGGCCGCGGCGTAGGACAGGCCGAGGCGCTCCTGGACCGTTGCGAGGGTCACCGCCGGGTCCTCGTCGAGCAGGGCGCCGACGCGGGCGGAGACTTCGTCGCGCGGGACCATGTCGCCGCTGCCCTTGGGCCGGCCCTTGGGGCTGGTGTCCGTGCTGGTGCTCTTGGCTGTCCGGAAGGTCTTGAGGATGCCGCGGGGGCAGTGCTCCACGCCCTTGACCTTGGTGAGGTGGGGTGCGATCTGGGGGTGTCTCTTGTAGTCGTCCCAGGTCTTGGGGGAGACGCCGAGTTCGGCGGCGGCTTCGTTGCGGTCAAGGAGGTCCTGGTCGTCGTCCTCGTCTGGAGCGGCGGGGACGGGGCGGCCGGCCAGATATGCGGCGGTCTGCTGACTGTCCCACAGTTTCACCCGTGCGCCCTCGGAACTGATCAGCGGCGGAAAGTCCTCGTCGGTGTAGGGCTGCTTGTTACGGAAGGTTCCAATGCTGATGCCCATCGCCTTGGCGAGCTCGTCGCTGGTCTGAGCATAGTTGCGGCGTCCGGCGCGGATCATCGTTCTCTCCTGGTCGGTGATGCAGGGCGCCGGCGTCGGCGTTCCGAGCGGGTGGCGAACGGGCCTTGCGGTGCAAGTGTGCGTCGACGAAGCCGCAGAACTCTCCCGTGGGGTTTCGAGAGGGCGCACGGCAGCCTGACGGTGATCGCCGTCGCAAGCCGCGCGTCTGGGGCGACCGCCCGTACCTCGAGCATCTCCAGGCCGTCCATACGATGGTGGGCCAGGTCTCCGACCATCCAGGCGCGGGAGGTCCTCGAGGCCGCGGTCATGGCGTGTGTCGTGCCGACGGCATTCCCCGCATCGGGTATCAGGGCGGCACGAGGCCGTTCGCGGTGCAGCATGGACGTGCTCCTCGAGAACGGTGATGGCTTCGGCACGGGTGTGCTTGCCACAACACACCCAACGAAAGAAAACTACCGGACTTACATCATCGCGGGCAAGAAGGCGTTCCTCGGACCTGCCGCACCGCTACACTCGAAGCGCGACCACGTCCGTTCGGGTCTCCTGGACGGTGTGTGTCTTCGGTTGGCCGGTGCCCTTGCCACCCGCTTCGGCGGATTGGGCGCCGGCCGCTTTCGTTCCCCTGCGGCCCAACCGCCCCCGAGCGGGGCGCCGCGCCGACGGCGGGCACGACGAGGCAAGTCCGGAAGCGCAGCGCGAACCCAGCACAGCGCCGTGCTCACCGCACCGGTTGTTCCCGACAACCGAATCTGTGCGCTCCGTTCAGCCGTCCTGGTGTCGGCCGAGGAGGGCGGTGAGCTGGGCGCGCTGGTGCTCTTCTTCGGCCCTCACCTCCGCGAGGACCTCCCGGTCGATGTAGGCGTCAACGGCCTCCATCACCAGGCGCTTCAGTTCCGCGGGTTCCAGCGCCTCGACCTCCCACTGGACTGGGCGGTCGAGGTCGAAGCCGTAGCGGCGGGCGAATCCGGGCCAGCGCGGATCGTCCCGCTTCCCCTCGGCCGGCGGCAGCTGGTACTCACGGACCTGCCCGTCCGTCAACAGCACCCGCTCCACGCGCTCCCAGCAGTCGGTGCGCTTCACCCAGTCACGTTCGATGTCGGAGCCGCTGGCGTCGAAGTCGCCGATGTAGAGGAGCGTCGCCGGGCGGGGATCGCTGCGCGCGCGGTCGCGGACGACGTCGGCGTAGGACTGGCTGCCGAATCCGCGCACGACGAGGACGGGGATGCCGTACTCGGCAAGCCATCCGGTCAGCAGCTGGCGGAGCGTGTCCTTCTCGGCCGCCACGTACAGGGCCCATTCCTGACCGCGGGTGCGGTCTAGGCGGAACTGCTGGGGGATGTCTGCCAAGAATGCGTCGGCGTCCGGCCAGGCCGGCGGGACGTGGACTTCGCGGATGGTGTCGATGAGGTCCGGGAAGTGGCCGTCGCGGCGTGCCTGGGCGAGCCGGGAGGAGAGTCTGCGGTAGGTCGGTGCGGTGTTCGGCACGAGCCCCTCGGCGACGAGCCGGTACATGACCTGTCGTACGGTGACGCCGCCGTCGTAGCCCTCGACGATGTCGCGGGCCCGGTTGATGATCTCCTGCCACTTGATACGCGCACTCATCCGGTACATTTGGCTTCCTCCCCGGCATGTACCGGGGATTCCCCTACGCACAGGGTTCGGCCGGTTGCCCGGCTTTTAGGTTCCTGCTTCACAGACCGGCCGGCGCCGACGTCTCCACAGGCTGAGACCGCGAGCCCCGCGGCCTTGATGTTCTTCGCGGCGTTGATGTCCGCGTGATCCTGGTGACCACATGCACGACACCGGAAGACCGCTTGGCTATCACGGTTCTCCGGAGCTGTGTGCCCGCAGGCATGACAGGACATCGATGTGTACGCCGGATTGACCTTCACCACACGCGTGCCCGTGTACCGCGCCACGCTAGCAAGGGCGAGTTCGAGGCGGTGCCATCCCGTCTCGAGGATCGCCCTGTTCAGCCCGGCCTTTTGACGGACATTCCGTCCGGGGTTGGCCAGAGTACCAGCGGCTGACGCCGTCAAGTTCTTCACGCGGAGGTCTTCCAAGACGATCAGGGCATTCCGTGTCGTAAGGCGGTTCGCAGTCCTGGCGTAGAAGTCTGTACGCCGGTCGGCAACCCGGGCCGCGATCCGGCCCATGGCGGCGATGGTCTTGCGCCGGTTGGCACTGCCCTTGCGCTGCCGGGCAAGCCGCTGCTGGAGCCGCCGGTACCGGACGGCCTCCCCCTCCGAGGTGAATGCGCGGTGGTGGAACGTGCCATCACTGGTGACAACTGCGGCCTTCACACCCCGGTCAATCCCGACGGCACTGGTCGGCAAGGAGTGCTGCTCGGGCGCGATCTTGCCGTCCTCGATGAGGAACGCCACGAACCAGCGCCCACCCCTCCGGGACACGGTTGCGGAGCGCACCGCACCGCCGAGGGGGCGGGACCAACGAAAGCGGACCCACCCGAGCTTCGGCAGCTTCGCTCGGCCCCACTTCCGCCCCGCCCGTTCAACATGGATCCTCTGCGGGTCAGGGAACCTCAACGACGGAGACCAGTGGCCCTTCGAACGCCACCGCACCTTGAACGGCCCATGCTGACGGCATGCGCGATCTAGATCGCGAAGCGTCTGTTGCAGCACCTGCGCCGGAGCCGCGCACAGCCATGCGAACTCGCGCTTCGCCTCGGCCAGCTCTGCCGTCTGCGACACGTAGGTCATCCGCCCACCACGGCGCCGGTACTCGCGCCGCTGCTCCAGGGCCGTGTTCCACACCGCTCGGCACACATCCGCGAACTCCTGGCCCTGCTCAGCCTGAGCAGCCGTCAGCTCTAGCCGATATTTGCGACCCGTCAGCATGAAACACCCCCTTCGGCCCGGTGTGATCACACCCTAGCGGCTGCTACTGACAGTGCTGCGAACTCCGCTCTAGAAGAGCCCAGTTGTCTCGTGCGGCGTAGCGCTGAGCCCGTGGGAGCAATGCCCCGGCGCCGTCGTAGCCGTCTGTCTCCTGGGCCCACCCGGCGGGGCGGACCCAGGAGGCAGGACGGTCAGCTTGCAAGCGGTACATGTACCGATTCAGGGTGCCCCTCGTCGCCGGCCTGGTTGCCCCGCTCGACGGAGTCGATCCGCATGCCGGTCAGGACGGTGTCCGCCATGCCGGTCGTGGCGACCGTTTCGAAGCCGTCGGCGCTCTGGTGACACACGCTCCACACCGGTCCGGTCAGGGTCGGGCGCCAGGTGAGTTCGTAGCGGTGTCCTTCCTTGCTGAGCACCTCCCACCATCCTCGCTGGACGGGGGTGATGCGCTCCCCCGCCTCTACCTTGGGCGTGGCCGGGCCGGGCCCGTACGTCGCGTCCACCCATGCGAGGTAGGCGGGTGTCGGGGCGATCGGGGCGCGCATGGTGTCCCCGCGCGTCCCGTGGGCCGTCCACGGACCGGTGACCTTCCAGCCGCGCTTCTCCACCAAGGCAGCCAGGGTGTCCCGTGCGACGGACAGCGGGGTGCGGTACCGGCCGTCGATGGTCTTCGGCCGCCCCAGGACGTCATCGTGCGTGTTCCCGCACGTCCCGCACACGAAAGCCAGCACTGCGCTCCCCGTGATCGGCGAGACGTAGAGTTCCGCAGCCACGGGACGGTGCTTCTCCTCCGTCCGACGGACGATGGCTCGCCGCTCTTCCTCTGTCAGCCGCACGGGTGCCTGGCGCCGCTCCCCCTGCATCCGGTAGGCCGCACGCCGCTGTTCCTGCTCCACGCGGCGGCGGTCGGCCCGGACGATCGCGCACACGTCGTCCATGCCGACCCAGCCTCCCAGGTCGACGTCGGCGCCGCCGAGGGTCCGACGCACGGTGTAGGGCAGCACCGCATCAGGAGCGCGGTAGACGCGGTACTCCTCCCCTGCGCAAGTCAGCGTCCCGGTCCGGCGGTTGGTGCCCGGGGTGGTGACCCACTCGGCCACGGCCGGACGGACGGCGTACGGGTCCGGGCCGGGCCGCTCCGCCACGAGGCAGGCGCGCGGCGCCTCGATACCGGGCACGGCGCCGCCCTCGCCGTCCCACGTATCGACGGCCCCCGGGTCGCTCACGACGTCAGGGACTACCAGGGTCACGTCGACGGCCGGAGCGGTACATGTACCCATTTCCGGAGAGGGGTCGGTGCCGACGGGCACAGCACCCGATCCAGCGTCCGGCGCGCTGGGCCGGTCGACGCCGACGCACGCCCCGCCCTCGCCCTCCCACACGTCCACGCTGCACGGGTCGCTGATCACGTCTGCCGGACGCTGCCCGTACGCCACGGCGACCGCCTTACGCGCGACCTCCCCGGCACGGTGAATCTCGCCGACGCTCGCGCCCGACTCCTCCGCCTCCTTGCGCGCTGCCTGCGCGGCCCGGATAACGGCACCGGCCGGAGCCTTGACCGGCGCCGGGCCAGCCTCCGGCAGACGGCCCCCGTGCGCGGTGTAGCAGTCGGCGCAGATGTGGAACCGGTGCCCCTCGCCGTCCGCAGTCCAGTACTTCGAGGCGTACAGCGCCACCCCGGTGCGGAAGCAACGGTGGCAGTACAGGCGCCCGGTAGCACGCGCCTTTTCCTCCGCCGGGCACAGTCGCGGGCCACTGCCGATCAGGGCCGTGATGATCACGTGGCCGCAGTAGGCGCACTCGATGCCGTACAGCGTGTTCCGGTCGCAGCGGGGGCAGTGCTCACCGGCCGGAATCTCCGCCGGAGCGTCGGCATGCTCGGAAGTCTCCGCCGGGGCAGGCTCGACAGTGTCGGCAGGCTCCGCCGGAGCGTCGGCAGGCTCGACACCCGGGACGTAGCCACCCTCCGACTCCCATGCCTCAACCGGGTCACCGGTCGTGGCCACCACATCAAACAGACCGTCCGACGCGCACTGCGGGGCGATCACCTCAACGTCCGCGTTTCCGTGCTGAGTCGCCACGAACGCGTACGTGCTCTTGCGGCGCGAGCCGTGCACGAACGGCAGGCACACTGCCTCATCACGCCGCGCCCGACGGCCGTCAACCGTCGCCACCACTACCGCCGAGCACTCACCCCGGTCACCGTTCCACTTCCCGGAGCGCACACGGTTCGCCCACACCTGCCCGGTGTACCGGACCCCGTCCACAGTCCAGGCCAGCATGGACCCCGGGGCGTAGTCCTTAGGCTCGAATGCCTTACGCGGCGCGGGCTTGCCCGACCACATCTGAACCTTCGCGGGCTTGAACACGGGGCGCCCGTCGGCACGCTTGACGATCTCCCCGGACAGTTCTCGCGCAAGCTTGTGGAACCCGTCGCGCGCTTCCTGGTGTGCGTCATCCGGCACGGTGTGCAGCGTGAACCGGGCGCGCCCGTCCGCCGACTCGATGTTCAGTCGCGCGCCCCCGCCCGTGACGTATGCGCGACCGTGCGCTCCGACACTGACCAGGGGACGGACATTGTCCGGGGTGCCTTCAGGGCAGGTGTCCGGGGTCTGTGCGTGGCCCGACTCGCCGTTCAGGAAGTCGGCGCGGGTGTCCGCTGCGAGCCGCGACAGATGATCATCGGAGGCGACACGCCCGTTCGCGTCGACGACCTTCCAGCGCTTGACGGGCTTAGGTGCGCCGTACGCGATACGGCCGACCGCCGACACGTCCGGCGTGATGCTGTACTCGGCCACGCTGTACGGGGCGCAGAACGGCGCCTCAGACTCCGCCGGAGCGACCGGGGTGGCAACCGCGACGGGCGCCGGAACAGGCGCAGACTCCGCCACAGGCGCCGACACGGCCGGAATGTCCACGGGGGGCGGGGCCTTGACCGCCGGAGTCTCCGTCGGGACGGTGCCGAATTCCCGGCGGTGCTCGCTGCGCAGTGCGTAGGACACCGTGTGGGTGCCCCGGCCGTCCAGCACGATGGTGAACCCGTCGACCCACACGTGGTCCCACGAGACGTGCGCGCGGCACGAACCGCACTCGTATCCGACGGTCGCCGACTGCACTTGCCCCATGCAGCGACCGGACCGGCGCGCACCGTAGCGGCCCACCTGCGGGCGCCCCGTGTGCTTGATCGGCTCGTACACCCGCAGCGCCTCGGGCCGCACGTCGCTCACGTGCCGCCGCGCGTAGGTGGTGGCCGGTCCCCGGGTCTTGTATCCCTCCTTGCCGGGGATGATCCAGCGGCCGTCGAGCGTCACGAGGCTGTACCGCTCGGTCGCGGGGCAGAACACGGAGTAGGCGACCGCCGTGCTCCGACCGTCGACGATGAGTGCCGCATCCGTAAGGCCGTGCCCCGACATGGCGTTCAGAGCGGGAGTCGTGATCATGATGCGCGACATGTGGTGTCCTCCTGAGTCGGTGTGTCTCCGGTGCGGCGGGGGTGCCACTCCCCCGCCGCCGGGCGGGGGGAGCGGTCTGTGCCGCTCCCCCCTTGAGGGACTAGAGCAGGTCGGTGATGCTGGTCAGGAGGGCGACGATCTTGTCCTTGGTGAGCGGGACCGTCTCGCCGTCGTTGTCAGCGCCACCGGTCAGCAGCACCGGACCGTGATACGGCTGGTGGGTGAAGCCGAACCGGACCGCGAGCAGCGAAGCCAGCTTGTTGACCGGGTGGTTGTAGATCCCCTCATCGTCCAGCCACATGTCCATCTGGCTGGTGAGGGCGACGACGTCCACACGGTCGCAGCGGATGACCGACCGCATGACGGTCAGTCGTTCGTCGCTGTTGGCGGGCAGGTCGATCGGGACGATGTCCGCTTCAGGGGTGATGAGCAGGGCGCCGGGCGTGTGACCCATGATGTTTCCCGTTCTGTCGGTGTGGATCTTCGGTGCGGTCGGCTGCCACCGCCGACCAACGAGACAAATATACCGCACTTGAATCACAGATGGGAAGTCGATTCGGAGTGTTCTTCGAGAGTCTTCGCTGGTCAGCGGCTCGCACGGCGCCCCGCGTGTGGCTGCGGGCAGCCTCCCGCAGTGCACCCCTGGGCGGACCCACGGCGGGCAAAGCGGCCGGCGTCGGCCGGGGCGCCGGCGGAGGCGACTGAGCGGGGCCGGGATCGGCTGAGCTCTGGGCTCGGCTGGCCTGTGCTGAACTACGTCCTCTTCCTCCGGCTTACGCGGAGAAAGAGGTGTCGGCAGAGGTGGATGGCTTGCCCAGGGCTGGTGAGCTGGGCGAACACAGGAGGCGGCCAGCGCGGTAATGCAACTCTCGGTGCAACTCTCGGTGCAACGGTGGAGCCCCCCGTCCAGGCAACGGTTAGGCCCACTAAGGGAGCAACTGCCCGAGAAGCGCCGGTCCGCCCGGCGGAGTGGACGACGGGACGCCACCGGTCCGGACAGCGGGTGTCGGGCGCCGGTGTGCCCGCAGCAACGAGAGGCTGGGCGGGCGCCTGTTCCTTGGCGCGGCATGCCGGGTCAGATCGCCGGGGCGTTGCTCCCGGGTCGCGGAAGGAATCGATACTGACGGCCCAGAGCCGTGCCGCTGCGGCCGTCTGGTCCTGTGCTGGAACTGACCGTTTGCCACCGGACTTTGACCGATGGCAGCCCACCACCACGACTCTGCCGGGTGGTTTTCTGCCGAGTATCACCGCCCACTCTGGGCATGGGCCTACTCTTCGCGGTCATGGATGACGAGCTGACCAACGACGACCATCTGCGGGCCCTGGCAGCGCTGGAGGCCGTCGTCCAGAACGACGACGGCGCCCTGAAGGCCCTGGTGGGTGGGACGCGCGAGCGCCCGCTGGCGGCCCTGCTCGCCGCGTATGGACAGCACACGCTTCACCGCGTCCTGCTCGCCGCGTTCGGCATCGAGGCCACTATGACCCACGACGAGACCGGCCAGCGGGTTGCAGAGCTCAATGGCGATCCCATGGCGCGCATCGTCTTCCTCCTGACCGACTCCCTGCACCACCAGGCCATTCTCGCGGGCGACGATCTCGTCACCGCCAAACGGATCGGCGGCTCCGTCCTGCTCGCGATCCATGCCTTCACCGACGCGGACAACCAGGACGCGTTGGCTCTGCTGCGCGCCCTGCGAAACGAGGCCCTCCAAGCTGACTGACGGCGCCGGTCAGACTGTCGGTGGGCAGATGGTCAAGATTCTTTGGCGCAGGACACCGTCGCCCAGCGGGGGGAGCGATTCAGTGGGCAAGCCCTGCCTGAGCCTGGGCAAGTCCTGCTGTCACGGGGTGGGCAAGCCTCTCCCACCAGTCTCGGCCGTCGAGCGGGACGGGCTCGGTCAGGTGCGGTTGACAGTGAAGCCGGTGCTGCTCATGGCGCGGGTCCACACGTCGCGGTCGAACCATTTGGTGATGTCCGGCTGCATCTCGGTGAGGGTGCGCATGCGGGCCTGCCAGTCGTGGCCGGTGGGGCCGCGGCCTCCCTCGCATCCCTCGCAGTCGTCTTCGCCGTGGATGTGGCCGGCCGTCCATGCATTGACGGCGACGTTGAGGATGACGGCGTACAGGTCTCCGCCGGTCTGGGCGAGGGCGTCCGGCACGCCAGCGAGGATGAGTGCCAGCTCGGGGTTGTCCTTCGGCGGCATGGGTGCTTGCCCGGCTCTGTCGTCGGCGCTGCTGTCCTCGAGTTCCTTCACGCTGTGGGCGATGGTGTCGGCGAGGGCGGCAGCGTCAAAGTACCGCCAGGCGGATCGCGCCTGGATGCCAAGCTGGTCGGCCACCGCCCGGACGTTGCGTTCGATGGTGTCCTCCACCGTCGCGGGCGTGAGGGTCACGCCCCGGCGGGCGAGTTCGGCGAGGGTCTCGGCGACGGCTTCTCTGAACGCTTTGGTGTTCCGCACCACCGCATCGTAGGGGTGCGGGGCTTGCCCACGTACCGAGAAGCGGTGTTCGATCGCAAGCGCTGCTGCCCGGGACAAACCCGCCTGCGCCGCCGCTGCCCGCAGGTCCGCGGCTAATGTCCTCCAGCGTCGCCGGTGCGCCAGGGTGTCGTCGGCGGACCGCCATTCTGTACCGTCCTGGCCGCCCGGTCCGGTATGACCAATGCACTCACAAGGGCGGCGTACTCCGCGAACCGCGGCCGTGCCCGGCTCTGGCCGATATCAACGGTGCATGGTCACCTCCGTGCTGCGCGGCCTGGTCGCCGCGCTCCTCGCTGTCCTGTCCATCACCGCGTCCACGCCCGCCCAGGCGGCCCAGGCGGCCCAGACGCTCACTGTCGCCGAAGCCGTCACCCGTCTACCGGTCGACGCCGAGTCCCGCGTCGGCTACGACCGGGATGCCTTCCGCCACTGGAACCGTGGTGACGACCCGTCCGACGGCTGCTCCACCCGGAACGAGGTCCTCATCGCTGAGGCCGTCGAGCCGCCTACGGTCGGCCCTCGATGCCGGCTTACGGGCGGGCGCTGGTGGTCTTACTACGATCAGGTCTGGGTAACGGCCGCGTCCGGACTGGACATCGACCACATGGTGCCGCTGGCGGAGAGCTGGGACAGCGGCGCCTTCGCGTGGACGGCACAGCGGCGGGAAGCGTACGCCAACGACCAGGGCGCGCAAACGTCGCTGGTGGCCGTCACGGCCCGCTCGAACCGGTCCAAGGCCGATCAGGATCCGGCCCAGTGGATGCCGCCGGCCGCCGCGGCGCACTGCCGATACATCGCCGAATGGGTCGGCACGAAGCTGCGCTGGAGCCTGACCGCAGACGAGACCGAGGTGGCGGCACTGCGAGACGCGGCGAGCGACTGCCCCGGCCAGCAGGTGACCTTCGAACTCGCCGCGTAATCCCGTCCCTTCCCCTTGGTATGCGGACGGTGCAGCCCAACGTGGGGATGCGAGTCAGCCGTGGGCGGTGCGGTAGTCGTTGCCGCTGCGGGTGAACGCCAGTCTCGCCGCCTGGGGCAGCCCCGCCTCCCCTGCCGCTGCCCGCAGATCCGCGGCAATCCCCTCCAACGTCGTCGGCACCCTGGATCTCCGGCGGACCGACATCCCGTGCTCCCAGCACAGATCCACCCATCGCAGCCCCATACCCGGGAACGGCACGACGCGGGCTGTGGCCGAGTCCGCGCCGCAGGCGGAGCACGGGTGCGGCGGCGCAGCGAGGATCCGGGTGATGACCTCGCTCAGTGCGGGCGGCGCCGGTGCGGGTTCGAGTTGGGCCGGGGGCACGCCGTGCTGGGCGAGCAGTTCTGTCGGCTCCACGGCGCTCCCGTCATCCATGGCTCGGCTGCTGGGCGGCGTTCAGGATGCCCGGCGGGCGGTCGCGGCGGGGCCGATGACGCCGGGGCCGAATTTGTCGCGGACCCGGTCCACGGTGGCTTCGGCGACGAGCCGGGCCTCGCGGGCCTGGTCCAGGCTGATCTGCTGGGCCACCCGCTCGGCGTCGACCAGGTCGTCGGCCTTGAGGACGAGCCCGGTGAGCCGGCCGCGCTGCAGCCCGGCGGCGTCGATCAGCCGGTAGGCCATGGTCCGCAGGTCCTCGTCGTGCGCGGACGGCTCGGCCAGACGCCTGCTCTTCTCCCAGCTGCCGCCGCCAGCGAGCTGCAGCCTCAGGGACACTGCGCGGGCCGCCTGGCCGCGGCGGCGCAGCAGCCGTCCCAGCTGCACGACCAGGTCCAGCAGGGCGGCGCGGACGTCGGCGCCGTCCAGGACGTGCCGGTCGAACCGCATGCGGACGGTGGCGGCCGCGGGCAGGGAGCGGGGGACGACGGGGCGGGGGTCGCGGCCGCGGGCCCGGTCGGCGGCGAGCCGTCCGGCCTTCCCGCCCAGCAGGCGCTGGACCGTCTCGGGCGAGACCGCGGCCAGCAGGCCCACCGTGTGAATGCCGTATTCGTGCAGGGCGCCGGACTGGCGGGGGCCGATGCCGTGGAGGGCCTCGACCGGCAGCGGGGCCAGCCAGTCGGTCACGTCGTCAGGGGCGACGGTCAGGACGCCGCCGGGCAGGGGAACCTGCGCGGAGGCCGTCGCTGCGACCGTGATTGAGGGGCCGATACCGACCCGGACGTCGACGCCGAGCTGGGACAGTGTCCGCACGCGCAGCACCTCGCCCAGCCGGTGCGTCTCGCTCCCGTGGTAGCGCAGCGCCCCCTTCAGCTCCACCAGGGCCGCGGTCGGTGGCAGCGCCTGCACCACCGGCGACAGATCCGCCAGCAGTTCCAGCACCTGCCGGTAGACCCCCTCCCGGAGACGGTCGGGGCAGCGCACATGCATCACCGTCGGCACCCGGCCCTCCGTCGCCTGGCCATCTCCCACGACCACCACCTCCACCCACCACGTTATCGAACAGGAATTCGAACATGCCATAGGCGGCGAGGCGGGGCCAGGGGATAGAATCGGAAATGTGTTCGATGACTTGCCCTCTGACCTGGACCAGCTCCGGACTCTGCGGATCTGGCACGCCCTGTGGGTGCAGCGCATCGACGCCAAGGCCGCAGCCATCCGGCAACGGCAGGCCGAGGAAGAATACGGCCGCCGCAACAGGCCGACGCCTCCCGAGTGGATCGTCGAACTCGGTATCGGCGCGGGCCGCCCGCCGCTCCAGGTCCACGCCAGCGACTGCCACATGGCCGGCAAGCGCCACCGCCCCGTCGACCGCGATGAAGCCCGGCGCCTCCTCACCCAAGGTCTCAAGGCTTGCATCCACTGCCAGCCCGACGTCCTGCTGCACATCATCGACTTATCCCGCGCCGCAGGGCCCCGCCCACGAACGCCTACACGGTCCGGCCGCGCGACGCCCGGCCTGCCGTCAGGCGCGCGCTGCCTGAGCGGCGCCGGGTGTAGACCCCGGCCGACGAGGGCACCCAAGCCCGTGCTCGGCGGAGTGACCCTTGAGCAGGCCCCGCCGAAGGGGTGTCGCGGCTTCAGACCCGAGGCCGCGACACCCCGAGCCCTGGGTGCATGCAGGCCGACAAGATCAGCGTTGCCTCATCAGCAGATGCACCAGTGTCACCACCCCGACGCCCACCGAGAGGGCGGTGCCGAAGGCGGGATGCTCGAAGGCGACGTATATGGTGCCGCATCCGACGAGTGCGAGTAGCACCGTCCGCTGCTCCATCTGCCCGTTCACCGTGACCCTCCCTGCGCCTGTGCGCCGCACGCTGCGGCACCCGTGAGGACACGTCGACCTCCAAGCCCGGCTCGACGAAGAAGCCGCTCCCCAACCAGGAGCAGCAGCCGAGCCCAAGGGGGGGAGGGGGTATCGGGCGCAGCGCGGCAGGATGGGGGCCCCTGAGGTGCCCTCCGTTCGCCAGGCCCGGCCTCACCCCCCGACGACATCGCCGGCGTTGTCGGCCGCGCGGATTAGGCTCGCAGGCATGAGCACCCCCGTCCCCGACTCGGCACCGTTCGATCCGCATAATTTCCCCGCCGATCTGGTCGCCACCCAGCGCCAGGCCGCCGAGCTGTACGCCGCCCTCCGCGCCCACCAGGCCACCCTCCCCTGGTCCCGGGAGCCACACGACGGCTGGCCCGAGGAATCGGAGCGGGGCAGGGAGCACCCCGGCCGGCCCGCCTCCCCCGGCTGGACGGCCGCCGAGGCCGCCGAGTTCGACCGGCTCCTCGACGAGCTGCGCACGGCCACGGCGCAGGTGCAGTGCCACCCGTGGTGGGAGCGCTGCGCGGCCGAGGGCATCAAGGGCGAGGGTATGGTCGCCGCCCGCCAGGCGCTCAAGTACGCCGAAGGCGCTGTCCCTCTCGGCCAAGGTGACGTAGAAACGGCCGCGTGACCGCCAAGTACCAGCGGATCTGGGTCCGCGTCGTGCGCGTGGGCCCGTACACCACGCACGTCGCCGTCCCGACGTACGCCGCCGGGCAGATACTCGTGCCCGTGGCCACCCTCGACCTCATGTCGGCCATCGGCATGACCCGAGCACAGCTCACCGGCGCCAACCTGACAGCCACAGCGAACGCCGCCGCCACGACGGACACCGACCTACACCTGCACGACTGGCAGACACCGGCCCCCGGCGACGCACCACCCCGCTAGGGTGCTGTCGAGTCTGGCCTGTCGTCGTCACGCTGCGGCAGCCTCCTCCGCAGGGCCGGAAGGGCTGGGGTAGGCGGCCATTTCCTCCAGGCGCGCGATGACGGCACGGGCATCGCCCAGGGCCCTGTGGCCGCCGTGCAGCTTCTGCCAGGTGTAGCTGGCGAAGTAGTCGTGCCAGTCGCCGTAGAAGGCGGCGTACTGCTCCATCGCGCACTCCTCCCACTCCTGCGCCTCCAGCCAGGCCCAGGCGGCCGCGTGCCGCCGGACGCCGTAGCTCGGGTGCTCGGCGAAGTCGACCGTGCCCAGGACCAGGTGGTGCAGGTGAAGCTCCCACAGCAGCCGCCCGGTGTCGTAGGCCCGGTTGTAGATCACAATCCGGCGCCCGGCGAGGGCTTCGGTGAGGCGGGGGAGGATCTCGGAGAAGGTGGGCGCGTCCTGGACCATAGTGTCGGAGATGCCGTGAACCGCCGTGGCCTGTGCCGGGATCGGCTCGCCGGGATTGAGCAGCGTGTCGAGCAGCACCGTCCCGGAGACCGTGGTGACGGCGATCTCCACGATCCGTGATGTCGCGGTCAGGCCGGTCGTCTCGGTGTCCAGGACCACGTACCCGTCCGGGTCGGCGAGGATCTTCTGCGCCCACGCGATGGTCGGCCCGAGGTCGTCCCACCGGGCACGGTCCGCCCGCCGCTCCGCCTCCACACGCTCACGCTCGATCTCACGGTCGCACGCGGTGCAGTGCCAGTCGGCCATCGCCCGCTCGCGCTCGCTCATCGCCGCCCACACCGTGGGCGGGTACAGCTGCACCAGACACCGCCGGCAGGCACGCTCAGCCAGCGACCGCGCGATCCGCCGTCCCCGCTCAAGGCGTTCGTCGCACGCCAGACACATCACGTCGCCGTAGCTCCTGGACGGCGTGGGGGTGCGGAAGACGGTGCCGCAGTCCTGGCACGTCCGGCGGCGCAGATCGGCCCGGCGCCGGGCCGCCCGGTCCTTGCACACGCCGCACATCCCCAGCACCGGGACCGGGAACACCTCGCCGCAGTCGGTGCAGGTACGCCGCTGCTGCATCTGCTGGCGCTGCAGAGCCGACAGCGGCCGCATCTTCACCGACTGCTCCGGGTCCCACAGCGCAATCCGGGTCCTGTACCAGCGGGCGTAGACGTACGCGGCCGGCCGCTGGCCCGGGTGGGGCTTGCGCCGCACCCGGCTCAACTGGGCCTTCGTCCGTAGGAACGCCGGTGCCCGGCCGCTGACATACACCGGCACCCCGTCAACGAACCGCACCGGCGTGCCCCGGGCCGCCCGATCCGGGGCGACGTCCTCCTGGCCCGCTGGCGCGGTCAGCACCTCGTTCACGACCTACCTCCTTCGGCCTAATGGCGACTAATCGCAGTGGAACGTGACATAACACCTAAATAAGTGTCAAGTGTTTGGCAAACCAGGGAAGTTGGGCGTATGCGCTTAGATCCCCGCCCGCGTACGCGAGGGAGAAATTCACCCGCTCGGGCGCGAGGCGCCCCCGGCTCCACCCCCTTGGGCCGAAGGCCGGCGAACCACCGCGAGGCCGCTGCATCTGCTGATGTCCTGGCGCTCCCATCCCGAGGACAGGAGCAGACATTGGCCGGGTACAGCAGGGGCTCCACGGCGGAGGTACGGGGCGCCTGGTCCCGCTGGACCTGCGATCGGGAGTGCCGCGGGGAGACCGCCACAGCCCGCGGCGACCAGCACGACGACATCGCCGTGCTCACCGGCGCCCAGGAAGCAGTGCGTCTGCTCTCGGGTGCCGTCACCGACGTCGACACGACGACCTACCGCGGCGACGCCTGCGTGACACCCGAGGCAGCCCAGGACGCCCTGTGCGCCGGGAAGAACCAGCTCACCGGCATGCTCCGCGAACCCCCGGAAGGGGAGTCACGGTGGAACTGGAGGTGAGCACGCGACCACGACCGCAGCACCGCATGCCAGCACGGCACGCGCCGCCCGGTGCCCACGCTGGGCCTTGAGATGAGAATGGCGTGATGCACGCTAAGGCTGGGGAGTCGTGGCCACATGGATCTGCCGGGCGATGCTGAACATCTCGGCGCAGGTCGCCTCGGCGGGCAGGTTGGCGACGACGTTGTGGTGCAGGTGCTGGCGGTGGGCGAGCTCTGTGAGCTGCCGGAAGACGCCCATGTCCAGCTGGGTCTGCGAGGCGAAGCACTTGAGCGCCCGCACCTTGGCCTCGAGGAGTTCGGCTGTGCCGAAGAAGAACTCGTTGGGCTCGAAGCCGACGCTGTAGGGGGAGCGGAAGTGGCGGAGGTTGCGGGCCTCGCGGTGTGCAACGGTGGTGACTTCGCGGGCTGTGACGCTGTGGTCGAGATGCTGGTCGCTCGGGTAGTGGGTGTAGACGATGTCGGGCTGGGCTTCGCGGAAGACGTCGAAGAGGTCGGCGTTGATGCGGCCGCGGTGTTCGACGAAGCGGGTGTCCGGGATGGACGAGAAGGTGTACCGGTCCACGCCCAGCAGTTCACCGGCGCTCAGGCACTCCTGCCGGCGTACTTCCGTCCCGTCCGGGGCGGGCGTGCCGGTGGTCAGGCAGTGGACCCGGACGGTTGCTCCGTTGAGGGCGTACCAGTGGATGCGCATGCCCATGGCGATCTCGGCGTCGTCGGGGTGGGCCACGACGACGAGGACGGACGTCATCGGCTCCTCCGTCATGTCTCAGGGCGGTTGCTGGATTCGAGCGTCCCGTGCGGGGTCAGTTCCGGTCGGCGGTCATGCGGTGGAGGACAAGGTGCCCGCGCTCGGTGAGCACGGGGTCCTGCTTGGTCAGGCCGGCATGGAGGTAGGAGACCCCTAGACGCGCGGCAAAGAGAGTCAGCGCCTGACGCTCTGCGGCAGTCAAGGTGCGGCCGTATCCGGTGAAGAAGGCGTCTCGGAGTGAAGGCCGGGGTGTCCACAGGGCGCCGTGGAGCCAGACGTACTCCTCGACGGCGATGCCGGGGGCTGCCATGGCGAAGTCGATGACGCCGAATCCGTGCTGGTCGGGGTCCCAGAGCCAGTTGCGGGTGGCGTAGTCGCCGTGCCGGTAGACCAGGGGAAGTTCGTCTGCGAGGTGCGGCAGATCGTGGGCGACTTCTTCCACGAGTTTCTGCTCGTCCGGGGAGAGGCGATGGCGGGTGGCCTGCAGGCAGGCCGCGGCTTCATCGGCCTGGCCAGTGACCGCGTCGCGGATGGCAGTGCGGTCGTCGGCGGTGGCGGGGGCGGAGTGGTCGTGCCAGCAGCGCAGGAGCCGGCCGGCAGCTTCATGGACGCGGAGTTCCTCCTTCTCCTCCAGCGGCAGGCCACGCACGATCTTGCCGGGCTGGGGTGTGGTCAGGAGGGCCAGCAGGTGGTGATCGGCGGCGATCAGGCGGGGCGCCTGGTGCGGGGCCAGGGCCCGGGCGGCGTAGGCGTAGGCGTCGGTCTCGCGCGCGTAGTCCCGGACGCTGGGGCTGATCTTGACGAAGGCGGAGGCCGTCGTGGTGTCGATGCGCCACACCCGGGAGTCGCCTCGTGCCCAGGACACGTCGGTGGCGGTGCGGGCGTCGGGCAGGTGATGGAGTGCCCATGCCCAGAGGTCGTTGGGGATCGGTGCAGGGTGGTTCATGTGGGGTCGCTTCTCCGGTTGTGGCTGCTCGGCGGGGGTCGGTGTTGGGGACGGTACGCATCGCGTGCGGTAGGTGCTGCCGTCTTGGCGGGTGTGGTCAGAAGTGGTCGGTCATCCACGGCTCCTGGTCGCTGGTGGCGTGGATGAGCTGGCGTACGGCGGCGGGGCTGCCGTGTACTCCGCTGAGCAGTGCTGCGGCCGTGGTGCGGTAGCCGCCCGCGTACCAGACGGCGAACTGTCCCGGGGTCAGGGTGACGTGGCCAGGTCGGCCGGAGGGTTCGAGTTCGCCGCTGCCGTCGTGGATGCGGAGGTGGAAGCGGGTGGTGGCGCCCCCGGCGTGGTTGGTGACCTCGATGGGGAGGGCGAGGTCGGCGTCTGCGGGCCAGCCGCGCAGCCGCACGGCGTCGCGCAGGTCGAGGACGCGGAGCAGCCACGGGTTCCCGGACCGGGCGGTGACGCTTCCGGCTCGGTGCAGGTGGTGGAGGAGCAGGGGGGCGGGGGGTAGGGCGGTGCGCTGGAAGTCGATGGTGGGGATGCGGCTGTTGTGGCGGCCGAGGAAGGCGAGCATGGCGGCGGCGGCCTGCGCGGTGTCGGCCCAGAAGTCGTGGACGACGAGCCGTTGTTCGGCGCTGTGGTGCTCGAAGGCGACGGAGAGGCTCCCGGAGACCTGGTGGTGGGGCAGGCGGAACTCGTAGGTGGTCAGTCCCGGGTGCTTGGCCTGCTGCCAGGTGTGCCACCAGGCGGGACGCTGCCACGGGCCGTTCCAGCGAGCAGCGATCTGGTGGTGCAGCGTGTCGGAGTGCTGGGTGCGGCCGTGCGTGACGTCGTAGCCGGCGTCGGTGAAGCTGCGGCGCAGTTCGTCGGTGGGCACGGCCCATGAGAAGGCCTGGACGGGAGCGGTCCAGCCCATTCGCTGGACGTGTCCGGTGGCCGCGGTCCACAGGGTGGCCAGGACCGCCCCTTGTTCCTGCAGGGGTCGCAGGCGTTCGCTGATCAGGCGGGTGGACAGGTGGCTGCCGCGGTGCTCGGGGGCGACGCATCCGGCGCCCAGCAGGGCGGCGGGTACGGGCTTGCCTCCGAAGTACTGGTGGCCGCTCACGGAGAGTCCGCCGGCGGCGATCCCGCCGCGCACTACGGCGACGCGGAGGTCGGCGTGGTGGCGCAGCAGGGGGATGTCGCCGACGGGGTGGCCGTAGCTGCGGGTGGCGACGGCGTCGTACTGCTGCCAGTGCTCGTCGGTGTCGGCCTGGATGATGCGGAGGCCGTCGGGCTGGCGGAGTTCGTCGATCGGATCGTCCATGGCGTTCCTCCGTCTTCTAGTAGTGGGTGCGGTCGCGGACGGCGTCGGTGTCGAGCGGGACGAGGAAGGTGCGGGTAAAGGTCATGACGGTCACGTGGTCTTGGTTGTGGCCGGTGGTGCGGCAGGTGACGAGTCCGGCGGTGGGCCGGCTGCGCGAGCGGCGGCGTTCGAGGATCTCCGTCTCGGCGTAGAGGGTGTCGCCGACGAAGACGGGGCGGGTGCAGCGGATCTGGTCGAAGCCCAGGTTGGCGATGGTGAGGCCGCTGGTGGAGCGGACGGTCATGCCGCCGATGATGTGGAGGGTGATGCTGGAGCAGACCAGGGGGCGCCCCCATGCGGTGTGGCGGCTGTAGTGGTGGTCGGTGTGGAGGGGGGCGTCGTTGCCGCCGAGGGTGGTCATCAGGACGTTGTCGGCGTCGGTGATGGTGCGGCCGGGCCGGTGTTCGATCACCAGGCCCTCGGCCATCTCGTCGTAGGCGAGGCCGACGGTTTCGCGGTAGCGCCCTTCTGCGATCTTCCGGAAGCCGGTTGGCCCGCTCATGGTGTCGCTTCCGCTGTGGTCTCGTCGGTGGGCGTGCGGGCCAGCAGGTCTCGGGCGTCCTGGACCATGGGCGGGCCGATCATCTGGTGTCCGATGCGGACGATGCCGCCGGCGGCGTCCTCGGCCGCGGCGACGACGGCCCGGGCGTGGGCGATCTGCTCGGGCGTGGGCCGGAAAACGCTCGCCACGGTGGTGACTTGGCGGGGGTGGACGCAGCTCTTGCCGCGGAAGCCGAGGTCGCGGACGCGCACGGCTTCGGCGTGCAGGCCGTCCTGGTCGTCGAGGTCGAAGTACGGGGAGTCGATGACGGGGATACCGGCGGCCGCGGCGTGGGTGACGAGTGCGGAGCGGGCGTACAGCATCGCTTCCCACGCCCGGGTGGAACCGACGCTGCGGGCGTAGTCCGCGGTCCCGAACAGCAGCCCGCTGAGGTGCTCGCTACGCACGATCTCGGACAGGTTCTGCACGGCCTGAGGGGTCTCGATGAGCCCGTACAGGAGCGGCCGGTGGCCGGAGGCGTCCAGTGCGGCGGCGACGACGTCCAGGTCACAGGGCGCTTCGACCTTGGGGATGAGGACGATGGCCGGCGGGACGGGGAAGTCGGCGAGGACTGCGAGGTCGTGGATGGCTTCGCGGGTGGTGAGCGCGTTGATCCGGATACCGAGGGTGCAGCCGGCCGGGGTGCCGGGCTGGGTGAAGAAGGCGCGCGCGGTGGTGCGGGCGGCGGGCTTGGTCGCGGGCGGTACGGAGTCCTCGAGGTCGACGAGGGCCACGTCTGCTCCGGCGGCGTGGGCGCTGGTGAAGCGGGCGGGGGTGTGGCCGGGGGTGATGAGCCACACTCCGGCGGGCGGGGTCGTCACGGGCGTTCTCCCAGGCTGGTGAGGGTGTTGACCGCTTCCGGGATCAGGTCTTCCTGCCCGGCGATGACGCGGCGGCGCCCCAGCTCGACGAAGACGTCCCAGGGGCTGACACCGGCACGCTGGGCAGCGGCGAGGACGGGCTTCTTGAAGCCGGAGAAGACGCCGGCGAGTCCCGAGACGAGGCTGGTGGAGTCGATCGTCGGCGGGGCCGGCATCAGCGTGCGCTCGGCCAGGTCCGCGGCCTGGGCCACCAGGCGCAGGCCGATGCCGGTGGGATGGCCATAGCGTTCCAGGACGGCGACGAGGACTTCGAGTTGGGTGTTGCCCGCGCCTGCTCCGAAACCGCGGGCGCAGGCGTCCAGGACGCGCGCTCCGGCGCGGACGGCTGCCAGCGAGTTCGCCACGGCCATCCCGAGGTTGTTGTGGCCGTGGAAGGCGACCGGCACGTCGACCGCAGTGGTGATCGCGGTGATGCGGGCGGTGACGGCCTCGGGCAGGTAGGTACCGGCGCTGTCGAAGATGCAGACGGCCTGTGCGCCGTAGCCGACCATGCGCTGGCACTGTTCGGCGAGGTCCTCGGGCGCGGCCAGGTGGCTCATCAGGAGGACTCCCTGGGCTTCGGCGCCGAGGTCGCGGATGACACCGAGGTGGCGTTCGGTGACGTCGGCCTCGGTGCAGTGCGCGGCGACGCGGACGATGTCGACGCCCTGGCGAATCGCGCTGCGCAGGTCGGTGGAGGTGGCCCAGCCCGGGAGCATGAGGGTGGCGAGCCTGCTGTGGGGCATGGCCTCACGGGCGGTGGCCAGCATGGTGACGTCGTCGGTCTTGCTGAGCCCGACCT
Source organism: Streptomyces tendae (assembly GCF_014650435.1). Taxonomy (GTDB): domain Bacteria; phylum Actinomycetota; class Actinomycetes; order Streptomycetales; family Streptomycetaceae; genus Streptomyces; species Streptomyces tendae. Next base: position 52,050 of record NZ_BMUY01000016.1, read on the forward strand.
GCCGGGAGGAAGCGCCGATCCCGTTGCCGTGACCGACCTCGAGCACGGGGACACCCGCGGTGTCCGCGGCGGCGGCGTAGGCGCGGATCTGGTCGGCGTCGAGCTGGTGGCGGACGGCGTGCTGGCCGTCACGCAGGGTGGAGTCGTGGACGGTGACGGTGGGCGGGTTCATGAGTGGGCCTCCTGGTGCCGGGCGCGCCGTTCTGCGGCGTGGATGGCGGCGGCGCTGATCACTTCGAGGTTCCCGGCGTGGACCGGGATGCGGCTGCGGGTGGCGGTGACTTCGACGACGACGCGGACGGTGCGGTCCTCGCTCGTACAGGACCTCACGCGGTAGCCGGGCACGAGGGCGCGCATCTTCTGCTCGACGGAAGCCGTGAGCGTGGTGATGTCGTCGGCCGGGGCCGGGGCGGCGGTGATGACGGTGATTGCGACCCTGAACGGCGGTGCCGGTGCGGCAGCCGAAATGTTGATCATGGTCTTGGCGTCGGGTGCATGGGTGAAGTCGCGGATGGCCTGCTGGGTGGTGTCGAGGTACTCGTCGAGGTTGAGGCGGCTCGCGCGGCCGACGCTGGCGCTGGCGGCGGTGGCGACCATCTCGACGGCCGCGGCCGGGTACCGGCTCGTGACCGCGTGGAGGATGGGCAGGGCGGCCTGGCCGCTGCAGGAGACGAGGCCGATGTGCTGGTGTTCGGCCGCCTGGTGGCCGTTCACGGTCGGCACGATCAGGGTGCCGGTGGTGGTGGGCGTCAGGTCGATGAGTATCGCGCCGGTGTCGGCGAGCTTGTCCCAGTGGGCCGGGTGGGCGAAGGCGTTCGTGGCGTCGAAGACGATGTCGACGCTGCGGTCGGCGTCCAGGACGGCGTCGATGCCGCCGGACCGGGTGACACAGCCCAGGTCGGCGGCCTGGGCCAGGCCCCTGCTGCCGGGCCGGTGGCCGACGACGAGGGGGCTGTTCAGGTACGGGGAGGCGTGGATGCGGTCGATCAGGTCCAGGCCGAGGGGCCCGGTCCCGAGGACGGCGGTGTTCAGCCGGGCGTGTGGCGTCATGGCTGCTCCGTAGGTGCTGAAGGGGTCAGATGACGTGCAGGTGGACGGCGGGCAGGTGTGAGGACCTGGCGTGGTAGCGGCCGGCCGTCAGCGGGAGGCTGGCGTGAACGGATCCCGCGAGGACGATGTCGCCCAGCCGCAGGCGGAGATGGGGGCGGCGGCGGGTGAGCCAGTGCAGCGCCAGGACGGGATCGCCGAGGATGTCGTGTCCGCTGCCGGCGGCCACGCGCTTTCCGTCGGCGTGCACCGTGATCTGTTCCGTGCGCGGGTCGGTGTCGGGGCCGAACGGCAGCCGGGGACCGGTGATCACGCCTGCGCAGGCGGCGTTGTCGGCGACGCTGTCGACGAGCGTGATGTCCCAGGTGCCGTAGGAGGTGTCGAGGATCTCGTACGCGAGGCAGTACTCGGAAATCGCCGCGCGCACCGTGGACAGGTCCGCGGGCCCGGCCAGGTCCTGGCCCAGGACGAACGCGATCTCGGTCTCGATCCGCGGGGCCCGGTAGGCGTCGGTGCGCAGTTGGCTCCCGGACTGCACCAGCGTGTCGGAGTGGATGACGCCGGAATCGGGCTCGTGGATGCCCATCTGCTGCTGCATAGCGCGCGAGGTCAGTCCGATCTTGTACCCGGCGGTCCGGGCACCTGCACGGGTCCTGTGCTCCGCATTGATCGCCTGGATGCGGTAGGCGGCGTCGACGTCGAGCTCCGGGAACCTGCTCGACACGGTCGGGCACGGGGTGCCGGTGCGTGCCACGATCCGCAGTTCGGCTGCCAGATCGTCCAGCGAGAGCGTGTTGCCTTCCGCGGACAGGTTCACGCCCGTGGCATCCGAGGATTCCGGCACGAGGGTCATGGACGCTCCGTTCCGGAGCTGTTGCGGGTCGCGCGGATGTAGGCGGCGTGCATGACGTCGGTGAAGTCACCGGCCAGTCCGTCCCCGTCGGACTCCGCCTCGCGGAGGGAGCCGTAGGCCTCCCAGTACTTGAGGCCGTACTCGCGCTTCATGACCTCGTCGGCGCAGAACCGCAGCCGTCTGCCACGGAGCAAGCCCAGCTTGTGCCGCAGGGAGAGCGCACAGATCTGCTGGTTCACGTGCAGGAGCTTGATGTACTCCGTGACGTCCATGTCCTTCGGCGCCCAGATCTGCGCGAACTCGGGGTGGGTGGTGAGGTGGGTGAGCCAGTCGAGCTGGTTGCGCGTGGCGGCGATCTCGTTCTGCTGCCAGTGGTGCCGTTCCCTCAGGACGAGGTGGGCAGCGCCCACGGCGGCGACGGCGAGCGCGGTGGTGTGGTGCAATTTCACGGGCTTCTCCTGACGAGCGGCTGCGTTTCTAGTGGGTGATGCCGAGGCGGTCCGCCAGGGCGGCATGCGGTGTCGGTTCGGGACTGAGCTGGGCCAGAGCCTCGCGCAGCGGTCCTGGCGGAACGAGGCGGTCGCTGGCCGGTGGCCGGTGCCAGAACGGTCCCGGCGGCACGGTCCGGTTCAGGGACGGCAGAGTCATCGTGTGCGGCGCGCCGAGGCACACGGCGTGGGAGTGCGGCTCCCACTGCCCGGCAGACCCGGGCGGGACCAGCCAGTACAGCCACCCGTTGCCGGGATCTTCGATCACGGGACCGCATCCGTCCTGGATCTCGTCCATCAGAGCCACGACGAAGCGGGCCTGCGCGCTCGAGCTGGTGATGACGACGTCGAACAGGCCGCCGCCGAGACGGACGCGGGTGTCGCGGTAGGTCTGAACTGCCAGAAGGCTACGGACGACTTCAGCGAGGTCGGCCATGTCTGCAGCCGGTTCGAATGCTGCGCCGGCGGACTGGACCAGGCGCTGCATCATCCTCTCGCCTTTGGACACGGGCTCGGCCGGACTGGTCACGGTGCCACCCTTGTCGCGGCCATGGTGGCGCGCACGGTCTTGCCCTCGAAGTCGGCAGAGAGGAACCAGGAGAGCCGTGCGCCGTGGTGCTTGACGTGCCACAGTCCGCGGCCCAGGGTGCCGCCCGCGGCTGCGTCGAAGCGCGGGAACTGCGGGTTGGGGTCGGCGACATCGATGACGAGTTCACCGTCCTCCGTCACGCGGAGCCAGGCGCGGAGCTCTTCGGCGGGTTTCGCCCTGCCGGAGGCAAGGCCGTGCTCGACCGCGTTGTCGACGAGGTGACCCAGTACATCGACCGCCGCATGCACGCTCCCCTGCCAGCCCAGGACGGTGAGCATCGTCCGGCCCATGATCCGCGCCATGACCCTCGCGCTCGGATCGGCGGGAACTTTCAGTTCGGTCTCGCGTAACACCGGCGCGGTCACTGCAGCGGGTCTCATCTCGGCAGTTCCTTCGGTCAGGCGGTGAGGGGGAGGGTGCACCAGGTCGTGGTGCCGTCCGTGCTGACGCCCCATGCCTCGGCCAGCGCCTGGACCAGGAGGAGGCCGCGGCCGCTCTCGTCGTCGGGCCCGGGGCAGCGCAGTACGGGGGTGCAGGGCGAGCCGTCGTCCACTTCGATCACGAGATGAACGTCGGTGAGGTAGAAGCGGACTCCGATGTCGTGGCCCTGGCCGTGGCGGAAGGCGTTGGTCGCGAGTTCCGTCGTGAGGAGTCCCGCAGCCTCGGCAAGGTCGGGGTGGTCCCAGTGGGCCAGCGCAGCCCGGACGATGCGGCGCAGCCGCGCCGGCCAGGCCGCGTCAGCGCCGGTGAGGTGGTCGGGGGTTGAAGCCGGGTCACGCCGGATGACCACCTCATGACCGGCCAGCGATGGGCGAGGGCTGATGCTCGCCCGCGTGTGTGCCGCCGACGATGCAGCGTGTGCGGGATGGCTCATGACGTGCTCCGATCACCCCGGCCGTGATCTACACATTGCGACCGGACTGCTACCTGTCGTGTGCAACTGGCCTCTAGAGTGACCCCATGCGCACTCGCTGCGCAAGTGCGCAGAAGGTTCCCAGCAAGTCCGCACGTGCAAGTGGAATATTCCGCGAAGGAGAGGCCCTATGTGTGCAGCACGTTCGACCGGTGCGGCAGACTGTGCGCAGGAAAGTGCGCGCATTCGGCGGAGGCGAAGGGGGCGACGGCCGATGGCTCAGTCAGCGGCAGCCAACCGGCGGCAACTCGGCGCCGAGATCCAGCGGCTGCGCAAGGACCGCAAACTGCGCGCGGCCGACGTCGCCGAGCACCTGAAGTGCAGCGAGACCCGCATCAGCCGCATCGAGACCGGCACCGGCCGCGCCAGACTGCGCGACACCGAAATCCTCGCCCTGTGCGATCTGTTCGGCATCGACGACGAGCGGCAGATCCAGGCCCTGCGCGACCTCGCTTCGGACGCCGCCACCGCTTCAGCATGGTGGGACGGCTACCGCGAGGTCCTGCCCAGCGGTCTCGAACCGCTGCTCGGCTTTGAGACGGATGCCCGGTCGGAGTGGGCCTGGGAGCCGCTGCTCATCCACGGCCTGCTGCAGACGCCCGCCTACGCCCGCGCGATCCTCTCCGCCTGGCCCAGCAACCGGCCTGTGGACGTGGACGACCTGGTCGCCGTGCGCATGCGCCGCGCGGAACTGCTCACCACCGAAGAACGCACACCGCTGGAGTTGTGGGCCGTCCTCGACGAATCCCTCCTCAAACGCCCCATCGGCAACGCCGAGGTCATGCGCGAGCAGATCCACCACCTGATCGACATGTCCGAACGGACCAACGGCACCCTGCAGATCCTGCCGCACACCAAGGGCGCACACCCCGGCCTCGGCGGCCCGTTCTCAATCCTGAACTTCGAGGATGCGGCGCCGGTCGTCTACGTCGACAGCCCGGCCGGAAACCTCTACCTCGACAAACGCCACGACGTACGCAAGTTCACGACGTCCTTCGACCTGCTCCGGGCGCAGGCACTCGACCCCGACACGTCAACAGCGCTCCTCCGGGACGTCGCTATGGAGAAGGAACGACCATGACGAACCACGCACCCGACTACCTGCAGGACCTTGACTGGTTCAAGGCCGAGGCATCTTCCGGCAGCGGTGGCTGCCTCGAAGTGGCCTTCACCCCTGACGGCCGAGTCGCCCTCCGCGACAACGAGGACCTCAGCAACCCTCCCTTCGTTGTCAGCGAGCACGTCTGGACCTGCTTCCTGAACGGCGCGACCAACGGCGAGTTCGACATCAGAAAGCAGTGATCTGCACAGAATCCTGAGCAGCGCACCGAGGGCGGCCCTCAGAACAGGAGGGCCGCCCTCGGTGCAGTCTCGACGGCCCCCAAAGCGACGCCGGCGCGCTCGGGCGGGCGAAGCGCGGCAACTGCCTCTGCCTTGTCGCGACACCATGCGAGGAAACGAAGGCCGGCCCCGGGCCGCCGTCCGCGGTCCCCCGCCAATCCGTCGGCGTCGACGTCTGCAGTCGGTCCGGGCAACCGCTGGCTCCGTCGTATGACCTGTCCTGCAGCACCTGGGGAGAGGAAGCCGTACACCCAGCCGACTTGTTCTCCTGAACAACTGAGATGCGAAGTAGACAGAAGCCTTCGGTGCCCCGTAGATTGACACGCCTGCGAGTTGTCCGAGGTCATCGGGCTGCAAAGGGGGAGGTCACGTGCCTACGCTCAGCATCAACTTCGATCCCGCTGTCATCGCCCATCTGCTCAAGGCAACCGGAGATGACACCGTGCACGTCACCCTCAGCCTCAGCACAGGGGCGCAGGCGTCATCATCGAGTCCGGTGACACCTCACGGTCCGCTGGCCGAGCTCATGCAAGCGGATCTGATCGAGGCAGGCACGGTCCTGACCTTTCACCAGCGGCGAGCCAAGCGGTCCGGGCGCGCAGTGGTGACGGCCGACGGACAGCTGATCGTGGACGGGCACGCCTCCCCCTTCCCATCGCCGTCCAAGGCGGCAGAAGCCGTGACCGGCAACGTGATCAACGGATGGACTCTGTGGCACGTCGAAGGAGTCGGGCGCACTCTCGACGACCTACGCCGAGAGCTGGAGTCACGTACCTCGCAGTAGCTCCGCCCCCTTGCCGCGGCCGCCGTCCCTGAGGTGGGGTCCTACGCCGGTGGTCCTGCGGCAGACCGCTGACCCGCAGAGAGGAATACAGCCTCGTCATGCTGCCTCAGCAGGAGAGCCTCGACGTCCTGCACCGGACGATCCTGCCGGCCGCGCTGCAGAACGCCGTCCCGCAGACCCGGCCGGTTGTGGTCGTCGTCGCTGGACAGCCCGGCGCCGGCAAGACCGCGGCCGCCGATCTGGTCCAGGCCGCGCTGGACCGCCGCGGCGGCTGCGTACGGATCGGCCGGGACCTGTACAAGCCTGCCCACCGCCACTACGCCGGCGCCTTGGCAGCCGACGTCCGTACCGCCGGGGCCCTGGTGCGTTCTGACACCGCGGGGTGGCAGGCGGCCGTCGAGGACCACGTCCGCGCCATGCGGTGCGACGCCGTGGTGGAGTCGGCGCTCGCCGACCCTGACAACTTCCGCCTCTCCTCCGCCGCCTACCGCGCGGCCGGCCACCGCATCGAGGTCTTCGCGCTGGCGACCCCGCAGGCCCTGAGCCAGCTCGGCATCGTGGACCGCTTCCTCACCGAGGCCGCGGCCGGCGGCGGCCGGTATGTGCCGTGGGAGAACCACGACGCCTGTGCAACCAAGATGCTGGACACACTGGCCGTCATCGAAGCCGAGCAGCTGGCCGACCGTGTCACCGTGGTACGGCGCGACGGCACGGTGCTGTACAGCAACGAGCGCACCGCTGGGGGCGGCTGGCGGGGCCGGTGTGCGGCATCGCAGGCGGTCCTCGGCGAGCGGTCACGGCCGTGGACCGCCCCGGAGACGGCCGTCTTCCGCCGTGAGCTGGCCCGCGCCGACCGCAGGGTGCATACGGAGCTGGGCAGTGACCGGCGCCTGGCCGTCGAACGGGACAGCGAACGTGTCGCTGCCTGGTCCGAGCCGGTCCGGCGCATCGCCCAGCCCCGTCTGCGCGCTCCCGGGGTCGACTACCACCGGCTCTCCGCCAGCGAGCACCGCTGGATTTTCGACGAGCTGATCGTCCCGTCCTACCTGGGCGGTCTCATCGGCCGGAACGATCCGCGGGCGGTGTACGTGCTGGGCCAGCCCGGAGCAGGGAAGTTGCTGGCAGCCAGGATGGTCAGGCGTGCGATGCGGCCGGGCACAACCCGGCTGGTCGGCGACGACTTCACGGCCTCGCATCCTGACTACTTCCAGCTGCTGCGTGACGATCCCCGCAGCGCCGGGCAAGCGATCCGCGCCGATTACCGGGCCTGGTTCGCTCAGGCCGAGGAGTACGTGCGCCGGCGGCAAGGAGATGTCCTGATCGAGGCGGCCCCGGGCAGCGTGGATGAGCTTCTCGCCAGTGCGCTGCCTTTCGCGACCAGTGGCTATCCGGTCGAGCTGGTCGTCCTGGCCGTCCGTGAAGCCGACAGCCGTCTCGCCACCGCGCTGCGCTATGCCCGTGCGCTGCAGCGCGGCGGCGCCGGGCGGTTCACCACCCGCGCCGGGCACGACGCGTGCTTCCGCGCGCTCACCGACGTAGTAGCTGTCGCCGAGCGGCACCCGCAGATCACGGCGATCACCGTGATCCGTCGGGACGGTCAGGCCCTGATGCGCAGTGAGGCCGGCGGCGACGGTGGCCGAGCCTCGTGGGCGCTGGCCGCCGAGCGGCTCCGTCCGTACACCGAGCAGGAGGCGCTCGCGTTTCTGCGCCTGCACCAGGCGGTGCGGCGGGCCCTGCCTCAGCACCGGACGGAACTGGACGAAATCGCCGCGCTGGCGCGGCCCTTGATGCCTCCCCGGGTGCAGCCTGCTCGGATGGACCGGCCGCATCCGCCGGTCTGGTCCCTGCCCGTCGTGCACGGAGACCGGGGCTACGAACCCTTGAGGTCCTTCAGCCGGGCCGCGTAGACCGCGGTGATCCGTTCCGCCTCCTGTGAGTCTGCGGTCGCCAGCTGCGCCTGGTCGGCGAGGGCGGCCTGACGGCCGGCCTTGAGTTCCTCGAGCCGCTCCTCGTCCGGAACGGGTGCGCGGCGTTCCCTGATGATCTGGGCGTTGTACCAGTTCACCACCTCCTGGACGGCGTCCTGGGCGGCCTGTTCCTCGCCGCCTTCGAGGCCGGAGAAGTCAGGGTTGGGGAGATCGGACACGGCTACCACCTTCATTTTGATCTTGCTGAGCAGCGGTCATTGTCTCCCTGGCCGCTTCCCGCAGAGACGAGGCAGCGGCGCACGTCGCCGCAGCGCCTGGTCTGTCGCACCCTGCGCGATGCAGGAGATGCTTCCCCAAGGGGCGGGCCCGCGGCATAGGTTGGCTCCAGGTGATCATCAGAATTGGGGGGGTCGACGGTGGCCGGTCGGGATCTCAGGGCGCTGTTCAGCACGAACGACCGCAGCCTGGAGGCCAGCGAGGCGTTCACCAACCGGCAGCTGCAGTGGGAGCTTGTCGCAGCCGCGCTGACCCGTCACCTGCAGCGCACCGCCGCCTCGGCCTTCGACGTCGAGGACCTGGAGGCGCCGCGCGACAACATCCTCGTGTTCCACGGCGTCGGCGGCATCGGCAAGACGACGCTGTCTCGGAAACTCGAGGCCACGCTGGCCGGCGCCGAGCAGCGGCCGGTCCAGTGGGGCGAGCCCACCTGGGCCGAGGAACGGATCCTGCCCGTGCGCATCGACCTCGCACGGTCGGCGGGTACCGACTTCGAGCAGCTCGTGCTGACCCTCCGCGCCGCGCTCGCCGCCATCGGCCGGCCGCTGCCCGCCTTCGACCTGGCGCTACGCCGCTACTGGGAGCAGCAGCACCCTGGCGAGTCCCTGGAGGAGTACCTGCGCCGTGGTGGTCTGGCGGGCCGGTTCGGCAAGGCGATGCCGCAGCAGATGCAGTCCGCTCTCGCGGACGTCGCTCAGGCCCTGCTGCTGCCGGGCACCCTCGGTTCGGCGGTCGGGCAGATCACTGGGTCCCTGGTGGGGGCATTACGGGAACGGCGCCAGACCGTCCGCGCGCTCGCCGGGTGCCGGCGCCTGGCCGACCTGCTGGAGGCCGAACCCGACCTGGACGCCCTGTCCTTCTACCCTCATCTGCTCGCCTGGGAGCTGGCGCGGCTGCCGGCGGACCGGCGCGTCACGCCGGTCATCCTGCTCGACACCTTCGAGGACGTCGGGGACCGCACCCACCGTGATCTGGAACGCCTGATCCAGCGCGTGGTGTGGCTCATGCCGAACGCGTTCTTCGTCGTCACCGGCCGCTCCCGCCTTCAGTGGGCCGAACCTGCCCTCCAGGGCCAGCTCGACTACACCGGCCCCGCGGCCTGGCCCGGCCTTGCAGCCGGCTCCCTCCCCCACGCCCGCTCCGGCACCGGCGAGCGGGCAGGCGGGCGGCAGGTGCTGATCGGAGACTTCTCCCCCGAGGACTGCGACGACTACCTCGCGCGCCGGCTCGCCCGCAACGGCCGGCCCCTCATCCGCGACGAGATCCGGCAGGTCATCAGCGGCCGGTCCCACGGACTGCCCCTCTACCTGGACCTGTCGGTCATGCGGTTCCTGGAGATCCGCCGCGCCGGACGGGAGCCGGCATCGGCCGACTTCGACCACGACTTCCCCGCCTTGATCGCCCGCACGCTGTCCGACCTCACCCGCGAGGAGCGGCACGTCCTGCGGTCCGTCAGCCTGCTGGACGCCTTCGACCTCTCCCTCGCCACCGCGGCCGCGGGCCTGCCCCACCAGGCTCCGGCGCTGCGGCTGATCGAGCGGCCCTTCGTCCGCGAGAATCCGTTCGGGCTGTGGCCCTTCCACCTGCACGGGCTGATCCGCTCCACCGTCCGCGGTGCCGACGACCAGACCGACGACCGGTGGAGCCCCCGGGACTGGCAGCAGGCCGCCGAGCGAAGCCACGCGGCCCTCGGCGAGCAATGGCGTGCCGGCACCGGCCGGGACCGGGCCCTGCTGGTCGGCTGTCTGCGTCAGGGGCTGGGCCTGGCCCGCGACTTCCGCCTGAATCTGGGCTGGCTCACGGATGCCGCCTGGGACTACGTCGGCGACTCCGTGTGGGAACCCGTCGCACCGCCGGCCCGCCAGGACCAGGCCGCTGTGGAGACCCCCGCGGACGCCCTCGCCGAGCTTCTCAGTGCCCTGTCCCGACGCCAGCATGAGCACCGCGCCCGCACCGCCGACCGGCTCACCGGCGTCATCGGCACTCGGCTGCTGCCCGCGGAGCTGCACGAAATGGCCGTCTACTACCTCGCCAAGGCCGACCGCGACCTCGGGCGGTCCGACGCTTCCCTGCGCGGCATGCAGCACGTCGCCGACCACGGCGGCCGCCTCGCGGCCGCTGCCCGGCGGGGCCTGGCCCACCTTGCTCGCCTCGCCGGTGACTTCCCGGCCGCCCGCGACGCAGCCCGCACCCTTGGCTGGGAGGGCCGTCACCACCGGGTCCAAGGGGACATCTGGTGGCCTCACGGCGAGATGGACCGCGCTGCCGCCGCCTACGAGGCCGCCCGCCGCGAAGCCGAACAGCATGGTGTCGCCGGCGAACGCGCCACCTCCCAGGCCCAGCGCGCGTTCGTCCTGGCCTTCACCCAGCCTGAGCACGCCGACGACGAGGTCGAACTCGCCCGCCACCTCGTCACCGGTCTCAGCCTGCGCCAGACCAGCCACACCATCGAGATGGCCGCCCTCGCCCGCGACGCGGGCACCGACCGGGACGTCGAGGACCGTGCCCGCATCCTGCGCGAACAGATCAGCATCTCGGGCGTCGCCATCGCCGGCGCCGTCCTCGAACTCGCCCTGTGCTTCCACCACGCGGTCCGGGACGACCACGCCGGCGCCGACGCCGGCATCGCGCGGCTGCGTGACCTGACCCGCGGCGGCGACTACGCGTACTACGCCGACATCGCCCAGTTCATGCTGGGCCGGCCTGCTGGCCAGGCGTCGGCGGTCCGGTGGCTCGACGACGAGCAGCACACCCGCGACCGGTGGCGCGCTCTGGTCACCGCGCGGCAGGCACACCTCCGCGCCGGGCAGTGAATCAGCACAGGTCAGGCGGGGTTCAGCGGCGTGATGCCGGTGCCCGCGTACAGTTCGGGCCGGAAGGAGAGGACGGTGAGCGGCTCGCCTTCCTTGATCGCGTGCCAGGCGATCGCTGCCGCATGAGCGACCGGCCACGCCGTGTCCGGCCAGCCCATCGTGTCGACCGCGTGCGCCGCGGTGAACGGGACACTCTCCGCGAACCTCAGGGACGCCGCGTGCCGGCCGGCACCGGGGGTCCCTCGTTCGGCGGCCACGACGGCCAGGGACGGGATGATGACGCGGCCCGTGCCGCGTGAGGCCTCGATGTAGAGGCCGGTGAAGAAGGGATCCGCCTGGTACAGAGCGGCCAGAGCGGTGTGGTCCAGGACGGCCGTCAGGTTCACGCGGCGGCGCCGCCCTGATGCGCGCGGATCTGCGCCCAGGCGTCCTGGCCGGCCTGCCGGACCTGCTCGCTGTACTCGACGCCGAGCTCGCGGGCAGCCTCCGCCGCGCGTTCTTCCCGCTCCGCCTGCGTGAGCTCGCGCGACGCGAGTTCCTCCAGCAGCTCAGTGATCGTCGTGCCCCGTTCCTCGGCCAGGACACGCAACCGGTCGCGCACGTCCTCACTGGTCTTGATGCTCGTCGGCTTACTCATACCGCCGATTCTACCGCCGGTAGAATCCCACGGGGACGGCCATACGTCAGGCCGCGGGCACTGTGGGCAGCTCTCCCGCCTGCACCGGTATCCGTTCGATGCTGGTTGCTCCGTCTTGTTCGAGCTCAGCCTGTCGACGGTCTGCGGACACCTTGTCGTAGGCGACGGCAGAGGCCCGAGGGGTACCGTTGGCGTCGGTCCACGTGAAGCCGTAGCTCTCCATCTTGATGGTCATGCCCCCATCCTCCCCGACCGCACTGACAACGCCTGGTCACGGGGCTGCGGACGTCCCGGACAGCTCGTAGGCTGGCCTTGCTCGGGGCCGCCACGGAGGATTGCCATGCCCCGCACGATCTGGTCCGGCGCAATTTCATTTGGCCTGGTCACGGTACCTATTCACGTCGTCAGCGCGACCGAGGACCACTCGATCCACTTCCACCGGGTACACCTGGAGGACATGGCCCGGGTACGGACCCGGAAGGTGTGCGAGCTGGAGGACCGAGAGGTCGCCAGCTCAGAGATCGGCAAGGGCTACGAGCTGTCGAAGACGCAGGTCATCCCGATCAGCGATGAGGAACTGCGGGACCTGCCGCTGCCGACGGCCCGCGCCATCGAGATCGTCGCGTTCATGCCGTGGGAATCCATCGACTCGCTTCGGATCGGCGACGGCTACTACTTGGCGCCCGACGGGCAGGTCGCGGCGAAACCGTACAAACTCTTGCGCCAGGCCCTGGATCGGTCGTCGCGGGTGGCGGTCGCCCGGTACGCCTGGTCTGGCCGCGAACGCCTCGGCCTGCTCCGCGTCCGCGGCGAGGCGATCGTCCTTCACGCGATGCGCTGGCCCGACGAGATCCGCGACCCATCCGAGCTGACCCCGCCACCCGTCGAGCTCACTGACGAGGAGATCGACGGCGCCCTCGCCCTCATGGACACCATGACCCGCGACGACCTCGACGCCCCAGAATTCCGCGACACCTACACGGAAGCCGTCGCAGAACTGATCGAAGCGAAACGGGAACACCGGCAGCCTCCCGCCGCACCCGAGCCGGCCGCCGAGTCGGGGCAACTCGTCGACCTCATGGCCGCACTGCAGCAGTCCGTATCGAAGGCCAAGGAGTCCCGCGGCGAGGACCCTGGCCATGCAGACGTCCACAACATGCCGAAGCGGACCGCGAAGAAGCAGCCGGCCAAGAAGGCCACGGCGAAGAAGGCGTCACGGAAGCCGAGGCGCACAGCCTGAGCCCTCACCTACGCGTTGCAGCAACTGGGCAAGGTGATCTTCACACCCTGCATCATGTTGCAGTTGATGCAATTACGCTCGTTTCAGGCAGGTGGCCGGCACCTGGCCGCCTCGGACGATGCGCCACACGTGCCCGCCCTTTCCGCACTTCCGGTAGGCGGGGCCGCTCTGGGTGCGGGCGAGCGCCTCGACGCACGACGTCACCACGTCCCCCCGGTGCAGGTAGCGCACAACTGGCGAGTCCGGTGATGCGACGGGCTTGTTGCCTTCCGGCATTCGGACCGCGACCTTCCTGCCGATGACCTCCCACTTCTTGGCACACGCCTTCGCGTTCGGCACAGAAGCCGCGGACGGCGCCGCTACCGACGGAGCGGCCGCAGCAGGGGTCACGGCGAGGACCGCCACCACGGCGGCCAGCATCATCTTGGTCATACTCGGCTCAACTGATGCGCTGGCCGGCCCGAGACGCCGCGCCCGACATGATCACCCGCCCGAGCGAATCGGCCTCGCTCTGTCACCGCCCCGAATCGCCTCGCACGAGAGGTGAGTCGACGGTGCAGCACCCCGCCGAGTGACACTCGGCCAAGGAGCGTGCCTGTTGGATACGCCCGCAGTTGAGCGGGGCGTGAGAAGCCCGATGATTGCTGCCGCCGCGGCAGCCACTCTTGCCACCGCCGCCCTTTTCGCCAGTCCCGTGCCCGCCACGGCGGCCGGATGCGGATACGAGGCCACCACCACGGTGCACTTCCGCTCCGGTCCTGGCAGCGATTACGTATCGCTCGGTCTTCTGCGGGACGGGGACCGGGTGGGTACTCCGAAGGAGAAGCAGGGCGGGTGGTGGAAGACATTCACCATGGACCGCACCGCGTCAGGCATCAAGGCCGGGAAGACGGGATGGGTCAAGAAGTCGTACCTGCGCAAGTCGGTCTGCATGCAGCTGGACTGAACCAGGCAGAGGGGCCGTCCTGTGTCCGGCCGACGCTGCCGCCGTCGGGCGCCGTCAGCGGCCGACTTGCTGCCGCAGGAAGCGCCGTTCCTTGTACCGACGCCCCAAGTCGCTGGAGTAGCTCCAGCGGAATCCGCTGGTTTCCGGTTCCGTGAGTTCACGGAGCACAGTCACGGCCTGCCGTGACGGTGGGCCGAACTCGGGCTTCTCGACGAGGATCCGGGCCGGCTGCGACTCCTCCGTGTCGCTGCTGTCGCTCGCCGGGCCGTCCTGGGTGCCGTGGTACGTGCAATCCTCGTACGCCATGTCGGTCTCCTACCGGCCCGTCGTGTGCTCGAGGTGGACGCTGATCTCGTGCGGAAGGCCTTCGGCGTAGCTGAGCAGCTGCTCGAGCCTGCCTTCGTACAGGGGGTCCATGTCGGGTGGGCTGACCTGTGTCAGCCGGAAGCCGGCTACGACGTCGTCCGGTAGCGGTTTGTGCCGGTCGTCGAGGTGGGCGGCGTCGGAGAAGACGCCTTCGACCGCTTGCAGAAGCTGTCTGCGTGACTTCTCCTGGTGCTCCTTGATCAGCTGGTCGCGATGTGGCACGAGAGTGTCTGCGGGAGTGGACAGGGTGGTCCGCAGTTCGCCGAGGGTCGGCTCGTCGCACAGTGCGGCCACTTCACCGACGCCGAGCGGCGCCTGGCCGTGGACGAGGCGTTCCAGAACGCGGGTGCCCAGTCGCACGGCGGCACTGGCATGCCGCCAGGCGAGCATCCCCACGTCGCGCTCGTACCGGTCCGCGGCGCTGGCCATCTGCCGGAGCACGTCGTGATGGTGGGTGAACGCTTTGCCACGGGCGTTGTCCTCGGCGATGTCACCGAGCCGGTAGTGGGTGAGGGTCCTGTTGACCGCCGCGGCGTACTCCTGCCGCAGGTGCAGGCTCGCGGTGTACAGGGACCTCAGCGCCTCCACCTCGAGCTGCGTGATCGGCCCCCGCACGGTGAACTGTGGAAACGTCAACTGTCTGTCCTCCCCTGGGATCGCTGTCGTCTGAGTTCAGCTGGTCAGTGCGTGACCGGTTGTCTGGCGCTGTGCCGGTCCAGGAACTGGCCGAAGGTTTCGTCCGAGTCCGGCCTGGCGGTGAGATCTCGCAGGACTGCCTGCCACCGGTCCGCGTCGTCCCCGCAGATCCGCAGCAGCGCCTCCACAGCCACGGGCTCCTGGTGACAGGAGAGGACGGTGTCGGCCGGGAGCTGACGCAGCAAGGCTTCGGTGCGGTGACGCGAATGCAGGACGGCGTACTCGACCTGGTGGAAGAACGCGCCCTGGTGTTGGGCGACGGCGTCGAGCCAGCCCTGCATCACGGCCTCCGGGTCGGTCACCGCATCCAGTTCGTCGTCCGACACCACGTACGGCAGGTCGTCGTCCGGGTGAGCGTTGGCGTATGCGCCGGCGGCCTGTCGTAGCCAGGCCGGCACCTCGTCGTAGGTGCTCAGCCACTGCACTTCGACCGGGTGCAGCTGGTCCAGTACGCCGGTGATCAGGTCCTGGTTCAGATGGGGGTTGCAAGCCAGAGCGGCGAGTGCCTGTACACGGGTGTCGCTGCTCAGCATCTCCTTCGGGGTGGGCGCCGAACCGTCGAAGGAGGACAGCCGGTGTACCGCGGTGGGGCGCGGCAGAGCGACGACCAGGTCCACCAGCTGGGCCAGTTTGCCGGCGTCGCTGCTGGTGATGGCCATGTCTCCGGCGAGCGCGGGCACCTTGTAGGGGTTGCGGTCGTCTCGTTGTGCGGCGTGCAGCAGCCGTCCTCGTTTGACGATGGTGGCCACGGTCTCCTGCAGGCCGGGAGCGGCGAGCTCCTGAAGCCGCGGGTGCCGTGCGACACGGTCGGCGATCCGTGCCAGGCGCCGTCTCTGGCTGCGCTGCGGCAGGGGCAGCTCTGCCCACTCGGGCAGGCACAGGGCCGGCAGACATGCACGCAGCAGGTCGTCGCCGAGCTTGTCGGTGTCCATGCAGTCCAGGAGGAGGTGCCGGGCGGCCTGGCCATGTGCCGGGTCTTCGACGAGGTCGGGCCATTGCTGCGGCACGCGTTCCACGCGCATGGCGAGGGTTTCGTACGCAGGCCATCCCTCCGGCTCCCAGTACCGGCCGGCCTGACGCGGGGCGGTCCGGTTGGCCGCGCCGAATGCTGCCAGCTCGGCTGTCACCAAAGAGAGGCCCCGACGGATCAGCGCATCCAGCAACCAGCGGTCCTCTTGCGGGAGTTGCAGGTGGGTGCCGTCCAGGCGGGGCCGCTCGGACGCCAGGCCGGCGGAGAGCAACTCACCGTACGACATCTGGTCGAGGAGAGCTGTTACCACCCGGCGATGGGTGTCGTCCCGGGCCAGGTCGGCCACCAGCTCAGGAGTAGTGCCGCCACGGGCCAGGGTTGCGGCCACATCCTGGCTGTTCAGCATTCCCTGCCGGGCCAGCAATCCGATGGTGCCGGCGTCGGCCATCGCGAGAAGTTGGTCCCGCCGCGGCTGGTTCTCCAGTCGTGCCAGGAGCTTTGGCAGCGCCTGTTTGAAGACGTCGCTCTGCCACGGCTCCAGCTTCGGCCCGTCGGGCAGCAGTCCCTCGACGATCGCGGGCAATGCGGCCGCGGGCAGGTTGTCCCGTCCGGCCAGATCCGCCCACATCCGGTATTCCGTGCCATGAACTGCCACCGCGTGTCCTCCGTCGACCGCCAGTCGAAACGACCTGGCACAACGCTAGGACGATGAGGACGGTCCCCGGGGCGAGATACCCAAGCGCATACCAATTGGCTGAATATCAGCCCAGGTCGGGGCACGAGAGGGCGTCGCCGGGCTGGGCTCGCGCAGAAAGTGGGTGCTCGCTGGTGGCCGGATCGGGATCATGGGCGCATGAACGACGAAGACACCACGGACGCAGCTGCTGCGGACGAAGGCCCTGACGTGGAACCGACTCGCCATTGGGGCGGCAGCGCGGGCATAGACCTGTCCGGCGTCATCGAAACGGTCCGGCAGACCCATGCCTGGTACGACTCGGTCGAGCAGATACTGGCACCCGTCCGACGACACATCCCGCTGCTGGAGTCCACCCGCTGGTCTGTCGACAGCGTCATGGGCCCAGCGAACGCCATGCGGCGAGCGGTGCTGGACGCCCAGCGGCAGACCCGGGGGATCACCGCGCCGGTGCTGGCGCTCCAACGCGACCTTCGCGACGTCTACGACTGGCACAGCCAAATCGACGACGTCCTACGCAGCATTTCGCTCCCCCGCACCCTGCTGGATCAGCTAGCAACGACAGCCGCAGCCTTCCTCCCCTCCAACCTCACCGACCTTGACTCCAAGGATCTCTACGCGATCCTGGAACTGGGTGAGGACGATGGGTTCTCCCTCGGCTGGGCGCCGCGGACCGAGATCGTCCAGGCACTCCTTCTTCTCAGTACGCGAAAGGAGCGCAACGCGCTCCTCGCCGAGCGCCGCGACGACGTTCTCGACGACATCGACACCAGCCTTCAGGCAGTGGACCATCCCGCGCTCACCGACATGGTCACCATCCTGAGCCGGGCCACGCGCACCGCGCGGGCCGGCTTCGGCGACGGCGCCCAGGCACTGGCCGGCAACGTGCTGGAGACCGCGATGAAGTGGCACGGCAACGCCTGGATCAGACGATCCTTCCCTCAAGCGACGTACACAAAGGCCGGGCACCACGGCACCATCGCCAGCGCTCTGGACCAGGCGGACGGTTGGGGCGGACTCACGTTCCGCCAGTTCAAGCACTATCTGGTGCTGACGGGAATGCGGAACGCCTTCGCCGGCGGCGCGACGCAGGACACCTTCAACCGCCACCTCGGAGCACACTGTGCCTCGCCCGACTCCTACCGCCCGGAGTTCGTCCTGCCTTCCCTGCTGCTCGCCCATGCGTTGCTGCGCGCTCTCGACCAGGACCTCGAACGCCAAGGCGACGAAGAGGGCAACATCTAGCACTGGCGTCCCAGGACGTCGGCTCTGCAGCTCGGCGGCGCCTGGCCGTCGGGCCGTCGAACGTGGCCGGGCCGAACACGCGATCGCCGATCTGGACGCCGTCGACGCCCTCGCCGAGCGCGTCGACGGTGCCCGCGACCTCAAGGCCGCGCGGCAGCGGCGGCAGACGGTCGGGAGGGGTCAGGGTTTCCAGGTGCGCAGGAAGGAAGCGATGCGTGCGGCGGTGCAGCGGGGGTTGTTGAGTTCGTGGGCGAGCGCAGTGAGTTGCTCGCGGGTGGGGTTGACCGGGATATTGCTGGCCTCGAGGTACATGACGGCGGCGGCGCAGGCGACGGTGAGGTTGGAGCGTTCCAGCCAGCGGCAGCGGCCCAGGGTGTGGACCAGGGCGGCGGCACGGGCGTAAGCACCGTCGTAGACGGGGGTGTCGAGCAGTTCGCCGCGGTGGCGGGCGACGGCTGCGATGGGAAGGCCGTAGTCGTCGGCAGACGGGTCCCGGTGGCCGGCCCGTTCTGCTACTTCGAGGATCCAGGATTCGTCAACGTGCAGGATCACGCGGCAACGCCCGGCTTGGAGTCGGCGTACGGGGCGTCGAGCTGATGCTCCAGGTCGTCGAGGAATGAGCCGTGCTCGTCGATGAGCCGCTGGGCTGCGGCCATGCCGGCGGCGCGGGCACCGGTGGTGTCCTCGATGATCAGCCGTTCCACGTACTTGTTGAAGTCCAGTCCGCGGGCGCGTGCAGCGGCCCTGCCGGCCTCCAGGGTGCCCTCTGCCAAGCGGACCTGTGTCTGCTTCTTCGTGGGTGCCATTTCCTCATGGTAGCAGGGTGGTAGCAAGCGTGTCGATCAGCGCGCTGCGGAAGTCATCCCCTCTTCTGAGGCAGAGCCCCCGGACGGGTTGGTCGCGGGGCGGGGCGAGCGACGGGACGGGAGGGTGGGCTCAATGCCTCGGGGGGGCCTGGCGCGGCGGGGCCAGGGCAGGGTGGCCGTCAGGAGCCAGGCGGCCCGGTCGGCAAATTGGGGCTCTGGGATGGGGAACTCGACGCTGGGGTGGCGGGTGTAGTGGCGGGTGACGGTGTCGGCGACGTAGTTGGTCAGGGCGTCGATGCGGTGCAGGCGGCGTCGGCCTGGGCCGGTGGCGGCGAGGTGGCTGAGGATGCGCAGGACGGTAGGGACGCTGGAATCGAAGCTGATGTTGCGGGGCGGGCAGGTGCCGGCGACGGTGAGGCTGTCGTTTTCCGGCGTCCCGTCCTGGTAGGTCTGCTGCTGGTAGAAGGCGGCAGCGTGCGTTTCACCGCGCGCGAGGTGATGCAAGGAGAGGCAGTAGCAGGCCGCGGAGTGGCCGTCGCCGGCGGCGTACTGCCACCAGAAGCGGGCGCCATGCTCGATGCCAGCAACGTGGAGGGTGCAGCCGAGGAGCCAGGCGGTGTGCAAGTCGGGGACCTGGTCGGTGAGGAAGTCCAGCGCGTCACTGGTGAGGGTACTGACGGCTGTCTCGCACAGGGTGCGCAGCTGCCGCACGGCGGCACGGTCCTGGCCCTCCGGTCCTGCGGCCGGGGCGGGGGCTGGATTGGCGCGGTAGGGGGCGTTTTCGTAGGGGACGGTGTCCTCGGGGACGTCGGGCTGGTCGTGGAGCCGGGCTCGGGCGAGGAGGTGGTCGATGGCTGTCATGACGAGCGGGATCACTCCGGGATGGGGGCGTTGAGGAGGGTCTCGAGGGTGGCGCGAGCGTGGTGGTCGACAGCGTGGGTGAGTGCGGGGGCCATGCCGAGGATGTGGGCGATGCGGGCGGCAGGGGTGCCGCAGAGGTAATGCAGGACAGTGAGATCCATCTGGGCGTCCGGGAGGCGGGTAAGGGCATCGAACAGTTCGATCAGTTCGGTGAGGGCCATAAAGTGCCCGGGCGCGTTGTCGCTGCCACGGACCTCGTGGGTGGAGAACACCGCGGCGCGCAGGTCGGGGCGGCCGTCGGCGTGGCGGGCGGCGCGGAGCATGACGCGGGCGCGGAAGAGCTGCCAGGCGTAGTGGTTCAGGTTGGCGCTGGCGGCGACTTCACTCCAGCGGAGCCAGAGGATGTCGAAGGCCTCGCAGACGACCCAGTGGGCCCGCTGGTCGGTCAGGAGGAAGGCGCGGGCGTAGTCGCTGTAGTCGGGGCGCATGGCTTCGGTGAAGGCCCGGTACGGCAGGGGCGGGCTGTCGCCGTCGTGGGCGACCTGATCTATGCAGTTCCGGATCCAGTCGTTGTCCTTGCGGGCTTCCCTTGCGGCCGCAGTCCACAGTCGGCGCAGCGGCGAGGTGGGGACATCCAGGGCGTGGCTGACGCTGAAGGTGATCTCCCAGGGCGGGTAGTAGCCGTTGCCGCGCAGGAGTTCGCTGATACGGGTCTTGGAGTAGCCGGAGCGGTCGACGAGGTCGTCGAGGGTCAGGCCGCTGGCGAACAGGACGGAGCGGACGGGTTCGAGCCAGGCTCGGTGGGAGGGACCGGCCTGGGGGGAGATCGGCGCGGGGCGCCGGCCGCGTCTGGCCGCGCCCTGAAGCGGCGGGGGCTGGGCCGGGCCGGAGGGCGGCATCACCGTGCGGCCTCCGGCCCGTCGGGCCCGGTCGTACCGGAGGGCTCGGTCTGGTCGGGGCCGTCAGCGATGGTGAGGGCCTGGACGATCTGCTGGACGATCAGGCCCAGCGAGGGCAGAAGGACCGCGGCCGCGGCCGCGTGTCCGAGCACGATCATGACCGTGCTCCACGTGAGGACCGCGGCCAGTACTGCCACGGTCACCACCTTCGTACGGGGCATTTCCAACTCTGTTTCTGCTCGGCGGAACGCACTCAACAGCCCCTCCTGACAGCGGTGCTGAAGCGCCGTCAGGAAGGAACGTCAGCATGCCTGCCGCACAACCGCACACGCCACGTGATCATGGAGTTACGGAACAATGAGCCCGTACGCCACGACGCGCTACCCACCGCCACCCCGCCCACGGACCCGGAAACCCGAGAGTTCAGCACTTTGGGGCGGATACGTCACTTCTGCTCTTCGACGCTGTGGCATCCGTCATCATGGAGGCACGGGCGCCACTTTCGACGCCGCACTCACGTGCGGCCCCCTGTGCTGAAGATCAACCCAAGAGGGGGCCGCACGTTTCATACCGTGCTGGCGGCGCTCGGCCTCGTGCACCTGGCCGCGACGACTGCCCTTTGACTGACTACCGAGCGGTTCACCCAGGCCCCGGCCACCGCCTACCGCGACCACGCCCTCGGCCCCTCGCTGCTCGCAGACCCGACCAATCGGACTCCCGCTGCGTGCCGGCGAGTTCGACGCGCTCGAGCACCTGCTGGAGTACGGCCAGACTGTCTCTCGCCGTTCGGCCCTGGAGCGCTCGCCGCGTGGCGGACGACAGCTCGCCCCAAGTCCTCTCCGCCGTCAGAGGGCCAGCAGGCGCGCACTGGCGACGGTGGCGCTGCCCGTCCGGGCCTAGTGATCTGGTCACGCGAAGGTGGAAGTCGTCGTCCCCGAGGGCGGCGGACGCGCCCGCCTGTCCGTGGACAAGCTCGGCGCCGTGGGCGAACCGGAGTCCCTGACCTGGCTGAAGGCCACCACCGAGGCGATGCTCCCCAGGATCGACCTGCCGGACCTGCTGTTCGAGGTCCACTCCTGGACCGGGTTCCTCGACGCCTTCGGCCACGTCTCCGACCGGCGCACGCGCATGGAGGACCTGCTCGTCTCGCTGGTCGCGCTGCTGGTGGCGCAGGGCTGCAACATCGGCCTGACCCCGGTCATCGACCCGAACAACAAGGCCCTGACCCGCTCGCGGCTGTCCCACGTCGACCAGAACTACGCACGCGCCGACACCATCGCCGCGGCGAACGCCGCGCTCATCACCGCCCAGTCCTCCATCGAGCTGGCCCAGATGTGGGGCGGCGGGCTCCTCGCCTCCGTCGACGGCCTGCGCTTCGTCGTCCCAGTCAAGAGCATCAACACCGGCCCCTCGCCCAAGTACTACGGCTACAAGAGGGGTGTGACCTGGCTCAATGCCGTCAACGACCAGGTCGCCGGGATCGGCGCGATGGTCGTGCGCGCGCGGCACCCCGCGTGACAGCCTGTACACGTTGGACACGCTGCTGAACCTCGATGGCGGGGTGAAGCCGGAGATAGTGGCGACCGACAATGCCTCGTACTCCGACATGGCGTTCGGCCTGTACAAGATGCTCGGCTTCCGCTTCGCCCCGCGCGTCCGCGACCTGGCCGACCAGCGGTTCTGGCGGGCCGACCTGCCCGACGGCGAAGCGCCAGCCGCCGGGTACGGGCCTCTTCAGGCCGTGGCCTGCAACAAGGTGAACCTGAAGCGGATCGAGGCGCACTGGCCGGACATGCTCCGGGTGGCCGGATCGCTCATCACCAACCAGTTCCGCGCCTACGACCTGCTGCGGATGTTCGGCCGCGAGGGCCACCCCACCCCGCTCGGGGCCGCGTTCGCCGAGTACGGGCGCATCGACAAGACCATGCACCTGCTCGCCGTCGTCGACCCGGTCGACGACACCTACCGCCGCCTGATGAATCGGCAGCTCACCGTGCAGGAATCCCGCCACCGTCTGGCCCGTGCGATCTGCCACGGCGGACGCGGGCAGATCCGGCAGGCGTACCGCGAAGGCCAGGAGGACCAGCTCGCCGCCCTCGGCCTGGTCCTCAACGCCGTCGTCCTGTGGAACACTCGCTACCTCGATGCCGCCGTCGCCCAGCTCCGCGCCGAGGGCCACGACATCAAGGACGAGGACGTCGCCCGCCTCTCCCCGCTCAAGGACCGGCACATCAACTTCCTGGGCCGCTACCTGTTCAACATCACCGCCAGCGGTCCCGGTCGGGGCCTGCGCCCCTTCCGGGACCCGGATGCCGTCGAGGACGACGAGGGCGAGGGCTGAACCTGCGGCGCACCGTCCTGGACCGGTCAGGCGGGCGGCTGCTCGTCGAAGCCGGCGTAGTACGCGGCGGCCAGGACCTCGGCGGCGTGGCCCCGCGCGGCGGCGCGCTCCAGGCGTTCGGCGCTTGCGGCGACCAGGTCGAGGCGTATGCCGTGGCGTGTGCTCCCGCCTCGACGATGAGGCGGGCGTCCTTGGCCGCGGTGCCGGCCGCGAACTGAGCCGGGGCCAGGCCGTTGTTGAGGATGAGCCCGGCCTTGGCCTGTAGGAAGGGCATGTCGAGGCCGCCGCCCGCGATGAGGTCGAAGAAGCTGCGCGGATCGACGCCGAGCCTCTGCGCGAGAGACACGATCTCGCCGGCCGCGACCGAGGCGGCGATGACCCAGCTGTTGACGACGAGCTTGAGCCGGGTGCTGGTCCCGGCGGCGGCGTCCTCGCCGGTCCACACGGTGCGGGCACCGACAGCATCCAGGACAGGCGTCACCGACGGGCGGTGTTTTTCGGGACCCGCGGCCAGGATCAGCAGTTGTCCGGCCTCGGCGGGGGCCCGGGTGCCCGAGACGGGCGCGTCGAACAGGACCAGGCCCAGCTCATCGGCCAGGGCGCCGAGCGCGGTGATGTCGTCGATGCCCACGGTGGTGGACTGCACCCGGGCGGTGCCTGGGCGCAGTGCCGTCCTGCTCGGTGTAGGTTCCGGTAGGGCAGTACGGCTCGCAGCTTCCAATCTCGTCGATGATTGGGTCTAGCTGCCGAAGGCGACCCGCTCCCCGCGCCAGCCGGTGTTGCGGACGAACTGTTCCCAGGTCAGCGTGTTGGGATCGATGCGTCGGCTCCACTGGAGGTCGCGGTCGCCGCGGAAATATCCGAACTCCACCGCGTACTCGACCATGCCGATAGTCTCGTCGGCTGCCAAAGGGTTCACGCCCAGCTCAGGGAAGTACTTCAGAAGGCCTTCGCGCGTGTAGGCGTTGCGGTACTCGGCCTTGAGTCCGGTAACACGGGAGAACGTCTCGACCATCTCGGCCGGGGAGATCAGATCACCGACGACCGGAAGCCAGGCGCCGCGGTAGGTGTCGGGGTTGGAGAACACCTCCAGAACGGCGGGGCCGGCCGCGGTGAGCGGGTCCACGAACGGGACGCGGAAGTCCTCGGGGAAGTAGAAGGGCATGACCACCGTGTCACCGTCGACGTGCGGGACGTAATACTCCAGCGCATTGGTGTAGTAGAACGCGAGCGAGACGAAGGTGTGCGCGATCGGCAGAGTCCGAATGTGCTCGGCGACGAGCGCCTTGTCGGTGAAGTGCGGCGCCCATTTTGTGCCCGACGTCCTCTCCTCGACGTTCTCCAGGGTGCTGAAGACGACGTGACCTACCCCGGCTTCGGCTGCGGCATCAGCAAGTTGGCTCCCGATGAGGTACTCCTCGGAGTCGGGCGGCAGGAGGGGCGGCGTCATCAGGAAAGCTCCCTCGGCCGATCCGAACGCGTCCACGAGCTCGCGCTGGTGGCCCGGCGCGAGGGGAACCTCGGCAATCTCCGCCCCCATCCCCACCAAGCCTCGGGCCTGGGCAGAATCGGCGTTCCGGGTCAGGGCTCGCACGCGGAAACTGCCGCTCTCGAGCAAGGACGTGGCGACGCTCCTGCCCTGCTTGCTGGTGGCACCCGCGACGACGATCAACGGCTTACTGGTCTCAGGCATCGTGCACTCCTCTTGTGTATGCCGTGGGTCAGGCGCGGGCGGCGCTGATCAGTCCGTCCAGCCATGCCTGGTGGCCGTTGAGCATCGGGTTCGGGCGCTCGTCGGCCAGCGCAGCAGCGGGCTGTCCGATCTGCGTCTCCTGGGTGAGGACGCGGACCCGGCCGCCGGGCAGGTCCTCGACCAGCCAGGCGTGCAGCACGTCGAGCCGCTCCTCGGGGGTGCCGTCCTGCTTCGCGGTCCACGACAGGCGGCCGGGAACGCCGTCGGCCGGGGTCAGGAACTCGGTGACGAGCGCGGCCAGGGGCGGGAAGCCGAAGGTTCCGAAGCTGAAGGCGAGGCCGTCCTTGAGCTGCGGGCCGCCGCCCTCGGGGAAGGAGATGTCGGCGACGTTGTCGTAGTAGCCCTCCCACTCGGAGGTGTCGGTCAAGAAGCGCCAGACCTGGACGGCGGTGAGGCCGGTCACGATGACCTCGTTCGAGACGAAGTTGTCGCCGGTGCCGGGGAGGTAGCGCTCGGGCCAGGTGATCGCGTTCTGCGTGGTCATGCGGGGCCTTTCACGGGCGGGAAGAGCTCCAGCGTCTCGGCCGGAGGAGTGTGCCGCCACTCGGCGACGTCTTCGAAGGTAGACCCGCAATCCATCGGCATACCAATAGGTGCGCCGATGATGGATATCGAATTTCCGATTGATGGAACGGCTACTCTTTCCTCATGAAGAACCAGACGCGCGCCGCGGGCCAGGAGACCCCCGCGCCCGCCACCGCCGGCACGCAGCTTCCGCCGCACGCGGACCTCAACCTCCTGCGCACCTTCCTCGCCGTCCACCGCACCGGCTCCTTCACTGCTGCCGCCCCCCGGCTCGGCCTGTCCCAGCCCACGGTGACCGCGCAGATCCGCACCCTGGAGCAGCAGACCGGGCGCGAGTTGTTCACCCGCCTCCCGCGCGGGGTCGACCCCACCCCCCACGCCCACGAACTGGCCGCACGGATCGCCGCCCCACTCGACGCGCTCGCCGCCCTGGAGGACACCGCGGCCACGGCCGGACCGGTGCACCTGGCAGGCCCCTCGGAGTTGCTGTGCGTACGGGTCCTGCCGGCCCTGGCCCCGCTCGTCACCGAAGGCGTCCAGCTGCGGGTGACCCAGGGACTGCCCGAACCGCTCATCGCGGAGATGCGTGCCGGCCGCCACGACCTCGTCATCGCCACCCGGCACCCCCGCGGCCGCACCTGGGAGTCCGTCCCCCTCACCGACGAGGAGTATGTCCTGGTCGCCGCCCCCGCCTGGGCTGAGCACGTCGGCGGACACACGCAGAGTGGTGACCTGTGTGCCGCCCTGCGCGAGGTCCCGATGGTCACCTACGCCGAAGACCTGCCCATCATCCGCCGCTACTGGCGCACCGTCTTCGCAAAGCAGCACACCGCCCGCGCCGCCATCACTGTTCCCAACCTCTACGCCGTCCTCTCCGCGGTCAACGCCGGCGCCGGCTACAGCGTCCTGCCCCGCTCCCTGTGCCAGGAGCACCTCGACGCCGGCCGCCTGGCCACCCTGCATGACCCGGAAGAGGCTCCCCTGAACACGCTCTTCCTGCTCCAGCACCCCGGCGCCGAGGCCAACCCCGACGTGTCGCGCGTCCGCGAACGACTGCAGGAAGCCGCCCGCACCTGGTAGCCGCAACGCGCCCCGCCGCACACGGCGACGCAGCACGCGCCATGAGGACACCGCAGCAGCTCTTCTGCCCGCCGGTCGACACCCGGGCGTACCCGATTTTGATCTCGGTGCGGACGAGCGGCTCGGCGGCAAGCACCTTCGCGCCGTCCGCGGGGCGAGGGCGGATCTTCAGAAAACGAGGTTTTCTGAAAGCGCGGTATCGGTTTCACGTCGCTGCACGAGAACCTGGACACCACCACCCCCGGCGGTCGGCTCGTCTTCCACGTCTTCGCCGCGCTCGCGGAGTTCATCCGCGAACTCATCGGCGCAGCTCGGCGACCATGCTGATGAGGTCCTGGAGGCTGCGGCCGTCATCGGCACCACCTGCGCCGGCTTCTCCCGAACCTTCGACTGCTCACGCTGCGGCTTCGAGGGCAAGCTCCTGGGCGGACGGCTGTGTGAGCGCTGCACGCTCAGCGACCGCCTCACCGCGCTCCTGGACGACGGCACCGGTCGCATCCGTCCCGCGCTGGTCCCACTGTTCAACCTGCTGGTGGCGATGGACAAGCCCAGCAGCGGACTGGCCTGGCTGGCCATGCGCCGCAGCCAACCGACGAACGCCTCCCGATTGCTGCAACAGCTCGGCCTCGGCCAGATCTCGCTGACCCACGACGCCTTCCACGAGCTCCAGCCCTGGCGAACCGCCGCTCACCTGGAAGAACTCCTGATGACCAGCGGAGTCCTGCCTACGGTCGACAAGTACCTCTGCTCCTTCCAACGCTGGCTTCCCGGGCATCTGGCCGGCATCACCGACCCCGAACACGTCAAAACGATCAGGCTCTTCGCGACCTGGCGCGTCCTCCCGCGGCTGCGGGCCCGCGCCGAACGAAGCCACATCACACCCAGCGTCCGGAGGTTCGCCGCCGAACAGATCAAGTACGCGACCGCCTTCCTGCAATGGCTCGGCCAACGCAACAACAGCCTCGCGTCCTGCGGCCAGATCGACATCGACGCCTGGTGGGCCGAGAGCAGCGAACACGGCCACACCTGCCTGAGGGCTCTCTCAGCTGGGCCATGCAGACCCGTAACTGCCCACGCTCCCTGTCCATCCCCGCGATGAAGGTCTCCCGGCGGGCCGCACTGAGCGAAGACGAACGCCTCGACGCCCTCGGCCGACTGCTGACCGACACGGAGATTCCGGTACGTCTGCGTGTCGCGGGGGTCATCGTGCTCCTCTATGCGCAGCCCGTGAGCCGCATCGTCCGGCTCAGCGTCGAAGACGTGATCCACGACGGCGGCACCGTGCTGCTACGGCTCGGCGAACCCGCCTCACCCGTTCCCGCACCGGTCGCCACTCTGCTGCTGGAGCACATTGCGAACCGCGACAACATGAACACAGCCACCAACCCCGCCTCCCGATGGCTCTTCCCGGGCCGCCGGGCAGGACAGCCAGCCCGCCCCGACCACCTGTCCGCGCTCCTGAACGAGGCCGGGATCCCGGCCGCCGCAGCACGTGGCGCCGCCATCCGCCAGCAGCTCCTCGAACTGCCCGCTCCCGTCGTTGCCGACGCTCTCGGCTACCACAGCTGTATTGACCCGCAGGGTTGTTGACGCGACTGATGGGTGGCCGGCCATCCAGCGCGGTGTGGCACCGGTGGTAGTTGTAGGTATGGAGGAAGTCGGCCAGAGCCTCGGTGCGTTCGACGTTGCTGGAGTACGGGCGCACGTACGCCCATTCGTCGAGCAGGGTGCGGTTCAGGCGCTCGACCTTGCCATTTGTCTGCGGGCGATAAGGCCGCGTGCGTTTATGGATGATCCCCGCGGCATCGAGCGTCTGGGCGAACAGTTGGGATCTGTAGCAGGAGCCGTTGTCGGTGAGGACGCGCTCGACGGTGATGCCGTGCGCGGAGAAGAAGGCGTTCGCTCGCTCCCAGAAGGAGGCCGCCGTCTCCTTTCGTTCGTTGGTCAGGACCTCGCTGTAGGCGAGCCGGGAGTGATCGTCGATGGCGGTGTGGACGAAGCTGTAGCCGATCACGGGGCTGCCGCCCCTGCGTGCGTCGGTCGTGGCCTGCCGGTTGGGGGCGGCCTGCTGGCGGGGCATGATCCGGTGGCCGCCGCCGTCGGGGATGTTGCCGAGTTTTTTGATGTCGACGTGGACCAGTTCACCGGGATGCTCGCGTTCGTAGCGGCGGATGACCTGGCCGGTTGGCCGGTCCATCCATCGCAGTCGGTTCAGGCCATGGCGGGTCAGGACGCGGTGGACCGTCGAGGCGGGCATGGCCAGGATCGGTCCGATGCGCGCAGGGCCGAGCTTGCGCTCGCGCCGCAGCTCGCAGATCCGTGTCTCAACGTCGGCGGGGGTGCGGTGCGGTGTCGACAGGGGGTGACTGGAACGGTCATACAAGCCTGCGTCGCCCTCGGCTTGCCAGCGCCGGACCCACTTGTGAGCGGTGGTGCGGGAGATGCCCATCTCGTCGGCGACGTGGGCGACGGGCCTGCCCGCGCGGACTCGCTCGATCAAGAGGCGTCTGCCATGGACGGTCAACCGTGCATTGGGATGGGACACATGCACCTCTGCAGCATCTCTTGGGACGCAAAAGGCGAGGCCAGAGCCCGTACTGTGCCGTGGGCTCTGGCCTCGCGGAGGTCGCCTACTTGTCGAGGTCGGACATGTCCAGCACGAACCGGTAGTGGACATCGCCAGCAGCAAGACGGTCCAGAGCGGTTTCGATCTCGCTCGAAGGCAGGGTTTCTACGTCGGCCGTGATGCCGTGCTCGGCGCAGAACTCGAGCATCTCCACGGTCTGCCGCAGCCCTGCCGTGCCGGAGGAGGTGAGCTTCTTGCGGCCCGCTCCCAGTTCCCAGAGCTTCGGCCCGGCCATCAGGGGGTTTCCGAGGACGCACAGGGTCCCGTCCAGGCCCAGCATGCCGATGAGAGGTGAGAGCTCATGGTCGGCCGAGATGGTGTCGAGGATGAAGTCGAAGCGGCCCCGGGCGGCGGCGACCTGTGCCTCGTCGGTGGTCACGAGCAGTGCGCTGGCCCCCAGGCTCCGAGCGTCCTGCTCCTTGGCCGTGCTGCGGCTGAGGACGGTGACCTCGGCTCCCAGCGCGGCGGCGAGCTTGACCGCGATGTGGCCGAGCCCGCCGAGCCCGGCGACGGCTACCCGGCTGCCGGGGCCGACGCCGGCGGCCCGCAGCGGCTCCCAGACGCTGACGCCGGCGCACAGGAGCGGCGCCGCGGAGGCCGGGTCGAGCGCGTCGGGCAGGTGGAAGGCGAACTTCTCGCGCAGGACGTACTCGCGGCTGTAGGCGCCCTTGGTCTGGGTGCCGTCGATGCGGTCGGTGCCACCGTAGGTGGTGGTCGGGCGGTTGTAGCAGTAGTTCTCCTGCCCGGCCTCGCACATGGCGCATTCGCCGCACGAGTCGATGATCGTGCCGATGGCGACCCGATCGCCCACGGCGAAGCCGGTGACGGCCTGGCCGACGGCGACGACGACGCCGGTGGCTTCGTGGCCGGGGATGAGGTCCTTCTCGCCGAGCATCCCGTGAATGCGGTGCAGGTCGCTGTGGCAGACGCCGCAGTAGTCGATCCGCACGGCGATGTCATCCGAGCGCAGATCACGCCGCTCAAAGGTGACGCGGGTCAGTGCGTTGCTGGTCGGGTCAAGGCTCTGCCAGCCGGTCGTGGTCCTCATGAGCAGGTCCTCCTCGTCGAAACGGAATCTACATTCACTTTAACATGAGGCGGAATGGTGATTCCGTTTTAAGTACACTGGGCCGATGAGCCCACGACCCAGCCCTTCGGTCACCCCGCGCACCCCACGCCGGGACGCACTGCGCAACGATGCGATCGTCGTCAACGCCGCCCGTGCGGTCTTCGCCGAGCAGGGACCGCAGGCGAGTATGGAGGCCATTGCCGCCCGTGCCGGTCTGGGCGTTGGCACGATCTACCGGCGGTTCGCGGGCAAGGATGCTCTCCTTGATGCCATCGCGCGGCTCTTCGTCGAGGAAATGGACCGGGCCGCAGCGACCGCACTTGAAGATCCCGACCCCGCCGCCGGTCTTGAGTGGTTTCTGGACTTCGTGGGGACCTTCAACGCGGAGAAGCGCCGTTACGCGGCCTCCCTGACGGACCGCGTTCCCAGTGACGACGACGTGAGCGCACGGACCGCGGACCGCGTCCGGCAGCTGACACAGAATGCAGTCGAGTCGGGGTATTTGACGCAGGATGCGACAGGAGACGACATCAAGGCCCTCATCGTGGCCATACGCGGGGTCGTCGCCACTTCACCCGAGGGAGACGACGGCCCCTGGCGTCGTTTCGTCCGCATCTATCTTGCGGGCCTCCGCGCCGACTGACAGTGAGGATGTGACGTGGTGACGCTGCGGGCGGGTCTGACCCTCCGACTGACTGACGTCTCGACTGTCCTGTTTGGGATTTGTCGGCTCGCCGGGGCGTCACCACGCACGCGGCCGGACGGGCGTTTGTGACTTTATAGGAGCTTGGTCCAGAAGCCCCGTCACTGTCTTGTCCACCCGCCCGACCGGCGCGTGCCGCCCTCGGAACGGACACGCCACAAGGACGGACATGACCAGCATGACGCACGACGGCCCGCAGATCACCGGCGGTGTCGACACCCACGGCCTGACCCACCACGCGGCCGTGATCGACCAGATCGGCCGGCACCTGGCCGACCAGGAGTTCCCCGCCACCATCCGCGGATACCGGGACCTGCTGGACTGGATGCGCACGCACGGCACGCTGGTCGCGGTCGGGGCGGAGGGCACCGGCGCCTACGGAGCCGAGCTCGCCCGGGTGCTCACCGCCGCGGGGGTCACCGTCATCGATGTCGACCGCCCCCACCGCAAGACGCGGCGGATGAAGGGCAAGTCCGACCCGATCGACGCCTACGCCGCCGCGATGGCCGTGCTGTCCGGCCGGGCCACCGGCATCCCCAAGAGCCGGGACGGCGTGGTCGAGGCGGTGCGGGTGCTGCGGACCGCCCGACGCAGTGCCGTCAAGGCCCGCACCCAGGCGATGAACCAGATCCGCGGCCTGCTCGTGGCGGCCCCCGCGATGCTGCGCGAGCAGGTCACGGGCCTGGAACGCGCCGTGCTGATACGGACCCTGGCACGGCTGCGGCCCGGCGACGACCTGTCCCGTCCGCCGGCGGCGACCCGGGCCGCGCTTCGGCGGCTCGCCCGCCGCCACCAGGCCCTGGACGAGGAGATCACCGAGCTGGACGCCGAGATCGGCCCGCTGGTCAAGCAGGCCGCCCCAGCGCTGCTGGAGCTGTTCGGCGTCGGTTCTGAGACCGCCGGACAACTGCTGGCCACGGCCGGGGACAACCCGGAACGGATGCGGTCCGAGGGCGCGTTCGCGCACCTGGCCGGCGTCACGCCGATCCCAGCCTCCTCCGGCCGCACCCACCGCCACCGCCTCAACCGCGGCGGCGACCGGGCCGCGAACAACGCCCTGCACACCATCGTGCTCACCCGCATGCGCTTCGACGAACGCACCCGCGCCTACGTCGAACGCCGCACCAAGGAAGGGCTGAACAAGAAGGACATCATGCGCTGCCTCAAGCGACTCGTCGCGCGCGAGGTCTATCGCGCCCTGACCAGCACACCAACCGAACGAACCACTCAAACCGACCTGACTCCAGCAGCTTGACAGCCATAGGAGCATCCCTGCCGCACGGCCCTATGGGCACTACCTCAATATCTCGACCGAAGCTCTCGTTCTCAACGTCGCGCGCCATGACGCCGGTAGATCGGGAGCGGTTCCATGGCAATCCCACTTCTGAGCTGCGTCAGCGGCGCCCTTCCCTGTCAACAACGCTCGTGGTCAAAACATCTAGCGGAGACGGGCCAGCAAGTGGGCGTCCAGGAAGCCCCGCTCGGAGGCCGGGTCGTGGAGCAGCCGCGCGAATGTGACGAACCCGGCCCCGGCCAGCAACTCGGCGAAGCGGTCCGCCGACCAGCTATAGGCGGGTGTCACCTTGTGGTCGAAGCGGACCGGCTCGGGCGCGTCGGTCCCGAAGAACGAGACCAGGAGAAGGCCCCCCGGCGCCAGGACACGCGCCTGCTCGGCGAGCAGCGCAGGTAGTTCCCCAGGAGGGGTATGGATCATCGAGTAGTGGGCCAGCACGCCACCGAGCGCGCCGTCCTCAACTGGGAGTGCCTCCATCCGGGCCTCATCGAACTTCAGCGCCGGATGGGCCCGCCGGGCGTGGTCGACCATGGCCGGGGAGAGGTCGAGCCCGAAGGCATCGAGCCCCAGGTCGTGCAGCATGGCCGTCAGATGTCCGGGCCCGCAGCCGACATCGGCCACCCGCGAATTCCCCGTTCCACGCACCAGCTCGGCGAAGGTGCCGATCATGTTCCGCGCGAACGGCTGCGTCTCCAGTCGATTAGCGAACATCGACGCATATAACTCGACGACCCCGTCATAGGCCGCCCTGGTCTCGTCCTGGTGCTTCGCCACGGGAAGGAAGTTAACACCCCCCATTCTCAACTGTTCTCCGGCCCCGTGCCGAATCCCGCGCCGTCGTATCGGACTCGCTCGGCTACCAGGACAAGGCCATCACCCGGTGGCGCGACAAGCCGCTGGCGACCACAGTCAGTCACCAGCTGGCTGGACTCCCGTCGGGCCGCTCCTCGGCGGTCTCATGGACGGCGGTGGCCGTCAGGGCGAGGACGGCTGCGGCGATCAGGGAGAACAGTGACCAGCGCATCCAGGAGTTCCAGCAGGTCACTTGGCCCTGGTCGAGTCCGGTGAAGCCCTTCGCGCAGTCGTACTCGCGGGTGCCCTTGGTGCCGTGCCCGGTCGCCCGGCGCATCCACTGCTCGGGACGCACCTTGTTGATCATTTTGCGGGCCTCCCACTGTCGGCCCGCCCCATCGGTGACCTGGTACGTCGCGGCGATGAAAAGGAGCATCGCGTGACGAACAACGACAGCACCGCCGACGCGGTCGGCGTAGTCGAGCGGGCGGCAGGTGAGGACGGCATGGCCAGCAGTATGCACACCGTCCGCGCCCCCACCGCAGGTGGCCGTATCCGAGCGCCTTGCATCGTCGCAGGACTCCGGTCCGGCCCTGGCTGGCTGCGGGTCCGGGCGAAGGTTCTGGATCTGTCACCGGAGGGATGTCGAAGTAGTGCCTGCCCTGGCCTCCCGACGAACTGCTTGTGCAGGTCCAGTTGCTCGTCCGCCCTCCTCGGTTCAGCGGCGCCCGGTACGGCGGCCGAGCCAGCCGGGCCATCGCGGCCGGCGCCGTACGGGAGGGGGCGGTGAGGAGGGTTGTGGAGGCTGGGCCGGCTTCGGCGGAACAACGGGCATTGGCGGCACGGTAGGGGGTTCCGTGGCCTCGGCGGCCGTCGCGTCCTGAGCTGCACGTTCAGTGGGGGTGCCGGGTCCGTCCCTGTGGGTGTGCGGCTTCGACGGGTGCTTTTCGCAGGAGGCGGCTGGACCAGGCTGGGCACTCGGTGCCGCGGTTGCTTCGAGGGCTGACTGTGGCACCGGCGGCGTTGGCGGTTCGGGCTGCACCGGCCGTGGGGGCAGTGCGGGGCCGGCAGGCGGGGCGTCGGCTACTCCTGCTCCTGGCCCTGCTTGCGGAGTCGCTGGTTGCTCCTGCGTGTCCGCCGGCGAGCGTGCCGGGACGTGGCGGGTCGGCGGGGCGGGAAAGGACTGTGTGGTGCCGTCCGTGTCCCAGCGGGCCACCTGCCACGGCTCTTTGATCCACAGCTGGAGTTCGATCCGGCCTTCGACCTCTTCGGGCCGGGGGAAGAGGGTCCAGTAGCCGTAGCCGAGGAACTGGCCCGATCGGGTGGTGGCACCGATCCAGTCTGCGTTGGGGCTGCGCAGGGTCACCTGCAGCGGCAGGTGGCGGCCGCCGACGAGGACGGGGTGGCGGGCGACGTATTTGACCACGTAGCTGCGGCCGGCCTTGCCGTCGACGGCGGCCGCGGTCGACACGGGTCCCCACACAGCGTGCGGGATCGGTGCTGTGGTGCCGTCGATGAGGTCCTGAGCGAGCTGGTGGGCGTCGGCGCGGCCGCGGCAGAACTCGGGCCAGTCGATGTTCCGGCGGCCGCCGGGTGCGGTGGCGGCGAACTCGGCGACCGCGTCGGGGTCCTGGCCGAAGGCCTCCAGGAGTCGGACGATGCGCCGCGCTGAGGCGATTGCCTGCCCCGCCTCCTTGCTGGTCTTCGCTTGTCCTCCTCGCGACGGGCTCTGTCCGGACCGTGGGCCCGGGACGTTCTTGCCGGCGCCGCGCGTACCGGGTCGCTCGAGCGGCGGACAGAGCAGCCGCCACTGCCCGGCCTTGCGGACCACTGTGCTGGCGGAGGACTCCACGAGTTCCTTGCCGCGACGCTCCAGGTCGTAGGCGCAGCGCGGGCCGTGCTGCTTGCCGGGGTTCTTGACGTAGTGCGAGGAGGTGGAGTCCGGGTCGTCGGCGTTGCCGTGTCGGACGTGGACGTCGATGCCGCATTCCCAGCACGTGAGCGGCTTCGCGTAGGGAGGGTGCGGTTGGACATCGATCGCGGACCGGTCGTACCGGTCGCCCCGCGCGTCCCTCACGTAGGGGATGCGCACCCCGCGCTTCTTTTCCGGCTTCGTCACTACGCCCCCTGCCCTGGACCTGCCGTCGATCTTGCCGTGACATCTGCTGCTGTGGCCAGGCCGGTCAGGGGCTCGGCCGGCCCCTGGTGACGCCGTGAGCTGGACGGGCGCTACTGACGTGGTCCCTCTGGGGCGGTGCCGTCGTCGGCTGACTCCAGGACGGCAAGGGCGAGGAGCATGTGAAGGACCTTGCCGATGTGGACCAGGGTTCCCGCTCCAGGACCCGGCGGGGTGACGGGGTGAGTGAGCACCCGGGCGCTGGCCAGAACCGCGATAGCGGCCTGACGTGGGCCGATGGCTGGCGTGAGCCGGTCGTGGAGATCTCTGAGCTGGGATGCGTTCCGTCGGGCGACGCGCTCGTCGACGTCGTACTCCAGGCCGGCGCCGTCTTCGATCACCGCGGTGAGACATGTCTGGACGGCTTCGGTCTTCCAGGTGGCGTCGGTCGCCATCCAGATGGCCATCTCGGCCCACGCGTCATCGGTTCCGGCGACCGGTACAGCAGAGGGGGCCGCAGCGGGCGGCACCGATTCGGGGGCGGGCTCGGGCAGGGCCTGGATGATGTCGTTGAGGCTGCTGCTCACGGGGTTGAGGTTGAGGACGGTGTAGAAGAGGGTGCGGATCATGGCGCTCAGGCCGTATCCGGTGACCTCGTCGAACGGTTTGAGCTGCCAGTCCGGATCGGATGCCGCTCGCTGGGTGTCGGTTTCGAGCCGGTTCACCGCGTGGGTGCTCATGTGGGTGCGGGGGGCCCGCGGGGTTTTCTGGGCGGCTTCTGCTGCCGCGCGGGTGGCACGCCAGGCCAGGTTGTACACCTCGCCGAGGGGCCGGTGGGCAGCGGCCCGGTAGACGGCTTCCCGCAGGCGCTGGACGTGCTGGTCGGTGACGGCCGGCAGGTTCAGGTCCTCGAGGCGGCCGTTGAAGTAGCGCAGTGCCTCTTCCGCGATCAGTTCCTCGGCCACGGCGACCAGATCGTCGTGCTGCCCGGCGGTGAGGTTGTGCGGGTTCAGGCGCTGAGTGAGGACGCTGTCCAGATGCTCGGCCCCGGTGCCCATGCTCGTTGCGAACGGCGCGTAGAAGTGGGTGTCCAGCGGGAAGAAGTCCCCGGCTGTTTCAGGCTCGGGAATCTCACCGTTCTCGGCCTGGGCCTGGGCCTGCTCGAAGGTTTCCGGCTCCCACACCAGGGCGGTCACTGGAGTGCTGGGGTGGATCCTGATCAGGCGGGACCTCACCAGCTCACCCAGCAGGGACACTGCCTGCGGGTAGGAGGGGTGCAGTGGGTCGACCCAGCCACCCACCCGGCTGACGGGTGTCGTGGAGGGCGCGTAGCGCAACAGTGCCAGTGCTGCCGTCATCTGCCGTACGGACGTTGAGGGGACCTGTTCGCTGAACTTCAGCGCGTAGCGGGTGTCCATCGTGTCGCGCTGCGCTTGCTGCCATCGGGTCCGTGCCGCATCGCGTACCTGTTGTGCCTCGGCTTCCTGGCGTGCGCGTTCTCGTTTGGCTTTGCGCCGGGGGTCGAGGACGATCTCGATGGCGTTGAGGAGGGAGGGTGTGCACTCGACGCATGTCGGGGAGCCTCCGCCGATCAACTGAGCGAGGGCGGTGCGGGAGGTGAGGCTGAGCGGTCCCTCGCACTGGTGGCACTGCTGTCCCGTGATGGTGGCGCGCACGCCTGCTGCAGCTACGGCGTAGTGGGATCGCCCCCACCCGAGGGTGTCGATGGCGCTGGTCTTTTCGCACCACACCGGTGTAGGCACAGGGGTCTCGGTGTCGAACCCGGCCAGGGCCCAGTACCGTTCACCGATCGCGACGAGTTCCGCGTCAGCACCGTCCACGGCATCCACCACCGGGATGAAGCCGTCCAAGTCAAGGCCGGCGCCCGGATCCACCACATCTGTCACCTGATCACCCTACTCACATTCCCGCCCCGCGATGACCCACCCGGCGGCACCCGGGCCGCACCGTCACAGCGGCACAGGCCTCGCGCCTTCCGGCCGACGATGGGCCTTCGTGATGTTCTCGAGGCGGATGCGTCCTACGTTCACCGCCGTCGGCGCTCTCCATGCCCGTGCGACCTTCCGGGGTGCACCGTGACGGCCAGCCTCACCAAGTGGTGCCGCGGCGGATGCCAGCGTGAGGACGACACATGTCCGACATCCGGAGCCGTCCCATGCCAAATCGCCCGCCGTTCCGCCTCGTTTGCTGCTTGTGCGGAAAGAACATTCCGCTGGCCCGGGACGTCTACGCCCTGGACCCCGAGTGGGAACGGCGCTACCCAGCCATGCGGGGGACTCTCGCATGCTCCAAGTGCGCCCTCAGCACGTCCTGGAGCTGCACGACACGCGACGGGCAGTTCGTTGACGGGCACATCCCGGCCACCCAGGGCAGCGACTTCGATGCGTGGAGCCACATCCTGGGACACGGCACCCACCGTGCGATGGTGCTGTCCTACCCTCACTCGGGACTTCTCCAGGGTGCTGAGGGGGTACCTGCGCACCTTCGCCGAGCGCTGGAACTCCAGGTTGGCGGCCCGGGTCCTGGCTGCTCTCGGCACGCCGGTCTCGTCGCTGGCCCGCAGTGACGGTGCCGTTGATGACGCTTCTTGAATCTGGCTCTGTCCGCAGTTCCGTGAAACATATGGCAGGGACCGAACGTGCCGCATGTGGCACTCCGGCCGGATGGCAGGCAGCAACCGGGAACGTGCAGCAGAGGGCTGGATCTGGAATGAGAACGTCCAGCCCTTCTTGGCTCTCCTGGCGCGCTATGCAGGCTACGACTTCGATGACACCGACTGGCAGACGGTCGAACTCGGCCTTGAGGCCACCGATGATGAACACCCGGATCGCTGGTACAGCTATCCACTCGTCGGATCGGACCATCACGTCGAAGTGCACCTTGCGCACGCCGTGGGTGGTGATGAGGTTTCTGTCCGCGTGGCGGGAACGTGCAACCCTGAGCTGCTGCTGAGGGCGGACACCCTGATAGCGGCCTTTGCCACCAGGCTCGTTGCATGAGGCGGGCATGAGTCACAGCCCTCATGGCTGGGTGAGAATCCGGGTCCGGAGGAGTTCGAACGAGGCTCGGCCGTACATGGCTCGCTTGAGCGTTTTCACCCGGTTCACGTGTCCTTCGACGACCCCGGAGCTCCAGGGCAGGGTGAGGCCGGCGGTGACGGCGTCGAGGTCCTGGCGGAGGAAGCCAGCGAAGCCCTTCATGGGCTTCGGAGCATCCTGCTCGGCTTGCCGGATCCACTCCAGCAGCAGGTATCCGCGCTGGTGACGGACGAGATCGGCAAACGCCCGAGCGAGGTCGCAGGCTCGGGTGATGTCCGGGCAGGCGAGCCGGACTTGAAGCAGCCGTTGGTCCTGGCTCTCGGTGAGAGTGTTACGGGGCCGCATGATCCACGAGGTGATCTTGCGAGGGCTGGGGATGTCGGCCCGGACTGGTTCGGCGGTGCCCGCGCGGAGGGCGGCGAGGTGTTTGCGGACGACCTGGCGGCTGCCACGGTAGCCGCGAGCCTGGATCTCCAGGAACAGGCGTGTGCCGCTGACCTGGCCTTGGGCTTCGGTGAACCGGGCGTTGAGGTACGCCTTGAATGGCCAGGACGCCGTTGGGGCGGCGCTCGCGGGCGGAGGCCAGCAGCTCGTCGAGGTCGGTGTCGCGGAAGCGGCGCACGGTCTTGCGGTCGAGGTTCAGCCGGCGGGCGATGGCGCTGACGGTCCAGTGCTTCTCCAGCAGGCGGTGGATGTCCTCGTAGCGGTGGCGGGTGCGTTCGATGATCTGGGTGCGGGGCAGTCCCGCGGGCGGTAACAGCATCGGAGGCGGTTCCGGCCCCTCGGTCACTGTCTCCTCCTCGGCGCGTTTGCGCAGGCAGTCGCGGTGCTGGTGGCAGGTCTTCTCCACTGCCGCGGACAGGTTCTGTAACAGGTGCCAGCGATCAGCGACTTCCAGGGCACGAGGGGCGGCTTCCCTGACCTCCTTGGTGTAGGCGCTGGCCCGGTCCCGGCAGATGATCTCGGCACCGGGATGCTCGGTGAGCCAGGCTGCGAACGTCTCCGAGGTGCGGTCGGGCAGTACGTCCACGACCCGGCCGGCCTCGACGTCGACCAGCACGGTCCCGTAGGTGCAGCCCTTGCGGAAGGCGAACTCGTCCACCCCCAGCACCCGTGGGGCACGGTCCGGCACAGCCGGGGCCGTCAGTAGCCTGAGCAGCCGCGTCCGGCCCGCGGTCAGCCGCAAGCGGCGGCACAACCGGGCTGCGGGACGGCCGCCGAGCTCGATCGCGATCGAGCGCAGCCAGCCCGCCAGCCCAGTGCTGGAACGGCGGTAGCGCGCGGACAGGCCCGGAACCTGCTCGACGAAGGTCGTACGGCAACACTTCCACCGGTCGCAAAAGTACCGGCGCACCCGGAGACGGACGATGACCCGGAGCGAGCCCAACGGCCGTTCATCCAGGGTGCGTTGATACGTGCTGTGCACGCGGCGGGCCTGCTTGCGGCAGTTCGGGCACCGGCCTGGGCGGGCCGTCGACACCGCCTCCACCACCAGGACGCCGGAGGAGTCGTTCACCTCCTCCACCCGCACATCGATCCCGGGAAACAGCACATCCTCAACCGTCTTGCTCGCCACGACAAGAAGTACGTTGCTGAAACGATCCCGCGTTCCTGCTGCTGACCTGGGGATTCACGGAACTGCGGACAGAGCCGTTTTCAAAGATCCCCATCATCCTGCCGCGGCCGCGCCTCGACATGTCCCGGCGACCATCGGCCAGCCACCGCCACACCCCGTGCCAACGGCACAGCCCCGTCGGCAAAACCCCAGCCGACCCCGCCCGAAGCCCACCCACCGAAACCCCCTGTGTGGCAGGTCGCGGTGTATCCGATCGGCTGATCTCCACCGGTGTCCCGTGGTGCTGCCGCGCACGCGGCAGCACCACGGGACACCAAAGCCGGGCTACCGGTCACCCCCGTTGACCCCGACACCGACCGGTACGGGACTTCCCGTCCCGTCCGGGTTCCTCAGGGTGGTGAGCGAACCGATGTCCACCGCGTCCGACGCCGCGGTGCGAGCGCTCGGTGAGCGGTTCAGCGCGCTGCCGCCGGGGTTGGTCGGCACGCTGCCGTCGGGATGGGAGGGGATGACGCAGTTGGACTTGTCGGACTCGAGGGAGCCATTGACGGCCGTCACGCAGAACTCGTAGTTCCACACGCCCGGGAACAGGAAGCCGACGCCGTAGTGGGTGTCCTCGATGATGTTCTCGTCGGCCTTCGGCGGGGTGGTGCCGCCGTCCTTGATGTTGGAGACCCACAGCCGGTAGCCGGCCGCCGACTTCGCGCCGTTCCAGTCCAGTTCCACTGTGGTGGGATCGACGGTGGTCACCCGCAGGCCGGTCGGGGCGGCCGGGGTGCCGCCGCCAACCGTCACCGGACGGGCCAGTGCGGGCAGCCCACCGCCGGCGGCGTTCCAGGTGGCCGCCGCGACGAGGTAGCGGTGGCCCGGGTTCAGCCCGTAGATCTTGACGCTGTTGCCGCGGAAGCCGGTGCCGGTGAGCCAGGCGCCGGGCGTGTCCTTGTCGAAGAGGATCACTTCGTACCGGTCGATGGCGGTGGGGTAGTCAGGTGGTGCGATT
The DNA here is from genome assembly GCF_014650435.1 of Streptomyces tendae. GTDB lineage: Bacteria > Actinomycetota > Actinomycetes > Streptomycetales > Streptomycetaceae > Streptomyces > Streptomyces tendae. The sequence goes on from NZ_BMUY01000016.1 coordinate 92,376, forward strand.
TCGAGCTCGATGCCGTCCTGGCCGATCGGCCGGCTGGCCAGGATCCGCGGCGGCGGCGCAGTCTTCGGGTGGGCGACCGCGCTGACCGTGCCGGACCAGGGGCCCTTGACGTTGTCACCGCCGACGGTGCGCACCTGGTACTCCCACTGGATGCCGTCGACAGTCCAGGTGGTGTCGGTCCGGTTGCTGTTGACGCGGCCCTCGCCCCAGGTCGTCTGGCCGGCGATCCGCGACCGCACGTCGTAGCCGAAGGCCCCGTACACCGGGTTCCAGGTGACGGTCACGCCCTGGGGGCTGGACTCGGCCTTCAGACCGGTCGGCACGGGTGTCGGCCGGACCGGCAGGTTCTCGGGCGGGAAGGGGACCGGGCCACGGCCCAGGCCGTATCGGTCGTGCAGAGTCTGCTCGAAGGCGATGGCGAGCTGGTACTCGCCGAATGCGTTGGGGTGCAGGCCGTCATAGGAGGCCGGGCAGGCGACGGGGGCGCAGGAGTATTTTTTCTGCCAGTCGACGACCTCCACCTGGGAGATGAATTTACTCCACCGGGGGGCCGCGTTCGCGAGCATCCGGTTGAAGTTGTCGGTCTTGGTGATCAGATCGTCCCGGCCGCCGATCTTCGACCGGTGCGGCACGGTGGCCACCGCGAAGTCGACCCCCGGCCGGGCCGCGCGGGCCTGGTCGATGATGGTCTCGACGCTGTCCAGGGTGCCGTTCTCGTCGCTGACGAACCAGCCCATGTCGTTGAAGCCGGCCGCGAGCAGGACAAGGTCCGGCTTGTAGGTCTCGACCTGCCGGCGGATGTCGTCCTTGATCTGTGCGGCCTGTCTGCCCCAGTGCGCGTAGTGGTCGCTGTCGAAAGCGACCCCGGCCGCGTATCCGCCGTCCACGCGGATGCCCTGGTCCGCCGGCTGCTCACCGACGAAGAGAGGCGGTTTCGGCGGGGAGGGCTGGTCCGGGGTGAACGTGCCATGGTAGGGGCCCACGAAGTCGACCGAGATGTTGTTCTCCTGGAACCACTGCCACAACCGGTAGCGCCAGGTGTAGTCGCCCTCGTGGCCCTGGCTGATCGAGTCGCCGACCACCATCACCCGGATCGTCGACGGCCAGGCGTTGGGCCGCGGCAGACCCTGGGCATACCGTTCGATGTACGATCTCAAGTACCCCGCGAAGTCTGGCAACGAGGCTCTGATGCGCTCCAACGGCGCAGACCACGAGCCGAGCTTGAGGGCGAAGTTGCTCATGGTCTCCCCCACCACGTCAACCAGCGAGACCGCCCCCTTGGATGCCCACGCCACCAGCCCCCCGGTGCCCACCCCGGCCAAAGCACCCCACAATGCCTGGGTGACTGCCTCACCCCAGACCGCCCCCTCGCCGAGCGACCGTCCGTCGAAGTAGGCGTTCATCAGGTCAGTGACGAGCCCGGTCATTGCGCCGAGGATGGCCCCGCAGGTAGGTACGGCGAGGGGCGCGGCGGGGGCGAAGACTGCGAAGGAGGCCAAGCACGCCACGCCGGACACGACACCCACCGCGGTCCCGACCATGCTGGCAACCAACTTCTGCCACCAGTTCGCCGAAGCGTTCACCTCGCCCGCGGGTATGACGAAGACGAGGCTGTTGCCGACGACCTGGATACTGCCGTCGAACCGCACGTCGCTTTGCCGGTCGTAGAAGTCCACGTTGCTCTTCTGCGCCTGCAGGCTAAACGACTCGCTGAGCGTGAGCCCCTTGCCCTTGTCGGCACGCACCGTGTCGACCATCTGCGACATCTGCCGACGCCACTCGTCAGGCCGATGGGCGGTGTTGAAATCGATGGCGACCACCACGTCGGTGTCACTGCCCGCCAGCGACCGCAGCCCTCCCGCGTCGCGGGCACACCCCAACCGCAACCCCGCCGTACTCTCCGCGATCGACTGGCTGGCAAAATTCGATCCAGCCGTGGCACAAACCTCCGCCGCGGCGGCAGGCTCCCCCGCCGCCGCGGCCGGTTCCGCCGCCCCCGCCACCATCAGCGTCACTGCTAAGACGAGCGAGATCAGCCACCCGGGTCTTCTCATACACAGCCTCCTCAATCAGCGCAGTCAATATCCGAGAACCTGAAAACCCTACGGATTCGACACCCCTAACAGCAGCTAACACAATGAGGTGGATCGGCCTGGCTGCCGTGTCCATGTCGAGCGTTGAGCGTTGAGCCGGGCATGGGGGCGTCGCCGTGGATCGTGCCGGATGAGTTGTGGGACCGCCTGGAGCCGCTGCTGCCGCAACGGCCGAGGCGGTTCAGGTATCCGGGGCGGAAGCCGTTGCCGGACCGGGAGGTGCTGTGCGGAATTCTGTACGTCCTGCACACCGGCATCCAGTGGGAACATCTTCCTCAGGAGCTGGGGTTCGGCTCGGGCATGACGTGCTGGCGTCGGCTGAGGCATTGGAACGAGGCCGGCGTGTGGCAGCGACTGCACGAAGTGCTCCTGGCCGAGCTCAACGCAGCCGCGCGTCTGGACTGGTCGAGGTGTGTGGTCGACTCCTCGCACGTCAGGGCGCTAAAAGGGGGCTCCACACGGGCCCGTCGCCGGTCGACCGGGGCCGGGCCGGGTCGAAGCACCACGTGATCACCGACGGTCACGGCACTCCGCTCGCTGTCCTGCTGACCGGCGGCAACCGCAACGACGTCACCCAGCTCCTGCCCTTGCTCGACGCCGTCCCGCCCGTGCGCGGCCGCATCGGACACCCTCGACGCAGACCCGACTCGCTGTTCGCCGACCGCGGCTACGACCACGACGTCTACCGCGACCAGGTCCGCGCCCGCGGCATCGTCCCCGCCATCGCCCGACGCGGAATCATGCATGGCACCGGCCTGGGCACCTATCGGTGGGTGGTCGAGCGCACCATCGCCTGGCTCCACGGCTTCCGCCGGCTCCGCATCCGCTGGGAAAGGCGAGCCGACATCCACGAAGCCTTCCTCAAGCTCGCCTGCTGCCTCATCACCCACCGCCAACTCAGATCATTGTGTTAACTCCTGCAACTTCTGCAGCTGATGACCTGGAAAATACGGTGCGGTCGGCTGAGCTGGGGTGATAGGTAGGCGATGTGACAGAGAGTCTTGAGTATGCCGCCCTGCTGCAACTGATCGGCGAGCGGTCAGCCGCGTTCCGGAGCGCAGTCGCCGCCGCGCCCAGCCTTGACGCGCCGGTGCCGTCTTGCCCCGAGTGGACGTTGTTCGATCTGGTGCAGCACCTGGGGACGGGCCAGCGCTGGTGGGCCGCGATCGTCGCCGCGGGCCCGGCCGAGGCTCCGCCGGCCAAGGATGCCGCGGAGGTGCCGCGCGAGCTCGAGGCGCTGCTGGCCTGGTACGCCGAGTCGAACGAACTGCTGCTGAGTGCGCTGCGCAAGGCCGGCCCGGAGCGCCAGTGCTGGACGTGGTGGGGCGCAGGCGTGTCGCCGGCGAATGCCCGGGGCGTTGCCCGGCGCCGGGTGCACGAGGTGCTGGTGCACACCTACGACGCCCAGCTCGCCGCAGGCGCCGTGCAGCCGATGCCTGCGGACGTCGCACTCGACGGCGTGGCCGAGTTTCTCGATACCTGCAACTCCACCCCGGCGGCCTGGCCGCACGAGGCCGCCACCATCCACTACCACGCCACCGAGGGCCGCTCCTGGCTCCTCGCGCTGGACGGCACCGGCGCCTGGCCCGCACCCCTCACGGACGACGCCGCGCCCGCCTCCGCTTCGGCCACGGGCACGGCCGAGCAGCTGCTCCTCTTCGTCTGGGGCCGCCTCACGCTGAGCGACCTGCACATCGAGGGCGACAAACAGGTCTTCGAGCACCTGATCGCATGGGAGCCCGAGGAGTAGCCAGTCGCTACCGCCAGCGGACGGCCTCGATGGCGTCCGCATCGCGAACAACTTCCGCCTCAGCACGGCAGACGGCCAGTTCGCAGCCCGGGCCTGACCGCCTCCCGCAGCACCGCCGAAGCAGCCAGGAAGGGGACGTGGCGGCTACGACCAGGCTTTCTGTTAGGCGCTGTAAGGGCGTCCCCCCGCAGTGCCATCCGCGTGTAGCTCGCACGGGGGACAGCACGCCATTGGTTCACTACGCGTGAAGCACGCGACGCTGAGGTGTGAGCTGCCCCGAGTTTCGTAGAGTCCGGTGATCTTGTTTCAGGCGGACTGCGGGGTGGCTTCCTGTTCTCGCCACCAGGCGCGTTCGTACTCGGCGGGCGGTACGTAGTCGAGGGCGGAGTGGAGCCGTTCCTCGTTGTACCAGGTGACCCATTGGAAGATCGCCCGCTCGACCTGGTCGACGTCCCGCCAAGGGCCTTGCATCTCGATCAGCTCGGCCTTGAAGGTGCCGTTCAGCGCCTCAGCCATCGCGTTGTCGTAGCTGTCCGCGACCGAGCCGACCGAGGCTGAGGCGCCGATCTCGGACAGCCTATCGGTATACCGAATTGATACATATTGCGACCCCCGGTCGCTGTGATGAACGAGGCCGGAGTCCTTCTTGATCCTCCGTCTCCACAACGCCATCTCCATTGCATCCAAAGGCAGTTCGGTCCGCATGTGGTTCGCGACCTGCCAGCCGACGATCATCCGCGAGTACACGTCCAGGACGAACGCCACGTACGCCCAGCCGGACCAGGTGCGCACATACGTCATGTCCGCCACCCACAGCTGATCCGGCCGCGAGGCCGTGAGTCGCGGTCGACCAGGTCCGGCGGGCGAGGCGCCGACGGCTCCGGCACCGTGGTGCGGCGACGCTGCCCGCGGATGACGCCCTCCAGGCCCAGCTCGCGCATCAGCCGCTCGACGGTGCAGCGGGCCACCACCACACCCTTGCGCCGCAGGGCGCGGGTGATCCGCCGGGCCCCATAGGTGCCGCCGGACTCAGCATGGACCTGCTCGATCAGCGGCTTCAGCTGCTCGTCGCGCAGACGGCGGGCCGACTTCGGCCGCTTCTTGCGCGCGTAGTACGCCGACTCCGACAGCCCCAGCACCCGGCAGGCGAACCCGACCCCGAGGCCCTTGTCCCTGAGGTGCTCGATCACCTGGTCGGCCTCGTCCGGGGACGGTCGAGTTCGGCCGCAAAAAACGCGCTCGCGGCTTTGAGGATGTCGTTCGCCCGCCTCAACTCCGCTACCTCTTTGCGGAGTTGCTTCAGTTCCTCGTGCTCGGCGGTGGTCAGCCGGTCGTCGCGTTCGCCGGCGTCCGCCTCGGCCTGGCGGACCCAGCCGCGCAGGGCTTCCTTGTGGATGCCCAGGTCTTTGGCGACGTGCGCGATCGGCCGGCCCGTCGTGCGGACCTCGCGGACGGCCCGCTCGCGGAGCTCGTCCGGGTATTTGCGTGGTGCTGGCACTGCTCGTGGTTCTCCTTCGGGCCAGGATCATAAGCCTGGCTTCAGGGACTCCACGAATCCGGGGCCAGCTCAGACAGAGCCGTTTTCAAAGATCCCCATCACCGTGTCGGCGAGTTGACATTTCTGCGTATCCAGCTGGGGTCATCCTGCGGGCCAGGTGAGGCCGGCGGTCTGGAACTCGGTGTGCAGGTCGAGGATGCGGGCGCCCTGGCTGCCGTAGGCGGCGATGGCCTGCTCCCGGCCGCCGATCCGCGCGGCCGCCAGAACGAGTTCGGGGAAGTCCGCCAGGGCCTCTTGCTGCTGAACTGCTTCCCACTGGCTCAGGGTGACGCTGTCGTGCTGGCCGTAGGTTCCGTAGGACACGACTGCTGCCGAGTCATGGTTGCGCAGCGCTTCTCGTGCCTGGCGGAAGGCGTCGTTCGGGGCCGCGGCGGCGGGCCCGGGCTCGGTGCTGGGGAGGTGGCCGTGGGTTCGCTGGACCTCTTCGTCGTCCTGGCGGCGCATGGCCGCGGCGATGACACGGTGAGGGAACCTGGGGCGCCACCGTCGGACGCCGAGCTCCTGGCCGAGATCACGGAGCCACAGCAGGATCTGGGTGTGGGACCAGTCCTTGGCGACCATGTCGAGCATGACCCACGACAGCTGGTCGTGGGTGGCACCCTGGATCCAGTTCACCAGCGGCCGCACGGAGATGGCGAGCTTGCGTGCGCGGTCGATCCGGTCAGCGGTGATCTTGTATCCGAGGATCGTCAGCTTGCGCTTCTTGCGGCGGGGGGTGGATTCGGCTGGCCGAGCTTGCTCGGTAGAACTGTCTTTACCACCCACTACCTGAACCTGACACACCTCCTTAACCACTGTCAGGGAAGGGGTCTCAACCTCGCCGGAGCCGCGGTTTTCCACAGGCGGGTTGTCCACAGCCTCCACGAGGTCGGCAGACGTAGATGTGGTGTCCCGGTCGACGATGATGCGTGCCGTGTACCCGGATCCGACGATGGTGTGGCCCAGTGCGCGGTCGTAGACGGCCGGGATCACCGCCGCGTACACCGTCGCGGTAGCTGCGTACCCCTTCAGGCCACGAGCCCGGCGTACGTTCGCCCGACTGCCGCGCTGCGACCACACCAGTGAGCCCATCTCACGCAGGTACGCCACGTGCCGGCTGACCGTCGCCCGCGACAGTCCCAGCCGCTCCACCATGCCCACCAGGCAGTACCTGACCTCACCGGTGTCGAAGTCCATCCGCGCCGCCAGGTCCCGCGCAACGGCCACCGTCGTCGCTGAGGCACGCGGATGAAGCCCGGAAGCCACGAGCCACTCGACCGTCCGCAGCCAGCGCCGCGGACCGGACCGCCGCGACCTGGTACGGGACACCACCTGCTCCCTGTCCGGTACGAGCGATGCCGAGAGCTCGGCCCCCGCGGTGTCCGGTGGCTTCGGCGCGGCCTTGGCCGCGCTGCTCACGAGGGCCCCGCAGAGAAGCACGAGGTCAGATGACGTGCGAAGACCGTTACGGGTTGGTCCAAGTGGGACAGGAGATCCGGGTGCCGCATACCAGACCCAAGTGCGGCCAAAGGCCGGGTTGTGACATCAGAAGCAGAGAAGAGATCACTTGGGCTAGGCCCGCTGAGCACAAGATTGGTTGGCACAGTGCCCTCGAGCGCGCTGAGCGCCCTCGGCAGCATGGACAGGCCAGAGCCAGCGATCGCATCGCGTGTGACTTGCGCCATGGCCGAGCGGCGATATGCCTGCTCTACGCGGTAGTACCGGAATGTAGGGGCATGCCGAAGCTGGCGGCCCGCAGGATGGTCATGCACAATGACTCCTGTCGAGGGGCTCCCGCCTCGCGGCACAACGAAGCCCCCTAGAGGTGCTTCGGGTTTCGGGTGAAACCTGATGTTCGAACCGTCTGACCGGCTCCCAACCGGACGGACAATCCCTTCGGAGGGGCCTGCCAAGCCCTCTCCGGTGGCAGATGGGCGCTGAGCCGAGGTGACTTCCCAATCACCCGATGGCTGAGCGGCCCGGGGCGGCGCGAAGACCCATATGGGCGCCGCCCCCGACGACTACGTCATCCCGGCCCCCTCGTCTGAGGCGCGGACCGGTGTGCCTGCGGACAGCACGAACGCCCCGTCGAAGGACCAGCAACCGGCATGGCTGCTGAACCCACGGCGGGGTGCGGTGTGTCGGGTGACGGGTACGGGTACCCTGATCACGTCGGCACCTTCCTTCTCGCGAAAAGGGTGCTCGGCAGGCTCTCGGACCTCTCCTACAAGGTCCGTCGGCCACGTGGCCCCTCCCGGCTTGCCAAGGCCGGTCGACGGGGCCACTTCTTTTTGATCAACGTTCGAGGCCACCCTACCTTCACCGCGATGTTCCAGGGGCTGCTGGGGGCTACGTGTCGCCACCCGGCTGATGCCGACCGCGGCCCGCGCCAGAGAGGGCGGCGCAAGTCGTGGGCCGTTCCGAAGCGTCGGCATCATCTGACCTCCATTCAGGTGCGCTGGAGCACGGTGGAGTAGTAGCCGGCGAGCACGGCTTCGGCTCCCGAGCCCTGAGCAGTTGCGATGCGTTGGTACTGCGCCGACCTCAAGTCGCCAGCGATGCGGACCCGGGGGTGCTGCTGAGTAGGTGGGCAGTAGCCGTCCTCGCCTACAGCAAGACCTTGGAGAGCAGCCGGCTTGTTGCCGATGTTGCCCAACACAGCGGTGGCGACATAGGACTTCCGTGCTCCGTTACGGTCCTGGACCTCAAGACTCCAGCCGGTTCCCTGGGCCAGAGGGGACACCGAGAGATGGGATACGGGCGCGAGGCAGATGCGCTGGTCCCCAGAGATCTCCGTGATCTTGTAGTCGTCTCCAGGTGGATAGAGCACGTTCAGCGTCGTTGAAGACGTGAGATGGCTCCGCAGCCAGGTCCCGAGAGGCCGGTCACCTCCGAGTACGTACGTTGGTTCAGCCAGGTCTACAGGCTTGGCTCGCCAGAGCGGCGGCACGGAGAAACCTGCCGGAGCGCTGATCCAGGCCGCGTCGAGGGGCGTCAACGCAGCCACGCCCGATGCGACCACGACGGTCTGTGCGGTGAGTACCCGCCCGTCCTCAAGGGCGAGTTCTACCCGGTCGTTATACCCCGTGACTCCTGTGGCACGGCCGTTGACGACAGAGCACCAGCCTGCACGCTCAATTCGGCTCAGGTCCGCAGCCAGGGCTGCAGCCAGCTCAGGGCCGGTCGACCAGTTGCCGGGCAGGTTCTCCAACGCACCAATGTCGTGCAGCTTGCCGCCAACCTGCCCCGCCTCAACCACTACAGTCCGCAGGTTGAGGCTAGCGGCCATCACCGCGGCTGCCACTCCGGCCGGTCCAGCGCCAACGACCAGCAGGTCCGCATCGTACGGCGGCGTGCTCATGCCTGTGCCCCCTGAGTTCCACTGATCTGCGACAGGACGTGGTCGCTGGTCACAAGCTGTTCCGCACCAAGGTTCCGGGTCGCGAGCAACAGAGCTGCGTCGTGATATCTGGAGCCCCCACTTGAGGCACAGGCATCGACAACGATCCACGGCCGGTATCCGCTCTGGTATGCGGCCATGGCAGAGTCGTACACGCAGGCGTCGGTGTCGATGCCGCACAACACCAGGTCAGTCCAGCCCGCATCCCTGATGACCTGAGCACCCTCTGCCGTGAAGATCGACGCTTGGGCCTTCTCAATAATCGCAGCAGCGCTGTCCGCGTATGGAGCGAGCTCTGAAACGAGGGCTTGCTCCTCCGGGCTGCGTAGCCGGGTCCACCCAGTGATGGTCTCGTAGGGCGAGCCCGGCTCGTTGTGGAACCTGGACAGCACTACAGGAGCACCAGCTGCCCGCCAGCCCTCCACCAGTCGCACAACCGCGGGCAGAACACCACGGCTATGCCGATTTACGAAGCCCTGCTGAACGTCAATGACCAGCAGTGCCGTCGATCGAGGGTCCACCCAGTCCGCCTTCCACATAGCCGTCACGGATTGCTGTCCCGAAGGGCATCCTGAGCGGCGCGCAGCCGGTCAGGAAGTTCACTGGTGGCCAGGATGGCCTCGCGCATCACCCGGTGTTGGGCGGTCTCGGTGGGGCGCGCAGTGGTGAGCCGGAAGTAGGCGCTACGAAGGAAGCGCCACCCGTAAGCTGTCGGCATCACTGGGTCTTGGCCGTCTTCGACCACGTGCAGGATGTGCGACGAGAGGGCCCAGAGAGCCTGTACGTCGAGTTCAAGAGCCACGATCTGGCTCATGGTCAAGGCCCGCTCGTCCGACTGCGGGTGATAGGCGACACCAGACCAGCCGACGACTCCGCGTGAGACTCCACCGTCGAACGTCACGGCCTCGGGGTGGGCCCAGCCGTCACGGAACTTGGCTTCCTCTACCCCCGGCCCGAGCGGCACCACATCTGCCGGATTCTGCCGGTTGACCAGCACTGATGGCGTAGCGAGCAGCTGGAGAACTGTGTCCAGGCCGGCGCTTGACCAGGAATGTGTGCGGAGCTCGTAGGCCGACAGCACGTACTGCGGAACGAGCGACTGGGCAGGCTGCGCCTTGTCGTCGCCGTGGCGCGCCAGAGAGTGAGCCATCCACTCCCCTACCCAGCCCGGTTCCTTCAGGTATGTGCGGTAACGCCACAACGCCAGCTCGGTCAACGTCTCGAGGCGGTGGTGCTCCTCGAGATGCACCACCGCGACACCACAGGCGTACATGTGCACCGTCGACGACTGCGCGGAGTGGTGGTCAGCCGACAGGACTCGCCGCTCCAAGCCGCCGGGCCCAGGCTCGCCTGGCGAGCCCGCAACGTAGAGGGGCGCACTGCACTCACCGAGGTACACCGGCAAGAACTTGTGGGAGACGACCGTGCACGGTGCCGGACGTGCTGCCGACTCCGCGGTGAGGGGAGCTGACGTTCCACGCAGCGCTGCCAGGCGGAGGCTGAACGCCTCCTGCTCGGCCGGGGTGCACTGGAGGAGCGCCGTGTCCAGGATCTGCGCCATCTGGGGACGACAGACGCTCGTCTTGTTCCGCTGCCAGTTCGAGACGGTCCGGGGGCTGATGCCGAGGCGACCGGCGAACTCGCGCACAGACGCTCGCATCACCGACCGCAACAGCAGCGCCTCCTCACCTGTCCACCTGTCCACAGCGATCACTACACACCCCCTTTGCGGTCACCTTCCAGGTATCAACGGCCCTATTGCCACGCTGTTGCTACACCACTTCCACAGTCGGACATCTTGCTCAAGGCCCCTGGCGCGGATGCTGTTTCTTGTTGATCCACACCCGCAACTCCGGCCGGAGGAACCATGGCGATCCCGGGCACACCCCCGTGCCGCGTCCGCATCGAGTTCCGCGTGCCGTCAGGCATCGAAATGCCTGCTGAGCTGTATGTCGGCCAGCACGCTGTCCGGTTGCCCGTCGTAAACGATGTGCGGCTCATCGTCGGTCGGCGGGGAGAAACGGCCCGCATGCCTGAGCAGATCCTCCTCGCTGAACTCGATGCTGTTCGCGTCGACCAGCGACTGCTCGTTGCGCTTCCGGATTCGGTCCCAGCGCACCTCATGCGGCACGGGCAAGTAGATGAGGACAGGTTTGCCGCCGGCCTCCATCACGGTCATTGCCCACTGGGCCCGCTCTTCCCGAGTCCAAAAGCCGTGGTCGACCACGACCTCGTGCCCGGCCGTCAGGAGCTCCTGGAGCTCAAGGGCGATGTCCTTGAGGACGGGGGCCTCCCGGACCCTGAACTCGCCGCGAGGGAAGTCCCTGCCGTAGTGGCCGTAGCGGCGGAACATCTCCTCATCAGGGCACAGGCGCCGGAAGCCGGCCGCCTCCAGGGCGCGGGCGAGAGTCGTCTTGCCGGAGCCCTGCAGTCCGGACATGAGGATCGCGCGAGGCGCGGGGCCTGGTCGGCCGGACAAAGCGGCGTCGATGCGCGTGATCTCGAATCGTCCTTCCAGCGTGAGGGTGTCGATGTGCTCGGCTCCAAGGAGCTGGCTGAGGCAGGAGACGAGCGTGTCGTCCAGTACGGCGGTGTCGTAGGTGCTCACCGCTGCACCTCTGTCGTCGTGCGACGGGTGCGGCCAGGGGCGCCCAAGTCCACGCCGTACTCCAACAGCTCGCCGTCGGCGTCCAGGAAACGTGCGGTCAGCACAAGGATCGCCGCGACGGTGTCGGCTTCCAGCTCCAGGAGCTCGAGGTCGCGTGACGTTGCGATGCGAGCCGATTCCTCATCCACGCGTTTCACGACGCGCCGCCCGGTGGCCCGAGCGATCAAGTCGAGTGACAACCCGCCCTTGAGTCGCTCGCTCCGGGCCAACTCGGTTACGGCCTGGGCGAACTCCGCTGGGATCCAGGACGTGGAGTGGGAGACGATGCCATGACCGTCCCGGTAGACACGGCTGCGGCGAATCACGTCGTCACCAGGCGAAATGCCCAGCACGTCAGCGACGTCTTCGGGAGCCTCGACTATGCCGGCGGTGTGGCCGGACGACTTCTCGCCGACGCCCCACGACGACTGCGTCTTGCCGCTGCGGTCGTGGCGCTCAGCCCCGGAGGACAGCGAGATGGGGCGTTCCATTACCTCGGTGCCGACGCCAGGGATGCCCTGTACGAGCTTCTCTTCGCGCAGCAGCCGCATGGCTCGGTCCGCGGTAGCTGTGCTGACCTCCCACTCGGTCGCCAGCGTCTTGATGCTGGGCAGGAGGTCGCCCGGCGAGAGCTCCCCAGAGCTGATCAGGTCGCGGTAGTGGCTCGCGATGCGCGCGTACGGCGGCCGATTGTCGGCTCGGGGTGGCCCTGACATGTGCCTTCGCCTCCTTCGAATTCACTCTGGGTGCCTCACTATACCGCTTGACACGTGAGGGTACCTGATGCAACCTGATGTATGTAAGGCGTCGGTGATCCTCCGGGAGCACCGAGTGAGCACCACCGCAGGACCGCAGTAGTCGTCCGCCCTCCGGGGCGGCCGGGGTAGCCCTCAGCTTGCTGAGGGCACGTCATCAGGCGAGCTGAGGACGCGAGAGCACCATCGAACTCCCCCGGAGCCTGACGGCCGCGACGACTTGTGTGCACGTCGCAGCGCTGTGCGCTGTCTGTCCTGCGGGACGCCGGCCTCGTGCCGTGCGGCCCGGAGGGCGGAGAGAGCATCGCGACGCTCCCCCTGCCCGCTCTGCCCGTGAGGAGTCCAGATGTCTGCTTCGACCCTTGAGGGCACCGCCCGCCCCCGCCGGAGCCGGACCCGCTCCCGCACCCTCAATTCCCGTCCGTCGCTGGCCCTGTCCGCCCTCAAGCCCCACCAGTACGACCTGCGCCGGGATTGCGCATCGCTGATCTGCCCCGACTGCGAGACGTGGGTGCCGATCACCGGCCTCCGGAGCACGGCGCCCAAGGTCGTGCCGCACGACACCGGCCGCACATGGAAGGACGCGGCCGTCCGCTGCCGCCTGGGCAGCAACCGCCTGGTCACGGTTGACGTGGCGGTGAAGCAGTGGCAGGAGCGCCTGGAGGACGGCCACGCGGAGACCGGCCACCGCCGCCGGACCACCGTGCGGCGCAAGCCCAAGGCCGCGGTCGCCCCGGCCGTCAGCCAGATCGCCGCGCAGAAGCAGGCGCCGACGGATGACGAGCGCGGCAACGACAGGCCCCTGTGGCTGCTGCGCAAGGAACAGTGGGCGGCAACCGAGTCCTCGGTCCGCGACGCCGACGCCCGCCGCGCGCAGCTGCCCGCCGGTGACGCGCCGCTGGGGGCGGCGCCGGTCCCGATCAAGACGTTGCACCCCGAACGTCGCGCGAGCTGACCCGCTCCGGACGAACGACCACGGCCCCGGCCGCCCCTTCGACGTGGGGAGGCCGGGGCCGTGGCTGCTCATACAGCGATCCGCCACCCGTTGAGGAGGACCTCATGCCCGTTCCCACCGACCCCCGATCCCCGCAGCAGCGCATCACCGATCAACTGGCGGCTGCTCGCCGGTCGCTCACGCAGGAGGGCCTGTCCCGGTCCAAGCGTCGCGGGATCGCTGACCGCATCCGCGTACTGGAAGAACAGGCCCGTCACCTTGCTTGATGCAGCCTGCGCTGCCTGTCGCGCACCACCCGACCTCGAAGGTTCGGATGGTGCGCGACGGAGTGCGCAGGACGCACTCCCCGCCGCCCACGACGGCGCGGGGCCTTGTATGCGACGAACCCCCAGGGATTGGCCCCCTGGGGGTTCTTGTCGCAGGTCACCCTCGGGAAAGGAACCGACCTGCATGCCTAGCATGACAGCACCCCCGGTAATGAGCGGACGGCCGCCGCTGCCTGTGCGGCCCCGACCGCACGAGCGTGACGGTCGCCAACCGCAGCCCGGCGACGGCCGGCCGCACCCGCACACCGCGGGTACCAGCGCGGCGAACCGCAGGCTCGGTGACCTCCTGACTCGGATGGTCCACGAGGCTGACGCCCGCATCCCGGCCGGCCGTCGAGCGCGCCGCACCCTCCAGGACATGCAGGAGAGGATGCCCGGCTACGAGCGGCAGCCGGTGCTGGTCCTGTACCGGCCGGTGATGGTCGACGACGCCCGCTCGCCCGGCACCGCACCGGCTCCTGCACCCATCGCTCCGGGCGCCGGGATGCAGTGCGACCGGTGCGGCGGCACCTTCGGTGCCGCACCGATGCCGACGGGCACGCAAGGCTCGCAGGTGGCGCCGACGGCGTGGACGTGCGACGCCTGCACGGCCCTCGGGATCTGATGACGCACCTCGTCACTCGGCCCGGGCAGCGCAGCACCCGCCCGGGCCGGACCGCCGTATGTGTCGGCACCGCACGTCCGGTGACCCGCAGCTGCTCGCGGCCGCCTCTGCGGCAGCTACCGCAGTGCGGGAGCAGGGCGCCACGTCGCCGACCTTCATCCACCCCGCCAGTGCGACGAGAGACGAGCAATACGTGGCTGACGCCCAGTACCAGCGCTACCTGATGGCCCTGGACGCCTACCTGAACCACCGCGCTGCCTGCAGCACCTGCACGATCTTCCGGCGCTGCGGCGAAGGCGGTCGGCTGTGGGGGGACTTCACCCGCAGCCAGGACTCCTACCTCCAACGCCAGCGCAATCAGCGCGGCAAGCACAAGCCCCGCTGACCCGGCTCCCGGCCTTGCTGCCCCCATGCAAGGCGGGACAGCAAGGCCGGGAGCGGACCACCCTCTTCGGCCGTGAGGCCGCAGTCACGCGAGCGGCCCCGCGGATTGCCCGGGAGCTGACTCGTCCGAATCTTCTGGGAGGCCCCATGTCCCGCATCGCCCGCACGACCGACGAGCTGTCCGCCGGCCTGCCCGTCAGCACCGACTGGCGGTCCAAGGCGGCCTGTCGGTACGAGGACCCCGACCTGTTCTTCCCGATCGGCAACACGGGCCCGGCGCTGGGCCAGGTCGAGGAAGCGAAGGCCGTGTGTCGTGGCTGCCCCGTCATGGAGCGCTGCCTGCAGTGGGCGCTGGAAAGCGGCCAGGAGCACGGTGTGTGGGGCGGAACCGACGAGGCCGACCGGCGCCGGATGAGGCGCCGCGCGGCCCGCATCCGCTTCGCCTGATCCCCGCCGCATGTGAGCAGGAGCAACCCCCGGCCGGGTGTCCGCGCAAGCGGTCCGGCCTGCCCACTCGACGGGCATGCCGGCCCGCTTGCGCGTCTCCGCCCGGAGTTCCAGATGCCTCCCCCTGAAGGAGAACTCATGTGTAACAGCAAGCAGCCCGACACCGAGACGATCATCGGCGCCACCCGACAGCCGAACTGGCTGTGCACGCACACCCCGACGTGTCCGCCGGCCGACAGGGCGGACCGCGAGGCCGCCATCGTCGTGGCCGCCTACCCGGAGCAGGGCTGGAGCCTGCTGTGCAACGCCGTCGTGATCTTCGAGGACACCGGCGAACTGCTCCCCGACGGCCGGGTCGTCGACCCGCACCGTCCTGTCGTCGCGCTGGTCTGACGGTTGCCTGATCCGCCCGCACCGACCGTCCACCCTCGTGGCGGCCGGGTCGGGCGGTGACGGGGAGCCGGACAGCCCGGACCCGACGAAACCTGGAATCGAGGCTCACATGCCCGAGACGACGATCAGCCCAGTCCCTGCCGCTGCGGTGTTCTCCGACGTCACGCTGAGCAAAGCGGCTGAACTCACCGACCGCTCCTACCGGCCGCTGTGGATCGGCCCGTCCGGTGAGGAGTCCTCCGGCGAGACCGTGGCCCGTCATCTGGAGGCCACCATCGCCCTGCTCGACAAGGACGGCTGGATCCGCGCCTACAGGTACGGCAACGGCTCGTCGGCCAGCGCGGACCTCGCCGACGACGACTCCATGACGGTCAAGGCGATGCTCCGGGCGTTGATCCGCTTCGTCCGCGACGAGAGCGGCACTGCTGCTCCTCAGCGAACGTTGGCCACCGCCCTGCGCCACGTCGGCGAGGACGGCAATCACGGCGACACGGACACCGCCATCGTGGCGGGCTACGTCCTGGACCGGGTGATCCAGGCCCACACCGGCTCCGACTCCGCCCGCGCCGTCTCCTGGTCGGAGCGGCAGCACCGCACCCACGCGGACATCACCGCGCTGCTGACAGCCGGAGCCCGCCTCGCCCGAACCTACGGACCCGGCGCCGTGGGTTCACCGGAGCAGGCGGCCTGACCCGCCCGGAGCATGCACCGGGGCGGCCGGCCCCACCGTGACGGCCGCCCCGGCATCTCAGCACCTGTGAAACAGAGCCGCCCACCCGGGGCGGCCCTCGACCTGGAAGGAGGCGGCGTGGCCGCCAACCGAGGCCGCACCAAGAGGCCTGCCCGCAAGAAGTCGATGGCCCGTCCGGCTCCGCAGCCCAACGCCTCCACCACCTCCGCCGACCCGTCGGCCCCGGCCGTGGCCGTGGACCCTGGCGTGGGCCGGGAGCTGGAGGCACCGGACCGCCTCGCGGATGCCCGGGACCGGGCCTCCGACATCATCGACACCGCCCGCGAGGCGGCCTCCGCCCTCCAGGCAGAGGCCGAGAGGCAGGCGGCGCGTACCATCGCCGATGCCCACGCGCAGGTCACCGCGCTGCTTACGGAGGCGCAGACCCGCGCTGATGCCCTCAGCGCCGACGCCGACCAAGAGGCCACCGCCTGCCGCAAGGCGGCCAAAGCCGACCTGGAGACGGCACGCGGCAAGGCCGAGCGGCTCCTGGGTGACGCCCGCGCCCAGGCCGAGACCCTGGTGGGCGCGGCCCGCGCGCAGGTCGAGGAGCTGACCGAACTGGCGGCGACCGACCGCGCCGCTACGGCCACGGCGGTTGCCGAGCTGCGGCGTCTGGCCGAGGCCGACCTCGCTGAGATCAGCGTCCTGGTCGACCAGCGCCGCACCGAGGCCGGGCAGATCCTCGCCCGGGCACAGGAGCAGGCCGACGATCTGGTGGCCGCGGCGCAGCGTGAGGTCGAACAGGCCCGTGCCCGGGCCGCCGAGCTCGCTCAGACGGCGGCCGGGCAGTACGACGGCCGGCGCGGTGAGGCGGAGCAGCTGTACGCGGACGCGGTCAAGGCCGCCGATGACCGGCGCCGCGAGGCTGACGCCCACGTGGCCGCCGCGCACGCCGAGGCGGAGCAGACCCGCACGGAGCTGCGCGAGCGACTGCGCATGCTCACTGACCAGTTCGACGAGGAGGCCGCCGCCAGGCGCAAGGTCCTTGCGGAAGAACTCGCCGGTCTCAAGGACGCGTGCGACAAGCAGCGCGACCGGCTGCGCGAGGAGGCCAAGACCGTTGCCGCGCAGTTGCGGGAGGCCGCCCAGAAGCAGGCCACTCGCATCACCGAGGAGGCGCAGCGCAGCGCTAAGGGCATCATGGACCGGGCAGAGGCCGATGAGAGGCGCGCCCGCCGGATGCTCGACGAGGCCCGTGATGCCAAGAAGGCCAACTCCCGCTGGCGCGGCTGGCAGCACAAGTTCAGCCGCAAGGCATGGAAGACGGCGCCGTGGATCGCGCTCGCCGCCGGCGTCGGCCTCGCCGCGTCTGGCGAGTACGAACTGGCCCGCATGGTCGGCATCCACCCCTACGTCGCTCCGCTCCTGCCGGTCAGCATCGACGTCTACTGCGTCACCGCGTTCCGCGCCAAGAAGGACATCGGCGCGGCGCTCGCACTCATGGCGTCGGCGAACGTCGTCTTCCACCTGTCGGAACAGGCGCACCTCGTCCCGCAGGGACAGTCCGCGCCGTGGTGGCTGACGACGTTCGTCGTACTGATCTTCGTGGCCGTCATCTGGCGCGTCCACTCCCTTATGCACGACGACGCCGGTACGGACGGACACGCTGGTACGGACACGGGAACCGGAACGGACGGACGTACCGGTACGGCCGCTCGTACGGACGGCGCGGCTGGTACACAGCCCGCCCGTACAAGCCCGTCTGGTACGGACTCGTACGGCGCGTCAGCTGGTACGGCCCCCGCTCGTACAGCCCACGGCACCGCCGGTACGGAGCCTGTACACGGCGCCTCGCAACACCGCGCCCAGGCGGGAGCGAATGCCGGTCTGACCAGCGCGTACAGCAACCGTACAAGCGGCGTACAGGCCGCCCCGAACGGGGTGGCGCCTACTGGTACGGAGCACACCGGCCGTACCAGTGCCGCCGCATACCACGGCGGAGCACGTACTAGTACGGTCACCGCCCGCACAGCCCCGGCCGACGGCGTTCCGTCCGCGCGTACCAGTACGGCGGCGGTCCACCCGCGTACAAGCGGAACGTCCGCTGGCGGGCGTACCGGTACGGTGACGCCCGCCCGTACGGACGCCGAGCTCCTTCCGCGCGTACAGGCTCTGCCGCGCGAGACGGACGGCTTCGTCAACATCAGCCGCGTCCGGACCCAGCTCAACGTCAACCAGCCCCGCGCGATCCGGCTACTGAAGGAGGCCGGCCTGCTGCGTCCCGAGGACGCGGACAAGTACCTGACCTGATCGCCGTCCGGCACACATCAGTGAGGGCCAGCCCGCGGGAATCGGGCTGGCCCTCGCTGCGACTGCCGGAAGCAGTCGGCAGCCCCCCGAGTACAGCAGATCCGAGCCCCACGGAGGACCCCGTGAGTACCGAAGACAAGCCCTTCTTCGACGACCCGCACGCGGCCCTGCGCGAGATCGCGCAGAACCCGGACGCCTACGCGCACTACCTTGCGGACTTCCACCGGGTCGTGCTGGACATGCAGGCAAAGCTGGAGGTCCTCCAGCACGAGACCCGCGTGCACTGCCGTGGGACCCGGGTGGCGGGCGACAAGTGGAAGCAGGCGCAGCTGCGCTCTTTCCCGGTGGAAAAGTCATTGAACGACGTCATCCGGAACCTCAGGAAGGCCACTTCGGGCCTCGAAAAGAGCGCCCATAAGCGCCACGCCCACGACGAGAAGGTGAAGTGGGTCAAGAAGCAGCGAAAGGAAAAGGCGCTACTCAAGGAGCGCAAGAACAACCCGCCGCTTGAGGCCACCCCGGAAAGCCCGGGTCAGCAGGGTGCGCAGAACTCGAATAGGGACTATGGTAGCCCCACGTCGATTTACGACCTGGACCGCAGGGAGTCGGCGTGAGTGCAGGTCGACCGCTCACGAAAGCAGAGCGGAAGGCATTTAACCGTGCGGAACATGAGCGCAAAATCAAACAGGATCTGATTGCTCAGCACGGAAACGACCTCGGCACCTTCTACTACTGGCTTCGGCTCGTGAATATCCGAGGCACGCAGGCTTACCGCGAAGGGAACACGGACTTCATCCGTGAGGTCGCCCTCGCCCTGCACAACGTCTACGGCCGTCACAACGGCTAGCTCCCCACGCCCAGCACGAGGGCAGTCTCCGACTCCCGGGGACGGTCCTTCGGCGATCCCAACGCGTGCCGCGCGTGCCGCGTGCCGCGCGTGGCGCGCACGCGCGTACGCGAGGCCGGTG
Source organism: Streptomyces tendae (assembly GCF_014650435.1). Taxonomy (GTDB): domain Bacteria; phylum Actinomycetota; class Actinomycetes; order Streptomycetales; family Streptomycetaceae; genus Streptomyces; species Streptomyces tendae. The sequence continues at coordinate 111,618 of NZ_BMUY01000016.1, forward strand.
CCGACTGTCAAGCCCAGGAGGAGGGGTCGCGTGTCCGACGACACCGACAGTAACGTGATCAGCCTCCCCGCCCGGGGCAGCGATTCCGGCGGAATGCCGGACGCTCCCGACGGCGGGGATCTCTTCTATTCCGAACCACCCGACAGTGGCCCGGGCAGGGTTGTTCCGCCAGAGTCCCCGGCGGAGACGACAATGGAACTCCCGCCCATTCGCGGCCCTATTTCTCCGGAAACCGCATTGCGGGAATCGGGAATGCCCGACGCGCCGGATCCTGACGATGAGGAATACGAGGAAGATGAATACGTCCAGCCTCGTTCTCTCGCCGACAGGCTTGGTGACTGGGTGGAATACCGGTTGGAGGTGGCGCGCGATCGGCACGCCGGGGAAGCGCCGTTCCGGGAGGCGGAGATAGCGCGTAAGGCCGCCCTCATTGAGGCCCGCACCGCGCAGGAAACCGCGATGATGGAGCAGAATTCCAAGCTCCACACCGCCCAGATGAAGGCGAAGGCCGACAAGGCGGCGGCGCGCGGCAAAGCCGACGCGGCGCGGTCCTCGAGCTCCGGCATGAGCACCGACAAGGGCGGCCGCTCGAAGGCCGGCGGCGGGAACGGCTCGCGGGGAGGCGGCGGCAACTCCGGCGGCTCAGGCCGCGGCGGCGCCGGCGGCGGCCGGGGCACGGGAACGAACGGGTCCGGCGGCACCAGTCGAGGCTCCGGCAGCGGCAACTCCCCCAAGGGCGCCGGAAAGGGTTCTGATCGCTCCGCTGGCGGCCGTAAGGGCCCTTCCAAGGGCAATGAGTCGTCCGCGGGCTCCAGGGGCCGTCAGAAGGGCTCTGACGGCTCCGGCAAGTCCGGGTCCGGCAAGGGCAGTTCGAGTGGCTCCGGCGGCAAGAACGGCTCGGGCGGCTCCGGGGGCGGCAAGGGCGGCTCGAAGGGCGATGGCGGCAAGTCGCAGAACTCGCCGGCCGTCAGCCCCCGGGCCGAACGGGCCCGCGGCCGCCAGGAGCGCGCCGCCGCCCGCCAGGCGGCCCGGCACCAGCGGCGCAGCGCCGACCAGGCCGCCAACCTCGCCGACCGCACCAAGGACCGCGACCAGGACCGCGCCAGTCGGCAGGCGGCGCGGGAGGAACACCGCCGGGCGAAAGCCGAGCGGAAGGCCGCGAGGAAGGCGAAGCGGGAGGCCGTCAAGGCCGCCGACGACCGCACCACCCTCGGTGCGGCTGTGGCGGAGGAGGTACAGGGCCGCTGGGACAAGCGCCGCGCAGCCGAGCAGGACAAGGCCGCGAAGGACGACGGCAAGGCCAAGGACTCCGAGGCCACCGCTTCGAAGAGGTCCAAGGACGGTCCTGAAACGGCCGCTGACGGCTCGAAGGACGACTCCGCGAAGGAGGAGGACGGCGGGAAGAAGACCGGCGAGAAGCCCTCTGACGGCGCCGGTGACACGGGCCCGAAAGACGGCACCGGGACGGCAGACGGCTCCAAGCCCGACGACGTCAAGGACTCGCCGGACATGGACGACGGCGCCGGCAGCCGCTCCTTCAAGGAGAAGCTGAAGGACTTCTTCACCAAGGCTGGCAACGACACCGACCCGCCCGAGCCGGAGGAACCCTCTCCGCTCCGGCCCGAGGACCTGGGCGTCACGGTGGACCGCCCCGACGGCCCGACCCGCTCCCCCAAGCCAGAAGCGGCTGAGGAGGATATCCCGGACGCGGTCATCGTCGACGACCCCGCCGACCCGTTCGGGGCCACCACCTCGAGCGCGCCGAGCCTCCCGCGGGCGCCCGAGCCCCACACCCGGCGTCCCGGCACCACCCGACCCACCGAACAGGAGGACCCCTTGGCATCGCAGGTCAGCAAGCCCACCTCGGGCCGGACCGGCATGGCGGCCAAGCACCGCACCGACATCACCTTCGGCGAGTACCTGATGGAGATCGTGAACATCGCGATCGCCGCTGCACTCGACAAGGACCGTGCCCAGGACCTGGCCGTCGCGCTCGACAAGGTCGCCGAAGCCCTGCGGGAGATGGCGGCCGACCTGGTCGGCGACCACAACATCGCCACCGAGGTCGTCGACCAGATTACGGACACGGCCGACGCCGCTGACCGCATGAAGCAGCTCATCGAACGGTGCGCCACCGAGTGCGAGACCGCCTCCGAGGCCGCACGGATCGCCGCTGTTTCGGTCGGCCGCGTCTACGGCGAGGACATCGCGGCCATGGACGACGCGGGCCTGGCCCACGCCTCCTCCGCCGCCCACCACGACTAGGAAGGAGGTCTGCTGATGAGCGACCTCGCGCCCACTACCCCCGGCGGCGCCGCCGCCCGGACGGACGGCGACAACCGGTACAAGGCCGTCCAGCAGAAGCTCAAGACGCTCAGCACCGCGCTGCAGCTGGCGGGCGATGAACTGGAGCAGTTGCTGCGCGGCATGAGGCAGAACGCGCAGCGCGCGGAGGGCCTGGCCGTCGACATCGCCAACGCCGAACTGGACCGCAAGTTCATCGGGATGACCAACCAGGTGGCCGTCGCCCTCGGCGGCGCCGCCGTGGAGGTCCAGAGGGTCCACGAGGCGGCGCAGGAGGTGTCCGGCCTGGCCGCGGACGCGCGGCGTACGCACGCGCGGCTGTACGAGGGCCTGGACACCGTCCGCTCCGGCCGCAGCGAGCGAACCCCCAAGCCGGGCTTCTTCGCCCGCTGATTTTCCCAGCCCGCCGAATCCCTTGATGGGCGGCCCGCCACCGACGGCGGGCCGCCCATCACCATCCCGAAGGGAACACCCCGTGTCCGTGCCGCGCAGCGTCGCACTGGAGCGCACCCTCTACACCCTGGCCGCCCCGGTCCTCGTCGCGGCCCCGAACCTCTCCCCCGACAGCCCCGTCAACACGGTCGTGCAGCTGGCGGGCGCCGTCGGCGTCGGCGGCTGGTTCCTCGCCTACAAGAGTGACGAGTCCGGCGCGGGCCGCAAGATCCTGCGCTGGTCCCCGCTCGTGGCCGCCGCGGCCATCGACGTCGCCGCCCGGCACACGATCGGCTTCGGCCCCTACTGCCTGGACGCCGTTCTGGCGGCCGGGTGGGCGGCGGCCGGCCTGCTCGTGATGCCGTTCTCCCGGCACACCCGCCGCCGTCACCGGCCTGCGCTCGCCGCCCCGGCCCCGGCCCCGCGGCTCCAGCCCGTTGAGCCCGAGCCGTCCCCGGCGCAGCCGGACGACGGCGCCGACTCCTTCACCCGGCAGGTCCGCCGGCTGTGGGAGAACCGCGGCATGCCCGGCCGCACCATCGTCATCAAGGCGACCCCGCACCCCGGCACGCCCCACGACCTGACGCTCCTGCTGCGCGCCTCCGAGGCCGGCCGGGCCATCTCCGGCCTCAAGGAGGACGACATCGCGGCCGCGTTCGGCGTCGACGTCACCGACGTGATCATCAAGGAGATCGTCCGGCAGGCCGGGCGTGAGGGCGGCCCCGCCTGGCGGGAAGTCCACGTCACCCCCGACGCGAACGACCGGCGCCGCAAGACCCCCACCGCCCACGAGTGGTGGGCCGACCGGATCGCGAACGGCTCCGTACCCGGCTCGGAGTTCGTCAAGGAGGTTCGCGACAACGAGCGCAAGGTCACCCACTACATCGCCCAAGTCCCCGACGAGGCGGGCGAGCCGCGCGTCAACCAGCACGCCCTGGCGGCCGCGCTGAAGACCAAGTACGACGAAGGCCGGCTGTTCGTCACCATCGACGGCAACCAGGTCCTGGTCTCCCTGTGGGACTCCAGCCCGCTGGCGAGGATCTTTCCCGCCACCCGCGAGCTGCTCACTCCGGACAAGGACGGCCGGTGGGTGACCGGCTTCCTCGGCAACGGCCAGCCCGCCCGCAACCGCGTCTACACCGACCGGGGCGCATCGCACGGTCTGTTCGTCGCCCCGTCCGGTGGCGGCAAAACCCAGCTGATGGGCCTGCATGTCGCTGCCGACGCCCTGTTCGGCGCGGTGGTGTGGCTGGCGGCGGAGGCCCCCGACGAGAAGGCCGCCAAGCTGGGCCAGTACGTCGACCGGTACGGCGTCGGCGCCCTCTACATGATCCGGCTCCTGCGGGCGCTGGATGCGCTGATGGAGATCCGCGGTGAGATGCCGTGGGAGGACGGACACGTCTACGACTGGGACCCGAAGCTGCCGGGCTGCCCCTACCGGATGCTGTCCGCCTACCTCGACGAGTTCCTCTCCGCCGCCCGCCACGGCGACTACGGCGCGGAGATCATGGACCTCGCGGAGAAGGTGTCGGTCAAGGGCCGCAAGTACGGCATCGGCATCAAGGTCGCCGGCCAGTCCATCTACGTGCAGGACGGCTTCACGCAGCTGCTGTGCGAAAACCTGCGCGAGAACTGCATCCCGGTCGTCCTGAAGGTCGCCCCCAGCAAGGTCGGTGCCATGTTCAAGGCCCTTGGCATCCCGTCCGAGAACATCCCCGACCCCCTCCCCCGATCCTTCTCCCCCGAGGAGGTGGGCCGGATCGAGCGGGTGATGCGCGGCGAGCCCGAGCCGCCAGCCAACTCCAACACCGGCGGCGCCGGCTGGATCGTCGAAGCCAAGCAGCCCGAGGTCCTGCGCACGCTGTTCATGGACTTCAAGAACGGCCTCGACGACTACTTCCCCGACATCATCGCCACCCTGACCGACCACGAGATCCGCGAGCTCGAGGTGCGGGACCTGTGGTTCGACTGGACCGAGCCGCCCCGGCCCGGCGAGTTCGGCCCTGAGCCGGGCGACGAAGAAGACGGCGACGACGCCCCGCCCGAGAAGGACGGCGGCCCGCGCCGTGTCGGCAGCAAGTCCGCCGCGCGCCGCGACACGGTCACCTCAGCCCGTCAGGCGCTGGAGGCCATCAAGAACCTTTCCGGCGTCTGACCCGCCTCACGCTCCCCGCCCTCGCAGGGCTCGGCCGGGTGCGGCCGGGCCCTGCCCACACGTGCAAAGGACACACCGCCCCGTGGCCGTATCGATCTCCGCCGTCGTCCTGCTCGGCATCGTCGTCGCCGTCCTCATCCGGGGTGGCTCCGTACGTCTCGGACCCGCCCTTGCCTGCGCCGGATTCGGCTTCTTCCTCGCCTCCACCGGCGCCGCACCGCTCATCACCAACGCGATCAGCGCCGTCACCGGCTGGATCGCCAGCATCTGACCCCGCCCCGGCCGCCGGCGTCGAAGCCCGCCCCCGCGCCCTCGACGCCACCAGGAGCCCCGATGCACCAGACCCGCCCCGCCATAGACCGGACCACTCCGGCCACCCCCGCGCCAGCGGAACTGACCTTCGATGAACGCCTCGCCTTCATCAACACGGCGATGACTCTCCGGCTGGACGAAGCCAAGGTCGCCTACGAGGTCAACACCGCGCACATCCCCACCGAGCCCGTCGACTTGGCCGCTGTCGTTACCGGCCCCATCGACACCGGGCCCGCCCCGCTGGCGGACCTGTACCCCACCCCGGTAGCGGCCCTTCTGCAGCGCGCCCACCACCGGCTGTTCACCGGCGGCTGGTGCTCCGGCGCCCTGGTCGACGAGGACGGCGCCCGCTGCATGCTCGGAGCCATCCGAGCCGAGGCCCGCGGCGACAGCGGCCTGGAAGCCGACGCGGCCGCCGTGCTCCTGGACGTGATCCGACGCAGGTTCGGCGACGTCGACTCCGTGCCGTCCTTCAACGACGCGCACGGATCGGCCCGCGTTCCGCTTCGCATGGTCGACCAGGCCGCCGGCCTCGCCGACGCCCGCGGCCTCTGACCCCCTGCTCCGGCCGCCTGCCTCCCGAACCCTCGCGGTCGGGTGCGGGCCAGGCCGTCCAGCCTGCTCACCACCGTCCAACTCCCGCGCCCCGCCGACGCACCGACGTCAGCAGGGCGCGGTGACACCCATCCAACCGCTGGAGGAGAACACTCGTGCTCATCCCCCGCCCGCGCCGCCGGATCGGCCGGCCCCGCCCGCAGCGTCCCGGCCCCCGCTACCCGCAGCGCCCTGCCCGGTTGCCCGGTACCTGGAGCTGACGATGGCCGACGAGCTCGAGGACCTGGTCGACATCGACGTCTACGACGACGGCAAACCTGTCGAATTCGGTTGGCTGCAGGGCCCCAACGCTGCAGCGATACTCGCCGCTGTCCGGGGCCAGGGACCAGTGCCAAAGACCGGACTCGCCACTCGCCGCCAGCTACGTGCCCTGGGGTTACGGCCGGGAGGCCAGAACGCGATGCCGGGGCTGAGCTGGCGCAACGGGCGACGCAAGGCCTACTTCTACCGCATCGAGCTGGCGCTTCCGAAACGCACGCCGACGCTGGCCCAGGAGTGGGCCCTGGACCGGGCCATGGCCGCCCGGCAGACCTGCCCCACATGCCGTCGCCGTTACCACTACTGCCTGCCGCTGAAGACCTTGGGTTCGTGCCTGGAGTGCTACGACGGCACGCCCGCCGACCCCACCACCTACACCCTCCCGCCCGGCCACACCCTCGCCGCATAGCCCTGCCTGGAGACGAAGCGATGTCCACACCGACCACGACCACGAGCCTCACAGACAAGAACCTGGATGCGGCCCTGGCGACCGTGCAGACAGAAATCGGCCGCACCGATGGCAAGGCGAGTCTCCTGTTGGCCTTCACCGGCGCGACGCTCGCCGGCCTGGCCACCCTCGCCGGTCAGCCGCTGCCGATGCCCGCTCGCGTGCTGGGCGGCATGGCCGTCGCGGCGCTCGGCGCCGCCACGGTCCTGCTGCTGTTAGTCGTCCGCCCTCGCCTCGGCGGCCAGGACCGCGCCTCATTCCCGTACTGGGCCCGCCTGGCGGAGACGCAGATCCACGCGTGCATGCACGGCGACACCCGCGCCGCCCGCATCCGCATCCTGTCCCGCATCGCGCTCGCCAAGTTCTCCCGGCTGCGCCGCGCCGTCGACTGCGTCCTCACCGCTCTCGCAGTCCTGGCACTGGCCGCCATCAGCACCGCGCTCTGACCCACTACTCCCCCGGCTGCCAGCGACCTGGCGGCCCTCCGTGCTGCCCCGGCCGGCCTGCACCCACCGGCCGGGGCAGCGCCGAGGACCGGACAGCCCGGCCCGCCCATCACACCATCCGGAGACGTGGATGACCGACATCCTGGCCCTGCCGACACGCCCCTACGCGGCCGACTCCCCGCTCGCCTACCTCCTGGACATGGCGGAGGAAGCCGCCGGGCCGACCGAGGAGGAGCAGCGCGACGAAGCCGAAACCGCTGCCGCCCACCACATCTACAGCGCCTACGCGCACAGCCTCGCGCAGGTCATCGAGGCGATGGACTGGCGCGGCTACCCCGCCCTGCGCGGCAACGACGTCGCCTTCGAGCCGTCGGCGGTCGCGTGGCTGGACGGCGGCCTGTGGCTGCATCACACCCTGCACATCAGCGAGACGGACGGCGCCCGCGACGTCCTCACCCTGATCGTGCCGTGCACCTGCGGCCACGGCTACGTCGACATCCAACTCGACACCGAGGACACCCTGCTGGAGATCCTCGCCGAACTGCGGCCCACCCACGGCCGCTCCCAGCACACCGACGCACCCCTCGACTGCCACAGCGTCCCGTTCCTCCGGAGGCTGAACGGCCGGCAGTAGCCGGCGACCGGCGCTCTCCGTACCGCCCCGCAGCTGGACTGCTCCGGCTGCGGGACGGTGCGGTGTCCGCCCGGTCACCCGGACCCGGCGACCCACCTCCCTGGAGGTCCCCGTGCCCCACACCCGCCGATCCCCGATGGACGCCGTCGCCGCCCGCCTGGGCTGGCGCCGCGCTCACACCACCACCGCCGAGATCGACGACGTGCTCGCCGAGCAGACCGCCACCGCCCACCGACAGGCCATCGACACGGCCCGTCTGCCCCTGCGCCCGCACGACAGCGCCCTCGTCATGCAGCCCGGATTCCTGGACATTCGCGGCCGTGTCCTGGCCGACGTCGGCCACCTGGAGACCGCGCTGGACGGCGCCCGCAGGCACGGCATGCCGGACAACCTCATCCGGCGCCTGGAGGCCGCCGTCGACCACGGCCACGAGATGACCGTGCTCCTCGCCGACACCGTCCGCGCTACCGCCGACGCACACACCGCCGGCCACTGAAACGCCCGGGGCGGCCGCAGGCCACCAGACCCGGCCGCCCCGGGGCTCCGAGGCTCGCCGTCCAGCAGATCGAGGACGAACTGGGCGGTCCGATCGACGCCGAGTTCCTCGCGGAGGACGCTGCGCAAGCTGTCCCCCAAGGGCGGCGTCCTCGGCTCGCTCAACCAGCTGACGATGGCCCCGAGGGCCGCCGCCGCGCTCACCAAGCTGGACGGCGAGGACTCCCGAGTCCGCCGCCTGCGCGATTAGCGAAGCCGCGGCCTTCCTCCTCGACTCCGCCGGGATGCGCCTGCACCTGGCCACCCCCACCCTCCACCCACAAGGAGAACGCCTGTGAAGACCACCTTCGAAGGCACCATGCAGTCGCTCGACACGACCATCCCCGACCCGGCACTGATCGTCCTCATCGGCGCGGCGGGCAGCGGCAAGAGCACCTGGGCGAGCACCTGGCCCTCCACGCAGGTCCTGGAGCTCGACCAGTTCAGGGCGATGGTCTCGGACGAGGCCGGGGACCAGGAAGCCACCTTGTCCGCTGTCCACGTGATGCACACCGTGCTGGACGCCCGCCTTGCCCGGAAGCGGACGACGGTGATCGACGCGACGAACACGGAGGAACGGGTGAGGGCCGGCCTGGTGCAGATGGCCCGGAACTACGGCATGCCCACCGTCGCGTTCCTGGTCTCCACGCCGGCCTCGGTCTGCGTGGAGCGCCAGGCCGCCCGGACCCTGGACCGCGCGGTGCCCGAGGGCGTCGTACGCCGCCAACACGCCGAAGCCGTCGCCGCCTTCCCCCAGCTGCGCAGCGAGGGCTTCGACCACGTCGTGTTCGCCGACAACATCCACCGCCTGGAGCCGCTGCTCAAGCGGGCCAGCGACACCCGCCGCCGCGAGCTCGGCTGGGACGGCGGCGACGGCCTGGGCGGCCTGCTCCTGGTCCGCCGCACGTTCGGCGAGCAGGTGCTGCCGCTGTGGCGGTGGCGGGACAACTCGCCGCTCGCCGGCGGCGACCGCGTCGGCGAGATCCGCCTCGGGCCCGACCGCCTGATCCTCGCCCTGCGCACCGACGTCGACGGCGAGGGCGACGTGGGCTTCGACCTGCTGGTCGGCTGCCCGTACGACGACGAGTGCGACGCCCCGGCATGGCAACCGGTCTCCTCGGTCACCGACCTGTGGACGGCGCACACCAGCGACACCGGGCTGCACCCGGACGCCGTCTGCTCCGTCCACGGCGGCCCCGACGACGTCGACCAGGAAGCCGACGACCACAACCAGGACGACGACCCCGAGGGCCGCGCGGACCTGGAAGAGCAGTTCGCGGCCGCGGTCCGCGCGTGAGGCGTACCGCCGCCACGCCGAACAACCCCACCCCACAGGGCGCCGGGCACACCCGGCGCCCGCCGTTACCCCAGGAAGGACACCCCGGCATGGGCATCACGATCACGAACACGTACGGCACCGCGCACCACGTCAGCGAGGACCACCCGGCCCACGTCACGAGCTGCGACTACTACCGGCTGCCCTTGGTCGCCACCATCGTCCCCGGCAACCCCGGCTACGAGGACATGGTCGACATGCTGAAGGAGAACGGCCACGACACCCGCCCCGAGGGGTACGGGCTGATCTTCCTGGAGTCCGAGGAGTTCTCCGCGACGTACTTCGGGTCGATCGAGCAGATCGAGCAGTACAAGCGCGAGAACGCCGACGGCAAGGCGACCTTCGACGCCTCGCAGGGCGTCCTGTACGCCCAGTGGCCCCACGGCAAGGGCTGGGACGGCTTCCTCCCCCGCACCTTCTGGAACGTGCAGGCACGCGGCGGCATCGCGGACGGCGTCGGCCTCGTCACCGCCTTCGCGCACACCGAGACCCCGGGCACCGAAGTCGTCGTCTACGAGTTCGAAGGCACCTGGCGCCCCGGCGGCACCCCGGAGCAGCTGATCACCTACCACTGCACCGCCTGCCACCTGGACACCTTCTACGACTGCGGGCACGTCCACGAGAACACCGGCCCCAGTAGCCGCCGTTGGGCAGCCCGCCAGGCCCGCCAGCACATCATCAGCGCCCACCGGCACGGCGTCGGCGACAAACACAGCGCCTGCCGCCCCAACAACGGCGAGATGTTGCGCACCGTGAACGCGCTCGCCCGCGACATGTGGGGCACCACGGGCAACGCCCTCCCGGACACCGACGACGCGTTCTGCGCCACCAAGGGCCCCTGCTCGATCATCCGCGAACTCCGCGCCGGAGTCCGCCCGCCCGTCTACCGCGCCTGACCACCGACGTGCGCACCCCGCCCCACACCCAGTTACCGAGCGGCCCCGGCCGCTCCCACCCCTTCACGGAGGACCGCATGGCCCGCAGGCCCGTCACCTGGTACATCGCCACCCCCGCCGACGGCATCATCGAGATGTCCCGGCACGCCGGCACCCCGGTGAACCTCGCCGACAACGTCGGCAACGTCATCGACCACCCCAACCCCTGCCGCAACAAGTGGTACGACGAGAGCCGCTTCTCCTACTTCCGCATGGTCAAGCGCGTCGGCGAGGCGCTGGAGGACACCGGTATCTGGCCCATCACCTGGCCCGTCCGGCTGTGGATCGTGGAGCCGCTGGGCGAGACCGGCAACTGGAGCCAGCGCCACTACCCCTACCGGCTGCTGTCCCACCAGATTCGCGTCATCGAGGAGACCGACGCCCACCGCGCGCTCGGCCCCCGCGGGCGCGACGTCCTGGACGTTGTTCAGCAGCAGATCCCCAAGCAGGCTGCGCGCTGGGCTGCGGACTGGGACGCGGACCCCGAGGGCATGCGCCAGCGTGAGTGGAACTGGGAGCAGTGCGGCGGCCGCGCGTGCGCCAGTGGCCGGAGGGCGGAGTCGGTGGCCCTCACCATGTCGCACGCCCGCCGCGAGTCGGCCGCGCAGACCTGGATCGAGCACCTTGCGCGCCGCGCCGTCGACCAGGCCCTCGCCGACACCGACGCCAGCATGTACGCGTACAGCTACGCCTACGGCCGCGCCATCGGCCACGCGGTCGCCGCCCAGCACCAGACTCGCTTCGACGCGTACGTCCTGGACGCGCTCCGCGGGACCGGCCTCGACTCCCCCGCCTCCGCCGCTGCCTGACGGTTCCCGGCAGCAGCATCGGCAGAGGCATTCCCGGACGTCCCGACCGCTGTGCCGTCCCGTGACGGCACAGCGGCATCAGCATGCACCACCAGTCACCACAGCAAGAGGCGCACCCTCACCAGAGCCTGGACAGCCCGAGGGTGCGCCTCTCTCATTCCGCCCGCACGGGCGAGAACGGAGACACCATCATGCCCGCTCCTGCCCTGCTACGGCAGCCGTCCCGAACTTTCGTCATCGCGGCCGCCGTGCCCATCGCGCTGGCGGCCCTCGCCGACGACGTCCGGGTCCGCCGAGCCGCCCGCCGTGACCCGCTGACCGGCCTGCATCTCCGCGACAGCTACACCAGCCGCGCCCGGCAGATCATCGACCGACACAGCACCGACGCCCTCGTGATCCTCGTCGACGTCGACCACTTCAAGCAGATCAACGACACCCACGGCCACTTCGCCGGCGACCGTGTCCTGCAAGCCACCGCACAGCGCCTGGCCACGTGGGCGGGAAGCCGCGGTGTGGCCGGCCGCCTCGGCGGTGACGAGTTCGCCGCGACGGCCCGCTTCGCCCCCGCCCAGCGCCAACGGCGCCTGCGCCAGCTCGCCGCCACGCTGGCGGAACCGGTCGATGTCGACGGACACCTGATCGACGTCGCCGTGTCCATCGGTGCCGCTGCTCCCGACGCTCTCGGCACCAACGACCTGTCGACGCTGCAGCGGGCCGCCGACGCCGCGATGTACGCGGGCAAGCACACCGGCCGGCCGGTGCTCGCCGACCGCACCCACGCCACCACTCCGTCCGTCAACGGCCGGCGCCTGGGCCGACCTGGCACCAGCACCCCCGGGGCCGCCGCATGACACCGCCCATCTACGCCCCGGACTCCGTCCGCGGCATCACCATCAAGCAGCCCTGGGCCGCCTGCATCCTGCACGGCGACAAACGCGTAGAGAACCGGCCCCAGGCATGGACGCCGGGATGGCGCCTCCTGCACGCCGGCGCCGAGACGGACCGCCAGGCGCTGCGCGACCCCCTCGTCGCGCGCACCGTCCGCGGCGTCGAGCTGCCCACCCGCGCCGTCCTCGGCGTCGTCCGCATCACCGGCTCCCACACCGACACCGGCGAGCCGTGCAGTCCCTGGGCACATCCCGACCGCGTCCATCTGGTCCTGTCCGATGTCCACGCCCTGGCGCTGCCCGTTCCGTGGCGTCGCGGCCAGCTCGGCCCCTGGCGTGTCCCGCTCGCCGTGTACGAACGGGTCCTTGCCCAGCTCCCCCCGCAGTTGCACGCAATGCTCCCGGAGATCGCGTCATGACTCGCACCGGTGCCCCCCACCCCAGCCACTTCACCCAGCCCGACCCGCGCTTCCCCTTCCCCCACAGCCCCGTCCCGACCCCCTGCCAGACGCAGCCGGACACGTTCGACTTCGTCAACGGCGACCGCAGCGGCGCAGGCCGGCAGTCGACAGAGCAACGGCTGGCCCGGGCACGCCGGGCCTGCTCCGGCTGCCCCATCGTCAAGGACTGCCTGCGGTGGGCCCTGGTCAACAAGCCGCTGACCAAGGTCGGTATCTTCGCGGCCACCACCCCCGGCCAGCGCACCGAGCTGCGTAAGCGCATCGCCGACCGGCTTGGCCCCGACTGGATCGACGTCCTCGCCGACCAGGACAAGGACCGCCGCGAGCGGGCAGCTGCCGCTCGGCACGACCCGCTGACCGTGAACCAGAGCCGCATCGTCCGCCTGGACCGCGAAGTCAACGGCCCGATGCGAGCGCCGCTCACCCCCTCGCAGCAGCAGCGGAACCTGAGCCGCCTGATGGCCGGCCTCACCGCCGCCTAGGCGCTGGGCCCTGCACGTCACCGGCGGGGTCCGTTGAAGCAGAGGACCCCGCCGGCCCACCAGGCAGCACTCCGCGTCCGCACCTGGGCCCGCCACCTGCCAGAAGGCGGCCCCGCCCCTCGGCGTGATCGGCGTGCCAGGGACGACAGCCCTCACTGACCTTTCGAACCGTCTGAAGGAACCCCCATGCAGCAGTCTGCTCCCCCGCCGGCCGCCCACGGCCTGACGGACAATCGCATGCGCACCACCGTCCCGGTCCGCCGGCAGATATCCGGCTTACCCACGTCGCCGCCCCGTCCCACGACGGCATCAGCGGCACCGCCCGTGACGGTCCTGGTCGACCGCGCGCGCAGCGGCGACCGCGAAGCGTTCGGTGTCCTGTACGGCCACTACCGGCCGCAGATCTACACCTACCTGCTGCGCCGCACCCGCGACCGGCCGCTGAGCGAGGACCTGACCGGCGACGTGTTCGTGCGGGCCCTCACCCGGATCAACGCCTTCACCTGGCGCGGCACCGACTTCGGAGCCTGGCTGTCCACGATCGCCCGCAACCTCCTGGTCGACCATTACAAGAGCGCCCGGACCCGGCGGGAGGTCCCGACCGGCGACATGTACGACCAGGACGTGGCCGTCGGGGACATCGGCGCCCACGTCACCGAGTCCATGGCCAGGGCCGACGTCCTCGCCGAGCTCCGCAAAGCTCTGGCCAGGCTGACCCCCGACCAGTGGGAGTGCTTGCGGCTGCGCTACTGGGACAACCTGCCGTTCTGCGAGGTCGGCCAGCGCATGGACCGCAGCACCGGCGCGGCCAAGATACTCAAGGACCGTGCGCTGCGGAGCCTCAGCGCCCCGGACGTCAAGGCCGCGCTCCTCCAAGCGCCCTCCGACTCCTCCAACGCCCCCTCCTCGCAGGCATGCGTGTCCTCGCAGGCTTCCCCGCACGTGCCGTCACCGCGCCGACCCGCGCCCGGCGACGCCACGACCCCTGGAATGGCCGACGCCATGGCGACTCCTCACGCCGCGCCGTCCGCGCTCACGACCGCTCAAGCCGTGGCGCTGGTCCTGCTGCGCGACGGCTTCACCGAGCGCAGCATCACCCAGCGCACAGGCGTGCCCGGCGATCCCTTGTACCGGCTCGCCGCCGCCCACGGCATCACCGCCCCGCACGGCACCGTGGAGGGCCACCACTGCCACGAAGCCGCCGACACCGAGCCGTGCGACGGGTGCAGCCTCGCCGACGCCCGGGACCAGGCCCGCACACGAGCCCGGCACCGCAGGACCGTCAGCTCCCTGCCGCGGCCCCTGCGCCGCCAGGCCACCGGGCGCAGGAGGAGGACGGCACGATGATGGACCGCATACCGCTCGCCCTCACCGGCTACCTCGAGGACGCCGCCGTGACCGATGACGGCGTCGCCTCCTGGCGGCTGGCCTGCTCAACCGGCACCGACGACCTCGTCGACGAAGCCGTCATCCCCTGCACCACCACACAGCCGGAGATCACCGAGCAACTCCTCACCGAACGCCAGCCCGGCGACCTGCTGCGCGTCACCGGCCACCTCACCATCCCCATGACCGCCTCCGGCGTTCTGCAGCTCCACGGCGAGTCCCTCGACGTGCTGTGGGGGGCCCCGCTGCTGGACACGGACGAGGACGGCACGGACACCCTGCCCACACCGGGCACGGACACGGAGCACAGCACCGCGATCACGGCCCTCGCTGAAGCCCTGAACCGGTTCGCGTACAACGCGCCCGGACGGACCATCGGCATCACCATCAACCCCAACGACCCCCTCAGCTCCGCCTCAGACCAGACGCACATCCTCGACATCAGCCCGGCCCTGGCCCACCGCCTCGCCGACCACGTCAACGCCCTGAACTGCCACCCGCGCAGCCAGCAGCCCGACGACCACACAGCCGTGGACCAGCAGACCGTCGCGGAACTCACCGCTGTGTTCAACGCCATCAACCTGACCGACCTCACCCACCAAGTCCTCAACGCGACCCGGCCCGCGAGCCGGCCTGCCGTCACCCGCGCCCTCGACGACATGTTCGGCGACATCCCCGTCACCGGCACCGACGACAGCGACCCGTGATCACCGGCAGAGCGAAGCACCCCTGAAACGCATCACTGCCGGGACGCCCCGCGGTGCCTGGCACGCCGAGTAGGTCCGCCGCCACGCACAGCAGCGCCCCGGCCACCACCCGCTGATCGGCCCACCCCGGGACCACCATGACCAACCACCTCACCGCCCATCAGGCGGCTGCCGCGCTGCACGCAGCCGAAGACGAACTGGCCAAGCTGCGCCGGCGCGTCCGAGAAGTCGCCGCCTTCCTCCACGACCAGGCCCACGACCTGCCCACCCGGCAGGCCCTCGCCCAGCACCTCGACCTGCCCGTCCCGAACCAGTGACCCCGGACAACGCCCCGACCGAGCCCAACCCCTCGCCCCAGCCACCGGCCATCAACTGCACCTGGACCCTCAGCCAGAAGGACCGCGACCTGTGAAGCTCACCATCGACCACGCCGCATTCGCCGCAGCAGTCAGCTACGCCGCCCGAAGCCTGCCCGCCCGGCCTCCGGTCCCCGTCCTCGCCGGTCTCCTGCTGGACGCCTCCAGCAGCCAGCTGCGCGTCAGCGCCTTCGACTACGAGATCAGCGCCGACACCACCGTGGCCGCCACCGTCACCGAGACCGGGCGCGCCCTGGTCTCCGGCCGACTGCTGTCCGACATCGTCTGCATCGTCCGCGGCGACGTACACCTCGAACTGCGCGGCCCCCGCCTGGTCCTCAAGGCCGGATCAGCCCGCTTCATCCTGCCCACCCTGCCCCTCGACGAGTACCCGGCCCTGCCGGAGCCCGGCACCATTACCGGCACCCTCGACGGCCGCGCCTTCGCTGAAGCTGTCGCTCAGGTCGCCTGCGCCGTCAGCCGAGAAGAATCGCTGCCCACCCTCACCGGCATCGGCCTGCGCCACGACAGCGAAGCGGCCACCCTCACCCTGTGCGCCACCGACCGCTACCGTTTCGCCGTCCGCACCCTGTCCTGGAAGGACGCCAACCTCCCGGACACCAGCGCAGTCATCCCCGGCCGCGCCCTGAGCGACGCCGCCAAGGCCACGGCCGACGACACCACTGTCGACCTCGCCCTGCCAACCGGCGACGCCGGCCTCTTCACCCTGCGCAGCGACCTCACCACAACCACCATCCGCGCCCTGGAGGGCGAACTGCCGAAGTACGACGCGCTGTGCCCCACCGAGTTCGCCCACGCGGCCACCGTGGAGATCGACGCTCTCAAGGCCGCTGCCCAGCGTGTCGCACTGGTCTCGCCCAAGAGGGACGCACCGATCAAGCTGACCTTCACCGCCGACAGCACCCTCGTCCTGGAAGGCGGCACCGGCGACGACGCCCAGGCCGTCGACAACGTCGACACCAGTCTCACCGGCGGCGAGCTGACCATCGCCTTCAACCCCGCCTTCCTCCTGGACGGCCTGAACGCCCTGACGGCCGAGTCCGTCCAGTTCGACTTCACCTCCCCCACCAAGCCCGCCGTCCTGCGTGCCCACGACGGCGACGACCAAGCGCTCCGCTACCTCCTCATGCCGATCCGGCTGACCAACTGACCACACCTGGAGACGACTCATGTCCGACTCGTCCCAGCCCACGATCCTCGAGCGTTTCCCCGCCGGCGGCCCCCGCGGTTCCTGGCCCGCCGACGAGTACGCCGTCGGCCAGCAGGCCCAGGGAACGCCTGCCCGGGTCGTCATGGACCTGCAGTCCGACTCGTTCCTCGTCATCACCGACCAGCCCACCCGCCGCTGAACAGTGCCGCGACGCAGCTGCGCCCCGTCCCACAGGACCCTGCCGAGCCTCGTGCTCCGGCACAAGCTCAGCGCCGTTCTCCCCCCGCTCCCTGACCGTCACGTCTGGCCTGCCTTGGTCAGGCGCTTCCCATACCTGCGGGTCGGCCGTCGGCGCCAGTCCGGCCGGCCCGCAGCACAACCGCCCCCTCACCGTGGAGAAGCGACACCCCATGACCGCTTTCAACGAGGCCCTCCCAGGCCAGCAGTTCACCCTCTCCGGCACCGCGCGGGAGGGCTTCGACACCCTGTACGGCATCCCGGCCATCCCCTTGGGCGAAGAGTGCGACCGATTGATGGCGTTAGGGCACATCACCGATCGTGCTGTCCTGGCCGTCACCAACGCCTACCAGCGCCGTGTGTGGGGTCACCGAGTCCTGCCCGGCGGCAACCTCGCCGACCTGATCCGCTCCGGGACCAGGCGCATCAACATCAAGGTAACTCGGGGAGGCGAAGCCGACACCCACGACGAGGATGAGTACGCCTGGTACTTCGAGGAAGCCGAGCCCGACGACCCCACGGCGCAAAGCGCCACCGTCATCGACATCGAGTGGCTGGACCGCGAGGACGTCGCCGTCCAGTCCGAATGCCCCGCGTGCGGGCGTGCCAGCCGGTCGACATCCCTCACCGACGGGCCTGGCCGTGCCGGCTGGGGCCGATACCACCGGTGCCGCTCGTGCGGTCACGCATGGCCGGCCGTCCCTGTACGGCACCTCAGCCTGACCAAGCACCGCCGCTGGTCGCCGACCAGCCCCGACGGCTGCTTCGCCTGCCACTGCCAGCCGGGATACCCCTGCACAGCCGGCTGTGCCATCTGGTTCAACCCGCTCATCGGCCAGCGGCTTTGCGCTACCTGCCGCGACCAGCACGCCACCGGCGCATGGCAGCAGCTCGCCGCCGTCTCCTACGGCACCATCAGCGTCCTCGACGACCTGGACGCGCAGCGGGACCGGTGGCTCTACAGCGAGACCCTGCGCGGTGTACCGCCAGTCCAGGCCGCCCAGTCCTGGCAGGACCGAGTCGCGCTCACCGCCCGCCGCGCCGCCATGCGCCCGAACCCGAAAAGGGCCTGACCAGGTCACGCCCCCAGGACCGGCGCCCACCACACCCCACCACCCGCGCAGACAGGAGCACTGCATCCGTGCACAGCATCCAACTGATCTCCTTCGGCTACCTCCACCTGCCCACCGGTCCCGACGGCGCGCCTATCCCGCCCGCCGCCGACCGAGTAGAGGACGTGCGCGACCGGCTCCGGGACCCGGCCGCCGCCCGGGACATCCTCGACCTCGACGGCCTCCACCCCCGCGTCCAGGACGTCGTCGCCACCACCCCCGGCGCCCGTGAACTGCTCGCCAACCTCCGCGAGTACGCCACCCTGCCCGCCAGGCCTCGCCGCATCGCCATCGGGTGTGCCGGAGGCCGGCACCGTGCCAGCGCCCTCACTGAACTGCTCGCCCAGGCACTTCGGGAACGCGGCTACCATGTCGACGTCGAGCACCTGCACGTCCGCCTGCCACGCGTACTCAATGCCGCACGCAGCCAGGACGCAGTGCGACCGCCTGTCGTCGTCCTGTGCGGCTCCACCAGGTTCTGGGACGCGCTCGCCGAGGCCAACCTGTACGAGACGGCGGCCGGCCGGATCGTCCTTGCACCTGGTTGTGACATGAAGGTGGCGCACCCTCTGTGGGAAGAGCCGGGGCGAGCAGCTCGTCTCAAGGACATGCTGGATGCGCTGCACCGCCAGAAGATCAACCTCGCCGACCAGGTGCTCGTCGTGAACCCCGGCGGCTATATCGGGGAAAGCACCCGCAACGAGATCGCATACGCCCGCAGCCTCGGCAAGCTCATCCGCTACACCCACCCCGTACCCGATGGTGCGTAGCTGCACGGAACGCCCTGGGCCGCACTGCAGTGACCAGCAGAGGCCCGTGGGGGCCTGACCGGCTCGTAGAGCGCTGAGGCCCGTGTCCCGCCGTCGCGGGGCACGGGCCTCTTTGTGTTTGTGGCCTCCGAGCCGCGGCCGGATCCGCTCGAGCAGCTGGAACCGGTCCTCTTCAGGCCTCTGGGACGCTGTCGGCTCGTGCTGAACCGACGTGGGCCAGAGGCGTGCTCAGGCATCCTGGGGGATGGCCGACTACTCTTCTCGCCCGTCACTGGCGTACTTTTTGACCGATTTGAGGATCGCATCACGGGTGACTCCGAGGACGGACGCGATGTCGGTATGGGCTCCCCTGTAGGACTGCTTGAGTTCGGCGATCTCGGTCCAGAAGGTCGTCTCAGCCTGCCGGACAGCCTTGTCGCGTTGCTGCTTTGCCGCCCTGACGGCCTCTTGCAGCCTCTTCTCGGCGCCCTCAGGTCGGCTGTGTCGAGGGGTCACTGATGAACTCCATCCGCGTTGCAGGGGGTGGACAGGCCCGCCGGCGAAACAGATCGCGTATTGCGTGAACTGATCAGCCAGCGGTGACGAGCTGGTAGCAGCTCCCGGCCCTCACCGTTCCAGAAGATGCAGAGTGAGACTATGCATCTGGAGATTATGCTCTAGATACTCCGTGGCGTCGACCGCCGCACTGTGACCCTCGAGCCGACCGGTCGGCGGGCGGACGGATCGGACGTCTTGTCGTCAGTGGACTCTGAGACCATGCAGACCCGCCCGGCGGGCTCGATGAGATAGAGGATGCGCTCGCGGGCAGGGCGTAAGCAGCAAGAAGAGGCGCATAGCTTGACTATGCATAACCAAATTCTTCACAATGGGGGGCGTGCGGTTGTTCCGGCGATCTCCGAAGGAAGCCACTGACAGATGGACGCCAAGAGCTACAACGACGGCCTCACCGACCTGCGCCAGCTTCGCGACGAGATCAGGCCCCTGGAACGCCAGCTGAAGAAGCTGCAGACCGCTCGTGACAAGAAGATCGCCGAGTTGGGGACGTACGAGAAGGCGAAGGCCGATCGGCTGGCGACATCGGCAGGCCTCTCGGTGATCGACGTCGTCGCCCTGGCCCCGCACCTTGGGCCCCAGGCCCCCGCGAGCGGCCCGACGAACGACGACCTCTCCACACCAGAGACTGTCACACAGGCGATCACGGAGCCCGTCGGCACCACACCCGACCTGGGCACACCGCTTGTCTCGGCCGAGGCCTCGGACGCGGAGGCCCAGCACGAGAGGCCATCGCCCGGCCCCGCCACGGCCGAGCAGGTCCCGACGACTCCGGCCGCCCAGACGGCCAAGGAGATGCCTGCACGGGAACTGCCGTCGATTCCGGCCGGTTCCGAGGGCGACCGATGGTTCAGGCAGGAGCCGAACCTGGTGTCAAAGCCGCCGAACTTCAAGCAGGCCGTGCGACAGATGGCCTTCCTCGACACCGCGACCGGAGTCCTTGTGTGGTCCGGCGGGACAGCCCGGCTGGAGCTGGGGCGCGCCAGCGTGGCGGAGATCCTGACCGCGGTGTACGCGACGGTCCCTCCCACGATCGAGCGAATCTACGTCACCGGCGGTGACCCCTGGCACAGGGACGCAGGCCGGTACGACTTTCTGAAAGACGCGGTCTCCGCATGGCTGAACGCCCCGCTGCCGGAAGGCTGGCAGGTGGAGTCCTCGCGTGGCAAGGACCGCCAGGCCGGGCACCTGGTGCATCCGCGCAACCCGGTGGGCCGGTGGCAGCGCGGCACGGACCAGCACACCGAAATCCGCAGCGTGGGCGAGTGGTTCGACCCCCAGGGCGCACCCCCGGAGATCATCCGCCAGGCCTTCGTAGAACTGTGGAAGGCACTCCACGAAAAGTGGAGGGACGTCGTACTCATGGGGTCGCCCTCGCAGACCGGCCGTGACCTGTGGACACGGACCATCCCGGAACGGGGCCGCTGGGCCGAGGGCTACCCGGTGCTCTCGCAGGAGCTCCGCGGACTGCTCCACGCCACGGCAGGGCAGGGGCGCACCGAGCTGATCACCCCGCCACGGGTACCGGAGCAGGTGCCCGCCTGGTACGAGCTGGACCGGACGTTCGCCTACGCCCGGCACTGCTCGATCTCGCCGACCGGCGTCCCACGACGGATGACGACCACGGCGATCGCCTCGCTGAGCGACAAGGAGAAAGGGGACCTGCTCTACGCGCCGTCGCACTGGCAGGTGCGAGTCACCATCCCGCAGGAGTGGGAACACGTCGGTCTGCTGCCGGCCCCCGCCCCCGGGGAACGGTCCTGGCACTACCCGTACGAGCCGGGGCGCACCTTCACGACCTGGGCGGGGGGCGCGGAAATCAACATGGCTCTGCGGAACCCGATCATGCCGTGGAAGGTGGAGTTCCTCGACGGCCTGGTGTGGGAGAAGAACCAGCGCCCGCTGCAGGAGTGGTCCACGAAGCTCAAGAGTGTGTGGAACCACCTCCTGCGCTGGTCCACTTCGCACGGCGATGAGTCCATGCGGTGGGCGTTCCGGCTGGCCGCGCGGGCGGTGCGGTCGATCCTGCTGTACGGGATCGGCACATTCGCGCAGCGTCCGAAGATGACCACCGGGTCCGTGGAACTCAACGCAGACGGGTCCACCCCGGAGATCCCCGACGGAGCACGGCTGACCGGAATCACGGACACTCACGTCACGTGGCAGCGCGACGGGGGCTTCGCACGGGATCCGTACGCGCACCCGGAGTGGGCGGCCGCGGTGTGGTCGGCCGCTCGCGCGGCGCTGCTGTCGACGCACCAGAGCGTGGTGATCGGGCAGGACGACAAGACCGGCGACGTCAAGGTCGGCAAGGGCGTCCCGGCCGGCGCCCTGCACCTGCCAGCCGGATCGGTCCTCGCTTTCCGCACCGACGCCATCTACACCACCGGACGGCCGGACTGGCCCTACAGCGGGCAGCCGGGCGACTACCTCCTCAAGGGCGCCCTGGACTGGGAGCAGAACACCCCGACCAGCGACGAAGAGTTCTACACACTGCAGAAGCTGGGCCGCCAGAATCTGGAGGCTGAAGCCCTGTGACTGGTGACGTGACGTGGGAGGCCCGCTGGGAGCACTCCGAATGCGGCGCCTACGACGAGGCCCTCTTTTCCGACGCAGACGCTCCCGAATCCGGGCACTACGACTGCCCCGAGCCAGGAACCGTCGGCTGGTACGGGCAGTGGGAATGCATCTGCGGCGCCAGCGGCGACGGCGACTGGGAGGACGGCGACACCGCCGACTCCCGCCACGAGTGCCATGACAAGGATGAGGTGACGGCCGCATGACCCCCCGCCAGCGCCGCGGCGGCAGTCGCCGCGAACAGCGCAACGAGGCCGCCCGCCTCACTGAGCAGCTGCTCGACGAAGGCTTCAACAAGAAGCAGGTCGCTGAGATCCTCGGCCGCAACGCCTCCCTCGTGTCGCAGTTCTTCACGAAGAACAAGGGCGCCTCGATGGTGGAAGCGCTGCGGGCCGTCGTCCAGGAAGTACAGGCCGGCGGACCGCGGGACGTCGAGAGCCTCAAGCGGCTGGCCCGCGGCCACGTCCGGCCACGGCTGACGAAGAGCGGCGAGGTAGCCCGGGTACGCCGACGTAACGCAGTGCGCTCCACCAAAACCGTCACAGACGAGCACGGTCGGCGCCGGAAGAAGTGGACGTCGTCGCTGGCCAGGGCAGGCAAGCAGCACATCGCGGCCGGCGCCTCCCGCCTGTATCCGATCATCGCGGAGGCTGCCGAGAACAACGGGAAGATCGCGTTCACGGTGCGGGCGCTGCGCAGCATGTTCACCCACGACTCCGGCCGCCTCGCCGACTCCCCCGGCGTGCGACGCAACGTCGTCCAGCGCCGTGACGGCACCGAGGAGCGTGCCTACGGAGCGAATGTCGGCGGCCCAGGATCCGGCGAACAGGGCTTCGAGGCTACCGACTTCAAACGCATGGTGGACGCAGCCGGCGGCGACGTCACCGCGGCGGTCAAAGGCTGGCTGGTCGACACCGGCCGCATGCACCCCGAAGCGGAGATCGTTTACCTGGAGATCCGCGCCTGGAAGGAGAACCAGTGAGCGTTCCCTTGTACTCGTACGATGCGGAAACCCACACCGCCACGTGCCGGACCTGCTGGATCTCCGAGGACGAGCTGCTGCCGGAACAGGCCGGGCCCTGGCATGCCGGCCACCGGCGCCAGTGCGCAGGTGCTCCCGCGGACCGGCCGTCGGCAACAGTCCTGTCCTTCCGCCGTCCGGTGACCGAGCACACCACGGGCCAGCCCGGCGCCAGTACGGACGGCGAGTCGACCGTCAAAGCGACGCGACCGCCGGGCCCGTAGCGCGGCACCACCCTGGATCCGATGGAGCCACTGGACGAGGCCGCCGACGGCGGCATCGCCGCGTTCGCCGCCGTCGGACTCGACGCGGACAACGCCACCGCCATCGTCATCAACCGCTCCCCCGACCATCAGCCCCCGCTCCCAGAAGCCCACCGTGCCTGACAGCACCCCCCAGCGCCTGGCGGCGATCACCGTGTACGGCGATCACGCCGCCGCACTCCAGCAGGTGACGTCCCTCCTCGACAGCGCCAGCGTTGCCGCCGAGGAGACTCAGGAGTTGCTCGCCCTCACACGCAGGTAGGGCGCATCAGGACGCCGGGGCCGTTCGGCGAGGCCCACAACGTACTGATGGTCGGCTCCAGCGGGACGGCCGGCTCGGTCTCCTTCTTGTGGCGGCTCCGGCTGCACCTCACACCGCTCATGGTCCAGCGCCAGTAGTCCTCGGCAGAAACGACGGAACGTAGAACGGTTGGGAGCAGGCCCCGCAGGACCTTGACCCCCGCGTCCGGCGGCGTGGCTCCGGACGCGGGCGCTGATCGGCAGTACGCCACTAGCCGGGCAGGCTACCCGGCACGGCAGCATCAGCCGAGGCTACGAGCGGTCGACCCTCGAACGGACGAGGTCTCCCGGAGGCAGGGGCGGCTCGTAGGCAAGGTGAGTCTTCCTGGGTTCAGCGCGTGTGAATGGGGCGGGGCAAGAGGTTGCGCAGGAGTTCGGCAGTGTCGGCTTCCATCTCCACGCCGCCTCCGATCGAGTCGTTGATAGCACGGAGACGTTCGGCGGCGCTGCGGAGCGCGTCGATGTCGCCGACTGCGTGGTGCGCGAGGAACACCGCGCGGTACAGGGTCTCGCTGTCCTCGACGGCGAGCAGGCCTTGCTGGGCGGCCCACAGGGCTCCGCGGGGGTCGCGGGCCTCGCGTCGTCGAGTGGAGAGTTCGACGGCGACGTCCGTGATCGCGGAGATCATCTCTTGGATGATGGGCTCGGCCCAGGCGTAGCGCTGGGGGTCCATGCCGGCGAAGGGGCGGCCGCGGACCAGGGCCAGGGCTCGTCGCAGCGCTCGGTCGCCGTCCTCGCTGTGGTCGGTGAGTCCTTGGCGGGCGTGGCGTTGGAAGGTGAGCCAGTCGCCAGTGACGTGCGGGCCGAGTCGGTAGCGCTTGTCTGGGGTGTTCTGCAACCGGGGCAGGTGTTGGTTGCCGTCGGTGTCGGTGCCGAGCCAGGACCGGGCGCGGCTGATGACGGCGTTACGCATCTCCTTGTTCACGCGGGAGGCGGGCCACAGTGCGGAGTCGACCGCGTGGTGGTCGCTTCCCGGGTGCAGGGCGAGGAAGGCCAGGAGTTCGGTGGCAACACTCTTGCGGTTGGAGTCGACACGTCCTGTGGCGCCCTCGATGGTCAGCGGCCCGAGGAGGAGGACCGCCGGGCCGCTCGGGGTGGGCTCGTCCTCCGCGAGTGGCGTGCTGATCGGCGGGGTGGCCGGGCTGGCGGTGCGCGGCTGCGGAGGGCTGGCTGCGGAGCGGGTGGGGTCGTCGTCGCTCGCTGTGTCGCTCGCCAGGACGTCGGCGAGGGATTCGCCCGTTTCCTCGCCGGCTGTGTCGTAGTCGGCTTCCGGCGCGGCAGGCGGGGGGATGGATGCGTGCACGGCGGAGGTGGTGACGGCGCACGGAGTGGTCAGTCCAAGGGAAACGTTGGCCGGTCCTGCGGGTGCCGCGACCGCCGCGTTGCCCGTGTCCTCCTTGTCTGCGTCCAGGACATCGGCGAGCGATTCCCTGGCGTCCGGCTTCTTGTCCAGAGCGCCGGCCGGTGCGACAGGTGCAGGGGACTTTGGCTCCGGGCCGGCGACCGCTTCGAGGTCCTCTTGCTCCAGGGAGACGTACTCGTCGGGCAGGCCGTCGAGACCTCCGTCGTCGGCCTTGGTCAGGTCGGGGTTGAAAGGGGCTGCCGGGACGTCGGTGTCCGTGTCGGCGGTGGTGAGGAGTTCGATGGCGTCACGGAACCGGTCGTCGTCAAGGGTCTGCAGGCGAACCAGCAGTCCGGAGTTCGGCAGGGTGACGAGCTCGGCGGGGTCGTGGCAGGTCAGCGTCCACGCCTCGTCTGGAGGGTCGACCAAGGTGGCGGTGGAGATGACGGCGCTTGCGGTGCGCGGCTGGGCGGTAAGCGTCGACAGGAGGCTCTCGGCGGTGGGGCT
The DNA here is from genome assembly GCF_014650435.1 of Streptomyces tendae. GTDB lineage: Bacteria > Actinomycetota > Actinomycetes > Streptomycetales > Streptomycetaceae > Streptomyces > Streptomyces tendae. Next base: position 136,967 of record NZ_BMUY01000016.1, read on the forward strand.
CAGCTGCTCGGCGAGGACGATGTGCGGGGTCCAGTCTCCGGCGTCGTCGCTGAGTCGGGCCGCCCGCGGCGAATCGGCGCCCAGGGCGGTGAGGGCGTTGCGCTGGTCTTCGGTGTGAGCGGTGAGTTCGGCGCTGGCAGCGTCCGTGTCCGCGCGGGCGACGCGTTCGGGTACGGCCTTCTCAAGGTCGGGTGCGGTCTGTCCGAGTGCGGTGACTTCGAGGTGTCCGGCAACGGGAGTGGTTGCGAGTTCGACTGCGATGGCCTGCAGGACGTGACGGGCGAGGTCGGCGTCGCCGTCGAGGTGGAGGAGGCCGATGTGTTCCAGGTCGATGAGGACGTAGTGGCCCTGGGGGTCCCACCCGATCGATACGAGCGCGGGGTAGGGGGCGCTGGCGCCGTTCAGCGTGTCGGTGTCTGCCAGGTCTGGGTGGTTGGCCGTGCAGGTCCACAGGTCCTGGCGGTCCCCGGGTGCGGTGAAGGGGGCGCAGGGCGGGGCAGCTTGGGCGAGGTGGAGTTCGATGCGGCTTTCGTGCAGGACCGCCCCGTTGAGGACGGGCAGGTCGCGTCCGGCTGCTCGGAGGTTGAGTGCGAGGCTGCGCAGAGCGGTGTTGAGCAGGTCGAAACCGGTGGGTGTCTGAACGCTGCGCAGCCCCTGCTCCGTGGCGGCGGCTCGGCCCTGGGGCATGGCGATGCGCCGTCCGGGGCGACGGCGGTGCTGCTGTCGACGGCGGCGTACGGCGAGGGTGCCGATCAACGCTGTGGAGACGACACCGGTTGCTGTCCATGTCATGACGGCGCTGACGCGGCCGGCGCTGTCCTGAGCGGATTGAGCTGCGGGATCAGGGGTTTCGGCCGCTGGGGCGGTGCTGGTGGAGGGTGCCGGTGTGCTCGGGACCGCGGAGGGCGGTTCGGTGGTGGGGGTCGTCGAGGGGGCGGGTGTGGAGGCCGGCGGGGCCTGCTGCTCTTGATCGTGCCCGGTGTCTTGGTCTTCGGTGTTGGGTGGCGTGTGGTCCGGTTCGTGGTCCGCTGGCGTGTCCTGGGGCGGCGAGGCAGGGGTGTCCTGACTGGTGTCGGGTCCGGTCGGTGTCTTCGCGTGCTCGCTGGTGTCTGGCAGATCAAGGTGCTGGCCCGGGATGACCAGGTCCGGGTCGGTGAAGGCGCGGCCGCCGGGCTGGGCTTCGCCCTTGTTGGCGTTGTAGATGTCCTGCCAGGCGGTGGGGTCACCGTACTCGTCGCCGGCGATCGACCAGAGGCTGTCGCCGGGGGCGACGGTGACCTCGTCATGTTTGGGTGCGTGGCGGGAGGCGGAGGTGCCGGTTTCGCGGTCCTTGTCGTCGTCAGCGGCGGCGGGGGTGTGGTGTGGGGCCGGGCTCGCGGCTGCGGGGTTGTCGGACGCGGGGGTTGCCGGGTCTGTGGTCGCGGGGGCAGCCGGTGTTGTGGGGCGGGCGTCGAGGGGAAGCTTGATGACCACGCTGGTGGGCAGGTACTGATCGCCGGAGGTCAGCTCGTGGACGTCCGGGTTGAGGGCAGCGATGTCGCGCCACCGCTGCCCGTTGCCGAGGTATTCCTCGGCCAGGTCCCACGGGGTTTCGGTAGCCGATGTGACCGTGTGGGTGGGGAAGTCGGTGCTGGACGTCGCCGTGCTGGTCGGCGTTGTGCTGGCGGTGACCGTGGAGGTACCCACAGTCTGGGTGACCGCGACAGCCGGCGCGGTGCTCGCGGCCGAGGCGGCGGTCGGGGCCAGCAGGACGATGCCGCCGACCAGGAAGCTGGCCAGGGATTGCATGCTGCCCAGGCCGCGGATGCGGGGTGCCGAGCGACGGCGGGCAACGGCGACGATTTCGAGAACGACGGTGAACGCGAGCGCAGCCCAGGCGGCCCAGCCGATGCAGGTGGCCACGACCAGCCACAGGGTGCCGTCGTCCTGCTCGAGCAGCAGGTTGAGCCCGCCGGACAGTTCGGTGGGCTGATGGCCGAGGGCGACCAAGGCTAGGGGGATGCCACCGACCAGGGCGAGCAGGAGGACAAGGCTGGTGAGGGCGCGTAGCAGCGCGCTGAGGGCGCGCAGCGACTTCGGTTTGCGGTGGGCCATGTCGGCTCAGCCTCCGGCTGCTTGGGTCTGCAGGTGGGCGGTCGCGGTGCCGTCCACGTTGATCGTGCCCACACCGAGCAGGGATGCAAAGTGTGTGGCGTAGCTGTCGCGGACGGTCACCGTCAGGGATTGCCCACCGTCGGTGATCTGCACGTCTCCTTGGACGTTCGCGGCGGCGAGGTAGTCCAGGGCTGCCGCGCGGGCGGCCTCGGGATCGATCGTGATGGCGGTGCCTTCGACCGCCTGGGCCGGGTCCAGTTGCTGACCGGCGGTGCGCGCGGCTTCTTGTGCGAGGGAGGTGGCCCGGTTGGAGGCGTTGAGGGCGCCTCCGCCGTCGACGAGCAGGCCCAGGACCATGAGGATGGCGAGGGCGGACATCGCCATGAACAGCGACATGGAGCCGCGGTCCCCGGGGGCTCGGGTGGTCAGGCCCTGCGCGGCGTGGATCACTGCCGCCCCCGGTAGGTGTCGATCGGGCTGGTGAAGGTCGCCGTGAGGGTCTTGGCTCCGGGCAAGCCGGGCAAGGCGATGTCGGACAGGGGCGCGGTGCAGGAGATCGTGGCGGTGACGGTGGCTGCCTGCCCGACGTCGAGGGAGTAGCCGGAGGTGTCGACGACGACGTCGCTGCTCTGGCAGGTGACGCCGTCGCTGGTGAGGCTGTCTTCGGCGGCCGCGTGGGCCTGGCTCTGGGCGGAGGTTGCGTCGCGCTCGAGGGATGCGGCGCGGGCGGCTGCGTGGGCGGCTGCGTCGACGGACCCCTCGGCGTCGACGACACGGCCGAAGGCGATCATCAGGCCGAGCAGGGCGATGATGGCCGGGGCGATCACCGCGACCTCGATCGCGGCGCTTCCCCGGTCCTCGCCGGCGCTGCGGCGGACAAGGCGGCTCATGGGTTGGTCCAGCGTTCGATGGGTCCGTGGGCGTCCTGGGTGACGGTGAGTTCCAGGCCCGGAACGAGAGTGGCGACGTGCCCGGTGACCGTGATGTGGATTTCTTCGGCGGTGCTGCCGGAGGAGGTGACGGATGCACCGCGTACGCTGCCGCCGAATTTGGTGAGGAAGTCGCGGGCCTGGGCGACGCCGTCTCCAGGGCTGGAGCCGTACTGCCGGCCGGCGTCGACGCCTTGCCGTGCTGCGGACTGGGCGACCTTGCGGGCGTGGTAGAACAGGCCGACCTGGATGATCGTGAAGACGAGCATCAGCACCACAACAGCCAGTACGGCAACCTCGACGCTCCCGGCACCGCGGTCGGTGTGCGGGCGGGCGGCGAGGGCCTTCCAGCGGCCGCTGCGCGTACGCGCAGTCACGGTGTTCCCCTCCCTGTTGTGAGTGCCGGCGGTCACCCGCCGTTGATGATGCCGATCTTCTCCAGCACCTTTGTGCGGATGGCGGCGACGACGAGGCCGGCCACCACGATGAGGACCGCGGCCATCACCGCGAGTTCGCTGGTGGACTGCCCCCTGTCGTCCTTCATCCGCTCGGTCATGTGCGCCCAGCGGATCTGGAACCGGGCGACGGTCTTCAGCAGCATCGTGAATTTCCCTTGTTCAGCTTCCGAGAATGGTGATCGTCAGAGGGATCATGACGAATGTGATCATGAGGATGACTCCGAACGTGACTGGCAGGATCATGGCGGCGGAGGCCTCGTTGGCCTTGGCCTTCTGGTCGGACAGCAGCGCGATCCGCAGCTGCCGGGCCTGTGCCTGCAGGGTCGTGTAGACGGCTGCGCCGTCGCCGGCCAGGGCGAGGGTGTCGGCGGGCCGGGTGAGTTCGGGGATGTCGAGCTCCTCGCCGAGCTGCTTGAGGGCGTCCCACGGGGTGACACCGGCGAGGTCGGCCTGGTGGAACACCTGCCGCATGCGGTTGAAGATGAAATTTTCGCCGACCCGGGCGGTGTCGGTCAGGGCCTGCGCGGCGCCCGAGTTGGCGACCCGCGCCAGCGCGACGCGCTCGAGGTAGGAGGCTGCGGCGTGCCGGACGATCAGGCGGGCTTCGGCGGCCTCCTTGGTGACCTCCCGGCCGGGCCATAGCCAGAACAGCACCGCCAGGCCGAGGGACAGTCCGGCGGGGACGACGTAAGGGAAGGGGGCGCCGGCCAGCGCGAGCATGGCCTGAAGCAGCAGCGGGATGACCAGGCCGTAGAGCGCGAACAGAGCGCGTTTGCCGAGGTGCTCGGCGGGGCTGATGCGCAGCAGGTTCAGGTCGCGCAGCGGCAGGGCGATACGGTCGCCGAAGTCGGCGAGGAGCCGGTTGCCGACTCGTTCGGGCAGCGAGCCGGTGGGGACCAGAGCGTCGGTCGGCAGGGCGGTGGGCACCTTGCTGGCGTCCAGCCGGTCCAGGGCGCTGGTCAGGTCGGGCTTGGCGGGCCAGGCCGCGCGGACACCGAGGCCGACGAGGACACCGGCGGCCGCCGCGGGCGCAATGACGTTGAGGGCGATCACCGTGCGTCTTCCTTCGGGGCGGGGCTGGTGGCCGCTGCGGCCCAGGCCCGCGGGGCGGTATCGCCGGCGCTGAGGGCGTAGCCGAGGGCGATGTCCCGGGTGCGGTGCTTGTCGACCTCGATCAGGCGCGGGTCGGGGCTGGTGCGGGCGATGCGGCGCAGCATCATCAGCGTCCAGGCGAATCCGCCGCCGAGGAGAGCGAGCACGACCTGCCCGGGCGGGGTCTGGTACCAGGCCGACCAGGCTTCGTTGAGCATGCATCCGAGTACGACGATGCAGATGACGATGGACACCAGGCGGGCGGATTTGCGGACCTTGGCCCGGTCGGCCTCGATGTCGCGGGCGTCGGCTGCCTGCTGGTGGATCGTGACGGCCATGGCCTCGAGCGCGTCGGCGAGCCCCGGCCCCTTGTAGACGGCGTGCGACTGGAAGAGCAGCACTACGTGGTCGAAGACGCCGTCGGCCATCTCGTCGGCGAACAGTTCGAAGGCGTCGTGGGCCTCCATGCCGGAGCGCAGCCGCTCCGACAGGGTCCGTACGCTCGCGGCGATCGGGCTGGGGGCGTTCTTGGCCGAGGCGCGGATGGTGGCTGGCAGGCCGATACCGGCGGTGTGTACGCCGGCGAGGTGGTTGAGCCACTGGGCGAGGGCTTCGAGGCGTTCGATGCGGGCCTGGGCGGAGGTGCCGGGGTTGAGGACGAACGGCAGGCCGAGTACGGCGGCTCCGGCCAGCAGGCCGTGGATGGGCCAGCCCGTGTATGCCCACACGCCGAGGGTGACGACGCCGGCGATGGTGGCCAGGTAGCGCCAGCGGGCCTGCCACTTCTCCGGCAGCTCGGCCCGGGCGCGCTGGAGGCGGGCCGCGGTCTGGCGGCGTGGCTTGAGCGGGTCGAGCACTCGGCCGCGGGCTTCGCGGACCAGCGCGATGAGGGCGACGACCGCGATGACGGCGCACAGGGCCGCGACCAGAGCGAGTTCAGATGTGGTCACCGGACCTCCCGGGTGCGTGCCTCAGGAGTGCGGAGGGGCGGCGTCATGCGGCGGGGCCCTTTCGCTGCAGGGGTCCGCCCCACGCGCCCAGCGGATTGTCCGTGAGCCAGGCGCGGTGGAAGGAGGGGGCACCGTCAAGGTCGGGGAAGCGGGACTTGTTCTCCAGCTCGCCGATGAAGGAGGGCATGTTCTTGAACACCGCGCGCGGCTCCTGTGGGCCGGCGGGGGCGAAGATCTCCGTGACGCTGGGCCGGCCGCCTTCACCGACGACGTCGTGGACTTCGTAGACGTGGCTGACGTAGCGGTGCTTGCGGCCTCCGTACTTCACGTCGTCCCAGTCGTAGGCGAGGTAGACGACGACGTCGACGGAGGCGGCGATGAGGTGGTGGGCTGCCTCGGTGGCCATGCCGGCCTCCGTGCACAGCTGCACCAGGCGGCTGATGATGGCGTGCGGGCGCCGTACGTGCATGGTGCACATCGACCCGGAGCCGCCGGCGGACATGGCCTGCAGCATCGGCACGATCTCGATGGAGCGGACTTCGCCGACGACGACGCGGGTGGCGTTGTAGCGCAGGGCCGTTGCGAACATGTCGCTGATGGTGACCTCGCCGGCCTTCTTGTCGCCGAGGATCTCGCCGTTGCTCTGCCGTGCCTCGAACGCGTAGGTGATGGGGCCGGGCTTTCCGGAGGCGGCGGGTTCGTCCAGGTACAGCTCGCGGTCGGACTCCAGGGTGACGAGGCGTTCGTCTGCGGGGATTTCCCGGCCGAGTGCCCGCAGCAGGGACGTCTTGCCGGCACCCATGTCGCCGACCACGAGCAGGTTCATGCGGGCCTGGACGCAGGCCCGGAGGAAGTACTGCAGGATCGGGTTGACGGTCCCCCATGCGCGCAGTTCCTCAAGCCCGGTGTCGCGGAGGCGGTGTTTGCGGATGACGACCGACGGGCGGCTGGTGAGCATGGAGGCGGTCACGCGGGAGCCGTCCGGCATGCGGAAGCCCACCATGGGGGTGGACTGGGTCAGGCCGCGTTCACCGTGGCCGGACAGGCGGGCCATCCGGTTGACCCAGGAGATGAGTTCCTCGTGGGAGTCGGCGACCCGCTCGATGGTGCGGCGCGGCCGGTCCAGGTATTCAACGTGCGCGCGCAGGCCGTCGACCATGACGTCTTCGACGCTGTCCTCGTCGAGCAGGGACTGCAGGCGGCCGCCGCGGTACATGGAGTTGAAGACCGCGGTGCCGATGGCCTGTTCTTGGGTCTCGGTGAGCGGTACGTGGGCCTGGGCGTACTTGGCGGCCCAGTCAGCGACTGCGTTGGTGACCAGGGAGCGGGCGAGCGCTCGCCGGTCGGCTTCCTCCATGAGCCGCTGGGGGTCACGAGCGGCGAGCTGCTTGGAGACCTCGCCCTGGAGTGTCTCGATGACGTCCCAGTCCACGGGGAGCTCGCCGGGCAGCTCGGCCAGGCGGGGCACTGCGGCGGGGTCGGTCCGGGCCGGCGGGACGGCGGCTGCGGGGGCCGCTAGGGCCGGCGGCGCGGTGGGCGCCGGCGGTTCGGGCTGGCGGCGCTGGGTGAGGTGTCCGGTGAGGAGCCCGGCGATGTCCTCGCGGCCGAGGGGCGGCTGGTGGCCGTTGATACGGGGCTTGTGGTGGCTCTCAGCCATGCTTCACTCCCCCTTCACTTCGTTGGTTCAGCCGCTGAAGGATTCCCGCCAGGTGGGGAGCAGCGGGCGGGGGCGCGTACTGCTGCTGGAGCTGGCGGCGGTTGGCTGCGGCCTCGATCTGCTCGGAGGCTGTACGGGCGTGTCGCAGCAGCGGGCTGCGGCCGTAGCCGCGGGGCGGGCGGCCGCCGGCGGTGAGGTAGTGGGCGACGTCTGGCGCGTACGGCAGGGCGGCGATTACGGGTGTGCCGAGGGAGGTGCTGACCTGGTGGGAGCGGAAGTCGCCTTCCTCGATGAGGAGGAGACCGAGCGCGTCCGCGCCGGAGCCGTTTTCGTGCAGGGCGGTGCGCAGTGAGGGGATGACGTGCCGGGCCAGGGCGAGTGACTGCTCGGTGCCGCGTACGACGAGCAGGACCAGGTCGGCCCGGTAGAGCAGCGGGGCCGGGGTGAGGGTCGGGTGGAGGTGTCCGGCTTCCAGGGCGAGTCGGCCGCCGTCGATGTAGATGTCGTGGCCGGCTTGCTGGGACATGACGTGCAGGACGTCGGCGAGCGTGGGCCAGGTGCGAACCAGGGCGGATGCCTGGGCCGGGTCGGTCAGGCCGGGCAGCAGTTTGCGGTGGCCGGCCTGGTCGAGGTGCCACAGGTGGGAGGCGAAGGCGTTGGCGAGGGCCTCGGGGCCGGTGCGTTCGGCGCGGGCCAGGTGATACAGGCCGACACCGGCGTTGACCTGGCCGCTGAGGAGGCCGGCGCGGATGATGCCACCGGCCGGGTCGCACTCGGCCAGGAGCGAGGAGTGCTTGGAGGACAGGGTGAGGGCGAGTGCGGTGGCGGTGACGCCGCAGGACTTCGCGGAGATGAGCGCGGTGACGGGCATGGGTCAGTTGCTCCGCGGTTCCCGGACGAGTGCCACGCGGTTGAGGGCGGCGCGGGTGGCAAGGATGGGGCCCTCGTCCGTGCCGACGGCGAGGTTGACGACGACGGTGCCTGAGGCGTCGGGCCGGGAGACGGAGATGACGGTGGCGTCGATGCTCTCCGGGGCCGTCCCGCCGGTCTTGGGCAGGTCGTCACCCTCAGCGGGTGTGGTCACTGCCTTGACCTTGTCGCCGGGGGCCAGGGTGCCGGCCGGGGCCATGCCGCGCTTGATCTGCACGCCGACCTGCTCCTGGTCGTCTCCCAGGCCGCTGCCGGGGGCGAGGTGTGAGGCGAGCAGCAGCCCGCCCTTTCGCAGGTCGACAGCCGTTCGCTTGCCGACCACCGAGGACTTGTCGGTGGCGGGCAGTGGTGAGAGGGCGGCGTCGGCGGAGACGTCCGCGACGGTGACGTCGGCTGAGGTGAGGGCCTGACCGGCGGGTACGTCGCGGGCGAGGGCGAGGACCCTGGTGCGGTCGCTGGCGGAGTTGACGGCCCACGCCGCGGTCAGGGCGCAGATCACTGCGAGCACGATGCACAGGGCGACCACCGACCATCGGCGTTCTCGCTTGATGGGGGGCGCGGTCGTGATCGGCAGCTCAGGACGGTCCGGGCCGGTCGGGCGGGGCACAGCCTGCGCAGTGGCTTCCATGTCGGACAGGAACCTTTCGGGGTGTCTCTCGGCGCGTGGCACGCGATCAGTTGAGGACCTGCACCTCGGCAACGGTGATGTCCACCGCGCTGTTACGGATTTCGGTGAGCTGGCCGCCCTGTCCGCCCCCGCCGTTGACCGTCCAGTCGACGGCCCAGGTAGACGTTGCGGTGACGTGGTACTTCCCCATCGATGACGTCGACGACGGCGCGGTGTAGCGGTAGCCGCAGTCGGGGGAAGGCTGCTTGCCGTAGGCGGCCTTGTAGGGCGTGCCGGCGGTGGTGCAGGTGACGGTGTTCCCGTCGCCCATCGTCCACACGATCTTCTTGACCTTGGCCGTGGCGGTCACGGTGAGTCCGCCCGCAGAGGCGCTGGCGGTGTTGGGGCCGTACGTCTCGGCGCCCTTCTCCGTCCACATGTACACCGGCATGCCGACGACGCCTTTACCGCCGGGCTTCGGAGTAATGCCGATGTCGGGCCCGAGGAGCGTCATCTTGTCCACGGCCTGCTGCGCAAGGACCGCGGGATCGACGGTTTCCTGCTCGGGCGGCGGCTCGGGCAGCCAGACCATCCGAACGATGGTGTTGCCGTCGAGGCCCTCCCAGCCGCATCTCTGCTTGTACACCGCACCGTCACCGGGTTTGTGGCCTTCCCAGTCCAGGCTGTCGGCGGGTGGCTGCGGGTCCGCAAGTTCGTATTCGCACACCCGCTTGTCGGTGTTGTCGGCGCTGGCAGATGAACCATTCCCGCCTGATTTGCCTGCGCCGTCACCGCCGCCGGCTTGACCGCCGGCATTGCCAGGGACCCCGACCTCGACCTGACAGGTGAACAGCAGGCAGTCGGTGCTGCCGCCGCCCCGGGGATCCTCATCCGCGTGCGCACTGAAAGGGACGGTGAGCGCGACAAGGACAGCCGTTGCCGCACTTGCGATGCCGTGGCACTTCAGCATGCCTTCCCCTGAGGCTCGTCACGGGTGACACGCCACCCCTCCGGATACTTTTCGACCGTGCTGACGAGCAGGTACTTCAACAGCCGGTTATCGGGGAGATCCGCCGGCTTCTTGGTCTTCGCGTCGACCGTCTCCCACTTCGAGATGTCCAGACAGTTCGAGAGGGTGACGTTCGGAATCTTGCCCGTCACGTCGGTCTTCGTCACGGTCGAGTCGGTGACCGTGACGCCACCGACGAGGATGTTGCCGCCCTTGTAGGCCCGCCCGGCATCTGCCTCAGCGTTCTCCAGGGCCGCGGATGCGGCGTACCGGTCGAGATGCGCACTCTTGCCGGCCGGGTCCGCGTAGAGCTTCTCCATCTCCTTCCAGTACGCCCCGTACGCTGCGATCGCTTCCTTCTTCGCTGTCTCTTTCGGATCGGCACTGGCCGTCGGTGTCGGCGAGACGGCTGCCGGAGACGTGTCGGGCTTCTCGTTCGTGTCGTCGGACGAGCTGCACGCGGCAAGGACGAACGCCGCGCTCAGGCCAAGGGAAACGGCGGCGCAATTTCGGAAGCGAACAACAGAGTGAGCAAACTCGTGCGCGCGGCGGTTCACGATGCCTCCCCGAACAGCCATCCATGGACGGACTGCCGGCGCGGGGCGCCCGCCCACAGATGGCCAGATGAAACCTGGTCCAACTGCGCTGATGCGCTGTGTGTAGTCGTCAGGCTACGCATATGACAGCCAATATCCCAACGGCAAAGCGAAGTTCCCGTTCACAACTCGGGACGTACCCGGTCACAAGCGAACTGAAAGTCGATTAATTGCTCTATGCGTAAGTGATGAGTCGACCTGCGGGTCAGCTGATCTCTGAAAGAGTCCCCGCTGAGAGGCTTCAACTATGCCGTGAACCGGAGTTGGTGGCCTCGGCACCCTCAGGATCCGGGGCAAAGTAGGGGCAACTACTTAGAGCTCTGAACACGATCTTGTTGAGCGGTCCTGGTAGGCCGTGACCGGTGTGACAATTTGGCCGTTCGTGATGGTGTGAGTATCCGGCCGTGGATCGTGGACGATGACCTGTGGGCGCTGATCGAGCCGCTTCTGCCGCCTTGGCCCGAGAAGGCTCCCGGCCCGCGGCCGGTGCCGGACCGGCTGTGCCTGCAGGGCATCCTCTACGTGCTGCACAACGACATCGCCTGGCAACTGCTGCCCCTTGAGCTGGGGTTCGGCTCGGGGCAGACCTGCTGGCGGCGCATCGAGCGATGGCAGCAGGCCGGAGTCTTCGACCAACTGCACCGCCTTCTGCTCGCCAGGCTGCACACGGCCGGCGAGCTGGACTGGTCCAGGACCTGCGTGGACGGTTCCCACGTCCGCGCCAAAAAGGGGGAGCCAACACCGGTCCGTCGCCGGTCGACCGGCGGAAGACGGGCAGCAAACACCACCTGATCTGCGACGGACGCGGCACCCCGCTCAAGGTCATCACCACCGCAGCCAACGTCAACGACGTCACCCAGACCCTCGCCCTGGTCGACGGCATCCCGCCCGTCGCCGGCCGCCCGGGCCGACCCCGCCGCCGCCCCGACGCCCTCCTCGGAGACAAGGGCTACGACTCCAACCCCAACCGCCGCGAACTGCGGAAACGTCGGATTCTGCCGGTCATCTCCCGCAAGGGCTCCCCGAACATCAAGGGCCTCGGCCAGCTCCGCTACGTCGTCGAGCAGACCTTCGCCCTCCTCCACCAGTTCAAGCGCCTCGCCGTCCGCTGGGAGCGCCGCACTGAACTCCACGATGCCTTCGTATCCCTCGCCTGCAGCCTCATCTGCTGGAGACGCCTGAAGACGGCCAACTCATGATGTGGGCGGCCACTTCAGAGTCCCCACGTATGGCCAGCTGACGTGTCACATTCCGTGACAATTTCTTGATCAAGCTGTGGTCTCTGTGCCTGGTGGCAGAACGTATCGTTTCGGCCCCGCCACTGCCCGAACCACGACGGCAGTGCATTGTCTCTGGAGTTACCGCTGTGAGTTCTGCCGTGCCCGTCGACGGGCGCTCTGACTTCGACTTCATCTTCGGCAGCTGGAAGGTGCGCAACCGCAAGCTCGCCGACGTCACCGATCCGGCGTGCGAGGAGTGGATCGAGTTCGATGCGACGGCCTCCGCAGAGCCGATCCTCGGTGGCTTGGGGCACGTCGACCGGATCTGGACTGATGCCTTCGAAGGATTCACGCTGCGGCAGTTCGATCCGGTGGCCAAGGTGTGGCGGATCTGGTGGGCCTCCAGTGGCCGGCCCGGCCACCTGGACCCGTACGTCGAGGGCTCCTTCACCGACGGTGTCGGTCAGTTCTTCTGCGATGACGTCCTGGGCGGGCACGAGGTCAAGGTCCGATTTCAGTGGACCACCCACGATGCGGACGGCCCGCGCTGGGAGCAAGCGTTCTCCTACGACGGCGGAGCCACCTGGCGAACCAACTGGATCATGGATCTCACCCGTACCGCATAGACAACCCCCGCACGCTGCGTGATCGTCGGCGGGCAGATAGCTCCCCTATCTGGCCGCCGGTGGGGAATTCCGACTGGCCGCTGTCACTCATGATCGTGTTACGAGCTCTTATGTGTTGATCGGTGGCCAATCTCGCCGTCCGACCGGGGGCTCCAGTCCCGATGCCCTCCCTGGGCTACTCCTCCAGGAGGGCTTCGTCAAAGATGTACTCCTGCCCCGACTTGGCCAACAGGCGGCGCAGCCTTTCCTCCCTGCCCGTGGGGCCGTCGTGAAGCCACGTCTTGATCACGTCGAGGCTGGTGTGGCCGTGCCTCTCAAGGATCTCCTCCACGATCGAACGCCCCCTGGTCAGGTTGGCCAGCGGCCTGCGTTGTGCTCGGGGGATCTTAGGGAACGTGTCGAACTCAGAGGCATCCGCCGGCTTCGGCTGGAACGCGCGGAGGATCGTCGGCCGCGAACTCCGCTCCGTGGTGCTGAGGAGCATCCGTGTCTCCCAGGCAACACCGACAGTCGTCGGGTCGAAGGAACCAACGGGAAGCACGATGCCGGCGAGAAGCCAGTGCACGGTCGCCATGCACCACACATGGTCACCGATGCGGTACGCCTTGACATCGCGGACGGAGTTGAACTGCGCTTTGGGCGCGGCAAGCCAGCCCCGCGAGGCAACCGGCCCGCTCTCTGGGAGGCTCTCACCGTCGGCGCTCTCCGGGTCCTCCAGCGGCGTGCCCTCGTAGAGGAAGGAGCGTCGCGCCAAGGGGCCAGGGCGCACCTGATGCCTGACGTAGGCGTCGGACGAGACGTACTCCAGCGTCTCCTCATCGGGCAGGAACGACTCCACGGCCTCAATGTCAACGTCTGTCGCGGCGGCGAACCGCTCCACAACCTGGTCCAGCGTCGTGAGGTGTACGAAGCGGTCAGCGATGCCGTGTAGGTCCTGATGCATCGGCGCCAGGTAGGACGTGCCGTCGCCGAAGTCCTTGGTGTTGCGGCTGACGAAGTAGACGGTCTCCTCCGGGTGCTGCCGCGCGTACTCGACGGCCGTCAGCCAGATCGCGGCGTCGCGCCCGCCAGTCTTCACTGTGTCCCCGCCCTCGGAGACAACCACCCTCTTGCACGGCGGCAGGACGTTCGACTCGCGCCGGAAGGCTTCCTGCAAGACTTCCGGGCTCGTCTGGATGACCTCGGCGATGGCCAGGTACTGGGTCCTCCAGTAGCTCTCACACGCCTTCATTTCCAGCTGCGGGAGCACGCCCGGTGTGGTCGGCCACGGAGTGGACTTCACGAACCGCTCCAGCGCCTCGACGGCCTTCTGGTGCTTCTCCCGGTAGGGCACGGCCCGGTGGGAGATCAGCTCATCCATGACGACCGACGGCACGGCCACCCTGTCGACCTTCGACGTGCTGATGGTCTTGAGAAGGTCCGAGCTGACGCTGTCCAGTCGGAAGCCGTCCACGATGTTGGTGTCCAGAATGATCAAAGGGTCCCCTCCCCTGGTGCTGGTGGTGCGGGCCCAAGGGTTTCAGCCGGCCCAAGGCGCCGCACCCGGATTCGGGAAGCCCGAGTTGTGTGCCCTTGCTGCGCCCGATAAATCGCTGCCGGGACGGTCGTCGGCTCCCCCTCCAAGGGCCGCCTGTGGCGGCACGATCCGACCGAGCGACCCGAACTGTTCAGCGACGCCCTCGTGTCCTGCGCCGGATCGCTGGAGATCGTGGACCCGCCCGTATTCGGCGTCCAGCTGGAGTTCGACGACGGGGAGCCCGATCAGGAGCATGAGCCGGTCGGGCCGATGGGCACGATGGCCCTGTTCTGACCTCTGCCTGAATGGGGGCGGGGGCCCGTGAGACGGAGGGCCGGGGGCGGTGGCACCGGCGGCCGGGGATGCGCGACCCCTGCCGTCCGGACGCTGTAGCGGCATGACCGCCGATGCCGTTCTCCCGGCCGCGCGCTTGCTCAAGGCGCGCGGTCGCGGACTGTAGCAGAACCAGCGATTCGGGCGTTCGGTGTCAGAACCTATCCAGACGGGCCCACGTGCGATGCCTCGACCCGGGCGAGCTGTGTTGGTCGGGCTGTGACGTCGCGCTCCGCGCAGTCGTCCCAGGAGATCTCGTACTTGATGCCGTGGTTGGCGCTGGCGCCGGAGCAGACGGAGCAGAGGACCAGTACGGTGACGTGGGAGCAGTAGGTCACGTCGGGCAGATCGCTTCCGTCTGGCGCTTCGTACTGCTCGCAGGCCCGATTGATGCAGTCCCACGGGCCGACGGGCACCTCGATGGGAACGTGCCGGCTGTAGTCGAAGTCGTCCTCGTACATCGACGGGTCGTCTAGTAGTGCTTCGTTAGGTTCTGGACGGTCTGCGGCTGCTCCGTCGGCCAGGCAGGGGGCGTCCGCAGGTGGTGCAGGCACCGGTCCAGCACCTCAGCAGGTCCTGTAGAGCGTCGAGGACCTGGTAGAGGGTCAGGCCGGTGTGGGGACTTTTGGGTCGAGTCTCCTGAGGGTGAGGAATGCCTGGGCGGCGGTGACGAGCGTGACGTGGTGGTGCCAGCCGCGCCAGGTGCGGCCCTCGAAGTGGTCCAGTCACAGGCCGTGCTTGAGCTCGCGGTAGTCGTGCTCGATCCGCCAGCGCATCTTGGCCCACCGCACCAGGTCGGCGGCAGGTGTGGTGGCGGGCAGGTTCGATATCCAGTACTGCGTCGGGGCGTCCTGGCCGTGCGGCCACTCGACCAGGAGTGTCCGGTGGGCAGGATGCCGTCCCACCGGTTGCGGCCACCGCCCGCTTCCTGGGCCGCGACCAAGGACTGCTTCCCGGCGGGCCGGACGGTCAGGACCGCGAAGCGTGAGGTCATCGCCCCTTTGCTGCCCTGTCGCCAGGTCACCTCGGCGAACCGGTCCTCACCCGCCTCGACCGCGAGGGCGGACACTGCGCGGGGCGGGGTGCGGTAGCGGGGAAGCGTCGGCGGCCCGAGCCCTGCGTAAACCGGCTGGTGCGGCGCGACGTCCTCGGGGTGGGCGACCTCCTTCCCGGTCAGCGCCAGCACGTAGGACAGTCCCCGTTCCTCAAGACCGAGCCGGAAGGGGGTGCTGACGCCGTAGCCGGCATCGGCAACCACCACCGGCGCCTTCACCTGCCAGTCGGCGAGCGTGTCGAGGAGGCCGAGCGCGAGCCGCCACCAGCGTCGTCGACTAGAAACGAGCCCCCGCAGCTGGACGATGTGTTCGTCCAGCAGGATCCATGCCTCGTGCAGCCAGTCCCGGCAGTAGAGGTCGTTGGTGTACTCGTAGATGTCGTCGCCGTAGCCGCGCTCGATGGCACTGACCAGGGCGGCCCACGCGTTCACCCTTTCAGTGACCGTGAACGCCGTTCGCCAGCCGCGCTGGTGCAACAGCTCCCCCACCTCGGTCTCCGTAGCCACGGGCGGAGGATCTCACGCGGAAGCCGTCCGGGCGATCGAGATAGTGTCCCGCCAGAGGCCGCGGGCCCTGAAGCATGATCAAGGTGAGACGATCTCGCCGTGGCTGGTGTGATTGCGGCGTCGGAACCCTCCTGGATAGCCCCGTTCACCGGGCTGAGCCCACGACAGTTCACGAAACTTGTGACCGCGTTGCGGCGGGAGGGCGCCGACCCGGTGAGCAGAGGCCGGCCCTGGGGCTTGCCGCTGGAAGACAGATTTCTGCTGGTGGCCGCGTACTGGCGGACGAACCTCACCCTGCGGCAGCTGGCCCCGTTGTTCGGGGTCTCCAAGTCCGCCGCGGACCGGATCATCGCCCACCTCGGGCCATTGCTCGCCCTGCGGCCTCGCACGAGGTTCCGGAAAGACACGGTGCTGATCGTCGACGGCACCCTAATCCCCACCCGGGACCACACGATCGCCGAGCAGTCGAAGAACTACAGGTACTCCACCAACCACCAAGTCGTCATCGATGCCGACACCCGTCTGGTCGTCGCCGTCGGCCGGCCGGTCCCGGGGAACCGCAACGACTGCAAGGCATGGGAGCTGTCCGGAGCGAAGGACGCCATCGGCCTGACCACTGTGATCGCTGACGGCGGCTACCGGGGCACTGGCCTGATCATCCCTCACCGCCGTGACCCCGGTCGGGCCGAACTACCAAGTTGGAAAGAGGAACACAACGCCTCTCACCGCAAGGTCAGGGCCCGGGTCGAGCACGCCTTCGCCCGGATGAAGAGCTGGAAGATCCTCCGCGACTGCCGCTTGTAGGGCAACGGAGTTCACCACGCCATGCTCGGTATCGCCCGCCTCCACAACGTCACCATCACCGGCTGAACCGAGCAGGCAGGTCAGCAAGCACGACCGTGATCAATTACGGGACAACGCTTAAAGGGTGTTGCAGAAGGCCGTGATCAGGCAGGTCGGAGCGGTGTTCGGGCGTGTGTGGTCATGCGGTGAGGGCGAGGTTGTGCATGCGGGCGACGGCCTGGACGGCGTGATGGAGGCCGTCGCCGCGTTGCCGGCAGTCGCGGAGGATCTTGTAGTTCTTCATGCGGGAGAAGGTGTGCTCGACGCGGGCGCGGACCTTGCGATGCTGCGCGTTGTCCTCCTCCTCGCCCTTCAGCAGGGGTCGCCCCGGGCGTTTGCGGTGCGGGACGATCAGGCCGGTATTGATGTAGGCGCCGTCGCCGAGGACGGTCACGCCTTCGCAGTGTGCGGCCAGGCCGGAATCCCGCCAGGCTTTCGCGTCAGCCGTGTTACCGGGCACCGGACGTGCCGCGGCCACCACCAGCCGTGTCTCCGCGTCCACGATGACCTGCACGTTCGCCGAGAACCGGTAGTTACGCGAGGACGCTCCGACCTTGCGGTCACGGACCGGGACGAGGGTGCCGTCCACGATCCACAGCCGCTCGACAGCGTCCTGGGAGGTGCGGGCCGGCTCGAGCGCGAGCAGCGGACCGAGCCGCTGGATCACCCGGCACACGGTCGCCGGAGAGACGCCGAACAGAGGGGCCAGCTGCCGCATGGTGAGATTCGTGCGGTAGTACACCGCCACCAGCAGCACCCGTTCGGCCAGCGGCAGCCGCCACGGACGACCCCACCCACAGCCCTCGCCACCACGCTCCCGGACCGCTTTCAGCAACCGGCCGAACTGATCGACCCGCAACCCCGTGAACGTCTCTACCCACACCCGCTCGGCCCTCAACACCCCAGCCATACAACGGATATGCCCTGATCACGGCCTTCTGCAACACCCTTTAGGTGGTTGTGCGGCATGGTCAACGCCTGGACGGCCAGGCTCTCGGGGGCTTCGGTCATCTGGTGGTCTCCCAACCGGCGCGGGGCGGTTCCGTTGAAAGCCTGGCCGGCCAGCAGGTCCACCGTGCAGTTCGGCCTGTGAACGTGTCCGCGCACCATGTCCTAGTGCGGTTCCGGGCCTGCGGGCGGCCAGTACTCCCACGATCCCAGTCGGTCCTCTGTATCGAGCCGGTGTTCCGCTGTCTCCTCGGCCTGCGCCCAAAGTGTCTCGCACGCCACCACCGGATCGTGCGTCTCGACCAGTGACGCGATCTCGGCGCTGGACAAGAGCACGTTCTCGGGGCGCGCGCCTGGTACGCGGCATCCCCGTGCGGTGGTTGCCGGGCGTAGGTCTGCATGACGGGACAGGATCCGGCGGATCTCCGCGAGAGCTGCGGCCGCGCGGGCTGCGGCGGGCCGGAAGGTGCGGGCCTTGCGTGCCTGCATCGCTGCGTACCGCGGGCCGTGCTGGGTGCCGTTGTCGTCCCAGGTCGACGTCGCCAGCTGCCGGTACGGCGCGATCAGCCCGTCGGGGAGGAAGAGCTGTCCCGTGTTCGCCCGCCGCCGGATCTCGGAGGACACGTACGAGGCGACATGCCGGGGCCTCAGAGGAACCGTCCACCGTGCCAGCTCCCGGGCGATCTCTTCCCAGGACCAGCCCGCCTTGAAGAACGGCCGCAGACTGTGCGCCAGTTGACGCACGCACGATCCCTGGGTCCACCAAGTGTGCAGCTGAACGCAGCGGGCCTCTCGCATGGCAGCGGCTGTCCTGGCCGCGGACCATCCGGTCGAGCCCTTCGCGCGGTGCTTGGGGGACTTCTCCCGGCAGGCGCGCTCGCGCGTCCTGTCTTTGATCCCCCCACCTACAGAACTGGAGGATCGTGGTTGAGGTACCACCACAGAAGGGGTGCACTGCCCCGGGTTATCCACAGGCTCCGTCTGGCGCAGACTCCGCCGTTTCCGCTGCTTGTCCACCGCCGCTGCGACCGCCAGCTCACGGCCGGCGTTGGTGACACCGACCTGCCGGGCCGTATACCCCTCCCCTTCGATCCGGCGGCCCATGGCCTCGTCCCATACCCGGGGTGCGACCGCGGCGAACAGCGTGGCCGTACCGCGGTAGCCGTGCTCGCTCGTCCATGCCGAGCCGTACCGCGTGCGCAGAACGTTCCGCTTCGACCCGTGCTCCACGTAAGCGACGAGGCCGAGCTCGCGCAGGTAGCGGGCGTGGTTGTAGACCGCGCGCCGCTTGAGACCGAGTTCGCGGGCCGTCGCCTCTGCACTGAACGGAAAGTGTCCTTCGCCGCTGCGAGCCATTCGCTTGGCGAAGATCTCGGCCAGCTGAACGGTCGTGCGGCCGGCCTTCGGGTGGTACCCGGCTCCGACCATGAACTGCACGGCCGCGAGGAAGTCCGCGCCTCGGCGTAGACGCCGGGACGCGGTCGTACCGATCTCCTGCGCATGACTGTCACAGATGAGACCGAAGGAGTGACGCGACGTGTCCGCGACCAGTGCGGTCTTGGACACATCCAGGCGTACCACCGGGTTGATATGGCGGCACGCCGAAACGTGCTGCATTATGGCTCCTGTCTTCGGAGCTCCTGCGCCGAAGCGCACGAAACCCCGGTGACGGTGTTTCACGGTTGAGGAACCGAAAATCTGTCCGACCTGGGGAGGTCGGGCACTTCGCCGGACCAGGGATTAGGCCCCCTGGAGACGGCGGTGACAGTTCGGCCGAACGGCCCGGCGGCAACCGGGCCTCGCGGCCAGGGACGGCGGCGGGCCTGGGGAAGGCTCCGCGGGTATCCGCCACTTCGGTCGGTTACGTCATCCAGCTCCCCTCAGCGGGGACCGCGACGAAGCCGCATGCCGGGCGGCATGCGGAAAATCGCCAGTGGGCTGGTGCTGACACAGCCTCCATCTGGCGGTGCTTGTTGTGTCCCGAGGGACAGTTGCGGGTACGCTGCATTGCAGCGAGACCTCGCTTTCCAACAGGGCCTCGGTCTCGCGATGTGCGAGACGCCTTTCCGAAGAGCTTCCTCGCACCGACTCGGCCCCCGTGGCGCGAACCAGGTTGTGCCGACCTGGTGCCATGTGGGGCTTTTGTCGTGTCCGAGATCCGCTCCTGCGTCCAGATGGGGCGCAGAAAGCGGCGCGGGACCACCCTAGTCCCATCGCCACGACATCTGTCACACGTTCCACGTGCTCCTCCCCCGTGTCGTTCGCGTGTTCCTGACGCCCAGTGGTGTCGCTGGCCTGGATACAACGAGGCCGTAGTACGGGCGATGACGTCTGGTCAGGACACAAGGCGGTGCTCCCGTGCGGCGGCTGAGTCCGCGGCGTGGGGCGAGGGGATCTTCGCCCCACGGGACGGGCGCATCTCGATCAGGAGGTCGTCTATCGTGCCGCGGCCGTCGGTCTGGTTCTGCCAGCCCTCGAGGACGTGGTGGACGATCGACCGAGCCACCAGCTGGTACTCGGCCGCGCACCGCTCGTCCTGGGCAAGGCCGGCCAGGTGCTTGGTGTGACAGTAGGTGGCCATCATCTCGGCGATCAGCGGCGAGAACAGCTCCGGCAGCGGCTTCATGTCGGCGCAGGCCCCCGTCTGGACGCCCTCGGGCGCGTGAACCGTAGCGTGAGTGAGAGGGCGGGGCGGGCGGCGGCGGAAGCGGAAGAGTCGCATCGAAGGGTCCTTCGTGTCGGGCGGGTCAGTCGGTGTATGCAGCGGTGATCTGGGCGAGAAGGCTGTGCGCTCGAGCGGTGTGCTGCTCCACCCACAGGCACAGTTGGGCTTCGGTGACGGTGGCGCCGTTGGGCAGCAGGAACCGGGCCGGCGTCTGACCGACCTCAAGCACCTGTTCCAGGTGGCTCACCGCGGCCGTCAGTTCGGTGATGAACGACTCCGCACGCACGCACGCCGCGGCACAGCCGGCGTCGGGGAACGGAACGAGCGGGACAACTACGGCTGGGGCCCCGGCGGATTCGTGGCAGGGAGCGGTCATGCGGCTGGTGCCTTGACGATCGTCTGAGGTCGCATCAGCGCGTCGACGGGCTCGGCGTCGCCGAGGACAGGGGTGAAGATCCTGTCGAACGGGCCGTGCTCGCGCAGCTGGTCCAGGGTGGTGACGCCGGCGCGCAGGGCCGCAGTGGCGAGGACCGGGTCGGCGGCCGAGAGGCTGCGCAGGTCGGCGATCCGGCGCTCGAGCCGCTCCGGGGATGCGCCGGTGAGGACGAGCAGGATGCGCGGGAAGGCCTGGGAGGGGTAGCGGGAGCGCCAGGCCGGCGCGGTGGCCGTACGGCGTGCGGGCCGGGGGCCGCGGCCGGCTGGAGGCTGGGGCACGTAGCGCTGGTACGCGGCGTAGGCGTGGAGCTTCTGGGCGAGGCGCGCGATGGTCATCTGCGTTCGGTCGACCTCGACCATGAAGGTGAGCAGGGTGCGCTGACGGCCGGAGATGTGCACATAGTTGACGACGGCATCCGGGATCAGGCGCAGGTCCTCGCCGGGGCGCTGTTCGTCGCGGTAGGCGTGAGCGATCTCCGGTGACCAGTCCAGCGGTCCGCACTCGTGATTCAGGGCGCGGGCGTGCGTGACGAACGCCAGGCCGGTCTCCACGGTGGCGAGGGTGTGCTCCTGCAGGGGGCCTGCGGCCGCCTCCGGGCTCATCCGGTACGGACGCTGGGGCAGCAGACCGGTCGCTTCGACCGCCGTGGCGCCGGATTCGGTGAGCCACCACAGCAGGTCGGTCTGTCCGTGAGCGCGCCGGCCGACGCGGTCGACCAGGCCCCGCTCGCGCAGCAGGTGCAGCTGGCGGCGGATGTATTCGGCGCGCGTGTGGTGCGGGGTGAGCAGCCGGTGCAGCTGCTGAGTGGAGATGAGGCGGTGTTGGTACAGCGCATTCATGGCCTGCTGGCCGACGTCGCTGGCGCCCAACGGCGTTGGTGTGGGATAGGGCATGCGGGGGCTCGTTTCTAGTCGACGACGCTGGTGGGGTCGCTGGCGGAGCCCTGGGCGGGGCGTCGCCGGGTGTGGTGGGCGAGGACGACGTCGTTGAGTCGTTCGAGGGCATCGAGGATGTCGCCGAGCCGGCGGCGTTGGAGGTTGGTGTCGATCGCCGCGTCGAGGGCTTTGACGCCGGCGGCGTTGTTGTAGTGCGCGAAGACTTCCTCGACGGGCAGCCCGCGTACCCGGAACGGGCTGGTGGGTTCGCCGTCGAGGGTCAGCGACATGATGTAGTGGTACTTCGGCAGCGCCGTGACGGTCTCCGCAGAGACCTGGCCGTTCCACCGCCTGACGATGAAGTCGGCCTCGTCGTGGTCGGCGGCGCAGGTCGCCAGCAGCGACCGGTTCTGCAGCAGCGCCTGTCGGGTGATGGCGCTCAGCCGGAGCACCATCTGGGTCATCCCGGTCAGCCGGACCTCGTACTTGCGCAGTTGCTCGCAGATCGCGGCGACGAAGCCCTTGCTCGATGCATCCAGGGCGGTCAGCTCGTCGATCCACGCCCAGAACGTGGCCCGCTGCTCGCGGGGGGTGTCCTGCCGGGACAGGCCGGCCCGGTGCAGATCGTGGACCAGGAGGCAGGCGACCAGCCCGTCGGCCTCGGATCCGGAGGGGCAGACGAACACCACTTGGCTGGTGTCCATGGCCTCCCGGACGTCGTAGCCGGAGGTCGGGCTACCGAAGAAGCTCTGAAGGGCGGGCGAGGTGTCGAGCCGGTCGATCGCGTAGGTGACGGTCGGCACGGCCTCGTTGGCGATGCGGGGGAACGTCTTCTCCCAGTAGTCGCGTGCGCTGGGAGGCAGGTACGGCAGGAGCGCCTCGCGCCATTCCTCGTCGACGAGCCAGGTCCGGATCTGGAAGAGCGTGGCCTGAGCCTGGGGGCGGCCCTCACGAACGGCTTTGAGGTTGAGCAGAGCCAGGGCCTGAGCGGCGCGGGCCAGGATGGTCCGGGCACGCGGGGCGTGGTCGCCCCAGTCCTGGGCGGCGGCGATGCCTTCCGTGACCGCGCGGACGACCTTCTGGACGTCCGACACCTTGCGGCGCTCCATCGACAAAGGGTTCCAGGAGACGACCAGCTGGTCCTCATCGGCCTCGGCGAGGTTGATCTCCCACAACCGGGTGGTGATGTGCGGGTGGGTGAGGTAGGGCTTGGCCCGGGCCCAGGCCTCGCCGTGCGGGTCGAGGAACCAGACGCCATAGCCGTTGTGGGCAAGCGCGATGGCCTGTACCAGGGCTTCCTCGGTCTTGCCGTGGCCCGACTTGCCCAGCACCAGCGCGAACAGCAGGTCCCGGACGCGGGCGGCGCCGATGCGTTCGCGGCCGTCGGGGTAGGTGACCGCGCCGAGCGGCACCAGGTCGCGCTGGCCGGTGTAGACGGGCAGGTTGGCCGGCGCAGGCGGGACGACGCCGCCGGAGCGGACCACGCTGGAGGCCGTGCAGCTGCGCGTGGGCGGCTTGAGGAATCCGCACAGCTCCGGGACGGTCATCCACTGCCGTCGGCGCGGCCGGAACTCGCCCGTGGTGAAGCGGCGGTCGAAGGAGGAGATCGCGCGCTGCGACCGGGGCCGGCGAGGCTTGAGGTAGTTCTCGCCGGACGTGGCGGCGAACACCGCCAGGAGCTGGTTCATGCGGGCCCGGGCGGCCTGGGGGTGCGCGGCCTGAGTGCGCAGCAGCAGCTGCACGGCGAAGACCGGGCCCGCGGAGGGCTCGAACTTGCCGACGCCGTCGCGTACATCGGTCATGCGCGGCAGCCGTTCCCCCCGCGAACCGCCGGAGGTCCTGCCGCCGTTCCAGGCCGCGGTCAGTGACCCCATGACGCCTCCGGTGCTGAGTGTGCCGGTCAGCCGCTCGCCGTACGCAGACGGTCCGCGGCGCCGGGCGGCCGCCAGCAGCCGTCGACGCCGGCGGGCCAGGTGGCGTTCGGGGACGGGGAGCAGGTCCAGGACGACGTCGGCCCGCTCGCCGTCCTCGGTGCGTACGCCGGACAGGGCGGTCGCGAGCTGCTGCAGCGGGTCGGGGTGAAGTCCGAGCGAGGCCAGCGGTCGCTGGTCGGGCAGCGCGAGAGTCAGCTCGGCACGCTCGACGTACAGAGATGACGGGCTCTTGCCGGGCCTCGTGCCGCGTGGCTTGGACAGGTCGACGAGGGTGGTCACGAGCGGCTCCGGCGGGGCGCGGGCACGGAGAAGCGGACCGGCTGAATGTCGCAGCGGGACCCGCTGGCGCGGATCTCGACCTCGGCGAAGCCCGGCATGGTCAGGACGGCCTGCGCGTGGGGGTGGCCCTCGAGATAGCAGTGCATTCGGCCGTTGCGGGCGCTGTAGTGCAGCCGGGCGGCCCGTCCGCGCCGGGGGGTGTCGCCGGCGGCGTAGCTGACGCGGCCCAAGTGCTGGGACCAGCGGCGCACTTCGCCCTCACCAGGGTCGAAGGTGGAAGTGGGAACCGTTTCAACGCGGACGCGTCCGGCCAGGGCGTCACGGACGAGCAGCGCGCGCCGCCAGGAGATCCCGCACGCGGCGATGAACCCAGCAGCGATGACGATGGCCATGTAGGGCGCGGCGGCGGCGATCCAGTGGACGATGTCGAGCAGCGTCTGCGCGCCGTCGGGCAGGGTGCCGCCGTTCATGCGGTTACCTGGACAGCGGAGCGGCGGGTGGCCTTCACGGTGACCTCCGAGTGGTCGGGAGAACGTCCTTCACCCCGACCAAGTCCGCCCGGCGGGCCCGTTGTGACACCACCCAGAACGCTTTGCCGATGCTTTACTTTAGGAGTGGTCCTGCGTTCGGCCGTCAGCTGACTGATGCGCTGGACAGAGCGCTTTCCACGAAGGCGCGGACGATGCCAGCGGCCTCGGCCACGGTCACATCCTTCGTCCAGTGCGACGTCGAGGCGTGCGCGTGGCAGTTCAGGGAGATGTGGTGCAGCCCGTGGACGTACTCGCCGCGGTAAGCGTGTGGTCGGCGCCGGCAACGACCGTGCCGTTCGACCTCTTCCAGATGATCGAGGACGACGTCGAGGTGGAAGCGGCGCGGCAGCGTGCGTGCCTCCCTGCATCCCCGGCACTCCAGCAGGTGCCGGACGCTCCCCTCCCGGTGGAGGAAGGCCACGCCCTTGCCCTCGAAGGTGTTGCAGCTCGCGCAGACCGGACCCCTGACGAAGCCGTGCTCGTGGCAGTGGTCCCAGACGGACGCCCGGCTCTCGCGGCACAGGCAGCACAGGTAGTCATCAGCGCGGTGGGCACGGCGCAACGAGCTGTAGGCGGCACCGTGCAGGTGTCCCATGTAAGCCTGGAAGGCCTCGCCGGAACAGGTCGGGCACAAGGTGACGTAGCCGCTCGCGGTGGGTGTGCGCCACGCATGTCGGTTTCCCTGGCGCTGGCATCTGGTACAGATCCGGGCCTGCTCGGCGAGGGCTCGGTCCCGTTCCTGCCAGCGATCCAGCATGTCCGCGTACGCGCGCGGGAGCACCCAGTGCGTCCCGGACCACGTCAGCAGCTTGAGAGGGCGGGTGCCGGCGATGGTGCGTTCGCCGTAGAACGAGACGAGGTCCTCGAACGTGAGCTGGCCGGGTAGGCCTTGGGGGCCAATCTCGTACCGGCTGCTCCAGACGTCGGTGTCGAAGTCGTCGGCGGTCTGAGGATCGAAGACGTCGAAGTCGTCGGTGTTGTTCATGCCGATGGTGGCGACGGCACCGGATTCGCGCCGGCGAGAACGCCGCGCGGCGGCGTAGATCCAGTAGTTCAGCGTCCTGCGCCAGTCGGCCCGATCCCAGTCGTCGAAGGATTCTCGGTCCTCGAAGTAGCGACGACTGGGGACCCGGGCCTCCACGTTGGTGGTGTCGATCGCCACGGCGGCGAGGGCCTGCCCGGCCTGGCGGATGTCTCGGTCGTCGTACTTCCAGCGGCCCTTGTCCTTGTAGCCGCGCACGGCGACGTCGCCGATGAACACATGGCCGTGGTCGAGGAACTCGCCTTTGCCCGGGATCAGTTCACCGGCGACGAGCGCCAGGCCGCGGCCGCAGTCCTTGGTCAGATCCGCCAGGGTGTCCCGGGCCAGCTGTGGGCTGATGAGCATGCCCGGATGATCGCAGCAGGGTCTGACATTGCCGTAATGCCGGTTCTCGGCTCCGGGCGGAGGCCGAGAACCGGCGTGGGGTCAGCGTTACGACCTACGCCAGCGGCGGTTCTGCCGGGGCAGGCCGAGTCGGGCCTGGACGGTTCGCTCCAGCCAGTCGACGAACTCGTCCGGGGTCTCCGGGCGGAGGGGCAGCACCCAGTACCTCGCCCACTCTTCGCGCTTCGAGCGGGCGCCGGTCCTATGCCGGCGAAGTCGGGCGACCGCTGCTCCTCGATGCTGGGGTCGGTTCGGGCGGGTTCGGCCGGCGTAGCAGGCCGTGCCGTCGGCGTTGACGACGATGTACACGGCCCGCTCCTCCCGGCCACTGTCCTCCTCGATGCCAAGGGGGCAGCACCTGAACTCCTCAAGCCAGGGCCGGGCCAGGCGTGCGAACGCGGTGTACCGGTCCGGCGTCATGGTGACGACGCCGGACCACACGAGAGCGGTCACCGGTTACGCGGCTTGGGCTCGGAGATGAGACGCAGATCTTCGGCGAGGTCCTCGATATGGGCGAACGACGCCTCGACCTCGACCCATGCGAGCTTGTCCGTCGTGCCGTTCTTCTCGCGCAGTTCGAACAGATCACGCAGGCGATCGACAGCGGTGCCGAGCTGCTCCTGGAACACCGTCAGCTTGTCGGCCTCCTGCTCCGCCTCGGTCTTCTTCTCCTTGCCCGGGGCCTTGGCCTTCCAGCCATGCCGGACGGCGCTGCGCAGCATCGCGTTGTAGGTGGAGCCCCGCCAGTCGGTCTTCTGCTCGACGAGCTCCTGCTTCTCCGTGTCCCACCAGCGCGGTGGCAGGCCCGCGCGTACGCGTTTGATCGCGTCCGCGAGGATCTGGCGCCCTTCCGCCTGGGCGAGCAGTCCCTTGATGATCAGACCGACGCTCGTGCGGGCGATGGTGGTCCCAGCGTCCGTCTCCGCCGAGCCGGCGGCCGCGAGGAGGTGGCCGCTCATCACCAGGGAGATCATCCCGAGTGCGCCGAGCAGTAGCGTGGCCTGGGTCTCCCCCGTGTTCGCGCGGCCGAGGAGTTCGTCGACCTTCGTGTCCGTGTCGATGTTCTCGACGACCCAGGCATTGTCGACGAGGTCCTGCCACAGGCAGATCGTCTCCAGGGCGGTCCGCGGCGAGTTCGTGGGCATGCTCGCGGAGTAGGAGCGCAGCCCGAGCTCGACAATCGGCCCGTTGCGGCGGCTGAGCACGAGGTTGCCCTCGGTCTGCAGCTTGCTGCGCACCAGCGCGTTGAATTTCGGGCTGTAGTGGGTCAGCCGCTGCATGACGAGGGCGAACCGCAGGTCCGGAAACTCGGGGTTGAAGCCGAGGTCCTCCATCGAGGCGGGGACGTTCCCGCGGCCGATCAGAGCGTCCCGGGTGGGTCGGGCCTGTGCCTCAGGGCCCAGGAACCCCTCGTCGTACAGCCCGTTGATGATCTCCTCGGCCCTCACGGCGTTTTTCGCGCCGTCGGCGAACACCTTGCCGCCGGTGTTCATCCGCAGCAGCAGGGAGCGGACGCCGGCAGGGAAGCGCTGCATTCCACGCTGGGCGTTGTCGTCGCGGTAGCCGACGATGACCGTGACGGGGATGGTCAGGGCGTTGAGGGCCATCGCCCACTTGTTGCGGTCCCTGATGTCGGCCGGGGAGCCGGTGCGCGGCTTCCTGAGACGGCTGTAGGCGGCCTTGATGACCTTGCGGACCAGCTCACGGCGGGTCTCGAGGGACATCCGCATAAGGTGCGAGGGTCGCAGGGCCACCCGCTTCTTGCTCGCCTCACCGATCAGGGAGTCGTCCACCCATCCGCGCGGTACCAGCGGTATGCGGTGGTAACAGAAGGCGAGGCGGCAGTTGCCGTCGACGGCGGTGAGGTCGTCGGCGGGCTCGCCGGTCTCGGACTTGAAGGCCACCGGCACCAGCACCAGCGGACGCTCAACGAGCCGCTCCCCCACTTCCTGGGGGTTGTCCGTCAGTACGCGCTTCGCGGACCGGTCGACGGACTCCTCGATGTCCTTGTAGGCGTCGGGATGGACCAGGACGGCGTCCTCAGGATGAGGCTCCGGCATGGCCAGGGCCTTGCGTACGCGTGCAGCGTGCGGGTCGGCTGCGTAGGAGACTTCGGCCAGCAGACGGTCGTTCTCGATCGCGAGCGAGACCATGGGCGAGTAGGCCCGGTAGGAGATGACCATCAGCCAGCCGGTCTCCACCCGGTGCCGCTCGACGCGGATGCCCTCGAGGTCCTGCGGCTCGACGGCGCCCTGGACGAGGCGGCTGATTGCCTCATTGGAGAGGTGTACGTCAGGGTGCTTCTGGAGGTACTCCTCCGCGTTCGTCATCGCGCTCGGCGGAGGAAGCCGGTGTTCGAAGTCGCCGTTGTCGTTGCGGAAGTCGGTGACGGGGATGACGTGGATCTCGTTGTCAGCCGACTCGGGATCCGGCGTGGTGGTGTCGCTCACGCGACCGCCCTTCTGGTACGGCCGCACACAAGAAGATGGCGCGGCCTGCGGAAGTACGCGAGGCAGCACCATTCGGTGGAGCTACGCACCCTCGTCACCACCGGAGGACCGCAGTCCCACGGGGCGTACTCGGCGTCAGTGTGTAAGCCGTCGGCAATCCGGTTGCCCACCCCAGGAATGGTGGTGGGGAGACGCGGGTCGTGCGCACGCGGACCGCAGTCCCGTACGCAGGCGTCCGGCCGCTGCATCAACGGCGTCAACGAACCAGGGTAGTACTCCCGCCTTCGTGGTGGGGATGATTTTCAAAGGACCCTGATGAGGGGCCTGTTGAGGAGGGGGCGGTGTCGGCGTCCGTCCGCTGCACTACATGGGCGGGCTCGCCGAGAAGAAGCCACCGATACTCCGCGTCAGCCGGGTTGCCTCCGATAGCCCGTACCGGAAGGCGAGCAGTGTGTAGACCAACACGAGGAACCCCACGAGGGCCAGGGGTACGAGCAGTTCCACGGGCGCTCCCAAGGGGGACAGGGCGAGGAAGGACGCGGTGATGACGGCCGCCGCCCACAGGCAGGCGGTGGCAAGGCGGCGCCCGTCGAGCTGGTCGGGCTCGAGCGGCGTTTCCTCGGGTAGGGCCTGCGTCGGCAGCACGGTGGTGAAGCGGCCGGCGGCGATGTTGTTGGCTGCTTCTGCTGCGAGCTCGGCCAGCCTCTTGGCGGAGGCCTCTCGATCGCCGGCAAGCTGGTCCGCGGTCTCGATGAATGCGGCATCGACTCGGTTGAGGTGCGTGGACAGTGTGCTTCGGAGCGCACGGCGGCTACCGAAGTCCGCCGCAGCGTTGCTGGCGAGGGTCCGCAACGGCAGTCCTAACCGGGAGATCTGTTGACTGAGCTTGATGGCCTCGGTGTATCTGGTGGCCGGGCGGGCGACGGATGCGCTGACTGTCAGCAGGTTCAGGAGTGGGTATATCGGCTTCGAGCAGCGCGGGATGGGTTCGCCGTGCGCTGCTCCGTGGACCCACACCGCGCCAAGGGTCAGCAGCCACATGATGTTGAGTGCCCACAGCGGGGTGAACCAGCCGGCGTGTGCCAATGTGCAGTCCGTCGTGGGGGTCGGCTCGAACGTCCCACCGGGCCTACACGCTCCTCGGTTCCCGGCGACCGACACCACGATGAGGATGTTCATGGAGATGGCGAGCTTGAGCGCCACTCTCCGGAAGGAGCCCCGCTCGTATTCCAGAGCGGAGCGGATCGTGTTCGCCTCCAGGGCGATCCCCAGTTCGGCCGCCGCGGCTTGCGCGTCAGTTACGCGCCTGTCGACGTACCGGTGATGCAGTCGCAAGATCGGGTGCATCCACGACGGTTGACCCGCAGAACTCACATGTCCCCCAAGACTTCAATTGATGGGCCAGCCTATGGGCACCCACCGTCAGCGCACCCAGAGCAAGCGGCGACTGTAGTCTCACCTGCTGCTAGACGATCCGCCGTACGACGAGGATGTCGCCGTGTGTGGCGACCTTGGCGACCTCGACCACGCGGCCTGGCCTGGGCGCGTGTACGAGGAGTCCGTCGCCGATCGCCATTGCTACGTGTTCCGGCCGGGACGCGGAGCCTTCGGTGAAGACAAGGTCGCCGGGCTGGAGGGACTTGGCGTTGGCGGGTGCGGCCCGCCCGTCGTGGATCTGGGTGTAGGTGGTGCGGGTGATCTGGATGCCGGCGACTCCGTAGGCGCGCTGCATTAGTGAGGAGCAGTCGCACCGCCCGCTGGGATCGTCGCCGTGCGGGTCCGTGCAGCTGCCGCCCCACTGGTAAGGAGTGCCGAGCTGCTGGAGAGCCCACTGGATCGCGGCCTGGGCGGCGGGCTTGGCGGTGGCGGGGATCTGGTAGCCGTCCGGCAGTTTGCCCGCCTCGATCGTTCCGTACTGGGAGCCGTCAGGCTGTGTTCCGCAGCTGAGTCCGTACGGGTTGGTGACGGTACCGGAAGGGCTGGTGACGGTGGCGCCGAGTGTGGGGGCGATGGCGTTCTGCAGTGCGGTGGCCAGCTGTTCGTGCTTGGCGTACGCGTCGGGCAGACCGCTCTTCTGCACCTTCTGTGCCGCTGCGGTCACAGGCATGGACTCCCACCCGTTCACCGACTGCAGGGCGTTGTAGAACTTCTTGCTCGCATAGACGGGGTCCATGAGCTGCTCGCGTGTCCCCCACCCCATGGAGGGACGCTGCTGGAACAGGCCGACGGAGTCGCGGTCGCCGTGGTCGAGGTTGCGCAGCGCTGACTCCTGCAACGCGGTGGCCAGTGCCACGACCTGTCCGCGAGCGGAGATGCCCAGCTGGATCCCGGTCGCCACGATGATCTTGGCGTTGGGTAGCTGTTCTTTGGGCGTGGGGAGCCCGGGCACCTGGACGTCGCCGCTGCCGGACACCAGAGCGCTGACCTGCTGAGCGAGCTGTGCAGTGTCCGTGTCCAAGGCACCACCAGGTCCCTGGCACTGGAGTCTGGCAGCAGCCGCCTGGGCCTGTGCCTCGGCGACGCCGGCGACGTGGGCAGCGACGGCGCCCATGGCGACGACGCCGAATAGGCACAGGCCGGCGACCCCGCTGACGAGCCACTTGCTGCGTCCGCTATTCACCGCCGCTGTCCCCTGTCGCCCGGCGCTGCAGCTCTGCCTCCTCGGTGTCGGCCAAGAAGGCTTCGTACTCTTCGCGCGAAGCGCGGTTGGGCAGGCGACTGCGCCGCGGTGTGGTGGGCGCCCGGCGAATGCCGCGGTCCAGCCGGCTGCGCAACTGCTGCTGGCGTGGGGAGTTCGCCGGCTGCGGCTGCGGCTGCGGCTGCGGTCGGACGGTCCGGCCGTTGCGGTTCCCGGCCCGGCGTGCCGGTTGGCTGCCAGGGCGGTGCGAGGGGCGCGGCGGGGGGCGCGGCGGGGGTGCTGGCCGCGGTGTCCGGACGGGGCGGGGCGGCGAGGATGGCGGCGGCGGCACGGCAGTGGGGTGCTGTGGTGTCCCCGGGGTGGGGACGGTTGGCGATGCGGGCGGAACTCGCTGGGGTGGGTGCGGCGGCCGCGGGGGCCCGCTTCGGCCGGCGGGGCGTGCTGCGCCTGGGCGTGGAGCGGTGCCGTGCCGGCGGCTCGTGCCTCCCAGGCGGGTGATCAGGGCGGTGGCGCCGACGGATCGCGGCATGGTGTAGGCGAGTGCGGTCGCCGGGTTGCCGGTGGCGAGGGCTGCTGCGGCCAGGGTGCCGCGGATCAGCCCGCGCGCTGTCTTCTGTCCTGCGTGTGAGGACTTGGGCAGCGGCGTGGCGGCTGGGGTGAGGATGCTGCCGTGGGTTCCGCCGACTCGGTTGCTGGACAGCTTGGCCTTGAGGTTGTTCGCGATCTGATGGGTGCGGGCCTTGAGTGCCTTGCGCTTCTTGACGGCGGCGATGGAGACGATGTCGACAACCAGGAACCGCAGAGTCAGCTCTCGGCCCCAGTCCGTCTGCACGGGGTCGAGCACCGTCTTGAGGATGATGATGAACACGGCCAGCGAGACGACGGCGACGAGCATCTGTGCCAGGGAGCGCCATACGGAGGCGACCCAGTCCCAGAGGAAGGCGCGGCCGGCACCGGGGATGGTTCCGGCGATGAGTGCTGGTTCACCGCGGATGGCATCCCAGGCGATGCGGCACTGGGCGGTGAGGAAGCTGCCGGCTAGGCCGGCGATGAGGACGGTGACGATGATCGCTGCGATGAGCAGGAAGAAGGCGCCGCCGAGCTTGTCGAGGCTGGCCTTCTTCGCGGCGGTGGCGTCCCCTTCGACGCAGTCCTTCTCAAACTCGTCCATCGGGACACCGCCGAACTGGTGCGCGGCCCACTGGTTGACCAGCTGCGTCGGCCTTTCGAGGCCGGTGGCCACGAAGTCGCCAGGGGTGAAGTCGTGCTCGTGCATGAGGTCGGAGGCGATCGCGCTGACCTTGTCGATTGCGCGGTCGTAGGCGAGCTGCTCCAGCCGCTTCTCGGAGTACTTGGTGGCGCATGCGCCTTCGAAGACTTGCCCGTACTGCAGCAGCATGGCCGGTTTGACGATGAAGGCGTCGGTGAGTGCGTCGGTCAGGGGACGGGTCAGGGTGAACGATGTGGCGGGCGTGGTGACGCTGTTGCTGGCCCAGGGGGTGGTGGGGTCGGCGTCGAGGATGACGTCGGCGACCTCGAGGGAGAAGCCGCGTGTGACGGCGATCGCTCCGTTCTCCCCCATCAGCGTCTGCGGGGTGGAGGCCAGCAGCGTGGTGGTCAGCGCGGCGAGCACGATGGATACGGCGGCGTCGCCCCAGCCTTTGGCGCGGTCGCCGAAGAAGATCCTGAAGGTGCAGATCAGGGCGCACAGGGCGAGGAAGACGCTGGGCAGCCCCATCTCCATGATCACTCGGCTGTGCAGGGAGTTGGCGAGTGCCATGGCGGGTGTGAGCAGGAGTTTGGCCAGGCCGAAGGACAGTGACCAGCCGATGAGCCAGCAGCAGAACGCGATCAGCCATTTGGTGACCATGAAGCAGGCTTCGGTGAGGAAGTTCATCATGCCGAGGTCCCAGCGCAGGACTGAGCCGGTGTCGGACTTCACCGTGTAGACGCTGATCGGCAGGTTGTTGGCGTCGGTCACATTGAAGACGCCGAGGATGCCTCCCTCGTCAGGCAGCTGCTTGCGTACGTCTTCGGCCCTCGCGTCCATCAACGCTGCCTGCGCCGACTTCGTCAGGGTCTCCCGCGACTGTTCAAGGAACTGCTGTGCCTCGGCGAGTTCCTCCTGCGTCGGTGGGTCGGCCGGGGGCGCGGAGAGGCTCGGTGAGGGCGTAGGAGTGGGGTCGGGTGCGGCCTGGGCGGGCAGCGAGGTGAGCACGGTCAGCAGGGTCGCTGCCGCAGCGGCGAACAGAACGGCCAGGCGCAGCCGGCTGCTGCCGAGTGTCCGCAGCCGGGACCTCCACTGCCTGATTGCCGTCATGCTGCGGCCCGGTAGTCGCTGGGCGTGGTGTGGATAGCGCGAGCCACGGGAGCGTCGAAGGGGATGAGGATCTTCATCAGTCCGACGCGGCCGGCGAGGTCGCGGTAGAGGCACTCGCCGGCGCGGGCGAACCTTTCCTCCTCGGGCAGGTCGATCGGGGACAGGCCGGAAGTGACCAAGTCGAGGAGATCGGGGTCGTTGGAGTCGATGCCGAGGAAGTCGAGCCCGCGCACCGCCAGGGCACGGGTGGTTTGCCGGAACATCAGGCGGTGCGGGATCAGCCCGCGGAGGATCGCGCCCTTCTCGGAGCCTTCCGGGCCGATGTCGTCGGGGTCGTGGGATCCCATGTAGGCGGCGGCGTTGTGCTTGCGGCCGTCACGCATCAGCTCCAGGAGCAGCTCGAGTCCTTCGTCGCTTGAGGTGAGGTACCAGCATTCGTCGAAGACAGCCACGGCGAATTCGTCCTTGGAGGCCATGGCTGTCTCACGTGCGACGGCGGCGATCAGGTACATGACGGCGCGGCCAAGGACCTTCTCGAACTCCAGGCGTTCGATGCGGTGGTCGCTGGTGAGCTCGGCCTTCTTGGGCAGTTGCAGGGAGTTGACGGCGAAGACGACCGCGTCGGCGCGGCGGGTGTCGACGACGGGCAGGGTGTCGTCGAAGACGACCGCAGCGAGGTCCTTGCGGGCCACGGCCTTGAGTTTCCGGGCCAGGTTGCGGGCTGCGACGTCGTCGGTCTTGCCGCGTTCGACGAGCTCGTCGACGAGGGCTGTCATGGAGGGGTCGGGCCGCTCCAGGACTGCTTCGACGGCTTCCGACAGAGCCACGCCCTCCAGTTCCATCGGCTTCACCCCGAGCAGCAGGGTCAGGAAGCTCTCACAGAACCGGGCTGCGATCTTCGGGCTGTCGGCGTTGAAGAGGCGCAGCGGGTCCAGGCTGACCTCGGCCTCCTGGTCGATGCGGATGACCTGGGTGGTGCCGGGGCAGGCCTTCGCGAACCGCACCCACTCCTCTTCCTTGGTGCGGTCGACAATGACTGCGCGGCCGCGGGAGTGGGGCCGGCCGGGCTGGTGCCCGCGCGCGAGGACGTTGTAGACGGCGGTCTTCATGCCCACGGACTTGCCTGCGCCGAGCTCGCCGATGAAGGCCATGGAGCCGGAGGCGTTTTCGCGGGGGCCGCGGGTTGGGTCGATCAGCACGGGGCGGGCGCCGCCTGAGGCAAGCTGCAGGCCGAACAGGCCGCCGCGGTCGTCGCCGAGCGCGCTGCCGCACCAGGGCATGGAGAGCGCGAAGTCGTGCGCGAGGAGGGTCTGGGCGTAGCCGGTCAGCACGCGCGGGGTGCGGCAGCCGGGCAGCATGGCCCGCCACAGGTTGGCCTGCTCCCCCACCGGTCGGGCGAAGGTGTAGTCGGTGGCGCCGAAGTCGTGCGCGAGTGCGGCCGCCCGGTCCTGGACGTCGTCGGGGCTGGCGCCCCAGACGGCGAGGGTGACCATGGCCTGGATCTCCACCTCGCGTTCGGACGAGGCGATGCGTTCGCGGAACTCGTTGTTGTCGGCCTCGTTTTTGGCGATCGAGGACGGCGGGCCGGCTGGGTCGCCGTCGTACTCTGCGGCCTGGGATCGCAGGTGCCGTGCGCGCCGGCGGCTCTTCGCCTCGGCCTTGCGGCCCGGGGTGACGACTAGGCGTGCGGCCCAGTCCACGGGGTAGGCCAGGTCGTCCAGCTGTTGCAGGTAGGCGGCGCCGGGCAGCGCGAAGGCCTCGGGCATCTCCGACAGGGCCAGCATCGCCTGGTAGGAGTTGCCCCATTCGCTGGACACCTGAAGGTAGCGGCGCTGGAACGGATTGCCGGGGGCCGGTCGGCGGGCTTCGAAGTCTGTACCGCCCTCGGCCAGGAGCATCTCTCCGAGCGCGGCGACCGTGCGGCCGCGGCCGCGGGTGCCGGGCTCGGTGCCGTCCGGGAGGAACGGCTCGGCCAGACCCCGCCGTGCACTGTGTCCGTAGATCCAGAGGATCTCCGCCTCGGTCGCCGGACGCATCGTGACCCCGGTGGGCCACCGGGCCTGCATCCGCTCGGCCTGTGCGGCGCACTCTGCGATCTCGCCGGCTGTGATGGGGGCGGGCATCAGGCCGAGAGCGGTACTGACTTCGGCTCGCGCGGCCCGGAAGGCGGAGGCGAGCATGGACCTCTGGGAGAGCGCCGGCAGCGGGATGGCAAGCCAGTCGGTGCGCCCGGTCAGCTCCATCGCCTCGAGCTGGTCGAGGACTGCATGGCCGAGCCGTTCGTAGCGCGGGCTGCGTGCAAGGTCGACGTCGGCGACCATCGCGCGGACCACCGCGATCGGGTCGACCTGTGGGCACAGGCTCAGCAGCATCGGCTCGCCGGTCAGCGACTTGAACAGGCTCTCCAGCGCTTTCAGGCGGCGCTTCTTCGCTGCCTGAGGGGCGTGGCTGTAGTTGGCGGCTGCCACCCGCCATACCGCCCAGCCCGTGCCGGACGTGGTGAAGATCAGGTTCTTGGCGATGTGCCGGATCGGCAGGCGCATCAGGTCTCCAGGTCGATTCGCGGGGACGGAACTCGGCGGGCAAGCAGGGCTTGCACTCCGGACGCCATGGGCGCCGGCCGCCGCGGCGACGGGGCCGCTGGTTCTTGCGGCTCGGCACCGGACGACGGGCGCGGGGGCGCGGGGGCGGCCGGCGGGGTGTCGTGTCCGGGCTGGGTCAGCGTGACGCGGGGCGCGTCGTGCTCGGGCCGGGAGGGTCGCAAGGGGCGGCCGTGCAGCCGGCCCCAGCGTGGGCTGGCCAGCATCAGGATCACGCTGACGACGGCCGCAGCCGGATTGCGGCCGTCGATGTGCAGGTGGCGCATGGCGAAGACGGCGCCGAAGGGAACAAGGAGGAGGACGAGGACGTCGGCCAGCCCGTGCCCGCCCCAGACCGGGCGGGACAAGACCAGCAGGGCGACCGAGAGGACGATCGCGGCGAGCTGCGTGAGGGTGTAGGGGCCGAAGGGCAGCCGGAAGTTGGGCCCGCCGTTGACGCTGCGGACCACTCCGTGGACGAGCGGGGCCCGTCGGGCCTTGGTGTAGCAGCGGCCGACCAGGTCCTCGTCCACGTCGGCGGCCGGGTTCACTGGTCGCCCTGGACGAAGTCGCCGCCACCGCCGTCGTTGTACTGGTCGACGGTGTCGCTGGTGGTCTCGCCGATGGTGTCGATGCTCAGGGACAGGCCCAGGACGATCCCTGCGAAGATCACCGCCATCAGGGTCGGGCCCGGCGCTCGTGTCTTGAGCCCGACGACGACGATGAAGATGCCGCACAGCACGGGGATCAGGATGGTGAAGATCAGGGTCTTCAGGTCGGTGCCGAAGCCGGTGCCGATGGTGATCCAGTCGGCGGCGAGAGTGGTGGGTTCCACGGTGGGCTACTCCTTCGCTCGGGGTGTGTCGGTCGCGGAGGCATGCGCGGTCGGCGCGGGAGAGGGGGCACCGTCGAGGCCGGCGATCTCCCAGCGGCCTGCGCGGGCCTTGAGGGTCAGCGCGTACGCGAGGGGGACGCGTACGTTGTCGTGGTCGGTGGCCCGGACGGTGACGACCACGCGGGTGCGCGTGCCGTCCTTCGGCACGGTGGTGATCGGATCGGCGGCCTGGTCGCCCTCGATGGCCATCTGGTCGACGGTCAGACCCGTGTAGGGCGTCGGCTGAACCGGGCTGAGCTCGGTGCCGGGAGCGAGGTAGCGGTCCAGCTCGCCGGAGCCGGTCAGGTAGGCGGTGAGGAACTCGGTGACCGCCTGGGTCCGTGGGTCGGAGCCTGCGGCAGGCTGCGACGGGCCGTAGATCAGATCTGGGGCCTTGATGCGTGCGGGAGCGGCCACCTCCGCCGGCATCGACAGCGCCGCATAGCCGGTGGCTCCTTCTTCCGCCGGGCCGACGGCGACGGGCACCTGGAAGTAGTGGATGCTGTCCCGGGCCGCGGCGGCGGCCGCGGTCTTGCCGTCAGTACGGTCAGCGTCGGACCGTGTCGTCTTCTCGGGCGCCGGGTCGGCGTCGGCCACGATGCGCGCGGCGACGGTCACCGCCCAGACATCCGGGGCGGTCTGGCGCAGCCGCACAACGGTGAGCTGCTCACCGTGGCGCCGGCCGGAGGCACCCTCGAGCTGGACGTCTACCGCGGGCGGATAGTAGGCGGCCAGCTTGTCCTGGTCGCCCTCCCCCGCCCGCAGGTACTGCGCCACGAACAGGGTGGCGAATCCGGCGGCGCCCTGGGATCCGGTCCCGGCCGGAGTACGCGCCGCCACCGCCGGCTGCGCGGTGGACGTCGTCGAGGCCCGGGTGAACGCTGCAGCGCCGAGAACCGGACCGATCAGGAGCAGACTCCATACCGTCCAGCGCAACAGGGCGCTGGTGTTGGCGCGAGCACCGGTCGACCAGCCGCCGACGTAGTCATCGTCCGCCGCCGACTCCTCGGTTTCCCGCACCTCTTCCCGTGCGGCCAGCGCGTCCTTGTCGGGGCGGCGGGTGAGTAGGCGCCTCATGCCGCCCCCTCCGCCAGCAGGTTGTGGCCGCACAGCTCGGC
Organism: Streptomyces tendae; assembly: GCF_014650435.1. Lineage (GTDB taxonomy): Bacteria > Actinomycetota > Actinomycetes > Streptomycetales > Streptomycetaceae > Streptomyces > Streptomyces tendae. The sequence goes on from NZ_BMUY01000016.1 coordinate 174,460, forward strand.
GATGCGGGCACGCAGTTCGGCCTCAGGCCGGCGGCACAGCGCTTCCAGCGAGGTGAGGACCTCATCGGCGTCGTCCGTGAGGAAGCTGCGGAGCCTGTCGTGGGTGGTGGTGTCGAAGGGGGTGTGGACGAGGGCAGCGCCCAGGCCGATCAACAGCCGCTGGGCGCGGGTGACACGCTCCTCGTCCTCGTCCAGGCCGGTCTTCGTACGGGTAGGCATGCAGGTCTCCGTCTCTTCTCGGAATCGGGTGCGCGGGGGTCAGGCGGCGGGGCGCAGGCTGGACTTGAGCCGGCCGACGGCCCGGGTGCGGCGGCGTCTCCAGGCGGCGGCGGTGGTACCGGCGCGGTGCGCGGCCTGTACGTCCGGGACCGGGGTGGTGGTGTAGTGCCAGGCGATCGCTTGGCCGTCGGCGTGGCTGATCGAGCCGTGCTCCATCGCCTCCAGCACGAGTTCGAGGAGCTCCAGTCGCGCGTTACTGGCTTCCGCATCGCCGATGGACGCTTCGGTGGTGAGGCCGGCTGCGTGCGCGGCCTGGTGGATCGCGGCGGCGTGGGCGCGCGCGGCCGGGCCCGGGGTCGGGTCGGCGAGGTGTTCGGCGGCCGCGAGGTCCTCACCGGCCGCCTCGCGGTCGGCGACGAGTTCACGGCAGACCCGGCCGAGCGCGTCCAGGGCGAGGTTCGCGGCGGGTCGGCCAGGCCGGGTGTGGATGCGGCCGGAGCAGGCGACCTCGAAGAGTGCGGCGATCACGACGTGCCCGACGTCGTCCCACGTGCGTCCGCCGGTCCCCCGCACCTGCCCGCGCGTCATGCGCACCGCGGCCGGCAGCATGGCCTGCACCACGATCCGCGCGGCGAGCGTGGCCGATCGGTCATGACCGGTTGCGCGGACCAGGAGGCTGCGCAGCACCGCATCGGTCAGCGCGTCGGACAGCACCCCGTGGCCGGGACGCAGGGCGGCCAGGAGTTGCTCGGGGCCGAGGGCGCGCGCCCAGGAATCGGTCACGGCGGCGACGTCGTCGGCGAGGTGATCGGTCATCAGCCAGTCGGCAACCGCAGCCCGTACGGACGCGTCCTCGCACAGCTCCGCCCACTCCGCGTCCAGGCGGGCGAAGATCCCACGGGCGGTCGGGGTGGTGGTTGGCAGGTCGAGCACGGCACTGGCTCCTTTCGGATCTCGTGCCGTGAACTCTCCTCACCGGGGCGTGCCCGAAGGCTTGCCCGATCCCGCAAAGGAGCAGGTGACAGGCTTGCCCATTTCAGATCCCGCCGGGCACGCCCGTACTGGGCAAGCCGCGCGAGGGGGTGGGCAAGCCCGGGTGCCGGGGCCGAAAAGCCCCGGGCAAGCCCCTCCCCTGGCACGGGCAAGCCGCGCGATCGACGCCGTCAGGGCCGGACACACCCGCGTCGGCGGCCGCGGTCGAGCGTCTGCGAAGGCAGCCGCCACTGACCGATCCGCGACCAGTCGGCCGTGCCCGACCTGGGCGGCGAGCCGCGCCAGCCGAGGTGGGAAGCCGGCATCGGCGACCGCGGAATCGGTCACGGCGACCCATGACCGATCCACGCCGATCGGTCATGCCCGATGACCGGTCGACGGGCTATCGGCCATCGGCCACGCCACCGGATCCGTCATGACCGATCCGCCCCAGCGCCCATCGGTCACGCACTCGGCGGCTGGCGAATCGGTCACGGCGCGACGCTCACCCCGGGTACCGGAAGCGACCTCGCGGCGGCCGTGACCCAGTGGGTGGCCACACGCTTCGGGCCCGGACAACAACGTCCGGGCCCGAAGCCTGAGTGAGTCGAGACCGCTCCCACTGCTCGATCGAGAGGATCAGTCGTTGCGCACGGACCGCAGGTGCGCGCGGCCGCGCTCGCGCTCCTGCTCCTTCACGATCTCCTTGGCCTTGATGACGTCGCGCTGACCGGTCTTGGGAGACACGCCATTCCGCCGGGCCGCCTCGGCCCCGGAGATCCTCTTGCCCGCGGCTTCCGCCTCGAGCAGCCACTGGACGACGCGCTCAATCCGTTGTTCCTCGGTCAGCTCCCCCACCGGAGTCTCGTCCACCTGCTGCTCGGGAACCCGCGCGGTGGCCTCGCCGGTGTCCGTCACTGTCGCCTCCCACGGGGTCGCATCACCGCCCGGCCGGCCCGTGACCGATCCGGTCGTGCGATCGAGGGCGGTCTGTCGCGGAAGCCCGCCACCAGCCGCCGGCCCATCGGCGGCCGAGGCCGCGGGTACCGGTTCGGCAACGGGGGCCCGTGGTGCGGCGGATGGCGTGACCGACGGGCCGGCGACGTAGGGCCCCTCGGTGACCGATGCGGCGTGACCGACCGGATCGGTCATGGCGGCCTGCTTAGGAGACGTGACCGACGGATCGGTCATCCCGGTTGGGGGGAGATCGGTCACCGATGATTCGGTCACCCACTCCCCCGGGTTCTCGGCTCGGCGCCGCAGCTCCTTGACCACCGGCACAAGATCCTTCTCGGGGATCGGCTGTCCGTTGTCGTCGATGCCGTAGTAGTCGGCGAGGAAGAGGGCGAACTGATGGGCGTTGGGGAAGTCGCCGTAGTGGTTGAGGTACTCCGCGTATGCCGCTGGGAAGCTGGAGTGCGAGTCCGCGGTCAGGCCCAGCGTGGCCTCCTCGGCCGCCGCTTCGGAGAGTTCTTCCCCCTGCACGGCTACGGCTTTCCCGGCGGCCGGGACGGAGAGCGCCTGGCCCTCGTCCTGGTCTCGGGATACGGCCTCAGCACGCCGGCCGACTTCCAGAGCCCGCGGATGCTCGGCGCTCGCGGGTGCTAGCGGCGCAGGGTCCTCGGCCGGCGACGGACCAGTCAGGACCGGCATAGGCTCATCGATCCCTGCGGCCGCCAGCCCGGCCGGCGCGGTTTCGGCGAGCTGTACTCCGTAGCGAGCGAGTCGCAGCGGCATCAGCGACTCGACGGGTGCCTTGCGGCGCCAGGCGCGGCCGAAGCGGGACCGCAGCCGGGCCTGGTAGACCAGCCGCTCCTGCTCCAGCTTGATGACCTGCTCGTAGGAGCGCAGCTCCCACAGCTTCATACGGCGCCACAGCAGGAACGTCGGCACCGGCGAGAGCAGCCAGCGGGTGAGCCGGACGCCCTCCATGTGCTTGTCGGCGGTGATGTCGGCGATCCGGC
>NZ_BMUY01000017.1 GCF_014650435.1 Streptomyces tendae
GACATGGTCGACCACGTGACCAGCAGGTGGGGCGTCTGGGTGCTCATCTCCCTGCGCCGCAACGACCTCCGGTTCTACGAGCTGCGCGAGAGCATCCGGGGCATCAGCGAGAAGATGCTCGCCCAGACCCTGCGGGTGCTGGTCGAGGACGGCCTGGTCTGGCGGAAGGTCGAACCGACGACGCCGCCGCAGGTCACGTACGGGCTGACCGGGTTCGGCCGGACATCGGGGAGCCGCTGACGGACCTGTTCGACCGGATCACCCACCGCCTGTCGGCGGACGGCACGCCCTAGCCGGCCCTCGGGGGAGGCCCGCTGTCAGTGGTGTCGGGCACGATGTCGGACGGGGCACAGGTACGGAGCACACGCACCAAGCGCACCTGCCGAACACGCTGCGGACGGACGACGGGCGGAGGGCCTGCATGGGCGGCGGCGGACGACGGCACATCGGGACGGCCGAGCGGCGGCACCGGCTGGCCCTGCGCCAGCGGCTGGCGGGGGCGGCGCGGGCGTGGAGCCCGGAGGAGGTCGCCGGATCACTGGTCGCGCTGCACGGCACCGATCCGGCGACGGTGCATCTGGCCGTGGGCGCACGGCTGGCGGACGCGGCGAAGACCGTGAAGGAGACGGAGCGGGCGCTGTACGACGACGGGTCGTTGGTCCGGATGCACGGCATGCGGTACACCGTGTTCGTGTTCCCGACGGAGCTGACGGCGGTCGTGCACGCCCCCACCGGCCGCACCGTCGCCGCCCGGGAGCGGTCCGGACTGCTCAGGAGCATGGCGGAGGCCGCGGCTCCGGGCGCCGCCTGGCTGACGGAGGTCCAGGAGTCGGCCCTGGCCGCGCTGGCCCGGCGCGGCCAGGCCAGGGCGGCCGAACTGGCCCGCGACGAGCCGGGCCTGAAGAAGCAGTTCATCTACGTGGCCGGGAAGAGCTACGAGGGCGTGCACACCGTCTCCACCCGTCTGCTGAGGGTGCTGGGTGTGGAGGGCAAGGTGGTGCGGGGCCGGCCGTTGGGCTCGTGGACGTCCAGCCAGTTCCGCTGGGCACCGGCGCCCCAGCACCCCGAGTTGGACCCGGGCGAGGCGCAAGCCGAGTTGTTGCGCCGGTGGCTGACGGCGTGTGGACCGGCGACCGAGGACGACCTCAAGTGGTGGACCGGGTGGCGGGTGACGGAGGTGCGCCGCGCGCTGGCCGCGATCGGCGCGGAGGCGGTCTCGCTGGACGAGGGCACGGGGTATGTCGTCGCCGGTGACGCCGACCCCGTCGCCGGGCCGTCCGAGCCGTGGGCGGCACTGCTGCCCGCGTTGGATCCGACGGCGATGGGCTGGCGGCAGCGGGACTGGTACCTCGCCCCCGAGCTGCGGCCCACGCTGATCGACCGACCCGGCCGGGGAGGTCCTCCCTAATTACCAACTACATAGATCAGATGCCCTCTGACGAGCTCGTGCACGGTAGGCGGTGAGGCGTCGTGACCGAGCCGGAATCAGCTCCGTCCGGAGATGCCGGTGGCCGCCAAGTCGCGCCGTGAGCAGAGCCCCAGCTTGGCGAACACGTTGGATAGGTGATGCCCGACGGTGCGGTCGCTGATCCGCAGATGGGCCCCGATCTCCCGGTTGGTCAGATCGCCGGCGGCAAGCTGGGCCACCCGGCGTTCCTGTGCCGTCAGCGTTGCCATGCCCGTGCCGACGGCAGTGTCACGGCGTGCGGGCGCCATGATCAGACGCTGCTCACGCCGGGCCCGCTCGAGCATCGGGCGCGCTCCCAGTGCGTGGAACGTCTCGGCAGCGGCGTCGAGCTGCTGGCGGGCGTCTCGGCGCCGCCGCTGTCGCCGCAACCACTCGCCGTAGAGCAGACGGGCCCGTGCGTGATCGAACGGGCGCCGGGACGCACCGGGCACGTCCAGCGCCGCCCGGTAGGACCGTTCGGCGGCGGGTTCGTCCAGCAGTCCGCGTGCCAGGTGCGCTGTGAATATCGCCCAGTGGGCGCCGGTGCGCCGTACCCAGGCGTCGAGCGCCTCGGCGCGGCGCCGGCCGATCTCCGGCCGCCTCGCGTGCACGGCGGCCTCGATCGTGTCCAGGCTTGCCAGCAGAGCGACGATCGGATGTGCTGCCTCGTGCCCGTGCTCGTCCAAGCGGGCGAGCAGGTCGAGTGCAGCATCGGCGCGACCGGCCGCCAGAGCGGCCATTCCACGGTTCCAGTGGGCCGAGGCGCTGACCGCACGGTCGCGGCGCGGCCCGGCCAGCTGCAGGGTCCGAACGGTCAGCTGGTCGACGCTGCGGCCGTCACCGCGGGCGGCGGCGAGCCATCCGAGGCAGTTCCGGCACTCCGCAGCGATGTGCTCGGCACCGATCCGCTCGGCCGACGCGAGCCCCTCGGCCGCGGCGTCCTCCGCAGCGCCCCACCGGCCCGCGGCGATGTCGAGTCGCGCGATCCGAGCCAGCGCCGCAGCAAGCGAGGTGCCATCGGCGTGACGGCGGTGCCTGCGGACAAGGGCGTGCACGGCATCGGCGAGTGGCTCGTCGAGGCCCCACACCAGTCCGAGCGGCGACGCCGGGAGCAGCTGCGACTCCACCCGGGAGATGTGCGCCATGACGTCACCGAGTTCCGCCGACGACGCTGCCCGTGCCGGGTCCGTCGCCGGCCCCCACCACGTCCGGACGATCGGGAGGACGTCGGGCAGCCCAGGGGTCGTCAGCCCCGCGAGACGAGTGAGGGTCTCGCCGACGAGGTCGTCGCGGGCCGCGGACCATCCCGCGTGCAGGGCAGCGGCGCCGAGCTCCACTCTCATGCGCGGATCGTCGAACGCGGCGATGTCGCGACTGATCGATCGGTGGGCTCGTTCCAGAGACCCCTCGGCGAGTTCGAGTACCCCGCGCAGGCCGCGGCTGGCGCGGGTGGCCAGGACCTCGTCGGTCAGGCTCCGGGCATCGGCCAGCAACCGACGCGCCATCGTGGCGTCGCCGCCGTGCCAGGCGGCCACGGCCGCGCGGGCGAGCCTGCGGGTCGCAGCGGCCGGGTCGGCGGACAGCTCGGCGGCCCGCCGCAGGATCGGTACCGCGCCGGCGCCCGAGGGCACCGTCTGCTCGAGCAGCCCGGCGACCTCCTCGTCGACGTCGTGAACGGTCGCGGCCCGGTGCCAGACATGCCCGCGACTGCCCAGGGGAAGCGCGGCGGCCAGGGTCCGGTGGGCGTTCCTGCGTTCAGACGGGCAGGCGCTCGCGTAGACGGCGGCCCGGACCACCGGGTGCCGTAGCGCAGGCCGGTCGGGCGTCCCGGCGAGCAGACCCGACCGGATCGTCTCCTCCCAGACCGGCTCCTCGGCGTCGCGGGAACGTGCTGACCGTGCGAGCGTGAGCTGGTCACCGTCGGCACGAGCCGCGGCCATGAGCACGACGAACTCGCGTGCCGGGGTCGGCATGGTCTGCAGGCGCTCGGCGAAGGCCTTACGCAGCCGGGGCCCCACGGGCACCGTGCCGGCTGCAAGATCGCCGATTGGTATGGGCAGCTCGTGCAGTGCCAGCGGGTTGCCCCCACCTGCTTTCACCGCGCGGGTGACCTCGGGGCCGTCGAGGCCGGGGTGGGCGGCGGCGACCAGTTGGGCGGCGTGGTCGTCAGCAAGAGGACTCACCGCGAGCGGATAGACCCCCTCCCACGATCCGCCGGCGGGCGCGTCGTGGCCGGCGACCAGGACCACCACCGGATCGGTCCCCACCCGCCGGGCGACGAATCCGAGCACGAACTCGGTCTCCGCGTCGAGCCGGTGTGCGTCGTCCACGACGATCAGGAGCGGGCGGTCGACTGCCAGCGCCGACAACAGGGACAGGACCGCCACGGCGGTGAGCGACCGGCCCACTCCGGTGACCTCGCCCGCGAGCACGCCTCGCAACGCTGCCGCCTGGGACACCGGAAGAGCCGCGATCAGGTGCTCGACCGGCCGGAGCAGCGTGTCCAGGCCGGCGAAGGGGGTCCCGGACTCGCACCGTGCGGGCCGTACCGTCAGCGGGGCGAAATCGGGAGACGCCGCCGTGACGTGGTCGAGAAGTGCGGTCTTGCCGATGCCCGGCTCACCCCAGAGCACCAGGGCGCCACCGGTGCCACGGCGGGCTCGGTCGAGCACCTCGGTCACGGCAGCGATCTCTGCCTGTCGTCCGACGAGCGGAGCCGGAGCACCGGTTGCCCTCATCGCGTCCTCTCAGCCGTGACCATCTTCCGGCCCCAGAGGTCCGTGCCGTACCGTCCGAGGTCGGCGGGATCGTCCGACGCCCCGACGAGGACGCCGACCCCGTGCACGAGCGCGATGCCGGTGAGCCCCGCTCGGACCCTGATGAGCGCATCCTCGGGCCCCTGCTGCGGCAGTGCCACTCCACCGAGCCGGGTCCCGTTCGGTGGTGCCGACCTGTCCGTGAATGGTGTGCGCATGCTCAACGGCCTGCCGCAGGCGCTTCTAGGCCCGCAGACCACGGGCCCGAGTACCTTGACCGATGGCCCCGCCGCCGCGGGTAGGGTCGGGTCCCGTTCGTCGATCGCCGACGACGAGCTTGCGCATCGAGCACGCCGAACCGCTGCCACGGCACGGGCAGCGTATGGACGAGGCGCTCGCCGCGGGCGCACGCCGAGGTCGGTACCGCGGGGCGATGCGCCGGTCGAGGCGGCGGTGGCCGTGGTCATGGCGACTCCTCCGAACCGGGGCGGACGCCCTTAGGGAGTGGGTCTCCCAGGAAGGCGAGCAGGGCGGCGTTGACCTCGTCGGCGTGAGTCCACAGCAGCCCGTGCGGGGCGCCGTCGATCTCCACGTACTGCGCGTCGGGCAGGGCCCGGCGGAAGCGGTGGGCCGTGACTTCGATGGGGAGGATCCGATCGGCGGTGCCGTGCAGGATCAGGGCCGGCGTGCCGCTGGCCCGGACGGCCTCGACGTCGGCGCGGAAGTCCTCGATCCACGAGGAGACGACGGCATGGGCGGCCACGGGGGCGCTGGAGATGGCGACGTTCCAGCTGGCGGTGACCGCCTCCTGGCCGATGCGGTTGCCCAGGTTCTCGTCGAGGTTGTAGAAGTTGGAGAAGAACTGCTCGTACCAGGCGTAGCGGTCGCCCTTGGCCGCGGCCTCGATGCCATCGAAGACGTCCTGGGGCACGCCGTCCGGGTTGTCGTCCCGAGCGACGAGGAAGGGCTCCAGCGAGGCCAGGAAGGCGAGCTTCGCGACCCGCTGGTGGCCGTATCGAGCGATGTAGCGGGCGAGTTCGCCGGTGCCCATGGAGAACCCGATGAGGACGACATCGCGCAGGTCCAGGGTCTCCAGCAGGGCATTCAGGTCGGCGGCGAAGGTGTCGTAGTCGTAGCCGGTGCCGACCTTCGACGAGCGGCCGAAGCCGCGGCGGTCGTAGGTGATGACGCGGTAGCCGGCGGAGAGCAGCTCGCGCGTCTGGCGTTCCCAGCTGTGGCCGTTGAGCGGGTAGCCGTGAATGAGGACGACGGGCTGACCCGCGCCTTGGTCCTCGTAGTAGAGCTCGACCGGCGTGCTGTTCTCGTTCCCGGTGGTTACGTGTCCCACGATCTTTCCTTTCCGAGGGTGGTGTGCCTGCTATTGACCGACGAGCCGCCGTACCGCGATCGTTGTCGCCTCGCCGATGGTGGCGTTGCCGGCCGTGGACTCCGGGTCGGCGTAGACGGCGAGACCAGCGGCGTGCGGTCCGGGGGCAGCACGATCCCGACGTCGTTGCGCTCGCCCTGTGCTGCGGTCCCGGTCCTGTCCCCGATTAGCCACCCGGCTGGCACGCCGGCCCGGATGGTGGCGTCGCCGGTGGTGTTCGCGACGAGCGAGGTGGTGAGCCGCTCGCGGCCGGCCGGCTGCAGGCCGCCAGCGAGGGGCACCGCCCGCATGCTCTCGACGATGGCGGCCGGTGTGGTGGTGTCGCGCTCGTCGTCTGGGCCAGTGGAGACGTTGAGCTGTGGCTCGTTGCGGTCGAAACGGGTGGTCGCGTCATCCAGGCCGGAGGCGAACGCGGTCACGGCGGTAGGTCCGCCGAGGAGGTCGAGGGGCAGGTTCGTCGCCGTGTTGTGGCGTTGGCGCGCCGCGGCGGCTCCTCCAGCAGGCCGATGTCGTGGTAATGCCGCACCGCACCCACAGTGGTGCCGGCGAGATCGGCGAGTTGGCGGAGTCTCCAGGCCACGGCTGTTCCCTTCAGGTGTCGTCGACCGACGTGTCGTCGGCCCGAATGTCTTCGGCGTGGTCAGGGGTGCGTGAGCCGGCGCCGACGATCGGCCTCCGACAGCCCGCCCCACCGCCGTGCAGCTCCCGGTGGGCCAGGGCGTGGACGGCGACCCGCTCGCGCTGCTGCCGTAGCGGGAGGACTCCTCGTCGGCGGGGAAGAACACCTCGGTGCTGATCACGGTGGTCGCTCCCTTCCCGGTCGCTCTGCTGAGGGCTCTCAGAGTCGCGGGGAAGGCGCCTGGTCCGCGTCGGTAAAAATCCCTTACCCCGTCACCGACCCTGGCGCGGGGGAGGCCGGCATCTTGACGACCCGGTGCTGCCCGCACGCTTCGCGTCGGTGACAATTACCGGATAGACGCCGTGTCGGCGCCAGGGGAGGACCAGGCGATGCTCGTGGGACGGCGCGCCGAGCAGGCGGCGCTCGAGCAGCTGCTGGCTCAGGCGCAGGGCGGCGACAGCGGAGTGTTGGTGGTGCGCGGGGAAGCCGGCATCGGCAAGTCCGCCCTCCTGCAGCACATGCGGGAGACCGCCGTGGCGGCGGGATTCGGGGTTCACGACGCAGTCGGGGTGGAGGCTGAGGCAGAGTTCGCGTTCGCGGGCCTGCACCAGTTGTGCGCCCCGTTCCTGGCGCGGGCGGTCGAGCTGCCCGAGCCGCAGCAGGCCGCGCTCGGGGTGGCGTTCGGGCTGCGCGAGGGTGCTGCGCCGGACCGGTTCCTGGTGGGGTTGGCGGTGCTGAGCCTGTTGGCCGAGAACGGGCCGTTGCTGTGTGTGGTCGATGATGCGCAGTGGCTCGATCAGGCGTCTGCGCAGGTTCTGGCTTTCGTGGCCCGGCGAGTGGGGGCCGAGCGGGTGGTGATGGTGTTTGCGCTGCGCGATCCCGGGGTGACCGACGTCGAGGCGTTCAGCGGGTTGCCGGAACTGCGCCTGGCGGGGCTGGGGGCCTCCGATGCCCAGACGCTGCTGGCCACCGCGGTCCGCGCACCACTGGACGATGTGGTGCGCGACCGGATCGTAGCCGAGGCGCGCGGCAATCCGCTGGCGTTGTTGGAGCTACCCCGGGGTGCTCCGGCGGTGCAGTTCGCGGGCGGGTTCGAGCTGCCGGACGTGGTGAGCGTTCCGCGCCGGATCGAGGACGGCTTTCGGCGCCGCGCGAACAGCCTGTCTGCCGACGCGCGGATGCTGCTGGTGGTTGCCGCGGCCGAGCCGACCGGGGACGCGGCGTTGCTGTGGCGCGCGGCCGCGGAGCTGGGGATCGCCCGCGAGGCGGCTGCGCCCGCGGAGGCCGCCGGGCTGCTGGAGTTCGACTTCCGTGTGCGGTTCCGGCACCCGCTGGTGCGCTCGGCGGTCTACCGGGCGGCCACACCGACCGACCGGCGCCGGGCGCACGGCGCGCTGGCCGCCGTCACCGACCAGCAGGTCGATCCGGACCGGCGTGCCTGGCACCGCGCGCAGGCGGTGGTGGGCACTGATGAGGACGCCGCCGCGGAGCTGGAGCGTTCGGCCGGACGGGCCCGCGCCCGCGGCGGGTTGGCCGCCGCGGCGGCGTTCCTGAAGCGTGCGGCCGAGCTGACCCCCAGGCCGGCCGTCCGGGCGGAACGGGCCCTGGAAGCTGCGCACGCCAAGCACGAGGCCGGTGCGTCCGAAGCCCTGGAGCTGCTGACAGTCGCCGCGGCCGGGCCGTTGGACGCCGTGGCGCAGGCCCGCCTAGAGCTGCTGCATGCTCGGATCGCGTTCCACGGGGCAAGGGGCGGCGAGGGTCCGCGGATGCTGCTGGACGCCGCCAAGAGCCTCGCCCCGCTGGACCCGCCGCTGTCCCGGGAGACCTACCTGGACGCGCTCGATGCGGCAATCGTTACTGGCGACCGCGGACCCGGCGGCGGCGTGCGTGCGGTGGCCGACGCAGCCCAAGTCGCGCCCGCACCACCGGAGACGCCGAGGCCCGTGGATCTGTTGCTCGACGGGCTGGTGACGACGTTCACGCAGGGCTACGCGGCAGGAGTGCCCGGCCTGCGGCGGGCGTTGGACGCCTTCAATCGTCACGAGCGGGACGATCATGCCGTGAACGACAGCGACGACCGCCGCTGGCTGTGGCTGGCCGGCCGGACCGCGATGTCGCTCTTCGACGACCAGATGGTGCACGCGCTGGCCGCTCGTCATGTCCGGCTGGTCAGGGAAGCCGGCGCGCTGGCCACGCTCCCGGCAGCACTGCTCGTCCAGTCCGTCATGCTGGTGCTCTCTGGTGACTTCTCCCGGGCCGCCGAACAGACCGCGATCGCGGCCGCGACCAGAACTGTGCCCGTGCTCCACGGCCAGCTCATCCTGGCTGCCTGGCGCGGCCGCTCGGACGAGACCACCGAGATCCACGCGACCATGGTCCGGGAAGCGGCTGGACGTGGGCGCCGAACTGAGGACTTCCTGGCGCAGTACGCCATGGCGGTGCTGCACAACGGTCTGGGCGACTACCCGGCGGCTCTGGTCGCTGCGACGCGGGCTTTCGAGTCCGACGAGCTGACCCACAGCAACCTGGCCCACTCCGAGCTCATCGAAGCGGCATGCCGTAGCGGCCGGCCGGAGCGTGCGACCGCTGCGCTGGACCAGCTCAGCTCACGGGCGCTGGCCAGCGGCACCCCGTGGGGGCTCGGGCTGGCAGCGCGCTCACGGGCATTGGTCAGCACCGGCCCGGCCGCCGAGGAGTACTACCGCGAGGCGATCGAGCAGCTACGAAACTGCCGAGTGGCCACCCAGCTGGCCCGAGCTCATCTCGTCTATGGCGAGTGGCTACGCCGCGAGGGCCGCCGCCAAGGCGCCCGCCAGCAGCTCCGCACCGCCCACCAGATGCTGTCGGACATGGGTGCGGAAGCGTTCGCCGCACGCGCCGCCCGCGAGCTGCGCGCCACCGGCGAGCACCCACGCAGCCGGTCCGCCCAGCCCTCGGACGCGCTCACAGCACAGGAGCTGACGATCGCCCGGCTGGTAGCTACCGGGGCGACCTCCCGGGAGGTCGGCGCACAGCTGTTCTTGAGCCCGCGCACCATTGAGGCCCACCTCCGCAGCATCTTCCGCAAGCTGAGCATCACCTCCCGGCGACAGCTGCGGGACCTGCGGCTTCCCTGACGGGCTGCCAGCGTGCGTGCTATGTCGCGGTACAGCGAATGCCGCCCGGAAGGCCAGCGAGCTGCGCCCTTTGGAGCTCGTAAAGGATCAAGAGCGCGCCGTCTTGAGGCGACGCCTGCGAATGAGCGTGCAGACGAGGGGGACGACGGTGGGCGGCTTAAGGCGACGGTGAATCGCTCGGCACGGCGGCATCGCCACCTTCCTCGAACGGCGCAGGCACACGGTCAGGCCTGGCACACACCGTACGCGCCGACAAGCGAACCCACCCGACGATCCGAGGCGCGCTACCCCTCGGGCAGGACCGTGGCCGCCCACGCACGTTCCTCAGCCCACGCTGCAGCCCGGGTCACAGCATCCCGAAATGCACCTGACGCACCATCAGAACGAGCGCCAAATGAGCGTCAGGACACCTCAGAGAGACATCATTTGAGCGTCAGGATTTCGCCCGCAACGCGCATGGCGCACATCCCGCACACCGAGTAAAGCCGCAGGTCAACGGCCCTTCTCGGCAGGCTCCAGAATCGCCACGCACTCCACATGGTGCGTCATCGGAAACAGATCGAACACCCGCAGCATCCGCACCCGGTACCCCCCGTCCCGGAAGTACCCCAGGTCACGGGCCAGCGCCGCGGGGTCGCAGGCCACGTAGGCGATTCGGCGGGCGGCCAGCGACGACAGGTGCTGGACGGTCTTGCGGCCGGCGCCCGCGCGGGGCGGGTCGAGGACGATGAGGTCGACCTCGTCGATGCCGGTGCGGGGCAGGACGGACTCGACCTTGCCCTGCTCGATGCGGACGCGGTCGAAGGCGGCGAGGTTGTGGCGGGCGTCCTCGACGGCGCGCTTGCCGGACTCGATGCCGAGGACCGCGCCCTGGTCGCCGACGCGGTCGGCCAGGGCGCCGGCGAAGAGGCCGACACCGCAGTAGAGGTCCAGGGCCATGTCGCCCTTGCGGGGCAGCAGGCCCTGCATGACCGCCGTCACCAGGGTGTCGGCGGCCTTCGGGTGGACCTGCCAGAAGCCGCCGGAGCCGACCCGGTAGGTGCGGCCGTCGGCGCGCTCGCGGACGAAGGGGCGGCCGTGGACGCGGTGGACGCCGCCGTCCTTCTCCCCGACCCGCATGACCGAGACCGGGCGGTTCAGCTCGACGATGGGGAGGCGGGCGCCGGGGCGCGGGGTCAGGATGACCTGGCGGTCCTGGGAACCGGTGGCCGCGATCGCCTCGACGGACTCCATGCCCGCCCAGTCCCTCGCCTCGATACCCAGCTCGCTGACACCGTCCGCCGCGATCATGCAGTGGTCGATCGGCTCGATCTCGTGGGAGCGGTGGCGACGCAGACCGGCGCGACCGTCCGCGTCCACCGCGTACTGCACGCGGGTGCGCCAGGACGGGACCTGGCCCGCGGGGAGCTTGTCGCCCTCGGCCGGCATGACCGTGCCGTCCCAGCCGGCCTCCTCGGGCGTCAGGCCCGCCAGTCGCTCGAGCTGCTCGGCGACGACCTCGCCCTTCAGGCGGCGCTGGGCGCCCGGCTTGGCGTGCTGCCAGTCGCAGCCGCCGCAGCGGCCGGGGCCCGAGAAGGGACAGGGGGCCTCGATGCGGTCCTTGGAGGGGTCCAGGATCTCGACCGCGTCCGCGCGCAGGAAGCGGGCGCCCTCCTCGCCCTCCGTCACCCGGGCGACGACCCGCTCACCGGGCAGCGTGTGCCGGACGAACAGCACCTGCCCCTCGGACGTGCGGGCGATGCAGTGGCCGCCGTGGGCGACGGGGCCGACCTCGACCTCGTACTCCTCACCCACCAGCGAGACCGGCTGCGGGGCCGGCTCCGAGACCGCTCGCCTCTCCGCCTGCGACTTCTTCGGTTCTGCCTGCATGGCGGGGTGACTCCAGAGAACGGGGGGAGGACAGGGACAACAGCCGTCCAGTCTACGTGGACGAGGAGGAGTCCTTCGTACGGTCACGGTCCTGGTGCTGGGCCGGCCCTCGCCGGACCGCCCCGGGCGCGCTCCAGTCCTGGCGCTTGCGGGCCCTGCGCCGGGCGGCCTCGGAGGACTCCAGCTGGTAGGGGACGGAGGTGACCATGACGCCGGGGGTGAACAGCAGGCGGCCCTTGAGGCGCAGGGCGCTCTGGTTGTGCAGCAGGTGCTCGTACCAGTGGCCGACCACGTACTCGGGGATGATGACGGAGACCGCGTCGCGCGGGGACTCCTTGCGCAGGCTCTTGACGTACTCGATGACCGGCCGCGTGATCTCGCGGTACGGCGAGTCCAGGACCTTCAGCGGGACGGCGATGCCGCGGCGCTCCCACTCCTCGCGCAGCGCCTTCGTCTCGACCGGGTCGACGTTGACGCTGAGCGCCTCCAGGCTGTCGGAGCGCATCAGCTTGGCGTAGGCGAGGGCGCGCAGCGTGGGGCGGTGGATCTTGGAGATGAGGACCACCGAGTGGACCCGGGAGGGGCGCACCATGTCGTCGCTCTGTGCCTCCTCAGGGTCCTCCGGGGCGGCGATCTCCTCGGCGACGCGGTCGTAGTGCTTGCGGATCGCCGTCATCGTCGCGAAGAAGATGCACATGCCGAGCAGCGCGACCCAGGCGCCGTGCGTGAACTTGGTCGCCAGGACCACCACCAGGACGAGGCCGGTGAAGAAGGCGCCGAAGGCGTTGATCGCGCGGGAGCGGATCATGTGGCGGCGCTTGGCCTGGTCGCGTTCGCCCGCCAGGTTGCGGTTCCAGTGCCGGACCATGCCGATCTGGCTCAGCGTGAAGGACACGAAGACGCCGACGATGTAGAGCTGGATCAGTCGGGTCGAGTCGGCGCCGTAGACGACGACCAGGAGCGTGGCGGCGCCGGCCAGGAGCACGATGCCGTTGGAGAAGGCCAGGCGGTCGCCGCGGGTGTGCAGCTGGCGCGGCAGGTAGCGGTCCTGGGCGAGGATCGAGCCGAGCAGCGGGAAGCCGTTGTAGGCGGTGTTGGCGGCGAGGAAGAGGACCAGCGCGGTGGCGGCGGCCAGCACGACGAACAGGAAGCTGCCCTCACCGAAGACCGCCTCGGCGACCTGTGAGATCACCGGGTGCTGGACGTAGTCCGAGCCGACGGCGACGCCGTTGTGGAACAGCTCGGTGGCCGGGTTCTCGGACATGCGCACGTCGGTCGCGGAGGCCAGCGCGATGATGCCGCAGAACATGGTGACGGCGAGCAGGCCCATCATCGCGAGGGTGTTCCCCGCGTTCTTGGACTTGGGCTTACGGAAGGCCGGGACGCCGTTGGAGATCGCCTCGACGCCGGTGAGCGCGGCACAGCCCGAGGAGAAGGCCCGCAGGAGGAGGAAGACCAGGGCGAAGCCGGCCAGGCCGCCGTGCTCCGGCTTGATCTCGTAGTCCGCGGTCGGGGCACGCATCGTGTCGTCCAGGACCAGGCCGCGGAACGCGCCCCACACGATCATGATGAAGACGCCCGCGACGAAGACGTACGTCGGGATCGCGAACAGGCTGCCCGACTCCTTGACCCCGCGCAGGTTCATCAGTGTCAGCAGCAGGATGACGGCGACCGCGCACAGGACCTTGTGCTCGACGACGAAGGGGATCGCCGAGCCGAGGTTCTCGATGCCGGAGGAGATGGAGACCGCGACGGTCAGGACGTAGTCGACCAGCAGGGCGCTGGCGACGGTCAGACCGGCCTTGGGTCCGAGGTTGGTGGTGGCCACCTCGTAGTCGCCGCCGCCGCTCGGGTAGGCGTGCACGTTCTGCCGGTACGAGGCGACGACCGTGAACATCAGGACGACGACCGCGACCGCGATCCAGGGGCTGAAGTGGTACGCCGACACGCCCGCGATGGACAGGACGAGCAGCACCTCGCCCGGTGCGTACGCCACGGAGGACAGCGGGTCGGACGCGAACACGGGAAGCGCGATGCGCTTCGGCAGGAGCGTTTCGCCCAGCCGGTCGCTGCGCAGTGCGCGCCCGATGAGGATCCGCTTGGGCACGTCGGTCAGTTTGGACACAACAGAGGATCGTAAGCGTTCGAACGGGCGGCCGCCCAACCGCCACCCCCGATCCGCCCGCAGTCTGCTCTACGGGTGAATTCGGGGATCGGTGCGGCTGCGGATTCCGCAGGTGACGGGGTTCGCATGTCTATATGACTGCCTACCCGGCAAGCACCGCCCGGTTTCCCCCCCGTTGCCGCCCCTGGAGGTCCCATGCACCTGAGCGCAGAACTGATCGGCGGCGCCGTCACCCTCGTCGGCCTCGGAATCCTGACCGTCGCCAGCATCCGGAGCATCTGCCGCCGGGGGTCGTCGGCCGGGGGATGAGACGGCTCCTGCGAGCCCCGGCGGCTTGCCGATACGTTGGATCCGGACACCGGTACGTCGGCTCCGGACGGGGGACCCGGCTTCCCGGGCCCCTGGGACCGGTCAGACGGCCCCTAGCGGCGTCAGCGTCGGTGCGCACCGGCATGATGTTCCCCTGCGGCCCGCACACTGGCCGCGACGTGTCGCCAGGCGAGCCGAAAGAGAGACATGAGCACGAGATTCACTAAGGCCGGCGGGCCCGCAGGAAGCGCGGTGTGAGGCGATGCATATTGTCATCATGGGTTGCGGGCGCGTGGGCTCCGCGCTCGCCCAGACCCTGGAGCAGCAGGGGCACACGGTCGCCGTGATCGACCGGGACCCCACCGCCTTCCGACGCCTCGGTTCCTCGTTCGGCGGCCGCCGGGTCACCGGCATCGGTTTCGACCAGGACACCCTGCGCGAGGCGGGGATCGAGGAGGCCGGCGCCTTCGCAGCCGTCTCCAGCGGTGACAACTCGAACATCATCGCCGCCCGCGTGGCGCGCGAGATGTTCGGCGTGGAGAACGTCGCCGCCCGCATCTACGACCCGCGCCGCGCCGAGGTCTACCAGCGCCTCGGCATCCCCACCGTGGCCACCGTCCGCTGGACGGCCGACCAGATGCTGCGCCGGCTGCTGCCCTCGGGTGCCGAGCCGCTGTGGCGCGACCCCACCGGAGGCGTCCAGCTCGCCGAGGTGCACACCTCCTCGGCCTGGGTCGGTCACAAGATCAGCCGGCTCCAGGAGGAGACGGGCGTGCGGGTGGCGTTCGTCACCCGGCTCGGGGAGGCGATCCTGCCGTCCTCGCAGACCGTCCTGCAGGAGGGCGACCTCGTGCACGTGATGATGCGCACCGACGAGGTCCACAAGGTCGAGGCGGCGTTCGCCAAGGGTCCCGAAGAGGAGGGCGGTCACTGATGAGGGTCGCCATTGCCGGTGCCGGCGCGGTCGGCCGTTCGATCGCGGGCGAGCTGCTGGAGAACGGCCACGAGGTCCTGCTCATCGACAAGGCGCCGACCGCCATCTCGGTCGAGCGCGTTCCGATGGCGGAGTGGCTGCTCGCCGACGCCTGCGAGATCACCTCCCTGGACGAGGCGGCGCTCCAGCGCTGCAACGTGGTCATCGCCGCGACGGGCGACGACAAGGTCAACCTGGTCGTCTCGCTGCTGGCCAAGACGGAGTACGGCGTTCCGCGCGTCGTCGCCCGGGTGAACAACCCGAAGAACGAGTGGCTCTTCAACGAGTCCTGGGGCGTGGACGTCGCCGTCTCCACCCCGCGGCTGATGTCGGCCCTGGTGGAGGAGGCGGTGAGCGTCGGCGACCTGGTCCGGCTGCTGCGCTTCAGCCACGGCGACGCCAACCTCGTCGAGCTGACGCTGCCGGAGGAGTCGGCCCTGGCCGGCACCCAGGTCGGCGACGTCCAGTGGCCCGAGGACACCTCGCTGGTGACGATCATCCGCGGCACCCGGGTGCTGACGCCGTCCCGGGAGGATTCCCTGGAGGCGGGCGACGAGCTGCTCTTCGTCGCCGCGCAGGCCCGTGAGGAGCAGCTGGAGGACCTGCTGTCGGCGCGCCGACGGCCCGACGGCACGGTCTGACCGACACCGAGGACCCGGCTACGGCGAAGGGGCGCCCGGAACTTCCCGGGCGCCCCTTCGCCGTACTGCTCCGCCTCGTCCGTCATGCCTTGCGGTGTCTGCCGCCGCGCAGGTCCGCGGCCTCCCCGTCGGCCTCGGGCGGCCCCGGCAGCGCGCCGCCGGTCTCGCCCTGCCCGCGTTCGCGCCGTTCCCGCTCGGCCTTCTCCGCCTTCTCGGCCTCCTCCGCCGCCTCCATCTCCGCGAACACGTCGATGGGCGCCGGCGCCTTGGCCAGGAAGACCCAGGTCAGCCAGACGGCGAGCAGGAAGGGCGGGATCTTCAGGGTGACCAGGACCCAGCCGAGCTGCTCGGTGTCCGCCCACCAGTACAGCGGGAAGAGGATCGCGGACTTGGCCAGCAGGATGAAGCCCCAGGCGTAGCTCGCCTTGGTGTACGCCTTCTTGCGGCCCGGGTTGCGGGTGCGCCAGGAGAGGTTCTCCTTGAAGACCGGACCGAGGATCAGTCCGATCAGCGGCACACCGGCCAGCGAGGTGACGATGTACGCCAGCGCCAGGCCCAGGGTGTAGAGCATGCCCGGCAGGTAGAAGTTCTTGGCGTTGTCGGTCATCATCGCGAAGACCACGCCGAAGGCGACGCCGAAGACCCCGCTGAACGCGTGCTTGACGGTGTCCTTCATCACGAGCCGGACGACGACCAGCACCACCGACACGGCCAGCGCCGCGATCGCCGACATGTGCAGGTCGTTGTTGAGGGTGAAGATGGTGACGAAGAGCAGGCCCGGCAGCACCGTCTCGATCATGCCCCGCACGCCGCCGAACGCCTCGAACAGCGCGGCCTCCGTCACCGCCCGGGCGTCGTCGGCCTCTGTCGTCTCTTCGGTCGGCTTGTCGAGCGACGTCACCGGCTACTCCCGTCCGAGGGGTCTCAGTTCGTATTTCGGGTTGAAGAGCACCCGGCGGCCGTGGCTCATGGAGATCCGGCCCGATGCGATGAGCTTGCGCCCCGGCTCTATGCCCACGATGGAGCGTCTGCCCAGCCACACCACGTCCAGGGCGGCGGAACCGTCGAACAGCTCGGCCTCCAGGGCCGGAACGCCCGCGCGCGGTCGCAGGGTGACCGTGCGCAAGGTACCAGTAACCGACACGACCTGCCGGTCCTGGCAGTCCCCGATACGGGTGCAGCCGGCGGTGTCGGCGTCCTCGCGCAGTTCCTCCGACTCCAGGTCCTCCTGCGACGAGGAGAGCCGGTCGAACATGCGCCGGAACCGGCCCACCGGCTTGTCGGAACGCGGAGCAGAACTCATATCTGAAGCGTACCGGGGCGCGCCGACAGCCATGCACCCCTCGTGGACGGGGATGGCGAGGCTCACTTCCCCCTCACTTCCCGTGCACTGCCGCTCACTTCTCGAAGCGGTAGCCCATGCCCGGCTCGGTGATGAAGTGCCGCGGGTGCGCGGGGTCCGCCTCCAGCTTGCGGCGCAGCTGGGCCATGTAGACCCGCAGGTAGTTCGTCTCCGTCCCGTACGACGGCCCCCACACCTCCTGCAGCAGCTGCTTCTGGCTGACCAGGCGCCCCGTGTTGCGCACCAGCACCTCCAGCAGGTGCCACTCGGTGGGCGTCAGGCGTACGTCCCTGCCGCCCCGGTGGACCTTCTTCGCGGCCAGGTCGACGGTGAACTCCGCGGTGTCCACGACCACCTCGTCCTCGCCGCCGGGGACGGGCTCGGCCCGGCGGACGGCGGCCCGCAGCCTGGCCAGCAGCTCGTCCATGCCGAAGGGCTTGGTGACGTAGTCGTCGGCGCCCGCGTCGAGCGCCTCGACCTTCTCGTCGGAGGAGTGCCGGGCGGACAGCACCAGGATCGGCACCCGGGTCCAGCCGCGCAGCCCCCTGATCACCTCGACGCCGTCCATGTCGGGCAGACCCAGGTCGAGCACCACCACGTCGGGGTGCCGGGCGGCGGCGAGCTGGAGGGCGGTGGCGCCGTCGTGGGCCGCGTCCACCTCGTAGTGCCGTGCCTTGAGGTTGATCACGAGGGCCCGCACGATCTGCGGTTCGTCGTCGATCACGAGCACCCGGGTCACAGGGCGGCCTGCCTTTCTGCTGTCGCGGGACGGGAGCTTTCTCCTGTCGCGGGACGGGAGGTCGGCGCGGACGATCCCACCGCGCGGAGGGTGAGGACCATGGTGAGGCCGCCGCCGGGGGTGTCCTCGGCGTTCAGAGTGCCGCCCATCGCCTCGGCGAAGCCGCGGGCCACGGCCAGGCCGAGCCCCACCCCGGCCCCGCGCGGCGCGTCGCCGTAGCGCTGGAAGGGCTCGAAGATGCGGTCCTTGGCCTCGTCCGGCACTCCTGGCCCCCGGTCCACCACCCGCACCTCGACGCGGTCGGCGAGGGCGCTGGCGGCGACCAGGACGGTCCGGTCGTCCGGACTGTACTTGACGGCGTTCTCCACCAGGTTGGCCAGCGCCCGCTCCAGGAGCCCGGAGTCCACGGCGACCATGGGCAGCGTCTCGGGGATGTCCAGCTCGGCGCTGCCCTCGGGGACCCCGCCGAGCGCCATCGGCGCCACCTCGTCGACGTCGATCTCGCGGATCAGCGGGGTGACGGTGCCGGTCTGCAGGCGGGACATGTCGAGCAGGTTGCCCACCAGGTGGTCGAGGCGGTCGGCGCCCTCCTCGATCCCTTCGAGCAGCTCCGCCCGGTCCTCCTCGGACCAGGCCACGTCGTCGGACCTGAGGCTGGTCACCGCGGCCTTGATCCCGGCCAGCGGGGTGCGCAGGTCGTGGCTGACGGCGGCCAGCAGCGCGGTGCGGATGCGGTTGCCCTCGGCCAGCGCCCGGGCCCGGTCGGCCTCCTCGCGCAGGCGGCGCCGGTCCAGGACGACGGCGGCCTGGGCGGCGAAGGCGGCCAGCACCCGGCGGTCCTCGGCGGGCAGGACCCGGCCGGTCAGTGCGAGGGCCATGTGGTCGCCGACGGGCATGTCCACGTCCGCGTCCTCCGGGCGGTCGACCGGCGGTCCCGATCCGGCACGCCCCGCGCAGGTCCAGGGCGCCACGTCGCCCTCCCGCTCCAGGAGGGCGGCCGACTCCATGCCGAAGGTCTCGCGAACGCGTTCCAGGAGCGTCTCCAGGCTGGTCTCGCCGCGCAGCACGTCACCGGCGAGGAAGGACAGGATCTCCGACTCGGCACGCAGCCGGGCCGCCTGGTGGGTGCGGCGGGCCGCGACGTCGACGACCGAGGCGACGGAGAGCGCGACGCCCACGAATATGGCGAGCGCAAGCATGTTCCTCGGGTCGGCGATGGTGATCCGGTTGACGGGCGGCGTGAAGAACCAGTTCAGCAGCAGCGACCCGACCGCGGCCGAGGCGAGCGCCGGGTACAGCCCGCCGAGCAGGGCGGCCGCGACGGTCAGCGCCAGGTAGAGCAGCACGTCGTTGGCGAGCCCGAGGTGGACGGTGCTGAGCAGCAGCGTCAGCAGCACGGGACCGCCCAGGCCGGCGAGCCAGCCCCAGACGATCCGGGACCGGCCGAGCCGTGCGCCCCTGGCCACCGGCAGCCCCCTCCCCTTGGCGACCTCCTCGTGGGTGACGATGTGGACGTCGAGGTCGGAGCCGGACTCACGGGCGACCGTGGCGCCGACGCCGGGCCCGAAGACGTACTGCCAGGTCTTGCGGCGCGAGGAGCCGAGGACGATCTGGGTGGCGTTGACGCCGCGGGCGAAGTCGAGCAGCGCGGCCGGTATGTCCTCGCCGAGCACGTGGTGGAAGGTGCCGCCGAGGTCCTCCACGAGGGTGCGCTGGACCGCCAGCTCCTTCGGGGAGGCCGAGGTCAGCCCGTCGCTGCGGGCTATGTAGACGGCCAGCACCTCGCCGCCGGCGCCCTTCTCGGCCAGGCGCGCGGCCCGCCGTATCAGCGTCCGGCCCTCGGGGCCGCCGGTCAGGCCGACCACGATGCGTTCGCGCGAGCCCCAGATCTTCGAGACCCGGTGCTCGCTGCGGTACTGCTGGAGGTACTCGTCGGCCCGGTCCGCGACCCACAGCAGGGCCAGCTCGCGCAGGGCGGTGAGGTTGCCGGGGCGGAAGTAGTTGGACAGGGCCGCGTCGACCTTGTCCGGCTGGTAGATGTTGCCGTGGGCCATGCGGCGGCGCAGCGCCTGGGGCGACATGTCGACCAGTTCGATCTGGTCCGCGCGCCGCACCACCTCGTCCGGCACGGTCTCGCGCTGCCGTACGCCGGTGATGGACTCCACGACGTCGCCGAGTGACTCCAGGTGCTGGATGTTGACGGTGGAGACGACGTCGATACCGGCGGCGAGGAGTTCCTCGACGTCCTGCCAGCGCTTGGCGTTGCGCACACCGGGGACGTTGGTGTGGGCCAGCTCGTCCACCAGCGCCACCCGAGGGGCTCGGGCCAGCACCGCGTCCAGGTCCAGCTCGGTGAAGGCGGCGCCCCGGTACTCGATCTCCCGGCGCGGCACCTGCTCCAAGCCGCGCAGCATCACCTCGGTGCGTGCCCTGCCGTGGTGCTCGACGAAGGCCACGACGCAGTCGGTGCCCCGCTCGACGCGCCGGTGCGCCTCGGAGAGCATCGCGTACGTCTTGCCGACGCCCGGTGCCGCACCGAGGTAGATCCGAAGCTTGCCGCGTCCCATGGCCTCATTGTCTTCCGGTCACCGCTGATTGCGCAGCGTCGACCCTACGACCCGCAATCGCGGCAAAAGGGGCGGGGGCGGGGATGCCGGTCGTCCTTGACGGAACCCTGACGGCCGCTCGGCCCCTGCGGCGTCACTGCTCGACGATCTCCCCGTCCCGCAGCTCCAGCACCCGGTCGGCGAGGTCGAGCAGGGTGGCGTCGTGGGTGGCGACCAGGGCGGTGACCCGCTCGCTGCGTACGACGGCCCGCAGCAGCTCCATCACGGAGTGCCCGGTCTCCGCGTCCAGCTGGCCGGTGGGTTCGTCGGCGATCAGCAGCGCGGGCTCGTTGGCGAGGGCGCGGGCGATGGCGACGCGCTGCTGCTGGCCGCCGGACAGCTCGCCGGGGCGCTGGGCGGCGTGGTCGGCGAGGCCGACGAGGGAGAGCAGCAGCTCGACGCGCTCCTCGCGTTCGCGCGGGGCGGCCCGGCGCAGCCGCATCGGTACGCCGACGTTCTCGGCGGCGGTGAGGATCGGGATGAGCCCGAAGGACTGGAAGACGAAACCGACCCGGTCCCGGCGCAGCGCGAGCAGTCCGTCCTCGTCAAGGTCCGCGAGGCTCCGGCCGTCGACCTCCACCCGCCCGGCGTCCGGGGTGTCGAGTCCGCCGACGATGTTGAGCAGGGTGGTCTTCCCTGATCCCGAGCGCCCCTTGAGGGCGACCAGCTCCCCGCGCGGCACGTCGAAGGAGACGCCGCGCAGGGCGTGCACGGCGGCGCTGTCCCGGCCGTACGACTTGCGCACGTCCTCGACGCGGACCATGGTCTCCGTGACCACCTGGCTCATGTGGTGCCCTCCCCCGTCGTGCCCGGTGAACCGGGCGCCAGTATCACCAACGCGGGCGGGCGGATTCAACGGCCGCGGCCGTTGAATCCGCCCGCCACGCGTCCCGTCCGTACGGCGAAAGGGCCGCATCCCCCTGGGGACGCGGCCCTCGTGGCGCGCGTACGGCGAAGAGCGCCCTGTCGGGTCCTCGCCTAACGAACCTCGGTGATCTCCGGTCCGCGCTGGAGCTGGCCCATGCCGCCGGCGAAGCGGGAGCCCTCCTCCTGCTGGACACCTTCGGGAACCATCTGCGCGTCGTTCGGCAGCTTCAGGACGATGGGGTCCCTGGGGGCCATCGGGCCCTCGCCGCGGACGACGACGGTGTCCCGGAAGATCTGCTCCAGCAGACCGGCGGCCTGCGGCTGCACAGCGCCCTGGCCCGAGATCACCCCGCGCAGGAACCAGCGGGGCCCGTCCACGCCGACGAACCGCACGACCTGGAAGCCGCCGGTGCCGTCCGGCAGCTGCACCGGGACCTGGGCCCGCAGCTCCCAGCCCAGCGGACCCTCGACCTCGTCGATGATGCCGCCCTGCTGGGTGATGCCGGAGCCGATCTCCTCGCGCACCTCGCCCCAGATGCCCTCGCGCTTGGGCGCGGCGAAGCCCTGGAGCTGGATGGCGCTGTCCCGCAGTACGACGGTCGCGGCGACGATCGCGTCACCGGCGACCTCCACCCGCAGTTCCATGCCGTCGACCCCGGGGATGAACAGACCTCCCAGGTCGACCCGGCCCTCGCCCGGGTCGCGGACCTCGGTGCTGTCCCAGGGCCCGTCGGGGCGCGGCTCGGGCTCGAGCCGCACGCGTTCGCGCTCTTCGTCCGCCTCGGTGTCGACGCTGTCGACGACCTGCTCGGTCTCGCCGGCCGCGTCCTCGGCGGCATCCCTCTTCTTGCGACGTCCGAACACGTCACTGTCCTTCCCGGTCGGATACGACCGAAGCGTATCGATTCCCACCCGTCGGGCCGCCTTCGGCGACCTGACCGCTTGTGCCGCTTGCAGGGTCCAGCCCGGCGTGCCCGCCGGTGGACCCGAAGCCCCCCTCGGCCCGCGCCGAGCCGGGAAGTTCCGCGACCTGACGGAAGCGGACCCTCTCGACCTGCTGGACGACCAGTTGGGCAATCCGGTCGAAGCGCTCGAACCGCACGCTTTCGCGCGGGTCGAGATTCACCACGATCACCTTGATCTCCCCACGGTACCCGGCATCAATCGTCCCCGGGGCATTCACCAGGGCGACGCCGCAGCGGGCGGCCAGTCCGGAACGTGGGTGCACGAAGGCCGCGTACCCCTCGGGGAGCGCGACAGACACGCCCGTGGGCAGAACGGTGCGCTCGCCGGGCGCCAGCTCGCAGTCGACGGTGGTGCGCAGGTCGGCCCCCGCGTCGCCGGGCTGCGCGTAGGCCGGGAGCGGTACGTCGGGGTCGACGCGGCGGATCAGCACCTCGAGGTCGGCCCGGCTCACGGGTTCACCTCGAAGGCGCGGGCGCGGCGGAGCTGGTCGGGGTCGTCCATGGCGGCGCGGATCTCCTCCTCGCGGCCGTTCTGGACGAAGTGCTCGACCTTGACCTCGATGAAGAGGGCGTCGGCGCGGACGGCCACCGGACCGTCGGGGCCACCGATCCGGCCGGTGGCGGTGGAGTAGATCTTCCGGCCGGCCACCGCGGTGACCTCGGCCTCCAGGTACAGCGTCGTGCCCACGGGCACCGGACGCCTGAAGTCGGTCTCCAGTCGTCCGGTCACCGCGATCGTGCGCAGCAGCCAGTTGAGGGAGCCCAGCGTCTCGTCCAGGGCCGTGGCCAGCACCCCACCGTGCGCCAGGCCGGGGGCGCCCTGGTGGGCGGGGCGGACGGTGAACTCGGCGGTGATCGACACGCCTTCACCCGCCCGCGCCTGGAGGTGCAGTCCGTGGGGCTGGTCGCCGCCGCAGCCGAAGCACTGCCCGTAGTGGGCGCCGAGCAGCTCGCCGGGGGCGGGCGCGTCGGGGTGCCGTACGGGTTTCACGGCGTCGGCGGGGGGCTGAAGACCTGGGGAAGTACCACTCACAGGCGCAGACCTTACCCGCGCGTCGGCCGAACACCGATACCGTGCCAAGCTTGCTTCATGCAGCTCTCCACGGCCCCGTACGAAGAACGCCTCACCGCGCCCCGATCCTGGTGGCTGGTCTCCTTCCTGGTGGGGCTGGCGTTCGCGCTGATCCTGCTGCCGTTCGGCACGCTGCCGATGCTGGGCGGCCTGGTGGGCGGCACCGCGGTGGCGGCGGTGGCGGCCAGTTCGTACGGCGCGGTCCGCATCCGAATCGTGGGCGATTCGCTGGTCGCGGGCGAGGCGAAGGTGCCGCTCTCGGCGCTGGGCGAGGCGGAGGTCCTGGACCCGGAGGAGGCACGCGCCTGGCGCACGTACAAGGCCGACACCCGGGCGTTCCTGCTGCTGCGCGCCTACATCCCGAGGGCGGTGCGCGTGCTGGTCACGGACCCGGAGGACCCGACGCCGTACCTGTACCTGTCGACGCGTGAGCCGGAGCGGCTGATCGAGGCGCTGACGGCGGCGAAGGCTGCGGCCGCGTAGCACGGGCGCGTGCCGCGGGTCAGCGCTCGTCTTTGCCGAAGTTTTCCCCGCGGCCGGCGGAGCCGGGTCCGATTCCCTTGGTGATCTCGCCCATGTCCAGGGCGTCCTGCGGGCGTTCCAGGGCGGGGAGGTCGTCCAGGGCGCTCCAGGCGACCTGCCTCTTGCGCAGGTCGGTACGGATCCTGGCGGCCAGCTTTCTGGTGTCGCGTCGGTTCATCACGGCGCCCACGGCCGCGCCCACCATGAACGGCATCAGGTTCGGCAGGTCGCGCACCATCCGCTTCATGATCTGCTGGCGCAGCTGGCGCTTCATGTGGCTGTTCATCGCCGAGCCGAGGGTCGACGGCTTGGACACGTCGACTCCGCGTTCGTCCGACCACGAGTTCAGGTACGCGGTGCTGCGCTGGGTGAGGCCGCCGGGCGGCCGTACTCCGTAGACCTCGTGGAGTTCGGCGATCATCTTGAGCTCGATCGCCGCGACGCCGGTGATCTCGGCGGCCAGTTCGGTGGGCATCGCCGGTGGTACGGGCAGCATCGCCGCCGCGCCGACGCCCGCTCCCACGGTCGCCGTGCCCTTGGCCGCGCCGGCCACCAGGCGGTCGGCGAGCTCTTCGGGGCCGAGGCCGGGGAACTGCCTGCGCAGCGTCGCCAGGTCCCGTACGGGCACGCGCGGGGCCAGGTCGATGATCCGGTCGGCGAGGTGTCCCAGGGCTGCCCTGGCGCGGGCGCCGCCGTTGCGGACCCCCTGTCCCGCCTTCTCCCGGAACGCCGCTGCCCGGCGCCGGGCAGCGGGTGCCGGCGGCCGGGTGGTCGCCGGGAGGTCACTCCGGTCGGCCACTGGCTCGAGCGGGGCCTTCCCCGTATCGGTCGGGCCCCGCTCGTCGTCACGCGCGCTGTACGGACCGTAGGACGGCCCTTGGTCCGCTCCTCGTCGGGAGAAACGGCGCTTCCAGGGAGGGGTCGAGCCGGTCACGGCCGACCCCGCCTCAGTCGCAGTCGCGGCAGATCGGCTGGCCGTTCTTCTCCCGGGCCAGCTGGCTGCGGTGGTGCACCAGGAAGCAGCTCATGCAGGTGAACTCGTCCTGCTGCTTCGGCAGTACACGGACGGCCAGTTCCTCGTTCGAGAGGTCGGCGCCGGGAAGCTCGAGGCCTTCCGCGGCCTCGAACTCGTCGACGTCGACGGCCGAGGCGGACTTGTCGTTCCGCCGGGCCTTCAGCTCTTCGAGGCTGTCCGAGTCGACGTCGTCGTCGGTCTTGCGTGGAGTGTCGTAATCGGTTGCCATGGTCGCTCTCCCCCTCTGGGTGTCTGCGGTGTCTTCAGCGCACGTAACGCGTGAGAGGCCGGACTTGTGCCCGACCTGAGGCGGAGATTTTGCCTCACATCAAGGTCTGTTACTCAATCGACACCCAACCGGACTCCTCACGAGTGATCGGCTTGGATGGCGATGGGGACCGTACACGGTCCGAATGCCGCACTTCAAAGGCGTCTCACCGTGTACTTCCCGTGATCAGGGCCCCTGAAAACCGGGATTTTCCCGGCTTTCCGACAGGGTGCATGATCACGGAGAGTAGAGAGCGGGAAAGCCTCCGCTGTGATCGATCACACACGCGACTCCGGGGCCAGTGGCCTGGAAATTCCGCTCAAAGCGAACATCCTCGGGTCTCGGTGAGATGTCGGGGTCATGATCTCAGACGGGCAGCGTCACCCGCATCACGAGCCCCCCGCCCTCGCGCGGCTGGGCGTAGATGTGCCCGCCGTGCGCCCGGGCCACGGACCGCGCGATCGACAGCCCGAGGCCGACGCCCTTGTCGCTGCCCGTCCGCTCGGTGCGCAGCCGCCGGAACGGCTCGAAGAGGTTGTCCACCTCGTACGCCGGTACGACCGGGCCCGTGTTGGTGACCACCAGGACCGCCTGGCCGTTCTCGACGGCCGTGGCGACCTCCACCCAGCCCTGTTCGGCCACGTTGTAGCGCACGGCGTTCTGGACGAGGTTCAGGGCGATCCGCTCCAGCAGGACGCCGTTGCCCTGGACCACCGCGGCCTCGCGGGTGCCGCGGATCTCCACGCCCTTGCTCTCGGCCTCGGCGTGCACCTGATCGATGGCCTGGCCGGCCACCTCGGCGAGGTCCACCGGTTTGCGCTCGACGATCTGGTTGTCGCTGCGGGCCAGCAGCAGCAGGCCCTCGACCAGCTGCTCGCTGCGTTCGTTGGTCGCCAGCAGCGTCTTGCCGAGCTGCTGGAGCTCCACCGGCGCGTTCGGATCGGACAGGTGCACTTCCAGCAGGGTGCGGTTGATCGCCAGCGGCGTGCGCAGCTCGTGGGAGGCGTTGCCGACGAAGCGCTGTTGGGCGGTGAAGGCCCGCTGCAGCCGCTCCAGCATGTCGTCGAAGGTGTCGGCCAGCTCCTTCAGCTCGTCGTCCGGGCCGTCCAGCTCGATGCGGCGGGAGAGGTCGGAGCCGGCCACCGCGCGCGCGGTGCGGGTGATCCGGCCCAGCGGCGACAGGACGCGTCCGGCCATGGCGTAGCCGAAGGCGAAGGCGATCACGGCGAGGCCGAGGAGCGCCAGCAGCGAACGGCTGAGCAGGTTGTCCAGCGCGACCTTGCGCTGGTGGTCCATGCAGTCGCTGATCGCCGCGTTGAAGTCGGACAGCGACAGGTTGCCGTTGTCGACCACGGGACAGGTGCTGCTGGAGACCTTGAGGCCGGTGAAGTCGACGATCTTGTACAGCGGTTCGTTGCCGGTGCGCACCGCCTGGGCGGCCAGGAGGTAGATGATCGACAGCAGCAGGATGCCGGCGATCAGGAACATGCCGCCGTACAGCAGCGTGAGCCGTATCCGGATGGTGGGGCGCAGCCACGGCAGGGGCGTGGCCGAGCGGGGATCCCACGTGGGCTTGGGGGGCGCCCCGGGGGGCGCGGGTGTCGTCGCCACAGCCGCTCAGATCCGGTAGCCGGAGCCGGGGACGGTGACGATGACGGGCGGCTCGCCCAGCTTGCGGCGCAGGGTCATGACGGTCACGCGCACGACGTTGGTGAACGGGTCGGTGTTCTCGTCCCAGGCCTTCTCCAGGAGCTGCTCCGCGGAGACCACGGCGCCCTCACTGCGCATGAGGACCTCCAGGACGGCGAACTCCTTGGGGGCGAGCTGCACCTCCTGGCCGTCGCGGAAGACCTCGCGGCGGTTCGGGTCGAGCTTGATCCCGGCGCGCTCGAGGACGGGCGGCAGGGGCACGCTGGTGCGCCGGCCCAGGGCGCGCACGCGGGCGATCAGCTCGCTGAACGCGAAGGGCTTGGGCAGGTAGTCGTCGGCGCCGATCTCCAGGCCCTCGACCCGGTCGCTGACGTCGCCGGAGGCCGTGAGCATGAGCACGCGCGTGGGCATGCCCAGCTCGACGATCTTGCGGCAGACGTCGTCGCCGTGCACGAGGGGGAGGTCGCGGTCGAGGACGACCACGTCGTAGTCGTTGACGCCGATGCGTTCCAGGGCGGCCGCACCGTCGTACACGACGTCGACGGCCATGGCCTCCCGGCGCAGTCCGGTGGCCACCGCATCGGCGAGCAGCTGCTCGTCCTCGACGACGAGTACGCGCACGTCGCTTGTCCTTCCTGTGTCCACCCGCGTAGCGCTTCTCGGACGCACGAGGGCAGGGGGCTGGTGGGTGTGTTGCCTCCATCCTGCCCTTTTCGGCCATAAGTCGGCTGTAAGTCGGGTGAGGGGCCGGTGACGAAGATCGGCGCGGAAAGGCCGCCGGAGCGGGAATGCGAGATTTTCTCGCGCGGTTGAGGTTTCCGCGAAGGGGAGCTGGGGGAGGACGGCTTTACACCCCGCGATCACGCTCTGCCTGTACCGCGTTACCGCGCGGTACGCCGCGGTCCGCTTCCGCAGAGCGGGCGTGGGTGTCCGGCACGGTCGCCGCCCGGCAGGGCAGCGCTGGGCACTCCACCGGAGGCGTGATCGCCCCTTCCGATCGGCACACCCCCGTGCCAACGACCCACGACCCAGGACGAGGGGGCGCAGCATGGACGCTTTCACCGCAGGACTTCTGCAGCGCATAAAGACGACCGAGTCCGACCTGTCCCGGGCCCGCGACGAGGGCGACGAGTTCCTTGTCGAGGTGGAGCTGGGCGAGCTCGACGATCTGCGCCGTCTCGCTGCCGAGCACGGTGTGGAGGTCAGCGCGACCAACGCCTGATCGGCCCGCGGAGAACGAGGCCCCGGTGGGATCCAGCACCGGGGCCTCGTCATGCGCGGTGCCGTGCTGCGGTGCGTGGTGTGCCCCGGCGGCCACGGAGTACGGGCAGCACAGGTGGGGCGGTCGGGGCAGGCCGTGCGGCGCGGCCGGGCGGAAGGGCTGCCCGATCCGGCCCGGCGGGGGACACGCCTGAGCGGTCTCCGGGACCAGGTGAGCCGGGAGGGGGGCCGCCGAACCCCGCCCGGCAAGCGGGCAGCGGCGGGACGGAGAGGCGGTCCAGACCCACGTGCCTGACCGTGCGGCCGAGGGGCCGAGGGGCCCGACCGCAACGACCTCCGCCGGCCCGCTCGTCGGCCCACGACGCGATGTGACCGGACGCTGGATCGACGGCGGAACCGAGTGTGGTGTCGACGGCGGAACCGACCGCGGGAGCATGCCCGCGGCGGCCCGCTCGGGCGGGGCGGGCCGCCGCCCCGCACCACCCGGTGGGGCGGCGTGACGCGGCCCCGCATGCGTCGGCGCAGCCTCCCCGCTCGGCACCCGGCACGCCCGCGGGGCGCGCGGGCACGGCGCCGGGCGACGGCACTCCCCCGCGGGGACCGACGCCGCCCTCCGCACAACCGCCGGCGGCCTACGCTCCGAAGTCCGTCAGGAGCCGCTGGAGGGGATCGAAGACGGCCGGGGTGGCGGCGATGGTCAGGGCGCCGGAGGGGCGCTCACCGGGGCGTCCACCGGTCACCGCGCCCGCCTCACGGGCGATCAGGTCCCCCGCCGCGAGGTCCCAGGGGTGCAGTCCGCGCTCGTAGTAGCCGTCGAGGCGTCCCGCGGCCACGTCGCACAGGTCGATCGCGGCCGAGCCGCCGCGCCGGATGTCCCGCACCAGCGGGATCAGCCGTCGCGCGATCTCGGCCTGCTCCGCGCGGACGTCGGCGACGTAGTTGAAGCCGGTGGAGACCAGCGCCTGGTCCAGCGGTGCGGCGGACCGGCAGGCGAGCCTTCGTTCGCCCTCCCAGGCGCCGGTCGCCCAGGCGCCGCCGCCCAGGACCGCGTGGTAGGACTCGCCCCGCATCGGGGCCACGACCGCGCCGGCCACCCGCTCGCCGTCCTGCTCGGCGCAGATGGAGACCGCCCAGGTGGGCAGTCCGTACAGGTAGTTCACCGTGCCGTCCAGCGGGTCGATGACCCAGCGGATGCCACTGGTGCCCTCCGTGGCGGCACCCTCCTCGCCGAGGAAGCCGTCGTCGGGGCGGCGCTCGGCGATCAGCCCGGTGATCAGCTTCTCCGCGGCGATGTCCATCTCGGTGACCACGTCGATCGGGCTGGACTTGGTGGCGGCGACCGCCAGGTCGGCCGGGCGGCCGTCCCGCAGCAGCTCGCCCGCGCGACGGGCGGCCTCCTGGGCGATCTTCAGCAGGTCGGCGTGGAGCGGGTCGGGCGTCACGTCGGTCACGGGGGTCCTCACGCGTAGGGGCTGTCGGCGCCCGCGGCGGCGGGCCGGGGGGCACGGGCCGGGCAGCAGCCGACCGGGCACAGGTTGTGGCTCGCGCCGAGCGCGCCGAGGGCGCAGGGCGCGACCTCCTGCCCGCGCTCGTCGCCCGCCCGCTCCAGGACCAGGTCGCGGACGGCCGCGGCGAAGCGCGGGTCGGCGCCCACGGTGGCCGAGCGGCGCACCGGCAGCCCAAGCTCCTCCGCCTTGGCGGTGGCCTCCGTGTCGAGGTCGTACAGGACCTCCATGTGGTCGGAGACGAAGCCGATGGGGGCCATCACGACCGCGGGCACACCGGCCGCCTGCCGTTCCTCCAGGTGGTCGCAGATGTCGGGCTCGAGCCACGGGATGTGCGGGGCTCCGGAACGCGACTGGTAGACGAGCTGCCAGGGGTGGTCGACGCCGGTGCGCTCGCGGACGGCGTCGGCGATCACCTGGGCCACGTCCAGGTGCTGGCGCACGTACGCCCCGCCGTCGCCGTGCTCCTCGACCGGGCCGGACGTGTCGGCTGCGGAGGTGGGGATCGAGTGGGTGCAGAACGCGATGTGCGCGCCGTCCCTGACCTCCTCGGGCAGCTCCGCCAGGGACCGGACGACCCCGTCGACCATCGGCTCGACGAAGCCGGGGTGGTTGAAGTAGTGCCGGAGCTTGTCGATCTTCGGCAGCTCCAGCCCCTCGGACTCCAGGGCGGCGAGGGCGTCCGCCAGGTTCTCGCGGTACTGGCGACAGCCCGAGTAGGAGGCGTAGGCGCTGGTCGCGAGGACCAGGATGCGGCGGCGGCCGTCGCCGACCATCTCGCGCAGGGTGTCCGTCAGGTACGGCGCCCAGTTGCGGTTGCCCCAGTAGACCGGCAGGTCCAGGCCGTGCTCGGCGAAGTCCTTGCGCAGGGCGTCCAGCAGGGCGCGGTTCTGGTCGTTGATGGGGCTGACGCCGCCGAAGAGGAAGTAGTGCTGTCCGACTTCCTTGAGGCGTTCCTTGGGGATGCCGCGCCCCCGGGTCACGTTCTCCAGGAACGGGACCACGTCGTCCGGGCCCTCCGGGCCGCCGAACGAGAGCAGGAGCAGGGCGTCGTAAGGGCTGGCATCGAGCACGTCTGGCATGCCCCGATCCTGCCACCCGGCACTGACAGCGGGGAAACGGTGGGGTACCGACCGTGCGTTTCACCAGGTCCGAGGGGGTGTTTCCGAACGAAGGGGCGAGTAAGCTGTATCGACTGCGTTCGCACCTTACTGACTCGTGACCGAGCCGCTTCCGGAGACCTCGTTGGCCAGTCCCTACCGCGCCCTGTTCGCCCTCCCCGGCACCAAGGGCTTCTCCGCCGCGGGTTTCCTCGGCCGGATGCCGCTGTCGATGATGGGCATCGGCGTGGTGACGATGATCTCCCAGCTCACCGGGCGGTACGGACTGGCCGGTGCCCTGTCGGCCACCATCGCGCTCGCCGCCGCCGTGGCCGGACCCCAGGTCTCCCGCCTGGTCGACCGGTACGGGCAGCGCCGGGTGCTGCGCCCGGCGACGCTGGTGTCGCTGACCGCGGCGGCGGTCCTGCTGCCCGCCGCGCACTACGGGTGGCCGGACTGGGTGCTGTTCGCGGCCTGCGTCGGCATCGGCTGCGTGCCGAGTCTCGGGGCGATGGTCCGGGCCCGCTGGGCGGCCCTTTACCGGGGCACGCCGCAACTGCACACCGCGTACTCCTTCGAGTCCGTGGTGGACGAGGTCTGCTTCATCTTCGGCCCGATCATCTCCATCGGCCTGTCGACGGCCTGGTTCCCGGAGGCCGGCCCGCTGCTCGCGGCCTGCTTCCTGGCGACCGGTGTCTTCTGGCTGACCTCGCAGCGCGCCACCGAGCCCGAGCCGCACCCGCGCGAGCACAAGGGCGGCGGCACGGCGCTGCGCTCCCGGGGGCTGCAGGTCCTGGTGGGCACCTTCGCGGCCACGGGGACGATCTTCGGGGCCATCGACGTCGTCACCGTGGCGTTCGCCGAGGAGGAGGGACACAAGGCCGCCGCCAGCCTCGTCCTCGCCCTCTACGCGGCGGGCTCGTGCACGGCGGCCATGATCTTCGGGCTGCTGCGCTTCGCCGGGCCGCCGGAACGCCGCTGGCTCCTGGGCGTGTGTGCGATGGCCGTGAGTATGATCCCCCTCCTACTGGTCGGAAACTTGCCGTTTCTGGCCGCGGCGCTGTTCGTTGCGGGTCTGTCCATCGCTCCCACGATGATCACGACGATGTCCCTCATCGAAGAGCACGTGCCACGCACGCAGCTCACCGAGGGCATGACCTGGGTGAGCACCGGACTCGCGGTCGGGGTCGCGCTCGGCTCCTCCGCGGGCGGCTGGGTGATCGACGCCTCCGGGGCGCGCGCGGGGTACGGGGTTCCGGCGGTGGCCGGGGCCGTCGCGGTCGCGGTCGGTTTCCTCGGGTACCGCCGGCTCAAGCGGCCGGAACCGCGTCGGGGAGGGACCGTTGAGCAGCACACGCACGGCGAACGGCAGGACGAGCGGCCGGAACGGCACATGGCGTAACTGGGGCGGCAACGTCTCGGCGCGCCCCGCGCGGGAGGTCGCTCCCGCCTCCGTGGACGAACTGGCCGACGCCGTTCGCCGGGCGGCCGAGGACGGGCTGCGGATCAAGGCGGTCGGCACCGGGCACTCGTTCACCTCGATAGCCGCGACGGACGGTGTGTTGATCCGCCCTCAACTGTTGACGGGCATCCGCCGTGTCGACCGTGACGCCATGACGGTCACGGTCGAGGCGGGCACCCCGCTCAAGAGGCTCAACATGGCGCTCGCGCGTGAGGGCCTGTCGCTGACCAACATGGGCGACATCATGGAGCAGACCGTCTCCGGGGCCACCAGCACCGGCACCCACGGCACCGGCCGCGACTCGGCCTCGATTGCCGCCCAGATCCGGGGCCTGGAGCTGGTCACGGCGGACGGTTCGGTGCTGACCTGCTCCGCGGACGAGAACCCCGAGGTGTTCGCCGCCGCCCGGATCGGCCTCGGAGCGCTGGGCGTCGTCACCGCGATCACCTTCGCCGTGGAGCCGGTCTTCCTGCTGACCGCCCGCGAGGAACCGATGCCGTTCGACCGGGTCCTGGCCGACTTCGACGCCCTGTGGTCCGAGAACGAGCACTTCGAGTTCTACTGGTTCCCGCACACCAACAGCACCAACACCAAGCGCAACAACCGCAGCGCCGGTCCGGAGCGGCCGGTGGGCCGGTTCAAGGGCTGGCTGGACGACGAGTTCCTCTCCAACGGCCTCTTCCAGGGGGTCAACTGGGTCGGCCGCGCGGCACCCGCCACCATCCCGTCGATCGCCCGGATCTCCAGCCGGGCACTCTCCGCGCGGACGTACACGGACACCCCCTACAAGGTCTTCACATCCCCGCGCCGGGTGCGGTTCGTGGAGATGGAGTACGCCGTTCCGCGCGGGGCCGTCGTCGAGGCGCTGCGCGAACTGCGGGCGATGGTCGAACGGTCACGGCTGCGGATCAGCTTCCCGGTCGAGGTGCGCACGGCCCCGGCCGACGACATCACGCTGTCCACCGCGTCGGGCCGCGACAGCGCGTACATCGCCGTGCACATGTTCCGGGGGACGCCCTACCAGGCGTACTTCACCGCCGCCGAACGCATCTTCACGGCGCACGAGGGCCGGCCGCACTGGGGCAAGGTGCACACCCGGGACGCCGAGTACCTCTCCCGGGTGTACCCGCGCTTCGGCGAGTTCACGGCGCTGCGGGACCGTCTTGACCCGGAGCGCCGGTTCCAGAACGACTACTTGCGCCGGGTTCTGGGGCCGTAGCCGAGGCGTCCGGGTCGGGCGCCTCGGTGCCGCCGGTGCCCTCGTCGCCGGTGGCGTCCGGGGTGGGCGTCGGGCTGGCCGCCGTACCGCCGTCCTCCGCGGAGCCGCCGCCCTTCGACGGGCTCTCACCGGTGCCGTCCGGGCTCGCGGAGGGGGTGGAGGCCGGGGCGTCGTTCCCCGTACCGGGGTCCTTCTCTTCGCCCGAGCCGCCGGAGCCACCCGAGTCGCGGCCGTGCTGCCCGTCCTCGGAGCCGTCTGAGCCGCCGGAACCGCCCGACTCCCCCGAATCGGCCGCCGACTTGCCGTGACCGGTGAAGGCGCTGCCGACGGTGGTGCTGTGGCCGCCGCTCAGGTTCTGGCCGGAGGCGACCTCGTACACGGTGATCCCGGCCATGGTGACGCCGAAGACCAGGGCCGCCGCGACCAGCGGGCGGCGCCAGCCCTTGGCCCGCGCGCGGTAGACGGTCCCCTCGGTGAAATCGCCCGAGGCCGGGGGCGGCACGGCCGCCGCGACCGACGCGGTCCGCCCGCCGGTCCGCACCGTGGCGACGGTGCGCTTCACCCGGATCTGCTCCCCGGTGCGCTTGAAGAAGTGCTGCAGCACCGAGCCCCCGCAGGTGGCGACGACACTGATCAGACCGGCGCCGGCGATCGTGCCGTAGACACCGAAGGAGGAGGCGAGTTTGGCGGCCACCACCGCGGCCAGGGCGCTGCCCGCGACCTGGGGCACGCTCAGGTCGATGCGCCTGGACTCCCCCTTCGAACGCACGTCTGCCTCGCCTGCGTCATCGGACCTTTCGCGCATTGTCGGACCTTGCCTGCCTTTCCCATACGGGATCGATCAACTGCACGAGAAAGGGACGTGCGGCCGAAACCATTAGTTCCGTTTCTGGTGATTGCGTGAAGTACGCCACGTCCAAGATCGCGGAAATCGCGCCAGGGACGGCCAAGCGTCACCTCTTGCCAGAAGTTGGGCGGCGTGCCAATCCACGCACGTGGCCCGAATGGAGTACTGTTGCGAGCCCTGGAGCCGGTCTCCCGACAGGGGGTCCGGCACCTTGAAGGACCGCCGGGAGGGGGCTAGTTGCACAGGGTGACGGAGTTGGTCACTTAGCGTTGCGAATAGGTAACCGTGCCATAACGGCGATCCAGGGCCCGCGCCCGACACGCCGGGCAACTCGGCAAGGTTGTGGCAGGCTGCACCCGGGCAGGCCACACTCGACAGAGCGGAAGCAGCGACGCACGTGACGTCGGCAGGCACCACCCGGGAGGTCCCCATGCCCGAACTGCGTGTCGTGGCCGTCTCGAATGACGGCACACGGCTGGTGCTGAAGGCTGCGGACAGCACGGAGTACACGCTTCCGATCGATGAGCGGCTCCGGGCCGCCGTGCGCGGCGACCGTCCGCGCCTCGGCCAGATCGAGATCGAGGTGGAGAGCCATCTCCGCCCCCGCGACATCCAGGCACGTATACGGGCCGGCGCGACCGCGGAAGAGGTCGCCCAGATGGCCGGCATCCCCGTCGATCGCGTACGGCGCTTCGAGGGCCCCGTGCTGGCCGAGCGCGCCTTCATGGCGGAGCGGGCCCGCAAGACCCCCGTCCGCCGCCCCGGCGAGAACTCCGGGCCGCCCCTCGGCGAGGCCGTCCAGGAGCGGCTGCTGCTGCGCGGCGCCGACAAGGACACCGTCCAGTGGGACTCCTGGCGCCGCGACGACGGCACCTGGGAAGTCCTGCTGGTC
Organism: Streptomyces tendae; assembly: GCF_014650435.1. GTDB lineage: Bacteria > Actinomycetota > Actinomycetes > Streptomycetales > Streptomycetaceae > Streptomyces > Streptomyces tendae. The sequence continues at coordinate 34,535 of NZ_BMUY01000017.1, forward strand.
TACCTGGTCGCGGGCGAACCGCACTCGGCGAGCTGGACGTACGACCCACCCCGGCGGCTCGTCCAGGCCGTCGACGCGGAGGCGCGCGCGCTGATCGGCGAGTCCGACGACCTCGCCGCACCCGAGCCCAGCTTCCCGTTCGTGCCGCGCATCGCCCGGCTGCCCCGCGACCGGCCGCTGGACCGCACCCTGGACCGGGAGCAGCGGGAGCGGCCGAGTCTGCCCCCGCCGCCTGTCGAGCCGGCCGAGGACACCGCGGCCACCGCCTCGGCGGAGCGGGAACGCGACTCGCTCACCAGCCTGTTGGAGGCGGTGCCGAGCTTCCGCGGCGACCTGGTGGTGCCCGAGCGTGCTCCGGAGCCGGTGGAGGAGCCCGTCGAGGAACCCGAGGTGGAGGAGCCCCCCGCCCCCGCGGCGTCGGCCGGCTCCGCCTACGCCGACGTGCTCATGCCGCGCTCGGTGGCCAGCCACCGCGACCGTCTCACCGGTTCCACCGACCGCCAGGCCGAGGCCGACGGCGTCCGGCCGGGCCGCCGCGCGGCGGTGCCGAGCTGGGACGAGATCGTGTTCGGAACGCGGCGCAAGAAGCAGGACTAGCGCGTCCTCGCCGGACAACGTGCACGAGGCCGGGGCCGCACCCGCGTGGGTGCGGCCCCGGTCTCTGTCCCAACTGCGGGCCCGGCCTCTGCTCCTACTGCGGGTTCGGCCCCACCGCTGCCCCTACTGCGGGTCCGGCCCCACCGCGACGGGGCGGGCCGGGTCCGACGACCACTCGGACCACGAACCCACGTACAGCTCCGCCGGAATACCCGCCACCGCCAGCGCGAGCACCTCGTGGGCACCCGACACGCCCGAGCCGCAGTACACGCCGACCGCGCCGTTCTCCGTGGCGCCCAGGGTGTTGAAGCGTGCCCGGAGTTCTTCCGCGGGCAGGAAGCGCCCGTCCGGGGCGACGTTGTCGGTCGTGGGGGCGGACAGCGCTCCCGGGATGTGGCCGCCGACCGGATCGATCGGTTCCACCTCGCCCCGGTAGCGCTCCCCCGCGCGCGCGTCGAGCAGCACTCCGGACCGGGCCAGCGCGGCGGCCCCGTCCGCGTCCAGCAGGCCCGGCGCACCCGGTACCGGTGTGAAGTCGCCCTCCTCGGGCGTCGGGACGTCCGTCGACAGCGGCGCCTGCCAGGACGGCAACCCGCCGTCGAGGACCCGCACGTTCGGGTGACCCGTCCAGCGCAGCAGCCACCAGGCGCGGGCCGCCGCCCACCCCTGTCCGCCGTCGTAGACGACGACCGGCCGCCCCTGCGACACGCCCGCCCGGCGCATCGCCGCGCCGAACTCGGCGACGTCGGGCAGCGGGTGCCGGCCGTTCGCACCCGGCGCCGAGGCCAGCTCCCTGTCCAGGTCGACGTAGACGGCGCCGGGAAGGTGCCCCGACGCGTACTCGGCGCGGCCGTCGAACGGCGGGGCCCCGGCCGCCCTCGCCGTGCTCAGTTGCCAGCGGACGTCCAGCAGGACGGGCGGGTTGGCGCCCGCCAGTTCGTCGACGAGTGCGGATGCGGAGATGATGGCGTTCATGGCCCCATCCTGGCGTACCGAGTGGCCGAGGCGTCGATGTCGGGCTACTCTGCCCGCCGGACAGTACCGATCACGAGGCGTACGGGTTCGGGCACATGCTGTACTGCCCGGGCAGGCGGGCTGCCCCACGAGCGCGAGCTCGCCCGAACCACGCACCGGAACCCGGTGCCGGTGTCGGTGCCGAGGCCCGTCGGAGCGGAAGCGGACGCACGGCCCGCGGAGGGCCGAGAAGAGGGTGACGATGACCGACGCACGGGGATCGGACAGCCGGATCGGCGAGACGAACGCCCGGCGCGCGCCCGGCACACCCTGCTGGGTGAGTCTGATGGTGCACGGACCGGCCGCCACCCACGACTTCTACGGTGCCCTGTTCGGCTGGGAGTTCCGGCCGGGGCCCCAGCAACTGGGCCCGTACGCGCGGGCCCTGCTCGACGGGCGCGAGGTGGCCGGTATCGGCCAGTTGCCGCCCGACCGGCAACTGCCCACCGCCTGGACGCCGTACTTCGCCTCCAACGACGTCAACCGCACGGCCGAGACGGTGCGCCTGTGCGGTGGCACGGTCGGCGTCGGGCCGCTGGACGCGGGCGAGGCGGGCCGCATGGCCCTCGGCTCCGACCCCGCGGGCGCCGTCTTCGGCATCTGGCAGGCGGCCGCGCACCTGGGCACGGCCGTCACGGGCGTGCCCGGCACGCCGGCCTGGAACGAACTGCTGACCTACGAGACGGCGAGCGTCGCCAAGTTCTACGAGACGGTCTTCGGCTTCGAGCTGGTTCCGGAGACCTCCACCGACCGCGACCACGTCACCCTGCGCCTCGCCGGCCGGCCGGTCGCCGGCATCCACGGCGTCGGCGACACCCTGCCGCGCGACCGGGGCCCGCACTGGATGACGTACTTCGAGGTGGCCGACACGGACGAGTCCGTGCAGCGCCTCGTCGACCTGGGCGGGCACGTCCTCGACCCGGCCCGGGACACGCCCCACGGCCGAGCGGCGACGGTCGCGGATCCGGAGGGCGCGCGGTTCACGCTGCTGCACGCGGAGCGGTGACGCGGGACTGAGGCACTGAGGGCGGCCGGTACGCGTACCGGGCGCCCTCAGTGCCGCTCAGCCGCCGACCACACCGAGCAGGACGCGTACCGTCTCCGCCATCGCTTCCCGGCCCCGGGCGACGTAGGGGCGGGGGTCGGTCAGGTCGGGGCGCGCCGCCAGCGTCTCGCGGACCGCGCCGGTGAAGGCGATGTTGAGGGCTGTACCGACGTTGATCTTCACGATGCCCGCCCGGACGGCTCGCCGCAGTTCGTCGTCCCCGACACCCGACGAACCGTGCAGTACCAGGGGGACGGGCACGGCCTCCCGCAGTCGCCCGATCAGCGCGTGGTCCAGGGACGCGGAGCGTTCGGTCATCGCGTGGCTGCTGCCGACGGCGACGGCCAGCGCGTCCACGCCGGTGTCCGCCACATAGCGCGCGGCCTCCTCCGGGTCGGTGCGCACCCCGGCCGCGTGGGCGCTCGCGGGGGCGTCGGGTTTGCCGCCCACGTACCCGAGTTCGGCCTCCAGCCACAGGCCCGCGCCGTGGGCCCACTGCGCGGCGGCGCGGGTGGCGGCCAGGTTCTCGGCGTAGGGCTGTGCCCCGGCGTCGAACATCGCGGAGGAGAACCCCGCGTCGGCTGCCGTGCGCAGCAGTCCCATGTCCGTCACATGGTCCAGGTGCAGTGCGACGTCGACGTCACCGGCCTTGGCGACCTCGGCCGCGGCCCGTGCGATCGGCTCGACCCGGCCGCCGTGGAACCGCACGGCGTTCTCGCTGATCTGCAGGATCACCGGGGCGCCCGCGGCGGCGGCACCGGAGGTGATCGCCTCGGCGTGTTCCAGTGTGATGACGTTGAACGCCGCGACGGCCCGGCCGGCGGCCGTGGCCGCCGAGACGAGTTCGCGCGTGGGGACCAGGGGCATGGGGGTGTTCCCCCTCGCTTTCGTGTTGCTTCGACGGGCGGTCGGTCCGGCCGGTACGGGGCGGTCGCCGCCCCGCACGGCCGGTACGGGTGGATGGGTGTGCGGGGCTACCGGCCGACAGGGCTCACGTCGTTGTCCGCCGCTCCCGGTGCGACGGAACTCTCGCCGCTCTTCTCGTCGCTGTAGACCATCAGGGTCGAGCCCGCGAGGGCCAGCACGATGCCCAGGGTGCCCCACACGCTGGGCAGCGTCTGGTAGACCGCCAGGGACAGCACGATGGTCAGGACCGGGGCGAGTGCGTTGGTGACGGGGGCGACGACCGTGGCCTTGCCCCGGCTGAACGCCATGACCAGGAACAGTGCGCCGACCGCGTTGAGGACCTGGGTCACGGCGGTGAGCGCCGGTGCCTGCCAGGGGGCCCCGTCCGGGAGACCGCCCATGAGCGCGAACGCCACGGGCACCAGCAGGAGTCCGCTGATGGTCATCCACCCGAAGGTGGTCGCGTCGTTGACGCCGACGAGGGCGGCCTTGCGCATGCAGAACGCCTGCACGCCCCAGGCGACGCAGACCAGGATGGCGATCAGCAGCCACGGGCCGTGCGAGTCCGAGTCGTCCGAGCCGCTGGGAATGCTGAGCAGCACGATCGCCACCAGCGCCGCGACCACGCCCACGACGGCGAGCCGGGTGATCCGCTCTCGCAGCAGCACCGTCGCCATGAGCACGGTGATCACCGGGGAGAGCGACACCAGGGGGAAGATCAGGTACGCGGGGCCGTCGGAGAGCGCCTGGAACAGCAGCAGTTGTCCGCCGGCCCCGGTCAGTCCCGCGATCAGTCCGTACATCGCGGCGACCGGGCGTCGGTCGAAGCTGTTGCCGCGCATCGCGAAGAAGGCGGGGATGAGCATCGTGAAGGCCCAGATGATGTAGATCATCTCGTTGGGGTAGCCGTACCTGCTGTTCGGCTCGCTGGAGAAGGCGCCCCACACACCCCAGAACAGGACCAGCAGCGACGCGTACAGGATCCAGCTTCTTGTGCCGTTCTTCATTGTTCGTCCTCTCCTGAGGCAGGGGCCCCGGAGGTCCCGCGCAGCACGTCGAGCGCCGGCCGGTCGAGCGGGGTTCCGGCGAGTTTCGCCGCGTACAGGGCGGCGCCCACGACGGGTTCGTACAGGGGGTGCCGCAACTCGTAACCGGTGAAGCGGCTGTTCAGCCCGGTGGTGAACGCCTCCAGGACCGGGGCGGCGCCGAAGGTGCCGCCCGAGTAGGAGACGGGCACGGTGTCGTCCGGGCCGAACTCCAGGCGTTCGCGGGTGACGTCCACGAGGAGGGCGAGTTCGCGGCCGGCCTCGGCGAGGATCGACGCGGCGGTCTCGTCGCCCAGTGCGGCCGACTCGGCCACCGAGCGGCTGAGTGCGGCGATCCGGCCCCGGTCGCCCTGCCACCGGTTGTGGACGACGTCGATCACGTCGAGGTCGGACCCGAGGTCGAGCCGGCTGCGGAACACCCCGGCCAGGGGGCCTTCGGGGAGCCGTCCGTCGCTCATCCGGGAGAAGGCGTTGAGGCCGCGGACCGCGATCCAGTACGCCGATCCCTCGTCGCCGAACGTCTCGCTCCAGCCGCCGATGCGTACGCCCCGGCCGAGCCGCTCGCCGTACGTCATCGAGCCGGTGCCGCTGATGACGTTGACGCCGTCGACCGCGCCCAGCGATCCCGCCCAGCCGCAGACCATGTCGTTGTCGCAGGCGTAGCGGTCGTGCCCGAGCACCGCTCGCGGTGTGGCGTCCAGGACGGGCACGTCGTGGGCCACCTCCCCGTAGCCGGGCAGGCCGAAGAAGGCGTACTCGATGTCGGCCGGGGCCAGTTCGGCCGCGGCGCAGACGGCGTCGACACCTTCCTTCAGAACACGTCCGACCAGCTCGATACCGTGGGAGAAGTAGTACGAACTCGCCGCCTGGGCGCGCGCCACCACTCGTCCGGACCGGTCGACCAGGCAGAAGGCGGTTTTCGTACCGCCGCCGTCGACACCCAGGAACATCGTCGTACCTCCGTCCGGCGCCCTCGAGCCGCGCCGTCGCCGTCTTCGATCAGTTGTTCAGGGAGTGCAGGATCACGCCCTGCACCACGCGGTTGACCTCACCCGAGGGGAACGGGTTGTCGGGCCGCAGGCCACGGGCCCGGGAGGCACGCAGGGCGATGAGCTGGGCGTACACCACGGCGGGCAGGGCCAGGGCGGCGTCCTCGACGTCGTCGAGGCCCGGCAGGGGCCAGGCATCGGCGCCCTCCGCCGCGGCGCCGGTGTCCGCGCAGACCGCGACGACGCTGCCGGCGGGAAGGTTTCCGCGCAGCTCCGCGACGATGTCGTGGTCGTACTGGCGGGTGTAGGGGTCGTTCGACACGTACACCACCGCGACCGAACGCTCGTTGAGCACCGCCTTGGGACCGTGCCGGAAACCCAGCGAGGACTCCGGTACGGCCATGAGCGTCCCGCCGGTGAGCTCCAGCACCTTCAGCGCCGACTCCGCGGCGAGGCCCTTCAGCGGGCCGCTGCCGAGGAAGACGATGCGCTCGGGCGCACGGTCCACCAGGGCGCCGGCGGTGCGGTCGGCGGCGCCCTCCTCGATGATCGACTCCGCTGCCAGGGCCAGGCGTTCGGCGATCCCGCCGTAGGCGTCCCCGCCCAGCGCGAGCAGGGCCGCGAGCGTCATGCACGTGAAGCTCGACGTCATGGCGAAGCCGCGGTCGTTGGACGCGGCGGGCATCAGCAGCACCTGGGACTGCGGCCGCCGCGCGTGTTCGCGTGCCAGACGGCCCTGCTCGTTGCAGGTGATCACGAGGTGGTGCACCTCGGAGAGGACCTGGTCCGCCAGGGCGGTGGCGGCCACGGACTCCGGGCTGTCCCCCGACCGCGCGAACGAGACCAGCAGCGTGGGGAGGTCCTCGGCGAGGCATCCGCGGGGGTCGGCGACGAGGTCCGTGGTGGGAACCGCGTCGACGCGCCGTCCCAGGCGCCTGGACAGGGCCGGAGCGAGCACCTGGCCGGCGAACGCGGAGGTGCCGGCCCCGGTGAGGACCACGCGCAGGTCGCCGCGCGAGAGGAGCGGGCGCAGGAACGCGTCCAGCGATTCGCGGGAGGAGGTGACGATCCGGTCGACCTCCCGCCACAGGGCGGGCTGCTGGGCGATCTCGCGGACGGTGTGGACAGCGCTGTCGTCGACGGGCAGCGTGCCGGAGGGCGTGGTCACACGTGCTCCTTCTGGTTCTGCTTCTGGTTCTGCCTGGGGTTCTGGTTGCGGTGCGCACCGGCGGCGCGGTCGTAGTCACGCAGGACGTCGCGGACGTGGTCCACGGCCAGCTCGCGCGGGCGGGCGGCCAGCTCACCGCGGCGGACGCGGGCGTACTGGAGCGGGAGATGGGCGCTGAGCAGCGGCAGCGGGACGACCGCGGCCGAGAGGTTGTCCAGCAGCCGGGCCTGGGCCTCTTCGATCTCGGGGTCGGGCCAGTAGTAGCGCATCCGGTCGCTGTAGCTGTAGCGGCGCGCGAGGCGCCGTTCGGCGTCGCTGCCCGGGTAGTAGCCCTCCCACTGGGCGGGCTCGGCGAGCATCCGGCGCTCGACGACCTCGGCGAGCCGGGACCGCTCGCCGGCCGGCACCAGCTCGTCCTCGATCGCGGCGAGGGCGAACAGTGCCTCGCGCAGGGCGAAGGTCAGCCCGGGGCCCACCTTGAGGACCGCCCAGTGGTCCTCGACCAGCGCGGTGAGTGCCTCGGCGGTCTGGTAGTCGGTCGAGTGGGCCTCGAAGACCATGGTGGGCTCGTCGTCGAGGACCTTGCGCAGCTCCTCGGTCTGCTCCCGCCGGTAGTCGACGACCCGCAGGTGGTCGAACTCCACGGCCGGCTGCACCACCAGGGCCATGACGCGTGGCCAGACACCGTCGATGCCGCGCCGGGCGAACGCCTTGCGGTGCTGCTCCAGCGTCGTGCGCGCCGCCTCGGGCGTGGTGGGCACGAGAGCGCCGAGCGTCTCGTGCGCGCCGCCGGGGGTGGGCACCTCGGTGCCGATCACATACCGGATCCGCTCCGCCCGCCGAGGGCCCACCGTGTCCTCGGCCGCCCGGATCAGCCGCGCGGCGCGTTCGGCGACCACGTCGTCGGTCAGCGGTACGGGGTCGCCGGCGCACGCGAAGCTGCAGTCCAGGTGGATCTTGGTGAAGCCCGCCGCCGCGTAGGCCGCGACCAGGGCTTCGGCCTGCTCCATCGCCTCGTCGGGCGGCAGGGACTGCCACCGGTTGGGGCCGAGGTGGTCGCCGCCGAGGATCACTCGGTCCAGCGGCAGACCGCTCTTCGCCGCGATGCCGTGCACGAGGTCGCGGAAGTCGCCGGGCCGCATACCCGTGTAACCGCCGTACTGGTCGACCTGGTTCGAGGTCGCCTCTACCAGTACCGGACCACCGGTCTCGCGGGCCTGCACCACAGCCGCTTCGATGACCAGCGGGTGGGCGGAACACACGGAGGTGATGCCCTGTGGCCGTCCGGCCTTCTGGTTCCGGACGACCTCGTCCAACGGGCTCTGCATGGCCAACCCCTTACTGAAGTGCAGTTTGAGCCCGTTTGCCGCGATGGCCCGAAGCTCACCCGGAACGTTACTGGTCTTATTTTCGACCGTCAATAGGTCTCCATTGGTCCGCTTCTGGTATTCACGGTGGCCAGGGGGCGCAACGGCGACGAGCCGGGCGTCGGCCACTGCGACGCCCGGCTCGGGCAAGGCTGCACGGGACCGTTCGGCTCCGGTCGGTGCCGGGTCGTTCAGGTCTGGTCGGTGCCGGGTGGTTCAGGTCTGGTTGGTGATGGAGGCTCGGAACCGGTAGCGGTCCCCCCGGTAGACCTGGACGGTCAGTTCGATCGGGCGGGCGTCCTGGTTGGAGGTCAGCTGGGTCGCGACCAGCATCGGCATGGTCGCGCCGATCTCGAGCAGCTCCATCTCCCGTGCCGTCGGATGCCGGGCTTCGACCGAGTAGTCGGCGACCCGGGGAAGCTGCGGCGGGTCGGCGGCACGCAGGGTGGCGTACAGCGAGGCGGTGCTGAAGTCGGTGTCGGCCAGGGCCGGGCAGGCCGACAGTGGCAGCCGGTTGTGCTCCAGCACGACCAGCAGGCCGTCCAGGAAGCGCAGCCGGTGGAGGTCGAAGAGGTCGGCGCCCGGGGCGATCCGGAGCTGCTCCGCCTCCGCCACCGTGGCCGGGCGAACGGCGGCCGAGAGCACCTTGCTGGCCGTCGTCAGGCCGTTGGCCTCCGCGTAGTCGGCGAACCCCTGGACCTGGGGAGCGGGCGAGGCGGGCGCCGACACCGCCTCGGGGAACAGACCGGGCTCGGCGACGAACCATCCGCGTGACGACGACGGACGCACGATGCCTCGCGCCTCCAGCTGGGCGAGGGCGGCCCGCAGGGTCACGCGCGACACGGCGTACCGGGCGACCATGGCCCGCTCGGAGGGCAGCCGGTCGCCGGGGCGGGCGGCGGCGGCACGCAGGTCGTCGAGGAGCCGCGCGGCCGTGCGCTCGTACAGCGGGAGGGCGTCGTCGGCGAAGAGGCCCCTGGGCATCGGCGTACTCGCTTCGGTCATACCAGAAGCGTACCGGTTCGACCGCCCGCGGAGGCACCCGCATCTCGCACTTCCCCAGACGCACACGGTGAACTCCTGGGCCGTGGGAGACATTTGAACCATTGACATGCCAATTAAAGACCACTTACGTTCTCGATGCAGGCCACCCAGAGCCCGATGGGGCCTCCTCACCCTCACGGCTGCCCGGACTCCGTTCGAGGAGCCGGTTAAAGACCAGACCCTGCTCCGAGAGAGAGATCGACATGACGGATGTGAACCGGCGCAGCGTGCTGAAGGTGGCGCTGGGGGGTGCGGGGCTGGCCGCCTTCCCCACCGCGGCACTGGCCCAGAGCGCCGCGCCCGCGGCCGCCGCACCGCACCGCGGGCCGGACCTCGTCGGGGTCGGCGACACCTCCATCACCCTGGAGTTCGACGACCGACTGCGCAGCCGGGTGGCGTTGAAGGGCGTCGACATCACGCGCTTCGACGCCGGCGAGGCCCTGCTCCTGGGCGACAGGACGATCGACGAGTTCGCCTACGGCGGGCACCGGACCCGCAGGACCCGGCATCCCCGGCACGGCGCGGGCGTCAGGGTGACCCTCTGGGGCGAGTCCGCGACCGGCGTTCGCAAGACGGTGGAGCTGACCTCCTTCCGGCGCCTGACCGGGATGATCGTGATGAAGGTGACCTACACCAACGGGACCGGGAGCCCGCTGGCGGTCACCGGGTGGCGCAGCGGAGCCCATGAACTCCTCGAGAGTCCCGCCGGCTTCTACACCTTCTCGGGCACCACCTACGAGGACCGTCGCGACTGGGTGCAGCCGATGACGGACGGGTTCGTGCAGCGGAACTCGCTGGGCATGGACGCCTCCGACTACGGCGGCGGCACCCCCGTGGCGTCCGTGTGGCGGCCGGGCGCCGGGCTCTCCGTCGGGCATGTCGAACCCGTGGCCAGGATGCTGCGCCTGCCGGTCCGCAGGACGGCCGGCGGAGCGAGCCTCGCCGTCGAGGGTGACACCCCCGTGACCCTGGGGCCGGGCCGGCGCCTGACCACCGACACCACGTTCCTGACCGCACTGCCGGGCGACCACTTCGTGCCGCTCCAGCGCTATCGCGACTACATGGGCGACGTCGGCCTGCGTGCCCCCGAGGCACCCGGGCCGGCCCTGGAGCCCATGTGGTGCGCCTGGGGGTACGAGCGCGACTTCACCGTCGAGCAGGTGGTCGCGACGCTCCCCAAGGTGCGGGAGGTCGGTCTCAAGTGGGCGGTGCTCGACGACGGCTGGCAGACCAACGAGGGCGACTGGCAGCTGGACCCGCGGAAGTTCCCGCGGGGCGCGGCGGACATGCGGGCCTTCACGCGGCGGATCCGGGACGCCGGTCTGCGGCCGCGCCTGTGGTGGGCTCCGCTGGCGGCGGACCCCGGGAGCGATCTGTACGAGAACCACTCCGACATGCTCCTGCTGGACCGCGAGGGCAACAAGCAGCGAGTGAGCTGGTGGGACGCCTGGACGCTGTGCCCGGCGTACCAGCCGACGGTGGACTACTTCGTCGGGCAGGTGAAGGAGTTCATCGGCGACTGGGGGTACGAAGGGCTCAAGATCGACGGCCAGCACCTCAACGCCGTCACACCCTGCTACAACCCGGCGCACGGGCATGCCCGCCCCGAAGAGTCGACCGAGGGGCTCGCGCGGTTCTGGAAGGCGGTGTACGAGGCCGCTCACGAGGCGAACCGCGACGCCGTGGTCGAGCTGTGCCCCTGCGGCACCGCCTTCGCCTTCCACAACCTGCCCTACGTCGACCAGTACCCGAGCTCGGACCCGCTCTCCTCGTACCAGGTCCGGACGAAGGGCAAGACGATGAAGGCACTGATGGGCCGGGGCAGCAGCTACTCGGGCGACCATGTCGAACTCAGTGACGGCGGCGACGACTTCGCCTCCAGCTACGGTGTGGGAGCCGTCCTGTCGACGAAGTTCACCTACCCCGCGGGCCCGGACGAGTCCATCGTGCTCACGCCGGAACGCGAAGCTCTCTGGCGCCGGTGGCTGGACCTGTACGAGCAGAACATGCTGACCACCGGCGAGTACCGGGGCGAGCTGTACGACATCGGTTTCGACAAGCCCGAGGCCCATGCGGTGGCCAAGGGAGGGGCGCTGCACTACGCCTTCTACGCCCAGCGGTGGGACGGCGCGGTCGAGTTGCGTGGTCTGGGCCGCGGCAGGTACCGCCTGACCGACCCGTTCAGCGGCACTCCGCTCGGTACCGTCGACGCCCGGCACAACACCGTGACGCTGGCCTTCGAGCGGTTCCAGCTCGTCGTGGCCGAGCCCGTCGGCTGATCAGGGCTCGCGTGCGCCGGTCCCGGCACTCACGTGGCGGTGACCGGCAGCACGTCCGGCGACAGCGCCGCCGCCCGCGCCGAGGCGCTCGTCATCCGCCTGCGGTGGTGGCGGCGGCACAGCACCTCGTAGCCGATCTCGTCGGCGGACCGGGCGACGTCGCCGACGACCACCTGGGCGCCCTCGACGACCATGACGCCGCCGACGGTGCGGGCGTTGTGCGTGGCGCGGGCGCCGCACCAGCACAGGGCCTCGACCTGGAGCACCTCGACGCGGTCGGCGAGTTCCACCAGGCGCTGGGAGCCGGGGAAGAGCTTGGAGCGGAAGTCGGTGGTGATGCCGAAGGCGTACACGTCGACGTCGAGGTCGTCGACCACGCGCGCGAGCTGGTCGATCTGGTCCGGCGCGAGGAACTGCGCCTCGTCCGCGATCACGTAGTCCACGCGGCCGCCCCGCGAGAGGTGGTCGACGACGTGGGCGTACAGGTCCTGGCCGTCCGCGACCTCCACCGCGTCGGTGACGAGGCCGAGGCGGGAGGAGAGTTTGCCCTCGCCCGCGCGGTCGTCGCGGGTGAAGATCATGCCGGCCAGTCCGCGCGCCGAGCGGTTGTGCTCGATCTGGAGAGCCAGTGTCGACTTCCCGCAGTCCATCGTTCCGGAGAAGAACACCAGCTCGGGCATGAGGGGTTGGGCACCTTTCGGCAGCGGGGTCGGTGGAGCGGAGTGGGTCAGGAGCGTACTTCGAGCAGCGGGACGAGCTGCTCGGCGGGGGTCATGGAACCGTGGTTGCCGACCATCGCCGACTCCTTGGGCTCCCGCTCGGAGGCGATGAGCAGGACGTCGTCGCGGGCCGCGGCGACCACGTCGCCGATGCGGCCGTACACCCGCTCGTCGATGCGGGGGCCGAACCAGCCCGCCTCGATCGCCTCGTCCCGGGACGCCACCCAGAACTGCTCGCCGAGCACCTCGCGCCAGCAGGTCAGCACGTCGTTGTGGGCGCCCGGGACGGCGTAGACGTGGCGGGCGCGGCCCTCGCCGCCGAGGAGGGCGACGCCCGCCTTCAGCTCCCAGTCCTCGTCGAAGTCGATGCGGTGGTCCTCGTCGAAGGCCACGTCGACCATGCCGTGGTCGGCGGTGACGTACAGGGCGCTGCGCGGCGGCAGCTGCTCGGCGAGGCGCTGGACGAGCCGGTCGACGTGGCCGAGCTGGCCGCGCCAGGTGTCGGAGTCGACGCCGAAGCGGTGTCCGGCGCCGTCGACCTCGGCGTAGTACGTGTAGACGAGGGCGCGGTCGGCGCGGGCCAGCTGTTCGGCGGCGCAGTCCATCCGGTCCTCGCCGGACAGCCGTCCGTGGAACTCGCCGCCGCTGAGCGCGACCTTGGTCAGCGGGGTGTTGGCGAAGGTGGGTGAGGAGACCTGGGCGGCGTGCACACCGGCCTCGTGGGCGAGGCCGAAGACGGTCGGATACGGCTGCCAGGGACCGGGCGCGGTCCACGGCTGCCAGCGCAGCTGGTTCATCAGGGCGCCGGTGTCGGGATTGCGCACCGTGTATCCGGGCAGGCCGTGGGCGCCCGGCGGGAGGCCGGTGCCGACCGAGGCGAGGGAGGTGGCCGTGGTCGCCGGGTAGCCGGCGGTGATCGGGCGTCCGGTGCCGCCGCGCGAGCTGCCCAGGAGGGAACTCAGGAAGGGCGCGTCGTCGGGGTGCGCGCGCAGCTGCTCCCAGCCGAGGCCGTCGATCAGGAAGACGCAGTTGCGGTCGGCGGGGGTCAGTTCGATGATCCCCGCGGTCATGCCGGGGACGCCGAGGCCGGCGGCCAGGGTGGGCAGCAGGTCGGCGAGGGAGCCCCGGCCGTACTCGGGTACGGGGGCGGAGTCGACGGGGAGCGGTTCCGGGTGGGTGTCCCAGGCGGTGTGCTGCACCATCAGCGGGTGGAGTCCGCGGTCGCCTCGGAGAGGGCCTGGGCGAAGGTGAGCGCCTGGCGCACCGTCTCGGGGCCGTCCCCGGCCTCACTGACGCGCAGGCTGAGGTCGTCGGCCGTCGAGCTGCCCGTGTAGCCGTGGTCGGCCTCGCAGTTGGGGTCGCCGCAGGCGGCGGGCTCCAGGTCGAGCCGGGAGACGGCACCCCAGCCGATGGTCAGCACGATCTCGCGGGGCAGGGTGCCCGGCTTGTACTGTTCCGGGTTGGCGACGACGCGGCTGACGACGATGGACGAGATCCGGCCGAGCTTGACGGACTCCGTGGACGTCGTGGCGTACGGCGTCGGGGAGGTGTCGTCGGCGGCCTGCTCGTCGGTGTGGCTGACGATGAAGCGGTTGCCGGTGAGGACCAGCACGGTCACGTGCCGGCGCACCTCGTTCTGGTCGAACGTCGTCTCCTGATGGACCAGGTACGACCGCACGGGCTCGCCGCCCACGGCGGCTTCCACCGCCTCGGCCACGAGGGCCGGGTAGTAGCCGCTGCGCTCGATCGCCGCTCGCAGCCCCTGGGTCGTCGTACTGGTCTTGGCCATGCCGTCCATCCTACGGGGACCCACTGACTGCGAGGGACGCTCCTGCGGCACCCGTCGGTGGACGTGCCGGGTCAGTAGGCCGGCAGGGTCCGTGGGCCCAGGTCGTCGCGGGCGGGAGGGGGTGCGAGGCGGACGGAGGCGCCGAGGACGCTGAGGCCGTGCGGGGCGACCACGACCGGTTCCAGGGTGACCGCGACGACCTCCGGGTGGTCGTCGACCAGCCGGGAGACGCGCAGCAGCAGCTCCTCGAGAGCGGCTGCGTCGACGGGGGCGGAGCCGCGCCAGCCGAAGAGGAGGGGCGCCGTGCGGATCGAGCGGATGAGCGAGGTGGCGTCCCGGTCGGTGACCGGGATCAGCCGGTGCGCCATGTCCCCGAGCAGCTGGGTGGCGGCGCCGGCGAGGCCGAAGGAGAGCACCGCGCCGGCCGCCGGGTCGATGACCGCCCGTACGACGGTGTCGACGCCGCGCGGGGCCATGCCCTGCACCACCGGGCGCAGCTCCGTGGGCGTCCCGAACAGCTCGGTCAATTCGGCGTAGGCCCGCCGCAGTTGCTCCTCGCCCGCGAGGTCGAGGCGTACGCCGCCCAGGTCCGCGCGGTGACGCAGGTGCGGGGCGGTGGCCTTGAGCGCCACGGGGTAGCCGATGGTCCGCGCGGCGGCCGCGGCGTCGTCGGGGGTGGGGGCGGCCAGGGCGCGGTGGACGTGGACGCCGTACCTGCCGAGCAGGTCGCAGGTCTCCCGGCTGCCGAGGGTGAGCCCCTGTCCGCGCGCGAGGTGCCCCGCTATCTGCTCGGCGGCGCCCTTCTCGTCGATGTCCTCGTACTCCGGCACCCTGCCGGGGTCGGCGGCGTCGCGCCGCCACTGCGCGTAGGCGACGGCCTCTCCGAGAGCGCGGACGGCACGCTCGGCGGCGGGGTAGGCGGGGATGAGGTGGGCTCCGTCCGGGGCCGGAGCCGGGGCGGCGGACGGCGACGCGTCCGAGGCGGCCGGGGGCTCCCCGGCGGATCCCGGAGCGGCGTGGGGGGCGGTGTCCGGGGTGGCTCGGGAGGCGGGACCCGAAGCCGCTTCGGTGGAGGCTCCCGGATCGGGCCGGGCGGCGGCTGCCGCATCGGGCCGGGTGGCGGCTCCCGGGGTGGCTCGGGAGGCGGGACCCGAAGCCGCTTCGGTGGAGGCGGCCGGGGCGGGACGGACGGCGGCTCCCGGATCGGGCCGGACCGCGGCTGCCGGATCGGGCCGGGCGGCGGTGCCCGGCGCCGCCTGGGGTTCGGTGCCCGGGTCGGCCCGCGGGTCGGGGTCGGCGGCGGCCCGGGCCCCGGCGCTCGAAGCCGACCCGGCGGCAGGGTCGGGAGCGGCCCGGGAAACGGCGGCCGCACCGGTCCCGGAGGGCGCGCTCGAAGCCGGTGGGGTGGCGGCGCCCGGGGCGCCCTGGGGGGCGGTGCTCGTCGCCGCGGACAGGGCCTCGGCCAGGCCGCCCAGCTCCACGTGGACCACGAGCACCGGCTTGGTGGGGACCGCGGCCGCCGCCGAGCGCAGTGCCTCCGCCAGCGCGGCGTCCCCGGCCGCCCCCTCCCCCACCGTCGGGATGGCGGTCACCACCACCGCGTCGCACGTGTCGTCGGCCAGCGCCCTGGCCAGGGCCGCGTGGAAGTCGTCGGCCGAGGCGGCGGTCGTCAGGTCCAGCGGGGGCTGCGGGCGCAGTCCCTCGGAGAGGCACGCGTCGTACGTGAGCAGTCCCAGGGACTCCGAGTTGCCCAGGATGGCCACCCTCGGTCCGGCGGGCAGCGGCTGGCGGGCGAGGAGCAGCCCCGCGTCGACCAGGTCGGTGATCGTGTCGACGCGGATCACGCCGGCCTGTCGCAGCAGCGCGGAGACCGTCGCGTGCGGCAGCCGGGTCGCCCGTACGGCGTGTCCCTGGGGTGCCACGCCGCCGTGCCGGGCCCCCTGCACGACGACCAGGGGCTTGGCGGCCGCGGTGCGCCGGGCCAGGCGGGTGAACTTGCGCGGGTTGCCGATGGACTCCAGGTACATCAGCGCGACGTCGGTCCGCGGGTCGTCGTACCAGTACTGCAGGACGTCGTTGCCGGAGACGTCGGCGCGGTTGCCGGAGGAGACGAAGGTGGACACACCCGTGACGCCGGTGACCCCGCCGCCGCGCCGGTGCAGCCGGGAGAGCAGGGCGATGCCGATGGCGCCGGACTGGGCGAACAGGCCGATCCGGCCGGGGCGCGGCATCTCGGGGGCGAGGGAGGCGTTGAGCCGCACGTCCGGGGAGGTGTTGATGATCCCGAAGGCGTTGGGCCCGATGATGCGCATGCCGTACGTGCGCGCGTGCCGCACGAGGGCGCGCTGGCGTTCGCGTCCCTCGGGGCCGCTGTCGGCGTAACCGGCGGTGATCACCACCAGCCCCTGCACGCCGTGCTCGCCGCACTCGGTGACGACGTCGGGGACGTGCTCGGCGGGCACCGTGACGACGGCGAGGTCGACGGGCCCGTCGATGTCACGCACGGAGCGGCACGCCGTGACCCCGTCGAGTTCCTTCTGATCCTCGGGGAACGCCCTGTTCACGGCGTACAGGCGGCCGGTGTATCCCGCGTCCCGGATGTTGCCGAGGATGCTGCGGCCCACGCCGCCCGGGGTGCGGCCGGTGCCGACGACCGCGACCGAGCCGGGCTGCAGCAGCCGCTGGACGGAGCGCGCCTCCGCGCGGTGCTCGCGCGCGTACTGGACGGCGAGCGAGCGGTCGGTCGGTTCGAGATCGAACTCCAGGCGGACCACCCCGTCCTCGAAGCTCCGCTTCTGGGTGTACCCGGCGTCCATGAAGACTTTGATCATCTTGTTGTTGGCGGGCAGCACCTCGGCGGCGAAGCGGCGGATGCCCCGCTCGCGGGCGACGGCGGCGATGTGCTCCAGGAGCGCGGAGGCGACGCCCCGGCCCTGGTGGGCATCCTGGACCAGGAAGGCGACCTCGGCCTCGTCGGCGGGGGCGGTGGCGGGTGTTCCGCCGGCCCCGATCCGGTCGTAGCGTACGGTGGCGATGAACTCGCCGCCGATGGTGGCCGCGAGTCCCACCCGGTCCACAAAGTCGTGGTGCGTGAAGCGGTGGACGTCCTTGGCGGACAGGCGAGGGTACGGCGCGAAGAAGCGGTAGTACTTCGACTCGTCGGAGACCTGCTCGTAGAAGCTGACCAGGCGCTCGGCGTCATCAACGGTGATGGGGCGGACGCGCGCGGTGCCGCCGTCGCGCAGCACCACGTCGGCTTCCCAGTGGGCGGGGTACTCGTGCCGGTCCGACGAGGTCTGCATGGGCCCCAGAGTACGGCTCGCGTACGACAACGGCGCGGGGCAGTCTGTGGGGGACACCGGCTCGGGCCGAGGCCGCGGTCCGAGCACCGCACGGGACGGCGTAAGCGGTCGTCCCGGCTTGCTTCACGATGTGGGAAACTGGTCTAGACAAGACTGGTCTAGACAACTTCAACCCCTCTGAACACCTGAAGGGCAGCATCACATGGCTGAGCGCCGCGTCAACGTCGGCTGGGCCGAGGGTCTCCACGCCCGCCCCGCCTCCATCTTCGTCCGAGCCGCCACGGCCACAGGCGTCCCGGTGACGATCGCCAAGGCCGACGGGTCCCCCGTCAACGCGGCCTCCATGCTGGCCGTCCTCGGCCTCGGCGCCCAGGGTGGCGAGGAGATCGTCCTCGCCTCCGACGCCGAGGGCGCGGAGGCCGCCCTGGACCGGCTGGCGAAGCTGGTCGCCGAGGGGCTCGAGGAGCTCCCCGAGACCGTCTGAGCCCGACGGACAGCAGCACCGAAAGGCCCTCCGGTACCACCGTGCGGGCCTTTCACCTTTTCCGCTCCGGCCCGCCCGTCCATGCATTCTTTTCACGGGCAGCAGAAAACATCGGACGCAATTCCCCGCCCTTTGTATACGGCAGCCGCGTTACCGCCGGG
The DNA here is from genome assembly GCF_014650435.1 of Streptomyces tendae. Classification (GTDB taxonomy): domain Bacteria; phylum Actinomycetota; class Actinomycetes; order Streptomycetales; family Streptomycetaceae; genus Streptomyces; species Streptomyces tendae. The sequence goes on from NZ_BMUY01000017.1 coordinate 52,445, forward strand.
GGCCCGCCGTGTTTACGGGATGTTGCGCATTCCTCACACGCTCGGTCCGCTCGCCGCCGGAGGTGAATCGCAGCCGGTGCGCCGCTGCCGACCGCTCGATGTGCAGGGTCATGAGCGCCCGCGCACGTGCGCCGTCGCCCCGGGCCACCGCGTCGGTGATCGCGCCGTGCTCCGCCCAGTACTCCACCGGGCCGACCGGGACCTCCACGACGTACATCCAGGCGATCTTGTGGCGGAGCTGGGTCAGCAGCGCCGTCAGGGAGGGGCTGTCCGCGGCCCGCGCGAGGGTGTCGTGGAACCAGCCGGCCAGGGAGCGCAGTTCCTCGCCGGTGCCCTGCCTGGCCCGCTCCTGCCCCAGCCTGACCAGGCCGCGCAACACCTTGAGATGGGCCTCGGTGCGCCGCCCGGCGGCCCGGGAGGCACCGAGCGGCTCCAGGAGCGTACGCGTCTCCAGCAGGTCGGCGGCCTCCTGCTCGGTCGGCTCCGCCACGCACGCGCCCGCGTGCCGCCGGGTCACCACGAAGCCCTCCGCCTCCAGCGTGCGCAGGGCCTCGCGGACGGGGACGCGGGAGACGCCGTAGCGGCGGGCGAGGAGTTCCTCGGTGAGCCGGCTTCCGCGGCCGTGGACGCCGGCGACGATGTCGTCCCTGATCGCCGTGCACACCGAATGCGCCGGAATACGCATGAACGACCTCCGCCTTAATCCCCGTGAAACGTCGACCTATTGACGCGCGTTGCGCGACCTCGGGCCAATCATGCGACATTAAATGCGAAAAAGCCCCGGCTCGGGAAGCCGGGGCTTTCGATCGCCTGCGTCAGACGTTCACGCCGTGGGAGCGGAGGTAGGCGACGGGGTCCATGTCGGAGCCGTACTCGGGGCTCGTACGGGCCTCGAAGTGCAGGTGCGGTCCGGTGACGTTGCCGGTGGCCCCGGAGAGGCCGATCTGCTGGCCGGGCTCGACCGACTGGCCGACCGAGACGCCGATGGACGACAGGTGCCCGTACTGCGTGTACGTGCCGTCGTGCATCTTGATCACGACCTGGTTGCCGTACGCCCCGCCCCAGCCGGTCTCGACGACGGTGCCGACGCCCACGGCGTGCACGGTCGTGCCGCTGGAGGCGTGGAAGTCGATGCCGGTGTGGCTGCCGGAGGACCACAGGGAGCTGCCGGCCTGGTACGCGGTGGAGACGTAGGAGGCGGTGATCGGCGCGACGAAGGTGTTGAGGCGCTTGCGCTCCGCCTCCCGGGCGGCGCGCTCCTTGGCCTCGCGTGCCTCCTTGGCCGCCTCGGCCGCCCGCTCGCGGGCCGCCTCCCGGGCCGCCTCGCGGGCGGCGGCGTCCGCGGCCGCCTGCTTCTGGGCGAGGGCCTGGGCGTCGATCTCGTCGGCTATGGAGTCACCGATGGTGACGACCGGGGTGAGCCCGCTCTGCTCCACCTCGGGCTCGGCGGCCAGTGCCGGAGCCGCGAGGGTGCCGACGACGCCGGTGGTGGCGAGGGCCGCGACTCCCGCCGCGCGGGCGGTGGTGCGGTGCACCCGGCTGGGACGGCGGTGCTTCCCGGTGGCGCGCGTGAACGCCATGTAGAGGCTTGTCCTTTCCTTCCCTCTCGCCTACCGGGTTAGCTGACGGGTTCGGAGGTGGAAGGTCTCCTACGGACCCCCTCGCTGCGCGCGCGGGCGTCCGATTCACCCCAGGGACTGCGGTGGGTCCCCGGCTCCCCTGGCTCGCGCCGTACGGGGACTCGGCGATGACTGTCCGGTGCCGCGGGTGCGGCGCACTGCCTGACGAACAGCCCGGAAGACGCTAAACGCGGCTGCGTTCAATCCTCAAACGCAACAGGCCTTTTGTAGCGCACGCCACAGGGCAGACGGGCAGCCACTCCCCCAATCCGGACAAACGGCGGCCCTGGTGACACTCCGGTCACCAGGGCCGCCGCACGCGCGTGCCGCTACTCGGCCGCCACCACGGTGACTTCGCCGATGCCCAGGGCCTCGACGGGCTCCTTGATCTGCGCCGCGTCGCCGACGAGGACCGTCACGAGGCGGTCCACCGGGAAGGCGTTCACGACCGCCGCGGTGGCCTCCACGGTGCCCGTGGCGGCGAGTTGACGGTAGAGCGTGGCCTGGAAGTCGTCGGGCAGGTGCTGCTCGACCTGGTCGGCGAGCGTGTCCGCCACGGCCGCCGCCGTCTCGTACTTCAGCGGCGCCACGCCCACCAGGTTCTGCACGGCCACGTCGCGCTCGGCGTCGGTGAGCCCCTCGGCGGCGAGCTTGCGCAGCACCGTCCACAGGTCCTCCAGGGCAGGACCGGTGTTGGGGGTGTCGACGGACCCGCTGATGGCGAGCATCGCGGCGCCCGTGCCGTCCGGCGCGGACCGCAGGACCTGGCCGAACGCCCGGACGCCGTAGGTGTAGCCCTTCTCCTCGCGCAGGACGCGGTCCAGGCGCGAGGTGAGGGTGCCACCGAGGCAGTACGTGCCGAGCACCTGCGCGGGCCACACGCGGTCGTGCCGGTCGGCGCCGGTGCGGCCGATCAGCAGCTGCGTCTGGACGGCGCCGGGACGGTCCACGATGACGACCCGGCCGCGGTCGTCGGCGGTCACCGCGGGCACGGGGCGCGGCTCGGCGGCCGAGCCGGTCCAGGCCCCCAGGGTGTCGCCGAGCAGCGCGTCCAGGTCGACGCCGGTGAGGTCGCCGACGACCACCGCGGTGGCCGTGGCGGGGCGGACGTGGCGCTCGTAGAAGGCGCGTACGGCCGCCGAGTCGATGGCCGCGACCGTCTCCTCGGTGCCCTGGCGCGGGCGCGACATGCGCGCCTCGGCCGGGAACAACTCCTTGGAGAGCTCCTTGGCGGCGCGCCGGGCGGGGTTGGCCAGCTCGTGCGGGATCTCGTCGAGCCGGTTGCGCACCAGCCGTTCGACCTCGCCGTCCGCGAAGGCAGGCGCCCTGAGGGCGTCGGCGAGCAGTCCGAGGGCCTTGGCGAGGCGGGAGGCGGGCACCTCCAGGCTCAGCCGGACACCGGGGTGGTCGGCGTGCGCGTCGAGGGTGGCGCCGCAGCGCTCCAGCTCGGCGGCGAAGTCCTCGGCGGAGTGCTTGTCGGTGCCCTCGGAGAAGGCACGCGCCATGATCGTGGCCACGCCGTCCAGACCGGCCGGCTCGGCGTCCAGGGGCGCGTCGAGGAGCACCTCGACGGCGACGACCTGCTGGCCGGGGCGGTGGCAGCGCAGCACGGTCAGGCCGTTGTCGAGGCTGCCGCGCTCGGGGGCGGGGAACGCCCACGGCTTGGGCTCGCCGGCCTGCGGCTGGGCGTGGAATTCCATGGTGGCGAGCTCGGTCACTTGGCCGCCTCCTCGTTCTCGTCGGTGGCGTCGGTCTCGTCGGCGGGGGCGGTGGGCTCGTAGACGAGCACCGCGCGGTTGTCGGGGCGCAGGCGGGCCTTGGCGACCTCCTGGACCTCCTCCGCGGTCACCTCGAGCACCCGCTGCACGGCGGTGAGGGCGAGCTGCGGGTCGCCGAACAGGACGGCGTACCGGCACAGTTCGTCCGCGCGACCCGCGACCGTGCCCAGGCGGTCCAGCCACTCGCGCTCGAGCTGGGCCTGGGCGCGCTCCATCTCCTCGGCCGTGGGGCCGTCCTCGGCGAACCGGGCCAGCTCCTCGTCGATGGCCGTCTCGATGACCGGCACCTCGACGTCGCCGGACGTCTTCACGTCCAGCCACCCCAGGGAGGGCGCCCCGGCGAGCCGGAGCAGGCCGAACCCGGCGGCGACGGCGGTGCGGTCGCGGCGTACGAGGCGGTTGTACAGGCGGGACGACTCGCCGCCGCCCAGGACGGTCAGGGCCAGGTCGGCCGCGTCGGACGCGCGCGTGCCGTCCTCCGGCAGGCGGTAGGCGGCCATCAGCGCGCGGGCCGGGACCTCCTCCTCGACGATCTCGCGCAGCTGCCCGCCCATGACGTCGGGCAGCGAACCGTCCCGGGGAGGCTGCTTGCCGTCGTGCGAGGCGATGGAGCCGAAGTACTTCTCGATCCAGGCCAGCGTCTGCTCCGGGTCGATGTCGCCGACGACCGACAGCACCGCGTTGTTCGGCGCGTAGTAGGTGCGGAAGAACGCGCGCGCGTCCTCCAGCGTCGCCGCGTCCAGGTCCGCCATCGAGCCGATCGGCGTGTGGTGGTAGGGGTGGCCCTCCGGGTAGGCGAGGGCGGTCAGCTTCTCGAACGCCGTGCCGTAGGGGACGTTGTCGTAGCGCTGGCGGCGTTCGTTCTTGACGACGTCGCGCTGGTTCTCCATCGACTCCTCGTCCAGGGCGGCCAGCAGGGAGCCCATGCGGTCGGCCTCCAGCCAGAGGGCGAGCTCCAGCTGGTGGGCGGGCATGGTCTCGAAGTAGTTGGTCCGCTCGAAGCTGGTGGTGCCGTTGAGCGAGCCGCCGGCGCCCTGCACCAGCTCGAAGTGGCCGTTGCCCTTGACCTGGGCGGAGCCCTGGAACATGAGGTGCTCGAAAAGGTGAGCCAGGCCGGTGCGCCCCTTGACCTCGTGGCGCGAGCCGACGTCGTACCAGAGGCACACCGCCGCGACCGGGGTCAGGTGGTCCTCGGAGAGCACCACGCGCAGGCCGTTGGCCAGGCGGTGCTCGGTCGCTGTCAGGCCGCCGGAGCCTGCCTGGGCTGTGGCCGTGTGACCCATGGGCATGTACGTCCCTTCGATCGCGGAATTCCCGGTGGGACCACGGGGTGGACCACCGGGTGGAATCACTGGGCGGAACTGCGGAATCCCGCCGGTCCTGCCACTGTATGCAAGCGTGCGGGCCACCGGTGGAGTTCCCGGACCTCGTACGCCGAGAGCGAGAACGCGGTTGACCGTGGACGGGAACGCGGGTGGCCGAGGGCGGGAACGCCGTTGGCGGGCCGTCGGGGACGCGGGTGCGGAACGAGGGCGTACCCTGCGGGCAGCGCCGGGCCGGGCAGCCCGTGACGGGTCCTGGTCGGTCGCTGTCAGTGCCGCAGTCCACAATGGACGGCGTCAGATCACCGTTCACGCTTCAGCAAGGAGCCGGCAGCGATGGCCCGCCGTAGTACGAAGACCCCGCCGCCCGACGACTCGTACGAGGAGAAGATCCTCGACATCGACGTCGTCGACGAGATGCAGGGCTCCTTCCTCGAGTACGCGTACTCGGTCATCTACTCCCGTGCGCTGCCGGACGCCCGCGACGGCCTCAAGCCGGTGCACCGGCGCATCGTCTACCAGATGAACGAGATGGGCCTGCGGCCCGAGCGCAGCTACGTGAAGTGCGCCCGTGTCGTCGGCGAGGTCATGGGCAAGCTGCACCCGCACGGCGACGCGTCGATCTACGACGCCCTGGTCCGCATGGCCCAGTCGTTCTCGATGCGCGTGCCCCTGGTGGACGGCCACGGCAACTTCGGCTCGCTGGGCAACGACGACCCGCCGGCCGCGATGCGGTACACGGAGTGCCGGATGGCCGAGGCCGCCGGCCTGATGACGGAGTCCATCGACGAGGACACCGTCGACTTCGCCCCGAACTACGACGGCCAGGAGCAGGAGCCGGTGGCCCTGCCCGCCGCCTTCCCGAACCTGCTGGTCAACGGCGCCTCGGGCATCGCGGTCGGCATGGCCACGAACATGCCGCCGCACAACCTGCGCGAGGTGATCGCGGCGGCCCGGCACCTTATCCGGTACCCGAACGCGGACCTGGACGCGCTGATGAAGCACGTTCCGGGCCCCGACCTGCCCACCGGCGGCCGCATCGTCGGCCTGCCCGGCATCCGGGACGCATACGAGACGGGCCGCGGCACCTTCAAGATCCGAGCGACGGTGTCCGTGGAGACGGTGACGGCCCGCCGCAAGGGTCTCGTCGTCACCGAGCTGCCCTTCGCGGTCGGCCCGGAGAAGGTCATCTCGAAGATCAAGGACCTGGTCGGCGCGAAGAAGATCCAGGGCATCGCGGACGTCAAGGACCTCACCGACCGGGCCCACGGACTGCGCCTGGTCATCGAGATCAAGAACGGCTTCGTGCCGGAGGCGGTCCTGGAGCAGCTCTACAAGCTGACGGCCATGGAGGAGTCCTTCGGCATCAACAACGTCGCCCTGGTCGACGGCCAGCCCCTCACCCTGGGCCTCAAGGAGCTGCTCGAGGTCTATCTCGACCACCGCTTCACCGTCGTCAGGCGCCGCAGCGAGTTCCGCCGCAGCAAGAAGCGCGACCGGCTGCACCTGGTGGAGGGCCTGCTCACCGCCCTGGTCGACATCGACGAGGTCATCCGGCTCATCCGCTCCAGCGAGAACTCGGCGCAGGCCAAGCAGCGCCTGATGGAGCGCTTCTCACTGAGCGACGTGCAGACGCAGTACATCCTGGACACGCCGCTGCGCCGGCTCACCAAGTACGACCGCATCGAGCTGGAGTCCGAGAAGGACCGGCTGAACGCGGAGATCGAGGAGCTGACCCGCATCCTCGACTCGGACGCCGAGCTGCGCAAGCTGGTCTCGGCCGAACTGGCGGCGGTGGCGAAGAAGTTCGGCACCGACCGCCGTACGACGCTGCTGGAGTCGGGCGGCGCCCCGGTCGCCGCCGTGCCGCTCCAGGTGGCGGACGACCCGTGCCGGGTGCTGCTGTCGTCGACGGGCCTGCTGGCCCGCACCGCGAACGACGAGCCCCTCGTCACGGAGGCGGGTGCCAAGCGGGTCAAGCACGACCTGATCGTCTCGGCGGTGCCGGCCACGGCGCGCGGCGAGGTGGGCGTGGTGACGTCCGCGGGGCGGCTGCTGCGGGTGAACGTCGTGGACCTGCCCCAGCTCCCCGAGGCCATGGCGACGCCGAACCTGGCGGGCGGCGCGCCGCTGGCCGAGTTCGTGTCCCTGGAGGACGACGAGGACGTCGTCTGCCTGACCACGCTGGACGAGTCGTCGCCGGGGCTCGCGCTGGGCACGGAACAGGGCGTCGTCAAGCGGGTGGTGCCCGACTACCCCTCCAACAAGGACGAGTTGGAGGTCATCACCCTCAAGGAGGGCGACCGCATCGTCGGCGGGGTCGAGCTGCGCACCGGTGACGAGGACCTGGTCTTCATCACGGACGACGCCCAGCTGCTGCGCTACCAGGCCTCGCAGGTCCGCCCGCAGGGCCGTCCGGCGGGCGGTGTGGCGGGCGTCAAGCTGGCCGACGGCGCGAAGGTCATCTCCTTCACGGCGGTGGACCCGGCGGCGGACGCGGTGGTCTTCACGGTGGCCGGATCGCGGGGCACGCTGGACGACTCCGTGCAGACCACGGCCAAGCTCACGCCGTTCGACCAGTATCCGCGCAAGGGCCGTGCCACGGGCGGTGTGCGCTGCCAGCGCTTCCTGAAGGGCGAGGACTGCCTGGCCTTCGCCTGGGCGGGCGCGACCCCGGCCCTCGCCGCGCAGAAGAACGGCACGCCGGCCCAGCTCCCGGACATCGACCCGCGCCGCGACGGCTCGGGCGTGTCGCTGCCGAAGACGGTGTCGGTGGTGGCGGGCCCGGCATAGGGAGCCGCTAGGGGGTGTCCGGCGGCTCCTCGCCGTCGGGCACGTAGCGCAGGACGCCCCACATGCCGTGCTCGTCGGCGGGCGGGGCGTCGGTGTCCCGGCGGCACGCGTCGAGTTCCGCGTCGAGGGCCGCCGTGTCGATGCCGGTGCCGATGAGGACGAGTTGGGTGTGACGGGCGCCGGCGGTGGCGGCGGTGTCGTCGGCGGCGGTCTCGTCGACGGCGGACGTCCAGGGCTCCGGGTAGAAGCGCAGGAAGCGTCCGACGGCGTGGACGGCGTACCGGTTCAGCGTGTCGTGGGGGCCGAAGTCGACGTACCCCTTGATGCGGTAGAGACCCTCGGGCCGGCTGTCGAGGAAGCGCATGAGCCGGCGCGGGTCGAGCGGGCGGTCGGAGACGAACGAAAGGGTGTCGTAGGCGGCGTGCAGGTGCCCGGGGTGTGCGCCGCCCTCGCCGCTCTCCGCCTGGTCGTGCAGGTCGTCGAAGGACAGCTGCCCCACCCGCTCCTCGCTGGGCCGGCAATCGTAGAGGAACTCGGGGTCGATGCGGCCGTAGGTCGCGGGCACGACGGCGGCGCCGTCGGCCAGGGAGTGCACGAGGGCGAGGACGCGCTCGGCGTCCTGGGCCCGGTCGGTCTTGTTGACCACGACCAGGTCGGCGAGGGCCAGGTGCCGGTCGACCTCGGGATGCTTGGCACGGGTGTCGTCGAACTCGGCGGCGTCGACGACCTCGACGAGCCCGCCGTAGACGACCCGTGGTTGCCCGCTGGCGAGCAGCATGCGGACCAGTTCCTGCGGTTCGGCCAGGCCGCTGGCCTCGATGACGATCACGTCGATGCCTGCCTCGGGACGGGAGAGCCGTTCCAGGTACCCGTCGAGCTCACTCGCGTCCACGGCGCAGCACAGGCATCCGTTGCCGAGGGAAACGGTGGAGTCGCCGAGGGCGCCCGCGACGGCCATCGCGTCGATCTCGATCGACCCGAAGTCGTTGACGACGGCGCCGATACGGCTGCCTCCGCTGCGGTGCAGGAGGTGGTTGAGCAGGGTGGTCTTCCCGGAGCCGAGGAACCCGGCGAGTACGACGACCGGGATCTGCTGCGGAGTCGGGCGCTGCCCCACCGTGCGACCTCTCTCTCCCTCACGCGTACAGAATCGCCTGCTCAGGATACGATCCGCCGCGGGCGGCACGAAGTGAACGATTGTTAGCAGCGTGCGCGGGGCAGACGTTTTCCAAGGCGCCGGACCGTGCGACCCTCGCTTCCCTCCGTGCGCCTCCTCTCCGCCTCCCCGTCGATCAGCGCCGCTCGGCACTCTGGAGGCGGCAAGCGCCGCCCATCGCTCGCCGGTCCCCGTCAGCCGACCCGCACTCGACGACCGGCGGGCGGTCGCCTGATTCGGGGGTTGACATGGTCACACGAAAGAAGATCACGGGGAGGTTCGGCTCCGCCGCGGCCGGCATGCTGCTGGCCGCGCGGCAGCGGCGGCTGGACAGGGCACGTCTGTACGAGCGTCGGCTGCGGCTGGAGGAGCTGGCGCTCCGGCGCGAGGCACTGCGGCATCAGCAGCGCATGCACTGGGAGTTGCTGACCAGGGCGCTCGACGACCCTGCGCTGGCGGAGGTCATCGACACGTACGACAAGAGCATCCCGGCGCAGAAACGACGTCAGTTCTTCTACGCGAACGCGTGGTACGTCAACCTCTACCACCTCCACCAGGCGGGGGTCCTGGACCAGGAGGAGTTGTTCGGGCACTTGCGCGAGCTGTTCCAGACGCCGCTGATGCGGGAGTACTGGGAGGCTTCGAGGGAACACCGGGCGTCGTTCCCGGCCACGTCCGTCGAGTCGCGTGTCGGCACCATGGTGGACGGTCTCCTCAAGGACCTGGACGAAGCCGACACGGACGAGTGGTGGGTGGTGGGAACCCCGCCGTCCGACTGAGGTGCTCCGAACCGGTCACGCTTCTCGGGAGTCTTCGCCCTGTGGGGCACACCGGCCCCGCAGATCCCAGTAACGTGCTCCCAGCACAATGGCCAACCCAGAAGGACCGGTACCCCTTGAAAATCGTGCGCCGCATCGGTGTGCCTCCAAGCTCGCGCGGCAGTACCTCGGGAGCAAGCTGTCCGGACCTCTTCGAGCTGAGCGACGGCAATTTCGCCGTCATCGGCACCGAAGCGACCGAGACCCTGCAGGGTGAACTCCCCGCCGATGCCTCCCGTGCGGACTACGAGCGCATCGTGGTCGTCAGCCGGGAGACCCTCATCCGGGCCAAGGCGGACATCCCGGACGCCTGACGTCAACCGTGTCTCCGGCCGTATCCACCGACGACGGCGCACGGACCCACCACCGGCGAGCAACCCGGCACCCCGTCCTTGCTCGACGCTCCCCCGACCAGGCCTGGCGCCCGAACGGCACCAGGCCGCTCGTGTCTCTCAGGCCACCGCGGGCACCCTCATCGGCGCTCCGGGCCCCACGTACCGTGCCGCGGGGCGGATGATCTTCGAGTCGCGCGCCTGTTCCAGGATGTTCGCGCTCCAGCCCACCACCCGCGCCGCCGCGAACGTGGGCGTGAACATCTCGCGGGGCAGGCCGCACAGTTCCATGACCACGCCCGCGTAGAACTCCACGTTGGTGTGCAGTTCGCGTCCCGGCTTCAGCTCCGCGAGGATCTCCTCCACCTGCCGCTCCACCTCGACGGCGAACTCCACGCGCGGTCCGCCGAAGCTCTGCGCCACCTCCCGGAGCATCCGTGAGCGCGGATCCTCCGTGCGGTAGACCGCGTGACCGAAACCCATGATGCGGTCACCGGCCAGCACCCGCTCCCGGATCCAGGCGTCGATGCGGTCGGGGGTGCCGATCGCGTCCAGGGTGTCCAGCGCCCGGCTGGGCGCGCCGCCGTGCAGCGGGCCGGACAACGCCGACACCGCGCCGGCCAGGCAGGCCGCCACATCCGCACCCGTCGACGCGATGACCCGCGCGGTGAAGGTGGACGCGTTGAACCCGTGGTCAATGGTGGAGATCAGGTACTGCTCGATCGCCCGCGCGCGAGTCTCGTCCGGCTCCTCACCGGTCAACATGTAGAGGTAGTTCGCGGCGTACGACAGGTCCTCGCGGGGCTCCACAGGCTCCAGTCCCCGCCCCAACCGGTGCAGTGCGGTCAGCAGCGTCGGTACGGCCGCGGCGGCCACCAGGGTGTCCTGCCGACGCCGGGCGTCCGAGAGGTCGTACACCGGTCCGAAGCCCAGGGCGGCGCCCAGCAGGGACAGGCCCGTGCGCATCCCGGAGAGCGGGCCGGAGCGTCCCCCCGCCGCGGCGATGGCGGGCAGGGCGGCGCGCACCGCGTCGGGGAGCCGCCGCAGCGCCGCGGTCTCGGCGGCGAAGGCGGCACCGCGCCGCGTGTCGGGGAGTTCGCCGTGGACCAGGAGATGCCAGACGTCCTCGAAGCCGCGGCTCCGTGCGAGTTCGACGGCCGAGTACTGGCGGTAGTGGTAGAAGCCCTCGAGCCCTCGTACGTCGCCGACCTCGGTCTCGGCCACCACGACACCGGCGAGCCCGCGCGGCACCTCGACGGGCGTTGCGGCGACTGCGGTTCTGTTGACGGACATGATTACCTCCTCGAACTTGACTCAACTGTCCACACTTGACTATGGATCTGTCAATATTGATTGAATCAATGCAAGCCGATATGCCGACTCAACACGAGCCGCCTCCGATCGATACGGTGACCACATGCGCGATCACGAGCCCGACCACCCCGCAGACCGCGAACGGCGCCTGACCACCAGGGAGGCCGCCGAACTGCTCGGGGTGAAGCCCGAGACCGTGTACGCGTACGTCAGCCGCGGCCAGCTCGACAGCCGACGCGCGCCCGGCTCCCGGGGCAGCACCTTCGACGCCGACGAGGTGCGGGCGCTCGCCCGGCGCAACCGGCGCGACGGCGGCACGACCGGGGCGACGGCCGCCGGTCAGGAGCTGACCGTGCGCACCCACCTCACCCTCATCGAGACCGACCGCCTGTACTACCGGGGCGTCGAAGCGGTCGAACTCGCCGCTCGCCACTCCTACGAGGAGGTGGCCGAGTGGCTCTGGACCGGGCAGCTGCGTCCCGGCACCGCCTTCCGGGCCCCCGAAGCCTCCGTGTCCGTCGCCCGCCGCGCCGTCGACGCGCTGCCCGAGCACGCCGGCCCCGCCGACCGGCTCCGCGTCGCCGCGATCGCGGCGGCGGTCGCGGACCCCCTCCGCTTCGACCTGTCGGAGGACGCGGTGCTGGGCACGGCGCGCGTCCTCATCCCCACCCTCGTCGCCGCGCTTCCCCCCGTACTGCGCGACGGACACGACCGGGACCCGATCGCCCACCGCCTGTGGACCCGGCTCAGCGGGCAGGAGGCCGACGAGCCGACGCTGCGGGCGCTGGACACGGCGCTCAGCCTCCTCGCCGACCACGACCTGGCGGCCTCCACGCTCGCCGTGCGCGTCGCCGCGTCGGCGCGGGCGCACGCCTACGCGGCCGTGTCCGCCGGGCTCGGCGTGATCGAGGGACCGCTGCACGGCGCCGCCGGGGGACTCGCACACCGGATGCTGCTGGAGGTCCTCGATCTGGGCAGCGCGGCGCCGGTGGTCGCGGAGGAGCTGCGGGCCGGGCGACGCATCCCGGGGCTGGGACACCGGCTCTACCCCGGCGAGGACCCGCGCGCTCGTGCCCTGTTCGCCCTCCTGGAGGACACCCCCCGGGCCGCGCCCGCACTCGCGGCGGCCCGGGACGTCCAGGCCACCGCCGCCCGCCACACCCCGCTGCACGCCAACGTCGACCTGGCGCTCGCCGTGCTCACCGCATCCTCCGGCATGGCCCCCACCGCGGCCGAGACGATCTTCGCCGTGGCCCGTACGGCGGGCTGGATCGCGCACGCCCTGGAGGAGTACGGGGAGCGCCCGCTGCGGATGCGACCGAGCGGGCTGTACTCGGGTCCGAAGCCGCCGCGGCCACTGCCGGGCTAGTGCTCGGCCGGGGCTGGAAGTCGCCGCGGGTCAAGTCAGGTTAGGCTCACCTCTGTGAGTACGTGCTCAACCGTCTCCTGGGACCTCGACGAGCCCGTTTCGGGCACCGCACCCGTCGCGAGGACCTGGTTGCTGCTCGAACAGCCCGGCCCGTGGGGCGCCAAGGCGCTCACTTCGAGCCACCTGGACACCTCGCTGGGGCGCGCCCTCGACACGGCGGTGAAGGGGACGGGCGTACGCATCGCGCTCGTGCGCCGCCCCGGCCGCCACGCGGACCGGGGCACGCCCGCCGAACGCACGGTGTACGCGGCCCACACCGTGCCTGGACACGGGTGGCTGCACGGCACCACGATCGAGGACCCCGGCCGGCTGCTCGGCCTCGATTTCGCGGCACTCGGCCGGGGCGACCACCACAGCTTCGACTCGGTGCTGGGCGGCCGCCCCCACGCGGGCGATCCGCTCGCCCTCGTCTGCACCAACGGCAAGCGCGACCGGTGCTGCGCCCTCCTCGGGAGGCCCCTCGCGGCCGAGCTCGCCGCCTCCGGAACCGGCGGCGTCTGGGAGGTCACCCATCTGGGCGGCCACCGCTTCTCACCGACGGTGCTCGTGCTGCCCCACGGATACGTCTACGGCCGGGTCCAGGCCCACGCCGTCAAGGAGATCCTGCACAGCGCGCGGGAGGGCCGGATCGTGGTCGAGGGCTGCCGCGGGAACTCCGCGTGGGAGCGCCCCGGCCAGGCGGCCGAGCTGGCCCTGCGGTCGGCCGTCGGCGAGGACACGGCCGAGGCCCTGACCGTCGTACGGACGGACGGTGCCGCACCGCGCTGGGAGGTGACCCTGGCCCACCGCGACGGCCGGCACTGGCGGGTCAACGTCGTACAGGGGGCGTCGGTGCCACCGCGACCGGAGAGCTGCGGGGCGTCGGTGCTGGGCTCGCCGGCGCGGATGGAGGTCACCGCGGTGCGCGCCCTGCCGGTGGCGGCGGCACTGGCGAGCTGATCCCACGGAAAACGCACGCCGTCACGGGAGACGCACGCCCCCGGGGGAGATACGTGCCACACCCCTCTAGGGCATCCCACCGGCCCCACGTACCGTCGTGGCCATGAGCTCCACTCCCCCCGTACGCCGACTGCGCCTGGGCCTGCCGCGGCGGGTGTTCTCCCAGGTGCTGCTGATGCAGCTGGCGATCGCCGCGGGCGTCGCCGTGCTCGCGACCGGGCTGTTCCTGGCGCCGCTCGGCGACCAGCTGGACGACCAGGCGATGCGCCGGGCGCTGGCGATCGCGCAGACCACCGCGCAGCAGCCGCAGGTCGTACGGGACCTGCGGACCACCCGACCGACGGCGAACGGCCCGGTGCAGCGGGAGGCGGAGCGGGTACGGGAGGCCACCAAGGCGGAGTACGTGGTCGTGATGGACCGGCAGGGCGTGCGCTGGTCGCACACGGACCCCGAGCGCATCGGCGAGGTCGTCTCGACCGACCCGGGGCAGGCCCTGGCCGGCCGCGAGGTCATGGAGATCGACGACGGCACCCTGGGCCGCTCCGCGCGCGGGAAGGTGCCGTTGCGCGACGGCGACGGCGAGATCGTCGGGGCGGTCTCGGTCGGCATCGCGTACGACAGCGTCCGGGCGCGGCTGATCCACGCCATCCCCGGTCTGTTCGCGTACGCCGGCGGCGCGCTGGCCGTCGGCGCCCTGGCGTCCTGGATCATCTCGCGCCGGGTACAGCGGCAGACCCGTGACCTGGCGTTCTCCGACATCGCGGGGCTGCTGGCGGAGCGTGAGGCCATGTTGCACGGCATCCGGGAGGGTGTCGTCGCCCTGGACCGCGGCGGCCGGGTGCGCCTGCTCAACGACGAGGCGCAGCGCCTGCTGGGCATCGGCGCCGAGGCCGTCGGCCGCTCCCCCGTCGAGGCGCTCGGGGCGGGGCGCACGGCCGACGTACTGGCCGGCCGGGTGACCGGCACCGACCTGCTGACCGTGCGCGGCCGGCGGGTCCTGGTCGCCAACCGGATGCCCACCGACGACGGCGGCGCCGTCGCCACGCTGCGCGACCGCACCGAGCTGGAGCAGCTCGGCCGGGAACTGGACTCCACGCGCGGACTGATCGACGCGCTGCGCGCACAGGACCACGAGCACGCCAACCGCATGCACACCCTGCTGGGGTTGCTCGAACTGGAGATGTACGACGACGCCGTGGAGTTCGTCGGCGAGGTGGTCGGCGACCACCGGGTCACCGCGGAACAGATCACCGAGCGGATCCAGGACCCCCTGCTCGCCGCGCTGCTGGTCGGCAAGGCCACCGTCGCGGCCGAACGCGGAGTCGCCCTGTGGGTCTCGGACCGCACGCGGCTGCCGGACCGCCTGGTCGATCCCCGGGGGCTCGTCACGATCGTCGGCAACCTGGTCGACAACGCTCTCGACGCCGTCGCGGGGACGCCGCACGCGCGCGTGGAGGTCGAACTGCGTGCCCGGGGGCGCGCCGCCACGCTCACGGTGCGCGACACGGGCCCCGGGATCCCGGTGGACCACCGGGAGCTGGTGTTCACCGAGGGCTGGTCCACCAAGGAGCCGCCGGCCCACCGCGAGCGCGGCATCGGACTGCCGCTGGTGCGCCGCCTCGCCGAACGGCAGGGCGGCAGCGCGACCGTCGGGGAGGCGTACGGCGGCGGCGCCGAGTTCGTCGTCGTCCTCCCGGAGGCACTGACCGAAGCGGCCCCGGAACCCGCCCTCACCGCCCCCGTGACCACCGCCGCCGAGGAGGAGTCCCGATGATCGAGGTCCTGGTCGTGGACGACGACACGCGTGTCGCGCGCGTCAACGCCGCGTACGTCGAGAAGGTCCCCGGCTTCCACGTCGCCGCCGAGGCGCACAGTGCGCTGGAGGCACTGGCCGCGGTGGAGCGGCTGCCCCGCCTGGACCTGATCCTGCTGGACCACTACCTGCCCGACCGGACCGGTCTGGAGGTCGTCCAGGAGATGCGGCGGCGGGGACGCCAGACCGACGTGATCATGGTGACGGCCGCCCGGGACGTGTCGACCGTGCAGGCGGCGATGCGCCAGGGGGCACTGCAGTACCTGGTGAAACCGTTCGCCTTCGCCGGTCTGCGCGCCAAACTGCAGGCGTACGCCGAACTGCGCCGCACCCTCGACGGGGGCGGTGAGGCGGAACAGGCCGAGGTCGACCGGATCTTCGGCGCCCTGTCGGCACCCTCCGAACCCGGGCTCCCCAAGGGCCACTCCCCCGCCACCGCCGAGTCGGTGCGCCAGTGCCTGCTGACGGCCGACGGGCCGCTCTCCGCCCAGGAGATCGCGGAGCGGACCGGCGTGAGCCGCCAGACCGCACAGCGCTACCTGAAACTGCTGGAACGCACCGGGCGGGCCGTCCTGACCCTCAAGTACGGCGAGGCGGGCCGCCCCGAGCACCGCTACGCGTGGGCGACCCGCACCTGAGACGACCGCGGTGCACCGGGGCGCGCCGGGGCCCGGGGGACGCAGTCCCTACACGGCCCCCGCCCCGGTCAGTGAGCGCACCTCGGTCTCGGCGTGCCTGGCCTCGTCCGGGGCCTCCGGCGAGGTGACCGTGCCCAGCCAGCCGGCGACGAAGCCCAGCGGGATCGAGACGAGCCCCGGGTTCTGCAGCGGGAAGTACTGGAAGTCGAGGCCGGAGAAGAGCGACTGCGGGCTGCCCGAGACCACCGGGGACAGCAGCACGAGCACCACGGACGGCACCAGACCGCCGTAGACCGCCCACACCGCGCCGCGTGTGGTGAAGCCGCGCCAGAACAGCGAGTAGAGCAGCACCGGCAGATTGGCGGAGGCCGCCACGGCGAAGGCGAGGCCCACCAGGAAGGCGACGTTGAGGTCACGGGCGAGCAGACCGAGCCCGATCGCGACGGCGCCGATGCCGACGGCGGCGACCCGCGCCACGGCGACCTCGCTGCGCGGCCTGGAGTGGCGGCGCCGCAAGGACACGTACAGGTCGTGGGCCACGGACGCCGAGGATGCCAGGGTGATGCCGGCGACCACCGCGAGGATGGTGGCGAACGCGACGGCGGCGACGACCGCGAACAGGACCGTCCCGCCGGTGGACTGCGCGCCGCCGCCCAGGTCGAGGGCGAGCAGCGGCACCGCGGTGTTCCCGGCGGCGTTCGACGCGCGTACGGCGTCCGGCCCGACCAGGGCGGCGGCACCGAAACCGAGCACGATCGTCATCAGGTAGAAGCCACCGATGAGACCGATCGACCAGACCACGGACCGCCTCGCCGCCCGGGCGGTGGGCACGGTGTAGAAGCGGGACAGGATGTGCGGCAGCCCGGCCGTGCCCAGGACCAGGGCGAGCCCCAGGCTGATGAAGTCGAAGCGGGAGACCCAGTCCCCGCCGTACGCCAGGCCGGGGGCGAGGAACGCGTCGCCGTGGCCGCTGCGTTCGGCCGCCGTGCGCAGCAGCCGGTCGACGTCGCCGTGGAAGCGCACCAGGACGAGCGTGGTCAGCACCACGGTGCCACCGAGCAGCAGGACCGCCTTCACGATCTGGATCCAGGTGGTGGCCCTCATCCCGCCGAGCGACACGTAGATCACCATGAGGGCGCCGACGCCGATGACGGTCCACGTCCGCGCCGCCTCGGTCGTCCCGCCCAGCAGCAGTGCGACGAGGCTGCCCGCGCCCACCATCTGCGCCACGAGGTACAGGATCGAGACGGTGACCGAGGAGGTCCCCGCAGCGATCCGAACCGGTCGCTCCCTCATACGGGCGGCGACGACGTCGGCGAGGGTGAACCGACCGCAGTTGCGGACCAGTTCGGCGACGAGGAACAGGACGACCAGCCAGGCCACCAGGAAGCCCACCGAGTAGAGCATGCCGTCGTAGCCGTAGAGGGCGATGAGCCCCGAGATGCCGAGGAAGGAGGCGGCCGACATGTAGTCGCCGGAGATGGCAAAACCATTCTCCATCGGTGAGAAGAGACGGCCGCCCGCGTAGAACTCCTCCGCGGATCCCTGCCGGTGGCGGCCCACCCAGGTGGTGATCCCGAGCGTGACGGCGACGAAGGTGCTGAACAGCAGCAGGGCCAGCGTCTGGTGATCGCCCGTCACGACACGCCGCCCTGCATCCCGCGCGTCAGCTCCTGGGTGTCCCAGCGCAGTTCGAGTGCGGTCCGGTCCCTGCGCAGCCGGGCGTGCCGAGCGTAGGCCCAGGTCAGCAGGAAGGTGGTGAGGAACTGCCCGAGCCCGGCGACCATCGCCACGTTCACCGCGCCGGCCACCGGCCGGGCCATCAGGGTGGGCGCCGTCGTGGCGGTGACCACGTAGGCGACGTACCAGAGGAAGAAGGCAGCGACGGCCGGCACCACGAACCTCCGGTACCGGCTGCGGACTTCCTGGAAGGCGGCACTGCGCTGGACCTCCAGGTACACGTCGGCGGCGGCCCGGGGCGGTTCCCCCGTGGCATGCCGACGCGTCGGCGGCACCGTCGGCTCGGCGGCTCCGGGGGCGGCCGACTCGCCCCAGCCGGAGGCCAGGGCGTCGTACCACGGGTCGTCGTAGCGCGGGTCGTGGTACCGCGGGCCGTCGTACGGCGTGCCCGGAGCCGTCTCGACGTAGCCCCCACCGGGCTCCGTGCGGTGGTCGGCCGCGCTTTCGGGACCGCTCCCACCACCGCGGGACCGATCGTTGCTTGACTGCATGCCCAAGGATGGACAGAACGGGAAGATCCCCGACTCTTCTTCCCCAGGCACTTCACCCCATCAGGTGATTCATCCCCCCGGTGGCCGCACCAGCCCCTTCCCATAGGCGTAACGCACCGCCTGCGCACGGTCTTTGATGCCCGTCTTGGCGAACAGGTTGTTGATGTGGGTCTTCACCGTCGCTGTGGAGACCTGCAGCCGGCTCGCGATCTGTGTGTTGTTGAGCCCTTCGGCGATGAGAACCAGCACCTCGGTCTCCCGGGCGGTGAGCCCGTCCGGCGGCTCGGGCGGTCCCGCGCGCCGCGGCTGGGACTCGGTCTGGGCTTCGGACTCGGACAGTCGCTCCAGGAGCCGCCGCTGGATGCTCGGCGCCAGCCCCGCGTCCCCGGACAGGACGCCGTGCACCGCCCGAACGATCTCGTCCCCGCCCGCGTCCTTGGTGAGGTAGCCGCGCGCCCCGGCCCGCAACGCGGGGAACACCGACGCGTCGTCCGCGTACGTCGTGAGCACGACGACCTGCGTCCCGGGGTGTTCGGACCGGATCCGGCGGGTGGCCTCCACCCCGTCGCACCTGGGCATGCGCAGGTCCATCAGGACCACGTCCGGAGCGAGTTCGGCGACGAGCCGGACCGCTTCCTCGCCGTCACCGGCCGCACCCACGACCTCGACACCGGGCAGGAGACCGAGCAGCATCACGATCCCCTCCCGCACAACGGTCTGATCGTCTGCGACCACGACCCGCGCGGGCGTCCTTGCCGGCTCCTCCGTCATACGGGCACCTTCAACGTCACCACGAACCCCTCCTCGCCCGGACCTGCCCGCAGCGAGCCGCCCAGCAACTCGGCACGCTCCCGCATGCCCAGCAGACCGTACCCACCTCCGCTGCCGGTGACTTCGCCCGGCGCGCCTCCAAAGTCCCGCACGTCCAGCGTCACTTCGTGGGCGCCGTAGTCCAGCCGCACCCGCACGCCGGCGCCGGGGGCGTGCCTGCGGGCGTTCGTCAGGGCCTCCTGGGCCACTCTGCGCACGGCCTGTGACGCCTCGGCGGGCAGGGCTCTGCGTTCCCCCGTAATGGTGACCTCCGCGCCGCTCTCCACCGTCTCGACGAGCTGGGCCAGGAAGTCCTCCAGCGGCGTCAGGTCGCCCCGCAGCGCGGACAGCGCCTGCCGGGTCTCGGCGAGTCCGTCGCGGGCCATTCCCCGCGCCGCCACCACCCGGTCCAGGATCTGCTGCCGGTCCGCGTCCCGCTCGATCAGCAACCGGGCCGCCTCCAGGTGCACCATCTGCGCCGAGAGGCTGTGTGCCAGGACGTCGTGGATCTCACGGGCGATACGAGCCCGCTCCGCGAGTGCCGCGGACTCCGCCTCGGCCGCCAGAGCGGCCCGCTCCTGGGCCAGCAGCCGCTGCGCGCTTCCCCGTGCCTCGGCGTCGAGTCGCAGGACGTATCCGGCGAGCGCCAGTCCGCCCGCCGTCGCCACCGTGGTCAGCCATGCGTCGTCGCTGACCACGGCATAGGAGACCAGCGCCACCGAGGTCACGGGCAGCGCGAAGGCGAAGGGCAGCCGCTCCAGGGCCACGACGGCGCAACCGCACCAGATGACCAGTGCGGGACCCTCGAAGCCGACGGACCTGGCCGCGACCGCGATCGCGAGCAGCACCGCGACGAGCGCCAGCGACGGCCACACCCGGTGCGCGAGCGTGGTCCGGAAGAAGCCCCATGCCACGCACACGGCGACCACCAGACCGACGGCCGCCGCCGCCGAGCCCCATCCGTGCAGCCGGCTGCTGGTGAACGCGCCCCACAGGAGCATTCCGAACACCGTCAGCCGCACCGCCCAGGACATGAGCCTGCGGGGTCGGGAGACGCTCTCGGGCAGGAGCGCCTCCCTGGAAGGCCATCTCGTCCACACGTTCTCCGTCATGCGGGCTCCTTCCGGGCGGGCCGGGCCACCGCGTCACGGTACGCGGGACCGGGCGCCGCGGCTGGACGCCGGGTCTGAACGCGCCAGGCCAGGACGCCGGACCGGACCAGCAGGGTCGCCGCGAGAGCGAGCAGCAGGCCGGAGCTGTCCTGCCGCATCCCCAGGACCGCACCGACCCCGTAGAGACCGGCGCGCAGTGCGATGCCCACGGCCCACACCGCGATGCTCGCCCGGGTGCCCCTGCTCCACACGGCGCCGTCGGCCTCGACCCATATCCGGGTGGTCCAGGCCCAGCCGGCGCCGGTGACCAGGCCGACGACCAGCTCGGCGGTGAGCAGCAGGACGGCGGCCGTGTGGTGGTGGGCGTCGATCAGGCCCGGTTCACGCAGCGCGACGACGCCCAGCACCACGGGCAGCACCCACCAGCGCCGGTCGGTGTCGATCCGGCTGGCGCGCAGCTGCCGGGTGATCACCAGGCCGGCCACCGCCGTGATGGCCAATGCGTCGAGGAGCCCGGACATCGTGCCTCCGTGAGCGGAAGAAGGTGATGCCGGCGGCGGTCCCGCCGACGCCTTCGACGCTACGGAAAATGCGACGTCACGGGATCGGAGCCCGGGTGGATCATGGGTGGAGCCGCGCCCCTCACACCGCTCCACCCAGGGGTGGAGAGAGCGGACCGGGACGGCGGTGTGGAACCGGGCCGGGACGGCGGTGTGGGAACCGGGCCGGGACGGCGGCGTGGAACCGAACCCGCACGACGGACCGGGCCCGGTTCTCGCTCCCGGGCCCGGTCCGACGACTGAGCGTGGTCACGCGTCGATGCGCGACCGGTCCAGCGTCGCCGCCGAACTGGAGATGAACTCCTTGCGGGGTGCGACGTCGTTGCCCATCAGCAGGTCGAAGACCTGCTCGGCGGAGTCCAGGTCGGTCAGGTTGATCCGGCGCAGGGTGCGGCGGCGCGGGTCCATGGTGGTCTCCGCCAACTGGTCGGCGTCCATCTCACCGAGGCCCTTGTAGCGCTGGATGGAGTCCTTGTACCGGATGTTCTTGCTCTGGAACTCCATGAGCTTGTCGCGCAGCTCCCGGTCCGAGTACGTGTAGACGTACTTGTCCTGGCCCTTCTTCGGCTGGACCAGCTCGATGCGGTGCAGCGGCGGCACCGCGGCGAACACCCGGCCGGCCTCGACCATGGGCCGCATGTAGCGGTGGAAGAGGGTCAGCAGCAGGGTGCGGATGTGGGAGCCGTCCACATCGGCGTCGGTCATCATGATGATCTTGCCGTAGCGGGCCGCGTCAATGTCGAAGGTGCGACCCGAACCCGCCCCTATGACCTGGATGATCGCCCCGCACTCGGCGTTCTTCAGCATGTCCGTGACGGACGACTTCTGGACGTTGAGGATCTTGCCCCGGATCGGCAGCAGCGCCTGGAACTCGGAGTTGCGGGCGAGCTTGGCCGTGCCCAGCGCGGAGTCGCCCTCGACGATGAACAGCTCGCTGCGGTCGACGTCGTCGCTGCGGCAGTCCGCGAGCTTCGCGGGCAGCGACGACGACTCCAGGGCCGTCTTGCGGCGCTGGGCGTCCTTGTGCTGGCGCGCGGCGATACGGGTACGGGCCGCGGCGACGGCCTTCTCCATGACCACCCGCGCCTGCTGGGCCGCGTCACGCTTGGTGGAGGTCAGGAACGCCTTCAGTTCCTTGGTGATCACGTTGTTCACGATCCTGCGGGCCGCCGAGGTGCCGAGGACCTCCTTGGTCTGGCCCTCGAACTGCGGCTCGGCGAGGCGGACGGTGACGACCGCCGTCAGGCCCTCCAGTGCGTCGTCCTTGACGATGTCGTCCTCGGCGACGCGCAGCATCTTCTTGGTGCGCAGCACCTCGTTCATCGTCTTCGCCACCGCCTGCTCGAAGCCGGCGACGTGGGTGCCGCCCTTGGGCGTGGCGATGATGTTGACGAACGACCTGATCGTGGTGTCGTAACCGGTGCCCCAGCGCATCGCGACGTCGACGCCGAGGTCACGGGTGACCTCCGTCGGTGTCATCTGCCCTTCCTCGTCCAGCACCGGGACCGTCTCCTTGAAGCTACCCTGCCCGCTGAAGCGGAGGGTGTCGCAGACGGGCCGGTCACTGGCCAGGTACTCGCAGAACTCACTGATGCCGCCGTCGAAGCGGAACGACTCCTCACCCTTGCTGCCGCCGTCGCCGAGACCGAACTCGTCCCGCACGACGATGGTCAGCCCGGGCACCAGGAACGCGGTCTGGCGGGCCCGCTGGTGCAGTGTGTCCAGGGAGAGCTTGGCGTCCCTGAGGAAGATCTGCCGGTCCGCCCAGTACCGCACGCGGGTGCCGCGACGGCTCTTGGGGACCTTCCTGACCTTGCGCAGCCCGTTCCCGGCGTCGAACTTGGCGTCCGGGCCCGCTCCCGCGAACGCGCCCGGCACCCCGCGGCGGAAACTGATGGCGTGGGTGTGCCCACCGAGGTCGACCTCGATGTCCAGGCGGGCGGACAGGGCGTTCACCACGGAGGCGCCCACACCGTGCAGACCGCCGGAGGCGGCGTAGGCGCCACCGCCGAACTTGCCGCCGGCGTGCAGCTTGGTCATGACGACCTCGACACCGGACAGGCCGGTCTTGGGCTCGACGTCGACCGGGATGCCCCGGCCGTTGTCCCGGACCTCCACCGAGGCGTCGTCGTGGAGGATCACCTCGATGTGGTCGCAGTAACCGCCCAGGGCCTCGTCGACGGAATTGTCGATGATCTCCCACAGGCAGTGCATCAGACCGCGGCTGTCGGTGGATCCGATGTACATGCCCGGACGCTTGCGCACGGCCTCGAGCCCCTCGAGGACGAGCAGGTGCCGCGCGGTGTAGTTGGACCCGTCCCGGTCTGCTCCTGCCAGCAGCGCAGTGGACGGCACGGATGTATCGGCGGTCACGCGGTTCGCTCCTCGCTGAATTTCAGATGGGGCCCCGCTGGGTAAGGGCGTGGCTCGGTTCACCGGTCAGAGGGTACCGAGCCCTGGTAGAGCCGCTGTAACGCCACCCTCGTCGCGTACACACCCTAGTCCAGCGTCGCATGTCTGTTCGATCCCTCGATGGGGTGAAGTACACATCACGTTCCCTTCGAGGCATGAACCATTTAGGCTCCGGGCACGTCCTCATGAACAAACCGGCAACCCAGCCGGCGGGACCGACACTGACCGACTGCGCGAACCCGTACGACACAGAGACACGCAATACGGCACATTCGCCGCCAATCGGCAACAGCCGGCCCCTCGGAAATTTTTTTCGAGGAAAAGCCACGAGCGGGAACGTTTTGGGGCTGGTTGGATGTTGACCCTGGTACGACAGCTCGTCGAGCTAGAGAAGAGGCGACGTGACTACTGTTCTGACTTCCGCAAGCCCGCTGACGGCTGCCGATCGCTGCGACCGCTGCGGCGCCCAGGCATACCTGCGCGTCGTCCTGCTGAGCGGCGGAGAACTGCTCTTCTGCGCCCACCACGGTCGCAAGTTCGAGCCGGAACTCAAGAAGATCGCCGCTGAGATACAGGACGAGACGGAGCGGCTGACGGCCGTTCCGGCATCTTCCGCCGAGGAAGAGCGCTGACTCAACGCGCCCGACGACGAGCCGAATCGGCACAGGCCGATGAACGGGCGGCCGCCTCCGGATCCCGGAGGCGGCCGCCCGTGCTCGTGCCCGAGAGGCTCTCAGCGGCCCTCAGAGGCCCCCGCGCCGGCCGGCGGCCGTGCCGTCCCAGCCCAGCGTCCGCAGTATCGAGGAGACCCGTGTGTACACCCCGGGACTGCCCGGGCGCCCGCAGCCACTCCCCCACGACACCAGACCGATGAGCCGACCCTGGCCGACGAGCGGTCCCCCGCTGTCCCCCTGACAGGCGTCGCGGCCGCCGGCCTCCTCCCCGGCGCAGAGCATGGTGCTCGGCAGGTACCGCCCGTCGTCGCTCCCCGGATACGCCCGCTCGCAGGAGGCGTCGGGAAGCACACGGACACGCGCCGCGTGCAGGCCGTTCGCGTAGTCGCCGGCGCCTGAGGTGTCCCCCCAGCCGTAGACGAGGGCCCCCGTGTCCGGCGTGTACGCGGGGTCGCCTTCCGCCGCCATCCCTATGACGGAGCCGGCGGGAAGGGCTTCGGAGAGAGTGAGCACCGCGAAGTCGCCGGCGTTGCTGCCGTCGTCGTGCCCCGGATTGACCCACACGGAGCGGACGGGGATCTCCTGACCCTGGTCCGAGAGCAGATCGGTGCGGCCGGCGATGACCTTCAGGTCGCCCACCTGCTCGGGCGGCGACCCGAGCACCTCCTCCCCCAGGCAGTGGGCCGCGGTGAGCACGGTGGTCCGGCCGACGGCCACTCCCCCGCAGAACTGTCCCGCCCGCGTACCCCCGAACCGGTCACGGCTGGAGAGGGCGACGGTCCACGGGCTGTCGGACACTTCGACCGGAAATCCTCCGACGACGATGCTGTCGGCGGCCGCGGGGGCGGCGGACCCCAGCGGTATCGCGGTCGCCGCGGCCGCCAGCACCAGCGGCCGGGCCAGTGTCCGGGCAAAGAGACGACGCATGCGGGCTCCTCACTCCTAGGTGGTCATGAGACACCCAGAGTGATCCAGTACGCCGCGTCGCGCACCCGCTGCCCAGCGCGAAGGCCCGGTTCCGCATCGTGCGGAACCGGGCCTCGTCGCTCGTGTGTCGCTCGTAGCGCCTGTCGCGATGCCGCGACCTAGTCGAGGTAGTCCCGAAGCACCTGGGAGCGCGACGGGTGACGCAGCTTCGACATGGTCTTCGACTCGATCTGGCGGATGCGCTCACGCGTGACGCCGTACACCTTGCCGATCTCGTCGAGGGTCTTGGGCTGACCGTCGGTGAGGCCGAAGCGCATGGAGACGACGCCCGCCTCGCGCTCGGACAGGGTGTCGAGCACGGAGTGCAGCTGCTCCTGCAGGAGGGTGAAGCTGACCGCGTCGGCCGGGACGACTGCCTCGGAGTCCTCGATGAGGTCACCGAACTCGCTGTCGCCGTCCTCGCCCAGCGGGGTGTGCAGCGAGATCGGCTCGCGGCCGTACTTCTGGACCTCGATGACCTTCTCCGGGGTCATGTCGAGCTCCTTGGCCAGCTCCTCCGGGGTGGGCTCGCGGCCCAGGTCCTGGAGCATCTGGCGCTGCACGCGCGCGAGCTTGTTGATGACCTCGACCATGTGCACCGGGATACGGATGGTGCGGGCCTGGTCGGCCATCGCGCGGGTGATCGCCTGGCGGATCCACCAGGTGGCGTACGTGGAGAACTTGTAGCCCTTGGTGTAGTCGAACTTCTCCACGGCGCGGATCAGACCGAGGTTGCCCTCCTGGATGAGGTCCAGGAAGAGCATGCCGCGGCCCGTGTAGCGCTTGGCCAGGGAGACCACCAGGCGGAGGTTGGCCTCCAGCAGGTGGTTCTTGGCCCGGCGGCCGTCCTCGGCGATGATCTCCAGCTCGCGCTTGAGCTTGGGCGCGAGCTTGTCCGAGTTCGCCAGCTTGTCCTCGGCGAACAGACCGGCCTCGATGCGCTTGGCGAGTTCGACCTCCTGCTCGGCGTTGAGCAGGGGGACCTTGCCGATCTGCTTGAGGTAGTCCTTGACCGGGTCGGCCGTGGCACCGGCCGCGGCGACCTGCTGGGCCGGAGCGTCGTCCTCGTCCTCGTCGGACAGCACGAAACCCGCGTTCTCGGTGCCCTCGGGCTCCTCCGTCGCGGCCTTCGGCTCCTCGGTCGCCTCGTCCTCGAGAAGCTCGCCGTCTTCCTTCTTGGCCGTGGTCTTCTTGGCCGCCGTCTTCTTGGCGGTCGTCTTCTTCGCCGTCGCCTTCTTGGCGGTCGTCTTCTTGGCCGCCGCCTTCTTGACGGGTGCCTCTTCCTCGACGGCGGGCTCGGTGGCGGGCGCCGCCGGGGCGGTGGGAGCGGTCGCCTTCCTGCTGGTCACCGTCTTGGCCGCGACCGTCTTGGTGGCGGTGCGCTTGGCGGGACTCTTCGCTGCGACGCTCTTTCGGGTGCGCTTGGGCTCTGCGGCACTGACCATCAGCGTCACACCCTCTTCCTCGAGGATCTGGTTGAGGCTGCGCAGTACGTTCTTCCACTGAGTGGCCGGAATCTGGTCAGCTTCGAAGGCCCGACGCACGTCGTCGCCGGCGATCTGCCCCTCAGCCTTTCCCCGCTCAATGAGCGCCATGACAGAGACGGACTCGGCGATCTCCGGCGGGAGCGTACGGGATGTGCTGGCCGACACGAACAACCTCTCGGAACGTTGAAAAACGGCTTCCGGCCCCGTCCACGGTGGACAGGGGCCGACCACCGGCTTGGGAATGGGCCGACGGTGCGGGCGGGCCGGGGAGATGCACAGCGCCGTGAACGGCGTCCGTATTCCCTCCGCGGCTGTCACCTCTTAGGTCATCGTGTTGTTCCCAAGAGCGTTACGCCCAATCCGCGTGGCCCGAGTCACACCCCGTAAGCGATCAAAACCGGTCAGATGCGGATGAATAAGGTCACCGACCCATGCGGCCCGGTCACGCCGGGAAGACTCAGCCTCTCATCAGACCGTCGGACCCCGCGGAACCCATGAGCGGCTCCGCGGGGTCCGACGGTGACGGCGGCGGCCGGCCACTGCCACAGGAGGGGTTTGGCAGGCCCGGACCGCGCCGTCCGGCGGAAGCGGTCAGTGCTCGCGAGGGGCGGGCACCACGCGTTCCACCTCGGGGTGGACGGTCAGAAGTTGACGCATGGCCGCCTCGGCCGCCGCGCCGTCGCCGGTGGCGAGGGCGTCGACGATCCTGCCGTGCTGCGCGAGCGACACGTCGTTCGGCCGGTCACAGCCGGTGACCGGGCCCCCGGAGACATGGAGGGCGGCGGAGACGATCCCGGAGAGGTGGTCCAGCATCCGGTTGCCCGCGACCTGGATGAGCAGGGTGTGGAACTCGGCATCGGCGCGCGAGAAGGTGAGCGCGTCGCCCTGCCCCATGGCGTGGCCCATGATCCCGACCATGTCGGAGAGCCGCTGCTGGACCTCCTCGCGTCCGTGCCCGGCGGCCAGGCGCGCGGCGAGCGGCTCGATCGTCCAGCGCAGCTCGCTCAGCTCGCGGCGCTGGTCGTCGCGCTGCGGGCCGAAGGCACGCCATTCGATGATGTCCGGATCCAGCAGGTTCCAGTCACTGACGGGACGCACCCGGGTGCCTACGTTGGGGCGGGCGCTGACCAGCCCCTTGGCCTCCAGCACGCGAAGGGACTCGCGCACCACGGTGCGGGAGACCTCGAAACGCTGCCCGATCTCCTCGGGCACCAGCGGGCGGTCGGCACCCAGGTCGCCCGAAACGATCATCTGGCCCAGCTGCTGGACGAGTTGCCCGTGCAGTCCGCGGCCACGGTTGCCCGCGGTGCGCCGGCCCACGCGGCCCAGCTCGGGCTCCACCCCTTCCCAGGCGGGCGCCCCGACGCGGTCGACGGGGGGCGTCTCCGCGTACGGGTAGCGGTCGAGTTCGCCCGGGTTCGCGAGGCCGGAGTCGGCGGAACGGGCGGCGGTCATCATGGTGTGCGCAAGGGTACTCACGCATCCTTTGTCGGCGTCGGCCCCAACTCCCTTGAGGTCTTTGGTGAAAAGCACACGAAAGGGTGATCGCTCACCCCGTCGCAATTGACGCCTTATCGGAAAGAAATGGGCTTTCCCCGGGGAGTTGCGCGCACGGTCGGAACGGAAGGGCGAGACAGCCGTCTCAAACCCTGCTCCGCAGGGTCGTGAGCAGATAGGCGCAGAGCAGGGCGGTCAGCGACAACGTCATTGCACCGCCCACCGGTTGGGCGATCAGTCGCAGCACCTCGGCCACGTAGCGCTCGCCGCCGAACGGCCACTGGGTCAGGAGGACCTCGCGCACCCGCATCGGGAACCCGGCGGCCGTCCGTACGGACGGGCCCGCCCAGACCTTCTGTACGAGCGGTACGACGACGACCGGGACGGCGACCACCGCCGCCAGCCCGGCGGTGGTGGACCGGAAGACGCCGGCGGCGAGCACCCCGGACCAGGCGCACCCGACGACGAGTCCGAGCCAACCCGCGCTCAGCGCGGGCCAGTCGGCGGGAACCCGCGCGAGCTCCGGGCCGTAGAGGAGCCGGAGCACCTCGGCGTCGCAGCCCACCGTCAGGGCGGCCAGCAGCAGTGCGGCCGCCCCGGAGACGAGGAGTTTGGCGGTCAGCAGCCCCATGCGGCGGGGCACGGTGCCGCGGTCCGCGGCCAGGGCGGGGTGGCGGAACTCGTCGCCGAAGGCGAGGGCGCCGAGCAGCCCCGCGCCGAGTGCGGCGGGCGGCAGCGGGAGCTCGCGCGGCCACGCGGCCAGGAGCCGCGGTTGCGGGGTGTGTCCGATCCGGGCCAGGACCACGGCGGTGACGGCGGACACCAGGAGCACGACCGCGCCGGTGACGAATCCGGTACGGACACCCGCCGCGCGCCGGAGTTCGTAGCGCAGCGGACGCAGGGGACCGGGGGCGGAGCGGACGGAGATGGGTGGTGGGAGCGTGGCGGCCGCTTCTGGGACCGTCGCGCTGCCGGGGGTGAGGCTGCCGGCCGGGCGCGTTGTGCGGTGCGGGGTGGCCTCGGGTGCGGAGAGCCCGGGAGCTCCGGGCCGGTGGCCGGGGAGGAGGGCCTGGCGGGGGCCGGGAGTTCTGCGCAGGACGGTCCCGGACGCGGGGCGGTCTGCGGCACCGGCGGTGTCCGCGACAGCGCCTCCCCCCGCGTCGGGAGCCTGGCACGGCGTGCCCGGCCTCTCGGCGTCCTGCGCGCGACCGCCGTCCGCGTCCGGTCGCTCCTGCTGCCGGGCTGCCGGGATCTCACCGGCCCCGGGCCCCATGTCGCCGACCTCGTCGGCCAGTTGGTGAACGAGGATCCCGTGCCGGAAGGCCGTCTCGCCGATGTCGGCGCACGTACTGCCGTAGACGGCGAGCCGGTTGCCGCCCTCGCGGACCACCTCGACGGAACGGCGTGCCGTGCGTGCCTCCTTCGTCACCAGGTCGGCGAGGCGGACGGCGTGCGGGCTGCGGACGGCGACGCGGGGCCGCAGCCGGGTACGGGAGAACTCCGCCGCCTCCTGGTCGGCGACGACCCTGCCCCGCTCCAGCGTGACGACGTGGTCGGCGCTGCGCGCGGCCTCCTTGGGGTCGGCCGTGGTGAACAGGACCGTGCCGCCCTGGGCGGCATGGGCGCGCAGGGCGCCGTGCAGCCGCCGGGCGTCCTGGGCGGAGAGTGTGCCGGCGGGGTCGTCGAACACCAGGGTGTGCGGGTCGGGCACCAGCGCGCAGGCCAGTCCGAGGCGTCGGTCCATGCCGCGGGAGAGGGTGCCGAGGCGTTCGTCGCGCAGGCTCGCGAGGCCGACCGACTCCAGGACCTCGTCCGCCCGGCGGACGGGGACGCCGGCGGCCGCGCACAGCATGCGCAGATGGCCGCGCACCGTACGGGTGGGGTGGCCGGGAACGTCTCCCAGCAGCACGCCCACCTCGTGTGCGGGGTGGGCGATGCGGTGCAGGGGGCGGCCTCTGAAGTAGGTGAGACCACGGCCCCGTTGGAGCTCGAGCATGAGTCTGAGTGCCGTCGTCTTGCCGGCGCCCGATGCTCCGAGCAGCGCGGTGACGCGGCCCGCGCGCGCCTCGAACGAGACGTCGTCGACGGCGGGCGGAAGCTCCTTGCGGGGGTTGCTGGTCAGTCCGAAGGCCTGGATCACCTTTGGCAGAATAGCGTGTGATATCCGGTTTTTCGGGCATCGCGTGGACCCGGGGTCACACCTCGGGACGGAGCATCGGGGGGTTGAGCAGGGTCGCGCCGCCCGCGCGGAACAGCTGGGCGGGACGGCCGCCCTGACGGGTGGTCGTCCCGCCGGTGGGGACGAGGAAGCCCGGAGTGCCCGTCACCTTGCGGTGGAAGTTGCGAGGGTCGAGCGCCACGCTCCACACCGCCTCGTAGACACGGCGCAGCTCGCCCACGGTGAACTCGGGTGGGCAGAAGGCGGTGGCCAGGGAGGAGTACTCGATCTTGGAGCGGGCTCGCTCCACCCCGTCCGCCAGAATCCGGGCGTGGTCGAAGGCGAGCGGCGCCACCGCCTCCCCGGGCCTGCCGTAGCCGCTCTGTTCCAGCAGTTCCTCGACCGGGGCCCAGCGGGCGTTGCTCGCGTCACCGCCCGCTCGCGGTGCGGGCAGGTCCGGGGCGAGCGCGAGGTGGGCGACGCTGACCACCCGCATACGGGGGTCGCGCTCGGGGTCCCCGTATGTCGCGAGCTGCTCCAGGTGGGCACCGTTGTCCTGGCTGGGCGCGGCGGGATCGTGGACGCACAGCCCGGTCTCCTCGGCCAGCTCCCGAGCCGCCGCCTGCGCCAGGTCCTCACCGGCCCGTACGAACCCGCCGGGCAGGGCCCACCGGCCCTGGAAGGGAGGCTCGCCCCTGCGTACCGCCAGCGCGCACAGCGAGTGACGACGCACGGTCAGCACGACCAGGTCCACAGTGACGGCGAAGGGCGGAAACGCTGACGGGTCGTAGGGCATGCGGCGATCATAGTCGTCTGCCTGACGATAAACACTCCCTTCGCCAACCGCCGGGGGTACTGATCCACTTCCTTCCGCCCTGTGTCTCACCACCCGTATGCGCGCACTGTGCGGGGGCGCGTCGCACCAGGTCAGGTGTGCGATGTCGACGAGGCGGCCGACTCGTGGGGCCCGCCCACATCTCCCAGGCCGCGGCCACCCGTCTCAGGCGCACTCGCCACCCCCTTGGCTCCCGTACTCTGCCCCGCCCGCCCCCTTCCGGCCTGTGGCCGGCGCCCCCGAGACCGGCGGACGGCGCGGGACGTGGCGGGAGAACGCGTACGGCGCCGGTCGCCCGAAGCCGAGACCGTCGAGGGCCGGACGGGCTCCCGCCCCGTGAACGGGCCGCCGCGTGCGTCGTCGTCCGCGGCGCCCTCGCCTCCTTCCCTGCCCTCGCGCAGGCAGCGGCGGATCGACTCGGGGTCGAGCCCCTCGTTGCACGCCTGGTGCAGGAGCCGGGCGAAGAGGTAGTCGGGGTCGGCGCCGAGGGCCATGGCCAGTGCCTCCCGCGCCTCCAGTTCGTCACCGGCGGACCAGGCGACCCAACCCGCGAGGGTGAGCGGCGCGGCCGCGTGTTCTCCGTACGGCCCGACGCAGCGGCGGGCCAGGGCCCGCCAGAGACGCAGCGCGGGGGCCGCCTCGTCGCCCTCCATCCACGCGGCCGCGCGATCGCGTGTCGTCCGGTCCTGGAGTCCGAGGATCAACGCCGCCGCCTCGTCGTGCCCCAGCAGCCGGTCGTCACGCAGGTCCTCGGCCGGCACGCCGGACACGCACGGGGCCTCGGCCAGGCGTCGCATGATCCGCTCCGCCGACTCCAGGGTCTCCTCGGCCACCTCCGCGCGGCCGTCGGCGTCCAGGATCCGGGAGACCAGCGTCGCCGCGGTCGCGTCCAGGGCCGCCGCCTGCTCGACCGCCACCGCGTCCTCCCTGGGGAGCATCCTGACCCGCAGCTCACTGAGCGAGCCGCGCACCTGGATACCGGCGTAGGTGGCCGCCGCGGCCAGCACCGACGTACCCGGCGGCCCCATGGGGAGGCCCTCGGCCGGGCAGCATGCCTCCGCGTCGCAGCAGTACGACCAGAACCGCCCCTCCGAGATGCACAGGGCTTCGACGACCGGAATGTCCAGGGCGCCGCACTCGACCCGCAGCTTCTGGGCCAGCGGCCGCAGGCGCTCCATCACGTCCCGACCGGTCTCGCCCCGGCCCGGCTCCTGGCAGAGGTAGGCGACCATCTGCTCGGGGCGCACCCCTCGGCGCTCGCTTCCGGTCACCAGGCCGTGGACCAGTTGCCCGGCGGCGCCCGCCCAGTCGTCCGGGCTCGCCGGGATGCCGAGGCGTGCGCGGCCGCCGAACCGGCCCCGCCCGTCCCTGTCGCGCAGGGCGGCCAGGACGATGCTGTCCTCGGGGCGGTATCCGAGCAGGTACGGCAGGGCGTCGGCGAGCTCTGCGGGGGTGCGCAGGGTGACCTGGTGTTCGTCTCCGGGGCCCGCGTGCGGGGTTCGGTGTGCCCGGTCCGGTGGTGCGGCCTGCGAGATGTCACCGTTCTCGGAGGATCCAGGCGTTTCGCTGTGGTTCGTCATGGCTCGACGATCTCGCGGATCGGGAAGTTCCGCTTTGCCCTGTGGATAACTATCGGCAGGGACGCGTCATCCTGGCGCGCCTCGGACCTTCCCCGCCTCCCCCGCCCTCTCCGAAGGCTTCATCCGGCCAGGGCCAGGACGAGCGGGAGCACCTCGCCGGCACCGGCCTGGCGCAGGAGGCGGGCGCCCACGGCCAGCGTCCAGCCGGAGTCGGTGTAGTCGTCGACGAGGAGGACCGGTCCGGGGGTGCCGGCCAGGGCCGTGGCGAGTTCGCCGGGCACGGTGAACGACTCGGCCAGGGCGCGCAGCCGCTGCGCGGAGTTGCTGCGGTGGGCGGCGTACGCGTCGGCCTGCGGGGTGAGGGCGAGGCTGCCCAGCAGCGGGAGCCTGCCGACCCGCGCCACCCCCTCGGCCAGTGAGCCGACCAGGTGCGGGCGGGTGCGGGAAGGCATGGCGACGACGCCCACCGGCCGCGCCACCGCGTCGGGAGAGCCGGACGCCCAGCCGCCCGGTGAGCGCGCCCAGTCGGCCAGCACCGTGACGACGGCGGCCAGCACGTCGTCCGGGACCGGGGCGTCCGCGGCCTGTGCCGACAGAAGCGGCCGCAGACGGTTGCCCCAGCCGATGTCCGAAAGCCTGCCCAGCGCCCGCCCGGTGAGGGCCTGCTGCCCCGCTGGGATGCGGCCCTTGAGGTCCATCCCCACCGCGGCGAGCCCGGTCGGCCACATCTTGCGCGGCTCGACCTCCACGCCCGGGCGGTCCAGCTCGCCCGTGGCCGCCGCCAGGGCCGCGGAGGAGACGGCCGGGGCGAGCCAGGGCCCGGCACAGGTGTCGCAGCGACCGCAGGGGGCCGCCTTCTCGTCGTCGAGCTGCCGCTGCAGGAACTCCATGCGGCACCCCGTGGTCGCCACGTAGTCCCGCATGGCCTGCTGCTCCGCCTGGCGCTGCCGGGCCACCCACGCGTACCGCTCGGCGTCGTAGACCCAGGGCCGTCCCGTGGCGGTCCAGCCGCCCTTGACGCGCTTGACCGCGCCGTCCACGTCCAGGACCTTGAGCATCGTCTCCAGCCGCGAACGGCGGAGGTCGACCAGCGGCTCCAGCCCCGGGAGCGACAGGGGCCGCCCGGCCTCCTCCAGCACCGCCAGCGTGCGCCGGACCTGCTCCTCCGGGGGGAAGCCCACCGAGGCGAAGTAGGCCCAGATCGCCTCGTCCTCCCGGCCCGGCAGCAGCAGGACGTCCGCGTGGTCCACACCGCGCCCCGCGCGCCCCACCTGCTGGTAGTAGGCGATGGGGGACGAGGGCGAACCCAGGTG
This sequence comes from Streptomyces tendae, assembly GCF_014650435.1. Classification (GTDB taxonomy): domain Bacteria; phylum Actinomycetota; class Actinomycetes; order Streptomycetales; family Streptomycetaceae; genus Streptomyces; species Streptomyces tendae. Next base: position 86,031 of record NZ_BMUY01000017.1, read on the forward strand.
CACGACGAAGCCCAGGTCGGGCTTGTCGAAGCCCATGCCCAGGGCCGACGTCGCCACGAGCGCCTTCACCCGGTTCGCCAGCAGGTCCTCCTCCGCCTGCAACCGGTCGGCGTTCTCCGTCTTGCCCGTGTAGGAGGCCACCGGATAACCGCGCTGCCGCAGGAAGGCCGCGACCTCTTCCGCCGCCGCCACCGTCAACGTGTAGATGATCCCGGAACCGGGCAGATCCCCCAGCCGCTCCCCCAGCCACGCCAGCCGGTGCGCCGCGTCCGGCAGCTCGAGCACTCCCAGGCGCAGGCTCTCCCGGTCGAGCGGCCCCCGCAGCACCAGGGCGTCCCCGCCCCCCGTGCCCAGCTGCTCCGCCACGTCGGCCGTGACCCGCGCGTTGGCGGTCGCGGTGGTGGCCAGCACCGGCACCCCCGCCGGCAGCTCGGCCAGCATGGTGCGCAGTCGGCGGTAGTCGGGGCGGAAGTCGTGGCCCCAGTCGGAGATGCAGTGCGCCTCGTCGACCACGAGCAGGCCGGTGGTGGCCGCGAGCTTCGGCAGAACCTGATCGCGGAAGTCCGGGGAATTGAGACGCTCCGGGCTCACGAGGAGGACGTCGGTCTCACCCCGCTCGACCTCCCCGTAGACCGTCTCCCAGTCCTCCGGGTTCGCGGAGTTGATCGTGCGGGCGCGGATCCCCGCCCGGGCGGCCGCCTCGACCTGGTTGCGCATCAGCGCCAGCAGCGGCGAGATGATCACCGTGGGCCCCGCGCCACGCCGCCGGAGCAGGGCGGTGGCGACGAAGTACACGGCCGACTTGCCCCAGCCGGTGCGCTGCACCACCAGAGCACGCCGGTGCTCCTCCACCAGGGCCGCCACCGCCTGCCACTGATCCTCCCGCAGCCGCGCCGCGCCCTCACGGTCGCCGACGAGCTCGGCGAGGACGGCGTCGGCTTCGGTACGGAGTTCCACGTGGTCCATACCCCCATGCAACCCGATGGCACCGACAATCGGCGAATCCGGAACGGACCGCGGCGCGTGCCGTGCCCCATGCGTCGCCCGGTGCCCCTCCGGGTAGGGATATAGAACGCACATCGGCCGATATGGGTCCTCGGTCTCAATTGCTCGTTGCCGCATCCAAGTTCGACAGGAAGAATTGAAGTCCGCTCCCCGCACGGCCCTTCCGTGACCCGGCAGGGCTTCGCTGCGGTGCGCGCTCCCCGAATCCGACCCTGCCCGCAGTGTGGGCGCGTAGCCGAAGGGAGGAACGTGACCTTCGGATTCGCTCCGTCCTCGGCGGCCTCGTTTTCGTCGTCCGCCGCTTCCGCCACCCGCATGCTCGAACCGGCGGAGTGGGCCGCCGCCGGGATCCCGCTGCTGCGCAATCCCCGCGAGGTCGTCACCGGACTGCACTCGCGGCACCGCCCCGAACCGGCGACGGCGGTCGTGGCGGTACTCGACCCGGACGAACGACTGCGCGCCAGCGCCTCGTTCACCAGCCGCCGCTCGCCCGCCGACGGCTGGGTGTTCCGCAACGCGCTGCTCTCCCAGTTGCGCCGCGTCATCCCGCACGATCTGCGGCGCCGCACTCCGGTGCGCACCGCCGTGCTGCTCTACTGCCGTGACGGCGACGCGCGTTGGACGCAGGAGGACGGCGCGTGGATGTGGGGGCTGCGGGACGCCTGCACGCTGCACGGATTGCGCTGCGGCGCGTACATCACGCTGACCCGGGACGGCTGGCAGGTCCTCGGCGAGGTCCGCGGCGGGCGTCGGCCCAACGCGGCGTCGGCGCCGGAGCCCTTCGCCACGGCGGAGGCACCGCCCCCGCCGCCGCGCACCGGCGGGGCCGCCTCGGACGTGCTGCGCCGCGCCGCGGCCCGCTGAGCACTGCGGAAGGAAGGCCGGGCTCGGAGGCCGCGTCGGCCTGCCCGAGCCGACTCGCCCGTGGCCCCAGCGGTGACACGCCCTGCACGTGACCGGACGGCCTACGGAACGTACCCGTGACCCGACGGATTACGGAACGTGCCCGTGACCCCACCGATGACAGCAGTGCCCGTGACCCGACCCGCGGACGGACCGTGCCCGTGGCCCGACCGGCGTGCGACCCGTCGGGCCCGGTCCGCTACGGCGCCGGGCGTCGTCGGTGTGCCCGGGCTCGCCCGAACCGCCTCCGTGCGGGGGCTCCAAACGGGCGCCCCGGTGTCACACCCGGCGTCCGCCGTGCTCGGCGAACGGACTCAGACGCCCGCGCCCAGCACCGAGTTGATCCGCTGCGGGTCGCCGCAGACGATCAGCAGGGCGCCGGCCCGCGAGTGGGCCACGGTCAGGGCGGTCACAGCGGCGGCCTCGGGACCGCCGTTGAGCGCGACCACGACCACGGCCCGTGACACGGCACGGTCCGCGACGGCGGCGTCGGCGTAGAAGACGTCGTCGCCCGCGTCGTGCTGCGCCCAGTAGGCGGCATCGCCGAAGGACAGCTCGTGGGCCGCCCACGGGTGGGGTTCGCCGGTGGTGATCACCAGCACGTCACCAGGGGTACGACCCGAGTCCAGCAGCAGGTCCACGGCCTCTTCGGCGGCGTCGAGCGCACCGTCGGGCGTGGCCGGGATCAACTGGATCTGCGGGGCGGCCGAGGTGGCTGCCGGGGTGGCCGGACCCGCGGGTCCGGGTTTGGCCGCGGCCGTGTCCCGCGACGCGCGTTGCGCCGGCGGTGCCGGCCGCACCGGGCCGGGACGGCCGGGGCGCGGCGGAGCCGCGGGACGGGGGCCGGGTACGGGGCGGGGGGTCGGCGCGGTGCGGCCGCTGGCCGGAGTGGCGCGGGGACCCTGGGCCTTCTCGTGAATCTGAGGCTCCTCGGGAATGAGAGGCATGAGCTGATATCTATCAAACGTTGGTGCGGCTCGCGTCGGCGGGTGGCACATGCCTGCGAGCGGAACCGTCAGAAATCGAATCCGAGCTGACCCTCGATTTCCGGAACGCTTCCGTCCACCCAACTGCGGACCTTCTTGAGGTGCCGCCACTGGGGCAGCGCATCAAGATACGCCCACGACAACCGGTGGTGCGGGGTGGGGCCCCGCTCCTCCAGTGCGGCCTTGTGCACGGGCGACGGATACCCGGCGTTGTCCGCAAAACCGAAGTCTGCATGGTCGACACCCAGTTCGGCCATCATTTTGTCGCGCTGGACCTTGGCGAGCACCGAGGCCGCCGCGACGGCGACGCAGGACTGATCGCCCTTGATCACCGTGCGAACCCGCCAAGGGGTGCCGAGGTAGTCGTGCTTGCCGTCGAGGATGACGGCGTCGGGGCGGACCGGCAGGGCCTCCAAGGCACGCACCGCCGCCAGGCGCAGCGCGGCGGTCATGCCGAGCGCGTCGATCTCCTCCGGAGAGGCGTGCCCCAGGGCGTAGGACGTGACCCAGGTACGCAACTCCACCTCGAGTTCGGTGCGTCGCTTGATGGTGAGCAGCTTGGAGTCGGTCAGGCCGACCGGAGGTCGGCGCAGTCCGGTGATCGCCGCGCAGACGGTGACCGGGCCGGCCCACGCACCGCGCCCCACCTCGTCGACACCGGCGATGACCTTCGCTCCGGTCGTGGCGCGAAGGGAGCGCTCGACGGTGTGAGTAGGTGGTTCGTACGGCATGGCGCCCCTAGCCTACGCCGCCGCGATCCCCCCGCGACACCCCGGTTGCCCGAACGGCGGCGGACTCCGCGTCGGCCCGGATCAGGGGCCGCCCGACCGCAGCAGCGGGACCATCAACTGGTCGATCATTTCCTCGAGCTCGCGGTCCGTCCATTCACTTGCACAAATCTTCGAGCGGTACATCATCATCGCCGGGATGGCGTCGAAGATGTACCCGTTGGCCGCATCGTGCCGGACCTCTCCCCGCTCCATTCCGCGGTTGACGACCTCACGCAGCATCTTGAGGGTCGACTCGACCACCCCTTTGATGATCACGGCGTGGAAGCGTTCGGCCTGCTTGGTGTCGCATTCGTGAATCACGGAACGCAGAGCCGATCCGGGGCGGCTGTACATCGCGTCGCGCGCCCTGCGGCAGAGCTCCAGCAGATCCTTGCGCATGCTTCCGAGGTCGGGACCCGTCCGGCAGTCCGGACCGCAGCGCGTCCGCGACGAGGTCTTCCTTGGACGACCAGCGACGGTAGACGGCCGCCTTCCCGGTCCGTGCGCCCGCGGCCACCCCCTCCATCGTCAGACCGTTCCAGCCGACGGTGCCGAGTTGATCCAGCGCGGCCTCGAGGATCGCGCGCTCCAGGACCGCTCCACGCCGGCGGGCGGGCGTCCGGGCGGAGGCGGCCGGCCAGTGCGGAGGAACCATGCCGGAGGTCTCCAGTAAGCGGCGAAAACGGGTATTCGGGGATGAAGCACACGTTGCGCGGCCGCGACGGGGAATCGGACGGGTCACCAGCGTTGAACAACAGTGAACGCGAGCGTTCACCAAGTCAATCGTGGGGAACACATAGTGCCAACTTCTTCTCTGATCAAAGACCGGAAGCCGGGAGCGGCCCGCCGGGAGGGGCATCCCGGCATCGCGCTGGCCGTCATCGCGTCCTGCCAACTCATGGTCGTACTCGACGCCACGATTGTGAACATCGCGCTCCCGCACATCCAGAGCGCGCTCGACTTCAGCACCACCGACCTCACCTGGGTCGTCAGCGCCTACACGCTCACCTTCGGCGGCCTGCTCCTGCTCGGCGGCCGAGCCGGTGACATCCTCGGCAGGCGCCGGGTCTTCATGACCGGCATCCTGCTCTTCACCTTCGCCTCGCTGCTCGGCGGCTTCGCCCAGGAACCCTGGCAGCTTCTGGCGGCTCGCGTCCTGCAGGGCATGGGCGGCGCGATCGCCTCGCCCACGTCGCTGGCCCTCATCGCCACCACGTTCCCCGAGGGACCGGAGCGCAACCGGGCCTTCGGCGTCTTCGCCGCCGTCTCCGCGGGTGGTGGCGCCATCGGCCTGCTAGCGGGCGGCATGCTCACCGAGTGGCTCGACTGGCGCTGGGTGCTCTTCGTCAACGTGCCGATCGGTGTACTGATCGCCGTGCTGGCACCGCTCTACATCAGCGAGTCCGAACGGCACTCCGGCCGCTTCGACATCGCCGGGGCGGTGACCTCGACGGCGGGCATGGCCCTGCTCGTCTACGGCTTCATCCGGGCCGCCGACGAGGGCTGGCGGGACAATCTGACCATCGGGTCCTTCGCCGCCGCCGCGGTCCTGCTGCTGGCCTTCGTCCGCATCGAGCGGCGGGCCAGGGAACCGATCACCCCGCTGAAGATGTTCGCCGACCGCAACCGCTCCGGCACGTACGTGATCATGCTGAGTCTGGCCGCGGCGATGTTCGGCATGTTCTTCTACATCGTGCTGTTCGTACAGAACGTGCTCGGCTACAGCCCCATCGAGGCCGGTCTGGCCTTCCTGCCGGTCACGGTCGTGATCGCGATCGGTGCCGGGCTGTCGCAGCGCTTCCTGCCCGTCTTCGGCCCCAAGCCGTTCATGATCGTGGGTTCGGCGCTCGCCGCGCTCGGACTCGGCTGGCAGACCCTCATCAGCTCCGACAGCACATATGTCGGCGGAATCCTGGGACCGATGCTGATCTTCGGCTTCGGCATGGGGCTGAACTTCGTGACGCTGACGCTGACCGCGGTCTCCGGGGTCGCCCAGCACGAGGCGGGCGCGGCGTCGGGCCTGCTCAACGCGATGCAACAGGTGGGCGGATCGATCGGGCTCGCCATCCTGACGACGGTCTTCGGCACGGCGAGCAAGGACGAGGGGAAGAAGCAGGTGCAGGACTTCCTCGCCAACGGTTCGCCGGAGCAGAAGGCGGAGTTCGCCCGGACCCACCAGTTGCCCGCGCCCTGGTCGCACGACGTCCTGGCACAGGGCATCTCGGCCGCCTTCATCCCGGCCGCCGCCATGGCCGTACTGGCTCTGGCCACGGCCTGGCTGGTGATCCGGGTGCGCAAAAGCGACCTGGAGGCCCTTTCCGGCACGGCGGGGCCGGGTATGGGCTGACCAGGGGATCCGGTCAGGCGGAAACGGTCAGGCGGAAACGGTCATCCAGTCGGGCAGCGCCTCCACCCGTCCCGCCCACTCGGCCGGGGGCGCGCCCGCCCGGCCGGCCGCGACGACACCGCCCACGATGGCGCAGGTCGTGTCCACATCCCCGCCGACCTGCGCGGTCGTCCAGAACGCGGTCTCGTACGCCCCGAGGGCGCGGGCCGCGGACCAGAGCGCGAAGGGGACGGTGTCATGCGCGGTCGTACGGCGTCCACAGCCCAGGACCGCCGCCACGGTGGCCGCGTCGCCGTAGTCGAGCATGTCCCGGGCGCGTCGCAGTCCGGCGCCCACCGCGCTCTTCGGCACCAGTGCGATCACGCCGTCGAGGAGCGCGTGCGCGGAGGGCGGACCGGCCGGATCGGCGGCCAGCGCCGAGGCGGCCGCGACGGCCATCGCGCCGACCACCGCCTCACGGTGCTGGTGCGTCGGGTAGGCCGAGATCTCCGCCTGGTGGGTGGCCTGCTCCGGGTCGTCCGCGTACCAGGCGCCGAGCGGCGCGATGCGCATGGCGGCGCCGTTGCCCCAGGAGCCCTGCCCGTTGAACAGGGCCGCGGCCAGCTCGCGCCAGTCGCCGCCTTCCCTGACCAGGCGCAGCAGCCGGTTGACCGCGGGGCCGTACCCCCGGTCGAAGTCGTGGTGATGGGCGAAGGAGAGGGCCAGCGCGTCCTGGTCGATGCGGTGGTGGGCAGCCAGGACGGAGACCACGGAGCACGCCATCTCCGTGTCGTCCGTCCACTGCCAGGTGCCGGGCGGCAGCTCGCGGCGCCCCAGCAGCGGATAGTTCGCGGGAACGAAGAACTGTGAGCCGAGCGCGTCCCCCACCGACAGTCCGCGCAGGCTGGACAGGGCCCGGTCCAGGCGCCCGTCAGGAGAAGAATGAGCGGTCATCGCCCTGCCACTCTATCCGGTGATCCCGTACGGTTCCGGATCTCGCCAGCGTTCGAAGGGCCGGTCAAGGGTGTACTTGCCGTCCTCACCGAGAACGAGCATCCGCATCTCGGCGTTCCCGGGGTTGGACAGCGACTCGAACTCCGCGACCGTCCAGTGGAACCACCTCATGCAGAACAGCCGCATGGCGAGCCCGTGCGTCACCAGCAGCACGTTCGGCGGGTGGTCGGGGTCCTCGAAGCTGCGGAACAGGCTCTCCAGGAACCCGCCGACCCGGTCGTACACGTCGGCACCGGACTCGCCCTGGGCGAAGCGGTAGAAGAAGTGGCCGTAGGCGTCGCGGTAGGCCTTCTGCAGGCGCACGTCGTCGCGGTCCTGCCAGTTGCCCCAGTCCTGCTCGCGCAGCCGCGGCTCCTCGCGTATCCGTATGAGGTCCGGATCGAGGTGGAAGGAGCGCAGGGTCTCGTGGGTACGGCGGTACGGGGAGACGTACACGCTGATCCGCTCGCGGCCGAACACCTCGCGCAGGCCCTTGCCGGTCTCCTCGGCCTGCGCCCGGCCCCGGTCGGTGAGGGCGAGCGCGTGGTCGGGTTCGCGCTCGTACACGGTGTCATCGACGTTGCCGGTCGACTCGCCGTGCCGGACAAGAACGATGCGCCGTGGTCGTGCCATGCCAGAACCCTAGATCGAGACGGGCGGAACCCGGCACTCGTAGGGGCCCCGTACGGCGTACGTCACACGGTCTCCACACCCGGGCGGGCCGGGGAGGGTCCGGATCTCAAACGGTCCAGGAGGGTTCCAGCTGCACGATGTCGCCCGTCAGCGCCGCGATGTCGGCCTCCGTCTGGGCGCGCAGGGCGAGCCGTTCCACCCGCTCGGTGCGGTACTTTCCGTGTTCGGCGGCCGACAGCCACATGGACAGCACGAGGTACTCGTTGTACCCGTCGCCCGGGGCCTCGCCGAACAGGCCGCGGATCATGCCGGGCGAGCCGGCCATCGCCGGGTTCCAGACCTTCTCCTGCATGAGGACGTAGTGCTCGGCCCGTTCCTCGTGGACCCGGCACAGCGCCACCCGCAGCAGGTCGGCGTCGGTGAAGCGCGGCTCGAAGCCGGTCTTCACGTCGAACCGGTAGTCGAAGAGCCTGACCTGGGCGTCCTTGAAGGTGCCCACCTGCGCCGAGGCCAGCCTGTCGTGGGAGCGGGCCATGAAGGAGTCGTAGAAGGCACGGCTCTCCCAGAAGGCGAAGACGTGCGCCACGTCCGGCCGCCCCCGGCTCCAGCCGCCCCCCTGCCCCCGAAAACCCGGCTCCCCCGGAAGCCCCGCCCACTTCCGCTGCCCCCGCTCGAAACCGCGGCGGTCGACCACGGTGCAGCGAATCCACTTGACCAGCACCGCGCCATGGTAAGGCCAGGAACACGGCACCGGCCGCTCTCCGGCGGACCGCTTGCCCACGGCTGCGTCCCGGTGCGTGGCAGGATGGACAACCGGCCGTCACCGCCCGGCAGTTCCGAGGGCCGGGCAGGGCGGGGGACCTGGGAAGGGGAAGTCTGTGAACGGCCTCAGCAAGGGCATGCGCAAGGTCGAGGTCGCGCTGCGGTGGGATCCGAGTCCGGCGGGGCAGCCACCCGTCGACCTGGATCTCGTCGCCGGGACCTATCCGGCCGACGATCCGTACGGCACCCCCGGCTACGTGGTGCACTTCGACAGCCGCTCACCGGACGGCACGATCTACCTCAACCGGGACAGCAAGGACGGCAAGGGCTTCGGTTTCGACGAGGTCATGACGCTGGAGCTGGATAGGCTGGACGCCCGGTACGCGCGCGTGGTGGTGGGCGTCGCCATACAGCAGCACACCGAGGACCGGACCTTCGGCGACGTGACCAACCCCGGTCTGCGCATCCGAGAGGGCTACACGGACCTGGCCGCGGAGGACTTCGGCGGCGTCCCGGGCGCCACGGCGGCCACGGTCGCGGAGTTCGTCCGTGACGAGACGGGGGCGTGGGAGTTCCGGGCGGGCGTGCACGGCTTCGAGGGCGACCCCGCGACCTTCACCCGCGTGATGGGCGCGACGCGCCACTCCTGACCTCGGCCCCGGCCGTCCCGCGCCCGAGCGCGAGCATCGCCTGGGCGACCTCGCCGACCGCCGCGTCGGGGATCGCGGTGGCGGCGTCCTCGAGGACGAGCAGCCGCGCCCGGGGAATCTCACGCGCGATCGCTTCCCCGTTGCCGACGGGGAAGAACGGGTCGCGGCGGCCGTGGACGACGAGCGTGGGGATTCCGAGCCCGGGCAGGCGCTCACGCCAACGGGGTGCGCAGTCCAGCCTGGAGAACACGATGCCCAGCTGGTTGGCCAGCTGGACCGGGGCGGCGGTGCCCGGCGTGCGGTCCCAGATGCGGGCCGCGATCGCGCGCGCGGCGACGGGGTCGTCGCCGAGGACCTCCGCACCGGTGGCGGCGAACTCGGCCACCGCCTCACGGTCGGTCCAGTCGGGCATCGGCCGCGTGAACAGCCGGCCCATCGTCGCCTCGTCGTGGTCGGGGAGGTCGTCGTCGGGCGGGCCGGGCGCGACCGCGCGGGTGCCGACGAGCGTGAGCGCCGAGAACGCGTCCGGGTGGTCGAGCGCGGCCACCTGGGCGACCATGCCCCCGACGCCGATCCCGGCGAGGTGCGCGGGCCCGGCGCCGAGCGCACCGGGAAGGGCCGCCGCGTCGGCGGCCAGGTCGCGCAGGGTGTAGGCGGGCGCCTCCGGGTCAGCCGTGGTCGACTCCCCGCTGTCGCGCAGGTCGTAGCGCACGACGCGGCGCCCGCCCGCGGCGAGGCGCTCGCAGAGCGCGTCGGGCCAGGAGAGCATCGTCGTCCCGCCCACGAGCAGGACGAGTGGCGCGTCGTCGGCACCGAACGACTCGATACCCAAAGCGATCTCATTGACGCTGACTGTTGTCATCGGAGCCCCGGCAGATGTCGTAGGTCGGGTGTGTCGTGGGGGTAGACCCGATCCGGCGCCCGAAGTCATCGCTCGCTCGTGCGGCGTGTGCCGGAGGTGAGCGTGCGCGAACCGCCGGCACACGCGGAAGCGACCGCCTGCACACGCGGAAGGGGACCGGCCGATGGCCGGTCCCCTTCCGGACCCGCGAGTCACGCGCTCGTCACGTCATCCGCAGGTCGAGCCGCAGGTCAGCTGCAACCGCTGGTCGAGCCGCAGCCCTCGCAGATGTAGCAGGACCCGGCGCGCTGCATCTTGGTGCCGCAGGAGAAGCACAGCGGGGCGTCGGCCTGGATGCCCAGCTGCATCTCCACCAGCTCGGCGCTGGTGTGCGCCTGCTGCGGAGCGGGCTTGGCGGCCTCGGCCTCGGCCTTCGGTGTGGCGACGGCCTTCAGTTCCTGGGCGCGCGGCGCCGACTGGGCCAGGCCCTCGACGTCCAGCTCGTCGTCGGACGGCTCGTACGAACCGGTCTCCAGGTGGCGCTGACGCTCCTCGGCGGAGTGGATGCCGAGCGCGGAGCGCGTCTCGAAGGGCAGGAAGTCCAGCGCCAGGCGGCGGAAGATGTAGTCGACGATCGACTGCGCCATCCGCACGTCCGGGTCGTCCGTCATCCCGGCCGGCTCGAAGCGCATGTTGGTGAACTTCGAGACGTACGTCTCCAGCGGCACGCCGTACTGGAGGCCGACGGAGACCGCGATGGAGAAGGCGTCCATCATGCCCGCGAGGGTCGAACCCTGCTTGGACATCTTGAGGAAGACCTCGCCGAGACCGTCGTCCGGGTAGGAGTTGGCGGTCATGTAGCCCTCGGCGCCGCCGACGGTGAAGGACGTGGTGATGCCGGGACGTCCCTTCGGGAGGCGCTTGCGGACCGGGCGGTACTCGACGACCTTCTCGACCGTCTCGCGGATCGCCGCCTCGGTCTTCTCGGTGATCTCCGCCTTCTCGTCCTTGGCCGACTTGGTCTTGGCGGACAGGGGCTGGCCGACCTTGCAGTTGTCGCGGTAGATGGCGAGCGCCTTGACGCCCATCTTCCACGCCTCGAAGTAGACCTCTTCGACGTCCTCGACGGTCGCCGACTCCGGCAGGTTGACCGTCTTGGACAGGGCGCCGGAGATCCACGGCTGGATGGCGGCCATCATGCGGACGTGGCCCATCGCGGAGATGGAGCGCTCGCCCATGGCGCAGTCGAACACCTCGTAGTGCTCGTGCGCCAGGCCGGGCGCGTCGACCACGTTGCCGTGCTCGGCGATGTGGGCGACGATCGCCTCGATCTGCTCCTCCTGGTAGCCCAGGCGGCGCAGGGCCTGCGGGACGGTGCCGTTGACGATCTGCATCGAGCCGCCGCCGACCAGCTTCTTGAACTTGACCAGCGCGAGGTCGGGCTCGAGGCCGGTGGTGTCGCAGGACATCGCGAGACCGATGGTGCCGGTCGGGGCGATGACGGACGCCTGGGAGTTGCGGAAGCCGTTCTTCTCGCCGAGGCGGAGCACGTCCTGCCATGCCTCGGTGGCGGCGGCCCAGATCGGCGTGTCGAGGTCGTCCATGCGGACGGCCTTGGCGTTCTCGTCGGAGTGCTGCTTCATGACCCGCAGGTGCGGCTTGGCGTTGCGGGCGTAGCCGTCGTACGGGCCGACGATCGCGGCCAGCTCGGCGGAGCGGCGGTACGACGTGCCGGTCATCAGGGAGGTGATGGCGCCGGCCAGGGCGCGGCCGCCGTCGGAGTCGTAGGCGTGGCCGGTCGCCATCAGCAGGGCGCCGAGGTTGGCGTAGCCGATGCCGAGTTGGCGGAAGGCGCGGGTGTTCTCGCCGATCTTCTGGGTCGGGAAGTCCGCGAAGCAGATGGAGATGTCCATCGCGGTGATGACGAGCTCGACGACCTTGGAGAAGCGCTCGGCGTCGAAGGACTGGTGGCCCTTGCCGTCGTCCTTCAGGAACTTCATCAGGTTCAGCGAGGCGAGGTTGCAGGACGTGTTGTCCAGGTGCATGTACTCGCTGCACGGGTTCGAGCCGTTGATGCGGCCGGACTCCGGGCAGGTGTGCCAGGCGTTGATGGTGTCGTCGTACTGGATGCCCGGGTCGGCGCAGGCCCAGGCGGCCTCGGCCATCTTGCGGAAGAGCGCCTTGGCGTCGACCTCCTCGATGACCTCACCGGTCATGCGGGACGTCAGGCCGAACTTGCCGCCGTCCTGCACGGCCTTCATGAACGTGTCGTTCACGCGGACCGAGTTGTTGGCGTTCTGGTACTGGACGGACGTGATGTCGTCGCCGCCCAGGTCCATGTCGAAGCCCGCGTCGCGCAGGGCGCGGATCTTCTCCTCCTCCGAGACCTTGGTCTGGATGAAGTCCTCGATGTCGGGGTGGTCGACGTCGAGGATGACCATCTTGGCCGCGCGGCGGGTGGCGCCGCCGGACTTGATGGTGCCGGCCGAGGCGTCGGCGCCGCGCATGAAGGAGACCGGCCCCGAGGCGTTGCCGCCGGAGGAGAGCAGTTCCTTGGAGGAGCGGATCCGGGAGAGGTTCAGGCCGGCTCCGGAGCCGCCCTTGAAGATCATGCCCTCTTCCTTGTACCAGTCGAGGATCGACTCCATGGAGTCGTCGACGGACAGGATGAAGCAGGCCGAGACCTGCTGCGGCTGGGGCGTGCCGACGTTGAACCACACCGGGCTGTTGAAGCTGAAGATCTGGTGCAGGAGGGCGTAGGCCAGCTCGTGCTCGAAGATCTCGGCGTCGGCGGGCGAGGCGAAGTACTTGTGGTCCTCGCCGGCCTTCCGGTACGTCTTCACGATGCGGTCGATGAGCTGCTTGAGGCTCACCTCGCGCTGCGGGGTGCCCACGGCGCCCCGGAAGTACTTGCTGGTGACGATGTTGACCGCGTTCACCGACCAGAACTCGGGGAACTCGACGCCACGCTGCTCGAAGTTGACCGAGCCGTCGCGCCAGTTGGTCATGACGACGTCACGACGCTCCCAGGCCACCTCGTCGTAGGGGTGGACGCCGGGAGTGGTGTGGACGCGCTCGACGCGGAGTCCCTTGCCCGCCTTGGTGCCCTTGGCGCGGGAACTCCGTGCCGGACCGCTCGCCGTCTCTGTCATGCCGCCTCCCTGTACGGGCGAAAACGCCCTGAAGTGCCCCGATTGTTCCCGTGGGCACGGTGTTCTGTCTGGTGTTGCGGGCATCTCTCGCTCCGCCCGCAACAGGTCTTGTTCACTCGCCGCCGTCCGGCCGGGCCCGGGCGCCGAAGTCCGGGTCCGGCCCGCCGATCAGTCGGCGGCGCCTGCGGGCTCGGGGACCTGTCCTGCCCCCGTGGACCCGCGGTCGTTCTCCTGGCTCCCCGTGCCGGTGTCGTCGTCCTCGCCGGGGTGCCCCGTCGTCTCCCTCAGTTCCGCGATCGCGGCCTCGAAGTCCTCGAGCGAGTCGAACGCCCGGTAGACCGAGGCGAATCGCAGATAGGCGACGAGGTCCAGTTCCTGCAACGGTCCGAGGATGGCCAGCCCCACGTCGTGGGTGGTCAGCTCGGCGCTTCCGGTGGCCCGCACCGCCTCCTCGACCCGCTGGCCGAGCTGGGCGAGCGCGTCCTCGGTGACGGGGCGGCCCTGACATGCCTTGCGCACACCGTTGATCACCTTGGTGCGGCTGAACGGTTCGGTGACCCCGGACCGCTTCACCACCATGAGCGAGCACGTCTCCACGGTCGTGAACCGACGGGAGCAGTCAGGGCACTGGCGGCGCCTGCGGATCGACGTGCCGTCGTCGGTCGTACGGCTGTCGACGACACGGCTGTCGGGGTGCCTGCAGAAGGGGCAGTGCATGGACTCCGAACCCTCCTCACAGCAGACTCAACAGCCTCGAAAGGCCCTTCAGGCCCCTCGAAGCAGCCCCCAGCATAGGCGATCGCGGCGGGCCCGAAGACCCGGGGGACCACAACTTGTGGGCTGCTGATGCAATCCAACCACTAGATGTGGGGCTTGGCCCATACATACACGCCCTGCACGCGTGTCGCGCCTGTGTGTGGCGGCCGCCCGGGCCGCCCCTGGCACACAAGGCCGTGTCGCGGCCGTATCGCCCCGGGGCATGCGGAGATACGGTGGGCACCTCGGGGAGGGGACGTGGGACTACCGCAAGAGATGGGAGACCCGCCCCGTCGAACTGGATGCCGGATGGCAGACTGGGGCGACATCCCCGGGGTTGTCACCACGGCGGTGAAGAGTACAGCAATAGGCCCTTTTGTCCGCCAGGCACCACGGTAGCCATACACCCAGACATGCAATACGGGCGAGCGATTCGCGTTTTTTCACTCGAACGTGTGTTTGGCGCAACCTTTCGAAAGCTACTACCGTTGTGCAGCAGGGAGACCATCGAGAGGGGCCGACGTGACCACCACCGCCGACAGTGCCACCATCACTGCCCAGGAACGCCCCCAGGGCCGTCCTGAGCCGGTGCACGCGATGAGCGACGCCGCGAATCCCGAGGGGCACAAGCGCTCCCTTCCGGGGCGACCTCCCGGCATCCGGGCGGACAGCTCGGGACTCACTGACCGCCAGCGCCGGGTGATCGAAGTCATCCGCGACTCCGTGCAGCGGCGCGGGTACCCGCCGTCGATGCGGGAGATCGGCCAGGCCGTCGGCCTCTCCAGCACCTCGTCGGTGGCGCACCAGCTGATGGCGCTGGAGCGCAAGGGCTTCCTGCGCCGGGACCCGCACCGCCCGCGCGCCTACGAGGTGCGCGGCTCCGACCAGGCCGCCTCGGTGCAGCCGACGGACACCGCCGGGAAGCCGGCCGCCTCGTACGTCCCGCTGGTCGGCCGGATCGCCGCCGGTGGTCCGATCCTGGCCGAGGAGTCCGTCGAGGACGTCTTCCCGCTCCCCCGGCAGCTGGTCGGCGACGGCGAGCTGTTCGTCCTGAAGGTCGTCGGCGACTCGATGATCGAGGCAGCGATCTGTGACGGCGACTGGGTCACGGTCCGCCGCCAGCCGGTCGCCGAGAACGGCGACATCGTGGCGGCCATGCTGGACGGCGAGGCCACCGTCAAGCGCTTCAAGCGCGAGGACGGCCACGTCTGGCTCCTCCCGCACAACTCGGCGTACGAGCCGATCCCCGGTGACGACGCGACCATCCTCGGCAAGGTGGTGGCCGTACTGCGTCGCGTCTGAGCGCCACGGCGGGCGGGTACGCGCGACAGCGTCCCGCCGACCCGACCGGGCCCCGGAACCTCTGCGCCGGTTCCGGGGCCCAGCGCTGTCAGCCGCTCTCCGTCTGCCCCTCGGCCTCGGTCTGCCGTGCCTTCGCGTCGATCGCGGCGAGTGACTTGCGGACCTGGTTGCGGTCGGTGGTGAACCAGAAGTCGGGCAGGGACGCCTTCAGATAGCTGCCGTACCGGGCCGTCGCCAACCGCTGGTCGAGTACGGCGACCACCCCGCGGTCGCCCGACGCCCGGACCAGTCTGCCCGCGCCCTGGGCCATCAGCAGCGCGGCGTGGGTGGCGGCGACCGCCATGAAGCCGTTGCCCCCGGCCTCCTCCACCGCCTTCTGCCGGGCGCTCATCAGAGGGTCGTCGGGGCGCGGGAACGGGATCTTGTCCATGACGACCAGCTGGCAGCTCGGCCCGGGGACGTCGACGCCCTGCCACAGGGACAGGGTGCCGAAGAGGCAGGTACCCGGGTCGGCCGCGAAGTTCTTGATCAGCTCGCCGAGGGTCTCCTCGCCCTGGAGGAGGATCGGGTACTCCGGGATCCGCGAGCGCAGCTCCTCGGCGGCCAGCTGGGCCGCGCGCATCGAGGAGAACAGGCCCAGTGTGCGGCCGCCCGCCGCCTGGATCAGCTCGGTCAGCTCGTCGAGCATGTCACCGCGGTCGCCGTCCCGGGCGGGGCGGGCCAGGTGTTTGGCGACGTAGAGGATGCCCTGCTTGCGGTAGTCGAAGGGCGAGCCCACGTCGACACCCTTCCACTGGGGCACGTCGTCGCCCTCGGTGCCCTCGGGGGCCAGGCCCAGCGACGCCCCGACCCCGTTGAAGTCGCCGCCCAGCTTCAGGGTGGCGGAGGTCAGGACGACGGAGCGGTCGGTGAAGAGCTTCTCCCGCAACAGGCCGGACACGGACATCGGAGCGACTCGCAGCGAGGCACCGAACCGGTCGTGGCGCTCGTACCAGACGACGTCCCACTCCGAGCCGTTGGTGATCCGCTCCGCGACGTCGTGCACGGACTCCACGGAGGCCAGCGCCTGCTTGCGGACCGCGTCCTCGTCCTGCACGGACTTGTCGCGGGTGGTGCCGATGGCCGAGATGACCGTCCGGCAGGCGTCCCGCAGCGCCATCAGGGCGTACCCCAGGTCCTCCGGGACCTCCTCCAGGCGGCCCGGCAGCGCCAGCTCCATCAGCCGCTCGAAGCCCTCGGCGGCGGTCTGGAGCTGGTCGGCGGCCTTCTCGTTGACCAGCTTCGCGGCGCGCCGCACCGCACGGTTGACCTGGCCGGGAGTCAGCTCTCCGGTGGCCACCCCGGTGACCCGGGAGACCAGCTCGTGCGCCTCGTCGACGATCAGCACCTCGTGCTGCGGCAGGACCGGCGCGCCCTCGATGGCGTCGATCGCGAGCAGCGCGTGGTTGGTGACGACGACGTCGGAGAGCTTGGCGCGCTCACGGGCCGACTCGGCGAAGCACTCGGCGCCGTAGGCACACTTCGTGGCGCCCAGGCATTCCCTGGAGGACACCGACACCTGTGCCCAGGCACGGTCGGAGACGCCGGGCGTCAGGTCGTCGCGGTCGCCGGTCTCCGTCTCGTCCGCCCAGTCACGCATCCGCAGCAGGTCCTGGCCCAGCTTGCTGGTGGGGGCGGCGGCCTCGAACTGGTCGAAGAGGCCGTCCTCCTCGTCCTGCGGCACGCCCTCGTGCAGCCGGTGCAGGCAAAGGTAGTTCGACCGGCCCTTGAGCATCGCGAACTCCGGGCGGCGGCGCAGCTGCGGGTGGAGCGCGTCGACCGCGCGGGGCAGGTCCCGTTCGACCAGCTGGCGCTGCAGGGCCAGGGTCGCCGTGGCCACCACCACCCGCTCCCCGTGCGCCAGCGCGGGCACCAGGTACCCCAGCGACTTTCCGGTGCCGGTGCCGGCCTGGACGAGCAGGTGGGAGCCGCCGTCGATGGCTTCCTCGACGGCTTCGGCCATGGCCACCTGGCCGGGACGCTCCGTGCCGCCGACGGCGGTGACGGCGGCGTGCAGGAGTTCGGGGAGTGAGGGCTTCGTCATAGCTCGACCACCCTACGGCCCGGGTCCGACAAACGGGTCGGCAAGGCGGGTGCGAGGGGCGCGTGTGACGCTGACTGCGGCGACCGGCGCGGCAAGGCTGGCTCCTGGGGCAGTGGCCGACGAACGGGACGGGCGACCGGCGGAACGGGCGATCAGCCGGGCGGCAGCGGTGGCGGGCGCGGCGCCGGGCGTCACGGAGACTCCCGAGCCTCCCGTTCGCGGATCATGAAGGCGGCGCGCTTGGCGGGCAGCTCCACTTCGGCCGCCAGCCGGAACCCGGCGCCGAGGAACGCCGCGACGGACGACCGGTTGCGGACGTCGGGTTCGGCGAGCACCCGTGTGCAGGCGGGGCGCTCCGCGAGCACGAGGTCGGCTACGGCCCTGATCAGCCCGGTGCCGAGGCCCCGCCCGCGGTCGGCGGCGTCGCCGATCAGCAGGTGGATGCCGGTGTCGTGCGGCCGGACGGGACAGTACCGGGCCAGCGGGTCGAGGTCGGCCCGGTAGATCTCCCAGTAGCTCATCGGCACCCCGTCCAGCAGCCCGACGCACGGGACGCTGCGTCCGTCCCCGGCGAGCTGGGCCCGTAGGTGGTCGGCGGTCACGCTCTGCGGTCCGGTCAGCTCCCAGTAGGCGGCGACGGCGGGGTCGTTCATCCAGCGCGCGACGAGCGCGGCGTCCCGCTCGACGTCGACGGGCGCCAGGTGGAACACACCGACGGGGGTGGCGCTCGGTCCCCAGTCGGCGACGCCGTCGAGGAGGTCCGCACGCGCCCGTGCCGTCCTCGTCCCGGCGCGGTCGTCCCCCGCGCTCCGGAAGAGCGCGACGAACTCCCCGGGCAGGTGCAGGTCCAGGGTGTCGTCGGCGCTCGCGTCGGTGGAAGCCAAGGGATCGCTCTTTCGGGAGGGGAGGGAGTGAGGGAGGTGCCTCAGGGGCCGGGTGCAGGGGCGGCGGACCGGTCAGGCGCGCAACGGGTTGGCGATGGTGACGTAGACGGACTGGGTGTCCACCGGCCCGACGAGTTCGTCGAGGCCGTGCAGGCGGGTCAGCAGGTTGGCCTTGCAGCGCAGGACGGGTGAGTCGAGGAGATGCGCCGGGAGGGGGCCGCCCAGCGGGTCCGGGCCGGAGACGAGCTCGCCGAGGAAGCGGCGGAAGGCGGCGAGCAGCACGTGTTCGTCGGCGAGACCCTGCGAGCCGAAGGCGCCGATGAGGCCGAACACGTTGTTGACGGCGAGGTAGTACGCGAAGCGCTCGTCGGTGACCGCGTCGGGCACGAAGGTGTCGCTGTGCGCTCCGATCCCGGGCAGCAGGGCGTCCAGTTCCGTGCGCCTCGACTCCCGGAAGTAGTAGCCCTGGTTGTCCCGGTAGCGGCCGCCGGCGGGCCAGCCGTCGGCGTCCAGCATCACGAGGGTGTTCTGCTGGTGCGCTTCCAGGGCGATGCCCGCACGGGCGTCCAGCCACAGGACGGGGAGTACGACGTGGTGGAGGTAGCGCAGGAACCACTCGGCGGCGACGGCTCCGGCCGGACGGCCGGTCCGGACGGCGAGCCGTGTGACGACCGCGGCCAGCCGGGAGCGCGGGTCGGGGACGGCGGCGGTGGTGCCCGCGTCGGTGGGGTCCGCCCGCGGGTGCGGCCACGGCGCCGTGAGGCCGGCCACACAGGAGACGTCGTCCGAGGGAAGGAAGGGATTGTGGCGGACGACGACGTCCAGCCCGCGCACGGGGCTGCCGTCCGGTCCGTCGACGGCCAGCCAGGCCGGATCACGGACGATGTCGAACGCGGGATGGGCGGCCCGCCACTGCCGGGAGAGCCCACGGCGCAGCAGGCGGTGGACCTCGACGCCGCGGTGGAGCTCCTTGCGGAGGTTCTCTCGCCGGGAGTTGGTGATGTGCAGTGCCAGCGACAGCTTGAGCATGGCGGGGGCGCCGGTGCGGTGCACGGTCCGGAGGGAGGAGGTGGGATGCCAAGGGGCGCCGCGGGCTCCGAGGTCCCTGAGCAGTCCGGAGTCCAGCAGCGCGGCGACCCCTGGCCGGTGTGCGACCGCGCGGAACTGCCAGGGGTGCAGCGGAAGGAGCGCGTATCCGACCGGCGGGACCGGACCGTCCGCGGCGAGGCGGGCCGTGAGCCGGGGTGCGGCGACCGGGCGGCCGCGCTCGGTCCAGGCCGAGTCGCTGGCGAGTACGGACGGGGCCACGGCCACCCAGTGCAGGGGGAAGGAGCCGCGCAGTTCCGGAGAGTACCGCCGCGCCTCCGCCTCGGTGAGGCCCTCACGGCTCTTGGGGGTGGGGTGCAGCGGATGCCCGAGGAGGAGCGCCTGTTCGGCGGCGAGGAACAGGTCGGGGGGTGCCGGCGCCGGACGACCGGTGCCGCCGTCGGGGTGTAGTCCGCGGTCGCGCAGGATTACGGCGGTACGGCGGACGGAGTCGGCCACGCGCGCCACGAGGTCGGTACCGGCGGGGCCCGGGATGCCGGGGGCCTCCCGCCCGAGCAACGCGGCGAGGGTGAGGGCGTCGACGGGTGGTGCCGAGGCGGGTGCGTCGACCAGTCGCGGGAGGCCGAAGCGGTGCCGCCCGGTCGGGGACCAGTAGGCCACGGGGACGGCCAGGGCCGCGCCGCAGGCCGGGAGCCGCAGGTACAGGACACCGTCGCCGGGCGGGCCCACGCCGGCCTCTCGGACCCAGCAGCGGAGCAGGTTCTCGACGGCGGCGGCCTGCGCCGCGGCATGCGCGTCCGAGTGGGTGCGAAGGTCTTGCGGGCTGCGTTGTGAGCCTAGGGCTTCTCGGAGTTCCTGAGCGTGGTGGGGATCGGGACTCTCCGGGGAGGAACAGGAGGATGCGGCGGCGGCCGGTCGGGTTCCGGGCGGCTCGGCGGGCGCCGGCTCGGGTGTGGGGGTGATGTGCAACGCGGTCCTCGTGACGTGCGGGAGCGGGGCGGGGCGGCGGTCTCATCGCGCGGCGTGCGCCCGGTGGGGCGGAGCGTGGCCGCCGCGCCGCCGGTCCACCGCCTGCACCGCGTCGGCGAAACGATCCAGGATCGTGGACGTCTGCTCCTCGGTGATGATCAGGGGCGGCAGCAGTCGCACGACGTTCCGGTCCGGGCCCGTGAAAGCCACGATCAGGCCGCGCCGCAGACACTCCCGTTGGACGGCGAGGGCGAGTTCGCTCCCGGTGCCGGGTGGGCCGCCTACGGAGGGAATGCCGCCCGGGGGATTGCCGTCGGAAGGAGCGCTGTCGGAGGCAATGCCGTCGGAGCGAGTGCCGCCGCAGGGAGCGCCGTCGGGTGCACCGTCCGGTGACACCAACTCCACGCCGATCATCAGGCCGCGTCCGCGCACGTTCCCGACGCATGCGAACTCCGCGGCCAGACCGCGCAGTCGGGACAGTATCCGGCCACCGAGGGCGGCGGCATGCTCGGCGAGACGTTGCTCGCGAACGTGAGCGAGGGTGGCCGCGCCCGCGGCCAGGGCAAGTTGGTTGCCACGGAACGTACCGGCGCCGGGCGCTCCGGCGGCGCGCCGGTCGGAGCCGGTGCGACGGCCGTCGAGGTCCTCGTGGTGGACCACCGCGGCCAGCGGCAGGCTGCCGCCGATCGCCTTGGAGAGGATCAGCACGTCGGGGGTGACCCCACTGTGATCGACCGCCCACAAGGCACCGGTCCGGCCGACCCCGGTCTCGGTCTCGTCGGCGATGAGCGGCACGGATCGTTCGGCCGTGACGCGCCGCAGGTCGCGCAGCCACGCGTCGGGGACGGGCAGGACGCCGTCCGCGCTGCGCACCGGTTCCAGGACCACACCGGCGGGCGGTTCCCCGGCGTCGGACGGGCAGCATGCCTCGGCTGCCGCACAGAGGTGGGCGCCGGTGGGGGTGACGATCGGGGCCCGGCCGGTGGCGGCGCGGACCAGGGCGACCGCGGTGTCGACCGGGTCGGTGCCGCCGGGTCTGCAGAAGCGCACGCGCGCGTGCTCGGCGAGCCGGGGTGGGAGCGTGCGCAGGAGTTCGGTGACGAATGCGTCCTCGACCGGGGTGGTGAGGCCCATGACCTGCAGCGGGGTCTCCGAGTCGAGAACCCTGCGCATCGCTTCCAGGACGACCGGGTGATGGTGTCCCAGGGCGAGGGTCCCCGCCCCCGAGGCGCAGTCCAGGTAGCGGCGGCCGGCGGCGTCCTCGATGGTCAGCCCCCGGGCGCGGACGGGCACGACCGGGAGGGCGCGCGCGTAGGTACGCGCCGCGGCCTCCCGCGCCGGCTGACGCCTCGGTGCGCCTCCCGCCCCGGCCGAAACGCTGGCGGCCTCCTCGGACCGGCCGTCCTCAAACCCGCCGTCCTCGGACCGGCCGTCCTCGGACCAGGCGCCCGCCAACCCCTCGTACGCGGTTTCCGCCACGGCTCTTCTCGACCTCCCGCTGTCCGGACACGACGCGTCGTGCCGGGCCCGTCCTCGGCACGGAGGACCGCGGCGCGCGACAGCGGACCCCCCACCGCTAGCAACCGCGGCGCGTGCGGCGGGTTACGGGTTGCCCGAAGATCCTTGCCGTGCCCGCCCGGCCGCCGCTCCCCCACCGGACGCTCGCGGGGGCCGGCCGGCCGGACTCACCAGGCGAACGCCTCCGGCGACGGACCCGGGCCCGGGAAGATCTCGTCGAGGCCCTCCCGCACCTCCTGCGGCAGATCGAGGTCGATGGCCCGCAGCGCGGAGTCGAGCTGCTCGCGGGTGCGCGGGCCGACGATCGGGCCGGTGATGCCGGGCCGGGTCAGCAGCCAGGCCAGCGCCGCCTCGCCCGGCTCGATACCGTGCTTGTCGAGCAGTCCTCGTATGCCTGCACCCGTCCCCGCACGGCCGGGTCGTTGAGCAGGCGCGCCCCGTGTCCCCCGGTCCTGCGCCCTCCCTTGTGCTCCTTCTTGAGTACGCCCCCGAGCATGCCGCCGTACAGCGGTGACCAGGCGATGACGCCGACGCCGTACTCCTGCGCGGCCGGGATGACGTCCATCTCGGCGCGTCGTTCGGCGAGGTTGTACAGGCACTGCTCGCTGACGAGACCGAACGTCGAACCGCGTCGCGCCGCGACCTCGTTGGCCTGCGCGATCTTGTAGCCGGGGAAGTTGGAGGAACCGGCGTAGAGGATTTTGCCCTGCTGGACGAGGACGTCGACGACCTGCCAGATCTCGTCGAACGGCGTTAGCCGGTCGACGTGGTGGAACTGGTGGATGTCGATGTGGTCCGTCCGCAACCGCTGCAGCGAGGCGTCCACCGCCCGGCGGATGTTGAGGGCCGAGAGCCGGCCGTAGTTCGGCCACTCGGGGGATCCGTCGGGCAGCATGTCGCCGTACACCCTGGTGGCGAGCACGGTCTTCTCGCGGCGTCCGCCGCCTTGTGCGAACCAGGCGCCGAGGATCTCCTCCGTGCGCCCCTTGCCCGCGCTCTGGCCGTAGACGTTGGCGGTGTCCACGAAGTTGACGCCGGCCTCCAGCGCGGCGTCCATGATGGCGTGGCTGTCGGCCTCCTCGGTCTGCGGTCCGAAGTTCATGGTGCCGAGCACCAGTCGGCTGACTTTGAGTCCAGTGCGTCCGAGCTGCGTGTATTCCATGGTGATCAGCCAACGCCTCAACAGCGGCTCCGTACCGCTGGCCGACCACGCGGGGATCGCCGCCGAGCAGCGCCGGTCACGGCGGCTGTGTCCGAACCGTTGCCGTTCCGTCGGAAGTCCCCCACGGCGGGCGCATAGTGTGTGGTGCCGTTCCAGGTCGCAGTCGATCCGCGGAACCGGGCCCCGGGAGACCGGGCCGGGGTCCGCGGATCGGTTCGGCCACAGCACCATGTTCGTTCACAGCAGGGGGAGTCAACACCATGCGATCCATACGGCCGTCGTTCAGCACGCGCGGAACCAGACGCGGACGGCGCGGAACCTCCTCCGCGGCCGCCGCCGTGGCGCTCGTCTCGGCGCTCGCGCTCACCGCCACGGCGTGCGAGGACGGCGACCCCGAGGCGGGCGGCGACGCCTCCGCCTCCGCCTCCGCCGTCGACGACGGCAACGGCGGCATCCGGATCCCGGACCACATCAAGGACAAGCTCAAGGAACACGGGATCGACGTCGACGACTGGAAGAACGGCGCCTGGAAGGACTGGAACAAGGACGACTGGCTGCGCGAGGCGCAGGACTTCGTCAACCCGATCATCGAGGGTCTGTGGGACCCGGACCGGATGCGGGACGCCGAGGAGCCGGACCAGGAGGTCGACGAGAACGACATCTCCGGGGACCAGGGCGTCACCGACCCGGAGCCCGCCCCCGTCGAGGCGGCGGCCGTGCCGGCCAAGTACCACGACAACGCCGCCACGGCCGGCAAGCTCCTCTTCGACTCCCCCAAGGGTTCGATGGTGTGCTCGGCGACGGTCGTGAAGGACCCGGCCAACCCCGGCAAGTCCAACATGGTGTGGACGGCCGGTCACTGCGTGCACGCCGGCAAGAGCGGCGGCTGGTACCGCAACATCGCCTTCGTCCCGTCGTACAACGACACGGACATGTCGGCCGAGGAACTGCAGAAGGCCACCAAGGAGGAGATCGCTCCCTACGGTGTCTGGTGGGGCGACTGGGCGCAGACCTCGGACCAGTGGATCGAGCAGGGCGGTGCGACCGGCGGTGACGGCGCCTCGTACGACTTCGCCGTGATCCATGTGACGCCGGAGAAGGGCAGCGGCGGCAAGTCGCTGGAGGAGACGGTCGGCGCCGCGCTGCCGGTGGACTTCGACGCGCCGGCCGTGCCGGAGATCGAGAGCATGAAGGCGATCGGCTACCCGGCCGCACCGCCGTACGACGGCCAGAAGCTGTACGAGTGCCAGGACAAGCCGGGACGGCTGTCGATCAACGCCTCCGACCCGACGATGTACCGCATCGGCTGCACCATGACCGGCGGCTCGTCCGGCGGCGGCTGGGTCGCCGCCGGTTCGGACGGCAAGCCCGCGCTGGTCTCCAACACCTCGATCGGTCCGGTGACGGCCGGCTGGCTGGCCGGTCCGCGCCTCGGCGAGGAGGCCAAGGGCGTGTTCGACGCGGTGAGCGGCAAGTTCGCCGACCAGTGAGGACGGTGGGGTGCGCCGGGCCCGAGGCCGGCACCCCGCCGCACGTCAATTGACAGACATGCACGCATTCACACGTTTCAACGGGGGTCGTCGCACCATGCGTTCCACACCTGTGTCCGCCGCGCCACGGCGCGGTCGGCGCACCGCACTCGTCGCGGCCGGACTGGTCGCCGCGCTCACGCTCACCGCGACCGCCTGCGGCGGGTCCGAGGACGAGGCCGACACCAAGCCCGGCGGCGGCACCTCCCAGGCCGCCGACGCGGGCGACACCGGCGGCGGCGAGGGCGGTCTGGCGGCCGGTCTCGCGGACCGGCTCAAGGAGCACGGCATCGACGTCGACAAGTGGAAGGACGGCGGCTGGAAGAACTGGGACGAGGACAAGTGGCTCAGTGAGGCCAAGGACTTCGTCAACCCGGTGATCGAGGGCCTGTGGCAGCCGGACCGGATGAAGTCCGCGAAGGAGGCCGACAAGACCGTCACGACCAAGGACGCGGCCGCCGACCAGGGCGCCACCGACCCGGAGCCCGCGCCCGTGGAGGCCGTGGCCGAGAAGAAGCCGTACCACGAGAACGCGGCTCCGGTCGGCAAGGTCTTCTTCGACTCCCCCGAGGGGTCGATGGTCTGCTCCGGCACGGTGATCAAGGACGTGAACCACCCGGGCAAGTCGAACCTGGTGTGGACGGCGGGCCACTGCGTCCACGCCGGCGGCAGCGGCGGCTGGTACCGCAACATCGCCTTCGTCCCGTCGTACAACGACTACGGCAAGTCCGAGGCCGAGCTGGCGAACGCGACGGCCACCGAGATGGCGCCGTACGGCACCTGGTGGGCGGACTGGGCGTCGACCTCCAACCAGTGGATCCAGGGCGGTTCGGAGAGCGGCGGCGACGGGGCCGCGTACGACTACTCGGTGCTGCACGTGAAGCCGGAACAGGGCAGCAAGTCGCTGGAGGAGACCGTCGGCGCCGCCCTCGAGGTGGACTTCTCCGCCCCGTCGGCGACGGAGGTGTCCAGCATGGGCGCCTGGGGCTACCCGGCGGCGGCGCCCTACAACGGCCTGGAGATGTTCAAGTGCGTCGACCGGCCGGGCCGGCTGTCGCTGAGCCCGTCGCTGCCGACGATGTACCGCATCGGCTGCACCATGACCGGCGGTTCGTCGGGCGGCGGCTGGTTCCGGGTGGTGGACGGGGAGACCAAGCTGGTCTCCAACACCTCGATCGGCCCACTGGAGAACACCTGGCTGGCCGGCCCGCAGCTGGGCCGGGCGGCCGAGGCCCTGTACCAGGACATGAGCAAGACGTACGGCGGTCAGTGACCGGCACCGGGATCCGTACATGACCGAGGGCCCGTTCCCTGCCGAGGCAGGGAACGGGCCCTCGGTCGCTCGGCCCGCTGCCGGGCCGCGCGGGGTCAGGCGAGCGGCGCGGGAACGTACGGCGCGAACTCCGCCGCCAGCTCCTCGTGCACCCGCACCTTGAGCAGGGTGCCCTCCGGGGTGTGCTCCTCGGAGATCACCTCGCCCTCGTCGTGGGCGCGGGCCACCAGCTTGCCGTGGGTGTACGGCACGAGCGCCTCGATCTCGACCGAGGGACGCGGCAGCTCGTTGTCGATCAGTGCGAGCAGCTCGTCGATGTGCTGCCCGGTGCGCGCCGAGACCGCGATGGCCCGCTTCTCGACCCGCAGCAGCCGCTGGAGCACCAGCGGGTCGGCCATGTCGGCCTTGTTGATCACGACGATCTCGGGTACGCCGGTGGCGCCGACGTCCCTGATCACCTCGCGCACGGCGGCCAGCTGCTCCTCCGGGACGGGGTGCGAACCGTCGACCACGTGGAGGATCAGGTCGGAGTCGCCGACCTCCTCCATCGTGGAGCGGAACGCCTCGACCAGGTGGTGCGGCAGGTGCCGGACGAAGCCGACGGTGTCGGCCAGCGTGTACAGCCGCCCGCTGGGGGTCTCGGCCCGGCGCACGGTCGGGTCGAGGGTCGCGAACAGGGCGTTCTCGACCAGGACGCCCGCGCCCGTGAGGCGGTTGAGCAGCGAGGACTTGCCGGCGTTGGTGTAGCCCGCGATGGCGACGGAGGGCACCTTGTGGCGCTTGCGCTCCTGGCGCTTGATCTCGCGGCCGGTCTTCATCTCCGCGATCTCCCGGCGCATCTTCGCCATCTTCTCGCGGATCCGGCGCCGGTCCGTCTCGATCTTGGTCTCACCGGGACCGCGGGTGGCGAGGCCGCCGCCCTTGCCGCCGCCCATCTGCCGGGACAGCGACTGGCCCCAACCGCGCAGCCTCGGCAGCATGTACTGCATCTGCGCGAGCGCGACCTGCGCCTTGCCCTCTCGGGACTTGGCGTGCTGGGCGAAGATGTCCAGGATCAGGGCGGTGCGGTCGATGACCTTGACCTTGACGACGTCCTCGAGGTGGATCAGCTGCCCCGGGCTGAGCTCACCGTCGCAGATGACGGTGTCCGCGCCCGTGTCGAGTACGACGTCCCGCAGCTCCTCGGCCTTGCCGGAGCCGATGTAGGTGGCGGCGTCGGGCTTGTCGCGGCGCTGGACGACGCCGTCGAGCACGAGCGCGCCCGCCGTCTCCGCGAGGGCGGCCAGCTCGGCCAGCGAGTTCTCCGCGTCCTGCACGGTGCCCGAGGTCCAGACGCCGACGAGGACGACCCGCTCCAGCCGGAGCTGGCGGTACTCGACCTCGGTGACGTCCTCGAGCTCGGTGGACAGGCCCGCCACCCGGCGCAGGGCCGCGCGGTCGGAACGGTCGAACTGCTCGCCGTCCCACTGCGAGTCGTTTCCATGGCTCCAGGCGACGTCCTCTTCCATCAGGGCATCGGCCCGGAGGCCCTCGGGATAGGTCTGCACGAGACGCTTGGTGTCCTGGGAGGGGGAAGAAGAGGAGGTCATTGGATCCTTACGTAGCTGGGGAAACGGTGGGCGCGGCACTCCTGCCGCGACATCGTGTACAACGCGCGAGCCGTCGGGGAGATTCCCGGGGCCCGTACCGCGCCGTCCCGAAGATGGTCGCACGGCACGGGCCGTCTCGTCACCGGCTTATTCGCCGTGCGCCTTGTGCGACGCCTTGGCGGGGGCCTTCGCGGCGGGGGCCTGCTTCCAGTCCGGGTGGCCGGGCATCGGCGGGGTCCTCTCGCCGTACAGCCAGGCATGGAAGAAGTCGCCCAGGTCGCGGCCGGCGGTCTCGGAGGCGAGCCGGACGAAGTCGGCGGTCGTCGCCGTGCCGTCCTGGTTCCGGGCGACCCACGCGCGCTCGATGCGGTCGAAGACGGCGCCGCCGACCTCCTGGCGCAGGGCGTAGAGCACGAGCGCGGCGCCGTCGTACACGTTGGCGCGGAAGATCCCGGTCTTGCTGCCGTTCTTGGGCGGCTTGGGGGCCGCGGGCGGCCCGCCCGCGGTGCGCCAGCGGTCGGAGGCCCCGTAGGCGGCCTTCATGCGCGCCGCCACGGTCTTGTCCGCGGTCTCCTCCGCGTACAGCGCCTCGTACCAGGTGGCGTGTCCCTCGTTGAGCCACAGGTCGGACCAGGTGGCCGGGCTGACGCTGTTGCCGAACCACGAGTGGGCCAGCTCGTGGATCATGATCGACTCGACGTACCACTTCGGGTAGGCCGGCTCGGTGAACAGTTCCCGCTCGAAGAGGGTGAGCGTCTGGGTCTCGAGTTCGAAGCCGGTGGTGGCGTCGGCCATGAGCAGGCCGTAGGTCTCGAAGGGGTAGCGCCCGACCTTCCGCTCCATCCACGCGATCTGGTCGGGGGTCTTCGCCAGCCACGGTTCGAGCGCCGCGCGGTGCTCGGTCGGCACGACGTCCCGGATGGGCAGTCCGCGCGGGCCGGTGCGGTGCAGCACCGTGGAGCGGCCGATGGACACCTGGGCCAGCTCGGTGGCCATGGGGTGTCCGGTCCGGTAGGTCCAGGTGGTCGTTCCGCCGGTGCGGTCCACGCGGGTCGGCAGGCCGTTGGCGACGGCCGTGAGTCCGTCGGGGGCGGTGATGCGGAAGGTGAACCGCGCCTTGTCGGAGGGATGGTCGTTGCACGGGAACACCAGGTGGGCGACGTCCGCCTGGTTGGCCATGGCGAGGCCGTCGGCGGTGCGCACCCAGCCGCCCTGGCGGTCCTCGGGGTACACGGGGTCGCTGCTGTGCCGGACGGTGATCCGCGTCCGGTCGCCCTCGTCGAGCGCGTCCTCGGGCGTCACGACGAGGTCCTCACCGGCGGTGGCGAAGGCGGCGGGCTCGCCGTCGACCTCGACGGAGTCGACCTTTCCGTGGGCGAAGTCGAGGTTGAGCCGGTCCAGGTCGGCGGTGGTCCGGGCGTCGATGACGGTGACGGCCTTCAGCGGTTCGCTGTTGCTGCCGGAGTAGGTGAAGGAGAGGTCGTACGCCGTCACGTCGTAACCGGGGTTGCCCAGCTGCGGGTAGAGGCGGTCGCCGACGCCGAGCGGGGTGGGCGGGGCGCTCGCGGCGACCAGGCAGACGGAGACGGCGGAGGCGAGCAGCGCCGCGGCCCTGAGCCGGCGCCGGGCGCGTGCGCGGGGTCGCGGGGTCGGGGGGTGAGGGGTGTGCAGCATCCCTCACGGCTATCAGCGCGCGCCTGCCCGGCGGTGACGGCGCGCGCCCGGGGCACCCGAACGGGTTTCGGCGCGGGCGCGCGGGCCGTGCGGCGACAGCGCCCGGTTCCGTGCGGACGGCGCGGGGCCGGTGCGGTGACGCGCCCGACGGAGCGCCCGAACGGAGCGCCGGAACGGCTTCCGTACCGGCGCACGCGGGCCGTGCGGCAGCGGCGCCGGGGGCACCCGAACGCTTCGGCGCGGCGTGCCGGGTCAGGCGCCGGTCGGTTGCGGCTGGGCCCGGCTGACGTCGTACACGCCGGCCACGTCGCGCATGGCCCGCATGAGGGCGGGCAGCCGGGCGGCGTCCGGGAGCACCACGGTGTAGCTGTGCCGGACCCGCTGGCGGTCGGGGGGCTCGACGGTCGCGGAGACGATTTCGGCGCCTTCGAGGGCCATGGCCTCGGTGAGGTCGGCCAGGAGGTGCGGGCGGCCGAACGATTCGGCGAGGAGGGTCACCCGGCATCCGGTGCTCTCGCCCCAGCGCACACCGACCTCCGCACGCCCGGCACCCTTCATGCGCGCCACCACCGCGCACTGGGCGCGGTGCACGGTCACGACTCCCCCGCGCACGGCGAAGCCGGTGATCTCGTCCGGCGGTACGGGGGTGCAGCAACCGGCCAGCCGCACGGTGGCGCCCGGCGGGTCGACGAGGACGTCGGCGGAGGCCGGGCGGGCGGCGGGGGCGCCCGGAGCCGGCCGCGGTGCGCCGGGGCGGGCGTGGCCCCCGGGCGCGGCGGGGCCGCGAGCCGGACCCTCCGCCTCGGGCACCGGCTCCGGGTGAGCCGCGAGCCTGCGCTGGATGGCGATCCGCGCGGCGGGCGTGTGGGCGTGCTCCAGCCACTGCCTGGACGGCTCGGAGGCGGGGTCCTGTCCCATCAGGAGCTGCACGGTGTCGCCGTCCCGCAGCACCGTGCTCATGGTCGCCAGCCGGCCGTTGACCCGCGCGCCGATGGTCGCGTGCGCGTCCTCGCCGTACTGGGCGTAGGCGGCGTCGACGCAGGTGGCGCCCTCGGGCAGGCCGAGGGTGCCGCCGTCGGGGCGGAAGACGGTGATCTCGCGGTCCTGGGCGAGGTCCTCGCGCAGGGTGGACCAGAAGGTGTCGGGGTCGGGGGCGCCGCGCTGCCAGTCGAGCAGCCGGGAGAGCCAGCCGGGCCGGGTGGGGTCGGCGCGCTCGCCGTCGCCCGCGCTCTGCTCCTCCGACCCGGGCGCGTACGGGTTGCCGAGCGCGACCACACCGGCCTCGGCGACCTTGTGCATCTGGTGGGTGCGGATGAGGACTTCGACGACCTGGCCGTCCGCCGCGCGGGCGACCGCCGTGTGCAGCGACTGGTAGAGGTTGAACTTGGGGACGGCGATGAAGTCCTTGAACTCCGAGACGACGGGCGTCATACAGGTGTGCAGTTCACCGAGGACGGCGTAGCAGTCGGCGTCCTCCTGGACGAGCACCAGAAGGCGCCCGAAGTCCGCGCCGCGGAGCGTGCCGCGCTTGCGGGAGACGCGGTGCACGGAGACGAAGTGGCGTGGCCGGATGAGGACTTCGGCCTGGATGTCGGCCTCGCGCAGCACCCCCCGCACCTCGTCGGCGACCGCGGCGAGCGGGTCGTCCGCGCGGGCGGCGTTCTGCTGGACCAGCTCGCGCGTGTGGGCGTACTCCTCGGGGTGCATGACCGCGAAGACGAGGTCCTCCAGCTCGGACTTGAGCGCCTGGACGCCGAGCCGTTCGGCGAGCGGGATGAGGACGTCGCGGGTGACCTTGGCGATGCGTTCCTGCTTCTCGCGGCGCATGACGCCGAGGGTGCGCATGTTGTGCAGCCGGTCGGCGAGTTTGATCGACATCACGCGGACGTCGTTGCCGGTGGCGAGGAGCATCTTGCGGAAGGTCTCGGGCTCGGCGGCGGCGCCGTAGTCGACCTTCTCCAGCTTGGTGACGCCGTCCACGAGGTAGCGGACCTCGGCGCCGAACTGCTCGCCCACCTGGTCGAGCGTCACCTCGGTGTCCTCGACGGTGTCGTGCAGGAGCGAGGCGGTCAGGGTGGTGGTCTCGGCGCCGAGTTCGGCGAGGATCAAGGTGACGGCGAGCGGGTGGGTGATGTACGGCTCGCCGCTCTTGCGCATCTGCCCGCGGTGCGAGGACTCGGCCAGGACGTAGGCGCGGCGCAGCGGGTCGAGGTCGGCGTCGGGGTGGTGGGCGCGGTGGGCCTCGACGACGTGGCCGATGGCGTCGGGCAGGCCGCGGCTGCGGGTGGCGGAGCCGAGCAGGGCGGCGCGGCCGAGGCGGCGCAGGTCGATCCGGGGGCGGGCCTTGCGCCGGGGCGCCGGGGTGACGGCGCCGGTGGCCGCGGGCGGCACGGGGCCCGGGCTCGCTGGATTCACGGCCTCCGCGTTCATGGGCACCTCCGGCTGCGCGGACCGGCGGACGGGTGATCCCAGGGCGGACACGGCTCAGGGGATGCTGTCGGTCCCCCGTCCGGGCCGGTGCTTGATGCTATCGAGCCCATCACGTGCGGCCGACCGCCTCTCGCCGAGCGTGAAACGGATCACCCATTCGAGCGATGGTCCGAGGGTTTACGTTTTCGCACTGAGTGTCATGGACCGGGCTGTGGTTCACCTCGGCCATGGTCACCGGGTCCTCGTTCAGGCGCGTACCCCCTCCAGCCAGGCGGAGTCGAACTCGCCCTCCGCGACGATCACGGCGGGCCCGGTCATCTCGATCTCGCCGTCCGGGCGCTCGGTGATCACCAGGGTGCCGCCGGGTACGTCGACGGTGTAGGTCGCAGGGGCGCCGGTGACCGCCGGGTCGGCGCCGTCCCGGCGGGCGGCGGCGACGGCGACGGCGCACGCGCCGGTGCCGCAGGAGCGGGTCTCGCCGGAGCCGCGCTCGTGGACGCGCATCGCGACGTGGCCGGGGCCCCGGTCGACCACGAACTCGACGTTGACCCCGTCCGGGTAGGCGCCGGCCGGCGCGTGGGACGGCGGGGTGTACAGGTCGCCGGCGTGGTCGAGGTCGGTGACGAAGGCGACCGCGTGCGGGTTGCCCATGTTCACGTTCCGCGCGGGCCAGCGGCGCTCGCCCACGCCCACCTCGACGTCTCCCTCGGGCAG
This sequence comes from Streptomyces tendae, assembly GCF_014650435.1. Classification (GTDB taxonomy): domain Bacteria; phylum Actinomycetota; class Actinomycetes; order Streptomycetales; family Streptomycetaceae; genus Streptomyces; species Streptomyces tendae. The sequence continues at coordinate 117,982 of NZ_BMUY01000017.1, forward strand.
CAGCGCGCGGCCCATGCCGACGGTGATGTCGCCCGCGGCGGAGCCGCCGTCACTGGCGCCCTTGGCGATGTGTACGCGCTTCACTCCCCCGCGCGTCGCGACGGCGAGGTCGCCCTCGGCGGCGTGCCCGGCGCGCTGGAGGTAGCGGGCGAAGACCCGCACGCCGTTGCCGCACATCTCCGCGACCGAGCCGTCGCCGTTGCGGTAGTCCATGAACCACTCCGCCTCGGCGGCCATGCCCCGGGCCTCGGGGTGCGCCGCGGAGCGCACCACGTGGAGCAGCCCGTCCCCGCCGAGGCCCGCGCGGCGGTCGCACAGGGCGGCGACGGCGGCGGGCGGCAGGTCGACGGCGTTCTCCGGGTCGGGAACGATCACGAAGTCGTTCTCGGTGCCGTGACCCTTGAGGAAAGCGATCCGCGTGCTCATTCCTCGATCGTACGGGGTGGGTGCGGCACGACGACGAGGGGCGGAGGATACCCTCCGGGCGCAGGGCGCCGTCAGCCCCGCAGGCGGGCGACCCGCCACACGGCCAGCACGACCACCGCGGCGACCGCCAGGGCGTACACGAGGATGGTCCGCCAGTCGGCACGGCGCCCCGATCCGCGCTGCGGCAGGCCCGGCCAGGTGTACCCGACCCGGCGGGCGGCCATCATGCCCCAGCCGGCCGCGCAGGAGCAGATCAGCAGGCCCAGCATCGCGATCACCGCGCCGCTGTCGCCGAAGTCGAAGGCGAGCGGGAAGGCGAACATCAGGGAGCCGAGCGCGGCCAGGCACACGATGGGGGCGAGCTGCCAGATCCGCAGGCGGCGCTGGGGACGCAGTTCGACCTCGACCTCGTCCCCGTACATCTCGTCGGGCTCGGGACCGTCGGCTGCGACGCCCTCCGGCGTCTCGTCCGGGCCGTCGGGGCTCAGGGCGCCGCCGTCGGGCTCCGGTCCGCCGGGGGCGGCGGTGCCGTGCTCGGTGCTCGGTGCGGTGTCGCGAGGGCCGGCCTCCATCGCCACGCGCCCTCCCAACTAGGACTCACTCGGTCGATCGAAGCTCGATGATGGCACGCCGCCGAAGGCCCGGATGACGGCCGGGGCGTCCCGATGCCATCACGTGATCAGGCTGTAACCGGTCGTTCGACCAACGAGAGCGCGAGCCGCGGAAGTTCCGTGCGATCCGCCACACCCCCACTGAGCCAATGCACCCGCGGGTCGCGCCTGAACCACGCATCCTGACGGCGCGCGAAGCGCTTGGTGGCACGGACGGTCTCGGCGCGCGCCTCGTCGAGCGTGCACTCGCCGGCGAGCGCATCGAGGACCTGCTGGTAGCCGAGCGCGCGCGATGCCGTGCGCCCCTCGCGCAGCCCCTGCGCCTCCAGCGCCCGGACCTCGTCGACCAGACCGGCCTCCCACATGCGGTCGACGCGCAGGGCGATGCGCTCGTGCAGTTCGGGGCGGGCCACGTCGACGCCGATCTGCACGGTGTCGTAGACGGAGTCGTGGCCGGGGAGGTTGGCGGTGAAGGGCCTGCCGGTGATCTCGATCACCTCGAGGGCGCGCACGATCCGGCGCCCGTTGCTGGGCAGGATGGCCCTCCCGGCCTCCGGGTCGGCGTCGGCCAGGCGGGCGTGCAGCGCACCCGAGCCGCGCAGTTCGAGCTCCTCCTCCAGGCGGGCCCGTACCTCGGGGTCGGTGCCGGGGAACTCCAGGTTGTCGACGGCCCCGCGGACGTAGAGACCGGAACCGCCGACCAGGACCGGCCAGCGCCCCTCGCCGAGGAGCGTGTCGATCCGCTCCCGCGCGAGGCGCTGGTACTCGGCGACGGATGCCGTGACCGTCACGTCCCAGATGTCCAGCAGATGGTGCGGGACGCCACCGCGCTCGTCGGGCGTCAGCTTGGCGGTGCCGATGTCCATCCCACGGTAGAGCTGCATGGAGTCGGCGTTGACGACCTCGCCGCCGAGTCGTTCGGCCAGGAAGACGCCCAGATCGGACTTTCCGGCCGCGGTGGGTCCGACTACGGCGATGACGCGGGGGGCGGGGGGTGTGCTGCTCACCGCACCAGTCTCGCAAACCTCTCACCCCGCCCTCGAACGAGTTACGTGACGGTCCGCGTCCGGCGTCGTTGCCCGTTGCGAGGTTCCCGCTCCCCGGACCACCGGGTCATGGCCCCGGCCACGCAAACGGACGCACCGGATGCCGCGGGATTTCGCCCGCACGAGTAACGTATGGAGTTGATATGGGCGTTTTTGCACGGCTTTTTCGGAGGTCGAAGAACACCGAGGAGGCGTCGGGCGCGGAGACGCGGACCGAAACCCCAAACACCGAGGGCGCGGCGGAGGCGAAGGCGACCGAGGCCGCGGAGACGGCCGACGCCGGTCCCCGGAACACGGCTCAGGCCGACGAAGCCGGCGGGGCCGCCGCCGAGGCCGCTGACTCGGACGGCGTCGGCATCCCCAAGCAGCAGTCCGCCGGGGAGGCCGTCGACAACGAGGCCGACGAGGGCGCCCGCACCTGACTGCCTCGTGAGGGAAGGCGAACCATGGGTCTCCTGGACAACTTGAAGGCCAGACTCGAACCGGCGAAGGGCAAGGTCTCCGACCTCGCGCAGCAGCACGGCGACAAGATCGACCGCGGTCTCGACAAGATGGCGCGGACCGTCGACGAGCGGACCAAGGGCAAGTACAGCGACCGGATCCAGACGGGCACGGGCAAGGCCAAGGGCGCCATGGACCGTCTCGCCCACAAGGACGACAAGGGCACCGAAGGAGGCGGCGACGCACCGGGCGGAACGCCTGGCGGCACCCCTCCGGCCGGACCGCCCCCGGCGTCCTGACCCGCCGGGACGTCGGACGGCCCCGAGGCCGGGCAGTGGCTCGGCTCGGGGCCGTCCGCGGGAACGTCGGGGCCGGCCGCGGGAACGTCGGGGCCGGCCGCAGGTACGTCGGGGCCGGCCGCTACGACCAGGCGGCCGCGACGTACCCGACCCCGTACGGCGCGTCCTCGTACAGCAGCGCGCCCGCGAGGTCCGCGCCCTCGGCCGCACCCGCGAGGACCTGCCAGGGTGCCCGGCCGGACACCTTGAGCTCCCGGGCCAGTACGACGTCCAGCGCGGCGAGCGCCGCCGGGTCCGCCGCGCCCAGGGCGCGTCCCACCTCCGCGTCGAAGGACGCCGCCCGCTCGTCGAGGTAACCGGGTGCCTTCAGCGTGCGGCACGCGCTGGCGTCGCCCAGCACCAGCAGAGCCGTCCGTCCGGACCGCGCGGCGATGTCCCGGCCGAGGGCGGCGCAGCGCTCGGCGGACAGGGCGTCCCCCACACCGATGCCGTCGACGGGGACGTCGGTCCAGCCGCCGGTCCGCCCGAGCAGCCAGGCGCCCACGGCCGGCCCGTAGGGCAGCTCGGTCCCGTCCGCGTCGCCGCTGCCGGCGCCCAGGTACACCTCCAGGTCAACGCCGAAGCCCCGGAAGGAGCCCCGCGCGCCCCGCGGGTAGACCTCGGGTCCGGCGGAGTCCGCGGGTCCGACCAGCACGAGCCGGTCGGGCCGGGACGCGGCGAGCACCCCCAGGGCGTCCGTGCACGCGGCGCGCGCGGCGTCCAGCTCGGGTGCGGCACCCGCGGCGACCTCCGGGACGAGGAGCGGCGGGCAGGGGCAGACGGCGGCGGCGACAAGCATGATCGGCAGCGTATCCCCGTGCCGCCGCCCCCGAGGGCACCCCCTGCGGTCAGTCGCAGCCGCAGCCGCTCGCCACGGCCGGCTGGGGCTCGGGGACGCCGATCTTCGGCAGGCCCAGCAGCACACCGGCCGGCTTGGCCTGCTCGGCCGTGTTGCGCTTCTCCCAGGCGTCGCCCGCGCGTGTGCGGCGCACGTCGAGCACCGCGCCCTCGGCGAGGAGGTGGTGCGGGGCGGCGTAGGTGACCTCGACCGTCACCACGTCGCCGGGGCGGACCTCCTGGTCGGGCTTGGTGAAGTGGACCAGGCGGTTGTCGGGGGCGCGGCCGGAGAGGCGGTGGGTGGTGCCGTCCTTGCGGCCCTCGCCCTCGGCGACCATCAGTTCCAGGGTGCGGCCGACCTGCTTCTTGTTCTCCTCCCAGGAGATCTCCTCCTGGAGGGCGACCAGGCGCTCGTAGCGCTCCTGGACGACCGCCTTGGGGATCTGGCCGTCCATCTCGGCGGCCGGGGTCCCGGGCCGCTTGGAGTACTGGAAGGTGAAGGCCTGTGCGAAGCGGGCCTCGCGCACCACGTGCAGGGTCTGCTCGAAGTCCTCCTCGGTCTCGCCGGGGAAGCCCACGATGATGTCGGTGGTGATCGCCGCGTGCGGGATGGCGGCGCGGACCTTCTCGATGATCCCCAGGTAGCGCTCCTGCCGGTAGGAGCGGCGCATCGCCTTGAGGACCGGGTCGGAGCCGGACTGGAGCGGCATGTGCAGCTGCGGCATCGCGTTGGGCGTCTCGGCCATCGCGGCGATGACGTCGTCGGTGAAGTCGCGCGGGTGCGGGGAGGTGAAGCGGACGCGCTCCAGGCCGTCGATGTTCCCGCAGGCGCGCAGCAGCTTGCTGAACGCCTCGCGGTCGCCGATGTCGGAGCCGTAGGCGTTGACGTTCTGCCCGAGCAGGGTGATCTCGCTGACGCCCTCGGCGACCAGTGCCTCGACCTCGGCGAGGATGTCGCCGGGGCGGCGGTCCTTCTCCTTGCCGCGCAGCGCGGGGACGATGCAGAAGGTGCAGGTGTTGTTGCAGCCGACGGAGATGGAGACCCAGGCCGCGTACGCGCTCTCGCGCCGGGTGGGCAGCGTGGACGGGAACGCCTCCAGGGACTCGGCGATCTCGACCTGCGCCTCCTCCTGCACGCGGGCGCGCTCCAGCAGCACGGGGAGCTTGCCGATGTTGTGGGTGCCGAAGACGACGTCCACCCAGGGGGCCCGCTTCACGATGGTGTCGCGGTCCTTCTGCGCCAGGCAGCCGCCGACCGCGATCTGCATGCCGGGGCGGCTCGCCTTCTTCGGGGCGAGGTGGCCGAGGTTGCCGTACAGCTTGTTGTCGGCGTTCTCCCGCACGGCGCAGGTGTTGAAGACGACGACGTCGGCGTCGCCGTCGGCACCCTCGGGGGCGCGGACGTATCCCGCGTCCTCCAGCAGACCGGACAATCGCTCGGAGTCGTGGACGTTCATCTGGCACCCGTAGGTGCGTACTTCGTAGGTGCGCGTGCCGCCCGCTGACTGGCTCCGGTCGATGCTGCTCATGGCAATAAGGGTAGGCGGTCGCGATCGGGCCGGACGCCGCGAGCATATTGACAGTACACCGTCAGACCCGCTCTCCTTTTGTGGGAGCGCTCCCACAAACCGGGTGCGCCCACCCCGTCCCTTCTCCCGCACTGGAGGCACCCTGTGCGCATCCGAGTTCTCCGACTGCTGCGCCGGCCCTGGACCGCCGCGGTGGCGGCCGTGGCGCTGGTGGTCTCGGTCCTGGTGGCGATGCCCGCGAGCGGTGCGGCGGCGGCCGCCTGCCGGGTCGACTACACCGTCGACGCGTGGGCGGGCGGCTACACCGCCCGGGTACGGGTCACCAACCTCGGCCCCTCGGTGAGCGACTGGCGGCTGACCTGGACCTACACCGGCGATCAGCAGGTGACGTCGGCGTGGAACGCGACCGTCACGCAGACCGGCGCGTCGGTCGTCGCCGTCGACGCCGGCTGGAACGGCGCGCTGTCCACCGGCGGCACCGCCGAGTTCGGGGTGCAGGGGACCTGGCGGTCCGCCGACCCCGTGCCGGACGACTTCGCGCTCAACGGCGCCTCCTGCGGCGGCGACGGCGGCACGCCTCCCACCACGCCATCACCCACCACGGCGCCGCCGACCACCACACCGCCCACCACCACACCGCCGACCACGCCTCCCGCCACCACCGCACCGCCGTCCGCGGAGTGCGGTGACGCCGTGATCTGCTCGGGCTTCGAGAACCAGGCCGGCCCGGAGCCGTCCGGCGACTGGCGGTTCACCGCGCCCGACTGCCAGGGCACGGGGGCCGTCGCCGTCGATCCGGCGGTGGCGCACGAGGGCGGCAGGTCGCTGCGGGTGGACGGCCGGGCCGGCTACTGCAACCACGCCTTCGTCACCCATGCCGCGGACCTGTCGTCGGTCGGCCCGGTGATGTACGTACGCATGTGGGTACGGCACACCACCGCGCTGCCCGTCTCGCACGTCACCTTCGTGTCGATGCCGGACTCGGCCCAGGGCGGCCGGGCACTGCGCGTGGGCGGTCAGAACGGCGCGCTGCAGTGGAACCGGGAGAGCGACGACGCCACCCTGCCCGCGCAGAGCCCGGCCGGGGTCGCGCTGAGCAGGCCGCTGCCGACGGACGGCTGGCAGTGCCTGCGGTTCGCGGTCGACACCTCGGCCGGCCACCTGGACACCTGGCTCGGCGACGAGCAGGTCCCCGGCCTGCACGCCGACGGGGTGCCGACGCAGGACGTCGACCAGCAGTGGCTCGCCCGCGGCACCGCGCCCCGGCCGACCGCCCTGCGGCTGGGCTGGGAGAGCTACGCGACGGGCGACGACACCCTCTGGTTCGACGACGTGGCCGTGGGCTCCGCGCCGATCGGCTGCTGACCGGCGTTGCGCGATGCCGCTGACCGGCGTTGCGCGATCCGCGGGGGCTCACGGCTCGATGAGCCCCGCGCGGATCGCGTACCGGGTGAGTTCCAGGCGGTCGCGTACGCCCAGTTTCTGCAGGAGGTTCGCGCGGTGGCGTTCGACGGTCTTGGCGCTGATGAAGAGCAGCTCGCCGATCTCCTTGGAGGTGTGCCCCTCCGCGACGAGTTTGAGGATCTCCTCCTCGCGCTCGGTGATCGGCCGCTCCGGCAGACCGCCACCGCCCTGCACGCGGTCCAGGTAGGAGCGGACGAGGGCCCGTTCGGCGCCGGGGTAGATGAAGGGCTCGTCGCGCACGGCGGCCCGGCACGCCTCGACCAGGTCGCGGTCGGCGACGGATTTCAGGACGTATCCGCAGGCGCCCGCCTTGAGGGCCTCGAAGAAGTACTGCTCGTTGTCGTACATGGTCAGGATCAGGATGCGCAGCTCGGGCAGGCGGCGGGAGAGTTCGCGGGCCGCCTGGAGGCCGGTCATGCGGGGCATGGCGACGTCCAGGACGGCCAGGTCGACCTCGGTGGCCCGCGCGGCCGCGACCGCTTCGGCACCGTCACCGGCCTCGGCGACCACCGTCAGGTCGGGTTCGCCGTCCAGGATGAGGCGGACCCCGCGGCGTACGAGGGTGTGGTCGTCGGCGAGCAGGACGCGGATCGGGGGCCGTGCGGACATCAGGGGCTGTCTCCGGTTCGGTCTGCGAAACGGTCCCCCGGCGGCGCGGGGACGCGCAGGCGTACGTCGGTGCCCCCTCCGGGGGCGGGCTGGAAGTGGATGTCGGCTCCTATCAGCAGGGCCCGCTCCCGCATCCCGCGGATGCCGGCGCCCTCGGCGGCCGTGCCGAGGCCGGTGCCGTTGTCGCGGACGAGCAGTTCGACACCGCCGCCCTCGGACGGCGGCAGCGGGCGCAGGGTGAGCGCCGCGCGGTCCGCGGCGGAGTGGCGGGCGGTGTTGGTCAGCCCCTCCTGGGCGACCCGGTAGAGCACGAGTTCGGCCTCCGGGGCGAGCGGGGGCAGGTCCCCGGGGATCTGGTGCTGGACGCTCAGTCCGTGGTGCGTGAACTCGGCGGCGAGCGAGCGCAGGGCGCTGGCCAGGCCGAGTTCCTCCAGGACGCCGGGGCGCAGGCGGCGGGCGATGCGCCGGATCTCGTCGAGCCCGGCCCGGGTGGCCTCCTGCGCCAGGGTGACCTCCTCGCGCAGTTCCCCGGGGACCCGGTCCGCGACCCGCTTGAGCTGGAGGAGGACGGCGGTGAGCGTCTGGCCGACCTCGTCGTGCAGCTCGCGGGCGATGCGGTGGCGTTCGCGTTCCTGGGCCTCCAGGGCCCGGCCCGCGCCGGCGGCACGTTCGGCCTGGAGCCGGTCCAGCATCGTGTTGTACGTCGCGATCAGCTGCGCCGCCTCGGCCGGTCCGGAGACCTCGGGACGGGTCCCGGGCACCAGCAGGTCGGCGGTGGACATGGCCCGCCCCAGCCGGTGCAGCGGGGTGAGCCCGATGCGCAGGACGACCGCGTTGCCGGCCAGCAGTGCCGCGAGGCCCACCAGCAGGACGAGGGCCTCCCCGGCCAGCACGGGGGTCGACACGGTGACCGGTCCCAGCAGCAGTGCGGTGGCGACGACCAGGCCGGCGGCGTTGAGCGAGAAGATCCGCCAGAACAGCGACACGTTCCTCTTCCCGCTCCTCCCGGCCTGCTCGCACGACGCCCCCGCAGGCAGCTTCGCCGACCGCGACCGGCTGCGTATATCCGTCACGACACCCATATCGCCACCGTACGTGCGGATGGCAGCATGGCGAGGTCGCGAGCACGTCATCCACGTGCGGAAAGCCCAGCAGGAGCCGCGGCAGGCAACGCAGGACGAATGAGGGGAAAGCACGTGTCAGCTCCACGCCTGAGGGCGACGCCGCTCCCGGGTATCGGGGTCCAGTACGACCTGGTGACCCGCGAGCACGGCCACCTGTCGGTGGTGGCCCACCGCGACGGTGCCCGCACGGTGAACGTGTACCGGTCCGACGACCCCGATTCCTGCGCCCACTCGCTGCGGATGACGGGGCCCGAGGCGGGCGCGCTGATCGACGCGCTGAAGCCGTCCCACCACAGCGCGAGTCTGCTCTACACCACCGATCTGGGACTGGTCGCCGAGCGGATCGAGGTGGCCGCCACCTCGCGCTGGAACGGACGGCTGCTGGGTGACACCCGGATGCGGACGGACACGGGTGCCTCGATCGTGGCGGTGCTCCGGCGGGCCGAGGCGATCCCCTCGCCGGCGCCGGACTTCCGGCTCGTGGGTGGTGACACCTTGATCGTCATCGGCACCCGTGAGGGCGTCGACGCCGCCGCGGCGATACTCGGGCAGGAGTGAGCCGGTGCACTCAGCGGTTCTGCTGATCGAGTTCGGTTCCATCATCCTGGGGCTCGGGCTGCTCGGCCGGTTCGCCGGCCGTTACCGGCTCTCCCCCATCCCGCTGTACCTGCTGGCCGGTCTGGCCTTCGGCGAGGGCGGCCTGCTCCCGCTCGGCGCGAGCGAGGAGTTCGTCGCGACCGGCGCCGAGATCGGTGTCATCCTCCTGCTGCTGATGCTGGGCCTGGAGTACACGGCCAGCGACCTGGTCACCAACCTCAAGTCCCACTATCCGGCCGGTCTCGTCGACTGCGCGCTCAACGCCGTGCCGGGCGCGGTGGCCGCGCTGCTGATGGGCTGGGGTCCGGTGGCCGCCGTGGTCCTGGCCGGCGTGACGTGGATCTCGTCGTCCGGTGTGATCGCGAAGGTCCTCGGCGACCTGGGCCGGGTCGGCAACCGCGAGACGCCGGTGATCCTCAGCGTGCTGGTCCTGGAGGACCTGGCGATGGCGGTGTACCTGCCGATCGTCACGGCCCTGGTCGCCGGTGCCGGTCTGATGACCGGAAGCATCACGCTGGCGGTCGCGCTGGCCGCGGCGGGCCTCGTGCTGTTCGTGGCGGTGCGCTACGGCCGCCTCATCTCCCGATTCGTCTCCAGCGACGACCCGGAGAAGCTGCTCCTCGTGGTGCTGGGTCTGACGATCCTCGTCGCCGGTGTCGCGCAGCAGCTCCAGGTGTCGGCCGCGGTGGGCGCCTTCCTGGTGGGCATCGCGCTGTCCGGGGAGGTCGCCGAGGGCGCGCACACGCTGCTGAGCCCGCTGCGGGACCTGTTCGCGGCGGTCTTCTTCGTCTTCTTCGGGCTGCACACCGATCCGGCCAGCATTCCGCCCGTCCTGCTGCCCGCGCTGGCGCTGGCGCTGCTGACCGCCGTGACGAAGATCGCCACCGGTTACTGGGCGGCGCGGCGGGCCGGGATCTCCGTCAAGGGCCGCTGGCGGGCGGGCGGCGCGCTGGTGGCGCGCGGCGAGTTCTCCATCGTCATCGCGGGCCTCGCGGTCTCGGCCGGCATCGAGCCGTCCCTGGGCCCGCTGGCCACGGCCTACGTCCTCATCCTGGTCGTCCTCGGCCCCCTCACCGCGCGCTTCACCGAACCGCTGGCGATGCGTCTCTTCCGGCGCGGCGACAACCCGGACCGTCCCGCCGGCCCCGTCGAGGCGGCGCCCCGGGCGGCGGAGGCGGAGGCGTCGGTCGGCGACTGACCGCACCGGTCCCGTCGAGACGCGGACTTGGGGCGGGGTACGGCTCTGTCCCGCGTCCGCGTCCACGGGTTCGGGCCCCGACGCGGAGGACGCGGACGTGTCTCCGGGTCCGGGTGCCGGGGCGGTGGCCCCGTGTGTGAGCCCGGCCCTGGTCAGTGCCGGTGCGGGCTGGCAGGATCGCCCCCATGTCCACGCTGCTCTCCCGTATCGGCAGGCGCCGGGCCGCCCAGGGCGCGGTCGCCGGTGCCGTCGCGCTCGGGCTGCTGCTGTGGTGGCTGCTGCCGCTGGGCGAGGGACCACCGAGCGGGACGATCACGTTCAGTACGGGCACCCGCGCGGGCGTCTACCAGAAGTACGGCGAGCTGCTGCGCACCGAGCTGCGCAAGGACATGCCGGAACTGGACGTACGGCTGATGACCAGCGCGGGCTCGCAGGAGAACGTCGAGCGGGTGGCGTCCGGCGAGGCCGACTTCACCATCGCCGCGGCCGACGCGGTGGAGACGTACAAACTGGCCGGCAACCGCGGTGCCGAGTCGCTGCGCGGGGTCACCCGGCTCTACGACGACTACGTGCAGCTCGTCGTGCCGAGCGACTCGGACATCCAGTCGGTGGCCGACCTGCGGGGCAAGCGGGTGGCCATCGGGCTGCCGAACTCGGGGGTCAGGCTGATCGCCACCCGGCTGCTCAAGGCCGTGGGCATCGACCCGGAGACGGACATCACGCCCCGGGCGGACGGGATCGACACCGGCCCCGGCCGCCTCGGCGACGAGCTGGACGCGTTCTTCTGGTCCGGCGGAGTGCCGACGGACGGCCTCAAGGAGATAGCGGAGAGCTCCGCGTTCCGGTTCGTCCCGATCGGTGCCGACCTGGTCACCAGGCTGCACGAGTCGGGCGGCGCGACCCGCTACTACCGCACCACCAACATGCCGGAGTCGGCCTACCCCACCGTCCAGAACGGCGCGGTCGTCCCGACGATGGCGGTGTCCAACCTGCTGGTGACCCGCGCGGACGTCGATCCGCGGCTCACCGAGTGGCTGACCCGGACCGTGCTCGACAGCCGCGACGGCATCGGCGCGCACGTGCACTCCGCGCAGCTGGTGGACCTGCGCACCGCGATCTACACCGACCCGCTGGAGCTGCACGAGGGCGCCCGGCGCTACTACCGCTCGGTCAAGCCCTAGGGGCGCGGCTGCCGCCGCTCCGTGGGCGCCGTGCCGGTCCTGGGCACCGTGACCGTGACCTCCAGGCCGTGCGGATCGTGGGGGCCGAAGGAGATCGAGCCGTCGCCCGCCGCGAGCAGCGCCCGGCAGATCGATAGGCCAAGGCCCGAGCCCTTGACGTTCTGGTGGCGGCCACTGCGCCAGAAACGGTCGCCCACGCGCGTGAGCTCCTCGTCGGTGAGTCCGGGACCGTTGTCGGTGACGACGACGGTGGCGGCGTTCCCGGTGGAGGCCACCGCGACCCGTACGGTCTCCTCGCGCGGTGTGAACTTCACCGCGTTGTCGATGACCGCGTCCAGGGCGCTGGACAGCGTCACCGGGTCCGCCCAGCCCGTGGTCGGCGGGCAGTCGCCGACCAGCCGTACGCCCTTGGCCTCGGCCGTCGGCGCCCAGGCGGCCACCCGCTCGGCGGCCAGCGCGCCGATGTCGGTGACCTTCAGGTCGGCCTGGCTGTGCTCGGCCAGCGCCAGGTCGAGCAGGTCGTCCAGGACCCGGGCCAGGCGTTTGCCCTCGGTCTGGACGGAGGCGATCTCCTCGTTGCCCTCGGGCAGCTCCAGGGCGAGCAGCTCGATGCGCAGCAGGAGTGCGGCGAGCGGGTTGCGCAGCTGGTGCGAGGCGTCGGCGACGAAGGCGCGCTGCTGCTCCAGCACGTCCTCCACGTGGTCGGCCATCTCGTTGAACGAGCCGGCCAGGCGTCTGAGCTCCGGCGGTCCGCCGGACGGCGCGACCCGGGACTTGAGCCGCCCGGTGGCGATGTCGTGGGTGGTGGCGTCGAGCACCCGCACCGGCTTGAGCACCCAGCCGGTCAGCCGCAGTGCCGCACCGACGGCGAGCAGCATCGCGGCGAACTCCCCGGCGCCGATGACCAGCCAGCCGCGCAGGGTGCTGGAGCGCATAGAGTCGGTCGGCGACTCGGTGACGACGACCGCGACGACGTCGCCGTCCCGGATGACCGGCGAGGCCACCACGAGCCTGCCGTCCTGCCAGGGCCACACCTGCTCCGGGTCGTGGCTGCGGCGGCTGAGCAGTGCCTCGTCGAAGGAGTCGCGGACCTCGCCGGTCTGCGGCAGGAACCACGTCGTGGGCGCGTTGGCCATCGGGATGTGGTTGCGGTAGAAGACGCCCGCCTTGATGCCGTAGACCTCGTAGTAGCTGGTCAGCTCGGTCTGCAGGGTGTCCAGGCGCTCGTCCGTGTCCGTCTGGCGTGAGCCGCCCGTCCCGTCCTCGGTGACGAACTGGGCGAGCGCGGCGAAGCGCGCCGTGTCGTCTATGCGGTCGATGACGACCTTCTGCTGCTCCGCGCGGGCGACGCTGACGCCGAGGGGAACGCCGAGCGCGAGCAGTACGGCCGCCATCAGGACGATGAGCAGCGGAAGCAGGCGTGTGCTCACCCGGCCCCGCTAGGAGGTGGGCGCGACGAGGCGGTAGCCGACGCCGCGGACGGTCTCGATCAGCGCGGGCATGTGCAGCTTGGAGCGCAGGGAGGCGACGTGCACCTCCAGGGTGCGGCCGGTCCCCTCCCAGCTGGTGCGCCAGACCTCGCTGATGATCTGCTCGCGCCGGAAGACCACACCGGGCCGCTGGGCGAGCAGGGCGAGCAGGTCGAACTCCTTGCGGGTGAGTTGGACAACCGAACCGTCCACGCTCACCTGGCGGGTCGGCAGCTCGATACGGACCGCTCCGAGACGCACCACGGTCTCGGTGCTCCCGGTGGCCTCCTCGTGCGCGGTGCGCCGGCTGACGGCGTGGATCCGGGCGAGCAGTTCCCCGGTGTCGTACGGCTTGACCACGTAGTCGTCGGCGCCGAGGTTCAGGCCGTGGATGCGGGAGCGCACGTCGGAGCGCGCGGTGACCATGATGACCGGGGTGCTGGTGCGCTTGCGGATCTTGCCGCAGACCTCGTAGCCGTCCTGGTCGGGCAGGCCCAGGTCGAGCAGGACGACGCCGAAGCCGTCGACCTCGGGGACGAGGGCCTGGAGCGCCTCCTCACCGCTGCGCGCGTGGGTGACGTCGAAGCCGTGCCGTGCCAGGATCGCGGACAGGGCGGCGGCCACGTGGTTGTCGTCCTCGACGAGCAGCAGTCTCATCCGGGCTCCCTTCGGTTCATCGGCCGTACGCTCGGGGCGGGTAGAAATCGGGACGGGCTGACGCACGGGCACGCGCGCGTGCGTCCTGTGCAGTGACGCCGATGGAGGGGGACGGCGTCAAGAGGCTTCCGGTTGCGGCCGCTCGAAGTTATCCGGCCGATATGCGCCCAGCTCACAAGTGCTACGACTCGTGTCCGATTGCTATCGGATCGTGATGCTCAGATCTCGCTCAGATGTAGAGACGCGACGTGGCCCGGGTCACTACTGTCCTGCGAAACCCAGGAGGACGGAGCCCGAGAGCGATGACCGAAGTATCGGTGGCCAAGGAAGACAAGGCTGCGACCGGCGAACTGGTCGTCCTGAAGAGTGTCAACAAGCACTTCGGCGCGTTGCACGTGCTCCAGGACATCGACCTGACGATTCAGCGCGGCGAGGTCGTCGTGGTCATCGGACCCTCCGGGTCCGGCAAGTCCACCCTGTGCCGCACCATCAACCGTCTGGAGACGATCGACGACGGTTCGATCACCATCGACGGCAAGCCGCTGCCCGCCGAGGGCAAGGAGCTGGCCAGGCTGCGGGCCGACGTCGGCATGGTCTTCCAGTCGTTCAACCTCTTCGCGCACAAGACGGTGCTGGAGAACGTGACGCTGGGCCAGGTCAAGGTCCGCAAGGTCGAGGCCAAGAAGGCCGAGGAGAAGGCCCGCGCCCTGCTCGACCGGGTCGGCGTGGGCGCCCAGGCGGACAAGTACCCCGCGCAGCTCTCCGGTGGTCAGCAGCAGCGCGTCGCCATCGCGCGGGCGCTGGCCATGGACCCCAAGGTCATGCTCTTCGACGAGCCGACGTCGGCCCTCGACCCCGAGATGATCAACGAGGTCCTCGAGGTCATGAAGCAGCTCGCCGAGGACGGGATGACCATGATCGTGGTCACGCACGAGATGGGCTTCGCCCGCTCGGCGGCCAACCGCGTGGTGTTCATGGCGGACGGCCGCATCGTCGAAGAGGCCACGCCCGACCAGTTCTTCAGCAATCCGCGCAGCGACCGTGCCAAGGACTTCCTGTCGAAGATCCTGCACCACTGAGACTTCGGAGCGGCTCCGGCGCCCTGCGCCGACCGCACCGGCGGCCCGCTTCCGACGGCCGCACCTGATCGCCTGATCCGCTGATCGTCCGATCGCAGCTCGCTCATCGCAGCTCGATCACAGCCAAAGGATGTCCACCATGAAGCTTCGCAAGGTCTCCGCCGCCTCGGCCGCCGTGCTCGCCCTCGCCCTGACCGCCACCGCGTGCGGCGGCGACGACAAGGACAGCGGCTCCTCCGGCGGTGACGGCAAGAAGATCACCATCGGTATCAAGTTCGACCAGCCCGGCCTCGGCCAGAAGACCCCGGACGGCTACGCGGGCTTCGACGTGGACGTCGCCACGTACGTCGCCAAGAAGCTCGGCTACACCGAGGACCAGATCGAGTGGAAGGAGTCGAAGAGCGCCGACCGCGAGACCATGCTGCAGCGCGGTGACGTCGACTTCATCGCCGCCACGTACTCGATCACTCCCGAGCGCTCGGAGAAGGTCGACTTCGCCGGCCCCTACCTGCTGGCCCACCAGGACGTGCTGCTCCGCGCCGACGACGACAAGATCAAGTCGCCGGAGGACCTGAACGACGCGAAGCTCTGCTCCGTCACCGGTTCGACCTCGGCGCAGAACATCAAGAAGAAGCTGGCTCCCAAGGCCCAGCTGCAGCCGTACCCGACGTACTCGGCCTGCCTGCCCGGTCTGCAGAACGGCGCCGTCGACGCGCTGACCACGGACGACTCGATCCTCGCCGGTTACGCCTCCCAGTCGCAGTTCAAGGGCAAGTTCAAGCTCGGCGGCTTCAAGCTGACGAACGAGAACTACGGGATCGGCGTCAAGAAGGGCAGCGACCTCAAGAACAAGATCAACGACGCGCTCGAGGCCATGGTCGCCGACGGCGCCTGGGACAAGGCCGTCAAGGACAACTTCGGCCCGGCCAACTACAAGAACGAGCCGGCGCCGAAGATCGGCGACATCAAGAGCTGAGGCCGGGCCTGACGGGGTGCGCCGCCCCACGGCAGGGGCGGCGCACCGGATCGGGCGTCCCTACACGCGGAAGCGCGGGAGATCGTGTTCGACTTTCTCGACAAGTACGACCTGTTGGGAGCCTTCTGGACGACAGTGCAGCTCGCTGTGCTGTCGGCCGTCGGCTCCCTGATCTGGGGCACCATACTGGCCGCCATGCGGGTCGGCCCGGTGCCGTTGATGCGCGGTTTCGGAACCGCGTACGTGAACATCGTCCGGAACATCCCGCTGACCGTGATCATCCTGTTCGCGTCGCTGGGACTGAACCAGACGTTGGGGGTCACCCTCGGCGGGGGGAATGACTTCGAGACGATCAACTTCCGGCTCGCCGTCCTGGGCCTGATCCTCTACACGTCGTCGTTCGTGTGCGAGGCGCTGCGCTCCGGCATCAACACGGTGCCCGTCGGCCAGGCAGAGGCGGCTCGGGCGCTCGGTCTGAGCTTCGGCCAGGTGCTCCGGCTGGTGGTGCTGCCGCAGGCGTTCCGCTCGTCCGTCGTTCCGCTGGCGAACGTGCTGATCGCCCTGATCAAGAACACCACGGTCGCCGCCGCCATCGGTGTGGCGGAGACGGCGCTGCTGATGAAGGAGATGATCGAGAACGAGGCCCAGCTGCTGCTCATCTCCGCGGTCATCGCTCTCGTGTTCGTGGTGTTGACGCTGCCGACCGGCCTGATCCTCGGCTGGGTGGGCAAGAAGGTGGCGGTGAAGCGATGAGCTCGGTCCTCTACGACGCCCAGGGCCCCCGCGCCAAGCGTCGCAACATCCTCTTCACGGTCGTCTTCCTGGTCGCCCTCGCCGCCCTGCTGTGGTGGGTGTTCGGCACCCTCAACGACAAGGGCCAGCTCGAGTGGGCCCTGTGGAAGCCGTTCTTCACCGGCACCGAGGCGTGGTCGACGTACATCTGGCCGGGTCTGCAGAACACCCTGAAGGCCGCGGTGCTCGCGGTGGTCATCGCCCTGCCCCTGGGCGCGGCACTGGGCATCGCCCGGCTCTCCGACCACAAGTGGGTCCGGGTACCGGCCGCGGTCGTGGTCGAGTTCTTTCGGTCCATCCCCGTGCTGGTCCTGATGATCTTCGGTCTCGCGCTGTTCGCGGAGTACACCAACGTCAGCTCGGACGACCGCCCGCTGTACGCCGTCGTCACCGGCCTGGTGCTGTACAACGCCTCGGTCCTCGCCGAGATCGTCCGGTCCGGCATCCTCGCCCTGCCCAAGGGCCAGGCCGAGGGCGCCATGGCGATCGGGCTGCGCAAGGGCCAGGTCATGCGGCTGATCCTGCTGCCGCAGGCGGTCACGGCGATGCTGCCGGCCATCGTCAGCCAGCTCGTCGTGATCCTCAAGGACACCGCGCTCGGCGGCGCGATCCTCACCTTCCCGGAGCTGCTCGCGTCGGCCAACACCATGAGCGGCTACTACGGCGCCAACGTGATCGCCAGCTACACCGTGGTCGCCGTGATCTACATCGCGCTCAACTTCGCCCTCACGAGCTTCGCGAGCTGGCTGGAGCGCCGGCTGCGACGGGCGAAGAAGTCGACCGGTGCGGTACTGAGTGCGGACGACGTGGAGACCGCCGACGCCGGAACGGTGGGCAAGGTCTAGCACTTCTGACCCTCGGTCATCTCGTATGACCATCGACGGAGGCCGTGGCATGATCGCCACGGCCTCCGTCGCTTGACGCAAGCAGCGGCAATAGGTTGCATACGTTCTGTGACCGTGCACCCTGCTCCAATGTCCTGTTCACCCACGTCCCCCGGGACACCGCCACGGGCAGGGGGCGCCGCACCGTGGACCCGGTGATCATCACCGGAGCGGGGCCCGTCGGGCTCACGCTCGCCCTGGCGCTGGCGCGGCAGGAGGTGCCCTGTGTCGTCCTCGACGAGGGGCCGGGCAAGGACGAGCCCCGCCCCGCGCGCACCGTCGTCCTGCGCGAGGAGGCCGTCGCGCTCGTCGAGCGGCTGACCGGCGCACCGCTGACGGGGCTGGGTTCGCGTTGGGCCGGATGGCGGTCGATGCGGCGCAAGCAGGTGACGCGCGAGGTCGTGTTCGGCGACGCGGAACCGGCACCCCTGCACATCGCCCAGCACGAGCTGACCGGTCTCCTGCGCACGGCGCTCACCCGTGAGCGGCTCGTCAGGATCGCCGTGGACAGCCGGCTGGACGGCATCGAGCAGGAGAGGTCCGGCGTCACGGCCCACACCCGCGGCCCGGCCGGCACCTGGTGGCGGGGCAGTTACCTGGTCGGCTGCGACGGCCCGCGCTCCACCGTCCGCAAGCTCCAGGACATCCGCTTCCCCGGCCGTACGGCGGTGGAACGATACGCCGTCGCCGCGCTGCGCACCGAACTCCCGTGGACCGACGAGGCGCTGCTGCACCGCCTGCCGCCGTGGCGGACGACCGGGCCGTCGGCCGGTGAGGTGGTCGGCCGCCCGCTGCCGGACGGCGTGTGGCGCCTGGACTGGCTGCTGCCGCCCGGCAAGGACCTGGTCACGCCCGAACTGCTGGTGAACCGGGTCCGCGAGACCCTCGCGGGCTGGGCCGACGGTCCGACCCCGGCGTACGAACTGCTCGACACCGGCGTCCACACGGTCCACCACCGCCTCGCACGTCGCTGGCGGGTGGGCCGCGTGCTGCTCGCCGGGGACGCGGCCCACCTGCTGGGCGCGCTGGGCACGCAGGGCCTGGAGGAGGGGCTGCTCGACGCCGACAACCTCGCCTGGAAACTGGCCCTGGCCTGGCACCACGGGCCGCGCGAGGCACTGCTCGACAGCTACCAGGAGGAGCGGCGGGCGGCGATCTCCGCCCGGCTGCGCGCCGCCGACCAGGTGCTCCCGCTGCTGCGCGGCGGCGGCGGACTGCGCTCCTACGTCCCCGGCGCCGCCCGCGGCAACGACGCGCTGCTGACGGACGGTCACCTCGGGCGCGGCACACTGGGCGCGCCGGGTACGTACGCCGACTCGCCCCTCGCGCCCCGGAACCTGGCCGGTGAGGTGTCCGTGGGCACACCGCCCGGGACGCCCGTCACCGATGTGCGGGTCACGGCGGAGGACGGCACCTTCGTACGGCTGCGCGACCGGCTGGGGCGCGGGGCGCTGCTGGTGGTGCTGATCGCGCCGGGTACCGGGGTGTGGGACCGCAAGCACTGGGTGACGGCCGGGATCATGCCCCGGCTGGCGGCGGCGGTGACGGCGCTGCCCCACCGTGCCGAGCTGCTGGTCACCGAGAGCTATCCCGGTGCCGCGGCGCACACCGTGCTGCTGGTACGGCCCGACGGGCACCTGGTCACGGCGCTGAACGGGGTGCGCCCGGCCGACCTCTACGCGGCCGCGGAGAGCGCGCTGGGCGGGGCGACGACGGGGGCGACGACCGAGGCCGAGGAGGGGGCGGGAGCGGCGGCCGGGTCGCGTTGAGGGCGTGCGGGTCGCGTTCAGGGCGTGCGGGTCGCGTTGAGGGCGTGCGGGCACTGTCCGCATGGTGACGCTGAGTTGACCGGTCCGCACCCGCGTGGTCTACTCCGGATCGTGACCGACACCTGTGTGCGCCTGTGGCGGAGGGTCCATATGGACCTCGTCCGCTATGCGGGCTGCGTGTGTCGCCCGTCCTGCTGAATTCGCTTTCCCCCTTCTTCGCGCGCGCCGCCGCTCGGACGTGCCGCCGCGCGCACCCTCGCGAACTCCCAGGACGGTACCCGTGTCCCTCCCCTCCCCTTCTCCTGCCTCTGCCCCCGCCTCTGCTGCCGCCCCTGCTTCCGCGGCCGCCCCGACGCAGGCCGAGCTCCTCGACTTCGTACGGCGTGCCGCGGCCGACGCCGAACTGATCGCCTCCCTGCCGCTCGACCCCGAGGGCCGTACCTGGGTGCGGCTGGCCGGGCCGGGCGGCAGCGAGGCCTGGCTGATCGGCTGGCCGCCCGGCACGGGCACCGGCTGGCACGACCACGCCGACTCCGTGGGCGCCTTCGTCACGGCCGCGGGCGAACTCAAGGAGAACGCGCTCGCCGCCCGCCTGCCCACCGACGGCTGGAAGACCCTCGAACTCAACGACGGGGTGGACCGGGAGCGCCGGCTGACCGTCGGCAAGGGACGCGCCTTCGGCCGGCACCACGTGCACGAGGTCCTCAACGAGTCGGCCGACCGCCACGCGGTCTCCGTGCACGCCTACTATCCGCCCCTGCCGCAGATCCGCCGCTACAGCCGCAGCGGACAGACCCTGCGCCTGGAGCAGGTCGAGCGCCCGCAGGACTGGCAGTGAGCGGGCCCCGGCCGACCGGCATCGACGCCCTGCTGGAGCGGGTACGCGCCGGATACCGGCGGATCGCTCCGCAGGAGGCGTACGACGCCGCCGAGGCGGGCGCGGCGCTGCTGGTCGACATCCGGTACGCCGCGCTGCGTGAGCGGGACGGGGTGATTCCCGGCGCCCTGGTGATCGAGCGCAACGAGTTGGAGTGGCGGCTGGATCCGCAGGGCAGTCACCGCGTCCCGGAGGCGACGGACCACGACGTGCGGGTGGTCGTGGTGTGCAACGAGGGCTACGCCTCCAGTCTGGCGGCGGAGTCCCTGCACCGGCTGGGGCTGCACCGGGCCACCGATCTGGTCGGCGGCTTCCAGGCATGGCGCGCGGCGGGCCTGCCGGTGGCCGTCCGGTCCCGGTCTCGGTAGTCGGCGGGGCAGTACAGGGGTGCCGTGTCCGCGTCGTCCTCGGTGACCAGCCGGATCGGGGTGTGGTCGATCTTCTTCGCCGTCCGGTCGCGCAGCAGGGCGATGGTGTTGCGGACGGCCAGTTCACCGGTGTTCCCGGCCGAGTTGGACACCGTCGCGGAGAAGCGGCCGTCCTTCAGCGCGTCGAGGGCCTCGTCGGTGCCGTTGACCGTGACGATCCTGACCCGGTCCCCTCCGGCCGCGTCGAAGGCCCTGCGGGCGGCGAAGGCCATCTGCTCGTTGGCGACGAAGGCGTAGTCCAGGCCGGGGTGGGCCCGGGCCATGCCTGCGGCGACCTCCTCGGCCTTGTCGGCGTCGAACATGCCCGGCTGCTCGGCGACCACCTCGGCGTTGGCGGGCAGGGCCTTGGTGAAGCCGTCGGTGAGCAGGTCGGAGGCGGCACCCGGCGCCCCCGCGACGACGGCGACCTGTACGTCCCGGCCGCCGGCGTCGTCGGCGACCCACTGGGCGTCGAGCCGCCCGACGGCCTCCAGGTCGACCACCACCGCTCCCAGGATGTCGTCCGGGTCGGTGCTCACGGAGGTCAGGAAGACGGGGATGTCCGCTTCCGCGGCCTTCTCGAGGTCGCGTTTCAGGGCGTCCGTGTCGACGGTCTGCAGGATGATCGCGTCGACCTCGCGCGCGATCATGTCCTCGATGTTGCTCAGCTCGGTCGCGGCGTCCTGCCGGGAGTTGGCGGTGACCAGCCGCGCGAAGTTGTTCTTGGCGGCGATCTCCACGGACCGCTGGAGGCAGGTGTGGAATCGGCTGTCGCCGCCGTTGACGAATCCGAGGGTGAGCGGCCCGTCGTCCGCGGAACCGGAGTCGGCCGAGTAGAGGCCGCAGCCGCTCAGCAGCAGGCCGGTGCCGAGGAGCAGGACGGGGAGGGTTCTTCGGCGGCGGGCGGGCGTGGGCATGGCGGGGCCGCCTTTCCGGGGCGCGTGGAGGGGTCGTCCCGCGCGGGTCCCGGCCGCCGCCGGTCTTCTGGCGATCAGGGACGCGCGCGGTGGCCGCGGCTCGTGCGGCCACGCGACGGCGCAGACGGTACCGCCGTGCGGCGGGTCTTCACCCTTCCGGGAACGCAAGGTAATCCTGCGCGGCCTACGTCCGTCGGCCTGCCGGGTCGGCCCCCTCGTGTCCCGGGGTCGGGCTCCGGGTCAGAATGCCTCGTCGCCGAGGTACTCCGTGTCCTCGCCCTCCTCCTCCAGCGCCTGGCGGACCACCCGCAGGGACATGCCCTCGGGGTAGCCCTTGCGGGCCAGCATGCCCGCGAGGCGGCGCAGCCTCTTGTCGCGGTCGAGGCCCCGGGTGGCGCGCAGCTTGCGGGCGACCAGGTCGCGCGCGGTCTCCTCCTCCTGCTCGGTGTCCAGCTGGGACACCGCCGCGTCGATGAGCGTGGCGTCGACGCCCTTGGTGCGCAGCTCTCTGGCGAGGGCGCGCCGGGCCAGCCCGCGGCCGTGGTGCCGGGACTCCACCCAGGCGTCCGCGAAGGCGCCGTCGTTGATCAGGCCGACCTCCTCGAACCTGGACAGCACCTCTTCCGCGGCCTCGTCCGGGATCTCCCGCTTGCGCAGCGCGTCGGCCAGCTGCCTGCGGGTGCGCGGGGTCCCGGTGAGCAGGCGCAGGCAGATCGCCCGTGCCTGCTCGACCGGGTCCCGCGGAGGCTCCCCCTTCTCGGCCCTCGACGAGGAAGTGGCACCTCCGTCCTCCGCGGACGACTCCGCACGCTCGCGCCTCCGGCGCCCGCGCCCGCCGCCCGCCCCGCGGCCCCGTCCGCCGCCCTGGCGCGCCCCGCCGTCACCGTGGCGCGCCGCGCCGTCCTCGCGGGGCCCCACGGCGGAGGGGTCCGTCTCGTACGGGGCCGCAGCCGCCCCGTACGCGTCGTCGCCCGGTCCGGCGGAGCCGCTCGTGTACTCGGCCCAGTCGGTTCGTCGGGTCACGGGTCAGCTCTTGGCTGCCGCGGCCTTGGACTTGGTGACCTTGGCGGTGGTGGGCGCGGGCACCGCCGGTGCGGCGTCGGCCGTGGCGGCGGAGGCGGCGTCCGCGCCGGGCTCGGTGGCTTTCTCCTCGGGACGCACGCCGACGCCCAGCTTCTCCTTGATCTTCTTCTCGATCTCGTTGGCCAGGTCGGGGTTGTCCTTCAGGAAGTTGCGCGCGTTCTCCTTGCCCTGGCCGAGCTGGTCGCCCTCGTACGTGTACCAGGCGCCGGCCTTGCGGACGAAGCCGTGCTCCACGCCCATGTCGATCAGGCCGCCCTCGCGGCTGATGCCCTGGCCGTAGAGGATGTCGAACTCGGCCTGCTTGAAGGGCGGTGCGACCTTGTTCTTGACGACCTTGCAGCGGGTGCGGTTGCCGACCGCTTCCGTGCCGTCCTTCAGTGTCTCGATGCGGCGGATGTCGATGCGCACGGAGGCGTAGAACTTCAGCGCCCGGCCACCGGTCGTGGTCTCCGGGGAGCCGAACATCACGCCGATCTTCTCGCGGAGCTGGTTGATGAAGATCGCGGTGGTCTTGGACTGGTTGAGCGCGCTGGTGATCTTCCGCAGGGCCTGGCTCATCAGCCGGGCCTGCAGACCGACGTGGCTGTCACCCATCTCGCCCTCGATCTCCGCGCGCGGGACGAGCGCGGCGACGGAGTCGATGACGATGAGGTCGAGGGCGCCGGAGCGGACCAGCATGTCCACGATCTCCAGGGCCTGCTCGCCGTTGTCCGGCTGGGAGAGGATCAGGTTGTCGATGTCGACGCCGAGCTTCTTGGCGTACTCGGGGTCGAGGGCGTGCTCGGCGTCCACGAACGCGACCTGGCCGCCGGCCTTCTGGGCGTTCGCCACGGCGTGCAGGGTCAGGGTCGTCTTGCCTGAGGACTCGGGGCCGTAGACCTCCACGACACGGCCGCGCGGGAGGCCGCCGACGCCGAGGGCCACGTCGAGCGCGGTCGATCCGGTCGGGATGACCTCGATGGGCTCGTTCGGCCGCTCGCCCATGCGCATGACCGCGCCCTTGCCGAACTGCCGTTCAATCTGTGCGAGCGCGGCGTCCAGGGCCTTCTCGCGGTCGGTTCCTGCCATGGGTTCCACCCGGTTTGCTTGATTCGATCGCTTCACGTCAAAGACGCTAATGCCTGCCACTGACAATGGGCCCCGATGCGGGTCCGGCCTGTGGATAACTCGGGTGCATCTCCACCCGAACCCACTCGAATCACCCGTCACGAGCCCCGCCGGAGCCTCCATAAGAATGGATGTTCGATTTTCGTGTCAAGCGCACCACGCGGCACTTCCGAGCGTACGTCCCCGGGCCGGCAAGCCAGGTGGTTGGATGCGGATGCGACGCCGGAAGCGGGGACGAGAGGGGACACCGTGGCCAAGGTCAACATCAGTCTCGACGCCGAACTGGTGGTGGAAGTGATGGTGCTGGCCGGTGTCGGCTCGCCCCAGGACGCCGTCGAGGCGGTGGTGCGGGACTACATCGCCCGTGGTCACCGCACGGAGACCCGCACCGAGTTCAAGGACCGCAGCCTGCGGGAGACCGACGCGAGGCCGCAGGAGCCGCAGGGCTGACCCCGCACCGGGCGGTCCGTCAGGAGGAGCCGCCGTCCGCAGTGTCCCCGGTGTCCCCGGCGCCCCCTGTGCCCTCCGTCCCCGGGCGCTCCTGCTCTGTACGCGCCTGCTCCGGACGCTCCTGCTCCGGGCGCCGCGTCCACAGTTTGCGCAGACGCGTGGACGTCCCGGACACCGCCCTGCGGTACCGGCGCCCGTGGACGCGCGGATCGTCCGTGACGTCGTAGCGCTTGACGTACGCCCCGAGGAACGCCTGCAGCGTGGCGACCGCCGGGATGGCGATCAGCGCGCCGACGGCGCCGAGCAGGGCGGTGCCCGCGATGACGGAGCCGAAGGCGACGGCGGGGTGGATGTCCACGGTCTTGGAGGTCAGCTTGGGCTGCAGCACGTAGTTCTCGAACTGCTGGTAGACCACCACGAAGATCAGCACCCACAGCGCGTACCAGGGGTTCACCGTGAACGCGATCAGCATGGGCAGGGCGCCCGCGAGGTAGGTGCCGATGGTCGGGATGAACTGCGACACCAGGCCCACCCACACGGCGAGCGCGGGCGCGTAGGGGACCTCGAGGATCTCCAGGAGGATGTAGTGCGCGACGCCGGAGATCAGCGCCATCAACCCGCGTGAGTACAGGTAGCCGCCGGTCTTGTCCACGGCGATCTCCCACGCGCGCAGGACCTCGGCCTGGCGGGCGGGCGGCAGGACGGAGCAGAGCCCGCGCCGCAGCCGGGGGCCGTCGGCGGCGAAGTAGAACGAGAACAGCAGGATCGTCAGCAGCTGGAAGAGGCCGCCGAGGACCTGGGCCGACACGTCCAGGACACCCGTCGCGCTGTTCTGCACGTAGTTGCGCAGCCAGTCGGAGCGGAGCAGTCCCTCCTGGATGTCGACCCGCCGCAGTTCGGTGTGGAAGTGACCGTTGACCCAGTTGATGACGGAGTCGAGGTAGTCCGGGAAGTCCTCGACCATCTTGACGATCTGCCCGGCGAGCATGGAGCCGAGCAGCGTGACGAACCCCGCGGCGGCGATCAGCACGGCGAGGAAGACGAGGAAGGTGGCGAACCCCCGGCGCATGCCGCGCCCGGCCATCCAGCTCACCGCGGGTTCGATGGCCAGGGCCAGGAAGAAGGCGATGAGGACGTTGATCAGCAGCCCGGTGAGCTGGTGGAAGGCCCAGCTGCCCAGCTGGAAGGCGGCGATGAGCGCCAGGGCCAGCACCATGGCGCGCGGCAGCCAGCGCGGCATGCGTGCGCCCGGCCCGGCGACGGCGCCGTCGGCCGGTGGGCCGGTGGGCGGCGTGGTGCCGGCCGGGGAGGTGTGCCGGGCGCTCTGCCCGGTCTCGTCAGTGGATGCCACGGAGCAAGTCTCGCCCACGCCGCCGACGGAGGAGCCCCGTCCGGCGATCTTCGTGGACCGTCACCGCTGTTCCCGCGGGACGTTCATGACGGTGCACACCACCCGCCACACGTCCTTGGCGTCCCAGCCGGCGTCCAGCGCCTCGTGCACCGTACGCCCGCCCAGCTCCGCCATCACGTGATCGCGCGCGAAGGTGTCGGCGTACCCCGGACCGAAGTGATCCGTCATCCGCTCCCAGAAGACCGTCAACCGCATGCCACCAGTATCCCGCCCCTGAGAGTGGGCCCTGAGCGGGGACCACCTGCCGGAACCGCATCTCGGCCTACGGTCTGTCCCATGGCCGAATCCGGAGCGTCCCCACTCCCCGAGATCCCTCCGCCCGCGACCGTCCGCACTGCGGGCACCCCGGGCACCCCGGACTCGCGTTCACCGCTCGCGCGCGCGGAGCACTTCGTCTGGCTCACCGCGCGCGTACTGGAGCAGCGGCTGTTCGCGTACCACTTCCGCGGCGGGGACCCCGGCCCGGTGGAGACCGCGCTGGAGGCCTACCGCAACGAGGACGGCGGATACGGGCACGCCCTGGAGCCCGATCTGCGCGGACCGGTCAGCCAGCCGCTGCACACCGCGTGTGCCCTGCGCGTCCTGGACGCCGTCGGCCGCTGCGGCGGGCAGCGGGCCGAGCGGGTCTGCCGCTATCTGACCTCCGTGTCCACGCCCGACGGTGCCCTGCCGGTGGCCCGTGCGAGCCGGAACGGGTATCCGGCCGCGCCCTTCGTGCCGGTCGTGGCCGACCCTCCCGGTGAGCTGCTCGTCACCGGGCCGGTGGTGGGCCTGCTGCACCGCAACGAGGTCTGGCACGCCTGGCTGTTCCGGGCCACGGACTTCTGCTGGCAGGCGACCGAGTCGCTGGTGTCCCCGCACCCCTACGAGGTGGAGGCCGCCCTGGCCTTCCTGGACGCCGCTCCGGACCGTCCCCGCGCACAGGCCGCGGCCGACCGGCTGGGGCGCCTGGTGCGCGAACAGTGCCTCGCCGTGCTGGACCCGGACGACCTCGACTCGTGTCCGGTCCCTCCCGGCCACGCCCCGGAAGAGCACCACTTCCCGCACGACTACGCGAGGGATCCGCGTTCACTCGCGCGCGCGTGGTTCACGGACGACGAGATGGCCCGCTCCCTCGACTTCCTCGCGGCCGGGCAGGAGGGGGACGGCGGCTGGCCGGTGCGGCGCCGCCGGTGGGCGCCCGTCCCGGCCCTGGAGGCCCGCGGCCGGGTGACGCTCGATGCCCTGCGCACCCTGAGGGCGTACGGACGTCCCCTCGGCTGACCGGGCGGTCGACCGGCCCGGCGGTTGGCCGGCCCGCCGACGGTTCAGCCGCCCATGGCCCGTACGCCCGCGGTGACCACCACGGCCGCCGCGACGACGAGCAGGAACGGCGCGCGCAGCAGCAGCGCGACGGCAGCCGCGGCGACTCCGGCGGCCCGCGCGTCCAGCACGAGGTCCTGGCCGTCGGCGAAGGTCTGCTGGGCGGTGAGCGCCGCGAGGAGGGCGACGGGCAGCAGTGCGGCGAGCCGCCGGACCAGGGGTCGTTCCAGGGCGCCCGCGGGGACCAGCAGCCCGAGGAGCTTGACCGCGTAGCAGCCCACCGCGGTCACGCCGATCGCGATCCACACGCTCATCGCCCGTCCTCCCCCTCGGCGGCTCCACGCACCGCACCGTCGTCCTCGGCAGCCCCACGGACCGCGCCGTCGTCCTCGGCACCACCCGCGCGGCGTCCGCGCGCCCACAGGACGAGCGGCGCCGCCAGCGCGGCCACCAGGACCGGTACGCCCGCGGGCAGCACAGGCAGCAGACCGAGCCCCAGGAGGACGGCCACGGCGGCGACCGCGCGCTCGGTGGTGTCCTTCAGCATCGGCGCGAGCAGCGCGAGGAAGACCGCCGGACCGGCCGCGTCGAGGCCCCAGGCGTCGGTGTCCCCGATGGCCTCGGCGCCCAGCGCGCCCAGCAGGGTGGTGAGGTTCCACAGGACGTACAGGGTGAGTCCGGTGACGGTGAACCCGATCCGGACGGCGCGCCGCGTGGGCTGGGCGAGAGCCACGGCCGCCGTCTCGTCGATGACCCACTGCGCGGCGAACGGCCGCACCGCGCGCGGGAGGGCGAGCAACTGCGACAGGCGCAGCCCGTAGAAGGCGTTGCGCACGCCCAGGAAGAAGGCCCCCGCCGCCGCGGTGAGCGGGTTGCCACCGGCCGCGAGGGCCCCGACGAGCGCGAACTGGGACGCCCCGGTGAACACCAGGAGGCTCAGGGCGCAGGTCTGGGCCAGGGTGAGTCCGCTGCCGGCCGAGGTCACCCCGAAGGCGAACCCGGACAGTCCGACGGCGACTCCGACCCCGAGGGCGTCCCGTACGACGGCGGCGTCCGGCTTGGCGCCGGCGCCTCCGGTGCCGGGAGCGTCGGGAAGGGCTGTCTGTTCTGTCACGCCTCGAACGGTAGGAGCAGCGCTCGCCGCGCGTCTTGTACGTTCTTGCGCTCCCGCTGGTAGGCACCGGGCGGCACGCCGACGATCCGCGCGAAGTGCCGGTTCAGGTGCGGCTGATCGGTGAACCCGACGGCGACGGCGGCCTCGGCCGGGGAGGTCCCGGTGTCCAGGAGCCGCCGCGCCCACCGCACCCGGGCGTCCGTCAGCCAGGTGTGGGGCGGCATCCCGTAGGCGTCCCGGAAGGCCCGCAGCAGCGCGAACGGGCTGCTCCCCAGCTCCCCGGCGAGCCGTTCCAGGCTCGGCGGGTCGGCCATCCGCTCCTCCAGCACGGCACGCGCGCGTGCCGCCGTCCTGGCTCCGGCCGTACGCACCTGGCGCCGGGGCAGCGGACCGCCGTTCAGCCGCAGGAGCCTGGTCACGGCCACTCGCAGCAGGGTGTCGGCGGCGAGCGCGTTCCCGTCGTCGGCGGCCCGCAGCACGCGGTGCACCAGCTCGACGGTGTACGGGTCGTCGAGCACCGGCCGGACGAATCCCGGCGTCCCGCGCAGCGTCGTCGTCTCCGCCGCGATCTGGGCCACCAGCTCGGGCGCCGGGTAGACGGCCCCGTACCGCCATCCCTCCGGCACCCCGGCCCGCCCCGTGTGCGGGGTGTCCGGGTTGACCAGGGCGAGCGAGCCGGCCCCGGCGTACTGATCGCTTCCGCCGTGGTGGAAGACCTCCACGCCGTCGGCGATGGCGGCGATGACGAAGTGCTCGTGCGTGTGGCGCACGAAGGTCTTCCGTATGTACTGGGCGCGGAGCAGGTCGACGTCGGGCAGCTCCGCGTACCGCCAGTGCCGCGCCCGCTCGCCCGATCCCGCCATGTCCCCCATTCTCCGTCACCCGCCGTCGGCCCCCGGCGGGCGGCCCGGACGGCCTCGACGGGCGGGCGGGTGCGCGAGCCCGACGGTGATCGACCCGTGCGCCCGGCTCGGGCCGATTGTCAGTGGTCGGGTGCACGATGGAGCCATGGTCAGCTCCGCACACCGAGCCCTGGACGGCTTCTCCCCCGCGACCCGCGGCTGGTTCACGGGGGCCTTCTCCGCGCCCACCTCCGCCCAGGCGGGCGCGTGGCAGGCCATCTCGCAGGGCTCGGACGTCCTGGTGGTCGCCCCCACCGGTTCCGGCAAGACGCTGGCCGCCTTCCTCGCCGCGCTGGACCAGCTGACCTCGACTCCCCCGCCCGCCGACCCCAAGAAGCGCTGCCGCGTCCTGTACGTCTCCCCGCTGAAGGCCCTGGCCGTCGACGTCGAGCGCAATCTCCGCAGCCCGCTGACCGGCATCCGCCAGGAGTCCGTGCGCCTCGGCCTGCCCGAGCCCGAGATCAAGGTCGGCATCCGTTCCGGCGACACCCCGGCCGCCGAGCGCCGCGCCCTGTCCACCCGGCCGCCGGACATCCTGATCACCACCCCGGAGTCCCTGTTCCTGATGCTGACGTCGGCCACGCGCGACGCGCTGACCGGCATCGAGACGGTGATCCTGGACGAGGTGCACGCGGTCGCGGGCACCAAGCGGGGCGCCCATCTCGCGCTCACCCTGGAGCGGCTGGACGAGCTGCTGCCCAAGCCGGCCCGGCGCATCGGCCTGTCGGCGACGGTCCGCCCGGTGGACGAGGTGGCGCGGTTCCTCGCCCCGCGCGGCCGGGTCGAGATCGTCCAGCCGGAGTCGGGCAAGGAGTTCGACCTGTCGGTCGTCGTCCCGGTCGAGGACCTCGGCGAGCTGGGCGGCTCCCCGGTCGCCGACGGCAACGAGGGCGCGGAGCGGCCGTCGATCTGGCCGCACGTGGAGGAGCGGATCACCGACCTGGTCCAGTCGCACCGCTCCACGATCGTCTTCGCCAACTCCCGGCGGCTGGCCGAGCGCCTGTGCAACCGGCTCAACGAAATCGCGTACGAGAGGGCCACCGGCGAGCCCTTGGACGAGCACCACTCGCCCGCCGAGCTGATGGGCGGCTCGGGCGCCGCCCAGGGCGCCCCGCCCGTGATCGCCCGCGCCCACCACGGCTCGGTCTCCAAGGAGCAGCGCGCCCTGGTCGAGGAGGACCTGAAGGCGGGCCGGCTGCCCGCCGTGGTCGCCACCTCCAGTCTGGAGCTGGGCATCGACATGGGCGCCGTCGACCTGGTCGTCCAGGTCGAGTCGCCGCCCTCCGTCGCCTCCGGCCTCCAGCGCGTCGGCCGCGCGGGGCACCAGGTCGGCGCGGTCTCCACGGGCGTGGTCTTCCCGAAGTACCGCGGCGACCTGGTGCAGTCGGCCGTGGTCACCGAGCGGATGCGCAGCGGCGCCATCGAGGCCCTGCGGATTCCCGCCAACCCGCTGGACGTACTGGCCCAGCAGCTGGTGGCGATGACCGCGCTGGACACCTGGCAGGTCGACGACCTCCTCGCCACCGTCCGGCGCGCCGCGCCCTTCGCCTCGCTGCCGGAGTCGGCCTTCACCGCCGTCCTGGACATGCTCGCCGGCCGCTATCCCTCCGACGCCTTCGCCGAGTTGCGCCCGCGCGTGGTGTGGGACCGGATCGCCGGCACGGTCACCGGCCGCCCGGGGGCGCAGCGGCTCGCGGTGACGTCGGGGGGCACGATTCCCGACCGCGGGCTCTTCGGGGTGTTCCTCGCCGGTGCCGACCCGAAGAAGGGCGGCGGCCGGGTCGGCGAGCTGGACGAGGAGATGGTGTACGAGTCCCGCGTGGGCGACGTCTTCACGCTCGGCACCAGTTCCTGGCGGATCGAGGACATCACGCGGGACCGGGTCCTGGTCTCCCCGGCGCCGGGCGTGCCGGGGAGGCTGCCGTTCTGGAAGGGCGACCAGCTGGGCCGTCCCCTGGAGCTGGGCCGCGCGCTGGGCGCGTTCCTGCGCGAGGTCGGCTCGCTGTCCAAGGAGGACGCCCGGCTGCGCCTGGTCACCGCGGGTCTGGACGCCTGGGCCGCGGACAACGTGCTGTCGTACCTCGACGAGCAGCGCGAGGCCTGCGGCCACGTCCCTGACGACCGCACCATCGTCGTCGAGCGGTTCCGCGACGAGCTGGGCGACTGGCGGGTGGTGGTCCATTCCCCCTTCGGCGCCCAGGTCCACGCCCCCTGGGCGCTGGCCCTCGGCGCCCGGCTGTCCGAGCGGTACGGCATGGATGCCCAGGTCATGCACGCCGACGACGGCATCGTGCTGCGCCTGCCGGACGCCGATCTGATGGGACTGGACTTCCTCGACCAGGACCCCGCGAAGCCGGGCCTCGAGTACGACGCGGAGAAGGCGCCGGTGGGCGCGGCCGACGTCGTCTTCGACAAGGGAGAGGTCGACCGGGTCGTCACCGACCAGGTGGGCGGCTCGGCGCTGTTCGCGTCCCGGTTCCGCGAGTGCGCCGCCCGCGCGCTGCTGCTGCCGCGACGCAGCCCGGGCAAGCGCACCCCGCTGTGGCAGCAGCGTCAGCGCGCCGCGCAGCTGCTGGAGGTGGCGAGCGAGTACGGCTCGTTCCCGATCGTCCTGGAGGCGGTCCGCGAGTGCCTCCAGGACGTCTTCGACGTCCCCGGCCTGGTCGAGCTGATGGGCGACGTGGAGTCCCGCAAGGTCCGCCTGGTCGAGGTCACCACCCCGGAGCCGTCCCCGTTCGCCCGCTCGCTGCTCTTCGGCTACGTCGCCCAGTTCCTGTACGAGGGCGACTCGCCGCTCGCCGAGCGCCGGGCCGCCGCCCTGTCCCTGGACTCGCGGCTGCTGGCCGAGCTGCTCGGCCAGGCGGAGCTGCGCGAGCTGCTCGACGCGGAGGTGCTCACCGAGCTGGAGCGCGAGCTGCAGTGGCTCACCGAGGACCGCCGCATCAAGGACTCCGAGGGCGTCGCCGACCTGCTGCGGGTGCTCGGCCCGCTGACGGACGCGGAGCTGGCCGAGCGGGGCGCCGAGGCTCAGTGGGCGCCCGAGCTGGCCGCGGCCCGTCGCGCGATCAGAGTGCGGATCGCGGGTGCCGACCACTGGGCGGCGATCGAGGACGCGGGCCGGCTGCGCGACGCGCTGGGCACGGCGCTGCCCGTCGGAGTGCCGGAGGCGTTCACGGAGCCGGTCAAGGACCCGCTCGGCGACCTCCTCGCCCGGCACGCCCGCACCCACGGCCCCTTCACCTCGGTCACCGCGGCGGCCCGCTTCGGTCTGGGCGTGGCGGTCACCGAGGGCGCCCTGCAGCGGCTGGCGGGGACGGGACGGGTCGTGCAGGGCGAGTTCCATCCGGCCGGCATCGGCCAGGAGTGGTGCGACGCGACCGTCCTGCGCAGGCTGCGCCGCCGTTCCCTGGCCGCGCTCCGGCACGAGCTGGAGCCGGTGGCACCGGCCGCGCTCGGCCAGTTCCTCCCCCAGTGGCAGCACATCGGCAAGGGGCACACGCTGCGCGGCGTCGACGGGCTGGTCCGTGCCGTCGAGCAGTTGCAGGGCGCCTCGGTGCCCGCCTCCGCGCTGGAGAAGCTGGTCCTCCCCTCCCGCGTGGCGCACTACAACCCGGCGATGCTGGACGAGCTGACGGCCGCCGGTGAGGTGGTGTGGGCGGGGGCGGGTTCGCTGCCCGGCAAGGACGGCTGGGTCTCCCTCTACCTGGCGGACGCGGCCCCGCTGCTCCTGCCGCCCCCGCATCCCCTGGAGACGACCGCCCTGCACGAGTCCGTCCTGAGCGTGCTCGCGGGCGGGTACGGCTTGTTCTTCCGCCAGATCGCCGACCAGGTCCGCGCCACCACCCACCCGGAGGCCACCGATCCGCAGCTGGCCGACGCCCTGTGGGACCTGGCCTGGTCCGGACGGCTGACGAACGACACGCTCGCGCCCCTGCGCTCCCTGCTGGGCTCCGGGCGCACCGCGGGCTCCACGGCCCACCGTGCCAAGCGCGCGGTGCCACGCGGACGGTACGGCTCGCTGACGGCCGCCGCCCGCCCGGCGTCCCGCACCGGCCCGCCGACGGTCGCGGGCCGCTGGTCGCTGCTGCCGGCCCGCGAGGCCGACGGCACCGTGCGGGCCCACGCACTGGCTCGCACGCTCCTCGACCGGCACGGCGTGGTGACTCGCGGCGCCGTCGCCGCGGAGGGCGTCGAGGGCGGCTTCTCGGCGGTGTACCGGATCCTGGCCGCGTTCGAGGAGAGTGGTCAGGCCCGGCGCGGTTACGTGGTGGAGGGGCTCGGGGCGGCGCAGTTCGCCATGGAGGGCGCCGTGGACCGGTTGCGCGCGGTGGCGAACGCCCGCGAGCGCGGCGACGGCCCGCCCGGGCCGGAGGAGTTCCCACGCGGCAGCTCCGCGAACCGGCCCGGACCGGGCGGCTCCACCGGCCCGCACGATTCCACCGGCCCTCACGACTACCCCGGACCGGCCGACGACCCCCTCGTCGGCCCACTCGACCCCCTGGACCGCCCGGACCCCTCCGGCGACGCCCCGGACCCCTTCGCCGACTTCACCTCGGACAGCCGTGGTGGCGCCGGAGGCCCGGGCCCGCACGACGACGTCTTCTCCGATCCCGACCGCCTGGGCCGATCGCCCTCCCGGGGCGACTACATCTCGCCTCGCGACTATGCCGAGCCGGGCGCGGGCGGCCCACGCGGGGGAGGCGCGCACGCGGGTGGCGCGCACCGGGGCTTCGAGGGCCCGCGCGACCCGTACGGCGTCGGAGTCCCCGGCCGTCGCGACCGCGCCGCCGCCGGTCCGCGGGCGGTCGCCCTGGCCGCCGCCGACCCGGCGAACGCGTACGGTGCGGCCCTCGGCTGGCCCGAGCCGCCGGCCGGTGCCACGCACAAGCCCGGCCGCAAGGCGGGCTCCCTGGTGGTGCTCGTCGAGGGCGAACCGGCGCTCTACATGGAGCGCGGCGGCAAGACCCTCCTGCTGTGGCCCTCGGACCCCGACCGGCTGCCCACCGAGGACCCGCGGCTGCGGGCCGCCGCGCAGGCGCTGGCGGAGGCGGCCCGTGCCGGTTCCCTCGGCACGGTCACGGTGGAGCGGGTCAACGGCACCGCGGCCCTGACGTCCCCCTTCGGCCCGCTCCTGGAGGGAGCGGGGTTCATCGCCACCCCGCGCGGTCTGCGCATCAGGGCGTGACCCTGTCACCCTTGAGCCATGCCCGAAGGAGACACGGTCTGGCAGGCGGCGCGACGGCTGCACGACGCCCTCGCGGGCAAGGTGCTGACCCGCAGCGACTTCCGTGTCCCCCGGTACGCCACGGTCGACCTCACCGGCCGCACCGTCCTGGACGTCACCCCGCGCGGCAAGCACCTGCTCATCCGGGTCGAGGGCGGCCTGACGGTGCACTCGCACCTGCGGATGGACGGTTCCTGGAAGGTCTTCGCGCCCGGTCAGCGCTGGAGCGGCGGCCCGGCGCACCAGATCAGGGTGGTCCTCGGCACCGTCGACCGCACGGCCGTCGGCTACCGTCTGCCGGTGCTGGACATCCTGCGCACCGGTGACGAGCAGCGCGCCGTGGGCCATCTCGGTCCCGACCTGCTCGGCCCCGACTGGGACCCGGCGCGGGCGCTGGACAACCTGCGCGCGGACCCCGCCCGTGCGCTCGGCGAGGCCCTGCTGGACCAGCGCAATCTCGCCGGCATCGGCAACGTCTACAAGAGCGAGCTGTGCTTCCTGCTCGGCGTCACGCCGTGGCTGCCGGTCGGCGAGCTGCCCGCCGACCGGGCCGCGCTGCTGCCCACGTTCGCGAAGAAGCTCCTGGAGGCCAACCGCGACCGTCCGGTCCGCCGCACCACCGGCCTGCGTGGCCAGGACCTGTTCGTGTACGGCCGGGCGCCCCGCCCCTGCCTGCGCTGCGGGACGTCGGTCCGGGTGGCCGACCAGGGCGACGGCTCCCGCGAGCGCCCCACGTACTGGTGTCCGACCTGTCAGAGCGGGCCCGCGCCGCGTCCGGGCGGCGTCACGGGTGCCCGGACGCGGCGCTGAGGAGGCCGCCGGGAATGCCGCGGTGCGGCTCAGCCGGTGGTGAGCAGGGCGTCCATCTGACCGGCCGCCTCGCGCAGCCCTTCCTCCATGCCCATCGTCATGAGCTGGTCCATCTGCTCCCTGGTGTCGAAGACGGCCCGCATCTCCATGCGGGTGCCGCCGTCGCGCTCGGTGAGCGTGACCCGGTTCGCGGTCGTCGGCATCGCGGCGTTGGGCACCCCGTCCTCGTCGGCGAACCCGTCGGTGAACTCCAGCGACCTCGGGGCGTCGACCGTGGCCACTCGCCACCAGCCGCGGAACTTCTCGCCCTCCGGGCCGGTCATGAAGTACGTGACGTCCCCGCCCGGGGTCAGGTCGTGCTCCTCCACCGTCGCCGGGTAGGTCGGCGGTCCCCACCAGCGCTCCAGCTGCCGGGGGTCGGACCACAGCTGCCACACCCGCTCCACGGGGGCGGCGAAGTCGGCGACCAGGGTGAGGGTCAGGTTGTCGAGGTCCTTGTCCAGGCTGGTGACACTCATCGGCTCTGTCCTTCCGTAGGTTGACGCGTCTCGGATTCGGCTTCCGGCGCCTCGGCGAGCAGGTCGGACATCCGCTCCACCCGACCGCGCCAGGCGGCCTCGAGTTCGTCCAGGGCCCGACGGGCCCGGTCCAGGGCCTCGGGATCGGTCCGCACGAGCTGCTCCCGTCCGCGGCGTTCCTTGACCACGAGGCCGGCCCGCTCCAGTACCGCGACGTGCTTCTGCACCGCGGCGAAGCTCATCGGATAGGCCTCGGCCAGGCGTGACACCGACAGCTCGTCCCGCGCACAGCGACGCAGGATGTCGCGGCGGGTCAGGTCGGCCAGGGCCTGGAACAGGCGGTCCGTGCCCGCTTCCGCTTCTTCGGCCACTCCATCTACAACCATTTGGTTATACGTTACGCCCCCCGGCCCCTGCCGTAAAGGCTGCTCTGCCGTAAAGGCTCCACTGCCGTCAAGGTCCCTCTGCCGTCAAGGCCGGTACCGGCGCGGGCGGGTCGGGGCCGGGCTCCGCTCCGCCCCGCGCAGGGCACGTCGCCACCGCCCCGCTCCCAGCGCCCCCGCTGCCCGGCGCCTCGGCACACAGTGCACCGGCAGCACGCTCAGCCCCCAGCCGCCGACCGCGACCGCCCCTTCCAGCACCCCGGCGCCCGGCTCCAGCGCCAGGCGCAGCACGGCCCACCACCACAGCGCGCCGAGGACCAGCGCGGCCGCCCGGCGAGCCGTCCGCGCCGAGACCATCCCGCGTCAGCCGTTTTCGGCCTGGAACATCCAGTGCTGCTTCTCGAGATCGGCCGTGATCTGGATGAAGATGTCCTGGCTCACGGGATCCGGCTCACCGCTCGCCGCGATCCGCTCGCGCATCCGCCCGATCACCGCGCCCAGCGCGTCCACGACGGTCTGTACGGCGGTGGTGTCGTCGACCCAGCCCTCGGGGGTCACGTCGATGCCGCTGCCGACGGCGACCGTCGCGGCCCGGCCGTCCGGGGAGACGCCGAGCGCCGAGGCACGTTCCGCCACGGTGTCCGAGTGCGTGCGGGCGGTGCCGACGAGTTCGTCCAGTTGGAGATGGACGGAGCGGAAGCGCGGGCCGACCACGTTCCAGTGGATCTGCTTCGCCACCAGGGCCAGGTCGACCAGGTCCACGAGGGCGCCCTGCAACGCCTCGGAGACGGTCTTCAGGTCCGCGTCGGACAACGGGCTCTTCACGACGTACATCCACGCCTCCGTCGGTTCGCCCCCCGGCCATCTCCCTCCACGATGACCGCACCCCCACGGACCGGCAAACCGGGCGGCCGCACCGCCGACGGCACCCACGCCCGTGCGCACGCAACGCGCCCGGGCATGCGAAAACCCCGACCGCGTCCCTCCGGTCTCCCGGAGCGACCCCCGGTCGGGGCCTCACACGCACACGTTCTCGGGCGCTCAGGCGGCGACGACGTCCACTGCCTCGGCGGGCGCCTTGATGGTCACCCGTTCCGGTGGCACGCCGGTCACCGAGACGGAACCCAGCATCGGGCGCACCGGTGCCGGTACGGTCTCGCTGGGCGTCGCCGCAGCGGACCGGGCCAGCTCCGCGAGGGCGAGTTCGTCGCTCACTTCCCGCATGAGCTCGGACATCCGTACGTCCAGCGCGTCGCAGATGGCGGAGAGCAGCTCGGAAGAAGCCTCCTTCTGCCCCCGCTCCACCTCGGAGAGATAGCCGAGTGAGACTCGGGCGGACGAGGAGACTTCGCGCAGAGTACGGCCCTGGCGTTGGCGCTGCCGACGCAGCACGTCACCCAGCAGGCGACGGAGCAGAATCATCGGTGGCTCCCTCCTCGGACCGTGTAACCGCATCCTTCACGCCCCACCGTACCGCCTCGCGCCGCGGCCGTGCGGGGAGCGATGTCGTGTTCACTCAGGGCTGCAAACATCAAAACCCCCCGTTCCGTTCCGTATCCTGTGCCCGCTCATTCCCGGTCTGTTCGCTCGCAAGCTCCCTCAAAAGAAGTGCGAGTACGCTCCGTACACTCTCCATACGAATTTCCGCGCGGTCGCCGTTCAACCGCAGCGCCTCCACTTTTCCGCCATCGGCGCAACCCCGCTCGGCCCCGCGGGGCCCCTCCACGGCCACGAAGACGGTCCCCACGGGCTGCCCGTCCTGCGGGTCCGGACCGGCGACACCCGTCGTCGCGACGCCCCAGTCGGCGCCCAGCGCGGTGCGTACGCCTGCCGCCATCTGGGCGGCGACCTGCGGATCCACCGCTCCGCGCGCCGCGAGCAGCTCGCCCTGGACGCCGAGCAGCTCCTGCTTCAGCTCCGTCGCGTACGCGGTGACGGAACCCCGGAACGCCTTGGAGGCCCCGGGGACCGCCGTGAGCGCGGCAGCGACCATTCCACCCGTCAGTGACTCGGCGACCGCGAGGGTCTCGCCCCTGACCGTGAGTAGTCGCACCACGTCGGCGGCCGTGGAACTCAACCTTCCGCCTCCTTCAACGCCGCTCTGCGTTCGGCGATTCCCCGGCGCCGCAGCACAATGGCCTGCTTCACATAGTCCAGTCCGGTCGCGACGGTCAGGACGACCGCCGCGGCCATCACCCAGAACCTCAGAGTGGCCAGCGGCCCCGTCAGCGCCAGGACGTACATGCCGACGGCGATGCCCTGGGTGAGCGTCTTGAGCTTGCCGCCCCGGCTCGCGGGGATGACGCCGTACCGGATGACCACAAAACGCAGGACGGTGATCCCGAGTTCCCGGCCGAGGATGACGGCCGTCACCCACCACGGCAGGTCACCCAGCGCGGACAGGCAGATGAGCGCCGCGCCCATGATCGCCTTGTCGGCGATGGGATCGGCGATCTTCCCGAAGTCGGTGACGAGGTTGTACGTGCGCGCCAGATGCCCGTCGAAGAGGTCGGTGATCATGGCGATGGCGAAGGCGGCCCAGGCGAAGGAGCGCCAGGCCGGGTCGTACCCGCCGTTGCCGAGCATCAGCGCGACGAAGGCCGGCACGAGGAGCAGGCGGAGCATCGTCAGCAGATTGGCGACGTTCCAGACGCTCGCCTGGTTGACGGCCGCGGCCGCGATCTTGCCACCGCGCCCGGCCGCACCGCCCTCGGTCGAACCCCGTTCCGCCGAGCCCCGGCCCGTCGTCCCTTGATCCGTCGTCCCTTGATCCGTCGTGCCCCGATCCGTCGCCGCACGTTCCGCCGCGCCCCGCTCGACGGCGCTCCCCGCGTTCGTACGCCCGGCAGGTTCTTGCGCAGCGCCCGAGGTCCCCCGCGGGCCGGTCCTGCGCGCACTGGAGGAGCCGCCCGCCGCGGACGCCGGAACTCCGGTCATCTGCCGGCCTCCTCACTACACTCGGGCGCGCCCGGCAGCGGTTCGGCCACCAGGTCGACACCCTCCGTACCGACCACCTTCGCGTCGACCATACGACCGACGCTCAGGCCTTCGCCGCTCGTGAGCAGCACCTGGCCGTCCGTCTCCGGCGCCTGGTGCTCCGCGCGGCCACGGACGCCGTCCCCCTCGTCGGCGGGGTCCACGGACTCGACGAGTACCCGCACGGTCGCGCCGACGCGCTCGTCGGCCCGCTGCGAGACCAGTTCCTCGGCCAGGCGGGAGACGCGGGCCAGTCGCGCGGCGACGACGTCCTCGTCCAGCTTGTCGCCGTAGGTCGCCGCCTCGGTGCCCTCCTCGTCGGAGTATCCGAAGACGCCGATGGCGTCGAGGCGGGCGTGGTTCAGGAACCGCTCCAGCTCGGCGAGGTCCGCCTCGGACTCGCCGGGGAAGCCGACGATGAAGTTGGAGCGCACACCTGCCTCGGGCGCCTTGCTCCGGATGGTGTCGAGGAGCTCCAGGAAGCGGTCGGTGTCGCCGAAGCGGCGCATCGCGCGCAGCACGTTGGGAGCGGAGTGCTGGAAGGAGAGGTCGAAGTAGGGCACGACCTTCTCGGTGGAGGTCAGCACGTCGATCAGACCGGGGCGCATCTCGGCCGGCTGGAGGTAGCTGACCCGCACCCGCTCGATGCCGTCGACCTCGGCCAGGTTCGGCAGCAGCGACTCCAGCAGGCGGATGTCGCCGAGGTCCTTGCCGTAGGAGGTGTTGTTCTCGGAGACCAGCATGATCTCCTTGACGCCCTGCTCGGCCAGCCACCGCGTCTCGTTCAGCACGTCGCTCGGGCGGCGCGAGATGAAGGAGCCGCGGAAGGACGGGATGGCGCAGAAGGAGCAACGCCGGTCGCAGCCGGAGGCCAGCTTCACCGAGGC
The DNA here is from genome assembly GCF_014650435.1 of Streptomyces tendae. Taxonomy (GTDB): domain Bacteria; phylum Actinomycetota; class Actinomycetes; order Streptomycetales; family Streptomycetaceae; genus Streptomyces; species Streptomyces tendae. Next base: position 157,377 of record NZ_BMUY01000017.1, read on the forward strand.
GACCGGGGAGCCGTCCAGGCGGCGGCGCAGGGGCGCGCGGGGCCCGGAGGCGGGGGCGACGCCCTCGGGGAGGTCGGTCGGGCCGTGCCCGGGCAGGGCGACCGCGGCTCCGGCCTCCTGCCGCTCGGCGGGGCTGATCGGCAGCAGCTTGCGCCGGTCGCGCGGGGTGTGGGCGGCGTGGATGCCGCCGTTCAGGATGGTCTGCAGGCGGTCGGAGATGTCGGCGTAGTCGTCGAAGCCGAGGACGCCGTCGGCCTCCGGGAGGGCGTCGGCCAGCTCCTTGCCGTACCGCTCGGCCATGCAGCCCACCGCCACGACGGCCTGCGTTCTTCCGTGGCCCTTGAGGTCGTTGGCCTCCAGGAGGGCGTCCACGGAGTCCTTCTTCGCGGCCTCGACGAAGCCGCACGTGTTCACGACGGCGACGTCCGCTTCCTCGGCGTCGTCGACGAGCTTCCAGCCGTCCGCCTCCAGACGGCCTGCGAGCTCCTCCGAGTCCACCTCGTTACGGGCGCAGCCAAGGGTGACGAGTGCGACGGTACGGCTTTCAGGCATGGGCTCAAGACTACTTCGTCCCGCCGACAGCCCACGTCGACGGGGTTGGCCGATCCTGGCCAACCCCGTGTGGACCCGTCCCCCGCGTCCCCTATCCGACCTGCGGGTCGCCCTTCGTGTACGTCAGGCGCTCGACGGCGCCGGGCTGGAAGTCGTCCTCGATCTTCTTGCCGTTGACGTAGAGCTGGATGGCTCCCGCGTCGCCGAGGACGAGCTTGACCTTCTCGTTGTCCTGGAACGTCTTGGAGTCGCCCTGCTTGAGCAGCCCGTCGAAGAGCAGCCGGCCGTTGTGGTCCTGGGCGGAGATCCAGCTGCGGCCCTCGGTGGCGCTGACCTTGACGGTGACCTTGTCCGCGGGCGCGGCGGCGATGGCGCTGTCGCTCGGTTCGGGCTTGGGGTCGGCGGGCTTCTTGGGCTTTGCGCTCGACGAGGCGGACTCGCCGGACGAGGGCTGGGCGCCCTCGGCGACGCTCGCCTCGTTGCCACCGTCGTCGCCGCCCTTGACGAAGGTGAAGCCGACGAAACCGATCACCGCGACGATCGCGGCGACCATGGCGGCGGTCCAGTTGGGTCCGCGCCGCTCGGGACGGATGCGTTCCGCCTCGAACAGGGGCGCGGCGGGGGTCGGCGCCGGGCGCCCGCCGTGCTCGGCGTCGAACTGCGCGAGCAGCTCGGCCGGGTCGAGCCCGACGGCCTTGGCGAGGGTGCGGATGTGACCGCGCGCGTAGATGTCGCCGCCGCAGGGCGCGAAGTCGTCCGCCTCGATGGCGTGCACGATGGCGATGCGGACCCGCGTGGCGGTGGTGATGTCGTCGACGGTGAGCCCGGCGGCGATCCGTGCCTGCTTCAGGGCGCGGCCCACGGAGGGGCGGGCTTCCTCGGAGAGGTCGGCAGGGACGTCTCGGGACACGTCTTCGATCGGACGCTCGTCTTCGGGGGAGTTTCCGTTGGCCACGGGGGCGCCTTTCGAGCGTTTGGCCGCCTGTGCTGGGCGTTCAGTCTAGGGGGGGTGCAAACGGGTGGGGCAACCGGGCGGTACGACCTTTACGCCATCGGAATGGCCCGGCACTCCGATGGTGGACTACCTGTTTGTCACTTCCCTCAACTTGACGTAGGGCATGGGGAAACGGTTGCTCAATGATCCCTAACGGGTGAGTCACGATCGGCCGCCCGGCCGCCTCGACCCTCCGTCGGCGGAACCCCTCGCACGCCGTTGCCTACCCTTCAGACTCCCCCCGGATCACCGCGAGCACGCCGTCCAGCTCGTCAGGCTTCACAAGAACGTCACGAGCCTTTGAGCCTTCGCTCGGCCCGACGATGCTCCGTGACTCCATCAGGTCCATCAGCCGCCCGGCCTTGGCGAAGCCGACGCGCAGCTTGCGCTGGAGCATCGAGGTGGACCCGAACTGCGTGGAGACGACCAGCTCGGCCGCCTGGCACAGCAGGTCGAGGTCGTCGCCGATGTCCTCGTCGATCTCCTTCTTCTGCTTGGTGCCCACGGTGACGTCGTCCCGGAAGACCGGCGCCATCTGGTCCTTGCAGTGCTGGACGACGACCGCGACCTCTTCCTCGGTCACGAACGCGCCCTGCATACGGGTCGGCTTGTTCGCGCCCATCGGCAGGAAGAGACCGTCGCCCTTGCCGATGAGCTTCTCGGCGCCGGGCTGGTCGAGGATGACCCGGGAGTCGGCGAGCGAGGAGGTGGCGAAGGCGAGCCGGGAGGGCACGTTGGCCTTGATCAGACCGGTGACGACGTCGACGGACGGCCGCTGGGTGGCCAGCACCAGGTGGATGCCGGCCGCGCGCGCGAGCTGCGTGATCCTGACGATCGCGTCCTCGACGTCGCGCGGGGCGACCATCATCAGGTCGGCCAGCTCGTCCACGATCACCAGCAGGTACGGGTACGGCTGCAGCTCGCGTTCGCTGCCCTCGGGCGGCTTGACCTTGCCCTCGCGCACCGCGCGGTTGAAGTCGTCGATGTGCCGGTAGCCGTAGGCGGCGAGGTCGTCGTAGCGCAGGTCCATCTCGCGCACGACCCACTGGAGCGCCTCGGCGGCCCGCTTGGGGTTGGTGATGATCGGCGTGATCAGGTGCGGGATGCCCTCGTAGGCCGTCAGCTCGACCCGCTTCGGGTCGACCAGGATCATCCGGACGTCCTCCGGGGTCGCCCGCATCATGATCGAGGTGATCAGGCAGTTGATGCAGGACGACTTGCCGGAGCCGGTGGCGCCGGCGACCAGCATGTGCGGCATCTTCGCCAGCGAGTGCATGACGTAGCCGCCCTCGACGTCCTTGCCGAAGGCGACCAGCATCGGGTCGTCGTCCTCGGCGGACTCGGCGAGGCGCAGCACGTCCCCGAGGTTGACCATCTCCCGGTCGGTGTTGGGAATCTCGATGCCGACCGCGGACTTGCCGGGGATCGGGCTGATGATCCGCACGTCGGGGCTGGCGACGGCGTACGCGATGTTCTTGGTCAGCGCGGTGATCCGCTCGACCTTCACGGCGGGGCCCAGCTCGACCTCGTAGCGCGTGACCGTCGGTCCGCGGGTGAAGCCGGTGACCCGGGCGTCGACCTTGAACTCGGTGAAGACGGTGGTCAGCGAGTCCACTATGGCGTCGTTGGCGGCGCTGCGCGCCTTGCCGGGGCCCCCGCGCGTGAGGGAGTCCAGGGACGGCAGGGAGTACGTGATGTCGCCGGAGAGCTGGAGCTGCTCGGCGCGCGGCGGCAGGTCCCGCTCCTTGGGCAGCGGCGTCTTGGTGAGGTCGGGGACCGCACCGCCCGCCGCGTCCGGTTCGGGGGCCTTGGCGGCGTCCTTCTTGAGCTTCCCCGGCTGCGGCCGCGCGGCCGGCACGGGCGTGGGCGTCGGGGTGGTGGACTCGCGGTCCCCCGTGCTCACGCCCTGGGTGAGGTCGGCGACCAGCGGCGAGGGCGGCATCCCGTGCAGTACGGCACCGTCGAGCGCGGCGGCGGCCGCCGCGGCGACGTCCACGGCGTCCATCGGACGATTCATCTCGGGCTGGGGCACGGCGGACCGCCGGGGCCTGCCGCGGCGCCGGCTGAGGGCCTCCTGCTCGGCCGCGTCGGGGTCGTACGCCTCGGCGGCGGCCGGGGCGCCGCGCTTGCGGGGCCGGGCGGGCAGCGCCTCGCGCCACTGCTCGTCGTAGCGCTCGTCGTCCTCGGTGAACTCGTCCGCCACCGGGTCGTGCACCACGCCCAGCCGCACCCCGAGCTGCCGCAGCCGCTGCGGAATGGCGTTGACCGGGGTGGCCGTGACGACGAGCAGCCCGAAGACCGTGAGCAGCACGAGCAGCGGCACGGCCAGCACGTCGGTCATCGTGTACGACAGCGGGGTCGCCGCGCCCCAGCCGATGAGGCCGCCGGCGTCCCTTATGGCCTGCATGCCCTCGCTGCGGGCCGGCGAGCCGCAGGCGATGTGCACCTGGCCGAGCACGCCGATGACGAGCGCGGACAGGCCGATCACGATCCGCCCGTTGGCCTCGGGCTTCTCGGGGTGCCGGATCAGACGTACGGCGATGGCGCCGAGCAGGATCGGCACGAGCAGGTCGAGACGGCCGAAGGCGCCGGTCACGAGGATCTCGACCAGGTCGCCGACGGGGCCCTTGAGGTCGGCCCAGGTGCCCGCGGCGACGATCAGCGAGACGCCGAGCAGCAGCAGGGCGACGCCGTCCTTGCGATGGGCCGGGTCGAGGTTCTTGGCACCCTGCCCTATGCCGCGGAAGACGGCGCCCACCCCGTGCGCGAGGCCCAGCCAGAGCGCACGCACCAGCCGGTAGACGCCCCCGGTTGGATTCGGAGCCGGTTTGGGCGCGGGCTTCTTCGCCGCGGCCTTCTTGGCGGGCGCCTTTTTCGCGGGTGCCTTCTTCGCGGCGGCCTTCTTGGCGGGACCCTTCGCGGGAGCGGCCGCCTTCTTCGCGGTCTGCTTCTTGGCTGCGGAGGGACGTGAGGCCATGGGTGTGAGGTTACCGGGGGAGACGGCGGTCGACACGTGTGCCTACCGCTTCACCCGTTCGTGTCGCCCCCGCACAGGGGCGGAACTGACGCTTCCGCTACTGCCCCTGACAAGCCCTCACGGACCGCCCGACCGCGCCCCGTCACGGACGTCCACGCAGACCGGCCCGGTGGAACACGCGGGCACCAGGGGCGCACACGGCGTCAGTTGACGGCGGCCTGGCCTCCGGAGGCGCCCGGCTCCAGGGCGTCCAGCGCCCGTCGGAGTCCGGTGAGCTTGCGCTCCAGGTGGGCGGCCGTCGCCACGGCGGCCGCGTCCGTCGACTCGTCGCCGAGCTGCTTGGACAGCGCCTCCGCCTGCTCCTCCACGGCCGCCAGCCGCGCCGACAGCTCGGCGAGCAGCCCCGCCGGCTCCTTGGCCTCGCCGGCCTCGGCCTTGCCGTTGCCCTCCAACTGGAGCCGCAGCAGCGCCGCCTGCTCACGCAGCTGGCAGTTCTTCATGTACAGCTCGACGAAGACCGAGACCTTGGCCCGCAGCACCCAGGGGTCGAACGGCTTGGAGATGTAGTCCACCGCGCCCGCCGCGTACCCGCGGAAGGTGTGGTGCGGGCCGTGGTTGATCGCCGTGAGGAAGATGATCGGGATGTCCCGGGTCCGCTCCCGTCGCTTGATGTGCGCGGCGGTCTCGAAACCGTCCATGCCCGGCATCTGGACGTCCAGCAGAATGACCGCGAAGTCGTCCGTGAGCAGTGCTTTGAGCGCTTCCTCCCCGGACGATGCCCGCACCAGCGTCTGATCGAGCGCCGAGAGGATCGCCTCCAGCGCAAGCAGATTCTCCGGCCGGTCATCGACCAGGAGGATCTTGGCCTTCTGCACCATGGCCCGCCCTCCTCGCCCCGGCGTGGGGCCTCCCCTGTCCACAGGACCTGGCACGGCACCGGCGGGTGCCGCCCCGGGGGACGGCTCCCTTGCGCCGTCCGTCCTTGTGCCGGTCATCGTAGCCGCACCCCGCCTGTCGCCACACCCTGTCACCGTGATGTCACTGTGCTCGTAGCAGAAACGCAGCGGGAGACCAGAAGGTTCCCCGAATCCCGCACTCCTACACGGCTTCGGGCACGCTGAGTCAGCGACTGCGCGTGGACTCCGAAGGTTCCCGCCGTTTACACACACCCCACGTTCGCACACCGCCCGAGCGGACCGCACGGAAGGTGCCCGTACGCACGAGGACACCGTGCCCGAACGTACTACGGGCCCGGGGTCCGAGCGTACCGATCACTTCCCGCCCGGACCCCGGCCGCGGCCACCGGCTCCCCCGTGGGCCACTGCCGCCGGCCCGCCCGCGCTCACTCCTCGCGCATCCACTGCTGCATCACCGTCAGCAGGTGGTCGGGGTCGACCGGCTTCGTCACGTAGTCGGACGCGCCCGACTCGATCGCCTTCTCCCGGTCGCCCTTCATCGCCTTGGCGGTCAGGGCGATGATCGGCAGACCGGCGAACTGGGGCATCCGGCGGATCGCCGTGGTCGTCGCGTACCCGTCCATCTCCGGCATCATGATGTCCATCAGGACGACCGCCACGTCCTCGTGCTGCTCCAGCACCTCGATGCCCTCGCGCCCGTTCTCCGCGTACAGCACGGACAGGCCGTGCTGCTCCAGGACGCTGGTGAGGGCGAAGACGTTGCGGATGTCGTCGTCGACGATCAGCACCTTCTGCCCGCCGAACCGGATCCCCCGGTGCGCATGCGGTGCCGACTCCTGCCCGGCGCCCGGCTGCCGCTCCCGCACCTCGGGCCGGTCCTCGGCGTCCGCGGCCGACTTGCGCCGGCGCCGGAAGAGCGCGGTGGCACCGTTCTGCGCGTCCTGGTACGACTTCACCTCGGCCGGCGCCTCGAACGACGTGTCCGGCAGTTCGTCCGCGGCGCCCGGGGACGCCGGCAGCTGACCGGCCTCCACGGAGGGCAGCGGCTGCTGGTAGCCGTGCGGGGGCAGCTCGCTCGGGTGCAGCGGCAGATAGAGCGTGAACGTCGACCCGCGGCCCGGCTCGCTCTGCGCGTGGATCTCACCGCCGAGCAGCTGCGCGATCTCCCGCGAGATGGACAGCCCGAGACCCGTACCGCCGTACTTGCGGCTGGTGGTGCCGTCGGCCTGCTTGAACGCCTCGAAGATCACCTGCATCTTGCTGGCCGCGATGCCGATGCCGGTGTCGCTCACGGAGAACGCGATCAGTTCGGCGTCCGGGTCGTTCACCGAACCGGCCTCCAGCAACTGCTCCCGGATGGCCGTCGGCACCTCGTCCCGGGCCGGCCGGATGACCAGCTCGACGGAGCCCGAGTCGGTGAACTTCACCGCGTTGGACAGCAGGTTGCGCAGCACCTGGAGCAGCCGCTGCTCGTCGGTGTGCATGGTGGCGGGCAACCCGGGCGACACCCGCACCGACAGGTCCAGGCCCTTCTCCGCGCTCAGCGGCCGGAAGGTGGCCTCCACGTAGTCCACGAGCTGCACGAGCGCGATGCGGGTCGGCGAGACGTCCATCTTCCCCGCGTCGACCTTCGACAGGTCGAGGATGTCGTTGATGAGCTGGAGCAGGTCGGAGCCGGCGCCGTGGATCGTCTCGGCGAACTCGACCTGCTTCGGGGTCAGGTTCGCGTCGGCGTTGTCGGCGAGCAGCTTGGCCAGAATCAGCAGTGAGTTGAGCGGCGTACGCAGCTCGTGCGACATGTTGGCCAGGAACTCGCTCTTGTAGCGCATGGAGACCGCGAGCTGCTCCGCACGCTCCTCCAGGACCTGCCGGGCCTCCTCGATCTCGGTGTTCTTCACCTCGATGTCGCGGTTCTGCTGCGCCAGCAGCTCGGCCTTCTCCTCCAGTTCGGCGTTGGACGACTGCAGTGCCTTCTGCCGCTGCTCCAACTCCTCCGACCGCTCACGCAGTTGCTCGGTCAGCTCCTGCGACTGGCTCAGCAGGACCTCCGTCTTGGTGTTCACGGAGATGGTGTTGACGCTGGTCGCGATCATCTCGGCGATCTGGTTGAGGAAGTCCTTCTGGATGTGCGTGAACGGCGTGAACGACGCCAGCTCGATGACGCCGAGCACCTGCCCCTCGAACAGCACCGGCAGCACGATCACCTGCGCGGGCGGCGCCTCGCCGAGCCCGGAGGAGATCTTCAGGTAACCGCTCGGCGCGTTCTCCACGAGGATCGTGCGCTTCTCCTGGGCGGCCGTGCCGACCAGCGCCTCCCCCGGCCGGAACGAGGTGGGCATGGACCCCATCGAGTAGCCGTACGACCCGAGCATGCGCAGCTCGTACGCGTCGCCCTCGGCGCCCGCCTGCTCCTGCCCGTCGACCAGCGGCATCGCCAGGAAGAACGCCCCGTGCTGGGCGGAGACCACCGGTGTCAGCTCGCTCATGATCAGCGAGGCCACGTCCTGGAGATCCCGGCGGCCCTGCATCAGGCCGGAGATACGGGCCAGGTTGCCCTTGAGCCAGTCCTGCTCCTTGTTGGCGATCGTGGTGTCGCGCAGGTTGGCGATCATCTTGTTGATGTAGTCCTGCAGCTCCGAGATCTCCCCGGAGGCGTCCACGTCGATCTTCAGGTTCAGGTCGCCGCGGGTCACCGCGGTCGCCACGCGCGCGATGGCCCGCACCTGCCGGGTGAGGTTCCCGGCCATCTCGTTCACGGACTCCGTCAGGTCGCGCCAGGTGCCGTCGACGTCCCGCACGCGTGCCTGACCGCCGAGCTGCCCCTCCGTGCCCACCTCACGGGCGACGCGGGTGACCTCCTCGGCGAAGGAGGAGAGCTGGTCGACCATCGTGTTGATCGTCGTCTTCAGCTCCAGGATCTCGCCGCGCGCGTCGATGTCGATCTTCTTGGTCAGGTCGCCCTTCGCGATCGCCGTGGTGACCATGGCGATGTTGCGCACCTGACCGGTCAGGTTGGACGCCATCTGGTTCACCGACTCGGTGAGGTCCTTCCACGTCCCCGACACGCCCGGCACCTGTGCCTGGCCGCCCAGGATGCCGTCGGTGCCCACCTCGCGGGCCACCTTGGTCACCTGGTCGGCGAAGGACCGCAGCGTCCGCACCATGGTGTTGAAGGTGTCGGCGAGCTGCGCGACCTCGCCGCGCGCCTCGATCGTCACCGTCCGCGTCAGGTCGCCGTTGGCGACGGCCGCGGCCACCTGGGAGATGTTCCGCACCTGGACCGTGAGGTTCTTGGCCATCAGGTTGACGTTGTCGTTGAGGTCCTTCCAGATGCCCACGACGCCGGGCACGCTCGCCTGACCGCCGAGGATGCCCTCCGTACCCACCTCGCGGGCCACCCGCGTGACCTGCTCGGCGAAGGACGACAGCTGGTCCACCATCGTGTTGACGGTGGTGACCAGCTCGAGGATCTCGCCCTTGGCGTCGACGGTGATCTTCTTCGACAGGTCGCCCTTGGCGACCGCGGTGGTCACCTCGGCGATGTTGCGCACCTGCATGGTCAGGTTGTTGGCCATGCCGTTCACGGACTGCGTGAGGTCCTTCCAGGTGCCGGAGACGCCCTGCACCTCCGCCTGGCCGCCGAGGATGCCCTCGGTGCCCACCTCGCGCGCTACGCGCGTGACCTCCTGGGCGAACGACGACAGCTGGTCCACCATCGTGTTCAGGGTGTTCTTCAGCTCCAGGATCTCCCCGCGCGCGTCCACGGTGATCTTCTGGGACAGGTCGCCGCGCGCCACCGCCGTGGCGACCTGCGCGATGTTGCGCACCTGCGCGGTGAGATTGCCGGCCATGCCGTTCACCGAGTCGGTCAGGTCCCGCCACACACCGGCGACCCCGGGCACCTGCGCCTGACCGCCGAGGCGGCCCTCCGTGCCCACCTCGCGGGCCACCCGCGTGACCTGCTCCGCGAACGACGACAGCTGGTCCACCATCGTGTTGATGGTGTTCTTCAGCTCCAGGATCTCGCCGCGCGCGTCCACGTCGATCTTCTGCGACAGGTCGCCGCGCGCCACAGCCGTCGTCACCTGCGCGATGTTGCGCACCTGGGAGGTGAGATTGCCGGCCATGGAGTTGACGGAGTCCGTCAGCTCCTTCCAGGTCCCCGAGACACCGTCGACCCGGGCCTGACCACCGAGGCGGCCCTCCGTGCCCACGTCCCGGGCCATCCGCGTGACCTGGTCGGCGAAGCTGGAGAGCTGGTCCACCATCGTGTTGACGGTGTTCTTCAGCTGCAGCATCTCGCCGGAGACGTCCACGGTGACCTTCTGCGACAGGTCTCCGTTGGCCACCGCCGTCGTCACCTGGGCGATGTTCCTCACCTGACCGGTGAGGTTGCGGAACGCGGTGTTGACGGAGTCCGTGAGGTCCTTCCACGTCCCCGCCGCCCCGGGCACCTGCGCCTGACCGCCCAGCTCGCCCTCGACACCGACCTCACGGGCCACCCGCGTGACCTCGGCACCGAAGGCGGAGAGCTGGTCGACCATCGTGTTGACGGTGTTCTTCAGCTCCAGCATCTCGCCGGCCACGTCCACCGTGACCTTCTGCGACAGGTCACCGCTGGCCACGGCCGTCGTCACCGCGGCGATGTCCCGCACCTGAGTGGTCAGGTTCCGGAAGACGGTGTTGACGGAGTCCGTCAGGTCCTTCCAGATACCGGCCGCACCCGGCACGTTCGCCTGCCCGCCGAGCTGACCCTCGCCACCGGTCTCGTTGGCCACGCGAGTGACCTCGTCCGCGAAGATCCGCAGCGTCTCGGTCATCTGGTTGATCGTCTCGGCGAGCTGCGCGACCTCGCCGCGGGCCGGCACCGTCACCTTCTTCGACAGGTCGCCGTTGGCCACCGCCGTCGTCACGTGCGAGATCTCCCGCACCTGGGCCGTCAGGTTCCCGGCCATGGTGTTGACGGAGTCGGTCAGCTCCTTCCACACCCCGGCCACGCCCGGCACCTGCGCCTGCCCGCCCAGGGCGCCCTCGGTGCCCACCTCACGGGCCACCCGCGTCACCTCGGACGAGAACGCGGAGAGCTGGTCCACCATCGTGTTGACGGTGTTCTTCAGCTCCAGCATCTCGCCGGCCACGTGCACCGTGACCTTCCGGGACAGGTCGCCCTTGGCCACCGCCGTCGTCACCAGCGCGATGTCCCGCACCTGCGCGGTGAGCCGGTACGCCATCGTGTTGACGGAGTCCGTCAGGTCCTTCCACGACCCGGACATGCCCCGCACCCGGGCCTGACCGCCCAGCTTGCCCTCGGTGCCGACCTCGCTGGCCACCCGCGTGACCTCGTCCGTGAACGTCGACAACTGGTCGACCAGGTTGTTCACGGTCCGGCCGACCTTCAGGAACTCACCGCGCAGCGGCTGCCCGGTGCCCTCGTCGTTCTGCGTCCGCAGCTCCATGCGCGGCGACAGGTCACCGTCCGCGACCGCCGACAGCACCCGGCTGACCTCGGAGACGGGCCGCACCAGGTCGTCCACCAGCGCGTTCGAGTGGTCGATCGCGGCCGCCCAGGACCCCTCGCAGGCCCCGGTCTCCAGCCGCTCCGTGAGTTTTCCCTCACGCCCGACCACGCGCCGCACTCGCGCCAGCTCACCCGTGAGGTGCAGATTGCGGTCGGCCACCTCGTTGAAGACCGCCGCGATCTCCGACATCACGCCGTCGCCGGACACCGTGAGCCGCCTGCGGAAATTCCCCTCGCGCATGGACACCAGCGCCGCGAGCAGCCGGTTGAGCGCGGCCGTGTCCACCGTCGTACTGCCGCTCCGCGCGCCGCCACCCCGCGTTTTGCCCTGGTTACTCAGGGACTGTCCGCCTTTCGCGCGCGTCTTCGTGGCCCGCGTCGCTGCGCCAGACTCCACTGTGTCCCTCCCGCAGGGGTCGACCGATACCGCTGTGCCCGGTCCGCCCACGCTCGGCGGACCGGTTGCTGCCGCTTGATTCCCGTACTGCCGGGCGATCCGGTCCGGCGCGCCGGACCGCTTCCAGAGGCTGCTGCCCACCCGACTCGGCGCGCATTCACCTGCCCGGACCTTCATAAGCAGCTTGCCCAGTGTTTCACCCCGGCCGAACCAGGCCATAACAGTTCGGCAGCTTCGCACATCGTCCGCACACCCTCTGGGCGGAAACACTGCAGACCGGCATCCGGATGGACGGCGAAGGTAAGTAACCTTGCATACGGCTGTCCAGCCGAACCGGTCCCGTCCGGTCTGGGCGGTGGCACGGAGACGAGCGGGCATCGGAGGGGCGGCCGGAATGACCACCGGACTGATCCCGGGGGAGCAGCCCCCGGATCCCGGGCCGACGGGTGGACTGCCGCAGCAGCGGCGCGAGCCGGTCGGCCATGAGGCCGTGCACGGGGAGAGAGGGTCGAGGAGTTCTGTGATCACCGCGCGCGCGGCCGCCAGCTTCGAGCCCGTCGGACGATCCGTGGCGAGCGCCCGGTCCTTCGTCCGCGACACGCTCCAGGGCTGGGGCCATGCCGACATCGTCGACGACGCCGTGGTGCTCACCAGCGAACTGGTGACCAATGCCGTGGTCCACGCCGGCACCACCGCCGACGTCCTGTGCCTGCGCAGCGACGACGGCGTACGGATCGAGGTGGCCGACCACTACCCCGAGCGCGAGGTCCCCCTCCAGGGCTCCCCCGCCGACATGGGCAGCCCCGACCGCGAGGGCGGCCGCGGGCTCCAGCTGTGCGCGGCCCTGGCGGACCGCTGGGGCGTCGAGTACACGCCCACGCTGAAGAACGTCTGGTTCCACCTCCACCTGCCGGAGCGTCCGGTCGGCACCCGCGCCGCCGGCCCCTCCCTCCCGGCGGCCCTCCTGCCGCTCGCCGACGGCCGGGTCCGCGTCGCCGTCGTCCAGATCGACCGCACCGGCGCGGTCACGTCCTGGAACGAGGACGCGGAAGAGCTGTTCGGCTACACCGCCGACCAGGTCACCGGAAAGCCGCTGACCGACCTCGCCGCGTGGCCGCACACCCCCGGCACCAGCACCGGCATCGCCGAGGCACTCCAGCTCTCCCGCTGGGAGGGCAGCTACGGCATGCGGGGCGCCAACGGCCGCGTCACCCCGGTCTACGCCTCCCACCTGCGCGTCCGCGACGCCGACGGCGAGCCCTCCACGGTCTGCCTCCTCGTGCGCGACCACGAACGCGCGGTGCTGCAGACCCCGTTGCGGGTGCCGGCCTCCGACTCCCCGTCCTCCGAGGGCCAGAGCACCGACCCCTTCGAAGTGTTCATCGGCTCCCCCGCCCCGGACGACCTCGACGGCCTCCTGCAGCGCACGGTCGAACGCGCCCGCGACATGCTCGACGCCGACGCCGCCTTCCTGCTCCTGGCGACCGACGACGAAACGGAGTTGGAGGTCCGCGCCTCCACCGGTCTGCCCTCCGCCCGCCAGCGTTTCGCCCGCGTCCCCGTCGAGGCCGGACCCGGCCGCTACGGCTCGGCGCGCATGCCCGCCGTCCACGACGACCTCGAGTCCGTCCCCGGCGCGGTCCCGCTGCTCAACAGCACGGGCATGCGCTCGGTGGTCACCGTCCCCCTCAAGGTCGAGGGCCGCCTCACCGGCTCACTCGGCGTCGCCGCCGAGGCCCCCGGCCGGTACTCCAACGAGGAGGCGCTGCGCCTCCAGTTCGCCGCCGACCGCATCGCGCTCGCCGTCGAGTCCGCGCGCCTCGGCGAGTTGGAGCGGCTGCGCCGCGGCTCGCTCAGCTTCCTCGTCGAGGCCTCCGACCTCCTCGCCGGCACCCTGGACCGCGACCAGACGCTGGCCCTCATGGCCCAGATGACGGTTCCCACGCTGGCCACCTGGTGCGCCGTCTACACGATCGCCGACCAGTCCTCGGACCCGTACCTCTCGTACGTCCTGCACGAGGACGAGGAACTCATCGACGGCATCAAGTCCCTGCTGTCGAAGATCGCCCCGCCCGACCCGGTGCCCACCCCGGGCGCCCGCGTGTGGACGGCCCCGGCGGAAATGGCCCACCAGGCGGCCCTGCGCACCTCCATGCGGGACCTCGGCCTCAGCGGCGGCGCGCCCCAGCCGCTGAGCACCGGCATCGGTCCGACCCTCGCCACGGCCTCCGCGGTCGGCGGCGAGACCGTCGTGCTGCCGCTGGTCGCCCGCAACCGCGTCATCGGCATGCTCACGCTCGGCAAGCCCACCGACGACCACTTCCGCCAGGAGATCCTCGAACTCGCCGAGGACCTGTCCCGCAGGGCCGCCCTGGCCCTGGACAACGCCCGCCTGTACTCGGAGCGCACGGCCATCAGCCAGTCCCTCCAGCGCAGCCTCCTGCCCCCGGAACTCCCCGTCGTGGACGGCGTGGAGGTCGACGTCATCTACCGCGCCGCGGGCGAGGGCAACGAGGTCGGCGGCGACTTCTACGACCTCTTCCCCATCAGCGACGACGCCTACGGCTTCGCCATCGGCGACGTCTGCGGTACGGGCCCCAACGCGGCTGCCGTCACCGGCCTCGCCCGGCACGCCCTGCGCCTGCTGGCCCGCGAGGGCCTCAGCGGCCCGGAGGTCCTGCAGCGCCTCAACTCCGCCATCCTCGACGAGGGCGCCCGCAGCCGCTTCCTCACGCTGCTGTACGGCGAGATGCGCCCGCAGGAGGACGGCGGCGCGGAGTTGAAGGTGGTCTGCGCCGGCCATCCGCTCCCGCTCCGCCTGCGCCAGGACGGCACGGTGGAACCGGCCGCCGAACCGCAGCCCCTCCTCGGCGTCATCGAGGACCTGGAGCTGTACGAGCAGACGGTCACCCTCGACCCGGGCGACGTCCTGCTCTGTGTCACGGACGGCGTCACCGAACGCCGCGAGGGCACGCGCATGCTGGGCGACGACGGCCTCGCCGACGTCCTGACGACGTGCACGGGTCTGACGGCGGGCGCGGTGGCCGCCCGCATCATGCGCGCGGTGGAACGCTTCGCGTCCGACGCCCCGTCCGACGACATGGCGATCCTCGCGATGCGCGTCCCGGAGCCCCACGCGGACTGACCAGGGCGTGCGCGGGCATGCGCAGGCATGCAAAAGGCCCCGCCCAATCGGGCGGGGCCTTTGTACTGGAGCCCCCAAACGGAATCGAACCGTTGACCTTCTCCTTACCATGGAGACGCTCTACCGACTGAGCTATAGGGGCCTGTCGCTTTCGAGGTTTCCCTCGCGGCAACGGAATAGATCATACCCCGAACAAGCCGGTGCTCCCAACCACGGACTTTGACTCAGTACGCGGACTGCAACAGCCCACCGAGCGCATTGCAGGCGGACACGATCCGCTGCATGTCCCGCTTGGTCAACGCGGCCTCGACAGGCAGCGCGAGCGTCTCGTCGACGGCCCGCTCCGTCTCCGGCAGCGACACACACCGCCGGAATCCAGGCATCCGGTGCACGGGCGTCTTCACCGGCACCCGGCACTCGACGCCCCTCCCCCGTATCGCGCGGGCGAACGCGTCACGGTCCGGCCGCCCGTTCCCCGGCACCCGCACCACGTACTGCTGATAGGTGTGCCCGTCACCCCCGTCGGGGGTCCGCACGCCCCTCAACTTCCCGTCGAGGTAGGCCGCCCGCTGCCTGCGCCGGGCTATCTCGTCGTACGGCGCCTCGGACTCGCTCCGCTCCAGCACGAGCAGCCCGTGCCGCTCACCGATCCGGTGCAGGGAGCCCATGTCCGCCGGCCGCCCGAACCGGTGCACGACGACGATGGCCGCGGTCCTGGGCGTCAGCGCCGCCTCCACCAGAGAGGCGTCCAGGCAGTAGGTCGCCGGATCTATGTCGGCGAAGACCGGCGACGCGCCCGCCAGGGCCACGGCCTCGGCGACTTCCACGTTTCCGAAGGCAGGTACGACGACCTCGTCACCGACGCCCACGCCGGCGGCCCTGAGCATTGCTGCAGTACCCATAAGTGGGATGGTCGGGGCGCAACGTGAACTCGAAGTAACAGAAAGCAAAAAAGGGCTGGTCGCGGAACCGAAGTTCCGGGACCAGCCCTTCCAATAATTGTTCGGCGGCGTCCTACTCTCCCACAGGGTCCCCCCTGCAGTACCATCGGCGCTGTAAGGCTTAGCTTCCGGGTTCGAAATGTAACCGGGCGTT
>NZ_BMUY01000018.1 GCF_014650435.1 Streptomyces tendae
CGGACGCTTCCTTTGTACTCACCCTCTCGGGCTTTCCTCCGGGCGCTTCCCTTCGGTCTTGCGTTTCCGACTCTATCAGATCCTTTTCGATCCGATTCCCCGTCGGCGGGATTTGCCGATCGGCTTCGCGCTTTCGCTCGTCGGCCTTTCGACATTCACTACGTTAGCCGATCTCTCCGTGGACTCATAATCGAGTCCCGCGAGTTTGAATTCAGGCATGCAGACATGCCGAATTCACTCCCGCTGAGGGAAGTCGTAGGTAGTGGGTTGGCCGCTTCCGGCTGCAGGCGATTGCCGTACCCGGGTCAAGCGGCTCGGGCTACGTTACGCGTCTCCCAAAGGAGAGTCAACTTCGGCGCTTCCTCGGGACATGCGCCCGGTACGGGCTGACCGTCGGGTCGTCGGCGACCCAGTAGCGCCAAGGGTGCACGCCGCCTTCGCCGGCCACTCCGGTCCGGGGCCCGTTGCGTACCTGGTCACCGGGTACGGGGGCGCCGGTCAGGATGCGCAACGGGGTCTCCTCCGCGGTGCACGCGTCCGTGCCGTTCAAGGCGCGGTCCACGCCCAGGGCGGTGGCGAGGCGGGCCGGTCCTTTGGCCAGTTCCTTGTCATTACGGGCGGAGAGCCGACGGGTCCGCGCCAGCTCGGCTCCCTCGATGATCTCCCCGGCGCGGAGCAGGACCGCGCTCGACCTGCCCTCGGGGCCGCACACCAGGTTCATGCAGAACCACATGCCGTAGGTGAAGTAGACGTACACGTGTCCGGGGGGACCGAACATCACGTCGTTGCGGGGGGTGCGACCGCGGTAGGCGTGGGAGCCGGGGTCGTTCTGACCGTCGTATGCCTCCACCTCCGTCAGGCGGAGGGCGATCGGACCGTCCGGGGTGGTACGCACCAGGATGCGGCCCAGGAGGTCGGGGGCCACCTCGAGAACGGGGCGGTCGAAGAAATCCCTGGGCAAGGGCGTACTGTCAGGGCTCGCGATCATGCCGTCCGAGCGTAACGCAGCCAGGACCGTGCGCGGGGTGGTCAGGGAGCGCCCGCCTTGCCAGGGTGTGGGGCGCGGAACCGGCCAAGGCCGGATCGCGTTTGTAGGGATCGAGGATCCACACGTAAGCCTGGAGAGGGAGAGACATGGCGTTCAAGAAGCTGCTCGCGAGCCTGGGGGCCGGCGGGGCCTCGGTCGAGACCGAGCTGCACGAGGTCAACGTCGTACCGGGGGGTGTCGTCCAGGGTGAGGTGCGGATCCAGGGAGGGTCCGTCGACCAGGAGATCGAGGGGCTGTCGGTCGGGCTCCAGGCCAAGGTCGAGGTGGAGAGCGGCGACCAGGAGTACAAGCAGGACATCGAGTTCACCAAGGTGCGGCTCGGTGGGGCCTTCCAGCTGAAGGCCGGCGTGGTGCACGCGGTGCCCTTCGGGCTCGAGATCCCGTGGGAGACGCCGATCACCATGATCGACGGGCAGGCGCTGCGCGGGATGAACATCGGTGTCACCACGGAGCTGGAGATCGCGCGCGCCGTGGACTCCGGTGACCTGGACGCCATCAACGTGCACCCGCTGCCGGCGCAGAAGGCGATCCTGGACGCGTTCATCGGCCTGGGCTTCCGCTTCAAGAGCGCGGACATGGAGCGCGGCCACATCCGGGGGACGCGCCAGCAGCTGCCCTTCTACCAGGAGATCGAGTTCTTCCCGCCGCAGCAGTACCGCGGGCTGAACCAGGTCGAGCTGAGCTTCGTGGCAGATGCGCAGGCCATGGACGTCGTTCTGGAGATGGACAAGAAGCCCGGGCTGTTCAGCGAGGGCAGCGACACGTTCCGCTCCTTCAAGGTCGGGCTGAACGACTTCCAGGGCACCGACTGGACGGCGTACCTCAACCAGTGGCTCTCCGAGGTCGGCAGCAAGCGCAACTGGTTCTAGAAGATCTAGGCTCGGTCATCTCTGCACCAGACGATTCAGGAGGTACCGAGGTGACCGAGCTGAAGCGGCGTCCGCTCCCCCATGACTTCCACCCGCCCGTGCCGTCGTTCACCGTCACGAGCGACGACGTCCGGGAGGGCGGGACGCTCAAGGACGCTCAGGTCTACGCGGCCGGGAACACCTCGCCGCAGCTGCGGTGGGAGGGCTTCCCGGCCGAGACCAAGAGCTTCGCCGTGACCTGCTACGACCCGGACGCCCCGACGGGCAGCGGGTTCTGGCACTGGGTGGTGTTCGACATCCCGGCCTCGGTGACCGAGCTGCCGGTGGGGGCGGGCAGCGGCACCTTCGAGGGGCTGCCGCAGGGTGCCGTACAGGCGCGCAACGACTACGGCTCCAAGGACTTCGGCGGGGCCGCGCCGCCGGCCGGGGACGGCCCGCACCGGTATGTGTTCACGGTGTACGCGGTGGACCAGGAGAAGCTCGGTCCCGACGCGGAGGGCACTCCGGCGTTCGTCGGCTTCAATCTGCGGTTCCACACGATCGCGCGCGCCCAGCTGATCGGTGAGTACGAGGTGCCCGCCGACAGCTGACCCAGCTGAGCGTTCATGGAACGTTTGCCCGCCCCTGGTCTTGGAATGGATCAGGGGCGGGCATCTTTATATTGCGTTGTCCATCTCGGCGTGCCCGGCCAGAGTTGATCCCAGCCCGCCAGGGGGTGGGCCGGTGCGCACGGGAGGTGGGCTGGTATGCGGGACACGCTGGTGCTGAACGCGAGCTTCGAGCCGTTGTCGACGGTGACGTTGAACCGAGCCGTCGTTCTGGTGCTTCAGGACAAGGCCGTCGTCGAGCAGGCCCACCCCTCGCTGCGGATGCGCGGAGCCGCGCTCGACATACCGGCGCCACGGGTGATCAGGCTGTGCCAATACGTACGGGTGCCGTTCCGAAGACGCGCCCCGTGGTCGAGGCGGGGGGTGCTGGTCCGGGACCGGCACCGGTGCGCGTACTGCGGGCGGCGGGCGACGACCGTCGACCACGTGGTGCCGCGGTCGCACGGCGGACAGGACACATGGCTGAACACGGTGGCCTCGTGTGCGCAGGACAATCACCGCAAGGCGAACCGGACGCCGGAGCAGGCGGGGATGCCGTTGCTTCGGGAGCCGTTCGAGCCGACGCCTGCGGATGCGATGTTGCTGGCGCTGGCCAGGGACGACTTTGAGGCGCTGCCGGGTTGGTTGGTTCTGGACGCTGCGTAAAGGGTTCGCCGTAGGGGTTCGGGGGCGTGCCCGGGTGCGGGCGGTCCGTGGCTGGTCGCGCCCACGCGGCGGAGCCGCACATCGACACGGTCCCGCGCCCCTGAACCCCACTCGCCCGGCGTCCAGGGATACCGCTAGTCGATCGTCGGCTTCTCGCGGCGTTCCTGGGTTGGGACGCTTGCGCCGCCGTTGCCGCCTCCGCTGCCTGAACCGCCGCCCAGGCCGCCGATGTTGCCCATGGCGCCGGAGAGGCCCTTGAGGGCGTCGCCGATTTCGCTGGGGACGATCCAGAGCTTGTTGGCGTCGCCCTCGGCGATCTTGGGGAGCATCTGGAGGTACTGGTAGGAGAGCAGCTTCTGGTCCGGGTCGCCGGCGTGGATGGCTTCGAAGACCGTACGGACGGCCTGGGCCTCGCCCTCGGCGCGCAGGGCGGCGGCCTTGGCCTCACCTTCGGCGCGCAGGATCTGGGACTGCTTCTCGCCCTCGGCGCGCAGGATCTCGGACTGCCGGACACCTTCGGCCTGGAGGATCGCGGCGCGCTTGTCGCGGTCGGCGCGCATCTGCTTCTCCATCGAGTCCTGGATGGAGGTGGGCGGTTCGATGGCCTTGAGCTCGACGCGGTTGACGCGGATGCCCCACTTGCCGGTGGCTTCGTCGAGGACGCCGCGCAGGGCCGCGTTGATCTCCTCGCGGGAGGTCAGGGTCCGCTCCAGGTCCATGCCGCCGATGATGTTGCGCAGGGTGGTGACGGTGAGCTGCTCGATGGCCTGGATGTAGCTGGCCACCTCGTAGGTCGCGGCGCGGGCGTCGGTCACCTGGTAGTAGATGACGGTGTCGATGTTGACGACCAGGTTGTCCTGGGTGATGACCGGCTGCGGCGGGAAGGGGACGACCTGTTCGCGCAGGTCGATGCGGTTGCGGATGGTGTCGATGAACGGGACCACGATGTTGAGGCCCGCGTTGAGTGTCCGCGTGTAGCGGCCGAAGCGCTCGACGATGGCGGCGCTGGCCTGTGGGATGACCTGGATGGTTTTGATCAGGGCGATGAAGACCAACACCACCAGGATGATCAGGACGATGATGACCGGTTCCATCGTGGGTGTCCGTCCCCTTCTCCGCCTCGGCGCTCTGGCAGATCCTATTGACCAGATCTTGTTGAGCAGGTCCTGTTGACCTGACTGACCCTGACTCCTGCTGATCTTACGGCTGTTGAGGATCTTGCTGGTCGAGTCTGACAGACCGTTGCACGCCTCGGGGGGCGTTCGGGCCAGTTGTGCGTGGTCGGGTCACATGATGACCGCCGTGGCGCCATCGATCTCCACGACGTCCACTTCCTCACCGGGCTCGAAGGCACGCCCGGTGTCCAGGGCGCGTGCCGACCAGACCTCCCCGGCCAGTTTGATCCGGCCGCCCGAGCCGTCCACCCGTTCCAGCACGACGGCCTGTCTGCCTCTCAGGGCGTCCACTCCCGTGGCCAGTTGGGGCTGTTGGGAGCGGTGTCGGGCGGCGATGGGCCGTACGACGGCGATGAGGGCGACCGAGACGATGACGAAGACGAGTACCTGGACGACGAGGTCCGCACCCAGTCCGGAGGCGACGGCGGCGGCGACCGCGCCGACAGCGAACATCCCGAACTCCGGCATCGCGGTCACGACGAGCGGGATTCCGAGCGCTGCCGCGGCGACGAGCCACCACACCCATGCGTCGATGTCGTTCACGCTGTCATGGTAGGTCCGCCGGGCACGCCGGGGACAGGGCGCACGTGGGGGCGGGTCAGGACAGCGGGAGCCCCTTCGCGGTCCACCGGTCCCCGGCCTGCTCGACGATGAGCGGGAGTCCGAAGCACAGGGACAGGTTGCGGGAGGTGAGTTCGAGCTCCAGCGGGCCGGCCGCGAGGACCTTGCCCTGACGGATCATCAGGACGTGGGTGAAGCCGGGGGCGATCTCCTCGACGTGGTGGGTCACCATGATCATCGAGGGCGCGATCGGGTCGCGGGCGAGGCGGCCGAGGCGGCGGACGAGGTCCTCGCGGCCGCCGAGGTCGAGGCCGGCAGCGGGCTCGTCGAGGAGGAGCAGCTCGGGGTCGGTCATCAGGGCGCGGGCGATCAGGGTGCGCTTGCGCTCGCCCTCGGAGAGGGTGCCGAACCTGCGGTCCAGGTACTCGGTCATGCCGAGGCGGTCGAGGAAGGCGCGGGCGCGCTGCTCGTCGACGTCCTCGTACTCCTCCTGCCAGCCGGCGGTCATGCCGTACGCGGCGGTCAGCACGGTCTGCAGGACGGTCTGTCGCTTGGGCAGCTTGTCGGCCATGGCGATGCCGGCGACGCCGATGCGCGGGCGCAGTTCGAAGACGTCGGTGCCGGGCTTGCCGAGGGTCTCGCCGAGGATGGTGGCGGTGCCGGTGCTCGGGTAGAGGTAGCTGGACGCGACATTGAGGAGGGTGGTCTTGCCGGCGCCGTTGGGGCCGAGGATGACCCAGCGCTCGCCCTCCTTGACCGACCAGGAGACCTGGTCCACCAGAGCCCGGCCCTCGCGGACCACGGATACGTCCTGAAGCTCCAGAACATCGCTCATGAGCGCGTTGTCTCCCCTTGCATTGTGGCCGGTCTCGGCTGTCGCGTACACCTGTGACTCGGGCCGCGGCGCCGGTGGGCGCAGGCCCCTCCAGGAAATCTACGCCACCGGTCGGCGTCACCGTTCCATCGGTCCTGTCCTTAGGGTGGGGGGATGCTCTCGGAACCACGCGCAGGGCGCCTTGCCGCCTGGGGAAATGCCCTGATTGCCCATATGGTCTCGCCGGACGACGCCGCGGTCGCGATCGTGGGCGACGACGCCGTGCACCGGGTGGAAGGGCTGCCGGGTGAGGACGCGCCGGTGGGTCTCACCCTGGCGCTCGGGCGGCTGCGGGCGCTCGGGGCGAGTGGGCTGCGGGTCGCGCTGCCCGCGCCGGGGCATCCGCTGGGGCTGAGCGGGCCGCCGGAGTTCAACGCGCGGGCGCTGGAGGCCGAGGAGGCGGTGATCTGCGAGGGGGCCGCGCTGGGGCTGGTGCCGGAGGTGTACGAGGCGGGGCCCGAGGGTGATGTGCACGTCGAGGTCGTGTGGCACTGCCTGCCGGTGCGGGAGGCGCCGCCGGCGGACGTGCCCTCGCTCGGGGAGGCGGAGCGGGAGTTGGCGGAGGCGCTGCGGGACGCGACGGAGGTGCTGACGCGGCTGGACGTGGCCGGGTCGGGGCCGGTGGCGGAGGCGGCGGTCGCGGCGTACCGGGCGCGGGCGGAGCGCGGGCGGGAGGTGCTGGCGCCGGGGTATCCGCCGCGGGCGGTGCGGGTGCTGGAGTTGGCGCAGCGGGTGGGGATGCTGGTGTCGCTGGCGTCCGAGAACGGGCACGGGGGTGCGGTGAGCGCGTCCGAGATGGCTGCGCGGGGGGATGCGCTCAGGCCGGTGGAGCGGGTGGCTCGGCGGGCGCAGGTCGCGGCGTACAACTCCGTTGTGGTGGAGCGGGGGATGCGGTGACCGCTTCTCCGGCTCACTCCCCGCGTTGGTGTGCCCGACCTGGGGGCTGCGCCCCCAGACCCCCGCTTTCGGCCTGAACGGCCTCGTCCTCAAACGCCGGACGGGCTGGATGATGCCGATGCGGCCTCCCAGTAGTCCCGGAAGGCCGCAGGCATCGTTTGCGACCGGGGTCAGTGGTTGACGCCCAGGTTGCCGAAGGCCGGGTTCAGGACGCCGATGACGTTGACGCTGTTGCCGACGGCGTTGACCGGGATGTGGATCGGTGCCTGGACCAGGTTGCCGGAGGCGACGCCCGGGGAGCCGATGGCCTCGCCGTGGGCGTGGGAGCCGCCGTCGGTGGCGGAGGCCATGCCCGCACCGGCGGCGATCAGTCCGCCGGCCACCATCGTCACGGCCGCTGCCTTCTTCAGGTTCTTCACTTACAAGCCCTCCTTGCGATCACCGCGGCAGTCGCCGTGGTGCGCACTGGAGAACGGCCGGACCCCTCGAAGGATGCGCCATATGGGGGACATTCCCACGACGGTATGAATCTCCGACCGGAGGGGAACCCTCCGCCGCCTCGCCGCGTACCGGGGCAGTCGGCCGGGACCGGCCGGTCAGCCGGTCATGCCGTGGCGTACGGCCCACAGGGCGGCCTGGGTGCGGTCCGCCAGGTCGAGTTTCATCAGGATGTTCGAGACGTGGGTCTTCACCGTCTTCTCCGAGAGGACCAGCGCCCGCGCGATCTCCCGGTTGGAGCGGCCGTCCGCTATCAGGCCCAGCACCTCGCGCTCCCGTTCGGTGAGGGACCCGCCCCGGCCCGGCCCGGAGCTGCTCTCCTCCTGGCTCAGGAGGGCGCCCGCGACCTCGGGCTGGAGCAGGATGTGCCCGGCGTGGACGGAGCGGATGGCGCCGGCCAGCGCGTCGGGGTCGACGTCCTTGTAGACGTACCCGGCCGCGCCCGCGCGCAGGGCCGGGACCACGGTGCGCTGCTCGGTGAAGCTGGTGACGACCAGCACACGCGCGTGGTTGTCCAGCTCGCGGAGTCTGCGCAGCGCGTCGACGCCGTCCATGCCCGGCATCTTGACGTCCATGAGGATCACGTGGGGTTTCAGCTCCTGGGCGCGGTCGACCCCCTCGGCGCCGTCCGCGGCCTCGCCGACCACCTCGATGTCGTCCTGCACCTCCAGGAAGGTGCGCAGTCCCCGGCGGACCACCTGGTGGTCGTCGACGAGCAGCACCCTGATCGCGTCAGCCACCGGGAACCTCCATCTCGATCGTGGTGCCCTCGCCGGGCGCGGACCGCACGGTCAGTCGGCCGCCGGTGCCGCTGGCCCGGTCGCGCATCGAGACCAGGCCGAGGTGGCGGCCGGCGCGGCGTACCGTGCGCGGGTCGAAGCCGCCGCCGTCGTCGGTGATCCGCAGGACGGTTCCGGAACCCCGCCGGTGCAGGGTCACGTCGACGTGGTCCGCGCCGGAGTGGCGCAGGGCGTTGTGCAGGGCCTCCTGGGCCACGCGCAGCATCGCCTCCTCCTGGGCGGCCGGCAGGGCCTTGACCCCGCGGCCGGTGAAGGTGACGCGCGCGCCGTGGGCGCGGTCGAGGACCTGGATCTGGGTGCGCAGGGTGGCGACGAGGCCGTCCTCCTCCAGCGCGGCGGGGCGCAGCTCGACGACGGCGGCACGCAGTTCGTCGGCGGCCTCGGCGGCGAGGGTGGCGACCTGGTGCAGCTCACCCTTGGCCCGCGCGGGGTCGCGGTCGACCAGGGCGGTGGCCGCCTGGGCGGTCAGGCGCAGGGAGAAGAGCTTCTGGCTGACCGCGTCGTGCAGTTCGTGGGCGAGGCGGGAGCGCTCCTCGGCGATGGTCAGCTCGCGGCTGCGCTCGTAGAGGCGTGCGTTGGTGAGGGCGATGGCGGCGTGCTGGGCGAGGATGCCGAGCAGTTCCTCGTCGTCCGCGGTGAAGCCGCAGCCGCCCGCGGGCTTCTCACAGTTCTTGTTCGCGAGGAAGAGGGCCCCGAGCACCTCGTCGCCGTCGCGGATCGGCAGGCCCAGGAAGTCGACCAGGTCGGGGTGGGCGGAGGGCCAGCCGCCGAAGCGCGGGTCCTTGCGTACGTCGCCGAGGCGCTCGGGGGTGGCCTCGTGGAGCATCGCGGCGAGGATGCCGTGCTGGCGCGGCAGCGGGCCGATGGCCTTCCACTGCTCGTCGCTGACGCCGTCGACCACGAACTGGGCGAAGCCGCCGTGGTCGTCGGGGACGCCGAGGGCGGCGTACTGCGCGTCGAGCAGCTCGCGAGCCGAGGCGACGATCGTCTTGAGGACGTCGCGCACCTCGAGGTGCCTGCTCATGGCCAGCAGCGCGGAACTCACCGCGGTGAGGCCGGACCGGGGGCCGTGGCTCATGTCCTCACGGTACCCGCGGGGGTTGCGGGCGGGATCGGCCCGGTGACGGGCGTCGCCTAGGGCGGTGGGCCTAGGTCCGGGGTCCCGCCCATCGGGCCTAGGGCGAAGGGCCCTGGGCGGTTGAGGCCCGTGCCCGAGGCGAGGGGCGGGGGCCCGTTCCTACGTTGAGGACCACGCCGGCCGAACGGACGGCGGGGACGACGAAGGGGACGTGTGTCATGCCGGTTGCGATCATCACGGGGGCGTCCAAGGGACTGGGCCGGGCGCTCGCCGAGGCCCTGGCGGCACGGGGGTGGGACCTGGTGCTCGACGCCAGGAATGCCGAGGTGCTCAAGGAGACGGCGACGGCGTTGGAGGCATACGGCACGCGCGTGACGGCGTCGCCCGGCGACGTCACCGACTCCTGGCACCGGACGGGGCTGGTGGCGGAGGCCCGGCGGCTGGGCGGCGTGGATCTGCTGGTCAGCAACGCGAGCGCGCTGGGCGCGGAACCGCTGGTGCGGCTGGCGGAGCTGCCCCTGGAGGGGCTGCGGCGGGCTCTGGAGGTGAACGTGGTGGCCGCGCTGGGCCTGGTCCGTGAGGCGCTGCCGCTGCTGCGGGCGGCCTCCGCGGGCGCGGTGGTGACGATCAGCTCGGACGCGGCCGCCGAGGCGTACGAGACGTGGGGAGGCTACGGGGCGTCCAAGGCGGCTCTGGACCAGTTGGCGGCGGTGCTGGGCGCCGAGGAGCCGGGGCTGCGGGTCTGGGCGGTGGATCCGGGGGACATGGCCACGGATCTGTACGCGGCCGCCGTGCCGGACGACGACGACCCGCGGCCGGATCCGGCGAGTGTGGTGCCGGCGTTGCTGCGGCTGCTGGACGAACGTCCGGCGAGCGGGCGCTACGGGGCTCCGGCGCTGCTGGAGGCGCGGTGATGCCGGCGCTGGCGGTGGGGGTCCCGGAGGAGCTGTCGGCGCGGGTGCCGGTCGAGCAGCGGGAACCGGGGCTCGACCGGGACGGTGTACGGCTGCTGGTGTCGCGCGGCACCGAGGTGTCGCACCACGCCTTCGCCGAGTTGCCGGGGCTGCTCCGGGCCGGTGATCTGCTGGTGGTCAACACCTCGCCCACGCTGGCCGCCGCCGTGGACGGCCGGGTCGGGCACGCGCGCGTGGTGGTGCACTTCTCCACGCGCGGGGACGACGGCCGCTGGGCGGTGGAGCTGCGGGAACCGGACGGAAGGGGCACCACGCGCGCGCGTACGGAGATGGCGGGCACCAGGCACGCGCGTACGGAGGTGACGGGCGTCCCGCGCGCGCGTGCGGAAGAAGGGGAGGGAGTGGAGGGACGCGGGTGCGGTGGCCTGGCGGGGACGCGAGTGCGGCTGCCGGGTGGGGCCCGGCTGGTGCTGGAGGAGCCGCTGAGTGCGCGCGGGGAGCGGCTGTGGTGGGCGAGGGTGTCGGGGGCGGGGGTGCCCGCGCTGCTGCGGGAGCACGGGCGGCCCATTCGCTACTCCTACACGGAGCGTGACCAGCCGCTGTCCGTCTACCAGACGGTGTTCGCGCTGCCGTACGCGGACGGGACGGGCAGTGCGGAGATGCCGAGCGCGGCGCGGCCCTTCACGGCGGGGCTGGTGGCGGAGCTGGTGAGCCGCGGGGTGCAGTTCGCGCCGGTGACGCTGCACACGGGGGTGGCCTCGGCCGAGTCGCACGAGCCGCCCTGTCCGGAGCGGTTCGCCGTGCCGGAGGCGTCGGCGCGGCTGATCAACGCCGCGCGGGCCGGTGATGGGCGGGTGGTGGCGGTGGGGACGACGGCAGTACGGGCGGTGGAGTCGGCGGCCGGTGCCGACGGGGTCGTACGGGCGCGGGCCGGGTGGACGGATCTGGTGGTGACGCCGGAGCGCGGGGTGCGGGTGGTGGAGGGCCTGCTGACGGGGCTGCACGAGCCCGAGGCCTCGCATCTGCTGATGCTGGAGGCGGTGGCGGGGCGGGCGGCGATCGACCGCGGGTACGAGGCGGCGGTGCGGGGGCGCTACCTGTGGCACGAGTTCGGGGACGTCCATCTCCTCCTGCCGTAGGAGGGCACCGCACACCCACTCACACTTTGCATTGCTCCAGCAACTAGCAGTGAGAAAGGTGGGGGGTGGATGTGAGCCCGGGCATAGGGCGCACGTCACGTACGAAGGGGAGTAGGAGAACGACTCGTCCGTTTTGAGCGGGGCAGATGGTCCAATCTGCCCCGCTTTGTCGTTCCCTGATCCACTATCCAGGATCGTACGTCACACCTTTGCCTCCGAATTTTGCGGCCGCTAAGAATTGCTCTCGTCGCTCAGCGCCGTGGGTTCTCCCCCGCGGCGTTTGTGCCGGAAGCACCAACTGTCCCCACCGGACGAGAGCGACCTCCGCGCTATTCGAAGAGGTCTATCCCGCCATGCTCAAGAACATCCTTCCCCGTGGTCGCAGTCGTTCCCTGAACCGCACCCAGAAGGCCGCGATCGCCGGTGTCGGCGCGCTCGGCGCCGCCGCCGTCGCCCTCACCGCCGTCCCGGCCAGCGGCCAGACGACGACCACGAGCGAGGCCGCTCCGACGGCCAAGGTGGCGTACAGCACCAAGCAGATCCAGGACGTGCACGCCGGTGTCACCGGCCAGCTCGCCGGCGCCAGCCAGAAGGTCGCCGCGATCGAGGCCAAGCAGGAGGCGGCCGCCAAGAAGGCGACCGCCGAGCAGAAGGCGTCCGCCAAGAAGGCCGCTGCCAAGCGTGAGGCCAAGGAGTCCACCAGCCGCTCCGCGCAGCGCACCGAGGTCAAGAAGGCCGCGCCGAAGTCCTACCCGAACAACCTCGACGGCTGGATCCGCGAGGCCCGGGCCATCATGAAGAAGCACGGCATCCCCGGCACCTACGAGGGCATCCACCGCAACATCATGCGGGAGTCCTCCGGCAACCCGAAGGCCATCAACGACTGGGACATCAACGCCATCAACGGCATCCCGTCGAAGGGCCTGCTCCAGGTCATCCCGCCGACGTTCGCGGCCTACCACGTCCCCGGGACCTCCAAGAACATCTACGACCCGGTCGCCAACATCGTCGCCGCGTGCAACTACGCCGCGGACAAGTACGGCACCATGGACAACGTCGACAGCGCGTACTGAGGTCGGCGCGGACCTCTTCACGACGTCGCCGACGCCGCACCGCAACGCCGAAGGGCGGCACCCTCCTGACGGGGTGCCGCCCTTCGGGGCGTGCGGGCCGGGCCTCGGGCCCGCCGGACGTCGGCCTACTTGCGCATGACCTCGGGCTCGTGCCGGCGCAGGAAGCGGGCGACGAAGAAGCCGCAGATCACGCCGAGGACGATCAGCGCGACCATGTCCATGCCCCAGGCGCCGACGGTGTGCTCCCACAGCGGATCGGCCTCGGCGCCCTTCTCGGGCGGGCTGATCTTGTTGAAGTCCAGCGTGGCACCGGCCGCCGCGACCGCCCAGCGCGAGGGCATCAGGTACGAGAACTGGTTGACGCCGACCGCGCCGTTCAGGGCGAAGAGACAGCCGGTGAAGACGACCTGGATGATCGCGAACATCACCAGCAGCGGCATGGTCTTCTCGGCGGTCTTCACCAGCGACGAGATGACCAGGCCGAACATCATCGAGGTGAAGCCGAGGGCCATGATCGGCAGGGACAGCTCGACCAGTGTCATCCCGCCGAGGACCAGCCCCTCCTCCGGGATCTCGCGGCTGGCGAAGCCGATCACGCCGACCAGCAGGCCCTGGAACACCGTGATCAGGCCGAGCACGAAGACCTTGGACATCAGGTACGCGGACCGGGACAGGCCGGTGGCGCGTTCCCGCTCGTAGATCACCCGTTCCTTGATCAGCTCACGGACCGAGTTCGCGGCACCGGCGAAGCAGGCGCCGACCGCGAGGATCAGCAGCACCGTGGTGGCGGTGCCGTTCG
Organism: Streptomyces tendae; assembly: GCF_014650435.1. Classification (GTDB taxonomy): domain Bacteria; phylum Actinomycetota; class Actinomycetes; order Streptomycetales; family Streptomycetaceae; genus Streptomyces; species Streptomyces tendae. The sequence continues at coordinate 12,979 of NZ_BMUY01000018.1, forward strand.
GGATGATCCGGCCGGTCTGCGGGTTCGCGGGGTTGGGCAGCAGGCCCTTGTCCGCGTCGATGAGCAGGCTCACCGCGCCCAGCACGGCCGGCAGGATCACCATCAGGGCCAGGAAGCCCTTGTCGGAGGCGATCACCGACGTGTAGCGCCGCACCAGCGTGACGAACTGCGACATCCAGCCCTGCGGCTTCGGCGGCTTCATCGCCTGCATCGGCGGCACCTGTACGGACTGCGGGGCGACGGCGTCCAGGTCCGCGGCGTACATCTGGTAGTGCTGCGAGCCCTTCCAGCGGCCCGCCCAGTCGTAGTCGCGGTAGTTCTCGAAGGCGGAGAAGACGTCGGCCCAGGTGTCGTAGCCGAAGAAGTTCAGCGCCTCCTCGGGCGGGCCGAAGTAGGCCACGGAACCGCCCGGCGCCATCACGAGGAGCTTGTCGCAGGTCGCCAGCTCGGCCACCGAGTGGGTGACGACGAGGACGGTGCGGCCGTCGTCGGCGAGGCCGCGCAGCAGCTGCATGACGTCGCGGTCCATGCCCGGGTCGAGACCGGAGGTCGGCTCGTCCAGGAAGATCAGCGAGGGCTTGGTCAGCAGCTCCAGGGCGACGGAGACGCGCTTGCGCTGGCCGCCGGACAGGGACGTGACCTTCTTGTCCTTGTGGATGTCCAGCTTCAGCTCGCGCAGCACCTCGTCGATGCGGGCGTCGCGCTCGGCGGCCGTGGTGTCGGCCGGGAAGCGGAGCTTCGCCGCGTACTTGAGCGCCTTCTTGACGGTCAGCTCCTTGTGCAGGATGTCGTCCTGCGGGACCAGACCGATGCGCTGGCGCAGCTCGGCGAACTGCTTGTACAGGTTCCGGTTGTCGTAGAGGACCTCGCCCTGGTCGGCCGGCCGGTAGCCGGTGAGCGCCTTGAGCAGGGTGGACTTGCCGGAACCCGACGGACCGATGACCGCGATCAGCGACTTCTCGGGCACGCCGAAGGAGACGTCCTTGAGGATCTGCTTGCCGCCGTCGACCGTGACGGTCAGGTGACGGGCGGAGAAGGAGACCTCACCGGTGTCGACGAACTCCTCGAGCCGGTCGCCGACGATCTGGAACGTCGAGTGGCCGACACCGACGATGTCGGTCGGGCCGAGCAGCTGGGAGCCGCCCTTGGCGATCGGCTGGCCGTTGACGTACGTGCCGTTGTGCGAGCCGAGGTCGCGGATCTCCATGCGCCCGTCGGGCGTCGAGTGGAACTCCGCGTGGTTGCGGGAGACCTGGAGGTCGGAGACGACCAGGTCGTTCTCCAGGGCACGGCCGATGCGCATGACGCGGCCGAGCGAGAACTGGTGGAACGTGGTCGGGCTGCGGTCCCCGTGGACCGGTGGCGCCCCCGCCGCGCCGCCTGGTCCCTGCTGCTGGGGGAAGTGTGGCGCGGCCTGCTGCGGCTGCGGCACGGGCTGCTGGTGCGGCGGCTGTTGCTGCTGCCAGCCAGCCTGCTGGGCCTGGTGCTGCGGAGCCTGCTGAGGCGGTGCCTGCTGCTGGAACGGGTCCTGCGCGGGCGGCGCCTGCTGGGCCCAGCCCGCGTTCGCGCCCTGCGCGGCGTACGGCTGCTGCTGCGGCTGGGCCTGCGGCGTGCCGGCCGGGGCCTGTGCGCCGGTCAGGCTCACGCGCGGTCCGTCGGTCGCGTTGCCCAGGTTCAGCACCGCGCCGGCGCCGAGCTCCAGCTGCTGGACCCGCTGTCCGTGCACGAAGGTGCCGTTGGTGCTGCCGTGGTCCTGGACCACCCAACTGCGGCCGTTGAAACTGATCGTGGCATGCCGCCAGGAGACCCTGGCGTCGTCGAAAACAAGCTCCCCCTGCGGATCGCGTCCTAGCGCGTATGACCGGGACGGATCGAGCGTCCAGGTCCGTCCATTGGATTCCAGTACGAGTTCCGGCACTCCATGCCCCACTGAGTTGTCCCCCGATGTGCTCCCGTCGCGGGGAGTCTAGGGATGTCGAACATCGGGGGGAACTATTTCAGGCTCGGGGCCCTGACCGAAAGTCGGGCCTTGTGAAAAGTGCGTAGGCACCCTTCGGCCGTTCCCGTTGACGGGGTTGAAACCTGCCCGGAGAGTGGTATTCCACGCGAGGGGGACATGCGCGGCAACCTGACCGCGCAGCGGATCGGGGGGTCTGCCATGAACGCGTCCACGAGCGTCGGAACCAAGGGATACGGCACCGGTGTGCCGTGGGGCGACGTACTGCTGTCCGCGATCGCCTCCGTGAGCTGGGCGTTGATCGGCATGGCCGGAACGGCGGCGCTCGGCCTGCACCTGCTGGATGCGGACGCGGCGGGCGCACTCGGGCCGATGACCGCGGCGGTCGTGGCGCTCGGGGCGGGCGGTTCGGTCACACCGGCGGGTGATGTGTCCTCGTTCGGTCTGAAAGGGGCCGAGGCACACACGGCCATCGAGATCACGCCACTGGGGGTGGGCCTGGTCGGGGCGCTGTTCCTGTCGTTCTTCTTCCTGCGGTCCCTGCGGGCGGCCGGAGTTGTCGTCGCCCCCGCCGAACTCCTCGCGCGCGTGGGCGCGGTGGTCGCGCTGTTCGTGGCGATGACGGGCGGACTGGCCTGGGCGGGTCACGACGTCGTCACGATCGACGGCGCCTCGCTCGGACTCGACGACCTGCCCGGCGGCGGTGACGGCGGTGGCGGCGGGCTGGAGATTCCCGGGCTCGGCGACGTGGGCGACATCGGTGGGCTGCTGCCCGACCGGGTCGGTGACCTCGTGGACGCCCGAGCCGCCGTCGGGTTCACCGTGGACACCGCGCCGACGTTGCTGGGCGGTCTCGTCTGGTCCGCCGGGGTGCTGCTGATCGCGTTGCTGGCCTCCCGCCGCACTCCCCTGCCGCGCGGGTGCGAGACCCTGCACCGGGTGGTGCGGCCGGCCGTGTCCGCCCTGGTCACGGTGGCGCTGACGGCGGTGGCGGCCGGCCTCGCGGCTGCCACCTGGGCGGCGATCGGCGACGACCATCCCCGGCGGATCGCGGGGGCCGCGCTGCTGGGCGCGCCGAACGGGGTCTGGCTCGGCGTCCCGCTCGGTCTGTTCGTGACGTGGGACGGGCGGGCCACCGGTGCGCTGGTCGGGGTGCTCCCGGCTCCCCTCGACGACCTGCTCGGCTCCGGCGCCCAGGAGCCGGTCACGCTGGGGCGGCTGGCGGAGCTGGACGGGCGGGTGTGGCTGCTGGGCGTGGCCGCGGCGCTGATGATGCTGCTGGCCGGGGTGCTCACGGCGGTACGGACGCCGGTCGGGCCCGGCGACGCGCGTCCCCTGGTCTTCGCCGGGCGTTGTGCGCTGCGGCTGGGCGTCGCCACCGCGGTTGCGCTGCCGCTGTCGGCCCTGCTCACCGAGGTGTCCGTGGACGCCTCCCTGTCGGTGCTCGGCATCGACGCCTTCGGGGCCGGCATCGACCTGCGCGGGCATCTCGGCGCGGCCCTGCTGCTGGGTGCCGCCTGGGGCGCGGGTGCGGGAGCCGCGGGGGCGCTGCTGGCGCGGGTGAGCGGGGCGGCCGGGACGCGGGCGTCGGGCTTGGCACGCAGTGCCGAGGCGGCGCCGGGGGTGGGGACGACGGCCGTGACGGGGAGCGCGGTCGCGGGCGGTCCGCCGTATGCGGGCTCGTCCTCCGGGCCGTACCGGCCGGGTACGCCGCACCGGCCGCCCCGTCCGGACACCAACCCCTACCTGCGGTGGCGGGAGGGGCCGTGGTCCGGAGACGTCCCGGCGCCGGGCGCGGGAGAACCCCTGGCGGAGCCCGAGGACGCCCGTCCGGCGGGAACGCCTCCGGCGAGGCGCGACGCCGGGCTGCCGCCGGGGCCCGGCCATACGGCGTCGGGGGCACAGCCGCCCGCGGGCCCGGGGCAGGGGCAGGGGCAGGCACACCAACGGGGAGGAAGTGGCGCGGGCCATGAGGGCCACGGTCCCGGGCAGTACGGCGCCGAGGCGGGCCGGGAGGACGGCGGGGCAGGCCCCTGGTCCGACGACGACGTGTACGGCGCCCCTACGGTGGCCGGGCCGCTGGAGCCGCCCCCGGGAAAGCCGCCGCGACGCCCGCGGCGGCCGGGAGAACGGCCACCGTCCCGGCCCTGGGGCGAGGGCCCTCCGCCGCCTCCGCCCCCACCCCCCGCGCCGCCCCGGCGCCCCCGGGACGGGCAGTGAGTCCCCGTGTTTGACGCCGGGCAGGCGCAGGCTTCGCCACCGCGCCCGGGCAGGCTCCGCAGTGCCACGCGGGCGCGCGCGGTGGGGCCGTAGGGGCCGACTCCGGTGGTGCGGACCGCCGGGACGGCCGTAGGGCAGACTTTGGCGGTGCGGGCCACCGGGACGGAGGACGACCCGGCTCGCTGGGCGGTCTCCGCGCGTCCGAAGCGCCCCGGCCGTGGCCCACCGGGGCGGAGTCCCAACCTCCGCCCGGGACTGCTCATGTCCTTCCCCCGTGGCTCCTGTCCGCCAGTCGGACCTCGGGGGCGGGCGGCACCGGGTGCCGGATACGGTGGGAACACCATGAGCGCTTCGCAGACCTCTGACGTTCCCACTCTTCTCGTCAAGATCTTCGGCAAGGACCGGCCCGGCATCACGGCCGGCCTGTTCGACACTCTCGCCGCGTACTCCGTCGATGTCGTCGACATCGAGCAGGTCGTCACCCGTGGCCGGATCGTGCTGTGCGCGCTCGTGACCGAGCCGCCCCGTGGTCTGGAGGGCGATCTGCGGGCCACCGTCCACAGCTGGGCGGAGTCGCTGAAGCTGCAAGCGGAGATCATCTCCGGCATCGGCGACAACCGGCCGCGCGGCCTCGGCCGCTCCCTGGTCACGGTGCTCGGGCACCCGCTCACCGCGGAGGCCACCGCCGCCATAGCGGCCCGGATCACCGAGTCCGGGAGCAACATCGACCGTATCTTCCGGCTGGCCAAGTACCCGGTGACCGCCGTCGAGTTCGCGGTCTCCGGCGTGGAGACCGAACCGCTGCGCACGGCACTGGCCACCGAGGCCGCCGCGCTCGGCGTGGACATCGCGGTCGTCGCGGCGGGACTGCACCGGAGGGCGCAGCGCCTGGTGGTGATGGACGTGGACTCCACGCTGATCCAGGACGAGGTCATCGAGCTGTTCGCCGCGCACGCCGGGTGCGAGGACGAGGTCGCCGAGGTGACGGCGGCCGCGATGCGCGGGGAGCTGGACTTCGAGCAGTCGCTGCACGCGCGGGTGGCCCTGCTGGCGGGTCTCGACGCCTCGGTGGTGGACAAGGTGCGTGCCGAGGTGCGGCTGACGCCGGGTGCCCGCACCCTGATCCGCACGCTGAAGCGGCTCGGCTACCAGGTGGGCGTCGTCTCCGGCGGCTTCACCCAGGTCACCGACGCCTTGCAGGAGCAGCTGGGGCTGGACTTCGCCCAGGCCAACACGCTGGAGATCGTCGACGGCCGGCTGACCGGCCGGGTCACCGGCGAGATCGTGGACCGGGCGGGCAAGGCGCGGCTGCTGCGCCGGTTCGCCGCGGAGGCTGGCGTTCCGCTGTCGCAGACCGTGGCGATCGGTGACGGCGCCAACGACCTGGACATGCTGAACGCGGCCGGGCTGGGGGTCGCCTTCAACGCCAAGCCGGTGGTGCGCGAGGCGGCGCACACCGCGGTGAACGTGCCCTTCCTGGACACGGTGCTCTATCTGCTGGGCATCACCCGCGAGGAGGTCGAGGCCGCGGACACGCTGGACGAGGGTCCCGGCGACGGCCCCGGTCTGCTCACTGGGCGGTCCTGACCCGGCGGACGCCCGGAACAGCGGACGCCGGAACAGGGGACGCCCCGAACGACGAGGGCCCGGACCGCGAAGGTCCCGGGCCCTGTCACGTCGAAGGGGGCCGGGTCAGTCGGTCGGCGCCCAGTAGTCGACCAGGGCGGCCCGGCCGGGCTCCACGTCCTTCCAGGAGCCCGTGAAGGTCAGGACGGCGAAGGCGGCGGTCGGGAAACCCCGGCGGTTGATCCGTTCGCGGACCTCGTCCTCGGCCGAGCCGGCCAGGATCTCGGTCAGCGCCTCCATGCCCGGGTTGTGGCCGATCACCAGCACGTTCCGCAGGTCGTCGGGGGTCTCGTTGAGCACGGCGATCAGCTCGCCCGGCGAGGCCTCGTAGATCCGCTCCTCGTAGACGGTCTTCGGCCGGTGCGGGAACTCCTGCACGGCGAGCTTCCAGGTCTCGCGGGTCCGGGCCGAGGTGGAGCACAGGGCCTGGTCGAAGGGCACGCCGGTGTCCGCCAGCCGACGCCCGGCCTCCGCGGCGTCCATGCGGCCCCGGTCGGCGAGCGGTCGCTCGTGGTCGGTCACCTGTGGCCAGTCGGCTTTCGCATGCCGGAAGAGAACAATCCTGCGGGGTTCTGCGACGCTCATGTCATCCAGCTTCGCATGAAACAGGCCATGGGGCTCTGGGAGTTGACATGCGGGCCCGCCACGGGGCGCGGGTGGGAGTCCGCGGTCGGCGCTCAGCGCGCGGTCAGCTGCTCCAGCCGCTCCAGAAGGTGGCTGATCGCGGGCTGCTCCGCGGCCGCGTGGGCGTCGGCGGGATTGAGTATCAGCAGGAGCAGCGCGACGAAGGCGAGCACGGGCAGGGCGAGGGCCCACCAGGGCAGCCGGATGTCGACGCCGCCCCGGGTCGACCGGGGAGGCCTGGTGTAGGTAGGGGCCGACATGAGTGCCTCCGCTGGTCTTCGGGCGTCCCTGGTCCGTGCTCCGCGGCCCGCCTGTCGCGGGCACATCTCGAAGGTACGGAACTCACGGGGCCCAACCCATCCGGAGGTCCACCCACTTGACCCTGACCCTCACCCCCTAGGGGACGGGGGGTTAACCCCACCATCCGGCCGGCGGGGGCGGGGTCACGGCGAGGCGATGGTCGCGATGACGCCGATGATCACGAAGATCGCGAGGAAGGAGCCGAAGACGATCAGCATCTTCTTCTGGCCGTGCTGGGGGTTCGGGTCGAGGACTGGCATACGGCAAGTCTCGCATCCCCCGCGCGGGCCGCTCCCGGCGGGCCACCGACCGGAACCTGCGCCGCCACCTACCGAGACCTGCGACGCCACCGACCGGGACCAGGCGGCGCCACCGACCGGGACCGGCGCGCCGCCCAACCGGTCAGCGGGCGGCCTCGTCCTCCACCGTGCGGTTGCGCCCGGCCAGGACGCCCACCACGATCTGCGGCACCATCAGCGCGCTCATCAGGGCGATCGGCAGCCCCCAGCCGCCGCTGTGCTGGTAGAGCACGCCCACCAGGAGGGGGCCCGGGATGGAGATGAGGTAGCCGGTGCTCTGCGCGAAGGCGGACAGCTGGGCGACGCCCGCCCCGGTCCTGGCCCGCATCCCGACCATGGTCAGCGCCAGCGGGAAGGCGCAGTTCGAGACACCGAGCAGCAGGGCCCAGGCCCAGGCGCCGCCGACCGGCGCGAAGTACAGACCGGCGTATCCGGCGAGCCCGCACACGCCCAGGACCACCACGATCGGACCCTGGTGGGGCAGGCGGGTCGCCACACGGGGGATGACGAAGGCGAGCGGCACGCCCATCACCATGATGACGGCGAGCAGCAGGCCGGCGGTGCCGGCGGAGACGCCCGAGTCCCGGAAGATCTGCGCCATCCAGCCCATCGTGATGTAGGCGGCGGTGGCCTGGAGACCGAAGAAGACGGCGAGCGCCCAGGCCGTGCGGCTGCGGGTGATGCGCAGCGGGCCCTGTTCCGCGGGCTTCTCGCCCTGGGACCCCGGCCCCGGCGACGGCGTGGACGGCACCGTGGCGGTCGGCGCCTGCCGGTTCCTCACGAACGGAATCCAGGGCAGGACGGCCAGCGCGGGCAGCACGGCCCAGACCGCGAGGCCGGGCTGCCAGTGACCGCCCAGCGCGTCCGTCAGGGGCACGGTCGCCGCGGCGGCGACGGAGGTGCCGAAGGCCAGGGCCATCGAGTACAGGCCGGTCATGGAACCGACGCGGTCGGGGAAGTAGCGCTTGACGATGACCGGCATCAGGACGTTGCTGACCGCGATGCCCATCAGGGCCAGGGCGGTGGCGGCCAGGAAGCCGCCCGTGCCGCCGGCGTACGGGCGTATCAGCAGGCCCGCGGTGATGGCGACCATGCCGGCGCAGACCACCGCGCCGGGGCCGAAGCGGCGGGCCAGCCGGGGGGCGGTGACCCCGAAGACGGCGAAGCAGAGCGGGGGCACGGAGGTGAGCAGTCCGGCGATGCTGCCGCTCATGCCGAGGCCGTCGCGGACCTCCTCCAGGAGCGCGCCCAGGCTCGTGATGGCGGGACGCAGGTTCACCGCGGCCAGGACGATGCCGAGCATGAGCAGCCGGGTCGTCCACGTCGTCCACGCGCGCGTGGCGGGCGCCTCGCCGGGTACCTCGGGCGCACCACTGCCGACGCGCGCCTGCACGCGTGCCTCGGTGGGGGCCTCCGTACGTGTCTCCGTCCGGGTTTCGTCACTAGCCATGAGACCCATCATAGAATCATGGGATGATTGCTTGTCCACTCGCTCGTCCACCCGTGTGCGAAGGTGTGCCATGCCGCTGAACCATCCCCGTCGTTCGGCACTGTCCGAGCAGGTCATCGCGGCGCTGCGGCAGCAGATCGCCTCGGGCGAGTGGCCGGTCGGCTCCCGCATCCCCACGGAGCCCGAACTGGTCGAGCAGCTCGGCGTCGCCCGGAACACGGTCCGCGAGGCCGTCCGCGCGCTGGCCCACAACGGTCTGCTGGACATCCGCCAGGGCTCCGGCACGTACGTCGTGGCGACCAGCGAGCTGGCCGGCGTGATGCAGCGCCGCTTCGCCGACGCCGACCCCCGGCACATCGCCGAGCTGCGTTCCACGCTGGAGTCGGCCGCCGCGCGCCTGGCCGCCGAGCGGCGCACGGAGAGGGACCTCAAGCAGATCGACGGCCTGCTGCTGCGCCGGGAGGAAGCCTGGGAGTCGGGTGACGCGGAGGCGTTCGTGTCGGCGGACGCCACGTTCCACCTGGCGGTCGTGGCCGCCTCGCACAACGACGTGATGACGGCGATGTACGCGGACCTGGGCGAGGTGATGCGGGACTGGCTGCGCGGCGACGTGGGCGAGGGCATGTCCCCGGCGATGCACATGGACCACGCCCGGCTGGTGGACGCGATCCGGGCGGGCGACGCGGCGACGGCGGCCGAGGAGGCGGCGTCCTATCCGTTCGTGTGCCGTCCGGCGCTGTTCGCCCCGCCCTCGGGCGACTGACCCGCGCCACTGCGGCGACCCGCCTGCGGTGACGGCGCGAGGGCCCGCACCCCGTACGGGATGCGGGCCCTCGGACGAGGTGCCGGGTCAGGCGCCGATGGCGTGCAGACCGCCGTCGACGTGGACGATCTCGCCCGTGGTCTTCGGGAACCAGTCGCTCAGCAGCGCGACGATGCCGCGGCCGGCCGGCTCCGGGTCCTTCAGGTCCCACTCCAGCGGGGAGCGGGTGTCCCACACGGAGGCCAGCTCGCTGAAGCCCGGGATGGACTTGGCGGCCATGGAACCGATCGGGCCGGCCGAGATCAGGTTGCAGCGGATGTTCTGCTTGCCCAGGTCACGGGCCATGTAGCGGCTGGTGGCCTCCAGCGCGGCCTTGGCGGGGCCCATCCAGTCGTACTGCGGCCAGGCGAACTGCGCGTCGAAGGTGAGGCCGACGATCGAACCGCCGTTCTGCATCAGCGGCAGACAGGCCATGGTCAGCGACTTCAGGGAGTACGCCGAGACGTGCATGGCGGTGGCGACCGACTCGAACGGCGCGTTGAGGAAGTTGCCGCCGAGGGCGTCCTGCGGGGCGAAGCCGATGGAGTGCACGACGCCGTCGAGGCCGCCCAGCTCCTCACCGACGACGTCGGCGAGGCGGGCGAGGTGCTCCTCGTTGGTGACGTCCAGCTCGATGACCTTGGCGGGCTTCGGCAGCTTCTTGGCGATGCGCTCGGTCAGGGTGGGCCGGGGGAACGCGGTCAGGATGACCTCGGCGCCCTGCTCCTGGGCCAGCTTGGCGGCGTGGAAGGCGATGGAGGACTCCGTCAGCACGCCGGTGATCAGGACGCGCTTGCCCTCGAGAATTCCGCTCATGGTGATCAGTGACCCATTCCCAGTCCGCCGTCAACGGGGATGACGGCTCCAGTGATGTACGAGGCGTCGTCCGAGGCGAGGAACCGCACCGTCGCGGCGATCTCCTCCGGCCGCGCGTACCGCCCCAGCGGCACCTGCGACACGATGTTCGCCCGCTGCTCGTCGGTGAGCACCTTGGTCATGTCGGTGTCGACGAAACCGGGCGCGACGACGTTGAAGGTGATGTTGCGCGATCCCAGCTCACGGGCGAGGGAACGCGCGAAGCCGACCAGACCGGCCTTGGAGGCGGCGTAGTTCGCCTGCCCCGCGGAGCCGAGCAGACCGACCACCGACGAGATGAGGACGACGCGGCCCTTCTTGGCGCGCAGCATGGCGCGGTTGGCGCGCTTGACGACGCGGAAGGTGCCGGTGAGGTTGGTCTCGAGGACGGAGGTGAAGTCCTCCTCCGACATGCGCATCAGGAGCTGGTCCTTGGTGACGCCGGCGTTGGCGATCAGGACCTCGACGGGACCGTGTGTCTCCTCGATCTCCTTGTAGGCCTGCTCCACCTGCTCGGTGTCGGTGATGTCGCACTTGACGGCCAGGAAGCCCTCCGGCGGCTCACCCGAGCGGTATGTGATCGCGACCTTGTCGCCGGCATCGGCGAAAGCGCGGGCGATGGCGAGGCCGATGCCCCGGTTTCCTCCGGTGACGAGAACCGAGCGGCTCAACGGATCACCCTTTCCCTAGCGGTCGTCCACCCGTCCGTTCACCCGTACGGCGGGCGGCGACGGCAGGCGGCTTCCTCGAAAATCTATCGGTCCCCGGCCTCCCGCAGAGACTCGGGCACCCACAGTGGCTTACGGGGCTGTCTGTCGGATCCCTACAGAACCGGTCCCCGGCGCGGCGGGAAAGGTGTGGTCGCCGGATCCCCGACGCGACATGATGCGGCGCAGCCCCCGGTGTCGCGGCAGACGACCGGTCACGTCGACAGAAAGAGACGCAGGTGCCTCACAGCATCGACCAAGCCTTCACGGCACTCCCCCTACGCGCCCTCGCCGACGCCGCCCTCGCCCGTGCGCGTGCCCTCGGTGCGGAGCACGCCGACTTCCGCCTCGAGCGGGTGCGCAGCGCGTCCTGGCGGCTGCGGGACGCCAGGCCCGCCGGGTCCTCGGACACCACCGACCTCGGATACGCGGTGCGGGTGGTGCACGGCGGCACGTGGGGGTTCGCGTCCGGCGTGGACCTGACCCTGGACGCGGCCGCCAAGGTCGCCTCGCAGGCGGTGGCGATGGCGAAGCTGTCGGCGCGGGTGATCAAGGCGGCGGGGTCCGACGAGAGGGTGGAACTCGCGGACGAGCCCGTGCACGCCGACAAGTCCTGGATCTCGGCGTACGAGATCGACCCGTTCTCCGTGCCGGACACGGAGAAGGCCGCCCTGCTGGCCGACTGGAGCGCGCGGCTGCTGGCGGCGGACGGGGTCGACCACGTGGACGCCTCGCTGCTCACCGTGCACGAGAACAAGTTCTACGCCGACACCGCCGGGACCGTGACGACGCAGCAGCGCGTACGGCTGCACCCGGTGCTCACCGCCGTGTCTGTGGACGACTCCAGCGGCGAGTTCGACTCCATGCGCACGCTGGCGCCGCCGGCCGGGCGGGGCTGGGAGTACCTGACCGGGACCGGCTGGGACTGGGATTCCGAGCTGGCCGAGATCCCGGAGCTGCTGGCCGAGAAGATGCGGGCGCCGAGCGTCGAGGCGGGACTGTACGACCTGGTCGTCGACCCGTCGAACCTGTGGCTGACCATCCACGAGTCCATCGGGCACGCCACCGAGCTGGACCGCGCCCTCGGCTACGAGGCCGCCTACGCCGGCACCTCCTTCGCCACCTTCGACCAGCTCGGCAAGCTGCGCTACGGCTCCGAGCTGATGAACGTCACCGGCGACCGCACCGCCGAGCACGGACTGGCGACCGTCGGGTACGACGACGAGGGCGTCGAGGGTCAGTCCTGGGACCTGGTGAAGGACGGCAGGCTGGTGGGCTACCAGCTCGACCGGCGGATCGCGAGGCTCACCGGGTTCGAACGGTCCAACGGGTGCGCCTACGCCGACTCCCCCGCGCACGTGCCGGTGCAGCGGATGGCCAACGTGTCGCTGCGGCCGGATCCGGGCGGGCTGTCGACCGAGGACCTGATCGGGGGCGTCGACCGCGGGATCTATGTCGTCGGGGACCGGTCCTGGTCCATCGACATGCAGCGCTACAACTTCCAGTTCACCGGTCAGCGGTTCTTCCGGATCGAGAACGGGCGGCTCGCCGGTCAGCTGCGGGACGTGGCGTACCAGGCGACGACCACCGACTTCTGGGGGTCGATGGCGGCCGTCGGCGGCCCGCAGACGTACGTCCTGGGCGGCGCCTTCAACTGCGGCAAGGCCCAGCCGGGCCAGGTCGCGGCCGTCTCGCACGGCTGCCCGTCCGCCCTCTTCAAGGGAGTCAACATTCTGAACACCACGCAGGAGGCCGGTCGATGAGCGTCCGCACCAACAAGCCGCACGAGATCGTCGAGCGGGCGCTGGAGCTGTCCCGGGCCGACGGGTGCGTCGTCATCGCCGACGAGGAGTCCACCGCCAACCTGCGCTGGGCGGGCAACGCGCTCACCACCAACGGTGTCACGCGCGGGCGCACGCTGACGGTCGTCGCCACCGTGGACGGACGGGAGGGCACGGCGTCCGGGGTGGTGTCGCGCTCGGCCGTGACCGTGGACGAGCTGGAGCCCCTGGTGCGGGCCGCCGAGGCCGCCGCGCGGGGCGCGGGACCGGCGGAGGACGCGCAGCCGCTGGTCACGGGCGGGCCGGCGGCGCCGGACTTCACCGACGCGCCCGCCGAGACCTCGTCCGCGGTGTTCGCCGACTTCGCGCCGGCCCTCGGGGAGGCGTTCGCCCGCGCGCGTGCGGGCGGCCGGGAGCTGTACGGGTTCGCGAACCACGAGATGACCTCGACCTACGTCGGCACCTCGACGGGGCTCCGGCTGCGGCACGACCAGCCGAACGGGACGCTGGAGCTGAACGCCAAGTCGCCGGACCGTACCCGGTCGGCGTGGGCGGGGCAGGCCACGCGGGACTTCAAGGACGTCGACCCGGCAGCCCTCGACGCCGAGCTGGCCGTACGGCTGGGCTGGGCCGAGCGGCGGGTGGAGCTGCCCGCGGGGCGCTACGAGACGCTGCTGCCGCCGACCGCGGTCGCGGACCTGCTGATCTACCAGTACTGGTCGGCGTCCGGGCGGGACGCGGTCGAGGGGCGCACGGTGTTCTCCAAGCCCGGCGGCACCCGGGTCGGCGAGCGGCTGGGCGCGCTGCCGCTGACGCTGCGCAGTGATCCGCACGAGCCGGGGCTGGAGAGCGCGCCGTTCGTGGTCGCGCACTCGTCGGGCGGCGACCAGTCGGTGTTCGACAACGGGCTGCCGGTGGCGGCGACCGACTGGATCCGCGCGGGCGAGCTGCACCGGCTGACGACCACCCGGCACAGCGCCGGGCTGACCGGGCTGCCGGTGGCACCGGCGGTCGGCAACCTGATCCTGGACGGCGGCGACCCCGACCGGTCCCTGGACCAGATGGTCGCCGACACGGAGCGGGGGCTGCTGCTGACCTGCCTCTGGTACATCCGTGAGGTCGACCCGGCGACGCTGCTGCTGACCGGGCTGACCCGGGACGGCGTCTACCTCGTCGAGCACGGCGAGGTCGTCGGCGAGGTGAACAACTTCCGGTTCAACGAGTCGCCGGTGGGCCTGCTGGGGCGGGCCTCGGAGGCCGGGCGGACGGAGAAGACGCTGCCCAGGGAGTGGGGCGACTGGTTCACCAGGGCCGCGATGCCAGCGCTGCGGGTCCCCGATTTCAATATGAGCTCTGTCAGCCAGGGCGTATAACCTCGTACCTGATTTGCGAGACCATTCGATACGTCTCAGTACGTCTCGATACAGGACCAGTCAAGGAGACACGAGAACCGTGACGGACATCGTCGACGAGCTGAAGTGGCGCGGGCTGTTCGCCCAGTCCACCGACGAGGACGCTTTGCGCAAGGCGCTCGCGGACGGTCCCGTCACGTTCTATTGCGGTTTCGACCCGACCGCGCCGTCCCTGCACGTGGGGCACCTGGTGCAGGTGCTCACCGTGCGCCGGCTCCAGCAGGCCGGGCACCGGCCGCTGGCGCTGGTCGGCGGGGCCACGGGCCAGATCGGCGACCCGCGTCCGACCGCGGAGCGCACGCTGAACTCGCCGGAGACCGTCGCGGGCTGGGTCCAGCGGCTGCGCGGCCAGATCGAGCCGTTCCTGTCCTTCGAGGGCGAGAACGCCGCGGTGATGGTCAACAACCTCGACTGGACCGAGGGCCTGTCGGCGATCGAGTTCCTGCGGGACATCGGCAAGCACTTCCGGGTCAACAAGATGCTGACCAAGGACTCCGTCGCCCGGCGCCTGGAGTCCTCCGAGGGCATCAGCTACACGGAGTTCAGCTACCAGCTGCTCCAGGCGATGGACTTCCTCCAGCTCTACCGGAGGTACGGCTGCACGATGCAGCAGGGCGGCAGCGACCAGTGGGGCAACCTCACGGCCGGCCTCGACCTGCTGCACCGCCTCGAGCCGGACGCGTCCGTGCACGCCTACGCGACGCCGCTGATGACCAAGGCGGACGGCACCAAATTCGGCAAGACCGAGGGCGGCGCCGTCTGGCTCGACCCGGAGATGACGACGCCGTACGCGTTCTACCAGTTCTGGCTGAACGTGGACGACCGGGACATCTCGACGTACATGCGCATCCTGTCCTTCCGCTCCCGCGAGGAGCTGGAGGAGCTGGAGCGGCAGACCGAGGAGCGTCCGCAGGCGCGGGCCGCGCAGCGCGCGCTGGCCGAGGAGCTGACGACGCTGGTTCACGGCGCCGACCAGACGGCCGCCGTGATCGCCGCGTCCAAGGCCCTCTTCGGTCAGGGCGAGCTGGCGGAGCTGGACGAGCGCACGCTGGCCGCGGCCCTCTCCGAGCTGCCGCACGTCCGGGTCGCCGAGCCGGCCCCGGTCGTCGACCTGTTCGCCGAGGTGGGTCTGGTGGCCAGCAAGTCCGCCGCGCGCCGCACGGTGAAGGAGGGCGGCGCCTACGTGAACAACGCCAAGGTCACCGGCGAGGACGCCGTCCCCGCCAAGGAGGACCTGCTGCACGGGCGCTGGCTGGTGCTGCGCCGCGGCAAGAAGAACCTGGCCGCGGTGGAGGTCACCGGCGCCTGAGCGGACGACACACGCGAGGGGCGTGCTCCGGCGCCGCACGGCTGCCGGAGCACGCCCCTTCGCCGTACGGGGCGGGCCCGGAGCGGGTTCAGGCCCGTTCGCGGCGCCGGTTGCCGCGTACCGACGCGTAGGCCGCGTCGCCGAGGCCGACCACGATGATCGCCGCCACCAGCTGGAACAGGTGCCGCCACCAGTCGATGCCGGCCGTCGCCTCGACGCCGGCCGCGCGGGCGATCGCGTTGCCGATGATCGCGCCGATCATGCCGCAGATGGTGGTCAGCCACAGCGGCATGTGCTGCTTGCCGGGAATGATCGCCTTGGCGATCAAGCCGAGCACGAATCCCACGATGATCGCCCACAACCAGCCCATGGCTGCCTCCTCGTCCGGCTCTACGCGAGCAATGCCACCAGTGTTCGGGCGTACGGCGTACGGCGCATGCCGCGTACCGCCGAACGGGGGACCGGCGCCCGGCCGGAAGGCGCACGTGGTACGGCCGGACCGGGGGTGCCCCGGTCTCGTGAGCGGCGCAGGCGCGGCGTAACGTGGAGAGTTGTCCGGGACCGGAGTCCCCGAGCGGCCGCGGACGAGAGCGGGGCGGGGAGAGTCCGATGCGGGCGGATGGTGGAACCAGATGCGGAAGCAGAGTGCCGGCGGCAGTCCCGAGGTGTTCCGGATCACCGGGGCCCGGACGGGCCTCCAGGAGGACGTGCGCGGGCGGCAGCGGCGGTACGTCATCTCGATGTCGATCCGTACGGCGTCGGTGATCCTCGCGGTCTGCCTGTGGAACGTGGAACGGCACGTCGCGATCGTGGCGCTGATCCTCGGGGCCGCCCTGCCGTACATCGCGGTCGTGATCGCCAACGCCGGGCGTGAGAACGCGCCATCCTTGCCGTCGACGTTCGTGACGGCGCCGACCCCGCCGATGATCATGCCGCCGCGGGCCGGGAACGGTGCGGCGGAATCCGTCCCGGAGGGCGCGACCGCCGATTCGGGGCCGGGTGCGGCCGGTGAGCCGCGCGGCCGACCGTGACCGCAACGCCCCTGCGCGGCGGCGTCGATTCCGCGCCAGGCCGAAGAAATGCTCAGATGAATCGTGTTGTTCCGGTGCCGGGCGATGGGTGAGCCGTGACATACTTCGTACGCGCTCCGCATCCCCCGTCGGAGCGACGGACCGACGCCGGGCAGCTCCCCCCGTGGCTGCTCGGCGTCGCCTTGTGTGCGGGCCCTGTGCCTGGATCTGCGAGACGAAACCGTGAGTGACGAAACCACCCCGATCTGCTCCGCCAAGGGCTGCCGCACCCCCGCCGTGTGGGTGCTGGCGTGGAACAACCCGAAGGTCCACACTCCGGAGCGGCGCAAGACGTGGATCGCGTGCGACGAGCACCGCGAGCACCTGTCCCAGTTCCTCGGGGTGCGGAACTTCCTGAAGGACGTGGTCCCGCTCGCCGAGTGGGAAGCCCCGGAGGACTCGGGCAGGTCCTAGTACCGGCTCGATCAGCCTCCGATCGCCGACATCGGGCGGTCGGGCTGGACGAAGGTCGGGTCGTCGAGGCCCGCGCCCGCCTTCTTGCCCCACATGGCCAGGCGCCAGATGCGGGCGATCTCCTCGTCGGGGGCGTCGGAGCGCAGGGCCGCGCGCAGGTCGGTCTCCTCGGTGGCGAACAGGCAGGTGCGCACCTGGCCGTCGGCGGTCAGGCGGGTGCGGTCGCAGGCCGAGCAGAACGGGCGGGTGACGGAGGCGATGACGCCGACGCGGTGCGGGCCGCCGTCCACCAGCCAGCGTTCGGCGGGGGCCGAGCCGCGCTCCTCGGAGCCCTCGGCGGTCAGCTCGAAGCGGGTCCGCAGGGAGGCCAGGATGTCACCGGCGGTGACCATGCCCTCGCGCTTCCAGCCGTGCTGGGCGTCCAGGGGCATCTGCTCGATGAAGCGCAGTTCGTAGTCGTTCTCGACGGCCCAGGCGAGCAGGTCGGGGGCCTCGTCGGCGTTGAGCCCCGGCATCAGGACGCTGTTGACCTTGACCGGGGTGAGTCCGGCCTCGCGGGCGGCCGCCAGGCCCTCCAGGACGTCCTTGTGGCGGTCCCGGCGGGTGAGGGTCTTGAAGACGTCCGGGCGCAGGGTGTCCAGCGAGACGTTGACCCGGTCCAGGCCCGCCGCCTTCAGGGCCGTGGCCGTGCGCCTGAGGCCGATGCCGTTGGTCGTGAGCGACATCTGGGGGCGGGGCTCGAGGGCCGCCACGCGCTCGACGATGCCGACCAGACCGGGGCGCAGCAGCGGCTCGCCGCCGGTGAAGCGGACCTCCTCGATGCCGAGGGAGGTGACCGCGATGTCGATGAGGCGGACGATCTCGTCGTCCGTGAGCAGGTCGGGCTTGGCCAGCCACTGGAGGCCCTCTTCGGGCATGCAGTAGGTGCAGCGCAGGTTGCAACGGTCGGTGAGCGAGACCCTCAGGTCGGTGGCCACTCGGCCGTAGGTGTCGATGAGCACGTGGGCCCCCTCCCTCGACGCGGATCGGCGGAGCACTTCTCTCCTCCGACACCGTCGAGCCTACGTGACCGGTCGGACATCGACATCGGCCCGAACCCACGACGCGCGGCGCGGCCGCGTCGTAGGGATCTACGAGCGGCCGCGCCGGTACGGGTCGGGCGGGGGCGGTCAGTGGGCTCCGGTGCCGGTCAGGGACCGGACCTCCAGCTCCGCGTACTTCGCCTTGTCGGGCTCCTCCTTCGACAGGACCGTGCCGAGCCAGCCCATCAGGAAGCCGAACGGGA
Organism: Streptomyces tendae; assembly: GCF_014650435.1. Taxonomy (GTDB): domain Bacteria; phylum Actinomycetota; class Actinomycetes; order Streptomycetales; family Streptomycetaceae; genus Streptomyces; species Streptomyces tendae. The sequence continues at coordinate 31,090 of NZ_BMUY01000018.1, forward strand.
TCGAGATGATGCCCGGGTTCTTCAGCGGGAACCAGGCGAAGTCGACGTCCGGGAACATCGCCTTCGGGTCGCCGGAGACGACGGGCGAGAACAGCACCAGGCCGACGGCGACGATCAGGCCGCCGTAGATCGACCACAGGGCGCCCTGGGTGGTGAACCTCTTCCAGAAAAGGCTGTAGAGGATGGTCGGCAGGTTGGCGGACGCGGCGACCGCGAAGGCCAGGGCGACCAGACCGGCCACGTTCAGGTCCCGGGCGAGGGCGCCGAGCGCGATGGAGACGATGCCGATGAAGACGGTCGCCCAGCGGGCCGCCCGCATCTCCTCCTTCTCGGTGGCCTGGCCCTTGCGGATGACGTTGGCGTAGATGTCGTGCGCGAAGGACGAGGACGAGGCGAGGGTGAGGCCCGCGACCACGGCGAGGATGGTCGCGAAGGCCACCGCCGAGATCGTGGCGAGCAGGATCGCGCCCCAGGCCGAGTCGACGCCGCCGACGTGCAGCGCGAGCAGGGGCGCCGCCGTGTTGCCGGACGGGTTGGACGCGATGATCTCGTCCTTGCCGACGAGCGCCGCGGCGCCGAAGCCGAGGGCGATGGTCATCAGGTAGAAGGCGCCGATGATGCCGATGGCCCAGTTCACCGACTTACGGGCGGCCTTGGCGTTGGGCACCGTGTAGAAGCGGATCAGGATGTGCGGCAGGCCGGCGGTGCCGAGCACCAGGGCGATGCCCAGGGAGATGAAGTCGAGCTTGGAGGTGCCGTTCGCGCCGTACTGGAGGCCGGGCTCCAGGAAGGCGGAGCCGGCGCCGCTGTTCTCGGCGGCCTTGCCGAGCAGGTCGGAGATGTTGAAGTCGAACTTCAGCAGCACCAGGAAGGTGATCAGGATGGTGCCGCCGATCAGCAGCACGGCCTTGACCATCTGGACCCAGGTGGTGCCCTTCATGCCGCCGATGGTGACGTACACGATCATCAGGATGCCGACGAGGGCGACGATGAGGATCTTGCCCGCGTCGGAGGTGATGCCGAGCAGCAGCGAGACCAGGATGCCCGCGCCCGCCATCTGGGCCAGCAGGTAGAAGATCGAGACGACGATCGTGGAGGTGCCGGCGGCGGTGCGCACCGGGCGCTGGCGCATGCGGTAGGCGAGGACGTCGCCCATCGTGTAGCGGCCGGAGTTCCTGAGCGGCTCGGCGACCAGGAGCAGGGCGACCAGCCAGGCGACCAGGAAGCCGATGGAGTACAGGAAGCCGTCGTAGCCGAAGAGGGCGATGGCGCCGGCGATGCCGAGGAAGGACGCCGCCGACATGTAGTCGCCGGAGACGGCGAGGCCGTTCTGGAAGGCGCTGAACTGGCGGCCGCCCGCGTAGAAGTCGGCAGCGTCCTTGGTCTGGCGGCCGGCCCAGACGGTGATGCCGAGCGTGGCGAGGACGAAGACCGCGAAGAGCGTGATGATGAGCGGCCGGTGCTCGCTGGCCTCGTTGGCGGCCAGCTCGGCGGCGAAAACGGACTGTGCGGGGCTCATGCGCCGCCCTCCATCCGGGTCTTGATGGCCTCGGCCTTGGGGTCGAGCTTCGCGGCGGCGTGCCGCGAGTACCACCAGGCGATGAGGAACGTGGTGACGAACTGGGCGATGCCGAAGACGAACGCGACGTTGATGTTGCCGAACAGCTTGGTGCCCATGAAGTCGCCTGCGTAGTTCGACAGCAGCACGTAGAGCAGGTACCAGGCCACGAAGGCGACGGTCAGCGGGAACGCGAAGGAGCGGAAGGAGCGGCGCAGTTCGGCGAACTCGGCGCTCTGCTGCACTTCGGAGAACTCCTCGGCGGAGGGGAGTCGGTGTTCCTCTTGCGAGGGGGGCTCCTCTTTGGAGGGGGGCGGTGCGTCGGTGGCCACGGAGTCTCCTCGTACGACGGACATGACGGCTTGGACCTCGGTGTTCTCGCAGGGGGCTGATCGTGCTCGGGCTCCCTGTCCAACGACACGGCGCCCCGCGGGGACCGGTTCAACACCCGTGGCACTTTCCGAAGTCGTCCTCGGCGGGTCATTGCTGGCCAGGGACTTCGGGGGATAGCTTCACCCTGCACCACTACGTCATGTACCTGCCCGATTACCCGTGTCCGGGCAGGTGCCGTTCTGCCGGATGATGTGGAGAACCCATGGATCATCTGCGTTTCGCGCGCGATCCGCGCTCCAGACGCCGGCTCGTTTCCCGAGTTTTCCCGACGGACTGGAGACACCACGCATGACCGCTCCCCTCTCGCGTCACCGCCGTGCACTCGCGATTCCGGCGGGCCTGGCCGTGGCCGCGTCGCTCGCGTTCCTGCCGGGCACCCCGGCCGCCGCGACCCCCGCGGCCGAGGCCGCGCCCTCGACGGCGGCGGACGCGACCTCGCTCAGCTACGTCGTCAACGTCGCCTCCGGGCACCGTCCTTCGGCCACCGTGCGGCGGGCGATAGCCAAGGCGGGCGGCACGATCGTCACGTCGTACGACCGGATCGGCGTGATCGTCGTCCACTCCGCCAACCCCGACTTCGCCAAGACCGTCCGCAAGGTGCGCGGCGTGCAGTCGGCCGGTGCCACCCGCACCGCGCCGCTGCCCTCGGCCGCCACCACCGACACGGGCGCGCCGCAGGTGCTCGGCGGCGAGGAACTGGCCGCCGCAAAGGCCGCCTCCGCGAAGGCCGCGGGCCAGGACCCGCTGGAGTCGCTGCAGTGGGACCTGCCCGCCATCAAGGCGGACAAGGCGCACGAGAAGACGCTGGGCAGCAAGAAGGTGACCGTCGCCGTCATCGACACCGGCGTCGACGACACCCACCCGGACATCGCCCCGAACTTCGACCGGCAGGCGTCGGTCAACTGCGTGGCGGGCAAGCCGGACACCGCCGACGGCGCCTGGCGGCCGAGCGCGGCGGAGAGCCCGCACGGCACCCACGTGGCCGGGGAGATAGCCGCCGCCAAGAACGGCGTCGGCATGACCGGCGTGGCACCCGGGGTGAAGGTGGCCGGCATCAAGGTCTCCAACCCCGACGGCTTCTTCTACACCGAGGCCGTGGTGTGCGGCTTCATGTGGGCGGCCGAGCACGGCGTCGACGTGACCAACAACAGCTATTACACCGACCCGTGGTACTTCAACTGCAAGGACGACCCGGACCAGAAGGCGCTCGTCGAGGCCGTCTCGCGGGCCTCCCGGTACGCGGAGAAGAAGGGCGCGGTCAACGTCGCCGCGGCCGGCAACGAGAACTACGACCTCAGCTCCGACGAGATCACCGACCCGTCCTCGCCCAACGACACCACGCCCGGCGACCGGACCGTCGACCCGTCGAAGTGCCTGGACATCCCGACCCAGCTGCCGGGTGTCGTGACGGTCGCGGCGACCGGTGCGAAGGGCCTCAAGTCGTCCTTCTCCAACCACGGCCTCGGCGTCATCGACATCGCCGCGCCCGGCGGCGACTCGACGGCCTACCAGACCCCGGAGCCGCCCGCCACCAGCGGTCTGATCCTGGGCACGCTGCCCGGCGGCAAGTGGGGCTACATGGCCGGTACGTCGATGGCCTCGCCGCACGTCGCGGGCGTCGCCGCCCTCATCAAGTCGACGCACCCGCACGCCTCCCCCGCCATGGTGAAGGCCCTGCTGTACGCCGAGGCCGACGCCACGGCGTGCACCAAGCCGTACGACATCGACGGCGACGGCAAGGTCGACGCGGTGTGCGAGGGCCCGAAGAACCGCAACGGCTTCTACGGCTGGGGCATGGCCGACGCACTGGACGCGGTGACCTGGTAGCCGGTACGCGTACCCGTACGTGACGCGGGGGCGGCGGCCCGGTTCCCACCGGGTCCGCCGCCCCCGTCGTCGTCGTGCGGCAGTATCTTCGCCATGGACACTTACGAGGATCCCGCCACCTGGGGGCCCGAACCGGTGCGCCCCCGCTGGTCGCTGGCCCTGAGGTTCGTCGCGACTCTGCTGTTCTTCCCGCTGCTGTGCGCGTTCTGGCTGGCAGTGGCAGCGGTGCTCTTCGTGGTGGGTCTGTTCGCCGACGCGATCGCGGCGGTCAGTGAGAGCTTCGGGCGCGGCTACATGAGGTTCATGGACGACGTCCTCGGTGGCATCGCCCGGCTGGGCTCCTGGTGTGTGACGTGGCCCGAGCTGCGGCACGAGGGGGATGCCGCCTACTACCGGGCGCGGGTCGACAAGGCAGTGGGCAACTGGACCAAGCAGGCATCCGCCCCGCGCGAGCCGAAGAAGGCGCGGCCGCCCGTGGAGTGCGAGATACCCCGGCGCGTCTACCGCGGCGTCGGCGGACGGTACGTCGCCGAAGTCGCCCTCGCCCAGGGGTGGGAGCTGCGGCCCACGGACGTGCGCAAGGAGGTGCGGCTGTGGTGGTCGGCCGCTTCCCGCCCGCAGGACGCGTCCGTGACCGACACGGCAGGGGACTCGTGAGGGCGAGGGCGGAACTTGCCCGGATCTGGTGACTTGGTGAAGATCCTGGGGTGACCTCGATACGACCCCCGTCCCGGACCACCGACGCCGGACGCCACTCGCGGCCCTCCGGCACCGGCCGGACGGTCGCCGTACTCGTGCTGGTGGCGCTGGGCGCGCTGATACCCGTGCTCGGTCCGTCCCCCGCCCTGCACGGCACCGGGGAGGCCGAGGCACCCGGCACCGGCGGCATCGCCCTGCTGCGCACGGTGCTCTTCGCCGCGCTGAGCGTTCCGCTCGGCGAACTCTTCGTGAACCGCCTGGCCCGGTCACTGCCCGGCGCTCCCGCGGACCGGCCCCGCAGCTGGTCGCCGTACGCGGCCGCCGCCGGTTTCGTCGCCGCCCTCGGGCTGGCCTCGGTGGTGGCCACGGGCAACCTGGTGCCGGGCTCCGCCGCCGACATCGACGTCGGCGGTCTCTACGCCTCCCGCGACGGCAAGCTGGCGCTCCTCGAGGTCAACGGATTCCTCGCCGCCTGGCTGTGCGCGACCTCGCGCCGGCCCGGACTCCAGGTGTGGCCGCTGGCCGCGGTGATCGTCGCGGACGCGCTCCGCGCGCACCCCACGACCGAGTACAGTCCGCTGCTCGGCTCCGGTCTGACCCTCGTCCATCTGACGTGCGCCTCGCTGTGGGTGGGCGGTCTGCTGTACGCGCTGCGGACCCTGCGGCGGTGGCGGGGTGCCGAGGCGGGGCCGGCCCTGCTGGGGCTCTACGCGCGCGTGGCGGCCGTCCTGCTGGCGCTCCTCACGGCCACCGGGGTGGGCAGTTCGCTGCGCCGGATGCCGGCGGGCACGATCCTGGACCAGCTGACGGACACCGCGTACGGGCGGGTCCTGCTCGCCAAGGTGCTCCTGGTGGCCGCCGTCGCCGTCCTCGCGCTGTGGGCCAGGATCCGGCTGGGCCGCGCGGCCGATCCGCTGACCGCCTGCTCCCCCGCGCGCGCGGAGGTCGCCGCGCTGGGCGTGGTGGTCGCGGTGTCGGGGCTTCTGACGGCCCTTCCGGTGCCGATCCGGTGGTGAGCGCGCGCACGGGGTGCCGCAACGCTCCCTCGGTGCCCGGAACTTGACGGCGCGGGGCCCCTGCGGGACCGGAGTGTCGGTCCCGGCCCGTATCCTCATTGACCATGCTCGAAGACCGCACGACCGCAGCGCCGTCCGCCACGGCGTGGCCGACCGCGTATCCCCAGGGGTACGCGGTCGTCGACGTGGAGACCACCGGCCTGGCCCGCGACGACCGCATCATCTCGGCGGCCGTCTACCGGCTGGACGCCCGCGGCGAGGTCGAGGACCACTGGTACACCCTGGTCAATCCGCAGCGCGATCCGGGGCCGGTGTGGATACACGGTCTGACGAGCGAGGTGCTCCGGGACGCGCCGCTGTTCCCGGACGTCGCCGAGGAGTTCGCGGCCCGGCTCGACGGGCGCGTCCTCGTCGCGCACAACGCGGTCTTCGACTGGCAGATGATCGCCCGCGAGTACGCGCGCGCGGAGCGCGAGGCGCCGGTGCGTCAACGGCTGTGCACCATCGCGCTGTCCAAGGCCCTGGACCTGCCGCTGCCCAACCACAAGCTGGAGTCGCTGGCCGCGCACTTCGGCGTCGTGCAGCAGCGGGCGCACCACGCGCTGGACGACGCGCGGGTGCTGGCGGAGGCGTTCCGGCCGAGCCTGCTGGCCGCGGCGGCCGGGGATGTGCGGCTGCCGCTGCACGAGTGCCGGCCGCTGACCGAGTGGTCGGACCGGCCCGCGCTCCGGATCGGGCAGCAGGCGGGCTACGGGAGCTACCGGCCGAGCAGTTGGCGCCCCTCCCGCAAAAGGCCCGCATGCCCCTATCCCAACCCCGGCCGGTACGAAGAGGGCAAACGACTCAAGCAGGGCATGCGGGTCGCCTTCTCGGGTGACACCTCCGTCGAGCGCGACCTGCTGGAGGACCGCGCCGTGGAGGCGGGGCTGCACGTCGCGACCAGCCTGTCCCGGCTGACCAGCCTGCTGGTCACCAACGACCCGGACTCTGGGACGTCCAAGGTGGTCAAGGCCCGCCAGTTCGGCACGCCGGTGGTGGACGAGGCGGCTTTCGGGCAGCTGCTCGCGGACGTCGAGCCCGCGGACGCCAAGCCCTGAGGGCGCGGGCCGCGGGGCCGTGCGGACGGGTGATTCCGGGCGACTCGCCCGGCGCCCACCGGCCCGCGTCCGCGGCGACGGCCCACCCTGTGGCGCATGGCGACATGCGAAGTCTGCGGCAACAACTACGGAATGTCCTTCGAGGTCCACGCCCAGGGAGCGGTGCACGTCTTCGACTGCTTCTCCTGCGCGATCCACCGGATGGCCCCGATCTGCGAGCACTGCCGGGTGCAGATCATCGGCCAGGGCGTCGAGGTCGACGGCCACTGGTTCTGCGGCGCCCACTGCGCCCGCGCGGAGGGGAGGGCGGGCATCGTCGACAAGGTCTGAGCGCGCCCGCCGGGCGTGAGCGCATACCCGCCGCATCGCACCCCATGACCCGGTTGTACGGTCATGGGGTGTACCGCTTCCTGTTGTCCCGCCAGTGGGTGATCCTCACGCTGGTCGCCGTGCTGCTCATCCCCACGATGATCAAGCTGGGCTTCTGGCAGATGCACCGCTACGAGGAGCGCACCGCCCGGAACGACCTGGTCGCGCACGCGCTCGAGGCGTCACCGGTGCCCGTGGAGTCGCTGACCGCGCCCGGCAAGAAGATCACCACGCGTGAGCGGTACCGCACCGTCACCGCGAAGGGCAGCTTCGACACGGACCGCGAGGTCGTCGTCCGCCGCCGCACCGACGGCGACGACAACATCGGCTACCACGTACTGACCCCGTTCGTGCTGAACGACGGCAAGGTCCTGCTGGTCAACCGGGGCTGGATCCCCTCGGACGGCCCGAGCCAGACCGCGTTCCCGAAGATCCCCGCGCCGCCCCGGGGCGAGCTGACCCTCACCGGACGGCTGATGCCCGACGAGACGACCGAGGCGAGCGGCATCAAGGACCTCGAGGGCCTCCCTGACCGGCAGATCATGCTCATCAACAGCGAGCAGCAGGCCGAGCGCCTGGACGCCCGGGTGCTCGGCGGGTACGTGGTCCTGAAGACTCCCGAGCCGAAGAACGACACCCCGAAGGCGATCGGCAAGCCCGGCAACGAGAACGCCGCGCTGAACTTCGCGTACGCGATCCAGTGGTGGCTGTTCGCCGCGGCCGTACCGGTCGGCTGGTGGTTCCTGGTCCGCCGGGAGAAGCGCGACCGGGAGACCGTCGAGGACGTGGAGCCCGCGGAGCCGGAACCCGCGACGGTGTAGCCACGCGGCGGGAGGGCGCGGGCGGACCCGATTGCTCCGGCTCCGGCCGGGAAGAGGTCAACCCGTGCACCCCCACATCGAGGACTACGCGCTCATCGGCGACCAGCAGACCGCGGCCCTGGTCTCCACGGACGGCTCCGTGGACTGGCTCTGCCTGCCCCGCTTCGACTCGGCCGCCTGCTTCACCAAGCTGCTCGGCGACGAGGAGAACGGCCACTGGCGCATCGCCCCCAAGGGTGCGGAGCGCTGCACGCGGCGTGCCTACCGGCGGGACACCCTCGTCCTGGACACCGAGTGGGAGACCGAGGACGGTGCGGTCCGCGTCACCGACCTGATGCCCCAGCGCGACCGGGCCCCCGACCTCGTCCGCATCGTGGAGGGTCTGAGCGGTGAGGTCACCGTGCACAGCGTGCTGCGGCTGCGCTTCGACCACGGCTCGATCGTGCCGTGGGTGCGCAGGGCCGACGGGCATCGGGTGGCCGTCGCCGGGCCCGACTCGGCGTGGCTGCGCAGCGAGCCCGAGGTGCGCAGCTGGGGCCAGGACTTCGGGACGCACGCCGAGTTCACGGTCGCCGCGGGTGAGAAGGTCGCGTTCGTGCTGACCTGGCACCCCTCGCACGAGCCCCGGCCGCCGCTGATCGACCCGTACATGTCGCTGGAGCACAGCGTCGAGGACTGGCGCGAGTGGGCGGCGCGCTGCCGGTACGAGGGTCCGCACCGGGACGCCGTGGTCCGCTCCCTGATCACGCTGAAGGCACTCACGTACAGGCCCACCGGGGGCATCGTGGCCGCCCCCACCACCTCGCTGCCCGAGGAGCCGGGCGGCGTGCGCAACTGGGACTACCGCTTCTGCTGGCTGCGCGACTCCACGCTCACCCTGGGCGCCCTGCTGTCGGCGGGCTACCTGGAGGAGGCGGAGGCCTGGCGCGACTGGCTGCTGCGCGCGGTCGCGGGCAACCCGGCGGACCTGCAGATCATGTACGGCGTCGCGGGCGAGCGGCGGCTGCCCGAGTCCGAGCTGCCGTGGCTGTCCGGCTTCGCCGGTTCCGCACCCGTGCGCATCGGCAACGACGCGGTGAACCAGCTCCAGCTGGACGTGTACGGCGAGGTCATGGACTCCCTGTCGCTGGCCCGGCTGGCGGGGATGCGTCCCAGGCCGCAGATGTGGGAGCTGCAGTGCGCCCTAATGGACTTCCTGGCCACGGTGTGGCGGGAGCCGGACGAGGGGCTGTGGGAGGTGCGGGGCGGGCGGCGGCAGTTCGTGCACTCGAAGGTGATGACGTGGGTGGCCCTGGACCGGGCGGTGCGCACGCTCAAGGAGCATCCCGAGCTGGGCGGCGGCGACCTCGACGGCTGGCGGGCGCTGCGCGACGAGGTGCACCGCGAGGTGTGCGAGAAGGGCTACGACCCGGTGCGCAACACCTTCACCCAGTACTACGGCTCGCGGGAGCTGGACGCCTCGCTGCTGCTCGTGCCGCGCGTGGGCTTCCTGCCGGCGGACGACCCGCGGGTGGTCGGCACGGTCGACGCGATCGGCGCGGAGCTGACCCGGGACGGCCTGGTCCGCCGCTACAGCACCGAGGGCCGCCAGGTCGACGGCCTGCCGGGCGGCGAGGGGACGTTCCTGGTGTGCTCGTTCTGGTACGCGGACGCGCTGCACGCGACCGGCCGGACGAAGGAGGCCCGGGAGCTGTTCGAGCGGCTGGTGGGCCTCGCCAACGACGTGGGACTGCTGGCCGAGGAGTACGACCCGGTCTCCGGCCACCAGCTCGGCAACTTCCCGCAGGCATTCAGTCACGTCGGCCTGGTGAACACGGCCCTCGCCCTGTTCGGGGACGAGGGGGCAGGATAGGGGCCATGGATCTTGGACTGAAGGACCGGGTGTACGTCGTCACGGGTGCCACCCGGGGACTGGGCAACGCCGCCGCGCGCGAGTTGGTCGCCGACGGGGCGAAGGTGGTCGTCACGGGGCGGGACGAGAAGAGCGTCGCCGAGGCGGCCTCGGAGCTGGGCCCGGACGCGGTCGGGGTCGCCGCGGACAACGCCGACCCGGAGGCCGCCGGGCGGCTGATCGCAACCGCGCGGGAGCGCTTCGGCCGTTTCGACGGCGTACTGATCAGCGTGGGCGGGCCGCCGCCCGGGTTCGCCGCCGACACCACGGACGAGCAGTGGCAGGCGGCGTTCGAGTCGGTGTTCCTCGGCGCGGTGCGGCTGGCCCGGACGGCGGCGGCCGAGCTGGCGGACGGCGGGGTGATCGGGTTCGTGCTGTCGGGCTCGGTGCACGAGCCGATCCCCGGTCTGACCATCTCCAACGGCCTGCGTCCCGGGCTCGCGGGCTTCGCCAAGTCCCTCGCCGACGAGCTGGGCCCGCGCGGCATCCGCGTCGTCGGTCTGCTGCCGGGCCGGGTCGACACCGACCGGGTGCGCGAGCTGGACGGGCTGTCCGCCGACCCGGAGGCGACCAGGGCGGCCGCCGAGTCCCGCATCCCGCTGCGCCGCTACGGTGCGCCGGAGGAGTTCGGCCGCGCGTCCGCGTTCCTGCTCTCCCCCGCGGCGTCGTACATCACCGGCGTGATGCTGCCGGTGGACGGCGGCGTGCGGCACGGGTTCTAGGACCGACCGGACGGGGACCCGGGCGCCCTCGCCCTCAGCTGACCCGCTCCGCCCCGTGCTTGACGCCCCGGAGCTGGACCTCCGCGGGGAGGGACGTGAGGTGGGCCGACTGGCGGGCGTGGGCCAGGGCCCGGGTGGTGAGGTCGTGCAGGGCGGTGCCGGGGTCCACGTGGGGGGCGAGCAGCAGCCGGACGCGGGCCGCCGGGGCGTCGCGGCGGCCGGTGAGCCGGACACCGGCCCGTTCGACCCCGTCCACCCGGTCCGCCTCGCCGGCGAGGACGTCCTCCAGCGCCCGGCCCCGCAGCGAGGCGCCCTCCCCGTCCCCGGTGTCGACGAGGACCTCGGTGAGCCTGCGGCGGCGTACCACCGCGACCAGCCACCACAGGGCGAGCAGCAGCAGGACGGCGAGTGCCGCGATGACGACCGGCCACCACCAGCCCGCGTCCCGCCACCGGGTCCGTTCTGCGTTGCTCAGCAGCACGTCGTGCGGCCCCTGGTGGACCCACCAGGAGGGCGCGGGCGCGTCGAACCCGACGGCCAGCACCGCACCGCCGATCCCCAGCAGCACCAGACCCGCCAGTCCCGTCAGCACCCGGTTCACGGTCCTGAGCACCGCACTCACCCCTTCCGTCCGGGACGAACCACCCGCAACGACACGCTGGGCGGCCGGGCCAGGCCCAGGCCGCGTACCGCGTCGTCGAGCACGCCGTCGAGATCGGTCCGTACGTCGTCCAGTTCCCGGAAGTGCGACAGCGCCCGTACGCGGGCCCTGCGGCGGCGCACCCGCACCCGCGCGGACTGCACCCCGGCGACCTCCATGGCCCGGTCGCGCAGCACCGTGGCGGCGGCGTCCCGGTGCAGCCCGGCGCGTACGTCCGGGTGGGTGCGGCGCATCGGCAGCACCCGGCGCAGCCCGGGGGTGAGGGCCAGCAGGAGCAGCCAGAGCCCGAGGGCAGCGGCGACTCCCGCGCCGACCAGCACCCAGGTGTCGTCGACGGGCCGTTCGGCGAGCTGCCGGGCCAGGTCGCGGCGCCAGCCGAGCGCGGACCGGCCGGCGCGCACGGCGACGACGTCGTAGAGGAAGGCCCCGGCGAGGAGCAGGAGCAGCAGCGCGACGAGGCCGGCGGGGATCCGGCGCGCGGACCAGAAGCGGCCGGCCCGTCCGCCGTCGGACGCGGCCGGCAGGTCGGGCCCGTGCTTCTCCAGGGAAGGGCCCGCGTCCGGTTCCGTGCCGCGTTCCACGACGGGCAGCCGCTGGGTGCTGCCCTCTCCGGTCCCGGCGCCCCCGGGCTCGCTCATCGCGTCCTCCCGTGCCTCGCGCCGTATTCCGCCGACAGGTGCAGCCGCTCCACCTGGACGGCGACCTCCGGCACCGCCATGCCCACCAACGCACGTACCCGCTGGACGACTTGGTGACGCACCCGGCCGCAGCGGGCGCCGATGTCGCACGGGTAGTCGAGTTCCAGGTGGACCCGCACCCTGGCGGTGTCGTGGTGGACGTCGACGGTGGCGTACGGCCGTGCGGCGTCCGGGTGGAGCGGGCCGAGGGCCTCCCGCGCCGCCCGTGCGGCGACCTTGGCGACGACCCGGTCGGCGATCCGCGTGGCACCGCGCTCGCCCGGCGCCACGCGGGCCAGGGGTTCGAGGAGCTCACCGGCCCCCTCGCTCACGCCGGTCACCGCCGCCGGTCGTCGCGGGAGCGGAAGAAGTCACCGAGGTCCATGTCCCCCTCGAGGAAGCGCCCGGCGACGAACCCGACGGCCCCCAGGGCCGCCACCAGCAGGAAGGCACCGAATCCGCCGAAGTATCCGGCGAACCCCAGTGCCATGCCGGCGATCATGCCGACGACGGCCATGCTCATGGCGCGCTCCCCTCGTTCACCGTTTCATCCACCGTTCCGTCAGCGTTCGTCCGTCGTCCGTCGTCCGTGTCACCTGATCCGGGGCTCCGGTTCCTCGTCCTCCTCGTCGGGCAGCTTCACGTCGCTGACCGCGATGTTGACCTCGACGACCTCCAGGCCGGTCATCCGCTCCACCGCCGCCACCACGTTCTCCCGCACGTCCCGGGCCACGTCCGCGATCGACACGCCGTACTCGACGACGATCTCCAGGTCGAGGGCGGTCTGCTTCTCGCCGACCTCGGCCTTCACCCCGCGCGTCACCCCGGACTTGGTCCCGCCGGGCACCCGGTCGCGCACGGCGCCGAAGGTGCGCGACATCCCGCTGCCCATCGCGTGCACACCGGCGACGTCCCGTGCCGCCATTCCGGTGATCTTCTCCACGACGCCGTCGGCGATGGTGGTCCGTCCCCGGGTGCCGGGGTCTCCGCCGCCGCGCCGCATCGTCTGGCCCTTGGCCGTCCCGGAGGTCTCGATCGTGTCCTGCCCGCTCCGGTGGCTCTCCATGTCGCTCATCGCCGTACGTCCCCTTCGGTCGTGGTCCTGTGCCCACGTTAGGCGGGGTTGCGGTGCCTCGCGCCATGGATGCGGCAGGCTGGACGAATGACGACGGCGGACAGGTGGACGCGGGCGGTGCGGGAGCAGTTGGGTCTCGGCAGGCTGCTGCCGCTGGGCGGCCCGGAGGACGGCGCGTGGATCGCCGAGCGTGCGGCACGGGAGGTGCTGCTGGCGGCGGCCCGGGACGTGGCGGGGGTGCGTCCGGGTGACCTGCGGATCGGACCCGCCGACCCGGACGGCGTCCGCGAGCCCGCCGTGCCGCCTCCGCCGGGCGCGCTGCCGCCCGGTCCGCTGCGGGTGACGGCCGGCTTCGCGGCGGTCGTGGAGCCGACGGCCGCGGCCGCGGAACCCCTGCCGTCGACGGCCGCGCGACTGCGTGCCGTGCTGACGCAGGTGGCGACCGGGCGGCTGGGCCTCGTGGTGGCGGACGTGGACCTGCGGGTGACCGGCCTGCTCGACGAGATGGCGGCCCCGGAGCCGGACACCCGTTCCGAGTCGGACACCGGTTCCATTTCGGGCCCCGCCTCCGGGCCGGACGCCGCTGCCGAGCCGGGCCGCGCCCGCGTGCCCGACACCGGTGCCGACACCGCAGGCGACGGCGACGGCGACGAGGGGCGGGTCACCCGGGTCGCGCCGGCGGTGCCGGGCGTGGCCCGGCTGACGGGCGTACTGGGCCGTCCGGTGCACCTGACCGAGCCGCCCCCGCCGGAAGGGGCCCTGGCGCGCCGCCATGTCCGGGTGGAGCTTGCGGTGCGCGCGGACCACCGGGCCGTGGAGGTGGCCCGGCGGGTGCGCGAGGTCGTGTCCGAGGCCCTGCCGGACCGTCCGTCGGTGGCCGTGGTGGTGACGGACGTCGACTGAGCAGCCGCGGTCCCGGCCCGCCCGCTGCCTGCTCCCCCTACTCCCCGAGCCCCGCCAGGTCGCGCAGCCGGCGTCCCTGCGCGGCCCGTTCGGCGGTGCGCTGGGCCTCGTAGTCCCGCGTCCGGGCGCCCTGGAGCAGCGCCTTGGTCTCGACGACCGCGTCGCGCGGTGCGGCCAGGATCGCCGAGACCAGGTCGTGCACGGCGGGGTCGAGCTGGTCCGCGGGCACGGCGAGGTTGGCCAGGCCGGTGCTCACGGCCTCCTCGGCCGCGACGAAGCGCCCCGTCGCGCAGATCTCCAGCGCTCGGGCGTACCCGACCAGGGACACCAGGGGGTGCGTGCCCGTCAGGTCCGGCACCAGCCCCAGGCTGGTCTCGCGCATGGCGAACTGCACGTCGTCCGCGACGACCCGCAGGTCACAGGCGAGGGCCAGCTGGAAGCCCGCCCCGATGGCGTGCCCCTGCACGGCGGCGACCGACACGAGGTCGCTGCGCCGCCACCAGGTGAACGCCTCCTGGTACTCGGCGATGGTCGCGTCCAGCTCGGCGTCGCCGCCCCGCGCGAGGTCGATGAACGACGGTTCGCCGTCGAAGCCCTCCGGGGTGAACGCCTGCCGGTCGAGCCCGGCCGAGAAGGACTTGCCCTCGGCCCGCAGCACCACGGCGCGGACGGAGCCGGGCAGCAGCCGACCGGCCTCGGCGAGCGCCCGCCACAGAGCGGGGCTCTGCGCGTTGCGCTTGGCGGGGTTGGTCAGCGTCACCGTGGCGACGGCGTCGTCGACGGTGAGCCGCACGCCGTCCTGGTCGAGTGCGGGACCGGGGTCGTGGACGGGCGAAGCCATGGGGCGCCTCCGAAAGATGCGGTCGTCGTCCCCGCCGCGCGCCGGGCGGTGCCGTGCGACGGCAGGACTAAGTGACTGCACAGTAACCACCCGGACGGTCGGACGACCGACCGGGTGGCCACCGTCACTTTCGGAGCCGAGGGGCCGCCCGGGGCGTCAGGCCGACGTGGCCTTCTTGCCCCGAGTAGCCCCGCCACGCCCTCGGAGCGTGACGCCCGACTCGCTGAGCATGCGGTGCACAAAGCCATACGAGCGGCCGGTTTCCTCGGCCAACGCCCGGATGCTCGCACCGGCGTCGTACTTCTTCTTCAGGTCTGCCGCGAGCTTGTCGCGCGCGGCGCCGGTAACCCGGCTGCCCTTCTTCAGAGTCTCGGCCACCCGTGCCTCCTCATGGGAAGTGCGCTCTGGTACTCCTCATGATCACCCCTCCCGGCCCTCATGGCCACCCATTCGGCAAGGTCGATGAGACAAGGTTGTGACGACAGGAGCGGTTCCCCACATACGGAATCCGTGATTCCAAAGAATTGGACGCCTTCGACCGAACGGGTTTCTCCACGTCGTTCCAGGTCAGAAAGGCACCGCGGCCGGACCCCCGGCACATGGGGGTCCGGCCGTGAAATCGATGTAGGACACACCTCTTGATGAGGAGATCTCACACAGATGGTGGATCACGGATCGGCCGAATGATCCATAACCAGTGGATCATCCATTCGATCAAGCGAGGGCGACGAGGTCCGCGTAGTCGGCGCCCCACAGGTCCTCGACGCCGTCCGGCAGCAGGATGATCCGCTCCGGCTGGAGCGCCTCGACGGCGCCCTCGTCGTGGGTGACGAGGACGACGGCGCCCTTGTAGGTGCGCAGCGCGCCCAGGATCTCCTCGCGGCTGGCCGGGTCGAGGTTGTTGGTGGGCTCGTCCAGGAGCAGCACGTTCGCCGAGGACACCACGAGGGTGGCCAGCGCCAGCCGGGTCTTCTCGCCGCCGGAGAGGACACCGGCGGGCTTGTCGACGTCGTCGCCGGAGAACAGGAACGAGCCCAGGGTCTTGCGGACCTCGACCAGGTCCAGGTCGGGGTTGGCCGAGCGCATGTTCTCCAGGACGGAGCGCTCGGGGTCGAGGGTCTCGTGCTCCTGCGCGTAGTAGCCGAGCTTGAGGCCGTGGCCCTCGATCACCTGGCCGGTGTCGGGCTTCTCCACGCCGCCGAGCAGGCGCAGCAGCGTGGTCTTGCCGGCGCCGTTGAGGCCGAGGATGACGACCCGGGAGCCCTTGTCGATGGCCAGGTCGACGTCGGTGAAGATCTCCAGGGAGCCGTACGACTTGGACAGGCCCTCGGCGGTGAGCGGGGTCTTGCCGCAGGGTGAGGGCTCGGGGAAGCGGAGCTTGGCGACCTTGTCGGACTGGCGGACCGCCTCGAGGCCGGAGAGCAGCTTGTCGGCGCGGCGGGCCATGTTCTGCGCGGCGACCGTCTTGGTGGCCTTGGCGCGCATCTTGTCGGCCTGCGAGTGCAGGGCGGCGGCCTTCTTCTCGGCGTTGGCGCGCTCGCGCTTGCGGCGCTTCTCGTCGGCCTCGCGCTGCTGCTGGTAGAGCTTCCAGCCCATGTTGTAGACGTCGATCTGGGAGCGGTTGGCGTCCAGGTAGAACACCTTGTTGACGACCGTCTCGACCAGGTCGACGTCGTGGGAGATCACGATGAAGCCCCCGCGGTAGGTCTTCAGGTAGTCGCGCAGCCAGATGATCGAGTCCGCGTCGAGGTGGTTGGTCGGCTCGTCGAGCAGCAGGGTGTCCGCGTCCGAGAACAGGATGCGGGCCAGCTCGATGCGGCGCCGCTGACCGCCGGAAAGGGTGTGCAGCGGCTGGCCGAGCACCCGGTCGGGCAGGTTCAGCGCGGCGGCGATGGTGGCCGCCTCGGCCTCGGCCGCGTACCCGCCCTTGGTGAGGAACTCGGTCTCCTGGCGCTCGTACTGCCTGAGCGCCTTGTCGCGGGTGGCGCCCTGGCCGGTGGCGATGCGCTGTTCGTTCTCGCGCATCTTGCGGATCAGGACGTCGAGGCCGCGGGCGGACAGAATGCGGTCGCGGGCGAGCACGTCGAGGTCGCCGGTGCGCGGGTCCTGCGGGAGGTAGCCGACCTCGCCGGAGCGGGTGACGGCACCGGCGGCGGGCTGGCCCTCGCCGGCCAGGACCTTGGTGAGGGTGGTCTTGCCGGCGCCGTTGCGGCCGACCAGACCGATGCGGTCGCCCTTGGCGACGCGGAAGGTGGCGCTCTCGATGAGGACGCGGGCACCGGCGCGCAGCTCGATGCCGGAGGCGGAGATCACGGTCAGACTCCTGGGCGGGTGGATTGGCGGGGTGGGCGGCTGTGGAGGTTCCCGCCGCTCTAGTGCACGAGGAGAATGGCCATGGGGCCAGTCTAACGGGGGCGTGCAACCACTTTTCCCCGCGAGCGTTGTCAGCGGCCGGTGCAAGACTGGGCGAACGGGCCCAAAGCACCATGGGCCACCGGCTCACGAGGAAGTGATCGGCATGGCAGACGACGCGGGCGGGCGCCCGAGCATCTACCCGACGCTCCAGTACGCGGACGCCAAGGCGGCGGTCCGGCAGCTCACCGATGCCTTCGGCTTCACCGAACTCGCGGTGTACGAGGACGGGGACGGCTCGGTCGCCCACGCCGAGCTGGTCCAGGGCAACGGCGCGGTCATGCTCGGTTCGAAGGGCAAGGGCGGCCGGTTCGACGAGGCGATGGGGAGCGGCGGCACCACGGGGGTGTACGTGGTGGTGGCGGACGTCGACGCCCACCACCGGCGGGCCGTGGAGCACGGCGCGGAGATCCTGATGCCCCCGACCGACCAGGACTACGGCTCGCGGGACTACATGGCCCGTGACCTGGAGGGCAACGTCTGGAGCTTCGGGACGTACGCGCCGGAGGTACGCGGGTAGCCTCCGGCGCTCCGCCCGTCGGGCCCGGCCCGGTCAGCTGCCCCCGGTGTGGACCTGGAAGGCCGCCCGGCGCACGGCCTTGGCCAGGGCGGGGTCCGGGTGCGCGGCGGCGAGCGCCACCAGCACCTGCACGGTGCGGGGGTGGCCGACCGCGCGGACCTCGTCGAGCAGGGCCGGGACGGTGGCCTGCACCGCCGACTCCAGGTGCCGCACCAGCAGCGGGGCCTCCCCGTGGTCGGCGACGGCGGCCGCGGTGTCGACCCACAGCCAGGTGGCCTCCGGGCGGGTGAGGACCTCGTGGGCGTCCTCGGGGTCGATGCCGTCGTGCTCGGCCAGCCACAGCAGGGCGTACGGCCTGAGCGTCGGCTCGTCGAGGACGCCGCGGACGTCGGGCTCGGCGGGGGCCCCGACGACGCGCAGCGCCTCGAAGGCGAGGCCGCGCAGCAGGGCGTCCTCGCCGCGGGCGGCGCCGAGCAGTTCGGTGACGGCGCTGCCGACGGGGCGGGCGGCGAGCCAGGCGCGGTACTCGGCGCGGGCGGCGTTGGGGCGCAGCTGTGCGCAGCCGCGGAGCATGTCCTCCGCCGACTGCTCGATGTTGCCGGCGGGGCTCTGCGCGGCGACGCAGATCTGCTCCAGCTTGACCCAGACCGCCCAGCTGCCGAGCGGGGTGAGCGTGGCGTGTCCGTCGCCGCAGGTGAGGGCGCCGACGGAGGCGAGGGCGTGCAGGGCCCAGTCGAGCAGGGGGGCGAGCGGGGTGTCGGTGGCCGGGACCGGGTCCGGCTCGGCGCCCGGGGTGCCGGGTTCGAGCCGGGGGCCGTAGGGCACTTCGCAGCGCTCGGTGCGCAGTTCGGTGACGCGCTGCTCCAGCAGGTCCAGGAGCTGCGCCACGGGGACGGGCCCGGCGGACAGCTGGAGGAAGGAGAGCACCTGGGGCATCGCGGAGACGACCTCGGCGACGGCGGCGGGCTCCTGCCCGGCGGGCTCGGGGTGGGCGAGCGACCAGGCGTCGAAGAGGGCGACCCAGCCGCGCAGCACGGCGCTGTCGTCGCGGTTCCAGGCGCGCAGCCGCCAGCCGGGGCGGGCGGTGCCGCCGTGCACCTCGACCAGTCCGGCGAGGCGGGCGGTGTCCCAGTCGGCGCGGACCTTGGCCACGGCCAGGCCCAGTTCGCGGGCCGCGTGGTCGGCGGTGGCGTCGGACAGGG
This sequence comes from Streptomyces tendae, assembly GCF_014650435.1. Classification (GTDB taxonomy): domain Bacteria; phylum Actinomycetota; class Actinomycetes; order Streptomycetales; family Streptomycetaceae; genus Streptomyces; species Streptomyces tendae. The sequence goes on from NZ_BMUY01000018.1 coordinate 49,774, forward strand.
TTGCCTTGCCGTCGGCGGTCGCGCTGCCGCGTCCGGGGCCGAGTGCGGAGTCGGCCCAGCGGGCGACGCGGGCCGCGTCGGCAAGGCCGGAGCGCGCCATTCGGGCCAGTTCGGACCGGGCCGGTGTGCCTTCCGGGGGGCGCGGTGCGGGGCGGCGTGGACGCCGCTGATTCATCGCTTGGGGGGCGGCGGCCAGGGGTCGCGGGCGGACGAGTCGGAGCCTGGAGTCGCGCGGGATACGGGACGTCACGGGTGCAGTCTTCCGGTTGACGGTCCGAAAACCCAAACGGAATGCCCCGACGGCCTCCCGGGACGGTGGACGCCGGGGTCGGGCGCCCTGTCCGGGCATCGGATCGGGCCAGTGGTACGGCGCGAAACGGAACCGGTTCACCGGGGGCAGGGACGGGGGCGGGGGCGGGGGTGCCGCGACGTCGGACGGAGGGGGTCGCGGGACGGGGTCACACCAGCGGGGTCATGAAGCGGCGCAGGGTCTCCTCGTAGTCCGCGGGGTCGGCGTTCCACATGGCGCCGTGCGGGGCGTCCCGGACGGTGTGCAGGGCGACCAGGCGCGGGTGGGTGTCGGCGAGGCGGCGGCTCAGGCGCCAGGGGGCCACCTCGTCGCCGGGGCCGTGGAAGATCAGGGTGGGCACGGCCGGGCGGTGCAGACCGGCCGTGCCGGGGTCCCGGTCGGCGTGCAGCCCGGCACGGCCCTGCGCGGCCCGGACGGCGAGCGGCAGGAGCGGGCCGGGGGTGCGGCGGGCGGCGGCCAGGGCGCGCAGGGTGATCTCCCAGCTGAGCACCGGCGAGTCCAGGACGAGACCCGCGATGCGCTCGCGCACGCCGGAGAGCGCGGCGGTGCGCAGGGCCATGGTGGCGCCGGTGGACCAGCCGAGCAGGACGACCTGGCGGGCACCGTGGTCGAGGGCGTAGCGGACGGCCGCGTCCACGTCGCGCCACTCGGTCTCGCCGAAGTGGTGCAGGCCGTCGGGCGAGGGGGGTGCGCCGACGTCGCCGCGGTAGGCGAGGGCGAGCACCGGCACGTTGCGGCGGTGCAGGGGGGTGATCAGGTTCAGGGCGTGTTCGCGGGTGGCGGCCAGGCCGTGCACGGCGATGATCCAGGTCGGGCGGGCGCCGGGCAGGAACCAGGCCGGGAGCGGACCGAGTTCCCCCGGGACCTCGACGTCGGCGTGCTCCAGGTCGAGGGCCGTGCCCGGGTTCCCGACGTACAGGTTCGGGGTGAACCAGGCCCGGTCGCCGGTCGCGAGGGTGCCGTGCGTGACGCGTTCGAGGCGGCGTACGACGGTGTCGGCGCCGTGCTCGGCGGTGTCGAGGACCGGGCCGACGACCGCGTGCGAGCCGTCACCGGCGAGTCCGTACCGGCCGGGGCGCAGTGCGGCCAGGTCCCGGGTGAGGGTGATCTGTCCGGCGGCGGTGCCGTGCACGGTGAGCCGGGGCTCGGTGGGCAGGGGCCGGCCGGGGGGCGCCTTGAGCGCGGCGTCGCTGGCGAGCCGGCCGGCGGCGACGCCGGCGATTCCGGTCGCCAGAGCTGCGGTGACGGCGGCTGCCGTTGCGGTGACAGTGCGCATGGGGCCAGTCTCCTGGTGCAGTCCTCGGGCGGCCAGTGGACGGGTGACAGGGGGTGACGGGACCTCCGTGTCCTGTAGCCGGTACCCCGGCAGTCGTCCGGCACGCACCTCCGACACCCCCGCGTCAGCTCCGTTGCCCGTATCCGCGCAGGCGTTCGGCCACCTCCGTCAGCTGGGCCGGTGTCAGCAGGGAGGGCGAGTGGCCCGGCACCGAGGCGGCGGTCAGCCAGAGGCGGCACATCCACTCGAGCTGGGCGGTGCGGTCGTATGCCTGGTCGAGACGGGTGCCGTAGGTGATCGTGCCGTGGTTGCGCAGCAGGCAGCCGGTGCGGTCGGCGAGGGCGTCGAGCATGCCGCGGGCGAGTTCGTCGGTGCCGTAGGCCGCGTAGGGGGCGACCCGGACGGGGCCGCCGAGCGCGGCGGTCATGTAGTGCACCGGGGGGAGTTCGGGGACGAGCAGCGAGACGGCCGTCGCGTGCACGGCGTGAGTGTGGACGACGGCCCGGGCCGCGGGGTCGGCGCGGTACACCGCCAGGTGCATGGGCAGTTCGCTGGTCGGTACGAGGGCGCCGAGCACCTGCCGGCCGTCCAGGTCGACGCCGGTCACGTCGCCCGGGGTCAGCCGGTCGTAGGGCACGCCCGAGGGGGTGACCAGGACCGTGTCGCCGACGCGCACCGAGACGTTGCCAGAGGTGCCGACGACCAGCCCGTCCGCGACCGTCCGCCGGGCCGTCGCGACGAGTTCCTCCCAGGCCGCTTCCTCGCTCGATCGCGTCACAGTCACCGTCTCCTCCCGGACGCCCGCGCGCCCCTCGTGGCCCGTCGACGGACGGCCTCGCGGTGATCCTGCCAGGGACGTCTCCGGAGAGCGCCGAAGCGGGCACGCAGAGGGAGGTTCCGGCCCCACTTCCGGTCACCGTGACGCCCTGCCCAGTTCATCTTCCGTTCACCCTGGTTACCTACGTTCGTCGCGCCAACGACCTCGAACGATTGCCTGGGTAAATGGAAAGCTTCTCGCTGATCCTCGCGATTGTGGTGGTAACCGCACTCGCGTTTGATTTCACGAACGGTTTCCACGACACCGCGAACGCGATGGCAACGACCATTTCGACCGGTGCGCTCAAGCCCAAGGTGGCGGTGGCGATGTCCGCCGTCCTCAACCTTGTAGGCGCCTTCCTCTCCGTGGAGGTCGCCAACACGATCTCCAAGGGTCTCGTCGACGAGACCGGCATCCGTCCCGAGGTCATCTTCGCCGCACTGGTCGGCGCGATCCTCTGGAACCTGCTGACCTGGCTGGTCGGGCTCCCGTCCAGTTCCTCGCACGCCCTGATGGGCGGTCTGATCGGTGCCGCCGTCGCCTCGGCCGGCATCGGCGCGGTCAACGGCGACGTGCTCGTCACCAAGGTGCTCCTGCCCGCGATCGCCGCCCCGATCGTGGCCGGCGTCGCGGCGATGCTCGCGTCCCGGATGACGTACTCGCTGGGCCGCAAGGCCGACGGCAAGGCCGCCGCGAAGGGCTACCGGGCCGGTCAGATCGCCTCCGCCGGTCTGGTCTCGCTGGCCCACGGCACCAACGACGCCCAGAAGACCATGGGCATCATCACCCTCGCCCTGATCGCCGGCGGGTCGCTCGCCCCCGACTCCGACCCGCCCGTGTGGGTCATCCTGGGCGCGGGCCTGGCCATCGCGCTCGGCACCTACCTGGGCGGCTGGCGCATCATCCGCACCATGGGCAAGGGCCTGACCGACCTCCAGCCGCAGCAGGGCTTCGCCGCCCAGACCAGTGCCGCCACGGTCATCCTGGCCTCCTCCCACCTCGGCTTCTCCCTGTCCACCACGCACTCGGTCTCCGGTGCGGTGATGGGCGCGGGCCTCGGCCGCAAGGGCGGCGTGGTCCGGTGGTCCACTGCCACCCGGATGTTCGTCGCCTGGGGCCTGACGCTGCCCGCCGCGGCCCTGGTCGCCGCGCTCGCCGAGTGGGTCTGCCGCCTCGGCGACTGGGGCACGGCCCTCGTCGCGGTGTTCCTGGTCGCGTCCAGCTTCGCGATCTGGCGGATCTCGCGCCGCGAGATCGTCGACCACACCAACGTCGTCGACGACGACACGGTGGGCGCCGCCGAGCCGGCCGGTGTGGTCACCACGGCGATGGCCGCCGTGTCGCCGCCCCCGGCGGGCGTGACCGAGGACCTGGCGGCCACCGTCCCGGCCCCGGCCACCACGCCCGACCCCAAGGCCCCGTCGGCCGCCACCACCGTCTGAACCCGCGTCCCGGGTACGAAGGAAGCGAACCTCCATGAGCATCGACTGGGCAGCCCTGGGCTCCGTCTTCGGCGTCAGCCTCGTGGCCACGGTGGCCCTGGTGGGCCTGTTCACCCTCGGCATCGTCGGCCTCTCCCGCCAGGAGCGGGCCGCCGCCGAGGGCGGCTCCGCGGCCCTCGCGGTCACCGGTGCGTACGCCTGCTTCGCGGCCTGCACGGCGGCGGTGGGCTACGGCATCTATCTCATCGTCGCCTGAGCGCCGCCCGGTTCACGGGCGCACTCGCCGGGGCGGGGCGCGGAACGGACTCGAACCGTTCCGCGCCCCGCCCTTTCGCGTGCCGGCGCACACCACTCGTGTGTGGGCCTTCGCACACTCCCCCGTCGCAGGTCAACGCCAGGTTGACGGGTGTTCGCGGGCCGTGGTGGACTTCCGGAGCCATCTACGGCGGCAGGAGAGGAAGCCCGGTGCGAATCCGGCGCGGTCCCGCCACTGTGACCGGGGAACAGGAACCCCGGGAGCCAGGAACTCTCACCGCCGGACTCTTCGAACCAGGGCGTGGACACCCTGAGTGAGGACATGACGCGATGCCCGGCTGCCGCCACCGCTCGACACCCCGTACCAGGTGCCTCCCCGACCGTGTGACCGGCTGAACCCGTGCGTGCCGGACGCGTCTTCGCGTACGGCGCCGCCGCCGGCCTCCTCGGCGACCTCCTCCTCGGCGACCCTCGCCGCGGACACCCGGTCGCCGCGTTCGGCCGTGCCGCGGGCGCCGTGGAACGAGTGCTGTGGCGGGACCACCGGGGCTGGGGCGCCCTGCACACCGCCGTGTGCGCCGGTGGTGCCGCCGCCCTCGGTACGGCCGCCGCGCACGCCGTGCGCCGCTCCCCCGCCGCCCGCGTCGCACTGACCGGTGCGGCCACCTGGGCCGTCGTCGGCGGCACCTCGCTCGCCCGCGAGGCCGCCGCGATCGGCCGGGCCCTGGAGGCCGGGGACGTGGAGGCGGCGCGGGCGCGGCTGCCGCACCTGTGCGGGCGGGACCCGCAGGCTCTGGACGCCGACGGCGTCGCCAGGGCCGTCGTCGAGTCCGTCGCCGAGAACACCTCGGACGCGGTCGTGGGCGCCCTGGTGTGGGGCGCCGTGGCGGGCGTGCCCGGACTCCTCGGCTTCCGGGCCGTCAACACGCTGGACGCCATGGTCGGCCACAGGTCGCCCCGGTACCGCCGCTACGGCTGGGCCTCGGCCCGCCTGGACGACCTCGCGGGCTGGCCCGGCGCCCGCCTCACCGCCGTACTGACCACCGTCGCCGGTGGCGATCCGCGGGGCGCCGTACGGGCCTGGCGCGCGGACGCCGCACAGCACCCGAGCCCCAACGCCGGGCCCGTGGAGGCCACGTTCGCCGGCGCCCTGGGCGTCCGGCTCGGCGGGACGCTCTCCTACGGCGGGCGAATCGAGCACCGGCCGGTACTCAACGGCGCCGCGGGACGCGCCGTCCGGGCCGGTTCGGACGACATCGACCGGGCGGTACGGCTCTCCCGGCGTGTGGGCTGGCTGGCGCTGGGGGTGTGCGCGGGCGCACGGCTGCTCGCGCGCGGAGCCTCGGCCTCCATTCGGGAGCGGGGCGTCACGAAGGGACGTACGTCATGAACGGTGGCCTGCTCGTCGCCGGTACCACCTCCGACGCCGGCAAGAGCGTCGTCACCGCCGGGATCTGCCGCTGGCTGGCGCGTCAGGGCGTCAAGGTCGCGCCGTTCAAGGCGCAGAACATGTCGCTGAACTCCTTCGTCACCCGCGAGGGCGCGGAGATCGGGCGGGCCCAGGCCATGCAGGCCCAGGCCTGCCGCGTGGAGCCGACGGCGCACATGAACCCGGTGCTGCTCAAGCCCGGCGGGGAGCGCAGCAGCCAGGTCGTACTGCTCGGCAGGCCCGTCGGCGAGATGAGTGCCCGCGGCTACCACGGCGGGCGTCAGGAGCGGCTGCTCGGCACGGTGCTGGACTCGCTCGCCGAACTGCGCGCCACGTACGACGCGGTGATCTGCGAGGGCGCGGGCAGCCCGGCCGAGATCAACCTGCGCCGCACCGACATCGTCAACATGGGGATCGCCCGGGGCGCCGGACTCCCGGTCCTGGTCGTCGGCGACATCGACCGCGGCGGCGTCTTCGCCTCCTTCTTCGGCACGGTGGCGCTGCTGGCGCCGGAGGACCAGGCGCTGGTCGCCGGATTCCTCGTGAACAAGTTCCGGGGCGACGTGTCGCTGCTGGAGCCGGGGCTCGACATGCTGCACGGCCTCACCGGGCGGCGGACGTACGGGGTGCTGCCGTTCCGGCACGGGCTCGGCATCGACGAGGAGGACGGTCTGCGCGTCTCGCTGCGCGGCACGGTGCGGGAGTCGGCCGTCGCGCCGCCGGTCGGCGAGGACGTGCTGCGGATCGCCGTCTGCGCGGTCCCGCTGATGTCCAACTTCACGGACGTGGACGCGCTGGCCGCCGAACCGGGCGTGGTCGTGCGGTTCGTGGACCGGCCGGAGGAGCTGTCCGACGCGGATCTCGTCATCGTGCCGGGGACCCGGGGCACGGTCCGGGCCCTGGAGTGGCTGCGGGAGCGGGGGCTCGCGGACGCGATCGTCCGCAGGGCCGCCGAGGAGCGGCCGGTGCTCGGGATCTGCGGCGGCTTCCAGCTCCTCGGCGAGCACATCGAGGACGAGGTCGAGTCGCGCGCCGGGCAGGTGGACGGGCTCGGACTGCTGCCCGTGCGGGTGCGGTTCGCCCGCGAGAAGACCCTCACCCGGCCGGTGGGCGAGGCCCTCGGCGAGCGCGTCGAGGGGTACGAGATCCACCACGGGGTCGCCGAAGTCGTAGCAGGTGAACCCTTCCTGGACGGCTGCCGGGTCGGCCAGACCTGGGGGACGCACTGGCACGGCTCGCTGGAGTCGGACGGCTTCCGGCGGGCGTTCCTGCGCGAGGTGGCCGCCGCCGCGGGCCGCCGCTTCGTGCCCGCCCCCGACACCTCGTTCGCCGCGCTGCGCGAGGAGCAGCTCGACCGGCTCGGCGACCTGATCGAACACCACGCGGACACCGACGCGCTGTGGCGGCTCATCGAGTCCGGCGCGCCGCAAGGACTGCCCTTCATCCCACCGGGAGCGCCCGCATGAGCACAGTGTTGTTGTTGTCGACCGCCGACACGGACCTGCTGGCGGCCCGCGCGTCGGACGCCGCCTACCTGATCGGCAACCCGACCCGCGTCGACGTACGGGAGGAGTTGCCGGGCCTGGTCGAGAACGCGGACCTCGCCGTCGTACGCCTGCTCGGCGGCAAGCGCGCCTGGGAGGACGGGCTGGCCGCGCTGAGGGCCGCCGGTGTCCCGACCGTCCTGCTGGGCGGCGAGAGCGTGCCGGACGCGGAGCTGATGGCGGAGTCGTCGGCCCCGGCCGGAGTGGTGGCGCAGGCGCTGCGCTACCTGGTCGAGGGCGGCCCGGACAACCTCACCCAGCTCGCCCGCTTCCTGTCCGACACGGTGCTGCTGACCGGCGAGGGCTTCGACGAACCGCGGAAGATGCCGGAGTACGGCCTCCACGGCGAGCGGGCATTCACCGAGGGCCGTCCGACGGTCGGCGTGCTCTTCTACCGCGCCCACCAGCTGAGCGGCAACACCGCGTTCGTCGACACGCTGTGCGACGCGATCGAGGCGCGCGGAGCCAACGCGCTGCCCGTGTACTGCGGTTCGCTGCGCGGCGCGGACCCCGGGCTGTACGAGCTGCTGGGCCGGGCCGACGCCCTGGTCGCCACCGTCCTCGCGGCGGGCGGCACGCACGCCTCGCAGGCGTCGGCGGGCGGCGACGAGGAGGCGTGGGACATCGGGGCGCTCGCCGACCTGAACATCCCGGTGTTGCAAGGGCTCTGCCTCACCTCCTCCCGGGCCTCCTGGGATGCCTCGGACGCCGCCCTGTCCCCCATGGACGCGGCGATGCAGGTGGCGATCCCGGAGTTCGACGGGCGGCTCGTCACGGTGCCCTTCTCCTTCAAGGAGCAGGGGCCGGACGAGGTGCCGGTGTACGTCGCCGACCCCGAGCGTGCCGCGCGCGTCGCCGGGATCGCCGTGCGGCACGCGGCGCTCGGGCACAAGCCGAACGCCGAGAAGAAGCTCGCGCTGGTCTTCACGGCGTACCCGACCAAGCACTCCCGGGTCGGCAACGCGGTCGGTCTCGACACCCCGGCGTCGGCCGTGCGGGTCCTGGACGCGCTCCGGGACGCGGGGTACGGGGTCACCGAGTACCCGGCCGAGGGCGACGAGCTGATCCACCGGCTGATCGAGGCCGGCGGTCACGACGTGGAGTGGCTGACGGAGGACCAGCTGGCCGCGGCGCCCGCGCGGGTGCCGCTGGCCGACTACCGGGCCTGGTTCGGGAAGCTCGACCCGGAGCTGCGGGACGGCATGCGGGAGGCGTGGGGCGAGCCGCCGGGTTCGCTGTACGTGGACGGCGACGACATCGTGCTGGCCTCCCTCCAGTTCGGGAACGTCGTGGTGATGATCCAGCCGCCGCGCGGCTTCGGCGAGAACCCGATCGCGATCTACCACGACCCGGACATGCCGCCGTCGCACCACTACATGGCCGCCTACCGCTGGCTGGAGCACAGCTTCGGAGCCGACGCGATCGTGCACATGGGCAAGCACGGCACGATGGAGTGGCTGCCGGGCAAGGGCCTCGGCCTGAGCGCCGGCTGCGCGCCGGACGCGGTGCTCGGCGACCTGCCGCTGATCTACCCCTTCATCGTCAACGACCCCGGCGAGGGCACCCAGGCCAAGCGGCGCGGGCACGCCACGGTCGTCGACCACCTCGTCCCGCCGATGGCGCGCGCCGACACCTACGGCGACCTGGCCAAGCTGGAGCAGCTGCTCGACGAGTACGCGCTCGTCTCCGACCTGGACCCGACCAAGGCACCGGCGGTCCGGGCGCAGATCTGGACGCTGGTCAAGGCCGCCGAGCTCCATCACGACCTGCATGTGGACGACCAGCCGGACGACGCCGACTTCGACGAGTTCGTCATGCACATCGACGGCTACCTGTGCGAGATCAAGGACGTGCAGATCCGCGACGGCCTGCACATCCTGGGCGGCGGCCCGGTCGGCGAGCCGCGCGTCAACCTGGTGCTCGCGGTGCTGCGTGCCTCGCAGGTCTGGGGCGGGCAGGCGAACGCGCTGCCGGGCCTCAGGGCGTCCCTGGCCGAGCACTTCGGCCTGGTGGAGAAGGAGCTGCTGGCCGAGCCGGGCGCCCCGGTGAAGGTGCCGGTGGAGCTGACGGACCTGGTGGACGGCCCGGCACGGTCGGCGGCGGACGCGATCGACCTGCTTGAGCAGTTGTGCCGGCGGGTCGCGGAGGGCATGGAGCTGCGGGCGTGGGACCCGGCGGCCGTACCGGGTCTGGTGCGCGACGTGCTGGGCACCGAACTCCCCGACGCGGTCGCGGTACTGGAGTTCGCCTGCGCGGAGGTCGTGCCGCGCCTCGCCCGGACCACGGACGAGATCGGGCACATCCTGCGGGCCCTGGACGGCGGTTACGTCCCGGCGGGACCGTCGGGATCGCCGACCCGCGGCCTGGTCAACGTCCTGCCGACCGGCCGGAACTTCTACTCCGTCGACCCGAAGGCGATCCCCTCCCGGCTGAGCTGGGAGGTGGGCCAGTCACTCGCGGACTCACTGATCCAGCGCTACCTGACCGACACCGGTGAGTACCCGAAGTCGGTCGGCCTCACGGTGTGGGGCACGTCCGCGATGCGCACCCAGGGCGACGACATCGCGGAGATCCTGGCGCTGCTGGGCTGCCGTCCCGTCTGGGACGACGCGTCGCGCCGGGTTACGGGCTTCGAGGTGGTGCCGCTCGCGGAACTGGGCCGGCCGCGCGTGGACGTCACGGTGCGCATCTCGGGCTTCTTCCGGGACGCGTTCCCGCACGTGGTGGGGCTGATCGACGACGCGGTGCGGGCGGTGGCGGAGCTGGACGAGCCGGCCTCGCAGAACTTCGTCCGCGCGCACGCCGACGAGGACACCGCCGAGCACGGCGACCGGCGCCGGGCGACCTCCCGCATCTTCGGCTCCAAGCCGGGCGCGTACGGCGCGGGTCTGCTGCCGCTGATCGACGCCCGCAACTGGCGCAGCGACGCGGACCTGGCCGAGGTGTACGCGGTGTGGGGCGGCTACGCCTACGGACGCGGGCTCGACGGGCGGGCGGCGCGCGGGGACATGGAGACGGCGTTCCGGCGGATCGCGGTGGCGGCGAAGAACGTGGACACACGTGAGCACGACCTCGTGGACGCCGACGACTACTTCCAGTACCACGGCGGCATGGTCGCCATGGTGCGCCATCTGACGGGTGAGAGCCCGGAAGCGTACGTCGGCGACTCCGCGACCCCGGACCAGGTGAAGACGCGGACGCTGGGCGAGGAGACGCACCGCGTCTTCCGGGCCCGCGTGGTCAACCCGCGGTGGATGGCGGCGATGCGGCGGCACGGCTACAAGGGCGCCTTCGAGATGGCGGCCACCGTGGACTACCTCTTCGGCTACGACGCCACGGCCGGGGTGGTGGACGACTGGATGTACGAGCGGCTCAGCGCCGAGTACGTCTTCGCCCCGGAGAACCGGGACTTCATGAAGAAGTCCAACCCCTGGGCACTGCGCGGCATCACGGAACGGCTGCTGGAGGCCGCGGACCGGGGGCTGTGGGCCGAGCCGGACGCGGAGACGCTGGAGCGGCTGCGCGCCACGTATCTGGAGCTCGAGGGCGATCTGGAAGGTGACGAGAAGTGAGTACCCCGTTCCCGTTCACGGCCGTGGTGGGCCAGGACGACCTGCGGCTGGCCCTGCTGCTGAACGCCGTTTCCCCGGCCGTCGGCGGTGTGCTGGTGCGCGGTGAGAAGGGCACCGCGAAGTCCACGGCCGTGCGCGCGCTGTCGGCGCTGCTGCCGGAGGTGGACGTCGTCTCCGGGTGCCGTTTCTCCTGTGACCCCGACTCCCCCGACCCGGGCTGTCCGGACGGCCCGCACGAGCCGGGTGCGTTCGCCTCGCGCCCGGCCCGCATGGTCGAGCTGCCCGTCGGCGCCTCCGAGGACCGGCTGGTGGGCGCGCTGGACATCGAGCGGGCGCTGGCGGAGGGTGTGAAGGCGTTCGAGCCGGGGCTGCTGGCCGACGCACACCGCGGGATCCTGTACGTCGACGAGGTCAACCTGCTCCACGACCATCTCGTGGACCTGCTGCTGGACGCCGCCGCGATGGGCGCCTCCTACGTCGAGCGCGAGGGCGTGTCGGTGCGGCACGCGGCGCGGTTCCTGCTCGTCGGGACCATGAACCCCGAAGAGGGCGAGCTGCGCCCGCAGTTGCTCGACCGCTTCGGGCTCACCGTCGAGGTCGCCGCCTCGCGCGAACCCGACCAGCGCGTGGAGGTCGTTCGGCGTCGGCTGGCGTACGACGACGATCCGGCCGGGTTCGCCGCGCGCTGGGCCGACGAGGAGGCCGCCGTACGGGCGCGGATCGTGGCGGCGCGGGAACTGCTGCCGTCGGTGCGGCTCGGTGACGGGGCGCTGCGGCAGATCGCGGCGACCTGTGCCGCCTTCGAGGTGGACGGCATGCGGGCCGACATCGTGATGGCGCGCACAGCGACCGCGCTGGCGGCCTGGGCCGGGCGGACGGAGGTGCTCGCGGAGGACGTACGGCAGGCGGCACTGCTCGCGCTGCCGCACCGGCGGCGGCGCAACCCGTTCGACGCGCCGGGGCTCGACGAGGACAAGCTGGACGAGACGCTGGAGGAGTTCGGCGGGTCGGACGGGCCGGACGGAGACGGGGACGACGATCCCGATCCGGGGCCCGGCGGCGGTCCCGGTGGGCAGCCCGAGCCCGACGACGCGCCGCAGGGCGACGGGGACGCCGCCGCGCGCCCCGAGGCCGGGGAGGGCGGGGAGCCGCAGCCGTCCGGTGGTGCCGGTGAGCAGTCCCCCGCGCGTGCCGCCGAGCCGTTCCGGACCAAGGTGCTCAGCGTGCCGGGGCTCGGGGAGGGCGCCGCGGGGCGCCGTTCGCGGGCGCGGACCGAGCACGGGCGGACCATCGGGGCCCGGCGTCCCCGGGGGGCGCTGACCAAGCTGCACCTGGCCGCCACCGTGCAGGCCGCCGCACCGCACCAGCGGGCGCGGGGCCGCAGCGGGCCGGGGCTCGTGGTGCGCCGCGACGATCTGCGGCAGGCGAGCCGTGAGGGGCGTGAGGGCAACCTCGTGCTGTTCGTCGTGGACGCCTCCGGTTCGATGGCGGCGCGGCAGCGGATGAGTGCCGTCAAGGGTGCCGTGCTGTCGCTGCTGCTGGACGCGTACCAGCGGCGGGACAAGGTGGGGCTGGTGACCTTCCGGGGTTCGGCGGCCGATGTGGCGCTGCCGCCGACCTCGTCGGTGGACGCGGCGGCGGTGCGGCTGGAGTCGCTGCCGACGGGCGGGCGTACGCCGTTGGCCGCCGGGCTGCTCAAGGCGCACGAGGTGCTGCGGGTGGAGCGGTTGCGGGATCCGGCGCGGCGGGCGCTGGTGGTCGTCGTGACGGACGGGCGGGCCACGGGTGGCCCCGAGCCCGTCGCGCTGGCGGGGCGTGCCGCGCGGCTGTTCGCCGCCGAGGGCACCGCCTCCGTCGTCGTGGACTGCGAGTCGGGGCCCGTGCGGCTGGGGCTGGCCGGGCAGCTCGCGGGTGAGCTGGGCGGTACGGCGGTGACGCTGGACGAGTTGCGGGCGGACTCGATCGCCTCCCTCGTGAAGGACGTTCAGGGCAGCAGGAGGGCCGCGTAATGCCGCAGGGGAAGCCGAGCGTCGTACCGGACGACGGGCTGACGACCCGTCAGCGGCGCAATCGTCCGTTGGTCGTCGTGCACACCGGCATCGGGAAGGGCAAGTCCACCGCCGCCTTCGGGCTGGCGCTGCGCGCCTGGAACCAGGGGTGGCCGATCGGGGTGTTCCAGTTCGTCAAGTCGGCCAAGTGGAGGGTCGGCGAGGAGAACGCGCTGCGGGTGCTGGGCGCCAGCGGCGAGGGCGGGTCCGTCGACTGGCACAAGATGGGCGAGGGCTGGTCATGGGTCCAGCGCGATGCCCAGATGGACAACGAGGAGAAGGCCCGGGAGGGCTGGGAGCAGGTCAAGCGGGACCTGGCCGCCGAGACGTACCAGCTGTACGTGCTGGACGAGTTCGCCTACCCGATGCACTGGGGGTGGGTCGACACCGACGAGGTGGTGTCCGTGCTGCGGGCGCGGCCCGGGACCCAGCACGTCGTGATCACCGGGCGGAACGCGCCCGACGCCCTCGTGGACTTCGCCGATCTCGTCACCGACATGTCCAAGGTCAAGCATCCGATGGACGCGGGGCAGAAGGGGCAGAGGGGCATCGAGTGGTGACCTCTCCGGACTCCGGTGTTCCCCGGCTGGTCATCGCCGCGCCCTCGTCCGGGAGCGGCAAGACCACCGTTGCCACCGGGCTGATGGCCGCGCTCACCGGGCGCGGGCTCGCCGTGTCGCCGCACAAGGTCGGGCCCGACTACATCGACCCCGGGTACCACGCGCTCGCGACCGGGCGGGTGGGGCGCAACCTCGACGCGTACCTGTGCGGGCCCGAGCTGGTCGGGCCGCTGTTCCTGCACGGGGCGCGCGGGTGCGACATCGCCGTGGTCGAGGGGGTGATGGGGCTGTACGACGGTGCCGCCGGGGAGGGCGAGCTGGCGTCCACCGCGCAGGTCGCGAAGCTGCTGCGGGCGCCGGTGGTGCTGGTCGTGGACGCGTCGTCGCAGTCGCGGTCGGTGGCGGCGCTGGTGCACGGGTTCGTGTCCTGGGACCCGGAGGTGCGGATCGGGGGCGTGATCCTGAACAAGGTCGCGTCCGATCGGCACGAGGGGTTGTTGCGGGAGGCGGTGGACTCCGTCGGGGTGCCGGTGCTGGGGGTTTTGCGGAGGGCTCCGCAGGTGGACGTGCCCGCCCGGCACCTGGGGTTGGTTCCCGTTGCCGAGCGGGGCTCGGAGGCGGTGGATGCCGTTACGGCGATGGGTGCGCAGGTTGCCGCCGGGTGTGACCTGGACGCGTTGGTCGGGTTGGCGCGGGCTGCCGGGCCGTTGCCAGGGGGCTCCGCCCCCTGGGCCCCCGGGCCTATGCCCACCCTCCCCCACGCTCGAATGCGCTCGCGCGGGGGGACCCCCATCCCATCTCGGTCGGTCAAGAAGTCGACGCCACGCGTTGCCGTCGCCGGAGGAGCGGCCTTCACGTTCTCCTACGCCGAGCACACCGAACTGCTCGCCGCCGCCGGGGCCGAGGTCGTCACGTTCGACCCGTTGCGGGACGAGGAGTTGCCCGAGGGGACCGCGGGGCTCGTCATCGGGGGCGGGTTCCCCGAGGTGTACGCCTCCGAGCTGTCCGCCAACGAAGGGCTGCGGAAGTCCGTCGCCGAGCTGGCGCTGAGCGGTGCTCCCGTCGCCGCCGAGTGTGCGGGGCTGCTGTATCTGTGCCGTGAGCTGGACGGACTGCCGATGTGCGGGGTGCTGGACGCCTCCGCGCGGATGTCGGAGCGGTTGACCCTGGGGTACCGGGACGCCGTGGCCGTGTCCGACAGTGCGCTGGCCGGCGCGGGGACGCGGATGCGGGGGCACGAGTTCCACCGGACCGTGGTGGAGCCGGGGGCCGGGGCCGCGCCGGCGTGGGGGATGCGGGCGCCGGAGCGGCGCGTCGAGGGATTCGTGGAGCGCGGTGTGCACGCGAGTTATCTGCACACGCACTGGGCGGCCGAGCCCGGTGTGGCCCGTCGGTTCGTGGAGAGGTGCCGGACGTCATGAGCAGCAGGCTGATCGGGGTGGGGGTCGGGCCCGGGGACCCCGAGCTGGTGACCGTGAAGGGCGTCAACGCCTTGCGGGACGCCGATGTCGTCGTGGTGCCCGTGATGGCCGCCCCCGACGGGAGGGACGGCGGTGAGCCCGGGCGCGCCGAGGCGACCGTGCTGCACTACGTGGGCGCGGAGAACGTCGTACGGGTGGTGTTCGCGCTGAACGAGCGCGCCGACCGGGCGCGGCGCGAGGCTGCCTGGGACGCGGCCGGGGAGCGGGTGGCCGGGCTGCTGCGGGAGCATGCCGCCGTAGCCTTCGCGACCATCGGCGATCCCAACGTGTATTCCACCTTCACCTATCTCGCGCAGACCGTGGGCGCGCTCGTGCCGGGGACGGTCGTGGAGACGGTGCCCGGGATCACCGCCATGCAGGACCTCGCGGCGCGGTCGGGGGCGGTGCTGACCGAGGGCACCGAGCCGTTGACGCTGGTGCCGGTCACGGCGGGGGCCGCCGTGCTCAAGGAGGCGCTGCACGGGCCCGGCACGGTCGTCGCCTACAAGTTCGGCCGGCAGGCTGTCGAGGTGGCCGAGGCACTGCGGGAGAGCGGGCGCCTGGACGACGCCGTGTGGGGGTCGGCGCTCGGGCTGCCGGAGGAGTCCGTACGGCCGGCCGGTGAGCTGGACGGGGCGCCGCTGCCGTATCTGTCGACGCTCATCGCGCCCGCGCGGCGCGAGGGCGGGCGGGGCGGGAAGCTGTGACCGCCTCCCGTTCCCGACGCTCACTCCGCGATGCCCACCACCAGCCAGATGAACGCCGCGCCCGCGACCGTGCACAGCAGGGTCGAGCGGGCGGGGTGCTCGTGGTGGGCCTCGGGGAGGATCTCGGCCGCGGCGAGGTAGAGGAGTACGCCGCCGAAGAGGCCGAGATAGGCGCCGAGCGCGCCCTCCGGGATGGTGAAGAGGAGAGTGGAGGACGCGCCGAGGACGGGGGCGATCGCGTCGGCGACCAGCATCGCGACGGCGCGGCGGCGGGCGTTGCCGTACAGGCTGGTCAGTGTGTAGGTGTTGAAGCCGTCCGCGAAGTCGTGGGCGATCACGGCCAGCGCGACCGCCGCGCCCATGCCGCCGCCGACCTGGAAGGCCGCGCCGATCGCCACGCCGTCCATGGCGCTGTGACCGACCATCGCGGCCGCGGCCGTCAGGCCCACCTCGGGCGAGCGGTGGCCGTGCTCGTCGGCCCCGTGCGCGGCGCGGCGGGCCGCCAGCAGGCGTTCCACCAGGTGCGCGAGCAGGAATCCGGCGACGAAGAGCAGCAGGGCCGCGGGCACGCCGAACACCTCGTCGCCCGCCGCCTCCAGCGCTTCCGGCAGCAGGTCGAGACCGACCACGCCGAGCATGAGGCCGCCGGCCAGAC
Organism: Streptomyces tendae; assembly: GCF_014650435.1. Lineage (GTDB taxonomy): Bacteria > Actinomycetota > Actinomycetes > Streptomycetales > Streptomycetaceae > Streptomyces > Streptomyces tendae. The sequence continues at coordinate 65,849 of NZ_BMUY01000018.1, forward strand.
CCAGGACCAGGTGGCGCCGGTCGGTCACGCGCTGTGCCGTCCAGCCGCCGGCCAGCGTCATCAGGAACGCGCCGAGCGCGACGAAGACCGCCATGCGCCCTTGGTATCCGATCACACCGCGTTCACGCGCGTACGACAGCAGCAACCGCAGTAAATATGCGCAGCGCGCACAGGACCAGGATGCACAGGAGAGGACCGAAAACGATGGATTCCGAGGCCAGGGTGACCTTCGTCGGTGCCGGTCCCGGCGCCGCCGACCTGCTGACGTTCCGTGCGGCGCGTGCCATCGCCGAGGCGGACGTGGTGATCTGGGCGGCGAGCCTCGTCCAGGCGGAGGTGCTCCAGCACGCGCGCGAGGGCGCCGAGGTGCTGGACTCGGCGACGATGTCGCTGGAGGACGTCGTCGCCGTGTACCGGCGGGCCCGGGAGCAGGGGCTGCGGGTGGCCCGTATCCACTCCGGCGACCCGGCCTTGTGGGGCGGTACGCAGGAGCAGCTCGACCGGTGCGCGGAGCTCGGTGTCGCGACCGAGGTGGTGCCCGGGGTCTCCGCGTTCTCGGCCGTGGCCGCGCTCGCGCAGCGGGAGCTGACCATCCCGGAGGTCGCGCAGTCGGTGGTCCTCACCCGGCTCGGCGGGGGCAAGACGCCGATGCCGCCCGGGGAGGAGGTCCGCGAGTTCGCGAAGCACGGCACGACCATGGCGGTCTTCCTGTCGGCGGCCCGCAGCGGTCAGCTGGTGCGGGAGCTGCTGGAGGGCGGCTACCCGACCGAGACGCCGGTCGTCGTCGCCTACCAGGCGACCTGGCCGGAGGAGCTGGTCGTGCGGTGCACGATCGGGACGCTGGAGGAGACGGTCAAGGAGCACAAGCTCTGGAAGCACACCCTGTTCCTGGTCGGCCCGGCCCTCGACGCGCACGGCACCCGCTCGCACCTCTACCACCCGGGGCACTTCCACGGCTATCGCAAGGCCGACCCACAGTCGCGCCGGGAGCTGCGCTCGCGGGGTGCGAGCACGTGATCACCGTGGTCGGGGCGGGGACCGGTGGCCCGCTGCCCGAGGACGTGGCCGCCGACGCGGAGCTGGTCGTCGGCGGGCGGCGGCACCTGGACGCCGTACGGCTGCCCCGGGGGGCCCGCACGGTGGTCCTCGGGGCGTTGGCGCCCGCCCTGGACACGGTCGCGGAGTACGTCGCCGAGGAGCGGCCGGTGACCGTGCTGGCCTCCGGTGACCCGGGGTTCTTCGGGATCGTGCGGGCGCTGGCCGAGCGGTTCGGCCCGGAGCGGCTGGACGTGCGGCCGGGGGTCTCCTCCGTCGCCGCGGCCTTCGCTCGGGTGGGGCTGCCGTGGGACGACGCCGTGGTGGCGAGCGCGCACGGGCGGGACCTCGGGACGGCGGTGCACCTGTGCCGGGCGCATCCCAAGGTCGCCGTGCTGACCGGGCCCGGGGCCGGTCCCGCGGAGCTGGGGGCCGCGCTCGGGTCCGACGGGCGGGTGTTCGTCGTCGCGTCCGCGCTGGGCTCGGCCGAGGAGCGGGTGGAGCGGGTGACGCCCGCCGAGGCGGCCGTACGGGACTGGGGGTCGGCGGTGAGCGTGGTGCTGTGCCTGGACGAGGCGCGGGCGCTGGGACCGGTGCGCTCGGTGGCCGGGCCGCGGCCGGGGCCAGCGGGGTGGGCGCTGGACGAGGCGGAGTTCACCCACCGCGACTCCATGATCACCAAGTTCGAGGTGCGGGCGCTGGCGCTGGCCCGGCTCGGTCCCCGCCCCGGCGACCTGGTGTGGGACGTCGGCGCGGGCTCCGGTTCGGTGGGCGTGGAGTGCGCGCGGCTGGGTGCCGCCGTCACCGCCGTCGAGAAGACGCCGGACGGGGTCGGGCGGATCCGTGCCAACGCCGCCGCGCACGGTGTGGACGTGCGGGTGGTGCACGGGTCGGCGCCCGCCGTCCTGTCCGGCCTGGACGAGGAGCCGGACGCGGTGTTCGTGGGCGGTGGGGGGCGCGAACTGCCCGCGATCGTCGCCGCGTGCGCGGGGCGGGCCCGGCGTGCCGTGGTCGTCGCGATGGCCGCGCTGGACCGGGTGCCCGCGGCCCGTCGGGCGCTGCTCGACGCCGGTCTCGACTGCGACGGGGTGCTGTTGCAGTCCTCGCGGCTCGCGCCGCTGCCGGGGGACGTGACCCGGCTCGCGGCCTCCAATCCCGTCTTCCTGCTGTGGGGCGTCAGGCCGCACGGCCGTACCGAAGGAGTTGCCCCTTGATCGGGCTCATTTCCGCCACGGCGGCGGGAGCGGCGGCGCGGGACCGGCTGGCCGCGGCGTGGCCGGACCGCACGCGGGTGTACGAGGGTCCCGTCGGGGACGCCGTGCGGTCGGCGTTCGCCGAGTGCGAGCGGCTGGTGTGCTTCCTGGCCACGGGGGCCGTGGTCCGGCTGGTGGCGCCGCTGCTCGGCGACAAGCGGACCGACCCGGGTGTGGTGTGCGTCGACGAGGGCGGGCGGTTCGCCGTGTCCCTGGTCGGCGGGCACGGCGGCGGCGCCAACGAACTGGCCCGCGCGGTCGGCGAGGTGCTGGGTGCGGAGCCGGTGGTGACGACGGCGACCGACGCGGTCGGGCTGGCCGGTCTGGACACGCTGGGGCTGCCCGTCGAGGGCGACGTCGCCGGGGTGTCGCGGGCCCTGCTGGACGGCGAGCCGGTGGCGCTGCGGGCGGAGGTGGCGTGGCCGCTGCCGCCGCTGCCGGTGACCGCCACAGGGGCCTACGGGATCCGGGTGACGGACCGTGCGGTGGACCCGGCCGAGGGCGAGGTCGTCCTGCGGCCGCCGTCCCTGGTCGTCGGGGTCGGTGCGTCCCGGGGCGCTCCGGTGGACGAGGTGCTCGGCCTGGTGGAGGCCGCCCTGCGCGAGGCGGGGCTGTCGGCCGCGTCGGTCGCCGAGCTGGCCACCGTGGACGCCAAGGCGGAGGAGCCCGGGATCGTCGGGGCCGCCGCGCGGCTGGGCGTGCCCCTGGTGACGTATCCCGCCGACGAGTTGGCCGGTGTCGAGGTCCCCAACCCCTCGGACGCGCCGCTCGCCGCCGTGGGCACCCCGTCGGTCGCGGAGGCGGCGGCGCTGGTGCGCGGGGGTGAACTGCTCGTGCCCAAGCGGAAGTCGGCGGCGGTGCCCGCGATGGCGACCTGCGCGGTGGTACGGCGCCCCGGGCGCGGGCGGCTCGCGGTGGTCGGGCTCGGTCCCGGCGCCCGGGACCTGGTGACGCCGCGGGCGCGGGCGGAGCTGCGGCGGGCGTCGGTACTGGTCGGGCTCGACCAGTACGTCGACCAGATCCGCGACCTGCTGCGGCCCGGCACCCGGGTGCTGGAGTCGGGGCTCGGCGCCGAGGAGGAGCGGGCCCGGACCGCGGTCGAACAGGCGCGGCGCGGGCACGCCGTGGCGCTGATCGGCAGCGGGGACGCAGGGGTGTACGCCATGGCCTCGCCGGCGCTGGCGGAGGCGTCCGACGACATCGACGTGGTCGGGGTGCCGGGCGTGACGGCGGCGCTGGCGGCCGGGGCGATCCTGGGCGCGCCGCTCGGCCACGACCACGTGTCGATCAGCCTGTCCGACCTGCACACGCCGTGGGAGGTCATCGAGCGCCGGGTGCGGGCGGCGGCGGAGGCGGACCTCGTCGTGACGTTCTACAACCCGCGCAGCCGGGGCCGCGACTGGCAGCTGCCCAAGGCGCTGGCGATCCTCGCGGAGCACCGGGAGCCGTCGACTCCGGTGGGCGTGGTGCGCAACGCGTCGCGCGCCGACGAGTCGAGCCGCCTGTCGACGCTGGCCGCCCTCGACCCGGCGACCGTCGACATGATGACCGTCGTGACGGTGGGCAACACCGCGACCCGGGAGATCTCCGGGCGCATGGTGACACCGCGCGGCTACCGCTGGCAGGAGGACCCGGCGACCCGCCGCTCCCCTGTCGCCGCTTCCCGGACCTCCGGGTCCGGGGCGTCCGCATCAGAGACATTCGAGACATCCGAGGAGACCCTGTGACGACCCCGCCCGCCCTGCTCATCGCCGGACACGGCACCCGGGACGAGGCCGGAGCCGAGGCGTTCCGCGCCTTCGTGCGCGAGCTGGGCCGACGCCATCCCGAACTGCCCGTCGCGGGCGGCTTCATCGAGCTGTCCCCGCCGCCGCTGGGCGAGGCGGTCGCCGAACTGGTGGAGCGCGGTGTGCGCCGGTTCGCGGCGGTGCCGCTGATGCTGGTGTCCGCCGGGCATGCCAAGGGCGACATCCCGGCGGCCCTGTCCCGCGAGAAGGAGCGCCACCCCGGCGTCTCCTACACCTACGGACGTCCGCTGGGTCCGCACCCCGCGCTGCTGCGGGTGCTGGAGCGGCGCCTCGCGGAGGCGGTCGATCCGGCCTGGGACCCGGCCGAGGTGACCGTGCTGCTGGTCGGGCGCGGGTCGACCGACCCGGACGCCAACGCCGAGGTGTTCAAGGCGGCCCGGCTGCTGTGGGAGGGGCGCGGTTACGCGGCCGTGGAGACGGCGTTCGTGTCGCTGGCGAAGCCGGACGTGCCGGGCGGCCTGGAGCGGTGTGCGCGGCTGGGGGCCCGGCGGGTCGTGGTGCTGCCGTACTTCCTGTTCACCGGCATCCTCCCGGACCGGGTCCGGCAGCAGACCGAGGAGTGGGCCGCCGCGCACCCGGAGACGGAGGTGCGGTCGGCCGACGTCATCGGTCCGGAGCCGGAGCTGCTCGACCTGGTGTGGGAGCGGTACGAGGAGGCGGTGCGGGGCGACCTGCGGATGAACTGCGACAGCTGCGTGTACCGGATCGCGCTGCCGGGGTTCGAGGACAAGGTGGGGCTGCCGCAGCAGCCGCACTTCCACCCTGACGACGACGGCGACCACCCCCACGGGCACCATCACGGGCATGGACACGCACACTCCCACGCGCACTGAGTCCGGGACGAGCGGGCCCGGCGGCCCCGACCTGCGGCACCACGGGGACGCCGAGGTGCGCGACGACGGTGCGGCGCTGGTGGACCTCGCGGTGAACGTCCGCGCGGACACTCCCCCGGCCTGGCTGCGGGAGCACGTCGCCGCCTCGCTGGGCTCGCTCGCCGCCTACCCGGACGGGCGGGCCGCGCGGGCGGCGGTGGCGGCGCGGCACGGGCTGCCGGTGGAGCGGGTGCTGCTGACGGCGGGCGCGGCGGAGGCGTTCGTACTGCTGGCGCGGGCGCTGAAGGTGCGCCGGCCGGTCGTGGTGCACCCGCAGTTCACCGAGCCCGAGGCGGCGCTGCGGGACGCGGGGCACACCGTCGGCCGGGTGCTGCTGCGGGCGGCGGACGGCTTCCGCCTCGACGCCGCCGCCGTCCCCGAGGACGCCGACCTGGTGGTGGTCGGCAATCCGACGAACCCGACCTCGGTGCTGCACCCGGCCGACGTGCTCGCGTCGCTGGCCCGGCCGGGCCGGACACTGGTGGTGGACGAGGCGTTCATGGACGCGGTGCCGGGCGAGCGGGAGGCGCTGTCCGGGCGGACGGACCTACCCGGGCTCGTCGTCCTGCGCAGCCTCACCAAGACGTGGGGCCTCGCGGGGCTGCGCATCGGGTACGTCCTGGCCGACCCGGAGACGATCACCGAACTGGAGCGTGCGCAGCCCCTGTGGCCGGTGTCCACGCCCGCGCTGGCGGCAGCCGAGGCGTGCGTGGCACCGCGGGCGCTGGCGGAGGCCGCCCACGCCGCCCACCGCATCGCCGCCGACCGGGACCGACTCGTCGCCGGGCTGGCGGAGTTCGCCGGTGCCGGGGTGCGGGTCGCCGGACCGGCCGAGGGTCCCTTCGTCCTGGTCGCCGTCCCGCACGCGTCCGCCGTACGGCGCCGGCTGCGCGACCTGGGATACGCCGTCCGGCGCGGGGACACGTTCCCGGGGCTGGGCGAGGGGTGGCTGCGCCTGGCGGTACGGGACCGGACGACGACGAACGGCTTCCTGCGCGCGCTGGAGCGGGCGCTGGCTGCGACGGCGACGGCGACGACGGAAGCGGCACCGCCACAGGCGGAACCGGCCTGAGGTGTACGGCTACGTGCGTGCGCGCACGTACGGCCTCGGCCGGCTCCGCCTCCCCGTCCGTGTCAGCCGCGCTTGCGCCGGGCCAGGACCAGGGCGCCGCCGCCCGCCAGGACCAGGGCCGCGGCGCCGGCGGCGACGTACGGGGTCGCGGAGCTGCCGCCGGTCTCGGCCAGGTCCGGCTCGGTGCGGGCGCCCTGCGCCTGCACGTCGGCCGCGGGTTCGGCGGCCGGGTCGGCGTCCTGCTCGGCCGGGGGCTCGTCGGCCTTGGCGGGGGGCTGTTCGGCCTCGTCCGCCGGGGCGGCCGGTGATTCGCAGGTCGCCTTCGCCAGGGTGACGGTGCCGTCGACCTCGGCGACGTTCAGGTCGCCGGGGTTGACGGAGACCCTGAGTTCGAGCGCGGTGGCGGCGGCCGTGCGGGAGGTGGTCTCCTCCTTCGAGAGGTCGAGCCGTACCTCGCCGACGTCGGGCACCTTCACGTCCGTCGTGCCGCCGGTGGTGAGCGTGACCTTCTTGCCGAGGACGGTCACCGGACCCAGCAGGTTGGCCTCGGCGACCGGCTTCTTCCCGGCCTCACAGGTCGCCGTGGAGGTGACCTCCTGGACCTCGACCACCGAGAGCAGCGGCAGGCCGGGGACGTGGAGCCCGGCGCGGGCCAGCGTGGTGGTGCCCTCGCTCTTCTCGGCGGTGGCCGTCGCCTTCGCCTCGGCGACGTCGGCGCGCAGGACGCTGAAGGGCTTGCCGCCGTCGACGCCGTCCAGTCGGGCGGTGAGCGCGGTCTTCTCGGCGTCCCCGGGGGCCTGCACCTCGTTGAGGGTGACCGAGAGCGGGACGTTCACGGTCTTGTTGAGCAGGGAGACGTCGAGCCCGGTGCGCAGCACGGTGGCGCTCGCACGGCCGTGGTCGCCGGTCGCGTGGGCGGATCCCGCGCCGGCCAGGGTCGCGGGGCCGGCCGCCAGGGCCGTGGCCGCCGCCACGGTGGCGAGTCGGCGTGCGGGCATGCGGAAGGTGTTGCCGTTCAAGGTGGTGGGACCCCCAGTGAGACATGCGTGCGGGGCACGCATGAGCGACGTGCTTGGGACCCGGACAGAATGTCCCCGCGTCCGCCGAACCGTCAGCGAACCGGGGGCACTTCACCCCTTCGTGGGGTTTCGGCGGAGCTATTCGAACCTTCGTCGCACCGCCCGGCACGGGTGTTCCCCGGCGTCACTCCTGTCGGCTAACCGACGACCCGCCCGTTCAGCACCACCCGGCGCGGAGCGGTGAGCACGCGCACGTCCGCGCGCGGGTCCTGTTCGTACACCACCAGGTCCGCCGGTGCGCCCTCCTCGAGACCCGGACGGCCGAGCCAGCGCCGGGCGGCCCAGGTCGTCGCGGCGAGGGCCTCGACGGGCGGGATGCCCGCGGTGACCAGCTCCGCGACCTCGGCCCCGGCCAGTCCGTGGGCGAGGGCACCGCCCGCGTCGGTGCCGACGAAGACCGGGATTCCGGCGTCGTAGGCGTTGCGCACGGTGTCGTAGCGGCGTTCGTGCAGCCGGCGCATATGGGCCGACCAGCGCGGGAACCGCTGCTCTCCGCCGTCGGCCAGCGCGGGGAAGGTGGCGATGTTGACGAGCGTGGGGACGATGGCGACGCCGCGCTCGGCGAACAGGGGGATCGTGTCGTCCGTGAGCCCGGTGGCGTGCTCGACGCAGTCGATCCCGGCCTCGACCAGGTCGCGCAGGGAGTCCTCGGCGAAGCAGTGCGCGGTGACGCGGGCGCCCAGGCGGTGGGCCTCCGCGATGGCCGCCTCGACGGCGCCGCGCGGCCAGCAGGCCGACAGGTCGCCGAGGTCGCGGTCGATCCAGTCGCCGACCAGCTTCACCCAGCCGTCGCCGCGCCGGGCCTCCTGGGCGACGTACGCGACGAGGTCCTCGGGTTCGACCTCCCAGGCGTAGTTGCGGATGTAGCGGCGGGTGCGGGCGATGTGCCGCCCGGCCCGGATGATCTTCGGGAGGTCCTCGCGGTCGTCGATCCAGCGGGTGTCGGAGGGCGAGCCGGCGTCGCGGACGAGCAGGGTGCCCGCCTCGCGGTCGGTCAGCGCCTGCTTCTCGGCGACGTCCTCGGGGACCGCGCCGTGCTGGTCCAGGCCGACGTGGCAGTGCGCGTCGACCAGGCCGGGCAGCGCCCAGCCCTCGGCGGTGCGGACGTCGGCGGCGCCGGTGGGCCGGTCGTACGAGATCCGGCCGTCGATCACCCACACCTCGTCCCGGACCTCCTCCGGTCCGACGAGCACCCGACCCTTCACGTGCAGCACCGCGCGATCGCTCATGCCCCGCACCCTAAACGGTGCCCGCACACCCGTCCGGGGCCGGTCACCGGCGGTCGCCGCGCGCTGCCGCACGGGCGCGCAGCTCGGTCGCGTACCCCGCCCCGACGGCGCTCGCGACGGCGGTCAGGGCCAGGGCGGCGGTGACGGGGTTGACGTAGCCGGGGACGTCGTCGCTGGTGTACTCGCCGCCGTCGCCGGTCTCGCAGACGAATCCCAGGGGCAGGAAGGAGACCGACTGGTCGATGACGTGGAGGGCGCGCTCCTCGTGCCCGGGGGTGCGGCAGGGCGGCGCCGGTGCGGAGCCCGCGCCGCCGTTCGACTCCATGACGGCACCGGTCACGTGCAGCAGCCCCCAGGCGTACACGGCGACGGCGGCGGCACCGGCGAAGGCGGCCAGGGCACGCAGCGCGTACCCGGCTCCCGGGCCCCGGGCACGGCGGGCGGCCAGGACGCTCGCGCCGTGGCCGGTCAGACCGACGGCCGTCACCACGGCGACCAGGACGACCAGCAGGAGTACCAGGAACACGGGGCCAGTCCATCAGGCGGCAACCGCTTCTGCTGTGACGGAAGCCACGATTCCGGGCGTGGGGGTGTCGCAACGGAAGCCCTCCGGCGCGAGTGCCGGCGGGCGCCACGGTTACTCTCGACTCCGTACGCGACGTACGCGCGTCCGTACGCGGCGTACCCGCGCCGCGCACACCCGCCGTCACCGAAGAGAGCACCGCCGTGACCCACCCCTTCCTGGACCTCCCCCCGCTGGGCGCCGCACGTTTCGCCGCGATCGAGGACCGGGTCGCGCGCCTGCTCGGCACCCGGCAGGACGTGGTCGTCATGCAGGGCGAGGCGCTGCTGCCGCTGGAGGGCGCGATCCGCGCGGCCGCGGGTCCCGGCACCGTCGCGCTGAACGTCGTCACGGGCCCGTACGGGCAGACCTTCGGCAACTGGCTGCGGGACTGCGGCGCGACCGTGCACGACCTCGCCGTGCCGTTCCACACGGCCGTCTCCGCCGAGCAGGTCCGCCGGGCGCTCGCCGAGCACCCGGAGATCGACTTCGTGTCCCTCGTGCACGCCGAGGCGGCGACCGGCAACACCAACCCGGTCGCGGAGGTCGGCGAGGTGGTGCGGGCGCACGGGGCGCTCTTCTACCTGGACGCGGTGGCCTCCGTGGGCGCCGAGCCGGTGCTGCCGGACGCGTGGGGCGTGGACCTGTGCGTGATCGGCGCGCAGAAGGCGATGGGCGGCCCGGCCGGGGTCTCGGCCGTGTCGGTGAGCGAGCGGGCCTGGGCGCGGATGGCGGCGAACCCGAACGCCCCGCGACGGTCGTACCTGTCGCTCCTGGACTGGAAGGAGCGCTGGATCGACGGCGGGCGCAAGGCGCTGCTGCACGCGCCGGCGCAGTTGGAGATGCTCGCGCTGGAGGCATGTGTCGAGCGCATCGAGGCGGAGGGTCCCGAGACGGTGATGGCGCGGCACGCGTCCGCCGCGGCGGCCACCCGGGCCGGCGCGCTCGCGCTGGGCGGCGTCGAGCCGTACGTGTACGAGGCCGGGGACGCGGCGCCGGTCGCGACGACGCTGCGCACGCCGTCGGACGTCGACGCCTCCGCGCTGGTGGCCCGCGCCCTGGAGGCCGACCCCGCGCTGCCGCTGGCCGCGGGCGGCGGCGCGCTGGCGGGCGAGATGATCCGGGTCAACCACTACGGCCCGGACGCGACGCGCGGGGTCGTACTGTCCTGCCTGGCGGCACTGGGTGCCGCGCTGGCCGAGCGTGGCGTGAAGGCCGACCCAGACGCCGCGCGGCGGGCCGTCGAGGAGACGTGGGGGCGGCCGGCCGGACCCGGCCTTTCGGAAGGATGAATCGGAGAGAATTCCGGATGCTCGCACAAGCAGAATTCATGAATTTCACTCAGCGCAGCTTCCCGTATTCTTCTGCCCGCTTTCCCCGGACCTAAACACAAAGATTTCACGACTGCCGATCTTCACATTTCGGACACGTCTCGCACGGGTTACGCGATTGTGACCCGATCCACATGCTGCCCGTTTCGCGGCTTACATCCCCGTCAAACCCCCTCATAACGCCGCCGCCTCGCGCGGAAGCACGCGCCCGCGTGATAGCACACGAGGCGCCCATTCGTAACCCCATCCGGCGATGCAATTTCGAATTTCGCTGGGTAAATTCAATTTGCATGACTGCCGCGCAAGCAGACCTGCAAATCGATCGTCCGAGAGTGGCCGACGGTGCCGCCCTGTGGCGGATAGCGAAGGATTCCGAGGTCCTCGACCTCAACTCGTCCTACAGCTATCTGCTCTGGTGCCGGGACTTCGCCGCCACGTCGGCCGTCGTGCGCGACGGGCACGGCGTGCCGGTCGGCTTCATCACCGGCTACACACGGCCCGACAGCCCCGGCACCCTGCTCGTGTGGCAGGTGGCGGTGGACCGGACGTACCGTGGTCGTGGGCTCGCGGCCGCGCTCCTCGACGGACTGGCAGCCCGGGTGGTCCACGAGCGCGGGGTCACCGTCTTGGAGACGACGATCTCCCCCGACAACACGGCGTCCCAACGACTGTTCACCTCGTTCGCCGAGCGCCGCGGCGCCCGGCTTGAGCGCGAAGTCCTGTTCGACACGGCGGTGTTCCCCGACGGACCGCACGAGCCCGAGGTGCTGTACCGCATAGGCCCCCTGTCCGCCACCGGCTGACCCGGCCGTCCGGACGGCCCGGCATCCCGCGCCAGTCCGGCCCCCAGACTTCCCGGCGGACCGCACCGGTCCCCGGATCCGTACGACCTTCCTCTCCCACCCTCACCCCACGAGGAGCGATTCGTCGTGACCATCACCCAGCCCGACCTCAGCGTCTTCGAGACCGTCGAGTCCGAGGTGCGCAGCTACTGCCGCGGCTGGCCCACCGTCTTCGACCGTGCGGTCGGCAGCCGCATGTACGACGAGGACGGCCACGAGTACCTCGACTTCTTCGCCGGAGCGGGTTCGCTCAACTACGGGCACAACAACGCCGTGCTGAAACGCGCGCTGATCGACTACCTGGAGCGGGACGGCGTCACGCACGGGCTCGACATGTCGACCACCGCCAAGCGCCGCTTCCTGGAGACGTTCCAGAACACGATCCTGCGCCCGCGCGACCTGCCGTACAAGGTCATGTTCCCGGGCCCGACGGGCACCAACGCCGTCGAGTCCGCGCTGAAGCTGGCGCGCAAGGTGAAGGGGCGCGAGTCGATCGTGTCGTTCACCAACGCCTTCCACGGCATGTCGCTCGGCTCCCTCGCGGTGACCGGCAACGCCTTCAAGCGGGCCGGGGCCGGCATCCCGCTGGTGCACGGCACGCCCATGCCGTTCGACAACTACTTCGACGGCACGGTCGAGGACTTCATCTGGTTCGAGCGGCTCCTCGAGGACCAGGGCTCCGGCCTGAACAAGCCGGCCGCCGTGATCGTCGAGACGGTGCAGGGCGAGGGCGGCATCAACGTCGCCCGCGCCGAGTGGCTGCGCGCCCTGGCCGAGCTGTGCGAACGCCAGGACATGCTGCTCATCGTCGACGACATCCAGATGGGCTGCGGCCGTACCGGCGCCTTCTTCTCCTTCGAGGAGGCGGGCATCACGCCGGACATCGTCACCGTCTCCAAGTCCATCAGCGGCTACGGCCTGCCGATGGCGCTGACCCTGTTCAAGCCGGAGCTGGACGTGTGGGAGCCGGGCGAGCACAACGGCACCTTCCGCGGCAACAACCCCGCCTTCGTCACGGCGACCGCCACGCTGGAGGCGTACTGGGCCGACGGGTCGGCGATGGAGAAGCAGACCCGCAAGCGCGGCGAGCAGGTCGAGCAGCACATGATCGCCATCACCGAGGAGAACCTCGCCGACGTCAAGGAGTACCGCGGCCGCGGCCTGGTCTGGGGTCTGGAGTTCCACGACAAGGACCGCGCGGGACGCGTCGCCAAGCGCGCCTTCGAGCTGGGGCTGCTCATCGAGACCTCCGGCCCCGAGAGCGAGGTCGTCAAGCTGCTGCCGGCGCTCACCATCACGCCCGACGAGCTGGACGAGGGCATGAAGACCCTGGCCCGGGCCGTGCGCGAAACGGCCTGACCCGCACGGCACCACCCGTACTTCCGGCGCCTTCGGCCCGCGCGACCGAAGGCGCCGGGGACCATTGCACACCCTCACCTAGGAGGCATCGCAACACCGTGATCGTCCGTTCGTTCAAGGAGTTCGAAGGCACCGACCGGCACGTGAAGAGCGCGTCCGGCACCTGGGAAAGCACCCGGATCGTCCTCGCCAAGGAGAAGGTCGGCTTCTCCGTCCACGAGACGATCCTGTACGCGGGTACGGAGACGTCGATGTGGTACGCCAACCACATCGAGGCCGTCGTCTGCACCAAGGGCGACGCCGAGTTGACCGACCGCGAGACGGGGAAGACGTACCACATCACGCCGGGCACGATGTATCTCCTCGACGGCCACGAGCGGCACACGCTCAAGGTCAAGGAGGACTTCCACTGCATCTGTGTCTTCAACCCGCCCGTCACCGGACGGGAGGATCACGACGAGAACGGCGTCTACCCGCTGCTCACCGAGGAGGTGTGAGTCACCGTGACCACCACGACCACGAACGTCACTGATCTCTATCCCACCCGCGGCGCCACCGAGGTGGCCACCCCTCGGCAGGACCCGGTCGTCTGGGGCTCCCCGGACACGCCCGGCCCGGTCCCGGCGGGTGACCTCCAGTCCCTGGAGCGCGACGGCTTCCTCGCCATCGATCAGCTGATCGGGCCGGACGAGGTCGGCGAGTACCAGCGCGAGCTGGAGCGCCTCACCACCGACCCGGTCATCCGTGCGGACGAGCGCTCGATCGTCGAGCCGCAGTCCCAGGAGATCCGGTCGGTCTTCGAGGTGCACAAGATCAGTGAGGTCTTCGCCAAGCTGGTGCGCGACGAGCGCGTGGTCGGGCGGGCGCGGCAGATCCTCGGCTCGGACGTCTACGTCCACCAGTCCAGGATCAACGTCAAGCCGGGTTTCGGGGCCAGCGGCTTCTACTGGCACTCGGACTTCGAGACCTGGCACGCCGAGGACGGCCTGCCCAACATGCGCACGATCTCGGTCTCGATCGCGCTCACCGAGAACTACGACACCAACGGCGGTCTGATGATCATGCCGGGGTCGCACAAGACGTTCCTCGGGTGCGCGGGGGCCACGCCGAAGGACAACTACAAGAAGTCCCTGCAGATGCAGGACGCGGGGACGCCGTCCGACGAGGCGCTGACCAAGATGGCCTCCGAGTACGGCATCAAGCTGTTCACCGGCAAGGCCGGCTCGGCGACCTGGTTCGACTGCAACTGCATGCACGGGTCGGGCGACAACATCACGCCGTTCCCGCGCAGCAACGTGTTCATCGTGTTCAACAGCGTGGAGAACACGGCCGTGGAGCCGTTCGCGGCGCCGATCCGGCGGCCGGACTTCATCGGTGCGCGGGACTTCACCCCGGTGAAGTGACCCGCGTCTGAGACTCGGGCAGGGGCGTCTTCGTGTGGGACGGGAGGCCCCTGCCCGATATTCTCTTGCCGGCCCTGCCGCGGTCAGCCCGCCAGCACGTCGAGCAGCCGGTCCACGTCGGCCGCGGTGTTGTACACGTGGAAGGCGGCCCGCAGATTGCCCGCCCGGTCCGAGACCTGGACGCCCGCCTCGCCCAGCTCGCCCTGCCGGTGTCCGAGTCCCGGCACGGACACGATCGCGGAGCCCGGAGCGGCCACCGGCTCGTGGCCCAGCGAGCGCACCCCGGCGCGGAACCGGTCGGCGAGCCCGGTGTCGTGGGCGTGCACCGCCTCGACGCCCAGTTCCTCGATCAGGGCCAGGGAGTGCCGGGCGCCGGTGTAGGAGAACAGGGCGGGGCTCTCGTCGAACCGCCGGGCGGAGTGCGCGAGTTCCTCGACGGGGCCGTAGCAGCTGTCCCAGGGGTGCTCACCGGACGCCCACCCGGCGAACAGCGGTGTCAGCCCGGCCGCCGCCCCGAGGTCCTCCGGTACGACGAGGAAGGCGACGCCGCGCGGGCACAGCACCCACTTGTAGGCGACGGCGGCCACGAAGTCGAAGTCGCCGGCGGCCAGTGGCAGCCACCCGTTCGACTGCGAGGCGTCGATCAGCGTCCGCGCCCCGTGCGCCCGGGCGGCGTCCCGCAGCGCGGCGAGCTCGGCGAGCCGCCCGTCGGCGGACTGCACGGAACTGACCGCGACGAGCGCGGTGTCAGGACCCACCGACTCGGCCAGCCGTTCCAGCGGCACGCTGCGCACCTTCAGGTCGCCGCGCGTGTACAGCGGGTTCACCAGGGAGCTGAAGTCGGCCTCAGCGGTGAGGACTTCGGCGCCCGGGGGCAGCGACGCGGCGACGAGCCCGCTGAACGTGGCGACGGACGCGCCGGTCGCGACCCTGGTGGCGGGCACCCCCACGAGGCGGGCATACGCGGCCCGGGACGCCTCGACGTCGGCGAACATGTCGAGCGGCTGCCCTTCGGCGGCGGCGGCCGCCGCGTCGTGCATGGCCACGAGGGTCCGGGCGGGCAGCAGGCCGGTGCTGGCGGTGTTCAGGTACGTGGTCTTCGGGGCGAACTCGGTACGGACGAGATTCTCGAAGCTCTCCATGGCACCACTGTGCGGCCCCGTGACCTCCTCGTCCATTGCGTATTTCTACCCGGTACCCCCAAGGGACGCTTATGCGTCCGTCCCCACCTGCCGCTTCAGTTTCCGGGGACCGCGCATCCGTCCGGACCGCAGACCTGTGCGTCCCCGTCCTCCACCAGCTTCAGCGGTGTGCGCTCGCCCCATGCCTGGGTCAGCGCCCGGGTGAAGACCTCGGCGGGCTGGGCGCCCGAGACGCCGTAGGCGCGGTCGAGCACGAAGAACGGCACTCCGGTGGCCCCGAGCTGGGCGGCCTCCCGCTCGTCGGCGCGCACCGCGTCGGCGTAGGCGTCCGGGTCGGCGAGCACCGCCCGGACCTCCTCGGCGTCGAGCCCGGCACCGACGGCCAGCTCCACGAGCCGCGCGTCGTCGTTGAACACGGAGCGCTCGTCGGCGAAGTTGCCCCGGTAGAACGCGTCCAGCAGGGCTTCGTGCCGCCCCCGCTCCTTGGCCAGGTGCAGCAGGCGGTGCATGTCGAAGGTGCTGCCGTGGTCGCGGTCCCGGGTGCGGTAGTCCAGGCCCTCGGCGGCGGCCTGCGCGCCGAGGTTGTCCTCACCGGCCTGCGCCTGCGCCTGGCTCATGCCGTACTTGGCGGTGAGCATCGTCAGCACCGGCTGCACGTCGTCCTTGGCCCGCCCGGGGTCCAGCTCGAAGGAACGGTGGACCACCTCGACCCCGTCCCGGTGCGGGAAGGCCGCGAGCGCCTTCTCGAAGCGGGCCTTGCCCACGTAGCACCAGGGGCAGGCGATGTCGCTCCAGATCTCGACGCGCATGTCTCGGCTCTTCTCCAGGTCGTACGGCGGCGGAGGCCCTCCCCGCCTCGTACGTGAACGTTCAAGCAGCGGGTCTCATTCCCGCCCGGCGCTCAGCTGCCGTCCCGCAGGTCCGCCGGCCAGGCCGGCCGGAACTCCAGGTGGTCGTACGTCACCGTGCAGCCCTCCCCCGTCGGCGCCTGCGCCAGGAATCCGACGAGGGCCGCGCCGGTCTCCCGCTCGTCACCCAGCGTGAAGAGCCGTACGAAGGTCCAGCGCTTCCCGTCGAGCGAGGCGTGGAAGGCGAAGGCCCGTCCGCTCCGGCTGACCCGGAACCAGACGGAGTCCCCCTCCACGGTGAAGGAGTTGCAGTCGTCGGAGTGCCCCCGGGTGACGACCGTGCAGACGGTGGGCGCGTCGGGCGAGTACTCCAGACAGAGCTTGGCCCACGCCTGCTCCCCCACGTGCACGTAGAGCACCCCGGCGTCGAAGGCGCCCCGGAACCCGACACAGACGCGGGCGATCAGCTGAAAGTCCCCGTCGGGCGCGCCCAGCAACCGCGGCGCGTCGGACACGGACTCCAGCGACTCCCCGGTAGGCGGCACGAACCGATCCTGCCGGTCCCCGGCGACCCCGGTGAGCACACCGTCGGCGTAGGACCAGTGCCCGTCGGGCCCGTAGGGACGGAGGGGGAACGGCAGTTCGGGAAGTTCAAGAGTCATGCACTGATCATCGCAGGCGGAGAGTAGTCGCCTAAGGGGCGCGGGGCTGTGTCGATTTGCGGCTCCGCCGCGCGGGCGCGACAAGCCACGACGGCGCGTCAGACCGCACACAACCCCGCGCCCTACGGCGCTACCGCTCGAGAACCCCGTTGAACCGCCGAGGCAGCCCCAGCGGATTGTCGTCCCGCAACTCCACCGGCAGCAACGCCTCCGGCACCCCCTGATAAGCCACCGGCCGCAGCCACCGCTCGATGGCCGTACCCCCCACCGACGTGGACGTCGAAGTGGTCGCCGGGTAGGGCCCCCCGTGCTGCTGAGCCGCCGCCACGGCAACACCCGTGGGCCAGCCGTTGACCAGCACCCGCCCCGCCAACGGCGTCACCTCCGCGAGGAGAGCCGCCCCGGCACCCTCTCCCGCCACTTCCTCGGCAGAGAACTGCACCGTCGCCGTCAGGTTCCCCGGCAGACGCGAAAGCACCCCCCGCACCTCCCCCTCGTCCTCGTAGCGGGCCACCACGGTGACCGGCCCGAAGCACTCCTCCAGGAGCAGGTCGTGCTCGCCCTCCGCCGCCAGCCGCGCCGCCGGCACCGTGAGGAACCCGGCGCTGACGGTGTGCTCGCCGCCCGAGCCCGGCGTCACCGGGGAGTCGACGTCGGGCAGCGCGGCGCGCTCGGCGACGCCCGCGACGAAGTTGTCCCGCATGCGGTGGTCGAGGAGCACCCCGGCGTCGGTGGCGCTGACCTTGTCGGTGAGCGACTTGACCAGGCCGTCACCGGCGTCGCCCGCCGGCACGAGCACCAGGCCCGGCTTGACGCAGAACTGGCCGACGCCCAGCGTCATCGAACCGGCCAGACCCGCGCCGATCGCCTCCGCCCGCTCCACGGCCGCCGCCTCCGTGACGACGACCGGGTTCAGCGAGCCCAGCTCGCCGTGGAACGGGATCGGCACCGGCCGCGCCGCCGCCGCGTCGAACAGCGCGCGGCCGCCGCGGACGGAGCCGGTGAAGCCCGCAGCCGCGACCAGCGGGTGCTTGATCAGCTCGACGCCGGCCTCGAAGCCGTGCACCAGCCCGAGGACCCCGTCCGGGATGTCGTGGCGGGCCGCGGCCCGGCGCAGCACCTTGGCGACCAGCTCGGACAGGGCCGGGTGGTCGGGGTGCGCCTTGACGACGACCGGGCAGCCGGCCGCGAGCGCGCTCGCGGTGTCGCCGCCGGGGACGGAGAAGGCGAAGGGGAAGTTGGAGGCCGAGTAGACGGCGACGACACCGAGCGGCACCTTGTAGCGGCGCAGGTCGGGGATGGGCGGGGTGGCGGTGTCGTCGGGGTGGTTGACGACCACGCCGAGGTACTCGCCCTCGTCGACGATGTCGGCGAAGGCCCGCAGCTGGTAGCAGGTGCGGGCGAGCTCGCCGGTGAGCCGGACCGGGCCGAGCGCGGTCTCCGCGTCGGCCACCTCGACGAGGGTGCTCTCGGCCGCCTTCAGCTCGTCGGCGGCGCTGCGCAGGAAGGCCGCGCGCACGGTGCGGTCGGCGAGGGCCTCCCGGGCGGCGTGCGCGGCACGGACGGCGCCGTCCACTTCC
Organism: Streptomyces tendae; assembly: GCF_014650435.1. Lineage (GTDB taxonomy): Bacteria > Actinomycetota > Actinomycetes > Streptomycetales > Streptomycetaceae > Streptomyces > Streptomyces tendae. The sequence goes on from NZ_BMUY01000018.1 coordinate 83,926, forward strand.
TGGGCCGTGGCTTCCACCGCGACCTGTTCACGCTGCTTCCCGGTACGGGGGTCGACACTCCAGACTGGTGCTGCTGCCACCGCGGGTCCCTCCACGTGCTCTACCCAGATGTCGTTCGATATACTGAACGCTGTCTCTACTGATGAATATGCTGTTCGAGACTATATCTTCAGCTTCTCGTCGAACGAAGGGGTCAGGGCGATGTCGGCTGTCGAGACGGGGGGCGGAGCGCAGGTCAAGTCCGCGGTGCGGACGGTTGAGCTGCTCGAGTACTTCGCCGGACGCCCCGGAATGCACTCCCTCGCGTCGGTCCAGGAGGCCGTCGGCTACCCCAAGTCCAGTCTGTACATGCTGCTGCGCACACTGGTGGAGCTGGGCTGGGTGGAGACGGACGCCACGGGCACGCGGTACGGCATCGGAGTGCGCGCGCTGCTGGTCGGCACCTCGTACATCGACGGCGACGAGGTGGTCGCGGCGGCGCGGCCGACGCTGGACCGGCTCTCCGACGACACGACGGAGACCATCCACCTCGCCCGCCTGGACGGCACCAACGTGGTCTACCTGGCCACCCGCCAGTCCCAGCACTACCTGCGGCCGTTCACCCGGGTCGGCCGCAGGCTGCCCGCGCACTCGACCTCGCTGGGCAAGGCGCTGCTGAGCACGTACAGCGACGAGCAGGTCCGCAAGCTGCTCCCGGAGACGCTGCCGGCGCTGACCGAGCACACCATCACCGACCGGGAGAAGCTCATCGAGGAGCTGCACCTGGTGCGGGAGCAGGGCTTCGCCGTGGACCGCGAGGAGAACACGCTGGGACTGCGCTGCTTCGGCGTGGCCGTCCCCTACCGCACCCCCGCGCGGGACGCGATCAGCTGCTCGGTGCCGGTGGCGCGGCTGACTCCCGCGCACGAGCAGATGGTGAAGGACGCGTTGTTCGACGCGCGGGACCGGCTGACACTGGCCACGCGTAGGCTCTGATCCATGCACATCGCACTGCGCGAGGTTCACGACAGCGATCTGCCCGTCTTCTTCCGGCAGATGAACGATCCGGAGGCCCTGCGGATGGCGGCCTTCACGGCGAGGGACCCGGCCGACTGGGAGGCGTTCGCGGTCCACTGGGCGAAGATCCGGGCCTCCCGCGACGTCGTGCGGACCATCCTCGGCGACGGTGACGTCCTCGGCAGCACGGCGGTGTACGGGGAGCCGGGCGAACGCGAGGTCACGTACTGGGTGGACCGGGCGTACTGGGGGCAGGGCGTGGCGACGGCCGCCCTGCGGGCGCTGCTCGCCGAGGTCCCGGACCGCCCGCTGTACGCGCGCGCGGCGGCCGACAACACGGGATCGCGGCGCGTGCTGGAGAAGTGCGGCTTCGTGACCAGCGCGCGGGCGCGGGGGTTCGCGGCGGCCCGCGGCGAGGAGATCGACGAGGTCGTCCTGCACCTCGCACCGTGAGGTCGTCGCCGATGAACGGTCGATGAGAAAGATGAGAAAACGGGGCACACGGGAACGATCGCCACCCGCCCGTTCGTCCTGCCAGCGGGATGAACGGGATGAACAAGACGATCAGGCGGGCCTCGGTCTTCACGCTGCTCCTGGTGTTCGCTCTGCTGGTCAGGGCGACCTGGGTGCAGTTCTACGAGGGACAGGCGCTCGCGGACAGCAAGGACAACCGGCGGGGCGCGATAGAGACCTATGCGGAGCCGCTCGGGAACATCATCGTGGGCGGCCGGTCGGTCACCGGCTCGGCTCCGACGGAAGGCGGCGACCTCGCGTACAAACGCACGTACGAGAACGGGAAGCTGTACGCGGCGGTGACGGGCTACGCCTCGCAGGCGTACGCGCCGACCCAGCTGGAGGGCATCTACCAGGACGTGCTCAACGGCACCGATCCGCGGCTGAAGACCGTGATGGACACGGTCACCGGCACCCGCGCCGAGCCGGGCAACGTGGTCACGACGATCGACCCGGACGTGCAGCAGGCCGGGTTCGACGCGCTGGGCGACACCAAGGGCGCCGCGGTGGCGATCGACCCGAAGACGGGCAGGATCCTCTCGGTCGTGTCGACCCCGTCGTACGACCCGACGTCGCTCACCGACGCCAACACCGCGGGTGAGGCATGGGAGAAGCTCACCGCCGACCCGGACAAGCCGCTGACCAACCGCGCGCTGCGCCAGCCGCTGCCGCCGGGCTCGACGTTCAAGCTGGTCGTGGCGGCCGCCGCGCTGGAGAACGGGCTGTACGGCTCGGTGGACGAGAAGACCGACAGCCCCGACCCGTACACGCTGCCGGACACCGCGACGGACCTGACCAACGAGAACCCGAACGCGCCCTGCGAGAACGCCACGATCCGCACCGCGCTGCAGTACTCGTGCAACAACGTCTTCGCGAAGATGGCCGTCGGCCTCGGCCAGGACGAGTTGCGCGCCATGGCCGAGAAGTTCGGCTTCAACGACGAGACGCAGGACGTGCCGGTCCGCGCCTACACCAGCGTCTACCCGAAGGACATGAACCGGTCCTCGACGGCGCTGACGGGCATCGGCCAGTTCGACGTGACGGCGACCCCGCTGCAGATGGCGATGGTCTCCGCGGCCCTCGCCAACGGCGGCGAGCTGGTCTCCCCGCACATGGTGTCGCAGGTCACCGACAGTGGCGGCGACGTCCTGGAGGACCACACCGACGCCGACTCGAAGCGGATCGTCAGCTCCTCCACCGCCGAGCAGCTGCAGTCGGCCATGCAGACCGTCGTCAAGGACGGTACGGGTTCGAACGCACAGATCGCCGGCGCGACGGTGGGCGGCAAGACGGGCACGGCCCAGCACGGCGAGAACAACAGCAAGACGCCGTACGCCTGGTTCACCTCGTACGCGAAGTCCGACTCGTCGGACAAGGAGGTCGCGGTGGCGGTCATCATCGAGCAGTCCGACGCGGCCCGCAGCGAGGTCAGCGGCAACGGCCTGGCGGCCCCGGTGGCCAAGGCGATGATGGAGGCGGCGCTCAAGGGCTGACTTCTTGGGGGCCGTCAGGGTGCGGTCTGCCGTACGGTGTCCGGCAGACCGCACCCGGGAAGCCGCTGCGAGGAGAGTCCGCCGTGAGGTCAGCCGTCGACGCCGTCGCCTCCGCGGAGTTCCACGCCTTCTTCGAACGCCACTACGCCGAACTGGCCCGGCTCGCCCACCTGCTGACGGGCGAGCCGGACGCCGCCGACGACCTCGCGGCGGACGCCCTGCTGGCCCTGTGGCACCGCTGGGACCGGGTCCGCGCGGCCGACCACCCGGTGGCGTACGCGCGCGGTGTCGTCGCCAACCTCGCCCGCACCCGGGTCCGTACGGCCGTGCGCGAGCGCAGACGCGTCGCCCTGTTCTGGTCGCAGCGCGAGGAGCGCACGGAGAACCCCGATGTCGCGGGCGTGGTGGACGTACAGGAGGCGCTGCGCCGACTGCCGTTCCGCAAGCGGGCGTGCGTGGTGCTGCGGCACGCCTTCGACCTCTCCGAGAAGGAGACGGCGCTGTCCCTGGGCGTGTCGGTGGGCACGGTCAAGAGCCAGACGTCGAAGGGAGTGGCCGAACTCCAGCGGTTGCTCGGCACCCGGGCCGCTCCCCGTGCCCCGCGGCTGGTGCGCGCGGCGATCGCACGCAGTGGTGGGGCCGCGGGAGGGACCCGATGAGCGGGCCGCGGCGGGACGTGGACGAGGAGCTGCGCGCCCGGCTGCGCGCGGCGGCCGGGGAGCACCGGCCCGACCGGGCCCGGATCCTGGCCCGGGTGGAGCGCGGCACGGCGGCCGGGAACCGCGGGCCGACCCGTGTGCGGCTGCCGGGCTGGGTGCGGGTGGCCGGTGCGACGGCGGCGGTGGCGGGTGTCCTGGTGGCCGGCGGCTACACCGTCGCCTCGGCGGTGCGGGACGACGCGCCCGCGCGGCGCCCGGTCGCCGCACCGCCCGGGTCGCGGGAGACCGGGTCGCGGGAGTCCGGCCCGGTCTGGTCGAGCGGCGCGGTCGACCCGCACAGCAACGAGTTCTGGGCGCAGAGCAACGTCACCCTGGGCACCAGCACTCCCCTGACCTCGCTCACCGTCGAGCTGCGGGTGGCGCAGACCGGCTCGGTGACCTCCACCGGGGCCTGGCGGTCGCTGCCGGAGGACGACTTCACGTTCAGGCGCGACGAGCGGGACGGCTTCCTCGTCTACCGGTGGACACTCAAGGCGGGCCGGACCGTCCCGGCCGGCGAGTGGATGTTCGCCGGGCAGTACAACCACGAGCGGGGTGGCCGGGACGCGGGCGGCGACCGCTACTCGGCGGCGGCCACCGCGGCGTCCGGCTCCCTCGCGGTCCGGGGCGGCTTCACCCCGGGCGGCTGAGCGGGCGACCCGCTACTCGACGAAGTACGTCGGGTTGGGCAGCTTGTACGTGCGGTCCGCGTAACCGCCCTGGAGGTCGGAGTACTGGTCGCCGAAGTTGGCCACGATGTCGTACCCGAGGTCCCGCTCGATGTGCCGGCGGGTGCCCGCCTTGTACTGCACGGTGGTGCACTTCCAGGTGCCCGGAGTGGCGCAGTGGGCCAGGTAGGACGGCGGGTTCGCCTTGTCCTTCAGGAAGACGTGGCCGGTGTCGAGGTTCACGTCGGCGCCGACCTTCTTCAGGTTCTCGACGGCGGCGGTGCGCTGCGCCTCGCCCAGCCCCGAGTTGTAGAAGACCTCGACGCCCTTCTTCTCGGCGTACCGGGCCAGTTCGGGGCTGCCGGGGACGGCGGGACGGTCGGCGCGGTCGACGTAGGCGGCCCAGGTGGCGCCGTCGTAGCCGTAGTTGTTCTTCTTCTCGTAGTCGAGGCTGAGGAGCAGCGTGTCGTCGATGTCGAAGACGACCGCCGGCCTGGTGTGCTCGCGGTGCGCCGCGCGGGCCGCCCGGTCGATCTGCTTCTTCGCGGCGGCGTCGACGCGGGCCAGGTCGGCGGCGTACGGGCTGTCCGGGGCGGCCTGGTAGACGCCGTCGGCGTCGAGCGTGGTGCCGTAGTAGGCGTCGATGTCCTTGGCCAGCACCCCGATGTTGTACGGCTCGTGGGTGGAGTTGGCCGTCGACTGGCCGGCGGTGGCGGCGCCCGTTCCGTAGAGGACGGCACCGGCGACGGCACAGGCAGCGGTGACGGTCGCGATGCGCAGTGGTTTATGCATGACACAGGTTTCTACGCGCGTCACCCCGGTGGGCGCGAGACCCGTGGCCGGATCCGCGCCCCTTTACCTGGCAAAAATCGCGTCAAGCAGGTCAAGTGCGCAGGGACGGCGGGCCGGTCAGCGCCGCCGCTCGTACGGCCGCCAGTCGCCGAGGTACGCCTGGCGGGTGTGCGCGGCGGCCTCGGCGCGGGTGAGCTGCGGCCGGTTCTCGGGGACGGTGGTCGCGGCGCCGGGGCCGGTGTTGCGGTACTCGCGGAACCGCTGCTCCTGCCAGGGGTACGCGTCCCGCATGTTCGCGTACGGCGCCACCGCGTCGATGCCCGCGCCCAGGTGGGTCTCGCGCACGGTGAGCATGGGGCGGGCGGTGGTGTCGGAGCTGGGCACCCAGGGGCGGGCCAGCTTGTAGTAGCCGTCGGGGGCCTCGCTGCTGACGCGGCCGCGGACCACCAGGTAGCCGCGCGGGTTGGCGCCCGCCGTGGACGGCGCGAACACGAAGCCGTAGGGGGCGGCGTCGAGGTCGGGACGGACCAGGGTGCGGAAGTGGCAGTCCTCGTACACCGCGCTCGCCCGGCCGAAGACGAAGTCGACGTCGCCCTCGACGTAGCAGCGCGCGTAGTACTGGCGCGCGAAGAGGCCGAGGTCGCGGGTGTCGGCGTAGAGGGTGTCCTGGTGGCCGAGGAAGTGGCAGTCGTGGAAGGCGGACCGGTCGCCCATGACCTTGATCGCGACCGCCTGGGTGCCGGTCCAGTCGGGCTGGTCGGCACGGAGCCAGTCGTTGGCGAAGGTGATCCTGCGGGCGGTGAAGCCGTCGGCGCGCACGGTGGTGGTGGCCGACCCGCTGGTGCCGAGGGTGCCCGAGCCGTCCGGCTTGGGGGTGCCGGCCGCGTTGTCGTACACGATGACGGCGTCGCGCGGGTCGCCGGAGGCGCCGATCCAGGTGGCCCCGGTACGGTCGGCGTCGACGGAGACCGTCTCGCGGTAGGTGCCGGGGGCGAGGACGAGCGTCCAGCCGTCGCCCTCGGTGGCGTCGACGGCGGCCTGGACGGAGGTGAAGTCGCCGCGGCCGTGCGGGTCGACGTACAGGGTCTTCGGTGTGCGGCGGGCGGCCGGTGAACCGTACCGGCCGAAAGGCCGCGGACGCGGGTGCGGGCGCGGTCGGGTGCCGGCGGCGGCCGGGCCGGCGGCCGCGAGGCCGAGTGCGGCGCCCGCGCCGGCGGTCGCCAGGAGGAAGCCTCTGCGGGACGGGGCGGCGGGTCGGTGCATACGGGTGCTCCTTCGGGAGGGACGAAGACGGCCGGGGTGGGCCGGGGCGGTGCGGGCGCCCCGGCCCGGTTCGTGGGACGGGTGTCGGCGCCCGTCAGCGCAGCCGGCCGGCGCCCGCGCCGCGGTCGACGACGGAGGGGACCGCCCGGGACGGCAGGACCTTGGTGCGCAGCGTGGGCGTCCAGCCCGCGCCGGAGCGGAGGGCGGCGTCCGGGTTCGCCGCGTTGTGGGCGGCGATCAGGTCGACGGTGCGGCCGTTGACGCTGTTGTGCGCGGCGCTGAGCGGGGAGTCGTTCCAGCGCTTGAGCACCTGCGCGGGGGCGACGCCGGCCGGCAGGGTGAAGGCGTTGTGCTCGGCGACGATGGCGGACTCCTTGCCGACGCCGAAGCTGTAGGCGTAGTCGTCGGAGGCCACGAAGTGGTTGTTGTAGACGTCGACCTGGCCGAAGCGGACGCGGGGCGCGCGCTCGACGAGGTTCTTGAACAGGTTGTGGTGGAAGGTCGCCTTCAGGTGGCCGCGGTCGACGGCGGCGGTGGACTCGCTGTCGCTGTTGCCGATCAGGATGGTCTTGTCGTGCTCGGTGAAGACGTTCCAGGACGCGGTGACGTAGTCGGCGCCCTTGACGATGTCCAACTGGCCGTCGTGCTGCTGGTAGAGCATGCCGAAGTAGGTGGGCGCCGCGCTGTCGGGGTGCTCGCCGTCGGTGAAGGTGTTGTGGTCCAGCCACACGTGCGTCGACCCGTACACGACTGCGCTGTCGTACTCGGAGTTCCAGTTGCCCTGGTCCCCGTCCGTCGGGTCCCACTGCGGGAAGCAGTCGACGGGGCTCTCGAAGGTCAGGTTGCGGACGATGACGTTGTCCACGTCCTTGATCTGGAGGCTGGCGCCCTTGAGCGCGGCGCCCCGGCCGACACCGATGATGGTGGTGTTGGAGGGGACGTTCGCCTTGATGGACCGGTCCTGCTGTGCGGCGGAGGCGCGGCGCAGGCCCTCGGGGCTGTCGTCGGGCTCGGCGCTCAGGTCGGTCTCCATGCCCCAGTTCTCCGGGGAGTACTTGTCCAGGTAGGCGTCGAAGTCGTACCCGGGCGCGGCGAATGCCTCGCAGCCCTCGGAGACGGCGTCGACGGTACCCCTGACCTTGATGATCCTGGGCGCGGTGCCTTCGGCGGCGAGGGCGGCCCTGAACTCGGCCCAGGTGGAGACGGTGTACACGCGCTCCGCGTCGGCGGCGGCCCCGCCGGTGGTGCCGGTGCCGTGGGACGCCCAGCCGTCGTTCGCGGGGAGCGTCTGCCGGGCGGTGTCCCGGGGGTGGTGGTGACCGGGGCGGGCCTCGGCGGCGGCGGCCGTCAGGCTCAGTACGAGGGCGGTGCAGCCGACGAGTGCGGCGGTTCTCTTCGTGGCATGCCCATGCCATCTACGGGTGCTCATGCTGCGGCTCTCCCTTGCTCTGGGGGTCGGTCGACGGTCGTGGGTGTTACGCGGTGGCCGGTGCGGGCCAGCTGATCCAGGACTCGGGGATCTCCTCGTCCAGCCGGCGCACGTCCCGGTGCGCCAGTACGCGCCCGCGCAGCAGTTCCCGGGCGACGATCCGGGCGATCGCGATCGCGCCCGGCGGATTGAAGTGGGTGTTGTCCTGCTCGGTGGCGGTCCAGTTGAAGTACGCCTTGGTCCCCTCGGCCCCGAGCCGCTGCCACAGCGCGAGCGACAGCGCCTGTACGTCGAGCAGCGTCACACCCTCCCGCCGCGCGAGGGCCCGCATCGCCGCCGGGTACTCGCCGTGGCTCGGCACGGCGTTCCCCGCCGCGTCGAACCGCCGCCGCTCGACGGGCGTGGCCAGCACCGGCCGCGCCCCGCGGGCCCGCGCCCCGTCGACGTACATCCGCAGATATTCCTGGTACGTCGTCCAGGGCTCGGTGTACCGGGTGGGGTCCTCGTCCTTCTCGTCGTTGTGCGCGAACTGGATCAGCAGGAGGTCGCCGGGCCGGATCGCACCGAGGACGACGTCGAGTCGCCCCTCGTCGACGAAGCTCTTGGAACTCCGCCCGTTCACGGCGTGGTTGGCGACCTCCAGCTCCTTGCGGAGGAAGAAGGGCAGGGCCATGCCCCACCCGGTCTCGGGCGCGGCATCGGAGTACTTCTGCGCGGCGGTGGAGTCCCCGGCGATGTAGAGGGTGCGGGGGCGGTGGCGTCCGCCGGCTTGGGCGGTACCGGTGGCGGCGAACGCCAGGGGAATGGAGGAGACGACGGCAGCGGCGACCTGTCTTCGGCTGAGCGACACGCGGGTCTGCCTTTCAAGAAGGGGATGGGACAGCCCCCAGGGGCGCGGGGAACTGCGCGACAAGCCACGGACGGCCCGCAGCCCGCAACGAACGACGGACCGCCCACGGCGAAACCGAGACCGCCGGCTAACCCATCTGTTCCGTCCACTCGGCCTGCGCCTCATTCAGCTTGTCGGCCAACCCGTCCAGGAAATCCTTCGCACTCATGTCACCCAGCAGCACCTTCTGGAATCCCGGCTCGCTCTCCGACTTGGACACGGTGTTCCAGTCCGGCAGGTAGTACGGCAGCTGGACGATGGTCGTGGACCCGTCGTTCAGCGCCTCGGCCGCCAGCTTCGTCGGCTCGGCCTTCTGGATCCACGTGTCGTTCGCGGCCTCCGTGTTGGACGGCACCTGGCCGGCCGACTCGTTGAACTTCGAGTTCTGCTCCTTCGACGTGGCGAACTCGATGAACTTCCAGGCGGCCTCCTTGTTCTTCGAGCTCTTGAACATGCCGAGCCCGTCGACCGGGTTGGAGACCTGGACCCGCTTGCCGGAGGCGCCGACCGGCTGCGGGATGCCGCGGAACTTCTCGACGCCGAGCGCCTTCACGTGGTCCTGGTAGGAGCCCAGGTTGTGGTTGACCATGCCGATGGTGCCGGTGTCCCACTGGGCGACCATCTTGGCGAAGTCGTTGTTGACGTCGGCGGCCGGCGTGACCTTCTTGTAGAGGGCCGCGTACTTCTCCAGCGCCTCGACGTTCTTCGGGTCGTTGACGGTCGTCTTCTTCTTGTCGGCGTCCCAGAACGAGGTGATGCCGGACTGCCCGTACATCGCGTCGAACGCCTGGGCGATGGATCCGGAGCCGCCGCGGATGGTGTAGCCGAACTCGTTCTTGCCGGCGTCGGTCAGCTTCTCGGCGGCCTCGTAGAACTTGTCCCACGTCGTCGGAGCGTCCAGACCGGCCTTCTCGAACAGGTCGGTGCGGTAGTAGAGGACGCCGTTGTTGGCGGAGGTCGGCATCGAGTAGAGGGTGCCGTCGCCGCCGCCGGCGGCCTTCAGGGACTCGACCATGTCCTTGTTGAGCTTGCCGCTCAGGGAGGACTTGGTGAGGCGGTCGTCCAGCGGCTCCAGGGCGCCCTGGGCGGAGAAGCCCGCGAGCATCGACGCCGTCACGCCGCCGACGTCGGGCAGGCCGCCGCCCTGGATGGCGGTGTCGACCTTGGACTGGTACTCGGTGGCGGCGATCCCGACGTACTCCACGTCGATGTCCGGGTTCGCCTTCTCGAAGTCGGCGATGATCTCCTTCCAGACGGCCGTGCGGATGCCGCCGTTGTTGTCCCAGAAGACGATCTTCCCCTTGCCGCTGCCCTCGGCGCCCTTGTCGCCGCCCGCCCCGCTGCCGTCGTCACCGCAGGCGGTGGCGGTCAGCGCGAGTACGGCCCCCAGGGCGACGGCGGCGGACGTGCGGCGCCTGACTGTGCCTTTGTCTCTGCTGCTGAGCATGCTGATCCTCATTGGTCGGCTCTCTTCTTCTGGGTCTTCTGGGTGTTCCGGGTCTTCCGGGTCCAACAGAGCGGTGGAACGACAACGTGGGGGTTCAGTGGGTTCGGTGGGGCCCGACGCGCAACCGCGTGAAGGTCGCGGTACCGGCCTGTCCCCTGCCGACGGGGGCGAGGGCGAACAGCCCGATCAGTGCGCCGACCCAGCGCCAGGGGGTGGCGGCGAACTCCTGGCCGACGGGGATGGCCGACGAACCGTCGCCCGGGTCGCCGTCGCCGAGGTCGTAGGAGAAGCGGCAGCGCGCCCCCGGCACCGTCTCGATCCGCAGCCGGGCCCGTCCCCCGGGCGCGGGGCGGGGCCGGTCGGCGTCGCGCTCGGCCTCGGCCACCGACTCGGCGAACCGGTGCACCAGGTGCACGGTCCCGTCGGTGTCCCGCTGGAGCCCGATCCAGCGGTAGGCGTCGCCGAGCACCGCGAGCCCGGCCCGCGCCCCGGGTTCCTCGCTGTCCAGGCGCAGCTCGACCTCGATCACCGAGGGCTCGCCGGGGAAGCGCTGGGTGAGGACGCTCGGCAGCAGGCGCAGGTCGTGCGCGTCGGCCGAGCGGACGCAGGCGAGGCGCAGCCCGTCCCCGGCGTGCTGGGTGGCCCAGCCGGCCCGGGGGTTGGCCGTCCACGACCACTGGCGGCCGAACCGTCCGCCGGGGAAGTCGTCGTCGGTCGCGGGTGCGGCGGGCGGCTGCGGGGGCAGCGCGGGACGCGGGTGCTCGGCGACCGGGGCGCCGTCGTCCCCGAGGACCGGCCAGCCGTCCGGCGACCACGTCATCGGCTGGAGGTGGACGACCCTGCCGTACGCGCCGCGCTGCTGGAAGTGCAGGAACCAGTCCTCGCCTGACTCAGTGCGCACCCAGCCGCCCTGGTGGGGGCCGTTGACGTCGGTGTCCTTCTGCTCCAGGACGACCTTCTCCTCGTACGGTCCGAAGAACTCGCGGGAGCGGAAGGCGCCCTGCCAGCCGGTCTCCACCGAGCCGGCGGGGGCGAGGATCCAGTACCAGCCGTCGTGCCGGTAGAGCTTGGGGCCCTCCAGGGTGAACCAGCCGGGGAGCCGGTCGGCGTCGACGATCACCGTGCCGTCGTCGAGGAGTCCGGTGCCGTCGGGGCGCATGCGGTGGCCGGTGAGGCGGTTCTTGATGCCGGAGCGGGAGCGGGCCCAGGCGTGCACGAGGTACGCCTCGCCGGTCTCCTCGTCCCACAGGGGGCAGGGGTCGATCAGGCCCTTGCCCGCCTTGACCAGGTGGGGCACGGTCCACGGGCCCCGGATGTCGGGGGCGTTGACCTGGAAGACGCCGTGGTCCGGGTCGCCCCAGAAGATCCAGAAGCGGCCCGCGTGGTGGCGCAGGGACGGTGCCCAGACGCCGCAGTCGTGGCGGGGCCTCGCGAACTCCCGCTCGGGCTCCAGGCGCTCCAGGGCGTGCCCGACCAGGGTCCAGTCGACCAGGTTCCGGGAGTGCAGCAGGGGCAGGCCGGGGACGCGGCCGAAGCTGGAGGCGGTGAGGTAGAAGTCGTCGCCGACGCGGACGACGTCCGGGTCGGACCAGTCGGCGTTGAGGACGGGGTTGGTGTACGTCCCCGGGGTCCCGGGGGCGGTCTCGGCGGCGGTCACGGGCTCACCGCCTTGCGGACGAGGGCGGCGGCGCCGTCGGTGTCGAGGCGGCCGTCGGCGACGACGGTGACGATCCGGCGGACCAGGGTGTCGCGCGGGGCGACGGTCACCCGGTCGTCGTGGGCCAGCGAGGAACCGACCCCCGGGTACTCCTCGGTGCGCACGAACCACGGGTCGCGCCTGGTGCGTGCGGTGGCGCCGGCGAACACCAGCGACCAGGTCTCCCCGGTCAGGGCGAGCCAGTCGGCGCTGCGGCCGTGCACCTCCCGCTCGCCCTCCCGGTCGGCGGTGAAGACGCTGGGCGCCGCGCTCTCCTTGCGGGCGCGCCAGAAGAAGCCGCCGTAGGCCGCGCCGGGGCGCCCGTTGGTGGCGGGGCTGCCGAGGCCGAGCGGGTCCGGGGTGACGTTGGTGAGGGAGAAGGTGAAGTCCAGCGCCCAGGCGGTGGCGGTGAGTTCGGTGGCCGCGACCGTGCGGCGCTCGCGCAGCAGCTCGGTGCCGGCGGCGACCCAGCGCAGTTCCTCGACGAACCCGTCGGGGTCGCGGAGTTGGAAGGCGGTGTGCCGCTGGGTGCCGTGGTTGTCCAGCTCGGTCGGCCCCCGTCCCCGGACGTAGGTGCGCCCGCCCCAGAAGTTGTGCCCCTCGACGTCGGGAACGGCGACACCGACGCCGAGGTGATGGAGGTGGTCGGCAGGGCTGAACTCGGTGACGGCCGTGCCGGCCAGGGTGGTGACGGGGTGCAGGTAGGGGCGCGGCGAGAGCCGGTGGGGCAGCTCGGGCCGGGTGACGTAGCGGGCGACGGGGCGGCCCGCCACGCGCAGCACCGGGGAGTCGTTGCCGGTCATCGGGTGCTCACCTCGTAACGCGGGTGCTCGGTGCGCGGCGCCCAGGGCGCGCCCAGTTCGGAGTAGAGGGAGAGGGTGTCGGCCGCGGCGGCCACGAGGCCGTCGATGCCCGGGACCACGCGGCGTTCCTCGCCGGGGACCCGGTGCCAGGCGGCGGCGGGCAGCGGCTCCGGGTCGGGGGCCCGGCGGATCGCCTCGACGACCCGCATGAAGGCGCCGGTCTCGTCCGGGGGTACCAGCAGGGGGACGCCGGTGGTGAGGTGGGCGACCAGGTTCTCCAGCAGGTCGGTGCGGTCGTGGTGGAACTCCTCGGGGCCGTGGCCGCCGCGCTGGAGCAGGACGCGGTCCTGCTTGTACCAGAAGGTGACGCGGCCGCTGGAGCCGTGCACCAGGACGTACGGCTCGTCGGCCCGCTCCGCGCACAGGGTCGCGGCGACGGTGACGCGGTGCCCTCGGGCGGTGCCGATCCGCACGCAGGAGGTGTCGTCGGCCTCGATGTCGTTGGCGTGGCTCAGCTCGGTCTCGATGCCGGTGACGTCCTCGGCGCGGGCGGTGCCGCCGACCGCGAGGGCGGTGGCGACGGCGTGCGCCAGCGGGTTGGTCAGCGCGCCGTCGATCACGTCGGCGCCGTTCAGCCGCCGCTTGCCCGACCAGGGTGCCCGGCGGAAGTATGCCTCGTCGCGCACCCATGCCCCGGCCCCGCCGACGCCCACGACCTCGCCGATCGCGCCCTCGGCCACCAGTTCCCGGATGGCGGGGACCGCGCGCGAGCCCAGTGACTGGAACCCGATCTGGCAGGCGACCCCGGCCTGAGCGACCCCGTCGGCCATCCGCCGGAACTCGGCGTACGACGGCGCCGGGGGCTTTTCGAGGAGCAGGTGCACACCCCGCCGGGCGGCGGTCAGGGCGAGGTCGGTGTGGGTGGGGATCGGCGTGCAGATCACGGCGATCCGGGCGCCGGTGGTGTCGAGCAGGGCGCCGAAGTCGGCGGACTGCTCGGGGAGTTCTCCCCCGGCCTCCTGTTCGGTCAGCGGGGTCAGCTCGCAGATGCCGGCCAGCCGGACCAGTCCCGCCCGCTCCAGGCGGCGGATGTTGGCGACGTGCCAGCGGCCGTGGCCGCGGGCGCCGGCGAGGACGACGGGGACCGGGGTCATCCCTTCACCGCCCCCGCGCTGAAGCCGGTGATCAGCCACTTCTGGATGAAGGCGAAGACGATGACGACGGGGACTGCGGCGACGATGCCGCCGGCGGCGAGCGCGCCGAGGTCGACGCTGTCCGCGCTCATCAGGGAGTTGAGGCCGACCGGGATGGTCTGCTTGTGCTGGTTGTTGAGGAACATCAGGGCGAACAGGAAGTGGTTCCAGGAGTGCACGAAGGCGAAGGAACCCACCGCGATCAGGCCCGGCCGCAGCAGCGGCAGTACGACGATCCGGAAGGCCCGGAACCGGCCGCAGCCGTCGACCCAGGCGGCCTCCTCCAGGGAGTACGGCACGTTCTTGATGAAGTTGCTGATCAGGATGATCGACAGCGGCAGCTGGAAGACCGTCTCGGCGATGATGACGCTGCCCAGCGAGTTGATCATCTGGAGCCCGGCGAAGATCTCGAACAGCGGCACCAGGAGCAGCGCGCCGGGCACGAACTGGGAGCAGAGCAGGGCGAGCATGAAGACCCGCTTGATCTTGAAGTCGAACCGGGCGAGGGCGTAGCCGCCGGCCAGCGCGACGAGCGTGGTCATCACCAGGGTCGCGAGCCCGACGTACACGCTGTTGGTGAAGTAGGTGCCGAAGCCGCGGTCGGTCCACACCTTCTCGAAGTGCTCGGTGGTCATCGGCCAGGGCACGAGCGAGGTCGAGCCGGCCGGACGCACCGCGAAGAGCAGGATCCAGTAGAACGGGATCAGCGTGAAGACCAGGTAGATCCCGAGCGGCAGGTAGATCTGCCAGCGGGGCACCTCGTCCCAGGCCGGGCGCTTCTTGCCGGGCCGCGTCGGCGCGGGGGCGGCCGGGGCGGGGGCGGGGGCGGCCGCGACGGCCTCCTTGGTGATCACTTGTTCTCGCCTCCGAACTTGCTCAGCCGCAGGTAGACGATCGAGCAGAAGAGCAGGATCACGAACGCGACCGTGGTGAGGGCCGACGCGTAGCCGAAGTCGTGGGCGTCGACGCTGGTGTTGGCGATGTACAGGGGCAACGTCGTGGTCTCGCCGGCGGGTCCGCCGCCGGTCAGGGTGTAGAGCAGGTCGACGTTGTTGAACTCCCACACCGCGCGCAGCAGCGTGGACAGGATGATGGCGTCCTTCAGGTGCGGCAGCGTGATGTGCCAGAACTGCTTGATGCGGCTGGCGCCGTCGACCTCGGCGGCCTCGTACAGGTCCTTGGAGACGGACTGGAGGTCGGCGAGGATGAGGATCGCGAAGAAGGGCACGCCGCGCCAGAGGTCGGCGACCACCGCCGCGGAGAACACGGTCGAGGTGTCGGAGAGCCAGCTGGTGCCGTACGAGCCGATGCCCATGTCCGCGAGGTAGCGGGTGACGCCGGTCTGGGAGTTGTAGAGCAGCACCCAGATCGCGGAGGTCAGGACGCCGGAGACGGCCCACGGCGAGAAGACCATGGCCCGCCCGATGCCCCGGCCCACGAAGGTCTGGTTGACGATGAGCGCCAGTGCCAGGCCGAAGAGCAGCTGCAGTCCGACCTCGACGAAGACCCACTTGGCACTGAAGACGAGGGTGTCCCAGAACACCGGGTCCTCGGTGAAGATCTTGACGAAGTTGTCGAAGCCCGCGAAGCCGTTCCGCCACGGCTTGGTGGGGTTGTACTCCTGCAGGCTGTAGTAGAAGACGCTGATGACCGGGTAGGCGATGAAGCCCAGCATCAGCAGGGCGGCCGGTCCGATCAGCAGGTACGGGAGCCTGCGCGGCGTGGCCGAGGCACGGCGCCGCCGGGGTGGCGCGGGCGGTTTCGCCACGGCTGCGGCTTGGGCCATGACAGTTCTCCGTTCAGTTACGTCTACGTCGTGCGGGTGTCGTACAGGAAGCGCTTTCTCGGCAGGCAGGGGTGTGCGGAGGCGGTTCGTGCCGTGCGGGGTTCAGCCGGCGTACGGGTCCCGCACCTTGCCCGGGCGGGCCAGGAACTCGAAGTCGCAGCCGGTGTCGGCCTGGGTGATCTGTTCGTTGTAGAGCGCGCCGTAACCGCGCTCGTAGCGGGCGGGCGGTGGTGTCCAGGCGGCCCTGCGACGCTCCAGCTCCTCGTCGTCCACGTTGAGCCGGAGCGAGCGGGCCTCGACGTCGAGGGTGATGGAGTCGCCGGTGCGCACCAGGGCGAGCGGTCCGCCGACGTACGACTCGGGGGCCACGTGCAGCACGCACGCGCCGTAACTGGTGCCGCTCATCCGGGCGTCGGAGATCCGGACCATG
Source organism: Streptomyces tendae (assembly GCF_014650435.1). GTDB lineage: Bacteria > Actinomycetota > Actinomycetes > Streptomycetales > Streptomycetaceae > Streptomyces > Streptomyces tendae. Next base: position 100,022 of record NZ_BMUY01000018.1, read on the forward strand.
TCCCGCACGCCCTGCTTGAGCAGGTGGTCGGGGATGGGCAGCATCCCGTACTCGGGCATGCCGGGGCCGCCCTTGGGTCCGGCGTTGCGGAGCACCAGCACGCTGTCGGCGGTGATGCCGAGCTCCGGGTCGTTGATGGTGCGCTGCATGGTCCGGTAGTCGTCGAAGACGACGGCGGGACCGGTGTGCTTCAGCAGGTGCGGCTCGGCGGCGATGTGCTTGATGACGGCGCCGTCCGGGCAGAGGTTGCCGCGCAGCACGGCGACCCCGCCCTCGCTCGCGACCGGGTTGTCGCGGGTCCTGATGACGTCGTCGTGGTGGACGAGGGCGCCGTCCAGCTGCTCCCGCAGGGTGTCGTGGGAGACGGTGGGCCGGTCCAGGTGGAGCAGGTCGGTGATGCGGGAGAGGAAGCCGGGCAGTCCGCCGGCGAAGTGGAAGTCCTCCATCAGGTACGTCTGTCCGCCGGGCCGGACGTTGGCCAGTACCGGGACGGTGCGGGCGATGCGGTCGAAGTCGTCGAGGGTGAGGGTGACGCCCGCGCGGCCCGCCATGGCGATCAGGTGGATCACGGCGTTGGTGGAGCCGCCGAGCCCGAGCACGGTGGTGACGGCGTCCTCGAAGGCGTCGGCGGTGAGGATGTCGCTCAGCCTGCGGTCCCGGTGGACGAGTTCGACGATGCGCAGTCCGGCGGCGGCGGCCATCCGGTCGTGCCCGGAGTCGACGGCCGGGATGCTGGAGGCGCCCGGGATCGTGACGCCGAGGGCCTCGGCTGCGGCGGTCAGCGTGGACGCGGTGCCCATCGTCATGCAGTGGCCGGGCGAGCGGGCCAGACCGCTCTCCAGTTCCTGCATCTCGCAGTCACCGATGAGGCCGGCCCGCTTGTCGTCCCAGTACTTCCACATGTCGGTGCCGGAACCGAGGGTCTCGCCGCGCCAGTGCCCGGGGAGCATGGGCCCGGCGGGGACGAACACCGCGGGCAGGTCCACCGTGGCGGCGCCCATGAGCAGGGCGGGTGTGGACTTGTCGCAGCCGCCCATCAGCACGGCGCCGTCGACCGGGTAGGAGCGCAGCAGTTCCTCGGTCTCCATGGCGAGGAGGTTGCGGTAGAGCATCGGGGTCGGCTTCTGGAAGGTCTCGCTGAGCGTGGAGACCGGGAATTCGAGGGGGAAGCCGCCCGCCTGCCAGACTCCCCGCTTGACGGCCTGGGCGCGGTCGCGCAGGTGGACGTGGCAGGGGTTGATGTCGGACCAGGTGTTGAGGATGGCGATGACGGGCTTGCCGAGGTGCTCCTCGGGCAGGTAGCCGAGCTGGCGGGTGCGTGCTCGGTGGCTGAAGGAGCGCAGTCCGTCCGTGCCGTACCACTGGTGGCTGCGCAGCTCTTCCGGGGGCTTCCTGGGGGTCATATGGACCACCCCGCGGCGATGGCGGCGACCTCGGCGCGTTCGCTCTCGGGCAGCGGCTTGCTCGGCGGGCGGACCTCCCGGCGGCACAGGCCCAGCGAGGCGAGGGCCTCCTTGACCACGGTGACGTTGTTGGCGGAGCCGTTGGCGGCGCGCAGTTCCTCGAAGCGGCGGATCTGCTCCCAGACCTTCATGGCGGCCGGGTAGTCACCCGATCGAAGCGCTTCGATCATGTTCATCGAGACGGCCGGGGCGACGTTCACCAGGCCCGAGGTGAAGCCGGTGGCGCCCGCGCTGAAGTACGAGGGGGCGTACGGCTCGGCGAGCCCGGCGACCCAGACGAACCGGTCGAGGCCGGCGTCGCGGGCGAAGGCGGCGAACTTGGAGGCGTCCGGGACGGCGTACTTCACACCGATGACGTTGGGGCAGGTGTCGGCGAGGTCGGCGAGGCGGGCGCCGGTGAGCTGGGCGTTGCGGATGTAGGGCACGACACCCAGCTCGGGCACGGCCTCCGCGATGGCACGGTGGTAGTCGACCCAGCCGCCCTGGGAGACGTAGGGGTGGACGGGCTGGTGGACCATCACCATGGAGGCGCCCAGCTCGCGGGCGTGCCGGGCGGAGGCGACCGCGGTCGGCAGGTCGTGGCCGACACCGACCAGGATGTCCGCGCGCTCGCCGGCCTCCTCGATCGTCAGCTCGGTGACGAGGCGGCGCTCGGCCGGGTCGAGGGCGTAGAACTCCCCGGTGTTGCCGTTGGGGGTGAGGGTCGTGATGCCACCGTCGAGGAGACGACGCAGCAGGGCCCGGTAGGTGGCGGGGTCGACGGTGCCGTCCTCGGCGAACGGGGTCACCGGGATCGCCACCACGTCGGCCAGGGCCGCCCGCTGGGTCTCGAACGTCGCTGTCATGCCTGACCGTCCTCTTCCTGGGCCGCGGTCCCCGCTTCGGGGAAGGCCCGCTCGACGAAGGACGCGATGTGCGCGTGGAGGGCGCGGGCCGCGCCGTCCGCGTCACCGGCGAGGGCGAGGCGCAGGATCTCCTGGTGCTCGCCGGCCTCCCGTTCCCAGGAGGGGTCGGCGGCCCAGGCGACCGCGGAGACGAGGGCCGCCTGGTCGCGGACCTCGTCGAGCATCCGGCCGAGCAGCGGGTTGCCGCACGGCACGTACAGGGCGCGGTGGAACTCCCGGTTGGCCAGCGACCGTTCGGCGGTGTCGGTGGCCCGGTCGGCCTGGGTGAGCGCGTCCCGGGCGGCGTCCAGGGAGGCACCGCGGCGCACGGCGCGCTTGAGCGCCTCGGGCTCCAGGAGCAGGCGGACGTCGTAGACCTCGCGCGCCATGTCCGCGTCCACCATGCGCACGGTGACGCCCTTGTACTGGCTCATCACGACCAGTCCGGTCCCGGCCAGCGTCTTGAGCGCCTCGCGCACCGGTGTCTTGGACACCCCGAACTGTGCGGCGAGGTCGGTCTCGACCAGGGCCTGGCCGGGCGTCAGCCGGCCGGTGAGGATGCGGCGTTTGATCTCCTCCAGCACGTACTGCGTGCGGGAGGGGATCGGCGTGGGCACAGAGGTCATGCGCGCCTCTCGGAATCTCGCGTCGGATACGCGGACAGATCTCGTGCACGGACAGATCCCGGGCATCAGATCTCGCGTATCGCGTCTCATATATGACGTACGGAGTACGACGCGTTGAAGGTAAGAGGGGCGCGCGGCGACGTCAATGCTTCTGACAAAGGAAGTTGTTCGGAGGAAGTCGTTCGGAGGAAGTCGTTCGGTGCCGCCTTGCTCAGGCGGTGCGGGTCCAGCCCGGGTCCCGCCCGCTCAGGCCCACCGCGCGCTCCAGCAGGGGCGCGTCGGCAGGGACGGGGACGACGGTGCCGAACATGCCCGCGTCCCGGTCGGACTCCTCCGCGGCGGCGGCGAGCAGCCCGTACGCCGCCTGCAGCGCGGCCGGGTCGGGGACGTACTCCTGGCCGGTCGCGCGGGCCAGGTCCCAGCCGTGGATGACCAGTTCGTCGGCGACGACGGCACCGGCGACGGCGCCGGGCAGGTCGATGCCGCCGGCCCGGGTCATACCGGTCCAGGCGTCAGGCTCGCGCCAGGCGTCGGCGAGTTCTCCGAGGACCTTCGCCAGCTCCTCGCGCCAGCCGGGTCCGACGTCCGGCACGGACGCCTCGGGGCTGGTGTCGGTGGTGGGCCCCAGGTCCTTGCGCGCGGCGTCGCGGAAGGCCACGGCGAGACCGGTCAGGTGCCCGAGCAGGTTGCGCACCGCGAGGTCGGGGCAGGGCGTCGGGTCCGCGAGCCGGTCGTCGCGCACACCGTCGGCGAGACGGGCGAGGATCCGCGTCTGCGGTCCGAGGTCGAGGGTGGCGGTGGTGGGCTCTTGGGTCATCGGTGGCTCCCGGGAACGTGTGCTCGCTCTGTCGGGAGGTAGACCGATCACGACAGCGAAACTCATCGGCCTGCGAGCTCGCTTCCTAGGGCACCTGCCCGATGCCGGGGGCGGCGCCTTAGCCCCACGATGACCAGGCATGACGACAAGAACGACGGACACGGGGAAGACGGGACGCGGCACCTGGCCCCTGGCCCGGGTCCTGCGCGACCGCAACGCCGGCCTGTATCTCGCCGGGGTGGTGGTGTCCGGTTTCGGCAGCTCGGCGCTCGGCCTGGCGGCGGGCGTGTGGGTGAAGGACCTCACCGGCTCGGACGGCCTGGCGGCGCTGTGTCTGCTCGCGCTCTGGGCGCCGACCCTGGCCGGACCCGCGCTCGGCACGGTCGCCGACCGGGTCCGCCGCAAACCGCTGCTGATCGCCGCGAACCTGCTGCCGGCCTGCCTCCTGCTCACCCTCTTGGCCCTCGACTCGCGGGGCGCCCTGTGGCTGCTGTTCGCGGTGCTGTTCCTGTACGGCGTGGCCGGTGTCGTCCAGGACGCGGCCGAGTCGGCGCTCGTGGCCGCCGCCGTCGATCCCGGCCTGCTCGGCGACTTCAACGGACTGCGCATGACCGCGGGCGAGGGCATGAAGCTGGTCGCGCCCCTCGCCGGTGCGGGGCTCTACGCGGCGTACGGCGGCCCGAGCGTGGCGGCCCTGGACGCGGCGACGTTCGTGCTGGCCACGGGGCTGTACGCGGCCCTGCGGGTGCGGGAGGCGCCCCCGGAGCCACCGACGGTGAACTGGCGGCGCCGGACGGCGGAGGGCGCCCGGTACCTCTGGGGGCACCCGGGGCTGCGCCCGCTGGTCCTCGCGGGCGGGGTGACGATGCTGTGCGCGGGCGTCGGCGGCGCCACGCTGTACGCCGTCGTCGACAACCTGGGCCGCTCCCCCGCCTACGCCGGTGTCCTGTACGCCGTCCAGGGTGCCGGTTCGGTGGCGGTCGGGATCCTGTCCGGCCCCGCCCTGCGCCGCCTGGGCCCACGCCGGTTCGGGGCGGCCGGGATCGCGCTGTTCGCGGTGGCGTTGGCGCTGCGGGCGGTCCCGTCCGACGCGGTCGTGTGGGCGGCCGGCGCGGCGGTCGGCATGGGCCTGCCGACGGTTCTGATCGCCGCGTCGACCGCCGTGCAGCGCGAGACGCCGGGGCCGCTGCTGGGGCGGGTCTCGGCGACGGCCAACTCCCTGGTCTTCGCCCCGAACGTACTCGGCCTGGCCGCGGGCGCGGCCCTGGTGGAGACGGTCGACCTGTGGCTGCTGCTGCCGGCCGTGGGCGCGGTGCTGCTGGGGACGGCGGCGGCACTGGCGCCCGTACGGAGGCCGACCGACCGGCGCACGCCGTCACCCGCGTAGGGCCAGCCACTCCTGGAGTTCGACGATGTTTCCCTCCGGATCCACGAGGTGGGCGACCCGCATGCGGTCCGTCATGGGGGCCGGAGCACGCAGGAGCCCGGCTCCCCGCGCGGTGACCTCCTCGCAGTAGCGGTCCAGGTCGTCGACCCGCAGGACGACGAGCGACCGGTGGCCGGCCGGCTCGGCGGCGAGTTCGCCCAGCACCTGGGCCAGCTGCGCGCGGTCCTGCAAGGCGATGCCCGCGGTGCCGCCGTCGGGGGTGAACTTCGCGTACGGGCCGTCCTCCGCCTCGAACTGCGGCTTCAGCCCCAGCACGTCCCGGTAGTAGCGGTAGCAGCCGGCGAAGTCCGTGACCAGCAGGCGGACCTGCGCGAGTTCCATGGGCATCCCCTTCGCAGAGCGCGACGAGGGCCCGCGGGGTCGGTCGGTGAGGACCGGCCAGGACGCCCTCGTCCACACCTTACGCGGCCGCCCCGAGCCCCGCCCGCACCGCCTCCAGATCCCCGTCCGACGCCAACCCCGCGTGGTACAGCCGCAGTTCCGTCGCGCCCAGGTCCCGCGCTCGGACGGCGTCCGCGGCGAGGGTGCGGGGGCTGCCGCCCATGCCGGTGACCACCGTGAGGTTGGCGGCGAGGACGGCCCCGTCGACGGCCTGTTCGGCGAACGGCGTCAGCAGGCCGGCCCCGCCCGTGCAGGGCACGATCACGCCGTCCGCGACGGACAGGACGTGCGCGGGGTCGACGCCCGCGTTGGCGCCGCAGTGGAAGGAGGCCGGGTCGGCGTGCAACAGGATCCGGAAGCCGTCGGGTGCGGCGGCGCGGACCGCCGCGACCGCCGCCTCCTGGAGGGTGCGGGCCCGGTCGTCCCGCCACGCGCGCGTGGCGTTCGCCGTCGCCTCGCCGAGGAGCTTCTCGACGCCCGCCCAGCCCCCGTCCGCCGGCTCCGTCCCCCGCCACACCGGCTCCAGCGCGGTGCGTACGCCGGCGGCCAGTTCGTCGGCGTCGAGGCCCCGGGTGCCGTAGCCCGCGCGGCAGTCGGGGCAGAAGCACAGCGACATGAGGTACTGCCCGGCGTCGCCGAGGGGCACCCCGCCGGTCTTGTCGTGGGCGTGCAGGTGGGCGAGGCCGTACCAGCCGAGGGACTCCAGTTCCGTGCCGCGCGCGCCGGGCCGCACCGCCGCCTCGGCGGCCAGGTCGGTGAGGTACGCGCGCGTGGCGGGCTGCGCGATGCACGGCGCCCAGGGGTAGCGGTCGCCGTAGGCGTTGAGGACGGAGGTGTGCGGGTGCTCCGCGCCCAGGCGGGAGTTGTGGGCGAGGACGACCCAGGTGTGCACGTCGAGGCCCGCGTCCGCGAGGGCGGCGGCGGCCTCGCCGTACGCGTCGCCGGGGGCCCAGTCGCCGGACTCGTACGGGCGGAGTGTGCGGCCCTGCCAGCGGGCGCTGTCCGGCGGGTAGAGGACGGCGGCGTGCTCGGCGGTGACGACGCGGTGGCGCGGATGGCGGGGGGTGAGGGCGCGGGTGGAGTGGTAGGCGGCGGCGAGGGTCACCTGCGCCACGCCGAGGTCCGCGATGCGCGCCGGGGCTTGCGGGTCGCCGTTGACGTCCCAGGGATAGACGAACGCGGACGCCTTCACCGGCCGACTCCTTCCGCGAGCAGCGCCTGGCCCCGCTCGATGATCTGCGCGAGCTGCTTCACGTGGTCCTCGGCCGGCTCCTGCAACGGCGTGCGTACCTCCCCCACGTCCAGGCCGCGCAGCCGTACGCCCGCCTTGACCAGGGCGACGGCGTATCCACGGCCCTGGGCGCGCAGTTCGACGAACGGCCGGTAGAAGCCGTCCAGCAGGCGGTGAACGGTGGTGTCGTCGCCCTCGCGCAGCGCCCGGTGGAAGGCGAGGGCGATCTCGGGGGCGAAGCAGAACACGGCGGACGAGTAGAGGGTGACGCCGAGCGCGCCGTAGGCGAGCTGGGTCTGTTCGGCGGTCGGGAGCCCGTTGAAGTACAGGAACTCCTCGCCGGGCAGCTCCGTGCGCACCGCGCTGACGGTCCGCTGCATGAGGTCGAGGTCGCCGAGCCCGTCCTTGAGGCCGACGATGCCGTCCGTGCGAGCCAGTTCGACGACGCTCGACGGGGTGAACACGGCGTTGTCGCGCTGGTAGACGATCACGGGCAGCGCGGTCGCGGCGGCCACCTCCCGGTAGTGCCGCACCAGTCCCTCCTGACCGGCGACCACCAGGTAGGGCGGCATGGCGAGCAACCCGTCGGCCCCGGCCTCCTCGGCGAGGCGGGCGTAGCGCACGGCCAGGGCGGTGCCGTAGCCCGCGCCCGCGAGGACGGGCACCCGGCCCGCGCTCTCCTCGACGGCCGCGCGGACGCAGGCCGCGAACTCCTCGGGGGTGAGGGCGTGGAACTCGCCGGTGCCGCAGCAGGCGAACACGGCGGCGGCACCGGCCTCGACCCCGCGGCGCACATGGGCGCGGTAGACGTCGAGGTCGAGTCCGCCGTCGGGACCGTACGCCGTGACGGGGAAGAACAGCGGTCCGCTGGGCACGGTGAGCCGGGCGGCGAGAGGGGCTGAGGTCACGGGCGCTCCCCATTCCGTGTGCGTGGTCGCATCACGACCGTCGTCGTCACACTTATGATCTGCGTCTATATTTCTGAACGCCACCACGCTAAGCCGCCCGGCGAACACCGTCAAGCAGGCACCCTCTTGACGCGTGACCACCGGTTCCTTAGCGTGTCCACGCATATGAACACGAGGCACGCACTCGTACAACCGGCCACGGTCCACCGCCCGGCGTACGGGTGCCGCCGCTTCAGGAGACCTAGGAGTCCCGAGGATGCCCGCTCCCCGCACCGTCCTGCTCACCGGCGCCGCCGGCGGCCTCGGCACCCTGATGCGGGAACTGCTCCCCGGCCACGGCTACCGGCTGCGCCTGCTCGACCTGCGTCCGATCGAGGGCGAGCCGGACGCGATCGTCGCCGACCTCGCCGACCGGGACGCCCTGCGCGAGGCGGTCCGGGGCGTCGACGCGATCATCCACCTCGCGGGCATCTCCCTGGAAGCCTCTTTCGACAAGATCCTCGCGGCGAACATCGAGGGCACGTACAACCTGTACGAGGCCGCCCGCGAGGAGGGCGTCCGCCGCATCGTCTTCGCCTCCTCCAACCACGCCGTCGGCTACACCCCGCGCCCCCAGGGAGACGACCCCCTCATCCCCGTCGAGACGCCGCGCCGCCCGGACACCTTCTACGGCCTGTCCAAGTGCTTCGGCGAGGACCTCGCACAGCTCTACTGGGACAGGCACGGCATCGAGACCGTCTCCGTCCGTATCGGCTCCTGCTTCCCCGAGCCGACCAGCGTGCGCATGCTCTCGGTCTGGATGAGCCCCGCGGACGGCGCCCGCCTCTTCCACGCCGCGCTCACCGCCGAGGACGTCGGGCACACCGTCGTCCACGGCTCCTCCGCCAACACCCGCCTGTGGTGGGACCTCACCTCCGCGCGGGCGCTGGGTTACGAACCGCAGGACGACTCCGAGCCGTACGCCGCCAAGCTCGTCGCCGAGCAGGGTGAACTCGACCCGGGCGACCCGGCACACGCGCGTCTCGGGGGCCACTTCGTGACCGACCCCCCGATCTGGCCGTACTGACCGGAAGACGACCCCACAGCACCCGCGGAGAAGCGGACGGGCACCGAACGGGCCCGTCCGCTTCCTCATGCGGGCATCCGCGCTGCCCGTTCCCACCCCGCCCCGCGCTGCGCCCCAGGTCCGAGACGGGCACCCGACACCGCAAACGGGCACACCCGGGCAGTATCGGGTCCGCAACAGACCTGGTCAGTGCCGCACGACCGCTGTAGAACTTCCCCCAAGGGCCACACGGGCCCGAACGGGCAACCACACGGCGACGAGGCGGTGAGGGCAGGTGTTCGGCATGAGCACGGGTACAAGGACGACGGAAGAACGCCGGCACGAGATCGTGCGGGTCGCCCGCGCCACCGGCTCGGTCGACGTCACCGCGCTCGCCGCCGAACTGGGCGTCGCCAAGGAGACCGTACGACGGGACCTGCGCGCCCTGGAGGACCACGGCCTGGTCCGCCGCACCCACGGCGGCGCCTACCCGGTGGAGAGCGCCGGGTTCGAGACCACGCTCGCCTTCCGCGCCACCAGCCACGTGCCCGAGAAGCGCCGGATCGCCTCCGCCGCCGTCGAACTGCTCGGTGACGCCGAGACGGTCTTCGTCGACGAGGGCTTCACCCCGCAGCTCATCGCCGAGGCACTCCCCCGGGACCGGCCGCTGACCGTGGTCACCGCCTCCCTGCCGGTGGCGGGCGCGCTGGCCGAGGCCGGCGACACCTCCGTCCTGCTGCTCGGCGGCCGGGTCCGCTCGGGCACCCTGGCCACCGTCGACCACTGGACCACGAAGATGCTGGCCGGCTTCGTCATCGACCTGGCGTACATCGGCGCCAACGGCATCTCCCGCGAGCACGGTCTCACCACCCCCGACCCCGCGGTCAGCGAGGTCAAGGCGCAGGCCATCCGGGCCGCCCGCCGCACGGTGTTCGCCGGCGCGCACACCAAGTTCGGGGCGGTGAGCTTCTGCCGGTTCGCCGAGGTCGGCGCCCTGGAGGCCATCGTCACCAGCACGCTGCTGCCCTCGGCCGAGGCCCACCGCTACGCACTGCTCGGTCCCCAGGTCATCCGCGTCTGAAAACCCCTCACCTCACCCCGGTCCCCGCACAGCACACCCACACCTTCCACTGTCCCTTACCTCCCTATACCTCCCCATACGTTCAGGAGCGATCCATGCGAACCCAGAGCCGACGGAGGCCGCGAGCCACACTCGCCATGGCCGCCGCAGGGACGCTGCTCGCCCCGCTGCTCACCGGCTGCTGGGTCGGGGCGGGCGGCGCCGGATCCGGCGGCAACGCCATCAACGTCCTCATGGTCAACAACCCGCAGATGGTCGAGCTGCAGAAGCTCACCGCCGACCACTTCACCAAAGAGACCGGCATCAAGGTGAACTTCACCGTCCTGCCGGAGAACGACGTCCGCGACAAGATCAGCCAGGACTTCGCCAACCAGGCCGGCCAGTACGACGCCGCCACCCTCTCCAACTACGAGATACCGATCTACGCCCGCAACGACTGGCTGCACGAGATGGACTCCTACGTCGCCAAGGACCCCGCCTACGACGAGCAGGACATCCTCGGCCCGATGCGCGAGTCCCTCACCGCCGAGGACGGCAAGCTCTACGGCCAGCCCTTCTACGGCGAGTCCTCCTTCCTGATGTACCGCAAGGACCTGTTCGCCAAGGCGGGCCTGACCATGCCCGAGCACCCCACCTGGACCCAGGTGGCCGAGTTCGCCGAGAAGCTCGACGGGTCCGAGCCGGGCATGAAGGGCATCTGCCTGCGCGGACTGCCCGGCTGGGGCGAGCTGATGGCACCGCTGACGACGGTCGTGAACACCTTCGGCGGCACCTGGTTCGACCAGGACTGGCAGGCCCGGCTCGACTCCCCCGAGTGGGAGAAGGCGACGAAGTTCTATGTCGACCTGGTCCGCGAGCACGGCGAGTCCGGCGCCGCCCAGTCCGGCTTCGCCGAGTGCCTGAACAACATGACGCAGGGCAAGGTCGCCATGTGGTACGACGCCACCTCCGCGGCCGGCTCCCTGGACGCCGCCAAGTCCCCCGTCAAGGGCAAGGTCGGCTACGCGCCCGCCCCGGTGGAGAAGACGGACTCCTCCGGCTGGCTCTACACCTGGGCTTGGGGCATCCAGAAGGCCTCGCGCAACGCCGACAAGGCCTGGAAGTTCGTCTCCTGGGCGTCCAGCAAGGAGTACGAGCAGCTGGTCGGCGACGAGATCGGCTGGTCCAACGTCCCGGCCGGCAAGCGCGCCTCGACGTACGAGAACCCGGCCTACGTCAAGGAGGCCGCCGCCTTCCAGGAGATGACCAGGAAGGCCATCGAGGGCGCCAAGCCCAAGGACCCCGGCGTGCAGCCGCGGCCCGCGCCCGGCATCCAGTTCGTCGGCATCCCCGAGTTCACCGACCTCGGTACCAAGGTCTCGCAGGAGATCAGCGCGGCCATCGCCGGACGCCAGTCCGTCGAGGAGGCCCTGAAGAAGTCCCAGCAGCTCGCCGAGCAGATCTCCGAGGAGTACGAGGGACGATGACCGCCACGACCACGGCCCCCTCGGCCGCACCCGAGAACACCCGCCCCACCGTCCGCCCGCCGTCCAACCGGCTGCGCGCCTGGGCCACCCGCGCCCCGCTCCTGCCCGCCCTGATCTTCATGATCGTGGTCACCCAGCTGCCCTTCGTGGCGACCCTGGTGATCTCCTTCTTCGACTGGAACGCCCTCTACCCGGACGCCCGCAGCTTCGCCGGCTTCGCCAACTACGGCGACGTCCTCAGCGACCCGGCCCTGCGCAAGTCGGTGTGGACGACGATCCTGCTCACCGTGGCGGTCGTCCTGGTCAGCCTGGTCCTCGGCCTGGCCCTCGCCCTGCTCCTCGACCGGAGGTTCAAGGGCCGCGGCGTGGTCCGCACCCTCCTGATCGCCCCGTTCCTGGTGGTCCCGGTGGCGGCCGCCCTGCTGTGGAAGCACGTCCTCTACAACCCCGAGTACGGCCTGCTCAACGGCCTGCTGCACTACGTCGGCGGACCCCAGCCGGACTGGATCTCGAACACCCCGCTGCTCGCGGTCGAGGCATCGCTGGTGTGGCAGTGGACGCCGTTCATGATGCTCATCCTGCTGGCCGGACTGCAGAGCCGGGACCAGCAGCAGATCGAGGCCGCCCGGGTGGACGGCGCGGGCGACTGGCAGATCTTCGTCCACCTCACTCTGCCCCACCTGCGCCGCTACCTCGAACTCGGCGCCCTGCTCGGCTCGATCTACATCGTCCAGAACTTCGACGCCGTCTTCACGATCACGTCCGGCGGCCTGGGCACGGCCAACCTGCCCTACACCGTCTACCAGAGCTTCTACCAGGCCCACGAGAACGGCCTCGCCTCGGCCGCGGGCGTCCTGGTCGTCATCGGCTCGATCATCATCGCCACCTTCGCGCTGCGCGTGGTGTCGTCCCTGTTCCGCGAGGAGGTCGGCCGCGCATGAGCGCCACCGCCGTACGCCCCGTCGTCACCGACGCCAAGCCGCCCGTACGCACCCGCCGCAGGGCCGGGGCCGGCCTGGGCCTGGTGGCCTGGCTGGTGGGCATCGTCTTCTTCCTGCCCATCGCGTGGATGGCGCTGACCTCCTTCCACTCGGAGTCGGACGCGGCCACCAACCCGCCCTCCTTCGCGGCCTCCCTGACGCTGGACGGCTACCGCGAGTTCTTCGGCGCGGGCGGCGGCGCCAGCCCCTGGCCCGCACTGATCAACTCGGCGGTGGCGTCGATCGCCTCGACCCTCTTCGTCCTGGTCCTGGCCCTGCCCGCCGCCTACGCCCTGTCCATCCGCCCGGTGAAGAAGTGGACGGACGTCCTGTTCTTCTTCCTGTCCACCAAGATGCTGCCGGTGGTGGCGGGCCTGCTGCCGATCTACCTGTTCGCCAAGAACACCGACATGCTGGACAACATCTGGCTGCTGGTCATCCTCTACACGTCGATGAACCTGCCGATCGCGGTCTGGATGATGCAGTCCTTCCTGGCCGAGGTCCCGGTCGCGATCATCGAGGCGGCCCGGGTGGACGGCGCGAAACTGCCCACCATCCTGGTCCGCGTGGTGGCCCCCATCGCCCTGCCGGGCATCGCCGCGACGTCCCTGATCTGCTTCATCTTCAGCTGGAACGAGTTGCTCTTCGCCCGGGTCCTGACGGGCGTGGTCGCCGAGACCGCCCCCGTCTTCCTGACCGGCTTCATCACCAGCCAGGGCCTCTTCCTGGCCAAGGTGTGCGCCGCGTCGCTCGTCATCTCCCTGCCGGTGCTCGCCGCGGGGTTCGCCGCCCAGGACAAACTGGTCCAGGGCCTGTCGTTGGGAGCCGTGAAATGAAGGCCGCCGTCATCGAGTCCGTGGGCCGCGCCGTCGTCACCGAGGTCCCCGACCCGACGCCAGGGCCGCGCGAGGTCGTCGTCGAGGTCGCCGCCTGCGGCCTGTGCGGCACCGACCTGCACATCCTCCAGGGCGAGTTCGCGCCCAAGCTCCCGATCGTGCCGGGCCACGAGTTCGCGGGCTCCGTGGTCGGCGTCGGCGCCCAGGTCACGGAGGTGGCGGTCGGCGACCAGGTCGCGGTCGACCCCTCCCTCTACTGCTACGAGTGCCGCTACTGCCGCACCGGCCACAACAACCTCTGCGAACGCTGGGCGGCCATCGGCGTGACGACGGCGGGCGGCGCGGCCCAGTACGCGGTGGCGCCGGTCGCGAACTGCGTGAAACTCCCGGAGCACGTCCGCACCCAGGACGCGGCCCTGATCGAACCGCTCTCCTGCGCCGTGCGCGGCTACGACGTCCTCCAGTCCCGCCTCGGCGCCCACGTCCTGATCTACGGCTCCGGCACGATGGGCCTGATGATGCTGGAGCTGGCCAAGCGCACCGGCGCGGCCAGCGTCGACATGGTCGACCTCAACCCGGCCCGCCTGGAAACGGCCCGCGGCCTCGGCGTCTCGGCCTCGGCCGCGACCCCGGACGAGCTGGACCGCCCCCAGGGCTGGGACCTGGTCATCGACGCCACGGGCAACGCGGCGGCGATCCAGGACGGCCTGGACCGCGTCGCCAAGGCCGGCACCTTCCTCCAGTTCGGCGTCGCCGACTACGCGACCCGCGTCCAGATCGACCCGTACCGCATCTACAACCAGGAGATCACCATCACCGGCTCGATGGCCGTCCTCCACAGCTACGAACGCGCGGCGGAGCTGTTCGCGAACGGTGTCCTGGACCCGGACGTCTTCATCAGCGACCGCATCGAACTGTCCCGCTACCCGCAGGCCCTGGAGCAGTTCGCGGCGGGAGTGGGCCGCAAGATCGTGGTCGTGCCGTGAGTTCTAGCCCGTCCGGCGCTTGAGGACGAGGCCGTCCAGGCCGAAAGCGGGGGTCTGGGGGCGGCAGCCCCCAGGGACGGGAACGGGAAGGGGCGGCGGGGGCGAAATCCACTGGGCCGCCCCCGCCGCCGCCTCCTACCATCCCGCCATGCCCAAACCGAACGGCTTCGCCTACACGGCCACCGCATCCGGCACCGTCCACATCACCCACCACAACCACCCCGCCACCACCCTCAACGGCTCCCGAGCCGCCCGCTTCCTCGAAGAGGTCACCTCCGGCGACCCCCAGCTGGTCATGGCCCGCTGGACCGGCAACTACAAGCACGGCAACGAACGCACGGCCCGCAACCACCCCCGAAACCGCCGCTGACCAGGCGAGATGCGACCGTGACCCGATTGGCCGCCGGGTAAGGGAACGGTAAAACGCCCTCGCTCGTTCACCCGGCATGACAGCTATGACCCCCGGCTCGAACATCCCCCTCTCCGCCGCCCGCGTGACGGTGGACGTCGCCGCTCCCGTGCGGCTCGACGTATCGGGCCTGCTGCTCACCGCCGACGGCAAGGTGCGCTCCGACGACGACTTCATCTTCTACAACCAGCCCACCGGCCAGGGCGTGACCTACCGCTCCGGCGGCGGCACCGCCCCGGACGCGATCGTGGTGGACACCGCCGCCGTCCCGCCGGGCATCGAGAAGATCGTCGTCACCGCCAGCCCGGACGCCGCCGGCCAGACCTTCCAGGGCATCGAACCGACCGCCACCATCCGCAACGCGGACGACAACTCCGTGCTCGCCAGCTTCACGCCCCCGCAGCTCGGCACCGAGACCGCCCTCGTGATCGTCGAGGTCTACCTGCGCAACGGCGCCTGGAAGGCCCGCGCGGTCGGCCAGGGCTACTCCAACGGGCTGGCCGGCATCGCCACCGACTTCGGCGTCACGGTGGAGGAACCGGCGGCCCCGGCGGCCCCGCCGCAGCCCCAGGCGGTCACGCCCCCGCCGCCTCCCGCGGCCGCGCCCACGATGCCCGCCGCTCCGCCCGCCCCGCCCGCCGCACCGCCGGCCCCCGCCCCGGGCACCGGCAAGATCAACCTCGACAAGGGCCGGGTCAGCCTCCAGAAGAACCAGACCGTCTCCCTGGTCAAGGGCGGCCGACCGGTGCTGTCCCAGGTCAAGATGGGCCTCGGCTGGGAGCCGGCCTACCGCGGCAAGGACATCGACCTGGACGCGTCCGTCATCGCCTACGGCCCGCAGCGCAACCACATCGACAGCTGCTACTTCGGCAAGCTCTCGATCGTGAACGGCGCGATCAAGCACTCCGGCGACAACCTGACCGGCGAGGGCGGCGGCGACGACGAGGTGATCGTCGTGGACCTGGGCCGACTCCCGCAGGAGGTCAGCGGCCTGGTCTTCACGGTGAACTCGTTCTCGGGCCAGAAGTTCACCGAGGTCGCCAAGGCATACTGCCGCCTCATCGACGCCGCGAGCGGCGAGGAGCTGGTCCGCTTCGACCTCACCAGCGCCGAGCCGCAGACCGGCGTGATGATGGCGAAGCTGATCCGCCAGTACTCCGGCGAGTGGGAGATGACCGCCATGGGTGACTTCGTCAAGTCCCGCACGGTCCGCGGCATGGTGAAGCCGGCCGCACAGGCGCTGTAGGCGACCGGGACACCTGGGGGCGCCCGGCCGCGGGCGCCCCTAGACCTGCCCCGGCCCCTGCCCCGGTCCCAGTCCCTGCCCCAGCCCTTCCATGAGCAGCGACAGGTACCGCCGTACGGCCGTCCCGTCCACCTCGTCGGCCGCCTCGGCCGCCGTCACCACGCCGTGCAGCAGCCGCAGCACCTCGACCGGCGCCACGTCCGCCCGCAGCGCACCGGCTTCCTGCGCGGCCCGCACCAGCCGGGTCGCCGCGCCGCGCACACAGTCGCCGCACGCGGGTCCACCGCCGGTGACGGCCGTACCGAGCAGCGCCTTGAGGCCGCGCACCTGGAGCATCCCGACGGCCAGCTCGTCGAGCCACGCCATGAGCGCCGCCCCCGGCGGCCGGGCGGCCGCGATCACGCCGGCGCGCGCCGCGATCGCCTCCAGGCGCTCCAGGTAGGCGGCCTCCAGCAGCGCCTGCCGCGTCGGGAAGTGCCGGTAGAGAGTACCGACACCGACCCCGGCACGCCGGGCGATGTCGTCCAGGGAGGCACCCTCCCCGTGCTCGGCGAACGCCTCCGCCGCCACCGCCAGCAGCCGCTCACGGTTACGCCGGGCATCCGCCCGCATGGGCCTGACCTGCGCCACAGCCCCTCCCTGCACAGCGGGCAACCTTCCGGGCACCCTACCGCGCGTGCTCGTCCGGGGCGTCCCAGGGCCAGTCGGCGTCCCGGCCGGCCTCGAGCAGCGGAACCATCCGGAACGCGGCGTCGGAGAGCCCGCCGAAGGTGTGCCGGTTCGCCCGGCCCGACGGACCGTGGCCCGCCCGGTACCCGGCGAGGTTCCAGGTGTAGACGGGCACGTGCGCCGGGACCTGCTCGGTCGGGTCGCCGTGCCTGCTGTACGCGTACTGCTCGTCGGTGACGATCAGCACCCGGTCGTGCTTCCTGTAGTGGCGCCGCACCGCCTCGGTGGTGTCGGTGCCGCCGAGGTCGCCGAAGCGCTCCAGGACCTTCAGCACCGACTCGCCCTCGCGGTACGTCACGCGGTTGCTCGACGAACCGAACTCGACCAGGTCCGCGTCGGCCGCCCGCAGCGCCAGCGCCGTGCCGAAGACCGCGGCCGCGTCGGCCCGGGTCAGCTCGGAGCGGTCCGACATCCGCGAGTAGAACATCGAGCCCGACCGGTCCACGAGGACCAGCGTCCGGCCGCCCAGCGCGGGCACGTTGGCCAGCGAGTGGCCGAGCGCCTGCTCCAGCGGGTACGACCAGCGCAGCGACGGCGCGTGCCGGTACGCGGCGAGGTAGCGGAAGGGGAACTGCCGCGAGCGCGCCACCTCGGCCGGGTCGCTGATCCGCGCCGCGACCCGGGCGGCGACCTCGTCCGAGACACCGGCCTCGTCGAAGTTCCGCAGGTTGCGGACGAGCGCCATCGCTCCCATGGACGGGATCACCGCTTCCCAGGCGGCCTTGTCCATCGGCCCCTGGAGCCAGCCGGCCAGCATCTCCCACGTGATGCCCGCCGCCGCGAGCCGCTCGGCACCGTCGGGCGCCGTGACCACCGCTCGCCGCTCGGGGACGGGCAGCGCCATCAGCTCGCGGTGCGCGGTCAGAACCAGGTTCGAGGCAGGCGGCACCGCGGTGTCCGGGTTGTGTCGGCGGTCGAGGGCGTACTGGAACAGCTCGCCCTGCCAGGGCTTGTCGGGGTCGGGCGCCGCGTGCACCAGGTTGAGGATGTCGCCGAAGCGGTACCCCTTGGACGCGGTGTCGTGCTTCAGCAGCGACTTGCCGTGGTAGAGCCGCCGCACGGCGTCGGCGATCCCCCGCTTGACCGGCTTCGGCACGGCGCGGCCGTACGTCGCGGTCCAGTACGCGAGCAGCTCACCGGGCTCGTCGGGGCGCCGCAGCACGGAGGCGACGACCTGCCGGTTCGCCGGTCCATCGGTGACGCCGGAGTCGAGGCGGGCCTTGACGTACTCGGCGGCGCCGACGATCGAGGCGGTGCGCAGGTTGCCCTCGCCGCGCAGCCAGCCGAGCAGGCCGGCCGTCCAGGACGGGTCGGCGACCGCGAGTTCGCGCACCAGCGTGGCGAAGCGGTCGTCGCGGGCGGCGCCGGACTCGTAGAAGGCCCGCTGGGACACGAAGTTGGCCACCGCCAGCAGGTAGAGCTCGGAGCGCGCGTCGCGCTCGGTGCCCCGGCCGCCCTCGCAGGTGCGCAGCACGCGGCCCGTAGAGGTCACGCGCGAGGTGGGCTGCGCCTTCGCTTTCCTGGTGTTGAAACGCGCCATGGTGAATTCCCCCGAATTCTCGAAAGCTCGAGATCTCGAACTTTTTCGGAGGGAGACACGGCAGCGGAAGGGTGCCCGAGGTCGGAATCGGCGACGGCACTGTGCGGATGCTCTGCCGAATTGAGCTACACCGACCCGAAGTCGATGACGGGATTCGAACCCGCAACCGTCCGATCAAAGGAAGTATCCGCTGCCTGCGCACCGGGCACCCTTCGACTGCTGGGCCTCCCGAGATCAAGTGGGCGGCGGCATGGGATTCTTTTGAGAGAAGAAGTAGCCGCAGCCCGCGCACCGGGAGGTGCATGAAGTTGTGGGTGTCCAGAGTTCAGGTCGGCGGAACCGACAAGGTGCTCTAACCCCTGAGCTACACCGGCGCGTTGTGCCGGTGACGGGACTCGAACCCGTGGCCGCCCCATTATGAGTGGAAGTAGGTCCTGCCTTCGCACCTGGACGTTCATCACTCTAAAAGGGCGGCCGCCGTTCGGGCGAGCGAATTAATTACCGGCGCTTCTGGCGCTTCCACGGCCCCGTGATGGCCAGCATGATGCCCGGCGTCTGGATGTTGGCGTAGAGGGTCCGGCCGTCGGGCGAGAAGGTGACGCCGGTGAACTCGCTGTACTCGGGGTCGTCCTCGGTGCCGAGGTTCAGTTCGTTGCGGGCGATGGGGTAGGTGCGGCCGCTGTCGGTGGCGCCGAACAGGTGCTGGACGCCGTCGCCGTCCTCGGCGATGACCAGGCCGCCGTACGGGGAGACGGTGATGTTGTCGGGGCCGTCGAAGGCGCCGTCGGCGGACGGGTCGGCGTTGACGCCGAGCAGGACCTTCAGGGTGAGGGTGCGGCGCTTGGGGTCGTAGAACCAGACCTGGCCGTCGTGCGGCCGGCCGGGGCTCTCGTCACGGGCGTAGGAGGAGACGATGTAGGCGCCGCCGTCGGCCCACCACATGCCCTCCAGCTTGCGCGCGCGGGTGACCTCGCCGGCGGCGAACTGCTTGCGCACGGAGGTGGTCTTCGCGTCGCGGTCGGGGACGTCGACCCAGTCGACGCCGTAGACGGTGCCGGTCTTCGTGGCGCGGGAGAGGTCGTCGACGAACTTGCCGCCGGAGTCGAAGCACTTGAACGCCTGGAGGACCCCGGCGTCGTCGGCGAGGGCGCGCAGCCGGCCGCGGCCGTGCCGGAAGTGCTCCGGCGGGGTCCAGCGGTACAGGAGGCCGTTGGGTCCCGAGGCGTCCTCGGTGAGGTAGGCGTGGCCGCGCTTGGGGTCGATGACGACGGCCTCGTGGGCGTAGCGGCCGAGCGCCTTGATCGGCTTGGGGTCGCGGTTGGCGCGGCGGTCCTCGGGGTCGACCTCGAAGACGTAGCCGTGGTCCTTGGTCATCCCCTCCTCGCCGGCCTTGTCCTCGGTCTCCTCGCAGGTCAGCCAGGTGCCCCACGGGGTGCTGCCGCCCGCGCAGTTCGTGGCGGTGCCGGCGATGCCGACCCACTCGGCGACGTGGCCGCCGCGGCGGACCTCGACGACGGTGCAGCCGCCGGCGGCGGCCGGGTCGTAGACGAGGCCCTCGGTGAGCGGGACGGGGTGCGGCCAGTCGTCGCGGTGGCCGCCGAGTTCGTGGTTGTTGACGAGGAGGGTGGTGCCGCGCGGGCCGTCGAAGGTGGCGGTGCCGTCGTGGTTGGACGGGGTGTACTCGCCGGACTCCAGCTTGGTCCGGCCGGAGTAGGTGATGATCTCGTACCGGAAACCGGCGGGCAGGGCGAGGATGCCGTCCGGGTCGGGGAGCAGCGGCCCGTAGCCGACTCCGCCGTGCCCGTGGCCGTGGCCGTCGTGCCCGCGGCCGTGCTCCTCCCCCACGCTGTCGGTGTCCGTGGACGCGAGGGCGTTGGGGGCGGTGGCGAGGGCGCCGACGCTGCCCGCCAGCACGACCCCGGCGCCGGTGAGCGCGGATCGGCCGGCAAAGTCCCTGCGGGTGAGCGACATGGTGTCTCCTGTGACGGTGGGCGAGCCGTGGAGGGTGGCGGACCTCGATCCGGCGTCACGGTTCCGCCCGTGCCTGAACGGGGATCCCGCCGGCGCCTGAACGGAAGTTGAACTGGCGGAGACCTCTCGCGCCCTCGGTTCCCCCGCCCCGCCCCGTGCGCCGCGGTACGGCGCTCAGCCGCCCTGCTGGGAGCGTGCCTTGAACGCCGCCTTGCGGGCCTCCTTGGCCACCTTCTTGTCGGGGTGCAGCCGCCCCATCGCCTCCAGGACGTCCGGCGTGGCCGGGTGCTCGACCCGCCAGACCGTGTCGAAGAACCCGCTGTGCTGGCGCGCGAGGCCCTCCACCAGGGCGCGCAGTTCCTCGGAGTTGCCCTCGGCGGCGAGTTGGGCGGCCACGGTGTCGATGGTCAGCCAGAAGACCATCTCCTGGGGCGGTGCGGGCACGTCCCGGGCCCCGTGCTCGGTGAGCCAGACCCGGGCGAGGCCGCCCAGTTCGGCGTCGTCGAGGACCTCCCGCAGCGCGGGCTCGGCCTCCCCGCCGACGAGGGAGAGCGCCTGCTGGCAGCGCAGCCGGCGCAGCGGAGCGCCGGGGTCGGAGCCGCGGGCCGCCGCGAGCAGTTCGCGGGCGGCGTCGAGCGGGCCGCGCCCGGCCAGCCACAGCTCGGTCTCGGCGTGGGCCGCGGCGGGCGGGAAGGGGGCGGTGCCGTCGAGCAGCGCGTCGGCGCCCTTGTCGGCGAGGTCGCCCACGGCGGGGGCCTCGAAGCCGGCGTCCAGGAGCCGGGCGCGCAGTCCGTACAGCCCGAGCGGGGTGAGCCGCACCATGCCGTAGCGGGTGACGTCGGCCTCGTCGACGGGGGCGGCGGGCTCCTCGTCGGCGTCGGCCATGAGCGCCTCGTCGACCGGCTGGTACTCGACGAGGCCGACCGGTTCGAGCAGCCGGAACTGGTCGTCCAGGCGCATCATCGCGTCCGACACCTGTTCCAGGACCTCGTTGCTGGGCTCGCCCATGTCGCTGGGCACGATCACGGAGGCGGCCAGCGCGGGCAGCGGCACCGGGGCGTCGCCGGGGCCGTCCTCGCCGACGGTGAGGAGGTAGAGGTTGCCGAGCACGCCGTCGAGGAACTCGGACTCGGCGTCGGGGTCCCAGTCGAGGGAGGACAGGTCGACCTCGCCGCCCTCGGCCATCGCGTCGACCAGGTCGTCGAGGTCGGGCACGCTCGCGTCGGCGAGTACCGCTTCCAGGGCGGTCAGCCACACGCCGAGCACGTCCTGGGGGGAGCCGCCGGTGAGCAGGGCGAGGTCCTCGCCCGCCGCCACGGTGCCCGCCTCCTCGTCGGTGATCTCGACGAGACCGGTGTCCACGGCGATCCGCCATGCCTCGCTCGCGTAGGCGGCGGCGTCGTCCCCGCTCAGCCCGAGCTGCTCGGCCGCGGCCGGCAGCTGCTCCTCGACGAGTCCGCCTCCGGCGTCGACGCGGGTGTCCGGACCGGCCCAGCAGGCCAGCCGCGCGGCCCTGGCGAGAACCGGCGCGGACAGCGCGTCGCGGGCCAGCTCCGCTTCGGGGCGCAGCCGTGCGGGCGGCAGGGTGGAGCTGTCTGACATCGGATGTTTCTCCTCGCGCGCCTCTTGACCGCCGTACGGCCGGGTCGGGACCGCGTACGGCTCAACGGCTCAGCCTAGACGGGTTTCGCCCCATGCCGCCCGGTTCATCTCCCCGACGGGTGGTGTACATGGCCGAAACCTTGACAACTGGCCGGAGCAAGCAGGAGATTGACGCGCGTAGAGTCCCGCGCCACGTCACATCCCCGGAGGGATCCGTTGGCCAGCAAGTCCTCCGCGCGCCTCGCCGCGCTCACTGTCGCCGCCGTCTGCTCGGCGGCGTCCACCGTCGTCCTCACCGTGCCCGCGCACGCCGGTTCCGCAGCGGCGGACGCCGTGCGGATCCACGACATCCAGGGCAGCACCCGGCTGTCCCCGTACGCCGGCCGGCAGGTCGCGGACGTGGCCGGAATCGTCACCGGCGTCCGGGGCTACGGCTCCTCCAAGGGCTTCTGGATCCAGGACCCGCGGCCGGACGCGGACCCGGCCACGAGCGAGGGCGTCTTCGTCTTCACGAACAAGGCTCCCGAGGTCGCCGTCGGTGACGCGGTCACCGTCTCCGGCACGGTCTCGGAGTACGTCCCCGGCGGTACGTCCTCGGGGAACCAGTCGCTGACGGAGATCACCCGCCCGACGGTCACCGTCGTCTCGGGCGGCAACGCCCTCCCGGCCGCGACGACCGTCTCCGCCCGCTCCGTGCCCCGCGCGTACGCCCCCGAGGGCGACGGGGCGGCCAACGGCTCGGTCAACGGCCTGACCCTGCGGCCGAGGACGTACGCCCTGGACTACTACGAGTCCCTGGAGGGCATGAACGTCCGGGTCGCCGACGCCCGCGTGGTGGGCGCCTCGGACCCGTACACCGAGCTGTGGGTCACGGTGAAGCCCTGGGAGAACCCGAACCGCCGCGGCGGCACGGTCTACGGCTCCTACGACGACCGGAACACCGGCCGGCTGCAGATCCAGTCGCTGGGCAAGCCGGCCGACTTCCCCGTCGCCGACGTGGGCGACACGCTCGCCGGCACCACCGCGGGACCGCTCGACTACAACCAGTACGGCGGTTACACGCTGGTCGCGAGCGAGATCGGCGCCCTGGAGAGCGGCGGCACCGAGCGCGAGTCGACGCGTCGGCAGAGCGCGCGCGAGCTGGCGGTGGCGACGTACAACGTCGAGAACCTCGACCCGTCGGACGACACCTTCACCGCGCACGCGGAAACGATCGTGCACAACCTGAAGTCGCCCGACATCGTGTCGCTGGAGGAGATCCAGGACGACAACGGCGCCACCGACGACGGCACCGTCACGGCCGACGAGACGGTCGGGAAGCTGATCGACGCGATCGTCGCGGCCGGCGGACCGCGCTACGAGTGGCGGGGCATCGACCCGGTGGACAAGGCGGACGGCGGCGAGCCCGGCGGCAACATCCGCCAGGCGTTCCTGTTCAACCCGGAGCGGGTTTCCTTCACCGACCGCGCGGGCGGCGACGCCACCACCGCGACCGGGGTGCGCAAGGCGCGCGGCAAGGCGGCGCTGACCCTCTCCCCCGGCCGGGTCGACCCGGCGAACCCGGCCTGGGAGGACAGCCGCAAGCCGCTGGCGGGCGAGTTCGTCTTCCGCGGCCGGACGGTGTTCGTCATCGCCAACCACTTCAACTCCAAGGGCGGCGACCAGGGTCTGACAGCGCAGTACCAGCCGCCGTCGCGCAGCTCGGAGACCCAGCGCCACGCCCAGGCGAAGGTCGTGAACACCTTCGTCAAGGAGATCCTGGCCGCCCAGAAGAACGCGGACGTCGTCGCCCTCGGCGACATCAACGACTTCGAGTTCTCCGAGACCGCCCGCGTCCTGGAGGACGACGGCGCCCTGTGGTCGGCGGTGAAGTCGCTGCCGAGGAGCGAGCGTTACTCGTACGTCTACCAGGGAAACAGCCAGGTCCTGGACCAGATCCTGGTCAGCCCCTCGGTGCGCCGCGCCGGACACCTGTCCTACGACAGCGTGCACGTCAACGCCGAGTTCCACGACCAGATCAGCGACCACGACCCGCAGGTGCTGCGGTTCCGTCCGTAACCGGCCGGCGGTGGGGGCGGGTGCAGCGGCTTCAGCGGGGCACGAGGCCCAGCACGTGGTCGTAGCGGTTGACCGTGCTGCTCTTCAGGCTCGGCCAGGTCTGCACCCGCTGCCACTGAGATGTCGACGAGCCGACACCGTCCCCGGGCGCGGCGAGGGCGTCGACATGGGCCTGGGCGCTCTCCCACTCGGCATAGTTGAGCACGCGCGTGCCGTCGGTGCTGAGGTGGAAGTGCGCGGAGAGGCCCCCGGGGCGCAGGTTCGGCTCGCTCTGAAGGGCCTCGAAGACGGCGTCCACCCAGGCGCGCTGACGGTCGGGGTCGGGTCCCTCGAACTCGACCTCGACGATCACGATGCAGCCGGGGACGACGGCGGCCGCCGGGTCCTCGCGCCGCGCGCTGCGGTAGCGGCGGTACCTGCCGAGTCCCAGCCGTTCGATGCCCGGCACGGCGGTGTCGATCTCGTCGACGCGCTCCTGCCGGTGGGTCTTCACGAAGGCTTCGTACGCCTGCTCGCTCGCCCACTGGGAGTGGTGCAGCAGCGTGCTGCCGTCGTGCCCGGTGTAGACGTGGTAGCCGCGCAGGTCTTCGGCGGGCCAGGGCCGGCTCTCCCAGGTACGGGCGATGGCGTCGACGGTCTGCCGCTGCCGTTCGGGGGTGCCGACCCGCCAGGTGCTGAAGAAGGGCGCCAGGGCGTCGGGGCGGGCGAGGTCGGGGTGGGCGTCGGTGCGGCGGGTCATGCCGGCCTCCAGTGATCGGGGTCGTCGGTGCACGCACCCGCTCGTCCGGGTGCGTGCACCACCCTCCGACCTCGACCAAGGTTGAGGTCAAGCCCTTCCGGTACCGGCGGAAACGCATGGGGCGAGGGGCCCCGCCCGGAGCCCCTCGCCGCGCCGCGTTCCCGGGCGTGCGCTCAGCAGGCCCCGTGCTGCCGGCGCCGCACGAGGCTCGCCGCGACCGCCACACCCGCCGCCGCCCCGGCGACCAGCACGATCCGCGGGTGCCCGAGCCCCGCCCGTACCGCGCCGCGTGCCCGCCCGGGCGGCGCGTGCCGCTCCGTGGCCTCCTTGGCGCGGCCCGCCTTGTCGTGCGCGGTGTGCCCGGCCCGGCCCGCCCTGTCCTGCACGGTGTGCCCGGCGTGCGCGGCGGAACTGCGCAGCTGGACGCCCATGGCGCCCGCCTTGTCCTTCAGGTCGGCGGCCCGGGCCTTGGCGCGGCCCTTCACGTCGGCCTTGCCCGCCAGCTCCTCCACGGTGTCGCCGAGCTGGCCGCGGGTCTCTTCGATCTGCCTGCGCAGCTCGTCGGGGCCCTTCGCCCCGCCGACCGGCTGCGCGGTGGAGCCGCTCCTCGAACCGTCCCGGCTCGTCGCGTCGGTCATCGATGTGCCCTTTCCCTGATCTGGTCGACGTCGGCCCTGACGCTGCCGAGGGTCTCCTCGGGCTTGGGCGGCACGGCCCGGCGGAGCTGGGCGCGACCGGTCATGGCGAGTACGCCGGCGATCACGAAGAGCGCCGCCGTCACGATGAGCGCCGCGGCCCAGACGGGCAGTACCAGCGAGAGCGCGGCGGTGGCCGTGCCGGCCAGGGCGAACAGGCCCACGTAGGCGATGGCGCCCGCGGCACCGAGCATGCCGCCGCCGCGCCCGGCCCGCTTGCCCTTCTCGGCCAGTTCCATCTTGGCGAGGGCCACTTCCTGGCGCACGAGCCGGGAGAGCTGTTCGGTGGCCTGCCCGACGAGTTCGCCCACGGAGTGCTGCTCGTCGTGCACCGGCCTGGTGTGCATGGTTCCGGTCACGGTGTTCCCGCCTCCTCTCGGTTCGGAGCACCCCGGGTACCCCGGGCCGAGCGGCGCTACCCCTGCCGGCCCCCGCGCCGTCGCCGACACCCGGGCAGCCCCCTGCACTGAAGCATTCCTTACAAATACCTCGTAGCAGAATTAAGTGGAGCTACACTGTCCGCCCGCCGACACTACTCCCATGACGACAGACGACGACCGCCCCGCCGCCCCCTTCGGCCGCACCCTGTGCGCCATGGTCACGCCCTTCACCGAGTCCGGCGCACTCGACCTCGACGGCGCCCGGCGGCTCGCCGAGCACCTGGTCTCCCGGGGGTGTGACGGCCTGGTGCTGTCCGGCACCACGGGCGAGTCGCCGACCACCACGGACGCCGAGAAGGCGGCGCTGGTGACGGCGGTGCGGGAGGCGGTCGGGGACCGGGCCGCACTCGTCGCCGGGGTCGGCACCGCGGACACCCGGCACACCGCTGAACTGGCCGTGGCCGCCGAAGAGGCGGGCGCGGACGGACTGCTGGTGGTCGCGCCGTACTACAGCAGGCCCCCGCAGGACGCCCTGGAGGCGCACTTCAGCGAGGTCGCCGACGCGAGCGGCCTGCCCGTGATGCTCTACGACATCCCGGGCCGCACCGGCACCCGCATCGAACCCGACACCGTCGTCCGGCTCGCCGCGCACCCGCGGATCGTCGCGGTCAAGGACTGCGCCTATGACCTCCTCGGCACCCAGAAGGTGCTGTCCCGCACCGGCCTGGCGTACTACGCGGGCTGCGACGAGCAGGTCCTCGCCCTGTACGCGGTCGGGGCCGCGGGCTGCGTCAGCACCGTGGCGAACGTGGTGCCGGGACTGTTCCGGTCCGTCCTCGACGCCTTCGACGCGGGCGACACCGGCCGGGCCGCGCTGCTCCAGCGGCGGGCGATCGGGCTCGTCGAGTCGATGATGGCGGCCGGTCTGCCCGGCACGGTCACCGCCAAGGCCCTCCTCGGCGCGCTCGGCCTGCCGGCGGGCCCGGTCCGCACGCCGCTGCGGCCCGCGGACCCGACGGCCACGGCCGGTCTGCTGGCGGCCTACGAGGAACTGGCCGCCGCCTCCGGTCAGTCCCAGGCGTAGCCGTCGCCGAACAGCAGGGTGTGCTCCAGCACGTCCTCCGCGGGGTCGTCGATCTGGCCGACGTGGACGTTGAGGAGCCCCACGCGGGGGCCGTTGTGCGAGCCGGTCGTCGTCTCGTCGGCGTGCGCGGCTCCCGCGGCCCACACCGACCCGCAGCACACCAGCACCGCGGCCCCCGCCCCGGCCAGCAGGCGGCGTGCCACGGCCCGCACCCGCTCGTTCGGCGTCTCGGGCGTGTTCTCGGGCGTGCTCTCAGGCGTCATCCCAGGTCCTCGTCTCGTCGGATCGGCGTCTGATCGGACTCTGCGTCCACCCGTTCATCCGCCCGGCCCACCGGAAAGTCACGGGCGGTCATCCGTACGTGCGGGTTACGGTTGCCCGCGATGAGCAGGAGACGCTACGTGGCCCGGGGCGTCCCGGGCGGATACCGGATCTGGGACAACAAGGGCCGCCGCTGGTGGGGCGACCTCTACGAACTGTGTCCCGACGACCTCCTGACCGAACTGAACGGCGCGGCCGACCAGGCCCGCGTCAGCGCACTGCTCAAGAGGTACCGGGCCCTGAAAAGGTGAGCGCCGTAGGCTGGGCCCCCGCGATGCCGACAGGGGGCGACAGGAGGAGCCGGGGTGCCGGAGAAGACGCGGGACAAGACACCTGAGAGGACGCCCACGGGGCCGACGGTTCGCGAGGTGATGGCCGAGCTGGCCGGGCTCGAGGACCCGCGGATCCGGGCCGTGAACGAGAAGCACGGCGACGACCACGGCGTGAACCTCACCAAGCTGCGCGCGCTCGCGAAGCGCCTCAAGACGCAGCCCGGCCTCGCGCGCGACCTCTGGGCCACGGACGACACCGCCGCCCGCCTGCTGGCCCTCCTGGTCTGCCGCCCGAAGTCCTACGACCGCGACGAACTGGACGCCATGCTGCGCCGGGCCCGCACCCCCAAGGTGCACGACTGGCTGGTGAACTACGTGGCGAAGAAGAACCCGCACGCAGAGGAACTGCGCGTGGCCTGGACCGCCGACCCCGATCCGGTGGTCGCGAGCGCCGGCTGGGCGCTCACCACCGAACGCGTGGCGAAGAAGCCGGCGGGTCTAGACTTCACGGCCCTGCTGGACACCGTCGAGTCCGAGATGAAGGACGCCCCGGACCGCCTGCAGTGGGCGATGAACCACTGCCTGGCCCAGATCGGCATCGACCACCCCGAACACCGCCCCCGCGCCCTCGCCATCGGCGAGCGCCTCGGCGTCCTGAAGGACTACCCCACTCCCCCGGGCTGCACCTCCCCGTACGCCCCCGTCTGGATCACGGAGATCGTGCGCCGCCAACAGGAGAAGCCCACCCCCACAACCACCTGAGCGCCCTCCCCACACCGACCGGACAGGGCGCTCGGCAAACCGGCGTCGGCTCAGTTGTGGCTGTTCTGATCGCCCTCCAGGTCAGACGCCTGGTCCGGGCCGTGGGCCGTATCGGGGCCGTCCTGGGGGTGCTCCGGGCCGCGAAGGACGCGATCGACGGCGGCCCGGGTGCGCGTCTCGCTGTTCGGCATCAGGTGGGTGTAGGTGCGGAGCGTGAAGCTCGGGTCGTGGTGACCGAGGTACTCACTCAGGGCCTTGATGCTCTCCCCCGCGTCCAGGAGGACGGAGGCGTAGAAGTGGCGCAGCGCGTGCATGCCGTTCTCACGGCCGAGGGGTATGCCGGCAGAGACGAGCGCCGGGTGCCACACGGCCCGGTTGAACCGAGTCCGGTGCAGTGACTGGCGCCCCGCGTTGACGAACAGCAGCGAGGCCGTGACGGGCGGCCCGTCCGGCGTCTTCCACGGCAGGGTGAGGTCCACCGGCTGATGCCTGGTGATGTGCGCCTCCAGCGCGGCGGCGACCGACTCAGGCAGCGGCACATGGCGCTCCTTGCCACCCTTGGGCGGCCCGAAGACCGCCTGAACACCACGGATGAGCTTGACCTGCCGAGTGACGCGCAGGACTCCACCAAGGAAGTCGACGTCCTCGACCGCCAGGCCGAAGATCTCACCCTGCCGGAGACCGCAGCCCGCCCCGAGAGACACCATCTCCCGGTAGACGTCCGGCAGCGCCTCGTGCATGGCCATGACCCGGTCGACCGACCACGGCTTGACCTTGCGCCCGTCGAGGGCAGGCGCCCGCACCGAGCGAGCCCGGCAGGGGTTCTCGGCGATGACCCGGTCCTCCACAGCGGCCGTGAAGACGGCGGACACGTTGGCGAAGATGGACCGCCGGTAGGAGGCGGCCCGCCCGGTCTCCTCCAGCTGGCGCATCCAGGCGCGGAGGTGCGAGGGCCGGAAGGACGCCAAGGGCCGGTCACCGAGATACGGCAGGGCGTGAACCCGCAACCGGATCTCGACGCTCTCACGGGTCACCGGGTCGATCGTGAGCCCCGCCATCCATTCCTTGGCGTACTGCCCGAAGGTAACCGCACCCGCCGCAGGATCGATGTATCGCCCTTGCGACATGTCGGCTTCGATGTTGGACAGCCAGGCGTCAGCCTTGCGCTTCTGCTTGTCCGGGAAGCTCTTCGACTTCTCGGAACCGTCCGGCGCGATGTACCGGGCGCGGTAGCGGTGCCCGACGCCGTACCGCTCGGTCTTGACCTTGACGGTCTTGCCGTCCGGGCCCGGGACGTTCTTGTACCAGCGGTCTTGCACATGCCCGGCCATCAGGCAGCAGCCCCTTTCATGCGGGACTGCACCCAGCTCTGCACGTCCTTCGGGTCGTAGCGCAGGTGTCGGCCGACCCGGAAGCCGCGGGGACCCAGGCGCTTTCGCCGCCACTGGTAGACGGTCTCGACGCTGGGGAGGTCGAAGAGCTGGACCAGGTCTTCCGGCGTGAGGTAACGCTCAGGCAGCCGAGTCGGCATGGTCACCACTCCCCCTCGGCGTGCAGCTCTGCCAGAGCTTCGCGAGCGGTCTCGCGGTTGCCTTGCAGATCGCGGGCGATCGTCGCGGCGAGGGCGGATTCACCAGGGGTGTGACCGTGCCCGGCATACTGCCAGTCGGCCAGCACGAGGACGGTGTCAGGCTCGCGGTCTTCGAGTGCGAGGACTTCGCGTTCTTGCGCGGCGCGGAAGTCGGCGCGTGCCTGCCGCAGGGCGCCGAGCGTGGTCGAGTAGCGGCGGCTCTTACTGGAGAAGTGGCCCCGGAAGCCGAGCATGTGAGCCCAGGCCCACAGCCGCCGGTCCGGGTACAGCCCGTCCAGATCCCGGCATGCGGTGATCAGGCGCCGGGCGTGGTCCGGGACGCCGTGACGGTCGAGTTCGGCGAGTTCGCCAACCCGGCGATCAAGGGTTCCGGTGTTCTCGGCGGCTTTGGTCGCGTACTTCGCCACGTACGAGGCCACGGCCTGTTCAGTGAGATCGGAGCCGTCCCCGAACGCCTTCACCGGCCGGACGTCGAGTTGGCGACCCCACCGGAACGTACGGGCAGGCTGGTCCCCCGAGGCGGGGACACTGACGGTCGTGTACGAGTGATGGGCAGCGGCCCGGATCGCATCACTGAGCAGCTCCGTGCTGGCCCAGGACGGAGCCGCGGAGTCAGGCCCCTCGGCCCCGTCGATGCGGATCACAGCATGGAAGTGCACGGCACCCCGCTTCTGGAACTCCGCGACCTTGCCGTACGAGAGGCGAGCGCACTCCTTCAGCTCTCGCTGCGTGAGGCCCGCGCGGGCAGCGATCTCGCGCCGGAGACGGTTCGTGAATCGCTGCCAGAGGTCCCCGGCGTGGTTGTTGAACAGGACGCTGCCCGCGTAGTCGTACGTCTCCGAGTCCAGCGCAGTACCGAGGGCGGAGTCGTCCGAGGGGTGCCGGGTCCCGCAACGGCAACGTCCGTGATGGGGCCGGTTGTGAACCGGGCCGAATGAGGGCGCCGTGAGCGTGGCGAAGACGCGGGGGTGATTCCGGACGGTGGCAGGTATGTCCTTGTCCTCGTCTCCGGCGAGCCCGGCGCGGATCAGACGGTAGGTGTCGCCCGCGTAGGTCCAGGCGCAGGACGGGCAGCGAGAAGCACGGCGATTCCCGCACGCGACCCGGAGGCGTCCGCCCGGCTCATGCTCGGTGGAGTAGTGGTGCAGGGTCTCGCCGGTCGTCTTGTCCTTGTGAATGACCCAGCCGGACAGGTGGACCGGATCGGCGCAGCCACCGGTACGGCGGACCTGGTCCTGCCAGCGGTCGAAGCCCGGAGACCCGGCCACCCTCAGCGTGTCGGAGAGGGTGACCGGGTCCAGGCCCGCGAAGGTCGCGGGGTTGGTCATGCGCGACCCCCGGCGAACTGGGCGACGGAGGCAGGCAGTGTGCCGGCACCGTGGCAGGCCGGGCAGTCGACGGCGAGCGTGGGCAGTTGCCCGGAGGCGTCGCGGTCACCGGAGGATACGGCGACGGCGGCGAAGCCGTCGCAGTTCGGGCAGATCCGCGGGGATGCGGCGGTGGCCGGGGCGGAGCCGGTCATGATGGAGGTTCCTTCCGGTTGAGAGATCGGACAGGGACGGCGCCCGGAGCGGACGAGACTTGGCGGTTGAGGCCGCTCCGGGGGCCGGTCAGCGCCGCTTGGACTCAGAGGCGAGCAGCGAGCGCAGGACGACGGCGCACACGGCGACCGAGGCGCCGGTGATGGCGACTGCGAGCAGCATCGAGACGAGGACGACGCCGACGACGAGGACCACGGCGGTGCCGCCACCGACGAGGGCGAGCACGGAGCCGGGCGTGAGCTGAACCGTGGGACGAGCGGGCGCCGGAGCCGCCATGTCGGGCGGCGGGACCGGGACGCTCGGGACGACGGCGGTTGGCTCGATGACGGCGGGCGGGGACACGAAGCCCGTGGGCCCGGGGTTGGTCGGGACCTTGGGACGCAGCATGGGCGATCTCCCTTCTGAGTGAGCTACTTGACGAAGCCGTCGACGGCGGGGGCGAAGACGCTGTCAGCGAGGAGGAACCCGCCGAGCAGGAGTACGCCGATGAGCCACCAGGGCGGGCGGATGAGCTTGACGCCGAGGACTCCGACGCAGAGCAGGGCGAACCAGAGCGGGACGTCCATCACGGCCTCCTAGCGGACATTGCAGCGGTGGGTGCGGGCGGCGAGCTGGGCAGCTGACTGGCTGGTGTAGTCGGCGGACCAGCCGCAGCCGTCCGAGCTGCACACGGCGGCGTGCTTGGTCTGGCCGTGGCGGTCGCGGTGGGTACCGATCTGCACCGGTCCGATGCGCATCACGGAGTGGAAGAAGTCGCGGGCAGGCATGACGGGTGATCTCCTCTCGGTTCAGGCGAGTTGCGCGGCGATGGCATCGGCCATGGGCGCGGGGACGCCGAGGCGAGCGCGAAGCGTGTCGGTGTCGATTCGGGCACCGGTCCGTTGTTCGTGGTCGGCGGCGACCTTGCGGGCGTGGTCGACCAGCGCGGCCGGAACCGCAACAGCGGGAGCAGGCTCAGCGGCCGGGAGAGCCGGGGTGTCGTCAGCGGCCGAGACGGGCTCAGGCTCAGCGGCGGGAACGGGGTCCGGGCCGGGGTCCGAGGCGGAGGCCGCCGTGGGCGGCGACGGAACCGGCGTCCGGTCTTCGGTGGCGGAGTTGGGAGCGTGGGCGAGCAGCGTGCCGCCGAGGAAGGCGAGGGCAGGCCACCCGGCGACGCCGAGCCGGAGGAGAGCGGGCGGGTGCTCCAGGTCGAGGAACCCGGCCGTGGCGACGTTGGCGCCGAGCGAGGCCACCAGGGCGATGAGGAACCAGCACCAGGCCAGCCGGGACGGCCCGTCGTTGCGCAGTCGTCGCCAGGCCGCGACCAACAGCAAGTCGACACTGACCGGGTAGGCCCATGCCTTCCAACCGGTCTGCCCGGCAGCGGCGGCGAGGTCGTGCAGGTGGGCGAAGGACAGGGCACCGGCGATCACGGCCTGGACGAGAACGGCGTCCGGGCGAATCGAGCGGGTCATGTCGTCACCTCCTTCGCGAGGGTCAGGCCAGGGAGAGGGCGGTCTCAGGCCGCAGCCGGAGCGGACTCGACGGCGGGCGCCAGGGCCGGAGCGGGAGCGCCGAGCGCGGGCCGGAAGGGAGCCAGAGCGGGGACGTCCGGGGTCAGGTCGGCGTGCCGGTTGCAGATGTTCACGGCCTGCCGCAGCGAGGTGTGCGGGGCACGGATACGAGCCCAGCCGCCCGTGGAGTCACCCGTGACGGCGACGCCCGGCGTGTCCGTGGGGATCTGGATCGCGGCCAGCACGGCATCCGGAGCGATGTCACCGAAGGCCATGTTGGCGCTGGACTCGTCGTTGACGCGGTGTGCCGTACGCCCGGTGAGCTGGGCACGGAGCATCGTGATGCCCTTGCCGAGTTCGGAGCCGAACCGCTGTCCGCAGATTTCGAGGTAGATGCCGGCAGCGCGGCCGAGCTGGGCGAGACGGGCGAGCGCGGTGATGATCCGGTCCCGCCTCTTCTCCTCGTCCTTGGTCGCGAAGAGGGCGAGTTCGGCCACCTCGTCGACCAGGACCACGATGGGTATCGGGCGCAGGTCCTCGCGCAGGTCCCAGATATCGGCGGCGATCTCAGCGTCCGGCACGTCAGCGGTGATCCGCTGTTCGGCACGGATGAGCTGGTAGACGTCCTCCATGTGGGACACGAGCGCGTCGAGGAGTTCGGCGGCGGAGTCGGGGTTGTCGGCCAGCGCGGAGAAGCGACGAGCCAGCGGGAACAGCTCTACGCCCTGCTTGCAGTCGATACCGACCAGGGCGACCCGCTGTGAGGCGAGGGCGGCGACGAGGTTGCGCTGATAGACCGACTTGCCGGACTCTGTGGCGCCGAGCGTCAGCGCGTGCGGAACCGTGCGGTAGTCGCGGAAGTGGACCGAGCCGTCTTCGCGCAGGGCGACCGGAACACGCATCAGACGGGACTCG
Source organism: Streptomyces tendae (assembly GCF_014650435.1). GTDB lineage: Bacteria > Actinomycetota > Actinomycetes > Streptomycetales > Streptomycetaceae > Streptomyces > Streptomyces tendae. Next base: position 133,521 of record NZ_BMUY01000018.1, read on the forward strand.
GTCACGGCGGGCATCTGCACGCGCTTGAGCACGTCATAGCCGGTCATACGCACTTCGACCACGCCGGAGCGCAGCTCACGAGAGGTGACACCGTACACGGCGAACGAGTGCCGCAGCCGGTCGCACGACGCGGCCACGTCGAAGGCGTCCTGACCGGGCCGGAGCTTGAGCCGGAGCACCAGGCCGGTCCGGGTCGGTCGCACCCGGAGGATGCGCGGGGCGCGAGGGCCGGGGACGGGCCGGTTGGTCATCCGGGCCAGGCCGATGCGCCAGCGGGCGGCGGGAACCGTCAGGCCGCAGGCTTCCATGACCGAGCCGTATCGGACCAGGACCCGAAGGGCCGCGAAGGTGACCCCGAAGGTCAGCCAGAACCAGGCGGGGCGCCGCCACCGCAGGAGTCCCGCAGCGGCGGCGACCAGCACCAGAAGGACGATGAGCATCGTCACGGTCAGGCCGCCTTCGACTTCGACATGTCGGCGGCGAGCGAGGTGACGGCGACCGCGCGGAAGGCGATCCCGTGCCGCTTCTGGCCGTTGAACTCGTTCTCCCACGGTCGGGCGGTCAGCCCCGTGAGGGCGACCGGCGTGCCCATGGTCAGCTCTCCGGAGACGCCGGTCTCCGGCACGGTGACGCTCAGGATCTCGACGTCGCCGTTGAGGGCGAACATCACGTTCACGGTCATCAGGGTCGCGCCGGTCTCGGCGTCGGTGGCGATCTCGCCGGTACGGCGGTCACGGATCTTCGGCTCGGGGGACTGGGCCACCATCACGGTGGCGGTGGAGGTGTCGACGGGGATCTGACGCATCGTCTGTTCTCCTGTTCTCAGTTGAGCCGCAATGCGGCGGTGAGATCAGGAGACCGCGAGAGGTAGTGGACGCATCACGGTCCGTATGGACGTTTAGGGACGTCTGAGCTATCGTCAAAACGTCCCTACGGCGTCCCAGGGGAGGACACGTCATGGCGAACGAGCGTCTGCGCGCGGCGATTTCAGCGAAGGACGAGACGATCCAGTCTGTGGCTCAGCACGTCGGAGTGGACCCCAAGAGCGTGGAACGGTGGATCACGACGGACCGCACGCCGCACCGGGGACACCGCTGGAAGGCCGCGAGCTTCTTGGGCGTCGATGAGGTCTACATCTGGCCCAGCGTGCAGAAGCAGGCGGAGACCGCGAGCACGTCAGAACTGATCACGTACTACCCGCACCGGGGAGCCGTGCCGACCACCCTGTGGTCATCGCTGATCGAGAAGGCCAAGGACCAGGTAGACGTCCTCGTGTACGCGGGACTGTTCCTCTTCGACAGCCATCCGGACCTGCCGGACCAGTTGGCGGAGAAGGCCAAGGCCGGAGCACAGATCCGGATCCTCCTGGGAGACCCCGACTCCGAAATGGTCCGCCAGCGTGGCGATGAGGAGGGCATCGGCGGCGACCTGGCCGCACGCGCTCGCATCACACGTCGCTACCTCGAACCGGCGATGACGACGCCCGGCGTCGAGGTCCGCTTGCACGACACGATCCTCTACAACTCGATCTACCGCTTCGACGACGACGTGTTGGTGAACCCGCATGTCCTCGGAGCACCGGCCGGACAGAACCCGGTCCTGCACTTCCGGTACATCCCAGGAGCCCGGACGTTCCGGCACTACATGCGCAGCTTCGACTACGCCTGGGAGCGCGGAGGCCCCGCGTAGGGGGGTGCCGGCACAACGGCCACCGCCCCCCGGACATGCGAGGCTTGACCCATGGCCCGCATCGACTACTTCAACGACCCGGACGCCCCGAAGGCGAACAGCATCGTCCCGTCAGTAACCGCGGTGGCGGTCAACGAGGCCGGGGAAGTCCTGCTCATCCACAAGACCGACAACAACCTCTGGGCCCTGCCCGGCGGCGGAGTCGACGTGGGCGAGTCGGCCCCCGACGCCGCCGTACGGGAGACGAAGGAAGAGACCGGCTTCGACGTCGAGGTAACGAGCCTGGTCGGCATCTACACCAACCCGGCTCACGTCATGGCGTACGACGATGGCGAGGTCCGCCAACAGTTCTCCATCTGCTTCCGGGCCCGCATCGTCGGCGGCGAGCTGCGCACGAGCAGCGAGAGCAAGGAGGTGGCGTTCGTGGACCCGAGCCGACTCGACAGCCTGAACATCCACCCGTCGATGCGGATGCGGATCGATCACGGCCTGTCCGACGAGACCGCTCCCCACATCGGCTAGCCAGCGAGGCGAGCGCGCGTCCGCTCGACGGCGGCCCCGAGGTACGGACGCGCCTTGCTGATCGCGTTGTGCACTTCGCTGCCCTCCGCGTACCGCTCCAGGATCTCGTCAATGCGTCGATCGAAGTCGAAGGACTGCCCGGCCGGACCGGTCGTCATGTCTGCGTAGATCAAGGCATCCAGGACCGGTGAGTCTTCCCGCTCGTAGACGTCCAGCTCCGCAGTCAGTCCGCGCTGTTCGGCCTCGTAGACAGCCCCGGAGTGGTGAGCGACCAGGCGCACGAGTCGTGCAGGCGCCCCCAGCGATTCGAGATGCCGCGCACCATCGATCGGGTGGAACCCTGTGTCGCGAAGCTCAGGCGCATAGCCGAGGTCATGCAACCAAGCCGCAGCGACGAGCAGGTCGCGATCCTCCTCGGGCACAGCCGCGGATGCCTCCTGGGCACGAGCCGCGACGGCCTGAGTGTGCAGCCAGCGGTTCCCGAGCGGGGGCAACAGCGACTCGGCCAGTTCGGCCGCGCCTTGGGGCGTGTCCAATCCAGAGGGCATAGGTCGCACGGTAGCCGAGACGGGCACGTAGCCGACAGCCCGGGAGTGTCCGTTCCGGATCATGGACGCGGTAGAACTTTCCCTACTTCATCAAGGCCCGCGCACGGCGCGGGCGCGCGCCGCCTCTACGGCGCGGCCCGCCTCCTGTCTTCGCCCCGGCTGGCCGCGCCCGGCGGCGCGCTCGGCGGCTGCGGGCATGAAGTGGGGAGAAACCCTCTGTGGCTGGGGCGGTCGGCTCCACGGCTTTAGGCAGCCACTTTGGGGCGAGCCTCTAAGATCTTGGCCCCAACGTCGTGCTTTAACGGGCAGGTCCACAGACTGCCCGACTCGCCATCAGCTTACGGGGCCAAGATCACTCGCCCCAAAGCAGCTCCAGCCCAAAGCCGCTCCACCGACCTCTACATTGCGCCACTACTCGGAATCGTAATCAGGCGGTAGCTGAGAGGACATAGCCGTGATGGCAGTGAGGAAGAAATTCTCACCCAATTCCTGCAACCGCGTGATAGCTTCCTCCGTCGAGATTTCGTACTCCTGCCTAAACCTCTTCTCCAGCTCTGCACCTGCAGCCTTGATCTTCTTGACAGCTTCTTCCGCCGCTGCGTCCTGCTCCACCTGTCGGCGATTGATGAGGAACTGGGTAACGAGAGCAGTGATGAAGAGGGGCGCTACTACATTGGTTGCGATCTTAACAGCAACCGCCACAGAAGAAACCGGAGAAAGAGCAGAGCCCGCCCCATGAAAGAGTGAATAGTACGCCACCTGAAGGAATGACGGGGCATCCGAGTACGCGAAGGCCGCAGGATCCATCTTGAAAAGCGCCCAGTTGATCACCGAGAAGACGATAACACCCTGCACGTAAAGGCTGGCGTACGCGACAGCACTCAGCACCAAGGCTGCCGCACTGGTGCGATACTTCTCAAGCTGGTATGCCCAGTAGTAAGTTGCTCGACTGCACAGCACTGCCATACCGAGGTTCGACTGAAAGGTAGTGAGCTGCGCCGCACTGAACTTCTCTAGACTCGAATCCTTCAACTCGGCACTGACCGAGGTGATTTGAGCGACAAATGACGCGCTCGAAACTTTGTCGATCAACGTCTGCTGAGACTTTAGGAAATGAGAGGGCTTGATCGAGAACCAAATAGTTCGAGCCATCAAAAGGATAAAATATAGCCCCAGATAAGCCGCACAGATCGCCAGAATTACATGATTACCCGATGCGGCTACTCCTACAAGGGAGAGGAGAGCAAGGAACCTAGTAGTAACGTTCCATTTCAGATACCTAAACGCCGTTGCAGCCACGTTGAGGAACGTGAAGACTGCGATCCAACTCTTAGCCTTGTAGAACCACTTGGGAATCTTCCAGAACGAGACTACCAAGGGAAAGAAGGTTACATAGAGATACTTAAGTCGCCGCCCCTTAGAGAAAAGGACGAGCAAAACAAAAATTCCCCCAATGAAAAGGAATCGATAATCGAGAGCACCTGCAAGGTCCGGAACGAACTCCTCAATCAGGTATGTGTCGATATCGAAGACGAAAAGCTTAATGATTACGTAGATCCAGACAGCAGAACCAATCAGGTCAAGAAGGCGCACCTTCCATTTGGCCCATGGCTTGAATCTGTCCTCAGCGGCAGGCTCTGCAACCTCTCCGGTCACACCTTGGCCAGGGGGACTCTTAACCGAAAGGTCGATCTTGGACCAAAGGCTGTCCACGCTCATCGATGCCTCCGCTAACTGACGTGCCGTCGCGCGAGGTGTGGGGGGGCGAACGTGGCTTGTTCGTGCCTGCGCATTTCTAGGGTAGCCCGCACCACTGACAGTTGAGGTCGCGTCAGAGACCGAGGCCCCGCAGAGATCCTCCTCATTCATGCCCCACCCGGCGCGATCGGGAAATTGATCAAGCTGAGGAGCGGCTGAACCACGAGCGCCCTCCCGGGGCCGTCATGGGGCCGTGGAAGGGCGCTCAGTGTTGACCAACGTCGACAAGTGCCGACAGCTCGGCAGCAGGTCAGGGCGTTGATCGATAAGGCAGCCGCAGGTCACGGCCGTCCGTGATCAGTTGTGGCTGTGCAGTACCTCGTTCAGGCCGCCCCAGACCGCGTTGTTCGGGCGGGCCTCGACCGTGCCGGTGACCGAGTTGCGGCGGAAGAGGATGTTGGAGGCGCCGGAGAGTTCGCGGGCCTTGACGACCTGGCCGTCGGGCATCGTGACGCGGGTGCCCGCGGTGACGTAGAGGCCGGCCTCGACCACGCACTCGTCGCCCAGGGCGATGCCGACGCCCGCCTCGGCGCCGACCAGGCAGCGCTCGCCGATGACGATGCGGACGTTGCCGCCGCCGGAGAGGGTGCCCATGGTGGAGGCGCCGCCGCCGATGTCGGAGCCGTCGCCGACGACGACGCCCGCGGAGATGCGGCCCTCGACCATCGAGGTGCCGAGCGTGCCGGCGTTGAAGTTGACGAAGCCCTCGTGCATGACCGTGGTGCCCGCGGAAAGGTGCGCGCCCAGGCGGACACGGTCCGCGTCGGCGATGCGGACGCCCTTGGGGGCGACGTAGTCCGTCATGCGCGGGAACTTGTCGATCGAGGTGACCTGGAGGTGCAGGCCCTCGGCGCGGGCGTTGAGGCGGACCTTCTCGATGTCGTCGACGGCGACCGGGCCCAGCGAGGTCCAGGCGACGTTGGCGAGGTGGGCGAAGATGCCGTCCAGGCTCTGGCCGTGCGGCTTGACCAGGCGGTGCGAGAGCAGGTGCAGCCGCAGGTAGACGTCGTGGGTGTCGACCGGCTTCTCGTCCAGCGAGGAGATGACCGTGCGGACCGCGACCACCTCGACGCCGCGGCGGGCGTCCGGACCGACCGCGGCGGTGGCGCCGCCGCCCAGCAGTTCGGCGGCCTGCTCGGCGGTGAGGCGCTCGGTGCCGGAGGGGCCGGGCTCGTCGGAGAGTTCGGGGGCCGGGAACCAGGTGTCGAGGACGGTGCCGTCGGCGGCGATCGTGGCGAGGCCGGCGGCCACGGCGCCGGTGGTGCGGGGAGCAGTCGTGTCGGTCATGAGGGCAACCTAACCGGCGGTCGCCGGTGGAAGCGAGCCGGGACCGGGGGCGTCTCGGGTGCCGGGCACGGGGAGCAGTCGAGTGAGCACCTCCCGGGCGTACTCCTCGTCGTACGGCGTGTCCGTCAGCAGGACCTGGAGGCAGATGCCGTCGAGCACGGCGACCAGGGCGCGGGCCGTCGTGGGGTCGGTGCGGGCGGCGAGCAGGGCGCCCACGCCCTCGGCCCACTCGGCGGCGACCGGGCGCAGCGCGGGGCGGCGCAGGGCGGCGAGGTACAGCTCGTACTCCAACTCCACGCCGGTGCGGTCCCCGCCCAGCCACTCGCCGAGGACGCGGGCGAGTTCGCCGGGCAGGTCGGCCTCGGGGTCGGAGAGGGCCGGGTGCGCGGCGACGACCCTGGCGAAGCCCTCGTTGGCCTGGCGCAGGGCGGCCACCATGAGATCGTCGAGGGTCGCGAAGTGGTACGTCGTGGAGCCGAGCGGCACGTCCGCCTCGGCGGCGACCGTGCGGTGGCTGAGGCCGGCGATGCCCTTCTGTCCGACGACCCTGATCGCCGCGTCGATGATGCGCTGGCGGCGCTCCGGGTCGTGACGGCGGGGCATCAGTGCGCCCCGCCCAGATTGAGGACGACGACGCCGATGATGATCAGCGCGATGCCGGCGGCCTTGGTGAGGGTCATCCCCTCGCCCATGAAGGCCACGCCGATGGTGGCGATGGCGGCCGTGCCCACTCCGGCCCAGATCGCGTACGCCGTGCCGACGGCGAGGATCTTCAGGGTCTGGGCGAGCAGCGCGAAGGAGAGGACGTACGCCAGTGCCGTCAGCAGGGACGGCACCAGCCTGCTGAAACCCTCGCTGTACTTCATGGCGGTGGTGCCGGCGACCTCGGCGGCGATGGCTCCGGCCAGGAGCAGATATCCCATGTGTACGAGCGTACATAACGGCGGGCGCGGGCGGGTGCGAACACGAGGAACGGCGGCACCCGAAGGTGCCGCCGTTCTCCGAAACCGTGCTGCCGGTGTGGTGTGACTCAGACGTTGAACCCCAGCGCGCGCAGCTGCTCGCGGCCGTCGTCCGTGATCTTGTCGGGGCCCCACGGCGGCATCCAGACCCAGTTGATCCGCAGCTCGCTGACCAGCCCGTCCGTGGCGGACTTGGCCTGGTCCTCGATCACGTCGGTCAGCGGACAGGCCGCCGACGTCAGGGTCATGTCGACGGTGGCGATGTTCGCGTCGTCGACGTGGATGCCGTAGATCAGGCCGAGGTTGACGACGTCGATGCCCAGCTCGGGGTCCACGACGTCCATCAGGGCCTCGCGGAGCTCCTCCTCCGAGGCCGGCTTCATCTCCAGGGTCTCGCTCATGCCGTCGTCTCCTTCTCGGCGTCGGCGCCGTCCAGCGCCTGGGCGGTCGCGTCCTTCCAGGCCATCCAGCTCAGCAGGGCGCACTTGACCCGGGCCGGGTACTTCGAGACCCCGGCGAACGCGACCGCGTCCTCCAGGACCTCCTCCATCGCGTCGTCGGGCTCGATCCTGCCCTTGGACTGCATCAGCTCCAGGAAGGTCTCCTGGATCCGCTGCGCCTGGGCGAGGTCCTTGCCGACCAGCAGGTCGTTCAGCACGGAGGCGCTCGCCTGGCTGATGGAGCAGCCCTGGCCCTCGTAGCTGACGTCGCTGATCGTGGTGCCGTCGTACTTCACGCGGAGCGTGATCTCGTCCCCGCAGGTGGGGTTGACGTGGTGGACCTCGGCGTCGCCATCCCGCAAGCCCCGCCCGTGCGGGTTCTTGTAGTGGTCCAGGATGACTTCCTGGTACATGGAGTCCAGCTTCATGCTCTTCGCTCGTCCCGTCAGCCGAAGAAGTTCCGTACGTGCTCCAGGCCGTCGACCAGCGCGTCGATCTCGGCCGGCGTGGAGTACAGATAGAACGACGCTCGCGTGGTCGCAGGAATTCCGTAGCGCAGGCAGACCGGGCGGGCGCAGTGGTGGCCGACCCGGACCGCGATGCCCTGCTCGTCCAGGACCTGGCCCACGTCGTGCGGGTGGATGTCCCCCAGCGTGAAGGAGATCGCCGCGCCGCGCTCCTCGGCCGTGGTGGGGCCGATGATGCGCAGGTCCGGGACCTCCAGCAGGCGCTTGACCGCGTACTCGGTCAGCGCGTGCTCGTGGGCGAGGATCTTGTCCATGCCGATCGAGTTGAGGTAGTCGATCGCCGCGCCGAGACCGACCGCCTGGGCGACCGGGGGCGTGCCCGCCTCGAACTTGTGCGGGGCCGGGGCGTAGGTGGAGGAGTGCATCGAGACGGTCTCGATCATCTCGCCGCCGCCGAGGAACGGCGGGAGGTCCTCCAGGAGCTCCTGGCGGCCCCACAGCACGCCGATGCCGGTCGGGCCGCACATCTTGTGGCCGGTGAAGGCCACGAAGTCGGCCTGGAGGGCCTGCACGTCCAGCGGCATGTGCGGCGCGGCCTGGGAGGCGTCGATGCAGACCAGCGCGCCGACCTCCTGGGCGCGGCGCACGATCGCCTCGACCGGGTTCTGGGTGCCCAGGATGTTGGAGACCAGCACGAAGGAGACGATCTTCGTCTTCTCGGTGATGACCTCGTCGATGTTGGACAGATCCAGGCGGCCGTCGTCGGTGAGGCCGAACCAGCGGAGCTTCGCACCGGTGCGCTGCGCCAGCAGCTGCCACGGCACGATGTTGGAGTGGTGCTCCATCTCCGTGATGACGATCTCGGTCTCGTGGTCCACGCGGTAGGGGTCGTCGGCCCAGCCCAGCATGTTCGCGACCAGGTTGAGGGACTCCGAGGCGTTCTTGGTGAAGATCACCTCGTCGCGCGAGGGCGCGTTGACGAACTCCGCGACCTTGTCACGCGCGCCCTCGTACAGCGCCGTGGCCTCCTCGGCGAGGACGTGCACGCCGCGGTGGACGTTGGCGTTGTAGCGCTCGTAGTACTCGCTGAGCGCGTCCAGCACCTGCCGCGGCTTCTGGCTGGTCGCCGCGTTGTCCAGGTACACGAGCTTGTGCCCGTCGTGGACCTGGCGGTCCAGGATGGGGAAGTCCTTGCGGATCGCCTCTGTGTCGAGGAGGCCCGGCAGCTGTGTCACTCGGATGCGCCGCCCTTCGTGTATGCCTCGTAGCCCTCGGCCTCCAGCTTGTCGGCCAGCTCGGCGCCGCCGGACTCGGCGATGCGGCCGTTGGCGAAGACGTGGACGTGGTCGGGCTTGATGTAGCGCAGGATGCGCGTGTAGTGCGTGATCAGCAGGGTGCCGACCTCACCGGTCTCGCGGACGCGGTTGACGCCCTCGGAGACGACGCGCAGCGCGTCGACGTCCAGGCCGGAGTCGGTCTCGTCGAGGATGGCGACCTTCGGCTTGAGCAGCTCGAGCTGGAGGATCTCGTGGCGCTTCTTCTCACCGCCGGAGAAGCCCTCGTTGACGTTGCGCTCGGCGAAGGCGGGGTCCATGTTGAGGCGCTCCATGGCCTCCTTGACCTCCTTGACCCAGTGCCGCAGCTTGGGGGCCTCGCCGCGGACGGCGGTGGCGGAGGTGCGCAGGAAGTTGGAGACCGAGACGCCGGGGACCTCGACCGGGTACTGCATGGCGAGGAAGAGGCCGGCGCGGGCGCGCTCGTCGACGGACATCTCCAGGACGTCCTCGCCGTCGAGGGTGACGGTGCCGCCGGTGATCGTGTACTTCGGGTGACCCGCAAGGGAGTAGGCGAGGGTCGACTTGCCGGAGCCGTTGGGGCCCATGATGGCGTGCGTCTCGCCCTGCTTCACGGTGAGGTCGACGCCCTTGAGGATCTCCTTCGTGGCGTTGTCGGCCTCGACGGTGACGTGCAGGTCTCGGATTTCAAGCGTTGCCATGGGTGCCTCAGGACTCCTGGGTGAGGGAGACGAGCACGTCGTCCCCTTCGATCTTTACGGGGTATACGGGGACGGGGCGCGTCGCCGGCAGACTGTCGGGCTTGCCGGAGCGGAGGTCGAAGCGGGAGCCGTGCAGCCAGCACTCGATGTGGCAGTCGTCGACCTCGCCCTCGGCCAGCGAGACGTTCGCGTGCGAGCAGATGTCGTTGATCGCGAAGACCTCGCCCTCGGTCCGCACGACGGAGATCGGCGTGCCGTCGAGTTCCACCCGCTTGGGGGTGTCCTCCTCCAGCTCGTCCGCTCCACAGACGCGTACGAAGGTCATGCGACCGACGCCTCCAGCTCTTGTGCGATCTTGGCGAGGAGGCGCTCCTGGATGTCCTCGACGCCGATCTGCTGGACCAGCTCGGCGAAGAAGCCGTGGACCACCAGGCGGCGGGCGTCCAGCTCGGGGATGCCGCGCGCCATCAGGTAGAAGAGCTGCTCGTCGTCGAAGCGGCCGGTGGCGGAGGCGTGACCGGCGCCGACGATCTCGCCGGTCTCGATCTCCAGGTTCGGCACGGAGTCGACCCGCGCGCCGTCGGTGAGGACGAGGTTGCGGTTCATCTCGTAGGTGTCGGTGCCCTCGGCCGCGGCCTCGATGAGCACGTCGCCGATCCACACCGCGTGCGCGTCGTCGCCCTGGAGCGCGCCCTTGTAGACGACGTTGGACTTGCAGTGCGGGACGTTGTGGTCGACCAGGAGGCGGTGCTCCTGGTGCTGGCCCGCGTCGGTGAAGTACAGGCCGAACAGCTCGGCCTCGCCGCCGGGCCCGGCGTAGGCCACCCGCGGGTGCAGCCGGACCAGGTCGCCGCCGAAGGTGACGACGAAGGACTTGAAGGTCGCGTCGCGGCCGACGAGCGCGTTGTGCTGGCCGACGTGGACGGCCTTGTCGTCCCAGTCCTGGACGGAGACGACGGTCAGCTTGGCGCCGTCGCCCAGGACGTAGTCGACGTTGGCGGCGAGCACCGCGTCGCCGGTGTGGTCGATGACGACCACGGCCTCGGCGAAGGCGCCCAGCTCGATCACCTGGTGGCCGAAGCGGGTGCCGCCCTCGCCGTGCACGGCGATCCGGATCGGCTCGGTGAGGACCGTCTCCTTGGGGACGGTGATCACGCCGGCCTTCTCGAACGCCGAGTATGCCTGCGCGGCGACCCGGTCCACGGGGGTGCCGGCCCTGCCGATGCGCGCGTCGTCGCGGCCGACGGTCTCGACGACGACGCCCTCGGGCGCCTCGATGTCGACCTTCACGCCGTCACCGGTGGCGGCGGCGGTGCCGTCGTGCAGCCCGCGCAGCCGCTCCAGCGGGGTGAACCGCCATTCCTCCTCGCGGCCGTGGGGGACCGGGAAGTCCGCCACGTCGAAGGACGCGGGCGCGCTCATGCGCGTGGCGACGGTCGACTCGGCGGCCACCGCGATCTGGCCCGCGGTGGTGGACCCCACGGGGATGTTCTGAGCCTCAGCCATGGCTGTCGGTCTGCTCTCTTCCTACGTTCCTGGATCTGGTGACTGCTGCGGGGGCGGCGGGGGTCAGCCGACCGCGCCCTCCATCTGCAGCTCGATCAGCCGGTTGAGCTCGAGGGCGTACTCCATGGGCAGCTCCTTGGCGATCGGCTCGACGAAGCCGCGCACGATCATCGCCATCGCCTCGAACTCGCTCAGACCGCGGCTCATCAGGTAGAAGAGCTGGTCCTCGGAGACCTTGGAGACGGTCGCCTCGTGGCCCATGGACACGTCGTCCTCGCGGACGTCCACGTAGGGGTACGTGTCGGAGCGGGAGATGGTGTCGACCAGCAGCGCGTCGCACAGCACGTTCGACTTGGAGCCGTGGGCGCCCTCGCCGATCTCGACGAGACCGCGGTAGGAGGTGCGGCCGCCGCCGCGCGCCACGGACTTCGAGACGATGTTGGAGGAGGTGTTCGGCGCCATGTGGACCATCTTGGAGCCGGCGTCCTGGTGCTGGCCCTCGCCCGCGAAGGCGATGGAGAGGGTCTCGCCCTTGGCGTGCTCGCCCATCAGGTAGACGGCCGGGTACTTCATCGTCACCTTGGAGCCGATGTTGCCGTCGATCCACTCCATGGTCGCGCCCTCGTACGCCACGGCGCGCTTGGTGACCAGGTTGTAGACGTTGTTCGACCAGTTCTGGATGGTCGTGTAGCGGCAGCGGGCGTTCTTCTTGACGATGATCTCGACGACCGCGGAGTGCAGCGAGTCCGACTTGTAGATCGGCGCGGTGCAGCCCTCGACGTAGTGCACGTAGGCACCCTCGTCGACGATGATCAGGGTCCGCTCGAACTGGCCCATGTTCTCCGTGTTGATACGGAAGTAGGCCTGGAGCGGGATCTCGACGTGCACGCCCTTCGGCACGTAGATGAAGGAGCCGCCGGACCACACGGCGCTGTTCAGCGAGGCGAACTTGTTGTCACCGACGGGGATGACGGTGCCGAAGTACTCCTTGAAGAGCTCCGGGTGCTCCTTCAGGGCCGTGTCGGTGTCCAGGAAGATGACGCCCTGCTCCTCCAGGTCCTCGCGGATCTGGTGGTAGACGACCTCGGACTCGTACTGCGCGGCGACACCGGCGACGAGGCGCTGCTTCTCCGCCTCGGGGATGCCGAGCTTGTCGTACGTGTTCTTGATGTCCTCGGGCAGGTCCTCCCAGGACTCCGCCTGCTTCTCCGTGGAGCGCACGAAGTACTTGATGTTGTCGAAGTCGATCCCCGACAGGTCCGAGCCCCAGTTCGGCATGGGCTTCTTCTCGAAGAGGCGCAGGCCCTTGAGACGGAGCTTGGTCATCCACTCCGGCTCGTTCTTCTTCGCGGAGATGTCGCGGACGACGTCCTCGTTGATGCCGCGCTTGGCAGAGGCGCCGGCCGTGTCGGAGTCGGCCCAGCCGTATTCGTACTTGCCCAGGCCCTCGAGCTCGGGGTGGGCAGTCTCCGTGGGGAGAGTCATGCGGGGTTCCTCCCGGCCGTGCTTGCAGATGCGTTAGCGGTGTTCTCGGACGCGCGCGCCGGGGGTGGCGCGTGCGAAGTCTTCGGAATGAACGTGGTGCAGACCCCGTCGCCGTGCGCGATGGTCGCGAGACGCTGTACATGCGTACCGAGCAGCTCGGCGAAAAATTCCGTCTCCGCCTCGCACAGCTGCGGGAACTGCTCCGCGACGTGGGCGACCGGGCAGTGGTGCTGGCACAGCTGCTCGCCCTGCTGGGGGTGGGGTGCGCTCCGCGCGGTAGCAGCGTACCCGTCCTCGCTCAGGGCCTTGGCCAGCGCTTCGGCGCGCTTCTCGGCGGGGACGGACTCGACGGCCGCGCGGTACGCCCCCGACTGGGCGGCGATCCGGGCGCGGGCGAAGGCGGCGATCGCCTGCTCCCCGCCCTCCTGCTCGGCGATCCAGCGCAGGGCGTCGGCGGCCAGTTTGTCGTACGACTGGTCGAAGGCGTCCCGGCCGCAGTCGGTGAGCGCGAAGACCTTGGCGGGCCGCCCGCGCGTGCGCGCGCCGTAGACCCGCTGCTCACGGGGCTCGACCACGTCGTCGGCGACCAGGGCGTCGAGGTGGCGCCGGACGGCGGCCTGGGTCAGGCCCAGGCGTCCGGCGAGCTCGGCGACAGTGGACGGCCCGTGGTCCAGGATGGAGCGCGCGACCCGGTTGCGGGTGGACCGCTCACCGGTCGCGAGTTCCTCCTGCGGAGCCTCACCGACGTTTTTCACAACGCCATTGTTGCGTAATTCCTTCGAGGCGGGCAAGCCGCGTCCGGATCACCGGACGGTGCCCTGCGTCACTTAGGCATACCTAAGCTGACCTGCGGAAACGATCTTTGATCGATCAGCCACGAGCAATCCACTGGCGTCCGCGACCGGCTTCCGGAACACTCCCCCGCATGCCCACACCCCCTCCGACCGGCCCACTCGTCACCCGCGGCTCGATCGCAGCCGGGCTGCGCGAACTGGGTGTGCGGACCGGCGACACCCTGCTCGTGCACTCCTCCCTCAGCTCCCTCGGCTGGGTCTGCGGCGGCCCGGTCGCGGTGGTCCAGGCGCTGCTCGACGTCCTCGGCCCCGGCGGCACCCTGGTGGTCCCGACGCAGACCGGCGACCTCTCCGACCCGGCCCTGTGGACCAGCCCGCCGGTGCCCGAGGAGTGGTGGGAGACCGTGCGCGCCGCGACGCCCGCCTACGACCCGCTGATCACGCCCTCGCGCGGCGTCGGGGTGGTCCCCGAGACGGTGCGCACCTGGCCGGGTGCCCGGCGCAGCGCCCATCCGCAGACCTCCTTCGCGGCCCTCGGTGCCCGCGCCGGGGAGGTGGTCGCCGACCACGCGACCGACTGCCGGCTGGGCGAGCGGAGCCCCCTGGCCACGCTGGAACGGCTGGACGCCCGGGTCCTGCTGCTCGGCGCGGGCTACGACGCGTGCACCGCCTTCCACCTCGCCGAGTACCGGATCCCCGGCCCGCTGGTGGAGGTGGGCCGCCCGGGGCCGGTGGGCTGGGAGCGGGTGACCGAGGTGTCGATCACCTCGGAGCGCTTCGACGAACTGGGCCACGACTTCGAACGGGACCGCCTTGTGATGCGCGGCCGGGTCGGCGCGGCCGAGGCACGCCTGTTCCCGCTGCCGGACGCGGTCGCGTACGCCGAGCGGTGGCTGCCGCTGCACCGCCCCCGCGAGTGAGCCCCCGTCCCGGGCCGGAGGAGGTTACCCACGGTTTTCCACACCCCCGCGCCCGGCAGGTCGTCCGCCTACCTAGACTCGTGACCCATGCGAAGCGAGCCCGTGGTCCAGGTCCAGGCCCTGGTGAAGCGGTACGGAACGAAGACCGCGGTGGACGGCCTCGACCTGGTGGCCCGCACGGGCGTCACCGCCGTGCTCGGCCCCAACGGGGCGGGCAAGACGACCACGGTCGAGACCTGTGAGGGATACCGCAGAGCGGACTCCGGGACGGTGCGTGTCCTGGGCCTCGACCCGGTGCGCCAGGGCGCCGAGCTGCGCCCGCGGATCGGCGTGATGCTCCAGTCCGGCGGCGTCTACTCCGGCGCCCGCGCGGACGAGATGCTGCGCCACGTCGCGAAGCTGCACGCCCATCCGCTGGACGTCGGCGCACTGATCGAGCGGCTCGGGCTCGGCTCGTGCGGCCGCACCACGTACCGCAGGCTCTCGGGCGGGCAGCAGCAGCGGCTCGCCCTCGCGATGGCCGTGGTCGGCCGCCCGGAGCTGGTGTTCCTGGACGAGCCGACCGCCGGTCTCGACCCGCAGGCCCGCCGCGCCACCTGGGACCTCGTACGGGACCTGCGTGGCGACGGGGTCTCCGTGATCCTCACCACGCACCACATGGACGAGGCCGAGCAGCTGGCCGACGACGTGGCCATCATCGACACCGGCCGGGTCGTCGCCCAGGGCTCCCCCGAGCAGCTGTGCCGCGGCGGCGCCGAGAACACCCTGCGGTTCACGGGCCGTCCGGGACTGGACGTCGCGTCCCTGCTCAAGGCGCTCCCCCCGGACTCCGCGGCGGCCGAGCTGACCCCGGGCTCGTACCGGGTGAACGGCGAGGTGGACCCGCAGCTGCTCGCGACGGTGACCTCCTGGTGCGCCCAGCACGGGGTGATGCCGGACCGCATCTCGGTGGAGCGGCACACGCTGGAGGACGTCTTTCTGGAGCTGACAGGCAGGGAGTTGCGCTCATGATTTCGGTCAGCGCCAAGGACGGCCGGGGGCCCGGGGGTCGTCCCCCGGGAAGACACAGCCTGGAACTGACGGGCAAGGAGCTGCGCGGGTGACCACGACGACAGGGACCCCCGGGGACACGGGCACGCCCGGCGGTACGGGGGCGTACGCGCCCAGGCCCGGCGCCGCGCCGCTCGGACGCATGATCGCGGCGCAGGCCGTGCTCGAGACGAAGATGCTGCTGCGCAACGGCGAGCAGCTGCTGCTGACGGTGGTCATCCCGACGCTGCTGCTCGTCCTGTTCAGCTCCGTGGACATCGTCGACACCGGGGCC
The DNA here is from genome assembly GCF_014650435.1 of Streptomyces tendae. GTDB lineage: Bacteria > Actinomycetota > Actinomycetes > Streptomycetales > Streptomycetaceae > Streptomyces > Streptomyces tendae. The sequence goes on from NZ_BMUY01000018.1 coordinate 149,219, forward strand.
GGGGAGGCGGTCGACTTCCTCGCCCCCGGCATCCTGGCGCTGGCCGTGATGTCGACGGCGTTCACGGGGCAGGCCATCGCCACCGGCTTCGAACGCCGGTACGGGGTGCTGAAGCGGCTGGCGGCCTCACCGCTGCCGCGCTGGGCCCTGATGACCGCGAAGACGGCGTCGGTCCTGGTCACCGAGGTGCTCCAGGTCGTGCTGCTGACGGTGATCGCCTTCGCGCTGGGCTGGTCGCCGCACGGCAACCCGGCGGCCGTGCTGCTGCTCCTGGTCCTCGGCACCGCCGCCTTCTCCGGGCTGGGCCTGCTGATGGCCGGCACCCTCAAGGCGGAGGCCACGCTGGCCGCCGCCAACCTGGTCTTCCTGCTGCTCCTCGTGGGCGGCGGGGTGATCGTGCCGCTGGAGAAGTTCCCGGACGCGGCGCAGGACGTGCTGGGGCTGCTGCCCATCTCCGCCCTGTCGGACGGACTGCGGGACGTCCTCCAGCACGGCGCCTCGATGCCCTGGGGAGACCTGGGGATCCTCGCCGGGTGGGCGGTCGTGGGGCTCGCGGCCGCGGGGAAGTTCTTCCGCTGGGAGTAGGAACACATGCCACGGACCGACCCTCGTGAAAGCGTGCACAAGCGGGCGCCTACGATGGACGGCGTGCCAAACGTGACCCGCGCCGACGCCGCAGCCGCCGTGCGCAACCCGCTCGCCTTCATCGCCGCGCGCTGGACCCCGCATCCCCGGACGGTCCAGCGGGCGGCCCTCGCGCCCCTCGTGATGTCGGTGGTCATCGTCGTCACCGGCGGCGCCGTCCGGCTCACCGGCTCGGGCCTCGGCTGCCCGACCTGGCCCAAGTGCACCGACGACTCGCTCACCACCACGAGCGAGATGGGCTTCCACGGCATCATCGAGTTCGGCAACCGCATGCTGACCTACGTGCTGTGTGCCGCCGTCGGCTGGGCGATCATCGCCGCCCGCTCGCAGAAGCCCTACCGGCGCAGCCTCACCCTGCTGGGGTGGGCGCAGTTCTGGGTCGTGATGAGCAACGCCGTCCTCGGTGGCATCGTCGTGCTCGTCGGGCTCAACCCGTACACCGTCGCGGCGCACTTCGTGGCGACGACGGCGCTGCTGACCCTGGCCACGGTGATGTGGCAGCGCACCCGGGAGGGCGACACGGCACCGCGCCCGCTGGTCGGCAAGTCCGTGCAGCAGCTGGTGTGGGTGATGGTCGTCGTCTCCGCGCTGCTGGTCGTGGTCGGCACCGTGGTCACCGGCGCGGGACCGCACGCGGGCGACTCCAGCGACGTGCCGCGCATGCCGGTCGACTGGGAGATGATCAGCAAGGCGCACGCCGTCCTGGCGTGGATCGTGGTGACGCTGACCTTCGCCCTGTGGTTCGTGCTGAAGGCGGTCGACGCGCCCAAGGGCCCGCTGGCCCGTACCCGCGACCTGTTCCTGGTACTGCTCGCCCAGGGGGTCATCGGGTACGTCCAGTACTTCACCGACCTGCCCGAGGTCCTGGTCGGCCTGCACATGTTCGGCTCGTGCCTGGTGTGGATCGCGGTGCTGCGCGTGCTGCTGGCGCTGCGCGAGCGGCCCGAGGAGACGGTGCCCGAGCTGCCCTCTCAGGAGTACGACGCCACCAGCGTGTCGATGGCCGGTCCCAGGTAGCTCCGGGTCAGCTCCGCGCGGCGGGCGGTCCACTCCCCCGTGGCCGCGGGACGCGCGCGGTTCCCGTACCGCCGTTCGCTGATGTCCTCGACGACCTCGCCGGGAGCGCCCAGGGCGGGCAGCTCGTCCAGGGCCTGCCGCTTGGTGATCAGGCGGCCCTCGCGCAGGGTGACGGTGGCTCGGGCGAAGGTGATCAGCCCCAGGTCGACCCAGACGTCCTGCGACCACAGCTCCGCCCTGCGCACGTGCGGACGCCAGAACTCCCGCTGGTCCCGGACGACGAAGGCGTCGAGCTCCGGGTCCGGCACCGGAGGCAGCAGCTGCTTCGGCGACTCGCCGTGCAGGACGCGCCCGAAACTGTGGAGTTCGCGCCGGGTGACCGGGGTGACGGTCCGCTTGAAGAGCTGCTGGTGGGCCCAGGTCAGATGCCGCTGGTCGGGGTCGGCGACGGTGTCGGGCGACAGGTAGGTGCAGTGCAGCAGTCCGGCCAGGGGCTCGTCGCGCAGCCGGGCGTGGAGCAGCCCCAGCCGCCAGGCCGTACGGGCCGTGGCCGGCCGTGGCAGGACGGCGATCAGGTCGAGGTCGCTGCGGCCCTCCTGGTAGTCGCCCGCACCCAGTGAACCGTGCGCCCAGACGGCCACGGGGTCGAGGGGCGCGAGGTGTGCGAGGAAGCGGTCGAGCAGGGCGTCGGTCGGCATGCGCCCAGTCTCTCCGCCCGGCTCCGGTGTGTACACCGGTCACTCCAGCCCGTACACCCGCCCCGCGTTCCCCGAGGCGATCAACCCCGCCACCCGTTGTGCGTCCCCGAGCGACCACGCCCCCTCGGCCACCCAGGCGCCCAGCACCCGTCCGAGGGCTTCGCGGAACAGCCGGGCGGCGACCACGTGCAGCTCGGGCAGGCCCTGGGCGCCGCTGGAGAAGAGGATCTTACCGAAGGGGGCCAGCTCCAGGATCTCCGCGAGGACCGTCGCGGCCCGTGCGCCGGTGCGCACCAGGGCGGCGCCCGAGTCGGCGTAGACGTGCGAGAAGACCCCGGCCAGGTGGGCGGCGTGGCGGTGGTAAGGGTAGCCGTGCAGCAGGACCAGGTCGGTGCCGAGACCGGCGGTGGCCCGCACGAAGTCGGTGAGCAGGACCGGGTCGGTGCGGTCGATGCGCAGGCCCGGCTCCCCGAGGCCCGCGTGCAGCTGGAGCGGCAGGCCCGAGGCGACGGCGATCCACAGCAGGTGGCGCAGCAGCACCGGATCGCTCAGCTCCCCGCCGACCTCGCGCCCGGTGAGCCAGCGGGCGGCGGCCCCGCGCACCTCGCCCGCGCCGGGCGGCTCCGGCGCGAGCGCCAGACCGTGCCGGACCCCGGCCACGGAGGTGAAGGCGACCGCGCCCGCGGCGGCGCCGTGCACGGCCTCGGCGAGGTTGGCGAGGAAGGACTCGACGGTGCCGGAGGTGTCGGCGACCTGCTCGGCGAGGAGTTCCAGGCGCACGATCTCGCGCGTGTCGGCGTCCGCGGCCGTGGCCATCTCGGTCGGTCCGGTGAGGTCGCCGGGCAGCCCGGCATCGACCAGGTAGGTGGTGATGCCGCTGCCGCGCAGCAGCCTGCGGTCGGCCTCCATGACGCCCAGTTCACGGCGCCGGGCCAGATAGCGGGCGGGCGTGCAGTGCGGTTCCAGGCCGAGCAGCGGCGGGCACCATCGGCGTACCGCGAAGCCGGTCTGGGTGTCGAAGAGGGTGGTGCCGGGGGCGGGCGGACCCTCGGTGCGGGCCAGCTGGGCCTCGAAGGTGCCGAGGCCCAGCTCCGTTCTCAGGACGCCGTGGCAGTACTGGTCCACCAGGGACGGCGTTTCGATCATCCGGGCTCCCCGTGCTGGGACCGTGCGCCGTGCGGCTCGCGTGCCTCGAACGGCCCGTGCGCCTCGCGGCTTCCTACGGTCCTAACGGGTGAACCCGCTCTCAGGTGTTGCTCGGCCCGCCGACCTGGATGCCGGCCATGCGGGACCACTCGTAGCGGCCCGTGGTCACCTTGGCGGCGAACTCGCCGTCGAAGTCCTCGTGCACGGTGATCCCGGACTTCTCCACGGCCTTCTGCGCGGTCTCGTAGGTGCGCGCCACCAGGTCGCCCCAGGCACCGTCCTCGCCGACCAGCACGATCCGGGCGCCGCGCTCACCCAGGTAGGCCACCTGGGCCTCGGCGCCGCCGTGGGCCTTGGAGAAGGAGTCGATCCGCCCGGCCAGCCGGGTCACCCGGCGCTCGGCCCACCGGTCGGCCTTCGTGTCAACCTGCTGCGTGTCTGCCATGCCCAGGATGCTACCGACGGGTAGATCGAACGGCGACGGGCGGGGTGCGTGGCCTTGACCACGCACCCCGCCCGTCCCGAAGAGATATCAGCGCAGGAACCCCGGAGGGATGTCAGCGCAGGAAGGGGTCCACCGCGATGGCGAGGAACAGCACCGACACATAGGTGATGGACCAGTGGAACAGCCGCATCTCCTTGAGCTTGCCACCGGTCACCTCGGCCTTGGCGCGGTTCTGCAGTCCGTGCGCCTCCCACAGCCACATGCCGCCGGCCGCCACGGCGACCGCCGTGTAGAACCAGCCGGTGTAGCCGAGCGGCGTCAGCAGCAGCGACACGATGACCATCACCCAGCTGTAGATGACGATCTGCCGGGCGACCACCTTGTTGGACGCGATCACCGGGAGCATCGGCACGCCGACGCGCGCGTAGTCCTCCTTGACCTTCATGGACAGCGGCCAGTAATGCGGCGGCGTCCAGAAGAACATCACCCCGAAGAGGATGATCGGCGCCCAGGACATCGAGTTGGTCACGGCCGACCAGCCGATGAGCACCGGCAGACAGCCCGCGATACCGCCCCAGACGATGTTCTGCGAGGTGCGGCGCTTGAGGATCATCGTGTAGACGACCACGTAGAAGAGGAGCGCGCCGAGCGAGAGCCAGGCCGACAGCCAGTTGACGGTGAAGCCGAACAGCAGCGTGGAGACGATCGCCAGGGCGATGCCGAAGACCAGGCATTCCACCGGACTGACCATGCCGGTCACCAGCGGGCGCTGCGAGGTCCGGTCCATCAGCGCGTCGATGTCGCGGTCGATGTACATGTTCAGCGCGTTCGCGCCGCCGGCCGACAGGTAACCGCCGACGCAGGTCAGCAGCACCAGCGTCAGATCCGGAACACCCTGCTCGGCGAGGAACATCACCGGAACGGTGGTGATCAGCAGAAGCTCGATGATCCGCGGCTTGGTCAGCGCCACGAACGCCTTGACACGGGCCCCGAACGGCCGGTGACTCGGGCTCTGGTTCGTCCCGATAACCCCCGCAGGACGGGATTCAACGGCCGTCACGCACACCCCTGACAGAGACATCCCAGCGAGCCTCCCCGTGTGAAGTGGCGGTAAAGGCTCGCGCGTACCACGCCACTTTAGACGTTGCCCATACCTCGGCCTTCGCGGGGGTGGGCTCGTGTTGGCCGGGGTGCTCCGACGTGCGTTCGCGGAGTCGATTGAGCGGTCAGATGAGCGGCTCCGTATTCACTTGCCGAATGCGGTTTCGCCCAGTCGACAGGCGGATCCACAAGAGTCCCGGCAGTCTGGTTTCCAGCGGAAAAACGCACGTACTTACGGGGGTAGGCTCGGCAATGGCCGGCCGACTCACGGACGCGCCGGCAGCCGGTGCTCGTGCACCGGCAACCGACATGTGGAGAGGAGCCCTGACTCAGGGTGAGCACCAAGCCGACCACCACAGACCTCGAGTGGACCGAACTGGACCAGCGGGCCGTGGACACCGCCCGCGTCCTGGCCGCCGATGCCGTACAGAAGGTTGGCAACGGCCATCCGGGTACGGCGATGAGCCTGGCGCCCGCCGCCTACACCCTCTTCCAGAAGGTGATGCGGCACGACCCCGCCGACGCGAACTGGGTCGGGCGCGACCGTTTCGTGCTGTCCGCGGGCCACTCGTCCCTGACCCTCTACACCCAGCTGTACCTGGCCGGTTTCGGCCTCGAGCTGGCGGACCTGGAGTCCTTCCGCACCTGGGGCTCCAAGACCCCCGGCCACCCGGAGTACGGCCACACCACGGGCGTGGAGACCACGACCGGCCCGCTGGGCCAGGGTGTCGCCAACGCGGTGGGCATGGCGATGGCCGCCCGCTACGAGCGCGGCCTGTTCGACCCGGAGGCCGCCGAGGGCGAGTCCCCGTTCGACCACTTCGTCTACTGCATCGCCGGTGACGGCTGCCTCCAGGAGGGCATCTCCTCCGAGGCGTCCTCGACGGCCGGTCACCAGAAGCTCGGCAACCTGGTGCTTTTGTGGGACGACAACCACATCTCCATCGAGGGCGACACCGAGACGGCCGTCTCCGAGGACACCTGCAAGCGGTACGAGGCGTACGGCTGGCACGTCCAGCGGGTCGCGCCGAAGCCGGACGGCGACCTGGACCCGAACGCGATCTACGACGCGATCGAGGCGGCCAAGAAGGTCACCGACCGCCCCTCCTTCATCGCGATGCGCTCGATCATCGCCTGGCCCGCCCCGAACGCGCAGAACACCGAGGCCGCGCACGGCTCGGCGCTCGGCGACGACGAGGTCGCCGCGACCAAGCGGGTCCTGGGCTTCGACCCGGAGAAGTCCTTCGAGGTCTCCGACGAGGTCATCGAGCACACCCGCAAGGCGCTGGAGAAGGGCCAGGCGGCCCGCGCGGTGTGGGAGAAGTCCTTCCAGCAGTGGCGGGACAACAACCCGGAGCGTGCCGCCGAGTACGACCGCGTCGCCAAGGGTGAGCTGCCGGGGGGCTGGGAGGAGAAGATCCCGGTCTTCGAGGCGGGCAAGGGCCTGGCGACCCGCGCCGCGTCCGGCAAGGTGCTCCAGGCGCTCGGCGCGGTGGTCCCGGAGCTGTGGGGCGGCTCGGCCGACCTCGCGGGCTCGAACAACACGACGATCGACAAGACGTCGTCCTTCCTCCCCGCGGGCAACCCGCTGCCGGAGGCCGACCCGTACGGCCGCACCATCCACTTCGGCATCCGCGAGCACGCGATGGCCGCGGAGATGAACGGCATCGCGCTGCACGGCAACACCCGCATCTACGGCGGAACGTTCCTGGTCTTCTCGGACTACATGCGCAACGCGGTGCGGCTGTCGGCCCTGATGCACCTGCCGGTGACGTACGTGTGGACGCACGACTCCATCGGTCTGGGCGAGGACGGCCCGACCCACCAGCCGGTCGAGCACCTGGCCTCGCTGCGCGCCATCCCGGGTCTGAACGTGGTCCGGCCGGCCGACGCCAACGAGACGGCGATCGCCTGGCGGGAGATCCTGCGCCGCTGGACGAAGGAGTTCGGCAAGGGCCAGCCGCACGGTCTGGCGCTGACCCGCCAGGGTGTGCCGACGTACGAGTCGAACGAGGACGCGGCCAAGGGCGGCTACGTCCTGTTCGAGGCCGAAGGCGGCGAGCCGCAGGTCGTCCTGATCGCCACCGGTTCCGAGGTGCACGTGGCGGTCGAGGCGCGCGAGCAGCTCCAGGCCGACGGTGTGCCGACCCGTGTGGTGTCCATGCCGTCCGTGGAGTGGTTCGAGCAGCAGGACCAGGGGTACCGGGACAGCGTCCTGCCCCCGTCCGTGAAGGCCCGGGTGGCGGTCGAGGCCGGAATCGGTCTGACCTGGCACAAGTACGTGGGGGACGCCGGCCGCATCGTCTCCCTGGAGCACTTCGGTGCTTCGGCGGACGCCAAGGTGCTCTTCAAGGAGTTCGGCTTCACCGCCGAGAACGTGGCCTCCGCCGCGCGGGAATCCCTCGCCGCGGCCCAGCGCTGACGCTCGTATACGACACGTAGGAGATGCAATTTCCATGACAGACGCACTCAAGCGCCTCTCCGATGAAGGCGTCGCGATCTGGCTGGACGACCTGTCGCGCAAGCGGATCACGTCCGGCAACCTCGCCGAGCTGATCGACCAGCAGCACGTCGTGGGCGTCACCACCAACCCGTCGATCTTCCAGAAGGCGATCTCGCAGGGCGACGGCTACGACCAGCAGCTCGCCGACCTCGCGGTGCGCGGGGTCACGGTCGAAGAGGCCATCCGCATGATCACCACGGCGGACGTCCGCGACGCCGCCGACATCCTGCGCCCGGTCTACGACAACACCGGCGGCAAGGACGGCCGGGTCTCCATCGAGGTGGACCCGCGCCTGGCGCACAACACCCACGCCACGGTGGCCGAGGCCAAGCAGCTGGCGTGGCTGGTGGACCGGCCGAACACCTTCATCAAGATCCCGGCGACCGAGGCGGGCCTGCCGGCCATCGCCGAGACCATCGGCCTGGGCATCAGCGTCAACGTCACGCTGATCTTCTCCCTGGAGCGCTACCGCAAGGTCATGGACGCCTTCCTGACCGGCCTGGAGAAGGCCAAGGAGCGCGGCCTGGACCTCTCCCAGATCCACTCGGTGGCGTCCTTCTTCGTGTCCCGCGTGGACACCGAGATCGACAAGCGGATCGACGCGCTCGGCACCGACGAGGCCAAGGCGCAGCGCGGCAAGGCCGCCGTTGCCAACGCGCGCCTGGCCTACCAGGCGTACGAGGAGGTCTTCGGCACCGACCGCTGGGCCGCCCTGGAGAAGGCCGGCGCCAACAAGCAGCGTCCGCTGTGGGCGTCGACCGGTGTGAAGGACAAGGCGTACAGCGACACCATGTACGTCACCGACCTGGTCGCGCCGAACACGGTCAACACCATGCCGGAGGCCACGCTGCTGGCCACCGAGGACCACGGCGAGATCACCGGCGACGCCGTCGCCGGGTCGTACGAGCAGGCCCGCGCCGACCTCGACGCGGTCGAGAAGCTCGGGATCTCCTACGACGAGGTGGTCCAGCTCCTGGAGGACGAGGGCGTCGAGAAGTTCGAGGCGTCCTGGAACGACCTGCTGAAGTCCACGGAGGCGGAGCTCAAGCGCCTCGCTCCCTCGAAGGGCTGAGAATTGTCAAGCAGCAACCCGCTGCGTGACCCCGCAGACCGACGGCTCCCGCGCATCGCGGGGCCGTCGGGTCTGGTCATCTTCGGCGTCACCGGCGATCTGTCCCGCAAGAAGCTCATGCCCGCCGTGTACGACCTCGCCAACCGGGGTCTGCTGCCGCCGGGCTTCTCGCTCGTCGGGTTCGCCCGCCGCGACTGGGAACACGAGGACTTCGCCCAGGTCGTGCACGACGCCGTCAAGGAACACTCCCGCACTCCGTTCCGCGAGGAGGTCTGGCAGCAGCTCATCCAGGGGATGCGCTTCGTCCAGGGCACCTTCGACGACGACGACGCCTTCGAGCGGCTGCGCGGCACCATCGAGGAGCTGGACAAGGCACAGGGCACGGGCGGCAACTTCGCCTTCTACCTGTCGGTGCCGCCGAAGTCCTTCCCGGTGGTCATCCAGCAGCTCAAGAAGCACGGTCTCGCCGACCAGACGAACGGCTCCTGGCGGCGGGCGGTGATCGAGAAGCCGTTCGGCCACGACCTGAGGTCGGCCGAGGAGCTGAACGCGATCGTCCACGAGGTCTTCGGCTCCGACCAGGTCTTCCGCATCGACCACTACCTGGGCAAGGAGACCGTCCAGAACATCCTGGCGCTGCGTTTCGCCAACACGATGTTCGAGCCGATCTGGAACCGGTCCTACGTCGACCACATCCAGATCACCATGGCCGAGGACATCGGCATCGGCGGCCGGGCCGGCTACTACGACGGCATCGGCGCGGCGCGCGACGTCATCCAGAACCACCTCCTCCAGCTGCTCGCGCTGACCGCCATGGAGGAGCCCGCCTCCTTCGACGCGGACGCGCTGGCGGCGGAGAAGACCAAGGTGCTCGGAGCGGTCCGCCTCCCCAAGGACCTGGGCCGGGACACTGTGCGCGGCCAGTACGCGGCGGGCTGGCAGGGCGGCGCCAAGGCCGTCGGCTACCTCGAAGAGGACGGCATCGACCCCAAGTCGAAGACCGACACCTACGCCGCGATCAAGGTCGGCATCGACAACCGCCGCTGGGCGGGCGTCCCCTTCTACCTGCGCACCGGCAAGCGGCTCGGCCGCCGGGTCACGGAGATCGCGGTGGTCTTCCAGCGGGCGCCGCACTCCCCCTTCGACACGACGGCCACCGAGGAACTCGGCTCGAACGCGATCGTCATCCGCGTCCAGCCCGACGAGGGCGTCACCGTCCGCTTCGGTTCCAAGGTGCCGGGCACGTCGATGGAGATCCGGGACGTGTCCATGGACTTCGCCTACGGCGAGTCCTTCACCGAGTCCAGCCCGGAGGCGTACGAGCGCCTGATCCTCGACGTCCTGCTGGGCGACGCCAACCTCTTCCCGCGCACCGAGGAGGTCGAGCTGTCCTGGAAGATCCTCGACCCGATCGAGGAGTACTGGGACGAGCACGGCACCCCGGCCCAGTACCCGGCCGGCACCTGGGGGCCCGTCGAGGCGGACGAAATGCTGGAACGAGACGGACGGAGCTGGCGCCGGCCATGAAGACCGACCTCACGGACACCACGGCCAGCAAGATCAACAAGGCGCTGGTGCTCGGCCGCCGGGCCATCGGCACCCCCGCCGTCGGCATGGTGCTCACCCTGGTCATCGTCACCGACGAGGAGAACGCCTACGACGCGCTGAAGGCCGCGAGCGACGCCGCGCACGAGCACCCCTCGCGCACGCTGGTCGTCATCAAGCGGGTCTCGCGCTCGCCCCGGGACCGCACCCGGTCCCGGCTGGACGCCGAGGTCCGCCTCGGCGCCGACGCGGGCACCGGCGAGACGATCGTGCTGCGGCTGTACGGCGATGTCGTCGACCACGCCCAGTCGGTGGTCCTGCCGCTGCTGCTGCCGGACGCGCCGGTCGTCGTCTGGTGGCCGGTGAACGCGCCGCTGGACCCGGCGAAGGATCCCCTGGGCGCCCTCGCCCAGCGCCGGGTCACCGACACCTACGCCTGCGAGGAGCCGATACGGGAGCTGGCGGCCCGTTCCGACGCCTACGCACCGGGCGACACCGACCTGTCGTGGACCCGCATCACGCCGTGGCGCTCCATGCTGGCGGCCGCGCTCGACCAGGTCGACTGCAAGGTGCAGGGCGTCGAGGTGGAGGGCGAGGAGTTCAACCCGAGCTGCGAGCTGCTCGCGATGTGGCTCGCGGACCGGCTGGACGTGCCGGTGCGGCGCACGGTGTCGGGCGGCCCGGGTCTCACCGCGGTCCGCATGGACACCGACTGCGGTCCCGTCGTCCTGGACCGGGCCGACGGCTCGCTGGCGAACCTCTCCATCCAGGGCCAGCCGGCCCGCGCGGTCGCGCTCAAGCGCCGCGAGACGGCCGAGCTGATCGCGGAGGAGCTGCGCCGCCTGGACCCGGACGACACGTACGCCTCGGCGCTGCGGTACGGCGTGGACCGGCTGAACGAGTCGGCCAAAGGAGACCGGGTCGGCGAAGGCGACGCCCTCGCGGTCACCGCTCCCGTCGGGACGGTCGCGAAGGCTTCCGCGAAGGACGCGGCGCAGGAGAAGACACCGGTGAGGAAGGCGGCGGCGAAATGAGCGACACCCCGCAGCTGGTCGTGCACCGTGACAAGGAGCTGATGGCCGAGGCCGCGGCGGCCCGCCTGATCACGAAGATCGTGGACGCGCAGGCCTCCCGGGGCAGCGCGTCCGTGGTCCTCACCGGCGGCCGCAACGGCAACGGCCTGCTCGCGGCGCTGGCCGGCTCCCCGGCCCGGGACGCGATCGACTGGAGCCGGCTCGACCTGTGGTGGGGCGACGAGCGCTTCCTGCCGGAGGGCGACCCGGAGCGCAACGTCACCCAGGCTCACCAGGCACTCCTCGACGCGGTGCCGCTGGACCCGAAGCGGGTGCACGCGATGGCGGCCTCCGACGGCCCCTACGGCTCGGACGTCGAGGCGGCAGCGGCGGCCTACGCGCAGGAACTGGCCACGGCCTCCGTCCCGGAGAACCACGCCGCGGTCCCGTCCTTCGACGTCCTGCTCCTCGGCGTCGGCCCGGACACCCACGTGGCGTCGCTCTTCCCGGAGCACCCGGGCGTCCGGGAGACGGAGCGCACGGTGATCGGCGTCCACGGCTCGCCCAAGCCGCCGCCCATCCGCATCTCCCTGACCCTGCCCGCGATCCGCGCCGCCCGTGAGGTGTGGCTGCTGGCGGCGGGCGAGGACAAGGCGAACGCGGTGGCGATGGCCCTGTCGGGCGCCGGCGAGATCCAGGCCCCGGCAGCGGGCGCCAGGGGCCGCGCTCGCACCCTGTGGCTCCTGGACTCGGCGGCGGCATCCCAGCTGCCGAGGTCGCTGTACCCACCGGCGTCGGCCTGATCCAGCCCGTCCGGCGTTTGAGGACGAGGCCCGTTCAGGGCCGAAAGCGGGGGTCTGGGGGCGGCAGCCCCAGGGACGGGAACGGGAAGGGGCGGCGGGGGCGAAAACCCTCCCCACCGCCCCACTCTCCCCCGTCACTTCACGGACCCCGCCATGACCCCCTGCACAAAGTGCCGCTGGAACGCGAAGAAGACAACCACCGGCACCACCAGCGACAGGAACGCCCCCGGTGCCAGCACGTCGATGTTGCTGCCGAACTGGCGGATCTGTGACTGGAGCTCCACTGTCAGAGGCTGCGAGGAACTGTCCGCGAAGAGCAGCGCGACCAGCATGTCGTTCCACACCCACAGGAACTGGAAGATGGCGAGGCTGGCGATGGCCGGCTTGCCGACCGGCAGCACCAGCCGCGTGAAGATCCGCCACTCGTTGCCGCCGTCCATGCGCGCGGCCTCCAGCATCTCCTTGGGCATCTCGGCGAAGTAGTTCCGCAGCAGGAACACCGCGAACGGCAGTCCGTAGGCGACGTGGAAGAGCACCACACCCGGGATGGTCCCGAACAGGCCCAGCTGCCCGAAGAGTTTGGCGACCGGCAGCAGCCCGATCTGCACGGGCACCACCAGCAGCGCGACGACGACCAGGAAGACCGTCTCGCGCCCCGGGAAGTCCAGCCAGGCGAAGGCGTACCCGGCGAGCGCCCCGACGACCACGACGAGCACGGTCGTCGGCACGGAGATCAGCACCGTGTTCCAGAATGCCTGGGTGATGCCGGAGTTGCCGAGCAGCGCCGAGTAGTTGTCGAGGGAGAGCTGCCCCGGGCTCGCCAGGGCCGTCCACCAGCCGCCCTTCGCCGTGTCCTCGGACGACCGCAGTGAGGACAGGAACAGCCCGGCCAGCGGCGTCATCCACACCAGCCCGATGAGCACCAGGAATGCCTGGACGATCCCGTTGCCCAGATAGCGCCGGACGGCGTTCATCGCTGACTCCTCATCGCTGACTCCTCTTGAAGCGGCGGACGTTGAAGACCATGGCCGGGACGACGAGCAGCAGGAGCAGTACGCCGAGCGCGCTGCCGAGTCCCTGGTTGTTGCCGCCGCCGAACGACACCAGCCACATCTGCGTCGCGAGCACCGTCGCGTCCTCCTGCACGGGTCCGGGCGCGATGATGTAGACGAGGTCGAAGACCTTCATCACGTTGATCACGAGGGTGATGAAGACGACCGTGAGCACCGGTGCCAGCAGCGGCACGGTGATCCGCCGGAAGATCTGCCACTCGTTGGCGCCGTCCATCCGCGCCGCCTCCAGCGCGTCGCGCGGCAGCGAGGAGAGCCCGGCGCCGATCAGCACCATCGCGAACCCGGTCCAGATCCACAGGTACGCCCCGATGATGGCGGGGGTGACGAGTGCGGGTCCGAGCCAGGAGACGCCCTCGTAGGGCGGGGCGAAGTTGGCGGCGGGGAGCTTCACGCCGTAGGAGCCCGGGTCCAGCCCGTCGAAGGAGAAGGAGCCGTCGTCGGCGGTGGTCGTGGTGGCGACCGTACGGCCGTCGCGCACCGCCTCGACCGTCATCCCGGGCAGCCCGCTCTCCCGCCGGTCGACCCGCCCCTGCTCCCCTCCCCCGCCGGGCGTGAAGTCCAGGTAGACGACGCCGCGCACCTCGTCGTCGGCGGCGTCCCGTCCCGCCGCCCCGTACGCGGACTCCGCGCCGGACGGCAGGTCGTCGGGCCCCACGCCGACCAGGCCGAGGGCCACCGTGTCGCCGGGTGACACGCCCGCACCGGTCCGGTACGAGCCGTCGGCCCCCTTGACCAGACCGCCCTCCTGGCCCTCACGTGCCCGGGCGCCCGGGTAGCTCGACGTACCGGCGAAGGCGTCGTGCACGCCGGTCACGGCAGCGTTGAGTACGCCCTTGTCCGGGTCGTGGTCGTAGGCGAGCCGGAAGACGATGCCGGCGGCGAGGAAGGAGACCGCCATCGGCATGAAGAGGAGCAGCTTGAAGGCGGTGGCCCAGCGGACCTTCTCCACCAGGACGGCGAGGATCAGGCCGAGGCCGGTCAGCAGGGTGGGCGCGACGACGACCCAGATCGCCGTGTTGCGGATGGCCTTGAGGGTGGCCGGGTCGCGGAACATCTCGGTGTAGTTCTCGCCGCCCACGAAGCGCGTGCCGGAGGCGTCGAAGAAGCTGCGGCCGACGGAGAACAGCACGGGGTAGACGACGAGGGCGCCCAGCAGGAGCAGCGCGGGCAGGACGAAGAGCAGGGCGACGGCCGCCCGGCGCCGCCGGGGGCGCCGCAGGGGCGCCGGGCCGGGAGCGGCGGGCGGGCTCGCCTCTTTCACCAGGGTGGAGGTCATGACCGGTCGGCCCTCAGCCCTTGTATGCCTTGGACGCCGCGGCCTCCAGCTCGGCCGCGGTCGCCTTCGGGTCGGAGGGGTCGCGCAGGAAGTCCTGGAGGATCTTCCACTCGCCGGTGCCCTTGGTGCCGCCGAAGGCCGCCGGTGCCTGGTCGGACATGTCGAAGCGGACCGAGTCCCCGGCACCGACGAGCGACTCGGCGGTGGCCCGGGTGACGTCGTCGCCGTAGGAGGCGGGGTCGAGGTTCTTGTTCGGGGAGAGGAAGCCGCCCGCCTCGGCCCACACGGCCGCGGCCTCCGGCGTCGCCAGGTACTCCAGGAGCGCCATGCCGGCCTCGGAGTTCTTGCCGTCCTTGAGGACGACGGCCGCGTCACCGCCGCTGACCACGGGCGCCTCGCCGCCGTCGACCGCCGGGAACGGGAAGAAGTTCGCGTCCTTGCCGATCTCCTTGCCGAACTGGTCCTTGGCGACCCCGGCGACGAAGTCCCCCTCGTAGACCATGCCGGCCTCGGGCTTCGGGCCGAACACCTTCTCCACCGAGCCCGGGAAGTCGGTGTTCAGGGCGCCCTTCTGGCCGCCCTCGATGAGCTGCTTGTCCTTGAAGAGCTTGCCGAGGGTGGTGAGCGCCTCGACCACGCTGGCGTCGGTCCACTTCAACTCGTGGGCGGCGAGGGCGTCGTACTTCTCGGGTCCGGCCTGGGAGAGGTAGACGTTCTCGAACCAGTCGGTCAGCGTCCAGCCGTCCTGCCCGGCGACCGAGAAGGCGGCGAGCCCGGAGTCGGAGACGGTCTGCCCGGCCTTCAGCATCTCGTCGTACGTCTTCGGCGGCTCGACCCCGGCCTGGGCGAGGGCGTCGGGGCTGTACCAGACGGTCGACTTGTGGGCGGCCTTGAAGTAGAGGCCGTAGAGGGTGCCGTCGACGGTCCCGTACGTCTGCCAGACGTCCGCGAAGTTGGTGTCGACGGACTTCTGGGCCGTCTTGGACAGCGGCTTCAGCCAGCCGTTGCCGGCGAACTGCCCCAGCACGCCGACCTGCGGGACCATCACGACGTCGGGGGCGTTGCCGCCCTCGATCTTGCTGCCGACCACGGTGGAGACGTTGTCGCCGGTGGAGACGAAGGAGGTCTTGGCGCCGGTCTTCTCGGTGAAGGCGTCCAGCACCTTCTGGAAGTTCTCCTGTTCGGTGCCGGACCAGACGCCGGCCACGGTGACCGACTGTCCGCTGAGCGCCTTGTCGCCGCCGCCCGCGGTGACGGGTCCGGAGCCGCCGCAGGCGGTCGCGCCGAGGGCGAGGACGAGGGCGGTGCAGCCGGTGAGCAGGATGGTGCTGGGTCGTCGCATCATCGTTGATGTCCCTTCGAGGGTCGGGCGAGAAAGGTCAGAGGCGAGGTCAGAGCTCGGCGATCCACCAGGCGGCGGTGGAGCCGGGCAGGACGCCGGGCGGGCAGGGGCCGTCGCTGGCAAGCAGCGGGGCGCCGGGGACGGGCGCGGGCGTGGGGGCGGTGCCGAAGTTGACGGCGCAGACCAGTCCGTCGCCGCGGACGAAGGCGAGCACGCCGGGCGGGGTGTCCAGCCAGCGCAGCGTGCCCTCGCCCAGCTGCGGCAGGTCGGAGCGGAGTTGCAGGCCGTCGCGGTACAGGTGCCAGAAGGAGCGGGTGTCGGCGAGGGCGCGGTCGGTGGCGTACTCGGCGAAGTACTCGGGCTGCGGCAGCCAGGGCTTGGCACTCCCGTCGCCCGCGGTGAAGCCGAACGGGGACGCCTGGCCCGACCAGGGCAGCGGCACCCGGCAGCCGTCGCGAACCCGGGCACGGCTGCCGGTGCGGTGGAAGATCGGGTCGGTGAGCACGTCGTCGGGCAGGTCGACGACCTCGGGCAGGCCCAGTTCCTCGCCCTGGTAGATGTACGCGGCGCCGGGCAGCGCGAGCATCAGGAGGGCGGCGGCGCGGGCGCGGGCCGTCCCCAGGCCGCTGCCGTCGGTGGCGGGTTCGCCGTAGCGGGTGACGGTGCGGACCTGGTCGTGGTTGTTGAGGACCCAGGTGACCGTGGAACCGGTGCCGGCGATGTCCTGCATGGCCTCGGAGATGACCTTGCGGAAGGCGTCGGGGTCCCAGGGGGCGCCGAGGAGGTCGAAGAAGAACGCCTGGTGGAGTTCGTCGGGCCGGACGTAGCGGGCGTGTTCGCGGGCGCTGGGGACCGACACCTCGCCGACAAGGAGGCGTTCGCGGCCGTCGCGGTCGGTGTACTCCTCGCAGACCGCGCGCCAGTGCCGCCACACGTCGTGCACCTCGGGCTGGTTCCAGGCCAGCGGGTTCACCGAGTCGCGGGTGCGGGCGTCGGCCTCCGGGTCCGGGGAGTCGGGCAGTTCGGGGTGCTTGTAGAGGCCGGCGGCGACGTCGATGCGGAAGCCGTCGACGCCCCGGTCCAGCCAGAAGCGGAGTATCCGGTCGAACTCGGCGGCGACCTCGGGGGTGCGCCAGTTCCAGTCGGGCTGCTCGGGCGTGAACATGTGCAGGTACCACTGGCCGGGACGGCCGTCGGGCTCGGTCACCCGGGTCCAGGCGGGGCCGCCGAACATGGCGTGCCAGTTGTTGGGCGGCTCGTCCCCGTCCGGTCCGCGGCCGTCGGCGAAGTGGAAGCGGGCGCGGGCCGGGCTGCCGGGCGGGGACGCCAGCGCCTCGCGGAACCACGGGTGCTCGCTGGAGCAGTGATTGGGGACGATGTCCAGCAGGACCCGGATGCCGAGGCGCCGGGCCGCGGCGACCAGCGCGTCGAACTCGTCGAGGTCGCCGAAGAGCGGGTCGACGCCCCGGTAGTCGGCGACGTCGTAACCGTGGTCGTGCTGCGGCGACGGGTAGAAGGGGCTCAACCAGATCCCGTCGACGCCGAGTTTGCGCAGGTAGGGCAGTCCGGCCCGGACACCGGCGAGATCGCCGACGCCGTCGCCGGTGCTGTCGAGGAAGCTGCGGACGTAGACCTGGTAGATCACCGCGTCACGCCACCAGTGGTGCCTGTTCACCCCGTGGACCTGTCTGTAGAGGAGGGCCGCTGTTATGCATGCATGTTAGGTAGCGGTGACGCGAGGGTGTCAATGAAGGGAACGGAGGCTACTGGACAGTTGGGTCTTTATATGCCGACTTTTCTGCACGCGACAGACGCAGATGAGACGTCGGCGTTACCTAACGCGTAACTAGGAGATCGCGGCCAGCTCGCGCGCCAGCCGCCGCACCGCGGCCTCGGGCGTCTGCCGCCCGGTCAGCGCGTCGTGCACGACCGCCTGCACGGCCAGGCTGACCTGGTCGTAGCGCGGACTCTTGGGGCGCGGGGCGGCGGCGAGCACGCTCTCGCGCAGGGTCGGCAGGTAGGGGAACGCCTCGATCAGCTCGGGGTCCTCGTACAGGTCGGCCCGTACGGGCGGCAGCGCGCCGCGGGTGAGGACCTGGCGCTGGACGCGCTCGCTGGTGAGGTACGCGATGAGGCGCGCCGCCGAGTCGGGGTGCCGGGCGTGGGCGCCGACGGCCAGGTTGGAGCCGCCGAGGACGCTGGTGCCGGGGCCGCCGGGGCCGGGCAGCGGTACGGCGCCGACCTTCCCGGCGACCGCGGAGTCGGGGGCGGAGGCGCTGACGTAGGCGTAGGGCCAGTTGCGCAGGAAGAGCAGGCGGCCGTCCTGGAACGCCTGCTTGGACTCCTCCTCCTTGTAGGTCAGCGCCGCCTTCGGTATCCAGCCCTCGCGCACCCCGCGGGCCAGGAAACCGATGCCCTCGCGGGCCGCCGCCGAGTCCACGGTGACGCGTTCGCCCTCGTCGCCGAGGATGCTGCCGCCGGCCGAGTAGACGGACTCGGCGGCGTTCACGGTCAGGCCCTCGTAGGGCAGGAACTGGCCCGCGTAGCCGTCCAGTCCGTGCTTCGGGGCGATGGTCTCGGCGTACCGCTCCAGCTCCGCCCAGGTGCGCGGCGGCGGGACGCCCTCGGCGGCGAGGACGTCCTTGCGGTACAGGAGCAGGCCGGCGTTGGTGACGTACGGGACGGCGTAGAGCCTGCCGTCGTAGGTCGCCGTGTCGACGACGGGCGGCAGGAAGGAGCCGAGCGGGAAGCGGTCGCGGGGCAGCGGGCGTATCCAGTCGGCGGCGGCGAACTCGGAGGTCCAGTTGACGTCGATGTTGAGGACGTCGAAGCGGTGCCGGCCGCCGTCGCGCAGGTCGGTGGCCATCTGTGCGCGGGTCTCGTCGGCGGAGTCGGGCAGTTCGACGAGGGTGACCCGTTCGCCGGGGTGGGCGCGGTTCCAGCCTTCGAGGAGCGGGCCGAGGTAGCCGGTGAGGTCCCCGGCGGTGGCCAGGGTGAGCGGTCCCCGACCGCTCGCGGCCCCCTCGTCCGCGCGGGCGCCGGAGGCTGCGTACCCGGTCAGGATGACGAGGAGGACGAGGAGGCCCCTACCGGCGGCGTGGATCCACCGCATAGGTTCCTCCCTGTACACCCTCGTACACCGGGCCCGTTCGTTCGCACCGGCACCGGGCGTCCTCGTCCCGGGTCAGAGGCCATGTATACCTGTTAGGTATGCGCGATACTAGGGCCTGGAGCACATCCGGGGACTCGAACAGAAGCGGGAGGACGGCTGAGTGCGCCTGCACCTCCTGGCTCTCCTGGCCCGCGGTCCGGCCCACGGCTACGAGCTGAAGCAGGACCTTGAGCAACTGCTGGGCTCCGCGTACCCTCAGCCGAACGTCGGCCAGATCTACGTCACCCTCGGCCGTCTCGAGAAGACGGGACTGATCGAGGGCGAGGACATCGAGCAGTCGAGCCGGCCCAACAAGAAGGTCTACCACCTCACCGACGCCGGGCGCGACGAGCTGCGGGCCTGGTACGAGGAGACGGCGGACGAGCCGCGGGTGCGGGACGAGTTCTTCATGAAGCTCGCCCTGGCTCCGCAGACCGGGCTCGCCGACCAGATCGCCCTGATCAACAAGCAGCGGCGGCAGTACCTGAACACGATGCGGCAGCTGTCGAAGCTGGCCGCCGCCGAAGACCGGGACAACCGCGTCGCCCACCTCCTCATCGAGGGCGCGATGCTGCACCTGCAGGCCGACCTCGACTGGCTGGAGCGGTGCCAGGAAGAGCTGGAGGAGCTGGAGTGAGCGCTGGGGCGAGTTCCGACCCCGCTCCCGTGCTGCGCGCCGAGGGCCTGGTCAAGACGCACTACGGCGAGGGCGCCCCGGCGCACGCCGTGCGCGGGGTGGACCTGACGGTGCGGCGCGGCGAGTTCGTGGCGATCACGGGACCGTCCGGTGCCGGGAAGTCGACGCTGCTGCACCTGCTGGGCGGGCTCCAGCGGCCGGACGCGGGCAGCCTCTGGCTGGACGGCGCGTGCACCGACGCCTACGGCGAGGCGCGCTGGGCCGTCGAGCGCAGGAAGCGGATCGGGATCGTCTTCCAGTTCTTCAACCTGGTCTCGGATCTGTCCGTCGCCGACAACGTGGAGCTGCCCGCCCTGCTCGCCGGGCTGCCGCCCAAGCGGGCGCGCGCCGAGCGGGAGGGGCTGCTGGCCGAGCTGGGGCTGACGGGCAAGGAGCGCAGCATGCCCGGTGAGCTGTCCGGCGGTGAGCAGCAGCGGGTGGCGCTGGCGCGTGCGCTGGTCAACCATCCGCCGCTGCTGCTGGCGGACGAGCCGGCGGGCAGCCTGGACAGCAAGGGCACCCGCGAGGTGATGCGGCTGCTGTCCCGCTTCCACCAGCGGGGCCAGACGATCCTGCTGGTCACCCATGACGCGCGGCTCGCCAGCGCCGCCGACCGGGTGATCAGCTTCTTCGACGGGCGGATAGCCGACGACGCCGAGCTGGACGCCGCCGCGCCACCGCGCCGCCGTCCCGGGGCGTCCGCCGTCCTGGAACTCAAGGACTGACATGCGGGCGTACGAGCACCGCGCGCACCGCGCACCGGAGGGCTGAGCCCGTGCGAGCCACTCTGCGCTGGGCCCACTCCGATCTGCGCACGCACCGGGGCGAGGCGCTGTTCCTCGTCCTCGCCACCGCGGGGATCGTCGCGTCGCTGCTGCTGGCCACGGCCCTGTTCGGGTACGCGACCAACCCCTGGCAGCGGGTCTTCACACAGGCCCGCGGCGCGCACGTCTGGCTGCACACCGACCGCGCCGCCGACACCGGCGAGCTGGCCGCGCTGGACGGCGTCCAGTCCGTCGCCGGCCCCTACCCCACCGCGTCCACCACCGTCGCCGTACGCGGCACCCGGGCCTCCGTCGAGCTGCGCGGCACCGCCGAGCGGCCCGACGTGGGGCGCCCGCTGCTCACCGCGGGGCACTGGCTCGACGCCGGCGACCCCGACGGGGTGGTCCTGGAGACCCGCCTCGCCCGTGCGCTGCTGGCCCAGCCCGGCGACACCCTCACCCTGCCCGGCACCTCGCGCTCCCTCACGGTGCTCGGCATCGCCGACAGCCCCGAACGCCGCTACCGGCCGGGCGAGCAGCCGGGCCTGGTGTGGGCGCCGCCGGCCGCGGTGCCCGACCCGGGCGGCCAGGTGATCGGGCTGCGGCTGACCGATCCCGGGGAGACGGACTACGCCGTGCAGCGGGCGGTGACCGTACTGGGCGCCGGGGCGATCGGGCAGGTCTCCACCTGGGAGCAGGCCCGCGCGGAAGCACAGGGCGACAACCGGCTGCTCGGTCAGGTGCTCGGGCTGTTCGGGCTGGGCGCGCTGCTCGCCGCTGGGCTGGCGGTGCACGGGGCGATCGGCACCCGGATCCGAGGACATCTGCGGGACATCTCGGTGCTGAAGGCGATCGGCTTCACGCCGGGCCAGGTCGTGCGGGTCTTCCTGCTCCAGCACCTCGCCTACGCGCTGCTCGGCGCGGTGGCCGCCGCCGCGATCGTCCAGGCTCTGGGCAGCCGCGTCCCGGGGCGGCTCGGGGACGCGGTCGGCGTCTGGCAGGGGCTGCCCGGGCACACCGTCGCGCTGTTCGTCGTACCGGCGTGCGCGGTGCTGTTCATCGGCGCCACCACCGGCCTCGCGGCCTGGCGGGCGGGCCGGGTGCCGCCGGTTCCGCTGCCGCGTCCGGCGGGGGCGCAGGGCGGCGGGCTGTCCGTGGCGGCTCGCCGGGCGCTGGGGCTGCGGATGTTCCGGGTGCCGGTGGGAGCCCGGGGGCGGGGACGTGGTGTCCGGGGTTCCGACGGAGCGGGTGCACCGGGTGCCGGGGCGTCGCCCGGCGTCGCACCGGGTGCCGGGGCGTCGCCCGGCGTGCGGGAACTGGAGGTACGCGTACCGCCCGCCCTCGTGCTCGGCTGGCACAAGGCGTTCGCCCGCCGCCCGCGCTCGTTCGCCACGGTGGCCCGGCTCACCCTGCCGCTGCTGCTGATCGTGGTGGCGATGAGCGCGTGGACCACCATCGACCGCTTCCACAGCCGGCCCGAGCAGATCGGCCTGCCGGCCGCGCTGACCGTCCGTGCGGACACCGACGCCGGGGAGCGCGGCACGCGGGCCCTGCTGGAGCGCGACCCCCAGGTCGCCGCCGCCTACCCGGGTGTCGAGGTCGCCGCCCTGGTGCCGGGCCAGACGGCGACGATCGCCCTGCGCGGGCTCGGCACCCGCGAGGACCCCTACCCGTACGCCCTGGCCGAGGGCCGCCGCGCGGACGGACCGGACGAGGCGGTGGCCGGGCAGGGCCTCCTGGACCTGCTGGAGGTGGAGGTCGGCGACTGGGTGCGGATGACCGTCGGCGACCGGCCGCAGATCCTCCACATCGTGGGCCGCAGCATCGAGCCGGAGAACGCCGGCCGGGTCATCTCCACCTCTCTGGACACCCTCCGGGAGAACGATTCGCGCCTCCGGCCGACCCTCTACCAGCTGCGTCTGGCGGCCGGAGCCGACCCGGACGAGGTCGCCGGGCGGCTCGCGGAGGCCGGGCACGGGCGGCTCGACGTGCACGCCGTGGCGAACCCGGCCGACGGGCTGTCCCCGTTGCGCGCGGTGGTCCTCGGACTGATCGCCGTCCTCGCCCTCGTCGGGCTGATCGAGCTGCTCACGGCGATCGGCGGCACCGTCCGGGAGAGCGAACGGGACCTGCTCGCCCTCAAGGCGATCGGGCTCTCCCCGCGCCAGATCACCGGCATCACCGTCACGGCGACGGGCTGCACCGCCCTGGCGGCCGTGCTCCTCGCCGCCGCCCTGGGGCTGCCGCTCGCCCACTGGCTGATCGACGCCCAGGGCGCCTCCAGCGGCATCGGCGCGGGAATCGCCCAGGTCCCCTCTCCCGCTCTCCTGGTGCTGGTGGGCGCGGCTGCCGTGCTCGGTGCGGCGGCGCTGGCCGCGGTGCCGTCGGCGCGGGCGGCCCGGCGGCGCCTCGCCGACACACTGAGCGCGGTGGCCTGACCGGGACCGGTCGGGCCACCGCGCCCCGTTCCACTCACTGCCGGGCCACCGCGCCCCGCACCGCTCACTGCCGGTCGCGCAGCTCCCGGTACGCGGCGACCAGCGCCACCGTGGAGGCGTCCAGCCCGGGCACGTCCGCGCCCTCGGTCAGCGCGGGTTCGATCCGCTTGGCGAGCACCTTGCCGAGTTCGACGCCCCACTGGTCGAAGGAGTCGATGTTCCAGACCGCGCCCTGCACGAACACCTTGTGCTCGTAGAGCGCGACGAGCTGCCCCAGCACCGACGGGGTCAGCTCGGCGGCCAGGACGGTCGTGGTGGGGTGGTTGCCCCGGAAGGTCTTGTGCGGGACCAGCTCCTCCGGCACCCCCTCGGCGCGTACCTCGTCCGGGGTCTTGCCGAAGGCGAGGGCCTGGGTCTGGGCGAAGAAGTTGGCCATCAGCAGGTCGTGCTGGGCCTTGA
>NZ_BMUY01000019.1:0-110944 GCF_014650435.1 Streptomyces tendae
GACATGGTCGACCACGTGACCAGCAGGTGGGGCGTCTGGGTGCTCATCTCCCTGCGCCGCAACGACCTCCGGTTCTACGAGCTGCGCGAGAGCATCCAGGGCATCAGCGAGAAGATGCTGGCCCAGACCCTGCGCACGCTGGTCGAGGACGGTCTGGTCTGGCGGAAGGTCGAGCCGACGACGCCGCCGCAGGTCACGTACGGGCTGACCGAGTTCGGCCGGGACGTCGGCGAGCCGCTGACGGAGCTGTTCGACCGGATCACCCGCCGGCTGTCGGCGCTCGATCCCGCCTGACCTTCGGGGCGCCGGGTGCACACTGGACAGCGGGACGAGTGCCCGACTGTGAGGTGGTGGAGATGCAGAGCCGCTTCCGGAGTGACCGGCGGTTGACCGTGCGCATGGGGATCACCCTGTTCCTGCTCGGCCTGTTGTACGTGGGGTTCGTCGCCGCGCTGATCGCGCTGCTGAAGTCCTGGGTCCTGGTCGTGGTGATCGTGGCGCTGGTGTTCGGGGCGCAGTACTGGTTCTCCGACCGGATCGCGCTGTTCGCGATGCGCGGCCGGATCGTGGAGCGGGACGAGTATCCGGAGCTGCACGGGGTGGTGGACCGGCTGGCGGCGATGGCCGACATGCCGAAGCCGGTGGTCGCGGTGTCGGAGATGGAGATGCCCAACGCCTTCGCCACCGGCCGCAATCCGGACAACGCGGTGGTCTGCGTGACCACCGGGCTGTTGCGGCGGCTGGAGCCCGCGGAGCTGGAGGGGGTGCTGGCGCACGAGTTGTCGCACGTCGCGCACAAGGACGTCGCGGTGATCACGGTGGCGTCGTTCCTCGGCGTGATCGCCGGGCTGATCGTGCGGTTCGCCTTCTACTCCCAGCTCTTCGGCGGGCGCCGGGACCAGAACACGATGGCGGTCCTGGCGGTGGTGATGGGCGTCTCGGCGGCCGTGTACGCACTCAGTTTCCTGCTGATCCGGGCCCTGTCCCGGTACCGGGAGCTGGCGGCCGACCGGGCCGCGGCCCTGCTCACCGGGCGCCCCTCGGCCCTGGCGGCGGCCCTCACCAAGGTCACCGGCGACATCGCCCGCATCCCGACCAAGGACCTGCGCACCGCCCAGGCGTTCAACGCCTTCTACTTCACCCCGGCCTTCGGCAGCGAGCCCGGCCTCGGCCGGTTCTTCGCCACCCACCCGAGCCTGGAGCAGCGGCTCGACCAGCTGGGCCGGATCTCCGCCGAGCTGGGTGAGGCGACGGCCCCCGGCCATGCCTGAGGCACGGGAAGTCACGGGACGTCGCGGGAGGACGGGCGCACGGGCATGAGACTGCTGGACATCCTGCTCGGCAGGTCCCGGGCCGTGGGCCCGGATCTCGACCGGCTCTTCGCGCTGCCCTCGGCGGCGGTGGGCCTGGAGGCCGCGGCCGGGTTCCGGCCGACCGGGCAGGGGGCGGTGTGCTTCGCCACGGTCGAGGGGGCCGCCTTCGAGCGCACGCACCGCGAGATCCGCGCCCTGCTGGACGCGGACGCGGGGCGCACCCCGGTGGAGCTGACCCACGACTCCTACGGCTACTCCTGGCTAGTCTCGCACCGCTCCCCGGAGGAGCTGCCGGTCCTGGTGAACGACCTGCACGCGGTGAACAGCACCCTGGAGGCGGCCGGCTTCGGGCCGCGGCTGCTGTGCTCGCTGGCCGGTTTCGCGGCCGAGGACGGGCGGCGGCTCGCCCTCGTCTACCTCTACAAGCGCGGCACGTTCTACCCCTTCGCGCCCCTGCCCGGCGGGCGGCAGCAGCGGGACAACGCGCTGGAGCTGCGGATACGGGCGGCGCTCGCCGACGAGCTGCCGGTGGAGGACGACCTGGGCCGCTGGTTCCCGGTGTGGGGTGCGCCCGGACTCTGAGCGCCGGGTGCCGTGCAGGACACGGCACCCGGCGCCGACGTCACCGCGAGTACCGCATCAACGCCCGCACCATGTGGCAGGTCGTGTCCGACGGCGGATGAACGCCGATGGTCAGGGCGGCGCTCCGTATCCTCTCGTTGCGCGCCTGGTTGGGCAGGTAGACGCCGGAGTCGAGCAGGGCGATGGCGAGGCGCATCGCCTTGAGCCGGCGGTTGTGCGTCACGTACCACTCGCGCGGGCGGCCCGCCGGCAGCGGACGCTTCTCCACGGGTTCGTACGGCAGGTCGAGCAGGACGGGCCGCTTGGCGGTGGACTGGGTGGGCAACGGCTTCGGCTTCAGTGCGGCAGCGGGCACGGGCATCCTCCTGTCGCGGTCAGGGCGCCGTCCGGACCTCCCGGCGACACCCTCGAACACTGCTTCTATTTTACTGCCCACCACTGACAAAAGCCCCTGCCCACAAGGCATTTCGGGGCCGCTGGGACCCACGTGGTGAACGAGTTCCGCCGCCCTCCGGCTACCGTGTGCGGCATGGAGATCTGGATCAATCCGGCCTGCTCGAAGTGCCGCAGCGCGATCAGCCTGCTCGACGCGGAAGGGGCCGACTACACCGTCCGCCGCTACCTGGAGGACGCGCCGAGCGCGGACGAGATCCGCGAGGTGCTCACCCGGCTGGAACTCGAACCGTGGGACATCACCCGTACCCAGGAGGCGGCCGCCAAGGAACTGGGCCTGAAGGACTGGCCCCGTGACGAGGCGTCCCGCGACCGCTGGGTCACCGCGCTCGCCGAACACCCCAAGCTGATCCAGCGCCCGATCATCACGGCGGACGACGGGACGGCCGTGGTGGGCCGCACCGACGAGGCGGTCCGGGACGCCCTGTCCCGGTAGGCCGCCCTGCGGAATGTGACGCAGGTTACGGGCGCGCGTCGACGCGACCGGTGAGTAACTCCGTTCGGTATCTCGTACATAGCGGCGTACGCTCCCCTACCTCTTCAGGAGGCGCGGATGTCGCGCAGGAGAACTCTCGGTACGAAGAAGAAGATCGCGCTACTGGTCGGCGCCGCCACGGTGGCCGGTGGCGGCGCCTTCGTCATGGCGAACGCCTCGAACGCCGCGCAGACCACGCAGGACGCGCGGACGAAGGCGGCCCAGGACTCGGGTGTCTGCCAGGGTCTGGCCACCGCGCTCGGCAACAACCAGCGGTTCATCGAGGGCCAGCGGGCCAATCCCGACGCGCAGTCGCAGGCGCGGATCGAGAACCGCGAGGCCGTCGTCGCGGAGATCGAGCGCAAGCAGGCCGCCTCGGGGTGCGCGGTCGGGGAGTCGGCTCAGGACTCCCAGACCCCGCAGCCGCCGCAGGCCGGACAGGAGGCGGGCCAGGACACCGGGGACCGGACCGGCGACCAGGCGGGCGACCAGGCAGGGGGCGCCGGGCAGGCCGGCGAGCAGGTCTGCGCCGGCTCCACGGTCACCCTCTCCGGCGAGGGCGGTGCGCCCGCCGCCTCCAGCAACCAGTTCCCGGTGGGCACCAAGCTCAGGGTGACCAACCTCGACAACGACAAGTCCACGACCGTGGAGGTGAACTCGGTCTCGGGAAGCTGTGCGCTGCTCAACAACGCGGCGTTCGAGCAGGTCCGTGAGGAGGGCAAGTTCCTGATCCGGCGGGCGCTGATCGAGAAGGTCGGCTGAGGCTCACTCGCCCGGCACGCCCGGTGCGGCCAGGAAGTCGCCGAGGCGGCGGCCGAGACCGGGCGGCGCGGACTGCGGCAGCGCGTGGTGGGACACGTCCGGCAGGACCGCGGTCTCCACGTGCGGCAGCAGGGTCCGCGCCCGGGCCGCCACCTCGGCGGGGTCGTGCGTCCTGCTGTTCCCGGCCAGGAGCAGCAGGACCGGCACGTCCAGGGCGCGCAGCGCCTCGGGGGCCGGGCGCGGTCCGGTGACCGGCCTGCGCTCCGGGAAGCCGACGGCGGCCTCCTGGAGGGCGAGCCAGTCGGCGTCGAGCGGTGTCGCCCCGGTCTCCCAGTCCAGGAAGGCGCGGACCCGGCGGGGCGTGGGCCGCAGCAGCATCGGCAGCGCGCGCAGCAGGTAGGCCGCTTTGAACCCGGCGAAGCACTGGGTCGGGTCCAGGAGGAACAGGCGGCGTACCCGCTCGGGCGCGTGCAGGGTGTGGTGCAGGGCGATCCAGGCGCCGTAGGAGTGCCCGCCGAGGTCGGTCTCCGCGATGCCGAGGCCGTCGAGGAGCGCGTCCAGCCAGCCGGCCAGGTCGGCGACCGTACGGGGGTGGCGGTCGCCGGCCGGTGTGCTGCGGCCGGGGGCGCCGATCAGGTCGACGGCGTGCACGCGGTGGGTACGGGACAGCTCGGCGGCCTGGGCGTACCAGGACGCGGAGGTCGCCGCTCCGCCGCCCGGCAGCAGGACGAGGGGACGGCCGCCGGCCGGGCCGGTCACGTTGACGTGCGTCTCACCGAAGGGCGTGGGCACGGTCACCGCCTCGGTGCCCGCGGGCCACTTGGCCAGCACCTTGTCGTAGGCGTCCCGGAAACGGCCGGCGTCGTACGGACCGCGAGCGCTCATGAGCGGTACCCCCTGTTTCGTTCACTCCCCTGATGCCTGCTTCCCCGGTATTATCTCGCCCAACGAGATACTTGTCGAGCGAGGCGATCGCGGGACACGAGCGGGACGATCGCCGCAGGGACCGAAGGGAGCGCCCCCGTGTCCGACCCGGAACCGGAGATGGAACTCGTCCACCTCCTGCGCGCGGTGGCCGTCGAACTGGGTGCGCACAGCGCCCGGTTCGCCCAGCGCAACGGCATGCACCCCACCGACGTCCGTGCGCTCATCGCGCTCATGGACGCCGCGCGGGCCGGCGAGGCGATGACCGCCGGGCGCCTGGGCGGCGCGCTCGGCCTGAACTCCGCGGGCACGACGGCACTGGTCGACCGGCTGGAGCGGGCCGGCCACGTGCGCCGGGTTCGCGACGGACGGGACCGGCGCAGGGTCACCGTCGAGGTGGACGAACGGGCCGTGACGCTGGGCTGGTCCCACTTCGGACCGCTGATCGGACGGGCGGTGGAGCTGCTGCGCGGATACGACGAGCGGGAACTGGCGGCGATCCGGGGCTTCCTGACCGGCGTACGGGAGGCCGCCGCGGACGACGGACGTGAACCGCACCACAACGAGCCCGGGTAACACGGGGTTCACATACGGGCAACGGTCGGGAAATCGCCTGTTGACACGCTGCACGGCAGTAGACGCGGTACCCCTGCCGCCCCAGCGCCGCCGCACCCGCACGTGCGCCGAGACCCACCCCGAAGGATGTGGCCCCGTGACCTTCAAGGCTGAGTACATCTGGATCGACGGCACCGAGCCGACGGCCAAGCTCCGTTCCAAGACGAAGATCATCACGGCTGCCCCCGCGGGCCTGGACGCCCTGCCGATCTGGGGCTTCGACGGCTCCTCCACCAACCAGGCCGAGGGCAGCTCCTCGGACTGCGTGCTCAGGCCGGTCTTCTCCTGCCCCGACCCGATCCGCGGCGGCGAGGACATCCTGGTGCTGTGCGAGGTCCTGGACACGGACATGACGCCGCACCCGAGCAACACCCGTGCCGCGCTGGCCGAGCTGTCCGAGCGCTTCGCCGCGCAGGAGCCGATCTTCGGCATCGAGCAGGAGTACACCTTCTTCAAGGGCGCCCGCCCGCTCGGCTTCCCCGAGGGCGGCTTCCCGGCCGCGCAGGGCGGCTACTACTGCGGTGTCGGCTCGGACGAGATCTTCGGCCGCGACGTCGTCGAGGCGCACCTGGAGAACTGCCTGAAGGCCGGTCTCGGCATCTCCGGCATCAACGCCGAGGTCATGCCCGGTCAGTGGGAGTTCCAGGTCGGCCCGCTGGCCCCGCTGGAGGTCTCCGACCAGCTGTGGGTCGCGCGCTGGCTGCTCTACCGCACCGCCGAGGACTTCGAGGTCTCCGCCACCCTCGACCCCAAGCCGGTCAAGGGCGACTGGAACGGCGCGGGCGCGCACACCAACTTCTCCACCAAGGCGATGCGCGAGGGCTACGCCGCGATCATCACCGCCGCCGAGTCCCTCGGTGAGGGCTCCAAGCCGATGGACCACGTCAAGAACTACGGCGCCGGCATCGACGACCGCCTCACCGGCCTGCACGAGACCGCCCCGTGGAACGAGTACTCCTACGGCGTGTCCGACCGCGGCGCCTCGGTGCGCATCCCGTGGCAGGTCGAGAAGGACGGCAAGGGCTACATCGAGGACCGCCGTCCCAACGCCAACGTCGACCCGTACGTCGTGACCCGCCTGCTCGTCGACACCTGCTGCACGGCGCTGGAGAAGGCCGGCCAGGTCTGAGACGTGCCGGGTCCCGTCCGGGGCGCGTTGTCAGTGGCGCGTGCGAGGGTGGGGTCATGGAGATCGACGGGGACCTCGCCATCAGGGTCGAGACGGAGAACTGGCAGACGCACACCCGGATTCGGGCGGAGCGGCTGCGCGAGCTGGTGACGCGTATCGGCCACACCGGCGACCGCTTCCTGGTGATCCAGCGGATACCGGACGTCCCCGACGTGTTCGCGCAGGTCTGGCACGAGCACGGCGGGGAGTACCGGCTGGAGTACCGCAGCGCCGCTGACGCGTTCTTCGGTACCGACATCGGCGACCCCCACCGCGTGGCCGACCTCCTGACCGGCTGGGCCCGCCAGGAGCCCGGCTGGGACGCGGGCGCCGTCTGGGAGCCGATCCCCGTCCCGCCGCCGGAAGAGGTCCCGGACCTGCCGGACGCGGTCCGCGAGCAGGTCGAGCGGCGGGTGCGCGAGCAGCTCCGCTGCGGCTACGACGGCCGCGGGACGCTCACCGAGATCGCGGAGGATTACCTGGTCGGCGGCGAGTACGGCGAACGGCCGGTGTCCCGGGCCCAGGCCCGGCGGCTGGTGGACCGGCTGTGGCTGGAGCGGCTGGCCGAGCAGGAGTCCTGGGGCGCGGAGACCACCGACCCGGACCGGCTCACCCGGGTCTTCCGAGCCCTGGACGCGGCCGGCCTCACCGCCCGGGAGAACTTCGCGTGCTGCCGGGGCTGCGGCACGGCGGAGATCGGCGCGGAGCGCGAGGGCGCCCGGGGCTTCGTCTTCTTCCACCGGCAGAGCACCGAGGCCGCCGCCGAGGGGCACGGGCTCATGCTGCACTACGGCGGTTTCGACGGCTCCGAGGAGACGACCACGGCCGTCGGACACGAGGTCGTGGCGGCGTTCACGGGGTCCGGGCTGTCCGCCCAGTGGGACGGCGATCCGGGCAGAGCCATCACCGTCGCCCCGCTGAACTGGCGCAAACGGCTGGTGGGATGACCGGGCCGGGGACCGGTTCACGCCAAGCGGCGTCCACGCACTGAGAGGAGTCTCCTCTCCCCCTCCGTCGTCTGCTTCAATGGGCCCATGGCCAGCTTCCGGAAGTACGCAGCGACGGGTCGCCATGACCTCGAGCCCTTCTGGCCTTCCCGTCAGCACGACGACTTCGACCGGGTGTGTTGCCGCGCGACGATCGCGCCGGCCCGCTAGGAAGCCGCACATCCCAGGCATTCTGTGCCTTCTGCCGGTGCGCACGACGTACGTCCCGCGACGCGCCCGACCACGAACTCGCGCCCGTCGCCCCTACCGACGAACCTCTCGCGCGAAAGAGCTGACGTCTCATGGCGACCACCCGTTCCCTGTCCACCGTCACCCTGGACTCCCCCACCGTCCGCCCCGACTCCGGCGGGCCCCGGCACCGGCTGCGCGCCGTGGACCGGGACGAGGTGGTGGACGTCTCCGATCTGCTGCCGCCCGGCGCCACCTGGCTGCCCGCACCCCCGCACACCCTGCCCCCGCTGCCCGGCCGTCCGCCGATGGTCGGCTACCTGGTGCTCGTCCCGGCCGACCAGCAGCCGCCGTTCCGCCCGCAGGGCGTGGCCGCGCCGCCACCCGAGGGCCGCGACGACGGCGACGACCAGGACCGGGCCCGGGACGAGGCCCCGCTCGTCCGGATCGACTCCGCCCGGCGTGTCGCGGCCGTGGAAGGACGCGAACTCGACCTGACCTACCTGGAGTTCGAACTGCTCGCCCACCTCGTCACCCATCCGCACCGGGTGCACACCCGCGACCAACTGGTGACCACGGTGTGGGGCTACGGACACGTGGGCGACGGCCGCACCGTCGACGTGCACGTGGCCCGGCTGCGCCGGAAGCTCGGCGCCGAGCACCGGCACACGATCCAGACAGTGCGGCGCGTCGGCTACAAGTACACGCCGCCCACGGGACGCTGAGCCGCCACCGCCCTTCTGCTGACGGCAGAGGGGCGTTCCCCGCAGCCGCCGCGCCCGGCACAGTGGCGGCATGAGGCTACTGGTGCTGGGCGGTACGGAGTTCGTGGGGCGGGCCGTGGTCGAGGCGGCGCTCGGCCGCGGCTGGGAGGTGACCGTCCTGCACCGCGGACGGCACGCCCCGCCCCCCGGAGTGCGGGCGCTGCACGGCGACCGCACCGCGCCCGACGGGCTCGACGCGCTGGCCGAGGGCGCCTGGGACGCCGTCGTCGACACCTGGTCGGCGGCGCCCCGCGCGGTGCGGGACGCGGCCCGGCTGCTGCGGGGCCGCGCCGGACGGTACGTGTACGTGTCGAGCTGCTCGGTGTACGCCTGGGCCCCGCCCGCCGGGTACGCCGAGGACGCCCCGCTCGTCGAGGGCGCCTCGGCGGACGCCGGGCAGGTCGACTACGCCCGGGACAAGCGGGGCGCCGAGCTGGCCGTCCTGGACGCCTTCGGCGCCGACCGCTCGCTGCTGGTGCGGGCCGGGCTGATCCTCGGCCCCCTCGAGAACGTCGGCCGGCTGCCGTGGTGGCTGAACCGCATGGCCCGCGGCGGCCCGGTCCTCGCGCCGGGACCGCGGGACCTGCCCCTGCAGTACATAGACGTGCGCGACCTCGCCGACTGGATGCTCGGCGCGCTGGAGCGGGAGCTGAGCGGGCCGTACAACCTGGCCTCCCCGCCGGGGCACACCACGATGGGCGGCCTGCTCGAAGCCTGCGCGGCGGTCACCGGCGGCACCGCGCAGCTGCGCTGGACCGCCCCCGAGACCGTCCTGGCCGCCGGCATCGAGCCGTGGGGCCAGTTGCCGGTGTGGACCCCGCCGGGCAGCGACCTGCACGACGCCCTGCAGAGCGCGGACGTCTCCAGTGCCCTGGCGACGGGCCTGGTCTGCCGGCCCGTGGGCGACACCGTGGCCGACACCTGGGCCTGGCTGCGGACCCTCGGCGGCACGGCACCCCAACGCCCGGACCGGCCACCGGTCGGCCTGGACCCGGAGGCGGAGGCGAAGGCCCTCGCCGCCGACGGCCCCGGCGGTGGTGTACCTGGCACCACCCCCTGATCGGGGTGCCCGGCCCAGTGCCCCGTGTCGTCGCCTCGGCGAGACTGATGTCATGAGCATCGAGACGAAGAGCGGCACAGGGCGGCCACAGACAACCGGGCGGACGCGGGGCTTGGCGTTGTCGGCCGTACGGGGACTGGCGCTGGCGCTCATCTCCCTGCCGGGCGCGGTGATCTGCTTCTGCCTGACCGTGGTGTCCGTCGCCCTCATCCCGATCGGGGTCGGCATCGTCACCACGTCGTGGGTGCTGACGGGGGTACGGGCGTTCGCGGACTGGCGGCGGCTGCTCGCCGCCGAGTGGGGCGGGGTGCGGATCCCGCGGGCGTACCGGCCGCTGCCCGAGGGCGCCAATCCGTGGGCCCGCACCTTCGGGATGCTCCGTGACCCGGCGACCTGGCGGGACGTCCTGTGGCTGCCGGTCGACATGACGGCGGGCTTCGTCAGCGCACTGCTGGCCTTCGCGCTGGTGTTCTACCCGCTGGAGGGCTTCGTCATCGCGGCCGGGCTGTGGCGGGCCTGGGACGACACCTACTGGTACGGCTTCGTGCCCGTGACCGGCCAGATCACCGCGCTGTACGCCGCCGCCCTGGGCGCCGCCCTCCTCGTGGCAGCCGTCCGGCTCAGTCCTCTCGCACTGAAGGCCCACTTCCGGCTCACCGGCGCGCTCCTCGGCTCCGGCCAGGGCGAACTCGCCGAGCGGGTACGGGTGCTGACCGAGACTCGGCGCGACGCCGTCGACACCTCCGCCGCCGAGCTGCGCCGCATCGAGCGCGACCTGCACGACGGGGCACAGGCCCGGCTGGTAGCCGTCGGCATGGACCTGGGGACCATCGAGGCACTGCTGGAGAAGAACCCGGCGAAGGCCAGGGAACTGCTCGCGCAGACCCGGCAGTCCTCCGCCGACGCCCTCACCGAGCTGCGCGAACTGGTGCGCGGCATCCATCCACCGGTGCTCGCCGAACGCGGTCTCGGCGACGCGGTGCGGGCCCTGGCCCTGCGGCTGCCCATCGCCGTCGAGGTCGAGGTGGACCTGCCCGGCCGCGCCGACGCCCCCGTGGAGTCGGCCGCGTACTTCGCGGTCAGCGAGACCCTCACCAACGCCGTGAAGCACTCCGGTGCCGACCGGATCTGGGTCGACATGCACTACACGGAGGGGCGGCTGCGCGTCTGTGTCACCGACAACGGCAAGGGCGGTGCCGTGGTCGGAGCGGGCTCGGGCCTGGCCGGCCTGGAGCGCCGACTGGGTACATTCGACGGCGTCCTGGCCGTCAGCTCGCCCGCGGGCGGCCCCACCATGGTCACCATGGAGATCCCTTGCGCGTTGTCCTAGCCGAAGACCTGTTCCTGCTGCGCGACGGACTGGTCCGGCTTCTGGAGGCCCACGACTTCGAGATCGCCGCGGCCGTCGAGACCGGCCCCGAGCTGTCCCGGGCCCTGGCCGAACTGGAGCCGGACGTCGCCGTGGTCGACGTCCGGCTCCCGCCCACGCTCACCGACGAGGGCCTGCAGTGCGCGTTGCAGGCCCGCCGCGACCGGCCCGGGCTGCCGGTGCTGGTCCTCTCCCAGCACGTGGAGCAGCTGTACGCGCGCGAGTTGCTGGCCGACGGGAGCGGCGGGGTGGGGTACCTGCTCAAGGACCGGGTGTTCGACGCGGAGCAGTTCATCGACGCCGTACGGCGGGTGGCATCGGGCGGCACGGCGATGGACCCGCAGGTCATCCAGCAGTTGCTCAGCCGGCGCGCGGCGGAGGACCGCCCGCTGGAGCGGCTCACCCCGCGCGAGCTGGAGGTGCTGGAGCTGATGGCGCAGGGCCGGACCAACGCGGCGATCGCCGGGAAGCTCGTCGTCACCGAGCGGGCGATCGCGAAGCACACGGCGAACATCTTCGCGAAGCTGAGCCTGGAGGTCTCGGACGACGACAACCGCCGTGTCCTGGCGGTTCTGGCGTATCTGGACCGCGGCCGCTGACCCTGTGACGCGTCCCCGGGGCCCCAGGGACCCCAGCAATTCCCGAGACGGGTGAACACCTCAGGAGCGGCTTCCGTATGGATGGGAGCCGCTTCACTCCTGTCGGGCGCCCTCGATGCCCCGCAAGCGATGCCCCCGCAAGGAAGTTTGAGGAGTTCCATGGGACGCAACACGAGAAAACGCCGTACGCCGCTGGCCACCAAGATCGTAGCCGGGGCGGCGGCCCTGGCGGTCGGCGGGGGCGGGCTGGTCTGGGCCAACTTCTACGCTTCGGCGCACGAGGACCACGGGGGTCACAACCGGACCAGGTCGGCCGGCGCGCAGGTCGCGACGATCGACTGCCCCGACGTCGGCCAGAAGATCCGTGACGTGCCGGACCGGGCGCGCGGCGAGGTGGACGGCGAACTGGCCACGATGGACAGCCAGATCACCAACGCCTACCAGCGCCTCGCCACCACGCGGCGGGCGCAGGCGGGTGACTCGCAGTTCGTCCAGAACTCCATCCTGGGCCCGCTCAAGGACCGGCGGAAGGCGATCATCGACCGGATCCAGCTGGAGATCAACCGGGCCGGCGGCAAGGCCGACGACAACCTGGACGAGCTGGCGGGCTGCCAGGGACGTCCCGCGGACCAGCAGAACGGCGGCGGCCAGGACGACGGCCAGAACGACGACGGCCAGAACGGCGACGGTCAGAACGGCGGCGGTCAGGACGGCGATGGCCAGAACCAGGACGACAACGGCAACGGTGTCGCCGGTCCGGTCGCCGACGACTTCATCGACATCAACGACGTCCAGCCGAACTCCCGCAACAGCCGCAACGGCCTGGCCGCCAACGGTGACGGGGGTTCCACCGGCACCTTCAGCACGGACTGCGGCGTCAACGAGAACAACCTGTTCAACAGCGACAACCTGATCGCCGCCCCGGGCGTCGACAACGGCGCGCACCACACCCACGACTACGTCGGCAACCAGGACAACGACGCCTTCTCCAGCGACGAGGACCTGGCGAACGCGGACACCTCGTGCCAGAACCAGGGCGACAGGTCCACGTACTACTGGCCGGTGCTGCGGCTCCAGGACGGTACGCAGGAGTTCGACGCGAACGACCAGGGCGGCGGCGCCGAGGGCAACATCGGCAAGATCCTCAAGCCGGCCCAGGCCGAGCTGAAGTTCGTCGGCAGCCAGCAGGGCGACGTGGTCGCGATGCCGAAGTTCCTGCGCATCATCACCGGTGACGCCAAGTCGTTCACCAACGGCGACGCGAACGCCAACACCTCGTGGAGCTGCTCGGGCTTCGAGGACCGGCAGGTGACGGACAAGTACCCGCTGTGCCCCGAGGGCAGCCAGGTGCTGCGGACGACCAACTTCCAGAGCTGCTGGGACGGCCAGAACATCGACAGCGCCAACCACCGGGACCACATGGCGTTCGTCCAGCAGGACGGCAGTTGCCCGGAGGGCTTCCAGGCCGTTCCCCAACTCCAGGTCCGGCTCGCGTACGACATCCCCACCCCGACGGTCGACAACGGCCAGGTGCAGAACCCGTACGCCGTGGACAGCTTCCCGGAGCAGTTGCACAAGCCGATCACGGATCACAACGACTTCATCAACGTCATGGACGAGGACCTGATGAACGAGGTGGTCGACTGCATCAACCGCGGCGAGGACTGCCAGTAGCGGTCCCGGCCCGTGGCAAGGAGGGGGCCGGTGACGGATTTCCGTCACCGGCCCCCTTCGCGCGTCCGCGTCCGGTCAGCCGGAATGTCCGGCGTGTTCGCCGTGCCCGGCCGAGTGCCCGGCGCCGCCGCCCCCGTGCTGGACGCCCTGCTCCAGGTCGCCGCCGAGCCGGCCGCGCAGGTCCGCCACCACCTCCTCGTGGCCGACGGCGACCCATTTGCGGCCGACGAGGTAGTAGCCGCCGTAGTCCTTGGCGGTGTTGATCCACTCGCGCTGGCCGCGGTCGGTGGAGAAGGTGGCGAGGACGTACTTCCCGTCGCCCTTGCCGCACAGGGCCTGGCGGATGGTGTCGGCGTCGGTCTGCATGTTCGGGGTGCACTCGGCCTCGGCGGCCAGGTGTTCCAGGCTGCCGGTCGCCGTCGCGGGCACGGCGTCCGCGCCGTCCCCGTCGGCGCCGCAGCCCGTCAGCGCCAGAACCGCCGCAAGGGCGGCCGGGGCGAGCATCGGTCGGGTCAGCCTCATGTGTTCCTCCGGTCCGCTGTGGCGACATGCCGCGCGGAGCCCCGGCGAGGGGCCCCGTCATCGATACGGGCGCGGGGCGCGAAGTACTCAGGAGCCCGGGTGCCGTTGTGCGGGCTCCGTGCGAGAGTGGGCCCGTGGACCAGGACTGGGAAGAGCGCGTGAGGGCCGCCTGGGCGGCATTCGAGGACTACGCCGAGGAGGATGCCGCCGACTTCCGGGCGGTCGTCGACGCCCTCGCCGACGAGTTGCCCGCCGACAGCCCGCTGGGCCTTTTCGAGCGGGCCTGCGCCTGGGACTCGACGGGCCACTCCGACCGGGCGGTGCCGCTGTACCGCGAGGCGCTGGAGCGCGGGCTCGGCGAGGTCAGCGCCTACAAGGGGCGCCGGGCGAAGATCCAGCTCTCCAGCTCGCTGCGGAACACCGGGCACCCGGAGGAGGGCGTGAAGCTGCTCTCGCCCGAACTGGTCGCCCCGTCCGACGAGTTGGACGACGCCGTGCGCGCCACGCTCGCCCTCTGCCTGTCCAGCATGGGCCGCGACCGCGAGGGCCTGTCCCTGGTGCTCGGCGCCCTCGCCCCCCATCTGCCGCGCTACCAGCGGTCGATGGCCGCCTACGCACGGCTCCTGGTGGAACCGGAGGACTAGGAGGCCCCCGCCCGGGCGGGTCGTACGGTGACCATCGCCGCGTTCGCTCGTTCTGCTGAACGTGCAGCCACAGGATGTCGCCCCGCGCCCCGCACCGTCCTCCGCCTCGTCGGCCGACCCGGTCGTGGACGTCGAGCAGGCCGAGGCCGCGCTCGTCGAGCACTATCCGCGCCTGGCCCGGCTGGCCTATCTGGTACTGCCGCCGGGACTCGGCCGGGGCCGCCGCGTCCTGACCGCGCACGCCCTCACCCAGCGCGCCCTGCCCCGGAACCGGACGACGACCCCGGTGATCCCGGCCCAGTCCGCCGGCCGCGAGGTCGACCCCGGGTACGCGCTGGTCCGGCTGCGGGTGGTGCGTACGGCGCTGGAGGCGGGGCTCCCGCTGCGGCGGCGGGCGTGGCCCCGGCGGTCCCAACTGCCGCCGCTGCTGCCCCACGTACGGGGCCTCAAGCTCTTCCCGCGCTCGGGCGGCGCCGATGAACTCGCCCTGGACCAGCGGCTGTCCGCGCTCTCCGGTCCCGGCCGGGCGGCGTACGTGCTGCGCGGTCTGGAGCGGCTGCCCGACGACGGCGTGCGGCAGGTGCTCGCGGCCGCCCAGGTCGCCGACGTGGACGCCGCGCTGCGGGAGGCCGACGGGGTGCCGGGGCAGTACGGGCTGCTCGGCTCCCCCGAGTTCGACCCCTGCTCGTTGCAGGCCCGGCCGACCGATCTGCTGCGCCGGCGCCAGCACACGCGGGCCGCGCTGGTTGCCGGGGCGGCGCTGGTGGTGTGCGGGGCGCTGCTCGGCCTGCCCGGGGACGGCTGGGGACCGGACGGTGCCGCCGCCCCGCCGTACGCGCGAAACCCCGCGGCCGAGGCCGCGCTCGACCCCGGCAGGCTGACCAAGGCAGCGCCCGCCGCGTGGGAGACGTCCGCGCGTACGGACTTCTCGGTGTGGCCGGCCCGCGGTGACCTCACCGGAGACGAGGAGTTGCTGCGCCGCGCCCTGGCCGTCTGGGCGCGGCCCGGCGAGAGCGTAGGGGTGTCCGCGACGCCGGGGACGGCGACCGGCGGTCCGGCCGGGCCGCCGCAGCTGCTGTACGCGGGGGACGTCGACACCGCGCGGGTGGTGATCCTGCACGACGGTCTGCGTCTGGTCCGGTACGCCGAGCCGAAGGACGGTTCCGCCGGTGCCGCCCTGGACTTCGCGCGGACCGACGGAGCCGACCGGGCCGCGGCGACCGCGGTGGTGCTGGGGCGCGCCGACGGCAACGTCCGCTATCTGACGGCGCCCTGGGTGACCGGGGCGGCGGCGCGCGATCTCGCCCGGCCGGACTCCGCCGCCGAGGAGCTGACGCTCACCGACGGCGTGACGTCGCCGCTGGCCAGCCCGGTGCAGCAGCAGTCCGGGGCGTGCACGTCGTGGAACGCGCTGGAGCTGACCGACGGTTCGGACACCCGGGTGGTGACCGACCTGGGCGAGCTGGTGCCGGCCCGGCTCACCACCGGGCGCCCCGGTTCCGCGAAGGACGCCTCGGGCGCGAAGGCGCTGGACGCCTGGGCGCCGTACGCCTGCTCGCTGGGCGCGGTGCGCGGGCAGGGGGTGCGCTCGGTGAACGCCTGGGAGTTCGCGACGCAGCCGCTGCCCGACGGAACGGGGTCGGGCGCGTGGGTGTGCACCCGCGCCGAGACCTGGCGCGGCGAGGGGGCCCGGGTGCTGGCGCAGTTCCGGACGCCGGGCGGCGTGCAGGGCGCGGTGGCGGCGAAGGCGCAGGACGTGCCGGCCTGCGGGGAGCGCGACCCGCAGGTGCTGGCCGGGGTGCTGTGGAAGTCGGAGGGCGGGCACTGGTACCTGCTCGCGGCAGGCGGCCGCGACACCGAGTCGATCGAGGCGACGGGCGGCATCAGCGACTCGGCCGAGGGCAACCTGCTGACCGCGAAGGCCGACCAGGGCGCGCGGGCCGAGCTGAAGGGCACGCTGGACAGCGGCCGGACGATCGGCGGACTGCGCTAGCCGGTACCGGGTGGGCAGACACCGGGCCGGCCGACACCGGCCTAGCTGACACTGGCGTCAACAAGTCTCGGCAGGAGGGTTCCGCCGGGCCGTACCCGTCAGTACATTGACGCCATGTCTAACAAGCATGTCCCGCTCAAGGCCCGGAAGGTGTCCTTCGCCTGGGAGGACACACCGCTGCACTGGGTGCCGGGGGACCCGTTCACGACCCACACCATCAACGTGCTGCACCTGCTGCTGCCCGCCGGGGAGCGGTGGTTCGTGCACGTCTACAAGCAGGTGCTGCCGTACATCCGGGACGAGCGGCTGCGCGAGGACGTCATCGGGTTCATCGGGCAGGAGGCGATGCACTCCCAGGCCCACGACGAGGTGTTGCCGCACCTGCGGGACCAGGGGCTCGACCCGACGCCCTACACCGCGCAGGTCGACTGGCTCTTCGAGAAGCTGCTCGGCGACCGCACCCTGCCGCCGGGCCGCCCGCGGCGGTGGTGGCTGCTGGAGCGGGTGGCGCTGATCGCGGCGATCGAGCACTACACCGCCTTCCTCGGCGACTGGGTGCTGAACGCCGAGGCGCTCGACCGGCGGGGCGCCGATCCGACCATGCTGGACCTGCTGCGCTGGCACGGCGCCGAGGAGGTCGAGCACCGGTCCGTCGCCTTCGACCTGTTCGTACACGTGGACGGGGACTACGCGCGGCGGGTGCGGACCTGGGCGACCGCGTTCACCGCGCTGGTGTTCCTGTGGCAGCGCGGGACCCGGTTCTTCATGGCGAACGACCCGACGCTCGCCGACGGCAGGGCCACCTTCCGGGACTTCCACCGGCGCGGCCGGCAGGGCCTGCTGCCCTCGACCGGCGCGATCACGCGTTCCATACCCGGCTATCTGAGCCGCGCCTACCACCCGTCCAAGGAGTGTTCCACCGAGCAGGCCGTCGCCTATCTCGCCACCTCCCCCGCCGCCGTGGCCGCCTCGGCCGCCGAGAAGTCCCAGGAAGGTGCCGCATGAGCCCGAACCCGAGCCCGAGGCCGACTCCGAGGCGGACGACGGCCCTGCTCCTCGCGGCCGGTACGGCCGGTGCCGCGCTCGTCGTCCGCCGGGCGCTGCGGCGCCGCGTCCAGGGCTCGCCGCTGTGGCCGCTGCCCGCGCTGGACCCGCCGGTCTCCGGGCGGCCCCGCTCCCGCGCGCTGACGCTGCTGGTGACCGCGCACGAGCGGCTGGCCGACGGGGTGGTGCGGCTGCGCCTGGAGGGGACCGACCTGCCGCGCTGGGAGCCGGGCGCCCACCTGGACCTGGTGCTGCCCTCGGGGCTGGTACGCCAGTACTCGCTGTGCGGCGACCCGGAGGACACCTCGTCGTACACCGTGGCCGCGCGGCTGGTCGAGGACGGGCGGGGCGGCTCGCGCGAGGTGCACGAGCAGGTGCAGGAGGGGACGGAACTGGAGGTGCGCGGACCGCGCAACCGCTTCCCGCTGGTCGAGGCGCCCTCCTACGTGTTCGTCGCCGGGGGCATCGGCATCACGCCCGTGCTGCCGATGCTCCGGGCGCTGCCCGAGGGCACCGACTGGCGGCTGCTGTACGGCGGGCGGACGCGGGCGTCGATGCCGTTCCTGGAGGAGATCGAGAAGCTGGACCCGGACGGCGGGAGGGTCACCGTCGTCGCCGAGGACGAGGACGGGCGGCCCGGCCTCGACGCCTTCCTCGCGGACCTCCCCGAGGGCGCGGCCGTGTACTGCTGCGGTCCGGAAGGCCTGATGGCGGCCGTCGCCGAACGCCTACCGGAGGGCGCCGCGCTGCACCTGGAGCGGTTCGCGCCGCGTACGACGGCCGACGGCGACGCGGAGTTCGAGGTGGAGCTGCGCCGCAGCGGGCGGACACTGACCGTGCCCGGCGACTCCTCGGTGCTGGCCGCCGTGCGCACCGAGCTGCCGAACACCCCGTACTCCTGCGAGCAGGGCTGGTGCGGGACCTGCCAACAGAAGGTGCTGGAGGGCGAGATCGATCACCGGGACGAGTTGCTGACCGACTCGGAGCGCGGCGACTCGATGCTCATCTGTGTGTCCCGGTGCCTCGGCACGCGACTCGTGCTCGACATGTGAACGCCGATGAAGGCCGATGCCCGGTCCGGCCCGTTCGGGGCCGGATTCGATCGGTAAGGTGTTCGTATGACTACCGGGGTACGCCGCAGAATGGGCGTCGAGGAGCGGCGGCAGCAGTTGATCGGCGTCGCGCTCGATCTGTTCAGCCGCCGCTCGCCCGACGAGGTCTCCATCGACGAGATAGCGTCGGCGGCGGGCATCTCGCGCCCGCTGGTCTACCACTACTTCCCCGGCAAACTCAGCCTGTACGAGGCCGCGTTGCAGCGTGCCTCGGACGATCTGGCCGCCCGGTTCGTGGAGCCCCACCAGGGCCCGCTGGGCGCGCGGCTGCTGCGCGTGATGGGCCGCTACTTCGACTTCGTCGACGAGCACGGCCCGGGTTTCTCGGCCCTGATGCGCGGCGGCCCGGCCGTCGGGTCCTCCACGACCAACGCGCTGGTGGACTCCGTACGGCAGGCCGCGTATGTCCAGATCCTTTCGCACCTGGACGTCACCGAGCCGCCCGCACGGCTGGAACTGGTCGTCCGTTCCTGGATCTCGCTCGCCGAGTCGACGGCGCTGCTCTGGCTGGACGGGCGCCGCATCCCGCGCGCCGAGCTGGAGTCGCAGCTCGTGCACGACTTCGCCGCGCTGCTGGCGGTGAGCGCCGCCTACGACGAGGAGATGGGCGCCCTCCTGCGCCGCGTCCTCGCGGACGAGCCGGCCGACGGCCCCTTCGGGGACCTGGTCGGCCGGCTGATCGCGCTCGCCGGTTAGGGCCTGCCCTAGCTCTCGAACTTCCGGTACGACGGGTCCAGGTCGCGGACCTCGGCGGAGGCGTGCAGGGCGAGGCCGTCGCCGGGCTTGGCGTACTGCCGCAGCAGTTCCAGGACGGCCTCGGTCAGCCGCACCTTGGTCTCGTCGGTGCGGCCGGCGAGCAGCCCGAGCGTGACGTGCACGACGGCGTGCCCCTCGGCGTCGGGGCCGACCACGGTGTCCTCGGTGCGGCGGAACTGCGTCTTGCACGCCGGCGGCTTCGCGGCCGCGATCTCGACGACGGCCTCGTGCAGGGCCCGCGCGAAAGCGGGCCGGTCGAAGTCGCCGACGAGCCGGTCGGAGTAGTCGACGGTGATCTGCGGCATGAGCCCTCCCGTTGGCATGGACAGCAGGGCTCACCCTAACCGCAGACCTCCTGCCGTCAGCCGGCCCGCTGGAAGACGGCGACCGTGCGGGCCGGCACGGTGAACGTGCCGGTCTTCGCCGTGTACGCCGACTCCTTCACCACCGGGTCCGCGCCCGCCGACTGCACCGGGTGCAGCCGGTAGCCGGTCCCGGCCGCCGCGTCGAGGCGCTGCTGCTGCCGCTCGGGCGTGGCGTTGAAGACGACCACGAGGTCGCCGAGGCGCATGGTGATCACGCCGGGCGTCTCGTCCTCGCCGGAGAGCGGGAAGGAGAGCCGGGACTGGACCTGCCCCGCCGTGGCGAGGGAGAAGTCCCGCTCACCGCTGCGGATCTTCAGCAGGTCCCGGTACGCCGCCGAGGCGCCGTTGATCTGC
Source organism: Streptomyces tendae (assembly GCF_014650435.1). Lineage (GTDB taxonomy): Bacteria > Actinomycetota > Actinomycetes > Streptomycetales > Streptomycetaceae > Streptomyces > Streptomyces tendae. The sequence continues at coordinate 19,724 of NZ_BMUY01000019.1, forward strand.
GGGCAGCCCACCTGGACCGCGCCCAGCAGGGGCTTGGCGTAGGGCCACTTGTCCTGGTTGTCGGCGGCGGGTGGCAGTCCCCGGCCGAAGCCGTTGCCGTCGGCGCAGTTCCAGTGCAGGGCGTTGAACCAGTCGCCGCTGTCGTAGGAGTTGCGGTCCAGCGACTTGGAGCGCAGCAGGTCGGTGCCCGCCTGGGAGAGCGCCGGGCCCTGCGAGAGGGTGGCGGTCGCCATGGCGAGGACCTGCATGCGGGCCCGGTCGTCGGCGGACGTGCCCTTCGGCAGCTTGAAGGCGAGCGCGTCGAAGAGGGACTCGTTGTCGTGCGCGTCGGCATAGGCGAGGGCGTCGCCGGGTGCCGCCGCGTATCCGGCGGGGGCGCCGTTGTAGTCGACCTCGGAGCCCTTGACCTCCTTGCCGGCGGTGTCGGTGAAGGAGTAGTCGGCGAGGTTGCCGGTCAGGCCGACCTTGATCAGGTCCTGGTAGTGCAGCAGGCGGGCCTTCTGCTCGGCCTCGGTGCCGTTGGCCGTCGAGGAGTTCGGGTCGGTGTAGAGGCCGGAGGCGAAGCCCTGCACGCCGGGGTCCTCGTCGAAGGGGCCGCCGCCGCGCACGGCGTCGCGGGCCCGGTCGGAGAAGGTGGCGATGCCGGTGCCGGCCATGTTCTTCTGGGTGGCCTGGACGAAGCGGGCGTCGTCGGCGACCTCGCCGAAGTTCCAGCCCTCGCCGTACAGGACGATCTTCTTGCCGTCGACGCCGTCCTTCTTGACGGTCAGCTCGTCCAGCGCCTTCCTGACCGCGAGGATGTTGGCCTTCGGGTGGTGGCCCATGAGGTCGAAGCGGAAGCCGTCGACCTTGTACTCCTTGGCCCAGGTGACGACCGAGTCGACGACGAGCTTGCCCATCATGGCGTTCTCGGTGGCGGTGTTGGAGCAGCAGGTGCTGTTGGCCACCGAGCCGTCGGCGAGCAGCCGCTGGTAGTAGCCGGGCACGATCCGGTCGAGGACGCTGGTCTTGGCCTGGCCGCTCGCGGCCGTGTGGTTGTAGACGACGTCCATGACGACGCGCAGGCCGTCCTCGTTGAGGGCCTTGACCATCTTGCGGAACTCGACGGTGCGCTCGGTGCCGTCCGGGTCGGTGGCGTAGGACCCCTCGGGGACCGTGTAGTGGTAGGGGTCGTAGCCCCAGTTGAAGGCGTCCTTGGCGGCGGCCTTCGTCACGCACTCCTGCTGCTTCTCGGAGTCGGCCGGGAGGGTGGCGAGGTCGCAGTCGGGCGTCGTCTGCTCGGACTTCTTCTCGGGGATGGTGGCGATGTCGAAGGCGGGCAGCAGGTGCACGTAGGAGGTACCGGCCTCGGCCAGCTCGCGCAGGTGCTTCGAGCCGTCGCTCTTCTCGTCGGTGAAGGCGAGGTAGGTGCCCCGGTGATCCGCGTCGGCGGTCGCATCGGCGACGGAGAAGTCGCGGATGTGCAGCTCCTGGATCTGCGCGTCCCGCAGCGGGACGGCCTCGGGCTTGCGGTAGTGCTCCCAGCCGCGCGGGGCGAGGGAGCGGTCGTCCAGGTCGACGACGAGGCTGCGCTCGGAGTCGGTGGTCAGGGCGAGGGAGTAGGGGTCGGTGACCTTGTTGGTGACGACCTCGCCCGCGGTGGGCGCCCACACCTTGACGGCGTACCGGTAGGGCTTGCCCTTCCAGGACTTCGGGCCGGTGACGGACCAGACGCCGGTGGCGTCGTCGCGGCGCATGCGCACGGTGCGGTCGCCGATCTCCAGCTTCACGTCCTGCGCGGTCGGCGCCCACACGGAGAGGGTGGGGCGCCCGTGCCGGAAGACCGGACCGAGGTCGGCCTTGGTCGCCCGGTCCGCGTACAGGTCGTCCAGGGCGCCGGCGGTCTGCACGCCCGTCGCGGCGAGCAGGGCACCGTTGGCGGTGCGCTGGGCGGCGACGACCTGGCCGCGCAGGGCCTCGCGGACCCGGTCGCGGTCGCGCGGGTCGACCGACCAGGCGGTGTACTCCTTCAGGTGCGGGAACTTCGCCTTCTGGGCGTCGGTGAGGGCGCTCTTGGTGAGGCGGAGCCACTGCTGGTCGTCGCCGGTGAGCCTGCCGCCTTCGGCGGTGATGGAGCCGGTGCGGGAGGCGAGCAGCTGGGTGGAGGCGGCGCCCTCGGAGCCGTTCCAGGCGACGGTGTTCCGGTCGATCCAGACCGCCTTGGAGGTGGTGAGGTCCACGGCCGCCGCGGAGCCCGCGGGCTGCGGCAGCAGGTGGTCCTCCTGGCCGCTCAGCAGCCACACCTCGTGACCGTCGGCCTTGAGGTCCAGGGCCTGGTCGGTGGGCAGGTCCTTCTCGTCGCCCTTGTGGACGATGTAGCTGAGGCTGCTCGCGCCCTCGGTGAGGGGCACCTCGAAGACCGCGCCGTAGGGGTCGGTCCTGACCGGCTGGAGCGGCTTGGCCCAGTCGGTGGGGTCGGCGGCGTCGCCCCAGACGTGCAGACCCCAGCCGTCGTAGTCGCCGTCGGCGCGGTGGTAGTGCAGTACGGCCTTGGTGGTGTCCTGGGCCGGGTACTCGGGCCGCTCGGTGGCGACCTGCTCCTTGCCCTGCTCGATCCACACCTCGCCGGTCTCGGTGACGTCGATGGTGCGGTCGGCGGCGACGTCCTTGTTGCCGTCCTTGTCGATGACGAGGAAGCCGACGTTCGACGCGCCGGGCTTGAGCTTGACGTGCGCGAAGGCGCCGTAGGCGTCCCGGCCGGCGAAGGGGTGGGTCTCGGGCCAGGTGGTCGCCTCGCCGTCGGCGAGGTCGCCCCAGGCGTACAGGCCCCAGTCGTCGTAGTTCCCGTCCGCGCGCTTGTAGTGCACGACCGCGTAGTCCCGGGAGGCGGCGGTGGGCACCTCCTCGGCGGGCGGGGTGCCGGCGGTGGACGCGGCCGTGGCGCTCGCGGTGCGGCCGGCCGAGTCGACGACGACCGCCTTGTAGCGCAGGGCGGTGCCGGCCGGGGTGTCCGCGTCGATGGCCTGGGTGACCTTGTAGGGGGCGTGGTCGGCGGTGCCGAGGGTACGCCACTTGCCGTCGCCGGTCTGGGCGGCGAAGACGACGCGGTTGAGCTGTCCGCCCGCGACGTCGGCGCTCAGCTCGACGGTGCCGGTGGCGCCGGGGTCCGGGGCGTGCAGGGTGATCGTCGGCTTGGCGGCGGGCTGGGCGAGCCTGCCCGCGGCCTTGAGGACGACGGCCGACCCGGCCGGGACGGTGACCGTGACCTTCTTGTCGGCGCCCGACTTCACGCCGGCGTCGGTGCCGTAGAGGCCGCGGAAGGTCATGTGCGCCGAGCCGGTGCCGAAGGTGGCGCTCTTCTCGGTGTCGGCGTTGTTGAAGGCGACGACGTACTCGGTGCCGGTCTTCGCGTCCGTGCGGGAGAAGGCGTAGATCCCGGCGCCGTCGGCCGCGTACCGCTCGGTCTGGACGCCGTCGGCGAGGGCGGGGTTGGCCTTGCGCAGCTCGGCGAGGGCGCTGATCTGCCGGTAGAGCGGGGCGCTCGTGTCGTAGGCGGCCTCGGCGTGGGTGCGGTCGGTGCCGAGCTGGTCGTCGTCGAGGTAGTCGGCGGTGCGGGAGACGAACATCGGCTGGCGGGCGTCCTTGTCGCCGCCCGCGCCGGTGAAGCCCTGCTCGTCGCCGTAGTAGATCACCGGGTTGCCGCGGCTGAGGAACATCAGCTCGTTGGCGAGCTTGTCCTTCTTCAGCAGTTCGGCGTCGGTTGCCTCGGGGTCGTCCTGCTTCAGGAAGGTCCCGATACGGCCCATGTCGTGGTTGCCGAGGAAGGTGACCTGCTCGTACGCGTTGGCCTTGTCGGTCGTGTACTTGTAGTCGTCGCCGAAGACGGAGGCGAGCTTCCGGGCGCTGCCGCCCTGGGAGGCGTAGGCGCGGGCCGCGTCCTGGAACGGGAAGTCCAGGGTGGAGTCCAGGCGGCCCTCGGTGACGTAGGGCGCGGTGACGGAGGTGTCGGCGGAGTAGACCTCGCCGAACATGAAGAAGTCGTCGCGGCCCTTCTTGGCGGCGTAGGCGTCCAGCGCGGTCGCCCACTGGGTCCAGAACTCCATGTTGACGTGCTTCACGGTGTCGATCCGGAAGCCGTCGATGGCGAAGTCCTTGACCCACCGCTGGTAGATCTTCTCCATGCCGCTGACGACCTCGGGACGCTCGGTCCACAGGTCGTCGAGGCCGTTGAAGTCGCCGTAGGTGGCGGACTCGCCGGCCCAGGTGGAGTCGCCCCGGTTGTGGTACATCGCCGGGTCGTTGAGCCAGGACGGCACCTTGAGGTTCTTCTTGGCGGCCGGGACCGTCGGGGTGCGCGGGAAGGAGCCGGCGTCCACGCGGGGGAAGCGGCGCTCCCCGTCCGCGTAGTCGGCGTCGTCGAAGGGCTGGCCGTCCTTGGTCAGGTAGGGGAAGGCGCCCTTGGAGAGGTAGTCGTAGGACTTCTCCTCGTAGTCGACGACGTCGGCGGTGTGGTTGGTGATGACGTCGAAGAAGACCTTCATGCCCTTGGCGTGGGCCTTGGAGATGAGGTTCTTGAGGTCCTGGTTGGTGCCGAAGTGCGGGTCGACCTGGGTGAAGTCGGTGATCCAGTAGCCGTGGTAGCCGGCCGAGGCGTCCTTGCCGGTGCCCTGCACGGGCTGGTTCTTGAAGATGGGCGCCATCCAGATGGAGGTGGTGCCCAGGCCCTTGATGTAGTCGAGCTTCTCGGTCAGGCCCTTGAGGTCGCCGCCCTGGTAGAAGCCCTTGTCGGTGGGGTCGTAACCGGTGGCGAGCCGGGTGCCGGTCAGGCCGCCGCGGTCGTTCCCGGCGTCCCCGTTGGCGAAGCGGTCCGGCAGGACGAAGTAGAACTGCTCACGCGTCAGGTCGTGGCGTGCGGCGGTCTTCGCCAGCTTCGCGTCGGACGGGGGCGCGGGCGGGGCGTCGGCCCGGGCGGCGAGCGGGGGAAGCAGGGCGGCGGCGAGCGCGGTCACGGTGACGGCCGCGACCCGTCTCACTCGTGCGGTGCGGCGCGTGGCAGGCACCGGCCATCTCGGTATCACAGGCGTGAGCTCCTTGCGAGTACGGCTCGTTCGGGTCCGACCCCGGCGAGACCGTAACGCCGTCGCAAGTCTTGCGGCAAGACTTGCGAAAGTAACGGAAAGGATTTTCACAGGACTTGCCCGGATCACCGGGACAGGCCGGGCGGACGCGCGAGGACCCGCCGCTCCCCCGGGGGAAGCAGCGGGCCCTTCAACGGTCCGCAGAGAGCGTCAGGCGCGGGTCCACCACACCGTGGTGTCCGCCGGTACCTTCGCCTCGCCGGCCGCCGTCTCGGTGATCTCACCGCTGGCCAGCAGGACACGCCCGTGTGCGGGCACCGCCACCGACTCGCCGGTGGTGTTGGCGACGCACACGAAGTCCCCGCGCCGGAAGGCGACGACGCCCTCCGGGGCGCGCAGCCACTCGACCGCGTCGCCCGCGCCGAGGTCGGCGGTGGAGCGGCGGACGGCCAGGGCCTCGCGGTACAGCTCCAGGGTGGAGCCGGGCTCGCCGGTCTGCGCCTCGACGCTCAGCTCGCCCCAGCCCGCCGGCTGCGGCAGCCAGCTGCCGCCGTCGCCGAAGCCGTACGAGGAGCCCTCGCGGGTCCACGGGATCGGCACCCGGCAGCCGTCACGGAAGCCGTCCTGGCCCGCGCCGCGGAAGTAGGCCGGGTCCTGGCGGACCTCGTCGGGCAGGTCGACGACGTCCGGAAGGCCGAGCTCCTCGCCCTGGTAGACGTAGGCCGAGCCGGGCAGGGCCAGCATGAGGAGGGTGGCGGCGCGGGCGCGGCGCAGGCCCAGGGCGCGGTCGCCGGCCAGGCGGATCTGGGTGCCGAGGCCCGCCGGGTTGGCGAAGCGGGTGGCGTGCCGGGTGACGTCGTGGTTGGACAGGACCCAGGTGGCGGGGGCGCCGACCGGGCGCATGGCGTCCAGGGTGCGGTCGATGACCGTGCGCAGTTCCTCGGCGTCCCAGTGGGTGCCCAGGTACTGGAAGTTGAACGCCTGGTGCAGTTCGTCGGGGCGGACGTAGTTGGCGGTGCGCTCGACGGTCGGGGTCCATGCCTCGGCGACGAAGATGCGCTCGCCGGAGTACTCGTCGAGGATGCGGCGCCACTGCCGGTAGATGGCGTGCACGCCGTCCTGGTCGAAGAACGGCATGACATCGTTGCCCAGCAGCTTCAGCTGCTCGTGGGATCCAAGGTCGGGCAGCCCCTCGGCCTTCACCATGCCGTGGGCGACGTCGATGCGGAAGCCGTCCACGCCCATGTCCAGCCAGAACCGCAGGATGGAGCGGAACTCGTCGCCGACGGCCGGGTGCTCCCAGTTGAAGTCGGGCTGCTCGGGCGCGAACAGGTGCAGGTACCACTCACCCGGGGTGCCGTCGGGCTCGGTGACCCGGGTCCAGGCGGGGCCGCCGAAGATGGACTCCCAGTCGTTGGGCGGCAGTTCGCCGTTCTTCCCCTTGCCGGGGCGGAAGTGGTAGCGGTCCCGGGAAGGGGAGCCGGGGCCCTCGGCGAGGGCGCGCTTGAACCACTCGTACTGGTCGGAGGAGTGGTTCGGCACCAGGTCGACGATGATGCGCAGGCCCAGCGCGTGGGCGTCGCGGATCAGCGCGTCGGCGTCCAGGAGGGTGCCGAACATGGGGTCGACGGCCCGGTAGTCGGCGACGTCGTAACCGGCGTCGGCCTGCGGGGAGGCGTAGAAGGGGCTGAGCCACACGGCGTCCACGCCCAGGTCGCGCAGGTACGGCAGGCGGGTGCGGACACCCTCCAGGTCGCCCATGCCGTCGCCGTTGCTGTCGGCGAAGCTGCGCGGGTACACCTGGTAGATGACCGCGTCCCGCCACCAGTCGTGGCGCTCGGAGACGGTGGCGACGGCGGAGGTGGGGGCCGGTGCGGCGGAAGGCTGCTGGCTCATGTCGTCCTTGGTACGTAGCGAAACGAAGCGAAACGAAGCTGAACGGAGTGGAGTGGAGTGGAAGCGTCGGTGGCGGAAAGGGCGGCCGGCCGCGGTGCAGCGGGGTCGGATGGGCACCGCGGCCGGACGTTTTCCGGGTCGGGCGGCGATCAGCCCTTCGTGCCGCCCGCGGTGAGGCCGGTCACCAGGTTCTTCTGCACGAGGTAGAAGAACGCGGAGACGGGTATCGCGACGAGCACGGCGGTGGCCGCCATCAGGTTGCGCTGGGCGTCGTGCTCGCTGACGAAGCTCTGCAGTCCGACGGCGAAGGTGTACTTCGTGTCGCTCAGCATGAACGTCGAGGCGAAGGCGACCTCGCCGAACGCGGTGATGAAGCTGTAGAAGCCGGCGACCGCGAGGCCCGGCCGGGCCAGCGGCAGGATCAGCCGGAAGAAGGTGCCGAACGGCGTCAGCCCGTCCACCCGCCCGGCCTCGTCGATCTCGAACGGGATGGTGTCGAAGTAGCCCTTGAGCAGCCAGGCGCAGTACGGTACCGCGGTCGAGCAGTAGACCAGGATCAGGCCGAAGTAGTTGTCGATGAGCTGGAGCTTCGACAGGATCTGGTACATCGGCACGATCAGGACCGCGATCGGGAACATCTGGGTGACCAGCAGGACCCACATGAGCTTCTTGTAGCCGGGGAAGCGCATCCGGGAGACCGCGTAGCCGGTCGTCGCGGCGACCAGCACACCGATGACGGTGGTGCCCAGCGAGACGATCAGCGAACTCTTCAGCCAGTCGAAGAAGTTGGTGTCCTGGAGCACGAACGCGTAGTTGTCGAAGGTCATCTTCGACCAGATGCGTCCGGGGTGCAGGTAGTCGTTCTTGTCCGGGCCGAGGGACAGGTAGACCAGCCAGGCGACCGGGAAGAGCGCGACGAGGCTCGCGAGGGTCAGCACGCCGTGGGAGGCGAGGGACGCGGCGCGGCTGCGTTCGCCGCGGCCGCGGACCTTGCGCGGCGGCGCGGCGGGCGCGGTGATCTGCTCGGCGGGGGCCTTGGTGGGCGCGGTGCTTGTACTCATGGCGGCTCCTGCCTCAGTTCGCGAGCTGCTGCTCATTGCGGTTCAGCCAGCGGCGGTAGAAGGAGGTGAAGACGATCAGGATGGCCAGCAGCAGAATGCCGTAGGCCGCGGACTGCGCGAAGTCGCGCGGCTGCTGTCCGAAGCCGAGCTGGTACGCCCAGGTGACGAGGATCTGCGCGTCGGGGGCGGTGTTGCCGAACAGCAGGAAGATCACGGCGAACTGGTTGAAGGTCCAGATGATGCCGAGCAGCACGACGGTGGAGCTGACCGAGCGCAGACCGGGCAGGGTGACGTAGCGGAAGCGCTGCCAGGCGTTGGCGCCGTCCATCTCGGATGCCTCGTAGAGGCTGTTGTCGATGGACTGCAGGCCGCCGAGGAGCGAGACCATCATGAACGGCACGCCGCACCAGGTGTTGACCATGATCGCGGAGAAGCGCTGCCAGAAGGTGTCCTCGAGCCACGCGGGCGTCGGCAGGTGCAGCCAGTCCAGGGCGGAGTTGATGATGCCCTGGTCGGCGAGCATGAAGCGCCAGCCGAAGACGGTGACGAAGGTGGGCACGGCCCAGGGCAGGACCAGGATCAGCCGGTAGATGGTGCGGCCGCGCAGCTTCTGGTTGAGCAGCAGGGCGAGGCCGAGGCCGATGAAGAAGTGCAGGCCGACGCAGACGGCCGTCCACACGATGGTCCAGATGAAGTGCGACCAGAACCGGTCGTAGGCCGTCGGGCCCCACAGGATGTCGGCGTAGTTGTCCAGGCCGACGAACTTGTAGGTGGCCTCGATCTCGTTGACGCCGATGGTGCGCGCACTGTTGAGGCTGTTGGCGTCGGTGAGGGTGAGGTAGAGGCCGTAGGCCAGCGGGTACAGCACGAGGACGCCGATCACGACGGCCACCGGCGCGATCATGGCGTAGGCGTACCAGTGCTTCTGGTAGCCGTCTTTCAGACGCCGGCCGAGGCCGGGCCGCGGGGTGCGGTCACCGCGGCGCTTGCCGGTCGCGCGGTCGATGGCGACTGTCATGGTTCGACACCTTCGGGAGCGATCAACGGGAGGATCGGAAGTTCAGGGGTGCGGCGCACGGCCGGTGACCGCCGGGCCCCTCCCCCAGTGCGGGGGCCCGGCGGTCGGCTGGACCTACTTGCTGAAGTCCGGCACCAGCTTGGCGATCGCGGTCTCGACGTCGCCCAGTCCCTCGTCCAGGGACTTCTTGCCGCCGGCGATCTGCGGCAGCTCGTCGTCCAGCGGCGTCCACAGGGAGCTGTACTCGGGCAGCGCCGGGCGCGGCTGGGCGGCGGGCAGGACCGTCTGGAAGCCGGCGATGCCCGGGTCGGCCTTGACCTTGGCGGTGTAGGCGTCGTCGCGGGTCGGCAGCGTGGAGTTCTTCAGGGCGACGGTCTCCTGGGACTTCGCCGAGGTCATGAAGTTCACGAACTTCAGCGCCGCCTCCTGGTGGGCCTTGTCCGAGCCGGCGTAGACCGAGAGGTTGTGGCCGCCGGTCGGGGCGCCCGCCTTGCCGGTGGAACCGGCCGGGACGGTGGCGATGCCCAGGTTGTTCTTGTCCTTGAACGCCGAGCCCTTGTAGAAGTTGGTGATCTCCCACGGGCCCTGGATGATCGAGGCGACCTTGCCGCTGACGAACGCCTCCTGGATGTGGGCGTAGGCGTCCGCGGTGGTGTCGGCCTTGTGCAGGCCCTTGCCGTCGAAGAGGCTCAGCCAGGTGCCGTAGCCCTTCTTCGCCTCGGCGGAGTCGACGGTGACCTTCTTGGCGTCGGCGTCGACCGTGTCGGTGCCCTCGCCGTACAGGAACGGCTGCGCGTAGTAGCCGGCGGTGGAGGCCCAGTAGCCGTCGGCGCCGGTCTTGTCCTTGATGGTGGCGGCGGCCTTCTTCAGGTCGTCCCAGGTCTTGGGGGCCTCGACGCCGGCCTTCTCGAAGAGCGCCTTGTTGTAGACGAAGGCCAGGGTGTCGGTGACCAGCGGGACGCCGTAGGTCTTGCCCTCGTACTTGGCCTGCTCGATCAGGTTGGGCTGGAACTTGTCCTGCTCGGCGAGGGCCTCGGTGCCGTCCAGGGGCAGGAAGAAGCCCTTCTTGGCGAAGGCGGGCGTCCAGCCGACCTCGGAGCGCAGCACGTCGGGGGCGCCCTTGGATCCTGCGGCGGTGTCGAACTTGTTCTGCGCCTGGTCGAAGGGGACGTTGACGAAGTTGACCTTGACGCCCTTGTTGGCGGCCTCGAACTCCTTGACCAGGGCCTTGTAGGTCGGCGCCTCGTTGGTCGCGTTGGAGGTGTCCCAGTAAGTGATGGTGACCGGTCCGCCCGACTCGCTGTCGCCGTCTCCGCCGCACGCCGTCGCCGCCAGGGCGAGGGACGCCACCAGCGCGGTGGCCGCTATGCCACGCCGCATGAGTTCTCCTTGAGGGTGAAAGCCCGTGTGGTGCAGGGTGCGGGCCCGTCCGCCGCTCCTGCCGACCGCCGACCGCTTCGTTGCTGCCGTCGGGCGACGTGAACGTAACAGCGTTGAAAGCCCGGCGAAAGGTCTTGCTGCAAAAATGTGCAAGAGATCTCCGAAGTTATCCGGGCGTGACCTCTCGGCGACCGTCATGAGACGCTTGTTTACGGGGGTCGAGCGGTATCGAGCCGGTTGTGCAAGACTCTGCAAGCTCTTGCCGCCACTTTTTCGAGGGAGCGCGATGACGCAGCAGCCCGCCCCGGGCCGTCCAGCAGGCCGCTCAACCGGCCGTCCACGGCGCCCGATCGGTGTGCAAGGAGGCGGCCGACAGGTACAGTCCACCCCTGTGACCACACGGCTTGCCGACATCGCTGCCCAGGCGGGGGTGAGCGAAGCGACCGTCAGCCGCGTCCTCAACGGGAAGCCGGGCGTCGCCGCCACCACCCGCCAGTCCGTGCTCGCCGCCCTCGACGTGCTGGGCTACGAGCGCCCCGTGCGGCTGCGGCAGCGCAGCGAGGGCCTGGTCGGCCTGATCACCCCGGAGCTGGAGAACCCGATATTCCCGGCGCTGGCCCAGGTCATCGGGCAGGCGCTGACCCGCCAGGGCTACACACCGGTCCTCGCCACCCAGACGCCGGGCGGCTCCACGGAGGACGAGCTGACCGAGATGCTGGTCGACCGCGGGGTCGCCGGCATCATCTACGTCTCCGGACTGCACGCCGACACCACCGCCGACATGCAGCGCTACGAGCGGCTGCGGGCGCAGGGCGTGCCCTTCGTCCTCGTCGACGGCTTCTCCTCGCGGGTGCAGGCGCCGTTCATCTCCCCCGACGACCGGGCCGCGATGAGCCTCGCGGTCACCCACCTCGTCTCGCTCGGCCACACCCGGATCGGACTGGCCCTCGGGCCGAAGCGGTTCGTGCCGGTGCAGCGCAAGATCGAGGGCTTCGTGCGCACCGTCCAGGAGCAGTTGGGCCTGAGCGCCGAGACGGTGGAGAAGGAGCTGGTCCAGCACTCGCTGTACACCCTGGAGGGCGGCCAGGCGGCGGCCGCCGCGCTCATCGGGCGGGACTGCACGGCGGTGGTCTGCGCCAGCGACATGATGGCGCTGGGCGCGATACGCGCGGCCCGTCAGCAGGGCCTGGACGTGCCCAAGGACGTCTCGGTCGTCGGCTTCGACGACTCGCCGCTGATCGCCTTCACCGACCCGCCGCTCACCACGGTCCGCAAGCCGGTGCCCGCGATGGGGCAGGCGGCGGTGCGCACGCTCCTGGAGGAGATCGGCGGGACGCCCGCGCCGCACAGCGAGTTCGTGTTCATGCCGGAGCTGGTGGTGCGCGGCTCGACGGCGTCGGCGCCGGGCGAGCGCGGCCGTCCCTGACTCGGTGGGGGTGGCGGCTCCGGGTCGGATGCGGGTCGGGTCCACCTGGGGGATGATCGGTGGAAGAGGGCTTTTCTGGCAGACTTCATGCCTATGGGTGACGCGACCGTGAGGACTCGGGAACGCCTGGAGGACAGCGTTCCGCACCCCGTCACTGGGACGACGGGGAAGGGACTTCTGCGCCGGCTCCGCACCCCGCGCCGGCCCCGCCTCTGGTTCGAGATCCTGCTGATCGCACTCAGCTACTGGACGTACTCCCTCGTCCGCAACGCGGTGCCGGAACAGCGGACGGCCGCGCTGCGCAACGCCGACTGGATCTGGCGGGTCGAGCAGCAACTGGGCATCGCCGTCGAGGAATCCGTCAACCACGCGGTGAACTCGGCGACTTGGCTGGTCGTCGGCATGAACTACTACTACGCCACGCTGCACTTCGTGGTGACTCTGGGTGTCCTGGTGTGGCTGTTCCGCAGCCATCCCGGCCGCTACGCGGCGACCCGGCTGGTGCTCTTCGCGACCACGGGTGTCGCCCTGGCCGGTTACTACCTGTATCCGCTCGCCCCGCCCCGGCTGATGAACGGCGAGCACTTCATCGACACGGTGATGGTCCACCAGACGTGGGGGTCGATGGCGTCCGGGGACCTGAAGAACATGTCCAACCAGTACGCCGCGATGCCGTCGATGCACATCGGGTGGTCGGTGTGGTGCGGGCTGACGATCTTCGCGCTGGCGTCGGTGCCGTGGGTGCGGGTGCTGGGGCTGGTGTATCCGGCGCTCACGCTGGTGGTGATCGTGGCGACGGCCAACCACTTCTGGCTGGACGCGGTGGGGGGTGTGCTGTGTCTGGCGTTCGGGTACGGGGTCGCTGCGGCTTGGTACGGGAAGCTGCCGTATGCGTTGCCTCGGGTGGTGCCGGTCGCTGCGCGGCGGCGGAGGGTGTGGTTGCCGGGGCGGGCCTAGCTGCGGGGTGGGGGCCCGGGGAGTGCGCTACCCGGCGGGGCGGGGTGCCGCTGCGCCCACCCGTGCCGCCCCAGCGGCACGACTGCCCGCAGCTGGGTCAGGTGTAGAACAGGTCCTCCACGACCGTTCTCGCTCTTCGGGCCGTGCGGCGGTATTCGTCGAGCATGTCGCCCGCGTGGCCGGAGCCGTGGCCCAGGTAGCGGCCGACGGCCGCCAGCTCGCGCGGGTCGGTCGGAAAGGTGTCCCCCGCCCGCCCACGCACCAGCATCACCGCGTTGCGCACCCGCGTCGCCAGCACCCACGCCTCGTCGAGCGTGGCGGTGTTCTCCTCCGAGACCAGCCCGGCGTCCCGGGCGGCGACCAGCGCCGCACGCGTCCGGGTGGTCCGCAGCCCGGCGATCTCGTGCCCGTGCCGCAGCTGGAACAGCTGCACGGTCCACTCCACGTCGGACAGGCCGCCAGGACCCAGTTTGGCGTGCAGCTTGGGGTCGGCCCCGCGCGGCAGCCGCTCGGACTCCATGCGGGCCTTGAGCCGCCGGATCTCCCGTACGGCGTCCTCCCCGAGCCCGCCCGCCGGGTACCGCAGGGGGTCGATCAGCTCGACGAAGCGCCGCCCCAGGTCCTCGTCCCCGGCGACGAACTCGGCCCGCAGCAGGGCGTGCGACTCCCACCCCAGCGACCAGCGCCGGTAGTACGCCTCGTAGGACTTCAGGGTCCGCACCAGCGGCCCGGACCTGCCCTCGGGACGCAGGTCGGCGTCGATCAGCAGCGGCGGGTCGGCGCTGGGCACCTGGAGCAGGCGGCGCATCTCGGAGACGACCTTGTTGGCGGCGTCGCCCGCCTCCCGCTCGTCCACCCCCTCGCGGGGCTCGTGCACGAAGAGCACGTCCGCGTCCGAGCCGTAGCCCAGCTCGTGTCCGCCGAAGCGGCCCATGCCGATGATCGCGAACCGGGTCGGCAGGACGTCGCCCCACTTGTCCCGCACGACCGCCCGCAGCGTCCCCGCCAGCGTCGCCGCCGTCAGGTCGGACACCGCGCCGCCCACCAGGTCCACCAGGGCGCCCTGGTCGGCCTCGACGGGCTGGGCCTCGGTGCCGTAGGAGCCGACGATGTCCGCGGCGGCCGTGCGGAACAGCTCCCGGCGCCGTACGCCGCGCACCGCGGTGACGGCCTGCACGGCGTCGTCGGCGCGCCGGACCGCGGCGAGGGTCTCCTGCTCCAGCTGGGCCCGGCCGCGCGGCCGCAGTCCCCCGGCGACGCCGTCGCCGAGCAGCGCGACGGCCTCCGGGGCCCGCATCAGCAGGTCGGGGGCGAGCCGCCCGGCGGAGAGCACCCGGGCGAGGTTCTCGGCGGCGGCGCCCTCGTCGCGCAGCAGCCTGAGGTACCAGGGTGTGGTGCCGAGCGCGTCGGAGACCTTGCGGAAGTTGAGCAGTCCGGTGTCCGGGTCGGCGGAGTCGGCGAACCAGCCGAGCAGCACGGGCAGCAGGGTGCGCTGGATGGCGGCCTTGCGGGTGACGCCGGACGCGAGCGCCTCCAGGTGCCGCAGCGCGGCGGCCGGGTCGGCGTAGCCGAGGGCGACCAGGCGCTCGCGGGCGGCCTCGGGGCTGAGCCGGGCCTCGCCGGGGGCGAGCTGGGCGACGGCGTCGAGCAGCGGCCGGTAGAACAGCTTCTCGTGCAGCCGGCGTACGACGGAGGCGTGCCGCTTCCACGCGCGCAGCAGCCCGGCGACGGGGTCGGTGCGCAGGCCGAGTGAGCGGCCGAGGCGGCGCAGGTCGGCCTCGTCCTCGGGCACCAGGTGGGTGCGGCGCAGCCGGTGCAGCTGGATGCGGTGCTCCATGGACCGCAGGAACCGGTACGCCTCGTCGAGCTGGGCGGCGTCGGCCCGGCCGACGTAGCCGCCCGCGGCGAGGGCCGCCAGCGCGTCCAGCGTCGTGCCGCTGTGCAGGGAGGTGTCCGCCCGCCCGTGCACCAGTTGGAGGAGCTGCACGGCGAACTCGACGTCCCTGAGGCCGCCGGGCCCGAGCTTGAGCTGCCGGTCGACCTCGGCGACGGGGATGTTCTCCACCACCCGACGGCGCATCTTCTGCACGTCCGGGACGAAGTTCTCGCGGTCGGCGGCCTGCCAGACCAGGGGCTGGAGGGCGGCGACGTACTCGGCACCCAGGCCGGGGTCGCCGGCCACCGGGCGGGCCTTGAGCAGCGCCTGGAACTCCCAGGTCTTGGCCCAGCGCTGGTAGTAGGCCACGTGGCTGCTGAGGGTGCGCACCAGCGGGCCGTTGCGGCCCTCGGGGCGGAGGTTGGCGTCGACGGGCCAGATGGAGCCCTCGACGGTGGTCTCGGAGCAGATCCGCATCATGTGCGCGGCCAGCGAGGTCGCGGCCCGGATCGCCTTGGCCTCGTCGGCCTCGGGGCCCGCGTCCGCCGCCTCCCCCACGAAGATGACGTCGACGTCGGAGACGTAGTTCAGCTCGTGTCCGCCGCACTTGCCCATCGCGATCACCGCGAGCCGGCACCGCGCGGCGTCCTCGGGCGCGGCGGCCTCGGCGAGGGCCAGGGCGGCGCGCAGGGTGGCGGTGGCGAGGTCGGCCAGCTCGGCGGCGGTCTCGGCGAGGTCGATGGTGCCGCACACGTCGCGGGCGGCGATGGACAGCAGGCAGCGCCGGTAGGCGACGCGCAGGGACACCGGGTCGGTGGCCTCGGCGAGCTGCCGCTCGAACTCCTCGACGCCGCGGTGCAGGTCGCGCGGCTCGTACGTGACGAGGGCCTGCCAGTCCCCGGCGTGCCGGGCGAGGTGGTCGGCGAGCGCCTCGGAGGCGCCGAGCACCCCGAGGAGACGGTCGCGCAGCGGCTTGGCGGCTATCAGGGTGTCCAGCAGCTCCTGGCGGGCGGTGGGGTCGGGCTGCGCCTCCAGGAGCCGGACCAGGCCGTGCAGGGCGAGGTCCGGGTCGGCGGTGGCGCCCAGCGCCTCCAGGAGCACGGGGTCGGCCCGCAGCTCGGCCAGCTCGGCCCCCTCGAGGAGCCGTTCGGCGGCCGACGGATCCGTGAAGCCGTGCCGCAGCAGCCGCGTGAAGGTACTGCTCCTGCGCCCCGGCGCCGTCATCTCGGCCTCCTGTCGGACTGCGGGGCACGTGGGCCCGGTCGGATCAAGGTCGTACGGGCTGAGCGTAACCGGGGAACGGCGGGCTGGCGCCGGGGCGTACCCCTCCCGCTTCCCCGGACTCGCTCTTCCGGTGGCCCGGCACAGACTCGTACGATATCTTGTACCAGCCGAGGAAGGGAGGCACTGGTATGTCCATCACCGCCAGCGAAGCCCGTCAGAATCTGTTCCCGCTGATAGAGCAGGTCAACGAGGACCACGCCCCGGTGCACATCACCTCCCGCAAGGGGAACGCCGTGCTCATGTCCGAGGAGGACTTCACGGCGTGGACGGAGACGGTCCACCTCCTGCGCTCGCCCAGGAACGCCCGCCGTCTGCTCGACTCCATCGCCGAGGCCGAGGCGGGCGACGCACGGCAGCACGAGCTGATCGACCCGGACGCGGAGCGGGCGTGAGAATCACTTTCACGTCCCACGGCTGGGAGGACTACGTCCACTGGGCCGAGAGCGACCGGAAGGTGACCAAGCGGATCAACAGACTGATCGCCGACATCGCCCGTGACCCGTTCAAGGGCATCGGCAAACCGGAGCCGCTCAAGGGCGACCTGTCCGGCTACTGGTCACGGCGCATCGACGACACGCACCGTCTTGTGTACAAGCCCACCGATGACCTGCTGGTCATCGTCCAGGCGCGCTACCACTACTGACACCCGCCGCTACGGACCCGGCACCCGCGACCGGCGCAAGCCGAAGCCGAAGCCGAAGGAGTCACGTCATGGACTTCACGCTCGAAGTCATCCCACTCCCCGTCACCGACATCGACCGCGCCCGGGACTTCTACCGCGACAAGGTCGGCTTCCACGTCGACATCGACCAGGAGGTCGTGCCGGGCATGCGGATCGTCCAGCTGACGCCCCCGGGCTCCGGCTGCTCGGTCGCCCTCGGCGACGCCATCTGGGACATGGCGCAGGGCCAGACCCGGCCGGAACCGGGCTCGTACCAGGGCCTCCAGCTCTGCGTCGCCGACATCAAGGCGGCCCACGCGGAGCTGACCGCGCGGGGCCTGGAGGTCTCGGAGCCGGTGCAGTACGCCCCGGACGACGGCGCCACATTCATGTACTTCAAGGACCCGGACGGCAACGGCTGGGCGATCCAGGAGTACCGGCGCCGGGTGGCGGAGCCGCTGCACAAGGTGCTGGCCGACCTCAAGCGCGAGGGCTGACCGGGCCCGCCGCCGTTGCCGGTCCGCTCAGTCGCTCTCCCGCCAGCGGTTGGTGACCGGCAGGCGGCGGTCCTTGCCGAAGCCCTTGGACGAGATCTTGGTGCCCGGCGGGTACTGCCGCCGCTTGTACTCCGCGGTGTCCACCATGCGCAGCGTGCGCGTCACCAGCTCCCGGTCGTACCCGGCGGCCACGATCTCGTCCGCGCCGCGGTCCCCGTCGACGTACAGGGCGAGGATCGCGTCCAGCACCGGGTAGTCCGGCAACGAGTCGGTGTCGACCTGCCCCGGGCGCAGCTCCGCGCTCGGCGGCTTGGTGATCGAGTTCTCCGGGATCGGCGGGGTCCGGCCGCGGTCCCGGGCCGCGCGGTTGCGCCACTCGGCGAGCCGGAAGACCCAGGTCTTGTACACGTCCTTGATGGGCCCGTAGCCGCCCACCGAGTCGCCGTACAGCGTCGAGTAGCCGACCGCCAGCTCCGACTTGTTGCCGGGGGCCAGGACCAGGTGGCCCTCCTGGTTGGAGAGCGCCATCAGCAGCGTGCCGCGCAGCCGGGACTGGAGGTTCTCCTCGGCCAGGCCGGTGAGCTCCAGCGCACCCGTGTACGCGTCGAACATCGGCTCGATGGACACGGTGCGGTAGTGGAGGCCGGTGCGCCGGGCCAGTTCGGCCGCGTCGTCCCTGGAGTGCCCGGAGGAGTACTTGGACGGCATGGAGACGCCGTACACGTGCTCCGCGCCGAGTGCGTCGCAGGCGATCGACGCGACCAGTGCGGAGTCGATGCCGCCGGACAGTCCGATCAGCACCGAGCGGAAGCCGTTCTTCGTGACGTACGCGCGCAGGCCGGTGACGAGCGCCGAGTAGACCTCCTCGTCGTCGTCGAGCGGCTCGGCACGGCCGCCGGACCGCCACGGCTCTCCCGCGGGCACCGTGTCCGCCGCCTCCTGCCCCGCTTCGGAGAGCACCACCCGGTCGATGCGCAGTCCGTCGTCCACGACGCCCGTGGGCGCCTGCGTGTCGGCGGCGGGCAGGTCGAGGTCCAGCACCATGCAGCCCTCGGTGAACTGCGGCGCCCGGGCCAGGACGGTCCCGTCCCGGTCGACGACGATCGAGTCGCCGTCGAAGACCAGCTCGTCCTGCCCGCCGGTCATCGCCAGGTAGGCGGTGGTGCACCCGGCCTCCTGGGCGCGCTTGCCCACCAGCTCCAGCCGGGTGTCGTCCTTGTCCCGCTCGTACGGGGAGGCGTTGACGGAGAGCAGCAGTCCGGCCCGCGCCGAGCGGGCGGCGGGCACCCGGCCGCCGTCCTGCCACAGGTCCTCGCAGATGGCCAGCGCCACGTCCACGCCGCGCACCCGCACCACGGGCAGGGTGTCGCCGGGCACGAAGTAGCGGAACTCGTCGAAGACCCCGTAGTTCGGCAGGTGGTGCTTGGCGAAGCTCAGCGCCACCTCGCCGCCGTGCAGCACGGCCGCCGCGTTCTGCGGGGCGCCGGTCGGCTGGCCGTACCTGGGCTGCGCGGTCGCCGAGCGGTCGAGGTGGCCGACGACCACGGGGACCTCGCCGAGGCCCTCGTTCGCCAGCCGCGCCGCGAGGGAGCGCAGGGCGGCGCGGGACGCCTCGACGAAGGAGGACCTGAGGGCCAGGTCCTCCACCGGGTATCCGGTCAGCGTCATCTCCGGGAACGCCACCAGGTGCGCTCCCTGCTCGGCCGAGTGCCGGGTCCAGCGCAGGACCGACTCGGCGTTGCCGTCGATGTCGCCGACGGTGGAGTCGATCTGGTTCAGGGCGAGTCGTAGTCGAGGCACGGGTCCACTGTAATCGTCAGAACGACGCAATGGGGCGACGGATGTGTTACCGCCCGATGTCCGGGACCTCACACACGCCGTCTCAGCTCCGCGGTTTCGCGCCCCGCTCGGCCAGCAGGTCGGCCATCAGCCGGATCTCCGACTCCTGGGACTCCACCATCCCCCGGGCCAGCCGCTTCTCCACGCCGACCGTGCACCTCTCGACGCACCCCTTCGCCATGTGGACGCCGCCCTTGTGGTGCTCGGTCATCAGCTGGAGGTAGTAGACCTCGGCCTGCTTCCCGTCCAGCGTCCCGAGCTTCTTCATCTCGGCGTCGGTGGCCATCCCCGGCATCAGCGAACCCTCGCCGGCCGAGGCCGCGTCGCCCATGCCCATCCAGGTCATGGGCGGGTCGGACGACACCTTGGGCAGCGCCCACAGGTCGAGCCAGCCGATCATCATGCCGCGCTGGTTGGCCTGGGTCTGCGCGATGTCGTACGCGAGCCGCCGCACCTCCTCGTCGTCGGTGCGGTCGCGCACGATGTACGACATCTCCACGGCCTGCTGGTGGTGGACCGACATGTCCCGGGCGAACCCGGCGTCCGCGGAGTCGGCGGCCGGGACCCGGCTGCCGCCGTCGTCCCCGGCGACCGCGTAGGTGATCCCGCCGGCCGCGACGAGGGCCGCGGTCGCGGCCCCCGCGATCCAGCCGGCCCGTTTCGGGGTCACTGGGACAGCCCGTTGGTGCACGCGGCCCCCGGCTCGGGGGTCTGCTGTCCCTGCACGAACTTCTCGAAGAACTTGTCCACGTTCGGGTCGTCGGCGCCGGTCACCGTGCGCTGGTGCCCCCAGGCGGACAGCACGATCGGGTCCTTCTGCTTGTCGTCGGGGCTCATCAGCGAGTACGGCGTCTTCTTGACCTTGGCGGCCAGCTTCTCGACGTCGGCCTCGGGAGCCTTGTCGGTGTACGTCACCCAGACGGCGCCGTGCTCCAGCGAGTGCACGGCGTTCTCGTTGTTCAGCGGCTTGGTGTAGACGTCGCCGTTGCAGTTCATCCAGACCTGGTTGTGGTCGCCGCCGACGGGGGGCTCGACGGGATAGGTCACCTTCTTGGTGACGTGGTTGCGCCCCAGGTCGCCCTTCCAGGTCCGTACGCCGTCCGCGCCGGTCTCGAACTTGCCGGAGGTCTTGCCGTCGGAGGCGGTGTCGCCGGAGGAGTCGTCGGACTGCGACCGGACGAGGAGGACACCGCCGACGACGAGACCGGCGACCACCACGGTGCTGAGCGTGACCGTGAGGATCCGGTTCCGGCGGTTGCGGGCCTCCTCGGCACGCCGCATCTCGGCTATGCGGGCCTGTCGCGCCGTGTTGCTGCTCTTCTTGGCGGAACCCATGGGGTGTTGCCCTTCTGGGAAGAATTCGGGAGACGGACGAGCGTGAGGTCCGCTGATCGTAATGGCGCGGGCCCCGTCCTTCGTAGGGCGGGCACAGGATCCGTCCCGGCCGGATCCCCGGAATGGCCCGATCGAACAGGTGGCCTCTACGCTGCGGTCACGGGGTGGGCCGGCCGACGGAGGTCCGCAACGCACACGTAACGGCGCTGTGGTGTGATGCTCAAGTGCCCGACCGCCTCCCGCCGTACCGGAGACAGGCGGCCTGACCAGCAAGGATGGGGAAGCGGAAGATGGACAAGCAGCAGGAGTTCGTGATCCGGACGCTGGAGGAGCGCGACATCCGGTTCGTACGCCTGTGGTTCACGGACGTGCTGGGCTTCCTCAAGTCCGTCGCCGTGGCCCCGGCCGAGCTGGAGCAGGCCTTCGACGAGGGCATCGGCTTCGACGGCTCCGCGATCGAGGGCTTCGCCCGGGTCTACGAGTCCGACATGATCGCCAAGCCGGACCCGTCGACGTTCCAGGTCCTGCCGTGGCGCGCGGAGGCCCCCGGCACGGCCCGCATGTTCTGCGACATCCTCATGCCGGACGGCTCGCCGTCCTTCGCGGACCCGCGCTACGTCCTCAAGCGGGCCCTGGCCCGCACCTCCGACCTGGGCTTCACCTTCTACACCCACCCGGAGATCGAGTTCTTCCTGCTGAAGGACAAGCCGGTCGACGGCTCGGTCCCGACCCCCGCCGACAACTCCGGGTACTTCGACCACACCCCGCAGAACATCGGCATGGACTTCCGCCGCCAGGCGATCACGATGCTGGAGTCGATGGGCATCTCGGTGGAGTTCTCCCACCACGAGGGCGCCCCCGGCCAGCAGGAGATCGACCTGCGCTACGCGGACGCGCTCTCCACGGCCGACAACGTCATGACGTTCCGCCTGGTCATGAAGCAGGTCGCGCTCGAACAGGGTCTCCAGGCCACCTTCATGCCGAAGCCGTTCTCGGAGTACCCGGGCTCGGGCATGCACACCCACCTCTCCCTCTTCGAGGGCGACCGCAACGCGTTCTACGAGTCCGGCGCGGAGTACCAGCTCTCCAAGGTGGGCCGCTCCTTCATCGCGGGCCTGCTGCGCCACGCCGCCGAGATCTCCGCGGTCACGAACCAGTGGGTGAACTCCTACAAGCGCATCTGGGGCGGCACCGAGCGCACGGCGGGCGCGGGCGGCGAGGCCCCCTCCTACATCTGCTGGGGCCACAACAACCGCTCGGCCCTGGTCCGGGTCCCGATGTACAAGCCCGGCAAGACCGGCTCGGCCCGTGTCGAGGTCCGCTCCATCGACTCCGGCGCCAACCCGTACCTGACCTACGCCGTCCTCCTCGCCGCCGGTCTCAAGGGCATCGAGGAGGGCTACGAACTCCCGCCGGGCGCCGAGGACGACGTGTGGGCCCTCTCCGACGCGGAGCGCCGCGCCCTGGGCATCGAGCCCCTCCCCCAGAACCTGGGCGAGGCCCTCGCTCTCATGGAACGCAGCGACCTGGTCGCCGAGACCCTGGGCGAACACGTCTTCGACTTCTTCCTCCGCAACAAGCGCCAGGAGTGGGAGGAGTACCGCTCCCAGGTGACGGCCTTCGAGCTGCGGAAGTCGCTGCCGGTGCTGTAGAGGGCCTCGGCGACCCCGGCGGAGTTACCGGGGCTCGGAAACTAGTATCGCTAGACAATGAGGCAACGCTAGCACTGCCAATGCTTCGTTGTCTAGCGGTGCTAGGGTCGAGTTATGTCGGTACAGGAACGCAAGCAGCGGGAACGGGCGGAGCGCGAGCGCCTCATCGTGGCGACGGCCCGTGAACTCGCCGAGCAGCAGGGCTGGGACGCGGTCACCACCCGTCGGCTCGCCGAGCGCATCGAGTACAGCCAGCCCGTCCTCTACAGCCACTTCCGCGGCAAACGCGAGATCATCGGCGCCGTCGCCCTCCAGGGCGCCACCGAGATGGCCGTGGCGATGCGGGCCGCGACGGCCGCCGCCGACGGCCCGCGCGCCCGGGTGCACGCCCTCGCCCGTGCCTACCTCGCCTTCGCCGAACGCAACCCGGCCGTCTACGACGCCATCTTCCAACTGGACGGCGGCCTGGCGTACGCGCGGGAGGACACCCCCGAGCCCCTCAAGGACGCCTTCGCCGCACTGCTGGAGAGCCTCGGGGAGGTCGCCGGGGACGGCGTCGAACCGGGGCTGTTCACCGAGGTGTTCTGGGCGTCCCTGCACGGGGTGACGACCCTGACCCGGTCGGGCCGGCTGCCGCCGGAGGAAACCGAGCGGAGGGTGCGGCTGCTGGTGGACCGGCTCCCGGTGGTCTGATCCGGGGGCAGGGGCGGGGCCCGCTCAGTGAGCGGTCTGAGCCGGGACCTTCCACAGCCGTACGCCGCTGTCCTTGGCGGCCTCGGCATCGGTGGTGGTGCCCGGGGCGGCGGTCTCCTCGGGGGCGCCGCCGCCTTTGGTGGTGCCCGCGAGGAACCGGCCGTCGGGGCTGAAGGCCAGTTCGCGGATGTCGGCGCCGAAGCCGGTCTCGTCATCGGCCAGGATGGCGCTGGGCTTGCGGTCGGCCAGGTTCCACAGGAGTACCCGGCCGTCGGCGGTGACGGCGAGCGTCCTGCCGTCCGGGCTGAATGCCACGTCCCGGGCCTTGGTGACGAAGCGGTGACTGAGGGTGGCCTTCAGGCGGCCGGTGGCCACGTCCCACAGCCGTACGCCGCCGTCCTGGCCGCCGGTGGCGAGGGTCTTGCCGTCGGGACTGAAGGCGACCGCGTAGGTGATGTCCTCCAGGGCGAGGTTGTGGCGCGGGTCGCCCTGGCCGTAGGGCCGCGGGTCGAGCCGGGTCAGGTCCCACAGCTTGGCCGGTTCGTTCTCCACCTGGTAGCGCTGGTCGGAGAAGTCGCCGACGGAGGCGAGCGTCCTGCCGTCGGGGCTGAACGCCATGTCCGCCACGTGCAGGTTCTGCGACAGGTGGGCGCGCGGGTCCTCACCGCGGCTGCCGAGGTCCCACAGGTTGGCACCCGCGCTGTCGCCCAGGGCGATCCACTTGCCGTCGGGGCTGAGGGCGAGGGAATAGGCCGATTCCTCGATACGGCGGACCTCCCGGCGCCGGGCCACGTCCCAGACGCCGACCAGGTGGGTGCCGGTCCTCGTGGCCAGGGTCTTCCCGTCGGCGCCGAACGTCACGTCGAGGATGCTCAACGGCTCCCCCCGCCAGTCCTTCTCGGTGAGCGTGGCACGCACCTTGCGGGTGGCGGCGTTCCACAGCCGCACCTTCCCGTCCTCGCCGCCGGTGGCGAGCGTCTCACCGTCCGGGCTGAACGCGACGCCGCTGGTCCCCTTGGCGAAGATGTCGGTCGCCGCGACCACGGGGTACGGCTGTTTGTTCTTCGGGGGCTTCTCGGACGAGGGCAGCAGCGTCACGACCAGGACGACGACCAGGGCGATGGCACCGACTGCGCCGAGCAGGGCGGCGTACGGCGGTGTGGACGGGGGCGCGGGGTCGGCGTCCGGGGCGGGGGTGCGCGCCGGGGCGGTGGCGGTGGGCGCGTCCGGGCCGGTCGCCGGGGGCGTGGAGACGACGGTGGGGGTGCGGCCGTCGTCGAAGTCCCCGTTCGCGGCCCGGCCGCAGAGCCGGATCACCTCGGCGGGCGTCGGCCGCCGGGCCGGGTCCTTCTCCAGGCAGAGCGCCACGACGCCGCGCACGGACGCGGGACAGCCGTCGAGGTCGGGGTCTGCTTCCAGGATCCGGTACGCCACGCCGTGGTCACTGCCGCCGCCGAACGCGAGCCGTCCGGTGGCGGCGAAGTGGGCGACGAGGCCCAGCGCGAAGACGTCACCGGCCTCGGTGACCTCCTGCCCCCGGATGTACTCGGGTGCCATGTAGGCGGGCGTCCCGGCGCGCATGCCCGTGGCGGTCAGGGCGGTGACGTCCGCGGCCCGGGCGATGCCGAAGTCGATGACCTTGGGTCCGTCGGCGGTGAGGACGATGTTGGAGGGCTTCAGGTCGCGGTGGATCACCCCGGCGGCGTGGATCGTCTCCAGCGCCTCGGCGACCCCGGCCGTCAGCGCGAGCACCTCGGCGGCGGGCAGCGGTCCCCGTTCGCCGACTGCCTGCTGGAGGGAGGGCCCGGGGGCGTAGGCCGTGGCCAGCCAGGGCTCGTCGGCGTCCAGGTCCGCCGCGACGACGGGCACGGTGTAGAGCCCCTGCACGCGCCGGGCCGCCGCGACCTCCAGCGCGAACCGTCTGCGGAACTCCGTATCGGCGGCGTACGCCCGGTGGACGACCTTGACGGCCACGGCGCTCCCGGCGGGTGTGCGCCCGAGGTAGACGCGGCCCATCCCGCCCTCGCCCAGCAGCCTCTCCAGCCGGTAGGGACCGATCTCGGCCGGTATGTCACCGGCGGGGCGTGACATACGGTCAGTCATCCCGCGAGCGCCGCCGCTTCGACGCGGTCGCCGAGGTTGCCGGTGTCGCCGAAGCTGCCCCTGGACCGGGTCAGGTCGGCGCGGTGTCGGGATGTGTCCTTACGGCTCATGTCTCCCCCAGCAGTCGTTGGACGAAGGCCGCTGACTCCCCTGGCGGGCAGCGCCTCGGCCCGGATACTGCCACAACGCGGTCCGGGGAACCGTGGCCGCCGGGGATTCCGCGGGGCCGGCGTCGCCCGGATCGCCACGTGCGGGGACTGCACCAGCAGGTGTCGGACATCGTCAACGGCTCTCCGTGCGCGGGTGCTCGATCGAATTCGGTCGCGCGGTGGCGTCGACGGGACTAGTCTGTCCGGGATTTCGCGTGGCGGGTTCCCTGCCACCCCGCTCGGCGCGCTCGGCGTCGACACGCACCGCGTGCCCTGCCCGGAAGGAGGCGAGAGACATGGACCGTGCCGAATGCGTTGCGGCCATAGTTGCCTCCGGCCGTGTGCCCTCCCTCCTCTGCGGCGCGCGGTAGCTCTTCCCCCCTTTCGTTTCCTGTCTTCGGCACCTTCCTGAGGTGTCGCGTCACGAGACGTCCTGACCTGTGCGGTTAGCCACCGCGCGGGCCGCGGGGGCGTGTCCCCGTGCTCCGTACCCCCGGCCCGTCGTCGCCACCGCGACCGCCCCGGCCGGCTGTCTCGTCAGCACTTCGACACGAAACGTGCGTGATCGCCATGAGCAAGAAACGTCCCGGAGGGGAATCCCTCCCGTCCGCCCCCTCCACGGCCACCGGCCCTTCCCCGGACCACGAGGTCCCCGCCGCGACTCCGGAACCGGATCCGAAGCGCTGGTGGGCGCTGGCCGTCATCGCCCTCGCCCAGCTGATGGTGATCCTCGACGGCACCGTCGTGAACATCGCGCTGCCCTCCGCCCAGCGCGCCCTCGGCATGTCGGACGCCGACCGGCAGTGGGTGATCACCGCCTACACGCTGGCCTTCGGCGGGCTGCTGCTGCTCGGCGGCCGGATCGCCGATCTGGTGGGCCGCAAGCGCACCTTCGTCATCGGCCTGGCCGGATTCGCCGCGGCCTCCGCGCTGGGCGGCGCGGCGGCCGGTCCCGGGATGCTGTTCGCGGCGCGGGCCCTGCAAGGTGCGTTCGCGGCGGTCCTGGCGCCCTCGGCCCTGTCGCTGCTGGCGACGACGTTCACCGACCCCAAGGAGCGGGCCAGGGCGTTCGGGGTCTACGGTGCGCTGGCCGGCGGCGGCAGCGCGGTCGGGCTGATCGTGGGCGGTCTACTGACCGAGTACCTGAACTGGCGCTGGTCCCTGTACGTCAACGTGCCCATCGCGCTGGCCGCCCTGCTCGGCGCACCCGCCTTCCTGCGCGACCGCTCCGGCCGCCGGAGCGGGCACCTGGACGTGCCGGGCGCGCTGCTGGGCTGCGGCGGGCTCGTCGCCCTCGTGTACGGCTTCAGCGAGGCCGAACCTCGCGGCTGGTCCAGCCCGTCCGTGCTCACGCCGCTCGTGGCCGGAGTGGTCCTGCTCGCCGCCTTCGTGTGGTGGCAGAGCCGCGCGGCGAGCCCGCTGCTGCCGCTGCGCATCGTCAGGGACCGCGTCCGGGCGGGATCGCTCGCGACGATGGGCCTGGCCACCATCGGCATGTTCGGCGTCTTCCTGTTCCTGACGTACTACCTCCAGGTCGTCCTCGGCTACCCGCCGGTGCGGACGGGTCTGGCCTTCGTGCCGATCTCGGCCGGCATCGTCATCGGCGCGACCCAGATCGCGGCCCGTCTGCTGCCACGCACGGCGCCGCGCACTCTGATGTCGTCCGGCATGGTGCTGGCCGCCGCCGGCATGGTGCTGCTCAGCAGCCTGACCGTGCACGCGCAGTACGTCACGCACGTGCTGCCCGCCCTGCTGCTGCTCGGTCTGGGCATGGGCCTGACCTTCATGCCGGTCTACGCGACGGCCACCGCAGGCGTACCCGCTCAGGACGCCGGTGTGGCCTCGGCCGTCCTCAACACCGTTCAGCAGATGGGCGCTTCGCTGGGCACCGTACTGCTCAACACCATCGCCACCGGCGCCACCGGCCGTTACCTCCACTCGCACGTGCGCGGTCCGGACGCCGACGGCGCGACCCTCGACCAGGGCATGGTGCACGGCTTCTCCGTCGCCTACCGGTGCTCGGCGGGCGTCCTGCTGCTCGCCGCGCTGGTAGCGGGCCTCACTGTTTGGCACAGGACGCCGAAGCACGCCGGACACGACGCACCGGCCTAGCAGCCGGGGTCGTCCCGCCGCCACCGTCCACCGCACTTCCCGAAGGATCCTCATGAAACCCCTGACCGAGCACGACATCCGTACCTCGTTCGTCAACTGCTCGAAGGGCGCGGCCAAACGCCTCCCGCTGCCCAAGGACCTGGCGGACCTCGACCACTGGGACGACCTGGACTTCCTGGGCTGGTCCGATCTGTCCGCGCCCGACCGCAGCTATCTCGTCCTCGAACGCGCCGCCGGACCCGTCGGCCTGACCCTGCGCTCCGCTTCCGGCAACCGCGGCTTCCTGCGTCGCAGCATGTGCTCGCTGTGCCTGACCACGCATACCGGCGGCGGCGTCTGCCTCATGACCGCCCCCAAGGCAGGCCCGGCCGGCCGCGAAGGCAACTCGGTGGGCCTCTACGTCTGCGCCGACCTGGACTGCTCGCTGTACGTACGGGGGAAGAAGAAGGCGGCACCGGGCGGGCGGATGGAGGAGTCGCTCACCGTCGAGCAGCAGATCGAGCGCCTGCGGGGCAACCT
Organism: Streptomyces tendae; assembly: GCF_014650435.1. Taxonomy (GTDB): domain Bacteria; phylum Actinomycetota; class Actinomycetes; order Streptomycetales; family Streptomycetaceae; genus Streptomyces; species Streptomyces tendae. The sequence continues at coordinate 47,239 of NZ_BMUY01000019.1, forward strand.
CGACGCGTTCGTGGAGCGGATCCTCCACTGAGGCCGACGGGGGTGCTGATGTGTCACACCCCCGTGGGCCGGGGCCCGCCCGCGGATCGGTCCCGGAAAAGCCGTGAATCTCCACAGTGTTCATCGCTCGGTCGCACCGTCGCGACGCGGTCACCGCTCACTGGGCGGACCGCGCGCGCCGGGGCGCAGAAGAGCCCTTTGCCCCAGGGGATGGCGTGAAGATCCGGACGCTTTCTCCGACCGCATTCACACACCGGTGAAGTCGGCGGCGCCGGGCCACGGCGGGCAACGGCTCGGCGATGGTGGGCCGTTCGGCCCCGTGCTTTGATCAATGCGCGCGGCACGCCGACGGCCCTCGCCGGAGCCCCAACTCCGGTCGACGGACGTGCGTACCGCACCGCTCCCCTTCCCCACGAAAGGAAAGACCTGCCATGAACACTGTCCCCCAGGTCGAAACGGCCGAGATCTCCGACGCGGACCTGGACCAGGTGTCCGGCGGCGTCGGCCTCACCGCGGGCACGGCCCTCGTCGCGGGCGACGGCGCGTTCGCCGCCGGCCTCCACGCGGAGTCCGGCCCGTTCTCCCTCACCGGCGGCCTCGGCGTCTCGGCCCCCTTCGGCGGCGCGGCGGCCCACGCCCACACGACGAGCGTCTGAGCCGACCGCAGCCCCGCACCACACCCGGGCCCCGGACCAGTGCGTCCGGGGCCCGGTTCGCGCGCTAGGCAACCGGGTTGTCCAAAGGGCTGCGTTGCCCGAGTGTCCGGAACTACCGTCTCGGCAAGGGTTTGCAGGCTGATGTGAGGAGACCTCATGCTGACGCCGGTCGCGGACGGTGTGCTGGTACACCAGAGCGAGTTGCTGCGGAACAACACCGTTGTCGTGCAGGGCGAGGCCGGTGTGCTGGTCGTTGATCCCGGGTTGACGACCGGCGAGATGGGCTGCCTGGCGGAGGACCTTCGCCAGTTGGGTCAGCCCGTCGTGGCAGGTTTTGCGACGCATCCGGATTGGGATCACGCGTTGTGGCACCCCGAGCTCGGGCAGGTGCCCCGTTACGGCACGGCCCACTGTTCGGCGTACCTGCGAGAGCTCCGCTCCGAGGAGGGGTGGCAGGCTCGCGTCGCAGCAGGGCTGCCTCCGGAAATCGCCGACGAGACACCGTTGGAACTGTTCGGTCTCATCGTGGGGTTGCCCGCTGGAGCAGAGCTGATTCCGTGGAACGGGCCTGAGGTACGGGTGATCGAACATCCGGCCCATGCTCCGGGCCATGCGGCGCTGTTGGTCGAGGATCGCGGGGTGCTCGTCGCCGGCGACATGCTGTCCGATCTTTTCGTTCCGATGCTCGACGACACGGAGCATCCGGTTGAGGACTATCTCACCGGGCTACGGCTCCTGGAGAAGGTGGCGGACGACGTCGAAGTGCTCGTGCCGGGGCACGGATCCGTCGCCCTCGCCGATCAGGTCCGGGTGCGGATCGACCAGGACCGGGAGTATCTGCACGCGCTGAGGGACGGCCGCGCTCCGGACGACCCGAGGCTCGGGTCTTCGGTCGAGCCCGGCTGGGAGTGGGTGAACGACATCCACGAAGGCCAGGCCGCGAGGATGGCTCGACGAAGCGAACAGAACTGCGCCGACCGCTAGTTGGCAGGGTCGGTTCGGCGCGGCGGCCGGGGGAGGGAACGCGTGGTGCGGGAGTGCTGGTTCTGCGGGGAGGAGACTCCACCGTCGTGGCACGACCACGTCCTGGGGTTGCACAGGGACGCGGACACCACCATGACCCCGTTCATCATCGTCCTGCGCTCCACCTGGCGGATGGAAACCGTGTCCGTGCCCCGCTGCGCCCGCTGCCACACCGGGCACCAGCTGGAGCGGACCGCGGCGGTACTCTCCCTGGCCGCGTTGATCGCCTACGCCGCCAGCGGCCAGCTGGACCGGCTGCTGGGCATCCTGTCGCCTACGCCCGGGGAGCGGGTGGTCGCGGCCGTCTGGGCGGCCGTCGCCTGTCTGCCGGGGCTCGTATGGATCGCGATCCGCCTGGGCCGCCTGCCGTGGCAGCGCCTGGCGCCCCGCCGCAGGGGCTACGCCCGCCACCACCCGGAGTACTTGGAACTCCGAGCGGACGGCTGGAAGCCCCGGGCGGGCCCTCTCCACTACTGGCGAAGCCCGCCCAACCCCCATCACCCTCCGCCCGCGAATCGCCCCCGGCGGCTGATCGGGGGCTCCTTCGAGCTGCTCGGAGCAGCCTGCGGGCTCGCCGTCCCCGTCGCCTATTTCACCGGTTACGAAGAACTGGCCGGAGTCCTCATCGCGGCAACGGCCGGGCTGCTCTTCGTGGCCTCGAAGGTCAAACCCGAGGACTGACCGCGCCCGGCCAGGCCACGAACGTCGTCCACGTCGCCGATTCGACGGCGAGGCGGGGGCCGTCGGGGCGCTTGGAGTCGCGGATGTGGATGGTGGCGGGGGTTATCGCGACCTCGACGCAGTCGTTGCCGTCTCCGCTGCTGCTGTAGCTGCTCTTGAACCAGACGGGGCCGGGGGCTTCCGAGGCTGAGGTGACGCGGTTCATGACTCTCCAAGCATCTGCTCGATGACGGCCCGCGACTCTCGGGGCGTGAGAGCCTGGGCCCGGATCATGCCATAGCGCAGCTCAAGGATCCGGAGCTGCTTCGGGTCGGACACCGGCCGCCCGTTGAACGCTCCTTCGGAGCGCCCCACCGCCGTACCGTCCGGAAACTTCAGGACCTCGATCATGCCGCCCGTGCCGAAGTGCTCCTCGCAGTCGGTCGGCATCACCTGAATCGAGACGCTTCGCAACTCGCCCAGCTCGAGCAGTCGTTCGAGCTGCCCACGCCACACCATTCTGCCCCCTACCGGTCGGCGAAGCGTCGCCTCCTCCTGGACAAAACTGAGGGTCGGCGCCGGGGACCGCTCGAACACCGACCGGCGTGCCAGTCGTGCCGCAACCATGCTCTCGGTCTCTTCCTCGGTGTACGCGGGCAGCCACGTGTCGAAGAGCGACCGCATGTGTTCCTCGGTCTGCAACAGCCCGTGGACGTTGTGGTTGGCGTACAACGAGACCTCCACCGCTGTCGCCTCCAGCTTGGCGAGTTCCCGCACCTGCTTGGGATACCGGACCCTCTTCACGTCCTCCCAAGCCGCAGCGATGAGACCGCCCGCGTCGAGGACCTGGTCCGCCTTCTCCAGGTACTCCCGCCGGGGAATCCGCTTCCCGCCCTCCACCTTGTAGACGAGATCCTCGCCGTAGCCGACCGCCACCCCGAAGTCGCCCGCCCGCATGCCCACCGCCTCGCGGCGCAGCTTCAGCTGCCTGCCCACGGTGGTGAGGACGGCCACGCCCCACTCGTCGTCCGGGTCGACCTCCCAACCCGGCTCGTCCGCCTCGCCGTTCACCGGCATCCGCACCCCTCCGTCACACGCGTCCTATCGCGATGCGCGTCACGTTAGACGGAGTGGCGACGCAGGGTGACGGGATGCGGGCCTCCTGTCACCCGGACGTGCGTCAGCGACGTCAGGATCTCCTCGGCGTGCGTCCACAGCAGGGCCCCGCCGATGCCGGGGACGACGCGGCGGCGGGCGCCGGGGATGCGGGAGGCGAGCAGGGCGCCGTTGTCGGGCGAGTGGGCGGTGTCCTGCTCGCCGTACCAGATGTCGACGGGCAGGGTGAGGGAGCCGAGGGCGAAGGGCCACCGTCCCATGGCCAGAACCGTGTCACGGGCGTAGCCGGCCGCCGCGCCCCGGGCGAATCCCTCGGCGAGGGCGCGGCGGTAGGCGGCGGAGAAGCCCGGGTCCCGGTACACGGCGAGGTCGCAGTCCGGGCTGCCGGCCATGACCAGGTCCCACATCCTCTCGGCGTCGAACCCCGCGAAGAACTCCTCGGCACCCGAGGGGTCGTGCACCGCGCGTTCGGTCAACGCACGCAGTTCGGCGGGCAGTACGGCGGCGAACTCGGGGGCCGCCACCTCGTCGGCGGCCGACACCAGGGCCAGCGCGGAGACGAGGCCCGCCTCCGCGCAGGCGAGGGCGAACGGAGCGCCCTGCGAGTTGCCGACCACGGCGGGACGGTCGAGGCCGCGCCGGGTACACAACTCCCGCACGTCGGCGGCGAAGTCCGCGAAGGTTCGGCCGGGTGCGGGCGTGGACGCGCCCAGGCCGGGCCGGTCGACGGAGACGAGGCGGATGCCGAGGGCGGCCACGGCGTGGGGGCCGAAGCCGAGGCTTCGGCTGGTGGCCGCGCCGGGGCACAGCAGGACCGGCGTGCCTTCCTGCGGGCCCCACTCGGCCCAGCCGAGCAGGCGGCCGTCCGGCAGCCGCGTCTCACCGAGGCGGGCGGGGGTGGTGGTGTGGACGGTCATGGCCCCCATCATGCTGCGGGGGCGGGCCGCTCCGCACCGCCCTTTCCGCCGACGCGCTCCGGGCGGGCGCCCGTCACCGCCGTACCGCCTCCACCGGCTCCGGCACGTGCCCCGCGATCACGCGCTCGCGGCTGGGCGCCGGTGCGGTGACGGCGCGGCGGCGGTCCACCGCCCGTGCCGTCGCCGCGACCGCGAGGCCGAGGACGGCCAGGGCCGCGCCCGCCGTCGCCGGGGAGGTGGCCCCGAATCCGGCGGCCAGGGCGAGGCCGCCGATCCAGGCGCCGCCCGCGTTGGCGAGGTTGAAGGCAGCCTGGTTGGCGGAGGAGGCAAGGGAGGGGGCCGCGGCGGCCTTCTCCATGACCATCAGCTGGAGGGGAGAGCCGGTGACGAAGGCGGCCATGCCGAGCAGGGCCACCGACACCGCGGCCGTGACGGGCGTGCGCATCAGCAGGGGGAACGACGCCAGCACGACGACCAGGGAGGCGAGGCCGCCGAAGAGGGTGCCGCGCAGGGAGTGGTCGGCCAGGCGGCCGCCCAGCAGGTTGCCCGCGGTGGCGCCGACGCCGAAGAGGGCCAGCAGCAGCGTCACGCTGGTCTCGGCGAACCCGGCGGCGTCGGTCAGCATCGGCGTGATGTAGCTGTAGGCCGCGAAGAGCGCGCCGAAGCCCGCGACCGTCGTGCCGAGCGCCAGCCAGACGGGAAGGGAACGCAGGGCGGCCAGTTCGCCGCGCAGGCCGGTGGTGGGGGCGGGGGCGCTGTCGCGCGGGATGAGGAAGGCCAGCGCCGCTATCGCCGCCACGCCGATCGCGCTCACGCCGAGGAAGGTGGCCCGCCAGCCGAGCTGCTGGCCCATGGCGGTGGCGGCCGGGACGCCGACGATGTTGGCGACGGTGAGGCCGAGGAACATCAGGGAGACGGAGCGGGCCCTGCGTTCCGGCGCGACCATGCCGGTGGCGACGACCGCGCCGACGCCGAAGAAGGCGCCGTGCGGCAGGCCGCTGACGAAGCGGGCGGCGAGCAGGGAGATCTCGCCGGGGGCGACGGCCGAGAGGGCGTTGCCCACCACGAACAGCGCCATCAGGGCGATCAGAACCGCGCGGCGGGACATCCGGGTCGTCGCCGCCGCGAGCAGCGGGGCGCCGATGACGACACCGAGCGCGTAGGCGGAGACGAGGTGGCCGGCGGTGGGGATGGAGATGCCCAGGTCGTCCGCGACGTCGGGCAGCAGGCCCATCATCACGAACTCGGTGGTACCGATGCCGAAGGCGCCCACGGCAAGGGCGAGCAGGGCCAGGGGCATGAGGGGTCTCGCCTTTCGAGAGCGGGGTCGCGTACGGGAGGCCGGGAGGGCCGGGCGGGGACGACTGTATGTTCCCGTACGGAACAAAGACTCTCAGGGCGGGTATTCCGCAGACGAATTCTAGGAAGCCGTTGTGTCGACCTTCACACGCGCGGCGATCGGCAGGTGGTCGCTGCCGGTCGCCGGGAGGGTCCAGCTGGTCGTCGGTTCCACGCCGGTGACCAGGATCTGGTCGATGCGGGCCATCGGGAAGGACGCCGGCCAGCTGAAGCCGAAGCCGTCGCCCACGGCGCCCTGCGGGGAGCGCAGCTGGGAGGTGATCGCGGTGAGCGAGCGGTCGTTCATGGTGCCGTTGAGGTCGCCCAGCAGGATCTTGCGGGGCAGCTTCTCGTCGGCGATGGCCTCGCCGAGGGCGTCGGCGCTCTTGTCCCGCTGCCGCGCGGTGAAACCGGCCTCGAGCTTCACCCGTACGGAGGGCAGGTGGGCGACGTAGACGGCGATCGGTCCGGAGGGCGTGGCGACGGTGGCGCGCATCGCGCGCTTCCAGCCCAGCTCGATGTCGACCGGCTTCACCCCGCTGATCGGGTACTTGCTCCACAGCCCGACGGTGCCGACCACCGCGTGGTGCGGGTACTTGGCCGCCAGCGCCTTCTCGTACGTCGGTACGGCGGACGCCTTCAGTTCCTCCAGGGCCATCACGTCCGCGCCGGCGGCGGCGACGGCGCGGGCGGTGCCCGCCGGGTCGGCGTTGTCCGCGTTGACGTTGTGCGTGGCCACGGTGAGGTCGCCGCCGGAACCGGTCTTGTCGAAGAGCAGGCCGCCGAAGAGGTTGAGCCACACGCTCACCGGCACCACCAGCGCGATCAGCGCCGTCGCCGACTTGCGCACCAGGGCGATCACCAGCAGGACCGGAATCAGCAGGCCGAACCACGGCAGGAAGGTCTCGGTGAGGCTGCCGAGGTTGCCGATGGCGTTCGGGATGTGCGAGTGGGCCGCCATGACCGCCGCCAGGAGCAGCGCGACCACGGCCGTGACCAGGCCCCGGCGCCAGATCCGCCGGTCACCGCGCCAGCCGCTGACGGCCCGGTCGAACAGGCGCCGAATCCGGGGTTCCCGGCGCTCGGGATCCGAGCCGCCGCCGTCCGTCTCCGTCATGTACGCCTGCTGCGCCATACCGTTGCCTCACTGCCTGCTGTGCACACCGTCGCCCCCTGTGACTCAGCACCATAGGGGATGATCGGTTCCGATCCCGCCGCCCTGGACGGCCGTACGGGCACGAGGACGTACGGGCCGTCCCGCGGAGTTCCGCACTGTGCCGGGACGGGCGGCTCTGTGACACAACGGGCACATTTGACCCCATGAGCCGCACTCCGACCCCGGACGGGGTACGTGACGGGGGTCCCCTAGCCGCCGGGGCGCGACAAGTGCCACCATGGAAGGGATCCGGGGACGCCGTCAGGGCGCCTCGAGATGACATGAAGGAGCCGTTGCCATGACGCAGCTTTCGGCTGCCCAGACGCCGCAGCGCACCCCCGCCGACGGGAGCAGGGCGCTGTACGGGGGCAAGATCAACCGCCGTATCACCGTCCGGGACATCACCGCCGCCAAGGAGCGCGGCGAGAAGTGGCCCATGCTCACCGCGTACGACGCGATGACCGCGTCCGTCTTCGACGAGTCCGGCATCCCGGTGATGCTCGTCGGCGACTCCGCGGGCAACTGCCACCTCGGCTACGAGACCACCGTGCCCGTCACGCTGGACGAGATGACGATGCTCTCGGCCGCGGTCGTCCGGGGCACCAGCCGCGCCCTGATCGTGGGCGACCTGCCCTTCGGCTCCTACCAGGAGGGCCCGGTGCAGGCGCTGCGCTCGGCGACCCGGCTGGTCAAGGAGGCCGGGGTCGGCGCGGTCAAGCTGGAGGGCGGCGAGCGCTCGCACCGGCAGATCGAGCTGCTGGTGGAGTCCGGCATCCCGGTGATGGCGCACATCGGCCTCACCCCGCAGTCGGTCAACTCCATGGGCTACCGGGTGCAGGGCCGCGGCGAGGAGGCGGCCCAGCAGTTGCTGCGCGACGCCAAGGCGGTGCAGGACGCGGGCGCCTTCGCGGTCGTCCTGGAGCTGGTGCCGGCCGAGCTGGCCGCCGAGGTGACCCGGACGCTGCACATCCCGACGGTCGGCATCGGCGCGGGCCCGGACACCGACGCCCAGGTGCTGGTGTGGACCGACATGCTCGGGCTGACCGGCGGGCGGATGCCGAAGTTCGTCAAGCAGTACGCGGACCTGCGCAAGGTCATGGGCGACGCGGCGAAGGCGTACGCCGAGGACGTCGTCGGCGGCACGTTCCCGCAGGACGAGCACTCGGTGCACTAGCTCCACCAGCAGACCATCGCGGTACGACCGCCGGCCCCGCCGATCTTCCCCCGTCGGCGGGGCCGAGTGGTTCCCGGGCGCGGTGTCGGCGGGAAGTCGGTGGCGCCGGCCGGCTGTCGGTGGGATGTCGGTGCTTTGTCGGTGCCCCCTGCCATCGTCTGGGGCATGAAGCGAATCGACGACATCCCCCGGGCCGCGGACAGCGCGGTCACCGTGCGGGGGCTGGTCAAGCACTACGGCGAGACCAAGGCGCTGGACGGCGTCGACCTGGACGTGCGCGAGGGCACCGTGATGGGCGTGCTCGGTCCGAACGGCGCCGGCAAGACCACCCTCGTACGCATCCTGTCCACCCTCATCACCCCCGACTCCGGCCAGGCGCACGTCGTCGGGTACGACGTCGTACGGCAGCCGCGGCAGCTGCGCCGCGTCATAGGGCTGACCGGGCAGTACGCCTCCGTGGACGAGAAGCTCCCCGGCTGGGAGAACCTCTACATGATCGGCCGGCTGCTCGACCTGCCCCGCCGGGACGCGCGCACCCGCGCCGACGAGCTGCTGGAACGCTTCTCGCTCACCGAGGCGGGCAAGCGGCCCGCGGCCACCTACTCCGGCGGCATGCGGCGCCGGCTCGACCTGGCCGCCTCCATGATCGGGCACCCGGCCGTCCTGTTCCTGGACGAGCCCACCACCGGCCTCGACCCGCGCACCCGCAACGAGGTGTGGGACGAGGTCAAGCGCATGGTCGGCGACGGTGTGACCGTGCTGCTCACCACCCAGTACATGGAGGAGGCCGAGCAGCTCGCCTCCGAGCTGACCGTCGTGGACCGCGGCAAGGTGATCGCGAACGGCGGCATCGAGGAGCTGAAGGCCAAGGTCGGCGGCCGCACCCTGCGGGTCCGCCCGGCCGACCCGCTGCAGCTGCGCCCGCTCGCCGCCTACCTGGACGAGCTGGGCATCACCGGGCTCGCCAGTTCCACCGTGGACGCCGAGCGCGGTGCCGTGCTGGTGCCGATCCTCAGCGACGAGCAGCTGACGGCCGTGGTCGGCGCGGTCACCGCGCGCGGTATCACCGTCTCCGCCGTCACCACCGAACTCCCCAGCCTGGACGAGGTCTTCCTGTCCCTCACCGGCCACCGCGCCAGTGCCCCGCAGGACCCGGCCCCGGCCACCGACGACACCCGTCAGGAGGTCGCCGTATGAGCGCCACCACCACTCCAGCCACTCCAGCCGCCACCGCCGCCCCTGCCGCGCTCGCTCCCGACGCGCGGATCTCGCTGCGGGCGCACGTGCGGCACACCGGCGCCCTGGTCCGCCGCAACCTGCTGTGGATCCGGCAGGACCCGGAGTCGATGTTCGACGCCCTGCTGATGCCGATCGTCTTCACCCTGCTGTTCGTGTACGTCTTCGGCGGGTCGATCGGCCAGGCCCTGGGCGGCGGGCAGGACGGCTATGTGCAGTACGTGATCCCCGGCATGATCGCGATGATGAGCATGACCCTGTCCCAGGGCGTGGGCACCGGCTTCAGCCAGGACTTCAACTCCGGTGTCATGGACCGCTTCCGGTCGCTGCCGATCGGGCGCGGCTCGGTGCTCTTCGCGAAGATCGCGGTCGAGATGGCCCGGATGCTGTTCGCCACCACGGTGCTGATGATCGTCGCCGTCCTGGTCGGCTTCGACATCGACCACTGGGCCGGACTGTTCGCGGCGGTGGGCCTGTCCGCGGTGTTCGCCTCCTCGATCATGTGGGTGTTCCTCACCCTGGGCGTGGTCCTGAAGAACGCGCAGTCCGTGCAGGCGATGGGCTTCATGGTGCTGTTCCCGCTGCAGTTCGGCTCCTCGATCTTCGCGCCGACGCAGTCGATGCCGGGCTGGCTGCAGTCCTTCACCGACTACAACCCGCTGTCCACGCTCGCCGACGCGGCGCGCGGGCTGATGGTGGGCGGCCCGGTCGCGCACGACCTGTGGATCACGCTCGGCTGGTCGGCGGCGATCACCGCGGTGATGGCGCCGATCGCCGTCCACAAGTTCCGTACGAAGACCTGAACCGCGCACGTGCGGCACGCGTCAGACGAGGGCGACGGCCTCCTGCGGGGAGAGCCGGGCGCCCTCGGCGTACGCGGCGTCGTACGCCTCGCCGCCGAGCGCCTCGCGGACCCGCTCGACGGCCCTGCCGCGCGCGTCGCGCTCCATGCCCGTCGACACGTGCCCCGGCGGCAGCATCGCCTCGGCGGCGCCCAGGCACCGGGCGCCGTCCGCGGCCCGCTCTCCGCCGTCCAGGCGGGCCAGGGCCATCGCGCCGATGGTCAGGTACGCCGAGCGCATGTGCGGGGCGATGGCCGCGGACAGCGGGTCCTCGGCCCGCTCCAGCGACTTGCGGATCCGGGTCAGGCAATCCTCGTGCCGGTCCTCCAGCGTGGCGAGCCACGCCTCGGCGGCGAGGATGAAGGCGTCGAAGACGACGAAGTGGGCGATGGAGAACTCCTCGCGCAGCAGCCGCAGTTGCTCGCTCGCTTCGGCGGTGCGGCCGGTCATGCCCAGGTGTCCGGCGAGGAACAGCCTGGCGGCGGGCATCGCGCCGTTGTGGCCCGTCCCCGCCGTACGGTCGAGCACCTCGCGCAGGACGCGCTCGCCCCGCTCCGTGTCGCCCGCCTCCAGGAGCACGCGGCCCAGGCGGGCGTCGAGGATGTCCACCTGGGCGTGGGCGCCGAGCCGCTTGGCGTGCTGCGCGGCGGCCCGGTAGTCGGCGGCGGCCAGCCGGTACTCGCCGACGCGTTCGCGGGCCTCGGCCCGCCCGGAGAGCGCCTCGGCCATGCCCCAGGCGTCGCCGAGCCGGTCGTAGATCTCCAGCGACTCGTCGGCGTCGCGGACCGCGTCACCCGCCCAGTCGGTGCGGTTGGCGAGCATCTGGGCGCGCATCTGCAGGCCGCCGGCCAGCTCCCACTCGTAGCCGGGGGTCTCCCGGCAGGTGCGCAGGGTGGCGTCCATGATCTCGCGCAGCCGGTCCATGTCACCGGTGAGCATCACGGAGTAGAACCAGAGCAGGCCGGGGCTGGAGCAGGTCTGCGGCATCCCCGGCTCGTAGGTGCCCGCGATGATGCGCAGCTTGCGCTGGGCCGCCGGGTTCTGCCACGCGTCCAGCTCCGTGTCCATGCAGGCCAGATGGGCCAGGTGCACGCCGCGCCGGGCCTCGGCGAGGACCTCGCCGGTCATCGGGGGCGGGGCGGACGTGCACCGCTCCCACACCGGCCGGGCGGGGGTGCCCGGTTCGGCGAAGGGGTCCGGGCCCAGTGCCATCACCTCGACGAACCAGTTCCGGGCCTCCACCCGCAGGTCGCGCATCTGCCAGTACCAGACCAGCGACAGCGCCAGGCACAGCGCCTCCTGCTCGTCGCGCTCGGCGACGGCGTGGCGCAGGGCGGTGCGCAGGTTCTCGTACTCGCGCTCCAGCCGCTCGATGGCGGCGAGCTGCCGCGGACCGCGCAGCAACGGGTCGGTGGTGCGGGCGAGTTCGCGGTAGTACGTCAGGTGGGCGCGGGCCGCGGCGGCGCGGCCGCCGGTCTCGTCGAGGCGCTCGCCCGCGTACTCGGCGACGGTCTCCAGGAGCCGGTAGCGCATGCCGTCGCCGGACAGGCGGTCCGTCACCGGCGCGGCCACGACGAGGGACTTGTCGACGAGGGAGCCGAGGGCGTCCAGCGCGGCGGGCCCGCACACGGCCTCGGCGGCGGCGAGGTCGCAGCCGCCCGCGAAGACGGACAGCCGCCCCAGCACCTCGCGTTCGTCGGCGTCGAGCAGGTCCCAGGACCAGTCGACGACCGCGCGCAGCGTCTGCTGGCGGGGCAGGACGGTGCGGCTGCCGGAGGTGAGCAGACGGAAGCGGTCGTCGAGCCGGTCGGCGATCTGGCGCGGGGTGAGCATCCGCAGCCGGGCGGCGGCCAGTTCGATGGCCAGCGGCAGGCCGTCGAGGCGGCGGCAGATCTCGGCGCAGGCGGCGGCGGTCTCCTCGTCGGCGTCGACGCGGAAGCCGGGGCGGGCGGCTGCTCCCCGGTCGGCGAGCAGCCGCAGCGCGGCGGGCTCGGACAGCGGCTCCACGGGGCGCAGCGACTCGCCCCGTACGCCGAGGGGTTCGCGGCTGGTGGCGAGGACGGTCAGGTGCGGGCAGCGGGCGAGGAGTTCCTCCGTGAGGCGGGCGGCGGCGTCGACGACGTGCTCGCAGTTGTCGAGGACGATCAGCATGCGGCGCCGGCCGCAGTGCTCGACGAGCCGCTCGACGGCGGTGTCCTGCCCCTCGGAGGCGGTGACGGCCCGCATCTCCTCGGCACCGGCGCGGTAGAGCACGGTCTCGCGGGCGCCGACGGCGGTCAGGACGGCCTCCGGTACGTCGGCGGGGTCGTCGACGGGGGCCAGCTCGGCCAGCCACACCCCGTCCCGCGCCGTGTCCCCGGCCCCCTCGGCGGCCTCCTGCGACAGCCGGGTCTTCCCGGCGCCGCCGGGCCCGAGCAGGGTGACCAGCCGAGTGGTCGCCAGATCGGCACGCAGCGCCTCCACGTCGCCGTCCCGCCCGACGAAGGAGGTGAGCCGGGCACGCAGGTTGCCGCGGGGGCGGAAGCCCTCCGGGACGGGTGCGGCGGCGGACCCGGGCGACACGGCGGCGGATTCCGGCGGCACGGGCGCACCGGGCGCGGAGGTCGCACCGGGCACGGGGGACGTGGTCGGCTGCGGTCCGGTGGCGGACGTGCCCGCCGGGTGGGAGGCGGGCGCCGGGCCGGACGCAGGTCCGGTACTGGAGGCGGGCGCCAGGCCGGAGGCGGGTCCGGTACTGGAGGCGGGCGCCAGGCCGGAGGCGGGTCCGGTACTGGAGACAGGTCCCGTACCCGACGCAGGTCCCGCGCCGTGCATCGGCCCGGCGGGGGCCCCCGGTGCCGTCTCGGATGCTGCCCACCTGCCCGGGGCAGGACCCGTGCCGTGGGCAGGCGCGGCGGCGGGCCCCGCGGCAGGACCGGACGCCGGGCCCGTGCCGGACGGCCGGCCGGGGGCGGGTGCCGGGGCGGGCGAAGGGCTCAGCAGCTCCGCGTGGAGTGCTCGCAGCTCACGCCCCGGGTCGGCGCCCAGGCGGTCGGCGAGGACGCGGCGTACGGACTCGTAGGCGGCCAGTGCCTCGGCGGTGCGGCCGGTGTCGCGCAGGGCGCGCAGCCGCAGCGCCTGGAGGGGCTCGTCCAGGGGGTGGCCGTCGCACAGGGCGGTCAGCTCGGGCAGGGCGTGCTCGGCCTGCCCGAGGTCCAGGGCGGCGGTGTGGCGGGCGCGCAGGGCTTCGAAGTGCCGGGTCTCCCAGCGGGCCGCCTCGGCGGTGCGGTCGGGCAGGTCGGCGAGGACGGGCCCGCGCCACAGCGCGAGCGCGTCGTCGAGCACGACGGCGGCCTTGGCCGGGTCGCCGTCGGCGAGGGCGCGGGCGCCCTCACCCGCGAGCCGGTCGAAGCGGTGCAGGTCGACGTCGTCGGGCGCGGCGGCGAGCCGGTAACCGCCGTCGGCCGAGGCGACCGAGTCCGCGCCCAGCGCCCGGCGCAGCCGCCCGACCAGCGCCTGCAGGGCGCCCGGCGCGTCGGCGGGCGGGTCTCCGTCCCAGACCTCCTCCACCAGCAGTCCCGTGGGGACGGCGCGGCCCGCCCGGAGGGCGAGCACGGTCAGCAGGGCACGCAGCCGCGCCCCGCCGAGCGGGACGGCCGTGCCGTCGGGACGGAGTACCTGTGTGGTGCCGAGGATGCGATAGCGCACGGGCCCATTGTCCCCGCTGCCGTCGGAGCCGGTCACGGGGTTTTGGCCGCACGGCGTGGCCGGGCCCGCACCGCCCCGCTCCCGGCGTCCCGGAACCGTCCGCCCCGGCCCGGAACCGTCCGCCCCGCGCGAGACGTTCTCCCCGTGCGCCCGGTACGGTCGGGCAGTCCCGCACCCCGCGGGTGCCCGTCACGCGTGCCCGACAGTCAGGGAGTTCCATGTCCACCGCCACCGCCCGTCCCAGCGACCGGAGGATCAGTCCCGTCTTCCTCGGGATCGTCGCCGTCGCCGCGGTCACGGGCTGGGCCACCTGGACCGGCTTCGCCGAGCAGCCGGGGCTCGCCGTGTTCCTGTTCGTCACGGCCGCGTGGGTCGTCTCGCTGTGCCTGCACGAGTACGCGCACGCCCGCACCGCGCTGCACAGCGGCGACATCTCGGTCGGCGCGAAGGGCTACCTCACGCTGAACCCGGTGAAGTACACGCACGCCCTGCTCAGCATCGTCCTGCCCGTCCTCTTCGTGATCATGGGCGGGATCGGGCTGCCCGGCGGTGCCGTCTTCATCGAGCGCGGGCGGATCAGGGGGCGGTGGCGGCACAGTCTGATCTCGGCGGCGGGCCCGCTGACGAACGTGCTGTTCGCCGTCGTGTGCACGGCGCCGTTCTGGCTGGACGCGCTGGACGGCGTGCCGCGCGACTTCCGGCTCGCGCTGGCCTTCCTCGCACTGCTCCAGGTCACGGCCGCGATCCTGAACTTCCTGGCGGTGCCGGGCCTGGACGGCTACGGCGTGATCGAGCCCTGGCTGTCGTACAACGTGCGACGGCAGGTGGAGCCGCTCGCGCCGTTCGGGCTGCTGATCGTGTTCGCGCTGCTGTGGATCCCGGCGCTCAACGGCGTGTTCTTCGACGCGATCGACGCGCTGCTGCGGGGCCTGGGGATCGGCGAGGTCGACACGTACTGCGGCTTCGAGCTGTACCGCTTCTGGCAGACCGACCCGCTGTGCACGCCGGGCGGATGAGGCCGCTCGGCCGGTGCCGGACTCAGCCGGTGACGGACGTGGACGAGGCGGCGCGGCGGGCGTCCCGGCCGCGCTTGGCGTAGTACCAGCACATGTTCGACGACAGCCCCGACAGCAGCACCCACACGACGCCGATCACGACGCTGCCCTGCACGAAGGAGACGACGGCGGCGGCCACGGCGAGTACGCAGACGACCAGGGCGTAGAGGGCGAGGCGGGGCATGGGAACGGCTCCTGTCGGGGGGACACTGGTACCGACCAGTGTCCCCCATCGCCTCATACGTCCGTGACGCGGAGCCCGGCGTGCGCCTTGTAGCGCCGGTTGACGGAGATCAGGTTGGCGACCAGCGACTCGACCTGGTGGGCGTTGCGCAGGCGTCCGGCGAAGACGCCGCGCATGCCGGGGATGCGCCCGGCGAGGGCCTGCACGATCTCCACGTCGGCGCGCTCCTCGCCGAGGACCATCACGTCGGTGTCGATCTCGTCGATCTCCGGGTCCTGGAGGAGGACCGCCGAGAGGTGGTGGAAGGCGGCGGCGACCCGACTGTCCGGCAGCAGGGCGGCGGCCTGTTCGGCGGCGCTGCCCTCCTCGGGCTTGAGCGCGTAGGCGCCCTTCTTGTCGAAGCCGAGCGGGTTGACGCAGTCGACGACGAGCTTGCCGGACAGTTCACCGCGCAGGGATTCGAGGGTCTTGCCGTGGCCGTCCCACGGTACGGCGACGATCACGACGTCGCTGCGGCGCGCGGTCTCGGCGTTGTCGGCACCCTCGACGCCGTGCCCGATCTCCTCGGCGGCGGCCTCGGCGCGCTCGGCGGCGCGGGAGCCGACGATCACCTTCTGGCCGGCCTTGGCGAGGCGGTACGCGAGGCCCTTGCCCTGCGGGCCGGTGCCGCCGAGCACGCCGACGACCAGCCCGGAGACGTCGGGCAGGTCCCAGGGGTCCTTGGCCGGTGCCTTGGCGGGGGCCTTGTGTGCAGCACTGTCGGTAGAGGTCATGGGCCGACCCTACGTCTGTGACGACCGGCCCGGCGGTACGGGTCCGGCCCGGCGGAGAGCGGTCCCCGGGGCGGGTGAATCCGGGGCGAACGCCGGACCGGGCGGAGGGGGTTGCGGCAGGATGCGACCGCATGGACGCCGTACGGGTCGCGCTGCTGCGGGAAGTGCTCGCCGGGACCGAGTGGCTGGGGGCCACCCGGCGGTTCGCGGGGGCGCTGCGGGGCTCGGTGGTCCCGCACGGGGGCGGTCTGCTGCTGGTGGGCACCCCCGGGTTCGAGCCCTGGCACCTGGCGGCGCACCTGGTGGACGAGGCCGCCTGGTCGGGGACGCCGGAGCTGGCACCGACGCTGGTCCGGCACGGGGCGCGGCCCTCGGACCCGGCCCACCTCGCGGTCGGCCTCGGGCGGCTGGCTGCGGCCCGGCGCGGCGAGACGCTGCTGGTGGTCACGCCCGACGACCCCGGCGCCCCGCTTCTGGAGCGGGTACACGACGCCCGCCGGGCCGGTGCGACGGTGCTGGCGCTGGGCACCGACCGCGAGCCCGGTGAGCGGGAGCTGACGGCGATGGCGCACGAGACGCTGACCGTCCCGGACGGCGCCGAGCTGGACCTGGACACGGTGCAGCACCTGGTCAGCGCCTCGGCCGGGGAGAACGCGGTGCCGCCGCCCCGGGGCCGCCGCCGCTTCCGCGACCGCCTCTCGCGCCTCGCCGACCACCTGACGGCCCCACCACCGTCGGGCTGGTGACGGGCCTGCCGGAAAACCGGTTGCCCGTGCTCCGGCGGGCGCCGGACGATGGGCCCTCGTGACCGACACCTCCCCCGCCGACGCGCCCGCCGACAGACCCGCCGACGCGCCCGCTGACAGACCCGCGGACGTGCCCGTCGGTGCGCCCACCGGACTGCGGGCGCTGCTGCCCGACCTCGCGCCCTGGCGGGCCTCCCGGGACTTCCGGCGGCTGTGGATCTCGGGACTGATCACGAACTTCGGGAGCTTCCTGACGTTCGTCGCGCTGCCGGTGCAGATCAAGGAGCTGACCGGCTCGGCGGCGGCGGTCGGCGCGATCGGTGCCGTGGAGCTGGTGCCGCTGGTGGTCTTCGGGCTGTACGGCGGTGCGCTGGCCGACGCCTGGGACAAGCGGCGGCTGATCCTGTGGACGGAGGCCGGTCAGGGCGTGGCGTGCGCGGCACTGCTGGTCAACGCGCTGATGCCGAGCCCCGCCGTCTGGCCGCTGTATGTGATCGCCGCGTTCACCTCGGCGCTCGGCGCGGTCCAGCGCCCGGCCCTGGACTCGCTGATCCCGCGGATCGTGGCCCACGAGCACCTGCCGGCCGCCGCCTCGCTGAACGCGCTGCGATGGCAGGTCGGCGGGATCGCCGGACCGGCGCTGGCGGGCGTGGTGGTGGCGTACGCGGGTCTCGGCTGGGCGTACGCGGTCGACCTGGTCACCTTCGCCGCCTCGGTGGCCCTGGTGGTGGGGCTCGCCTCCTCGCCCGCCTCGCACGAGGCGCGCAGGCCGTCGTGGGCGGCGATCGCCGAGGGCGCCCGGTACGCGTGGAGCCGCAAGGAGCTGCTGGGCACCTACGCGGTCGACGTCGCGGCGATGCTCCTGGCGATGCCGCTCGCCGTACTGCCGTTCCTCGCCGACGAGTTGGACGCCGAGTGGTCGCTCGGCCTGATGTACGCGGCGATCCCGGCGGGCTCGCTGCTGGTGAGCGTGAGCAGCGGCTGGACGTCGCGGGTGCACCGGCACGGGCGGATGGTGGTGCTCGCGGCGGCCGGCTGGGGCGTGGCGATCGCCGCGGCGGGCTTCGCCGGGAACGTGTGGCTGGTGCTGCTGTGCTTCGTCCTCGCCGGGGCCTGCGACATGGTCAGCGGCGTCTTCCGCAGCGCGATGTGGAACCAGACCATCCCGGACGAACTGCGCGGCCGGCTCGCCGGGATCGAGCTGCTGTCGTACTCGGTGGGCCCGCAGCTCGGCCAGGTCCGGGCGGGCGGCACGGCCGCGCTCGCCGGGGTGCGGGCGTCGGTGTGGTCGGGCGGGCTGCTGTGCGCGGGCGCGGTGGGGCTGCTGGCGCTGTGCCTGCCGACGATGATGACGTACGACGCGCGGACGAACGAGCACGCGGTGCGGCTGCGCGAGAAACGCGCAGCCGACGCCGCGGGCGGGTGACCGGCCCGCGCGTGACCGACCGGCTCCGCCCGTGCTCAGTCGTCCCGGTCGCCGTCGGCGCTCCCCGTCGAGGAGGCGTCGTGCCACCTGGGGTCGTTCTCCCACTCGAGGTTGCGTTCGCGGGCGGTCTGCATCGCGTGCTCGGCCTCGGTGCGGGAGGCGTACGGCCCGAAGCGGTCCCTGCCCGGGCAGTCCGGGCCCTCCTCGACCTTCTGGTGTTCCAGGCAGTAGTACCACTCGCCCGGTTTGCCGACCGTGCGCTTCTTGAACAGGGCCATGGGCAGCTCCTCTCGCCACCGACATGTTCCCCCACGGCCGCTGGTTAGACTCGCCGCATGTCTGGCCAGTCGCTGCTCGTACCAGGGGAGCTCTCCCCCACCCGTTCCGTGCCCGGAAACATCCGCCGACCCGAGTACGTCGGCAAACCCGCGCCCACGCCGTACACCGGGCCGGAGGTGCAGACGCCCGAGACCATCGAGGCGATGCGCGTGGCCGGGCGGATCGCGGCGCGGGCGATGGAGGAGGCCGCGAAGCACATCGCGCCCGGCGTGACGACGGACGAGCTGGACCGGGTGGCGCACGAATACATGTGCGACCACGGCGCCTACCCCTCGACCCTCGGCTACCGGGGCTTCCCGAAGTCCCTGTGCAGCTCGGTCAACGAGGTGATCTGCCACGGCATCCCCGACTCCACGGTGCTGCGCGACGGCGACATCGTGAACCTCGACGTGACGGCGTACATCGGCGGGGTGCACGGCGACAACAACGCGACCTACCTGGTCGGCGACGTGGACGAGGAGAGCCGGCTGCTGGTCGAGCGGACCCGGGAGTCGCTGGCCCGCGCGATCAAGGCGGTCAAGCCGGGCCGGCAGATCAACATCATCGGCCGGGTCATCGAGTCGTACGCCAAGCGGTTCGGGTACGGGGTGGTGCGGGACTTCACCGGCCACGGGATCAACTCGTCGTTCCACTCGGGGCTCATCGTCCCGCACTACGACAGCCCGCACGCGACGACCGTGATCCAGCCCGGGATGACCTTCACGATCGAGCCGATGCTGACGCTCGGGACCCACGAGTACGACATGTGGGACGACGGCTGGACGGTCGTGACGAAGGACCGCAGGCGGACCGCGCAGTTCGAGCACACCCTGGTGGTGACGGACTCGGGCGCGGAGATCCTCACCCTGCCCTGACCTCGCACGCTCTGGACGGCCCGCTCTCCTCGGAGGGCGGGCCGTTTCGCGTCCCGGCGGGTACGCTTTTTACCGACAGGCCGTCGGCAAGCCTATTGACTTAGGTAAGCCTAACCATAGAAAATCACGCCATGGACTCCTTCTCGACCCTCATCCGCACGGCGTCCCACGAGCAGCACGTGGAGGCGGAGACCTCCACCTTCATGAGCGACCTGCTCGGGGGCCGGCTCGGCGTGGACGCGTACGCGCGCTACACCGAGCAGCTGTGGTTCGTCTACGAAGCCCTGGAGGCCGGCGCGGGACGGCTGGCGGCCGACCCGGTGGCGGGGCCGTTCGTCCGGCCGGAGCTGCTTCGGCTGGCCTCCCTGGAGCGGGACCTGGCGCACCTGCGCGGCGCCGACTGGCGCGCGGGGCTGACCGCCCTGCCCGCCACCGAGGCGTACGCGACCCGGGTGCGCGAGTGCGCCGAACAGTGGCCGGCGGGGTACGTCGCCCACCACTACACGCGCTACCTGGGCGACCTGTCGGGCGGCCAGATCATCCGGGACAAGGCCGAGCGGACGTGGGGCTTCGCCAGGAAGGGCGACGGGGTCCGCTTCTACGTCTTCGAGGAGATCTCCAACCCGGCCGCCTTCAAGCGGGAGTACCGCGAACTGCTGGACGGCATCCGCGCGGACGACCTGGACAAGCAGCGGGTGGTCGCCGAGTGCAAGCGCGCCTTCGCGCTGAACACGGCGGTGTTCCGGGCGCTGGGCGAGGAGTTCCCGCTGTCCGCCTGAGTCACCGCTCCAGGCGTACCCGCCCGCCGATCTCGACCCAGCCCTCGGGCTGCGGTGCGGTGAGGATCTGGGAGCCGACGCCCTGGGTGATGTTGAGGGCGCGGCCGAGGCGTCCGGTCAGCAGCAGCGCCGCCGCGCCCGTCGCCTCGTCCTCGTCGATGCCGTCGTCGCGGCCGGGGAAGGCGCGGGCGCGCACCCGCCCCGCCGCCTCGTCCTCCCACGCCCAGGCGTAGATCCACTCCCCCTTCGGGGGCACCGCGAGGTCGTCGACCTCGGCGACGGTGGCGTACTGGCGCAGGGTGCGCGGCGGGGCCCACTCGGGCCGGGCCTCGATCCAGCTGAACTCCCCGTCCAGCCGAGCGCCCACCACCCCGGCCGGTGTGACGAGTTCGGGCACGTCGAGGAGCCAGGCGGTGCCGACGCAGGGGTGGCCGGCGAAGGGCAGGCGCAGGGTGGGCGTGTAGATGTCGACGACGCCGCGCTCGGGGTCGTCGACGAACACGGTCTCGCTGAAGCCGAGTTTGGCGGCCAGTTCCTGCCGCCGCTCGGGCTCGGGCAGTACGGATCCGTCCCGGACGACGCCCAGTTCGTTGCCGTAGCCGCCGTTCGGCGCGCAGAAGACCCGCAGTACGTCGTAGTCGGTCACCGGGGCATTCAAGCATCGTCCGCGGGCGGCCAGAGCGGGGTGGGGGCCTCGTCGTGGGGGAGGGTGGCGAGCGCGTCCGCGTACCCGCGTTCCAGGGCGGCGCGTCGGCGTTCGGTCCCCGGTCCGGCGGGGTGCTCCGACAGCCGGGTCATGCGCTCCGCGTGGCCCTCGGCGACCGCGTCGGCGGTCCGCCGCCACTCCGCCTCGTCCGGCAGCCGGGCGAGCACCACGCAGGGCGGTTCGGTGCCCTCCGCCAGCGCCGCCACGGCCCGGTCGTGCCCGTCCAGGATCAGCCAGCCGTCGAGGAAGGACACCCACCACAGCAGGACCGGGGCGACGGTGCCGTCCCGGGCGTGCTTGCGGTACGCCTTCACGCGCGGCGCGTCGGGGGGCGAGAGCGGGCGCAGGGGCAGGACGCCGTGCCAGCCGCCACCGCAGAGCAGTTCGAGGATGGCGTCGGGCCAGTCCCGTACGAAGTCCTCGGTCCAGATGCCCGGAGCGAACGACGCGCGTGCGGTGAGCGACCAGCGTCCGTCGTGCAGCGGCCCGTGGGGAGTGTCCTCCAACCACCGGGCGCAGCGGTGGCGCCAGTCGGCGTCCGGTGTGCGCATCGACGCGGCGCGCAGGGGCGACAGCGGGGAACGGTGGCCGGGCAGCCGGCGCAGGTGCAGCTCGCGGCAGCAGCCGTCGCCGTGCCACCGGGCCCGGGTGAGGGGGCGGTCGCCCTGGTGGAGCGTGGGCGGGCCGCCGTCCCGGGCCCGGACGAAGCGCAGCGGTGGCGGGCCGGGGCGGCCCCGGACGTCCAGGACCAGGGGTCCCCCGGTCGCTTCCCGCACCGCCCGTTCCATACGGCCAGTATCGGGTCCCGGCCGCCCCGGCCCGCAAGGAATTACTCGGCGGACTGCCCCTGGTTCCGCCGCCTGCGCGTCGCGTACACCGCGCCCGCGCCGACCACGACCGCGACGCCGGCCGCCGCGCCCAGCGCCGGGCCGGGTATGTCCGAGCCGGTGGAGGCGAGGCTGCCGCCGCCGATGGAGCCGCCGGTGGTCGTCCCGGTGCCGCCGACGGTCGATCCGGTGCCTCCGGCGGTGCCCGTGCCCCCGCCGGTGGAGCCGCCCGCCGTGCCGGCGCCGCCGCCCGTGCCGCCGGACGTGTCCGAGCCGCCGCCGTCCGGCAGTTGGGCGTCGTCGCTGAGCGCCACCGACAGGTCGACGGTGTCGAGCGCGGTGCCCGCCTGGTAGAAGTCGCCGAACGCCTTGGCGCCGGCCGCGGTGAGGGTGGCGGCGACATCGTCGACGGTGATGACGTCCTGCGCGGCCTTCAGGTCGCCGGACTTCGCCTCGAGGTCGGCCAGGACCACGCCCTTGGTCTGCGTGCCGAGGCTGTTCACGTCGGCGCTGAGCGTGCCGGTGCCGCCGTCGAGGGTGGCCTTGAGGTTGCTCAGGGTCAGGTCGAGGCCGTAGGTGCCGCCCGACTCGTGGCCCTTGAAGTTGACGGCGCCCTTGAAGGTGGCGGTCAGCTTGTCGGCGTCGGTGTCGTAGGTGCCGGTGGCGTCCTTGAAGGTGAACGCGCCGTTTCCGGCGGCCTGGACGGCGCCGCCGGAGACGGTGACCCGGCCCTTGGCGATGGTGCCGACGACGTAGGCGCGGAAGGACTCCTTCACGCCCCAGCCGAGGGTGCCGTCGGCGACGGCGCCCTTGGCGGGGGCGGCGCTCGCGGGGGCCGAGGGCGAGGCGCTCGTGCTCGCCGCGGGGCTCGGGCCCTGGCCGGCCGGCGTGGTCTGCGGGTCGGTGGGTTCCGGGTCGGTCGGCTCCGGGTCGGTCGGGCCGGTGGTCGGCTCCTTGGAGGGCTCCCCGGTGGTGGGCTGCCCGGTGGGCTCGGTCGTGGGACCGGTGGTGGGTTCCGTGGTCGGCGGCGTCTTCTTGACCACCGTCAGCGGGTCTCCGGCCGCGCCCGCGTAGCTCGCGCTGCCGAGGTACTCGCCCGCCTCGGTGGTGAGGGTGGTCGCCATGTCGGTCATCGCGCGGGTCACGGCGACCTTGGCGAGCGGCACGTCGTCGCCCTTCTTGGTGGGCGTCGCGCCGGAGGTGTCGACCGTGGTCACGTCGGCGGTGATCTCACCGGCGCCGCTGTCGAAGCGCACGTCGGTGAGCGTGACCTCGAACTGGTGCGCGGCGGAGGCGCTCACCAGCTTGCCCTGGAAGGCGAGGCCGACGGTGTGCGCCGTGGTGTCGTAGGTGCCGGTGCCGTCGGTGAAGGCGAAGGCGCCGTTGCCCGCGGCCTGACTGGCACCCTCGGAGGCGGTGAAGCTGCCGAACATGCCGACGTACGTCCGGTAGGACTGCTTGATGCCCCAGGTCAACTCGTAGTCGGCGAGCGGGGCTTCGGCCGCCGAGGCGCTGGTGGCTCCGCCCAGCGTGGCGAGGGCGGCGGCGCCGAGGGCGGCGGCCGTGGCCACGGCGGCGGCGAGTGCGGTGGAGCGGCGTCGTCTGACGGGCATGGCTCGGTTCTCCTTGGGTGTCGGGGGTGTTCAGCCCTGCTCCGGGTCCGCCGGGGAATCGGCGGACGCGGCGGGCCGGGCGCGGCGCCTGCGCAGGGCGACGGCCACGAGGGCCGCGGCCGCCAGCAGCAGGGCGCCGGCCGCGAGGGAGACGGGAAGTGCGGGGAAATCGCCGTCGTCGGTGGTGCTCGCGACGGGTGCGGCGGAGGTGTCGGCGCCGGTCTTCTCGGGCCGCGGGCTCGCACTGGGGGCGGGCTCGCTGCCGAGGTCGGGCAGGGCGGGCAGTTCCGCGTCGGCGGTGAGGGCGACGGCGAGGGACACGGGGTCCATCGCGGTGCCGGCCTGGTACATGCCGCCGAATGCCTTCGCGCCGCGGGCGGTGAGCTCGGCCGGGGCCTCGGTGACCTTCACCAGACCGCCGGCCGGCTTCGGTTCGCCCGCGGTGAAGGTGACCAGGGGCACCTTCTTCTCCTTGACGTCCGGGCTCGTCACATCGGCGTACAGCGTGCCCTTGCCGTCCTCCACGACCGCCCGCACGTTGCCGAGGCTCAGGTCGAGGCCGTGGGCGCCGGTGAAGCGCACGGTGCCCTCGAAGTCGGCGGTGAGCTCGCCGTCCTCGTACGTCCCCCGGCCGCCGGGGAAGCGGAAGAGCGCGCCGCCGTCCTGGGCGCCCGCGGTGAGGGCCCACTCGCCGTCGGCGATGTCGCCGGTGACGTACTCGCGGAAGGTGCGGCGCACCCCCCAGTCGACGGCGCCGTCCTGGATGGCGCCGCCGGACGTCTTCGCGGGCTTGGGCGACTCGGCGGACGCGGAGGGGGTGGCGGACGGCTGCTTCTCCTGCCCCGGCGCGGACGCCTGGACGTCGGCGGACAGGCTCACCGGGTCGAGCGCGGTGCCCGCGGTGTAGTACCCGGCGAAGGAGCGGGCGCCCTCGGCGGTGAGGGTGGCGGGGATGTTGTTCAGGGCGACGGTACCGCCGCCGCCCCGCATGTCGATGCCGCCGAGGGAGAGAGAGGCGAAGGGCACCTGACGGGACGTCGTGACCGCCCCGGTGTCCTTCGCCCTGCTGACGACGTCCACGTGGAGCGTTCCCGTGGAGCCGGAGATGCTCACGGTGGGACGGCTGAGGGTGAGGTCGAGTTGGTGGGAACCGGCGCTCGTGCGATGGCCGAGGAAGTGGACACCGCCGGTGAAGGCGGCGCGGAAGGCGCCGGTGGCGGCGTCGTAGCTGCCGGTCGCCGAGTGGAAGCGGAAGGCGCTGCCGCCGACGGTCGCCGCCCCCTGGGTCAGCGAGTAACTGCCCTTGGCGATGGGCCCGGTGACGTAGCTCTGGAACGAGGACTTGATGCCCCAGTCGAGCCGTCCGCCCTGCACGGTCCGGCTCTCGGCGTGGGCGGCGGTCACGGACAGCAGGGCGCCGAGAACGGCCGCGCACACCACGGTGACCAGGGCGCGAAGGCGGGCGGGCATGCGAAGTCCTCCGGATCGGGGGGCCGGTAGCGAACAAAGGTAAGGCTAACCTAAGCTCTAGTCGACCCCGTGCCGGCCGCCCGTCCGCGGCCCGAGGAGAGGAACGGACCACCGTGCGACGCTTGCGCAACCGACTGGCGGGAGCACTGCTGTCCGTGCTCGCCCTGTCCCTGACCGCGACCGGATGCGGAGGCTCCTCCGAGGCCGCGCCCGGCGGCGGGGACTCGACGTCCTCCCCCGCCGGGGCGTCCGTCGCCAACCGCGTCGAGCCGCTCACCCGGAAACCCGAGCCCCGGCTCCCGGTCACCGTCCCGTCCGCCGACGGCGAGCGGGTGACAGTGCGGGCGGCCGAGCGGATCGTCCCCCTCTCCGGCAGCCTCAGCGAGATCGTCTTCACCCTCGGGCTCGGCGACCGGGTCGTCGCCCGGGACGTCACCGCCACCTTCGAACAGGCGGCGAAGCTCCCGGTGGTGACCCGGGGCCACGACGTCTCCGCCGAGAGCGTGCTGTCGCTGAGGCCCGACCTGGTGCTCGCCGAGACCACCTCGGGCCCCGAGGAGGCGGTGGACCAGATCCGCGCCGCCGGGGTCCCGGTGCTCTTCGTCGAGGCGGCCAAGGGGCTGGACGACGTGGGCCCGCGCATCGAGGCGGTCGCCGACGCGCTCGGCGTACCGGTGGCCGGGAAGGAGCTGACCCGGCGCTCGGAGCAGCGGATCGAGGCCGTACGGGGGGACGTTCCGCACGGGGAGGAGCCGCGGGTCGCCTTCCTCTACCTGCGCGGCTCGGCCTCCGTCTACCTCATCGGCGGCAAGGACTCCGGCGCCGGTTCGCTGATCGAGGCGGCCGGGGCGGTGGACGCCGGGGCCGCCTCCGGCCTCGACAAGGACTTCACCGCCATCACCAGCGAGGCCCTGGTCAAGGCCGCGCCGGACGCGATCCTCGTGATGAGCAAGGGGCTCGAATCGGTCGGCGGCGTGGACGGGCTGGTGAAGATCCCCGGTGTCGCCCAGACCCCGGCCGGGATGGACCGCCGGATCGTCTCCGTCGAGGACGGCGTACTGCTCAACTACGGCCCGCGCACCGACCAGGTGCTGAAGTCGGTCGTGGCGCAGCTCTACGGCGAGGACGGCGCCAAGTGACCGTACTGGACAAGCCGGTCCGCCCCCAGGCGCCCTCGGACCCGGCCGCGCCCCGCGTCCGGCGCGGCACCGCCTGGCTGCTGACCGCCGCCCTCACCGCCGGCCTGCTGGTCCTCGTCCCGGTCGCGGCCGGCACCGGCGCCTACCCGATCCCGGTCGGCGACGTGCTCGGCTCGCTGCTGCACCGGACGGGGCTCGGCGGCACGGAACTGGACCGGGTGGCCGAGTCGGTGCTGTGGAACGTGCGGTTCCCCAGGATCGTGCTGGCCCTGCTGGTCGGCGCCTCGCTCGGGTGCGCGGGGGCGCTGATGCAGGGCGTGTTCGGCAACCCGCTCGCGGAGCCGGGCGTCATCGGCGTCTCCTCCGGCGCGGCGGTCGGCGCGGTCGCCGCCATCGCGTTCGGCCTGAACTTCCTCGGCACCTGGACGGTGTCCGTCTTCGCCTTCGTCTCCGGTCTGGTCACCGTCCTGGTCGTCTACGCGATGTCCCGCTCGGGCGGCCGTACGGAGGTCGTGACCCTGATCCTCACGGGCATCGCGGTGAACGCCTTCGCGGGCGCGCTGATCGGTCTGTTCCTGTTCTTCGCGGACACGGCGGCGGTCAACCAGATCACCTTCTGGCAGCTGGGCTCGCTCGCCCAGGCGACCTGGCCGAAGGTGCTGGCGGTCCTGCCGTGCGCGGCGCTCGGCCTCGGGCTCGCCCCGCTCTACGCCCGTCGCCTCGACCTCCTCGCCCTCGGCGAACGCCCGGCCCGGCACCTGGGGGTGGACGTGGAGCGGCTGCGGATCGTCCTGGTCCTGGTGATCGCCCTGCTGACGGCGGCGGCGGTGAGCGTGGCCGGTGTCATCGGCTTCGTCGGGCTCGTCGTCCCGCACCTGCTGCGGATGGTGGCCGGGCCGGGCCACCGGTTCCTGGTCCCGGGCAGCGCGCTGCTCGGCGCGCTGGTCCTGCTCGCCGCAGACCTGGCCGCCCGCACGGTCGCGGAGCCGGCCGAACTGCCGCTCGGGGTGCTGACGGCGCTGCTGGGCAGTCCGTTCTTCTTCTGGCTGCTGCGCCGCACCCGGCGCAGGCAGGGAGGCTGGGCATGAGAAGTGTGAAGCTGCCGCGGCTGGTGCCGTCCCGTCCGGTGCCGCCGCCCCCGGCCGCACCGGGTGACGTCCTCGCCGCGGCCGAGGGACTGCGCGTGGACCTGGGCGGCCGGCCGGTCCTCGACGGGGTGGACGTGGAGGTCCGCGCCGGCGAGGTGCTTGCCCTGGTCGGCCCCAACGGCGCGGGCAAGTCGACCCTGTTGGGCGCGCTGGCCGCCGACGTCCCGGCCGCCGAGGGCGTCGTACACGTGCACAGCCGCCCGGTGTCGGACTGGTCGGCGCCCGAACTCGCGCTGCGCCGCGCGGTGCTGCCCCAGTCGGCGTCGCTGTCCTTCCCGTTCGCGGTGGAGGAGGTCGTGCGGATGGGCCGGGCGCCCTGGGCGGGCGGCGACCGGGAGGACGAGGACGAGGCGGCCGTGGCCGAGGCGATGGCCCGCACGGAGGTGACCGGCTTCGCCGACCGTCCGTTCTCCGCGCTCAGCGGCGGCGAACGGGCCCGCGTGGCCCTCGCCCGCGTCCTCGCCCAGCGCGCTCCCCTCCTGCTGCTGGACGAGCCGACCGCGGCGCTGGACCTGAGGCACCAGGAACTCGTGCTGCGGCTGTGCCGGGAGCGGGCGCGGGCCGGGGACGCGGTGGTCGTCGTCCTGCACGACCTCGCGCTGGCGGCGGCGTACGCGGACCGGGTGGCGCTCCTGCGCTCCGGCCGGATCGCGGCCGGGGGCCCGCCCTCGGAGGTGTTCGCCGCGGGGCTGCTGTCCGAGGTCTACGACCAGCCGGTGGAGGTGTTCCCGCACCCGCGCACGGGCGCCCTCCTGGTCGTCCCGCGCCGCGAGTCCTGACGCCCGCCGCGGCGACCGTCCCGGCGACCGCCACCCCCGACGAGGCAGTCTTTGACGCACCTTTGACCTTCCCATGAGCACTTCATTGAGCCACCGTGACCGGCCCGTGCTCATACACCGTCCATGAGATTCGGATCACCGTATGGGCGGGTTTTGCTTAGGAAATCCTTAGGTATGTTAGGCCAGCCTCACCTTCCCTGTGAGGCCCGTCACGCGCACTTTCGGCCATCCCTTGGAGCCCGCATGCGAGCCGCCAGACTCTCCCTCGTCACCGCCGTAGCCACCGCCGCGGCCCTGGCCGCCGTCACGGGGTGCACGGAGAAGAGCGGCGCCGAGGACGGCGAGCACGTCATCTCGGTCACGGCGACGGACGACAAGTGCGAGGTGTCGAAGGCCGAGTTCCCGGCCGGTCACGTCGAACTCGCCGTCGAGAACAAGGGCTCCAAGGTCACCGAGGTCTACCTCCTCTTCCCCGACGACCGGGTGGTCACCGAGCGGGAGAACATCGGCCCCGGCACCAAGCAGCGGGTCACCGCCGAGGTGAAGGCGGGCGACTACCGGATCGCCTGCAAGCCCGGCATGAAGGGCAAGGGCATCCGCCAGGACGTGAAGGCCACCGGCGGCAAGGCAGCCGCGCGCGACCCGCGCCTCGACCAGGCCGTGGCCGCCTACCGCCAGTACGTGCAGCAGCAGGCCGACGAGACCCTGCCGAAGGCCGAGGCGTTCGCGAAGGCCGTCAAGGCCGGCGATCTGGCGGCCGCGAAGAAGGCGTACGCCCCCTCCCGCATCGGCTGGGAGCGCACCGAGCCGGTCGCGGAGTCCTTCGGCGACATCGACCCGAAGGTCGACGTCCGCGAGGACGGCCTGGAGGACGGCCAGGACCCGGCGACCGACTGGACCGGCTGGCACCGCCTGGAGAAGGCGCTGTGGCAGGACGGGAAGATCGGCGACCGCGAGAAGGAGCTGGCCGCGACCCTGGTCACCGACCTGAAGGACTGGCAGAACCGGGTCGGCAAGGCCGAGATCACCCCCACTTCCATGGCCAACGGCGCCAAGGAACTCCTCGACGAGGTCGCCACCGGCAAGGTCACCGGCGAGGAGGAGCGCTACTCGCACACCGACCTGGTCGACTTCAAGGCCAACGTGGAGGGCGCGCAGCAGTCGTACGCGCTCCTGAAGCCGGTCGCGAAGGAGAACGACGCGGCGCTGACGACGGAGCTGGACCGCCAGTTCGCGGCGCTGGACAAGCTGCTCGACCAGTACCGCCCGAGCGCCTCCTCCTACGAGTTCACCTCCTACGACAAGGTCGGCAAGGCGGACCGCAAGGAGCTGTCGGACGCGGTCAACGCGCTCGCGGAGCCGCTGTCCAAGCTCGCCGCGGCCGTGGTCACCAAGTAGGCGTGGGAGGCGAGATGACGGACACCGACTCCCCCGCACCGGCCCCCTCGCCCTCCCGGCGGTCGCTGATCGGATGGGGCGGCGCGGGCCTCGCGCTCGGCGCCGCCGCGGCGGCCGGCGGCGCGGTGGCGATGGACCGCACCGACGACGCGGACCCCGCCGCCGCCGACGACGCGGGCTCCGCCGTGCCCTTCCACGGGGCGCACCAGGCGGGCATCGCCACGCCGGTGCAGGACCGCCTGCACTTCGCGGCGTTCGATGTGACGACCGAGGACCGCGCCGCCTTCGTGGCGCTGCTCAAGGAATGGACGGCGGCGGCCCGCCTGATGACCGCCGGTCACGCGGTGGGCGAGGGCGCCTACGGCGGACTGCCCGAGGCCCCGCCGGACGACACGGGCGAGGCCCTGGGCCTCAAGCCGTCCCGGCTGACCCTCACCATCGGCTTCGGACCGTCCCTCTTCACGAAGTTCGGCCTCGCCGACCGGCGCCCCGAGGCCCTGGCCGACCTGCCGAAGTTCCCCGGGGACAACCTCGACAAGGCCCGCAGCGGCGGCGACCTGTGCGTCCAGGCCTGCGCCGACGACCCCCAGGTCGCCGTGCACGCGATCCGCAACCTCGCCCGCATCGGCTTCGGCAAGGTCGTCGTGCGCTGGTCGCAGCTCGGCTTCGGCAAGACCTCGTCCACGACGCCCGACGAACAGACCCCGCGCAACCTGCTCGGCTTCAAGGACGGCACCCGCAACATCGCGGGCACCGAGAAGGACCGCCTGGACCGGTTCGTCTGGGCCGCCGAGAAGGACGGGACGCCGTGGATGACGGGCGGCTCCTACCTCGTCGCCCGCCGCATCCGCATGCACATCGAGACCTGGGACCGGACCTCCCTCCAGGAGCAGGAGGACGTGTTCGGCCGTGACAAGGGCGAGGGCGCGCCCGTCGGCAAGGCCAAGGAGCGCGACGAGCCGTTCCTGAAGGCGATGAAGCCCGACGCGCACGTCCGGCTCGCCCACCCCGACTCCAACGGCGGGGCGACACTGCTGCGCCGCGGCTACTCCTTCACCGACGGCACGGACGGCCTGGGCCGCCTGGACGCCGGCCTGTTCTTCCTCGCCTACCAGCGCGACATCCGCAAGGGCTTCGTCCCCGTGCAGCGCAACCTGGCGACGGACGCGCTCAACGAGTACATCCAGCACGTGGGTTCGGCGGTCTTCGCCGTGCCGCCCGGCGTCCGCGACGCGGACGACTGGTGGGGCAGCACGCTGTTCGGCAAGGAGGCGTAACCGTGTTCTCGAACTACCTGATCGGGCTGCGCGAGGGCCTGGAGGCTTCCCTCGTCGTCTGCATCCTCATCGCCTACCTGGTCAAGACGGACCGCAGGGACGCCCTGAAACCGATCTGGGCGGGCATCGGCGTCGCCATCGCCATCGCGCTCGGCTTCGGCTGCGCGCTGGAGTTCGGCTCGCAGGAGCTGACGTTCAAGGCGCAGGAGGCGCTGGGCGGTTCGCTCTCCATCCTGGCCGTGGTCCTGGTGACGTGGATGGTCTTCTGGATGCGCCGCACCGCCCGCCACCTCAAGACGGAGCTGCACGGCAGGCTGGACGCGGCCCTCGCCATGGGCACCGGGGCCCTGGTGGCCACCGCGTTCCTGGCGGTCGGCCGGGAGGGCCTGGAGACGGCGCTGTTCGTGTGGGCGTCGGTGCACGCGGCGAGCGACGGCACCCCGCGCCCGCTGATCGGCGTGGCCCTCGGGCTGGCCACCGCCGTCCTCCTGGGCTGGCTGTTCTACCGGGGCGCGCTGCGCATCAACCTGGCCCGGTTCTTCACCTGGACCGGCGGCATGCTGGTCGTCGTGGCGGCGGGCGTGCTGGCCTACGGACTGCACGACCTCCAGGAGGCCGACCTGCTGCCGGGCCTGACGACCCTGGCCTTCGACATCAGCGGCACCATCGACCCGTCGAGCTGGTACGGCACCCTGCTCAAGGGCGTGTTCAACTTCCAGCCCGATCCGACCGTCCTCCAGGTCACGGTGTGGCTGCTGTACCTGGTCCCGACACTCGCGCTCTTCCTCGCCCCGGTAGGGTTCGCCTCCGGGAAGGGGAAGGTGAAGGAACCTGATGAGCCAGGATCGCGGCCCTCGAAGGCCCCGCAGGCTTGAGAAGTACGCGCTCATATCGGCCTCGGCGACCGCTTTGTCGCTGACGGCGAGCGGCTGCGTGGTGGTGCACGGTGAGCGCGAGGTGCTCCCCTCGGCCACCCGGGCCGAGGCCGCGAAGGCGCTGGAGCAGTTCACCACCGCGTACAACGCGGCCGACAAGGCGTACGACGCCTCCCTGGACGCCGACCACACCGCCGGCGCCCTCGCCGCGATCGACTCGGCACGGCTGAAGGCGGGTGCGGCCAACCACCCGGACGGCAATCCGGCGCACGAGCCGCTGGAGCTGACCGACGCGAAGTTCACGATCCCGAAGAAGGCGGGCTGGCCGCGCTGGTTCGTCGCGGACACCAAGGCCAACAAGGGCGGCAAGACACGCTGGTTGCTGGTCTTCACCCGGAGCGGCCTGGACGACACCTGGGAGGCGGCCTACCTGACGCTGGTCGCCCCCGGCAAGGTGCCCGAGTTCAAGACCGACCAGGACGGCTGGGCCGAGGCCGTGCCGGCGAACTCCACCGACGTGAGCGTCCCGCCGGCCGACCTGAGCAAGGACTACACGACGTATCTGCAGGACGGCGGCAAGACCTTCGCGGACGGCGTGCACACCAGCTCCTGGCGCGCACTGCGCGAGAAGCGCTCGACCCGCCCCGGCCTGGTCACGCAGTACATCGACGAGCCGCTGGCGAACGGCGACTACGCGCCGCTGGCGCTGCGCACCGTGGACGGCGGCGCGCTGGTGTTCTTCACCAGCCGCCACTTCGAGAAGCAGACCGCCGCGCGGGGCGCGTCCGTGCCGACGCCGAACAAGGACGTGCTGGCCCTGACGGACGGCGAGATCAAGCAGTCGCTGACGATGGAGTTCGTCTCCAACGAGGTCGCGCTCGACCCGGCGGACGGGCAGGTGTCGGTGCTGGGCCGGGTCCAGGGCCTCACCTCGGGCAAGGGCGAATAGGAGAGCCCGGGGCGCTCAGCGGCGCAGCGGCCAGGAGGCATCCTCGTGGTCGTCGCTCTCCGCACCGGCGTGCCGGGCGCAGGCGTCGGTGAGGGTCTCCAGCAGGGTCAGCGGGTCCGGCAGCGGATGCTCGGCCCCGCGCACCCAGCGCACGGTCCGGCCTTCGCCGGGCAGCCGGGCCGGCGGCACCAGCACGTAGGACCCGCGGCAGTGCCAGCGCAGCCCAGGATGCTCGTCCATGGTCTCGGGGTGACAGTCCAGCTCGCAGGGCCACCACTCGTCCTCGTCCTCGGGGGTGCCCCGGGTGAGGGTGAACAGCAGCATGCGCCCGTCGTCGCTCTCGGCGACCGGCCCGACCTCGACACCGGCGTCGAGCAGCCTGCGCACCGCCTCCCGACCGGCCTCCAGAGGCACGTCAAGGACGTCGTGGACCATGCCGGTCGCGGTGATGAAGTTGGCCTCGGGCTGGTGCCGGGCCCAGCGCTCGATCTGCGCGCGGTCGGTGGTGGACTGCGTCTGCCAGGCGAACGACACCGGGTGCCGGGCGGGGGTGGGACAGCCCACGCGGTCGCAGGAGCAACGGTATCCGGCGGGGTGGGCGGCGGGCGCCAGGGGCAGTCCGGCACCGGCCGCGGCGAGCAGCAGATCCTCCCGGCCACCGTCCGAGGCGGCCTCCTTGGGGCGGCGTCCGCGCAGCCACGAGGAGAGTTTGCCCTGCAGACCGCTCCGACCGCCGAACTCCGCGCTCATCTATCCCCTTGCCTCGCCGTCGTGCGCTCCAGCATGCCCTATCGTCGCACCATTCCGCGCTTCGGGGTCGCGAAGGGACAAACTTCCCTGGTCAGACCTCTTCGGTCAGCGCGGGGCGAGCCCGTGCAGCGCGTAGTCGACGAGGGTGTCGGTGTAGGCGTGGGAGAAGGGCCCCGTGTGCTGGAGCCAGCGTTGCGCGAGCGGGGAGACGAACAGCTCCAGCGCGATCCGCAGATCGATGTCCTGCCGTACCTGGCCCGCCTCCTGGGCGGCCCGCAGCCGGTCGGCGTGCAGCTGGAGCGACGGCTCCAGGAGCCTGCTGACGAAGGTCCGGCCCAGCTCCTCGTTGACGACGCCCTCCGCCGCCAGCGCACGATAAGGCGCCTCGAACCTCGGATCCCGCAGCTCGTCGACGGTGGCGCGCAGTACGACCTTGAGATCGGCGGCGACGTCACCCGTGTCCGGGATGGTGTAGGCCTCCTCGCCGGCGGCCTCCACGAGCCGCTCACCCAGATCGAGGAATGCCTCCAGCAGCACGTCCGCCTTCGAGGACCACCACCGGTAGATGGTCTGCTTGCCGACGCCGGCCCGGGCGGCGATGCCCTCGATGGTGGTCTTCGGGTAGCCGACCTCGCCGACCAGGGCGAGGGCGGCGTCGTAGATGGCCTGGCGGGACCGCTGACTGCGCCGGGTGGCGTCGGGGTGCGGCCGCTCGGCGGCGGGGTGGGTACTGCGGGCGGACTTCCGGATGGTGGCCATGCAACGAAGCTACCAGGCCGACAAGACGGACCGTCTCGCCAATAGCGAGTGGACGGGGCTCAGTGGCGTGGCGCCCGCGCGTTCTCCAGATAGTGCAGTACGGCCGCCACCCGCCGGTCGACCTGGTCGGCCGGGGACAGATCGAGCTTGGCGAAGATGCTGCGGATGTGCTTGTGGACGGCGCCGTCGGTAACGACCAGCCGCCCGGCGATGGCACTGTTGCCCAGGCCCTCGGCCATCAGGGCGAGCACCTCCCGCTCGCGCGGACTGAGCCGCTCCATCCGGGTGTCCTGCCGCGTCCGGGTGAACAACTGGGCGACGACCTCGGGATCGATGGCGGTGCCACCGCCCGCGACCCGCCCGAGCGCGTCCATGAACTCCTCGACCCGCCCGACGCGCTCCTTGAGCAGGTACCCCAGACCGCCCACTCCCCCGGTCAGCAGGTCGGTGGCGAAGGACTGCTCCACATACGCGGACAGCACCAGGACGGCGAGCCCGGGGTGCCGCCGCCGCGCCTCGACCGCCGCACGGACCCCTTCGTCGGTGTGGGTGGGCGGCATCCGCACGTCGAGGATGGCGACGTCGGGCTCGTGCTCGTCGATGGCCGCGAGCACCGACTCGGCGGTGTCCGCGGTGGCCACCACGTCCAGGCCCTCGGCCCGCAGCAGCAGGGCGAGCCCCTCGCGCAGCAGCGGATCGTCCTCGGCGATCACGATCCGCAGGGCGCCCCGCACATCACGTTCCACTTCTCCCTCACTCCTCCCCCGGCGGCCAGGAGTCGCCCCAGGCCGCGTCACGGGCCGCCTTGTACAGATCGCCGTGCCGCTTGGTGACCGTACGACGCCGCAACTGCTCGTCGGGTTCACACAGGTCCAGCAGCACCTGTCCCTTGCGGATCTGCGGACGCCGGACCACCCGGGAGGCGGCGGGTTCGGCGGGGAGCCGGGTGGCGGCCACGTAGCTGAACTTCTCGTCCTCGTACGCGAGGGACCCGCTCTTGACCTGCCGGTGCAGACTGGACCGGCTGACGCGTGCCGCGAAGTGGCACCAGTCCGTGCCGGGCACGATGGGGCAGGCGGCGCTGTGCGGGCAGGGCGCGGCGACCCGGAACCCGGCGGCGATCAGCCGGTCGCGGGCCTCGATGACGCGGGCGTACCCGGCGGGGGTGCCGGCCTCGACGATCACGACGGCGCGCGCGGCACCGGCGGCGGCGTCGACGAGGGCGGCACGGTCGGCACCGGTCAGCTCGTTGAGTACGTAGGACACCGTGACGAGGTCGGCGCTCTCGATGTCGAGCGCCGACCCGATCCGCGAGCGCTGCCAGCGGACCTCTCTCAGGGCGGGCAGCGAGGCGGCGATCTCCCGGCCGAGGGCGAGCGCGGGTTCGGCCCAGTCGAGCACGGTCACCGGGCGCGTGCCGCCCCAGGTGTCGCTGACGGCCCAGGTCGCGGCGCCGGTCCCGCCGCCCACGTCCACGTGGCTGCCGGGCACCCAGTCCGGCACGGCCTCGGCGAACGCGGTCAGCGCCGAGCGGACGGCGGCGAAGGTGGCGGGCATGCGGTAGGCGGCGTAGGCGACGACGTCGGCGCGGTCGCGCAGGATGGGGGCGTCGGTGGGGGTGTCCCCGCGGTAGTTGGCGATCAGCCGCTCCACGGCCTGCGCGGCCTGCCGGGGCGGCAACCCGTCGACGAGGTCGGCGAGGGCGGCGCGCAGGGCGTCGGCGGGGGCGGCGGGGTGGTTCACCCGGCGATTGTAGTGGGCGCCGGGGGGTGGGTCGCGTGGCCCGGCGTCCCCTTGGCACCCCGGCGTTGGCGCGGGCGCCGGGGCGGGGAGGGCGGCCCGGCATTCCCTTGGCACCCGGCGCAGGCGCGGGCGCGGGGGTGGGTCGCGTGGCCCGGCGCTGCCGGGGTGCCGCCGCGCCCACCCGTGCCGCCCCAGCGGCACGACTGCCCGCGGCTAGGGGGCGACGGCCCGCAGGCGCGTACGGCGAGGAGGGGACGTGTCGGGGGGTGTTCGCCCGCAGCGGTTGGCGCGTCAACGCCGCGCACCTCTTCGAGGAACCGATTCCGCGCCGTTCCGAGGACGGACACCCCCCGGCGCGGCCCCGACCCACCCACCGGACGTATCGCGCTACGCGCACCCCCACCGAACCCGCACAGGCGCCGCAGGCACCCCGCACCCCCACCACCCCGCACAGCCGCCGCAGGCACCCGCACGCGCCGGATTCAGACCCGCACCGCCCGCGCCACCCCCGTACACAGCGCCGCGCGCGGCCGGTTGTCCGGATCCCGGCGGCGTGGATGGACCGTGTTGGCGAGGAGCACCGCGAAGGTGTCCGTCACCCGGTCGAGGACCAGCATCGTGCCCGTGAACCCGGTGTGCCCCGCCGCCCCGCGCCCCGCCAGCTCGCCCATGAACCACGGCTGGTCCAGAGCGAATCCCAGCCCCGGTTCGGCGAGCAGCAGTTCCACGAAGTCCGGCCCCAGGATCCGCGCCGGCCCGTGGGAACCCCCCGCGAGCAGCGTCCGGCAGAAGACCGCGAGGTCCCGCCCCGTCGAGAACAGCCCCGCGTGACCGGCCACCCCGCCCAGCGCCCACGCGTTCTCGTCGTGGACGACCCCGCGCAGCATCCCCCGGTCCGCCTTGGCCCACGGCCGCCGCTGGTCCTCCGTGGCCGCCGCGCCGGGACACGGCCCGAAGCACGTCGCCGTCATGCCCAGGGGCCGGGTGATCCCGTCCCGGACGAGGACGTCCAGACCCCGCCCGGTGATGCGCTCCAGCACCTGCTGCAGGAGCAGCATGTTCAGGTCCGAGTAGCAGTACGTGCCCGGCACCCCCACCGGCGGCTCCGCCCGCAGCCGCCGCAGCCGCTC
Organism: Streptomyces tendae; assembly: GCF_014650435.1. Classification (GTDB taxonomy): domain Bacteria; phylum Actinomycetota; class Actinomycetes; order Streptomycetales; family Streptomycetaceae; genus Streptomyces; species Streptomyces tendae. Next base: position 83,763 of record NZ_BMUY01000019.1, read on the forward strand.
CTCGCCGTCGGCGCAGTCGTACAGCGGGAGTTCGGGCCGCAGCCCGGAGGTGTGGGTGAGCAACTGCCGCACGGTGACCCCGTGCCGCGCCGCGGCCCGGAAGTCCGGCAGGTAGGCGCCGACCTCCGCGTCGATGCCGAGCGTGCCGCGCTCGATCTGCTGCACGGCGGCGACCGCGGTGAACAGCTTCGTCAGCGAGGCGAGGTCGAAGGGCGTGTCCACGGTCATCGGCACCCGCGAGTCCGCCGGCAGCTCCACGCCCGTGTCGGTGCGCGGGTCGTAGGAGGCGTAGCGCACGGCCCAGCCCGCCGCCTCCTCGACGGCGAGCACGGGCCCGCGCCCGACGGCCACGACGGCGCCCGCCGCCCAGGGGCGTTCACCGGTGGTGAGGTCGCGCACGTCGGCGACGACCCGACGGAGCTGCCCCGGATCGAGTCCGGCCCGCCCCGGGGTGTCGCCGCGCAGTCTCGGAGCGCTCAGCTGCCCGCTCCCTTGCCCGCACTCTCACCGGCGACCTCACCAGCTCGACCACCGACTCCCCCACCGGCTCCCAGCCCGGCGCCACCTCCGGCCGAGGGCCGGCACAGGGCCACGAGGAAGCCGAGCGCCAGCACCGCGGCCACCAGCTGCACCACGGCCATCGGCACGGCGGTGTCCTCCCCCGCGATCCCGACCAGCGGCGAGGCCACCGCACCGATCAGGAACGACGACGTGCCGAGCAGCGCGGAGGCGGAGCCGGCGGACGTCTTGACCCGCATCAGCGCGAGCGCCTGGGTGTTGGGCAGGCTGATGCCCATCGCCGACATGAGCACGAACAGCACGGCGGCGACCGGCCCGAGCCCGACCTCGCCGAAGACGCCCAGGGACATCAGCAGCAGCACGGTCGCGGCGGCGATCACGATGACGAGGCCGAGGCCGAGCACCCGGTCCAGTCTGACCCGCCCGACGAGGATCTTGCCGTTGATCTGCCCGACCACCACGAGGCCGATCGAGTTGAGCCCGAACAGCAGGCTGAACGTCTGCGCCGACGCCCCGTAGATCTCCTGCATGACGAACGGCGACGCAGCGACGTAGGCGAACAGCGAGGCGAAGGCGAAGCCGCCCGCGAGCATGTAGCCGGTGAAGGCCCGGTCGGCGAGCAGACCGCGCATCGCGCGCAGGGTGTCGCCGACACCGCCCGCGTGCCGCTCCTCGACGGGCAGCGTCTCCGGCAGCCGGGCCCACACGACGACACCCAGCACCACGCCCACCACCACGAGGACGACGAACACGCCCCGCCAGTCCGTCACGCGCAGGATCTGCCCGCCGATGAGCGGCGCCACGACCGGCGCGACGCCGGAGATCAGCATGAGGGTGGAGAAGAAGCGCGCCATGGCCACGCCGTCGTACAGGTCGCGTACGACGGCCCGGGCGATGACGATCCCGGCGGCGCCCGCGAGGCCCTGGACCAGCCGGAAGGCGACGAGGGTTTCCACGTTCGGCGCGACGGCGCACAGCGCGGTGGCGACGACGTAGACGGCGAGACCGGCCAGCAGCGGACGCCGCCGTCCCCACTTGTCGCTCATCGGCCCGACCACGATCTGCCCGAGGGCCATGCCGGCCAGGCAGGCGGTGAGCGTGAGCTGGACGGTCGCGGCCGGTGCGCTCAGGGACCGGGTGACCTCCGGCAGCGCGGGGAGGTACATGTCCATCGCCAGCGGCGGCGTGGCGGTCAGGCTGCCGAGGATGAGCGTGACGAGAAGACTGATACGCCGCCCGGCGGGCGGCGTCTGCGATATATACGACGATTGAGACGTTTGCGGCGTTTGCGTGGACGGCCCGCGCTCGGGCATGTGATGTGCCCCTCCCTCTTCTACAGATCCGCCACCTATGCTCTCAGCTCGTACGCAGTTGAACGAACAAACTCGAACGACGCACAAACTCGAACAACGCACGAACGACGAACGTCGAACGACGAACGACGAACGAACCTGAGCGAGGGTGGGGCAGGGTGTCAGCGGTGACCGGGCAGAAGGTGCGCTGGGGGATTCTCGCGACCGGCGGGATGGCGGCGAGGTTCACGGCGGATCTGGTCGATCTGCCGGACGCGGAGGTCGTGGCGGTGGCCTCGCGGACCGAGGCGTCGGCGAAGGCGTTCGCGGAGCGGTTCGGCATACCGCGGGCGTACGGCGACTGGGAGACGCTGGCGCGGGACGAGGACGTCGACGTGGTGTACGTCGCGACCCCGCACTCGGCGCACCGGACGGCGGCCGGTCTGTGCCTGGAGGCGGGCCGGAACGTGCTGTGCGAGAAGCCGTTCACGCTGAACGCGCGCGAGGCGGCGGAACTGGTCGCGCTCGCCCGGGAGAAGAACGTCTTCCTCATGGAAGCGATGTGGATGTACTGCAACCCGCTGGTGCGGCGCCTGAAGACGCTGGTCGACGACGGTGCGATCGGCGAGGTCCGCAGCCTCCAGGCGGACTTCGGCCTGGCGGGCCCCTTCCCGCCCGCGCACCGGCTCCGCGACCCGGCGCAGGGCGGCGGCGCGCTGCTGGACCTGGGTGTGTACCCGGTGTCGTTCGCGCAGTTGCTGCTCGGTGAGCCCGCGGACGTCGCGGCGCGAGCAGTGCTCTCCGAGGAGGGCGTCGATCTCCAGACGGGCGCACTGCTCTCCTACGAGAGCGGCGCTCTCGCCTCGGTGCACTGCTCCATCACCGGCGGTACGCCCAACTCCGCGTCGATCACCGGCTCCGAGGGCCGCATCGACGTGCCGAACGGCTTCTTCTTCCCGGACCACTTCGTGCTGCACCGCACCGGCCGGGACCCGCAGGAGTTCCGGGCCGACCCGGCCGACGGGCCGCGCGAGAGCCTGCGGCACGAGGCCGAGGAGGTGATGCGGGCCCTGCGCGCCGGGGAGACCGAGTCCTCACTGGTCCCCCTCGACGGCACGCTGGCCGTGATGCGGACGCTCGACGCGATCCGGAACCGCGTCGGCGTCCGCTACCCGGGAGAAGCCGCAGAAGCAGGGGAAGCCGCGGCAGCAGGGGAGGCCGCAGCAGCGGGGAACCCCGGAGACACGGCGGAGCCGGTCGTCACACCGGCTTGAGCCCCGGCTCCCCCGCCTCCGTCACGAAGGACCCGGCGGTCGTGAGCGCCGCGCCCTCGGTGCTGACGTGGGACACGGTCTTGAAGTCGGCGCGCGCCGACTCGCGGCCCAGTGCCACCGTCGCGTAGCCGCGCAGCCCGTTGAAGAACTTCAGGTGCGGGTTGGCGGTCATGAGGGTGTCCCAGTTGGACGGCTTCGCCGAGCCGTCGCCGCCGCTGGTGATCGAGGTGGTGACGATCTCCGTGCCCAGGGTCCGGGAGTCCGGGTCGTCGAAGTCGCGCTTGATGTCGAAGCCGTAGGAGACGTGCACGTCGCCGGTGAGGACCATGAGGTTCTCGATCCCGGCGGCCTGCGCGCCGGCCAGGACCCGCTCGCGGGAGGCCGGGTAGCCGTCCCAGGAGTCCATGGAGACCTTGGACGGCGTACTGGTCATGTTGTAGCGCTGGGCGAAGGTGACCTGCTGGGGCACCACGTTCCACAGCGCGTTCGACCGGTGCCAGCCGTTGATCAGCCAGCGTTCCTGGGCGTCGCCGGTGAGTGTGCGGCTCGGGTCCTCGGACTCGGGCCCGGGGAACTGCCAGCCGTCGCCGTACGCCTGGTTGGAGCGGTACTGCCGGGTGTCGAGGACGTCGAACTGGGCCAGCCGTCCCCAGTGCAGGCGGCGGTAGAGCTTGAGGTCGGCGCCGTCGGGCAACTGCGGGCGCCGCAGCGGCATGTTCTCCCAGTAGGCCCGGTAGGCGGCGGCCCGGCGGATGAGGAACTCCTCCGGCGGGACGCTGTTCTCCGGCGTCTCGTCGGCGTAGTTGTTCTCGGTCTCGTGGTCGTCCCAGGTGACGACGAAGGGGTGCGCGGCGTGCGCGGCCCGCAGGTCGGGGTCCGACTTGTAGAGGGCGTACCGCAGCCGGTAGTCCTCCAGCGTCACCGTCTCGTGGTTGAAGTGGGCGGGCAGGGTGCCCGCGGGGTAGGCGCGGGAGCCGCCGGTGGCGTTCACGGCGTACTCGTAGAGGTAGTCGCCGAGGTGGAAGACGACGTCCACGTCCTCCTGGGCCAGGTGCTTGTACGCGGTGTAGTACCCCTGGTCGTACTTCTGGCAGGAGACGACGCCGAAGGTCAGGTCGGCGACCCGGCTGTGCTGCGCGGGGGCGGTGCGGGTGCGGCCGGCCGGGCTGACGTAGCGGCCGGCGCGGAAGCGGTAGTAGTAGACGTGGCCGGGCGCGAGGTGGTCGACCTCGACGTGCACGGTGTGGTGGAACTCGGGGTGGGCGGTGGCCCGGCCCCTTCTGACGACGCGGCGGAACCGTTCGTCCAGGGCCACCTCCCAGCTCACCTCGACGCGTTTGGCGGGCAGTCCGCTGTCGGCCTGGTACGGGACCGGGGCCAGGCGCGTCCACAGCAGCACCGAGCCGGGCTGCGGGTCGCCCGAGGCGACACCGAGCGTGAAGGGGTCGGCGGTCAGCTGCGCGGCGTCCAGCTCGGCGGCGCTCGCGGCGCCGGCGGTCGGCAGGTTCACGGAGAAGGCGAGCGCGGCGGCAGCGCCGGTGACGGTCAGGAAGCGGCGGCGGCCCAGGCTGCGGGCGGCGGCGCGGAGTTCGGGCGCGTGCGAGGACTGCGACCGGTCCGGGACCGGGCTCGGGACCGTGGTCGGGGCCTGGTGGTTCGCGGGTGTCATCCGTTCCTCCCCTTGCGGTGGTTGCAAGGGGAATTCGAAGGGCCGGGAACGACCCGAGCTTGGCGCGGACATGGCGATCGCGTGTCGGACGGATGAGTTCGGGATGTTCGGCGACCCGTACGCTGCGGACTCATGAACACCGTGAAAACCACCGACGAGGAAAGCGCCGGGGCGCCGAAGGTCGCCGTCGTCACGGGCGCCGGGTCCGGCATCGGCCGGGCGGTCGCCGTCGAACTGCTCACCGCCGGCTGGTCGGTGGCCCTGGCCGGCCGCCGCTCCGAGCCCCTGGCCCAGACGGCCGCGGCGGCACCGGCGGGCGGCGGCACACCGCTCACCGTCCGCGCCGACGTGTCACGTCCCGAGGACGTGGCGGCGCTGTTCGGCGCCGTGCGCGACCGGTTCGGGCGACTGGACCTGCTGTTCAACAACGCCGGGACGTTCGGCCCCGGGGGCGTGCCGGTCGAGGACCTTCCCTACGAGGCATGGCGGCACGTGGTGGACACCAACCTCAACGGGGCATTTCTGTGCGCGCAGGCGGCGTACCGGCAGATGAAGGAACAGGATCCGCGGGGCGGCCGGATCATCAACAACGGTTCGATCTCGGCCCACACCCCGCGCCCGCACTCGGTGGCGTACACGGCGACCAAGCACGCGCTGACGGGCCTGACCAAGTCGCTGTCGCTGGACGGCCGTCCCTACGGCATCGCGGTCGGCCAGATCGACATCGGCAACGCGGCGACCGAGATGACGGCCGGCATGCAGACCGGCGCGCTCCAGGCCAACGGGGAGACGGCACCCGAGCCCGTGATGGACGTCGCCGACGTGGCGCGCACGGTGCGGCACATGGCCGAACTGCCCCTGGAGGCCAACGTGCAGTTCGCGACGGTCATGGCGACGGCGATGCCGTACGTGGGGCGCGGCTGAGCGCACGCCGCGACGGCACCCGGCGATTCACACAATCGGAATTTCAAGGTCCACGGTATTGCGGCCGGTGGAGGACGTATGCTCAAATCTCCTTCACCAGAGCTTCACACTTGAAGCGTTGGCCTTCCACAAGGCGCCTCCAGAGGGCCCCTTCACAAGGCCCTCCGCAACGCTCCATGGACCACACCGAGGGGGGAGGCGGCAGCCGTTCCGCCACACCGGCACGCCGGTGGACGGAACGGCTGCCGCACCGTTTCCCGGTTACGCCTGCCCGGTCTCGAAGCGGGCGATCCGGCCCTCCTCGTCCACGGTGAAGTCCCACCGGGTCCGCATCTCGCCCCAGGTGTCGTTGCGGTAGCGGGCGATGAGGGCGCGCCCGCCGTTCGACTCGTTGTCGACCTCCAGGTGACCGTTGGAGGAGAAGATCTCCCGGTCGATCCACTGGTCGAGGTCCCGGTCGTCTCCGTCGTCGGCCATGGTGGCGTCGGGCGCGAGCAGCGCGAGGAAGGCCTCGCGGTCGTGGGCGTTGACGGCGGCGACGAAGGCGCGGACGGCCGGGTCGCTGAGTCGCGTGGTCTGAATCGTCATGGCCGCAGCGTCACACCGGCTCCGCACGCCCGCCACCGGGCCCGCCGCCCGTCACCCGCCCGCCGCCACCCGAACGGCGCCCGGTGGCGGGCCCGGACGCCGCCGACGGGAGACGGTGGGCAGATGAGCCGCCACTGCCCGCGAGGAGTCGAAGTGAACTGCTGTGACCGGCGTGACCTGGGGCTGCTGCTGCTCCGCCTGGGCACCGGCGGCGTCCTGGCCGCGCACGGTGCGCAGAAGCTGCTCGGCTGGTTCGGCGGCGGGGGCATCGGGGAGACCGGCCGGGCGATGGAGGCCATGGGCTACGCGCCGGGCCGGGCCAGCGCCACGGCGGCGGGCCTCGCCGAGGCGGGCGGCGGGACGCTGCTGGCGCTGGGCCTGGCCACTCCGGCCGCGGGCGCGGCGGCAGCAGGCGCGATGGCGGGCGCCGCGGCGGTGCACGCCCCGAACGGCTTCTTCGCCCAGGCCGGCGGCTACGAGTACGCGGTCTCCCTCGGCCTGACCGCCGCGGGCCTAGCGGTCTCGGGCCCCGGCCGCCTCTCCCTGGACCACGCCCTCGGCCACGCGGTCAACCGGAACTGGATGGTCCCCGCCGCCCTCGCGGCGACGGCGGCGGCCACGACGGTGGTCGTGGGGGCGCGGAACAGGCGGCTGCGCAGGGCGGCGGAGGGACAACAGGAACCTCTGTTCGAGTGACGGCCGGGGGAGCCGCGGCCATGGCACGCTGCTCCCCATGAGCGACCACCCTGACGGCGCGCGAGCCGACCTCTGGAGCACGATCGACGATCTGTGGAAGTGGCTGGAGGCGGACCAGCCCGTCGGCGGCCGGGAGGGCCTGCTGCTGCGCATGCTGAAGCTGTCGGAGGAGGTCGGCGAGGTCGCCGAGGCGGTGATCGGCGCGACCGGGCAGAACCCGAGGAAGGGCGTCACCCACACCTGGGACGACGTGGAGGCGGAGCTGTGCGACGTCGTGATCACGGCGATGGTGGCCCTGCGCACCCTGACACCCGAGGCCCGAGAGGTCTTCGGCCGGCATCTGGCACGGGTGGCGGGGCGCTCGCTGGGTGAGTGAGGGACCAGGACCGAGGCCCCCAGCCCCCCGCCCTCGGCCCCTGGCCCCGTGCCCCGGGAGGCCCGCACCCGTGGGAGTCGGTCACGGGTGCGGGCCGGTCGGGGCCGGCCGGGTCAGGCCGCGCTGCAGGACACGCTGGGCCAGGTCCAGTTGCCGTTGGCCTGGATGGTGGCACCCCAGGTGTTGCCGCTGCCGTTGGACTTGGCGGTCAGCGTCTGCGCGCTCGGATAACTCGCGTTGACGTTCCAGGTCGACATGACCTTCGCCGGGGACGGCACGTTCATCGTCACCGTCCAGTCACTCGCACCGCTCACGGAGACATTGAGGTTGTACCGGTCGCCCCACTTCTGTCCGGCGGACAACGTCGCGGTACAGGCACCACCACCGCCACCACCGTTGTCGCCACCGCCCCCGTTGTCGCCCCCACCGTCGGGGGCGACCGCACGGCCGGTCTGCGGCGAGATCATGCCGGAGCACAGCCCCTTGTTCGCCAGGGTCTGGGCGATGCGCGGGATGGCCGCGAGCGTGTTGGCCGGCCAGTCGTGCATGAGGATGACCTGGCCGTTGCCGAGCCGCGAGACGGCTTGCACGATCGCGTCGGTACTTGCGTTGTTCCAGTCCTGGGAGTCGACGTCCCAGATCACCTCGGTCAGCCCGTACTTGGCCTCGACCGATCGGAGCGTCGCGTTGGTCTCGCCGTAGGGCGGGCGGAACAGCTTGGGCGTCCCGCCGCCCGCGCCCGCGATCGCCTGCTGGGTCCGGGAGATCTCCGAGTCCATCTGCGCCTGGCTGAGCTGGGTCATGTGCGGGTGGGTGTAGCTGTGGTTGGCGACCCACATCCCGGCGTCGACCTGGGCCCGGACCAGCGAGGGATTCTGGGCGGCGTACTGCCCCTGGTTGAACATGGTGGCCCGCAGCCCGTTCTGCCTGAGCGCGTTGAGCAGGGACTGGGTGCTGCCGGAGGGGCCGTCGTCGAAGGTGAGCCCGACATAGCCGTTGCACGCCGCGGCCTGGGCCGGAGCGGTTCCGGCCGCGACGGTGCCCGCGGCGGCGAGCGCCGTGACGGCGACACCGGAGGCCAGGGTGCGCAGGGTGCGCGCGGACGCGCGTATTCCGGTACTGGTACGCATACGAGTGATTTCTCCTCTCCGCTGGTGCCGTGGGTCAGGCCGCGCTGCAGGACACGCTGGGCCAGGTCCAGTTGCCGTTGGCCTGGATGGTGGCACCCCAGGTGTTGCCGCTGCCGTTGGACTTGGCGGTCAGCGTCTGCGCGCTCGGATAACTCGCGTTGACGTTCCAGGTCGACATGACCTTCGCCGGGGACGGCACGTTCATCGTCACCGTCCAGTCACTCGCACCGCTCACGGAGACATTGAGGTTGTACCGGTCGCCCCACTTCTGTCCGGCGGACAACGTCGCGGTACAGGCACCACCACCGCCACCACCGTTGTCGCCACCGCCCCCGTTGTCGCCCCCGCCGGTCCCCCCGACGTTGATGTTGGAACTGCCGCTGCTCTGGTACCCCTCGGTGGCCATGATCATGTAGTAGCTGAAGTTGCCCAGCGGCATCCCGGCCCGCGCCCACGCGTCGAAGTGGTTGCCGGTGGTGATGGTGCCGCCGGTCCGCTTCGACTGCCGGACGCTCCAGTACTGGTCGAAGGTGCGAGTGCCCTCGACGGAGGGCTTGTTGACGCGGGTCGTCTTGTAGATGTCGTAGGTGCCGCCGTCGCTGGTGACGGTGCCCTTGAACTCGCCCGTGGGCCGGTAGGTGCCCCAGTTGTCGACGATGTAGTACTCGACGAGCGGGTTCGACGTCCACCCGTAGAGCGCCAGGTAGGCGTTGCCGGACGGGTTGAAGCTGCCCGAGTACTGCACGGTCCTGCGCCCGCCGTTGCTCCAGCCCTTGCCCGCGACGAAGTTGCCGGTGTTGCGCCACGAGGTGCTGTACTGCCCGCCGGAGCCCATGTTCATGGAGACGGTGCCCTGGCTGTCGGTCCAGAACGAGTAGTAGTAGCCGTTGTTGGTGCCCTCCTGGTTGGTCGTGACGACCGTGTCGGCCTGGGCTGTGCCCGGCAGCATCAGCGCGGCGAGGGCGGCGAGGGCGACGGCCCAGGCGCTCCGGACGAGCAGGGTCACGAGACCGCGTCTGCGACGCCTTGGTTGGACGAGCAGGTTCATGGGGGTGTTCCTCTCCTGCGGGTGCGGACAACGGCGACAGTGTTGACCTGCACCCATCAAGCGTCAACAGTTTCGGTAAATATTTCGAAACCTTCGGCCGCCAAGGAGGCATTGCACGCGACACGAAAGCGCAGACCAGAGCCCCTTCATCACAAGCAAGCACCAGCCACGCAAAACCATCTCACCGGAGTACTCGGAAAAGAGAATAAGCAGGTCCGAAAATTTCGAACCCCCGCTCGCATCGACTGGGCCCGCACCAGGCCGCTGTCCCGGGTCAAGGAAGCCCTGCACGTGATGCGCACCTTCCTCGACGAGGGCACCATCACGCACGAGGGCGAGTTCTTCTCCTACGACGGCCTGTTCACCTTCGCCCGCCCGGTGCAGGACCGGCTGAAGCTCGGCGCGATGCGGGGGCGTCGACCCGGCGGAACTGAAGCCGGTCATCGACGCGATCGGCGCCGGCGACCTGGCCCGCGGCATCGAGCTGACCACCCCGGAGATCGCCGACCGCCTCTCGGTCGCGGGCACGCCCGAGGAGTGCCGGGAGAAGATCGAACGGGACATCGCACCCAGCGGCGTCAACCACATGATCTGCGCGATCACCGACCGCGCCCTGGTGCAGACGTTCACGGGCCGGGACCTGCCAGGGGCGGCGGACGTGAACACCCAGCTGCGGCTGATCGCGGAGCGGGTGATGCCGGGGTTCGGGTGAGGGCAAGGCTGCATGGCGGCAGGGTCAGGACCCCGCGAAAAAGGGCTGAGACCCGGCACCCGGCCGTGCTTCGATGAGGCCATGGTGTCCTCCGAGCGCTTGCTCGCCTTCGCGGCGATGTCGTTCCTGCTGATCGTGGTCCCCGGGCCCAGCGTGCTGTTCGTGATCGGACGGGCGCTGGCCCAGGGCCGCCGGGCCGCGCTGACCACGGTCGTGGGGAACACGGTGGGCGCCTATGTGCTCGTCGTGGCGGTGGCGCTCGGCGTCGGGTCGGTCGTGGAGCGCTCGGTCCTCGTCTTCACGGCGCTGAAGCTCGTCGGCGCGGCCTACCTGGTGTACCTGGGCGTGCGGGCCTGGCGGAAGCGCGGCTCGTTGCAGGCCGCGGTCACCACGGACGGGAGCGCGCGCGGGGGCGGTCTGCGCACCCTGTGGGAGGGATTCGCGGTCGGGGTGGCCAACCCCAAGACGATGGTGTTCTTCGCCGCGGTGCTCCCCCAGTTCGTGGACCGCGCCCAGGGACAAGTGGTGGCCCAGATGCTGATGCTGGGCCTGGTCTTCAACCTCATCGCGGTGGCCTGCGACAGCGTGTGGGGACTGGCCGCGGCGACCGGTCGGGAGTGGTTCGCCCGCTCCCCCCGGCGGCTCTCCCTGGTCGGCGGCATCGGCGGCCTCACGATGATCGGCCTGGGCGTCACGGTCGCGGCGACGGGGCGCAAGGACTGACGCGCGCGGATTCGGCTCGGGCCACGGCACCACCGCCCCTCCCCGGGGCGGTGAGCGGCAGACGAGTCGGGCTGTACGCCGGGTTCTGTTCCGACGGGGCCTCGCGGTCCCGTCGGCGACGGCCATCCATCTAGGGCCGGCGTTGCCACCGGCCTCCAGCGGTCTACCCGCGGACTCGGGCGGGCAGCCCTCGATCGTCCGCGCAGGGGCACCTGGGTGCCCCCTCTTGACCTTGCTCCGGGTGGGGTTTACCTAGCTGCCCAGGTCGCCCTGGGCACTGGTGGTCTCTTACACCACCGTTTCACCCTTACCGGGGGCCGAAGCCTCCGGCGGTCTGCTTTCTGTGGCACTGTCCCGCGGGTCACCCCGGGTGGCCGTTAGCCATCACCCTGCCCTGTGGAGCCCGGACGTTCCTCGGGAAGTCCCGTGAGGGACTCCACGCGGCCGCCCGCCCGGCTCGTCTGCCGTGTCGACCATGGTACCCGGCGGACCTCCCGCCCCGGACCGGCGGCGGCCGTCGCGAGGACCGAGCCGGCCAGGATCAGGGTGAAGGCGACTCCGATGCCGAGGGTCAGGTCCTCGTCCAGGAGCAGGGCGCCCGCGGCGACGGCGACCGCCGGGTTGACGTAGGTGATGACGCCGGCGCGGACCGGGCCGACCTCCTTGATCAGCTCCAGGAAGGCCACGAAGGCGATCGCGGTGCAGACGACGCCGAGTCCCGCCAGGGCTGCCAGGGCCTCGCCGGACGGGAGAGTGGTGGGCCGGGTCAGGAAGGCGGCGGGGGCGTAGACGACGGCGGCCAGGGTGAGGCAGGGGGTGATGAGCTGGAGGGTGGGGACGTCCTTGAGGTGGCGGGCGGCGATCAGCGGGGCGGTGGCGTAACCGACGACCGTCACCAGCACCTCGGCCAGCGAGCGGGCGTCGCCGCCGGTGAGGTGCGGCACGGTGAGGACGGCGACGCCCCCGAGGCCGAGGCCGAGTCCGGTGATGCGGCGGGCGCCGACCCGTTCCGCGGCGCCGAAGAAGCGGGCCAGGAGGACGCCGACGATCGGCACGCCCGCGATCAGCAGCCCGGCGGTGGAGCTGGACAGGTGCCGTTCGGCGTCCGTCAGGGTCCACCAGGGGCCGATGATCTCGATCACGGCGAAGGCCAGCATCGGCTTCCAGTGGCGCCGTACGGTGCCGTAGAGGTCTCCCTTGCGCAGGGCGAAGGGGAGCAGGAGCGCCGCGCCCAGCGCGCAGCGCGCGAACACCACTCCGGACGGGGACACCTCGTCCACCGCCACCTTGATCATCAGGTAGGGGACACCCCAGACCACTCCCATCAGGGAGAACAGGAACCAGCCGCGTGCAGTCATGCGGCGAGTCTCGGCCGCCTCACCCCGCGCGGTCTTGAACGCTGTTGCGGTACGCCGCAGGGGTCACCCCGAGGACCCGGCGGAACCAGCGGGTCAGGTGAGCCTGGTCGGCGAAGCCCACCAGCGCCGCCACCTCGGCGGGGCGCAGACCCGCGTCCAGGAGTCCGCGCGCCCTGGCCACCCGGTGCTGGGCGAGCCAGGCGTACGGCGGCATCCCCGTCGACGTACGGAAGGCCCGCAGGAGTTGGTAGCGGGACAGGCCGAGGTCGGTGGCGAGGGCCGCGAGGGACGGCGGCGCGAGGAGTTCGTCGGCGAGGCGGTCGCGTACGACGCGGGCGACGCGGTCGGCGCCGGGGACCGTGTCGTCGGCCGCGCGGGCCGTGGAGTGGCGGCGGGCCAGCGCCGTGAGCAGCCAGGGCAGGCGGGACTCCGCCTCCAGGGGGTCGGGGCAGCGGGCCAGGTCCGTGTGTGCGGCGCGCAGGGCGGCGGCGAGTTCGGGGTCGTCGATGACGGGCTCGCGGAAGTGCGGGAGGGCGACGGCAGTGCGGGTGCCGTCGGTGAGGAGGTTCGGGGCCGCGTACAGGGCTCGGTACGAGTAGCCCACGGGGGCGGCGGGGCCGCCGGTGTGCACCTCGCCCGGTTCCAGGACGACGATGGAGCCCGGACCCGAGCGGATGTGACCGCCCCGGTAGGCGATGACCTCCAGGCCGCCGACGGTGACGCCGACCGTGTACTCGTCGTGGGCGTGCGGGGCGTAGACGTGCCGGTCGAAGCAGGCGGTGAGGAGGTCGAGGGGCGGGCCGCCCGCACCCAGCCGCGCCCTGGTCCAGCGTGCCTGCTCGCCGCGTGCGTCCACCGCTGCCCACCCCCTGCCCCTACGGGATCAGAGGAAGTCGGTGGTGTCCAGGTCGAAGGAGAAGGGGGCGGGGAGAGCGAGTGACTTGCCCAGGGGACGAGTGCAGTGCTCTCGGTAGTCGTCGCGGTGGTCGATCTTCTGCGGGGTGCTGAACAGAGTGATCGAGGACGCGTGCCGGTCGACCAGCAGATAGAGGGGGATGCCGCCACCCGCGTAGCAGCGGCGCTTGGCCTCGCGGTCGACCCGGGGTTTGCTCGACGTCACCTCCAGGACCATGGCGACTCCCTGGCAGGGCATCCAGGGGTCGGCGCCGCGATACAGGCGCAGGTCGGTGGGGGCGAAAGTGGCGTCCGGGATGACGTGATCCATGGGAAGGTCAAGTCCGCCTCTGAGCCTCAGCCCCTTGTTCCCGGAAACGTCCATGTCCGTCCTGGACCTCCTGATCACCTGCTTCACGATCAAGTTGATGTAGTCCTCGTGATCCCCGTCCGGCGGCGGCGTCACAACGATCTCCCCCTCGATCAACTCGGCCCGGAAGCCTTCCGGCGTGTCCAGGGCGAGGAACCCCTCCAGCAGGACGTCCGCCTGCGTGAGCGGCTCATGGGCCATGGCAGTCATGTCACGCCCCTCCTTCGGTCGCTCGCCAGGCTGGGGCATCGACTGATCACCTGTCCGAGAGATCGGGAACCGTTCCCTCGATCGTGGCACAGGATCGGCGTCGCTGTCCGGAAGGCGAACCTGTCGCGCTTGACCCTGTCGCAACGTCAACGTTTCTACTGGGGCCATGCGGATCGGAGAACTCGCCGACGCCGTCGGCGTCACCACGCGGACCGTGCGGCACTACCACCACCAGGGCCTGCTGCCCGAACCGGAGCGGCTGGCCAACGGGTACCGGACGTACACGTTGCGGCACTTCGTCGTGCTGGCCAGGATCAGGCGGCTGACCGAGTTGGGACTCGGGCTGGCGGAGGTGCGCGACGTGCTCGCGGACGATGCCGGGAAGGACCTCGCCGAGGTACTGGAGGAGCTGGACGCGGATCTCGCGCGGCAGGAGGCGGCGATCCGGGAGCGCCGGACGCGGCTGCGGGCGCTGCTGGAGGCGGAGGGCGGGGTGCCGCCCGAGGGGCCGGTCTCGCCGGAGCTGGCCGAGCTGTTCGCCGGGATCGGGGACGTGTCCGGCTCGCCGATGGCCCTGCGGGACCGGGAGATGCTGGTGCTGCTGGAGAGCACCGTCGCCCCGGAGGAGCGGGAGGGGCTGCTGGCCGCGATGCGCGAGGCCCTGGGTTCGCCGGAGGCGGCGGCGCGGGCCCGCCGCGCCTATGCGCTGCTCGACGAACTGGCCGACGCCGGAGCCGACGACCCCCGCGTCGCGGAGGCGGCCCGCCTGCTCGCCGACTGCATGCCCGCGGAGCTGCTGCCCGAGGACGGCTTCGACCTCGACCCCGGCCACGGTCTCCTGCGCGCCCTGTACGCCGACTTCGCGCCGGCCCAGGCGGAGGCGGTCCGGCGGGCCATGGAGATCGCCTCCCGGGGACGGCGGTCGTGAGGGGCACCGGTCCCGCCACGTTTCCGTACCTGCTCGTGAGGCACGAGCTGCGGCTGTGGGCGAGCCTGTGGTTGTGGGCCGCCCGGCGGACGCACGACGCGGCGGCCGGCGGGTCCGCCTTCGGGTACGCGCGGGGCCAGGGCGCGATGATGGCCGGGTTCGCGTTCGTGTGTGTCGTCGAGTCCGTGATGATGTCCCTGCTGCTGCGGGACTGGCCCGCCGTGCACCACGTGGTGCTGGTGCTGGACGTGTACACCGTCGTGATGGTGGTCGGGCTGCACGCCGCGTCCGTGGTCCGGCCGCACGTCCTGGACCCGGCCGCCGGGACGCTGCGGATCCGGCGGGGCATCCACGTCGACGTACGGATACCGCTGGAGCGGATCGCCTCCGTCCGGCGCGAGCTGCGCACGACGCACGAGCCCGCCGACGGGGAACTCGCTCTCGCCGTGGGGTCCCAGACCTCCGTCACCGTCGAGCTCGCCGAGCCCGTCGCCCACGTCTCCTTCTTCGGGCGCCGGCGCGAGGTGCGCGTGGTGCGGTGTCACGCCGACGACCCCGGGGCGCTGGTACGGGCCGTCGAGCGGGCGCGGGCGGGGGACGCCGTACCCTGACCGGGGGCCGGGGAGCCGGCTCGATGTGAAGGAGTACGTGTGCTTGTCCTGCTGCCGCCGTCCGAGGGGAAGGCCGCGTCCGGCCGGGGCGCCCCGTTGAAGACCGGGTCGCTGTCCCTGCCGGGGCTCACCGCGGCCCGGGAGGCCGTCCTCGGCGAACTGGTCGAGCTGTGCGCCGGCGACGAGGAGAAGGCGCGCGAGGTGCTCGGGCTGAGCGAGGGCCTGCGCGGCGAGGTCGCCAAGAACGTGGAGCTGCTGACGGCGGGGGCGCGCCCGGCCGGCGAGATCTACACCGGGGTGCTGTACGACGCCCTGGACCTGGCCTCGCTGGACGCCGCCGCCAAGCGGCGGGCGGCCAGGTCTCTGCTGGTCTTCTCGGGGTTGTGGGGTGCCGTGCGGGTGACCGACCGGATTCCCTCCTACCGGTGCTCGATGGGCGTGAAGCTGCCCGGTCTCGGGGCGCTGGGCGCGCACTGGCGGATGCCGATGGCCGAGGTGCTGCCGGAGGCGGCCGGGAACGGGCTGGTGCTCGACCTGCGGTCGTCGGCGTACGCGGCGGCGTGGAAGCCGAAGGGCGAGGTCGCCTCGCGGACGGCGACGGTGCGGGTGCTGCACGCGCCGACGCGGAAGGTGGTCAGCCACTTCAACAAGGCGACCAAGGGGCGGATCGTACGGAGCCTGCTGGCGTCCGGGACCGGGCCCGAGGGGCCGGCGGAGCTGGTGGAGGCGCTGCGCGAGCTGGGGTACGAGGTGGAGGCGGAGGCGCCCGCGAAGGCCGGTCGGCC
The DNA here is from genome assembly GCF_014650435.1 of Streptomyces tendae. Classification (GTDB taxonomy): domain Bacteria; phylum Actinomycetota; class Actinomycetes; order Streptomycetales; family Streptomycetaceae; genus Streptomyces; species Streptomyces tendae. The sequence goes on from NZ_BMUY01000019.1 coordinate 99,870, forward strand.
GTGGTCGCTGGACGTGCTCGTGGACGAGGTCCACTGACCCGACCCCTCGATCACACCCACCCCCGTTGCGTCGCATGCAACGGCGATTGCAGAGAGTGCGTTTCGGCGGCACGATGAGGGCATGAGTTCTCCGCTGCCCTCCTCCCCCGCCGCCTCGGTGCTGGATCTCGCGCCCGTGGTGCCCGTCGTGGTCGTCGACGACCTCGCCGACGCCGTGCCGCTCGCCAGGGCGCTCGTCGCCGGCGGGCTGCCCGCGATCGAGGTGACGCTGCGGACGCCGGTCGCCCTCGACGCGATCAGGGCCATCGCCGCTGAGGTACCGGGTGCGGTGGTCGGCGCGGGCACGGTCATCACGCCGGAGCAGGTCGCGGACGTGGTGGCGGCCGGGGCTCGGTTCCTGGTCAGCCCGGGGTGGACGGACGTACTGCTGGAGGCCATGCGGGGGTCCGGGGTGCCGTTCCTGCCGGGGGTGTCGACCACGTCGGAGGTGGTGGCGCTGCTGGAGCGCGGGGTGCGGGAGATGAAGTTCTTCCCGGCCGAGGCAGCGGGCGGCACCGCCTATCTCAAGGCGCTCGCCGCGCCGCTGCCGCAGGCGCGCTTCTGCCCAACCGGCGGCATCACCCCGGCCTCCGCGCCGGAGTACCTGGCGCTGCCCAACGTCGGCTGTGTCGGGGGCAGTTGGATGCTGCCCAAGGACGCGGTGGCCGGCCGGGACTGGGGACGCGTCGAGACGCTGGCCCGCGAGGCGGCGGCGCTCGGCGCGGGTGGACTCAGCGCAGGTGGGACGTCTCGTTGAACAGGCGGACGCTGGCGCCGCCGTCCGCGTAGTACGCCACGGCCGACAGTGATGCCGCCGACAGTTCCATCCGGAACAGCGACTCGGGCGGGGCGCCCAGGGCGAGCCGCAGGAACGTCTTGATCGGCGTGACGTGGGAGACCAGCAGCACCGTGCGGCCCGCGTACGCCGCGACGAGCTTGTCGCGGGTGGCGGCGATCCGGGTGGCGGTGGCCGCGAAGCTCTCGCCGCCGCCGGTCGGCTCCGCGTCCGGGGAGGCCAGCCAGGCGTCCAGGTCGGCGGGGTGCCGGTCGCGCACCTCGCCGAAGGTGAGCCCTTCCCACGCGCCGAAGTCGGTCTCGCGCAGCCCCTCCTCGACCGTCACCGCCAGACCCAGGCGGGCGGCGACGATGCCTGCGGTCTCGCGGGTACGGGCCAGGGGCGAGGCGACGATCGCCTCGATGGTGCCGCGCCGGGCGAGGCTCTCAGCAACTCTCTCGGCCTGCTCGCGCCCTACGGGTGACAGGGACGGATCGCTGCCGCCGCTCCCGGAGAACCGCTTCTGCGGGGTGAGGGGCGTCTCCCCGTGCCGCAGCAGGACGAAGGTGGCGGGAGAGCCCATGTCGGGCGGCCCCCAGCCGGGCGAGGCCACGGCCTTCGCGGCCCGCACATCGGCCGCCGCCGGGGTCTCGGCGGCACCGGGCACCGTGCTCCCGGCGCCGGTCCGGGCCGCCCGCAGGACACGCTCCCCCGCGATCGCACCGTCGCCCGAGACGGCAGCCTCACCGCCGTCGCCTTCCCCACGGCCGCCCCGGGACGCACCTCCGGCGGCAGCACCGCCGGACACCGCGCTCCCGGCGCCGGTCCGGGTCGTCGTCGTCCGGGGCAGGCGCTCGCCCGTGGACGGAGCATCACCGCCGGCGGCCGCCACGTCGGCGGCTTCTCCGGCGCCGGCGGGTGCGGCGGTCGCCCGGTCCCCGCTCCGGCGGGATCCGGCCGTGCGGTCGGCGGGTGCGGCGCGGTCGGCGGCGCGCGCGTCCAGTTCCGCCGTCGACGTGGACGGCGACCACTGTTCGCCGCGTGCGCCCGCGTCCATCGCCTCGTTGGCCAGGCGGTCGGCGTGCTTGTTGTCCGCGCGGGGGATCCACTCGTACGTCACGCGCCCCGGCGGGAAGACGCGGGCCGCCTCGGCCGCCAGGGGCTTCATGTCGGGGTGCTTGATCTTCCAGCGGCCCGACATCTGCTCGACGACCAGCTTGGAGTCCATGCGGACGTGCACGGTGGCGTCCGGGTCCAGTTCCCCGGCCGCGCGCAGACCGGCCAGCAGGCCCCGGTACTCGGCGACGTTGTTCGTGACGACCCCGAGGTACTCGGCGGCCTCCACCAGGGTCTCCCCGGTCGCCGCGTCCAGCACGACCGCGCCGTAGCCCGCGGGCCCCGGGTTGCCCCGCGACCCGCCGTCGGCCTCGACGACGAACTCCCGCGCGGAACCGGTCACCGCGTCTCCCACCGCTCAGTCACCGACCGGCCCCCTACAGCCCGGAGTCGGCGGTGCGCACCAGGATGCGGCGGCAGTTCTCGCAGCGTACGACCGTGTCGGGGGCCGTGGAGCGGATCTCGCTCAGCTCCGTGATGGCCAGCTCCTGGCGGCATCCCTGGCAGCTGCGCTGGTACAGCTTGGCCGCGCCGACGCCGCCCTGCTGCTCGCGCAGCTTGTCGTAGAGCTTCAGCAGGTCCTCGGGGACGGAGCCCGCGACGACCTCGCGCTCCTTGGTCACCGAGGCCACCTCGCCGTCCAGCTCCTCGACGGCCGCGTCCCGGCGCGCGGTGGCGTCGTCGATCTTGCCCTGGACCGCGCCGACCCGCTCGGTCAGCTCGGCGACCCGCTCCTGCGCGGACTCGCGGCGCTCCATCACCTCCAGGACGACGTCCTCGAGGTCGCCCTGGCGCTTGGCGAGGGAGGCGATCTCGCGCTGGAGGTTCTCCAGGTCCTTCGGGGAGGTGACGGCGCCGGAGTCCAGGCGCTGCTGGTCGCGCCCGGCGCGCTGGCGCACCTGGTCCACGTCCTGCTCGGCCTTGGTCTGCTCGCGGGCGCAGTCGCTCTCCTCGGTCTGCGCGGCCACGAGCAGGTCGCGCAGCTGGGTGTGGTCCTTGGTCAGCGACTCGATCTCGGCGTGCTCGGGCAGGGACCGGCGCTTGTGCGCGAGCTGCTGGAGCCGCGTGTCGAGGCCCTGGACGTCGAGGAGTCGGATCTGGTCGGCGGGCGCGGCTTTCAGTTGGGGGCTCCCATTGCGCTAGAGGTCGGGGCGGACGCCGCGTGGGCGGTCCAGGGGTCGGTGACCGTCTTCGAGACGTGGACCCTGAGGTCCCAGCCGTTGCGGTCGGAGATCTCGTCGAGCTGGGCCGCGCCCAGCTCGCACCAGGGCCACTCGGTGGCCCAGTGCGCCGCGTCGAGCAGCGCGAGGGGACTGTGGGCGCGGGCTTCGGACACGGGGTGGTGGCGGAGGTCCGCGGTGAGGAAGGCGTCGACGCCGGCCGCCCGCACGTGGTCGAAGAGGCCGTCGCCGGAGCCGCCGCTGACGGCGACGGTGCGCACGGTCGCCTCGGGGTCACCGGCGACGCGGATGCCCTGCGCCGTGGCGGGCAGCCGCTCGGCGGCGCGGGCGGCCAGCTCGCGGACGGTCAGCGGGTGCGGCAGCTCGCACACCCGGCCCAGGCCGCGGCGCCCCGCGGGGTCGCTCGGGTCCGGCACCAGGGGCCCTACGACGTTCAGGTCAAGGGCGCCGGCCAGCGCGTCGGAGACGCCCGGGTCGGCGGTGTCGGCGTTGGTGTGGGCGACGTGCAGGGCGATGTCGTTCTTGATGAGCGTGTGCACGACGCGGCCCTTGAAGGTGGCCGCGGAGACCGTCGTCGTCCCGCGCAGATACAGCGGGTGGTGGGTGACGAGCAGGTCGGCGCCCAGCTTCACCGCCTCGTCGACGATCTCCTGGACGGGGTCCACCGCGAACAGGACCCGTGTGACCTCCTGGTCGGGCTCGCCCACGACGGTGCCGACCGCGTCCCAGGACTCGGCCCGCTCGGCGGGCCACAGGTTGTCCAGCGCGGTGATGACTTCTGACAGACGGGGCACGCGTGCAAGGCTACCTGGAGGTTCTGCGCCGTTGTACCCGCGGAGTGCCCGCGGGCGTACCCGCGGATTCACTCACGGATCAACTCGCCGGTCTACTCGCGGACGTATCCGTCGTCCGCCGCCGCGACCGGACGGTGCGGCACAGCACACGCCGTGCCCTTCCCTCAGGCGAATCGTTCCTGTGACACACGTATGTGTGATGGGGACGGCTGCCGGTCCCCCGCCCGTGCGTACGAAAACTAGCTTCGTCGCCGGAGGTGACCGAACGATGACGGCCTGTGCGATCGAGCCTTCGGCGGACCCCGGGAACGGCGGGGGCCCGCGGGCGGACTGCAGCATCACCGCGGAGGGTGCCTACGCCGCGCGTCTCGCCCGGAGCGGGGAGGGCGGCGACTCCTGGTACCCGGAGCGCTGGACCCTGGACGGCCCCGAGCCGTACGCGGTGCCGCTGCCGGGCAACCAGCCCGAGGAGCCGGGCACCGAGGTGCAGCCGATGGGCGACGGGCGGGTCCTGGTCCACCGGGTCGCGGCCGGCCGGCACGTCTTCGCCCTGCTGTACCCGACCGGGCCCGGCACCGGCGAGCTGCCGCTGGGCGCGGTCGAGTGCCTGGCGGAGGCCACCGGACTGCGGCTGCTGCCGCCGGCCCCGGACGGCGAGCGGGCGTACGCCCTCGCGGCCGGTCCGCGGTCGACGGTGCTGTGGCAGGTCGCGGGCGGCGCCTTCGGGCCCGAGCGGGTGGCGGAGATCCCCGGCCGCTGCTCGGGCGGGGTCTGGCTGGACCGCACCGGCCGGATACTGGCGGTGGACCGGGAGACCGGCGGGCGCACCAAGGCGGTCGTGGTGGACCTGGAGCGGGGCGGCGAGGTGTCGCCGCTGCTGCAGATCGCCCCGGACAGTGACGACCGGCTCCTGCTGGCCGACCCGGACAGCGGACTGGTGCTGATCCGCTCGGACGCCCCCTCCCCGGGGCGGGAGCGGCTCGGCTGGGGCGTGCTGGGCAGCACGCTGCCGGTGCGCTTCCCGGAGTGCCTGCGGCTGCCGGACTGCGTCGTGACGCCGTTCGCCGTCCAGCCGGGGCAGGTGCTGACCCCGGAGCGCTGTGCGGTGGCCCTGCGGGTGGACGGCGCCCTCGGCAGCTGGGTCGGCGTGTGGCGGCCCGCCGACCGGCAGGTGCGGCATCTCCCGGCGCCCGAGGGCTGGTTGACGGGCGCCGGGCTGTGGACCCCGGACGGGGAGCTGCGGCTGCCGTGCTCCACACCGCGGTCGCCGTGCGGCGTGGCCCGGCTCGCCGCACCCGACGTTCCCGGCACCGGCACCGGCACCGGCACCGGTGGCGAGCGGCCCGAGGAACCGGGCGAGCCGGGGGGACCGGCGGATCCCGGGAATCCGGAGGATTCAGCTCCGGAGGATTCGGCCTCGGGTGGGCCCGGCGAGCCCGGCGAACCCGGCGCCGCGGACACGCCGGCGGCCGCTCCCGCCCCCGCTCGACCCCGCCCCGTACCGCTGCAACAGGCCCCGCTGGCACGGCTTGTAACGAAGTAGTGCCGGTTGGCGTGGCCGCCTGGATTCCGCCCGAGGTGTGCCGGTTAGACTCGCCCGGCTGTAGGAAAGATCATGTTGACGGGGTGAATTCCTTCCGATGAACGACGCCAGCACGACCCAGCCGATCCAGGCCGCCGGTGCCGACGTTTCCGAGACCGACACCGGCCACGGCAAGCACCGTGGACCGGTCTCCAGCCAGGAGGCCGTGGCGACTCCCAAGGGCCGCCACCGCAAGCCGGCCGAGGAGACCGAGACGGCCGCCTGACGGTACGGACAAGCACCGACACAGGCACAGGCAAGCGAAAAGCAAGCGGCTCCGGCCCCGTTCGTCGTATCCGGCGGGCGGGGCCGCTGTCGTTCACCCGTATCGCACGACCGTGTCGGCGAGGACGGGCGCGTCGTCGCGCTCGACGGCACTCACCGCCACCCGGACCTCCCCGGCCTCCCCGGCCCCGCCGCCCTCCGCTCCGTACCGCTCCGCCCCGGCCGGCCGCCACATCCGCACCCGCAGCGTCTCCCCCGGGTACACCACCCCGGCGAACCGCGTGCGGTAGGCGCGCACCCGGGTCACGTCACCGTCCAGCAGCGTGTCCACGACCGTCTTGAGCGTGGCGCCGTAGCTGCACAGACCGTGCAGGACCGGCCGTTCGAAGCCCGCGCGCGCCGCGAACTCCGGGTCGGCGTGCAGGGGGTTCCAGTCCCCGGAGAGCCGGTAGAGCAGCGCCTGGTCCTCCCTCAGGACCCGCTCGGCGACGTGGTCCGCGGGCTCGGCGGGCGGTGGTGAGGGGCGTCCCGACGGGCCCCGCTCGCCGCCCCAGCCGCCTTCCCCGCGTACGTAGACCTCGGCCTCGTCGGTCCACAGCGGCCCGTCCGCGTCGGTGACCTCGGTGCGCAGCACGAGGACGGCCGCCGTGCCCTTGTCGTACGCGGCGACGACGCGTGCGGCGGCGGTGGCCCGGCCCCGCACCGGAACGGGCCGGTGCAGGCGCAGCCGCTGACCGCCGTGCAGGACGTGGGCGAGGTCGACGTCGACGCCGGGCACGGACAGCGCGCGGATCACACCGGGGGCGCCGCCCCCGGCCACCGTCGCGAAGCTCGGCAGGACGTGCAGCCGGGTCTCCAGGGTGTAGCGCAGCTCGCCCGGGTCGGTGGCGGGCCGGCCGGCGCCGATGCCGAGGTGGTAGAGCTGGACGTCCTTGTGGTCCCAGGCGATCTCCCGGACCCGGGGTGCGGCGCCGAGTGCCCCGGCCGCGTCGATGGGCATGGCCCTGCTGCTCCTCCCGGTCACGACGACGATCACGACAGCCCCGACCGTACGGGACGCGGGCCGCCCGTGACATTTGTCCTCCCGATCTCCGGACAACCGCATCTGCCGCCCCTGCCCGCCGGCTCCGTAGCGTCACCGGTATGACACCGACACAGGGCGCCACCCCCGCCGTGGCCTTCACGGGAGCGGCCAAGTCCTACGGCGACGTCCGCGCCGTCGACGGCGTGGACCTGCGCATCGAGCGCGGCGAGACGGTCGCGCTGCTCGGCCGCAACGGCGCGGGCAAGTCGACGACGATCGCGCTGCTGCTCGGCCTGTGCCCGCCCGACGCGGGCGCCGTGGAGCTGTTCGGCGGGGCTCCGGAGCGAGCCGTGCACGCGGGCCGGGTGGGAGCCATGCTCCAGGAGGTGCGGGCGGTGCCCCGGGTCACCGTGGGCGAGCTGGTGACCTTCGTGGCCGGCCGTTATCCGGCGCCGATGCCCGTGGGAGAGGCCCTGGAGCTGGCCGGGCTGGCGCAGTTGGCCGGACGGCGCGTGGACCGGCTGTCCGGCGGGCAGACCCAGCGCGTGCGGTTCGCCCTCGCCCTGGCCGGCCGCCCCGACCTGCTGGTCCTGGACGAGCCGACGGCCGCCCTGGACGTGGAGGCCCGGCACGCCTTCTGGCGGTCGATGCGGGCGTACACCGGGCGTGGCAGCACGGTCCTCTTCTCCACCCACTACCTGGAGGAGGCCGAGGCGCACGCCGACCGGATCCTGGTCGTCGACCGGGGTCGGATCGTCGCCGACGGCACCGGCGACGAACTGCGCCGGGCGGCGGGCGGCAGCCGCGTCTCCTTCGACCTGGCCGGGCGGCCCACCGAGGACCTCATGCTGCTGCCCGGGGTGCGCACGCTGGAGGTGCGCGGCGACCGCGCGGTGCTGCGCACCGAGGACTCCGACGCCACCGTGATCGCCCTCGCGCGGCTCGGCGCGATACGCGGCCTGGAGGTCGCCCCCGCGTCCCTGGACGACGCGTTCCTGGCCCTGACGACGACGGCACCGGTGCCGGAGAAGGAGACCGTGCGATGAAGGAGACCGTGCGATGAGGGACTACCTGCTCCTCGAAACGCGCCGCACACTGCGCGACCCCGGCTTCGTCGTCGGCGGTGTCGCCGTGCCGGTGCTGATGTACCTGCTGTTCACCAACCTCGGGGGCGACGCGGGCGAGTGGAAGACGGGCGCGATGGTCGGCATGGCCGCGTACGGCGCGGTCGGCTCCGCGCTCAACACCGGCGGCGGGGTGGCCGAGGACCGTGCCATCGGCTGGCTGCGGCAGTTGCGGGTGACTCCGATGCGGCCGCACCAGGTGGTCGTGGGCCGGGCCCTGACCGCCTCGGTCACCGTGCTGCCCGCGATCACGGCCGTGCTCGCGGCGGGCGGCCTGGTCAACGGCGTACGGCTGGACGCCTGGCAGTGGGCGGCGCTGGCGCTGCTGCTGTGGCTGGGGTCGGTGCCCTTCACGCTGCTGGGGCTGGGCAACGGCTACCGGCTGACCGGGCAGACCACGGGCGTGGCGAACATGGTCGCCAACCTGGGTCTCGCGGTGCTCGGCGGGCTGTGGTTCCCGCTGGCGCTGTTCCCCGAGTGGCTGCGCGCGGTGTCGGCGTACACCCCGACCAACCGCTTCGCGCAGCTGGGCACATCGGTCGCCACGGGGCACGCGCCGCCCGGGGGTGCCATTCTCGTCCTGACGGGCTGGCTGCTGGCCTTCGGCGCGTACGCCGTCCTGTCCTACCGCCGCGGCGCGGCGACCGACTGAGCGCCGCGGGCGCCGAAGTGGAAGGGAGCGGACACCCATGACCGGGACCCGAGGGCGGCTGCGCAGCATGTCGTGCCGCCTGGACGCGTGGCAGCTGGCACGGCAGTCGGATCCGGCCGACGCGGCCGGGGCGGGCGAGCGGTCGGAGCGGATGGGGCCGCCGCCCACCGGTTTCACGCTGCTGCCGTGGCTGCTGATGGGTCTGGGCAGCCTCGCGAACATCTTCCAGGGGAACGACTCCAACCCCTGGATCGGCGGGGCGGGCCTGTTCGTCTTCAACTCGCTCTACATCTACGTCGCCTTCCGCTCCTTCGACAAGGAGTTGCGCGAGTCGCCGTCCACCCGGCTGGCGCTGGCCGCCATGGCGCTGGTGACCTGCGGTCTGGCGCTGGCGTACGGGGGCAGCTGGCTGCTGTTCTTCCCGCTGCTCGGCCTGGCCGCCGGGGCGGCGCTGCGCGGCCGGTGGCTGGGCCGGTGGGGCTGGTCGCTGGCGGTGGCGGCGGGCGTCGTGGCAGGCGTCAAGGACGGCTGGAACGGCCTGAACATCGCCTACGGGACCTTCCTTTCGACGATGGTGACGGCCGCGATCCTGAGTCTGTCCGACGCCGTACGGCAGTTGCGCGCCGCCAGGGAGGAACTGGCCACGCGGGCGGTGGCGGAGGAACGGCTGCGGTTCTCGCGGGACCTGCACGACCTGCTGGGGCACACGCTGTCGGTGATCGTGGTCAAGTCGGAGGCCGCCCGGCGGCTGGCGCCCCGCGACCTGGACGCGGCGCTGACCCAGGTCACGGACATCGAGTCGGTCGGCCGCCAGGCGCTGACCGAGGTCCGCGAGGCGGTCACCGGCTACCGGGAGGGCAGCCTCGGCACCGAACTGGACCGGGCGCGCTCCGCGCTGAGCGCGGCGGACGTCGACCCGGTGGTGCACCGCTCAGGACCGCCGCTGCCGCCGCAGGCGGAGGCGCTGCTCGGGTGGGTGGTGCGGGAGGCGGTCACCAACGTCGTACGGCACAGCGGCGCCAGCCGGTGCGAGATCGCGGTCGCGGGCAGCGCGGACCGGGTCCGGCTGACGGTCACGGACAACGGTGCGGGGGCCGCCGTCGCCGCCCAGGGGCCGGGCACCGGTCTGACCGGGCTCAGGGAACGCCTCGCCACGGCGGGCGGTTCGCTGACGGCGGGGGCGGAGCCGCGCGGCGGGTTCTCGGTGACGGCGGAGCTGCCGGTGCGGGCGGAGGGGGAGCCGGTGGGGGCGGGCGCCGCCGGCGTGGCGCCCGCGTAGCACCCGGGCATCCCGGAGGCCCGGCCCCTGGTGCGCCGCGCCTCCGGGATGCCTCGCCCCCGGGATGCCGCCCTCCGGGATGCCCCGCCCCCGGTGGGCCAGGCCCCGGTGCGCCGGGCCTCCGCGATGTCCCGCCCCCCAGGACGCCCGGCCCTCCCGTGCACGCCGGCCTCGGGACGCCCGGCCTTCGGGACGCCCGGCCTCCGGTGCCGCGCCCTCTACCCTTGCCCCGTGACCGACGAGACGCCCCGCGCCGACCCCGTCCGCGTCCTCCTCGCCGAGGACCAGGGCATGATGCGGGGCGCGCTCGCGCTGCTGCTCGGGCTGGAGGACGACATCGAGGTGGTCGCGCAGGTGGCGGCCGGTGACGAGATCGTCCCCGCCGCGCTCGCGCACCGTCCCGACGTCGCCCTCCTCGACATCGAACTGCCGGGCCTGAGCGGCCTGGACGCCGCAGCCGAGCTGCGCGCGCGGACGCCGGACTGCCGGGTGCTGATCCTGACCACGTTCGGTCGTCCCGGGTACCTGCGGCGGGCCATGGAGGCGGGCGCCGCCGGTTTCCTGGTCAAGGACGGCCCGGTGGAGGAGCTGGCCGGTGCGATCCGCCGGGTGCTGGCCGGGGAGACGGTCGTCGACCCCGCGCTGGCCGCGGCCGCGCTCAGTGCGGGGCCGAGTCCGCTCACCGCGCGGGAGTGCGACGTGCTGCGGGCCTCGGCGGACGGCGCGACGGTCGCCGACATCGCCGGCGCGCTGCACCTGTCCGAGTCCACGGTCCGCAACTACCTGTCCGCGGCGATCGGCAAGACCGGCACCCGCAACCGAACGGAGGCGCTCCGCGCGGCGCGGGGGCAGGGGTGGCTCTGACTGGGCTGCGGGTGCGGCTTGTCGGCCTACGGGCCGGGGCGGTTTGTCGGCCGCGGCCGGTGGGGGTTGCTCGCGCAGTTCCCCGCGCCCCTGAGGGGCACCCCCGGCGACACGAGGCGCCCCGAATCGCCCCGGGCCGGGCGGGCGGTTCGTCGGGCGCGGGCCCGTGGGGGTTGCTCGCGCAGTTCCCCGCGCCCCTTTGGGGCGCTCCGGTGAACCCGGGAGAAGGGGGATCACGCAAGCTGCTCGCGCCCCCGCGGCGGAGCCGCGCATAGACACCGCCCCGCGCCCCTTTGGGGCGCTCCCGCGAACCCAGGAGAACGGGGATCACGCAAGCTGCTCGCGCCCCCGCGGCGGAGCCGCGCATAGACACCGCCCCGCGCCCCTTTGGGGCGCTCCGGTGAACCCGGGAGAACGGGG
>NZ_BMUY01000019.1:111041-165618 GCF_014650435.1 Streptomyces tendae
GGGATCACGCAAGCTGCTCGCGCCCCCGCGGCGGAGCCGCGCATAGACACCGCCCCGCGCCCCTTTGGGGCGCTCCGGTGAACCCGGGAGAACGGGGCGCCCCGCGGTCGGCGGTCAGTCTGTGCTGCTGGCCTTCTGTTCGGGCTTGGGGCTCTTTGCCGGGAGCCAGAGCCACATCAGGAGGGCCGCGACGACCAGGACTGCCGATGCCGTGCGGAAGACCAGGGCGTAGCCGTCTGTCAGGGCCGTTGGGCCCGCGTCCTCGCCCCCGGACCGGCTCGCCGCGATCGTCGACATCACCGCGAGTCCCAGCGAACCGCCCATCGTCCGGGAGGTGTTGATCAGCCCGGAGACCAGTCCGGCGTCCCCGGGCGCCGCACCGGAGATGGCCAGCGAGGCCAGCGGGGTCGCCGCGATGCCCGCGCCCAGCATCATCAGTACGCCGGGGATCATGATCGCGGTCAGATAGCCGCCGTCCGCGGTCATCGTCGACTGCCAGCCGAAGCCGACCGCCGCGACGAGCGTGCCGAGCACGGCCACGTTCCGGGAGCCGAGCACCGGCAGGAAGCGTGGGGCCGCCTTCGAACCCAGGACCACCGCCAGGGAGCTGGGCACGAGGGCCAGGCCCGCCTCCAGCGGGGAGTAGCCCAGCACGTTCTGCGCGTACAGGGTCATGAAGAACCACATCGAGAACATCGACGAGCCGGACACCAGCATCGCCACGTTCGCCGACGCGACCGACCGCAGCCGCAGCAGTCCGAGCGGCATCAGCGGGGCCGCCGTCCGCGCCTCGACGAGCAGGAACAGCCCGAGCAGCGCGAGCCCCGCGAGCAGCGGCACCAGCGTCGGCGTCGCCGCCCACCCCTCGGACTCGGTCTGCGAGATGCCGTAGGCCAGCGTGGCGAGCCCGGTGGTCACCAGCAGGGCGCCCGGCAGATCGAGGCGGCGGCGCAGGCCGCCCCGGCTCTCGGTCAGCCAGAGCAGGGCACCGGCCAGCACGACCGCGCCCACCGGCACGTTGATCAGCAGCACCCAGCGCCAGGACAGCCCGTCCACCAGGGCACCGCCCACCAGTCCGCCCGCCGCACCGCCGCCCGCGCCCACGGCGGTCCAGGTCGCGATCGCGCGGGCCCGCGCCGCGCCCTCCGGCACCGCGGCGGTCAGCAGCGTCAGCGTCGAGGGGGCCAGCACCGCCGCGCCGAGGCCCTGCACGGCCCGGGCGAGCAGCAGCTGCCAGCCCTCCTGGGCGAGGCCCCCGCCCAGCGAGGCCAGCGTGAACAGCCCGAGCCCGACCAGGAACATCCGCTTGCGCCCGTACAGGTCGCCGGCCCGTCCGCCGAGCAGCATGAACCCGGCGAAGGCGATGGCGTAGGCGTTGACCACCCACTGGAGTCCCTGCGCGCTCAGCGCGAGGTCGGTCCGCATCGACGGCAGGGCGACGTTGACGACGGACACGTCGAGGACGACCAGGAACTGACCGGCGCAGGCGATCGCCACGACCAGCCAGGTCGGCGGGGTGCGGCGCGGGGATATCCGGGGGGCGGTGGAGGTACCGCTGGCTTCCAGCATGGGTGTCATGGTCTCAACCCGGGTGCGCCCCTTGCATCGGTATTTCGGCCCCGGACCGGCCTAGGTCCCGCGACCTACTCGACACCTGATCCCCTCGGCCCACTCGCCACCCGGTCCCCCGGTCCACTCGCCCCTGCTTCCCCGGCCCACTCGCCACCCGGTTCCCGGGACCTGGTCGCCGTCCGGTCCTCGCCCCAAGAGACGGTCAAGAATTCGTTAGCGACTCGAAGCAACGGAATAGTTGCCCCGGCGCACGAGGTTCATCCTGCACACATCCCGATCACGCACCGCATCCACACACTCCGGCCTGGAGGCCCCACCCCATGTCCCACACGACGACCGACGAGCCCGCGCGGCGAGCGAGCGGGGCCACCGTCCCGGTGCTCGCGTTCGCGGGCATCGTCGTCGCGGTGATGCAGACCCTGCTGGTCCCGGTCATCAAGGACCTGCCCCGACTTCTGGACACCTCACCCAGCAACGCCACCTGGGTCCTGACCTCCACCCTCCTGTCGGGAGCCGTGGCCACGCCGATCATGGGCCGGCTCGGCGACCTGTTCGGCAAGCGCCGCATGCTGATCGCCAGCCTGTCGGTGATGGTCGTCGGCGCGCTGCTCAGCGCGCTCACCGACGCCCTGGTCCCGATGATCGTCGGCCGTACGCTGCAGGGCTTCGCCATGGGCGCGATACCCCTCGGCATCGGCCTGATGCGCGACATGCTGCCCCGTGAGCGGCTCGGCTCGGCGATGGCGCTGATGAGTTCCTCGATCGGCGTCGGCGGCGGACTCGCGCTGCCCGCTGCGGCCCTGGTCGCACAGAACACCGACTGGCACGCCCTGTACTTCGGCGCCGCGGGCCTCGGTGTCGTCTCCATCGCCCTGACCCTGCTGGTCGTGCCGGAGTCCCCGCTGCGCGCCAAGGGCTCCTTCGACCTGCCGGGCGCGCTGGGCCTGTCGGCCGGTCTGATCCTCTTCCTCCTGCCGATCAGCAAGGGCAGCGACTGGGGCTGGTCGTCACCCACCACGCTCGGCCTGTTCGGCGCCGCCGTCGTGGTCCTGCTCCTGTGGGGCCTGATGGAGCTGCGTGTCGCGGCCCCGCTGGTCGACCTGCGCACCACGGCCCGCCGCGAGGTCCTGCTCACCAACCTCGCCTCGATCATGGTCGGCGTCTCCTTCTTCGTCATCTCCCTCGTCCTGCCGCAGCTCCTCCAGCTGCCCTCCGAGACCGGCTACGGCCTCGGGCAGTCGATGGTCGTCGCGGGCCTGTGCGTGGCCCCGCTGGGCCTGACGATGATGTTCACCGCGCCGGTCTACGCCCGCCTGTCCGCCCGCTACGGCCCCCGCACCACCCTCATCATCGGCCTGGTGATCATCGGCATCGGTTACGCCGGCGGTCTCGGCCTGATGAGCGCCGCCTGGCAGACCGTCCTCACCTCGGTGCTGATCGGCGCGGGCATCGGCCTCGCCTACTCCTCCCTGCCCGCGCTGATCATCAGCGCCGTCCCGGCCTCCGAGACGGGCGCCGCCAACGGCCTCAACACGCTGATGCGGTCCATCGGTACATCGGTGTCGAGCGCCGTCATCGGCATGGTGCTCGCCAACACGTCGAACGACGTGGGCGGCGTCGCCGTCCCCACCCTGCACGGCTTCCGGGTCTCCTTCCTGATCGCGGCCGCCGCCGTCGCCGTCGGCCTGGTGCTGGCCTTCTTCCTCCCGCGCCGCACCCCGTCCGCGGTCTCGCAGCTGCGGGCGAGCAGCGAGGAGGACGCGAACCTGGCCCGCGCCGAGCAGGCGCTCGCAGGGGCCGGACAGCCGCCGCACGGCTTCCGGGGCCGGGTGCTGGCCGCCGACGGCGCCCCCGTCGCCCGCGCCAAGGTCACCCTGATCGACCGGCACGGACGGCAGGCGGGAGCGACCCTCTCCGACGCCGACGGCAGCTACGCCCTCGCCGTGCCCGCCCAGGGCCCGTACGTCCTGGCCGCCCGCGCCGCGGGCCACGCGCCGCTCGCGCACGCCGCCACCCACGACGGCGACCGCCCGGTCGACCTGGACCTGTCCCTGCCGGGCGAGACGGTCCCGGCCTGACCCTCCGCCGCCCCGGCCCCGTACCCCCTGTCGCACCGCGCGGCGGGGGGTACGGCAGCATGGGGCGCCGCACACCCCGTACGACCAGCGAAAGGCCCCCATGACCGCGGCCCCCGGCTCCCTCCCCGCCCCCTCCCCCTCCCCCGACATCCTGGCCGCCTTCGAGGCCGCGAAGGGGTTCATGCCGGTGCACGAGGGCCGCGCGCTGTACGCCGCCGCCGTGGAGGCGGGCGGGCTCGGGCTGCCGCTGCTGGAGGTCGGCACGTACTGCGGGCGTTCCACCGTGCTGCTCGCGGACGCGGCCCGCCGGGCCGGAGTCACCGCGCTCACCGTCGACCACCACCGGGGCAGCGAGGAGCAGCAGCCGGGCTGGGACTACCACGACCCGGAGACGGTCGATCCGGAGCTGGGCATGATGGACACCCTGCCCACCTTCCGGCGCACCCTGCACCGGGCCGGTCTGGAGGAGCACGTGGTCGCCCTCGTCGGACGCTCCCCCCAGGTCTCGGCGCTCTGGAACTCCCCCCTCGGCCTGGTCTTCGTCGACGGCGGCCACACCGACGAGCACGCGAACGCCGACTACGAGGGCTGGACCCCGCACGTGGCCGACGGCGGTCTGCTGGTCATCCACGACGTCTTCCCGGACCCGGCCGACGAGTTCACCGGCCAGGCCCCGTACCGGGTCTACCTCAGGGCTCTCGCCTCCAGCGCCTTCACCGAGGTCTCCGCGACCGACTCGCTGCGCGTCCTGCGGCGAACCGGCGCGGGAATCTGAGGGCGCGGTCAGGGCCTGTCCGGCGGAGCGGGTCGCAGGAAAGCTAGAGTCGCTGACGTGTCGTACACAGGCCCGGACTTCGAACCTCCCCAGCCCCGCCGCTCCCGGCTGCGCCGCCCGCTGACCGTGGCGGTCGCCGCGCTCGTGCCCGGGGCGCTGCTCGGGTGGGGGGTCTACGCGGCGGTCGGCGGCCCGGACGACGGAGACACCGGCGGGGGCGGCTCCGACCGCGCGGGCGCCGTACGGACGTCGGCGTCGCCGTCCTCCGACGGCCCCGCTTCCGAGGACGGCGACGCCGAGAAGCCCGTGGGTTCTTCTCCCGCCCCCACGTCCGAGGCGCCGTCCGCCTCCCGGCCGCCCGCCACCGGTGCCCTCAAGGGCAAGGTCGTCGTCATCGACCCGGGGCACAACCCCGCCAACTTCCAGCACGCCACCGAGATCAACCGCAAGGTGAACGTCGGCACGCACTGGAAGGAGTGCGACACGACCGGCACGGCCACCAACGCGGGCTGGCCCGAGGCGAAGTTCACCCTCGACGTGGCCCACCGGCTGCGCGACCTGCTGGAGAAGCAGGGCGCGACCGTGAAGCTGACGCAGGACGGCGACCGTTCGTTCGGGCCCTGCGTGGACGAACGGGCCCGGATCGGCAACGAGGCGAAGGCGGACGCGGCGATCTCGATCCACGCCGACGGGTCGGGGGCCGGCAACCGCGGCTTCCACGTAATCATGCCGGGCGCGGTCCACGACGGCGCCGCCGACACCCGCGCCGTCGTGGAACCCTCCGCCGAACTGGGCAAGCGCGTCGCGGGCAGCTTCGTGCGCGTCACGGGCACCGCGCCCTCCAACTACGTCGGCGACGGCACCGGTCTGGTCACGCGCACGGACCTGGGCGGTCTCAATCTGTCAACGGTTCCCAAGGTGTTCATCGAGTGCGGCAACATGCGCGACAGCACGGACGCGGCCCTGCTGACCAGCGGCAGTTGGCGGCAGAAGGCGGCGGAGGGGATGTCTGAGGGAATCGTGAGTTTCCTGCGCGGGTAGTGATCGGCGTCCCGATCCCTGCGGACAGCCCCGAGGTACGGACGATAGTGTCGTCCGTACGATGAGGGGCCACCCCCGCGCTTCACACCGGAACCTTTCGGCGCCATCGTGACAGCGACGCCTCTACCGACGACGAGACGACCTACGAAGGACCTGAAGTGAATATCCGCTCGCTCACTCGAGGCGACGGCGTGGTGATCGGAGCAGCGGTGTTGCTGTTGATCGCGTCGTTCCTCGACATCTACTCGATCGACGGTGCGCCGGACAGCGCCGAGATCCCCAGCCTGTGGGGCAGTGGCTCGGTCGTGCTCGGTGTCGTCCTGGCGGGCGTCATCGGCGCCGCGCTCGTCGTCGTGAACCGCGCCATGCCGCAGCCCAAGAAGGTGGCCGGTCTCGACCTCGGCCAGTTCGGCATCGCGTTCACGGTCTTCGCCGCGTGGTGCGCGCTCGGCAACATCTTCGACCCGGCGGGCGCCTTCGACAACGACGGTGGCCTGGACAACATCGGGGCGGGCATCGGCCTGATCCTCGCGCTCATCGCCACGCTGGTCATGGCCGCCGCGGCCGTGGCCACGCCGCTGCTCCCGGCCCTCAAGGGCACCCTGATCCCGGCCGCCCGTCCGGCCGCGCCGCAGCCCTACGGCGGCCAGCCCCAGGGTGGTTACGGCTACCCCGGCGCCCAGCAGCAGCCGTACGGCGGTCAGCCGGGCCAGCCCGGACAGCCGGGTCAGCCCGGTCCGTCCTTCGGCGGCCAGCCGCAGCCCGGTCAGCCGCAGGCGCCGCAGCAGGCGCAGGCGCAGCCGGCCGGGGACTTCTCCCCGTTCTGGTTCGCCGTGCCGGTGCCGCGTCCGCTGTTCGCGGAGGACGGCTCCCCGACGCCGATCGCCGAGCTGGCGCCGGGTACCTGGTACCTGGCCGTCGAGCAGCGCGGCGCCAACCTGGTCGCGCAGACCCAGGACGGCCGCCGCGGCGTCCTGCAGGACACCTCGGGCATCCAGCGCGGCTGATCCGGCCCGCTCGCCCGTTCACCTCAACGGCCCCTCGCCCACCGGTACTTCCGGGCGAGGGGCCGTAGGGTTTCCGTGGGTTCCGTAGGTTTCAAACACACGTCCGGGGCCAGACGGAAGGCATGTCCCCTCGAACGCGCAGTGGGTCCAACTCCGCCGGAACGGCCGTCGCGGTGATCGCGGACATCATGGCCTTCATCCTCGGACTGTGGATCCTGATGTACCTGTTGGACGCCAACCGGGCCAACGACCTGGTGCGTTTCGTCCATGACGCGGCCGACTGGCTGGCCGGCTGGTCGCACGACCTCTTCACGTTCGACGAGGCGTGGGCCCGGGTCGTCGCGGGCTACGGACTGGCCGCGGTCGTCTACCTCTTCGTCGGCCACGCGATCGCCAACCGCCTGCACCGGCACTGACCGGCACCGGTCCCGGCGTTCAGACGCAGCAGTCCGGGTCCAGTCCCCTGGGCAGCCGGTCGCCCGAGAAGACCTGGCAGGTGGCCTCGTGGCCGCCGAGCGCGGCGACGGCGAGCAGCAGCGAACCGGCCGTCCAGGTGGTCAGTTCGCGGGGCCAGATCGCGTCGTCCTCGAAGACGTAGCCCGTCCAGTACAGGCCGCTGTCCGCATCCCGCAGGTGCTGGATGGACTGGAGGACCTCCAGGGCGTGGTCGGACTCGCCGACCGCCCACAGGGCGAGCGCGAGTTCGGCCGACTCGCCGCCGGTCACCCACGGGTTGGGGACGACGCAGCGCACGCCGAGCTCCGGGACCACGAAGCGGTCCCAGCTCTCCTTGAGGCGGGACCTGGCCTCCGTGCCGGTCAGCGCGCCGCCGAGGACCGGGTAGTACCAGTCCATCGAGTAGCGGCCCTTGTCCAGGAAGCGCTCCGGGTGGCGGCGGATGGCGTGTCGCAGCGCACCCGCCGCCAACTCCCAGTCGGGCTGCGGCTCTTCGCGCTGCTCGGCGATGGCGAGAGCGCAGCGCAGGGCGTGGTGGACGGAGGAACTGCCGGTCAGCAGCGCGTCCGCGGTGTCCGTGCCGTCGTCGTCACGGCGCCAGCCGATCTGCCCGCCGGGCTGCTGGAGGCGCAGCACGAACTCGACGGCCGCGTGGACGACGGGCCACATGCGGTCCAGGAAGGTGTCGTCGCCGGTGGCGAGGTAGTGGTGCCAGACGCCGACGGCGACGTAGGCGACGAAGTTGGTCTCCCGGCCGCGGTCGGTGACGTCGGCGAAGTCTCCGTCGGCGTAGGCGGCGTACCAGGAGCCGTCCGGGTTCTGGTGCCGGGCCAGCCACGCGTACGCCCGCTCGGCGGCCTCGTGCTCGTCGGCCGTGTCCAGGGCCATGGCCGCCTCGACGTGGTCCCACGGGTCGAGGTGGTGCCCGCGGAACCACGGGATCGCGCCGTCCTCGCGCTGGACGGCGAGGATGCCGCGGACGGTCGCGGCGGCCTCGTCGGCGGTGAGGACGCCGGGCAGGACGAGGTGTTCGGTGCGCGGGGTGCGGGGTGTGCCGGGGGTGCGGGGCGAGGTCACGCGGCGTCCACCGGCGGCAGGTGCGGCTTGGTCGCGTAGGCCACGAAGCTCTTGCCGATCAGCGGGTTCAGCGCCTGCTCGGCGACCCGGGTGGCCAGCGGTTTCTTCATGATGTCCCACACCAGCAGCTTGTGGTACGCCCGCACCGGCAGCGCCTTGTCGTTGTCGACGCCGAACGCGCATTTCAGCCACCAGTACGGCGAGTGCAGCGCGTGCGCGTGGTGGGTGCCGTACGGCTTGAGTCCGGCCTCGCGGATGCGGGTGAGGAGCTGGTCGGCGCGGTAGATGCGGATGTGACCGCCCTCGACCTCGTGGTAGGCGTCGGAGAGGGTCCAGCAGACTTTCTCGGGGCCGTAGCGCGGCACGGTGATCGCGATGCGGCCGCCGGGCTTGAGGACGCGGACCATCTCGGCGAGGACGCCCTTGTCGTCGGGGATGTGCTCCATCACCTCGGAGATGATGACGACGTCGAAGGACTCGTCGGGGAAGGGCAGGGCCAGCGCGTCGCCCTCCATGGCGGTGGCGGTGGCTCCGGCCGGGGCCTCGCCGGCCTCCTCCATCGCGGCGAACCACTTGGCGACCTCGCGGATTTCCTCGGCGTTCTGGTCCAGCGCGACGACCCGGGCCCCGCGCCGGTAGCACTCGAACGCGTGCCGGCCGGCGCCGCAGCCGAGGTCCAGGACGCGGTCGCCCGGGGCGAGCGGGAACCGGGAGAAGTCGACGGTCAGCACGTGGCCCTGCTTTCGGGGTAGACGCCGGGGTCACCGGTGGTCGGGGGCGAGGTCGGGGTGGGGGTGGGGGCGGGGCCCTGGGTCGCGGGCGCGGTCCTCTGGGTGGCCGCGGCGGCGGGCGCGATGACGGCGGCGCTCGCGGCGGCGGGCGCGGTAACGGCGGCGCTGGCGGTGGCGGCCCGGGGGCGGTCGCCGATGGCCTCGCGGTAGCGGGCGACGGTGCCCTCGGCGGCGCGCGCCCAGGTGAAGTGCCGCAGCACGCGTTCGCGTCCGGCGGCGCCGAGCCTGGCCCGCAGTTCACGGTCGCCGAGCAGCCGGTTCAGCCCGGCGGCCAGCGCGTCGGCGTCGCCCGGCGGCACCGCGAGGCAGGTCTCCCCGTCGGGTCCGGCGACCTCGGGGACCGCCCCTCCGGTGGTGGCGAGCAGCGCCGTACCGGCCGCCATGGCCTCGGCGGCCGGCAGCGAGAAGCCCTCGTACAGCGACGGCACGCAGGCGACCTCCGCCGACCGCACCAGGTCGACCAGTTCCGCGTCGGAGATGCCCTTGACGAACTCGACGGCGCCTTCGAGGCCGTACCGTTCGATCGCCTGGGCGACGGGCCCCTCGGCGGGCCGCTTGCCGACGACGACGAGGTGGGCCCCGGGGTGCTCGGTGCGCGCCTTCGCGAGCGCCTCGACGAGGAAGACCAGGCCCTTGAGCGGCACGTCGGCGCTGGACGTCGTCACGATCCGGCCCGGCACCCGGGGCACCGACGGGTCGGGCGAGAACAGGTCGGTGTCGGCGCCGATGTGGACGACGTGGATGCGGTCGTCCCGTACGCCGAGGTGGTCGACGATCTCCTGGCGGGAGGTGCCGGAGACGGTGAGTACGGAGGGCAGGCGGCGCGCGACGCGCTTCTGCATCCGGGTGAAGGCGTACCAGCGGCGCACGGAGTAGCGGCGCCCCCGGCTGTCGGCGGCGTCCAGCTCCAGCTGCCGGTCGACGGTGATGGGGTGGTGGATGGTGGTGACGAGCGGGGCTCCCACATCGCCCAACAGCCCGTACCCGAGCGTCTGGTTGTCGTGCACGACGTCGAAGTCGCCGCGGCGGGCCCGCAGATGGCGGCGGGCGCGCAGCGAGAAGGTGAGCGGCTCCGGGAAGCCGCCGGTCCACATGGTGCCGACCTCGAGCGCATCGACCCAGTCGCGGTACTCGCCGCGCTTCGGGGTGCGGAAGGGGTCGGGCTGGCGGTAGAGGTCGAGGCTGGGCAGCTCGGTGAGGGACAGCCGGTCCTCCCGGCCGTCGAGGACGTCGAGCACGGGGTAGGGCTGGGCGCCGATGACCTCGACGCGGTGGCCGAGGCGGGCCAGTTCGCGGGAGAGGTGGCGGACGTAGACGCCCTGGCCGCCGCAGAACGGGTTCCCCTTGTAGGTGAGGAGCGCGATGCGCAGGGGCGGCGAGCCGTCGGCGGCTGGCTCCGGACGGGGACCCGTCTGACTGGCCTCGGCGGTCACTCTGGGCCCCCTTCTCACTGCGCTGTCCCGCGACACTACGTCGGGAGGTTAATCTAGAACAAGTTTCAGACTTGATCGTCAGCGGCTTCGAATCTACCGGCAGGTAGCCGGGCTGTGACGAGTGGATCAGGTGATTCACGCCACGGGGGGAGAAGGTGATCGAGGTGGACCGTCCGGCAGTGGAGTCCTCCGGCCCGGCGCACCGCTCCTCCGCACCGCCCCTGACCGAGCGGCAGCGGGAGCGCCGCCGCCGCATCCTGCGCGCGACGGCCAGGCTGGCCTGCCGGGGCGGCTTCGAGGCGGTGCAGATGCGGGAGGTCGCGGAATCCTCGCAGGTCGCCCTCGGCACGCTGTACCGGTACTTCCCGTCCAAGGTGCATCTGCTGGTGGCGACCATGCAGGACCAGTTGGAGCGGCTGCACGGCACCCTGCGCAAGAGCCCGCCCACCGGCGAGACGGCCGGGGACCGGGTGGCGCAGACCCTGATGCGGGCCTTCGGCGCCCTGCAGCGCGAGCCCCGACTGGCCGAGGCGATGGCCCGTGCCCTGACCTTCGCCGACCGGAGCGTCTCGCCGGAGGTCGACCAGGTCTCGCGGCAGACCACGGCCATCGTCCTGGACGCGATGGGCGGCCTGGAGAACCCGACGCCCGAGCAGCTGTCGGCGGTCCGGGTCGTCGAGCACACCTGGCTGTCGACCCTGATCACCTGGCTCGCGGGGCGCACCTCGCTCGCCCAGGTGCGGGTGGACATCGAGACGGTGTGCCGCCTGATCGACGTGACGGAGGCGGAGGCGGGAACGACGGAGGCGGGAACGACGGAGGCGGGAACGACGGAGGCGGGGACGGCGCGGGTGGGAACGACGGAGGCGGGGACGGCGCGGGTGGGAACGACGGAGGCGGGGACGGCGCGGGTGGGAACGGCACAGGTGGGAACGGCGCAGGCTGCGGAGACCCCCTGAGAGCCCCGCCGTTCACCCCAGGTGGGAGCGGATCAGCTCCTCGGCCGCGGGCAGCGCCGCCACCTCGTCCGGGCCCATGGTCGGATTGACCGCCCGTCGCCGCAGCGCCTCGGCGAGGCCGTCCGGCGTCAGGGTGGACGGGTCGGCGAGCAGCGCGGCCAGCATGACCGCGGCGGGCCCGGCCAGCGAGCCGCCGACGGCCGCCACCTGGGCGAGGATCACCGCGGACGTGCCCCAGTCAAGACCGGGGTCGCCCTCCTCGGCGTTGGACCAGTCGATCACCCGGGGCCCGTCGGCCGTGAGGATCACGTTGTCCGGGTGCAGGTCCAGGTGGAGGACGCGCGCGCCCGGGTCGGGGGAGCGGTGTGCGGGTACCTCGTGCAGCAGCCGGAGCAGCCCGGCGAGCAGGCCGCCCGCGTCCTGCGGCGTCAACGCCCCGTCCAGGCAGGCCCGCAGCATCGTCGGCCCGGACAGCCGCTCCATGACCAGGTCCGTACGCGGTGACTGTGTCGTTGCCGCCCGCACCCGTGGCACCGGGTAGCCGTGCGCCCGCACGTGTTCCATCACCGCGCCCTCGGCCACCGCGTCCCCGGTCCCCTCCCGGTCGCGCCGCAGCACCCACCCCGCGTCGGCCTCGTACACGTCGGCCGTACGCCCCGCCCCGATCAGTCTCCCCGTCCGCATGCCCGGAACGTATCCCCCGGCCGCTCCTCCCGTCCGGCCGCCCCTCGGCCCGGCCCCGGCGGGCGGGTAAAGTGGCGGCGTCGTCATCACCCGTACGGGGGGAAGCCGGTGCAATTCCGGCGCTGACCCGCAACCGTGAGCCGCCCGCCCAGCCCCCCGGGGCCGCGGACGGTGAGCCGGACTGCCCCGTACGGATGTGACCGGCTCACGTGCCCGGCGCCCGCCGGAGCACGGGCACCGTCGAGGCATACGGGGCCGAGCCGCCGGGGGTGCCCCGTGCTGCCGGGCTCCGCACAGGGAAAGGCACCCGCCGCTCATGAACGTCCGCCGTCGCAGCAGCGCCGCGGCTCTGGCCGCCATAGCCGTGATCGGCGCCGCCGCCGCGCCCGCGGTCGCCGCCGATCCGTCGCCGTCCTCCTCCCCGTCCAAGACCGCGCCGTCCGGGCTGTACGGGACCACCGACCCCCAGTACGACGGTGTCTGGCGCCAGTCCCTCGCGCTGCTCGCGCAGGACACGGCGGGCGTGATCCCGTCCTCGACGGCCGTGAAGTGGCTCACGGACCAGCAGTGCGCGAACGGCGCCTTCGCCCCCTTCCGCGCCGACCCGGCGGCGGACTGCGACGCCAAGACCCCGATCGACACCAACAACACGGCCGCCGCCGTCCAGGCGCTGTGGGCCGTCGGCGGGCACGGCGACGTCGTCGAGAGCGCCCTCGGCTGGCTGAAGTCCGTGCAGAACGAGGACGGCGGCTGGGGCTACAACCCCGGCACCCCCAGCGACGCCAACTCCACCTCCGTCGTCGTCGGCGCCCTCACCGCCACGGAGACCGACCCCGAGAAGGTCGTCAAGGACGGCAAGTCCCCCTACGACGCGCTCCTGACCTTCGCCCTGCCCTGCGCCAAGGACAAGGGCGCGGGCGCCTTCGCCTTCCAGCCCGACAAGGACGGCAAGCTGCTCCCCAACGCGGACGCGACCGCCGCCGGTGTCCTCGGCGCCCTCGGCGAGGGCCTGGTCGCCGACGCCGCCGACAAGGCCGGCGCCGCCTCGTGCATCGACGCGGACAAGCCCACCCGCGAGGGCGCCGCCGCCAACGCCGCCGCGTATCTCACCGCCACGCTCGCCAAGGACGGCCACCTCGTCTCCGCCCTCGGCGGCTCCGCCGACCAGCCCGACTACGGCAACACCGCCGACGCGGTCGTCGCCCTCGCCGCGCAGGGCGGCGCGGACAAGGCGGCCGAGCCACTGGCCTGGCTGGAGAAGAACGCCGCGAAGTGGGCCGCGGAGAGCGGCCCGGCCGCCTACGCCCAGCTGATCTTCGCCGCCCACGCCACCGGCACCGACCCGCGCGACTTCGGCGGCACGGACCTGGTGGAGAAGCTGAACGCGACGGGGCCGGCTCCGCAGGGGGCGGCGGCGAAGGACACCGCGTCCGCGAACACGGACGAGAAGGAGGACGACTCCCCCTTCGGCGTCTGGTGGTTCGTCGGCGTCTGCCTGGTCTTCGGCATCGGCATCGGCTTCCTGCTCAGCAACCGCAACAAGAAGCAGCAGCCGTGACCCGCCGCGTCGTCCTCGTCCTCCTGGCCGCGTTCCTGCTCATCGGGACCGCGGGCCAGGCACAGGCCGCCGGGTACCGCTACTGGTCCTTCTGGGACCGCGACGGCGGGAAGTGGGTCTACGCCACGCAGGGCCCGTCCCTGGTCCGCCCCTCCGACGGCGACGTGCAGGGCTTCCGCTTCGCGGTGAGCGAGAACTCGGACGACGCGGCCCAGCCGCGCGGCACGGCGGACTTCGCGTCGATCTGCGCGAAGACCCCGGCCGAGGACGGCAGCAAGCGGGTGGCGCTGGTCCTCGACTTCGGCGCGGCGTCCGACGCCCCGTCCGGCGAGACCCCGCCGGCCCCGCGCACCGCCTGCGCCCAGGTCTCCCCCGACGCGACGACGGCCGACGCCCTGGCCGCCGTCGCCGGCCCCCTCCGCTACGACACCAACGCCCTGCTGTGCGCGATCGCGGGCTACCCGAAGACGGGCTGCGGCGAGCAGGTGGCACAGGAGCAGGAGAAACAGGAGGAGCAGGGGACCACAACCGCCCCGGAGCAGAAGGACACCTCGGACGACGGGGGCCCCTCGGTCGGCCTCATCGCGGGCATCGCGGTGATCGCCGCCCTGGCCGCCGCAGGCGCCTGGCAGGCAAGGCGGCGCAGGAATGCAACCCGCTGAAGCCGCTGTCCCTGCGGGCAGTCGTGCCGCTGGGGCGATGGGGGTCCCCCCGCGCGAGCGAAGCCGAGCGTGGGGGAGGGTGGGCGCAGGCGGCACCCTGTCAACGCCGGCAAGCGCCCCCACCCCCCACCAGCGCCGCGAACCCGTACACCCCGGCGCCTGGTGGCTCTGGGCGCTATCCCTCGGCACCGCCGCCACCCGCACCACCAACCCCCTCCTCCTCGCCCTCCTCGTCACCGTCTCCGCCTACGTCGTCATCACCCGCCGCCCCCACGCCCCCTGGGCCCGCTCCTACGGCGCCTTCGTCAAACTCGCCCTCGCCGTCCTCCTCATCCGCCTCCTGTTCACCACCGTCCTCGGCTCCCCCATCCCCGGCACCCACACCCTCCTCACGCTCCCCGAAGTCCCCCTCCCCGACTGGGCGCAGGGCATCCGCCTCGGCGGCCGGGTCACCGCGGAGGGCATCACCTTCGCGCTGTACGACGCGATGATGCTGGCCACCCTCCTCATCTGCGTCGGCGCCGCGAACGCCCTCGCCAACCCAGCCCGCCTCCTCAAGTCCCTCCCCGGCGCCCTGTACGAGATGGGCGTCGCCGTCGTCGTCGCCCTCACCTTCGCGCCGAACCTCATCGCGGACGTCCAGCGCCTGCGCGCCGCACGCCGCCTGCGCGGCCGCCCAGACCGGGGCGTGCGGGGCCTGCTCCAGGTGGGCCTCCCCGTCCTGGAGGGCGCCCTGGAGCGCTCCGTCGCCCTCGCCGCCGCCATGGACGCCCGCGGCTACGGCCGTACCGCCCAGGTCCCGCCCGCCGTGCGCCGTACCACCGCCGCCCTCACCCTCGGCGGCCTGCTGGGCATCTGCGCCGGGACGTACGGGCTGCTGACGGCCGCCGGCGGCACGTACGGCATCCCCGTACTCCTGGCCGGTGGCGCCGCCGCGCTCGGGGGCCTGTGGCTCGGCGGCCGGCGCACCGTCCGCACCCGCTACCGCCCGGACCGCTGGGGCGCCCGCGCCTGGTTGGTCACCGGCTCCGGCGTCGCGGTCGCCGCGCTCCTGTTCCTGGCCGCCGCCCGCGACCCGGCGGCACTGCACCCGGGCGTGGTCCCGCTGACCGCGCCCACCCTCCCCCTGTGGCCGGCGGCGGCCGTACTCCTCGGCCTGCTCCCGGCGTTCGTGACTCCCGCACCCGAGCCCGCCCTCCCACCCGAGCCCGAGCCCGAGCCCGCCCCAGTACCCGCCCCCGTACCCGCCAAGGAGCCGTCGTGATCCGCTTCGAGGATGTCTCCGTGACGTACGACGGAGCGGCCGAACCCAGCGTCCGCGGCATCGACTTCGAGGTCCCCGAGGGCGAACTCGTCCTGCTCGCCGGTCCCTCCGGAGTCGGCAAGTCCACCGTCCTCGGCGCGGTCGGCGGCCTCGTCCCGCACTTCACCGGCGGCACGCTGAGCGGCCGGGTCACGGTGGCCGGCCGCGACACCCGTACCCACAAGCCGCGCGAACTCGCCGACGTGGTGGGCACGGTCGGCCAGGACCCGCTGTCCCACTTCGTGACGGACACCGTCGAGGACGAACTGGCCTACGGCATGGAGTCGTTGGGCCTCGCCCCGGACGTGATGCGCCGGCGTGTCGAGGAGACCCTGGACCTGCTGGGCCTGTCCGACCTGCGGTCCCGCCCCATCGCCACGCTCTCCGGGGGCCAGCAGCAGCGGGTCGCGATCGGCTCGGTCCTCACCCCGCACCCGGACGTGCTGGTCCTGGACGAGCCGACCTCCGCCCTGGACCCCGCCGCCGCCGAGGAGGTGCTGGCCGTCCTCCAGCGCCTGGTCCACGACCTCGGTACGACGGTCCTGATGGCCGAGCACCGCCTGGAGCGGGTCATCCAGTACGCCGACCAGGTCGTCCTGCTCCCGGCCCCCGGCGAGGCACCACTGCTCGGCGCTCCGGCGGACGTGATGGCGGTGTCCCCGGTGTACCCGCCGGTGGTGGGCCTGGGCAGGCTGGCGGGCTGGTCCCCGCTGCCGCTGACGATCCGGGACGCCCGCCGCCGGGCCGCGCCCCTGCGCGAGCGCCTGGCCGACCGGGAGATCCCGGACCACACACCACCCCCGTCCGCGCCGCTCCCGGCACCCCCCGCCCTGCGGCCCGCCCCGTTCCGTCGGCGCGTGCGCCTGCGCAGGAAGCCCGAGGCGGGCCCCTCGTCCCCCACCCCGTACGCCGCCGAGGTCCGCTCCCTCGCCGTCCGCCGGGACCGCGTCCAGGCCCTGCGCCACATCGACCTGACGGTGTCCGCCGGCGAGACGGTCGCCCTGATGGGCCGCAACGGCGCCGGAAAGTCGACCTTGCTCTCGGCGCTCGTCGGCCTGGTCGAACCGTCGGCCGGTTCGGTCCGGACCGGCGACGCCGTACCGCACCGCACGGCGCCCCGCGACCTCGTACGCCGCGTCGGCCTGGTCCCGCAGGAGCCGCGCGACCTGCTGTACGCCGACACGGTCGCCGCCGAGTGCGCGGCCGCCGACCGGGACGCGGAGGCGGCCCCCGGCACCTGCCGCGCCCTGCTCACCGAACTGCTCCCGGGTGTCACCGACGACACCCACCCCCGCGACCTCTCCGAGGGCCAGCGCCTCACCCTCGCCCTCTCCGTCGTCCTGACCGCCCGCCCTCCCCTCCTCCTCCTGGACGAGCCGACACGCGGCCTGGACTACGCGGCGAAGGCCCGGCTGGCCGGCATCCTGCGCGACCTGGCGGCCGAGGGCCACGCGATCGTACTGGCCACGCACGACGTGGAACTGGCCGCCGAACTGGCCCACCGGGTGATACTGCTCGCGGAGGGCGAGGTGATCGCCGACGGCCCGGCGGCGGACGTGGTGGTGGCCTCCCCGTCCTACGCCCCGCAGGTCGCCAAGGTGCTGGCGCCGAGGAAGTGGCTGACCGTGGCCCAGGTGCGGGAGGCCCTGTCGTGACCGGAGACCGTGCCGCCGCTCCCCGCGACCGCCAGGCCCGCGCGGTCCGCCTGGGCCCGCGTTCGGTCGCCGCGTTGCTGCTGGTCAGCGCGGTGGGGGTGGCGGGCTTCGGGTGGCCCTTCCTGGCCCCGCCGGACGCCTCGCTGAACGCGCACACACAGGACGCGCCATGGCTGTTCGCGGGCGTGCTGGTCCTGCTGGTGGCGGTGGTGGCGGCGACGATCTCGGAGTCGGGTCTGGGCCCCAAGGCGGTGGCGATGCTCGGCGTGCTGGCGGCGGCGGGCGCGGCGCTGCGCCCGATCGGCGCGGGGACTGCGGGCCTGGAGCCGATGTTCTTCCTCATGGTGCTCAGCGGCCGGGTCCTCGGCCCCGGCTTCGGCTTCGTGCTCGGCTCGGTCACGATGTTCGCGTCCGCGCTGCTCACCGGCGGGGTGGGGCCGTGGATGCCGTTCCAGATGCTGTCGATGGGCTGGTTCACGATGGGCGCGGGCCTGCTGCCGGGCCCGGACCGCCTGCGCGGGCGCGCGGAACTGCTGATGCTGGCCGCGTACGGCTGCCTGGCGGCCTTCGCCTACGGCACGGTGATGAACCTGGCGGGCTGGACCTTCATGAACACCCTCACCTCGAACATCGCCTTCGACCCGGACGCGTCGGTCCCCGACAACCTGGCCCGCTTCCTCGCCTACTGCCTGGCCACGTCACTGGGCTGGGACGGCGGCCGCGCCGCCATGACGGTCGTCCTGACCCTCGCCCTCGGCACCCCGGTCCTGAAGGCCCTGCGCCGCGCGACCCGCAGAGCGGCCTTCGAGGCGCCGGTCACGTTCGAGCGGCCGACCGGCTGAGCCGCGCCACGTGACCGGGGCACCGACGGCGGTGCCACCGCGGGACCGTGAACTGACGCGGCGTCATCCTAAGCCGTTGCCCCTCCGGACTCCGTGATCAAGTTTGTCTGTTTCATTGACATTTCATTGAGGAGTCGTCACTTTGGGAGCGCTCCCATTACAGCCCTGTCTCTGGAAGGAGTTCCCCCCACATGCGCACAACGAGTCCGTTAACCCGGCGCTCGCGGTCGGCCCTCCGCCGACCTCTCCAGGCGCTCGTCATGCTGTTCGCCGTGGTCGTCGGCGCACTGGCCTGGTCCGCCCCCGCCCAGGCCCACGGCACCATCGTCTCTCCCGCCACCCGCGCGTACCAGTGCTGGCAGACGTGGGGCAGCAACCACACGAACTCGGCCATGCAGACCCAGGACCCCATGTGCTGGCAGGCCTTCCAGGCCAACGCCGACACCATGTGGAACTGGATGAGTGCCCTCCGCGACGGCCTCGGTGGCCAGTTCCAGGCGAAGACCCCCGACGGGACGCTCTGCAGCAACAACCTGTCGAGGAACGCCAGTCTGGACAAGCCCGGCCAGTGGAAGACCACCAACGTCGGCAGCAACTTCTCCGTGCAGCTGTACGACCAGGCGTCCCATGGCGCCGACTACTTCAAGGTCTACGTGAGCAAGCAGGGCTTCGACCCCAAGACCCAGACCCTGGGCTGGGGCAACCTCGACTTCATCACGCAGACCGGCAGCTACGCCCCGGCACAGAACATCACCTTCCCCGTCCAGACCTCCGGGTACACCGGACACCACGTGTTGTTCGTGATCTGGCAGGCCTCGCACCTCGACCAGGCGTACATGTGGTGCAGCGACGTGAACTTCGGCTGAGCCGAGGAGCCCCGCGCACGGCACCGGCCTTCGCCGGGCGCCGGTGAGCCGCCCGCCCGGCAGACCGACCGAGCCCCGTCGGGGCAGGGGCCCCTCGGCCACCTGCCCCGGCGGGGCTCCCGCCCTCGGCGTTCCGTGCCCGGGAACCCACCTCAGGCGGGGAGGGTCCGGAACCGGCGGCGGTACTCGGTCGGTGTCGTGCCCAGCCTGCGGCGGAAGGCTCTGACCAGGGTGTCGACGGTGCCGAAGCCGCAGGCCGACGCGACGCGTTCCAGGGTCGCGTCGGTGGATTCCAGCTGCTGGCGTGCCACTTCCACGCGCGCCGACTCGACGTAGGCGTACGGGGTCGTGCCCAGCTCGGTCTTGAAGATCCGGGTGAGCTGCCGCTCGCCGACGTGGGCGTGGGCCGCGAGGTCGGCGACGGTGAGCGGTGCGGCGATGTTGCGCATGATGTGGTGGCGGAGGTCCTCGACGCGCCGGGTCGTGGAGACCTGCTCCAACGGCACGCTGAACTGGCTCTGCCCGCTCGGCCGCTTCAGGTACATCACCAACTGCCGGGCCACCCGCAGCGCCACCGCCTCGCCGAGATCGTCGGCGACGAGTGCGAGGGCGAGGTCGAGGCAGGAGCTGATGCCCGCGCCGGTCCACACGTCACCCTCGCGGATGAAGATGGGGTCGGCGTCGACCTCCACCGCCGGATGTTCGTCGGCCAGTTGCCGCGCGGTCGACCAGTGTGTGGTGGCGCGCTTGCCGTCGAGCAG
The DNA here is from genome assembly GCF_014650435.1 of Streptomyces tendae. Taxonomy (GTDB): domain Bacteria; phylum Actinomycetota; class Actinomycetes; order Streptomycetales; family Streptomycetaceae; genus Streptomyces; species Streptomyces tendae. The sequence continues at coordinate 130,562 of NZ_BMUY01000019.1, forward strand.
CCCGGCGGCGGCCAGCACGTGTGCCCCGACGCAGACGGACGTGACCCGCCGGGTCCGTTCCGCGAGTCGCCGCACCCACTCGACCACGACGGGGTCGGTGAGCGCCCTGACCCGGCGTCGGCCGTCGATCTCGACCGCGCCGGGCACGATCAGGGTGTCGATGCGCCGCCCCGACAGCTCCTCGAAGGTGGCATCGGGCAGGACGCGGACACCGGCGGCGGTGGTGACCGGGCCCGTGGTCTGGGCGGCGAGGACCACCTCGTAGCCCGCCGCGTCCTCCGTCTCCCGCCGGGCGAGGGAGAACACCTCCGGCGGTCCGGTGACGTCGAGCAGGTCGACGCCGTCGAAGAGCACGACGACGATCAGTCGTCCGACGGGGTTCACGGTCCCTCCCACGGTCGCGCGGCCGCACGGCCCCACGGCCATGTCGGTATCTGCAGGTTAGATGACATTGCCGACATCGCCGTGCGAGCCCTAGCGTCGTAGGAGCAGGCCGACGCAACGGCTGCCGCGCACACCCGAATCCGAGGGAGCACCCATGCCCAGAACCACGCTGCGCCGCCTCAGCGGGCTCGACGACACCCCCGCCAAGCTCGCCGACTCCACGCTCGTCCTCGTCGACTACCAGAACACGTACACGACCGGCGTGATGGAACTCGACGGCTGGCAGGCCGCTCTCGACGCGGCGGCTCGACTGCTGGCGCGCGCCCGCCGGGAGGGCGCCAAGGTCGTCCACGTCGTTCACGACGGCGGTGAGGGCAGCCCGTACGACCTCCGGGCCGAGGTCGGCCAGATCCACCCGAGCGTCGCGCCGGTCGACGGAGAACCCGTGGTCACCAAGAAGGCGCCGGACTCCTTCTTCGGCACCGACCTCGGCGAGCACGTCGACGCGGCGGGCAACAACGACCTCGTCGTCATCGGCTTCATGACGCACATGTGCGTGGCCTTCACCGCCCAGGGCGCCTTCCTGCGCGGCAACCGCCCCACGGTCGTCGCCGACGCCTGCGCCACCCGCGCCCTCCCGGTCGCGGACACCGAACTCGACGCCCGCCAGGTGCACTACGGCGCCCTCGCCACCGTCGCCGACATGTACGGGGTCGTCGTACCGTCGCAGGAGTCCCTGACCTAGGTGAGTAGTTCCGATTGTCATGGCGGGGGGATGAGTGAAGCCAGCGCGGTGGGCTGCACCGCGCCGGCGGCGGCCGAGCCGAGCAGCAGGCCGGCCAGTTCATGGGGTCGCGCCCGCTCACCGGTCGGAGCCGCCGCGGTGATTCGGTCCAGTCGGAAGCCTCGACCCGCCTGCCGCGTGCGGCACCAGGCGATGAGGTACCACTTGCCGTCGGCGGTGAGCAGCCCGGCCGGTTCAACGTCGCGGTCGCTCTCCTGCCCCGCCGCGCTGACGTAGGACAGCCGCAGCACCGTCCCGTCGGTGAGAGCCTGCTCCACTGCGGTCCGGACCGCCCCCGCCGTCCGCGTCGGCAGCACGACGATCCGGGCGGCGAGTTCCTCGGCAGCCGTCGAGGCGGGGCCGGTCATCGAGGCCGCGATCTTCTGGGACGCCGTACGGACGGCGCCGGCATAGAGGGCGGAGGCGTCGGCGACGGCGAGCGCGGCGACCAGCGCCACGGCCTCTTCGGCGGTGAACCGGATCGGCGGGAGAGTCATCGCCCGGTCGATCGACCAGCCGCCGCCCCGCCCGGGCATGGTGCGCACCGGGACACCCGCCTCCATCAGCGCCTGGAGATCGCGCTGCACCGTGCGTGTGCTCACCTCGAACCGCGCGGCAAGCGCTGCGACCGTCAACGTTCGCGGCGCCGCCGCGCGCAACTCTTCCACCAGTGCGTAGAGCCGAGGAGTGCGGTTCATGGGGCCGACGCTACCGTCGCGCGCCGGCCAGGAAGTCCCGCTCCCGCTGCTGTTCGCGTGCGGTGACGGTCGACTGGAACAGGGTGAAGCCGTGCATCGCGCCTGCGACGACGCCGAGTTGCACCGGCGCCCCGGCCGCCTGCCACCGCTGAGCCAGGAAGAGCGAGTCGTCCAGCAGCGGGTCCTGGGTGCCGACGACGAACCGGGCGGGCGGCAGGCCGGTCAGACCGGCGTACAGCGGCGAGACCTCCGGGTCGCGGCGCTCCTCCGGGCCCATTCCCGGCGTGAAGAGCTCATAACTTCGCCGCACGGAGTCGGAGTTGCTCAGCAACCGCCGGCAGCCGAACAGCCGCTGGCTCGGTGTCATCGACAGGTCGTACGGGCCGAAGGCCAGGTGGGCCGCACGGAACGGACCGGTGATGCCGTGCCGGTCGCGAAGCCGCAGCAGGGTCAGGACACTCAGGTGGGCACCGGCCGACTCACCACCGATCAACAGCCGCCCCGTGCCGAACTCGGCCTCGGCGTGGTCCACCAGCCACCGGGCGGCCGCTTCGCAGTCGTCGGGGCCTGCGGGGAACGGATGCTCCGGCGCCAGACGGTAGTCCACACTCATCACGGCCAGCCGGGCTTCCACAGCAAGCCGCCACAGCTTCTCGTCCTGCCCGTCCGCCGACCCGAACGCCCAGCCGCCGCCGTGTATGTGCAGATACACGCCGTCGACGTGATCCGGCACGAACGCTCGGACCTTCACCCCGCCCGCGACGACGCGGTCCTGGCCCTGCGGCAGTCGCACGGGTGGCGTGTCGCCACCGAGCCGATTACGCCGCAGACGCGCCAGCACGTCTGCATCCACCGCTTGCCCACGAGGCGGACGGCTCGCGGCAGCAGCCTCGAACCGGGCGTTGAATGTCAGGGTTTCGGCGAGGCAGTCCTCATCTGTGATCGTCATGCGCCGACAGTCGCCGCTGTCCGCGACAACACCCTGTCACCCTTTCCCCGTGAACCACGTCACGTCCCGCCCCCGCACTCGAACCGCACCGTCTTGCCGCCCCTCGGCCCCGGCCCCACGCCCCACTTGTCGGCCACCGCCTCCAGCAGCATCAACCCCCGGCCGCCCTCCGCGTCGTCGCTCACCCAGGCGGACGGTACGGGCTGCCGGGGGCTCCCCTCCGACACCTCCACCCGGACCCCGCTCGCCCCGCCACGTTCACCGCCTTCGTCGGCTGGGCCGCCACCGCCGAGTAGTCGGGCCCCGGCCCAGGTCAACGTTTCTGTTCGATTTATCGTCTTCGCACGTGTCCCCGCCGTGCACCCCGACGACGCCGAACGGAAACCCCGACCGTGGCCCCTGCCGAACTGACCGTCCCCCGGCCCGAACGGCGTCGGGACAGACGCGCGAGCGACGCCCTGCGCGCCTTCGGGCACCGGCATCGCGTGCCGTTGCTCGCGACCCTGCCCACCATCCCGCTGTACGCGGTGTGGTGGGCGTTTCTCGCCACGGGCGGCGGTGACCTGGCCGCGCAGGAGGCGTGGGCGGACTTCGTGTCACGGCACGGGGGTTCGGCGTACGGGCTGTTCTGGTACGGCGGGATGCACACCGTCAACTACAGCGTCGTCTCCCCGTACTTGATGGCCGCGCTCGGCGTGCGCACGGTCACGGTCGTGTCCGGGCTCGCCGCCTCCTGGCTCGCGGCCGTGCTGGTCGTGCGGTGCGGGGTGCGCAGGCCGGTGTGGCCCGCGCTGCTCGCCTCCCTCGCGCTGTGGTGCGACGTGGCCTCGGGCCGGACCACCTTCGCGCTCGGCGTCGCCCTCGCGCTGGCGGCCTGCGTGCCGCTGGTGCGGGAGCGGCGGCTGTGGCTCGCCGCCGGATACGCGGCGCTGGCGACGATGGCCTCGCCTGTGGCCGGGCTGTTCCTGGCCGTGGTCGGGGCCGCGTTCCTGCTCGTACGGGACTGGCGGCGCGCCCTCGTGCTGCTCATACCCCCGGCGGCCGTGGTCGGGCTGACGACGCTGTTCTTCCCCTTCACCGGGGAGCAGCCGATGCCGTTCGCCCGAATATGGCCGCCGGTCGTGCTCGGCCTCGCCGTCACCGTGCTGGCCCCGCGTACCTGGCGGGTCGCCCGGTGGAGCGGGGCCGTTTACGCGCTCGGGACCGTGCTGACGTATCTGATCGCCTCACCGGTCGGCACGAACGTCGAACGGTTCGCCGAGCTGTTCGCGCCCGCCGTGCTGCTGGCCGCGCTGCTCTCCGCCCCTCCCGCGCTCACCGCGGCCCGGTCGCGGCGGCTGGTGCGGCTGGTGTCAGGGCTGCTGGCCGTCGCGGTCGTCTACTCCTCGGGGTGGGTCGGCAAGAAGACCGCCGACGACCTGAAGGTCTCCACCACCGTGCCGGCCTGGGCCGCCGAGACGGACGGTGTCGTGGACGCCCTGAAGGGTCTCGGCGCCGATCGCACACGGGTGGAGGTGGTGCCGGCCCGCAATCACCGCGAGGCCACCCTGCTCGCCCCGCACGTCAACCTGGCCCGCGGCTGGAACCGGCAGCTCGACGTGGAACGCGGCCGCCTCTTCTACGACGGCACCTTCTCCGCGGCCACCTACCGGCAGTGGCTGGACCGGTGGGCGGTGGGTTTCGTCGTCGCCCCGCTCGGCAAGCCGGACGGTCCGGCGAGGGCCGAGGCCGAGCTGGTCCGGGACCCGGAGCTGCGGCCCGAGTGGCTGGAGCCCGTCTGGCGGGACGCGCACTGGCAGGTCTTCCGGGTACGGGACGCCGTACCGCTGGTCTCCGCGCCCGGCAGCGTCGTGACCGCCGCCCCCGCCGACCTGGTGCTGCGCGTGGAGGAGCCCGGCGCGGTGACCGTGCGGGTCGCCTGGTCGCCGTGGCTGCGCAGCGACAGCGGGTGCCTCACGCGGGACGGCGAGTTCACCCGGCTGTCGGTCGACGCGCCGGGTGAGTACCGGATCAGCTCCCGGTACGGTCCTTCGCCGGGAGGTCGCTGCTGACGTCCGCCGCGGGTTCCCGGGCCGTCTTGGCCGCCGCCGCGGATTCGCCGGCCGCCTCCGCCGTCGCCACGGGCTCCCCGGCCGCCTTCGCCGCCGCCGTGACCGTCCTGGCCCGCGGGCCCTGGAACCAGTACGTCAGTCCGAAGCCCGCCGCGACCACGGCCGCGCCGCCCACCGCGTCCAGGACCCAGTGGTTGCCGGTCGCCACGATCGCCGAGACGGTGAAGAGGGGGTGGAGCAGGCCCAGGGCCTTCATCCACACCCTCGGCGCGATGATCGCGATCACCATCCCGCACCACAGCGACCAGCCGAAGTGCAGCGACGGCATCGCCGCGTACTGGTTGGTGAGGTGCGTCAGCGTGCCGTAGTCCGGCTTCGTGAAGTCCTGCACGCCGTGCACGGTGTCGATGATCCCGAGCCCCGGCATCAGCCGCGGCGGGGCGAGCGGGTAGAGCCAGAAGCCGACCAGGGCCAGCAGGGTGGCGAAACCCAGGGAGGCGCGGGCCCAGCGGTAGTCGACCGGGCGGCGCCAGTACAGGACGCCGAGGACGGCCAGCGGGACGACGAAGTGGAACGACGTGTAGTAGAAGTCGAAGAAGTCCCGCAGCCAGCCGACCTTCACGACTGCGTGGTTGATCGCGTGCTCGATGTCGATGTGCAGGAAGCGCTCGATGTCGAGGATCTGCGTCCCGTGCTCCTCGGCCCGCGCCCGGCCCGCCGAGTTGCTGCCGCCGGTCGCCGCGAGGCGCACCTGCGAGTAGGCGGCGTAGGTGACCCGGATGAGGAGCAGTTCCAGCAGGAGGTTGGGGCGGGTCAGGACCCGGCGCAGGAACGGCAGCAGCGGGACGTGCTTGAAGCGGGTCGGCACCGGCGGTGCGTAGGCCGTCGGGACCGGGTTCTCGAAGTACGGCGACGTGCGCGCCAGGAAGGGCACGGCGACGGCGGCGGCCAGCGCGGCCAGCAGCACGACGTTGTCCCGCAGCGGGTACAGGGCCGCCATGTTCGGCAGCATCATCTTCGCGGGCAGCGTCATCACCAGGACGACGGCGACCGGCCACACGTACCGGTCGGAGGCCCGCTTGCCGACCCGGCCGACCACCGCGGGCAGCACCCACAGCAGCTGGTGCTGCCAGGTGGCCGGGGAGACGGCGACGGCCGCGCAGCCGGTGACGGCGACGGCCAGCAGCAGCTGTCCGTCGCGGGCGTAGCGCACGGCGCGGCGCAGGGCGAGGACGGCGACGGCCGCGCCGAGCAGGAGGAAGAGGGCGATCTCCAGCGGGCCGTTCAGGCCGAGGCGGAGCAGGGCGCCGTGCAGCGACTGGTTGGCGAGGTCGTCGGCCTCGCCGCCCAGGCCGACGCCGGCCATGTGGTGCACCCAGTACGTGTACGAGTCCTGCGCCATGGCCGCCCAGGCGATCGCGGTGCAGGCGGCGAAGGTGATCCCGGTGGACAGGGCGGCGCGTCTGCGGTCGGTGAACCACAGCAGCGGGACGAAGAGCAGGACGGTCGGCTGGAAGGCGGCGGCGACGCCGATCAGCACGCCGCCCACCCGGTCGCCCCGGGCTCCGCGTACGGCGAAGCAGCCGAGCAGGACTAGGAGGACCGGGATGATGCTGGTCTGCCCGAGCCAGAACGCGTTGCGCACCGGGAGCGAGAGCATCAGCAGGCTGATGGCGACCGGCGCCGCGAGCAGCGCCGTACGGCGTCCGACCGGCTGGGGCAGGGCGCGGGCGGCGACCAGGCCGAGGGCCACGACGAGCAGCAGCGAGCCGAAGGTCCAGCCCCAGCCGAGGGCCTGCTCGGCGGCGCGGGTGAAGGGCTTGAGGACGAGGCCGACGAACGGCGTGCCGGTGAACTGCGTGGAGTCGTAGAGCGACCCCTCCACGTGCAGGACGCCGTGCTCACCGACCCAGGTCTCCAGGTCCGTCAGGCGCTCCCCCCGTGGGGTGCCGAGGACCGCGGCCACCTGCCGTACGGCCAGGACGGCCGCGATCAGCCACAGGCCGAGGCGTGCGACGCGCCAACGTGCTCTGCTCACGTCGGCGGCCGAGGCTCCGAAGGACTCCGCCGGTCGCCCACTGTGCTCCGCATTCGCCACGCCTCGTCGGCCTCCCGCCCCGTTCGTACCCCGCGTACCGAGCTCGTGTACGCAGTGTGTCGTCCCTGCGAACCCTATGAGGCTCGCACCACCCCCGTAGGGAGACGCGAGCGCCCCCCACTCAACCTGACAGCGGACCGCTTTTCGTTTCGGGGAGCGAGAAGGATCACAGCTCGCGGGTGGCCGGACGGCGCACGGCGCGCGCATGTCTCCTGCGTGCACCCCGTTTTGGTGCACAGTGCAACGAAAAGCATACCGGGCGTAAGCGGCGCATCAGCGCCTATGGTCGCTTTTCTGCCCGTGGCCGAGTGCCGCGGGCGCTTTCCGGCCCGGCGACAGCGCCGCCGTGCGGGTCGTGGCGCACTCCGCCCCCCGTCCCTGTCCCCGTCGAAAGTAGGCGAGCGTAGTTTTGTCGGCCGCCCCCGTCGCCGCTGCTCCTCCGTCCCGTACGCCCCCCGCTCCCGTCCCGCGTGCCGCCGGCGCGCCCACCGCCACCGATCCAGCGCTCGTGCGGCGCGCCGTCAAGGCGGCGGCACTGGGCAACGCGATGGAGTGGTTCGACTTCGGCGTCTACAGCTACATCGCCGTGACGCTGGGCAAGGTCTTCTTCCCGTCCGGCAACCCCACCGCGCAGCTGCTCTCCACCTTCGGTGCCTTCGCGGCGGCGTTCCTGGTCCGGCCGCTGGGCGGCATGGTCTTCGGTCCGCTCGGCGACCGGGTCGGACGGCAGAAGGTGCTCGCCGTGACGATGATCATGATGGCGGCGGGCACGTTCGCCATCGGGCTGATCCCGTCGTACGCGACGATCGGCGTCTGGGCGCCGGTGCTGCTGCTGGCCGCGCGGCTGGTGCAGGGCTTCTCCACCGGCGGTGAGTACGCGGGCGCGTCCACCTTCATCGCCGAGTACGCGCCGGACAAGCGGCGCGGCTTCCTCGGCAGCTGGCTGGAGTTCGGCACGCTCGCCGGGTACATCGGCGGCGCCGGCCTGGTGACCCTGATGACGGCGCTGCTGTCGGACGGCGACCTGATGTCCTGGGGCTGGCGCATCCCGTTCCTGATCGCGGGCCCGATGGGCATCGTCGGCCTGTACCTGCGGATGCGTCTCGAGGAGACCCCGGCGTTCGCGGCCGAGGTGGCGAAGGCGGAGACGGCACGGCCCAAGGTGCCGCTGCGCGAGATGGTCACCGGTCAGTGGCGGGCGCTGCTGCTCTGCGTCGGCCTGGTGCTGGTCTTCAACGTCACGGACTACATGCTGCTGTCGTACATGCCGAGCTATCTGACCAGCGAGCTGGAGTACGACGAGACGCACGGGCTGCTCGTGGTGCTGGGCGTGATGGCGCTGATGATGGTCGTCCAGCCGTTCGCGGGCGCCCTGACCGACCGGGTCGGGCGGCGGCCGGTGATCGCGGCGGGCTGCGCCGGCTTCCTGCTGCTGTCCGTCCCGGCGCTGCTGCTGATCCGCGAGGGCAGCCTGCTCGCGGTGGCCCTCGGCATGGGCGCGCTGGGCATGCTGCTGGTCTGCTTCACGGCCTCGATGCCGTCCGCGCTGCCGGCGCTGTTCCCGACGCGGGTGCGGTACGGCTCGCTGTCGATCGGCTTCAACGTCTCGGTGTCCCTGTTCGGCGGGACGACGCCGCTGGTGGTGACGGCGCTGATCGGGGCGACGGGCGACATGATGATGCCCGCGTACTACATGATGGCCGCGGCCGTGGTTGGCGGCGTGGCGGTGTGGTTCATGACCGAGTCCGCGGGACGCCCGCTGCCGGGCTCGGCACCGGCGGTGGAGGGGCGCTAGCGCACACCGCGGTCCGCGGTCTGTGGCACGCGGCCTGCGGCACGCGTGGCACGCAGTCTGTGGCCCGTGGCCTGCGGCACGCGGCCCGTGGCCTGTGGTCCGCAGTTTGCGGCCTGCGGGCCGCGGTCTGCTCTGCGAGACTGCCGGGATGATGGTCAGACTTGCGGAAGAGCGAGACTTTCCCGGCTTCCTGGGCCTGGCGGCCCAGGTGGAGCACTGGTTCGGCCCGATGGTCGAGGACGCCGGGTTCCATGACGCGGTGCGCGACCACATCCGCCGGAACGCGGCACTCGTCGCCGTCTCCTCGGCCCCGGGCCCGGACCTGCTCGGTGGGCTGCTGTTCGGTTCGGACGCGTCGGTCCACCACATCCACTGGCTGGTCGTGTCCCGGCAGGCCCGTGCGGGCGGCGTCGGCCGTGGGCTGATGGGGGACGCGATGCGCAGGTGGGTACGGGGACCGGCCGACGTCGAAGTGGTCACGTTCGGAGCCGACCATCCCGGTGCTCGCGAGAGCGGCGCGCGCGCCTTCTACGAGCGCCTCGGCTTCACCCCCGCCGAAGCGGCCGCACCCGGCCCCGAGGGCGGCTCCCGCCAGCTCTTCCGCCGCGCCGTGCCCGCGGGAGGCCCCGCATGAGCGAGTCACGGCTCTGGGACGAGGTCGACGGCTACTTCGTCAGCCACCTCGCACCCGAGGACGAGGCCCTGGCGGCCGCCCGCAGGGAGAGCGACGCCGCCGGGCTGCCGCCGGTGAACGTCACCGCCAACCAGGGCAAACTGCTTCAGCTCCTCGCCCGGATCCAGGGTGCCCGCTCCATCCTGGAGATCGGCACCCTCGGCGGCTACAGCACCATCTGGCTGGCCCGCGCCCTGCCCGCCGACGGCCGTCTGGTCACCCTGGAGTACAACGCCCGGCACGCGGAGGTCGCCACCCGCAACATCGCCCGCGCCGGCCTCGACGCCCTCGTCGACGTACGCCTGGGCCCCGCCCTGGAGTCCCTGCCGAAGCTCGCCGACGAGAACCCGGCCCCCTTCGACCTGGTCTTCATCGACGCCGACAAGGGCAACAACCCGCACTACCTCGAGTGGGCCCTGAGACTCACCAGCACCGGCAGCCTGATCGTCATCGACAACGTGGTCCGCGGCGGCCGCGTGGCCGACGCCGACGACCCGGCCGACGACGTGCGCGGCACCCGCGCCGCCATCGAGCTGATCGGCAGCCATCCCCGCCTCAGCGGCACCGCGGTCCAGACGGTCGGCAGCAAGGGGTACGACGGGTTCGCACTGGCGCGCGTACTGCCCTGATCGCGGGCCCCGGTCCTACACCTCGTGGTAGAAGCCGACGTTGACGCTGCGCGGCTCGGCGAGGTCCTGGACCACCACTTCGCCGCTGCCGCCCCTGGGCAGCGGCACGGTGCCGCCGTACGTCATGGGCTGCGCCTGCGCGTGTCCGCCGACCGTCAGCCGGACCTCGCAGGAGGGCTCCGGCTGCGAGCCGCGGAGCCAGGTCAGCCGCCAGGTGCCGTCCGGGCCGCAGCGGAACTCCAGGTGGACGCGGGAGACGAACAGCCAGTCGTCCGGGGTCGACAGCCGGCACACGGACCTGTCCCTGCCCACCCGCAGCACCGCGTCGGGGTCGCTGGGCGCGTCGGCCATCTGCATGCCGGCCGTGGCGCCCGCGTCCGCCGCGGTGACGGCGGCCATGGTGAGTTCGAGCACGTGCGCTCCTTCGAGGTCAGTCCGCTGGTCGCCGCCGCATGATAGATCGGCCCGGGGAAGGATGTCCGGCGTCCGGCACAATGGGGTCATGACCGAGCGAAAGCCACCCGGCGTCGACTTCGAGTCCTGGGTCGACAAACAGATTCGAGACGCGGACGCACGCGGCGAGTTCGCCGAGCTGCCCGGCGCGGGCAAGCCCCTGCCCGGCGAGATGGACAGCACCTACGACGAACTGTGGTGGGTCAAGCGGAAGATGGCCCGCGAGGGCTTCTCCGTACTGCCGCCCACGCTGGCCCTGCGCAAGGAGGCGGAGGACGCCCTGGAGGCGGCGGCGAAGGCCCCATCGGAGCGGGTGGTCCGCCGCATCGTCGAGGAGATCAACGTCAAGATCCGCGACGTCATGTTCAAGCCGCCGCCCGGCCCCCCGCTGGGTCTGAAGCCCTACGACGTCGAAGAGGTCGTACGGCAGTGGCGGGAGGGCCGGGCGGAGCGGTGACGCCCGTGGCTCACAGGCGCATCAGGCGGTCCGCCAGTTCGCGGTAGTCCCGCAGGGCCAGGCGGAGTTGTTCGGTGTCCGTGCTCGGCGCGCCGCCGTCCGGCCCGGCCTCCTGCCAGGAGCTGCGCAGGGTGCGGCGGCGGTGGGCCACGACGTCCGTGAAGCGGGCGGAGATCTCCTCCAGGACACGGTCGGCCTCCTCGACGGAGGCACGCGGCGCGTCGACGAACCCGGTCACCGCCTGGTGCAACCGCCGGCCGAGCCGGTCGGACTCACCGGCCGCGAGGAGCGGCCCGGCGACCCCGGCGGGCGTGACCGCCGAGGGCGCTTCGGCGGCGGCCCCGGGCTCGGGCGTGGTCCCCGGTCGGTCCGGGGCGCCTGCGCCGGCGGTGATGCCGGGCTCGGCCCTGGTCTCCGGTCGGTCCGGGGTGCCCGCCCCGGCGGTGGTGCCGGGCTCACCCGTGATGTCGGGTCCGGCGGTGGTGCCGGGCTCCCCTGTGATGTCGGGTCCGCCGGTGGATCGGTGTTCGCCTGTGATGTCGGGTCCGGCGGTGGTTCCGCGTCGGCCTGTCGTGTCGGGCATGCCTCAGCTCTCCTTCGGCCGGCGCTTGCCGAGCGACCACGCGTGGGTCGTGCGGGGCGCGTGGGCGGCGGGGGCGGCAGGGGCGGCGGGAAGAGGTTCGCCGGCCTCCGTGCCGGTCCGCCGCCGCCCGGCGTCGTGGCGGTCCGGGCGTACCAGCGCCTCGAACAGCGCGCGGGCCTCGACCATGGACGCGCGCATCTCCTCCGTGCCCGCGCCGCCGCCCTGTGCGTCGTCCGCGCGCGTGTGCGTCACGCGGTGCACGCGGCGGTACCCCTCGACATGGTGGGCGTGGTGCACGGACAACGCCGTGAGCTGCTCCTCGTACTGTCCGCCGTCCGGGAAGCCCCGCGCGGCGGCGAGTTCCGCGAGCAGCCGGTCCGCCTCGCCGACCGCCTCGCGCGGGGAGTCGACGAAGCGCTCCTGGGCCGCGGCCCAGCGCGCCTCGAAGCGCTCGCGCTCGGCGGGCTCCAGGGGCCGGGTGTGCAACGACCCGTGCCGCCGCACCCGTTCGGCCAGTTCCCGTTCCGCGGCCTTGGTGTCGCCGTCGTGCCGGGCCACGGCCAGGTCGTACTCGGGCCCGAAGCGCCGCTTCAGGCTCCCGCCGTGCTGGGGACCCCGTGCGCGCAGGGCAAGGACGGCCGCGACGACGAGCACGACCGCCACGATCACGATCAGAGCGATGATCACGCCTGTGGACATGAGTGCCTTCCGGGTTTTCGGCCTGCCGGCTCTCCGAGCGGGCCGGTTCGCCGTTCGGGTTGCCCCGGAGTCCGCGCTCAAACGGCGCACGGCGTGCGCCGAGGGAGCATCGGTGGGAAAATACGCCTGCCCGGCTCACCGGTCCCTGCCGACCATGCCCGTCATGACCTGGACCGTCGCCCCGGAACCGTACGACTCCCCCGTCGCCGCCGCCCTCTGGCGCGCGTACTACACGTACCGAGACCGAGGCCCACAACGACAGCCCGTACGCCGAGCACTGGTTCCACAAGCCGCTGGACCAGGAGCCCTGACAGGGCTTGGAGAAGGGGGCGTCGGAGGTGCTCAGCCCGCCCGTGCGGGCGTACGCGTCCCGTGCGGGCGCTCCCGCTCCGAGCCGCACAGTTCGCCGGTCAGCTCCCGCACCAGCCGCACCAGGTCGGTCGGGCGGTCCGGGCCCCACCAGTCGCCGAGCAGTTCGGCGAGGGAGTCCTCGCGGGCCAGCGCCAGCCGTTCGGCGACCTCGCGGCCGCGTGGGGTGAGGACCAGGTCGGGGCCCTCGCGGACGGCGAGGTGCCGCTCCTCCACCTGCCGGGCCGCCGCCATCACGGTGGCCAGCGGGACCGGGCTGCGCTCCGCCAGCTGGGCGGGCTCGACGCGGCCGTACTTCCTGACCCGCAGCAGCATCCAGCTCGACGCGGGCAGCAGGTCGTAGCCCGCCCGTGCGGTGATCCGGCGGTAGATCTCCCGGCGGCCCTCCCGGGTGCCGAGGACCGACAGGGCGCGGCACACCTCGTCGTGCGAGGAGCGTTCCACCGGGTTGCTGGCGAGGGTCTCGGTGGCGTCCGGCGCGGTGACCGAGCCGCGCAGCCGGTCCTCCTTCAGGAACCAGGCCAGGAGGAAGGCGAGGAGGGCGACGGGGGTGGCGTACAGGAAGACGTCGGTGATGGAGGAGGCGTAGGCGTGGATCGCCTCGGGGCGCAGCGCGGGCGGCAGGGCGCCGATGCCGCGCGGGTCGGCCTTGAGGGTGTCCACGGAGACGCCGGGCGGCAGGGCGGCGCCCCGGAAGGCGTCGGTGAGCTGGTCGCCGAGGCGGCTCGCGAAGATCGTGCCGAAGATGGCCACGCCGAAGGACGCGCCGATGGACCGGAAGAAGGTCGCGCCGGAGGTGGCTACGCCCAGGTCCTCGTAGGCGACGGCGTTCTGCACGATGAGGACGAGGACCTGCATCACCAGACCGAGGCCCAGGCCGAAGACGAAGAAGTAGGCGCTCATCTCGGCGGTGGCGCTGTTCTCGTCGAGCTGGTGCAGCAGGAGCAGTCCGAGGGTGGTCACGGCGGTGCCCGCGACGGGGAAGACCTTCCAGCGGCCGGTGCGGCTGACGATCTGCCCGGAGACGGTCGACGACAGCAGCAGGCCGAACACCATCGGCAGCATGTGCACGCCGGACATGGTGGGCGTGACACCCCGTACGACCTGCAAGAACGTCGGCAGGTACGTCATCGCGCCGAACATCGCGAAGCCGATGACGAAGCTGATGACCGCGGAGAGCGTGAAGGTGCGGACGCGGAAGAGCTTCAGCGGCAGGACGGGCTCGGCCGCCCTGCGTTCCACGGCCACGAAGAGTACGGCCAGGACGACCGCGAGCACCGCGAGGCCGATGATCTGCGGGGAGCCCCAGGCCCAGGTCGTGCCGCCGAGCGAGGCCACCAGGACCAGGCAGGTGGCGACGGAGGCGATGAGGAGGGTGCCGAGGTAGTCGATGACGTGCCGGGTGGCCCGGCGCGGGATGTGCAGGACCGCCGCGATCACCGCGAGCGCGACGACGCCGATGGGGAGGTTGATGTAGAAGACCCAGCGCCAGCTGAGGTGCTCGGTGAAGACCCCGCCGAGCAGTGGGCCGAGCACGCTGGTCGCGCCGAAGACGGCGCCGAACAGGCCCTGGTAGCGGCCTCGTTCACGGGGTGGCACCAGGTCGCCGACGATCGCCATCGACAGCACCATCAGACCGCCTCCGCCCAGGCCCTGCAGGGCGCGGAAGGCGATCAGCTGGCCCATGCCCTGCGCTGTGCCGCACAGCGCGGAGCCGACCAGGAAGATCACGATCGCCAGCTGGAACAGCCTCTTGCGTCCGTACTGGTCGCCGAGCTTTCCCCACAGCGGGGTCGCGGCGGTGGCCGCCAGGAGGTACGCGGTGACCACCCAGGACAGGTGCTCGAGTCCGCCGAGATCGCTGACGATGGTCGGCAGCGCCGTCGACACGATGGTCTGGTCGAGTGCGGCGAGCAGCATCCCGAGGAGCAGGGCCCCGATGGAGACGAGTACGCCGCCGGCGACCTGTTCCCGCTCCCCCGGTGGCGCGGACCGCGCCGGGTCCGGCTCCGACTCCGTCGCCTCGCGCACGTCTCCGGCCATCCCGACCTCCACAGGTGTCACGGTCCATCCAGGTCGGTGTGACCAGTTATGACCGTTTCAGTCCTCCAGGAAGCCGGTATTCCGGGGGCGTGTGCGCCGAAGTATGGAGAAGATCTGCATAATCTCTGGAGTTCGCGAGGGGAGTCGCGAGGGGAGGGACGAACGCGTGGATCAGCAGAAGGAGCCGTCGCAGGACCGGTCGGCGGGGGCCGCCTGCCCGGAGTGCGGCACACCCAGGGCGGCGGACAACACACCGTCCTGCGCCTGCGGAACCAGGGCGTCCGACGCCCTGCGCGACGCCCGCACGGCCCAGGCGGCAGCGGCGGAGGACTTCGACCCGCTGCGCATACGGCCGTACGTCGAGCTGGACGGGGCCGGGAAGCCCTCGGACACACCCGACGCGTCCGGCCCGTCCGATGCACCCGACGCCTCCGGCCCGTCCGGCTCTTCCGGTGAGCCCAGCGCCGCACCCGCGTCCGATTCCGACCCGGACGCCACCATGACGCTGCGCGCCGTCGACGCCGGGGCCGGTACGGGAGCGGCAGCCGGTACGGGTGCGGGTGCGGCAGTCGGTGCCGGTGCCGGTTCGCCCGCCGGGGACGCGGAAGCGACCTCCGCGCTGCCGACGCCCCTCGCCCCCTCGACCGGCTCGCCCAGCGCACACGACCTGCGCCTGTTCGACGCGTCCGCCACCGCTCCCCTCCCGCGGGTGGGCCCGGGGGCGGAGAGTGCGGACGGCGGGGGACGGCCGCCGCGGAGGCGCCGCAAGGGCGTCCTGCTGAGTGCGGCCGGGGCGGTCGTGGTGGTGGTCGGCGCGGCGGGATTCGCGAGCGGGCTGTTCTCGTACGACACCCCGTCGCGGGACGGGGCGCTGCCGGACGAGGTCCGGGCGAGCGTGCCGGACCCGTCGACCAGCGAGGCCCCGCCGAGCGCCGGACCGAGCACGACCGCCGCCTCGCCGACGCCCTCCGCGTCCGCTTCCCCGTCCGAGTCCGCGTCCCCTTCGGCCGAACCGAGCGCTTCGGCGTCGCCGTCCCCGTCGGCGTCGAGCGCCTCGCCCACTCCGTCCCGGTCGGCCGAGCCGACGCAGAGCACGAGCGCGCCGGCCGAGGAGGCTCCGCAGGAGTCCGAGGAGGACGACGGCGATCCCGGCGGCGGCCCCACGCTGCGCCGCGGCGACCAGGGCCCGGAGGTCGTCGAACTGCAGCAGCGCCTGGCCGAGAAGGAGTTCTACCGGGGCGACTTCAACGGCAACTACAACCGTCAGGTCGAGGACGCGGTCCGGCACTACCAGTGGTATCGCGGCATCTACTCCGACGGAGTCGGCGTCTACGGCCCCGAAACCCGCCGCAGGCTGGAGTCGGAGACCCGGGAGCCGTAGCGGCGGCGGGCCCCCGGGCAGGCGGCGTCAGCCGATGTGCAGGCGCAGGCCGCCGTCCGGGGCGGCCTCGACCCGGACCTGTGTCAGGTCCTCGACGACCACGTCCGGCCCGTGGAACCCGGCGCGCGGTCCGACCCCCACGACCCGCATCCCGGCGGCGCGCGCGGCCGCGATGCCGGCGCCGGAGTCCTCGAAGGCGATGCAGTCGGCGGGGTCGATGCCCAGCTCGGCGGCGCCCTTGAGGAAGCCCTCCGGGTCGGGCTTGCTCGCGCCGACCGACTCGGCGGTGATCCGGACGTCCGGCTGGACGAGCCCGGCGGCGGCCATCCGCGCGGTGGACAGGGCCACGTCGGCCGAGGTCACCAGGGCGTGCGGCAGGCCGCGCAGCGAGGCGAGGAAGTCCGGCGCGCCGGGAATCACGACGACGCCCTCGGTGTCGGCGGTCTCCTCGGCGAGCATGCGGGCGTTGTCGGCGTAGTTCTGCTCCATGGGCCGGTCCGGCAGCAGCAGCGCCATCGAGGCGTAGCCCTGCCGTCCGTGGACGACCTTCATGACCTCGTCGCCGTCCAGCCCGTGCCGGTCGGCCCAGCGCCGCCAGACGCGCTCGACGGCGGCGTCCGAGTTGACGAGGGTGCCGTCCATGTCGAGCAGCAGGGCACGGGCGGGCAGAACGGTGCTTGCGGTGGCCGTCATCGGCAGACTCCAAGGCGCGGGGCGGAAACAAGGCGGCCCCGCCCGCCGGTCAGGGAGAACGGACGGGAGCCACTTTGTTCACCCACGGTACAAAACAGACCGGGGTTCGCGCCACCGGCGCACGCCACCGGCCCCGTCACAACCGGCCGGGACCCGGCCGGGGACCGGCGGCCGACGCTCAGCCGGCGATCGCCTCCCACAGGCTCCACACGCCGAGGCCCAGCATGAGCACCGCCGCGATCTTCGTGATCAGCCCCAGCGGCACCCGCTTCATCAGGGCCTTTCCACCGACGATGCCGAGCCCGGCCACCGCCCACAGCGCGAGCACCGCACCGAGGCCGACGGAGAGCGGGTCGTCGTAGCGGGCCGCGAGGTTGGCCGTCATGATCTGCGTCAGGTCGCCGAACTCGGCGACCAGGATGAGCATGAACCCCGCCCCGGCGACCTTCCAGAAGGACTGGTCCTGCGGCTTGCGGACCTCCTCGTCCTCGTCGTCCTTCTTCATCAGCAGCACGGCGGCACCGCCGAGGAACAGCACACCGGTGATCGCGTGCACGAGCTGCTGCGGCAGCAGGGTCAGCACGCTGCCCGCCGCGACGGCGAGCACGACGTGCACCAGGAAGGCGGCGGCCACGCCCGCGAAGACGTACGAGGCCCGGTAGCGGGTGCCGAGGACGAGGCCGGCGAGTGCGGTCTTGTCCGGCAGTTCGGCGAGGAAGACGACACCGAAGACGAGCGCCGTCACGGTCAGGCTGATCAAGGTTCCTCAATCGGTCGGGGCCACCCCGCCGAGAGTGCTGATGGTGCGGATTTCGATCCCCGCGACGCGCGACACCTCGGCACGGCAGCACACGGATCCACCCCTGCCGTACGGCACGGGCGTGCACTGCTTGCCGAAGGTCTCGCTGGCCTGCCCCGCTCACGAGGCCTGCCTCCGGGCGCCGGCTCAGACGAGCTGAGCAGTATGTCGACGGTCCGGCGAAGAGCTACTCCCCTTCTGCGCCGTCCATAGTACGCGACCCCCCGGGCGGGGCCGAGGGCCGAAAGTCCCGGCCCGTCTCCGTCACGAGTCTCGCCGCGCTTCTAGACGTGCCATGCACACGTCACTAACTTCTAACCGACCGCACACCCGTGCGCCATGCGGCGTCGCGAGCATTCCCCTGCCCGCGTCCCAACGCCCCCACACTCACAGGGAGTTCGCATGCCGAAGTTCTACGCGCGTCGACGGCTCGGTTTCCTCGCCGCGTTCACCGGGCTCATAGCCTCCGCCGGGCTCCTCAACGGCCCGGCCGCCTCCGCCGCCCTCCCCACCCCGGTCAGCGCCGCCACCGCCCGCACCTACCTCGCCTCCCTCACGGTGGCCACCGAGGACCGCACCGGCTACGACCGCGACCTCTTCCCGCACTGGATCACCCAGTCCGGCACCTGCAACACCCGCGAGACGATCCTCAAGCGCGACGGCACGAACGTCGTCACCGACTCCTCCTGCGCCGCCACCAGCGGCAGTTGGTACTCCCCCTACGACGGCGCCACCTGGTCCGCCTCCTCCGACGTCGACATCGACCACCTGGTGCCGCTCGCCGAGGCATGGGACTCCGGCGCCGACTCCTGGACCACCTCGCGCCGGCAGTCCTTCGCCAACGACCTGACCCGGCCCCAGCTCCTCGCGGTCACCGACAACGTCAACCAGTCCAAGGGCGACCAGGACCCGGCCACCTGGATGCCCTCGCGCAGCGCCTACCGCTGCACGTACGTGCGCGCCTGGGTGCAGGTGAAGTACTACTACGACCTCTCGGTCGACTCGGCGGAGAAGTCCGCCCTGCAGGGCTATCTCGCGAACTGCTGACGCCCGTCGGCGTCCGGCCGCCGTCCGTTCCGCCGCCCGTTCCGCCGTCAGTTCGGCGCGGAACCTCCCCGCCGGCCTCCGTCGTTCCGTACCGTACGGGGCGACGGAGGAGAGGATCATCGTGACGGAACTGCGCCTGGGACCACTGCTGAGGTACACCGACGGTTCCCGCGCGACCGTCTGGGTCGAGACGGACGGCCCCTGCACGGCCGAGGTGCGCTGCGCCGACGGCGCCCGGGGCACGGCCCGCAGCTTCCTGATCGCGGGCCACCACTACGCCCTGGTCCAGGTCGACGGCCTGACGCCCGGCACGGCGACGGAGTACGAGGTGCTCCTCGACGGGACCGGTGTGTGGCCGCCGCCCGACTCCCGCTTCCCGCCCTCGGTGATCGCCACTCCCACGGACGACGACGGCATGCGCGTCGCCTTCGGCTCCTGCCGCTGGGCGGCGCCGCCCGCCGGCGGCAAGGACCGCGTGGGTCCCGACGCCCTGGACACCCTCTCAGCCCGCGTCGCGGCCGACCCCGACGGTGCCCGCCCCGACGTGCTGCTGCTGCTCGGCGACCAGGTGTACGCCGACGAGATCTCCGACGCCACGCGCCAGTGGATCGCCGGCCGGCGGGACTTGGACGCGGGTCCCGGCGACCAGGTCGCAGACTACGAGGAGTACACCCGCCTCTACTACGAGTCCTGGCTCGACCCCGAGGTGCGCTGGCTGCTGTCCACCGTCCCCAGCTGCATGATCTTCGACGACCACGACGTCATCGACGACTGGAACACCTCCGCAGCCTGGCTCGCCGACATGCGGGCCACCGACTGGTGGCAGCAGCGGCTGCTGAGCGGATTGATGTCGTACTGGGTGTACCAGCAGCTGGGCAACCTGTCCCCGGACGAACTGGCCGCCGACCCGCTCTACACGGCCGTCCGCGAGGCACCCGACGGCACCGACGCCCTGCGGGACTTCGCCGCCCGCGCCGACGCCGATCCGGCCTCCGTCCGCTGGAGCTACCGGCGCGACTTCGGGCGCATACGGCTGCTGATGGTCGACTCCCGCGCGGCCCGCGTCCTGGAGGAGGACCGCCGCACGATGCTCGACCCGGCCGAGGCCGCGTGGCTGCGCGAACAGATCCTCGACGGGCGGGGCCGCGGGAGCGGGGGCCAGGGCGACAACAGGGGCGGGAGCGAGAACGGGGGCGCGAGCGAGAACGGCGGCGACGGTCTCGGCGCGTACGACCACCTGCTGATCGGCACCTCGCTGCCCTGGCTGCTGCCCCACCTGGTGCACGACGTGGAGGCGTGGAACGCCGCGATGTGCGGCGGTGAACGGGGCGCGCGCTGGGCGCGGCTCGGGGAGCGGATCCGGCGCGGGGCCGACCTGGAGCACTGGTCCGCGTTCCCCTCGTCCTTCGACGCCCTCGGCGACCTGATCGCCGAGGCCGGTACCGGGCCTGGAGCGCCCGCGACCGTGAGTGTGCTGTCGGGCGACGTCCACCACGCCTACGTGGCCGAGCCGTCGTGGCCGGGGCGGGCACCGGACGCGCGCGTGGCCCAGCTGACCTGCTCCCCCGTCCACAACTCCGTGCCGCTCTCGATCCGCCTCGGCTTCCGCTTCGGCTGGAGCGCCCCCGCGCGTGCCCTCGGGCGGCGCATCGCCCGGCACGGACGCTGCACGCCCCCGGCGGTGAGCTGGCGCAGAACGGGCGGGCCCTGGTTCGGCAACCAGATCATGACGCTGACCCTGCGGGGGCGGTCGGCGCGGCTGCGCCTGGAACAGGCCCGGGCCCATCGTGACGGGACGACCGTCCTGCGGAAGGTGACGGACCGGGAGCTGGCGTAGACGGCCCCGGGAGGCGCGGCGACCCGCCCGGGTTGAGACGGCACGGCCCGCACGGGGTGAGACGGTGTGGCCCGCTTGGGGCCGCGGCGGTGTGCGGCCCGCATGGGTCAGGGGCGGTGCGGGGTATGAATTGAGTCACGTCGGTGGGCCGCGCCGCGAGTGTGGGAGCGCTCCCACCTGGCCCGGTGGCAGTAGCGGGCAGGTGACCGCACGTCAGGCTATGGCTAAATGTTGAACTTGCAAGCACTCGTTAGGCTCACCTAACGTGGGCCGCCCACTCGGTTCCGTCCCCCACCGGCCCGTTCCGGCCGGCCGACCGAAGGAGCACTCCCCCATGCCCGGACGCCTCAACAGCGCCACCGCCCAGCCATACGTACTCGGCCTGTTCCGCATGGTCGTCGGCCTCCTCTTCGCCTGCCACGGCGCCGCCTCGCTCTTCGGCGTCCTCGGTGGCGCGGCGGGGGGCGGCACGATCGACGCGGGCACCTGGCCGGGCTGGTACGCGGCCGTGATCCAGCTGGTCGGCGGCAGCCTCGTCCTGCTGGGCCTCGGCACCCGAGCCGCGGCGGTCATCGCCTCCGGCTCCATGGCCTACGCGTACTTCAAGGTGCACCAGCCGGGTGCCCTGTGGCCGATGGAGAACGGCGGCGAGGCTTCCGTCATGTTCTGCTGGGCCTTCCTGCTGCTCGCCTTCACCGGTTCCGGTGCCTTCGGACTGGACCGGCTCCTCGCCCGGCGCACGTCGGAGCCGGAGCAGTCCACCCCGGAGCGGCAGACGCCGGTCGCGGCCTGATCCGACCGCGTGTGAACGCCGCGCGTCGATCACACAAGCCCCCTGTGAACCCTCTGTCACACCCCGGGCGTACGCTGTATGGCTGTCATCGGCCGCTCCTGCCGTCCCCGCGTCTCGCGGCATGGCCCGGCCCACGGGGGAGTATCGGGGAGTTGTGGTGGTCGAAGGTCTGGGAAGCATCGGGTCGCTGGTCAGCAGCCCATGGATCTATGCGCTGGTGGCCGTTTCGGTGCTCCTCGACATCTTCCTGCCGGTGCTGCCCAGCGGGGTCCTCGTGATCACGGCGGCGACCGCGGCGGCGGCGGGTTCGGGGGCGGCGGCCGCCGGGCGGGTTCCGCAGGACGTTCCCGACATCGTCGTCCTCACGCTCTGCGCGGCGACCGCCTCCGTCGCCGGCGACCTTGCCGTGTACCGCCTCGCCTGGCGCGGCGGGGCGCGACTGGACCGCGCGATCGCCCGTTCCCGGCGGCTGACCTCCGCGCAGGAACGTCTCGGCGGCGCCCTGGCCCGCGGCGGCGGCGCCCTCGTCGTCCTGGCCCGGTTCGCCCCGGCCGGTCGCTCGGTCGTCTCACTCGTCGCCGGGGCGGCGCACCGCCGGGTCCGCGAGTTCCTCCCCTGGTCGGCGCTGGCCGGACTGGCCTGGGCCGCGTACAGCGTCGCCCTCGGCTACTTCGGCGGTCAGTGGCTGGGCGCGACCTGGCTGGCGGCGGGGGTGTCGCTGGTGGCGCTGTTCGGCGCGGGGGCGGGCGCGGCGTACCTGATGCGCAGGCAGCCCAGGACGACGGAAGCCTCGTAACGCCGGCGCCCTCGTCGCCCCTCGGTGGCGACGGAAGCCTCGCGAGGGTGCCGCCCGGCGTCACCGACCGGCGTCAGGAGGCGCGTCGCGCTCCGGCGCCGCCCCGTATCTCCAGGCTCGCGAGCAGCTCTGCGGTGGCCTTGGCGACGGCGTCGACGGCGTCGTCGAAGACCTCCCGGTTGTGCGCGGCGGGCGCGCGGAAACCGGAGACCTTCCGTACGTACTGAAGGGCGGCGGCCCTGATCTCGTCCTCGGTGGCCTCCTCGGCCAGCACCGGCGGACGCAGGGTCTTGATGCTGCGGCACATGACGTCGGTCTCCCTCTCCAGATCCACCCGCCAGTCGTTCGACCGGCTCCAGTGGCCCTCCGAACACTCGAAGTCGACACACTCGAAACACTCGAAGTCGACCTGTCTTTCACGGTAGGGCAGAGGTCTGACAGTCGGGCGGGGCCGTGGGGCCGCGGGGCCACCCTTTCGCGTGAACCACGGAAGGGAACGCGCGCCTCAAAATCGAACAGGCGTATCATTGGCATGTGGCTACGACCTATGATTTCCCCAGTGACCTCCTCGCCGGTCAGGAGGAACTGCATCAGGTCCGGGCCGAGCTGTCGGCCCTGTTGAAGAGACTTCCCTGGTCTGTCGAACCGCTCGACGGATTCAGCGACGACAACGGCTGGCGGAAGGTCGAACGCCCGGCCTCGCCCGGCTGGTCGGCGGACGAGCAGGCCGAGGTCGAGAAGCTCCGCCGCCGCGAGCGCGAGCTGGCCGTGTTCGTCAGCACCCATCGCTACTGGTCGGAGACGACCGGCCCCGACCAGGTGAGCGCCCGGTCGGCGCTGAAGCACACCCATGAGGCCCCGCTCCCCGAGTCACCGCCCGGGGACGCCTGAGAAGCGTGAGCGTCGCCCGGGCGGGACTCGTGAGTGCGGCCGAGGGCCTGGTCTCCTACCGGGTCACTGCTTGCCGAGAAGCTTGTTCATCTCCGTGATCTCGGCGTTCTGCGCGGTGACGATGTCGTCGGCCAGCGCCCGTGCCGGTGCGTAGCGGCCCTCGGCCTGCTCGGTCCCGGCCATCTCGACGGCCCCCTCGTGGTGCTCGACCATCATGGCCAGGAACATCGTGTCGAACGCCCGGCCCGACGCCTTCTCCAGCTCCGCCATGTCCTGGCCGTCCATCATCCCGGGCATGCCCGAGTGTCCCGAGTGGTCCATGCCGAGCATCGGCTCCGTCGCCCCCGGCGAGGCGTTCGAGGCCGCGGGCTGGGGCACGTCCTCGCCCCAGGCCGTCAGCCAGCCGGTCATGGTGGTGATCTCCGGGTCCTGCGCCTTCTCGATGCGGGCGGCAAGGTCCTCGACCTCGGCCGACGCCGACCGGTCCGGGGCCAGCCGCGCCATCTCGAGCGCCTGCCGGTGGTGCGGGATCATGCCCTGCGCGAAGGCGACGTCCTGGGCGTTGTGCGCCTTCTCTCCGGTCTCGTTCCCGAGGGTGCTTCCGGCGTCGGCGCTCGCGGACGCGGAGCCGTGCGGGCCCTCGTGAGCGCTGCCGCCGTCGTCGCCGCTGCCGCCTCCGCAGGCGGCGAGGAGGAACGCGGCGGTGGCCGTCGCGGCCACCAGGGCGGTACGGCGCGTGCGGGTACGGATGCTGTTCATGCGTGGACTCCTGCTGTGAAGGGGATGGACATGCCGGTGCACCGCGCGGCGCTCGGGCAGCGCGGGTGCGGGGGCGGTGTCTAGATCCGCAGGAGCTGGAGTTCGGCGAGGGAGGGCGGTGCCCGCGCCCCGTCCGGGGCGTCGACGGCGTGCACGCGTACGGTCCCGTCGCACCCGACGACGGGGACGGGGTCGGGAACGGGCGCCGGCAGCACCGGTCCGTCACTCACCGCGCCGGACGCGCACATCGCGTCGGCGTGCCGGAGATGACCGCCGCCGCAGGAACCGTCGCCCTGCGGGCACCCGGCATGTGCCTCTCCGGTGTGCACCGCGTCGGCGTGCGCGGCCATCGGTGCGGGCGGTGTGGACGGCACCGGCGGCGGCTCCGTCGCATGCGCGTCCGCGGCCGCCGGTGCCGCCGACGCGTGCGGGCGCTCCGCGGAGTGCTCCGGGAGGCCGCCGGCGGGCGCCAGCCCGTGCATGCCGAAGAGCCCGGCGAGCAGTCCGAGCACGCACACGGCCAGCCGCCACCGCACGGGCGGTCCGGGGACGTGCTGCTCGGTGCTGCTGCTCACGGACCTCATCCTAGGGAGGCCGGGAACGACCGCACGCGTAAGGCCCCCGGAAGATCTCCGGGGGCCTTGCGCACCGACGAAGGCGCCGGTCCTGGTGGGCGCGGACGGTTTCGAACCGCCGACATCCTGCTTGTAAGGCAGGCGCTCTACCCCTGAGCTACGCACCCAGGACGAGTCGACAGCCTACATGGCCCAAGGCGCTGCCCGGCAAACGTGTTCCCCCGGTGACCGGGCCCCGGGGGGTTAACCCCACCCTCGATCCGGTAGCGGTCCGGATCCCGCCGGGGGCGCGTGCTCCGTACGGTCGAAGAGCCTCGCCCAGCAGGTCTCCGCGCACCGCGGAAGTCCCGGGCGCGGCGCCTCGTCGTCCGTTCCAGGGGGAGACCGCCATGCCCGCCCGTACCGTTCCCGTCCGCGCGTTCGCCGCCCTCGGTGCCGTCGCCGTTCTCGTCGCGGGCCTGAGCGCCTGCGCCTCCGCCTCGGACGACAAGGACCCCGAGCACCGGTCGTTCGACCTCCAGGGCCGCACGCTCACCGTCGACACCGACGACTCCGCGCTGGAGATCGTCGCCTCGGACGACCACGCCGCCGGGAAGATCGAGGTCACGCGGTGGTTCTCCGGCTCGGTCGCGGTCGGCTCGGACCCCGAGGTGACCTGGAAGATGGACGGCGACCGGCTGGTGCTGCGGATGCACTGCTCCGGTGTGGTCGCCAACTGCGCGGCCAAGCACCGCGTCGAGGTGCCGCGCGGCATCGCCGTCGACGTCAAGGACGGGGACGGCAGTGTGCGGGCCAGCGGGTTCGAGGACGCGCTGAACATCCGTACCGGCGACGGCTCCGTACACGTCACCGACTCCTCCGGCCCGCTGGAACTGCGCACCGACGACGGTTCCGTCCGTGCCTCGGTCTCCTCCCGCCGGGTGCGGGCACACACCGGCGACGGTTCGGTCCGGCTGGAACTCGACACCGTCCCGGACCGGGTGGAGTCCCGCACCGGCGACGGCTCCGTGACGATCTCGCTGCCCCGGGCCGCGTACAAGGTGTCCACCGACACCGGTGACGGTTCGGTCGACGTGTCCGTGCCCACCGACGACACCAGCGCGCACGTCGTGGACGCCCGGTCCGGTGACGGCAAAATCACCGTCCGAACAGCGAACTGACCGCCCCGTGTGTTCGTCCCTTACGGGTGGGAGAATGAACCCGGGCAGGACGGACGACACGGGAGAGTGATGTGACGGCGACGCCATCGCAGCCGTACTCGCCGATGGTGGCGCGCGCCCGACGCCTGCCCGACCGCTCGCGTCGGAGCCGGATGCGCGCGGTCCGTGACACCCTCACCCTGATGGGCCTGCCCCTGCTCGCCGTGTCGGCGCTGCCCGCGGCGTTCGCCGGGGGCGGTACCCGGCGGTGGTTCGGCGGGCGGGCCGAGAGCCAGCGGGCCGAGGCCCAGACCGCGAAGGACGACGCGGCCGCCGCCTTCTACGAACTGGACACCGCCCAGCGTGACCTGCGGATCTCGATAGAGACGATCGCGGCCGTCGACTCCTCCCCCGCCGCCCGGCGCGCGGTCTCCGACTTCGAGGCCCTCGGCCGGCGCATCGACGAGGTCAGCCACCAGTACATCAGCGCCGTCGACGCCCACGACCTGGACCGGGACGACCTGGAGGCGTCGGCCGCCGCGCGCGCCCGCACCGAGCTGACCGCCGCCAAGACCGAGCTGGGCCGGGTCAAACAGGAACTGGACCGCTTCGCCGAGGGCCTCGGCCCCCTCCTCGGCAAGGCCGAGACCCAGCTGGCCCGGCTGGCTCCCGCCGTCGAGCGCGCCCGGCAGGCCCTGCTCGCCGCGTCCAACGCCCTGGACGCCGCACGCGGCTCCGGCCTCAAGGCGGACGACCTCGCCACCCGGCTCGCCACCCTCGGCCCGGAGCTGACCCGGCTGAACCAGGGCGCGGGGCAGCACGGGGTGCCCCAGACGCTCGACCGGGCCGAACGGGTCACCCGAGAGGCCGAGGCGGTCCGCGCCGAGGCGGAACGGCTGCCCGAGCGCGCCGCCGAGATCGGCCACCGCCTGGTCTCCCTGCGTACCCGCGCCCAGGCGCTGACCACCCGCACCGAACAGGTCGAGCCGGTGCTGAGCGAGCTGCGGCGCCGCTTCACCGCCGCCTGCTGGCAGGACCTCCAGCACGTGCCGGAGCAGGCGGCCGAGTCGGTCCGGCAGGCCGAGCGGAGACTGGCCGAGGCGCAGACCGCCCGCGACGAGCAGCGCTGGCCCGACGCCACCGCCCTGCTGTCGACGGTACGAGCGCTGCTGAACTCGACCGACGAAGCCGTCTCGGCGGCCGGCGACCGGCTGGCGCAGCTCAACGCCGTGCAGAAGGACCCGCGGCAGGAGATCGAGCGCACCCGCTTCGCGATCCGCGACGCCCAGCGCCTGGCCATGGCCGGCCGCAACACCCCCGAGCCGCGTCACGCGCGGCCCCTGGACGACGCCGTGGCCCGGCTGGAACGGGCGATCGCCACGCTGGAGGGCCGGCACCCCGACTACTGGCACTTCCTGACGGAGACGGAAGCGGTCCGGGAGACGGTGGCCCACGTGGTCGCGCAGATCCGCGAGGAGCGCGGCGCCGGTCACTGATCCGCGAGGTCGGCCGACCGGGTCCGCCGGTCGGTGATGCCGGTTAATCTGTGCGCATGCCTCGCTACGAGTACCGCTGCCGCAGCTGCGGCGACACCTTCGAACTGAGCCGTCCGATGGCCGAGTCCGCCGCTCCGGCCGCCTGCCCCGCGGGCCACGACGACACGGTGAAGCTGCTGTCGACGGTCGCGGTCGGCGGCTCGTCCTCCGCACCGGCACCGTCGGGCGGCGGCGGTGGCGGGGGTTGCTGCGGCGGTGGCTGCTGCGGCTGAAGCTGCCGCGCCTGAGGCCGCTCGGACAGCCGCCGGCCACGCCGCATACTCCCCGCACGTCGAGGAACCCGGGAAAACGAGCCGCCCAGACTGCCCAGGACCATGCGGTCTTCCTCAGGGTCCCTTCAGCCGCGATTTCCTAGCGTGGTCGCCATGACAGCCATCGCAGCGCAGCCGGCCGCGGACAGCGGTGCGGCACCGCAGTGGATCAACGACCTCATGGACGCCCTCGGCGCCCCCGGCGCCGGTCTCGCCATCGCGCTGGAGAATCTCTTCCCTCCCCTGCCGAGCGAGGTGATCCTGCCGCTCGCCGGGTTCGCGGCGAGCTCCGGCCGGATGAACCTGATCGCCGTCCTGCTGTGGACGACGGCGGGTTCGGTGATCGGCGCGCTCGCCCTCTACGGGATCGGCGCCCTGCTCGGCCGGGACCGCACGGTGGCGATAGCGGGGAAGCTGCCGCTGGTGAAGGTGGCCGACATAGAGAAGACGGAGGCGTGGTTCCTCCGGCACGGGACCAAGGCGGTGTTCTTCGGCCGGATGATCCCCATCTTCCGCAGCCTGATCTCCGTGCCGGCGGGCGTGGAGCGGATGCGGCTGCCCGTCTTCCTCACCCTGACGACGCTCGGCAGTGCCATCTGGAACACCGTGTTCGTACTCGCGGGCTACGCGCTGGGGGACAACTGGTCGGAGGTCTCGGGCATCGCCTCCACGTACTCGAAGGTGATCCTCGCGGCAGCCGCCCTGGCGCTGGTGGTCTTCATCGCCCTGCGTCTGCTGCGGCCGGGCGCCGGCCACCGGCGGCGGGGCCGCGGACAGGACGGGCAGGAGACGCGGTCGCCGGCCGACGACGACGGCCACCCCGGCCCCGGCAGCCGTCCCGGAGGCGGTGCCGGGGACCCGGACGGCGGCTTCAGCGAGTCGGCCCCGCCGCCCGCAGGAACTCGCGCAGGATCCGCTCACCGGCCAGGACGCCGCGCTCGGGCAAGGCGCTGATCGTCGGAGCCGTCCATCCGGAGTCGGCCAGTTCGCCGTGGCCCGGGCGCCAGCCGCGGTCGGCGGCGAGGAGCAGGTCGGCGTCGAGGAGCGAGTCGCCGGCGGCGAGGGTGAGTTCGGCTCCGGTGCGGCGCGCGACCTCGCGCACGGCGGCGCTCTTGGTGAGCGGTTTGGGGACGGCGTAGATCTTGCGGCCCTGGAGGGAGACGGTCCAGCCGCGGTTCTCGGCCCACACGGCGAGTTCCTTCACCCAGTCCTCGGGCAGCAGGTCGCGTTCGACGACCAGGTAGGCGAAGAGGTCCTCGGCGACCCGGTGCTTGCGCACCCACAGTGGGTCGGCGGTGTTCGTCAGGTGGTCGCGGACCTCGGCCAGCGAGGCGCATTCGTCGGCCAGCCGTGCGGTCACCCGGGCGTGCCAGCCGGGGTCGGAGACGCCGTCCACCAGCAGGTGGCCGCCGTTGGCGCAGATCGCGTACTTCGGCGGCGGGCCGGGGAGGTTGATCCGCTGGTACTGCTTGCGGGTCCGGGTGGTGGTGGGCACGAAGACGGCCGTGTCGCCGAGGTCGGTCAGCAGGTGGGCGGCCGTCTCGGTCAGGTAGGACAGGGGTCTGCTCTCGTAGACCTCCACGCACAGCAGGCGGGGTGCCCTCAGGTCGGGCATGGTCAGTCCGAGCGCGGCCGCCGAGTAGATGAGCGTGCGGTCGAGGTCGCTGGCGACGAGCACCGGCATCAGAGCGTCACCGCCTTGCCGTCGGCGCCGGTGGCGCCCCGCGTGTACTGGGGGTGGATCAGCCCGACGCAGGTGTACGGGAGGTCGGCGACCTCTTCCACGGGTACGCCCCGCTGTTCGGCCAGCAGGCGGACGTGGTCCAGGTCGGCGCCTGCCCCGGCCCGGGCCAGGACCTTCCACGGGACGCGGCGCAGCATCACCCGCGTGGTCTCGCCGACGCCGGGCTTGACGAGGTTCACGTCGTGGATGCCGTACTCCTCGCTGATGCGCTCGACGGCGGCCCAGCCTTCCCAGGTGGGCGCGCGGTCGGCGGAGAGGAGGTCCTTCGCCTGGGCGTCGACCGCTTCCGTGACCTCGGGGAAGCGGGCGGAGACGGCGTCGAGGAAGGCCGGTGACAGATCGGCGCCGGCGAGTTCGCGGTAGAACTTCGCGCCGTGGAAGTCGTGCGGGCCGACCAGGTCGGCGCGGAGCACGGTGCGGGATATCAGGCCGGAGACGGTGGAGTTGAGGCAGGCGGAGGGGATGAGGAAGTCGTCCCGGGTGCCGTAGGTGCGCACGCACGAGCCGGGGTCGGCCAGGACCGCGATCTCCGGGTCGAAGCCGGTGACGCCGTCGGAGTCCCCGAACGCGCGCAGGGCGGCCGCGAGTTCGCGGGTGATGGCGCCCTTGCCGGTCCAGCCGTCGACGAAGACGACGTCGGCGGGGTCGTGGTGGTCGGCCAGCCAGCGCAGCGCGTTGGCGTCGATGCCGCGGCCCCGGACGATCGACACGGCGTAGTGCGGGAGGTCGAGTCCATGACGGAACCGCGCCCAGCGGCGCATCAGAACGCCGACGGGGGTGCCCGCGCGGGCGAGGGAGACCAGGACGGGGCGGGGCGACCGTTCCGCGAGGACGATCTCGGTGACGGCGCCGACGGCGCGGGCCAGCCGCGCGGCGGACGTCTCCAATGCCGCGTGGAACAGCTGCTGGTACTGCTCGCTGGGCTGGTACTCCACGGGCAGCGACTCGGCGTAGTGCGCGCCGCCGCTCTGGATCGCCTCCTCGCGCTCCTCGGTCGGCGCCTCCAGCGTCACGTCCGAGAGGTCCTGGAGCAGCCAGCCGACCTCGTCGGGCGCGTACGAGGAGAAGTCGGGGCCGCGCAGGGGCTCGGGCAGCATGGAGGGCCTTTCGGGGGCGTGCGGGGAGCGCGGGACGTACGAGGGGACGACCGCGAGCAGGACGTGGGGGACGTGGGCGGCGAGCCGGTCCTGCAGTCCGTCCGGGGCGTGCAGCGCGGGGGTGTCGGCGACCGAGTCGACGACGGCGACGACGGCGTCGAAGCCGGCGCCCGCGACGTTGTAGGCGTAGCGCTCGCCGGGGCCGTCGGCCGGGTCGTCGTGCGCGGGAAAGACCAGGCGGGTGCGTATGGCGTAGCCGGGGTCGTCGACGGCGAGGACGGGAGAGCGGGTGGTGGTGGAGTAGCGCACGGCGATGTCGCCACCGACGGTCTGCTCCAGCGCGTGGGCCAGGCGGAGCGGGGCGTACATGAGTTCCTCGAAGCCGAGGACCAGGACGCGGCGGGCGCCGGTGGGCAGCGCCTCGGCGATCCGTGCCGCCATCGCCGGCAGGGCGGCCTCCAGCCGGGCGCGGTGGGCCGGGGTGAAGCCGTGCCGTCCGCCGTCGGGCACGTCGTGGGGCCAGTGCAGATCGACGCGCCGCACGGTTCCGGACGGAGCGGCGGCCGGACCCCGGCCGGTCGGGCCGGTGGTCGGTTCCGTGGCCGGTTTCGTGGCCGGTTCCGTGGCCGCCGTCTCGTGGCGGGCGACCAGTTCCTGGCCCTTCTCCAGTACTCCCGGGGGCAGTTGGACGGTGCCCGAGGCGGTGGTCACCAGGTCCACGCGGGCGCCGATCTCCCGGGCGAAGTCGTCCAGCCGGCCGGCGTCCGCGGGCGAGCGCATGTCGACCAGGGCCACCACGACGTACCGCTTGCGGGGATAGCGCTCGTGCAGGGCGCGGACGGTGTTGAGCACCGTGTTGCCGGTGGAGAACTCGTCGTCGACGAGGACCAGCGGCCCGTCCCCGGCCAGCAGCGCGGGGTCCTCCGGCAGCAGGAGGTGGGAGGTGGCGTGCGAGTGGGACTCCTCGAAGCCGCCCGCCCGGGCGACGGTGGCGACCGGACGGCGGGTGGAGTGCAGGTAGGGGGCGGAACCCAGGCCGTCGGCGACCGAGTGGCCGAGTCCGGTGGCCGTCTCCGCGTAGCCGAGGACGACCGCGCGTTCGGCCGCCTCGGCACCGAGCAGGTCGCGGACGCGTCGGCCGAGGGCGACGCCGTGGCCGTGGACGACGGAGGGCGACTGCGGGACGTGCTTGCCGAGCACGTTGGAGACGAGGAGGTGCGCCCGCTTGGGGTTGCGGCGCAGGGCGAGCCCCAGCAGGCCGGTCAGCGCCTCGTCGCCGGCGAGTTGGACGCCGAGCCGCTCGGCGACCCAGCTGCCGGACCATGCCCCGGCGCCCTCTTCGGCGTGCCCCTCGGCGTGCGCCCTCTCGGTCATGTACTCGTGCCTCCCGTTGTCCGCCGCGGCCCGGGCCCCGGCGTCTGTGATGGATCGCTTGCGTCCGGTCGTCCGGCGGTCAGTCGGCGAGGCCGGCGGCGAGCAGTTCCACGAAGCCGATGTCCTCGTTCGCCACCCCGAAGATCTCGGCGCGCAGCAGGGTCCGCTCGGCCCAGGCGCGGTGCGGCTTCACCTCGTTCATCTTGTTCGTGTAGGCCGACCTCATCACACCTCCGCCGCAGCGTTCGGGCCGCAGGATGTCCTGGGCGTCGCTGAACTCCTCGTGGCTGACCACGGACAGTGCGTGCACGGGGAGCACGTGCGAGGGGTGGATGCAGGTCTTGCCCAGCAGGCCGTTGGCCCGGTCCAGGGAGATCTCGCGCAGCAGGCCGTCCATGGAGTGTGCGATGAGCTTCTGGCGCAGTTCCACGGCCTGGCCCTCCAGGAAGGGGCTCTGCCGCAGTTGCGGTTTGAACATCCTTTCCTGGACGCGGAAGTACTCCCACACGGGCCCGGTCACCGTGAAGCCGGTGCCGTCGGCGCGGGCGAGCATGTTGACCACGTCGGCGATCACGGAGGCGACGATCTGGACGTCGTAGGCCGTCATGTCGGGGCCTCGGCGCAGCCCGTAGGAGGAGCAGAAGTCGGTCACGCCGAGCCGCAGAGCGAGCACGCGGTCCCGGTACTTGTCGACCGCGCGGAAGATGCCCTCCAGCGTCTGCACCCGGGACTCCCGGTACAGCAGGTCGGGGGACTCGAGCACGGGCATGGCGAAGAGCCTGCGGCCGCTGGTGGCCTCGGCCGCGGTGAGCGCCTCCAGGAAGGGGATGCCGCGTTCCTCGGTGAACTTCGGCAGCACGAACCCGGACAGCAGCCGGACGGCGGGGCCCAGGCGCCGTACGAGGTCGGGGATCTGCTCGGGGGTGCGGACCCGGACGAACAGCAGGGGGACGTCGTCGCCGGAACGTTCCGCCAGGTCCGTGAGCTGACGGACGAGGTTCGCCTCGCCGACGGGTACGTCGGCGTCGTCGATCGAGTCCTCCAGGCACAGCACCATCGACACCAGGCCGCGCCCGCCCTGCTTCAGGATGTCGTCGGCGAGGTTCGGTCGGGTGGCGGGGCTGTAGAGCGTGGCACCCAGGGCCGCGGACAGCAGCCTGGCCGGCGAGTCCGCGGTGAAGGAGCAGGGCTCCTGATGAAAGAGACGCTTCCGCACATCAGGGGCTATCTGTCCGAAATGACGCATTTAAACTCCCCCGTGGTGTCTGGGCGACCTGGAATCGTCGAAAGGTGGCCGGTAATAGTACGTAGGTATCCATGTCGGAGGTTCCCACCGGGCATGAATTCCAGGTAACCCGGCCGTGTCGGCATCGGCGACCCGGGGCGGGCGCACACCGGTCGAGTACCCGCCCCCGCGTTGTCGTGACCAGGACCGAGAGGGCAGGATGACGACATGACGCACGCGATGCTGAAGGGGTCGAACGTCCCGCTGCAAGCCACCACGGTACGCGCCGTGCTGCGCTGGACTCCCGGGCAGGGGGTTCCCGACGTCGACGCCTCGGCGCTGCTGCTGGGGCCGGACGACCGTGTGCGTTCCGACGAGGACTTCGTCTTCTACAACCAGCCACGGCACCCCTCCGGCCAGGTCTGGCGGCTCGGGAAGAAGCGGGTCGCCGAGGGTCTCACCGACACCATCCAGACGGACCTCACCGGTGTCGAGCCCTCGGTGGGCCGGATCCTGCTGGTCGCGTCCGCGGACGGCGTGGCCTTCGACCGCGTGCGTTCACTGCGCATCCTGCTGCACGACGCCGCGGCCGACGGGGAACCGCTGGCGTACTTCGACGTCACACCGGAGACCGGCCAGGAGACGGCGCTGATCTGCGGCGAGCTGTACCGGCGCGGGGACGGCTGGAAGTTCCGGGCGCTGGGCGAGGGCTACTCCAACGGGCTCAAGGGCCTGGCGACCGACTTCGGCATCTCGGTGGACGAGTCGGAAGGCTCGGACGACCCCATGGCGGCCCCTCGGCCCGAACCGGCCCCGTCGGCCCCCGCGGCCCCGTCCGCGCCGTCCCAGGCCACGCCCGACCAGCCGACACCCGCCCAGTCCATGCCCGCCCCGCAGGCCGTCGGCCCCGACCACCCGACGGCCGTGCAGCCGCTCCCGGGGGCCTCGCGGCCACTGCCGCCGGAGCAGCCCATCGGCGTACCGGCGCAGCCCGCGTACGGCTATCCGCAGCCGCCGACCGCCCAGCCCGCCTACGGCTATCCCCAGCCGGCCGCCGGCCCGCCCGGGTACGGGTATCCGCAGGCGCCCGCGGCGGCGGGGGTCACCGGGGCCCAGTCCGGCTACGGCTATCCGCAGCCGGTCACCGGGGCGCCCGATCCGGACTTCCGGCTGCCCCCGCAGGGGCCGCAGTTCCTCGGCCGGTAGCCGCCACGGACCGCCCCCGGGCGCGTCGGGCCCGGCGGTTCGGGCCGGCTGGTCCGGTCGCGCACGGGCTCATCGCTCCGCCTTGCTCTTGTGCCCCCGGCCCCACTGCAGGCCCCAGCCGTACAGCCGGTCCAGCTCGCCCTGGAAGCCGTACACGAACTTCACCTCGCGGCGGACGAGGATCTCGTCCTTGACGTTCTCGATCATCACCACGGCGCAGGACCGGGCCTGGGGGTGCCGCTCGTCGAGGCCGATCTCGATGCGCGGACCGTTGCTCGGGTAGAGCGTGACGATGGCGTGGGTCCGGTCGAAGGCGGGGGTCTGGTCGTAGATGTAGGCGAACAGCAGCAGGCGCTTGATGGCGTCCTTGTGGTCGAGGTTGACGTAGATCGTCTCGCCGGAGGCCGAGCCGAAGCGGTCGTCGCCGCTGAGCTTGACGTAGGGCGGGGCGTTCACGTCGCCCAGGAAGCCGCCGAGCGGCTGGACCACGCCGCGGGTGCCGTCCTTCAGTTCGTAGAGGCAGCCGAGGTCGAGGTCGACGTTGACCATGCTCTGGCTGTGGCCGACGACCTCGGGAGGCTTGAGCGCCTTGAAGGGGTGCCGCAGCAGGCTCTCCCGCTGGGTGCCCCCGATGTCCGAGGACCGCATGCGCCAGGCCAGGTTGATGCGCAGATTGCCGGTCGCCGCGCCCTGCTTGGTCAGGGAGACCTGGCTGTGCCGTTTGGTCAGCTGTATGGAGTTGGTCGCCGCGCTGCCCGAGTCGAACTCGGACTCGCGGCCGCGCCACAGCCCGTCCAAGAAGCCCATTCCCGCCCCACCTTCGCGTCACCGCCGACGGGGCGGCCCCGAGGAGTCGTCCTCGTCGGCCGCCCCGTTCAGAGCGTTCCTCGTCCGGGCCGGGTTCACACCAGGGGTGTGGGCGCACCGGGGGCGCACCCCGGCCCGGGACCAGGGGTTTCACACCCCGGAGGAGACCTCCGCCTTCTCCTGGTCGCCGTCTCCCCCGGCCGCCGCCAGTGCGCGGTTGCGGCGCACCGAGGAGAAGAAGGACCAGCCGATCAGGGCGACGCCGACGAGGCCCGTGATGATCTCGTGGATCTCGTACTGGATGGTCACGAGCAGGATGACGGCCAGGGCGCCGATGGCGTAGTGGGCGCCGTGCTCCAGGTAGACGTAGTCGTCGAGGGTGCCCTGGCGGACCAGGTAGACCGTGAGCGACCGGACGTACA
>NZ_BMUY01000020.1 GCF_014650435.1 Streptomyces tendae
TGGCCGGGGTCCCCGTCGGCCGTTACGCGGTGGGCGGCAAGGCCGTGGACACTGCCGCCTCGGTGGTCCTGGGCGTCCGCGCCGGTCTTTTCGACCGCCCCGACGCCGACCGGATGACCGCACGCCTCGGCGCCGCGCTCACCGACGCGATCACGCGCGTCGTCGGTGACGATCTCCGCGCCGGCACCATGGTCGAACTCGTCGCGTCACCGCCGGAACGCACCTTCGTCGGTGGCGCCCTCACCGCGTGACCTTCCATCCGGCCACCTCACGGCCCGGTCGTGCTCAGGATCAGCGGTGGTGGCCGGGGGCGTGGCGGGCGATACGCTCTGGGGGTGACCCGGCAATCGACCCCCGCCGAGCGACGGCCCGCGAATGACGGGCGCCGGGTCGCCGCCCGCAACCGGGCTGCTCTCGTCGGCGCCGCGCGCGAGATCTACGCCGAGTACGGTCTCGACGCGCCCTTGTCCGCGATCGCACGGCGAGCCGGAGTGGGACAGGGCGTTCTGTACCGGCACTTTCCCGACCGGGCGGCCGTCGCCACCGCGGTCCTGGACGAGAACGTCGGCCAGATCGAGCAGGCGGCGGCGGCCCCGGACGCGGACATCGCCACCGTCCTCGGTGTACTGACCTGGCACCAGACCCAGTCGGCGGCCTTCATCAGTGTGCTGCACATCGACGCCGCGGCAGGCCGTTCCGGCATCCCCGAGTACGCCGCGGCCCTGTCCGGGCGGGTCGAGCGGGCCCTGCGGGCGCACCTGCCGGACGGCCATCGTCTGGCCACGGCGAAGGACGATCTCATGATCGCTGTCGCCATGGTCTCGGGGGCGGTCACCGGCCCCACCCGTGAGCAGCGGGAACGCCGGGCCATGGCGGCGTGGCGACTGCTCGGCGTCGAGGTGGGACCGGTGCGCCCTTTCGGTGACGAAGAGTGCGGTCAGCCGCCGTTGGACTGACGGACACCCCGCGCCAGTGCGTCGAAGGTGTACAGATACCCTCCGGCGGGCCCGCTGACGGTCATGTACGCCTTGGTCCCCCCGGGCGTGATGGCCACGTTGGTCGCCGACCGCAGTCCCTCGGCGGCGCGGCCGGGGACCTCGACGGTCGCCAGGCGCTCACCGTGCCGGTCGTACACGACCATGGCGGGCCGGCCGTGCAGGGCCTGGTAGAGGTTGCCGTCCGCGTCCACGGCGATCGAGTCGGTCTGGGCGATTCCGCCGTCCACCCTGATGGCCGTGTGCCGGGACGTGACCTGCCCCTTGCCGTCGAGCAGCAGGTAGGAGACGCGGTTCTGGGTGAGCTCACTGACCCATAGCCCGCGGTACTCCGAGTCGAACGAGATCCCGTTGGGCGCCGCCAACCCGTCCGCCAGGACGGTGGCGTTCTTCCCCTCGCGGTCGATCCGCACCACGCGTCCCTCGGCCCGGCCCTCGGACATGCCGCGCGAGTCGCTGACGTACAGGTTGCCGTCCTGGTCGAAGGCGAGGTCGTCGGGGTTCATCGCCGCTCCGTCGACCTCGCCGGAGAAGAAGGTCCGTGGGTCGCTGCCGTCGGGAGCCAGGCTGATGATCTCGCCGTGGGAGAAGTCGGTGAGATGGATCCGCCCGTCGTAGGGGCTGAACTGGGCCGAGGTGTAGGTGCCGCGGTCGTCGGTGTGAACCTGGCCCGACGACTTCTTCCGCACGTCGACCCGCAGCACCTTCGGCTCGCCGGCCGGTGCGGTCACGTCGACGACGAGCAGTTTGCCCTCCGCGTCGAAGGTCGGGCCCTCGAGCAGGGTCATGCCCGTCTCGGGGTGCACCTCGGTCAGCCGCATCAGTTTCTGGGCGCGGATGGTCCGGTCCGTCCCGGGGGCGGCCGTGTCCTGCGGGTCGTCCCCGCGTGGGTCCGTACCGCAGCCGGTGAGGGCCAGGAGGCCCGTCGCGGCGAGCGCGGCGAGGGATCGGAGCGGGAGTCGTTGCATGGGGGTCACTCTTCCTGTCCGAAAGTTTGCGGAAGCTGTCTCCATCGCAACCGGACAGCGTTGTCCGGTAGTTGTTACGGTAGTGCATGCCTGCTCAAGTCCGCCTGCGGCGTGAGGCTTTGGCGGACGCGGCGGGCTTCCTGGCAGCGAACCGGAAGAACTGAGGCCCCCCACATGACGAACCCGGAAGCACCTTCTCCCGAGGAGCCGGCCGAGTTGAGGCGGCGCTACCGGGAGGAGAGGGAACGGCGCGTGCGCCCCGACGGCGCCCGGCAGTACCTCGCCCCCCACGCCGAGTTCGGCTACTACGCCGACGATCCGTACGCGTCGGCGACCGGGGAGCGCGAGCCTCTGCGGGACCGGGTGGACGTCGCGGTCGTCGGCGGGGGGTTCGGCGGCATCCTGGCGGGCGCTCGGTTGCGTCAGCAGGGCGTCGGGCGAGTCCGCGTCCTGGAGAAGGGCGGCGGCTTCGGAGGAACCTGGTACTGGAACCGGTACCCGGGCATCCACTGCGACATCGAGTCGCACGTCTACCTGCCACTGCTCGACGAGACCGGCTACGTCCCGGAGTGGAAGTACTCCCCCGGAGAGGAGATCCGCCGCCACGCGGTGCGCATCGCGGAGAAGTTCGACCTCTTCGCGGACGCCCTGTTCTCGACCTCGGTCACCTCCCTGACCTGGGGCGAGACGTCACAGGCGTGGATCGTCAGGACCGACCGGGGCGACGAGTTCCGCGCCACCTACGTCATCACGGCGACCGGAACCCTCACCGAGCTCAAGCTTCCCGGCATCCCCGGCATCGAGCGGTTCAAGGGGCACACCTTCCACACCTCGCGCTGGGACTACGCCTACACCGGCGGCACCCCGGACGGCGGCCTCACCGGCCTCGCGGGCAAGCGTGTGGGCGTCGTCGGCACCGGCGCCACCGGGGTCCAGGTCGTCCCGAAGCTGGCCGAGGACGCGGGACACCTCTACGTCTTCCAGCGCACCCCCTCCAGCGTGGACGTGCGGGCCAACCGCCGCACCACCGCGCGGGACGTCGGTGCCGACCGCGAGGGCTGGGCGCGCGAGCGGCGTGACAACTTCCTGCGCATCGTGTCCGGCGAGCCCGTCGAAGAGGATCTGGTGGCGGACCGGTGGACCGCGTCGGCCGGTCTCCTGGAGAAGCTCCTGCCGAGCTTTCGCCGTCCGGAGGACCGCCGGGCATTCGAATCGGCCTACGAGGTCGCGGACGCCGCGAAGATGAACGAGATCCGTGCCCGCGTCGAGCGGATCGTCGCCGACGCGGACACGGCGGAGAAGCTCAAACCCTGGTACCGGTACGCCTGCAAGCGCCCCACCTTCTCCGACACCTACCTCCAGGCGTTCAACCGCGACAACGTCACCCTGGTCGACACCGCGGACACCCACGGCATCGAGCGAATGACCGAGCGCGGTGTCGTGGTCGACGGCACCGAGTACGAACTCGACTGCCTGATCTTCGCCACCGGGTTCTCCGTCGGAGTCTCCGGCGTCCACTCCGGGAAACTGCCCGTCCACGGCCGGGACGGCGTCGAACTGCTGCAGGCGTTGCGGCAGCGGGGACCGCGTTCCCTGCACGGCTTCACCCGCAACGGATTCCCGAACCTGATCCAGTTGGGAGCCGGGCAGAGCGCCAGCAGCGTCAACTTCACGCACGTACTCGACGAACACGCCGTGCACGCGGCGGCACTCGTCGCCGCCGCCGAAGCCAGGGACGCCGTCATCGAACCCTCCCGCGAGGCCGAGGACGCCTGGCTCGCCGTCATGGCCGAGGACGCACCCGACCACGAGTGGTTCCACGCCGAATGCACCCCCGGCTACTACAACGGTGAGGGGCGCGGCCGGCCGAACGGACCCCACGCCTACCCGCATGGCGCGGTCGCCTTCCACGACCTGCTGGAGCGCTGGCGCGAAGGGTCCATGGACGACGTGCTGAAGGCCGGCCGGGCTTCCTGAGCCGGCTCGGGGGAAGAGAGGGACCACGGGGGCCTCGTCCCGTACGGGTACCGCGCGCCCTGTGCGATCACAGCGCCTGACATGCTGGTTCCCGCGGCCACCGCACCCGGTCGACGAGGACAGGAGCGGTGGCGCACCCTCACACAACCCGTTCCCCCTCGGAAGGCTTTCCTTCGCCATGCCCTTGGCTCTGCTGGCCCTGGCCGTCGTCGCGTTCGGCATCGGCACGACCGAGTTCGTCACGATGGGGCTCCTGCCCCAGATCGCCGACGGCGTCGGGGTGTCCGTGCCGCACGCGGGCAACCTCGTCTCCGCCTACGCGCTCGGCGTCGTCGTCGGCGCGCCGCTGCTCACCGGGATGGGCGCCCGAGTGCCGCACAAGCGGCTGCTGCTGATCCTCTCCGGCGTGTTCGTCGTCGGGAACACCGCCTCCGCGCTCGCCCCGAACTTCGCCCTGCTGTTCGCCGCGCGTGTCCTGGCCGGGCTTCCCCACGGCGCGCTCTTCGGCGTGGGCGCCGTCGTCGCCGCCAAGCTGGTCGCGCCCGACCGGGCGGCCCGCGCCGTCTCGACCATGTTCCTCGGCCTCACGGTCGCCAACATCGTCGGTGTCCCCGTCGGGACCGCCCTCGGCCAGCAACTCGGCTGGCGTTACGCGTTCGCCGCGGTGTCCGCCATCGGCGTCGTGGCCCTCGTCGCCCTGGTGCTGCTGATCCCGCACCAGCCCCGTGGCGCACAGTCCGGCGTCATGCACGAGTTGCGCGCGATGAAGAACAAGCAGGTGATGCTCGGCCTGGTCACCGCGGTCGTCGGATTCGGCGGCTACTTCGCCGTTTACAGCTACCTCGTGCCGATGCTGACGCATCTGACGGGCATATCGGACGCTTCCACCACCCTGGTGCTCGCACTGTTCGGGGTGGGGATGACGGTGGGCACCCTGGTGGCGGGGCCGCTCACCGACCGGGCGCTGCGGCCGACGCTCTACGCGGGATTCGCCCTGCTGGCCGCGTCTTTGGTGGCGCTGTACTTCACGATCGGTCAGGTGGTGCCCGCGCTCGTCGTCATCACGATCGTCGGCGCCCTGAGCTCACTGATCACCACTCCCGTGCAGATGCTGCTGATGACGAAGGCGCACGAGGCGCCGACGATGGCGGCGGCCTCGAACCACTCGGCGTTCAACCTGGCCAACGCCGGCGGCGCCTGGCTGGGCGGCCTCGTCATCGCGGCGGGCTGGGGCTGGTCCTCGCCCGCCCTGGTCGGCGCCGCCCTGGCCGTCGTCGGACTCGGCCTGGCCGTCACCGGCGGATACCTCGACCGGGACGGGCGCGGCTCGAAGGTCGTCACGGCCTCCGGCACGGTCCGCGAACCATACGAGGCGGACGAGGGGAGCGCGACGGCCGGGTCCGCGCACAAGCACGGTGCTCCCTGACGGCCGCGGATTGATCATCTCGGTACCCGTGTCGCCGACTCGGTACCCGTGTCGCCGGCCTCTGGCGCTTCGTCGGCCATCTGGTTGGGCCGGGCTTCGGCGCGGCTCGCCCCGCGGCTCACGGGCGGCGGGCGATCCAGGTGGTGCGGGTGGTGCGCACGCGCAGATCGTCACGGTGCGCGACGCCGTGCGGCCGCGTGTCGTCCAGCAGGGCGTCCAGGGCGGCCAGGTCCGCTTCGAGGACGTCCGTGGCGTGGGAGCGCAGCTTGGCCAGCGCGCCCTGGGCGTAGGCGTTCAGGGACGGACCCGCCTCGGTGCGGTCGAGCCGGATCTCGAAGGGGCGCCGCTCCTCGAGGGTGAACCCGGCCGCCCTGAGCTGCTCGGTCCATTCGTGGGGCGGCTGGGTGTTCGTGGCGGCGTGCAGACGGGCCTCCAGACCGGGCCGGCCGACACCGGGGTCCTCGCGCAGGTAGCGGGGGAAGAAGTCCATCTCGGTGACGGCGATGAGCCCGCCCGGGCGCAGCTGCTCGAAGGCGCGGGCGAAGGTGCGGGCGGGGTCCGCCACGTGGTGCAGGAAGGCCGCGGCCCAGATCAGGTCGTACGGCCCGCCCTCGCCTCTTTCGGTCCAGGGCTCGTCGATGTTCGCCTCGACCGTGCCGACCCGGTCGGCGAACCCGTACGCAAAAGCCTGCTTGCGCAGGCGGTGCAGCATCTGCGCGGAGATGTCCACCGCCGTCACGTGCGCCGCGGGGAACCGGCGGGCCAGAGCGAAGCTGCCCGTACCGGGACCGCTCCCCAGATCCAGGATCCGGGCCGGAGCGGGGTCGGAGAGTTCGGCGAGCAGGCCGGTCAGCTCCGCGTAGTAGGAAGCCAGGACTTCGCCGTCCAGCTCCAGCAGTTTCGCCAACGCGATGTCGGGCCCCGCCGCCCGCTCGTGTCCGACATGCCCGTGAATGTCATGGTGTGTGGTCATGCCTCGACGGTACGGTGATCACTGCGGGGATGTCATAGGCTCTTGCCGGTGGAGCAAGAATCGACTCTGGACGCCACTGTCAGGATGCGGATCCGGTCCCTGCGCAAGGCGCGAGGCTGGTCGCTGGACAACCTGGCCGAGCGTGCGGGCATCAGCCCGTCGCAGCTCAGCCGTATCGAGACCGGACACCGCCGCATCAGCCTCGACCAGCTCACCGCCATCAGCGGGGCGCTGGGCAAGTCCCTCGACGAGCTCGTCGAGTCACCCGACGACTCCGACGTCGTCATCCGGCCGGACCGCGACGAGACCCGCGGCCTGACCACCTGGCTCCTCACCCGGGACAACGGCCCCCAGGGGCTGACCGTCGCCAAGATGCGCATCACCGATCAGGCTGGCGGCGTCACCCCCGACGACCTGGGCGTCCATCCCGGCAGGGACTGGTTCACCGTGCTGTCCGGCACCGTCGTCCTGTACCTGGGCGAGCGCGTCATCCGCGTCGAGACGGGACAGGCCGCCTCGTTCTCCACCATGACCCCCCACGCGATCCGCAGCGACCGTGGCCCCGCCGAGGTCCTGGTCATCCTGGACCACAACGGCGAACGCAGCCATCTGCACACCTGAGCCGGAGAGCGGGTGTTCGTGGGCCGGTCGCGGTCGCGGCTGCCACCGGTCGTTGTCCCGCGTTGTCCGCGTCAGAGGGTGACCACGATCTTTCCGTGGACACGGCGCCCTGCTTGCAGCTGCACGGCCTCCCGGATCTCCTCGACGGGGAAGGTCGCGGCGATCGGCACGGTGAGTTTCCCTGCACCGACCTCGTCCACGGTGCCCGCGAAGTCCGCGGCGAACCCGGACGGCAGGGTGATGCCGAACCGCCGGGCCATGCCGGGTACCGAGGACAGCATGGGGCTGAGCCCCACGGCGGCCACGCGGACGCGCACCTCTCCGGCGCCGGCATGCGGCTCCGGCACCTCGCGCAGTTCCAGTACCTCCCGGGGTGGGGAGCGTGTGGCCCTCAGACGTGCAGTTCGGGGGGAAAGCCCGTCCAGCGCAGCTCGGCGGGCAGGTGCCGCATGTCGTTGGACAGGAGGACGGAGGCCGCCCGGCCGGGCGCGTAGCGGATGACGGTGAGCGCCGCGTTGCAGTGGTTGAGGCCGAGCCACCGCCACTTCGGTGCGTGCAGGGCGTCGCGGACGAGCCAGGCGATGAGGAAGTTGTGGGTGACGACCAGCTCGTGCCGGTCCTGGTCGCCGTCCGTCACCACCCCGGCGAAGCGGCGCAGCGCCGCACGGGCGAGCGCCGGGCCGTGCTCGCGTTCCTCGTCCGTGGCGCCGGCGAGGAAGTCCAGGTAGAAGTCCGCGGCCTCGGCCGGGAGCTCGTCCCGTTCCGGTATGTACGGCACGTAGTCACCGGCGATCTCCGACACGTGCGGAGTGACACCCTCCAGTTCGTCCGCGACCAGGCGCGCGGTCTGAGCGGCCCGCGGCAGGGGACCGTGGTGCACGGCGGTCAGCGGTACGTCGCTCAGGCGCCGGCCGAGCAGGGTCGCCTGCCGTCGACCGGCGTCGGTGAGCCCGCCCTCGTCCGGTGCGGCCTCGCCGTGCCGCGCGAGATAGAGGTAACGGGCGGCCGTGCCGGTCATGGTCATCTGGAAACTCCTCGGGGGCGCGCTGGATCTTGTGCTGGGGAAGGACGCCCGCCCCAGCGATCCAGTTCCCCGCACGTCGGGCAAGCCGCGCCAGTACCGTCCCGGGGTCGCGTCAGCGCACGACCTCGGCCCAGACCACCTTGCCGGTGTCCGTCCACCGCACCCCCCACCGGCTGGTGAGCCGGTGCACCACGTGCAGGCCGCGGCCCCCGTCGTCGAGGAGCCCGCCCCGGCCCAGCCGCGGTCTGCCGTTGCCGGTGTCGCCGACCTCGCACAGCAGGCCGGGACCGGCCCTGATCAGCCGTACCGTGATGGGGCCGCCGGCGAACCGGACCGCGTTGGTGACCAGCTCGCTGACCAGGAGCAGCACACTGTCCCGGGTGCTGTCCCTGGTGCGCCACTGCCGCAGCAGCGCGGCGACCAGCGCGCGGGCCCGCGCGGCCGCGTCGTCGCGGGCGGGTAGCCTCCAGGTCGCGGTGTCCCCCTTGCGGTAGCCGATCATGCGGGCCAGCAGCAGGGTCACGTCGTCGCGCTGGCGCGTCGGCATCACCTCGGAGA
The DNA here is from genome assembly GCF_014650435.1 of Streptomyces tendae. Lineage (GTDB taxonomy): Bacteria > Actinomycetota > Actinomycetes > Streptomycetales > Streptomycetaceae > Streptomyces > Streptomyces tendae. The sequence goes on from NZ_BMUY01000020.1 coordinate 8,543, forward strand.
CCACCCGCCGCGCGGCCTGCTGCAGCGTGTCCCAGGGGTGCACCGCGGACACCGCGTCCGCCAGCCTGCCGATGCCCTCGTCGATCGGCACGGCCGGATCCTCGACCAGGCCGTCGGTGTAAAGGGCGAGCAGGGAGCCCGGGGGCGCGACGAAGGTGTGCACGCCGAACGGCTCCCGCAGCGCGAACTCGGCGCCCAGACCTGGGTGCGGGCGGACCGGTAGAGGACCGGCGCGTCCGTCCGGCGACACCAGGATCGGCGGCAGATGGCCCGCGCTGGACAGCGCCACCCGGTGGCTGACGGGGTCGTAGACGGCGATGCAGCAGGTGGAGCCGAGGGCGCTGTAGCCGGCCGCCAGCCCGGACTCCGCGTCGTCCAGCAGGGTCACCGTCTCGTCCAGGTGCTCCAGCACCTCGTCGGGCGCCAGGCCCGCGGACAGCAGCGCGCGGGCCTCCATGCTCAGCTGGCCCATGGTCGCCGCCGCCCCCAGCCCGTGCCCGACGACATCGCCGACGACCAGCGCGGTACGGCCGTCCGGCAGCGGAAAGCTGTTCACCCAGTCACCGCCGACACCCGCGCTGTCGGGGGTGGTCGGCTGGTAGACGCTCGCGGTCTGGACGGTTCCGCCGGCGGAGCGCGGCAGCAGCCGGCGCTGCAGGGCCAGCACCTGCGTGTGCTCGCGCTGGTGCTGGCGGGCCAGGTCCACGTGGTGCGAGGTCCTGGCGACCAGTTCCTGGAGGTCGAGCAGCTCGCTGTCGGCGAAGGGGCGGTCAGCGCGCCGCCACACCTCCGCCACGCCCAGGACGACGGGTGGATCGCCCTCCAGGACCAGCGGCACGCACGCCACTCCCGCCGACCGGTCCCCGGGCACCAGGGCACGTACCAGCCGCGGGCTGCCGAGCACCCGCTCGATCGCCTCCCGGTCGGGCAGGACGATGGACTGCGGGGCGTCGGAGCGCCGTATCGCCTGCGACAGCAGACGACTCGCGTCGCCGGGAAGGTCCTCGCCGAGGGTCACATAGCCCTCGGGCCACGCCCGGTCCGGTACCAGGGCCGCCCGCCGCAGCCGGATGCGGCCCTGCGCCCGCTCGGTGACCCCTTCGCCCGTCCACACGGCGAAGTCCAGATCGACGGCGGCCACGTCCCCCCACGCCAGCAGGGACTCCGCCAGCGACTGCGCCGTCTCGCCGATGTCCAGCGACGTGCCGATCGCCGTCTCGGCGGCGTACAGGTGCAGCCTCCTGGCCATGGCGATGACGGAGACGGTCAGCCCCTCCTGCGACGCGGCCGCGGGCAGGATGCTCATCGAGACGACCAGTTCCGACCCGTCGCGGCGCCGCAGGCGCTGGACCCGGGCCACGTGCGCCTCGCCGGTCTCGAGGACCTGTCGCAGCCGCCGGGTGACCGTCGGAACGTCACCCCGGGGCAGAAGATCGACGAACGGGCTTCCGGGCGCCGCGTCCAGCCCGGCGAACACGGGGGCTTCCAGATTGCGGTGGGTGACTCTCAGCTCCCGGTCCAGATTGACCGCACCGAGGATCTGCTCCGGCGGGCCCCCTGCCGGATGCTCGTGCTCCGGTTGACCCGCCGCGGGATCGCCCCGCGACTCGGCGGGACCGGCAGTCGCCGCCGGGCCACGCGGGATGTACCGGCCGAGAGCGCTGCTGACCAGGTCGAACGGCGACGAGGACGAAGGGGAGGGTGTGGAGTCCATGCGGCTCCCTCAGCTCGCTCGCCAACCCCGGCACAGTGCCGGGGCCGTACCCGAACCCGTGCGGAAGGACCCCCGAGATCCCGACCGCACACCCCATTCAATAACACCGGCGGACGCTTCGCCCACACCAGCCGACCGCGCGGTGACGACGGAGGGTGATCGGCCGGGCGGCTAGAGCCACTCACCTTCCAGGGCGGTGGCCGTGAGGCCGGGCGCGGCCGCGTAGAGGACGGCACGGCTGCCCGCCTTCTGCCCGGCGTCGTGCGCACGGCGCAGGATGTCGAACACGGCGGCGCCCCCGCGGTTGCCGCTGAGGTAGCTGTCCCGGCTGTACTCCAGGAGTCCCGACGGCCACTCGTCGGGCATCGTCTGCTCCATGTACTCCAGCACCCGGGTCCCGCCGGGGTGCGCGAGCAGGACGTCGGGGTGCCAGGAGGCGGGGTCGTCCTCGTAGCGGACGCGGAGCCACTCCCACATCGCGGTGACCGTCTCCTGCACCGCCCGCGGGCCGCGCCGGTCCATCACGAAGTGGGTGCCGTCCGCCCGCGTCTCCAGCCGGTGCAGGTCCCGTGTGCCCGGCAGGGTGTGGTGCCAGGCGGCGTCCAGCCGGAGCACCGACTCGCGCCTCGGGCGGCCCGTGACCACCGCGGCGACCGCGGTGTCCGCGAACAGCAGCCGGACGATCAGGGACTCCAGGGTGTCGTCGGCGGGCTGGTAGGTCGTACTCAGCGCCTCGGAGATCACGACCAGGACCACCCGGTCGGGGTCCGCCGCCACGAGGTCCGCCGCCAGCGCCAGGGAACGGGTCCCGGCCACGCAGGCCCACTGGGTGGCGGGCAGGAGCATGGCATCGCCGCGCAGCGGCAGCCGGTTGGCCAGGGCCACGTCCAGGCCGGGCAGTGCCGGGGTGGTGGAGTTGCTGGTGATCAGGCAGTCGACGTCCGCGGCGTCCAGCCCGGCGCTCTGCAGGGCCCCGCGCGCCGCGCGTTCCCCGTAGGACTGGACGGCCTCCCAGGCCGGGGCGGTGCGTTCCTGGACGGTCTGCGACGCGGGCACCGACCCGAGGGCGGCGATCACACGGTCCGCGTCCTGTCCGCCGAACCCTTCGCGGGCCAGCGCCTCCCGGGCGGCCTCCAGACCGGCGGCCTCCAGGGCGCCGCCGTTGCCGGGCGCGACCGCGGCCTCCAGCGGAAGCATCCAGCCGCGGGACTCGATGCCGGTACTGGCGGCGATGCCGTCGATCCGCGGCGCCCACGCCGCGTCCGGGTGCCGGTCGCGCACTTCGGCCACGATTTCGCTGGTCTTCACGGAGTGCTCGCCGTGTATCACGGCGGGAGCGCACAGGTAAGCGGCCACGATCGGCACCTTTCTACGGGGTCTGCAGTGAGCGGGGGCGCAGCTGAGGAAGGGAGCGGTGGGGGAGGGAGGAAGGAGAGGGAGGGAGAAGGATCGAGAAGGAGAGAGGAGGAGGGAGGGAGGTGGGCGGAGGGGCGGCGCCACGCGTGCTGTGGCATGGCTCACTTGACTGCGACGCGACCAAGTCGGCGACGCTGTGCGCGACTTCGCACGGCGCCTCTCACATCGAGCATGGAGGCGAAAAGGGCATTTCCGCAGTGACCCACGCAACTTGGGCGACTGCGGGATACGTGAGACGGCGCACACGCCGAAGGCCGCCCCGTCGGCGAGCGGCTGGGCCCCGACCTACCGGGCGGGCCGGTGAAGTGCCGCGATGCCGGCCAGGACCAGGCTGATCCCGGCGAGGAACTGCTCGCGGTCGTCGTGGCCGCGCACCTGGTCCGCCACGGCCCGGGTGAACGGGTACTCGTCCGGGTCCAGCCCCTGCCACGCCGTCGAGACGGTGCCCAGGAACTCGTCCCGGTCCACGTGGTGCCCCGAGGGGCCCGCGCTCGGGGCGCTCGCGGAGTTCACGGCGTTCTGGCCGGCGGCGCCGAGGATGTAGTGCATCAGTGCCGAGGTCGCCGTGAACCAGTGGGCCTCGGGCACACCCATCGCCTGGACCTGGCGGCCGAGGCTCTCGAAGATCCGCGGCGCCACCGTCCCCCAGGGGGTGCGGGACAACTGCGTCGCGAGCTGCGTGGCCAGCCACGGGTGTGCCTCGGTCGCGTCGAACAGGCCGAGCGCGACGGCACGGACGGCGTCCTGGGGCGAGTCGGCGGTGCCGGTGGGTTCGGCGGTCACCGCGGCGGCGACGACCGCGTCCGTGGCGGCGCCGAGCAGTTCGGCCTTGCCCGTGATGTGCCAGTAGATCGCCCCGGGGCCGGTCGCAAGGCGCTCGGCCAGCGCGCGGAAGGTGAGGCCGCGCTCTCCCACGGTGTCGAGGAGTTCGACGGCCGCTGTGACGATGCGCTCCCGCGAGAGGGGTTCCTGCCGCCGTTCCGGACGGCGCGACCTGGGTGCCATGTCCCTCATCCTAGACCGCCTGGAACGACGTTCCAGCTTGACAGCGACTGGAACGGCGTTCCACTCTGGAAGTGCTGGAACGCCGTTCCAGCGTCAGTCGGTCTTGTCGGTCCCCCGGTCGGCGGGGGCCCGGATCAGGAGGTATGGCCATGACCACGCATGTCACGATCGTCGGCGCCGGACTCGGCGGCCTCACGCTCGCCCGCGTCCTGCACGTCCACGGAATTCCGGCCACGGTCTACGAGGCCGAAGCCTCGGCGGCGGCCCGCGCCCAGGGCGGGATGCTCGACATCCACGACCACAACGGCCAGCCGGCCCTGCGGGCCGCGGGCCTGTCCGAGGAGTTCCGCGGTCTCGTCCTGGAGGGCCGTCAGGCGACGCGGGCCCTCGCGCCGGACGGGACGGTCCTGTTCGAGGAGGGCGACGACGGCACGGGCGGCCGCCCCGAGGTGATGCGCGGCGAACTGCGGCGGATACTCCTCGACTCACTCCCGGCCGGCACCGTCCGCTGGGGCCACAAGGTCCGCACCGTCCGCTCCCTGGGCGGCGGCGGCCACGAGGTCGCGTTCGCGGACGGCGGCTCCGTCGTCACGAGCCTGCTGGTCGGCGCGGACGGCGCCTGGTCCCGGGTGCGCCCGCTGCTGTCCGGCGCCATACCCGAGTACGTCGGCATGTCGTTCGTCGAGACCTGGCTGTTCGACGCCGACGTCCGGCACCCGGCGACCGCGAAGGCGGTCGGCGACGGTGCGATGCTCGCCCTCGCGCCGGGGAAGGCGATCCAGGCCCACCGGGAGAGCGGCGGGACCCTGCACGCGTACGTGGCCCTGCGCAAACCGCTGGAGTGGTTCGACGGCATGGACCTCGCCGAGGCGGCGGGCGCCGCGCGGGTGGCGCGGGAGTTCACCGGATGGGCACCGGAGTTGACGGCGATGATCACCGACGCCGACACCGCGCCGGTCCTGCGTCCGCTGCACACCCTCCCCGCCGAGCACCGCTGGGAGCGGGTGCCCGGAGTGACCCTGCTCGGTGACGCGGCCCACCTCATGCCGCCGTCCGGCGAAGGAGCCAACCTGGCCATGTACGACGGCGCCGAACTCGGCAGGGCGCTTGCCGAGCACCCGGGCGACGCGGAGGCCGCGCTCGCCGCGTACGAGCGGGACCTGTTCCCGCGCGGTGCCGCGGAGGCCGTCGACGCGTCCCGGCTGCACGAGCTGATGTTCGGCGACGACACACCGCACGGCCTGATCAGGATGTTCGCCGGCGAGGAATAGGCGGCGGTGCGGCGGTCCCCGGGGGTGACCACCGCTCCGCGCCGGTTGGGCAGGCCCGCTCGCCTCAGACGGACGTCGGCGTGTCCGTGGACATCGGCCCGGTGACCGGTCGACCGCCCGTTCCCCCGCGGGGGCGCAGGCGGGAGGCCAGGCTCCAGCGGCCCGGACCGACCGCGGCGACCAGGAGGAAGGACCAGCAGAACATGGCCGCCGACTCCCCGCCGTTCTCGATGGGGAAGAGCCCGTCGGGCTGGTGCTCCACGAAGTAGGCGTACGCCATGGACCCGGAGCACAGCACGGCCGCGGTGCGGGTGACGAGGCCGCACAGGACCAGTGTGCCGCCGACGAGTTGCACCACGGCGGCCCACCAGCCGGGCCACTCGGCGACGTCGGGTGCGGCTCCGTGCGGGCCGCCCAGGACGTCGAACAGGGTGGCGGCTCCGTGGCAGGCGAACAGCAGACCTACGACGATGCGGAAGAGCGCGATCACGTGCTCCCTGTGTTTCTCCAACGCTTCCAACGGTGGTGCTCCTCTCTTGCGCAGCGGCCGCGGGTCGGGACCGGGCGGCCGGTGGGGATGGTGCGCAGCACGGGGGCTGGGTCCGAGGGCGTCCCGAGGGAGGGGGAGACGCACGACCCACTTCGACCCTTAACCATCGCGACGACCCTTGTCTAGACCAATAGCGCAACGAGTTGCGCACGAGGGACGCCCCGTCAAATCCGCACCGTCTCTTGCCGGTTGATGTTGCGCGAGCCCTTGACCGTACCGGCTTCGCCGCTATGGTCTAGACCTGAACTCGTCAGGTCTAGACCTGTATCCGAAAGGGGCACGACATGCGCACCAAGAGACGGGTGGCCCTCGCGGTCGGGGCGCTGGTCGCTCCGCTGCTCGCCGTCAGCCTTCCGGCGAGCACCGCCAACGCCCACGGGTGGGTCACCTCGCCCGGGAGCCGGCAGGACCAGTGCGCCGCGGGGATCGTCGACTGCGGTCAGATCAAGTACGAGCCGCAGAGCGTCGAGGGTCCGAAGGGGCTGAAGAGCTGCAGCGGCGGCAACAGCCAGTTCGCCGAACTCGACGACGACAGCAAGGGCTGGCGGGTCACGCCGGTGGCCACCACGCACACCTTCACCTGGCACCACACGGCACGGCACGCCACCGCCAACTGGCAGTACTTCATCGGCAACCAGAAGATCGGCGAATTCGACGGCCACGGTGCCCAGCCCGCCCCGGACGTGAGCCACCAGGTGAACTTCGGCGGCTTCACCGGCCGTCAGAAGGTACTGGCCGTCTGGAACGTCGCGGACACCGGAAACGCCTTCTACTCCTGCATCGACGTCAACATCGGCGGCAGCGGTGGCGGCGACGGTGGCGGCGACGGCGAGCCGGGCGACTGCGCCGTGGCGGCCTGGAGCGCCGGGAGCGTCTACAGCGGCGGCGACACCGTCTCCCACGGCGGCCACACCTGGCGCGCCAAGTGGTGGGTGACCGGCGAGGAGCCCGGCACCACCGGCGAGTGGGGCGTCTGGGAAGACCTCGGAGCCTGCGCGGCCGCGTGAGCGCGACGGCCGGCGCGCACCGACCGCGGGCGCGCGCCGGCCCCCTCCGCGCCCCGGCGCCCCCCGCTGACGAACGGGGCCGCTTTTCCGGAAAGCCGGTAAAATAATTCAAAAGCGGGAAGGGGGCCGTGATGGATCCGTGGCTGATCTGGCTGATCATTTCGGCGGTCCTGATCGTGGCGGAGATCTTCACCCTGACCGCCGCGCTCGGAATGCTGGGAGCGGCCGCTCTCATCACGGCCGGATCCGCGGCAGCCGGCCTTTCCACGCCTTTTCAATTCCTCGTGTTCACGGTCGTCTCCGCGATCACCCTCCTCTTCCTCCGTCCCGTCGCGCTGCGCCACCTCGTCCAGCCGCAGACCCAGCGGTTCGGGGTGGAAGCCCTGGTCGGGCAGGCCGCGTACGTCCTCTCCGAGGTGACCGGGAGGGAAGGCAGGGTCCGTATCGGCGGCGAGGAATGGACCGCCCGTTCCTACGACGAGACGCTGGTGATTCCCCCGGGCGCGACCGTCGACGTCCTGGAGATCAGCGGCACCACCGCATTCGTCTATCCCCGGGAGTGACCATGGAAGCCTCGGCGTTCCTCATCGCCGGTGTGATCGTCGCGCTTCTCGCCGTTTTCACCGTGGTGCGGGCGGTGCGCATCGTGCCGCAGGCCCGCGCCCGAAACGTCGAACGGCTCGGCCGCTACCACCGCACGCTGAAGCCCGGGCTCAGCGTGGTCATTCCGTACATCGACCGGGTCTATCCGGTGATCGACCTGCGCGAGCAGGTCGTCTCCTTCAAGCCCCAACCGGTCATCACCGAGGACAACCTGGTCGTCGAGATCGACACCGTGCTGTACTTCCAGGTCACGGACCCGCGCGCGGCCTTCTACGAGATCGCGAACTTCCTCCAGGCGGTCGAGCAGCTCACCGTCACCACCTTGCGCAACGTGGTGGGATCCATGGATCTTGAGAAGACCCTCACCTCGCGCGACACCATCAACAGCCAACTGCGCGGGGTGCTCGACGAGGCCACCGGCAAATGGGGGCTGCGGGTGAACCGGGTGGAGATCAAGGCGATCGACCCGCCGCAGTCCATCAAGGACGCCATGCAGAAGCAGATGCGGGCCGAGCGGGATAAGCGGGCCGCGATCCTCGGCGCCGAGGGCCAGCGCCAGTCGCAGATCCTCACCGCCGAGGGCGACAAGCAGGCCGCCGTCCTGCGCGCCGAGGGCAACCGCACCGCCGAGATCCTGAAGGCGGAGGGGCAGTCCCGGGCCATCGACGAGGTCTTCCAGGCCGTGCACCGCAACGACCCCGACCCCAAGCTCCTCGCCTACCAGTACCTCCAGGTGCTGCCCCAGCTGGCGCAGGGCTCGGGCAGCACGTTCTGGGTCATCCCCAGCGAAGTCACCTCCGCCCTCCAGGGAGTCTCCCGCGCCTTCACCGAGGCGCTGCCGCAGTCGCCGGCCACCCGGGAGAACCCCTCGGACGACGGAGCCGCCCAGGCGGCCAGCGACACGGCACAGGCAGCCGAGGCCGCGGCACAGGCCCTCGCCGACGCGGCCAGGGCCAACGGCGTGCCCACCGAGGCGATGCGGTCGGCACCCGTGGCCGAGGACCGCTGACACCCCAGCTCATTGCGAGGCCCCATGTTCGACGTGCCCTTCTGGCTCTGGGTGGTCTTCGCCGCCACCGTCGTCCTCTCGCTCGCCGTGGACCTGCTGGCACACCGCAGCGCCCACGTCATCGGCTTCCGGGAAGCGGCCGCCTGGAGCGGTCTGTGGGTGGGCCTGGCCCTCGCCTTCGGGGCGGTCGTCTTCCTCGTCCTCGGCGGCACGGCGGGCACCGAGTACACCACCGCGTGGCTGCTGGAGAAGAGCCTCTCGGTCGACAACCTCTTCGTCTTCGCCCTGATCTTCGGCTACTTCCAGGTGCCCCGCGCCTATCAGCACCGCGTGCTGTTCTTCGGCGTCATCGGCGCCCTCGTGTTCCGCGGCGTCTTCCTCGCCGCCGGCGTGGCCGTGGTCAACCGCTTCACCGCCGTGCTGTTCGCCTTCGCGGCCATCCTCTTCTACAGCGTCTACAAGATCCTCAAGGGAGAGGAGGAGAGCTTCGACCCGGGCAGGAGCCTCGCCGTGCGGCTGCTGCGCAGGGTCGTCCCCGTGCGGGACACCTACGCGGGCCAGAAGTTCTTCGTGAAGGAAGCGGGCAAGCACGTGGCGACGCCGTTGCTCGCCGTCGTCGCAGCGATCGAGGCGGCGGACCTGATCTTCGCCGTGGACAGTGTGCCGGCCGTGCTCGCCGTCAGCGACGACACCTTCATCGTCTACACCAGCAACGCCTTCGCCATCCTCGGTCTGCGCGCCCTCTACTTCATGTTGTCGGGGCTGCTGGAGCGCTTCCACTACCTGAGTACGGGCCTCGCGGTCATCCTCGGCTTCATCGGCGTCAAGCTGATCCTCCAGGCGACGCACAAGTTGGTCAGCCCCGCCGTGCCGGAGATCCCCTCCCCGGTGAGTCTGGCGGTCATCGTCGTGGTGCTGGCGGTCTCGGTGACACTGAGCCTGCGCCGGCCCGCCGACGCGGCGCAGGGGAAGGACGGGGAGGACGCGGACGCGCTTCGCGGGCCATCCCCACGTAAGGTAAAGTAAAGGCAAAGAGCCGTTTGATCGGTCTCACGAGCGTGGGTGTGGGCATCATGAGCAGTCACACGCAGAAGACGAGAAGGCCACGACAGGTCGACGCGAAGTACGAGGAGATCTGCCCGACCTGCGGCCACCGTGTCCCCGCCGAGATCCACCGGCACAAGACACTGGGGATCAACGTCCCGGTCTGGGGCCCCGGCACCTGCCGGAACCCGGACTGCGCGAAGCCCGACCGCGACACCGTCAGCCGACGGCCGGGCCCGTGATGGCACGCCCGTCGGCGTCGTAGGGCCAGACGTTGGTGCGGCAGCCGTGCAGTCCCTTGATCTGCTGCATCATCACCGGTGCCGGGCGCCCGGCACCGGGGCAGCCCTCATGGCCGTGGCCGAGGAAGTGCCCCACTTCGTGGTTGATGATCAGCGCCCGGTACGACGTCACGTCGTCCGCGTAGTACTGCGTGGCCAGCAGCCACCGTTTGAGGTTGACCATGACGTCCTGGCCGACGTTGCAGTTGACCTCGCCGCCGGTGTCCAGGCCGTACCGACCGCAGATGTCGTCCACCGTCCCCGCGGTCGCGAGCCGTACCCGGAAGTCCGACGCGCCCCCGGACACCCGCCGGAACCCGACCTTCCCGTCGGCCGTCCAGCCGCGCTCGTCGGCCAGGACGCGTTCCACCTCGGCCGCGACGTCTCGCGCCGGGATCCCGATACCGTCCTCGACCTGCACCACGTACGTCAGCGTCCGCCCGCTGCCGCCGACCAGGTCACCGCCGCCGCCCGCGGTGGCGAACGTCCCGGGTCCGGACGACGGAATCGAGTCGGGGTCCGGCTTCTCCCCGGCTCCCTTCCCGTCCTTCTCCCTCTCGTCCTTCCCCGCCTCCTTGCCCTTCTCCTTCTCCTCCTGGGTTTCCTGCTCCTTCGTCGGCGCGGCCGTGGACCCCACCTCCGTCCCGGCGGCCGCGGATGACCCGGCCCCCGGGGCCGACGAGGACGCACCGGCCGTGTCGGTGGAGCCGCCGGAGGACTCCGTCGCGCCCCTGAGGGCCAGAGCGCCGGCGAGCACCAGGACGGCCCCGGCCGCGAGCCCCGGCCACAGCAGGCGGCGCCGGCCGCCGCGTCGGCGACGGGAGCGGCCGTCGCGGCGTCGGCGGCCCGCGGCGGCGGAGGACGGTCGGGAAGTCGGTCGGCGGCGCTCGTTCATGATCACAAAGCCTGCCGGGGCCGTGTGATCGTCCGTGGACGGCTTTTGGACCGCTGTGTAACAGCCGTCACCCGGCCGTGGTCCGCCACCCGCCCACCCCCATACTGAGGTCCATGCCACGGGTCCTGATCATCGAAGACGACCGCGCCGTCCGGGACGGTGTGCGACTGGCCCTGCGCCGGCAGGGGCACGAGGTCGCCGCCGCGGCGACCGGCGAGGACGGGCTGGAGCAGCTCCGGTCGTTCAGGCCCGACGCCGTGGTCCTCGACCTGATGCTGCCGGGCATGTCCGGCCTGGAGGTGTGCCGCCGCATACGCGCCCACGACCAGGTGCCGATCATCATGGCCACCGCACGCGGCGACGACACCGACATAGTCGTCGGACTGGAGTCGGGCGCCGACGACTACGTCGTCAAACCGGTCCGCGCCCGCGTGCTGGACGCACGCATACGCGCCGTGCTACGCCGCGTGGGCGGCACGGCGGACGACCAGGGCACCGCCCGCACCGAACACCACGGCGACCTGGTCATCGACCGCGCCGGACTGACCGTCACCCACCAGGGACGGCCCGTCGCCCTCGGCCCCTCCGAGCTGCGGCTGCTGCTCACCCTGTCCGCCTCGGCCGGGCAGGTGTTCAGCCGCCAGCAGCTCCTGGAGGCCGTGTGGGAGCACAACTACCACGGGGACGCACGGCTCGTGGACGCCTGCGTCAAGCGACTGCGGTCCAAGATCGGCGAGCCGCCGGGCAGTCCGCGCTACGTCCACACCGTGCGCGGTTTCGGCTACCGTTTCGGGCCCCGGTGAGAGTTCCCCGGATACTGCGGGCGCTGATGGGGCTGCGCCTGCGGCTGGTGGTGACCTTCACCCTCGTCGCGGTCGTGGCCACCGTGACCACCGGCGCGCTGACCTTCCGCGAGGCACGGACCGGGGTCCTGCAGCAGAGCCAGGACACGGTGATCGAGGAGTTCCGGCACCGCGTCAACACCCTGGTGCCCAACTACCGGTTCCCGCCCGACGCCGCCGACCTGGAGTCCTTCGCCGCCGACGTGTCCAGGGGCGGGCGGTCCCAGCCGTGGCGGGTACTGGTCGCCTACCGGGAGGCGAGCGCCACGTCCGTGCCCGGGGACGCGTTCGCGGAACTGTCCCCGGCGATGCGCGAGTCCGTGCGCTCCCGCCTGGCCACCGTGTTCCAGCGGGTGTCGCACGACGGCCACTCCTCGCTGGTCGTCGGCATGCCCGTCACCTTCGCCGGCCAGTACAGCACCGAGCGGCCCGCCTCCGGACTCGAGGTCTACCTCACGGTGCCGCAGCGCGAGGAGCAGGGGTACGTCGACGCGCTGGTCACCGCCATCGAACGGGCCACCGTACCGGCCCTGGCGCTGGCCGTCCTGATCGCCCTGCTGGCCGCTCGCGGCGTGCTGCGTCCGGTGCGGGCGCTGCGCCGGGCGACCCGGAGCATCGCCGAGGGGCACCTTGACACCCGGCTCGCCGTGCACGGCTCCGACGAACTGGCCGACCTCTCCCGCACCTTCAACGAGACCGCCGCGGCACTGGAGGGCTCGGTGGCGGAACTGCGGCGCATGGAGGCGGGCGCCCGTCGCTTCGCCGCCGACGTCTCCCACGAACTGCGGACCCCGCTGGCGGCGATGTCGGCGGTCACCGACGTGCTGGACGAGGACGCCGCCGGACTGGACGAGGACACCGCGACGGCCGTACGCCTGATCAGCACGGAGACCGCGAAACTGGCCGAGCTGGTGGACGACCTGATGGAGATCTCGCGGTTCGACGCCGGCGCGGCCGCCCTGCACCTGGACGAGATCGACCTCGCCGAGTCACTGCGGCGCACGCTCGCCTCCCGCGGCTGGCAGGACACCGTGGAGACCGGCCTGCCGGAACCGGGGGAGCTGCGCGGCCGCGTCGACCCGCGCCGCCTCGACGTGATCGTGGCGAACCTCGTCGCCAACGCCCTGAGACACGGCGCGCCGCCGGTCCGCCTGGACCTCCACGCCCAGGACGACCCCCGCACCGGAAGGCAGGCCGTCGTCACCGTCCGCGACGGCGGGGACGGCATCCCCGAGAGCGTCCTGCCCCATGTCTTCGACCGCTTCTACAAGTCGGCCGACGCCCGCGCCCGAAGCGAGGGCAGCGGCCTCGGCCTGGCCATCACCACGGAGAACGTACGCCTGCACGGCGGCACCGTCCGGGCGGCCAACCACCCGGAGGGCGGCGCCGTCTTCACGGTCGTCCTGCCGCTGCGGGCGGACGCCGCGGAGGACGGGACGCCGTCCCCGGTGAAGGAGGACCGCACATGAAACCGTCGGCGCGCGCCTTCCCCCTGCTGCTCGCGGCGCTGCTCCCGCTCTCCGCGTGCGGCATCCCCGAGACCGGAGTGGTCGAGGCGGGCGAACCCGCGACGGGCGTCCTGCATCCGGGCGTCACGTCCGCGCCGTCGGAGTCCGTGCCCGAGGCGGTGCCCCTCGTCAAGGTCCCGCTCTACTTCGTCGAGGACGGGGCCCTGATCGCGGTGGTCCGCACGGCGCCGGGCTCGACCGACCTCGGCGGCACCGTGCTGATGCTGTTCAAGGGACCGGACGAACGGGAGCGCGGGAGAGGGCTGACGACCGAGCTGCCTCCCGCGGCCGAGGCCCCCACCATCCGCACCGACGGCACGGGGGTCACCGTCCAGCTGCCACGGAGCGCCGGGATCCTCAGCGACACGGCCGTCGACCAGCTGGCCTGCACGGTGGCCGTAGCCCGGCTGCGGCAGGACCCCGCCCTGGGCAGGGCGCAGGTGACCGTGGAGCAGCCCGGCGGCCGGCTGGCCGGCCGCTCCAGCGACGACTGCCGCTTCGCCACGGAGCGCAGGGCTCCCGGGACCGCCGACACCGCGGCGCCCCCCGACACCGGCGGGACCGGCGGAGGGACCGGCGGCAGCGGCGGCTGACGGCTCACAGGCAACCCCGAGGATCTCCCTCCCCTCCTCCAACCGGGGGCGCCCGCACGGACGTTCCCCCGGACCGAGGCACCACCGAGGTACTGAGGAGCGGATCCTTGATACGTGCTCGAACGATATGGGCCGCCGCGACCGCGGCCCTGACCCTGGTGGGCGTCGCGCCCGCCGCGGCCCAGGCCGCACCACAACCGCCCGGCGGCGCCACCTCCGTGCGGGCGGCACCGAACGACACCGCCGACCTGCCGCCCGGCTGGCGGATCACCGGCACCGGTACGGCGAGATCCCTGGAGTGGCGCTCCCCGCGGCTCGTCCGGCCCGGTGACGCCCGCGTGGAGTTCCACTCCGGCGGCCGCCTGCTCGGCGTACCCGAACCGGACCGCGACGGCAGGACCTTCCGCTTACCGCTGGAAGAGACCGGACCGGCCGCACCGCACGGACTGACCGACCTCCAGGTCCGCGCCGCAGGCCGCCGGCTGGACCAGGAACCGGGCGCCGCCGCCCGGCAGCGCCGCCCCGCCGAAGCACCCCCGGCGAAACTCCCGCCCCCGCTCCCCGCCGGAAGCGTCGACCCGGGCCGGCCCGGCCGGTACGCGACGACCACCGGCGAGTACACCCTCGGCCCGGTCCGGCTGCCCGGCCTGTCCGCGCCGGTCGAGATGCGCGGCCTGGTCGTCGCGCCGAAGGGCACGACCGGCAAACGCCCCCTCGCGCTCTTCCTGCACGGCAGGCACGCCACCTGCTACGTCCCCGGGCAGGGCGAGGACGCCGTCACCATCGACTGGCCCTGCGCCGACGACGCCCGGCCCATCCCCAGCCACCGCGGCTACCTCCAGGACCAGAAACTGCTGGCCTCCCAGGGCTATGTGACCGTCTCGATCTCCGCCAACGGCATCAACGGCCAGGACGGTGACCTGGAGGACGGTGGCGCCCAGGCACGCTCGTCACTGGTGCGCTCGCACCTGGCCCGCTGGGCCGACTGGGCCGCAGGAGCCTCAGCCGCTCCGGACACCGTGCGCCGCGGTCCGAAGGCCGACCTGTCCCGTGTCCTGCTCGTCGGCCACTCCCGCGGCGGCGAGGGCGTCGACCGGGCGGCCATGGACAGCCTCTACCCGCCGCCCGCCGACCAGGACGGCACACCGGGGCGGGCCCGCTGGAACATCCGTGGCACCGTACTCATCGGCCCCACCGCCTTCGGCCAGAACCCGGTGCCCGACGTGCCGTCCCTGACCGTCCTGCCGGGCTGCGACGGCGACGTCTCCGACCTCCAGGGGCAGCTCTACGTCGACGGCACCCGCGGGGTGAGCCGGGGCCGCGCGCTGCACAGCGCGGTCCACATCACGGGCGTCAACCACAACTACTTCAACAGCGAGTGGACCCCCGGACAGGCCGAGGCCCCCGCCTCCGACGACTTCTGGGAGGACCCCGAGAACCCCGACCCGGTCTGTTCCACGGACAGCCCCACCCGGCTCACCGCCGAGCAGCAGCACCGGGCCGGCGCGACCTACATCGCCACCGCCGCCAGGCTCTTCGTCGCCGGTGACGACCGGGCGCGCGAGCTGATCGACGGCACGGGCCGCCGCGCCCCCTCGGCCGACCCGGCCCGGGTGCTGACCCACGCGGTCGGCGCGGGCCGCGGCGCCGGGTTCCTGCCGGACGCCGGCGTGCGGGTGACCGGCGGCGGCCGGCTGTGCTCCGCGGTCGACCCCGACCCGGCCGCCGCCTGCCTCGGCGAGGACGCGCGCGGCTCCTCACCGCACTTCGCGTACTGGCTCCCGGAACGCGAGAGCGGCCGCGGCGCGATCGCACTGGACTGGTCGGCCCCCGGCACCGCGACCCGGATCCGCCCCGGCGCCCCCGTCTCCCTGAAGGGCGCGAAGAGCCTCGCGCTGCGCGTCGTCGTGCCGCCGGGCAGCACCGGTACCCGGCTCGACGTGTCCGTCACCGACGCCGCCGGCCGGCGCGCCAGCCTCGGCGCCGTCCGCGCCGACGGCCTCCCGGGCAGCGAACGCACCGCGTCCTACTGGGCGCAGGAACTGCGCGTACCGCTCACCGCCGCCACCCGCGCCGGAGTCGACCTGCGCCGCGTCACCACCCTGGAACTGACACCGCGCTCCCGGACCGGCAAGGCGTGGCTGATGGACGCCCACGCGTGGCAGCCGGGTACGCCCACCGTGCGACCGGCCCCGCTGGCCCGCGTCGACGTGGGCCGCACCACCGTCGAGGAGGGCGACTCGGGCGTGCGCACCTACCACGTGCCGGTGCGCGTCTCCGGCAAGGGCAGTGGCACGGTCCGGATGTACGTGATGGACCCGTCGGGCTGGGGAGCCGAGGAGCGCCTGGTCACCGTGCGTTCCGGCCGGCCCTTCACCGACGTCGCCGTGAAGGTGACGGGCAATCAGCGCTACGGCGGCAACGTCCACCACAATCTGCTGGTCAAGGCGGTACACGGCTCGGTCGTCGGCTCCTACGCCGGTGGTGTGTCGGTCGAGGAGGACGACCCGATGCCGAAGGTCCGGGTGACGCCCGTCGCGGACGAGGTCACCGAGGGGCAGCCGCTGCGCTGGCGGGTCTCCCTGTCGGAGCCCGCCGACGTGGACCTCGGCACGGTGCTGGTGCCGGTCCCGGACGACACGCGTCCCGAACTGTCCACCAAGGACGTCGACCAGGACTGGCTCCTGGAGACGGTCGGGGAGGTCCCCGACGGGGAGGTCCCGCTGTCCCGGCTGGACTACTTCGCGCTCTGGGTCTCGGTCCCGCCCGGTGAGACGGAGGCCGAGGTGACGGTGCCCACCGTCGCCGACGAGGTCGCGGAGCCCACGGAGTACATCGGGTTGCGCAGCACCGACGACGAGGGCGAGCCGCAGGGCCCGGTGCTGACCGGCACCGTGCTCGACGCCTCGTAACCCCGTCCCCGCTCGACGCCTCGTAACCCCGTCCCGCGCGCGGGTGCGGACCAGGCACCGTTCGGTCCGCACCCGCCCGCCCCCGGGTGACCCATCCGCCGGACCCCGGCACCGGCCTCGGCGTGGTCGTACGTCTGAGGCCAAGGCGCCTGGGTACTCTCCGCCGCATGGCGGTGGACAGAAGGACCGAGTCGCCGCGCCGGGCCCCGGCCCGGCAGCGGACGAACCGCACGCTGGGCCGGGCGCTGGTGCGGTGGGCCACGACGACCGATCACAAGGTGATCGGCCATCTCTACCTGGCGACGGCGTTCGGCTTCTTCCTCTTCGGCGGCGTCCTGGCCATGCTGATGCGCAGTGAACTCGCCCGGCCCGGACAGCAGTTGTTCAGCAACGAGCAGTACAACCAGCTGTTCACCGTGCACGGCACCATCATGATGCTGCTGTTCGCGACCCCGCTGTTCGCCGGGTTCACCAACGTCATCATGCCCTTGCAGATCGGCGCCCCCGACCTGGCGTTCCCCAGGCTCAACGCGCTGTCGTACTGGATGTACCTGTTCGGTGGCCTGATGGTGGTGGCGGGCTTCCTGACGCCCGGGGGAGCCGCCTCGTTCGGCTGGTTCGCCTACGCGCCGCTGAACAGCGCGACGTTCAGTCCGGGGCCGGGCGGCGACCTGTGGACCATGGGCCTGGTGGTGAGCGGCGTGTCGACCACGCTCAGCGCCGTCAACTTCATCAGCACCATCATCTGCCTGCGCGCCCCCGGCATGACCATGTTCCGGATGCCGATCTTCACCTGGAACATCCTGTTCACGTCGATCCTGGTGCTGCCCGCCTTCCCCGTGCTCACCGCCGCGCTGCTGATGCTCGAGGCCGACCGCAAGTTCGGCGCGCACGTCTTCGACGCGGCCAACGGCGGGGCGCTGCTGTGGCAGCACCTGTTCTGGTTCTTCGGCCACCCCGAGGTGTACATCGTCGCGCTGCCGTTCTTCGGCATCGTCACCGAGATCATCCCGGTCTTCAGCCGCAAGCCGATCTTCGGCTACGTCAGCCTGGTCGGCGCCACCATCGCCATCACCTTTCTCTCCGCGGTGGTGTGGGCCCACCACATGTTCGCCACCGGTGCCGTGCTGCTCCCGTTCTTCTCCCTCATGTCGTTCCTCATCGCGGTGCCGACCGGGGTGAAGTTCTTCAACTGGATCGGCACGATGATCCGCGGCTCGCTCTCCTTCGAGACCCCCATGCTGTGGGCGTGCGGCTTCCTGGTGACGTTCCTGCTCGGCGGCATGAGCGGCGTCCTCATCGCCTCCCCGCCGCTCGACTTCCATCTGACGGACTCGTACTTCATCGTCGCCCACCTGCACTACGTCCTGTTCGGCACGGTCGTCTTCGCGATGTTCGCCGGCTTCTACTTCTGGTGGCCGAAGTTCACCGGAAAGATGCTCGACGAACGCATCGGGAAGATCCACTTCTGGACGCTCTTCGTCGGCTTCCAGACCACCTTCCTCGTCCAGCACTGGCTGGGCGAACAGGGCATGCCGCGCCGCTACGCCGACTACCTGGCCGCGGACGGCTTCACCACGCTGAACACCATCAGCTCGATCGGCGCCTTCCTCCTCGGGCTGTCCACCCTGCCGTTCCTCTACAACGTGTGGCGCACCCACCACTACGGCAAGAAGGTCGAGCAGGACGACCCCTGGGGCTACGGCCGTTCCCTGGAATGGGCCACCAGCAGCCCGCCGCCGCGCCACAACTTCACGTCGCTGCCCCGGATCCGCTCCGAGTCCCCGGCGTTCGACCTGCACCACCCGGACGTCACCCGACACGATCAGAGGCATGTGCAGTGAGGACCGAATCCCGTCTGTTCACCGGTGTGGCGGTCTTCTTCGGCGCCGAGGCGGCGCTCTACGGCTGGTGGTCGCGCGAGCCGGCCGGTACCGCCGCGCTCGTCCTCGCCTTCCTGATGGCCTCGCTCGTCGCGTTCTTCCTGCGCGTGCAGTACCGCAAGCGCGGGCTGCGGGCCCAGGACCGCGGTGACGGCGAGGCCGTCGACACCGCGGGTCCGCTCGATTTCTTCCCGCCGCGCAGCGCCTGGCCGATCACCGTCGCGCTGGCCGCCGTGGTGCTCGCGTTCGGCATCGTCTTCGGCCTGTGGCTGGCCCTGATCGGCTTCGGCCTGCTCGCCATGGGGGTCTGCGGACTGGTCTTCCAGTACGCCGACCGGGGCGTTCAGCGCTCCGGTTCGTCCGAGTAGGAATCCCGTCCCGCCGTTTCCGCGGTCGCCGCCGCCTCCGGCGCCGACTCCCGCTCCGTCTCCTCGACGTCGACCCGGTCGCCGTAGTACCACTCGCTGAGCGTCGCGCGCAGCCGGCCCACGTGCGCGGCGTCGCCCTCCTTCGGGGACGGCGCGAGCGGCTCGGGCTGCCTGCGCGCCCGCAGCACGTAACGCTCCTCGGGGTCGAGGGGCCCGTGGCTCTCCGCGTAGCCGCCCGCGAGGGTCTGGTGCACCTCGCCCGTCTCCTCGCCCTCGGCCAGCCGTTCGCGGTCGTGCTCCTGCAGTGCCAGGCAGACGCGCTTGGTCGCGACGAAGGCCAGCGGCGGCGCCAGCACCAGGGCCACGCGGAAGATCCACGTGAGCAGGTTCAGCGAGACGTGGAAGGTGTGGGCGAGGATGTCGTTGCCGCCGGCCAGCAGCAGCACGCCGTAGAAGACGATCGCGGCGACGCCGAGACCGGTGCGTACCGGCTTGTCCCGGGGGCGGTCGCACAGGTGGTGTTCCTCGTGGTCGCCCGTCACCCACCGCTCGAAGAACGGGTAGGCGTACAGCACGGCGAACAGGGCGCCCGGCAGCAGCACCGCCGGCACCAGCACGTTCCACATGACGGTGTGGCCCGCCACCGCCGTCTCGAACGGCGGCATCAGCCGCAGCGAGCCCTCCAGGAACCCGACGTACCAGTCCGGCTGCGAGCCCGTGGAGACGATGTCGGGGCGGTAGGGGCCGTACGTCCAGATCGGGTTGATCTCGGCCACCGCCGCCAGCACGGTCAGGAGGCCGAAGACCATGAAGAACAGACCGGTGGAGTTCGTCATGAACTGCGGGAACATCGGCTTGCCCACCGCGTTGCGGTTGGTGCGTCCGCGGCCCGCCCACTGGGTGTGCTTCAGGTAGAACACCAGGATCAGATGGAGCGTGACCAGCGCGACCAGCAGCGCGGGGAGCAGCAGGATGTGCACCGAGTACAGCCGCGGGACGATGTCCTCGCCGGGATACTCACCGCCGAACACGAACATGCTGACGTACGTCCCCACCACCGGGATGGACAGCATGATCCCCTGGGCGATGCGCAGCCCCGTCCCGGACAGCAGGTCGTCCGGGAGCGAATACCCGGCGAAGCCCTCGGCGAGCGCCAGCACGAAGAGCGTGACACCGATGAGCCAGTTGACCTCACGCGGTCGGCGGAACGCCCCGGTGAAGAAAATCCGCAGCAGATGCACCCCGATGGCGGACAGGAACACCAGCGCCGCCCAGTGGTGGACCTGCCGGATCAGCAGCCCGCCGCGGACGTCGAAACTGATGTCCACCGTCGAGCGGTAGGCCTCCGACATGCTCACCCCCAGCAGGGGTTCGTACGAGCCGTCGTAGACGACCTCCGTCATCGAGGGTTTGAAGAACAGCGTCAGCCAGACCCCCGTCAGCAGCAGCACGACGAAGCTGTACAGGGCGATCTCGCCCAGCAGGAACGACCAGTGCTCGGGGAATGCCTTGCGCAGCAGCCGCCCGCCCTCGGAGAGGGGAAGCCGCCCGTCGGCCCAGTTGACGGTGTGTTCGCCCGCGTGACGGGCCCGCGCACCGGCGCGGGCCCTTCTCCTCTGCAACAGCACGGCGCATGGGTTCCCCACCGCCGGAGCCGGAAACTACGCCCCGATCAGGCACGGTCACCCTTCGGGTTGCCACCCCGGTCCTTGCGCGGGTCGGCGTCCGTCAGCGCCGTCCGCCCGGGCCGCCGCTGCCGAACGAGCCGCTGCTGCCCTCGTCCCAGCGGGGCCGCTCCTGGTCGGAGGCGGTACGGCTGCCCTGGTGCCCCATCTCGTGCGGCAGGGTGCGTTCGTCGCTGCGCGGCATCTCGTCGGGCTCCCTGCGCTCCCGCTCCTCGTGGACGGGACCGCCGTCGGGCATACGGGGCTGTTCCTCGGGACGCGGGGGCGGCGGCTCCCGGCGCTTTTGCCGACTGCCGAAGGCGAACGCGCCGATCAGCACGGCCACCACCACCACGGCCGCGACGATCAGCCAGACGGCGAGTGCGCCGGAACCGCCCGCGGCCAGGTCCATCGATGCGTTGGTCATGGAGCGCGGGTACCCCCCGGCCCGCGCGACCAACCTGTTCACCACGGCACCCTCGCCCGGTGCGCACACCCGCCCTCCTTGCGACGGTCCGGAACCCTTGGAAACACCGGGCCCGGCGGTTTGGCACCGCGACCGGCGGCAACCCGCGCGGTGTGACATCGACGACGACTTCCCAGCAGGAACTGTTCCGCTTCCTCGAGGACCGCTTCGCGTGCGCACAGGCGTGCACCGAGTGCGCCCGGGCCTGCGCCCTGCGGGCGAGCCTCGTGGACCCGGACGGGACCGAGAACCAGGAACTCGTACGGCGCAGGGGCATCATGTGCGCGGAGGTCTGCGACGCGACCTGCCGGGTGCTGTCCGAGCAGAACCAGGTGGACGAGGCCGCCATCCGCGCCCAGCTGGAGTGGTGCCGCCAGGTGTGCCTGGAGAGCGCGCACGTCTTCGACGACCACCCGGGCGCCGAGGAGAGCGCCAAGGCCTGCCGCGACTGCGCCCGCGCCTGCGGAGAGTTCCTCGCCACCCTGCGCTGAGGCCCTGGGAGCCCGCGGCGCGACGCGCTAGCCTGCCCGTATGGCGGCGACGGACGGCGATCCGGGGCTCTTCGGTCCGAGCTCCGTGACCTGGCAGGCCCATGGCGATCCGATGATGTGGGTGGCCGGCGTCCGCGCCCTCTACCTGCAGGCCCTGCACCCGCGCGCCGTGCGCGGCGTGATGCAGAACAGCGACTTCCGGCGCGACGCCTGGGGCCGGCTGATGCGCACCGCGGGTTTCGTCGGCACCACGACCTACGGCACCACCGAGGCCGCCGAGCGGGCCGGCGCCCGGGTACGGAAGATCCACCGCATGCTGGGCGCCACGGACCCGCGGACGGGAGAGCGCTACGGCGTCGACGAGCCCGCCCTTCTGCTGTGGGTGCACTGCGCAGAGATCGGCTCCTACCTGCACGTCCTGCGCCGTTCCGGGTTCCCGCTCACCGACGCCCACGCCGACCGCTATCTCGCCGAACACCGGCACAGCGCCCGTCTCGTCGGCCTCGACCCCGACTCCGTCCCGGTGAACCGGGCCGAGCTGGACGCCTATTTCACGCGGGTGCGGCCCGAACTGGAAGCGGGCCCCGAGGCGCACGAGGTGGACGACTTCCTGCTCCGCCCGCCCGTCCACCCCCTCCTGATCCCGGCCCGCGAGCTGCTGTGGCGGTGGGTCGCCCGTCTCGCGTACGACTCGCTGCCGCCGTACGCGCACGAGCTCTACGGCAGACCGGCGCCCGCCCCCGCCACCGTCACGCGCCGGTTGCGCGCCACGGGCGTCCTGCTGCGCCGGGTACCGGCACGTCTGCGCTGGCAGCTGCCGCCCAAACACATCCTGCGCGCCATGGCACGGCTCGGCCCGGCCGCGCGCCCGGCGCCATACAAAATCGGACGACAAGCGGCCATACTGGACCGGCCAGGGGAGGGCGGGGCGGACTGAACCACGGGGGCGGGGCGAAGTCATGGGGGACGACACGCTGATCCAGGGCCGGTACCGGCTGCTCGAGCGGATCGGGCGCGGTGGCATGGGCGAGGTGTGGCGGGCGCGGGACGAGTCACTGGGCCGTCGCATAGCCGTCAAGTGCCTCAAGCCACTGGGCACACCGCACGACCACTCCTTCACCCGCGTCCTGCGGGAGAGATTCCGGCGCGAGGCCCGGGTAGCCGCCGCGCTCCAGCACCGCGGGGTGACCGTCGTCCACGACTTCGGTGACTGGGACGGGGTGCTCTTCCTGGTCATGGAGCTGCTGGAGGGGCACGATTTGAGCCGGTTCCTGGAGGACAACAAGGGCCACCCGCTGCCGGTCGCCGATGTCCTCGACATCGCCGAACAGGTCGCCTCGGCGCTCGCCTACACCCATGAGCAGGGCATCGTCCACCGCGACCTCAAGCCGGCGAACATCGTACGGACCGCCGACGGCACCGTGAAGATCTGCGACTTCGGCATCGCCCGGCTCGGTCACGACGCGGGCTTCACCGCCCGGCTGACCGGCACCGGCATCGCCATGGGCACCCCGCACTACATGTCGCCCGAGCAGATCGGCGGGGACGAGGTCGACCTGCGCAGCGACCTGTACTCCCTGGGCTGTGTGCTCTACGAGATCGCCACCGGCGTCCCGCCGTTCGACCTCGACGACGCCTGGGCGATCCTCGTCGGCCACCGCGACACCGAGCCCGCACCGCCCCGCACCCGCCGCCCCGAACTGCCCGGCTACCTGGACCGGATCATCCTGGACCTGCTGGCCAAACGGCCCGAGCAGCGCCCGGACGACGCCCGCGAACTGGGCCGCCGGATCACCGCGGGACGCACGGCGGCGACATCGGCACCGCATCCGCTGCCGCTGCCGGTGCCGTCGTCAGCCCGGTCGCGCACGCCCCGGCCGGTCGGGGGACGCGCCGGGATGCCGTCCTGGACCCGGGGCATGACCACCGGTCACAAGGCGACCGGCACCGGCCTGCGCGTCACACCCCCGGACCCCGGGGCGGGCCTGTCCGGCGCGTGGATCCCACGGCCCGCCGGTGACCGGCCCGCCGACGCCCCCACCGCCGGGTCCCCGCCGGACGAGCGGCCGGACCCGGCGCCCGAGGCCGTCGTCGGGCTGGCCGCACGCCACCGAACGGGGCTGGGCCTGGGCCGGCTCGGCCGCTGGGAGGAGGCCGGCGAGGTGCACCGCGCGGTCGCCGCCGCACGCGAGCACCTGCTGGGTCCCGACCACCCCGACACGCTCGCCAGCCGCTACGAGGCCGCCTTCACCCTCGGCCGCACCGGTCGCCCCGCCGAGGCGCTGCGCGCGTACAAGGGTGTCGCCGAGGCCAGGATCAGGATGCTGGGGGCCGATCACCCCGACACCCTCGCCGTCCGTCAGGAGATGGCCTACACCCTGGGCCGGCTGGGCCGCCACACCGACGCCCACCAGGTGTACACGTCGGTCCTGACCGCCCGCGAGCGCACCATGGGCGCCGACCACCCCGAGACCCTGCGCTGCCGCCACAACCTGGCCTTCAACCTCGGGCGGCTCGGCCGTACCGAGGACGCCCACCGGACGGCCCGCGAGGTGGCCGCGGCCCGGGCCCGCGTACTCGGACCCGACCACCCCGACACCCTCGTCACCCGCTACGAGGTGGCCTACGAACTCGGGCGGCTGGACCGCTGGGAGGAGGCCCTGGCGACCTACCGGGACGTCGCCGGTGCCCGGGCGAGAGCGCTCGGCCCCCGTCACCCCGACACGCTCGCCGCCCGCTACGAGACCGGCGTCGCCCTCGGCCGCCTCGGCCGCTGCGCCGAAGCGCTGACCGTGTACGAGGACCTGATCGGCGACCGCGCCCGCGCCCAGGGACCCGAGCATCCCGAGACCCTGCGCGCCCGGCACGGCCTGGGCGTCAACCTCGGCAGGCTGGGCCGCTGGGAGGAGGCCCTGGCCGAAGCCCGCGAGGTGTGCGCGGTCCGCGACCGTGTCCTGGGCCCGGACCACCCGGACACCCTGGTCAGCCATCGCGAGGTCGCCGTCGCCCTGGGCTGGCTCGGACGCTGGTCCCCCTCCCTCACCGAGTACCGCGTGGTCGCCGCCGCCCGCGAACGGGTCCTGGGCGCCGACCACCCCGACACCCTCGTCGCCCGCGACGACGAGGCCCACTGCCTGGAACGGCTCGGCCGCGCCACCGAGGCCGCGGACCTGTACCGCAGGGTCGCGGCACTGCGCGGGGCGCCACACTGACCGCGGACGGTGCGCGACGGCGGGCTGGCCGCCCCCGATCGGGCCGTGCTACCAAGAGCCATGACGACCCCGCCCAGCACGCCCCGCACTTTTGACGCCGTCGTCGTCGGCGGCGGCCACAACGGCCTGGTCGCCGCCGCTTACCTGGCCCGGGCCGGCCGCTCCGTGCTGGTCCTCGAACGGCTGGACCACACCGGCGGAGCGGCCGTGTCCACCCGGCCGTTCGCCGGGGTCGACGCACGGCTGTCGCGCTACTCGTACCTGGTCAGCCTGCTGCCCAGGAAGATCGTGCGGGACCTCGGCCTGGACTTCCGGGTGCGTGCGCGCACCGTCTCCTCGTACACGCCCGTCGAGCGCGGCGGGCGGCCCACCGGGCTCCTCGTCGGCGGGGGAGAGCGCCGCACCCGCGAGTCCTTCGCCCGGCTCACCGGCTCGGAGCGGGAGTACGCCGCCTGGCAGCGCTTCTACGCCATGACCGGCCAGGTGGCCCAGCGGGTCTTCCCGACCCTCACCGAACCGCTGCCCACGCGAGAGGAGCTGCGCCGCCGGGTCGACGACGAGGCGGCCTGGCGGGCCCTGTTCGAGGAGCCGGTCGGCGTCGCGATCGAGGAGCACTTCGCCGACGACCTGGTCCGGGGCGTGGCGCTCACCGACGCCCTGATCGGCACCTTCGCCGACGCCCACGATCCCTCCCTGATCCAGAACCGCTGCTTCCTCTACCACGTGATCGGCGGTGGGACCGGCGCCTGGGACGTGCCGGTCGGCGGCATGGGCGCCCTCACCGACGCACTGGCCGACGCGGCGCGCGGCGCCGGTGCCGTGCTCGCCACCGGTCACGAGGCGGTGCGGATCGACGCCGACGGCCGCACGGCCGAGGTCACCTACCGCACGGCCGACGGCGAGGGCGTCGCCGCCGCCCGCCACGTCCTGGTCAACGCCTCCCCGCGGGAACTGGCCGCGCTCACGGGCCAGGCGCCGCCCCCGCCCGCCGAGGGCGCCCAGCTCAAGGTGAACATGCTGCTGAACCGGCTCCCACGGCTGCGCGACCCCGACGCCGACCCGCGCGAGGCCTTCGCCGGAACCTTCCACATCGCCGAGGGGTACGGCCAACTGGCCGCCGCGTACGCCCGGGCGGCCGCCGGGGAACTGCCCGACGCGCCACCCTCCGAGATCTACTGCCATTCACTGACCGACCCCACGATCCTCGCCCCCGGCCTGGCCGCCAGGGGCATGCACACCCTCACCCTGTTCGGCCTGCACACGCCCGCGCGCCTCTTCGCCCGCGACAACGACGCCGTACGCGAGGAGCTCCTGAAGTCGACCCTCGCCCAGCTCGACGCCCACCTCGCCGAGCCCCTCGCCGACTGCCTGGCGACCGACGCCGACGGGCGGCCCTGCATCGAGGCCAGGTCGCCGCTCGACCTGGAACGCGACCTGCGCCTGCCCGGCGGGAACATCTTCCACCGCGAGCTGTCCTGGCCCCACGCCCAGGACGGCACCGGCCACTGGGGCGTGGAGACCGGGCAGCCGAACGTCCTGCTGTGCGGCGCGGGCGCCGTGCGCGGGGGAGGGGTGAGCGGGGTGCCGGGGCACAACGCGGCGATGGCGGTGCTGGACGGCACCGGGGCCTGACGCAGCGGCCCGGTCAGTCTGCCGACGCCGTCCAGCCCACTGTCTCGACGCGTGCCGCGTCCGCCGGGCGTGCGTCGCGGAACAGGACGTCGCCGGCCGCCTCCACGCGCAGGCCGTCGACGTACGCCCCGCGGCCCACGTACAGCCGGTCGGTCGTGTACCGCCAGCGCAGGGTGAGCCCCCGCGCCGCCGGGAGGCCGGCGCTCAGCCGGTGCCAGACGCGCCCCGACCAGCCGGTGGCCGAGCCGTCCGGATGCTCCCCGGGCGCCTCGCCGGGACGCGTGGTGGTGAACGGGACCGGCCGCCACCCGGCGCCGCCGTCGGTGGACGCCTCCAGGACCAGGGCGTCCGACCCGGGCTCGGTGTCCCACCACAGCGCACAGCGCAGCCGGGCCCGGCCGGCGGACGTGTCCAGGGCCGGCAGCGTGAGCGTGGCCGTGGCGGAACTCGCCGTCCCCGAGAACCACGCCGTCCGCCCCTCGGCCGGGCGGACCGGCATCGCCCGCGCCAGGTTGGTGCCCGCCGCCACCCGCGGAGCCGACCCGGAGCGCCAACTGCGCACCGGGTGGACGGAGTTGCCGAGGACGACGAGGAACGAGTCGGTGGTCGGGTCCAGCACCAGGGACGTGCCCGTGAAGCCGGTGTGCCCGGCCGTGCGCGGAGTCGCCATCGCGCCCATGTACCAGTGCTGGTACAGCTCGAAGCCCAGGCCGTGCTCGTCGCCGGGGAAGTCCGTGTTGAAGTCGGTGAACATCAGCTCCACGGACTCCGGCCGCAGGATGCGCGCCCGGCCGTAGGAGCCGCCGTTGAGCAGCGTACGGCCGAGGACCGCGAGGTCCCACGCCGAGGAGAACACCCCCGCGTGACCGGCGACGCCGCCGAGACTGAAGGCGTTCTCGTCGTGCACCTCGCCCCACACCAGCCCGCGGTCCAGACCGGACCAGGGCTTGCGGGCGTCCTCGGTGGCGGCGATCCCCGGCCGCCAGGAGGCGGGCGGGTTGTAGCGGGTGCGGCCGAGACCGAGCGGCGCGGTGATCTCCTCCCGCAGCAGCACGTCCAGGGTGCGGCCCGTGACCTGCTCCAGCACCAGCTGGAGCGAGATCATGTTCAGGTCCGAGTACAGGTACGCCGTGCCGGGGGCGTTCACCGGAGCCTCGTCGTAGACGAGCTGCACCTTCTCCTCGTAGGTGGGCGCGCTGTACAGCGGGATCCAGGCCCTGAAGCCCGAGGTGTGCGTGAGCAGGTGGCGGACCGTCACGTCCTGCTTGCCCGCCCGGCCGAAGTCCGGCAGGTACGAGGCGACCGGCGCCTCGAGCGCCAGCGCGCCCCGCTCCAGCTGCTGCACGGCGAGGATCGAGGTGAACAGCTTGGAGATCGACGCGAGGTCGAACACCGTGTCCGCGGCCATCGGGATCTGCTCGCCCGCCGGGAACTCCACGCCGGTGTCACTCGCCTCGTCATAGGCCCGGTAGCGCACCGCCATGCCGATCGGTTCGTGCAGCGCCACCGTGCCGCCCCGGCCGGCGAGCAGCACGGCGCCCGCGTACCAGGGGTGCTCGGGGGACGGGCCCAGGAACGCCTCGGCGTCGGTGACGAGCCGACGCAGATGACCCGGGAGCAGTCCGGCGCGTTCGGCGGAGCCGTGCCGCAGGGTCGGGCGGCGCAGGGCCCCGTCGGAGACGGCCGCGGCCGGCCCGGCCGCGAACGGGGCGACGGCCAGCGCACCCCCCAGGGCCAGGGCGCCGGCGCCCAGTTGACGCCGTGTCCATCCGTTCGTCGACCGACCGGCCATCGAAGAGTCTCCCGCCGCCGAAGCTGAAAGTATCTTTCCCGGATCGCCGTGCGGAGTGAAACTTTCCTGTCAGTGACGGGTCGTGTCAATGGGGCGTACGGAGCGGATGCGAGGAGCCGAAGGGCCGGGCGCACCGCTTGACCCGTCCCCGCGACCGGCCGAGGATCGGGGCATGACGCCCGGACACGGCAGCACGGTCGACGGGGTGCTGCGGCGCAGCGCCCGACGCACCCCGGCACGCGTCGCGGTGGAGTACCGCGACCGCTCCTGGACGTACGAGGAACTGGACACCGCGGTCTCCCGGGCGGCGAGCGTCCTGCTCGCCGAGGGGCTGGCCCCCGGCGACCGGGTGGGCGCCTACGGCCACAACTCCGACGCCTACCTGATCGCGTTCCTGGCCTGTGCCCGCGCAGGCCTGGTGCACGTCCCGGTCAACCAGAACCTCACCGGCGACGACCTCGCCTACCTCGTCGGCCAGTCAGGCAGCGCGCTGGTCCTCACCGACCCCGACCTCGCCGCCCGGCTCCCCGGCGGGACCCGCACCCTGCCGCTGCGCGACGCGGACGGCTCGCTCCTCGCCCGCCTCGCGTCGGCGCCCGCCCACGACGGTCCCGAACCGGGTGCCGAGGACCTGGTGCAGTTGCTCTACACCTCCGGCACCACCGCGCTGCCCAAGGGCGCGATGATGACCCACCGGGCGCTGGTGCACGAGTACCTGAGCGCCATCACCGCCCTGGACCTCCGGGCCGGCGACCGCCCCGTGCACGCGCTCCCGCTCTACCACTCGGCGCAGACCCACGTCTTCCTGCTGCCCTGCCTCGCGGTCGGCGCGACCAACATCATCCTGGACGCACCGGACGGCGACCGCCTCTTCGACCTGATCGAAGCGGGCCGCGTGGACAGCCTCTTCGCACCGCCCACCGTGTGGATCGGCCTCGCGAACCGTGCCGACTTCGCCACCCGCGACCTCGACGGCCTGCGCAAGGCCTACTACGGCGCGTCGATCATGCCGGTGCCCGTCCTGGAGCGGCTGCGCGCCCGCCTCCCGCACCTCGCCTTCTACAACTGCTTCGGGCAGAGCGAGATCGGCCCCCTCGCCACCGTCCTCGGCCCGGACGAGCACGAGGGCCGCATGGACTCCTGCGGCCGCCCCGTCCTGTTCGTCGACGCGCGCGTGGTCGACGAGGACGGCAAGGACGTGCCCGACGGCGCCCCCGGCGAAGTCGTCTACCGCTCCCCGCAGTTGTGCGAGGGCTACTGGGACAAGCCTGAGGAGACCGAGGCCGCCTTCCGCGACGGCTGGTTCCACTCCGGCGACCTCGCCGTACGGGACGCCGACGGCTACTTCACGATCGTCGACCGGGTGAAGGACGTCATCAACTCCGGTGGCGTCCTGGTGGCCTCCCGCCAGGTCGAGGACGCCCTCTACACGCACGACGCCGTCGCCGAGGCGGCCGTGATCGGCCTGCCCGACGAGCGGTGGATCGAGGCCGTCACCGCCGTCGTCGTCCGGCGGGGCGAGGTCACCGAGGACGAGCTGATCGCGCACGCCCGCGAGAAGCTCACCGCGTTCAAGGCACCCAAGCGGGTGCGGTTCGTGGACGCCCTGCCGCGCAACGCCAGCGGGAAGATCCTCAAGAGGGAGCTGCGGGACCGCTTCGCCGGTTCCTGACACCGCGACGGCCTGTCGGCGGTCCGACCAGATCGCTAGGCTGGCCGCGGACGACGACACCGGGAGGAGCACGGACGTGGCCGAGAGCACCACCCACCAGCGCCCGCTCATGGGCTGGGACAAGCCCGAGCTGGATCTCAGCAACGCGCAGTGGCAGTCCAGCAGCCGGGGCCTGGGGGATGTCCAGATCGCCTTCGTCGAGGGGTTCATCGCCATGCGGAACAGCGGCAGCCCGCAGAGCCACTCGCTGATCTTCACCCCGGCGGAATGGGGCGCGTTCGTGTCGGGAGCGCGGGAAGGGGAGTTCGACCTCACGTAGCCACCGCCGCGTGCGCCGACCGGCCGAACCCGGGTGTTCGGTCCGCTGCCGGGGGGAAGTCCGTACTCCGGAGGTGAGGACCCATGAGCACCCTGCCGGTCATCGCGGCGGTCGACGGTTCCGACGACGGCCTGCGCGCCCTGGACTGGGCGCTCGACACCGCCCACCGGCGCGAGGCACCCCTGCGGGTGGTGCACGTGCGCCAGTACGCCGCCTGGGCCCAGACCGACGTCCTGGTGGCGGGCCCGCCGGACACCGCCGAGGACCCGGCGCTCGACCAGGCCCGCGCGCACCTCCAGGGGCGGGCCTTCGCGGTGCCCACGGAGTACGTGGGCATGGAAGGCGTACCGGGCGCCCTGCTGCCGGAGCTGGGCGCCGACGCCCAGCTGCTGGTACTCGGCTCCCGGGGCCGGGGCGGCTTCGCCGGCCTGCTGCTCGGCTCCAACGGCATGGCCGCCGCCCGCGACGCCGAATGCCCCGTGGTCGTGGTGCCCCGCCCAGGACGCGAGGTCCACGGCGAGGCGCCGGACGAACCCGGTCCGCGGGTGGTGGTGGGCCTGCACGTGGACAGTCCCGACGAGGCCACGCTGTCCTTCGCCTTCACCGAGGCCGAGCTGCGCGGTGCCCGTCTCCAGGTGATCGCCGCCTACCCGTGGCCGGTGCAGACCTGGGCCGCCGCGGGGCAGATGATGCCCCTGGTGATCGACGAGGTGTCCGTCGAGAGCGAGACCCGGGTCCTGGCCGACGGCCTGCTCGCCCCCTACCGCGGACGCCACCCCGACGTCCGGGTCGACACCCACGCCCTGCCCGGTGACGCCGCCGGGAACCTGGTCGCGTCCTCCAAGGACGCCGACCTGGTCGTCGTCGGCCGGCACCGCCGGCGCCTGCTCGCGCCCGCCCGCATGATGGGCTCGGTCACCCACGCCGTGCTGCTGCACGCGGCGGCCCCGATCGCGGTGGTGCCGCCCGCTCCACCGCAGGAGTGACACCCCGCCGGTCCCGGCGTGCCTATCATCGGCCGCATGCAGGACTCGCCCAGCAGGGACACCCGGATCGCGCTCGCCCTCGCGCTGACCGTCCGGCACGACGGGCACGGCGGGATCGCCGACGACCTGGCCGACCCCGCCGGGCTCACCGCCTGGGTCGCGGCGCACCCCGACGTCGTGCCCGACGCCGAGGCATTCGCGGCCGACGCACCCACCCTGGACGCCGTACGCGAGGTACGGGCCGCCGCCCGCGCCCTCTTCGCCCGCGCCGTCCGCCCCGGCGAGCCGAGCCCCGCCGACGCCACCCGGCTGCTGCCCGTGCCCCACGCCCTGCGCCGGCTGAACGAGGCCGCTGCCCTCGCCCCCACGGTCCCCGTCCTGGCCTGGGCCGACGCCGCCGATCCCGTCGTGCGCGCCGCGCCCGCGCAGGGCGCCCCGGCCGACCTCGCCGCCACCCTCGCGCAGGCCGTGATCGGCTTCCTCGCGGGCCCCGACCGGCAGCGGCTGCGGGCCTGCCACGCGCCGCGCTGCGTGCGCTACTTCCTCAAGGAGCACCCGCGTCAGGAGTGGTGCAAGCCCTCCTGCGGCAACCGGGCCAGGGTGGCCCGCCACCAGGACCGCCACCGGCGAGCCGGGTAGCCCGGCCGGGTGGCCCGGCCGCACGTCGCCCGCGGCCCCCGGCCACGTACCATTGCGGCATGTCGTTCCTCCGCCGCCGCAGCGCCACGCCCGCCGGGCCCGACTTCGACGTACTGGCCATGGACCCGGGCGACTGGCCCGGCAACCTCGGCGCCGGCCTGCTGCCCGCGCCCGACGGCAGCTGCCAGGGCGTCTTCCTGCGCTACGACCTGTTCGGCGGCCGCGGCCCCGCGATGATCATCGGCAACCTCCCGGAGGGCTCCCCGGCCCGCGAGGTACCCGAGGGGGAGATCCCCTTCGAGGTGGCCCAGCTGCTGCTCGCGCTGGAGAACGACGAGGAGATCACGGTCGTCGGCGCCGAGGACGTCCCCGTGATGCAGGGCGACAACCTGCTCATCGTGCGCCGCCTCAAGCTCTCCGAGGGCCGGATCTCCTGCGTGCAGTTCGACCGCAGCGACGGCGTCCTGGTGACCATCGCCGCCTGGGACCGCCCCATCACGGACGACCTGTACGCCCTGCTGAAGCCGCTCCCGGCGGAGCTTTTCCAGCAGGGCTGAGACCCGGCTCCCCGGCCCGGCCTACCGCGCGGCCGAGACCGTCACGTCGGCGGCCCGCACGTACGCGACCCGGTGGCCGTACTGGATCTCGTAGTACTGGTCCTTGCCGGTCACCACCCGGTGCGATGCCTCGTCGAAGGTGACCGCGTAGTAGTACTCGCCGGGCACCTTCTCACCGACCACGTACTTCTGCCCCGCGGGCAGGGTGTACGGCAGCGGCGACACCGCCTGGGCGGGCACGTCCGCCGGGTAGGCGGCCTTCTCCGGGTACGCGCGCCCGTACACCGGGACGCTCGCGAGGCCCTTCCTCGGGCTGAGCACCCGTCCGGAGGCGGGCACCGCGGCCGGGCTCTTCGACGGGTTGTGGAACCACGCCTTCTGCCCGAGGTACCAGATGGCGGTCCAGTCGCCCCACCGGTCGGCCACCGCGTACTGCTGGCCCGTGGAGACCCGGGAGGACAGGTCGTTCACCCCGGTCGTCGGGGTGGTGCCGAGGCCGATGTCCTTGATCAGCGGCGCGTTCACGTCGTGGTCGGAGTACAGCCGCACCTCGCTGGAGCCGTGCGTCGCGCAGGGCTCGCCCGCCTTCTCGCAGCCGGTGTACGCGGGACGGTTGGCGTCGTAGTCGGGGCGGATCGTCACCAGGGCGGACTTCTTCCCGGCGGTCGGCTCGAAGGGGCGGCCGAGCAGCTGGAAGTAGTGCCGCCAGTCCCAGTACGGGCCCGGGTCGGTGTGCATGCCCGGGATCGTCGCCGTGGTGGTGCCGGGGACGTTGTCGTGGCCGAGGACGTGCTGCCGGTCCAGCGGGATGTCGTACTTCTTCGCGAGGTACTTCACCAGCCGCGCCGACGACCGGTACATCGCCTCCGTGTACCAGGCGTCCGGCTCCGCCAGGAAGCCCTCGTGCTCCAGGCCGATCGACCCCGCGTTGACGTACCAGTTGCCCGCGTGCCAGGCCACGTCCTTGGCCTTCACATGCTGGGCGATGTGGCCGTCGGTGGAGCGCAACGTGTAGTTCCAGGACACATAGGTGGGGTCCTGCACCATGTTGAGGACCCCGTTCCAGGTGCCCTCGGTGTCGTGCACGACGATGTAGCGGATGCGCTGGGAGGCCGGGCGGCTGCCCAGGTCGTGGTTGCCGTAGTCGCCGTCGCCGAACTCCTCGTACGGCGCGGGAACCCACTCGCACGACACCGACGGCGGGCACTCGGTCCCGGCGGCGGACGCGGCACGCAGGCCCGCGTCGTCCAGCTGAGAGACCTGCGGTGCCACGTCGGGGCGAGCGGCCAGGGAGACCCGCTGACCGGCGTCCGTGGTGCGCCGCTCACCCGTACGGATGACCTCGTACACGTCGTCCGCGTACGCCGCCGCCGTCGCGGAGTCCTCCGCGCCCGAGAAACGGGCCACGGCCGCGTACCAGTCCGCCGGGTCGGCACTGAGCGGCTCACCCAGCTCCCGCTGGGCGGCGGCGAGCAGCGCGGCACCGCCGGACACGTTCGCGGCCGGGTCCGTGCGCAGCGCCTCGGGGCTCAGCCCGGTCAGCGCGGCGGCCCTCGGCAGGGTGGTCAGCCGGGCCGGCAGGGCGGTGGGCGGCGCGGCGGCGCCTCCCGTCGGGTGCAGCGCGGCGCGCGCGTCGTCGCCGCGGGGGTCCTCGGCGCCCTCGCCGTGGTGCGACGCCCCGGCCAGGGCCGTACGGGCGTCGGTGAGATGCAGGGGACCGTAGCCGCCGGTCACGCTCGGCGCGCCGCCGTGCGCGTCCCAGCGGGACTGGAGGTAGGAGACGCCGAGCAGGACGCTCTGCGGCACGTGGTACTCGGCCGCCGCGGTGGCGAAGGCCCGCTGGAGACGGTCCGGGGCGGGTGGCGCGTCCGGGGGCACGGCGGCGGACGGTGCCGCGCCGAGCAGCGGCAGCAGCAGAGCCGCGGTGGCCAGGGCGGGCAGGACGGGGGATCCTCGCAAAACGGCCTCCTGGGACGGTCGGGCATGACGGGGCGTGGCGGGGTGCGGGGCCGGGCGTGGGTCAGTGGTACCCGGCGGTCCGACGATCCGTCAATCATGCCGTCATGACGGCGATTTCCCACGTCAGCACGGGGTTCGGCGAGTTTCGTGGCGGCGGCCCACCGGCCTGCGCGGCGTCAGTGGCGTACACCAATGGCCCCTGCACACACCCGCGTGGCGCAGAGACGTGGGAAATCGCCGCCATGCGCGAAAACCGCGGTGCGCCCCCCGTCTGGGGTGACACACCGCGGACTGTCGTCCTGGTCCCGGCCCCGGCTTCAGCGCGTGCCGACCGCCGCCCGAACGGCCCGCCGGGCCATCTGGCAGTCGTCGTGCAGCCGGCGCAGCAGCAGCCGCTGCTCCTCGCCGGTCGGCGCGGCACCAGGGTGGGCCGGAGCCGACGGGGCCGACGGTGCCCCGACCGTGTCGTGCATCGAACGCTGCACGGCCGTCTCGTACGTACGGATCTCCCTGGTCAGCACGAGCATCAGGTTCACCAGGAACGCGTCGCGTGCCGCCGTGCCCGTGGACTGGGCGATCTGGCTGATCTGGCGGCGGGCCACCGGGGCGTCCCCGAGGACCGCCCACAGCGTCGCCAGGTCGTAGCCCGGCAGGTACCAGCCCGCGTGCTCCCAGTCCACCAGCACCGGACCGGCCGGGGACATGAGGACGTTGGACAGCAGCGCGTCACCGTGACAGAACTGGCCCATACCCTGGCGGCCGCCCGCGTGGGCGATGCCGTGCAGCAGCTTCTGCAGGTCGCCCAGGTCCCGGTCGGTGAGCAGCCCCAGCTCGTGGTAGCGGGAGATGCGGG
This sequence comes from Streptomyces tendae, assembly GCF_014650435.1. GTDB lineage: Bacteria > Actinomycetota > Actinomycetes > Streptomycetales > Streptomycetaceae > Streptomyces > Streptomyces tendae. The sequence continues at coordinate 43,686 of NZ_BMUY01000020.1, forward strand.
CCGCGTAGTCCAGGGGGGCGTCGAAGGTGCCGGCCGGCGGCCGCCACGCGTTGAGCCGGCAGACCGCACCGATGGCCGCCCTGATGTCGGCCCGCGGCGGTGCCTCCAGCGGGTGCCGCTGCAGCGCCGCCACCCGTCCGGGCATCCGCTCGATGACCAGCGTGCCGTTGTCCGGGTCCGCCGCGATCAGTCTCGGCACCCGCACCGGGGGGCGCTGCCGGACGAACGAGCGGTATGCCCCTATCTCGTGCCTGCTGCGTTCCGCCCACGCGGGGGAGTGGTCCACTAAGCACTTGGCCACCGCCGTGCTGCGCCCGGTCGTGCCGACCAGGAGCACGGACCGCCCGCTGCGCCGCAGCACCTGCACGGGGGAGAATTCGGGGCAGATCCGGTGCACGGCGGCGATCGCCGTGCGCAGTTGGGCCCCCTGGGGGCCGGACAGGTCGATTCTTCCGCTGAGCGGCTGCTGGGTGCCGGGCCCCGTGCCGAGCCGCGCCCTGCCGGCCCCGAGCACCGGGGCCGCCGGACGCGCGGGGGCGAGGTAGGGGCCGCCACCCGCCGTCGGGCGGGGGTGCAGCGAGCGCTGCGGGGCGGACACGGAGGACGATGCTGCGTACATGGGCGAGACAGATCCCTTCGTGTGCCTGCTGTGCCTGCCTGAAGAAGTGCCGTCCCGGTCCAGCCCGTTCGCTGCCGGAGTGGTACCTCTTCCGATAGTCGTCGCGCCGCCCGACCGGCCGCCCGGGGCCACCCTGGGGAGTACCCCCACGGCGACCGGGTCGGGGTGGCGCATTCCTACCTGACACCCGGCCGCCCGTGGCACACCATCTGGCGCACCCTGGCGAACGGTGGCGAATAGTCGCCCGGCAACCCGCACGGGGCTACTGTCAACTCAGCCGAGAACCTGGGGGCTTGACGTGAGCGGAGAACCCAACACCCGTCTGTCGGACCTGTTCGGCCTGGCCGGCTGGTCCAAGGGCGAACTCGCGAGGCTGGTCAACCGGCAGGCGGCGGCCATGGGCCACCCGCAGCTGGCGACCGACACCTCGCGGGTGCGGCGGTGGATCGACATGGGAGAGATCCCGCGCGATCCGGTGCCGCGGGTGCTGGCAGCTCTGTTCACCGAGCGTCTCGGCCGTGTCGTGACCATCGAGGACCTCGGTCTGGTCCGGCACGGGCGTGCGGGGAAACGGCCACACGGCGGGAGCGAAGAGCATCCCGACGGCGTGCCGTGGGCGCCCGAGCGGACTGCGGCGGTCCTCACCGAATTCACGGGAATGGACCTCATGCTCAACCGACGCGGCTTGGTGGGCGCGGGCGCCGCGCTCGCCGCGGGCTCCGCACTCAGCAGCGCCATGCACGACTGGCTGCACACCGACCCGGCCCTGGTGGCCGACGCCCCCGACCCCCACTCACCCCTGCACGCCGACCCCGCCGGGTTCGACCGCTACGAGGCCGCCCCCATCGGGTCGCAGGAAGTGGAGGAACTGGAGCGCTCGGTCGAGGTGTTCCGCGCCTGGGACGCCGCCCGCGGCGGCGGGCTCCAGCGCAAGGCCGTGGTGGGCCAGCTCAACGAGGTGGGCGGCATGCTCGCCTACCGCCACCCACCCCATCTCCAGCGGCGTCTGTGGGGCGTCGCCGCCAACCTCGCCGTCCTCGCGGGCTGGATGTCGCACGACGTCGGCCTGGAACCCACGGCCCAGAAATACTTCGTCATCGCCGCACACGCCGCACGCGAGGGCGGTGACCGGCCCCGGGCCGGCGAGGCCCTGTCCCGGGCGGCCCGCCAGATGGTGCACCTGGGCAAGCCCGACGAGGCCCTGGACCTCATGAAGCTCGCCCAGTCCGGCTCCGGCGAGCAGGTGCTGCCGCGCACCAAGGCCATGCTCTACACCATCGAGGCCTGGGCACAGGCATCCATGGGCAAGGGCCAGGCGATGCGCCGCACCCTGGGACGGGCCGAGGACCTCTTCGTCTCCGACAAGGCGGACGTGCCGCCCCCGGATTGGATGCAGACGTTCAAGGAGGAGGACCTGTACGGCATGCAGGCCCTGGCCTACCGGACGCTCGCCGAGTTCGAACCGGGGGCCGCCGCGCACGCCCAGCACTACGCGGACAAGGCCCTGGCCCTCAGGATCGACGGGCGGCAGCGGTCGAAGATCTTCGACTACCTGTCGATGGCCTCCGCCTGCTTCATCGCCGACGACCCCGAACAGGCGGACCGGTACGCGCGCCTGGCCCTGGTGTCGATGGGCTCCAACTCCTCCCAGCGGACCTGGGACCGGCTGCGCCAGATGTACCGGCTCACCGCCGAGTACGCCGGGTACCCGAAGATCCAGGAGCTGCGGGAGGAGATCAAGCTCGCCCTGCCCAAGGGCAAGTCACCCAGGGGGAAGGAGCCGGGCGGCGGCGTCGCGCCCGCGTAGCCGGGTCGCGCGCCGGACTCCCGCAGGTCTCACCGCGTCACCCGGGCGAGCAGCAGGCAGCCGTCCGCACGGCCCGGAAACTCACCGAGTTCCCCCGTGACGATCCGTACGCCGTCCTGTGCGGAGTGCGCCCCGGTCAGTCGGGGGGCCAGCGAGAGGAGGTGCTCCACGGCCGCCGGTTCGAGTGCCCCGGTGTGCAGGAGCAGCAGGTCGCCCGCCTCCAGGGTCGTCTCGGCCTGCCCGGACAACTCGTGCCCCGTTCCGCCGCGGAAGAGCAGCGGAGCGGGGCAGGCGTCGTGCGCCCACGTCAGGGCACGGGTGTCCGGCCGGTAGCCGCAGTGGACGGCGCCGCGCACCGGCGGCAGGGCGGTGTCCCGGAGCAGTTCGGCGAGTCTCTCCCGGAGCCGCTCGGGCCGGGTGCCGGCCAGCGCCAGACCGCGCACGGCGCCGATCAGCACCGTCGGGCCCTGCCCCTCGCACTCCGGGCGGCCGAAGTCGCCGACGGTGAGCAGGGTTTCGCCGTCGGTGCCGAGCGGACACGCGTCGTACCACCCGCCGTGCCCCGGCCGCAGTCCCGTCACGGACGGCGAAGGCAGGTGTGCGGCGGCCAAATCCAGACCGGGCCGCCCCTCCTCGGGGAACCGCAGCAGACCGTGCCAGGGCGGCGGCGGGGGGTGCCGCAGGGAGTCCCTGGTCTCGCTCACCGCCCGTTGACTGCGCCGCAGTTCGCTGACGTCCCGCAGTACCGCCCACATCGAGGCGGTACTGCCGTCGGCGTCGAGGACGGGCTCGCCCATCATGTGCACGGTCCGTACGGTTCCGTCCGGGCGCACCACGCGGAACTCGCCGTCGATGGGCCGGGCGTCGACGAGGCAGTCCGTGACCATCGCGGTCAGCTTCGAGCGGTCCTCGGTGAGTACCAGGGACGGGAGTTCGTCGAGGCTGAGCGGGACGGAGGTGGGGTCACGGCCCAGGATGCGGAACAGTTCCCCGGACCACTCCGCCTCGTCCGTCAGCAGGTTCCACTCCGCGCTGCCGACCCGGCTGAGCAGCGAACCGGCGCGGGGCGCGGGAGCGGGGCCGTCCCGTAGCTGCGCCAAGTGCGCGTCGAGGTCGGTGAGTTGGTGCAGCGCCAGGTCGTACAGGGCGCGCTGCCAGCGTCCCCGGGGGTCCGTCGCGTCGTCCTGGCTGTCGCGCCGTACCGCGTCCACGTCGCCACGCAGCCGCCGGGTCTGCGATATGAGCGCCTCGACCGAGCCGGGTCCCGGTGGCTGGGCGGCCGGGTGGTCCGCGGAGAGATGGGACGGCATGACGCACTCCGATGTGCTGACGGTACGACCAAGACGGAACCGAGGCTGACGGAAGGACCGTTACGACTGTTGCACAGCCCGCGATGCCCCGTAAGGGATTCGGCAACACACGATACGGTGGTGCTTCTGGCATATGCCACAGTCTTCCCGGAGCGACTCGGGTACGCTTTCGATGCACCTGGGGATCGTGGCAAGTCGTAGGCGGGCTACGGGACTTGGCTGGGATCGGGAGCCGGGGCGTCGTCGCTCTGGTGTTCGTCGGAATCCTGTTCTACGCCGGGTCGTGGAGGGACGGACGGGGCGCCAGTTCGACGGGCGTGCGTGCGCCCGTCTCCAGCGCCCGTACCCCGGCCTCGGCGACCGCGGCGGCCGCGTACCCGTCCCAGGTGCCCGGCCCGGTGACGCCGCCCCTGCGGGTGGCGTCCACCCAGCTCTGCACCTCGCGGTCGTAGGCGTCCGCGAACCGTACGAGGTAGTCCTGCGGGACCTCCTCCCGCGCGTCGCCCGCGGCCGTCACCACCATGGTGTGCGCCGCGCCGATCCGGGCGCTGCCCGCCTCGCAGACGGCCTCGCAGCGCACCTCGTAGCCGAAGCCGCAGTTGACGAAGACCTCCACGTCCACCACGGCGCCGCCCTCGGTCTCGAAGAGCACGAACTGCGGATCCAGCAGGCCCTCGGGCGCACCGGCCGACGGCCGCGGCCGCAGCACGGTCACCGCGCTCAGCTCCTGGCCGAGCAGCCAGCGGGCCGCGTCGATCTCGTGCGAGACGGAGCTGTTGACCAGCATCGCCGAGGTGAAGTGCGGCGGAGAGGAGACATTGCGGTGCACACAGTGCAGCATCAGGGGCCGGCCGAGGCGTCCGCCGTCCAGCAGTGACTTCAGCCGCTGGTACTCGGCGTCGTACCGCCGCATGAACCCGATCTGCGCCAGCCTCCGGCCGAGTCGTGCCTCCGCCTCCACCACCCGCAGCGCACCCGCGGCGTCCGGCACCATGGGCTTCTCGCACAGCACCGGGAGTCCCCGCGCGAAGGCGGCCAGCAGGGCCCCCTCGTGCGCCTCGCCGGGCGAGGCGATCAGGACGGCCTCGACACCCGGCGCGTCCAGGGCGGCCTCGACGTCCGTGTGCACCGTGACCCCGCCGATCCCGCCCACGGCCTCCTTGGCCCGCTCGGCGTCGGGATCCGCCACCGCGGCGACCCGGGCGCCGCTCACCACACGGTCGAGGCGTCGTATGTGGTCGGCGCCCATGTGTCCCGCACCCAGGACCGCCACACCCAGAAGTTCACTCACGCTGCGCCCGCTCCTTCGCCGTCCGCCGCGCACCCGCGTGCGGCGGGTACGTGTACGGCGAACAGGCTTTCACGCGCGTCAAGGGTCACGGGACTGAAGCGCTGTCTCCGGGTGCGGCGGCGGGCGTCAGTACCGGAGCACCCCCGCGATGCCGTCCGCGTCCCGGAGCGCGCCGTCCGGCACGAAGCGGACGTCGGCGCCGGTCTCCAGGCACTGCTCGACGATCTCGTCCACGATGTCCTCGCGGGCGTCGAGGTCGCCGTCGGCCGCCGGGAGCAGGTGCTCGCCGTCGTCGCGCATCGTCACCTTGAAGTTCTCCTCGACGGCCAGCAGCCGGACGCGGCCCGTGTGGGCGCTCTCCCACAGCTCGTCCACCCCGGCCGCGAAGTCCTTGCGGCCGCGGGCCGCGTCCAGCTCCCTGGCCACCGCCTCGACCGACCCGCGTGCCTCGTTCTCGAGCACGGGCCGCACCGCCTGCCACACCGCCTCGGCGCTGCCGTGCGCGAGCCCGCCGTGCGGGACCAGCACCGCGTCCGCGGCGAGGGCGCCCGCCTCCTCGAACAGGGACAGCGCGGGCTCGGGGCCGGTGATGTACAGCGGTCGCGGGTGCGCGCGCAGCACCCTGCCCATCGCGGTGTCGGCGTCGCGCAGGAACCTGCGGGTGCCCTCGTCCCGGAAGGTGCTCGGCGCGTCACCGATCCGTTCCTGGCGCTCGGGGTCGAAGTCCTCCGCGGGCCGGTCCAGCGGGAAGCCGCCGAGGTGTTCCTCCACGACCCGGTCCGCGCCGCCGCTCCACAGCTTGACGCGGTCGGCGGCGACCGACAGCACCCAGAACGGCCGCTCGGCGGCCTGGGCGGCGACGAGGTTGCGGGTCAGGAAGGTGTCCGAGAGGACCACGCGCTCGGGTACGGAACGGCTCAGGGTCCAGACCTGGTGCTCCCCGGGAGCGGCGAAGATCGCCAGACCGTCCTCGGCGTACGTCAGGTCGATCTCGGCCAGCGCCCGGTCGAGCTCGCGGGACACCTCCGTGCGGCGGTCGCGGCTGACCGCCGGATCGTCCTCCAGCTGCTTCTTGGCCGCGGCGACCGCGTTGCGCAGCCGGACGCGGTCCTGGGCGTTGTCCGGCTCGCGGCGGTGCGTCGGCGTCAGGACGGACACGGCCGGGTACGGGCGGGGGCGCCGCAGTTCGGCGAGGGTGGCGGGACTCAGATCGTGCTCCATGTCAGCACGATAGGCCAACCGGGCATGTCGGGCATTCGGAGCAGAACGCTGCTCAGTCGGACCCGGTGCCGGCGGACTCGGGGCCGCAGGAGCTGCCGTCGGGCGGCAGGGAGCCGTACAGCAGGAAGTCGTCGACCTTGCGGTGCACGCACTCGGAGGACGCGTAGCCGGTGTGCCCTTCGCCGCGGTTGTCCAGGACCACGGCGGAGGGGCCGAGCCGGTCGGCCGTCTCGGTCGTCCAGCGGTACGGCGTGGCCGGGTCGCCGCGGGTGCCGACCAGCAGCATCCTCGCCGTGTCCAGGTCCTTCACGTCGTCCCGGATGTAGTCCGTGCCCTTGGGGCGGCCGTAGCACATCAGCACCTGGGTGAGCCGGTACCGGCCGAAGACCGGCGACGCCTCCTCGTAGCGTGCGCGCAGCCGGCCGAGGGACGCGGTGACCTGGGCCGCGGAGGGGCGGTCCGGGTCGTCCGCGCAGTTGATCGCCATCAGGGCGGCCGGGAGGTTGTCCATGGGGACGTCCTCCTCGTCGGTGAGGCCCGCACCCTTGTCGCCCGCACCCTTGTCCCCGCGCACCGGGAAGGTGACGCCGCCCGACGAGAAGCCCTCCAGGCCGCGGGTGTCGCCGTCCTCGAGCAACTGCGCGAGCGCCCGCTCCAGCGAGGGCCACAGCTCCCGGCTGTACAGCGCCTGACCGATCGCGCCGACCATGTCCTGCCCGGTGAAGGGCTCGCCGAAGGCCGACGGCACCGGGTCGGAGTGGAGCGAGGCGACCAGGCGCTCGACCTGGTCACGGGCGTCGCGGGCGTCCCGGCCGAGCGGGCAGGCGATGTCCTCTACGCACCAGTCGAGGAAGTTCTCCAGCGCGGTCTGCTGCCCCCGTGCCCCGGCCAGCCCCTGCTCGGTCAGCGGTTCCGTCAGCGTGTCCACCCCGTCCAGGACCATCCGGCCGACCTTGTCGGGGAACCGGGCCGCGTACACCGCCCCGAGCCGGGTCCCGTAGGAGAAGCCCAGGTAGTTGAGCCGGTCGTCGCCGAGTGCCCGGCGCATCACCTCCATGTCGCGGGCGGCGTCGACCGTGCCTATGTGGGGCAGCACGGGTCCTGAGTACTTGGCGCACTCGGCCGCCGCGTCCCGCAGCCGCTTCAGGACGTCGTCCGGGTCGGTCAGCCCCCCGTCCCCGTCCGTCGCCTCCATGATCTTCAGGGTGGCCGGTCCGCAGGACACCGGGGAGGAGCGGCCGACGCCGCGGGGGTCGAAGGTCACCACGTCGTAGCCGTTGGTGAGGTGCATGAACTCCTTGCCGCCCACGGCGAGTTCATTGACGCCGGAACCTCCGGGGCCGCCGAAGTTCAGCAGGACCGAGCCCCGCGAGTCACCGGTCGCCCGGTACCGGGCCAGGGCCACGTCGAGGGTTCGCCCCTCGGGCCGCGCGTAGTCGAGGGGGACGGTGACCTTGCCGCACTGCAGGTCCTTCGGCATGTCCGTGCCCTCGCACGCCGACCACTTGACCTTCTGGTCGTAGAACCGGGACATGCCGGGTCCGGCGTCCCGCGTGGTGGCGGTCGTGGCGGTGGTGGTCGCGGCGTTCGCCGCGGGCAGTCCCGCTCCCAGCAGGGCCAGTCCGAGTGCTCCGCCGACCGCGCGGCGCCGGACCGAGGGCCGAGTCTCCAGCTTGGCCTGCATCGATGCCTCCCGGGCGCACCGTCGCGGACCGGGGGTCGGCGCCCTCGCTCACCATAAGCGGGCTTCCCGACCGGCGCCTCCGGGCGACGGCGCACCGGACGGCGCACCGGACGGCGCACCGCTTGTTCGATGAACCGTCCACTCGATGGGGTGAAAGGCCGATAAGCCATAACTCGGATGGTGCGCCCGCGTTTTAACCGGTGCGGGCGAGTGCCCGCGACCATGTCTGGAAGGCAGGGAACTCATGAGAAGGGTTACCCGAAACGGTGTGCTCGCCGTCGCCGCCTCGGGCGCGCTGGCCGTGACGATGCCGGCGTGCGCGGCGTTCGCGTCCGACGGTGCCGGCGGCGACGGATCGGCGGCCGGTTCGCCCGGGCTGATCTCCGGCAACACCGTCCAGCTCCCGGTGGACGTGCCGGTCGACGTGTGCGGCAACGCCGTGAACGTGGCGGGGCTCCTCAACCCGGCCGCGGGCAACAGCTGCGCCAACACCGGTGGGGCGGGGGCGCCCCACACGGGGGCCTCGCACACAGGGGCGTCGAAGCAGGACTCGGGCGCCTCGGGCGCTGCGTCCGGCGGCTCGTCCGGGGAGACGTCCGGCGGTGCGGTCGCCGAGGGCAGCGGAAAGGATTCGCCCGGCGTGCTCTCCGGCAACGGGGTGCAGTTGCCGGTGCACCTGCCGGTGAACGTCAGCGGCAACAGCGTCAACGTGGTCGGCATCGGCAACCCGGCCGTCGGCAACGAGTCGACCAACGACTCCGGCGACCACCCCGAGCCCGCACGGCCCCCGGCGGAGCCGGAGCCGTCCGCCCCCGAGGAGGAGCGCGCCGGGCCCGAACCGTCCCCGCACACCGCCGCTCCCCGGGAAGAGGTGTCTCTCGCCCACACAGGCGCGGACCACACGGTGTCCGCGCTCGCCGGTGGCGCCGCACTCGTGCTGGGCGGAGCGGCCCTCTACCGGCGCTTCCGTCCCGGCTCCGAGGGCTGACCGCGGCCGGGGCACCCGCCCGCCACCCCGGCCGGCGCCCCGGCTCAGCCGCGTCCCGTGTGGAAACGCCGGTGCAACGCGTGGATCTCCTCCGTGAGTTGCGGCACCGGGCCCTCCACGGTCACGCCGGGCGCCACCTCCTGCACCGGGAGCGGCCGCACCGGCGCTGCCGGGACGCCCAACTCCGCCAGCCAGGAGCCCAGTTGCTCCGACGAGGCGACGTACACGATGCGCCCCAGGCCCACCCACGCGTGGGCGGCGGAGCACATGGGGCAGTGCTCGCCCGACGTGTACACCGTGGCCGCGGCCCGTTCCTCGGGGGTCAGCCGGGCGGCGGACCAGCGCGCGAGCTCGAACTCCGGGTGGCGGGTCCGGTCGCCGGAGGCCACCCGGTTGTGGTCCTCGGCCAGCACCCTGCCGTCCCCGCCCACCAGCACCGATCCGAACGGCTCGTCGCCGGCCTCCAGCGCCGCGGCCGCCAACTCCACACAACGGCGCAGGTGTGGCAGTTCGTTGTCCTTGACGACCATGGCGCACCGCCCTCCTCGTGACGTGATCCTTTCCGCCCACCCTAGGCTCCCCGGCTCGAACCATCTTGCTAGCGGTAATCGCGAGAGTTATAGTCTCTAACGAAAGCGAGCGCTGATAGCGACCCGAGTCAAGAGGAGCACCATGTCCACCGCCACTCCGCAGCAGCCCACCCCGCACGTCGTCCTGGGATCCGGCCCCGCCGGCACCGCGCTCGCCCGTGAGCTGGTGCGTCGGGGACACCCCGTCCGCCTGGTGGACCGCGGTGCCGCCGGTCCCGCGATCGAGGGCGTCGAGCGCGTCGCCGCCGACGTGAGCACGGCCGACGGCGCGCGCGCCGCCATACGGGACGCCGCCGTCGTGTACCACTGCGTCAACGTCGCCTATCACCTCCAGGTCGACGTGATGCCCCGGGTCCAGGAGGCCGTCCTGGCCGCCGTCGAGGCGAGCGGCGCCCGGCTGGTGGTGCTCGACACGCTCTACCCGTACGGCGAGACCGGGGGAGCGGTGATGACCGAGGACAGCCCCTGGAACGCGACCAGCCGCAAGGGGCGGATGCGCGCCGAGCTGGACGAGCGCTACCTCGCCGCCCACCGGTCCGGCCGGGCCCGTGTGGTCCTCGGCCGCAGTGCCGACTTCGTCGGACCGGGCGTCCTCAACTCGTCCCTGGGTGCAGCGGCCTTCCCCGGCGCGCTCACCGGTGGTGACGTCGTGGCGATGGGCGACATCGACCTGCCGCACAGCTACACGGGCATCGAGGACGTGGCGGCCGGTCTCGCGACCCTCGGCGAGCGTCCCGAGGGCGACGGCCGCGTGTGGCACCTGCCGACCGCGCCGGCCGTCAGCACGCGCGAGATCCACGCGATGATCGAGAAGCGGGTGGGCAGGCCGCTGAACGTCGTCGTGCTGGAGCGGCCCCGCCCCTTCGGCCCCTTCGACGAGCAGATGATGGCCGAGTACGAGGAGATGTTCTACCAGCACACGGAGCCGCAGATCATGGACTCCGGGGCCTTCGAGCGGTTCTTCGAGGTGACTCCGACGCCGCTCGCGGACACCGTGGACGCGACCGTCACCTGGTACGAGGCGTGGCTCCGCAGCCGGTGACGGTCAGGCCCTCAACGGCCCGGACGTGACCGGGACCGGTCCAGCGCGGCCACGCCGACCGCGGCCAGGCCGATCTGGATGAGCCACTCGACCCAGTCGACCCCGTCGGTGTCGGCCACGTCGAACGCCGACGCGATCCACGATCCGACGAGCGCGGCCACGATGCCGACGAGGATCGTCCACAGGACGCCGATGCGCTGCCGGCCCGGAACGACCAGCCGGCCCAGCACGCCGATCACCACACCGATGACGATGGCGCTGATAATGCCGTCGATCTCCATCTCCACCCCTTTTGCAGGACCTCCGCTGTAGTGCGTCTGCCCGCTGCGGGCGGGTGCAGTCCGCCGATCGGGCGGCGGCACGGGCGACGGGCCGGCCCGCGGGTGCGAGGCCGGCCCGTGCCGTTTCCTTCCGGTGTGTCTAGGGCCTGCGTGGTGCGCTCCGCGCCGCCGTACCGGCGCAGACCATGCCCAGAACAAGGGCCAGGGCGCCGATGACGATGTTGTTCCAGATGACACCGGCGTCCGGGCTCGTGCCGACGATCCAGGGCGAGATGATCATCCAGACTCCGATCGCGCACATGGCCCAGCTGAGGCCGTACATGCGCTCCGGGGCGCGGGTGAATCCGAGGGCCAGCAGACCGATGGCGATGCCCACGATCAGGTTGTGGGCCACGAGTGAGGGCTGGCTGGTGGTGAAGTGGAGTATCCACGGGGACACGGCACAGTAGAGGCCGAGCAGGAACACCGGCCCGTCCACGAGTGCCACGTCGCGACCACCGAGCACGCGCGCGTAGCGCGCCTGCATTTCCGGGGCGTCCGGGTGGCTGGTGATGTCACCTCGGGAGTGCGAGACGTTGGCCATGAGTCGTCTCCTTTGACTTGCAGGGCCGACCGCTTCTGGTGCGGTGTGCGGTAGCGCCGCATAAGGGCATTCTGCTCTTATTTCGCCCTTATGTGTAGGGGTGGGCGGGCCGGGATCCCGATGGTCCGCATTGTCACGCCCGTGTGAATTCCGGGGCCGGGACGTGAGACCGGTTCCGGTTCTCCTTGACCGTCCTCGACCGGCGCTGCCACGATCGTCGACATGACCACGCGACCGGATCTCCCGCGGCGACGCCACGTCGACCTCGCGCGCGTCTCCAGCGCCTCCTGTCGCGCCGCGGCCTGATCCCGCCGGTCCGCCGCCCGCCCCGCCCCGCCCTGCCGCGTCCCGGCCGCGCCGGCCCGGCGCCGCCCTGCGCGTAACCCCCGCACCGCCTGAACCGGGCCGCACCCGCGGTCCGGTGGGGCCCGCCGCCCTCAACTGCCCTCCCTCGCCCCGGTCGGCGTACTCCCGCAGGGGGGCCGCGCCGGTCCTGCCGCCGCGCTCGCCGCTCCGCTCGAAGCACCGAAAAGAGGACCCATGGCCACCGTCCTGTCCGTCTCCGGCAGTCCCTCCGCCTCCTCCCGCACCAACCGGCTGCTGCGCCACCTCGACGACCGTCTGACGGCGCGGGGCCACGAGGTGATACCGCTCGACGTCCGCACCGTCCCCGCCGAGGCCCTGCTCGGCGCGGACTTCGGGCACCCCGCGATCACGGGGGCCGCCGAACTGTTCGCGCGTGCCGACGGTGTCGTGGTCGCCACGCCGGTCTACAAGGCGTCGTACTCCGGTGTCCTCAAGGCACTTCTCGACCTCCTCCCGCAGTACGCCCTCACCGGCAAGACGGTGCTGCCGCTCGCCACCGGGGGCTCCACCGCCCACGTCCTGGCGATCGACTACGCGCTCCGCCCGGTGCTCCACTCCATGGGAGCGGCGCACGTCGTGCCGGGCTGGTTCACCCTGGACCGGGACATCTCGGCCCACGAGGACGGCACGGTCACCGTCGCCCCGGCCGCCGCGGAGGCCCTCGCCCACGTGGTCGACCAGTTCGCGGCGGCCCTGACCGCCCGGCCGGCCGTCCCGGTGCCGACGGCCGCGCTGGCCGCGGCGAGTTGAGCGACCCGCCACGGTCGCGGGTCAACTCCTCGGCCGAACAGGCGGATTGGATTGGTCTACACCCTTGACTGGTACAGACCAAGGCGGTTGAGTATGCCTCACACCCCCCTCCACGGCCGCCCCCACGCCGTGGCCGGTCCGACCGGCACGTGCGCACAAGGTTCCGCTCCACCCTGCCCTTGTACGGGAGCGGCCGTGCTCCGCAGAAGGAGACAACCTGTGTCGAGGCGCCGCATATCCGCACTGGTGACCACTCTCGCCCTCGCCGGCGCAGTGCCGTTGCTCATGCCCGCAGGCGAGGCTTCCGCCGCCGCGTGTTCGAGCTACCCCGCATGGTCGGCCGACGCGAACTACAACACCGGCGACGTCGTCCGCTACACCGACGGCAAGGCGTACATCGCCGAGCACGCCAACCCGGGCTACGACCCGCTCATCAGCACCTGGTACTGGGAGCCGTACGCCTGTGACGGCGGTTCGCAGACGCCGGTCGGCAACTTCGTGGTCAGCGAGGCCCAGTTCAACCAGATGTTCCCGGGCCGGAACTCCTTCTACACCTACAGCGGCCTCACCGCCGCGCTCAGCGCCTACCCCGGCTTCGCCAACACCGGCAGCGACACCACCAAGAAGCAGGAGGCGGCGGCCTTCCTCGCCAACGTCAGTCACGAGACCGGCGGCCTCGTGCACATCGTCGAGCAGAACACCGCCAACTACCCGCACTACTGCGACTGGAACCAGCCCTACGGCTGCCCGGCCGGCCAGGCCGCCTACTACGGGCGCGGACCGATCCAGCTCAGCTGGAACTTCAACTACAAGGCCGCGGGCGACGCGCTCGGCATCGACCTGCTGGGCAACCCCTGGCTGGTGCAGAACGAGGCGGCCGTGGCCTGGAAGACCGGCCTGTGGTACTGGAACACCCAGTCCGGGCCCGGCACCATGACCCCGCACAACGCCATCGTCAACGGCGCCGGCTTCGGCCAGACCATCCGCTCCATCAACGGCTCGCTGGAGTGCGACGGCAAGAACCCCGCGCAGGTCCAAAGCCGGGTCACCAAGTACCAGCAGTTCAGCCAGATCCTCGGCGTCTCGCCGGGCGGGAACCTGTACTGCTGACCCCTGTCGGGTGTGCGAAACTCCGCCGATGACCTCGGAAACGATCACCGCGGAGTCCGCGGGTACCTGGCACCTCGGCGACCTGCCCGTCCGCCGCGTCGGCTTCGGCGCGATGCGGCTGACGGGCAGCGCCGCCTTCCACCTCGGCGACCCGAGCGACCGCGAGCGCTCCCTCGCCGTACTGCGCCGGGCCGTCGAACTGGGTGTCAACCACATCGACACCGCCGCCTTCTACTTCTCCTCCCTGCGCTCCGCCAACGAACTGATCAACAGCGCGCTCGCGCCCTACGCCGACGACCTGGTCATCGCCACCAAGGTCGGCCCGTACCGCGACTGGTCGGGGGAGTGGGGCACCTCCGCCCGCCCCGAGGACCTGCGCGGCCACGTCGAGGAGAACCTGCGCCAGCTCGGCCGCGACCACCTCGACGTGGTCTACCTGCGCCGCATGCGCCAGGACTCGATCGCCGAGCACTTCGGCGCCCTGGCCGAGCTGCGCGCGGCGGGACTGGTCCGCCACCTCGCCCTGTCCGACGTGGAGCCACGGCACCTGGCCGAGGCCCAGGCCATCGCCCCGGTGGTGAGCGTCCAGAACCGGTACGGCCTCGGCTTCCACGACCCCGCCACCGACGCGCTCCTGGCCCAGTGCCGCGCGCAGGGCGTCGCCTTCGTGCCGTTCTACGCCATCGCCGGCGAGGCCGGACCGCGGGGCGCCGGCACCGCACACGAGGAGGAGGTGCGCGCCGTGGCCCTGGCGCACGGAGCGAGCCCCGCACAGGTACGGATCGCCTGGACCCTGCACCAGGGCCCGAACGTCCTGGCCATCCCCGGCACCGGCAACCCCGACCACCTCGCCGAGAACGTCGCCGCGGGCGCGTTGCGCCTCACCGACGAGGAACTCGCACGGCTGGACGGCGCCCGCACCGGCTGACCCGCGTCGCACGGCGCCGGTTCCCCGGGGCGGGGACTTGGCGTCCGGTGAGTTTTACGTATAACCTCTCCCGTCAATCGCCCGTCCCGGAAGGTGCCGATGACACGCATCGCCCTGGTCGCCCTCGTCGTCGACGACTACGACGAGGCGATCCGCTTCTACACCGAGGCCCTCGGCTTCCGCCTCGCCGAGGACACGCCCCGGCCCGACGGCTCCCGCTGGGTCGTCGTCGAGCCCGGCGGGCCGGGCGGCGGCACCGCCCTGCTGCTGGCCCGCGCCAAGGGGGATGCCCAGCGTGCCCGGGTCGGCGACCAGACGGGCGGGCGCGTCGGGTTCTTCCTGCACACCGACGACTTCGCCCGCGACCACGCCCGCATGACCGCGGCGGGTGTGACCTTCCTGGAGGAGCCCCGCCGCGAGCCCTACGGCTCGGTCGCCGTCTTCCAGGACCTGTACGGCAACCGCTGGGACCTGCTCCAGCCCGTCGTCCCCTGACCGTCCCCCGATCGTCCGCCCCCAGAACCGCCGAGGAACCATCGCACATGCCATCTACGCGCATAGACGCCGAAACTCTCCGCCGCCTCCCCAAGGCTGTCCTGCACGACCACCTCGACGGCGGGCTGCGCCCGGCGACCGTCGTGGAGCTGGCCGAGAGCGTCGGGCACACCCTGCCCACCACGGACCCGGAAGAGCTGGCCGCCTGGTACTACGAGGCCGCCAACTCCGGTGACCTGGTGCGCTACATCGCCACCTTCGAACACACCCTCGCCGTGATGCAGAACCGCGAGGGGCTGCTGCGCACCGCCGAGGAGTACGTCCTGGACCTCGCCGCCGACGGCGTGGTCTACGGCGAGGTCCGCTACGCCCCCGAGCTGAACACCAGGGGCGGGCTGTCGATGCGGGAGGTCGTGGAGACCGTCCAGGAAGGGCTCGCCGCCGGCATGGCCAAGGCGGCCGCCGCCGGGACACCCGTCCGGGTCGGCACCCTGCTCTGCGGCATGCGGATGTTCGACCGGGTCCGCGAGGCCGCCGACCTCGCGGTCGCCTTCCGGGACGCCGGTGTCGTCGGCTTCGACATCGCCGGCGCCGAGGACGGCTTCCCGCCCGCCGACCACCTCGACGCCTTCGAGCACCTGCGCCGCGAGAACGTGCCCTTCACCATCCACGCCGGCGAGGCGCACGGGCTGCCCAGCATCCACCAGGCCCTCCAGGTGTGCGGCGCCCAGCGCATCGGGCACGGCGTGCGCATCACCGACGACATCCCCGACCTCGCGGCCGGCAAGCTCGGGCGGCTCGCCGCCTGGGTGCGCGACCGCCGGATCGCCCTGGAGATGTGCCCGACCTCGAACCTCCAGACCGGCGCCGCCGGCTCGATCGCCGAGCACCCGATCACGGCGCTCAAGGACCTCGGCTTCCGCGTCACCCTCAACACCGACAACCGCCTCGTGTCCGGCACGACGATGACCCGCGAGATGTCCCTGCTGGTCGAGCAGGCGGGCTGGAGCGTCGAGGACCTGCGCACGGTCACGGTGAACGCCCTGAAGAGCGCCTTCGTCCCCTTCGACGAGCGCAACGCCCTCATCGAGGACGTGGTCCTGCCGGCCTACGCCTTGGCGCTCTGAACGAGCCCGCGCACATAGGCGGCCTGTCCGACGTGCTGGAGGTCGTCGGACAGGACGCTGACCAGTCGTACGGCGAGCGTGACCGGCGGGTCCCAGTTGTCGTCGACGACCCGCTCCAGGTCCTTGGCCGCCAGGGAGCGCAGGGCGGTGAGCGTCTGCTCGTGCACGGCGTCGTAGTAGCCGGTCAGCAGGTCGCCCGAGTCGACGCGCACCTTCGCCACCTGGGCCGGGCTGTGGCCGTACCCGGTGTCGCGGCGGGGCAGCCCCAGGCCGAAGCGTTTCTCCCACTCCCCGGTGAGCCACACCTGGTCGAGCCCGAAGGCGTCGGCGACGTGGTCGTCCTGGACGCGGGTGAGGTGCCAGACCAGCCAGGCCACGGAGTTGGCGTCGGCGGCGGGGCGGGCGTTCAGGCCGTCGGGGTCCAGGCCCTCGACGGCGGCGTGGACTTCTTCCTGGATGCGGCCGTAGCCCTCGATGAGGATGTCCTTCGCATGCATACGTCCACCATCGCTCAGTCCGCCCGCCCGCGCCCCCCGTTCACCCCGCTTCCCCTTCACCCGCTTCCTGTCTCCAGCAGACCCATCAGCGCCCGCGCCGCCGGACTGGTGGCCTGCGCGGGCGGGAGCAGCGCGATGGTCTCGTACTCGGTGCCGCCCGCGTCCTTGAGGGGCAGCGAGGTCAGAGCGGCGCGCTTGTGGCGGAAGTGCCGCGGCACCACCGCGATGCCGAGGTTCTCGTCGATCAGGTCCAGCAGCCCGTGCACGTCGTTCACCTCCAGCGGCACGGTCCGCCGCACGCCCGCCGCGGCGAAGACGGCGTCGGTCACGCGGCGCGGACCCCAGTCCGGGTGGAAGTCGACGAAGACCTCGTCGGCCAGGTCGTGCGGGGTGAGCACCGCGCCGTCCGCCACGAGCCGGTGGTCGGGGTGGCACAGCACCGTCATCGGCTCGCCGGCCAGCGACACCGAGCGCAGCTGGTCCGTGTCCGCCTGGGTGCGGTAGGCGAAGGCCAGGTCGAGCCGGCCCGCCGCGACCTCCTCCGCCAGCTCCCCGGAGCCCGCCTGCCGCAGCCGGATCTCCACGTCCGGGTGCCGTCGCCGGAACGCCGCCAGCAGCCCGGCCACCGGCACCCCGGCGATACACTGCTCGGCGCCCAGCGACAGCGTCCCGCGCAGCACGCCCTGCACCGCGGCGACCGCCTCGTGCGCCGACCGCACCTGGGCCAGGATGCGCTGGGCCTCGCCCAGCAGCGCCCGCCCCGCCTCCGTCAGCGTCACCCGGCGGGTCGTGCGCACGAACAGCGGCGCCCGCAGCTCCCGCTCCAGGGCCCGGATCGACGCCGACAGGCCGGACTGGGACACCAGCAGCCGTTCCGCCGCGCGGGTGAAGTGCTGGTCCTCGGCGACCGCCACGAAGTGCTGGAGATGACGCAGTTCCATGATTGAGAAGCGTAACCGCGCAATCCCATCGGATTCTTCTGTTGGACCACTGCACGCAGGTCACGCGAGAGTGGGGGACGGTTCCACCCAAGCCCCGTACCTCGGGGGCCAACCCCTCTGGAGTCGCGTTGTACACCGCACACCCCGACCGCTACGCGGAGATGCCCTACCGGCGCACCGGACGCAGCGGTCTGAAGCTCCCCGCGCTCTCGCTCGGCCTGTGGCACAACTTCGGCCCGGACCGGCCCGTCGAGACCCAGCGCGCCATCCTGCGCCGCGCCTTCGACCTCGGCGTCACCCACTTCGACCTCGCCAACAACTACGGCCCGCCGCCCGGCTCCGCCGAGTCCGCGCTCGGGGAGGCCCTGAAGGCCGACTTCGCGCCGTACCGCGACGAGCTGGTGATCTCCACCAAGGCGGGCTACCTGATGTGGCCCGGACCGTACGGCGAGTGGGGCTCGCGCAAGTACCTGCTGTCGTCCCTGGACCAGAGCCTGTCCCGGATGGGCCTGGAGTACGTCGACATCTTCTACTCGCACCGCCCCGACCCGAAGACTCCGCTGGAGGAGACGATGGGCGCGCTGCACACGGCGGTGCAGCAGGGCAAGGCACTGTACGTCGGCGTCTCCAACTACTCGGCGGAGCAGACCCGCGAGGCCGCCCGTATCCTCGCCGAGCTGGGCACCCCGCTGCTGATCCACCAGCCGCGCTACTCCATGCTCGACCGCCGCCCCGAGACCGGCGGACTGCTGGACGCCCTCGACGAACTGCAGGTCGGCTCCATCGCCTACTCCCCGCTGGAGCAGGGCCTGCTGACCGGCCGCTACCTCAACGGCATCCCGGAGGACTCGCGGGCAGCGAGCGACAGCCCCTTCCTCAACTCCGACGCGGTCACCGAGGAACTGGTCGGCAAGCTGCGCGCCCTGAACGAGATCGCCGGGTCCCGCGGCCAGTCACTGGCCCAGCTGGCCCTGGCCTGGGTGCTGCGGCAGGGCAGGGTGACCTCGGCCCTGGTCGGCGCGAGCAGCCCGCGACAGCTGGAGGACAGCGTCGCGGCCATCGGGAACCTCGACTTCGGCGCCGACGAACTGGCCCGCATCGACAAGGTCGTCCAGGGCTAGGGACCGGCCCTGGAGCCCGTCCCCGGGCGGGGCGTGCACAGCGATTCCGGAGGCGTACCGCGCCTCCGGAATCCACGTGTGTGCGCCCCGCTCCGCGCTCGTGCCCGGCCGTGGTGCGGCATCGGCGCGGCATTTCGGCCAACCACGGCCGCGAATATGCCAGGAGACTGGCCGGAAATTCATGGTGACAGTGGTTCAGTAGTGAACATACTCACCACTAGGGCCTTTCACACCATGCGACAGTGCCCTCACGCACAGCACACGAGCCGCACGGACGCGCCGCCCGACCGGCAGGCGGGCGTGACGGGGAGGGCAGCAGTGCACGACGAGTTCCTGTGCCATGTCACCGCCTACGGTGTCTGTGACGGCCGGCGCATCGGTGTTCCCCTGGGCACCTACCGGGCCCCCACGCTCGCCCTGGCCCTGTGGTGGCTGCGGGACCGGGCGTCGTGGATCGCCGAGCGGCTGGATCCGCAGCCCGACACCCCGCACTTACCGCGCGGCGCCCTGACTCCCGTCGCCGACGACGCGCCCGACGTGCCGCGCATGCTGCGCGCCTGGTGCGCCGACGACGTACAACAGGAGCTGGTCGCCGACGAGTTGGCCGCGGGGCACCTGGTGCGCGTCGCGACCAGCGACGAGACCACCGAGTACGAGCTGATGGCCGAGTCCGTGGACGCGCTGCGCATGCAGCGGGCCGCGCCGCTCCTGGTCGTCCCCGTCGCCTGAACCGGCCGCGCCCGACCTCCAGGTCCGCCGCACCGGCCCGCTTCAGGACCGGACCCTGCCGGACCGCCCGCCCACCCGCCGTGCGAGCAGCGCACCCAGGCACCCGGCGACCAGCCCCCACAGCAGCGCGAGACCCACCGCACCCCACAGCCGCGGCCGCAGGAACAACTGCCCGGACAGCCCACCGTCCAGGTCGCCGATGCCGAGTACCGACAACCCGTAATGGGCGGAGATCCGGCCGACGAGGCCGATCATGAGGACCGTGAGGGCCAGGGCGACGGCCATGTGCACGGCGTGCAGCCAGACCGGCATCCGGGCCGGGGAGCGGGACGCCATCAGGAATCCGGCCGCCAGGACCAGGACCGCCGCGGCGACCAGCAGCCACCACATCCGCCCGTCGCGTTCGGCGAGCGTGCTCACGTTCACCGTCGAGACGTCCGGCGTGCGCAGCACCTCGTCGAGCACCCGCGGCATCGGGAGCCCGAACGGCCCCTCCACCCGTCCGTTCCAGGTCGCCCCGAGTCCGATCGTGAGGGCGGGCCAGGCCAGGTTCGGCAGCCCGAGCAGCAGTACCGCGAAGGTGTCCGCGGGACTGCCCCGCGTCCCGGCGACGACCAGGGCCACGACGACGCCGACGACCACGTACGCGAGCAGCAGCGCGACCATCGCGTACGCGGCCGGCCGTACCGACGTCCGCAGCCGCAGCAGCCGCCCGGGCAGCGGCGCCCGCTGCGAGACCAGCAGCGCGAGGACGAGCACCCCCGCCAGCCACAGCAGGCCGAAGAGGACGGTGAGCGGCACGTCCGTGGTGAAACCGACCGTCGGGCTGACGCCGAACAGGTCGCCGAGGTCGTTCAGCAGGCCCTCCCCGAGCGAGACCTCGAAGGTCTGCCGCGCGGCGAACGACGTCCCGAGGAGGGCGATCAACCACAGGACGGCGATCCGCGCGGCCCAGCCGGCCAGTTCCCGGACGCCGGCCACGGCCCGGTGGCGCAGCGGACGCAGGAAGCCCCGGGCGATCACCAGCGCACCGGTCAGGGTGACGGACAGCGGCATCACGGTCAGCCCCGCGTCGGTGGCCGCCAGCTCGCCCGCGTCGCCCGACATCTCCAACGCGCCGCCCACCGCGCTGACGACGGTCGCCACCACGACCCGTGGGAAGGCGTCGTCCGGCAGGTCCGTGGCACCGGCCGCCCACAGCCCGAGCGCGGCCACGGCCCCCATGGCGACCAGCCCTGCCAGCACCGTGCCCAGGGCCTGCACCCAGCCGTGGCGGGCGACCGCCCGGCCGGCGGTTGAGGGGGGAGGACCGGCTGGCATGGGGGGTACGGGAGGCTCTGCGGGGGTTCGCGGACTCACGGGGCCACGCTAAGCAGCCCCCGCCGGGCCCGCCCGCCGACAGGGCCGTACGCGTCGGACGGCGCGGTCCGGCTCCCGCCCGCACCGGCCGGCGTTCAGGCCGCCCGCACGACCAGGGCGTAGTCGCCGAGGCCCAGCAGGCGGTCGGCCGGCAGCTCACCGCGGGTGGTGAAGAGTGCGAGGAGACGGGCGGTGCGGGTGTCGAACGCGACGTCCAGCACCGTGCCCTGCCCGGTACCCGTGTCGCTGAGGATCCGGTGGCCCAGCAGGTCGTGGTGGGGCGGCGCCGACTCGTCGGCGGCCGCGGAACCCACCCGGACGGCGCCCGGTCCGACCGCGCCCACCGCGTCCCAGGGCAGCGCCGTCTCCCGGCCGAACCGGCTGCCGCGCCACCAGACGTGGCTGACGCACCCGGAGACGACGTCGACGCTCAGGGAGGTCACGGTGCCGAGCGGACCGGCCCCGTCCGGCGGCACCACCGGCAGCCCGCGCACCTCGGTGAACAGCATCACGACAGCGAGCCCCTCCACCACCCCGGCACACCACCGACCAGGGCGGTGAAGCCGGGCAGGTCGTCCGCGACGTGCCGGACCGCGTCCTCGGGCAGCACCAGGGCCCGGCCGGTGACCGTGAGCGTGCCGCCGCGCGGCACGTACACCCGGCGCCGGTGACGGGCGTGGCCGGGCACGAACCGCCGGCTCGCCGCCACCCGGAAGCCGACGACCCGCCCACCGGTGCCGCCCTCCACCACGACGTCCAGCACCGTGCCGATCTCCGTCCCCGCCTCGGTCAGCACCCTCGCCCCCAGCAACCGAGCCCGCAGGTGCTGCTGGTGGGCCGTCATCGCCGCCGCGGCCACCAGGCCCCGCCGGTCCCGGATCATCACCGCGTCGTGGCCCAGCGCGTGCACGGCCGACCAGGGCAGGCCCTCCTTGAGCGGGCCGGACAGCAGGCCGCGTCCCGTGAGGGTGAAACCGGTGATCCGGGCCGCGGCTGCGTCGCATACGGTGTCCTTGACCTGGGCGACCGCATCGCCGCCGAGCGTGACCACCGGCCGGGTGGTGAGGCTTCGTGCGGCCATCAGTTCGTTCATCGCACACCCTTCCCCACCCGCTCGCACACCCCTGACACAGCCACGGGTTCCCCGCACGACTGTGACGATGCCCGCACTGTGAAGAGACGGGGACTGCGATGCGCGGCTCGGGGTACGAGGACAGATGCAGCAGCGTCCGGCCAGTCCGGCTTCCGAGAGAGAAACGCATGACCGAGTACCTGGACGGGGCAGTGATACCGACTGGTTTCGACGTACCCGTGGAACCGCTGAGGCGGGCGGCACACTACTCCGGTGAGCCGGGATGCATAGCGCAGGCGCGTTCCTTCGCCTCGCTCTTCCTCGAACAGCTGAGGACCGAGTGGTGCGCCGCGATCGGCGCGCGTGCCGACGGCGCGGTGCTGCTGGTGGTGAGCGAGCTGGTCACCAACGCCGACCGGCACAGCAGGGGACCGTACATCCTGGAGCTGGAGGGCACGGGCAGCGCGGTCACGGTGACCGTGTACGACAGCAGTGGCGCGGTGCCGGAGCGCTTCCCCCGGGATCCCGAGCGGGTCGGCCGGCACGGTCTGGAGATCGTGCACGCCCTGGTCGAGACGGTCGTCGTCGAACGCGTCCCGGTCGGCAAACGCGTACGCGCCGTGGTGCCCCTCACCGAGGAGTGAAGGACACCACCGTCGTCACCGTTCGCCCGTCGTCCGTCCGCCGTGGGGCCGGGGTTCAGGCGCAGCCGAGTTCGCCCAGCATGCCCTCGCGCAGCCCGGTGATGATCCGCTTGATCAGCCGGGACACGTGCATCTGGGAGCAGCCGAGCCGTTCGCCGATCTCCGCCTGCGTGGCCTCCTCCACGAACCGCAGGTGAATGATCTGCCGGTCCCGCTCGCTCAGCTCGGCCATCAGCGGGGCCAGCGAGTGGAAGTCCTCGACGAGCCGCAGCCCGTCCTCCTCCACTCCGATGAAGTCGGCCAGGACCGACTCGCCGTTCTCGGCTCCTTCGCCGGTCAGGGCGGCGTCCAGCGAGGAGGAGTTGTAGCCGTTGGACGCGATCTGGCCCTCGATCACCTCGCGCTCGCCGATGTTCATCAGCGTGGCGAGCTCGGCGACGGTGGGCTCGCGGTCCAGGCGCGAGGCGAGCTCCTCGCGGGCCCGGGCCAGCTCCACCCGCAGCTCCTGGAGCCGCCGCGGCACGTGCACGGCCCAGGTGGTGTCCCGGAAGAAGCGCTTGATCTCGCCGACGATGTACGGCAGCGCGAACGACGTGAACTCGACCTCGCGCGACAGCTCGAACCGGTCGATGGCCTTGATCAGGCCGATCATGCCGGTCTGGACGATGTCCTCCATGTCGTCCCCGCGACCGCGGAAGCGGCCCGCCGCGAACCGCACGAGCGACATGTTCATCTCGATCAGCGTGTTGCGCGCGTACTGGTACTCGTGCGTGCCCTCTTCGAGTTCCGTCAGGCGCCGGAAGAACTGGCGGGACAACTGCCGCGCGTCGCGCGGGGCCACGGTGCGGGGGTCCATGGTGCGGGTGTCCACGGCGTCCTGCGTTTCCGGCCGGACCACGGCGGTCTCCATTGCCTCTCCCACGAAAGTCACGGTTCGACGTCTCCCTAGGCTTTTCGCGCTTGCGGGTACCCGGGTCGCGACGGCTCATGCCCCCGTTTCTGCCCAGGGTAGTCCCGCGGACGGTCGCCGGCATCCGGGGACGCTCCCGGGCACCGGGACTACCGAGGGTCCTCGGTGCACGGGATGCTCCCGGGTCACCGGGATTTCCCTGAGGGCGGAACGCCGCCCCCTTCCGTGACGCGGCCGGAACCCTAGGCTGAGGAGGTGACCAGCCACGTGCCGAACGAAGCCCGCGTCATTCCGCTGCGCCCACGGGCCGAGCGCCCCGAGGCGCGCCCCACAGCCTCGCGCCCCACCGTCTCGCCGGTTCCCCCGGAGCGAAGGCCGCCCACCGTGCGGGAGCCCCTGTGGCGCGACCTGGTCGGCGACGTCCTGCGGCGGGAACGCCTCGAGCAGGAGCGCACCCTGAAGGAGGTCGCCGAGGCCGCCCGGATCTCCATGCCCTACCTCTCGGAGGTGGAGCGCGGCCGCAAGGAGGCGTCCTCGGAAGTGCTGGCCGCCGCCGCGGGCGCCCTCGGACTGGGCCTGGGCGACCTGCTGGCCCGCGCGCAGGGCGAGCTGGTCCGCCTCACCTCCCGGCACACCGGCGCGGGCGCGGGCCGCGGCACGCCCGGCACCCGGTTCGACGGGATGTGCCTGGCCGCCTGAGGACACGCACCGGCCGGCGCCCCGCACCGTGCGGGACGCCGGCCCGGCCCCTCAGACCCGCGCCAGGCGCCGGGCGAGCACCTCGTCGGCCAGCCCGTACGCCACCGCCTCCCGCGCGGTGAACACCTTGTCGCGGTCCATGTCGGCGCGCAGCGTCGCCACGTCGTGGTGGGTGTGGCGGGCCAGCACCTCCTCCACCTGGGAGCGGATCCGCACCATCTCCTTGGCCTGCAGCGCCAGGTCGGAGACGGTTCCCTGCCGGCCGCCGCTGGCCGGCTGCCCCAGCAGCACCCGCGCGTGCTCCAGCACGAACCGCCGTCCCGGGTCCCCGCCCGCAAGCAGCACGGCCGCCGTGGACGCCGCCTGCCCGACACAGAACGTCGAGATCGGCGCCTGCACGAAGGTCATCGTGTCGTAGATCGCCATCAGCGACGTGAACGAGCCGCCGGGGGAGTTGATGTAGATCGCGATCTCGGTCTCCGGGGCCGACGACTCCAGGTGCAGGAGCTGTGCGATCACGACGTTGGCCACACCGTCGTCGATCTCGGTCCCCAGGAAGATGATCCGCTCCGACAGCAGCCGGCTGAACACGTCGTAGGACCGCTCGCCCTGCGGGGTCCGCTCGACGACGTTCGGAATCGTGTAGCTCCCCATGTCACAGCCCCATCCGTCGCTTGGCGGCGGCCGGGCGCACGTCCGCGAGGGACTGCACGACCTGGTCCACCATTCCGTACTCCCTGGCCTCCTCGGCCGTGAACCAGCGGTCGCGGTCGCCGTCCCGGGAGATGACCTCCGGGCTCTGACCGGTGTGCTCGGCGGTGATCCGCTCGATGGTCCGCTTGGTGAACTCCAGGTTGTCCGCCTGGATCTCGATGTCCGCGGTGGTGCCGCCGATGCCCGCCGACGGCTGGTGCATCATGATCCGCGCGTTCGGCAGGGCGTAGCGCTTGCCCGCCGTGCCGACGCTCAGCAGGAACTGCCCCATGCTGGCGGCGAACCCCATGGCGAGTGTCGAGACCTCGTTGGGGATCAGCCGCATCGTGTCGTAGATGGCGAGCCCCGCGTGCACCGAACCGCCGGGGCTGTTGATGTACAGGCTGATGTCGGTGCGCGGGTCCTGCGCGGACAGGATCAGCAGCTGCGCGCAGACCCGGTTCGCGGAGACCTCGTCGACCTGGGTGCCCAGCAGCACGATCCGCTGGTCGAGCAACTGCTCGGCGAGCCGGTCGTCGAACCGGGTCGCGGGGGTGTCGCCCTCCTCGGCCCTGGGCGTCAGGGCCGGGGCCGGTCCGGTGGTGAGTGGAGACATCGGCGCTCCTTGTCGAGTCGTGGTCGGTGGGAGAGGGTCGGGCCGCGGCCGATGACGCCGCGGTCCCTCCACTCTCCGGCCGCCACGGCCCCCAGCGGGGACTTCTCTGCCCGCGGCAGATTCGCCACCGGCAGAGCGATGAGTTCCGCGGCCAGCGCCGGTCGACAGTGGTGACCGTGTTCCGCTCCCTGGAGGTACTCATGAGCACCGACGGATTCACCACCTGCCTGTGGTTCGACGGCGATGCCGAGGACGCCGCCCACTTCTACGTCTCCGTCTTCAAGAACTCCGGCGTCGGCGCCGTCACCCGCTACCCCGAGGGGGCACCGCTGCCCGCCGGGACGGTGCTCACCGTCGAGTTCACCGCCAACGGCCAGAAGTTCGTGGGCCTCAACGGCGGCCCGCAGTTCAAGTTCAACGAGGCGATCTCCTTCCAGATCACCTGCGAGGACCAGGACGAGGTCGACCACTACTGGACCAGGCTCACCGAGGGCGGCGGCGAGGACGGGCCCTGCGGCTGGCTCAAGGACCGGTTCGGCGTGTCCTGGCAGGTCGTCCCGCGCCGGCTCGAGGAGATGTTCCGCGACCCCGATCCCGCCAAGGTGGCGCGCGCCAACAAGGCCATGATGTCGATGCGCAAGCTCGACATCGCCGCACTCGAGCAGGCGTACGCCGGGCAGTGACGCGCCGCCGACGCGCGGGTCGGGGACGGGATGGCTAGCGTGAGGAACCGGACCGTGTCCGGTCGCCCCGTTCCTCGGTCCGACTCACAGTCCGCACCACTTCTCCGCACAGGAGGCGGCAGTCATGGCCGTGCAACCCGAAGGGGCCCCTTGCTGGGCCGACGCGATGTTCACCGACGTCGAGGGAGCCAAGAGCTTCTACGGCGACGTGCTCGGCTGGACCTTCGGCGAGTCGTCGTCGGAGTTCGGCAACTACACCCAGTGCTACGCGGACGGCAAGGCGGTGGCCGCCGTGGTCCCGCCCCCGCCCGGGCACGAGGACCAGTCCCAGTGGTGCCTCTACTTCGCCTCCCCGGACGCGGCGGCGACCGCCGGCCGGATCCGTGGGGCCGGCGGGGAGCTGCTCCTCGAACCGATGCGGGTGGGCGATTTCGGCACCATGTGCCTGGCCCGGGACCCGAGCGGCGTCGTCTTCGGCGTCTGGCAGGGCGACGCCCACGAGGGCTTCGAGGCGACGGCCGTGCCCGGCGCGTACTGCTGGGCGGAGGTCTTCACCCGCGAGCCCGCGAAGTCGGACGCCTTCTTCCCGGCGGTCTTCTCCTACCGGGCCCAGCAGATGCAGGACGACCAGGTGGACTTCCGCCTCTTCGACCTCGGCGACCGACCCGTCCTGGGCCGGATGGCCATGACGGAGGACTTCCCGCCCGAGGTCCCGCCCTACATCAACGTCTACTTCACCGTCGGCGACTGCGACGACGCCGTGGCCCGCGCCACCAGGCTCGGCGGCATCCTGCGGTTCGGCCCGATGACGACCCCGTTCGGGCGGTTCGCGGCACTGAGCGATCCGCAGGGCGCGAGCTTCTCGGTGATCGACATCACGACCACCGAGGGGGAGATGCCCAAGCTCACGGACGTCTCGTAGACCCCGTCCGGACACCCCGCCGGGCCATGGCATGATCGGGCGCATGCGTGAACGTGTGGTGGCCGCGTGCGACGGGGCTTCGAAGGGAAACCCGGGTCCGGCCGGCTGGGCCTGGGTGGTGGCCGACGCGTCGGAGAACCCGGTCCGCTGGGAGGCAGGCCCGCTCGGCAGGAACACCAACAACGTCGCCGAACTCACGGCGCTGGAGCGCCTGCTGGCGTCGACCGACCCCGGCGTCCCGCTCGAGGTCCGCATGGACTCGCAGTACGCCATGAAGGCCGTCACCACCTGGCTGCCCGGCTGGAAGCGCAACGGCTGGAAGACCGCCGCCGGCAAGCCGGTCGCCAACCAGGAGCTGGTCGTGCGCATCGACGAGCTGCTCGACGGCCGCTCGGTCGAGTTCCGTTACGTCCCCGCCCACCAGGTCGACGGCGACCGGCTCAACGACTTCGCCGACCGCGCCGCCAGCCAGGCGGCCGTCGTCCAGGAAGCCGCGGGCAGCGCTCTCGGCTCGCCCGAGCCACCGCCCGCACCGGACGCCCCGGCGACCCGTAAGTCTCCGCGCCGGGCGTCGGGGGCGGCCCGCAAGGGCGGCGGCTCCTCGGCGCGCACCATCAAGGCCAAGTTCGCCGGGCGCTGCCTGTGCGGCCGCTCGTACGCGGCCGGGGAGCCCATCGCCAAGAACGACCGGGGCTGGGGCCACCCGGAGTGCCGCACGGCGACCGCCGGATAGACCGCGCCGCCCGACACACCGCACCCGCCCACGGCCGCGCGGCACCGGCCCGCGCACCCCCTCTTGTTACTCTGCGGTCCCGAATGACCGTTATGAGTGCATACCAGGGGTGTGTGTGAAGGTCGCCTGCGTCGGCGGTGGGCCCGCCGGACTGTATCTGTCGATCCTGCTGAAGCTGCGGGACCCGAACCACGACGTCACCGTCCACGAACGCGACCCGGAGGGCTCCACCTACGGCTGGGGCGTCACCTACTGGCGACCACTGCTCGACCGGCTCCAGGAGCACGACCCCGCCTCCGCGCGCGCCGTCGAGCAGCACTCCGTGCGCTGGCGGGACGGCGTCGCCCGGGTGGGCGACCTGGCCACCCGGCACCACGGCGACGAGGGCTTCGGCATCGGCCGCCACCGGCTCCTCGCGATCCTCGCCGCCCGCGCCCGCGAGCTGGGCGTACGCCTGGAGTACGAGCGGCAGGTCACCGGCGCGAACCCGCCCGCCGCCGACCTGGTGGTGGCGGCCGACGGGGCGGGCAGCGCCCTGCGAGCCCAGCACGCCGAACACTTCGGTACCGAGATCACCGCGGGCCGCAACCACTACGTGTGGCTCGGCACCACCAAGGTCTTCGACGCCTTCACCTTCGCCTTCGTCGAGACCGGCCACGGCTGGATCTGGGCGTACGGCTACGGCTTCGGCCCCGAGGGCAGTACCTGCGTCGTCGAGTGCGCGCCCGCGACCTGGACCGGCCTGGGCCTGGACCGGGCCGACGAGACCGAGGGACTGCTCGTGCTGGAGAAGCTCTTCGCGGACCTGCTGGACGGGCACCCGCTCACCGCGCGGTCCTCCGGCCGGGCCGGCGCCACCTGGCGCACCTTCCGCACCCTCACCAACCGCACCTGGTCCCGAGGCGGCCTGGTGCTGCTCGGCGACGCCGCCCACACCACGCACTACTCCATCGGCGCGGGCACCACCCTCGCCCTGGAGGACGCCATGGCGCTGTCGGCGGCGCTGCACGAGCGGGCCACCCTCCCGGACGCCCTCGCCGCCTACGAACGCGAACGCCGGGCGGCCCTGCTGCCGATGCAGAGCGCGGCCCGGCTCAGTGCCCAGTGGTACGAGAACCTGCCGCGCTACATCCACCTGCCGCCCCAGCAGATGTTCGCCCTGCTCGGCCAGCGCCACTCGCCGCTGCTGCCGTACCTCCCGCCCCGCCTGTACTACCGAATCGACCGGGCGGCCGGCCGGCTGGAGACGCTGCGCAGGGTCAAGCGCCGGCTGGGGCCCGTGATCGCGCGCACGGCCCAGGCGCGCAGGCTCGCCACCGGCGAAGGACCGGGCCGCTCCCGGCGTCCCGACGCGGTGCCCGCGCACCGCGGATGACAGACTGACGCCATGGACGAGCGCACTTTCGGCAGGTCGGATCAGCACGCGTCGGTGGTCGGCCTCGGCACCTGGCAACTGGGCGCCGACTGGGGAGACGTGGACGACAAGGAAGCCCTCGCGGTACTGGAGGCGGCGGCCGAGTCGGGGGTGACCTTCTTCGACACCGCGGACGTCTACGGCGACGGCCGCAGCGAACAGACCATCGCGACGTTCCTCGCGAGCAGGCCCGACCTGCACGTGCTGGTCGCCACCAAGATGGGCCGGCGGGTCGACCAGATCCCGCAGAACTACGTCCTGGACAACTTCCGGGAGTGGAACGACCGCTCCCGCCGCAACCTCGGTGTCGACCGCCTGGACCTGGTGCAGCTGCACTGCCCGCCGACGCCCGTCTACTCCAGCGACGAGGTGTTCGACGCCCTGGACACCCTGGTCGAGGAGGAGCGCGTCGCCGCGTACGGCGTCAGCGTGGAGACCTGCGCCGAGGCGCTGACCGCGATCGCCCGGCCGAACGTGGCGAGCGTCCAGATCATCCTCAACCCGTTCCGGATGAAGCCCCTGAGCGAGGTCCTGCCCGCGGCCCGCGAGGCGGGCGTCGGCATCATCGCCCGGGTGCCGCTGGCGTCCGGCCTGCTGACCGGCAAGTACACCGAGGACACCGTCTTCGCGGCCAACGACCACCGGAACTTCAACCGGCACGGCGAGGCGTTCGACCAGGGCGAGACCTTCTCCGGCGTCGACTTCGCCACCGGGGTGTCGGCCGCCGCCGAGTTCGCGGCGCTCGCGCCCGAGGGGTACACCCCGGCCCAGCTGGCGCTGCGCTGGATCGTCCAGCAGCCCGGCGTGACGACGGTGATCCCGGGCGCCCGTTCGCCGGAGCAGGCCCGCGCCAACACCGACGCCGCCCGGCTGCCGGAGCTGTCCGACGCCACCCTCGCCGCGATCCGCGACCTCTACGACCGGCGCGTCAAGGACCAGGTCGAGAACCGCTGGTAGGCGGCCGGCGGTCGGGGCGAGGCGGCCTCACGGCACCAGGAGCAACTGCCGTTCCCGCTCCTGGTCGCCCGAGGCCGCTCCGTCGTCGCGCGCGGTGAAGGCGCGGGACAGCGTCTCGCTCGCCGCCTCCACGGCCTGCGGCGTGCCCTGAACGGTCACCGTCACCGGCGCGGAGAGCGTGTCACCCGCTGTCCGCGGGGGCGCCTGGGCGGCCTGCGGGGTCTCAGGGGAGTCGAAGGTCGCGGTGCGCACCGTCGCGCCCTCGTCTGCGGGCGGGCCGTCGGGAGCCCCGAAGACGCCTTCCAGGGCGCGGACGATCGCCCGCGCGTCGTCGATGCCGCCGCCGTCGAGCGTCACGGTGAGCTGAGTGTCGGACATCCTTCGCCTTCCTTGCCGCGCGTCCGTCGGTCCCGGGCCGTGTAACCGTCCCCCGATCACCCAAACCGCCGGTCGCCGCCCCGGCCCGGCGCCTGAGTCCGAGGATCCCGGGAACAGGGAAGAGGACGCAGGCGACGGTCACCGGGAGGACGACGTGAGGGACTCGGAAGCGGCTGAGGGCTCGGGCCGGCGCAGGGGCCGCAACGAGACCGAGGAGGAGCGGGCGGACCGGATGTGGACGGAGCTGATCCAGGAGGTCCGCGTCGCGCAGATGGGCGTGCAGATCCTGTTCGGCTTCCTGCTCACGGTCGTCTTCCAGCCGAAGTACGAGACCCTGTCGGACACCGATCAGACGATCTACCTGATCACGGTCGTCCTCGGCGCCGTGACCACCGGCGCCCTGATCGGCCCGGTGTCCCTGCACCGCCTCGTCTCCGGACGGCGGGTGAAGCCCCAGGCGGTGCGGTGGGCGTCCCGGCTGACCGTGCTCGGCCTGGTGCTGCTGCTCGCCACGACGGCCTGCTCGCTGCTGCTGATCCTGCGCGTCGCGACCCACGACGGCTTCGTGCCCTACCTCGTCACCGGCGTGGTGCTCTGGTACCTGCTGTGCTGGTTCGGCATCCCGCTGTGGACCCGGCACCGCCACACGGCCCGCTGAGACCCGGTGGCCGACGGCCGGCGGCCCCGCGGCCGGCCCTCGGCCCTCGCCTCAAGCTCTCCGCCGTCAGCCCTCCGCCGTCAGCTCGGCGAGGAAGTCGTCGACGCCCACGCGTTCCCGCCCCGGCCGGACCACCGTGTGCGTCTCGCGCAGGAAGGCCTCGACGGCCGCCGCCCACACGAACACCACGGCACGGTGCCGGGCCCCGTCGGCCCGGTCGTCACCCAGCAGTTCGATGCGCAGTTCGTCCCACATGCCGCGCGACTCCGGCCGCAGCCGCACGTCGCCCACGCCCACCGGGCGGGTGAGCCCCTCGGCGACCATCTCCCGGTCCAGCGTCCAGCGGGCGAGCACCCGGCCGTCGTGGCTGAAGAGCACCGTGAGGGCGAACGGGTCCGCCGCGTCGTACGCGAGGTGGGCGAGCACCGGGAACCGGTCGGCGGTGTCGCCCGCCTGGAGCTGCACGACCATGGTCTTGTGCACGGCGGTGTTCACGAGGGCCTCCAGGAGGACGGACGTAGAGCCCTCTAGTACCCCGCACAGCGGCGAGATGCTCAGTCGTCCGGGTGATTCGCCCGTCCCCGGGGTTTCAGTCGCGGCCGAACTCCTCGCGCAGCGCGGGCAGCAGGGTCTTCTCCGACCAGTCCAGGAAGGCGGGTTGCGACTCGCCGCCGATCTGCACCAGGGCGATCTCGGTGAACCCGGCCTCGACGTAGGGGCGTACGGCCGCCACGAAGGCGTCCGGGTCGTCGCCGCAGGGGATGGACTCGGCGACGTCGTCGGGTGTCACGAACTGGGTGGCCGCCTCGAAGGAGTCCGGGTGCGGCAGTTCGGAGTTGACCTTCCAGCCGCTGCCGAACCAGCGGAACTGCGCGTGGGCCCGCTTGACCGCCGTGTCCCGGTCGGGGTCGTAGGAGACGGGCAGCTGGCCCACGCGCGGCTTGCCCGTGCCGCCGTGCCGGTCGAAGGACTCCAGCAGCCCGGCCTTCGGCTCGGTGGCGATCACCAGGTCGGCGAACTCGCCCGCCAGCTCGCAGGAGCGCTCCCCGGAGACGGCGACACCGATGGGGGGTGCGCTCTCCGGCAGGTCCCAGAGCCGGGCCGACTCCACGTCGAAGTGCGTGCCGCGGTGGTTGACGTGGCCGCCCGCGAACAGCGCCCGGATGATCTCCACGGCCTCCTTGAGCATCTCGTGCCGTACGTCGACGGACGGCCAGCCGCCGCCCACCACGTGCTCGTTGAGGTTCTCGCCCGAGCCGAGACCCAGCCGGAAGCGGCCCTCGGACAGCAACTGCAGCGTCGCCGCCTTCTGCGCCACCACCGCCGGGTGGTACCGGAACGTCGGACACGTCACGTACGTCATCAGCGGGATCCGGGAGGTCGCCTGCGCCGCGGCGCCCAGCACGCTCCAGGCGTAGGGCGCGTGGCCCTGTGCGCGCAGCCAGGGGAAGTAGTGGTCCGAGGTCACCGAGAAGTCGAACCCCACCTCCTCGGCCCGCACCAGATGGCCGACGAGTTCCCGCGGGCCGGCCTGCTCGGTCATCATCGTGTATCCGATGTGTGCCATGGCGGCCGAGTCCCCGCCCGGCCCGAGGGAAAACAGGGGGAAAGCAGAGGGAAACGGGGTGGAAGGTATCAGGTCCGGTCTTCCCGGAAGGTACCGAGGAAGGCGGCGAGCGCCCGCTCGTTCGCGGGGTCGTCCCAGTCGCCGGCCGGAGTCGTCCAGCGCAGCGAGAAGCTGCGTCCGCCGCCGAGCAGGAACCCCCGGCCGAAGGTGCGGACCCGGGAGCCGTCGTCCCCAGCCAGCCACTCCATGTCGGCCGCCGCGCGCCCCCGGTAGGTGGTCGCGCGGATCTCGCCGATCCGCCGGTAGCCGTCCGAGCGCGCCAGCCCCGGCTCGACGTCGTCGCGCCAGACGGCCACCGGGTCCGCGCCCGCACTCCTGCTGTAGGTGACGGCGAGGGTGCGCGGATCGCCGGACGCCCCGAACACCACCCGGTACGCGCCGTCCGGCACGCGTGCGGTGTCCAGCCGGCGCCAGCCGCCGGGCAGGGCGACGGAGAAGCCCTCCGGCGCGTCGTAGCGGCGGAAGCCGGCCGGAGCGGGGACACCCGGCCGCGAGGGCGAGGCGCTCGCGCCAGGACCGCCGGCCGGGGCGGAGGGCGAGGCCGGGGGTCCGGAGCCGGTGGGCGGGGCGGACGGCGTCGAGGGGCGCGGCCGGGCGCCCGTGGCGGCGCCCTCCCCGGCGCCGGGGCGCCCGTCGGTGGCGGCGAGGACCGCGAGCACGGCGACCGTGACCGTCGCGAGGGCCAGGGCGGTCCCGGCCACCACGGTCCGCCGCGACCGGTCGCGGCCCGCCTGCCGGGCGGCGGCGTACACACCGCGCAGCCCGGGCCGGGTGGTCACCTCGGCGGTGGTGCCGGGTTCCTCCGCCAGCGCCCGGGCGAGGGCCGCCCGCACCACCGGGTGGGTCAGCCGGTCCCGGGAGTTCTTGCGCAGCAGCCCCTGCACGGCTTGGGTGAGTGGACCGGCGCGCACCGGCGTGCGCAGCGGCAGCCGGTCCACCCCCTTCAGGGTGGCCTCGGGCCGGCCCCGGTCACGGAACGGCGGCCGGCCCTCGACCATCGTGTAGAGGATCGCGCCCAGCGTCCACAGGTCGGCCGCGGGCCCGATCCGCTCGTCGCGGGCCTGCTCGGGCGAGGCGTACGCGGGTGCCGTCAGCCGCGGGGCGAGGGTGGCGCCGGCCAGTCCGAAGCCGGTGACGACGACGGAGCCCTCCTCGCGCACGAACACCTGCCCCGGGCTCAGCTCGCCGTGCGTCACGCCGTGGGTGTGCGCCGCGTCCAGCACCGCCAGCAATTCCAGGCCGACGCGCGCGGCCCGGGCGTAGTTGAAGGCGCCCCGGCGGTCGAGGACGTCACCGAGCGGAACACCGGCGACCCATTCGGTCACCGTCCACAGCATGCCGTCCACCAGCGCCGCGTCGAGCACCACGGCGATCCGCCCGGGGCACAGCGACGCCATGGTCTCGCCGGTGCGGATCACCCGGCCCGGGGCCCGGTGGACGGCCTCACCGGCCGGTTCCTCCGGCAGCGCGATCTGCGTGACCAGGCACGGGCGGCCCGTCGTGGCGTCCTCCCCGGACCAGCAGACCCGGTTCGTCTCGCGCTGGACGACCTCGAACAGGCGGTAGCGTCCGGCGACCAGCTCGTGTGTGGAGACGTGCGCCCTGCCCATGGTCATCCCTCGTTCGCACCGCCGGCTCTCTGCTCGACCAGAGGTACGTCGCCGGGACGGGGATGCGTTCAGCGCAGGCGCCCACCGGCCCGGTTTCTGACCCTTCTTCAAAAACCGCGGGCACGGCACCCGCGCACGGCACCCGCGCACGGCACCCGCGCACGGCCCCGCCCTGCCCGGTGTCAGCGCAGTCCGAAGCGGTCCGCCCACACCGCCATGTCGGCCACCGTGGCATTGCCCCCGCACACCACGAGCCCGATCCGGGCGTCGTCGCCGACCCGCTCCACCACCTGCCGGGCCGCCGGGAGCAGACAGCCGGCGGCGGGCTCGGTCCACACCTTGGCGTGCTCGGCGAGCGCGAGCGACCCCTCGACCGCCTCCCGGTCCGACACCACGAGCACCTCGGTGACCAGCTCCGACACATGGTCGTACGTCACCTGGGAGACGGCCGGCGCGCTGAGCGTGGTGACGACCGAGGACAGGGGCACCGCGAGCGGCCCGCCCGCCGCGAGCGCCCGGGACATGGCCTCGGCGCCCTCGGTCTCCACGCCCCAGATCCGCACCCCGGGCCGCAGCGCCCGCAGCGCCGCCGCCACGCCCGCGATCAGCCCGCCGCCCCCGATGCTCACCAGCACGTCGGTGAGGTCGGCGGCGTCCTCGGCGAACTCCAGCCCCACGGTGCCCTGTCCGGCGATCACCACGGGGTCGTCGAAGGGATGGACCAGGGTCAGCCCTTCCTCCCGGAGCCGGCCGACGAGCGCGAAGGCGCTGTCCATGCCGTCGGTGAGGCGCACCACCGCGCCCGCCTCCTCGGCGATCTCCACGGAACGCGCCGGTGCCGTGCGCGGCATGACCACCGTGGCCTTCACGTCGAGGGCGGCCGCCATCACCGCCACCGCGATGCCGTGGTTGCCGCCGCTGACGGCGACGACACCGGCGGCCCGCTCGGCCCCGGTCAGCGAGAGCAGCTTCGCCGTGGCGCCGCGCGCCTTGAACGAGCCGGTGCGCTGCAGCAGCTCCAGCTTCGCGGTGACCGGGACGCCGAGCAGCGCGGACAGCCCCGGGCTGGGCACGGTCGGGGTGCGTACGACATGTCCGGCGATCCGCTCGGCCGCGGCTTCGATCTCCGTGATCCCGATCAAGGCAGTCTTCCTTCCGGCGCGGGCGCTGATCCGCGCCCCTTCGCACCCTTTCGCGCGACGCCCCCAAGGTCAACACGGACCCTGGGGGCCGGGGCCGGGGGCGGAGGAAGGAGGCTCAGTGCTGCTGCGTCTTCTGCGGAGTCGCCTCACTCGGCCGTACGACGACGAAGCCCTCGCCCTGGAGCAGCAGCTGGACGGCCTCGCCCGAACCCCCGCGCAGCATCGAGCCGATCGACTGCGACCGGTGCAGGGAGGTCGCGAGCCCCGCGGACCAGCCGACGATCGCGTCCGTGTCGACGTAGACCGGGTACTGGTGCGAGACCGGGATGACCAGCGGATTGCCCTCGCAGACCAGGCCCAGCCTGCCGTGCCCGGTGAAGACGCTGTTGAACAGACCGCCGCCGGCGATGCCCGAGCCCTTGACGGTGGCGATGCGGTAGGACAACGACGCGTCGAAGCACAGGACGTTGCGGCCGTTGACGGTGAACTCGTCACCCGGCTCGACCTCGACGATGAAGCAGTTCTGGGCCTCGTTCGCGAACCAGGCCTCGCCCTGTCCGCGCACCGCCATCAGCGGCAGACCCTCCCCGGTGACCGCGCGCTTGAGCATGCCGCCCACGCCCTGGCCCTTGCGCTCGAACTGGAGACTGCCCCGGTAGGCGATCATCGCGCCCTGCCGGGCGAGCATCTCGCCGTTCACCGCGTAACGGATGCACTTGGAGTTCTCGACGGTCATGCCCGGCGCCGTGGCGGGCTGCACCATGTGCTCGCTGGAAAAGAGGTCACCCTTCATGCCCTCATCCTTCAGCCGCCGAAGAGTTGCGTCCAGTAGGTGCCCGCCCGGCCGCCGCCGGCCAGGCCGACACCGATGTGGGTGAAGTCGGACTTGAGGATGTTGGCCCGGTGCCCCGGGCTGTTCATCCAGCCCTCCACCACGTCGGCGGGGGAGCGCTGGCCGCAGGCGATGTTCTCGCCGACCGTGCGCCGGGCGGCGCCCGCGGCGGCGGCGCGGTCCCAGGGCTTGCCGCCGTCCGGATCGGTGTGCGAGTAGAAGTCGCGGGCCACCATGTCCGCGCTGTGCGCCTGCGCCGCGGTGGTCAGCCGGGCGTCGACGGCCAGGGCGGGCAGCCCCGCCGCGGCCCGCTCCCGGTTGGTGAGGTCGACGACCTCCGTCGTCGTGCGGGCCAGGCCGTCCGAGGTGAGCGGCACGGCCCACAATGCCGTCCAGTACGTGTCGCCCGAGGGCCCGCCCGTGACGTGCGCCCACCCGGCGTGCGTGAAGCGGCCGTCGTGCAGCGTGCGCCGGGTGCGCTCGGTGCGCAGGCAGTAGGCGACGAACTCGGCGGGCGTGCGCGGGCCCGAGACCAGGTGCTCGCCGACGGTGAGATAGGCGAACCCGGCCGAGACGACGCGCTGGTGGACCGAGACACCGTCCCGCGTCTCGACGCTCAGCGTGCCCGCGGCGGCCATGGCGGCGGCGTGCGCGCGGGCCGCGGAGAGCAGGCGGGGGTCGGTCAGTACGGAGGGCGAACCGGCAGCGGCACGAGCGGAGTTGACCAGATCGAGCAACTCGTCGGACGGGCCCTCGGGGCCGGCCGGTTCCGGGGCCGCGGCGGGCCGGGACGGCGCGTCGTCGGTCACCTCCACGCCGAAGTCCCGGGCGAGCCCGGCGAGTCCGTCGGCGTACCCCTGCCCCAGGGCACGCACCTTCCAGCCCGCCCCGCGCCGGTAGAACTCCACGAGCAGCAGCACGGTCTCCTGCCCGGGACGCACGGGGGTGAACCGGGCGACGGCCCGGCCGCGGGCGTCGGCGACCAGGACCGTGGGGGAGGGGAGCGCGCTCAGCACGGTGCCGGGGTCCGACGGGCTGACCGCCACCGTCACCCGGGTGGCGCCCGGCCGCAGCCGCGCCGGATCGACGGTGAGCGTGTCGTCCCGCAGGCCGGCGCCGGGTGCCTCCGGCTGGTTGTAGAAGACGAAGTCCTCGTCGCCGGCGACCTTTCCGCCGTCGTCCGTGACGAGCGCCGACACGTCGAAGCCGCCGGGCACCCGTACGCTCACGGGGCCGCCCGGCAGAGGGACGTTGCCCCCGGGGACCAAGTCGCTCATCGTGCCGTCCTGTGTCGTGGTGCGCGCTCCGGAAGCCGGTGCCGGGTCAACGTCCGCCGGGCGGCGGGGGTTCCCGGGGTCCGCCTCAGTGCGGCGACGTCGGCTCCGGGGCGACCAGACCCTGCCGGTGGGCGACCGCGACCGCCTCCGTGCGGCTGGCCGCGTTCAGCTTGGCGAGGATGTTGGACACGTGGACGCTCGCCGTCTTGGCGCTGATGTACAGCTCCTCGCCGATCCGGCGGTTGCTGTGCCCCAGCGCGAGCAGTCGCAGGACGTCCTGCTCGCGGGCGGTCAGCGCCGCGCTGCTCGTCCCGGCCGCCGCGGGGCCGCCCGTGAGCCGGCCGCGCCGGGCCAGGTCGTCGAGCCGCTCGCGCAGCACCGTCGCGCCGAGCCGGTCGGCCTCCCGGCGTACGGTGTCCGCCTCGGCGGCCGCCTCCTCGCGCCGGTCGGCGGCCAGCAGCGCCTCGGCCAGCCGCAGCCTGCACCGCGCGCGTTCGTAGGCATCGCCGTACGTGAAGGCGGCGACCGCCTTCTCCCAGGCCGCCGGGTCCGGCGCGGCGCCGGCGACCCGGGACCACTCGGCCTCCGCACGCGCCAGCCACGCCTGCCCCTCCGGGCCCTGCGGCACGTCGTCGTAGCCGTGCCCGGCGGACCAGCGGGCGTCGGCCAGCAGTTCGGCCGCCGTGTCCGACCAGCGGGCCACCCCGGCGTCGTCCCCGGCCCGGCGCAGCTCGGTCACGGTGTCGGCGACGGCGGACAGCGCGAGGGTGGCCAGGCGCAGGGTCACGGTGGGGCGCGTGCCCGCCTCGGTGAGCGTCTCGACGCTGGACCGCATCCAGCGCACGGCGTCCTCCGCGTCCCCGCGCAGTGCCGCCGCGTCGGTCAGTACGACGCCCGCGACCATCCGCGCCATCCAGTCGAACGGCCCCCTCAGCAGGGCCCGGGCCCGGTCCGCCACCCCCGCGTCGCCGCGCGCCAGCGCCACGTACAGCCCCGGTCCGAGGGCGTGACCGTCCACGGCCGACCGCTCCCCGGAGTCCTCGGCGGACTCGCGCAGCACCTCGTCCCAGTGGCCCAGCGTGTACTGCACGAGCAGCCGCAGATACCGCATCTCCCGCGGGTACGGCGAGGACAGCAGCCCGGAGCGGCGGGCCCGGTCCAGGCCCTCCGAAGCCCAGGGCAGGCACTCCTCCAGGTCGCCGGACTCGAAGCAGCCGATGGCGAGGTTGAACAGCGCGCGCAGCTCCACGGGGGCGTTGCCCGCCCGCCGCGCCAGCTCGCGTGCCTCCAGGAGCCGCTCCCGGCCCTCAGGGGTGGCGCGACTGTGGCCCTCCAGGCTCGTCAGCGAGATCAGCAGATCGGCGCGGGCGTCGGTGACCTCCAGCTCTTCGGCGGCTCGCAGCGCCCGGCGGGCCACCCCGAGCGCCGTCTCGTTCTCCCCGACCTGGCGGGCCGCCGTCACATGCGTCGCCGCCGCCCACACCCACGTCGACGAGGGCGGTTCGGCGGGGATCAGACCCAGCGCCTCGCTGCTGTAGGCGTACGCGGACTCCAGGTTGTCGACGCTCAGCAGATTGCCGGCCAGGGTGTAGCGGACGCGGGCGGCCAGCTCCAGGTCCGCGTCCTGGCCGAGGCCGGCCAGCGCGGAGCGGGTGAGGGAGACCGCGCGGTGCAGTTCACCGGCGTGCACGGCGGCCGCGGAGGCACGCAGCGTGAGCGTCACCGCGTCGGGTCCGGCGGGCCGGGCGGCGGCGTCGACCGCCGTCCACAGGTCCAGCGCCGCCTCGACGTGCCGCAGCTCCTCGGCGGGCGCGCCGATGCGCTGGGCGTGGTCGGCGGCCTCCAGGGACGTGGCGAGCGCCTCGGGCAGGTCGTGGCTCTCGCGGTAGTGGTGCGCGCGCTCGGCCGCGTGGTCCGACCGGCGCTGCGGGCCCGCGAGCAGCCGGGCGAAGGCGCCGTGCAGCCGGGCCCGTTCACCTGGCAGCAGGTCCGCGTAGACGGCTTCCCGGGCGAGGGCGTGCCGGAAGGAGTAGGTGTCCCCGTCGCCGGAGACCAGCAACTGCCGCTCCACCGCCTCGCGCAGCGCCGACTCCAGCTCTTCCTCGGGCAGCCCGACGGCGTCCCGGAGCAGGCCGTGGCCCACCCGGCGGCCCGCCACGGCGGCGGTGCGCAGCACCTGCTGGGCGGTCTCGGACAGCTGCTCGAACCGGATGAGCAGGACGTCGGCCAGCCCGCTGGGGACGCCCCCGGCCGGCGCGTCCGTGGCCGCGACCAGCTCCTCGGCGTAGAAGGCGTTGCCCTCGGCCCGTTCGACGATCCGGCGTACGGTCGTGTCCGGCAGCCGCCGCCGGCGCAGCGAGCGCACCAGCCGGGCCACGTCCGCGTCCGGCAACGGGCGCAGCTCCAGCCGCTCCACGCCGGGCAGGCGCACCAGCTCGGCCAGCAGCGGGCGCAGCGGGTGGCGGCGGTGCAGGTCGTCCGCCCGGTACGAGGCGAACAGCGCGAGCCGGTGGCCGGGCGCCCCGCCCGCCGGACGCTGCAGGACCCCCCGCCCGAGCAGGAACCTCAGCAGGTCCCGGGAGGACTGGTCGGCCCAGTGCAGGTCCTCCAGGACCAGCAGCAGCGGTGCGACGTCCGCCAGGTCGGTCAGGAGGGCGGCCACGCCCTCGAAGAGCCTGAGGCGCGAGGGCGCGGCGTCGGTTCCGGCGTCCGGGCCGCCGCCGAGCAGCCGGTCGGCCACCGGGTGCCCGGCGAGTACGGAGGCGAACCGCTCGTCGGCGGCGAGCAGGCCCAGGATCTCGGTGAACGGCAGATACGGCAGGCCCACGTCGCCCAGGTCCACGCAGTGACCGGTGAGCACCGTCGTCCCGGCCGCGGCGGCGCGCCCGGCGACCTCGTCCAGGGTCCGGGTCTTGCCGACCCCGGCGTCCCCGGCCACGAGGACCGCGCGGGCCTCACCGGCGCGGGCGCGCTCCAGCACGCCGGTGAGACGCGCGAGTTCGTCCTCGCGGCCGACGAGCGGGCTGGTGAGTGAGGTCTGCGGCACGCCGCCCATCCTGACACGCGGGTCCGACAGCGGGCCTCCCCCTTTCCCGGCCCGGCGGTCCGCCCGGCGGCCGGGTCAGCGGTGGAGCGTGCTCGCCCAGTCGGCCGGGACCCGGCCCGCCGGGCCCGGGGACGGCTGGTCGGCCGGATGGCTGCCGGGCGGGGCCAGGTCCGGGCCCGACTCGCGCACCTCGTTGGTCGCGTAGTCCCAGTACCACTCCTCGCCCGGCTCGAAGCTCTGCACCACCGGATGCCCGGTGGACCGGTAGTGGCCGGTCGCGTGCTGTCCCGGTGAGCTGTCGCAGCAGCCGACGTGGCCGCAGCTCGCGCAGCGCCGCAGGTGGAACCACCAGCCGCCGGCCGCGTCGCACTCGGCGCAGCCGGTGCCGCTCGGCGGGACGGTGGGGTCGATTCCGGTGTCGCTGGTCATACCGGCTCCTCGCTCGGATCGGCGGTATCCGTCTGATCGGTGTTCGTCTGATCGGTTTCCGTGGCGGTGAGCGGCAGCAGCACCTGGAAACGGGTGTCCCCCGGAACGGACTCGACCTGGAGGCTGCCGTGGTGCTTGTTGACCACGATCCGCCAGGAGATGTCCAGCCCGAGCCCGGTGCCCTCGCCCACCGGCTTGGTGGTGAAGAACGGGTCGAAGATGCGCTCCCGGATCTCCGGGGCGATCCCGGTGCCGGTGTCCCGGAACTCCACCAGCAGCCGGTCGTGGTGGAGCGCCGTCCGCACGGTCAGCGTCCCCTCGCCGCCCGCGCCGTTCACCGCGGCGACCGCGTTGTCGATCAGGTTGGTCCACACCTGGTTCAGCTCCGCCGGGTACGCCGGGACCCGGGGCACCGTACGGTCGTACTCCTTGACGACCTCGATCCGCGGACCGATCTTCCCGGAGAGCATCAGCAGGGTGCTGTCGAGGAGTTCGTGGACGTCGACCGTCCGGTGGGGCGCCCGGTCCAGCTGCGCGTACTGCTTGGCCGCGTCCACCAGGTGGGAGATGCGGGCGGTGGAGTCCGCGATCTCGTTCATCAGCAGCTCGGTCTCGACCGTGTAGTTGAGCCAGCCGATCGCTCCCGGCAGGATCTCCGCGTCCACGGCCGCCGCGACCTGCTCCAGCCACTCGGTGTCGAGACCGGCCTGCACGAAGGTCGGCGCGAGCTGCCAGCCCTGCCCGATCCCGTGGTCCTCCAGCCAGTCGCCGAGGACGTCCTCGCGGTCGGCCGCCTCCAGCGGGCTGAGCGAGGGCGCCTTGGCCACCCGCTCCGCCGTACGCTCCTGGATGTCGATGAGCCCGGCGAGCGCGTCGCGGGAGAACGGGCCCTCGGCGATCACCGCGAGCTTGTGCCGCATCTTCGCCACCCGCTCCCGCAGCGTCTCGGTGGCCCGCACCGCGGCCGCCGCCGGGTTGTTCAGCTCGTGGGTGAGACCCGCGGACAGCGAGCCCAGCGCCAGCAGCCGCTCGCGCTGACCGATGGCGCGCTGGGTGTTCTTGGACCCGAAGAACAGTCCCTCCAGCAGGTGCACCGCCATGGGGAACCACTCCCGCATGACGGCCGCGAAGGTGTCCGCCGGGAGCACGAAGAACCGCGTCGGCTCGGTGACCCGCATCGAGTTGTTGTAGACCTGCGGCACCCGGTCGCCGACGTACGCCTGCATCGCGCCCGCGTACACCCCGGGCTGCGAGGTGCGGTTGGTCTCCACCTCGTCTCCGCCGACCCGGCGGGTCAGCACGACCGTCCCCGCCAGCATCACGTAGAAGCAGGTGGCGTCCTCGCCCTCCGCGTACACCGGGCCCGGGTCGAACAGCTCCACTCGGCCTTCGGCGCACAACCGGCCCAGCTGCTCCGGCGTCAGCTTCTCGAACAGGAACAGCTTCCCGATCTCCTCCGGGCTGCACGGCATCGGCCGCCCGCTCACGACTGCTCCAGGTACCGGTGGACGAGCATCACGGCCATGGCTCCCTCTCCGACGGCGGACGCGACCCGCTTGGCGGACTCCGCGCGGGCGTCGCCCGCCACGAACACGCCCGGGACGCTGGTCTCCAGGTGGTACGGCGGCCGGTCCAGCTCCCAGTCGGCCGGCGGCCGCCCGTCGGGGGTGAGATCGGGCCCGGCGAGGATGAAGCCGCGCTCGTCCCGCAGCACCGTGCCGTCCAGCCAGTCGGTCAGCGGGGCCGCGCCGATGAACACGAACAGCCACTGCGCGTCGACGAGTTCGGTGGCGCCGCTGACCGCGTCGCGCAGGGTGAGCCGCTCCAGGTGGCCGTCCCCGTGCGCGCCCTCGACGACAGTGCCGCAGCGCACCCGGATGTTGGGCGTCTCCTCGATCTGCTGGATCAGGTAGTACGACATCGACGCCGCCAGGGAGCCGCCGCGCACCAGCAGGGTCACCGACTTGGCGCCCCGGGCCAGGTACATCGCCGCCTGCCCGGCCGAGTTGGCGCCGCCCACGATGTACACGTCGTGGCCCTGGCAGGACGCCGCCTCGGTCAGCGCCGAGCCGTAGAACACCCCGCAGCCGGCCAGGTCCTCGGTGCCCGGCGCGGTCAGCTGCCGGTAGGACACGCCGGTCGCCAGGATGACGCTGTGCGCGGCGATCGCCGAGCCGTCCGAGAACCGGACCACCCGCGCCGCGCCGTTCGCCTCCAGGCCGGTCACCTCGCGCGCGGTGAGGATCTCGGCGCCGAACTTCGCCGCCTGCCGCCGGGCCCGCTCGGTGAGCTGGCCGCCGGAGACGCCGTCGGGGAAGCCCAGGTAGTTCTCGATGCGCGAGCTCTGCCCGGCCTGGCCCCCGGTCGCCGACCGCTCCACCAGCACCGTGCGCAGCCCCTCCGAGGCGCCGTACACGGCCGCGCCCAGCCCCGCCGGGCCGCCGCCGATCACCACCAGGTCGTAGAAGTCGGCCGTCGGCGTGGTCGCCAGGCCCACCCGCGCGGCCAGCTCGGGCGCCTCCGGCTCCACCAGCGGGGTCCCGTCCGGCGTGACCACCACCGGCAGCCGCTGCCCGTCCTGCCCGGCCGCCGACAGCAGCCGCCGCCCCTCCGGCTCGTCCGAGGAGTACCAGCGGTAGGGCACCTGGTTGCGGGCCAGGAACTCCCGGACCTCCGAGGACCGCGCCGACCAGCGGTGCCCGACGACCTTGGTGCTGGGCACCGGGCGGTGGTCGCCGGTGCGCCAGGCCTGGAGCAGGTCGTCCAGGACCGGGTAGAGCTTCTCCTCGGGCGGGTCCCAGGGCTTGAGCAGGTAGTGGTCCAGGTCGACGACGTTGATCGCGTCGATCGCCGCGTTGGTGTCCGCGTACGCGGTCAGCAGCACCCGCCGGGCGCCCGGGTACACGTCCAGGGCCTGTTCGAGGAACTCGATGCCGTTCATCTGCGGCATCCGGTAGTCGGCCAGGATCACGGCCACCAGGTCGCCGCGCAGTTTCAGTTCGCGCAGTGCGTCGAGCGCCGACTCGCCGGACTCCGCGCGCACGATCCGGTACGTCGCGCCGTAGCGCCGCCGCAGGTCGCGGGCGACGGCGCGGGACACCCCCGGATCGTCGTCCACGGTCATGATGACGGTCCGTGTCTCCCCGTCGGCCTGTGCCATACGTCCCCCACGTCGAGCGGCCGGATTCACGGCACGGCGTCCCCGTCACCGCACCGGCCTTCGCCCATCGTATGTTCGATCGCGGGTCCTCGCGCGGGCGGCGGGAGCGGGGCGGCCGCCGCCCGTACGCTCCCCCCGC
This sequence comes from Streptomyces tendae, assembly GCF_014650435.1. Taxonomy (GTDB): domain Bacteria; phylum Actinomycetota; class Actinomycetes; order Streptomycetales; family Streptomycetaceae; genus Streptomyces; species Streptomyces tendae. Next base: position 88,166 of record NZ_BMUY01000020.1, read on the forward strand.
GCGGCCGTGCGGGCGGCTTGGGGAAGACTGGGCTCCGAGAACGACGTTCCCGCAACCCAGGGAGGGATCCGCATGACGCGCCCGATCACGGCAGGCTCGGACGGCTCGGAGGAGAGCCTGGCCGCACTGGCCTGGGCGGCGAGGGAGGCGGTCCGCCGCCGCGCCCCGCTGCACGTCGTGCACGCCTGGCGGTTCCAGGGCCAGGGCGTGGCCGGCTCGGTGGACCGGGAGACGCAGGAGGGCTGGGCGCGCGACGCCCTGGCCCGGGCGGTCGGGACGGTCGCCGAACGCCACCCCGGCCTCACGGTGACCACCGACGTCCACGAGGGCGACGCCGTCGCGGCGCTGCTCGGTGCCGCGGCCGACGCCGAGACACTGGTGCTCGGCTCGCGCGGGCACGGCGCGGTCGTCGGCTTCCTGCTCGGCTCGGTCGGGCAGCAGGTGATCGCCGAGGCCACCCGGCCGGTCGTCCTCGTGCGGGCCGGTGACGAGGCCGCCGCCGAGGCGGCGGGCCGCGAGGTCGTCGTGGGCCAGCAGGGCGAGCCGGAGGACAGCGCCGACGTCATCGGGTTCGCGTTCGAGGCGGCTGCCGCCCGGGGCGCCACCGTGCGCGCGGTGCGGGCCTGGGCCCTGCCGACCGTCTTCACCTACAGCCCCGGCTCGATGGCGCTCGCCGACGAGGCCGGGGGCCTGGAGCAGTACGAGCGCAAGGCGCTCGGCGAGGCGCTCGCCCCGTGGCGCGAGCGCTTCCCCGACGTCCCCGTGGTGGAGCACGTGGAGATGGGCAGCGCGGGCCAGGTGCTGCTGTCGGTGTCCGCGAACGCCCAGCTCGTGGTGGTCGGCCGCCGGGCCCGGCGTACGGCCGTCGGCGCCCGGATCGGCTCGGTGGCGCACGGCGTGCTGCACCACGCGGAGTGCCCGGTGGCGGTGGTCCCGCACACCTGAGCCCGGGGCGTGCCGCTCAGTCCGCCGTGGGCTGCAGGCTTGCCCTGACCTTGGGCAGGATGTTGACGATGTAGTCCTCGACGGCCGTGTCCAGGCCGATGTCGTGCTGCGCCCGCTCCGAGAGGTACCAGCGGTGCTCCAGCAGCTCGTGGTAGATCTCCGCCGGGTCCATCGCGCCGCGCAGCTCCACCGGCACGGCGCGCACGGTGGGCCGGAAGACCTCGCGCACCCAGCGGTGGGCGAGGACCTCCGGGCGGGCGCCGAGGGGATCGCCCGGGGCGTAGTCGTCCTGGGTGGCCATCCAGCTCTCCAGGTCGTTCAGCAGCCGCCTGGCCTGGTTCTCCTCGGCGTCCAGTCCGGTCAGGCGCAGCAGCTGGCGCTGGTGGTGACCGGCGTCGACGACCTTGGGCACGAAGGTGACGGTGTCGCCGTTGGAGGCGTGCTCGATCTGCATCTCGGCCACGTCGAAGCCGAGGTCGTTGAGCCGCCGGATCCGGCGCTCGATGTAGTGGTACTTGCCCGCCGGATAGACGGAGGTGCGGGTCAGCTCCTGCCACAGGCTCCGGTAGCGGGCGCAGATCTCGGTGCCGAACTCGACCGGGTCGACGGAGGGGTGCAGCGCCCCCGATGCCTCCAGGTCGAGCAGCTCCCCGCTGATGTTCACCCGGGCGAGGTCGAGGTCGTAGTCGCGCTGGCCCTCGCTGAGCCGCGGGTGCAGCTCCCCGGTCTCGGCGTCGACCAGGTAGGCGGCGTAGGCGCCCGCGTCGCGCCGGAAGAGCGTGTTGGACAGCGAGCAGTCCCCCCACGCGAACCCGGCCAGGTGCAGCCGGACCAGCAGCACCGCGAGAGCGTCCATCAGCCGGTGCATGGTCGCCGGGCGCAGCGTCGTCTCGAACATCGACCGGTAGGGTTGCGAGCCGCCCAGGTGCCGGGTGACCAGCACCGGTTCCAGCGCCTCACCGGCGGCGTCGGAGCGGCCGGTGACCACGGCCAGCGCGTCCACCGCCGGGATCGCGAGCCGGTCCAGGTCGCGCAGCAGCTGGTACTCGCGCAGCGCGGGCCGTTCGGCCAGCTCCTTGACGGCGATCACCTCGTCCCCGGCGCGCGCGTAGCGGACCACGTGCCGGGAGATGCCGCGCGGCAGTGGCACGAGGTACTCCTCGGGCCACCGCTCCAGCGGCAGCTGCCAGGGCAGTTCGAGCAGGAGCGCGGGGTGCTCCGGATTGGTGGCACTGATCTGCAAGGCCATGCCCCGACTCTAGAACGCCCGTTCCCGGGCCAGGTCCGCGGCGTCCTTCACCGGCCCCCGGTGGACCGGACCATGGCCCGGCAGCAGGACGTCGCCCTCCAGAGCGGCGACGACGTCGAGCGAGGCGAGGGCGCCCGCCCGGTCGTGGTGGAACAGGTCGGGCAGCAGCTGCGGTCCCTCGGTCCGGGAGAGGGCGTGCCCGCTCACCAGCGCGTCGCCGGAGATCACCACCCCGGCGTCGGGGAGGTGGTAGACGCAGTGGCCGTCGGTGTGCCCCGGGGTGTGCACCGGCACCGGCCGGCCGGGCAGGTCGAGGGCACCGTCCGTCGGGAAGGGCGCGGGAGCGGTCACCGGGTGCTGCTCGGTGCCGCCGGTGCGCAGCACGTGCACCATCCAGGGCAGTACGCCGGGGCGCCAGGCGTTGCGCAGCACCGTGCCGACCGACACCTGCTGGAGGAAGTCGCGCCGGGCGTGCGGCACCTCGGCCTCGTGCAGCAGGACCGGGGTGCCGTGGGCGGCGCGCAGGTACTCGGCCGAGCCCAGGTGGTCGTTGTGGGCGTGGGTGACCAGCACGGCCGCCACCGCCTCGGGCGAACTCCCGACGGCGGCCAGGGAGTCGAGCAGCGCCCGGCGGTCGCCGGGGTATCCGGTGTCGACGAGGGTCGCCGCGTCGCCGTCGGTGAGGATGACCCAGTTGGTGTGGCCGCCGTGCACCAGGTAGGTGCCGTCGGCCACTTGCCGTACGTCCGCGCTCATGGTCTCCCGCGTTCCAGGTCGGTGGTGCCCCCGCGCGGGACAGCCAACCAGAAACCGGGCGCGGGCGGTTGACCGGCCCTCAGCGCACGCCCTGCGGGCGGAACTGGACGCTGATGCGGGGACCGGCGGCGCGGGTGCTCTTGGGGATGCAGTGCTCCCAGGTGCGCTGGCAGGAGCCGCCCATCACGATCAGGTCGCCGTGGCCCAGCGGGCGGCGCACGGTCCGCCCGCCCCCGCCCGCGGGGCGGAGCAGCAGGTCCCGGGGTGCGCCCACCGAGAGGATGGCGACCATCGTGTCCTGGCGCGCGCCGCGTCCGATCCGGTCGCCGTGCCAGGCGACGCTGTCCCGGCCGTCGCGGTAGTGGCACAGCCCCGCGGTGGTGAACGGCTCGCCCAGTTCCTCGGCGTAGTGCGCGGACAGGGCGTCGCGTGCCTCCGTCAGCAGGGGATCCGGCAGCGGGTCGCCCGCGCCGTAGAAGGCCAGCAGCCGGGGCACGTCGACGACGCGTTCGTACATCTCACGCCGCTCGGCGCGCCAGGGGACCTCGGCGGCCAGCCGCTCGAACAGCGCGTCGGCGCCGCTCAGCCACCCGGGGAGCAGGTCGATCCAGGCCCCGGAGCCGAGGTGGGTGCGGCGCAGTCCGTCGAGCGGACCCAGCCCGACCTCGTCGGTCTGGTCGAAGAGCGAGCCCTGGAGATGCCTGGTCATGGGACCAGCGTACTCCAGATTCGAAAATACGTTCTAAGAGCGTGGTCATCACCCGTCGTCACCCGTCGCCGCCTCTTCGTCCCCCTTTCCGTGGCGGGCCTTTCCGTGGCCGGCCTCTTTCGATACGTCGGTGTATCCGATACATTCGCGCATCGAATCGAGCGAAGGAGCCGGGCATGGTCCCGAAGGCGGTCACCGGGCGGGTGACCAGGCGGCGCGTGCGCACCCGTGCGAACCTCCTGGACGCCGCGTTCGCGGTGTTCGCCGCCAAGGGCTTCGGCCGGGTGTCGATCGAGGAGGTCTGCGAGGCGGCCGGGTACAGCCGGGGCGCCTTCTACTCCAACTTCGACAGTCTCGACGAACTGTTCTTCGCCCTCTACGAGCAACGGGCCGACCTGATCGCCGAGCAGGTGTCCGCCGCCCTCGCGGCCGACGGCCCCGATCTGGACGTGCCCGCCGCCGTGGAGCGCGTCAGCGAGGTGCTGCTCCTGGACCGGGACTGGCTCCTGGTCAAGACGGACTTCCTGGTGCACGCCGCCCGCGACCCGGAGGTCGCCCGGACCCTGCTGGAGCACCGCGCCCGGCTCAGGCGGGCGATCGCCGACCGGCTCGCCCGGGCCCGCGGACACACCGCACTGCCCGCGGTGCTCGGCGACGCCGAGGAAGCCGCGCACGCCGTGGTCGCCGCGTACGACGGGGTCACCACCCAACTGCTCCTGGACCGGGACGTCGTCCGCGCCCGGGTCTGGCTGGGGCAACTGCTCACCGCGCTGCTCACCGACGGCAGCACGCGTCACTGACCACGGGGTCACCGACACAACAGGAAGGGACGGTCGCCATGGATGCCGACGTCATCGTGGTCGGAGCGGGTCTGGCGGGCCTGGTCGCGGCCCACGAGCTGACCAGCCGGGGCCGGAGGGTCGCCCTGGTCGACCAGGAGAACGCGGCCAACCTCGGCGGGCAGGCATTCTGGTCCTTCGGCGGCCTCTTCCTCGTCGGCTCCCCGGAACAGCGGCGGCTCGGCGTCAAGGACTCCCTCGACCTGGCCTGGAACGACTGGCAGGGCAGCGCCGGATTCGACCGCACCGAGGACCAGGACTCCTGGGCCGTGCGCTGGGCGCGGGCCTACGTCGAGTGGGCGGCGGGGGAGAAGCGGTCCTGGCTGGCCGGGCACGGCATCACCTTCCTGCCCACCGTCGGCTGGGCCGAGCGCGGCGACCTGAGGGCGGGCGGGCACGGCAACTCCGTGCCCCGCTTCCACATCGCCTGGGGCACCGGCACGGGGGTCGTCGAGCCCTTCGTGCGGTACGCGAAGCAGGCCGCGCGCGACGGGCTGCTCACCTTCCACCACCGCCACCGCGTCGACCACCTGGTCGTCGAGGGCGGCAGCGCGCGCGGGGTGCGCGGCACGGCCCTCGCCCCGGACGACTCACCGCGCGGAGTCGCCTCCAACCGCGAGGCGGCCGGGGAGTTCGAACTCACCGCCCGAGCCGTGATCGTCACCTCCGGCGGCATCGGCGCCGACCACGACATCGTCCGCCGCCACTGGCCCGAGCGCCTGGGCACCCCGCCCGCCCGGATGGTCACCGGCGTTCCCGCCTACGTCGACGGCCGGATGCTCGACATCAGCGCCGAGGCGGGCGCCCGCCTGGTCAACCGGGACCGGATGTGGCACTACACCGAGGGCGTGCGCAACTGGGACCCGATCTGGCCCGGCCACGGCATCCGCATCCTGCCCGGACCGTCCTCGATGTGGTTCGACGCGCTCGGCCGCCGGCTGCCCGAGCCGTACCTGCCCGGCTACGACACCCTCGGCACCCTGCGCCACCTGCGCACGGCCGAGGGCCTCGCGGAACACGACCACTCCTGGTTCGTCCTCACTCAGAAGATCGTCGAGAAGGAGTTCGCGCTCTCCGGCTCCGAGCAGAACCCCGACATCACGGCCAAGGACCGCGCCGGCTTCCTGCGCGAACGCGTGCTGGGCAAGGGAGCACCGGGCCCGGTGGACGCGTTCCTGCGCCACGGCGCGGACTTCGTGACCGCGCCGAACCTGGAGCAACTGGTGGAGAAGATGAACCGGTTGACCGACGAGCCGCTCCTGGACGCCACCGCACTCCGGCGTCAGATCGAGGCCCGCGACCTGCAACTGGCCAACCCGTACGCCAAGGACGCCCAGGTGCAGGGCATCCGCAACGCCCGCCGCTACATCGGCGACCGCCTCGGCCGGGTCGCCACCCCGCACCGCATCCTAGACCCGGCGGCCGGCCCGCTGATCGGCGTCAAGCTGCACATCCTCACCCGCAAGACCCTCGGCGGCATCCAGACCGACCTCGACTCCCGCGCCCTGGGGGCCGACGGCACCCCGGTCGAGGGCCTGTACGCGGCCGGCGAGGTGGCCGGCTTCGGCGGGGGAGGGGTGCACGGGTACAACGCGCTGGAGGGCACCTTCCTCGGCGGCTGCCTGTTCTCCGGACGGGCGGCGGGCCGGGCCGCGGCACGGGAGACCGCCTGATCGACGCGCGGCTCCCGCGGGGGACTTGGCCGCGGGGAGCGGCCCAGGGACCGCGACGGCCTCAGGTCCGGCCCCGGCCACGCGGTCAGCCGGACCTGCGGCGCGCGGCCTCGCGCCGCTTGAGCGCCCGGCGTTCCAGTTCGCTGGTGCCGCCCCAGACGCCGAGGGTCTGCCCGGTGTCGAGTGCCCAGCGCAGACACTGCTCCTGGACCGGGCAGGTCCGGCAGACCGCCTTCGCCTGCTCGGTCTGCAATGCGGCCGGGCCGGTGGTGCCGATCGGGAAGAAGAGGTCGGGGTCCTCCGTCCGGCATGCGGCGTGCTCTCGCCAGTCGTCCATCAAAGTCACCTGCGATCGGTATCGTTGCGCCCTCGTGCATGGCTTACTCCGATGCGGGTGACCTGTCGACAGCGGTGCGAAACCGGGCGGACGCCCGTTGTGCCGCCCACGGTGCCGGGCGCCTAGCGGCGCAGCGCCCGGGCGGCCGCCACCACCACCGCGTCCGCCACCGCGGCCAGCGCCGGGGAGTCGAGCTTCCACTGCTGCCAGTACAGCGTGATGTCCACCGCCAGGTCCGGGGCGAAGCAGACGAGCCTGCCGGTGCGCAGCAGGGGGTCCGCCTGCGGCTGGGGCACCATGCCCCAGCCGAGACCGGCGGCGACGGCCTCGACGAAACCCTCCGAGGTCGGCACGTAGTGCCGTGCGGCGCTCGCGCCGTCGTGACCGAGCCGCCGCGCGAAGGCGTCCTGGAAGTCGTCCCGCCGGTCGAAGACCACCACCGGAGCCCCGGCGACGACCTCGTGCGGCGGGCCCGCCAGACGGTGCGCGGCGAAGTCCGCGGTGGCGCACGGGAGATAGCGCATCCGGCCCAGGGCCCGGACGGTGCAGCCCGGCACCGGTTCGGGCGAGGACGTCACCGCCGCCATCACCACGCCCTCCCGCAGCAGCGTCGCCGTGTGGCCCTCGTCCTCGCGGCGCAGTTCGAAGCAGAGGGCGGGCTCCTTCGGGAGGCGGGTCAGGGCGGGCAGGAACCAGGTCGCCAGCGAGTCCGCGTTCACCGCCACCGACACCCGGGTCGGCTCGCCCTCCCCCCTCAGGCCCAGCTCGGCCGAGGCGTCCCGCTCCAGCCGCGCCACCTGGCGGGCCAGCCGTACCAGCACGGCACCGGACTCGGTCGCCCGCACCGGCTTGGTGCGCAGCAGCAGCACCCGGCCGGTGCGCTGCTCCAGCGCCTTCACCCGCTGACTGACCGCGGACGGGGTCACGTGCAGGGCGGCGGCAGCCGCGTCGAACGTGCCCTCGTCCACCACGGCCAGCAGGGTGCGCACCTGGTCCAGCGGCAGATCCGCGAAGGTCGTCGTCATGCCGGATGATGATACCTGCTAAGGATACGTAAGAATCTTTAGCTGTACGTGCGGTGATCGCCCGCTTAGCGTCGAGTGCATGAACAACGCCCTTACGGCAGCCGCCGCCGGTTTCGGCACCGGCCTCTCGCTCATCGTCGCCATCGGCGCCCAGAACGCCTTCGTCCTGCGTCAGGGGGTCCGCCGCGACGCGGTCCTCGCCGTGGTCGGGATCTGCGCGCTGTCCGACGCCGTGCTCATCGCCCTGGGCGTCGGCGGGGTCGGCGCCGTCGTGGTGGCCTGGCCGGGTGCGCTGACCGCCGTCGGCTGGATCGGCGGTGCGTTCCTGCTCTGCTACGGCGCCCTGGCCGCCCGGCGGGTGTTCCGTCCCTCCGGTGCGCTGCGGGCGGACGGCGACGCCGCGGGCTCGCGCCGCCGGGCCGTGCTCACCTGCCTGGCCCTGACCTGGCTCAACCCGCACGTCTACCTCGACACCGTCTTCCTGCTGGGGTCCGTCGCCGCCGACCGGGGGCCGCTGCGCTGGACCTTCGGTCTCGGGGCCGCGGTCGCCAGCCTGGTCTGGTTCGCCGCGCTCGGTTTCGGCGCCCGCTACCTCGGCCGTTTCCTGGCCCGGCCCGCGGCCTGGCGGGTCCTCGACGGTCTGGTGGCCGCCACCATGATCGTCCTGGGTCTCTCCCTCGTAGCCGGAGCCTGAGCCCGGATCCGGCCACGCGCGGCCCGGCGGGCTCGAACGGACCTGCGATAGTGATCCCCGCAGACGAAAGATGTACCGAGCATGTAGGAAGCGCGTGGACACCAGCGAGAGCAGTGGCGAGAGCGGCACCGAAACCGGGGCGAAGGCCCCGGCGCCGGACGGGGAGCGGCAGCGGGGGTGGCGCCGCTGGGCCATGGACACCCGCCCCCTGCGCCGCCCGGCCTACCGCAGACTGTGGTCCTCGACCATCGTCACGGCCGTCGGCAGCCAGCTCACCGCGGTCGCCGTGCCCAAGCAGATCTACGACATCACCGGCTCCTCGGCCTGGGTCGGCGCCGCGAGCCTCGCCGGTCTTCTGCCGCTCATCGTGTTCGCGCTGTGGGGCGGCGCGGTGGCCGACACGATGGACCGCCGCAAGCTGCTCCTGATCACCAACACCGGCATCGCGGTGACCTCGCTGCTCTTCTGGATACAGGCGGTCACCGGCATGGAGTCGGTGGCCGCGCTGATGCTGCTGCTCGCGCTGCAACAGGCCTTCTGGGGCCTGAACGCCCCGGCACGCAACGCCTCCATCGCCCGTCTGGTGCCCGAGGGCGAGCTGCCCGCAGCCAACGCGCTCGGGTCGACCGTCATGCAGACCGGGCAGGTGGTCGGCCCGCTGCTGGCCGGTGCGCTGATCCCGCTGATCGGACTGCCGGAGCTGTACCTGATCGACGCCCTGGCCCTGTGCGTCACCGTGTGGGCGGTCTACCGGCTGCCCGCGCTGCCGCCGCTGGCGGGCACCGGGGTCCGGCGTGCGGGCATGCGCGAGGTCGTGGCCGGCTTCCGCTACATCGCCGGGCACAAGGTGCTGCTGCTGTCCTTCCTGGCCGACATCGTCGCCATGGTCCTCGGCATGCCCCGAGCCCTGTTCCCGCAACTCGCCGCCGAGACGTACGCCCCCTACGGCGAGGGGCTCGCGCTCGGCCTGCTGTTCGCCGCGATTCCCATAGGTGCGGTGGCCGGCGGCCTGTTCTCCGGCACCTTCTCGCGGGCCCGCCGGCACGGCTGGATGGTGATCGGCGCGGTCGTCGTCTGGGGCGCCGCCATCGCCGGGTTCGGGCTGAGCGGCAGCCTGTGGCTCGCGGTGGCGTTCCTGGCCGTGGCCGGTGTGGCCGACATGGTCTCCATGGTGTTCCGCGGGGCGATCCTGCTGTCCGCGGCCACCGACGAGATGCGCGGGCGCATGCAGGGCGTGTTCACCGTCGTGGTGGCGGGCGGCCCGCGGCTGGCCGACGTCCTGCACGGCGGCGCCGGGTCCGCCTTCGGCGCGCGGGAGGCCGTGGCAGGCGGCGGGCTGCTCGTCGTGGCGGTGATGCTGGCCCTGGCCGTCGCGATGCCGGCGCTGCGCCGCTACCGGGTCTGACGGCGGCTCACAGCGAGCCGCGTCCGTGCAGCGCGTAGTGCTCCATGAGCCGGCCCCGGGTGGACTCCAGCCGGTGGGCGAGGATCTCCGCGACCGACCGCACCAGCACGATGCCCAGCTGCGGGTCGCGCTCGCACAGGTCGAGCACCGAGGCCGCGTCGAACTCGTAGGCGCGCACCGGGCTGAACGCCTCGGCGCCGAAGTCCCACTCGTAGGGCGGGAACAGCCAGGACCAGCCGAGCAGGTCGCCCACGCCGAGACTGGCGACCGTGACCCGCTGCACCGACGTCACCTGCTGGGTCAGGGAGACCGCGCCGGAGCGCACGACCCAGAAGCGGTCCGCCCTGCCCCCCGCCTCGAAGATCCGGTCGTCCTCCGGGAAGGAGACCTCCTGGGCCAGTTCCATCAGCCGCGCGCGCTGGGGGAGGGGGAGGGCGGTCAGGAGTTTGATCGCTTTGGTCATGGCACGGGGCTCCTCGCCGGCGATTCGGTTCCGGGGCTTTCCCTATGCCCATTTCAGTCGCTGTCGCCCATCCGGGCACCTCGGCGGACGGCGGGATTCCGTACGGATTCCGTGCCCGAACCGGGGGCGGCGGCGCGAGGGCATGAAAAAGCCCTGGCCGGACGGGGGAGGCCGGCCAGGGCCGTAAGCGGTGACCGCGGAGGACATTTCGGTCGACTCCGTCGCCACGTATGGATGAACGCTAAACCATCTCTGGGCGTTCGGCGAAACCGACACCCCGACAGGTGATCCGTTTCACTCGCCCCGCGCCGCGACGACCCTGATCGTCTCCAGCGCCGGATCGGTCGGGTCGGGCAGGTACATCCCCGCCTCCAGGCCGCTGCGCAGATAGCGCAGGACCGGCTCGGCCAGCCGCTCACCGGGCAGCACGGCCGGGATGCCGGGCGGGTACGGCGTGATCATCTCCGCCGCCACCCGGCCGGCGGCCCGGTCCAGGGGCACGTCCTCGGTGGCGCCGAAGAACGCGTCCCGGGGCAGGCACACCTGCGGCATCCGCAGCTCGGCCGGCGAGGGCACCTCGACGCGCGGTGCGGGGCGCAGGCCGGGAGCGGCACGGGCGAGGTCCTTGAGCGCGGTGAGCAGCTCGTCCGCGGTCTCCCGGTCGTCGCCGTGGGTGATCTGCGCGCCGATGCGGCGGTGGTCGGTGATGTGGGCGATCACGCCGCGGTGCTCCCGCAGCCAGTCCGCCGCCCTGAAGCCCGAGATGCCGAGCCCGTCGAGGTCGATGACGACCGGCAGCGGATCGAAGCCGTGGCCCGCACCGGGTCCGCAGAAGTCGTCCCGGTCGTTGACGTGCATGCCGTCGATCTGCTCGACGGCCGCCCGGACGCCAGCCGCCAGCTCCAGGGCGCCGCCCATCAGCTCGTGCCCGCGAAGCGCCATCTGCCGCCGCCAGCCGTCCAGACCGGCGAAGATCAGTACCGACGGGCTGGTGGTGCTCAGCAGGTCGGCGCGCATGCCGAGGAGCTTGGGCTGCACCAGGTCGCCGCGCAGATGGAACACCGAGCCCTGCTCCAGACCGCTGCCCATCTTGTGGATGCTGGTCACGCAGATGTCGGCGCCCGCGTCCATCGCCCAGGAGGGCAGATCGGGGTGGAAGGGCAGGTGCGCGCCCCACGCCTCGTCGACGATCAGCGGCACCGAACGCCGGTGGCAGACCTGGGCGACGGCCCGCAGATCGGCGCTCACGCCGTACGGCGTCGGGCTGGTGACCAGGGCACCCTTGGCGTCGGGATGGGCGGCGAAGGCATCCTCGAACGCCTCGGCGGCGGGCGGATGGGCCAGATGCCGCTCCGCGTCCCAGCGCGGTTCCACCCACACCGGCTCGATGCCGGACAGGATCAGCCCCGAGACCACGGACTTGTGGGCATCCCGGCCGATCAGCAGCTTCTCGTGCGGCCCCGCCACCGCCAGCATCGCCGCCTTCACCGACAGGGAACTCCCGCACGTCGAGAAGAACGCGTGATCGGCGTGCACGGCGTCCGCCATCAGCTCCTGGGCGCGTTGCAGCACCCGGCCCCGGGTGAGCCGGTCGTCGAGTCCGGCCGTCGCCAGCACGTCGCCGTGGAACACCGCGTCACCGAGCACCTCGCGCACCGCCGGGTCCGCCCCGCGCGCCTGCTTGTGTCCGGGCGGCGTGAACGACAGCCGTCCCTCGCGGCGGTACTCGACCAGGGCTTCCAGGACCGGTGCTCGGCTGTGATCGGCGCTCATGCCGACCGGTTTCCCGCCCGGCGCCGCGTCAATCCGTCCCGCCGCGCCTCACCGCGCGTTCCGCCCCGGGGTCAGCACCTCGTCGAGCACCCGCAGGACGGCCTCGTACGCCACCGTCCGCACGGCCGCCTCCCGGGATGCCTCCGGGTCGGTCGAACGCAGCTCCTCGCTGCGCGCCCGCCAGTGCCGCCCCTCCTCCAGCGCGCGGCTCCTCGCGCGGTGCATCCGGCGCAGCAGTTCGTCCGAGTCCACAACATCCGTCATGCATCCCGCGTACCCCCGCTGGGCGCCCGGATGGCCCTTGGGCCGCACGGAGGACCGGAGGTTTGCCCGTACCCGCAGAGGTCAGCCGACAGTGACGAGGCCGCACGGCGCGCACACGGCCGAACCGGACCGTCCCACGAACAGGGAGCTGACGGATGCGTGACAGGGACACGACTCAACCCGTCGTCGAACAACGCGGCACGGACGCCTGCCGCCGGTGCCCGCCGTGCAGGCCCGCCGACGCCCGCAGGGCGGTCGAACGCGCCGTCACCGAAGGCCGCGGCGCCCCCGGCCGCGCGCCGTGCGACCCGGGCGCCCTGTCGGACGCCGTGCTCGTCGCCTCCGAACTGACCACCAACGCCATCCTGCACGGCGGCGGCATCACCGACTTCCGGGTCGACGTGGTGGACCCCGGGGCGCGACCGGGAGTGCGGCTGTCGGTGTGCGACCGCAGCCACGACCTGCCGGTGGCCGTGCCCGCCACGGACGACCGGGGCCGCCGGCGCCTCGGTGGCCGGGGCTGGCCGATCGTCTGCCGGCTGGCGCGCGAAGTACGGGTGGCAGATCTTCCCTCCGGAGGCAAGTGCATCACCGTGGTCGTTCCGCTGTCCTGATGACTTTTCGAAAAGCGGAGTTTGTTCCACCGGCGCAGGGGCAGTCGCAGATTCGTGCTTCGGACCGGAGGCGCAGCAGCGGGAGCGGTACGGCTGCTTCGGTGCCCCGGGTGTGCCCGGGCGCCCCGGACAGCGCCGTTCCCGCGGAAAGTCCCCTGAGACCACCGTTCAGGAGCGGATCCGCATGCTCATAGAAACGCCCACCGTCCCTCCCGGTACCCCCGAGACCACCCGGCCCGCCGACCCCTCGAACGCCCCGGCCCGCCGCCGGCACGACGACGCTCCCGACACCATGGCCCTCTTCGGCCGCCTGGCGGGGCTCGCGGACGGACCCGAACGCGACGCCGTCCGCGACGAACTGGTCACGGCCTGGCTGCCCATGGCCCACCGGATCGCCGGTCGGTTCCGGGACCGCGGGGAATCCATCGAGGACCTCCGCCAGGTCGCGGCGCTCGGCCTGGTCAAGGCCATCGACCGCTTCGACCCGGAGCGCGGGGCCTTCGAAAGTTACGCCGTGCCCACCATCACCGGCGAGGTCAAGCGCCACTTCCGCGACCGGATGTGGGCCCTGCGGGTGCCCCGCCGGGTCCAGGAACTGCGCAACAAGGTGCGCGTGGCCCGCCGGGAACTCGCCCAGAGCCCGGGCAGTCCCGAACCCTCGGTGGCCGCCCTCGCCGCCCACACCGGACTGACCGAGGACGAGGTCGGCGCCGGGATGGAGGCGCTGGAGAGCTTCAGCACCCTGTCGCTGGACGCCGAGCTGTCGGCCGGCGACGACGGCTACAGCCTCGCGGACACCCTCGGCGCGGCCGACGCCTCGTACGACACCGTGATCGACCGCGAGTCCGCCAAGGAGGGCCTGCGCAGGCTGCCCGAACGGGAGCGCGCCATTCTCTACATGCGCTTCTTCGAGGACATGACACAGAGCCGGATCGCCGACTCCCTGGGCATCTCGCAGATGCACGTCTCGCGGCTCATCAGCCGCAGCTGCGCCCGCGTGCGCGACGAGGCGCTGGGCCGGCACACGGCCCGCCCCGGACACCCGGCGCGGACCTGATGGGCCGAGGGGGCGACGAGCCTGACACAACGGCGACACCGGACACACAGGGAGGGACGGAACGGATGCTGATGCCACACCCCGCGGTGCTGCGCGGACTCCTGGCGGAGTACGAGGCGGCCGCGGCCGACGAGCCCGTCGATGCGACGGGCCGACCGGGCCCGCGGACCCGGGACCTGGCGTACACGCTGTGCGTGTCCACCGGTACCCGTGACGTGCGCCGGGCCCTGGAGACCGCCCGGCGCCACCTCGCGGACGCGCCGGCACCGGCGACGCCACCGGCGCCCGTGGCCGCCGGCGCGCCCGCGGGCGTGGCGGACTGACGCCGGGGACGGCCAGGGGCACGACGGACGACCGCCCGTACACCACCCGTCGGTGTACGGGCGGTCGTCCGTCCACGGCCACCGCGGTGTGCGCCGACGAAGCCGGGGCATCCGGAGTCCGGGAGGGGAGAACACATGAACACACGTGTCCTGGCACGCGCCGGACGGGGCCGCGCCCGGCGGGCCGCGAACGGATCGGCGGCCGAGGGGGCCGCCCGGGCGGGGCTCACCGCGCGCGGCGTCATCTACCTGCTGGTCGGCATCCTGGCCCTGCGGATCGCCTTCGGCAGCGGGGACCGGCAGGCGGACCGGGGCGGCGCCCTGGCCGAGCTGTCGGACCGGCCCTTCGGCGCGGTACTGCTGTGGGCGCTGGGCGCCGGACTCGCCGGAATGGCCCTGTGGCGGCTGTCCGAGGCGCTCTTCGGAGTCACCGGCAAGGACGGCCGTACGGCGAGGAAGCGCCTGCCCGCCGCCGCCCGCTGCGTCTTCTACGCGTTCGTCGCCTACTCCGTACTGGCCTTCGCCGCCGGAGCGGGCGGCAGCGGCTCCAGCGACCGGCAGTCCCGGGACGTCACGGCCCGGGCGATGGAGATGCCCGCCGGCCGGTGGCTCGTGGGCGCGGCCGGGGCAGCGATCGTCGTCGCCGGCGTGGTGATGGGCGTCCAGGCGCTGCGCCGCACCTATCGCAAGAAGATGAAGCTCGGCGGGATGGACCACCGGGCCCGGCTGCTGGTCGACGTCACCGGCGTCGGCGGCGGCACGGCCCGCGGCATCGTGTTCGCCGCGGCGGGGGCCTTCGCCGTACGGGCCGCCGTCGACTACGCGCCCGACCGGGCGAAGGGGCTGGACGACACCCTCCGCTCCTTCGCCGACACCTCCCTCGGCCCCTGGCTGCTGGCCGGTGTCGCCGCGGGCCTGGTGCTGTTCGGCGTCTTCTCCTTCGCCCTCGCACGCTGGCGGAGGGTCTGAGACATCCGGCACGGGGAACACGGGGCGAATGAACGAACACGAGATTCCTCCGCCGGACGGACGTCCCGTGGACGTCTACCTCGACCTCCTGCGCGTACGCATGGCCAGCGACGACTACCAGCTGCTGCTCAGCGTGGTGGAACCGGTCCTCCAGGCGATCGACGAGCAGCAGATGCCGACCATCGACTTCTCGCTGGACGGGGACAGCACCGAGGCACTGCCCCAGGAGATCAGGGACGAGGCAGCCCTCGTCATCGCCACCGCCGTCACCGGACGTCTCGACAACGAGGTCGTCGAGATCAGCACCGACGAGACCGGCCCGGTCCGGGTCGTCACCGACGCGGCCACCGCCTCCGACCCCGAGCGCCTCGGCGAGATAGCCGACTACCTCAAGGAACGCCACATCCAGAACGAGGAACTGCGCGGCATCGCCGAGGCGAGCGGCCTGCCCAGCGACTTCTGATCCCCACCACCCGGTGGCCCCGTCAGCGCTGCGGCGCCCCGACGGACACGCCCAGCGGCCGGGCGAGGCCGACCACCGCCTCGTCCAGCCGCTCCAGATGCCGCAGCACCCGGCCCGTGATGCGGCCGTACCGGGGAATGCCCGCCGCGGTGTCCGGCTCAAGCAGCGAGGCGATGCTCGGCCCTGTCTCCACCTGCGTCGCGGCGCTGTCGTCCGCGACGTGGGCGGCGATCGCCTCGATGTTGCGCACCGTGCGCCGCACCGCGCCGCGCAGCCGCGGGTCGGCCGCGATCGACGGATGGGTGGGCAGCAGCTCGGCCGTCGCCGCCAGCGACCGCGCGTGATAGGCACAGGTCTCCAGCAGCGCCACCACGTACTGGGCCGTGTCGCGCCGGGCCCGCAACGGCGTGATCGGATGGGTGAGCGGCTGGGTGGCGGCGCGCAGATCGCCCAGCGCCTGGTCCAGCTCCCGCGCGGTGTCCAGCAGGTCGGCCTCCGGCCCGCCGCTGAGCTGGTCGACGGCGCCCTCCGTCACATCGGTGAGCCGCTCGAGGACCGTGCCGAGGAGTTCGTTCGTACGCCGGTCGGTGCGTATGGGCAGCACCAGCGCCGCCGCCACGATCCCGCAGGCCGCGCCGAGCGCCGTCTCCTCCACCCGCAGCAGCAGCACCGACATGCTGTACGTGTGCAGCAGCGTGTACAGCAGTCCGAGCATCGCGGTGACGAAGAACGACATCAGCGTGTAGGAGAGCGGCGCCGTGTAGAACATGGCGAAGATCAGCACCAGGACCAGCCCGAACGCCGTCCAGGTGTGGTTGCCCACCAGCCCGGCCAGCACGATGCCCGCCACCACTCCCAGCACCGTACCGAGCAGCCTGCGGTAGCCCTTGACCAGGATCTCGCCGGTGGAGGCGGTGTTGATGAAGACGATCCAGCAGGTGAGCACCGCCCAGTACCAGCGCTGCGAGGACAGGAACTCCCCGCCCACGATCGCCAGCGAGGACCCCACGGCCACCTGCACCGCGGCGCGCGTGGTGGGCCGCCGCAGCCCGGTCTGCTCCTCCTCCTCGGCCGCCTCCTCACCGGCGTCGATGGCCGCGTCCTCGGCGTCCAGCTCCTCCCGGGAGCGGGCGGTGGCCGGTGAGTCGTCGGACTCGTCCTGCGGCCCGTCCAGCGCGATCCTGAGGCCCATGACCGCGCGCGCCGTCTCACCGATGCCGCGGAACACGTCCTGGACGGCCGCGGTCGCCTCGGGCAGGTTCTCCTCGTCGCGGTAGCCCAGCAGCCGGTTGCGCAGGTGGGACAGGGCCGTCCCGCGCGCCTCCGCGGGCGGGCGCAGCACCAGGGTGCGCAGCGCCGTGAGATCGCGGCGCAGTATCTCCGTGGCCTCGCCGGGTGCGGGGGAGTGGCCCACCGCGGGGGCCGGAGCGCCCGGCAGGTGCAGCGTCAGGGTGTCGGCCCGTTCGGCGCTGCGCGCGGTCAGCAGCAGCAGACCCAGGCGCTCGGCGGCGATCTCGGCGTCCGCGATGCGCCGCTGCACCAGGCGCGCCGTGGACGCGTCGGGCGTGCCCTCGTCCAGCCGGGACTGGATCATCAGGGCGGTCTCGTGCAGGCGCGCGGTGCCGTCCCGCAGGCGCTCCAGCGTCTTGTCGATGTCGTCGGGACCGGCGTCCAGCAGATCGAGCTGCGTGGCGATCAGCTGGGCCAGCCGGGCCCGGAAGGCCTGCCGCAGCAGACCGAGGATGCGCGCGGGCGTCGCCGGGACCACCCCGAAGCGGACCACCGCGCTGGACGCGAACGCCACGGCGACGGCGGCCCACAGCCCGGGCAGCCCGGACACCTTGCCGCCGACGAACAGCGACACGAAGTAGACCTGGAAGCCGATCAGCCCGAGCGCGGTGCCCCGGTCGCCGAACCGGCGGACGAAGACCGCCGAGAAGATCAGGACGACGAAGAAGGCGTCGCCGACGACGACCCACGAAGCGAGCAGCGTGCTCAGCGAGACCGAGGCCAGGGCGACGGGCAGCCCCAGCGCCAGCGTGACCGCCTGCGGGCCGGGTTCCTTCTCCCGGATGGCGAAGGTCGCCACCATCGCCGCCATGGCGCCCGCCACCAGATGCTTGACGTCCACGCCGAACAGGGCGAGCACGCCCAGCGTCAGCGCGATGGCGCCCACCGTCCGCAAACCCGCCGTCAGCCGCAACAGCCCCGGATCGGACGCGGCGACGCGGTCCCGCAGCCGTGTCCGCGCCGAGCGTCCCGCTGCCTTCACGCCGCCGTACACTCTCCCGATTCACAGCCGGCCCTCACGGCCGGTTCCAGCCATGTCCCGGCCGGTTCACGCCGAGATCCACTTCTCAGCATGTCATGCCCCGGTCCGTCACGGGACGTGGGGGCGGACGGAGATCAGGGCGATCAGGGCTTCGCCCGGTCCGCCTCCGCGACCCGCTCCCGCACCTGCTCCGGCGTCAGATAGGCGTCGGTGTACTCGAAGTCCTTCAGCTTGGCGGGCTTGCGGGCCTGGAAACCGGTGCGGACGAAATCGTCGCCGGCGACCGCGTTGAGCGCCCAGTTCGCCGCCACCCGGGCCTTGGCCACGCCCGTGCGCAGCGCCGACCAGTGGTAGCCGCGGGCCACCGCCTGCGCGGGCAGGCCCGTCAGTTCCACCCCGAGCGGCTTGGAGACCGCGTCGGTGCCGCCGAGGTCGACGACGAGCCCCAGGTCCTTGTGGACGTACGGCCGCATCGGCTGGTTGCGCAGGGTGGCGATGAGGTTCTCGGCGACGTGCCGGCCCTGCCGCATCGCGTGCTGGGCGGTCGGCGGGCAGACGGCGCCCTCCTGGCCCTTGGCGAGGTCGGGCACGGCCGCGGAGTCGCCGAGCGCGAACACCCCGTCGTGGTCCGGCAGGCACATCTCCGCGGTGACCGCGAGACGGCCCTTGACCGTCTCCGCCCCCAACGTGGCGATCAGGGGGCTGGCGACCACGCCCGCCGTCCAGATCAGCGTCCGGGTGGGCACCACCCGGCCGTCCGTGAAGGTGACCTCCTCCGGCGCGGCCTTGGCGATGGAGACGCCCAGCGAGATGTCGATGCCGCGGCGCGTCAGGATCTGCTGCGCGTCGCGGCCGAGCTTCTCGCCCAGCTCCGGCATCAGCTTCGGCGCGATGTCGATCAGATGCCACTTGATCAGGGCCGGGTCCAGCCGGGTGTAGCGCTTGACGGCGGCATGGGTCAGCCGCTGCAGGCAGGCCGCGGTCTCGGTGCCGGCGTAGCCGCCGCCCACCACCACGAACTGCAGCCGGGAGGCCCGCTCCACGGGGTCCTGGCTGGCGTCGGCCAGGTCCAGCTGGGAGATGACGTGGTCGCGGATGTACGCGGCCTCCGCCAACGTCTTCATGCCGAACGCGTTGTCGGTGAGCCCCGGGATGTCGAAGGTGCGGGTGATGCTGCCCGGTGCCAGCACGATGTAGTCGTAGGGCTCGTTGACGATCCGGTCGGTGATGGTGCGCACCACGCAGACCTTCGCCTCGAGGTCCACCCCGATGGCGCCGCCCGGGATGATCCGGGTCCGGTAGCGGCTGCTGCGACGCAGGGAGAGGGCGATCGACTGGGGGGTGAGCACCCCCGCGGCGACGTGCGGGAGCAACGGCAGATAGAGCTGGTAGGAGAACGGCGTCACCAGGGTGACGTCGGCCTCGTCGGGGGAGAGCCTCCGCTCCAGACGACGGACGCACTCCACGCCGGCGAAACCTGCGCCGACCACCAGGATCCTGGGTCGTGTCACGGTGTTCATCCCTTTCTGCGGCTCCCGGGCGGACTGCCGCGAACGCCATTCGCCTGCCCGAGGATCGCCGCTTCGCACCTCGCCCATCCCACCGCGCCCGATCCCACCCGGCCAGCCGGGTGCGGCAGGCAGGCGACGCCTGGGATCACCACCATGCCCCGCCCGGGCCCGGAACGCACCGGGCGGGAGCGAACCGCGTGAAACCGCCGGGTCAGTCCGTGCCGCGCAGGTGGCACAGCAGCAGGCACACGTCGTCGTCGCGTTCGGAGTCGCTGAGCATCGGACGCAGGATCCCGTCCGCCGAACCCTCCAGGTCCGCGTCCAGCTCCGCCGGACCGAACGACCCGAGCGCGTCCGCCAGCCGCTCGATACCCGGGTCTATGCCGCGGGCGCGGCGCTCCACCAGACCGTCCGTGTACAGGGCGAGCGTCGAACCGGGCGCCATGGGCACCGTGTGGTCCGCGATCTCCTGCCGCAGCGGGATGCCGAGCATGGCACCGGGTTTGGCGTCCAGCGTGCGCACCCGCCCGTCCGGGGTACGCAGCACCGGCGGCGGGTGACCGGCGGCCGCCCACGTCACCGTCGGGTCGTCGGGGTGGAAGCGC
Source organism: Streptomyces tendae (assembly GCF_014650435.1). Classification (GTDB taxonomy): domain Bacteria; phylum Actinomycetota; class Actinomycetes; order Streptomycetales; family Streptomycetaceae; genus Streptomyces; species Streptomyces tendae. Next base: position 108,112 of record NZ_BMUY01000020.1, read on the forward strand.
GCGATGACCGCGGTGGCGAACAGGTCGGGCTGCAGGTGGTGCAGGAAGATGTGCAGCCGGGTCAGCAACTGCCCGGGGCTGCCGCCGTCGACCGCGTAGGCGCGCAGGGCGGTGCGCAGCTGACTCATCATCACCGCCGCGCGCAGCCCGTGCCCGGTGACGTCCCCGACCACGGCGATGACACCGCCGTCGGGCTGCCGGAACGCGTCGTACCAGTCGCCGCCGATGTTCAGTCCATGGGTGGCCGGGAGGTAGCGCGCGGCCAGGGCCAGCCCGGGCGGCGCCGGCAACTCCGTCAGCAGGGCACGCTGGAGGGTCTCGGCGATGTCCCGGTTGTGCTGGTAGCGCTGGGCGTGGTCGATCGCGATGCTGGCTCGCCGGGTCAGCTCGACCAGCATCACGGCGTCGTCCGCGTCCCAGCGTTCCCCGGGCGGGGACAGGGTCACCACCCCCAGGGGCGCCTGCCGGGTCGGCAGCGGGATGCACAGCAGGGGCCGGTCGGGTGCCAGCGCCGAGGGCGGCTGGTCGTCGACGCCGGGCAGGCCCCCCGGGTGCGCGGCCGCGTACTGCGGGCGTCCGGTGCGGGCGGCGACCACCGCGGCGGCCGCGTGGGCGGGCCCCGGCCGGTCGCCGTCCTGGTCGAACAGCCAGATGTCGACGCTCGCCGCGTACTCGGGCACCAGCAGCTCCGGCAGTCGGCGCACGATCTCGTGGTGGTCCAGCGACGCGGTCAGCACCGCGCTCGCGTCCGCCAGGAACGTCAGCCTGCGCCGGGCGTTCTCCGCCTCCGTACGCGCCTTGCGCTCGGCCGCGAACGCCTCGCGCTGGGCCCGTCCGGCGGCGTCCAGTTCGGCGTGCAGCGCCACCACGCCCTGGTTCGTCTGCTGGAGCTCCTCCCGGTGGAACTCGACCAGACCCTCCTGCTCGGTGAGCCGCTCCAGCACCAGCGCGGTGTCCTCGTCGGTGCCCAGCAATGCCTCGGCCAGCAGCACCGGGTCGTCGGCCACGGCGCCGACGTCCACGTCCGCCGCCGCCTCGGGGCACGGCACCGTGACCCGCCACGGCGGCTGCCCGGCGGCAGCGGCCCGGGGCGACGGCGTCACCACGGCGTGCAGCACGCTCTCCCGGGCTCCCGGCACGGTGCGCGAGACCGTGCCCGTCTCCAGGGTGAGCCGCCAGGTGCCGCCCTTGGCCAGGCACAGCCGCAACTGCGCGCCCAGGGAGGCCGTCAGCCGCGCGCGCTCCACCGGCGGCACACCGAACGCCGCCGCCAGGCGCGCGGTGCCGATGCGCGCCCGCGCCGCGTCGGTGACATCGGTGATCTGCCAGGTTCGGGTCATGGGCCGTCCGGCGGGATCGGGGCCAGCACGGCGACGGCGGTGTCGTCCCGTACGGGACGGGCCGGGCTGCTGGCGTCGCGGATCGTGACGGCGGCGGTCACCGCCGGGTCGGCCGCGGTGCGGCACGTGTCGGACGTCGGCGACCACCTGCTCGGCAGGCCGTCGCTGTGCAGGACCAGCACCCGGTCGTCCGCCCACGGCGCCTGCTCCTCGCGCAGCGTGGTGGGCCGGTGGGTGCCGACGATGCCGGGCCGCGACACCAGGTGCCGCCAGGTGCCGTCCGCGCACAGCCGCGCCCCGATGTTGCCGACGCCGGTGAAGCGGAGCACCGCGGCCCGCGTGTCGACCTGGGCCACCGCCACGGCCGCGCCGCGGGTGCCGGACAGCGCACGGTCGAGCCGCCGTACCGCCTCGGCCGGCGGCAGGTGGGCGGCCGCGCGCAACGCCTCCACGGCGGCGCCCGAGGCACGGGCGGCCTCGGGCCCGTGGCCGAGACCGTCGGCCAGCATCAGCGTGACCAGGTCGCCGTCCCGGACCCAGGCCCAGGCGTCACCCGAGTACTCCGCACCGCCGAACGGGACGTTCACCGCACCGGCCCGCAACCGGCCCGCCGGACCGGTGTCGGTGGCACGGGCCCCTGGCAGGCCGACCCGGGCGACCACCACCGTGCCCCGGCCGGGGACGCTGTGCAGGTCGAAGTCCTCGGCGAGGCGCGCACAGGTGCCCAGACCCGCACCGAGCGAGCCCGTGGTGGTGAAGCCGTCGCGCAGCGCGGCGGACACGTCGGCGATACCGGGCCCGTGGTCGACCGTGACGATCTGCACCCGAGGAGACCCCTGCGCCCCGCCCGTCAGGACGGGCGGGGCGACCACGTCGACGACGACCCGGCCACCTCCGGCGTGCTTGAGCAGGTTGGTGGCCAGCTCGGTCGCCACCAGCGCCGCCGTCGAGGTCCGCTGCTCGTCGAGACCGGCGAGGGCCGCCGCGTGCTCCGCGGCCACCCTGGCGTCGCGCACCCGGGTGGAGTCGTGCACCGGGACGTCCCACACGCGGGGCATCAGGACTCCTCCCGCGGCCGCGGCGGCCGGCCCACCCAGGACGTCACCCGCACGGTCGTCCCGGAGCCCGGGGCACTCTCGATCCCGAACTCGTGCACCAGGCGCCGCGCGCCGCCCAGCCCCATGCCCAGCCCGTCGCCGGACGTGAAGCCGTCGCTGAGCGCCTGCTCCAGGTCCGGGATGCCCGGCCCCTCGTCGCTGAAGGTCAGCCGCAGCCCGTGCGTGGTCCCCTCGACGAGCTGCTCCGTCTCCATGGTGCCGCCACCGCCGTACACGAGCGTGTTCCGGGCCAGCTCGCTGGCCGCCGTGACCAGCTTCGTCTGGTCCACCAGCCCGAAGCCGAGCTGGGCGGCCGCCTGCCGCACATGCTGTCGCACCCACACCAGATCCATGTCCGAACGGATCGGCAGGCGGGCCTGCGAGCCCGCGGCAGTGTGCATCACAAACGCTCCTGGCCGAGGCCGCCGAAACGGGACGAAGGGGCCTGTCGGCTCAGGAGTTCCATGGCCACCTCGGTACTGAGCGCGGTGTGCACGCCCGGCAGCGTCAGCCCCAGCTCCACCAGTGTGATGGCCACCGCCGGCCGCATGCCGACCAGTACGGTCCGCGCGGCCAGCAGGCCGGTCTGACCGGCGATCTCGGCCAGGACCCGGCCGAGGAAGGAGTCGACGATCTCCACGCCGGAGACGTCGATGACCACGCCGGTGGCACCGCTGCGCACGATCGTCTCGGCGAGGTCCTCCTGGAGCTGCTGCGCCGTGCTGTCGTGCAGGTCCCCCTGGAGGGTGACCAGGAGGACCTCACCGAGCCGCAGGACCGGAACATGCCCCGTCACCGGAGCCCCGTGGGGCCCGGGCCATGCCTGGCTCACCGCGCGACCGCACCGTTCGTGCCGGGAGTCACGATGCCGACCCCGAGCTGGTGCAGCACGTACCCCAGCGCGTCGGCGAGGCTCGCCCGGGTGACCACCGTGCCCAGGTCCAGACCCAGGTGGACCATGGTCTGGGCGATCGCCGGCCGGATGCCGGAGACGATGCACTCGGCGCCCATGAGCCGGGCCGCCGCGACCGTCTTCATCAGGTGCTGGGCCACCAGCGAGTCGACGGTCGGCACACCGGTGATGTCCAGGATCGCGTAGCGCGCCTGCTGCTCCACGATGGACTCCAGCAGGGTCTCCATCACCACCTGGCTGCGCGCGCTGTCCAGCGTGCCGATCAGGGGCACGGCCACGATGCCGTCCCACAGCTTGATGACCGGAGTGGCCACCTCGAGCAGCTGCAGCCGCTGGCGGTCGATGAGTGCCTGACCCTCGCTGAGCGCGGTCTGCATGACCACGACCCGCAGGGTGCCCATCAGCACGCTCAGCGTGCTGACACAGTCCCGGACGTGCTCGGCGGACGTGTCCTCGGGCAGGTCGGCCACCAGCAGGTTCTCCACGGGCGGACGCAGCGCGGCCAGCTCGCTGGAGACCTGCGCGGTGCTCAGCCCGGAACGCGAACGGGCCGCACCCATCCGCGCCAACTGCTCGCGCACCGCCGTGAATCCGGCGGCGTCCGGGTCCTCGACCCGTGCCGCGTCCGCGACCTGCGCCAGCGCGTCCACGACGGCCTTGCCCGCCTCCACCGCCTCGTCGCGCGAAACGGTGAACACGGCCCGGAACAGCGGCTCGTCGGCCCACCGCTGGGCGATCTGCTCACGGCGGCGCCGCAGCAAGTCCCTGACCTCGCGCGTCGGCACTCCCGCCGTTCCCTCCGCCTGTTCCGGCACCTGTCCCACTCCTCATCCGCGTAGCGCCGCACCTCACCCCGCACGGGGTGACGCGCCGGCGACGTGACCCAGCCGGTCGACAACTCTAACCACCCGCCGACCTGGCGCGTCACCTGCTTCCGCACGACCGGTCCGGAGGGGATGCGGGCGTGCGGCGGCTCAGGCGTCGGGCAGGCGCGGACCCTCCGGCTCGGCGTCGACGCGGGCCAGTGCCTCCTCGACGCTGTCCGAGACCGGCACCGTGATGCTCACCCCGGTCAGGTCCAGGACGCGCAGCACCGCCGGGGCCGGCGAGATGATGTGCACGCTGCCCGGCAGGTCACGGGCCTCCTGGTAGACCCGCAGAATGATGTTCATGCCGGACGAGTCCATGAACGGCACCTCGGACAGGTCCAGCAGGAAGTGCCGTCGGCCGTGGTGGAGCTGGTTGGCCAGATGGTGCTGGAACTCGGTCGCGGTGTCGACGTCCAGGTAACCCTCCACCTTGAGCAGCGCGACGTCCTCCCGGGGCAGCGTCACCTCGACGGACAGCGGGTTCTGGGCTATGGGCACGTGTACCTCCAACAATGCGGCGGCGCGGCGGACCGTCGTGTGGCCCACCGCGCCCGCCGGATACCCCTGAAACCCGTCTCCACACCTGCCGAGCCGGACCAGCGTCCCCGCCCGCGCCCCCGCACCGTGCGTCACCCCACCCGGATGCCCACCAGACACGTGTCGTCGTCCGTGTCCGACCTGCTGTAGGTGAGCAGCCGGTCCAGATGCTGGTCCAGGGTGTTCGGCGTCGGGCGCACGGTGCTCAGCAGCTGGGTCAGCGCCTCCTCCACCGGGCGGTCCCGGCGTTCGATCAGACCGTCGGTGTACATCAGCAGCGTGTCCCCGGCGGCCAGCTGCGCCTCGGCCTCCTCGTACGCCGCCTCCGCCACCGCCCCCAGCAGCATCCCCCGCACCAGCGGCAGCGGCCGGGCCTGCGGACCGCGCACCAGCACCGGCGGCAGATGGCCCGCCCTGGCCCAGCGCAGCGTGCGCCGGGCCGGGTCGTACAGGCCGCACACCGCGGTGGCGGTGACCCCGCCCGTCAGATGGTGGGCCACGATGTTGAGCCAGGACAGCAGCTGGCCGGGGCCGGCCCCGGTCACCGCGAGCCCGCGCAGCGCGTTGCGCAGCACCACCATGCTGGTCGCCGCCTCTATCCCGTGTCCGGCGACGTCCCCCACGCACAGCAGCACCCGCCCGCTCGGCAGCATCACCGCGTCGTACCAGTCGCCGCCCACCAGCTGCTCCGTCTCCGCGGGCCGGTACCTGACGGCCACCTGGAGGTCCGGCACCCGCAGCGGGGTCTGCTCGGGCGGCATGATCGCGTGCTGCAGCTGCAGGGTGAGCCGGGCGCGCTCGATGGCCTGCTGCTCGGTGTGCGCCAGCTGGTCGCGGGTCGCGGCGAGCGCCACCTCCGTCCAGTGCTGGGCCGAGATGTCCTGGCAGGCCCCCCGGACCAGGAGCAGCCGGTCGTCGGTGTCCAGGACCGGCTCGGCCACCACCCGCACGTGCCGGGTCACCCCGTCGGGCCGCCGCAGCCGGAACGCCGCCGACGCCGGGCGCCGGTGGTGCAGCAGCGTGCGCAGGAACCGGCCGATGGCGACGGCGTCGTCGGGGTGGGCGTGGGCGGCCAGCTCCTCCAGCGGCACCGGCGTGCTGGTGTGCGGGCGCCCGTACAGGTCGAACAGCTGCCCGTTCCAGGTGATCTCGCCGGTCAGCAGGTTCTCCTCGAAACCGCCGATGCGGCCGAGCCGCTGGGCGTGCTGGAGGAGGCTGGCCAGCCGGGCCGTCTCGTCCTCGATGCGCCAGATGAGCAGCACCGCGTTGCCGTGCCGGCTGACGCTGATGTCCGCCACGGCCGACAGCGGCACCTGGTCCACCAGGGCGGTCAGGTTCATGTGCCTGGCCCGGAACGGCTCGCCCGTGGCGTACACCCGCTCCACGGAGCGGAACAGCTCGCTGTCCCCGGCGGCCATCGGGTAGGCCTCGAGGAGCAGCGCACCGCCCACCACGGCGCGCGGCCGTCCGGCCGGATCCATGAAGCGCTTGTTGACGTGCTGGATGCGGAAGTCCGCCAGCTGCCCCGCGGCGTCCAGGTGCGGCACCAGCACCAGGGCGGGATCGTGCAGCCCGTCGGCCAGGTCCATCAGCTCCACCGCGTCCGGCATCACCCGGGGCTCCTGCCCGGGCTCGCGCGGCGGCGTGTACGACTCCAGGGTGTGCGCGCACAGCTCCGCCAGCGCCTCCACCTGACGGACCACCTGGGGCGGCTGCGGGGCCAGCGGCACCGGCCAGACGATCTCCAGCACGCCGTGGATGCGCCCCCCGGTACCGGCGGGCACGGCGACCCTGCCGCCGTCCGGGTACTGGTGCCGGCCCACGCTGGGCAGCCCGGTCCCGGCGAGGGACGCGAACCACTGCCCCGAGCGCTCGGTGAGTCCGCACCGGGCCACCGTCGCCACGTCCGGCGGCACGTACCGCCAGCGGGCCGCCTCGGCGGGCGGGAACCCGGCGCTGCCCACCAGGGTGAGCGACCCGTCGTACCCGGCCGCCCAGATGGCCACCGCCACCGCCCCCAGTGGGCGCAGCGCCTGCTCCAGCAGCGCGTCGGCGACGGCCTGGGTGTCGTCCGCCGCCAGCGCGCCGCTCTCGGCCGCCCGCAGCCGTACGGCCGCGGAGTCGGCCACCGCCTCCGCGGCCGCCCCGGCTCCCGCGGTGCCCCCACCGTCCGGGTCCTCGTCCGGGCCCGCGGTGCGCACGGCCGCGGTGGCCGCGAGGAACGCGTCCGTCACCTCCGACACGCGGTCCCGGGCGGCCTGGTTGATGACGTCGACCGCGAACTCCAGCGGCGTCACCTGGGACTGCTCGGCCAGCTCGGCCAGCTGCCGGGCGGCTTCGGCCGGACCGCAGCCGAGCCGCGCGACCAGGATCCCCTTGGCCAGCTCGATCAGCGCCCGGCCCTCGGCCTCCGCCTGGGCGGCCCGCACCTCGCGGCTGAGCCGGTCCACCGTGGCCGCCAGTCTGCCCACGGGCGACAGCGGCGTCAGACCGACCGGGGCGGACCCGTCCCGCCGGACGTCGCCGGCCGGCTCGCCGGACCGCTCGGAGGCGCTCATACGGGCAGCCACCGTCGGACGCAGGCGATGAGGTCCTGGGTGTCCACGGGTTTGGTGACGTAGTCGCTGGCGCCCGAGGCGAGGCTCTTCTCCCGGTCGCCGGGCATCGCCTTGGCGGTGACCGCGATGATCGGCAGCTCGGCGTACCGCGGGATGCGGCGGATCTCCGCCGTCGCCGTGTAGCCGTCCATCTCGGGCATCATCACGTCCATCAGGACCAGCGCCACCTCCGGGTGGTCCACGAGCATCTCGATGCCCCGGCGGCCGTTCTCCGCGTGCAGCACCCGGAAACCGTGCAGCTCCAGGATCCCGCTGAGCGCGAACAGGTTGCGCGCGTCGTCGTCGACCACCAGGACGGTGCGCCCGGCGGGCGGATCCTGACCGGCCCTCGGGTCCGGGCGCGGCTGCTCCTCCGGCCGCACCAGGGACAGCACGTCCCCGGGTTCCTCGGCGGCCAGGAGCAGGGCGATGCGCTCGCGCAGCTCGTCGAGGCTGGAGAGGAACTCCAGCGTCCCGCCGGCCGCGCCCGAGCGCAGGTCCTCCTCCACGGCGGCGTCCGCGCGGTGCCCGCTGTGCACGAGCACCGGCACGCTCGCCAGCGCCGAGTCGCCCCGCAGCGCGTGCAGGAAGCGGGACGCCTCGTCGTCCGGCATGCCCAGCTCCAGTACGACGCAGTGGCACGGGTCGGCCGCCAGCGCGCCGGCGGCCTCCTCGGCACCCACGGCCGTGATCACGTCGAGCGGCGGCCGGTCGCCCGCGTCGTCCCGCCCGTGCGTCAGATCGGCGACCACGCTCTCCGCGACCAGGGTCAGCAGACCGCGCGGGCGCTCCTCCACCACCAGCAGGCGCCGCGGCCGCTGCCGGTGCCCGCCGGTCAGCTCGGCCACCGGCGCCGGGCGGTCGAGGACGTCGGCGGCCGCGTCGGCCGGGAGATGCTCGGGGCCGCGGGCCAGCAGGTCCTCGAAGTCGGGCCGGGCCACCGGCAGGTACAGCGTGAAGGTGCTGCCCCGGTCGGGCGTGCTGTCCACCGTGACGGCGCCGCCCAGCAGCTGCGCGATCTCCCGCGTGATGGACAGGCCCAGCCCGGTGCCGCCGTACTTGCGGCTCGTCGTGCCGTCCGCCTGCTGGAAGGCGCCGAAGATCGACTCCAGGTTCTGCTCGGGGATGCCGATGCCGGTGTCCTTCACCCGGAAGGCCACCACGGGCCCGCCCCGGAGCACACCCCTGGGCACCTCGTCGTCCGGTGCCGGTTCGACGGCCAGCTCCACGCCGCCCCGCTCGGTGAACTTCACCGCGTTGGACAGCAGGTTGCGCAGCACCTGCCGCAGCCGGGAGTCGTCGGTCAGCAGGTCCGCCGGGGCGCCGGGGGCCGTGGTGACCGTGAAATCCAGGCCCTTCTGACTCGTCATGGGCCGGAAGGTGGCCTCGACGTACTCGATGAGCTGGCGCAGCGTCACACGCTCGGGGGACACGTCCATCTTGCCCGCCTCGACCTTCGACAGGTCCAGGATGTCGTTGATCAGCTGCAGCAGGTCCGAGCCGGCCGAGTGGATGATGCCCGCGTACTCGACCTGCTTGGGGGAGAGGTTGCGCGAGGGGTTCTGCGCCAGCAGCTGGGCCAGGATGAGCAGGCTGTTGAGCGGGGTGCGCAGCTCGTGGCTCATGTTCGCCAGGAACTCGGACTTGTACTTCGAGGCCAGCGACAGCTGCTGGGCGCGTGCCTCCAGCTCCTGCCGGGCCTGCTCGATCTGCAGGTTCTTCGCCTCGATGTCCCGGTTCTGCGCCGCGAGCAGGGACGCCTTGTCCTCCAGCTCGGCGTTGGAGTGCTGCAGCTCCTCCTGCTGCGACTGCAGCTCCGCGGAGCGGGCCTGGAGCTCGCCGGTCAGCCGCTGCGACTCGGCGAGGAGCTCGTCGGTACGGGCGTTGGCCACGATCGTGTTGACGTTCACGCCGATGGTCTCCATCAGCAGTTCCAGGAAGTCCTGGTTGATCTGGGTGAACGGGGCGACCGAGGCCAGTTCGATGACGCCGAGGACCTGTCCCTCGACCACGATGGGCAGCAGCACCAGCGCGGCCGGCACCACCTCGCCGAGCCCGGAGGAGATGGTCAGATAGCCCGGCGGCAGCTCGTTCACCATGATGGTGCGCCGACTGCGCGCGGCCTGGCCGACCAGGGTGCGGCCGAAGGCGATACGGGTGGGTCTGGTCGTGTCCTCCGGGTAGCCGTAGGAGCCGACGAGTCGCAGCTCGGGACCGGCGTCGCCGTCCTCGGCCAGGTAGAAGGCGCCGTACTGGGCCGACACCAGCGGCACCAGCTCGTCCATGATCAGCTCGGCGACGACGGGCAGGTCGCGGTGGCCCTGCATCAGGCCGGAGATACGGGCGAGGTTGGTCTTGAGCCAGTCCTGCTCCTGGTTGGCCCGCGTGGTCTCGCGCAGGGACTCCACCATGGCGTTGATGTTGTCCCCCAGCTCGGCGACCTCGCCGGACGCCTCCACGGTGACCGAGCGGGTCAGGTCGCCCTCGGCGACAGCGGAGGTGACCTCGGCGATCGCGCGGACCTGGCGGGTGAGGTTGCCGGCCAGTTCGTTGACGTTCTCCGTGAGCCGCTTCCAGGTGCCGGAGACGCCCTCCACCTCGGCCTGGCCGCCGAGCCTGCCCTCGGTGCCGACCTCCCGGGCCACGCGGGTGACCTCGTCGGCGAAGGCGGAGAGCTGGTCGACCATCGTGTTGATCGTCGTCTTGAGTTCGAGGATCTCGCCGCGCGCGTCGACGTCGATCTTCTTCGACAGGTCGCCCTTGGCCACCGCGGTCGTCACCAGGGCGATGTTGCGCACCTGGTTGGTGAGGTTGTTGGCCATCGAGTTGACGTTGTCGGTCAGGTCCTTCCAGGTGCCGGCGACGTTCGGCACGTTCGCCTGGCCGCCCAGGCGCCCGTCGGTGCCGACCTCCCGGGCGACCCGGGTGACCTCGTCGGCGAACGCCGACAGCGTGTCCACCATGGTGTTGATCACGTCGGCCAGCGCCGCGACCTCGCCCTCGGCGTCGACGGTGATCCGCTGCGACAGGTCGCCGCGGGCGACCGCGGTGGCCACCTGGGCGATGGAGCGCACCTGGCCGGTCAGGTTGGACGCCATCACGTTGACGTTGTCGGTGAGGTCCTTCCAGGTGCCGGACACCCCGCGCACCCGGGCCTGCCCGCCCAGGTTCCCGGCCGTGCCGACCTCGCGGGCCACGCGGGTGACCTCGTCGGCGAAGGCGGAGAGCTGGTCGACCATGGTGTTGATGGTGTTCTTGAGTTCCAGGATCTCGCCGCGGGCGTCCACGGTGATCTTCTGGGAGAGGTCGCCCTTGGCCACCGCGGTGGCCACCTGGGCGACGTTGCGGACCTGGTTGGTCAGGTTGCCCGCCATGAAGTTCACCGAGTCGGTGAGGTCCCGCCAGGTGCCCCGGACACCCTGGACGTCGGCCTGGCCGCCGAGCCGTCCGTCGGTGCCGACCTCGCGGGCCACGCGGGTGACCTCGTCGGCGAAGGCGGAGAGCTGGTCGACCATGGTGTTGATGGTGTTCTTCAGTTCCAGGATCTCGCCGCGGGCGTCCACGTCGATCTTCTGGGACAGGTCCCCCCTGGCGACCGCCGTGGCCACCTGGGCGATGTCACGGACCTGGGTGGTGAGGTTGCCCGCCATGGCGTTGACCGAGTCCGTCAGGTCGGCCCAGGTGCCCGAGACCCCCGGCACCTTCGCCTGCCCGCCGAGGGCGCCCTCCGTGCCGACCTCCCGGGAGACCCGTGTGACCTCGGAGGTGAACACGGACAGCTGGTCCACCATGCCGTTGAAGACCTTGGCGATGTCGCCCATCAGGCCGTCCGCGTCGTCCGGCAGCCGGGTGCCGAAGTCGCCGTCCCGCACGGCCGTCAGGCCCGCCAGGAGGCGGCGCAACTCCTGGTCGCCCGGAACCGCGTCGACGGATCCGGTGCTGTCGCTGGTCATGCGTGCCCTCGTTCCGCTCCCCGGGGGTCCTCGCGGCGAGGACCCACCACCCCCTGCCGGACCGTTCGGGCGGTCCGGCCTTCCGTGTCCGCGTTCGCGCAGTTCACGGAATCCCCCAGCAGAAAAATACGCCAGAGGTTAACCCAGGTCCCCGGCGCGGACAAAGCGATGTGTCACCCGGCCGAACGTCTACCCCCGCACGGGTCACGCAGGGCGGGCGGCACCGGGCGGCGCACCCCCGTCGGCGTCCCGGCGCCGCCCGAGGGCCCACCGGGCCGAATGCGGCGGCCACGGGCGGGTATCCGCTGCCGAGGAGCCGGTCCGGCCCGTCGCGTCCGCCCGGCCCGGCGGTCGCCGCGGGAGAGCCCGCGACCCGACCGGACCGTACGACCGCACGCGGAAACCGGGGACACCACTGCCATGGAACCAGCCGACCGGACCACCACGACAGCCGCCACCACCGCACCACCCCGCCTCGCGCCCTTCGCCGTACCGGCACAGGGCGCCGGAGCCGGCGCCGCGGCCGCACGGGCGTACGCGGAGTCCGTGGCGCGCACGGGCTGGGGCGGCCCCGGCCGCGAGGTGCGCGAGGAGGACGTCGTCGACCTGCTGCTCGTCGTCTCGGAGCTGGTGACCAACGCGATCCGGCACGGCGACGGGCTGGCCGGCTTCGAGGCCCGGCCCACCGAGGAGGGACTGTGGATCGCCGTCCACGACCACAGCGCCGTGGTGCCGCGGGCCGCGTACGCGTTTCCGACCACGCACCCCGGTGGCGGTTACGGCTGGCCGCTCGTCGCCCGCCTCGCCCGGGACATCGCGGTCGAGGTGCGTCCGGAAGGGGGCAAGACGATCAGCGCGCTGGTGCCGCTGCGCGCGGCCGGCGCCCCGTGAGCCGCGCCGGTCACCAGGGCAGGAAGACGTGGATGTCCTTGCCCTGTTCCCCGGTGACCACACTCACCTGGTCGGACAGGGTGTGGATCAGATGCCAGCCGATGCCGCCGCCGCCCTTGCTCGGATGGAAGGGGCGCGGCGCGGGCTCCGTGGTGTTGGTGTCGTGCATCACGACGTGCACACCGTCGAAGGTGCGGCGCAGCCGCAGCTGGAACGGCCCCGGAGCGTACTGCACGGCGTTGGCCGCCAGCTCCGTGACGACGAGGAGGATGTCGTCCCAGTGCTCGGGCGCCGCGGGCGGCGCCGCACGGGCGAGGTCGTAGAGGAACTCCTCCGCGACCAGCCGCGCACCGGTCACATTGTGCAGCTCCCCGGCGAAGCTGGCGGTGCGGTTCGTGATCTCCTCGGAAGCCAGTGTCCTGTCCCAACGCGACTCGGCTGCCATTGCGCCTTCCCGGCCCGGCACCGGCCGGGCTCCTTCCCTTCTTCTGCGGATCCCCTTCGTTGGTAAGTTCCCGTGTCGGCTGAACCTAGTCGCGCCGGTGTGCCGGTCCGACGGCGGGACGGGCCCCGGATCAGCGCAGGAACACGTTGTCCGCGTCCTCCCAGGCGGCCGGCTCCTCCGGCGGCCGCACCGGCCGGCGGTGCGAGCGCGCCTCGTACATCGCGTCGATCTCCAGCGAGTAGGCCCGTGCGATCTCGTCGCGGCGGAGCTTCATCGACGGGGTGAGCAGCCCGCCCGCCACGTCGAAGGGGCTGGGCAGGACGCGGAAGACCCTGATGGACTCCGAGTGCGACACGGCGCTGTTGGCCGCGGCCACGGCCCGCGCGATCTCCTCCCGCAGCGCGTTCTCCTCGCGTGCCTCCCGGGCGGGGGCGTCGCCCGGCAGGGCCAGGGACGCCCGCCAGTGCGTCAGGAACTCCGGGTCGAGCGTGATCAGCGCACCGACGCAGGGCCGGTTGTCGCCGACCAGCACCGCCTGGTGGACCAGCGGGTGCATCCGCAGCCGCTGCTCCAGGGCGGCAGGGGCGACGCTCTTGCCGCCGCTGGTGATGATGACGTCCTTCTTGCGGCCGGTGATCGCCAGGTAGTTCTCGTCGTCCAGGTGCCCGAGGTCGCCGGTGGCCAGCCAGCCGCCGCGCAGCACCTCGCGGGTGGCGGCCTCGTCACCGACGTACCCCTGGAACAGCGAGGGCCCGCGCACCAGGATCTCCCCGTCGTCGGCCACCCGGATCTCCGTGCCGGGCAGCGGCTGCCCCACGGTGCCCGACTTCTCCCGGCCCAGCGGCTGCATCGTCAGTCCGCCGCTGGTCTCCGTCAGACCGTAGCCGTCGTGCACGTAGACGCCGATGCCCTCGTAGAAGAGGGAGAGCTCGCGGCTGAGCGGCGAACCGCCGGACGTCGCCCGGCTCACCCGGCCGCCCAGCGTCTCGCGCAGCCGCCGGTACACCGTCCGCTCGTACAGGGCGTGCTGCATGCGCAGGTCGAGACCGGGTCCGGGCCCGCGGCCCAGGCGCCGGCGCTCCAGTGCGGCGGCGAAGTCCCGCGCCGTGTCCGCGGCCCGCTCGAACAGGGCACCGCGACCGGACTGCTGGGCGGTGCGCAGGAAGTTCTTGTAGATCTTCTCCAGGACGGAGGGGACGGCGTACAGATACGTCGGCCGGAAGGAGCGCAGGGCCGAGGAGAGCGCCTCCCCGGTCGTCACGGGCTCGTGCGCCATCAGCAGCCCGCCCCGCACGCACAGGCTCTGGATCATCAGCCCGTACACGTGCGAGAAGGGGAGGTAGGCGAGGACCGCGCCCTGCTCTCCCGGCGGCGCCGCCGTGTGGCCCCAGCCCGCGAGCAGCGTGTCGCACGGCGCGGCCAGAGAGCGGTGGCTCAGCGCGCAGCCCAGGGCGCGGCCGGAGGTGCCGGAGGTGTAGGCCACCACCGCGGTGGAGTCCGGCAGCACGATACGGCGCATGGAGTCGACCGTGGTGAACGGGAGGAACTCGCCGCGCGCCACCAGCGCGTCCAGCGCGCCCGCGTCCAGCTGCCAGACGTGGCGCAGCGCGGGCAGCGACGCGCACACCGAGCCGACGGTCATCACGCTCTGCTCGTCCTCGACCAGCACGCCCACGCAGCCCGCGTCGCGCAGGATCCACTCGACCTGGTCGCGCGAGGAGGTCGGATAGATCGGCACGACCTCGGCGCCCACCGTCCACAGGGCGTAGCTGAAGACCGTCCACTCGTACCGGGTGCGGGCGAGGATCGCCACCCGGTCGCCGGGCGCGATCCCGCTCGCGATCAGGCCCTTCGCGAGGTCGACCACCTCGTCGCGGAACTCCACGGCCGTCACCTCGTCCCAGACCGCCGAGCCGGGGCCGCGGCGCCGGGCGAGCATCGGCAGGGTCGGTGTGCGGGCGGCCGTCTCGAAGAGGCTGTCGGCGAGCGAGCCGGTCAGCGGTGGGACGGCCCGGGGAGCGAGTGCGGTCTCGCGCATGCGCCTGCTCCTGACGTGTACGGACGGTGACGCCGCCGACGAACACCGTGGTCGACGGTGCTCGGAGGCTAGCCCAGCCGCAGGCGAAGGGGGACCGGGAACGCAGAAGTGTTCCCACCCGGTGATCCGGCGGGATCGGGGGACCCGGGAGGACATGACGTACGTGAATCCCGATCCCGAACCCCGGCTCAGCACCGGCCTGGAGCCCGGCGGCGGTGTGCCGCCCGGGGAGACCCCGCCGGCGGAGAGCAGCATGCCCGAGGCAGGCCCCCAGGACCTGCTCAGCAACCCGGCCAAGGGCTGGAGCAAGGGGCCGATGGCCCTGATCCTCGCGGTCGTGCTGATCTTCGCGGTGGGTCTCCTGGGCTACGCCCTGGCCCTGATCTACTGACCCGATCTACTGACGCCCCTGCACCGGCGCCTCGTGTGACGCCTCAGGCCGCCTGGGTGCGGCGCACGCACGCGGCGACGACCTCCCGCAGGCTGCCCGTGCGCTCCAGCAGCTCGCGCTGGACCCGGGCGCCGTTGCCGTGCCGCAGCAGCGCGTCTACGCCCTCGCGCACCCGGTCCAGGTCGCCCGCGGCCGCGAGGGCCTCCCCTGCATGCTCGAGGAGGTCCCGTACGACCGTCCCGGCCGGCACCCGCCGCATCGTCGCCGGGTGCAGCAACTCCTCCGTCAGTCCGGAGCGGGCGGCCCGCCAGGCGGCGAGGCGGAGCAGGCTCACGCTGTCCTCGGCCGGTTCCGTCCCCCCGCGCCACTCCTGTGCGGCCGTGTCGACCAGCGCGCGGGCGAGCGCGGCGAGGACGACGGCCGTGGAGGCGTCCAGGCAGACGTCCGCGACCCGGAACTCGACCGTCGGATACCGGGGGGAGAGCCGGACGTCGAAGTAGACCATCCCGTCGTCCAGGATCGTCCCGGTCGCCAGCATGTCCGCGACCCGGCGGTGGTAGCGCTCCGCCGAGCGGAACAGCTCCGTGGGACCGGCCGACGGCCAGCGCTGCCAGACCCGGCTGCGATAGCTGCTGTAGGAGGAGTCCCGCCCCTGCCAGAACGGCGAGTTCGCGCTGAGGGCGGCCAGCACCGGGAGCCAGGGCCGCACCCGGTCGATCACCGCCACGCCCTCCTCGTCGGACTCGACCGACACGTGCACGTGGCAGCCCAGGACCAGCTGCTCCTGGACCACGACGCCGTACTGCTCGGCCATCCACTCGTAGCGCCGGTTCACGCCGATGGAGGGCGTCACCGGCAG
The DNA here is from genome assembly GCF_014650435.1 of Streptomyces tendae. GTDB lineage: Bacteria > Actinomycetota > Actinomycetes > Streptomycetales > Streptomycetaceae > Streptomyces > Streptomyces tendae. The sequence continues at coordinate 124,042 of NZ_BMUY01000020.1, forward strand.
CGGCGAGGTGGCGAGCGCGGCCACGGCGCACCCGATCCCCCCGGCATGCCGGCCGGCCTCCTCGCGGCAGCGGACGATCTCCGCGTGCAGCAGCTCCATGTCCGACTGCGGATGCGTGGCGAACTCGAGCATCTGCTCGTGCAGCTCCTTCTCGAACACTTCCTGACCGGCGTCGTCCAGGAAGGCCCGGGCGAGCACGGCGGCGGACAGCGCCCGCGGATCGCCGGTCGCGGGATCGACCAGGAGGAGCTCCTCCTCCACTCCGACGGTGCGCACGTGGTGCCGCCTTTCTGTGGGCCGGTGCCACCGACCGACTGCCCCGGACAGCCGGTCGGACACCTGGTCGGCTCACAGGACGGACGGGACCAGCCACACCGTCGCCAGCGGAGGCAGCGTGATCCGGATGTTCCCGTCCTCCGGCTTGACCGGGTCCGGGTTGGCCACGCCGCTGCCGCCGTACTCCTCGGCGTCGGTGTTGAGCACCTCCTGCCAGGCGACGGCCTCGTCACCGACGGCGAGCCCGTACGCCTGCCGTACGACCGGCGAGAAGTTCGACACCGCCAGCAGCGGGGTGCCGTCCGCGGAGTACCGCAGGAACGCGAAGACGTTGTCCTCGGCCGCGTCCACCGAGACCCACCTGAAGCCGGCCGGGTCGGTGTCGCGCTGCCACAGGGCCGGGGTGCGCGCGTAGCGGGTGTTCAGCTCGCGGACCAGGTCCCGCACGCCGCGGTGGTCGCCCGCCGAGTGGTACCCCTCGTCAAGGAGCCACCACTCGGGTCCCTGCTTCTCCGACCACTCCGCGCCCTGGGCGAACTCCTGCCCCATGAAGAGCAGCTGCTTGCCGGGGTGGGCCCACATGAAGCCCAGGTACGCCCGCACGTTCGCGCGCCGCTGCCACCAGTCGCCGGGCATCTTCGACACCAGCGCCTGCTTGCCGTGCACCACCTCGTCGTGGGAGATCGGCAGCACGTAGTTCTCGCTGTACGCGTACACCATCGAGAACGTCATCTCGTGGTGGTGGAACTTGCGGTGCACCGGCTCGTGGGCGACGTACTCCAGCGAGTCGTGCATCCAGCCCATGTTCCACTTCAGGCCGAAGCCGAGCCCGCCGGTGTCGGTCGGCCGGGTCACCCCGCCCCACGCGGTCGACTCCTCGGCGATGGTGACCACACCGGGGCAGCGCCGGTAGACCGTGGCGTTCATCTCCTGGAGGAAGGCCATGGCCGCCAGGTCCTCCCGGCCGCCGTACTGGTTGGGCTCCCACTGACCGGAGTCGCGCGAGTAGTCCAGGTACAGCATCGAGGCGACGGCGTCCACGCGCAGCCCGTCGATGTGGAACTCCTCGCACCAGTACACGGCGTTCGCCACGAGGAAGTTGCGCACCTCGGTCCGCGCGAAGTCGAAGGTGTACGTCCCCCAGTCCGGGTGGGTGGCGCGCCGGTCGTCCCCGGGCTCGTACAGCGGGTCCCCGTCGAAGCGGGCCAGCGCCCAGTCGTCCTTCGGGAAGTGCGCCGGCACCCAGTCCATGATCACGCCGAGTCCGGCCCGGTGCAGCGCGTCCACCAGGTACCGGAAGTCGTCGGGCGAGCCCAGGCGCGCGGTCGGCGCGTAGAAGCCGGTGACCTGGTAGCCCCAGGACGGCCCGTAGGGGTGCTCGGCGACGGGCATCAGCTCGACGTGCGTGAAGCCCAGGTCCTTCACGTACGCGGGCAGCTCCTCGGCCAGCTCGCGGTAGGTCAGCCCCGGCCGCCAGGACGGCAGATGCACCTCGTACACCGAGAACGGCGCCTCGTGCACCGGCGTGTCGGAGCGGGCCCGCATCCACTGCGCGTCGCCCCACTCGTAGCGGGACGAGGTCACCACGGACGCGGTGTTCGGCGGCTCCTCGGCCGCGCGGGCCATCGGGTCGGCCTTGAGGAACCGGTGCCCGTAGCGGGAATGGATCTCGAACTTGTACCGGGTGCCCTCGCCGACGCCCGGCAGGAACAGCTCCCACACCCCTGACGAACCCAGCGAGCGCATCGGGAACGCGGTGCCGTCCCAGTGGGTGAAGTCGGTGGCGACCCGCACACCCTGCGCGTTCGGCGCCCACACCGTGAACCGGGTGCCGGTGACCCCCTCGTGGGTCATCGGCTCCGCGCCCAGCGCCCGCCACAGCTGCTCGTGCCGGCCCTCGGTGATCAGATGCAGGTCCAGCTCGCCGAGGGCGGGCAGGAAGCGGTAGGGGTCGTGGGTCTCCTGCGGCTCGCCCTGCTCGTACGCCACCGCCAGCGTGTACGCCGGGATCCCGGCGAGCGGCAGCACGCCGGAGAACAGGCCGTCCCCCTCCGACCCGAGGGCGTGGCGCTCGCCGTCCACGACCACGCTCACCTCGCGGGCGAAGGGGCGCAGCGCGCGGAAGGCGATGCCGCCGGGCACCGGGTGGGCGCCCAGCAGGGCGTGCGGGTCGTGGTGGGCGCCCGCCAGCAGGCGCCCCCGGTCGTGGGGGTCCAGCGGCGGCGCGGTCGCGCACGCACCGGGTGCGGGCGCGACGGGGCCGGACGGCTCGGGGATCGAGGTGTCGCGGAGGGCCACGGGTCAGTCTCCTCTCACGGCGAGTCGTTCGATCGCCGCCATGGGTACGGGAAGCCAGTCGGGGCGGTGCCGGGCCTCGTACAGCACCTCGTACACGGCACGGTCGGTCTCGTAGGCGCGCAGCAGGCCGTGCTTCTTGCGGGGGTCCCAGCCGGCGCGGGCGGCGTAGCCCGCGCAGAACGCCTCGCGGCAGCGGCGCGCCCACTCCGGACGCCACGGGCGGCGCTGCCGGGCTGCGTAGTCGAAGGAGCGCAGCATGCCCGCGATGTCCCGCACGGGGGAGTGGGCGCTGCGCCGTTCGGCCAGCGGGCGCGAGGGCTCGCCCTCGAAGTCGATGACGAACCAGTCCCGGCCGGCCCGCAGCACCTGACCCAGGTGCAGGTCGCCGTGGATGCGCTGGGCGGGCGGGCCCGAGTCGCAGGTCGACAGTGCCGCGAACGCGGCGCGCAGGCCCGGGACGAACGGCTGCAGCGCCGGTACGCAGTGTGCCGCCGCGGTCAGCCGCTCGGTCATCGCCGCCGCCGTGCGGCCGTTCTCACCGGGCACGCCCACCGGGAAGGCGGAGGCCAGCGCGAGGTGCACGTCGCCCATCGCCTGCCCCAGCTCGTGGGCCTGCACGGTGAACTCGTCCCCGGCGGCGAGCGCGTTCAGGGAGAGGGTCCAGCCGTCCGAGGCGCCGTGCAGGAAGGGCTGGAGCACGCCGAGCGTCGCCTGGTACGGATGGGTCGTGCGCATCCACGCCACCGGCGCCGGGACCCGGCCGCAGCCCTGCCGGGCCAGCGCGTCCGGCACCTCCAGGTCGGGGTTGACGCCGGGCTGGACGCGCCGGAACAGCTTCAGGATGAACTCGTCGCCGTAGATCAGCGAGGAGTTGGACTGCTCGGCGTCCAGCAGCCGCGGTGCCAGGCCCCCGGGCACCGGCCGGGCGGGGTCGGCCTCGAAGCGCAGGGGTCCCGCCTTGCCCGGGTGCCGCAGCCGTTCCAGGAGCAGCTGGGCGGTCCGGGGGTCGTGCAGCGCGTCGTAGACCGTCCGCCCGGCCAGCGGCCCGTCCTGCACCTGCCCGATGACGGCCCGGCCCAGCCGCGGAGCGGGCTGCTCGCGCACGCCGAGCAGCAGCTGGTAGCAGTCACCGGCCAAGGGAGCGCCGCCCGGGAAGGGCACGTCTGCCTGCCCGGTGTGCACCAGGAGGTGCAGACAGCCCGGGAACAGCTCGGTCATCGACAGCAGACCCAGCTCGGCCACGGGCCGGTCCTTGCCCGCGAACCAGCGCTGGCGCGGCAGCCACTGGCGCAGCAACTCGCCGAGCGACGCCATCGGCTCGGCGAGCTGCCCGCGTCTCGTGCGCAGGGGTGCGGTCTTCGGCATGGTGACGCGTCCTTTCCTCGGCCCACGCTCAAGCGCGGCGGCCGATGCGGGATGCGACTCGGGTGAGCCGGAACCAGTAGAAGCCGTGGCCCCCGAGGGTCAGCAGGTACGGCAGTTCGCCGATGGCGGGGAAGCGGACCCCGCCGAACAGCTCGACCGGATGGCGTCCGGCGAACTCGCGCAGGTCCAGCTCGGTGGGCTGGGCGAACCGCGCGAAGTTGTTCACGCACAGCACCAGGTCGTCCTCGTACTCGCGCAGGAAGGCGAGGACCGCCGGGTTGGAGGAGGGCAGTTCTGTGTAGGTGCCCAGGCCGAAGGCGGGGTTCTGCTTGCGGATCTCGATCATGCGGCGGGTCCAGTGCAGCAGGGAGGACGGCGAGGCCATGGACGCCTCGACGTTCGTCACCTGGTAGCCGTAGACCGGGTCCATGATCGTGGGCAGGTAGAGGCGTCCGGGGTCGCAGGTCGAGAAGCCCGCGTTGCGGTCGGGTGTCCACTGCATGGGGGTGCGCACGGCGTCTCGGTCGCCGAGCCAGATGTTGTCGCCCATGCCGATCTCGTCGCCGTAGTAGAGGATCGGCGAGCCCGGGAGGGCCAGCAGCAGGGCGGTGAACAGCTCGATCTGGTCGCGGTCGTTGTCCAGCAGGGTGGCGAGCCGGCGGCGGATGCCGATGTTGGCGCGCATGCGCGGGTCCTTGGCGTACTCCGCGTACATGTAGTCGCGTTCCTCGTCGGTGACCATCTCCAGGGTCAGCTCGTCGTGGTTGCGCAGGAAGATGCCCCACTGGCAGCCGGACGGGATGGCCGGGGTCTTGGCGAGGATTTCCGAGACGGGGTAGCGGGACTCGCGGCGCACGGCCATGAAGATGCGGGGCATGACCGGGAAGTGGAAGGCCATGTGGCACTCGTCGCCGCCGGTGGCGTAGTCGCCGAAGTAGTCGACGACGTCCTCCGGCCACTGGTTGGCCTCGGCCAGCAGCACGGTGTCCGGGTACTGCGCGTCGATCTCGCGGCGCACCCGCTTGAGGAAGGCGTGACTGGCGGGCAGGTTCTCGCAGTTGGTGCCCTCTTCGGCGTACAGATAGGGCACGGCGTCGAGACGGTAGCCGTCGACCCCGAGGTCCAGCCAGAACTTCAGGGCGGCCAGCATCTCCTCCTGCACGGCCGGGTTCTCGTAGTTGAGGTCCGGCTGGTGGGAGAAGAACCGGTGCCAGTAGTACTGGCCGCGGACCGGGTCGTAGGTCCAGTTGGACGCCTCGGTGTCGACGAAGATGATGCGGGCGTCGGGGTAGCGGGTGTCGTCGTCGGCCCAGACGTAGTAGTCGCCGTAGGGGCCGTCGGGGTTCTTGCGGGACTCCTGGAACCACGGGTGCTGGTCGCTGGTGTGGTTCATGACGAAGTCGATGATCACGCGCATGCCGCGCTGGTGGGCTGCGTCGATGAACTCCACGAAGTCGGCCAGGTCGCCGAACTCGGGCAGCACGGCGGTGTAGTCGGAGACGTCGTAACCGCCGTCGCGCAGCGGTGACTTGAAGAAGGGCGGGAGCCACAGGCAGTCCACGCCCAGCCATTGCAGGTAGTCCAGCTTGGCGGTGAGGCCCTTGAGGTCGCCGATGCCGTCGCCGTTGCTGTCCTGGAAGGAGCGGACGAGGACCTCGTAGAAGACGGCTCGTTTGAACCAGTCCGGGTCGCGGTCCTTGGCGGGGGTGTCCTCGAACTTGTCCGGCACGGGCTCGTTCACGGTCATGAGGCTGCGGACCCTTCGTTCCGGGGCACGGCGGCGGAGGGCCGGCGGAGGTGGAGGACGTGGGCGGGGGCCCGGCCGGGCTCCAGGCGCACGTAGTTCGTGCGGCCCCAGTGGTAGGTCTCGTCCGTGAGTTCGTCGTGGACCGGCACCGACTCGTGCCAGTCCAGGCCGAGCTGCGGCATGTCGAGCGAGATCGTGGCCTCCTGGGTGCGGTGCGGATCGAGGTTGGCGACCACCAGGACGACGTCCGAGCCTTCGCGCTTGCTGTACGCGACGATCGCGTCGTTGTCGGTGTGGTGGAAACGGAGGTTCCTCAGCCGGTGCAGCGCGGGGTGGGCGCGTCGGATGGTGTTGAGGCGGGTGATGAGGGGGGCGATGGTGGTGCCCTCGCGGGCGGCGCGGGTCCAGTCGCGGGGTTTGAGCTGGTATTTCTC
>NZ_BMUY01000021.1 GCF_014650435.1 Streptomyces tendae
CCCCAGCCGCGCCGCCCGGCAGGCGCCGGGGCCACGCCCGCCGCCGCGGCCGCCACCGGGGACGCGCAGGGCACGGGCCCCGCGGGAGGCGCCCAGGGTCCGGACGACGCGCCGGCAGCCGCCGCCCGCCCGGCGCCCGGCACCGACGAGACCGCACCCACCGCCCCGGTGCCCTCCGCCGCCGCCTCCGCGCCCGCCCCGAACGCGCTCACCGACACCATGTCCGACCGGGCCCGCTCCCTCCTCGTCCCGGTCGCCGACCCCGAGGCCCCCGCCCCGGCGGCGCCCCCCGCCGTCGCCCCCGTCCTGCCCGGCCGCCCCGACGCCGACCGGCCGCAGGTCCGCGCCCCCGGCCACCAGCCGGACGTCGCCAACGGCCCGCCCTGCCCCTGGTGTTCCACGCCCAACCGGCCCGACCGCCACTACTGCGCCCGCTGCGCCATGCCGCTGGTCGCGAGCGGCGACCAGGCCACCGTGCGGGCCCCCTGGTGGCGCCGGCTCTTCGGCGGACGGCGCCAGGAGACGCCGTGGGCCGGCGACCGCCCCCGCCTGCGCCGCGTCTTCGACCGCATCGGCACCTGGATCACCGTCGCCGTCGTGGCCACCCTGGCCGTCCTCGGCTTCATGTACATCCCCGACGGCGTCCAGAACACCCGCGACCACTTCGCCAAGCGCGCCCCTGTCTCCCCGGACGGCATCAAGGCGTCGCGCTCCTTCCCCGGCCACAATCCCGAACTCCTCATCGACAAGCTCAGCAACACCTGGTGGGGTCCGGGCATCTCGGAGTCCGGCCAGGGCCAGTGGGTCGAGGCCACCTTCAACGAGCCGACCCGGCTCCTCGACGTGATCATCACCCCCGGTGTCTCCACCCGCGCCGACAAGCTGCGGGAGTCGGCCCTGCCGCACCGCGTCAAGGCGACGATCACCATGAAGGACGGCTCGGTGAAGACCCGCGACCTCACCCTGGACCAGGGCGCCGGCGGCCAGCGACGCCCGTTCCGCGTCGGCGAGGTCACCAAGGTCCGCTTCACCATCGAGTCCGCCCACGCGGCGTCCGCCAAGAAGCAGGTGGCCATCTCCGAGATCGAGTTCTTCGGCCCGTCCAGCGCCAACCCCTCCTCCTGACCGGGCCGGGCCCCGCCACTCACCGCCGCCGACCGGCGGGGCCCACCCGAACGGACGCCACACCATGCGCCCCCCTCCGGGCCACCGGAGGCTGAGGCCATGCCCACAGCACGAGCGATATCCACCGCCGTCCTGCTGTCCACGGCCACCCTGCTCGCCTCCTCCCTGGCGGCCTGCGCGCCCACGGGCCGGGACGGCGACCGGCACGGCGACACCGGCGGCGCCACCACCGACGCACAGGCCCTGACCGGCCTCCGCAACCAGTCCCTCGCCTGGAAGGACTGCCCCGCCCCCGCGCCCGTCCAGGGCGGCGGCGAAGCCCCCGGCGCACTCCCCGACGGCACCCGGTGGCAGTGCGCCACCCTGCGCACGCCGTTGGACTGGAAGAACCCCTCCGGCGAGTCCATGGACCTCGCGCTGATCCGCGCCCGCGCCGCCGGCGACCCGGACCAGCGGATCGGTTCCCTGTTCTTCAACTTCGGCGGCCCCGGCGGCTCCGGCGTCGCCACCCTCCCCGGGCTCGCCCCCGACTACGAGAAGCTCCGCACCCGCTACGACCTCGTCAGCTTCGACCCGCGCGGCGTCGGCAACAGCGCCGGCGTGCGCTGCCTGGACGCCGGCCTCCCCAGCGAGGAGGAGATCGACAACACCCCCGACGACGGCGGCGACGAGACCAACGCCCTCGTCCGCTTCAACCGGGAGACCGCGGCCGCCTGCGAGAAGAACTCCGGCGACGTCCTCCCCTACGTCGGCACCACCCAGGCCGCCCAGGACATGGACCTGATGCGCCAGGTCCTCGGCGACGAGAAGCTGCACTACTTCGGCATCTCCTACGGCACCGAACTCGGCGGCGTCTACGCGCACTTGTTCCCCGAGCACGTCGGCCGCGCCGTACTCGACGGCGTCGTCGACCCCACCCACGACCTGATGGAGGAGGCCCTCGCCCAGGCCGGCGGCTTCCAGCTCGCCTTCGAGCACTTCGCCGCCTGGTGCGCCCGGCAGGGCTGCACGCTCGGCGAGGACGCCGAGGACATCGTGGACCTCGTCGTCGGCCTCGAAGCGGCCCTCGACGACACCCCGCTGGCCACCCCCGACGACGGCGAACTCGACGGCGACGGACTCGTCGACGCCATCAGCGGCGCGCTCTACCGGCAGGACTACTGGCCCGCCCTCCGCGTCGGCCTGGAAGCCGCGGCCGACGACAACGGCGAGGTCCTGCACGACCTCGCCGAAGCCCTGGGCCAGCACGGCAGGGGCGGCGACACGGACGACGCGGACACCGAGGAGAGCAACGAGGACGACGCCTTCCGGGCCATCACCTGCGACGACTCCAGCAACCGCTACACCGTCGCGGACGTCGAGTCCCGCCTGCCTGACTTCCTCGAAGCCTCCCCCCTCTTCGGCCCCGGCCTCGCCTGGAGCGCCCTGTCCTGCGACGGCTGGCCGGTCCCCGGAGCCGCCCGGCACCCCGAGGTCGGCGCCCCGGGCGCGCCCCCCGTCCTGCTCGTCGGCAACACCGGCGACCCCGCCACCCCGTACGAGGGCGCCGCCCGCATGGCGCAGCGCCTCGGCGAGAAGGTGGGCGTCGAGCTGACGTACGAGGGCGAGGGTCACGGCGCCTACGACAGCGGCAACACCTGCGTCCAGGACACCGTCGACGCCTACCTGCTGAACGGCACCCTCCCGAAGCCCGGCACGGTCTGCGAGGCGGAGCCCCTGCCGGAGGGCAAGTAACCGGCACCGCGCGCCGACGCCCCCGCGATCACGGATCGCGGGGGCGTCGGTGTGCCGGGTGCGGAGCCCCCTGTCGGATTCGAACCGACGACCTTCGCTTTACAAGAGCGGCGCTCTGACCAGCTGAGCTAAGGAGGCAGGCGCGCGGCGGGCGCGCGCAGGCTGCTCCACTGTACACAGAGCCGGTGAACGATGTGATTCGAAAGTTTCGGCGAAATTCACAGACCCCCAGCTACTGACAGATCAGGTGAACGCCGGGTACCGTCCTGCTCAGCTTCACCCGTGTGGACTACACCACCACCTTCCTACAACGGATCGTCCGGCACGTTCCTGCCGGTAGAAGGGGGCCCATTCACCATGGCCACTGTTACGTTCGACAAGGCGACCCGCGTGTACCCGGGTTCCACGAAGCCCGCCGTCGACGGTCTCGACATCGACATCGCGGACGGCGAGTTCCTCGTCCTGGTCGGCCCGTCCGGTTGTGGCAAGTCCACCTCGCTGCGGATGCTCGCGGGACTCGAGGACGTGAACGGCGGCGCCATTCGCATCGGCGACCGCGACGTGACGCACCTGCCGCCCAAGGACCGGGACATCGCCATGGTGTTCCAGAACTACGCGCTGTACCCGCACATGTCGGTCGCCGACAACATGGGCTTCGCCCTGAAGATCGCCGGCGTCAACAAGGCGGAGATTCGGCAGAAGGTCGAGGAGGCCGCGAAGATCCTCGACCTCACCGAGTACCTGGACCGCAAGCCGAAGGCGCTCTCCGGCGGTCAGCGCCAGCGTGTGGCGATGGGCCGCGCGATCGTGCGTGAGCCGCAGGTGTTCCTCATGGACGAGCCGCTGTCCAACCTGGACGCCAAGCTCCGCGTCTCCACCCGTACGCAGATCGCCTCGCTCCAGCGCCGCCTGGGCATCACCACCGTCTACGTCACCCACGACCAGGTCGAGGCCATGACGATGGGCGACCGCGTGGCGGTCCTCAAGGACGGTCTGCTCCAGCAGGTCGACACCCCGCGGAACATGTACGACAAGCCCGCGAACCTCTTCGTCGCCGGCTTCATCGGCTCCCCGGCCATGAACCTGGTCGAGGTCCCGATCACCGACGGCGGCGTGAAGTTCGGCAACAGCGTCGTCCCGGTCAACCGCGACGCCCTGAAGGCCGCCTCCGACAAGGGCGACCGCACGGTCACCGTCGGCGTCCGCCCGGAGCACTTCGACGTCGTGGAGCTGAACGGGGGCGCCGCCAAGACCCTGTCGAAGGACTCCGCGGACGCCCCGGCCGGCCTCGCGGTCTCGGTGAACGTCGTGGAGGAGACCGGCGCCGACGGCTACATCTACGGCACGGTCGACGTCGGCGGCGAGACCAAGGACCTCGTGGTCCGCGTCAGCAGCCGTGCGGTGCCGGAGAAGGGCGCGACCGTCCACGTCGTGCCGCGTCCGGGCGAGACCCACGTGTTCTCGTCCTCCACGGGCGAGCGCCTCACCGACTGAGCGCGGTCGCGCGGGTGATCCGCCCGCGAAACCCCCCGCTGAGAAACCACGCGACCGGGTGATTTCACCCGCGTTGACGAAAAGAGCCCCGCGGCCTGCTGCGGGGCTCTTTTCGTTGTCGACAAATACCCCGGCACAACGGACGTTTCGACCCGTGTTCGTCAATCCCCTACCGCGCCGAAGGCAGCTCTTCATCCCCCGATAGGGTGACTAAATGTCGCCAAATCATTACCGGGCGCTACCCTCACTCGCGTGAAGCACTCCGTGAAGCACTCCACCACCCGACAGACGCGACGCGGCCGGGGCCCCGCCCGCCGGATCGGCCGCTCTCTCGCCTTCGTCCTGCCCGTCGTCCTGGTGCTCTCCGGGACTCTCGCGGTCACCCGCGTCAACTGGTCCGGGGATCCCTCGGACTCGGTGCTCGCCGCGTCGGAGGCGTCCTCCGCCAAGGCATCATCCGCCCGCGCCGCCCGCGCCCCGCACGAAGTGCTGCGCGACCGGCTGCTGACCGAGTTGCAGGAGGAGGACCCGGGCGTCGCCCTCACCCACCTCCAGCAGGCGGTGAACGAGCGCCCGTCGCTGGCCGACCACTGCGCGACGATCGCCCGCGCCCTCGGCCGCGCCGCGGTGAAGGTCTACGGCCCGACGCGCGCCCAGTCGTACGCCCGCCCCGTCTGCGACACCGCCTTCGCCTCGGGCGTCCTGGCCGCGCACGGCTGAGCGCCCTCCGGAGGCGGCGGGGGCGCCGCGTACAGTTCGGGCATGACCGATCCGAGCGCCGCGTCCCGCCGCCCCGTTCAAGCCGTCGTCCTGGCCGGCGGGCAGGGTTCCCGGCTGCGCCCCTACACCGACGACCGGCCCAAGCCGATGGTCGAGATCCCGGGCACCGGGACTCCGATCATCGGCCATCAGCTCGCCTGGCTCGCCGAGGAGGGCGTCACCGACGTCGTGGTCTCCTGCGGCCATCTGGCCGAGGTGCTGCAGAAGTGGCTGGAGAGCGCCGACCTGCCGCTCTCCGTCACCACCGTCGTGGAGACCGAGCCGCTCGGCCGCGGCGGCGGCCTCAGGTACGCCGCCGCCCACCTGCCGCACCCGGACCGGTCCTGGTACGCCACCAACGGCGACATCTGGACCCGTTTCTCGCTGCGCGACATGGCCGACTTCCACGCCGAGCGGGACGCCGTCGCGACCCTCGCCCTGGCCCGCCCCCGGCTGCCGTGGGGCGCCGTCCAGACGGACGGCTTCGGCCACATCACCGACTTCATCGAGGCGCCGCCCTCGACCTTCGAGATCAACGCGGGTGTCTACGTCTTCTCGCCCGAGTTCGCCGCGATGCTCCCGGAACGCGGCGACCACGAACGCACCACCTTCCCCCGCCTGGCCCGCGAGAACCGCCTGGCCGGCTTCCCGATCCCGCAGGGCTCCTACTGGCGCGCGATCGACACCGCGAAGGACCTGACGGAGGCGGCCCGGGAACTGGCGGCGCTGAGCGGCCGCTGAGGGCTCCACCACGACGACGGCAGCAGCAGGGCCCCGCACCTCGTGTGCGGGGCCCTGCTGCCGTTCCCGGTGTGGCGTGCTGCCGCTAGCCCAGGAGGCCGCCCACCAGGCGGCCGCCCGGCTCTCCGGTGGACGACGAACCGCCGCCCTCACCGCTCCCGGTGGAGCCGGTGGAGCCGCCGCTGCCGCCGCCGGTCGAGGTGCCGCCCGCGGTCGGCCCCGCCGTGGTGCTCGGCGCCTGGTCCGCCGGAGTGGACTGCCGCGGCGGAGCCTGACCCGTGGTGCCCTGGGTCTGGCTCGGCGTACCACCGCCGGTGGCGGTGCCGCTGCTGTCGCGGGTCGCTCCCGGGGTGGTCGCGGAGTCCCCGGAGGGAGTGGACGCCCCGCTGGTGGCGCCCTGGGTGGGCGAGGCGGACGCCTCCGGGGAGGAGGTCTTCGGCTTGCGGGTGCCGGGCTCCTGCGGGAGCGGGGAACCGGGCAGCTCGTTGCGCGGGGCCTCGCCGGGCCCGGGGACGACCACGCGGTCCGCGTCCCGTACGGCGCCGCCGAGGACGGAGCCGACGAGGAGGGTCACACCGGCGACCAGGAAGGTGATGACGGCGCCGCGGCGCAGGACGTAGCGGCGCAGGTCCCAGATGTCGGAGCGGGGGCCGAGCCGGCGCCAGGCGCTGCCCGCGAGCCTGCCGTCCACGGAGTAGACGGGCGCCCCGGCGATGATCAGCGGGGACCAGGCGGCGAGGTAGATGATGTCGGGCGCGTCGTAGACCGGGACGCTCTTCCAGCTGACGGTGACCAGGAGCGCGGCGGACAGGGCGGCGCCGATGACGGCGGCCACGCGCTGCCAGCAGCCGAGCACGGTCAGGACGCCCACCAGCACCTGGAGGAAGGCGATGACCAGCCCGGCGCCCACCGGGTGGGCGAGGGCGAACTGGCGCAGCGGCTCGGCGACGTCCCAGGGATGCAGGGTGTTGAGCCACTTGACCATGGAGCCGCGTTCGCCGCCGTCGAAGTAGACGGGGTCGCAGAGCTTGCCCATGCCGGCGTAGATGGAGATGAAGCCGAGGAAGACGCGCAGCGGCAGCAGCACGACGCCGAGGTTCATACGGCGGCCGGGGAAGTAGGCGTGCCGTGCCGGGTCGTCGGTGCGGCGCCTGCTGCGCGGCCGGTCGGCGTCGGGATCGTCGTCGTAGCCGTCGGGGCCGTAGCCGTCGTCGTAGCCGTCGGTTCCGGTCCCGAAGTCCTGCGGACCGTAGGCGGATTCGTCGTAGGCCGGCTCGTCGTAGGCGCTGCCCACGGTGCGCATCGCGGGCAGCAGCCGGGTGCCGTCGGGCAGGGGGCCGCGCTGGGCGCCGACGAGGGGGGTCTCGAGCGTCTGGGTGGCGGGGCCGTCGTCGTAGTCCAGGGGGCCGCCGTCGAGGTCGACCCGGGGGATGACCTGCGTGGCTCCCGCGTCGCCCGCGTGGTCGGCGGCCGGGTCCTCGACGTGCTGACCGGCGCCCGCACGCACCGCCTGGAGCAGCCGGTGCGCGCCGGTGTCGTCCGGGTCGGACCGCCCGCTCCACACGACGGCGCGGCGACGGCCCGCGGCCGGGGCGCCGGGCATGCGGGCGGGGTCCTGGGTGGCGCTCAGGTGCCGCGCGATCCGCGGGGACTGGGTCCGCCGGGCGGAGGCACCGAACTGCACGCGGAAACTCGCGTGGTTGACGATGACCTGGGCCGGATCGCTCGGCACCTTCACCATGCTCAGCGCGGGAGCGTCGTCGTATCCCGACGAGCGGTCCCCCGTGGGTGTGCGGGGTGTTCTGGTGTCCACACTCATCTAACCGAGTGATGTGTCGTTAGGACACTGCCTTGACCGCCCCGATCTGTCCGGACCGCGTCAAGCATGTCCGGACAGCCTCGAACACCCCGTATGAGCTATCCGGCGAACGCTTGTTCAGGAGCGCCGACGCGCCGCCTCGTACAGCACGATCCCCGCCGCCACACCGGCGTTGAGGGACTCGGCCCCGCCCGGCATCGGGATGCGGACCCGGAAGTCGCAGGTTTCGCCGACAAGTCGGGACAGGCCCTTGCCCTCGCTGCCGACGACGATGACCACGGGGCCGTCGAGGGCCTCCAGGTCGCCGAGTTCGGCCTCGCCGTCGGCGGCGAGGCCGACGACCGTGATGCCGGCCTTCTGGTACGACTCCAGCGCCCGGGTGAGGTTGGTCGCGCGGGCCACCGGCGTGCGGGCGGCCGTACCTGCGGACGTCTTCCACGCGCCCGCCGTCATACCGGCCGCGCGCCGCTCGGGCACGACGACGCCGTGGCCGCCGAAGGCGGAGACGGAGCGGACGACGGCGCCGAGGTTGCGCGGGTCGGTCACCCCGTCGAGGGCGACGATCAGCGGGTCCGCGCCCTCGTCGTGGGCGGCGGCGACCAGGTCCTCGGGGTGCGCGTACTCGTACGGCGGCACCTGGAGCACGAGCCCCTGGTGGTTGAGCCCGTTGGTCATCCGGTCCAGCTCGGGACGCGGCGCCTCCATGAGGTTGATGCCACCGCGTTCCGCGGCGAGCTGCAGCGCCTCGCGCACCCGCTCGTCGTTGTCGATGAACTGCTGGACGTAGAGCGTGGAGGCGGGCACGCCCTCGCGCAGCGCCTCATAGACCGGGTTGCGGCCGACGACCAGCTCGGACGTCGACCGGCCGCCGCCGCGCCGCTGCTGCGGGCGGCCGCCTGTGGCGCGGCGCGCCTTGGCGTTGGCGGCGCGCTGCTTGGCGTGCCCCTTGCGCATCTCGGCGGGGGGCGTCGGCCCCTTGCCTTCCAGGCCCCGGCGTCGCTTGCCGCCACTGCCGACCTGCGCGCCCTTCTTGCCGGACATGCGGCGGTTGTTCGCGGCCATGAGTACCTGTCTCGCTCTCTGCGACTTCGCGTCTCTACGGGAGTGTGCGTCGTACGTGCGTCTTATGCAGTGTGCCGCCCGGAGGGCCGGGCGGCACAATCGATCTACGGGCCCGGGTCTCGTCGCCCGGCCGGGTCAGCGGGGGCCGAGGGTCCAGCGGGGTCCTTGCGGGCTGTCCTCGATGACCAGTCCGGACTGGCCGAGCTGGTCGCGGATGGCGTCGGCGGTGGCCCAGTCCTTGCGTGCGCGGGCGGCTTCGCGCTGGTCCAGGACGAGGCGTACGAGGCTGTCGACGACGTCGCGCAGGTCCTCGCCCTGTTCCTGCTCCCCCGCCCAGTGCGCGTCCAGCGGGTCCAGGCCGAGGACGCCGAGCATGGCGCGGACCTCGGCGAGGCGGGCGACGGCGGCGTCCTTGTCGTCGGCGGCCAGCGCGCTGTTGCCCTGCCGGACGGTGGTGTGCACGATCGCCAGGGCCTGCGGGACGCCCAGGTCGTCGTCCATCGCCTCGGCGAAGGCGGGCGGCACCTCGCCGGCCGGCTCCACGGCGTGCCCGGCCAGCTCGGTGACCCGCTGCACGAAGCCCTCGATCCGCGCATAGGCGGACTCGGCCTCGCGCAGGGACTCCTCGCTGTACTCGATGGTGGAGCGGTAGTGCGGGGTGCCCAGGTAGTAGCGCAGCACGACCGGCCGCCACGCCTTGACCATCTCGCTCACCAGCACGCTGTTGCCCAGCGACTTGGACATCTTCTCGCCGCTCATGGTGACCCAGGCGTTGTGCACCCAGTACCGGGCGAAGGCGTCGCCGAACCCCTTGGCCTGGGCGATCTCGTTCTCGTGGTGCGGGAAGATCAGGTCGATACCGCCGCCGTGGATGTCGAACTCGCTGCCCAGGTACTTGTGCGCCATCGCGGAGCACTCCAGGTGCCAGCCCGGCCGCCCCCGCCCCCACGGCGTCTCCCAGCTGGGCTCGCCGGGCCTGGCCGCCTTCCACATCGCGAAGTCCCGCGCATCCCGCTTGCCCGTCTCGCCCTCGCCGGTGGGCTGGCGCAGCTCGTCGAGGTCCTGGTTGGACAGCGACAGGTAGCCCGGCAGGGACCGCACGTCGAAGTAGACGCTGCCGTCGGCCTCGTAGGCGTGGCCGCGCTCGATCAGGCCGCGCATCATCTCGACCATCTCGGTGATGTGGCCGGTGGCGCGCGGCTCGTAGGTGGGCGGCAGGCAGCCCAGGGCGGTGTAGGCGTCGTTGAACGCCCGCTCGTTCTCGTAGCCGATGGACCACCAGGGGCGGTTCTGCTCGGCCGCCTTCTTGATGATCTTGTCGTCGATGTCGGTGACGTTGCGGACGAACGTGACGTCGTAGCCGCGGTAGGCGAACCAGCGGCGCATGATGTCGAAGTTCAGCCCCGACCGGACGTGCCCGATGTGCGGGGCGGCCTGCACGGTGGCACCACACAGGTAGATCGAGACACAGCCCGGCGTGAGAGGGGCGAAGTCACGGATCTGCCGGGCGCTGGTGTCGTACAGGCGAATAGTCACGTGTCCAGGGTAGTAGGCGCCGAGCAGTGCCAGGGGCACGCGTACCCAGTTGTTGCGGCCACTTCTCGTCCCCGCGAGTCGGGTGGTGGGTGGGCATAGGCGGGGTCCAGGGGCGGAGCCCCTGGCGGGGCGCGGGGCAGGGCCCCGCACGGCAGGGCGCGCGGCCGGACGACGCGGGGTGCCCACCCCCGCGCTCAGGACACCCGCACGACCAACGCCGTGGCCACCGCCATCAGCCCCTCCCCCCGCCCGGGGAAGCCCAGCCCGTCCGTCGTCGCCCCCGACACGGACACCGGCGCCCCCACCGCCGCGGCGAGCACCGCCTCCGCCTCGTCCCGCCGCTTGCCGATCTTCGGCCGCGCCCCGACCACCTGCACCGCGACGTTCCCGATCCGGAACCCCCGCGCCCGCACGATCCGCGCCGCCTCCGTCAGCAGCGTCACCCCGGACGCCCCGGACCACTCCGGCCGCCCGGTGCCGAAGTGCTGCCCCAGGTCCCCGGCCCCCGCCGCCGAGAACAGCGCGTTGCACGCCGCGTGCGCGACCACGTCCGCGTCGGAGTGCCCGGCGAGCCCGGTCCCCTCGCCCTCCCACTTCAGCCCGGCGCACCACAGCTCGCGCCCGTCCTCGAAGGCGTGGATGTCCGTACCGATCCCGACCTGCGGCAGCGGCGGCAGCTCTCCCGTACCGGGACTCTCAGAACCCATCGTTCAGCCTCCTGCGCGCCAGTACCGCCTCCGCGAGCACCAGGTCCAGCGGACGCGTCACCTTGAACGCCTCCTCGTGCCCCGGCACCACCACCACCGCGAGCCCCAGCTGCTCGACCATGCTCGCGTCGTCGGTGACGTCGTCGGTCACCGTCCCGTGGGCCCGCACCAGCGTCGCGCGGTCGAAACCCTGCGGGGTCTGCACGGCACGCAGCCGCGCCCGCTCCGGCGTCGCCACCACCGGCTCCGGCTCCCCCGGCACCGCGGCGGGCTCGACCTGCTTGACGGTGTCGGCGAGCGGCACCGCCGGCACCACGGCGGGCGCGCCCTCCCGTACGGCGTCGATCACGGCGTCCACCGTGTCCACCGGCACCAGCGGCCGGGCCGCGTCGTGCACCAGGACGATGTCGTATTCGGGCGGCAGCGCGTCCAGGCCGAGCCGTACCGACTCCTGCCGGGTCTCGCCGCCGGGCACCACGACGAAGTCGGTCCTCTCGGGCAGCGAGTGCGCGTCGAGGAGGCTCTTGACCTCTCCCGCGCCGTCGGGCGGGGCGACGACCACGACGAGGGAGACCCCGTTGGAGGCGGCCATCGCCCGGACCGCGTGGATGAGCATGGGCGTGCCGCCCAGCGCGCGCAGGGCCTTGGGGGCACCCGGGCCGAGCCGTACGCCCCGGCCCGCGGCCGGAATCACGGCTGCGGTCCTGGCATGCGGACGGTCCGGGGAAGACGCCTCCGCAGACGTCTCGAAGGACGTCCCGGCAGACGTCTCGGTGGGTGAGGGACGCGATTCGTCAGACATCGGTTCCTGTCAGGTTTGTGTGCTCGACCTAGTTGGGTATGGCCTCACCGTGCCGGGCGCGATGCCTTGACCGGACCCTTCCGTGACCCTGGTCGAGCCAGCAGCCCGGGCCCGGCACGCCAGGACCCGGGGAAACCTCCCGGGATGAGCGTACGAGGATCATGGGCATCCGGACGTCCGGATGCCGGAAACCGTGTCCGGGTACGAACATGCCGCAGCGCCCGGCGACAGCAAGGATGTCATCGGGCACCGCGGCATTTCAGTGCGCTGAACCGAGTGGCTGACGGTCTGCGCCTCGCCTCGGATCCAGTCGGATCAGGAGGCGAGCACCTCGTCGAGCAGGGCCTCCGCCTTGTCCTCGTTGGTGTTCTCCGCGAGAGCCAGCTCGCTCACCAGGATCTGGCGGGCCTTGGCGAGCATGCGCTTCTCACCTGCGGAGAGTCCGCGCTCGCGCTCCCGGCGCCACAGGTCGCGCACTACTTCCGCGACCTTGATGACGTCGCCGGAGGCGAGCTTCTCCAGGTTTGCCTTGTAACGACGCGACCAGTTCGTGGGCTCCTCGGCGTACGGCGCGCGCAGTACTTCGAAGACCCGGTCCAGCCCGTCCTGACCGACCACATCACGCACGCCGACGAACTCCGCATTGTCCGCTGGCACACGTACCGTCAGGTCGCCCTGGGCGACCTTCAGCACCAAGTAGGTCTTGTCCACGCCTTTGATCTGGCGAGTTTCGATAGCCTCGATCAGCGCGGCCCCGTGATGGGGATAGACCACGGTGTCGCCAACCTTGAACGTCATGTGACAGGTACCCCTTCCGTGGCTATCCAGGGTAACACGGAAACGGCGTCTTCTGAATGGCGTTTTCGCAGGTCAGGGCATATCTCGGGGCTTGACAACAGCGACACGAACGTGCTGCGCCGGGCCGGCGGAAGAAAGTATTCGCAGGTCGGAGCGGCTCTCCAGGCCGGGCGAAACACGCACGTCACACACATCCGGAGCCTCCGCCACCCGCCCGAAGATCCCGATATGTCCGGTTCCACGCGTGCGACTTCCGCTACTCCGTTCGGTGGCCGTGACGGGGTTCCGGACGATTCCGGAATTGATCACGAGCCACCCCGGCGGGCCCACCGGTGATCAATTCCCCGGCCGCCCGCGCATTCCTTCACGGAAATTTCGCGTGCCGATCCTCGACCTGTATGGCGGAGGGCTTCATAGCTGAATGTCGGACGAGTACGAGCCGCTAAACGGCCCGTCCGAGCGTCCGGGGCCTACCGCCTGCCGAGCGAAGCGGGATGTCTTCGGGGAGGGTCGGGTGCGGCGGCCCGAGAACGGCTCGGTAGCCTAAGGCCGCTGACAGCCACTTAGGGCGGCTTTATCCGTTGCCGCCACCCCGCTCGAGTCCAAGGAGTTGCCGCCGCCGTGAGCAGCAGCCTTCGACGCGGTGCCCTCGCCGCCGCCGCCATCGCGTTCTCGATCGCCTCGCTCGCCGCGTGCGGCGCCGGTCACAACGCCCAGACGCTGGAGATCAAGCCGGACAACGCCGCGACGTCCGTCGGCAACATCAAGATCCAGAACGCGGTCGTCATCACCCAGCCGGACCTGGAGTCGACCGGCCCGGCCGTGGTCTCCGCCACCCTGTTCAACGGCAGCGACAAGGACCAGACCCTCGAGTCCGTCACCGTGGCCGGAACCGACAAGTCCGCCGAGCTGAAGCCCGCCAAGGGCGAGAAGGGCGACCTGACCGTCCCGGCCGGCGGCTCGCTGATCCTCGGCGGCAAGGACAACGCCGCCGCGGTCCTGCCCAGCAGCCGCGAGGCGATCCGGGACGGCAACGCGCAGAAGATCACCTTCACCTTCAGCGAGACCGGCGCGGTCAGCCTGCGCGCGTTCGTCGTCCCCGCCGAGAGCTTCTTCTCCGAGTGGGGCCCGAGCGAGACCCCGGCGGCCCCGGGCGCCTCCGCCGAGCCCTCCGGGGAAGCCTCCGCCGAGACCTCGGGCGAGCCGGCCGACGGGGAGTCCTCGGGCACCCCGGCGGACGGCCAGACGGCCGGCGCGGGCGAGTCCACCGGCGACTCCTCCGGCCAGGAGAACGGGACCGACGCGGGCACGGACACCGGCACCGACGCGGGCACCGGGACCGGCACCGAAGCCGGTCACTGAGCGCCGTACCGTACGGACGCACCCGCGTACGACCACGCGCACGAACGCCACGTACGACCGAAGGGCGGGACCTCTCCGTGAGGTCCCGCCCTTCGCCCGTGTCCGGGGGTCGCCGGCCTACGGCTCGAACTTGTAGCCCAGCCCGCGCACCGTCACCAGGTACCGCGGCGCGCCCGGGTCGGGCTCGATCTTGGCGCGCAGCCGCTTGACGTGGACGTCGAGGGTCTTGGTGTCACCGACGTAGTCGGCGCCCCAGACCCGGTCGATCAACTGCATGCGGGTCAGCACCCGACCGGCGTTGCGCAGCAGCATCTCCAGCAGGTCGAACTCCTTCAGCGGCAGGTCGACCTTGGTGCCGCCGACGGTCACCACGTGCCGGTCGACGTCCATGCGGACGGGACCGGCCTCCAGGGCGGCCGGGGCGACCTCCTCCGGCTCGCCGCGCCGGCGCAGTACGGCACGGATGCGGGCGACCAGCTCGCGCGAGGAGAAGGGCTTGGTGACGTAGTCGTCGGCCCCTATCTCCAGCCCGACAACCTTGTCGATCTCGCTGTCCTTGGCCGTCACCATGATCACGGGGACGTTCGAGCGGCCGCGCAGCTGGCGGCAGACCTCGGTGCCCGGCAGGCCGGGCAGCATCAGGTCGAGGAGCACGAGGTCGGCGCCGTTGCGCTCGAACTCGTCGAGTCCGTCGGGGCCGGTGGTCGCGATGGCGACCTCGAAGCCCTCCTTGCGGAGCATGTACGACAGGGCGTCGGAGAAGGACTCCTCGTCCTCGACGACGAGCACACGGGTCACGGAAGGACCTCCGGGGCGGGAAACGTTTCGTACGGGGATGTATGGGGGGAATGCACGGAATGCGAGGAATGGGGGGCATGGGGGGAAGCGGACGACCGCTCGGTCTCGTCGCTGAGCCCGGCGCGGTCGGAGCGCCGCTGTGCGCGGTCGCGGGCGAGGCCCGCCTCCGGCAGTCGCAGGGTGAACGTGGAGCCCTGGCCTTCGGCGCTCCACACCGTGACCTCCCCGCCGTGCGAGGCGACCACGTGCTTGACGATCGCGAGACCCAGACCGGTGCCTCCGGTGGCCCGGGAGCGGGCCGGGTCGACGCGGTAGAAGCGCTCGAAGACGCGCTCCTTGTCCTTCTCCGAGATGCCGATGCCCTGGTCGGTCACGGCGATCTCGATCAGGTCGCCGCCGGGGGCGGCGACACGGCGGGCGGCTATGCCGACGCGAGTGCGGGCCGGCGAGTAGTTGACGGCGTTCTCCACGAGGTTGCCGAGGGCCGCGGCGAGCTGGCCGCGGTTGCCGCGCACGTGCAGATCCGCCGTGCCTCCGGCGGCCATGGTGATCTGCTTGGTGCCGGCCGCGTGCCGGCAGCGGTCGATGGCCTCGGCGACCAGCTCGTCCACCCGGACGGGCTCAGCGTCGTCGAGGGGGTCGTCGTTCTGGACCCGGGAGAGGTCGATGAGCTCCTGGACGAGGTTCGTCAGCCGGGTCGCCTCGATCTGCATGCGCCCGGCGAACCGCTCCACGGCCTCCGGGTCGTCCGCCGCGTCCATCACGGCCTCGGACAGCAGCGAGAGCGCCCCGACCGGGGTCTTCAGCTCGTGGCTCACGTTGGCGACGAAGTCACGCCGTACGGCCTCGATGCGGCGGGCCTCGGTGAGGTCCTCGACCAGCAGCAGCACCAGCCGCGAGCCGAGGGGCGCGACGCGTGCGGAGACGGCGAGGGCCTCCCCCCGCCCGTTCCCGCGCCGCGGCAGGTCCAGCTCGACCTGCCGTATCTCTCCGTCCCGCCGGGTGTCCCTGGCCATCTGCAGCATGGGCTCGACGGCGAGCTTGCCGCCCCGGACCAGGCCGAGGGCGTACGCCGCCGAGCTGGCCTTGACCACCGCGTCGGCCTCGTCGAGGACGACGGCGGAGGAGCGCAGCACGGAAAGGACGGTGTCGACACCCGGCGGCAGCACGGGGTCCGTGTGGAGCGAGGTGCGCGTGGGGCGCTTCTGTTCCCGCTCGCTCCAGCGGAACGCCAGCACGGCGATGACGCCGGTGAGTACTCCGGCGATCGCCGCCACTGCGGCGACCGCCGCGTTCACGTCCATGTCTCCAGGTTAGGCACGCCGAACCGTCCCGCCCCAGCCATCGGAGTGCGACCTCGAACACTCGTCGCCCAGAGTTCACCTTGGAGCCAGGGACGGTTCATTTGGGGTGCCGGAAACGGACGCGTACAGGCCGGAACGTGTAAGCGTGGGGGCACGGCGAGGGGCGCGAGGCCGTCTTCGAGCCCCCGAAACGGACGTACGAGAGGGAATCCTGATGCGGGACGCGTACCACGAGGAACTTGATTCGATCGGTGACGGTCTGGTGGAGATGGCCCGGCTGGTCGGGTCGGCCATCGGACGCGCCACGACCGCGATCCTCGACTCCGACCTGAAGCTGGCCGAGGCCGTCATCGAGGCGGACCAGAAGGTCGACGACCTCCAGCACGAGCTGGAGGCCCGGGCGATAACCCTGCTGGCCCGCCAGCAGCCGGTGGCGACGGACCTGCGGATCGTCGTCACCTCGCTGCGGATGTCGGCCGACCTGGAGCGTTCGGGCGACCTGGCCCAGCACGTGGCCAAGCTGGCCCGGCTGCGCTACCCGGAGCGTGCGGTGCCGCACGACCTGCACGCCACCATCCTGGAGATGGGCCAGCTCGCTCAGCGCCTGATGGCGAAGGCCGCCGAGGTGATCATCACCAAGGACGTCGACCTGGCCCTCCAGCTGGAGCAGGACGACGACGCGATGGACCTCCTGCACCGCACGCTCTTCCAGCACCTGATGGACGACCGCTGGAAGCACGGCATCGAGACGGCGGTCGACGTGACGCTGCTGGGCCGCTACTACGAGCGCTTCGCCGACCACGCGGTCTCGGTCGCCAAGCGGGTGGTCTACCTGGTCACCGGCGAGCACGCGGACGACCTCCAGTCGGACATCCAGCCGACGACACAGGTCGAGGGGGCCTGAGGGGCCGAGTCCGGCCGAGTCCCGCGCGTCAACGGCGCAATGGGGCGCGCGTTCGCTTCCGTGCGCCGTTGATGCGACGGCCGTTAGGGGCGTGCAATGGACCCAGACACCCGGGTCCCAGGCACCCGCTTCCAGGAGGAACCATGGCCGATTCCCCCAGCACGAAGCCCGACCCCGCACAGGAGCGTCCCACCGAGCAGCCCACCGAGATCCGCAGCCTCCCGCTGATCGCCGCCTGCGGCTGCGGTTCGGGCTGCGGCTGCGGCTGCCAGTCCGGCAGCCCCTGCCAGTGCGGCTGACGCGACGACGGTACGGCGGCGGCCGGCAGCCCCGGCCGCCGTACGGCCGCCGCTGACGGCCACCGCCCACGGCCACCCGTGAGTGTCGCGTCGTACGACTTGAGTACGGGTACTCAGGCTCCGGCTCCGCTCCCGCCCGACCCTGGAGACAGGAAGCCGGACGAAGCAGACGACGAGCACGGGGAGCCTGATCCCGATGACGAACGCCACCAGCCGCATACGCACCCTGACCCGCCTGACCGTCA
Organism: Streptomyces tendae; assembly: GCF_014650435.1. GTDB lineage: Bacteria > Actinomycetota > Actinomycetes > Streptomycetales > Streptomycetaceae > Streptomyces > Streptomyces tendae. Next base: position 17,490 of record NZ_BMUY01000021.1, read on the forward strand.
CCAACCGGGTCTCGGCGGTCTACCTCGCCCTGGTCGGTGGCGCGATGGCCGTCGCCGCGGCGGAGCCCCTCTTCGCGACCGGCCCCGACGCCTCCCTCATCTGGGTCTGGCCCGCCCTGTTCACCTTCCCGGCCTTCGGCTTCGTGGCCTGGCTGGGCGAGGCGGGCTGGGGCGGCGAGGCCCCGACGTGGTTCCTCATCGGCGGCATCGTGCTCTCCGCGCTGGTCCAGTCGCTGGCCCTGGGCGCGGTGTGGCAGACCCTGCGGGGCCGCAGGGGCGACCGCGCCCGCCTGACGACGGCGAACTGACCGCGCCACCTGGGCCCTTGGGCCGGTCCGAGGCGCGGGTGCGAGAGTGACCCCATGACGGCACCAGGAGCCACGGTCGTGGCGGTCGACGAGGTCGAGGACATCGCGGTGGACGGACTGCGCTGGCTGACGGGGGCGGCGCGGGAGGCCGCCGACGGCGGCCTCGCCTGGCCGACCAGGCCGTCGGAGGACGCCGACGAACCGATGCTCTACAACGGCACGGCCGGCACCGTCCCCGTGTTCCTGGATGCCTGGCGGCACTTCGGCGACGACGCGTACGCCGACACCGCCCTGCGCGCGGCCCGCGCCCTGGCCGCCCGCGTCGACGACCTGGACGACGACTCCCTCTACTTCGGCCGCACCGGCCTGGCCCTGGTCCTGCGCTCCGTCCACGACTGTCTGGGCGACGCGGCCGCCGGCGAAGCCGCGGACCGCGCCCTCGGCCTGGTCCGCTCCCGCTTCGACGGCACCCGCTGGGGCGCACTGTTCGAGCTGATGGGCGGCAACGCGGGCATCGGCCTGGGCGCCCTGCTGGCCGGCGACCCCGACCTGGCCGTCCTGGCCGTGGAGCCGTACCTGCGTACGGCGGAGCGGACCGCGCACGGCGTCCACTGGCCGCACCGTCCGGACACCGACTCCCGCCTGCACCACGTCTCGCACGGCACCCTCGGCATCGCCCTGGCCCTCGCCCGGGTCGGCGGGGCCACCGGCCGCGGGGACCTGCTCGACCTGGCGCTGTCCGCCACGGCCGACGTCGTGTCCCGAAACTCCGCGGGCCCCGACGGCTTCCTGGCCCCGCACTCCACCCCGCAGTTCCACCCGGACCTGATCGACCCGGTCAGCTACGGCTGGTGCCACGGCCCGTCCGGCGACGCCCAGCTCTTCCGCACCCTGCGGGACGTCACGGCCGATCCCGTCTGGACCGCGCTGGCCGACCGCTGCTGGCACACGGTCACCCACTCCGGCGTCCCGGAGCGGCTGCGCCCCGGTTTCTGGGACAACAACGGCCGCTGCTGCGGCACCGCGGGCGTCCTGGCCCTGGCCTGCGACCGGATCGCCGAGCAGCGGGACGCTTTCGACTTCGCCGACGTCCTGGTCGCGGACCTGACCGCCCGCGCGACCCGGGACGGCGAGGGCGCCCGCTGGTCCAACCACGACTACCGGTCCACCCCGGGCGACCTCGAACCGCAGACCGGCTGGGCCATGGGCAACGCGGGAATCGTCCGCGAGCTGCTCCGCTACGTACGCCTGGCCCGCGGGGGCTCCCCCGGGTACGCCTTCACGTGGCCGGACCAGCCGCCGGTGGCCACCGCGCCGGGTCGGTCGCCCGCGCGGTGAGACGGTGCAGGCGCAGGGCTGCGTCCTGGTCGAAGGAGGCTCCCTTCAGTGAGAGCCGGCGTGTGGTGCGGTAGGCGGTGAACGGTTCGCCCGGGGGCTCGTCCAGGAGGCGGACCATGGGGGTGACCGCCTTGGCCACGGAGGCGGCGAGCAGGGCGAAGGACGCCTTGGTGAGAGTCCGCAGGGGCGGTGGCAGGTGCTCGGGCATCCCGGTCGCCACGACTCCGGGGTTGTAGCCGACGTAGCGGACGGGCGTCTCGGGGTGGACGGCGCCGTAGGCGACGCCCAGCAGGTCGTTGGCGCGGAAGGACTGCAGAGTGGCCCTGGTCCCGCTGTACCCCGCCGCCAGCTGCGGATCGTCCCAGTGGATCCGGCCCAGCGGGATGCCGGGGGTGCCGACGTTCATGATGACGGGCCGCGGGGCGGACTCCAGCGCGTGACGCAGTCCGTGGCCGAGGACGTACCGGCTCAGATAGGCGAGCGCGAAGCTGTGCTCGAACCCCTCCGCGGTGACGGTACGAGGCCCGAAGAGCCGGTAGCGCTGGGCGCAGAGGACGAGCTTGTCGACCGAGGGACAGATGCCCTCGATCGTGGTGACGAGTTCGCGGGCGGCCCGGACCGAGGTGAGGTCGCAGCGCAGGAAGACGGCCCGGCCGCCGTCGGAGAACGCCGCCGCTTCCGTCAGCAGGGCTTCGCCCTTGGCGGGCGTACTGCCCACAGCGATCACCCGCGCCCCCTGGCGCAGATAGTGCAGAGCGAGCCCCTTGCCGAGCCCGTCGGTACCTCCGGTGATGACCACGGTCTGCATCGCCAGCTCCTCAGCCACATGTGGATATCAAATATCCGCTTACCGTCGTCAGGACGTTAGCACGAAGCGGATACGATGTATCCGATTGTGTTCGGTCAAGACGGCGGAGAGGGCTTGCATGAGCGGGGACCGAGAGGCCGGGGAAGCCGACGCCGCACGAGGGACGACATCGGCCGCGTCAACGGCACGCCCGCTCAGACGCGACGCGGAGCTGAACCGCCGCCGCATCCTTCAGGCGGGGAGGGAGGTCTTCGCCGCACGCGGGCTGCAGGCCACGCTCAACGACGTCGCGCACCACGCCGGACTCGGAGTCGGCACCGTCTACCGGAAGTTCCCCGACAAGCAGGCGCTGGCCGAGGCCGTCTTCGGTGAGGAGCTCGAAGAGATCGCGGCGATGGCCGGGGAGGCCCGGGACACGAACGACGCCTTCGGCGCCTTGGCCGACTTCCTGGAGAAGGCGCTGGCACGGGCGGCACACAACCGCGGGCTGCGTGAACTGATGCGCCAGGGCACCGTGGAGGGGGCCGGTCTCACCAGAGCACGGCAGGCGATCACCGCGCACTGCGAGCACCTCCTGGCCCGGGCCCGCACCGAGGGCGTGCTGCGCGACGGGGTCACCGAGGCCGACCTCGCGCCGATCGCGGCGATGATGGACGCGGTGATGGCGCTGCCCGCGGAGCAGCCGTCCCAGCCGTGGCGCCGCTATCTGGTGATCGTCCTCGACGGACTCCGCGCCCAGCCGGGCCAGGCAGAGCTGCCCGGCCTCTGACCGGAGCGGCGGGCGCCGACCGAACCGGACCGGAGCGATCGGGCGCGGCAGGGACACCCGCTGCCACGGTGGATGCCGAAGGGAGGCCGCATGATCTCGGCACTGAACCACCTGGTCGACCTGGTCGAGGATCACCTCGGCGAGGAACCGGACGTCCCCGCGCTGGCCGCGAGGCTCGGCACGACCGAGTACCACCTGCGCCGGATGTTCTCGTCGCTGGCGGGCATGCCGCTGTCGGAGTACGTCCGCCGGCGCCGTATGACCGTCGCCGCCGCCGACGTCGTACGCGGCGGGGACGACCTGCTGGGCATCGCCGTGCGGTACGGCTACGGCTCCACGGAGGCGTTCGGACGCGCGTTCCGGACGGTCCACGGCGCCGCCCCGCGCGACGTACGCCGCGACGGCGGCCCCCTTCGGACACAGCCGCAGCTCAGGTTCCGCCTGACCGTCGAAGGGAGCACCCCCATGGACACCCGTTTCACCGACCGCCCCGCGTTCCGCCTGATCGGCCACGCGACCCGCGTCCCGCTCATCCACGAGGGCGTCAATCCGCACATCCAGCAGCACATCGCCGCGCTGCCGCAGGAGGAGCACGCCCGTCTGAAGTCCCTCGGCGACACCGACCCGGCGGGCCTGCTCCAGGTCAGCGACGACCTGGCCCAGGACAGTCCGGAGGGCACCGAACTGACCTACCTCCACGGCGTGGCCGTCACCGCCGGCACCCCGGCCCCCGACGACCTCGACGCCATCGAGGTCCCCGCGGGCACGTGGGCGGTCTTCCGCAGCTCGGGCCCCTACCCGGACGCCCTCCAGACCACCTGGGCGGCCACCGCGTCCGAGTGGTTCCCCTCCAACCCGTGGCGCCTGCGCCCCGGCCCGTCGATCGTCGCCGTCCTGGACCGCGCGGACGACTTCACGACGGCGACGACGGAACTGTGGCTCCCGGTGGAACCGGCCTGACGAGCCGACGGCTCACAGGGCCCGACACGCGCCCTGAGGCCGGGCGGAGGCGAAGGGCTTGCCACTGCTAGCTTCCGGAACCATGACGGACGGCGTGTACGTGGGCAACGCGGGCAAGGACGCGGCACTGGACCGGGGGTGGCTGCTGGGACACTTCAAGGATCCCTCCGACCCCCGGTACAGCGAGGCGCTGGAGATCAAGTGGGGCGTCCACCCGAAGGGCGACGAGCGCGCCCACTGGGTCACCGGCGAGGAACGGACCGCTTTGCAGGTCCTCGTCAGCGGACGCTTCCGGGTGGACTTCCCCGGCCGCAGCGTCGTCCTGGCCGAGCAGGGCGACTACGTCGTGTGGGGCAGGGGCGTCGACCACTCCTGGTACGCGGAGGAGGAGTCCGTGGTGCTGACGGTGCGGTGGCCGTCCGTGCCCGGGTACGCGGTCGTCGAGCGGGACGACTCCGGCGCGCGGGACGCCGGGCACTGAAGCAACGGGGTAGCCCTCACGCCGGAGCAAGCCCGCGCCGTCCTCCCGGCGGGAGGCTCAGCGGTCGGTCAGGGTGCGGTCGAGCAGGGACAGCAGGCAGTCCCAGTGCAGTCGCGATGCGGCGGAGTCGAAGGAATCGGTGTCGGACATCGTGAAGCCGTGGACGGTGCCGGGATAGATCTCGGAGGTGTAGCCGACACCGGCGGCATCCAGGGCCCGGTTGATCCCACCGAGAGCCTCAGGCGTCAAGTCGCCCTCCGCATGCCCGAAGTGAACCTCGGCGGCGAGCTTGGCGAGGCTGTCGGGCCCGTCGGCTCCCACCGGGGCGTGGAATGCGGCGAGGGCGGCCACCCGGTCCGGGTGGGCCACGGCGGTGCGCGTCGCCAGGAGGCCGCCGATGCAGTAGCCGGTCACCGCGACCGGTCCGGAGCCGACCTCGGGCTGAGCGGTGAGGAACGTGAGAAAGGCGTCGGCGTCCCTCAGAGTGCGTTCCGCGGTGTGCGCCTCGATCAGGGGCATCAGCTCCGCGAAGACCGCGGGTCGCTCCTCTTCCCCGATGTGCTCGGGAAGCTCGATCACCGGTGCCGGACCGTGCCGGTAGAAGAAGTTGGGGACGAGTACGCAGTACCCGTGCCCGGCCAGTTCGCCGGCCATCTCCCGCAGCACGGGCCGGATCCCGAAGCCGTCCGCGTACATCAACACCCCCGGGTGCGGCCCGCCACCCCCGGGGAAGGCGGCGAACGCGTCGGCCTGTCCGTCCGCGGTGGGGATCTGCAGCATCTTGGTGGGCATGGACTCTCCTGTCGTGGTTGATGTGTCAAGCCTGTGATCAACCCGACGGGAGGCGGAGCCCGCGCGGCGCTCAGCGGAGCACCGGGTCACCAATCCGTGAGTGGCGCGAAGCCGTCCCGGTAGTCATGACTGCACAACGTAGCCCATCGAACGCTGTGGCGCCGGGCCCGGGGCCAGGGCCGGGGGCCGAGACGGGGGCGACGCCGGGGCTGGGGCCGGGGCCTCACTCCGGGGGATAGATGTCCCCGCCCCGCTCCATGCTTTCCTCTTCACTCTGGCTCTGCAGCCTTCGCGCCTTCTCCTGCAGCCTCTTGCGCTCGTCAGGGTCACTGGCCCGTTCCGAGGCGGCTTTCAGTTCCTGGGCCTTGTCGCGCATCTGCTGGAGTCGGGCGCGAGTTTCTCCACCGGCACTCATGAGATCCGTCCTCGCATCGTGAGTGTGCAGTCGCGTATACCAGCGAATCACGCTCGGCCACCTTCTGCATCCCCTCCGAGCGGCTGTCACTCAACGGTTCGCGGGGACGAGGGGGCGGGTGGTGGCGGGCGTGTCCGTCTCGCACACGGTGCCGTCGGCAGGGTGGGTGCCGTGGATGAGAGCGGCGTCAACTGCGCTGTCGACACACGAGTTGGTGCCGTAGGAGCCGTGCCCGACTCCTTCACGCGTGAGCAGGACCGCGGAATCCAGGGTTCGGGTCATGTTCTCGGCCCAGTGATGCGGGGTGACGGGGTCCAGCCGGCCCGCGACCACCAGTGACGGCGGCGTGCCGGCGCCTGTGAGCGGCTTGGTGACGCGGTCCTTGTTCGGCGCGGGCCACCGGGCACAGTTCAGGGCGGAGTAGGCCGCCCGGGTTCCGATCCGCTTGGCCTCGGTGACGGCCTTGGCGGCCGCGGCCTTGTGCGCGGCGGTGCCGGTCGGTGTCTGCCAGTCGGCGCAGCGGACCGCGGTGTGGGCTTCGAACATCGCGGTGGGGACCGGGAAGGGGGACACCGTGACACTGCTCCACAGGGTGTACAGGGGTGCGCCGTTGCCGTCCTGTGCGGCCAGCAGCGCCGATGTCAGCAGCGGCCAGGTGTTCTGGTCGCCGGCCAGAGCCCGGGTGGCCTCGAGGGCCATGGCGCCGTCGAGTTCGCCGCCCGGAGCGGCCCCCTTCGCGGGTGCGATCTTCAGCGGCTTCGCTTCCAGCGTGTCAATCAGTGCGTCGAACGCCGCCTGCGGGTCTCCCGCTCCGAACGGGCACACCGCGCTCCCTTCGGTGCGGCAGGTCTCGAACCAGGCGTTGAGCGTCCGTTCGCTTGCCACGGCGACGTCGTTGAGGAAGCTGAGGGAGTTGCCGAACCACAGGTTGGTGTCGACGGGCGCGTCGAGCACCATCTGGCGGACGCGGTGAGGGAACAGGGTGGCGTACATCGGGCCGACCACGGTGCCGTAGGACAAGCCGTAGTACGTGATCTTGTCCTCGCCGAGCGCGGAGCGGACCTGGTCGATGTCGCGGGCCACGTTGTCGGTGGACAGGCTGGCCAGGAACTCCTTGCTCTGGTGCTCGACGCAGCCGTCGGTGAACGCGGCGGCATCGGCCAGCAGCCGCGGCAGGGGCTTGCCCCCGGGGACGGCCGGGTCGAAGGAAGTGCCGAAGTCGGCTCGCTGTTCGTCGGTCAGGCAGCGAACGGCCTGCGATCCGCCGACGCCGCGCGGGTCCATCGCGATGACGTCGAATCTGGCGAGTACCGCGGGCGAGAAGGCGCCAGGAGTGCCGGCCGTCTTGGGCAGGTTGCGCAGTGTTTCGGTGGCGGGGACGCCGGGGCCGCCCGGGTTGAAGAACAGGCTGCCGATGCGGTGCTCGGGATCGGTGGCTCGGTGCCGCATGACCGCGAGCGGGATCTGCGCGCCGTCGGGCTCGGTGTATTCCTGCGGCACCTTGATCGTGGCGCATTCGAGGTTCTTCCCGCACGTGCTCCAGGTGGGCGGGCCCGGGGACGGGGCGGAGGCCGACGGGGCCCCCGCGGACGACGTGCCGCGCGGCCCCGAGGCGCCGGACGAACACCCGGTCAGGACCATGAGGGCGGCGGCGACCACCGCTCCGTACCGGGCGGCGGGCCTTGGTCTCGACCGGACCATGCTGATCTCCCTTTCACCGTATGCGTGTTCAGTGACCGGCTCAGTGACCGGCCATGTCGAGCAGCGAGGAGTACCGCAGGCGGAGCGCGCGCTCCATGCTCGCCAGAACGGCCATGACCCCCAGGGCGAGGTTCAGCCAGACCGGCAGGTGTACCGGCGATTCGAACGTGCCGACCCGCTGCGCGACAGGAGGAATCCGAGAGACGGGTTCGGCGAGCTGCAGCAGGTTCAGGCCGACGCCGATCACCAGCAGCAACACCGATCCGACGCCGATCGCCCGGCTCAGTCCCGGACGGCGGGCGGCGAGGCGCGCCCGCCGTCCCTCCGCCGACGCCGGGTCGGGCGTGAGCTGACGCGACTGTCCGCCCAAGGGGCGGTAGTGGCAGCGCCTGATGCCGTAGTTGCTCATCGCCACCTCGATGACGCCTCCCTCGACAGGGAAGGCCGCGGGCAGCTTCGACTCGGCCACGTGCCTGCCGTCCAGGAACAGATGCGCCCGGATCCTGCCGCTGTCCAACCGCGCCCAGTGCCGTACGTCGACGGCGTGCACACGGGCGTGCCCACCGGCGCCGGGAAGCCGCAGCCAGAACAGGGAGCGCAGGGGGAGCTGCCACCAGCGGAACCGTTGCAGTGCCCTGCCGTCTCCCGGCTTGAGGCGCTTCGATGCCGCCCACTGTTTCCAGGTCACGCTCCGTCCCTCCTGCTCACATCGCCCGCGAGCCACTAGTACAGCGTGTTAGAGAAACGCTAGCACACTGTACTAGTACGGCGTACTAGTACAGTGAGAGGGTTGGAAGAAGCGAGAGAGAGTGGGGCATGGAAACACGCGAGAAGATCCTCCAGGCCGCCGCGGAGATGATCGCCGAGGACATGACGGCGAAGCTGAGCGTGCGCGCGGTCGCCGCGCGTGCGGGAGTGAGCACCGGCTCGCTGAGGTTCCACTTCCCCACCCAGCGCGCCCTGCAGGACAGCCTGCTCGCGCGGATCTACGAACACCTCCTGCCCGACGACCCGATCCGGGACCGGACACTGCCGCCCCGCGAACGGCTGCTGAACTGCCTGCGGCAGGTCCTCGCACCGCTCGGCACCAACGAGGACGCGCGAACCGCATGGGGCACGGCCTATCGGACCTTCATCGAACCCGAGCAGACCGAAGAGGTACGCGCCGCGTACCTCGCCCATGAGCGGGAGGCGGAGCGCCGGGTCGAGCACTGGCTGACCGTGCTCGCCGAGGAGGGTGCACTGCCTCCCGGCGACCACACCCGCAACGTCAGGTTCCTCCTCACCGTCCTCAACGGGCTCTCGGTCGAACGCGCCCTGCCCACCCGCGAATCCGTCCTCATCGCCGAGACCGAGACCCTCAACGCGGCCGTCGACCATGTCCTGTCCACCGGCCCCGCATCACCCGCCGGGCCGATTCGGCGGTGAACCGAACCGGCCACCCCTCGACTCCGACTTTCTTGAGCGGTCGATCCAGATAGGTTACGGTGGGGCCATGGCAAGGACCCGGGAGTTCGACACGGAGGCGGCGGTGAGCCGCGCGATGGAGCTGTTCTGGACGCGCGGCTACGAGGCCACCTCGGTGCGCGACCTGACCGGGCACCTGGGGATCGGACAGGGGTCCCTGTACGCCGCGTTCGGCGACAAGGACGGCCTCTACCGGGCGGCGCTGGAGCACTACCGCACCACCCTCGCGGCGGCCGCCCTGCGTAGCCTGGAGGAGAGGGCGGACGCCCGGTCGGCGATCCGCACGATGCTGGTCGAGCGGATCCGGATCGCCGTGAAGGACGACGGCCGGGGCTGCCTGGCGGTCAACGCCGTCTGTGAGCGCCTGCCGGAGGACGCGGCGACCCGGCGCACCGTGCGCGACATGCAGGACGCCAGCCGCGACGCGCTCGCCGAAGTGCTCCGGGTCGCGGCGGAGCGCGGCGAGATCGCGAAGCGGCACGACCCGCACACCCTCGCCGCCTTCCTCGTCACCTTCCTCAACGGACTGCTGGTATCCGCGAAGATCACGCCGGACGTCCGCACCCTCGAACCCCTCGTGGAGGTCGCGCTGGCCGCCCTCGACTGACTTTTTCATGGCCGAAATCTGTAACAGACGATCCAGTAAAGTCGCCGCTGCCCGCCCAGACACGGGATCCGGCGACCCCGCCCCGCTTGCACCCTGATCCGATCCAAGACTTCGGAGGCCCCCATGCCCCGCACATCCATCCCGGGAACGCCCGCCGTCCCAGGAACGCCCGCCACCCTGGGAACGCCCACCACCCCGGACACGCCCGCTCTCGGCGGAAGCCGCTGGAACACCTTCCCTGCGGCCGGCACCACCCTGACCGCCCGCGAGTTCTTCACCGCCACCGAGCCGCTGCTCCAGGGCATCGTCGACGACAGCGCCCTCACCAGCGCCGACATCGCGGTGCTGGAGGATCAGATCCGCGCGACACTCGCCCTCGGCACCCGGGAGACCTCCCTCCCGCTGTACCTCGGCCCGGACAGCGCCTCGGCAGCGCGCGAACTGGGCGCGCAGGCCGAGACGATCGGCCGGGTGCTTGCCTCCTGGTCGACCGAGGCACTGGAGAGGCTACTCACCGATCCGGTACCGCTGCCCGCCGGCCCGCTGGTCGTCCGCAGCCACTGCTACGGCCACCTGCTCACCCCTTCAGCAGCAGATCTGCTCCTCGGACGTCGCGGTGGACCGGTCTCGATGCAGCTCTACAACGAGTGGCTGCACCAGCTGGTCCTGCTGCGCGACGCCCTGCTGCCCTTCACCAACTGGCAGGATGCCCCGCTCCTGATCACCCCGACCGGGTTGCGGCACACCGAACCGGCCCGCGACGCGTTCCTCACCGAACTCCTGGTACGGCAGATCCGGCACACCAGCATCGTGGCCTTCGCCCGCAACGTCGTCACCGGCACCTCCGGTCCAGCCGGCTACGGCTTCGAGGCGAGTGGCGGCACCGCCCTTCCCGCCGTCCTCGACCAGCCGCCCCTGACCGCGCCCCGGCACCTGCTGACCTGGCGCCCCGACCCGTCCGTCGGTGAAGCCGCCACGTATGTCGCCGAGCTACAGGACTACTACGCCGCACCGCGCACCCTCGTCGAGGACCTGCCGCCCGCCACGACCACATCCGGCCCGCTCGCCGCCCGTCCCGTCACCGCGCCGGTCGTCGACGGGACCCGCACCGCGCGCATCGAGGTCACCCACGACGGCACCACCGCCCACGTCGACCTCGGCCAAGCCCTGCGCGGCCACCGCTTCGCCCACCGTGAGAGCCCCGCCGCAGCCGCCGCATCCGGCACCGCCGACGCCTGGTCCGCGCTGCGCGCGCCGGGACTGGTGTGGACGCGGAGCGGCGAGACCACCCTGGACGCCACCGCTCAGGACGACCTCGTCGTACTGGCCCTGCTCGGCCGCCTCTACCCGGAGAACCTCGCCCTGCGCCCCGCCGACCACTCCGCGGACCGTTCCGCTGCCCTTCCCGCTGCCCGGACGACCACGGACGGCACAGGACCGAGCCGCCTGGCGATCCTCGTCAACCCCGCGCAAGCCCGCTGACGCCCACATCGCCACGCACACCAAGAAGTTCGAGGAAGAACAACATGATGCTCGACCATGAAGAAACGCCCGCCCGCACGGGCCGAGCAGCCGTGAACGGAACGAGTCTGCACTACCGCACAGCCGGGTCCGGCCCCGCGGTGGTGCTCCTGCACGGCGTACCCAAGACCAGCTACCACTGGCGCCACCTCCTTCCCAAGCTGACGCCCCACTACACCGTCGTCGTGCCGGACCTCCGCGGTCTCGGCGACTCCGCCCGGCCGTCTGACGGCTACGACTCCGCGACCATGAGCGACGACATCGCCGAGCTGATGAACCACCTCGGCCACCGGACATACGCCGTGGTGGGTGAGGACTGGGGAGCGGTGATCGGCTACCAGCTCGCCGCCCGCCACCGCGACCACGTCACCGCTCTCGTGTTCGCCGAGGCGCTGTTCCCGGGATTCGGCTTCGAGGACCACACGGCCCTCACCCCCGAGAACGTCTCCAGCGGCATGCACCTGTGGCATCTGGGCTTCTACTTCCAGCCGGACATCCCCGAGATGCTGATCAGCGGACACGAGCGCGAGCTGATCACCTACATGATCAAGTACGAGCGCAGCCGGCCCGACACCGCCACCCCCGACGCGCTCGACGAATACGTGCGCTGCTACTCCATGCCCGGCGGCATCCGCGCGATGCTCTCCATCTACCGGGCCATGCTCGTCGACGCCGAACAGAACCGGCGGGCCGCAGAGAAGAAGCTGGACATCCCGGTCCTGGCGCTGGGCGGATCCGCGTTCATAGGCGACCGCAACGAATCCCAGATGCGGCACATGGCTAACGACGTCACCGGCCACGTCTTCGACGCCGGCCACGACCTCGCGGAGGAAGTACCCGACGAGATGGCCGCCGTCCTCCTACCGTTCCTGGCCACGCACCAGTAACGGCCCCGGCACGGCGAGGGCCTCGCGGCCGTGCGGAACCGAACGATCTGGTTCCGCACAGCCACGAGGCTCTCAAGCACCCCTCAGGCTCGGAGTTGGCGTCGTGGCGTGGGGCGAACCGCCCGGCCTACGCGTCGAAGTCGTACTCCAGGACGTACGAGGCGGCGTCCAGCTTCATCTCATTGATCTCGACGGCGCGCCCCTCGCTCGTGAACGCGGTACGGCAGATGACGATGACCGGGGTGCCCGCGGCCATGCCCAACTGGTCGGCCTCGCCCTTCGAGGGCATGCGAGAGCGGATCTCCTCACGGAAGTGCACCGGCCCGTGGCCCAGTTCGGCGAGCCGGGCGTACGTCCCGCCCTTCCCGGTGTCCTCCTGAGTGATCGCGGACCCGGCGACCAGGGCGGCGGGCAAGTAGCTCGTCGCGAGCAGGACCGGCTTGCCGTCCAGGACGAAGCGCCGGCGCCGCACGCACACCGTCTCCCCGTCGGCCAGGTCCAGGACCGCGGCGACACCGTCGGGCGCCGCTTCCTCGGACACCGCGACCTGGTCCACATCGAGTGAGCGGTTCTCGATGTCGGCCGACCAGATGGACCTGCCGTTGCCCCATTGCTGCCGGGCCAGACGCTGGATGCCCCGTCGCCGAAGCGGGCGGAACTCCCGGACGAACACACCGGCGCCCTTGCGGGCCTCGACGACGCCCTCGTCCCGGAGGACGCTCAATGCCTGGCGGGCCGTCATACGCGCCACGCCGTACGTCGCCATGAGGTCGTTCTCCCCCGGGAGCCGATCACCGGGACCGTACTCGCCCGACCGGATCGCTTCGCGCAGCGTGTCGGCGATCCGCTGGTACTTGGGCCGTCGGTCGTCTCCGGTATTGGCCATCCCGTGGGCCTCCTCTCCTTCTCTAGACACCTTAGGCCACAGTATCTGTCTAGAGATGTCACGAATGGCTTCCTGAATGAGGGGTGTTGTATGGCGTCGTACGGGATCGGTCCTTCGGCTGCAGCGTTGGCAGCGGCGAGAGCGTCGACTCGGACGTTCGTCGGCACGGACAGACAGGGACTCGTCAGACGGCGGCTGCATCGCCCCCATCGCGAACTCAGCGGCGGGGAATGAGTCCGGGTGGCCTACGCGATCGACCGCTATCCGTGTGCGGAGTCGCCGCGCCTCGGCGCGATGACCTTGCATCCCGTCGCCGAGTCCGTACCCCGGTCCAGACGCTGGTTCCGAAAGTTCGTCACTCCCTACCAGCTGACGTGCTCGATCGACGACTGTGTCCTGCTGCTCTCCGAGCTGGTGACCAATGCCGTCGTCCACGGCACGTCAGACGCACCCTGGCTCGTCCAGGTCGAGTGGTTCCGTGCGGAGGCGTCACTCCGGGTAGAGGTGCACAACCCGGGGCTCCCGGAGAGCGTGCGGCTCAGGCACCCCGAGGCCAACGACGCGCACGGGCGCGGGCTGCTGCTGGTCGACTCCGTCGCCGACTCCTGGCACGCCGGCCCCAGCCGCTTTGGCGGAACGATGGTCTCCTTCGACATGGCCAACACCTGGCCACCGCCCTGACCTGACCGCCCGCACGATCGCCTACCCGGTACACCAGTCGGCCCCAGCCCTGTTGAGTATCGGCAGGACAGGGGCCGACTGAGGTAGGCCTACCTCTTCTTGCCCTGAGTGTTATCGGGGCTCTTGGCGACCCTGCGTTTTTGCTGGTGAGAGGCAACGGGATCGACCGCCTAGTGGTCGTCGTTGGTCGTCATTGGCCACTGTCGAGCGGCCGCGGACGCCCCAGGGACGGCCCAGCCATCACCGTCACGAGCGTCGGCCTATCGCGTTGCATAATGCCTCGAACCGACCCATGACGAGCCACCTCAATCGCCAGAACCAGCCTCTCCGCCTGCCCAATTGCTGCGGTAGCGGAGGCACCGGCATGCGCGGAAGTCGGGGAGGAGTAGGGCCACGTGGGCTTCGGCTTCGTCGACCTCCACCACCGTGCAGATGGCAGTAGCCGTTCCATCTGGCCGGGTTTCCGCACGCTCGTCCCTGCCGTGTCACCCCAGCACAACGTCCCATGAAGCGAGTCTGGCAGAGCCTGTGCAGGGAGGGTTCGGCTGTGGGGCAACTGCTCCAAGAGCTGCTGCGTTTCGCCCAGGAGCCATCAGCTTGGGACCTGCGAGCGTTGGGGACCGGTTCAGATGCTGACCTGGGCGAACAGCCAGGGCGCGGCCTCGCCGGTTGCGGCTGCCTTCACCGTGATTCCCAGCTGTTCCCCGCTCGATCTGGTGCGCTTGCGGTGCGGGTTCTTGCCATCTGCGACGCGGCAGTGGCCGGAGTCCTGGCCGAGCCCCAGCTTCGCCCTTCCGTGCCACCCACTCAGTGGCGCATCCCAGCCGCGAGTGCTGCCAGTGCCGAAAGCACGGTCAGTGTCGCGGCGAACGCTGTGCCGGCGCGGCGCAAAGCCTCGGGAAGGGAGACGCCGTCCAGCCAGGCCAGAAGCCCTGCCAAGGCGGCAACGAGAGCCGCCATCAGCCCCGAGGCGAGCACCACGAGGATGAACAAGCTCAGTACGCCAGCAGTCGAGTTCATAGGACTCCTCCAATGCAGCAGGTGCGGTTGCATTGGGAAGTTGGACCAAAGAGCGTGCAGGAGTGTTCACGCTGAACGATGATGAACACATCGGTACGCCGGAGTGGAGTGGGATGGGCGATACGACGAGTCGAACGGCAATCGGCATCACACAGGAGCACTCCCTTGCGCAGCTAGCCGGTGAGTTCAAGCGTCTTCGAGCAGAACGGCGCATGACTGTCGCGGCCTTGGCGGGTAGAGCCGCCTTGGGGCGGACTACTGTGAGTAAAGCGCTGAACGGGGCCACCGTTCCGACTGAAGAGACTGTCATCGCTCTGGCTCGGGAGCTCGGTGCTGCCCCTGAGCCGCTGCTCGAACTACGCCGTGCGGCGCTGTCTCGTGCTGATGCACTCGATCCCGCGGTGCGGGGCGAAGCTCGGGATGGGACCCTTGATACTCCAAAGGGCGAGACGGCGTTTGAGAGGCAGTACCGTCGGTATGTTGACAACCGATGGGGAAAACTTTCTGTCATCGGGTTAGATGTGGCTCATCCGGAGCGATCATCATGGCCCCTAGACGTCGCCTATTTGGGATTGAGTCTCGGGGAATCAAAAACAAGGCCGCTCTCTCAAGACTCAAATAGAGCAACGAAGCGGCCAGCGACAGGCATACACGTCGAACAAGGATTTGCTGACCGAACGCGAATCCTGATACGCGGACTGGCTGGATGCGGAAAGACCACTTTGCTGCAATGGCTAGCCGTCAGCGCCGCACGCAGAAACTTTCCCGAAAGCCTGTCGCACCTAAATGATCGTGTTCCCTTTCTCCTGCGTCTAAGAACTCTAACGCGTGCCGGTGGTCTTCCGGTGCCAAGCGGCTACCTGGCGTCAACTGGATGCCAATTGGCTGATGGTCAGCCGCAAGGCTGGGTCGACGACATCTTGACGCAAGGCCGAGGCCTCATTCTGGTTGATGGGATCGACGAAGTTGCTCAAGATCGTAGGGATGAAACGCGGACATGGTTGCAAGAGCTGCTGGCATGCTATCCCGATAACTTCTTCGCAGTAACCACTCGCCCCAACGCCGTCCGTGAGGGGTGGCTCTCGGAATTTGAGTTCAGTGAACTCACCATTCAGTCTATGACCCCAAAAGAGGTGGCAGTCTTTATTGATCGATGGCACGCGGCGGCTTCGGCGAATGCCGCAAGCGAAGAGGAAAAGCTACAGCTGGGTCTGCTTAAGGAAAAGCTGAGGGATTCAGTTCGAGCGCAGCGTGGACTGGCGCAGATGGCCACCTCTCCTTTGCTATCAGCTTTGGCTTGCGCGCTTCATAGAGACCGGCACGGCCATCTCCCAAACGGACGAATGGAGCTTTATGAGGCCGCGCTAAGCATGCTGTTGTATCGCCGCGATAGAGAGCGGCAGATTGAAAATGGAGGAATCAGCCTAAGCGAACGTCAGAGCTTCCGCCTATTGCAGCGGTTAGCATACTGGATGGTAGATAACGGGCAAGACGAAATTAGCCGATATGATGCCGTGCATCATATCGCAGATGCTCTACCTTCCATGCCTGAAGTTGCTTGTCAAGGATCTGCTGAGCAAGTTCTTGACCATCTTATTGAGCGTAGCGGAATCTTACGCGCGCCTGACGATGACACCGTTGACTTCGTGCATCGAACTTTTCAGGATTATCTAGCCGCCAAACTAGCTGTCGAAAGGAGAAATTTCGGCGTCTTGGCAAATCATGCGCATGACGATCGCTGGGAAGATGTTATTCGCATGGCAGTAGCTCACGCTAGTCCCGCAGATGCGCAACAACTGCTGCGGAGGTTGATTTCCCGTGGAGATCGGAACACCTCCAACGCGGATGTGCGGCATCGATTGCACTTGCTGGCTGCCGCCAGCCTTGACTACGCTGCCGAGCTGGATCCCGAGACCCGAAATAAAGTGCGCTCACGCGCTGCAGCCGTTCTACCCCCGCGTAACGCGGATGAGGCTGCGAGGCTAGCTAGAGTTGGCCCAGTAATTCTGGACCTCCTCCCAGGACCCGAAAATCTAAAAGGTCCCGAAGCCGCGGCAGTCGTTCACACGGCAGGACTATTGGGCGGCGACCAGTCTCTGACGCTATTGAAACGCTACCGGCAGTGCACGAAGGGCGAAGTACCTTTCTATCTGCAGCTCCATTGGAATCGACACGATATTGCCGAGTACGCGCGCGAGGTGCTCTCTTACGCCGACCTGGATTATCTGACGATCAGCGTGCCTGAACAGATTGCCGAATTACACAGGATCAAGATCCCCCCTTCAGTTACATTTCAAGGTGACTTTACGGCAGAACAAATTTCGGCAGTGCCAGATGCAAAGCGTATTTTATCTCTGGATATCGGCTACAACTCCGAGCTGAGCGACATGCAGTTTATAGGCGCATATCTGCGAACTCGGCGGCTTACATTGGACATATGTAATGGGCTTGACGATTTCTCTGCGCTGAATGATTCCAGTGTGACATCCTTGAGTATCTGGAAGTCCAATCCCGACCATCTGAGGAGCCTAGCATTCCTCAGAAGCTTGAAAGAGTTCAGGATTAATTCACATGGTCAATTTGAGAGCCTCCGTGACTTCATGCCACTCTCCGAGTTGACCTCCGTCTACCTCGGGCCGATGAATTGTGGATCCCTGTTCGGCGTGAGCGACTGGCCTACAATCGAAGACTTCTCGATCTATGCATATGAGCCAGTAGAAGGTTTGTCCGATCTGGTAAATCTTCCGAATCTGCGGAGCCTTGACATCCAGGGGCCCCTTGCTGCCTTAATTGCCAGCCGCGCGCCAGTCATGGCCCAAGTTCAGAGACTGGTTATATCCTACACGGAAGCTATGGATCTGCGCATTTTTCAGGATAAGTTCCCTGGCTTGAAGGAGTTCAGGATTCTTTGCAATAAATCCCAAGCGGTTGACCTGGCGCCTCTGCGAGATGTCGGTGAATTCGTGATTCGGGTTGAAGGCGCAGGAGAGGTGCGCGGCACTGATGGCTTCACGCCCCAGAGGCTCATTGGGCACTGAATGTCCTGCCCTCTGCGAGCCGCAGATACACAAGCGGTCGGCGGAGCGGCTTTGGGGTGGCGCTGCTTTGGCGCGAGCGATCATGGCCCCGTAAGCTTCCGGCGCGTCGGGCAGTCTATGGACCTGCCCGGTAAAGCACGAAGTTGAGGCCATGATCTTCGAGGCTCGCGCCAAAGTGGCTCCGTAAAGCCGTGGAGCCGGCCGCCCCAGCCGCGATGTACCCCTTCTCTCGCATCAGGCGACTGATTGTTGCGAGCGCGGCACGGGCGCCAGCCGGGCTGGAGCGGGGCGGAGACAGGAGCGCAGGACCGGTCGGGGGCCGGGCCGCGCGCGGGGAGCGGAGTGAGCCGCCTTGAACCAGTAGGGAAAGTTGTAACTCAGTCGCTGGAGCAGGGGCTGTCTTGTCTCGGTTGATGCTTGACGCTGTGGCGTCACCTGATGCTTGACACCGCTTGTCTCGGCTTGGCTGTGCGCGTCGTATCCGCGTGCAGGGAGGGCCGGGGCCGTGCTGGTGGAGTTGAGCGTGGTCGAGCAGCGGTATCACGCGGTGATGGAGGTCGCCGCGGGGGTCCCGGTCACTCAAGTCGCCGCCCGGTATGGGGTGTCGAGGCAGTCGGTGCACTCCTGGGTGCGCAAGTACGAGCAGTCGGGTTTGCCGGGTCTGACGGACCGGTCGCACCGGCCGGATTCGTGTCCGCACCGGACAGCGCCGGAGGTGGAGGCTCTGGTGTGTGAACTGCGGCGCCGGCATCCGGGCTGGGGTCCGCGCAGGCTGGTGCACGAGCTGGGACGCAGGGGCGTCACGCCGTTGCCGTCCCGGGCGACTATCTACCGGGTCCTGGTCCGCAACGGACTCATTGAGCCCGGGGTGCGTAAGCGTCGCCGGTCGGATTACCGCAGGTGGGAGCGGTCGGAGGCGATGGAACTGTGGCAGATGGACATCGTCGGCGGCATCCTGTTGGCGGACGGCAGCGAGTGCAAGATGGTCACCGGGATCGACGACCACTCCCGGTTCATGGTGATCGCGAAAGTGGTGCAGCGGGCCACGGCCCGAGCGGTGTGTCTGGCCTTCGGCGAGGCACTGGTGCGGTTCGGAGTGCCCGGCGAGGTGCTGACGGACAACGGCAAGCAGTTCACCGCCCGCTTCAGTCCTGGCAAGCCCGGAGAGACGATGTTCGACCGGATCTGCCGGGAGAACGGCATCACCCACCGGCTGACGAAGCCGCAGTCCCCGACGACCACGGGCAAGATCGAACGCTTCCACCAGACTCTGCGGCGCGAACTCCTCGACCGGCGTGATCCGTTCACCGACCTGGCTACCGCGCAGGCGGTGGTGGATGCCTGGCTGGAGGACTACAACCGGATGCGGCCGCACCAGGGACTGGACATGGCCGTTCCGGCCAGCCGCTTCGTTCCCCGCCCGCGGTCCGAGCAGGATGCGCTGCCGGTGGTGCTGCCCGCCCGCCTCGACCCTGTCCCCCAACCTGATGTCCCAGAGCCTCCACCCGAGCCTGTCGCGGCGGTCTGGCCGATGGCGGAGGGGGAGGTCGGTGCGATCGAGGTGGAGCGGGTGGTGCCCGCGTCGGGGAACCTGAGCCTGCGCGGTCAGCAGATCTGGTTCGGCCCGGCCCTGGCCGGCATCACGGTGACCCTGCGGGTCGACGTGAACCGGCTGCACGTCCTGATCGGCGGCGGACGGCACAAGACGCTGCCCTCGAAGCTGTCCGGCCGGGACCTCAAGACCCTGCTGGCAGGCGGGGACGCCCGACCCGCCGGGCCCTGGGCGGACGATCCCGGACCGGTCCAGGATGCGAAGGGGGTGGTGGAGGTGGACCGGACCGTGAACGCGGTCGGCTACGTCGGGCTGGGCGGTGACAAGGTCCTGGTCGGCTGGCCGTTCGCGGGACAGCGGGTCACCCTCCGCCTCGACGGGAAGGTTTTGCAGGTCCTGGACGAGCAGCGTGTCCTGCAGGCCACCCTGCCCAGCCCGCTGCCGCCCTCGGCCTGCGGTCGCCTGCAAGGGGGCCGTCCGGCCGGGCCGCCACCGCTGCTGCCTCCGCCCGGCCAGCAGATCGCCGAGCGGACGGTCAGCAGCGTCGGCGGCTTCATGGTCGCCGGACAGCGCGTCCAGCTCGGCCGCGGCTATGCCCACCAGGCCGTCACCGTCCACTTGGACGAGACATCGATCCGGGTCTTCCACGGCCAGGATCTGATCACCACCGTCCCGCGTGTCACCAGGAAGGATGTGGTGGTCCGTAAGTCGGGCGAACACAACCGCCGGAAGATCGTGTGATCGCTGTGTCAGGAAGGTTCGGACGGCTGCTTGGACGGCCAGTTGGCCAGTCGGGCGCGGGCTTCCTGAGCAATGACCGGCCACGGGTCATCAACCAAGCCCGCAACCGTCGCCCGCGGCGAGTGCGGATGGTTTGCTACGAGCCTCCGCACGGCGTCATGCGGATCGTCGACCAGCCGTTCCAGCAGCTCAGGCGGGCAGTTGCGTTTGCTGGCCACCCGGTCTCGGACCCGCCAATCCGGATCCTTGATCAGCTCGGCCAGGATCTCCGACGGCGCCGTCCTGTTCTGGGCAGCCCAGACACGCATGTCGGGACGGTTGCGCACCAGGTCCCACCAGACTGACAGCGGCATGGCCGCCCACGCCGAGCGGTTGTACTCCGCCGGATCCTCGCTCTCCCGCAGCCGGATGAACTCCTCCACGGAGGTGATCTCAGGGAAACGGTCCGTCATGGCAGCCAGTAAGCCACGATGTCTAGGTCAGACGTCAAGCATCACCTGGGGCCGAATCGTCAAGCATCAGCTGGGACTCGACACGCTGGAGCAGGGGCTTTGATCAGGCTCCGGGCTTTGGGCTCTCGCTATGCGCCGGCCGTGTTCGGCAGCTCGTAGCAAGGACTGAGCTACCTGTTCGGCCGCGTCGGGGTGCAGGTAGATCTCCTGGGTCCACAGCACGGACAGGCGGACGGTGCCGTTGAGCAGGTTCGTTGCCACGTCCACCTCGACGCCGTTGCCGGTGGCATCCGTGACCTTCAGGTCCTGGTCGCTGCTGTAGGCGCTCATGTACCTGAGCATGCCTGAGGCCCGGCTTCAGGTACGAGGCCGGCCTTCGGTGTCCGCTGAGAGGGGGACCCCGGGCCCGGGTCTGAACTCGTAAGCACAGGGCGGGAGCTCTGTTCGATGAGCCAGCGCTAGGTACGCCACCGGCCGGATGGTCCAGGTGATTCGGGTGGTCTCGTGGATCACGGACACTCCAACGTGCGAGCAGCACTGAGCGCGGCCGTGGACGACGGTCGCCTTCCCCGCAATCCGTGTGCCGCTCGGTCCGAACGTCCGCCGACCGTCGACCCCAAACGCGTCGTTCCCTGGGCGCCGACTGCGGGCTTCGCCAGGGCGAGATACTGGGCGTGGCCGTCGACGCGATCGACTTCGAGTCGGACACGCTCCACGTGGTCCAGCGACTGAAACTGAGCCGCAGCAACGCCGTGTTCGCCCCGTCGAAGGGCGGCAAGCTGCGGGACGTGCCGCTCCCCAGCCCTGCCGCTGATGCGCTCCGGGGCACATGAAGCGGTTCCCTCCGGTCGAGGTCACCTTGCCGTGGAGGGTGGCGGACGGGCCTCCGGTGACCAAGCGGCTGATCTTCACCGGGCCGGGCGGCGGGCACGTCTGGCGCACACCACTCAACGAGGAGGCGTGGAAGCGGGCGCTCACCGAGGTGGGCGTCATCCCCGTGCCCGAGCGGGGTCGGCCGTGCGCAGAGTCACGCGAGAGCGGCACGCACGCGCTCCGCCACTCCTACGCCTCGGTGCTCCTGGACACGGGCGAGAGCATCAAGGCCCTCGCCGAGTACCTAGGTCACTCGGACCGGGCCTGACGCTCCGCGTGTATGCGCACCTCATGCCGTCGAGCCAGGAGCGGACCCGCAACTCGGTCGCCGCCGTCTTCGACACGGCCCGGCCGGAGTCGCCCCGCACCTGACGCCCCAGAGACAGCGACAAGCCCCCTACTCGCGGAGAACCCGCAGGTAGGGGGCTTATTCGTGGGCGCTTACTTCTTCTTGCCCTGGTTCTTCACGGCCTCGATGGCTGCCGCCGCCGCGTCCGGGTCCAGGTACGTGCCGCCCGGGTTCAGGGGCTTGAACTCGGCGTCCAGTTCGTAGGACAGCGGGATGCCCGTCGGGATGTTCAGGCCCGCGATGTCGGCGTCGGAGATGCCGTCGAGGTGCTTGACCAGGGCGCGGAGCGAGTTGCCGTGGGCGGCGACCAGGACCGTGCGGCCCGTCAGGAGGTCGGGGACGATCGCGTCGAACCAATACGGGAGCATCCGGCCGACGACGTCCTTCAGGCACTCCGTCTGCGGGCGCAGCTCCGGTGGGAGCATCGCGTAGCGCGGGTCGGAGAACTGGGAGTACTCGGCGTCGCGGTCCAGCGCGGGCGGCGGGGTGTCGTAGGAGCGGCGCCACAGCATGAACTGCTCCTCGCCGAACTCGGCGAGGGTCTGGGCCTTGTCCTTGCCCTGGAGGGCGCCGTAGTGGCGCTCGTTCAGGCGCCAGTGGCGGTGGACCGGGATCCAGTGGCGGTCGGCGGCCTCCAGCGCGAGCTGGGCCGTGCGGATCGCGCGCTTCTGGACGGACGTGTGGACCACGTCGGGCAGCAGGCCGGCGTCCTTGAGCAGCTCACCGCCGCGCGTCGCCTCCTTCTCGCCCTTCGGGGTGAGGTTGACGTCCACCCAGCCGGTGAACAGGTTCTTCTCGTTCCACTCGCTCTCGCCGTGGCGGAGGAGGATCAGCTTGTACGGTGCGTCGGCCATGCTCCCGAGCGTAATCCAAGGCCCTGATTCCCCGCGCGTGCGCCCGGTGGGCGGACGGTTGACGGGAAGTGTTAATTGGGTGGCCTCCTCGAACGAGGCGTTTGTAAGTTGTGCTTGCCGCATCAGCCGCTTACATCCACCTCGGGGGACCCATGTCAGTCGCCGGACTCACCGGACTCAGACGTGCCACACGCGAGACCGTCTCCGGGCTCCCCCGCGAGTTCTGGTGGCTGTGGACCAGCACCCTGGTCAACCGGCTCGGTGCCTTCGTCGCCACCTTCATGGCGCTCTACCTCACCATCGACCGCGGCTACTCCGCCTCGTACGCCGGTCTGGTCGCCGCCCTGCACGGGCTCGGCGGGGTCATCTCCTCGCTGGGCGCCGGGGTGATGACCGACCGGCTCGGGCGGCGGCCGACGCTGCTGGTGGCGCAGACCTCCACCGCACTCTCCGTCGCGCTGCTCGGCTTCATGCGGGACCCGGTGGCCATCGCCGCCGTCGCCTTCCTGGTCGGCATGGCCAGCAACGCCTCCCGGCCCGCGGTGCAGGCGATGATGGCGGACATCGTGCGGCCCGAGGACCGTATCCGGGCCTTCTCGCTCAACTACTGGGCGATCAACCTCGGCTTCGCGATCTCCTCCATGGCGGCCGGGTTCATCGCCGAGGTCAGCTATCTCGCCGGGTTCATGATCGAGGCCGGGATGACGCTCGTCTGCGCCGTCCTCGTCTTCGTGAAGCTGCCCGAGTCCCGGCCCCAGCAGGAGACGGCCTTCGACGACGTCCCGGGCAAGGACGCGGCCGTCTCCCTGTGGACCGTGCTGCGCGACGGGCGGTACATGAGTGTCGTCGGGCTGTCCTTCCTGATCGCGCTGATCTTCCAGCAGGCGTACGTCGGGCTGCCCGTCGCCATGGGCGAGGCCGGGTTCACGCCCGCGGACTTCGGGCTGGCCATCGCCGTCAACGGCATCCTGATCGTCGTACTGCAGATCCCCGTCACGCGGTTCATCCAGCACCGCGATCCGCGACTGCTGCTCGTCGCCTCGTCGCTGCTGGCCGGGTACGGCTTCGGGCTCACCGCCTTCGCCGGGTCGGTGGGCGTCTTCGCCCTCACCGTGTGCGTGTGGACGCTGGCCGAGGTCGTCAACGCGCCGACCCAGACCGGGCTCGTCGTCCGGCTGTCGCCCGTGCACGGACGCGGGCGCTACCAGGGCATATACACCATGTCCTGGGCGGTCGCCGCCCTCGTCGCCCCGCTGATGTCCGGGTTCGTCATCGACCACTGGGGCGCCGAGTGGCTGTGGGGCATCTGCGCGGTCGTCGGCACCCTGGCGGCGGCCGGGTACTGGGGGCTCATGCGGGGCCTGCCGGACGACGGCGACGGCAACGGCAAGGGCAAGGGCAAGGGCACAAGCAACAGCGACAGCGACAGCAGCGAGACGCCCGTGGCACAGGACACGTCCGCCGCCCCCGCGCCCCTGGCCGACACCAGCACCGCCTGACCCCGAGCGCCCTCTGCTCCCGCCGCTCGCTCGCGGATGCGTCCCGTCACGGATGCATCCGCGCACCCTTCAGCACCTTGTCCACCGCGTTCTTCGGGCCGTACACCGCGAGGCCCACCAGGTCCAGGTCCGCCGTCGCCACCGCCCGTACCGCCGCGCGGTTGTCGCGGTCGTTGCCCGTGGTGAAGAGGTCCGAGGTGAAGAGGGCCCGGGGCAAGGCGCGGGACAGTACGCGCGCGTGGGCGGTGGTCAGGGTCTCCTTCGTGCCCTCGAAGACCAGCACCGGCTGGCGGAACATCGGCAGGTAGCCCACGGCGTCCGCGTCCTCGTACGGCTCCCCGATCACCTCGGGGAACTGCTTGCCCAGGCCGCTGACCAGGAACGCCGTGACGTTGAGGCGCTGCCAGGTCTCCAGGTCCTCGCGCAGCAGTACGGCGATCTTGGTGTCGAAGCGGACGGGGGTCTCGGTCTCGGGAGCCTTGGGAGTCTCGGGGGCTGCTTCGTGCGTGCTCATACGGTAAGACTGCCGACCCGCACCCCGCCCGGTCTTGTACGTTTTTTGCATGGGCGGCCGATCGAAGGACAAGCGGAGCGTCTCCGCGTGGCGGCCCCGCGTCCCCGGCGTCGTCGAGGTCTTCCACGCCCACTACACCGAGTACGCCTATCCCATGCACGTCCACGACGCCTGGACGCTGCTCATCGTCGACGACGGCGCCGTACGGTACGACCTGGACCGGCACGAGCACGGCACCCCGCACGACACGGTGTCGCTGCTGCCGCCGCACGTGCCGCACAACGGCTCCCCGGCGACCCCGGACGGCTTCCGCAAGCGCGTCCTGTACCTGGACGCCTCCCGGCTGGGCGACGAGCTGATCGGCCCGGCGGTGGACGCGCCCGACCTGCGGGACCCGGTGCTGCGGCGGCGGGTCGGGCAGCTGCACGCCGCGCTCGCGCTGCCCGGCGACGAGCTGGAGGCGGAGAGCCGGCTGACGCTCATCGGCGACCGGCTGCACGCGCACCTGGGGTCCGGGGCCGGCGCACCCGGGGCCCGCCGGGACCCCGTGCTCGCCCGGCGGCTGCGGGAGCTGCTCGACGAGCGGGTCGTCCCGGGGATCGGGCTGGAGGAGGCGGCCGCGCTCGTGCCCGCGCATCCGGCGCACCTGGTACGGGCGTTCAGCGGCGCGTACGGCATCGCGCCGCACCAGTACCTGATGTCCCGGCGGGTCGACCGGGCGCGGCGGCTGCTGCTCGCCGGGGACTCCCCGGCGGAGGTGGCGGGCGCCACCGGCTTCTACGACCAGGCCCATCTGACCCGGCACTTCAAGCGGTTGGTGGGGGTCACGCCCGGGCGCTACCGGGCGAGCGGCGCCCGGACCTGACGCCGCCGGTCAGTCGCCGGAGCGCTCGACGAGGTGCTGGAACGCCTCCAGGTTGCGCGTCGACTCGCCGCGCGAGGTCCGCCACTCGTACTCCTTGCGGATGGCGGAGGCGAAGCCCAGCTCCAGCAGGGTGTTGAAGGCGCCGTCGGCGGCCTCCAGGACCTGGCCGAGGAGGCGGTCGACCTCGTCGGGGGTGACGGCGGCCAGCGGGAGTTTCGCGGTGACGTAGACGTCGCCGAGGCGGTCGACGGCGTAACCGACGCCGTAGAGCTTGAGGTTGCGCTCCAGCAGCCAGCGGTGGACGGCCGGTTCGTTCTCGTCGGGGTGGCGGATGACGAAGGCGTTCAGGGAGAGCGAGTGCCGGCCCACGAGGAGGGAGACCGTCGTCGACAGCTTGCGGGTGCCGGGGAGCTTGACGACGTAGTTGCCGGCCTCGGGGCTCTCCCACTCCAGGTCGGCGTCCTTGAGCGCCGCCTCGAGGACCTGTGCTGCCTTCTGCTGTGGTGCCTCAGCCATGGAGCGAGCGTACGCGACGGCGGTGCGACTGGACCGCGGCCGTGTAGACGTCGGCGGTGGCGGCCGCGGCGCTGTCCCAGCCGAAGGACTGGGCGTGCCGGGCGGCGGCGTCGCCCATCCGGGGCGTCAGCTCGGGGTTGTCGGCGAAATCGCGCAGCACGCGCGCGTACGCGGCGGGATCGTGGCCGTCGACGAGGCGCCCGGTGTGTCCGTCGCGCACCGCGACCGGGAGCCCGCCCACCGCGGCGGCCAGCACCGGCGTACCGGCCGCCTGGGCCTCTATGGCGACGAGCCCGAAGGACTCGCTGTAGGACGGCATGACGAGGACGGACGCGGCCCGGAACCAGTCGGCGAGCTGCTCCTGGCCGACCGGCGGGCGGAAGCGCACGACGTCGGCGATGCCGAGCCGCGCGGCGAGTTTCTGCAGGCCCTCCGGCTTGGCGAGGCCGCTGCCGCTGGGCCCGCCGACGATGGGGACGACGATGCGGGAGCGCAGGTCGGGGCGCTGGTCGAGGAGCACGGCGACGGCGCGCAGCAGGACGTCCGGCGCCTTCAGGGGCTGTATGCGGCCCGCGAAGAGCGGGATCAGCGCGTCCTGGGGCAGGCCGAGGCGGGCGCGGGCGGCGGCGCGGGCGTTGCCGTGCCGGCCGGGTCCCGGGACGGTGCCCTTGGGGAAGGGGCGGAACCGGTCGAGGTTCACGCCGGGGTGGACGACGGCGACCTTGTCGGGGTCGGCGGCGTAGTGCCGGACGAGTTCGTCGGCCTCCTCGGCCGTGTTGGCGATCAGCCGGTCGGAGGCGGCGACGATCTGGGTCTCGCCGATGACGCGGGCGGCCGGTTCGGGGGTGTCGCCGTCGGCCAGGTTGGCGTTCTTGACCTTGGCCATGGTGTGCATGGCGTGCACCAGGGGCGCGCCCCAGCGCTGGGCGGCGAGCCAGCCGACGTGGCCGGAGAGCCAGTAGTGGGAGTGCACGAGGTCGTAGTGGCCGGGGCGGTGTCCGGCCCACGCCTGCATCACGCCGTGGGTGAAGGCGCAGAGCTGGGCGGGCAGGTCCTCCTTGGCCAGTCCCTCGTACGGGCCCGCGTCGACGTGCCGGACCAGGACGCCGGGGGCCAGCTCGACGGCGGGCGGGAGGGCGGCGGTGGTCGCCCGCGTGAAGATCTCGACCTCGATGTTTATCTCGGCGAGGCGCTGCGCCAGCTCCACGATGTAGACGTTCATGCCTCCGGCGTCGCCGGTGCCGGGCTGGTGGAGCGGTGAGGTGTGCACGGACAGCATGGCGACGCGGCGGGGCCTGCGCAGGAGCCGGAGCCGCGGGGAGGCCGCCACTGAGCGACGCCCGAGCCTGCTGACGTACTGGCTCACGAGCCGTTCCTCCTCGCTGCGGGCATGCCGGTCGGAGGGCCTGCCATGCCCTCCAAGGGGTGGGAACACCAAAGGGGCAGTGCTCCATTCCGATTCTCGGACCTTTGCCGAATCATTACCGTCGATCGCTCAACCGTTCGATGGGCCCTCGGGTCCCCCACCCGGGTCGGTGGCGGCGGGCGCCCTGCCGTGGTGTGCGGGTACCACCATCCCGTGGACGAATGCCGCGCGGTCGGCCGCGTGCCCTCGGCCGCATACCCTCGTAGGTATGCCACCCCGCGCCACCGCCACCCGCCCCGTGGGCACGGTCACGCGCGGGACGACGAACCCCAACCGGCTGCGCCGCATGGACCGCTGGATCGCGGCCGTGCACGGCGCCGAACTGCGCCGCGCCGCCGAGCCCGTCGCCGTCGACCTCGGCTACGGCGCGGCCCCCTGGACGGCCGTCGAACTGCTGCTCCGCCTGCGCACGGTCGCGCCGCACGCGCGCGTGGTGGGCGTCGAGATCGACCCGGCGCGGGTGGCGGCGGCCCGGCCGTACGCGCGCGCGGGGCTCGATTTCCGGCACGGCGGGTTCGAGGTCCCCGTCTCCCGGCCGCCGCTGCTGATCCGCGCGGCGAACGTGCTGCGCCAGTACGACGAGGGCGAGGTGGCCGGCGTCTGGCGGCTGCTGTGCGCGCGGCTCGCGCCGGCGTCGGGGTCCTCGCGCGGCGGGCTCCTGGTCGAGGGTACGTGCGACGAGGTCGGGCGGCGGCACGTGTGGGTGGCGCTCGGTCCCGAGGGGCCGCGCACGGTCACCTTCGCGACCCGGCTCGGCTCACTGGACCACCCTTCCGACCTGGCCGAACGGCTGCCGAAGGCGCTCATCCACCGCAATGTCCCCGGCGAGCCCGTGCACGCCTTCCTGCGCGACTTCGACCGCGCCTGGGCCGCCGCCGCGCCGTACGCCTCCTACGGCGCCCGGCAGCGCTGGATCCGGGCCGTGCGGGACCTGACGGCCGACTGGCCGGTGACGGACGGGCCGGTGCGCTGGCGGCAGGGCGAAGTGACGGTGCGGTGGGAGGCGTTGGCGCCCCGCGCGTGAACCGGCGGGGCGGTCGGGGACGGCCTGGGGCCCGGGGCGGTCGGGGACGGCCTGGGACCCGGGACGGACGCGGACGACCGCGACCGTGACCGTGACCGTGACCCGGGAACGATCTCCGTGCGGCGTTCGTCACACACCCGGGAGCAGTCGTGGCAAGCAATCGGGGGAAGCAACCGAGCGGAAGCAATCGAGCGGAAGCAGGAGGAAAGCAGGCCAAGCACGGCCTCTGTCGCTTTTCGCGCCGGCATGGCACGATCCCCCGAGCGGGCTAAGTTACTGACGGTTAATCAGTTTGGGGGCGAGGTATGCGCACGGGGAAGCATGGCTTGACGACCGCTGCCGTGACCGTGGTCTGCGCGATCACCGTGCTGGCGGCGCCGGGCACGGCGTTCGCGGACCCCGGCCCGTCATCGTCGCCGGCACCGTCGTCGCCCGCACCGTCGTCGTCGGCCGGCGCCCCGGCCGCCACTCCCGGCAAGGACCTGGAGGCCGTGCGCAAGACGCTCGACAAGCTCTACCGCGCGGCGGCCTCGGCCACGGAGCAGTACAACGCCGCCGAGGAGAAGGCCGAGAAGCAGAACGCCGAGATCGTCGAGCTGGCCAAGAAGATCGTGAAGGGCCAGGAGAAGCTGGACGGCCTCAAGGAGCGCGCCGGAGCCGCGGCCCGCGCCCAGTACCGCACCGGCGGCCTGCCCGACGGGGCCAAGCTGGTGCTGAGTGACGACCCGGAGGACTTCCTCGACGGCACGGGCCGGGTGATCCAGGGCCAGCGCGCCACCAAGGGCCTGCTCGGCGACTTGACCCGCACCCAGGAGGACCTGAAGACCTACGCGGCGGACGCCTCCGCCCGCTTCAAGGAGCTGGAGGCGAACCGCAAGGCCAAGGCCACCGCCCAGAAGAAGATCGAGAAGCAGATCGCGGCGGCCGAGAAGCTGGAGTCCGAGCTGGAGACGGAGGAGAAGGAGCGCCTCGCCCGGCTGGAGCGGGAGGCGCAGGCCAAGGCGCAGACCGCCTGGCTCGACTCCGGCATCCTCGAGGACCTCGACACCGAGGCGACCGAGCGGGGCCGCAAGGCGGTCGAGTACGCCACCGCCCAGCTCGGAAAGCCGTACCAGTGGGGCGCCGAGGGCCCGACGTCCTACGACTGCTCCGGCCTGACCTCGCAGGCATGGGTGTGGGCCGGGCAGACGATCCCCCGCACCTCGCAGCAGCAGTGGAAGCAGCTCAGGCACGTCGACGTCGAGGACATGCGCCCCGGCGACCTGATCATCTACTTCGACGACGCCAGCCACGTCGGCATGTACGTCGGCGACGGCTCCATGGTGCACGCCCCGCGTCCTGGGCGTTCGATCACCGTCGCGGGCGCGGGTTCGATGCCGATCCTCGGCGTGGTCCGCCCGGACACCGCCCCGGAGCAGGCGTCCACGCCCAAGGGGTGACGCGGGCCACGCGCCCCGTTCCGGGCGCGTGAGACGGGCCACGTGACCCAGTCCACGCCCGGCGCACCGCCCCGCGTGACGTTCGTCATCCCAGGTCCCCGGCCGAGGTGTCCAACTGCGGGGGATAACGCGGCATATGACAGTGGCCGATGGCCGGCCGACGTGTTCTGGACCATTCCGCAGCGGTGCGGTCACCCGCTATGGTCCCCGTCGGTGGGTCGAGGTCCCTCGCCCCGCCATGCCCTCGGGGGGAGGGAAGGAAACCAAGACAATGCCCGTACCCGTACCGCGGCAGAGGGCGATCCCGGCCGTGGAGTGTGGTCAGGCGCCCGCCGCGTCCCCGGACAGCGGCCCTTCCAAGGAACAGGCCCCGCCCGGGACGCACCCGGCCGAGCACCCCACCACCCGGCGAGAGAACCCCACGGAGAAGCGCGAGAAGCCCACGGACACCAGCCCCGACACCAGCACCGGCACGGACAGCCGCACCGGCACGGACACCGGCGCCGGCCGGACGCACACCGACCGGACGACGCAGAGCGCGGCACCCACGAACCTCACCGTGCTGCTGATAGAGGACGACCCGGCTGGTTCGCCGATCGTGCCCGACCTGCTCGACCAGGCCGGCAAGCCGATCCGCGTCCGCACCGCGCGCAACCTCACCGAGGCCGGACGGCTGCTGACCGACGACGTCCACTGCATCCTGCTGGACCTCGCCCTGTCGACGCCGGCCCATGGCAACGGTGACGCCGAGGACCACGACGAGCTGGCGGTGCTCCGGCACGTCCTGGAGCTCGCGCCCCGGCACGCCGTGCTCGCGCTCACCTCCTCCAGCGACGCCGAGCGCGGCGCCGAGGCCGTGGCGGTCGGCGCGCAGGACTACCTGTTCCGCGACGAGCTGGACGGCCGCCTGCTGAGCCGGGCGATCCGCTACGCCGTCGAGCGCAAGCGGTCCGACTCGGCGGAGCGGCGGCTGGCCGAGGGCCGGCTGCGGGCCCAGGAGAACCGCCGTCTGGAACGGGGCCTGCTGCCCACCCCGCTGCTGGCGGGCTCTCCGCTGCGCTTCGCCGCCCGCTACCGCCCGGGCCGCTCGCGCGCGCTGCTCGGCGGCGACTTCTACGACGTCGTGCGCACCCCGGACGGCACCGTGCACGCCATGATCGGCGACGTCTGCGGGCACGGCCCGGACGAGGCGGCGCTCGGCGTGGAGCTGCGGATCGCCTGGCGGGCGCTGACGCTGGCGGGCCTGTGCGGCGACGAGCTGCTGGGCACGCTCCAGCAGGTGCTGGAGCACGAGCGCTCGGACGACGAGATCTTCGCGACGCTGTGCGCCGTGGACATCTCCCCGGACGGACGTCGCGCGGGCCTGTGCCTGGCCGGGCACCCGTCCCCGCTGCTCAGCCGCCCGGGCGAGCCCGCACGCCTGCTGCCCTACGACAACAACGGCCCGGCGCTGGGGCTGCTGCCGGGCGCCCGCTGGCCGCGGATGCAGGTGGAGCTGGGCGCCGAGTGGAGCCTGATGCTCTACACCGACGGCCTGATCGAGGGCCACGTCGGCGAGGGCCGGGAGCGGCTCGGCCAGGACGGCATGGTGGAGATGGTCCGCCGCCAGCTCGCCGAGGGTCTGGCGGGCGAGGAGCTGCTGCGGGCAACCGTCAACGAGGTCCGCGAACTCAACGGCGGCGAGCTGGCCGACGACGTCGCGGTGGTCCTGCTGGACCGGACGGCCTGAGCCGCCCGGTCCCCGGTGACCCGGCGCGGGGACTGCCCGCGGGCTGCCCGTCGTACGGGTCAGCGGCCGCCGTTGTACGGGCCGTACGGGCCGTCGCTGCTGGAGCCGCGGCGGCTGCTGCGGCCGCCGCCGGACAGGCCGCGCAGGGCGGGCCGTACGTCGACCATGTACACGATCGCCGCGATCAGGCCGATGATCGGCAGGAACGACAGGATCGGGAAGATCAGGCTCACCACGAAGGCGAGCCCGAGGATGATCAGCCAGAACGGCTTGGTCTTCTTGTCCGCCGCGCGGTAGGCGTCCTCGCGACGCGTGGCGGCGTCGATCAACGCGAAGCCGGTGAAAACCATCAGGGCGATGTTCAGCAGCCCCAGGAAGTTCGCGAACCCCTGCATCAGCACAACGTCCACCACCAGACTCGGTTCTTCATTACGCGGTCACCGTACCCGCAGAACGAGCCGGACACCCCAAGGGTGCCCGGCCGCTCCGCACTCGTGACGCAGCGCACTACTTGGCGGGCGGCGTCGTCTTCTTGGCGGTGGTGGACTTCTTCGCCGGGGCCTTGCGCGGGGCGGGCGTCTTCTTCGCCGCCGCGGTCTTGTCCTCGGTGACCCGGACCGGCTCGGGCTTGGCGGCCGCGGGCTTGGCCGGGGCGGGCTTGGCCGGCTCGACGGCCACGGCGAAGTCCTCCACGTCCTCGGCCAGGTCCTCGATGCCGTCGGCGGCCTGACCGCGCCAGGTGCGCACCGCGTGCTCGCCGCGCTCGGCGACCTTCTCGTAGGTCTCCCGGGCCTTGACGGCGTACTCGGCGGCGACGCCGACGGAACGCAGCGCGAGGTCCTGGGCGGTCTCGCCGAGCTTCTTGAAGTCGGCGTCGAGGGAGCCGAAGAGCTCGTTGGCCTTGGCCTGGAGGCTGCCCTGGGTCTCCTTGACGCGGGCCGTCGCCTTCTCCTGGACGGCCTTCGGGTCGGTGTTGCGTACGGCGTCGATCCGCGCCGGGGCCTCCGCGCGCAGCTGCTCCACCAGCACCGGCACCTTCTTGGCCTGCTGGAAGGCGAGGTCGGCGGTGCCCGCTGCGAAGTAGAGCGGGGTGGGGTCGCTGAAGGTCTTGCGC
This sequence comes from Streptomyces tendae, assembly GCF_014650435.1. Taxonomy (GTDB): domain Bacteria; phylum Actinomycetota; class Actinomycetes; order Streptomycetales; family Streptomycetaceae; genus Streptomyces; species Streptomyces tendae. The sequence goes on from NZ_BMUY01000021.1 coordinate 50,116, forward strand.
AGGTCGTCGGTGATGGCCATGGTGATGGTCCTCCGGAATTGCTTATGAATGAGGGTTTTTTACTGTTTCCGCCCCGTCGACAGCGGCATCGGCGTCGACACCGGCACCCGTGCCCGTGCCCGCATCCGCCTTCACGTCCACGTCCGCGTCCGCATCCGCGTCGGCCCCGAACCCGTTCTCCTTGCGGAAGGACTCGTAGACCTGGAGCAGCACCTGCTTCTGCCGCTCGTTCAGCGAGGGGTCGGCGAGGATGACCGCACGCGTCTCCACGTCGTCCCGGTCCCGCTCCGCGTCGAGGATCCCCGCGCGGACGTACAGCGTCTCGGCGGAGATCCGCAGCGCCTTGGCGACCTGCTGGAGCACCTCCGCGCTCGGCTTGCGCAGCCCGCGCTCGATCTGGCTCAGGTACGGGTTGGAAACGCCCGCGGCGTCGGCGAGCTGCCGCAACGACAGCTGCGCGTTGCGCCGCTGCTCGCGCAGGTACTCACCGAGATTGCCGACGTTGAGCGATGCCATGCGTCCAGCATGCCGCCTACCGCTAACTATTGCAAGCACCTGCTTGCAATAGTGTGTCCCGCCGGACCCCCGGACCCCGGGACCCCGGGCCTCCGTGCCGAGCCCGGGCCTCCGCGCCGGGTCCCACAGGCGCGGCTCCGGTCTCCGTACCCACTTTTTTGTGCGTACTGGGCAACGCGCCGTGCCCGTCCGAGACTGAGGGGGCAGGCGGGCGTCAGGAAGGCGTGCGGGCGGCGGCCTCCGGTCCCGTCAGCCGGTCCAGGCGGCGGTGGCCCCAGTCGGAGAGGGGAGAGAGGGCCTCCGCGAGATCGCGGCCGAACGCGGTCAGCGAGTACTCGGTCCGCAGCGGCAGCACGTCGTACACCCGTCGGTCCACCAGGCCGTCCGCCTCCATCTCGCGCAGTGCCTGGGTCAGCACCTTCTCGGTGAGTCCCGGCGCCTTCCGGCGCAGTTCGGCCGGCCGGTGCGGGCCGGACTCCAGCAGCCACAGCAGCGTGGTCTTCCACTTGCCCTCGATCACGGCGATCGCGGCGGTCACTCCGCAGACGTTCGGATCGTGGCGCCGGTGTGCCATGAGGTGCCCCCATTCATCAGCAATTGTTCTTCACGTTACGGGAGTTGAAGCATGTCCGCACACACCGGCCGGTCCTCGGCCGTCACCGTCGTCGGCCTGGGCCCGATGGGCCGGGCGCTGGCCGCCGCCTTCCTGGCCGCGGGAGTGCCCACCACCGTCTGGAACCGCACGCCGGGGCGGGACGCCGACCTGGTCGCGGCCGGTGCGAGGGCCGCGGCCTCGGCCGCGGAGGCGGTCGCCGCCTCGCCGCTGACGGTGGTCTGCGTGGTGAACTACGACGCCTCTGACGCCGTACTGCGCGAGGAGACCGTCACCGCCGCGCTCAAGGGCCGGACACTCGTGAACCTGAGCGCCGACACCCCCGGCCGCGCCCGGGACACCGCCGAGTGGGCCGCCCGGCACGGCGTCCGCTACCTGGACGGCGCGATCATGACGCCCGCTCCGACCATCGGCACGGACGACGCGGTGTTCCTGCACAGCGGCCCCGAGGAGCTGTACGAGGAGCACCGGCCGGTGCTGGCGGCGCTCGGCGGCACCCACACCCACCTGGGCGAGGACCCCGGGCGGGCGGCGGCCTACGACATCGCCCTGCTCGACATCTTCTGGACGGCGATGGCGGGCTACGTGCACGCCCTCGCGGTGGCCCGGGCGGAGGGTGTCACCGGCGCGGAACTCGCGCCGTTCGCGCAGGGCATCGCCGCGATCCTGCCGCCGCTGTTCACGGAGTTCGCCGCCGACACGGACGCCGGTACGTACTCGGGCGCGATCAACCCGATCACCTCGGCCGTGTCGACCATGACGCACGTCGTCCACGCCGCCGAGGCGCACGGCATCGACACGAGCCTGATGCGGGTGATCGAGGGGCAGGCCCGCCGGGTCGTCGCGCGGGGGCACGGCTCCGACGGGTACTCGCGGGTCGCGGACGTGATCACCGGGCGCTGACCGGGCGTCGAGCGGGCGCCGGACGGGCGTCGAGCGGGGCGCCGACCGGGCGGAGTCGGGCGTCAGAAGGGCAGCGGCCGCGCGTGCACCACGTCGAGGCGGGACACCGCGCGGGTGAGTACCACGTACAGCCGGTGCAGGCCCCGCCCTCCAGGTCCCTCCGCCGCCGCGATCGCCGCCGGTTCGACGGCGACGACGTGGTCGTACTCCAGGCCCTTGACCACGCTCGCCGGTACGACGGCGACCCGGGCACCCAGCGCCTCGGGTCCCGCCGCCGCGATGCCGGCCGCCTCGAGCGCCGCCCGCAACCCCGGCACGTCCGGGCCGGCGGCGACGACGCCCACCGAGCCCTCCCGGGTGAGCGCGTGCCGTACGGCGTCCACGACCGTCTCCGGCACGGCGCCGGGCGCGGCCTCGCGCAGGGTCAGCTCGCCGTCGCCGCGCAGCGAGCGGGCCGGGGGCACGTCCACGTCGAGCCGCTCCAGCAGCCGGTTGGTGAGGCCCCCCACCTTCTTCGGCACCCGGAATCCGGTGGTCAGCGGCACCACGGCGGCGTCCGGGCGACCCAGGTGGGCGAGGACGGTACGCCAGGACCGCGCGGCCCACGGCGTGGTCCCCTGGGCCAGGTCGCCGAGGACGGTGAGCGAACCGAAGGCGGACCGGCGGGCGATGGCCCGGCACTCCATCGGGGAGAGGTCCTGGGCCTCGTCGACGACGACGTGGCCGTAGCCCTCGGGATGTTCGAGGAAACCGGCGACCTCGTCCAGGAGGAGCAGGTCGGCGGCGGACCAGCGCGCCGACTTCCACGACCGCGGCGCCCGCCCCGTCCACAGCAGGGCCCGCTGCTCCTCGTCGTCGAGCACACCGTCGGCCGCCCGCGCCAGCTCGGCCGGGTCGCCGAGCAGCGGTGCGAGGACCTCCTCCGGGCGCACCCGGGGCCATACGGCGTCGAGGACCGCGCCGACCGGCCGGGCCCGCTCCACCCGGCGCAGCCAGGCGTTGGTCCGCGGCCCGGCGCGCCGTTCGGCCCGCTCCTGGACGTACCGCACGATCCGCGCCCTGACCCGCTCACGCCCGACGGTGTACGGCGGCTGCTCCCGCCGTACGTCCGCGACGACGCGGGCCAGCGCCTCGGCCGGGACGCGCCAGCGGTAGGAGCCGTCCGGCACGATGAGATCGCCCGCGGCGCCGGGGTCCACGCGCGCGTACAGGGCGCGGCGCAGCACCTCGGCCGTCCGGGCGTCGTGCTTGAGCGCGGCGGCCCGCACGTCGTCGGTGCGGGTGACCGGGTGCCGGGCGATCTCGCGGTCCAGCGTGGACTGCCGTACGCCGCTCTCGCCGAGGGCGGGGAGCACCTCGGCGATGTAGGAGAGGAAGGTCGGGTTGGGGCCGAGGATCAGCAGGCCGCCCCGCTTGATGCGCTGCGGGTGGGTGTAGAGCAGGTACGCGGCCCGGTGCAGGCCGACGGCGGTCTTGCCGGTGCCCGGGGCGCCCTGGACGCAGACGGTGGTGCCGAGACCGGCGCGGACCAGGTCGTCCTGCTCGGGCTGGATGGTGGCGGCGATGTCCCGCATGGGCCCGACGCGGGGCCGTTCGATCTCCCGCGCGACGATGGCGCTGGCCCGGGACTCGCCCCGGCCGAGGTGCTCGTCCTCCATGCCGGTGAGGTCGGCGCTCTCGCCGCGGCTGCCGGGTGCCCAGCCGAAGCGGCGCCGGACGGCCACGCCGCGGGGGTCGCCCGCGGTGGCTTGGTAGAAGGCGCGGGAGACGGGAGCGCGCCAGTCGACGACGAGGGGCGGGGCGGCCGGGTGCTCGGTGATCCGCAGCCGCCCGATGTGCAGCGCCCGACCGGTCTCCTCCCCCTCCGCGAAGTCGAGCCGTCCGAAGAACAGCGGGCCCGGCGGCAGTTCGCGCATCTCCTTGGCCCGGCTGCGCAGCCGGTACCCGAGGACCTCGGCGTCGGCACCGGAGGCGGAGACGTCCTCGCCGGTGACGACGTGCTCCTGGGCGCCTTCGACCATCGCGGCGAGGACGGCCCGGCAGTGGTCGTGGTGGGCGCGTTCGTGGTCGAGAGCGCGCTGGAGGGCGGTGTCGGTCGACGTCATTCCGGCAAGCCTACCGGAATGAAGTTACCGAGTTACATATTTTACTCGGTCAGTTCAAGGCGGGCCGGGACGCCGCGCTGAGATGCCCGTCCGCCCGGCCGCCCAGCATGTCCAGGAGCGCCAGGGCCTCGGCGGCCGGGGATCCGGCCGGCGCGGAGTAGAGGACGAGGCGCTGGTCGCGGTCGTCGAGGACGAGCGAGTCGCAGTCGACGGTGACCTCCCCGACGACCGGGTGCCGGAACGTCTTCGTGAGCGTCGGCGTGGCCTGGACGTCGTGCCGCTCCCACAGCCGGGCGAATTCCGGACTGGCGTCGTGCAGCTCGTCGACGAGTTCCCGCACCGCGGGATCCGACGGGTACCGGGCGACGGCGGACCGCAGTGACCTGACGACGTGCAGCCGGAAGTCCGCGCCGTGGGAGGTCCCGTACAGCTCCGCACCGGTGTGCGTGGCGCCGAGGAACGCCCAGCGCGCGAGATTGCGGTCCCTGGGGGCGAGTGCGGCGAAGTCCTCCATGAGCGCGGCCGCGAGACCGTTCCACGCGAGCACGTCGCACGCGGCGGAGACCACGAAGGCGGCCGTCTGCGGCAGCCGCTCGACGAGCGCGAGAATGCTCGGGGGGACGTCGCGCCGGTGCAGTCCGGTACGGCCCGGCGCGGTGCCCGCGAGGACGTGGAGGTGGTCGGACTCGGCGTCCGTGAGCCGCAGGGCACCCGCGATCCCGGCGAGGACCTCGGCCGACGGCCGCGGCGCCCTGCCCTGTTCGAGCCGGACGTAGTACTCGGTGGAGATGTGCGCGAGAACCGCCACCTCCTCGCGGCGAAGACCCGGTGTCCGGCGCCGCGGGCCCGAGGGCAGGCCGACGTCCTCCGGCCGGAGCCGCTCGCGGCGGCTGCGGAGGAACGCCCCGAGCTCCTTCTTGTTGTCCATACCCCGAGTCTGCACGCCGCACGGCGACGGATGCCTGGTACAGCCTGTGCCTGTATCCGCCCGGCGGCCGGCCGGACGCTGTCAACCATGACGAACAACACGACCGACACGAACAACGCGAATGACGTGAACGTCACCAACGCGCCGCACAGCACGCACACCACCCCCAGCGCACCCATCGGCCTGCTCACCGGCAAGGTCCTGTTCATCACCGGTGCCAGCCGCGGCATCGGGGCGGCCGCGGCCCGGCTCTTCGCCGCCGAGGGCGCCGCCGTCGTGCTCGCCGCCCGCGGTACCGACGCCCTCGACCGCGTCGTGAAGGAGATCCGCGCCGACGGCGGTGTGGCCGACGCCGTCGGCATGGACCTCGCCGACCCCGCGAGCATCCGCGCCGCCGTCGACCACGTGGGGGACCTGCACGGCCGGCTCGACGGTGCTTTCAACAACGGCGCGGCGATCCAGCGGCCCGGTCCGCTCGACACGACGAGCGACGAGGACGTCGACGAGCAGTTCGCGGTGAACTTCCGCTCGCACTGGACGGCCATGAACGCCGAGGCCGCGCTCATGCGACGTGCCGGTGGCGGGGCGATCGTGAACACGTCGAGCATCGGCAGCCGCCGCGCGAACCCGGTCCTGCCCGCGTACGGCGCGATGAAGCGCGCGTTGAACAGCCTCACCGAGTCCGCCGCGGTGAGCTGGGCCGGCGACCGCATCCGGGTGAACGGCATCACGCCGGGCGGCACGGCCACCGAGATGATGGCCGCGTGGGAGGCGACGACCCCCGGGGTCATCGAGCGCAACAACGCCGCGACCCCGTTCGGCCGGATGGCCGAGCCCCGCGAGGTCGCCGAGGTGGCCGCGTGGCTGCTCAGCGACCGCGCCTCGTGGGTGACCGGCGCGATCGTGCCGGTCGACGGCGGCGCGGGCGCCTGAGCGAGACCCGGGGGGACCGCAAGAACGGGGGGTGCGGGACCGTAGGGAGGGAGGGTGGCGGACCGCAGGAACGGGGATGCGGTACCGCAGGGACCGAACTCTCCGAACCGAACCGACCGGCGCCGGTCACTCCGTCGACGCCAGCCCCCTCGCCAGCCCCCTCGCCAGCCCGGCGAACGCCCGCTCCGCCGCCGCCACCGCGTCGCCCCGCACGTCCTCCACCCGCTCCCCGGCGGCGATCCGCCGCCAGTTCTCCAGCGCGAGGATCCGCTGCACGGCGATGATCTGCCCGGCCGCCAGCCTGGCTCCCAGATCACCGCCCAGCACCTCGGCGAGCGCGGCCTCGGACCGCTCCAGCTGGGTGTGCATGCGGGCGACGAGGGAGGGGGTGCCGTAGAGCAGGCGGTGGAAGGCGAGTACGGCGGGGTGGTCGTTGAGCCCGGTCACCGGGTCGCACCGGTCCAGCCCCGCCAGGAAGTGCCGCCGCAGCGCCTCGATCGGCGCGGGCCCCTGTCCCGCCACCCGGGCCGCCTCGTCCTCGTGGTCGGCGATGCGGTGGAGGACGAGGTCCTCCTTGGCCGGGAAGTACCGGAAGAGCGTCGGCTTGGAGACCTCGGCCGCGGCCGCCACCTCCGCGACGGACACCGCGTCGAAGCCCTTCTCCAGGAAGAGTTCGACGGCGATGTCCGACAGCGTCCGGAACATCCGCTGCTTCTTGCGCTCGCGCAGACCGGGGGCGTTCATGGGGCGAGCCTAGGGGGTGTCCGGCGGGGACTCCTCCGCGTCCGGGTGCGCCCTGCCCCACCGCACGAGGGCGGTACCGATCTCGGCGGGGCCGGGCACCGACTCGAGGCCGAGGGGCAGGACCGCGCGGGTCAGGATGGTGTGCAGCCTGGCGGCGGCGGCCCCGACCTCGGGACCGGCCGACCGCGCCTCACGCCCCAGCGAGACGGCTTCGCGGATGACGTCGGTGAAGACCGACTGGGCCCTCTTGTAGCCGACGATCCGCGCCAGGTCCTCCCGCCAGCCGCGCGTACCGCCGGGGCGCACGGCCTCGACCGTGCGGCGCCACTTCTCCACCACCCGGGGGCGCTGCCAGGACGGATAGCGCATCAGGTGCAGGTGGGTGGCGAGGTCGTAGAGCGGATCGCCGACCATCGCCAGTTCCCAGTCGATGGTCCACAGCCGCCGGTCCGCGTCGACGATGATGTTCTCGCGGTGCAGGTCGGCATGGAGCAGGCAGAACGGACGTTCATGGAGGCCGGCGACGTGCTTGCGCAAGCGCTTGAACGCGTCGTCGTCCAGCCCCAGGGCCGCGAAGAGGGAACCGAACCGCGGCAGGTTCTCCGCGTGGACACGCTGCTCGGTGAAGCAGACGAGCCGTTCCATGAAGCCGTCGGTGTCGCCGTCCGCCGGCCGGTCCTCGGAACTGCACCGCCGGTCCACCGGCAGCGTCGGCGCGGTCACGGCCGCCATCTCGCCGAAGAGCCGCAGGATCTGCCGCGTGAACGCTTCGGGCACCGTCCGGCCGGCCCCGTGCAGCGATCCGAGGGTCCGGCCCTCGACGAACCGCTGCAGGGTCAGCCCGCCGACCTCGAAGACGTCCGGCACGTCGGTGATCCGGCCCTGCAGGGCGCGCAGCAGCTGCTCCTCGGACACGAAGCACCGGCGGTCGAACCACAGCAGGCCGCTGCGCGGCTCCCGGCACTTCCAGCGTCCCGTAGCACCCGTCGCTCCGGGCAGCGGTACGACGTAGGTCTCGTGGTGGTAGCCGCGCAGTGGCCCCTCGACCACACTCTCGTCACCGCTCACGCCGACGGCGCGGAGCCTGGCAGGGGAGGTCGAATTAGGCGACATCTACCGTTTTCTTTCGCCTGAGACCCTTGCGGAGGTGCAGGAGTGGGAAAACGGTACTCCTGTTGCCGTCGCCGTCCACGCGGAACCCCGACGAACACCGCCGCGCCGTCCCTCCCCATGGCGAACGGCTGAGCAGGTGTACGACACAGGGCTTGTCCGGGTCCGTGGACCACGCCCCGGTCTGCGGTGCTGGCAGCCCCACTTCCCCCTGGTCCACACTGAGGCGGGCGACCGGAGAGGGAGACCATGTACGACGCCTCAGACAGCCAGGCGAAACTGGCGCGCCTCCTCGGCAACGCTCACGCGGTGCTCTTCGACTTCGACGGTCCCATCACCGACCTGTTTCGCGGAATGACGACCGCGCCGGTCGCCGACGAGATCAAGAAGACGGTCCGACTTCACTGGGGGGAACTCGACCAGGACGTCGAGGACTGCGAAGACTCACACGGCATCCTGCTGCGCCTGCGGGACATGGCAGACCGCCCCACCGCGGCGCACCGAAGCCGGTACGCCCTGGACCTGGCCGAAGCCCGGGTGACCCGGCACGAGTACGACATCGTTCGGTCAGCCCGCCCCGTACCGCACCTGGACACCGTCCTGGACGCCTTGCTCGGCCTGGGCCTGCGCCTCGCCATCGTCAGCAACAACGCCGAAGGCCCGATCCGGGAGTTCCTCAATGCCTACGACCTTCAGTCCGGATTCGACGTGATCGTGGGGCGGGACCCGAAGGAACTGCACCACATGAAGCCATCTCCCGAGTCCGTCGAGCGGGCGGTCCGGCAGCTCGGCCTCAGCCCGGCCGGCTGCGTCCTGTTCGGAGACCAACTGACGGATCTGGCAGCGGCCGTCGCGGCGGGGACCCGGTTCCTCGGGTTCACCGGATCTCCCGCGCGGTCGGCGGAGATGACGCGACGCGGTGCCGATCACGTCGTGTCCTCGCTCGTCCCGCTGCTCAGCGCCGCCAGAAGGTTGTCGCAACCTGAATGACCTTCTGGTGAAGGCAAGTTGGTCCGGGCATCATGGCGGCGACGACGAAGCCATCACCGCCGTCCAGGACGGCGGCGCTCGGCATGGGGGTAGAGGGTGTCATCTGACAGCTCCGGCATCGGCAGACCGACCAGACTCCGGCGTCTGCGCCGTTCACTGAGTGACTGGAAACCCCGCGTCATCAAATGGGCGCTCGCCCTCGTCGTTGCCCTCGGAGTGGCCGCCGAGATCTTCGACCCGCTGGGAGACCTCCTCAAGGCGCAGGACTTCGTCGGCGGTTCCTTCGCCGCACTCGTGGCCCTCATCCTTTTCGACGCGGTCGGCGAGTCGAGCCCGGAAGAAACGTCGGGTGTCTACGTACTCGGCGATCTGGAAGAACTGGGACAGCCGGTCGCGGAGGCGTTCAAGGCCCGCCACGTCCGGATAGATTTCCACGGTTTCAGCATGCAGACCCTGCTCGGTCTGCTCCGGCCTTCGCTCACCAGGCTTGCGGATCAGGAAACCGCCATGCGCGATCTGACGCTCCACCTCGTGGTGGCCCATCTCAACCTTCCCCTCAGTATCCCGGGGAAGCTGGAGCCCGCGCCCGACAGTGCCGGGCTCCCCGCCGGAACGCTCTACTTCGGGGACTCACCGGAGAATCGCGAACGGATGCGTGAGGACTTCACCAAGCGCAACTGGGAAGAGCTGAACGAACTTCTGGACCGTGTCCACGATAAGAATCCACACATCGTCATATCCTGCGAGGTACGGGAATCCCCCAACGTTCCGGAGAGAAAGCTCTACATACTCAACCAGGAGCAGGTCTTCTCCGCTCCGTACGGGATACGCAGGAAGACGACGAGCTGGCGCGGGCGTTCCGTACAGATACTCGACACCGAAGGCTTCGGTGCCCGGCACGGCAACGCCCGCATCATCGGCTGGGACCGAAGGTCCCCCTCCCGCTCAACGCAGGAACTCGCCGAGCACCACATCGAGTGGCAGCGGAATCTGTGGGACACCCTGGAGTACGTCAGACCCGAAAGGCCCGTCCTGGACGACCCGAGGTGGACACCCCCCGAGGAACGGACTGGTCACTGATCCCACAGCAGCCGCAGCACCGGTTCCAGGGAGTGGACGACCGTTTCGGCGCCTGCGTCGCGGAGGAGCTTGGTCTTTCGTTCGTTGTGGCCGTAGCCCAGGAAGGGCACTCCGGCCCTTCGGGCGGCGGTCACGTCGGAGGGGGAGTCGCCGACCATGAGGGCCCGCGTGGGGGCGGTGCCCGTCGCGCTGAGGGCGCGGTTGAGGCAGTAGGGGTCGGGTTTGAGCAGATGCGGGTCCCCGGTGCGGCCGTAGATGTGGGGGGAGAAGCAGCCCAGCAGGTCCCGGGTAGTCAGGTACTCGCTCACCACGCGGGGCGAGTTGTTGGTCGTGACCGCGAGGCCGACGCCGAGGGCGGACCAGGTACGGATCAGGGCGTCCGCGTACGCGGTCGGCCACGCGGTGGGCACGGCGCGCAGTTCCTCCCGGGTCAGCCGTTCCTCGAACTCGGCGACCAGGTCGCTCTGCCGGTGTCTGCGGTTGACCGCGGTCAGCAGGGCGTGCGGGTCCGGGTGGACCTGCTCCTCCTGGGTGAGCAGCTCCTTGAGGCCCAGCCGCTCCAGCCAGTCCACCAGTTCGCCCGCCACCCGGTCGGCCGAGTAGCCCGCGAAGAGCCTGCAGATGGGGCCGTCGAAGTCCCACAGGACGACGCGGGCGCCCACGACCAGGTCCCGCAGTGCCTCGGACTGCTCGTCCCGGCCGGCCCACTCGCCCACCGGTTCCGTCTGATCCGTATCGGAAGTCACTAGGAGAGTGTCATGTCCGTGGTGATGGTTTCCCAGAGGGCGTCGAACCACTTCTGCGATTCGTCCACGAACACCGCGTCCCGGTGACCGGCCCGCTTCAGGAACGAGAACAGCAGCGACTGGGAGCCGAGCGCGTCGTACATCTGGAGCGTCCGGCTCTCGTACTCCTCCTCGCGCCGGGTCAGCATGTAGTAGCCGAAGAGGGCTTCCTCGCCGTTGAGCAGGTACAGCTTCATCGGCGGGGTGAACGGCAGGGCGCGGAACGCGATGCGCACGTCCACGCGGTGGGTGGAGCGCACGGCGTGCAGGTTGTGCTGGAGGACGCGGGCCTGGGCGTTGCGCATCTGGAGCCAGCGCTGGTGGACCGGGTCGTCCTCCTCGTCCTCGACCAGGACGGGGAAGGCGAGTTCGATGTCGCGGGAGGGCATCAGGACCCGGAAGTCGATCGCCTCGGGGTGGATGCGGCCCTCGTGGATCAGGCGGAGCGGCTCGCTGAGGGCCAGCATCAGCGTCTCCGAGGTGTGGCACACGACGTCGACCCGCACGCGCGGCGCCGCGAACGCCTCCGCCAGGCGCGGCCCGAGCGCCACCATCGTCGGCTGCGGCTCGGCCCGCGGCGCGGCGGGCTCGGCGATGCGGGGCGGGCTGCCCTTGCTGACGTTGGTGAGCAGGCCGTCCTCCTGGAGCGCGCGCAGGGCCTGGCGGACGGTGCCGCGCTCCACGCCGAACTCGTCGGCCAGTTCGGCCTGGGTGGGCAGGCGGTCGCCCGCCTTGAGGTCTCCCTGGCGGATCCGCTCCCGCAGGGCCTCGGCGATCTCCTGGGACGAGAGCCTTCTGCTGCCGTTCACGGACACGTTCTCCTGAGTCACGACCAAACGCTACAACTTCGACCTACCTATAGGGAGTTGTTTGAAACTTGTTTATAGGTAGTAGCCAAGTGGGGACAACATAGGCAGAGTTGGTTGCCAACTTCGCCAGGTTGGTGGAAGTTTACCTCCTGGAACGAAGCACCTCCCGAACTTCCCGAAGGGGGGAAGACCATGCCCGTCCTCACCCTGGTCTCCGCGGTCTTCGTCATCGCCTTCGAGCAGATCGTCCAGTGGAAGTACGGTGCCACCGGCATCGTCGGCCTGCTCCTGCTCACCATAGGCATCAAGGCCAAGAGCCCCTCCGTCAGCTCCGCCGGAGCGGTGCTGCTGGCCCTCCTGGTCGCGGGTCCCGCGCTGTGAGGGGGACGGTCAGCCCGTGAGCACCAACTCCGAGCTGATCGTCCCCCACAGCGCGTCGAACCACAGCCGGGACTGCTTCACGAACACGCCGTCGCGCAGGCCACCGCCCTGATCGAAGGCGAACAGCGTCGAGCGGATGCCCTCCGCGTCGTACATCTCCAGCGGCTCGTGGTCGATCTCCTGCTCGCGCCGGCTGAGGGTGTAGTACGCGAAGAGGGCCTCGCTGCCGTTGAGCACGTACAGCTTCACGGGCGGGGTGAAGGGCAGCGCCCGGAAGGAGACGCGCACGTCTATGCCGTGCGTGGCGCGCAGGCCCAGCAGGTTGTGCTGGAGCACCTGGCCCTGGGCGTTGCGCATCGCCAGCCATCGCTCGTGCACCGGGCCGACCGCCGCGCCGCCCGAGACCGCCACCGGGAAGGCGAGGTCGATGTCACTGCTCGGCAGCAGGACCCGGACGTCGATCTTGGCCGGTTTCAGCCGCCCCGCGTGGATCTGGCGCAGCGGCTCGCCGAGGGCGAGGGTGAGGGAGACGGAGGTCAGGCAGAGGGCGTCGACCTCGACGTGCTCGGCGGCGAAGGCCGCCGCGATCCGGGAGGCGAGGGCCACGGTGGTGGGCATCGGCCGCGCCTCGGGACCGGCCTGGGGGCCGTACAGGTCGGGCGCGACGGTCGCCGGGCTCCCCTTGGACACATTGGTGAGCAGACGTTCCGACTGCAGGGTGCGCAGGGCCTGGCGGACGGTGCCGCGCTCCACGCCGAACTCCTCGGCCAACTGGGCCTGCGTGGGCATGCGCTGACCCGGCCGCAGCCGACCGGACCTGATCCGGGCGCGCAGCTCGTCGGCCACCTCTCGATGTGTTGGCTGTGGCCGCTGCGGTCTCTCCCGCCCGTTGACGGGGACGTGTTCCGGCTCCACGACCAAACCCTACAACTTCTCGCCATCTTCCGGCAGTTCAAGGAAAGGTGGTTATGAGACGCTTCCAAGCGGAGATAAGTACAGTGAAGTTGGCAGCCAACTTGAGCAACGTGGTCGAACCTCACCAGGGTTGGCCACCACGGTGACAGGGGGTCCACCATGCCGCTCATCGCCATCGTCGTCGCCGCTCTGGCCATCGGGTTCGAGCAGCTCGTGCAGTGGAAGTACGGGCCGATGGGCATCATCGCGTTCGTCGCGCTGTCCATCGGCATCAAGGCGAAGAACACCATGATCGGCGGTGTGGGTGCGGTGATCCTCGTGATGCTGCTCGCCCAGTCCGGCTGAACCGACGTACTGACGGCCGGGCCCCCTTCCGGAGGGGAGCCGGGAGCCCGGCCGGTCAGTAGGCACCACGCACAACAAGCACAGAAAGCACGACAGGCACAACAACCACAACCACAACTGAAGAGCACGTCGAAGTACCCGCGCTACGGATGCGCACGTCCACCGTCACCGGAGGAAGGGAGTCACCTCAGAACATGTCCGGGCACCAAGGCCGCCTGGACGTACGCAGCAGGGCGTCGACCACACGGGCGGCGCCCGCTCGTTCTTCCCGCACCCGGCCGAGCGCGGCCAGCCGTACGGCCGAGGCGTCGCCCAGCCACAGCGCTCCCAACTCCGCCACGTCGAGCACGAGATGGGCGCTCTCGGTGGTCGGCACGCAGGACGCCCCGTCCGGCCCCGCCTCCAGCCGCCACCGCCCGCCGGTGAGGCCTCCCCGGTCCACGACCTCGAGGACCAGCGCGCCCTGCCCGTCGTACGTCCGCGCCTCCAGCGCCCGCGCGACGTCCAGGATCCGCACCCACAGCCAGTCGGCCTGCGTGGTGATGCGGGCGGCGCGCGGGTCCGGCAGGAGGTGCGGGAGCAGGTCGTCCGGGGAGCGCCAGCCGCTCTTCACCGTCTGGACCCAGTCGATCGAGCAGAGGTAGTGCCACAGCGCCCGCTCGGCGGCCGGGGTGACAGCGAGCAGCCACTCGACGGTCGCCGTGTTCAGCGGCTGCTTGGCGTCGCCCCAGTGGTCGTCGGTGCGGTACGAGGCCAGGCCCTCGACCTCGCCGTCCGCCGAGCGGTACAGGGCGTAGTACGGCTCGGTCCAGGGCGTGCCGTTCATGTTCACGACGCCGGTCCTGGCCTGCCACCACAGCTCGGTGCGGCTGACCGCGCCCGGCTGGGCCCGGCGCAGCCGCTCGTGCAGCTCGGGGCCGAGCTTACGGACGTCCGCGCCGTCCACCAGGTCGATCCTGCCGCCGTCCTCCGGGGCCGCCCAGCGCCGGTCGAGGCCGGCCCGGGGCACGTCGACCGCCCACTCGGTCAGGGTGGTGGCGGGGCCGAAGCCGTACCGGCCGTAGATCGGGTACTCCGCCGCGATCAGCGTCGCGACCACGTCCCCGCGCTCCTTCGCCGCGGCCAGGTCCTGCGCCATCATCCGGGTGAGCAGGCCGCGGCGGCGGTGGGTCGCGGTGACGGTGACGTTGGAGACGGCGTCGGCCCGGACGGGGGCGCCGCCGACGGCGGTCAGCTCCTGGTCGAAGGACCGGAAGGTCGCCACGCACCGGTCGCCGTCGAAGGCGCCGAGCGACCGGCCGGGCACGAACTGCCGGCGCCGCGCCTCCAGCTGCTCCTCGGCCACGGCGGGCGGCTGCAGGAACCCGGTGTTCAGGGCCCGGTTCCAGTCGGGGAACTCGGCCTCGGTGATGGGACGTACGTCTATCTCGGTGCGGCGGCTCATACGCTCACCGTAGATCGCCGGCCCGGCCGCGTCTCGGGGATTAAACAGGGCGGCCCCGAAGGCCCCGGCCGTCAGAAGGACGCCCGGATCTCCCCCACCTCCCGGCCGCCGCCCAGCAGCGGTGCGCGCCCGATGCGCTCGACGACCGGCGCGTCCACGCCCAGCAGCGTCAGGGCGCGGGCCAGCACCGGACCCAGCGCCCGGGTCGCGCCGTCCTCGATCTTGAAGGCGAGGGCGCGGCCGTCGGGCAGGGCGACCGCCTGGACGGCCTCCGCGCCCATCTTGGAGAGCGTGCCGGGCACCTCCCGCATCAGCCAGGTGTCGGCGCGGCGGCTGCCGGCCACGTACTCGGGGTGGGCGCGCATCGCGTCGGCGACCCGGCGCTCGGCCGAACCGGGCTCGGCGGCGACGAAGGAGCGGAAGGCGCGGGCCAGCCCGACCAGGCTGATCGCCATCAGCGGCGCCCCGCACCCGTCGGTGCCGACGGCGGCGACCGGCTCGCCCGCCGCGTCCTCCACAACCCTGTGGATGACGCGCTGGAGCGGGTGCTCCGGGTCGAGGTAGGTCTCCAGCGGCCAGCCCTGCTGCGCGCAGACCGCCAGCATCGCGGTGTGCTTGCCGGAGCAGTTCATGGTGACGCGGTCGGGCACGGCACCCGACGCCAGGTACGTCTCCCGCTCCTCGGCGTCCAGCGGCAGGTCGGGCGGGCACTGGAGCAGCGCCGGGTCCAGGCCGTACTCGTCCAGCATCTTGCGGGCCAGATCGCGGTGAAACGGTTCTCCGGAGTGGCTAGCGGCGGCCAGCGCCAGCCGCTCCCCCGCGAGGTCCAGGCCCGCCCGCAGCACGCCCGCCGCCTGCATCGGCTTGTTGGAGGAGCGCGGGAAGACCGGCGCCGTCACCTCGCCCAGCGCCAGCTCCACCGCCCCGTCGGCGCCCAGCACCACCAGGCTGCCCCGGTGCCGCCCCTCGACGAAGCCGGACCGGACGACCTCGGCGAGGACGGGCGGCACGACGGGCGACAGGGCGGACGTGGGCGCGCCCTGGACCGCATGCGACGGCTGCGGCGGCTGGGGCGTTTGTGACGGCTGGGGCGCGGGCATCGGCGGTGGCCTTCCGAACGGGCGACCCCCCGCGGCGACGGCCCGGGATCACCGGGCCCCGGAGGGCGGCGCGGCTGGCCGCCCCCCGTGTCACACGAGCAGGTCGTCGACTTGTGCTTCCCCCTCACGGTACCGGCGTGCGATCTCCGCGCTGCAGCCGTCCGCCGTGCGCTGGAGCCGCTGCCGGCTCCGGGAGACCTGCTGCTCGTAGCGCACGAGCCGCCCCATGCCGGTGGTCAGCTCGACGTCGGTGCGGGCCGTCAGGTCGGACAGCTCCACCTCGCCCATCATCTCCGCGGCCAGCCGCCTGCACTCCTCGCTGCGCGGAGTGGCCAGCGTCACGTGCCGGGCGGAGGAACGCTGCCGGGCGGGCGCGTCGGCGAGGATCTCCGACAGCCGCTCCACCACCGACCCGGTCGTCGCGGTGGTCACCACGGACGACGACGTCGGCCCGCGCCCCGCCAGCTCCGCGCGCAGGATGTCGATACGGCCCTGCAACAGCCGCCGTACGTAGCTGAGGTCGGCCTCCTCGCGCTGGGCGTCCCGGCGCAGCGTGCGCAGCTCCGGCAGGCTCAGGGCGGTCAGGTCCCGCTCCGGCGGGTCCGCCTGTGGCTCCGCCGGCAGCTCGGGGCTGTCCGTGCGCTGCAGGGGCGCCCTGGGCGCCTCCAGACCACCCAGGCCGGCCGGACCACTCGGACCGCCCCGCCCACTCGGACATGTCAACGCGGCAGTCCCGAACGACCGCCCCGTACTCGGTGTGCTCATGTGCCTCAACCGTCCCCTCGCCCGGCGTCTGGGAGCATCGTGCCACCCCAAGTGGCCGCTATGTGAACGAGTGCCCCCGATCGGCCACGATCGGCCCCAGATGGGGGGTTCGCAGTGATAAGAAACCCCCTACGGTCCCGCCCGTCCACACCCTGGGGGCGCACGGCATCATTACGGGATGCGTGCAGTGGTGCAGAGGGTGGACGGCGCGAGCGTCGTCGTGGACGGCGAGACGGTGGGCGCGATCGACGGCGAGGGCCTGTGCGTCCTGGTCGGCGTCACGCACGACGACACCAAGGAGAAGGCGGCGCAGCTGGCCAGGAAGCTCTGGTCGGTGCGGATCCTGCACGACGAGAAGTCGTGCAGCGACCTCGACGCCCCGCTGCTGGTGATCAGCCAGTTCACTCTTTATGGCGACGCCCGCAAGGGCCGCCGCCCCACCTGGAACGCGGCCGCACCCGGCGACGTCGCCGAACCGCTGGTCGACGAGGTCGTCGCGCACCTGCGCGCGCTGGGCGCGACCGTGGCGACTGGCCGCTTCGGCGCGCAGATGCGGGTGTCCCTGACGAACGACGGCCCCTTCACGGTCCTCGTGGAGGTCTGAGCCCGTCGAGGTCCGAGCCCGTCGAGGTCCGAGCCCCGCCCTTCAGGGCATCAGGGCATCAGGGCTCGACGACGGTCTCCTGTGCGGCCGCGGTCTCCTCGGCCATCAGCCGCGCGTCCACCGGTACGTTCCGCTTGATCAGGGCGAGGGCGACCGGGCCCAGCTCGTGGTGGCGCACGGACGTGGTGACGAAACCGATCTTCCGGCCGTCGGGCCCGTCGTCCGCGAGCCGGATCTCCGCCCCGTTCGGCGGCAGGTGGACCTCGCTGCCGTCCAGGTGCAGGAAGACCAGCCGGCGCGGCGGCTTGCCGAGGTTCTGCACCCGGGCGACGGTCTCCTGCCCGCGGTAGCAGCCCTTCTGGAGGTGCACGGCCGTGCCGATCCAGCCCAGCTCGTGCGGGATGGTCCGGTGGTCGGTCTCGAAGCCGAGGCGCGGCCGGTGCTGCTCGACCCGCAGCGCCTCGTGGGCGAGGATCCCGGCCGCGGGCCCGGCCTCGGCGGCGAAGCTCTCCAGCTCCTCCCGCGGCAGGAAGAGGTCACGCCCGTACGGCGTCTCGCGGACGACGGCCGAGGCGGGGGCCTGGGCGATCGAACCGGCCGGCAGGTGCACGACGGCGGTGTCGGCGGTGCGGTCGGCGACCTCGACCCGGTAGAAGAACTTCATCGACTCCAGGTAGGCGATCAGCGCCTCCTGGCTGCCGGGCTCGACGTGGGCCCAGACGCTCGTGCCGTCGTCGACGAGGTACAGGGCGTGTTCGATGTGGCCGTTCGCGGAGAGGATCAGCGCCTCGGTGGCCTGGCCGGTGGGCAGGTCGCTGACGTGCTGGGTGAGCAGCAGGTGCAGCCAGCTCAGCCGGTCGTCGCCCGTGACGGTGACGACACCGCGGTGGGAGAGGTCGACGAAGCCGGTGCCGTCGGCGAGGGCACGCTGCTCGCGGAACAGGTCGCCGTAGTGGGCGGCGACGCCTTCGTCCACCCCCTCGGCGGGAACGGCGCCGGGCAGGGACAGCAGGGGGCTCTTCATACGCCCAGCCTACGACTCGCTTACGACTCGGTAGTTGAACCCTTCAGGGAACAGCTCTCGCACCGGCCGAAGATCGCGAAGTGCTTCATGTCGGTGTCGAAGCCGAACTGCTCGCGCAGCTTGGCGGTGAAGTCGGCGGCCACCGACAGATCGGCCTCGATCACGTTCGTGCAGTCCCGGCAGACCAGGTGGATGTGGTGGTGCCGGTCGGCCAGGTGGTACGTGGGCGCACCGTGCCCGAGGTGGGCGTGGCTGACCAGCCCCAGCTCCTCAAGGAGCTCCAGCGTGCGGTACACGGTGGAGATGTTGATCCCCGACGCCGTCTTCCGCACCTGGCCGAGGATGTCGTCGGGGGTCGCGTGCTCGAGGGTGTCCACGGCTTCGAGCACCAGCTGCCGCTGGGGCGTCAGCCGGTAGCCGCGCTGCCTGAGGTCGCTCTTCCAGTCGGTGCTCACCACACCACGAGTCTAGGACTACTTGAAGAAAGCGATCCCGTCGTCCGGCATGTCGTCCGGCAGGGCCTTGGCCCAGCGCTCGACGTCCTCCGGGGTGACGACCTTCTTCAGGTGCGCCGACATGTACGGGCGCAGCTCGACCTCGGGGGTCTGCTTCTCGCCGACCCACATCAGGTCGCTCTTGACGTAGCCGTACAGCCGCTTGCCGCCGGTGTAGGGCCTCGACGCCGCGGTACGGGCGACCGCGTCCGTGACCAGGTCGATCTGGGGCTTCTGGTCGGCCAGCTCGCCGTACCAGATCTCGATGACGCCGTCGTCGCGGGTCATCGTGACCTCGACCTTGCGGTTCGCGTCGATGCGCCAGAAGCCGTGCTCGGACTCCAGCGGGCGGACCTTGTTGCCGTCGTTGTCCAGCACCCAGGTGTGGGACTGGTACTCCAGGAAGTCCCGGCCGTCGTGGGTGAAGGAGACCTCCTGGCCGAAGTTGCACTTCTCGGCACCGGGGAAGTCGTGCACACCCGCGCCGGCCCAGTCACCCAGCAGGAAGACGAGCGGCACGAGGTCCTTGTGCAGGTCGGACGGGATCTCGATCATGAGCGGTACTTCCTGGCGTCGGTGATCAGCGCTGGCCCTGGTACAGCTTCTTCACGGTCAGACCGGCGAAGGCGAGAACGCCGACGCAGACCAGGACCAGCAGGGCTTCGAAGAAGATCTCCACGGGGTGCTCCTTGAGCGGGGGGCATACGACAGGGCCGGGCCCCAGCTTACGCGGCCGGGGCCCGGCCCTCAGTGCGAGGTCCGCCGTGCGGATCAGTGCAGCAGCCGGCTCTGCAGGAGGACGGTCTGCTGGAAGGGCACCGCCCGGGCGCCGCCCTTGCGGCTCTGCAGGACGACGGCCAGCACGTCGCCGGCACCGAAGTATGCCTGCCGCACCTGTTCGGCACCGTACGGCTCGGGTTCCACGTAGAAGGAGTACGTGAGGTCGTCGAGCTGTGCCTTCGTCGGGTATGCCTCGTCGGAGTAGGACTCGTCCGTCCCCCTCACTTTGTAGGACGGGCCGACGAACGGCGCCATGTGGCGGGACTGCAGGTCGTCGACGACCGCCGCGGTGTCGAAGTGCAGCAGGTAGATCCGCGTGTGGGTGCCGTCCGGCGTGGTCCAGCCGCGGGCGGCGATGTGCCGCAGCCCCTCGTCGACGAGCATCGGCCGCAGCCCGTCCCGGTCCGCCACGTCCCGGTACTCCTTGAGGAAGACGTCCGTCGCCAGCCACCCGTCGTTCCCGCGCAGCGCCTCGTCCTCCTTCGCGCCCTCGGGCGCCGGCAGGACGAGGTCGCGCAGGTCGGCGTAGTGGGCGCCCGCCTTGTTCTCCTCGGCGAACGGTCCGGGGCTGCCGGACGGCAGCGGCGCGGCGGTGAGCTCCGGGTAGTCCCACCGCCCGTCCGACTCGGTCGCCAGACCGGGTACGTCCGTGCGCTCCATGCGGGTGACGCCGTACGCCGTCGCCGACCCGACGGCCGCGAACACGGCGACGGCCGCGGTCCAGCGCAGTACGGCGCGCAGCACGCGGCGGTCTCCCTTTCCGGGAGCCGCGACCGGGGGCGGGAGCGGCGGCGGGGCCGGCGGGGTTTCCGGCATCGGGGGGAGCGAGGGCGCCGGTGAAGTGGTCTGCTCGGTCATACGGACTCCCCGGGCTCGGCGATGCGGTCGAGTTGCTCGGTCACCAGCGCGGTGATGCCCTCGGTGTCGAACGGCTGCATGGCGTCGGCGGTGACGGTGACCAGCACGTCTCCCTGGTACGCGGCGCAGAACAGCGTGTCGAGCGGGTCGTCGGAGGCGCCGAAGAGGTCGAGCTCGTCAGAACCGCCCGACTCACCCGACCCACCCGAATCACCGGGCTCGGCGGAGTCGCCGGGCAGGCGGAAGCAGCGGGCGTCCTTGTGGCCCTTGATCCGCGGGCCCTCACGGAAGTCGTCCAGCGCCGCGAAGAACTCGTTCTGCCGTGTCGCCATGTCCCGGACGGCCGACCGGTTCTCCATCCGCGACAGCACGATCGTCACCGTGGAGTCGCCGGTCATCCCGTCGGCGGTGAAGGTGCCGGTGCCGGCGTAGCTGCGCATCGCCATGCCCGTGATGTGCCGGCGGTCGATCTCCCTCTCGAGCTCCTTGCGCTCGGAGCGGGGCAGGCCGATCAGCGACTCCTTGCGCAGGGCGGTGGCCTGGGCGCCGCTCAGCGTGACGTCCGAGCCGTACTCCGCGAGGTCGGGGCCCCGGGACCAGCCGTCGATCCGGTACGGCACGAGGGCCCGGGCCAGACCGGTGGCCCCGGCCGACGCCTCCGCCTTCTTCTCCGGGGCGGCCTTGGGCAGCGTCCAGACGGGGGCCCCGGGGTCGCGGTCGGCGTCCTTCACGGTCACGGCGGTGTACCCGGCGCCTGCGAGGGTGGCGGCGGCGAGCACGAGCACGCTCCCCATCACGGCGATCCGCCGGCCACGTCCCGGCCGTTCCCCGGCAGGCGCGACCTCGTCGTCCGCGGCAGCCGCGTCGGGCCCGGGATCAGCAGCCTCCGACTCGGGTGCCCCGGGCACGGCGGGCGCGGGCTCGGGGGTTTCGAGCTCCTGGGTTTCAGGCCCCTGGGTTTCGAGCTCTGCGGTTTCGGGCTCAGGGGTTTCGGGCTCAGGGGTTTCAGCGGCGGGCGCCGGGGGAGCCGGCTCGTCGTTCCGGTCCTCGTTCACAGCCGCTCCATCTGCCGCTCGGCCAGATCCAGGATCGTCTTCTTGCTGATCCGCTTCTCGCCGCCGACGTAGATCTCCACCAGGATGTCGCCCCGCCGGGCATGCGCCTCCGCCGTGTACGTCGGCCCCTCTCCCGGCTCGCCGTTCGGCGCGTGGACGTACGCCCGCCCGTCCGAGGTCCCCTCGACTGGCCAGCTCTCGCCGTCCAGGTCGTCCGCCCAGTACTGCGCCCCTTCGTTGGCCTCGGCCGTCACCAGAACCTCCTCCTGGCGGAACTGGATCAGCCGGATGGACACGGTGTACGAGCCTTCGACGTACCAGCCGCCGACGGCCGCCCGGCGGAACTCGTCGGCGAGCAACGACTCGAACTGCTCGCTCGACCGCTGAAAGGTCCCGGCGTACGCGGCGAGGTCCATCCAGCCGTCGTTGCCCTCCGGCCACTCGGGGTCCCGCGCCCCGCGCGGCTTCTTCAGCAACAGCTCTCGCAGGTCGCCGTCGGTCCGCACCCTGCGGTCCTGGGCGGCCGGCAGCCGCTTCGGCACCTCGCCCGCACCGGGCGCGGCCAGGGGCTGGACCGGAGACGGCAGCCTCGTCGGCTCCCGGTCGGCCTGCACGAGGTAGCCGGTGCAGGTGCCGCCGACCAGCCCCAGCACGGCGGCGGTGCAGATGAGCGCGGCGGTGCGCCCGAGCCGACGCGGCCGTGACCGCGGCGCGGGCGCTTCGGGTGCTTCGGGTGCTTCAGGTGCTTCGGTCACCGGTGAACCGCCCTCGGGTTCCGGTTCCTCTTCCAAGACGTCCCCCCACAGAACGTGTGACGCATTCGATCAAGTGTGCGCACAGGAGACCCACAGCCCTGCTCCTGGGTTGTGGCGGCGTTGATTACGATTCGGCCATGGCGAAGAAGCTCGTGATCAAGGTGACGGCCGGGGCCGATGCTCCGGAGCGCTGCTCGCAGGCGTTCACGGTGGCGGCGGTGGCCGTGGCCAGTGGGGTCGACGTGTCGCTGTGGCTGACCGGTGAGTCCGCGTGGTTCGCGGTGCCCGGGCGGGCGGCCGAGTTCGAGCTTCCGCACGCCGCGCCGCTGCCCGACCTGCTGGACTCGCTCCTGGCGGGCGGCCGGGTGACACTGTGCACCCAGTGCGCGGCCCGCCGCGACCTCACCGAGAAGGACGTCATCGAGGGCGTACGGATCGCCGGGGCGCAGGTGTTCGTCCAGGAGGCACTGGGCGAGGACACCCAGGCCCTCGTCTACTGACGGGCGCCTCGCGGCCTACTGCCCCATGACGTACGCCACGGTCGGGCCGGTGGTCCAGCCGCCGTCCACCGCGAGTTCGGCGCCGGTGACGTAGGACGCGGCGTCCGAGAGCAGGAAGACGACCGCGCCGGCGATCTCGTCGGCCTCGCCGACCCGGCCCATGGGCGTGTTCGGGTACCTGCCCTCGCCGCGCTCGATGCCGACGGCCGCGGTCATCGGGGTGTACGTCATCCCGGGGTGCACGGAGTTCACGCGGATCCGGGCGGTGCCCCACTCCACGGCGCCGATCTTCGTGAGCCCGCGTACGCCCCACTTGGAGGCGCCGTAGCCTGCCGTGAGGGCGAGGCCCATCAGGCCGGCCGCGGACGAGATGTTGACGATCGATCCGCCGCCGGCCTCCCGCAGCGCGGGGACCACGGTCTTCATGCCGATGAAGACGCCGGTGAGGTTGACGTCGAGGACCGTGCGGAAGTGCTCGACGGACTCCGACTCCAGCGGCGTACCGGTCGAGATCCCGGCGTTGTTCACCAGTCCGTGCAGCGCGCCGAACTCGGTGACGGCGAAGTCGGCGACCCGCCGCCAGTCCTCCTCGGAGGTCACGTCGTGGTGCAGGAAGCGGGCGCGGGCGCCGAGTTCGCGGGCGGTGTTCTCGCCCTCGCCGTTCAGTACGTCGGTGATCAGGACGTGCGCCCCGGCGGCGACCGCCTGCCTCGCGGCTTGTGCGCCGAGGCCGCGGGCGCCGCCGGTGACGATCACGTTCTTGCCGGTCAGGTCGTGCATGGTGCGTGCTTTCCTTTCGGGGTTTCTGGGGGTTCTGGGGTTCTGGGGTTCTGGGGGTTCTGGGGGTTCTGGGGGCGGGTGCCTTCAGAAGTGGGTGCCGCCGTCGACGCGGACCTCGGTGCCCGTGATGAACCGGCCGTCCTCCGAGGCCAGCATCGCGACGACCGACGCCACCGTCTCCGGGCCGGCGAAGCCCTGGCCGAGTGCGGGGGACAGCTTCGCGAACAGGGCCATGTCGGCGTCCTCGGGCAGCCCGGGACCGGCGCTCTGCCCGCTGACCCCGCTGCCGTCCGTCATGCCGGATGAGATGGAGCCGGGCTGGACGGCGGTGAAGCGGATGCCGCGCCCCGCGTACTCGGCGGCCAGGGCGTGGGTCATGGACTGGATACCGCCCTTGCTCGCCGCGTAGGCCGCCATGTAGGGGTGCGCGAAGGCGGCGGAGGTCGAGCTGAAGTTGACCACCGCCGCGTCCCGGCCCTCCAGCAGCGCGGGGATCGCCTCGCGGATCACCAGGAAGGTGCCGACGAGGTTCACCGTCAGGACCCGGGTGAAGTCCGCGAGGCCGGTCTGCCCGGTGTGCGAGGAACGCAGGATGCCGGCCGCGTTGACCAGGACGTCGAGGCCGCCCAGCGCGTCCGTCGCGGCACGGACCCCCTCGCGCACCGAGGTCTCGTCGGCGATGTCGACGACGAGCGTGGTGAGCCGGTCCGCGTGGTGCCCGGCCTTGTCCACGGTGTCCTTCAGGCCCGGCTCGCTGACGTCCGCCGCGACGACGGCACCGCCCTCCGCGAGCAGCCGCAGCACGGTGGCCTGGCCTATGCCCGAACCGCCGCCGGTGATCAGGGCGCGACGGCCTTCGTAACGATGCGAGTAGTTCATGTAGTTCATGTCCGTCACCGTACGCCTAGGTGGCACGTTTTGCCATTACGTCACGGCATGCCGTCTGACGGTCGCAGGCCGTACGCTTCTCGGGTGAGCACCGAGCCACCGCCCCCGACGCTGACCGAACGCCGCAAGGCCGCCACCCAGCTCGACATCGCGCACGCAGCGGCAGAGCTCTTCGCCACCCGGGGCCCGGAGGCCACGACGGCGGAGGAGATCGCCCGGCGGGCGGGGGTCGCGCTGCGGACCTTCTACCGGTACTTCCGCTCCAAGCAGGACGCCGTCGGCCCGCTGCTCACGGTCGGCGCCGACCGCTGGCGGGCGCTGCTGGCCGAGGCGCCGCCGGGCAGCCCGCTCGGTCCCGCCCTGCGCGGCGCGGTGGAGCAGGCGCTGGCGACGCCGGATCCGCAGGCCGTCGAGGCGCTGCTGCGCACGCGTGGTCTGCTGCGCGCCGCCGCGGACGATCCCGCGCTGCGAGCGGTCTGGTACCGCGTGAACCAGGAGTCGGAGGAGCTGCTCATTCCGGTGATCGCCCGGCTGGCGGACGGCCGCCGGGACCCGCTGGAGGTGCGTCTGGTCGCCGCCGCGGCCACCGACGCCATCCGGATCGCCCTGGAGACCTGGTCCGGCACCGAGGCCGCGACCGAGGGCCCCGACTCCCCCGCCGACCTGGCGGTGCGCTGCCTGCGCAGCCTCCTCGGCCCCGGGGACGACACGCCTTAGGGGCGCTTCCTGTCGGTGGCGCTTCTCGTCAGTGGCGCTTCTTGCCGTCCAGTTCGTCCCACCACTCGTCGGACTGGGCGTCGCCCGACGGGTCGTCCCACCAGCGGTCGTCCGGACCGCGCCGGTTGGCGACCATCGCGGCCACCGGGGGGATGAGCATCGTGAACACGCACAGTCCGACGGCCGCCGGGACGGACCAGAGGCGCACGACTCCCCAGGCCAGGACGAAGAGGACGATGCAGGTCCCCATCATGGCGAAGTAGACGTGCCGCCGCCGCGCGTACATACCTCCAGAGTAGGTCCGGACCCTCCGTCCGGACACGCCGAAGGGGCCGCACTCCAGGCGTCCAACCCGGTGGGTGCGGCCCCTTCGGCCGTCGCGCGGCGTGCGCGCCGCGCTGCCTGCCGTCAGACGGCGATCGCGACCTCCGCGAGGCCGCCGTGCTGGGCGACGACCGTGCGGTCGGCGGTGCCGCCCGGGACGAGTGCGCGTACGGTCCAGGTGCCCTCGGCCGCGTAGAAGCGGAACTGGCCCGTCGCGGAGGTCGGGACCTCCGCCGTGAACTCGCCGGTGGCGTCCAGCAGACGGACGTAGCCCGTCACCGGCTCGCCGTCGCGGGTCACCTGACCCTGGATGGTGGTCTCACCGGGCTTGATCGTCGAGGCGTCGGGGCCGCCGGCCTTCGCTCCGCACATGTCGTACTCCTGAGGGGTTGAGAGGGGGCGGGCTTACTTGTTGGCGCCGAGCTCGATCGGCACGCCGACCAGGGAGCCGTACTCGGTCCAGGAGCCGTCGTAGTTCTTGACGTTCTCCACGCCGAGCAGCTCGTGCAGGACGAACCAGGTCAGGGCCGAGCGCTCACCGATCCGGCAGTAGGCGATGGTGTCCTTCGCCAGGTCGACCTGCTCGTCGGTGTAGAGCTGCTTCAGCTCGTCGTCCGACTTGAAGGTGCCGTCGTCGTTGGCGTTCTTCGACCACGGGATGTTGCGCGCGGACGGGACGTGGCCCGGACGCTGCGACTGCTCCTGCGGCAGGTGGGCCGGGGCGAGCAGCTTGCCGGAGAACTCGTCGGGCGAGCGGACGTCGACCAGGTTCTGCGCGCCGATCGCCTTGACGACGTCGTCGCGGAAGGCGCGGATCGCGGTGTTCTGCGGCTTGGCCTTGTAGTCGGTGGCGGCGCGCTGGGGCACCTCGTCGCCGGGGACCAGCTCGCGGGCGTCCAGCTCCCACTTCTTGCGGCCACCGTCGAGGAGCTTGACGTTCTCGTGGCCGTAGAGCTTGAAGTACCAGTAGGCGTACGACGCGAACCAGTTGTTGTTGCCGCCGTAGAGGACCACCAGCGTGTCGTTGGCGATGCCCTTGGCCGACAGGAGCTTCTCGAAGCCCTCCTGGTCGACGAAGTCGCGGCGGACCGGGTCCTGGAGGTCCTGGGTCCAGTCGATCCGGATCGCGTTCTTGATGTGGTTCTTCTCGTAGGCGGACGTGTCCTCGTCCACCTCGACGATCGCGATGTCGGTGTCGTCCAGGTGGTCCTGCAGCCAGTCGGCGTCGACCAGGACGTCGCTGCGGCTCATGTTTTCTCCTCCGGGGCAGTTGCGGCGGGGCGTGCGGTGCGAGGGGGTACGCGCTCGGGCCGTGCGGCGGCGCGCGGGTGCCCCGGGCAGCCCGGGGCGGGGCGAGGGATGAGGGGGACACGGACGGCGACGTCGCCGTCCGCCTCAGAAGGTGCGACAGAGCATGGCGGCAACGCGGCACAGGTCCACTGCCCGCCGCTTCGTGAGGTCCGCCTGTCGCTTCATAGGTCCCGATCGTAGGGATTGAGGGCGGGCCGTGTCACCGATGTGTCGCATGATGAGACGGGATCGTCCGAGATGCGGGATCGGGAAGCCCGTCGCCCTGCCCCGGTGGGTCACTCGGGACGACGCCGGTGTCACCGCATCTGCGGTACGGACAGCGCCGTCTCGCCTGTCGGACGCGGGTGCCGTCGACGACCGTCCGCGCGGCGCCGGCCTTCGTCCTACCCGGCCAGCTTGACGTTCGAACCCTTCACCGTGATCTCGACGCCGTCCTTCGCCGCCTCGACCTTGTCGAGCTTGATGCCGCCGGGCAGCTCGTCGATGGTCTGCTGGAAGTCGGTGATGGCGCGGATCCGGGACTCGGCGAGCTGCCTGCCGCCTATCGTCGGCAGGCCGTCGGCGACGACCTCGACGTCGTCGTCCTTGACCTTGACCGAGCTGAGCACCTCGACCGGCTCGGGCACCTCGACACCGAGGACCGTGGCCTGCAGCGACACCTTGATCTTCCCGTTGCCGCCGTCGGAGAGGCCGACGACCTTGGCGTCGATGCCGGGCGCGATCTCCGTGGGTTCGGACTTGGTGGCCTTCATCAGCTCGTCGTAGCCGACGGTCGCGGTGCCGGTGGCGGTGGCCGCGGTGGCGGAACTGTAGTCGCCGGAGAACTCGACGCCCTTCATGTTCGCGCGCAGGTGGGCGATGCGGATCTTCTCGTTCGCGTTGCCGGTGGACGCCTCGTAGTCGTCGATGCCGACCTCCACGTCGTCCAGTTCACCGCCGGCGACCTGGGTGAGGAAGGGGAAGCCGTTGATGGAGACGTCCGGCGTCGAGGCCAGGTTCTCGGTGCTGCGGAGCTTGTCGGCCGCCTCGTCCTCGGCGAAGTTGACGGCGACACGGTCGGCGATCACGAAGAGGCCGCCCAGGATCACGACGACGATCAACAGTATTCGCAGTGCGCGCATGCGGTGTTTCCCCAACCCTGGACGCTCGACGGCGGCGGACCCGACGACCGGCGGCCGTCCAGCGCGAGCGTAACGCGGGCCGGCGGCACCCCCCGGGTTTTGTCGAACAGCTGTGACAGGGGGTGCCGCCACCCGTGACAAGGGGCGCCACGGGGCTCAGGCCAGGGCGCGGCCCAGCAGGTACACGGCCGGGGCCGCCGCCGCCAGGGGCAGGGCCACGCCCGCCGTGAAGTGCACGAAGCGGGAGGGGTAGTCGTAGGCGGCCACCCGCAGGCCGATCAGCGCGCAGACCGCCGCCCCCGCGCCGAGCAGCGCCCCCGACGCCCCGAAGTCCGTCGCCGAGCCGACCGCGATCCCCGCCCCGGCCGCCGCGAGCAGCGCGACGACCACGGACGCCGGGGTCGGCAGCGGCAGCGCACGGGCCACGGCGGCCACGGCCACCGCGATCCCGCCGACCGTCACCGCGTCCGCGTCGGCGGCGAGGTACCCGCCCGCGACGACGGCCAGGGCCGCCGCGGCGATGGTCGCCATCAGGCCGTACATGCGCTCGTCGGGGTCGGCGTGCGAGCGCAGTTGCAGGACCAGGGAGAGCAGCACCCACACCCCGAGCGTGCCGAGGATCGCCGCCGGGGAGCGGTCCGACACCAGCAGCGCCGCGTCGGCGGCGAGCGCACCCGCGAAGCCCAGCGCGATGCCCTGCCGGGCCGGCCACATGCCGTTCAGCCGGAACCAGCCCGCCGCGGTGACCGCCTGCAGGACGACCAGCGGGACGAGCAGCGCGTACGTACCGAGCGCCGCCGCGCCGGACAGCAGCAGCCCGAGCAGCGCGGTGAGCCCGGCCGGCTGCATGCCCGGGTCGATGATCGGCGAACGCCCCTCGGCGCGGGCCCGCTGCGCGTCCGTGATCCGCGTGTTCCCGGCGACGGTCGCCGGACCGTAGCCCGGATCGGCGGAGGTGTCGGGAGCGGGAGCGGGCGCGGGGGGCTCGTACGGCGCGGGCTGCTGCTGCGCGTACGGCTGCTGCGGGGACTGGTACGGCTGCGCCTGCGACTGCCCGTGCCCCTGCGAGGGGTACGGCTGCGGCTGGGCGTGCGGCGGCAGGTACGCCGTCTCCTCCGCGGAGACCGGCGGCTGCACCTGCGTCTCCCAGGTCTGCCCCTGCCACTGCTGCGTGTACTGGCCGGCGTTCGGGTCGGACTGCTCCCCGTACCCCTCGTACGACTGGTGGGAGGGGTACGACTGCTGCGGTTGCTGCGGCTCCTGTCCGGGCCACGCGTGCGCGTCGTATCCCTCGTACCGCTGATCCTGGCCGTACTGCTGACCCTGGCCGTACTGCTGGTACGGCTGGTGCGGCTGGTCGGTCATCGCTCACCCTCCTGCGAACGGCGGGAGCACCTCGACCGTGCCGCCGTCGGCCAGCCGTACCGTCTCATGCCCGCGGGTGCCCGCGGGGTCGCCGTCGACGAGGAACGAGCAGCGCAGCAGCACGCGCGTGAGTTCGCCGGGGTGGCGCTCGCGGACCGCGTCGAGCGCCTCGGCGAGCGTCGCCGCGTCGTACGGCTCCTCGGCCACCCCCGCGGCGGCCTTCGCGGCGGCCCAGTAGCGCACCGTGACCTTTGCCATCTGGTTCCTTCGTCGTCGGCGATGAACAACGTCAGGCTAGCCCGCCCGGGCCACCGCCCAGTCGCCGATGCGGTGCAGCAGTTCCTCGTCGGAGGCGTTCTCGGCGTGCCCCATGCCGGGCTCCAGCCAGAGTTCGCCGTGGTCACCGGCGGCCTCGGCCAGCATCCGGGGGTGGTCGAGGGGGAAGTAACCGTCCCGGTCGCCGTGCACGACGAGCAGCGGCCTCGGCGCGATCCGGGGCACCGCCTCCACCGGCGACAGCGGCACCGGGTCCCAGTCGCGGTGGTGGATCCGGGTGCGCAGGCCGTAGCGGCCCACCAGGCGCCCGGCGGGGCGCATCACCAGCCAGTGCAGCCGGCGCATGGGTGCCGTGCCCCGGTAGTACCAGCGGGCGGGGGAGCTGACCGACACGACGGCGTCCGCGCCCGCCCCGTCGTCGGCGGCATACAGCGCGGCGTGCCGCAGGACCACCGAGCCGCCCATGGAGAAGCCGACGGTCACCACGCGCGCGTGCCCGAAGCCGCGCGCCCACTCGACTGCCGCGGCCAGGTCGAGCACCTCTCGGTCGCCGACGGTGGACCGCCCGCCGGACGCGCCGTGGCCCCGGAAGGAGAACGTGACCACGGCACCGTGCCGCGCGAACGCCTCCGCGATCCGCCGCACGTGCGGCCGGTCGGCGTCGCCCGTGAACCCGTGCGCGACGACGAACACCAGGTCAGAGGGGTCGCGCCCGGTCGGCCCCGGCTCGTACACGGCGTCGATGGAGACCCCGTCGGCCGTACGGAGGAAGGTGCGCGCGGGTGTGCGGCGCGGCGCCCCCCGGGGCGTCTCGGGATGCGGACGATTGGCTGGACCACGGGTGGAACGCGCCACATGACCCGGCGGTCGGTTGCTCATGTCGGCTATTCTGCTGGGCAGAGGACTCGGGCAACGTAGCCCCCGGGTCCTTTTGTGCTTTCGGGAGCGATGCCGGGCGGGCGCCGGGCGTTCACCTCCCGGACGCCACCAGTACGAAGCAGTGCCGCAAACGTCCTCGCAGGGACCCAGGAGGAACCAGACGTTATGGGCGAGCGAACCGGGCACGACCACAACCCGTCCCAGGCAGGTGGGGCGCGATGAGTTCTCTGCTGCTCCTGACCAACGCCCTCCAGCCGTCGACGGAGGTGCTCCCCGCCCTCGGCCTGCTGCTGCACAACGTGCGCGTCGCCCCGGCCGAGGGACCCGCCCTCGTCGACACCCCGGGCGCCGACGTCATCCTCGTCGACGGCCGCCGCGACCTTCCCCAGATCCGCAGCCTGTGCCAGCTGCTGCGCTCCACGGGCCTCAGCTGTCCGCTGGTCCTCATCGTCACCGAGGGCGGCCTCGCCGCCGTCACCGCCGACTGGGGGATCGACGACGTACTGCTCGACACCGCGGGTCCGGCGGAGGTCGAGGCGCGGCTGCGGCTGGCCACGGGCCGCCAGCAGCTCGGCGGCGACGACTCCCCCATGGAGATCCGCAACGGCGACCTGTCGGTGGACGAGGCGACGTACTCCGCGAAGCTGAAGGGCCGGGTCCTGGACCTGACCTTCAAGGAGTTCGAGCTGCTGAAGTACCTCGCCCAGCACCCGGGCCGCGTGTTCACCCGCGCGCAGCTGCTCCAGGAGGTGTGGGGGTACGACTACTTCGGCGGCACCCGCACGGTCGACGTGCACGTGCGGCGGCTGCGCGCCAAGCTCGGCCCCGAGCACGAGTCGCTGATCGGCACCGTCCGCAACGTCGGCTACCGCTTCGTGACGCCGGAGAAGCCCGAGAAGGGCGAGAAAGCCGAGAAGGCGGAGAAGGCCGAGGCGCCCGAAAAGGCGGACACCGAAGCGAGTGAGGCGGCGGGCGCAAGGTCATCCAAGGTGTGATACGCCCTGCCCGGAGCGGGTCCATCCGCGTAGACTCCGCGCGTGGCCAAGGTGACTCGGGATGATGTGGCGCGACTGGCGGGGACTTCGACCGCCGTCGTCAGCTACGTCATCAACAACGGACCCCGGCCGGTCGCCCCGGCCACGCGCGAGCGTGTCCTCGCCGCGATCAAGGAACTGGGGTACCGCCCGGACCGGGTCGCCCAGGCGATGGCGTCGCGGCGCACGGACCTCATAGGTCTGATCGTGCCGGACGCGCGCCAGCCGTTCTTCGCGGAGATGGCGCACGCTGTCGAGTGGGCCGCCTCCGAGCGCGGGAAGATGGTGCTCGTCGGCAACAGCGACTACGTCGGCGAGCGCGAGGTCCACTACCTGCGCGCCTTCCTCGGCATGCGGGTCTCCGGCCTGATCCTGGTCAGCCACGCGCTGAACGACAACGCCGCCGCCGAGATCGACGCCTGGGACGCCCGGGTGGTCCTGCTGCACGAGCGCCCCGAGGCCATCGACGACGTCGCCGTCGTCACCGACGACCTGGGCGGCGCCCAGCTCGCCGTACGCCACCTGCTGGAGCACGGCTACGCGTACGTCGCCTGCATGGGCGGCACCGCCGAGACCCCGTCCGTCGGCGACCCGGTCTCCGACCACGTCGAGGGCTGGAAGCGCGCGATGAAGGAGGCCGGTCTCTCCACCGAGGGCCGGCTCTTCGAGGCGCCGTACAACCGCTACGACGCGTACCGCGTGGGTCTGGAGCTGCTCTCCGGGCCGCAGCGCCCGCCCGCGATCTTCTGCTCCACAGACGACCAGGCGATCGGTCTGCTGCGCGCGGCCCGCGAGCTGCGCATCGACGTCCCCGGCGAGCTGGCGGTGGCCGGGTTCGACGACATCAAGGAGGCGGACCTCGCCGATCCGCCGCTGACGACGGTCGCCTCGGACCGGTCGGCGATGGCACGCGCCGCCGTGGACCTGGTCCTGGACGACGGACTGCGGGTGGCGGGTTCCCGCCGCGAGCGGCTGAAGGTGTTCCCGTCGCAGCTGGTGGTACGGCAGTCCTGCGGTTGCGCGTAAGTCGCTCCGTCGACGCCTTTATATCGGGCATACGAGGTTCTGCCGGGCTTCTCAGGCAGCACTCAGGCCGCTCTCATACGGGGGCGGGAAGCTCATGGACATGACCGAGAGCCTCCGCCAGAACGGCGAGTACGAGCACGCGAACCCGTACCAGGGACCCCACCAGCACGCCTCCTCTCCCGTCAACCCGGAGTGGCCGCCCCCGCCGGCGCAGCCGCCCGGGAACCACCCCACGCAGCCCCTGCCGGACATGCGGCCCGAGCAGCCCGAGCAGCCCGCGGAACCGCACGGCAGGCGCCCGGCCCGGCGGCGCGGCCCCGCCGCCCTGCTGGTGGCCGTGGCGATCGTCGCGGCGGCCGTCGGCGGCGGCACGGCGTACGGCATCCAGGAGCTGACCGGCAGCGGCGCCGTCGCCTCCAGCTCGACCAGCACCAACGTGGTGCCGTCCAGCCAGAAGGGCACGGTGTCCGGCGTCGCGAAGGCGGTCAGCCCGAGCATCGTCGAGATCAACGCCACCTCGAACGCCGGGTCCTCCACCGGTTCCGGTGTGATCATCACCGACGACGGCGAGATCATCACCAACAACCACGTCGTCGCGGGCGCCTCCTCCGTCAAGGTGACGACGAACGACGGCAAGCAGTACACCGCCGACGTCGTCGGCACCGACAGCAAGAAGGACCTCGCGCTGATCAAGCTGCAGAACGCCTCCGGCCTCAAGGCCGCCACCCTCGGCGACTCCGACGGCATCGGGGTCGGCGACCAGGTCGTCGCCATCGGCTCCCCCGAGGGCCTGACCGGCACCGTGACCAGCGGCATCGTCTCCGCCCTCGACCGGGACGTGACCGTCTCCACGGACGAGGGCCAGCAGCAGCAACAGCAGCGGCAGGGCGGCCAGTGGCCGTTCGAGTTCGGCGGCCAGCAGTTCAACGGCGACACCGGCTCGTCCACGACGACGTACAAGGCGATCCAGACCGACGCCTCCCTCAACCCGGGCAACTCCGGCGGCGCGCTGATCGACATGAACGGCAACATCATCGGCATCAACTCCGCGATGTACTCGGCGACCGAGTCCTCCGCGAGCGCGGGCAGCGTGGGCCTGGGCTTCGCCATCCCGATCAACACGGTCAAGGCCGACCTGCCCGAGCTGCGGGCGGGCGCGAGCAACTGACGACCACCTGACGAGCACCTGACGAGCGACTGAGCGGGCGCGAAGACGTGCGACGCTGAAGGCGTTGACACCACGGTTGACTCCCGTACCCGCATCCGACCGCACCCGAGGACCCGAGCCCATGAGCCCCGCAGACGCCGACCGCGACCGCGAGATCCAGCGCATCCTGATCGTCGACGACGAGCCGGCGGTCCGCGAGGCCCTCCAGCGCAGCCTCGCCTTCGAGGGGTACGACACCGAGGTCGCCGTCGACGGCGCCGACGCGCTGGAGAAGGCCGCGGCCTACCGGCCCGACCTCGTCGTCCTGGACATCCAGATGCCCCGCATGGACGGCCTGACCGCCGCCCGCCGCATCCGCGGCGCCGGTGACCTGACGCCCATCCTGATGCTGACGGCCCGCGACACGGTCGGCGACCGGGTGACCGGCCTGGACGCGGGGGCGGACGACTACCTGGTCAAGCCGTTCGAGCTGGACGAGTTGTTCGCCCGCATCCGCGCGCTGCTGCGCCGCAGCTCCTACGCGGCGGCCGTGGAGGCCACGGCCGAGGACGACGACACGCTGAGCTTCGCCGACCTGACGATGGACCTGGCGACCCGGGAGGTCACCCGGGCCGGACGCCCGGTCGAGCTGACCCGCACGGAGTTCACGCTGCTGGAGATGTTCATGGCGCACCCGCGCCAGGTCCTCACCCGGGAGCAGATCCTGAAGGCCGTCTGGGGCTTCGACTTCGAGCCGTCGTCGAACTCCCTCGACGTGTACGTCATGTACCTGCGCCGCAAGACCGAGGCGGGCGGCGAGCCGCGCCTGGTCCACACCGTCCGCGGCGTCGGCTACGTCCTGCGGCAGGGCGGCGCGGAGTGACATCCCTCACCCGCCGGGTCCGAGCCCTGCCCATCCGGGCACGACTGTCGTTGCTGGTGGCGGCGGCGGTGGCGTTCGCGGTGGCGGCGGTTTCGGTGACGTGCTGGTTCATCGTCCAGGGGAGGCTGTACGACCAGGTCGACAGCGACCTCAAGAAGGCCACGATGCTGAACGACCCGCAGCAGCGTGACCAGGCCAGGGAAGCGCTCAACAACTGCTCACAGACTCCACGGGAAGGCGTCAACGGCCTGCGGACGACCTACTCCCAGGTGGTCACGGCGAGCGGGACGGTCTGCCTGTTCACCACTTCGGTGGGTGAGATCAAGGTGACGGAAGCCGATCACGAGGTGATCGACAACGGTTCGCCCCGCGAGGGCAGCTTCCGCAACGGCACGGCCGAGGACGGCACCGAGCTGCGCGTGCTGACGCTGCCGGTGACCATCACCAACCCGGTCACACAGGACAGAGCGGGCGCCGCACTCATCGCCGCCGTACCGCTGAAGGGCACCCAGTCCACGCTCAACGACCTGGCGCTGATCCTCCTCCTCGTCTCCGGCGTAGGAGTCATCGGCGCCGGCGCCGCCGGGCTGTGGGTGGCGCGGACCGGGCTGCGTCCCGTCGACGAACTCACCGAGGCCGTCGAGCACGTCGCCCGCACCGAGGACCTCACCGTCCGCATCCCCGTCGAGGACGACAGCGACGACGAGATCGCCCGCCTCTCGCGGTCCTTCAACAGCATGACCTCGTCCCTGGCCAGCTCCCGCGACCTCCAGCAGCAGCTCATCGCCGACGCGGGCCACGAACTGCGCACCCCGCTCACCTCGCTGCGCACCAACATCGAGCTGCTCACCCGCAGCGAGGAGACGGGCCGCCCGATCCCGGAGGCCGACCGCAAGGCACTCCTCGCCTCGGTCAAGGCGCAGATGACGGAACTGGCGGCGCTCATCGGCGACCTCCAGGAACTCTCCCGCCCCGACACCGGCCAGCACGAGGGCCGCACCCGCATCCTCGCCTGGCACGACGTCGTCGAGTCGGCGCTGCGCCGCGCCCGCCTGCGCGGACCGGAGCTGGCGATCAACGCGGACGTACACCCCTGGTACGTACGGGCGGAACCCGCCGCGCTGGAACGGGCGGTGGTCAACATCCTGGACAACGCGGTGAAGTTCAGCCCCGACGGCGGCACCGTCGACGTGCGCCTCGCCGACGGCGTCCTCACCGTCCGCGACCACGGCCCCGGCGTCTCCGCCGACGAACTCCCGCACGTCTTCGACCGCTTCTGGCGCTCCCCGAGCGCCCGCGCCCTGCCCGGCTCGGGCCTGGGCCTGTCCATCGTGGCGCGGACGGTGCAGCAGGCGGGCGGCACGGTGAGCCTGACCCCGGCCGACGGCGGCGGGACCACCGCCACGATCCGGCTGCCGGGGGCGCCGGTGCCACCGCCGGAGCAGGACCTCAGGCCGGCAGCCGAAGATCGATGACGAAGCCGATCTCGACGACCTGACCGGGCAGGGTCAGCTCGGTCACGCCCAGGACCGTGCTGGCCGGGCGATGCCGGCCGAAGTACGCCAGGTTGCCCCGCGCCACCGCGGCGGCGTGCTCCCCCAGGTCCACCACGTACTGGGTCTGCGACACGATCTGGTTGCGGGTGGCTCCGTAGTGCTCCAGGACCCGGTCCATGTTGGCGTGGGTGCGCCGGAGCTGGGCGGCGAAGTCACCGCCGTCCGGGAACTCACCCGCCTCGTCGAACGCGAGCTGCCCGGACACATGGACCAGCTCGCCCGACCTGATCGCCTGGGAGTAGCCGAAGTCGTCCTCGGCCGGCACGTCGAACCGGAAGACGTCGTGGGTGGTCATGGTGCTCGCCCTTCAGTCAGATCCACTCTCTTGTGGTTACTCGGGAACCGTAGGAGAGTGAAGGCTGAACTGGAAGAACGCACTTTTCGGTGACTGGGGTACCTGATGGTGACCAAGCAACTGCTCAACGGCCTGCCCGAGGACGCGGACCTGCGGCGCGCGGATTCCCTGGCGCGGGAGATCTTCTCGGACGTCGCCAACAAGTGGGCGCTCCTGATCATCGAGGCGCTCGGCGAGCGCACCCTGCGCTTCAGCGAGGTGCGCGGCGAGGTCGAGGGCATCAGCCACAAGATGCTCACCCAGAACCTGCGGATGCTGGAGCGCAACGGCCTGGTCCACCGCACGGTGCATCCGACCGTGCCACCGAAGGTCGAGTACACCCTCACCGAGCCGGGCCGCGCCCTGCGCGCCACGGTCGACCTGATCTGCGAATGGACCCAGAGCCACCTCGGCCACATCGAGGGAGCGCGGGAGCGCTTCGACGCCTGAGCGGCGTCAGTAGTAGCCGAGCATGCCTGGCGAGTCGATGTCGACAGTGACGACACCGGGCGGATACGCGTCCTCCCGGTCCGTGAGGAGGATGGACATGCCGGTGAACTCGGCGCGGGGTAGGGCGCAGTACAGCGCGTGACAGGTGTCGGCGCCTCCGGAGCCGTCGCGGATCATGGTCCCGACGGTGACCGATCCGGCAGTGTCCAGGTCGTCGACGACCACCGACGAGAACGCCAGGACCCTGCCGCCCGCCCCGGCCTCCTCCGACTCCGCCTGCATGAGACACAGGGCGGGGACACGCAGCAGGTCGCCCGGCGTACGGGCCATGTTCCCCGCGAGCAGGTTCAGCGTCTTGTGGCCGTCCGCGAGGGCACGGGTCGCGCCGGTGTCCAGAATGATCACGCGGCGGCGCCCCGGGCCATGCGGATCTTCTCGGCGGCGATCCGGTAGATGTTGCCGAGTACATCGGGTGCCCGGTCGAACTCCTCGTCGCTGATGTCGACGCCGACGACATCACGGACGACCTGCCGGTCGGCCGCCACCCGCTCCGCGATCTGCTCCGCCGTCGGCTGCTCCGAGGCCAGCTGCTCGACCAGCTGGCCGAGGGTCATGCCCCGCTCCTTGGCGACCTGCGCGAGGTGGTCGCGGGCCCGGCGCGACACCTGAATGGTCGTGTTCTCTGCCATGGCCCCACCATACTCACGCCACAAAGCAGCGAACCGTTTCCGCCGACGCCTGTCACCCGAAGGTGTCCGGAGCAGCCGACCGACGCCTACTGCACGACCGTGATCCGGTCCGCCGCCGGCGGAGCGATCGGGGCGGTCGCCGAGGAGTTGGCCGTCAGGTACTGCTCGAAGGCCGCCAGGTCGTCCGCGCCGACGAGTTCGTTCGTGCCCTCGCCCAGGGTCGTGAAGCCGTCGCCGCCGCCCGCGAGGAAGCTGTTGGACGCGACGCGGTAGGTGGCGTTCTCGTCGATGGGCGAACCGTTCAGACGGATGGAGTCCGTGACGACGCGGTCCGCGCCCGACTTGGTCAGGTCCAGGGTGTAGGTGAGGCCGGAGGAGACCTGGAGGATCTTCGGGTCCGCCTCGTTCGGGCCGCTCACCTGCTCCTTGAGGACCTGGATCAGCTGCGCGCCCGTGTAGTCCTTGAGGTTCACCGTGTTGGCGAAGGGCTGGACCGTGAAGCCCTCGGCGTAGGTGACGACGCCGTCGCCCTCGGCACCGGAGGCCGCGTAGGT
The DNA here is from genome assembly GCF_014650435.1 of Streptomyces tendae. GTDB lineage: Bacteria > Actinomycetota > Actinomycetes > Streptomycetales > Streptomycetaceae > Streptomyces > Streptomyces tendae. The sequence goes on from NZ_BMUY01000021.1 coordinate 87,986, forward strand.
GATCGGGGCCCGGATGCCGCCCGGGTTCATCAGCGCCAGGTCGGTCTCCGGATCCTGCGCCTTGCCGTACGCGAACTGCGCGTCGGCGATCAGGTCGCCCAGTGGGGACTCGGTGCCGTCGCGGTTGATGTCGGCGGAGACGTAGCCGATCGGGCGGTTGCCGATCGGGGCGGCCAGGGTGCTCCACTTGCCGATCAGCCGAGTCATGTCGGGAGCCTTCGGGACGTCCCGCGTCACCACGTGGTTCGCCGACTTCACCGACGTACGGGCGATGTCACCCGTGCGGCGGTCGTAGGTCAGCGTGGTGTCCGTGTACAGGCGGCCGAAGGAGGAGGCCGACGTGACCATGCGGGGGTTGCCCGCCGGGTCCGGGATCGTGCAGACGTACGCGTTGTGGGTGTGGCCGGTGACCAGCGCGTCGACCTGCGGGGTGATGTTCTTGGCGATGTCGACGATCGGACCGGAGATGCCGTCGCCCGCGCCCGGGGAGTCGCAGTCGTAGTTGTAGGAGGACGAGGCTGGGAAGCCGCCCTCGTGGATGAGCGCGACGATCGACTTCACGCCCTGGCGCTGCAGCTCCTTGGCGTACTTGTTGATCGTCTCGACCTCGTCCTTGAACTTCAGGCCCTTCACGCCCTCCGCCGAGACGATGTCCGGGGTGCCCTCCAGGGTCACGCCGATGAACCCGACCTTGACTCCCCGCTGCTTCCACACCCAGTAGGGCTTGAGGAGGGGCTTCCCGGTCTTCTCGTCCAGGACGTTGGCCGCCAGGTAGGGGAAGTCGGCGCCCTTGAACTCCTTCTCCGTGTAGCAGCCCTCGGTGGGGTGGCAGCCGCCGTTCTGGAGGCGGGCCAGCTCCTTGGCGCCCTCGTCGAACTCGTGGTTGCCGACGCTCGTCACGTCCAGGTCGAGCTTGTTCAGCGCCTCGATCGTCGGCTCGTCGTGGAAGAGGCCGGAGAGGAGCGGGGAGGCGCCCACCATGTCGCCGCCCGCGGCGGTGATGGAGTACCGGTTGCCCTTGCGCGCCTCGCGCAGGTGGGTGGCGAGGTACTCCACGCCGCCCGCGTCGATCGTCTTCGTCGTGCCGTCCGGCTGGACCTCGGTGACCCGGCCGGAGGAACCGGCGGGCGGCTCCAGGTTGCCGTGCAGGTCGTTGAAGGAGAGCAGCTGGACGTCCTGATAACGGCCCTGGCGGTGACCATGGCCGTGTCCGTGCCCGTTGCCGCCGTGCCCGCGGTCGTTCCCGCCCGCGCTCGCCGAGGCCGGCAGCGCCGCCGCGGCGAGCGCCCCGGCGGTGACGACGGTGGCGGCGGCGACGAGGAGACGGCTCGTACGGCGTCTGCGACGCGGCTGGTGCGGCTGTGCTGTGACTGGCATGCGCCCCCCTGTGGGTGTGCGTGGCGCGAGCCGCTGAGGCGACGGCTCGTCGGCGCAGCAGCCTAGAGTCAACGCGCGTAGCGCGACAGGGGCTTCCGGGTTACAGCCTGGTTTAACTTCACCCCCTTCCTCGCCCTCTTCCTCGCCCCCGTCCACTGCCGCCGCTTTGCCCCGCCCGCCCCTTACCCTCGTACGCATGACCAGCGACGACACCGTGCGGCCCGGCCGCCCCCGCTCGATCGAGACCCTCACCGAACTCACGCCGGAGCAGACCGACGCCGTCCTCGCCCTACTCACCGAGGCGGCCCGGAACGACGGGCAGCATGCCGTGTCCGAGCAGGGGCGGCTGCAGCTGCGCGGGCCCGCGCGGGAGGGCGTCGCGCATCTTCTGCTCACCGTCGGCGACGGTGAACTCGTCGGCTACGCACAGCTGGAGGGCACCGACCCGGTCGAGCCGCCGGCCGCCGAGCTGGTCGTCCACCCCTCGCACCGGGGCCAGGGGCACGGTCGGGCCCTGGGCTCCGCGCTGCTCGCCGCCTCCGGCAAGCGGCTGCGGGTCTGGGCGCACGGCGGTCACTCCGCCGCCCGGCATCTCGCGCAGGTGCTGGGGCTGTCCCTCTTCCGCGAACTGCGGCAGATGCGCCGCCCGTTGGCCGGCCTCGACCTGCCGGAACCGAGGCTGCCCGAGGGCGTGGGCGTGCGGACCTTCGTGCCCGGCCGGGACGACGCGGCCTGGCTCGCGGTGAACGCGGCCGCCTTCGCCCACCACCCCGAACAGGGCTCGCTCACCCAGCGCGACCTCGACGACCGCAAGGCCGAGCCGTGGTTCGACCCGGCGGGGTTCTTCCTCGCCGAGCGGGACGGCGAGCTGATCGGCTTCCACTGGACCAAGGTGCACGCCGAGGAGGGGCTCGGCGAGGTGTACGTCCTCGGCATCCGCCCCGACACCCAGGGCGGCGGCCTGGGCAAGGCCCTCACCACCATCGGCCTGCGGCACCTGGAGGGACAGGGTCTGCCCACGGCGATGCTGTACGTGGACGCCGACAACAAGGCGGCGGTGGCCGTCTACGAGCGCCTCGGATTCACCACCCACGAGACGGACCTGATGTACCGCACGGAGACCTGAGCGCCCGATCCGACACGGGACCGTAGGTCGCCGCCCCCGCCCCGGAGTCACACCGGGGCGCCTGCCCCGCGTATTCGCCGTGCCCCGCGCCCCAAGGGCTCGGGCCCGCACAGCGCCCCCGCCACAGCCGCCCCCACCGCCAGCACCGCCCAGCGGTCGTGCGCGGCCGGCCAGCGCGGGTCGTCGGCCTGGGCGAACAGTGCCCACCCTTCCGGGGCGAGGAGGGGCGCGAGGACGGCCGTGAGCAGCAGGACCGCGGCGACGAACGGCCCCGGACGCGCCTCGTCCGTCAGCCGTACCGCCAGGGCGGCCGCGGCGAGGGCCAGGACGCCCACCGCCACCGCCTCCAGGGTCACCTCGCCGACCGGAGGCCGGGACGCCGAAGGGGTCAGCAGCAGGACGGCTGCCCACCACAGGGCGGCGATGGGCGTGACCAGGGCCACCCGCAGCGCCTGCCGCACGGGCCTCGGGGTCGGGAGGGGTGCGGTGAGGTGCCGGGCCGGGTCGTCCAGCAGGAAGGCCAGGCCCAGCGCGCCGATCAGGGCGATGCCCCGCAGCAGCAACAGCGTCTGCCAGGGCGCCGGTTCGCCCCCGGTGACGAGGGGGGTGGCGGCGACCAGCAGGCCCAGGATGCCCGCCGCCGCCAGCGCCCGCCACGGAAGCGTGCGCCACACCGGGCCGACCAAATCCGGCGTCACGCCTCGGACCGCCGTCACTCGCACGAGTCCGCCTTCCCCGGCTTGGCCACGCCCAGCAGCTCGGCGGCGCGGGCGGTGGTGACGCCCGGCGCGGTCAGCTCGGCCCAGTGCGCCTTCACCCGCGCCCCGACACCGGCGGGCGGCTTCTCCAGCAGGTGCCGTACGACGTCGGTCTGACCCTCCGTCATGCTCAGCGGGTCGGTGGGGGACAGGACGATCGCGGAGCCCGTCACGCTGTCGTCCAGGCGGACCCGGCGCAGCGCGGCCATCGGGTCGTCCTGCCAGCTCAGGGAGAGCCACATGACGGTGACCATCCGCCCGTCGCAGATCTCGCTCCCCGCCGCCTCCGTGCCCGCGACGAGGACGGCGGCGACGGCACTGGAGAACTCGGGGACCCGGTTGCCGCCCCAGGCGGTGCCCACCGTGACCCGGTGCGGTTCGGTCGACGCCGGGATCGACGTGTCGGCGCTCGGCCCGTACCGGGCGTCGATGCGCTGCCGTACGAGGAGTGGCCGGTCGTGCGCGGGGCCGCCGGCCAGGGACTGGACGCGGTCCGCGACCTCGGCCCAGGCATCGGTGCGCGGCACCCACTCGGGGAAGGCGCAGTACGTCGAACCGCCGTGCTCGGCGCAGGTCAGTTCGGGCCGTGCCGAGGCGCGCTCACGGGCCGCGGTCAGCTCCGGTGACGGCGTCGCGCCCCCGGCCTGGAGCACCCCGCCCGTCACGGCCGCCGCGAGGCCGAGGGCGAGGCCCGTGCGGACGGCCGCGCTGCGTCCGCCGGCGACGACCACGGCGAGCAGGGCGATGCACAGGGCGACACCCGCCAGGTAGAGGGCGTGCCAGGCGGCGGGTCGTCCCAGCAGGTCGGAGGGCAGGGTGTCCGGGCCGGTCTCGGAGACGACCGGTGCCAGCCAGGACCGCCCGTTCGCGTCGCCGGGCGCGGTACCGAGCACGAAGGCGAACAGCAGCACGACCACCAGCAGCGGCGCGGCGAACGCCCACCGCCGCGCCAGTCTGCCGAGCAGCACCCCGAGCACCCCGAACACCAGCACCGTCAGCGGCCCCACGGCCAGCTCGGCCGGCGAACCGTGCCCGATCGCGCCCGGCTTGAGTGCCTCCCAGGTGAACTGACCGACCACGCACACGGCGGCGAGCAGGGCGGCCGGCACGACGGACAGCGCGTGGGCGGCCGTACGGCGCCAGGGCTGCAGGACCAGGATCGAGAAGTGCGGCTCCGTGCCGTGCCGTTCGGAGCGGACGACCGCGTAGTTGGCGTAGAGCAGGACGGCCAGGCCGACGAGCATCGGCATGGACTGGGTGGCGCGGTCGGCGTCCTGGAGGGCGGGGCTGCCGTCCCAGGATGTCCTGGTGCGCCAGACGATCCACGCGACGTACGCCGCGAAGGCGATGAGGACGGGGATGCTCAGCAGCAGCCTGCGGGCCTCGAAGCGGGCCAGCGCGAGCACGGCCCGCACCCCGCGGTCCCGCAGCGGTGCCTGGACGGGCGCGGACTCCTCCACCAGTACGGCGCTCACGCCGTCACCTCCGTGTCGGCGCCGTCGAGGACGAGCAGGTAGCCGTCCTCCAGGGTGGGTTCGGCGGGCTCGGCACCGGGGGGCGGATCGCCCACGTTCCGGAAGGAACCGGTGCCGGTGCGCCAGCCTGCCTTGGCGCCGGGATCCTTCTCCGTGCTGTTCCACACCCGCCCGGCGGCCCGCGCCGTCAGCTCGGCCGGAGTCCCGTCGAACCGCACCGCCCCGGCCGCCATCACGATCACGCGGTGGCAGAGCATCGCCACGTCCTCGGTCTGGTGGGTGGACAGCAGCACGGTCCGCCCCTCCCCCGCTCCGGCGATCAGCTCCCTGAACCTCATCCGCTGCTCGGGGTCGAGACCGACGGTCGGCTCGTCCAGCACCAGGAACCCCGGGTCGCCCACCAGTGCCGCGGCGAGCGCGACCCGCTGCCGCATGCCTCCGGACAGCTTCTTTATCCGGCGCCCGCGCACGTCCCCGAGGTCGACCTCGTCCAGTACCCGCCGCACCTCGCGGTGCCGCTCCCGGCGGTCCGCCAGCTCCTTGAGGATCGCCACGTAGTCGACGAACTCGAAGGCGGTGAAGTCCGGGTGGAAACCGGGCGTCTGCGGCAGATAGCCGAGCCGCCGCCGCACCTCCTGCCGGCCGCGCGCACTCGCGGGGTCGTGCCCGAGGACGGTGAAGGCCCCCCGGTCGGCGGGCACGGCGGTGGCGAGCACCCGCAGCAGCGTCGTCTTCCCGGCGCCGTTGGGCCCGAGCAGCCCGGTGACGCCCGGGGTCAGCCGCAGCGACACGTCGTCGAGGGCGCGGGTGCGGCCGTAGTGGAGGCTGAGCCCGGACGCGGAGACGGTGGGGGTCATGGAGGTCATACGGCACTTCCGTACGGGAGAAGGGTCGGGAAGAAGGAGGGGCTCACGCGACACCGCGCGTGGAGACGTCGAACCGGTCGCGGAACAGGAACAGCAGCCCGGCGCCCAGCGCCGCCACACACCCGGACACGCCCTGTCCGGCCGCGGTGAACGGGGCCAGCGGGCCGTCCGTGGACGCGCGGGCCGCGTCCGCGGCCAGCAGCACGGCCGCCCAGGCGCACACGAGCACGGACGGTGCCAGCACGGGACCCAGCCGCGGTGTCAGCGCGAGGCCGGTCGCGGTGAGGGCGAGCCCGGGCAGCAGCCAGGCCAGGGCGGCCGGTCCGAACCCGGGCAGGGCGAGGCTGGCCAGTCCGCCCACCCCGAGCGCCACCACGAGCACGGCGACCGTACGGATCATCAGCAGCCGGAAGCCGTGCATCGGCGATACGACGGCCATCTCGTGCGTGGGGTCCAGGGCGGGCCCGTAGGCGAGTGCCACGGAGACCAGCGGCAGCAGCGGGGCGCAGACCAGGAACAGGGTGGGCCGGCCGGCGGCACCGGCCGCGACGGCCACGAGGAAGGTCGTGATCAGCACGGCGGCGAGCGCGCCGAACCAGGACCGGCGCAGTATGGGCGTGGCCGCGAGCAGCCTCGCGGTGCCGTCGCCCACGCCGCACCGCACCAGCAGGCGCTCGAGCAGGGCCGGCCGGGGGGCGTCCAGCTCGGCGTCGAGCCGGGCCCACCCCGCGTCCAGCGCGGCGACGTCGCTCACCTCGGCGAGGACGCCCCGGCAGGTGGCGCAGGAGGTCAGATGGGCGTCGGCGGACCAGAGGGCGGGCGCCGCCAGCTCTCCGCGGGCGTAGGCCCGCAGGTCGTCCTCGTCCACGTGCCAGGCGTCCCGGGGACGGTTTTCCTCGATTCTCATGCCAGCGCCTCCCGCAACTGCCGGCGGGCCCGCATCGCCCGCGTCTTGACCGTGCCCGGCGGGATGCCGAGCAGGACGGCCGCCTCACGGGTGGTCAGCCCGTCGACGACGGTGGCCTGGAGCACCGCGCGCAGCTCCGGCGAGAGCCGTACGAGCGCGCCGGCGAGGTCTCCGTGCTCGACCCCGGCGAGGACGCGCTCCTCCGCCGAGACCTCGTCCCGGTGCCGCAGCCGCGCCAGCGCCTGCCGCAGCCGTCCGCGCGCACCCTCACCGCGCAGCACGTCGATCAGCCGCCGCGATCCGATCCGCCACAGCCACCCCGCCACGTCCCCTTCCTCCCGGTAGCGCGCGCTGCCGCGCCACACCGCGAGGAAGGTCTCCTGCACGACGTCGTCGACCACGGCGGCGTCGGCGCAGCGGCTGCGCATGCGGGCGGTCAGCCAGGGTGCGTACCGGCGGTACAGCTCCTCGAAGGCGCGGCGGTCGGCATCGGCCGCGACGGCCCGCAGCAGCTCCCCGTCGCTTCTCGTTTCGCTCACATCTCCTCATCGCACGAGCCCAGCCGATCGGTTCACACGATCCCAGAGAGGCCCCGCCGCCCTTCCCGGCGACCTTTCGGAGGCCCGCCGCTATCCCGCACGTCATGTCCCCGTAACCATCGATTCAGACAGCCTTGCGAGGCTCACCGAATGAAGCCGACCGAGCCACAGCCTTCCGGGCCCTGGGAGCCCTCCGACGCGCCTGACTCGCGCGCGGCGCGGAAGAATGGGTTCATGAGGCAGCCGAACACCCAGGCAGAGGTCCAGCACACGCAGCCCTCCGTGGGCTCCATCGCGGCGCACCGCCCGGACACGGTGGCCGCCACGGTCTCCGGGCTGGAGCCGGACATCGACGCCGACCTCGACGCGTACGAGGAGTCGGAGGAGTCCCAGGACGGCGGCGCCCGTCTCCCGCAGGGCCGCTTCCTGGACCGCGAGCGCAGCTGGCTCGCGTTCAACGAACGCGTGCTCGAACTCGCCGAGGACCCGAACACGCCCCTGCTGGAGCGGGCCAACTTCCTCGCGATCTTCGCCAGCAACCTGGACGAGTTCTTCATGGTCCGCGTCGCCGGCCTCAAGCGCCGCATCGCGACCGGCGTCGCCACCCGCTCCGCCTCCGGCCTCCAGCCCCGCGAGGTGCTGGACATGATCTGGGCCCGCTCCCGCGAGCTGATGGCCCGGCACGCCGCCTGCTTCCACGAGGACGTCGCCCCGGCGCTCGCCGAGGAGGGCATCCACCTGGTCCGCTGGAACGAGCTGGCCGAGAAGGAGCAGGCCCGCCTGTTCACCCTCTTCCGGCACCGGATCTTCCCGGTCCTCACCCCCCTCGCGGTCGATCCGGCGCACCCCTTCCCGTACATCTCGGGCCTCTCCCTCAACCTCGCGGTCGTCGTCCGCAACCCCGTCACGGGCCACCGCCACTTCGCCCGCGTCAAGGTTCCGCCGCTGCTCTCCCGCTTCCTTGAGGCGTCCCCGGGCCGCTACGTCCCCGTCGAGGACGTCATCGCCGCCCACCTGGAGGAGCTGTTCCCGGGCATGGAGGTCCTGGAGCACCACACCTTCCGCCTCACCCGCAACGAGGACCTGGAGGTGGAGGAGGACGACGCGGAGAACCTGCTCCAGGCCCTGGAGAAGGAGCTGATGCGGCGGCGCCTGGGCCCGCCCGTCCGCCTGGAGGTCGAGGAGTCGGTCGACCGCGAGGTCCTGGACCTTCTGGTGCGCGAGCTGAAGATCGGCGAGGCGGAGGTCTACCCACTGCCCGGCCCCCTGGACCTCACCGGCCTCTTCCGCATCCACAGCCTCGACCGGCCCGAACTGAAGTACCCGAAGTTCGTCGCCGGCACCCACCGCGACCTGGCCGAGGTGGAGTCGGCGTCCGCGCCGGACATCTTCGCCGCCCTGCGCAGCAAGGACGTCCTGCTGCACCACCCGTACGACTCCTTCTCCACCTCCGTGCAGGCGTTCCTGGAGCAGGCCGCCACCGACCCGGACGTGCTGGCGATCAAGCAGACGCTGTACCGGACGTCCGGCGACTCCCCCATAGTCGACGCGCTCATCGAGGCGGCCGAGTCCGGCAAGCAGGTCCTGGTCCTGGTGGAGATCAAGGCCCGTTTCGACGAGTCCGCCAACATCAAGTGGGCCCGCAAGCTGGAGGAGTCCGGCTGTCACGTCGTCTACGGCCTGGTCGGCCTGAAGACGCACTGCAAGCTCTCCCTGGTCGTACGCCAGGAGGGCGAGACGCTGCGCCGCTACAGCCACGTCGGCACCGGCAACTACCACCCGAAGACGGCCCGGCTCTACGAGGACCTGGGCCTGCTCACCTCGGACCCGCAGGTCGGCGCGGACCTCTCCGACCTGTTCAACCGGCTCTCCGGCTACTCGCGGCGCGAGACCTACCGCCGTCTGCTCGTCGCGCCCAAGTCCCTGCGCGACGGCCTCGTCTCCCGCATCCACAAGGAGATCCAGCACCACCGCGCCGGCCGCCCCGCCCACGTCCGCATCAAGGTCAACTCGATGGTCGACGAGGCCGTGGTCGACGCCTGCTACCGGGCGTCCCAGGCGGGTGTGCCGGTCGACGTGTGGGTGCGCGGCATCTGCGCGCTGCGCCCGGGAGTGCCGGCTCTGTCGGAGAACATCCGGGTCCGCTCCGTCCTCGGCCGCTTCCTGGAGCACTCGCGGGTCTTCGCCTTCGGCAACGGCGGGGAGCCCGAGGTGTGGCTCGGCAGCGCCGACATGATGCACCGCAACCTCGACCGCCGGATAGAGGCCCTGGTCCGGGTCACCGACCCGGCCCACCGGGCGGCCCTGAACCGGCTCCTCGAGAACGGTATGTCCGACGCGACCGCCTCCTGGCACCTCGGCCCGGACGGCGAGTGGACCCGGCACGCGACCGACGCGGACGGCCAGCCCCTGCGCAACATCCAGGAGATGCTCATAGACGCCCGGAGGCGCCGGCGTGGCACAGCGACACCTTGACCCGACGGAACCCGCGGCGACCGCCCCACCGCCGCACCCCACCAGCGCCAGCGCGGGTACGGGCACAGACACGAGCGCGACCGCGCGCGGGGACGCCGGTGCGGGCCCGCGTGCCGACACCGACACCGACGCACTCGTGGGCTACCTGCGCGCCCAGGCCACGGAGTTCCTGCGCGCACTGCGCCGGCACCGGGAGTCGGGGACGGGCGCGGGAACCGCACCGGCAACGGGGCCGGCAACCGGAGCCGGAACGGGCCCGGGGGCCAGAAAGGGCGCGGGCGCCGGAGCGGGAACCGGCGCGCACGCGGGCGCGCCGACAAGAACGGGAACCGGCACGTACGGCGGCCCGGACCGGGCGGCCCCGCCAGCGGACGACGTGGACGCGGCCCGCGCCCTGCGCCGCGCCGCCCGCCGTATCAGCGCCACCCTGCACACGTTCCAGCCGCTGCTGGACGCCGACTGGGCGGAGGAGATGCGCCCCGAGCTGGCCTGGCTGTCCGGCACGCTGGCGATGGAGCACGCCTACGCGTCGCGCCTGGAACGCCTGCTCCAGGCCCTGCACCGGCTCTCCGGCTCCACGGCGTTCCCGGCCCCGCGGCCGGTGGGCCGGTCCACCGTCACGACGACCGTGCCGCCCGGCGTGTCCGCCGTGCCCTCCGTGCCCGCCGCCGCCCATCCGGCGTCCGCGAACCGCGGCAACCTCACGGTGGGCGCGGCCAAGGCGGGCGCCCTGCTCGACCGGCAGCTGACCCTGGCCCGCACCCGGGCGCACTCCACCGCCCTCCAGGCGCTGGGCAGCAGCCGCTTCCACGCCGTCGCCGACAAGGTCGCCTTACTGGCCAGCGAAGTCCCGCTGAGCAGTACGGGCCGCGGGACCGCTGCCGCCCCCCGCCCCGACGCCGCCCCCGTCGACCTGCGCCCACTGGCCACCGCCGCGCAGGAGCGCCTCACCGACGCCGTGGCCGCCCTCCCGCTGGTCACCGCGGGCAGCCCGTACAACGCCGAGGCGCTGGTCCACGGGCTCTCCCCGGACCCCGCCCCGCACCCCCAGGACGCCCCCTGGCACCAGGTCCGCCTGCTGCTGCGCCTGCACCGCTACGCCCTGGAGGCGCTGGCCGGCGCGGCGGCCGGGGACGTGGACGACGGCACGGACGTACGTCTCCTGGCCGCCGGCGAGGCCCTCAACCGCCACCGCGACGCCGCGGAGGCCGCCGCGGCCGCCGCCCAGGCCGCCCGCACCCCGCGCATCGCCCCGGCGACGGCGTACGCGCTGGGCGTGCTCCACGCCGACCAGCGGCATGAGGTGGAGGCGGCGCGGTACGCGTTCCAGCACAGCTGGCGCAAGGAACCGATCAGGCTGCCGTAGGAACGGCCGCAGGAGGACGGGAGGCGTGCGTGCCGTGAGCCTCGCAGACGACGACACCACGGTCCGCGCGGCCGGCTGCGTCCTGTGGCGCCCCGCGCCCTCGACCGCGTCCCCCGGCTCGACCGCGTCCCCGGGCTCGACTGCCTCCCCCGGCCTGGAGCTGTGCCTCGTGCACCGCCCGAAGTACGACGACTGGTCGCATCCGAAGGGCAAGCTCAAGCCGGGTGAGGCGCCGCTCGCCGGCGCCCTGCGCGAGGTCGCGGAGGAGACGGGGTACGCCGCCGAGCCGGACGCCGAGCTGCCCACGGTGCGCTACCTCGCGAACAGCCGCCCCAAAGAGGTCCGCTACTGGGCCGCGGCGGCCGGCCCCGGCGCCTTCGCCCCCTCCGACGAGGTCGACCGCATCCTGTGGCTGTCCCCGGAGGCGGCCCGCACCCGCCTCACCCAGCCCCGGGACCGGGCCCTCGTGGACGCGCTGCTGGCGACGCGCCTTCCCGGAGCACCCGGGGAGACCTGAGCCCCCGCCCCCTCGGAACCGGCCCGTGTCCTTGACGTAAGCGTTCCGTGACCTCACCGCACCGTCCTCAGGGGTTCACCCGGCGTTCATTTACGCCCTTCGGCGCCTTCATCTCATCTGCCTAATTTCGGCCTTACCACTCCTCGCACGCCGCCGAATTCAGGACGGCGGCTCCTGGAAGGAACTCCCTCAAGTGAAGCTTCAGCGCATGAACCGGCGGGCCCTCGCTCTCGGTGCTCTCGCCGTCTCCGGCGCCCTGGCCCTCACGGCGTGCGGCTCGGACGACACCGGCGGCAACAGCAACGGCGGCGACGCCAGCGCCGCCGCCAACAGCAACATCAAGTGCGACGACGCCAAGGGCCAGCTCCAGGCATCCGGTTCGTCCGCCCAGAAGAACGCCATCGACGCCTGGGTCAAGCAGTACGTCGCGGCCTGCAACGGCGTGCAGATCAACTACAACCCGACCGGCTCGGGCGCGGGCATCACCGCCTTCACGCAGGGCCAGACCGCGTTCGCCGGTTCGGACTCCGCGCTGAAGCCGGAAGAGGTCGAGGCCTCGAAGAAGGTCTGCAAGGACGGCCAGGCCATCGACCTGCCGATGGTCGGCGGCCCGATCGCGGTCGGTTTCAACGTCACGGGCGTCGACTCGCTCGTCCTGGACGCCCCGACCATGGCGAAGATCTTCGACAGCAAGATCACCAACTGGAACGACGAGGCGATCAAGAAGCTCAACCCCGACGCCAAGCTTCCGGACCTGAAGATCCAGGCCTTCCACCGCTCGGACGAGTCCGGCACCACGGACAACTTCACCAAGTACCTCAAGGCCGCCGCGCCCGACGACTGGAAGTACGAGGGCGGCAAGTCCTGGGAGGCCAAGGGCGGCCAGTCCGCGCAGGGCTCCTCCGGCCTGGCCGGCCAGGTGAAGGGGACCCCCGGCGCCATCTCGTACTTCGAGCTGTCCTACGCCAAGGACGGCATCAAGACCGTCGACGTCAAGACCGCGGCCGCCGAGCCGGTCAAGGCCACCGTCGAGAACGCCACCGCCGCCATCGGCGCGGCCAAGGTCGTCGGCACCGGCAAGGACCTGGCCCTGGAGCTGGACTACACCCCGGACGCCGCCGGCGCCTACCCGCTGGTCCTGGTGACGTACGAGATCGCCTGCGACAAGGGCAACAAGGCCGACACCCTGGCGGCCACCAAGTCCTTCCTGAACTACATGGCCTCGGAGGACGGCCAGGGCCTGCTGGCGGACGCCGGCTACGCCCCGATGCCCACCGAGATCATCACCAAGGTCCGCGAGACCATCTCGGGCCTGAGCTGACCCGAGTGCGGTCCGGCCTCCACGCGGAGCCGACAGCGTCCCTCCCGGGACCGACAGCGTCCCCGCCGGGGGCCGGACCGCACCGTCCGGTGCACCGCCGCCAGGAGCCCTTGACCGGGGCTCCGCCCGAGCCGCCGACCACGACGGCTCCGCAGACCGGAGAACCCGATGGACATAACAACGGACACCCAGAAGCCAGCCCCCTCCAGCACCCCCCGGCCGCCCGCCGCCGGGAGCAAGCGCGCCGGCCGCGGCGTCAGCCGCCCCGGCGACCGGATATTCGTCGGCCTCTCCCGCGGGTCCGGCATCCTCGTGCTGGTCATCATGGCCGCCATCGCGGCCTTCCTCACCTACCGCGCCGTTCTCGCCATCGGCGAGGACGAGGCGAACTTCTTCACCAGCTTCGAATGGAACCCGACCGGCAGCCCGCCGGAGTTCGGCATCGCGGTCCTGGCCTACGGCACCGTCGTGTCGTCGATCATCGCCATGGCCATCGCCGTCCCGATCTCGGTCGGCATCGCGCTGTTCATCACGCACTACGCCCCGCGCAAGCTGGGCGGCCTGATCGGGTACGTGATCGACCTGCTCGCCGCCGTGCCCTCGATCGTCTACGGCCTGTGGGGCGCGCTCGTCCTCGTGCCGCACCTGAACGGCCTGTACGGCTGGCTCGACGAGTACCTCGGCTGGACCAGGATCTTCGAGTGGAACGGCGGCGCGGGACGCTCGCTGCTCACCGTGGGCATCCTGCTGGCGATCATGATCCTGCCGATCATCACCAACGTCAGCCGTGAGGTCTTCCGGCAGGTCCCGCGCATGCACGAGGAGGCCGCCCTGGCCCTCGGCGCCACGCGCTGGGAGGTCATCCGGATGTCGGTGCTGCCCTTCGGCCGCTCCGGCGTCATCTCCGCCTCGATGCTCGGCCTCGGGCGCGCGCTCGGCGAGACGATGGCCGTGGCCATGGTGCTCTCCCCGACCTTCGACATCACCCCGAGTCTGCTCGACCCGGGCGGCGGCACCTTCGCCCAGAACATCGCCAGCAAGTTCAACGAGGCCACCCAGATGGGCCGCGACGCCCTGATCGCCTCCGGTCTGGTCCTGTTCGTCATCACCCTGCTGGTCAACGGCGGCGCCCGCATGATCATCGCCCGCCGCAAGGAGTACTCGGGGGCCAACGCATGAGCAACGCAACCCTGACCCCCGCCCCCAAGAACCGCAGCTCCCTGCGCGCCGCCACCCTGCCCAAGTGGTTCCCCTGGGCGGTCGCGGCCGGCTCGGTCCTCCTCGGCCTCGGCATCAGCACCGCCGCCGGGCTCAACAGCAGCATCCAGTGGGCCCTGATCGCCGCGGTCCTCTTCGTCGCCGGTTCGTACGGCATCTCGGCGCGCGTCGAGGGCGGTCGGCAGGCCAAGGACCGGGTCGCGACCAGCATGGTCTGGGTCGCCTTCCTGCTGGCCCTGATCCCGCTGCTCTCCCTGATCTGGGAGACCGTGAAGCAGGGCGTGAAGGTCCTCGACGGCTACTTCCTGACCCACTCGATGGGCGTGGTCGGCGACAGCGAGCCCGGCGGCGGCATCTACCACGCCATCCTCGGCACCCTGGAGCAGGTCGGCCTCGCCACGCTGTTCTCCGTGCCGGTCGGCGTGCTCACCGCGATCTACCTGGTCGAGTACGGCCGCGGCCGGCTCGCCAAGGCCGTCACCTTCTTCGTGGACGTCATGACGGGCATCCCGTCCATCGTCGCCGGTCTGTTCGTCCTCAGCCTGTGGGTGCTGATCCTGGACATGGGCCCGTCCGGCGTGGCCGGCTCGTTCGCCCTGTGCATCCTGATGATCCCGGTGGTCGTCCGCTCCACCGAGGAGATGCTGAAGCTCGTCCCGAACGAGCTGCGCGAGGCGTCCCTCGCCCTGGGCGTGCCCAAGTGGCGCACGATCCTCAAGGTGGTCCTGCCGACCTCGATCGGCGGCATCGTCACCGGCGTCATGCTGGCCGTCGCCCGCATCACTGGCGAGACGGCCCCCGTGCTGCTGCTGGTCTGGGGCACCGACTTCATCAACGCGAATCCCTTCCAGGACCCGCAGGAGTCGCTGCCGATGTACATCTACCTGCAGTACGGCGCGGGCTCCGACGCGGCCTACGACCGTGCCTGGGCGGCGGCCCTGACGCTGATCGCGTTCATCATGATCCTCAACCTCGCGGCCCGCGGCATCGCCCGCTGGAAGGCCCCGAAGACCGGTCGCTGACGCGACCCGCAGAAGCACCGTCCGCGACCGGACCCGAAAGAAGCAGTGATACCCATGGCCAAGCGCATAGATGTCAGCGGCCTCAACGCCTACTACGGCTCCTTCCTCGCCATCGAGGACATCTCGATGACCGTCGAGCCCCGCTCCGTGACGGCCTTCATCGGCCCCTCCGGCTGCGGCAAGTCCACCTTCCTGCGCACGCTCAACCGCATGCACGAGGTCACCCCGGGCGGCCGCGTCGACGGCAAGGTGATGCTCGACGACGAGAACCTCTACGGCGCGGGCATCGACCCGGTGGCCGTGCGCCGCGAGGTCGGCATGGTCTTCCAGCGCCCGAACCCGTTCCCCACGATGTCGGTCTACGACAACGTGGCGGCGGGTCTGCGTCTGAACGGCAAGTACAAGAAGTCCCAGCTGGACGACGTCGTCGAGAAGTCGCTGCGCGGCGCCAACCTCTGGAACGAGGTCAAGGACCGCCTGAACAAGCCGGGCTCCGGCCTCTCCGGCGGCCAGCAGCAGCGCCTGTGCATCGCGCGCGCGATCGCGGTCGAGCCGAACGTGCTCCTGATGGACGAGCCCTGCTCCGCCCTGGACCCGATCTCCACCCTCGCCATCGAGGACCTGATCGGCGAGCTGAAGGAGCGCTTCACGATCGTCATCGTGACGCACAACATGCAGCAGGCGGCGCGCGTCTCGGACCGTACGGCGTTCTTCAACCTGGCGGCGGTCGGGCAGCCCGGCAAGCTGATCGAGATCGACGAGACGGAGCGGATCTTCTCCAACCCGTCGGTCCAGGCCACGGAGGACTACATCTCCGGCCGCTTCGGCTAGACCGGCCCCGCCCCACCGAACCCCTCGCGGTGCTGCATGGCGGTGCCACCGCGAGGAGCACAAGGGCCCGCCCCCGGAATCCGGGGGCGGGCCCTTCCACGTAGCTGCGGGCAGTCGTGCCTCCGCCGGTGCCTGAACGGCCTGGGAGGTACCCCCAGGGCGGCACGGGTGGGCGCAGCGGCACCCGGCCAGCGCCGGTCAGCGACCCCCGCCCGGTACAACCCAGGGCAGCGCTCTACAAGAACGCGAGATTGACCACCCAGAACGACACCGCGGCCACCACCGCGGCCGCGGGCATCGTGATGAACCACCCCATGATGATGTTCTTCGCGACCCCCCACCGCACGGCGTTGACCCGCTTCGTCGCCCCCACGCCCATGATCGCCGAGGTGATCACGTGCGTCGTGGAGATCGGCGCGTGGAAGATGAAGGCCGACCCGAACATGATCGAGGCCCCCGTCGTCTCCGCGGCGAACCCCTGCGGCGGGTCCAGCTCGATGATCTTCCGTCCCAGCGTCCGCATGATCCGCCAGCCACCGGCGTACGTCCCCGCGGACAGCATCAGCGCGCAGGCGAGCTTCACCCACACCGGGATCGGGTCGCCGTAGTCCTCGACGTCGGCGATGACCAGCGCCATCACGACGATGCCCATCGTCTTCTGCGCGTCCTGCAGGCCGTGCCCCAGCGCCATGCCCGCCGCCGACACGGTCTGCGCGATGCGGAAGCCGCGCTTGGCCTTGTGCGGATTGGCCCGCCGGAAGATCCACATGATGGCGGTCATCACCAGGTAACCGGCGAGCAGACCGATCACCGGCGACACGAACATGGGGATGACGATCTTGTCGACGACCCCGTGCCAGTACACGGTCGTACTCCCGGCCAGCGCGGCGCCGACCATGCCGCCGAACAGCGCGTGCGACGAGGACGAGGGCAGCCCGAAGTACCAGGTGATGAGGTTCCAGACGATGGCGCCCACGAGCGCCGCGAAGAGGATCCCCATCCCCTTCGAACCCTCGGGGGTCTCGATCACCCCCTCACTGACGGTCTTGGCGACCCCGGATCCCATGAACGCACCGGCCAGGTTCATGACCGCGGCCATGGCGAGCGCCGCCCGCGGCGTCAGCGCACGCGTCGACACGGAGGTGGCGATCGCGTTGGCCGAATCGTGGAATCCGTTGGTGTACGTGAAGAAGAGCGCGACCCCGATGGTCACGACCAGAGCAAAGGTGTCCATGAACGGCTCAGGACTCCTTGACGGCGATGGTCTCCACCGTGTTCGCCACGTGCTCGAACGCGTCGGCCGCTTCCTCCAGCACGTCCACGATCTGCTTCAGCTTCAGCACCTCGATGGCCTCGTACTTGCCGTTGAAGAGGTGGGCGAGCAGCTTGCGGTGGATCTGGTCGGCCTGGTTCTCCAGGCGGTTGACCTCGATCCAGTACTCGGTGAGGTTGTCCATGGTGCGCAGGTTCGGCATGGCCTCGGCGGTCAGCTCGGCGGCCCGCGCCAGCACCTCGATCTGCTGCTCGACACCCTTGGGCAGTTCCTCGATGTTGTAGAGGACGACCAGGTCGACGGCCTCCTCCATGAAGTCCATGATGTCGTCGAGGGACGAGGCGAGGTTGTAGATGTCCTCGCGGTCGAAGGGCGTGATGAACGAGGAGTTCAGCTGATGGAAGATCGCGTGCGTGGCGTCGTCACCCGCGTGTTCGGCGGCCCGCATACGCTCTGCGATCTCGGCCCGGGCGGATGCGTCCGCCCCGAGCAGTTCCATCAGGAGCTTGGAGCCCGTGACGATGTTGTCCGCGGAAGCGGCGAACATGTCGTAGAAGCTCGTCTCCCTGGGGGTCAGACGAAAGCGCACGTGGGGTCCTCGGGGTGCATCGGTTTCGGTCAGGCTGATGCTAGGCGCATCATCCGGCCACTGCTATCGGCCGTCCACCAGTGTCGCCCATCAGGCAGAGTGATGAGCAGGGGGGCGACGTCGGCCGCTCCGGCAAGGGCCCCCTACCCGGGAAAGTTCGTTACCATATACCCACCAGGGGTATATGTCCGTAATTGGAGGACGCGATGACGACCACCGAGGCCGGCGCGGGTGCGCCCTCCCCCGCCGTGGAGCAGACGCCGCACCAGGCCGAGACGGACGGCACGGACATCGTGACCGACCACGACCGCGGTGTGCACGGCTACCACAAACAGAAGGACGAGCACCTCAAGCGCCTGCGCCGCATCGAGGGCCAGATCCGCGGCCTGCAGCGGATGGTCGACGAGGACGTCTACTGCATCGACATACTGACCCAGGTCTCCGCCTCCACCAAGGCCCTGCAGTCCTTCGCGCTGCAACTGCTGGAGGAGCACCTGCGCCACTGCGTCGCCGACGCGGCCCTCAAGGGCGGCAACGAGATCGACGCGAAGGTGGAAGAGGCGACGAAGGCCATCGGCCGCCTACTGCGTACGTGACCGCTCCTCGGCGACGCGCAGCACCTCGTCGATGCTCTCCAGGCTGAGCCGCTCCCGGGCGGCCGACGCCGCGATGATCAGCTCGCCGCACAGCTCGATCTCGGCGAGGGCCACGTGGTCCTGAACCGCCGTACCGCCGACCGGAGCCACACGCGTCACCTCGTCTCTGCCGTCACCGACTTCCTAGAGTAGGGAGCGGCCTACACACCGCGCATGGCACGGAAGGGCTAGTTCTTGCCGTCGCCCACCGCACCGGAGCCCTCTCCGGGTCCGCCCGTGCCGCCCGGCTCGCCGGACTCGCCGGGCTCGGCGGCGATCTTGCCGGCGTAGATGTCCTGCTCCTCGGGCAACCGTACGCGGACGGCGGCGCCGAAGTCGTAGAGCAGCGTCGTCGAGGCGACGTCCACGATGCCGGTACCGTCCCGGCGCCCGTTGGCGAAGCTGAAGCGGTGCCGGACCTTGCGGATACGGCCCTCGTCGTCGAGGTAGGCGTCGAAGGGCACCTCGGCGGTGGCGAACCCCTGGGCCGCCGCGGCCAGCGCCTTCCTGTTGCCCTCCGATGCCCCGCGCGCCGCCCGCGCCAGATCGGCGGTCCCCCGGTAGTGCCGCACCGCGGTACCGGCGACCTCCGTGCGCTCCACGAACGTCGCCGTCCGCGTCCCCCGCAGCACCTCGGCGGCGGCGAACGGATCCGTCGCCCCGCCGGTCACCAGGTTCCCGTCGGACAACGAGTCGGTCTCCACCCGCACCCACTTGTCGTCGGGGACACCGGCGCCCCGGTTCTTCATGAACAGAGCCCCCGGGGCAAGCAGCTCGGTGATCGGCCGGTGCTCACTCGTCCCCGCCGGGTCCTGGGGCAGCCGCACCTTCAACTGCCCGAGCCGCTCCTCGAAGTCGTACACACCCTCGCCCCGGATGGTCACCCGCGTCCCGCCGCTGGCCATCTGCATCGCGGTACGCGCCTTGGCGCTCCCGGCGGCCACCAGCCGGTCGGCGGCCCGGTGCAGCGCGGCGACCGGGTCCCCGCCGTCCGCCCCCTGGACCGCGGCTCCCTCTCCGGAGCACCCGGCGCCGGTAAGACAGACGCAGACCACACCGCCGACGAGGGCGAGAGCGCCGCCCGCCCTCCGACTCCGCAGCTCCCGCTTCCGCTCCCGCCCGACCATCGCCACCTGCTGTCCCACGCCGTCACGCCCGTTCCGGACCCCCTGCCGTCCCGCTTAACGAGGGGCAGGCGACCCCGGTAACGTTGTGGGCGTGGCGCAGCAGGACGGTCTCGAAGCCCCCGGGGACGCCCCGGAACACCTCACGACAACGGTCGAACAAGGCCCCTTCTGCCTGGCCCGCTGCACCTGCGGCTGGCGAGGCCCGGCCCGCAGAGCCAGAAGCC
The DNA here is from genome assembly GCF_014650435.1 of Streptomyces tendae. Lineage (GTDB taxonomy): Bacteria > Actinomycetota > Actinomycetes > Streptomycetales > Streptomycetaceae > Streptomyces > Streptomyces tendae. The sequence continues at coordinate 107,632 of NZ_BMUY01000021.1, forward strand.
AGGCCCGCACAGACGCCCAAACCCACACCACCACCTAGCCCCCCGGCAGCTGCGGGCAGTCGACGCCGCCGTCGCTGCGGGCAGTCGTGCCGCTGGGGCGGCACGGGTGGGCGCAGCGGCACCCGCCCAGCGCGGCAAGCACCCACGCCGTACATCCGTACCCCCGTGCACCCGTACAGCCGACGCCCAGGGAACCCCGCCCCCCACACCCCCGTCTCCCCCCAAGACCCCCCACGAGACGCGGAGGCGACATGCACCGGCGCACATTCCTCACCACCACCACAGCCACCACCCTGGCAGCAGCCACAACCGCCTGCACAGGCAAGCACCAGTCCCCAGGCACCGACTCCAAAGCGACCGCAGCCACAACCACACGCACAACCACACGCACAGCCAACGTCGGCAACAGCGCAACCCTCACCCCCAAGGCCCCCACCCCCAAGCCCCCCGCCACCTGGACCGCCCTCGCCAAATCCCTGGACGGCCCTCTGGTCCGCCCCGGCGACCGCACCTGGAAAACGGCCCACCAGCTCTACAACACCCGCTTCGACACCCTGAAACCCGCCGCCGTCGCCTACGCCGCCCACCCCGACGACATCCGCACCGCCCTCTCCTACGCCCGCGCCCACCACATCCCCGTGGCGATCCGCAACGGCGGCCACTCCTACGCGGGTTGGTCCTCCGGCGACGGCCGCCTGATCATCGACGTCTCGAAACTGAACCGCGTCCGCGCCTCCGCCGGCGAGGCGGTCGTCGGCGCCGGCGCCAAGCTGATCGACGTCTACCGCGCCCTCGCCGCGAAGGGCGTGACCGTCCCGGCCGGCTCCTGCCCCACCGTCGGCATCTCCGGCCTCACCCTCGGCGGCGGCCACGGCGTCGTCTCCCGCGCCTACGGCCTGACCTGCGACAGCCTCACCCGGGCCACCCTGATCACGGCCGACGGCAAGGAGATCACCGCCGACGCGGCGGGCGACCACAAGGAGCTCTTCTGGGCCCTGCGCGGCGCGGGCAACGGCAACTTCGGCATCGTCACGGAGTTCCACTTCCGCACCCACCCCGCCCCCAGAGCCGTATCGGCGTACATGACCTGGCCCTGGCGGAAGGCGGCCGCGGCGGTCCGCGCCTGGCAGGAGTGGGGTCCCGGCCAGCCCGACGAGATCTGGTCCTCCCTCCACCTGGCCGCGGCCCCCGGCCACACCCCCACCCTGTCGGTCTCGGCCTTCTCCCTCGGCTCCTACGGCGAACTCCAGAACGCCGTCGACCGCCTGGCCGACCGCATCGGCTCGTCCGCGAGCCACGTCTCCCTCAAACGCCGTACGTACGAGGAGTCGATGGAGATGTACGCGGGCTGCTCGTCCTTCTCGACCGACGCCCGCTGCCACCTCCCGGGCTCGGCGCCCGGACACTCCCCGGAGGGCTCGCTGGGCCGCGAGACCTACGCCGCCCGCTCGGACTTCTACGACCGCTCGATCCCGCCCGCCGGCATCAAGGCCCTGCTCGCGCAGCTCCCGCAGGTGCGCGGCGGCGCCGGCAGCATCGCGTTCACGGCGCTCGGCGGGGCGGTGAACCGCGTCTCCCCGACGGCCACCGCGTTCGTGCACCGGCGCTCCCGGATGCTGGCCCAGTACCTCGTCTCGTGGCGGCCGGGCACGAGCGGAAAGGCACCGCAGTCCTGGCTGGATTCCGCCTACGGCGCGATGCGCCCGTACGCCTCGGGCGCCGCCTACCAGAACTACGCGGACCCGGATCTGACGGACTGGCGGACGGCCTACTACGGAGACGCGGCCCCGCGCCTGGCGCGTCTGAAGCACCAGTACGACCCGGACCGCGTCTTCACCTACCCGCAGGCACTGTGACCGTCAGAGCGTCAGGCGGCGAGATCCCGCTCGCCCGACGCCTCGGCGGCACTCTCCTTGCGCGCCCCGGGGATCACCGCACCGCGCCCGGCGGCACCCGCCCGCCCTCGCGCGCTGATCAGCCACCCCACCCGGGGCGAACGCTCGACGGCCCGGGTCAGCGGCGTCAGCAGGGCCATGGCGACCGGCGACAGCAGCAGCGCGACGGCCGTACCGAGGGCGAACCCGCCCACGACGTCGGTCGGGTAGTGCACGCCCATGTAGACCCGGGCGAAGCCGCCGAACAGGGCCAGCACGATCGCGGCGATCCCGAACTTCCGGTTGGCGACGAACAGTCCGACCGCCAGGGCCATGCAGAGCGTGGCGTGGTCGCTCACGAACGAGAAGTCGTTCTTCCCCTCCACGAGCACTTCGAGCCCGTCGTGCGACTTGAAGGGCCGCGGCCGCTCGACGAACCCCCGTATCGGCACGTTGACGAGTACGGCGACTCCGGCGGCGAGCGGTGCCCACACCAGCGCTGCCACGTTCGAGGCCGCGTCCTCGCCGCCCCGCCGGCGCACGCCCCACCAGCACCACAGCACCAGCAGCACGATCGCGAACAGCAGTCCGTACTCACCGACGAACTCCATGACCCGGTCGAACCAGTGCGGCGCGTCCTTGGCCAGGCCGTTGATGTCGTAGAGCAGCTCGACGTCGGGGTTCGACCCGGATTCGGCGAGTCCAGCCATGGTGCTGCGGCCCCTTCGTCATGTCCTCCGGCGCACCGAACGCACGCCTCTTCTGCCACCCCCGTGGTCAGCTGTACGTCAACAGGAACGCACGGTCCCCATTGATACGTTCCACACTCCACTGAATGATCACGCAGACGTTATCGAAGAGAGACACGTCACTGCAGCTCAGGGCAGGGTTTCACGCTGGGTCCACACCCTCCCATTCACACCGTGGTGGGCAGCGCTTTCGCGCCATCCTCGGTCACCCGGGTGGCCCCGAAGTAGTCGGGGGTGTCGATCGGGTCGAACCGAATGACCGCGCCCGTCCGCGGCGCGTCGATCATGTACCCGCCGCCCACGTAGATACCCACGTGCCGGATGGCCCGCGAGTTGGTGAGGTCGTCCGAGAAGAACACCAGGTCCCCGGGGAGCAACTCGTCCCGCCCGGGGTGCGGCCCCGCGTTGTACTGGTCGTTGGCGACCCGCGGCAGTTTGATCCCCACGCTCTCGTACGCTGCCTTGGTCAGCCCCGAACAGTCGAACCGCCCACCCTGGTCGGCGGTCCCGTTCCCACCCCACAGATACGGCGTCCCCAACTTCTTCTGCGCGTAGGCAATGGCCCCGGCGGCCTGCTCGGAGGGATCGACCCGCCCGACGGGGGCGGCGAAGCTCTTCTCCAGACTCCGAATGATCTTTACGTAGTTCTGGGTCTCGCTGATCGCGGGCACCCCGCCGGCCTTTATCACCCGGTAGGCGCCCGCGTTGTAGGCGGCGAGCATGTTGTTGGTGGTGTCGCCGGGCACGTCCTTCACGTAGCGGGCGAGCTCGCAGTCGTACGACGCCGCCGACGGGATCGCGTCCTTCGGGTCCCAGATGTTGCGGTCACCGTCCCCGTCGCCGTCGATGCCGTGGGCCGCCCAGGTCCCCGGAATGAACTGGGCGATGCCGCGCGCGTCGGCATGGCTGACGACGTCCGGGTCCCAGCCGCTCTCCTGGTAGAGCTGGGCGGCGAGCAGGGCCGGGTTGATGGCCGGACACAGGTTGCCCCATCGGGCCACGAGACTTTGGTACGCGGCGGGGACCGACCCCTTGGCCAGCGTCTTGGCCCCGCCACCACCCGCCCCGCCCGAGAGGTTCCCGGCGACGAGGTACACGCCGAGGACGAGCAGCATGACGAAGCTCAGCCCGGCCCCGACCGCCGCACCACCGACCACCCACACTTTGCGCACGGCTCAACCCTCCCCCATGAGGACGCTGTTCAAGACGATTTCCGACCAGAGTGGCGCTATTTCACTGCGAACCCGGCGCAGTCGATACTCGTGTAGTCGTCGGGGGTGCGGATGTGGTGCCACTGCACGGTCCAGTCCCCCGGGTCGTTGACCAACGGAATCGCGGGCGTCCCCTGCCCCTTGATCCACTGCTGGAAGTCGTCGGGGTAGGTGACGGACTTCCACTCCCCCGGTTCACCGCCCGCGTGCAGATCGACCGGCTTGCTCAGGTAGCCGATCGTGCGGTTGTCGACCAGGATGCCCTGCACGGGTTTTCCGGTGTCCGGATCGATGTCGTGCGGCGGCTTCACGCTGACGGTGACGTAGTACGGCTCGTCGGAGGGCGCGGGGCTGCCGTCCCGGAACCCGATCTCGACCTTGCGCCGGGGCGAGAGCAGGTCCGGGTCATTGACCTCCGGATGGTCCGGGTCGGCGATGGACCTCATGAACTTGTCCATCGCGCGCTCGCCCGCGGGCAGTTGGCACTCACGGGTTCCGGAGTTCCACAACGTGCGATCCAGCTTGTCCCCGGCGTAGGCAGGTGCCCCGCCCTTCGCCGCTTCGGAGGCCGAAGCGGTCGGCGACGCGGTGGTGTCCGCACCGGCGGCGGAGCCCTTGCCCCCGTCTCCGTCTCCGTCATCGCCGCGCGAGGCCAGCACGAACGCGCCCGCCGCACCCACCGCGACAGCCACGGACAGGCCCACCGCCCACGTCGCGACGCGGCGACGACGCACCGGCTCCGCCGGTTGTACGACATGCGTGGGGGTGTAGCCGTAGCCGCCGTGCGGGGCAGTGGAGGTGGGCAGGTCGTGCGGACTCACCGGAGGAGGCGGCGGAGCCGCCGCCGGGATCCGGGGTACCGCCTCGGCCAGCGGTGCGAGAGCTGCGTAGAAGGCGTCCTCGACCAGCGCCGTCCGCACCCCGCACCGTGCGATCACCTCGTCGAGCCGGGGCCGCGCGGCCGGGTCCTTGGCCACGCACGCCTCGATGAGCGCCGCGAGGCCCGGGTCCACACCGGCGGCGTCGACCGGCTCGTGCACCGCGCGGTAGCTCACCCCGGCGGGATCACCCGATCCGAACGGAGGGCGCCCGGTGGCCGCGTACGCGAGCGTCGCACCGAGCGCGAACACGTCCGCGGCCGGGCCGACCTCGTTGCGCATCAGCACCTCGGGGGCGGTGTATCCCGGGGTGCCCGGCGCGAATCCGGCCTCGGTCAGCGCGGTCTGGCCCGCTCCCCGGGCGATTCCGAAGTCGATGAGCTGCGGCCCCTGTGCGGCGAGGATGACGTTCTGCGGCTTGAGGTCCCGGTGCGTCACGCCACAGCCGTGCACCGCCGCGAGCCCCTCCGCAAGGGCCGCGAGCACTCCTCGGCAGGTCTCCGCGGGCAGCGGCCCCTGCTCCTCGACTCCACGGCTGAGCGTCGGACCCGCCACGTACTCGGTCGCCAGCCAGTAGGGCGCGGCCTCCAACGACGCGTCGATGAGGTTCGCCGTGTACGCGCTCCGTACCGCGCCTACGGTCTCCACCTCACGCCGGAAGCGTGCCATCGCCTCAGGGCGGTCGACGATCTCATCGCGGATCACCTTGAGAGCGACCAGCCGACCACCCGGCGAGCGCCCGAGGTAGACCTGCCCCATGCCACCCGCACCCAGCCGGGCAAGCAGCGTGTACGCACCTATACGTGCGGGATCTTGAGCCTTGAGTGCCTCCACGCGCCAGACACTGCCACAAAGATCCACCAACTGCTGGACCGGCGCCCGGCCTTGACCGTCACGGCAGGTCGTCCCGGCGGCACTCGGCCCACAGCAGCTTGCCGCCCCTCGACGCGCCCAGCTCGCGCGGTACGGACACGCCCACGGCGTCCGCGCAGGCCCGCACCAGGTGCAGTCCCCGGCCGCCCTCGGCGTCGCCCGGCGGTACGTCGCCATCGCCGGGCTTGCCCTCCCGGAACCCGGACGGCACCCGCCAGTCGCCGGTGGATCGTGCGGGAGGTGGAGGGTTTGACTTGCTCCTCGGGCTTCCGCCCGAGGATTCTGGCCTTCTCGACCTGCTGCTGTGCCACTACGCGGCACAAACGTCGGTCGGGAGTCCGTGGCTTCCTGTTTCTTCGCGCTGTGCCGGGATTGCTCCTGGTCTCACCGGCGCTCCGCAGGCCGACGCCGCCAGTCCGGCGGCCGTTCTGATGTTGATCGCAGCGTTGTGGTCCCGGCCGTGGACGGTGTCGCAGGCGGTGCAGGTCCATTCCCGCACATTGAGGGGTTTGGGTCAGTCGCAGGCCGGCCCTGCGTGCCTCCTCACGGGCACGGACCGCGTCGTTGAAGACGACCCGGGCACACCCGAACGCTCTCGCCAGCAAGAGGCGCTGACCGGCATCCGGATACACCCGAAACGCGTACCGAAGCCGCATGCGAAGATCGTACGAACACACCACTCCAGTCGTAACCCGGAACACTCGCTCCCCGCCTCACCCGCAGGTGACAGCACTCTCCGGCTCCGCCGGGGACACCGGGCTGAAGTCGGGCCGCCGACCGCCGGCCAATGAGGTCACCGTCGCCACGCACCACGGCAGCGCCGTCCGCGTGCACGCCACCGGCGCGCCGGGGACCGCCGTCACGACCGATCACCACAAGTGGGACACCTTCGTGCGCGGCGTGCGCGCGGAGGAGTTCGACCACTTCGCCTCGTAGGCGCCGTAGACCCGCGCGCAGTCCTGGTCCCAAGGTCGCTCCCGAGATGGGCCCGCAGGCCGAGGCGGGTCCCCAACCACCGGCGTGAACATGTGGTTCGTTCGCTCGAGCCGAGGAGGGGCCATGCAGGCGGAGCAGGTGGACTGGGTCGACGTTCCGGCCGGGTTACTGCGTCGGGGCACGCCGGTGGACGAGGTGCGGGCCGTGGCCCGCCACTACGCGGACACCGGCGTGCCACTGGAGTGGTACCTGAAGGAGACACCGCGCGCAGAGATCCACGTCCCCGCCTTCCGGATCGCCCGCACACCGGTCACGGTCGGCCAGTGGGCCCGGTACGCGGCAGCGACCAACCGACCGCTCCCCAGGTCGTCGCCACTGGACCACCCGGTCATCGGGGTCACCTGGGAGGCGGCGACGGACTACTGCCGGTGGATCGGGGAGCGGCTCGGCGGCTTGGACGTACGGCTACCCACGGAGGACGAGTGGGAACGCGCCGCACGGGGCGACGACGGCCGGGAGTTCCCGTGGGGCGAGGAGTACCGCACCGGCCTGGCCAATCTCGTGGACCTCGGCATCGGCACGACGACACCGGTCGGCTCGTTCCCCGACGGAGCCAGCCCCTTCGGCGTGCTGGACATGGCGGGCAACGCCGACGAGTGGACCTCCACGCTCTACGCTCCCTACCCCGGCGCCCCCGCGGAGGTGCCGAGCACCGAGGACTGGGCCTTCGACCGGCACATCACCCGGGGCGGCGCGTTCCGCCACGACCGGGACCTGGCCCGGTGCGCCCGCCGCCACGGCGCCTACGAGCCGGACCTCGCAGCGATCGGCGTGGGCGTCCGCCTGGCGGCACCGGCGGCGTAGGCCCGGAAGACCGCGACGCCTGCGCCCTCAAGGCTGGTCGCTCCGTAGGGGGCAGCTAAGAGACCTAAGAGACACTGACACCAAATCAGGGCTCAACGACCGAACCGCACCACAGGTTTCGCTTACACATCGTTGCCAGCCATGCCCCGCCGTGATACACAGAGTGACGATACGACCACCGGGAGCCGTCTCGGAGCCGACTGACCAGCCGGCGCCGGACGGTGACAAGCTGTTCGCACGAAACCCGCCAAACAATGACGCCAAGGCGACATGCGACGGCGTCATCGTCGGCGACAATGAGGCTTGACCTCTGCATGCCCGCAGAGGGCGCGGAACTACCCAACAGGGGCGGTGACTTACATGCTCTTTGCGGCCGACGAGGGAGACATCAACACCATCATCGGGGGGATCGCTCCGGACTGGGGCCCCTTCGGTGCGCTGGGGACCGAGGCGAAGACGATGGTCCAGGTCGTCATGGCCGTCGCCATTCTGCTCTGCCTCGGCATCGCCATCTGGGGCGCCGCCAAGCAGCGCATCGGTGCCACCGCACTCCGGGACACCTTCAGCGCGGAGCAGGGCAAGGGCCTGATCATCGCGGGGCTGACGGGCGTGTTCATCATCGGCTCGCTCGGCACGCTCTTCACCATCGTGTACGGGATGGCCGTGTAGCCCGGCACCCAACCGTTCTCCCCCTCCATCCCACCCGCCCGTCGTGCCAACCGGCTGAGGTTGCGTTTCCCTGATGTCGAGTCATAACACCGCGCCCGAGCGGGAACCAGCACGGCTACCGTCGTACGTACACGGTCGACCCGACGTCGAGGGGGCGTACGCGGCATGAGTCTCGGAGACGATCACCACTCGTCCGGCGATTACGGCGGCGCCGGCCAGACCCGGCTCCGGCTGCCCGAGGAGGACGGCGGCCCCCGACGCGGCGGCCGCTCCTCCTCTCGGAGCCTGGTCACCGTGGTCGGCGTCGTCGTCCTGCTGATCGCCGCGATCGCCTTCGCGAACCGTGGAGGAGACGATTCCGCATCCGCGGAGGGCGGCGACGGAAACAAGCCGAAGACATCGGCGACGGCCCCCACCGGAACGCGCCCCGTCCAGTCGGGCTTCGCCCATGACGAACAGGGCGCACAGAGCGCGGCGGCGAACTACGCGGTGGCACTGGGTTCTGACGGGATGTTCAGCAGGGTCAAGCGTCACGAGATCGTGCAGGCGATCGCCGCCCCCGGCTGGGTCGACCGCCTCCAGTCCGGCTTCGACGCCGACTACTCAACAGCCTTCCTGAAGTCGATCGGTCTCGACGAGAACGGCAAGGCGCTGACGGGGGCCACCTTCGTCAACCGGACACTGCCAGCAGGGACCAAAGTTACGTCGTTCAGCGACGGCGCCGCCACTGTCGAAGTGTGGTGCAACGGCCTCTTCGGACTCACTGGTGAGAAGACGACCAATCCGGTGACGACCAACTGGTTCACGGTGACCATGAAACTGAACTGGGCCGGCGGTGACTGGAAGGTCCTGGAGACCAGCCAGAAGAACGGACCGACCCCTGTCCCGGGGGACAGCCCTGTTTCGGGGGCCGATGAGATGAGCAAGGCGGTCCAGGAGTTCGGAGGCTTTACCTATGCCCGGTAGCCAGCACCGCGCCCTCAAACTCGCCGCCTTGGTGGCAACTGCTCAGGCAGCCGCCGTCGTGTGCTCAACACGCGCTTTCGCCGAGCCCAGTCCGACACCGACGAAGGACGATCCCTGCTCGCTCATCGCGGGCCCCGCCAAGGACTACTGCGAACGAGGCGAAGGCGGGGGATCCGGTGGCGGCGGCAGCACCCCCGACACGCTCCCGAACACCCTCGACCCCCTCTCCTCCCTGGCCAAGGGCTGTGCCGACGCCGCTGCCTGGACCGTCGACACGCTCAGCAACGCCGTGAAGAACACCGCGGACGTCGACTTCACGAACGACACGTTCCTCAAGCAGTACGCCGTCGTCTTCGCCGCGTCCGCGTTCCTGACGCTCGTCCTGTGGCTGCTGGCCGTGGCCAAGCGTGCCGTGCGCGGCGTCCCGCTCACCACCGCGCTCTCCGAGGCCGTCGGGTTCCTGTGGCTCACCGTCCTGGCGTCGGCCTTCACACCGTTGATCCTGTACACGGTCGTGTCGGCCACCGACGCCGTGACCGATGTCCTGGCCAAGGGCACCGGCGACCAGACGGACACCTTCTTCGGCACGTTCTCCCAGGCGCTGAAGCAGGGCAACGACATCGGCGGCGGCCCGATCATGCTGATCCTGGTGTCGTTCGTGTCGATCGTCGCCGCCGGCGTCCTCTACCTGGAGCTGTACCTGCGGGCCGTCCTGCTCTACGTCGGCGCCCTGCTCGGCGTCGTCGTCTACGCCGGCCTGGTCGACAAGAACCTGTGGGGCCACGTCCGCCGCTGGGCCGGCATCATGATCGCCGTGATCATGGTCAAGCCCGTGATCGTGATCGTGCTGGGCCTGGCCGGCGCGCTGACCACGGCAGACGGGCCCGACTCCGTGGCCGCCATCGTGTCCGGCCTCGCCATCATCCTGCTCGCGATCTTCGCCTCGGCGATGATCTACCGCTTCGTCCCCGGCTTCGGCGACGAGATCGCCAACGGCCGCAACAACCGCATCATGCAGGGCGCCGAGGGCAAGGCCGCCGCCGTGATCAGCTCCCCGGCCAACCTCGTCGCCCAGGGCATCAGAACCCACAGCAGCCGCAACAACGGCGACGGCGGAGGCGGACAGTCCGCGGCCGCCCGCCCCTCGAACCCCGCCTCCGGCGGAGTCGCCGCGCACAGCTCGCGCCCCTCGAACGGCGGCGGCGGAAATGTCCCCTCCGCCGCACCCGCACCGCGCTCCGGCAGCCCGGTGAACACACCGCACGCAAGCAACACCCGCAACAGCAAGAGCACAGGAGGTGACGGGCGTTGACGACCGAGTCCCACGTGTCCCATACGGTCACGCCCCGCCGTACGTATCTGATCGGCCGCGCCCGGCCGAACGCGATCGTCGGCCGCAACCGCGAGACCGGAGAGATCGCGCTGATCGTCGCGGGCGCGTTCCTCGGCATGATGTGCGGGCTCCTCGTCCCCGTCCTGAGCCTGCGCATCGTGCTGCTCGTCGGCTTCCCGATGCTCGCGCTGGCCGCGGTCTACGTGCCGTACAACCACCGCACGTTCTACCGGTGGTTCGAGATCAACCGCAGCTACAAGCGCACGCTCCGCCGGGGCACCACCTACCGCTCCGGCGCCATCGAGGCCGGTACCAGGATCGACGGCCGCGAGATCGAGGTCGGCCCGCCGCCCGGCATCGGCCGGATCTCCTGGCTGGCGGCGCCCTTCGGGCCGGACGAGATCGCCGTACTGCTGCACGCCGACCGCAAGACCGTGACGGCCGCCATCGAGATCGAGGGGCCCGGCGTCGGCCTGCGCGACTCCGAGGACCAGGAAGCCCTCGTCGACCGGTTCGGCACCCTGCTCAAGCACGTGGCCAACGGCGACGGCTTCGTCACCCGCATCCAGATGCTCGCCCGTACCCTCCCGGCCGACCCCGACGCGCACGCCAAGGACGTCGCCCAGCGCGGCGACGACAAGTCACCGCCGTGGCTCCAGCAGTCGTACGACCAGCTCCAGTCGATGGTGTCCACCAGCAGCGAGCAGCACCGCGCGTACCTGATCGCCTGCATGCACTACAACCGCGAGCTGGCCGCCGAAGCGCACACCATGGCCCGCGCCGCCCGCCCGCACACCGGACGCAAGCTGGACCGGGACGCCGGGCTCGCCGTCGTCATGGCGCGCGAGCTGACCGACATCTGCTCCCGCCTCCAGGAAGCCGACATCCGCGTACGCCAGCCGCTGGGCCAGGGCCGGCTCGCCTCCCTGATCCACGCCATGTACGACCCGGACCACCCCATCGACCACATCCAGGCGATGACCAAGCGCAACGCCTGGCCGGCCGAGCTGGACGCCATGGAGCCCACCTACCTCCAGGCCAAGACCCGCGAGTCCGCCACCCGCGCCCCCTGGTGCCATGCCACCGCCTGGGTCAAGGAGTGGCCGATGACGCCGGTCGGGGTCAACTTCCTGGCCCCCCTCCTCGTCCACACCCCGGACGTCATCCGCACCGTCGCCGTCACGATGGACCTCGAACCCACCGAGGTCGCCATCGAGCGCATGCTGACCGAGAAGACGAACGACGACGCCGAGGCGTCCCGCGCCGCCAAGATGAACCGGACCGTGGACCCCCGCGACATCGCCGCCCACGGCCGTCTCGACCAGCGCGGCGAGGACCTCGCCAGCGGCGCGGCCGGCGTCAACCTCGTCGGCTACATCACCGTCTCCTCCCGCACCCCCGAGGCCCTGGCCCGCGACAAGCGGACGATAAGGGCGTCGGCCGGAAAGTCGTACCTGAAACTGGAGTGGTGCGACCGTGAGCACCATCGCGCCTTCGTGAACACTCTTCCGTTCGCCACCGGCATCCGAAGGTAGGGGCTGAGCCTGATGCGGGACCCGCTGACCGTCCTCACCGACACCTTCACGTCCTTCCTCTTCGGGAAGGTGGAGACGACCCGCCTCCCCGTCCGCACGTCCACCGGCCAGGCCCAGGCCGTCTACCTGCCGACGGCCGCCCCCGGCCTCGGCGACTCCGGCGTGATCATCGGCCGCGAGGTCTACTCCGGCAAGGGCTACATCTACGACCCCTTCCAGCTCTACGGCCAGCAGCTCCCCGCCCCGCACTGGCTGGTGCTCGGTGAGTCGGGCAACGGCAAGTCGGCCCTCGAGAAGACGTACGTCCTGCGCCAGCTCCGCTTCCGCGACCGCCAGGTCGTCGTCCTGGACGCCCAGGGCGAGGACGGCGTCGGCGAGTGGAACCTCATCGCCGAGGAGCTGGGCATAACTCCCATCCGCCTCGACCCGATGGCCGCCCTGGACCACGGCATCCGGCTCAACCCCCTCGACCCGGCGATCACGACGACCGGCCAGCTCGCGCTGCTCCGGACGATCATCGAGGTCGCCATGGGCCACGGCCTGGACGAGCGCTCCGGCTTCGCCCTCAAGGTCGCGCACGCCTACGTCAACGAGACCATCGTCGAACGCCAGCCGGTCCTCACCGACATCGTCGAGCGCCTCCGCCACCCCGAGCCGGAGTCCGCCGAGGCGATGAACGTCGCCATAGACGACGTACGGGCCTGGGGTCTGGATGTCGCTCTGGTCCTCGACCGGCTCGTCGACGGCGACCTGCGCGGCATGTTCGACGGCCCGACCACGGTCGGCATCGACCTCGACGCCCCGCTGATCGTCTTCGACCTCTCCCACATCGACCGCAACTCCATCGCCATGCCCATCCTCATGGCCATCGTGGGCGTCTGGCTGGAGCACACCTGGATCCGCCCCGACCGGAAGAAGCGCATCTTCCTGGTCGAGGAGGCCTGGCACATCATCAACAGCCCCTTCGTGGCGCAGCTGTTCCAGCGGCTCCTGAAGTTCGGGCGCCGGCTCGGTCTGTCCTTCGTGGCGGTGGTCCACCACCTGTCCGACGTCGTCGACGGGGCGGCCGCCAGAGAGGCCGCCGCCATCCTCAAGATGGCCTCCACCCGCACCATCTACGCCCAGAAGGCCGACGAGGCACGGGCCACCGGGCGCGTCCTCGGCCTGCCCCGCTGGGCGGTGGAGATCATCCCGTCCCTCACCCCCGGCATCGCGGTGTGGGACGTCAACGGCAACGTCCAGGTGGTCAAGCACCTGATCACCGAGACCGAACGCCCCCTGGTCTTCACCGACCGCGCGATGACCGAGTCCTCCACCGACCACCTGACCGACGACGCCCTGCGCGCCGCCGAGCTGGAGGCGGAGGAGCGGGCGGCGGCGTTCATGGAACAGCACATCGGCGACTCGTCGGAATCGACGGTGGCGTAGGAGCCGTAGGCAGTAGGCAGTGGGACGAGGAGAGGCACCGGACGCATGAGACCGGACGACCGCCGCGATCAGCGGCCGGCCCAGGGCGGCATCCCCGACGGCCTGCTGATCGGCATACTGGCCTTCCTCCTCGGCATGACCCTGCTGGTCTGGACGGCGACCGGCCTGTCCGCCCTGTTCGCCCGCGGCTCCTGGCCCGACGGCGTCAGCTTCACCGGCACCCCGCAGGCCATGCGCCAACTGATCTCCGACCCCCACGACATCCCCGGCGCCTGGCCTGACGCCCCTGACACGGCACTCTCCGGGTACGGGCTGTTCTGGGGACTGTTCATCGGCCAGCTGATGGTGCTGCTGGTGCTGACGGTGTTCGTGATGGGCACGGTGGCACGGTGGCGAGCGGTACGGCAGCGACGGCGCGAGGTGCCAACGCCGGTACCGGCACCGGCACCAGAACCGGCGCCGGTGGCGCAGGAGACGCCGGTCCAGGAGACCCTGGTCCAGGACGAGCCGGTGCACGAGGTACCCACCCCGAGGGCGCCGCAGCAGGCCCCACCCACCACGCCCGCGCCGCAGGCCCCGGCCGAGCAGACCGCCCCCTCAGCCTCCGCGGCCAACGGCAAACGGGTGGGCGGATGGGAAACGAACCGCGCCGAAGGCGCGGTGCACTACGGCTCCCGGGACAGCCGCCACGAAACCGCAACCGACGCCCTGCGGGACGCGGAGGGCGCGGCCCTCGTCATCACGTCCAACCCCGCGCTCTGGTCCGAGACCAAGGACGCCCGCGCGAAACTCGGCCCCGCCCACGTCTACGACCCGAACCACCTCTGCGACACCCCCGCCCGCTTCCACTGGTCGCCCACCGCAGGCTGCGAGGACCGGCCGACGGCCACCGCCCGAGCCGCCGCCCTGCTCACGCCGGTCCGCCCCACCGCCCGCCTCGACCAGGCGGTCGGCGACACGGCCGAACTGCTGCTGCGCTGCTACCTCCACGCCGCCGCCATCGACGGCCGCACCATCCGCCACGTCCACCGCTGGTCACAGGGCCTCCAGGTCCAGGACGCCGTCCGGATCCTGCGCACCCACCCCAAGGCCGCCCCCGGCTCCGCGGGAGAACTCGAAGGGTCCCTCACCGCCCATCCCGAGCGCCGGGACATGGCCCAGCAGCTCACCGCCCGGGCCCTGGCCGCACTCTCCACGGTCAATATCCGCGAGGCGTGCACTCCCAACCGAAATGATGCCCTCGCCTTGGATTCCTTCATCCACGAACAGGGAACCCTTTACGTGGTGGGTGAATCCATTGAGGACCCCCGCACGAGCCCGGGCGCGATGCCGCTGCTGACGGCGCTCGTCTCCAGCGTGGTCGAGCGCGGCCGGCGCATGGCCGAACGGTCATCCTCCGGTCGCCTCGACCCACCAATGACGCTCGTCCTGGACGACGTCGCGGCCGTGGCCCCGCTCCCCCAGCTCCCGGAGCTGCTGGCCACCGGCACGGACATCGGCATGCCGACCCTGGCCCTGCTCCGCTCCCGCGAACAGGGCCGCGCCCGCTGGCCCCACGACGAACTCCCCGTCTGACCGGAGCGCACGGCGGGGTCAGCGTTCCAGCACGTACTCCAACTCGTGGTCGCCGGGCCCGCCCACCAGCGGCACCGTCCGCCCGCTCGGCACGAAACCGGCCTTGCCGTAGGCGCCCCGCGCCCGCCCGTTGTCCGGGTGCACGATGAGCCGCACCCGCTCCAGACCACTCGCCCAGGCCCACTCGAGACCGGCGTCGAACAGCGCCTTCGTCAGCCCGCTCCCCCGCCACTCGGGCCGTACGAACACCCCGACGACGTGCCCCTGCCGCCGCTCCACCGGGAACCCGGCCCAGTCCATCGTCCCGGCCTCCTCCACGATCACGGTCAGCGTGCCGAGCCACAGCCCGCCGGGCCCCACGGCAACGAGCTGCTGCGCTCCGCAAGCCCCCTCGCCGCCCATGGCCGCCCGCTCCCGCCAGAAGGAGTCCGGTCGCGCGGCGGCATCGTCGTACGTCTCCAGGTACGCGAGGTCCGCGAGCGGATCCCGCAGCGCCCGCAGCCGCAGCTCCTTCACCGCGGGCCACTCGTCGGCGCGTATGGAGCGGATCACGTAGTCACCGGGGACCGAGGCACTCATGCCGGCCACCGTAATACCCGGGTACTACGCTCCTCACCTCATATACGGCCTCCGGAACGACGCCTCCCGCCCCCGTACCCCCGACCATGGTCGGATGGACCACGTGGACGCCGCCCGGCCGGCACCGGAGGACCGAGGCGCCGAACCCCTCACCGAGTACATCCAGCGCTTCACCCAGCGAGTCCGAGGCTTCGACCGCCGCCGTCCACTCGTGTGGGACCTGCACCTGACCGGATTCTGGCTGACGGCCGCACTCATCGACCTCAACGCCTACCTCAACGGCGGCCGGAACTACGTCGCCCACGACTTGGACGTTCCCACCGGGCTGCTGCTCGCCCTGAGCCTGGGCTTCTCGGTTCCGCTCCTGTGGCGGCGCACCCACCCGGCGGCGGTGCTGCTCGCCATGACCCCGGTCGCCCTCCTCAACGCCTGGAGCGGCGCCATCCTCCAGGCCGCCATGCTCCAGCTGCTCGTCGTCTTCCACATCGCCCTGCGACTGTCCCTGCGCACCCTCTCCTGGGCCGCCCTCCTCGTACTCACCCCGGTCGCGGTCTCGGCCATCCGTTACGGCGACCAGCCCACCTGGGAGCAGCAGATCGGCGCCCAGCTGATGTCCGTCGCGGTGGCGGCGCTCATCGGCATCACGGTCCGCACCCGCCGCAACTACACCGACGCCCTCGAGGACCGCGCCCACCGCCTGGAGACGGAACGCCACCAGCAGGTCAGGCTGGCCGCCGCGGCCGAACGCGCCCGCATAGCCAGGGAGATGCACGACATCATCGGCCACAACCTCTCCGTCATCACCGGCCTCGCCGACGGTGGCCGGTACGCCGCCGCCAAGTCCCCCGACCGGGCCGCCCAGGCCCTCGACGCCATCGGCACGACCAGCCGCCAGGCCCTCGGCGAACTCCGGCGCCTCCTGGACGTCCTGCGCGACGACGACCAGGACGGCACCGACGCGGCACCCGAACTGGCCCCGCAGCCCGCCCTCACCGACCTCGACCGCCTCCTCGACGGCGTACGCCGGGCCGGCCTCCCCGTCCGCACCACCATCAAGGGGGAGCCCGTACTCCCCGAGGGCCGCCAGCTCACGCTCTACCGCGTCATCCAGGAAGCTCTCACCAACACCCTCAAGCACGCCGGCCCCGACGCGACCGCCCACATCGACCTCGCCTACGAGGCGGGCGGTGCCGTCAGCCTCACCGTCACCGACACGGGCCGAGCGACCCCGCTCCCGTCCCCCGCCCTCTCAGGCGGCCGCGGACTGCCCGGGATGCGCGAACGCACCTCCCTGTACGGGGGCACACTTGAGGCCGGCCCACGCCCGGCCCCCGAACAGGGCTGGCGCGTCCATCTGCACCTACCGGAGGAATCCCCGCAGTGACCACCGTCCTCATCGCCGACGACCAGCCCCTCCAGCGCTTCGGCTTCCGCATGCTCCTGGAGAGCCAGGACGACATGACGGTCGTGGGCGAGGCGGCCAACGGCGCCGAAGCGACCCGGATGACGGCCGAACTCCACCCCGACGTCGTCCTCATGGACGTCCGCATGCCCGGCCTGGACGGCATCGAGGCGACCCGTCGCATCGTCGAGGGCGGCGGCCGCACCCGCGTCCTCATCCTCACCACCTTCGACCTGGACGAGTACGCCTACTCCGGCCTGCGCGCCGGCGCCTCCGGCTTCCTCGTCAAGGACGCCCAGCCCGAGGAGCTCCTGTCCGGCATCCGCGCGGTGGCCACGGGTGACGCGGTGGTCGCCCCGAGCCTCACCCGCCGCCTCCTCGACGCCTACGTCCACCACCTCCCGGCGGCCACACAACCGAAGCCGAGCGGTTCGCCCGACGCGCGCCTGACCCCCCTCACGGACCGGGAGACCGAGATCCTGCGGGTCATGGGCCAGGGCTGGACCAACACCGAAATAGCCGAGCGCCTCCACCTCGCCGAATCGACGGTGAAGACCCACGTGGGCCGCATCCTGGCCAAGACGGGTTCGAGGGACCGCGTCCAGGCCGTCATCCTGGCCTACGAAACAAAGCTGGTGGGTTAGAAACCGCGGGGCAGCAAAACAACCGGGGGTAGAACGCAGAAAACCCCGCACCGTTCCCGGTGCGGGGTTTCCTCGCAATGATTGTTCGGCGGCGTCCTACTCTCCCACAGGGTCCCCCCTGCAGTACC
>NZ_BMUY01000022.1 GCF_014650435.1 Streptomyces tendae
CGACGAGCAGGGGCAGCGGCTCGGAGGAGGTGACCAGGTCCCGCAGGGGGTGGCGGGCCAGGACCGCGTCCACCTCGGGCGTCAACGCCGCCGCCAGCCTGGACGCGGCCGGCCGGTCCTCGTCGCGCAGCGCGTCGACGGCGGCCAGCAACACGCGCCGGTCCTCGCGCCCGGGCACCTCGGCGGCGGCCCGTTCGTACAGCCGGGCGCCCTCCTCCAGTACCAGTTCCGTGTCCATCCCGGCCGGGATCTTGATCCGTGCGTGGTGCCGCCAGGTGGTGACCGGGTCGCTCCACGCCTCCACGGTGTACGACCACATCCCGGTGTCGCCCGCGGTGACGGTGGCGCCCCAGCGGTCGGTGCCCGGGGCCAGTTCCCGCATCGGTGTCCAGGGGCCCGGCCGGCCCCGTGGGTCTCTCAGGACGACGTTGGCGGCCACCGCGTCGTGCCCCTCCCGGAACACGGTGGCGGAGACCTCGAACGACTCGCCGGTGACGGCCTTGGCCGGTCTGCGCCCCCGCTGGACGACCGGCCGGACGTCCAGGACGGGGATGCGCCCGACGACCGTGGTGCTCCGCGCGGGGGACGGGTCGGCAGCCGGGGATGCCGGGGGTGCCGGGGAGGCGGGGGATGCTGACGTGTGGTGCGTGGCGGGCATGACCGCTCCTGTCCGCGTCAACTGGGTGGGCGGATGACTTCTGGGGAGGTGGGTCCTGCGAGGTGCGTGCGGGGCGTACCGCAGGAGCCTTCCCACACTCTTCCGGTGGGCAATCCGGCACTTTGTTAACTACTCGCGCGTATGTCGACAACGCGACACACACGGCGATCTGACCGTCGCTTTCCCGGATGCCGCTCCCGCAATCAGCGTTCGTCGCGACATGTGCAGCTTTCCGTGCGGGCCGAAGTGCCACAAGAAGGCCGACGGGGAAAGATCCGGCCATATCGACACGCCGTGGGCGTCAGCTCTGTCCGGCGGATCAGGGCGAAGGCCCCAGCAAGGGACACATCGCGCGGTAACGTCGTCCGGGTGAAGGCGATCCGTCGACTGACCGTCCGTCCCGTTCTCCCCGACCCCCTCCGGCCGCTCAGTGATCTGGCCCGCAATCTGCGTTGGTCCTGGCACCCGGAGACCCGCGACCTCTTCCAGTCCGTCGACCCCGAGTGCTGGACCGCGTCCGGCCGTGACCCGGTACGGCTGCTCGGCACCGTGCCGCCCGCGCGCCTCGCGGAGCTGGCCGAGGACCGGCGCTTCCTGCGCCGGCTGACCGCGGTGGCCGACGACCTCGACCACTACATGAGCGGCGACCGCTGGTACCAGGCCCAGTCGGGCCGACTCCCGGCCGCCGTGGCCTACTTCTCGCCCGAGTTCGGCATCACCGCCGCGCTGCCCCAGTACTCCGGCGGCCTCGGCATCCTGGCCGGCGACCACCTCAAGGCGGCCAGCGACCTGGGGGTGCCGCTCGTCGGTGTGGGCCTGCTCTACCGGCACGGCTACTTCCGCCAGTCCCTCTCCCGGGACGGCTGGCAGCAGGAGCACTACCCCGTCCTCGACCCCCACGAGCTGCCGCTGGCCCCCCTCAAGGAGACCGACGGCACCCCCGCGCACGTCGCGCTCGCGCTGCCCGGCGGCCGGGAGTTGCGGGCCCGCGTCTGGCTGGCCCAGGTCGGCCGGGTGCCGCTGCTGCTGCTCGACTCCGACGTCGAGGAGAACGACCCCGGCGAACGCGGCGTCACCGACCGGCTCTACGGCGGCGGCAGCGAGCACCGGCTCCTCCAGGAGATGCTGCTCGGCATAGGAGGTGTCCGGGCGGTGCGCACGTACTGCCGGCTCACCGGCCACGCCGCGCCGGAGGTGTTCCACACCAACGAGGGCCACGCCGGCTTCCTCGGTCTGGAACGCATCGCCGAACTGTGCGACGAGGGGCTGGAGTTCGGTGCCGCCCTGGAGGCGGTGCGGGCCGGCACCGTCTTCACCACCCACACCCCCGTCCCGGCCGGTATCGACCGCTTCGACCGGGAGTTGGTCGGCCGCCACTTCGGACCCGACTCCGAACTCCCGCGCATCGACGTCGAACGCGTCCTCAGGCTGGGCATGGAGACCTATCCCGGGGGTGAGACGAACCTGTTCAACATGGCCGTGATGGGCCTGCGTCTGGCCCAGCGCGCCAACGGCGTCTCCCTGCTGCACGGCGGGGTCAGCCGGGGGATGTTCGCCGGACTGTGGCCCGGCTTCGACGCCGAGGAGGTGCCGATCACCTCCGTCACCAACGGCGTGCACGCCCCGACCTGGGTGGCCCCCGAGGTGTTCCGGCTCGGGGCCCGGCAGATCGGCGTGCAGCGGGCCGAGGACGCGCTGGCCGTCGGCGGCTCGGACCGCTGGGACTCGGTCGCCGACATCCCCGACCAGGACATCTGGGAGCTGCGCCGCACCCTGCGCGCCCAACTCGTCGAGGAGGTGCGCGAGCGGCTGCGCGCCTCCTGGCGGCAGCGGGGCGCCGGGACGGCCGAGCTGGGCTGGATCGACGACGCCCTGGACCCGGACGTGCTCACCATCGGCTTCGCGCGGCGTGTCCCGTCGTACAAGCGGCTCACGCTGATGCTGCGCGACCGGGACCGGCTGATGGAGCTGCTGCTGCATCCCGAGCGGCCGATCCAGATCGTCGTCGCGGGCAAGGCGCACCCGGCGGACGAGGGCGGGAAGCGGCTGGTGCAGGAGCTGGTGCGGTTCGCCGACGACCCCCGGGTGCGGCACCGCATCGTGTTCCTGCCGGACTACGGCATGGCGATGGCGCAGAAGCTCTACCCCGGCTGCGACATCTGGCTGAACAACCCGCTGCGGCCGCTGGAGGCGTGCGGCACCTCCGGGATGAAGGCGGCGCTCAACGGCTGTCTCAACCTGTCGGTCCTCGACGGCTGGTGGGACGAGTGGTACCAGCCGGACTTCGGCTGGGCGATCCCCACCGCCGACGGCGCGGGCACCGACCCGGACCGGCGCGACGCCATAGAGGCCAACGCGCTCTACGACCTGCTGGAGCAGCGGATCACCCCGCGCTTCTACGAGCGGGGCGCGAGCGGGCTGCCCGACCGGTGGCTGGAGATGGTGCGCAGGACCCTCAGCCTGCTCGGCCCGAAGGTGCTGGCCGGCCGCATGGTCCGCGAGTACGTCGAGCGGCTGTACGCCCCGGCCGCCGAGGCGCACCGCGCGATGGACCCGGACTCCGCGCGCGGGCTCGCCGAGTGGAAGGCGCGGGTGCGGGCGGCCTGGCCGGGCGTGAGCGTCGACCACGTGGAGACGTCGGCCGCCACCGCCGCCGCCGAACTCGGCGCCACGCTCGCGCTGCGGGTGCGGGTGCGGCTCGGCGACCTCGCACCGGAGGACGTGGAGGTGCAGGCGGTCTCCGGCCGGGTGGACTCCGAGGACCGGATCACCGACGCGGCGAAGGTGCCGCTGAAACCGGTGGGCGGCCCCGACCTGGAGGGCCGCTGGGTCTACGAGGGCCCGCTCGCCCTGGACCGCACGGGTCCCTTCGGCTACACGGTCCGGGTCCTGCCCGCGCACCGGCTGCTGGCGTCCGGTGTGGAGACCGGTCTGGTCGCCGTGCCCTCGGGCGATCTGGTGGAGGCGGCGGGCCTGCTGATGCGGTGACCCCCGGAGCAGCCGGGCGGCGGGGCGGTGGCGACGAGGAGGGCTCAGTCCTCCTCGTCGCCGCCGCTCAGCCGCCGCAGTACGGTGCCGCACCGGCGGGCGTAGGCGTGCTGGAAGGCACGGGCCGCCGGTCCGCCGGCCTTGGCGTACCACTTGGCGGGGCGGCTGAAGGCGGACACCGTCAGCCACACGGTGCCGTCGCCCGTGCGGTCCACCACGAACGCCTCCTCGCCGGACTCCGGGTGGCCGGGCAGCGTGCCGTAGGCCCAGCCGGCCCGGCGCGGCTCCTCCAGGGTCCACACCACCCGGCAGGGCGCCTTGATCATGCCGGCGAGGGTGACGGTGACGTCCACGCCGGGCGCGGCACGCTCCGCGCTCGCGTCGATGCCGACGCCCAGCTCCCGGTGCATCTCCCAGGTGAGCACGGCCTCGACCGCCCGCCGGAACACCGGCTCGCCCTCCCCGAGGCGGGTGCGTACGTGCATGGGGCGGAAGCCGGGCGGGCAGTGGCCCTGCTCGCGGGTAGCGCCGACGTCGTCGTACGTGAAGGACATGGGTCCCAAGGGTAGGGCGGCACCCGGGAACCGCTGGTTCCGGGTGCCGCCCCGCCGTGTTGTGCCGGCCTCGCCCGCGGTCAGCTCACGTTGATCGCGGTCCAGGCCGCGCCCACCGTCTTGTACTCGGTGCTGTCGGCGCCGTACAGGTCCGACGCCGCGCTCAGGGTCGCCGCGCGGGCGTCGGCGTAGTCGGTCGTCGAGGTCATGTACTCGGTCAGCGCCTTGTACCAGATCTGCAGGGCCTTGGCGCGGCCGATGCCCGTGACGGTGGAGCCGTCGTGGGTCGGGGAGTCGTAGTCCACCCCGTCGACCGTCCGCGCCCCGCTGCCCTCCGACAGCAGGAAGAAGAAGTGGTTGGCGGGACCGGACGAGTAGTGCACGTCGACACCGCCGAGACCGGAGTCCCAGTAGTCCTTGGAGGCGCCGTCCTTGCTGGGCTCGTCCATGTAGCGCAGCGGGGTGCCGTCCCCGTTGATGTCGATCTCCTCGCCGATGAGGTAGTCGCCCTTGTCGGCGGAGTTGTTCGCGAAGTACTCCACGCCGGTGCCGAAGATGTCGCTGGTCGCCTCGTTGAGGCCGCCGGACTCGCCGCTGTACTCGAGGCCCGCGGTGTTGGAGGTGACGCCGTGGCTCATCTCGTGCCCGGCCACGTCCAGCGAGGTCAGCGGGTTGGTGTTGCCCGTGCCGTCGCCGTACGTCATGCAGAAGCAGCCGTCCGACCAGAAGGCGTTGACGTAGTTGCTGCCGTAGTGGACGCGGGAGTAGGCCGCCTTGCCGTCGTTCTTGATGCCGCTGCGCCCGAAGCTCTCCTTGTAGAAGTCCCAGGTGACCTGGGCGCCGTAGGCGGCGTCTACGGCGGCGGTCTGGTCCTGCGGGTCGCTGGAGGCGGCGCCGGTGCCCCAGGTGTCGTCGGCGTCGGTGAACAGCGTGCCGGTGCCGGAGGTCTTGCGGGCCAGGTTGTACGTCTTGTGGCCGCCGCGCCCGGTGTCGTACAGCTGGTACGACGAGCCCGACTTGGTGGTGCCCAGTTCGACCGTGCCCGAGTAGAGGCTCTTGCCGGAGCCGTTCTCGATGCCCTGGTACTCGTACAGCTTGGCGCCCGTGGCGGCGTCGGTGATGACGTGCAGTTCGTTCGGGGTGCCGTCGTCCTGGAGGCCGCCGACCACGGTCTCGTAGGCGAGGACGGGCTTGCCCTCGGCGGCCCAGATCACCTTCCGGGGCGCGGAGTCGGCCGCGGTCCTCGACGACCCGGCGTCCTTCGCGACGGACAGCGCCTGCTGCTCGGCCTTGGCCGCCTTGACCTTCGGGGTGACGGTGGCCACCTTGATGGCGGCCTTGGTCGCCTTGGTGACGCCTCTGGTGGCGCCGGACGCCGAGCGGTGCACGACGAGGTCGCCGCCGAGGACGGGCAGGCCGTCGTAGGTGCGCTCGTAGCGGGTGTGCACGGAGCCGTCGCGGTCCTTGACCACGTCCTTGACGACCAGTTTCTCCTTGGCCCCGAGGCCCATCTGCCGGG
Organism: Streptomyces tendae; assembly: GCF_014650435.1. Classification (GTDB taxonomy): domain Bacteria; phylum Actinomycetota; class Actinomycetes; order Streptomycetales; family Streptomycetaceae; genus Streptomyces; species Streptomyces tendae. The sequence continues at coordinate 5,720 of NZ_BMUY01000022.1, forward strand.
CGGCGCCGGCCGCGTCGGCCTGCTGCTCCTGTATGAGCGCGCTGCGGGCGGAGGCCGAGAGCAGGACGGGGGCGCCGGGCAGTGCCGACGGCGCGGTGCTGTCCGCGGCGGCGTTGCCCGCGGTCAGGCCGGTGGTGAGCATCGCTCCGGCGGCGACCGCGGTGGCGAGGGCCAGGGTGGTGCGCTTGTGGCGCGCGAAGAGGGAAGACACACAAGCTCCTTCGGTGGGGGGTACCGGACGGCGTGGGGTGTCCGGCCGGTTACTGCGAAGTGGTGCTGTGGGTGACGGAAGACTGACACCGAAGGCGCGTACATGTCAGGAGGGCGCGATGATGTTGGCCGAAAATCGCCGCCTGCGTGTCTGTTGCGGGAATGTGAAGGCCGTGTGACCTCGGTCAAGTCGCAACCAGGCAGACGTAAGTGCTTGGCAAAAACCGGCAGTCGGCGGGGACATGGAGAGGGCGCCGCCCCGGAGGATTCGAACCTCCGGAACGGCGCCCTGTCTTGGGGTGGCGCACCCGCGGGCCGGCCGGCCTACGGGAAGGTGAGCCGCCAGGCGTCGATGTAGCCGGTGTCCGCCGGGCCCTGGTCCTGGACGCGCAGCTTCCAGGTGCCGTTGGCCGATTCGGAGGAGGCGTTGACGGTGTAGGTCTCGTGCACGTCCTCCGCCGGGTCGTAGCCGCTGTTCTTCAGGCGGTACGTCGACCCGTCGGGCGCGACCAGGTCGATCTGGAGGTCACCGCGCCAGCTGTGCACGATGTCCACGCCCACCTGGAGGTTGCTCGGCGCGTTGCCGGTGCGTCCGGAGACCGTGAGGGACGAGGTGACCGCGGAGCCGTAGTCGGGGATGTTCACGTTCGTGCTGCTCTCGAACGTGGTGCCGTCCCCGGGGTCGCCGCCACCGGGCCGGGCGCCGACGTTGATGCCCGCCCACGCGTTCGCCACCGCGGTGTACTCGGCGCTGTCGGTGCCGTACAGCTCACCGGCGGCCGCGAGGGTGCCGGTGCGGGCGCCCGCGTAGTTGGTGGTCGAGGTGAACTTGGTGGTCAGCGCGCGGAACCAGATCTTCTCCGCCTTGGCGCGGCCGATGCCGGTGACCGGGAGGCCGTCCGAGGTGGGCGAGTTGTAGGTGACACCGTTGATGGTCTTGGTGCCGCTGCCCTCGCTCAGCAGGTAGAAGAAGTGGTTGGCCGGACCCGACGAGTAGTGGACGTCCACCCCGCCGATCCCCGAGTACCAGTAGTCCTTGGACGCGCCGTCCTTGCTCGGCTTGTCCATGTAGCGCAGCGGGGTGCCGTCGCCGTTGATGTCGATCTCCTCGCCGATGAGGTAGTCACCGACGTCGGAGGAGTTGTTGGCGTAGAACTCGACCGCGGTCGCGAAGATGTCGGACGTGGCCTCGTTCAGACCGCCGGACTCGCCGCTGTAGTTGAGCCCCGCGGTGACGGAGGTGACGCCGTGGCTCATCTCGTGCGCGGCCACGTCGATGGACGTGAGCGGGTTGGCGTTGCCCGAGCCGTCGCCGTACGTCATGCAGAAGCAGCTGTCCTGCCAGAAGGCGTTGACGTAGTTGTTGCCGTAGTGGACCCGGGAGTAGGCGCCCACGCCGTCGCCGCGGATGCCGGAGCGGCCGTGCACGTTCTTGTAGTAGTCCCAGGTCAGCGCGGCGCCGTAGTGGGCGTCGGCGGCGGCGGTCTCCGCGTTGGAGGCGCTGCCGTTGCCCCACACGTCGTCGGAGCCGGAGAAGAGCGTCCCGGTGCCGGAGGTGCCGCGGTTGAGGTTGTACGTCTTGTGGTTGCCGCGGGCCGTGTCGGTCAGCGTGTACGACGACCCCGACTGCGCGGTGCCCAGTGTGACCGTGCCGCTGTAGAGGGTGTTGCCGGTGCCGTTCTCGACGGCCTGGTACTCGTACAGCTTGGCGCCGGTGGCGGCGTCGGTGACGACGTGCAGCTCGTTCGGGGTGCCGTCCTCCTGGAGGCCGCCCACGACCGTCTCGTACGCCAGGACGGGGGTGCCGTTCCCCGCCCAGATCACCTTGCGCGGGGCGCGGTCGGCGTCCGGCTGCTCGGCACCGGCGGCCTTCGCGGCCGACACCGCCTGCGACTCGGCCTTCGCGGCGGAGATCTTCGGCGTGACGGTCGCGGGCTTGATCGCCTTCGCGGTGGCCTTCACGACCTGCTCCGTCTTCCCCGCCTCACTGGCCACCACGAGGTCGCCGCCGAGGACGGGCAGGCCGTCGTAGGTGCGCTCGTAGCGGGTGTGCAGGGTGCCGTCGCGGTCCTTGAGCACGTCCCGGACGACCAGCTTCTCCTTGGCGCCCAGACCCAGCTCGTCGGCCGTCTTCGCCTTGGCGGCGTCGGCGTCGCGGATCAGCTCGGCGCGCTGGGACGGGCTGAGCTTGACCAGCTCGTTGCCCTTGGCGGGCGACGGGTCGGGGGCCGCGGTGGCGGTGCCGGACTGGACCGCCGTGGCGATCAGCGCGGCGACACCGGCCAGCGCGACGGCCGCGGCACGCCGGTGCGTGGCACGGCGGGAAGAGGCGGGGGAGATGGTGTGGGAGGTGCGTCTGTGGGGAGTACTGCTGCTCAACACTGACTCCTTCTGCGCGGCCGCGGATCACGCGGCCAGGGGAGACCGGCCGGCGGGTGGCCGACCGGGCGGAACTGTGCGGTACGCAGAAACCTGGTGCTAGGAGCTGGCCGCGGCACAGCGCTCGTGGGGAAGCTGTGGGGGCACTGTGAAGGGGCCGACGGAAGAGTGGCAGGAGAAAGCACTACTTGTCAGGAGCGCGTCAGTAAGTTGGCTGGAAATGGTTCGTTGACCGGGCGTTCACGTTCGATAAACGGAATCGTTGCTGTCGCGGCCCGGTTACTGTCCGGTCAGTCAGTAACCGGCGGACGGCTCCCCGTGCCAGGAACCCCACAGGGCCGCGTACGCCCCGCCCGCCGCCACCAGCTCGTCGTGCGTGCCCAGCTCGGTCAGCAGGCCGTCCTCCATCACCGCCACCCGGTCGGCGTCGTGCGCGGTGTGCAGGCGGTGCGCGATGGCGATGACCGTACGGCCCTTCAGCACCGCGGCCAGCGCCTGCTCCGTGTGCCGGGCCGTCGTCGGGTCCAGCAGGGCGGTCGCCTCGTCCAGGATCAGGGTGTGCGGGTCGGCCAGCACCACCCGGGCCAGGGCCAGTTGCTGCGCCTGCGAGCCGTCCGTGGAATGGCCCTTCGCCCCCAGCTCGGCACCGAGGCCCCCGGGCAGCTCCCGCACCCACCCCTCGGCGCCCACCGCGGCGAGCGCCGCCCACAACTCCTCGTCCCCGGCCGCCGGTTCGGCGATCAGGAGATTGTCGCGGACCGTGCCCAGGAACACGTGGTGCTCCTGGGTGACCAGCACCACCTGACGGCGCAGCCGCTCCGGACCCAGGGCGACCACGGGCACCCCGCCCACCGTCACCGAACCCCGGGTCGGCGCGTCGACGCCCGCCAGCAGCCGGCTCAGCGTGGTCTTGCCCGCCCCCGACGGCCCCACGACCGCCAGCCGTTCGCCCGGCCGCACGGTCAGGTCCACCCCGCGCAGCACCTCCCCGCCCCGGTCGTAGGCGTACCGCACCCCCGACACGTCGATGCGGTCGTCCGCGGGCACCGCCGACTCGTCCGCCGTCGCCCGCGGGGCCCGCGCCAGCCCTTCCACCCGGGCGAAGGAGGCGGAACCCGCCTGCAGTTGCTCGACCCGCATCAGCACCTCGTCGAGCGGTCCCGCCAGCTGCTGGAGATACACCGCGCAGGACACCACCGCGCCGAGGCTCGCCGACCCGTGCGCGTGCAGGACCCCGCCGAGCAGCAGCACACCCGCCACGGGAAGGACGTAGGAGACGTCGACCGCGGGGAAGAACACACTGCGCAGGAACAGTGTCCGGAACCGGGTGCGCCGCGAGACCTCCAGCGCCCCGCGGTTCGTCGCGACGCGCCGCTCGGCCAGCCCGAACGCCTCGACCGTACGCGCCCCGGACACCGTGGCCGCCAGACTCTCCGCGACGTCCGAGTTGGCCGCGCCCTCGGCGAGGTAGGCCGCCCGTGCCCGGCGCAGGTACCAGCGCAGCGCCAGCCAGGCCGGCGTCAGCCCCAGCACCCCGGCCAGGCCGAGCAGCGGGTCGAGCACGAACACCGCACCCGTGAGGAACAGCGCCTGCACGGCGTTGACCAGCAGCTCGGGACCGGCGTCGCGCAGCGTCGCGCCGACCGCGGTCACGTCCGCCGTACCGCGCGTCGTCAGGTCCCCGGTCCCCGCCCGCTCCACCACGGACGCGGGCAGCGCCAGCGCCCGCTCCACGTACCGCTCGCGCACCCGGGCGAGCGTCCGCTCCCCGAACCGGTGCCCCACGTACCGTGCCCAGCGGGCCAGCAGCAACTGCGCCAGCGAGCACAGCAGGATGGCGAGGGCCATCCGGTCCACGGCGTCCACCCCGCCCCCGCCGCGCACTTCGTCGACGATCCGGCCCAGCAGCCACGGACCGGCGAGACCGGCCAGCGCGGCCAGCGCGTTGAGACCCAGGACGACCGCGAAGGACCTCCGGTCGGTTCGCACGAGGTCGGCCGCCGCCCGGCGGACGTCGGCGCGCTCGGCGACGGGCAGCTGTGTCATCGGGCCGGTGCCCCTTCTTCGGCGCCCTCGGTGTCCTCGGCGCCCTCGTCGTCCCGCGCGACCAGGGCGCGGTACCCCGGTTCGGTGTCCAGGAGTTCGCGGTGCGTGCCGGTGGCCGCGACCTTGCCGTCGACCAGGTGGTGCACGACGTCCGCGCGGGCGAGGAGCAGCGGTGAGGTGGCGGCGAGGACGGTGGTGCGGCCCCGGCGGGCCTGCTTGAGGCGGTCGGCCACGGTGGCTTCCGTGTGGGCGTCCAGGGCGGAGGTGGGTTCCGCGGCGAGGAGGATCTCGGGGTCGGTCAGGAGGGCGCGGGCCAGGCGGATGCGTTGGCGTTGTCCGCCGGACAGGTCGCGGCCTTGGGCCGCGACCTGGGTTTTCAGGCCGTCCGGGAGAGCGCGGACGATGTCCTCGGCTGCGGCCGCGTGGAGGGCTGCGGTGAGACTCGCCAGCTCGTCTGCCCCGGGCGGTGGTTCCGCGTCTGCGGGTGCGTTGTGGCTTGTCGCGCAGTTCCCCGCGCCCCTGCTCGGCATTTCCTGAGCGCCGACCACAGTACTGAGGGTGCCTGCGAAGAGGTCGGCCTCCGGGTCGGCGATCAGGATGCGGGAGCGGATCTGGGGGAGGGGGATGTCGGCCAGGGGGATGTCTCCCCAGGTCGCGTTCGACGGGGTGTAGCGGGCCAGGCGGTCCAGGATGTCGGTGGCGTCGGACGGGTGGGTCGTGACCAGGGCGGTCAGGCGGCCGGGGGTGATCCGGACACCCGAGGCCGGGTCGTGGAGCACCGAGGGTTCCGCGGGGGCGTCCCGGGTGCCTTCGTCCGGGGCCGGTTCCAGGCGCAGGAAGGCGACGACGCGGCGGGCGGCCACCACGCCGCGGCTGAGCTGGTGGCCCATCTCGATGAGGAACGCCACCGGCCAGCCCAGCGCGACGACATAGCCGTACACCGACACCAGTTCACCCACGCTGATGTGACCCTGCGCGGCCTGGCGGGCGCCCAGCCAGGTCACCAGGGCCAGGAACAGCATCGGCAGCCCCACCCCGAGGGCCTGGATCCAGCTGGTCACCGCGCCGACCCGGTACCCCTGCTCGCGCAGCCGGCCCGAGTCCCGGTGGAAGGCGTCCGCGACCAGGCCCTTGCCGCCCAGCCCGTTCAGCACCCGCAGCCCGCCCGCGAGGTCGCCGATCCGCGCGGTCAGGACGGACTGCCGCTCGCGGTACTCGGCCTCCCTGCCCTGCAGCCGTCCCATGAGCGGGCCGAGGAGCAGCCCGAGTACCGGCACCCCGAGCAGCACCACCAGGGCGAGCCGGGTCGACACCGACAGCATCAGCCCGCCGACCGTCGCGTAGGCGACGATCGCGCCGACGCCCGGGCCCACGGCCGTCAGGGAGGTGCTGATGGTCTGCACGTCGCCCACCCCGATGGTGACGACCTCACCGGTCCCCACCTGCCCGCGCAGCGCCGCGCCGAGCCGGGTGGCGTGCCCGACGACCACCTTGACCGTGCGGAAGTTGGCGTCCATCCGCACCTTCGTCATGGTGCGGTGCCGCATCACGCTCAGCCACGCGTTGACCCCGCCGACGGCGACCATGGTGCCGGTCCAGACCGCCAGCGCACCCATGTCACCGGGCTCCAGGCCGTGGTCGACGGCGCGGGCCATCAGATACGGCGTCGCCGCCAGCAGCACCATCCAGACACTGGCCAGCACCGCCCCCGCCAGGCACCGCGGCCACTGCCGCCTCACCAGCCACGCCAAATACCGCCAGCCGCCCCGGCGGTCCGGAGTACCGGGGTCCTCGTACGCGTCGATCCTCACGCCAGACTGTCCCGCCACGCCCGGTGCAGATCCGCGAACCGGCCCGTACCGGCGATCAGTTCGTCCGGGGCGCCGTCCTCGACGATCCGGCCGTGCTCCATCACCAGCACCCGGTCGGCGATCTCCACGGTGGAGAGCCGGTGCGCGATCACGACCGCCGTACGGCCCTTCAGCACCGTCGCCATCGCCCGCTGCACCGCGCGCTCCCCGGGGATGTCCAGCGAACTGGTCGCCTCGTCCAGGATCAGCACCGCCGGGTCGGCGAGCAGCGCCCGCGCGAACGCCACGAGCTGGCGCTGACCGGCCGAGATACGGCCGCCCCGCTTGCGCACGTCGGTGTCGTAGCCGTCCGGCAGTGCGGCGATGAAGTCGTGGGCGCCGATCGCCTTCGCGGCCCGCTCGATCTCCTCCCGCGTCGCCTCGGGCCGGCCGATGGCGATGTTGTCGGCGACCGTCCCGGAGAACAGGAACGCCTCCTGCGTCACCATCACCACCCCGCGCCGCAGTTCGGGCACGGCCAGTTCGCGCAGGTCGGTGCCATCCAGCAGGACCCGCCCGGCGGAGGGGTCGTAGAACCGGGCGAGCAGCTTGGCCAGCGTCGACTTGCCGGCGCCGGTCGAGCCCACGACGGCGACCGTCTGACCGGCCGGGAGCGTCAGTTCGAAGCGCGGCAGCACCTCGCCGCCGGTGCGGTAGCCGAAGCTCACCGAGTCGAACACGACCTCGCGGCCGGGGTGCTCCGACTCCAGCGGCGGCAGCTCCTTCGGCGCGCTCGGCTCCGGCACCGACGGGGTCTGGGCCAGCAGCCCGGCGATCTTCTCCAGCGAGGCGGCCGCCGACTGGTACGAGTTGAGGAACATGCCCAGCCGGTCGATCGGGTCGTACAGCCGGCGCAGGTACAGCACCGCCGCCGCCAGCACACCGAGCGCCAGCGTGCCGTCGGCGACCCGGTAGGCGCCCCACAGCACGATGCCCGCCACGGCCGTGTTGGCGACCAGGCGGGAACCGACCACGTAACGCGCCATCTCCAGCAGCGCGTCGCCGTTGGTCCGCTCGTGCCGGTGGTTCAGCACCGCGAAGTCGGCGTCGTTGGCGGCCTCCCGGCGGAAGGCGCGCACCGGCCGGATGCCGTTCATCGTCTCCACGAACTTCACGATCACCGAGGCGATCGCCGTGGACCGCTTCCGGTACACCCGCCCCGCACGCCGCTGGTAGAGCCGCACCAGTGCGTACAGCGGCACGAACGACGCCACCGCCACGGCGCCGAGGCCGAGGTCGAGCCAGAGCAGCAGCGCGGCGATGTAGACGAAGGACAGGATGACCGTCACCAGCTCCTGAAGCCCCTCGTCGAGCAGTTCGCGCAGGGACTCCACGTCCGTGGTGGAGCGGGAGATGAGGCGGCCCGAGGTGTAGCGCTCGTGGAAGTCGACGCTCAGCGCCTGCGCGTGCCGGAAGATGCGGCCGCGCAGGTCGAGCAGCACGTCCTGGCTGACGCGGGCCGCGGCGGCGATGAAGGCGTACTGGAGACCGCCCGCCGCCAGTGAGCACAGCAGGTAACCGGCGCCCACCGCGATCAGCGGGCCGTGGTCGTCGTCCCGCAGGGCCGGCACGGCGTGGTCGATGGCGTACGCCACCAGCAGCGGACCCGCCTGCACGGCCGCCTGCTGGAGCAGCAGAAGGAAGACGGTGAGGGCGACGCGGGCCTTCATGGGCGCCAGCAGGGAGCGCAGCAGGGCGCCGGTCGCGCCCGGCGGGCTGGGCAGGACGTCCTGGTCGAAGGCGTCGTCGGCGGCGACGGCGCCGGACGCCGCCTCGGCAAGGTCCCCGGGCTCGGGGTCCTCCGGCTGTTCCCGGTCCGGCGCGGTGGCCGTGGGCGCGGTCATCGGCCGTCTCTTTCCTGGGGTCCCTCGGCATCGCCGGGCTTGTCGAGCCCGGACATCAGATGGGCGTACTCGGGGCTGGTGCGCAGCAGTTCGTGATGGGTGCCGACGGCGGCGATGCGGCCCTCGGACAGCAGGGCGACGCGGTCGGCGAGCAGGACGGTGGAGGGGCGGTGGGCCACGATCAGCGCGGTGGTGTCCGCGAGGACCTGGCGCAGGGCGGCCTCCACGGCGGCCTCCGTGTGCACGTCCAGCGCGGACAGCGGGTCGTCCAGGACCAGGAACCTCGGTCTGCCGACCACCGCCCGCGCGAGCGCGAGGCGCTGACGCTGGCCGCCGGAGAGGCTCAGGCCCTGCTCGCCGACCTGGGTGCCGGTGCCCTCGGGGAGCGCGTGCGCGAAGTCGGCCTGCGCGACGGCGAGGGCCCGGTCCAGCTCCTCTTCGCCGGCGCCCGCACCGGCACCCATCAGCACGTTCTCGCCGACGGTGGCCGAGAAGAGGGTGGGTTCCTCGAAGGCCACGGCGACCATCGAACGCAGCTCCTCGCGGGACAGGGCGGTGATGTCCTCGCCGTCCAGCGTGATGCGGCCCTCGGTCACCTCGTGCAGGCGCGGGACGAGCGCGGTCAGCGTCGTCTTGCCGCTGCCGGTCGCACCGACCAGGGCCATGGACTCGCCGGAACGGATATGCAGGTCGACGTCCGTCAGGAGGGGCGGGGAGTCGGGAGCGGCGTCGGGATAACGAAACAGCACGTGCTCGAAGCGCAGGCCTTGTAGCTCAACGGCGTTGGTGCCGACCTCGGGAACGGCGCGCTGCTCGCTGGAAGGTGCCGCCGCGCCCACCCTCCCCCACTCTCGGCTTCGCTCGAGCGGGGGGACCCCCATCGCCCCAGCGGCACGACTGCCCGCGGCTGGGTCGGCCTCAACCTCCGCGTCCATCACCTCGAAGTACCGGTCCGTGGCCGTCGCCGCCTCCTGGCTCATCGCCAGCAGGAAGCCGATGGACTCCACCGGCCACCGCAGCGCCAGCGCCGTGGACAGGAACGCCACCAGCGTCCCCGCCGACAGCGCCCCGTCCGCCACCTGCACCGCCCCGACCACCAGCGCCGCCCCGATCGCCACCTCGGGCAGCGTCACGATGACCGCCCAGATGGCCGCGAGCAACCGCGCCTTGCGCAGCTCCGTGCCCCGCAGCGTGTGCGACAGCTCGTGGAAGGCACGCGCCTGGCTGCGGTGCCGCCCGAACCCCTTGATGATCCGGATGCCGAGCACGCTCTCCTCGACCACGGTCGTCAGATCCCCGACCTGGTCCTGCGCGCGCCGCGCCACCGCCGAGTACTTCTTCTCGAAGATCCCGCAAGTGATCATCACCGGGATGGCGGGCCCCAGGATGACCAGCCCGAGCGTCCAGTCCTGGACCAGCATGATGCCCACGCCGACCAGAATCGTCACTCCGTTGACCAGCAGGAACGTCAGCGGGAAGGCGAGGAACATGCGGAGCAGCATCAGATCGGTCGTCCCGCGCGAGAGCAGCTGCCCCGAGGCCCAGCGATCGTGGAAGGCCACCGGCAGGCGCTGCAGGTGCCGGTACAGGTCGGCGCGCATCCCCGCCTCGACCCCCGCCAGCGGCCGGGCCACCAGCCACCGCCGGAACCCGAACAGCAGCGCCTCCGCCAGCCCGAGGAGCAGCAGGTACAGCGCCCCGAGCCACACGCCCGCCGGATCGCGGTCGGCGACCGGTCCGTCCACCATCCACTTCAGGACGAGCGGGATCACCAGCCCCACGCAGGAGGCCAGGATCGCTATCACCGCGGCGGCCCCCAACCGTGTGCGCACCGGCCGCACATAGGGCCACAGCCGGAGCAGGGCACGTACGGTGGAACGCGTCTCGGCGGTGTCCGGGACGGTGTCCGGGGCGAGATCCGTGGCGGGGGCAGGTTTCGTGGGCATCAGCAGCGAGCCTACGGTTCGCCACTGACACTGCCCACCGAGTTTTCGAGCCCGCCCGGGGTCGTACGGAAGCCCCGCCGGGGTCGTACGGGAGCCCCGCGGGGGTCGTACCGGCGCATCGACCGATCGGCTGATGCGCCTTCGAGCGCGTCGGCCGATGTGCCGGACCCCGGCCCGCCGGGACGCTGGTGCCATGCCCGTCATCGAAGTCACCGACCTGCGCAAGTCCTACGGCGGCCGTCCCGTCGTCGACGGTGTGTCCTTCGCCGTGGAGGAGGGCGAGATCTTCGGCGTCCTCGGCCCCAACGGCGCCGGCAAGACCACCACCGTGGAGTGCGTCGAGGGACTGCGCGTCCCCGACGCGGGCCGGGTCCGGGTCACCGGCCTCGACCCCGTCGCCGACCACCGGCGGGTCGCCGAGGTCCTCGGCGCCCAGCTCCAGCAGAGCGAGATCCAGCCCAAGCTCACCGTCCGCGAGGCCCTGGAGCTGTACGCCGCCTTCTACCCGAAGCCGGCCGACTGGCGTCCGCTCGCCGAGCGGCTCGACCTCGGCCCGATGCTGAACACCCGCTTCGCCAAGCTCTCCGGCGGCCAGAAGCAGCGCCTGTTCATCGCGCTCGCGCTGGTCGGCGACCCCCGCGTCGTCGTCCTGGACGAGCTGACCACCGGCCTCGACCCGCGTGCCCGCCGGGAGACCTGGCAGCTGATCGAGGACATCCGCGCGGGCGGCGTCACCGTCCTGCTGGTGACCCACTTCATGGAGGAGGCCCAGCGCCTGTGCGACCGGATCGCGGTCATCGACCGGGGCCGTGTCGCCGCGCTGGACACCCCGGCCGGACTGATCCGGCGCTCGGCGGGCGCCACCGTCATCAGCTTCACCCCCTCCGCGCCGCTGGACGAGGCGGACCTGCGGGCCCTGCCCGAACTCGCCTCCGTCGAGTTCAGGGACGGCCGCCTCACCCTGTCCGGCACCGACGAGACCGTCAACGCCGTCATCACCCTGCTCGCCCGCACCCGCGTCACCGCCCACCAGCTCCGGGTCACCGACACCACGCTGGACGACGCCTTCCTGGACCTGACGGAGGCCACCGCATGACCACCGACGTCTTCGACACCGCCGTACTGAGGACCGAGCTGCGCCTGTTCCGACGTGAACCCGGCGCCCTGTTCTGGATGCTGGTGTTCCCGACCCTGCTGCTGGTGATCCTCGGTTCCATCCCGTCCTTCCGCGAGGCCGACCCCTCCTTCGACGGACTGCGCCCGGTCGACGCGTACGTGCCGGTGGCGGTGCTGCTCGGCCTGACCGTCGGCGGGCTCCAGGGCATGCCGCAGGTCCTCACCGGCTACCGGGAGCGCGGCATCCTGCGCCGGATGTCCGCCACCCCGGTGCGTCCGGCGGCCCTGCTGTCCGCGCAGATGGTGGTGTGCGGCGCGGCCGCCCTGGTCTCGGCGCTGCTCGCGCTCGCGGTCGGACGGCTCGCCTTCGACGTGGGCCTGCCCGAGCAGCCCCTCGGCTACCTCCTGGCGCTGCTGCTCGCCGTGGTGGCCGCGCTCTCCCTGGGCGCCGTGCTCTCGGCGCTCTCCCGCACCACGAAGATCGCCGGTGCGATCGGGTCGGCCGCGCTCTTCCCGGCGATGTTCTGCGCGGGCGTGTGGCTGCCGGTGCAGGCCATGCCGGACCCGCTGGCCCGCGTCGTCGGCTGGACCCCCTTCGGCGCGGCCGCGCAGGCCCTCAACGAGGCGGCGGCGGGGGACTGGCCGGGCTGGTCCCACCTGGCGGTGCTGGTGGCCTGGACGGTGCTGCTCACCGCGGCGGCCTCGCGCTGGTTCCGCTGGGAGTGACCGGAGCGACCGGAGTGACCGGCAGTGAGCGGGAGTGAGCGGCAGTGAGCGGGAGTGAGCGGGGGAAGGCGGCCGCGTGTCCGACAATGACGCCATGACGGAGACGGCGGCGGTCGACGAGCGGTGGGCGGCGTTCCACCGCTGGGGCCCGTACGCGCTGCTGGCCGTCGGGACGCTGGTCGCCTGGTCGGCCGCCGACGCCATCGGCATGACGACCGGCGAGCGACGGATGAGCGGCGCGCTGATCGGCGCGGCCGTCGTGCTGCAGCTGTGGTGGAACCGGGCGGCGCGCACCCGTCCCGAGCCGTCCCCGGCCGGCACCTGCTACTACGCCGTCCGCTGGGCCCTCGGCTTCGTGCTCACCTGGCTGAACCCGCTGTTCGCCTTCTACGCGGTCGTCGGTTACTTCGGCGCCCAGTACCTGCTGCCCCGCAGGCTGTGCCGGGCCGGACTGTTCGCCACCGCCGTCACCCTGGCGGGTTCGCAGTCCGGCGGGCTGCCGCCGAACGGGGTCATGGGCTGGGTGCTCTTCGGCGCGATCCTCACCGTCAACAGCATGCTGGTGGCCCTCTTCGCGCACTTCGCCACGCTGGAGGAGGCCCGCAGCCGCGCCCGGGTCCAGACCATCGCCGAACTGGAGCGCACCAACACCGCGCTCCAGCAGGCCCTCGACGAGAACGCCGCCCTCCATGCCCAACTCCTCGTCCAGGCCCGGGAGGCCGGCGTCGCCGACGAGCGCAGACGGCTGGCCGCCGAGATCCACGACACCCTCGCCCAGGGCCTGACCGGCATCATCGCGCAGCTCCAGGTCGTGGCGGCCGCCCCGGACCAGGACCTCGGCCGGGAGCACCTGGACCGGGCCCTCGTCCTGGCCCGGCACAGCCTCGGCGAGGCGCGTCGCTCCGTGCACAACCTGTCGCCGGTCGCGCTGACCGACGACGGACTGCCGGACGCGCTGGAGAAGACGGTCACGGAGTGGGGCGGACGCACCGGCGTCCAGGCCCGGTTCACCGTCACCGGTACCACCGAGCACCTCCACGACGAGGTCGCCGCCACGCTCCTGCGCATCGCCCAGGAGGCCCTGTCCAACACGGCCCGGCACGCCGCCGCGGACCGGGTCGGCGTCACCCTCTCCTACATGGGCGACGAGGTCACCCTCGACATCCGCGACGACGGCCGGGGCTTCGACCCGCTGACCCCGCGCGCGTGCACCCCCGGCGGCGGCTTCGGCCTCGACGGCATGCGGGCCCGCGCCGAGCGCATCGCCGGTTCGCTCACGGTGGAGGCGGAACCGGGGCACGGCACGGCCGTCTCGGCTCGCGTACCGTTGGTACGCCATGACCGATGACGAAGCGACCGCCGCCGCAGTGACCGACGTGACGACAACCGACGGGACCACGACCGACGACGCCGTCACCGACGACGCCGTGATCTCCCTGCTCGTCGTCGACGACCACCCCGTCGTCCGCGACGGCCTGCGCGGCATGTTCGAGTCCGCGCCCGGCTTCCGCGTCCTCGGCGAGGCGGCGGGCGGCGCCGAGGCGCTGCAACGGGCCGCCGCGCTCGACCCCGACGTGATCCTCATGGACCTGCGGATGCCGGGCGGTTCGGGCGTGGACGCCATCCGGGAGCTGACCCGGCGCGGCGCCCGCGCGAAGGTCCTCGTCCTCACCACGTACGACACCGACTCCGACACCCTGCCCGCGATCGAGGCGGGGGCGACCGGCTACCTCCTCAAGGACGCGCCCCGCGACGACCTGTTCACCGCGGTCCGCGCGGCGGCCCAGGGGCGCACGGTCCTCTCCCCGGCGGTCGCCTCCCGGCTGGTCTCCGCCGTCCGCGCCCCGAAGAACCCCGGCGGCGAACCACTGTCCGCCCGCGAGCGCGAGGTGCTCGCCCTGGTGGCGCGCGGCACCTCCAACAAGGAGATCGCCCGGGAGCTGTTCATCAGCGAGGCGACCGTGAAGACCCACCTCACCCACCTGTACGCCAAGCTCGGCGTGAACGACCGCGCGGCGGCCGTCGCGACGGCGTACGACCGGGGCATCCTGGGCTGATCCCCGGCCCGGGGCTCAGGTGGCCGGATAGGGCAGCAGCTCGCTGTCGGTGCGCTCCCAGGCCGCCTTCAGCTCGGCCAGCAGCTCCGGCCGGTCGGCCGCCAGGTCCGCCTGTTCACGGGCGTCGGCGGAGAGGTCGTACAGGTGGTCGCGGCCCTGCGCGTCCTGGTAGTACTTCCAGTCGCCGCGCCGCAGCGCCCGGTTGCCGCGCACCCGCCAGAACAGGTCGCGTTCGGGCAACTCCCGGCCGCGCAGCAGGTAGCCGGCGAGGCTGTGCCCGTCGAGGGGGTACGCCGGGTCGGGGCGCGCACCGCCCAGCTCCAGCAGGGTGGCCGTCCAGTCCGGGGAGTACAACGGCTCGTGGCTGACCTGCCGTCCGTCGACGCGGGCCGGCCAGCGCAGCACGGTGGGCACCCGGATGCCGCCCTCCAGCAGCTCCGACTTGCCGCCGCTGAGCGGCCACTGGTACGAGAAGCGCTCACCGCCGTTGTCGCTGGCGAAGACGACGACGGTGTTCTCCTCCTGACCGGACCGGCGCAGCGCGGCGAGGACCTTGCCCACCGAGGCGTCCAGGTTCTCGACCATCTCCCGGTACTTCTCCACCGAGCCGCCGTCGTTGTGCAGCAGCGCGCCCAGCACGTTCCCGGACCGCACCTCGTCGGCGATCGCGGCGCCGGTCTCCTCGTCGTCCTCGGTCAGCCAGGGCCAGTGCGGGGTGGTGAAGTTGAGGTTCAGCAGCCAGGGCCGGTCGTGGTCGCGGCCGACGTACTCGACGGCCCGCTCGGTGAGGACGGTGGTGTAGTAGCGCAGGTCCTTGTAGGTGGCGTCGCCCTCGTACAGGTCGTACTCGCCGAGCTGGCCCAGCTTGGAGAAGTACTCCAGCGCGCCGCCGAAGTTGCCGAAGAACTCGTCCCAGCCGGACCTGGTCGGGCTGTGGTCGGGGAGCCAGCCGCAGTGCCACTTGCCGATCAGCGCCGTGGCGTATCCGGCCCGCTTCAGCAGGGACGCGAGGGTCGGGTGGTTGGGGTCCAGCCCCTGGGCGCGGTTGCCGATCGGCTCCGCCAGCCCGCCCTCCGTACGGCCCGGGTAACGCCCGGTGTAGAGGCTGAACCGGGTGGGGGAGCAGGTCGCCGATCCCGAGTAGGCCTGGGTGAAACGCACGCCCTGCGCGGCGAGCCGGTCGAGGTGCGGGGTCTTGATGTGCGGGGCGCCGTACGAGGACAGGTCGGCCCAGCCGAGGTCGTCGCCGAGGATGAACAGGAAGTTGGGGCGCTTGCCGGGCCGGGACCCGGTGCGCGCCGCGAAAGGACGCTCTCCGGGGCCGGAGGCGGGGACGGCGGGCGTGGCGGCCTCGGCGGCGGACGCACCGGCGACGGCGCTCACCGCACTGCCGCCGACCAGGCCGCCGAAGAGGCGACGGGATATCTCGGGCATGCGTGATCCCCTGGAGGACGAGGGTGGGAGTGCGCGCCCGAAGGGGCGCCGACCAGGGACGTTTCCAGGCACGCCGAGGCACGGTCAAGAAGATCGCCGACGAGTTCACGGAGCCGAAACGCTGCCTTGAGAAACCGCCCGGGACGGTGTCAGCCGGCCACTCGCAGCAGCAGCACCGTCCGGGCCGCGACCGTGATCGGCGTCCCCGCCGGATACACGGCGTCCGGTGCCTCGTCCTGCTCCTCCCGGCCGGTGTCGACGACCACCTCGTACCGCTCCGCCCACGGGGCGCCCGGCAGGACGAAGCCGGCCGGCTCCTCGCCCGCGTGCAGGACGGCCAGGAAGCTGTCGTCGGTGATCGGGTCGCCGTGCTCGTCGCGGCCCGGGATGTCCCGCCCGGACAGGTACATGCCCAGCATGGCGGCGGGGGCGTACCAGTCCCGCTCCGCCATCTCCGTGCCGCCCGCCGTGAACCAGGCCAGGTCGCGCAGACCGTCCACGGAGTGCGGGCGGCCGGAGAAGAAGGCCCGGCGGCGCAGCACCGGGTGGCGGTGGCGCAAGGCGATCAGCCGGGAGGCCAGCGCGAACAGGGGCGCCCACTCCGGGTCGTCCCGCAGGCTCCAGTCCACCCAGCTCGTCTCGTTGTCCTGGCAGTAGGCGTTGTTGCTGCCGCGCTGGGTGCGGCCCATCTCGTCGCCCGCGACCAGCATCGGCACCCCGGTCGACAGCAGCAGCGTGGTCAGCAGGTTGCGGAGCTGGCGCCGCCGCAGCGCGCGCACCTGAGCGTCGTCCGTCTCGCCCTCCGCACCGCAGTTCCAGGAGCGGTTGTCGTCCGTGCCGTCCCGGTTGCCCTCGCCGTTGGCCTCGTTGTGCTTGCGCTCGTACGACACCAGGTCCCGCAGTGTGAAGCCGTCGTGCGCGGTGACGAAGTTGACCGAGGCGTACGGCCGCCGCCCGCCCCACGCGTACAGGTCGCTGGAGCCCGACAGCCGGTAGCCCATCTCCCTGACGTCCGGCAGCGCGTGCCGCCAGAAGTCCCGGACCGCGTCGCGGTAGCGGTCGTTCCACTCGGTCCACAACGGCGGGAAGGCGCCCACCTGGTAGCCGCCCGAGCCCACGTCCCACGGCTCGGCGATCAGCTTCACCCGGCGCAGCACCGGGTCCTGCCCGATCACCGCGAGGAACGGGGAGAGCATGTCGACGTCGTGCATCGAGCGGGCCAGCGCCGCCGCCAGGTCGAAGCGGAAGCCGTCCACGCCCATCTCGGTGACCCAGTAGCGCAGCGAGTCGGTGATCAGGCGCAGCACGTGCGGCTGGACCACGTGCAGGGTGTTGCCGCAGCCGGTGTAGTCGGCGTACCGGCGGGCGTCGTGCTGGAGACGGTAGTAGCCGCGGTTGTCGATGCCCTTCAGGGAGAGCGTCGGGCCCAGCTCGCCCGCCTCCGCCGTGTGGTTGTAGACCACGTCGAGGATCACCTCGATGCCGGCCGCGTGCAGCGCGCGCACCATCCGCTTGAACTCGCCGACCTGCTCGCCGGTGGTGCCGGAGGCCGCGTAGGCGGCGTGCGGGGCGAAGTAGCCGACCGAGTTGTAGCCCCAGTAGTTCCTCAGGCCGCGCTCCAGCAGATGGCTCTCGTGCGCGAACTGGTGCACCGGCAGCAGCTCCACCGCCGTCACGCCCAGCCGCGTCAGGTGCGCGATCGCCGCCGGGTGGGCGAGGCCCGCGTAGGTGCCGCGCAGCTCGGGCGGGATGTCCGGGTGGAGCTTGGTGAAGCCGCGCACGTGCAGCTCGTAGATGACCGAGTCCGCCCACGGCGTCTTGGGCCGCCGGTCGTACGTCCATTCGTCCTCGGTGGCGTCGTCGTGGACCACGACGCCCTTGGGGACGTACGGCGCCGAGTCGCGGTCGTCGCGCACGGTGTCCGCGACCCGCTGGTCCGGCCAGTCCCGCACATGTCCGTACACCTCGGGCGGCAGCGCGCCGTAGTCACGCCCCGAGGCGCCGTCCACGGCGCGGGCGTACGGGTCCAGGAGCAGCTTCGCCGGGTTCCAGCGGGCGCCGGTCCACGGGTCCCAGCGGCCGTGCACCCGATAGCCGTAACGCTGCCCCGGACGGACGCCCGGCACGAAGCCGTGCCAGATCTCGTGCGTCAGCTCGGTCAGCCGCACCCGGCTCTCCCGCGCGTCGGGACCCGGCCCGTCGAACAGGCACAGCTCCACCGCCTCCGCCCCGCCCGCCCACAGCGCGAAGTTGGTCCCCGCCACCTGGTCGGGGCCGGTCCGGAACCGGGCGCCCAGCGGCACCGGTGTGCCCGGCCGGGCCGGCACGGCGGGTGGCGGCGCGGTGCGGCGCGCGCCGTTGACCACGCCGGCGGGGAGTCCGTCCGCGGCGGCCCGCCCCTTCGCGAGGCCCCGCCCGTCCGCGGCGTCCCGCTCCCCGGGCACCGCCTCCTGCTCGGCTGCGCTGGACACCTGTCAGCCTCCCACGGCTCGTGGAACGACGTCCGGCAGGAGGGCGTGCGGCGTCCCGGCCGCTGCTCCCCGTCGCGTCGTCCTCCCCACAGTTCTGCCCACCGGGTGGCTCGCACTCACGTTTCCCCAGGGCCGACCGGTCGTTACGGGTGGATGTGAGGCACGTACACGGGCGCGCACGGCGCGCGGGCGCCGCTCTGGCCGCCCTACTGACATGGGCAGGACTGCTGGCCGGGGCCGCCGGATGCACCTCGGACGGCGGCGGTATCGGCTCCGGCATCGGCGAGATGTTCGGCAAGCAACCCGCCGCCGAGGACGTCATCCGCGTCACCCCCGACGACGGGAGCAAGGCCGTCCGCCCGGACGGGAAGCTGTCGGTGCGGGTGCCCGACGGACGCCTGGAGTCGGTGAAGGTCGTCAGGTCGCAGGACGCGCAGGAGACCCCGGTGCCCGGCCGGATCTCCGAGGACGGCCTGAGCTGGCGGCCCGACGACGACCGGCTCGCCCTCGCCGCCAAGTACACGGTCGACGCCGTCGCCCTGGACGGCGGCGGACACCGCTCGGCCCGGCACACCACGTTCACCACCGAGGTCCCCGAGGAACGCTTCATCGCCTACGTCGCCCCCGAGCACCGCTCGGTCGTCGGCACCGGCATGATCGTCTCGCTGGAGTTCAACCGCGAGATCACCGACCGCGCCGCCGTGGAGCGCGCCGTCACGGTCACCGCGGAGCCCGCCGTCGAGATCCGCCCCCACTGGTTCGGCAAGGACCGCCTCGACTTCCGCCCCAAGGGGTACTGGAAGCCCGGCACCGAGGTCACCGTCGACCTGCGGCTGCGGGACGTCGAGGGCGCCAAGGGCGTCTACGGGCTCCAGCACAAGAAGGTCACCTTCACCGTCGGCCGCAGCCAGGTCTCCCGCGTCGACGCGGTCGAGCGGACCATGGAGGTGCGCCGGGACGGCACCCTGCTGGCCACCGTGCCGATCACCGCGGGGGCGCCGACGACCCCCACCTACAACGGCCGGATGGTGATCACCGAGATGCTGGAGGTCACCCGCATGAACAGCCGCACGGTCGGCTTCGGCGGCGAGTACGACATCCCCGACGTCCCGCACGCCATCCGCCTGACCAGCTCGGGCACCTTCCTGCACGGCAACTACTGGGCGCCCGCCGACACCTTCGGCCGGGCCAACGTCAGCCACGGCTGCGTCGGACTGCGCGACGACAAGGGCGGCGGTTCCGACACCCCGGCCGGCTGGTTCTTCGACCGCAGCCTCGTCGGCGACGTCGTCGAGGTGGTCCACAGCAAGGACAAGACCGTGGCCCCCGACAACGGCCTGGGTGGCTGGAACATGAAGTGGAAGCAATGGAAGGCGGGCAGCGCGGTGAAGTGACACCGGCCGCGCCACGCGGCACCCTCCCGCCAACTCGGTACGGAACGGTGACAATTCACCTGTCCCGCAACCCCCTGGCCTGCGGTTACGATGCGCCGGTGCGCGCGGGCGCACAGGGGTGCGGGCCGGACCGGGCCCGGCGAGGGGAGACAAGGGTGAACGTGCGTCCGATAGCGGGGGCGGTACTCGGGCTGCTGATGCTGACCGTCACCGCGTGCGGTGGCAGCGGCTCGGGCTCGGGGGCCGGGGACGGCAAGGGGGAGAAGGCCAAGGACTCCACCGCGGCACAGAGCAAGCAGTCCGAGGCCGTCGTCACCATCGCTCCCGCCAACGGGGCCAAGGCCGTCGACACCAGCGGCGCCCTGAAGGTCGGCGCCACGAAGGGCAGGCTCACCGAGGTCGTCGTCAAGGACGGCAAGGGCGCGAAGGTCGACGGGAAGATATCCGGGGACGGCGCCACCTGGACGCCGTCCACCCACCTGGCCGCCGCCACCACGTACAACGTGCACGCGGTCGCCAAGGACTCCGAGGGCCGCACCGCCGCCGAGGACTCCCGCTTCACCACCCTGACGCCGAAGAACACCTTCGTCGGCACCTTCACGCCGGAGGACGGCTCGAAGGTCGGCGTCGGCATGCCGTTCTCGGTCCGCTTCACCCGGGGCATCACCAACCCGGAGGACGTCGAGAAGGCCATCACCATCAAGACCGAGCCGGCCGTCGAGGTCGAGGGCCACTGGTTCGGCAACGACCGCCTCGACTTCCGCCCCGAGAAGTACTGGAAGGCCGGCACCAAGGTCACCGTCGACCTCAACCTCGACGGAGTCGAGGGCCGCGACGACGTCTACGGCGAGCAGGCCAAGACCGTCTCGTTCACCGTCGGCCGCAGCCAGGTCTCCGTCGTGGACGCCAAGAAGCACACGATGAAGGTCGTGCGGGACGGCAAGACCGTCAAGACCATCCCCGTCACCACCGGCGCGCCCGGCTACGAGACCTGGAACGGCCAGATGGTCATCACCGAGCGGCTCGCGGTGACCCGCATGAACGGCGAGACCGTCGGCTACGGCGGCGAGTACGACATCAAGGACGTCCCGCACGCCATGCGCCTGTCCACCTCCGGCACCTTCATCCACGGCAACTACTGGGGCGGCGACGCCTTCGGCAACCGCAACGCCAGCCACGGCTGCATCGGCCTGCGCGACGTGCGCGGCGGCTGGGACAAGGATGCGCCGGCCCGCTGGTTCTTCGAGAACTCGATCATCGGCGACGTGGTCGTGGTCAAGAACTCCGAGGACGCCACCATCGCCCCCGACAACGGCCTCAACGGCTGGAACATGTCCTGGGAGAAGTGGAAGGCATAGGCACCGGGACCCCACGGCACGTGAACGCCCGCTAACCTGCGGAGCATGACCGTACATCTCGAAGTCGCCGAAGGCGTCGGAACGCTGCGCCTGGACCGCCCGCCGATGAACGCGCTGGACGTCGCCACCCAGGACCGGTTGAAGGAGCTGGCCGAGGAGATCACCCGGCGCGACGACGTGCGCGCCGTGGTGATCCACGGCGGCGAGAAGGTGTTCGCGGCGGGCGCGGACATCAAGGAGATGCAGGTGATGGACCACGCGGCGATGATCGCGCGGTCCCGCGCCCTGCAGGACTCCTTCACCGCGGTGGCCCGCATCCCCAAGCCGGTGGTCGCGGCCGTCACCGGCTACGCGCTGGGCGGCGGCTGCGAACTCGCCCTGTGCGCCGACTTCCGCATCGCCGGGGAGAACGCCAAGCTGGGCCAGCCCGAGATCCTGCTCGGCCTGATCCCCGGCGCGGGCGGCACCCAGCGGCTGTCCCGGCTGATCGGCCCCTCCAAGGCCAAGGACCTGATCTTCACCGGCCGCCAGGTGAAGGCCGACGAGGCGCTCGCGCTCGGTCTGGTGGACCGGGTGGTCCCGGCCGCCGAGGTCTACGAGCAGGCGCACGCCTGGGCCGCGCGGCTCGCCAAGGGACCCGCCATCGCACTGCGGGCGGCGAAGGAGGCGGTCGACACGGGTCTGGAGACGGACATCGAGACCGGTCTCGCCGTCGAGCGCAACTGGTTCGCGGGCCTGTTCGCCACCGAGGACCGCGAGCGCGGGATGCGCAGCTTCGTGGAAGAGGGCCCGGGCAAGGCGAAGTTCCTCTGACACCCGCCGCACTGAACGTGCAGCTCACCCGAAGTCGCGTCGTGCCCCTTGCAATTGACGCGTTGTCTGATCCGGGTCCCTCGATGGGGCGGTTTATGGCAGCCTTAACGCACCATTAAGCGCGCCTTGTCGAGGGAGTCCGTCGCTTGTCTCCGGCCGAGCCGTTCGCCCAGGTCAGTGGGGCCGTTTCCGGTCCCGAACTGCCTGTGGCATATGCCGATCGACCGTCGCCGGGCCCCGTGCCCGCGGGGGCGTATTCCCCGGGAACGGCCCCGGAGGCCCCCGAGGACGGCCATGATGGGGTCATGGCGGGGCTGGATGGTACGGAACTGCCGCGGGGAGCCGGACGTGCGACCGCGGCGCGCTGGTCGCCGGCGGTCGAGGACGAGCGCGCACTCAAAGCGCTGGAGCTGTTCGGCAACCCTACGGAGCGCGAGGTTCCGTTACCCTCCCGTCCCGAGTCCGCCGCCACCGCCCGCCGCCTGGCCCAGGTGGTCGCCCTGCGCCAGTGGCAGCTCGGCCCCAAGGTCACGGAGGACGCCGTCCTGCTCGTCTCCGAGCTGGTCGGCAACGCCGTACGCCACACCGGCGCCCGGGTCTTCGGCCTCCGCCTGCGCCGCCGCCCCGGCTGGATCCGGGTCGAGGTCCGCGACCCCTCCCGGGGGCTGCCCTGTCTGATGCCGGTGCAGGAGACGGACATCAGCGGGCGCGGCCTCTTCCTCGTCGACAAGCTCTCCGACCGGTGGGGCGTGGACCTGCTGCCGCGCGGGAAGACCACCTGGTTCGAGATGCGGGTCGTCGACCGCTGAGAGCCCATCTGCCCCGGAAAGCAAGCCCGTTCACCGGACACGCCACCTACGGGTGAGAATCCGGAACGCACCGCTCCGCAGCCGGGATCGTATCCGCATGATCACCACTCGCCTGCGCCGACGGACCGCCGCCGCCGTCCTGTCGCTCTCCGCGGTCCTCGCCACCACCGCCGCCACCGCCCCCGGTGCCGCCACGGCCCCGCCGGCCGCCGCAGCCAAGGCCGCCCCGGCCTGCCCCCAGTTCGACGACAAGACCAAGGCCGCCGCCGACCGCGGCGTCGACATCGACCGCATCACCCCCGAACCGGTCTGGCGCACCACCTGCGGCACCCTCTACCGCAGCGACAGCCGCGGCCCGCAGGTCGTCTTCGAGGAGGGCTTCCACGCCAAGGACGTCCAGAACGGACAGTACGACGTCGAGAAGTACGTCCTGGTCAACCAGCCCTCGCCGTTCGTCTCGACGAGCTACGACCACGACCTCTACAAGACCTGGTACAAGTCCGGCTACAACTACTACATCGACGCCCCCGGCGGCATCGACGTCAACAAGACCATCGGTGACACCCACAAGTGGGCCGACCAGGTCGAGGTCGCCTTCCCCGGCGGCATCCAGCGGAAGTACATCATCGGCGTCTGCCCGGTCGACCGGCAGACCAAGACCGAGATCATGAGCGAGTGCGAGAGCAACCCGCACTACCAGCCCTGGCACTGACACCGGCCGCCCTGGCACTGACACCGGCCGCCCGGGGCGCACCCGGCCCGGCGTCCGCCCGGCCCGGGTCGCGCCCCGGCCCGGCGCACGCCCGGGCTCACCGCCGCAGGAACAACGCCTCCGAACCCACCGGCCGGTAACCCGCCGCCTGGAACGCCCGCAGACTGCGGGCGTTCCCCGCCGACACCTGAGCCCACACCGGCTCACCCCCGGCCAGCCGCCGCGCCGCCGTCACCAGCCGCCGCCCGAGCCCCCGGTGCCGGGCACCCTCCGCCACCTCCACGGCCACCTCCAGCCGCCCGCCGACCCCGCGGCCCAGCACCAGCACCCCGCCGTCCGCCGCCCACACCCGCACCCCGTCGCGCCGCCGCCGGGCCGCGACCACGCGGGGATGCCCCGGATCGGCGACCTCCGCCAGCGCGACCTCCGGGCGCCCCGGGAGCGGGTCACCCGTCAGCAGCACGTCGATCGTGTCCGTCGTACGTCCCGTGCGCTCCGCGAAGGCCGCCAGGAACCGGGAGTTCATGGTGGCGGCGAGGGGATCGCACCCCAGCGACGCCAGCGTCCCGCGCACCCACCCCTCGTCCGCCTCGTCGGTGAAGACCACCGAGTGCGCCGTGAAGGCGATGACCCCCGCGTCCCGTCCGCCGAACTGCGGCACGACGCTCGTCCCCCCGTCCGCCGGGGGGAACACCCCCCGCGCCACCGCGTCCAGAATGTCCCGCAGGCTCTCCGCCACACCGCGCTCCTTGAGTCTCCACCCACTGGAAGGCACACACTCCCAGACATGACCGACGACGGCACCGACCTCATGACCATCGGCGAACTGGCTCGCACCACCGGCCTCACGGTGCGCACCATCCGCTACTGGTCCGACGAGGGCGCCCTGCCCCCGGTCACCCGCTCCGCGGGCGGCTACCGGCTGTACGACGCCGAGTCCGTCGCCCGCCTCGAGCTGATCCGCACCCTGCGCGAACTGGGCCTCGGCCTGGACGCCGTACGTCGTGTCCTGGCCGGCGAGACCACGGTCGCGCAGGTCGCTGCGACGCACGTGAGCGCGCTGGACGCGCAGATCAGCTCCCTGAGGGTGACCCGCGCGGTGCTGTCGACCGTGGCGCGACGCGGCTCGACCGCCGAGGAGACGACACTGATGAACAAGCTGGCACGACTGTCCACCGCCGAACGTCGACGGATCATCGAGGACTTCATGGCCGAGGTCTTCGCGGGCATCGACACCGCGGACCCCGACATCCGCACCCGCCTGCGCTTCGCCGCGGCCGACCTGCCCGACGACCCCACCTCGGAGCAGGTGGACGCCTGGGTGGAGCTGGCCGAGCTGATCCAGGACCCGGAGTTCCGGGTCACGATGCGCCGGATGATCGAGTTCAACGCCGCGGACCGGGGCGCGGACGTGCCCACCAGCTCCTCGCTCTGGTTCGTGAGCCGCATGGTGCAGCTCGCGGGCGACGCGCTGCGCGAGGGGGTCGAACCGGACTCGCCGCGGGCCGCCGACATCGTGCGCGCGCTGATCGGCGACGCCGACCCGGCCGTCGTACTCGAACGCCTGACCGCGGTGGCCAACGTCCGGCTCGCCCGCTACCGGGAACTGTCGGCGATCGTGAACGGCCTGGAGCCGCCCTCCGCCCACGAGGAGCAGTTCGGGTGGGTGGTCGCCGCGCTGCGTGCTCGGACGGCCGGATAATCTGACCTGCGTCAGATGGACCCGAAGCACGGAACGAGGGGCGGACCGGTGGCCGACATCGAGGAAGCACGCAAGCAGTTCGAGCGGATCGACACGGACGGTGACGGCCTCATCACCGCGGCCGAGTTCAAGACCGCGCTCGCCCAGGGCGGCGACTGGAACGTCACCGAGTCGGTGGCCGAGGCGATCATCGCCGGCCGCGACCTCGACGGCGACAAGCAGCTGTCGTTCGACGAGTTCTGGGCCCACCTGAACAAGTAGCGACGCCGCGACGAAAGAGGCGCCCGCCGGTCACCCGGACGGGCGCCTCCGCGCGGAATAGCGCACCCCGGCCGGAGGTTGGTGCAGGTCATGGGCGCGAGCCGGCAGGCTCCGCAAGTCACGACCTCCGAAAGGCCAGGCGAGTCGGCATCATGAAGATCGGCATCATCGGCGCGGGCAACATCGGCGGCAACCTCACCCGGCGGCTCACCGCACTCGGGCACGACGTCTCCGTCGCCAACTCGCGCGGGCCCCACACGCTCACCGAGCTGGCCGAGGAGACCGGCGCCACTCCGGTGCCGGTGGAGGAGGCGGCGCGCGGCGCCGAGATCGTGGTCGTCACGGTCCCGCTGAAGCGGGTCCCGGACCTGCCGTCCGGCGTCCTGGACGGGGCGGCCGAGGGCGTCGCGGTCATCGACACCGGCAACTACTACCCGCAGCAGCGGGACGGCCGGATCGCGGGCATCGAGGACGAGGGCCTCACCGAGAGCCGCTGGACCGAAGGCCACCTCGGCCACCCGGTGATCAAGGCGTTCAACGGCACCTACGCCCAGGACATCCTCGACCGCCCCCGTCCGGCCGGCGCACCCGACCGGATGGCGCTCCCGGTGGCCGGCGACGACGAGGCGGCCAAGGCGAAGGTCCGCGCCCTGATCGACGAGCTGGGCTTCGACACCGTCGACGCAGGCGGCATCGACGACTCCTGGCGCCAGCAGCCGGACACCCCGGTCTACGGCCTGCGTGAGGGCGTCGACGGCGTCGCCAAGGCGCTGGCCGAGGCATCCCCGGAGCGGCCCGCGGCCTTCCGGGGCTGACCCTGCCCTCAGGCGCTCTGGGCCCACTCCTTGAGTGCGGCCTTGCTCGCGAAGTCCGCCACGTTGGTGTCGACCGGGTCGTCGGTGTACTGGTGGAAGCGCCATTTGGCCTGGATGCGCGGTTTGCCCGCCGAGACGTAGTCGGCGATCCAGAGGCCGTCACCGGCGTACGAGGTGGTGTCGACGTTCAGCCAGAAGTTCCGGTTGCAGTAGAGGACGATCCGGTTGTCCGGCCGCAGTGCCTTCAGCTTCTTGATGAAGCTGTCCTTCTCCGCGTTGCTCGGGTGGGTGCCCTCGCCGTTCGTCTCCCAGTCGACGGCGAGGATGTCGCCCTTGCGGTCCGGGGCCTTGGAGACGAAGTACTCGGCCTGGGCGGTGAGGTTGCCCGGCCACAGGAAGTGGTAGAAGCCGACGACGAGTCCGGCGTCGCGGGCCCGCTTCGTCTGGGCCGAGAGCTTGGGGTTGACGTACGAACGGCCCTCCGTCGCCTTCACGAAGACGAAGGAGAGGCCGTCCGTGTCGTAGCTGGAGGACTGGTAGGCGCTGACGTCGATGCCACGCAGCATGGGGCCTCCCTGAAAGGCTGTGGGGGGACGGGAGTTGGTTATTCCCCACGATGGCACGGGTGATCCGCGTCGGAGGCGGAAACGTCGACTTCCCTTCGCCCGGGCGCCATTGACGCGCGTAGCGCGGTGCCGCACGCTGGGCTCCGGTTCACGGACGACTCGACGGTCGGGAGGCCGGGATGTTCAGACGCGTGTCACGTATCCTTCTCTCATTTGTCATGCTCATGGCTGGAGCGGTGGTCGGGGTGGGCGCCACCGCCGGCGCCGCGCACGCCGACTCCTGCTACACCTGGAACCGCACCCTCTCCCAGGGATCCTCCGGCAGCGACGTGACGCAGCTGCAGATCCGTGTCGCGGGCTGGGTCACCTCCGGCGAGCGGCTCTCCTACGACGGTCAGTACGGCGCCCGGACCGCCGCCGCGGTCAAGAAGTTCCAGGCCGCCTACGGCCTGGGCGCGGACGGCGTCGCGGGCCCGGCGACCTTCAGCAAGATCTACGCGCTCCAGGACGCGGACTGCACGCCCGTCCACTTCACCTACGCGGAACTCAACAAGTGCAACTCCGACTGGTCCGGCGGCGCGGTCTCCGCCGCCACCGCCAAGTCGAACGCGCTGAAGACCATGTGGAAGCTGGAGGCGATGCGGCACGCCCTCGGCGACGTGCCGATCACGATCTCCAGCGGCTTCCGCTCCCGCGCCTGCAACAGCGCGGTCGGCGGCTCGGCCACCAGCCGCCACCTCTACGGCGACGCCGCCGACCTCACCGGCTCGCCCAGCTTCTGCCGGCTCGCCCAGCAGTCCAGGACCCACGGCTTCTCGGAGATCCTCGGCCCGGGCTACCCCGGCCACAACGACCACACCCACGTGGCCTTCGACCCGTCGCCGTACTGGTCGGCCCCCAACTGCGGCATCTGAGCCCACCGGTGACCGTGCGCCGGGCGTGCATCCGCCTCCGCCCGGCGCACGGCGCACGGCGGAGGCGGATCCAGGGCGGGCCGGGGGCGGACCCGGGGTCAGGAGGTGACCGCGGCCGCCCGGGGGCTCTCCTCGGCGGGGGCGGGCTCGCCCTCGTCCAGGGAGACGTCCTTGGTCTCCTTGCCGAGCAGCAGGGCGATCAGCGTCAGTACGGCCATCGCGGAGAGGTAGACGCCGACCAGCCACGGCGACCCGTCACCGGCCTCCCACAGCGCCACCGCTATGAACGGGGCGACGGCCGCGCCGAGGATCGAGCTGACGTTGTACGAGATGCCGGAACCGGTGTAGCGCACGCTCGTCGGGAACAGCTCCGGCAGCAGCGCGCCCATCGGGCCGAAGGTCATGCCCATCAGCGTGAAGCCGAGCACCAGCCACAGCACCACGCCGAGCGTGCCCAGGCCGATCAGCGGCACCCAGACCAGGCCGAAGACGACGATCGCGGCGGTGATCCAGACCAGGGTGGTGCGGCGCCCGTACTTGTCGGCGAGCGGACCGGAGACCAGGGTGAACACGGCGAAGAACAGCACGCCGAAGATCATCATCAGGACGAACGTGGTGTAGCTGTAGCCGAGCCCCGGCACGTCGGCGTCCTTCGCGGCACGGCCGTAGCTCAGCGAGAACGTGGTCATGAGGTAGAAGAGCACGTAGGTCGCCAGCATGATGAAGGTGCCGAGGACCAGCTGCTTCCAGTGGCCCTGGACCACGGTGGCCAGCGGGAGCTTCTGCACCTTGCCGGCCTCACGGGTCTTGGCGAACACCGCCGACTCCACGAGCCGCGAGCGCACCCACAGGCCGATCGCGACCATCACCGCGGAGAACAGGAACGGGATGCGCCAGCCCCAGCTCGCGAAGGCCTCGGACGGCTGTGTGGGGTCGGCGCCGGCGTCGGAGGGCAGCAGCGCCCCGATGATCAGGAACAGGCCGTTGCCGATGATGAAGCCGAGCGGGGCGCCCAGCTGCGGGAAGGTCCCGTACAGAGCCCGCTTGCCGCGCGGCGCGTTCTCGGTCGCGACCAGCGCGGCCCCGCTCCACTCGCCGCCGAGCGCGAAGCCCTGCGCGAGCCGCATGAGCACGAGCAGCGCGGTGGCGATCCAGCCGGCCTGCGCGTAGGTCGGCAGGGCGCCGATGAGGAAGGTGGCGATGCCCATGGTGAGCAGCGAGACGACCAGCGTCTTCTTGCGGCCGAGCCGGTCACCGAGGTGCCCGAAGAAGACGGCGCCGATCGGCCGGGCGACCATCGCGGCGCCGAAGACCGCGAACGACGACAGCAGTGCCGTGGTGGGGTCGCTGCTGGGGAAGAAGAGCTTCGGGAAGACGAGGACGGCCGCGGTCGCGTAGATGTAGAAGTCGTAGAACTCGATCGTCGTGCCCATGAGGCTGGCGACGAGGACCCGCGACCGGGGATTGACGGGTGACTGGGGTGCTGGGCCGGAGGCCGGTGCGGGCATGGCTCGGTCTTTCACGTGCGAAACATGGGCCCTGCAACGATCTCAGTCGTCTTGTTTTTCGGAAAGCGGATGTCACCATGTGAGACGCCCGCCTTCTCCCCGACCGGGGTGCCGCTCACCGGCTGCGGATTCCACTTCCGGATGCCCGGTAGTCACATGAGGTATGTGAGGCATGCGGGGTTCCGTCGTTTGAGGCACACCGGCCGCCGACGGTAACTACTGTCCCTGGCAAGGCGGTGTGCTTCACCCTGCCCGCGTCGCTCCCCTGACGTGCGGGTGCCGGCTGCGGGTGCCGCCACGATCTCCAACTCCCGAGTCAATGGAGCAGAGTCATGAGTGACCGCCCGGTCCACACGGTGGAAGTCCCTCTGGGTGACGGCAGCGACGAGTCCGTGCGTGTCCAGATCCGGGAGGTGGACGACACGCTCGTCCGCGTGGGCAGGGGAGGCCGGTCCATCGCGCGGGCCGAACGGTCACTCGGACAGATGCTGGACACTGTGCGCCCTGTGGCGGAGAGCTTCGTGGGGCGGTTCAGCGGGCTTGCGAACGCGCCCG
Source organism: Streptomyces tendae (assembly GCF_014650435.1). Lineage (GTDB taxonomy): Bacteria > Actinomycetota > Actinomycetes > Streptomycetales > Streptomycetaceae > Streptomyces > Streptomyces tendae. The sequence goes on from NZ_BMUY01000022.1 coordinate 35,206, forward strand.
ACGAGATCACCCTCGAGTTCGGAGTGTCACTGTCGGCCGAGGCGGACGTGGTGATCGCCAGTACGGCGACTGCGGCCAATTTCTCGGTGAGCCTCACCTGGAACAGGAGCGATACGAGGGGCGTCAACCCCACGACGCCGCAGTGAAGTTGACCTAGAGGTGGCGAGGTGAGCGGGCGGAGGGCGCAGTGACGGGGGTTGAGGGACGGGATGCCGAGGAGGCGGAGCCGGCACTGGTCTCGGCCGTTGTCCGGGTCAAGGGGCCGGGTGGTGTGATCGGCGGGGCGGGCTTCCTGATCGCTCCGGACCTGGTACTGACCTGTGCGCATGTCGTGTCGGACGCGTTGGACCGGCCCCGGGAAGACGTGGTCGAGGCGGGGACCGAGGTCACGATCGACTTACCGCTGGCGGGGAACACCGACGACGTCGACGAGGGCGACCACGACGCCTTCGTCCAGCGCTGGATACCGATCAGGCCCGATCAGAGCGGAGACATCACAGTCCTCCGCCTGCGCCATCGGATTCCCGGAGCCCGCCCACTTGCCATGGCCGACCCGCGACGTGGCGTGTGGAACCACGATGCGCGCGCCGTTGGCTTCACCGACGGCGACCCGGACGGAATCTGGCAGAGCGGCAGATTCCGCGGGCCCACCCGCCGGGGCTGGATCCAGCTCTCGCGGGCCAACGGTGAGGCCGTGTACGTCAAGGGAGGCTTCAGCGGGAGCCCTGTCTGGGACAACGAGCTGGGTGCCGCCGTCGGGATGATGGTAGCGGCGCAGCCCGCGCGTGAGGCCCAGCAGGCGTTCGTCCTGCGGATGAGGACACTGCTGAAGGAGGTGCCCGAACTCGCGCCGCTCGTCAGGCCGGACACGCCTTTTCGCGGTCTGGCCACCTTCGGTGAGGAGGACGCGGACGTCTTCTTCGGCCGGGCCGACGACATCGGGCGAGTGCTCACCGCGCTGCGGGGGGACCAACCCACCGTGACGGTGTACGGGCCGTCGGGATGCGGGAAGTCATCGCTTGCGCTGGCCGGTGTGGTGCCGAGGATGCGGCAGGACGGCTACCAGGTTCTGCGGGTGAACGCCGCACACTTCTCCTCCCTGCGGGCCGCGCTCGCCACCGAACTGTTCGAGGTCATGAGGTCGAGGCAGGACGGGCTTCCGCGTGCGGACAGTGCCGACCAAGTGGAGGCGTGGCTCGCCGAGTTGGGGCTGACGGACGCCGTCCATCGAGCTCTTGGGTCGTCGGCCGACCGACTTCTCGTCGTACTCGACCAGGCCGAAGCCCTCCTGGACGGTTCCGAAGCCGTGGCCGAGGAGGTCGTCGGGCTGCTGTTTCCCGAGCGGCCTCAGAGTGTGTTGAAGGTGCTGGTCACGCTGAGGGCCGACTTCATTGAGGCGGCGCTGAACCACGCGCGCCTCGGCCCTGCGCTGAGAAGGGGTGTGACGGTCCCGCTCACCCCGATGTCACGGGAGCAGCTCGCGGAGGTCATCGCAGAGCCCGTCAAGCGCACCCCGGCTGTGGAGTACGACCCGGGCCTCGAACGACGCATCGTCGCCGACGCCGGCAGCGCACCGGGAGTTCTGCCCCTGTTGGGATTCGTGCTGGCCCAGCTGTGGGAGCACCAAGCCGCCGGACGGCTGCGGACGGCAACCTACGAGGAGAACGAAGGGGTGTCAGGGGCGCTGAGGCTCCATGCCGAGAACGCGTGGAGGGAGTGCGTCGAGAAGCGACACGAGACCGTGGAGAAGCAGCACAAGAACAGTGACAACGACCGGGACACGGACAAGGACGAGGAGACCGAGGACGAAGGCGCGGACACGAAGGAGGCGTTGCGACTACTCACCGGACTGGTCCGCGTACTGCCCGGCAGCGAGGCCCCGCTGCGCCGCATGCTCACCCGGGAGGAAGCCGGGGAGACACGGTGGCGGATCGCGAAGTCGCTCGCCGCGCGACGACTGCTCGTACTGCACGGGGAGGAGGGGGAACCGCAGAGTGCCGAACTCGCACACGAGGCGCTGATCAGCGCCTGGCCGACGCTCGCACAACAGGTGAGGGCCGACCGGGAGTTCTTGGCCGCCAGGGCGGAACTCGGGCACGACGTCGTCCGGTGGCAGAAGGCGGACAGACACCCGGACCTGCTGCCGGGCCCGATGCAGCTCTACGCGCTGCAAGGTCGGTTGCACGGCCGTGAACCGGAGCTGACCGGAGCCGAACGGGACTTCCTCGGCCTCGCGCGACGGCATCACCATGCGCGGCGAAACCGCGTCCGTGCCGCATGGACCGCCGCCGCGCTGGCGCTGGCACTGGTCGTCGGGCTGGGTACCTTCCTTCTCTACCAGTCGCGGGTCAGCGCGCAGCGAGAGGCGGAAGGACGGTCGCGTTCGCTGGCCTCCCTCGCGAACGAGTTGACCAGACGGGATCCGGGGATGGCCGCTCTGGTGGCCATCGCGGCTCATGACGTCGCACCGACCAGGGAGGCCCGCAATGCCCTGTTGCGAAGGTACGACCAGTTCAAGAGCGACTCCTGGGTACTGACCGGCACCGAGTCACCGGTGAAGGACGTGGCGATGAGTGCGGATGGTGCGGTGACCCTCGTGACGACCGAGATCGGAGGGTCGCTGAGCGGGCAGAGCAGCGCAGTGCTGTTCGTCCGTGACGCCGGAGGAAGAATTCATCGCGAACATCTCCGTCTCGCCCGGGAGGTCCTCTACCCGCTGGTCAGCAGAGACGGTCGAAGGATCGCCTATCTCTCGGCGCAGGAGGGCGGCACCCTCGTCTGGTATGACGTGCATCGCGACGCCGAGAAGGTGCTGGGCCGGGCGCACACGATCCGCGACAGCGACTTCGGCGGCATTCAGGTGAAGTCGTTCGGTCAGAACCTGGGCCTGGCGGACTTCTCCCCGGACGCCGGAGAAGTGGTCATGATGGTGGGCGAGCGGGCACGGGTCTGGAACCTGGCTGCGAAGAGGGGACGGGGGATGCCCTCAGGCGTGCCCGCGCTGGAGGCGGCCTGGTTCGGCCCGGACGGCGACACACTTGTGGTCCAGCCGCGGTACGGCGAGGAGACGGACGCGGACTCCTCGGTGATGACCGTCGACATCGAGTCCGGAAAGACGCGTGGCCTGGCGAACGGGGTACGCACGTCGGCGAGGCCGAGCCTCGCGCTGTCGGCCGACGGCGGAGTGCTGGCCTACTGCCAGAAGGGGCGAGGTGATCACGGCGCCGTCTACCGCGCGGTGCGCGTTGCGGACGGTCGCCTCCTCACCACCTACGAGCCCGACTCGACCAGCGACTACTGCAACCCGATCGCCATGGACGCCACGGGACGGCATTTCGCGGTGCAGAAGGCCGGGGCCGAGTGGGCGCTCGTTGACACGCGGCCGGGTAAGAAAGCGAAAGTGGCGGAAGGGCCTGGCGAGGCCCCCGACCTCGACGACCTGGCACTGGTCGGAGAGTCGGGGGACTTCGATCTGGTCACCTGGGACGAGACCGCCGTGACCGCTCGGCGGCTGGCTGTGGGCTCCATCGATGCCGACAGCCCTCCGGTGCTCCTCGGCAACGAGAGCAGGATGCTGCTGCGCGTGGGTGCCAACGGCGGCGGGCTGGCCCTCGTCGACATGGACATTCACGGGACTACGCACACCCTCAAGGAGGTGAAGCGGCCCCCGAGGGACAAGTCGATGGACAGCTCCCGAGAACCTCCGCGGGTCAAGGTCAACCAGTCCCGGACGCTCGCCGCTGACGTTGTCGGCCCGAACAAGGTCCGCGTCTGGGATGTTCCTTCCCTGCGGCAGGTCACGGAGGTGACGACCACCAAGCCCGAGGTCGACGCGACTGGCAGGGCAACGGAAGCGGTGGAACTCTACTTCGTCGGTGACGAGGAGCTGCTCACGGTCTTGGGCGGTCGCATCGAGTACTGGAACGCACGAACCGGCCGGCGTCTGTCGAAGCCGATTGACGTACGCGACCTGGGACTCACCGAAAAGGACCCGCCGCAGTTCTTCCTGGACCCGTATCCGAAGCCGGGATACGCACAGATCATGATCAAGGGAAGTCCGGTCGTCCATGCCGTGAACCTGCGCACGGGCAAGGAGGACAAGGCGCTCAGGCTCCGCTTCGGCCCGACGGTCGACCATGCCGTACTCGACGCAGACGGGCGGTACGCGGCCGTGCAGACCACGGGCGACATGGTGGAGGTGTGGTCGGTGCGGCCCGGGCGTCGCATGGAGCGGGTAGTGGGTCCGTACGGACCTCTCCAGGCCTACGACCGGTACCAGGCCGGGTTCCTGCAAGGGGGCCCGGAGTTCCTGTTGGCCAACGGGAACTCCGTGCGCTTCGAGAACGTGGCCGACCCCGGCGGGGGAGATTCGTACGACTTCGCGGAGGACCAGGAGTTCCTCGCCGCATCGAAGGACGGAAGGACGCTGCTCCGGCTCACCGATCGCACCGTGGTGGACCTCCTTCGTCTCGACCCCGAGCTGTGGAAGGAGCAACTGTGCGCGATCCTCGGCCGCGACCTCACCGAGGACGAGCGGCAAGGGCTTCCCACATGGCTGCCCCACGGAATCTGCCCGGCCTGAACTCGGTCTTCTCCTCGTTCGCCGGCGCAGCGCGGCCCAGGTGTGGTCGGTATCCCTAGCACTCGATGATGTTCACCGCCAGCCCGCCCCGGGCCGTCTCCTTGTACTTGACCGACATGTCGGCGCCGGTTTCCTTCATCGTCTTGATGACCTTGTCGAGGGAGACCTTGTGGGAGCCGTCGCCGCGCATCGCCATCCGGGCCGCGGTGACCGCCTTGACCGCGGCCATGCCGTTGCGCTCGATGCAGGGGATCTGGACCAGGCCGCCGACCGGGTCGCAGGTGAGGCCGAGGTTGTGCTCCATGCCGATCTCGGCGGCGTTCTCCACCTGCTCCGGGGAGCCGCCGAGCACCTCGGCGAGGGCGCCGGCCGCCATCGAGCAGGCCGAGCCGACCTCGCCCTGGCAGCCGACCTCGGCGCCGGAGATGGAGGCGTTCTCCTTGAAGAGCATGCCGATGGCGCCGGCCGCGAGGAGGAAGCGGACCACGCCGTCCTCGTCGGCGCCGGGGACGAAGTTCACGTAGTAGTGCAGGACCGCCGGGATGATTCCGGCCGCGCCGTTGGTGGGGGCGGTGACGACCCGGCCGCCGGCCGCGTTCTCCTCGTTCACGGCCATCGCGTAGAGCGTGATCCACTCCATCGCCAGGGCCTGCGGGTCGCCCTCGGAGCGCAGCTTGCGCGCGGTGTTCGCGGCGCGGCGGCGGACCTTCAGGCCGCCCGGCAGGATGCCCTCGCGGGTCATGCCGCGGTCCACGCACGCCCGCATCACGCGCCAGATCTCCAGCAGGCCCTCGCGGATCTCGTCCTCGTCGCGCCAGGCCCGCTCGTTCTCCAGCATCAGCGCGGAGATGGACAGGCCCGTCTCGCGGGCCAGGCGCAGCAGCTCGTCGCCGGTGCGGAAGGGGTACTTCAGGACGGTGTCGTCCAGGACTATGCGGTCCGCGCCCACCGCGTCCTCGTCGACGACGAAGCCGCCGCCGACCGAGTAGTAGGTCTTGGTGAGCACCTCGGCGCCCTCGGCGTCGTACGCCCACAGCGTCATGCCGTTGGCGTGGTAGGGGAGGGCCTTGCGGCGGTGCAGGACCATGTCGTCGTCGTAGGCGAAGGCGATCTCGTGCTCGCCGAGGAGGCTGATGCGGCCGGAGGACTTGATCTTCTCGACGCGGTCGTCGGCCGTCTCCACGTCCACCGTGCGCGGTGAGTCGCCCTCGAGGCCGAGCAGCACCGCCTTGGGGGTGCCGTGGCCGTGTCCGGTTGCGCCGAGCGAGCCGTACAGCTCGGCGCGGACCGAGGCGACGGAGTCCAGCAGCTCCTCGTTGCGCAGGCGGCGGGCGAACATGCGGGCCGCGCGCATCGGGCCGACCGTGTGCGAGCTCGACGGGCCGATGCCGATCGAGAACAGGTCGAAGACCGAGATGGCCACGGGGACTCCTCAGAACGGGGGTGGTGCGGAGGGGGTGCCGAGGGGTGGGCGCCCGGCCGCTTGTGGCGGATGCGGCGCCCCACCCCTCGGGTGCGGTGTCTACTTGTTCAGGCCCGGGTACAGCGGGTGCTTGTCGGCCAGGGTCTCCACCCGGGCCTTGAGGGCCTCCGCGTCGTAGGACGGCTTCAGCGCCTCGGCGATCACGTCCGCGACCTCGGCGAAGTCCTCGGCCGTGAAGCCGCGGGTCGCCAGGGCCGGCGTACCGATGCGCAGACCGGAGGTCACCATCGGCGGGCGCGGGTCGTTCGGGACGGCGTTGCGGTTGACCGTGATGCCGACCTCGTGGAGGCGGTCCTCGGCCTGCTGCCCGTCCAGCTCGGAGTCGCGCAGGTCGACCAGGACCAGGTGGACGTCCGTGCCGCCGGTCAGGACGGAGACGCCCGCGGCCTTCGCGTCGTCCCGCACCAGGCGCTCGGCCAGGATGCGGGCACCCTCCAGCGTACGGCCCTGGCGCTCCTTGAAGTCCTCGCTGGCGGCGACCTTGAAGGCGACGGCCTTGGCGGCCACCACGTGCTCCAGCGGGCCACCCTGCTGACCGGGGAAGACGGCGGAGTTGATCTTCTTGGCCAGCTCGGCCGTGGAGAGGATCACACCGCCGCGCGGTCCGCCCAGCGTCTTGTGGGTGGTGGTGGTGACGACGTGGGCGTGCGGCACCGGGTTCGGGTGCAGGCCCGCCGCGACCAGACCGGCGAAGTGCGCCATGTCGACCATCAGGTACGCGCCGACCTCGTCCGCGACCTTGCGGAACGCGGCGAAGTCCAGCTGACGCGGGTAGGCCGACCAGCCCGCCACGATCAGCTTCGGCTTGGTCTCCTTGGCCAGGCGCTCCACCTCGGCCATGTCGACCTGGCCGTCGTCGCCGACGTGGTAGGGGACGACGTTGTAGAGCTTGCCGGAGAAGTTGATCTTCATGCCGTGGGTCAGGTGCCCGCCGTGGGCGAGGTTCAGACCCATGATCGTGTCGCCGGGCTTGAGCAGCGCGAACATCGCGGCCGCGTTGGCCTGGGCGCCCGAGTGCGGCTGCACGTTGGCGTGCTCGGCGCCGAAGAGCGCCTTGACCCGGTCGATGGCGATCTGCTCGACCACGTCGACGTGCTCGCAGCCGCCGTAGTAGCGGCGGCCGGGGTAGCCCTCGGCGTACTTGTTGGTGAGGACCGAGCCCTGGGCCTCCATGACCGCGACCGGGGCGAAGTTCTCCGAGGCGATCATCTCGAGGGTGGACTGCTGGCGGTCCAGCTCGGCGTCGACGGCGGCGGCGACGTCCGGGTCCAGCTCGTGCAGGGGTGTGTTCAGAAGCGACATGCGGTCGTGACTCCTCAGGCGCCGGCGAAGGCGGTGTACTCGTCGGCGGAGAGCAGGTCGGCGGGCTCGTCCGTGACCTTCACCTTGAACAGCCAGCCGCCCTCGAAGGGGGCGCTGTTCACCAGCGACGGGTCGTTGACGACGTCCTCGTTGACCTCGGCGATCTCGCCGGAGACGGGGGAGTACAGGTCGGAGACGGACTTGGTCGACTCCAGTTCGCCGCAGGTCTCGCCCGCGGTCACCGAGTCGCCGACCTCGGGGAGCTGGACGAAGACGACGTCACCGAGCGCGTTGGCCGCGTGCTCCGTGATGCCGACCGTCGAGACGCCGTCCTCGGCGCCCGACAGCCACTCGTGCTCCTTGCTGTAGCGCAGCTGCTGGGGGTTGCTCATGGCCTGAATTCTCCTGTACGCGAGGAAGTGCCTGGTGAAGGGGGTGATGGGGAGGGGTGAGTGTAGGGGTGAGTGACACACCGGGCGGCCGCGGAGAGGCGGCGCCCCGTGTCCACTGTCTACCTCTGTCTACTTCTGACGCTTGTAGAACGGCAGCGCCACGACCTCGTACGGCTCGTGGCTGCCCCGGATGTCCACACCGACACCCTCGGTGCCAGGGGCCGCGTGCGCGGGATCGACGTACGCCATGGCGATCGGCCTGCCCAGCGTCGGGGACGGAGCACCGGAGGTGACCTCGCCGATCACCTCGCCGCCCGCGACCACCCGGTACCCGGCGCGCGGCACCCGGCGGCCCTCGGCGACCAGGCCGACCAGGACGCGGGGCGGGTTCTGCTCCGCCCGGGAAGCGGCCTCCGTCAGCGCGGCGCGCCCGACGAAGTCGCCCTCCTTCTCGAACTTCACCACCCGGCCCAGACCGGCGTCGAACGGCGTCAGCGCGGTCGACAGCTCGTTGCCGTACAGCGGCATGCCCGCCTCCAGGCGGAGCGTGTCCCGGCAGGACAGACCGCACGGGATCAGCCCCGCGCCCTCGCCCGCCTTGGTCAGCGCCTGCCACAGCTCGACGGCGTGCTCGGGCTTCACGAACAGCTCGAAGCCGTCCTCGCCGGTGTAGCCGGTGCGCGCGATCAGCGCCGGGACGCCCGCGACCGTGCCGGGCAGACCGGCGTAGTACTTCAGGCCGTCCAGGTCGGCGTCGGTGAGCGACGCGAGGATGCCCGGGGACTCGGGGCCCTGCACCGCCAGCAGCGCGTAGGCGTCGCGGTCGTCGCGCACCTCGGCGTCGAAGCCGGCCGCCCGCTCGGTCAGCGCGTCCAGCACGACCTGGGCGTTGGAGGCGTTGGCGACGACCATGTAGTGAGGAGACCCGGCCTCGGTCTCACCGAGCCGGTAGACGATCAGGTCGTCCAGGATGCCGCCGTCCTCGCGGCAGATCATGGTGTAGCGGGCCCGGCCCGGCTTCACGCTGCCGATGTTGCCGACCAGCGCGAAGTTCAGCAGCTCGGCCGCCTGCGGCCCGGTGACGGTGATCTCACCCATGTGTGAGAGGTCGAAGAGACCGGCGCGGGTGCGCACCGCGACGTGCTCCTCGCGCTCGGAGCCGTAGCGCAGGGGCATGTCCCAGCCGGCGAAGTCGGTCATCGTCGCGCCTAGCGCGCGATGCGTGGCATCGAGCGCGGTACGGCGCAGTTCGGTACTGCTCATCGGTCGGTCGTCTCCCAGGACAGGACGGGGCGAGGTCGGTCCTCCCCATCTGTCATCGGAACCTGAGAGGTTCGCCACGGCCACCGGAGTACGGCGATCAGGGCTTGCACCTTGGGTGGGACCGCCGTCGGGGGCGGTCCGCTTTTCAGATGTGCCTCGCCCGCGCGGTAACGGTGCCTGAGAGATTCAAGGGAGGGACTTGCTCCTTCGGCGCCCCGGCGCGGCCGGGGACTCTCCCGCGCGGATTCAAACGGCCGGTATGCAGTTGGCGCCGCCATCATTGCACGCCTGGCTCATCCGTGGGCAGAGCTGTTCTTGTAACCGGCTTGTGGCAGTAAGCGAACGAAAACGCGAGACCCGCGCATTACCTTCTCTTTACACTCGACGGGGAGGTACTCGTGTACCGCCCCAGGGGAGGACGATCACGGTGAACAGGACCACGGCGTACGCCACGACCTCGGGACTCGCGCTGCCCAAGCAGCCCGCCGCCCCGGCCCCCGAGGCATGCGCCCCACTGCCCGCACCCGTCGTCCGCGACCTGAGGGACCGCGACGGCCGCAGCCCGCACGCCCTGCTCTTCGGACCCCGGGACCTGGTGGTGATCACCGGCCTGCCCGGCAGCGGCAAGTCCACGCTGATGCGGCGCACCGTGCGCGGCGGTCGCATCGACTCCCAGGACACCCGCGACCGCTGGGACGAGCGCATGCCGCGCTTCCTGCCGTACGCGCTCTACCGCCCCCTCGTCCGCCTCACCCACTACGCGGGGCTGCGCCGCGCGCTGCGCACCGGCGAGGGCGTCGTCGTGCACGACTGCGGGACCCAGGCATGGGTGCGCGGCTGGCTGGCCCGCGAGGCCCGCCGCCGGGAGGGCACCCTGCACCTGCTGCTCCTCGACGTCGCTCCCGACGAGGCCCTGGCCGGCCAGCGCGAGCGCGGCCGGGGCGTCTCGCGGTACGCGTTCCTGCGGCACCGCACGGCCAACTCCCGCCTGCTGCGCGCGGTCACCGACGGCACCCTGCCCGCCGGCTGCGCCTCGGCGGTCGTCCTCGACCGGGCGGCGGCCGACACCTTGCGCCGGATCGCCTTCACGGGGTGACGCACGGTAGGGCACGGGGCCGAACGGGTTAGCCTTTCAGCCACGAACGGCGGTACCAGGCAGGCGGTAGGTAGGCAGATGGACTTCCCGGCACAGGCGCACCCCCACCCGCACGGCGGGTGGCCAGGCAACGAGCTGGAGGAGGTGCTGTCCGCCTCCCTCGGCATCCCGTCGGCCGGCGGCCGGATCGTGGAGGTCCTCGGCCGCAGCTTCCTGTGGATACCCCTTCCGAACGGCGGCGGCCCGCACAGCGGCCCCCTCGACCTGCCCTCGCTGGAGATCGACGGCCAGGCATACGTGCCGGTCTTCAGCTCCGAGGAGCAGCTGCGCCAGGTCGCGGGGGCGCACATGGCGTACACCATCGCCCCCGCCGTGGAGTTCGCCCGCGGCCTGCCCCCGCAGGTCGGCATCGTGGTGAACCCGGAGGGCGTGGTCGGCATCCCGCTGCCGCCGCCCGCCGTGGCCGAGCTGTGCCGGGCCGGACGCACCCCGCTGGACGGCCCCGCGTCCGGCGGCCGGGTCCGCCTCTTCGAGCCGGACTGGCAGGACGACCCGGTGGACTTCCTGGCCGCCGCCTCCGCCGAGTTCGCCGCCACCGGCGTCGTACGCAGCGCGCGCCGCTGCATGGCCGCCGTCGAGACCGCCGACCCGGTCATGTTCGTCGGCGTCGAACTCACCCACTGGGAGGGCGACGCCCGGGCCCTCCCCCTGGACGCCCTGGGCCGAGCCCTCACCAAGTCCCCCCTGAAGTACCAGGTCAACCTGGTGCTCCTGGAAGCAGCCCAGGACCCGGTCTGCGACTGGATGCGGGAAAGCGTCCGCCCCTTCTACAACGGTGACTTGTAAACACCGGTAAGGGGAAGTGCCGTCAGGGGCGCGGGGAACTGCGCGACAAGCCACGACGGCGCCGCACCCACAAGACGACAGCACACCCCGAGCTGGAAGGCCCCCCGCACCCGGCGGAGCCTTAAGCTGGACCCGACACCGGGGGAACTTCTCGAAGGGGCGATACACGTGAGCGCCAGCGGCACCACGACCGGACAGGTCGAGCACATGCTGCGCCAGGTGACGCCCGGGCGCTACGACGCCTACGAGGCCCTGCTGCGCGCCCTCGCCACCCCCGCCTCCGGCCAGGTCTGGATGCTGCTGTGGCACGGACAGGCCGGCTCCCCGGACGCCCAGTACGGGAACATGGAGGTCGACGGCTACGGCTACGCCCCCTGCGTGACCTCCGCCCAGGAGCTGTCCGCCAGTGGCTGGAACCGGTCGTACGAGGTGGTCGACGGCCTGGAGGTGGCCCGCGCCCTCTACCCGGACCACTACGGCCTGTGGCTCAACCCGCACGCCCCCGGCGGCGGCGTCGGCATTCCCTGGCTCGACCTGCGCCGCATCGCCTCCGGCCTGGACCGTCAGCCCGCCGGCCCCCTGCGCCTGTCCGAACCGGCCATCGAGATCCCCCAGTTCTACGCCCTGCTCGCACAGAACGCCCACCGCACCCCGGCGGTCCGCGCGCTGCGCCGCGCCTGGGTGCAGCCGGCGCTCGGGGCGCCGTACCTCGCCATCGGCCTGGACGTGTACGACACCTCCCCGCCGGCCGTCGACGCGGTGCGCGCGATGATGCAGCAGTCCGTCGGCGCGGTGCCGGACGGGCTGCCGGTGTCGACGGTGGCGATGACCGACGCCCACGATCCGGTCGCCCTGTGGCTGCGTGCCAACGCCCGTCCGTTCTACGACCGCGAGGCCCACGCGGCCGCCCCCGCCCAGGCACCGGCGGGCGGGTACGGGTACCCTCCGGCCGGCAGCCGGTACTGACGGGCGCAGGATCCGCGGCCCTCGCCGACACCGGCGGCAGAGGCGATCTTCGCGCGTAGATGACGGCGCAAAGCACCCCTTTGCCGCAGATGTCCCAACTCGCCCGCGTCCGACCCCCGTTACCCACTGTCCGGATAACGGAACACCTCAAACAGCATCACGGTTGCGCATCCATTCCCCGTCAAGTCTGGCTACAGATCGCCAAAGCGTTGAAGACTCCCGCAACAAGGGGTGGATGCTCGCCTCTTTGTACGACGGACTGATCACGCCGCTACAGCGGCAAGTGCGGGCCGGCTACCGCCGGTTGAGAGGGGTCCCTGCCAGATGACGGCACCATTGCACGAGCCGACCGCGGAAGCGGCCCCGAGTGCGGCAGAGGAAGCGGCTGTCGCCGGCGCCGAAGCCAAGTCGGTACAAGGCCGCTCCCTGGGCCGGATCGCCTGGGAGCGCCTGAAGAAGGACCGGCTCGCCCTCGCGGGCGGCATCGTGGTGCTGCTCCTCATCCTGGTCGCCGTCTTCGCGCCCCTGATCACCTCCCTGTACGGGCAGGAGCCCAACGCGTACAACGAGGACATGATCGACCCGCTCTTCGGCACCCCCACGGGCTCGCTGGGCGGCGTCAGCGGCGACCACTGGCTCGGCGTGGAGCCGGTCAACGGCCGTGACATCTTCGCCCGCATCGTCCACGGCGCCCGGATCTCGCTGCTGGTCGGCTTCCTGTCCGCCATGGTCGCCGTGGTCATCGGCACCGTCCTGGGTGTGCTCGCCGGCTTCTTCGGCGGCTGGGTCGACTCCCTCATCAGCCGGATCATGGACGGCCTGCTGGCCTTCCCGCAGCTCCTGTTCATCATCGCGCTGGTCTCCGTGATGCCGGACTCCATGCTGGGGCTGAGCGGTACGGGCGTGCGCCTGCTCATGATGATCGTGGTCATCGGCTTCTTCGGCTGGCCCTACATCGGCCGCGTGGTCCGCGGCCAGACCCTGTCCATGCGCGAACGGGAGTACGTCGAGGCGGCCAGGTCGCTGGGGGCCGGGCGGTTCTACATCCTGTTCAAGGAACTGCTGCCCAACCTGGTGGCGCCGATCATCGTCTACACCACGATGATGATCCCCACCAACATCCTCACCGAGGCGGCGCTCAGCTTCCTGGGCGTGGGCGTCAAGCCGCCCACCTCGTCCTGGGGGCAGATGCTCTCGAGCGCGATCGACTACTACAAGTCGGACCCCATGTACATGGTGGTCCCCGGTGTGGCGATCTTCATCACCGTTCTTGCCTTCAACCTCTTCGGTGACGGCGTGCGCGACGCGCTGGATCCGAAGGGCTCCCGCTGACCCTGCCGTACCGCAAAGCGACCCGTGGCACCTGCACGGGGTCTCTCATCTAATCCGGAGGATCCGAGATCGTGACTACCCAACGCACCTCAGGGCGGCGCAAGCAGGCTTTGGCCGCTGCCGCAGTGGTCGCCGCGCTGCTGACCACGGCGGCGTGCGGCGGAGGCGGCGACGACGACAACGGCAGCGGCGGTTCGAAGAACGGCGCGCCCGGCTACGACGCAGCCAACAACAAGGTCGCCCAGGCCGCCGAGGCCAAGAAGGGCGGCACGCTGAAGTTCGCGAGCACGCAGGACGCCGACTCGTGGGACACCACGCGCGGCTACTACGGCTTCATGTGGAACTTCTCCCGCTACTACAGCCGCCAGCTCGTCACCAACAAGACGGAGCCGGGCAAGACCGGCGCCGAGGTCACCCCCGACCTCGCCACCGACGTCGCCAAGGTCTCGGACGACGGCAAGACCTACACGTACACCCTGCGTGACGGCGTCACCTGGGAGGACGGCAAGCCGATCACCTCCAAGGACGTCAAGTACGGCATCGAGCGCGTCTGGGCGCAGGACGTGCTGTCCGGCGGTCCGACGTACCTCAAGGAGGTGCTCGACCCCAAGGACGAGTACAAGGGCCCGTACAAGGACACGTCCAAGGACAAGCTCGGTCTGAAGGCGATCGAGACGCCGGACGACAAGACGATCGTCTTCCACCTGCCGCAGGCCAACTCGGACTTCGAGGAGATGCTCGCGCTGACCTCGGCGTCCCCGGTCCGCCAGGACAAGGACACCAAGTCCAAGTACGGCCTGCACCCGTTCTCCTCGGGCCCGTACAAGTTCGAGTCCTACAACCCCGGCAAGGACCTGACCCTGGTCCGCAACACCGAGTGGAAGCAGAGCTCGGACCCGGTCCGCAAGGCGTACCCGGACAAGGTCACGATCAAGTTCTTCACCAACGCCAACGACCTGGACGCCCGCCTCATCGCCGGCGACTACGACATCGACCTGGCCCAGACCGGTCTGTCCCCGCAGGGTCGCACCACGGCGCTGAAGGAGCACAAGGAGAACCTGGACAACCCGGTCTCGGGTTACATCCGGTACGCCACGTTCCCGCAGAACGTGAAGCCGTTCGACAACATCCACTGCCGCAAGGCCGTGCTCTACGGGGCCGACCACGTCTCCCTGCAGACCGCGCGCGGCGGCCCGGTCGCCGGCGGTGACATCGGCACCAACATGCTGCCGCCCGCCGTTCCGGGCGCCGAGGGCCAGAAGTACGACCCGTACGAGATGGCCGGTGCGAACAAGAAGGGCAACGTCGAGAAGGCCAAGGAAGAGCTGAAGGCCTGCGGCCAGCCGAACGGCTTCAAGACCACCATCGCGGTCCGCAACAACAAGCCGGTCGAGGTCGCCACCGCCGAGTCCCTCCAGGCATCGCTGAAGAAGGTCGGCATCGACGTCGAGATCGACCAGTACGACGGCTCGCAGTACGCCAGCGTCATCGGCAGCCCGACGAACGTGAAGAAGAAGGGCTACGGCATCATCATCATGGGCTGGGGCCCGGACTTCCCGTCCGTGCAGGGCTACGGTCTGCCGCTGTGGCACAGCGACTACATCCTCGACAGCGCGAACAACAACTTCGCGATGATCGACGACCCGAAGATCGACGGTCTCTTCGCCGACTACCTGACCGAGCTGGACGACGCCGGCAAGACGAAGATCGCCACGGAGATCAACCACAAGGTGATGGAGGGCGCGTACTACCTGCCCTTCGTCTTCGAGAAGTTCATCAACTGGCGCTCCAGCAACATCGCGAACGTGTACACCACCGACGCCTACAGCGGTATGTACGACTTCGTGAACATCGGTCTGAAGAACCCCAAGAAGTAACCGGTACACCCGCCGTACGGCACGAAAGGCAGGTGAAGGCCGGCGCGGCGTGACCGCGGGCCGCCGGACAACCTCCGGCGGCCCGCGGGGCGCAGCGGGCCGCAACCCGTGCTCGCTTACCTCATCAGGCGGCTGTTCGCCGCCGCAGTGATGCTCGTGGTCATCATCCTGGTGGTCTTCTGCATCTTCTTCCTCGTCCCCAAGTGGGCCGGGGTCGACATCGCCCTGAACTTCGTCGGCAAGCAGGCGGACCCCGCCGCCGTCGAGGGTGTGCGGCAGAAGCTGGGTCTGGGCGACCCGGTCTTCGTCCAGGCCTGGGAGTTCTTCAAGGGCATCTTCGCGGGCCGCACCTACGCGGCCGGCGGCGACGTGACCCACTGCGCCGCGCCCTGCTTCGGCTACTCCTTCAAGACCGAGCAGTCGGTCTGGCCGGTCCTGACCGAGCGTTTCCCGGTGACCCTGGCTCTCGCGCTCGGTGCCGCCGTGCTGTGGCTGATCTTCGGCGTGGCCGCCGGTGTGCTCTCCGCGCTCAAGCGGGGCACGCTGTGGGACCGCGGCGCGATGGTCGTCGCCCTGGCGGGTGTCTCCCTCCCCATCTACTTCACCGGTCTGCTCAGCCTGGCGATCTTCTCCTACGGACTGGGCTGGATCGACGGTGAGTTCGTACCGCTCGAGGAAAGCTTCAGCGGATGGCTCGGCGGCATGATCCTGCCCTGGATCACGCTGGCCTTCCTCTACGCCGCGATGTACGCCCGGATCACCCGCGCCACCATGCTGGAGATCCTCGGCGAGGACTACATCCGCACCGCGCGGGCCAAGGGCCTCAAGGAACAGGTCGTCATCAGCAAGCACGCGATGCGCTCGACCCTGACCCCGCTGCTCACCATGCTCGGCATGGACCTCGGCGCCCTGATGGGCGGCGCGATCCTGACCGAGACCACGTTCAGCCTCCCCGGCCTCGGCCAGAAGGTGCTGGACGCGATCCAGAACCACGACCTGCCCTTTATCCTGGGCGTCGTACTGATCACTTCTCTCGCGGTGCTGATCGCCAACCTCGTGGTGGACGTCCTGTACGCCGTGATCGACCCCCGAGTGAGGCTCGCATGACCGAACTGAGCAAGAGCGGGGCAGCGGTGGGCGAGCCCGCCGGCACCTCGCCCGCGCCGACCGCCTTCCTGGAAGTACGCGACCTCAAGGTCCACTTCCCGACCGACGACGGCCTGGTCAAGTCCGTCGACGGCCTCTCCTTCCAGCTGGAGAAGGGCAAGACCCTCGGCATCGTGGGCGAGTCCGGATCCGGCAAGTCGGTGACCTCGCTCGGCATCATGGGCCTGCACACCGCCGGACAGTACGGCAAGCGCAAGGCGCAGATATCGGGTGAGATCTGGCTGGACGGTACCGAGCTGCTGTCCGCCGACCCCGACCACGTGCGCAAGCTGCGCGGCCGCGAGATGGCGATGATCTTCCAGGATCCGCTGTCCGCGCTGCACCCGTACTACACGATCGGCCAGCAGATCGTGGAGGCGTACCGCATCCACCACAAGGTGGACAAGAAGACCGCCAAGCGCCGCGCGGTGGAGATGCTCGACCGCGTCGGCATCCCGCAGCCCGACAAGCGGGTGGACAGCTACCCGCACGAGTTCTCCGGCGGTATGCGCCAGCGCGCGATGATCGCGATGTCGCTGGTGAACAACCCCGAGCTGCTCATCGCGGACGAGCCGACCACCGCCCTGGACGTCACCGTCCAGGCGCAGATCCTCGACCTGATCCGGGATCTGCAGAAGGAGTTCGGCTCCGCGGTCATCGTCATCACCCACGACCTGGGCGTCGTCGCCGAGCTGGCCGACGACCTCCTGGTGATGTACGGCGGCCGGTGCGTGGAGCGCGGTCCGGCGGAGAAGGTGTTCTACGAGCCCCGGCACCCCTACACCTGGGGCCTGCTGGGCTCGATGCCGCGGCTCGACCGCGACCAGCAGGAACGCCTCATCCCGGTCAAGGGCTCGCCGCCCTCCCTCATCAACCTCCCGTCCGGCTGCGCCTTCAACCCGCGCTGCCCGTACGCCGACGTGCCCAAGGACGACGTCACCCGCACGGTCCGCCCCGAGCTGACCGAGGTCGGCAGCAAGCACTGGGCCGCCTGCCACATGTCGCAGGAGCAGCGGGAGCGTATCTGGACCGAAGAGATTGCGCCGAAGCTGTGAGCGACCAGGCAGAGGACAAAGCGGTGACCATCCCCGCACAGACCAGCGGCACCACCCTCACCAAGGACGCCGCCCCCGGCGACACCCTGCTGAAGGTCACCGGCCTGCAGAAGCACTTCCCGATCAGGAAGGGCCTGCTGCAGCGCCAGGTCGGCGCGGTCCGCGCCGTCGACGGCATCGACTTCGAGGTCAGGGCCGGCGAGACGCTGGGAGTCGTGGGCGAGTCCGGCTGCGGCAAGTCGACCATGGGCCGGCTGATCACCCGGCTCCTGGAGCCGACCGCGGGCAAGGTCGAGTTCCAGGGCAAGGACATCACGCACCTCGGGGTCGGCGGCATGCGTCCGCTGCGCCGCGACGTGCAGATGATCTTCCAGGACCCGTACTCCTCGCTGAACCCGCGCCACACCATCGGCACGATCGTCAGCGCCCCGTTCAAGCTCCAGGGCGTGCAGCCCGAGGGCGGGGTCAAGAAGGAGGTCCAGCGGCTGCTGTCGGTGGTCGGCCTCAACCCCGAGCACTACAACCGCTACCCGCACGAGTTCTCCGGCGGCCAGCGCCAGCGCATCGGCATCGCCCGCGCGCTCGCGCTCAACCCGCGGCTGGTCGTGGCCGACGAGCCGGTCTCCGCGCTCGACGTGTCGATCCAGGCGCAGGTCGTCAACCTGCTCGACGACCTCCAGTCCGAGCTGGGCCTGACGTACGTGATCATCGCGCACGACCTGTCCGTCGTCCGGCACGTCTCGGACCGGATCGCGGTGATGTACCTCGGCAAGATCATGGAGCTGGCCGACCGCGACCTGCTCTACAAGTCGCCGATGCACCCGTACACCAAGGCGCTGATGTCGGCCGTCCCGATCCCGGACCCGGCTCGGCGCGGCGCGAAGAGCGAGCGCATCCTGCTCAAGGGCGACGTGCCCTCGCCGATCGCCCCGCCGAGCGGCTGCCGCTTCCACACCCGGTGCTGGAAGGCCACGCAGATCTGCACGACCACCGAGCCGCCGCTCAAGGAGCTGCGGCCGGGCCAGCAGGTGGCCTGCCACCACCCGGAGAACTTCGAGGACCAGGCCCCGCAGGACGTCGTCCTGCTCACCGCCGCCAAGGAGGCGGCGGAGCTGGTGTCGGAGGACGCGCTGGCCGAGTCGGCGGCGACCTCGGCGGCGGTGGCCGCGGAGGTCGAGGCGACGGAGGCCGCGGAGGCCGAGAGGTCGGAGACCGCCGAGGCGACCGGGACCGAGGAGTCGGCGGCCGCGGAGTCGGGGGCCGCGGAGGCCGAGACGTCGCAGACCGCGTCGTCCGAGGGCGCCGCGTCGGCCGGTGACGAGCCGGCCGGTGACGAGCCGGCCGCCGAGGAGCCTCCCGCCAAGGAGAAGTGACCTCGCCCACCTCGCCCGACAGTGAGCCCCTGCCTTCGTTTGTAAGGCGGGGGCTCACTGTCGGGTAAGAATGGAAGGGTGTACGAGCAACTCTTCAGCCCCACCGTCCAGCACACGCTCGACTTGGTCGGCATCTTCGTCTTCGCCATCTCCGGCGCGCTGCTGGCCGTACGCAAGAACTTCGACGTCTTCGGCATCGCCGTCCTCGCCGAGGTCACCGCGCTCGGCGGCGGGCTGTTCCGGGACCTGGTGATCGGCGCGGTGCCGCCCGCCGCCTTCACCGACCTCGGGTACTTCCTCACCCCGCTGCTCGCGACACTGCTGGTCTTCTTCCTCCACCCCCACGTGGAGCGCCTCCAGACCGGCGTGAACATCTTCGACGCGGCCGGGCTCGGCCTGTTCTGCGTCGCCGGCACCACCAAGGCGTACGACTACGGCCTCGGCCTGACCGCCTCCGCCTGCCTGGGCCTGACCACCGCGGTCGGCGGCGGCGTCCTGCGCGACGTGCTGGCCAACGAGGTGCCCTCACTGCTGCGCTGGGACCGCGACCTGTACGCCGTGCCGGCGATCGTCGGCTCCGCGATGGTCGCCCTGTGCATCCGCTACGAGGCGCTCACCCCGTTCACCAGCGGGCTGGCGGTCGTCACGGCCTTCGTGCTTCGGCTGCTGGCCCTGCGCTTCCACTGGCGGGCGCCGCGCGCCTGGAACCGCCGGTCGACCGTGGTCGAGGGGGACTGACCGGGACCCGTTACGGACGCGGCATGTCCTTGACGAAGGCGACGCCGTCGACCGTGTCCAGATGGCCGGGATCGAGCGGGGCGTAGCCGAACCAGGAGGACACCCGGGGTTCGGGCCGCGGGTTGCCGAGGGCGTCGGCCAGCCGCGCGGGCTCGATCACGCAGGGGTCGTCGGGGAGCGCGTACAGGAGCCCCTCGACGGTCTCCGGCGGCGGGGTGTCCACGCCGTGGTGCCGGATCGTGCCCAGAGCCGTGGCCACGAAGCCGTACTCCCCGCCGAGCCGGGCGCTGACGAGGGCCCCCGCGCTCCACCATTCCAGCCGGCCCTGCCACATCCGCATCGAGCTCTTCGCGCGCTGGAGGTGGGAGTTGTGGGCGTGGACGAAGGACGGCCCCCGCTCGGCGAGCGCGAGGAGGTTGGCGGCCATCATCCGGTCCCGCGCGCCCAGCATCCTGGTCATGCGCGCGGGGGAGTCGTCGGCCATCGCGTGGTGGTACGCCAGCAGGCCGGTGGCGGTACGTGCGTGCAGGCGGGCCCGCTCCCAGTCGTCCCGCGAGGCGGACGCGATCAGGTGCGGCGTCTGCTCGTCCAACAGCGACGCGAGATCGGCGGCGAGTGTCCGCAACCGGCCCGCGTCGGCCGACCGCCCCACGGACCGGGCGGGGTCCGTCATGGCCTCGGGCTCGGTCCACCGGTCGTCGGCGCCGAGCAGGCGGTCCAACGTCTTCGCGGTGCAGGGGAGCAGGTCCGGGTCCACCCACGCCGAGAGGCAGCCGTGCAGGGCGGTGAGCGCCTGCCGGGGGCTTTCGGCGTGGGTGATCTCCAGCGGGCCGTCGAAGCCGGCGAAACGGATCCGCTCCCGCGCGGGCCGGTCCTCGTTGTACGCGCGCATCCAGCGCACGAGCTCCCGGTTGGGCGCGCTCGGGCCCCAGGGGTGGCTGAATCCGCGTGCCATGACCTCGTCGAGGGTGCCGGCGCCCCAGGTGACGTAGTCGTCCACGACCAGTCCCCGCAGGCAGTCGCTCTCGATCGTGATCGTCCGGTAGCCGTACTGCTCGACGAGTTGCCGGAAGACGGCGTTGCGCACGTCGAGCAGGGCGTCCTCGCCGTGCGTGGGCTCGCCCAGGGCGAGCAGCGGGGGCGGGGCGGGGAACAACCGCATGACGGCGGCCGCGTCCAGGGGCTGGGCGATGTCGGCTGTGGTCTCGATGCGTTCGGCCATGGCTTCAACGGTATCGTTGAAGTTCCGGTTGAAACTTCGTCGCGAAAACAGGGGAATCATGGCCACGAACCCTCAAAGCGCGAGGAAGCTCAGGCCGGTCGACATGGCTCGCGTGCACGGTCTGTCGGCGCAGGCCGTCAGGAACTACGAGGCGGCCGGCATCCTCCCGGCCGCCGAGCGCACGGCCCACGGCTACCGCGTCTACACCGCGCTGCACGCCCGGGCCCTGGACGCGTTCCTCACCCTGCTGGCGGGCCACGGTCACCGGACGGCGGGCTCGGTGATGCGGGCCGTGAACGAGGACGCGCTGGACGAGGGGCTCCGGTTGATCGACGAGAGCCACGCCCGGCTGCTCGACGACCGGCGGACGCTGGAGGCCGTGGAGGGCGCGCTGCGGGACCTGGTGCCCGAGGCCGCCGGGGACGTGCCGGGTGCGGCGGGCGGCTTCATCGGGTCCCTCGCGGCGGAGCTGGGCGTCCGGCCCGCGACCCTGCGCGCCTGGGAGCGGGCCGGCCTGGTGCGCCCGCGGCGCGACCCGCTGACCGGGTACCGCCGCTACGACGAGGACGACGTCCGGGACGTCCGCCTCGCCCACCAGCTCAGGCGCGGCGGCTACCCGCTGGAGCGGATCGCGTCCGTGATCGCCCAGGTGCGTTCGGCCGGGGGAGTGGAGCCGTTGGAGGCCGCCCTGCGCGAGTGGCACGACCGGGTGTCGGCCCGTGGCCGGGCGATGGTGGCCGGGGCGGCGGAGCTGGAGAGGTACCTGCGGGCGCGGGAGCGTGAAGCAGAGAAAGCTACCGCTTAGTAGCGCCCTGTTGTACCGTGCAGTCATGCCAGAAGCAGCCTCCGCAGCGGCCGTACGGGCCACCATCGGCGACAGTGAGTTCGACCGGGACACCGCCGTCACCCCGCGCGCGCCCGGCGTCTACGACCTCGACCTGTCGGCCGGCTGGACGATCATCAACGCCGTCAACGGCGGCTACCTGCTGGCCGTCCTGGGCCGGGCCCTCGGCGACGCGCTCCCGCACCCAGACCCCTTCACCATCTCGGCGCACTACCTCACCGCCTCCCGGCCCGGCCCGGCGGTCGTGCGCACCGAGACCGTCCGCACGGGCCGCACCCTTTCCACCGGCCAGGCCTCCCTCTTCCAGTACGACGACGAGGGCAACGAGGTCGAGCGCATCCGCGTGCTCGCCTCCTACGGCGACCTCGGCGCCCTGCCCGACGACGTCCGCACCTCGGCGCAGCCGCCCGCGATCCCGCCGATGGACCAGTGCTTCGGCCCGGAGGACGGCCCCGCTCCGGTCGACGGCAGCTCGGCCATCGCCGACCGGCTGATGCTCAAGCTCGACCCCGCCACCCTGGGCTGGGCGCTGGGGCAGCCCTCGGGCCGGGGTGAGATGCGGGCCTGGTTCGGTCTCGCCGACGGCCGCGACGCCGACCCGCTCTCGCTGCTCCTCGCGGTGGACGCACTGCCCCCGACCGCCTTCGAGCTGGGGCTCAAGGGCTGGGTGCCGACGGTCGAGCTGACCGCGCACGTGCGGTGCCGTCCGGCGCCGGGCCCGCTGCGGGTCTCCATCACCACCCGCAACCTCGCCGGCGGCTTCCTGGAGGAGGACGCCGAGGTCTGGGACAGCGCCGACCGCCTGGTCGCCCAGTCCCGCCAGCTGGCCCGGGTCCGGCTCGGCTGACCCGGGGGCTGCTCAGTCCAGCCAGTGCGTGCGGCCGACGCTGATCAGCCGCAGTTGCCGCCGTGCCGTCTCGACGGCCCGGCGGCGCTCCTCTTCCGGAGCGTCCAGCGTCTCCAGGAACAGGGACGCCGTGATCAGCATCTGGTCGACGTAGAGGCCGGCCAGCATGCGCAGGTCGGTGTCGCTCCAGCCCGCCGCCGACGCGTCCGTGGCCAGCTCGGCCTTCACCTCCTCGGCGAACCGCGCCAGTTGCTCCCGTATGGCCCGGCGCACCGGCTGCACCCCGCCGTGCCGCTCCCGCGCGATGAAGCGGACGTGGGCCGGGTGCGCGGCCACGTGCCCGGCGATCAACTCGACCGCGCGGTCGATGCGTTCGTCGTCGTCCTCGGCCGGTGACATCGTGGTCCGGATCATCGGGTGCAGGCTGCCCAGCGCCTCCTCGACCAGCGCCACACCGAGATCCGCCGTGGAGTGGAAGTGGCGGTAGAAGGCGGTCGGGGCGACGCCCACGGCGCGGGTGACCTCGCGCAGCCCCAGGCTGCTCAGACTCTGCTCCTCCAGCAGGCCGAGCGCCGCGTCGAGGAGCGCCTGCCGGGTCTTCCGCTTCTGTTCCTGCCGAACGCCTGGGGTGTGACTCATGCCATGCAGTTAACAACTGTTCTCTGGAATTGAAAAGCCGCGCGGCGCGCTAGACTGAGAAGTCAGTGAACAACTGTAACCACAAACGTTCACCGAAGTGTCCACGCAAGGTTGGGGGATCCGTTCCATGCTGTTCCTCGTCGTCGCACTCCTGCTCCTCGGTGTGGTGCTGGGCGCCGTCGCCCACGCACCGCTCACCTTCTCCGTCGCGGCCGGCCTGGTCATCGCCGTCTGGCTCGGCATCTTCGCCCTCCGCGAGCGGCACGGCCGCCGGCGGAGCAGCTCCGCCCACTGACACCTCCACCGACGCACGGTCCATCCACGCACGGTCCACCGACGCACGGCAGGGAGAACACCATGCAGCTCACCGCACCGGCCAACCGCACCACAGAGAGCCCCCGCACCACCCGTCGTACCGGCATCCACGACACCGACGGCATGGCTGTCGCCTCGTTCGTTCTCGGACTGCTCGGCCTGCTCGTCCTCAACGTCTTCCTCGGCCCGATCGCCATCGCCCTGGCGAGCGTTGCCCTGTGGCGCGGCACCGCCCGCCGCGGCCGGGCCCTCCTCGGCCTCGGCCTGGGCGTCGCCGACCTGCTGGTCCTGGTCGCCTTCATGTCCGCCGACAACACGATGTCGTGGAGCCTGTGAGCCACCTCGCCGTCTCGTCCGGGCCACCGCGTGACGAGGCCAACCGTGGTCTGAGGCCGGGCGGAACCGCCCCGTAGAATCGGCCGCACCATGGCTTACCTCGACCACGCCGCGACGACCCCGATGCTTCCCGAGGCAGTCGAGGCACTCACCGCGCACCTGGGCGTCACCGGCAACGCCTCGTCCCTCCACGCGTCCGGCCGCCGGGCGCGGCGCACCGTCGAGGAGGCCCGCGAGACCCTCGCCGAGGCGCTCGGCGCCCGCCCCAGCGAAGTGGTCCTCACCTCCGGCGGCACCGAGGCCGACAACCTCGCCGTCAAGGGTCTGTACTGGGCCCGCCGTGACGCCGACTCGGCCCGCACCCGGGTCCTGGCCAGCCCCGTCGAGCACCATGCCGTCCTCGACGCCGTCCACTGGCTCGGCGAGCACGAGGGCGCCACCGTCGAGTACCTGCCGGTCGACGCCCACGGCCGGGTCCACCCCGAGGCGCTGCGCGAGGCCATCGCCCGCGACCCCGCCGACGTGGCGCTCGCCACCGTGATGTGGGCCAACAACGAGATCGGCACGATCATGCCGATCCGTGAACTGGCCGACGTGGCTGCCGAGTTCGACGTGCCGCTGCACGCCGACGCGGTCCAGGCATTCGGTCAGCTCCCGGTCGACTTCGCCGCCTCCGGGCTCGCCGCCATGACCGTTTCCGGCCACAAGATCGGCGGCCCCTACGGCATCGGCGCGCTGCTGCTCGGCCGGGAGTACACCCCGGTGCCCGTCCTGCACGGCGGCGGACAGGAACGCCATGTGCGCTCCGGCACCCTCGACGTCCCCGCCGTCGCCTCCTTCGCCGTCGCCGGCCGGCTCGCCGCCGAGCAGCACGAGTGGTTCGCCCGCGAGATCGGCGCCCTGCGCGACGACCTGGTCGACGCCGTCCGTACGGCCGTCCCGAACGCGATCCTCGGCGGCGACCCGTCACCCGGGGGACGCCTGCCGGCCAACGCCCACTTCACCTTCCCGGGCTGCGAGGGCGACTCGCTCCTCCTGCTGCTCGACGCCCAGGGCATCGAGTGCTCCACCGGCTCCGCCTGCACCGCGGGCGTCGCCCAGCCCAGCCACGTCCTGCTGGCCACCGGAACCGACCCCGACCTGGCCCGCGGCACCCTGCGCTTCTCGCTCGGCCACACCTCGACCGAGGCCGACGTGGAGGCGCTCGCCAAGGCGATCGGCCCCGCGGTGGAGCGGGCCAGGGCGGCGGGGCTGTCGTAGGAACAGGCGTTGCCGCAAGAGCCGCGGTACGGGCTGCCGTGTCGGTTCAGGCCTTGGTCGGCGGCTTCGACGGTGCGCTCGTGGCCGCCCGCCGCACCAGCTTCAGATACCGGTCCCAGTCCCAGTGCGGCCCCGGGTCGGTGTGGTCGGTGCCCGGCACCTCCACGTGGCCGAGGATGTGCTTGCGGTCCACGGGTATGTCGTACCGCGCGCAGATCCCCGCCGTCAGCCGCGCGGAGGCGGCGTACATCGCGTCGGTGAAGTCCTGCGGACGGTCCACGAAACCCTCGTGCTCGATGCCGACACTGCGTTCGTTGTAGTCGCGGTTGCCCGCGTGGTACGCCACGTCCAGCTCGCGGATCATCTGGGTGACGCGCCCGTCCTGCCCCACGATGTAGTGCGCGGCCGCCTTGTGCCCCGGGTCCTGGAAGGCCCGCACCGCGCTGTCGAAGCTGCCCTGCGTGACATGGACGATCACCATGTCGATGCCGAAGTCGTCCGGCCGGTCCGCCCGCCGCCAGTTCGCGTCCGACGCCGCCACCCAGCGCGCGCCCGCGTAGTCGACGACGCCGTCCTCGCGGGGCCGCTCGACGCCCGGCAGCCGCCACCACAGCCGGGCCAGCTCGTCGCGGGCCAGCACACCGGTGCCCACGGCCGCCGCCGCACCGCCGACGATCAGCGCGCGGCGGCCGATGCGCCGGTCGCCGTCCGCGGACCCGCCGCTCGCCGACCCGCCCGGTGTGGACCCGCTCGTGGATCCCTGCTTCGCCCCCATGCGATCTTCAACGCATACTCGCGCGCTCCGGTTCCCGCCTCCCCGTACTCTGGAGGGGTTATGACTGAGACCCCGCAGCGCACCCGTCCCCTCCGCGTCCTCGCCGCCATGTCGGGCGGAGTCGACTCCGCCGTCGCCGCCGCCCGCGCGGCCGAGGCGGGGCACGACGTGACCGGCGTCCACCTGGCGCTCTCCGCCAACCCGCAGTCCTTCCGCACGGGCGCCCGGGGCTGTTGCACCATCGAGGACTCACGGGACGCCCGCCGCGCCGCCGACGTCATCGGCATCCCGTTCTACGTGTGGGACCTCGCCGACCGGTTCCGGGAGGACGTGGTCGAGGACTTCGTCGCCGAGTACGAGGCCGGCCGCACCCCCAACCCGTGCCTGCGCTGCAACGAGAAGATCAAGTTCGCGGCTCTCCTGGACAAGGCGCTCGCGCTCGGCTTCGACGCCGTCTGCACCGGCCACTACGCCCAGGTGATCCTGCGCGAGGACGGCGTCCGCGAGCTGCACCGCGCGGCCGACATGGCCAAGGACCAGAGCTACGTCCTCGGGGTCCTCGACGACCGGCAGCTCGCCCACGCGATGTTCCCGCTCGGTGACACGGCCACCACCAAGGACGAGATCCGCGCGGAGGCCGGGCGCCGGGGCCTCGCGGTGGCCAAGAAGCCCGACTCGCACGACATCTGCTTCATCGCCGACGGCGACACCCAGGGCTTCCTCGCCAACCGGCTGGGCAGGGCGGAGGGCGACATCGTCGACGAGGCGGGCAACCGGCTCGGCACCCACGAGGGCGCCTACGGCTACACCATCGGCCAGCGCAAGGGCCTCAGGATCGGCACCCCGGCCCCCGACGGCAAGCCGCGCTACGTCCTGGACATCTCCCCGGTGGACAACACCGTGACGGTCGGCCCGGCCGAGGCGCTCGACGTCGACGCCCTTCGCGCGATCAAGCCCCGCTGGTGCGGAGCCGCCCCCACCGGCCCCGGCACCTACACCGCCCAGCTCCGCGCCCACGGCGGCGAGACCGAGGTCCGCGCCGAACTCGTCGACGGCACCCTGGAGGTGACCTTCACGGAGCCGGTCCGCGGCGTCGCTCCCGGCCAGGCGATCGTGCTGTACGACGGCACGCGCGTGGTGGGCTCGGCGACCATCGCGTCCACCACGCGCGCGACGGCCGGCGCGGCCTGACCCGTCCGCCCGGACACGCGGAGGCGACCTCGACGGCGCCGGTTCAGCCCGCGAGGAACTCCGCGAGCACCGGCGCCAGTACGCCCGGCTCCACCATGTGGGTCTGCCGGTCCACGGTGCCGTAGGTGCCCTCCGGGGCGGCGTCCGCGATCGCACGGGCGGCCTCGTGCCACCACGCGTCGCTCGCGCCGCCCGCGAGGACCAGCAGCGGCACGGTGATCGCGGCGATCTCGGAGCGCGGCACCCGGCTGTCGCCCAGCACGGCGTCGTCGTACGCCAGACTCGGCGCCACCGACTCCATCCCGGCCCACATGGGGGACTGCCGGGCACCGCGGATCATCTCCTCGCCCAGCCCCGTGTGACGCAGGAACAACTCCACCGCGTCCCCGCGCCGGCCCTGACCCAGTACCTCGGCCAGGTGCCCGGTGTACTCGGCCGCGGCCCGCGCGGCGGCGTCGTCCACGGCGTACGGCACCTCGTACACCGCGACCCGGCGCACCGGCAGACCGCTCGCCGCCGCCCGCAGGACCAACGCGCCGCCCGACGACATGCCGTACAGCGACGCCTCGCCGCCCAGCGCGTCGATCAGCGCCGCCAGGTCCTCGATCTCGCGTTCCACCGCGTAGGGCGCGGTGTCGCCGCTCTCGCCGCGCCCCCGGCGGTCGTACACGGTGACGTCGAAACTGCCCGACAGCTCGGCGGCCAGCGGCGCCATCGTGGCGCCGGTCGACATGGCGCCGCTGACGAGCACGACCGCCGGTCCCCGCCCGGAGCGTTCGTAGGCGATGCGGGTGCCGTCGCGCGAAACAGTCGTCTTCTCCATGCCTGTGCAGACTGCCCTACGGCAGGTGTTTCATCGCTCAGGACACCTCGACTTCGTAGAAACAGAGGTGGTCCTTGATCTCGGCGACCTCCGGCTTCGGATCCGGGTACGCCCAGACCAGGTCCGCCGCGTCCGGCAGCGACCAGTAGGACGCGTCGCCCTTGAAGGGGCAGTGGGTCTGCGTGTCGGACGGGGACAGCAGGTCGAGGCGTACGTCCTGGGGCGGGATGTAGTACCGGTCGGGGCAGCCCGTCTCGTGCAGTACCAACGCCCCGTCGCTCTCCGCCAGCACCTGCCCGTCGTGCACCACGCGCACGTGCCCTTCGCTCGGCTCGACGGTGATGACGTGTCCCTTGAGTCCCTTGGTCACGGTCGTCCTCCTGGTGGCAGTGGTCTGCGTCACGTACTACAGCGTCCCCGAAGGCCGGGTTCTTCCCCTCCGGACCGGGCCGTACGGTGGAGGCCATGAACATCTGCGTCTTCCTCTCCGCCGCCGACCTCGACGAGCGCTACACGCGCCCCGCCGAGGAGTTCGCCGAGCTGCTCGGCAAGGGCGGGCACACCCTCGTCTGGGGCGGCTCCGACGTGGGCCTGATGAAGGTCGTCGCCGACGGCGTGCAGGAGTCCGGTGGACGGCTGCTCGGGGTCTCGGTGGACTTCCTGGCCGCCAAGGCGCGCCGGGGCGCCGACGAGATGGTGATCGCGAAGGACCTGGCCGAGCGCAAGCGGCTGCTGCTGGAGAAGGCCGACGCCGTCGTCATCATGGTGGGCGGCACCGGCACGCTCGACGAGGCCACCGAGATCCTGGAACTGAAGAAGCACGGGCACACCGACAAGCCGGTCGTCCTGCTCAACACCGCGGGCTTCTACGACGGACTCAAGGAGCAGTTCCGCCGCATGGAGGACGAGGGTTTCCTGCCCCGCCCCCTAACCGAGCTGGTGTTCTTCGCCGAGGAGCCGGTCGGCGCGCTCGCCTACCTGGAGGAGAGCCAGGGCATCGAGTAGGACACCGGTGGTGCGAGCATGGCGGGCATGGCTACACATGTGATCACCGGAGCGGGCTCCGGCATCGGCGCGGCCGTCGCCCGCCGCCTGCACGAACGCGGCGACGAGATCGTGCTGCACGCGCGCGACGCGGGCCGCGCCAAGGAACTGGCCGCCGCGCTCCCCGGCGCCAAGACCCTGGTCGGTGACCTCGCCGACCCGGCCAAGCTGTCCTGGGCCTTCTCGCACCAGTCGCTGCCCGACCGGGTGGACTCGCTGCTGCACATCGCCGGGGTCGTCGACCTCGGCCCGGTCGGCGACCTCACCCCGAAGACCTGGACCAACCAGCTCAACGTCAACCTGGTCGCCCCCGCCGAGCTGACCCGCCTCCTCCTGCCCCAGCTCCGCGTCGCCCAGGGTCAGGTGCTGTTCGTCAACTCCGGCTCCGGTCTCAACGCCCACGCCGGATGGGCCGCGTACGGAGCCTCCAAGCACGGCCTGAAGGCCCTGGCCGACGCCCTGCGCCAGGAGGAGCACGCGAACGGCGTCCGCGTCACCTCGGTCTACCCCGGCCGCACCGCCAGCCCCATGCAGGCCAAGGTCCACCAGCAGGAGGGCAAGGAGTACGACCCCGCGAAGTGGATCGACCCCGAGTCCGTCGCCACCACGATCCTGATGGCCCTTGACCTCCCGAGGGACGCGGAGGTCAACGACCTGACGGTGCGCCCGGGGCGGTAAGCCGTTCCCTCGAATCGCCGGTCCGGATCATCCAGCCCGTCCGGCGCTTGAGGACGAGGCCCGTCCAGGGCCGAAAGCGGGGGTCCGGGGGCGGCAGCCCCCAGGGACGGGAAGGGAAGGGGCGGCGGGGGCGAAATCAAGCCCCGCACCCCTGCGTACGCTTGCCCCGTGAACGACACCTTCGCCCCCGCCACCGGCATCGGCAGCCTCCCGGGCCACGACGCCCGCGAGGCCGCCAAGACCGCCACCGGCAGCTTCGAGGACTTCCCCTTCCTCCCCGAGCTGCCCGCCCGCGGCCCCGGCGCCGACATGATCGGCCGCACCGCCGGCATGCTCGTCGAGCTGTACGCGCGCGTGGAGCCCAGCGGCTGGCGACTCGGCGACCGCCCGGGCCGGGACACCAAACGCGCCCGTGCCTGGCTGGGCGAGGACCTCGACGCCCTGGAGGAGTTCACCCAGGGCTACGAGGGTCCGCTCAAGGTCCAGGCCGTCGGCCCGTGGACCCTCGCGGCCGCCCTGGAACTGCGGGGCGGCGAGGCGGTCCTCTCCGACCCCGGCGCCTGCCGCGACCTCGCCGCCTCGCTCGCCGAGGGACTGCGCCTGCACCTGGCGGAGATCCGGCGCCGCGTCCCGGGGGCCCGCCCCGTCCTCCAACTCGACGAGCCGTCCCTCACCGCCGTCCTGCGCGGCCGGATCCGCACCGCCAGCGGCTACCGCACCCACCGCGCCGTCGACCGTCAGGTGGTGGAGGCATCCCTCCGCGAGGTCGCCGGGGTGCACGACGGCGGCCCCGTCGTGGTCCACTCCTGCGCGCCGGACGTGCCGTTCGCCCTGCTGCGCCGGGCGGGCGTCGCGGGCGTCTCCTTCGACTTCTCGCTCCTCACCGAGCGTGACGACGACGCGATCGGCGAGGCCGTCGAGGGCGGCACCCGGCTGTTCGCCGGTGTCGTGCCGGGCACGGACACGGCATTGTCAGACCCTGCCGGTAGCGTTTCGGGTGTCAGAACGCTGTGGCGCAGGCTGGGGCTGCGTCCGGAGCTGCTCGCGGAGGCGGTCACCGTCACTCCGGCGTGCGGACTCGCGGGTGCCTCCCCGGACTACGCCCGGCGCGCGCTCGCCCACTGCGTCCGGGCGGCACAATCTCTCGCGGACAACCCAGAGTAACGGGAGGACATACGGTGGCCGGCGACAAGCAGGGCGACAAGCAGGCGGAGACGACGAGCGTGCCCGCCGAGGCGCGGGAGCAGCACGCGCAGCTCGCCGAGCAGATCGAGGAGCACCGCTTCCGGTACTACGTGAACGACGCACCCGTCGTCAGCGACGCGGAGTTCGACCGGCTGCTGCGCACCCTGGAGGAGCTGGAGGAGCGGCACCCGGAGCTGCGCACCCCCGAGTCCCCGACCCAGAAGGTCGCCGGTTCCTACGAGACCGAGTTCACGGCGGTGCAGCACCCCACGCGGATGCTCTCCCTGGACAACACCTTCAACGACGACGAGCTGGCCGCCTGGTTCGACCGCATCGCCCGGGAGCTGGGCGAGCAGGAGTACCACTTCCTGTGCGAGCTGAAGGTCGACGGACTCGCCGTCAACCTCACCTACGAGCGCGGCCGTCTCGTCCGCGCCGCCACCCGCGGCGACGGCCGCACCGGCGAGGACATCACCCCCAACGTCCGCACCATCGCCGAGATCCCCGACCGCCTGGCCGGCGACAAGGTCCCCGACCTGGTCGAGATCCGCGGCGAGGTCTACTTCCCGATGGAGAAGTTCCAGGAACTCAACGCCCGGTTGAACGAGGCGGGGGACAAGCCCTTCGCCAACGCGCGCAACGCCGCGGCCGGTTCGCTGCGCCAGAAGGACCCCCGCGTCACCGCCTCCCGCCCGCTGCACATGGTCGTCCACGGCATCGGCACCCTGGAGGGCTACAAGGGCATGACCCGGCTCTCCCAGGCGTACGACCTGCTGAAGACCTGGGGCCTGCCCACCTCCCCGCACAACAGGGTGGTCGACGGCCTGGACGGCGTACGGGACTTCATCGCCTACTACGGCGAGAACCGGCACTCCGTCGCGCACGAGATCGACGGAGTCGTCGTCAAGCTCGACGAGATCCGCCTCCAGGGCAGGCTCGGCTCCACCGCCCGCGCGCCCCGCTGGGCCATCGCCTACAAGTACGCGCCCGAGGAGGTCAACACCAAGCTCGTCGACATCAAGGTGGGCGTCGGCCGCACCGGCCGCGTCACGCCGTACGCGCAGGTCGAGCCGGTGACGGTGGCCGGCAGCGAGGTGGAGTTCGCCACGCTGCACAACCAGGAGGTCGTCAAGGCCAAGGGCGTGCTCATCGGCGACACCGTGGTGCTGCGCAAGGCCGGTGACGTGATCCCGGAGATCCTCGGGCCGGTCGCCGACCTCAGGGACGGCAGCGAGCGGGAGTTCGTGATGCCGGCCGAGTGTCCCGAGTGCGGGACGCCGCTGAAGGCGATGAAGGAGGGCGACATCGACCTCCGCTGCCCCAACGCCCGCGCCTGCCCGGCTCAGTTGCGGGAGCGGGTCGCCTACCTCGCCGGCCGGGAGTGCCTGGACATCGAGCACTTCGGCGGCGTCGTCGCGGCCGCGCTCACCGGGCCGCTGGAGCCGTCCGAGCCCCCGCTGGTGGACGAGGGCGACCTGTTCGACCTCACCCTCGAGAAGCTGCTGCCCATCAAGGCGTACGTCCTCGACCCGGACAGCGGGCTGCCCAAGCGCGACCCCGAGACCGGGGAGGAGAAGATCGCCACGGTCTTCGCCAACAAGGCGGGCGAGCCGAAGAAGAACACCCTCGCGCTGCTCCAGCACATCGAAGAGGCCAAGAACAGCCCGCTGGCCCGCTTCATCAACGGTCTCTCCATCCGCTACGTCGGACCGGTCGCCGCCCAGGCCCTCGCCCGCGAGTTCCGCTCCATCGACCGCATCGAGCAGGCCACCGAGGAGGAGCTGGCGAGCACGGACGGGGTGGGCGGCACCATCGCCACCGCCGTCAAGGAGTGGTTCGCCGTGGACTGGCACCGGGAGATCGTCCGCAAGTGGAAGGCGGCCGGAGTTCCGCTCGAGGACCGGTCTACGGGGGAGGACGAGGGGCCGCGCCCGCTCGAAGGACTCACCGTCGTCGTCACCGGCACCCTGGAGAACTTCACCCGGGACGCGGCCAAGGAGGCCCTCCAGAACAGGGGCGCGAAAGTGACCGGATCGGTGTCCAAGAAGACGTCGTTCGTCGTGGTCGGTGACAACCCCGGCTCGAAGTACGACAAGGCGATGCAGCTGAAAGTTCCGGTTCTGGACGAGGACGGTTTCGCCGTGCTGCTCGAACAAGGAGCCGAAGCGGCGGCGGGTGTGGCGCTTTCGGCTGAGGAATAGCGGTTGAAGGCCACCCGATCGGCGCATATCAGATGCATACGGGTGGCCGGGTGGCATTCGGGCAACCGTCGACGACCAGTGCCCCTGGAAGCCTTCCGCGGCCTACTGTTGAGGTGTGCGCCCGCCGTGCCCAGCTGCGGTCGGGGCACCCCCCTGCCCCGAGTGACAGGGGGAGGGGTCTCCAACGCGGAGCCGTTGAAGGTGGTCGAGGCGGGGGCCGCGTGGCGTGGGCACCGCCGGCTGTGAGAGGGACGGGAATGGAACCGACCGAGAGCGCCGCCGCGGGCTCACGGCTGAGCCTGCGTCGCATGGTGGGCGCGTGGCACGTGAGCCGGCGGCTCGGGCAACGCGATGGTGGCGTCCCGCATCCCGTGGCGGGCACCCGCGTGCCGCAGGCCACCGGCCACACCACGGGACACCTCCACGGCCCGGCCGACGCGGACGCCGAACGGCACCTGTCCTGGCCCGCGTTGCCCGCCGCGATCGTGGCGACCGCCGCGTTCGTCCTGGGCGCCGGTTTCTACCGGGCGTTCAGCGACGGCCACGCCCTCTTCCCCTCCGGCACCGTCGGCTGGTCCCTGGCCGTGCTGGCCGGCATCGTCGTCGGCCACCTGGTCATGCTCGGCCGCTCCCGCTGGTGGGGCGGCACCGGCTCGGGCGCCGCCCTCACCCTCGCCGTCCTGCTGCTCTACGGCTGGGTTCCGGCCGGCATGGTCAGCCTCACCGTCGTCGTCCTGGTCGGCATAGCCCGCCGGGGCCGCTGGCGGCAGGGCGTCCTGCACGGCGCGGTGGACATCCTCGGCATCGCCGCGGGTGCCCTGGTCCTCGGCGTCTGCGGCTCCGTACCGTCCGTGGAGCACCCCTGGGACCCGGCCACCTGGGGGGTGTACGCGGCCCCCAAGGTGGCGCTCGTCGCCATCGCCTACCTCGCCGTCACCCGGGCCCTGCTGTGGTACCTCCAGACTCCGCGCCCCGGTCTGCCCACCGTCGCCCGCACCGCCCTGGTCAGACAGGGACTGGTCGCGGTCGCCCTGCTCGGCATCGCCCCGCTGGTCTGCGTCGTCGCCGTCGCCAAGCCGCTGCTGCTGCCGCTGTTCGCCATCCCGCTCATCGCCCTCGACTCCACGCTGTGGATCGCCCGCGCCCGCGCCGAGGAGCAGCTGCGCGACCCGCTCACCGGTCTGCCCAACCGGCAGTGGCTCCTGGAGCGGACCTGGACCGCGCTGGACGACGCCGAGCGCATCGGCGCCCGCGCCGCCCTGATGCTG
Source organism: Streptomyces tendae (assembly GCF_014650435.1). Classification (GTDB taxonomy): domain Bacteria; phylum Actinomycetota; class Actinomycetes; order Streptomycetales; family Streptomycetaceae; genus Streptomyces; species Streptomyces tendae. The sequence continues at coordinate 69,285 of NZ_BMUY01000022.1, forward strand.
ATCGACCTCGACCGTTTCCGGTCGGTCAACGACACGCTGGGACACCTCGCCGGCGACCGGCTGCTGCTGCAGACCGCCGACCGGCTGCGGCAGGCCCTGCCGCGCGGGGCGGAGGCCGCGCGGCTCGGCGGCGACGAGTTCGCCGTCTTACTGCCCGTCGCCGACTCCACCACGTCGGCGACCCGGATCGCCCGGAGCCTGGTGGGCGCACTCAGTTCCCCGATGGACCTGGACGGGCTCACCCTGGTCCTGGAGGCGAGCGCCGGCGTCGCCGTCTTCCCCGACCACGCGCTGGACGCCGAGGGGCTGCTGCGCCGCGCCGACGTGGCGATGTACCAGGCGAAGCGGGACCGCACCGGCGTCGAGGTCTACGAGTCCAAGCGGGACTCCAACACCCCGGACCGGCTCGGCCTCCTCGGCGACCTGCGCCGGGCCCTGGACGCCCACGAGGTCCAACTGCACTACCAGCCCAAGGTCCGCTTCGACGGCCAGGTCGCGGGCCTGGAGGCGCTGGTGCGCTGGGTGCACCCCGAGCGGGGCAGGGTGCCGCCGGACGAGTTCATAGCCATCGCCGAGTCCTCCGGGCTGATGCCTCACCTCACCGAGTACGTACTGGAGACGGCGCTCGAGCAGGTCGCCCGGTGGCGCGCCCAGGGGCTGTTCGTGCCGGTCGCGGTCAACGTCTCGCCGCGCGACGTCCACACCCCCGGCTTCGCGGGCTCGGTGGCCGCCCGGCTCGCCCGGCACGGAGTTCCCGCGGGAGCGCTCCAACTCGAGATCACGGAGCACGTCCTCCTGGAGGACCCGCAGCGCGCGGCCGACACCCTCAACGCGCTGACCGGACACGGCGTCAAGATGTCCCTGGACGACTTCGGCACCGGCTACTCCTCCCTCGTCCACCTGCGCAGGCTCCCCGTCAGCGAGCTGAAGATCGACCGCTCGTTCGTGGCCCGGCTGGCCATCGACAACGAGGACGCCGAGATCGTGCGCTGCACCGTCGACCTCGCCCACTCGCTCGGCCTGCTCGTCGTCGCCGAGGGCGTGGAGGACGACGAGACCTGGGAGCGCCTGCGCGACCTGGGCTGCGACGCCGTGCAGGGCTGGCTGGTCGCGGCCGCGATGCCCCCGGACGAAACCACCGCCTGGCTGCTCGCCCGCGGCTCCCGAGGCTGGGTGCGAACCGTCGCCGCACTGCCCGCGGCGGCGAGCGACGAGTGACCTGAGACCCGGCCGGCGGCGTGCCCCGCAGGCCGACCGGCAGGTCATCGCAGCCTCTACGCCGATCGCGCTCCCGGGCGCGGATGGCCCGTCACGGCCATGAATCTAGCGACGCTAGCCATCCTGTCGGCGCTCTGCTAACGTCACTCTTGTCCCTAGCGCTGCTAGCAAGGAGAAGTCGTGACCGCCACCGCGTACACCCTGGCCGTCGTGCTCAACCTGTTCTGCCTGTTCCTGGGGTACCGCTTCCTGTTCCAGCCCGGTCCGGCCGCCACCGGCTACGGCGTCCCGGCCGACGCCGGCGGCGACGCCGCCGCGTACCTGACGATCAAGGGCGTCAGGGACGGCACGCTCGGTGTGGTGGGGCTGGCGCTGCTGGCCTTCGCCGGTGCCCGCCCCGAGGCGTGGTTCATGCTCTGCGTCGCCCTCGTCCCGCTCGCCGACACGCTCATAGTGCTGCGCCACGGGGGTACGAAAGCGGTGGCCTTCGGGATCCACTTCGCCACCGCGATCGTTGTCCTGATCAGTGCCGGACTGCTCTTCGCGGTCTGAGTGCGCCCAATCGGTTATCGATTCAGGGGGTTCGAGAATGTCGCTGTTCGTTCCGAAGTTCGACGAGTCCGTGGTCGTCCGCGAGGCCGAGGCCGAGGTCGTCGGCCGCGCGCCCACCACCGTGCGCCTGCTGGCCGACAGCAGCTCCACCGGCGGCGCCCTGTCCACCCAGCGCGTCACCCTCACCGCCGGCGCGGACGGCGCCAAGCCGCACTGGCACGACAACTCCGCCGAGATGTTCTTCCTCCTCGACGGCGCCGCCGACGTCCTCTCCGGCGACGAGGTCGTCACCGCGGGCCCCGGCGACCTGATCGTCGTCCCGCCCGGCAAGCCGCACGCCTTCGCCGCCGTGCCGGGCGCCGACGCCGACCTCCTCATCGTCCTCACGCCCGGCGTCGAACGCTTCGAGTACTTCCGCCACCTCCGGCGCATCGCCCTCGGCGAGGCCACCCGGGAGAGCCTGCTGGAGGTCCAGGAGCTGTACGACAACCACTTCCTGAGCAGTGCGGCCTGGGACGCGCGGCGCGGGTGAGCCGGCCCGGGGGAAACCGTTTAACGGCCACGGGGCCCGGCCCCATAGGATTGGGCCAAACCGATTGGGCCGAATCGACGGGGACAAGCGACTTGTCCCGGCCGAGCTGCCCCGACCACACACTCACCCAGAGGAACGCTGCATGCCTGGCATCACGCGCGAGGAGGTCGCCCACCTCGCCCGGCTGGCGCGTCTGGAGCTGAAGCCCGAAGAGCTCGAGCACTTCGCGGGACAGCTGGACGACATCATCGGCGCGGTCGCCCGCGTCAGCGAGGTCGCCGACCAAGACGTACCGCCGACCTCGCACCCGCTCCCGCTGACGAACGTCATGCGGCCGGACGAGGTCCGTCCGTCGCTCACGCCCGAGCAGGCGCTGTCCGGCGCCCCGGCCCAGGAGCAGCAGCGTTTCAAGGTGCCGCAGATCCTGGGGGAGGAGTAAGCCATGAGCGACATCATCAAGCTCACCGCGGCCGAGATCGCCGCGAAGATCGCCTCCGGCGAGCTGACCGCCGTCCAGGTCACCGAGGCCCACCTGGCCCGCATCGAGGCCGTCGACGAGAAGGTGCACGCCTTCCTGCACGTGGACCGCGAGGGCGCGCTGGCCCAGGCCCGCGCCGTCGACGAGAAGCGCGAGCGCGGCGAGAAGCTCGGCCCGCTGGCCGGCGTCCCCCTCGCGCTCAAGGACATCTTCACCACCGAGGGCATCCCCACCACCGTCGGCTCGAAGATCCTCGAGGGCTGGATCCCGCCGTACGACGCGACCGTCACCAAGCGCCTCAAGGCCGCCGACGTCGTCATCCTCGGCAAGACCAACATGGACGAGTTCGCCATGGGGTCCTCCACCGAGAACAGCGCCTACGGCCCGACCGGCAACCCCTGGGACCTCACCAAGATCCCCGGCGGCTCCGGCGGCGGCTCCTCCGCGGCCCTCGCCGCCTTCCAGGCGCCGCTCGCCATCGGTACCGACACCGGCGGTTCCATCCGCCAGCCCGCGTCCGTCACCGGCACGGTCGGCGTCAAGCCGACGTACGGCGGCGTCTCCCGCTACGGCATGGTGGCCTTCTCCTCCTCCCTCGACCAGGGCGGCCCCTGTGCCCGCACGGTCCTGGACGCGGCCCTGCTGCACGAGGTGATCGCCGGGCACGACCCGATGGACTCCACCTCCATCGACGCCCCCGTCCCCGCGGTCGTCGAGGCCGCCCGCAACGGCAGCGTCGACGGCATGCGCGTCGGCGTCGTCAAGCAGTTCCGCGGCGAGGGCTACCAGGCCGGTGTCGTCCAGCGCTTCGACGAGTCCGTCGAGCTGCTGAAGTCGCTGGGCGCCGAGATCGTCGAGCTGGACTGCCCGTCCTTCGACCTCGCGCTCTCCGCGTACTACCTGATCGCCCCGTCCGAGTGCTCCTCCAACCTCGCCCGCTTCGACGGCCTGCGCTACGGCGCGCGCGTCGGCGACGACGGCACGCACTCCGCCGAGGAGGTCACCTCCCTGACCCGCGAGGCCGGCTTCGGCCCCGAGGTCAAGCGCCGCATCATGCTTGGCACGTACGCCCTGTCGAGCGGGTACTACGACGCGTACTACGGCAGCGCCCAGAAGGTCCGCACCCTCATCAAGCAGGAGTTCGAGCGGGCCTTCGAGCAGGTCGACGTGATCGTCTCCCCGACGACCCCGACCACCGCCTTCGCGATCGGCGAGCGCGCCGACGACCCGATGGCGATGTACCTGGCCGACCTGTGCACCATCCCCACCAACCTCGCGGGCAACGCGGCCATGTCGCTGCCCTGCGGCCTCGCGCCCGAGGACAACCTGCCGGTGGGTCTGCAGATCATCGCCCCCGCCATGAAGGACGACCGGCTCTACAAGGTCGGCGCCGCCGTCGAGGCCGCCTTCGTGGAAAAGTGGGGCCACCCGCTGATCGAGGAGGCACCGTCGCTGTGAGCGCACTGTCCAAGGCCAAGGGCTTCAAGAAGTCCAAGTCCGGTCTGTACGTCTCGATGGCCACCTCGGCGTTCGGCGCCGTGGGGGTCTACAAGCAGATCAAGAAGGCGCGTGGCGAGAGTGACACGCTGCGGCTGCTCGACGCCGTCGTCACCGGCGCCGCGGTCGTCACCAACCTCGCCATCCTCTACCGCGAGCTGAAGCGCCTCGGCGACGACGACGTCCTGCTGGGCTGAGAGGGAAGTTTCACCGTGACCACCACGACCGACCTGGTGTCGTACGAGGACGCACTCGCGTCGTACGACCCCGTCATGGGCCTCGAGGTCCATGTCGAACTCGGCACCAAGACCAAGATGTTCTGCGGCTGTTCGACCGCGCTCGGTGCCGACCCCAACACCCAGACCTGCCCCGTCTGCCTCGGCATGCCCGGCGCGCTCCCGGCCGTCAACGCGACCGGCGTCGAGTCGGCGATCAGGATCGGCCTCGCGCTGAACTGCGAGATCGCCGAGTGGTGCCGCTTCGCCCGGAAGAACTACTTCTATCCGGACATGCCGAAGAACTTCCAGACCTCCCAGTACGACGAGCCCATCGCCTTCGACGGCTACCTCGACGTGCAACTGGAGGACGGGGAGACCTTCCGCGTCCAGATCGAGCGCGCCCACATGGAGGAGGACACCGGCAAGTCGCTGCACGTCGGTGGCGCGACGGGCCGTATCCACGGCGCCTCGCACTCCCTGCTCGACTACAACCGGGCCGGCATCCCGCTCATCGAGATCGTCACCAAGCCGATCGAGGGAGCGGGCGAGCGGGCCCCCGAGGTCGCCCGGGCGTACGTCCGTGAGCTGCGCGAACTCATCCGTGCCCTCGGTGTGTCCGAGGCCCGCATGGAGATGGGCCAGATGCGCTGCGACGTCAACCTGTCGCTGCGCCCGCACGGCCGGGAGAAGTTCGGCACCCGCAGCGAGACCAAGAACGTCAACTCGCTGCGCTCCGTCGAGCGCGCCGCCCGCTTCGAGATCCAGCGGCACGCCGCGGTGCTCAGCGGCGGCGGCACGATCATCCAGGAGACCCGCCACTTCCACGAGGACACGGGGTCCACCACCTCGGGCCGCGTGAAGGAGGAGGCCGAGGACTACCGGTACTTCCCGGAGCCCGACCTGGTGCCCGTCGCTCCCTCCCGCGAGTGGGTCGAGGAGATCCGTTCCGGGCTGCCCGAGCTGCCGCTGGTGCGCCGCAACCGGCTCCGCGAGGAGTGGGGCATCTCCGGCAACGACATGCAGTCCATCCTCAACGCCGGAGCCCTGGACCCGATCGTCGCCACCATCGACGCCGGTGCCGACGCGGCCTCCGCCCGCAAGTGGTGGATGGGCGAGCTGGCCCGCAGTGCCAACGAGTCGGGCAAGGCGCTCGACGAGCTGGCGATCACGCCGGTCCAGGTGGCCCGCGTCGCCGAGCTGGTGACCAAGGGCGAGCTGAACGACAAGCTGGCCCGCCAGGTCATCCTCGGCGTCCTCGCCGGTGAGGGCACGCCGGACGAGGTCGTCGACAAGCGCGGCCTGAAGGTCGTCTCCGACGAGGGCGCGCTGACCGCCGCCGTCGACGAGGCCATCGCCGGCAACCCGGGCGTCGCGGACAAGATCCGCGGCGGCAAGGTGGCCGCGGCCGGCGCCCTGGTCGGCGCGGTCATGAAGGCCACCCGCGGCCAGGCGGACGCGGCCCGCGTCAAGGAGCTGATCCTGGAGAAGCTGGGCGTCACCGAAGGCTGACACCCGGTCCACCCGGCCCACAACGAGCCCTGGGGGAACGCGCCGAGCACGGCGAGTTCCCCCAGGGCCGTTGTTGTGAAGAACGACACTAAGTCCGCAAAGGATCTCTTCTGCCTGCAAGAGTGATTCCGCATTGCTCATGCGTTCTTTGCGGGCCGTTCACACCATGGACGACCATTCCCGGCGTTCCCGGCTTCACGGGTGTTCCCGGTCAAAGATCCACAATCAGACACCCTGGGAGCACGTTCGTGGCAGCCCTCGCACGCTGGTGTGTTCAACGTCGCCTCGTAGCCGTCCTGCTCTGGCTGCTCGCCTTCGGTGGCGTGGCCGCGGGCGCCATGGTCGCCGGCTCCGCGTACTCCAACGACTACGGGATCCCCGGCACCGGCTCCGACCGCGCCTCCCGGCTGCTCGAATCCCGCTTCCCCGACCTCGGCGGCGACAGCGACACCATCGTCTGGCACACCACGACCGGCACCGTCCGCGCCGCCGACGTCGAGCAGACCATGACCCGCACCCTGGACCGCGTCGCGGACCTGCCGGGAGTGGCCGCGGTGAGCAATCCGTACGACGACCCGGACTCGCCGCTGATCAGCGAGAACGCCGACACCGCGTACGCCACCGTCACCTTCGCGGCCGCCTCCCAGGACATCGACCCGGGCCAGGCGCGGGCCGTGGTCGACACCGCCGAGGCGGCCGAGACCGACGGCCTCCGCATCGAACTGGGCGGCAGCGCCATAGGGCTCACCGAGTCCGGCGGCAGCCACCTCGCCGAGGCCGTCGGGGTGGCCGTGGCCGCGGTCGTCCTGTTCCTCGCCTTCGGCTCCGTCGCCGCGGCGCTGCTGCCCATCGCCACCGCGCTGGTCTCCGTCGGCACCGCCTACGCCGGCATCACGCTCCTCGGCCACGCCATGACCGTGGCCGACTTCGCGCCCATGCTCGGCACCCTCATCGGACTCGGCGTGGGCATCGACTACGCCCTGTTCATCGTCACCAGACACCGGCGCGGACTGAAACGGGGCCTGTCGGTCGCGGAGGCCGCCGCCGACGCCGTGGCGACCACCGGACGCGCCGTCGTGTTCGCGGGTGCCACCGTCTGCATCGCCCTGCTGGGCATGCTGATCCTCCGGCTGAGCTTCCTCAACGGTGTCGCCGTCGCCGCCTCGCTGACCGTGATCCTCACCGTCGCGGCCTCCGTGACGCTGCTGCCGGCCCTCCTGTCGTACATCGGACCGCGCGCCCTGAGCGGCCGGGAGCGGCGCCGGCTCGCCGAGCACGGTCCCGAACCCGAGGTGACGACCGGGTTCGCCGCCCGCTGGTCGGCCTTCGTCGAGCGCCGGCCCAAGCTGCTCGGCGCCCTCGCCCTCGTCGTGATCACCGTCCTCGCCCTGCCCACCCTCGGTCTGCGCCTCGGCACCTCCGACCAGGGCAACGACCCCAAGGGCACCACCACCCGCCAGGCATACGACCTGCTCGCCGACGGCTTCGGCCCCGGCGTCAACGGCCCGCTCACCCTGGTCACCGAGGTCCGCGGCGCCGAGGACCGCCTCGCCCTGGACAACCTGGACGCCACCCTGCGCACCACCGAGGGCGTCTCCTCGGTGACGCCGGTGATGTACAACTCCGGCGGCGACGCCGCGTACCTCACCGTCGTACCGGAGTCGGCGCCGCAGTCCGAGCAGACCAGCGACCTGGTCGAGCGGCTGCGCTCGGAGGTGCTGCCGCGGGCCGAGGCCGGTACCGCGCTCGACGTGCACGTCGGCGGCGTGACGGCGGGTTACGACGACTTCGCCGACGTCATCGTCGGCAAGCTGCCCCTCTTCGTCGGCGTCGTCATCGGGCTCGGCTGCCTGCTGCTCCTGCTGGCCTTCCGCTCCGTCGGCATCCCCCTCAAGGCCGCCGCCATGAACGTCGCCGCCGTGGCCGCCGCCTTCGGCGTGGTCGTGGCGATCTTCCAGTGGGGCTGGGGAAGCGAACTGCTCGGCCTCGGCAGCGCCGGACCGATCGAACCCTTCCTGCCCGTGATCATGGTCTCGGTGCTCTTCGGGCTCTCCATGGACTACCAGGTCTTCCTGGTCAGCCGGATGTACGAGGAGTGGCTGGAGACCGGCGACAACCGCCGCGCCGTCCGGGTCGGACTGGCCGAGACCGGCCGCGTGATCAACTCCGCCGCCGTCATCATGATCTCGGTCTTCCTCGCCTTCGTCCTCAGCGGCGACAGAGTGATCGCCATGTTCGGCATCGCGCTCGCCGCCGCCGTCGCCCTGGACGCCTTCGTGCTGCGCACCCTCCTGGTGCCCGCCCTGATGCACCTGCTCGGCCGCGCCAACTGGTGGCTGCCGCGCCGCCTGGACGCCCTCCTGCCGCGCATCAGCATCGAGCCGCCCGAGTGCCGGGCCGCGCATGAGAGGCTGGCCGCGGCGACGGACGCCGAGGTGGCGGACGTCCTTGCGGAGGAGGAACGGCAGCGGGATGTACGCGATACCACTGGGTGACGACGGAGCCGAACTGCGACCCCTGGAGACCTGGCACGCCGAGGAGTTCCTGGCCCACCTGGACCGCGGCCGGGACTTCATCACCGAGCACATCCCCTTCGGGGTGAAGGCCACCGACGTCGACTCGGCGCGCGAGGTGCTCCAGAGCTACGCCGACCGGCACGCCGCCGACAGCGGCTTCCTGCACGGTCTGTGGCTGGACGGCAAGCTGGTCGGCGGCCTGCTCTACCGCGTCTTCGACGCCGCAACCGGCGTCTGCGAGATCGGCTGCTGGCTGGAGCCCGCCGCGACGGGCCGCGGCCTGGTCACCCGCGGTGCCCGCGTACTGATCGACTGGGCCTTCGACGAGCGCGGCATGCACCGCGTGGAGTGGCACGCCTCCTCGGCGAACACCCCGAGTGTCAACGCCGCTCGGCGACTCGGCATGATGCGTGAGGGCGTGTTGCGCGAGAGCTTCCCCTATCGGGGCACGCGCCAGGACATGGAGGTGTGGGCGGTGCTCGCACCCGAGTGGCGTGCGGCACGTGAGGCACGCGCGTGTGCCGCTCACAAGGATCATTAAGGGACCTCTCAGACAGCGTCCGTACGGTGCGAGGCATGGGAACGAAGACAGTGGACGAGACCGGCGTGAAGACCGACGAGCGCAAGACGGACGAGGCGACCGAGGCCGCCGCGTCCACCGAGGCCGCGGAAGCCACTGAGGCGTCCGAGGCCGCCGAGAAGGCCGGGACCGACACGCCCGACGACACCGGCACGCCCGACGACACCGACACGCCCGACGACACCGACACCCCGGAGGACGCCGACGTCACCGGCAAGACCGACGGCACCGACGGCACCGAGGCCGGTCCCACCGGCGTCGGCCAGGGCGCGGGCGCCGTCGTCTCCGCCGGTCTCGGCATCGTCTCCCTGACCGGCAGCTGGGTCGGCACCGTGGCCTCCGCGCGCGAGTCGCTGATGGGCCAGCTGCAGACCTCCTCCTCGTCGGACGTCGGCACGCTGATCGAGAAGGGCTACGGCAACGCCTGGCAGGCCACCGCGATGTGGGGCGGCATCTTCGCCCTGGTCGCGCTGATCGTCGGCGTCGTCGTGCTGGCCCGCCCCGCGTTCGGCGCGCCCGGCCGCCCGCAGGCCCCGTGGATCAAGTCGGTCGCCTGGGCGGGCGTCGCCCTCGGCGTCATCGGCCTGCTCCTGGCCGTCCTGAAGTACACGGACGTCCTGCTGGGGCTGCCCGCCACCGGCTGACCAGGCACTTCTTAGGGGTCTTAGGACAAGCGCCCGCCCGTGGCGCGCGCCCTAAGGCCCCTTACGCACGTCTGAGGCCCCACGCGGCGCCGAAGATGCGGAACTTACCCGATGTGGCCCACCCCCCCTGGGAGACGAAGGTTGAGGCATCGCAACCGAGCGAAGCCGAAACCGAAGCCGAACCGAGGGGCACACCATGTACGAGTACGAGATCCAGCAGTACCGCTCCGCCGAACTGATCCGCCGCGCCGACGAGGCCCGGCTGGCCCGCGAGGCCGTCCGGGCCCGGCGCGCCGCCCGCCGCCAAGCCCGGCACGGCGGTGCCGAGGCGGAGAGCCATACGCCGCGGCAGCGCCGGCCCCGGTTCGCCCGGGCCGCGTGAACGGGGGAGCCGGGGAGGGAGGCCGCACGGCCTCCCTCCCCGCCGTCGTCCCCACCCCGGTCCGCCTGCCGAAAACCGGTGACCCGTTGTCGTACCCGCGTGCGATGCTCGGGTCCGTGGAGACCAGGTCCGTCAGTCCCGTGTTCGTCGGCCGCACCGGCGAACTGGACACGTTGAACGAGGCGCTCGCCCGCGCCGAGGGCGGCGACGCCTCCCGCGCGTCCGCCACCGGGGGAGAACCGCAGGCGCTGCTGCTCGGCGGCGAGGCCGGCGTCGGCAAGACCCGCCTCGTCGAGGAGTTCGCCGCCGCGGCGGACCGGCGGGGTGCCGTCGTCGCACTGGGCGGCTGTGTGGAGATCGGCGCCGACGGGCTGCCCTTCGCACCCTTCTCCACCGCCCTGCGTGCCCTGCGCCGCCACCTGCCCGAGGAACTGGCCTCCGCGGCCGCCGGACAGGAGGAGGAGCTGGCCCGGCTGCTGCCCGAACTGGGCGAGGGCAGCCCGGTCACCGGCGGCGGCCGGCACGACGAGGAGAGCATGGCCCGGCTCTTCGAACTCACCGCCCGCCTGCTGGAGCGGGTCGCCGCCCGGCACACCGTCGTCCTCGTCCTGGAGGACCTGCACTGGGCCGACGCCTCCACCCGGCACCTGATCGCCTACCTCTTCCGCACCCTGCGCACCGGCCGCCTCGTCGTCCTCGCCACCTACCGCTCCGACGACATCCACCGCCGCCACCCGCTGCGCCCCCTGCTCGCCGAACTCGACCGGCTGCGCACCGTCCGCCGCCTCGAACTCGGCCGCTTCACCCGCGACGAGGTGGGCCGCCAGATCGCCGGGATCCTCGCCCACGAGCCCGACCCGCTCCAGGTCGACGAGATCTTCGAACGCTCCGACGGCAACGCCTTCTTCGTCGAGGAACTCGCCGTCGCCGCACGCGTCGGCAGCTGCACCGGCCTCACCGACTCCCTGCGCGACCTGCTCCTGGTCCGCGTCGAAGCCCTGCCCGAGAGCGCCCAGCGGGTCGCCCGGATCGTCGCCGAGGGCGGATCCACCGTCGAGTACCGGCTGCTCGCCGCCGTCGCACAGCTCGCCGAGGACGACCTCATCGAGGCGCTGCGCTCCGCGGTGAACGCCAACATCCTGCTCCCCGCGCCCGACGGCGACGGCTACCGCTTCCGGCACTCCCTGGTCCGCGAGGCCGTCGGCGACGACCTGCTCCCCGGCGAACGCTCCCGCCTCAACCGGCGCTACGCCGAAGCCCTGGACGCCGACCCCACGCTGGTGCCCGCCGCCGAGCGCGTGATGCGGCTGGCCAGCTACTGGTACCACGCCCACGCCCCCGCCAAGGCCCTGCCCGCCGTCCTGGACGCCTCCGTCGAGGCCCGCCGCCGGCACGCCTACTCCGAGCAGTTGCGGCTGCTGGAGCGCGCGATGGAGCTGTGGGACTCCGTCCCCGACGACGTACGCGCCATCCTGCGCCCCGTGGACTACACCGAGGTCTACCCTCCCTGCGGCTGCGACCCGGCCACCACGCCCCTGCGCTACCTGGACCTGATGGCCGAGGCGGCCGTCGCCGGGCGGCTGTGCGGGGAGCGCGAGCGCGCGATGAAGATCACCAAGCGGGCGCTGCGGCTGCTCGACGAGCAGGACGCGGGCGCCGGCGCGGGCACGGGCGGGAGCGGCCGGGACCCGCAGCGCGCCGCCTGGTTCTGGACCCAGCGCTCGCTCCTTGTCCAGGCCCAGGGCCGCGGCGACGGCTGGCGGGAGCTGGGCATCGCCCAGGAACTGGTCCGCGGTCTGCCGCCCTCCCAGGTGCACGCCGAGGTGCTGGCCATGTCGGCCAACTGGTCGATGCTCCACTCGCCCGGCCCCGACGCGATGACGGCCGCCGAACGGGCCGTCGAGTACGCGCGCATGGTGGGCGCCGACGAGATCGAGCTGAACGCCCGGCTCACCCTCGGCGGCCTCATGGTGGACGCCGGGCAGATCGACGCGGGACTCACCGAGATGTTCCAGGTCAGAGATCTGGTGGTGGCCAAGGACCGGTCCGCCGTGGTGGCCCGCAGCCACGTCAACCTGCCCTCGTCCCTGGAGAGCGTCGGCCGCTCGCACGACGCGCTCGGCATCCTGCGCGAGGGCATCGGCCTCACCCGGCGGATGGGCCTGCTGGAGTCCGAGGCATGGGTCTGGGGCAACCTCGCCGAGTCACTCATCTCCCTGGGCCGCTGGGACGAGGCCCTGGAGGCCGCGGACCGGGCCGGGGCACCGGGCCGCGGCCCCGCGCCACGCGGCGGCGCCGCACTCAAGCGCGCCGCCGTGGCCCTCGCCCGCGGCGAGCGGGAGGATGCCGCACGGCTGCTCGCCGAGGCCCGCACCGCCTACGGCACCCACGACCCCATGCCGCAGCACCGCCTGCCGCTGGCGGCCCTCACCCTCGGCGTCGCCGCGGCCGAGGGCCGCCTCCACGACGCCCGCGCCGAACTCGTCCGCGTCCTGGACACGGGCTTCCCACCCGGCACCCAGCGCTACGGCTGGCCCCTGCTGCTGTCCGCCGCAGCGGCCGAGGCCGACGCGCGCGCCCTGCCGGCCGCCGAAGAGGGCCGCGCCGACATCCTCGACCGCCTTACCGAGGCCGCGAAGCACCTGACGACGGGCGCCCCGGTCTGGGTCGCGCACGAGCGCTGGGTCCGCGCCGAACTCCACCGGGCCCGGGGCCGCGACACCCCGCGGCTGTGGTCGGAGGCGGTCACCGCCTTCGAACGCCTGGAGCGGCCCTACGACCTTGCCCGCGTCCGGCACCGGCTGGCCGGCGCCCTCCTCGCGACCGGCGGCGAGGACGAGCGTGCCCGCGCCACGGAACTGCTCCGCCTGGCCCGCACCGTCGCCGACCACCTCGGCGCGCGCCCGCTGTCCGACGCCGTGGCCGTGCTCGGCCGCCGCGCCCGCCTCACCCTCGGCCGCGCCGCCGAACCGGCCCCCGCGTCCGTGACCCCGCCCGCCGACCCCGCCGAGGCCCTCGGCCTCACCGGCCGGGAGCGGGACGTCCTTCGGCTGGTCTCCGACGGCCGCACCAACCGGCAGATAGCCGAGGAGCTCTTCATCTCGCCCAAGACGGCCAGCGTCCACGTCTCCAACATCCTGGCCAAGCTCGGCGTCTCCGGCCGCGGCGAGGCGGCGGCGGTGGCCCACCGGCTGGCCCTCTTCCCCGCCGAACGGCTCAGGTCCGGTTCGACGGAGTGAGGCTTACGCTGTAAGGGACGCCGACCGACGGAGGCCCGATGTTCAACGCATTCGAGGAACTGTTCTCGCCCGGCCGCAAACACACCAACGACGAGCAGAACCGCCTCGAACTGACCCGCGAGGACGTGGGGGACGGCGATCCCAGTCACGGCCCCATAGACCTCACCTCGGGCAAGGTCGTCGTCCACCGGCCGCGCGCCGACGAAGAGGCGGAGGACCCGGGGACCCCGTCCCCGGACGACGAGTAGCCGGCCGCCTACTTCACCTCCAGCTCCAGGATCCGGTCGTCGTCGCCCTTCGCGTCGCCGCGGCCGTCCGTGTTGCTGGTGACCAGCCACAGCCTGTCGCCGCCCGCCGGGGCCACCGTGCGCAGCCGGCCGTACTCGCCCTCCAGGAAGGACTGCGGGTCGGCCGCGGCCTCCGTCCCCTTCAGCGGGATCCGCCACAGCCGCTCACCGCGCAGCCCCGCCATCCACACGGAGCCCTCGGCGTAGGCGATGCCGCTGGGCGATGCCTCGTCGGTGCTCCACTGGGCGACCGGGTCCTGGAACCCGGAGCCGCCGCCCTTGCCCTCCGCCTCGGGCCAGCCGTAGTTGGCACCCGGCTTGATCGCGTTCAGCTCGTCCCAGGTGTCCTGGCCGAACTCCGAGGCGAACAGCCGCTGCTTGTCGTCCCAGGCCAGCCCCTGCACGTTCCGGTGGCCCAACGAGTACACGGGGGAGTCGGGGAAGGGGTTGCCGGGCGCCGGTTCGCCGTCCGGGGTCATGCGCAGGATCTTGCCGCCGAGGGACTTCTCGTCCTGCGACAGACCGGTGTCACCGCTCTCGCCCGTGCCCGCGTAGAGCATCTTGTCCGGACCGAAGGCGATCCGCCCGCCGTTGTGGATCACACCCTTGGGGATGCCCCGGAAGACCGTGTCCGGCGCGCCCAGCTGCTCGCCCGACGGCTTCCTCTCGTCGTACAGCATGCGCACGATGCGGTTGTCGGAGGCCGAGGTGAAGTACGCGTAGACCATGTGGTCCGAGGCGTAGTCGGGGGAGAGCGCGATGCCGAGCAGGCCGCCCTCGCCGGACGGGGACACCCCGGGCACCTCGCCCAGCTCGGTCTTCTTGCCCGTCTTGTCGTCGATCCGGGTGATCGTGGCCTCGTCGCGGGAGGAGACCAGCAGGTCGCCGCCCGGGAGCGGGGCCAGGCCCCACGGGCTGTTCAGCCCCGTGGCGACCGTGCGGAGCACCTTGACCGAGCCCTTCGCGGGTGGTGCCTGCTCGGTGGGCGACCCGGCGGGCGAGGACTGCGCCGCCGTACTGGTCGGGGTGGCGCCGCGGTCCGTTCCGGACGGATCCGCGCCGTCGGAGGAGTCGGAGGAGCAGCCGGCCGTCAGCAGGAGAGCGGCGGCCAGCACGGCCGGCACGGCTCGACGTTGCACGATCTTGGTCCCTTCGACGCTGGCGGGTTCTCCCTGTCATACACCGCAGGGGCTCCCCAAGTTCCCGATCGCAGAATCCCGAACCGGGCGGCGGCCGCCACCGGGCGCCGTACGCCTCACTCCCACGACCCCTGCGCCGGCGGCAGCACCCGCAACTCCGCCAAATCCCGCTCCGCCAGCCGCAGCCCTGCCGCCCCCGCGTTCTGCGTCACCCAGCGCTCCTGCTTGGTGCCCGGCACCGGCACCACGTGCCGCCCCTGCGCCAGCACCCAGGCCAGCGCCACCTGCGCCGCGGTGACCCCGTCGCCGTGCCGGGCCGCGATCCGGCGCAGCGCCGCCACGATCGGCTGGTTGGCCGCCATCATCTCGGCGGTGAAGCGGGGGTGCCGGGCCCGCAGGTCCTCCGGTTCGAAACCCTGGCCCGGCGTCAGCGTGCCGGTCAGGTAGCCGTTGCCCAGCGGCATCGCGGCCAGGAAGCCGACGCCGCGCGAGACGCACCACGGCAGCAGGGTGCGCAGCGCCTCCGGCGACCACACCGACAGCTCGGCCTCGACCGCGCTCACCGGGAAGACCTGCTGCACCCGCTCCAGTTGGCGGATCGTGGCGTCGTGCAGCCGCGCCCCGGGCCGCCGGGCCGACCGCGCCCCGACCGCGCACAGGCCGAGCGCCCGCACCTTTCCGGCCCGCACCAGCTCCGCCATCGCGCCCCAGGTCTCCTCGACCGGTATCTCGGGGTCGGCGCGGTGCAGTTGGTAGAGGTCGATGACGTCCGTCTGCAGCCGGCGAAGGGACGCGTCGCAGGCACGCCGCACATAGCCGGGGCGGCCGTTGGCCACGATGTGCTGCTCACCCACCAGCAGGCCGACCTTGGTCGACACGAAGGCATCGGACCGCCGCTCCTTCAACACTCGGCCCAGCAGCAGCTCGTTGGTGAACGGACCGTACATGTCCGCCGTGTCCAGCAGGCAGGACCCGAGGTCGAGGGCCCGGTGCACCGCCCTGAGCGACTCGTCGCCCCGCTGCCGCGAGGCGGTGTACGCCCAGCTCATCGGCATGCACCCCAGTCCGACGGCCCCCACCGCGAGTGCCGTCGCGCCGATCGTCCTGCGCTCCACCGGTCGTGACCCTCCCTTGTCGGACCACCCAACCTAACCTTTGCCTCTCCGACCCCTGACATAGCCTCCTGACCATGACTGCTGACGTGTGGCTGCCCATCCCGCCGGACGAGATCGAGGGCCTTCCCGAGGGCCCCGCCTACCGCCACTGGGACGGCGAGGAGACCTTCCCCGCCGACCCGGCCGACTGCGCCTTCTACGTCGTCCCCTACATGAAGCCCAGCGCGGTGGGGGTACGCCCGCTGCCCGAGATGCGCTCCGTCCAGGTCGTCCAGACCCTTTCCGCTGGCATCGACCACGTCGAACCCGGCCTGGGGCACCTGCCCGCCGGCGTGCGGCTGTGCAACGCGCGCGGCGTGCACGAGGCGAGCACCGCGGAGCTGACCCTGGCCCTGGTCCTGGCGTCGCTGCGGGGCATCCCGGACTTCGTGCGGGCGCAGGACCGCGGCGAGTGGCTCGGCGGGTTCCGCCCCGCGCTCGCGGACCGGACGGTCCTCATCGTCGGCTACGGGTCGATCGGCGCCGCGATCGAGGACCGGCTCGTGCCGTTCGAGGTCGCGCCGGTGGTGCGCGTCGCGCGCTCCGCCCGCACCACGGCGCGCGGCCCCGTGCACCCGCTCACCGAACTCCCCGCCCTGCTCCCGCGGGCCGATGTCGTCATCCTGTCCACACCGCTCACCGAAGCCACCCGGGGACTGGTGGACGCCGAGTTCCTGGCCCGGATGAAGGACGGTGCCCTGCTCGTCAACGTGGCTCGCGGACCGGTCGTCGACACGAAGGCGTTGCTCGCCGAACTGGAGAGCGGGCGCCTCACCGCGGCCCTCGACGTGACCGACCCCGAACCGCTGCCGCCGGGTCACCCCCTGTGGCATGCTCCCGGCATAGTCGTCAGCCCGCACGCGGGCGGTCCGACCTCCGCCTTCCTGCCGCGCGCCAAGCGGCTGCTGGTGGACCAGTTGACCCGGTTCGTGAACCGGGAGCCCCTGCGCAACGTGATTCTGACGACGGGCGCGTAATCCGTTTCGGGCACCCTCCGCGACCTCTCGGATGCGGTGGGTGCGCGCATATCCGCTGGTCGTCACGGAGCGTAGAGAACCTATGTCCCTGAGTGACGATCCTGGTGTATCGTCCGACAGGGGATGCGCCGCGCACCGTACGGCGCCGGGGATGGACATCTCAGACTGTGAGGGGGGCGACGGGCGATGCACGGCCTATGGACCAACGATCCGACGCGGCGGAGCCGCCGCCGGCGACCCTGGCGCACGACCACGACCACGACCACGACCGCGCGCCGACGGAGTCGGGCCGACCACCACGGCGGCCGGCCCGCCCGGCGCTGCCCCCACCCGCGCCGGCCGGGCGACCGCGGAAGGCAGGACCGGCCGGCCCACCGGTGTGCGCGGGACGCGGGAGCGGTGCGGACCGGGAGGACCCCGTGAGTCCGCCCCCCGTGCCCACGCTGGACGGAGCGCTGCGCGGCCAGGCCGCGCCCGGACCGCTGCTGCCCCGGCCGTCGGCCGCCGCCGGCGGATCGCCCCTCGTGCGTCAACTGGTGCTCGCCCTGGCCTGCGCGGCCTACGCCGTCGGTGCCGCGCTCGGCTGGGGTTCGCCGTACGTCGCCAAGATCATGGGCGACTTCGGGCTGAGCGCCGCCGCGGCCGCGGCCGCCGTCTCGTGCTTCCTCTACGCCCGCGGACGCCGCGTCCGCTTTCGACCGGCCTGGCTGCTGTTCGCCCTCTCCTCGGCGATGGCGTCCCTGGGCAATCTGGTCTGGGGGTGGTACGAGGTCGTGCTGCGCGTGCCGGTGCCCAGTCCCAGCTACGCGGACCTGTTCTTCCTGTGCTTCGCCCCGCCCGCCATCGTGGGCCTGCTGGTACTGGCCAAACGGCCGGTGACCAAGGCCGGCTGGATCTGCCTGGGCCTGGACGCCTGGCTGATCGGCGGTTCGCTGCTGACCCTGGCCTGGAGCCTGGCGCTCGCCCAGGCGGCCAAGGCCGAGGGCGGGTCGAGCGTCGCGCACTCCGCGCTCTCGGTGGCCTACCCGCTGCTGGACATCGCCCTCGTCAGCATGGTGCTCGCGCTGCACTTCAGGCGGTCGCCCGTCTGCAGATCCGCCGTCAACACCGCCATCGGCGCGCTCGGCCTGACCGTGGTGTGCGACGCCCTGTTCACCTCGCCGCTGCTGCACAACAGCTACCGCTCCGGGCAGTTGCTCGACGCGGGCTGGTTCGCCGGCTCCCTGCTGCTCGCGTACGCACCCTGGGCCGCCTCCCGGCGCGGGCGCCCGGTGCCGGAGGAGGAGGGGACCGGCGGCCACAGCCGCGTGGTGCGCGAGCACCTGCCCGGGCAGCGCGGCGCCGGTCACCGGCCCACGTCCCCCTCCGTACCGCCCCCCGCGCCCCCCGCACTGCCCGGCCCCGGACAGGGCGGCGAACGGGGCCGCTATCCCGCAGCCCGGCCCATCGCCGGTTCCCTGGCCGCGCTCACGCCGTACCTCGCGGCCGCCGTCTGCACCCTGGGCATCCTCTACAACGTGCTCAACGGCCGCAGCGTCGACCGCGTGGTGCTGCTCACCGGCGGCACCGTCGTGCTGGCGCTCGTCGTCCGACAGGGCATCATGCTGCTCGACAACATCGTCCTCACCCAGGAACTGGCCCAGAAGGAGAACCACTTCCGCTCCCTGGTCCAGGGCTCCAGCGACGTCATCATGATCGCCGCGCCCAACGGCATCCTCCGCTACGTCTCCCCGGCCGCCGCCGGGGTCTACGGACGGCCCGCCGAGGACCTGGTGGGCACCGAACTGGCCGGGCTCATCCACCCCGAGGACCTCGGCTGCGTGGTGCACGAGGTACGCCGGTTCCTGGCCGCCAGTCCCGTCGAGGAACCCACCACGCGCATCGAGTGCCGCTTCCGGTCCGGAGAGGGCGGCTGGCTCAACGTGGAGTCGACCGTCAACCGGCACCACGGCGGCCTCATCTTCAACAGCCGGGACGTGACCGAAAGAGTGCGCCTCCAGGCGCAGCTCCAGCACAACGCCGAACACGACCCGCTCACCGACCTGCCCAACCGCGCCCTGTTCACCCGGCGCGTCCAGCAGGCGCTCTCCGGCCGCCGCGCCTCCGACCGGAACGCCGCCCTGCGCGGTACGGCGGTGCTCTTCATCGACCTCGACGGCTTCAAGGGCGTCAACGACACCATCGGGCACCAGGCCGGGGACGAGCTGCTCGTCCAGGCGGCCCGCAGACTCCACGAGGCCGTCCGCAAGGGGGACACCGCCTCCAGACTGGGCGGCGACGAGTTCGCGGCCCTGATCGTCGGGGACGGCGCCCGGGACAGGGCCGCCCGTGAGGGACACATCCGGGAGCTGGCCGACCGGCTCAGACTGACGCTCTCCCAGCCCTACCTCATCGACGGCAACGAAGTCCGGGTCAACGCCTCCATCGGGGTCGCCTTCGCCGAACCGGGCCTGGGCGCCGGCGAGCTGCTGCGCAACGCCGATCTCGCCATGTACCGGGCCAAGGCCGGCGGCAAGGGACGCGTCGAGCTGTACCGGCCACAGATGCAGCAGGACGTCGTACGCAAGGCCGAGCTGGCCACCCGGCTGCGCGCCGCGCTGCACGACGGGGAGTTCGCGCTGCTGCACCAGCCGGTGGTCTCCCTCACCGACGGCCGGATCACGTCGGTCTGCGCCCAGGCCCGATGGCGCTCCTCGCAGGGCGTGCTGTTCACCCCCGCCGAGTTCCTGCGGGTGACCGAGGAAGGCGACAGGACCGCCGAACTCGACCGCTGGGTGCTCCGCGAGGCCGTCGAGCAGGCCGCCGAACGCGCGGCGACCGGGCTGTCCGTGACCGTGGCCATACGCATCGGCGCCCGCCGCCTGCTGGACCGCTCCATGCCGCTGGGCTCCGTGGAGGCCCTGCTGACCCGGCACGGACTGCCGCCCGGCTCTCTCGTGATCGAGCTGTCGGACATCGACCCACGGGTCGGCCTCGACGAGCTGGACCGCCGGCTGAACGCGCTGCGCAGGGTCGGCGTCCGGATCGCCCTGGACGGCTTCGGCAGCGGCTACGCGGCGATCACCGCGTTGCGGCGGCTGCCCGTGGACGTGCTCAAGCTCGACCGGGGCCTGGTCGAGGGCGTCGTCGAGTCCGCGCGACTGCACAAGATCACCAGTGGTCTGCTGCGCATCGCCACCGACCTCGGGCTGAAGTCCGTCGCCGACGGCGTCGACCTGCCCGAGCAGATCGTCGCCCTGCGCGCGATGGGCTGTACGCACGGACAGGGCATGGCGTTCTCCGGCGCCCTGGACGAGTACCGGCTGCGCAGAGCGCTCGGAACCGGCCACTACCCGGTGCCGCACGGGCCGGCCGAACCGGCCTTCGCGGGCGGCGGCACCGGGGTGTACACCAAGGGTGTCGGCGCCGGCCCCGGGCAGGTCGCCGGGGGTGTCGCCGCCGGACTGCCGGCCGTCCTGAGTGGTGGCACGGCGCTGCGCTCACATAATGAGACTCCCGTCCCACCCACTTGACAGTGAGTGCGCGCCGGAGGGAAGGTCAGTGCCATGCGCACCCGAATTCTCGTACTTGGACAGCGCGTCGGCTGAAGCAGGTGACGTCCGGACCGACCCGGACTCCCCGCGACCCACACCGACGCGCTCCCCTCGCTTGCCTTACGGCACGAGGGGTTTTTTGTTGCACAGGCACCTGCCGAGCAGCAGAAACACCTCGCACAAACCTCGCAAAAACCCTCAGCATCGAGAAGAGAACGCCGATGACCGAGCAGGCCACCGGGGCTCATCCGCAGCCCCGGCCCCGATCCGGAGGACAGTCCGCCCCCGAGCACGTCACGGGTGCGCAGTCCCTCATTCGCTCTCTCGAGGAGGTCGGCGCCGACACCGTATTCGGCATCCCCGGTGGCACGATCCTTCCGGCCTACGACCCGCTGATGGACTCCACCAAGGTGCGCCACGTCCTGGTCCGTCACGAGCAGGGCGCGGGCCACGCCGCCACCGGTTACGCCCAGGCCACCGGCAAGGTGGGCGTCTGCATGGCGACCTCGGGACCCGGTGCCACCAACCTGGTCACCCCGATCGCCGACGCCAACCTGGACTCCGTGCCCCTGGTCGCGATCACCGGGCAGGTGGTCTCCTCCGCGATCGGCACGGACGCCTTCCAGGAGGCGGACATCGTCGGCATCACCATGCCGATCACCAAGCACAGCTTCCTGGTCACCAAGGCCGAGGACATCCCCCGGGTGATCGCGCAGGCGTTCCACATCGCCTCCACCGGCCGCCCCGGCCCCGTCCTGGTCGACATCCCCAAGGACATCCTCCAGAAGAAGACCACCTTCTCCTGGCCGCCGGTCATGGACCTGCCCGGCTACCGCCCGGTCACCAAGCCGCACGCCAAGCAGATCCGCGAGGCGGCCAAGCTGATCTCCGCGGCGAAGCGGCCCGTGCTCTACGTCGGCGGCGGCGTCCTCAAGGCGAAGGCCACCGCCGAGCTGAAGGTCCTGGCCGAGCTGACCGGAGCGCCCGTCACCACCACCCTGATGGCGCTCGGCGCGTTCCCCGACAGTCACCCGCTGCACGTGGGAATGCCGGGCATGCACGGTGCGGTCACCGCCGTCACCGCGCTGCAGAAGGCCGACCTGATCGTCGCCCTCGGAGCCCGCTTCGACGACCGCGTCACCGGCAAGCTGGACAGCTTCGCCCCGTACGCCAAGATCGTCCACGCCGACATCGACCCGGCCGAGATCGGCAAGAACCGTGCCGCCGACGTCCCGATCGTCGGTGACGCCCGCGAGGTCATCGCCGACCTCGTGCAGGCCGTCCAGAAGGAGCACGACGAGGGCAACAAGGGCGACTACACCGCCTGGTGGAAGGACCTGTCCCGCTGGCGGGACACCTACCCCCTGGGCTACGACCAGCCCGAGGACGGCTCGCTCTCCCCGCAGCAGGTCATCGAGCGCATCGGACAGCTGGCTCCCGAGGGCACGATCTTCGCGGCCGGTGTCGGCCAGCACCAGATGTGGGCCGCGCACTTCGTGCAGTACGACAAGCCCGCCACCTGGCTGAACTCCGGCGGCGCGGGAACGATGGGCTACGCAGTCCCGGCCGCCATGGGCGCCCAGGCCGGCCGGCCCGACCGCACCGTCTGGGCGATCGACGGCGACGGCTGCTTCCAGATGACCAACCAGGAACTGACCACCTGCGCCCTGAACAACATCCCGATCAAGGTCGCCGTCATCAACAACGGCGCCCTCGGGATGGTCCGCCAGTGGCAGACCCTGTTCTACAACCAGCGGTACTCCAACACGGTGCTGCACTCCGGCCCCGACGACGTCAACCCGGACGCCCGCGGCACCCGGGTCCCCGACTTCGTGAAGCTGTCGGAGGCCATGGGCTGCTACGCCATCCGCTGCGAGGACCCCGCCGACCTCGACAAGGTGATCGAGGAGGCGAACTCCATCAACGACCGCCCCGTCGTCGTCGACTTCATCGTCCACGAGGACGCCATGGTCTGGCCGATGGTCGCCGCCGGCACCTCCAACGACGAGATCATGGCCGCCCGGGACGTTCGCCCCGACTTCGGCGACAACGAAGACGACTGAGCGAGAGAGACCGAAGAGACCATGTCCAAGCACACGCTCTCCGTCCTGGTGGAGAACACCCCCGGCGTCCTGGCACGGATCACCGCGCTGTTCTCCCGCCGCGGCTTCAACATCGACTCGCTCGCCGTCGGCGTCACCGAGCACCCCGACATCTCCCGCATCACCATCGTGGTGAGCGTCGAGGACTTCCCGCTGGAGCAGGTGACCAAGCAGCTCAACAAGCTGGTCAACGTGCTCAAGATCGTCGAGCTGGAGCCCACCCAGGCCGTCCAGCGCGAACTCGTTCTGGTGAAGGTGCGCTCCGACAACGAGACGCGCTCCCAGATCGTCGAGATCGTCCAGTTGTTCCGCGCCAAGACCGTCGACGTCTCCCCGGAGGCCGTCACCATCGAGGCCACCGGCAGCGGCGACAAGCTGTCCGCCATGCTCAGGATGCTGGAACCGTACGGCATCAAGGAACTCGTCCAGTCCGGCACGATCGCCATCGGCCGCGGCGCCCGTTCGATCACGGACCGCTCGCTGCGCGCACTCGACCGGTCCGCATAACGACGGAAACGGGCGGCCCCCGGACACGCGGCCGCCCGCATTCCGAGACCCCGAAACTTCCCTTCCGCCCACCGGCATACGGTGGGACGCAACACCTGCACACAAGGAGAGAACCCAGTGGCCGAGCTGTTCTACGACGCCGACGCCGACCTGTCCATCATCCAGGGCCGCAAGGTCGCGGTCATCGGGTACGGCAGCCAGGGCCACGCCCACGCCCTGTCGCTGCGCGACTCCGGTGTCGACGTGCGCGTCGGTCTGCACGAGGGCTCCAAGTCCAAGGCCAAGGCCGAGGAGCAGGGCCTGCGCG
>NZ_BMUY01000023.1 GCF_014650435.1 Streptomyces tendae
CACCCCCCAGGTCATCCGTTCGACAGGGGGGAACAGTCATGCCGGGCCCGGAGGCCAGCGGCCCTCTTGCAGGACCGCGAAGAAGATAACGGGGGGGCCGGCGCCCGGCCGGGGGCGGTGGGCGGTGCGGCGGTTCAGTGAGCGGCCGCGGTGGGCGCGGTCCTCTTGCGGGCCCGGTAGGCGGCCGCCTTGATCTTGTTGCCGCACGAGTCCATGCCGCACCACTGCCGCCGCGTGCCGCGGGACCGGTCGATGTAGACGCGGGTGCACTCGGGGTTGCCGCACTCCTTCATCAGGGGCACGTCCGGCCCGCTGAGGAGCTCGACGGCGTGCCGGGCGACGGTGGACAGAGCCTGCTCCGGTGTCGCCTCGGTGCGACGGCCGGACGGGGTGAGCTGCGGCGTCGCCGGGACCTTGCGCGCGGCCTCGTTCAGGACGTTGAGCGCGTCCTCGTCGAACTCCTCCCCGAGACGCCGGGCTGTGACCAGCTCGTAGATGGCTTCTCGCACGATCGTCGCCTGCTCGACGTCGGTCTCGCCACCGGGGAGGACCGTGTCGACGATGCCGGACTCCAGATACCAGGCGTCTAGCCGGTCCGGGGTCGCGAACATCTCGAAGCGTGTCGAGCGCCGGGCGCGCAGTGTGGCAGCGAAGTCGAGGGCGGGGTTTCCGCATACGAAGACATGGTTAAGATTCACATCACCATTCTGACAGGTGACTGTACGGGACCGCAATAACCGTCACCGGTCAAAACGGTGTTTATATCTCGGGTGACGGGCGTCCCGTCACGTCTCACCTCCGTCCTCCGTGCCGGAGGCCCCGGCCGACCGTCGCGCCGGTGACGGAACGCTGCGTCGCCGCCGGGTCCAGCCTCAGTTCCCGACCCTGCCAGCGCTTGCGCAGCCAGCGGTCGTGGCTCGCGACGACGATCGCGCCGGGGCCGGTGCCCATGGCGTCCTCCAGTTCGTCGCACAGGCGCGGGGACAGATGGTTCGTGGGCTCGTCGAGGAGCAGGAGCTGTGGGGGACGGGCCACAAGAAGGGCCAGCGCCAGCCGCCGGCGCTGGCCGACCGAGAGATGCCCGACCGGTTTGTCCAGGTCCGCCTCGTGCATCAGGCCCAGGGAGCCCAGCGGGACCGCTGCGGCGCGCTCGGGGCCGAGCGCCAGCCCGTAGGTGTCCCGGACCGTTCGGTCCGGCCGGTCGAACACGCTGTCCTGGGCGAGCAGCCCCACCGTCAACCCGGTGCGCCTGCGGATCTCTCCCTCGGCCGTGAGGTGTCCGGCGAGCACGGCCAGCAGGGTCGACTTCCCGGCCCCGTTGCCTCCTGTGACCAGCAGCCGGTCGGTCGCCGACACCTCCGCCCCGTCCAGCGTGAGCCGGCCCGGCACCCGCACCCCGCGCAGGGACACCAGGGGATCGTCCTGGTCCGCAGCACTCGTCGCGCCCTGCGCCGCCGTCGCCTCAACGGCGAGCGCCGCGCCGGTGAACCGCAGGGGCCGCGGGGGCTCATCGATTTGGGTGCGCTCCAGCTCCTCCAGCCTGCGGGTGGCGCTGCGCACCCGGCGGGAGATCTGGCTCTGCACCCGGCCTGCCCGGTGGCCGTAGCCCATCTTCTCGCTGTCGCGCGGGCCCCGGTCCGGCGCGACGGCGCGCGCCGTCACACCGGCTGAGTGCCGCAGCGAGTCCAGTTCTTCCTGCTCCTCGGCCCAGCGCCGTTCCCAGCGCTCCCGCTCGGCACGTTTCTCGGTGAGATAGGCGCTGTAGTTGCCGCCGTAGCGCACCGGGCCGTCCACGGCCGGGTCGAGGTCGATCAGGTCGGTGCAGACGGCGTCGAGGAAGGCCCGGTCGTGGCTGGCCACCACCACGGCCCCGGGCAGGTTCCGCACCTGCTCCTCGACGAAAGCGGCGGCAGCGTCGTCGAGGTGGTTGGTCGGCTCGTCGAGCAGCAGTGCCGACGGCCGCCGCACCAGGAGCGCGGCCAGTGCGAGGCGCCCGCGCTGCCCGCCGGACAGGGAGCCGAGCGTCCGGTCGTGCCCGAACGCGCCGAGGCCGAGCCCCTCCAGTACGACGGCCGCACGCCGGTCCGCGTCCCAGGCCTCGCGGTCCTGGGCCTCCTCCAGCCGTCTGCCGTAGGCGTCGAGCAGCTCGGCGTGGCCGGGAGCATCGTCCGCGGTACAGGCGAGGTCCTCGGTCAGCTGTTCCAGCTCGGCGAGGACCTCGCGGGACTCGCGCAGCGACTCGTCCAGCACCGCGGCGATCGTCGCCTCGGCGTCGAAGGCCATCTCCTGTTGCAGGAAGCCCGAGTCGGGTGGGCGCGTGACGCTGCCAGCGTCGGGTTCGTCCACCCCGGCCAGCAGGCGCAGCAGGGTGGATTTGCCGACGCCGTTCTCACCGATCAGGCCGATGCGGTGGCCGGGCGAGGCGGTCAGGCCGACGCCGTCGAGTACCCGTCGGCCCCCCAGGTTGCGGACGAGGTCGTGGGCGATCAGGGCGGGCTGGGGCATGGGAACCGTCCAACATGTGCGGGCTGGACCCGCCGGGTGCGGGGCCTCGGGCTCGGGTCACGTCGACATGCGGCGGCTCACACTGCAGGGGCTCCTGTCTCCTTGAGCGTGCCGTCGGCCAGGCGCAGCCACCGGTTGACACCGATCTCGGTGAGGAACCGTTCGTCGTGGCTGACCACGACGAACGCGCCCTGGTAGGAGTTCAGCGCGCTCTCTAGCTGGCCGGCGCTGACCAGGTCGAGGTTGTTCGTCGGCTCGTCGAGGAGCAGCAGCTGCGGCGCCGGTTCGGCGCACAGGATGCAGGCCAGGGTGGCGCGCAGCCGCTCACCGCCGGAGAGCACCCGCACGGGGAGATGGACCCGCGCACCGCGGAACAGGAAGCGCGCGAGCAGGTTCATCCGCTCGGCCTCGGGCCGCTCGGGGGCGAACGCGGTGAAGTTCTCAAGGACGGTCCGGTCCACGTCCAGCAGGTCAAGCCGCTGCGAGAGGTAGGCGATACGCCCCTCGGCCCGCTTGATCTGCCCGTTCTCCGGCTCGAGGTCGCCGGTGACCAGGCGCAGCAGCGTGGTCTTCCCGGCACCGTTGGGTCCGGTCAGCGCGATGCGCTCGGGGCCGCGGACGGACAGCTCTACGCCCTGGTCGGCGAAGACGGCCCGGCCGCCGTGCCGGACCTGCATCTCCTCGCCGAGGAACAGGTTGCGCCCGGCGGGCACGTTGGTGTCGGGCAGGTCCAGGGAGATGCGCTGCTCGTCGCGCAGCGCCCGCCCGGCCTCGTCGAGCCGGGCCTTCGCCTCGCTGACCCGGGAGGCGTGCATCTGGCCGGCCCGGCCCGCGGACTCCTGGGCGCCGCGCTTCATGTTACCGGCGAAGATGCGGGGCAGACCGGCGTTCTTGAGGTTCTTGGCGGCGTTGCTCGCGCGGCGGTCGGCGCGCTCGCGGGCCTGCTGCAGCTCGCGCTTCTCCCGCTTCAGCTCCTGCTCGGCGTTGCGGACGTTCTTCTCGGCGACCTCCTGCTCTGCCTGCACGGCGTCCTCGTACTCGGTGAAGTTGCCGCCGTACAGCTTGAGTTCGCTGCTGCCGAGCTCGGCGATGCGGTCCATGCGGTCGAGCAGGGCCCGGTCGTGGCTGACCAGCAGCAGGCAGCCGTTGAAGTCCTCCAGCACGTCGTAGAGCTTGTGACGGGCTTCGAGGTCGAGGTTGTTGGTGGGCTCGTCGAGCAGCAGCACGTCCGGCCGCTTCAGCAACTGGGCCGCCAGACCGAGCGAGACGACCTGACCGCCGCTGAGCGTGTTGAGGCTGCGGTCCAGGGTGAGGTCGGTGAGACCGAGGCGGTCGAGCTGGGCGCGGGTGCGTTCCTCGATGTCCCAGTCGTCGCCGATGGTGGTGAAGTGCTTCTCGTCCACGTCCCCGGACTCGACGGCGTCCAGGGCACGGATCACCTCGGCGATCCCCAGGACCTCGGCGACCGTGAGATCGCGGGTCAGCGGCAGGCTCTGCGGCAGATAGCCCAGGGTGCCGCCCACCGACACCGAGCCGGTGGCGGGTGCGAGTTCACCGGCGATCAGCTTGAGCAGCGTGCTCTTGCCGGAGCCGTTGGGTGCGACCAGGCCAGTGCGGCCGCTGTTCACGGTGAAGGACAACTCGTGGAAGACCGGGGTGTCGTCCGGCCAGGCGAAGGAGAGATTCGAGCAGACGATGGAGGCGTCGGACATGGAGGGTGACCTCGAGGGGCGTGCGGGCAGAGCGGTGTCCGCCCTGGACAGGCAAGGGAAAAAGGGGACGACAGTGAAGCCACTGCGGCAGCGGTCTGAGTGCCGGCCGGTGGCTATCGGGTCCGGGTCTCACCCCGAGATGTCGTCGTCACCCACCATGTCTGCCACTCCCTGTGCGTGCGGGTCAGGTCGATCGAGTCTAACAGGTGAGCAATCGCCCCCGGCGGGTTTTGTCGGTGGGTTCCGTCGACGGGTTCCGCCGGAGCACGGGCCCCTCGCGGCACACATGTGAACAGTTTGTTGACAGCCGCGACACAAGGATGCCATTATCGTCACCACTTAGAACAGTAACGACCTCCTGTTTCGGAAGTGTGCGGGACCCGGCCGGGTGCCGAGACACATACAGTGCACATGTGTCGGGCGGTGTGCGCCCGGAGACCGGCGGATCCGTCGCCGCACCGAAGGAGCACTGAACATGGCAATGGCACAAGAGCCGAAGCGAGACGCCGACGGCGCCCCGGTCGGACGGCGCGCGCTGCTGGGCATGCTCGGCCTGGGAGCCGCAGGGCTCGTCGCCGCGCCCTATCTCCAGCGCGGCTGGGAAGGCGTGCTCGGCTCCGCCTCGCAGCTCGATCCGACCGGCCTGAGCGGTCTGCTGCCCAACCCCGGCGGCTTCCGCTACTACAGCATCGTCGGCTCGGTGCCGCGCAAGGACGAGACCAACTACGAGTTGCGGCTCGACGGCCTGGTCGACCATCCCAGGACCTACACGCTGGCCGACCTGCGCGCGCTGCCGCAGACCCGGGTCGTCCACGACGTCCTGTGCACCGACGGCTGGCGGGTGGACAAGACGCCGTTCGAGGGCGTGCGGCTCGCGGACCTCCTGGACGACGCGGGTGTGCGCTCCAGGGGGACGGCGATCCGCTTCACCTGCTTCGACGGCGCCTACAGTGAGAGTCTCACGCTGGAGCAGGCGCGCCGCTCGGACGTGCTGGTGGCGCTGAACATGCAGGACAAGCCGATCACCCACGAGCACGGCGGACCGGTCCGTCTCTACGTCGCTCCGATGTACTTCTACAAGTCGGCGAAATGGCTGTCCGGCATCTCAGTCACCCCCAAAGTCGTACCCGGCTACTGGGAGGAGCGCGGGTACCCGCTCGACGGCTGGCTCGACGGGGAAGACCGACACAGTGACGCCGCCTGAGCGCTCCGGCCGGGTGCGCCGGTTCAGCACCGCCGAACGCATGGTCCACCGCGCCACCGGGTGGCTGATGCTGCTCTGCCTGGTCACCGCGGCCTGTCTCTATCTGGGGCCGCTCGCCCAACTCGTCGGGCGGCGTCACCTGATGGCGACGGTTCACGAGTGGTCGGGCATTCTGCTGCCGCTGCCCTTCCTGCTGGGCCTCCTGTCCCCGGCGTTCCGCGCGGACCTGCGCAGGCTGAACCGTTTCGCCGTCTACGACAGGCGGTGGCTGCGGTCCGCCCGCAGACGCCTGACCTCGCCGCAGTCGCGTCCGGCCGGGAAATTCAATGCCGGCCAGAAACTCTACGCGGGCTGGATCGCCGGCGCCGTGCTGGTGATGATGGGCACCGGCCTGCTCATGTGGTTCATGGGGCTGCTGCCCGCCGTCTCACGCACCAGTGCGATCTTCGTGCACGACTGCCTCGCCTGGGCGATCGCCGTCGTCCTGATCGGACACATGCGCAAGGCATACGCGGACCCGGAAGCGCGGCTGGGGATGCGCACCGGGTACGTCAGCCGGTCGTGGGCGGACCGCTACCACGCCCACTGGCTGCGGGACGCGCGGGACGACCGCACGAAGGACGAGGCGCCCGAGGCGGACAGGAGCTGACGGCCCGCCGGCGCCCGGCGAGCCCCCGAGCGGTGGCCTCCGTGCCGGGACTGACCGTCAACTGACTGATGTGCCGGGCCCGCCACGACGGCAGAGTGACCGATGTCGGTCGATCGCCCCGACAATTCGTCACCTGCTTGACCGGTGACGACATTCGTGCCAGTCTCTCCTCGTCCCCAGCGGGCAGCGGAGCGATTCGGTGAGAACGGCGCATCGCCCGGGCATTCACCTGCGGCGAACCGGTCGGCGGAGCCAACCGTCATGTTCGCCATCCAGCACATGTGTCTCATGCCAGACACACACTTCTCGGATAGGAAAGTCATGAGACGACTTCTGACCGTCCTCGCGGCCGGTGTGCCGCTCGCGGCGGCGGTGTACCTGCCGACTGCCTCAGCGGACACCGGGAGCCCCGCCTCCACCTCCGCGCCCACGCAGTGCCGGTCCGTCCCCGTGAAGGCCCCCGCGGGCACCAGGGTGGAGTCCGTGACGGCCGTCCGTCAGCCGGGCGGCACCGTGACGGGCACCGGGTACCTCAAAGGCACCGTCTACGACGTCCCGTCCTACTGCGAGGTGACGGTCACCCTCACCCACCCGGGCGAGGGTGACCACGCCAAGGTGCGGACCTGGCTGCCCGAGCGGGCGGGCTGGAGCGGACGCTTCCAGGCCTTCGGCGGCTCCGCCTGGGCGGTCGGGGACAACAACCCCGGTCTGGCCAACGCGGTCAAGCAGGGCTATGCCGCCGCGACCACCGACGGCGGCGTTGGCGACGCCATCGACAGCTCCTGGGCGCTGGACAGCAACGGCAAGGTCAACACCTCGCTCCTGAAGAACTTCGCCGAGCGCTCCCAGCACGAGGCAGCGGTCGTCGGCAAGGCGGTCACCGACGCGATCTACGGCAAGGCCCCCTCGTACTCCTACTTCAACGGCTGCTCGACGGGTGGACGCGAAGGTTACGTGGAGGCCCAGCGCTACCCCGACGACTACGACGGCATCCTCGCCAACTCGCCCGCCATCAACTGGGACGACTACGTGCCCGCCACGCTGTGGCCGCAGGTTGTGATGAACGAGGAGAAGACCCGCCCCACCGACTGCGAGTTCAAGGCCTTCAACGCGGCCGCGCTCAAGGCCTGTGACACGAACGACGGCGCCAGGGACGGCCTGATCGCCGACGCCTCGCGCTGCGACTTCGACCCGCGCCGCCTGATCGGCACCAAGATCGACTGCGACGGCAAGCAGGAGACCATCACGGCGGCCGACGCGAAGGTGGTCCGCAAGATCTGGGACGGCCCGCGCACCACGTCCGGCAAGAAGCTCTGGTACGGCCTGCCGATCGGCGCCGACTTCAAGGGCCTCGCCGGCGACATGCCGTTCACGGTTCCCGACGACTGGACCAAGAAGTGGGTGGCCAAGCAGCCCGGCCTGGACACCTCGAAGCTGACGTACAGCCAGTTCACGAAGCTGTTCAAGCAGTCCCAGGACGAGTACGACAAGATCATCGGCTCCGACGACCCGGACCTGTCGGGCTTCCGCAAGTCGGGCGGCAAGCTGCTCACCTACCACGGTCAGGCCGACCAGTACATACCCACCGCGGGCACCGTGGACTACCGTGAGCGCGTCGAGCGCAAGCTCGGCGGAACGCACCGGGTCGACGACTTCTACCGTCTCTTCCTCCCCCAGGGCACCGTCCACTGCGGACTCGGCGGCCAGGGGACCGACCTGGCGGCCCTGACCAAGTGGGTCGAGCAGGGCAAGGCCCCCAACACGCTGAGCGCCACCCTCACCAACGCCTCCGGCCAGCAGGTCGAGCGCGACCTGTGCCGCTACCCGCTCGTGTCCCAGTACAAGGGTCACGGTGACATAGCCGACGCCGACAGCTTCCGCTGCGTCAAGCCGCACCGGCACTGAACGGCCCCGCACCCACCCAACCCGACCACCGGAAAGGCCGGCTCCCGATGACCACCAACACCCTGACGACCGGGGCACCCGCGGCGAACGGCGAACGCTCCTCCCTTACTAGGCTGTACCTGATCCGGGGCATCCTGGCGGTGGTCTGGGCCGTGGTCTTCGCCGGAGCCCACGACACCCTGGACGCCGCGGCGATCACCCTGCTGGTCGTCTACCCGCTGATCGACGCGGTGTCGTCGGTCATCGACTACCGGGCCCTCACGGACGGTTCCGAGCGCCGGGTCACGGCGTTCAACGCGGTGCTGAGCACGCTCGCCGCCATAGCGGTCGGCATCGCGGGTGCCGGCTCCTTCGCCACCGTGCTCAGCGTGTTCGGCGCCTGGGCCGTCCTGTCCGGAGCGGCCCAGGCGGTGGTCGGTCTGCGCCGGCGCGGCCCCGAGTTCGGCAAGCAGTGGCCGGTGCTGATCGCGGGCAGCCTGTCCGTCCTGGTCGGCATCTTCTACATCGTCCAGGCCGCGGGCGACGACCCCTCGCTGGACGTCCTGTCGACCTACGCCACGGGCGGCGGCGTCTTCTTCATCATCCAGTCGCTCCTGTTGGCCTGGAAGGCCCGGCAGCAGCGGAACCGCACCGCCTGACCCACCCCGCAGGACCCGTCTCGGCCCGCGCCCCCCGAGGACGCGGGTCGAGGCGTTTTCCGGGTCCCCGTACGCCGGGGGGCGAGCGACTGTCATCCGACACAGGCACCGACAGTCATCCGACGGATCCACGGGCCGGCCCTCCCGTTGAAGACTCGTCGCGTGCCGTCGACCTCCAGCGAAGGGAAGCACCCGCATGCCCACGATCGCCGCCCACCTCATCGCCTCGCTCAAGGCCAGCGGCGTACAGCGCCTCTACGGCCTGCCCGGCGACTCCCTCAACGGGCTGACCGACGCGCTGCGCCGGGACGGCGAGGTCGACTGGGTGCATGTGCGGCACGAGGAGAGCGCCGCGCTCGCGGCCGCCGCAGATGCCGGACTGACCGGTGAACTCGCGGTCTGCGTCGGCAGCTGCGGACCCGGCAACCTGCACCTGATCAACGGACTGTTCGACGCCCAGCGCAGCCGGGTGCCCGTCCTCGCCGTGGCCGCCCAGATCCCCGGCGCCGAGATCGGCTCCGGCTACTTCCAGGAGACCCGCCCGCAGGAGCTGTTCCGCGAGTGCAGCGTCTACGCGGAGGTGGCGGACAGCGCCGAGACCGCGCCGCGCATCATCGAGCTGGCCATGCGGGCCGCCGTCGAACGCAAGGGCGTCGCCGTCGTGGTGGTGCCCGGCGAGGTCTTCCTCGCCAAGGCCGCCCGCGAGCTGGCCCCCGCTGTGGTCCGCCCCACCCGCACCGTCTCCCGGCCCGACGACGCCGCCCTGCGCGAGGCCGCGGCCCTGCTGGACGCCGGGAAGCGGGTGACCGTCCTCGCCGGAGCCGGCGCGGCGGGCGCCCACGACGACCTGGTCAGGCTGGCCGAACGCCTCAAGGCACCCGTCGTCCACGCCCTGCGCGGCAAGGAGTACGTCGAGTACGACAACCCCTACGACGTCGGCATGACCGGTCTGCTCGGCTACGCCTCCGGCTACAAGGCGATCGAGGAGGCCGACACCCTGCTCATGCTCGGCACCGACTTCCCCTACCGCCAGTTCTACCCGCGGGACGCCAAGGTGATCCAGCTGGACCTGCGCGGCGAGCAGCTCGGCCGACGCACCCGCGTTGACCTGCCGCTGACCGGCAGCGTGCGGGACACGCTGCCCGCGCTGCTGCCCCTGCTGACGCCGAAGACCGACCGCGGCCACCTCGACCGGGCCCTCGCGCACTACGCCCGCACCCGCAAGTCGCTGGACGCGCTCGCCGTCAACGACCACGAACGCACGCCGATCCACCCGCAGTTCGTGGCGAGTACCGTGGACCGCCTCGCGGACGACAACGCCGTCTTCACCACGGACGTCGGCTCCCCGGTGGTGTGGGCGGCCCGCTACCTGACGTTCAACGGACGCCGGCGGCTGCTCGGCTCCTTCAACCACGGCACGATGGCCTGCGCCCTGCCGCATGCGGTGGGCGCCCAGGCCGCCTACCCAGGACGCCAGGTGGTGTCTTTCTCGGGCGACGGCGGTCTCACTATGCTCCTGGGGGAGCTGTTCACCCTGCGCCAGAACCGGCTGCCCGCCAAGATCGTTCTGTTCAACAACGGCTCGCTGAATTTCGTCGAGCTGGAGATGAAGGCGGCCGGCGTCGTCAACTTCGCCACGGAACTGGACAACCCCCGGCTCGCGGACGTGGCCGCCGCGGTCGGCCTGTGGGCCCGGCGGGTGCAGCGGCCTGGTGACCTGGAAGGCGCGCTCAAGGACGCCTTCGCCCACGACGGGCCCGCGGTGGTCGAGGTCATGACGGCCAGGCAGGAGCTGTCGGTGCCGCCCGCGATCACGGTGGAACAGGCCAAGGGATTCACCCTGTACGCGATCCGCACCGTACTCTCCGGCCGCGGCGAGGAACTCCTCGACCTGGTCACCACCAACGTCGCCCGGCGGATCCTGCACTGAGCGGGGGAGGGGCGAGCCGACGCCGGACGGGCGCCGGTCAGATCAGTCCGCGGGTGGCGGCCCGGGCCCCCGCCTGGAAGCGGGTCTGGGCACCTAGCTTCGCCAGGACGGCCGCGACCCGGCGGGTGGCGGTACGGGTACTGCACCCCAGTTGGCGCGCGATGGCCTGGTCCTTCAGACCGGACTTGAGCATGCCGAGCAACAGGACGTCGCCCGCGTCGAAGGTGTCGTTCCCGGGTGGCGCCGCCGACGCGGACAACGGCTCGGCGCAGGCCCAGTAGGCCTCGTAGAGTT
This sequence comes from Streptomyces tendae, assembly GCF_014650435.1. Classification (GTDB taxonomy): domain Bacteria; phylum Actinomycetota; class Actinomycetes; order Streptomycetales; family Streptomycetaceae; genus Streptomyces; species Streptomyces tendae. The sequence continues at coordinate 10,838 of NZ_BMUY01000023.1, forward strand.
CCCTCAGCGCGTCGAGCATGCCCGAGGGGTGGATGACGACGAGACCGTCGTAGACCGGACCGGACAGCGGGACCAGCGCGATCCGCTTGTCGATGATGTGCAGCTTGAACGGCAGAGAGGGCAACAGCCTGGAGTCCTCCCCCAGTTCGGCGAGCCGGAGCAGGGTCGCGAACCGGCCCGGGCGCTCCATCGACTGCGGGCAGTAGATCGAACGGACGGCGATGCCCCGTTCCAGCCAGGACACCGTGATGGACATCTCGTCCTCGTTGCTGTGCTGCCCGCCGTCGGACCGGCCCATGTAGGGCGGCCGGTCCAGGGCCCAGAGGTGGCTGCTCACCGAGGCGGTGAGCCGCTCGAAGCGCTCCACGATCGCCGCCCGGTCCGACAGAACCTCCACGAGGCTGCTCGGGTCGGGGCGCCGGCGCCCCTCGCGGTAGCGCTCGGCGATCCGATCGATCTCCAGGCGCGCGGTGGACAGCGCCGTCTCCATCTCGGACTGCCGCCTCGACAACAGGGGCAGCAATGCGGCCTGGGGATCCGTCGCCTGATAGAGGCCGTGGGCGGTGGAGTGGAGGAGCCCCAACTCCCGGAGCCGGCCGACGGATCGCAGCACGTCTTGCTCCGGCGCTACCTCGGCGGCGACGACATCGGCGACGGTCATCTCGCCCTGCTCCAGGAGGCACCGGTACACCTGTTCGTCGGCATCGGCTATGCCCAGGGCCTTGAGCATGTATGCGTCCTCCGCCCGCTCGACGTGTGACATCCGTGGCGTAGTTGGTCATCCGTCCAAACCCGCCATCAGAGTATCTGGACGCCTGTCAGAGGTACAGCGTTCACTTTTCCCGCCGCGAGGTGCTCATTGTCCGATCCTCGTCAGTCCTCCGCGGCGTCCGAAGGTGCCGGAGAAACCCTCCGGCTCGCCTCACACCCTGGGAGCACACGTGAGATTCAGGCCTCGAAGAAGGGCTCTTGCTCGGGGAGCGGTGGCCGTCGCCGCGTCCCTGACCGCGATCCTTGCCGGCACACCGGTCCAGGCCGCCGGCGATCCGACGACCCCCGTACCCCTGACGGGGCATCTCAAGGCCGGCCGCTACATCGTCACCCTCACCGAGGCGCCCCTCGCCCTCTATCGGGGCGGCACCGACGGACTCGCTCCGACGGCGCCGTCCCCGGGCGGCAGGGTCGACACCTCCACCACAGCCGCCCAGCGATACCGTGACTTCCTGACGGGTCGACAGAAAGAGGCTGCCGCGGCCGTCGGAGCCAAGGTCCGGGACCGCTACACGGTGGTGACCAACGGCTTCACCGCGGATCTGACGGCTACGCAGGCCGCGCGGCTGAGCACCCGGCCCGGCGTCCTCAAGGTCAGCCTGGACGGATGGAACAAGGCCACGGACGACTCCCGGTCGACCGACGCGATGGGGCTGTCCGGGCCGCGCGGCGTGTGGTCGTCGCTCGGGGGGACCGCGAAGGCCGGCAAGGGCGTGGTGGTGGGCGTCATCGACTCCGGTATCTGGCCCGAGAGCGCCTCGTTCGCCGGCTCTCCGCTCGGCAGCAGGCCCCCCACGGCCATGAACCCCTACCGCCCGTACCGCCAGGGCGACACGATCCGGATGAAGAAGGCGGACGGGACCACCTTCACCGGCGTCTGCCAGACCGGTGAGCAGTTCACCGCCGCCGCCTGCAACACCAAGCTCGTCGGGGCGCGCTACTTCGGCGACGGCTGGCTGGGCGCGATACCGCCGGAGGAACGGGACGACTACGTGTCGCCGCGCGACGGCGAAGGGCACGGTACCCACACGGCGTCCACCGCGGCGGGCAACACGGATGTTCCGGTGACCGTGGACGGGACCGACTTCGGGAAGATCTCCGGAGTGGCGCCGAGTGCTGTGGTCGCCATGTACAAGGCGCTCTGGAAGGGCAAGGGCGCCACCGGCTCCGGCGGTACCGACTCCGACATCGTCGCGGCGATCGACCAGGCGGTGGCGGACGGCGTCGACGTCATCAACTACTCGGCGGGGGCGCAGGAGGAGTCGTCGCTCGACGAGCCCATACAGCAGGCCTTCCTGGCGGCGGCGCGGGCCGGGATCTTCGTGTCGGCGGCCGCGGGCAACTGGGGGCCGACGACGTCCTGGATCGACAACACCGCCCCGTGGACCACCACGGTCGCGGCCAGCACCCTCGCACCCGTGGAGGCCACGGTGAAGCTGGGCGACGGCCGGACCTTCGTCGGGGCCAGCGTCACTGTGCGCGCGGCGCTCGGTCCGAAAGCGCTGGTGCGGTCCGTCGACGTGAAGAACGCCGCGGCGGCGCAGGGTGAGGCCGCGCTGTGCAAGGACGGCACGCTCGACCCGGAGAAGACCGCCGGGAAGATCGTGGTGTGCGATCGGGGCAGCAACACCCGGGTGAGCAAGTCCGCCGAGGTACGGCGGGCCGGCGGCGTCGGCATGGTCCTGGTCAACACCGGTGACCAGGACACGGACGGCGACATCCACATGGTGCCGACTGTGCACCTGAACGGGCCGGGGGCGCGCGCGGTCGGCGACTATGCGGCCACGCCGGGCGCCACCGTGACGCTGGAGCCCGGTGGCTCCACCGGAACCCCGTATCCGCAGATCGCCTCGTTCTCCTCCAGGGGCCCCTCCACGGTGAACAAGGGCGCGCTGATCAAGCCGGACCTCGCCGCACCGGGCGTGGCCGTGCTCGCCGCCGTCGCACCGCCCAGCAACCAGGGCCACGCGTTCGACTTCATGGCGGGCACGTCGATGGCCGCGCCCCAGGTCGCCGGACTGGCGGCCCTCTACCTCGGCGTGCACCCCAAGTGGTCGCCCATGGCGGTCAAGTCCGCCCTGATGACGACCGCGGTGGACACGAAGACAGCGTCGGGCGGGGCGAACACCGACCCGTACGCGCAGGGCTCCGGCGAGGTCGAACCCGCCGCGATGCTCGACCCGGGCCTGGTGTACGACTCCTCCGCCCGCGACTGGCTCGCCTACGAGGAGGGGCTCGGGGTGGACACCCGGACCGGCACGGCCCCCATCGAGCCCAGTGACCTGAACTACCCGTCCCTCTCTGTGGACCGGCTGCTCGGCTCGCGCACCCTCACCCGTACGCTGACCGCGGTCCGGCCCGGTGTGTACCGCGCCGCCGTGAAGCTGCCCGGCTTCGACGTACGGGTGACGCCCTCGGCCCTGCGCTTCACCCGTGCCGGGCAGACGGCGAAGGTCGCCATCAGGCTGACCCGCACCACCGCGGCCTCCGACGTTCCCGTCACCGGATCCCTGACATGGACCGGCAGCGGGCGGGTGACGGTACGCAGCCCGATCGTGGTGACACCACAGAGCCTGGCGGCTCCGAGCCGACTCACCGGCAGCGGCAGCGCGGGAAGCGTCTCCTACAGCGCGACCCCGGGCACCGAGAAGCTGACGCTCACCCCGTACGCGCCGGTCGTGGGAGCACCGGTGAGCGGCGAGGTGACCAAGGCGAAGGGCGGCACCGACGAGTTCGTGCTCACGGTGCCCGAGGGAAGCAAGGCCGGCGAGTTCTACGCCACGGCGGACCACCCCGACGCCGGGATCTACCTGATGGTCACGCCTCTGCGGGCGGACGGCTCGCCCGCGGGGGGCGAGCAGCTGAGCGAGTACGCCCATCAGGCGCACGTCGGCTTCACGAGGCTGAAGCCGGGCAAGTACCTCGTCACCGTCATGTCGGGCTGGTACGAAGGGTCGGGCAGGCCGTCCGACTTCACGTACACCCTGCGGGCGAACCTGGTGGGTGCGGACACACCCACGACCGGCACATTCACCGTGTCTCCGCGGCACCCGGAGACAAGGCCGGGTGTCCCGTTCCAGGTCAGCGGCACCTGGTCCGGCGTGGACACCTCCGCCCCAGCCACCGCCTACATCGGCTACCAGGACGGTACCGGCACCCTGGTCGGCATCGGCGGCTGACCCCACCCGTCTGCGCTGGGATCGCCGGCAGGACCAGGGGGTGGCGTTCGGATCAGGTCGGCCTTGAGTGACAGTGGCTCTGGGCAGAATCCGAACTACACCCCCTGGGCCGGGGCGTGGCGGCCTCTACCGCAGTACCCGGAACGCGGTGCGGAGTTCCTCGGCGAGGATCTTCGGCTGCTCCCAGGCGGCGAAGTGACCGCCCCTGTCCACCTCGTTCCAGTGGATGATGTTGCCGAAGGCCCGCTCGCCCCAGCTGCGCGGCGCGGGGTAGATCTCGGCGGGGAAGACCGTCACCGCGACCGGGACCCGGGGAATGGAGACGGCGTTGAACGGTCCGCCGCCGGCCTGCGAGCCCTCCCAGTACAGGCGCGAGGACGATGCCCCGGTGTTGGTCAGCCAGTACAGCGAGATGGCGTCCAGCAGCTCGTCGTAGGTGAAGAGCTTCTCGGGCTCGCCGTCGGAGTCCGACCACTCCGCGATCTTGTCGTAGAAGTAGGCCGCCATCGCCACCGGGGAGTCCGCCAGGGCGTAGCCGATCGTCTGCGGGCTCTGGTTCATCATCGCCGCGTACCCGAAGCCGTCACGGTAGAAGTGGAGCAGCCGGTCGTAGGCCCTGTGCTCGTCCGCCGACAGGTTCGCCGGGGCGGGGTCGAAGTTGCGCAGGCGCCGCAGGATGTCGTCCGGCACCGTGCCGGGCATGTTGACGTGGATGCCCAGCAGCCCCTTCGGCTGCTGGACCGCCAGCACCTCGGAGATGATCGAGCCCCAGTCACCGCCCTGGGAGACGTACTCCGGGTGGCCGAGCCGCAGCATTAGCGCGTGGAACGCGCGCGCCGTGCGGTCGGGGTTCCACCCGCTCCTGGCCGGGTTGCCCGAGAAGCCGTAGCCGGGCAGGGTCGGCAGCACCAGGTGGAAGGCGTCCGAGGCACGCCCGCCGTGCGCCGTGGGGTTGACCAGCGGGTCGATGACCTTCAGCAGCTCGACGATCGACCCGGGCCAGCCGTGCGTCATCAGCATCGGCAGGGCGTCGGGGTGCGAGGAGCGGATGTACGCGAACTGGATGTCCAGGCCGTCGATCTCGGTGATGTACTGCGGCAGCGCGTTGAGGCGCCGCTCTAGCTTGCGCCAGTCGTACGTTGTGCCCCAGTGGTCCATCAGCGGCCGCATCCGGGCCAGTTGGGCGCCCTGGGACCGGTCCTTGACCGTCTCCCGGTCGGGCCAGCGGGTCGCCTGGATGCGCCGCCGCAGCTCGGTCAGCTCCCTCTGCGGGACCTTGATACGGAAGGGACGGATGCCCGAGCCGGGCCGCGGCGCCCACCCGGCCGCCGTGCCGGTAGCCGTCGGCGCCGCCTGGTCGGTGCCGGCCGCCAGCGCCTGGCCGGGCAGGCCGACCTGACCGGCGGCGACACCGGCCGCCGCGATGCCCAGGAAACGGCGACGGCCCGTGCCGGGCCGGGGTGAGCGTGCGGGGTTCGTCATCGAAGACTCCTTATGTCCTCTGAGTGAGGTCGAGAGAGACCGAGTGAGATCGAGTGAGGTCGCGATCGCGCGCGGGAGTCGTGCTGCGGCTAGGCTGCGATCCTGCTCAGCAGGCCGAGCTGCCCCAGTGCCCGGGAGGACCCGTGCAGGACGGCCTCCAGTCTCGGGCTCCGGCCGGCGAGGCTGTCCACGGTCGGGCCCGCCTCGCCGGTCAGGAGGTCCGCCCCGTCGAAGGGGGCCGCCAGCACGCGGTTGACACCGTCGACGGACGTCACGACGTACGAGGCGTCGGCGGCGCCCTCCAGCAGGAGACCGGCGTGAACGTGGTCGCCGTTCCAGCTCGGTGGGGCGGCCGCGCACAGCAACGAGTGCATCGTGGCCAGCCGCAACTCGTCCTCGGAGTACGCCGGGCCCTCGTCGCGGGGCAGGGTGATGTCCCGCTCGTGCATCCAGGCGTCCCAGAACGCGTGGACTGACTGCACCGACCAGGCGATGGTGCGTCCCAGTGCGCCCACGAGCGTCTCGTCGGGGTCGGCCTCCGCCTTGGCCCGCAGGAGACGCTCCTCCTCCTCCACCAGCCGGGTCAGGTCCCGCACCGTTTCCGCCGGGCTCTGCCCGGCCGACAGTTCGAGCCACTGGTCCGGCGTCACCGTCGGGTGGAAGTCCGGCGTGAGGCGGAAGCCTCGGAACGGGCCGCCGAGCTGGAAGATGTGCAGGGCGGCGACGTCGCGGACATGACGGACCACGTCGTGGACGTCCCACTGCGAGCAGCGGGTGGGCGCGTGCCAGGCGGCGTCGTCGAGACAGGAGACGTAGCGCAGGAACCGCGCGCGCTGGGTGACGAGCACGTCGACGACGGCAAACGGCCCGTCGCTGTATCCGCCCAATTCGTCGAGAATCCTGCCGGATGCCGTACTGGACGTCATGTGGGGGTACCTCCAGGCCGTCGAGAGGCCGCCTCGTGACTGAAACCCGGTGTTTCAGGCGCTTTCGTACACGACGGCCATGATGGTGCATACGCGGGCTCCACGCACACATATCTACAAGATACGTGTGAACCGCCGGCCGTCGACACACCGCGTTTCCCTCCATGGCGGCGATGGGGCAGTATCGCTGCCGTGAACGTGTCCGGCGGAGAACCCGACGCAGGCACAAACCGGGCGGCTACACGGTTGACCGGACATACCGGTCCGCTTACGCTGACCGCACATGGAGCCTTTCGGCTGTAATGGGAGAAAAGGCACCCCTGCCGGACACATGTGCCGTCCGTGAGGTGTGGGCGGCGGTCCGTGCCATCAGGCACATCCAGCGAACCGAGCCGCAATCCGGCATGTACCAACGCCTCGGGACCGGGCAAGGTCCGCATGCGCAGGTGTGAAGCTGAGGGCCGGCCGGGCCAGCGGTGAAAGGAGTGGGGGACCGTGGAGTCGCTCGTCAGGACAATGGTCGGCCGGGACGGGGAGCAAAGGGTGCTGTCCGCGTTCGTGGCGGCAGCCGGGGGACGTGCGCTGGTCCTGCGGGGCGAGACGGGGGTGGGCAAGAGCGCGTTGCTGGACCATGTCTCGGACCTGGCGCAGGAGGAGCACTGGGTGATCAAGGCCGTCGGCGTCGAGGCGGAGTCCGATCTTCCGCTCGCCGGTCTGCACCAGTTCCTGTATCCCCTGTTCCCCTACATCGAGGGTCTGGACGCCGGTCACCGTGCCGCCTTCGACGCCGTGTTCGGACACCACGAGGGACGGCCTCCGTCGGTCATGGCCCTCGGCATCGCCGTGCTGGACCTGCTGTCCTTGGTGGCATCGCACAAGCCGCTCCTGCTCGTCCTCGACGACGGCCAGTGGCTGGACGCGGCCAGCGCCGAGGTGTGCGGGTTTGTGGGGCGCCGGCTCACCGGCAGCTCCATGAAGCTCGTGGTTGGGCTGCGCTCCGAGGTTCCTTCGCGGTTCGACACGGCCGGGCTGCCCGAGCTGCCGGTGACGGCGCTACCGGAGGAGGCTGCGGCACATGTGCTGGACCTGCACTATCCCCAACTGGACGGGCAGATCCGCCAGATGGTGCTGGACGAGGCCCAGGGCAATCCCCTCGCGCTTCTGGAGCTGCCGCCCTACCTGAGCGTCGGTCATCTCGGACACAGCGCCGAGGGGTTGTCCGGCCACCACGGCGTGCCGCTGCCCCTCCGGCTCCAGCGCGTGTACGGCACCCGCATCGAGCTCCTCGGCGACGCGGTGCGCGGGGAACTCCTGCGGGGCGCCCTGGACGGCGTCGGCGCGGGGCCGGGAACCGCCGGCACCGGCGGTTCGCGCTATCGCATGCGGGACGCCGACGAGGCCGTGGCGGCCGGGCTGCTGGACATTGACCCGGTCAGCGGCGACTTCGTCTTCCGGCACCCCCTGATCCGTTCCACCGTCGTCCAGATGGCGACCCCCAACCAGCGGCGCGCGGCGCACGCGGCCCTGGCACGTGTGCACCGCGAGGACGTGGAGCGGCACGCCACCCATCTGGCCGCCTCGACGATCGACCCCGACGAACAGGTCGCCGTCGCCCTGGAGCGGGCGGCGGACTCCGCGACCCGGCGCGGGGGCGCGACGGCGGCCGTGGGCTGGCTGACCCGGGCCGCGGAACTGAGCGAGGGCCACGAGGACCGCTCCCGACGGCTGGGCGACGCGGCGTTCGTTGCCGGGCACGCCGCCCTGCTGGACCAGGCCCGCCAGCTCGTCCACGCCGACGTTGCACCGGGCCGGGGCGACTCACCGGCCTCGGTGCTCACCTCGGCCTACGTCGCGCTGTACGAGGACGGCGACGTGCGCTCTGCGCCGCGGCAGGTCCTGGCGGCCATCGAGACGCTGCGCGACGAGGCCGGGGAGGCGTCGGAGGGCCTCGGCCGGCTGGTGAACCTCCTGCTCGCCATCAACCAGTACGCGAGCGACGACGCGGGGTGGAAGCGGACGCACGAACTGCTCGGTTCGATGGGCGACCTGATCACGCCGAGGTCGCTGATCTACCAGGACGCGTGGAGCGACGTCGTGCGCCGCGGGACCGGACTGCACCGCCGGGTGGAGGACGCCTTCGCCGAACTCCCGGCCCTGGAACCGTGGGACGTGACCCGCCTGGCCGTCGCCGCCTACCACGTCGACACGCTCAGCCACTACCGTCATTTCCTGCAGCGCACCGTCGACCGCGAGGTGGCGACGGGGGCCGTGGCCAACGGCATGACGATGCTGCACCTGATCATGCTCGATCAGATGGCGGTCGGGGAATGGGACGAGGCGGAACGCACGGGCCGGCGCGTGCTGGAGCTGACCTCCTCACACGGCCACGTCCTGTTCGCCCACCACAGCCGCGCCTACCTGGCCCTGCTCGCGGCGATGCGCGGCCAGTTGGACCGGGCCCGGGAGCTACAGGCCGCTGTCGACGCGTGGGCCCGCCCGCGCGGAGTGGGGTTCCTGACCCAGATCGCGGACGCGGTGGGCACGGCGGCGGCGCTGAGCGAAGGCGACTACGAGGCCGCCTATCTTTACGCGATCGGCATCACTCCCCCCGGGGCGTTCACTCCCAGCACCCACCAGGCCTCGCGCACCCTGCTCGACCTCGTCGAGGCGGCAGTCCACACCGGGCGCTCCGAGCAGGCCAGACGGCACGCTCTGGCCGCGCGGGAGGCGGGGCTGCCCGACATCTCGCCCCGGCTGGCCCTGATCACCTACGGTGCGCTGTCGATGACGGCGACCGACGAGAAGGAGGCCGCCGAGATGTTCGCGCGGGCCGAGACCCATCCCGGCGGCGCGACCTTCCCCTTCGAGCTGGCCCGCATCCGCCTCGCCCACGGCATCCGGCTGAGGCACACCCACGGTCCCAAGGCGGCACGGCAGCTGCTGAGCCGTGCCGTCGACTGCTTCGAACGGCTCGGTGCCGCCGGCTGGACCGAACGGGCCCAGGCGGAACTGCGGGCCTCGGGTGTCTCCGCGCGTGCCACGTCGGCACACCTGGCGTCGCTGACCTGGCAGGAACGCCGGATCGCCGATCTCGCCGCCGGCGGTCTGACCAACAAGGAGATCGGCGAACGGATGCACCTGTCACCGCGCACGGTCAGCTCACATCTGTACCGCGTGTTCCCGAAGCTTGGCATCACCACGCGCGCCGCGCTGCGCGATGCCCTGGGCAAGACATCCGAGGACCAGGATCGCTGAGGCGACGTACCACCGCCGTCCTGTGAACCAGTGGTCCGCTCTCTTTGGTACCGTCGGAACATGGCTGCTCGTACGGACACGGACGCGGACACCGACGCGGAACCGGAGGAGGGCCCGACGACGCTGCGGCACAGAATCGTCGTCGCCGCCGCCGGACTACTGGAGGAGAACGGCCTCGACGCGATGTCGACGCGCGCCGTCGCGGCGCGGGCCGGTGTGCCGCCGCCGACGATCTTCCGCGTCTTCGGCGACAAGGACGGTCTCCTCGAAGCGGTGGGGGAGTACGGCTTCGAGACCTATCTGCGGGCCAAGAGCCGTCTGCCTCGCAGCGAGGATCCGGTGCGGGACCTGCGCGACGCCTGGGACCTGCACGTCCGGTTCGGTCTCGAACAGCCGGCGTACTACACCCTGGTGTACGGTCTGCCCCGCCCCGGCCACCTCTCCCGGGCCGGTCGGGAGGCCGTCACCGAGTTGCAGGGCATGATCACCCGGGTCGCCGCGGCCGGCCGACTGCGCATGAGTGTCGAGCGGGCCGCGGCCGTCGTGCACGCGGCGGGCATGGGTACCATCCTCACCTTGATCAGCACCCCGGCGGAGCTGCGGGACCCCGCCGCCGCGGACGTGACCCGCGACCTGGTCGTCGCTGCCGTCACCACACCCCCGCCCGACGGACCGGCGCCCGGCGCGGGCCGGGACACGGCCGGTGCGGCGATGGCGTTGCGCGCGGTCATGAGCCGGGAGGAGACCCCCGCCCTCAGGCCCGCCGAGCGGCTCCTGCTGCTGGACTGGCTCAACCGCATGGCGGACACCCGGCCCAGCGCACCGGACGGGGGCTGAGGGCCCGGGCGCCGCTCAGTCGGACGGCCCGCGCTGCCTGGGCACCGGCGGGACGTACCCGTTCCCGGCGGCGGGGAGCCGTGCTCCGCCCACCGGGGCCGCTATCTCCCGCAGGGAGAGGTCGCGGCGCGGTTCGTAGCCCAACGACCCGTACAGCCGGGGGACCACCTCCCGGCCGGCTTCGGCGTGCAGGAAGGGTGTGGTCCCCTGGTCCGCTGCCACGGAGGAGAGGTGTCCGACCAGACGCCGGGCCAGGCCCCGCCGCCGGTACTCGGGCAGTGTACAGACGGTGCTGATCTCGGTGTGACCCGCCGGACGCATCCGCAGACCGCCCATGGCGATCAGCGTCCCGTACCTGCGCATCCCGAAGTACGCGGTGCAGCGGTGGCTGCCGGGCTGGAAGGGGCCCGGACGGGTTGCCCGGACCAGAGCGGCCATTTCCGGGATGTCCACGGGCGACAGTTCACGGACCTCCTTGTCGTACGCCGTGACCGGGCGCCGCAGCACGAGCTGGACGCCGCGCACGTGGGACACCGTCAGCCAGCCCGCCGGCAGCTCCGGATCCTGGCCCACCAGGTGCAGCAGACCCCCCGGCCCGGCCAGCATCGCGGCGTCCGCCCAGTCCTCCGGTTCCGGCCGGTCCGGCAGCGCGGCGAAGGGGGCGAGACCGGGTGCGTAACGCAGGACGCGGCCCCGTTGACGCGCGAAGCGGACGTGTCCCGCGGTGAGGGAGGCCCGTACGGGAAGGTCGAGCGGGTGAGGCATCAGCTGCATCCATCGGTACGTGTGGCTCCCGCTTTCGGCGGGGTCGACGGCTTCGGTGAACAGAAGACGGACGGCGTGCGGGCCGACCGCGTCGGCTAGGGGGCCGTCGGCATGAAGACCGCCTTGGTCTCGAGGAAGCTCTCCAGGCCCTCGGGTCCTCCCTCGCGGCCGAGGCCCGACAACTTCCGCCCGCCGAACGGGACGTTGGGCGAGATCTCGAAGCCGTTGACGGCGAGGTGGCCGGTGTTCACCCGCAGCGCCACCTCGAAGGCGCGCTCGGCGTCCGCGCCGAAGACACTGCCGCTGAGCCCGAAGTCCGTGTCGTTGGCGAGTCGGACCGCCTCGTCGACGTCCTGGTAGCCCTGCACCGTCACCACCGGGCCGAAGATCTCCTCGCGGGCGATAGTCATCTCCGGTGTGACGTCGGTGAACACGGTGGGGTCGAGGTAGTGCCCCCGGTCGAATCCGGCGCTGCGTCCTCCGCCGGTGAGCAGCCGGGCCCCCTCCCGGCGGCCCGCCTCGACGTACCCGAGCACCCGTTGGTACTGGCGGGCGTTGAGCACCGGTCCCAGGTCGGTCGCCGGGTCCCAGGGGTCGCCCACCCTGAGAGCCCGTACGGAGGAGGTGTAGGCCTCCGCCACCTCCGTCAGGCGGCCGAGGGGAGCGAGGATGCGCGTCTGGGAGAAGCAGATCTGACCGGAGAACGGCATGGTGAACGGCGTGAGCGCGGGCAGTGCTGTCGACAGGTCGACGTCGTCCAGGAGGATCGCGGCCGACTTGCCGCCAAGTTCGAGCGTCGTACGGGCCATCCGCCGGGCGGCGGCCTCGGCGATCCGCCGGCCCGTGGGCACACTCCCGGTGAAACTGATCTTATCCACCGCCTGCGACTCCACTAGCTGGGCGGACTCCCGCGTGTCGGCCGTGATCACGTTGAGTACGCCTGGCGGCAGACCGGCCGCATCGGCGGCCTGCGCGATCACCAGCGCATCCAGCGGGCTCTCCACCGGCGACTTGAGCACCACGGTGCAGCCGGCTGCCAGCGCCGCGGGGATCTTGTGAGCGAAGATGTTGAACGTGGCGTTCCAGGGCGCGATGAGGGCGGCCACTCCCACGGGCTCCCGCACGATGCGGGCGTGGCCGCGCGCGGTGGACCGCCGCTCACTGAACGCGTAGTCGTCGAGGAGCTGCGCGAAGTGGTCGAAACGGCTCTCACCGGCGTGGATGAGCCCCTCGGCAAAACGGAGCGGAGCTCCCACCTGAGCCGTCCACAGCCGGGCGAGCAGCCCGAGCCGCGCACGTATCTCGTCGGCGAAGCGCTGCAGGTACCCGGCACGCTCCGCGGCGGACATACGCGGCCACGGCCCCGAGTCGAAGGCGGCCCGGGCCGCTGCCACGGCACGGGCCACTTCCACGCCGTTGGCCAGCGGCAGACTCAACATCTCCTCCTCCGTGGCGGGGGAGACGAGGGTGACGCGACGGGTGGAGGTGCCGGGGATCCAGCGGCCACCGGTATAGAAGCAGTGGAGGAGTTCGTCCGGGAGGTCAACAGTGAACGCAGCCATGGTGCCCATCAAGTCGTCGGGGCAGTGAGAACCACCGGTGTCCCGGTGCCTGCCGTTTCCTGGGGATCGTCCACCCCATGAAACACCTGACATGCTCACACATGTGTCTTTCTCGCGCCCCGCTGTTCCTAGGTGTGTCAGTGCTACCCTTGCGATGGCATGTAGGCATGAGTGAGGAATGGCCGGATGGCATCGAATGCCCCCTTGGGTGAGTTCCTGCGATCCCGGCGACTGGCCAGCGATCCGGGCCTGGCGCCCCTGCCGACCAAGGGAGCGCGCAGAGTACCGGGCCTGCGGCGGGAGGAGATCGCCCAACTCGCCGGTGTCAGTGCTGACTACTACGCCCGTCTGGAGCAGGGCCGTCAGGCTACCCCCTCGGATGCCGTCCTGAGAGCCCTCGCGACGGCACTCCACCTGGACGCGGCCGAGCGGCTCCATCTGTTCAACCTCGCCCACCGCACGCCGGGGAGCGGCGGCACCGCGCCGGCCCGGTCCGCGCGGCCCGGCCTGCTGAGGCTGATGGAGGCGGTCGGCGACAGTCCCGCTGTGCTGCATGGTCGGGGCACGGACGTCCTGGCCCTCAACGAGGCCGCACGCGCAGTGATCACGGACTTCTACGCGAAACCGGCCGGGGACCGCAACGTCGTCCGCTGGTTCTTCCTCGACCGCAGTTCGCACCGGTTCGAGGACTGGGAGGCCGTCGCCGGTGACGTCATCGGTATGCTTCGGCTCGACGTGGGCCGGTATCCGGACGACGCGCGGCTGCGCGCGCTGGTTGAGGACCTGACCGTGCGAAGTCCGCTCTTCGCGGAGTTCTGGAGCAAGCAGCGGGTCTCGGTCGACGTGCCGGCGCGCAAGGTGATCCGGCATCCCACGGCGGGGGCGCTGACGTTCGACGTGGTGGGGGTGTCGCTGCCGTCCGAGCCGGACCAGACCCTCTTCGTCTTCACGGCGGGTAGCGGCTCCCCCACCGAGAAGGCGGTCACCCGGCTCCTGGCCGAGTGGCGGACCAGCGGCACCGCGTGAGGGTGGCGCACCCGCCCGCAAGGGCGCACTGAGGTGTCCCGTACCGTCAGATGACGGATGTGTCGGACTTCGCGCGCACTGGAGGATGTATCCGCGTCACGTGACGCCGTCCGCCCGTACCGTGCCGTTCGGAGTTGAGCACGATGACCCTTCACAACAACGGGCGAGGGAACGCCGACCGTCCGCTCCAGGCCGTGCGGTCCCTGCCCGGACACCGGCCCCGCACAGCGCGGGTCGGCACGCCAGCGCTCACCCTGGTCCAGGGCCGCGCCCCCTCCCGTACCCCGGTTGCCCTGAGCGGCTTCGCCCGCTCGCCCATGCCGGCAGGTGTGCGCGGTGCCATCGTGACGTCGGTGGACAAGGGCCCCGGGCGCACGTTCCAGGTCGCCTGGTCGTCCTTCGCCGCGCCCGCCCGCATCCCGCCGGGCCGCATCCGGCTCTCCTGGGCACCGGCCAGCGAGGGCCTTATGGACGTCGAGGCCCGTTTGGGCCTGCCGGGCGCCGAGGTCCTGCTGGCCCGCTGGCCGGGGCTGCGCGGAGACTGGCCGGACATCGTGCGCCCCACCGTCGCCGAGGTGATGGAACTGCACTCCGCCCTCAGACTGGCCACCGTGGTGCTCAACCGTCTCACCGACTGAACGCCGCACTCGCCGCGCATCGGCGCCGGGGATCAGATCGGCGCTGGGGATCAGTGCCCGGGATCAGCCCTTCAGGCTGTAGAAGCGCATCGGTGAGTTCGGCTTGAAACCGATACGGGGGTACAGGGGCGCCCCAGCGGCGGTCGCGTGCAGCGTGGCACGGGTCAGGCCGGTGGCGCGGGCCCCCTCGTACAGCGCCTTGCGTGTCACCGCCTCGCCGTACCCGCGGCGCTCCCACCGCGGATCGGTGGCGACGAGCACCACGAACAGCCGGCCCTCTGCTTCCACGGTCGCCGCACACGTCACCGGGACGCCGTCCCGCAGGCCGAGGTAGGCGTGCACCTGGTCCTTCCACAGCGAGGAGCCGAGGAGACCGTCGCGGCCGTCCTCCAGGGCGAAGCCGTAGGCACGCGAGTTGAGGTCCGCGTACGCCCGCAGGTGTGCGTCGGTGCTCACGCGTACGAACGTCAGGTCGGGATGAGCCGGATCGGGGACGGGGAGCAGGTCGCCGGCCATGCCGGTGCCGGGAAAGGCGTGTTCCAGGCCGGCCCGCTCCGTCGCGTCGGTCAGCGCGGCGAGCGCCGCGTCGTCCAGGAGGCCCTCGAAAACCCAGAGGAAACCGGGCTGCTTCTTCGAGCGCATGATGTCCGCCGCCCGGCGGACACGTTGCCCGACGAGTTCCGCGCCCGCACTGACGTCGGTAAGGGTGACGCAGTTCCAGAAGGCGAACCGGCAGTCCGCCCAGCGAACGGCGACGCCCGGCAGGTCCCGCACGTCCGCGTCGGCGTCCCGGTCCAGCACCATGGCCCGCCAGACCGCGGCGAGCTGCTGCATCGATTCGACCGAATCCGTGAGAACTGTCATCGGGGCTCCCGAAACGTGTGAGTGGGCGAACCATAGTTACCACCACCGGGCACCGGGCAGTGAACCTTTCGGATAGGGCCCCCCGTTGTGCTGATGAGGGTTCCCGCTGGTGCGTGGTGCGACAGCGGGAACCCTCACCAACGGGGCACCGGGGGCTGGTTGCGGGGCCGGACGAGTTACCTCTAGCGTCGCCCGACATGGAAGTTGGAAAATCAAACTCACCGATGAATGGCCGTGCGACCGTCTGGATCGTCGCGGCCGGTGTCTTCGTCGTGAACCTGGACCTGTTTATCGTCAATGTGGCGGTCCCCGCCATCGGCACCGACTTCGGCGACGCCCCGCTCACCTCGCTGTCCTGGGTGCTGAACGCGTACGCGATCGTCTTCGCCGCCCTGCTCGTCGTGGCCGGCCGCCTCGCCGACCGTTACGGACACCGCCCCACGTTCCTGCTGGGGCTCGCCCTGTTCACCGCGGCCTCCGTGCTCTGCGCCGCCTCGCCCTCGGTTGGATGGCTGATCGCGGCCCGCGCCGTCCAGGCCGCCGGAGCGGCGGCCCTCATGCCCACCTCGCTCGCCCTGCTTCTGATCGTCACCCCGGCGCAAAGCCGCCCGCGCGCCATCCGCGGGTGGGCGGCCGTTGGCGGCATTGCGGCCGGCCTCGGCCCGGTCGTCGGCGGCGTGCTGGTGGAGGCCGACTGGCGCTGGACCTTCCTCGTCAACGTTCCCGTGGGCGCGATCGGGCTGCTCGCCGGGGCGCGCTTCCTGCCCGCCGACAGTCCGGACCGCGACGGCGCGTTGCCGGACCTGGCCGGTGCCGCCCTGCTCACTCTGACGATCGGCACGCTGGCGCTTGGCCTGGTCCGGGCCGACGACTGGGGCTGGGCCTCACCCGGCGTCGTCGGTTCACTGGCCGCGGCAGCCCTGCTGGGCGCCGTCTTCTGGTGGCGCTCGGCCCGCCATCCGGTGCCGGTCGTCGAAATACCCATGCTGCGCATACGTGCCTTCGGCGTCGCCACGCTGTCCGCACTGCTCTTCACGGTCGCCTTCGCCGCGGTGCTCCTCACCTCCGTGCTGTGGTGCCAGCAGGTCTGGGGCTACTCGGCGATCCGCACCGGCCTGGCGATCGCGCCCGGCCCGCTGGTCGTGCCGGTCGTCACGGTCCTCTCGGGGCCGGTCATCCGCAGGTTCGGCGCGGGCGTGACGTCCATGACCGGCTGCCTGCTGATCGCCGTCGGCGTCGGGTGGTGGACCGCCGCGCTCGGCATCGACCCGCACTACCTCGCCCGGTTCTTCCCCGGCATGCTGATCACTGGTGTGGGCGTCGGCTTCGCCCTGCCCACGCTGATCGGCGCCGCCGCGGCCGCCCTTCCGGCAGCTCGGTTCGCCACCGGCTCGGCCGTCACCACGATGGCGCGCCAGACCGGTTCCGTGCTCGGCGTGGCCATCACCGCGACACTGCTCGGCACGCCCGACACCGGGGACAGCGCGCTGACGGCCTTTCATCACGCCTGGACCGCGGCCGCGATCGCCTCCGTGGTCGCCGCCGCCACCGCCCTCGCCATGCAGGTCCGCGCCCGCGAGACGAGCGTCGCTGCCTCTCCGTCGTGAACCTTCCCCGCGCACCGATACGTGTCCTGTGCAGGTAACCCGTCGGGGTTCACCGGTCCGCTCACCCGACCGCGTCGGTGCGCGTGGCACAGCCAACGGGAAGGTGCCCATGAAACGCCCCTGCGACCCCATGCCGTATACCCAGCCCGGGCGGCACCGATGACACCGGTGACCACCTTCGCGGAGGCCATCGGCCGGACACTCGCCGACAATGGAGTCGGGCACGCCTTCGGGGTGGTGGCCAACGGCAACGTCCTGGCCGTCACCCAGCTCACCTCGCACGGAGTGCGCTACCTGTCCGCCCGCCACGAGGGCGGAGCGGTCACCATGGCCGATGCCTACTTCCGGACCACCGGCGAGGTCGCGGTCTGCACCACCGGCAGCGGTCCTGGCCTGACCAACACGGCCACCGGCCTGACCGACGCCGTCAAGCACCGCAGCGGCATACTGCTGCTGTGCGGGGACACCCCCGTGGCCGGTCCGCGCCGGATCGACATCGACCAGGCCGCGTTCCTGTCCGCCCTCGGCGTGCCCGCGATCCGGCTGACCGACCCCGCGACCGTGCGCAGCGACACCCTCGATGCCCTGCGGCGGGCGCGCACCGAACAGCGGCCGGTGGCACTGTGCCTGCCGCCCGACCTCATCAGCGCACACGTCACCGAACCGGTTGGCGGGGCGGCACTCGGCCCGGCAACCGCGCCGCTTTCCGGGTGGCCGCCCGAACGGCAGGCGCCGCCCGTCGTGGAGACCGTCCTGGACCGCCTGGCCGCAGCCCGCAGGCCGTTGATCCTCGGAGGGCTGGGCGCCTGGCGGGCGGGGGCGGCGAAGGCCCTCACCGACCTGGGCGAGCGGCTCGGGGCCCTCCACACGACCAGTGCCATGGCCGCTGGCCTCTTCAACGGCTCCCCTTGGTCGCTGGGTGTGTGCGGCGGTTTCGCCTCCCCGCGCGCCGCCGAACTGATCGGGCGGGCCGACCTGGTCCTCGCCTTCGGAGCGAGTCTGGACCGGTGGACGCTGGCCGACGGCCGACTCCTCGGGCCCGAGGCCACGCTGGTGCAGGTGGACACCAGGACCACTCCGACCGCCGACCGGGTGGACCTGCTGGTCGGCGGCGACGCCGCCGAGGTGGCCGCGGCGCTCCTCGACGGCGCCGAGGCACGCGGCCTCCCCCGCTCCGGCTGGCGCACCGAGGCCACTGACCGGCTCGCCTGCCTGGGCTGGGACCGGGAGCCCTACGAGGATGTCGGCACCGGCGACCGGATCGACCCCCGTACCCTCACTCTCGCTCTGGCTGAACTGCTGCCTCGGGAACGCACCCTGGTCACCGACGGCGGCCACTTCGTCGGCTGGCCCGCCATGTACTGGACGGTCCCCGATCCGGCGGCCTACGTGTTCACCGGCGCCGCCTTCCAGAGCATCGGCCTCGGCTTCGCGGGCGCCGTCGGCGCGGCCGTGGGCCGGGGCGATCGCATCACGGTCGTGGCGCTCGGCGACGGCGGGGCGCTGATGGGTCTGCCCGAGCTCGAGACCCTCGTGCGCGCCGGCCGCTCGGCGCTGGTGGTGATCTACGACGACGGCGGCTACGGCATGGAGGTCGTTCTCTACGGCGAACTGGGCGCCGACCGCGACACCATGGTCTTCGGCGACACCGACTTCGCGGCCACAGCCCGGGCTCTTGGCGCCCGCACAGCCACCGTGCGCTCCGTCGCCGACCTCACGGCGGTCCGCGACTGGCGGGCGGAGGGCGCCGAGGGGGTCCTCGTCCTCGACTGCAAGGTCGTCCCCGAGGTCGTGGCCGACTGCCTCGCCGGTCTGACCTCGGTCATCAGCGGCCGGAAACCGTCGACTCCATAGCGCGGCGGCGCGGGGCGCGGGCCTACCGGGCCGCCGACCTGCGGCCGAGGTGCCCGAAGAGGGCCGCGGCAGCCGACACCGCGGCGACGGTGTAGGCGGTGACGCTCAGCGCGTGGCCGGAGTCCGCCGCCGGGGCGGGGAGGTGCACCTGGCCGAGGAAGAGCGTGCCGATTACGGAGACACCCAGGACCTGGCCGAGCTGGATGACGGTGTTCATCACGCCGCTGGCGTCGGCGGCGTCGGCGGGGGCGACCCGGCTGAGGGCCAGGCCGAACAGCGGCCCGTACGCGACGCCGGAGCTGAGCCCGACGACGCCCAGGGCCGTCTCCGCCGCCGAACCGACCTGCGCGCCGTCGCTCTGCGTCAGCCCGAGGGCGACGTAGCCTGCCGCGGAGACCAGCAGCCCGGCCGCCGGCAGGAGGGCGTGTATGCGCGCCGGCAGCCGCCGCCAATACAGGCCGCCCAGGCCGAAGCCGACGACCAGGGGCAGGAAGAGAACTCCGGCGTGCTCGGGGCTGTAGCCCAGGGCGCCCTGGAGGTGGAGCGCGGCGGTGAACAGGCTGCCCGAGAAGGCGACCAGGACAAGACAGATGGAGACGGCGGCCGGTGCCAGCGCGGGGGAGCGCAGCACACGTGTCTCGATCAGCGGGTCGCCGCCCGAGGCGGTCACCCGCCGTTCGCACACCACGAACGCGGCGAACGAGGCCACCGACGCGGCCAGCATGACCCAGGTCCAGGCGGGCCAGCCGGTCTCGTGGCCCAGCACCAGCGGCATGACGAACAGGCCGAGCGCCGCGGCGAGCAGCAGCAGACCGGGGATGTCCGGCCTCCGGCCGCGTACCCCTTCGACGGTGGGCAGCAGGCTCCGGCCCGCGATCAGCAGGACCGCGCCGACCGGCACGTTGACGAGGAAGACCGCGCGCCAGCCGCTGCCGAAGAGATCGGCGCCCACCAGCACACCGCCGAGGATCTGGCCCACCACGGCGCCCGCGGCGAGCACCGCGGTGTAGACCCCGAGCGCCCTGACCCGGGACGGGCCGGTGAGCGAGTGCTGGATGAGGGACATGACCTGCGGCACCAACAGCGCCGCTCCCGCCCCCTGGAGCAGCCGGAAACCGGTCAGCCATCCCGCGCCGGGGGCCAGTCCGCAGGCGAGCGAGGCCACGGTGAACAGGGCCGTGCCGAGCATGAAGAGTCGGCTGTAGCCGTACCGGCTGCCCAGGCGGGCGCTGGTGATCAGCAGCACGGCGTAGACGACGGTGTAGCCCGCGACGATCACCTGGAGGGCCGGTCCCGAGGCATGCAGGTCGCTCTGGATGGTGCGTGCGGCGACGTTCACGATGGAGACATCGAGGGTGGCCATGAACTGGCCGGTCAGGATCAGGGCGAGCAGCCATCTGGAACCCGTCCCGGCCGGTGCCGCTGCCACAGCCGTGGCGGGAGCGTCCCCCCGGTCGCCGGAGCCGTCGGCCGCGCGGGGAGCGGCGTTCGTCATGGTGATGTTCCTTTCGGAGGGCCTCGGGCCCGGGGTCGCTGGTGGTGCGGGAGGTGTCAGGCGCGGCGCGGGACGAGACCGAACTCCTCGGCCACGAGGGCGTACGAACGCTCCCGTGCCTCGAAGTCGTGGATCATCGTGGTCAGCATCAACTCGTCGGCTTCAGTGCGCTTCTGCAGATCCGTCAGGCCGGTGCGGACCGCGTCCGGCGTTCCGTGGACGACGGCGTCCAGCCAGCCGTCGACGAACTGCCGCTGATCCGTCGTGTACGGGTACGTCTCCGCGGTGCCGGCGGTCGGCACGGCGGACTGCCTGCCCTGCCGCGCGTGCATCATCATCAGGGCGCCCGGCCGGGCCAGGCGCAGGGCCTCCGCCTCGGTGGCGGCGCAGGTGACGTTGACGGACACCATGACGTGGGGTTCCGACAGGTTCTCGGAGGGCCGGAACGCGCTGCGGTACAGGTCGATCGCCCGCAGGGCCTGGGAGGAGTTGATGTGGAAGGCGGCGGCGAAGGGCAGGCCCAGGCGCGCGGCCGTCTCGGCACCGGTCGTGCCGGATCCGAGCGTCCACACGGGAAGCCCGGGGGCCTGCGGCACCACGTGGACGTTGTCGCGGTGGTAGGGGTGGTCCTCGGGGAACCCCATGCGGCAGAAGCCCAGCAGTTCCTCCACCAGGGCCAGGAAGTCCTCGCTCTGCGTGTCGTCGCTGGCGCGGCGCAGCGCCTGGGCGACGGCGGGCAGGCCACCGGGGTTGCGGCCGACGCCGAGGTCGATGCGCCCGGGATTGAGGGCGTTCAGCACGCCGAACTGCTCGGCCACGACCAGCGGTGCGTGGTTGGTCAGCATCACTCCGCCAGAACCGAGCCGGATCGTGCTGGTGGCACCGGCGAGGTGGGCGAGGAGCACGGCGGGGGCGGGGCTGCCCGAGGCGGGGAAGCTGTGGTGTTCCGCGACCCAGAAGCGCCGGTACCCCCAGTGCTCCGCAGCTTGGGCCAGTGCGGTGGTCTGGCGCAGCGCGACCGCCGGCTCGGTTCCCTCGCCGACCACGGTCAGGTCGAGCACCGACAGGGGGGCTGGGCTGCTGCCGGACGGTGTCGTGCGGTACATGTTCCACTCCTCGGTACTGCGGGAGATTAATCGGACTTAAGGGTCCACTTAACTGAAAGGATAAATGGACCCCAGGGTCCGGTCAAATGCGGGGACATGGCCGGCGTTTGCCGGAGAAAGTAAACGGACCGTATAGTCCGATTAAATCGGCCCTGGGTAGCGAGCAAGGAAAGGGGCGCCTCTCGTGTCAGTCCGTCCCTCACCGCCCGCCCGGTCCGAGGTACCGTCCCGCCGGGCGGACGCACGCCGCAACCACGAGAGGGTCTTCGAGGCGGCGCTGGAGGTCTTCCAGGAGCACGGGCTGCAGGGCACCGTGCCCCAGATCGCCGCGCGGGCCGGAGTCGGCAAGGCGACGGTCTACCGCAGCTACCCCTCCAAGGAGGACCTCGTGGAGGCAGCCGTGCAGCATCGCCTGGCCGAACTGCGCCGCCGCCTCGCGTCCGCCGTGACCGGCGTCGAACCCCGGGAGGCCTTCGGTACGTACGCCCTGCGCCTCTTCGAGAGCCTCGCCCGGGACCGGTTGCTGTCCGAGGCGCTGGCCGGGGCCGAGTCCTCGGACGCGGTCGGGCTGCTGCAGTGGCTCACGGAGCTGCTGGAGGAGGCAAAGGCCGCCGCGCTCGTCCGTCCCGACGTCACCGTGCTGGATCTGCGCGTGGTGCTGTGCGGCGTGGTCCTGCAGCTGGCGACATTCGCCGAGCGGGACTCCGCCCTGTGGCGCCGCTACGCCCGGCTGACCCTTCAGGCACTGCGCCCCTGAGCCGCGGTCCCGCCGCCCGCGGGGAGAGCGAGCGGGAGGGCGAGCGCACCGACAATCCGGTCGTCATGTGACGTATGCCGCGGCGCCGGGCCGTACGCACACTGGACGTACAAGCACAGTTGGTATCCACCGGCCGACGGCCGCCTCCACAGAAGAAGGACCACCAAGGCCGTCAACCCACCTGGAAAGGCACTCTCATGGTCACCGAAAGCTCCTGGCTCGTAGGGTTCGACTTCCGCACGGCAAGCGGCCGGGTCGTGCACCACTTCTACGTCGTCTCCGGAACCTTCGACCCCGAACTCGCCCGCGACATGGCGCTGGAGAGGGCCGACGCACCGGGCGAGCGCGCCGCCCGCGGCGGACTGCGAGTGGACGGCGACCATGCCGACACCCGCCAACTGGTCTCCGACCTCCTGGGCGTGCGGCACCTGTCCGCCCCGAGCCGGATCTGACGGCCGAGGTGTGAACTCTTTCGGGCCTCAGCTCGTCTGCCGGGTGTGCTCAGTCGACGCTCTCCCGCCGCGGCGCGGGACACCCCACCGCAGTCGCCCTCTACGGGCCGTCCCACCCACGACCGGCTCCACCTGCTGCTCTCCCTCATCTCCCTGGTCGTCGTGCTCGTCTCGGTCAACAGGAAGCACAGCGCCACCCTCGCCCCCGTCGCGGACAACGGGTTCCTGCGCTGGGTGGAGGCCGGAAACATGGCGCTCGGGCTGTGCACCGTGGTCCTCTACCACCTGGTCGTCACCCACCTGACGAACGCCGCTCCCCACCGGGGGTGTGGGGCCGGTGCCGCGCCCGGCATCCTCCTGGTGACCGGCGCGTACCTGTACGCACTGAGTCTCGGCGACCACGAGATCACCAACTATCGCCACGGGCGCTTCTGTTCCGCCATCTCGTCCTCGCTGTGCCGGGTCGTCGCCTTCAACGACGACGTCTTCTCCGACCTGCTCTTCCTGGCCGGCTTCACCGTCCTCAACGTCACGGTCATACTGACGCAGGTCCGCCACCCGTCCACCCGTGCCCTGCGGCCGTGGGACAACATCCTGATCGTCGTCAACGCCCTCTTCGTCGCCGCGGCCATCACGGCCAACCTGGCTTTCGAGAAAGCGCAGTTCGATCCGTTCGTGGTCGCGGCGACAGCCGCACTCGACGTGGTCCTGCTGGCCCGTGCGCCGCACCAGCCGATGCTGCGTTACTACGCCGTCGCCTACACCGGCGGAATCGTGGCCTCGGTCCTGATCAGATCGCGGTGACCGGCCGACGCCGCCGGTGGGTGTGTGCGGCAGGCGGTGCGCTCACGCGGGCCCGGCGGGAGAGGAGCCCAGGCGCCGGCGGAGACTCTCCAGCAGCGCGGTGCCGTCCGGAGCGCCCAGACCGGTGTTCGGGTCCCAGCCGGGGGACGAGGCGTACGCCCCGTTGTTGCCCGCGACGACGTCGCGGAACCCCTCGGTCACCCT
Source organism: Streptomyces tendae (assembly GCF_014650435.1). Classification (GTDB taxonomy): domain Bacteria; phylum Actinomycetota; class Actinomycetes; order Streptomycetales; family Streptomycetaceae; genus Streptomyces; species Streptomyces tendae. Next base: position 34,422 of record NZ_BMUY01000023.1, read on the forward strand.
GTCGGGGCCGGTCGGACCCTCGTAGAGCAGCGGAGCCAACAGACCGAGCGGGCGGCCGAGGCCCTGTGCGAGCCTGCATACGAGCGCGGCCCACAGGGGCGTGGCCGCGCTCGTGCCGCCGATGAAGCCGGTTTGCCCGTTGAAGAGGATCTGGTAGCCCGTCGCCGGGTCGGCGTTGGCCGCGACGTCCGGCACGCCCCGCCCCGGGGTGTCCGAGCCCACCCGGGCGGGCACCCCCACCGAGGCCTGCCATTCCGGCAGACCGAAGAACCGGCTCACCCCGCCGCCGGTCGCCCCGTCCGCCCCCGTGTTCCACACCGTCTCGGACTCGATCGTGCCGGTGTCCGGGGAGCCGACCAGGGTGGTGCCGCCACAGGCGAGCACGTGCGGGCTTGACGCCGGGAAGTTCACGTGGGATCCGCCGTCGTACACGCCGTCGCTGCTGCCCTCGTTGCCGATGGCCGCGCACACGGTGACACCCAGGGCCGCCGCCTCGGCGAACAGGTCGTCCATCGCCCGGAGCACCTGGTCGCTGGAGTGCGCCTCCGGAGCGCCCCAGCTCAGGCTGATCGCGGTCGGCGTCGGCGTGGCGTGGATCGCGGCGCGGAGCGCGTCGATCGCGCCCTGGTCGGAGTTGGGCGCGAAGTACACGACCAGGTCGGCGCCCGGAGCCAGCGCCCCGGCCACCTGCACGTCCAGGACCACCTCCAGGTCACCGGGGCCTCCCGGCTCGTTCTGCGCCCCTCCCACGCTCACCGTGCGGATGGCCGGGACGGGCAGGCCGAGACCGGTGAAGTAGGCATCCATGTCCTCCGCCCGGAATCCGCCGCCCGTAACGACGATCGCCAGCGTCTGTCCGGATCCGTCGGTGCCGGCCGGGAAGCGGTACAGCGCGCCCAGCTCCGGTGGCGTGTACAGGAGCCGCTGCTGCCCCGGGAAGGTCCGGAACTCCGGGCGCAGCCGCGGACGCGTGTCGAGGCCGATGACCGAGACCACGACGCCCTCCAGCTCCGGGGGGAGAACCGTCCCGCCCTCCCACGCCCGGTACGTGCCGGGCTGCTCGGTGAACGCATCGACGACCGAGGCGTGGGCGGCCCGGCCGCCGAAGACCCGCGCGACCTGGGACGCGGGCGCGGACACGGCCACGCGCCGCGCCGCGGCGTCGATGTCGGCCACCTCGAACCCGTACTCCCGCACCGTGTCACACACGTGTGCGAGATCCTCGGGCGAGGCGCCGTAGCCGATGACGAGTTCCCGCTGCGAGATCGTGTCCGGCCCTTCCACCAGGCCGGCCGGCAGTGGTCGGCTCCGGCGCACCAGCAACGTCAGCTCCACGGGGGCCGAGGTGTCCAGTTCTCCCTGCGCGGGTGCGGGGACCGAATGGGTCATGTTCGTGCCTTTCGTCGGGTGGGCCGGCGGCTGGGAGACGCGCGGCGCCGCTGCTCTGACCACGTGCCGCGGCGGCAGAAGGTTCGCTCGCCCCCCCGTCCGCATCCCACGCGTGCCACCCGCTGCTCAGTCATTTGACGTATCCCCTCTCGCGGCCCGGCGTGCACAGTGGAGGAAGGCGGGCATGGCCCTGCGGGGCTTCCTTCTCACGGCGGCCGTACCCTCGCCGACCAGCAGCTCGAGAGGGACACCGGATGCACGACGCCTCACACGGCCACCCGGACATGCACTGGCCGTCCGGGTTCACGCCCAAGAGCGCTCACAGCTTCTGTCAGGCGCGGGCCGTGATCAACTCCTCGCCGGACCTGGTCTTCGCGTTGCTCACGGACATGGCCCGCTGGCCGGAATGGGTTCCGGGCATCACCGGGGTCCGGCTCGGTGCCCATGCGAGCGCGTTCGAGGTGGAGCTGCACCGGCACCGGTTCGAGGTCATCATCGGCGAGCACGAGCCGCCCCGTCGGCTCGGCTGGTCGGGGATCGGCGCCGGAGTGCAGCTCTATCAGGCGTGGCTGCTCACGGAGGCCGGGGACCGGACACACGTCGTGACCGAGGCCGTCGTGCGTGGCCCCGCCGCCAGGAGCATCGACGCCCTGTCCCCCGCCTGGGCGGAGCGCCTGAACGCCCGGTGGCTCGCGCAGCTCAAGAGGCTCGCCGAGACCGCGCCGGAAGCCACCACGACCTGATGCCCGACCACTGCGGCAGCCGTGGCCGATGCCCTGCGGGGCCCGGGCTTTTCGGCCTCCTCCCGGGCTGCGGCCCGCCCCACGTCGGCGACGTGGTTCTTTCCTCCCCCGTCAAGTGACGTATGCCTGCGGTCGTTTCACGGAGAAGAGTGAGAGGCGTCGAGTCCGCACCACGGAAGGAAGTACTCGTCATGGACGGTCCCCGAAGCGATGCCCGGTCCCGGCAGGACACGCCCTCGGACCCGCCCACGCTGTCCCTGGGCATTCACCGGGTGCTGGACGGGTTCGTCCGGCACCCCATGAGCGCAGAATTCCGGTTCGATCCGGGCTTCCCCTTGATCGTGACCCTGAAGCTCATGGCCGAGGAAGGGGGAAGCGTGACCTGGCGCATCAGTCGCGAGCTCCTTCACAAGGGCCTGCACTCGGTGAGCGGCAGTGGCGACGTACGGGTGTGGCCCGCCCGCTCCGGCGACCGGGTCACGGCGTGGCTGCTGCTCGACGCCCGTGACATGAGTGCCCTGTTCGAGCTGCCGGTCCCGCCGATCGATGCGTGGCTGGAGGAGACCTACCGGGTCACGCCGCCCGAGGCGGAGATGGACGCACTGGACTGGGACGCCTTTCTCACGGAGGTGCTGGACGCCCCCGGGCCGACCGACTTGCACCATTGAGAGCCGCGCGAGGGGGGCGGGGCCGCGCCGGCCTCTCCGGCCGCGGCCCCCGGAGGACGGAAGGCGGAGTGCCCGGCGTCGATCGCCGGCCGGGCGCCGCGTCAGGACTGGGTCCAGGTCTTCCGGTTCGCGGCCTCGGCGTCCGAGTAGTTGTTCCAGTTGACACGCATCATGGCCGCGACGGCGCCGAGCACACCGCCCTGCGACGGGAAGCGTCGAAAGCTCCTGCCAACCCCGGATCGCCTCCCGCGGTGGCCAGTCGGCCTCCTCTCCGAACAGCTCGGTGCGGAGTGTGGCGGCAGCACGCATGGCTTGGGACCACTGCGCACCGACGGTTTCCCAGCTGTGCCTGCCGGATTCGCTGCGGTGCAACCGGTCGGCGAGATCCGTCAGTGCCCCGTCCAGGTTCCGCAGCCCGGCGACGGCGAGGGCACGCTCCCTCTCGGTATGCCGGGTGACTTCGCCCGTGGAGAACAACCGTGCCTGGGTCCCATGCCACACTGCGCAGCACGTCGGGATCGGCCTGGGACGTGCCACCCGGCAGGGGGACCCGCTCGACGTTGCGGTGCCACATGATCGTGTGTGCTTCGATCAGGAACTTGTCGGGGAGACCCTTGTGCTGCGTGCCCGCAGGAGTGGAAGGCCGCTCTTCATGCGCGTCCGCAGCAGTCTCGGGACGGGACCTGACCGAGGTGAAACGGAGCGTGTCGCCGTGTGCGGAGAGGGTGTAGTACTCGGCGGCGCCGGTGTTCCGGGCGAGTCGAGTGCGGGATCTCCTCGAGGTCGGCGATGGGTTCGATCCACTCGATGTCCGTGTGGAAGTAGGCCTCGGCGGCGAGGTGGACGAAGTCCCGGTCGTAGGCCTGCCATCTGCGCGCGCACGGTCCGGCCGCCCGCAAGGCGGTTCGAGTCATGGCCGAACTCGTAGCCGACGCGGCCGGACCGGTGGGGGTGGGGCCTGGTGACGAGGGTGACGTCGGAACCGCGACCGGCCTCCGCCCCGCTCCCGGCGCCCGGGTCCGACCCCTTCGGCGCGTCAAGGACCCTCCTGAGAATCCCGGGTGAGACGACGTCGGCGGAAGCAGCAGGCCGCGCCGCCCCGTCGGGTCCGAGTGCCGCGGACGGGCGCGCCTCGCGTTCCTCCGTCACCCGAGTGAGGATCTGCCCGTAGGCCTCGGAGAGCAGGCATTGCGCCCGCTCGATGGCCTCCTGCAGCTCCGACGGGCTCAGACCCGCGCCGAACCGTGCCGCGACATCCTGTTCCACAGGGAAACACGTCTGGTCAGCGCCCGGACCAACGGGGGAATCGTTCACTGTAGTCAGACCTCCACGCCTGGCATCGGCGGACGTGAGACACGTATGACCCGCGGAACACAGACGACGAGCGTAGCCCGTGCCACCGTGCGCCTTGCCGGGCCTCGGTCGGCGGGCATTCGACAGCGACTCTTCTCGTCCTGCTTGGTGCACACTTGTCCCATCCCGTTGCATACCTGTCTCCGCACCCGAGGGTGTGCGGGTTACTTCGGGCCGAGACCTCAGGATCAGGAGAGGGAGCAGCAGCGCATGGCGACAGCACGGAACGGTGCGAACCGACGGAGCGGGGTTCCAGGTGTGCGGCGGCTGGCGGTGGGCGCCGCGGTGCTGGGTGCCTGTGCGGTGGGACTGACGGCCTGTGCCGGCGGAGGTGGCGACGGCGACAGCGCCGCGAGCGCCCCGGCGGGCTCTTTCTTGGCGTCCGCCCAGGCTCCAGCGGGGTCCGGCGATGCGGACGGTACCGACGGCTCGGACGGCACCGGCACGGCGTCGGCGCGACCGTCCTCGGGGGCCGTGGCGGGACCGGCCGACCATGACGACGGTGCCGGTCGGGAGGCGCCCGGCACCGACGGCGGTAAGCGGCGGTGCGTGGCGGCGGACCTGGCACCGGCGCTCGTGTCCAACGGCCAGGAGATGAACAGCGAGTACTTCGACCTGCGGCTCCGAAACACGGGCTCCGCGTCCTGTGTCCTGCAGGGCTACCCCGGAGTCTCGCTTGCGGACACGGATGGCCGACGGATCGGGGAACCGGCGATCCGTGGCACGGACGGGGGCAGTGGCGCCCGCGCGGTGACGCTCGGGCCGGGACGGATCGCGCACGCCGTGGTGAAGACCGCGGGCGAGGAGATCAGCGGGGGCGCCTGCTGGGCGACATCCGCCTCCGTGATCGTCTACCCGCCGGGGTCGAAGGAGTCCGTGGCGGTACGAGGCCCGGACGGGCTGCGCGTGTGCGGTGGGGTCTTCACGGTGGGCCCGGTGACGGACGCGGCGCCGTCGGCAGGCGGCTGAGCGGGTTCGCCCTTGTCCGGTGGCGACTCATCCCGAACGCCGCATCGTGCGTCACCGGCTTGACTGGTGACGCGTTTTGAGTAAAGTTGCCCGCATTGGTTCGACAGGTTTCTTATCTCCTGTTTCTCCTCGATCGGACGGAGAGTGTCATGAGCAGAGGCAGTGTGGTGAGCCGGGGAGCCGCGCTCGTGGCGGGCGGGGCCCTGTTGCTGACCGGTGTCGCACTGCTCGTGCTGCCCGGACCCGGCCTGCTCCTGGTGCTCGCCGGTCTTCTGGTCCTCTCGCGCCGGTTCCCCTCCCTGACCCGCTACGTCGATCCCGTGCAGGAGCGAGCTCTGCGCGCGGCCGCGGACAGTGTCTCGTCGCCGCTGCGGATCGCCGCCTCCGTGCTGACCGGGGCGGCTCTGATCGCGTCCGGGCTCGTGTGGGGGCTGGAGCCCCGGCTGCCGTTCGGCGGCTGGGCCACGGGAGCCGGCCTGATTGTGTCCGGCCTCGTCCTCTTCGCGCTGCTGGTGTGGAGCCACCATCAAGCCCGATCGGACGGCGGCGAGTTCCGAGGTCCGTGAGAGGCCCCGGACTCCGACGGGTACGACGGAGGGGCGGTCGGGCCCTCCACAGCCCGACCGCCCCTCCTTTTCGTCCCGAAGGTCCAGCTTCCCGCTCGCGAGACCGGCGTACCGGTTCGAACACTCAGCGGCGTGGGAGGCCGCCCGCCTTCGGTTATCTGATACACGAGACGGACCCCCGTGGGGGTTCACCGGCGGGGGAGAAATGTGTCGGCGGGAACGGGAGCCGAGTCAGGGGAGGTCGTGGGGTGTGGTGAGGGTGAGGAGGCGGAGGGTTTCGACGTAGAGCCAGGTGAGGGTGAGGGTGAGCCCTAGGGCAGCCGGCCAGGCCTGGGTGCGGGGGGTGCCATGGGTGATCTCGTGTTCGACACGGCGCAGGTGGAGGGAGAGGAAGCAGATGGCGGTGAGGAGTCCGGTGAGGCCGGTGGCGGCGCCGGGCAGGAGGTGCTGGAGGCCGAGGACGGCCGGGGTGGTGGCGGTGGTCAGGGTGAAGTCGGCGGCGATGAGAAGGTTGACGCCGAGGGCGGCGGCGGTGGCGAGGCCGTGGGTGCGGCTGCCGACGCGGACCCAGTGCAGGGCGTAGGCGGTCAGGACGCCGGCGTGGGCGGTCAGGGTACCCAGGACGAACTGGACCAGGATGCCTGGGGAGAGGTGGGTGGAGACGGTGTTGGACAGGACGCCGAGGAAGGCTCCCTGGGCGGGGGCGAAGGCCAGGGTGAGCAGGGGAGAGGGCCGGCCGGTGCGGCACTGGATGAGGACCGGGACGGCGGCGGTCAGGCCGGCCGCGGCGGCGACCGTGTAAGAGGCGGCGGTGTCGGTGGGGGCAACCGGCGGCACCAGCCAGGACAGGACGGCCGTGAACGCGGTGAGTACGAACGCGAGCGCCGCGCGGGCCAGTACCGGGCCCATCAACAGCAGATCACCGACCTGATGGGGCAGCACGGACCGACCCGATTGCGCCGACTGCACCGACGGTTCGTCCACGCCGGGCGGGACCAGTTGTCGTACCTCGTCCGGGTCCCCGGCCGTCGTCTTCCACCCGCCGTGACGCCCCAGCACCCGCCGCGACAGCACCGGATTACTGCTCTTCAACGAACGTGTCTCGACCGGTATCACGCCAATCCCCTCCAGCAGTCGAGCCACGAGGGCCCCCCACCCCATACGTGTCATCAGATACGTACATACATATCAAATTCGGGGAAGCGGGGGCCACAGGCGACCGGGTCCCGCAGGCCGCCAAGGAATCGCCTGCCCCACCCCTCCCGGGCATGCGCAAAGCGTAGGGCTCCCCCTATGGTCCCGACGCGCGGCGCATGGGCATGCTGGGACCATGTGCATCAACATCGTGGTCGTCGACGACGATCCCGGATTCCGCCGTATCGCCACTGTGCTGCTGACGGCACGTGGACTGCGGGTGGTGGCGGAGTCCGGGGACGGCGCCTCGGCGCTGGCCGCGGTGCGGGCGCACCGTCCTCACGGGCTGCTGCTCGATCTGCACCTGCCCGACCTGGACGGACTGGCCGTCGCACGGCTGCTCAAGAAGGAGGAGCACCCGCCGAGGACCGTGCTGACCTCCACCGAGCAGTCGTACTGGTCGCAGGAGGAGCTGGAACAGGCCGGCATCGAGTCCTTCATCGCCAAGGACCGGCTGTCCGAGGCCGACCTGCGGCACATCTTCGCCCCGGCTGGCTCCTGACGGCCCCGCCCGGGGGCAGGGCGCGGCTACTGCTCGAGGTAGCGCAGCACCGCCATCACCCGCCGGTGCTGCCCCGACGACGACTGGCTGAGCCCCAGTTTCAGGAAGATGCCGGTCACATGCCGTTCCACGGCGGCGACGCTCACGAACAGCCGCTCTGAGATTCCCGTGTTGGAGTGTCCCTCGGCCATCAGCGCCAGCACCTCTCGCTCCTTCGGGGTGAGCGCGGCCAGCGGATCCTCGGGACGCTTGCGCCCCAGCAAGGCCGAGATCACGTCCGGGTCGAGGGCCGAGCCGCGCGCGACGACCCGCTCGACGGCGTCGGTGAGTACCTGCGGACTGGCCACCTTCTCCTTGAGGAGATAGCCCACCCCGCTCGGGTCGTCCCCCACCAGGTCCAGCGCGTAGGAGGCGTCCAGGAACTGGGAGAGGACGATGACGGCCGTCTCCGGCCGCGTGGCGCGGATCTCCTGTGCGGCACGCAGCCCGTCGGTCTCCAGGCCCGGCGGCATCCGGATGTCGGTGATCACCACGTCGGGCCGGTGCTCCCGGGCTGCGCCGAGGAGGTCCGTCGCGTTGTCGACGGCGGCGGCCACCTCGATGCCGGCCCTGCGAAGTATGGCTGTGATGCCCTCGCGCACGATCGCCTGGTCCTCGCCGAGCACCGCCCGTAGTGGTTGGCTCATGGCCGCATCCTAGCCCGGTCCTGGCCGGACACAGACGGAAGATACGTGTGAGAGACACCCCCCGACCGTGGGGCACACCCTACAGAGCCGTGAGGACGGCCCGAGGGGCGTCGAGGGAACGCACGACAGACTGTGCCGCCACCCGCTCGGAGACTGGGTGTGCGGGCCGCGGCCGACTGCCCGGCAGAGCACCTAGGAGACCACGATGAACAAGTGCAACCTCACCCTGGACGTCGCTCGCTGGCTGTCCCCCGAACTCGCCCTGACGCTGTCCTGCGAGTTCTCGTACGCCGAGCAGGATCCGTTCGCCGTCACCGTGGTCCTGGACGCCGACGGCAAGCGGCCGGTGCGCTGGGTCCTGTCCAGGGACCTGCTGGCCGACGGGCTTAGCGCCCGCACGGGGGAGGGCGACGTGATGGTCTGGCCGATGTACGACCTGCCCGACGGCGGGGCGCCCTCCTTCTGTCTGCGGCTGGTGAACACCGTCGCGGCGGTCTTCGAGATACCTACCGAACCGGTCGCGCAGTGGCTCGCCCACACCTACACCCTGGTGCCCCGTGGGTCCGAGATGGACGGTGTGGACTGGGACGAGCTGTCGCAGCTCGCGGACTGAGCGACACCACCGGGGCCTTTGGGCGGTTCACTTGGCGGCGGAACGGCGCCTGTGCGACTCTGATGCCCCACTCCAGGGAGGGCTGTCCGTGATGCTGGGCATGGTCGTGTGGGACCTCCGCACCCGCGCTTCGACGCGGGAGCGGTAGCCACCGGCTGACTCCACGTACCCGCCCGTCCCAGGACCGGCGGCGGTCCCGCCTGCCTCTTGTCGAAGTGCACTCCGTATCCCCGCACGTTCGACCACGAGGAGTACGTGGTGTCCACCATCCACTGGACGGAAGACCACAACCGGCGGTCCGCCCGCTGGCATTCCGAGAATCACAGCCCGCCTCCCCGGAAGGTTGCCCTCGCCGACGACCGGACCCGGGCCGACCAGGCCTTCCGGCACGCCACGCAGGGAACCGCCCTGCTGTGGCGGGGCGATTTCCACAACGCACGGCAACTCCTGCGGGCGATGGGCCGCCGAGTCGACCGCAGGCCGACACCCCCGGGCCGAACGCCGAGCGAGTCTTTCGGACTCCAGCGCCGTGCCAAGGCCCGCCGCGCCGGCATCCTCGGCAGGCTCCTGGTGCTGCTGGAGGATGACCACGGCCTGGCCCTGCGCAGGGCGCCCGACGTCCGCCAGGCGTGTCTGGAGGCCTACGGCCCACCGCAGGGGCGCACAGTGGTCTCGCTGCGCGAACTGCTGGGCGTGCTGGGCGCCCACCAGTGGCGACGGCGAGGCGTCGACGTACCCGCACTCGGCGCCCGCGTCCATCCCCACTACGGCGTGTTCGCACCCGTCAGGGGCGAGTACGTCGACCTGGTCGCCCACACGCCACTGCCGGTCACGATCCGGGACCGCCCCACCACCGCTACCGCGTTCGACCTCGGCACCGGAACCGGCGTCCTGGCGGCCGTGCTAGCCCATCGCGGCATCGGTCGCGTCGTGGCCACCGACAGCAGCCCCCGCGCCCTGGACTGCGCCGAGGAGAACGTCCACCGGCTCGGGCTGAGTGGCCGGATCGACATCGTGGGGCCCTGCCTGTTCCCCGAGGGCCGAGCCGACCTCGTCGTGTGCAACCCGCCGTGGCTCCCCGCCCGCCCCACCGGCCCTGTCGAGCAGGGCGTCTACGACCCGGACGGCGCCATGCTGAGCGGCTTCCTCACCGAACTGGCCGCACACCTCCGGCCGGGCGGCGAAGGCTGGCTCGTCCTGTCGGACCTCGCCGAACTCCTCGGGCTGAGAAGCCGCCGCCACCTGCTCGACGCCGTCGACGCGGCGCGTCTGCGGATCGTGGACCGGGTCGACACCAGTCCCAGGCATCCCCGTTCCCGCGACACCACCGATCCGCTGCACGCCGCACGCAGCGCCGAGACCACGTCCCTGTGGCGACTGACCCACACCATCTGACCGGCACGCTGTGCGCCACACGGCGGACAGGTGGCGCACAGCGGACCACGCGCGGGCCGGGACGGGACGACGGCACACTGGTGCGTTGCGACGCAGCCCGGCGATTGTTAATCTCCCGGACGTGCTGATCGAAGTCGACAGAGCCTAGCCCGAGCGAGCCGCCCACCGGCGCCGGTTCGGGCTCCCGCAGTCCCGCCACGGAGTCCGGCGGGACGAGAGGCGCGCTCGCCCGCTCACAGCCAGCAGCTCCGGCCACCGCCCACCGGTGCTCCGCCGATCAGTCGCCTCCGCACGACAGACGACCGTCCAGCCATGGACGGTCGCCCGTACCTGCCGTCAGGTGTGCGCACACGTGATCCACCGGATCCACCCCACGCGTCGGCCGGAGAGAGGAAACACACGGAATCGGATCCAGCTCCCATGATGAACAGGAAGTCCCGCGCCCGTACCCGGCACCGCCGGGCCCACTGGAAGGCGACCCCGCCACCGCTCGTGACGTGCGCGAACCCGACGTGCGGCCTGCCGACCCCGGCACACGCCGCCTGCCGCAACTGCGGAACGTACCGTGGACGCCAGGTGCTGCCGCCGTCCTGATGATGCTCACGGAGGGCCGGTCTCCCGGCCCTCCGGAAGACCGGCCGACCGGGGCACGCCGACGACGACCCGCGAATCGGCGGGGTGAACAAAACCCCCCATCGTTCTCGTCCGAGGTGGGGAGGTGTTGTTTCCTCCCGTTTACCCGCATCGTGGATCGGTTATGGACACATGGCACGTCACGCAGTTTCGTCGGCGAGCACGCGAAAGCCCACGACCGGCGCGGCTCCCGCGTCCCGGAGCCGTCCCCGGCGCGGCCGCAGGTGGCCGAAGAGGCTGGCGGTGGTCGGCATCCTGCTGGGGGTCGGGGTGCTGAGCGTCCCGCACCTGCTGCGCTCCCTCGGCACCACGCCCGGCAGCGCCGACGCCGCGCCCCGCGCGCAGGAGAGCACGGCGGCATCCTCCCCCGCATCGAAGCAGGGGCCGCCGGACAGCACGCCCTCACCCGTGGCGGAGGACACCGACGGGTTCGTTACCGGAAAGCTGTCCGCACCGCCGGTCGGCAACGGCAACATACGGCGCTTCAAGGTCCGGGTGGAGGACGGCATCGGGCTGTCGGCGGACGACGCGGCACGACAGGTGTACGAGATACTCGCCGACCGCAGATCCTGGACGGCGAACGGCCACGACGGCTTCCAGCTCGTGTCCGAGGGAGACCGGGACTTCGTGGTCGTCATTGCCTCCCCCGCGACCGTGGACAGGATCTGCGGGGCCGCGGGGTTGCACACCAAGGGCGAGGTGAACTGCGACGTCGGTTCCCGGGTCATCGTCAACCTGAAGCGCTGGAACTCCGGTTCTCCCCAGTTCCCCGGCAAGCTCGCGGACTACCGCGCGTTGATCATCAACCACGAGGTCGGACACCGCATCGGGCACGGACACGAGGGATGCCCGGGACCCGGCAGGCCGGCGCCGGCCATGATGCAGCAGATCGACGGACTGCACGGCTGCGAGGCCAACGCGTGGCCGTACGACGAGCACGGGACGTATCTCGGCGGCCCCAAGGTGCCGTGATCCGGGCCCCGTCGCCCGTGACCGCGCGGCGTGAGGGCAACGCGGTCACGGTCCCGCGCGCCTCAGAGGACGGCGTTCTCCGCGCTGCCCGGGAAGTCGGTGCTGTAGGCGACCTCCTCGCCGGCGTCGAACTCGGCGCGCAGCTGGTCGAGCTTGACGCCGATACGACGCTGGGCGTCGCTGCCCAGCACGACCCAGTGGCGGGGCTGGGACGAGGTGACGGCGTCGTGGATGGCCCGGGCGGCCTTGTCCGGGTCGCCGGGGAACATCTCGGGGGTGAGGCTGCCCATCATGCCGCGGAACGCGCCCGCGGTGGCCGCGTAGTCGTCGATCGCAGGTCCGGAGGCCCGGGTCCGGTTCTCGATGCCGGTGCGGAAGGAACCGGGCTGGATGATCATGGCGCGGAGACCGAGGGGCTCGATCTCCTGCCACAGCGCCTCGGTGAAGCCCTCCAGCGCGAACTTGCTGGACGAGTAGTAGCCGTTGGCGGGGAGACTGGCCAGGCCGTCCATCGAGGACACGTTGACGACGACGCCGCTGCCCCGCCGGCGCATGCCGGGAAGCACCGCCCGGGTGAGGGCGACCGCGCCGAAGAAGTTGACCTCGAACAGCCTGCGGTAGTCCGCCTCCTCCTGCTCCTCCAGTGCCCCGATGAAGTCGATGGCGGCGTTGTTGACGAGGACGTCGATGCCGCCGAAGCGTTCCTCCGCCGCGCGGACGCCCTCCTTGCGCTGCTGGGGGTCGGTGACGTCGAGGGGGACCGCCAGGGCCGTCTCCGGGTACCGCGCGGCCAGTTCGGATGTGGCCCGGATCGAGCTGGCGGTCGCGACCACCTGGTCGCCCTGTGCCAGCACGTACTCGGCGAGGGCCTTGCCCAGGCCGCTGGAAGCGCCGGTGATGAGCCAGGTCTTGCGGTTCATGAAGTACTCCTACGTGTGACGGGAAGAGGTCGCGGGGGTGCGACAGCGGGTGACGGGGACTTGCGGGGGTGAGACCGGGGTGCGGCAGGGTGTGCCGCGGGACGTCAGGCCTACGGCTCGGCAGGGAAGTCCGCCGAACTGCTCACGGCGGCCCACTTCTCCGTCTCGGCGGCGCGCACCCGGCCCGCTTCGAGGGCCATCTCCACGGCCTGGGCGCCGAGCAGGAGCCGGCGCGGCGGGTCGTCGTGGGCGACGACGTCGAGGATGACCTGCGCGGCGCGGACCGGGTCCCCGGGCTGGACGCCGTTGTTCTCCTCGCGGTAGCGGTTGATCGCGCCCACGGTCTCCTCGTAGTCGGCTCCCACGGGATGCAGCCGCATCGAGGAGCCCTGCCAGTCCGTGCGGAAGGCCCCGGGTTCGACGATGACGACCTTGAGACCGAAGGGTGCGACCTCGCCGGCCAGGACCTCGGAGAAGCCCTCGACGGCGAACTTCGCGCTCTGGTAGGCACCCATGCCCGGGGTGCCGCCCACCCGGCCACCGAGTGAGGAGAACTGCACGAACGTCCCCGAGCGCTGGGCGCGCAGGACCGGCAGCGCGGCCCGGGTGACGTTGACAACCCCGAAGAAGTTGGCCTCGAACTGGGCGCGGAAGTCGTCCTCCGCCATCTCCTCGATCGGCGCGCTGTTGGCGTACCCGGCGTTGTTCACGACGACGTCCAGGCGTCCGAATGCGTCGACGGAGGCGCTCACCGAGTTGCGGGCCGCGGCAGCGTCGGTGACGTCCAGGGCGACCGCCCGGACCTGGTCCCCGTACCGGGAGACGAGATCGCCGAGCTGTTCCGGGCGCCGTGCGGTGGCCACCAGCAGATCCCCCGATTCCAGCACCGCCTCGGCCAGCCCGCGTCCGAAGCCGCGCGAGGCTCCGGTAATCAACCAAACCTTGGCCATGATGCGCCTTTCGTCGTTCTGTTCGCGTTCCAGGAAGGGCGGATGGTGTGTCCCGTGGGTCACCCGGGTCCACGCACATGTGAAGACCGGGCCGTCTGTCTCGCGACACATATGTGTCCGGCGCGCCGCCTGCCATGCCACAGTGCTACAGCCGCCTCGGCGCCGCATCTGTCACATGACTGGGGTGTCGGCACGGCCGACATGGTCGTCATATGCCTGGAATACGCCGATACTCACCGTCATGTGACTGATGTGCCTTGTCTGTGCCCGATACAGGGTGGACACGCCGGTACGGCCCGCGGTGGTCGGCGCCTTCCCGTCCTGGTTGGTGCCGCCGGGCGCCCCGCACCGACACCGACCCATACCCGGGAGGAGCAGGCATGGCGTCGACACGCGGACTCGGAGCCGGGGCGTGGGACCGCCTGGCGGCGTCCGACCCCGGACTGCTCCGCCTGCACCAAGCCCTGTCGGCGGGCGTGGCGATCTCTACGACCATCGGTGTCCAGTACGGCTTCGGGCGCGCCCTCGGTTCCGGCGCCCGGGACACGCTCGTCGCCATGCTGCTGGGTGCCGTCGTCGCCCTCACCGGGTGGGCGGCTCTCGGGGAGCCCCGTCCGTGGCCGAAGGTGCGTACCGCCGTCTTCTTCCCGGCCGCGACCCTGGCCGGGATGCTGCCGAGCGCCGCCGTCACCGGGCACAGCGGAGCCACGCTCGGTCTCCTGGTGGTCCTGCTGTTCCTGACAGTCCACATCCGCCGTTTCGGGCCGGCCTTCTCCTCCTACGGCACCATGGCCTGGATCGGCTTCGTGTTCGCCGCGTTTCTGCACCGCACGGTGTCCCAGACACCCGCCCTCCTTCTCAGCGTCACGATCAGCTCCGCCTGGGTGCTGCTGCTGTCGTTGACGGTGTTGCGGGTCAGGCCCGCGCGCACGCTCAGGCGGGTGCAGCAGGCGTTCGGGGCGCGCGCACGGGCAGTGGCACGAGCCTGCGCCGAGCTTCTGGAGTCGTCCCCGGCCGGTGCGGACAGCGCCCTGGTCCGGCTGCGTTCGCGGCAGCTGCGGCTGGCCGAGACCGCTCTGGTGATCGACGGATGGTCCGCGACGGCCGGTGCGCTGCCCGCCGGCTGGAGCGCCGCCGCCCTGCGCCGGAGAACACTGGAGGCTCACCTCGTCGTCGACGATCTCGCCGCCGCCGCGGTGGCGCTGAGCAGGGCGGCCGACGGCGGGGCGGGACGGGCCGCGGACATCGCGCGGCACCTGGCCGAGAACGAGTACGCGGCGGCCCGGCGACGCGCCGCCCAGGTGGGCGACGAGGCCCCGGCACCGGCGGACGGGCCCACCTCCCCCCTGCCGCCGCGCTTCATCCGGGCCGCCCTCGCCTTCACCACCTTCGCGGCCTGGGACCGCACCCCGCCGCACGTCGGGTCCGGCCCGGACTTCACTCCCGCCGCGCCCCTGGTGCTCGGAGCGCTGCCCGGTTCGTCCGCCGTGGCGCGGGGTGTCGCGGCCCGGGGCCGCTGGAACCGGCTGCGCGGACTGTCCCAGCCGAGCCGACAGGCCCTCCAGGTCGCCGTGGCCGGAGGGCTGGCCGTCGTCTTCGGGCGCCTGCTGTCCCCGGACCACTACTACTGGGCGGTGGCCGCCTCGCTGCTCGCCTTCGCCGGGACCGCCACGAGCGCCGAGTCCGTCACGAAGGCGGGCAGCGCCGTCGTCGGCACCCTCCTCGGCCTGGGCGCCGGGGTCGGGGTGGCCGAAGCCGCTGCGGGACACACGGCCGTGGTTCTCGTCGTCATCGTCGGGAGCCTTGTGCTCAGCCTCTACCTGGCCGTGTTCTCCTACGCCTTCACGGCCTTCTTCACCACCACGGCGGTGGTCCAGCTCTACTCCCTGCTGCACGAACTGTCCCGGGACCTGCTGCTGCTGCGCCTGGAGGAGACGGCCCTTGGCGCGGCGGTCGGCGTCCTCGTGGCCCTGCTGCTCCTGCGGACCGACACCCGCGACATCGTGGAGGCCGCCCGCGGCCGGTACTTCGACGCGGTGGCCGGCGTACTGCGGGCTCTGCCGGTCCCCGGCCCGGACGGCGTGCAGCCGGAACCGGCCCCTCCCGGCCCACCCGAAACCGCGCCGCCCGAGACCGCGCCCCCCGAACTCCCCGTACTCGACGCGCTGCTCCGCACCCTCGACCTGCGCACCCACCAACTGGCTTTGGTCGCAGCTCCGTTGACGAGCCTCCTCGGTCACCCGGTCGTCATGGGCAACGACGCGCGGCGCGGCCGCCACCGCATGGCACTGCACACGAGCCTGACTCTGCGGATCCGCACCGCGGCCGCCGCCCTGACACGCGACACACATCCGTCCGCCCCGGACGGCGGCCCTGGCCGTGAATCCGACCCGTACCCCGTCCATGACCTCGGCGGCGCCCAGGACCCAGGCCCCGGGCCCGACGCCGAGTCCGGACTCGTACGAGCGATCGCGGCCCTCGCCGACGCGGCCGAGGCACTGAGCGGGACGCCACCGCTCCCCGCCCGGCCTGCGGACGGCGTCGCCCGGCTGCTCACCGAGGCGGAGGCCGTGTTGCGGTCCACGCCCCCGGGCGGTCCGGTGGACGGCGGCCCGTCCGACGGACCGCCCGATGCCGTGCACCGGGCGCTGCTCGGTACGGCGTACCTGCTGGGGCGGCTCGCGAGTCTCGGACCGCCGGTCCCGGCACTCGCGCCCAAACGTCCGCCGGTCCGCCCGTCTGGACAAGAGGCCAGTGGACCTTTATGGTGAAGTTTATAAGATTCCACTGGCCTCTTAAAGGGAGGCGGTGGGTCGGCCGATTCGGCCGCGAGACCGACGAGACGAGAGGTGTGCAGAAATGAACGACGGCACCACGCGCACGGACGAAGGCACGGAGCCGACGCGAGCGGCCCGCACGCCGCTGGGCGACTCCGGTCTGTCGGTGCGGCCGGTCGGTCTCGGCCTCATGGGGATGTCGCAGTTCTACGGAGAGGCCGACCCCGACGCCTCGGTCGCCACGATCCGCGACGCGATCGACCTCGGCGTGGAGCTCTTCGACACCTCGGACTACTACGGGGCCAGCAGCGCCACCCCGGGCCGCCCGGTCGCGGGCTTCGGGCACAACGAGGAGCTGCTGGGCTGGGCCCTGCGGGGCCGCAGGGACCGGGCTGTGGTGGCGACCAAGTTCTCCGCCCGCCCGACCCCGGAGGGCCGCAGCTACTTCGACGGACGCCCCGAGTACGTGAAGGAGGCCTGTGAGGCCAGCCTCCGGCGCCTGGGCACCGACCGGATCGACCTGTACTACTACCACCGGCTGGACCCGGACGTCCCGGTCGAGGACACCGTCGGCGCCATGGCGGAACTCGTCGCCGAAGGCAAGGTCAGGGCCCTCGGCCTGAGCGAGGTCACCCCGGAGATCCTGCGCCGCGCCCACGCGGTCCACCCCATCGCCGCCCTCCAGAGCGAGTACTCACTCTGGGAGCGGGGCGTCGAGGCCGAGGTGCTGCCGGCGTGCCGCCGCCTGGGCGTCACCCTGGTGCCCTACAGCCCCCTGGGTCGCGGCATGCTCACCGGCGCTTTCCGCGGCACCGGCGAGTTCGGGCCCGACGACTTCCGGTCCACGCTGCCCAAGTTCCAGGGCGAGAACTTCGCGCACAACCGGCGCCTGGTCGACACGCTCGAGGAGTTCGCCGCAGCCGCCGGCCACACCGCCGGCCAGATCGCCCTCGCCTGGCTGCTGGCCCGGCACCACGACATCGTGCCGATCCCCGGCTCCCGCCGCCCGGCCTACGTCCGCGCCAACCTCGCGGCCACCTCGGTCCGCCTCAGCGCCGACGACGTGGCCCACCTGGACGCCCTGTTCGACACCGCACACATCAAGGGCGGCCGGTACGGGGCCCTCAACGTCCTGCCGCGCGACACCGAGGAGTGACGACGCCGGACACCACCGGGCGCCCCGGCACCCGAAACCACCCACCACAAGGAGCACCACAGATGAACTACGACGACCAGTTCGCCGGCAAGACCGCCTTCGTCACCGGCGCGGGCAGCGGCATCGGCTCCGACATTGCCCGGCTGCTCGCTGCCCGCGGGGCGAACGTCGCGCTCGTGAGCCGACAGGAGGAACCCCTGCGGCAACTCGCCGCCGAGATAAGCGAAACGGGCGGCAAGACCCTCGTCCTGCCCACCGACGTCAGCGACCCCCGCGCCGTCGAGTACGCCGTCACCGAGACCGTCCGCCACTTCGGCGCCCTGCACCTGGCCGTGAACAACGCCGGTACCTCCGGCGTCGTGCACGACGTGCCCGGCCTCCCCGAGGACGAGTGGGACAAGACCCTCGGGATCAACCTCTCCGGCGTCTTCTACGGCATGAAGTACCAGGTTCCGGCGATCCTGGAGGCCGGTGGCGGCGCCGTCGTCAACGTCTCCAGCGTCTTCGCCGACCGGGGTATGCCCACCCGCGCCGCCTACAGCGCCAGCAAGCACGGCCTGCGCGGACTGACCCGCTCGGCCGCCGCCGAGTGGGCCCGGCACGGCGTCCGGATCAACGAACTCCAGCCCGGCGTCATCCCGGTCCCCCGCCAGCAGGGCAACCCCGAGGAGGTCGCGAAGATCGCCGAGCGCATCCCGGCCCGCCGCCTCGGCACCGGCACAGAGGTCGCCAAGGCCGTCGCCTTCCTGCTCTCCGACGAGGCTTCCTACGTGACCGGCGCCCACCTCGCGGTCGACGGCGGATTCCTCATCTGACCCGCCCCGTTCTCCACACCCCTATCCCTACGCAACACCCCACCCCCGAATAGAAGCAGAGGCACCACCATGAGCAAGACCTGGCTGATCACCGGCAGCTCCCGCGGTCTGGGCCGCACCCTCGCCGAGCACGTTCTGGAAGCGGGCCACAACCTGGTCGCCACCGCCCGGCGCACCGAGTCCCTCACCGACCTCGCCGACAAGTACGGCGACCGCGTCCGTCTCGTCTCCCTGGACGTCACCGACCCCGCCGCCGCACGACGGGCCGTCGACGCCGCCGTCGAGACGTTCGGAAGCCTGGACGTCCTGGTGAACAACGCCGGATACGCCGACATGGCCGCGATCGAGGATGCCACCGAGGCCGACTTCCGCGCCCAGGTCGAGGCGAACCTCTTCGGTGTCGTCAACGTCACCCGGGCCGCGCTGCCGGTCCTGCGCGAGCAGGGCGCCGGGCACATCATCCAGGTGTCCTCCGTCGGCGGACGCGTGGGCGGCCCCGGCCTCGGCGCCTACCAGACCGCGAAGTGGGCGGTCGGCGGCTTCTCCGAGGTCCTCGCCAAAGAAGTGGCCCACCTCGGGATCAAGGTGACCGTGGCCGAGCCCGGTGCGATGCGCACCAACTGGGCCGGCTCCTCCATGAGCACGCCGCCGGTCAGCGAGCCGTACAAGCAGGTCATCGAGCCCGCCATCGCCCGTCAGCGTGAGAACGACGGCAAGCAGAGCGGCGACCCGGCCCGGGTGTCGCAGATCCTCCTGGACATCACGGAGGTCGAGGAGCCGCCGCTGCGCCTCCTGCTCGGCAAGGACGCGGTGGCCGTCGGCCAGTACGTCGCCGAGACCCTCGCCGCCTCGGACGCCAAGTGGCGCCACGTCAGCGAGTCCGTGTGACCCTCCAGCCCGGCCACCTCGCGGTCCGCCGCGAGGTGGCCGGTACTGTGGCCGGACCCGACCCGGGTACGGGCGGCGGGACGAGCGCCCCGGGAAAGCGACTGGAACAGCAGCGATGACAGAAGACCGGCCGATCGAGTTCCAGCGGGCACGCAGCGCCGAACAGCGCCAGGCTCGCAAGGACGCCATCCTCAAGGCCGCGGCGGGGCTCCTGACCGAGATGCCGGTGAGTGACATCAGCCTCCGGGAGCTGAGCCGGCGGGTCGGGCTGTCGAAGACCAACGTCGTGCGCTACTTCGAGACCAGGGAAGCGGTCTTCTTCGAACTGCTCAACCGCACCTTCGAGCAGTGGCTCGAAGAACTGTCCGGCGAACTGGCGGCCGCCGCACCAGCCTCGCCCGACGCGGTGGCCGACGTACTGGCCCGCTCCCTGGCCCGCCGGCCGCTGCTGTGCGAGCTGCTCAGCTCCCTGGGCACCGAACTCGAACGCAACATCTCCGCCGAGTCGGCGCGCGCCTTCAAGCTCGACCACAGCGGCCTTCAGAGCAGGCTCGCGGACCTGCTGAGGCAGTACGCGAGCGCGCTCACGGAGCCCGCGGCCCGGGAACTCGTCAGCTTGACGATCATCGTCGCGGCCGGGCTCTGGCCCTTCGCCAACCCCTCCCCGCAGGTGGTCGAGGCCCTGGAGGACCCGCGGCTCGCCCACACCCGGGTCGACTTCGCCGAACGGCTCGGCCGCGCCCTGCGGGTCGCCGTCACGGGACTGCTGAACCTCGACCCGCTCCCCTGACCGGCCCTCCTGACCCGGCGGACCCGCCGTCGGGTCAGGACGTCGACCACTTCTGGTTGTCATGGCCGTTGCAGGACCACAGCTGGATTCTCGTGCCGTTGGACGTCCCCTCGTCCCTCACGTCCGCGCACTTGTTGGCCAGGCTGCTGACCACGTCATGACGGAAGTTGAGCGAGATCCGCTGCGCCGCGCTGCCGTCGCACGTGCCCATACGGAGGTCCGTCCCGTCATCGGTCGAGCCGCCCGCAAGTTGCACGCACAGGCCCAGCGCGCGCATCGTCCCGTCCGACGGGAACGTCCAGTGCTGCGAGGCGGCGCCCGAGCAGTCCTGGATCATCAGCGCCGCACCCGGCGTCGCACTGCTGCCGACGATGTCGATGCAGCGCTGTGACGCGTGGCTGAACACACCCACACCTGGCACCGACTTCGGCTCGGCCGGCTCGGCCGGCGCCTCCTCCCCGTCGGCGACCGGGGTGGTGGCCTGCCCGCCGGGTGCCGCGGACGCCCGGTCCGACGCCCCGGTGCTGGACGAGGCGGGCGGGGAGGGCTTCGCCGAGCCCTTGGCTTTCTTGGCGTCCTGGTCCCGCATGCCGGCGGAAGCGCTCGCCGACGGCTCCACCGACCGGCTGAGTCCCTCGACGTCGCCGGGGCCGTAGCCGCCGGAGCCAACGACCACCGACCCTCCTCCGTCGTGCTTGCCGGCGTCGTCCTGGCCGCTCAGGGCGAGGGTCAGCACCACGGCACCCGCGGCCAGCAGCCCCACGACACCCACCACGCCCAGCGCCCCGCGAAGCCCCTCGCGCCCGGACTTGTCGCGGCGGCGCCTGAAGAAGCTCGTGATCCCGCCCTTCGCGGAGCCGCCCGCCGGGCCGCCCTCGCCCGCACCGTCGCCCCTGACCTCGCCCGGCGCGCCGGACCTCTGCCTGCCGGCCGCCGGGGTCGACGTCCCGCGGGACTCCCCGGCGGCCGCACGTGGGCTGAGTGACGAGAACTGAGTGAGCCGGGGCAGCGAGGCGTCCCGGCCGGCCTCCTCGGTCGGCCGTACCCTGCCTGCCGGAGCAGATATGCGGGTCTCGTCCGCCGTGGTCTCGTCCCGGTCGGGCACCAGGGCCGAGGTGGCCTTCTTCGCACCGACCTGCTTTCCGCTGCCCCGCACACGTTTGGGGAGCTCTCCGTCCGGCCGGGGGGTGTGTGGGGAGGACATGCGTTCCTTCCGAACAGGGCGCCGGGCATGGGCGGACGAACGACAAGAGGCCGATGACTCGTAAAGTATGTGTGCGGAGACGCCAGCGGCATACAAGTGCGGCCGGCGCGCAGTTTACCATCGGCATGTGTACCTACCGAGAACATGTGCAGGCACACAGGGGTGTGCGGCCCGACGCAGGTTTCTCAGCCGCACGAACAGGGAGGGCACTGCCGATGAGGTCTTCGCGCCGTACGACAGTCCTGTGGTGCGGGGTGGCCGCCCTGGCCGCCTTCGCGGGATGCTGGTGGGCCGCCCGGGACAGTGGGACGGCGACCGGTCCCGACCGCGTCAGCGCAGGCCGCGAGTGCCGGTCGCAACTGCCGCGCGGCATTGAACTGTCCTGCGGCATCTACGGCTTCGGTGATCTGAGGTACCTCTGCCCCGCCGGGGTCGACGACGAGGACCGGTGTGCCCGTACCTCATGGGTGACCGTCCGCAACACCGGCCGCTCCACGGTTTACGTGGGCTGCACGGCGGGCCCGCGCCAGGGTGTGCGCGAGGAGGACCCACGTCGGGCGCTGGAGCCGGGAGGCGAGGCGACCCTGAGCCCCGGGCGCGGACGTTTCCTCTTCGACATCGCCCTGAGTGGCACGGACGGCGGGCCCAGCCGCCTGGAGGTGGTCCGGGTCGGGTGACGCTCAGCAGTCGGGCTTGCGCATGAGGACGAGCTTGCCCAGAGCGCTGTCGGTGACCCGGGCGTCCCGGAATCCCGCGGCGTGCCCCTCGGCGGCGAGCTCTTCGGCGGACAGGCCGAAGGGGATGTGCCGCTGCGTGAAGAAGAGCCGGTCGAGCCCGGCCCGGAGGGTGGGCTCGTCCTGCGTGCTCCCCGGCGGGAAGAGCTCCTGCACGAGCAGCAGACCGTCCGGACGCAATGCCCGGAAGATCACGGTGAGGGTGTCCGCCCGGACGTCCTCGGAGAAGAACGGCTGAGCCCAGAAACAGGCGGAGAAGGCCGACTCGTCGCTCAGCGCGCGGGCATCCGTGGTCCGGATGTCCACGCGGTCGGCGACACCGGCGGCCTCGGTGCGACGACGGCACTCCGCGGCAACCTCGGGGACGGATTCGACACCGACGGCCCGGAGCCCCTCGAAGAGAGTGAGTCCCGTGATCAGGGCCCCACCGACGCCGGTTCCCACGTCGAGCAGTGGGCCGCCGGACTCCAGCCGCGCCCGGAACTCCGGTAGCGCCTCGTACAGCATTCCGATCAACTGCCGGGCGGCAGGCGTCGGCCGCAGCCCCCAGTCGCGGGCGAGCACCAGCGCCTGAGCACCCTCGATTCCAGCTCCCGGCTCCTGGTCCGTCGGCCGCACCGCCCGCGCCACCTGGCTCCGCGCCAGCTCCACGGCGTCGAGCACGACCGTCATCTCGACCCCGGCGGCCCCGGCCACCAGAGCGTCGAACTCCGGGCTGAGCCGGAAGGAATCCCCGCTGCTGCTGCCGTCGCCGGGCCGGACCACGTTGGCCGAGGAGAGCACCGCCAGGACCTCGGAGACCTGCTTCACCGAAGTGCCGTGGGCGGCGGCCAGCTCGGCGGCGGTGGTCTCGCCGCGCAGCTGCTTCAGCCACCCCGCACGATGGGTCGCCCGGACCAGTTCGATGAGTTCCAGTCCCTCGGCCCAGCTCCGCACCGCCGAGCGGGCCGCCATCGCGGCCTGGACGCTTTCCATCCGTTGGTCGTGTTCACCGTTGACGTTCACTGTCACCCTCGCTCTCTCGCTGATGTTCCCGGCGGACCCCGCGGCTCAGGCGACCCCGTCGGTGTGCCCGTCACGCGCGGAAGGCACCGGCTGCCCGGCGGTGGCGGTAATGCCGCGTATCCCGGCCAGCAGCGACGTGATCGCCGCCGTGATCTCCTCCGTGGCCTGCCGCCACACCTGCGGACCCGGTTCCAGGTGGAAGCGGGACAGGTCCACCAGCGGTCCGGCGACGACGTGGTGCGTCCTGCGCGGCAGGATCCGGCCCATCCTTCCGTACGACGGAAGCAGCAGGTTGACGCCCCACTGGGCCACCTGGCACCCGGTCTTCCGCGCGACCCGCGCGACTCTGGTTCTGCCGGACATGGGTCACATCCCGGGATCGCGGGTCAGGGTGCCCTCCGGGTAGAAGACCACGCCCCCACCCGCCCGGACCACCCCGGCCGCCGCGTCCAGGGCCTCCGCCGCGGCCGCCCCGCCGTGCGTGGCGGGGATGTGCTTCATGCGCGCATCAGCCGCCCGAACGCCCCTTTGAACAGGCCCGACTTGGCAAAGAAGCGCGGCGGGTGCCCAGCGGCGTACTGGAAGTACCCGTAGGCCACCGGGTCGAGTTAGGAGTTGTGGTTGACCGCCGCGACGAACCCGCCCTCGGCGGGGAAGTGGTGCGCCCCCGACCGCTGCCGTCTGAACAGCAGCAGCACGAGCGGGCGCGCGATCGCGGCCGCCGTCCGATAGGTGATCCTGATCCTTCGACCCGACATATGTGTCCCAGCGAGAGTCAGTGCTCTGTACCGGACGGCAGGGCTCCGGCGGGCGTTTGAGAACATCTTTGTACACCACCCGCCGGAAGCGCTCCGGGCGGGCGTCACCGGGCAGCCGTTCCTCAGGGCTGCCCGGTGACACCTGCCGCGGCCTGCGCGTCCCTTCGCGGGCCGCGGCCCCGACCCATATTCCCCGGCCCGAACACGCGACGCGATGGGGCGGGCCATACGGTTCCGTCCGGGCCTTCGTGGGGCAAACCCCACGGACGGTGCGACGGCGCCGTACGGCATCAGACGGACGTCGCCCCCGCCGAGTCGACCTCCCGCGCGTACAGGCGGGCCAGCTGGACCCTGGAGCGCACGCCCAGCTTCTCGAAGACGTGCCGCAGATGCGTGTTCACGGTGTGCGGGGACAGGAACAGCCGCTGCGCCGCCTCCCGGTTGGTCGCGCCGTGGGCGATCAGACGCGCCACGCCCAGTTCCGACCTGCTCAGCCCGCGCCACTGGAAGTCCGGGGCCGCGTCGGCGGCGGCGGCCGCCCTCGCGTTCGGTGTCCGCACCCCGAACGCACGCAGCCTCTCCCGCGTCCGGCGTGCGTCGCGTCCGGCCCCGCAGGCATCGTAGCCACGCAGCGCCTCCTCGAAGCGGGACCGCGCGGTGCCGATGTCCTCCCCGGCGCAGTCCCCGGCGTCCTCCAGGGCGCGCGCCCGCAGCAGGGGACGGGCGCCGCCGTGGAGTTCCGCGGCCTCGGCGAGCAGCTCCGCGTCCCGTGCGAACAGGCCGCGTGCGTGGACGGCGGCGGCCGAGAAGAGCGGCAGGCCGGGATTGAGCCGGGCCCGCTCCTCGGCGAACTCCACCGCCGCGGCGGCCACATCGCTTCTCCCAGAGCCGCACGCGGCGGCGACCAGTAGCACCACGTCCCCCGCGTCGGCACACGTGACGTGGAGGAATCCGCGGCGCAGGTGGGCGGCGGCCGCCATGAGCTGCCGAGACGTCAGGGCTGCCCGGTCCCGGTGCCCGGCGGCCAGCAGCGCGATCCACGCACCCGCCCGGTACGACTGGGGGTCGTCTCCGGCCAGGCAGGTCTCCGCCAGGACGACGCACGCGTCCAGTCCGGCGTCGTCGCCGGTGTGCAGGGCGATCCGTGCCCGGGTGCACGCCAGCGCCGCCCCGCTCGCCGCCGAGGCGCCCGGCGGGTGCGGTCCAGGACCAGCCGCCGCCGCCTCCCGCGCCGCCTCCTCCAGCCGTCCGGCGTCCAGCAGCAGTCGGGCCTGCACGGTGTGCCACAGCGGCAGGTACGCGCGTCGGCCCCGCCGCTGCGCGTCCTCCAGAGCGGCCTCCACCAGCTCCGCCGCGGCCGGGCCGGCACCGGTCAGACCCAGCAGCGCGGCCCGCCAGGCCGTCGAGAGCACCACCTCGGGCAGGGCGGGCCCGTGGGCCGGGTCCAGCTCGGCCGCTTGCGCGGGCACCGGTTCGCATTGGGCGAGCGCCTCGGTCCAGTGCTGCCGGTGGCAGGCGCTCATCGACCTCAGGGTGCGCCGTGTCAGGTCGGTCAGCGGGCGCGTGCCCCGGGCGCGCATCAGGGAGCCGGCCAGGGTGCCGTCCGCGTCCTCTGCCTCGCCCGCAAGCAGCCGGTGCAGCAGCGTGGTGGACAACAACTGGTCCTTCACCGGCTGCGGGACGTCGTGGTGGTGCAGCGCCCGGCGCAGGTGTGCCTCGGCCTGGAGCACCGGGAACGGCCCGCCTGTCCGGGTCAGTTCCAGGCACACCCGGGCGTGGGTGTCCGCGTCCGGCGGCCCCTGGAGCACCTCGCGGGCCAGAGCACGGGCCTCGCCGGGCTCGCCGGTCTCCCACAGCAAGGGCACCAGACGGGCCGCCAGCCGCAGCCGCCGGGGCGGGTCAGTCTGGGCGAGGTCCAGCGCGCGACGCAGATGCGCCGCGGCGGTGACCGGCTCCAGCGGCGCCAGTTCCCGGGCCGCCGTCTCCAGGACGCGCAGGGCGTGCGCGTCCCCGGGCTCGGCGAGCTCGGCGATCTCGGCCGCGAGCGTCACCGGGGCAGCCCCGTCCGCCAGCCGCAGGTCCACCGAGCGCCGGCGCACGGAACGGCGTACGGGTGAGGGCAGCGCGGCGGCGACGGCGTCGCGCACCGAAGGGTGCACGAAGGCGAGGCGGTCCCGGTCGGCCCGCAGCAGGCCCGCCGCCAGCACCTCCCGCAACGGTCGCAGCACCGCGGACTCGAGGCTGCCGAGCAGCCGGCACAGGTGGCGGACCCCGAGGGCGCAGTCGTCCAGCGCCGAGGCGGTCAGCACCAGGTCCCTCGCGTCCGGCGTGAGCCGGTCGAGACGGTGGGCGACCAGGGCCGCAGCCACCGGATCCGGTCCGGCATCCGCCGTGTCCGAGCCGTGCCCCGCCGGCCGGGCACGGACACCGGCGAGCGGCCCGGACCGCGGGGCGAGCAGGCCGCACAGGTACCGGACCGCGCCCGGCAGACCGCCGAGCAGCGGCAGATACGGCGCCGCCTCCCCGGCCCGCGGCCCCAGCAGATCCGCGACCAGCAGACGTACGGCGTCCGGGTCCCAGGCAGCGAGTTCCAGGCGGGTGGTCCGCCCGGCCGGCAGGTCGCGGCGCAGCGCCTCCACGGCAGGCGCGTCGAGGGGGGACCGCGCGGCGAACACCCACAGCAGGGGCAGGCCGGCGAGGCGCGCGGCCAGGGTGCGCACCGCTGCCAGAGCCGGTTCCGCGCAGTGCTGCACGTCGTCCAGGACCACGACGAGCGGCCCGTCCCGGGCGAGTTCGCGCAGCCGCTCCTCGACCCGCCGTGTCAGGAGGTACGAGGAGCCGAGGCCGAGCCCGGCGCCGGGCACCTCCGGTGCCGGACCGAGCGCGTCGAGCAGGGGCGCGGGCGGCGACAGCCCGACCTCGGCGAACCCGCTGCAGGTCAGCGCGGGCATCCCCGCCAGGCGGGCCTCCTCGACCACGGACGCCAGCAGCCGGGACTTCCCCGCGTCGGCGGGCCCCTCGATCCACAGCACACCGCCCTCGTGCTCGCACACGAGCCGCCGCACCTCCTGGAGAAGGCGCTCCGGCTGCGCCGCACGGGACGTGGCGGGGACAGGAGCGGCGCCGCCGTTCGTCGTCGGCAGGAGGTCGGTGTCCCGGGCCAAGACAGTCTCCAGTGGATCGGTGTGCCGCACGGCCGGAGCGACGACTGGCCTCGTCCGCACCCCTCTGCGAGGGCAGCGCACACGTGTGTCCCTCGATCGTGACACATAAAGGACCAGAACGGCACACTTCGGTAGTCGGCGCCCCGCTCTGCCGAATCACTCACATGTGTGATGTGCGCCCGGGGCGCCGACGCGATCATGACGATACGCGGTCCGCGGCGGACGGCGAGTGAGGAGTCCCCAGGTGCCAGGCTTCCCCCACGGACGGGACGACCCGACCTGCCCTCCCGGCGTCCTCGGCACGCGACGACGCCGAATCCGGGTCCTGAGCGGCCTGGACGTGGCGCTGGTCAACGGGCCGGTGTTCCTGGTCGGCCTGTTCTACGCGGTGTCCCCGTACGTGCTGGGCTTCGCCGGCACGCATCACGACCTCGCGGTGCACAACCTGGTCGTGGGCTGCGCCATCTGCCTCCTGGCCGTCGGCTTCACGGTGGCCCCGGAACGCATGACCGGACTCAGCGCCGCCCTGGGCGTGACCGGCCTGTGGATGGCCGTCGCACCCTGGTGCGTTGCCCGCGCCGCCCCGGGCCGTGCCGCCGTCGTCGGCGGAGTGGTCCTCGGCGTCCTCGCCCTGGCCCTCGGCCTGCTCTCCTCCACCCTGGTCCACCGGGCCAACCGCCTCCCATGACCGGCCACCGCCCCACCACCCGGTGCCGCACCCTCCTCGCCCGCACGCCCCCGCACACACGCACCCCAGGAGAAGCCCGATGGCCGCACCCGTACCACCCCGACAAGACCCACGGACGCCGTGGCGCTCCGAAGGAGTACCCGGCGGCCCACCGGCACCGGAGGGCCGCCGACGCAGGCGAGGCGGCTGCCTGCTCCAGGTCGTGATCTTCCTCGTCATCTACCTGGGGACCGGCCTCCTCTACGACAACATGCGCGGCGACGGCATCACCTCCGTCGACTACACCGCGTTCACCGCGCAGTTGGACGCGGGCAACGTCAAGACCGTCTACTCGCGGGGCTCCGAGATTCAGGGCACGCTGAAGAAGGCCCGCGAGATGCCCGGCGGCGAGAAGGGCACCACGTACGTCAAGTTCAAGACGTACAAGCCGGCCTTCGCCGACTCCGGCCGGCTGTGGAGCGAGATCACCGACCAGAAGGTCGCGGTCTCCGCCTCGCCGGTCTCCGACGGACCTGGCCTCGGCCGGTCCCTGCTGGTGTCGCTGCTGCCCACCGCGCTGCTGATCGGCGCCTGGGTGTTCGTGGCCCGCAGGGCGGGCGCGGGTGGCGGCCTCGGCGGCGCGGGAGGGGTGCTGCGCCGCAAGCCGCCCAAGCCGGTGGAGGCGGAGCGGGGACGCACCAGCTTCGCCGACGTGGCCGGCATCGACGAGGTCAAGGGCGAGCTGAGCGAGGTCGTCGACTTCCTCAAACGCCCCGACGCCTACCGCCGACTGGGCGCGAAAATGCCCCGGGGCGTGCTGCTCGCCGGCCCGCCCGGCACTGGCAAGACCCTGCTTGCGCGGGCGGTCGCGGGAGAGGCCGGGGTGCCCTTCTTCTCCGCCTCCGCGTCCGAGTTCATCGAGATGATCGTGGGCGTGGGCGCCTCTCGGGTACGGGAACTGTTCGCCGAGGCCCGCAAGGTCGCGCCGGCCATCGTCTTCATCGACGAGATCGACACCATCGGCCGCTCACGCACGGGCTCGGCCGTCGGGGGCCACGACGAGCGCGAGCAGACCCTCAACCAGATCCTCACCGAGATGGACGGCTTCACCGCCTCCGACGGTGTCGTCGTGGTCGCCGCGACCAACCGCGCCGAGATCCTGGACGCCGCCCTGACCCGGCCCGGCCGCTTCGACCGGGTGGTCACCGTCTCCCCGCCCGACCGCGGCGGCCGGGAGGCCATCCTGCGCATCCACACCCGCGAGATCCCACTCGCCCCCGACGTCGACCTCGCCCAGGTGGCCCGTACGACGCCGGGCATGACCGGCGCCGAACTCGCCAACCTCACCAACGAGGCGGCCCTGTTCGCCGTCCGGCGCGCCCAGGACCGCGTCACCGGGCGCGACCTGTCCGACGCCCTGGAGAAGGTCCAGCTCGGTGCGCAGCGCCCCCTGGTGATGCCCGAGGAGGAGCGACGGCGCACCGCCTACCATGAGAGCGGCCACGCCCTGCTGGGCATGCTCCAGCCCGGCGCCGACCCCGTCCGCAAGATCACCATCGTGCCGCGCGGCCGGGCCCTCGGCGTGACCCTGTCGACGCCGGACGCCGACAAGTACGCATACACCGAGGAGTACCTGCGCGGCCGGATCATCGGCGCGCTGGGCGGCATGGCGGCCGAACAGGTCGTCTTCGGGGTCGTCACCACCGGCGCCGAGAGCGACCTCGAACAGGTCACCGGACTCGCCCGCGGCATGGTGACGCGGTGGGGGATGAGCGACCGGGTGGGACACCTGTCCGTCCTGCCGTCCGACGCGCAGCAGCCGTACGGCCTGTCCGCCGCCCCGCACACCCTGGACCTCGTCGATGCCGAGATACGCCGGATCGTCGAGGACTGCTACGCCGAGGCCTGCCGCACCCTGGAGGAGCACCGGCATCGCCTGGACGACCTCGCCGCGGGCTTGCTGGAGCACGAGACGCTGGACGAGGCGGACGCCTACCGCATCGCCGGGGTCACCTCCCCCGTCAAGGAGCAGAGCGGGTGAGCGGCCGCCGGCCCGCCTGACCGCTGTGTGTGAACCGTCCCGCACCGCCGCCCGCCCGGACGGCGGTGCGGGACGGTTCAGTCCCGTACCGGTATCCGGATCAGCAGCGTCGTGCCGCCGCCGGGCGGGGAGTCGATGGCCAGTTTGCCGTCGAAGGCCGCCACACGGTCCGCCAGACCGGTCATCCCGCTGCCCGCGGCGGCCCGGTCCACGCCCCCGACCCCGTCGTCGACCACGCGGATGCGCAGCACCCGGCCGAACTCCACGCGGACTTCGATCTGGGACGCCCGCGCGTGCTTGACCGCGTTGGTCACCGCTTCGGCCACCACGAAGTACGCGTTCGACTCGACCGTGGAGGAGATCCGGCGCTCGTTCTCGCACAGGACGACCGTGGGCACCGGGCACCGGGCCGCCAGGTCCCGCACCGCGGGCACCAGGCCCTTGACCGTCAGGACGAGCGGGTAGATGCCCGAGGCCAGTTCCCGCAGTTCGTCGATCGCCGTCTGCGCGCTGTCGATCGACTGCTCCAGCAGATCGGCCGCGGACGTCTCCGTGTCCGGGAGCAGCTCCCGCGCCAGCCGCAGGCCGATCATCAGGCTCACCAGCCGCTGCTGCGCCCCGTCGTGCAGGTCCCGGGCGGTACGCCGGTGCACGGCCTCGGTGCTCTCCATGATGCGGCGACGGCTGTCCTGGAGGGAGGCGGCCATGCTGTTGAACGAGGTGCCCAGCGCCCCGATCTCCGCGATCCTGCTGGGGGCGACCCGCACACTCAGGTCACCGCCCGCCAGTTCCTGCGCCGCTGCCGCGGCCCCGCGCACCGGCCGTACCACCGCACGGTGCTGGAGCACCGTGAAGACGGCGAACAGCGCGGTCGACCCCGCGAGGCCCAGAGCGGCGGCCAGCACCGCCTGCCGGCTGTTGGCCCCCGCCACGTCCGTGCGCTCTGCGAGCTGGGCACGCTCGTCGGTCATGTACCGGTGGAACTCGTCCCGCAGGGCGTCCACGCGCCGCTTGCCCTCGGCCGCCTCCGCCAGCGAACCGGCGGCGGGGTCGCCGCGCCGGACCTTCTCGACCAGCGGGGCCGAGTAGTCGTCGAGGAAGGACTGCACGTCCCGCGTGATCGACTCGGCGGTGCGCCGCTGCTGCGAAGAGGTGGTGCTGTCGGTGAACCGCCGGATCTCCGCGGGCAACGCCCCGCGCGCTGCCCGCCAGGGCTCCAGGAACTCCTCGCGGCCGGTGATGACGTAGCCGCGCTGCCCGGTCTCCAGATCGATGAGGAGCCGCTCCATGCTGCCCGACTCCACGAGAGCCGTCCGGGAGGCGCGTCTGGCCGAGACGGCGCTGTTCGCGTCATTGATCGCCCACAGCAGGACGGCGAACGCGACACCGATCAGCAGGGCGAGCAGGCCGCTGGCCGCGACCGTGAGGCTCGTCAGCCGTAGCCGTCGCTCCCCGTGTTCCCGTCCTGTGCTCATGGTCCGCCTGCCGTGGAAGGAGTCGAGACACCGAAGTGTGCAATGCATCCGCCGCGCACGAGGGACACATGTTCCGGGCGATTTCTCCGCTCGGCCCTGCGTCTGTCATCATACGTGTGAGTTGCCGGTCGCTTGTCACATGAACGTGTGATGCCTGGCTCCTTGGTTCTTGTCTACCTTTCGAACCCCAAACATGTCCCGGCCACGGTCCGTCCGGAGAAGAGAGACCTCATGCGCGCAGTCACCCATGCCACCTGGCCGGCCCTGGCCGCAGCGCTGACCCTTGCTCTGACCGCATGCGCTGGCGGCGGGTCCGACAGCAGCGCCGAGGGCGGCGACGCCGTCCTCAGCGCGGTCTGGGGTGACCCGCAGAACCCGCTGGAACCGGCGAACACCAACGAGGTGCAGGGCGGCAAGGTCCTCGGCATGATCTTCCGGGGCCTGAAGCGCTACGACCCCATGACCGGCAAGGCCCAGAACGCGGTGGCCGAGGACATCACCACCACGGACTCGCAGAACTTCACCGTCAGGATCAAGAAGGGCTGGAAGTTCAGCAATGGCGAACCCGTCACCGCCCACTCCTTCGTGGACGCCTGGAACTACGGTGCGAGCGCGAAGAACAACCAGAAGAACGCCTACTTCTTCGGCTACATCGACGGCTACGACAAGGTCCACCCCGACAGCGGGAAGCAGACCGCCGACACCC
Source organism: Streptomyces tendae (assembly GCF_014650435.1). Lineage (GTDB taxonomy): Bacteria > Actinomycetota > Actinomycetes > Streptomycetales > Streptomycetaceae > Streptomyces > Streptomyces tendae. Next base: position 66,155 of record NZ_BMUY01000023.1, read on the forward strand.
TCTCCGGCCTGAAGATCGTCGACGACCACACCTTCACCGTCCGGCTCAGCCAGAAGTTCTCGACGTTCCCCGACACCCTCGGCTATGTGGCGTTCGCGCCCCTGCCCAAAGCGTTCTTCGACGACCACGACGCCTGGCTGAACAAGCCCGTCGGCAACGGCCCGTACAGCATCGAGTCCTACAAGAGGGGCTCCGAGATGCGGCTGCGCACCTGGGACGCCTACCCCGGCCGGGACAAGGCGCACAACGGCGGCGTGGACCTCAAGGTCTACACCGACAACAACACCGCCTACACCGACCTGCTGGCCGGCAACCTCGACGTCGTGGACGACGTCCCGGCCCAGCAGCTGAAGAACGTCGGCACCGACCTGGCCGGCCGCTATCTGAACACCCCCGCGGGCCTCATCCAGACCCTGTCCTTCCCGTTCTACGACAAGGACTGGAACACCGCCGGCGCCGCCAAGATCCGCAAGGGCCTGTCGATGGCCATCAACCGGGATCAGATCACCAAGACGATCTTCCAGAACACCCGAACCCCGGCCACCGACTGGACCTCCCCGGTCCTCGGCGAGGAAGGCGGCTACAAGAAGGGGCTCTGCGGCGACGCCTGCACCTACGACCCGGCCGGCGCCAGGAAGCTCATCGAGGAGGGCGGCGGGATCCCGGGCGGCCAGATCAAGATCACGTATAACGCGGACACCGGTTCGCACAGGGAGTGGGTGGACGCGGTCTGCAACTCCATCAACAACGCCCTGGGCAACGACAAGGCCTGCGCCGGCAACCCGGTCGGCACCTTCGCCGACTTCCGCAACCTCGTCGGCCAGAACAAGCTGACCGGGCCCTTCCGGACCGGCTGGCAGATGGACTACCCCCTCGTCCAGAACTTCCTCCAGCCGCTCTACTACACCGGCGCCCCCTCCAACGACGGCAAGTGGTCGAACAGGGACTTCGACCAGCTCGTCGACCGGGCCAACGCCGAGACCGACCCCAAGAAGGCCGTCCAGCTCTTCCAGCAGGCCGAAGGAGTCCTGCGGGACGACATGGGCACCGTCCCGCTGTGGTACCAGAACGGCAGCGCCGGCTGGTCCGAGCGGCTCTCGCACGTGACGCTGGACGCGTTCAGCGTCCCGGTCTACGACGAGATCAAGGTCGGCTGATCCACCGTGGCGCGCTACGTGGTCCGGCGGCTGCTCCAGATGATCCCCGTGTTCGTCGGGGCCACCCTGCTGATCTTCCTCATGGTGAACGTACTGGGCGACCCGGTCGCGGGCCTGTGCGGGGACAAGACCTGCGACCCCGCCACCGCCGCCCGGCTGCGGAGCGAGTTCGGCCTCGACCAGCCGGTGCTGCGCCAGTACCTGACCTACATGGGCCACGTCCTCACCGGTGACTTCGGCACCGCCTTCAACGGCGAGAAGGTCATCGAGCTGATGGGCAGCGCCTTCCCGGTCACCCTCCGGCTGACGCTGGTGGCGATCGTCCTCGAGGTCGTCCTCGGCCTCGGCCTCGGTGTCCTGACCGGCCTGCGCCGGGGCCGCCTCCTCGACTCGGCGGTCCTGCTGTTCACACTGGTCGTCATCGCCGTACCGACCTTCGTCACCGGCCTGCTGCTCCAGTTGCTGCTCGGCGTCGAATGGAACTGGATCTCCCCGTCGGTCTCGCCCGACGCGTCCTTCGGCGAGCTCCTCGTCCCCGGCCTGGTGCTCGCCTCGGTCTCGCTGGCCTACGTCACCCGGCTGACCCGCACCTCGCTCGCGGAGAACCGGCGCTCCGACTACGTCCGCACCGCCATCGCCAAGGGCCTGCCGCGCCACCGGGTCATCACCCGGCACCTGCTGCGCAACTCCCTCATCCCGGTCGTCACCTTCATCGGCACCGACATCGGCGCCCTGATGGGCGGCGCCATCGTCACCGAGCGGATCTTCAACATCCACGGCGTCGGCTACCAGCTCTACCAGGGCATCCTGCGCCAGAACACCCAGACCGTCGTCGGCTTCGTCACCGTCCTGGTCCTCGTCTTCCTGGTGGCCAACCTGCTCGTCGACCTCCTGTACGCCGTACTCGACCCGAGGATCCGCTATGCCTGAGCACTCGCCGTACGAACCCGAGGGAGTGATCGCCCCCACCGGCGCGGGCGGCGCGACGGACCTCGCGGTGAGCGAGGCCCGGTCCCTGGAGCAGGTGCCCGGCGGCCCGCAGGACAAGCCGCGGGGCCTGTGGTCGGACGCCTGGCGCGACCTGCGCCGCAACCCCGTCTTCATCATCTCGGCCCTGGTAATCCTCTTCCTGATCGTCATCTCCGTCCGGCCGTCCCTGATCGCCTCGGGCAACCCCCTGCACTGCGACCTGGCCCACGCCCAGCAGGGCTCCGGGCCGGGCCACCCCTTCGGCTACGACGGGCAGGGCTGCGACGTCTACACGCGCGTCGTCCACGGCGCCCGCACCTCCGTCACCGTCGGTGTTCTCGCCACCCTCGGCGTCGCGGTCCTCGGCAGCGTCCTCGGCGCACTGGCCGGCTTCTTCGGCGGAATCGGGGACGCGGTGCTCTCCCGGATCACCGACGTCTTCTTCGCCATCCCCGTCGTCCTCGGCGGCCTGGTCCTCCTGTCGGTCATCACCAGCAGCACCGTCTGGCCCGTGATCGGCTTCATGGTGCTGCTGGGCTGGCCCCAGGTGTCCCGCATCGCCCGCGGATCCGTCATCACGGCCAAGCAGAACGACTACGTCCAGGCGGCGCGGGCGCTGGGCGCCTCCAACTCCCGGCTCCTGCTGCGCCACATCGCACCCAACGCCGTCGCCCCGGTCATCGTGGTGTCCACCATCGCGCTCGGCACGTACATCTCCCTGGAGGCGACCCTGTCCTACCTCGGCGTCGGCCTCAAGCCGCCCGCCGTGAGCTGGGGCATCGACATCTCCGCGGCCTCCCCGTACATCCGCAACGCCCCGCACATGCTCCTGTGGCCGGCCGGCGCACTGGCCCTCACGGTGCTGGCGTTCATCATGCTCGGCGACGCGGTGCGCGACGCCCTCGACCCGAAGCTGAGGTGAGCCGCCGCATGCTGCTCGAACTGCGCGACCTGCACGTCGAGTTCCGCACCCGGGACGGCGTCGCGAAGGCTGTCGACGGCGTCTCCTACGGCGTGGACGCGGGCGAGACCCTCGCGGTGCTCGGCGAGTCCGGCTCCGGCAAGTCGGTGACCGCACAGGCGGTGATGGGCATCCTGGACTCCCCGCCGGGCAGGGTCACCGCGGGCGAGGTCCTCTTCGAGGGCCGGGACCTGCTGAAGCTCAAGGAGGAGGAGCGCCGGAAGATCCGCGGTGCCGAGATGGCGATGATCTTCCAGGACGCGCTGTCCTCGCTCAATCCGGTGCTGACGGTGGGCGACCAGCTCGGAGAGATGTTCGTGGTGCACCGGGGCATGTCGAAGAAGGACGCGCGGTCCAAGGCGGTGGAGCTGATGGACCGGGTCCGCATCCCGGCGGCCAGGGAGCGGGTGCGGCAGTACCCGCACCAGTTCTCCGGCGGCATGCGCCAGCGCATCATGATCGCGATGGCGATGGCCCTGGAGCCCAAGCTGATCATCGCCGACGAGCCGACCACCGCCCTCGATGTCACCGTCCAGGCCCAGGTCATGGACCTGCTCGCGGAACTCCAGCGCGAACTGCACATGGGCCTGATCCTCATCACCCACGACCTCGGCGTGGTCGCCGACGTCGCCGACAAGATCGCGGTCATGTACGCGGGCCGGACCGTGGAAAAGGCGCCCGTGCACGACCTCTACAAGAGCCCCGCCCACCCCTACACCCGCGGCCTGCTGGACTCCGTACCCCGCCTGGACCAGAAGGGCCGGGAACTGTACGCGATCAGGGGCCTGCCACCCAGCACGACGAGCGTGCCGCCGGGCTGCGCCTTCCACCCCCGCTGCCCGCTGGCCCAGGACGTCTGCCGCACCGACGCCCCCGCCCTGCACCGGGTGGACGAACACCGAGTGAGCGCCTGCCACTTCTGGAGGGAGAGCCTCGATGCCTGAGCCCATCCTGGAGGTCCGCGGCCTCGTCAAGCACTACCCGCTTACGCGCGGCATCGTCCTCAGGAAGCAGGTCGGCGCGGTGAAGGCGGTCGACGGTGTCGACTTCCATCTGCACCGGGGCGAGACGCTGGGCATCGTCGGGGAGTCCGGCTGCGGCAAGTCCACGGTCGCCAAGATGCTGGTCAACCTGGAGAAGCCGACGGCGGGGGAGATCCGCTACAAGGGCGAGGACATCACCCGCCTGTCGGGAAAGGCCCTGAAGTCCGTACGCCGCAACATCCAGATGGTCTTCCAGGACCCCTACACCTCCCTCAACCCCCGCATGACCGTCGGGGACATCATCGGCGAGGCGTACGACATCCACCCGGAGGTGGCCCCGAAGGGCGACCGCCGGGGGCGGGTCCAGGACCTGCTGGACGTGGTCGGCCTGAACCCGGAGTACATCAACCGCTACCCCCACCAGTTCTCCGGCGGCCAGCGGCAGCGCATCGGGATCGCGCGGGGTCTGGCGCTGCGCCCGGAGATCATCGTCGCCGACGAACCCGTCTCGGCCCTCGACGTGTCCGTGCAGGCCCAGGTGATCAACCTGATGGGCCGCCTCCAGGACGAGTTCGACCTGTCCTACATCTTCATCGCCCACGACCTGTCGATCGTCCGGCACATCTCCGACCGGGTCGGCGTGATGTACCTGGGCCGCATCGTGGAGACGGGCCGGGACGCGGAGATCTACGACCACCCCACGCATCCCTACACCCAGGCCCTGCTGTCCGCCGTACCGGTGCCCGACCCGGAGGCCCGCGAACACCGCGAGCGGATCATCCTGGCCGGCGACGTCCCGTCCCCCACCAACATCCCCTCCGGCTGCCGCTTCCGCACCCGCTGCTGGAAAGCCCAGGAACGCTGCGCGCTGGAAGTCCCGGCCCTCGCCGTCCCCGCCGTATTCCGCACCGGCTCCGACCCCGCCGCCCACGACTCCGCCTGCCACTTCGCGCAGGAGCCGGTGCGACCGGTCTGACGTTTCGGCGAGCGCGGCTACGGGCACCGCGGTCCGGGATTAGGCGTTCCAGGCGGTCATCGCGTCGCGTCCTGCGTCCGGTCGGTCCCAGGCACCCCTGCGGCCCAGGAGGTGAGCAGGCGCAGGGCGTCGTGGGACGGGCTGCCCGGCTCGGCGGTGAGGACCATCAAGCGCTGCCCGGAGCCGTCCGGAGCGGCCCACGTGTCGCAGTCGAGGGTGAGGTCGCCGACGAGCGGATGGTGGTAGCGCTTGGTGCCGTGGGCAGCGCCCGTAACGCGGTGCTCGGCCCACCACGAGCTGAAGTCCGCGTCACGCACGGAAAGTTCACCGACGAGGCGGGCGAGGCCGGGGTCGTGGGGGTCGGCGGCCGCCTCCATGCGCAGGGCGGCGACGGCGTCGCGGGCGTCGTGTTCCCAGTCGCGGTGCATGTCCCGCAGGGCGGGCAGCGTGAACAGCAGGTGCACGTAGTTGCGTCGGGCCGGCGCAAGCGCCGCGAAGTCGGTGTAGAGGGCCGCGGCGGCCTCGTTCCACGACAGGATGTCGAGCCGCTTGCCCAGGACGAGTGCAGGGTTCTCGGCGAGCTGGTCCAGCAGCCGGCGCACGGCGGGACGGGGATGCTGCACGGCCCGGCGCCGGCGCGGACGGGCATCGGCCCGGCCGGCGAGGTCGTACAGGTAGCGCCGTTGGTCGTCGTCGAGGCGCAGGGCGTCGGCGACGACGGCCAGGACGGGCCCGGAGGCGCGGACACGGCCCTGTTCAAGACGGGTGTAGTAGTCGACGCTGATCGCTGCGAGCAGCGCGACCTCCTCGCGGCGCAGCCCAGGGACCCTGCGGGCGGAGTCGGTGGGGGGCAGCCCGCACTCCTGCGGCGAGAGCTGCGCCCGGCGGGCCCGCAGGAAGGCGCCGAGAGTAGGGGCGGGGTGGGATGCGGACGACATGTCTCAAGTGTCGCGCTCCCGCGCCGATTGCGACACACATGTGAGGGGGAGGGATTCTTCCCAGGCAGCAACCTTCCTCTTCCACCGTCCGGAACGGCCTGCGAGAGTGAACACACGAACGAAACAGAGCGGTATTCAGCCTCTGTGATGGTTTGACCGCAATGCCTGTCACCCGATGGTTTCCGGGAGACGACTTCCGAGAGCGAGCCCCTCATGAGCAGGACCGACGTCACCTTCGACAGCAACGGCATCCGGATCGCCGGACACCTCTACTTTCCCGGCACACCTGCCGGGGGACCGTACCCGGCGGTCGTCATCGGTCACCCCGGCACCGGGGTCAAGGAACAGGCCGCGGGACTCTACGCCCGTCGGCTGTCCGAGCAGGGTTTCGTAGCTCTGGCCTTCGACGCCGCCCACCAGGGCGAGTCCGGTGGCCTGCCCCGTGGTCTGGAGGACCCGGCCCAGCGCGTGGAGGACCACAAGGCGGCCGTCTCCTTCCTCCTCACCCGGACCGAGGTCGACCCGGAGCGGATCGGGATGCTCGGCATCTGCGCCTCCGGCGGCTACGCCCTGTGCGCGACCGCGGGCGACCATCGGGTCAGGGCCGTGGCCACCGTCAGCGGTGTGGACATCGCCCGCCAGTTCCGGCTCGGCGCCGACGGGACCCAGGACCCGGCCGTCTTCCAGGCCATGCTGGACGCCGCCGCCCAGGGCCGCACCGTCACCGTGCGTGGCGCGCAGGCGCCGGCCCTGTCCGTCTTCCCCGAGACCGTGGAACAGGCCGCCGCGGCCGGCGGTGAGCACGGCGTCGAGGGCTTCGACTACTACTGCACCCCGAGGGGCCGGCACGAGCGGTCCGCGAAGCACTTCGTGTGGGAGAGCGTGGACCGCATGGCGTCCTTCGACGCCTTCCACGCCGTACCGCTGATTGGCCCCCGCCCGGTCCTCCAGATCGTCGGCACCCGCGCTGTCACCTCCTGGATGGCCGTCGACGTCCACCAGCGCGCCACCGGCCCGAAGGAACTGCACTGGATCGACGGTGCCAGTCACGTCGACCTCTACGACAAGAAGGAGTACGTCGACCCGGCGATCGCCAAGCTGACCGACTACTTCACCATCCACCTCATCACCAACGCGTGACCCGGTGAAGCCCCCTTCTCGCTGCTCGACGCTCCGCCTTTCGGTCTCGGGAGGAGGCTGCAGGAGACAGGCCGCTGCGAAACCGAAGGGGGTTCGAGGTTCTCAGCGGGGGTATCACCGGGCTGCCCGGTCCCTCTACGCATCACATGCGTAGAGGTACGGCACATACGCCCACGGACTGCACGACTCCTCGCCGATCGAGGCGTTCAGCCCGCAGACCTGGAAACGGCTCACCTCCTTGCTGAGCCGCACGGTGTCCGTACCGTTGTATGTGGGCCCAATGGACACGAACGACTTGTCCTTGTAGTAGATGTGCGTCACGGCCCCGAGGTCGTCGCCGTGTTTGTAGTCGGCCTGCCAGAGCCAGCTTGGTGCCCCATTGCCCGGGTCGTTGTCCACCTGGGCCTCGAAATGGGCGCTACCGACCGAGTGGGAGACGGACGCGCGGTGCGGGGTTGTGGCGGCCGTGGCCGCGGTCGGCGCCAGCACGCCTGCGCCCACCGCGGCCACCACAGCCGCTGCCGCCGTTGCTCCCTTGATGCCCTTCAGAGCCATTCTCTTCCTTTCCGCAAACCTTCACGCTCCAATGCGATCCTCTCGACGTGCGTGGAGCGGACAACGCTCGTCAATCCGTCAGCGGACCTTGTCCGGCCGAAGGTTCATTGGGCGGCGGTCTCGTCGGTCGGCTCCCTATCCGGGCAGGGCTCGAGCATGTCCCCTGGAGCCCGGCCAGAGGGACCCGTACCCGGTGCGGCAGACGGTTGGCGATCTCTTGTGCGACCGGCAGCCACCGCTCCTGGTCGCCGTCGGGCAGGTGGAGGATGACGTCCGAGTTGGCCAAGGTGATGTGGCCGGGTGCTTCGTCGCGGAAGTAGTCATCGATCGCCCCGGCTCCCGTCATCCCCGCGATGTCGATCCGCTCGTCGGGGGACGTGTCCGCAAGGCCGGAAGCGGCCGCAGGATCTGGTTCGGTGATCGTGGTGATGTCGAACTCGGTGCGGTGCTGGACGCCAGCCGTGGGCGGGTGTGTCACGGGCTGCGGCCGCCGGCCCTCACGCCCCTGCCCCTCCGGTTCCGTGGTCCTGGTGTGCCAGTTGAGAGCGTCCCACATGGCCTGGTCGGCTGCGGTGACAGGCAAGGCGTTGGCGTCCAGAGGGCCGGGAGGCGGTGATCCGAAGAGATCACGAAAAAAGAGATACAGGTCTTCCGTGCCAATTACGGGCGGGACGCGCACACGAAACCAGAGGCGCGACAACGGTCCCGTTTGGCTGGCCGCGAACGATGCTGAGGTTCTTCCGGCTTCGGCGGCTTCCTGACCGAGGAGGTTCTCCTCGCTGAACCTCTTTCATCCTGAATACGTGCAGGTCATCAGGGTGTGGACGGCTTGGACGATGGTGCCGATTCGGCGGGTGGAGCATCTGGAGCGTCGCAGGAGTCGCCAGGTCTTCAGCTGAAGGCGCGTTCTCCGGGAGCCCGCAGGCGGGCGTGGTCGCGGTTGAACTGCTGGTAGTGCTCGGGTTGTTCGCGGTGGTGGTAGTAGGGGGTGCGGACGGTGGCGCCGACGCCCTGATAGGCACGGTCCGCGAGGACGAGGATCTGCCGGGTCAGGCACGCCTGGACGATGCCGTGGGCTCGCGCGGCGGTGAGATCGTCGGTGCGCCCCGGTGTCGCACGGGAGAACCAGAGCGGGGTGCCGTCCGGACGGGCGATGACCTGCACATTCATGCCGTGCCGGCGGTGCTTCACCGAGCAGTACGGCTCGTCCGCGCGGATCCGGTCGATGGGGATCAGGGTGCCGTCTACGATGACGTGGTCGCCCTCACCGAGGCCGGTGAGGGCTTCATGAAGGCCGAGCGCCCAGGAAGCCACAGCTGGGAGAACGTTTCGTTCTTCCGCAGGTGGATGAGACTGAGCAACGCCTGCTTGAAGCAACCGAGCTTGCGCCAACGAATGTTGCGCGCCAGTCGATGCTCATACAGCAGCCAGGCCACATGCTCGACGAGCTCATGCGGGACGTCGAGCGTGGCAGGATACGGAACCAACAGGGCCCCTTCGGTCGCCAGCGTGTTGAGTGGAATCACCACGCCAACGACGAGGGGCCCTGCCTCGTCACCACACCCGCTGACCAGCCCACTTCACCCATCAGCACAGGATGGAAGAGGCTCACTCAGCGCGCATCAGCTGAATGTTTACGAACCGACCGCCTCACATGGCAGCGGCCATCGCTGAGGAATCGAGGTCAATTCGCAATGAACTTTTTCCAAGCCGAAATCGTTACCATGCCCGAAGCTTGACAACTTCCAGTAGCCCGAGCGACGCTGATGGAGCGTCATCAGAGGTCTCGGGTGGAATTTGCCGAAGGCTTTGGCATTCATGCTGACCTTGGGTTCTTTCGCTGCACTCGAGATGTGAAAGCATTGCGAAAGTCTCAGTAAATGGATTCAGAAGGGAATGTGGAAATGCTTAAGCGAATTAAGAGGGTCACCGTAGCAGCCGCCGTCTTGGGTGCTGCCCTTGCGGGCTCAGTGGGACTGAGTGTCGGCACTGCGAGCGCAGAGCCTGTAAAGTATACAAATACCCTCATACGTAACTACTATGGCGCAAACGCTTGGGTCGACTGCACAAACGACTCAAACAATGCAAATCATGAGGGGCATTATCCCATCAATGACCAATACTACTTCTGCGGGGACACAGAAGATGGGGCCGCCCTGTGGTTCAGGCACATCGTTTTTTAACCGTTGAGCTTTCTCTTTCGATAGAAAGCTGATGCGTTGACGATTGCGAGATGAGTTAATCGTCTCGTTCGCACCGCCGCAGGTGGTTCGCCCTGCTCGCCAGCTAAAGACGTCGATCCTGGTTGGTTCTCGGAGCGCGCCGTAGGCGATACCACAGTGTGCGTCAATTGCTGCAAGGAGCGTACTGAAGTGAAGCAGCAGTCAGGACTCGAAGCGGTCCTTTCACTCACTCCTCTGCAAGAGGGGATGCTGTTCCATGCCTTGTACGACGAGAGCGCCGCGGACGTCTACATTTCTCAGATGGCCGTCGAGATAGAGGGCAGGCTCCACGTCGAACTCCTGCGGGATTCAGCACGCACGCTGCTGCGCAGACATGCCGGCCTGCGCGGTGGTTTTCTGAGGCGCCGGAGCGGGCAGGCCGTCCAGATCATCCCCAAAGAGGTCCGTCTGCCGTGGGAGCACGTGGATCTCGGCTCACTGGGTCCGCGGGAACAGCGGGAGCGCCTGCTGCGACTGACCGCGCAGGACCTTGAACGCCGGTTCGACATGTCCGCGCCCCCGCTGGTGCGCTTCACCCTGATTCGGCTGGCTGACGAAAGCCATGTTCTGGTCTTCACGAACCATCACATTCTGCTGGACGGCTGGTCCCTCCCCCTCGTACTCGGTGACCTCGTCGAGATCTACCGGCGGGGTGGGACGGACGACGGCCTTCCGCCGACCGCGCCGTTTCGGACGTACTTGGAGTGGCTGGCCGCGCAGGACGATGACGAAGCGGAGTCGGTCTGGCGGGGCGTCCTGAGCGGCCTGGAGGAACCGACTCTGGTGGCTCCGGCGTACGGAGACCGGGCGCCGAGGGTGCCCCAGTGCCACACCCTCCTGCTCGCGCCCGATCTGACGTCCGATCTGGCGGCGACTGCCCGGAGACTGGACCTGACCCTGAACACCGTGGTGCAGGGGGCCTGGGCCCTGCTTCTCGGCCGGCTGGTCGGCCGGACCGACGTGGTGTTCGGGACGACGGTGTCCGGACGCCCGCCGGAACTTCCGGGTGTGGAGAGCATGGTCGGGATGCTGATGAACACCCTGCCGGTGCGCGTGCGCATCAACCCGGCCGAGCGACTTGGCGCCTTCCTCACGAGGATGCAGGAAGAGCAGAACGCGCTGCTGTCGCACCAGCACGTGAGCCTTGCGGCGATCCAGCGGTCCGCCGGGTTGGGGAGGCTCTTCGACACGGCGACCGTGTTCGAGAACGCGCCGATGTCCCTGGGAACTCTGGAGGAGCCGGCCGGTGGCCTGAGCTTCGGAGCGCTCGAGGGTACGGACGCCACCGGCGGCATGCACTATCCCCTCAGCCTGGTGGCCTTTCCCGGGAAACAGCTGCATCTGGGACTGAACTACCAGCCCGATGCCTTCGAGAAGGAGGACGTGGCGGAGATCGCCAACCGTCTGCGCCGGCTCCTGGAGAGCGTTGCCGCCGACGCGGACCGGCCGGTCGGACGGATCGACCTCCTGAGCGCTGGTGAGCGGACATCGCTCCTCCGGAGCCGCAACGAGACCGTACGCCCGGTCGACGAAGGCACACTGCCCGAGTTGTTCGGCCGGCACGTCGAGCGTCATCCGTCCGCCGCCGCGTTGCTGTCCAGTGAGGAGGAACTGACCTACGCGGAACTGGACAAGCGCTCGGACCACGTGGCCCGTGTGCTCGTGGGCCGCGGTGTCCTGCCGGGGGACCGGGTGGTTCTCCTACAGGAGCGGTCGGTCGACCTGGTGGTGTCCATGCTGTCGGTGTTGAAGGCCGGGGCGGCCTACGTACCGCTCGACGCCCGTTCTCCGGCGGGACGGCTCGAAGCGATCATCGCGGACACGTCACCCTCACTGATACTGAGCGACCGCGCCTCGCGCCCGGCGCTGCCGCACTGCGCCGTACCGACACTGATGGTGGCAGACGTCCTGGCGGAGCCGCACGGGACGACGCCCCCTCTCCCGGCCGCGGGCTTCGGCGATCAGGCGGTGGCCTACGTGATGTACACGTCAGGATCCACGGGCTCTCCCAAAGGCATCGCTGTCTCGCACCGGAACGTCTCGACCCTGGTCTTCGATCAGCGCTTGCAGTCCGGTGACCACGCGCGCGTCCTCTTCCATTCTCCGCAGGCTTTTGACGCTTCGACCTACGAGTTGTGGGTGCCGTTGTTGTCGGGTGGTTCGGTGGTGGTGGCTCCTGCGGGTGAGTTGGAGGCGCCGGTGCTGGAGCGGGTGGTGGCTCGGTACGGGGTGACGGCGTTGTGGTTGACGGCCGGGTTGTTCCGGTTGTGGGCCGAGGAGTCGCCTGGTTGTTTTGCGGGGTTGCGTGAGGTGTGGACGGGTGGGGATGTGGTGCCGGCGGCGATGGTGCGGCGGGTGCTGGATGTGTGTTCCGGGTTGAGTGTGGTGAATGGGTACGGTCCTACGGAGACGACGGTGTTCGCCACGTGTCATGGGGTGAGGTCGTCGGGGGAGGTGCTGGGGACGGTTCCGATCGGGCGCCCGATGGACAATATGCGGGTGTATGTGCTGGATGCGGGTCTGTTGCCGGTGCCGGTGGGTGTGGCGGGCGAGCTGTACATCGCGGGGTCGGGGCTGGCGCGGGGGTATGTGAA
>NZ_BMUY01000024.1 GCF_014650435.1 Streptomyces tendae
GAGCTGTCACGGCCGGGCGTCCTGCACCGCACCGCCGATCCCGCCGACCGTCGCCGCCGCATCGTCGCCATCGCACCCGCCTACGCCGCACCGATCGCCGCATGGCTTTCGGCCAGCGCCTCTGCCTGGGAAAACGTCATGCGCGGTCTCGACCCCGCGGAACGCGCCACGGTCGTCAACGCCCTGCACGCCTACGAGACCGCCTTGGAGCAGGCAGGCGACCGGCACCGGAACGCGCAGCCGCGTTAGCCGGCCATGATCTACCTCAACGAAAAAAGCTCCCGCGTCTCACCCAATCCAGTCCACACAGGTCAGCACAGGAGCGGACGACCAACTCCACTGAGACAGGGCAGCTTCGCGGGCGATCCGGCACAGGCCTGCTCACCGGTCGCCGAACAACTCCTCATCGGGGGACATGTGCTCCACCTCCGCACCCGGCGTCCTAAGGCTCCGGAAAACCTATTACGCCGTAATAGGGGCTGCCTGCGCTGGCGCACGGTTGTGCTGCACGCCGAGGTCGGTCCCAACATCTCCATGACGAGCAGAGGGACCGAAAAGGTTCACGAGATGTCGGAGCCCATTGTCCCGAGCGGGGGTACAGGACCTCTGCAGGGGGACCAGAAGGGTCTCGGACCCATCCGGTCCCTGACTCTCAGTCCCTGCTATTTTCGCAGGTCAAAGGCCTTGTGGTCGACCAATCAGGGACTGTAGGGACCGAGAAGCGCAATTATGACGTAGGTAAGAGATGTGTATTCGTATGCGCGCGCATGCAACAACGTCTTCTGTACAGCTCATAATGGGCGTGTTCAGTCCCTACAGTCCCTGGTTGAGGCGCTGAATACCCTCTGACCTGCGAGAAGAGTAGAGGGACTGAGTAGGGTCCGAGACTCTTCCAGCCCCTGGCCTTTGGTCCCTCGCACGTTCCGGCCCCTGAAGCCCGGCCCGGACCCATCGGTCTCGATGCCGGACACATTGTGTTCGTCGGTCCCTTCGGCCCCTAGGGTGTGAGGGATCGAGAAGAGGGTCAGGGCTCAAGGGGTCAGAGCGCTTGACAAGAACGGCATGCGAACCCGAGAGTCCGTTTCCCGGGCGATGCGACCTACACTCTTCAGCATCAGAGTCCCTTCGGTCCCTAGCGGATGGGTTTTCACACGTCGGGGACCAGTGGAGTGATCGAGCAAGCAGACGTGACGAGGACAAACCCCGTGCCGCGCGAAGGTGAGAACCGCAACAGTGCAGCCAGAGTCGAGTCGGCATCACCGCATGCCGTCGCGCGGTGGTGTGCAGCCCAGGGGTGGCCCGTCCATCCGCTCGCTCCGGGACGCAAGACGCCCGCGGGCAACTGTCCGTCCTGCCGTGCCCACAGGCACGAGCCGGCCTCCTGCCCCTGCCTGCCTGCAGGACGGCCCTGTCACGGCTTCCACTCAGCGACCACCGACCTCGTCCTCGTCGACCAGTGGTGGGCCGACCAGCCGGCCGGGGGAGTAGGTGTCGCCTGTGGTCCGGCAGGCCTCGTCATCATTGATGTGGACGCCCACCCCGTGCCGTTGGCAGACAGGTCACGTCTGCTGCCGGGGATCCCGATCCCGGACCAGGTGACGCTGGAGGGACTGGCCTCCGGCTTCGACACGTTGGCGCTGCTCGCCGCTTACCGTGGCCGGCCCAACCCGGCGCAGGACGACACGACGCTCCGTGTGCGCACCCCTTCCGGAGGCCTGCACATCTGGTACCAGAACCACGATCCGTCAACGCGCCTGCGCTGCTCCACTGGTTCAGGCCGTAATACCGCCCTTGCTTGGCAGGTCGACGTACGCGCCAACGGGGGCTACATCGTGGCCCCAGGCACCCGCACCGCTCAAGGTGTATACCGGGCCGAGGGCCGGGCGAGGACTCCGGTGGCCCTGCCCGACTGGCTCCGTGATGAACTCGTCCGTACTGGACACGTCGTCCAGCGCCAACCCCCGGCGCCAGCTCCGGTGTCATCGGGCCGGCCCCGCCCCGCCTCGTCAGGCCGCCCGGCCCCGGCCCGGGCCGACCAGATACTGGACCCCCTCATCACCGAGGTCGCCGGATGCGCGACGGCCCCCGAGGGCACTGGTTTCTCCGAGAAACTCAACCGAGCGGCGTACACCGCTGGAGGACTGGTCGGAGCTGGGCACCTTGAGCATGCCGCCATTCGTGATCGACTTGTCCGTGTTGCCTGCTACGCGCGGCCCTGGCAGCAGCCTCGGAATGAAAAGATCGTCGATGACGCCCTTGCCGTAGGGTCTGCCCGCCCTCTCCACCTCAAAGGACGTCCATGAGCAGCAGTGCCGAAGGCTCGCCGCGTTTCGACCCGCAGGCTGCCGCTCAACAGATGCTCGCCTTCCAGCCGATGGAGCACCAGCAGTCCGCGCCTGTCGTGCTGCCCGCGCAGACGGCCGCACAGCCCGTCTCCCAGGAGCCGCCTCGTGCGGAGCCCGGGCCCGGCGGCCACGACAGGACGCTCCTGCCGCCGTCCCTGTCGGATCGAGGGAACGCCCGCCTGTTCGTGCAGCTCCACCGTGACCAGTTCCGCCACGTGGAGGGCCTTGGCTGGTTCGCGTGGGAGGGCCACCGCTGGAAACGCGCCGGGGGAGAGAAGGCTGCGCTGTGGGCCGCGGGGGAGATGGCCGAGGACATGGCCGACACCGACCCACGCGGGATCTTCAGCAACCGCGAGATCGCACACCACAAGCGGCGGACCCTGTCGACCACCGGTATGAAGGCCCTGCTCACTCAGGCGAAGGCCTCACCGGACCTCTCCGTGGACCCGGACCGGCTGGACGGGGACCCGTACGCGCTGTGCACCCCCGCGGGAATCGTCGACCTCCACGACGGGCAGCTGCGCAAGGCCGAGCCCACCCGCGACTTCCACTCCCGGGCCACGAGCGTCGCGCCCCAGACCATGGGGACCCCGGGCTGGCACCGCTTCCTCGCCGACACCTTCGGGGACGACGAGGAGGGCAGGGAGATGATCGACTTCCTGCACCTGCTGCTCGGCTATTCCATCACCGGTGACGTCGGCGCCCAGGTCCTGCCGTTCCTCCACGGAGAGGGCAAGAACGGCAAGTCCGTCCTGCTCGACATCATGATCCAGATCCTCGGCGACTACGCCGACGCGGCCCCGCCGGGCTTCCTCATGGACCGTGGAGCCTTCTCCGAACACTCCACGGAGCTGACCGAACTTCACGGCCGCCGCCTGGTCGTGTGCAGTGAGCTGAAGCCCAACGACAAGTTCGACGAGGCCCGCGTGCGCCTCCTGACCGGCGGCGACAAGATCAAGGCCCGCCGCATGCGGCAGGACTACTTCTCGTTCACCCCCACCCACCACCTCTGGCTACTTGGCAATCACCGGCCCGAAGTGTCCACCGGCGGCTATGCGTTCTGGCGCCGCATCCGTCTGCTGCCTTTCACCCGGACTGTCCCGGCCGCGCGCCGGATCGACAACCTCGCTTTCGAACTCGTCCGCGACGAGGGGCCGGGCATCCTGCAGTGGCTCATCGAAGGAGCACAGCGCTACCTCGACACCAGGGACCCGCTGGAGGGCCCCGACCGGGTCCGAATCGCCACGACCGCCTACGCCACCACCGAGGACCACATCGGGCGCTTCCTAGCCGAATGCTGCACCAGGGACGGAGACCAGGGGAGGGACCTGCGGGTGGAACAGGGCCTGCTGTACACGGAGTACAGCTCCTGGTGCCACGCAGGCGAGGGAATCCGGCCAGCGACTCCACGCGCGTTCGCCAACCGGGTGCGCCAGGAGGTGGGGGTGGCCTCTCCGACGGACATGATCAAGTCGAACGGCCGGAAGTACTATCCCGGCATCGCCCTCTTGGAGTGCCCATGACAGCTACTGCAGATCGGACATCCGCGGCACGCGCCCTACACCGCTGTCGTCGTACGCTCTACGATGGCTGCCGGGTCCGCCGCACGGCATCCCTCGCAGGGCGGCTCGCCACTGGCCGGTGGGTGAGTCGGAGCGACACGGACACCGGCCCGGCCACGTCCCCCTGTCCGGGGAGGACGCCGACGAAGGAGGGGCCGCAGCCATGAGCTCGCTGTTGACCGAGAGCGACCTCATCCACGAGAAAGAGGTGGTGTGGCTGGAGAACCCCTCGGGTCTCGACTATGTCCGACAGGCGCTGGACAAGACCAAGCGACGCAACACCAAGCCGCCCTACGTCCGGGACGGCCGCATGGTGGGGTACGCCATGCTGGACGAGGACGCCTCCCCGGACCCCGACAGCGGCCTCTACAAACGCAGGGTGTTCTTCCTCCTGCCGCACGACCGTGACAGCCTCCCCGACGGTCTCTACCGCGAGGGTGCTCCTGGCGAGGCGGTCGACCCGCGCACCATCGCCCCCAGGGAGCCAGGGGCGAAGACCCCACGCTCGCAGAGCGGTTCGGTCGTCGTGGCCACGTCGGCGCCCTGACCTCACCGGGAGAAGTGGATCTCTTCGCTCTCAGGCGGCCCCGGCTCGCTCCCCGACGGTCTCATGGACGAAGTCGCGGACCCCGTCGGCGAACGTCTCGGGCTCTTCAATGTGCCCCAGGTGTCCGCTGTTCTCCAACACCAGAAGCCGCGAGCCGGGAATCAGCCGGTGCAACTCCTCGCCCCAGCGCGGACCGCAGATCACATCGTGGCGGCCCACGACCACCAGCGCCGGCACGGTCAGTTCCCTGAGCGCGGCCCGGTCGTCGACGGTGTCGGGGGAGAGGTGCTCGTCCAGCCCCGAGATGTACGTGGCTTGCATCGCGTCCCGGACCGGGCTCAGCCGTTCCTCCTGGCCCCAGTAGTCGGCGAAGTACGAGGGCAGCACGCCCCGGGCGACCGCCACGGTCGACTCGTCGTCTGAGATCGAGGACATGGCGCCGAACGCGGCGAGTACCTCGGACAGACCGGGACGACCGGCGTTCCGTGCTGCGAACTCCTCCACTCTGCGGCCCGCCTCGGCGCCGTGCTCCGCGCCGGTGACGGGTGAACCCTCGTAGAGGATGACGCCGGCCAGCCGTTCGGGGCGATTCAGAGCGTGGTGGACGGCGACGAAGGCGCCGTGCGAGTGCCCCAGCAGATGCACCTTGGGCACGTCGAGCCGGTTGATCACCTGCTCCAGGAAACGGCTGTACCGCTCTCGTGTATAGCCGTGTGGATGCGAGGGGAGACGGCCCGACTCCCCGGTGCCTATCGGTTCGACGTAGACCATCGTCAGATGTTGTTCGAGTGCGGGCATACGGAGGTAGTCCCAGAAGATGCCGGGGCCCCCCGAGTGCGCCAGACACACCGGGCCGGTGCCGTGGACGTGGTAGCGCTGGGAGATTCCCCCCACTTCGAAGGAGTGCGTGCCCCGGGGGAGGAGACCGATGCTCGACGGCAGCGCGTCGGTGAAACGTGTCGTGGTGCGCATGGGGTCTCCCCATCTGTGCGGGTCTGTCTGACACCGAGACGACGTTGGGAAGGGGGGCCCAGAGTTCGAAGTCCGGCGCGTGATCCACGTCACGTGTCCCGGGTGCGACCCTCCTCGCGCACAGGTTCGCCCGGGGGAGGAGTCCGGAAGGAAGATACGTTTGACAGCGTTATCAAATCCACGTGCCTTATTGGTCCGAGCTGGCCGGATTGCACCGGCCCCGCGGTCGGCTTCCCTCCCGGACCGTCCGGTAAAGAAGCCGAACCCCGCTCTCCCGCGTCGCGACGACCGTGTGTGGCACCGGGGGACGGTGTGAAACCCTCAGCTCTCGTCGGCCCCCGCCTCGGCGGACTCGCCCTGCGAGTCACCGACGGGGGAGTACATCACCGACCGCTGCTGCTTGTGGCGCCGGATCCGGCCCTTGGCGACGAGGGATTCAAGGGTGTTGCGCACCACCTGCGGTGTCGGCGTCCGGTTCGGGTGCTTCTCCATCAGCTCGTCGCGCAGTTCCTTGGCAAGACGGGGCTCGTCGTAGGTCCGTAGCAGGTCCATCAGCAGGTCTCCGAGCAGAGGCTGTCGCGACTTCCCCTTCGCGGCTGCCTTCCCGGCGGTCTTGCCCGTGGCCTCCTTGGCCGACGCGGGACGCCGGGACGCCGCCCTGCCGGAGGAGGAGGTGGCCGCGGCACCTCGCCTCGTCTGTGTGAGCGCGGGCTCGCCCTGCGCCTGCTCGGGCAGACGGGACGGGTCCAATGAACCTTCGTACCGCTCGGCGAGGTTCATGATGTCAGACAGGAGTGCCTCCTCCTGCTTCAACATCGTGATCTTCTCGGCCAGTTCCTGCTGCAGACGACGGTTTTCCTCCAGGTCCGACGCGGCCTGTTCGACGTACCGCGACCGGAGCGTGGCGGCTGATTGGCTGGTCACAACCGTTCACTCCCTCGTATTGGATGATGCTGCGCATGGTACCCACGCCGTAGCGGATGTGCCGACGCGTGCGAACGACGGCGGACGACCGATCGCGCATGTCTCCGTGCCGGAAATTGTCGGTACACCTGTGCGTATAGGAGCAACACCCTGCCTGGCCGCCCGCGTCCCGCGACCGACTCGTACACACGAACGGACCTCTGTAGAAAACATGCCCAGGAATCCGTGTCGCCGAACCGCCCGCACGCACCTTTCACGGGTCACATGTGGGATTGCGGCGCACGCGTCGGGCCGCGGCAGGACGGGGGAGTGCGGTCCTATCGGATGACGCGATCGCGCGCCGCGATGGCCGCCGCCTTTACCGACCCGCGGTGCACCGGCCCGTGACCAGGTACGAGGATGTCCGCGTCCACGCCCTCGACGACGGACAAGGCGTCGAGCGCGCGGGCGCGGTCGGTGTGGAACATGTCGGGCAGCAACTGCGGACCGGTGACACGCGAGGTGGGATGCCCCGTTACCAGGGCGTCGCCGCCGACCAGGATGCCGCTGCCCGGCAAGTGGTACGCGCAGTGACCCCTGGTGTGACCCGGCGTGTGCACGGGCACCGGTGCGCCGGGCAGGTCCAGCGCCCCAGGCGCGGGAAAGGGGCGTGGACCGTGAACGGGGACGGGCCTGGTGCCGCCCGCGCGCAGGGCGTGCACGGCCCAGGGGAGCACACCCGGTCGCCATGCCCGGGCGAGAACCTGCCCGATCGACACCTGGTCGAGGAAGTCGCGGCGTGCGTGCGGTACCTCCTCCTCGAGCATGAGCACCGGCGTACCGTGCGTGACCCGTAGGCGTTCGGCCGAGCCGATGTGGTCGTTGTGGGCGTGGGTGACCAGGATCGCGGCCACGGACTCCGGGGCAAGCCCGACCGCGTCCAGCGAGGTGAGCAGGGCGTCGTGGTCGCCGGGGTAGCCGGTGTCGATCAGGGTGCAGCTGTCACCGTCCTTGACGATCACCCAGTTGGTGTTGCTGCCGGAGACCGCGTACACCTCGTCCCCGACGGGGACGAGGTGTACGCGCACTGCCTTGGGCATGGCGTTCCTGCTCCTTTCGGTGCGTGCGCCCCCACGTCGTACGGCACGCGGGGCGCTGGGGGCGCCGACCGGGAAACCCTCCGTCCCGGTGACGTCCGCCCGGCCGCGTCACTCGCCGGCGCGCTCCAGGTCCGCCGGGGTGGCTCCGGGCGGGCCGAGGATGACGTCCCCCAGCTCCTCGGTGATGGCCTGGAACAGACCCATGTCCCACTCGGTCTCCGGCGTGGCCAGGTGAGCGGGGGTGCCGCTGCGGCGGATCAGGTCGGCGAACTTGCCGGGGGAGGTGATGTTGAGCGAACGTGCTCCGTCCGGACCGGCCTTGATGGTGTGGGGCGTGTTCATCGGGATCGCGTAGAAATCGCCGGACCGCAGCGTGAAGGTGTCCGGACCCGCCCAGACCGTGAGCGACCCGGAAACGACCCAGATGCGCTCCTCGTAGCCGGTGTGGAGGTGTAGCGGCGTCCCGGCGCCCCCGGGCAACGTGATGTCCGACAGATCGTGACGGCCGTCGGTCTCCTCCGCGGAGGTGAGGATGGAGAGCCGCAGATGCTGGCCGAGGACGAACTGACGGTCCTGGGGGACGGGCGGCGGCGAGGGGAACTCACTCATGGCGAACAGCTCCTGGACTGGGGAATCTGCGAGGACGCCGTGCACGGATGTCGCTGCGGGCACGCGAAACGCGGGGGCCTCGAAGAGCGCCCCCGGGGATGGTGGGGACCCTATACCCAAAGCCGCGTACACGTGTGAGACGAAGGCACGTGTGGCACGGGCTCCGGAGTTGGCCAACTTGCTTGAGTGAACGGTGGTTCACGACGGGTGACGGACCGGTGCCTCGCGTCGTGAAGGCGTACATGTGCATTCCGACGCCAGGATTCCGGGTGTCTGCGGGCTGGTGATACGTGACACATACAACGACCTGCCGACCCTCGCCGATCGCCCACTCGGCCACCTGCGCGGCCACCCAGTCCACACACGGGGAAAGCGCGCGACCAGCGGCTTCTCCGACCGGCGGGGCGATGCGGAGCCGGCCATCACCGCACCCGGCACACACGGATGTGGAACCTCGACGGAGCGAGGTGTTCCGCTTGGTGTCGGGGCCGGGCTTAGGATCTCCAGCGGCCCGGCGCCGTCACTGCTGCATGGTCCCCTGAGGCAGCCCCCTCGATTCGCATCGCAGATGTGACCAGACATGCCGGAGCCGAGCTTCGGAGTGCCACGGAAAGGTATGACGACATGCGTAAGAACCTGTTGCGACTGGGAGTGGCCACGACCGCCGCTGTCGGCCTGTCCCTGGGAGCCGGTACGGCCTTCGCCACCCCCGGTGGCCCGGGAGTCGAGGCAACGGTCATCTCCCAGACCACGATCGGCGGGAAGGACTACATCCTCCGGCAGATCACCATCCCGCCGGGGCAGAGCACCGGCTGGCACTACCACGACGGAACCCTCTACGGCTTCGTCCAGCACGGCACGCTCAGCCACTTCGACTCCGACTGCGGGTCCGACGGCGTGTACCGCGCCGGCAGCGGCCTGACGGAGCCGTCCGGCGCGCAGCACGTCCACATCGGGCGCAACCTCGGCAGGACCGACGTCGTCCTCGACGTGCTGTACGTCATGCCCCACGGTGCCCCGCTCTCGGAGGACGCCCCCAACCCGGGCTGCGACTTCCAGTAGGGCCGCCCGCCCGCCGGCCCGCTCCTCACGGGGCCGGCGGGCTCCAGGAGACCGTCCCTTCCAGGGGCTTGACAGAGAACCAGGCACCGCCCGAGCCTATGGCAACGTTGTCAGGCCGCATGAGCCGCATACGCCGCCGCATGAGCTGCCGTATGTGCCGCATCGCCCGGACCGCGCGTCTCCCGTTCCTCGACCGACCTGCGATTGGACGACCCACTTATGGCTGATCAGGCGAGGCCGTCCGCGCGTCCCTCTCGTCGCTCCGTCGTCGCCACGGGCTCCGCACTGCTGGCCGGGTTCGGCCTCGGCGCGGGCTTCCCGACGGCCGCCGGTGCCGCCGAGCGCACCGCCACGAGTTTCGGGGCCCCCACGTCGGCGCAGGCCGAGATGGCCGCTCACCGTCCCGTCGAGGTTTCCTCTCAGGCATACGCCCCCGCCCCCGCCGAATTCGCGGTGGACGGCCTGCCCGCACCCGGTGTGCGCGGTACCGGCTGGCGCGCCGAGGCGGGCGACCCTCAGTGGATATCGGTCGACCTCCAGGCTGACTGCCAGGTCGACCGGATCCGGCTGACCTTCGAGGCCGACGCGAGCGACCCGGTGTTCACCCCGCCCACCGAGGGCAACCCGCGCCAGGGCACCACCGGCAAGGAAGTCCTGTCCAGTTACGCGACGGAGTTCGTGGTCGAGACGTCCCGGGACCACCACTCCTGGACCGTCGTGTACCGCACCACCGCAAGCACCGGCGGCGTGGTCGACATCCCGCTGCCCAAGGCCGTCACCGCCCGCTGGGTACGCATGACCACCCGCAGGCGCTCCAACCCCAACCCGCTCGGCCTCAACGGCTTCGAGGTGTACGGCATCGCAGCTGGCCACCGCCCCCCGGTCACCGGCTGGACCGACTGGGGCACCCACAACTGCCCCGCCCCCGAGCTGTCCGTCGCGGCCGACGGCACCGTGCCGCTGGAGTCCGGCTGGACGCTGACCCTCGACGACTGGGCCGACGGCGACGGAGCACACCTGTCGAAGCCCGGCGCCGACACCAGCCGCTGGCTGCCCGCCACCGTACCCGGCACCGTGCTCGGCGCCCTCGTCGAGCAGGGCAAGCTGCCCGACCCCGTCGCGGGCCTGAACAACCTGCGCATTCCGGAGGCGCTGTCCCGGCACTCCTGGTGGTACAAACGGGACTTCCACCTGCCGCGCGGACTGCGCACTGGCCGCGGACGGCATGTCTGGCTGGAGTTCGACGGCGTCAACCACAAAGCGGAGGTGTGGCTCAACGGCCGTGAGGTGGGCGGGGTGACCTACCCCTTCGCGCGCTCCGCGCACGACGTCACCCGCTTCCTCGCCGACCGGGGCGGCAACGCCCTCGCGGTGCGGGTCAGCCCGATGCCGGTGCCCGGCAGCCCTGGCGACAAGGGCCCGGCGGGCGAGGCGTGGGTGGACGCCGGCGCCAACCAGATGAACCTCAACTCGCCGACATACCTGGCGTCCTCAGGCTGGGACTGGATGCCCGCCGTCCGCGACCGCGGCGCCGGCATCTGGAACCACGTGCGGCTGCGCTCCACCGGTCACCTCGTCGTCGGGGACCCCCGCGTGGACACCGCGCTGCCCGGTCTGCCCGACCTGTCGGTCGCCGAGCTGACGATCACCGTCCCGGTCCGCAACGCCGACTCCGCCGCGCACCGGGCGACCGTCTCGGCCTCCTTCGACGGCGTCCGCGTCTCCCGCACGGTCACCGTCCCCGCGGGCGGCGCCACCGAAGTCGTCTTCACCCCCGGCGCCTTCAGCCGGCTGCGCGTGCGCGAGCCCCGCCTGTGGTGGCCCAACGGCCTGGGCGAAGCCACCCTGCACGACCTCACCCTGGTCGCCGAGTGCGACGGCACCGAGAGCGACCGGCGCACCACCCGCTTCGGCATACGGCAGTTCGGCTACCAGTACGACACCCCGCTGCCCTTCACCCCCTCCGTCGACGCCTGCACCCAGAGCGTCGACCTCGGCGCCCAGCGCGCCCGGCACGTCCGGGTCCGCTGCCTGACCCGGGCCACCGGGTGGGGGAGTTCCCTGTGGACGCTGTCCGTCTTCGACGGCGCCCGTCCGGGTGCCGACCTCGCCCTGCACGCCTCGGCCGAGGCCTCCAGCGCCGACGAGGACGGCCACGCGGCGGGCAACGTCACCGACGGCGACCCCGGCACCCGCTGGTCCTCCGCCTTCGAGGACGACCAGTGGATCCGCGTGGACCTTGGCTCCGCGCAGTCCTTCGACCGGGTCGACCTGGTCTGGGAACAGGCGTACGCGCTGACCTTCGTCGTGCAGGTCTCCGACGACGGCGAACAGTGGCGGGACGTGAAGTCCGTCGACAACACCGCGGTGCCGCTGCCCTTCAACAGCGGCGACGCCAGCCTGCGGGTGACGGACTTCGCCGCCCGCACCGCCCGGTACGTGCGCATCGCCTGCGGCCCACGCAACACCAGTTGGGGCAACTCCCTGTGGTCCCTCGCCGTCGTCGACAGCGACCGGCCGGGCACCGATCTCGCCCTGCGCCGTACGACGAAGGCGTCCACGGAGGAGGCCGACCACCCAGCCGCCCACGCCACCGACGGGAACCCCGGCACCCGCTGGTCCTCCGCCTACGAGGACCAGCAGTGGATTCAGGTCGACCTCGGCTCCGCCCGGCGCTTCGACCGGGTGGCGATCCTGTGGGAGCAGGCCTACCCCAAGACGTACACCGTCCAGGTCTCCGACGACGGCGACACCTGGAGCGACGTCACGACCCTCACCAACACCCCCGACCCGCTGAAGATCAGCGTCAACGGTGTCCGCGTCCTGGTCCGCGGCGGCAACTGGGGCTGGGACGAACTGCTGCGCCGCATGCCCGCCGCCCGCATGGACGCGGCCGTGCGGATGCACCGCGACATGAACTTCACGATGATTCGCAACTGGGTCGGCAGCAGCAACCGCGAGGAGTTCTACGCCGCCTGCGACGAGCACGGCATCCTGGTGTGGAACGACTTCCCCAACGCCTGGGCCATGGACCCGCCGGACCACGAAGCCTTCACCTCCGTCGCCCGCGACACCGTCCTGCGCTACCGCATCCACCCGAGCGTCGCCGTCTGGTGCGGCGCCAACGAGGGCAACCCGCCGGCCGCCGTCGACCAGGGCATGCGGCGGGCCGTCGAGGACCAGGCCCCCGGCATCCTCTACCAGAACAACTCCGCGGGCGGCATCGCCACCGGCGGAGGCCCCTACGGCTGGGTCGAGCCGGAGAAGTACTTCGACCCCGCCACCTACGGCAGCAAGGACTTCGGGTTCCACACCGAGATCGGCATGCCGGTCGTCTCCACCGCCGCGAGCACCCGCCGCATGGTCGGCGACGAGAAGGAGTGGCCGATCGGCGGGGCCTGGTACCACCACGACTGGAGCGAACGCGGGAACCAGGCGCCGCAGAACTACAAGGCCGCCATCGAAAGACGCCTCGGCACCGCGACCGGCCTCGACGACTTCACGCGCAAGGCGCAGTTTGTCAACTACGAGAACTTCCGGGCCATGTTCGAGGCATGGAACGCCCATCTGTGGGACAACGCCAGCGGGCTGATGCTCTGGATGTCCCACCCGGCCTGGCACAGCACCGTCTGGCAGACTTACGACTACGACTTCGACGTCAACGGTGCCTACTACGGTGCCCGTACCGCCTGCGAGCCCCTGCATGTCCAGGCCGACCCGGTTTCGGGACAGGTCCTCGCGGTCAACCACACCCGAAGGGCGCTGCGGCACGCGAGAGTCACCGCCGAGACTTACGACCTCACCGGCCGGCGGATCGGCAGCGCCCGCACCGCCCGCGTCGACGTTCCACCGGCGGCCACAACGAAGGCATTCACCGCGGCCTTCACCGGGGCCCTGCCCGACCTGCACCTGCTGCGGCTGACCCTGGAGGACCGCGCGGGCCGGGTGCTGTCCCGCAACACCTACTGGCGCTACCGGACCCCGGAAGCGATGCGCGCCCTCAACCGGGCCCGGCAGGTGAGGGTCGCGGCCTCCTTCGAGCACGTGTCGCGCGCCGGGGACCGCCGGGAGACCAGCGCCACGGTCCGCAACTGCGGGTCCGCGGTCGCGGCGATGGTGCGGCTGTCCCTGCTGGACGCCGACGGCGGCGACCGGGTCCTGCCGACGCTCTACGGCGACAACTACCTGTGGCTGCTGCCCGGCGAGACCCGCACGGTCACCCTGTCCTGGCCCGCCACCGCCCTGTCCTCGGGCCGGCCGGCTCTGAGGGTGGAGGGGTACAACGTGCCCCGGACCACGGTGCGCGGCTAGGCTGTTTTGTTCGGATCACCTGATCGTTGATCCGGGCGTCTCGTTGACTGACGCGCAGTGGGCGTGGCTTGGCGCGACACAAAGTCGCGTATTTCGAGTGGCCTCGCAGATTGGGGGCCGGTTGTAAACCGATGCGTGGTTCCTGATCAGTGTTCGAGATCAGTCCCCGCCCTGGCGTGCGTTCACGGGGTCTGCATGTGAGTGTGCAGAGCCCAGGCAAGAAGCTCAAGGGGGCCCGCTCCGTCTGGGGGAGCAATCGGGCGAGGGGAAGGCCGGACGGGCGAACGAAATTGAACGCCCGATGATGCCTCGTTAGCCCAAGCCTTGGGAGATGGGATCAGGCGCAGGCCTGCCCGCTGGAGATGACAGCGAGCAGTGGCCGGGACGGCGTGCGGGGCGACCTGGCGGACTACTGGCCCTGTTCGACGGCTGGGCGGCGCCAGCCGTCGCCCTCCTCGGCCAGGGCACGGCGTTCGCACACCGCCCGCTGCATGTCCTGCCCGTCCCCCATACCTGGCCCGCACCCCGGGCGTGACCTTCCTGGGGGACGCCGCCCATCTGACGCCGCCGCTCGGCGCGGGCGCGAATTCGCGATGCTGGAGGTGGCGAAACGCGCCGAGACGCTCGTGGCCGGCGCCGGAGACCCAGACGAGACGGTCCGCGCCTTCGAGGAAGGGAGTGGGCACGGGCCGCCAGGTGGAGGGCGATCACGACGGCCGGTCTGGAATGCCTGGTGAGCCCGGACCCGGCGCAGGCGCTCGCCGTCTTCGACGAGGGCCTGCCGTCCTGACGCCCCCGCTCGGGGAGCAGGACAGGGTGATGCGAAGGACCCGTCGCGCCCGGATGGGGCCGCCGAGCTCTCAGTCGCGCGGACCGGTCAGGCCATGGATGAGCGCGGCCAGCAACCCGGTCATGCTGCGCTCGAAGTCGGGGTGCGCCGAGGCCAGTTGAGGCACCTGCTCATACAGGAGCTTCAGGGTCTCCCCAGGGTTCGCGTATTGCCAGAAGGCCGGAGCCAGCGCGGTGGCGGCGGCCGCGACCTCGCGTCCGTCCGCCTGCGAGAGGGCGGGCAGCGCCCGGTGGAAGGCGTCGGCGACTTCGTCGACGGCCCGGATCGCGGTGCTCTTGTACTCGTGCAGGCAGTCGATCGGAACCTCCCGTTCCAGGGAGACGGCCGCATGGGCGAGGAAGTCGCAGAAGAGCGAGTGCTCCGCGAACGAGGCGGCGATCGAGGCCGCGAGACCGTTCGCGTCCAGTGGCCCGGCGTCACCCAGTCGCTGTCTCAGATCCCGCGACCACGCCTGCCATGACGCCGTCGCCAGGCGCAGCAGGATCTCCTCACGGGAGGAGAAGTACCCGCGAACGGCCGAGGAGTGCACGCCGGCCCGCTGGGCGATCCCCTTCAGGGTCACCGTTCGCGTGCCGCCCGCCTCGGCGAGTTCGGCGGCCGCCTGGAGCAGGTCCCGGGCGCGGCGCTCCCGGTGCTCGGGCGAGCGGGCCCGCTGGAAGGTGGGGCGATCTGTCGTGTTCATGGAGCCGAGTTTAACGCACTTGTGTTGTGTTGTTAGTGCAATCCGAATGTGTTAACTTAAAACAACGAGGTTGCGCAAAGAGCTCGACCCTGAACGAGGAGACATCCATGAGCGAGCAGGTCTGGTTCATCACGGGTAGTTCGCGCGGTCTGGGCCGCTCGGTGGCGGAGGAGGCGCTCGCCGCCGGTCACCGGGTCGTCGCCACCGCCCGTCGCACCAAGTCGCTGGACGACCTGGCGGCCAGGTATGGCGACCGGGTGCTGGCGGTCGAACTGGACGTCACCGACCCGGCGCAGGCCCAGGCCGCGGTCGACACCGCGGTGCGGACGTTCGGGCGTATCGACGTCGTGGTCAACAACGCGGGCTACGCCGACATAGCCCCGATCGAGGAGGTCACCCTCGACGCCTTCCGTGCGCAGGTCGACGCCTGCTTCTACGGCACGGTCTATGTGACCAAGGCGGTGCTGCCGCTCTTCCGCAAGCAGAACAGCGGCTACTTCATCCAGGTCACCTCGGTCGGCGGCCGGCTCACCGCCGCGGGCCTGGGTGCCTACCAGGCCGCCAAGTACGCGGTCGAAGGGTTCTCCGGCGTCCTGCACAAGGAGGTCGCGCCCCTCGGCATCCGTGTCACGCTCGCGGAGCCGGGCGGCATGCGCACCGACTGGGCCGGTTCCTCGATGGAGATCCCCTCCTTCGACGCCGCCTACGAGCCGACGGTCGGTGCTCAGGCCAAGCACCTGCGGGGCTGGACCGGCACTGAGCCGATCGATCCGGCGAAGGTCGCCCGGGTCTTCCTGGACCTCGCCGACCACCCCGAGCCCCCGCTGCACCTGGTGCTCGGCGGACACACCGTCGACTACATGGCCAAGGTCATGGAGGAGCAGGTGGCCGAGGACGCCAAGTGGGCTGAGGTCGGACGTTCCGTCGACTTCGACGACTGAGGGCCGTACCGCGCCCCGGGTCCACCATCCCCGGGACCGCA
The DNA here is from genome assembly GCF_014650435.1 of Streptomyces tendae. Lineage (GTDB taxonomy): Bacteria > Actinomycetota > Actinomycetes > Streptomycetales > Streptomycetaceae > Streptomyces > Streptomyces tendae. The sequence goes on from NZ_BMUY01000024.1 coordinate 15,926, forward strand.
GACCCGGTCCCGGAACACGCTAGGAGACAGGCATTATGAGCACTTCACTGGAAGGCAAGGTCGCCCTCGTCACGGGCGCCGGCAGCGGCATCGGAGCGGCGACGGCCCTCCTGCTCGCCGAGCGGGGGGCGGACGTGGCCCTCGTCGGACGCCGCAAGGACAAGCTCGACGAGGTGGTCGCCCGCATCGGCGCGGCCACCGGCCGTAAGGCGCTCGCGGTGGTGGGCGACGTCGCCGTGCCGCACGACCTCGAACAGGCCGTCGCTGGCACCGTCGACCGGTTCGGCGCCCTGCACTTCGGCGTCAACAACGCCGGAATGCCCGGCTACTTCGAGCCGCTGCACGAACTCAGCACCGAGAAGTGGAACCAAGTGCTGGGAGTCAACCTGTCCGGCCTGTTCCACGGGATGAAGTACGAGATCCCCGCAATCCTGGCCGCCGGCGGCGGCGCGATCGTCAACGTCTCCAGCGTCTTCGCCGACCGCGGCGGTCCCACGCCCGACTACTCCAGCGCCAAGCACGCGATCCGCGGCCTGACCCGGACGGCGGCCAAGGAGTATGCCTCCCAGGGCATCCGTGTCAACGAACTCCAGCCCGGTGTGATCTCCACGGAGATGACCTCGGCCCATCCCGAGGAGGCACAGAAGGTCGCCGACAGCGGGATCCCTATGCGCCGGGTGGGCGCCGGTCACGAGGTCGCGGCGGCGATCGCCTTCCTGCTCTCGGACGACGCCTCCTACATCACCGGGGCGCACCTCGCGGTGGACGGCGGCTTCCTCATCTGAGCCGTCGCCGCAGGTGATCGCCCAGGTCCGGTACCGTCAAGGACTCAAGACGTACGGCCGGACCTCGCGTCCGCGGGCCGAGGTGTCGTAGGGAGAGACGATCACCCCGGACGAGGGGCGGCAGCCCGTGCCCGCCTTCCGTTCTCGCGGTGCGCCAGCGCAGGTGTCCTGCGGCGTCACAGTGGTAGTTCCCAAGATCCCGGCAGAGTCAAGTTAGAGGGCCCGCTCGTAGGAGGCCCAGGCGATGTGCGACTCGTGCAGGGTGACGGCGACCTCCGCTATCCCGCGGGCGCCGTCGCCCAGCGCCCCCTCGTGCATCCGGTCGACGAGCCGGTCGGCGATCACCTTCGCCAGGTACTCCGTCGAGGTGTTGACGCTCTCGAACCGCTCCTCGTCGTCGAGATTGCGGTAGTTGAGCTCCCCGACCACCGCCCCAAGCTCCGCGGTCGCCAGACCGATGTCCACGACGATGTTGTCCTCGTCCAGCTCGGCCCTGCGGAAGGTGGCGTCCACGACGAACGTGGCTCCGTGCAGCCGCTGCGCGGGGCCGAAAACCTTGCCCCGAAAACTGTGGGCGACCATCATGTGGTCGCGGACGGTGATACTGAACATGGGTGCTCCATGCCGGGGCCGACGATATGTGTGTGAGGTGTCGGCACGGAGCATACGGCTCCCGGAGACCGAGGTGTGAACCAGGCGTGCAGGTATCTCGTTTCCCTCATGTAGCGGGAGACCGTCGGTTCACGGCCACCTCTCGCTTCTCCCGTCCCTTCAGCCGCTGCGGCGGATGCCCAGGAAGCCGGACGGCCGAACGGACGGAGGAGAGGCGAGATCGCATGAGAGTCGACGCGCACAGTCGCCGGGTCGCACGGCCGCGGTGAGGTCACGTCGTCCCCCGGGCGGTTCCGCCGGCACTGGAGCAGAGATGGACGCCCCACCGGGGGGTCGTTTGCAGGAGGTCCTCGCCGAGTTCGCCGAGCGGCACCGCGTCCTGAGCAGGGCCAGGGAGCAGCTGAACGGGCTCTCGGTCACTGCACAGTCCAGGGACGGGGTGGTGGAGGCCACTGTGGGTGCGGACGGCCGGGCGTCGGCGATCCGCTTCACCGGCAACCGGTTCAGGCAGATGAGCGCACCGGCGCTCGCCGGGAGTGTCCTGGAGGCCTTGACGACGGCCCGGACCGAGGCCGCCGCACGTGCCACCGCCGTCGTCATGTCCATGGACCCGAGACTGCTGGAACAGGTGCGGTCGCCTGGTCCGTGCGGTGGCCGGAGCTGCCTCGGGCCGGACGTGTCATCGCGTGCAGAAGACACCCGGCGCCGGCGGATGTGAGACACCTGACGGCGGAGGGTTTCGGCGCGGGTATGTGCGGGGAGCAATGCTGGGGACGGGACATCGCCTGCTGGCGGGTTTCCCCCGGCGTACGACCGTCCGCTGCGCCACGGGTCTCCGGCGGCCGGAGGCCGGGGCAGAACGACGTCACTTGTGCGGCACTCTTCTGGCACCCGCCTCTGCCTACATTGCGCACGCGGAGGCTGCATCCGGCCTCCGGTCGCTCATGACAGAGAACCAGGATGGCTCAGAGGACTATGGCTACGCCCCCCACGACGATCACCCGGGCAGAGCTGCTCGGCACCATCATGAGGGAACACCGGGACGGGCTCGTCTCGTACGCCGAGAAGATGCTGGGCGACCACGGGCTCGCGGAGGACGTCGTCCAGGAAACGATCATTCGTGCATGGCGGAACATCGACCGACTGCTGCGGATGGAGGGCTCGGTCCGGGGCTGGCTTTTCACCGTGACCCGCCACTTGGTCATCGACTGGGTGCGCAAACCCCATGCACGCAGGGAGGTCGTGGGCGCCACCTACAACGACCCGTCGTTCGGGGGCGACGGCACCGAAGCCGTGCGCGACGCCCTGGTGGCCAAGTGCCTGCTGCGCCGGCTGTCCCCCGAACACCGCGCGGTACTGGTCCACATCTACCTGTGCGACCGGACCATACAGGAGACTGCGGGCATCCTCGGCGTGCCCACGGGGACGGTCAAGTCCCGTCAGCACAACGCGCTGCGCAAGCTCCGTACCGCGCTGCCGCTCGACGAAGCCGCCTGAGCCGTCGTCAGCGCCCCGTCGGGTCGAGACACATCTCCAGCGCGGAGGTGAGCTGCCGGCGGAACGACTCGGCACGGGGATGGTGTCCCATGTCCTGGACGAGCGCCGGTAGCACGTACCGCTCGGCAACGATCCACTCGGCGGCGTCAGGGCACCCGCCGAACCTCTGCGGCCTGACCCCCGGGCGTGGCGGCGGCAGGACCACGACGCTGCGGTGCGGTGCGAGCAGCGCGGTGGCGGCCTCGGCGCTGTACAGGTAGTGCTCGAACATCCGGGCACGGGCGTCAGACCGCAGGCCGGGCGGGTCCAGGACCTCGGTCAGCGCCGTCGCGTAGGTGCGCAGCAGCTCGTGGCAGGTGTAACGGCCCGGGAGGAGTTCGACGAGCATGTGGTGATCGGTCAGTTCGGCGATGTCCTCACTCGCCGTGCGCAGGTCGACGCCGGCCAGGCTGGCGGCGGCTGGCACGGAGATGTCGCGCGAGGGGTGCAGGCTGAGCAGCCGGAACAGCAAAGCGGCACCAGGGCTCAGCGCTTCGTAGGAGCGCGAGAAGACACGGCGGGCATCCGTACGGGCGTCGTGGCTGGAAAGGGCGACGAGGCTGTCCTGGTTCTCCCGCAGCCGGGCCACGAGGGAGGCCAGCGGAAACCGCGGTTGCAGCAGGGCCCGTGTGCTCGCGACGGCCAGGGTCAGCGGCAGACCTCCGCACAGCTCGACCATCTCCTCGGCGGCGGGGCGTTCGGCCCTGATGCGGTCCGCGCCCAGCCGGCGGTCCAGGACTTCGAGACCCTCCTCGCGGCTCATCGGATCCAGTCTGATGACCCAGGCGTTGTCGGTGACGGCCAGTCCCTCCAGCCGCCGCCGACTGGTGACGACGGCGAGACAGCCCGGCGTGGCGGGCAGCAGCGGACGTACCTGTTCGCAGTCGTGGGCGTCGTCCAGCACGATCAGCAGCCGCCGTCCGGACAGAGCGGTGCGGTACGCCGCGCTGAGTGCCGTGGCGCTCTGCGCAGGGCTGTGGAGGATGCCGAGCGCGTCGAGCACTTCGGCCATGGCCCGGCTCGGGTCGAGCGGTGGCAGGGAGGCGTGGTAGCCCTGGAGATCTATGCAGATCTGCCCGTCGGGGAACCGGTCGGAGACCAGGTGGGCCCAGTGCACCGCCAGAGTCGTCTTGCCGACCCCCGCCATCCCGCAGATGGCTGCCGTCGTGGTTACGGGACGGCTCTCGTCCTCCAGGGGCATCAGCTCCAGACACTCCCGCAGCGCCTTGTGCCGACCGGCGAACGGCACGCAATCCGCTGGGAGTTGGGCCGGCCTGAGGGCAGCCCCGGGCGGCGGCTCGGGCGCGTGGCCGCGTGGACCCACCCTGCGGCGCAGCAGATGCTGCTGCGCCGCCCGCAGGCCGGGGCCGGGTTCGACTTCGAGCTCCTCGGCCAGCGTGCGGCGAATGCTCTCGAACTGCTGGAGCGCCTCGGCCTGCCTGCCGGTGGCAGCCAGGGCCGCGATGATCCGGGCGTGGACGGCCTCGTCGAACGGATGGCAGTCCACGGCACGTCGCAACACCGTCAGGACTTCCTCGGTCAGAGCGGGCGCAGCGGTCAGTACGACGTCGGCGGCCTCCTTCGCCGCCGCCACGAACTCGTGCCCGACCGAGGTGAAGACGGGGTGCTGCGCCACGTGGGTGCCTGCGGCGACGACGGGGCCACGCCACAGACGCAGCGCGTCGACGAAGTCCTGGGCGCCCTGCGCGGGGTTGCCGCCCTTGACCGCGAGCTGTGCCTGCGCGCGGAGGTCACGGAAGTGCAGCAGGTCGGAGGTCGAGGTGTTGACCAGGAGGCGGTATCCGTCGGCGGCGCGCACCAGGTGCTCCGCGTGTGTCCGGCTGAGCAGCCCCGGTTCCAGCGTCCTACGCAGCGCGCCGATGTGGCGGCGCACGACGTTGACGGCGCTGGGCGGCGGATCTTCGTCCCACAGGATGTCCACCGCCTCGCTCAGGGTGAGGGGTCCGGGGGCGCGGAGCAGCAGCAGGGACAGCAGCGCCAGCCGCTTTGGGGGGCCCAGCTTGAGTTCCGTGTCACCTCGCAGTACGCGCACGGTACCGAGGATCGAGTAACGCACTGTCGCGTCCATCTCGCGGCGACCTCGCCCTTCACTACGTGTCACTACGGCGTCGTTCGCCCGAACAATCGTCACCAGTTTAGCCGGTGACGAGACCATCTCGTCATGGAGCCCCGCTGTCAAGGCGGAGGGCTCCGGCCGAGGTTGAGTACCGCACGTCACCGGACCTCGACGGGGCGGTCGCGTAGGCATGCCGCACTCGACCAACCCACCCGGCGGGGCGTCGAGCGGGCGCGACGATCCGGTCGACATGTGTGCGACCCAAAGGTGGAGACAGTAACCGGACTATAGAGTCCGTTTCATAGTAACCGAACCTTGAGGTCCACTTCTTGTTCGCCCGCAACGCCGACGGCCGACGCCCAGAGGACGTCGGCCGGGGAGGGGGAACGAGGCGGGAGAACGGAGCGGAACCGGGGAGGGGGACCCGCCCGCTCCGTTGCTGGCACGGAGCCCGCCGGTCAGTCGGGTGCGCCACCGATGACGGTGAGGCGGATGTCGTGGGCGACCGGCTCGTCGCCCACGCCGATCGTCGAGGTCTGCGGCCGGTAGCCTTCGGCGGAGACGACCAGGACGTAGGAACCCGCGTTCGGCACGTCGACGGCGTAGGAGCCGTCGGCTCTGGCGACCGACCGGCCCAGCTGCTGGCCCTCCTGGGAGACCAGCGTGACGGTCGCCCGCGGTACGGGGGCGGACTCAGTGTCGCGGACGGAGCCGCCGACGGTGATGCCGCCGGCGACGGGCGCCCCGGCCGGGCCCGGTTCGGCCTGCGGGACGACCGCGGCTGTCTGCGTGAGGGCGCCGGAGGTGCGCAGCGGGACCTCCTTGATGAACAGCGTCACCAGGAAGGCGAGCAGGGCGACTGGTGCGACGTACAGGAAGATGTCGCCGATGCCGTGCCCGTAGGCGCTCTCCAGCCAGGTGCGCACCCCTGGCGGCAGCAGATCCAGGTCGGGGATCGCGCCGCTGCCCGAGGCATTCGCGGCGGCAGCCCGCTCCCGCGGGCCGAGCTGCCCGATAGTGTCCGCGGCGTGGTGGCTGATCCGGGACGACATGACGGACCCGAGCACCGAGACACCTACCGCGCCGCCCAGGGACCGGAAGAAGGTCACCACTGAGGAGGCCGCGCCCAGGTCGCCCGGCTCCACCTGGTTCTGCGTGCACAGCACCAGATTCTGCAAGGTCATGCCGACGCCGAGCCCCATTAGCACCATGAAAACTGCGATGTGCCAGTACGGCGTGTCGTACCGGAGGGTGCCCAGCAGGCCCAGACCCACGGTCAGCAGCACGCCTCCCGCCAGCAGCCAGGACTTCCACCTGCCGGTTTTGGTGATGATCTGGCCGGAGAGCGTGGAGGAGACGAACAGACCTCCGATGAACGGGATGGTCATGACGCCCGACCTGGTCGGCGAATCGCCGCGGGCGAGCTGGAAGTACTGGCTGAAGAAGACGGTGCCCGCGAAGAGCGCGATACCGACGAACAGTGAGGCCAGCGAGGCGAGCGCGATGGTGCGGTTCCTGAACAGACGCAGCGGGATGATCGGCTCGGCGGCCCTGGTCTCCACGAACAGGAACACCAGCCCCAGCACGAGGGAGGCGCCGACCAGGATGTACGTCTGCCAGGACAGCCACGCGTACTTGTCGTCGGCGAAGGTGACCCAGACGAGCAGCAGGCAGACGGCCGCGGTGACGAAGAAGGCGCCGGCCCAGTCGACCTTGACCTTCCGCCTGAGCACCGGCAGGTTCAGCGTCTTCTGGAGGACGACCAGCGCGACGACGGCGAAGGGCACGCCAATGTAGAGGCACCAGCGCCAGCCGAGCCAGCTGGTGTCGGTGATGACGCCGCCGAGCAGCGGGCCGCCGACGGTGGCGACGGCGAAGGTGGCGCCGAGGTAGCCGGAGTAGCGGCCGCGCTCACGCGGGGCGATCATCGCGGCCAGGATGATCTGGGACAGTGCCGACAGACCGCCGCCGCCCAGCCCCTGGATGACCCGCGCGCCGATCAGCGTCGCCGGATTCTGCGCCAGACCGGCCACCACGGAGCCGAGGACGAAGACGGTCAGGGATATCTGGACCAGGATCTTCTTGCTGAACAGGTCCGCGAGTTTGCCCCACAGGGGAGTTGACGCCGTCACCGCCAGCAGTGAGGAGGTGACGACCCAGGTGTAGGCGCTCTGGCCGCCGCCGAGGTCGTTGATGATCTCGGGCAGGGCGTTGGTGACGACGGTCGAGGACAGGATCGCGGCGAACAGCCCGAGCAGTAGCCCGGACAGCGCCTCCATGATCTGCCGGTGCGTCATCGGGGCGTCGTCTGGGGGGCCGTCCCCGTGCGTGGTTCGTGCCCGTACACCGTCCGGTGTGGATGTTGCCATGGGCTTCCTTCGTTTCATGTGGTGATCGCGGATGTACGGGTGGAGGGCCGGTCCCCGAACGGCGGTGCGGCGAGTGGACCGCGGGGGGTGCGGCAGTCGTCGAAGCTGGCCCTGAGCCGGGCCATGAGCCGGGTGAGCTGGCTGACGTCGTCGTCGGTCCAGTCGCTCAGCCGGTGGGCCAGCAGTTGCGTGGTCCGCTCCGACAGGTCGTCGAGCCGGGCACGGCCCTCGGGCGTCAGACGCAGGATGCGCGAGCGCTTGTCCGCAGGGTCGGGGGAGCGTTCGATCCAGCCGCGGTCGGCCGCGTGTGTGACATGCCGGCTGGTAACCGACGTGTCTATGGCGAGCAGCTCCGCGACCCTACTCATACGTATGTCGCCGTGGCGGCCAATCAGTGTCAGTACGGCGGCCGAACCGCCGGGGCAGTCGGGCGGCAGGATGCGGCCCAGCTCTCTCCTGACGGCACCGAAGGCACTGAACTGACGGACCAGCTCCTCGTAGTGCGCCCTCTCGGCCATGGACACCTCCTGAGTTGTTGCTTGAGGCAACCGTAGATATGTTGTTTGTCGCGGACAAACGAAATTAGGTGTTTACACACAAAGAGTTGGCAAAGATGAGCAAAGGCACCCATAGCACCCGTCCAGAATCAGCCATATGTAGTTGAAATATTGACAACCATGTGTCGTGCCTACATTCTGGGACGCCGATCGACGTGTTCGTCCCATCGGCAAGAGGAGAAGCCATGCACAGGTCCGGACCTCGGCGCGCCGCACTCGCCGTCGCCTCCACCGCCGCCGCACTGCTCCTAGGAGGGGCGGCCGCCGCCACGGCGTCGGCGGCGTCCGGCCCCGTTCTCGTGGACGACTGGGGCCCGAGATGCACCACCACGGGCAACCTGTGCGTCTTCGAAACGGAGTGGTTCACCGGCCGGGTGGCTCTCTACGAGGGCGTGGACACCGGCTGCACCACGGCGCCCTTCGGCATTCTCGCCAACATCAACATGACGGACAGGCCCGTCACCTTCTACGAGAACCCGGACTGCACCGGCGCCTCGGTCACCGAACCGGCGGGCAACTTCCACTCCTGGAAGTCGCGCGGGCCCATGCTCAGCTTCCGCAGCTGAGCGGCCCCACCGGGCGCTCGTACATCTGAGGTGTTTCTCTGTGCCGTCAAGCCCTCGCACTTGCCCCGGCCCGGGGCAAGTGCGCCTGGACGAGCCATCCGTGGAGTGCCGAAGTACACACATGTGCGGTGGTAGGGTGCGCGCCGAGCCACCCCTTCAGAGCGGAAAGCTCTGCACCCGAGCCTTGGATTCTCCATATGAGTGATACGTCAGGCCAGACACCTATGAACACCTTCACTCCGGGCGGCCATCACCGCCACCGGAAGGTGAGAATGACCGGTTCGGCGGTCCGGCGGGCCGTGGTGCTCGCGATGGCCGTCCCCGTGGCCTCGGCCGCGCTGGCCGGCACCTCGGCGTTCGCCGCCGACCGGGACACCGCGACGACGGTACCGGACACCACGGGGGGCCCGGAGGCCCAGGACAGGGGTGTCGGCGCCGGCCACGAGCAGCTCGTCAAGAACCTCGACGCACGCGTCCTCGACCAGCGCCTGGGAGCGGACGTCAGCGGCGTCGTCCTGGACGCTGACTCGGACACCGCGCTGTGGGGCCACAACGCCACCACCGCGATGATGCCGGCGTCCAACGCCAAGCTCGCCACCTCGACCGCCGCCCTGACGGTGATGGGTCCGAACCACCGGTTCACCACGAAGGTCGTCTACGGCCACGGCACGCTGACCCTCGTCGGCGGCGGCGACCGGACCCTCAGCAGCGAGGACCTCGCCGAGCTGACGAAGACCGCGGTGGCCGGCCTCAAGGCGGCGGGCCTGTCCTCGGTGAAGGTCGCCGTGGACGACAGCCTGTTCGCCGCGCCGTCCCTGGCCAACGGCTGGAACGAGGGCTATTACCCCACCGAGGTCGCCCCGGTCCGCGCGCTGGTGGTGGACGGTCACAGTGTCGAGGACACCTCGCTCGACGCGGGCAAGGTCTTCGCCCAGCAACTCGCCGACGCCGGCGTTGCCATCGAGGGCGACGTCACCCGCGCCACCGCGCACCACCGGGACGTGCCGGTCGCCCGGCACAGGTCGGCGCCCCTGAGCGAGATCGTCAAGACGATGCTCAAGACCAGCGACAACAACATCGCCGAGACCCTGCTGCGCATGACCGCTGTCGAGTCGGGCCGCCCCGCCACCTTCGAGGGCGGCATCGAGGCCGTGCGGCACGTGCTCGGCCACCGCTACGGCGTGTCCCTGGAGAACTTCGAGATGTACGACGGCAGCGGCCTCTCCCGCGCCGACCGCATTCCGGCCGCGACCCTCGCGCAGATCCTCGAACTGCTCACCGAGCACCGCAACTCGCACACCCTCGGCTCCATCCTGGAGGGCCTGCCCGTCGCCGGCGAGGCCGGTGCCACCCTGGGCCCGGAGTGGGGACGCTTCGACGACCCGAACTCCGAGTGCGCCGTCGGCAAGGTCCGGGCGAAGACCGGCACCCTCACCGGAGCCATAGCGCTGAGCGGTCTGACCCGGACCGACGAGGGCGAGTGGCGGGTCTTCTCCTTCATCGAGAACGGCTCGACGGCCGCCCCGAACGACATCAAGGACGCCATGGACGGCCTCGCCGCCACCGTCAACGGCTGCTACGCCTGACGCGCGTCGCGGCCGTCATCGGTGCCCCTCCTTGCGGTACTCCCGCGGGGAGACCCCCATGACGCGTTTGAAGGCTGTGCTCAGAGCGTTCTCGGAGCCGTACCCGACCGCTCGGGCGATAACCGCGACGGGGTCGTTGCCCGAGCGAAGCCGCTTCGCCGCCAGCTCGAGGCGCCAGCCCGTGAGGTAGTCCAACGGCCCCTGCCCCACGGCCCGTCTGAAGCGCACGGCCAGCGTCGAGCGGGACACCGCCCCAGACCGTGCCAGCTCCGCGACGGTCCACGCACGCGCCGGTTCCCCGTGCATCGACGCCAGGGCCGCCGCGACCGCCGGATCGGCCAGCCCGCCGAGCCAGCCGGTCGCGGCGGTCGGCCGCCCGGCCAGATACAGCCGCAGGACGTGGACGAGCATCACGACCGCGAGGTGGCGGGCCACCAGCGTCGCGCCCATGCCACGCTCCCGCAGCTCCCGGTCGATCGCGTCGAGCGCCCACCGCACAGTCTCCGCCTGGCCTGTTCCCGCGGGGACGTGGACGACCGGCGGCAGGTTGTCGAGCAGCAGTTCCTGCGCTCGTGAGCCGAACGAGAACCGGCCCCCTGCCAGGAGCACGTCCTCGCCCTCTCCCGCCCGCGCGATCCCGTCCTCGGCCGCCGCGAAGAGGGGGCCCGCATCCACTGGCTCGACCCCGGGACCGCTGCGCAGCGTGAAACCGCGCCGCCGGGTCAACAGAAAGCAGTCGCCCTCCGCCAACACGAGCGGGCCTGGCTCCCCGTCCACGTCGAGGAGACACATGCCACGCCGCACGGAGTTGAACTTCATTCCCGAAGGCGGCGAGAATCGGATACACCAGGAGCCTCCCGCCGCGAGACTCGTCGACAGCTGACTCCGGGTGTCCAACAGGGCCAGGACGTCCTCGAGCGGATCCACACGTGTTCCTTCCGCCGCCGACCGGACCCCTTCTCGGACCGGACGCATGCACATGTATACGCGACGGCCAATGGTAGGACGTACGGCAATCCACACGTATGGTCGGGTTCGACGCCTCCCTCCCCTCGCTCATGGGAACATCGCGTGACTCCTCACACCCGCCTCACCACACCTCTCTCCGTTCGCGCCACCGCCGCCGCAGAAGTGATCGCCGGGACCGACCTCCGCGGCAGCCGCGTCGTGGTCACCGGAGGGGCGAACTGCCTGGGCGCCGAGACCGTATGCGCCGGGGCCGGGCCGGGGTCACGGTGGCGACCCGCCGTCCTGCCTGCTCGCCGAACCGCTGGCGCGCGAGACAGCCGTCGCGTCTGGCGCCGGACGCGTGCGCACCGCCGCCCTCGACCTGGCCGACTTGCACTCGGTCGAGTCCTTCAACCGGAGCCGGCATGGTCCGCTCGACTCCCTCGTCGCCCACGCCCACGCCAACGCCGGGGCCATGGCCCTGCCCACCCGCTCCCGCAGCGCGGACGGCTGGGAGATGCAGCTCGCCGCCAACTTCCTCGGCCGCTTCGCCCTGGCCGAGGCGCCGCTTCCGGCCCTGCGCGCCGCCGGTTCCGCGCGCCTCGTCGTCAGCTCCGCCCACCGCACAGAGCCCTTCGGCTTCGAGGAACCCCCGCTTCACCCGGCGCCCCTACGACCCCTGGACGGCCGACGATCAGTCCAAGACCGCTGGCGTGCTCCTGGCGATGGCTGCCGCACAGCGCTGGGCAACTGACGGTGTCACCGCCAGCGCGCTCGCCCTCCGGCACCGTCCTCACCGGGGTCCAGCGCCACCTCGGCTGCGACACCCTGCGCTCCTTCGGCGTGGTGCACGGTGAGCACGGGGTGACCACACCCGCGTACTTCACGACCCCGCGGCAAGGAGCCGCGACCTCGGTCCTACTGGCGGCATCCCCACTGCCCGCCGGAGCGACGGGCCTCTACTTCGAGGACAACGAGGAGGCCCGGCCGTTGCGCGCGGGGGAGGGCCGGGTGGCCGGTCACGCTCTCGGTCCCGAGGCCGCCGGCTGGCTGTGGCCACGCCGCGGCCGCCGTCCGGTCCCACTGACCCGGATCGGCGCCTCACCCCACCCCGCTCTCTTCTCGGAAGGCAGACACATGACCACTCCCGCCCCCGCCAGGCCCGTCGTCCTGCTCGTCCACGGTGCCTGGCACGGCGCCTGGTGCTGGGAACTGCTCGTTCCCGAACTCACCGCGTGCGGCTGGCAGGTGGAGACGGTGGACCTGCCGAGCGCCTCGGCCGACCCGCACGGCACGGCCGGCATGTACGACGACGCCCGCGTGGTCCGGCGCAGACTGGACGAGCTGACGCGGACCCGGGGCCCCGTCACCGTCGTCGCCCACTCCTACGCGGGCCTGCCCGTCACCGAGGCCGCCACCGACGCCGAGGTGTCCCGGCTGATCTACCTCGCGGCCTTCCAGCTCGACGTAGGGGACTCGCTGGCCTCGATCGCCGGCGGGGAACTCCCCAAGGGCGACACCGGAACCCTGCCCGCCCACGAGGACCCGCGCACCCACCTCTACGCGGATGCCACCGACGAGGTGGCCCGCCGCGCCGCCGACCGGCTGGTCCTGCAGACGGTGAAGTCTTTCAGCGAACCCCTCACGAAGGCAGCCTGGAGGACCGTGCCCTCCAGCTACGTCGTCTGCGAGCAGGACCGCGCGGTCGACCCGGCGTTCCAGAAGGTCATGGCGGCCCGCGCCGGGCGCACGTACGCCCTGCCGACCAGCCACTCGCCGTTCTACTCCGCTCCCGGTCAACTCGCCCGTCTGATCACCGCGGACGCGGACCACTGACTGGGAAGCCCGGCGCGCCACTCAGCCGGGCAGGATGTTGTGATTGAAGCGGAACAGATTGGCCGGGTCCCAGTGCCGCTTGACCTCGGCCAGCCGGGCATAGCGTTCGGGCCCGTACGCCGCCCGTACGCCCTCCATGTCCCTCGCCTCGTCCGGCGACAGGAAGTTCACCATGCTCCGGTCTGCGGCCCACGGCGCGAAGCCGTCCATGACCGCGGCCAACTGGCCCCTCAGGTCGTCGGCCTGGTCGCCGCCGCCCACTGCGAAACCGAAGAGCACGAACGGAATGCCCCTGACGGACACCGCGTTGGGGACCTCTGGCTCCCGGTCGAAGGCACCGCCGAGGGCGCGGATCTCCAGGTTCGCCAGTCGACAGCCCGACCCAGGGCCGGTGAGCGCGACCAGGGTGTCCGCCGCCTTCTGCGGGAACTCCCGCAGGGTCATGCTGCGGTCGAAGTACGGCATCGGGTCTACCGGGTCCAGGTGGATCTCCCCGATGGCGGTGACGGGCTTCTCGCCGACCGTGTCGAGCAGGACCGGAGCGGCCCGGCGCAGGGGCGCCAGGAGCTGCTCGCCCTCGTCGGCGGAGCCCAGGTGGGCGAACCGGACGTGGACGACGAAGGCGCCGCGCAGCGGTCCGGGCAGCGTCGGCAGGTCGGGCAGCCGCTGGACGCCCAGGGACGTGGTTGCCTTCCCGGGGAGGGTGGGCGCCCACAGCCGCCAGGCTTCCAGTACCTCGGCCAGGTGTTCGCCGGAAAAGTGGAGGCCGCCGCCGTGGAAGCGGGTCACCGGGAACACGTCGAACTCGATCTCGGTCACCACGCCGAAGTTGCCCTTGCCGCCGAGCAGAGCCCAGAACAGGTCGGCTTCGCTGTCCGGGGTGACGGTGCGCAGACGCCCGTCGGCCGTCACGACGTTCAGGCGGCGCACATGGTCGGCCGCGTAGCCCTTGGCCCGGCCCAGCAGGGGGCTCTGTCCGCCGCCGAGGGTGTAGCCGACCACGCCGACCTCGGGCGCGGAGCCCGCGATCGGTGCGAGGCCCAGTTCCGCGGTGCGGGGCAGCACCTCACTCCACCGCAGCCCGGCCTCGGCGCGCACGGTGCGCGCCTCGACGTCGACGGACATGCGCTTCATCCGATGAGTGGTGATGAGTATGGCGCCATCCGCCGACCCGACGATCTGGTGCGCGGCGGACTTCACCGCGACTGGTATGCCCTGGTTAGCCGCGAACCGAACCGCTTCGCGTACGTCGCCTTCGCAGGTGGCACCGACCACGACGGCGGGTGTGACGGCGCAGTTCAGGTTGTGGGTGGCGCACTCGGCGTCGTACTCCGCAGTGCCGGGTGCCAGGACCGGGCCGGCCACCTCCCGCAGCGCGAGCCTCACCACGTCCTGGGCCCGTAGGCCGGCTCCGCCGGTCTGTCCCGCAAGTTTCCCGCTCATCGTCGTCTCACCAGTCCGCCGAGTGTCGTCGGCCCGTTCCGCGTCGAAGCGCTCCGGGGCGCGCGAGGACGGCGGCCGGAGTGGTGCGACGGAGGAAAGAACCCTGCTCACAACGACGACGCGGTCGAGGCGGCGGAAGTTCACGGGTCGGTGCGACGGGACGGGTGCGGGGAGCGCCCAGCCAGGTGTCCCGCCCACCGAACGCTACGGGGCGCGGGTCAGGCGACTGTCCACTCGCGCAGCCTGCGGCCGATGCGGGCGACGCCGAGTGCCCCTGACGCGGCCTCGCGCACCAGTGCGACGGCGGCTTCGGGCCGGTAGTCGAGCCGGCAGTCGTTGAGCAGGAGGTAGGCCTCGGCGGAGTGCCAGGCGAAGGCCTCGTTGGAGTGCTCGAGGCATGGCAGCCGCACCAGGGTCTGCAGCAGGGCCGCGCCCTTGAGGTGCAGCGAGCCGTAGATGTCACGTTCCAGCGCCCGGGCGTTGACCCGTGCCGCGGCGGCGTACAGCGGGCCGTAGTCGTCGACCTGGGGGTCGCCGTCCAGCAGTTCGGCCGCGTGCAGCAGGAAGGTGACGTCGAGGGGGTGGATGGGGTGCGGGTCGCTCACGCGGCGTGGCCCCGCCCGGGGAGTTCCAGCTCCTGACGTGCCCGCGACTCGGCGGCCCGCTCTTCGGCGCTGCGGTCGACACCGTCGAGACCGGTCGCGAAGGCCGCGCCGCTGTGCGCCATCGACTCGCGGAAGTGTTCCAGGAAACGCTGCTCGACGGCCGTCGCCCGAGCGTAGGCGGCCGAGAGGATGTACTCCTGCAGGCTGACCCCCTCCTGCTTGGCGGCGGCCGCGATCGCCGCGCGCTGCTCGGGGTCGGGGAAGCGTAGGTTCATGGCCTTGGTCTCCGACATGGCACCGATGGTACCACTGGTGCCATGCCGGGCGGCCCGGGCCGTCGTCGTATCGGAGGGTGGGCCGGCGGCTTCTCAGAGGCCCAGGTCGAGAGCCAGGCAGTTGAAGTACTTCCAGGAACCCGCAGGGTCGTAGCGATTGTCGAGTCCGCTGTCCGGGCTCGCGGCCGTCTCCTCGACCATGTCCTCAAACCTGACGCGCTCGGGCAGCTTTCCGAAACGGGCCTGCCGGGCCGCCGCCGCGCTCTCCGTGGTGACCTTGATTTGCATGTCTGCTCCGCTCTCTCGATGGCGGACTGCGCCGTATCGCTCGGTGGGTCCAGCATGCATGTCATTTCATCACCGGTCAAGGGGGTGACGGAAAATGAGCCGGAGAGAAGTGGGCGTGTGACACATATACTCAATCATCAGACATGTGTCTTCTTCGGGCGAGATACATGAGCTAGGCTTCTCACACACATCGGTTACGCCGGACCTGACCCTCGGGGTGCTCGCCCCGCCCCAGGTGCCCCGTGGAAGGGAGTCCGATGCTGTTCACCCGTGCCCTGCGGCTTCTCTCCGCCCTCGCCCCGTCGCAGGCCCGTGGACCGGGAGCCCGCGCGGACGTCTCGATCCCGTCACTGCCGGGCTCCGGGGGAGGAGTGCACGTGGCGGGGCCCTTCCTGAGCCGCGCCCAGTGCGCTGCGGCGCTCGCCTCGTACCGGGCGTACTACCCCGCGAACGAGTACCGGTACGGGAGGGACGAGGACGGGGCCTGGAACGTCTACCGCGTCGCGTCCGAGGACCCGTCCCGGTGGGCAAGTGTCACGCCGATCCGCTGACCGGCCGGGCGGGCGCGGGGCAGAGCCCCTGGTCGCCGGGCAGTTCGGTGCCGAGGGCGGCGAAGATCCAGCGGTTGGCCGCCAGCGCGTCGTCCGGCGCCGGAAGCGGGCCGCGCCCGTCGTGCCGGGTGAAGTCGAACGGGGTGTGCACGGCCGTGGACCATCCGCGGCTGGCCAGCTCGCCCGCGGAGTCGGGGCGGGGCCCGGGGCTGAAGAGCGAGAGCAGGTCGATGCCGAGCCTTTCGCGCACCGCGGCGTAGACGGGGAAGTCCCGTTGCCGGGCCGGGTCCACGTCCTGCTTGATCTCGTAGGCAAGCATGCTGCCCGGCGGGCTGTGCGCATGTATGACCGAGACGAGGTCCAGCTCCGAGGCCAGCGGCAGATAGAGCACCAGCCCCTCGGCCAGCCAGGCCGTCGGACGTTCCGGGGCGAAGGCCGCCGCGACGAGGCTCGCGGTCCACTCGTCCCGGAGGTCCGCAGGAACGGCGAGGCGTTCGGCCCGCGGTCCGCCCCCCAGGCTGCCCGGGGCGTCCACACCGCGAAGCCCGCCCACACCGACCAGCACGGACCGTTTGAATGCGAGCACCTCCGGCCGGTCGACCTCGAAGACCGTGCAGCAGTCCGGCCACGGCAGCCGGTGTGCGCGGGTGTCCAGTCCCGCACCGAGCAGCACCACCTGGCCGATGCCCGTGTCGGCAGCGTGCAGCAGGAAGTCGTCGAAGACGCGTGTACGCAGGCCGAAGAGGTGGGCCAGCCGCCCTCACAGCGGGTCGGCGTCGCAGTCCGACACCTCCTGCGGAGGCAGCGGCCAGTCGGCGCATGCGGGGGCCGCCCGGACGAAGTGCGCGGCGTACTCGTCCCGGGCCGGGACGTCGGGCCGGCCCGTCTCGACGGCCCGGGCGGCGGCGGCCAGCAGGGCGGTCAGTCCCACACCCGCGACGGCGCGTGTGCTGCCTGCTGCGACCTCGGTCATTTCCGTCTCTTCCCGTGCTGTCGTGGCTCCGGCCCGGGCGCCAGCTGCTCGACCGCCGCCCACATGTGTGAATGGCGGGCAAGGTATGACTTTACCTGTGTGCCGCCCTCGGTAACGTGTCTCACACACCGGCGGCACCGACGTGGGACAGTCGTCACCGGCCCGCCCCACCCGTGTGCGGACCGCCAGTCGTCAGCCGTCGTGGCCCGTGGGCGAAGGCAGCAGGGCATCGGCCGCCCGCGCGGCCAGCCAGTCGGCGCCCTCCGCCCAGGTCCAGCCGAACCCGCGGACGGTCCGCCAGGCGTCCTGGCCGAAGTAGAACCACAGAATCTGCCCGGTGCGGACCGTGTCCAGGCGGACCTCCGGCAGGGACGCCAGATGGTCTGCGACGAGGGCCAGTCGCTCACGGTAGCGCTCGACCGCGTGCTCGGCCGCGGCGGCGACCGCCGGATCGGCGGTCGCGTTGTCGCGTAGGAAGTTCAGGACGCGAGCGTGGCGGCGGGTGATCTCGCCGGTGCTCCGGCCGGTCAGGCGCAGCACCTCCATGCCGTCCGTACTGGCCAGGAGTGCGTTGAGCGCCGTCTGGATCTCCTCGTCCTCCGTGCCCTCCCTGGCCAGCGCGTCGACCAGGGCCTGCTTGCCTCCCACGCTCGTGTACACGGTGTTGAGGGCGACCCCCGCCCGTTCCGCGATGGCGGAGACCGTGGACCTGGTGTATCCCCGCTCGACGAACAGTTCCTCCGCGGCCCGCAGGATGGCGGTGTGTGTCCGACCTGCCGCGACGGCCCGGACTCTCGAACTGTAGGTGCGCTTCGTCATCCCGTCATTGTGACAGGCACGCATTGATATTAATAGAGGTACTATCAATGTATGTTGATTAACCCGGATGCTCCAGCCGACAAGCCCGAGATCCAGCAGATGAAGGTCATCCACCGCGTGATGAGGCGGGAGTTCGCCCAACTCCCCGACCTCGTCGCCAACGTGGGCGTCGGCGACAAGGTCCGCGCCCGTCTCTTGGGCGAGCACCTCTCCCTGGTCCTGGACATGCTCCACGAGCACCACGAGGCCGAGGACGAACTGCTCTGGCCGGTCCTCGTGCAACGCGTTCCGCTCAAGAAGGACCTGATCGCCGTCATGGAGACGCAGCACCAGGCGATCGGTGACGCCGTCGAGGCCGTGGCGGCCCGGTTTCCCGAATGGACTGCGCAGGCGGGGGCCGCCGCACGCGACCTGCTCACCGACGCCCTGCGGGATCTGGGCCCGGCCCTGACCGAGCATCTGGACCTAGAGGAGGAAGAGGTGCTTCCTCTCATTCACGACCACCTCACCGTGCCCGAATGGCTGGCGCCGCAGAAGCACGCCATGAAGCAAGGCCCCAAGACGCTGACCGGCAAGCTGACCCTGGCCGGCATGGTCCTCGAGGACGCCACGCCGCGCGAACGCGCCTGGTTCCTCGGCGAGATGCCCGCCCCCGCCCGGCTGCTGTGGCGGCTGAGGGGAGCCCGCCGGTATGACGAACACGTGCGGCTGGTCCGGGCCGGCGTTCCGAGCCCGAGCTGAGCGACCACGCACGGGACGGCACGCGGCGCGCCCGGTGGACACGTCCGGCGCGCCGCACCCGCCGGTCACGCCGAGGCAAGCGCCTCCGTCGGGGTGAGGCGCGCCGCTCGGACGGACGGGTACACGCCGATGACCACCGCACCGGGCACCGTGAGCGGAACGACCGGCCGCTAGCCTCGTCGAGGGCATAACCGGCGGTGGCCAGTACCTCGATCACCGTCCCTTCGAGCCCGCCGAACAGCGAGAGCACCACCGACCTGGTGTGGAACTGCCCCCGTGATCCGCCCCGGGTTGGCGCCGAGCACGCGTCGCAGACCGATGTCCCTGCGGCGTTCCAGGCACCGAGGTCGAGCCTCCCGGGAGCGGGCGCCCGCCGGTTCCCGTCTAGGGACAACGCCCACAGGTCACCTTGGGCGCAGGGCGCTCACCAGGTCTCCTCCGAGGCCGAACCGGGTGCCGTCCGACGCCAGGACCCCGTCCCGACGACTCGGCCGTCGCGCATCTCCACCCGGCGCGGCAGCCGTGCTGCGATATTCCCGTCGTGCGTGATCACGGCGATGGTCGTGCCCTCTCTGTTCAGCCAGACGAGCGCTTCGAGAACCGCCCGGCCGTCCGCGAGTACCAAGGCCGGTCCGTTGACCAGCGCGCGGGCGATCGCGACGCGCCGGCGCTCACCACCGGACAACTCGTGCGGCAGATGCCCGACATGGTGACCGAGCCCGCCCCGTTCCAGCGCGCTGAGCGCGAGCGGAGTACGCCGCCTGCGCGGCACCCCCGCGTACAGCAGGCCGGTGGCGATGTTCTCGGCCGCGCTCAGCCCTTCCGTCAGGTGGAACTGCTGGAAGACGAAGCCGAGCTGACGCCCGCGCAGTGCGGCCAGCCGCCGGTCTCCTAGGGACGCGACGTCCTGCTCGCCTGCGGGACGGCGAGCGGAATCCGCATCGAGGTCTCCGACACGGGCTTCGGCATCGGCCCCGAGGAGCTGCCGCACGTCTTCGACCGATTCTGGCGGGCCGAGAAGTCCCGCTCGCGATGGACCGGCGGCAGCGGACTGAGCCTGTCGATCGTGCGCAAGCTGATCGATGCCCACGGCGGCACGGTCGAGGCGCACAACACCCCGGGTGTTGGTTCCACCTTCATCCTGCACCTGCCCGCAGGCGAGCACACGACGTGAACCGATCGCACGCCCCGGCACGTTACAGGGAAAGAGCCAGGTGAAACGCCTGGCGAGGAACTGGGGCTGCCAATCGTTTCCTCTCCCGTCGAGGACCGATGGGAGAGCTCAAGACCGAAAGATTGAGCACATGTCGGATGAGAACCGCGTGATGGAATTTCTCGGACAGGTGGTCGCCGACAACGCGGCCGCCTTCGCGGGAGTGTCGACGTCCCTGGGCGTCCGCCTCGGACTGTACCGGGCGATGTCCGGAGCGGGCCCGCTCACCTCGGAGGAGCTGGCCGAGCGGACCGGTCTCGTCGAGCGGTACACCCGCGAGTGGCTGGCGGCGCAGGTCGCCGGTGCCTACGTCCTGTACGACGCGGAAACGCACACGTACGTCCTTCCGGACGAGCACGCGGCCGTACTGGCCGACTCCTCGCTCCCAACCTACGTCGGTGGCGGCTTCACCATGCTGAAGGCCCTCTACGGCGCCGAGGAGGCACTGGCGGACGCCTACCGCAACGGCGGCGGCGTGAACTGGAAGGACTATGGTCCCGAGCTGGCCGAGGGCGTCGCCGCCTTCTTCAAGCCCGGGTACGACGCGGTCCTCGTCCAGGAGTGGCTGCCCGCCATGGACGGTGTCGAGGCCAAGCTCCGGCGGGGCGCCTCGGTCGCCGACGTGGGCTGCGGCTTCGGCCACTCAACCGTGCTCATGGCCAAGGCGTTCCCGGAGTCCCGCTTCCGCGGCTTCGACTTCCACGGACCCTCGATCGACAAGGCCCGGAAACTGGCCGAGGAGGAGGGCGTCGCCGACCGTGTGACCTTCGAGGTCGCCGCCGCGCACGACTTCCCCGGCGACGGCTACGACCTCGTCACCTTCTTCGACTGTCTTCACGACCTTGGTGATCCCGGCGCGGCGCTCCGGCGTGCCGAGAAAGCCCTCGCGGACGACGGAAGCTGCCTGGTCGTCGAGCCGAACGTGTCGGGAGAGCCGGGGGAGAACGTCAACCCGATCGGCCGCTCATTCGCCTCCACCTCCGCCGTACTCTGCCTGCCGGCGGCCATGGCGCAGGACGGCCCGCACGCACTCGGCAACCACCCGGGCCAGGACGCCCTCGCGGCCATCGCCGCCGAGGCGGGTCTGAAGCGCTGGAAGCTCGCCGTCGAGACGGTCACCAACCGCATCTATGACGTCAAGCGCTGACGGCGGCACGAAGGTGACCGGCGAACCCGACAGCCCTGTTCCACCCGCATTGCCCGACACGGAGTGCCCCGAGTGCGGAGCCATTGCCGTCCACCGGGCACCGAGCAGTCATCCGGCCCTCCTGTACCTGGCCTGCCGGAACACGGCATGCGGCTGGCACTCGGGCCGCCTGGGCTGACCGTCCTCCCCGGCACCCCGCCGCGTACGCACGATGTACGGTCGACGTACGCGGCGGGGATCGTGTCTGGGTAGCATGACGGCCCAGGAGTTGTCCTATGCCCGGTCTGTTCGACGCGGTCGACGCACTGATCGTGTCCCGCTGTTGCCGTCCGAGGCGCGCAAGCGGGCTACGGAAGGCCCACTGCCTGACGGCCGAGGAGGTGGCCGCCGTACTGAAGGTGCGTCGCGCGGCCCTGGCTGGGAGTCCGGCGAGACGGAACACCCCCGCAGATA
The DNA here is from genome assembly GCF_014650435.1 of Streptomyces tendae. Lineage (GTDB taxonomy): Bacteria > Actinomycetota > Actinomycetes > Streptomycetales > Streptomycetaceae > Streptomyces > Streptomyces tendae. Next base: position 37,306 of record NZ_BMUY01000024.1, read on the forward strand.
ACACTTGCCCCAACGCCGCTGATCCCGACGCGGCAACGACCCGAATACATCGGCAACAAACCCCCGCCAACTCTCCCCGGAGCCGTTCCACTTCCCCCAGCTTCACTCTGGGAGGTTGCCCACCACCAGTCGAGATCACTCAACGTAACGAAGCGCTACTAGCGGTTGGCGCGTGCCTCGAAGAGGCTCCGCAGGTGGGCCACACTCTGCTCGGCCAGCGGGCGCAGGGCCGAGGCCGTGGTGCGGGCATCGGCTCGCAACTGGTCCATAGCTCCAGGCCCGAGGGCATCCGCGGCCTCGGCGGAAAAGGAGGGCTCGGCAAGCCAGGCGTCAAGGAGGTCCGGTGTGACCTCCAGATGGAACTGGAGGCCCCAGGCCGCAGGCCCGGCGCGGAATGCCTGGCACTCGGTGGTGTCGGTGCGGGCCAGAACGCGGGTATCGGAGCGCGGCACGATGCGGTCGCCATGCCAGTGCAGCACGGAAGGGGCGTCGGCCAACGGGCCGACGATCGGGTCGTCGCGATCCACGTCGCGCAGCGGGGCCCAGCCGAGTTCGTGCCCCCGGCCCAGTTCGGCGCCAGTTCGTACGGCCAGGCCCTGGGCGCGGGCGAGGAGCTGGGCTCCCAGGCAGACGCCCAGCGTGGGAATTTCCCACTGCAGTGCGTCAACCAGGAGGTCCCGCTCGACCTTCAGCACTGGATGGGCCGCGAAATCATCGGCGTTCATGGGGCCGCCCATCACGACCAACCCCGCCAGCTCCGAGACCGGCGGCAGGTCATCCGGCGAGGCGCCTGGAGTATCGACCAGGTTCCGGATATCTGCCTTGAGGCCGCTGCCGTCCAGGGCGTCGAGGATCAGACCGGGCTTCTCGACCTGGACGTGCTGAAGGAACAAGACGGTGCGCGCGGGCATGCGGAGATCCCTAAGAATGTTGGCGGTCCAGGAGGACCGGGTGTGGCTGATGCGGAGTTGCCGTTGATGGCTCAAGGAGAGTGGCCGCCCGGTCCTCCGGGATGCTCCGGCTGCTGATTGAGAGCTGCGGTCATCGCTGGTTAGGGACTTGTCGGCGGAGTGTTCCCCGGGCTGAAAAGTGCTGGCCACGAGGGATACGGAGTGACGTGCTGTGGGCGATGCTGCGCGACAAGCGGCTCTTCACCCCCGTCCCGCCGGTCACGCAGGCGGCTTGACACGATCATTGAGACTCTCCTGGAGGGAAAAGATCTGGAACGAATCCCTCCACTTTAGTGTGGGAGGTCAAGGCTGGAGGGGCAGGCAGGGATCAGGCCATGATCCCCCGGACAGGCCCTATTCCTGGACGTACCCGCCAAGGGCGTCCCGGCGCTGAACTGGCGTGCAGACGTGAATGAGGCTGTGCGACAAGCCGCACGCCTTACTGTGACAACAGGTTGCTTCAATCGCGCCCTTGCGTCACCGGCTCCGCCGGTGATAACTACTGAGCTTCGGCTCAACGATGAGGGCGACGGGGGTTCAGCGCAGGAAGCCCTTGTAGTGATGCTGCTGGAGCTGGCTCTCGATCTGCCGCACGGTCTCCAGGCCGACCCCGACGATGATGAGGATGCTGGTTCCGCCGAACGGGAAGTTCTGGCTGGCCCCGAACCCGGCCAACGCGATCGTGGGAACGAGGGCGATCAGCCCCAGATACAGAGCGCCTGGCCAGGTGATCCGGTTGAGCACGTACGAAAGGTACTCGGCGGTCGGCCGGCCGGCCCGGATGCCCGGGACGAAGCCGCCGTACTGCTTCATATTGTCCGCGACCTCGTCCGTGTTGAAGGAGATGGCGACGTAGAAGAACGCGAAGAACACGATGAGCACGAAATACAGGGAGATGTAGAGCGGATGGTCGCCCTTGGTCAGGTTCCGGGTGACCCAGGTCTTCCAGCCGGACTCACCACCGGAGAACTGCGCCACCAAGGCCGGCAGGTAGAGCAGCGACGACGCGAAGATCACCGGAATCACGCCTGCCTGGTTCACCTTCAGTGGGATGTAGGTCGAGGTGCCCCCGTAGGATCGGCGACCGATCATGCGCTTGGCGTACTGCACCGGAATGCGCCGCTGCGCCTGCTCGACGAACACGACCAGCCCGACCATGGCGAGGGCGACGACGACGACACCGCCGAACTCGATCCAGCCGTCGGCCAGCTTGCCCTGCTGCTTGATCGACCACAGCGCGGACGGGGTGGTGGCGGCGATCGAGATGAACATCAGGATCGACATGCCGTTGCCGATGCCTCGGTCGGTGATCAGCTCACCGAGCCACATGACCAGACAGGTACCGGCGGTCAGGCAGACGACCATGGTGACGGTGGTGAACACTGACCGGTCCGGGATGACCTCCGACGCCACCGAGCAGCCGGAGAACAGTGCGCCGCTGCGCGCCGTCGCGACCAGACCGGTGCCTTGGAGGACGGCCAGCGCCACGGTCAGGTAGCGGGTGTACTGGGTGATCTTCGCGGTACCGGCCTGTCCCTCCTTCTTCAACGCCTCCAGCCGCGGGATCACCACGGTCAGCAGCTGCAGGATGATGCTGGCCGTGATGTACGGCAGGATGCCGAGTGCGAAGACGGTGATCTGGAGCAGCGCACCCCCGCTGAAGAGGTTAACGAGCCCGAACAGCCCCCGGCTGTCCGAGGCCTGCCCGACACACTCCTGGACAGTCCTGTAGTCGACTCCCGGGATCGGGACATGGGCACCGAGTCGGTACACCACGATGAGCCCTAGCGTGAAGATCAACTTCTTGCGCAGGTCAGGGGTCCTGAACGCACGGACGAAAGCGGTGAGCACGGCGCCTCCTGCGACCCTCACCCGGCTGCGCCACGCGAGAACCAGCGAATTCGACAGAACGGCACAGCAACGACGGCTGCCGGCCCAGAACCGGCTCGTCACATGCGCACGACCGTCGCCAGCTCACACATGATCCGACACCTGTTCAACGGCAAGTATGCCAGATTGGTTCATATGTGTGCATAAGTGTCTGCCGCACCGACTACGCCAGCGTCTCCCGGTACCTCGCCAGCACCGGAGCCGTCTTGGTGGCGACGAACTCGGTGATGCGATAGGTACACACTCCCGCCTTGACGAACGGGTCGTTCGCGGTTATCTCCTCGATCCGCGCACGATCCTCGGTGACGGCGAGGATCACCCCGCCGTCACGGGGCCTCTTGCGCCCTGAGGCCAGGAAGACACCGTGCTCGTAGAGTGCATTAAGCCATGTCACGTGCGCTTCTGTCGCGGCGTCGACGGCTTCGAGCGGGGCGGTGTAAACAGTTTCTAGTACAAACATACTCGAAATCGTACCGAGCCCGATCTGCTCAAGGTCTCGACAGGTATGTGTGACGATGCCCATACCGCATGCCCCGGAAGGTGTGCGGCGAGGGGGGAGACGTATGTTGCACGCCCCACACTCTCCTCTTGCGTGGCCAGTGCGGCATCGACCGTCGGCCGACTGTGGGGCAAAGTGCTCCCCATGATGACGACGCCTGCAGAGCTCTTGCGTTCTCTCGCCCGCACCCGGGCCTCACTCGACGGTGAGGAAGTGACGTACTGGTGGTCCGGGGACGTCTACTCCTGGGCCCCCGACGCGCCCTACGAGCGCGTCTTCGGATTCGAGGGGGTAAACGTCGCCCGCCTCGTCGAGGACCCTGAAGCCGGGGAGGATGCCTACCTCCTGCTCACCCGTGAGGCTGCCTTCTACCTGGACCCCGTCACACGGGAGATCCTCAAAGTCTGGCGGGACCTGCCGGTGGTGCACGTCTGGAACGACCCGGCGAACCAGAAGTGGCGCCCCTTCCCCATCCCGACGACCGAACTCGGGGGGCAGGTCTGCTTCAGCCTGGAGATCCCGCTCGCCTACCCCTCTCCGCTGCCGATGGCCCAGTACCCCGTCCACTCGGCCGGCGATACGTACCGGGCCCTGGAACTGTTCCAGTTCTTCGCCGACCGCGCCGACCTGGACGGCACGGCCCCCAGTGTTCCGGCCGTCATGTCCTGGATGCGGATGTCGCCCTGGGTGCCGTGGATGGCCCGCGGCCGGCAGCTCGGCGGGCTGGCCTTCCACTGCCGGGGGCGCAAGCTCGGCTCGTACGACGATGTCCCCGAGCGGACTCGTGCCTACATTGCCGAACACCGGCCGGAGTTCGCCCATGCGCCAGAGCAGTGGAGCACGCCCAACGAGACGAGCTGGACGTACTTCCGGAGGCTCCATCCGCCCAAGTAGCCCCACCATCCCCGGCCGGAGCGTCAGACCACGTCGATCCGGCAGCCCTGTGCAGCCCCGTGCATTGGACGGTGACGTCCGGTTGGTTCGCCCCTTGGCATCCGTCACCCGGGCCGACAGGGTGTACGGCTCCGGGAGCGGCAGCCATGGGAGTAGCACCAAGACGTGTACGACCGCATCCAGTGGCGCGCCCCGGTGCCAGCGCCGCCGCTCGCGCCGGCCAGTGGCTGGAGACCGCACGCTGGCGGGACACGGTCCTGCTATATGGCCCGTTCGACGCGGGCGCAGCCACGCGTTCCGAGTCGGACTCGTCCGTGCCCCCAGGTGCGCGGTATTCAATACCCGCTGGAGGCGTACCGCGTTCACCGCCATCTGACCCGCTGCGCCGGTGAGGCGAGGACCGCTATCGACATGATCGAGGCCTCGCCGGCAACTCCAGGACAAGGCACTGCTGAGGAGCGACTACCGGGGCGAGCCTCTCAACGATGTCCTGCAGCGCTCCACGGAGTCCTCCGGCAAAGCGAAGGAACTTGCGGGCGCAGCAGGCTGAGCACGGCCCGCTCCGCCATCGGGCACGTCGCGTACGAGGACGAGCCCGGGGAGCGGGAGCCGGTGGCGGCGAGCTGAGGCTGGGTTCGGCGGGTGTGATCGTCTGCGGACGGTACGGAGCGGAGGCCGGGGCGGGCGGTCCCGACCCTTCTGCTGTCTGCCCCTGATCGGCTGCGGCCCCCAACCCGGCAACCTGCACACCGAAGGGTCCACCATAAATGAGTGAGAATTTTCCAAAACATAGTGACTCTGGAAATTGACTAGGTGAATTCTGTTATAATGGGGGGTGATTGGGTTTCCGGGGAGGGTGAGTGAGTCGGTCGCCACAGGAAGAGGGCGCAATCAACGCGACCACGGCGCGGAACAAGCTGTACGCGCTGGTGAAGCTCGTCGAAGAGGAGGGGCGCACCACAGTGATCACCAAGCACAAGGTGCGCGCTCTACTGGCGCCGCTGGACCGGTTTCCGGCAGCCCGGAAGACCGATGCTTTCCCCGCCCACGTGCTGAGCACGGCGCAGAGGGACCTCGGTGACCTCATCACGCTGGCCGCCCAGGGCCAACCGCAAGTGCTCCTGCGGAACACAACTCCGGTCGCCGTACTGCTCCCCGCCAACGTCTCCTCTGATGTCCTCTCGTCCGACCCGGCCGCGCACCCCGGCGCGGCGACCGCAGGAGGTGCGGTGAACAGCCAAGGCAACCAGGACCGCGGCAAGCGCAGGCTGGCCACGCTCGGCGACGCCATCGGGTCTGTACTCACCGATGGCACCGCCGTCGGCCCCAGCTTCGGGCTGCCTGGCCTGGACGCCGCAACGGGCGGTCTACAGCGGGGCAGACTGACGCTCGTGGCTGCTCGTCCGAGCGTCGGCGGAAGCCTGCTGGGTCTGGCGGCCGCGCGGAAGACGGCGCTTGTCGACCACGCCCTGGTCCTGTATGCGGCGTCGGGACCGAATCGGGACGACATCTTCCGCCGGATCATCTCCGCCGAGACCGGCGGCGACTACCCGCGTCTGAAGCAGGGCCGCCTGACCGAGCAGGAACAGCAGGTCGCCCGCCAGCTGGTCCAGGCTGGCGACCTCTTGATGATCGACGACGGCAGTGACCTGACCGCCGAGGACATCAAGGAAACCGCCCCGCACATGGAGGGCCTGGCCCTCGTGGTCGTGGACCGCCTGCAGACCGCCCCCAGCGCCCGCCTGCCGCTGTCCGGGGACCGCCTCCCCGAGGCATCCCAGGTTCTGGCCACTCTTGCGCGCACCCTGCATGTCCCGGTGCTCGCCATCGTGGACAGCGACGATCCCGCGCTCCTGGGTCCCCTGGACGCCGACGTCACGCTGACGCTCTCGCCGACCGAGGACCCTGGCAAGGTCCAGGTGACGGTCGCGGAGCGCGACTTCGGCACGATTGGCTCGGCGTGGCTGCAGCCCGACCTGCTCCACGCCCGCTTCCTCGACGCCGGAACCGCCCCCCTCGACCGCGTCGACAGCCCGGTGAGCCCGGGCCTCTCGGCGTCCGCCAGCGGAACGGCTGCGCTGGAACTGGCCGAAGCCGCCCTTCCCTACACCTCCGGCGGACACAAGGGGATCCCCTCCGGCTTCACCCACGAACTTGCAGCATGGCGGACGGCGGTCGTCAATGGTGACCATGAAGCCCTGAAGGGGATCCTGCCGTCACTGCTCCAGGCCGCCGCAGCAGTAGCGGAGATGCCGGACACCCATGAGGGGCAACGCCTCGCCGCCGCGCTGCGCCTCTATGCTGAGCCCGCCCCCGCCGATACCGCCGCACGCGCCGGTCAGGCCACTGCTGCCGGTGCCCTGGCTCACGCCCCGGCGGGCAGCGGACAGGCCCAGGACGAGATGGCGGAGTATGAGGAAGACGGCGAGGACAATCTGAAGCCGGGAGATGAGGAGGACGAGCCCGAGGGGCACGTCTTTCCGGCCCTCAAGATCCTCAAGGACGCCGTCAGCCGGTCGAAAATGCACCCGATCAAGGTCATCCGCAAGGAGGAGCGTGACAGCGGCCCGTGGCCGCTGATCAGCGAGCACATGGACGGCGAACCGCGCTGGGTCCACCCCGACGTCACAGCCACCCGCGTGCCCCACATCCGGGCGAACGGCAGGCGCGTGCGCCGCGACAAGCTCGACGTGCCCGACTCATTCGGCGAGGGCATGCTGTGCCTGATCGACCGCAACGGCAGCTTCCCCTCCGCCTGTTCGGCCGTTCCTCTCGCCCCGAACAAGCTCCTACACACCGGTCCGCTCGACGCGTACGACAAAAGCCAGGCCGGCATCTACCTCATTGACATCCCGGAGTGGGAGCGCACCGACATGCCGCACCCTCTGGGGCGGATCATCGACCGTCCCGACGAGGGCGGGCGGGTGTGGGTCACCACGCCCCACATCAAGCAGTTGGAGAAACTCGTCCGGGACAAGCACCTTGCCGCCATGCCGACCATCTACGACTCCTGGACCGGGAAGTACAACGAGTCCCTCTTCAAGCCCTTCTACGAGGCCACCCGCAAGGCACGCACCGAACTCGTCCAGGCCGGCGGCGACCCCTACAAGGCGTACAAGACCCGACTGTCCATCGCGCTGCGCCTGCTGTGGCCCAAGCGCCCTGCACAGAAGTCCCCGTTCTGGCGGCCGGACTGGCGCATGAGCATGGTCGCCGAGGCCTCGGTCCGGCACTGGACCGTCGCGTTCAAGGCCGTCCAGGAAGGCCACACGCTCGTCGCGCTGCGCAACGTCGACCAGGCCATCTTCTGGACGCCGCCCGGCACACCGCCGTCCACGTACCGGATCGGGACCGGCTTCGGCGAAGTGAAGCGCAAGTTCGTCCGCGCCGGCGAGACCATCCTCGAAGGTGACGACTGATGGCCGGCCCCACCGGACGCGGCGGCTCTCTGGGGGCCGCCCTCAACGACCTCCTGCGCTCCCAGGTCACCCCCCGCCACCGACTGTCGACATACAACGCCAAGCACTGGCACGCCCAACTCAGCCAGCTCACCGGGACCCACCGCGGGCAGCAGGCCCTCGCTGACGCCGGCCTCCACGTGACAACCAAGACGCTGGTCAACTGGCTGGCCGACTCCGAGTACAACGTCCGCCGCAGCTACCTGGACATCATCCACACCGCGTACGAGAACGTCGCCGTCGTCCCCGCCGAACCGCTCCCCGACCGCGTCAAGGACGGCCAGTACGAGATCAGCGGCGTCGTCAAAACCGGGGACGACGAACGCACACGCGGCACCGTGCACGCCGCGCCCCTGCGGATCGACGGCAGCAGGGGTGACTGGGACGCGATCGAGGAACTCTGGCTCGCCGGTGAACTCGCCGACGACGAGTTCGAGGACCACTTCATCGACGACGTCATCGTCGAAGACATCGGCGAAGGCACCGACGGCTGGGAGTTTCCCGGCGCCTCGTACTCCGTCGAAGTCCGGTAGCACGCACGAGCAGCCGAACCGCCCTCCACGCGATCACGTTCACCGCGGGCGGGCACACGGCGGTGTTCCCGGCGATCGCCTGCCCGACAGCACCAGCCGACCGGCGCCCCTAGCGCGGCCGCCATCGAGGGAAGGACCGAGACGTGAACGGACGCTGCCTCCGCTGCACGGAGCCGCATCACGTCCGCATCCGACGAGTCGACAAGATCAGCAACCACGACTACCCCACAAGCGGCGCCCCCCTACAGGGTGTGGCCTCCGGCCGCGGCCGGCCCCTCTGTCCCATCGACGGGTTCGTGGTCACCCCCGGCCAGACCGGCGTCCAGCTCGACCGCCCCATGCACCTGATCTTCCGGCCCGGCGAATTCGGCAGAAGACCGTGGAGGACCGGGGCAGGGGAGCCATGCTGAATCCCGCGGGCGCCGAGGGCGTCCCGACCGACGCAACCCCCCTCCCCGGCCCCGTCGACGACGTCGCCGCCATCAGGCCGACGTCCCCCGCCGAACAAGTGCTCGTGGACTTCCTGGAAGCGCATCTCGCCCTGCAGCATCACCTGGGCTTCGACGGCACTGCCGGGTGGAAGCACAGCTCGGTGTACGACCTCGTGGCCGTGCACGGCCGCTGGAGCTCCCCCGCCCCCCTCCCGGCCGAGGTGCGGCCGCGCCCGGCGCGGCACTGCTTCGCCAACGCGGCAGCGACTGAACGGGAGCACCCGCGCCTGACCTACACCGAAGGCTTCGCCGTCCCGACCGACAGCCCCGTGCCAACAGCCCACGCCTGGTGCACCGACCCGGACGGCCGCGTCATCGACCCGACCTGGTCCGAGCTCGGAGGCAGCGCGTACCTGGGAATCAGACTCCCGTCGCACCTACGGCCACACCCACCCCACAACTGGGGCGTCCTTGAAGCGCCCGACTCCCTGTACCCCCTGCTACGAAGTGGCTTGTGAGCCGGACTCGTCTCGAGGTGCACTCTGCGGGCATCGGGATACGGCGTACCAACGACGCCCCGACGCCGGACCGCGTGGCAGTCACCGTCCAACGACACCCGAGCTGTCACATCAGCTCAGGCCGGTCCCGTGACGTGGAAGTGGAAAAGGGGGCGAGATCGGTCTCCCGGCCGGCTCCCCGCACGCTGCCCAAGCAGATGACGGCCCGGCCCTCCCGGTACGCGTGCAGCGCGACCGAGCCGGAGCGCTACCGCGCGAGGTCGAGGGACTGGAGTGCTGGGCGAGCAGGGTGGAGTCGGACATCGGGCCCGGCGCGGCTGCGGCGCGAGCTGCACTCGCCAGCCGCCCCGACGCCTGCCCGCTCCGCCCACCTCATTCGGACTCAGCTCCAGGCCACGCTCAAACGGGCCGGACGCCAGCGCGGCATCGAGGCGGAGGCCGACCGGCTCCGCGCGATCTTCGGCGCTGACTGGGCCCACCAGCCCGCGCTGGTCGAGGACGCGTTCGGCAAGCAGATGCTCGCGCTCCTGGTCCAGTTGGAGGCCGCATGCGTGGCCGCAGACCAGCTCGCCAAGGCTGTGGAAGAGGCTTTTCTCAGCACCCGGACGCTGAGATCATCCTCAGCTTCCCCGGCCTCGGCACCCAGCTCGGCGCCCGGGTGCTCGCCGAGATCGGAGATGACCGGAATCGGTTCGCCGACGCCCGTGGCCTGAAGGCATACGCCGGCTCCTCGCCCATCACCAAAGCGTCCGGGAAGAAGTCCTCCGTCACCCGCCGATGGATCAAGAACGACCGTCTCAACCACGTCGGCTACCTCTGGGCCTTCTCTGCGATCACCGCCTCGACCGGCGCGAAAGCCCACTGCCGACGCCGCCGCGACCAGGGCGACTGGCACGCCTCAGCCCAGCGCAACCTCTTCAACCGCATGATCGGCCAGCTCTTCCACTGCCTCCAACACGGGGTTAGCCTCGACGAAGCAGTCGCCTTCCCCATGGCGCCCGAGGCTCTCGCGGCACGAGTCCGTCAGCCACCAACCGCGCGGGACCAACGCTCCCGGATGACGCGCAACTTCTGCTCGAACTCGGCATCCCGCATCCGGCTGGCGAAGGCCCCGGGGATCGTGAGCGAGCGCCCACGGACCCGGACGGCCCGCAGTTCCCACCGGAATCCACCACGCGTCTGGTGCTGCCGTTTTTCGATCCGCGTGATCTCACTACAAGGAATCGAGCGACGACCGACGAACGTGCGGATGTCATGTAGGTCACCCCAAGGGCCCGCAGGTGAAGTCGAACGGTCACGTAAATACCCCCGTGCCCGTTGAAGATGGCGAACTGGGCAAGGGGCGCTTGTCGCGATCGTGAGTGTGGCACCTGGCATGGACCGGGGAGGTAAGAATGCCGAAAGTCAGAAGGGGCGGGCAGTGCGGCGACAACACCGCATACCCGAGCCAGACGATGTCCAGGCGCCACCCCGGCCCCGCACAGAGCAACTCTTCGTGGCCCCGACCCCGGGCCGGCGTGGAAGAGCCGCGCTGATCGGTGGAAGGCCCTCTGATCCCGTCGCCGGAACCCTGATCGCCCGCGCCTCGACGCTGCGCGTCGCCGCAGTACATCGAGCTTCGTCGTTGCGCAGGACTGCCCAACTCGCATTCGGAGCCACCAGCTTCGAGAAGGCCACCCGCCGAGCGAAATGGCTCCGCATGTGCGAATTGCCAGGAGCACCGTGCGCGGGGAGGCGCCGGCGCGTGACGATGTCAGGGAAGAGGGTGGCAGGTGACGTGGCCGTGCCGCGTCAATAGAGTGACGGGATGGGACTCTTCAATCGGAACAAGGCGACGTCCGGCCTGCTGCTCGTGTCCGACAGGGGCATCCAGCAGGTAAAGACCGCGTCGTACGGGATGGATCTCGTGCAGGAGGTCGCTCGTCTTCTCGGTTCGGAGCACGTACGCTCCACCAAGCTCGGTGAGGAGCTCACCCTCTGGTACACCGAGGACGGCCCGGGTCAGGCGCGCTCCGGCCCGCCCAACGCCGTGGCCAGCCGGCTCGCGGCCGATCACGGCGCGGCGCCCGTCGCCGGTCCCGCCGTCGTCACCGGTCCGCTGTTGTACGGCAGCCCGTACCCGCTGGGCGCCGAGGCGATCACGCAGGTCTCGGAGCGTCTGCGCGGATAGCCGCGGCTCAGCCGGCCATGGCCGCCACGATGCGGGGCAGGAGTACGGCGTTGGCGCTGTCGAGGGACACCCTCACCGGCTGCTGCCTGCCCCGCTCATGGATCCACACCAGGCCGTCCGCGACCTCGACGTCCGTGAGCGACCCCCAATCGGCCTCCATAACCCCGCGCAGCGTGAGCCCGCTGCGGTGCACGCGCATCTCGCCGATGGTGAACGACCCGCCGCGCCGGATCAGGTCGAGACGATCCGCGAGCAGTCGGGGCTCGAGGACGCGCTGCGCGAACTCGACCAGGGCCAGCCACGCTTCGGGGGCCTCTGCCCTCTTGCCGCCCTTGCTCCAGATCAGATTTCCCAGGCTCTTCGGTGAGTTCCCGTATCTGCCCACGCCGAACGTGTACGTATTCGTGTACGTGGAGGGAACCAGGAAGCCCAGGTGTTTGGTCCGCGAGACGGGATACCGGACCCACTCGATCTCCTCCCAGGCCAGCGAGTCACGGCCGTACGTGATCCGCTGCCGGTCGGCGACCACGTGTGTCGTCCAGCCGACCAGACTGTCCACGAAGGGGCGCTCGGGGGCCGCCTGACGCGGGGGGACGGACCGCTCGGGCGCGGTGCGCGGGGCTGCCGTGCGCCGGTCGTTCGCCCCGGCATAGGCCCGCAGCCACGCCGGTACCCCGGCCCGCGGGTAGGCGGCGAGGTCGTTGCGGTAGTGCGTGGGGGCGAGCAACTGCCCGTCGGGGAGCCGTTCGTCACCATAGTCGTACTGGGTGGAGACCTGGGCCTGGCCGCCGGGCCCTTTGGTGACGGCGACGATCAGACGCAGCCACGGACCGGCAGGCATGGCGGCCGCGAGGTGGCGCTGGCGGCGTACGAGGAGGGCTATTTGCTCCGGCACCCGTGCCTCCAGGGGCCGTTCGTGCTGCCAGAAGCACAGATCGGCCGTCTCGGCGGAGACGGCGCAGGAGAACGCTGCCACCATGCGCTCCCACCGCTGTGGTCCGCACAGCGCCAGCTGGCGGGCGATCTCGTCGGTCAGCGCGGTCACGCGGGCCGCCGTCACGTCCTCGGGCGGGGTGCCGACGACGGTGAAGTCCGTGATCGCGCCCGGCTGCCCGGACCGGGCATCGAGGCGCTCGAACTCCGCCTTGAGGTCGTTCATGAAAGCCTCCTCGGCGGGCGGACGCCGTACGAAGGCATCCTCCGCGGTGAACAGGGCGTCGGCCTGTTCGGGCGGGATCGCGGAGGTGAGCTCCTTGATGCGCCCCGTGTCGCCGACCATGAACACCGAACGGCCGACGGGTATGTCGAGGAAGGCCATGGGATCGCTGTCGTCGACGTCGACGGGTGCGTACACTCTCCAGCCCGCGGCGAACCGATCCGCCACCAGGCCCTGGGTCGGGTAGTCCAGGCCGCCGGTGGCGATGTGCTCCTGGACCAGGGCGATGGCGCGCCGCTCGTCGATGCGTCCTGTCGCACCCGGCTGCGGGGCCCTGCCCAGCGGATGGCTCGGGTCCGCCCCGTCTGGGCCCGGGTAGTGGTGAGTGAGCTCGAACCACAGGCGCATCTCGTCAGCGGTCACCGCGTCGGTCCCGGGGCTCACAGCGTCCCACGTACCTCCGGGATCGCGGGCGTAGAGCCCGACGGACTCCCCCTGGGAGACGGTCACGTAGTCGCAGGCATGGAGATCTCCGTACGCGGCGACCCAGGCGAGCGATGGCGCGGTGGGGCGCTCCTCGCGCGCGATCTCCCTGCCGTCCATGCCCACCGCGGCCAGTACATGGCGGGACATCAGCACCACTCCCTCGCAGACACGGGGCCACGACCGTAGCCCAAGGCGACCATCGGGGTGAAGAAGGACACCGCAGCAAGCGCCGGTCAGGCCGCTGCTGCCAGCCCCCTGTCCACGTACCGGCGGACAACGGAAGACCCCCAACAACGCAGCGGAGGACGAGGAAGACGGCGAGGACTGGCTGAAGCCGGGCGGCGAGGAGGACAAGCCCGAGGGGCACGTCTTCCCCGCTCTGAGGATCCTCATGGACGCGGTCGGCCACTCGAAGATGCACCCGATCCCCGTCATCCGCAAGGAGGAGCGCGACAGCGGCCCGTGGCCACTGATCAGCGAGCACATGGACGGCGAGCCCCGCTGGGTCCACCCCGACGTCACCGCCACCCGCGTGCCCCATATCCGGGCGAACGGCAGGCTGAGACACCAGGTACGACCAAGACCCGTCAAGTCCCCGTCACCCGAAGGGATTGCTGTCAGTCGGCGATCTCCTACGCTCCGTGGGCGTGCCGTACCGTTTGCGGACTGCGCTTGCTCAGGGGAGGGCGGGTGGCTGACCGGGGAGAGGACGGCTTAGGGGTGATCGGGGAAGAGCGGGAGATCTGGGGTGAGGGAGCGGCCTGCCGCACCGCTGATCCGGACGAGCTGTTCGTCGAGGGCGCGGCCCAGAACCGGGCCAAGGCCCTCTGCACCGGCTGCCCGGTGCGCACCGAGTGCCTTGCCTATGCCCTCGACCACCGGATCGAGCATGGAATCTGGGGTGGGATGACCGAGCGCGATCGGCGGGCCCTTCTGAGGCGGCGCCCGCTGGTCACGTCCTGGCGCCGCTTGCTGGAGGCCGCGCGGTCCGAGCATGATCGGTTCGTCCGTCCCGAAGATGACGCGCCGGACTGGGAAGCCACCGCTTGACGGCCCGCCCCGACGAGATCCCTACAGCACGTCGGTCTCGGCGTCGACGTACCCGAACGCGTGGGCCATGTGCACCAGGGCCTCCCGTAGCAGGTGCTGCCGCTCGGCCCGGTCCATGGTCGGCGCTGCGGTGATGGTGACGGCCAGCTTCGGCCTGGGGCCGTTGTCGTTCGGACCGAGGGGCCCCAGGTCGACGAGGGTGTCCAGGACTGGCAGGACGCCGTTGCGGGCGGGCTGTTCGCTCGTGATCCGCAGTTCGGTGGTGGGCGGCGCGGCCCACGTCAGGCTGGCCGGGTCGCCGACGACGTCGGGCAGCAGCTCTGCGGCCGTCTCCCACGCGGCGAGCAGCACGGCCTGCACCTCGTCGAGACCCAGCTGCGTGTTCCAGCCGGGTCCGAGGGCCGCGGCCCACGCCTCCGGGTTCTCGATCAGGACGTCCGCGCAGGCGACCACGGTGGACTCCATCGTGGTAGGCAGCGCGAGCATGACGGAGGCCGTCACCGCCGGGGTGCCGTCGGGCCCGGCGATCGTGCACGTGTAGCTGGCAGACCGGCCCCAGTTACCGAAAGGCCCCCGCTCCCACCGGGCGGCGGGCAGCTCTGCGCCCCGGCGGCGGGACAGAAGCGTCACCGCGCCGGCTACCGCACTGTGCGGAAGCATCTGCTCGAGATGCGTGCGCCGGGACTTATTGACCTCCAGCGTGCTCGCCTCGTCCCAGGGCAGGTTCACCAGGGCCCGAAGGCGCAGCGCCGGCGTCTGGCCGGCGGTGCCGATCTCGGCAGAGCGGCCCTGGTCCAGGCTGAAGCGGGGGGCTGGCTGCCACCGCCACACGCCACGTCCCGAGCGGGTCAAGTGTCCCGGGCCCCACGAGCCGCCGTCGAGGTCGACGCGCCGGGCGTCGGCCGGGATCACCCACGGGGTGTCTGTGTCCGCAGGCGGGCGGGGGAATCCGACGGCCGCGAGCGGATCCTGGCCGCCCGGTGCCCGGCGGCCGGTTTCGACGGTCGCCTGCCAGACGGGCTCGGCGACGACGACCGCAGGGCGCCCGGGCACCAGGCACAGCACCCAGCCCGGCTCGCCGTCGATCTCATGCGACAGATCCTGCAGCACGGTCGCGCCGTGCGCCCACGCCTCCCCGGCGGGCTCCCCCAGCCCCGCGTCGGCGAGTTCCTCGTAGGCCGCCCTCATCTCCCGCTCACGGTCCGGCAGGCCCTGGCCGACACGCGGCTCGCTGACAGATCCCGCCTCGGACACGGCCTGCCGGACGAGGTCGGCGAGAGCCTGGGCGGTGGGCATGCCCAAGGCCTGGACACCGGCGGAGAGCAGCTGCACGATCTCGGCACGGGGCAGCCAGTACGTGCTGTCACCGTCCCGCATCGGCACTGCGACCGTGTCCAGGCGCGGCGCCCCGGATTTGCCCACCGCGGCTGGCACGGCGAAGAGCGCATGGTCGGTCTGCGCGGGAATCTCGATGAACAGCACCCGCTCGTCGCCCTCTGCCCCCGACCACCCGATGCGCACGCCGCGGGGAGCAGGGGAGACTCGCTGACGGATCAGTTTGCGGATCTGGTCCACGTTCACCGCAGCCAGTTCGACGCCGACGACTTGGTCCAGGACCTCTTCGTCGTGCTCGAGCCGGGTGGCGATGCCGACGACGATGACTCCGCCGCCCCCGTTGGCGAATGCCGCGACATCCTTGGTGAGTTCCTCGACCGCCTTCGGATCGTCCGTCAGTCGGTACGGAGCCTTCTTCGCGTCGAGCCACTGCGTCTCGCGCAGCCCGAGCAGATAGTCGGGCCGTTGGGCCTCCAGCGCGGCCAGGGCGCCTTTCAGATCGTTCACCACGTCGGCAGTATCCACTGGCGCACCGGCCTCCCGCGGCCGAACGTCCCATATGCCGTTTGTCGGACGGCGGCACGGACGGAGGGACTGTCGTCGACGTCATCGCTTGGGCTCTGGTGCCCGTCGCCGGCATGCTGTTCGCGGCCACCGCAGCCGTGCTGATCGTCGGCCTCGCACTGAAAGGCACCGCGTCGCGGGACCGTGCCACGGTCCTCAGTGCCATCGCCAAGGTGATCCGCGCCGTGCGGGGTCGCAGGTGACGGCTCGCCATCGGCCTTCACGGCGCCAGCCGCGGGCGCGTCACCCGGACTTCCTCGGCCGGTGCGCGAGCGCCAATGTCGAGCCGAGATCGAGGCGGATTTCGCTGTAAGTGAGGACCTGTTGCCAGAACAGCGGGGTCAGGCCGTGCCGGTCGGCCAAGCCGAGCAGTCCGGCCCACCGAGGCTCGGCCAGGACGTCCGAGAGCACGGGGGTGTTGACGTACACATGCGACGTGACATTCGAGCGTGCTGTCGGCCCACTGGAAGGAGTTGAACGCCGCAACCGAGACATTCAGCGCGTGTGCGACCGACCTTCTGCTCAACTGGCCCAACCTCGCCGCCACCATCCTCAGCATCGATAGCATGGCATCACATTCCTTCTCATACCCATGAGTTCATGGGCCAGTGATAACACCAATCACATCGAAAACGCGCCGGACGTTACGTCCGAATGCGATCACGAAGGCCGCGAAAATAACGAGGGGATAGACGATAGCTCTCGCATCTTCAGGGATGACTCCGGCCCTATCCAGGACTGTTACACCTGCGCTACCGAGGCCGATAGCAATAAGGTAGCGCAGCGGCTCCCAGTTCCGCTGCCGTGGAATTCCGGTCAACTGCTCCTGGTCAAGTAGCTCACCCACGCGCGCGTGGCAGTATCGATCAGCGACTGTCAGCAGCGCATCGGCGATATCCCGAAGGGCCTCAGCGGGGCGACGGTCGAGTTGCGCCTCCAGGCCCATCAGTGCCGCCGCGACGTAGCGCTCATGCTCCTTCAGGTGCTTCCTGCGATGTGAGAAGTAGGGGACCGTTCCTCGGCTGTCATGCGCATTGAGTACCCCTCGCCTGACGGTCCGCAACGTCCGGGAGACCTCGCGCATCCGCCCTGGCTGATCCTCTCCTCCGCGGCGCGCCACCGCGCAGGCGTGAATAGCTTTAGCGCAGTCAACAACGAGCGCGTACCTGCGAGCCAAAAGCAGCCTCGCCAGTTCATGACGGTGCCTCAGCCAAGCGTCCACACCAGCCCAGCAGAGACCAACGATCATCGCGATCGTGAGAGCCTCCACCCACCGCTGGCCAGTCGGCCCATAAAGCTCACCTGTCCGTGACGCCTGCTTGATAGGAAGCCAATCGGGCCCATAGATGATGGCACCCAACTGGGTGGCCGTAAAAAAGACGGTACCCACTGCTAATAGGAGCGCAAAGAGAAACAATTTCCGTTGCCAGCCCCGGAGATGGAGGCGCCGTCTCAGCGCCACGCGTACTCGGAGGGGAACCGGTCTCCCAACCCCGAGCAGCTCGCAATCTGCCCGGACTCCCTCAACAGACGCCTCTAAAGGGCGGTGCGCGGCACCGTCAACCACAGGAGGCGCTGCGTTCCCCACCTGGTTCAGTTGGCTGGTCATGGCCGCACATCCTGCCAGGGTGCGGCTCACAGGCGCAGGCGTTCTGCGGGCTTGTCCCTGCCGTTCTGCCGCGCCCGCAAATGCGTCTCCGACCGAAGGCTGGCACCGAAGTGAAGGCCGTTCGAGCCGGGTTCGGTCTGCACGGCGTCGCGATGAGGGCGTCCGGGGAGGGCGACGTCAGGGGGAGGCCGAGCTCTACGCGGATGGGTGTTCGGTGGCGGCCTGCCACAGGGGGCGGAAGTAGTCGGGCGAGCCACCGAGGATGCCCAGCAGCAGGACGAGGGTGGGCCAGTCGCAGGGCTCGTCGCGTTCCAGGATGGCGGTGACCTGAGGGGCATGTAGGCGCCAGCGTGAGTGGACGCAGATCTGCTGCGGCGTCGGCTGGCCGGCCCGCACGTGGAGGGTCCGCAGGGCAGTGGCCAGTTTGCGGACGGCCTGCGCGCGGTTGCTCACGCCGGCCAGGGAGTCGATGTCTCTTCGGTCGTCGACCGTGGAACGCGGCGGCCGGCGACGCAGTTGTTCGGTCTCCCATGCCTTGCGGACGATCGCGGGGTCGGCCTCGCAGGTCTTGGCGAGGCGTTCGGTGATGGCCCAGGAGGGGACACGCTGTCCGCTGAGGATACGGCTGAGGTAGGACGGGGAGCACTGAGCACGGCGGGCGAGGTCCTGCAGGGGGGCCTCGGTGGCACGGGCCAGCATGGACAACAGGGGCGCGAGGGTGTTGTACGCGGGCCCGGTGGCCTCGGCTTCCGCGGGTATCGTGCCGTCGTTCGGGCTGCTCGTGCTGTAGTGCCGGGAGGGCCCGTTCGACAACGCGCTCAGCGACGCGGGGATGGCACGCAGGCTGGACACCTGGCGCAGACGACGCAGCACGTAGTCATCGGTGTACCGGTGACGGGCCGTGTCTTCACTGATCGTCAGCGCCTGCCCGATACGCGACCAGGTCACCTGCCGCAGCCGGGCACGCCCCACCAGACCGGCGGTCAGACAGTCCAGCCGCACGCGCATCTGCTGCGCCTGGCGCAGACACTCTTCCGGGTCGTCACCGCTGAGCTGGCGGAGCAGAACACGCGCATCGTCCTGCAGATCCCGTATGACCTCGCCCAACAGGTCTTCGAGCTGACCAGGCCCGGAGTGCGGCGGGGTTTCTGAGGCGGCGCGCGTCGCGGGCTTGGGCCGAGCCGCCGACCGCGGCGGCCGGGGATGCCTGCCCGTCCGCGCGCGGTGCGCCGACTTGCGGCATGCCGCGGAACAGTATTTGGGGGGCCGGCCGACTTTGGGAGGTTCCGGCAGAGGCCCCGCACAGAACTCGCAGTGATCCACAGGGTGCTTCTTCCTGTCCTTCGCCAAGGTGTTCAGCTATTGCGTCCCGCGGAGCGGCTGACAATGCCCGGTCGATTTCGTCGCAACGACCAGGCACGCCACGGTTTCGTGAGGCAGCCCTTCGCCATAGCGCAAAGGGGGTGCCGCCTGTCGGCGGCACCCCCTGCTGGCGCGCTCAACACCTCAAGCGACGTGCTCCTGTGCAGGTCAGAACACCCCTGATCTGCGCGACGAGCACACTGGCCAGTACCTGCGCCCCCAGCTCGGCCTGCGCCTGTGCTCCCAGGGTTGCGCTGGAGATCAGCAGAGTCAGCAGTACAGGAATGGCAAGGAACCCAACGAGGATTGCCTTGCCCGTCTTGGCAACGAGGGCGGACATTTCGTCGCCCCTGTTAATCTGCTTGCCAGGCGCCTGACGGGCCACAGCACCCCTACTGCTGCGGCTTCGGGATGATCGGTACACGTAAATCCCCTTAAAGGTGTCGGGTGTTCGGAGACGCGCGCAGGCCCTCGGATGTGGTTTGCCGACCGAGTGAGGACCTGTGCGCGCCCGAGCGTGACCCTAGCGACACTCTGTGCTAAATCCGAATCAGTGCAGAACGGTGCAAAATCTCACCTTTCGCAGGTCAACGGTCTGCTGATTTTCGTCACCACGGCCGCTCGGTCGGAACATTCGCCGGGCCAGGGGAAAAGGCCAACTGCACTTGCCAACTCCGTGGTACGGGGCGCAAGTTGAGGCCGATCGCGAACCTGGCATCGGGGCCATAGGCCATGTACAACCACCGCAGCGGGACCACTCCCCTGGAGGAGATGCGACAAGCCGCCCCTCAACCAGGACCGGATCGAGAGGCGGCCTTGTCGCGGCGTTCAGGCGTCGGGCTCTTGCCGGAAGTAGTCGGGGGCGAGGTGGCAGAGACGGTCGTCTTCCTCAGCGACCGGTTCTCGGCGTCATCGTGGCGCCTGGTCATCGTGGACGTCAGTCATGGTCTGGGGGGCGCGGACGAGAACAGGCCCTCGGGGCCGTGCAGGAAGGCCGCAGCTCCGGCGTCTGGGGCGCCGGGGCCGCGGTGAAGGCGCGCACGGGACATGGGCCAGGCCCCCTGGAGGATGGCATCCGGGGTGGGTGTCTGCCGCAGGTGTGTGGTATTTGCCGCGGAGGCGATTGAGCCGCGGGCGCCGCCGTTCGATGAGGGCTGCACTGCAGCGGCCCTGGTCGCGTGAGGGGTGCCGCTGCTGTACTACTCCTTCGCGGTCGGCAGTTCCCCGGGTCTGACGGCCACCTCGTCGATGCCGGTGGCCCCGGCCTCCTCCAGTTCGTTCCGCCGGTGGTCGGCGGATACCCGGTCGTAGGCGACGGCGGAGGCACGCGGGGTGCCGTCGGGGTCGGTCCAGGTGAAGCTGTAGCTCTGCATCGCGCCTGGCTGGCGCGGCCGGCGTCTACCGGGAGGTTCTGCTGCTGGCGCGGGAGTTGCTGGTGCCACTTCCCGGCCGCGCCGCCCGGGCCCTCGAACTGGCCGCCCTCAGGCGCCGGGTCAGGCGCAGGCGCGGGAGCTGGCCGGCTGGGCGGACCCGCGCGCCACCGAGTTCTTCTTCGGCTCCGCCCCGGCCGCTGCCTGGCTGGGGGCCTTCATGATTACGCGCCGCACCTGCTGCTCGCCGACGAGACGGCCGGCACCTGGCCAGCGGCCCCGCTCCTGGAGCACCTGGCCGCCGCCCCCCCCCGTTATCTTCTTCGCGGTCCTGCAAGAGGGCCGCTGGCCTCCGGGCCCGGCATGACTGTTCCCCCCTGTCGAACGGATGACCTGGGGGGTG
>NZ_BMUY01000025.1 GCF_014650435.1 Streptomyces tendae
CGCGGAGCGGGATACCAGGCGCTAGCGCCTGGAAATGCAAGGAATTCGCACAGCGAATTCAAAAGCATTTTCGAAGTTTCGCGAAACGCTTACGCGTTTCGCGGATTCCCCGCACGGCGGGGAATTGCATTTCCGCTTACGCTCCAATGCTCGGGGGAATTTCTGGGCGGGTAGGGGGCGTCCGCTTGCGCTCCCGCCCTGCCGGTCGCAAGCGGCAGCAACAGGGGGAGGGGTGATGATGCATCAACTCTGCTGCCGGGTAGGATCACGAACCCGTCACTACCACCCATCGGGGTCGGCACTCCTCTCGGGCCCCCGCCCGAACCAGTCACCCCGGATCCGAAACTACCCGTCGGACAGTAGCGCGAGTCCCGTCGGACGCTCGGCCCGAAATTCACCACTCCCGCAGAGAGTAGCACCCTGCCGGGGGTGGACAGTGCGCGTACCGGTCGACTGCCAGTCGTGTTCGAGGCATCGCTGACATGAGGGATGGAACGGGATACATCGTGTGATGCATCGGGTGGGATCACGAACGAGTTGGCACCTTCGGATCGTGTCACTTGCGCTCGATGTGGGCCACCCATGTAACGGCCTGGACTTTGCTGGGGATTTCACCAATCCTCTGGGCTGCTGCGCGGTAGCAGTCGGCGAGCAGGTTGTACCGTCCGATTGCTCCCAATCCTCGGTCGCGCTGCCCGTAGATTTCGCGTACCGCGATATCATGTGCGTGGCGGTCGATTACTACGGCCTCCGTGTGCTCGGGGTCTGCAATGCACACGTAGAAGAATCCCGTTTTGATGTGCATGGGCAGAACTTCACTCGGGTCGGTTCCTGCCATGATGCGGTTTGCCTTGGTGATTGCATCACGAACGTGTCCGCTTGCCTTTCCTTCGATAAAGGCCTTGCGGGCAAGTCGGCAGTTTTCCGACCATGACTTGTTGGCGGACAGTGCGGCGAGAACACCCGCGCCCTTTTCAGTCTCTCCCGCAGCGATTTCGGCGGCGAACTGATGCGCCGTCACGTACCACTGACGGCCTCGTTTTACCTGGTCGAGCGTGGCCGTATTCCACTGATCGATGATGGCCTGGGTGTAGGCGGTGCGCTGCTTTTCGGTGCACTTGACCGGGATCATGCTTCCTCGGGGTTTGAGTGATCGCGCGGAAGGGGCGGGGAGGAGCGGGCTCGACGGCGGCTCAACTCGGGTGCCGGGCGCGGTGAAGGAATGAGGTGGGGTGAGGGGCCGGGGGAGGCTCGTTGTGGCCTCCCCCGGCCGTATGAGGGCTCAGGCGGTACGCGGGTGGGGAACCGTCGGCGTGTCGATTCCGGCGAGTTCCAGAAGTGCGGCGCAGTTGTCGAGGGTGAGTCCGGTGGTGCGGTTTTTGGGGTCGGTTCCGGTGTATACGGTGGTGCCGTAGTATTCGTGTGAGACGAGGATGGTTGCGGCGTGAATGGCGATGGCCGGCCGGTTAAGCTCAGACCCGTTGTTCCCGTCGTCGTCCAGCCACACGGAAATCTTGGGCGAGAGGTCCATTACGGCGATATTCGGTGAATCGATTTCGCTGTAAATGGTGCTGATGTCGGTCGGAGAGTTGCCGGAGAATTCAACGATCTTGAACGAGGCGTCGGGACGGAGAACGAGCGCGAACGTTGCGGACACGGGTGTCCCCTTTCAGGGCGTGGTGATCTTGGGTGGTGATCGGCTGCCACTGCCGACCAACAAGAAAAGTGTATCGCAATTTAGCTACCTAGGCGATCACTTTCGCCGAGTTTCCGCAGGTCAACCCGTATGGAGCAGTGGGCCGGGGCCCGGCCGCCGTGCCGCCGATTCGCACCGCGCAGCGGTGGGAATCTGCCTGTCCGGACGCCGCAGGCGGCGGGGCTGCGCGCAGCGTCTGCCCCGGGACCGGGCAGGCCCGCCGTAGGACCGCGCAGCGGGCCCGGCGGTGGTGGGGGCGGGGCGAGCGTGCGCAGCACGCGGTCGGGCGCGCAGCGGCCGACGTCCTGGCCGCACCGGGCGTGAGCGCGCGCAGCGCGCGGTCCGGGTGCGCAGCGCCCGGGCACGCCTCGGCGGCGCGGCGGCCGGGCCCCGGCCCACTGCTCCCCCAGGGAAGGCAGTCTTCTGACGGTGTGCCTCGCTGCGCCGTCGGGCGGCGATGCACGCAGGCGGGACGCGCGAGTGCCCCCCAGGCGCGGCCTGGGGGGCACGGTTCGGCGTTTGCTGCGCGCGGGTCAGGTGGCGGGGTCGAGGGCGTTGATGAGGTCGGCGGGGGCGGGGGTGGTGCCGGTGGCGAGGTGGCGCACGCCGTCGCCGGGCGGGGGCCATGCTGCGCCCCGGCCGAGCGGGTGGCGGCGGGAGGTCGCGATGCGCCAGCCGTGCCGTTCGGACCACACCAGAGCGGGGGCCGGCGCCGCGGGGGCGTCCAGGACGATCGCGGCCATGCAGACGTCGTCGTCGGGGTGCTGGACCGGGGGCGGGGTGTCGGTGGAGCGCCAGCCGTGTGCGTGCAGGGCCTGGGCCACGGCGGCGAGGTAGGGGAGCGCCTGGCGGCCGCGCAGGACGGATTCGGCGCGGACGCTCGCGCGGCGGGTCTGGCCGGCGGGGTAGCCGAGTTGGGCGGCGGCCTGTGCTGCTGTGAGCCCGCGCTGGTCCATGACGTCGGCCATCCGCTGCGCGCGGCACTGGGTCAGTGCGGCCTGCGCGGTGTTGCGGTGTACGCCGAGGTGGTCGGTGACGTCGGCCGCGGTGAGGGCGGGGTCGGCGTCCAGGAGCTGCGCGACGCGCGCGGGCAGCTGGTCGCGGGGGACCTGGTCCCCGGCGCCGGTGGGCCGGCCGCCCCCGCCGCTGCTGGTGCGGGCACGGGGCGAGGGGGCGTAGTCCCGCACGACCCGGCGGGGCCAGTGCTCAACTCCGCCCACGCGCACCAGGTGCTCGCTGATGGCAGGGTCCTTCTTGCGGCGGTCCCACACCGACAGGGGCTCGCCTCGCAGGGCGGCGGCCTCCTGGCGGTCCAGGAGGTCTGCGTCGTCGTCCGCTGCTGGCAGCTGCGGGACGGGGAGTCCGGCGAGGTGCGCGTCGACCTGCTCGCCGTCGTAGAGCCGGGTGCGGCCCGCGTTCAGGGGCGCGGGAAAGGCGTCGGCCAGGTGCTGGCCGGAGTTCAGCAGGGTCTGCACTGCGATGCCCTGCTGCGCGGCGATGTCGGCGAGGGTGCGCACCAGGTGCTGGCGTCCGGCGCGGATCATGGGGGCCTCCAGAGTCCGGCGAAACCACCGGCAACTCGTCAAGAAAACGGTACGGATTTTTCCTACTGAACGGCGCGGTAGGCTGCTCTGCGAGCACGCGTCCCTTGGACGGTGACTTGGGTCGGCCGGCACCCGTGCCACCCGCCGGTTGGCGGACTGAGGGTGCCGGCCACTTTGCTGCTGGTGATGCCCATGCGGGCTCTCTCTTCATGATCGGCTGTGCGGGCCGCTGAGGGACGATCATGGGTAGGCCGGGGGATGCGCCCGGCCCGTCCGTGATCGCGCCGCACAGCGGCGTCCAGGACGGTTAGAGGGCAGGTTCTTCCGCGCTGGACATGTCGCGCAGGCGGCTGTAGTGGAACTGGTGGCCCACGGTCACGGTGGCCGTAGGGCCGTTGCGGTGCTTGGCCACGATCAGGTCGGTCTCGCCGGAACGCTCGGACTCCGGCTCGTAGTAGTCCTCGCGGTGCAGCAGGATGATGCCGTCGGCGTCCTGTTCCAGGGCGCCGGAGTCGCGCAGGTCGCTGACCGCTGGCCTTTTGTCCTGCCGTTGTTCGGGCCCGCGGTTGAGCTGGGCCAGGGCGATGATCACGGCGCCGGTGTCGGAGGCGAGGATCTTCAGTTCGCGGCTGATCTCGGTGACGCGGTCGTAGGTCGACTGCCGGGCGTTGCGCTGGTCGGTCTGCATCAGCTGGAGGTAGTCGACGACCACGAGCGGGGCGCGGCCGGTCTCGCGGATGACGGTTTTGATGCGGGAGCGGATGCGGGCGGGGCTGACGCGGGCGCTGTAGTCCATCCACAGCGGTAGGCCCTTCAGCTCCGGAGTGTGTCGGTCGAGGCGGTCCCAGTCGTCCTGGGTGAGGCTGTCGACGCCGTCGCGGATGTGGTGGAACGCCACCCGGGCCCGTGCCGACAGGATCCGGTTGCTGACCTCGGCACGGCCCATCTCCAGGCTGTGCACCAGTGTCGGACCGCCCTTGCGGGCGTTGGCGGTGGCGACGCCGAGCGCGAACGCGCTCTTGCCCATGGCCGGGCGGGCGGCGACCAGGATCATCTGGCCGGGCATGAGCTTCATCAGGATGTCGAGGTCGGTGAACCCGGTGACGGCCGCTGGCGGGACGGAGACGGCCAGGCTGTCCAGGTGTGCGTCCAGGTGGTCGCCGAACCGGCCGAAGGTGTCGTCGTCCTGGTCGTCGGCGGCCAGGGACTCCAGCTCGGCCTGGTGGGCGGCGATCGTCTCCGGCACCGACAGCGGGTCTGCCTGGCGAGCGCCCTGCA
This sequence comes from Streptomyces tendae, assembly GCF_014650435.1. GTDB lineage: Bacteria > Actinomycetota > Actinomycetes > Streptomycetales > Streptomycetaceae > Streptomyces > Streptomyces tendae. The sequence continues at coordinate 4,519 of NZ_BMUY01000025.1, forward strand.
TCCCGCGCACCAGCGCGGCCTGGTAGCGGCGCACCTGGGCGTACCCGTGGACCAGGTCGGCGTAGTGGCCGGCCTCGGCAGACGAGCAGGCCTCGCTCGCGAGCCGGGACAGGCCCACCATGCCCCCGGCACGCTCGAGGTCGCCGGTGCTGCGCAGCTGCGCCTCCACCGCGGGCACTCCGGTCGGCCGTCCGGCGCCGTGAAGCCGCTGGACGGCCAGCCACACCAGCTCGTGTGCGGGCTCGTGCCAGTCGCCCTCGCGCACGGCGCGGGCCACGTCGGCAACCGGGTCGTACGAGGGGGTCGCCATCAGGCAGGCCCCCAGTGCGCGGCTCTCGGCTTCCACGGAGACGGCCTGCTCCTGGTCCAGGGTCATGGTCACTTGGCCGCCTCCACTTCGCCGCGGGTGACGCCGGGGTGCGTGCATCGCTGCTGCGGGGCGTCGTCGTCGTCGTCCAGCAGCCAGCCGTACTCATCGCACGCCGGGCAGGCCTCGATGACGCCGCGCGCCGCCGCCGGCCGCGCGCCGGTGCCCGGCGCGGGGGTAGATGCCGGCTGCGGGCGGACCTGGGCGTAGCGGCGCAGGTCGCGTACCCAGCCGGGCAGGCACTTGGTCCAGGACGCTGCCCCGCCCGTGTTCTTCAGGACCTCCGCTTCGAGCAGGACCAGGTAGTCGGCGCTGGCATCGACCAACGACGGCCAGCCCTGCTGGCGCATCGTGCGAAGCAGCTTCGGCGCGCAGCTGCGGGCAGTGGACGCACCCGCCTGCCAAAGCCGCATCTGCTGGAGGAAGTCCTCAGCCGCACAGATCTCCTCCGGAGAGAACTCCGGTCCCTCCTCCCGCTGTGACGGAAGCGAACCCGAGGGGCGGGTGTGAGGGGTAGGGGAGGAGGAATCCTCCTCCTCCGGGGGGTGTGGGGGGGAGGAGATTCTGTTTCCCGGAACCCGGGAAGCGTTCTGACCTGCGGGAACATGCCGTTTACCGCTTCCCGGAACGCCGGAACCGTCGTTACCGCTTCCGGCGTTCCGGGAAGCGTTGCGACCTGCGGTTTTACCTGCTTCCCTGGACGACGCTTCCGGCGTTCCGGGAAGCGTCGCGACCTGCGGTTTTACCTCGTCGTGATCTTCGGCCCCCGGAGAGGCCGGCGACCAGTCCGGGTTCCAGGCTGGGTTGTCGTAGACCTCGTAGACGACCCGGCCCTTACGGCCGGGCTTGGTCGGGTGCGGCAGCTGTGTCCGGCGCACGTATCCGGCGTCCAGGAGCCGGGCGAACGACTCGTACACGGCGTTCTTCCCGACCAGTTCGCGCGCGTTCTTGGCAGAGCGAATGCCGCGTTCCTGGAGTTGCTTCCAGACGCTCAGCGGAGTGGACTCCATGGAAGAGGCCAGATTGAACATGACTTGAATCAGCACGACGTAGTCGAGGGTGTGTACCAGGTCACTCCCGACGCCCATGTGTCTCGGGACCGAGACGCCGCTGACGGGGGCCTTCGCCGCTTTCAGGTGTCCCGACTCGTCCACGGGGTGGCTGCCGGGCGGGTGTTGCTGGCTGTACAAGGAGTCATCTCCCCAGGTAGGGGAGCCATGATCAGTGAATGTGACCGACCAGAAGACCCGGAGTAGTGGCGTTGCGCAATCTCTGGCGCATACTCTGGGTAGAGGTGACCACGAGGGCCGCAAGGCCCACGGGCATCACCCCCGGCGAGGTCACCTCACCGGATCACGACTCAAGGCTCTGTGAAGGTCGATTGAGTCGGACTTGGAAGCGGCTCCTGTTGTGGCGACAGGGGCCGCTTCGCATTTACGGGGGGCGAACGCAGGAATCCACGGCTACTCCACTCCGTCGACAGCGTCCGGGTGCTTGGCTGCCCACCCCGCGAGTAGGCGCGCGTACGCCTCCAGGTGGCGACGTCGAGGCTTGGCCGCACCGACTTCCCACCGGTTGAAGGCCACGCGGGTGACTCCGAGGACGTGGGCCACTTCCTGCTGGGTGAGATCGTCCGCCTTGCGCAGCCGCGCACGGACCTCAGGCGGCGGCAGGGCGTCCGGTCGTGCCAGCAGAGCATCGACCGCGTCCAGCAGCTCAGACAACGCTCCCCCTCTCCTTACATGATCCAGAACTATACAGAACTCTTGACTTAAGGCCGGGGAGTTGGGGGCGTGTCGCCGGATCTGCTGCGCGCCGGAACGAACGCTTCCTACGGCCAGCGCCAGCCGGCGCCACGTAGCGCTGCCGCTTGTGCTCGGACGATTGTCCGCAGTTCATCCTGGTCAGCTACCTCGCCATACGAGGATTGTGACGTCATCTGGCCGGGGTGCTTCCGATAGATGCCTCCTGGAGTCGAGATCATCCACCCGTCAGAGACGGCGGCGCAGCACATGACAGCCGCGATTGCCTCCCATGCCGGAATCGCTGGCCAGGCTCCTACCGCGAGCAGCAGTGCTGTACGTGCCGTCAGGTGCGTACTGATCACCGGGAATCGGTCGTCGTCGTACGCAGCGAGCAGCGTCTCGTAGGTGAGGCGCCCCTCTGGGGGGTCATAGGGCCCAGCCGCTGTGGACCCGTCCGGCAGGAGGTCCAGCCCCGCGGAGATGCACCACCCCATCTCGGGGTGTGCCTCCAGAGCGGCGATATCGCGAGCGAGGCCGCCGGGGAGGATCACGTCATCTGCGTCCAGCGCGCGGACCAGTTCGCCCGTTGCTCGCGACAACGCCAGCGTGCGGGTCGCTCCAGCACCGCCTTTGCTGGCCATCCCAGTAGAGATCCAAGGCTCCTCCGGGATAGCCAGCAAAGGCCGGCCTGTGGTCCCGTCCTCTTGGACGAGCCACTGCAACTCCCAGCCACGGGGAAGGCGTTGACGCTCGTCTCGTACGGACTCATAAGCTTCGCGCAGGTATGTCGCTCCGCCGTCGTAGACGGGCGTTACTACGTTGATGATTCGGCTCATGACCATCGCTTCAGTGGTGTGATGTAGCGGAGCTCTGCCCGATCCGCGGGCAACGGAATGTCCGTCACCTCTACGACCTGCCCCTCCGTGGAATACGAGACTTTCCGTACACGGAGCACTGGCACTCCCGGAGGGATGTCCTGCTCCTCCGACTCCGTGGCCGTTGGCATATTCGCTGTGACCCAGTCCTCGATGCGGTCGAGTTCGATACCCACAGTGTGGAGCTGGTGCTGAGCGCCGCCGGGCCACGGCTCGCGGTCAGGGTCGAAGAGGTCGGGATTCTGGCTGGCGAGGTCATGCGGCATGTATGAGACGGATTTCCCTCTGCCGGCGCCTTGCTTGGTGCGCCGCGTGCCGATGCGCCGGAGGACCAACGATCCGTGTGCCACGCCGAGAGCCTCAGCTACATCAGCCGGGGCGGGCACCACATCGATCTGCACGTGGTTTTCCATGGTCGACACGGATACGCCATGGTCCGACTCCGCTACGCCGAAGCCGCCTCGCACCTCTTCAGGCTCCAGCACCAGATCCTTCTCCGTCTGGTAGCGAGAGTTCACCCGCACCTGGTGAATCGGCTGTACTCGTACGCGGGTCGTACCGCCGGCTTTCCCCGACAGCAGGCCCTGCTCCTTGAGTACCTGCACTGCCCGCGAGGCCGTGTTGGGAGCTACTGCGTGCGCTTTGGCCAACTCCACCACAGTGGGGAACCGGTCACCGGGCACGTACTCCCCCCTTCGGATCGCATCGGCCAGCGACTCGGCTAGCTCCAGGTACTTCGACGACGTGTGTGCCATGGAGGCCACTCTCTCACTCGGCAAACCCCTGCGCAACAACCAACGCAACATGGAGTCGTCCATGTTGGTTTGGTTGTTGACGTTGGCGCCCCAGTGTGTCAATGTCTCCATCGGCAGCCGATGCATCGCAATTTGGATGATGCGATCTGGTTTGGTGGGCGTGGTGGACGGGTCTCCTCGGGGGCACGGCCGCGGACCATTCGCTGCCTTGAGAACTCCACAGAGTGATCCACCACTACGACCGCCGTGTGCGGCTGCGGTGGGTGGAGACCCGTCGTGAGGCGCTATCACCGCTGGTGGTAGTAGTCGGCACGTATGGATCCGTCGGGCGCCCTTCCGAGGGCGGTCTGGAGGGGTAAGACCCACCAGGCGCTCATCACCGACGGGGAGTACGGAGGGCAGGCACCCTCACGACGCAAAAGAAGCGCGCGGCACACATTCGCTCCCGAGACCTCAGCTCCAGGCCGCTGAGACGAGGAGTCCGCGTGAGACCTGGGGGATCTACCGTCTCCCGCACGACGATGGGAGGGGCACCCCGTTTCCCCTGCACCACAAGACGGGCGCGCGCGGCGGAAGAGGTCGCGCACACCAACCCCTTGCAGCCCTGCGCTGCCCGCTGGCCACCGCTCCCCGTTTACCCGGGTGGGCGGTGGCCAGCGGAGTGCGCAGGACGCACTACCCGCCCGCTGTCCGTCCGGACCACTGCGGGCTGTGCGACGAACCCCCAGGGATGCCGCCCTGGGGGTTCTTGTCGCAGGTCACTTCTTCGGAGAGGACGACCCGCATGCACAGCATCCCACCCCGCCCGAGCGTCCAAGACGAGATCGGCCCCCGCCTCCCGGGAGCCATCTACGCCAACGTCGACGGACGCTTCGAGGTCCTGGCCCTCATCACCAACCCGACGGACGCCGCGCAGCTGCTTCGCCGGGCCGCTGCTCGATGGGCCCTCATCGTCCGCGACACGCTGCGCCCCGACGGCGACCCCTTCGTGGTCGGCTCCGTCTGGACGACGTCCGACTACCTGGTCCGGCCCGCTCGGACCGAGTACGCCCCGGCTGCCTGACGACCCACCACGGTCCGCCTCCCACCCCCACCAGAGCGTCGGGGGTGGGAGGCGGGCCGTGGCTGGCCGTCCGGTCAGCCACAAGGTGACAGCCCCGGAAGGTGAGAGCTCCGGGGCTGTCCGGTCAACAGGATTGGAGCATCCCAATGACCGCAGCGATCATGACACGCCCCACGGCCCGTACGACAGGGGCCACGATGAACCCGGAGTACTGGTGCCCCCCGTGCGGCGCCTTCCACGCCGGGCCCTGCGCCTCCGTCGCGCACCGGCAGCTCGGTGACCTCCTGGCCCGGATGGTCCGCGAGGCCGACACCCGCGTCCCGACCGGGCGTCGGGCACGCCGCACCCTCCAGGAGATGCTGCCCGGCCACGAGCGGCAGCCGGTGCTCACCCTGCACCGCCCGGTCATGGCCGACGACGCCTGCCCGCTGTGCGGCCGGTTCAACTGCGACCCGAGCAAGTGCCCGCCCTCGGGCCTCGCTCCGGCGCTCGCGCCCGCCACGCCGCGCAGTGAGATGCAGTGCGACCGGTGCGGGGGCGTCTTCGGCGCCGCACCGATGCCGACGGGCACGCAGGGCACGCGCCTGGTGCCGACGGCATGGACGTGCGACGCCTGCCAGGCCCTCGGGATCTGATGCCACACCTCATACACGCGGCCCGGGCAGCGCAGCACCGCGCGGCCCGGGCCGCCGCCCGCATCGGCGCCGGCCACCCCCTGACCCGCCTCCTGCTCGCGGCCGCTGCCGTGGCCGCCGCAGCAGCGTGGGACGCAGGACACCGCGTCGCAGACCTCCACCCACCCCGCCGGCACCACGAAAGACGACCACGTGCCTGACGCCCTGTACCAGCGCTACCTGAGGGCCCTGGAGATCTACCAGGACCACCGCGCCGCCTGCAGCACCTGCACGAACTCCCGCCGCTGCCGCGAAGGCGACCGGCTGTGGGACGCGTTCACGCGCAGCCAGGACGCCTACCTCGAACGCCAGCGCAGTCAGCGCGGCAAGCCCAACTCCCGCTGAGCCACCTCCGCTCAGCCGACACCGCCACCTCTGTCGGTTGCCTCCCACGCCCGTCCCAGCCAGCCCTCCCCCGGGCGGCCGGTACGGGCGCGGTGAGGGGAGCCGGACAGCCCGGACCACCGACCACGAAATGAGGGCCCGCGCACGTGACCGCAATGACGAACGCCCCCACCGCCACGCTGTTCAACGATGAGACGCTGCGCACGGCGGCCAAGCTCGCCGACAACTCCTACCAGCCGTTGTGGATCGGCCCGTCCGGCGAGGAGTCCACCGGCGAGGAGGTGGCCCGCCACCTGGAGGCCACCAGCGCGCTGCTCGACAAGGACGGCTGGATCCGTGCCTACAACTACAGCAGGTCGGCCGGCGCGGACCTCGCCGACGACGACTCCATGTCGGTCAAGGACATGCTCCGCATGCTGCTGCGCTTCATCCGCGAGGAGAGCGACACCGACCCGCAGCGGCCCCTGTTCACCGCCCTGCGCCACGTCGGCGAGGTCGGTGAGGCCGGTGACACCGACACGGCCAGCGTGGCGGGCCACGTCCTGGACCACGTGATCCAGGCCCACACCGGAACGGAATCCGCCCGCGCCACCTCGTGGTCGGAGCGGCAGCACCGCACCCACGCGGACATCACCGCCCTACTGAGGGCCAGCGCCCGGTTCGCCCGCACCTACGGCCCCGCCGACACCACCGGGCGAGCCGCCTGAGCCCCCTGCCCCGTCTGTCGGCTGCCTGACCCGCCCGGCCCGGCCCCGCACCCCTCGCGGTGGCTGGTCCGGGCGCGGTCCAGGGGAGCCGGACAGCCCGGCACGTCAGGAGGACCCGAAAATGATCGAGAAGCTTCGCGCGAGGAAGCGCCACGCCCGTCTGATGAAGGTCGCTACCGACCTGGTCCGGGACGCGTCGGTGATTTCCTCGGAGGACGCCGGGCGGGTCACTACCGCGCAGGTCGCCTGCCTGGCCTTCGCCCGGTACGAGATGCGCATTGACGACACCGAGGCCGCGGACTACTTGGCAGCCGCCCTCGTCTCCCGCGGCTACAGCAGCGACCACCGGCCCGCCCCCGCCGTCTGACAGCTGCCTGACCCGCCCGGCCCCGCCCCGCACCCCTCGCGGCGGCTGGTCCGGGCGCGGTCCAAGGGAGCCGTTCAGCCGCGCTCCGTTCGTCTGCCAGGGAGGTTCCCTGTGTCCCGCACCATCCCGTTACGCGCGCCCCTGGACGACTCCGGGCTGCCGCGCAAGGAGCGCACCGCCCCGACAGGCGGTCCCGCTGCGCCCCGTCCGCACGCTCCCGCACCTCGTCAAGGAGAAGGCATGTCCGACACGTTCTCTGTTCCGTTTCAGCAGGTCCTCGACCGCATCACTCCGCATCTGCCGCCGTACCTGCAGAAGATCGAACCGGTCAACGGCCGGGTGAGGTTCGAGTTCGCGCCGTTCACCGGCCACGAGAAGGACCCGGCCAAGCCGCAGTCGTACTACGACGACCCGCAACTGGATTACGTCCCCGAGTCGGAGGACCAGGCCGAGTACCGCATCCGGAGGATCGCGCGCAGCGTCCTGGACGACCTGTACCAGCAGGCGAGCAAGCACTGGCAGGACGCCGCCTACGTCGCCGAACTCCGCCGGGTCGTCAAGGACGCCCCGGAGCGCTGGCAGGCGTACGAGCGGGAAGCGAAGGCCCTGGAGGCGGCCTACTCGTACCTGCGCACCGCCGAGGCGGCCCGGGAATGGCCGGCCGCCGTCTCCCGCCTGGTCGACGCCCAGGACCGCACCCGCGCTGCTGCCGCCCGGTTCGACGAGCGCGCGGCCGACATCGCCGATGCCGACTACCGGCACCTGTACGCCGACTTGACCCCTGCCCAGGCGCTCGCCGAGGCGGGCTACCCCGAGGCCAAGGACTGGTACGTCGGCGACGGCTTCGGCGGCTACTTCCGCGGCGGCCTCACCGAGCGGGTGGAGCGCCAGATCGAGGAACAGACCGAGCACCTGACCAAGGTTGGCCGCCTGGCGGGCCTGCACCCCTGACCCACCTCCTCTGCCCGCACTGATCAGAAAGGAACGACGTGAACACGCTCAAGAGCCTGCGGATCTCGCCGCGCGGGACGGTACTGACCGTCCTGGGACTGGTCACTCTCGGAGTGGCGATCCTGTCGGTGGCCGTCAGCTACCAGATCCTCGAGCCCCGCTTCGGCGGGTGGGCGGTGCCGGTCGTCGGCGCCCTGGACGCCCTGTGGTGCGTCTTCCAGGCCACCGAGATCCTGGCGGGCAACAACCGCCGCCGGGTGCGGCGCGTCCAGGCGGCCGGCCTGACGCTCACCTTCGTCAATGCGGCCATCCCGACCGCGGACCTGATCCTGTCCGGCCCCGCCGGATTCGACCTGGCCGTCGTCCTCACCCCGGTGGCCATCGTCTTCACCAAGCTGGCCTGGTGGATCGCGCTGCCCTCGCTCGGGCGCCGGGCATCCACCAAGACCCGGCAGGATCTCGACTCCAAGCGCCAGGAGGTCGACGACCGCCTGGAGGAGATGGAGGCGGAGGCCGCGCACCGCATCGAGCTGCTGCGGACCGCGACCAGCCTGGAGAAGCGGGTGTCCAAGGAGGAGACCCGCTACCGCAAGGCACACCTGAAGATGCAGCAGACCAGCATCGAGGCCCTGCACAAGCAGGCCGCGGCCACACAGACCACGGTCACGGAGAAGGCGCTGCCCGCCTCCGTCGCGGCCATCCGGCTGCCGGACTTCGGCACGTGGACGCCCACCGCCCCCGCGCTGCCCACGGCACCGGCCCTGCCCGCCGCCGACCGTGACGCCTCCAACGCCGACGACAGCGGCAGTCACGCAGGTCAGGGCGATGGCGTGGGCAACGGCGACCGCAGCCGTCACACCGGCCGTGACGCCGACCGCGACCGCGTCACGCTCGAACAGCTCGCCACCGTCACGGGCGTGCCCACGCCGGAGCCCGGCGAACAGCTCACCGACGGACAGCTGGACGTCGTCCTGCGCCACCTGCGCTACCGCGACGAACCGCCGCTGTCCTACCGCCAGGCCGTCGCCACCTTCCGCGAGAGCGGCTACGTCGGCAGCGAGAAGCGAGTCCGCCACGCATGGGGCGCGCTCATGTCGAAGGAGGGCACCGCGACCGGCCCGACGGAGACGGCCGGCACCGACACCGACGACGTCGACACCGACGACGAATCCGAGGACGCGGACGCCTGACCCATAAGAGGGCGTCCGCCCTGCTTTGTCCGTCACCACCCATGAGGGCCAGCCCGCCGCGCGGACTGGCCCTTGTGGCGACTGCCGGACGAACCAACCCGCAGTCGACCAGGGCAGACCCGGCGAGTGACCCGGCGAGCGGATCTCGCGTTCGCAGACCCGAGGGAGCAGACCCGGCGAGCACTGGACAAAACTTCTGGAAATCGAATGCGTGAGCGACTACGTTCGCCCACCCGTTCAAGATCACCCGTGAAGGAGAGGGGTGTGGGAAAGAAGAAACAGCAGGTCAGTGACGACTTGTGGGGGCAGGGTGCGGGCGCCATCGGCGGCCTCGCCGTCGTCTTCGGCATTCTCGCCGCCATCAAGGACAAACTCGGCCTGTCCTGGCCGGCCACCGTACTGCTCACCGCAGGCGTCCTGGTCGGCCTCGGATACGCCGCCTGGCGCCTGCGGAGCAGCCTCGTGCGGCTGCTGCACGGCACGCCGCAGCCCGCCGCCGCAGCCGTGCAGAAGGAAGCGCCAGCGGCCTCCCTGGACGGTGAGCAGGCAGGCGCTGAACTGCTGCCTGCTCACCCGGAACTCACCGCGGCACTGCGCACGGCCGGCGTCATCGGCAGCGAGCAGGTCATCCGCGCCGACCAGGTGACGATCGCCCCGGTGCAGACCGGCGACCTCTACGACTTCCTGGTCCCCAAGGGCCGTACCTACGAGGACGTCGAGAAGCGCCTGGGCGCCGTGGCCGGGATGTTCGGTGTCACTCGCCTGCACATGACCCTTGAGCGCAGCCGTGACAACGAGCGCCGCGTCAAGCTCCTCAAGCTGCACGAGCCCCCGTTCACCAGGCCTTTCCCGGCTCCGACCAGGCAGGAGATCGAAGCGTTCGCCGGCGTCCCGCTCGGTCACGACGTGACCGGCCAGCTCGCCGGCGTGCCCACCTTCGACAAAGCATCCCTGCTGGTCGCGGGAATGACACAGATGGGCAAAACCACTCTGGTCAACGGCCTCATCACCTGCCTGCTCATCGCCTACGGCGAATTCGAGCTGTATCTGCTCGACGGCAAATTCTGCGGGCTGACCCGCTTCGAGCCGTACGCCACCCGCTACGAGTCATCCGACGACCCGGCCGTGTTCTGGGACATGGTCCAAGAACTCAACCAGCGGTCGGACGAGCGGTACGCGCAAATTACGGAAGCCATCCGTAACCGCCAGACCCCGCCCAAGTTCAAGCCGGTCATCTTCATCGTCGATGAAGCGGCCGACTTCTTCGCCTCGGGTGCCACAAACGAGGAAAAGGACCAGGCCAAGCAGATTGCCGAGGACACGAGGTCACTGGTTGCCAAGTCCCTGGAATCCGGCATTTCCACGGTGCTCATGACGCAGCGCCCCTCCACGAATGCCATTCCCGTCATGGTCCGTGACCAGTTCCTTTACCGGATGTGCCTGTATGTGGCATCGGCGGGAACGGCCAAGGTTGCTCTCGGTGACACCTATTTCGAAACGGTCGCGCCGATCAACCCGGTACTCCTCGACCCGGACATCAAGGGCCAGGCAGTACTGTTCGCCAAGGGGCGCTCCACCCTCATCAGAGGGTTCAACTTCGAGGACAAGTTCATCTGGGACGTGGTGGATGAAAGAGTCGCCAAGCGCATGGAATCCCTCCCGGAAGAAACGCCGCTGAGGCAGGCCATCGAACTGATGCGGGCCAAGGGTGTGGAGTTCATGACCACACCGGACATGGCGCCCGCACTCGGCATCCTCGAAGACGATCCGGTCAAGCGCGGAAAGAAGCTGAACGAGCTTCTCGGCGGGCCGCCCACCTACAAGAACTCCCAGGGGCGCGGCTACCGACTGGCCGATCTGACCGCCTTCGCGATGTCCGGGTCGTGACCGTCACGCCGCATCGCCACCGCATCGCCATCACGCTGCCGCCGACCGCCATGCCACCGCCATCCTGGCGGTCCCGTGGCGGTCCCGTGGCGGTCCATGGCGGTCACCTGGCGGTGCCATGGCGGACCGGCATGGCGGAGCTGACCTGCGAAAACACGTCACATGCAGGAAAGGAGGGAAGACGCCCTTGAGGAGCACCACAGCCGTCACCATCGGCGTAGGAGCCACCGCCGCCGTCGTCCTGGGCGCGCTCGTCCAGGCCGCCGGCAACGACCCGGTGGGCACAGCGCTCAGCATGGCCGTCCCCGCCGAATACAAGCAGCTGATCGAGGAAGCGGGGAACACCTGTCCTGAGGTCACCCCAAATCTTCTTGCCGCGCTTCTCACGCAGGAATCCAACTTCGATCCGGAAGCACGCTCGCAAGTCGGAGCGCTGGGAATCGCACAGTTCATGCCGTCTACGTGGGAGACCCACGGAATCGACGGCAACGGGGACGGCAAGCGCGATGTGATGGATCCTGAAGACGCGATCCCCTCATCGGCGAAGTACCTGTGCACTATCGCCAAGGACGTCAAAGACGTTCCCGGGAACAAGCAGGCCAACATGCTGGCCGCATACAACGCCGGACCCCAAGCCGTCCGCGACGCTGGAGGAATACCGCCCTTCGAAGAAACACAGAACTACGTCCGTTCCATCACCGCACTCGCCAACTCTGGCGGCGGCGGTGGAAAGACAGCGACCACTGACCAGGCCGCCACCGCCATCAACGCGGCGAAACAGATGATCGGCACCCCGTACTCATGGGGCGGCGGAAACGCTAACGGTCCCAGCGCGGGAACCTGCTGCTCCCCCAACGGCCGATCCGGAAAATCGACCGTTGGTTTCGACTGCTCCGGCCTCACGCTCTACGCCTACGCAAAAGCAGGAATCACCCTGCCCCGCACGGCAGCCGCACAATATGCGGCATCCGAGCCCATCAAACCCGGCCAGATGAAACCCGGCGACCTCGTCTTTTACGGCAGTAATGCCACGAGCATTCACCACGTCGGCATTTACGTCGGCAGCGGCTGGATGATCGACGCCCCCCGTCCCGGCACACAAGTCCGCTACTCCCCCCTCGACACGATGCGCGACCTTTTCGCGGTCGGCCGTCCCACCTCGAACACCAACAAGGAGATCTGATGCGCAAGTTCAACATCGCCGCCCCCGTCGACATGAGCGAAGGCTTCAAGGACTTCTTCGACACCATCGGCCTGACCGGTGGCGGCCTGGTCACCAAGGGCATCGCCGCCGTCATCGCCGTCATCGCCCTGCGCATGCTCCTGCAGCTGTCCGGCGACCCCAAGGGCGCCCTGCGCAAGGGCAGCATGGCCGTCGGCACATTGTTCGTCGCCGTGGTCCTCGCCCTCTACGGCGACACCCTGTTCAGCACCGTGACCGAGGCCAAGGGCTGATCACATGGCGTTCCGGGCAGACGAAGACCCGTGCGACGCCCTGAAGGGCACGCCGGGCTACGAGTACTGCGTGCGGGACGACGACGGTGGCGGCCCCCCTGACGGGGGGCCGCCCGCCGGCGGGGGCCAGGGCCTCACCGACGGAGCCGTCACCAACGTCCAAGACCTCGCTGAAAGCCTCCTCAAGAAGCTCGGAGAGCTGGTGGCGCCCGACAGCACCTGGGCGCCGGAGAAGCCCGACAACTGGCTCTACAGCCAGTTCCTGTGGCTGGGCCAGCACCTGGCCGTCGCCATCTTCATCTGCGTCATCGTCGTGTGCGCCCTGACCGCATGGCAGGGCGCACCCCGCATGAAGCAGATGGGCGCCTCCACCGGATGGACCCTCGCGGCCGTCGCCGGCATGGCCTCCGTCCCCGGCGTCGTGATGTTGCTGAACAAGGCCGTCAGCGCCGCCTTCACCACCATGTTCAGTAGCAACGAATCCACCCTGTTCGGCGCGATCTCCAAAGACATGGACAAGGCAGCTGACGCGGACAACCCACTGGCGCTTCTGCTGATCCTGGCCGCGCTCGTGGTTGCTCTCGCGTTCGCGGCGCTGGTGTTCGCGACACGGAATCTCGGCATCCTGGCGTTCGTCTGCATGGCGCCTCTGGTGCTGGCGTCGTTGGCCCGCGGGGGTGACACGTCGGCAGTCAAGGCGTGGGCGCAGCGGCTGCTGGGCCTCATGTTCGCCCCGCTGACGCTCATTCTGGTCAGCCCGTTCGTGAAGATGACGGAGGGCGCCCTCGTGATGGACGCGGTGCTGCTGGTCGGAGCCGACGTCCTCATGCTGCGGATGGTCTTCCACGGGGTGCCGTACTTCGGACCGCGCATGGCTCGTGGTGCTCGGGCGATGGTGGAGCGCAGGACCGAGAACCCGCTGGCGCGGGCGGTCGTGCGGGCCGGCGCACCGGACGTCTATGAGCAGGAGACGACTCCGCGCGGGCCGCGCCTGGTGGACACTCCGCGCCGCGCCATGACACAGGACCGGGGGGTACTGCTGGCCGCCTACGGCGTCAAGCAGCCCAACCGCCCCGGACGGCTCACCACCGCATCGGCCAGCGACAAGATCCGGCAGGACGCGGCCCGTACCGAACAGCTCCGCCAGGCCCGCCGGCCAACCCGGGGAGCAACTCCGCGCGCAGCCGGCGGACAGGCGGGACCAGCCACGCGGTCGGTGCCCACTCCCGCAGCGGCACCGGAACCGACGGCCCCGCCAGCGAGCAACCCGTAACCCCCGCCGGCCCCGGCGCCCCGCCGTCTCACAGCAGCGGTGGGCGCCGGGGCCGGCCCATCCCTTGAGGAGGAAATGCCATGTACTCCCTGACGCCTGGCTACCGTGTGCCCGCCCTGCAGCACGGTCTGAGCCCTGTCGAGACCCTGTTGACGAAAGCCAACGCCGGCGTCGGGAGCGCCGTCCTGATGTCGGCCGTGCTCACCCCGCCCCCCATCTGGGCATTCGGTGCGGTCGGCGCTACCGCCGCGCTGCTCAACGTGGCGCCCGGGCCGCGCTCGCTCGCCCGGTGGGCGGCCGTCGGCTACCGGCGCCTGCGGGAGCGCACCGCCCCGGCCGCCATGACCGACAACGCGGGGGCAACCTCGACCTGGACGCTGTACCCGGAGCACGGCACCATGCAGGACACACAGCTGCGCGCCGCCTGGCACGAGGCGTTCTCCCGCGCTCTCGCGTTCGCTGGCGACCAGGCCCGCGGCGCCGGGATCCAGGTGCACGTCACGCACCACACCACCGTCGGTGAGTACACCGACCACGCACAGACGATCTCCGTACACGTGCCCAAGGGCCTGGTTGGCCAGCCCGCCCGGGTCGTCGACACGATGGCCCACGAGTTCGCCGGCCTCGGGGCCCTGACCCTGGTGGAGCCGGAGCCGCTGCCCCTCGTGACCGCGCGCGGCGCGGGATGGGTCGCTCTGGACGACGGCCGCCACGCCAGCACGGCCCGGATCACGGCCTGGCCCGACGAGACGGGCGGCGACCTCATGCCCAAGCTCCTGCTCGGGCAGGGCGCCGAGGAGCGGTCGTTGTCCGTCCTGTACCGGCCGCTGCCGACGGGCCAGTCCCGCCGGTCCGCGAAGTGGCAGCGCGCCGCCAGCGAGGCCTTCGTCACCGACAAGGTCAAGCAGGACTCGCACGACCTGGCCAGCAGCGCGATGCACGGCGCGCTGGTCCAGGGCGCCACGCTCGTCGACGTCGACGCCTACCTGACGGTGTGGGGAGACAGCCCCGAGGCCGTCACCGACGCACGCTGGCAGGCCTCCCTCATGGCCGACCGGCACCGCCTGGGTCTCGACTGGCTCACCGGCCAGCAGCACCGCGCCCACGTGATGACCACCCCACACGGAGCCTCCACCAGGAAAGGGGCGATCCTCTGATGATTCGCCTGCCCTCCAGCCACGCCGCGATCACCGCACCGCTCGTCACCTCCAACGCCCGCTTTCCCGGCATCCCGATCGGCCGCTCGCTCCTGGACGGCCGCCCGTTCCACCTCTCCCCCGCGATGACCGACGACGCCGTCTTGCCGTCGACCACCAGCCTCGCCCTGGGCGGTCTCGGCTCGGGCAAATCCACGACGGCAAAAGTCCGCGCTCGCCGCGAACACCACATGCACGGCCACCAGTACGTCGTCATCGATTCGTACGGGGAGGAAAACGCTGGTGAGTGGGTGCCCCTGACCCACGCCCTCAACGGCAAGGTTATTACGGCCGGTTCGTTCACCCTGAACCCGGTCTCCGACCTGTTTCCCCGAGAGGTCCGCGAGCAGCTCGTCCGCTCGCTCATCGCCGCTGTGGAGCCCGGCGCCCTCACCCACCAGGCGACCCACGCTCTCCAGCATGCCCTCAACCACCCCAAGGCTGGGAACCTCAATGGCCTGGTGGATGCGCTGGTGGAGCCGGAAGACGGACGGTGGCCGGCCACCAAGCTCGCTGAGTGGGGGGAGGGCGCCGCCATCGCCCTGTCCCGCTACACCGAGGGATCGCTGCGCGGTCTGTTCGACGGAGACAACGCCAGCCTCCCCGAGACCGACCTTCCCATCCTCTGCTTCGACTTCTCCCGTCTGGACCGCAACAGTCCGGCGATTCCGTCGCTGATGGCAGCGGTGGCGTGCTGGGTCGAGCACGTGTGGCTGCCTCAGTCGACCGCCCCCCACCGCCACCTGGTCCTCGAGGAGGCGTGGCAGATTCTGCTGTCACCGGCCACCAGCGAACTGATCCAGCGGCTGTTGAAGTTCAGCCGCAAGATGGGGCTATCGCTGGACGTGGTGATGCACACGCTGTCCGACCTCGGGACCGGTCCGGCGCAGGATCTGGCACGACTGTGCGAGGTCGCCCACATCGGGCGCCTCGGGCCTGAAGAAGCCGCTCTCGTCGGCACCTTGCTCAACCTCCCTGACTGGGCCATCGCCAAGATCCCGACCCTGGACCCCGGGCAGGCCGTGTGGAAGGTCGGCCCCGACTACGTCGACATCGTCCAGACGGTGATCAGCGAGGACGAAGCTCGGCTGACCGACACCTCATCCCGTCGCCGCCAGGCGCAGCAAGCCCTCGCTGTCGAGCAGGACACCGCCACACCCGCCACTGCTCCCGACGTCTCCGAAGACCAGGACCAGGAGCAGGAGCAGGACACCGCCGTGCTCCCGGCCCTTGACCAGGACAGCGCCATTGATGACGACGCGTGGGATTGGGAGATGCCTCCCAATGTCATCGACACCCGTCACCAGGACGCCATCCAGGCCGCACGGGAGGGGCGGTGCAGCGAGGCCGCCGACCTCGCCGCGCTCGGGGAACGCGAGGACATCCACGCCCACGGCATCAACTCCGACGAGGCCATTTCCTGGCTGTCGACCCGGGCCAAGGTGGCTGAACTGTGCGGAAGCCCGGACCAGGCCATACAACTGCGCGCTACCGTCGCCCGTATGGGCAAGGAAGTTGAATGGTTCGAGCAGACCCAGGACGATGACACCTCACCGCAGTGGCACCGCGGACCCGACCCGGTGACGCCCACACCGCCTGCGGAGTACGAACCGTCAGCGAAGGCACGCCGGCGCACCTGGCCCTACATCGCCGCCATCGCGGCTCTGGCCATCGCCGCCGGCGGAGTATGGCAGAGCGCTGCGGACGACAAGAAGGAGCAAGCGCAGCAGGAGAAGGCAGCCGCCTACAAGGGGGTGTCCGCTGTAAACCTCAACATTGACGGAGTCGAGACCGAAACCTTGGCGAAGTGGAGCAAGGACGGTAAGTCCGTGGTCCTGTCCGTCTGGGTCGACTCGGAAGAGAAGCCGAAGTTCGTACGGATCGACTCCGGCGACCAGAAGGCGCAGGAGAAGGTGACTCCCTTGGAAGAGGGCCAGATCCCCATGCCCACCCGTCTGGAGGTGAAGGTGCCGGTCGAGGACCACTACGAAGCGGTACGGATGACCGTTGCCGTGGGCGGCCCGCAGTGGAAAGAAGGCAGCCGGGCCCCGGGGCGCACGATCGAGTTCCGTCCGGATCGGACCGCCGTCGACACCGAGACAGGCAAGGAGCTCAAGCAGCACTACTCCCGGCTGCTCTGACTCTGCCCCATCCCGGCGCCTGCTGCTGATGCCCCGTACCTGGTGTGCGGGGCATCAGCGCGCTATGGCGTCGAAGCGTTCTCCGGGCGCTCCGTCTGGTCCTCACCCCCTGCCCTGCTGCGGGATGCGAGGACTGTTCAGGCCGCCCGGCCTTACGCACGACAACTCCCAGCCCTCCCCCAGTGATTGGACAATTCGTGGCAGTCATAGGCGTTCTGCGGGAGCCGACCCCGCCGACCTGGTGGCAGGCGAACCGTCACAAGCTGTTCGGCGTCGCCGGATTGGTGCTCGGCTACATGCTCGGCAGCCACTTCGGTGGCACAGCCGACCCGCAGCCGTCTCATCCCCGCCCGGGCCACAGCACGCCTGCGCCCTCCGCTCCCGGAACGCACCGCACACCCACGGCCCCTGGCTCCACCGCCTGACAGCTCCCCACAGCGCTGCGCCCCGTCAGACCGAGGCTCTCGGTCTGACGGGGCGCAGCGCTGTACACCGACGTCTGGAGGTACCGCACGTGCTCATCCCCCGCCCGCGCCGCCGCATCGGCCGCCCCCGCCCCACCGTTCCCGGCCCCCGCTACCCGCAGCCTCCCCGGCGTCTGCCCGGCGCCTGGCGACGCTGATGGGTAAGCGAGCATGCCCCCGCCGTGATGTTCCGGAACGGTTACCGCGCGGCGCTCAGGGCCTGCCCGAGTACGACCGGGGCGCTTGCCCCGACCACCTCGCCACCCGGCGGCAGCTGCGGGACCGGAACGTCAGTCCCGGAGGGCACAGGCCGGTGGCCATCCTGCGCTGTGCGCGCTGCCGCTACGTCCCACAGTGGTCCTGCACCCACCGCAGCCGCGCGTGGCTCTACGACCTGCGGGTGGCCCGGCCCAAACGGGTGCCGACGCTCGCGCAGGAATGGGCGCTGGACCGGGCCATGGCAGCGAGACAGACCTGTCCCGTGCCGTCCTGCCGCCGGCGCTACATGTTCTGTCTGCCGCTCAAAACTCTGGGCTGCTGTTTGGAGTGCTGGGACGGCACGCCGGCCGACCCCTCCACCTACATCGCGCCCCGCCCCGCGCATCAGCTGGCCGCGTGACTCATCGGCAAGGGCGAGGGCCCGGGACGGCGGCAGCATCGGCAGACGTACGCGACCGCCCCGGACCGCTGCGGACACCGTCCCGGCGACCGCAGCGCTCTTCAGTGTGCCCCCGGCACGTCACCCCATGACCTGCCCGCGCAGGCGGCACTCCTACGACCCCCGTTCCGCCTTCACGCCCCGCGCGCAAGCGGAATACCGACTCACCGAACCGTCACGACACGAGAGGACGACTCCTCATGAGCCAGGCCCGCTTGCCCGAGGGCGACTGGATCCGCGGCATCAGCGTGAAGCAGCCCTACGCTGCGGCCATCCTGACCGGCGCCAAGCGCGTGGAGAACCGGCCCCGGCCCTGGAAGCCGGGCTGGGTGCTGCTGCACGCCAGCAAGACCATCGACCAGCACGCCCGGCGCCTCCCGCTGGTGGCCCGCACGATCCGCGACCGCCAGCTGGTGACCGGCGCCGTCCTCGGCGTCGCCCGGATCACCGACTGCCACCAGGACACCGACCGGTCCACGCCGTGCTCGGAATGGGCGCACCCCGGGGCCTGGCATCTCGTGCTCGACGACGTCCAGGAGCTGCCCCTGCCCGTTCCCGCGCGCGGCCAGGTCGTGCCCTGGAAGCCAACGCCGGCCTTGGTCCGGAGGGTGTTCCAGCAGTTGCCCGGCTTCCAGCCGTGAGCACCCACCACTGCCCCCGCCAGCGCCGCACCTCCACGAGCAGCGTGCCCGACGGGCCGGGCAGCCCGTCGTTCCACACCACCGAGCAGGAAGGCATGACCGTCCGATGATCCGCCACATGTTCCGCCGCTGTGGCCACGCCCGTGGCGGCCTCTCCCCCGAGGACCAGGCCGCCGTCGACGCGTTCCGCGTGATGCTCGCCGCCCTGCGCTCCCCGGAGCCCTGGACCCCAGGCAGCGCGCAGGACATCGCCGTCCACGTCGGCCCGTTCATCGAGCGCGCCCACACCCGACCCGGCGACGACCACGGCCCCGACCTCATCGCCGTAGCCCTCCAGGACCCGGATGGCCCGTACCCGCTCTACAGCGCCCGCCGCTGGAAGCATGGTTGGCTGCGCTGCGAGACAGCGAAGATCCTCGGCGTATGGAACCCGGCCTACGCCGTCCTCACTCACGCTGCCGCCGGCCTCGACCTGCCCGACGACGTCGGCATGGCCCCCGCGCATTACGCCCTCTACATCGAGGCCCGCCGACGCGACGACAGCCTCGACGGCCACACCGTGCTGCGCATCGGCCCGTACACCCAGACCCGCCACGCACAGCAGGACTGCGACCGGATCACCGCCGCGCTGGACGGACGGGAGACCACCCTCGTGCCCGGACACCGCGTCTCCGTGCGGTTCGCACCGTTTGACGTCAGCGACCACCGACTGTTCACCGACCCCTACAAGGCCGACGTCGTCGCTCTCCTGGCCGCCATCATCGAAGGAGCGACCGCATGACCACCACCCCCGAGGCCACCGCCGACAAGAACCTGGACGCCGCGTGCGCCGCCGTCACAAGCGAGATCAGCCGCACGGACAGCAAGGCCGCCCTACTGCTTGCTTTCAACGGGGCCGCGTTGGCCGGCCTCGCCACGATCGCCAGCCATGACTTACCCACCGCGACCAAGGCCGTCGGTGCGCTCGCCGTCCTCGCTCTGGGCACTGCCGCCGTGCTGCTGCTCCTGGTCGTCCGCCCCGCGCTGCGCGGCGACGACCGCGCGTCCTTCCCGTACTGGGCACGCCTGACCGACGACGACACTGTCCGGGCCACCATGCACAGCGACACCCGCGCCGCTCAGATCCGAGTCCTGTCGGCTATCGCCGTCGCGAAGTTCCGTGGGCTGCGCCTCGCCATCAACTGCACCCTGGCGGCCCTCGCCCTGCTCGCTCTCGCCGCCACGGTCGCCCTGCTGTAACCGCGACCTCCCGGCAGTCAGTGCCGCAGGTCCGCCTCGATTTCCCCGAGGCGGGCCTGCGGCACGACTGAGCCCCCTTGTTCGACCCGTCCACGTTCACCGGCCCGGCCCACGCAGCCATCGGTCACCGACACGAGACGAGGCAACACCGTGACACTCATCAGCCCGAACACCGTCCTCGCGAACGCCCTGACGCACGTAGAGGACGTCCTCGCCCCCCGCATCCGCGCCGGCAAGCCGCAGCGGATCGCTCTGGTGGTGGGCACCCAGATCAACGGCGCACCGCACGCCGGCACTTCGCTGGTGCAGTCGATGGCCTTCGCCACCGCCGCCCGGCTCCATGACCGCCACGGCCTGCCCGTGGAGGTCCGCTTCTCGGCACTGGACAACGCGCCGCACACCCTGATCACCGACCCCGTAACGGGCCACCGCTACCAGCGGGCCTACGCCCAAACCCTCGGCATGGACGGCATCACCAGCCTGGTCGACGCCCTCTACCGGCCTCTGTTCGACGCCCTGTCGGATCGACTGGCCGTGCCGTACGGCGTGGAGACGTACTCGCAGCAGCAGGCCAGCAGCCTGTTCCGGGAGACATGGCTGCGCGTCCTGCCGCGCCTGGAGGCCGCCCGCTTGTGGCTGGCTCCCTCCACGGGAGTGCCCCATGTGCGGGTGCCCTGCCCGCAGTCCTGCGGGTGGGCGGAGAAGTACGCGGAGCGCACCCACGTAGAGATGGCTGGCCGCAGTCTGGCCCGCGTGTCGGCGGTCTGCCTGCACCACGGCCCCTACACGGCCATGGTCACGCCTACCGGCGGCGGCTACCTCGACCTCGCCACCCTCTACCGGAACCTGGTCAAGGAGCTGGCCGCGCTCGCCGAGCCCGATGTCCTCCAGGTGATGGTCAAGGGCACCGACTGGATGCCCGGGAGCCTCCTGGTCGACGGCGCCCTCCAGGCCGTGGGCCTGTCCCAGGGCCAGCTGCCCGCGCGGCTGTTCTGCCCGATGATCGTCGCAGAGACGGGCGCCAAGCTGTCCAAGAGCCTGATCCGATCCGGGGACGCGGCGTTGCCCGCAGGCGCTGAGCCCTGGATGCTCGATACCCGGAAGTGGCCCGGCACCGTCGGGGAGTTCGCGGACCGTCTGCTGCACCTGGCGGGGCTGCTGCTCTCCCACCCCCGGCACTTCTTCCGCTCATACTCGGCCGCGGAACTGTCGCGGCTGATGTCCGTACCCCAAGGGAGCCCGACTGCATGAGCACCACCTCGGCCCGCGTCCTCGAACTGAACCTGTACCCCCAGTACTTCGACCTTGTGGCCGCCGGCCGCAAGACCCGAGAGGTCCGGGTGAAGTACCCCAAGTTCGACGGCCTAGCGACCGGTGACCTGATCCGTTTCGCGGTGAAAGGGACCGACCAGTCATGCCTGACGCGGGTCACACGGGTCGCTGAGTACCCATCGTTCGAGGCCCTTCTGGACACCGAAGGCCCCTCCCAGGTGAACCCCGAAGCGACCCGTGAAGAGCAACTGGCCAACATCCGGCGCATCTACCCGCCCGAGAAGGAACGGCTGGGGTGCCTGGCTATCGGCATCGAACTGGTCCACTGACCTGCAGACGACGAGGGGCAGGCCCCTTGCCGCGTCGTACATCGCAGAAGGCCCCTGCTACCCGGTCTCCGGGTTGGCAGGGGCCTTCTGCGTTCTTGCCAGCCTAGGGGCGAGCACTACCAAGATCATTCTTGCCCAATTGGGCAAGTTCCTCGCTGTGCACCCGATGACTTGTTGTCCGCGGACAACAAAGCGTCGGTGGTCAGAGCCCCCGCACGTCGTCGGGGAGCCGATGGAGCACACGCTCGACTCGTCCACGGAGGATCCCGATCAGCCTGTCCGCATTCTCCCGATCCACAGCAGCTGCGTCACGGTGCACTGCGGCGAGGTTCTGCATGCTGTTGGCGAACTCGGTGGCCTGTCGCACGCAGGCTTCCAGGGCCACGAGTGGATCACTCACCGATGCGTCGGCTGGCGCATCCGCGTGCGAGGTACGCGGTGGGTCTTCGTGAGCTTTGGCTTGTGCAGGCACAGAAGCTTCTGCACCGGACGGGGCCGCCGATACGGGATCTCCTGCCGTGGGAGCGGGGCGTTCCGCTGGTTTGTTGTCCGCGGACAACAAACTGCCGTCCTTGAGATCGGCCGCAGCGCTACTGGGTGGAACTGGCGCTGCGGGCGTCGAGCGTCCCTCTTTGTTGTCCGCGGACAACAAGTCCTCGCTCTTCCCGGCCTGAAGCGCCAGGAGCTTGCGCCGTTCCTCAGCCTTCGCGAGGGCTGAGGCTTCCTTGGCGGCCTTCAGATGATCCAGGAGTGTGGCCGCACCGAGACCAGGGTTCTCCCTGGCATACCGGGCCAGCGTTCGCCCGTCTCGCTCGGGGAGGGAGCCGGCGCTCAGCATTGCCTGCAGCTCGCCAGGTAGCTCCAATAGCGCCAGCTGGTTGGTTACCCATGAACGGTCCTTCCCGAGCTGCTCAGCCGCCCGGGTCCTGGCTCCGCGCTCTCCTTGCTCCGCGCACACAGTCACCAGTTGTTCGACGCCTCGTGCGCGCTCGATGACGTCGAAGTCCTCCCGCTCGAGGTTCTCCTTGAGCAGGTGGTTGATGAATGCCTCGCGACTGGTCGCCAGGTCGTCGCGGACGACGAAGTCGAGGGAGTCCAGGCCGACGTGGACGGCGCTGTGAAAGCGACGCTCGCCGTTGACCAGGACGTGGGCAGCCTCGCCGATCCGGTCCTCATGGTCGGGCCACAGTGCGAGATAGGCGGAGCGTGACACGGCGACGCATGCAGCCAGTTGCGCGTGCCGCAGTTCCTCGCCGAAGCGGGTCTTGTCCTCGTCAGTGCCGAAGTTCCGGCGGGGATTGAGAGGGGTGGGGGAGACCTCGTTCAGTTGCAGCCGGACCAGCTCATAGACAGGGACGTCTCCCTGCGTAACCGCTTTGGCACGGCCGCGGGCGCTGCGTCGGGTCTTGCTGAAGGAGGAGCCAGTTCCTAGCCTGTCGGCGACGCTCATCCGCTGATCCTCCGGGCGATCGATCGCATTGCTTCAGCCTGCTCGCAGTAGGGGGCGTGGGCCAGGAGAGGGGCCTTCACCCGTACCGCCTCCCGCTGATCCTTCAGTTCTGGAACTACGGCAAGGACGGGAGGCTCGCCAACCTTCTTCCATTCATCCAGAGAGGAGGTGGCCACGTAGCCCTTGCGGCTGTCGTACATGTTGACGACGAAACCGAGCTGGCTGATGGCGACGTCCAGGTCTGCAGTCAGATCTTCGATCTGCTCTTCGAGCATGTCGTAGGCGTCTGCCGACGAGTCCTCGGACAGCACGGGGATGACGATGCCGGAGGTGCCTTCCGACTCGCCGTCTCGGGTGCGGCAGTAGTAGATCGCGGTGTCCATGCTGTAGCCGAGGCTGGGTGGGCAGTCCACGACGATGAAGTCGAAGTCATGCTCCAACGGTTCGAGCGCCTTCTCCAGCGCCGTCTCCTTCACTCGCACAAAGCGGCTTGTGGCGAGCTTGGCGTCTAGCAGGAAGGCGTCTTTGCACGCCGGCAGTAGCCAGAGGTGATCCTCGAAGTCGCCACCCTTTATGGGCACCAGTAGGTCGGCGAGTGCACCGTCCTTGACTTCACCGAGCATGTGTTTCGCCAGGCTGGGCTCATTGATATCGATGAGGGGATGGCCGAACTGCTTTGTCAGGTGTCCCTGTGGGTCGAAGTCGATTAGCAGCGTGCGGCGGCCGGACTCCGCCAGTGCCTGAGCGACGCCAGCAGACACCGATGTCTTGCCCACGCCGCCTTTCTGATTGCCGAAGATGACGCGCCGTGCTCCGGTGACCCGCTGAGGTGTGGGTCGTGGCGAGGGGTGCTCGTTCAACCACAGCCTGATCGACTGGGCGATGCCCTGGTTGTATGAGATTCCGCGAGCCTTGCAGTCGCGCTTCAACTTGTCGTAGAGCCCCGTCGGCAGATACGTCGCGAACGACGTGCCGCCCGTCGTATCGACTAGGGGCCGGCCCCTGGACTTTGACTTGCGCCACGCCTCCACGCCATGGGTCACGGCGTCCTGAATGTCTGTATCCACTTCGGCAGCGCGGACCTTGAGCTCCTTACGAAGCTCGGCAGGCAGCTTGGCCACTACCTTTTCCCGATCACCGGGGTCATACGGAGCTGTCATGGCGCTACCTTACTAACTGAATTGGCGCTGGAAGCAACAACCATGACGGTGGGGAAGGTCTGGCTCCCGCATCACCCCGAGCGGGTGATCATCAAGCAGACCCCGTGACTCTGCCCCGGACGTCAAAAGTTGGTCGGACGTGACACGACTGATGATCGCCGCCACTGCGGCAGCCGCGTTCGCCACTACCGCCTTGTTCGCCCCAACAGCTGATGCCACCCCGGCTCCTGCTGCGGCGGTCACCGCGCCCGCCAAGGCATGCACCATCAAGTGGAAGGTCACAGGGAAGAAGGTCGCGGTCCGGATGCCGGAGGGCAATGCACCAGTCGCAGCGCCCGACTCCCCGGTGGTGCGCTACCTCTACCGCGGGGACGTGGTGCGCTCATGCGTGGAGGCGATCGCCCGCACGCAGAGCGGTCCGGCGTACCGCAAGTGCGGTCGCGGAGGCCACATCTGGAGAGTAGTCCGGGGCGGCCAGGTGCCGGCCACGTGCCTTAAGAGGATCTAGACGGCGAGACGGCAGGGGCTGCTGCCGAGTGCTGCGGCCCCTGCACCGCACTCGCCGTCTGTCTCACGGCGGCTGCGGCCCGCCGATACGGGGCAAGGTAGGTTCATGAGTGACCAGTGGGAGTACCAGTTCGTATCGTTCCCCGCTCCGGATGATGAGCAGGTAAACGCGACGCTGGCGGACTGGGGAGCACAAGGGTGGGAGCCCGTGCACCATGCGGTCGCGACGGACCACCATGGGATCCCGACGTACTACTCGTTCCTGTTCAAGCGCCGTCTCGCCTAGTCGGACAGACAACCGCGGTGGCGGCCGGCGAGGCGTGAACGGCACGCGGTCCGGCGTAGCGTTCGGCGAGAATCAATGCCCCATGTCCGGGCGATGCAGAAGGTGTTGAGGGTGGAAGACTTCTTTACGCGGGTGGGGCGGGTCTGGCCGGCGGGGCGGCGTGATCTGCACTGGCACCTCCTGCCGACCGAGGCAGAGGCCCGTGCTCTGACTGTGCCGTACGCGGAGGTGGTGAGTCGGCCGGGGCTTCAGCCGGTGCCGCCGCAGTGGATGCACTGCACGCTTCTGCACGCCGTTGGGGCTGGCCGTAGCGCGGTTGACACGGACGGGCTGGTGGACACGGTCCGGCAGTACGCGCAGACGGTGACGCCGTTCACGCTGACATTCGACCGGCCGGCGGTCGGCCCGGTCGCCGTGGAGATCAGCGGCTGGCCAGGGCAGCCGTTCGCCGAGCTCGGCACGGCCGTGACTGAGGCTATGACAGGCAGCGGTGTGCCCTTCACCGCCGCGCGGAGCCGCTACCCCCACATGTCGGTCGCCTACACCACCGAGGGCGCGGAGGACGTGGACGCTATCGCCGTCAAGGCCTCCCTGGCAGATGTCGCAGGGCCGCTGTCCGCGACGGTGTACGTCGACCGGCTGCACCTGGTGGAGCAGTGGCACGACGGTGCCCACATCACATGGGAGCCGCTCGCGGAGGTACACCTCGCAGGAGCCGGAGCGCCGGCATGACAGGCTTCCCGGGCACACGCCCCATCAAGGCAGACACCGTGCACGTGGTCGCCGACACTCTGGCTGTGACCATGACCGGCGGCATCATCTGCCAGGGCACCCTCCGGAAGGGGCTGGGCTTCGTGGAGCTGGTCCTGCCCGACGCCGATCCCCAGCAGCGACGCGACCTGGAGCGCGCAACGCGGTACACCTTCGAACTGTGGCGCGGCGGCACCCTCCTGTATCAGTCCCCGCCGCTCA
Source organism: Streptomyces tendae (assembly GCF_014650435.1). Lineage (GTDB taxonomy): Bacteria > Actinomycetota > Actinomycetes > Streptomycetales > Streptomycetaceae > Streptomyces > Streptomyces tendae. Next base: position 30,488 of record NZ_BMUY01000025.1, read on the forward strand.
CGGTCCACGAGACCCGCAGGGACGGCGACGGCGCCCTGGTCGTCACCGGAGCACCCCGGTAAGGCACGTCTCGCCTAGTCGAACATGCGCAGCGCCCTGTCCGGCCGACAGTGCGAGCACGCCGTGACGCCGTCCGCGAGGGCGCGCCGGGCCTGTTCCTGGTCGATGCCCTTGCTGCGCGTGCCCGTGTTCCAGCAGCCGCCGACGTGGACGTAGACGGGCGGGCTGCCCTTGTTGAGGCCCTGTTCCAGAAGCCAGGCGGGCGGGGCCGGCTTCTCCTCGATGCCGCGTTGTCGTTCGGCCTCGCGCCGTTCTTCCTCAGCGATCCAGCGGCGGGTGCGGTCCAGGTCCCGCAGCTGCACGCGCTCCAAAAAGCGGAGCAGTGTGAGACGCGCTGGATCGTTCATGTGTTCGATCCTATGCTGTGGTGGTCCTGCAGCAATCCAGGGGTGGGCGAACGGAGAGACGACATGGAGCCCGCCGACCTGCTCGACTGCCACGGCATCAAGCCCGCCCGCCTGGAAGCGGCACCGCCTCCACCTGCGCGGCGAGAGACGCTGGCCCGCGTCCAGGAAACGCCACCCCGGTCCTGCGTGGTCTGCGGTGACCCTGCGGCCACCGCCCGGGTCGTGTGCTTCACGGGGGCGGGGCCGCGCTGGGTGGATCTGTGCTGGGACGACAGGATGGCGGTCCGTCCTCGATGCCGTGTCCCGGCGACGCTGGAGGGCATCGCCGCAGACCTGCGGGCGGCGGCCCAGGAAGCCGGCCTGCCGGGGGCATCGTCGCTGTCGTTCTATCCTTCGTTCGAAGCGGCTGCTCGTGGCCGCCGGACCGGCGAGGAAACCCGATGACCGCCCCTGTACCGCCCACCAGCGAGCCGGACACTTCAGCGCGCACGTGCCCCAGCGACCAGATCGGCCCCTGCTCCACGTGCCGCCGGCCGACCCACAAATACGGCTCCGGCGCTGGCTCCCCGTTGTGCGAGTACTGCGACGCCAAGGCAGTCCGACGCTGGGGTAGGACACTGCGCGCCGTCTGACACGCGCTGAGCGGTGAGCGGGCCTGAGCCCGGAGGCAAGATTGCCGATCCGGCCGATCTGGCGGATATATGCGGCCAACCTTGTACGACGCAGATGTCTGGGCTGTGCATGGTGGCTACAACCTTGACCAGGGGCGTTCGCTGAGCTGGTGGGGGTTGTGCGTGCTAACCATCAATGTTGCCGTGCTGTTGGCGGTCATCATCGTGGTGCGGTTGCGCCGACGGACCGAGGCGCGCAGCCGCAACGACGAAAAGCTGACGGTGCTGATCGTCCTGGTCTTCGGCATCGTCGTCGCGCCGACCGCCTTCGGGCAGGGCGTGCTGGACTTCGTGGGCCAGCTGGTCTCCGGCATCAACGACACCGGCCGCTGACGGCCCCGCACACACTGCTCGCACTTCCGGGCCGCCAGGAGCATCCTGGAGGCGTGACCCGCGCGCCCATCGTCGTGCACCGGCCCTCGATCTCCGGGGGGCGACGGGTCACGGTGCACCGGCCCGGCCGGGACGAAATCCTCGGCACCGCCCACAGCGATCACGACCTGGTGGTCTTTCTTGAAGCCGCCGGCATCGAGGACCCGGAAGCTGTTCTGGATGACTCACGGTGGGTGGAGTGGCGCGGCGGCCCGGCTCACGATTTCCGTGCCGCCTGACCCAGCCGTCTCATTCGAGCCACGAGGCGTGCAATTGCACACCAGCGCATCGGCGGCGCCGTAGCGTGAGTGGTGAAGAGGGATGACGGGCGCGGGGGAGCGGACGCATGGATGTCGATTGGGGTGCCTACCTGTACGGTGCTCACTACGCCGCATACCTGGACCACCTCATGCACTGCAACGACTGCGGTCCCATGCGCTGCGCGGTGGGCGCGGACCTGTGCGCCCGCTACCTCGCCTCCCCGGACACGCACACGGCAGCTTCTTCTGGCCCCGTGCCCGGCGCCGGCGCGGAAGAGCCGCGCTGACCTCTCCCGGATTGGCCCGCCAGGCGTCCGGGTGTGAGCGGACAGGCTCACACAGAGCGAGCGGCGCCTTGGATACGCCCTGGACGCGCCGGACCGGTACTCATCACGCCGGTGACCGGCCCCGATCCACCGCCGTACGCCGGTGGTGGCCACCAACGCCACCCGGAGGCCACCAAGGACCGCGAGGGCTTGATCATTCTCAAGTTCACCGCGGTCAACTTGGTCCAGGCCCCGCCTGATCCGAGCTTACCGAGCCCTCATGCCCAGGGGCCCGGAAACAGGCACTGATGCGTGCCTGCACGCGGGTCCGCTGCTCGGGAGCTGACCCAGGCCCTTGCCGTCCCGTTGCGGGCATACGCCGGCGCCCGGCTGTGTCGCCTCACTCCTCCATGCCCTCAATTCGAGTGAGTTATATCGAATGGCTAAATCCAGGGCTAACGTCCTGTTAGGTTGGTGGTTGGAGGTGAGGCGCATGGCAGCGTCGCAGGAGGAGCTGTTCGGTCTGGTGGATGCGTTGTTGGAGGAGGAGCCGTCGTTGCCGCCTCCTGCGGAGCGGGCGCGGCTGCGGGAGGCGGCGGGGGTGACACAGGCGCGGTTGGCGGCGGCGTTGCGGTCGACGGCGCAGACGGTGAAGAACTGGGAGAACGGGCGTTCCGAGCCGCGGCCGCCGCGTCTGGAGGCGTATCAGCGGCTGCTGGCGGGGTGGGCCGCGAAGTACCCGAACCCCGCCACCACTGCCCCCACGGCGTCGCCCGGGCAAGGGGCGTCTACTGCGCCGCCCGTCGCCGCAGCCCCGGCAGCTGCTCCGGTGGGCCAGGGCCCTGCCGGTCAGGAACCCGCTGCCCCGGCAGAGCTGCCCGAGCCGCCGGTGCAGTCGTCTTCCGCTGCGGCGGCCGGGACCGGCACCGCTGCTGCCCCTGCTGCTCCCACGCGTCCGGCTGTCCGCAAGACGGGGCCGGTCCGCAAGGCTGCGGTCGGGGCGGGTGTGGAGGTGGACCCGCGGTTCGCGCATGGCCCGTTGCTGGTCCTGGACGGTGACGGGACCGCGTTCGGGGTCGGCGGCCTGGTCGTGGACTGCCCGGCCACCACGGTCCCGCAGCTGGTCAAGTGGACGCTGGAACAGCCCGTGGGCGCGCCCGCCCTGAACCGCTACGGCCGCCCCTCCGACCCGCTGGTAGTCCTCACTGCCGAGGCGGCGGTGCGCCTGGGTCTGCCGGAGCGGCTGGAGGGGCACGAGCAGCGGGCGGGACTCCGGCTGCCGGACGACCACCCGGTGGTCAAGCAGGTGGCCAGGGCGAAGTGGAAGCTGACCCGGCGGGGGTTCGGCCCGTGGGCCCGGATCTACCGTCCCGCGAAGGCCGGCCAGCGCCAGTGCGTCCAGCTGGCGATCCTGTCCTGGGGGGCGCTGGACACCCGCTCCTGGCCCGGCGTCGACACCATGGACCCGCCGGAGATCGCCCGGGTGCTGGGCACGTACGCGGCCCGGGTGATCACCCCGCGCGGGGGGACGGCCGTCAACGGCCTGGAGCTGATGACCGCGCTGCGCCCGCCGACCCGGCCCGTGCGCGAGGCCGCGTCCGGCGCGTGGAGCTCCGGCCACAACCCCGGCTCCCTGGGCACCGAGCCCATCGACCCGGCCCCGCCGGAGGCCCCGATCGAGCACCCGGTGGCGCAGGGCTGGGAACGGGGCTTCCTGGACGAAGAGGTGTTCCAGTGGGTGCGGGACATCGACCTGCTCGCGGGCGAGGAGGCGTTGCAGCCCTTCGCGCTGGGCCTGGACGTGAACGCCGCGTTCCTCGCCGCCACCTCCCGCCTCCAGGTCGGCCTGTGCCCGCCCGCGCACGAGACGCGCCCGGTGTTCGACAAGAAGGTCCCCGGAAGCTGGCTTGCGGACCTCTCCCACATCGAGCTGGACCCCCGCCTGCCCAACCCCTTCACCCCCTCCGGCCGGCGGCCGACCGGCCCGGCCTGGTACGAGACCCACACCCTGGCCTACGCCCAGGAACTCGGCCACAACGTCGACCCCCTGGAAGGGTTCCTGCGCCGGGAGGCCGGCGCCTACCTGGACCCGTGGCACGACCGGCTCAAGACGGCACTGCTGGCCACCCTGGACGACCTCGGCGTGCGCATGGGCATGGACGACACCGCGTTCCTGACCGCGATGGACCAGCTGCGCCACCAGGACCCGGGCGCCCTCGCGGTCCTGGCCGCAGTCAAGGCCACCGCAAAGGGCGGCATCGGCAAACTCCGCGTACGGGCCAAGGGCCTCCACTACGTCAAGGGAGAGCGCTGGCCGCAGCTGGAACGCCCGACCTGGCGCCCCGACATCCGCGCCGCGGTCATCAGCAAGGCCCGCGTCAACATGCACCGCAAGATGCGCCACATGGCCTCCGCCGGCCTCTACCCGATCGCGGTCCTCTCCGACTGCGTCGTCTACCCCAGCCCCGGCCGCAGCCCGCTGGACGTCCTGCCGTACACCACCAGCGGCAAGCCGCTGCCCGGCTCGTTCCGCCTCGGCGTCCAGCCCGGCCTGGTCAAACTCGAAGGCGTCCAGACCATGGCCTGGGCCGTCGACCTCATCGAACAGGGCCACAACCCCGCACAGCTCATCAAGGGCACCGACGCCGTCTGGGACGAAGGAGAGTAACCGTGGCACGCACCATCCGCCCCCAGACCGCAGGCCAGGACGACGCCCTGATCGACCAGGCACTGGAGAGAGCCGGGCGTCACGCCTTCACCGCCGACCCGCCCAAGACCCTCAAAGGCCAGATCAACTACCTGCTGCGCCAGCTCGGCACCGCCCGCGCGGTCGCCGCCGAACTCGGCATCACCGCCGACTCCGTCAACCGCTACCGCCGCGGCGCCCGCAAACACCCGCCCCGCCGCATCCAGGACCGCATCAACGACGCCGTCCGCTCCCGCTGGCAGCCACGGGTGCGCGAACGCGCCCGGCGCCGCGCCGCCGCACAGAGCGGCATGACCGTCGAATTCCGTGCCACCTTCGGCTACAAGGCGCCGATCGGCACCACCGACGAATCCCGCGAGCGGCTGCTCACCGTGCACCTGCCGCCCGCGTGGGCGGGGCGCCTCCTGGACGCGCAGGCCGGCCGCTCCGGCGAGAGCCCCAACGAGGTCCTGGCCGCCGCTGCGGGCGAGCTCTACTTCCGCGACGGCGGCACCCGCGCGGGGAACCTGGACGTGGAACTGACCGGTATCGACTACATTGCCGCAAAGTTCTGAAAACCCACCCCAACTCCCTTAAGGACACGCACCCATGACCCACAGCGACAGCACGCTCAACGACCGGGACACGAGCCCGCTGGCCGCGTACGACCAGGAGGCGGCGGAGGCCCTGGCCTCTGTCCGTGAGATCGAGGTTCTGGCCGACGGCGCGCATGCCGGGCAGACCGACAAGATCGGAGTGCCGTACATCGAGCACGTCCGGGCCGTGGCCGCCGGACTCAGCCCGTTCGGCGACGAACTCGTCATGGCGGGCCTGCTGCATGACGTTCTGGAAGACACCGACTGGACCGCCGAGCGCCTGCGGGAGGCAGGGGTGCCGGCCCGGGTCATCGAGATCGTCGAGGCGGTGACCAACCAAGCGGGGATGGCCTACGCCGAAAAGATCCGCCGCATCACCGCAGACCCCCAGGCGACACTCGTGAAGATCTCGGACAACGCGCACAACTCCCGCCCGGACCGGGCCGCGCAGCTGCCCGCCGACAAGCGGGAGCGCCTCGCAGCGAAGTACCGCTCCGCACGCGCCGAACTGTGGCCGGCCGCGAACCGGGACGACATCGAGGCCATCATCCGCATCGTCAACCCGTCGCTGCTCGCCGAGCTGGACGTCCATCACTGAGCTGGAGCGACCGCCGGATCCCCAGGGGCGTCTACCGGACAGACTGGGATCCATGAGCGCTCGTACGGCGGTCACCGCGACCGTACGCGAGTGGGCCGCCTCCTGGTGGGGCGCCGTACACAGGTCAGGCCCCCGGCACGCCAATTGCCGGGGGCCTGACCTCCATCTCACTCAAACACCGCTCGACCTGCACAGCAAGCATCCGCCCGACCTAGTGACCAGGGAGATCACCCGATGGCGAGCCTGCACGACACCACCACTCCCACGACAGCCCCCACGGACGACGGCACGAGCACAGGGGCCGGCCCCGGCCGGAGCCGGCCCCACTTCCCGTCCTGGCAGGACGTTCCCGCAGGGATCTACGCCACCGAGACCCAGCTGAAGACGATGGACTTCCCGCGCCGGCCCGGCCCGCCCGCCGCCACCGTCAAGGGCCGGGACGGACTGGGACGGACGGCCACCCTCACCCTGTACCGCATCGACCAGTCGGTACCCACCGCGTCCACAGCCGCGCAACTGGCCGCCGCCCGCCGCCGCGCCGACCCCGCAGCCCGCGTGTGCGCGGACTGCGGCGCCCGCCCCGACCGCGCCCCCATCGCGACGGAAACCTACGGCGCGCTGTGCCCGACCTGCTGGCACATCCGCACCCTGCGCCAGCGCCAGGAGGAAGCCGCCCGCGACCGCACGGCCGCCATCCGCACCGCCCGCGCCCTGCTGCGCCACAGCAGCCGGCCGCTGGGCGTGCTGCACGTCGACTACACCGAGCGCGGCCACACTCCGGCGGGAACTCGCCGTAGCCCGTCGGCGGCCAAGGTCACCGTCATTGGCGCGAACGGCCGGGTCCTCGCCGAACCGTTGCTGCGCCTCGTCTCCGCCCGCGCCAAGAGCATCCCTCCGGGCGCCGGCGACCCGGTCTCGGGCGCCGACGTCCTGGCCGCGGTCCTGTCGAAGCTCACCGTGCTGATCTGGTGCCACCGCGACCTGGACGACCTGTCGGCCGGGCTGCGCTCGCAGGGCGCCGCTTGGCCCCTGCAGTCCCACGGGCACGTCCATGAGATGTCCATGCTGGCCACCGCGTGGCGCGGCGAGGTCCACCAGGACGGCGCGCGGCCCGTGGCCCTCGCACCCGGGCGCGCGGACCGGATGCTCTATCTCCTCAACCAGATCACCGACACCGCCCTCTCCGCGAACCGGAAGTGACCTTGGAAGGCCATCAGATGAGTCCGTGGGAGAAGTGGGAGACCGCCGCGAAGGCCATCCTCGCCGACCCGGCCGTAGCCCGGCTGCGCGACCAGATCGACCAGGAGGAACACCGCCTCGGAGCAGAGCTGCGCCCCTCCTTCCATGCCTGGCAGGAGCGCTACGACGCTGCCGTACGGGACGGTGACCTAGCGGCCCTCGCACGTGTCTGCCCCGCGAAGCACGGCCAGTGGGGGCGGATCTGCGTCCTGGACACCGGGCACGACACCACCGCCCCGCACTGGGGGACCACTCGCGACGGCCAGTGCGTGGCCTGGATCGGCACCGCCCCCGACGACTAGACGCCACCGCCTTACGCCACCACCAGCCGGTGTCTATCCTTGCTGTCATGTCTGTCACCACGATGACCCTGCGGGTCCCCGACGACCTCGCCCCCTCCATCCGGGCCGCCGCCTCCGAGGCCGGCCTGTCCGTGAACGCCTACGTGGTGCGCGCCGCCCGCCGCGCCGCCACGCTCGACGCCGCGAAGCAACTTGCCACGCTCGGTCTCGGCGACGACCTGGCGGGCGAGGGCGACGCCCTGTGAACCGCGGGGAAATCTGGGCACTCCCCGACGGCCGCAACGTCCTGGTCATCAGCCTGACGGGCCTCGAAGAGGCGTACGGCGCCGTCCTCGCGATCGTGCTGCACGACAGTGGCCGCTACCCGGACACTGCCATGTCCGTCGTCATCGGCGACCCGCTCCCCTGTACCGCCGTCGCCGTCAACATCGTCCAGCTGCGCACCGAGCGGTTCGACGGCGCCAAGCTCCTCGGTCCCGTCGACACCGCGGCCATGGCCCGCGTGGACGCCGCCCTGCGCGCCGTCCAGGACCTGTAGCCGAACAGGAAAACCGCAGGATGAGCAAGGTGGTGCGGAAATACACTCGTCTGCGTGACAAGCACATGGCGGCGGCTGACGGACCGCCTCAACGGCAAACAAGAACCAGAAGCCCTCTACGAAGAGCTTCCTGATCATCTGTCTGTTCCCTTGAGGCAGTGGTCCATCACAGTCCTACGCAACTACAACCTCGTTGGCCTCGTCTGCCTGCGCCTGCGGCTGCCGTCCAAAGTCCTCAACAGCCAATCCCCGGAGGGGATGCTCGCCAACTACCAGGACAGCCGCAACCCGATGATTTTCATCGAAATCATCGATGCGCTCCTGGCGGGTCTCGCGGACGTCAGCCCCTTCTCATCGGGGAGGTACAACGGGGTTACTGTCGGCGATCTCCGCAATGAGTTGGACCGCATCCTTCTCGAAGGAGGATCGGCCTACATGATCAACCCGGAAAAGAACGGGTTGTGCCGCAGAGTTGATGAGACCTTGAGGCAGTCGCTGGAGGCCGCGGTGCAGGCTGCGGACAAGCAGACTCAGGGCGCAAGCGCGCACCTCCGGGAAGCATTTGCCGCTGCCTATGGGATCAATCCCAACCCCAGTGTTGCCTACTCCCAGTCCATCAAAGCGGTAGAAGCCGTAGCGAACCCCATTTTCCTTCCTAAATCACCTGAGCCCACGCTGGGGGCCGTGCGGTCGAACCTTGACCAGGGCAGGAAGAAGTACGAGATGGTCGTGCATGACCGATCAGGGGCGCCCGCAGAGATCAATGCAGTGGTCGAACTTCTCAACCTTCTCTGGCATGGCCAGCGCGACCGTCACGCAGGCGGCCCTACGAGTCGACCAGTGACACAGGAAGCCGCCGAAACCGCCGTACACACCGCCGCTCTGCTGGTCCACTGGATAGCAACGGGCGCGATTCGCAAGAAGTAGCCCGTCAGGGCAGGTGCTTGACACAGTGTGGGGCTGCTGCCGGTCCGGCGCAGCCCCACACAGGATCTGCGATCCTCGCTACGCCGATGCCCACTCCAGTCCGAGTGCGGCGAGTGCGGCGAGTTTGTCGCCGGTGAGCTTGGCCCGGCGGCTCTTGTGGTTGGACAGGAACACCCCCAGCTTCACGACGTGTTCCACGCCGTCGACCACGACGGTCTCCTCGTGCCCCCTGGAGGGCGTCAGGGAGCCCGTGCGGGCCTTGTACTGGGCCAGCGCCGCAACGCCCCGCTCGAAGGCCGCTGAACCGCCCCGAGACGCATTCACGGGCGCTTCCTGCTCCGGGGGCAGCGGCGTGACACCCAAGGCGGTCAGGCGCTCGCGCTGGCCCTCCGCCAGGCCCTGCCACACCACGTGCTCGCGCTGCCGCTGAAGCCACCGCCCCACATCGTCCCCCTGCGACGTCACCCCCGGCACGATGTCCGCCAGGTCCGCCCCGAGCGCCACCAGCCGGCCCACACCGGCATAGTGCCGCTGCCAGTCCACCGGCCACACCGGCCGCCAGTCCTCATCGATCGCGGCCAGCTGCTCCGCACGCCGGCGCGCCCGGGCCGGGTCCTTGCCCAGACCGCCCTTCTTGCGGCAGTTGGCCAGCCACTGACCCACCGGACGGTCCAGGGCCGTTGCGGTGACCGGAGCGGCCAAGGTGCCGGTCTCCGTGAAGTAGGCACGGGCCGCGGCCAAGTTCTCCTCCCACGCCACCTCCGACGGCTCCCACACCATCCCCAGCTCGTCCAGGTCCGCCGCACGCTCCACCGCCATCGTCCCCGCCTGCACCGCCCGCCGCTGATCCGCCAGCCACCGACCCAGCGGGAACGAGTGCCCGTTCGGCGTCAGCTCCCGGTGCTCGTACGGCACCGACAGATGCCCCGTCCGACTGCGGTAGGCGACGGCGGCCCGGTGGCCGGCCTTCCAGTTGGCATGCTCCGGCTGCAACAGGTTGTACCGGACGAACCGAGCAATCAGGGCAGGGTCCCGGTGCGCACCGAACCGGAGCAGCACCCGCTCCTCCTCCTCACCCTCCGCAGGCGCCTCGCCCAGATACGAAGGCTCCTGCCCCTTACGCTGCATTCCCTCTTGCGGAACCGCCAGCATTTCAACGGCCCGCTCATCATGCGCACGCAAACCGGAAAGAACCTTCACCAAAGGCCGATAGGAAATCGAATACGGCATGTCTTCCGCCGTCTCATCCGACCCTAGAAAAACCGGCACAATCAACGTCGCCAATTTCCCCTGGCCCGGCTTCTGCCGCAACGCCCGACCAATCGCCTGCACAATATCGACCGCCGAACCCTTCGGATCAATCAGAGCAACCGAATCCACCGACGGCACATCCACACCCTCACCGAGCACCCGGCAATTCGACAACACTGCACGCCCGGCACGACCACCGAACGCACGCAGCCGATCCGCCCGCACATCGGCGTCATGCTCACCCGACAACCACTGCGCCCACACCTCTTCGGGGTACCGGCCGGCGTCCTCGGCATGCAGACGCTTCGCCGCCCGCTCCAGCCCCTCCGAAAAGGCGCGCGCCTCGATGGTGCGGTGGTGGAAGGTGATGCAGCGCGTCAGGTCATGCTCGGACATCGTCTCCAACAGCGCGGCCTGGAGGACCGCCAGGCGCTCGCCCCGCACCGTCTCCTCGTACCGCTCCTCGCCATACAACCGCTCCGGAGTCAGGCTCTCGTCCCGCAGCTCGGCAACCACGATCTGGTAGCGGGCCAGCAGCCCCCGCGCGATGGCCTCCGACAGGTCCAGCTCGAAGAGCACCGGCCCGTAGACCGCCTCATCGTCCATGGAACAGGCCATCTCCTCCGGCAACGGGTCATGCACCGGCTCCTCCCCGCTCGCACGCTCCCCGCGACGCCACCGCGGCGCCGGCCGCTCCATCCAAATCCGCGGAGTCGCCGTCATGTACAGCCGCCGCATCGCCGGCACCAGCTCCTGATCGTGCACCGCCGCCCACGCCTTACCCAACGACCCACTTGTCCGGTGCGCCTCATCCACCAGAACCAGGTCCCACACATCCATCGGAAGCCCGTACTCGCCACGGTGCGCCTCGATCAGCACCGGCAGCGACGCGTACGTCGCAAACACCGTCACCGGCCCCTGCCCGTGCCACAGCGCCAACTGCGGCGCACTCGTCGTGGATTTAACCTCCAGCGCGAACAAACGCGGATCGTCCTCCATCGAACACACCGCAACCGCCGGACCCAGATGCCCGAAAGCACGCCATTCCTTGACTGTCTGCGCCAGCAATTCCAGCGTCGGCACCAGCACCAGAACCCGCCCATGCGGAACCAGACGCTTGACCGCCGCCGCACCGATGAACGTCTTTCCCGTGCCGCACGCGCTGACTACGGTCCCCCGCAGTCCCTGCGGGGGAATGCGTTTCCCTGGAGGGATGTCCAGGCCCGTCACGATGGCGTCGACTGCCTCAATCTGGTGGGGACGGAGGGTGAATTCTGCCGCCATTGTGAGTGTCTCCGTTCGAGAGCGGGGCGGGTGGGGATCTGTTCGTGATCCTACCCGCTGCATCATGTGATGTACAGGCTAGATGCATCAGGACAGCAGTTCGGCTGATACTCGCTCCTCCGACAGGCAAGGGTGCTACGGTTGACGCGGTTGCATGAGGTTGAGCAAGGCGGGGCGACATGAAGGGGTGGCGAGCGTGACGGACTGTCGGAGCGTCAGTTGCCGCACTGTGGAAGGTTTGTGCAGTCCCGCATCCCCTTCACCCCTGTCGCGGCGCCGGCCTCGGTGGGGTGGTGGTGACCGGTTCGGGGTTCTACCTGGCAGCAGAGTTGATGCATCATCAGCCCGCCTCCTGTTGCCGCTGCTTGTAACCGGCAGGGCGGGAGCGCAAGCGAACGCCCTCTACCCGCCTCGGAATTCCCCCGAGCATTGGAGCGTAAGCGGAAATGCAATTCCCCGCTGTGCGGGGAATTCGCGAAACGCGTAAGCGTTTCGCGAAACTCCGGAAATGCTTTTGAATTCGCTGTGCGAATTCCCTTGCATTTCCAGGCGCTAGCGCCTGGTATCCCGCTCCGCG
>NZ_BMUY01000026.1 GCF_014650435.1 Streptomyces tendae
TGTACGTCCGGTCGCTCACGGTCTACCTGGTCCGCCAGGGCACCCTCGACGACTACGTCTACCTGGAGCACGGCGCCCACTACGCCATCGGCGCCCTCGCCGTGATCCTGCTGGTGACCATCCAGTACGAGATCAACGAGATCATCACCGGCCTGATCGGTGTGGTCCTCATCGGCGCCTCCTTCTGGTCCTCCGTGCGCCGCAACAAGCGCCTCCCGGCAGCCGGGGGCGAGAGCGGAGGAGGAGAGACCGAAGCGGTTTCCACGGCATGAGCTCCATCGGGGTGGCGGGCCCCGGTGGCCGACCTGCGCATGGACGATGCGGCCGGTTCCCTTCGAGGGCCTGGCCGCTGGGTCGCTCCTGACCCGGGCCACGCAACTGCGGATGGCGTGACGCCACGACCGGGCGAGGCCGTTGAACGGTATCGGCCCGTGAACGTGCCGACACATCCGCCGAGGGGCACCTTCCACGGCCCATGCGTACCGGCGGCCTCGCCGGTCAACGAGGGGCGTTCGTCACGCTGGGGGCGGCTCTCCATTGGCCCGCCCGCTGCGGCTGTTCACACCGAGACAGGCTCCTGGGGGGCCTGCCCGGCCGGGAGCAGCACCACCCCGTCCTCATCGGCATGCAGGACATCACCGACGGCGAACGTGATCCCGCCGAACGAAACAGGCACGTCCACCGCTCCCCGCCCCGTCTTGCCCGCCCTGCGCGGATTGGTGCCCAGCGCCTGCACGCCGAGCCTTGTGCCGCCCAGTGCGACGCTGTCGCGGACGGCGCCGTACACGATGACCCCCGCCCATCCGTTGTCGCGGGCCCTGGTGGCCATTCGGTCCCCGAAAAGCGTGGTGTCGAGGGAGCCGCCTCCGTCGACCACCACGACGGCTCCGTCACCGGGCGTACGGAGCAATTCGTGCAGCAAGGCGTTGTCCTCGCGGCAGGAGACGGTCCGCACCGGGCCGGCGAAGGAGCGTACTCCCCCGTAGGTGGTGAACTGCACGCCGCAGACACGCAGTCGGTGCTCGTACTGGTCGGCCAGATCGGCGGTGGGGACGGGAATCGACTGCATCGTTGTAGGCGCTGCCTCTCGTTGCTCCTGGCTTCACAGAGGCGCCGATCAGCACCCCGGCCACACTTTGCATCACTACGTCGATAGATACAATCCCTCGGTGACGGAGAGTCCAGCGGCCGCACCCGCCGCACCCCGGCTCATAGGATGGGGCGTCCCACGTCCCCTTCCGAAGAGCGCAGACTGATGTCGCGGCCCAACCTGACCACCTCCATCGCCACCCGCCTGGTCGATCTCCTGCGCCGCAGCGGCCTCAAGGAGGGCGCGCACGTCACCGAGCAGTGGGCGGCGGACGAGTTGGACGTCTCCCGCACCCCGGCCCGGAAGGCGATGCTCTTCCTGGCCGAGGTCGGCATCCTGAGGCGGGAACCGAATCGGGGCTTCTTCCTGGACCGTGACGCCGCCACCCTGACCGGGACGGACCTCACGGGAGGCGCGGACACGGAGGAGGACGCGTACTTCCGGATCGCCGACGACTACATCGGGGGACGGTTCGCCGGCCCGTTCACCGCTGCGGACATCAGTCGCGGCTACGGCCTGTCGGCACGCCAGGCCGACCGGGTACTGGCCCGCATGGAGTCCGAGGACCTGGTGCGCCGCAAGGCCGGTGGGCGTGGCTGGGAGTTCCAGCAGGTGTTCTCGACCGTCGAGGCGCACGACCAGAGCTACCGCTTCCGCATGATCATCGAGCCGAACGCCCTGCTGGAGCCCGGCTTCACGATCGACCCCGAGGCCGCGGCCCTGCACCGCAAGCAGCAGGAGGCCCTGCTGCGCGGAGACATCCTGCTACTGCCCCGGGCCGAGTTGTTCCACGTCAACGCCTCGTTCCACGAGATGCTCGTGAGCTTCTCGGGCAACCAGTTCCTCCTGGACGCCGCCCGCCGGCAGCACCGGCTGCGCCGCCTCATCGAGTACCGCCACCAGGTCGACCGCTCCCGCCTGGCCGGCCAGGCCCGCGAGCACCTGCACATGCTCGACCTGGTCGAGGACGGGAAGCTCGAGGAGGCGGCCGCCTTCCTGCGCCGCCACCTGGACAAGGTCCGCGTCATCAAGACGCGGGGCTGAGCACCTCACTCCCCGAGCACCCTTCTCCGCCATCGGGGTTTCCGAGAATCCGGCGCTCCAACGGTTGTATCAATCGACGGCTTGAGACAATATGGGCCGCGCCCGGCGCCATGCGCCCGTGGGCTCCTCTTCCCGGAACGACAGCAGGGACCATGAGCACAGACCCCAGCACGGACCCCACCGTCACCGCCGTCCTGACCGTCGAAGGGCACTCGTACCGGTACCAGCCGCTGGCCGGGCTGCTGCCCGCCGAGCGGCTCGCCGAACTGCCGTACGCGGTCCGGGTGCTGCTGGAGAACGTCGCCCGCCGTTCCCCGGCCGCGCTCGGCGACGTACTCGCCCGTGCCCGCTCGGGCCACGGTGACTGCGAGCTCCCGGTGCACCCGAACCGGATCATGCTCCACGACACCACGTGTCTGCCCGCCCTCGCCGACTTCGCCGCCCTGCGCGACAGCGTCGCCGAACTCGGCGGTGACCCGGGGCGGCTCCAACCGGCCGTCCCCGTCGACCTGACCGTCGACCACTCGGTCATCGTCGAGGAGTACGGGCGCCCCGACGCCGTCGAACGCAACCTGCTCATCGACTTCCGCCGCAACGGCGAGCGCTACGCGTTCGTGAAGTGGGCCGAGCGCAGCCTGCGCGGCTTCCGGGTCGTGCCGCCCGGCACCGGAATCATCCACCAGGTCAACATGGAGGTCCTGGCCCGCGTGGTGTGGCGCGACGAGGACCCTCCGGAAGGCGGCCTGCCCTGGCTGCACCCGGACGTGCTGGTCGCCACCGACAGCCACACCCCGATGATCAACGCCCTGGGCGTGGTCGGCTGGGGCGTGGGCGGACTGGAGGGGCAGGCCGCCATGCTGGGCGAGGCGGTGACCATCCCGTACCCGCGCGTGGTGGGCGTGCGTCTGACCGGGCGGCTGCGGTCCGGCGTCGGCGCCACCGACCTGGCGCTCACCCTCACCGAACTGCTGCGCACCAAGGGCGTGGTGGACCGGTTCGTGGAGTTCTGCGGCCCCGGTGCGGCCACCCTCGGGTGGGCTGAGCGTGCCGCGGTCTCCAACATGGCGCCCGAGTACGGGGCGACCTGCGTCTACTTCCCGTACGACGACGAGACCGCCGCCTACCTGCGGCTGACCGGCCGTGACGAGGCACACGTACGACTGGTCGACGCCTACCTGACCGCGCAGGGCCTCAAGCGCACCGCCGACCGGCCCGAGCCACGCTACGACGATGTCATCGACCTCGATCTGGCGACGGTGGAGCCGAGCGTGGCCGGACCGGGACTGCCTCATCAGCGGCTTGCGCTGTCCCAGGTGCCCGGGTCCTTCCGGTCCACCGCGGCCGGCCGGCCCGCGAACACGACGGAGTTCGGGGAGCGGCTCCCCGAGGGGCCGGTCGCCATCGCGGCGATCACCAGTTGCACCAATACCGCCAATCCGACGCTGGTGGTGCAGGCGGCGCTCCTCGCCGAACGGGCGCGACGGGCCGGGCTCACGGCGAAGCCGTGGGTGAAGACGTCCCTGTCCCCCGGCTCACGGGTCGTCGAGGACTACCTGCGCGAGGCCGGGCTCCTGGCGCCCTTGGCGGAGACCGGCTTCCACATCGTCGGCTTCGGCTGCATGACCTGCATCGGCAACTCGGGCCCGCTCCACCCCGAGTTGGAGCGGCTCACCACCGACGCCCGCATCGATCCGGTGGCCGTCCTGTCCGGCAACCGCAATTTCGCCGGCCGCGTCAACCCGCGCGTCGCCCAGTCCTACCTCGCCTCGCCGCCTCTGGTCGTGGCGTACGCGCTGGCCGGCTCGATCCTGCACGACTTCGAGCGCGACCCGCTCGGTACCGGCCCGGACGGCACGTCCGTGTTCCTGAAGGACCTGTGGCCCACCGACGACGAGGTCGCCGCGCGCGTCGCCGCCTCCGTACGGCCCGAGATGTTCCGGACCAACGCCACCCGGCTGCGGGAAGGCACCCGGGCGTGGCACGAGATCGAGGCGCCCGACGGCGTCCGCTTCTCCTGGAGTCCGGACTCCACCTACATCCGCCGCCCCCCGCACCTCACGGGCCTGTCCACCTCGCCGCCCGACCGACTGCGCGTCGAGCGGGCCAGGGTGCTGATGGTGCTGGGCGACGACGTCACCACGGACCACATCTCACCGGCCGGCGCCATTCCGGCGCGCAGTGCCGCCGGGCGCTGGCTGGCGGATCGCGGCGTCGCCCGCCGCGACCTCAACCAGTACTCGACCCGCCGCAGCAATCACGAGGTCATGCTGCGCGGGGCCTTCACCAACGCCGCCGTACGCAACCGGCTTCTCCCCGGGGAATGCGACTTCACCGGCGGTCACGCCCACACCGCCGACCGCTCCGCCGTCCTGCCCGTCCACGAAGCCGCGGCGACCTACCGTGCCGCGGGCCACGATCTGGTCGTGGTCGCGGGCCGCAACTACGGTGCCGGCTCCAGCCGCGACTGGGCCGCCAAGGCACAGGCACTGCTGGGAGTGCGGGCGGTGATAGCCGAGTCCTTCGAGCGCATCCACCGCAACAACCTGATCGGCATGGGCGTGCTGCCCCTGGAGTTCGAGGAGGGCGACACGGCATCGGCCCACGCCTTCACCGGAGAGGAGGAACTCGCCTTCGACGGCCTCGCCGACCTGCGCGTCGGCACGAACCCCGTCACCCTGTCCCGCATCCGGCCCGACGCGCCCCCCGCCACGGTCCGCCTCAGGCTGCGCCTCCACTCGCGCCAGGAACTCGCCTACCTCCGGCACGGCGGGATCCTGCCGTACGTGATGCGCCGCGCCGTCGCGGCGTCGTGACCGGACGGCACCGCGCCCGCCTTTCACCACCCCCACGCCCACCGGCGTCACCCGACCCCGCCGGTCTCTCGAAGCAGCAGACAGCGCCGTCGCGCCCCCTACGAGAAGAGCCGCCATGTCCACCATCCCCCGCCCGCCCGCGCCGGAAGCACCGTCCGGCGCCGGCCCCTCCCGCCGTCACCTCCTACGGGGCGCCGCGGCCGTCGGAAGCCTCACCGCCCTGGGCGGCACACTCTCCGCCTGCACGGCCGACGAGGCGAACGCCGCCGCCCCACAAGCCCCCGCGTACTACCCCGCCGCCTACGACGAAATCGTCGACGCCTCACGGCGGGAGCGGAAACTCCTCATCTACTCGAACACCTCGCAGACCAACTGGCAGCCGGTCTTCGACGCGTTCGTCCGGCGCTACCCATGGCTGTCGGACATCCGCGCCACCAACCTCGGCGGCTCCGCCGTCTATGAGCGCTACTACAGCGAATCCGGCGCCGGAACCTCCCCCGCCGACGTGCTGGCCAACAACGCGGGACCTCTGTGGGGCGACTACGCGACCCGGAACGCCGCCGCCGGCTACCGCTCGCCGGAGAAGGACCACCTGCCCGACTGGGCCGAGCTGCTGCCCGGTGTATGGACCATGTCGACGGACCCGGTCGCTCTCATCTACAACCGCAAGACCCTCGACCCGGACCAGTTCCCCGACGGTCTTCGGACGCTGGCGGCGATCGTGGAGGCACGGCCGTCCCGCTTCCGCGGGAAGATCGGCGTCTACGACCCGACCAACGCCTACGGCTACGCCAGCAACCAGGGCTACACCTCGAACGTCGCGGGCGGCTGGGACACGTTCCGGCGGCTGTTGCCGTTCGCCCATGCCGACCACTCCTCCGGCACGCTCGTGGAGAAGGTCGTCTCCGGCGAGTACGACTTCTCCATCAACCTCAGTGGTGGCGTCGCGATACCCGCCGCCGAGCACAGCGGGGGCCTGCTGGGGTGGAGCTACTACGCGGAGGGCACCGTCGTCATGCCACGTGGAGTGTCCATCGTGAAGACCGCCCCGCACCCGAACGCGGCCCGCCTCTTCCTGGACTTCCTGCTCTCCGCCGAGGGACAGGCGGCGGTCGCCGAGGGCGGCCTGGTGCCGTACCGGCCGGGCGTGCGCCAGGACGCCATGGACAGCCTGCAGGACGTGCGGCGCAGGCTCGGCGCGGAGCGCGTCCATCTGTACCGGCCCGTGCAGGTGCCGGAGCGCGTGCAGGAGGCGTACGTCGCGCGCTGGGAGAAGGCGGCCGGCTGAGCCGCCCCCGCCCGCCCGACGCCCCTGTCCCCACCCCGTTCGTTCGGAGTCTCCATGGCCATCCAGACATCCCCGGCGCCACCCGCGCCGTCCCGCACCCCGCGCGCGGGCGAGCTGGGCACGCCCCAGTACCGGCGCCTGTTCGGCGCCGGACGTGAGGTCACGATCCACTGGCTGACGTTCCTCGTCACCGCCGTGCTCGTCCTCGCCCCCGTCGTACCGATCCTCTACCAGTCGGTCCGCAACCAGCCCCTGTACGCGGCCGGCGGCGCCTTCACCCTCTCGAACTACGCCCACCTGTTCACGTCGGCGGGCTTCGGTTCGATCGTCCTCGACACCCTCCTCTTCGCCGTCCTGACGACCGTGTTCGCGCTCGCCATCGCGGTGCCGATGGCGATTCTGCTGGAGCGCACCCGCTTTCCCGCCGCCCGCCTGTTCGGGCAGGTGCTGCGCTGGCCCATCTACATCTCCCCGCTCGTCCTGGCCTTCGGCTGGATCGTCGTCTACGGCCCGGCCGGCTTCCTGACCAGCGCGGTCCGCGAGGGCTTCGGCTGGGTGCCCTGGAACCTGTACTCACTGCCCGGCATGGCGTTCGTCGAGGCCGTCGCCCAGGTCCCCATCGCCTACCTGTTCTGCGCCAACGCGCTGGCCGCCTCCGACACCTCGCTGGAGAACGCGGCCCGGAGCGTCGGCGCGGGTCCTCTGCGCGTCCTGCGCTCGGTCGTGGTGCCGATGCTGCGCCCGCCGATGCTCTACGCGGGGCTGCTGATCTTCGGCACGGCGATCGAGACCCTGTCCATCCCGCTCATCCTGGGCGAGCCCGCCGGCATCACCCTCTTCTCCAACTTCCTCTACGAGCAGGGCATCGACTCGATCAACCCGGACTACGGCCTGCTGGGCGCGGCGTCCACCTTCATGCTGCTCACCACCATCGCCCTGGTCGTGTTCCAGACGCGGCTGCTCAAGCACGCCCAGCGGTTCGTGTCGGTGCGCGGCAAGGCGACCCGCTCCGACCTGCTCGACATCGGTGCCTGGAAGTGGCTGGGCTTCGCCTTCGTCGGTCTGTACGTCGTCTTCGGCGCACTGCTGCCGATGCTCGCGCTCATCCTGCGCGCGTTCACCTCGTTGCTCACTCCGCTGGTGAACCCGTTCGACCTGCTCACCCTGGACAACTTCCGTCTGATCTTCGACTACGCCCCTTACACCGAGTCGATCGTCAACAGCATCACCGTGGCCTTCGTGGGCGCGGTGGCCGTGACCCTGTTCGGCACGGTGGTCGTCCTCGTGGCACGCCGCTCCGACTTCCGTTTCGCCCGTCTCCTGGAGACGACAGCGCAGTCACCGCACGCGGTCCCGGGTCTGATCGTCGGCATCGGCCTGTTCTGGGCCTTCACCTGGATGCCCGGCGGCGACGCGGTGCGCGGCACGCTCTTCGCGCTGATCATCGCCTTCGGCATCCGGGCACTCCCGTCGGCGTACGGCGCGATCTCCCCGGCGACCATGCAGCTCGGAGCCGAACTCGACAACGCCGCACGTGTCGCCGGCGCCGACTGGTGGCGCACGGTGTCCCGGATCATGCTCCGTCTCCTCGTGCCCGCGATGCTCGCCTCGTTCCTGCTCATCTGGACCCAGATGATCCGCGAGTACGCCCCCGCCATGTTCCTCGCCGGAGCCGAGTCACAGGTCATCGGCACCACCGCCATCGACCTGTGGACCCAGGGTGAGACCGGCTCCGTCGCCGCACTCGCCACCCTCCAGATCGCCGTCACCGCCGTCGTCGCCGGCCTCGCCGGTCTCCTTCTGAAGGGGAAGAAGCATGCCTGAGCTGGTCGTCGAGAACATCAAGAAGTCCTTCCACGGGACCGCGGTCCTGGAGGACATCAACTTCACCGTCGCGGACGGGGAGTTCTTCACCTTGCTCGGCCCGTCTGGCTGCGGCAAGTCCACCACCTTGTCGTGCGTCGCCGGTCTGGAGACCCCCGACTCGGGCACCATCCGCGTCGGCGACCAGGTCTTCTTCGACGGCACCCCGCGCAACACGGTGCCCCCCGAAGGCCGCAACCTCGGCCTGGTCTTCCAGTCGTACGCGCTCTGGCCGCACATGACGATCGCCGACAACCTCGCACTGCCGCTGAAACTCCGCAAGGTCACCAAGGACGAGCAACGGCGTCTCATCGACGACGCCCTCACGAAAGTCGACATGGCTCACCTGCGCGACCGCTACCCCCACCAGCTCTCCGGCGGACAGCAGCAGCGCGTCGCCCTCGCCCGAGGCATCGTCTACTCCCCCGGCGTCCTGCTCCTGGACGAACCGCTCTCCAACCTGGACGCGAAGATGCGCGACCAGGCCCGCGTCTGGCTCAAGGACCTCCAGCGGGAGGTCGGCATCACCACCGTGTACGTCACCCACGACCAGGTCGAGGCCATGTCCCTGTCCGACCGCATCGCCGTGTTCATGCACGGCCGCCTCCAGCAGGTGGGCACACCGACCGAGATCTACGAGACCCCCGCCACCCCAGAGGTCGCCGGCTTCATCGGCCGCTGCAACCTCCTGGAGGGGCGCGTCGGCTCCACCGAGGGCGGAACCGTACAGGTCAAACTGGGTGAAACCGGTCAGCACTTGAGGGTGGTCGGCGCCTGCTCCGCGGGGTCGTCCGCCACCGTGGGCCTGCGCTCGGAGCGCATCACGCTCACCGACCGCGCGGACGCCCCGCACGACGGTGCCGTCAACGTGCTCCGGGCGAGGATCGAGCAGTGTTCGTACACCGGAGCGCGATTCGAGTACGAGCTCAGCATCGGCGATCTGCGCGTCCACGCCGAGAGCCCCGTCCGGCACACGGACGGCGAGATCAACCTGATCGTCCGTCCGGACGACTGCCTGCTGTTCCCCGCACAGGTCTGATCCGAAGCCGGACGTCATGTGTCAGTGGTCGGTCTCCAGGTGGAGCTTGAGCAGGTCCACGCCGTAGTCGTTGCCGTTGGGCGTGCGGATGATGGTGTGGATGTGCTGCTGGGTGGGGGTGCCGCCCATGCCCATGCCGCCACCGCCGGGTCCGCCGCTCGGTGTACCGGTGGGCTGCCCGCTCGGCATGCCCGACGGCCGGCCGCTGGGGGCACCACCGCCGCCGCCCATCTGTGCGTTCTCGCCGTAGGCCAGCGGGGACTGGGCGTCGTACTCGATGAGCACGACCGGGCTGTGCACTCGGTAGTAGAAGGCGGAGGAGTCCTTGGTCTCGCCGATCCAGAAGAAGTACGTGTCGTCGAGGTGCTCCTCCACCTCCTGCATCTTCACCGCCGCGTGGCCGTCGTCCATGTAGCCGACGTAGACACCGACCAGGTCCAGCAGCTTCTGGCGCTGCGCGGAGGTGAACTCCTTGGCGGCGAGGCCCTGGTAGGCCAGCTTCAGGTTGTCCTGGCCGGCCCCGGCCACCATGTCGGTGCCGCCCTTCTCGTCGGCGGAGATCACCTTCTTGCGCTGCGCCGAGGTCAGGGACCGCAGCAGCGCCAGACCGGCCTTGGTCTCCGGCTTGAAGAGAGTGATCTTCTCGCCGTTGTAGGTGGCCGAGGTCGGCTCCGAGCCCATGAAGGTCGGGGACATGACGACCTGGTCGCCGAGGACGAAGTAGTTGATGGCCACGTGGTGGCCCTCGTACTGGAAGCCCCATGGCTTGGTCGTGGACGGGGTTCCCATGAAGGTGAAGTAGTAGTGCCCCTCGGTCAGCGTCTCCCTGCCACCGCCGTTGTAGTCACCGAGGAAGGCGTTGAGCTTCATGATGTTGCGGGTCTGGGTCAGCCCGTCGGCCGACAGGGCCTTGCCGAGCAGGGCGTATCCGAGGGTGCGCTGCTTCTCGGTCAGGTCGCCCATGCGGGCGCCCTCGCGTTCGTAGCCGTCGACGTTGCTCCAGGCCAGCCACTCGTCGTCGTCCACGTCGAACACGGACGCCCGGCGCACCTTGGCGCCGAGCCCGTCCAGGAACGCCTGCGCGGCCTTCACCACCGCATCCGTCGAGACACCGGTGGAGTGGATGGAGAACAGATCGTCGACGACCGTGCCGTCGGTGGTGACACCCTTGAAGTCGGCGTACTTCACCTCGCTGGCACCAGGACCCATGCCCCCGGCACCACCGGGCCCACCTGACGGCATCCCGCTCTGGGCACTGCCGGACGCGGAGCCGTTCGTGTCGGATGCTCCGGCGGAACAGCCGGTCATGGTCGCCACGGCGGCAGCGCCTCCCAACAGCAGAGAGCGGTTCATGAACCAGCGGCGCGTGCGCTCGGTGGCGGGGGTGCGGGGTCGGTGTGCGTGCATGTACGTGACATTCACCCAGAACCCTGGGTTTTCCTTGAGGTCTTTCTGTCAGACGCCTACGAGATCACGACGGTGACAGCAGTCGCCGGCTCCTGCGACGCGGACCGCGCCCGCTCAGCGCGGTGGCTGACCATGGTGCCCGGGCCGGACATGCCCTTCGTGACCAAAGCGGGCTGTCGCCTCCGGCCGGCAGGACGGGCTACGGACAGTGGTCAGGCGCGGGTGCGTCGAAGACGCCGCGTCCGGAACACTGACGGTCTTGCCCCGGCTGTTCGACCACCGCGCCCACCAGGAGAGGAACGGCACAATGAGGAACGACTACGTCCCGGCACTCGACGACCCGGTAGGTCAGTCGCTCGGCGGTCGGCACGCGCATCTCGCCCGACGCTGGGGCCGGGCCGCCGCCTATCTCACCGACGTGGCGACCTTTTCCTCTGTGTCCGCCGTCCCGAACGCAGAGGATTGGGACGACCTGGCCGACCTACTCGGTCCGGGCGCCTTCGCCGACATGTTCAGCTCTCCGGCCGTTCCGCCGTCGAGTTGGGCGCCAGTCTTCAGCCTTGAGGGCCGTCAGATGATCTGGCCCAGTGATGGCGATGGCCGACCTGGCCTCACGTCCTGCACCAACGTGGTCGTGCTGGGCGCGGACAGCGTGCCCGAGATGCTGGATCTCGCCGCGCGGGCCGAGCCGGGGCCGTTCTGGCCCCGTACCCATGAACTCGGCACCTACCTGGGTGTTCGAGTCGACGGCACCCTGGTGGCGATGGCCGGGGAACGCCTGCGTCCTCCGGGCTGGACCGAGATCAGCGCCGTCTGCACCGCTCCCGAAGCACGCGGGCAGGGCCATGCCGCCCGTCTTGTCCGCGCTCTCGCCGAGCGCATCGCGGCGCGCGGTGATCGTCCCTTCCTGCACGTGGCCGAGACGAACACCGGCGCGATCGCCTTGTACGAGCGGCTCGGTTTCAAGACCCGCAGGCCGGTCACTTTCCGGGGTTTCCGGACCCCATGACGTCCGCATCGACGGGCCCGCCCGAAGCGCATGGCCGACGCTTCGCCCGCCACGCGCGCCACCTCACCGGCTTCCGGCCTCCTACTGCTGCTGCCGGAGTTGGCGCAAGGGGGCACCTGGGGGCAGGTCGAGCGGTGCTGCCGGGTCATCGGAAGGATGCCCGGATTCCCTGTGCGCGGGGCTCCGCCATCGGACGCCTCCGCATCCTTCATGAGTTGCCATGCCCAGTCGCGGGATTTACGAAGTCCTGCTTCTTGTCGCTGAGTTCGCGGCCTCCTGACTGATGGTTGCGAGCGGCGGTTGGCACGGAGTCCCAGCGAAGTTAGAACGTCACGCTGTGGTCCGGTAGGCGTGCTCTCTGAATCACGTCATAAGCGACGTGTATGAGCGGCGCAAGCCCCGTCGGGGGCACGCGGCCTGAGGCCGCAAGCCCCCGACGGCGCTCCAGTCAGCAGCAGCGGCTTCCAGGAAACCCGGGCGATGGGCTTCCAGACGTTGCCGAGCATGTCCTGGAGCATGAAGCGGCCGACCCGGGTGGGGAAGGGGAACAGCGCACCGGCGAAGACCGGTCCGGTGCCGGTGGAGGCGAACTGGCTCACCGCGTCGTTCTTCAGCAGCGGCGCACTGAACACCACGCCGATGGCGAGCAGCACGATCGTGCCGACCTTCATGAAGGTGGACAGGTAGTCGCGGGGTGCCAGCAGCATCCACACGGGCAGGACCGAGGCGACGAAGCCGTAGGCGATCAGGCAGAAGACCAGCGTGGTCGGCGCCCAGGTGAAGGCACCGGCGAGCGAGGAGTTCTCGACCCATCCACCGCCGACGATGGCCAGGAGCAGGAGGGCGACGCCGATCAGGCTGGTCTCAAGGACCCGCCCGGGGCGCAGGTAGCGCATGTAGAAGCCCATGAACAGGGCGATGGGGATGGTCATGGTCACCGAGAAGGTGCCCCAGGGGGACTCCGCCAGAGCGTTGACGACCACGAGGGCCAGCACCGCGAGGATGATGACCATGATGGCGAGGACGGCCTCGCCCTGGTGTTCATAGCCGTCGTCCTCGTCTGCGTCGCGATCCTCCCGGACACCCGGGTTTCGCTGGTCGTCTCCGGCGTCTGGGTACTGGTGGTACTCGCCGCCTACACCTTCTACACCAGGGACCCGAAGGGGAAGTCGGCCGATGACCAACCGGTTCGGGAGCCCAGCTCGCCGGGGCCGGCGGAGCCGCTCCACCGCGCCGTGCCCGGCGTGGGCCATACAGAGCAGTGATGAGGACATTCGGGTTCGTCTCCTACCGGCTCGCGCTGCGGCTCTCTACAGTGGCGGCGGTCCGCCGCCACCAGCCGCGCCGTCCGAGGAGCGCCAAGTCTCCTCGCGCAACCCGAACCCGCAGACCCGACCGCACATGTGGAGGAGAGCCGTGTACGAACTGCAGGCGCTGTTGGACGAGTACGACCGTGCCCGCGGGTACACCGACGAGCTGTGGCGGGACCTCACGCCGGACGAGGTGGTGTGGCGGCCGAGAGAGGACTTCAGCGCCATCGGCTGGCACCTCGGGCACCAGGCCCACGTCGCCCACTTCATGATCCGCAACCTCACGGCCGCCGAGCCCAGCCCGGATCCGGAACTGGACGGACTCATGGACTCGGCCAACCCGGAGAAGTTCCGCGGCGCTCTCCCGACGGCGGAGCGGCTCGCGGCCTTCCGGGAGACCGTCGCCGAGCGGGTGCACGCACGCATCGGTGACATCGCGGCCGGGAGGACCGGCGCGCCCACCCAGATGACCATCGTCGCAACGCATCTGCTGACCGCTCTCGTCAACCACGAGTACCAGCACGACCAGTGGATCGGCGAGGTCCGCGCCGAGCACCTCGGGCACGCACTGCCCGGCGACCCGGACTGCGACCATGTGCGCCGTATCGACGGCTACCTGTGCCTGCACCCCTGTACGTGACGGGCGCAGCTGTAGGCGATCCGGCGCCTTCCGGACGTGACGTGAGGTGATGACAGTTCTTCCCCGGCTCCGTGCGGTGACCGCGGTGACACGCTCCGCGCGAGCGCGCCGGGGTCTTCTCGCCCTGCTGTCGCTGCTCGTCGTGCTGAGTGCGTGGGCCTGCGGAACACGCACGCTCGACGTCGGCGCGGCATCGTCGAGTCCCAGGACCGTGACCGCCTCGGCGGATGCGGCGGTCCAGGGCCCGGGCGAGGCCACCGATCGGGTGCGGCCGGGCTCCTCCCAGTGCGATGAACCCGGCACACCGCCCCCGTGCAGGAAAGTGCTCCTCGCCCAGCCGGACGTACGCCTCCTGGAGACGGCGGAGCCGGTGGCCCGGACGGCCGCCCTGGCCGCAACCGGGCTCGACAAGATCTCGGCCGACGTGTGCCGGGACGTGGTGACGTCGGGACTCTCCCCGCCGGCGGGACGGGCCGTACCCGACCGAATGCGGATCTAGGCCGGACGCTCGCGCGTTCCCCGCGCGCCGCGCGCCGACCGGCCGTCCTTCGGTCACGGCCCGGCGCACGGCCACAGCGCCGTGCGCCTACCGCTGTCCGTCACTCACCCACCGAGCACGAGGTTGTCTCCCACCATGCCGTCTTCTTCCTCCCCCGCCGCATCGCGCGTCCGCCGACGCAACCGCACACTCGCCGCCACCGCCGCCGGACTGACCGCCGTCGTCGCAGCGGTGCTCGCCCTCACCCTCGACGACGGGCCGTCGGGCACCACGTCGCAGGACTCCGCCGTCGCCGACACCAGTACGCCCGACGCCCGGGCGAGCGCCTTGCTCGCACTGGCCCGTCGGGACACCGACGACCCGCTGGCCGTGGGGGACGCCGACGCCCCTGTCGTCATGATCGAGTACTCCGACTTCCAGTGCCCCTATTGCGGGAAGTTCGCCCGCGACACCGAAGCGGAACTGATCCGCTCCTACGTCGACAAGGGCGTGCTGCGCATCGAGTGGCGCAACTTCCCGATCTTCGGCGAGGAATCGGAAGCGGCAGCCCGCGCGGCCTGGGCGGCCGGCCAACAGGACAGGTTCTGGGAGTTCCACGACCAGGCGTACAGCAAGACACGCAAGAAGAACACCGGCGCCTTCTCCACCGACAGGCTCACCGCGATGGCCAAGGCCGCCGGGGTGGCTGACCTCGACAAGTGGCGCGCGGACATGGACTCCGACGCGGCGGACACGGCAATCCGACAGGACCAGAACGAGGGCTACTCCCTCGGCGTGACCAGCACCCCCGCTTTCCTGGTCAACGACGTCCCCGTCCTCGGCGCCCAGCCGGTCGACACTTTCAAGCAGACCATCGAGGCAGCCGCGAAGGCCACTCGGTGAACGGCGACGCGAGCCTGCTGGCCGCCTTCCTCGGCGGCCTGCTGGCCCTGCTCAGCCCTTGCAGCGCGCTGCTGCTGCCGGCCTTCTTCGCCTACTCCTTCACCAGCCCGGCCAAACTGCTGCTGCGCACCGGCCTGTTCTATCTCGGCCTGTGCACCACCCTGGTGCCGCTCGGCGTCGCGGGCTCCTTCGCCAGCCGTCTCTTCTACGGCCACCGTGACCTGCTGGTCACCATTGGCGGCTGGACCGTGATCGTGCTGGGAGCGGCACAGATCCTCGGGATCGGATTCGGAGTGCGCCGATTGCAGGAAGCCGCAGGAGCCCGCCGTTCCGGGTCGGCCGTCTCCGTCTTCGCCCTCGGCACCGTCTACGGCCTGGCGGGCTTCTGCGCCGGCCCCATCCTCGGCTCCATCCTCACCCTCGCCGCCCTCGGCGGCCGGCCCGCCCACGGGGGCCTGCTGCTCGCGGTCTACGCACTCGGCATGGCAGTCCCCCTGTTCGCCCTGGCGCTGCTCTGGGACCGCTTCGACCTCGGCCACAAGCGCTGGCTGCGGGGCCGCACCGTGCGGCTGGGACGCTTCTCCTGGCACACCACCTCGCTCGTCGGCGGCATCCTCTTCATCCTGCTCGGCGCGGTCTTCCTGTTGTTCGACGGCACGGCGGCCCTCCCCTCCCTGATCAGCGTCGAGACGGAGGCAGGGCTGGAAGAACACCTCGCACGCCTCGGCAGCGCTGTACCGGACCGCGTCCTCCTGCTCGTCCTGGCCGCGGCCGCGGCGCTCACCGCCGTCGTCCTGCTGGCACGCCGGGACGGCCCCCGGCCGAAATCCGGCTCCGGACCGTCCCGGCACGACCTCTGAACCCGGGCTCCCCGCACGCCCTTCGCCCTCCCGACACCCACTCAGCCGACTCACCAAGGAGCGCCGACACGTGAGCACGCCACAGGACATAGCCCCGACGCCGTGGCAGGAGCAGGACCGAGTCCGCGCGGTGCAGAAGCGCACGGTCCGGATCCTGTCCGCGGCACAGATCGTCGGCGGGGTCGGAGTGGGCGTCTCGGTGTCCGTCGGTCCCCTGCTCGCGGAGTCCGTGGCTCGGAGCGAGACCTACGCCGGACTGGCGCGCACGGCGACCACAGCGGGCGCCGCCCTGGTCGGCATACCGCTCGCCCTGCTCGCCCAGCGGCGCGGTCGCCGGACCTCTCTCGGGGCAGGATGGCTCGTCGCCGCGGCCGGCGGGGGCCTGCTCATCGCCTCGGCGGTGAGCAGGTCGATCCCTCTGCTGATCGTGGGCATGCTGCTGTTCGGCGTCGGCAGCGCCACCAACCAGCAGAGCCGCTACGCGGCCGCGGACCTGGCCGCGCCGCACCGGCGGGCCCACGCGCTGTCCATCGTGCTGTGGTCCACGACGATCGGCTCGGTGATCGGACCCAACCTCGCCGATCCCGGTGCCGCCGTAGCGTCGGCTCTCCACCTTCCGCGCCTGGCGGGGGCGTTCGTCCTGGCCACCGTCTGCACGGCAGCGGCATCGGCTCTGCTGTGGGGCCTGATGCGCCCCGACCCGCTCACGCTCTCCCGCCGGTACCAGGACGCCGACGCACCCGTGGACCAGGACACGGGCCTCCCGGCGGCACAAGACGAGACCGGCGGGCAGAAGAAGGACCGGCAGAACGGGACCGTGCGCGCGGGCCTGCGGCACCTTCGCCACACCCCGCGAGCGGCCTTCGCGTTCGTGACCATCGTCGTGGCCCACACGGTCATGGCCGCGGTCATGACGATGACCCCGGTCGACATGTCGGAGCACGGTCACGGGCTCACCGTGGTCGGCGTCACCATAAGCGGTCACCTGCTGGGCATGTACGCGTTCTCCCCGCTCGTCGGCCGGCTCTCCGACCGGATCGGTCACATGCCGACCGTCGTGGCCGGGCAGGCGGTCTTCCTGGTGTCCGCCGCACTGTCGGGCATGGGCCACGGCTCGGTCGGCATGATGATGGCAGGGCTGTTCCTCCTGGGACTGGGCTGGTCCTTCAGCCTGGTGGCCGGCTCGGCCATGCTCAGCGAGACCACGCCCCTCTCCCTTCTGCCCGGCGTACAGGGCACCACGGACACCGCGATGAACGTCGTCGCGGCCGTGGGCGCCGGCCTCGCCGGGCCCTTGATGGGCTGGGCCGGCTTCGGCGCTCTGAACGCCGTCGCCGCCGTCCTGGTCCTGCCCGTGCTCGCCTTCTGGGCGGTCCTGGTGCGCGCACGCTGAATCGACCACGAGGGTCGGCGGCCGTATGGCACCGCGTCCGCGGGCGACCGCCGCCGCACCTCCTCCCGGGCCCTGCGCGACCGGCTTGACGTCTCCACGTACGCACGGACCTTCTCGTGGTCGAGGTGGCCGCCAGGGGCCGACGCATGGGAGAAGCCACGCACCGCACGTACCCGCGTCGGAGAGGACGGGGTCGGGACGCCGGCCGCGCGTTGTCCGGGTCAGCTCAGGGAAGGCCGTGGGCGGTCGCGGACAACACTGCGCGGGCCGCGCGCTCGCCGGAGTGCAGCGCGCCCTCGATGTGCCCTGCGCATTCGGTGGCCGTCTCCGTCGAGGCCCAGTGCAGTCGGCCGTCGAGGAACGGCCGCTGGTAGAGGTCGTGGCCGAAGACGGAGTAGTCGCTGAGGGCGTGCACGGAACGCGGGGCCGTCCAGGTCTCGCGGCTCCAGTCCTGCACGTACACGGCCTCGGGTGCGGCGGCAGCGGGCCCGAAGCACGCACCGAGTTGTGCAACCACTGCCGCCTCGAAGCCCGGCCGGACGGTCCGGGCGTGCGCGAAGCCGAAGAGCGCCGCGGGACGTCCGTAGGCGCCGGACATGTCGTGGATCTCCTGGAGCGGTCCGATCCTGCTGAAGGCCGCGCCGGCGAGCCCGTCCTCGCGCCAGAAGGCCGTGGAGTAGCGGGCGACGACTTTGGCGACGGCCCCCATCCAGACCGGAGTGGAGCGGGCCAGGCGGACGAGGTCGCCGGGCAGGGCGCCGTCGAAGTCGATGCGCTCCAGCGCCAGCGCGGGTGGAACGGCCACGACCACCTGCGCGGCGCGGAACGCCCGCCCCGCAGCGTGGACGTCGACTCCGTCCGCACCGACGGGACGGACCGCGGTGACGGGTGTGTCCGGCAGTACGGCGCCCGGAGGCAAACGCGACGCGAGTGCCGAAGTGAGACGCTGCGCTCCGGCTGCGAAACGGTAGGACGGAACGTCGATCATGTTGCCGGTATACCGGTGGGCCCCGGACCGGTCGTGCAGGACAGCATCCCCTGCCAGGTGCTGGTCGAAGACCTCGGCCCCGGTCCTGGCGGCCAGCGCCGCGACGCGCTGCTCCCCCGGCCAGAACCAGGTGGCCCCAAGGTCCAGGACGCCGCCGTCGACGGGCTCGCTGAGCAGCCGGCCACCGACCCTCGTCCGCGCTTCCAGGCACAGGACTTTGTGCCCGGCCTCGTGCAGTACGGTCGCGGCGGTCGTCCCGGCCGCGCCGGCGCCGATCACGATGACGTCATAAGTGCCGCTGTCGAGCATGTCGGGTTCCCTTCGGGACGGTGCCAGGGCCGCCCCGCAGGCTGCCGGCGCGACGGGCGGACGGGAGAGGGTCCCGGTGAGGTTCAGGAGATCTGGGACGGGTCCAGCACAATACGGAACCGGGGTGCCGCGGAGCGCAGGCGCGCGACGGCCGCCCCCGCTTCCCGCAGCGGCATCCGCTCGATCATGGGCCGGACTCCGTTGGTGACGGCGAAGACCATGGCCTCCTCGGTGTCCCGCGCGCTGCCGGTCAGGTGCCCGGTCACACTCACGCCCCGACCGACCAGCAGGCCCACCGGGAGACACAGGGCGCCGTCGTCCACGCCCACCAGCGTGAGCCGACCGTGCGGCCGCAGGCCGGTGACCAGTTCGCCCAGGGCGTCGGTGGTGGAGGCGGTGCAGACGACATGGTCGACGCCGCCGAGGGCAGCGAGTGCCGCACCGGGGGCCTCTCGGGTGCTGTCGACGTAGTGCCGGGCACCGAGTCCACGGGCCAGTTCCTCACGGTCGGCGCCCCGGGCGACCGCAACCGTCTCGTACCCGAGCTTCGCCGCGAACTGCACGGCGAGGTGTCCCAGCCCGCCCAGTCCGAACACGGCGACCCTGCCCCCGGTCCGCGTACCGGCGTTGCGGACGGCGTTGAAGGTGGTCACGCCCGCGCAGCCGAAGACCGCCGCGTCGAAGAGGTCCAGGCCGTCGGGGACGCGCGCCAGTGCGTCGGCCGGCACGGTGATGCTCTGTGCCCAGCCGCCCGGGTAGGACAGTCCGGGCACCTTCCGCTCGGGGCAGTGCACGACGTCACCGTCACGGCAGAAGGCGCAGTGCCCGCAGCTTCCGCCGAACCAACCGACGGCCACGTGTTCCCCGACCCTCCAGCCACACACCCGGTCGCCCACCTCGGCGATGACGCCGGCGACCTCGTGTCCGGGCGTCACCGGTGTGTCCCGGCCGGCCTTCGGGGCACTGGCCGTGCCGATGTCGGCGTGGCACACGCCACTGGCCTGCACGGACACCCGGACCTGATGCCCTTCCAGCGGGACGGTGTCGACGGCGGACGCGACCAACGGCCCGCCCGGCTCGGTCACGACCATGGCGACGGTGGGATCCGACACAGTGCACTTCCTGGGGGAACGCGGATGAGTGTTATAAGGGTGAGTGATGACGAAGTCATCGGCGGCCCACAGTAAACGGGGGTGAGCCGCACTGGTAGGCGACTCCAGCGAATGAGGCGATAAGCGATGGCTATGACGGAACGACTGAACGTCGAAGGTCTCCGCTACGCGCAGGCGGTCGCCGAGACCCGTTCCTTCAGTGCGGCGGCGCGGGCGTACGGCGTCACCCAGCCGGCCCTGTCCAACGGCATCGCGAAACTGGAGGAACGGCTCGGGGGCAAACTCTTCGACCGCTCTCCTCGCGGCGTAACACAGACCGCCTTCGGCAGCCGCGTCCTGCCGCTCATCGAACGCGCCGTCACCGCCCTGGACGCCGTCACCGCGGAAGCCCGGCGGCTCACCGAACCGGACGACCCGAAGATCCGCATGGGCGTCTCCCCCCTCATCGGCCCGCACCTGGTGGGCCGCGCGTTCGACGCCGTCCGCGACCTGCCCACGCCCCGGGATCTCGTCCTGCGCGAGGCCAACATGCAGGACTTGCGCGACGGTCTGCAGGCCGGACAACTCGACCTGATCCTGATCCCGGCCGTGACCGCGATGCCGCGCTTCGAGCACCGGGTCATCGATGTCGAGCCCGTCGTCATCGTCGGTACGACCGCCGACGACGGCACCTCGCTGGAACTGATCGAGGCCGGAAACCAACAGTTCATCCTCGTGCCGGAAGCCTGTGGACTGACCACGTTCACCACCCAGCTCTTCCATGCGAACGAGGTACCGCTGCACACCTATCCCGGGGAAGCGGCCAGCTACCGGGTCCTGGAGGAATGGGCCGCTCTCGGCCTGGGCTCGGCCATGCTTCCCCAGTCCCGACTCACTTCCCCGGCCGTCCCGCACCGCCCGCTGCTGAACTCGGGCCGGGAGGTACAGATCTCCTTCGAGGCCGTATGGAGCCCGGACTCGGCCCTGCACACGGACCTCGTCCTGCTCGCCCGGCAGCTCGGCGCCGCGCGATAGCCATACAGGTTACTTATATGGCGATTCAGTATTCTCCCCTACCGGACGACATTTCGTCTGCCTAACTTGGCGATGTACAGCGGCGATGCCGCAGCGCACCCCGTCGAGCTGGAAAGGCAGACATAATCGTGGCCTATCTTGAGATCACTCTCTCCGTGGACCCCGCCAACCGTCCCGCGGCGGCAGCCGTCTACGAGAAGTACAAGCAGCAGTTCCTGGACGGCGTCTCCGGCGCCACCAGCAAGGAGCTCCTGATCCGGGACGAGGACGTCCAGGTGCTCCACGGCTTCGGGTCGGTCGCGGACGCCCGCGCGTACCTGGACAGCGAGCTGTCCACACAGGACGTCGTGGGTGAACTCGCGCCGCTGCTGTCGACCGACCCGGACGTGCGGGTCTACGACACCGTCTGACATCCCCGTTCCGCGAAGGAGGACAGTGTGAGCACCGTGCGAGTCACCCCCTGGCACGAAGGCGATGTCCCGTCTCCCCCGTCCGAGCTGCTCGCAGGCATGCGAGGCCGCCGCCCGGGCGGCGAGCTGATCGGGATCGACCGCGTTCTGCTGCGGAGCGTTCCGCTCGCCACGGGCTGGAACGGCCTGCTGGGCCGGGTCCGCGCCGAGTTCGACCTCAGTCTGGAGTACCGCGAGCTGATCATGCTCCGGGTGGCCGCTCTGA
The DNA here is from genome assembly GCF_014650435.1 of Streptomyces tendae. Classification (GTDB taxonomy): domain Bacteria; phylum Actinomycetota; class Actinomycetes; order Streptomycetales; family Streptomycetaceae; genus Streptomyces; species Streptomyces tendae. The sequence continues at coordinate 21,236 of NZ_BMUY01000026.1, forward strand.
ACAGGGCGGAGTTCGAATGGGGCGTGCACCACCCCGCATACCTGGATGCGGGCGGGAGCGACGAGAAGAGCCAGGCCCTTCGGAAAGAGGACGCGGACAGCACGCTCTTCAACGAGGAGGAACTGGCTCTGATCACGCTCACCGACCAGTCAACACGCCGGGTCGAGGTGGACGCCGACGTGATCGAGCACCTCAAGCGTCTGTTCGGCGAGGCACGGACGGTGGAGGCGGTCGCCACGGTCGCGGCGTACAACATGGTCTCCCGCTTCCTGGTGGCGCTGGCCATCTGACCCGGGCGACGCCACGGCGACACGTCACGTACCGGCTGCCGGCGTCTCGGTGGTCGGTACGGGTGCATGCCTGACCTGTATCAGAGTGACGCGATCGTCCCCGCGTTCCCTGGTGACGCGGGGACGATGATGGTCGCTCGCAGCACCGCCCGAAGCTTCCGCAACGAGCGTCATTCGAGCGTCAAGAATCTCCGGAACACCCCTCCGAAGGCGTCACCCATACAGGCACTCGCTCACGAACCCGCAGGTCAACCAGCACGTGACGCGCAAATCCGGCATACGGGTCACGTCGTTACGGGCATAGTGTGCGCTACGTGCGCCATCATGACGCACGCCGCGTGCGCAACCGAGCGCTTCAGACCGAACGAGAACTGCAGCCCTCACCTCCGCGAAGGGAAGTCGCAGCACGGTGGTGTTCTCCCGGACGACGGGGAGGAACGCGCAGGCCACCACGAACGTGGCACTTCCTCAGGGTCTCGACCGAGCCGGATGGAATCGGCGAGCAGGGAGTTGACTCGGCGCGCTGTGGGCTCGGTGGCGGAGGATGGCGCTGGCCGCCGGCCGGCGGACCACGGTCCCGCAGAGGCGTGCGGCTGGCATGGCTTTCTCGATGTCCTGCGACAGCAGTTGTCGACGACCACGGCAGACACCTGCGGCTCGAGGAAAGCCGATGCCGACGAGTTCGGGAGACGGTTGTTATGCCCTGTAGCCAGCGCTTTGCCCACGCCGACGAAGAGCGCGGACGACTCACACATACCTCCGCTGTTCCGCTGTTCGCTGTCTGCCCGAACTGGCAGCCGAGGTGCCTCCCGAACGGCGCGAGACGCTGCTCTTCAACGTCGACAGAGCCAGGCGCGTCCGATGAAGATCTTGGGCCAGCCGCCCAACGACTCGTTGGGTGGCGATGGCGACCCCCCTGCCGAGCCGCCCTCGCATTCCGGCTCACACCCGCTTTGGGTATGCAAGTTCATCTCCGGCAAAAACTGGCAGAACGCCGTCAAGTCGATGGTCGTCACGGACGGTGAAGGTCGCGTGCTGTGATGCAGCCCAGCACGGCCCGCACGCTGCGCGGACCTCACTCACGCCCGCCGGTCAGGGCTGGTCGGGCTCTTGGCCGGCGGGCTCGCGGGGAGTCACGATCAAGGTGTCGGCCGGAGGCTGTGAAGCAGGGATGAATCGTGGGTTACTGGCCGTCCACCGCGCCGTCCCCCGGAGGCGAAGCCGCAGCGCTCGCGTCGGGTTGCCCGCGCTTGATGGCCGCGTCCACCGCCGCACCGATGCGGCGCAGTGCCGCCAGCTCCTGAGGACCGAGATCATCGATCAGGTACTCGCGGACTGCGGCGACGTGTCCCGGCGCCGCCGCCACCACTACGTCGCAACCGGCCTCGGTCAGCGTCGCGGTGGTGCGCCTCCCGGAACCGGGGATCCGCTTCCGTGCGAGCAGTTCGCGCTTCTCGAGCCGACCGACTACATGGGACAGCCTCGACAGTGACGCAGCCGTTCGCGCGGCCAGGGCGCTCATCTGCATGGTGCGGTCCGGCTGCTCGGAGAGGACCGAGAGCACCATGTACTCGAAGAAGGTCAGCTGAGCCTCGCGCTGCATGCGCGCATCCAGCGCGGCCGGCAGGCTGATCATGATCGCGGAGTTGGCCAGCCACGCCGCCAGCTCGTCGCCGTTCAGCCATCGCGTCCCGGCAACCGGACCGGTGGACGCCCCCGAGCCGGAGCCTTCGTCGGCACGAGCCGTCGCCTCGGATGTCGGTTCGTTCCGTGGACGCCGACGGCGCCGGCTGTTCGTGTCATCTGCCGTGCTCGCCATGAAGGACATCCTAGACCCACTTATTGACGCGTCAAGTTCGAAGGAGATAGAACTTGACGCGTCAAGTTCGCTCTGCGGCGCTGAGGCCCGCCCCACACGGAATGGACAACAGATGCAATCCACGTCACTCGGCGGGCTCGATGTCCCACGCATCGGCCTGGGTGTCATGGGGATGTCGGCGTACTACACGGGCGCCGGCCGGGACGGAGCCGAGTCGATCCGCACCATTCGTCGCGCCGTCGACCTCGGTGTCACCCATCTGGACACCGCCGAGGTGTACGGCCCCTACGTCAACGAGGAACTGCTGGGTCGCGCGATCAAGGGCCGCCGGGACGAAGTCGTCCTCGCCACCAAGTTCGGCCTCGTCTCCCACACCGGCCGGCCGGGCCCGGACAGCACCCCCGCCAACATTCACACGGCTGTCGACGGCTCACTGCGGCGGCTCGGAACCGACCGCATCGACCTCTACTACCAGCACCGGGTCGACCCCAACACTCCCGTCGAGGAGACGGTGGGGGCGCTGAGCGAGCTGGTGGAGGCGGGCAAGGTCCTCCACATCGGACTGTCGGAGGCGGCAGCGGCGACCGTCCGCCGGGCCCATGCGGTCCATCCCGTGGCCGCTGTCCAGAGCGAGTACTCGCTGTGGACGCGGGACCCGGAGGCCGAGGTGCTGCCCACGCTGCGTGAGCTCGGCATCGGACTGGTTCCCTACGCACCGCTGGGACACGGCTTTCTCACCGGTGACATCCGCACCCTGGACGGCCTGGACGACACCGACTGGCGTCGCTCCAATCCCCGGTTCACCGGCGACAACCTCACGCGCAACCTGCGCATCGTCGACCAGGTACGCGAGGTCGCCGACGAGGTCGGGGCCACGCCCGCGCAGGTCGCTCTGGCCTGGCTGCTCGCGCAAGGAGACGGCATCGCGCCCATTCCGGGGACGAAACGCATCGACCGCCTCAAGGAGAACAGCGCCGCCGAAGGCATCCGACTCACCCCGGGCCAGATCGCCCGCCTGAACAACCTCGCACCGGCGTCCGGCGAACGCCATGCCGAGCCCGACATGGCCGCCGTCGACCAGTGAGAGAAGGGCGAACGCGCCGGTTCGCCCCGCGCACCACACCTCGTCCTGCTTCAGCGAAAGAAACGGAACACCACATCATGTCAAGCAATCTCATTCGGGTCGGCATCATCGGCGCGGACACGAAGGCGAGCTGGGCGGGCGCCTCGCACATACCCGCGCTGGCGGCACAGCCCGACTTCCACCTGGCCGGTGTGGCGACGCGGCACGAGGAGAGCGCGCGCGGCGCTGCCGAGGCGTTCGGCGCCGAGCGTTGGTTCGCGGATCCCTACGCCCTCATCGGTGACCCTTCGATCGACCTCGTCACCGTCGCGGTGAAGGTCCCGGCTCACCGCGAGCTCGTCCTGGCGGCCCTCGCGGCGAACAAGGCCGTGTACGCGGAGTCGCCGCTGGGTGCGACCGTCGCGCAGACGGAAGAGATGGCTGAGGCGGCCGGCTCACTGCACACCGCGATCGGCCTGCAGGGCCGGCTCAACCCCTCGGTCCGCCGCGCGGCGGAGATCATCGCTGAGGGGCGGCTCGGGCGGCTGCTCTCCGCGCGAGTCGCCGCGACGACCTTCGGCAACGGCCCGGAGTCGGTGAGCGCGTACGAGTACTTCGACAAGGCAGCGTCCGGAGCCGGATTCCTCACCATCGCCGCGGGCCACGTCCTGGATGTGGTCGAAGCCGTTCTCGGCGACATCACCGAGATCGACGCCCGCACCGAACTTCTCTGGCCCCAGGTGAAGTTGGTCGACACCGGCGCGATATCCGTCCGCGAGGTCCCGGATCACCTCGACGCGATCGCCAAGACCTCCTCGGGGGCGCCGGTCGGGGTGCAGATCCTGGCGGGCGTGCCCGCCCCCGACGCCCACTTCAGTCTGGAGGTACGCGGATCGGAGGGCTGGCTGAAGCTGACGGGCGACCACCCCGCGGGCGTTCAGGTCGGCGACCTCACCCTGTCGTCGAGCGTCGACTTCACCGCGCCCGACCGCCCGGTCGCCACCGGCGCGGGACCCACCGCCGCCGACATCTGGACGGGCGCTTCCATCAACGTCGGCGAGGTCTACGCCAGCCTGGCCCGCGACATCACGAACGGCACCCACCACACCCCGGGATTCCAGCACGCCGCCCACAACAGCCGTCTCGTCACCCGAGTCGAACAGGCCGCCCGGACCGGCGTCCGGCAGTGACGCCCCCGCACCTCGCGGCACCGTGCCTGCCGTGACGGATACGGCGACCGATCCGCGGGCACGGGCGGCCGACATAGGTTCGGACTCGCTGAAGGGTTCCTGAGGCCCACCCCCCGATCAGAGAGTCGTTGATGATGTCAGTCCCCCGTCACCATGTCCCTCGCGGCGCTTCGCGGCAGGCTCACGGCGTATGACCACCTCCGCGCGCGCCGCTGTTCTCGAAGCGCAGGACGGGCCCTTCGAGTTCCGCGACATCGAGATCGAGGACCCGCGGTCCGACGAGGTACTCGTTCGCATGGTCGCGACCGGAATATGCGCGACCGACGCTCACGTGCGGGCACAGCGCATGGCGACGCCGCTGCCGGTGGTGCTGGGGCACGAGGGAGGAGGAGTCGTCGAACGCGTGGGGGCCGCCGTCACCACCGTCGAGCCCGGTGACCACGTCGTCCTCTCCTACCACTCGTGCGGCCGCTGCAAGCCGTGCATGTCCTCGCACGCGGCCTACTGCGACAACGTCTGGGCGGCCAACTTCGCAGGTGCCCGCCTGGACGGCTCGAACGGTCTCCACGTGGCCCACGGTGCCGAGCCGCACGGTCACTTCTTCGGCCAGTCCTCGTTCGCCACCCACGCCCTGACGCACCAACGGAACACGATCAAGGTCCCCCGCGATCTGCCCCTCGACGTCCTGGCTCCGCTGGGGTGCGGGCTGCAGACGGGCGCGGGGGCCGTACTCAAGGCCCTCACCGTGCCGGCGGGAGCGTCCTTCGCGGTCTTCGGCGTGGGAGCGGTGGGCCTGGCGGCGGTCATGGCGGCACATGTCGCGGGTGCCACCACCATCGTCGCCGTCGACGTCGACGCCGGCCGCCTCGATCTGGCCCGCGATCTCGGAGCGACGCACCTCGTGAACCCCGGCCGGGTCGAGGATCTGACCGGCGCGCTCCGCGCCGTCGACGAACGCGGCCTGGAGTACGTCCTCGACACGAGCGGCCGCGCGGAGAACCTCGACGCCGGGGTCGGCGCCCTGGCCCCGATGGGCCGATTCGGCTTCGTGGCGTTCCACGAAGGAGCGGGCGCCGTGCTCGACGCCGGCCGGCTCACGCTCGGCCAGTCGCTTCAGGGCATCATCCAGGGCGACGCCGTCTCGTCGCTCCTGATCAACGACCTTGCCCAGCTCTATCGAGCGGGCCGGTTCCCCATCGACCGACTGCTGTCCTTCTACGACTTCGCCGATATCAACACCGCGTTCGAGGACGCGGGCTCAGGCCGCGTCACCAAGGCGGTCCTTCGATTCACGTCACCGGGATAGACCACCCGTTCGACAACTTCCCAAGAACACAGAAAGGCGTCCCGCCGATGTGCCAGAGCGGTCAGATACCCATCAGCGTCGAAGAGACCCCGAGCTTCTACGGGATCGACCACTATGGATTCCCGCGCGCGGGTGCGGACGACCCGTTGGACCCCGCGGGCTACTACCCCCCGTACTTCCAGAGCGAGCACTTCCAGAAGTACGGCTACCACGTGGAAGAACTGCGCGACGGCTTCTACTGGGTCACCAGTGCCGGCTACGACGCCGCGTTCGTGGTGACCGAGGAGGGCGTGGTCGCGATAGACGCACCCCCGACGCTGGGCGAGAACATGCTGGCGGCGATCGAGGACGTCACCGACCGAACGGTGACCCACGTCATCTACAGCCACTGGCACGCCGATCACATCGGCGCGGCCTCCGTGTTCGGTCCCGACGTCGAGATCGTCGCCCACCGCATCACCAAGGAACTCCTGGAGCGCTTCCCCGACCCGAAGCGCCCCCTGCCGACGAGGACGTTCGACGACGAACTCGTCCTCGAAGTGGGCGGCGTGAGCCTGCAGCTCTCCTACAGGGGAGAGAACCACTGCCCCGGCAACATCTTCATCTACGCACCGCGGCAGAAGGTGCTCACGGCCGTGGACATCGTCAGTCCGGGAAGCGTCACGTTCATGCACTGCGACGCCTCGCAGAACATCTCCGGCTGGTACGAGGCTCAGTCCCAGATCCTCGAATACGACTTCGACTACTTCGTCGGCGGGCACCACATGCATTACGGCACCTACGAGCAGGTGAAGCTGTGCGTGGAGTACTTCACCGACGTGCTCGAGGGGGCGACTGCGGCGGTCGAGCGGTTCAGCCGCTCGGATGCGCTCGCCGACATCGTGACCGCCACCGGCTGGGACAGGATCTTCGTCGGTACCGAGAACTGGATCAGCTCCATGGCGAACTACACCACCCGCCACGTCCTCGAGAAGCGGACGAGCGACGGCCGGCTCTGGTGGGAACGGCTGGCAGGAGCCACCACCCAGACCAAGTACCACGCGTACACCGTGCTGGAATCGATCCGCCTCGAACGCCCCCGGCCCGACTACCGCCTGCGGGGCGAGAATCCGCCGGTCTTCCTGACCTGACACCGTTCTGAACGGTGCGAGCAAACCCTTGTATACGAGAAGGATCATCATGAAAGCCGTCGTCATCACCTCGTTCGGCGAACCCTCCGTGTTGCGGGTTGCGGAGGCTCCGCGACCGGTGCCGGGTCCGGGTCAGGTACTGGTGCGGGTTCACGCCGCGGGGGTGAACCCGGCGGAGATCCAGGCACGCGCCGGAGTGTTCCGCCTGCGTGCTCCCGCCATCATCGGATTCGAGTTCGCCGGCGTCGTCGAGGCGGTCGGCCCGGGCGTCGACGAGGGCATGGTCGGCGACCGCGTCGCCGGGTGGCCGGACTCCGCCACCCAGGGCTCGTACGCCGAGTACACGGTCAGCAGCAACTTCGCGACGATCCCCGACGGCGTTTCCTTCGAGGAGGCCGCGGCTACTGTCATCGGCGCCGACAACGCGGCGAGGGCTCTCGGGCTTCTGAACATTCGCCCGGGTGAGACGCTCGTGGTCACCGGCGCGAGCGGTGCTCTGGGCGGCGCCGCCGTGCAGTTCGCGCGACAGCGCGGTCTGACGGTGATCGGCGTCGCCGGGACTGACAACGCGGACTTCGTCAGGAGTCTCGGAGCGACCCCTGTCGCCCACGGCCCGGGCCTGGTCGATCGCATCCGTGCCGTCGCTCCGGGCGGGGTCGACGCCGCGCTCGACACCGCCGGCAAGGGGCTCCTTCCCGCCCTCGTCGATCTTCTCGGCGGCCCCGACCGGATCGTGACGCTCGCCGACCGCGATGCCGCACTGCACGGCGTCGTATTCAGCCCCGGGGGCAGCGGGAACCGCGACCGCGGCCCTGTCCAGGAAGCCCTGGATCTGATCGCCGCCGGCGCATGGACCGCACGCACCGGCCGGAGCTTCCCACTCGACGAGGCCGCGGACGCCCATCGCCTCGTCGCCACGGGCCACACCCACGGCAAAGTCATCCTCCTTCCCTGACTCGGCCGACCGGCCATTTCAACCAAGACAACAAACAGCTGGAGAATCCGAAATGCCTGCAGTCCTCGTCCATGGTGTACCTGATACCCACCGGCTTTGGGACACCGTCCGTTCCCATCTTCAACGCGAAGATATTGTGACGATCGATCTTCCCGGGTTTGGCGTACCCCTACCAGCGGGATTCACGTCGACGAAGGAAGAGTATCTCGATTGGCTTATCGAGAAGATCGAAGAAATCGGCGAACCCGTCGACCTGGTAGGTCATGACTGGGGGTCTCTGCTCACGGGCCGTCTCGCGTCTGTCCGGCCAGATCTGGTGCGGACATGGACAGGCATCAGCGGACCGATCGATCCGGAGTATCCGTGGCACTATCTTGCCAAGATCTGGCAAACGCCGGGCGAGGGCGAGCAATGGATGGCGGACCTCGACCTCGAGGAGTTCGCAGCAAGTCTCAACGAGGCGCAGATGCCGCGCGACGCGGCAGACGAAGCGGTCCGGCATATCGATGCCACTATGAGGGCAAGCATTCTCGCCCTTTACCGTTCGGCGATCGAGGTCGGGGCGGAGTGGAAGCCAGGTTTGAGCAAGGTGACCGCACCAGCGCTAGTGATCTGGGGCCTGGACGATCCGTTCCTTCCTCACCGCTTCGCCGACGAGCTCGGTAATGCCACACGCGCACGTGCCGTCTTCAAGCTGCGCAGCTCGCACTGGCCGATGATAGAGCGTGCGGCCGATGTCGCGCGCGAACTCGAGGCCCACTGGGCTCACGTGTAGAACCTGCGCTTGGGTCACTCGGGCTCACCATGGCGAACGGCAATAATTGCTCGCTCGCCATGGTGAGTCCGAGTGACCACGCATTTGTCCGGAAACGAATCATGGTGACGCAGCCCGGAGAACGTTGCCGGGGCTGCACACGGCAGGAGCATCCTGATGACGAATTCAGCACATACCCGGATCGGCGTCGGCCTTGTCGGGGCCAGTACCGATCGGGGTTGGGGCGGAATTGCTCACGTCCCGGCGCTGCAGGCGCTCGACGCGTTCCAGATCCGCGCCGTCAGTACGACTCGTATGGAGAGCGCGAACGCGACCGCTCGTCGGCTGGGCGCCGATCTCGCCTTCGACACGCATGAGGCTCTGGTCGTGCGACCGGAGGTCGACCTGGTGGTGGTTGCGGTCAAGGTGCCGGATCACAAGCAGATTGTTTCCGACGCGCTGGCCGCGGGCAAGATGGTTTATTGCGAATGGCCGCTCGCAAGAAACCTGTCGGAGGCCGAAGCGCTGGAGGGGTTTGCCCGCGAGCGGCGGCTGCGGACGGTTGTCGGGTTGCAGGGCGGCCTGCACCCGCCGGTCCTCTTCCTTCGCGACCTCATCGCGCAAGGCGCGATTGGCAAGCCGCTCAGCACGAGCATCCGAGCGCATCTGGCCGACGACATGTGGGTCGGCCGATATGACCCGCCGGTCGAGTACATGGCTCACGCAAAGAATGGCGCCACGCTTCTGAGCATCATGCTCGGCCACGGGCTCGAACCGCTTGCGCGCGTGCTCGGCACGTTCGAGAGTCTGTCCGCCGTCGTCGCCAATCAGCGCGGTGACGGCGTCCGCCTCTCCGATGGCGCGTCGCTGCCGAAGGACGCGCCGGATGAGATCGTCGTCGCCGGCGTTCTCGAAGGCGGGATCGTCACTTCGCTGCACTACAGTGCCGGGCAGTCAGCCGGCCCGGCGATGGTATGGGAGATCCAGGGCACCGAGGGCAGTGTGCGTGTGGAGTCGGCGTCGGGCTACATCCATTTCACCGATTTCACCATCACACTGTGCCGCGGCAGCGAGCCTGTCCAAGTGCTAGAGGTCCCCCCCGCCTATGCGGCTCCCGACCTGCAACTCGACGCACCCGCAGCGGGGGTCGCCCGCCTCTACGCCCAGTTCGCCGCCGACCTCCGCAACGGAACCGCCGATGCGCCGGATTTCGCGGTCGCACTCGATCGCCACCGGGCACTCGAGGCGATCACACGGGCCGCTGAAACAGGCCATCGGCAGCATCTGTCCCGCCCGACCGAATGAACTCCCATCTTTGAACCCGGGAGAGGCACTGCCGCAGGCCCCGAGGAGATGGCGATCCGCGAGTCAACCCTGACTTGATCACACAGAGCTGACCGCGAAGAGCCCTCCACGGACACGGACACGATTCCGTGGCAGCTGCGCACCATGCTCGACCCGTTCGTGACGCTGAGCGTTGCCGCGAGCCTCACCGAACGGGTGTTGCTGGGCACATCCACCCTCGTCGCACCCTGGTACTCCCCCTTGCTGCTCGCCCGGTCGCTGACCGGTGTCGACGGGGAGCGAGGGCCGTCTCATCACCGGCCTCGGAACCGGCTGGTCGCCTGAGGAGTACCAGGGAATGGGCGTTCCCTGGCAGGAGCGGGGCGCGCCCCGGGGCCCCCGATCAACCTGTCCGGCTTCGCCGCGGCCTCCCGACGCCGGGCGGCCCGCCGCGCGGACGGTGTACTTCCCGTCGCGGTGCCTGTCCGGGGTTCCGTATTCGACCCCGCCACCGTGATCAACGAGCCGCTGCGGGAGATCCGTGCCGGAGATCATGGAAATGTCCCGCTGAAAGCCGAGCCGCAAGACGGCGCGGTCCGCCCCGGGGGCCGCGTCATCGCGTCGGTCGCTCGCGCGCGGTCGAGGTGGCGGCATAGAGCCAACGGCGCAGGACGAGGGTCACAGCCGGCATCATCAGATACGTCATCAACGTACTGAACAGCAGCGCGAGCATCAGCACCCGCGCCACAAGCGGCCAAGCACGGAGCGCCGGCCCCAGAAGACCGTTGCCGATCAGGGAGATCGGGAGTACGGCCGCGAAGGCGGCGAGCGCCATCTTCCACCGAGGCGGCGCCGTCGTGGGCGTGTCGTGCGCAGTGGTGAACAGGGTCTCCATTCCGGAGAGTTCGCGACGCGCCACCTCGCTCTGATGATGGCCCTCGCAGTGGTCGAACAGTGCGGCCCGCTCAGGTGACATCGTCCAGTGCCGCGCGGACTCCTGGTCGCGGAACCGGTGGATCAGAACCCATGGCCCGGCGGCCGTGGCAGGCCGGAACAACCCGTCCCCCAGGTGCCCGGGAAACGCTGAGGCGGTGTCGGTCACCCGCCCGAACCACTCCCGGAAGTCCTGCTCGTAGCCGGGTTCCACCACGCGCGCGGTCAGCAGGGTGACGTCGGCCGGGCCGACGCCGTCCGTCTCGGTCATCGAATCTCACTCCGCCGTCGAGAGCTGTCAGAGCTGCGGTGCCACATGCACGAGGTGCTTGGTCTCCTGGAATTCCTCGATCCCGCGGACGCCGTTCAGGCGGCCCACTCCCGACTGCTTGAAGCCGCCCTCCTCGAACTGGTCGTGGGTCATGGCCCAGGTGTTGGTCCAGACGGTCCCGGCCCGCAGTTCGCGGCCGACGCGCAGGGGGCGGTCGACATCACGGGTCCAGATGCTCGCGGCCAGGCCGAACTCGGTGGCGTTGGCACGCGCCACGGCGTCGGCCTCGGAGTCGAACACCTCGAAGGTGGCGACCGGCCCGAACACTTCGCGCTGCACGATCGGCGAGGACACGTCGGCGACCTCGATCAGGGACGGGCCGAGGAGCGCCCGATCCCGCTTGCCCCGCACCAGGACGGTGGCGTAGTCGGCCGCGGCGGCCACGGTCTGTTCGACCCGTTGGGCGTTTCCTTCGTCGATCATGGCGCCCATCTCGCTGGCGGGGTCGTCGCCGGGCCCGACCCGGACCGCTTCGAGGGCGGCGACGAGCCGCCGCCGGAGTTCGTCGGCCACGCCGCGCTGGACCAGTATCCGGCTGCCCGTCATACAGAACTGGCCCGCGAACATGGTGACGGCCTTGGTGAGCACGGGCACGACGGCGTCCAGGTCGGCGTCGTCGAAGACGAGCATCGGCGTCTTTCCGCCCAGCTCCATGGACAGCGTTTTGAGCGTCGGGGCGGCCTGTTCCATGATCACGCGGCCGACCGCGGTGGAGCCGGTGTAGCTGAGCACGTCGACGTCCGGGGAGGAGACCAGCTCCGGAGCCCCGGCGTTGCCGCTCTCGGTGAAGACGTTGAACACGCCCGGGTCCAGGCTCGGCGTGTCGGCGACGATCTCGCTCAGCACTCCGTTGACCAGGCCGGTCTGCGCCGGCATCTTCATGACCACGGTGCAGCCGGCCGCCAGGGCGGGTGCGAAGGAACGCGCCGAGAGGATGACCGGTGAGTTCCACGGCACGATCACCGCGGCGACGCCCGCGGCTTCGCGCAGGGTCATCGAGTACATGCCGGGCCGCACTTCGCCGGCCCTGCCGTGGTCGGTGAGGGCCAGCGCCGCGTGGTAGCGGAGCTTGGGGATGGTGCCTTCGACTTCGATGGCCGCCTCGGAAAGCACTTTCCCGTTCTCCCGCGCCAGGAGGGTGATCAGTTCGTCCTTGCGCTGCTCGAGCCGGTCGGCCAGTTCGTGCAGCGCTGCCGCACGCCGGTGACGGTCGCGGGACCAGGCGGTGGAGTCGAAGGCCCTTCGGGCCGCGGCCACGGCGGCCCTCGCCTCCCGCGCACCGCCGTCGGCGAAGGTGCCGAGCAGGCCGTTGGTCGCGGGGCTGCGTGACTCGCCGCGGGAACCGGAGTCCTGCCACTGCCCGTCGATGTAGTGGCGCGCGTGGGGCAGGGTTTCGGACTTGGGCATCAGGTGACCTCTCGTCATGCGTCGCACGGCGTTTCGCCGCGGGTCCGCGGGACAACGTCAGCGACGCTACAAAGCAGGGCCGGTGAGCGAATCGGGCGGGCAATCCGTCGTTTCCGCCGGAGGCGTCGCGCGCCCGCTCCGCCGCGGCCTTTCTGCGCTCACGGCGGCTCGCAACCGGCGTGGAGGTGGCTCAGCTCGGTTCGGGTGTTGATGCCGAGCTTGGCAAACACGTTCCCGAGGTGGTGGCCCACGGTGCGGTGGCTGATCCGCAGCTGTACGCCGATCTCGCGATTCGTCAGCTGTTCGGCGGCCAGTTGGGCGACTCGCTGTTCCTGGGCGGTGAGCCGGTTCATCGCCCCGGTGTCCGAGCTTCCCCGGAGTCCCGGCGCTCCGGTGAGGTCCTGCTCGCGCTGCGCGCGTTGGCGCAGCGGCTCGGCACCGAGCCGGTCGAACGCCTCCAAGGCGGCGCCGATCCGGACGCGCGCCTCGGTCCGCCGGCGGCCCCGTCGCAACCACTCGCCGTAGGACAACTGAGCGCGCGCGTAGAGCAGCGGGTGGGATCGGGCACCCGGCACGTCGAGTGCGGCCCGGAAGGCGCCCTCGGCCCGGGCGCCGCCGAGGAGCCCGCGCGTGACGTGCGCGGCACAGCGGGCCCACGGCGCTCCCGTGCGCCGCGCCCAGGCTTCGAGCACCCGTACCCGTTCGTCCGCGAGGTCGCTTCTGCCGACGCGCACGGCCGCCTCGGCCGTGTCGAGAGCGGCCAGGAGCGCGAAGGTCGGGTGTTCCGCGCCATGGCCCGGCTCGGTCAGGCGCACCAGGATGTCCAGGGCTTCCTCGGGACACTCGCGAAACAGCGAGGCCATGCCGCGGTTCCAGTACGCGGCGGCGCTCAGCGCGCGGACGCCCTGCGGGAGTGACGTCTCCAGAGTCCTGGCGGTGGCCTCCGCGACGGCGCGTTCGTCACCACGCGCCGCGGCGAGCCAGCCCAGGCTGGTGCGGCAGTGGGAGGCGATGTGGTCGGCACCCAGGTCCTGGGCCGGCCGCAGTCCCTCCGCGGCCGAGGACTCCGCTGGCGGCCAGCGGCCGGCAGCGTTGTCGAGCATCCCGGTCTGGGCCAGGGCGGCGGCGAGCCGAGCGCGCTCGCTGCGCCGCCGCAGGTGCGGCAACCGGCGGCGCAGCGCATCCGCCATCGGCTTGTCGATCCCCCAGGCCAGGGCGAGGGGTGTCGGCGGCAGCAACGGCAGGATGGTCGTACGGGCCCGCGCGGCGGCATCACCGAGGTCGCAGGTGTCCGCCGGCGCCGCGTCGGCGGACACGTCGTCGCTCCACCAGGCAAGCGTGCCGGGTAATCCGGTCCGGCCCGCGACGTCGTCTTCGAGCAGCAGTTCCAGCGCTCTGTCCCGCAGGTCGCCGCGTCCGACGGACCAGGCGGCGCGCATGGCCAGCGTGCCCAGTTCCAGCGCCGTTCCCGGTTCCGGGACGCGCTTCATGTCGGTGATCAGGAAGTGGTGCGCCATCTCGGGCATGCCCCGGGCGAACTCCATGATCCCCCGCAGACCCCGGCTCCGCCGGGCGACGTGAGCACCGGGGGCCAGCCGTTCCGCGTCATCGAGCAGGCGCTCCGCCGTGGCTGCCCACCCGGCGTCCCAGGAAGCCCTGGCCGCCTCGGCGAGGCGTTGTGAGGCGTCGATCGGTGCGGCCGACAGTTCGGCGGCCCGCCACCACCCCGTGCCGCCGTGTTCGTGGCCCTGCGGAGCCGGGAGCGGGCGGCGGTCCGTTCTAGGAGCCGCGCGACGTCCTCATCGCGTCCGCGGGCCAGGGCGGCGAGATGCCATGCGCGCTCCTCGGCCTCGTCCGGCATCGTGGCGGCCAGGGCGCGGTGAGCCCGGCGCCTCGTCGCGGCACCGCAGCCCTCGTAGACGGCTCTGCTCACGACGTGGTGCCGGAAACCGACGCGGTTGCCCGCCACGTGGAGCAGGCCCGCGTTGGTCACTTCCTCCCAGACGGCGTCACCGGCACCCGACGCACGGCCGGCCCGCTGCACCGTGAGCCGGTCGCCGTGCTCCTCGGCCGCCGCGAGCACGGTCAGCAACTGCGCCGGAGGGCTCAGGACCTCGATCCCGGCACGGAAAGCCCGCTGCAGGCGCGGCCCGACGGGCGGTCGTCCTCGCTTCCGGCGATGCTCGGCGTCGTCGAGGTCGCCCCCGAGCGTGGCCAGTTCATGCAGCGCCAAGGGGCTGCCCCCGGCCCCCGGACCATGTTCCGCGTCGTCGCCTCGTCGGTGAGCGGCGCCACGGACGCCACAAGCTGCCGCGCGCTCTCGTCGCTCAGGCCGTCGACCCGCACGTCGGCCACGCCTTCCCAGGGCCGGGCGGCCGGATCGCTGTGATCGGCGAGCACGACGACCACGGGATGCGCTCCCACGCGTCGAGCGACGAACCCCAGGCACAGCGCGGTGGCCTCGTCGAGCCACTGCCCGTCGTCCACCACGACGAGCACGGGCTGCCGCTCGGCGAGTCCGCAGAGCAGCGACAGCACGGCCGCCCCGACCACCAGGCGGTCCGTCGGCTCACCGCTCAGCCCGAGCGCGGTACGCGCAGCGGCGGCCTGGGCCGTCGCCAGGAGCTCGACACGATCGGCCAGCGGTCGCAGCAGCCCGTGCAGCCCCGCGAAAGCCAGGTCCGACTCGGACCGGGTGGCCGAGTGGCTCAGCCGGACGAAGTGCATGGCCTGGCCGTACACGTGGCGAAGCAGAGCTGACTTGCCGATACCCGGCTCGCCCCACACCACGAGCGCGCCACCGCTCCCGCCGCGGGCCTGCGAGAGCAGCCCGTCGAGAACTGCGGTCTCCTCGCGGCGTCCGAACAGCTCCGTCGGCGCTGCCGCTGTCGCAGCTCCGTCACCGGGCCCGCCACGCGCCCACCGCATCACGTCACGCGTTCGGACTGGACGAGTTCGCGGGCGCGCGGCGCGACCTCGTGACCGAAGAGGTTCAGGTCGGCAGGCTCGTCCGAGGCGAGGATGAACCCGGACACGCCGTACTGCAGGGCGAGGTCGGCGATCTGTTCGGCCCAGTCGCCGGGAGTCCCCTGCAACAGGCCGCCAGCGCCGGACGTGAATCGGCCGCTCAGGTTGAGCAGGCGGCTGACCGCCGCGGGCTCCCGGCCGGCGGCGGATGCGGCCTCGTCGATCTGCTCGTTCATCGCGCGCAGCGATGCCGGGCCCTCGGGCAGGAAACCCAGGGAGGGCAGCCAACCGTCGGCGATCCTGCCCGTCAGCCGGAGCATGCGCGGCTTGTAGGCACCGATGCGGATCGGGATGCGATGGGCGGGTGCCGGGCCGCGCTTGGCGCCGTTCACGGTGTAGAACTCCCCGGTGACACGGAGGGGACCGGTCTCGTCGGTGGCCCACAGACCCCGGATCACGTCCACGGCCTCCTCCACCGCCCGCACGGCCTGGGCCGGTTCGAGCCGGCGGCCTCCCATCGCGACGATGCCGTCCCAGAACGCGCCCGCGCCGATGCCCAGTTCGACTCGCCCGCCGGTCAGCCGGTCCAGGCTCGCGGCGGCGCGGGCCAGCACGGCCGGGGGCCGCAGCGGAAGGCTCAGCACGTTGCCGCTGATCCGGATCCGTTCGGTGCGTGCGGCGACGTACGACATCAGGGTCCAGGTGTCCTGGAACGCCGACTGGTAGGGGTGGTCCTGGAAGCTGACCAGGTCGAGGCCCGCCCTCTCGGATGTCTGGGCCAGCTCGACCGGCGCCTGAGGCGGGCGGGCGGCGGGGGTGATGAAGCTGCCGAACCACAGTTCGTGGCCGTAGTCGCTCATGGGGTGCTTCCTCCGGGGTGGTTCGCGGCGGGTGTGAGGGCGAAGTTGTCGCCGAACACGCCCTCGGGGTCGTAGACGCTCTTCAGCTCACGCAGACGCGTGAGGGTCCGCGGGGGCCAGGCCGCGGTGATCCGCTCGGGCCGGAGGCTGGACTCGAAGCTGATGTAGAGGCCGTCGAGGAAAGGGCTCAGCCGGGCCCAGGCCCGGTCGACCACCTCGTCGGCACCGCCCATCACCACCAGCGAGAAGTTCGCGTCGCGGTGGGCGTAGGCCGTGGCGTCCGAGGGAACATCGGCGACGGCGCCGCCGACCGAGCGGAGCTGGAACCATCCGATCGCGCCGCTGCGGATCATGCGAGCCGCCGCCGCGGCGAACTGCGGGGTCACGTGCCGGAGCAGACCGCTGCGTGAGACCGGTTCACCGTGGGAGACCGGTGGGTCGTCGCTCGCGTTGTCCATCACGGCCGCGTAGGAGGTGATGACGATGTCCTGGGCGTACATCGCGGAGATCGCGGCCAGTGGCTCCAGCCGGGCGCGCACGGTCTCCGGCTCCGAGGAGTCGACCATGGTGTGGCTCACCGCGAGCGCCGGTCGTCCGCCGCGCGGGGGCGGCACGATGACGAAGCTGGTGAGGTCCCGCGGAGAGTCCTCGACCGCCCGGCCCCACTCGACGAGGTAGCGCTCGAGGTCGCTCGCGTCCTGGGTGAGCCGGGCGAACGCGACCGCGCCCACGTCGTCGGCCTCGAACTCGAAGGCAGTGACGATCCCGAAGTTCGCGCCCGCCCCTCGCACGGCCCGGAAGAGATCGGGGTTCTCCGCATCGTCGGCCCGCACGACGGAGCCGTCCGCGAGCACCATCTCCACGGCCCGCAGGCGGTCGATGGTCAGTCCGTGCCCGCGCGCCGCCTCGACACCGAGCCGCACCGGCAGTCTCTCCGGATCGACACCGAAGGCGCCGCTGTACGACTTGTAGTCGAAGGGATTGACGCCGGCCGCGCGGACCGTCATCCGTACCTCGTTCGGCCTCGGCTCCGGGACGGCGACATCCATCACCGACAGGACCTCGGGACCCCCATACGCGCCCGCCACTACCGCAGTTGTTTCGCTCATACGAGAGGACAACGGGTGCGCGACGCCCCATTCCTCAGGTCCGGGCCGCCGCCGCGTGCGGGGTCTCGTCCACGGGATGCACGGCGAGAGCGATCTTGCCGCGCGGGCGTTGGCGTCCTTCGTCGGCGGAGCCGCCTTCCAAGAGGCTGTGGGCGTGGGCGACATCGGCCAGCGGCAGCACGGCGCCAATCACCGGCCGGAGTTCGCCCTGGTCGACCAGGCGGCCGAGGGCCTCGAGTTTTGCCCGGCCGGGACTGACGAAGAGGAAATGGTAGGTCGCGTTCACGCCCCAAGCGGCGAGGAGGTTCTGCGGCTCGGGAATGTCCACGATCGACACCACGCGGCCTCGGTCGGCCAGAGCCAGCGGACTGCGGGTGAGGGTGTCCCGGCCCACCGTGTCCAACACGACGTCCACCCCGCCCAGGGCCTGCACCTGCGGCACATAGTCACCGGCCGAGAAGTCGATCGTAACGTCCGCTCCCAGCCGGGTGACGAAGTCGTGATCCCTCGCCCGCGCGGTGGTGACCACCTCGGCCCCCAGCGCACGTGCGACCTGGATGGCGACCGAACCGACCCCGCCCGCGCCGCCGTGCACCAGGACCCGCTCCCCGGCCCGCACTCCGGCCCGTTCGACCAGCGCCTCCCACGCCGTCACACCCACGAGAGCGAGACCGGCGGCCTCGACATGCGACAAGCGGGAGGGCTTGCGGGCGACCAGGGCCTGGTCGACCACGTGGAACTCGGCATAGGTCCCCTGACCGGTGAACACCGGCGCCAAGTACCAGACCTCGTCGCCCGGCCGGTAGTCGCCCGCCCCCGTGCCGGTCTCGACGACCACGCCGGACACGTCGTTGCCGATCACCGCCGGCAGCGCCACCTGGTCGCGGTAGTCGCCGCGGCGGGTCTGCAGGTCCAGGGGATTCACGGAGGTGGCCATGACCCTCACCAGCAGCTGGCCGGGCCCAGGGCTGGGCACGGGCAGTTCCCGTGCCGCGAACGCGGTGTCCGCGCCACCGAAACGGACGAGTTCCATCACACGCATCGAAGAGGACATACGGCGAAGATAAATCGTCATATCGCGAATCGTCAATATGAGAATGGGTTACGATCACGCCGTGTTCTCGGAAGAGCAGTTGCTGTCCGTATTCCGGGCCCTGTCCAACCCCGCCCGCCGCCAGATGCTGGTGTGGCTCAAGGACCCCATGAGCTTCCCCGACCAGAAGGCCGAGGACGTCGAGATCGGCGTCTGCGTGACCGACATCCAGCGGCGCATGGGCCTGGGACAGTCCACCACCTCCCAGTACCTCACCATGCTGCGGCAGGCAGGGCTGGTGGTCGCCACCCGACGCGGCAAGTGGACCTACTACCGCCGCGACGAGGCGAACATCGCCCGCCTCTTGGAGACCCTGCGCGACGTGTTCTAGCGCCTGGCCCCGGTACGGCGCCCCGGTGCGGCCGGTCTCAGCGGAACGCGGTGACATTGCGGGCGGCCCAGTCGGCGAAGGAGCGCGGGGCACGGCCCAGAACCCGTTCGACGTCCGGGCTGACGCGCTGTTCGGCCGGGCTCGGGTTGCCGAGGATGTCCAGGGTGTCGTCGGCCAACTCCGCCGGCATGCTCCGGGCCATGGCGGACCTGGCCTCGTCGCGGGTCAGCTCGTGGAAGGCCACGGGCGAGCCCAGCGCGGCGGCGAGGGCCTCCGTCTGCCCGCGCGGAGTGATCACCTCCGGGCCGGTCAGCTCGTACGCGCCGCCGGTGTAACGGTCCTCCAGCAGGCAGGCCGCCGCCACC
>NZ_BMUY01000027.1 GCF_014650435.1 Streptomyces tendae
GCATTCATCTTCTTCAGGATCCCGGCGTTGACCACCGCGTTGTCGAAGGACAGCGAGATCTCCATGATCGAGAGGATCGCGACGATGCCGAAGGCGGCCCACCCCCCGTAGAAGACCGCGGCCACCAGGCCGAGCGCGGTGACCGCGAACGACCACCCGAAGGTCTTCAGGATCACCGGTCAGTTCACCGTGCCTTCGGGGAGGAGGGCGATGCCGTCGTCGTCGGCGTGCAGGATGTCGCCGGGGC
This sequence comes from Streptomyces tendae, assembly GCF_014650435.1. Classification (GTDB taxonomy): domain Bacteria; phylum Actinomycetota; class Actinomycetes; order Streptomycetales; family Streptomycetaceae; genus Streptomyces; species Streptomyces tendae. The sequence goes on from NZ_BMUY01000027.1 coordinate 248, forward strand.
GGAAGGTGACTCCGCCGATGGTGACGGGCACGTCGATGGCTCCGACGGAGTCCTTGGCGCTCTTGCGGGGGATGGTGCCCAGCGCCTTGATGCCGAGCCGGAGACCGGCCAAAGCCGCGCTGTCGCGGACGGCGCCGTGCAGGACCAGGCCCGCCCAGCCGTTGTCCTGGGCGGCACCGGCGATGAGGTCGCCGACCAGGGCGGTGCGCAGGGAACCGCCGCCGTCGACGACCAGCACGGCGCCGTCGCCGGGTGTGCGCAGCAGGTCGCGCAGGAGGCCGTTGTCCTCGTGGCAGGAGACGGTCCGGACCCGGCCGGCGAAGTCCCGGTGGGCGCCGAACTGGCGGAACTGCAGGTCGCAGACGCGCAGGTCGGTGCCGTACTGGTCGACGAGGTCGGCGGTGGGGACGGCGGTGACCGTCTCGGACATGGTGATGCTCCTCTTCGTTCGGGGCTGCCGCGCCCGCTCGTCATCCGGCCGTCAGGGGGATGGGGGCGCGAGCGCGGCAGCCTGCTCGGGGGTGAGGGGGCGAGTGGCGTGTCCTCGCAGGAGGAGGTGCAGCTTGGCGGTCTCCTCCAGCTCCTCGATCGCGTCGGCGGCCTGCTCCATCGACGCGCCGGCGATGACCGGACCGTGGTTGGCGAGGAGGAGGGCGTGGTGGGTGCGGGCCGTCCGTTCGGCGAGCGGTTCCAGGCTGTTGTCGCCGGGGGCGTGATAGGGGAGCAGAGGGAGGGTCCCGACGCGCATGGCGTAGTAGGCGGTGAGCGGAGGCAGGGCGTCGGCCGGGTTCACGTCGTCGAGGCAGGATACGGCGGCGGCGTGGGTGGAGTGCAGGTGGACGACTGCCCGGGCGCCGGGGCGGGCCCGGTAGAAGGCGGCGTGCAGGAACGCCTCCTTCGTGGGTCGGGGGCCGTCCAGGTGCTTGCCGTGCAGGTCGGTGCGGGACAGCTCGGCTTCCTCGACGGTGCCGAGGCTGGACCCGGTGGGGGTGAGGAGCAGGGTGCCGTCGGCCAGGCGGACGGACAGGTTGCCGGTCGAGCCGTGTGTCAGACCGCGGGTGAAGAGCGAGCGGGCGGTACGGACGATGAGCGTCCGGGCGGCCGACTCGTCGGCGTAGACGGTCACTTGGGCTCCGTGAGGGCACGGGTGAACAGGTCGGGGGCGCCGAAGTTGCCGGACTTCAGCATGAGGGCGAGGTCGCCGCTCCCGGTGGTGGCGTAGGTCCACGGCACACCAGGGTCGGCCTCCTCGCCGACGAGGACGGCGCGGACGCCGAGGGCGGTGGTGACGGCGCCCGATGTCTCCCCTCCAGCCACCAGGAGACGGCGTACGCCGCGTTCGACCAGGTGGGTGGCGAGGGTGCCGAGCAGTTCCTCGACCTGCGCGGCCGCCTCGTCGACACCCAACTGGGCCTGCACAGCCGCCAGTTCCTCCGGTGACGCGGAGGCGTATATCAGGACGGGCAGATCGGGGTCCTGCCCGTCGTACCAGGCCAGGGCTTCGCCGGTGACGTCGCGGCCGGAGGCGGAGGCGAGGACGTCGAGGTGGAGGGAAGGCAGGCCGGCGGCGTAGAACTGGGCTATCTGTTCCAGAGTGCGGGCCGAGCAACTGCCCGCGAGGACGGCCGCCCGCCCGTCGCTCGGCCAGGGTTCGGCGGTGGCCTGACCGGCGGCCGGGTAGGCGTGTCCGAGCCCTTCGGCGAGGCCGGCGGCCCCGGCGACGACCGGCAGTTCGAGCGCGGCGGCCCCCAGTACGGCGAGGTCCTCGTCGGTGAGGGCGTCCGCGATGACGTGCCGGACGCCGGACTGCTGGTGGGCCACGACGGCGTCACGGACGGCCTCGACCCCTCGGCGGACGGTGGGCAGGCCGATCAGGGCCACCTGGTGAGGGGACTGGGCGGACAGCAGGCGCACCAGCGCGGAGTCCGTCATGGGGTTGAGGGGGTGGTGGCGCAGCGGCGAGTCGGAGAGCAACTGGTGGTGGACGAACAGGTGGCCCTGGTAGACCGTGCGGCCGTTGGGCGGGGAGGCCGGGCAGTGCAGGGTGACGCCTGCGCCGGCGGCGTCCATCAGGGCGTCGGTGACCGGGCCGATGTTGCCCTGCGGGGTGGAGTCGAAGGTGGAGCAGTACTTGAAGTACACCTGGGCCGCGCCCTTGGACCACAGCCAGCGCTGCGCGGCGAGGGAGTCGGCGACGGCCTCGTCGGCGGGCGTGGAGCGGGACTTGAGGGCGACGACCGCGGCGTCGCAGTCCGCGGGCAGCGCGGTGGTGTCCTCCGGAGTACCGAAGACCAGGGCGGTGCGCAGGCCCGCACGCCGGAAGGCCGCGGCGACGTCGGTGCCGCCGGTGAAGTCGTCGGCTATGCAGCCGATGCGCAGGGTCATGGTCGTGGTCTCTCTTCGTGCGCGCGGGCGGAGCCGGGGGTCGGGGCGGGCGGTGGAGTCACCCGCCCCGCAGCGGGACGGGTCAGTTCTGGCCGGTGCCGATGGCCTTGATGACGGTGGCGGTGAACTCGGTGGTCGAGGCGGAGCCGCCGAGGTCGCGGGTGGAGGTGCCGGCGGCGATCGCGTCGGCCACGCCCTTCTCGATCACCTTCGCGACGGTGGCGAGCCTCTCGTCGCCGTGCTTGGCGCCGAGCCACTCGAAGAGCATGGCGCCCGAGAGGATCATGGCGACCGGGTTGGCGACGTTCTGCCCGGCGATGTCCGGGGCGGAGCCGTGGGACGCCTGGGCCATGGCGGTGGTGGCGGAGGAGTTGATGGACGGCGCGGTACCGAGGGAGCCGGAGATCTCGCCGGCCAGGTCGGAGAGGATGTCGCCGAACATGTTCTCGGTGACGATGACGTCGAAGTCCTGGGCGCGGCGCACCAGGTGGACGGTCATGGCGTCGATGTGGAAGTCGTCCACGGCGACGTCCGGGTAGTCCTTGGCGACTTCCTGGCACACGGTGCGGAACAGGCCGGTGGTGAGCTTGAGGACGTTGGCCTTGTGGACGATGGTGAGCTTCTTCCGGCGCGAGCGGGCCAGGTCGAAGGCGACACGGGCGACGCGCTCGGTGGCCTCGCGGGTGATGATGCCCAGCATGATCGCGGTGTCCGGGGTGGGCATGAACTCGCCGGTACCCGCGTAGGTGTTGCGGTCGGCGTAGAAGCCCTCGGTGTTCTCCCGGACGATGACCAGGTCGGCGTTGTCGCAGACGGCCTTGGCGCCGGGGAAGGACTTGGCGGGGCGGATGTTGGCGAAGAGCTGGAAGTGCTTGCGCAGGGTGCCCGAGGGATTGAGCGCGGACTTGTGCGGCTCCGGGTAGGAGACCGAGTCGTGCGGGCCGAGGTACCAGCCGTCGAGGCCGGCGAGGGCGTCCTTGGTCTCCTCGGGGACCGGGGTGCCGTGGCTCTCGATCGCGGCGGCGCCCAGCGGCAGGGTCACCCAGTCCACGGACACGCCGGCGGCCTCGGCGGCGGCGGTGGCGATCTCGACGGAGGACGGGACGATCTCGGGGCCGATGCCGTCGCCCTCGAGGACGCCGAGGCGGTAGGTCTTGCTGCTCATGGTGCGGGTTCCTCTCAGAACAATGGTGGGGGAGCGGGGTCAGGACAGTGCGGACACGGCGTCGGTGAGCGCGGTCCAGGAACGGGCGGCCGCCTTGGTGCTGTCGCCTTCCTGGGTGTGCTCCAGCGTCAGCCAACCGGTGAAGCCGCCGGTGCGCAGCGCGGAGATCAGTGCGGGGAGCCGGGGATCGCCGACCGTCAGGGGCCCCCGGGTCGAGGCGGCGGCGAGTTGGAGGCAGCCGGTGACGCCGGTGTGGTCGGTGACGGCCCGGACCGCGTCCACGCCCTCGGCGTCGAGGTGGTGGGTGTCCAGCACCAGGCCGGCCGGAGCGTCGAGCGAGTCGATGACGGCGACGGCTTCCTCCGGGGTGTGCCACAGCGAGGTGTTGGCACGCGACTGCGGTTCCAGCAGGAGGCGGCTGCCACGAGCGGCCGCTTCTTCGGCCAGTTGCGCCACGGCGCGTTCCGCCCACAGCCGCTGCATGTCCTCCAGCCCGGGCAGGAAGGTGCCGCGGGTCTGTCCGAGGGAGACCGGGACCCCCAGCTCGCCGGCGAGACGGGCCGCGCCCAGCAGGCGGAACAGGGCGTGGCGGCGAACGTCGGCCGACGGGTCGGTCAGCGTCAGCCGGTCCTGGGCCGCGACCGGCCCGGTGCCGATGCCCAGGACTTTCAGTCCGGCGGTCTCGACGGTCCGTGTCAGGGCTTCGGCGTCCTGGGCACCGACCTCGCGTACTTGGACCTCCACCCCGTCGTAGCCGAGTTCGGCGAGATCGCGGACGGCCTCGGCGAGAGGTGCCGTGTGGCCGAGCGGCATGGGGGAGACGCAGTCGTCGCCGGAGACGGTGTAGGCGAGCGGCCAGGGCAGGGCGGCGGTCACGGCGCGACCGCCGGGGTCCGGGCGGTCGGCGTCCCGTCGGGCGAGAGAAATCCGCGCAGTTCACGGGCGGCGGCACCGGCACCGTCCAACACCGGCACACCCAGCAGGGCGGCGAGGGCGTCGCGTGCGGGGGTGAGCGAGTACTGCGCCAGCAGCACCGCTTCGACGTCGGTGCCCCCGGCCGCGCGGAGGGCGTCCGCCAGGTGGCGGGCGACGGACTCCGGGTCGGCCGCGCCGACGGCGTCCTCGCTCAGAGCGGTGACGATGTCGACCGGACGATCCGGGCGGACGGCGGGGACGAGCGCCTCGAGTTGGGCGACGGCGGCCGGTACGGCGGGCGGCGTGGACGCCACGACGGCGATGCGGCGGTACGGCCCGGCCAGAGCGGCCTTGAACATCGACTCGTCCGACTTCAGCACGGGCACGGTCCACAGGGCCCGGGCGGTGTCCACCACCTCCCCGTAGGAGGAGCAGGTCAGCAGCAGCCCCTGGGCGCCGCCGTCCATCACGTGCCCGATCAGGCGGAGCATGCGCCGGCGCAGCGCGTCGGTGAGTCCGCCTGCCTCACGGGCGTCGTCCAGCAGCCGGTCGTCCAGCACGTTCCAGACCGTGGCCTGCGGAAACTCCCGTGCGAACGCCTCATGGGCGATGCGGTGCGCGGCGGGCACGGCATGGATCATGGCGACCAGGGGGTGGGGTTCGATCACCGGGTTCTTACCTCTTCCGGTAGGCGGGGACCGACAAGGGTCCCGACCACGGGCCTCTTCGCTCGGTGTGGGAACGTCCCGTAACGCAGCGGAACAGGCCCGAGATGGGGGACGGCAGCCTGTGTCGCGGTGCCGTGCCGTCACTGTAGATCGAACCGGTCAACCGGTCAACCGGTTGTGCTCATGATGTGTCGGACGGGTCGCCGGCGGCCCCCCGGCGACCCGTCGGCCGGGCTACGCCTCGCGCTTCTCGAGGGCCTCCATGAGGCGCCGGGACGCACCGCTCATGTGTCGGGCCATCGCGGTTCGGGCCGCTTCGGCGTCGCCCGCCACGACTGCATCGAAGATCGGCACGTGGTCGTCGTAGGCGACCTCGCGGGAACGTACCGCGCCGGTCCGTTCCACCCAGCCGCGCTGGATCATCGCGCGCATGCCCTTGAGCATGTCGCGCAGCACGGTGTTGCCGGCCAGTTCGCCGAGGGCGGCGTGGAAGGCGGTGTCCGCTTCGGGGAACTCGTCGTCCGGGCACTCCCGCATCGCCGTCAGCCGGGCCCGCAGCAGCTCGACCCCCGCGTCGTCGCGTGCCTGTGCGGCCAGGCCTGCGACGATCACCTCAAGTTCGGCGCGGGCCTGCACCATGTCGCGGGCGCCCCGCTCGCCCAGGACCAGTCCCAGCTCGAACAGGCGGTAGAGCACGTCGGAGTCGGTGCCGCGGAAGTACGTCCCGCTGGACTGCCGGATCTCCAGCAGGCCGAGGAAGCCGAGCGACTTGATGGCCTCGCGCACGGTGGGCCGGTTCACCCCGAGCATCTCGGTGAGCTGCCGCTCGGAGGGGATGCGGTCGCCGGGCTGGACCTCGCCGGACATCAGGTAGTCGATCAGGCGGCGGGAGACCTCGGCGGCCAGCGGCTCACGCGGCTCGACCGTGATTCTGGCGAGTTCGGCCATCGATTTCCTCACTTCAGGTATTGACGCGATGGCCGGATTCTAGTTACCTACCGGCAATCCGGTAAACCGGTTGTCCGGAAGTGGCCGTCGAGTCGCCCTGTCTTCCCGACCCGGTGGTTCCGGTGGTCCCAGCCATGCCAGGCGCACTCCTGACGTCCTCACCGGGTCTTCGCCCGCCGCGACCGTGCGCCCGCCGAGCCGCCGTACAGGAGCCGCACGTACCATGACCGACCCGACGCACGAGCCGAGTACGGCCACGCGTGCGCTGCCGGTCGTCCCCCGAACCGACACGCACTGACCCCACGCGCCGTCCCGCGCCGCCGCCCGACCGGCGGCCCGCTGTCCTGTCCCAAGGAGCAACGATGCTCGCCGTCCTCGGCTTCGCCACTCTGGGCAGCTTCATGCTGCTCGTGATGCGGAAACACCTCTCCGCGTTCACCGCCATCATGCTCACCCCGATCGCCGCCGCCCTCGTCGCGGGCAAGGGCGCCAAGCTCGGCGACATGATCATTAACGGCCTGGACACCGTCGCGCCCACCGCGGCGCTGCTGCTGTTCGCCGTCCTCTACTTCGGCCTGATGATGGAGTGCAAGCTCTTCGAGCCGATCGTCCAGGTCATCGTCCGCGCCTCCAAGGGCGACCCGGTCCGGATCGTGGTCGGCACCGCCGTACTCTCCCTCCTGGTCGCCCTGGACGGTGACGGCACCACCAGCTACATGATCGTGTGCTCGGCGTTCCTGCCCATCTACCGCCGCCTCGGCATCAACCCCCTGATCCTCGCGACCCTGGCGGCCATGGCGCTGGGCACCATCTCCGGCACCACCCCCTGGGGCGGCGCGGCCACCCGCGGCATCAGCGTCCTGCACCTGAGCGCCACCGAGTACTTCGTCCACATGATCGGCCCCATGGCCCTCACCAGCCTGGCCATCATCGCCGTCGCCTACTGGCTCGGCCTGCGCGAACGCAGCAAGCTCGACGGTGAGAAGCTCGCCGCCTACAAGCTGGAGATCGCCTCCGGTGAGGCGTTCGAGCCGGTCAAGGCCGACTGGCGCATGTGGTTCAACGCCGCCCTCACCCTGCTGCTCATGGTGCTGCTCATCGCCGAGGTCGCCGACCTCCTGGTGCTCTTCATGGTCGCCTTCGTCATCGCACTGCTCGTCAACATCCGCTCCATCGGCGACCAGCAGGACCTCATCAAGCGCCAGGCCGCGAACGCGGTCCCGGTGATGATCCTCGTCCTGGCCGCCGGCGTCTTCACCGGCATCATGACCGACTCCGGCATGATCAAGGCCATGGCCGACGCGGCCCTCTCGATCGTCCCCGGGGGCTGGGGCAACGTCATCCCCTTGTTCACAGCGATCCTCGCCCTGCCGCTCGGCTTCTTCATGTCCAACGACGGCTACTGGTTCGGGGTCGTCCCCGTCCTCGCCGAGTCCGCCGCCCACTACGGCATCCCCGCCAACGAGATCGCCCGCGCCGGCGCCATCGGCCAGATCCTCCACATGATGGGCCCCACCAGCGCGCCCCTGTGGGTCCTCCTCGGCCTGATCAAGGCCGAACTCGGCGACTTCCAGAAGCACGCCCTGCGCTGGGGCATCCTCGTCTCCGTCGCCTACATCGCCTTCGCCGTCCTCACCGGAGCCATCAGCGTCACCTGAGCCCGCGCGGTACACAGGAGGTCCTCCTCCCCTTCCTCATGCCCGGCGGGCCGTACGACTGACACAGGTCAGGGCATCGCCAACCCCCACCCCTGATCATGTGCGCCGTGACGCTGCTGGACTGGCGCGACCGGCGTGACGGCGACGACGGAGTGCAGCAGGCCACCACTCCGATCACCGGCGCGGTCGACACCGTGCTCGACCCGCCACCCGCACCCGCGAAACATCGGCACGACTGACTTCGCCGCCGAGATCTGCCGCACGATCGAACACACCGGAGGAGCCTTCTGATGATCGTTTCCACCAACCCGACCACAGACGTCGAGCTCGCCCGCTTCACCCCACAGTCATCTCAGGAGGTCGACGGCATCCTCGACAAGGTGGCCGACGCCCAGGCCGCCTGGCGCCGACGGGACATCAGCGACCGCACCCCCCTGCTGCGGGAGGTGGCACGCGTCCTGCGCGAGGGCCGGGACACCTACGCGGCGCTGATCACCGCGGAGATGGGCAAGCCGATCACGGAAGCGCGCGCGGAGATCGAGAAGTGCGCGATGACCTGCGAGTACTACGCCGAGCACGCCCCGGCCCAGCTCGCTGACCGACCGGTGGCCTCCAACGCCGCCGAGAGCGCCGTCGTCTACGACCCACTGGGCGTGGTCCTCGCCGTGATGCCGTGGAACTATCCCTTCTGGCAGTTCTTCCGGTTCGCCGCTCCGGCTCTGGCAGCGGGCAACGGCACTCTGCTCAAGCACGCCAACAACGTGCCGCAGTGTGCCCTCGCCGTCGAGGAGATCGTCCGCAAGGCCGGTGCCTCCGCGGACTTGTGCCGGACGCTTCTGATCGAGGTCGACCAGGTCGCCGGCCTCATCTCCGACCCGCGTGTGGCGGCGGTCACCCTCACCGGTTCAACCGAGGTCGGTGCGATCGTCGCCTCCCAGGCCGCGGCCGTGCTGAAGAAGCAGGTCCTCGAACTCGGCGGCTCCGACCCGTTCATCGTCCTTGCCGACGCCGACATCGAGCAGGCCGCCGCCACCGCAGTCAAGGCCCGCTGTGCCAACGTCGGCCAGTCCTGTGTCAACGCCAAGCGGTTCATCGTCGAGGCAGCCGTGGCCGACAGGTTCGCGGCGGCATTCGCCTCCGCCGCAGCGGCCCTCAAGGTGGGTGACCCGACCGATCCGGACACCGCGATCGGCCCCATGGCGCGCGCCCACCTTCGCGACACCCTGCACGACCAGGTGCGGCGCACCGTCGACGCCGGTGCTGTCCTCGTCCTTGGCGGGAAGGTCCCCGACGGCCCGGGATGCTACTACCCGCCCACCGTCCTGGACCACGTCCGGCCCGGCATGGCTGCCTTCGACGAGGAAACCTTCGGCCCCGTCGCCGCCATCACGCGCGTCGCATCCGCCGACGAGGCCGGAACCCTGGCCAACCAGACCGAATACGGTCTCGGCGCCGCCCTGTGGACGAGCGACCTGGGCCGGGCCCGGCGACTCGCCCGGGTTCTCGACGCCGGGGCCGTCTTCATCAACGGCATGGTCGTCTCCGACCCGCGTCTGCCCTTCGGCGGCATCAAGAGGTCCGGCTACGGCCGTGAACTGGGCGCCGAGGGCATCCGCGAATTCGTCAACACCAAGACGGTCTGGATAGGCCCGGCCGCACCGACAGCCTGAACGCCCTTTCTCGTATCCACATGGAGAACATGGTGAACTGCCCTCCCGACGAGCCCTGCTTCGCCGCCTTCCCTCCCGCCGTGCTGCGGCCCGCCGAGCTGACCTCCTTCAGCCGTGGCGGCGGTGCCCGCACCATCCCGTTGGTCACCCGAGCCGTCGGCGCCGAGGTCTACCTCACCGGCCAGACCCTCTTCGAAGGTGGTGCCGGCATAGCCCTGCACACCCACAACTGCCCGGAGAGTGTGACCATCCTGGAAGGCGACGCCATCGTGGAGATCGATGGGGGCGAACACCATGTGACCCGCTTCGACACCACTTACGTCGCCGCCGGGACCCCTCACCGTTTCCGCAACGCCTCGGCCACCGAGCCCCTGCGGATCCTGTGGATCTACGCATCCGTCGACGCCACCCGCACCCTCGTCGAAACGGGTGTCACCGTGCGGGTCGACGCCGAGCACAACAAAGCCGCCGGAAGCCGCGGCTGACACCACGACGACCCGAGAAAGCTGGAAGGAATCACATCGTGATCACCGAGATCGCCCAGATCGAGATCCACCCGGGCCAGGAGAAGGAGTTCGAGGCTGCCGTTGCCAAGGCCCTGCCGTTCTTCCTCGCGGCCGACGGCTGCGACGGAGTCGACCTTCTTCGCAGCGTCGAACACCCCTCACGCTACCGGCTGACGGTCCGGTGGGAGACGGTCGAGCACCACACCGTCACCTTCCGCGCCTCCGAAGGCTTCGCCCACTGGCGGGCCCTCGCGGGACCCCACTTCGCGACTGCGCCACAGGTCGAACACGTGCACTCCGTCCTCGCGCCATGAGAGGCGCGCCGCCGGGCACTGTCGTCCACGTCGTCGCCACCGACCCGGCGGCACCGCTCGACCTGCCCGCCCGGACCCACCCTGGCACCCGCTTCGGCGGCGGCAGGAGCAGCCCCCGGAACCGGTGACGATCACCGCGGGAGCGGTGCAGACGGCGCTGATCTCGGTCCAGCCCGGAGGACGCAGGCGTTCCCCGGCCATCGCCACCAGGGTGCCGTCGACCCGGACACCCAGGTAGGTGCCGAGTTCATGGGTACGGGGCCAGAACGGCCCCGGCTCGGTCCGCGCGGCGAGATCCAGCATCTCGGGCACGCTGTCCGAACATATCGGCGAAGGCGCCGGGACCGAGTAGGCCGGCCAGGTCGGCCCAGTCCTCCGGGTCCGGGTCGACGGACACGGAGGAGAAGGTCGCCAACGTCGGGCGAGATGCGCGTGCCGACCGCCGAGCGACTGACCTACCGGGTCGTCGAGTGCGGGGTCGTCGTCGTTCGTCATCGTGCCGTCTTCTTTCCTGGTGAGCGCGGTGGCCGAATGGTGGGCGCGGTGGACGAAAAGGGACCGTCGGTCAGCGTTCCGGACGCGGTGTCTTCGACGCCCCGAGAGGGCCGAACGGGCCGTGTCGTTGGCAGTAACGTCAGGGTCGTGGCCCGATGGGTGAGCCGCACCCAGGTCCGAGCATTCCCCAGTCTCACATCCGAGGCCGGGGCTGTTGCCCACGGGTCATCCTCGAACCGGCGGGCAAGGGATCCTGACCTGCGGGTTCGGGGGGTGGGGGGCGTTCGACGCGTCCAGGTCGGTACGGGGCTCGGCCTCCTGCCGGGCGGGGGCCGTGACGACACCGGCTACGTGGGCAAGGCCGCGACGGCGCCGCGTACCTCGGCGGCCACCTCGTCCACGGAGAGCCCCGAGCAGGGCAGTCGGCGTACCGTCAGGTGGGGGCGGGTGCGGGAGAGGTGCTCCAGCACGGTGTCGTAGCGCTCGCGGGTCGCCGCGAGGAACGCCTCGGTCTCGTGGAGTTCACCACCGCGGGGGCGTTCCCCGGTGCGGCGAAGGGCTTCGGAGACGGGCAGGTCGAGGAGGAGGACGCCGTCCGGGAGGCTGACGCCGAAGTGGCGGGCGAGGGTCTCGGACAGGGTGTCCGGGGGAAGGGTGCCCCAGCGCAGCACCTCCGTGCCGGCCGCCCAGGCGTCCGTGTCCCCGGTGCGGGTCCGCAGCCAGTCGCGCACCGCCCGTGCGGCGCTCGGGTCCTGCTTGCGCCACCAGGCGTCCACGTCGGTGCCGGGCGCGTCCTCGTGCCGGGCGCGGGCGAACAGGGGCAGGTAGACCAGGGGGTCGACGAGCGGGTGCCGGTCGGCGAGGACGGTCCGGCCGCCGGCCGCCGCGTGCTCCTCCGCCGGACCGAACAGACACAGCTGGAGGTACAGGACGCAGACCTTGAGCTGGACGTGGCCCACCTCGTCCGCCGCCACGGAGGCGCCGGCCAGCGCCTCGGACAGCCCGGCACCCGGATTGTCCGGGTTCTCATACCCGCGCACGGCGTGCACGACCCCGACGCCGTCGCGTTCGCGGAGGCGGCGGAGCACAGTCGTCTTCCCGGTTCCGTCGATGCCGACGAGGGCGACGCGCATCTCACCCACCGTCCCGGGTCTCTTCGATGTCCCACAGCCGGAACGCGGTCGCCACGACCTGAGGCAGGAACGCGAACTCGCGCTGGGTGCTCCCGGCCGCGTAGAGCGCGAGCCGGGTCATCAGGAACTCCCGCAGCGCCAGCCGGTGTCCACGCCTCCAGTCGGAGTCCGCGACGAGCCGTGCCGCCCGGGGCGACACCGAGGCCACCGCCCGCGCGTGCACGTCGAGGAAGCGGTCCACCTCGGCCGCCGTGACGTGCGGGCCGGCGGTGAACGCCAGCAGTTCGACGGCGTCCCGCTGAGGCGGTCCGACGGTGGCGAGTTCCCAGTCGTACGCCACGATCCTCCCCTCCCGTACCGCGAGGTTGCGCGGGTTGAAGTCGTTGTGGACCAGGGTGCGGGGCATCGCGTGCAGTTCCTGTGTCCAGCGCTCGGCGTCCTCGACCACGCCGAGCAGGACGTCCCGGCGGTGGGCGCCGAGCAGTTCGGGAAGCTCGGCCGCGGCATGGCGCACGAGCGCTGCCCACAACTCCCGTGCCTTCGCCAGTTGCGCGGGATCGGGCACGTGGTGCAGCCAGCCCTCGGCCAGGACCTCCTGGTCGCGGCCGAGCCAGTGCCCGTGGACGGCGCCGACGGCACGCAGCGCCTGGTCGGTCCGGGCGGCGTTCCACGGCCCACCGTCATCGGGCAGCCGTTCCATGAGGATGACGTACGCCTCGCGCTCCTCGTCCTCCAGGAGCCCGTAGCAGCGCGGCAGCAAGTCCTTGAGGACGGGCTCCCCGCGCCGGTACACCGCCAGTTCACGGCGGTGGGCGTCGGTGAACACGGTGTCGGCGCCCCAGCGTTGCCAGGCCGCGTCCAGCTCCGGCCCGCACACCGAGAACAGCTTCGCCACGCCGCCGACGATCTCGTCCCCGCGCGACTTGACCTTGGCCACCAGCTCGGCGCCGGTGGACCCGTCGGCCGCGTTCCAGCCGACGCTCAGCGGGTACAGGCCGGTCAGCTTGCGCCGCTCGGCCAGTGCGCCCAGCTCACTGGTGATGCCGTCACCCCGGAGCCCGGGTCCCTGGGTCACGCCGGTGATGTGCAGTCGGGGGTCGCCGGTGCCCTGGGCGAGCAGGGGTTGCAACAGGGCGGCGTCCAGGTCGCCCGGCTGGAGCCAGTCGACGCGCCGGGCCCGGCCGAGGCGCTGGTGCGCGGCCGCGAACTGGCCGCTGACCACCGCCGCCATGGTGGACACGTCCAGGGCGAGGGCGAACCCGGCCACGATCTCCGCGAACCGACGCGCTCCACCCGTGCCCGCGCAACCCAGCAGGGTGAGCAGGTCGCGCTGGTGCGGTAGCGCGGTGCCGCCGCCCACGGTGCCCACCACCAGGTTGGGCAGCAGCAGGGTGGCGACGAGATCGTCACCGTCCGTCTCCATCGAGAAGATCGACGCGCCCGACTCGTGGACGCAGGCCGCGTCCTGGCCCGTGGCGAGGAACAGGGCCGCGACGATGTTCGCCGCGTTCACGCCGTAGCCGACCATCCCGGCCTGCTGTGCCCCGAGGACCGTCGCCACATGGCCCTTGACCATGGCCTCCGGCGTGGTCTTCAGGACGCCGGTCACCGCGTCGCGGCGCACCCGGCACTCCGCCGTCACCCGGGTTCCGCGCCCGGCGAGCAGGGACGTGACGGCCGTCTTCTTGTCGCCGCTCAGGTTGCCCTCCAGCAGCGAGTTCACCGGGCGCATGCCCGCGTCGTCGGCGACGGCCTCGGTCAGCCGGCGCAGGATCTGCCAGGTGGCCGCCGTCGTCATGTTCTGGCCGGCCGCGTCGGCCGTCTCGAACACGCAGCGCAGATGCAGGTAGCGGCCGATCTGGTAGGGCTCGACGTCGATCAGCCGGGTGTGCCGGGACACCATGCGGACCTGCTCCTCCAGCAGGCCGCGCCGCTCCCGCAGCCAGCCCGTGAACCGGTGCGCGGCGTTGAGGTCCTCGAACTCCAGGACGGGTGCCCGGGTCATACGCTGCGACAGCACCTTCGTCACCACGCCGCCGGACGCGGTCAGCGCCCGCGCGCCCCGGGACGCGGAGGCCACCAACGCGCCCTCCGTGGTGGCGAGCGGGGCCACGACACTGTCCCGGGCCGCGTCCCCGGCGAACAGCAGCGGTCCGGCGAGGCCCACCGGCACCTCCACGGAGCCGACGAAGTTCTCCACGTTGCCCACCAGGTTCCGGGCCGCGAGTGTGGTGCTCTCCAGCGAGGCGAGCGCGGTGCCGCCGCGCTCGCGCAGCCAGCGCAGCCGTTGCCTGCGGGCCTCCTCGGAGTACTGGCCCCGGCCCGGAATGACGTCGCTCATAGGTCCCTCGTCTCGTGGGTCGGCGTCCGCATCAGACCGCCTGCGGCCGGGTGGACGTGATGCGCGCCCAGGCGTCGTCGGAGGGCTGGAAGACCCGGTCCTTGACGCGGGGCGGTCGCTGCCCGCCGCGTACCGCGCGCTCCCACTCGCGCAGGAAGGCGTCCTCGTGGACGGTGATCACCTCGACGGGGGCGATCCGTCCGGACCGGCGGCCGGCCCCGTAACCGGGGCAGTGCCGCGCCAGCCGCGCGTCCAGGGCGCCGGCCAGGTCCGCCACCGGAGGCCCGGCGAAGGCCACCGCGACCTGGTAGCGGGCCGGCCGGCCCGGGGCCAGGCGACAGGTGGCGTTGCGGATCTCCGCCCCCGTGTCCTGGCAGGCGGCGCCCAGGGCGCGGACCGCCACGGCCTCCGAGAGCCGCTCGCCGGCGGCGGACCGGACGACGTTCCGTCCCGCGTACGCGACGCGCGGAGTGCGCCCGACCCGGCCGACGACCCGGACCACGTCGTTGACGGCGCACCGGTACAGCCCGCCGATGTGGCTGAGCACGAGGTGGTAGTCGGCTCCCTCCTCCAGTTCGGTCGGCAGCAGGGTCTCGCTGTCGGCCGACAGGGGGCCGTCGGCAGGGACGAACTCGTAGACGCAGCCGGGCAGGTAGAGCGGCGCACCGCCGAGGTGCCGGTCCACCGGTACGGCGGCCGGTCCCTCGCAGGACGCGACGGGCGCCGCGAAGAGCTGGACACCGGGCCCGTAGGTCTCCCGTACACGGGGGAGGTAGAGGGAGGCGAGGGCGCTGTTCCAGACGAGGACGGCGGTCAGCCGCGGCCACAGATGCTGGGGCAGCACGGTGCCGAACGTCGCGGCGTACCGCGCGATCTCGTCGGCGCGTTCCGGGTCGGGTGAGGTGTGCGGCCGGCCGCCGAGCGTGCCGGCCCGGATGTCCTCGACCAGCCTGGGCCACGAGGTCCGCAGCTGGTAGGGCAGGGCGGCGACCATCGCGGGGTTGATGCCGATGACGACACGGATGTCCTGCGCGGCGGCGAGCCGGAGCTTGAAGTAGGCGCGCTCCCAGGGGTCGGCCGAGGCGAGCGCCTCGGGAATCCGGCTCCAGGAGGCGTCGTTGCCCGGTCCGACGGCCGAGTCCTCGCCGAATCGCCGGTAGTCGACCTGGCTGGAGCCGATGTGCGGCTGGCCCCTGCGGGTGCGGGCCGCGGGCGCGGTCGGGTCCTGCCACAGGTTCAGCACCCCGTCCGGCGCGGTCGCCGAGCCGGGCAGCGTGCCGAGCAGCGGGGCGAAGGCGGCGTGGTAGAAGGGCAGGAAGGTCTCCCGCATGTAGGTGCGGGTCACCGGGATGTGCTTCTCGCGGCCCGTGCTGCCGCTGGAGGAGAAGTACACCACCGGGTCGTCGGCCGTCAGCACGCGGTGTTCGCCGTCCATCGCCCGCTCGATCCACGGCATCAGCGCCTCGTGGGTGCGGATCGGCACCGCCCGGCGCAGCTCGTCGACCGAGCGGACGCCGGCCAACCCGTGCTCGTGGCCGAACGCGGTGCCGGCGTTGTGCTCCAGGATCCGGGCGAGCAACTCGCGTTGGGTCTCCTCGGGACGGTCCAGGCTGTCCAAGAGTCGGCGGTGCGCCGCCTGTACGCGTGCGGCCTCCATCAGTGGCCTCCTCGGTCGCGGTTCGAGATGAGTACGCCGTACAGGCGCAGCCGGTCGGGGTCGGTGCCGTCGCGGGAGATCCGGGTCTGGACCGTGGTGGCGCGGCCCGGGTCGAGCGCGGCACGGAAGTCCTGGGGGGCGAGCACGTCCCGGTGTTCCACACGGACGGCGTCGCCGGGCCCGACCAGCCCGCGCAACACCGCCTCGGCGACCAGGTGGTGGACGTGCACCAGGTACGCGTCGCTGCGGACCCCGCCGGTGGCCACCGTCATCTCCACCCGGTGTCCCGAGGGCCGCCCGGGCACCCGCACGGCGAGCGGCCCCGGGGGCACGTCGATGGGGAACGGGCCCTGGAAGGTGCGCAGCAGCCGCGACAGGGCGGACAGCTCGCGGCGGGTGGCCGGGCCGTACCAGGCGAGGCCGCCGCCGGGGGCGAGACGGCGGTGCGGATGGCGGCCGACGACGCTGCCCGGCCGCCCGGCGAGGAAGACGGTGCGGGTGAAGGCGCGGTACCAGCCCGCCCGCGAGCCGGGCTCCAGCGCCAGCGCGAACGAGGCGGTGCCGGCGACGAACGCAGCCGGGTCGATGTCCTCCACGACGACGACCGCGGTCAGCTCCCGCGGGGCCGGGTGGTCGCCGCCCGCGAGCCCCGCGCGGACCGCCCTGACCCTGGCCCGCGCCGCGGCGGCCAGCACGTCGGCGTCGGTGGGACGCACGGACCGTGCGGTGCTCATGTGTAGATCGCCGTGATCTCGGGCGCGGGCGGGACCCCGGGCCGGCCGAGCAGGGAGGCCGTCAGCCGGTAGGGGTCGACGTATCCGTGCGGTGCCCGGAGCCGGGCCGGCGGATCGGCGGCGTTCCACCGGTTCGGGTCCGCGTCGCGCGCGGCCGCGCGGTCGAGCAGCCGGGCCGCGCGCCCCACGCAACGGCGCAGCAGCCCCATCCGGAACGGTTGGGCGGAGCGCCGGTGCAGGGTACCGACGAAGTACAGCCGCATGCCCAGCCGGTAGGCCGCCCGGTCCGCGGAGCCGGAGACGGCCGACAGGTCGCCGAGGGTCGAGCCCCGCCAGCCGCCGTACCGGCTGGAGCGGGCCGTCCCGCCCACGGGCACCCTGCTCAGGGAGAGACGTGCGGTGCGCGCGCCGAACTCGGCCAGGACTCTCTCCAGGAGCAGGTAGTCGGCGGTGATGCCGTCGTCGTGGATGAGCAGGAACCGCCGTCGCGGGCCGATCATCGGGATCAGCTCGCGCAGGATCGGCAGCAGGTAGTTGGGGTGGCCGTCGGCGCCGACCAACTGGCGCAGCGGCAGGCCCCAGCGGGGACCGTCGAGGTGGACCGGGCCGCCGTAGCGCCGGTGGTCGAGCAGCAGGCCCCGGTCGGCGAGGGTGTCGAGCATGGCCCCGGCCGTGGTGGCCAGCGGACGGTCGGTGGTGAGTCCGAGACCGCCGACTCCCAGCAGGTCCAGCTGGGCCTGCCACAGTCGCAGCATGCGCAGCCCGGCCGGGTGGATCCAGCCGTCACGGTCGGCGTGGGCCAGGCGCACGCCCACCGCCTCGCGGTCGGCCGTCCGGTGTTCGCCGTGGAAGCGGACGTACCGCTCGCCGATCGCCGTCTCCGACTCGCGGCTCCAGTCGGTGTGCGGCTCGGTCAGCTCGAGGTGGTGCCAGAACGCCGTCGCCTGGGTGGTGACGGTGGCCATGCGGTTGTTCCAGACCAGCCGCACCCCGCCGGTTTGGGCGCTCGCCTTGACGAGTACGTCGGTCCACAGCAGGCCCTTGACGTGGGTGGGGGTGAGGGGCTTGGTCGGAGTGATCGTCACCGGTGCCACGACGAGCTCGGTGGCGGGAGCGACTGGCAGCTGCATGGTCACGCCGTTCGTCCGGATGGGCGCGGAGCCAAGTCCGTCTTGTCCAAGGGGACTTGAGGGGCACGAGGGGCGAGATTAACCAGACCGGAAATAGGGCGTCCAACGAATGCCGTTCCGCTGGCACCTTGCTGCCAATTCCCCGCCCGCCCCCGCCTCGGACCCTGCGGAAAACCGCGGGGTCCGAGGTGGGGGAAACCGCACGAGTTCGACGGCTAACCGCATACCGGCACTGAGCTGGCACTTCTAGCGTGGTCAACGGATCGCGGCACCGGCCCGCGGCGTGCGCTTCATACCTGGAGACTTCGAATGGACCACATCACCCTTGCGCTGCCACAGGAGCCCGCGGGCGGCATCGCGGGATGGGCGGCCGACCTGGTGGACGCCATGGGGGCGCCCGGTGCCGGCCTCGCCGTCGCCCTGGAGAACCTCTTCCCGCCGCTGCCGAGCGAGATCATCCTGCCGTTGACCGGCTTCGCCGCCGGGCAGGGAGTCATCAGCCTTTTCGCGGCCCTCTTCTGGACCACTCTCGGGTCCGTGGTGGGTGCCGCGGTCCTCTACTGGGTCGGCGCACTGGTCGGCCGCGAGCGGATGTACGCGATCTGGGCGAAGCTGCCGCTGGTCAAGACCTCCGACCTGGAGCGGACGGAGGAGTGGTTCGCCAAGCACGGCACCAAGGCCGTCTTCCTCGGCCGCATGGTGCCGATCTTCCGCAGCCTGATCTCCGTGCCGGCCGGCCTGGAGCGCATGCCCCTGCCGACCTTCCTGGTCCTCACCGGCCTGGGCTCACTGGTGTGGAACGCCGTGCTCGTCCTGTCGGGGTACTGGCTGGGCGACCAGTGGGACAAGGTCGGCGACTACGTCGGTGTGATCAGCAAGGCCGTCCTGGTCATGGTGGTCCTCGCCCTGGCCTTCTACATCGTGGTCCGGCTGCGCTCGCGCGGCACCGCCCAGCACCGCCGCCCGTCGTGACCAGTCCCGTCCTGGCCCGGACCGAGCGATCTTGCCCCGGCTGCGCCGCCCCACTAGGCTCGGCGAACGTGCAGGGGGAACCGGCGGACACGACCATCCAGCCCCTCCCGACGGTGCCCGGAACCGCGCTGCCGGGAGGCGAGCCCGAGGCGAAGCCCGCCCCGGCGCTGCCCCTGCGCGCCGCGGGCGTCTTCCTGGGCTGCCTGACGGCGGTGCTGGGACTCCTGTACTTCGTCGTCGCCGGTGTCCCGCTCGGCCCGCTCCTGCTGTGGCCGCGCACCCGGCGCCGGGCGTTCGTCGTCCTCACCTCCGGAGCCCGGCGGCTGACGGCCCTCGAACGGTGGCGCCGCTCGGTCTTCTTCGGGGACTCCTTCCCCGATCGTCCCGTGCCCGACCAGCAGATCCTGCGCTACCTCGCCGCCCGTACCTACGCCGGCCTGATCACCGGAGTGGTGCTCGGCCTCCTCGGCTTCGGCGCCGTCCTCGCCGGCCTGCTCGTCGCGAGTCTGGCCCGGGGCACCCTCGACGGCCGGGAGCTGGTCACCCAGGTCGTGCTCGGCGGGGTGCTGCTCTTCCTGGACGTACAGGGCCTGTTCTCGCTGGAGGCGCTCGACGCGCGGATGGCCCGCGAGTGCTTCGGGCCCTCGGAGCGGGAGCTGATGCAGCAGCGCATCGACGAGCTGGCCACCAGCCGGGCGGCGGTGCTCCAGGCCGTCGACACCGAGCGCCGGCGCATCGAGCGGGACCTGCACGACGGCGTGCAGCAGCGTCTGGTCGCGCTGGCCATGCTCCTCGGGCGGGCCCGGCGCGGCGGCCGCACGCCCGAGCAGGCGCGCAGCCTGCTGGAACAGGCGCACAAGGAATCACAGGACGTCCTGACGGAACTGCGGGAAGTGGCCTGGCGGGTGTATCCGACGGCGCTGGACAACCTGGGGCTCCAGGAGGCGCTCGCCGGGGTGTCGGAGCGGTGCAGCATCCCCATCCGGACCGACTTCGCGCTCGCCGAGCCGCTGCCCGCCTCCGTGGAGACCGCCGCGTACTTCGTCGTGTCGGAGGCGGTGACCAATGCCGCCAAGCACTCGGCCGCCACGGAGATCCAGGTGAGCGTCCGCAAGTACGGACCGGTCCTCCTCGTCCAGGTCGAGGACGACGGCGTCGGCGGCGCCAGGCCGGAGGGCAGCGGACTGACCGGGCTGCACAGCCGGGTCGGCGCCCTGGACGGCCGGCTGCACGTCCACAGCCCCTCAGGGGGCCCCACCACGATCACCGCGGAGCTGCCGTGCGCGTAATGCTGGCCGAGGACTCGACCCTGCTGCGGGAAGGGCTGGTCCGCCTCCTCAGCGAGGAGGGTCACGAGGTCCTGGCCGCGGTGGGCGACGCCGTCGCCCTCCTGCGGGAGATCGAGCAGCTGCGGCCGGACATGGTCGTCGTGGACATCCGGATGCCTCCCACCCACACGGACGAGGGACTGCGGGCGGCGCTGGAGATCCGCAAGCGGTGGCCCGGCGTCGGGGTGCTCGTCCTGTCCCAGCACATAGAGCGCAACTACGCGGCGCAGCTGCTCACGTCGAACGCGGAGCGGGTCGGCTACCTGCTGAAGGACCGGGTCGCCCAGGTGGAGGAGTTCCTCGACGCACTGGAACGGATCGAGGCGGGCGGCGCCGCCATCGACCCGGAGGTCGTACGGCAGCTGGTGATCCGCACGACGCACAGCGACCCGCTGGCCCGGCTGACCCCTCGGGAGCGCAGCGTCCTGGAGACGCTGGCGCAGGGGCACACCAACGCGGCGATCTCGGAGAAACTGCACATCTCCATGAGCACCGTCGAGAAGAACCTCAACATGATCTTCGACAAGCTCGAACTCGTGCACGCCACCGGCTACAACCGCCGGATCCTGGCCGTACTGCGGTATCTGGAGTCCTGACGCGCGACGAGCCGGGCGTCGGGTCGTCCCCGTCGCCCGGCACGTCGGCGTCACCGGCCCGACCGCTCACCGGTCACCCGGACCCCGTCACTGGAACGAGTACGGGTTCAGCGCGTCGTCCGGCAGGTGCTCGATCTGGACGCGGTCGCCGATCCCGGCCTCCTCGGCGAGTTCGAGCAGCACGTCGAGGGCCACGTGGTCCTCGAGCCCGAAGCCCGTCGAGTCGAACACCGTGACACCGTCCCGGTGCCGCGCCGCGGTCTCCGGGTCGGCGCACAGCGTCATGAGGTCGGGCCCGACATCGCCCTCCTCCAACTGCTGGCACTCTCCCTCCCGCAGCGCCTGCGCCAGGTGGTCCGGCGTCACGAACGCCGACTTCAGGACGGGCACCGGGACCTCGAACTTGCCGATGAGGTCGGCCCCGATCGCGTTGATGTGCACGTGCGGTCGCAGGTTCGTGCCGCTCAGCACCGGGCCGTCGCCCACACCGACGGAGGTGACGGTGCAGATGATGTCCGCCGCCGACTCCAGCTCGGCCAACTCCACGACCTTGATGTCGAGGTCCAGGAAGTCCACCCGGTCCGCGAACGAACGCGCGTGGTCCGGGTCGATGTCGTGCACCAGGATCTGCTCCAGCGGGAACACCCGGCTCAGCGCGTGCGCCTGGGTCACCGCCTGGGCGCCGGCGCCGACCAGGCCGAGGACCCGGCTGTCGGGACGGGCCAGCAGCCTGCTGGCGATCGCCGAGGCGGCTCCGGTGCGGATCGCGGTGGGCAGGATGCCGTCGCACACCGCCAGCAGACGGCCCGTCACGTCGTCGTAGCGTGTGAGGGACCCGATGATGGTGGGCAGCTGGAACGTGCCGGGGTTCGACGGTGTGTAGGCCACCGTCTTGATCGTTATGGAACGCCCCGGATCATGGTGCGGCATCCACTCGAGGATGGCCGTGTTCCCCGGGCCGCGCAGAAAACCGTCCCGGGTGGGGCTCACGCCTTTGTCCGGAGCGGTGAAGGCCTCCTGGAGCCGGACGATCATCCGGTCCATGAAGCGGTCGTTGCCGCTCTCCTTGACGAGTTTGGCAACATGCTGCCGGGTGAGGACCGTGGTCTCCATTTTCTCCCCTCAATTGTCGTCGCGCCTCGGCAACTAATTGCCAAGGAATGTGCGTCTGCCATTCGATGAGCTACGATCCGCGCTCGGCCGACACTTCAAGCAGGAAGCTATTGCGTACCCTTTCGGGGGTGCCGGTCAATTCGCGCTCCGAACGTAACCGTCCGGCTTTTAATGGTCAAGGATTCCAAGGTGCGTTACGGTTTTCCGCAGGTTTCTCACTGCGGTTTCCCGCAGGGCGGCACCTGCGGTTTTCCGTACGGTGAACCTGCGGAAAGCAACGGTCAGCACGGCGGTTTACCTCGTATCCACCCGACTGTCGGTGGATCTAGCGTTCTGCTCATCGAGATCCGACCGGCTTCCAGGGCCGGACCTGCAGCAACGGAAGGAAGCAAGGTGCGAAAGAAGCCGGCAACGGTACGGATTGCGCGATGGAGTGCCACGCACCCGTGGTCCGCCATCGGCCTGTGGGTCGTCTTCGTCGCCGCGTGCCTCGTTCTGGGCGGTGCGGCAGGTACGAACTCGATCAGCGACGAGGAGTCGGGGGTCCGCGAGTCGGGCCGAGCCGGCAAGATCGTGCACTCCGGTGACTTCCCCGAGAAGGCCGAGGAGAACGTGCTGATCACCGCCGAGGACGGCGGGAAGCTGGACCCCGCGGCCGGCCGCGAGGCCGCCGCGGACGTCGTCGAGCGGATGAAGGCCCTCGACGAGGTGGAGGCCGTCGGCGACCCGGTCCCCGCGCCCGACGGCAAGGCCCTGCTGGTCCCCGTGACCATGAAGGGCGACACCGAGAACGCCGACCGGCGTGTGCAGCCGCTGCTCGACGTCAGCGCGTCGGTCCAGGACGCCCACGAGGGCCTGCGGGTCGACGAGGTGGGCACCGGTTCGACCGCCAAGGGTCTGTCGGAGACGCTCGGTGAGGACTTCAAGAAGGCCGAGCTGATCAGCCTGCCGCTGACCCTGCTGATCCTGCTCGTGGTCTTCGGAGCGATCATCGCGGCGGGCGTGCCGGTGGTCCTGGCCCTCTCGTGCGTGGGCGCCGCCATCGGACTGTCCACACTCGCCTCCCACGTACTGCCCGAGACCAGCGCGGTCAGCAACGTCATCCTGCTCATGGGCATGGCCGTGGGCGTGGACTACTCGCTCTTCTACCTGAAGCGGGAGCGCGAGGAACGCCGCGCGGGCAAGTCCCACGTCGACGCCATCGAGGTCGCGGCGGAGACCTCCGGGCACACGGTCGTGGTGTCCGGAACCACCGTCATCGTGGCCATGGCCGGCCTCTACCTGGCGAACGAGGCGACCTTCGCCTCCCTGGCCACCGGCTCGATCATCGTGGTGGCGGTGGCCGTACTGGCCTCGCTGACCGTGCTGCCCGCCCTCCTCGCCAAGCTGGGACGCTGGGTCGACAGGCCCAAGGTGCCGTTCCTGTGGCGGCTCACCATGCGCTCGGGCGAATCGCGGGTGTGGCCCGCGCTGCTGCGCCCGGCACTGTCCAAGCCGTTCATCACACTGGTGGTGTCCGTCGGCGCGCTGCTGCTGCTGGCGGTGCCGGCCCTCGACATGAAGCTCAAGCAGCCGGGCTCCGACGACCTGTCCCGGGACATCGCCGTGGTGCGGGCGATGGACCGGCTCACCGACCACTTCCCCAGCAAGGGCACCGTGCACCAGGTCGCGGTCCGGGCGCCCGCCGACCGGGCCGACGACGTGGAGAGCGCGCTGAACGGCCTCCTGGAGCGCACCGCGAAGGACGAACTCTTCGCCCACGACTCCACCCCCACCGTCAAGGTGTCCGAGGACCGCAGGGTCCACACCGTCGACGTCGGCACCCCCTACCAGCCGAAGAGCGACGGGGCCCGCCAGTCGCTGGACCTGCTGCGCGAGTGGGTGCCGCAGGCGATGGCGGACGTGCCCGGCGCGGAGAGCGCGGTCGGCGGCAAGGTGGCGCAGGGCGTCGACTTCACGGGGCACCTCGAGGAGCGCATGCCCTGGGTGGTGGGCTTCGTCCTGCTGCTGACCTTCGTCACCATGGTGATGATCTTCCGGTCGATCGCCGTGGCGCTCTCCGCGATCCTGCTCAACCTGCTCTCCGCCGCGGCCTCCTTCGGTGTGCTGGTCGCCGTCTTCCAGAACACCTGGGCCGAGGGTTTCCTCGACTTCCACAGCTCGGGCGCGGTCGTCTCCTGGCTGCCGCTGTTCCTGTTCGTGGTCCTGTTCGGGCTGTCGATGGACTACCACGTCTTCGTGGTCAGCCGGATCCGCGAGGCGGCCCTCGCGGGCGCCCCGACCAGGACCGCCGTCCGTGAGGGCATCACCCGCTCCGCGGGCGTGGTCACCAGCGCCGCGATCGTCATGGTCGGAGTCTTCGCGATCTTCGGCACCCTGAGCATGGTCGAGTTCAAGCAGTTGGGCGTCGGTCTCGCGGCCGCCATCCTGCTGGACGCCGTGATCATCCGGATCTACGTGCTGCCGGCCCTGATGACGGCGCTGGGCAAGTGGAACTGGTGGCCCGGCAAGCTCTCCGGCGGCCCCGACGGACCGGCCCCCCTCCCGGACCAGACCGAGCCCGGCAACCGCCACGCCGAGGAGCAGCCCCAGTACGCGCGGTTCGCCGCCGACCAGCAGTACGGGCAGCCGTCCGCGCAGCAGGCCCCGCAGCAGCAGTACCAGCAGGGCGGCTACCAGCAGGCTCCGCAGCAGCACTACCAGCAGGGCGCCTACCAGCAGCCGTACCACCAGGGCGACCACCAGGATCCCTACCACCAGGATCCCTACCAGCAGGGCGGCTACCAGCAGCCCGGCCCGTACCGCGACGACGCCTCGCGACCCGGCTACTACCAGCAGTAGAGCCAGGTCCCTCCGACGAGGAAGGAGGGTCGCCCGTCACCCCCGGACGGAGACGGCCCTCCTTCCTCTTTTTCTCGCGTGCCCGCCGCCGTGCTCGCGACGCCCTGCCCGGCAACTAGCTGCCAACGCGTCCCGCCCGGCCCGTTCCGCGGCGACGGTGGAGGCTCAACCGACCTCGACGGAGTGAGCATGCGGATCGAACAGAGACCCACGAACCGGTTACGGGCGACGCTGTACGGGGCGGCAGCGCTGCTCCTGGCCCTCCTGGCGGGCCTGACCGCGGCGGCTCAGGGCCACGCCGCCGCCCAATGGCAGGCCGTGCCACCGCCGGCCCCGGCCGGCCTCAGCGCGTACGTCCCCTTCGACGCGACGTCGGCCGTGGCGCGCAGCACGGTACAGACGACCACCACCTGCCTGCCCTGCGAGTACGAGCACACGCTGTGGACCCGGCAGGCCGGTGCCTGGCGCAGCCTCCCGCTGCCCCCCGCCGGTGCCTCCACGGACGTGCTCACCGGCACCGCCCCGAACGACGTGTGGGCCCTCGGCCGCGGCGAGTGGGGCGACTTCGGGCAGTACCACTGGGACGGCTCGCGGTGGACGGACCGTACCCTCCCGAACTTCGAGGTGCTGGCGGCCCGTGCCGTCTCCCGCACCGATGTGTGGGCGGTCGGCAACTACCGGGAGAGCGACGGGGACGTGCCCGGGGCGGTCGCGCACTGGAACGGCTCGGCCTGGACGCTGACCAAGCTCGGCGTGCCCGACGCCTGGACCAACATCAAGGCCGTGCACGTCGTGTCCGCCCACGACGTCTGGGTGGTGGGTTCGGGCGGCGGCCGCCTCTACGCCGCGCACTACGACGGCGCGTCCTGGCAGGAGGTGGCCCTGCCCCGGCTGTCGGGGCTCTCGGCGACCGCGAACGCGGTGACCGTGCGGGACGGCGAGGTGTGGATCGGCGGCACCGACCGCAACATCTACACCGACAGCGGCACGCCGAGGGCGTTCGTGCTGCGCGGGAACGGCACGGACTGGCAGACGACCTACGTGCCGGTGCCCGCACCCACCGGCGACGCGTCCGAGGACCGCATGTCCGTGCAGGCCCTGGCCGTCCACGACGGAACCGTCTGGGCGGGCCTGTACGCGGACCGCACCAAGGACCGCGGCCTGGCCCGCTGGAACGGCTCCACCTGGGAGACGGCCGCGGCCCCGGGGGCGACGCCCGGCTCCGAGGTGACGGCCCTGTACCCGACGGCGGACGGAACCCTGTGGGCCAACGGGCTCCTCTACCCCAACGCCTACCTGAAGGGCTACGCGGCCTCCCTCGCGCCGAGCGCCTGAAAACACGGCGGAGGGGCCCGGCGCCCGCCGAACCCCTCCGCCGTGCCGGCCCTCAGGGACCGGTGAGGAACTGCACGAGCAACTTGTTCACCGTCTCCGGGTCCTCCAGGTAGCCGTAGTGCCCGCAGCCCTCGACGAGGTCGAAGCGGGCGCCGGGGACGGCGTCGGCGACCTCCCGGCCCAGCCGGGGCGGCGTGACCAGGTCGTCGGCGAAGGCGATGACCTGGCAGGGGACCCGGATGTCACGGTACGCGGTCAGCCGGTTCGCCAGCCGGCTGACCTCCATCTGCGCCCGCTGCCCCGGCCCGGGCGCGGACGTCAGCTCGAACAGGTCGAGCCAGTCCGCCATGGCCGAGTCGTCGTCGAGCGTCCGCGGCGACAGCGACTTCAGGGCGCGCAGGACGGCCGCGTAGCGGTCGGGGAGCCGCACCCCCGAGTCGTACAGGTCGATCTCCGTGCGCGTCAGCTCGGCGCGCAGGAAGTCGGTGCGGCCCCGGGTGGCCATCAGTACCGCCCGGCTGACCAGGTCGGGACGCGCCAGTGCCAGTTCCTGGGCGACGAACGCGCCCATGGACGTGCCGACGACGGCGGTGGGACCGAGGTCCAGACGCTCGATGAGACCGGCCACGTCCCCGACCATGTCCTGGAGAGTGAACCCCTCGGGGCACTCGGAGGACGGGGGGATGCCCCGGTTGTCGAGGGTGATCACGCGCAGACCGGCCGCGGTGAGCGCGGGTACCTGGTGCAGTTGCCACACGGTACGGCCGCCGCCGGTGCCCTGGATCATCACCACCGGGTCGCCGGTGCCGGCCTCGTCGTAGCTGAGCCGAATCCCGTTCACGGGAATGACCGGCATGGTGCCTCTCCCCTCTCGTGGTGGTCGTGCGGCACGTGCCCGCACACGCAGGCGACCCGCGCCCCGGACGCCCGGGGCCGCGGGTCGTGCGGCGCTCGGATCAGGCGGCGCCGTCCATCGCGTCGACCAGGCTCTTGGGACGCATGTCGGTCCACTGGGTGTTGACGTACTCGAGCGCCGCGTCCCGGCTGCTCTCCTCGAGGACGGTCCGCCAGCCGGCGGGCACCTCGACGAACGCCGGCCACAGCGAGTGCTGCCCCTCGTCGTTGACCAGGACCAGGTAGGTGCCCTCGGGGTCCTCGAAGGGATTGCTGCTCATTCCATCGCTCCTTCTCAGCGCTGACTGTTTCTCTGGGACGGGGTTTCGGGTATCTCGTGAAAGGTCACAGGCGGTCCGCGAGGAATTGGCCGATCCGGGCCATATGACGGGCATCCGTCATCAGATTTCCGTGCGTCGAGTCTATGGCGCACACCTCGACCGAACCACCCGTGAACGGTTGCCACAAGCTGACATTCAGGCGGCCCTCCCGGTCGTCCGCGGATTTCCGCTCGGCGGAGACGAAGAGCACGTCCCCGTCGAAGAATGCCGGTGTGAACTTCCGCATGAGCCGGACATTGTTCACGTATACGTCCTTCAGTGCGAGTATGTCCCGGGCCTCCAGCTGTGCCAGTGCCTGGTCACCCGACTGCAGGAACTCCCGGAAACGTCGCAGGACGCCTTCCTGGTCTGCTATGAGCTCGGCCATGTCGAACTCGAAGCCCATGGCCCGCAGATTGTGCGCGACCACCTCGTGCTCGACCGGCTCCGAGGTGTCCGCGTTCTCGCCCGGCGGATACGCGTCCAGCAGGGCGAGCAGGGACACCTCCTCGCCCTCGGCGCGCAGCGCGGTCGCCAGCGCGTGCGCGACGAGGCCGCCGAACGACCACCCCGCCAGCCGGTAGGGACCGCTCGGCTGCACGGAACGGATCAGAGCGAGGTACTCCGCGGTCATCTCCGCCACGGACGAGGGCAGCGGGCCGCTCCCGTCGAGACCTCGCGCCTGGATGCCGTAGACCGGGACGTCCGGGCCGAGATGGCGGACGAGCCCCGCGTAGCACCAGCTGAAGCCGCCGCCCGGGTGCAGGCAGAACAGCGGGGCGGCCGTGCCGCGCGCCCGCAGCGCGAGCAGGCTCTCGGAGGAGCGCCCCGGGGCGCCGTCGGCCGTCCCGGTCAGCACGGCGGCGACGCCCTCCGGCGTGGGGGAGTCGAAGACCGTGCGGACGGGAAGGTCCTGGCCGAACTCCTCGCGCAGCCGTGCCACCAGGCGTGCGGCCAGGAAGGAGTGCCCGCCCAGCTCGAAGAAGTCGTCCTCCACACCGGCCCGTTCGACGCCCAGCACTTCGGCGAAGAGCGTGCACACCCGGTGCTCCGCCGGCGTCCTGGGCGCCCTCGACCCGCCGCCCGCCGCGTACTCGGGCACGGGCAGCGCGGCGCGGTCCAGCTTGCCGTTGGGGGTCAGGGGGAGCGCGTCGAGGATGACGAACGCGGCCGGCACCATGTGGGCGGGCAGCCGCCCGGAAAGGTGCTCGCGCAGCCGCACGGAGTCGGGGGCCTCCTGGTGGGCGGCCACCACGTAGCCGACCAGCCGGCGATCCCCCGGGCGGTCCTCCCGCACGACGACGGCGGCCTGCGCCACCGAGGCGTGTGCGGTGAGCGCCGCTTCGATCTCACCGGGTTCGATGCGGAAGCCGCGGATCTTGACCTGCGAGTCGGCCCGGCCCAGGTACACCAGCAGCCCGTCGGGGGTGAGCCGGGCGAGGTCGCCCGTGCGGTACATGCGGGCGCCGTCCGCACCGTGGGGGTCGGCGACGAACCGTTCGGCGGTACGGCCGGCCCGACCCAGATAGCCGCGGGCGAGCGCGTCCCCGCCGATGTAGAGCTCACCCGGGACGCCCGGCGGAACCGGGTTCAGCCACGGGTCCAGGAGCCGGACGGCGGTGTTGTCGACGGGCCGGCCGATCGGCGGGGCCGAGGGGCCCCAGTCGGCCGGGTCGGCCGGGAGCCGGTGGGCCGTCACCACGTGGGTCTCGGCGGGACCGTAGTGGTTGTGGAGGCGGCGGCCGGGCCGGGCGGCGCAGAAGGCGCGCATGGCGCCGTGCGGAGTCAGCGCTTCCCCGGCCTGCACCAGGTCGGTGAGGTGGGGCAGATCGAGGCGGGCGGCGACGGCCGCCTCGCAGACCGCGTCGATGACCAGGTTGGGCGCGTACAGTTCCTGGACCTGCCGCTCTCCCAGCCACCCGGCCAGCCGCTCCGGATCGCGGCGGACGTCCTCGGGGCAGACGACCAGGGTCTTGCCGGCCAGCAGCGCGGAGAGTATCTCCTGGACCGAGACGTCGAAGCTCACCGCGGTGAACTGCGCCACCCGGGTGCCGGGCCCGCCCGGCAGGGTCCGCTCGTGCCAGTCGAGGAGGTTGGCCAGCGCGCGCACCGGCATCGTGACGCCCTTGGGGCGCCCCGTCGAGCCGGACGTGTAGATCACGTACGCCGGATGGGCCGGACCGACCGGCGAGGTCCGCTCGGTGTCGGTGAGGTCGGCGTCGGACAGGGAGCCGAGGCGGGTCACGGTGGCGGGATCGTCCACCACGAGCGGCGGCCCGGCCGGCCCGGAGGGCAGCGCGCCGGCGAGGTCCCGGGTGGTCAGGACGGAGGCCGGCCGCGCGTCGTCGAGCATGTACGCGATCCGGTCCGCCGGGTACTCGGGGTCGACCGGCAGGTAGCCGGCGCCCGCCTTGAGGACCGCCAGACACGCGGTGACCAGCTCGGCCGACCGGTGCATGGCCACCGCGACCAGGCTCTCCGGCCCCACCCCCCGCTCGACGAGCAGCCGGGCCAGCCGGTTGGCCCGGGCGTTCAGCTCGGCGTACGTCAGCGCGCCTTCCGCCGTTTCGACCGCGACGGCGTGCGGGGCCCGCGCGACCGACACCGCGAAGCGCTCCGGCAGTGACCCGCCGGCCGGTACGCGCGCCGGCCCGAGGGAGGCGGACAGGGCGCGGGCGCGCTCCTCGTCGCCGAGGAGAGGCACCTCACCGATGGCCCGGTCCGGTGCCGCCGTCACCGCGTCCAGCAGGCGCAGCAGCCGGGCGACCAGGGCCTCGGCGGTGTCCGGGTCGAACAGGTCGGTGCTGAACTCCAGACCCGCGCCGAGTCCGGCCGGGCGCCCCTCGGCGTCGTGCCGCTCGGCGAAGGAGAACAGCAGGTCGAACTTGGCGGTGCCGGTGTCGGCGGACAGGGACTCGGCGTCCAGGCCGGGCAGACGCAGGCCGTCGCCCGGTCGGCGGTCCGTGTTGTTGAAGGTCAGCATGGTCTGGAAGACCGGGTGCCGGGCCGGTGAGCGCTTCGGGTTGAGCACCTCCACGAGCCGCTCGAAGGGCACGTCCTGGTGCGCGTACGCCGCCAGGTCCGTCTCGCGGACCCGGGCCACCAGGTCACGGAAGGCGGGATTGCCGGAGGTGTCGGCGCGCAGCACCAGGGTGTTGACGAAGAAGCCGACGAGACCGTCGAGGGCGTCGTCGGTGCGTCCGGCGACGGGGGTGCCCAGCGGAATGTCCTCGCCGGCGCCGAGCCGGGTGAGCAGAGCGGCGACGGCCGCCTGGACCACCATGAAGGGGCTGGCCTGGCAGGTCCGCGCCACGGTCACGATGCGGGCGTGCAGCTCCTCGGGCACCTCGTAGAGCACCCGGCCGCCCCGCCCCCCGGCGGTCGCCGGACGCGGCCGGTCGGCGGGCAGCGCCAGCTCTTCCGGCAGTCCCGCCAAAGCGTCACGCCAGTAGGCGAGTTGCCGAGCGGCGGGGCTGTCGGGGTCGTCCTCCGAGCCCAGCGCCTCGCGCTGCCACAAGGTGTAGTCGGGGTACTGGACGGGCAGCGGGCGCCACTCCGGCGCGCGCTGCCCGAGACGGGCCGTGTACGCGGTGGTCAGATCACGGGCGAGCAGGGGCACCGACCAGCCGTCGCCGGCGATGTGGTGGACCAGCAGGAGCAGCACCTGTTCCCGCTCGCCCGTCTCGAACAGCCAGGCCCGCAGCGGGATCTCGGCCGCGAGGTCGAAGGAGTGCGAGGCCGCCCGGGTGATCTCCGCCTCCAGGCCGTCCGACGGCACCGACGGGACGACGGTCAGCTCCGGCCGGGCCTCGGCGGCCGGCCGCACGATCTGCCGGGGTCCCTCGGCGTCCTCGGCGAACACCGTCCGCAGGCTCTCGTGCCGGTCCGTCAGGTCGGCCAGCGCGGCCCGCAGCGCCGACCGGTCCAGGTCGCCCGAGAGCCGCAGCGCGAAGGGGATGTTGTACGTCGGGCTCGGGCCCTCGAACCGGTGCAGGAACCACAGCCGGCGCTGCGCGGGGGAGGCCGGGACGCGCTCCGGGCGGGGCTCGGCCGGACGCAGGGCCGGACGGGCCGCACCCGCGGTGTCGAGGGCGCGGGACAGGGCCGCCACCGTCGGCGCGTCGAACAGCTGCCGCACGGTCAGTTCCGCGTCGAGGACCGCGCGGATCCGGCCCACGAGCCGGGTGGCGAGCAGCGAGTGCCCGCCGAGGGCGAAGAAGTCGTCGTCGACGCCGACCCGCGGCATGCCGAGGAGCTCGGCGAAGAGGCCGCACAGGATCTCCTCCCGCGGGGTGCGCGGAGCCCGGCTCTCGACGGTGGCGTCGGCGGTGGTGAGGTCGGGCACCGGCAGCGCCCTGCGGTCGATCTTGCCGTTGCCGGTCAGGGGCAGCGCGTCGAGGGTCACATAGACCGACGGGACCATGTAGTCGGGCAGTTCGGCGGCGAGGTGGGCCCGCAGGGAGGCGGGCGTCGGGTCGCTGCCCTGCTCCGCCACGAGGTGCGCCACCAGCCGCTTGTCGCCGGGGCGCGGCTCACGCACCGTGACGACGGCCTGGGCGACCTCGGAGTGGCGGCCCAGCACGGCCTCGATCTCGCCCGGTTCGATGCGGAACCCGCGGATCTTGACCTGCTCGTCGGCGCGCCCCAGGTACTCGAGGGTGCCGTCCGGCGTCCACCGTACGAGGTCGCCGGTGCGGTACATGCGGGTGCCCGCCGGGCCGTGGGGATCGGCGACGAACCGCTCCGCGGTGAGGCCCGGCCGCCGCCAGTAGCCGCGGGCGAGCCCCGCCCCCGCGAGGTACAGCTCACCCGCGACGCCCCGGGCGGTGGGGCGCAGGGCGGTGTCGAGGACGAGCAGCCGCGTGTTGTCCAGCGGCGTGCCGATGGGCACGGTGTCCGGCACCGGGGCGTCGGCCGGGATGCGGTGGCGCACCGCGAACGTGGTGGTCTCGGTGGGCCCGTACCCGTCGACGACCACCGTGCCGGGGCATGCCTCCCGGACCCGGCGGACCGCGGCCGCCGGGACGACGTCGCCGCCCGTCCACACCTCCCGTACCCCCGCCAGGTGGTGGGGCGCCTCGTCGGCGACGAGCTGGAAGAGCCCGGAGGTCAGCCACAGCCCGGTCACCTCGTGCTCGGTCAGCACCTTGCCCAGGGTGTCCGCGTCCAGGTCTCCCGGCGGGGCGACGACGGCGGTCCCGCCGGACAGCAGGGGCACCCACACCTCGTACGTGGAGGCGTCGAAGGCGTGCGGGGAGTGGACCAGCACGCGGGCGTGGGCGCCGCCGGCGAAGGACCGGTCGCGGGCCAGCTCGACCACGTCCCGGTGGGTGACGGCCACCCCCTTGGGCATCCCGGTCGAGCCGGAGGTGTGCATCACGTAGGCCAGCCGGTCGGCGTGCCCGGGGCCGGAGGGCAGTGCGGCACCCCCGGCCGGGGCGTCCGTCGCGTCGGCCCGCACGGTGGTCACGCCCAGCTCCTGCGCCCGGGGCGCGTGTTCCGCGTCGGTGAGGACGTGGCAGACGCCGGCCAGGGCGGTGACCTGCCGCAGCCGGTCGAGCGGATCGCCCTGCCGGAGCGGCACATAGGCGCCGCCCGCCTTGAGCACGGCCAGCAGCGCGACGACCAGATGCTCGGAGCGGTCCATCAGGAGCCCCACCGGGGTCTCGGCCCCCACCCCGTGCGCCACCAGGGAACGCGCCAGCCGGTCGGACCGGGCGTCGAGTTCGGCGTAGTCCAGCACGGTCGTACCGCAGCGGACGGCATCCGCGTGCGGAGTGCGCGCGGCCTGGGCCCGGAAGGCCGCGGGCAGCGTCGCGTCGGCGGGGCCCGTGTCCGTGCCACGGCCGAGGGACAGCACGGCGCCGCGCTCCTCGGCGGAGAGCAGCTCAAGCTGTCCGACGGTGCGGTGCGGCTCCGCGGCCGCCCTGCGCAGGACGCGCACCAACCGCTCCAGGACGGCCCGGGCCGCCGCCGGCGGTACCAGGTCGGGCTGGTGGTCGAGACGCAGCCGCAGCCCGTCGCGGCCCACGGCCACCAGCGCCAGCGGATAGTGGGTGGCGTCCCGGTTGCGGGTGCCGGTGACGGTCACCCCGCCGATGCCGCCGGGCTCGTCCCGCTCGGCGCCGATGTCGACCGGATAGTTCTCGAACACCATGGTGGTGTCGAAGAGTTCGCCCTCGCCCGCCAGCCGCTGCACCTCGGCCAGGCCCAGTTGCTGGTGCGACTGGAGCCGGGTCTGTTCGTCCTGGGTGCGGCGCACGGCGTCCAGGAACGGCTCGTCGGGCCGCAACCGCACCCGCACGGGCAGGGTGTTGATGAACATCCCCACCATGGTCTCGATCCCGGCGACCTCCGGCGGCCGCCCGGAGACGGTCGTGCCGAACACCACGTCGTCCCGTCCCGTGAGCCCGCTCAGGACCACCGCCCAGGCGCCCTGCACCAGGGAGTTGAGGGTGAGGGAGCGTTCCCTGGCCAGCCTGGTCAGCGCCGCGTGGTCGGCGTCGGCCAGCTCCGTCTCCAGGCGGCCGGGCACCACCGGCGTCCGCTCGCCCGCCTGCGGGGCGACCAGGGTGGGCCCGTCCAGTCCGGCGAGCACCTCCCGCCAGGCGGCGACCGCGCTGTCCCGGTCCTGCCCGGCGAGCCACTGGAGGTAGTCACGGAAGGGGCGGACCCGTGGCAGCGCGCTGTCGTCGCCCTTCGTCCGGTAGAGCGCCAGGAGCTCCCGCACCAGCATGGGACGCGACCAGCCGTCGAGCAGGATGTGGTGGTTGGTCAGCACGAAGCGGTACCGGCCGTCCCCGAGACGCATCAGCGTGAAGCGCATCAGGGGTGGACGGCCCAGGTCGAAGCGGCGCAGCCGGTCCTCCTCCAGCAGCCGGTCCGCGGCCGCCGACCGCTCCGGCTCGGGGAGGCGGGACAGATCCGTCTCCTCCCACGGCAGCTCCACCTGGTGCGGGATCAGCTGCACGGGCCGCTTCAGTCCCTGGTAGCGGAAGGCCGCGCGCAGATTGGCGTGCCGCCGCAGCAGGGTCCGGCAGGCGGCGGCCAGCGCCGCCGTGTCCAGATCGCCCTCCAGGTCGATGGCCTGCTGCACCAGATAGACGTCGGGTGCCTTCTCGTCGAACACGCTGTGGAAGAGCAGGCCCTCCTGCAGCGGTGCCAGCGGCAGGATGTCCTGCAGTCCGGACTGCTTCGTCATCAGAGGTTCCTCCACTCGTCTTCCAGCAGTTCGATCTCGCTCTGGTCCAGCAGGCTCAGCGACACGTCCGAGACGGTCAGCCCGCCCGCCTCCGGGTTCTCCGCGTGGTCGGCGAGCGCCTCGAGCGCCCTGAACCACAGTTCGGCCAGCTCCCGCACCTCGTCCTCGTCGAGGATTCCGCCGGCCCAGGACCAGGTGGCCGACAGCTCGGGCCCGCGCGGCCCGTCGTTGGTACGGGCGTTGAGCTCCAGCGGGTGGGCGAGCGCCACCCGGGGGTCGGTGCCGCCGACGCCGGACGCGGTGGCCAGCACCGTCCAGTCGGGGACCGCCTCACTGCCCGCGTTCTCGACACCCGCGGTGGTGAACCGGCCGAGGTAGTTGAAGGCGACCTGCGGTGTCGGCAGCCCGGCGAAGCCGGGTGCCGTGCGCGGGTTGAGATGGCGCACGAGCCCGTACCCGATGCCCTTCTCGGGCACCTCGCGCAGCTGCTCCTTGACCCGCTTGACGACGGCACCGGCAGCCGGTCCGCCCGCGAACGCGTCGGCGAGGTCGGCCGGCCCCGCGTCCACCCGCACGGGATGCAGGCTGGTGAACCAGCCCACCGTGCGAGACAGGTCCGCACCGCCGACCAGCTCCTCCTCGCGCCCGTGCCCCTCCAGGTCCAGCAGCACCCCGGCTCCCCGGCCACCGCCGCGGCGGGCCCAGGCGAGCGCGAACGCCGCCAGCAGGACGTCGTTGACCTCGGCCCGGAACACCGCGGGCACCCGGGTCAGCAACCGCTCGGTCACCGCCGCCGGCAGGGTCAGGGTGAGATGGCGGGCGGAGGAGTAGGTGTCCCGCGCCGTGTCCAGCGGCCGCCGCCCCAGCGGCGGGTCCGCGGGCCGCAGAACCGACCGCCACCAGTCCGCCTCCGCCGTGCGGGCCGGATCACCCGCCACCTCCGTGAGGCGCTGCGCCCAGCGGCGCAGCGAGGTCCCCACCGGCTGGAGCTCGACCGGCCGTCCCGCCGCCACGGCACGGTGCGCCTCGGCGAGATCCGGCACGAGGATCCGCCAGGAGACCCCGTCGACCACCAGGTGGTGGACGATCAGCAGCAGCAGGCCGGGCCGGGTGTCCCCGCGGTCGAACCAGACCGACTGCACGACCCGCCCCGCACCGAGGTCCAGGCGCTCCCGCGCCGCGACGGTCTCCCCGCGTACGAGGTCCTGCAGGGTGTCGTCGTCCAGACCGGCGGCGTCCACGCGGCGGACGACGGAGCCGGCTTCGACCGCCCCCGGCCCGCGGATCTCCAGTCGGCGTTCCGATCCGTCCGTCAGCCGTGCCCGCAGCGCGTCGTGGTGCTCCAGCAGCGCGCCGAGGGCGGCCGTGAGGTCCGGCAGACGCAGCGACGCCGGGACCTGGACCAGCCGCGACTGGTTGAACTGGTCGGCCGGACCGCCGCGTTCCAGGAACCACCGCATGATCGGTGTCAGGGGTACGTCGCCGATGCCGGCGCCGGGTTCCTCCGTGACGGTGGTGTCGGTCTCGGTGACGATCTCGGCGAGTGCCGCCACGGT
>NZ_BMUY01000028.1 GCF_014650435.1 Streptomyces tendae
TGGTACTGCAGGGGGGACCCTGTGGGAGAGTAGGACGCCGCCGAACAATCATTGCGAGGAAACCCCGCACCGGGAACGGTGCGGGGTTTTCTGCGTTTAGGGTCTCTGTATGCGCTACGACCTGGTTATCTTCGACAACGACGGTGTTCTCGTCGACAGTGAGCCGATCTCCAATCGGCTCCTCGCCGGCTATCTCACCGAGCTGGGGCACCCGACGTCCTACGAGGACTCGCTGCGGGACTACATGGGTGGTGCCATGCACCGCGTGCACGACCTCGTGCTGGAGCGCACGGGCCGGCGACTGCCCTCGGACTTCGACGACGTCTTCCACGGGCGGGTGTTCGCCGCCTTCGAGCGGGAGCTGGAGCCCGTTCCCGGCGCCGTCGATGTCCTGGAGAAGCTTGCCGCGGACGGGGTGGCGTACTGCGTGGCCTCTTCCGGGAGTCACGAGCGGATTCGGACGGGGCATCGCAAGACCGGGCTCGACCGGTGGTTCGACGACGAGCGGATCTTCAGCTCGCAGGACGTGGGGCGGGGCAAGCCGGCGCCGGATCTGTTCCTGCACGCGGCCGAGCGGATGGGCGTGGCGCCGGAGCGGTGTGCCGTGGTCGAGGACAGTCCCCTCGGTGTCCGGGCCGCCGTCGCGGCCGGTATGGACGTGTACGGGTTCACCGCGATGACGCCCGCCGACAAGCTCGCGGGGGCTACTCGACTGTTCGGGGACATGGGGGAGCTGGCCGACCTGGTTCTCGCCTGACAATTGTCATGCGCTGTTCTGGACGGGTGTTTCTACTGCGGGACCCTGTCCGGCCGCGAAGCTGAGTGCATGACCAAGCCTCGTAAGTCCCGGACCGTCGTGTCGCTGCTCCTGGATGTGGCAGTACCCGTCGGGTCGTACTACCTGCTGAAGGGCGCGTTCGGAATGAGCGCGGTCGCGGCGCTCGGCTGGAGCAGTGTCGTGCCCGCGCTGCGCACCGGGTGGGGCGTCCTGAGGCAGCGGGAGGTGAACGCGCTGCCGCTGCTCATCCTGCTGGCCAACCTGGCCGGGCTGCTGGTCGGCTT
Organism: Streptomyces tendae; assembly: GCF_014650435.1. Classification (GTDB taxonomy): domain Bacteria; phylum Actinomycetota; class Actinomycetes; order Streptomycetales; family Streptomycetaceae; genus Streptomyces; species Streptomyces tendae. Next base: position 1,063 of record NZ_BMUY01000028.1, read on the forward strand.
CGGCACGGGCGACGCCCGGCTGATGCTGGTCAAGGACAGCGCGATCACCAGCCTGGTCGGGTTCGCGCTGCTGGGGTCGGTGCTGCTCGGGCGGCCGATGATGACGGCGACGCTCAAGCCGTGGCTGGTGAAGGGCGACCCGGGCCGGGAGGCGGCCTGGGGGAGGCTGCGGCGGGAGTCGGCGGCGTTCAGGCGGGCGGAGCTGCGGTTCTCGGCGGTGTGGGGGATCGCCTTCATCGGGGAGTGCGCGCTGCGGATCGTGGGGGTCTACACGCTGTCCGTCGACACGATGGTGTGGCTCGGTACGGTCGTCATGATCGTCACGATGGTCGTCGCGTTCGTGGTGAGCGGTGCGCTGGGGGCGGGGCCCATGGTCCACATGATCGGAGCGGCCGGCCCGGAGCACGACGCGGTCCGCGTGGGCGGTGCGGTCCTGGAAGCTGAGAAGAATTCATCTTTGGTTGGATCTACCCACGGGTAAGCCGGAGCTCTACGCTCGCCGCCATGACTGATGTGCTGCGGCACGGCAGGGCCTCGCTCGCGTTCGGCTTCTTCGCCCAAGGCGTCGCCTTCGCGCTGCTGGTGACGCGTATCCCGGCCATCCAGGACCGGTACGGCGTCTCCGACGCGCTGCTGCCCGTCTTCCTGGCCGCCGTGCCGATCCTGGCCGGTGTCGGGAGCGTGGTGAGCGAGCGCCTGGTGCGGCGGGTGCGGCCGAGCCGGCTGCTGCGCTGGTCCCAGCCGGTGGTGCTGCTGGCGCTGCTCGGCGTCGGGGCGGGGGACAGGGTGGCGGTGCTGGCCGTCGCCCTGGCCGTCTTCGGGCTGGCCGTGGGCGCGCTGGACGCGTCGATGAACATGCTCGGGGTGAGCCTGCAACGGGCGTACGGGCGCAGCATCATGCTCGGGTTCCACGCGGCGTACAGCCTGGGCGGGATCCTGGGGGCCTCGCTGGCGTGGGCGGGCGCGCACTGGGACCTGGCGCTGTGGGTGTCGTACCTGCAGGTCGTGGTGCTGCTGTTGCCGGCCGCGCTGGTGGGGAGTCGGTGGTACGTCGACGGGGAACGCGGCGGCGTGGCGGGTGACGCGAGTACGGGGCGAAGCGGGGGCGGAGCCGGTGCGGGCGTCGGCTTCAAGGTGCTGTTGCCGCTGTGCCTGGTGATGACGTTCGCGTACATCGGGGACTCCACCGTCTCCAACTGGAGCGCCAAGTACCTCCAGGACGTGCTGGGGAGTTCGGAGCAGCTGGCCACCGTGCCGTACAACGTCTACATGGTGACCACGCTGGTCGGGCGGGCCGTCGGGGACTTCGGGGTACGCCGGTTCGGTGCCGTGGCGGTGGTGCGGGGTGGGGCGGTCGTCGCGGCCGGCGGGTTCGCCGTGGTGGCGTCGGCGCCGGGGGCCTGGGTGGGGATGCTCGGGTTCACGCTGCTGGGGCTCGGGTTGTGTGTGCTGGTGCCGCAGACGTTCGCGGCGGCGGGGCGGCTGGCGGCGGAGCGGGACGGTCGTCCGGGGGCGTCGGATGCGGCGGTGGCGCGACTCAACGTGTTCAACTACGTCGGCTTCCTGATCGGTTCACCGTTGGTGGGGGCGTTGGGGGATGCCTGGAGTTATCGCGGGGCGATGCTCGTGCCGATGGTGTTGGTGCTGGTGACGGTCGTGTACGCCAGGTCGTTCGAGGCTCAACCGGACCGATACGGTGGCGGGCATGAGCGGCCGCGCACAGCTGATGTGGGACGAGGCAGTAACGGGCTATGACTTTGGACCGGAGCATCCGATGGACCCGGTCCGGCTCGCCCTGACCCGGAGTCTGGTCGGTGCCCTCGGGCTCGACCGGGAGGTGGAGGTCGTCGCGGCGCGCCCCGCCGGGGACTCGACGCTGCGGCTCGTCCACCGCGAGGACTACATCGACGCGGTGAAGGCGGCGTCGGCCGATCCCGGGGCGGCTGACGTGTCGTACGGGCTCGGGACGATCGACGATCCGGCCTTCGCGGGGATGCACGAGGTGTCCGCGCTGATCGCCGGGCAGTCGGTGGGGGCGGCGGAGGCGGTGTGGCGCGGGGACGCGCTGCACGCGGTGAACTTCGCGGGCGGGCTGCACCACGCGATGCCGGGGGCGGCGTCCGGGTTCTGCGTGTACAACGACGCGGCGCTGGCGATCGCGCGGCTGCTGGAGCTGGGCGTGGAGCGGGTCGCGTACGTGGACGTCGACGTGCACCACGGGGACGGGGTGCAGGCGGCGTTCTGGGAGGACCCGCGGGTGCTGACGGTGTCGCTGCACGAGCATCCGGCGACGCTGTTCCCGCAGACCGGGTGGCCGGAGGAGACGGGAGCGGACCGCGCCGAGGGGTCGGCCGTGAACGTCGCGCTGCCGGCGGGGACCGGGGACGCGGGGTGGCTGCGGGCGTTCCACGCGGTGGTGCCGGAGGTCCTGGCGGAGTTCCGGCCGCAGGTGCTGGTGACGCAGCACGGTGCCGATACGCACTTCGAGGATCCGCTGGCGCATCTGGCGGTGTCGCTGGACGCGCAGCGGGCGGTGCAGGTGGCGTGTCACGAGCTGGCGCACGAGTACGCCGGGGGGCGGTGGGTGGCTCTCGGGGGCGGGGGCTACGCCGTGGTGGAGGTGGTGCCGCGGTCGTGGGCGCATCTGGTGGGGGTCGCGGCGGGGCGGCCGGTGGAGCCGGAGACGGTGATCCCGGAGGGGTGGCGGCAGGAGGTGTATGCGCGGACGCGGCAGCTGGGGCCGATGCGGATGACTGATGGGCGGTGGCCGGTGTCGTACGCCTCGTGGGAGGCGGGGTACGACCCTGCGGATCGGGTGGATCAGGCGGTGCGGGCGGCTCGGCGGGCGGTGTTTCCGTTGCGGGGGCTTTTGCCGTAGGGGTTTCTCGGGGGGCGTTTTCCGGTTGCCCGGTGTTGGTGCGGGGCGGGGGCGGTGCGCTGCCCGGCGGTGCGGGGTGCCGCTGCGCCCACCCGTGCCGCCCCAGCGGCACGACTGCCCGCAGCTAGGGCGGCGGCGATTGCCCGCAGTTACCTGGCTACGCCGACCGTGGGTAGATTCTGCCGTTTTCTGCTCCGCTCGCCGAGCGGCACGGCAGCATCGGGGGTGTGCTGACCCGTGGAGCTCTTCGGGCTCATCTTCTTGATGTTCGGCTGGCCGGCGTAGTGGCGACCTCTCGGGAGGTGAGTCTGCGGAGTTACCGGTTGTTCGCCGCCCGGGATCCCCGGGCGCTGATCGGGATCGATCCGGAGCGGGACTGGGGGCCGCGGGAGCTGCTCGGGCTGATGGCGGAGAGGTGCGGGGTTTCGGCCGATCCGCGTGATGTCTCCGGCCAGGACGTCATCGACCCGGACCGGACCCTCGCGGCGCTGGACGCGTTCGCCGACCGGCTCGCGGCGGTCGCCGGGCGTCGCGCTCCGGTGCTGCTCGGCACCGGGCACCCGCATCGACTGCTCGGTTTCTACGTCGCCTTGGCCGAGGCGCTGTCGGCGGCGGGATGTGCTGTCCTCACCCCGGCGAAGGGTCGCTGTGTCGACATAACGACCCGGTTCGGTCTACGCACGCACAACCTCGACTATGTCCGCGGAGTCGCGTTGGTGCGGGAGCCCGGTGCCGGGCGCGCCGGTGGTGAGCCCGGCGCGCACACGCACTCGCCGCTGCCGGTTCGGGTCGCGCTGGCTGCCGCGGCCGAGGGCGGTGGACCGCTGCCCGAGTTGGTGATCGGGGACCACGGGTGGGCCTGCGGGGCAGGTCAGCTGGGGTTCGAGGCCATCGGGCCGGCCGATACGGACGATCCCGCGGTCTTCGTCGGGCAGGCCGAGGGGCGCGTGTCCGTCGCCGTTCCACTTGATGACGCTGTGCGGTCCGAGTACTACCGACCGCTTACCCGCTACGTACTCAATCGGGCGTGTCTGTCACGGTAGGGAAGCGATGGGTGCACCTCTTCCCCATTCGCATCACCCGCCCCTACATTGGGGAGTGAGCACGCAGCGACGAAGAGTCACCGGAAGGGGAAGCCGGTGGCCGTCGAGTGCGGAAGGTTCAGGTGTGTCATGGCTGCAGCTGGCGAAAGGCCTCTGAACGAGGTTCAGTTCCTTACCGTGGCGGAGGTCGCCTCGGTGATGCGTGTGTCCAAGATGACCGTGTACCGGTTGGTGCACAGCGGTCATCTGCCCGCGATCCGGGTGGGACGGTCGTTCCGTGTCCCGGAGCAAGCGGTTCACGAGTACCTCCGCGAGAGCTACGTGGGGGTGGAAACGGCCTGACGGCCCTCGATTACGACCTCAGCGCTCGGACCGGTAGGCTGGCCCCTCGTAGGTCGTGTGGGCCCATGGCGCTCACCAACCGAGTGATGAGAAGTGAGCGAGGACTGTCGTGGGCTCTGTTATCAAGAAGCGGCGTAAGCGGATGGCCAAGAAGAAGCACCGCAAGCTGCTGAAGCGCACGCGCGTTCAGCGTCGCAACAAGAAGTAAGCGACGCTGCGCCGTCGGCGTGGTCTGTGGCCCCCCACCGCATTCGGTGGGGGGCCACAGTCGTTCGGCCGTCGTCGTTCGGCCACAGTCGTCCGGGCGTCGTTTTTCGTCATGCGCCGCGTCCTGCGGTCATCACCGCGCAACACCTACCGGCTAAGTTGGCCCGCAGACGGGGAACGCGGCAGGCTGTGGAGCAGGCGGAAGGAAGGCGCTGATCTTGGGCAAGGTCGTGCTCGTGACCGGAGTGGCCCGGCAGCTGGGCGGCCGGTTCGTCCGGCGCGTCCAGCGTGATCCCGACGTGGACCGGGTGATCGGCGTGGACGCCGTCGCGCCCGAGCACCATCTGGGCGGCGCGGAGTTCGTCCAGGCGGACATCCGGCAGTCGGCCATCGGGCGGGTGCTGGCCCAGACCCGTGCCGACACGGTCGTGCACCTGGACGTGACGGGCACGCCGCTGGGCAGCGGCAGCCGGGCCTCGGTGAAGGAGACCAACGTCATCGGCACGATGCAGCTCCTCGGCGCCTGCCAGAAGTCGCCGACCGTGCGTCGGCTCGTGGTGAAGTCCAGTACGAACGTCTACGGGTCCGCCCCGCGCGACCCGGCGGTCTGCGTCGAGACCACGGCGCCCAAGTCCCTGCCCAGCGGCGGCTTCGCCAAGGACGCGGTCGAGGTCGAGGGGTACGTGCGGGGGTTCGCGCGCCGTCGGCCGGACGTGTCGGTGACCGTGCTGCGGTTCGCCAACATCCTCGGTCCGGCCGCGGACACGCCGCTCGCCTCGTACTTCGGACTGCCGGTGCTGCCGACGGTGTTCGGCTACGACCCGCGGCTGCAGTTCGTGCACGAGGACGACGTGATCGCGGTGCTGCGGGTCTGCGCGGACGAGCCGCGGCGGGGCACGCTGAACAGCGGGACCTTCAACATCGCCGGGGACGGTGTGCTGCTGCTCTCGCAGTGCTCGCGCCGCCTCGGCCGTCCCACGGTGCCGTTGCTGCTGCCGGCGGTCACCTGGGCGGGTTCGCTCGTGCGTACGCTGGGGATGACGGACTTCTCCCCCGAGCAGATCCGGCTGCTCACCCACGGGCGGGTGGTGGACACCACGCAGATGCGCGAGACGCTGGGCTTCCGGCCGAAGTACTCCACGGCGGAGGCGTTCGCGGACTTCGCCCGCGGCCGCGGTGCCGGGCTGCTGCCGCCCGAGGCCCTCGCGGGGGCCGTCGACCGGATCGCGGAGCTGTCGCTGCGGGGCAGCGGTCACCTTCCGACGCAGAGCGCCAACTGAGGAGCGCATCAACGATGGCGGACGCCAAGGTCATTCCGTTCGACGACGACCGGTCGCGGGGGAGCCGCGGCGCGGGGAGCCGGCGCAGGGGCAGTGCGGCCGAGTCGGCGCCGGTGGGCGAGGGTCCGGGGGGCGAGGTGCAGCCGCTGCCCGTACGGGGGGCCGCCGCCCAGGGCCCCGCTGCCGAGCCGGACGAGTCGCCCGGGGCCCGGCCGACGGCGGAGGGCGGCGGAGAGGACGGCGGCGGGGACGGCGGCCTGGAGCGGCGCGTCGCGGCCGGCCTGTCCTTCCTGCGCCGTCGGCTCACGGGGGACTACGAGGTCGACGACTTCGGCTACGACGCCGAGCTGACCGACCAGGTGCTGATGTCCCTGCTGCGCCCGATGTACGAGAAGTACTTCCGGGTCGAGGTGAAGGGCGTGGAGAACATCCCGGCCCAGGGCGGTGCGCTGATCGTCGCCAACCACTCCGGGACGCTGCCGCTGGACGGACTGATGATGCAGGTCGCCGTGCACGACCACCATCCGGCCGACCGGCACCTGCGGCTGCTGGCGGCGGACCTGGTGTTCGTGCTGCCGGTGGTCAACGAGCTGGCACGCAAGCTGGGCCACACCCTGGCCTGCGCCGAGGACGCCGAACGGCTGCTGGCGCAGGGCGAGCTGGTAGGCGTGATGCCGGAGGGCTTCAAGGGCATCGGCAAGCCCTTCGGCGAGCGCTACAAGCTCCAGCGCTTCGGACGGGGCGGCTTCGTCTCCACGGCCCTGCGGCAGGGTGTGCCGATCGTGCCGTGCTCGATCGTCGGGGCGGAGGAGATCTACCCGATGATCGGCAACTCCAAGACCCTGGCGCGGCTGCTGGGCTTCCCGTACTTCCCGCTCACGCCGACCTTCCCGTGGCTGGGGCCGCTGGGCGCGGTGCCGCTGCCGACGAAGTGGACGATCCAGTTCGGTGAGCCGATCCCGACGGACGGCTACGCCCCGGAGGCGGCCGAGGATCCGGTGCTGATGTTCAACCTGACCGACCAGGTGAGGGAACAGATCCAGCACACGCTCTACAAGCTGCTGGTGCAGCGACGGTCGGTGTTCTTCTGACCGGCGGCACGACGGTGTTCCTCTGACGGCCTTACGACGGTGGGGCGCCCCCGGTGTCGGGGCGCCCCACCGTGTTCAGTCCGCGTCCTCCGCCTCGATGCCCAGGCCGGGCAGGAGGCCCGGGAGGAGGGGCGGGAGGGTGACGTCCGGCTCCGCGGGCGGGGTGTTGCCGCCCGCGGGCGGGGAGGCGGTGCCGCTGTCGTCCTTCGGCGGGTCGAGGAGGCCGCCGGTGCCGCCGCCGAGCAGGCCGTCGCTCTCGTCGCCGGAGTCGGCGGACTCGCTGGGCCGGCCGGACTGGGACCGTCCGCGTTCGGACGTGCCGTCGTCACCCGTGCGGGGCGGCGACGAGTGGCCGGAGCCGGGGGTGTCGGTGGTCGTCGAGCCGGAACCGCCCGGCAGACCGCCGTCTCCGCCGTCCTCGTCCTCGGCGGGCGGCCGGGGCAGCATGGACTCCAGCGGAGCCACGTCGTCGTCTATGGCGTCGAACACCGACGACACCTGCTCACTGACGTCACCGAGCTGCACGGGCAGCCGCTCGCGCAGTGCTCCCCAGGTCTCCCGGTGGGACTGGGAGAAGGCGGAGAGGGCCTGCATGGGGGCCAGCGAGTCGGGATCGTGGGCGTAGGCCGCGCTGAGCAGGCGGTGGCCCTCGGAGGCGTCGTGCCGCATGCCGGACAGGGCGCGGCGGACCTCGCCGAGGGACTCGTGGTCGAGGGGGCCGCTGCGGCCGCGTTCCATCAGCCGGCGTGCCTCGCTGAGCCGGGTCGAGGCGAGGTCCAGGTAGGCGCGGCCCCGCTCGTCGTTGCCGTCGGCGAGGCCGAGGCGGAAGTCCTCTATGCCGCGCTTGAGTCCGTAGAGCGAGTCGCCGGGCAGGGCGTCCGAACTGGCCGCGGCCACTCCGCCGAAGGCCCCGGCGGCCACGCTCACGCTCAGTCCGCCCGCGGTGAGGCCCTTGGCCAGCCGCGAGCGGGGCCGGAACCTGCTCAGCGGGGCAGCCCGATGGGCGCCGCGCGCCCGACGCTGCTCCGGTACCGACGTGTCCGTCGCCCCGCCGCTCGCGGTGCCCTCCTGCAGCATGGCCTCGAAGGCGGCCACGAGCTGGGCCCGCTGGACGACCTTGACCTCGGGGTCCAGCTTGGGCCGGGGCAGCGTCTCCAGACCATGGGCGAGGGTCACCAGGCGACCCTGCTCGGTCGGTTCCGCGGTGGCCCCGGCGGTCGCCGGCCCTCCGGACTGCTCGGCCGCCGCCCCGGGGTCCGACTGCTCCTCCAGGGCCTGGGCGAAGGCGTTCGCCCGCCGGTGTGCCGATACGTTCGCGATCACTGGCGGCACCTCCTCTCGTCATCACGGTCGACTCCCCAGGGGGTCCTGAGGGTTGCACGCCCGGGTCGGAACCATCCGATCGGGTGATCGGGGTCGGCCAGGGGGTGACCACAGGGAGCCTGCATCCCGCACAACGAGCGGCGCGGCACTTGGGTTACGGACGGCGGATGCTCGGACGGCGGACTCAACAGACTTTCACCGGCGGTGACTTGGGGAACGCGAAGGGTGAGCGCCAGTCGTGGGTGCCGACGGCAAGCGCTCCTCGGCGGGCGTCTCTCAGCGGCCCTTCTCGGTGGCCTCTCTCAGCGGTGTCCCTCAGCGGCCTCTCTCAGCGGCTTCTCTCAGCGGGCGTCGTCCGGGAGCAGTCGGGCGAGGGTCCGCACGGCCCGGTACTGGAGCGTCTTGATGGCGCCCTCGTTCTTGCCCATGACACGGGCGGTCTCGGCGACCGAGAGGCCCTGGAGGAAGCGCAGGGTCACGCATTCCTGCTGTTGCGGGTTGAGCCGTCGTACCGCCTCCAGCAGTGCGGCGTTGGAGAGCGACTCCAGGACGGAGTCCTCGGGGGAGCGCTCGACCTCGTTGGCGTCGAGCATCTCGCCGGTGGTGACCTCGAGGCGGAAGCGGCTGGACTTGAAGTGGTCGGCGACCAGGTTGCGGGCGATGGTCACCAGCCAGGCGCCGAAGTCGCGCCCCTGCCAGGTGAAGGTGCCGATGCGCCGCAGGGCCCGCAGGAAGGTCTCGCTGGTGAGGTCCTCGGCGGTGGCCTTGCCCCCCACGCGGTAGTAGATGTAGCGGTACACGGTGTCGCTGTACTGGTCGTAGAGCCGGCCGAAGGCGTCGGCCTCACCGGCCTGGGCCCGCTCGACCAGCTCCATCATGCGGGCGCTGTCGCTGTCCGCGGCGGGGCGGCGGTGGGTGGTGGCGGCGGCCCCGGACGAGGACGACCGCGCTCGTCTGCCGACGGCGGCGCTTCCTTCGGCCAGTGCGTAGCACGGACCGGCGGGCACGGCGGCCGCGGCGAGGGCGGGGACGGCATACGCGGTGGGGACGAAGCCGCGCAACAGGTCTTGGGCTGATTTGACCGTTGCGCGCAGCGTAGCCAGGCCCGAGGCGTCAACCCCGACGTGTGGGTACACGGGACTCCCAGAGGCAGAGCTTCCATCACGTGCAGTACGGAACCATTCACCCGTCGTAGCGAAGGTGGGGCACCGGAATGCGTCTGAGGAGAATAACGCTTCGTGCAGGCACTGCTACGCCCAGTTGCTCAAATCATCGATTACGTCGCTTCTGTGCCCGATTGACGCTCGATCAGCTGCGCCAGAATGATCGCTTGATGACCGGAACGGTTCGAATTCCGGGTGACTACAGAGCGTGTTGTGGCCGATGTGAGTACAGGGGACTGGAGAGCCCCTCCGGGGGGTACGTCATCCCGATTGGGTCAACGGCTTGGTCGACTCGGTCGACGACCGGGTCAACGGCGGCGGCGGTGCAGCGCGATGGCCGCCGCGGTGCCGCCCGCCACCGCGCCGACGCCCGCGGCCGCGGGGATGCCGACCTTGGCCGCCTTGCGCCCGGTGCGGTAGTCGCGCAGCCGCCACTCCAGCTCGCGGGCGTGCTTGCGCAGCTTGGAGTCCGGGTTGATGGCGTACGGGTGTCCGACCAGCGACAGCATCGGGATGTCGTTGTGCGAGTCGCTGTAGGCGGCGCAGCGGGAGAGGTCCAGGTGCTCCGCCGTGGCCAGCGCCCGGACCGCCTCCGCCTTCGCGGGGCCGTGCAGCGGTTCGCCGACCAGCTTGCCCGTGTAGACGCCGCCGATCGACTCGGCCACCGTGCCGAGCGCACCGGTCAGGCCCAGGCGGCGGGCGATCACCTGGGCGATCTCCACCGGGGCCGCCGTGACCAGCCAGACCTTCTGCCCGGCGTCCAGGTGGGCCTGGGCGAGGGCGCGGGTGCCGGGCCAGATCCGCTCGGCCATGTACTCGTCGTAGATCTCCTCGCCGATCGACTTCAGCTCGGAGACGCGGTGGCCCTTGACGATCGAAAGTGCCGAGTCGCGGGCGTCCTGCATGTGCTCCGGGTCCTCGAACCCGGCCAGCCGGAACCACGCCTGCTGCCAGGCGAAGCGGGCCAGGTCGCGGGTCTCGAAGAACTTCCGCTTGTACAGGCCTCGGCCGAAGTGGAAGATCGCGGCGCCCTGCATGACGGTGTTGTCGAGGTCGAAGAAGGCGGCTGCTCTGTCGTCGCCGTGCACCGGGAACTCCGGCTCCGCGGCACCGGAGTCCGGGGCGGCTTCCAGGGGGGTCTCGGCGAGCTCGGCGGCCTCTGCGGACTTGCGCGCCGCCTCCGCCGAGGCCTCGCCTGCCAACACGCTCCGCGCCGTGGCGGAGCGCCTACGGGGAGTGAGCCATCGAAGAGCGGCCATGCCCGTGAGCATAGCCAGTTTGTTCGGGTGCTTCGGAGTCGAGAGGTTCGCGTGCCGTGAACTCTGGGCGACCGTGCCGTTAAACGGCCTCCCGGCGAGGGGGCGCCCGTGCGCGCGAGAATGGCCGGCATGAGTCCCCTCTTCCGCCGGAAGCCCACGCAGCCCCCTGAGCACTCCGAGAACCATCTCGTCACCCTCATCCGCAAACCCGGCTGTCATCTGTGTGATGACGCACAGCTCGTCGTCGAGAAGGTCTGTGCCGAGCTCGGCGTCCCCTGGGAGGAGAAGGACATCACCGAGGACCGCGGGCTCCACGACCAGTACTGGGAACAGATTCCGGTCGTCCTGGTCGACGGACGGCAGCACACCTTCTGGCGTGTGAACGAGGAACGGCTGCGCAAGGTACTGACCGATCAGTACAAGTAGTCCGTATGGTCGCTTAGGATCGATGGCGACCAGGTCTCGGGGGCGTTGATCGTGAGGAGTGTGTGCGGCTTTGCCCCCGATGAGTGAGGAACGAGGGCCTGTACGCGCCGGTTCCCGTCCCGTGCGCCGGGGGCGCGTGACCCCGGTCACGTTGGCCGGGCAAATCGGACACCATCTTTGTGCACGCGTTCACAAAGACATAGCCTGCATTCGACGGGGCGGTCATGTAGGGACGTATGACCGCCTACAGCCCCGCTCTACCCGCAGGAGCACCGTGGCAACTGGCCGAACACACCGACCGGCGACCCGCAGCCGAGGGATTCCCGAGGCCACCGTCGCCAGGCTTCCGCTGTACCTCCGCGCACTGACGGCGCTCTCCGAGCGCTCGGTGCCCACGGTCTCGTCCGAGGAGCTGGCGGCCGCCGCGGGGGTCAACTCCGCGAAGCTGCGCAAGGACTTCTCCTACCTGGGCTCCTACGGGACGCGCGGTGTCGGCTACGACGTCGAGTATCTCGTCTACCAGATCTCCCGCGAACTCGGCCTGACCCAGGACTGGCCGGTTGTGATCGTAGGAATCGGTAACCTCGGTGCCGCGCTCGCCAACTACGGCGGCTTCGCGTCCCGCGGTTTCCGCGTGGCCGCGCTCATCGACGCCGACCCGTCGATGGCCGGAAAGCCCGTCGCCGGCATCCCGGTGCAGCACACCGACGAGCTGGAGAAGATCATCCAGGACGACGGTGTCTCCATCGGTGTGATCGCGACCCCCGCCGGCGCCGCCCAGCAGGTCTGCGACCGCCTCGTGGCCGCCGGTGTCACCTCCATCCTGAACTTCGCGCCGACGGTACTGAACGTCCCCGAGGGCGTCGACGTGCGCAAGGTCGACCTCTCCATCGAGCTGCAGATCCTCGCCTTCCACGAGCAGCGCAAGGCGGGTGAGGAGGCCGCGGGCGACGCGGATGCCGTGCCGCCCGTCGCCGCACGCAAGCAGCAGCAGCCCTCCACCGACCAGGGACCCGACGGGGACGTGCCCGCCGTGATGCCGGCATGAGTCTCCTCGTCGTCGGGCTGAGCCACCGCAGCGCGCCGGTCAGCGTGCTGGAGCGGGCGTCCCTGAACGCGGGCGCGCAGCTCAAGCTGCTCCAGGACACGGTCGCCGCCGAACCGGCTACCGAGGCCGCGGTGCTGGCCACCTGCAACCGCATCGAGCTGTACGCCGACGTGGACAAGTTCCACGCCGGTGTCGCCGAGCTGTCCACGCTGCTCGCCCAGCACAGCGGGGTCGGCCTGGAGGAACTCACTCCGTACCTCTACGTGCACTACGAGGACCGGGCCGTCCACCATCTGTTCTCGGTGGCCTGCGGGCTGGACTCGATGGTGGTCGGCGAGGGGCAGATCCTCGGCCAGATAAAGGACTCGCTGGCCCGCGCCCAGGACCTGCACACCGCCGGACGGCTGCTGAACGACCTGTTCCAGCAGGCGCTCCGGGTCGGCAAGCGTGCCCACTCCGAGACCGGCATCGACCGCGCCGGACAGTCCCTGGTCACCTTCGGCCTGGAGCAGCTGTCCGCCGGAGCCGACGTCCAGCAGTGGGCCCGGGGCAAGCGGGCGCTGGTCATCGGCGCCGGTTCGATGTCCTCGCTGGCCGCCGCGACGCTGGCGCGCGCGGGGGTCGCCGAGATCGTGGTCGCCAACCGCACCTTCGAGCGCGCCGAGCGGCTCGCCCGGATCCTGTCCGAGGGCGACGACACGGACGTGCTGGCCCGCGCGGTACCGATGGACTCGGTGCCGGGCGAGCTGACACGTGCCGACGTGGCCGTTTCCTGCACGGGCGCGACCGGGCTGGTCCTCACGGCCGACGCGGTGGTGGCCTCGGTGGAGGGCCGTACCGGCGCCCCCGCCGTCGCGGACACCGCCGTCGCGGACGCCGCCGTACGGGAAACCGCCGTACGGGAGACGGCCGTACGGGAAGCCGGTGAAACGCCACTGCCGGGTGCCGGGAGTGCCGCCGACGAGAACTGCCCCCTCGACCTGTCCTCCGTGTCCTCCGTCCCCTCCGGCTTCTCCGTCATGGGCGAGGCCGCCGTGGCCGGCATGGACGCGGCGACGCTGGAGCAGCACGGGGCGTGGGCCGCGGGCGGTACGGCGGTGGACCGGACGCGCGAGACGGGCCGGAGCGGTCCGGAGGCGGACACCGAGCTGATCGGCGCCCTCGCCGCGACGGCGACCCGCGTCGGCCGCATCCCCGAGCGCCGCCGTCCGGAACCGGTCGTCGAGGTGCCGCGCCCCGAGCCCGTGCTCTTCCTACTCGACCTCGCGATGCCGCGGGACGTCGACGCCGCCGTGCACCGGCTGGCCGGGGTGCGCCTGGTGGACATCGAGTCGCTCGCCGACGCCTCGGCCGACGCACCGATGGCCGCCGACGTGGACATGGTCCGCCGGATCGTCGCCGACGAGGTCACGGCGTTCGGCGCCGCCCAGCGCGCCGCGCACATCACGCCCACCGTGGTGGCGCTGCGCAGCATGGCCGCGGACGTGGTGGCCGGTGAGATCGCCCGCCTGGAGGGGCGGCTGCCGGGGCTCGACGACAAGCACCGCGCCGAGATCACCCAGACCGTCAAGCGTGTGGTCGACAAGCTGCTGCACGCGCCGACGGTGCGGGTCAAGCAGCTCGCCGCCGAACCCGGCGGTGCCGGGTACGCGGACGCGCTGCGCACCCTGTTCGACCTCGACCAGGAAACGGTGGCCTCCGTCTCCCGCGCCGAGAACAGCACCACTGAGAAGAACCGAGGGCCGGCATGACTGAGAAGGCACTGAGGCTGGGGACCAGGCGGAGCAAGCTCGCCATGGCCCAGTCCGGGCAGGTGGCGGACGCCGTGAGCCAGGTGACCGGTCGGCCCGTTGAGCTGGTCGAGATCACCACGTACGGCGACACGTCGCGGGAGCACCTGGCGCAGATCGGCGGCACGGGCGTGTTCGTCGCCGCGCTGCGCGACGCGCTGCTGCGGGGTGAGGTGGACTTCGCGGTTCACTCGCTCAAGGACCTCCCCACCGCGCAGCACGAGGGCCTGGTGGTGGCCGCGATTCCGGAGCGCGAGGACCCGCGGGACGTGGTCGTCGCCCGGGACGCGCGCAAGCTGACCGACCTCCCGCGCGGGGCGCGCATCGGTACCGGAGCGCCGCGCCGCATGGCGCAGCTGAACGCGTACGCCCGCACCCACGGGATGGAGATCGAGACGGTCCCGATCCGGGGCAACGTCGACACCCGCGTCGGATACGTCCGCAGCGGTGAACTGGACGCCGTCGTACTGGCCGCCGCCGGGCTCAACCGGGTCGGCCGCATCGACGAGGTGACCGACTTCCTGTCGGTCGACACGGTTTTGCCGGCCCCCGGCCAGGGGGCACTGGCGATCGAGTGCGCGGCGGACAACGCCGCGCTGATCGCCGCGCTCGCCGAACTCGACGACCCGTTCACGCGGGCCGCCGTAACGGCCGAGCGGTCACTGCTCGCCGCCCTGGAAGCCGGCTGCAGCGCACCTGTGGGCGCGCTGGCCGACCTTCTGGCCGACGGGCAGATTGTCAAGGAAATGCGCCTGCGCGGCGTCGTCGGCACGACCGACGGCTCGACGCTGGTGCAGCTGTCCACCACCGGTCCCGTGCCCGAGACGCACGAGGCGGCGCTGGCACTCGGTCGCGAACTCGCCACCGAGATGCTCGCCCAGGGCGCGGCCGGTCTGATGGGGGAGCGAGCACAGTGAGCCCCACCACCCTTCCCGCCGGTCCTGAACACGGGCACGTCACCTTCCTCGGTGCCGGACCCGGAGATCCGGGACTGCTGACTCTGCGCGCCGTCGAGGCGCTGGCGCACGCGGACGTCCTCGTCGCCGAGCACGAGGTGCTCGACGTCGTACGCACGCACGCGAAGCAGGGCGTGTCCGAAGTGCACACGGATGCCGATCCGTCGGATCCGGGCACAGGCGCGCCCCAGCTGACGGTAGTTGACGGTGCGTCAACGACCCTCGGCGCCCCCGCTGTGCGGGATGCCGCACATCTTGTCATGGAGGCCGCGCGGGGCGGCAGGCGGGTCGTGCGTGCGGTGACCGGGGACCCCGGGCTCGACGCGTACGCCGCCGAGGAGATGCTGGCCTGCGCCGCGGCCGGGGTGCCCTTCGAGGTGGTCCCCGGCATCGCGAACGCCGTCGGCGTGCCCGCGTACGCCGGTGTGCCGCTGCGGGACGCCCAGGGCGCGGACGTGCGCTTCGTGGACGCCCGTACGGCGTCGGACCGCTGCTGGACCGAGGTGGGCGCCTCCGACGGCACGGTGGTCGTGTCGACGACGCTGGACTCGGTGGCCGCGGCGGCCGGTGAGCTGGTGTCGGCGGGCCGCAAGCCGGACACCCCGCTGACGGTGACCATCGCCGGTACAACGACGCGGCAGCGCACCTGGTCCGCCACGCTCGGCACGGTCGCCCAGACCCTGAAGCAGGCGAAGGTGCTGCCGTCCCCGGACGGCGGCCGCCCGGTGATAGCCGTGGTCGGCGAGCGCTCCGCCCCCGCCCGGCGCGACCAGCTCTCGTGGTTCGAGTCCAAGCCGCTGTTCGGCTGGAAGGTCCTCGTCCCGCGCACGAAGGAGCAGGCGGCTTCGCTCTCCGACCAGCTGCGGTCCTACGGGGCCGTCCCCAGTGAGGTCCCGACCATCGCGGTGGAGCCGCCCCGTACCCCGCAGCAGATGGAGCGGGCGGTCAAGGGCCTGGTGACGGGCCGCTACGAATGGATCGCGTTCACGTCGGTCAACGCGGTGAAGGCGGTCCGCGAGAAGTTCGAGGAGTACGGCCTCGACGCCCGCGCCTTCGCCGGCATCAAGGTCGCGGCGGTCGGCGAGCAGACGGCCAACGCCCTCATCGCCTTCGGCGTCAAGCCGGACCTGGTCCCGAGCGGCGAGCAGTCGGCCGCCGGTCTCCTGGAGGACTGGCCGCCCTACGACCCGGTCTTCGACCCGATCGACCGTGTCTTCCTGCCCCGCGCCGACATCGCCACGGAGACCCTGGTCGCCGGTCTGATCGAGCTGGGCTGGGAGGTCGACGACGTCACCGCGTACCGCACGGTGCGCGCCTCGCCGCCGCCGGCCACGACCCGGGAGGCCATCAAGGGCGGCGGCTTCGACGCGGTGCTCTTCACGTCGTCGTCCACGGTCCGCAACCTGGTCGGCATCGCGGGCAAGCCGCACAACGTCACGGTGATCGCCTGCATCGGCCCGGCGACGGCCAAGACGGCCGAGGAACACGGGCTGCGCGTCGACGTGATGTCCCCCGAGCCGTCGGTCACCAAGCTGGCGGAGGCCCTGGCCGACTTCGGCCTGCGCCGCCGGGCGGCGGCGCTGGAGGCGGGGGACCCGGTGACCCGGCCGAGCGAACGGCGCCCGGGGTCACGGAGACGGCGGTCCTCGACCTGAGGTGAAAGAACGGGGCGCCCCTGGAATCAGGGGTGCCCCGTCGTCGTTTCGCGGATCAGGTCCCGCCGGGCCGTTCGCCGCCCGAGGCGGGCTGGGCCGGTGCCTCTACCAGACCGCCGCGCCGCAGTCCTCGGCGCCGGTCGTGTAGTTCCACAGGCAGACGCGGGAGCCGGCGTTGTCGCCGTTCCAGTGGTAGCCGGTCGAGTTCTTGGAGTTCAGGATCCAGTACGAGTAGGACACGGCCGTCCAGCCGTATCCGCCCGAGCCGACGCGCTTGCGCTGGAGGACGAAGAGGCACTCGTTGTTGTTCCAGGACTGTCCGACGGCCTGTACGTCGCCGTCGGAGCGCCTGTTCAGCCATGCCTTGCACTGCCCGGCCACCGCGTCCGCGCCGGGGACGTAGCCCGAGGCGGACGCCTCGGACTGGCCGGTCTGGGCAGGTGCGGCCTGCGCCGTGCCACCGGCGAGGAGCGCCGTCGTGGCAGCCACGGCGGTGCCGATCGCGGCGGCGTGTGTACGGAGTCGACCCATGGTTCCCCCTTGGTCGTGGTCGGTGAGGTACGTGCTGATCCTGCCAACGCGACCTACGTGAACACGTCAAACGAGGGGCTGACTTCCTCTCCAACGAGGGCGGTAGTCCGGCGGTGGTAGGCGGCGGTCGTCACCGGGCGTCTCGGTCATGGCCGCACGGTAGCCGTCCGCACCGGCAGTGGTCGGTGCAGGCCCGACAGGTCCAGTGGTGGGGCCGGGGGCAGTGGGGCCGGGCGGGACGGCGGGTGGGCCTGGAAGGACTGGAAGAGGTAGGTGAGGAGACGGCGGGCGGCGGGGAGCGCGGTTTCGGGGGGCTGGGCCGCCAGGCCGCTCACCGCGAGGAGGAGCAGGGAGATGTCGGCGGGGGCGAAGTCCTCGCGGAGCTGGCCGGCGTCGCGGGCGCGCTGGACGAGGTGCGCCAGGCGCTCCTCGGCGCAGGCGCGTTCCCGGTCGTAGTGCAGGGCTTCGGGGAAGCCGGCCATGAAGACCGTTTCGAAGCCGTGGTCGGTGACGAGTGTGGTGCAGACCTTTTCCAGGAGCGTGTACAGGCCGTGGCCCGGGTTCGGGTCGGCCATGGCCTCCTCGAACGCGCTCGCGCACACGGCCAGCTGGTCCTCGAAGGCGGCGGTGACGAGCGCCGAGCGGGTGGGGAAGCGGCGGTAGAGGGTGGCCACGCCGACGCCGGCCCGGCGGGCGACCGCGCTCATCGGGGCGTCCACGCCCCGCGCCGCGAAGACCTCGCGCGCGGCGTCCAGGACGCGTTCCCGGTTGCGGCGGGCGTCGGCGCGCAGCTCCGCCGGGGCCTCGCCGGCCGCCGGAGAGGGCGGCTTGTGAGAGGGCTGGTCAGGCATTGCTTCTCACTTCCGGAGTAAGTGGAGGGTCTCGTCCACTTATGACCCTAGCGTGAACGCAGGCGTGGACGCGGGCCTCGCCTCCGCGCTTCCCGAGCGCGATGTGGATCTGGAGACATGGGTGAGACATGGGTGAGATGAAGGCGGTTCTCTTCGACCGTTACGGCCCTCCCGAGGTGCTCTACGTCGGGCGGCGGCCGGTGCCGGCCATCGGCCCCGACGAGGTGCTGGTGCGCGTCCTCGCCGCCGGGGTCAACGGCGGCGACCTGCACGACCGGGCCGGCAAGGTGCGCCTGGTGACCGGGCGGGCCTTTCCCAAGGGGTGCGGCATCGACTTCGCGGGGGAGGTCGCCGAAGTCGGTGCGGCCGTCACCGGGGTGCGGGAGGGGGAGCGGGTGTGGGGGCTGCTGGGGCGTCGTACCGGCAGCATGGCCGAATACGTCGCCGTCAGCCCGCGGCGGATCGCGTCCGCCCCCGCGAACCTCACGCCGGAGGAGGCCGTCTCGCTGCTCGCGGGCGCGACCACGGCGCTGACCGCGCTGCGCGACAAGGCCGCCCTGCAACCCGGCGAGCGGCTTCTGGTGCGGGGTGGGAGCGGCGGCGTCGGCAGTGTCGCCGTGCAGGTCGGCAGGCTGCTGGGGGCACACGTCGTCGCGCTCGCCGGTGCGAAGAACCTCGACTTCGTGCGGGGGCTGGGGGCCGAGGAGGCGCTGGATCACCGGACGACTCCGCTGTCCACCCTCGGCCGTTTCGACGTCGTCCTCGACACCGTGGGCACCGAGCAGGCCCGGGTGCGGCGGCTGCTGGCGCCGGGCGGGCGTATGGTCGCCGTCGCTCCCGACCTCGACCGGCCGCTCGCATGGCTCGGTACCGTGCTCGGCTCCGTCGCGCACGGGAGGGGGCGGATCCGCTTCTTCAGCGGCAACCCCGAGGGCGCGCTGCTCGCCGAGGCCGCCCGGCTCGCCGAGCACGGCGACCTCGTCCCCGTCGTCGACACCGTCCACCCGCTCGACCGGGCCGCCGACGCCCAACGCGCCCTGGAGGCCGGGGGCGTCCGGGGCAAGCACGTCGTGCGGGTCACCGTCGCGTAGGTCCCGGGGCCGCGACGGGGCCGCGACGGGTCCTAGGCGGACTCCAGCAGCTCCTTCAGCCGGGCCAGGTCGGCGGTGACCATGGCCGCGTCGCGCTCGAAGTCGGCGTCGGACGTCCCCGGCTGTCGGCGGAGGGTGAACACCACCTCGCTCGCCGTGCCGTCGGCGATGACGCGGACCGGGTTGTGGACGGTCTGCCCGGAGGGCAGCGTGACGTGGTGGTCGAGTACGCCCAGGTCGTTGGGCGGGGTGAAGGTCACGGTGACCCGGCCCATGGGGGCGGACTCCGCGACCCAGTGGTCCGCCCGCTTCTCGATGGACGTGCCGAGGCCGTGGGCCCACGCGGGCAGGTTGGCCGGATTCGAGGCGTAGGCGTAGACGTCGGCCGCGGCGCGGTCGATGTGGACGCCGAGGTGGCGTGACTCCTTGCTCGTGCTGTTCATGCCGGTGACGGTAGCGGGCCGCCGTCGCCGTCGCCTTGAAGGAATCGGACACCCCTCAGTGGTGCCAGGCCCGGCCGCCCGTGTTGTGGATGAAGCGCTGGAGCACCTTCATGGTGGTCAGGTAGTCCTCGTCGGGGATTCCGGTGTGGCGTTCCGTCCACAGGTCGTCCTGGAGGGCGGCTGCCTTCTCGAAGAACGTCCTGCCCTCCGGGGTCAGGGAGAGCAGGCCGTCGGAGGCGGTCTCGGTGATCCAGCCCGCCGCGATCGTCGCGTCGATCTCCGACTCCATCGCCTCCGGGCCGGCATCGAGGTAGTTCCGCAGGAGGCCGGAGACCTCGGCGCGGGTCTTCGGGGTGTCGGCACGGGCGACTTGGGCGAGGACCCACCACTGGGGCTGGGTCGTGCCGAGCTCGGCCAGGGCCGCCCGGGTTCGGGTGACGACGGCTTTGTACGCCGCCCAGCTCCAGTAGCCGATGGGCTGGCGGATCAGTTCGGCGTCGCTGTGTGAGTAGTCCATGGCGTCGACCGTAGAAGCTGAAGTTTGGTTGAGGTCAAGCGTGGCGGGGGCCGGTCCGGGGCCGACTCCCCGTCGGCAAAGGCACGGGTGGGGCGGGCGTAGCGTAGGTGGTATGACGACGTACGGATCCTTTCCCGGCACCCGGCCCCGGCGGCTGCGTACCACCCCCGTGATGCGTCGGATGGTCGCCGAGACCCGGCTGCACCCCGCCGACTTCATCCTCCCCGCCTTCGTCCGTGAGGGCGTGAGCGAGCCGGTGCCGATCGGGGCGATGCCCGGGGTCGTGCAGCACACCCGGGACACCCTGAAGAAGGCGGCCGCGGAGGCGGTGGAGGCCGGGGTCTCCGGGATCATGCTCTTCGGGGTGCCGGAGGACGGGAAGAAGGACGCCGCGGGGACGGCGGGCACCGACCCCGACGGGATCCTGCAGGTCGCGCTGCGCGACGTGCGGGCCGAGGTCGGGGACGAGCTGCTCGTGATGTCCGACCTCTGTCTCGACGAGTTCACCGACCACGGTCACTGCGGGGTGCTCGACGACCAGGGGCGCGTGGACAACGACGCCACCCTGGAGCGGTACGCCGAGATGGCTCAGGTCCAGGCCGACGCGGGCGCCCATGTCGTCGGGCCCAGCGGGATGATGGACGGGCAGATCGGCGTCGTCCGTGATGCCCTCGACCAGATCGGGCGGGAGGACGTCGCGATCCTCGCGTACACCGCCAAGTACGCCTCCGCCTTCTACGGGCCCTTCCGGGAGGCCGTCGGCTCGTCGCTCAAGGGCGACCGCAAGACCTACCAGCAGGACTCCGCCAACGCGCGGGAGTCGCTGCGGGAGTTGGCGCTGGACCTGGAGGAGGGCGCCGACATGGTGATGGTCAAGCCCGCCGGTCCCTACCTGGACATCCTCGCCAAGGTCGCCGAGGTCTCGGACGTACCCGTCGCCGCCTACCAGATCTCCGGCGAGTACTCGATGATCGAGGCCGCCGCCGAGAAGGGCTGGATCGACCGCGACCGGGCCATCCTGGAGAGCCTCACCGGGATCAAGCGGGCGGGCGCGCGCAACATCCTGACGTACTGGGCAACCGAGGTCGCTCGCACACTGCGCTGAGCGACCTGTGCCGGCCCTTCGTGCACGGGGTGCGGGTGCGCTGACCCCTTCAGTACTCGAGGGCGTTGGACGCGTCGGTCTGCCAGTAGGTGACCGTCAGCGCGGTGTCGACGTACACACCGCCGGCGGGCAGCTTGACCGTGGCGATGGAGCCGTCCTCGAAGGGGATGGTGAGGGTGTTCGTCTCGTAGCCGTTCTCGCCGCTGCCGTCGCCGGAGGACAGCCGTACGCCCGCGTAGCCGGACTCGCCGGGCGCCAGCGTCGTCAGCGACTGCGGCTTGCTGGACTCCGCGACCGGCGGCACCGACTGGGCCTCGCCGAACCGCGCCGCCGGGTACTGCGGCAGCGCGCACGTCTTCGAGCCGGTGTTGGTGGCGGTCAGCAGCAGGTGGTTGATCGGGCGGGGGGCGTTCGCCGCGGTGATCCGTACGTCGGACGCGGAGCACTCGCCGGGGACGTCCGAGTCGGAGCCGTCGGAGTTGTCGGACCCTTCGTCGGCTCCGGTTCCGGAGCCGGAGTTCGAACCGGAGCCGGAGTCCGACGCGTTGCCGTTTCCGGCGGAGCCATTGGAGCTGTTGGAACCCTTGGAGCCCGTGGAGCCGGTGGAGCCCGTCTCACCGGTGTCGCCCTTCGCGCCGCCCGCCGGCCGGGCGCTGTTCCCGTCCGCCGGTGCGGAGGCGGTGGATTCGGGCGCCGGGGAGCCGGTGAGCTCGTCGCCCTCGCAGGCCGTCAGGGAGAGTGCGGCCAGCGCGACCGTGGTGGCGGCGAACAGACGGGTACGGGTGATGCGGCGTGCGGACATGGAAGGTCCCCCTTGGGATGCGAGAGTTGGGGCGAGCCGCTCGACCGTCCGGCGGGAGCGGCTGCTTGGATGACCACAGCTTGCGGTGCTGATCGTCCCGGCCGCCAGCGATGGGGGAGCATGCGGGACGGTGGGACGCCAGGAACGCTCTGACCTGCGGGAACGGCGTCCCTCTGGGATGCGGTACGGGGATGCGAGAAGAGGGAGGAACGGTGGCGGGGGACGACTTCGCGGCGCTGCTTCGGGAGCTGAAGGAGCGGTCCGGGCTCAGTTACGGGGCACTCGGCAAGCGGCTGCACATGAGCGGCTCGACCCTGCACCGGTACGTCAGCGGGGAGGTGGTTCCGGTCGAGTTCGCGCCCGTCGAACGCCTCGCCCGGGTCTGCCGGGCGACGCCCGACGAACTGCTCGAACTCCACCGCCGTTGGATCCGCGCGGACGCGCTGCGCGGCGTGAAGAAGGACGAGCCCGAGGGGGCCGACGAGAGCGGCGGGAGCAGGGAGAGCGAGGGGACCGGAACCAAGGGGATCGAGGGCGCCGAGAGCGCGGTAGCGGACAGCGCCGCGTCGGCCCCGACGCCGTCGGAAGCGCCGTCCGCTCCGGAGGCCGGCCCCGTACCGGTCACCCCACCAGCCCCGGACGCCACCCCCGTACCTGGCAGCACCCCGCTCGCCCCCGACGCCTCCGGTCCGGCCCGGCGCCGGGTGCCGCGCGCCGCCCTCTACGCCGCGACCGGCGTCGTCGCCGTCAGCGCCGCGGTGGCGCTCGTGGCCAACCTCGTGTCGAGCCCGGACGACGACGGCCGGCGCGGTCCTGCCGGAGCCGTCGCGCAGTCCTCCGCGTCGGTGTCCGGGACCGCGACCGGGCCGGGATCCCCGAGCCCGAGCGCGTCCACGTCCTCACCGTCCGCCTCCGCCTCCGCGTCCCCGTCCGGAGCCTCCCCGGCCTCACCGTCCCGTCCGGCCACCGCCCCGCCGAGCCGCCAGGCACCCGCCGCCGGGCCCCCGCTCACCGTGTCGACCACCCCGTACTACTGGGACGTGCCCTGCGACCACGCCTTCCTGGTCGACCGCAGCCCGAAGAACGTGCCCAAGCCCCCGCCCCAGCAGGACGCCGTCGGCTGGGCCACCCCCCTCAACGCGGTCTCCGCGAACCGGCAGACGGTGGTCCTCACCGTGCAGGGCACCGGCCCGGAGACGGTGGTCCTGGAGGACCTGCACGTGCGGGTGAAGAGCAGCGGAACGCCGCTGGACTGGGACCAGTACGTGATGGGCAACGGCTGCGGCGGCCAGGTGCACGTCACCGCCTTCGACGTCTCGCTCGACCTCGGCACGCCGACGGCCACGCCGATCGGGGGCCAGCGGGACTTCCCGTACAGCGTCAGCGAGTCCGACCCCGAGGTCTTCCAGGTCGCCGCGCACACCAGCGGCCACGACGTCAGCTGGGAGCTGGAACTGGAGTGGTCCAGCGGAGGCCGGCACGGCACGACGCGCATCGACGACAACGGCAAGCCGTTTCGCACCAGCGCCTCCCGGGACGACTCCTACTACGCGTACCCCCTCGGCAGCGACGCCTGGGAGCTGGTCGAGGGAGGCTGAGGCGGGCCGGGGCGCGGCACCGGGACGGACGGCAGGGCATCGGGGGACCGGGACGGACGGCAGGGCATCGGGGGACCGGGACGGACGGCAGGGCATCGGAGCACCGGGCGGCGGCAAGTGCGGCCGGGGGATAGGTTGTTGACCACACGACCGGTTCGCTTCGTCAGGCGACATCCGAAAGGTGGGACGCGCATGCCCGGTGACGCCCTCAGCCAGGACCCCGCGGAGCTGCGGAGGAGGATCGACAGCAGCAAGGCGCACCCGGCGCGGGTCTACGACGTCTTCCTCGGCGGCAAGGACCACTACCCCGCCGACCTCGCCGCCGCGGCCGCCGGGCTCGCCGCCAACCCGCGGGGCTACCTCGACGTACGGCACAACCGCGACTTCCTGCGGCGTGCGGTGACCGCGCTCGCCCGCGAGGACGGCATCCGGCAGTTCCTCGACATCGGCACCGGGCTGCCGACCGCCGAGAACGTGCACCAGATCGCCCAGCGCATCGCTCCCGAGTCGCGGGTCGTCTACGTCGACAACGACCCGGTCGTGCTCGCCCACGCCCGTGCCCTGCTCACCAGCGGTCCCGAGGGGCGCACGGACTACATCGACGCCGACCTGAAGAGCCCGGCGCGGATCCTCGAACAGGCCGCCGAGACCCTGGATCTCAGCCGCCCCGTCGCCCTCTGCCTGGTCGCCATCCTGCACTTCGTCGAGGACGAGGAGGCGTACCCGATCGTCCGCGAGCTGATGGACGCGCTGCCCGCCGGCAGCCGGCTCGTCCTCAGCCACCTCACGGAGGACCTCAACCCGGAGAACATCCGCGCGGTCCAGCGGACGTACACGGAACGGGGGTTCACCTTCGTGCTGCGGTCCCGCAAGGACGTCGAGCGCTTCTTCACCGAGACCGGTCTGGAGCTGGCCGAGCCGGGGGTCGTCCCCGTGCACCACTGGCGGCAGGACCACGCGGCACCGGTGCCGGAGCAGCCGGAGGCGTCGTACCTCGCCGAGCTCGACGACATCGAGAAGGTCCGCTACAAGGACATCAACGACGTCACGGACGCGGACATCAACGTGTACGGCGGTCTGGGCGTCAAGGGCTGAGCGTCAAGGGCTGACGGCTCTGCGCTCGGAACCCCGCACCGACGGTCGCACGTCGCACGGGTGTCCGGATCGCGGAAAGTCGCCTGTAGACGGCACCTATTTCTTTACGCTGCGCGCATGACCGTGACTGAGAACGCGCCCGCCGCCACCGCTCCACTGCCGCCGCTTGCCGCGCGGGCCCGGTCGATCGGCGGTTCGCCCGTACGCGACATCCTCGCCGTCACGGCCCGCCCCGAGGTGATCAACTTCGCGGGCGGGCTGCCGGCTCCCGAGCTGTTCGACGCGGAGGGTATCGCCGCCGCGTACCGGGACGTCCTCGCCGAGACGCCCGCGCGGGCCCTGCAGTACTCCACGACCGAGGGCGAGCCCACCCTGCGGGCCGCGCTCGCCGCCCGTGCCTCGGCCCGCGGTCTGGCCACCGGCGCCGACGACATCCTCGTCACCACCGGCTCGCAGCAGGCCCTCTCGCTCCTCGCCACCGCCCTGCTCGAACCCGGCGACACCGTCCTCGTCGAACGCCCCTGCTACCTGGCCGCGCTCCAGGCATTCGGCCTGGCGGGTGCCCGGGTGGTGGCCGTGCCCGGGGACGAGGACGGGATCGACCCCGGGGCGCTGGAGGAGCTGGTGGTGCGCGAGCGCCCGAAGCTGCTCTACACGGTCCCCACCTTCTCCAACCCCACCGGCCGCACCCTGTCCGCCGCCCGCCGGGCCGCCGTCGCCGAGGTCGCGGGCCGGTGCGGCCTGTGGATCGTCGAGGACGACCCGTACGGCGAGCTGCGCTTCGAGGGCGAGCGGGTGCCGTGGATCGCCTCGTACGAGGGTGCCCGGGACCGGACCGTGCTGCTGGGCTCCTTCTCCAAGGTCATGGCGCCCGGCCTGCGGCTGGGCTGGCTGCGGGCGCCGGCCGGGCTGCGCCGGGCCTGCGCGGTCGCCAAGCAGGCCGCCGACCTGCACACCCCGACCGTCAACCAGCTCGCCGCCGCCCGCTACCTGGCCGACCGGGACCTGGACGCCCACGTCGCCCGCGTCGCCGCCGTCTACGGGGAGCGCCGGGACGCCATGCTGGCGGGCCTCGCGGACGCGCTCCCGGCGGGGTCGGTGTGGACGCGCCCCGAGGGCGGCATGTTCCTGTGGGCCCGGCTGCCCGACGGGTACGACACCACCGCCCTGCTCCCCGAGGTGGTCCGGCACAACGTGGCGTACGTCCCCGGCGCCCCCTTCCACGCCGGTGAGCCCGACCGCGCCACGCTGCGGCTCTGCTTCGTGACGCAGACGCCGGACGAGATCGCGGAGGGGCTGCGGCGGCTGGGGGAGGGGCTGGCGGTGGTGCGTCCGGCGACGTAGGTCGCGTCGTAGGACCAACGGCTGAGGGCGCGGGTGCCATCACCACACGTACGGTGATGCCATGTCTGACAGTGCCCGGACGAAGACACCCTTCTTGCTGGACGCCTACTTCGAGTGCATCGGCTGGGCGGGCGGTCGGCGCCCCGACGCGGCCACCCTCCGGGGGGTGCAACTCGCCCACCTGCGGGCCATCCCCTTCGAGAACCTCGACGCCCTCGGCGGCCGGGCCCCTTCGCTCGACCTCGCCGACCTCACGGCCAAGCTGGTGCACGGCCGTCGGCGCGGCGGCTACTGCTACGAGCACAACACCCTCTACGCGGCGGCCCTCGAGGCGCTCGGCGTGCGGGTGACCCGCCTGACCGCACGGGTCGTCGTCGGCGCCGACCGCTTCGAGGACCGTCCGCGCACCCACATGGCCCTCCTTGCCGAACTGCCCGGCGAACCGCGGCCGTACCTCGCCGACGTCGGCTTCGGCGCCGTCGGCTCCCTGCTGGAACCGGTGCCGCTGACCGCGGACACCGAGTTCCACGACGCCGGACGCCGGCACCGGCTGGTGCACACGCCGCACCGGGGACCCCTGGAGACATGGGTGCTCCAGGCCCACCTGGCGGGCGGCTGGCAGGCGCAGTACGCCTTCACCCTGGAGCCGTTCGAGCCGTCCGACTACGAGGTGATCAACTGGCACATCGCCACGAACCCGCGCTCCCCCTTCGCCCGGCGCCCCTACGTCCAGCGCCTCACCCCGGACGCCCACCTGCTCCTCGACGGCGACCGCGTCACCGTGACGCGCGCCGACGGCACGGCCACCGAGCGGAAACTGACGGACGAGACGGAGGCACGCCGGACGCTGGCGGAGGAGTTCGGCATCGACGTACCGGACGGTCTGACGCTACTGCGGTGAGGCGGGCGCGCCCACACGGGCCTCGACGCACTCCCGTTCCCCGTCGGGGGACGCGGGGCGGAAGCAGGCCCGGACGGTGGTGCCGGAGCGGGCCGCGGCCATGCCGGTGTAGACGTAGGTCTCCGTGTCGTCCCGGTTCGCGACGCGCACCTCGTGGGCCGGGCCGCCCGCCGCGACCTCCACCCGGTCGCCGATCGCCGTCCCCCAGGCCCGGGCCCAGCTCGCGCCGCACTTGCGGCTGTGGCGCAGCTCCACGTGGGCGCCGGTGGCGGTGCGGTACGTGGTGAGCGTGTCGGGGTTGATGCCGCAGATCAGGCGTATCGGGTCCAGGCCCTCGCAGGCGGCGCCGCGGCACTGCGGACCGGTGGAGTGGGGGACGGGGGCCGACAGCGGTTCGTCGTCCGCCGTGCCCCGGCCCGGCAGCAGGAAGAGCGCCAGCGCGATGCCGCCCGCGAGCAGGACGTACGCCGACGCCAGCACCACCATCAGCCAGCCCCTGCGCCCGTGCGGGCGCACCGGGTCCGGTGCGGGTCGCGCCGCGGGGGGCCGCGGGGTGGGGGCGGGCGCGGCGAGGGCGGCCCCGCGGGCGCTCCACTGCGCCTCGGCGATCTCCCACAGGGCCGTCAGCCGCCCCTCGGGCTCGTCCGCGACCCGGCACAGGTCCACCACGGCCTGCCGAGGGGGCAGGGCCCTGCCGTTGAGGTAGCGCTCCCACGAGGACTTGCTGTACGCCGTGCGCTCCGCCAGCGCGGCCAGGCTCAGTCCGGTGCGCGCCCTCAGCTCCCGCAGCGCCGCGACCAGCGGGGTGTGCTCCGTGGTCACCGCGGATCCGCCGTCCGCAGCACCTGCCAGGTGTGGGGCCCGACGACACCGTCCACGACCAGTCCGTTCCGCTTCTGGAGGTTGACGACCGCCCGTTGGGTGTTCGGTCCGAAGACCCCGTCTATGTCCCCGGGGGACACTCCGGCCCGGCGCAACAGGCACTGTGCCTCGGCCACTTCGGCGCCGACGTGCGTGTACGCCACGATCGCCTTCGTCGTCCGGCTCAGGCCCGCGTACCAGCGGCCCCCGCTGCGTTCCAGACGGCACGTGTAGACCACCGGCACGAGGGACTCCGTCACCGTGGACGGGGTCGCCGCGACGGAGTCGGCGCGCGCGTGCTCGAGCTGGGAGCGGAGTTCGGCGTTGCGTACGGCCAGGAGAAGCGCCAGCGAGACGGACAGCACCAGGGCCACCGCTCCCGCCCTGACCAGCAGGCGCGGGTAACTCCCGTACGACCGCTGCTCCGTAGCCGGTTCAGCCGACGGCGGTGGCTCGCTCAGCGGGACGTCGACCGCGGGGCCTTTGCCCTCGCCCCAGTGCTCGGCGGCGGTCTCGTGCAGGGCCAGCAGGCGGACCGGGTCGAGGCCGCCGACGCGGGCCGCCGCCTCGACGGCCTCCCGGGGAGGCAGCGACCTGCCGTTGAGGTAGCGCTGCCACGACCTCGCGCTGTAGCCGGTCTTGGCGGCGAGCTGACGCGTGCTCAACCCGCCCCGGTCCTTCAGCGCCCTCAGTCGCACGATCAAGTGGTGGACCTGAGGGTGCAGCCCTGCGGGCAGCGGCTTCCAACGCGGCATGTGTCCCCCAGTCGTCGAGGCGGCCGTCCCACCGTAGCGACTCGGTCGGCGACGTCCGAGCAGGTCAAGCGGCGGGACGTCCCGGGATGCCGTCGTCTCGGAGCCGTCGGTGGCCCCCAGGTGCGGCGAACGCGCACGCTGGGGGCCGACCAGGACAACGTACGTCGATCAAGGGGAACACGGCAGCATGCGAGCACTCACGAAGGTACTTGTCGGCGTCACCACGGCAGCGGGGATCGCCGGCGGAGGACTGGTGACCGCGGGAACGGCCGGCGCGGTGCCCGCGCCCGTCCAGCGGTCCGCGAGTTCCGAGGTGGCGCCGCTCGCGGTGGTGAACCTCGGGCTGAGCACCGCGCAGGCGAAGGACTGGCAGTGCTCGCTGCGCGCTCTGGGCTACCTCCCCGGCAAGATCGACGGACGCCTCGGCACCGACAGCTGGAAGGCGGCGCAGCGGTTCTTCCGTGACCACAAGTGGTACAGCGACGACATCGACGGGATCGTCGGGACCAACACGGTCATGGCGCTGCAGCGCATGCTGAACGTGAACCTCGACGCGAACCTCAAGGTCGACGGGATCGCCGGTCCGCGGACCAAGGCCGCGTTCTCCGATTTCGCCGACCTGCACCGGAGCCTTTGCTGAGCCGGTAGTACGACGGCACGACACGCCGCGGCCCGCCCCCCGGGGGAGGACGGGCCGCGGTGCCTCGCTGTCAGGTGCGCTCAGAGCCGCTCGGGCGTCCGGATGCCCAGGAGGGCCATGCCCCGGTGCAGGGTGCGGGCCGTGAGGTCGCACAGGAAGAGGCGGTTCTCCACCTGCTCCGGCGTCTCGGCCTTCAGCACCGGGCACTTGTCGTAGAACGTCGTGTACAGCGACGCCAGCTGGTACAGGTACGCGGCGAGCTTGTGCGGGGCGTACTCCGCGGCCGCCTCGAAGACCGTGTCCCCGAACGCGTCCA
Source organism: Streptomyces tendae (assembly GCF_014650435.1). Lineage (GTDB taxonomy): Bacteria > Actinomycetota > Actinomycetes > Streptomycetales > Streptomycetaceae > Streptomyces > Streptomyces tendae. The sequence goes on from NZ_BMUY01000028.1 coordinate 30,374, forward strand.
GGTGCAGGCCCAGCGCGCGCTCCGCCTCGTGCAGCGCCAGCTCCGGGTGGGCGGCGGGGCGGACCTCGCCGGCCTTGCGGAGGATGGACTGGATCCGGGCGTAGGCGTACTGGAGGTACACGCTGGTGTCGCCGTTGAGCGAGACCATCTGGTCCAGGTCGAACTTGTAGTCCCGGCTCGGCGAGGTCGACAGGTCCGCGTACTTCACGGCCCCGATGCCGACCTGCGCGGCCCGCTCCTGGATCTCGTCCTCGGTGAGGTCCCGCGCCTTCTCCCGCACGACCTGCGCCGCCCGCTGCACGGCCTCGTCCAGCAGGTCCTCGAGCCGTACGGTCTCGCCCGCACGCGTCTTGAAGGGCTTGCCGTCCGCGCCGAGCACCGTGCCGTAGCCCATGTTGTGCGCGGTGACGTCGTCGTTCAGCCAGCCGGCCCGGCGGGCCGTCTCGAAGACCATCCTGAAGTGCAGCGACTGGCGCACGTCCACGACGTACAGCAGCGTGGTGGCGTGCAGGTCGGTGACCCGGTTGCGGATCGCGGTCAGGTCGGAGGCCGCGTAGCCGAAGCCGCCGTCCGCCTTCTGCACGATCAGCGGGACCGGCTGGTCGTCCTTGCCGCGGATCTCGTCGAAGAACACCACGAGCGCGCCCTCGGAGCGCACCGCGACGCCCGTCTCCTCCAGGATGCGGGCGGTCTCGGGCATGCCGTCGTTGTACGCGGACTCGCCGACGATCTCCTCGTCGCGGATCTCCATGTCGAGCTTGTCGAAGACGGAGTAGAAGTAGACCTTCGACTCGTCCACGAACTGCTGCCACAGCTCCAGCGTCTCCTTGTCGCCGGACTGCAGGGCGACGACCCGCTTGCGGGCCCGCTCCTTGAACTCCTCGTCCGCGTCGAAGACGGCCCGCGACGCCTTGTACACCCGGTTCAGGTTCGACATGGCCTGCTCGCCGTCGACGTCCTCGGCCGGGGCCAGCTCGCCGGGGTGCTCGAACAGGTACTGGATGAGCATGCCGAACTGGGTGCCCCAGTCGCCGATGTGGTGCCGGCCGATGGTCTTCTCGCCGGTGAAGTCGAGCATGCCGCGCAGGGCGTCGCCGATGACCGCGGAGCGCAGGTGGCCGACGTGCATCTCCTTCGCCACGTTCGGCTGGGCGTAGTCGACGACCGTGGTGCCCGCGTCCTCGTTCAGCGGCACGCCGAGGCGCTCGCCGTCCGCGAGCCGCGCGGCGAGGTTCGCGGTGATCGCCCGGTCGGCGACGGTGATGTTGAGGAAGCCGGGGCCGGAGACCTCGACGTCCTTGATCAGCTCGTCACCGGTGGTGATGTGGGCGACGACCTCGGTCGCCAGCTCCCGCGGGTTGGCCTTCGCCTTCTTGGCCAGCGCGAGGATGCCGTTGGCCTGGTAGTCCGCCCGGTCGCTGCGTCGCAGCAGCGGGTCCGCGCCGGCGGCCTCCGGCCGGGTGGCCGTGAGGGCGGACGCGAGCTGCTGCTGGACGGAGGCGGTGAGGGACGTGACCGAGGCCATGGAGTGGCTGCCGTTCTGCTCGGGTTCGTGGAGTAGTACAGAAACCGAGTATCCCATGCGGTGAAAAGCGGTTTTCGCGGATGCGGGCCGGGCTGGGAGAATGGAGCGGTCAGCCGTGCAACCGTACCGGCTGTCCCCGGAGCGGTTCCGGGGAAGTTTCAGGAAAGAGGACGTGCCGATCGTGGCTCAGAGCACAGAGACCACCGACTGGGTCTCCCGTTTCGCGGACGAGGTCATCGCCGAGTCGGAGCGTCGTGCCCCGGGCGCGAAAACATCAGTCGCTACCGCTCCGGGCGGTGTCGTCGTCGCCTCCGGACTCTCCCCCTCCGGCCCCATCCACCTGGGCAACCTGCGCGAGGTCATGACCCCGCACCTCGTCGCCGACGAGATCCGCCGCCGCGGCCACCAGGTCCGGCACCTGATCTCCTGGGACGACTACGACCGTTACCGCAAGGTCCCGGCCGGCATCGCGGGCGTCGACGAGAGCTGGGCCGAGCACATCGGCAAGCCCCTGACCTCGGTCCCGGCCCCGAAGGGCTCCCCGCATCCGAACTGGGCGGAGCACTTCAAGGCCGCGATGGTCGCCTCGCTCGCCGAGATGGGCGTCGAGTTCGACGGGATCAGCCAGACCGCGCAGTACACCTCCGGTGTCTACCGCGAGCAGATCCTGCACGCCATGAAGCACCGGCGGGACATCGACGCGATCCTCGACCAGTACCGGACCAGGAAGGCTCCGGCGAAGAAGCCGCAGAAGTCGCAGAAGCCCGTCGACGAGGCCGAGCTGGAGGCCGCTGAGGGCTCCGGCGCCGCCGCCGAGGACGACGGCAGCTCCGGCTCCGCCGGGTACTTCCCGTACAAGCCGTACTGCGGCAACTGCGAGAAGGACCTGACCACGGTCACCGCGTACGACGACGACTCGACCGAGCTGACCTACGCCTGCACCGCCTGCGGATTCTCCGAGACCGTGCGGCTGAGCGAGTTCAACCGCGGCAAGCTGGTCTGGAAGGTCGACTGGCCGATGCGCTGGGCCTACGAGGGGGTCGTCTTCGAGCCCAGCGGTGTGGACCACTCCTCGCCCGGGTCGTCGTTCCAGGTCGGCGGGCAGATCGTCGGCATCTTCGGCGGCGAGCAGCCGATCGGCCCGATGTACGCCTTCGTCGGCATCAGCGGCATGGCCAAGATGTCCTCCTCCAAGGGCGGCGTGCCCACCCCGGCCGACGCGCTCCAGATCATGGAACCGCAGCTGCTGCGCTGGCTGTACGCCCGCCGCCGGCCCAACCAGTCCTTCAAGATCGCCTTCGACCAGGAGATCCAGCGGCTGTACGACGAGTGGGACCGCCTCGACGCCAAGGTCGCCGACGGCTCGGCCCTGCCCGCCGACGCCGCCGCGCACTCCCGCGCGGTGCGCACCGCCGCCGGTGAGCTGCCGCGCACGCCCAGGCCGCTGCCGTACCGCACGCTCGCCTCCGTGGCCGACATCACCGCCGGACACGAGGACCAGGCGCTGCGCATCCTCGGCGAGCTGGACCCGGCCAACCCGATCGAGGCGCTGGACGAGGCCCGGCCGCGCTATGACAAGGCCGAGGCGTGGATCAACACCCACGTCCCCGCCGACCAGCGCACCATCGTGCGCCAGGAGCCGGACGCCGAGCTGCTGAAGTCCCTCGACGAACCGAGTCGGCAGTCGCTGCGGCTGCTGCTCGACGGACTGGCCGACCACTGGTCCCTGGACGGGCTCACCCACCACGTCTACGGCGTGCCCAAGGTGCAGGCCGGCTTCCCGGCCGACGCCACGCCCAAGGAACTGCCGCCGGAGATCAAGACGGCCCAGCGGACGTTCTTCGCGCTGCTGTACCACCTGCTCGTCGGCCGCGACACCGGCCCGCGCCTGCCCACGCTGCTGCTCGCGGTGGGGCAGGACCGGGTGCGGACCCTGCTCGGGGAGTAGAACCGGCCGGTACCACGGCGGAAGGGGGCGCCCGGCGAGCACCGGGCGCCCCCTTCCGCCGTACGCGGCGCCGTCAGGCGATGTGCTCCTCCTCCAGCTCCGCGCCGTGGCGCTCCTGGAACCGCAGCACCATGCGCTTGGCGTCGGCGTCCAGGAGCGAGACGCCGTACGTCGCCTCGACGTCGTACGCGAACTCGCGCGGGGTCGGGTACCCGCTGCCGTTGTTGAGCGACTGCTTGAAGACCTGGTAGTAGTCGTCCTCGCCTGGGCCCTCGGGCTCCGGCGTGCCGCCGCCCTCCCCCAGCTCGCGGGTGCGGTGCGGCCCGACCGGTATGGGGAAGCTGCCCGTCTCCTCCGGGCCGGGCTCCTGCGCGGGCGGCTCCTCCTCGAACTGCTGCCGGTACTGGTCGGCCTGCCGCTGCTCCGCCTCCCACTGGGCGTACTGGTCCGGGTCGTACGTCGGGTCGTAGTCACCGTGGTACTCGACCGACTGCGGGTCCCGGGCGTGCAGCCACAGGTTCTGCTCCGCCGCCGGCCCGTCCTCACGCACCGGCTCCGCGCCCCGGCCGCCGGCCAGCTCGGCACGCGGCTCGGGCGCGGGCGCCGCCTCGGGGGCCGGCTCCTGGGGCCGCGGGGCCGGCGGGAGCAGAGCGGGCTCGATGCCCGCCGCCGCCAGCCCGGAGGGGGCGGTCTGCGCCAGCGGGACGCCGTAGCGGGCCAGCCGCAGCGGCATCAGCGACTCCACGGGCGCCTTGCGGCGCCAGGCGCGGCCGAACCGCGACCGCAGCCGGGCCTGGTAGACCAGCCGCTCCTGCTCCAGCTTGATGACCTGCTCGTAGGAGCGCAGCTCCCACAGCTTCATGCGGCGCCACAGCAGGAACGTCGGCACCGGCGAGAGCAGCCAGCGGGTGAGCCGGACGCCCTCCATGTGCTTGTCGGCGGTGATGTCGGCGATCCGGC
>NZ_BMUY01000029.1 GCF_014650435.1 Streptomyces tendae
CGCGCAGGCCCTGCTCCTCGGCCTTGGCCTTGGACTTGGAGCCCTCGTGCAGACCGACGCGCACGTCGACACCGGAGTCGCGCAGCGACAGGGCGTGAGCGTGGCCCTGGCTGCCGTACCCGATGACCGCGACCTTGCGGCCCTGGATGATGGACAGGTCGGCGTCGGCGTCGTAGAACAGCTCAGCCATGGTGTTTCTCCTCCTGGGATCCCACCGGACATATGTGCGCGACCGGTGGTCGGAACATGTGAGTTCGCAGCGTCGAACGTTGCCATGTGTGAAACGGTGAAGGGAGGCCGTCTCAGCGTGTGGGACGGAGGTCTCACCCCTCTCTTCCGCCTCGACCCACTCGCTCTCCTGACCTTCCTCGCCCCTTCTCACCCAGCAAGGGGCGAGGGGACGGCGAGGGCGCGATAGCGACCCCGGTGGAAGATCAGTGGGTCGCGTGACGGTTCTGCCCGCAGGGCGGTGACCCGGCCTACGGCGATGGTGTGGTCGCCGCCGTCGTACTCGTGGACCAGGGCACAGGAGATCCACGCGCAGGCGCCCTCCAGCAGGGGCGCGCCGTCCGGGCCCGGGGACCACGCCACGCCCCGGAACTTGTCGCCGCCCGACCGGGCGAAGGCGTCGGCGAGGCGCTGCTGCTCCTCGGCCAGCACGTTGACGCAGAAGGCACCCGAGGCCCGTACGAGCGGCCAGGTGCGGGAGGTGCGGGCGGGTGCGAAGGAGATCAGGGGTGGTTCGAGCGACAGGGACACGAAGGACTGGCAGGTGAGGCCGACGGGGCTGTCCGGCCCGTCCGCCGTCACGACGGCGACGCCGGATGCGAAGTGCCCGAGCACGGCGCGGTGGGCGGCCTCGCGCACGGGGCCGGGAGCGGGAGGATCGGTCATGGTGGTGCGCCTCGGTCTGGTCGTGTCGGGGTGGGGGAGAGAGGGCCGGTGCGGTCGGCGGGGAGCGGTGTCAGACCATGGGGCTGACAGGCCGTTCGTCGCCCACCAGGGCCCGGCCATACATCTCCCGGGCGAGTCCGGCGTTGAGCGTGGGGTGCCGGGCCGCCGTCTCCAGGTCGTGCCAGTAGCGCTGGACGGCTGCGGTCCGGGAGAAGCCGCTCGCTCCGCCCACTGTGAGCAGCAGTTGCACCGCCTGGCGCAGACAGGTCGAGGCGTGTCCCACGTCCATGCGCACCCGGGCCCGTTCCAGAAGGGTGGGAGCGTTCGGCGAGGCCGCCGCCGTGTCGACGGCCTCGGCGGAGCGTGTGAGGTGCAGGGAGGCGGAGTCGATCAGGGTGGACGCGTCGGCGAGGGCGGCCTGGACACTGGGGGAGTCGGCAAGGCGGCGATGCAGGGACATCGCCATCGGCTTGCCGCCCTCGACGCTCTCCAGCGTCATGTGCAGGACGGCGCGGGCGGTCCCGAGCAGTGGCGCGAGCAGCGTCAGCGTCATGGATCCCGGAGGGACGCGGTACAGCGCCTCGTCGCCCCGCTCGTCGCGTGCCACCACGTCGGAGAAGCTGCGGACACGGTGGTATGGGACGAAGACGCCGTCGGCGACGAGGGTGTCACTGCCCGTGCCGCGCATCCCCGCCATGTCCCAGGTCCGCTCGATCGTCAGAGGGCCCGTCCGCACCAGGGCGACCCCCGGATCGGACCCGCTGCCGTCGGCGCGGGCCAACGGCACGCCCAGCACACCCCATTCGGCCTGGTGGCAGCCCGACGCCCATGGCCACCGGCCCGAGACCAGCAGCCCTCCCTCGACCGGCTTCGCGGTGACCCCCGCGCCGCTGAACACCCCGCACATGGGCACGTCGGGACCGTCCCCCCAGAGTTCGAAGCGGGCCTTGTCCCCGAAGGACGCCGCGATCTGCTGGGCGCCGTAGGAGAGCATGACGACCCAGGCGCTGGACGGGCAGGCGAGGCCCAGCTCGGCCAGGACGTCCAGGCAGGCGGTGACGGGGAGTTCGAGTCCGCCCTGGCGCTTGGGCGTGCCGAGCCGGAACATGCCGGCAGTGAGCAGCGACCGTGCGGCCTCGGGCGTGAGGCGGCTGTCCCGTTCGGCGGCGTCGGCCTCGCGGCGCAGGAGGGGGGACAGGGCCCGGGCGGCCTCAACGAGTGGACGGGCAGACTCGGCGGTGGGCGGGGCGTTCAGAGGATCCAACCGATTCATCATTGCTCCAAAACCTATACGGACCCAAGAGTCCACTTATCGTCTCACGGTACACGGATGCGCAAGTGCGGAAGTTCACGGGCGTGGTGCAGGACCCGGGCGCCCTCCGAGACCGCGTGCGCGTACCGGGGGGCGGCCCGGGGGCTTCGGCGGGCACAATGGGTGGGTGAATTGTGTGGAGACGAGTCCGAGCCCTGTCGAGTCCGGCGCGCCCCAGCGACGGGCCGACGCCCGTCGCAACCACGAGCGTGTCTTCGCCGCGGCGCTGGACCTCTTCCAGGAGGCGGGTCTCCAGGCCACCGTGCCGCAGATCGCCGAGCGGGCCGGGGTGGGCAAGGCCACCGTCTACCGCAGCTACCCCACCAAGGAAGACCTCGTGGCGGCCGCCGTGGACCACCGGCTGGCCGGTCTGCGGCACCTCACCGCTCCCGCGCTCGCCCAGGAAGACCCGGGCCGGGTCTTCGGCGACTACGTCCTCAGTCTCTTCGAGGGCCTCGCCGGTGACCGGCTGCTCTCCGAGGTGCTCGCGGACGCGGGGTTCAGGAGTGTTTCCGGGCTGTTGGACCAGTTGTCGGACCTGATGGAGGCGGCCAAGTCCGCCGGAGCCGTCCGCGCCGACGCCACGACCCTCGACCTGCGGGTGGTGCTCTGCGGCATGGCGGTCCAGCTGATCAGGATCGCGGAGCGGGACCCCGCACTGTGGCGTCGGTACGGCGAGCTGACGCTCCAGGCGCTGCGTCCCTGAACCGTCGGCTGGCGTCCGGGCGGGGGCGTGGCTGCTCCGCCTCATGGATGGCGGCTCGGGTACCCGGGGACGCGGATGGTCAGGTCGACCGTGCCGGACACCGCCCGCGGCAGGGCGGCGCCGAACCGGCGGGCGATGGCGAGCATGGGCGCGTTGCCCACGTCGGTCAGCACCGTGATCGTGCGACCGCCGTGCCGTGTCGCGTGATTGACGGCGCAGTGGGTGAGCAGGGTGCCGATCCCGCGGTATTGCCACTCGTCCTCGACCAGCAGCCCCAGCTCGGACACACCTTCCTTGCCGGTGTGCATCAGGTGGGAAACGGCGACGGCGCGGTCCGGGTCGTCGTGCAGGTCCATGATCCAGGTCGCCCCCAGCACGGGGTCCGTCAGATGCGCCCACTCGGCCTCCCCGAGCCGCTGCCGGGGCGCCTGATAGCGGTGGTACCGGGACATCGCGGTGCACCGCAGATGCATGGCGTTGACCCTGCCGAGGTCCTCGGCGCGGGCGGGGCGGACGCGAACCGTCTCACCGGTTGCGATGACGTGGACGGTGCCCTCGTCGAGGGCGGGGGCAATGCGACGGCCCTGACACATGGTGTCACCTGTCGGTCGGGGGAGCGGGCGCGGACGGACCCGGGGAGCCCGCCGCTCGGGCGGGGGTCCCCTTCGGTATGTGTCCAACGCTTCCGACGGGTGCATGTGTTCCCCGTGGAGAAGTGTGCGTGCTCACACATGTGCGGCCCGGGGCCTGAGTAGGAGGGCCGTGGTCAGTGCACGGCCGTCGGGACCTGCTCTTCACCCTTGGCGACCCGGACCAGATGCACTGCCGTACTGGCCCAGTCGCCCGGCGTCAGCTCGGGACCGAAGCCGTACTCGGCGAGCACCGTCGCGTGGTGAACGTCTCCGGTGCGCACGTCGCGGTAGCGGGCCCCGGGGGTGAGGCCCCGCAGCCGCACCGGCGGTTGTGCGACCCCGTGCCGCGGTCCGCGCCGCCAGGCCAGCACCAGGACCTCGGAGCCGTCCTCCGCCGCGTACTGCACGACCGTCGGCTGCTCCCCGTGTGGCCCGGACAGCCGGTGGAGCGCGCCGTGCTGGACGAGGTGGCGTACACGTTTGTACTCGGCGACCAGTTTCGCGCCCGTCTCCAGCTCCTCCTCGGACCAGCGGGTCAGATCGCCGCCGATGCCCAGCAGCCCGGCCATCGCGACGTGGAAACGGAAGCGCAACGGCACCGTCCGCGCGGTCAGCTGGTTGGGCACGTCGGTCACCCACGCGGACATCGCGCGCGCGGGATGGATCTGGCCGAAGCCGTGCTGGATGACCAGGCGGTCGACGGCGTCGGTGTTGTCCGAGACCCACGCCTGGTCGGTGCGCCGCAGAACGCCCAGGTCGACGCGGCCGCCGCCACCGCCGCACGCCTCCAGGCGCAACCCGGGGTGGTCGGCGCGCAGCCGGTCGAGGACCCGGTACAGGTTGGCCACGTAACCGGTCCACAGACGGTCGTGGCCGTCGGGCCGGCCGGGCCAGCCCGCCTCGCTGAAGGCGCGGTTCATGTCCCACTTCAGGAAGTCGATCCCGTGGTCGGCGACCAGTCGGGTCAGCCAGTCGTACGCCCAGTCGGCGACATCGTCGCGGGCGAAGTTCAGCACGAGCTGGTTGCGCAGTTCGCCGCGTGGCCGGCCCGGCAGGTGGAGCACCCAGTCGGGGTGGGCGCGGTACAGGTCGCTGTCGGGGTTGACCATCTCGGGCTCCACCCACAGGCCGAACCGCATGCCCAGCCCGTGCACCGCCGCCACCAGCGGGCCCAGGCCGTCGGGGAAGCGGTCGGAGGGCGTCCAGTCGCCGAGGCCCGCGTGGTCGTCGCGGCGCCCGCCGAACCATCCGTCGTCGACGACGTACAGCTCCACGCCGAGGGCGGCGGCCCGCTCGGCGAGTGCCTTCTGGCCCGCCTCGTCGACGTCGAAGCCGGTGGCCTCCCAGGAGTTGTAGAGCACGGGCGCCGTCTCGTCGGCGTACGGCAGGACATGGGCGCGCGTGTAGGCGTGCCAGGCGCGGCTGGCGGCACCGAACCCGCCGTCCGTGCACAGCCCGGCGAAGACGGGGGTGGTGAACTCCTCGCCGGGGGCGAGCGGCACGCACGTGCCCTCGTGGCCCACGCCACCGGTGAAACCCGCCCGCCCGTCGGGGGTGCGCTGCACGGTGATCCGCCAGCTTCCGCTCCAGGCGAGGGCCGCGCTCCACACCCGGCCGTGGTCCTCGCCGGCCTCACCCGAGTCGAGCATCAGCCACGGGCCGGCGTGATGGCTGGTGATGCCCCGTCTGCTGGTCAGCACGGTCTCGCCCCGGGGCAGCGGCTCGCGGTGCAGCTGACTCTCCGCGGACCACTGCCCGGTGACGTGACTGACCCGGTACCCGGGCAGCGGCGGCAGGGACCAGGCGGCCGAGTCGGTCCGCGGCAGCGACAGGTGCCCGGTGCCCGCGTTGCGCAGCACGGTGCGGCGCTCGATGACGTCCGTGTCCTCGCGCACCGTGTAGTGCAGGGCGACGTGCAGCGGGTAGAGGCGGTCGCGGAACTCCAGGACCAGTTCGGCGGCGCCGGGCGCCGGTTCGAGCACCCGGTGTCCGCTCGGCTGCCACTCGAAGGCGCGCGAACCGTCCTCGTACCGCACCTGGAGCGAGGGCGGGCCGTACCGGGGGCCGCCGTCGACGGGGTACTCCTCGCCGACCGTCGGCCGCCCCTCGAAACTGCTCGCCGCCACGGCGGGGGGCGCCACCAGCTCGTCCGCCGCCGCCGGAGACAGGCGCGGTCCCCAGGCGAGGTGGCAGGGGGCACCCGTCTCGTCGATCCGCAGGGCGTACGACGTGCGTGGGGTGGACAGCAGCCAGACCCCGGTGTCCGGGGCGTGGGAGATCATCGGCATCGGGCCTCACGATCGAGAGTCGGGCGGAGCGGCGAGCGCCGTGGCGGGTGTCGTCAGAAGCCAAGCGCTTCCTTCGATCAGATGTCAACGCCTCGCGCTGAGCGGGTATTCGCAAGCTGGAAGGTCAGTGAGGGCGGACTTCGGGAAGTTTCTGTTTCTTTCATTGACAGCAGAAAATAAGGCGCCTAGGTTCCCCGCCATGTCCCCGCCCCCTTCGGCCGAGGCGTTCCCCGCCAACACGCCGACCGCCGCGCAGATCTTCACCACGGTCCTGTCCGAGGGGCCGCTCACCCGCCTGGACCTGGCGCGGCGGGCCGGGCTCTCCGCCGCCGCCGTGACCAAGGCGGTCCGCCCCCTGATCGGGGCCGGATACCTCGTGGAGGACGTGGACGAGGACGCGCGCCCGGCGCTCGGCAGGCCGGCCAACCTGGTACGGGTGGACGGCGGGCGGGCGCTGTTCATCGGCATCAAGGTGACCGGCGACGAGATCATCGGCGTCCTCACCGACCTGCGCTGCCGGATCATGGTCGCCCGGCATCTGCCGCTGGCCGACCGCGATCCGGGGCCGGTGCTCGCCTCGGCCGCCGAACTCGTGCGGGAGCTGCTCACCGAGGCCGACGGACTCGGCGTACGCGTCGTGGGGTCGGGCATCTCCGTCTCGGGCGACGTGGACCGCGCCGAGGGCGTCGTACGCTACTCGCCGTTCCTGGGCTGGCGGGACGTGCCGCTCGCCTCGCTCGCCGCGGAGGCCACGGGACTGCCGGTCACGGTCGACAACGACGTGCGGGCCCTGACGGTGGCCGAGCAGTGGTTCGGCGCCGGCGTGGGGCTCTCGGACTTCGCTGTGGTCACGGTCGGCGCCGGCATCGGCTGCGGCCTCGTCGTCCACGGGAAGGTGGTCGCGGGGGCGCACGGTGTGGCCGGGGAGATCGGACACGTCACCGTCGACCCGGCCGGTCCGCCCTGCCACTGCGGCAACCGCGGCTGTGTCGAGGCGATCGCGGGCGACGCCGCGCTCGTCCGCCAGGTCGGTGCCGCCACCGGCACCCACGTCACCGACGTCGCGCAGGCGCTGGCCCTCGCCCGCCAGGGCGTCCCCGGGGCGCGCGCGGCCTACGCGCGGGCCGGCGAGGCCATCGGCCGGGGCATCGCCACCGTGGCCAACCTCCTCGGCCCCGAGCGCGTGATCATCTCCGGCGAGGGCCTGGCCGCCTACGACCTGTTCGCCGAGCAGATCCGCGACGCCTTCGCCGCCGCGGCCTTCGGCTCCGCCGCCCAGTGCGACCTGCGCACCCGGCCGCTGCCCTTCGAGGAGTGGGCCCGCGGGGCCGCGGCCACCGCCATCCAGTCCTTCATCCGCTCGGACGCGTACTAGCGCGGACGCGTACCAGCGCGGACCGGTGCGCGCACCGAGCGCGGACCGGTCCGCACGCCGCACCAGCACGGAGGCTCGCCGGGCACACCCCGCGCCGCCCCCCGTACGTCCAGCACGACCCAGCCGACAGCCCGACAGCACGACTCAGCCGACAGTCGACCAAGCCGACAGCCCGACCCTCATGCCCGAGGAGCAACGATGACGCAGCGGAGCCGCATACCCCTCGCCGTGCCCGGTCCTGGCGCCGTCCCGGCCCTGCCCGGTCCGGGCCGGCGAAAGGTCGTCGGCGGACTGTTCGGCGCCGGTGCCGCCGCCCTGGCCGCGCCCCTGCTCACCGGCTGCGGCGGGGGAGCGGGGGCCGACCCGAAGACCGTCACCTTCGGGTCCAACGGCGCGGACGCCACCCCCAAGTCCGCCTACGAGGCCGTAACGAAGGCGTTCACCAAGGACTCCGGCCTGAAGGTCAAGACGAACACCGTCGACCACGACACCTTCCAGAAGTCCATCACCAGCTACCTCCAGGGCACGCCGGACGACGTGTTCACCTGGTTCGCCGGGTACCGCATGCAGTACTTCGCGAAGAAGGGCCTGTGCAGTCCCCTCGACGACGTCTGGAACAAGATCGGCGACGGCTTCGGCGAGGCCACCCGGCAGCTCTCGCGCGGCGAGGACGGCACGTACTACTTCGTGCCGCTGTACAACTACCCGTGGGCCGTGTTCTACCGGAAAAGCCTCTTCCAGGAGCGCGGCTACGAAGTCCCCCGCAAGTGGGACGAGTTCGTCGCGCTGGCCAAGCAGATGAAGAAGGACGGGCTCTCTCCGGTCGCCGCCGGCTACGGCGGCGGGGACAGCTGGTCGGTCCTCGGCGCCTTCGACTACCTCGACCTGCGGGCCAACGGCTACGACTTCCACATGTCGCTGCTGCGCGGCGAGGTCTCCTGGACCGACAAGCGCACCGCGCGCGTCTTCGACCTCTGGCGCGAACTGACCCCCTACTACCAGCGCAGCGGCGGCGGCCGGTCCTGGCAGGACGCGGCGCAGTCGCTGCTCGACAAGAAGTCCGGCATGGCGGTCATCGGGCTCTTCCTCGGTCAGCAGATCACCGACGAGTCGATCCGCTCCGACATCGACTTCTTCGCCTTCCCGGAGATCGACCCCGCCCACGGACAGGACGCCGTGGAGGCGCCCACCGACGGCTTCATGCTCAGCCGCAAGCCCAAAAACGAGGACGGCGCCAAGAAGTTCCTGGAGTTCCTCGGCGGTGCCGCCGCCGAACAGGCCTACATGGGCGTCGACCCGAGCAACCTCGCCGTCAACGAGCTGACCGACACCGGTTCGTACAACGACCTCCAGAAGAAGTCCGCCGAACTCATCGCCTCCGCCCGGCACATCAGTCAGTTCGCCGACCGGGACAGCGACCCGGGCTTCATCTCCACCGTCGTGCTGCCCGGCCTGACCGAGTGGCTCGGCCACCCCGACGACGCCACCGCCACACTGAAGAAGATCGAGTCCCAGCGCTCGCGCTTCTTCACGGCCTGACCAGGCCGGAAAGGCCCGATCGTGTCCTCGACACCCTCGACACCCTCGACACCCCCGACATCCCTGACCTCTTCGACCTCGTCGAATCCGTCGACCTCCCCGCCTTCCGCGTCCCCGGCGGCACCGCCGCCGCCCGCCGCGTCCCCTGCGGCCGTCGCCGGCCCGGCGCCGCGCTCCCGGCCCTCCCGGCTGGGCCGTGGCGACCGGCTCTTCCTGGCGGCCGTCATCGGGCTGCCGCTGGCCGCCCTGCTGGTCTTCGTCTGGCTGCCCGCGCTCGCCTCCGCCGCCCTGTCGTTCACCACGTGGGACGGCATCGACCTGTCCGACATCCACTGGACCGGCGTAGAGAACTACACCCAGATCCTCACCAACTACCCGCCGTTCTGGCCGGCCGTCCGCCACAACGTCGTCTGGCTGCTGTTCACCGCCCTGCTGCCGACCCCCTTCGGCGTCTTCCTCGCCTACCACCTCGACCAGAAGATCCGCTTCACCCGCGTCTACCAGACGGCGATCTTCCTGCCGATGGTGCTGTCCCTGGCCGTCGTCGGGCTCATCTGGGAGATCATCTACAACCCGGACACCGGACTGCTCAACAGCCTGCTGGGCGCTGTCGGCACCGGCCACCACGTCGACTGGCTCGGCGATTCGGACCTCAACCTGTGGGCCGTACTCGTCGCCTCCGGCTGGCGGCACACCGGCTACATCATGATCCTCTACCTGGCCGGCCTGAAGAGCTTCGACCCGGCGCTGAAGGAGGCCGCCGCCCTCGACGGGGCGAACGGCCGCCAGACCTTCTTCCGCGTCATCCTGCCCGCGCTGAAACCGGTCAACGTCATCATCGTCGTCGTCACCGTGATGGAGTCGCTGCGCGCCTTCGACATCGTGTACGTGCTCGGCGGCGGCACCGGCAGCAAACCCGGCATGGAACTGCTGTCCCTGCTCATCACCGACAACATCATCGGCGAGTCCGGGCACATCGGGTACGGCTCAGCCCTCGCCGTCGTCCTGCTCCTGGTCTCCCTGGCCGCCATCGGAGCCTTCCTCGTGCAGACCTTCCGCAAGGAGGACCGATGACCACCAGCGCACCCCGCCCGGACCTGCGCTCCCGGCCCCCACGCCGGACCACGGCGGACGGCACCCGGCCCCGGCCGCCCCGCGACACCGGCCGCCACGTCCTGCTGGCCACCGTCTCCGTGCTGTGGCTCGTCCCGCTGCTGTGGGCCGTCTACACCTCGCTGCGGTCCTACGGCGACACCGCCCAGCACGGCTACTTCTCGCTGCCGCACAGCTTCGGCCTCGGCAACTTCACGGACGCCTGGACCCAGTCCGGCATGCCGCACTTCTTCCTCAACTCCGTCCTCATCACCGTCCCCGCGGTCCTGGGCACCCTGCTGTTCTCCGCCGCGGTCGCCTTCTTCGTCACCCGCTTCGACTTCCGGCTCAACCTCGCCCTGCTGATGCTGTTCACCGCGGGCAACCTGCTGCCGGCCCAGGTCCTCATCACCCCCCTGTACCGGCTCTACCTCCTCATCCCGCTGCCGCCCGGGATGAGCGACTCGCTGCTCCTCTACGACTCCGCCTGGGGCATCATCGCCATCCACATCGCCTACCAGTGCGGCTTCTGCACCTTCGTCCTCAGCAACTACATGAAGACGATCCCCAAGGAGATCTCCGAGGCGGCCCTCGTCGACGGCGCGCAGGTCTGGCGGCAGTTCTTCCAGATCATCCTGCCGCTGTGCCGCCCCGCCTTCGCGGCCCTGGCCACGCTGGAGTCGATCTGGATCTACAACGACTTCTTCTGGCCCCTCACCCTCATCGAGACCGGGGACAAACGCCCCATCACCTCGGCGCTGGCCAACCTCCAGGGCCAGTACTTCACCAACCCCAACCTGATCGCGGCCGGCGCCCTGATGACCGCGATCCCCACGCTGCTGGTCTACTTCGCGCTCCAGCGCCAGTTCGTCAGCGGACTCACCATCGGCTCGGGCAAGGGCTGAGCCGACCCGGCCCCACCTCGCCGTACCCCACCCCCAGGAGGCACGACCGATGCGGTCATCCCCGTACTCCGCCCTGTCCGCACGCGGTGCGAGAGCCACCGTCGTGCTCGCCCTCGCCGCGGGCCTCACGACGACGGCGCCGGCCGCCCTCGCGGACACTGCCGCGCCCGCCGCCCGGACCGCTCCGGCCGTCCGCACCGCCGCCGTGGAGCAGGGCCTCGCCGCCAAGCCCTACATGGGCTGGTCGAGCTGGAGCATGCAGTCGTCGAAGTACCCCGGGCTCAACCCGGACGGCGACTACAGCTGGCTCACCGAGGCGAACGTCCTCAAGCAGACCGACGCCCTCGCCGCCAAGCTCAAGAAATACGGCTACGAGCACGTCAACATCGACGCCGGCTGGTGGCGCGACAAGGCATGGACACCGGAGTTCGACCGGTACGCCCGCCAGAAGCCCGACCCGGTGCGCTTCCCCCGGGGCATGAAGGCCGTCGCCGACCACATCCACGCCAAGGGACTCAAGGCGGGCATCTACCTCCCGGTCGGCCTGGAGAAGGAGGCCTACGCCGACGGCAAGGCGCCCATCTGGAACGCCGACGGCTGCACCACCGCCGACATCGTCTACGACGACCTGCGCACCACCAACGGCTGGGACAGCGCGTACAAGATCGACTTCTCGGACCCGTGCGCCCAGAAGTACATCGACTCCCAGGCCCGGCTGTTCGCCGACTGGGGCTACGACTTCCTCAAGCTCGACGGCGTCGGCCCCGGCTCCTTCAAGAGCGGCGAGAACTACGACAACGTCGCCGACGTCGCCGCCTGGCACCAGGCGATCGCCCGCGCCGGGCGCCCGATCCACCTGGAGATCTCCTGGTCCCTGGACATCGGGCACGCCGCCGACTGGAAGAAGTACTCCAACGGCTGGCGCATCGACACCGACGTCGAGTGCTACTGCAACACCCTCGTCTCCTGGGAGAGTTCGGTCGACGACCGCTGGGACGACGCCCCCGCCTGGACCCGCCACGCGGGCCCCGGAGGCTGGAACGACCTCGACGCCCTCGACGTGGGCAACGGCGAGATGGACGGCCTGACCAAGGCGGAACGGCAGAGCTACGCCACCCTGTGGGCCATCGCCAAGTCCCCGCTCTACACCGGCGACGACCTCACCCGGCTCGACCCCTACGGCCTGTCCCTGCTGACCAACCGCGAGGTCATCGCCGTCGACCAGGGCGCGGGACCGCCCGCCCGGCCCGTCACCGCCTCCGACCCCCAGCAGGTGTGGGCCGCGAAGAACCCCGACGGCACCTACACCGTCGCGCTGTTCAACCTCGCCGACGCCCCGGCCGCCGTCACCGCCGACTGGGCGACCCTCGGCTTCACCGGCAAGGCCGCCGTCCGCGACCTGTGGAACCACGAGAACCTCGGCACCCACCAGAACAGGATCACCGAGGCCCTGCCCGCCCACGGCTCGCGCCTGTTCACCGTCACCCCGCACGGCAAGCAGCTCCACTTCACCGGGTACGAGGCCGAGTCCGCCGCGAACACCCTGACCGGCAGCGCCTCCGTCGCCGACTGCTCCGCCTGCTCGGGCGGCAAGAAGGTCGGCAACCTGTACACCGGCGGCAAGCTCACCTTCGCCGACGTCGTCGTCCCCAAGGCCGGCACCTACCAGGTGCGCATCACCTACGTCAGCGGCGACCCCCGGCCGGCGCTGGTCTCCGCGGGCGGCGGCGCCGGGGCGCGCCACGCGTTCGCCGCCACCGGTGACTGGGGGACCCCGGCGACCGTCAGCGTCCCCGTCACCCTCAAGGCAGGCCGCAACACCGTCACCGTCGACAGCGGCGACGGCTACGCGCCCGACATCGACCGGATCGATGTACCCGCTTCGTCCTGACCCGGCGGCAATTGTCAGACCGGCCCCAGCCCCCGGCGGACCCCGTCAGCCCCCTGCGGGGCCCGCCGGGCCTCTCCCCCCGAGCCCAGGAGTCGCCGTGACCACCCGCTCGCCCGAACCCAGCCGAAGAACCCTCCTCTCCCTGGCCGCGACCGCCGGCACCGCCGCGGCCCTCGCCGGTCTGCCCGCCTTCACCGCCACGGCCGCCCCCCGGCGTCCCACCGGCCCACCCCGGGCCACCGACGCGCGGCACGTGCTGTGGTGGCAGGCCCCGGCCGACGCGCACTCGATGATCGAACAGGGCCTGCCCGTCGGCAACGGCCGTCTCGGCGCCCTCGCGAGCAACGACCCCGGACGCGAACTGCTCCTGGTCACCGACGCCACGATGTGGACCGGCGGACTCAACGACACACTGGAGGCCGACGGCCAGTTCCCCTACGGCCGCGACGACTTCGGCTCGTTCACCCTGCTCGCCCGCCTCACGGTCGACCTCGCCGACCACGACCTGGGCGCCGTCTCCGGCTACCGCCGCACCCTCGACCTCGCCCGTGGCGTCGCCACCGCCTCCTACACCCGCTCCGGGATCACCTACCGGCGGGAGATCTTCGCCAGCCGTCCCGACGACGTGATCGTCCTGCACTTCACCCAGAGTGGGGGAGGGCACTACACCGGCACGGTCACCCTGGAGGGCACCCACGGCGAGGACGCGGCGGTGTCCTTCGGCGGCTCCTTCCCGGGCGGCCTGCGCTACGGGGCGGCCGTCACCGCGTACGGCACCGGCGGCCCGGTGAGCGTGCACGGCACCCGCGTCGACTTCTCCCACTGCGCCGACCTCACCGTCGTGGTCGCCGGCGGCACCAACTACGCCCCCGACGCCGCCGCCGGATACCGCGACCCGTCCCTGGACCCGGTGAGCCTCGCCCGGACCAAGGTCCGCCGGGCCGCCGCCCACCCGGCGGACACACTGCTGCGCACCCACGTCGCCGACCACCGCGCCCTGTACGACCGGTTCGGCCTTGACCTGGGCCAATCCACCGACGAGCAGCGCGTCCTGGACACCTGGGAGCGCGTCAACCTGCGCCACCGAAGCGGCGACCCCGACCCCGAACTGGAGGCCGCCTACCTCGGGTTCGGCCGCTACCTGATGATCTCGGGCTCACGCGGCAGCCTTCCGATGGGGCTTCAGGGGCTGTGGCTCGACGGCAATGACCCCGACTGGATGGGCGACTACCACACCGACATCAACCTCCAGATGAACTACTGGATGGCCGACCGGACCGGCCTGGAACCCTGCTTCGACGCCCTCACCGACTACTGCCTCGCCCAGCTCCCGTCCTGGACGGACCTCACCCGCCGGCTGTTCAACGACCCCCGCAACCGCTACCGCAACTCCACCGGCGAAAACGCCGGCTGGACCGTCGCCATCTCCACCAACCCGCACGGCGGGGGCGGCTGGTGGTGGCATCCGGCCGGCAACGCCTGGCTGTGCAACACCCTCTTCGAGCACTACGAGTACACGCTCTCCCGCTCCCACCTGGAGCGCATCCACCCCCTGCTGAAGGGCGCCTGCGAGTTCTGGCAGGCACGGCTCCTCACCACCACCCTCCCGGGCACGTCGAAGGAGGTGCTCATCGCTGACAGCGACTGGTCCCCCGAGCACGGCCCGCTCGACGCCAAGGGCATCACCTACGCCCAGGAACTGGTGTGGGCGCTCTTCGGGAACTACGCCACCGCCTGTGCCGAACTGGACAAGGACACCGGCCACGGCGAGACCGTCGCCGCCCTGCGCGAGAGGCTCCACCTGCCCGGGGTCAGCCCGACCACCGGCTGGCTCGAGGAGTGGATGTCGCCCGACAACCTCGGCGAGACCACCCACCGCCACCTCTCGCCGCTCGTGGGACTCTTCCCCGGGGACCGCATCCGGCCCGACGGCTCCACCCCGAAGGACGTCGTCGAGGGCGCCACCGCCCTGCTCACCGCCCGCGGCATGGAGAGCTTCGGCTGGGCGAACGCCTGGCGGGCCCTGTGCTGGGCCAGGCTGAAGAACGCCGACAACGCCTACCAGGCGATCGTCAACAACCTGCGCCCCTCCAGCGGCGGCGGCAACGGCACCGCCTTCAACCTCTTCGACATCTACGAGGTGGACAAGGGCCGGGGCATCTTCCAGATCGACGCCAACTTCGGTACGCCCGCCGCGATCAGCGAGATGCTCCTGTACTCACGTCCCGGACACCTCGAACTGCTCCCCGCCCTGCCGGACGCCTGGGCCGCCTCGGGCGCCGTCACGGGCCTGGCCGCGCGCGGCGGATTCGTCGTCGACCTTCGCTGGAAGGACGGAAAGCCGGCCTCGGCCCGGATCCGCAGCGTCGCGGGCCGCACCACGATCGTGGCCTTCGGTGGGGACGCGCGCACGGTGCGCCTGAAGCCGGGCGAGTCCGTCACCCTGAAGGGGTTCACCCGATGAGGGCCCATCCCGCGTCCGCCGCCGGCCGGGCCGCCGTACTGCTGGCGGCCGTGCTGCTCCTGACCGGGCCCGTCCAGGCGGCGCCCGCCCTCGCCGCGTCAGCGTCCGTGCCCGCGTCCGTCTCCTCGCCCGACGCGGCCGTCGGCGGCCGGCACGACGTGGTCACCTGGGCGGCGAGCGCCGACCGCCTCGGGGACGGCGTGGCCGACCGGGGCTACCGGATGGTCGTGCACACCAGCGTCGGCGGGAGCCTGCCGCGGATCCGGCTCTCCAACGCCTTCGGCGACCGGCCGCTGACCCTCGACAGCGTCTACGCCGGAATCCAGGCGAGCGGCGCCGCCCTGCGGCCCGGCAGCAACCGGCGGCTGACCTTCGACGGAGCGGGCACCGTCACCGTGGCGGTCGGCGAGACCGTGCTCAGCGACGCGCTGCCCGGCACCCTGCCCGCCGGGACCCAACTGGTCGTCAGCCTCCACAGCGAGGACGCCGCCGGCCCGGCGACCGGCCACGGGATGGCCATGCAGACGTCCTGGACGACCCGGGGCGACCACACCGCGGACGAGGACGCCTCCCACTGGACGGACACCACCGGCTCCTGGTTCTACCTCGACGCCGTCTCGGTCCGCACCGACGCGTCGACCGGTGCCGTGGCCGTGCTCGGCGACTCCATCACGGACGGCTGGCAGTCCAGTACCGACCTGAACCGCCGCTGGCCCGACCATCTCGCCCGCCGCCTCCAGCAGGCGGCCACGGACGTCAAGGGCGTGGCGAACGAGGGCGTCTCCGGCAACAAGGTGCTCGCCGACGGCGCCGGGCAGAGCGCCCTGGCCCGGCTCGACCGGGACGTCCTGTCCCAGCCGGGCCTGCGGACCGTGTTCCTCTTCGAGGGCGTCAACGACATCAAGGCCCACACCGGAGTCACCGCCTCCGACATGATCGCCGGATACCGCGAGATCGTCCGGCGCGCGCACGCCGCGGGAAAGTGCGTGGTCGGTGCCACGGTGGGGCCGTTCAAGGGCTGGCCGGAGTGGGACCCAGCGGCCGAGTCCGTCCGGCGCGAGGTCAACGACTTCGTAAGGAACAGCGGCGAGTTCGACGCCGTGACCGACTTCGACCACATCCTGCGCAGCCCCTACGACCCCGAGCGCGTCCTGCCGTTCTTCGACAACGGCGACCACCTGCACCCCAACGACAAGGGCATGCGGGCGCTGGCCGACGCGGTGGACCTCACCGCCCTGGACTGCGCTCAGCGGGGCAGACCGCCGAGGTAGTCCAACAGCGCGTCCCGGGTCGGGCCCGGGTCCTCGAAGACGGCAGCGTGACCGCCCGGGACCGTGACCAGGCGTGCGCCGTCGATGCGGTCGGCGAGTTCCACGGAGTGCTCGGGGGCCACGAACCGGTCCTCCGTGGAGGCCACGACCAGCGTGGGCACCGCGATCCGGGACAGGTCCCCGCGCACGTCGACGGAGAGCGTCAGGGCGATCTGCTGGGCGGTCCCGGGAGCGGCGGCGTCCCCGCCGAATCCGGCGACGACCTGCTGGACGGCCTGAGGCGGCAGGGCGGCAAGGTAGGGCTCGGAGAAGGACAGGGCGGTCAGGTACGTGCCCAGGTTCTCGTCGCCGCGGGCGTACAGCGAGGCCCACATCTCCAGGTTGAGCCGCAGTGTGGTGCGGGGCCGGGCGAAACCGACGACGGTGGCCAGACCACGAACGGCTCCCGCATGGCGGGCGGCCACCCGGACGGCGAGGGCCGCGCCGAGGGAAGCTCCGGCCACCACGAACTCCTCGAGACCCGCCTCCCGGGCGGCTTCCACCACCTGGTCGGCGACCGTGTCAAGGTCCAGTGGACCCACGGGCAGCGGGCTGGTCCCCGATCCCGGGAGGTCGGGCGCGACCACGGTGTGGCCGGCTGCCAGCGCGTCGAGCAGCGTCCCCCAGCTCCCCGTCCCCGTGCTGCTGGTGCCGTGCAGGAGCAGCAGACCGGGGCCGCTGCCCCGAGTCTCGTAGGCAAGCATGTCCACAGCCTCTCGTAGGTCCTCTGTCACGGAAACGGAACCGGACGCCGCCGGGGTTCACCGGGTGGCACTTCGCCAGCGACGCATATCCCACACGTGTGTGGGATATGCGACCATGTGTCCAGAGGTGTGTGTTGCAGACTCCCCCATCATCACTGGCTTGACGGGTGACGAACGCGGCTGTCATGATGATGGCGTCACCTATTCAAATGGTGACGATGTAAGGGAGGAAGAATCATGCGTTCCCAGGTCCGGGCACCAAAGCGCTCCCGTAACGGTCGGCCGTCGGCGGACCTCGACGCGAGTCCGACCCGGCCAGCCGTTCCGGCCGCCGATCCCGTGGGAGGGGCCGAGGCCGCGCAGTTGTGGGTGGGGGCCTGGACCGCAATGACGTCGGGCTACGGACCGGGCGCCGCGAGCTTCCTCTGAGCCCGCCCCGGCACACCTGCGGGCAGGGAAGGTTGCCGGGAAACACATGTGAACCATCCGACGGCCCGTCGCGTTGTGGTAGTGAAGGGATTCCCGCCGCCAAGGCGACGGCAGCGGGAATCCCCCTCGCCGGTCCACACTGATCGCGACGGCCGCAACGATCACGATCGGTGAGCCCGGCGGTCCGAGGACTGTCCGCCTTCGGACCGCCCCGAACCCGGCTCCGTACAGCGGAGACCGGGTCCGACGCGGCCCCGCCCCAGGCACCCCCGGCCGGGCGGGGCCGCTCTCTCTCCACCGTGCCAGGTCCTTCGGACTTTCAGCCCGCGCGTCCCCGCAGCCGGTGGGCGTGCGCCTGGTAGGTGCCCAGAACGCGCACCTCGGAGGAGAAGAAGCGCAGCTCCTGCAGGGCGAGGGCGACCCCGGGGTCATCCGGGTGTCCCTCGATCTCCACGTAGAAGCGGCTGGGGTTCAGCCCGGCGCCCATCTGATAGCTCTCGATCTTGGTGAGGTTGACGGCGCTGCTGGCGAAACCGCCCAGTGCCTTGTAGAGCGCGCTGGGGATGTTCCGTACGCAGAAGAACAGGCTGGTCATCATCGGTACGCCCGAGTCCGGCGCGAGCTGCGGGTCCCGGGAGAGGACGACGAAGCGCGTGGTGTTGTCCGGGTCGTCCTCCACCTTGGGGCGCAGCACCTGGAGCCCGTAGAGCTCCGCCGCGGCCGGCGGGGCGAGCGCCGCGTGCCGTGGGTCGCCCAGCTCCGCCACCTCACGAGCGGCGCCCGCGGTGTCGTCGCTGATCAGGGTGCGCCAGTCGCCCTCCCGCAGCACCTTGCGGCACTGCCCCAGGGCGTGCACATGGCTGCGTACGCACTCCACCTGCTGCAGGGACGCGCCGGGGACCCCCACCAGGTCGAACCGGATGGCGAGGAAGTACTCGGCGACGATGAACAGCCCCGACTCCGGCAGCAGATGGTGCACGTCGGCGACGCGTCCGGCTGCGGAGTTGTCCGTCGGGATGACCGCGACGTCGGCGTGGCCGAGCGCGACGGCGTCCAGCGCCTGCTCGAAGCCCGTGCAGGGCAGCTCCCGGCCGTCCGGGAACAGGGCGTGGGCCGCCGTCGCCGAGTTGGATCCTGGTTCGCCCTGATAGGCGACGGTGGTCACCGATGTCAGCCTTCCGTTGTGGAGCTCTGGCCGCGGGGCGGCAGAAGCTCCACCGCGAAGCGCATGCAGTGCAGTATCGGTGAACTCTCCTCGACCAAGCGGACCAGGGGGTCCCGGGCTCCGTCCACCGTGAGGGGCAGGGCGTGTTCGTACGCCGCCGCGATCACGTGGTGGACGAGGCGGGAGGTCCGGCGGACCTGGTCCGCCAGGGCCTCGGCGGCGCGGGGCGCGTCGGCCCGGACCGCGAGTGGTGCGCCGTGCACTCGCGCCGCCAGGCTCAGCCGCTCGTCCCGCAGCAGGCCGGCCAGCTCGGCCGCCGCGTCGGCGGGCGACACGGTGACGGGCGGCCCGCCCTGCGTCCGCGCCGCGGCGGAGAGCGCGCTGCTCGGGGCGAGGCCGGCCAGGGCGTCGGTCAGGCGTCGGGCCGCGCCGAAGGCCAGGCCCGCGACGGCCGTCCAGACGAAGGCCGCGTCGTCCGTCCCCAGCGGTGTGCCCGCCGAGTGCGTGGCGAAGCCCTCCGGCACCCGGAGGCCGTCCAGCCGGCGGGTGGGACCGGCCCCGCCCGTGTCCCGCCCGGTACGCGGCACGCGCGGCTGCCGGAGCAGCACCTGCGACCCGACCACGAAGAGGTCCGCAGTGTCGTCCGCCCCGTGCCTCCCGGCCAGCCGCCGGGTACCGGTGAGCGGCAGGACCAGCCACGGTCCCGCGTCGGCGCCCGGCGGCAGGTGCCACTGCCCCGACAGTGCGAAACCGCCCTGCTCGGGCCAGGCGGCGGGACGCGCACCCGGGCCCTCGGCGGGAACGGCCGTGGCGAGCGGCGCGGCCCAGTTCCAGGTACGGGTGAAGGCCTGCCAGGCCGCCGACGGATCGGAGTACCCGTCGAGTTCGAAGAAGTCGAGCACCCGCGGCAGGCGGGTGTGAGGACCGACCACCCTCAGGTAGTCGCCGTGCGCGGCGGTCGTCGTGTTCTCAGGCAGCTTGCTCACCGGCCTCGTGTCCCGTCGTCGTCACGACGACGTTGTCCAGTTCCTCGCCCCGCGCGTAACGGTTCAGCTGGCGCAGCAGGAAGTCCGTGGTCACCCGGGGGAAGGCGTCGGTGAAGGCGCCCACGTGCGGGGTGACCAGCGCGCCGGGAAGGTGCCAGAGCGGATGTCTGTCGGGCAACGGCTCCGGGTCCGTCACATCGAGTGCGACCCGCAGCCGGCCGGCGCGCACCTCGCGGACGACGGCACGGGTGTCCAGCAGTTCGCCGCGGGCCACGTTCACGAGCAGGGCGCCGTCCTTCAGCAGGGCCAGGGCGTCCGCGCCGAAAAGGCCGCGCGTGAGGTCCGTGAGCGGCGCGCACAGCACCACGGCGTCTGCTGTCGGCAGCAGCCCGCGCAGCTCCGCGGCCCCGTGCACATGGCCCGCCGGGGTGGTGCGCCCGGTGCGGGCCACCGGCACGACCTCGCAGCCGAACGTGCCGAGCCGCGCGGCGACGGCCGAGCCGACGGCGCCGTGGCCGACCACCAGGACACGTTTGCCGTACAGGGTGGACCGGACCTCGGGCCGCCAGCGTGCCTCGGCCTGCCGGGTGATGAACCGGTCGATCCCACGCGACAGGGTCAGCAGCAGGGTGACGGCCAGCTCTGCGGTGGCCTCGCGATGCACTCCCCGGGCCGTCGCCAGCCGGGTGCCGGCCGGCATCGCGCCCAGCAGCGGCACCATGTGGTCGTATCCGGAGCTGAGGAGTTGCAGGACCCGCAGCCGGCCCATGTGCGGCAGCACCCGGCGAAGGACGCGTTCCGCGCCCGGCACCGGAGGGCCGACGAGGAACGTGACCTCGCCCGGGTCACCGGGGGCGGGACCGGCACCGTCCCAGTAGCGGTAGGAGAGCCCGTCCGGCAGGCCGGGGATCTGCTCCCTGCGGTACGGGAGCCACACGGTCGCGCCGTCGTTCATCGTGCATCAGCTTCTTCCGGGTCGTGCGGTGCGGACGAGCGGCGGTCGGTGCACCGCCGTCCTCGCGCGGAAGATCTGGCCGCACTCGCTACCTGAACGTCCGGGCCGCAGGACGGAGTTCATGTGAGGCCCGCCACAGGGTGCCGGTCGTCGCGCCCGGTCAGGCGGCGGTGGCGTTGATGGTGACGGGGATGTTGTCGCGGGTGGCCTTGGAGTACGGGCAGATCTGGTGGGCGGCGTGGGCGAGTTCGGCGGCGGTGGCTTGGTCGACGCCGCCGAGGGTGGGGCTGAGGATGGCGGAGAGGCTGAACTCGCCGTCGTCGCCGTGGGTGAGGGTGACCTCGGCGACGATGGTGGTGCTGGTGAGCCGGATCTTGCGGGTGGTGGCCGCGCGGCGCAGGGCGCCGAGGAAGCAGGCGGCCCAGCCGGCGGCGAGGAGCTGCTCGGGGTTGGTGGCGGTGCCGGCGCCGCCGAGCTCCTTGGGCAGGGAGAGGCTGGTGTCGAGCAGACCGTCCGCGGAGCGGACGTGGCCGCCGTTGCGGCCTTCTCCGTCGACGTTGACGGCGGCGGTGTAGGTGACTGCCATGGCGGTTCTCTCCCGGTGTGGGTGGGGCTGGTGAGGTGGGCGCCCCGGACGCGACGTGTGCGGGGCGGAAACCCTCGGTCCTTCGTCACTTGTTGAGGCGGTGATGTCATCATGACACCCTCGCTCGTCACCCGTCAAGCAGGTGACGAGAGAAATGTGTGAACTTGGGAAACACTTGCAGAGATGCGAACATGTCACACCTACCTGCGCCCACTCCGCAAGGGAGGCCGACTTAAGGTGTGAAGCATGACCAACCGCAAGGGCCTCGTCCTCGACTTCGGTGGCGTACTCACCACCCCCCTGATCGCCTCCGCACTCGCTTTCGAGCAACGTGAGGGACTGCCCGAGGGGACCCTGCTCACCGGCCTCTACCTGCACCCCGAGGGCATCCGGCTGACCCGGGAGCTGGAACGTGGCGCCATCACCCAGTCCCAGTGGAACACGGCGGCCGGCCACAGCCTCGGCATCCCGTCCGAAGACCTCATGGGCCGCATCTTCGCCGACCTGCGCCCCGAGACGTCTGTGATCGCCGCCGCCGCGGCGGCCCGGCGGGCCGGTGTCCGGGTCGGCATCCTCTCCAACTCCGTCGGACTGCACCCGTGGAACCTCTACGGCGGCTACGAGGTGGAGCGGCGCTACGACGCCGTCGTGCTGTCCGGGGAGGTCGGGATGCGCAAACCCGACCCGGAGATCTTCCGGCTCGTGCTCGGAAGGCTCGGCCTGTCCGCGCGGGAGTGTGTGTTCGTCGACGACACCGCGCACCACCTGCCGGCCGCGGCGGCGCTGGGATTCGCCGTCGTCCACGCCGAGGACCCGGCGAAGACGGTCGCCGAGCTGGAGACCCTGCTGGGTGTGCCCCTGTCCCTATAGTTGCGTCGACCATCGATCCGGTGGGCGGACCCGCGGTGTGCGCGGCTCAGGTGTCGCCCCCGCACAGGAAGTACACACATGCGACTGGGTATGGCCCTGCCGACCTTCGGTCCGGACGCCGGGCCGGAAGGCATCATCAAGATCAGCCGAACCGCCGAGGACCTGGGATACGACTCCCTGTGGAGCGGGGACCGCGTACTGGCCCCGGCGACCCCGAGCGTGCCCTACCCGAGCGGCGACGGCGTGATGCCGCGGGTCTACGAGAACCACCTGGACCCCCTGGTGTCCCTGTCGTTCGCCGCGGCGCACACCGGCAGGGTCCGGCTGGGCACCAGCACCCTCAACGGCCTGTGGCAGCCGCCGCTCCTGCTCGCCCGGTCACTGACCACCCTCGACCTGCTGTCCCGGGGACGTCTCGACGTCGGTCTCGGCTTCGGCTGGATGCCCGAGGAGTACACCGGGGCAGGCGTCCCGTGGGAGGGGAGGGGCGCACGGCTGGAGGAGACGCTCGACATCCTGGACGGCTACTGGACGGCCGACGGCCTCTACGCTCACGACGGACCACTGTTCAGCGTCCCCGAGACCAGGGTCGGCCTCAAGCCGCACCAGCGCCCGGGACCTCCGGTCCTGCTGGCCGCGTTCGGCCCCCGGGGGCTGCGCCGGATCGGACGACGGCTCGACGGCTGGCTGCCCGTGGCCATGCCCCTGCCGCGTCTCCTGGAGATGTGGTCCACCATCCTCGGCGCGGCCGAGGAGGCCGGGCGCGACCCCGCCGCCCTGCGGATCGCGCTGCGTGTCAATGCCGAACTGACCGACACCAGGACCGGTGCTGAGGACGTGCCGCGGCGAGGAACGTTGGAGCAGTACGTCGACTACGCGCGGGCCGCGGCCGAGGCAGGTGTGCACGAGCTGTTCGTGGACTTCGGCCAGCACACTGTCACTCTCGACGAGGCTGTGGACCTGGCAGGACGCTTCCTCGCCGGTGTTCGCGAGGGCTGACGGCGGGGCAAAGAGCGCTTGAGGGCTTGGCGCCCCGCGTGCCCACTCGCCGCGCGGGGGACGGCCGTCCACGTCCGTGACGCGGGGTCTGCCTGACCTATTACGGTGTAATAGGTCAGGCCGTTACCGGCTGTTGCCACAGCCGTGCGGTCAGGAGCGGCGCAGCAGCAGGTCGGCAGCGCGCTCGGCGATCGCGCAGACCGTGGCGTTGGTGTTGTTGGACGGGATCGCGGGGATCACCGACGCGTCGGCTATGCGCAGGCCGTCGAGTCCGCGTACGCGAAGGTGTGAGTCGACGACGGACACCTCGTCCTCACCCAGGGCGCAGGTGCCGACGGGGTGGCAGTAGGAGCCGAAGTGCTTCCGGGCATAGTCGCTGATCGACGGCTCGTCGACGGCGTCTAGACCCGGACTGACCTCCTCTATTCCCCAGCCGGCGAGCGCGGAGGACCAGGCGATCCGGCGGGCCGCCGTGATGCCGGCGAAGACCGTGCGAACGTCCTGCTCCGCGGTGAAGTAGGCGGGGTCAATCAGGGGAGCGGCGTGGGGATCGGCCGAGGTGATCCGGAGCGTGCCGCGACTGAGCGGCCGCATCGGCGAGACACCGATGGTGAAGCCGTTCGTCACCGGGGCGACCGGGTTGGGGAGCGGGATGTCGATGAAGATGATCTGGAGGTCCGGCCCGTCCGCCTCGGGGGTGCTGCGCAGCAGGCCCAGGATCTCCCCGTGGTTGTTGCGCGCCGCGGGCACCTGCCGCTGCGCACGGTAGACGAGGTTGGCGCGGGGATGGTCGTGCAGATTCCGCCCCACGCCGGGCAGCGCGTGGACGACTTCCACGTGGGCCCGCTCGAGATCCTTCGCCGGACCGACGCCGGAGCGTAGCAGCAGATGCGCGGAGCCGATGGTGCCCGCGGTCAGGACCACTTCGGCCCCCGTCGCGGTGTGTGTGGCACCGCTGGCGCCGTACTCGACGCCGGTGCACCGCTCGCCCTCGAAGAGCAGCCGGTGCGCGACTGCGTCCGTGACGACATGCAGGTTGGACCGGTTCAGGGCGGGGGCGAGGTAGGCGTCCGCCGCGCTCTGCCGGCGGCCGGCGACGATGTTGAGGTCGACCGGGGCGAAGCCCTCCTCCAGACCCCCGCTTATGTCGAGGGCCCTGCGGTGCCCGGATTCCACCGCGCCGTCGAGGCAGGCGAGCAGAACGTCGTTGGGCGCGGTGGCCGGGCCGACGACCAGCGGGCCCTCCGTGCCGCGGCCGGGGGCGCCGCTGAGGGCGGTCTCGCTGCGCTGGAAGTAGGGCAGCAGATCGTCGAAGGTCCAGCCCTTGGCGCCGTGGTCGCCCCAGCTGTCATAGCCGGAGCGGTGGCCGCGGGCGAACACCATGGCGTTGATGGCCGACGAACCGCCGAGGCCCCGTCCGCGGGGCATGGGGACGGGCCCGCCGGAAGCGCGCTGGACGACGGTCCGGTCGCCCCAGCCTGCGGTCGTCGCCGCCAGCGAAGGCCAGGCCGGCGGCAGTGCCACGGCGTCCGGCAGGCCGGACATCGCGGAGCCCGCCTCCAGGAGCAGCACGCGGACCCGCGGGTCCTCGGACAGCCGGGCCGCGAGGATGCAGCCGGCCGTGCCCCCTCCGACGAGGACCACGTCATAGGCAGAACCCTGAGTGTTCATGACTTCCCGTCCCTGAGCCTGGATCGATGGTTCATGTTTGAGCGTATCACTGGTCCGATCAGTGATACGTAAAAATTGATACCGCTGGATCACGTATGTTTCCGGCAGACGAGAGCCGGGGCGGGACCCGCGCACAATCCGTCCATGACGACGTCCAGGACCCGGCTGCCGACGGGCTCGTGACCGGGCTCGCCGCCGGTGTTCCACACGTACGACATGAGAAGGAGGACCTCGCCGGACGTGATGTCGGCGCGCAACCGGCCCGCCTTCCTGGCCGCGGCCAGCAGTTCGTCCACGGCCGCGCGGGCGCGTGCGGAGTACGGGCCCTGCGACTGGAGGGCGACCCGCATCGCCTGGGACGCGGCGCTGCCGGTCCGGCCGTGGGCGGCTAGCCGCTCAAGCCATAGGCGCAGCGCCGCCGCAGGATCGTGCCGGCCCAGCAGGGCCGCGGTGTCGAGCAGTGCCTCCACCTCGCTCTGGTACACGGCCAGCAGCAGCACCTCGCGGGTGGGGAAGTGCCGGTACACCGTGCCAGAACCGACTTCGGCCAGCTTGGCGAGGGGCTTGAGCGCCAGGTCCGGGTCCTGGGCGAGGGCCTGGCGCGCGACCGCGAGGATGCGCGCGCGGTTCATCTCCGCGTCGCACCGCATCGGGCGGCGAACAGGATGCGTCATCGGTGGACTCCGATCGGATGGATGTGTGTCTCGCTGCCGGACCGGTCACACTCGCGCCCACGGCGTTTGTCAGAGGACGCGGATCGTGCCGGTGCCGTGCGCGTCGCCCGGCCCGTCGGCCGACAGTTGCGTGCACACGCCGTCGGGGCCGGTGGACGTGGCGGTGAGCTTGGGGTCCTTGGCCAGGGCGAGCCGTACGGGGAGTGCGGCGGCCCGGCGCAGCACACCGTCCTCCTCTAAGCCGTCCCATGTGGGAACGTTCGCCTCCACGCAGACGGCGTTCACCAGGACGCCGTCCGGGCGCCCCATGAGGGCGTACTGGAGAGTGAGCGCCTCGACGGCGTTACGGGGCGCCGCGGCCTCGGTCCGTGCAGGTGCCTCGAAGGCGCTGGCGACGTTGACGACGCGCCCGCCGGAACGGCGCAGCAGTGGAAACATCGCGCCGGTCACGGTCATGAGGTGGAGCGCGTCGAGGAGGTTGGTCTCGAACACGGCCCGCAGCTCCCGCTCCGAACCGTCGGCCGCCCCGAGGGACGTGGTGAGCCCCACCATGTTGACCAGGGCGTCCAGGCGTCCACCGCCGCGTTCGATCAGCTCGGCGGCGCGGGTCACCGTCGTGTCGTCGTCGAGGTCGAGGCGTATGTGACGGACGTCCAGCCCCGAGGCGCGCAGTTCGCGCTCCGTGGCCCGGCCGGCCGCGTCGCTGCGGGCACCGGCGAACACCGTCACTCCCGCTTCGGCCAGGAGCCGCGCGACGGCACGTCCGAGCCCGGCGTCGGCCACGGTGACGAGCGCGACACGTGTGTTTGGCGGACCGCCGAGCGGGTGCGATGACATGGCCAACCTTCGGACGAAGGAGGGGGGTGGGAGGAGTGGTCACGGTAGCAGAGCGGGTACCGAGCAGTTCGTCGCAGGTTGTCACGGTCAGATACATGTGAACACCTGAGTGGAGTGCTGACATCCGGCGGAAATTCGTACGGCTGGAAGCGGCCTTTTCTGGTCTACCCCTTGGATTGGCCCTCCAGGGCCGTGTACCGCCCGTCTTCCCACGAGCTCGGGGCGTTTGCAGTGCCGATGCCTTCCGGGTCCGATGCATTCAACGTACGGAGGCCACCGGTGCCGTGGCATCCGTCACCCGACTGGGATCCGTTACTGAAGCACCGGCCGATGACGTACGCACCGTTCCGGTGCTGGTCAGGACGGTGCTCGCAGGGCGTCCACGGGTTCCATCCGCGCGGCCCGCAGCGACGGGTAGAGGCCGGCCAGTAGCCCGACGAGCGCGCCGGTCACCGGGGCGCCCAGTGCGAGTCGCAGGTCGAGGACGGGAGTCCACTGCTTCACACCGGCCACTGAGACGACGACCACCACCCCGAGGGTGGCGCCCACGACCCCGCCCAGGAGCCCGATGGTGGTGGACTCCGCGAGGAACTGGGCGGCCACCTGACGCCGCGAGGCGCCGAGGGCGCGCCGCAGCCCGATCTCGCCGACGCGTTCCATCACCGTGACCAGGGTGACGTTGGCGATGCCGATGGTGCCCACGACCAGCGAGACCAGTCCGAGCACCAGGAACAGGCCGTTAACGTCGCCCTCCACCCCCTTCCTCGCCCTGGACAGGTCCGGCGGGGCGAGAACGGTGAGACGTTCCTCGTGGCCTGGCGCCAGCGCGATCGGTGCCTGCCGTGCGACCTGGGCCGCCGCCCCGAGAGAGGTGTTGACCAGTACCCGAGTCACTTGCTTGAGGCCCATCCGGTCCGCCGCGGTGGTCGGCGGCAGGATCACCGACGCGGACAGCCGCTGCTCGCGCCTGAAACCGCCGAGGATACCGACCACGGTGAAGGACTGGCCGTTGAAGAAGACGGCGGGGGCGTCCCGTACGTCGGCGATGCCGAGCAGCCGGGCCGCCTGGTAGCCCAGGACGGCCACCCGTTCGTGCCGCCCGATGTCGCCGGTGTCGAAGAAGCGGCCCGTGGTCACGGTGCCGCGGACCGCGGTGGGCAGTGCCGGGTCCGCCGCGACGACGGCCAGGGTCTGGCCGTTCACCGTGCCGGGTGCGACCACGTCGTTGGCCTTGACCTGGACGTTGGAGGTGTTCTGGGAGTCGGAGAGCGCGGCGGCGGACTCGACCCCCGCGAGGCGTCGCACCGCCTCCACGTCCGTCCACCGCACCAGTGGGGGGTCGAGCGAGCCCGGCGGCGGGGTGGGGGCCACCACGGACACCGAGGTGGCGGTGAGCGCGTCGAAGCGGCCGACGATCTGGTTGGCCGCCGTCGAGGCGACACCGATCGTGATGACCAGGGTGCCGATGCCCAGCACCGTGCCGAGGGTGGTGAGCACGGAGCGCACCGGGCGGGCGAGTACGCCCGCCAGCGACTCCGACCACAGGTCCCGCGGATCCGTCCACGGACGGTCCCCCCGGCCCCGCCGGCCGCCGTGCCGCGGGGCGCGCGGCCTCTGCCCGCCGGCCGGGCGGGACGGGGAGGTACCGTGGGTGCGGACCGTCATGCGCACTCCTGACTGAGCCGGCCGTCGTGGATGCGTACCCGCCGGCTCGCACACGCGCTCACGGCGTCGTCGTGCGTGATCACGAGCAGCGTCATGCCCTGGGACCGCAACCGGTCGAAGAGTGCGAGCACCGACTCGGTGTTCTCGCTGTCGAGGTTCCCGGTGGGTTCGTCGCACAGCAGCAGGGCGGGATCGCCCATCAGGGCGCGAGCGATGGCCACCCGCTGCCGTTCGCCGCCGGACAGCCGTCCGGGCAGGAACCCGAAGCGGTGGCCGAGACCCACCCGGGCCAGGGCCTGGCGGGCCCGCTCGGCCCGGGTCGCGCGCTCGCGCCCCGGGCGGGGGGCCCGGTAGACCTCGGCGAGCATCACGTTCTCGTCCACGGTCCGGTAGGGCAGCAGATGGAAGGACTGGAACACGAAGCCGATACGGCTGCCGCGCAGCGCCGTGCGCTCCAAGTCTCCGAGAGTGTTGGTGAGCACCCCGTCGAGCCAGTAGCTGCCCGAGGTCGGCCGGTCGAGCAGGCCGAGGGTGTTGAGCAGCGTGGACTTGCCCGACCCGGAGGGGCCGATGATCGACAGGTGCTCCCCGCGTCGGACCGTCAGGTCGACGTCCCGCAGGGCGTGCACCGGCGGATCGGAGGCGAAGACCCGATTGAGGGAGCTGAGCCGGATCACGGTGTCCGGATCCGGCGCCGGGCCGGGGCCCGCCGGGGGCGGTGTCGGCTGCTTCCTCCTCACTGCCCGACCACCACCTGATCGCCCTCGCGCAGCGCGTCGCCCCGTGCGCTCACCTCGACCTGTCCGGCGGCGGAGAGCCCCGCCTCGACCGGCACGTCGACGACCTTGCCGTCGCGCGTCACCCGCACCCGTGCCTCGCCGTCCGACGCGGTGTGCACAGCCGCGACGGGCACTACCAGGACAGAGCCCTTGGAGGAACTCACACCGATGGTGACCGTGACCGCGCTGCCCGCCTGGTTCTTCAGCGCTCCGGGGTGCGGGACCGAGACGATGACGGGCACCGGCGCGGAGGGGGCACCGGAACCGGTGCCGCCCTCCTCGTCCGCGCCGATGCCACCGTCCGCGCCGTTGGCCTTCCTTCCGTCGCCGGGCTTCGCGGCGGCACCTCCGACCTTCGTCACGACGCCCGTCACCTGCTTGCCGTCCGCCGTGTCGATCCGCACCGGCATGCCCTCACGCACCTGCTCGCTGTCCGACGCCGCTACGACGGCCCGTACCTCGACGTCCGAGCTGGTCACCGTGGCGACCGGACCGTCCGGGGTGTCCCCGAGGTGCACCTTGGCCTTGTCGACACGGGCCGGAAGGTCCGGCAGGAACACGACCTCGCCCGCCGGCAGCTTCGTGCCGTACCCCGAGGTGAACGCGCTGAGCGCCTTGTTTGCCTGGTCCAGCCGATCCTGGGCGGACTTCAGCTCCAGGGCGTGCGCGGCACCCGAGGCGGGCGGCTCCGGCGCGGCCTCCTCGTCCTTGCCTCCGGTGCCGCCGTCCTTGTCCCCGAGGCTCTTGTCCCCGGTGCCGCTCCCGCTCCCGCCCCCGGCGTCCGGGCCCGGGCCGCCGGACGCACCGCCGTCGCCGCTCTGCGCTTGGAGGAGCGCGAGCTGGGCGTCCGTCACGGCCTGTTGCAGATCGCCGAGCTGCTTCTCGTCGTCGGCGCCGGGAGCCTGGGGCTCGAAGCCCTTGCTCCGGTACCACTGGGTCACCGCCGCCGCGGTGCCCTGGCCGTAGTGTCCGCCGACGCCGCCCGGATCATGCCCGAGCCGGCGCAGCGCGCTCTGCAACTGTCGGACGTCGTCCCCCGAGATGCCGGGACCGAGCGTGCGGTACATCGGGACCGTCCCACGCAGCACGAACACCGGGCGACCGCTGACCTGCATCAGAACGCTGCCCTCGGTCAGCTTCGCGCCCGCCTTCGGGAGGTTGGTGACCAACTGGGCGACGGCCTGGCCCCCGGATCCGCCGGAGGCACCGACGGGACCGGAGAGCGCGACGGTCCGCGCCGCGCCGAACTCCACACTGCCCTGCGTCACCACGGACGCGGTCAGATGCCGACGCTGCACGGCGACGGTGACCGGTCCGGCATCCGGCGGCCGGTGTCCGGCGGCCGCGTCGGCGGGCGACTGCATGCGGCTGCCGGCGAACCAGCCGCCACCGCCGACGAGGACGACGACGCCGACGATCAGGGCGACCTGCCGACTGCGGCGTTCGGGGTCGTGCAGAAAACGCCGGATCATCCGGTGACGCTCTCGAACGGGTGCTTGGCGTGCTTGGGGAAGTAGGCGGCCCGGAACTTCTTGCCGCACTCCAGGTCCTTCTTGGCGAGGCCGATCTCGTGCGTCAGCCTGGCGAGCGCCTCGTCCTCGTCGAGGCTCAGGATGCCGTCCACCGGGGTCGTGTCGCCGACCTGGAACTTCACCATGTCGCCGATGGAGGTCGGCTGGGTGGTGGTGACGGGGATGCCCGCCTTGGTCAGGCAGCCGGCGAACTCCTGCGCCAGGGAGACGAGCTGCGGATCACCGTTGAGCGCCTGCTGGGCGGCGAGGGCGCGCTGACTCTCCTCGGCGGTCTCCCGTTCGACCTCCGCCTGGGACTTCTCGGGACCGTACGCCTTCTCCCGGGCATCCCTCAGACATCCCGGCCCCAATTCGTGCTTGCCGTTTCTGAGCTTCTCGCCCCGAGCCTTCTCGTATGCCGCCTTCTGGGCCGGTGTGAGACTGTCGAGGTAGGCGGAGTCCGGGTTGTCCTCGTGCACTTTGTTGCTCGCGGCGCTGCCGAACACGTTCGGGTCGTCCCGGTAGACGGCCCCCGCATAGAGACCGAACCCGTATTTCTCCCGGTACTTCTTCGCCGCGTCGTAGTCCTCGCCGTCGACCGGACTGAGTGCGTCGTCGTACGTGACCACGTGCGGCGTGTAGGTGAAGCCCTTGGCGCGCATGCACGCCGCCATGGCGTTCTCCTGCACGTACTGCTTCTTGGTCTCCTCGTCGACGTCGGACGGGATGGTCAGTTCGCCGCCCGCGGAGGCCGTCGGGGACGGCTTGCCGCCGCCGGAGGCCGCGGGTGCGGCCACGTCGCCGCCGCCCTGCGAGCACCCGGAGAGCGCCAGCAGTCCGGCCGCCGTCATCGCCGGCCACAGGCCGGCGATCCTGAGGTTGAGAGCCATGTCGGTCCCCCATGTCGGTCGAAGTGTGTCCGGCCGGGGCGATCCACCCAGCCGACGCGACCAACCCGGCGGGACCGCCGACGGGTTGCCCGGCGGCACACATATGTGTCCCGCGTCACGCTTCGAGGCGCGGCGGTCAGGAACTCCGCCGTCCCAGGCAACCGAAGGCAGGCGCCGACCGGTGCTAGTACATGTGAGAACTGCGCCAGGGACACAGGCATGACGGCCGGGACGGACCGCGAGGGGGACTTCGAGGCGTTCGTGGCGGCGCGCGGGCCGAGGCTGCTCCGGGTCGCCTGGCTGCTGACCGGAGACACCCACCTCGCGGAGGACCTCCTGCAGACGGTGCTGGCCAAGGTCTGGCCCAAGTGGCGGCGGATCTGCGAGCAGAACCCGGAGGCCTACATCCGCAAGGCGCTGGTCAACACCCACGCCTCGTGGTGGCAGCGGCGCTGGCGGGGCGAGATACCGCACGACCGGCTGCCCGAGGAGGCCACGTCCGCCGACCCGTTTGCCGCCGTCGACCTGGAGCGGTCGCTGGCCCTGGTTGTGCGCGGACTCCCGCCGCGGCAGCGGGCCGTGGTGGTCCTGAGGTACTTCGAGGGACTGAGCGTGGAGGAGACGGCCCACACGCTGGGCTGCCGACCGGGCACCGTCAAGAGCCAGGCGTCCAAGGCACTGAACTCACTCCGCTCGACACTGATGACGGCGGAACCCGGCACCAAGGAGGGGAGCGACGGCTATGCGTGGCACGTCTGAGGAACCGTCGTGCGAGACGGCGCGCGCGGTGCGCCGTCTCCTGGAAGAGACGGTGCCCTCGCCCGCGGCGCCGGCCGACCGGATGGAGCGCATCGCGATGCGGGTGCGCCGACGCCGACGGCGGTGCACGGCGGCCGGTGCGGTGGTCTCGGTGGCCGCCGTCGCGGTCGCGGTCACCGTGGGACCGGGGCAGCTGCACGGGAGCACACCTGCGGAGCCCGCGGCGCCTCCATCCGGCACTGCCGTCGCGCAACTGCTGGACCCGTCCCGGCCGGTATGGGCCCAGGTGCCCCAGGGATGGCACAGCCTGACCGTCAAGGACGCGGACGGCGGCTTCGTCGGGTTCCTGGCCTCGCAGCCGCTGCACCCACCGGTGCCCGAGGGCTGCTACCGGATTCCGGCCGCGGCTCTGCACGGCTGCCTGCCCCTGGACGGACTCGAGGCGGGGTCCGCGTTCCTCGTCTTCCGCTACGGCGCCGGACGGCACGACGGGCGCGGGGCGAAACCGCTCGGACAGTCCGTGGTCCCGCCGCTGAAGACCTGCGCGGGAACGCAGGCCGACCGGGAGAGCATCGGCTGGGAGACGGTCCACCCCGCCGGTGGAGGGACCTTCGATGTGCAGGTGTCCGTGTGCCTTAAGGAGCCCTCGGAGGCGACGGCCGCGCTCGCCGAGAAGGTCCTGGATGACATGTTCCCGCACACCGGGCAATGACCGCGGCTCGCGGGGGTGAACACGGCTCGCCCGCTTGACACGTGTGAGTTACTTAGCATGTGTGACCTGGCCGTGAACCGGTCCGAGCCAGACAGAGAAAGGTTCTGCCGATGTCCGCCACCGAGACGTCGTCCGGCGAAGGCACCCGTCTGATCGACGAGGTCCTCGCCGGTCACGGCGTGATGGCCAGGGGAGCCGAGGCCGTCGCCGCCTCCTTCACCAGGCTGGCGGCCGGTGCGGCCGTCGAGATGAGAACCTTGGTCCTCGCCGCGCGGTGGCTGATCGAGGTCGGGCACTACCATGTGCGCCAGGAGACGTCTCTGTGGCCCCTGCTGCGGGAGAGTCCGCACCGTGCCGTGGCCCGTCTCGACCTGCTGAGCGAGGAGCACGAGACGCTGGTCGAGGAACTCGACGCCCTGACGAGGGCCGTCGGTGAGATCGCCAAGGAGCGCGAGGCCGGCGGGTCGTTGAGCTGGGGCCTGGCGATGAAGCAGGGCACCCGGGCGTCCCACCGGATCCTGGGCCTCCTCGGCGGCCATCTCGCGGCCGAGGAGGCGGTGCTGAAGACGCTGTTCCCGGCCGTTCCGGAAACAGACACCGCCCGGTTGCGCAAGGCGGTTGCCGCCGGGGTGCCCCTGAGCGAGCCGCACCTGGTTCTCGGCTTCCTGGAGCACCCCGAGCCCTTGCCCGGCCGGGACCGGATCTTCGTCCGATTCCCGCCGTGGGTGCGCTGGGCCAGGGCGCCGCTGACGAGGAGCTTCCGCCGGACCCTGAGGGCGCTCGACGTGCACGGCTGAGACGGGGGGGTGCCTCTATGTCTTTCGTCAAGCGAGGCGTGGGGTTCTGGGTTCGTAGAAGGTGCCGTCGCGGAGCATCGCGAACAGCACGTTGATCCGC
>NZ_BMUY01000030.1 GCF_014650435.1 Streptomyces tendae
GGCGAGATCGCGCTCGGCACGGCACTGCTTCTTCCGGTCGTGCCGACGGCACTCGCCGGGGCCGGAGCGGCCTGCGCGGGAGCCGGGGCCGGAGCGGCCGGAGCCGGGGTGGGCTCGGGCTGGGCCGGGGCCGCGGGGGCGGCCGGGGCCGCCGCCGGGGCGGCACCCGCCGCACCGATGACGGCGAGCTTGGCGCCGACCTCGGCCGTCTCGTCCTCGCCGACCACGATCTCCAGCAGCGTGCCGGAGGCGGGGGCCGGGATCTCGGTGTCGACCTTGTCCGTCGACACCTCGAGCAGCGGCTCGTCCTCCTCGACGCTGTCACCGACCGACTTCAGCCAGCGGGTGACGGTGCCCTCGGTGACGGACTCGCCGAGCGCGGGCAGGACCACGTCCGTGCCCTCGGCGGAGCCGCCTGCGGCGGCGTCGGCGGTGGGAGCGGGCGCCGGGGCGGCCTGCTCGGTGGAGGGGGCGGCCGGGGCGGGCTCGGGGGCCGGCTCGGCGACCTGCTCGGCCTGCGGGGCCGGCGCGGCGGCGGGGGCGCCGCTGCCGTCGTCGATCAGCGCCAGCTCGGCGCCGACCTCGACGGTCTCGTCCTCGGCGACCTTGATGGAGGACAGCACGCCCGAGGCGGGGGCCGGGATCTCGGTGTCGACCTTGTCGGTCGAGACCTCGAGCAACGGCTCGTCGGCCTCGACGCGCTCACCCTCGGCCTTCAGCCAACGGGTGACGGTGCCCTCGGTGACGCTCTCGCCGAGCGCCGGAAGGGTTACGGAAACCGCCATGGTTTCGGTTGCTCCTTACGAAAGTGCGGAAGTCTGTGTCGTCGCGCCCGAAGACCGAAGCGGTCAGTCGTGCATGTGGAGCGGCTTGCCGGCCAGCGCCAGGTGGGCCTCGCCGAGCGCCTCGTTCTGCGTCGGGTGGGCGTGGATGAGCTGGGCCACCTCGGCCGGCAGCGCCTCCCAGTTGTAGATCAGCTGCGCCTCGCCGACCTGCTCGCCCATGCGGTCGCCGACCATGTGGACGCCGACCACGGCACCGTCCTTGACCTGGACCAGCTTGATCTCGCCGGCGGTCTTGAGGATGCGGCTCTTGCCGTTGCCGCCCAGGGGGAACTTGATCGAGACGACCTTGTCCGCGCCGTAGACCTCCTTCGCCTTGGCCTCGGTGAGACCGACGGAGGCGACCTCCGGGTGGCAGTACGTCACCCGCGGCACGCCGTCGTAGTCGACCGGCACGGTCTTCAGGCCGGCGAGCCGCTCCGCCACCAGGATGCCCTCGGCGAAGCCGACGTGCGCGAGCTGGAGGGTGGGAACGAGGTCACCGACGGCGGAGATGGTCGGGACGTTGGTCCGCATGTACTCGTCGACGAGGACGAAGCCGCGGTCCGTCGCGACGCCGTTCTCCTCGTAGCCCAGGCCCTGCGAGACCGGGCCGCGGCCGATGGCGACGAGCAGGACCTCGGCCTCGAACTCCTTGCCGTCGGCGAGGGTGACCTTGACGCCGTCCTGGGTGTACTCGGCCTTCTGGAAGAAGGTGCCCAGGTTGAACTTGATGCCGCGCTTGCGGAAGGCGCGCTCCAGGAGCTTGGAGCTGTTCTCGTCCTCGACCGGGACGAGGTGCTTGAGGCCCTCGATGACCGTGACCTCGGAACCGAAGGACTTCCACGCGGAGGCGAACTCGACGCCGATGACGCCGCCGCCCAGCACGATCGCGGACTTCGGCACGCGGTCGAGCGTGAGGGCGTGGTCCGAGGAGATGATCCGGTTGCCGTCGATCTCCAGGCCCGGCAGCGTCTTCGGCACGGAGCCGGTCGCGAGCAGGACGTGGCGGCCCTGGACACGCTGGCCGTTGACGTCGACGGAGGTGGGGGAGGAGAGCCGGCCCTCACCCTCGATGTACGTGATCTTGCGGGAGGCGACCAGACCCTGCAGGCCCTTGTACAGGCCGGCGATCACCTCGTCCTTGTACTTGTGCACGCCGGCCATGTCGACGCCCTCGAAGGACGTCTTGACGCCGAACTGCTCGCTCTCGCGGGACTGGTCGGCGACCTCGCCCGCGTGGAGCAGGGCCTTGGTGGGGATGCAACCGTTGTGCAGGCAGGTGCCGCCAAGCTTGTTCTTCTCGATCAGGGCGACGTCCAGGCCCAGCTGCGCCCCGCGCAGGGCCGCGGCGTAACCACCGCTGCCACCGCCGAGGATCACTAGGTCGAAAACGGTGCTGGCGTCGTTCGCCACGTCACGTCCTCCATGCATGTGCGCCACGCCGGTCTCCAGTGACCGGTCGGCGGCTGGTGTCCGGCCGCTCTTTGTTCTCGGCCCTTGGGTGGGCCCTGTCCTGCCGGGCTCCATCTTCGCACTTGTGAGAGGCGAACGAGACGTGGGGCCGGGGTGTGAGACACCCCACGTTCACGCGAGCGGGTTCCCTACGGTTCATTTGTGCCGACGCCAGCGGCTCCGCCGCGTGGGCGCGACGCCCTGCGGTTCTTTCTGGCCGACGCCGGGACGGCCAACCAAGGGGTGCGGGGCTGTGCTGGTCTGCGGCTTCGCCGCGTGGGCGCGACGCCCGGCGGTTCTTTCTGGCCGACGCCGGGACAGCCAACCAAGGGGCGCGGGGAACTGCGCGACGAGCCACGACGGGCCCGCAGCCGCACGATCACCCGCGCCCCGAACCCCTTAGGCGCCCCCGGCCCAGCTAGCCCAGCTCACCCGCAGCCGCCAGCTCGGCAACCCGCACCAGCGTCCGCACCGCCGTCCCCGTGCCGCCCTTCGGCGTGTACCCGAACGGCCCGCCCTCGTTGAAGGCCGGACCCGCGATGTCCAGGTGCGCCCAGGTGATGCCCTCGCCGACGAACTCCCGCAGGAACAGACCGGCCACCAGACCGCCGCCCATCCGCTCGCCCATGTTCGCGATGTCCGCGGTCGGCGAGTCCATGCCCTTGCGCAGGTGCTCCGGCAGCGGCATCGGCCACGCCGGCTCGCCGGACTCCTCCGCCGCCTCGTGCACCGCGGAGCGGAACGCGTCGTCGTTCGCCATGATCCCGTACGTACGGCTGCCCAGCGCCAGCATCATCGCGCCCGTCAGGGTCGCCACGTCGATGATCGCGTCCGGCTTCTCCTGCGAGGCCGCCCACAGCGCGTCGGCGAGCACGAGCCGGCCCTCCGCGTCGGTGTTGAGTACCTCCACCGTCTTGCCGCTGTACATGCGCAGCACGTCACCCGGGCGCGTCGCGGAGCCCGACGGCATGTTCTCGGCCAGCGCCAGCCAGCCGGTCACGTTGACCTCCAGGCCGAGCCGCGCGGCGGAGACCACCGCGGCGAACACGGCGGCGGCACCGGCCATGTCGCACTTCATCGTCTCGTTGTGCCCGGCCGGCT
Source organism: Streptomyces tendae (assembly GCF_014650435.1). Classification (GTDB taxonomy): domain Bacteria; phylum Actinomycetota; class Actinomycetes; order Streptomycetales; family Streptomycetaceae; genus Streptomyces; species Streptomyces tendae. The sequence continues at coordinate 3,378 of NZ_BMUY01000030.1, forward strand.
TCAGCGAGATGCCGCCCGAGTCGTAGGTGATGCCCTTGCCGACGAAGGCGAGGGACTTCTTCGCCTTGGGCGAGGTGTACGACAGCTTGACCAGCCGCGGACCCGACGCCGAACCGGCGCCGACGCCGAGGATGCCGCCGTAGCCGCCCTTGGTCAGCGCCTTCTCGTCGAGCACCTGCACCTTGATGCCGTGCTCCTTGGCCGCGGCCTGCGCGACCGCCGCGAACGCCTCCGGGTTCAGGTCGTTCGGCGGGGTGTTGACCAGGTCGCGGGCGCGGTTCAGCTCCTCGGCGACGGCCGCGGCACGCTCGATCGCCGCCTTGTACGCCTTGTCGCGGGGCTTGCCGCCGAGCAGCACGGCCTCCGCGAGCGGGGCCTTGCCGTTGCCCTTGGCGGCCTTGGTCTCCTTCGCGGACTCCTTGTACGCGTCGAAGGAGTACGCGCCGAGCAGCACACCCTCGGCGACGACACCGGCGTCGGCGGCCTCGGCGAGCGGCAGGGCGAAGGCGGCCTTCTTGGCGCCGGCCAGGGCGCGGGCGGCCGCACCGGCGGCCCGGCGCAGCGACTCGGCGTCGAAACCGGCGTCCTTCTCGGGCTCGGCACCGAGGCCCACCGCCACCACGACGGGCGCCTTGAAGCCGGACGGAGCGGGCAGCTTCGTCACCTCGCCCTCGGAGCCGGAGGCGCCGAGGGTCTCCAGGACGGCGGCGAGCCGGCCGTCGTACGCCTTGTCCACGGCCTCGGCGCCCGGGGCGACGGACGGGCCGCCTGCGCCCTTGGCGACGCCGATCACGATCGCGTCGGCCCGGAGGCCGGGCGCCGCGGCGGTGGAGAGAGTGAGAGCAGTCACGGTGGTGAAATCTCGCTTCCGTATGAAGTCTGGTGTGGCCGAATGCGGGTGGGTCGACCGGGCCCGACATCCGACCCTAGATCCCTCCTGCGATGCGGTCCTCGCCTGGGCAGGCGAACACTCGGCACGAGCCTACGCTCGCGCCCGGCCGCACTCCCTCCCGCGGGGCCGCGGTTTCCCCACCGGAGGGACCATGGGAGATCATTCCGGGGGTACGCCGCCCACCCCTCCCGCACTCTGGAGCACTTCCCGTGAGACGCCCGGTCCTGTCGACAGCCCTCCTCCTGCCGCTGCTCGCGGGCTGCACGACGGCCCCCGGTGACGACGGCGGGCCGGCCGCCGGCCACTGGCGGCCGACGCCGGGCACCGCCTGGCAGTGGCAGCTCAGCGGCAAGCTCGACACCTCCGTCGACGTACCCGTCTACGACATCGACGGCTTCGACCACGACGAGGCGACGGTCGCCGGGCTGCACGACGACGGACGCAAGGTCATCTGCTACGTCTCCACCGGCGCCTGGGAGGACTTCCGGCCCGACGCCGACGACTTCCCGGCGGCCGTGCTCGGCAAGGGCAACGGCTGGGAGGGCGAGCGGTGGTTGGACATCCGCGCGACGGACGTCCTGGAGCCGCTGATGGCCGAACGCCTCGACATGTGCCGCGAGAAGGGCTTCGACGCGGTCGAGCCGGACAACATGGACGGCTACAAGAACGACACCGGCTTTCCGCTCACCGGCGACGACCAGCTCCGCTACAACCGGCTGATCGCGAAGCTCGCCCACGACCGCGGGATGGCCGTCGGTCTGAAGAACGACCTGGACCAGATCCCGGAGCTGGTCGACGACTTCGACTTCGCCGTCAACGAGCAGTGCGCCCAGTACGGCGAGTGCGCCGACAACCAGCCGTTCGTCGACGCGGACAAGGCGGTCTTCCACGTCGAGTACGAGCTGCCGACGGAACGCTTCTGCGCCGACTCCCGTGAGCTGCGGCTCAGTTCGATGCTGAAGAAGTACGAACTGGATGCGTGGCGGGAGGCCTGCTGAGTCCCTGACTCAACCGAGGGCGAGGACCACGAGGGCGGTGGTGGCCGCCGTCTCCGCGACGCCGCCGAAGACGTCGCCCGTGACGCCGCCGAAGCGGCGGACGCAGTGCCGCAGCAGGAGTTCGGCGGCGGTGATCGCGCACCCTACGGCGAGCGCCGTGCGCAGTGCGTCGTACGGGCCCAGGAACGCGCCCGCCGCGGCGCCGGCCAGGGTGACGACCGCCGCGGCGGCCAGCGCCCCGCCGACCGGGACCACCCCGGCGACCGCCGCGCCCAGTCCCTCCGGGCGGGCGGCCGGCACTCCGGTCCGGGCCGCCGTCGTGAGCGCCAGCCGGGCGGCCGTCGCCGACACCACGGCGGCGAGCGCTCCCCGGGTCCACGAGCCGTCGTAGGCATGGGCGAGGGCGGCCACCTGGGCCAGCAGCGTGAACAGCAGAGTGAGCACGCCGAACGGTCCGATGTCCGACTGCTTCATGATCTGCAGGGCGTCCTCGGCGGGCTTGCCGCTGCCCAGTCCGTCGGCGGTGTCGGCCAGCCCGTCCAGGTGCAGTCCGCGGGTGAGTACGGCGGGGACGGCGGCCGTGGCGACCGCCGCCAGCAGGGTCCCGGCGCCCAGGACGAGCAGCAGGAGCCCGACGCCCGCGGCGAGGACGCCCACGGTCAGTCCGGCCAGCGGCGCCCACAGCATGCCGCCGCGCGCGGCGGGCCGGTCCCAGCGGGTGACCTTGACCGGGAGCACGGTGAGGGTGCCGAAGGCGAAACGGAGGCCGTCGGGGGAGGGGGTCCTGAGCACCGGCGCAGACTACCCGGCGGTCGGCGGGGCGTTGACGGGTCTCGGGGATAAAGTGCGCATATGGGAGATTGGTGGCAGCGCAACATCATGGAACCGGGCAAGCTGCCGCTGCTCCTCGCGCTGACGGCGTTCGTGCTGACGTTCGTGATCACCCGGGTCATCACCCGACTGATCCGGGCGGGCAAGGGACCCTTCGGGAACGTCAAGGCGGGCGGGGTGCACATCCACCACGTGGTTCCCGGGGTCGTCCTCACCGTCGTCGGCGGGTTCGGCGCGGTGGCCGGTGGGCGGCACGGGTTCGGGTCGGCGCTCGCGGCGGTGGTCTTCGGGGTCGGGGCGGGGCTCGTGCTGGACGAGTTCGCGCTGATCCTGCACCTCGACGACGTGTACTGGAGCGAGGCGGGGCGCAAGAGCGTGGAGGTCGTGGTGCTCACCGCGGCGCTGGTCGGGCTGGTGCTGGCGGGGTTCACGCCGTTCGGTGTCGACGGGATGTCCCAGGACGAGTTGCAGGACCGCGCGAACGTCATCGCGACCGTCGCGGGGAACTTCTTCTTCTCCCTTCTCGCCCTGGCCAAGGGCAAGGCGCGGCTGGCGATCTTCGGGGTCATCGTGCCCGTGATCGCCCTGATCGGCGCGGTCCGGCTGGCCCGTCCCGGGTCCCCGTGGGCCCGCCGCTTCTACGCCCGTCGGCCGCGCGCCCGCGCGAGGGCACGGCTGCGCGCCTACCACCACGACCGCCGCTGGTCCGGGCCGCGCCGCGTCGTCCAGGACTGGATCGGCGGCCGCCCGGACCCACGGTGAGGACGCCTGCGGCGCCTGTGCGGGTTCGGTGGGGGTGCGCGTAGCGCGGTGCGTGGGGTGGGTGGGTCGGGGCCGCGCCGGGGGGTGTTCGTCCTCGGAACGGCGCGGAATCGGTTGGCTACGGGGGCTCGGGGCGTTGACGCGCCAACCGCTGCGGGCGAACACCCCCCGACACGTCCCCTTCCCGCCGTACGCGCCTGCGGGCCGTCGCCCCCTAGCCGCGGGCAGTCGTGCCGCTGGGGCGGCACGGGTGGGCGTGGCGGCACCCCGGCAGCGCCGGGCCACGCGACCCACCCCCGCGGCCACATCCGCGCCGGGTGGCCAAGGAACCCCGGTTTGCCGAACCGCGTTCACTCGCCCCCGGTCACGGCCTCACCGTCGGGGATCTCCGGCAGGTCCGCCGCCAAGGACGCCGCCGCCTGGACCAACGGCAGCGCCAGCAAACCGCCCGCGCCCTCGCCCACCTTCACGCCCTGGGTCAGCAGCGGCTCCATGGCCATCCGGTCCAGCGCCTTCGCCTGCCCCGGCTCCCCGCTGTCGTGCGCGGCCAGCCACCAGTCCGGCGCCCGGAAGGCGACCCGCTGCCCGACCAGCGCGCACGCCGCCGTCACGACGCCGTCCAGGATCACCGGCATCTTCCGCACCGCGCTCTGCAGCAGGAAGCCCGTCATGGCCGTGAGGTCCGCGCCGCCGACCGTGGCGAGGAGTTGCAGCTGGTCGCCGAGGACGGGACGCGCGCGACGCAGCGCGTCACGGATCGCCGCGCACTTGCGCATCCAGGCCAGGTCGTCGATCGGCAGCCCGCCCCGGCCGGTGACGACCGACGCGTCCGTCCCGCACAGCGCGGCGACCAGCACACCCGCCGCGGTCGTACCGCCCACGCTCACGTCGCCGAGCACCACCAGGTCCGTGCCCGAGTCGGCCTCCTCGTCGGCCACCGCCATCCCGGCCCGGAAGGCGGCCTCCGCCTCCTCGAGGGTCAGCGCGTCCTCGATGTCGATGCGGCCGCCGCCCCGCCGCACCCGGTGGCCCGCCACCTCCGCCGGCAGCGTCTCCGGGTCGCAGTCCAGGGCCATGTCGACGACGCGCACGGGTACGTCCAGGCGCCCGGCGAGCACCGACACCGGCCGGCCGCCCTCCAGTACCTCGCGCACCAGTTCGCCGGCGCCGCCCGCCGGCCGCGCCGACACACCCAGTTCGGCAACCTTGTGGTCACCGGCGAAGAGCACCACGCGGGGGCGGACGACCGGCCGTACCGGCACGGCGGACTGGGCTGCCGACAGCCACTCGCCCAGGTCGTCGAGGCGGCCCAGCGATCCGGGCGGAACGACCTGACGCTCCCGGCGCGCCTCCGCGTCGCGGCGTACCCCGCCGTCGGGGCGCTCGATCAGGTCGGTGAAGTCGTCGAGATTCAGCGAGCTCATTCGCCGAACAGTACCGGCCCCCGTCGAACCCGAAGGAGGGCCCGTGGGCAGCGCGCCCGGGCGGCGTCGTTGCACCCCGCAGCGCCCGCACCTACGTAACGTTTTGCCTGGAATGTCGTACGTGGCCATGTTCGTCTCGCGTCGGGAGCCGCCCGTGTCCGGAACCTCCGTCCCCTCGGTGCCTCCCGTCCCCCCGTACGGGCCGTATCGCGAGGACTGTCCCTGGTGCGGCTCCCGGCGGCTGCGCGGCCGGCCGCGCGGTGCCGGGCCGCGGCAGGGAGCGCCGCACCGGTCTCCGGTCGAGCGGTGCTCGGACTGTCGGCACGCCTTCCGGAATCCGCCGCTCACGCCCGGGCCCGAACACCCCGTGGTCCGGGCCGGTGTCCGGATCGGGTACGTGCTGGCCGCCCGGGCCATGGCCCGCCGCTGTCCCGAGCCCGAGAGCTGGCTGGACGTCGGCACCGGGGACGCCGACTTCCCGCGGGCCGCCCGGGCGTACTTCCCGTACACCTCGTTCGACGGCCTCGATCCCACCCGTCGGGTGCTGCGGGCCCGCGCCGTCGAGCGGGTGGAGGAGGCGCTCGTCGGGCGCCTGACGGATCATCATGTGGCGGTGCGGGTGCGGGAGCGCTACGACGTCGTCAGCCTCTTCCAGTACCTGGAGCGGGTTGCGGACCCGCGGGCCGAACTGCGGGCCGCGCTGGCAGCGCTGCGGCCCGGCGGGCATCTGCTCGTCGACGTGGCCGACCCGCGCCGCATGGTGCCGGTGCACCCCGTCGGGCTGGGCGCCGAACTCGTGGCCCAGGGCTGCACGGTCCTCACCGGCACCCGGGGGCACCGCGTCATCGCGCGCAAGGACGCCTCAGCCCCGTAGCACCAGGGCCTGGCCCGCCACCACGAGCAGGACCTGCTCGCACTCGGCGGCGAACGCCGCGTTCAGGCGGCCGAGTTCGTCGCGGTAGCGGCGGCCGGAGGCCGTGGCCGGGACGATGCCCGAGCCGACCTCGTTCGACACCGCCACCAGCGTGCGCCGGGTGGCGCGGACCGCGTCCGTCAGCTCCCGTACCCGGGCCCCCAGCGCCCGTTCGCCGCCGTCGGCCCACTCCGCGTCGTCCCACGCGCCGACCGCGTCCATCGCGTCCGTCAGCCACAGGGACAGGCAGTCGACGAGCAGGGGCGGGCCCTCGTCCTTCAGGAGGGGGACCAGGTCGCAGGTCTCGGCGGTGCGCCACGAACCGGGGCGGCGCTCCCGGTGCGCGCTGACCCGGGCCGCCCATTCGGTGTCGCCGCCCCGGGAACCGCCGGTGGCGACGTAGAGCACGTCGGGGAAGGACTCCAGCCGGCGTTCCGCCTCCACCGACTTGCCCGACCGGGCGCCGCCCAGTACGAGGGTGCGCCGCGGTACGTCGGGCACGTCCTCGTACGAGCCCACCGCCAGCGTCGTGCCGTCCGGCACCGCCCGCGCGCCCGCCGCCGCGAGCCGCCGCGCCAGCTCCCGGCCCGGCGGCACGTCGTGGTCCAGGTGGACGGCGACGACGTCCGTGGTCGGGCCCGCCGCGCCCACCGCCCGCAGCTTCGCCAGCGCGTCCGGCCGCCCCACGACGTCCGCGAGGACCAGGTCGTACGGCTCCGCGGGTTCCTCCAGCCCGGCCGGCGCGCCACCCGGCGGTACGTACAGGAGCCGTCGGCCGTCCGGGCCCGTCACCGCGTACCCGGTGCCGGGTGCGTCCAGCGCCACCGCCCGCACCCGGTGCCCGGTCAGCAGCGCCAGCTCCCGCCCGTCCGGCACCCGGCCCGGCTGCGGCAGCCCGGCCGGGACCTCCACGGCGGGGCCGTCGTGCGGATGGGAGAGCAGCACCTGCCGTACGCCGGCCAGGGAGCGCCCGGCCCGCGCCGCGGCGAAGGCCACGCCGGGCGTCAGGTCGAGCAGCAGCGCCCCGTCCACCAGCAGCGCGGTCGCGGCGCGCGCGTCCTCGCCCTGGGTCGCGGCACAGGCCGCGCAGGGACAGTCGGGGCGGGGCAGTCCCGCGGGGGCACCGGTGCCGAGCAGAGTCACGTCCACGCACCGATTTTCACCGGTCACCCGGCGACGTGCGCGCCCGAGTCCCCCCAAGGGGCGTGCGGCGGGGCCGTTCCCGTCACCGGATCTTGTCTCCCGGCCTTCTACGGAGTGCCCGGCCCAGCGCATAGGCTGCGGGCGGGGGCCGGACCAAGATCCGGCTTCCGCTCTGCATGTGCTCACATCTTGGAGGCGTACATGGCGGCATGGACGTGGCGGTTCGAGACGGCCGACGGGACGGAGGTCCCGCCCGCGGTGCAGCCCGAGGAGTTCACCACGCAAGGGGACGCCGAGTCCTGGATCGGGGAGCACTGGAAGGACCTCCAGGAGGGCGGCACCGACCAGGTGCGGCTCTTCGAGGACTCCACCGAGATCTACGGCCCGATGAGCCTGCACGCCGAGGAGGCGGAGGCCGAGGCCGAGGCGGAGGCGGGGACCGAGGCCTGAGGCCCCGGGGGACGGGGGCGGGGACGGGGGCGGCTTCGCCCCCGTCACTGCTCGCCGAGCGTCACCTCGGCCGTGTGCTCCTTGCCGACCCGGGTGTACGTCACCTTCGTCCGGTCGCCCGGCCGCATCGACGCCAGCGCCTCGGACAGCGAGGTGATGGTGGTGATGTCCGTGTCGCCGAGCTTCACGAGGACGTCCCCGGGGCGCAGACCGGCGTCGTCGGCGGCGCCGCCGTCGCTCACCTCGACGACGGCCACCCCGGCCGGGCGGTAGCTGTCGTCCACGACCGTACGGGCGGTGATGCCCAGCGCGGCCCGGCCCGAGTCGGTGACCTTGCCGTCCTTGACGATCTGCCCGGCCACCGTCGTCACCATCGACGCCGGGATCGCGAACCCGATGCCGGGGGCCGCACTGTCGCCGAGGCCCGGATCGGTGGCCGCCAGCGTCGGGATGCCGATCACCTGCCCGTCCAGATTCACCAGGGCGCCCCCGCTGTTGCCGGGGTTGATGGCCGCCGACGTCTGCACCATGTTGGCGATGGTCGCGCCCGTGCCGCCTCCGCTGCTGCCCTCGGTGACGGTCCGCCCGGTCGCCGACACGATGCCCTGCGTCACGCTGGAGGACAGGCCGAGCGGCGAGCCCATCGCCAGCACGATCTGCCCGACCTCCACCTTCGCGGAGTCCGCGAAACGGGCTGCCCTCATGCCCTCGGGCACCTTGTCGAGCTTGATGACCGCCAGGTCCTGCTCCGGGTAGGACGAGACCAGCTTCGCGGTCAGGGCGCCCTCGGCGCGGGCCGTGGTCACCCGGAAGGACCTGCCGTCCCCGACGACGTGCGCGTTGGTGACGATGTGCCCCTTGTCGTCGTACACGACCCCCGAGCCCAGCGAGTCGCCCGCCTGGATCTGCACCACCGACGGCAGTACGTTCTTGATCACCCGTTCGTAGTCCGCCTGCAGGTCGTTTGCGGCGCGTGGCGCCGCGGCCTGCGCCGTGTCGCCCTCCCGTGCGCTCCCCGAGTCGCGGTCCGTCCCCGAACCGCCGTCGGAACAGCCGGTCGCGAGCAGCAGGGAGCAGGCCAGGACGGCGATCGGAGCGAGCAGCCCGGGCAGACGGGCGCGGGAAGTGTCCATGGCCCGAGTCTCACCGGGCCCCGGCCTCCCGGCCCCCGGGGGACACCCGAACGGGCGCCCGGGGCGGACAGACCCTAGCCGCGCACCCCGCACAGGTGCAGCAGCGCCGCGACCGCGCGGTACGGGTCGGTCCGGCCGGCCCGCTCCTCGGCGGCCAGCAGCGCCTCCAGGTCGTCCGGGACCGGGGCCCCGTCGGGTGCCGTGTCCGTGAAGACCCGCACGCCGTACCAGGTGTGCAGCGGGGCGCCGATACCCGCGAGCTTCGCCGTCAGCGTCGCCAGCCGGTCCGCGCGGACGTCGAGGCCCAGGCGGTTGCGGTAGTTCGTGGTGTCGAAGGCGCCCAGCGCGCCCGTCCAGTCACCGTGCAGGCCGGGACGCAGCGCGAGCGCGTCGCCGTTGCGCACCACGAGCGACAGCAGTCCGCCGGGCGCGAGCATCCGGGCCAGCCCCGCGAGCAGCGGATCGGGCTCCTCGACGTACATGAGCACGCCGTGGCACAGCACCACGTCGAAGCTGCCGGGCAGGAAGTGCACGCCGGTGTCCCGGCCGTCGCCCTCGACGATCCGCATCCGCTCCCGGATGCCCTCCGGCTGGCCGGCCAGCGCCTCGCGCGCGGCCGCGATCATCGTCGCGTCCCGCTCCACGCCGGTCACCTGGTGCCCGGCCCGTGCCAGCCGCAGCGCCTGGGTGCCCTGGCCCATGCCGACGTCGAGCACGCGCAGCCGCCTGCCCACGGCGAAGCGCCCGGCTATCTGCTCGTCCAACTGCCGGGCCACCAACTCCTGCCGTACGACGTTGCGAAGCCCGGACAGCCCCGCTGTCCAGGCCTCGGCCGCGCCACCGGTGAACGGCGTCGTGCTCAGGGCCGCTCCCCGCGCTTGACCTGGGGCTTGGGCAGCCGCAGCCGGCGCATCTGGAGCGAGCGCATCAGCGCGTACGCGACCGCACCGCGGCGGCGCTCGTCCGGGAAGCGCTCGGCGAGCCGCTTCTTCAGCCGGAAGCCGGTGACGATCGAGTCCAGCACGATCAGCACGATCACGACCAGCCACAGCAGCAGCGCGACGTTCTGCAGCGAGGCAACCCGGATCATGCTCAGCACGAGGATGATCACGGCCATCGGCAGGAAGTACTCCGCGATGTTGAACCGCGAGTCGACGAAGTCACGGGCGAACTTGCGGACCGGGCCCTTGTCGCGGGCCGGCAGGTACCGCTCGTCGCCCTTGGCCAGCGCCTCGCGCTGCCGGGCCATCGCGGTCCGCCGCTCCTCGCGCTGCCGCTTGGCGGCGTCCTTGCGGGTCATCGGCGTATTGGCGACGCTGCGGCGCTGGGACTGGGCCACACTGCGCTTGGGCGTGGGCCTGCCCTTCGGGGCCTGCGGGTCACGGGGCTGATTGGAGTCGGTCACCTGCGCACTGACGGCGCTCTGGGCCTTCTCATCCTTGGCACGGCTACGGAACACAAAACCCAAGGGTACGTGGTGCCGGGGTGTGGACCCCAGTCCGGTGGGGAACGATCCGGCAACGCCGGACGTCTGTAAAGGGACAGAGTGGAAGTACGGAGCGGATGGTGCGTACGCCCCCGGACACCGGGACTTTCCGGACAACCCCGGGGAGCACCTACTCCCTGCGCCGGACGGGGAGCGTACGCAGTCGTCCTTGGGGATGAGCGCATCCGTCCCCGAACAGTGCGGTAATGGATGCAGGGCCCGTACTGTGGGTTCTGTTGCAGTCGCTGGAGCTGGAGTCGGTCAGAAGGGGGCGCGCGAAGCCCATGAGCGGTGTCATGAAGCGTATGGGGATGATCTTCCGCGCGAAGGCCAACAAGGCCCTTGACCGGGCCGAGGACCCGCGCGAAACCCTCGATTACTCGTACCAGAAACAGCTGGAGCTGCTGCAGAAGGTGCGCCGCGGCGTCGCCGACGTGGCGACCAGCCGCAAGCGGCTGGAGCTGCAGCTCAACCAGCTCCAGTCCCAGTCGGGCAAGCTGGAGGACCAGGGGCGCAAGGCGCTGGCGCTGGGCCGCGAGGACCTGGCCCGCGAGGCGCTGTCCCGGCGCGCCGCGCTCCAGCAGCAGGTCACCGACCTGGAGACGCAGCACGCCACGCTCCAGGGCGAGGAGGAGAAGCTCACCCTTGCGGCCCAGCGCCTCCAGGCCAAGGTGGACGCCTTCCGCACGAAGAAGGAGACCATCAAGGCCACCTACACGGCGGCCCAGGCGCAGACCCGCATCGGCGAGGCGTTCTCCGGCATCTCCGAGGAGATGGGCGACGTCGGCCTGGCCATCCAGCGGGCCGAGGACAAGACCGCCCAGCTTCAGGCCCGGGCCGGTGCCATCGACGAGCTGCTCGCCTCCGGTGCCCTCGACGACCAGTCCGGCATGCACAAGGACGACATCCAGGCCGAGCTGGACCGGCTCTCCGGTGGTACGGATGTAGAGCTGGAGCTGCAGCGCATGAAGGCCGAGCTGGCCGGGGGTTCCACCGCCGATCGCCAGGCCATCGAGGGCGGCCAGGGTCAGGGCCAGGCCCCGTCGCAGTCCCAGCAGCAGCCGCAGGACACCCCGCGCTTCGACAAGCAGTAGCCCACGCCTAGGAGGGCCGACATGATCGTACGGATCATGGGGGAGGGACAGCTGACGCTGGCCGACGGCCGGCTCGGTGAGCTGAACAAGCTGGACGACGAGCTCCTGGCCGAAATGGAGAACGGCGACGGCCCAGGCTTCCGCGCGACCCTCCAGGCCCTCCTGGCCAAGGTCCGCGAACTGGGCGAGCCCCTCCCGGACGACACCCTGGAGCCCTCCGACCTCATCCTCCCCTCCCCGGACGCCACCCTGGAGGAGGTCCGGGAACTCCTGAGCGACGACGGCCTCATCCCGGGCAGCGCCTGAGGGACGCCCTGTCGACGCGGGTCGGCATTTCCAGCCCGTCCGGCGTTTGAGGACGAGGCCCGTTCAGGGCCGAAGCGGGGTCTGGGGGCGCAGCCCCCAGCCAACGCCCACTGCATGCGGGCCCCCTCATAAGACACCCCCGGTCCAGCTACCGTAAAAAACCGTGAGCACATTCGCCCGCGCCCGCTGCACCATCGGCGCCCACCCCTCCGCCCTGGACGCCGCCCTCGCCGTGGCCGTCCTGCTGTGCATGGTCGCCGGCTCCTTCGTGGACCCGCACGGCCCGGAGGGCGTCAGCTGGGGTCTGCGCACCCCCGACGCGCTCAGCCTCGCCCTCATGACCCTCGGCGCCGCCGCGCTCGCCTTCCGGCGTCGCAAGCCGATGGCGGTCCTCGTCGTCACCGGCGGGGTCTCCGTCGTCGAGAGCGTCACCGGCGACCCGCGGGCCCCGGTCGTCATGTCCGCCGTCATCGCCCTCTTCACCGTCGCCGCCTCCACCGACCGTCCCACCACCTGGCGGGTCGGCCTGCTCACCATGACGGTGCTCACCGGCGCCGCCATGCTGGCCGGCCCCCTGCCCTGGTACGCGCAGGAGAACCTCGCCGTGTTCGCCTGGACCGGCATCGGCGCGACCGCCGGGGACGCCGTCCGCAGCCGCCGTGCCTTCGTGCAGGCCATCCGGGACCGCGCGGAGAAGGCCGAGCGCACCCGGGAGGAGGAGGCGGGCCGCCGCGTCGCCGAGGAACGGCTGCGCATCGCCCGCGACCTGCACGACGTGGTCGCCCACCACATCGCCCTGGTCAACGTGCAGGCCGGGGTCGCCTCGCACGTCATGGACAAGCGGCCCGACCAGGCCAAGGAGGCGCTCGCCCACGTACGGGAGGCCAGCCGGAGCGCGCTGGACGAGCTGCGGGCCACCGTCGGCCTGCTGCGCCAGTCCGGCGACCCGGAGGCACCGACCGAGCCCGCCCCGGGCCTCGCCCGCCTCGACGAACTCGTCGCCACCTTCCACCACGCCGGACTGCGGGTCGAGCTGGCCCGCACCGACCAGGGAACCGAGCTGCCCGCCGCCGTCGACCTGGCCGCCTACCGCATCATCCAGGAGGCGCTGACCAACGTGCAGAAGCACGCGGGGCGGCAGTCGAAGGCCGAGGTCAGCGTCGTGCGGGTGGGTCCGAACATCGAGGTGACCGTGCTCGACGACGGGACGGGAGACGGCGAGGTCCCGGACGCCCCGGCCGAGGGCGGCGGACACGGACTGCTCGGCATGCGCGAGCGCGTCACCGCCGTGCGCGGCACCCTCACCACCGGTCCCCGCTACGGGGGCGGTTTCCGCGTGCATGCGATCCTTCCGGTCAGGAACCGCACCGACGCCGCCACCGACGCCACCAAGGACCCCGTATGACGATCCGTGTCCTGCTCGCCGACGACCAGGCGCTGCTGCGCAGCGCCTTCCGGGTGCTGGTCGACTCCGAGCCCGACATGGAGGTGGTGGGAGAGGCGTCCGACGGCGCGGAGGCGGCCCGGCTGGCCGCCGAACAGCGGGCCGACGTGGTGCTGATGGACATCCGGATGCCCGGCACGGACGGTCTCGCCGCCACCCGCATGATCAGCGCCGACCCGTCCCTCGCCCATGTGCGGGTGGTCATACTGACCACCTTCGAGGTCGACGACTACGTGGTGCAGTCCCTGCGCGCCGGCGCCTCCGGCTTCCTCGGCAAGGGCTCGGAGCCCGAGGAACTGCTCAGCGCGATCCGGGTCGCGGCCGGGGGCGAGGCGCTGCTGTCGCCGACCGCCACCAAGGGACTGATCGCCCGCTTCCTCGCCCAGCAGGACCCGGCCGACGAGGACCGCGACCCGGCCCGCGCCGAGCGGCTCGGGTCGCTGACCGTGCGGGAGCGCGAGGTGCTGGTCCAGGTCGCCGGCGGGCACTCCAACGACGAGATCGCCGAGCGGCTCGAGGTCAGCCCGCTGACCGTGAAGACCCACGTCAACCGGGCCATGGCCAAGCTGGGTGCCCGGGACCGTGCCCAGCTGGTCGTCATCGCGTACGAATCCGGACTGGTACGTCCAAGGGTGGAGTGAGGGCCGGCCGGGTGTACTGCGGTGGGAGTAGGCCCGGGATAAGGAAATGGACCTGGGGCCTAGGGATGCGGGGCCCCGCATGGCTCAGGGTGTTGGAGTAGGCGCTCACGTGTGTCGCCCGCGTCCGGCGCTGCCATGTGCCCCGTCCCCGCTCGGCAACAGAAGAGAGACCCTGATCCATGTCCTGGCTGTCGAGATTCAGCCTCGCGCAACGGGCCCTGATAGGCCTGATGTCGATCGTCGCGCTCGTCTTCGGGGCGATCGCCATCCCCCAGCTCAAGCAGCAGCTGCTGCCCACCATCGAACTGCCCATGGTGTCGGTGCTGGCCCCGTACCAGGGTGCCTCGCCGGACGTGGTCGAGAAGCAGGTCGTCGAGCCGATCGAGGACAACCTCGAGGCCGTCGACGGGATCTCCGGCGTCACCTCCACGGCCAGTGAGGGCAACGCCGTCATCATGGCGTCCTTCGACTACGGCCCGAACACCCAGCAGCTGGTGGCCGACGTCCAGCAGGCCGTGAACCGGGCCCGCGCCCAACTCCCGGACGACGTGGACCCGCAGGTCATCTCCGGTTCGACGGACGACATTCCGACCGTCGTCCTCGCCGTGACCTCGGACAAGGACCAGCAGGCGCTCGCCGACCAGCTCGACAAGACCGTCGTCTCCGAGCTGAAGGACATCGACGGTGTCGCCCAGGTCGTGGTCGACGGCGTCCGCGACGTCCAGGTCACCGTCACGCCGGACCCGGCGAAGCTGGCCGCGGCCGGGGTGGGCCCGCAGGTGCTCGCCCACTCCCTGCAGGCCGGCGGCGCGACCGTGCCGGCCGGTTCCTTCGACGAGGGCGGCGCCAACCGCACCGTCCAGGTCGGCGGCGGCTTCACCTCGGTCAAGCAGATCCAGGACCTCATGGTCACCGGCGAGGGCGTCGACAAGCCGGTCCGCCTCGGCGACATCGCCACGGTCAAGGAGGAGGAGGCCAAGGCCGAGTCCCTGACCCGCACCAACGGCAAGCCGTCCCTCGCGGTCGCCGTGACGATGGACCACGACGGCAGCGCGGTCTCCATCTCCAACGCCGTCGAGGACAAGCTCCCCGACCTGCGCGAGCAGCTCGGTTCCGGCGCGACCCTCACCGTGGTCAGCGACCAGGGACCGGCGGTCTCCAAGGCCATCTCGGGCCTGACCACGGAGGGCGGGCTCGGTCTGCTCTTCGCGGTGCTGGTCATCCTGGTCTTCCTGGCGTCGATCCGCTCCACCCTGGTCACCGCGGTCTCCATCCCGCTGTCGGTGGTGCTGGCGCTGATCGTCCTGTGGACGCGCGACCTGTCGCTCAACATGCTGACGCTGGGCGCGCTGACCATCGCCATCGGCCGCGTCGTCGACGACTCGATCGTGGTGCTGGAGAACATCAAGCGGCACCTCGGCTACGGCGAGGAGCGCAAGGACGCCATCCTGAACGCCGTCCGCGAGGTCGCCGGAGCGGTCACCTCGTCCACGCTCACCACGGTCGCCGTGTTCCTGCCGATCGGTCTGGTCGGCGGCATGGTCGGTGAGCTGTTCGGCTCCTTCAGCCTCACCGTCACCGCGGCGCTGCTGGCGTCCCTGCTGGTGTCGCTGACGGTCGTCCCGGTGCTGTCGTACTGGTTCCTGCGGCCCCCGAAGGGCACCCCGGAAGATGCGGCCGAGGCCCGCAGGCTGGCCGAGGAGAAGGAGGCCAAGAGCCGCCTGCAGCGCTTCTACGTCCCCGTGCTGCGCTTCGCCACCCGCCGCCGGCTGACCAGCGTGGCCATCGCGATCGTCGTCCTGGTCGGCACCTTCGGCATGGCGCCGCTGCTGAAGACCAACTTCTTCGACCAGGGCGAGCAGGAGGTCCTCAGCGTCAAGCAGGAGCTGAAGCCCGGCACCAGCCTCGGCGCGACCGACGCGCAGGTGAAGAAGGTCGAGAAGCTGCTCGGCGACACCGAGGGCGTCAAGGACTACCAGGTCACCATCGGTTCGTCCGGGTTCATGGCCGCCTTCGGCGGCGGCACGGACACCAACCAGGCCTCGTACCAGCTGATGCTGGAGGACTCGGCGAATGCCGAGGACGTCCAGGACCACATCGAGGACGGGCTGGCCGAGCTCGGCGACGGCATCGGCACCACCACCATCGCCGCCGGTGACGGCTTCGGCAGCCAGGACCTGAGCGTCGTCGTCAAGGCGGCCGACGCGCAGGTGCTCCGCGACGCCGCCGAGCAGGTCCGCAAGACCGTCGCCGGCCTCGACGACGTCACCGACGTCACCAGCGACCTGGCGCAGAGCGTGCCGCGGATCTCGGTCAAGGCCAACGCGAAGGCCGCCGACGCCGGGTTCACCGACCAGACCCTCGGCGCGGCCGTGGGCCAGGCGGTGCGCGGCACCCCGGCCGCGAAGGCGACCCTGGACGACACCGAGCGCGACGTCGTGATCAAGTCGGCGCAGCCCGCCGAGACGATCGCCGAGCTGAAGGCCCTGAACCTGGGCGCGGTCAAGCTCGGTGACATCGCCACCGTGCAGCTGGTGGACGGCCCGGTCTCGATGACCCGCATCGACGGGCAGCGCGCGGCGACCATCACCGCCAAGCCGACCGGAGACAACACCGGCGCGGTCAGCACCGACCTGCAGTCGAAGATCAACGGGCTCGACCTGCCGGCCGGCGCCACCGCCGAGATCGGGGGCGTCACCGCCGACCAGGACGAGGCATTCGTCAACCTGGGCCTCGCCATGCTCGCGGCGATCGCCATCGTGTTCATGCTGCTGGTGGGCACCTTCCGGTCGCTGGCCCAGCCGCTGATCCTGCTGGTGTCGATCCCGTTCGCGGCGACCGGCGCGATCGGCCTGCTGATCGTCACGGGCACCCCGATGGGCGTCCCGGCGATGATCGGCATGCTGATGCTGATCGGCATCGTGGTCACCAACGCCATCGTGCTGATCGACCTGATCAACCAGTACCGCAAGCAGGGCTACGGAGTCGTCGAAGCGGTGATCGAGGGCGGCCGCCACCGTCTGCGGCCCATCCTGATGACGGCCCTGGCGACGATCTTCGCGCTGCTCCCGATGGCGCTGGGCGTCACCGGCGAGGGCGGCTTCATCGCCCAGCCGCTCGCGGTGGTCGTGATCGGCGGTCTGATCACGTCGACGCTGCTGACCCTGCTCCTGGTCCCGACGCTCTACGCGATGCTGGAGCTCCGCAAGGAGCGCCGCGCGAAGAAGCGGGCCGCGAAGAAGGGCGGCGACGTGCCGCCGCAGGCGCAGGCGTCGGACGAGCCGGAGCCGGCGAAGGTCTGAGCGACCGGAACGGGGAGGGGCCCCGCACCGCCACCGAAGGGTGGCGGTGCGGGGCCCCTCCCCGTTCCCACGGGTGGCGGGAGACAGCGGTTACGGCAGCGCCAGCATCCGCTCCAGGGCCAGCTTGGCGAACGCCTCCGTCTCCTTGTCGACCTCGATGCGGTTGACCAGCGTGCCCTCGGCGAGCGACTCCAGCGCCCAGACCAGGTGCGGGAGGTCGATGCGGTTCATGGTCGAGCAGAAGCAGACCGTCTTGTCGAGGAAGACGATCTCCTTGCCCTCGGGGGCGAAACGGTTCGCCAGCCGCCGGACCAGGTTCAGTTCGGTCCCGATGGCCCACTTGGAACCGGCCGGGGCCGCCTCCAGGGCCTTGATGATGTACTCGGTCGAGCCGACGTAGTCCGCCGCCGCGACGACCTCGTGCTTGCACTCGGGGTGCACCAGGACGTTCACGCCCGGTATGCGCTCGCGCACGTCGTTCACCGAGTCGAGGCTGAAGCGGCCGTGCACCGAGCAGTGACCCCGCCACAGGATCATCTTCGCGGCGCGCAGCTCGTCGGCCGTCAGCCCGCCGTTCGGCCGGTGCGGGTTGTAGACGACGCAGTCCTCCAGGGACATGCCCAGGTCCCGCACCGCCGTGTTGCGGCCGAGGTGCTGGTCCGGCAGGAAGAGGACCTTCTCGCCCTGCTCGAAGGCCCAGTTCAGGGCCCGCTCGGCGTTGGAGGAGGTGCAGATGGTGCCGCCGTGCTTGCCGGTGAACGCCTTGATGTCGGCGGAGGAGTTCATGTACGAGACGGGCACGACCTGCTCGGCGATCCCGGCTTCGGTCAGCACGTCCCAGCACTCGGCGACCTGCTCGGCGGTGGCCATGTCCGCCATGGAACAGCCGGCCGCCAGGTCGGGCAGGACCACCTTCTGGTCGTCCGAGGTCAGGATGTCGGCCGACTCCGCCATGAAGTGCACACCGCAGAAGACGATGTACTCGGCCTCCGGGCGCGCGGCCGCGTCCCGGGCCAGCTTGAAGGAGTCGCCCGTGACGTCGGCGAACTGGATGACCTCGTCGCGCTGGTAGTGGTGACCGAGGACGAAGACCTTGTCACCGAGCTTCTCCTTGGCCGCACGGGCGCGTGCGACCAGGTCCGGGTCGGAGGCCGAGGGCAGGTCCCCGGGGCACTCCACACCGCGCTCGCTCCTCGGGTCGGCCTCGCGGCCGAGCAGCAGCAGGGCGAGGGGCGTCGGCTGTACGTCGAGCTCCTGGGTTTGGGCGGTGGTCACGACACGCACCCTTTCTACTTTTCGTCGACCCTTTTCGTCGAACTGACGCTATATATCATAACCGGTTCACGTCACTTTGACGATGCTCATAGTGTCGGTGTGACGTGAATCCCGGTGCCCGAGCCGAGGTCCGCGGCCGTCGTCCACAGGGCCCTGACCGTCGGCCGGGGCGTGTGCGAGCATGAAGGGAGCGCCGAGGACAAAGACTCGGTCTGCCCGGAATGAATCCGCGGCTCCGTCGGTTGAAACCGTCGGCAAGCAGTCTCCGTACAACCCGGGAGAGATGTAGATGTCCGTATCGGACGAGACCACCACCGTCACCGACGGCATCATCCTGACCGACGCCGCCGCGTCGAAGGTCAAGGCGCTGCTCGACCAGGAAGGTCGTGACGACCTCGCGCTGCGCGTCGCCGTCCAGCCCGGCGGCTGCTCCGGCCTGCGGTACCAGCTCTTCTTCGACGAGCGCTCGCTCGACGGCGACGTGGTGAAGGACTTCGGCGGCGTCAAGGTCACCACCGACCGCATGAGCGCCCCGTACCTCGGCGGTGCCACCATCGACTTCGTGGACACGATCGAGAAGCAGGGCTTCACGATCGACAACCCGAACGCGACGGGCTCCTGCGCCTGCGGCGACTCCTTCAGCTGACGGACCCAGCCGCGCGGCACCCGAGTGCGACAAGGGCGGCGGCCCGGGGTACTTCCCCGGGCCGCCGCCCTTCTGTCACGCCGGTCACGCCGCGGGCGTCACCGGCCCCCGGACGGAGCGGGCAGCCGCGCGCCCGGCTTGTGGACGGGGATGTCCTCGCCGTCCTTGCCCACGACCGTCCGGTCGCCCAGCGGCTCGTCGAGCGGCACCGTCCGCTCGTACTCCTTGGCGATCAGGATGCAGACCTTGTCCGGGTGCGGGGTCTCGGTCACCGTGACGGTCACCTTCCCGCCGCTCTCCTCGGCCTTCGCGTCGTAGTCGGAGCACACCCCGCCAGTGAAGTGCACGGTCAGCTCTCCGTCGGCGGCCGTGTAGCCGCTGACGTGGACGTTCCGCGGCTTCCCGGGCTTCGGGGCCGGCTCGTCGGACGGTGCCGGGGACGGTTCGGCGGGCCCCGCCGCGGTCAGGAACCTCGGCTCGACCGCCGGATACGTGACCGTCACCGTGTCCCGCGCCCCCGGCGCCCACACCTCGAACAACCAGGACGGCACCAGCGTCTGCCGACCCCGTACCGGATGTGCGGCCAGCCCGAACACCGCGTCCTCGACGGCAGCGACCTGCTTCTTCCCCGTCCCGGGCCGCTCCGGCGTGCCGGTCGGCGCAGCGCACGGCAGGTCGGCACCGTCCTGGTGCGGCACGGGACTGGCGCAGCCGCCGATGCCCCCGGTGTCCGCACCGGCCCCGGCACCCGGTTCGTTCAGCAGCGCCAGCGTCCGCTCGGCGTCCAGGACGGGGTACGTGTCCCCCTTGACCGGCGCCTTCACCTGTCCGCTGCCGCCGACCACCTGGCCCCGCGCGTCGACGACGATCCCGGTCGTCCAGCCGTACGTGGGCAGCCCGCCCACCTCCGGTTCCGCGTTCACGGCCCGCCGGGCGCCCATGACCTGGCTCGCGTCCAGCTTGGCGTCGTCCTGGCCCAGCGCCTTGAGCACCGGCGCCGCCGCCTTCTTCGCGGCCGCCTCGCCCACCGGGTCCCCGTCGGCGGTGGGGCCCTTGCAGACGGCGCCCTTCTTGCAGTTGTCGGTGCGGGGCGCGTAGCGGTGGAAGGTCCAGGTGCCCGGCGCCTGACGGCTCACCGTGAGCAGCGGCCCGGAACCGTCCCCGTCGTTGCCGACCTTCCACGCCTCGCCCTGGGTACGGGGCGCGCCCTCGACGCCCAGCGCCTCGGCCAGCCGGGCCACCTCGGCCTCGGTGACGTCGCCCTTCGCGCGGTACACCGGGGCCGAGCCGGGTCCCTCGGGGAGCGCCCCGTCGGCGCGGTAGGTGACGCCGTACGGGTCGGGCTCGCCCGGTGCGATGCCGTTCGAGCCGCCCTCCCGGGGTGCCCCGTGGTCGTCGAGGGGGAGCGGCGGGGGAGTGTCGTCGCCCGAGGCCCCGGACGCCGTACCGCCGTCCGTGTCGTCCCCGGTGGCGGACGTGGCCAGGTAGGCGCCGCCGCCCCCCAGCAGCAGCACGGCGGCGGCGACCGACGCGACCGCGACCGTCCCGGGGCGCCGCCGCGCGGGACGCCCGCTGCCGGCCTCGTCGGCGGCGTCGTCGTTGTCGGGTCGCTCGGTGTTCACCGCATCGCTCCTTCGGCTGTTGCTGGGGACAGCGATGGGACGCGGTGGGCCGGGATCCGGTTCCCGGTGACGGCGCGCTTCGCCCGAACGGCCCTGGGCCGCCCGGCGGCCGCTCAGTCGCCGTAGTCCGACATCGCCTCCAGCAACCGGGCCGAGGCCGGCGGCACCCGGACGCCGTGGATGAGGGCGAGGGGCACCGGCCGCGCCGAGACATGGGCCGGCGCCGACCAGCGCGGGGTCATCCTGGCGCAGTCACCGCGCAGCGACGCAAGATCGCCGTCCAGGTCGGCCGGAGCGGGGTCGACGGTCCTCAGGTTCGTCATAACAGAACCGTAGACACGTCCCCTACCGCGAAGAAAGTTGTACTACCGGGTAGTTTCGCCTGCTTCAGCCTGGCGGCGCCGCCGGGTAGCGTGAACCGTCAACCCGCCTCCCCTCAGGAGAGAGTCCACGCCGTGCGCATCGCAGTCACCGGCTCCATCGCCACCGACCACCTCATGACCTTCCCCGGCCGCTTCTCCGACCAGCTCGTGGCGGACCAGTTGCACACGGTCTCGCTCTCCTTCCTGGTCGACCAGCTGGACGTGCGCCGGGGCGGCGTAGCCGCGAACATCGCCTTCGGTATGGGTCAGCTCGGCACCGGGCCTGTCCTGGTCGGCGCGGCCGGCGCGGACTTCGACGAGTACCGGGCCTGGCTCGACCGGCACGGCGTCGACACCGGCTCGGTCCGCATCTCCGAGACCCTGCACACCGCCCGTTTCGTCTGCACCACCGACGCCGACCACAACCAGATCGGCTCCTTCTACACGGGCGCGATGAGCGAGGCCCGCCTCATCGAACTGAAGACCGTCGCCGACCGCGTGGGCGGCCTCGACCTGGTCTCCATCGGCGCCGACGACCCGGAGGCGATGCTCCGGCACACCGAGGAGTGCCGCACCCGGTCCATCCCCTTCGCCGCCGACTTCTCCCAGCAGATCGCCCGGATGAACGGCGACGAGATCCGGATACTGCTGGACGGGGCGACCTACCTCTTCTCCAACGAGTACGAGAAGGGGCTCATCGAGACCAAGACCGGCTGGAGCGACGCCGAGATCCTCGACCGCGTCGGCCACCGCGTCACCACCCTCGGCGCGCGGGGCGTACGCATCGAGCGGGCCGGCGGAGAGACCATCGAGGTCGGCGTCCCCGACGAGGAGCGCAAGGCCGACCCCACGGGCGTCGGCGACGCCTTCCGCGCGGGGTTCCTGTCGGGACTGGCGTGGGGGGTCTCGCTGGAGCGGGCCGCGCAGGTCGGCTGCATGCTGGCGACGCTCGTCATCGAGACGGTGGGGACGCAGGAGTACCAGTTGCGGCGCGGGCACTTCATGGAGCGGTTCACGAAGGCGTACGGGGACGAGGCGGCGGGGGAGGTTCAGGCGCACCTGGGCTGATTTCGGGGGGCGACTATTCGGTTGCCTCGCGAGGCGCGCTGTCGGGTGCGGGTGCGTCGTGGTTGTTCGCGCAGTTCCCCGCGCCCCTGAGTGAGTCAGCTCGTCCGGCGGACCAGGTAAGCCGTTCCTCTCTCCGCCGGTTCCTCGCCCACGTACTCCTGGCCCCGCATCTCGCACCAGGCCGGGATGTCCAGGCGGGCGGCCTCGTCGTCGGAGAGGACGCGGACGGTGCCGCCGACGGGGACGTCGCCGATGACCTTGGCCAGTTCGATCACCGGAATGGGGCAGCGCCGGCCCAGCGCGTCCACGACGAGGTCGGGGCCGGCCGCACGGACGGTCTCCGTCGCGGCCGGCGCCCCCAGCTTCTCGCGCACCGCGGCCACCGTGCCCGGCAGCACCTCCAGGAACCGCTCGACGTCCTCCGCCGCCGTCCCCGGCGGCAGCGACACCCGGACGTTGCCCTCGCTGAGCACCCCCATCGCCTTCAGGACGTGGCTCGGTGTGAGGGTGCTGCTGGTGCAGGACGACCCGGAGGAGACCGAGAAGCCCGCACGGTCGAGCTCGTGCAGCAAGGTCTCCCCGTCGACATAGAGACACGAGAAGGTGACGATCCCGGGCAGCCGGCGCGAGGGATCGCCGACCACCTCCACGTCCGGCACCAGCTCTGGCACCCGGGACCGGATCCGCTCCGTCAGCTCCCGCAGCCGGGCCGCCTCCGCCGCGGCCTCGGCCCGCACCGCCCGCAGCGACGCCGCCGCGGCCACGATCGCGGGCAGGTTCTCGAACCCGGGCGCCCGCCCCGACTCCCGCTCGTCGCCCGGCCCTTGGGGCGCGAACCGGACACCCTTGCGCACGGCGAGCAGCCCCACCCCCGCGGGGCCGCCCCACTTGTGGGCGCTGCCCGTGAGCAACGACCAGTCGCCCTCGACCCGGCCCCAGCCCAGCGACTGGGCCGCGTCCACCAGCAGCGGCACACCCGCGGCCCGGCATGCCTCCGCCACCCGGGACACCGGCTGCTCGGTGCCCACCTCGTGGTTGGCCGACTGGAGACAGGCCAGCGCCGTGTCCTCGCGCAGGACGGCCGCGTACGCCGCGGGGTCCACCGCGGCGGCGCGGTCCACGCCCACCTGGGTGACACTCCCGCCGCCGGCCTCGTGGGCCTCGGCCGCATGCAGTACGGAGGAGTGTTCGACCGCTGACACGATCAGGTGCGATCCGACGCGCCGACGCCCGGCCAGCGCCCCCGCCACCCCTGAATGCACCGCCCGCGTCCCCGAAGGAGTGAACACCAACTCGTCCGGCCGACACCCCACGCACTCGGCCATCGCCTCCCGGGCGGCATCGAGCAGCAACCGCGCCCGCCGCCCTTCGCGGTACAGCCGAGCAGGATCGGCCCACCCCTCATCAAGAGACGCCAACAGCGCCTGCCGGGCAACGGGATGAAGGGGAGCGGCAGAAGCTGCGTCGAAGTAAGCCACACGCCAACGCTAGAACGCCGGGGGCTGTAGCGCCCCGCCAGGGGCGCGGGGAACGGCGCGACAAGCCACGACGCACCGTCAGCCGCCCACGAAACCGCACCTCCCCGTCCCGTGGGCGCCCCCATCCCACCCTTAAAGAGTGACCCCCGGCGCGTATGCCACCCTCCCCGCGACCCCCCGGAGGGCGTCGGCTAGGGTTTGGTCCGCATAAACATCAAACCCCTGCCCGACGCAGGGCGGCGACCGACCAGCGAGAAGGCAGGCCGCAGCCAACCGCGCGGGCGAGACTCTCGGGAAGGCGCTACGTGAGTCCCAACGGCTCCGACCGCTCGCCGCGGCGCCCGATGCGGCGGAAGCTGCTGCAGGCACTGACCGCGGGCCTGGTCCTGGCGACCGCCACCGGTTGCACATACGAGGACTTCCCCCGCCTCGGCATGCCCACCCCCACCACGGAAGAGGCTCCGCGGATCCTCTCCCTGTGGCAGGGCTCATGGGCAGCCGCGCTGGCCACCGGCGTGCTGGTGTGGGGCCTGATCCTGTGGAGTGTCTTCTTCCACCGGCGCAGCCGCACCAAGGTCGAGGTCCCTCCGCAGACCAGGTACAACCTGCCCATCGAGGCGCTGTACACCATGGTTCCGCTCGTCATCGTCTCGGTGCTGTTCTACTTCACCGCGCGCGACGAGTCCGATCTCATGAGCCTCAACAAGAAGCCCGACCTCACGGTCAACGTGGTCGGCTTCCAGTGGAGCTGGTGCTTCAACCACATCGAGGACGTCCCGGGCTCCACCGGCGACGCCAAGACCTCCAAGGAACTGGCCGGCATCCCGGACCGGTTCATCGAGGACTTCCCGGCCAACGCGGGCGGTGTCTACGACTGCGGTACCCCCGGCACGGAGAACCCGCAGACCGGCAACCCCGGCCCGACCCTCTGGCTCCCCAAGGGCAAGACGGTCCGCTTCGTCCTGACCTCGCGTGACGTCATCCACTCCTTCTGGGTGGTGCCGTTCCTCATGAAGCAGGACGTGATTCCGGGCCACACCAACGCCTTCGAGGTGACCCCCAACAAGGAGGGGACCTTCCTGGGCAAGTGCGCCGAACTGTGCGGCGTGGA
Organism: Streptomyces tendae; assembly: GCF_014650435.1. Classification (GTDB taxonomy): domain Bacteria; phylum Actinomycetota; class Actinomycetes; order Streptomycetales; family Streptomycetaceae; genus Streptomyces; species Streptomyces tendae. Next base: position 27,759 of record NZ_BMUY01000030.1, read on the forward strand.
CCACTCCCGGATGCTGTTCAACGTCAAGGTCGTCTCCCCGGAGCGCTACGAGCAGCACCTCCAGGACCTCGCGAAGAAGGGGCAGACCGGTTACGTTCCCGCGGGCATCGCTCAGACGAGCCACGAGAAGAACCGGGAGACGAACAACCTGTGAGCATCCTCAACGAACCCCAGGGTGCCTCGGCAGCGGAGGACTCGTACGAGAACGAGCTGCCGGTACGGCGCAAGCAGCCCGGCAACGTCGTGATCAAGTGGCTCACGACCACTGACCACAAGACGATCGGCACGATGTACCTGGTGACGTCGTTCGCGTTCTTCGTGATCGGCGGCGTGATGGCGCTGTTCATGCGCGCCGAGCTGGCTCGACCTGGTCTGCAGATCATGTCGAACGAGCAGTTCAACCAGGCGTTCACGATGCACGGCA
>NZ_BMUY01000031.1 GCF_014650435.1 Streptomyces tendae
TGGCCGGGGTCCCCGTCGGCCGTTACGCGGTGGGCGGCAAGGCCGTGGACACTGCCGCCTCGGTGGTCCTGGGCGTCCGCGCCGGTCTTTTCGACCGGCCCGACGCCGACCGGATGACCGCAGGCCTCGGCGCCGCGCTCACCGACGCGATCACGCGCGTCGTCGGTGAGGACCTCCGCGCCGGCACCGTGGTCGAACTCGTCGCGTCACCGCCGGAACGCACCTTCGTCGGCGGCGCCCTCACCGCGTGACCTTCCGGCTGGACCACCTCACAACCCGTTCGTGCTCAGGATGAGCAGTGGTAGTCGGGGCGGAATGGTCTCCACCGCTTTTCCGCGTGGCTTCATCGAGCTTGCCCAGGTGGTCGAACCTCCACCTGGCCTGGGCGCAGCCAGGCGCGTCACCTCAAGCACTCCGGCGTCCTTCGGCTCGGTCCGCCCGTCCATACGGACATCGACGACCACGGCGAGGGCGTGTGCGCGGCGGACGAAGTAGTCCGGGAGTACTGAGGCTCCCGCTCGCCGTTATGCGAACGCAGCCAGAGCGGCTGCGAGCCGGGAAGACGACGCTCACCCCGCGACCAGCGGAACGTATATACCGGTGCGAGGATCGACATCCTCGCACCGGTACGTCACACAGTCCCGCAGCGGACGCCCGACGGCGCCCGTGCGCTACGGCCACGTGGGACAACTCGACGCACCGCCCCGCCTGGTCCACTACCGAGCCAGAACAGCCAACCAGCTCCGCTGCGCCAGCGACCCTGCGACTAGGTTCGCTGAGGCGGAAGCCCGAACGGCCTTTTTGGTTGAGGCAGGGACTCGATTGAGTGAGACGGGTCCGGAGCCCCCGACGGGGCGAGGGGAGTAGGTCGAGTCGTTGGGCTATTACGGCGTAATAGCCAAGCCCGCCCTCGTTAGTTTCTTCGCGGTCCTGCAAGAGGGCCTCCGAGCCCGGCATGACTGCGTCCCCCCGCCGAACGGGTGCCCTGGGGGTGTCACCGGGCCCGGGAGGTGCCGTCGGAGATGCTGCTGACCCCGCAGCCGAGGCCACCCCGACGTCCAACCGGGTACGAGGCCTGCTCTTCCTGTTCCACCCCAGCCTCGAGCGCATCTTGAGCACCACCAGGCCGTCGCCTGGCTCCTGGAGCGCTATGGCTCCCCGCCCGCCCCGCGCAAGGCCGGCCACCGCAGACTCGCCGTGCTCATCTGGCCTAAGGCCCCGCGCACGGCCCAACGGCTGAATCGACGACGTCTTCGACGCACTCGACGAGCAGACCGTCGTCATCCCTGGCACCGGCATCCTCGACATCGTCGTTCCTTCCCTGGCTGCCTCGCTCGCCGCCGTCCACGCCCAGCGCCGGGCAATGGAAGCTCAGATCAACGCCCGACAGGAGGCGCACCCTCTTCCCGCGGTCCTGACATCGATGCCCGGCGCCGGAGCCAGGGCCGCCGCCGTCCTGCTGGTCCCCGTCGGCGACGACACCAGCCTCCCCAGCACCACGTACCGCGCCCTCCTATGCTGGCCTCGTGTCGACGAGGTTGTTCGTCCGGGACCTCGATCCATGGCCAACACGCACCCCAAGGCGAAAAGCGCCAACTCGAACGCGTCATGTTCCTCTCCGCCTCCGCCTCCGCCTGGAGGAACGCTGATCCAGCCTCCCGCACGTACTACGACAAGCAACGAGCCCGAGGCAAAAACCCCACCCAGGCCCTCCTCCGCTTCGCTCGCCAACGCATCAGCGTCCTCTTCGCCACACTCCGCGATGGCACCTTCTACGAGTCCCACATGCCTGCGGCCGTCGAGCTCGCCGCACAGCCCCATCAACCTCGACCACCCCCAACCCGACAGGGGTACCTTGACGCGAGTCATAGAGGCACCCCCAGCCCAACGACGCGCTGTCGCGGTGGCTCCTCGGCGGAGCTATTACGCCGTAATAGGGGTAGCGGAAGCTGACGGCCCAACAACTCGCACAAACTAACGTGTCGGTGCGTCTGATGATCTAACACGTTAGTAAGGTAGAGCCATGACTACGCCAGCCGCCTCGAGCGACCGAGTCAAGGTCGTCTCCAAGCTGCCGGGATGGCTCCGGCAGAACCTCAAGGTCAGAACAGCTCAACTCGGCATCGACATCCAGACCGCGGTGGAACAGGGCATCGCAGCCTGGTGCGGACTCGCTTCGGCGACCGCATCGATCGACACGGCGGGAGCCGAGTCCTTCTCGACGTTCCTGCCTCCGGGACAGTGGGAGGTGTTCCGTGGCGTCACGGAGGAACGCCAGGTTTCCCTCATCCAGGGACTCGCCCAGTCCGTCCAGCTCTGGCTCGACACCAACCCAGTGCCCGATGTGCAGCGCCCCGACATCACCCGTCGCGTCATCGTATGCAACCAGAAGGGCGGGGTGGGAAAGACCGCCATCACCGCCGGTGTGGGCGAGGCTCTGTCGGAGGACTCCAACACCCTGTATCCCGTGCGGGTGGCCAAGGCTCTGGCGGCCGCACTCCGTGCCGGAAAGTCCATGGCGGACGGTCGTGAGAGCAGCACGGATCCGCTGGAAGTCGAAAAGCTCCCTGGACTCGGACTCCGTGTCCTACTGGTCGACTTCGACCCCCAGTCCCACCTCACCCATCAACTGGGGGCCGAGCCCCTGTCGATGAACGGCGACAGTCTCACCAACCACATGGCCGGGGATCCCAAAGGTGAGCTGAAGGATCTCATCGTCTCGGTCGACGACGAGCACTTCGGAGGACGGCTTCACCTGCTGCCCTCGTGCCACGACGCGTTCCTCCTGGACGTCCGGCTGTCCGCCGTGCGTGCCCGGGAGGCCGCGCTGGAACGGGCGTTGAAGCCGCTCGAGGCCTATTACGACGTAATTCTCGTCGACTGTCCGCCGAGCCTCGGCCTCAGTATGGATGCCGCCGCCTACTACGGGCGCCGCCGCGACGGCGAGCGACCGGGCCAGTCCGGGGCGCTCATCGTCGTCCAGGCCGAGGACAGTTCGGCCGACGCCTACGACCTGCTGACGAACCAGATCGAGGACCTCCGCAACGACCTCGGTATCGACATCGACTACCTGGGCGTCGTGGTCAATCTCTACGACGGCCGACGGGGGTACATCGCCACCTCGTCACTGCAGGGCTGGATCGACATAAAGGATCCTCGGGTCGTCGGTCTCATCAATGACCTCAAGGAACAGAAGGAGGCGGTACGGATGAAGCAACCCCTGCTGAGCTACGCACCCGCTTCGCAGCAGTCCGTCGGCATGCGCGCGCTGGCTCGGGAGATCTCATGAGCAAGGCCGACCAGCTGGGGGCCGGGCGCTTCGGAGGGAGCACCCGACCGGTCAGCGCCCGCCGTGCGGCGATCGGCGCCGCCACCGGCGTCCCGACCGAGGGTATGGCGCCGCCGACCCGACTGCCCGTTACTCGGATCAGTCCCAACCCCGACAACCCACGCACCACGCTCGGTGATCTGACCGAACTCGCCGGCAGTCTCAAGGAACACGGCCAGAAACAGGCGATCACGGTCATGAACCGGGACACCTACATCAAGGTCAATCCGGAACGCGAGAAGGATCTGGACCCCGACGCGACGCATGTTGTCGTGGACGGCAGCAGCCGACTGGCCGCGGCCCGCGAAGCCGGGCTCACCCATCTCAGCGTCATGGTCGACGACGAACAGGGCGGGGACGGCGAGGCCATCCTCGAGTCCGCGCTCGTGGCCAACATTCACCGCCAGGACCTCGATCCGCTGGACGAGGCCCGTGCCCTTCACCGCCTGCTCGCCCTGCACGGCTCACAGGTTAAGCTCGCCAAGCGGCTGCGGAAGTCGCAGGGTTGGGTGTCTCAGCGCCTGGCTCTGCTGAATCTGACCCCCGAACTTCAGGCCGTAGTGGGGGAGGAGCCCGTTGAGCTGCTTCGGGCGGTGGCCAAAGAGCCGCAGGAGAGGCAGCAAGTGGCCCTGGCGGAGCTCAAGGCCGCCCGTGCTCGCAAGGAAGCGGAACGGCGTGCGCCTGAAGGGGGCCGCGCAGGTGTCGAGGAAACGGTGCCCGCCCCCGTCTCCCAGGTCGCCCCGTCAGGTCCGGAAGTCGTCGAGGCACCGCAGGCCGCTGTCCCGGACCCGGGCCACTCCGAACCTGTCCGACCGCCCAAAGCGACGGGCGCGGCGGTTGCTCCGCCGCCTCGGGTGGAGAGAGAGCCACGCCTTGAGGCTCCGCAGATCCCGCATGGCTCGGCTTCCGCGATGTCCGCCGAGATGGGGGAGGAGGAGAGGGTCCCGGAGCCTCGGTCGGACCGTGTTCCCACCAGCGATCGCGATCAGCATGAGGCCGACGCGGCGCCGCCCAGGCGACTTCCCTATGAAGACGGTCACTTCATCGCGATGCACCTTATCCGAGAGATGAGTGACACCGAGTTCGACAGGATGCTGGGACTCCTGAACAAGCATCAGAGGGAGCGCCAGGAGTCCCGAATCAGCTCTCGATGAGCCCTCGGCACGTGGGGGAGTGGCGGGCGCATATTGCCTGAACCGGCTGAATGCATAGAAAGGGACCATCATTCGAACAGTTCGATTCTTCGCTGAGGGCGATTTTCCCGGGGACCGGCTCTCGGGCTTCGGGCGTTCTTCCGCGGAAATCTGGCCCCAGGGGAGGTTTCGTGAGGTCCCGTACGCGGCGGGCGGGACCTCTAGGCCGCGGTGGTGGAGCAGTGGTCGTCCCCGGCGCGGAACAGTCGCCGGTGCATCTTGCGCTCCTGCGGCGTGAACCCACCCCAGATCCCGTGAGTGGCGAAGGTGGGATGGTCGAGCGCCCAGCTGCGGCAGACCTGCAGGCTCGGGCAGGATGCGCAGAGCGCCTTGGCCGTGACCACGTCGGCCGCCTTCTGGTAGTCGTCGGGGAAGAAGACGTCCTGTCCTGTGCAGGGCTCACTCCCCGTCATCCGGAAGAGAGAGGGAAAGTTCATGTTCATGGCTGCTCCCTTTGTACCGGAGGCGAATCGCACACGTATCTTATGACGCCTCCTGTCAGGCGGTCATATGTATGGAACGCATGTGTCAAAGAGGCGAACAGGTGCCGATCCTTCGCCTGTGTTGTTGCTCACTGATCACGATGACTATGAACTCCATTGGAACCAGGCTCGGTTGTGCAGGCACGGGGGCTGCGCGCCGCGTTCGAAAGGTCTGGTATGGAACACAACAAACTCGCCGACAAGGTGGCTCGTCTTCTCGACGCACCGGGAATCCTGGGCATCGTCAGCGCCGGAGACCCGGTACTGAGGCAGAAGACCAAGCCCTATGAGGGACAGCTCGACGACGACTTGCTGCACCGCCTTGTCGCCCGGATGCGCGAGACGATGGAGAAGACCGACTCGGCGGTCGGACTGGCCGCTCCCCAGGTCGGGATCCCGCTGCGACTCGCGGTCATGGCGACTCCCGAGCAGCTCTCCGAACGGCTGACCAAGAGCGGGCAGCAACCCGTGCCTTTCACCGTGCTGATCAACCCCTCCTACAAGGCCGTGGGGCGCCGACGGGTGGCGGCCTACGAGGGGTGCCTGAGTGTGCCGCCCTGGCAGGCCGTGGTCGCCCGCGCCGACCGCGTCACCCTCACCCGCGAGGACGAGCACGGACGGCGGACCAAGGAGGAGCACGCCGGTTTCGCCGCCCGGATCGTGCAGCACGAGTCCGACCATCTGGACGGAACGCTCTACCTCGACCGCGCTGAACTGCGTTCGCTGTCCACACAGGAGCAGGTGGTGAAGCGGTGGGGCCCCGCCGGGGTGGCGGCAGCGGCCGAGGAACTCGGCTTCGCCCTGCCGTAGCGCCGTATTGAGCGAGTCCCGTCTGGAAGCACCGAGTGGGTCTCCTGCGGCCCGCGCCGGGTCGCAGGAGACCTCTGCGTCACGATCGGTCAGTGGTGCCGGACATGACGGAGGGAGAGGGCTCGCTGGAACGCCCCGGCCATGGCCCGCTCGCCCGCCGCGTTGGGGTGTACGGGGGCCGCCGGCGTCTCCGGGGCGAACGTCTCGATCCACCGCTCGGCCAGCGGCCGGCAGAGGTCGTGCCCGACGGTCGGGGAGTAGGTGTTCACATACTCGGCCCCACCCCGCCGTGCCTGCCTGGCCAGCATTGTGTTGAGTTCCTTCTCCTTGTCCCGGAGGTAGGAGAAGTCGCCCGCCGCCAGCGGTACCTCGGCACTCGTGCAGCCCACCCCGTCCTCCGGGAAGAGGTCGGGGTATCCGACCACCACGACGCGGGCGTGTGGTGAGCGGTGGTGGATACCACGGAGCACCTGCGCGATCTTCGGCGCGGTCCGCGCGATCGAGTCCGTGATCAGGTCCGCACCCGCACCCGCGTAGTGGTCCTTGCAGGGCGCTCCCGCAGGCGCGGAGGAGGTGAGCTGCACGCAGGTACCCAGAACGGTCGAGAAGCCGATGTCGTTGCCGCCGATGGTGACGGTGACCAGGTCGGTGCCCCGGTCCAGGGCGTCGAACTGGGCGGGCACGGGGCCCTGGTCGGTGGTCATGTCCGCGGTGGTGGCTCCGGCGCAGCTGACGTCCGTCAGTGCCGACCTCGTCCGCCTCGCGACTACGGAGGCGTAGTTGTGGTCGGAACGCCGGCAGGTCGCGTCTACCTGGGTCGGCACCAGAGGGGCGGAGGCGTATGAGTCACCGAGAGCGACATAGTCGACCCGGTGCCTGGCCTCAAGGGCGGTACTCGCCACCGCTGCCGGACCGGCCGCCGCGAGGGCTGTGCTGGCACACAGCAGCGCGGCCGCCGACGTGAGGACACGCCCCGTACGGGAGGTGGGAAGCAGTCTTCTCAAGTTCTGTCCTTTCGGAACTCCGTGGGAAGGGGCCTCCTTGGGCCACGGTGAACTGCCGTGGACCGCCGCGCGGTTGAGGACGCCCACTAGTCACACGTATTCGAGCGGCCGAAGGTGTCGAAGGCACCGGTAACAAATTGGCACCTGTCGTTGGGGGAACCGGGAGTCGAATGGCTTAGGGCTCCGGGTCCGGCCGGGAGCGCGGACCGTCATGTGACGGATGTCGAGACACATCACCGCACGAGAAAGTGGGCGCGCCGAGCCCGCCCGCGGGTGCGTTCTCCTGCGGGACCCTCTCGCGTCACCATCTTGACAGGTGATTTTCCTCGTGACAGATTCATCACCAGTCAAGGCGGTGACAAGAGCAGGAGGCTCGGTTCCGCCTGGTTCTTGAGCGCGTGTGACGAAGGGAATGATCATGGCCGGTTTCATGGGTGTGCGTCGGGGTCGTGTGATGGTGGGCGTGGTGTCGTCGGTGGCGGTCGCTGGCGCGGTGGGGGCGTTCGCGCTGGCCGGTCCGGCGAGTGCCCAGCAGGACGCAGGCGCGGGCGCCAAGGGTCGCTGGGTCAAGCCGACGATCGTGCTGGAGCATGGCGCGTTCGCGGACTCCTCGAGCTGGAACGGAGTGGTCAAGGAACTGCGGGCGGCGGGCTATCCGGTGGTGGCCGCGGCCAACCCGCTGAGAGGCCCTGCCTACGACGCCGCCGCCCTGCGCAGCGTCCTCGACCACGTCAAGGGCCCCAAGGTCGTGGTCGGCCATTCCTACGGCGGCAACGTCATCAGCCAGGCCGCCAACGGTGACCGGGACGTCAAGGCCCTCGTCTACGTCGCCGCGTTCCTGCCCGCCCCCGGCGAGAGCGCCCTGGAGCTGACCAACAAGTTCCCGGGCTCGACCCTCCCCGATGCCCTCGACCCCGCCCCGTACACCCTCCCCGACGGCACCACCGGAACCGACCTCTACATCCAGCAGGACAAGTTCCGCCACCAGTTCGCGGCCGACGTCCCCCGCAACGAAGCCGCCCTCGCCGCCGCGGGCCAGCGGCCCATCGCCCAGGCCGCGCTCGAGGAGAAGGCCACCACCGCCGCCTGGAAGACCATCCCCACCTGGGACGTCATCACCACCCAGGACCTCAACATCCCTCCGGCCGTCCAGCGCTTCATGGCCCGCCGCGCCCACGCCCACACCACCGAGGTCGCAGCCAGCCACTCCGTCGCCGTTTCCCACCCCCGCACCGTGGCCCACGTCATCGAGCAGGCCGCACGTGCCACCACCCAGCGCTGACACACATCCACACCGGCGAGCTCTGAGAAGTGAGAGACCGTGCCATGGACATGAAGCTTGAAGTCATCGTCGTACCCGTGTCCGACGTCGATCGTGCGAAGGCCTTCTACACTCAGACACTGGGCTTCCGGCTCGACGCCGATTTCCCCGTCCAGGAGGGCTACCGGGTTGTCCAGGTCACACCCCCCGGCTCCGAGTGCTCGATCATCTTCGGTGAAGGTCTCACCGACGCGCAGGCGGGCACGCAGCAGGGTCTGCACCTGGTCGTCACCGACATCCTGAAGGCCCGGGAGGAACTCACCAGCCGCGGCGTCGAGGTGTCGGGCCCGTTCCAGGATGTGACCGGCATCTTCCACCACGCGGGCGACTCCGACCGGGTCCCGGGGACCCACCCGGAGCGGGCGAGCTACGGCTCCTTCGCTTCGTTCTCGGACCCCGACGGCAACGGCTGGTTGCTCCAGGAGGTCTCCGAGCGCGCCCCCGGCCGCTGACCACGGCACCTCCGGGGGCGGCGGCGCCGCGTCCAGGGAGGTCTCCCGCTCCCACCGCCCCGCCGGGGCACGTCCACCGGAGGATCCATGATGACCGAGAACACCCGCACCTACGACGTCGTGGTCATCGGCGCCGGCCCGGTCGGGGAGAACGTCGCCGACCGCACCACCGTCGCAGGCCTGAGTACCGTCGTCGTAGAGAGCGAACTCGTCGGCGGCGAGTGCTCGTACTGGGCCTGCGAGCCCAGCAAGGCGCTGCTGCGGGCCGTGCTGCTGCGCTCCGACGCCGCACACGTCCCGGGCCTCGACCCGGCCGTCGCCGGGCCGCTGGACCCCGCCGCCGTACTGGCGCACCGGGACCGAATGTCCGGAAACTGGAACGACGAGGGCCAAGTCGAATGGCTTGAGTCCGCCGGGGTCGAGCTGCTGCGCGGGCACGGGCGGCTGGCCGGGCCCCGCGAGGTGCTCGTGCACACGCCCGGGGGCGACGCCGTGCGGTTGCGGGCCCGGCATGCCGTCGCCGTGTGCACCGGCAGCCGCGCGGCCCTCCCGGGCCTGCTCCGGGGGGACGACCTGCGGGCCTGGACCAGCCGGGAGGGGACCAGCGCCCAGGAGGTGCCGGGACGGCTGATCATCGTCGGTGCCGGGGTCGTGGGCACCGAGATGGCCACCGCCTGGCAGGCTCTGGGCAGCCGGGTGACCATGCTCGTGCGCGAGGAGGGCCTGCTGCCCCGGCTCGAGCCCTTCGCCGGCGAGCTGGTCGTCGAGCGCCTGCGGGAAGCCGGGGTCGATCTCAGGTTCGGCACCACGCTGTCCACCGCGAAACGGCTGGGCGGCCAGGACGACGAACTCGTGGTCACCCTCTCCTCTGGGGAGGAGATCACCGCCGACGAGATCCTGTTCGCCACCGGCCGGGCGCCCCGCACCGAGGACATCGGCCTGGAGACGGTGGGCCTGACGCCGGGGGACTGGCTCACCGTGGACGACACCCTGACCGTCACCGCCGTGCCGGGGGAGTGGCTGTACGCGGTCGGGGACGTCAACCGTCGTGCGCTCTTCACCCACCAGGGCAAGTACCAGGCCCGCATCGCCGGAGCGGTGATCGCCGCCAGGGCCGGGGGCTCGGCACCCGACACCACCCCTTGGGGACCGCACACCGCCACGGCCGACGGCGGTGCCGTTCCCCTGGTCGTCGTCACCGACCCGGAGATCGCGGCGGTGGGCCTGACCACCCTGGAGGCCAGGCGCACCGGCCGCGGCGTTGACGTGGTCGACTACGAGATCGGTCACCTCGCGGGCGCGGTCCAGTACCGGCCGGACTACCGCGGCAGGGCCCGCATCCTGATCGATCCAGACCGCCGTACGGTCCTCGGGGCGACCTTCGTGGGGCCGGGCGTGGCCGAGCTCGTGCACTCGGCCACCGTCGCTGTCGCCGCAGAGGTCCCCCTGGAGCGACTGTGGCACGTGGTACCGGCGTTTCCCACCCTTGGCGAGGTCTGGCTGCGTCTGCTGGAGACGTACCGTGACCGGCAGGCCCAGTAGCTGGCCGACGGGTGCTGACCGGGGTGTCCGGCCTTTGGTCGCTTCAGTCGCTCGGGTCGCTGCCCGTCCGTCGCACAGCGACTGAAGGGTCAGCTACTCAAAGACTCTTGGGTCGCTTCAGCACTGCCCAGAAAACCGCAGGTCAACGCATATATGTTGACCCAACAGCGACTGAAGCGACTGAAGTTCCGGGTATATGAAGACCTTCGTGTGTGCGTGTGTGCGTCATATATAGAGAGCTTCAGTCGCTTCAGTCGCTGGTCGGGGTATCGAGTAGCTTCTGACCTGCGGTTTTCTTCCTTGCCTCCTGGTGGCGACCGAAGGGCTCGGTCGCTGGCCCTCTTTTGTTTCGGTCGCTGGGTGCCTCCCGCTGATCGCATCATCGACACGGAGGCATGGCCCTTTCGCATGTGCTCCACGACCTCACCGGCCACGTTCGCTAGTCTGTGTCCATCATTGAGTCGCTTCGGTCGCTGGTAAGGGGTGCACATGCCTTCTGAGCTGCGCTTCTCTCGCAGCGACTCACGCCTGCCCGCCCCCCAAGCCCCCGTTGCCGGACAGTCGCCCGACACCGCCCGCTGGTGCGCCCGCCGCGGCTGGCCCGTGCATCCCCTGGCCGCGCGGCGCAAGACACCGGTCGCGAACTGCGGCCACTGCCGCACCGACCGGCACGCCCCCGCCGCCTGCCCCTGCCTGGCGGACGGCGGCTGGTGCCACGGTTTCCACGCCGCCACGCTCGACCAGGAACGGATCCGGCAGTGGTGGGGGCGTCATCCGGAGCTGGGCGTCGGCGTCTCCTGCGGTCCGGCGGGCCTGGTCGTCGTCGACATCGACGCGCACCCCGCGCCGCCGCCCGCCAGGGACCGGATTCTGCCGGGCATCCCCGTCTCCGACGACGTCGACCTCACCGGCCTCGCCAACGGCTTCCACACCATCGCCGTGCTTGCCGCCCTGCGCGGCCGGCAGAGCCCCGCCGAAGACGCGACCACGCTGCGCGTGCGCACCCCCTCCGGCGGGCTCCACGTCTGGTACCGGGCCGCAGACCACCGCCGCTGGCAGTCCTCCGTCGGCACCGGCACCGGCCGCGCCCTCGCCTGGCAGGTCGACATCCGGGCCCACGGCAGCTACATCGTGGCCCCCGGCAACACCACCGATGCCGGCACGTACACCCCCGTCGGCGACACTCTCGAACCGGCCCCGCTGCCGGTCTGGCTCGCCCAGGAACTCGAGCGCACCGGACACCTGCCCGTCATCGGCGTTCCCGCCCCCCGCCCGGTTCCGCCCCGCGCTCAGCAGGCCGTACTCGGAGCGGGCGGCGGCCGGCACCGCGTACGCCGCGTCCTGGCCGCCGTCTTGGCCCCGGTGGAGGCCTGCGGACAGGTCGCCGAGGGCGCGGGGTTCTCCAACGCCCTCAACCGCGCCGCCTACACCCTCGGAGGACTCATCGCCGCCGGACGCCTGCCCCGGGAAGAGGCGGAGAGAGCCCTCCGGGACACCGCAGCAGCCGCCCGCCCCGGCCAGGAGCAGCGCATCGGGCACATCATCGCCGCCGGCCTCGGCGCGGGCCTCGAACGGCCCCTGTACCCCACTGGGAGGCGCCCGTGACGTCGCCCGGCCGGGAGACCCTCTTCGAGTTCGACCCCGAAGCCGTCGCCGCGGAGATCCGCGCCCGGACGGCGGCCGTACCGGTGCCCGCGCAGGCCGACCCGGAACGGCCGCCGACGGGCGACGTCACGGCGCACGGCCTGCTGCCCGACACGCTTTCCGACCGCGGCAACGCCAAGCTCTTCGTCAAGCTGTACGCCGACGACTACCGCCATGTCCCCGGCATCGGCTGGTACCGCTGGGACACCACCCGCTGGCAGATCGACGAGGACGATACCGTCCTGTGGGCGGCGGGGGACCTGGCCGAGAACATCGCAACCCACGACCCGCGCGGCGCCTTCACCACCACCGCCCTCCAGCAGCACCGCCGCCGCGCCCTGTCCACCACCGGCATCAACGCCATGCTCACCCAGGCGAAATCCGCCCCCGGCATGGTCCTCAACGCCGCCCGCCTCGATGCCGACCCCTACGCCCTGTGCACCCCCGACGGCATCGTGGACCTGCGCACCGGTCTGATCAAGAACCCGGACCCGAACAAGGACTTCCACTCCCGCTCCACCACCCTGGGCCCCCAGCCCATGCCCACCCCGCGCTGGCAGCGCTTCCTGACCGACACCTTCGGTGACGACACCGAGGGTGTGGAGATGGTCGCCTATCTGCAACTGCTGCTGGGCTACTCCGTCACCGGCGACGTCGGCGGCCAGGTGCTGCCCTTCCTCTTCGGGTCCGGCAAGAACGGCAAGTCCGTACTCCTGGACGTTCTGATGAAACTCCTCGGCGACTACGCTGACGCCGCCCCGCCCGGATTCCTCATGGCCCGGCCGTACGAGGGCCACCCGACCGACCTCGCCGAACTCCACGGCCGACGCGTCATCGTCTGCTCGGAGGTCAAGCCCGGCGACAAGTTCGACGAGGCCCGGGTCAAACTGCTGACCGGCGGCGACCGGATCAAGGCCCGCCGCATGCGCCAGGACTTCTTCAGCTTCGAACCCACCCACAAACTCTGGCTGCTCGGCAACCACCGGCCCGAGGTCGGCACCGGCGGCTACGCCTTCTGGCGCCGCATGCGCCTGATCCCCTTCGAGCGTGTTGTCCCCGACCACCGGAAGATCGACAACCTGGCGGACATTCTCGTCACCGAGGAGGGCCCCGGCATCCTCGGTTGGCTCATCGACGGCGCGCGGCGCTACCTCGCGGGCGCCCGCGACCTCACCGGTCCCGAACGGGTGCGGATCGCCACCACCGCCTACGCCGAGACCGAGGACCACACCGGACGCTTCTACGACGAATGCTGCCGCCACGCCCCCGAGCTCCGGGTGGAACAGACAGCGCTCTACGCGGCGTACCGGACCTGGTGCCAGAATGAAGGGGCCCCGGCCATGTCGTCCCGCGCGTTCGCCGCCCGTACCCGCGAACTCGTGGGCCTGGCCTCGCCCAAGGAGATGATCCTGTCCAACCAGCGCAAGCACTATCCGGGCATCGGACTGCTCACCGACGAGGAGAGGGACGCCGGCTGATGAGCTCCCTGATCACTGAGGACGAGATCAGCCACGAGACCGAACTGGTGTGGCTGGAGGACATTGGGCCCTTGGACTACGTACGCCAGAGCCTGGACCGGCTGCCCACCCGCAAGAGCCGTCCCGCCTACCACCGCGACGGCCGCATGGTCGGCTACGCGCTGCTCGGCCCCACCGCCAAGGCCTCCCGCGCCTCCGGCACCTTCCGTCGCCGCGTCTTCTGGCTCCTGCCCCACGACCGCGACAGCCAGCCCGTGGGCCTGTACGCCAAGAGCGCCCCCGCCGAGGCCGTCGACCCGCGCACACTGGAGCCCAGGGTCAAGGGCTACAAGACTGAACGCTCCGAAGGCGGTCCCCCCTCCAGCGCCATGCGGCAACTGGGGATAACGCTGCCGCTGTGATGCCGGCCGGGGCTTTTCCGCCACCGTCCCAGCATTCGTCGAAATCTGGACATCTTTTACCCACAGTGATTGCATGGCCCTACCGAGCCTCGTGTGGGCATGGCCGAGTCGGCGGACGAGACCGGGCCGCTCTTGCATCGTGGCGTTGGAGGCAGCCCGATGAACGACCTTGACCCGAGAACCTCCCACGACTCGATGGAGTTGATCGGCCGGGACAGGGACCTGAAGTTCGTCCGGTCCTTCTTCAACGACTCCGCGGTGCAGGGAGGCGCCCTGCTGCTGTCGGGCGAGGCCGGAGTAGGCAAGTCCGTACTGCTGGACGCGGTGGCTACGGCCGCGACGAACGACGGGGTCAGGGTCCTGCGTGCGGACGGCGTGCAGTTCGAGGCGGACATCAGCTACGCCGGCCTGAATCAGCTGCTCGTGCCCTTGTTTGATTCCTTCGATGTGCTGGATCCGGTGCACCGGGACGCGCTGCAGGTGGCGGTGGGCATCGGCGGTGGCCCCTCGCCGGACCGTCTGCTGACGTCGACGGCGGTGCTGCTGCTGTTGCGCGAGACCGCCGCGCAGACACCGCTGCTGCTGATCGTCGACGACCTGCCGTGGCTGGACCGGGCGACGAACGCGGTACTCGGATTCGTCGCCCGGCGGCTGGTCGGTAGCCGCATCGGCTTCCTGGCGGCCTCGCGGGAGGGGTCCGAGAGCTTCTTCGAGACCAGTGGCCTGACCGAATACCGGGTGCAGCCGCTGGACGCCCGGGCGTCGGCCCAGCTGCTCTCCCACGCCCATCCCGACGTCTCTCCCGCGGTACGGCGCCGGGTCGCGGCGGAGGCACGCGGCAACCCCCTGGCGCTGGTCGAGCTGCCGGCTGCGCTGACCGGCGAGCAGCGGACGGCGCTGGCGGCAGTACCGGCCGTGCTGCCCCTGGGGGAGCGACTGCAAGCGCTGTACGCCTCACGGGTGGCCGCGCTGCCCGAGCGGGTGCGCGAGCTGCTGCTGATCGCGGCGCTCGACGGAACCGGTGACCTCGCGGTGATCGGGGCGGCCGGAGGCGTCCAGGGGGTGGTGGACGAGCTGGGACCCGCGGAACGCGAGCGGCTGGTGTCGATCTCGGATCTGACCCGGCGGCTGAGCTTCCGACACCCTCTGATCGGTTCGGCGGTGGTGGAGGAGGCGACCACCGCCGCCCGGAGGAGGGCGCACCAGGCGCTGGCCGATGTCCTCACCGACCAGCCGGAGCGCCGGGCCTGGCACCTGGGGGAGGCCGCCTCCGGTCCCGACGAGGCGGTGGCGGCCCTGCTGGAGCAGACCGCGCGGCACCGGATCCGCCGCGGGGACGCGCTGGGCGCGGTGGCGGCGCTGACCCGGGCGGCCGGGCTCAGCCCCGAGCCGGCCAACGAGAGCCGGCGCCTGGCGGAGGCGGCCTACATCGGCGCCGATGCCGGCGGCGAGCTGGAGGACGCCTCCCGGCTGCTGGCAGGGGCGCGGCTGGTGCACCCCACCGGCCAGGACTCGCTGCACGCGGCGGCGGCCTCCGCGTTCCTGCTGATCAACAGGGACGGTGACATCGACACCGCGCACCGGCTGCTGGTCGGCGCGATCGAGGCTGGGGACCACGGCTACGATGCCTCCGACAGCGCTCTTGGCGAGGCCTTGCATACCTTGGTCCTGCTTTGCTCGTACAGCGGCGACCCCAAGATGTGGGAGCCGCTGTTCCGGGCAGTGGACCGGCTGACCCCCGAAGTGCCCGACCTGCTGTGGGTGACCATCCGGACCTTCGCCGACCCCGCGCGCACCGGGGCCGAGGCACTGCCCCAGCTCGGTGCACTCCTCGCCGGCATCGAAAGTAAGTCCGACGCCGCGAGGGTGATGCGCATCGGGACCGCCTCGCTCTACCCGGACCGGCTGGCGGACGTGCGGGACGCGTCGCGCCGCGTGGTGGAGCAGGGCCGGGCCGGCGCCGCCCCGGTGCGTCGCCACCTGGGCGCGCTGATGGACCTGTGCCTGGACTACTACCACTCGGGCCGGTGGGACACCGTGGCGGAGCTGGCCCAGGAGGGTCTCGTCCTGTGCGCGGAACACGACTACCGGTTCTTCACCTGGTACTTCCACTACGCGCAGGCCCTGCTGGCGGCCGCCCGGGGTGACGCGGAGACCAGCGCTGCGCTGACCGAGGAGATCGTCAGATGGTCGGCGCCGCGTGGTGCGCAGGGCGCCGGCTACTTCGCCTGTCACGCCCGAGCCCTGGCCGCCATCGGCGGCGGCGACTTCGAGGCCGCCTTCCGGCACGCCTCCACGCTGAGCCGGCCCGGAGTTCTGGCGCCCTATGTGCCGCACGCGATGTGGGGCGCGATGGACCTGGTGGAGGCGGCCGTCAGGACCGGCCGGGACACGGAGGCCGCCGCACACGTGGCGGCGATGCGCGAGTCCGCGATGGCCGAGCTGTCGCCCCGTCTGGAACTCCTTGTGCGGGGGAGCGAGGCACTGATCACGAGCGGGGACGCCGCCCTCGCCGCGTTCGAGCGGGCGCTGTCCCTTCCAGCCCCCGAACGCTGGCCCTTCGACGTGGCGCGGGTGCGTCTCTTCTACGGGGAACGCCTCAGGCGCGAGCGGGCGACGACGGAGGCCCGAGAGCATCTGTCCCGGGCACGGGAGGCCTTCGAGCAGTTGGGGGCGGCGCCCTGGGCGGCCCGCGCGGCGGCCGAGCTGCGGGCGAGCGGTCAGGCCGCCCAGGCCGCGGCGACGGCGGGCCCAGTGTCATTGACGGCCCAGGAACTGCAGATCGCGACCCTGGCGGCGACCGGACTGACCAACAAGCAGATCGCCGAGCGGATGTTCCTCTCCCACCGGACTGTGAGCACGCACCTGTACCAGATCTTCCCCAAGCTCGGCATCACCTCCCGGGCCGCCCTGCGCGACGCCCTCGCCGACCTCGACACCGACGGCGGCCACTGAGCAGCGTCCGAGCCGCCGTGCAGGGCGGCATCGGCCGGTATCGGGCTCGGACGGCGGCCCGGTACAGGCCGCGGTCACGGCCGGGTGGCCGTCCGGTGTGCGGCCTGGAGAGCCGCGAGTTCGGCCAGGGTGCCCTCGCGCCTGGCCCTTCGCCAGCCCTGCTTGGCGAACATGCCGTTGAAGAACAGCTGGACCGGCTTGACCGGCGGCGCGGTGAAGCCGGAGGTGGTGTGGGGCGCGTACACGACGGTGTCGCCGGAGACCTCCAGCCATCCGGTGCAGATCCGGTTGACCAGTCCGACGGCCTGCGGGCCGAAGGAGTGGGCGGTGAGCCCGGCCCGGCGCCCGCCCTCCGGCAGCAGCCCGGCGGCGGCCTCCAGGAGCAGTCCGCGGGCGTCGTGCCCGGCGACACGGACGGGCACGACGACGGGGTAGCCGTCCGCCCCGCGGCAGGCCAGCAGTTGATGGGGCAGCTTGCCCATCTGCCCGTGCAGCCTGCGGGTGTCGACCCGCGGGCCGGTGCCCTTCGCCGGTGCCTGCTGCGGCTGCGGCGGCTGTTCAGGCCACGCGGCGCCGGAGACGGACCGCTCGCCAGACGCGAGTGCGTCGGGCCAGGAGACGACGCGTCGGACCGCTATGTCGACGACCACGCGGTTGTCGAGGTAGTCGCCGAGTGCCCAGCCCCAGAACCGCCCGGTGGGCATGGCACCGAGGAAGCGCTCGATCCGGGGCTTGAGTGCCTCGAGAACCTCCGGTGAGGGCGTGAGGGGGACGGTGGCGAGGCCTGCGCGAGGACGAAGCCGTCCGTGGTCGCGAAGCCGTGCTCACGTGTGTGGTACGCCATGGACACGTGCGGGTCGCGCAGGATGTGGCGCAGCTTGCCGTTGAAGGCCAGCGACGTGGTCACACCCACGGTGCCGGCGTCCCGGTCGACGAGTCCGGTCGGTGAGACCGGGATGGCCACGGCACCCCCGGCGGGCGTGCCGTAGGCGAGGGCGGTGACCAGGTCGCCCGCGATCACCTCCTGTGTCTCGTCGGACCAGGGCACCACAACACGCCGCTTCTGAGCGGGGATCGGTTCGACCATGGGCGGAACTATAGGGCGCGTGGACACATGTGCGTCCACCGGTTCCCAGGGCGGGGCGAGCCGGGACAGCTACTCGGCCTTGAGAGCCTGCTGGAAGGACTTGCGCAGCGAGGACGCACCGATGAGCGGCAGCAGCCCGGCGAGGATCCTGCCCTTGAACGCGGTGGGCTCCCGGGTCAGTTCGACGTCGACACGTGTGCCCTCGCCCTCCGGGGTCGTCCGGAAGACCCAGCCGCCGCCAGCGCCGAAGAGCTTGGAGTCCAGGGTGGTGACGGTGACCTTGCCGCTGCCGGTGTCCCACTGGTAGCGCGCCCGCTCCCAGGCGGCGCCGGTGCCCTCGGTCACCTCGGCCCAGGTGTCGCCCAGTTCGTGGACGACGAAGTGCTCGGCGTCGATCGACGGCCAGGCCTGGGCGCGCGCGGGGGTGAAGTCCGTCAGCACCGCCAGCACGTCCGCCTGGCTGAGGGAGGATTTGAGGTGGAAGCGAACGACGGCCATGTTGAGCTCCTCGGAAAAAGTAACCGGCTTGAACGGTGATGACTATCCCGACCTTGACACGAGCAAAGTAACCTGTCAAGCCGGTGACTTCACTGCGGGTGTCGACGGAACCCCCGGTCAGGGCCCTGTTCGCTCAGTACCAGTGATTGGCCTGCCAGAACGACCAGGCCCCGCAGGGGCTGCCGTAGCTGCCGTTCATGTAGTTGAGCCCCCACTTGATCTGGGTGGCCGGGTTGGTCTGCCAGTCCGCGCCGACCGAGGACATCTTGGAGCCGGGCAGAGCCTGGAAGAGGCCGTAGGCGCCGGAAGAGGCGTTGACCGCCCGGTAGTTCCAGCTGGACTCGTGGTCCACGATGTTGCTGAAGCACTGCCACTGGCCGCTCGGCACCATCTGGCGTGCCATCGCCTGGACCTGGCTGGTGCTGTAGGAACTCTGCGCGGCGAGGGTGGTGGTGTTCGCCGCGGTGTCGCCCTCGGCCGCCTCCTGTTCCTGCGCCCGCTTCCTGGCCTCGGCCGCCTGCCGGGCACTCTCCTTCTTCGCCACCGCCTTCTCGGCGGCCGCCTTGCGGGCCGTGGCCTCGGCGTCCTTCAGGGCGCTCACGTCCGCGGCGACGGCCTGTACTTCGGCCTGCCGGCCCAGGGAAGCGGTCTGCGCCCGCGCCTGGCGGCCCACGGGGATGTCTTCCAGGAGCGTCGCGCCGACCGCCGTCGGGGTGGTGTCCTCGTCCGGCGTGCTGTCGGCGGAGGAGACGCCCACGACGCTGCCCACCGCAGTGACCGCGGTGGCCGAGACCACCGCGAACTCGCGGACCGAGATTCTTGTCACACCTCTTCCTTCCGGTGACGCCAGCCGCGGCCAGCGGGCGACTCCCCATGCGGAGCGGACACATGGTGCCGAGGCAGCATGCAGCGACAGGTGTTTGACCCTGTGTGTCCTAGTGTGACATGTTTCTACATCTGAGAGTCCGGCCTGCCGGTTGCCTTTCGATGAAACATGGCTCCGCGTCACCTGCTTGACCGGTGACGAATATGTGTGCATGCTGGTGCCACCGAGAACAAGAGGGAGGTCCGGTACAGCATGTCCGTCATCAGGAGTTCGCTCTCACCCGGGGACCGACAGGTGACCGGGGACGCCCTTCAGGGCACCCTCGTCGACCTGCTCGATCTCTCCCTGCTTGCCAAGCAGGCGCACTGGAACCTCTACGGGCCGCGGTTTCGCTCGATCCACCAGCAGCTCGACGAGGTGGTGGCCACCGCCCGGGACTGCGCCGACCAGGTCGCCGAGCGTGCCGCGGCCCTCGGGGTCAGCCCGGACGGACTGGCGGCGACCGTCGCGAAGACCAGCGGCCTGCCCGCCTTCCCGCCGGGTCCTGTCCCGGACACCGACGTGGTGGGGGCACTGGTGGTAGCGCTCTCAACGCTGATCGCCCGGATGCGGGACCGCATCCGGGAAACCGGGGCGTCGGACGAGGTCAGCCAGGATCTGCTGATCAGTCTCACCGGGGCGCTGGAGAAGCAGCACTGGATGTTCCAGGCGGAGAACAGCGTGTGACCCGGCCGACGCGGAAACGCCGTTGCCGGACCACGTACACGAAGCGACGCGGCCAAGCGGCCACGAAGTCAGGAGGAGTCATGGGAACGAAGGGGCAGGCCCGCAGGCGCTGGGGTCAGGACAGGGACGCCGAGGCGATGCAGGCTCTCCTGGACCGGGTCAACTGCAATGACCGGCGAGAGCACGACACTCAGATCGAGGAAGCAACCCTGAAGGCGCGTCAGCTCGCGGCCGTCACCTATGTCAGCGTGTTCCTCTGAGCTTGTTCTTATCTGCCAAGATCTTTCAGGCTTGCCGATGACCTTGAGGGTCTCGGGGCGCTTGACAGTCTGCCGACGTCGCAGTGGGTGCCCGATGTCTGTTCTTGGCGCCAGGTGGCTGTCCGGTGCCGGCGCCTCGAGGTTTGGGAACACGGGTCGGGCAGGCGGGATATGCGCGGATGTTCCTGAACCCTCGGCGGACCCGGGCCGGGGTGAGTCGGAGTTGGGTGTGAGCGACGATCAGGAGCCAGGCGGTCCGCTGCCTTGGGAGTGCGGAATTTCGGAGTGGCCCAGCCGAGGGTCTGCTTCACGAAGCGGGAGGTGTGCTCCAGATCGAAGCGGCGGAGAAACCCCTGCCAGAAATGGTCCGCCTCGTCCGGGGTGACACCGGTCTTGGAGGACCATAACCACACCGGCGCGGCGTCTCGGTCCTTCGATAGGTGCGCGACCTTCAGCCGAATCAACGACCTTTTCACCAGGGGAAGTTCACCGTCGTGGTCGAGCTAGGAAGTGCGGTGGGTGAGCCTGATGTGCACACCTGGTCCCACGCCTGGGTTTCAGGCTTGCCATAGTTGCTGGTGTTCCCTTGCAAGTCCTACTGTTCAGTCTGCCGGCCGGCCAGGAACCGGGCCGCCCAGCAGTTCTCGGCTCTGCTGAAGGTCGGCCCGGACGATGCCAGGAGACGGGGGGGTGCCTCTATGTCTTTCGTCAAGCGAGGCGTGGGGTTCTGGGTTCGTAGAAGGTGCCGTCGCGGAGCATCGCGAACAGCACGTTGA
>NZ_BMUY01000032.1 GCF_014650435.1 Streptomyces tendae
GGTGGCGGCGGCCTGCCTGCTGGAGGACCGTTACACCGGCGGCGCGTACGAGCTGACCGGCCCGGAGGTGATCACTCCGCGCGGGCAGACGGAGGCCATCGCGGCAGCGCTCGGCTCGCCCGTGGCCTTCCACGAGCTGACCCGCGACGAGGCCAGGTCCGCCATGGCCCGGAGCATGCCGGCGGAGCTGGCCGACGACACCCTGGACATCCTCGGCAACCCGAGCCCGGACGAGCAGCGCGTCAGCCCGGACGTCGAACGGGTTCTGGGCCGTGCCCCGCGTCCCTTCGCCGACTGGGCCGCCCGCAACGTCACCGCGTTCCGCTGAGACCGGGGCACCGGACGGGCTCTAGTAGGGCGCCCGGAAGTTGATGTAACCGAGCAGCACGATCACCGCGGCGACGCAGCCGAGGACCACGACGGTGGACACCCACGACGACCGGCGCCCGGAGCCCCTGTGGTCGGGGTCGGCGCGGAAGGGGACCGGACCGGGAGGGTTCTCCTTCCAGCGCGCGGCGAGCATCCGGGCCCGCGCCGACGGTTCCTTGTGCTCGGCGCCGTCCGCCCACCTCAGGTCGTACTCGCGCTCCTCGTTCTCACGATCCGGCATCTCCGGCACTCTCCCCGTCCCCCCGACGTCCATCCGACTCGAACAACCGTGTCAGTAGACATGATCCCGGCCCGCCCGCACCCTGTGAAGGGTTTTCGGCCATCCACGACGGCGCCCCCGCCCCCGGGACACGGGGACGGGGGCGCCGGTCGGCCGGTCGGTTCACCGGTCGACGGGTCGATCACACGTCGAAGTACATCTCGAACTCGTGCGGGTGCGGACGCAGCTGCAGCGGCGCGATCTCGTTGGCGCGCTTGAAGTCGATCCACGTCTCGATCAGGTCCGGCGTGAAGACGTCGCCCTGGAGCAGGAACTCGTGGTCGGCCTCCAGGCGGTCCAGGACCGCGCCCAGCGAGGTCGGGACCTGCGCCACGTTCGCGTGCTCCTCGGGAGCCAGCTCGTAGAGGTCCTTGTCGATCGGCTCGGCCGGCTCGATCTTGTTCTTGATGCCGTCCAGGCCCGCGAGCAGCAGGGCCGAGAAGGCCAGGTACGGGTTGCCGGAGGCGTCCGGGGCGCGGAACTCGACGCGCTTGGCCTTCGGGTTCGAGCCCGTGATCGGGATCCGCATCGCGGCCGAGCGGTTGCGCTGCGAGTACACCAGGTTGACCGGCGCCTCGAAGCCCGGCACCAGGCGGTGGTACGAGTTCACCGTCGGGTTGGTGAAGGCCAGCAGCGACGGGGCGTGCTTGAGGATGCCGCCGATGTAGTAGCGGGCGGTGTCCGACAGGCCGGCGTAGCCCTGCTCGTCGTAGAAGAGCGGCTCGCCGCCCGACCACAGCGACTGGTGGACGTGCATGCCCGAACCGTTGTCACCGAAGATCGGCTTCGGCATGAAGGTCGCCGTCTTGCCGTTCTTCCAGGCCACGTTCTTCACGATGTACTTGAAGAGCTGGAGGTCGTCGGCGGCGGCGAGCAGCGTGTTGAACTTGTAGTTGATCTCCGCCTGACCCGCCGTGCCCACCTCGTGGTGCTGGCGCTCGACCTGGAGGCCGGACCGCTCCAGCTCCAGGGAGATCTCGGCGCGCAGGTCGGCGAAGTGGTCGACCGGCGGGACCGGGAAGTAGCCGCCCTTGTAACGGACCTTGTAACCGCGGTTGTCCTCCAGGGCACCGGTGTTCCAGGCGCCGGCCTCGGAGTCGATGTGGTAGAAGGACTCGTTCTCGCGGGTGGCGAAGCGGACGGAGTCGAAGACGTAGAACTCGGCCTCGGGACCGAAGAACGCCGTGTCGGCGATGCCCGTGGAGGCCAGGTACGCCTCGGCCTTCTTCGCCACGTTCCGCGGGTCGCGGGAGTACTGCTCGCCCGTGATCGGGTCGTGGATGAAGAAGTTGATGTTGAGGGTCTTGTCCCGGCGGAACGGGTCGACGCGCGCAGTGGACAGGTCGGGGCGCAGGGACATGTCCGACTCGTGGATGGCCTGGAAGCCGCGGATCGAGGATCCGTCGAAGGCCTGCTCGGCGTCGGGGTCGAACGCCGTGGCGGGCAGCGTGAAGTGCTGCATGACGCCCGGCAGGTCGCAGAACCGGACATCGACGAACTTGACGTCCTCGTCCGCGATGAACTTCTTGACGTCGTCGGCGTTCTGGAACATCCAGCTCCTCCTACTCCCGACCGTCCCGCCGGGTTGGTAGATCGTTCGTGCGGCCAGTGCGGGTGGCACACGCTGCGTCGACCCTAAGGACGGGTGATTTCTCGGGCGTGACCCATTTGTTTCGCAGAAGTTAACCGGCTCCCTGCCCAGCCTAGGCCGGATCGGGGGTCCGCACACCCCGCCGTTCCAGGTGCGTATACGGGCGCAGTACCGTGGTCGGGTGGACAACAGGCAAGCAATCGGCTCGTGGCTCTCCGGCCCTCGCGCGGCCGTGGAAGAGGCCGGCGCCGATCTCGGACACCGCGGCGAGCAGCTCGGTCTGCCCGAGGACGGACCGGGTTCGATCGCCCGCCCGGGCAGGCGGCTCGGCGCGCTGGCCGTCGACTGGGCCCTGTGCTCCCTGATCGCATACGGCCTGATCACGGGCAGCTACGGGCAGACGGCGAG
Organism: Streptomyces tendae; assembly: GCF_014650435.1. Classification (GTDB taxonomy): domain Bacteria; phylum Actinomycetota; class Actinomycetes; order Streptomycetales; family Streptomycetaceae; genus Streptomyces; species Streptomyces tendae. The sequence goes on from NZ_BMUY01000032.1 coordinate 2,649, forward strand.
CAACTGGGCGCTGCTGATCTTCTTCGTGCTGAGCGTGCTGACCGTCGGCACGGTCGGCTTCACCCCGGGCAAGCGCCTGTTGGGCCTGCGCGTCGTGGACCTCGCCACCGGCCGCCCCAGCCCGCTGCGTGCCCTGCTGCGCTCGGTCCTGCTGTGCCTCGCCCTCCCGGCGCTGATCTGGGACCGCGACGGCCGGGGCCTGCACGACCGGCTGGCGCGCACGGTGGAAATCCGGATCTGACCCGCCGCGCGCCTCACGTCTCGCGCGGCACGACGCCGGTACGGCGAGCGGCACGACGCCGGTACGGCGATGGGGGCGGCCCGAGTGATCGGGCCGCCCCCATCGCCGTACCGGCGTTCCGGAGTCCTGCGGGTCAGCGCTGCTTGGGGTTGCCGCCGCGGGGCATCCGCATGCCCTTGGGCATCGGGCCCTTCGGCAGCGGCATGTTGCTCATCAGGTCGCCCAGGGCGCGCAGCCGGTCGTTGGTCACGGTGACCTGCGGGCCGCTCAGCACGCGGGGGAGCTTGAGCATGGTCGTGCGCAGCTTCTTCAGCTCGACCTGGCCCTCGCCGGTGCCCACGAGCAGGTCGTGCACGGGGACGTCGGCGACGATGCGGTTCATCTTCTTCTTCTCGGCCGCGAGCAGGGACTTCACCCGGTTCGGGTTGCCCTCCGCGACCAGCACGATGCCGGCCTTGCCGACCGCGCGGTGCACCACGTCCTGGTTGCGGTTCATCGCCACCGCGGGGGTCGTCGTCCAGCCCCGGCCGATGTTGTCCAGTACGGCCGCCGCCGCGCCCGGCTGTCCCTCCATCTGGCCGAAGGCCGCCCGCTCGGCCCGGCGCCCGAAGACGATCGCCGTCGCGAGGAAGGCGAGCAGCACGCCCAGGATGCCGAGATAGATGGGGTGACCGATCCAGAAACCGATCGCGAGGAGGACACCGAAGACGACGATGCCGACACCCGCGAGCACAAGACCGATCTTCTTGTCGGCCTTGCGGGTCATCTTGTAGGTCAGAGCGATCTGCTTCAGTCGCCCGGGATTCGCAGCGTCCGCTGCAGGTTCCTTCCTCGCCATGGCACGAAGTCTACGTGCCCCCGAAAGCGCCGACGACGGCAGTGCCCGGCGGGCGGGGAGGCGGGAGGGCCGGGGGCGGGCTCAGGGGCGGCCGGCGACGGACTGCCGCAGGGCGCGCTCCGTTTCGATCCGGTCCTTGGCCCGGCGGCGGTCCTCGAGGACGGAGTTCCACGCGTTGCGCCGGGCGGTGCGCTGGCCGCCGCTCATCAGCAGCGACTCGACGGCCCGCAGGGCGGTGGTGAACGACGGGATGGCGGTGGCGCGGACGGTGGTGGCGCGGACTGCGGTGGCACGGGCGGGCGCGGCCTGCATCGTGGAGGTCCCCCCTCGGTACGGCTCCGGGTACGGAGACGGGTGTACGCGGTGGTGTACGTGCTGTGATTCCAGGGTCACTGATTGGTGTTACCAGGGCGTGACCCGCCGGTCAAACGGACATGAAGTCGCGTCGCCGGGTCCCGGAACGGGCGCGCGGCCCCGACCGGTGTCCTCATCAGCGAGGACGGTCGGGACCGCGGCGTATCGGCCATTACTGGCCAGTAGTGACTTGTGCGGGAATTCACACGGTGGCGGACCTGCGCTGCTCCATGGCCATCCCGTAGAGCCGTCCGGCCCGGTACGACGAGCGGACCAGCGGGCCCGACATCACGCCGGAGAAACCGATCTGCTCGGCCTCCTCCTGCAGCTCCACGAACTCCTGCGGCTTGACCCAGCGCTCCACCGGGTGGTGGCGCACGGACGGGCGCAGGTACTGCGTGATGGTGATCAGCTCGCAGCCGGCCTCGTGCAGCTGCTTCAGCGCCTCGCTGATCTCCTCACGGGTCTCGCCCATACCGAGGATCAGGTTCGACTTGGTGACGAGGCCGTAGTCGCGGGCGTCCGTGATGACCTTCAGGGAGCGCTCGTAGCGGAAGCCGGGGCGGATGCGCTTGAAGATCCGCGGGACCGTCTCGACGTTGTGCGCGAAGACCTCGGGGCGGGAGTCGAAGACCTCCCGGAGCAGCTCGGGCACCGCGTTGAAGTCGGGGGCCAGCAGCTCGACCTTGGTGCGGCCGGCCTCGCGGTCGGCGGTCTGCTGGTGGATCTGGCGCACCGTCTCCGCGTACAGCCACGCGCCGCCGTCCGGGAGGTCGTCGCGGGCGACGCCGGTGATGGTGGCGTAGTTCAGGTCCATCGTGACCACGGACTCGCCGACGCGGCGCGGCTCGTCGCGGTCGAGCGCCTCGGGCTTGCCGGTGTCGATCTGGCAGAAGTCACAGCGCCGGGTGCACTGGTCGCCGCCGATGAGGAAGGTCGCCTCGCGGTCCTCCCAGCACTCGTAGATGTTGGGACAGCCGGCTTCCTGGCAGACCGTGTGCAGGCCCTCGCTCTTCACGAGGTTCTGCATCTTGGTGTATTCGGGGCCCATTTTCGCCCGGGTCTTGATCCACTCGGGCTTGCGCTCGATGGGGGTCTGGCTGTTGCGGACCTCCAGGCGCAGCATCTTGCGTCCGTCGGGTGCGACTGCGGACACGACCGGCTCCCTAGCGTTTGATTCTTCGGCGTTCTTCAGGGTACGCCCGTTGATTTGTTGGTCGGCGTTGGTGCTGGCCCTGCCGGGGGCTGCCGCCCCCGGGCCCCCGCTTCGGCCCTGAACGGGCCTCGTCCTCAAACGCCGGACGGGCTGGATTTATGCCCCCCGGCGCTGGATTCGTGCCGCCGGGCTGGATTTATGCCGCCGGGGCCTTCTCGATGACCCTCGGCTTCAGTTCCGCGTTCTCCAGGACGTCCCGGAGGTGGCGTTCGGCGACCGGGAGGACCTCCTCGATGGTCACGTCGCGGCCGAGTTCGTTCGCCAGGGAGGCGACGCCCGCGTCGCGGATGCCGCAGGGGATGATCCTGTCGAACCACTTGTTGTCGGGGTTCACGTTCAGCGCGAAGCCGTGCATCGTGACGCCCTTGGCGACCCGGATGCCGATGGCGGCGATCTTGCGGTCCTCGCGGCGCTGGCCGGCGTTGGACGGGGCGTAGTCGGGGCCGTTGAGGCGGGGATCGAACTCCTCGTCCGTCAGCCGCGGGTCGAAGTCCAGGGACAGGCCGCCGAGCTTCGGGCGCTGCTCGACCGGGTCGCCGAGGACCCAGACGCCGCTGCGGCCCTCCACCCGGGAGGTCTCCAGGCCGAACTCCGCGCAGGTGCGGATCAGGGCCTCCTCCAGGCGGCGGACGTGGGCCACCACGTCGACCGGGCGCGGGAGCTTCTGGATGGGGTAGCCCACCAGCTGGCCCGGGCCGTGCCAGGTGATCTTGCCGCCGCGGTCCACGTCGATCACCGGGGTGCCGTCCAGCGGCCGCTCGCTGTCCTCGGTCCGCCGGCCGGCGGTGTAGACCGGCGGGTGTTCGAGGAGCAGCACGGTGTCGGGGACCTCGTCGACGAACCGCGCGGCGTGCACCCGGCGCTGTTCGTCCCACGCCTCCTGGTACTCGACGCGTTCGGCACCGAACCCCATCCGGACGAAGCGCAGCTCACTCACGGCACGTGCCTCCCTGCAAGGTCGTAAGGCACGAAGCGTGCCCACGCCACTGTACGACCGCCCGGGCGTCGTCAGCCGGGCGGGCAATCCTCACACGATCGGATGAATGCTGGGCGAATTGTGCGATCGGGTGCTTACTCTCCGCTACATTCACGCCGTTCACGAGGCCATAAGGGCTGCTCACAGGCGCTCCGGGCACTTCGAACGCCCGGAAGGCAGGAGACCGCACCGCACCATGACGGAACGACCCGCGCAGCGCACCCCCAACCGCCAGCTCGCCGCGCTCATCGCCGAAGCGGGGTTCTCGAACGCGGGTCTCGCGCGTCGCGTCGACCAGCTCGGACTCGAACACGGCCTGGACCTGAGATACGACAAGACGTCCGTCACCCGGTGGCTGCGCGGCCAGCAGCCCCGCGGCACCACCCCGGCCCTGATCGCCGAGGTCTTCACCCGGCGTCTGGGCCGCCGCCTGACCGCCCAGGACCTCGGCCTGGACGCCTGCGCGCCCGTCTACGCGGGCCTGGAGTTCGCCGGGAGCCCGGAGGAGGCGGTCGACATCGTCGGCGGGCTGTGGCGCAAGGACTCCGGCAGCCACGCCGAGCTGCGGAAGATCGCCTTCACCCCGGCCGGGCTCGTCGTGCCAAGCCGGGACTGGCTGATCGGCCGCGCCGACGAGAAGGTGGCCCGCACCGAGGTACCCGTCCGGATCCCCGCGCAGGGCCGCCCCGCGGGCCCCAGGCTCGCCGTCCCGCTCGACCCGGCCAGGCGCCGCCCCTCCGCCGAGCGCGGCCCCGGCCAGAAGGTCAGCGGCGGCGACCTGGCGGCGCTGCGCTCGGTCGGCGAGCTGTTCCGCAGCCTCGACGACCGGTACGGCGGCGGACACGCCCGCCAGGCCCTGGTGCGCTACCTGGAGCACGAGCTGGAGCCGATGCTCCGCGGCACCTACGGCGAGCAGACCGGCCGGCGCCTCTTCGCGGCCGCCGCCGACCTCACCCGGCTCGCGGGCTGGACCTCGTACGACATCGCCGCGCACGGTCTCGCCCAGCGGTACTTCGTGCAGGCGCTGCGGCTGTCGCAGGCGGCGGCTGACCGGGCGTACGGCTCGTACGTGCTGGTCACCATGAGCCGGCAGGCCGTCTACCTGGGCCACGGGCGGGAGGCCGTGCAGCTCGCCCGGGTGGCGCAGCAGGGCGTGGGGTCCTCCGCGCCGCCGGTCGTGCAGACCCTGCTGCACGCCGCCGAGGCGCGGGCGCACGGCCTGCTCGGCGAGGTGCGGGCCTGCACCGCGGCCCTGGTCCGGGCCGAGCGGGCGCTGGCGGCCGCCCGGCCGGGCGACGAGGTGCCGCACTGGGCGCGCTTCTTCGACGAGGCGCAACTCGCCGACGAGTTCGGGCACTGCCACCGCGACCTGCAGCAGTTCCGCGCCGCCGCCCAGCACGCGGAACGCTCGCTGCAACTGCGCGCCCCCGTCTACGCCCGCAGCCGGCTGTTCTGCCGGATCGTCCTCGCCACCGCACGGCTCGGTCTCGGCGAGCTGGACCAGGCCTGCCAGCTGGCCGCCGAGGCGGCGGGGCAGGCGGCCGAGATGCGCTCGGTGCGGGCCGCGGAGTACGTCCGCGACTTCGAACGCCGCCTGGAGCCCTACCGGGACGCCGCCCCGGTACGGGGGTACCGGGACAAGGTGGCCGCCCTGGGGTAGGACCTGTCCCCGGCCTAGGCCGCGTGGGCCGTCGCGGTCGGCTCCGCGGAGTGCATCGGGCGGCCCGCGCCCAGGTCGGTCAGGATCGCCGCCGACGCCCGGTGGCCCGAGTGCAGCGCGCCCTGGGCGGTGCTGGTGTCGCGGTGGTCGCCGCACACGTACAGCCCGGCCAGCAGCCGTACCGGCCTGCGTGGATCGTGCGGCGGGCGCATCGCGGGCACCGCCTCGGGCGTGTGGTGCACCGCGAGGGTCTCCCAGCGGGTGGTCGGGGTGCCGTAGAGGCGGGACAGGTGCATGCGTACGGCGGTGTCGAGGTCGGCCGGGGGCGGGCCGAGGACCGTCGACGAGACGAGGGTGCGTCCGGCGGGCGCGCGGGACGGGTCCACCTGGCTGACCTGGGCCGTGTGGGCGACCGGGCCGCCCCGGTCGGCGTCGAGCAGCAGGGCCGCCCCGGTGCCCGTCGGTTCGTCGGTCGTGTGGTGGACCACCGTCACCGGGTGGAAGTCCGGCACCCTCAGCCCCGGCAGCAGCTCGGCCGCCGCGCGGGCGTCGGTCGCCACCAGGACGGCCCGGCAGCGGACGACCCCGTGCTCCGCGGTGGTCACCGCGTTGGTCGCGACCGAGGTGACGCGGACCCCGGTGTGCACGGTGCCCGGCGGCAGCGAGCGCGCCATGTGCTCCGGCAGGGCCTCGGCGCCGCCCTCCGGCAGTGCGAGCCGCCCGCCGGCGAAGGCCCGCAGCGCGAGGTCCGCGCATCGGCTGGACGTGGTCAGGTCCGGGTCGTACAGCAGCGCGGCGAGCAGTGGGCGCAGGAAGCCGTCGATCGTGCGGGCCGGCAGGCCACGCGCCGCCAGTGCCCGGGCGGCGGGCAGCTCCGGCCGGGCCAGCAGCCGTTCGGCCGGTGTGTGCGCGAGCCGGGCCAGCGCGGCACCGAGCCGGGCCTGGTCCACGGCGGTGCCGAGCGGGGCCCCGGCGCGGGCGCGGGGCGCGGGCATCGAGCGGGGGGCGCTCGCCAGGGCGCGCACCGCGTGGAGTGCGCCCCGTGCGCTCCGTACGCCCGCCGGGGCGCCCGCGCGGTGGTGGCGGCCCTCGCTGTGCAGCAGGACCCCGGGGGCGAAGGGCAGCAGCGCGAGGCCGTCAAGCCCGGGGGTGCTGTGCAGTTCGGGATACGCCGTGGACAGCAACTGTCCGATTCTGTCGAGCCGGAAACCGTCGACCTTCTCGGTGGCCATCCGGCCGCCCACCGCATGGGCGGCCTCCAGGACCGTGGTCGTCACTCCTGCGCTGGTCAGCCGTTGCGCCGCGGCGAGTCCGGCGATCCCGGCCCCCACGACGACGACGTCCGCCTGGTACGCGGGCTCAAGCACGTGCCCCTCCTCGAGGTTGCGCGGCCGCTGGAGACGTCATGCCCCCAACAGGCTTGAGGAATACCCGAGTTCGAGACGAGGTTAGGGCCCGGAACGGACAACGGGAGTCGCGCGGAGGAAGCACACGGTCGCACGGTGGTCGCATAGTGGTCGCGAATGGGGGAGACGTGGTCTCTTGCGGTCGTGCTCGGTCATGTGCGGTCGTGCTCGGTCGATGTGCGGCGGCCGGTGTGCGGTCGGTGTGCGGCGCCGGGCGTGCCTACAGCGCCGCCCGGATCGCTCCGTCGATCTCCGGGAACGCGAAGCGGAAGCCCGACTCCAGGAGGCGGGCCGGCAGGACCCGGGCGCTGCCGAGGACGTCGCCCGCCATCTCGCCGAGCACCGCCCGCAGGACCGGCGCGGGCACGGCGAACGGCGCCGGGCGGTGCAGCACCCGGCCCATGGCCACCGTCACCTCACGGTTCGTCACCGGCCGCGGGGCGGTCAGGTTGAAGGGGCCGGACAGGTCGTCCCGGTCCATGAGGTGCCGGATCGCCGCCACCTCGTCGTGCAGGGCGACGAAGGACCAGTACTGCGACCCGTCGCCCAGCCGTCCGCCGAGCCCCGCCCGGAAGAGCGGGAAGAGCCGGCCCCAGGCGCCGCCCCCGCGCGCGACAACCAGACCGGTGCGCGGGAACACCGTCCGCACGCCCGCTTCCTGCGCCGGAGCCGCCGCGGCCTCCCACTCCACGCACAGGCCCGGCAGGAAGCCCTCGCCCGGCGGTGCGCTCTCGTCCACGGGACGGTCGCCGGTCTCCCCGTAGTAGCCCATCGCGCTGCCGTTCACGAAGACCCGCGGCGGCCGCTCCATCGCCGCGACGGCCTCCGCGAGCGCCGTCGTGCCGTGCACCCGGCTGCTGCGGATACGGGTCTTGTACGCGTCGGTCCAGCGGCGGTCGCCCACCCCGGCCCCGGCCAGGTTGACCACCGCGTCGCAGCCCTCCAGCCCGGCGGCGTCCACCTGCCCGTTCTCGGGGTCCCAGCGGACCTCGTCCGCGCCCTCGGGCGCGCGCCGCACCAGGCGCACCACCCGGTGCCCGTCCGCGGTCAGCGACCGCGCCAGGGCGCCGCCGATCAGACCGGACGCGCCGGCCACCGCGATGCGGGAACGGGCCCTGCCGGTGCGTCCGTCCATGTGCCCGCCGTTCACGCGTCCCTCGTCCATGGGCCCATCCTGCCGGGTGGCCCGGAGAAATCCGTGGAACGGTCCCCGGCACCGCGTCGTACAGTGATCGTCATGCCAGCCCCGCACATACGCCGCGCCAGGTCCCAGGACGAGCAGCCGCTGCGCCGGATCGACCTCGAGACCTGGTCCCACCTGCACGCCGTCTCACCCCCGCCGGGACCGGACGACCCCTTCTTCCGGGACATCTGCGGGCCCGAGGCCCACCTGGTCGCCGAACTCGACGGCGCCGTCGTCGGCTACGTCCGCCTCGGTTTCCCCACCCCGTTGGCCTCCAACACCCACGTCCGTCAGATCCGCGGCCTCGCCGTCGCCGGCGCCGCCCGCGGTCACGGCGTGGGGCGGGCGCTGGTCCGGGCCGCCGTGGAGGAGGCCCGGGGCGAGGGTTTCCGCCGCATCACGCTGCGGGTCCTCGGTCACAACACGGCCGCGCGGGGGCTCTACGAGTCGGAGGGCTTCGTCGTCGAGGGCGTGCAGCCGGAGGAGTTCCTCCTCGACGGGCAGTACGTCGACGACGTGCTGATGGGGCAGATGCTGACCGGGCCGGACGGCCGGGCCGAGGGCGCTCTCACGACGTGACGGGCTCGCCCGTGTCCACCGCCCGGGTGGCGTCCGCCGCGTCGCGTGCCTCGGGGGCCACCTCGGCCGCCGTCAGCACGTAGCCGGTCTGCGCGTCGGAGGTGGAACGGGCGAACACCACGCCGTACACCCGGCCGTCGGTGGTCAGCAGCGGTCCGCCCGAGTTGCCGGGGCGGACCGTGGAGCGGATCGAGTAGATCTCCCGGGTGACGTTCTCGTCGTTGTAGATGTTCTGGCCGGTGGCGCGGACCCGGTTGGCCACCGTCGCCGCCCGCAGATCCAGGTCGCCGTTCTGCGGATAGCCCGCCACCACCGCGGCGTCGCCCCGCGCGGCGTCCTCGTCGAACCGCAGCACCGGCGCGCTCAGGTCCGGGACGTACAGCACGGCCACGTCCTTGTCCGGGTCGAACAGCACCACCCGCGCCTCGTACGCCGGGCCCACGCCGCCGATCCGCACGGTCGGGGCGTCGATGCCGGCCACCACGTGGGCGTTGGTCATCACGTGCTCCGGCGCGTACACGAAGCCGCTGCCCTCGCGGCCCTGGGTGCCGCTCACGCCCTCCACCTTCACCGTGCTGCGCGTGGCCGCGCGGGTGGCCGCGGGCGTGACGCTGTCGCCGGAGGGCTCGGCGACCTCGGCGGCCGACTCGTTCTCGAACGGGTTGAAGACCTGCGGGAACCCCGCGTCGGCCAGTGCGGACGTCGCTCCCGAGAACCACGCCGGGGTGGTGTCCGGCATCACCCGCTGCACCGCGCCCAGCAGCGACGAGTCCCGGATCGCCGAGGTGAGCAGCGAGGACGAGGAGGCCGCGAGCACGCTCGCCGCCACCCACGCCACGATCAGCGCCGCCGCCGAGTTCGCCACCGCGCCGCCGACCCCGTCCGCGATCCGGAGCGGGCCTGCGTCCAGCTCCCGGCGCAGTCGCAGCGCGAGGCGTCCCGCCAGCTCGTGGCCCACCATGGCCGGCAGCAGTACGGTGACCACCGCGACCGCCGTCGCCGCCGTCGAGCCCCGGTCCACCAGGTCCGTCATCCACGGCAGGACCCACACGCCGAGTGCCGCACCGCCCACGAAGCCGGCCAGCGACACACAGCCGGCGACCAGGCCGCGCCGGTATCCGGAAGCCGCGTAGGCCAGCACCACCAGCGCCAGCACGATGTCGAGCAGGTCCACGCGAACCGCCTTTCTGCCGGAGCCCGGGATCCTCAGTACGTGCCGTACCGGGGTGCTGATCAGCCTGAGGCGCACGTCTGTCCGAAAAGCGGCCACCCGTGCGAGCCAACGTGTGCGGTCAACCCTGAAACGCCCTGCACCGGGACGATGGTTCCACCGGGTGGCACAGCACACATCGCGGACAGAGCGGATCCGCCGGACAGTGGGACCATGCGAGTCTTCCGAGGGCCGCGCCGGGCCCGGGCGCGGGAGGGGCGGCGCGACCGTATATCCGGTGCCGCCCGTCTATCCGGTGCCGCCCGTCTATCCGGTGCCGCCCGTCTATCCGGTGCGGGCCGTGGGTCTGGTGCCGGCCGCATGCCGACCGCGGTGCGGGCGCTGCTCGGTGCCCTGCCGGGGCTGGCCGCCGTCGCCGCGCTCTTCCTGTGCGCGAACGGTGTGGAGCGGGCGGCCGACGCCGACGCCGACGCCGTACCGGCCGCCGCCGACCGGTACGCGGCGCCCCGGCCCGACATCGTGCCCCGGTCGGTCTGGCTGGGCGACGCCGCCCGTGCCCAGCCCGCGCCGCGCTACGACGACAAGGTCGTCGCCGTCTTCGTCCACCACACGGACACGCCGAACGGCTACGACTGCGCCGACGTGCCGGCCATACTCCGCGGGGTGTACCAGGGCCAGACCGGCGCCCGGGACTGGGACGACATCGGCTACAACTTCGTCGTCGACCGCTGCGGCACCGTCTACGAGGGCCGCGCCGGCGGCATCGACCGGCCCGTCACCGGCGCCCACACCCAGGGGTTCAACCACCGCACCACCGGGATCGCCGCCCTCGGCACCTACACCGCCGGGGTGCCCGTGCCCGACGAACTGACCGACGCGATCGCCGCCGTCGCCGCCTGGAAGCTCGGCGAGACCGGCACCGACCCCCGCGCGCAGGTCGCCCTGGTCTCCAGCAACGGCCTCAGCCGCTTCGCCGCGGGTGCCACCGCGAGGCTGCCCGCCGTCGCGGGCCACGACGACGGCTACGCGACGAGCTGCCCGGGGGCCGCGCTCAGCGCGCGCCTCGGTGACATCAGGGACGCGGCGGCGCGACTCCAGGGGCGGGTCTGACCGTCCGGGCGGGCTGCGCGTCTCACTCCGGTCCGAACCTCGTCCACAGGCGGGGCAGGCGTTCGGCGAGGGCGCGGTCGTCCTCCAGGTCGATCGGGGTGCCCAGCGGTTCGGCGGGCGCGGGCGCGATGCCCAGGTCGGGGGCGACGGTGCCGGTGAGCTGCTCGTAGGCCTCGTCGGCCGCGTAGCCCAGCTCCTCGCCGTCGCCGTCCAGCTCCTCGTCGAAGTCGTCCAGCAGTTCGGCGAGCGAGTCGGGCTCGTGCACCGCGCCCTCGTACACCTCGCGGCCCTGGCCGATCAGCCAGCAGCGGAAGTAGTCGAAGGCGTCGTCGCTGGCTCCGCCGAGCAGGATCCACGCGGCACCCCACACGTCCCAGGTGCAGGCGCGGTTGTAGCGGGCCTCGAAGTGGCGGGCGAAGTCGAGCACCAGGTCCGGGTCCATACCGAGCAGCCGGTCCACGAGCAGGTCGGCCTGGTCCTCGGGGTCGCCGTCGGCGCGCTGCCGGGCGGCGTCGATCAGCTCCCAGAACTCCGTCTCGTCCATCACGGGTCCAGCATCGGTCCTGGGCGGGGGCGGCGCACGTGGAGTGCGGCGGATCGTTATCTGCGGGGTGCCTGCGGCGCCTGTGCGGGGTGGTGGGGGTGCGGGATGCCTGCGGCGCCGCTGCGGCTTTGGTGGGGGTGCGCGTAGCGCGGTGCGTGGGGTGGTGGGTCGGGGCCGCGCCGGGGGGTGTTCGTCCTCGGAACGGCGCGGAATCGGGTGCTGACAGAGGCTCGGGGCGTTGACGCGCCAACCGCTGCGGGCGAACACCCCCCGCCACGTCCCCTTCCCGCCGTACGCGGCTCTCCCGCCGCGTCGCCACCGGCCCTAGCTGCGGGCAGTCGCCGGCCGCGCGCCGCCGCGGGCAGTCGTGCCGCTGGGGCGGCACGGGTGGGCGCGGCGGCACCCCGTAAGCGCCGGGCCGCGCTCCCCACCCCCGCGGCCACACCCACGCCGGGTCGCCACAGACCGGCGCTCAGTCCCCGTACAACCCCGCCAACCTCCCCGCGTCCCGCGCGAAGCGCACCCGCAGGGCCGCCGGCGCCAACACCTCCACCTCCGGCCCGAGCGCCCTGAGCTGCGTGTGCGCGACGTCCTCCGACTCCACCGGCAGCGTCACCGTCACCCACCCCTCCGCGTCCGGCGCCCCCGCGCCCTCCAGCGCCTCCCGGGCCGCCGGCGCGTCGACCGCGTACGGCAGCGCCCGCACGCCCCGCTCCGAGAGCCGCACCACGACCTCGGCCCGCAGGATCGACCGCGCGAACTGCTCGGCCCGCTCCGCCCAGAACGCGGGCAGGTCGAAGCCGTCGTCCCGGGTGAAACGTTCCTCGCCCGCCTCCACCGCCGCGAACCGGTCGATGCGGTAGACGCGGAAGGGGCCGTCGCCGGCCGCCCCGGCCACTCGCGCGCACACGTACCAGACCCCGGCCTTCAGGACGAGGCCGTACGGCTCCAGCTCGCGGACGACCTCGTCCGTCCCGCGCCGGTAGCGCGCGGTGACGCGCCGGTCGTCCCAGACCGCGTCCGCCACCGCGGGCAGCAGTTCGGGCGTCTCCGGCTCCCGGAACCAGTTCGGCGCGTCCAGGTGGAACCGCTGGGCCGCCGTACGGGAGGCGTCCCGCAGGGAGGGGAGCAGGGCCGCCGACACCTTCAGGCGGGCCGCCGACGCCGCGTCCTCCAGGCCCATCTCGCGCAGCGCCCCGGGGACCCCGGACAGGAACAGCGCCTCCGCCTCGCCCCGGGCGAGCCCGGTCAGCCGGGTGCGGTAGCCGCCGACGAGGCGGTAGCCGCCGGCCCGGCCGCGCTCCGCGTACACCGGCACGCCCGCCTCCGACAGCGCCTGCGCGTCCCGTGTCACGGTCCGCTCCGACACCTCCAGCTCCCGGGCCAGCTCGGCGGCGGTCATCGTCGGGCGGGACTGGAGGAGCAGCACCATTTTGATGAGGCGGGCAGCACGCATCCCCACATGATGCAGGAGACGCGGAAGGCCCCCGCCGGTGCGGGGGCCTTCCGTTCGTGACTCGCCTCTACAGGCCGTAGCGCTCGCGCGCCTCCTTCACGGCCGTCGCCTTGACCTCGCCGCGCCGGGCGAGCTGGGCCAGGGCCGCGACCACGATGGACTCGGCGTCCACGCCGAAGTGGCGGCGGGCGGCGTCGCGGGTGTCCGACAGGCCGAAGCCGTCGGCACCGAGCGACGAGTAGTCCTGCTCGACCCACTGCGCGATCTGGTCCGGGACCTGGCGCATGTAGTCGGAGACCGCGAGGACGGGACCCTCGGCGCCCTGGAGCGCCTGGCGGACGTACGGCACCCGCTCCTCGCCGCGCAGCAGCGCCGCGTCGGCGTCCATGGCGTCCCGGCGCAGCTCCGTCCAGGAGGTCGCGGACCACACGTCGGCGGCCACGCCCCACTCCTCGGCGAGCAGCTGCTGGGCCTTGAGCGTCCAGTGGATCGCCGTGCCGGAGCCGAGCAGCTGGATGCGCGGGGCGTTCGCGGCCGGGGTCAGGCCCGCCGTCTCCGCCGTGTTGAAGCGGTACAGGCCCTTGACGATGCCCTCGTCCACCCCGGACGGCTTGGCCGGCTGCGGCATCGGCTCGTTGTAGACCGTCAGGTAGTAGAAGACGTTCGGGTCCTCGCCCGGGGCCGCCTCGCCGTACATGCGGCGCAGGCCGTCCTTGACGATCGCCGCGATCTCGTACGCGAACGCCGGGTCGTAGGAGAGCGCGGCCGGGTTGGTCGCCGCGATGGCCGGGGAGTGGCCGTCCGCGTGCTGGAGGCCCTCACCGGTGAGGGTGGTGCGGCCCGCGGTGGCGCCCACCAGGAAGCCGCGGCCGAGCTGGTCGCCGAGCTGCCACATCTGGTCGGCCGTGCGCTGCCAGCCGAACATCGAGTAGAAGATGTAGAACGGGATCATCGCCTCGCCGTGCGTCGCGTACGCGGTCGACGCGGCGATGAAGTCGGCCATCGAGCCGGCCTCGGTGATTCCCTCGTTGAGGATCTGGCCGTTCTTGGCTTCCTTGTAGTACATCAGCTGGTCGCGGTCGACCGGCTCGTACGTCTGGCCCTTGGGCGAGTAGATGCCCAGGGACGGGAAGAGGCTCTCCATGCCGAAGGTGCGCGCCTCGTCGGGGACGATCGGCACCCAGCGCTTGCCGGTCTCCTTGTCCCGGACCAGGTCCTTGACCAGCCGGACGAAGGCCATGGTCGTCGCGACGTTCTGCGAGCCGGAGCCCTTGTCGAAGGAGGCGAACGCCTTGTCGGCGGGAGCGGGCAGCGGCGCGAGCGGGTGGACCCGGCGGGCCGGGGCCGGACCGCCGAGGGCGGCGCGGCGCTCCTGGAGGTAGCGCACCTCGGGGGAGTCGGCGCCCGGGTGGCCGTAGGGGACCACGCCGTCGGCGAAGGCGCTGTCCGCGATCGGCAGGCCGAGCAGGTCGCGCATGTCCTTGAACTCGTCCACCGAGAGCTTCTTCATCTGGTGGTTGGCGTTCTTCGACGCGAAGCCGGTGCCGAGGGTGTGGCCCTTGACCGTCTGGGCCAGGATCACGGTCGGCGCGCCCTTGTGGGCGAGCGCGGCCTTGTACGCGGCGTACACCTTGCGGGACTCGTGACCGCCGCGGGAGAAGTGGAAGCAGTCGAGGATCTTGTCGTCGGACAGGAGCTTCGCCATCTCGGCGAGCTGCGGGTCCTTGTTGAAGAAGTCCTCGCGGATGTAGGCGGCGTCGCGCGTCTGGTACGTCTGCACCTGCGCGTCCGGTACCTCGCGCAGGCGGCGTACGAGCGCGCCGGTGGTGTCGAGCTGGAACAGCTCGTCCCAGGCGGTGCCCCAGAGCGACTTGATCACGTTCCAGCCGGAGCCCCGGAACAGGGCCTCCAGCTCCTGCACGATCTTGAAGTTGGCGCGGACCGGACCGTCGAGGCGCTGCAGGTTGCAGTTGATGACGAAGGTCAGGTTGTCCAGGCCCTCGCGGGAGGCGAGGGTGAGCGCGGTGGTGGACTCCGGCTCGTCCATCTCGCCGTCACCGAGGAACGCCCACACGTGGGAGTTGGTCAGGTCCTTGATGCCGCGGCTGGTCAGGTAGCGGTTGAACCGCGCCTGGTAGATCGCGGAGATCGGACCGAGACCCATGGAGACGGTGGGGAACTCCCACAGCCAGGGCAGGCGGCGCGGGTGCGGGTAGGACGGCAGGCCGTTGCCGCCGGCCTCGCGGCGGAAGTTGTCGAGCTGTTCCTCGTTGAGGCGGCCGTCGAGGAAGGCGCGGGCGTAGATGCCGGGGGAGGCGTGGCCCTGGACGTAGAGCTGGTCGCCCGAGCCGTCACCCTCCTTGCCCTTGAAGAAGTGGTTGAAGCCGGTCTCGTAGAGCCAGGCCGCGGAGGCGAAGGTGGCGATGTGGCCGCCGACGCCGTACTTGCTGCCGCGGGTCACCATCGCCGCCGCGTTCCAGCGGTTCCAGGCGGTGATCCGCTGCTCCATCGCCTCGTCGCCGTCCACGGTGGGCTCGGCGGAGGTGGGGATGGTGTTGACGTAGTCCGTCTCAAGGAGCTTCGGCAGCGCGAGGCCGGCGCCCTCGGCGCGCTCCAGGGTGCGGCGCATCAGGTACGCGGCACGGTGCGGCCCGGCCGCCTGGGTGACGGCGTCCAGGGAGGCCTGCCACTCGGCGGTCTCCTCGGGGTCGCGGTCCGGGAGCTGGTCGAGCTCGCTCGGCTGGATGGCTTTGGGGTCGGTCGTCATGTCGCCGCCTTCCTCAGTCGAAGGGGGTTCCCTCATCGGCAAGGGTTCGGGGGTGCCCTAGGTCTTTGGCAGGACAGGGCTGGGGCTTGGGTGGAAGCCCGTCTGTGACTGTAACTCCCTGATCGATGATCGATCAAAGGGTTGAGGGGCAAAAACTCTTGATCACGAGAAAGTCGGCACGCGGTGCCTCCGGCGGTGGCACGGGGTGACCTTGAAGTTGGGGGTTTGTGCAGGTGAGCGCGGTGCGGCTCGGGTGGTTCCGCTGTGTGGCGCCTGCGGGTGCGTCGTGGTTGATCGCGCCCACGCGGCGGAGCCGCATATCGATACAGTCCCGCGCCCCTGGGAACGGCTGCGCCGTTCTTCAGGGGCGCGGGGAACTGCGCGAACGGGGGCCTGGGGGCGCAGCCCCCTGGGACGGGACGGGAAGGGGCGGCGGGGGCGAAGAAGAACTAGGGGCGCGGCGCGCAGCCCAGGACGTGGGACTTCACGATCTCCGGGATGCGGGGGTCCCGGCGGCGGAAGGCCGCGACCAGCTCCTCGTGCTCCTCCGCGTACGACTGCTGCACCGTCCCCAGCCACCGTATCGACAGCGCCGTGAACACCTCGATCCCCAGCCCCTCCCACGTGTGCAGCAGCACCGAGTTGCCCGCCGCCCGCACCAGTTCGCGGTGGAATCCCACCGTGTGCCGCACCTGGCCCGTGCCGTCGGAGACCCGGTCGGCCTCGTACAGCGCGGCGACGTGCGGCTCCAGGGCCGAGCAGTCCAGGGCGAGCCGGTCCGCCGCCAGCTCCGCCGCGATCGCCTCCAGGCCGGCCCGGACGGGGTAGCTCTCCTCCAGGTCGGCGGCGGTCAGGTTGCGCACCCGCACGCCCTTGTTCGGCGCCGACTCGATCAGCCGCAGCGACTCCAGCTCCCGCAGCGCCTCCCGCACCGGCGTCTGGCTGACCTCCAGCTCGGTCGCGATCCGCCGCTCCACGATCCGCTCGCCCGGCTGCCAGCGTCCGCTGATGATCCCTTCCAGGATGTGCTCGCGGATCTGTTCGCGCAGCGAGTGGACGACGGGCGCGGTCATGAGAGCTCCTTCGGGGAGGGTCCCCTTCGGACCCCGGGGGCGACTGACGCTTAGACAATACGGCCGTCGCGGCGGGCGGGAAGGGCGCATGGGGGCGCTTTGACGCAGGTGAGACGAGACTTACACAGCGTGCCCCGTCCGGAACGCGGTGATGCCTCCACCCGGGGAACGGCGGCACACCGGCCCCGAACACGGCGGTGCCCCCACCCGGAAAGCTCCGGGCGGGGGCACCGTACAGGCCCAAGGGCGCGGGGGACTACAGGCCGAGCTCGACCTCGAACTCGCCCGCCTCCAGGATCGCCTTGACCGCCGTCAGGTAGCGGGCGGCGTCGGCGCCGTCCACCAGACGGTGGTCGTAGGACAGGGTCAGGTACGTCATGTCGCGGACGCCGATGACCGGGCCGTCCTCCGTCTCGATGACCGCCGGACGCTTGACCGTGGCACCGATGCCGAGGATGGCGACCTGGCCAGGCGGCACGATGATCGTGTCGAACAGCGCGCCGCGCGAACCGGTGTTGCTGATGGTGAAGGTCGCACCCGCCAGCTCGTCCGGGCTGATCTTGCTGGCCCGCACCTTGCCCGCCAGGTCGGCGGTCGCCTTGGCGATGCCGGCCAGGTTCAGGTCACCGGCGTTCTTGATGACCGGGGTCATCAGGCCCTTCTCGGAGTCCACCGCGATACCGATGTTCTCGGTGTCGAAGTAGGTGATGGTCCCCTCGGCCTCGTTGATCTTGGCGTTGACCGGGGCGTGGGCCTTGAGGGCCTGGGCCGCGGCCTTGACGAAGAACGGCATCGGGGAGAGCTTGACGCCCTCGCGCGCCGCGAACGCGTCCTTGGCACGGGCGCGCAGCTTCATCAGACGGGTGACGTCGACCTCGACGACCGACGACAGCTGGGCCTGCTCGTGCAGCGCCTTGACCATGTTGTCGCCGATGACCTTGCGGATGCGCGGCATCTTGACGGTCTGGCCACGCAGCGGGGAGGCCTCCAGGACGGGGGCCTTCTTCGCGGCGGGCGCGGCAGGGGCGGCGGCCGGAGCCGGGGCGGCGGCCTTCGCGGCCTCGGCGGCGGCGACGACGTCCTGCTTGCGGATACGGCCACCGACGCCGGTGCCCTTGACGGTGGACAGGTCGACGCCGTTCTCGGCGGCGAGCTTGCGCACCAGCGGGGTGACGTAGGCGCCGTCGTCCACCGGCTGCGCGGCGGCCGGGGCAGCCGGAGCGGCGGCCGGGGCCGGCGCGGGCGCCGGGGCGGCGGGCTGCGGAGCCGGGGCCGGCGGTGCCTGCGGGGCCGGGGCCGCCGGAGCCGGAGCGGCCTG
>NZ_BMUY01000033.1 GCF_014650435.1 Streptomyces tendae
CCCGCGAAACAGCGCGCCACCGTCCGCGCCACCGACCCCGGCTTCTACTTCCCCGTCCTCCCGGAGGACGGCGACACGGAGTTCCCCGACCGGGTCCACTTCGCGTGGGAACTCCCCGAAGACCCCCGCCGCGGCCTCAAGCCCCGGCTGCGGCGCATCACCTACGAGCTCGGGCCGATCGGCCCCGCCACCGCCGCCGGCGTGGACGAGGCAGGGCGTGCGGTGCGGGCGGTACGCACCGTGGAGGACGCCGACGGCCAGCTGATCCCGGTCGTCGGCCAGGGCGACGTGGTGGACGCGGGCACGGGCGTGGTGTCCCGCATGTACGCGTGGAACGACGCCCCGTCCACCACCACGTGCTACCTGACCGACGCCACCTGGACCCTCGAAGACCTCAAGGGCCCCGTCGATGTCGACGCGTTGCCCTTGGACAAGGCGACCTTCGCCACCCGCTCCGACGGCGAGGTTCTCGACCACCTCGACCTGCTCATCGACTTCATCCCGGTCGTGCACGTCCCCAACACCGTCCCGCCAGCCGAAGAGCACTGGGGCCAGTCCAGCCTCGCCAAGGTGTTGCAGGTGTTCGACGAGCTCGCCAGCTCCGACACCGATTCCGCGCGCGCCTCTGCGACGACCGGTCTGCCGATGGTCGCCATCTCCGGCGTAGCGGACTCGCGCACGCAGATGGACGTCGGCCCCGGCAGCCTGTTCAAGCTCGGCGACAACGGCAAGCTCACCGCCGTCGACACCAGCCCCGCCCTCCGCGAACTCCGCGAACACGTCAAGGACCTCAAGGACCGGGCCGCGAACAACGCCCGCCTCCCCGCCGTCGCCCTGGGCACCACCGACCCGTCGAAGGCCCCCTCCGGGTACGCCCTCCAACTCTCGTTGGGCCCGCTGGACTCCCTCATCGCGTCCATGCGCCTCGCCCGGGACCACAAGTACGCGCTGCTGCTGAAGTTCGTGCAACGCCTCCACCTCGCCGGGCAGCACCCCGACTGGACGGGCGTCCGCGTGCAGCCCGCGAAGCTGGTGTTCGGCCCGTACACGCCGACCGACAAGCAGGCCGTCCTTGAGCAGGTCACCATCGGCGTGGAGAAGCGGGTCCTGTCGCAGGAGACCGCCATCACCATGCTGATGGAAGCCGGTTTCCCCATCGACGACGCCGCCGAGGAACTCAAGCGGATCGACAACCGGTCCTTCGAAGCCGCCCGCGCCCTCGCCGACGCCCTCGGCAACCCCGAAGAGGTCGCCCGCTTCCTGAACCGTCAGGCGCCCGACGAGCCCGAAACGCCGCCCGTGGTGCTGCCCCCGGCCGGAGACGACGAGGACCCCGAGGACGACCCCGCTGAGGCTCCTGGGGAAGGCGGGGGGAACACCCCATGACGTTCTGTGCTGTCCTTGATCTAGGCGCGGGGCCTGAACGTCCTATGGGAGGACTGTCTGTAATGCGTGCCCCCGCGCAGCACCGCCGCCACGGCCACACCGCCGCCCCCGGCTGGGCCCACCCCTACACCGGCCTGCCCGGTATCGCCGTCTTCTACAACGACGGCGGCAACCCGCCCGCCGACCCGCCCAAGCCCTCCCCGCCGCCCGCGAGCCCGGAGCCGGTCAAGCAGTTCACCCAGGAAGAGCTCGAGCGCATCGCCGCCCGCGAGAAGTCCCAGGGCGAACGCGCAGGCGCCCGCAAGGCCCTCGAGGAACTCGCGCAGGAACTCGGCTTCACCAACCCCGACGACGTGAAGACGTTCGTCGCGACTGCCCGCAAGGCGCAGCAGGATGCCCTCTCCGAGGAGGAGCGCCGCCGCCAGGAGCTCGAGCGCCGCGAGGCGGAGCTGGCCGCCCGTGAGGCTGCCGCCATCGCCCGGGAGCGGGCCGTGAACCGGCGCGCCGTCCTCGCCGGGCTCGGTGCGACGGGCGACGACCTCGAGGACGCCGCCGCTCTCCTCCGCGTGGACGACGACGCCGACGAGACGGCGGTGCGTGAGGCCGCCGAGAAGCTGAAGGAGCGCCGCCCCGAACTGTTCGGCACCCGGCCCGCTGCGCAGACCATCCCGCTGCCCCCGACCGCCGGAGGCGCCCCCGCCGGCGCACCCCCCACCCGCAGTGCGGGTGACAAGACCGGCAACCGCGGCCTTGAGATGGCGCGCCTCCGCGGCCACCTCAAGGACAAGCCCGCCGCCTGACAGACCTCCCACCCCAACGGTGGGCTACGGGACCACGCCCTCTCCTCGTGGACGCACCCCAACCAGGGGTGCAGCAGAAACCGCACGGTTCACAAGGAGAGGCCGTCGTGAACGACTTCCAGCCCATCTCCTACACGGACACCGTCACCGCCGACCGGCCGTGGCTCGCGTCCCTCGTAGGAGTCCAGGACACCAACACCATCACCCTCGACCTGACGAAGTTCACCGCGAACACGCACTACGTCACGTCGGCGAACCCGGCCCTCCAGGGTCGCAACGTCATGAAGTCGGGCATCCCCCTCGGGAAGATCACCGCATCCGGGCTGTACGCCCCCTACAACGGGGCCGCCACCGACGGCACCGAGGACCTCGCTGGGTTCCTGGTCGACTCCATCGCCTTCAACCCCACCTCCACCAAGGCAGCCGGTGCGCTCCTGTGGTTCGGAGAGGTCTTCGCCGACGAGGTGCCCGGCGACTTCGATCCGGCCACCGTCACGTCCACCGCCCCCGGCGTCAACATCCACTACCGGTAGAAGGAGCTGATCACTGATGGAAGCGCTTGAGCTTCTTCTGCGCGACACCGACGCCAACGACCTCACGGTGTTCGCCCGCCAGATCGACACCCCGGCGAACTACCGCCTCACCCGGGAGATCATCCCGGAGACCAGCGTGCAGGGCATCAAGTTCCGCACCACGTCCGCGAAGCGCCGCGTCAACGCGGCCAAGTTCCGCGCTTACGACGCGCCCACCGCGCTCGCCAAGCGGCAGGCGGAGCAGGTCGTCAACGAGGGCATGCTGCCCGCCCTGGGCCAGACCCTCCCGGTCTCCGAGATGGACCAGATCCTCCTCGACGTCCAGCACGGATCCGACACCGAGCGGTACATCGAGCTGCTCTACTCCGACGTCGAACGGCACGTCGAGGCCATCAAGACCACGCAGGAACTCGCCGCCGGCCAGCTCCTCGCCAACGGCGTCGTCACCCTGCCCGGCATCGGCCTGGACGTCAACTGGAACGTGCCCGCGGCGAACATGCCGACCGCCCCGGTCATGTGGGACCAGGCCACCGCCACCCCCCTGTCCGACGAGCGGGCGTGGATCGACCACCTCGTGGACTCCGGAGCCCCCGCCCCCCGCATGGTCGTCACCTCGCGGAAGGCTCGTGCACTGCTGGCGGCGAACGCCGAGTATCGTTCCGCGTACTACGGATCGTCCAGCACCGCCACCACGCCGACCGCAACGCTCGCCCCGAACGAGGTCGACGTCGTACGCGCCCGCTACGGCCTGCCGCCGATCACCACCTACGACGTGCAGGTGTGGAACGACGACCAGTACGTGCGGGTCCTCCCCGAGAACAAGTGGATCCTCATCCCCGAGGTCCCGGCGTCAGAGTGGGCGCAGACCCAGTACGGCCGCACCCGTGAGGCCGCCATGTTCACCTCGGGCACCAACCCGGTCCTCACCCGGCAGGAAGCCCCCGGCATCGTCGTCGTCACGAAGGTCGAGGACGACCCGGTGCAGATCTACACCCGAGGTGCCGCCGTCGGCATGCCGGTGCTGTACGTGCCGGACATCCACGTCTCCGCCACCGTCCTCCCGGCGAGCTGAGGTCGATCATGGCGAAGCTCGTGCAGGCAGTGTTCGTGAGGGACCCGGACCGGCACGCCACGGTGCTGCTGCTCCCCGGTGAGGAGCCGGAGCCGCGCCTGGCCGCCCTGGTCACCAACCCCGAGGCGTGGGAGGGCGGCAAGCTGCCCACCTCCGCGAAGTCCACCGACACCACCACCTCCTCCGACAGCGAGGACGGAAACGGGGACGGGGACAAGCCGGCCGCCAAGCGGACGGCCCGTAAGCCGGCTCGGGGCCGGAGCGCCGCTGACGAGGGCAGCAGCGGCGACTAGCGGCGTGCGGGCCCGCCCCACTGGTGGGGGCGCCAACCGGCGGGCCCGCACCCGCACCCCCTTCCCACACCCACCGCCCCACCCTGGGAGGACACGCCATGGCCCTGACCGCAGCCGTCACCGCATGGCTCAAGGGCGAACTCGGCACCACCGTCGACCTGGCCGACCTCGAGGCCCGCTACACCCGGCTCGGCACGGCCCGCGCTGTCGCCCTGGAAGTCCTCCGCGAACGCCTCGCCGCGCTCCGCGCCCAGCCCTCCAGCGTCAACGTGTCCGGCGTCGTCTCCGTGACCTTCGCTGAGAACATCAAGGCCTACGAACGGCAGATCACGGCCCTCGAGAACGGGGACCCGCCCGCCCCCGACGTCCCCACCGACGACAGTGGCGGCAGGGACGGGATCGGGCTGATCACCCTCCACGCGAGGCCCCGCCGATGACCACGTCTGTCCGGCGACGCGGCCGCACCCTCCGCGCCCGCATCCTCGCCTACATCACTGGCGGCATCGGCCGCCTCACCGCAGCCTGGCGGATCCTCACCACCGCCCAGACCGCCGTCCTGGCCGCCCTCGGCCGGATCCGGCCCGGACGGACCTCCGGCGGCGGACGGCCCCTCCGCGAGGCCATCAGCGCCTTCAACACCGCCCTCGCCTCGTTCAACCGGGCCGCCATGGCGTTCGCCGAATCCTGGTCCGCGCAAGACCTCCCCGTCATCTACCGCGAAGGCGCCTGGACCCTCCTCGACAACGCCGACCGACGCCAGTCCACCTTCGCGTGGACGTCCCGGCACCAGGCCGCCATCACCAGCCTGTCCGCCCAGTACTACGCCGACCTCACCTCCCGCATCACCGAAGCCCTGCGCCGCGCCCGCGCATTCCTCCGCAACGCCCAGGACATGGCCCGCGACCCCAACGCCGCGCGCTTCGACCTCGAGGCCCTGCGCCGCGACCACCCCCTCGACACCGTCGTCTACGCCAACAACGCCCGCCACCCCGTCGACTCGTGGGCGCGCGCCGCGATCACCTGGCAGGCCGTCACCACCGCCAACACCGGCGCCGCCCGAACCGCCCTCGACGAGCTGGACATCCAGTTCCTCGAGGTCCGTGATGGGCGCGGGTGTGGATGGGCAAACCACAACGACGACGACAAGGCCGACCGCACCCTCCGAACCGTGCAGGACGCCCTCGCCCACCCCGTGGCGCACGCCCACTGCGTCCGAGAGTTCCTGCCCCGCCTCGACCTCCGCGGCCGCACCGACATCCGCTCCGGAGCGCCGCTGTGACCGCGGAGATGGCGTACACGGTCCACGACGGGCACGGCACCCCGCCCGCCTGGCGGCAGAAGCTGATCGCAGCCTGGCTGACCGCCAACGACATCGACCCCGATCTGGTGTCCGCCGCCCACCCCGTCACGGTCCTCACGGTCCCGTTCCGCCCCGCCGACAGTCCGGACGGCACGCCGTGGCTGATCCAGGTCATCGTGCTGCACCAGTACTACGTGCGGCCCGACGGCGCGAAAGAGACCGACCTGATCCTCCGCCGCCCCGTCACGTTCCAGCGCACCGTCCCCCTCAAGGTCCCCTTCCCAGCCGACACCCCACCCGGCGACGAAGGAGCCACCCGTGGCCAAGCTCAAGGCCAAGCAGCGCAAGAAGCTCCCCAAGAAGTCGTTCGCCCTGCCAGGAGCGCGCCGCTACCCGATCGACACAAAGGCGAGGGCACGCAACGCCCTGGCCAGGGCAGCGCAGAACGAATCGAAGTCGACGCAGAAGACCATCCGCTCCTGCGTCACGAAGCGGTACCCGAGCCTGAAGAAGACCGGCGGAGGCCGGAGGAAGAAGTAGCCCCGTGACCGATCAGCCCGCGGAGCCGCAGGCACACGCCGTCCACATCGACGCCCAGCCCGGCCACGCCCGCATCGCCATCGACGGCACACCCCTGCCCGCGGGCACCGTCACCGGCTACACCCTCCAGCACGATGTTGCTGGCAGCCTGCCCCTGGTCGTCCTCCACACCCGCCAACCCCACGGCGTCGCCTTCGACGGACTCGCCCGCGTCGCCGTCGGCGTGCCCACCACCCCCGGAGAGGTCGTCGCAGCGTTCCTCGCGGAGGTCGATCCGGTGCTGCTGGACCAGGAGGCCCTGAACCGGGCCGACTACGGCGGCGGGGAAGGTGCCACCGCACGGGCGATGCTGGCCACGCTCACCGAGTGGGCCGCCGGCGGGAAGGCGGGCGTCTGATGGCCGGCCTGGACCTGTCCGCTCTCGTACCGGTCATCGAGCAGATGATCCTCCTGGACACGGTGCGGTTCACCACGCCCGCCGGAAGCCCCGTGTTCAACCCGGACACCGGCCAGTACGAGGCGCCGCCCGGCGACATCATCTACGAGGGCCCTGGGGCTGTGCAGATCGCCGGGACCGTGGGCGGGGTGACGTCGCTGCCCGCACCGAACCTGCCTTGGGTGGACGAGACCCGCTCCAAGTACAAGTCGCTCACGCCGCTTGCTGCTCCGATCGCGGAGCGGGACACGATCGTCACGGTCGTGGCGGTGCATCCCGGTGGGGACTTGTCTCTGCTCGGGCGGCAGTGGCGGGCACAGGACCCGTCGACTGGTGGGACGCTCGGCGTGATCCGCATGACCACGCTTGATCAGATCCAGCAGACCAGGGAGTCGTGATGGATCTGGAGGAGCTGGGACCGCGGCTGGAGCGGGCCGCGGACCGGGTGGGTCCGGAGACGAACCGGACGGTGCAGCAGCAGGCGCGTCTGGTCCGCGCGATGATCCGCTTCAACGCGTCGGGCAGGCCGGGCCCGAACATCATCACGGGGGACTACTTCGACTCGTGGGGGCCGGCCCAGCCGTTCGGTGTGCCCGACGGCGGCGGCGCGGTCCTGGGAACAGACAGGCCGCAGGCCGCCCGTCTGGAGTTCGGTTTCATGAACCGCTACGACGTGCTGGGCCGCTTCTACCGGCAGCCTCCGTTCCCGCACGTCGAACCTGCCGTGAACGAGTTGTCCGACGAATACGCGGACGCGTTCAAGGACGCGTGCGACCGCATCTTCGGGGGTGCCTGATGATCGACCGCCGTCCCGTCACCGCCAGCCTCCAGACGCTCCTCGCCACGCTCACCGGCCGTCCCGTCGGGGTGCGCAGCGTCCCCCTCGACGACTTCGGCCGGCCGCTGCCGCCGCCGTACACGATCCTCGACCCCCTCGACCACACCAGCGACGACGCCACGCTCGCCGACCGACACACCACCGCCGTCTCCAACTACCAGGCAACGTTCGTGTCCGGGCCCAACCCGGCCGACCCCAACTCGCGCGGCGGGGACGAGCAGGCGCAGTGGCTCGCCGACAAGGGCCGGAAGGTCATCGAACGCCCCACGGACGGATCCCCCGGATACCGGCACCCCCTCACCATCCCCGGCATCAACTGCTGGCGGCGGGAGGCCAGCGAGGTGGGGGGAACACCCGATCCAGAAGATGGAATCATCACCAGTGTGATCAGATTTCGGCTCTTCCTCGAGGAGCAGCCGACCGGCTGACCCCATGACGGGTCAGATCACCGCACCGCGGCGGGACCCCACGCGGACGCCACCACCTGGTGGCCGCCACACACGTGTAGCAGGGGCCCCCAGTTTCGGCCCCAAGTCTCGCTAGGGGCCAACAATGGCAAGGTTCAACCGCAAGGGCATCACCCGGATCTACTTCGTCCCGACGATCGCCTCGGCGGAGCTGATCCCCACCGACGCGGAGATCACCGCCGGTACCGACTACACCGGCCAGATCAACGCGATCGACGGGTTCTCCCTGGAGAACACCCCGATCGAAACCCCCGACATGGCGTCCACGTTCGTGTCGAAGATCGGCGGCGACGACTCCGCAGCCGACTCCAGCCTCACCTTCTACGAGGACTCCACGCTCGACGACATCGAGACGGACCTCGCCAAGGGCACGTCCGGGTACATCGTGATCTTCAGCAAGGGCAAGACGCCTGGCGCGAAGGGCATGGACGTCTACCCCGTCACCGTCGTCTCCAACAGCAAGGCGTACACGACGGACAACGAGGCCGCGAAGATCACCGTGCAGTTCACGGTGACCGCCCGCCCCGTGTTCAACCAGGCCGTGCCCACCGCCGGCTGACACCCCCTCTAGCCCCCAGCCGGGCCCCGGCGTGTCTGGGAAGGGCGCAGGTGCCCGGCTGGGCCTTCCCAAAGGACCCTGACCATGAGCAACCCCACCGCGTGGGACGTCATCCAGAAGCAACTGGACAGCATGCCCAAGCCGACGCAGGTGCTGCGGCTGTGCTCGGACCCCGACGTACGGGACCGCTACCAGCAGGCGAAGCAGGCCGCCCAGCGTGCCGAGGACTACCTGAAGTCACTGGGCAAGGACGCCGACAAGGACGCCCTCGCCCTGGTCCGCAAGCAGACAAAGGAAGCCCAGGACGCCCTCAAGGCAGCCCAGGAGGAGTACGACGCCCACACCGTCGTCCTCACCTTCCAGGCCCTCGAACGCGGTCGGCTCGAAGACCTCATCAAGGAACACCCGCCCACCGAAGACGACGAGGAACGGGACAGCAACGCTGAGTTCCACTTCGCCACGTTCGCGCCCGCCCTGATCGCCGCCGCCTCCATGGACGGCATGCCGGAGGAGTACGCCCAGCACGCCATGAAGACGTGGGCACTGGACGACTGGAAGAGCTTGTGGGGCGCCGCGTGGCTGGTGCAGCAGCGTAAGCGGACCGACCTGGGAAAAGGCTGATCGATGACGCCACTTTCCGTGCCGAGATGGAGCTCTGCCACACCTGGGGCATCCCCCACAGCTTCTTCCGCGGGCACGGCACCGGCGCCTGGACCGACCTCGACCGGCGTAAAGCCCTCGCCTACGCCCACTACCTCAAAACCGTATGCCCGACCTGCGGCACCCGCCCCGAGGAATGGGACGAAGCCGCAGGGGGTGACGAGGACGCCTACCGGGCCACCACCCACCGCTGCATCGGCTGCCAGCTCATCGCCGACCGGCAGAAGGAAGTCCCCACCGGCGACGAAGGGCACGGCGTGAAGGTCTCCCTCATCCCCAGCAGCATCCACGCCGCCCTCGCCCTCCACCACCAGCACTAGACGAACAGGAAGGAGCCCACCCGTGGCCGAGTGGAATCTGTCGGTACGGCTGACCGGGCAGGGCTCCGACCTCGCACGCACTCTCCGTGGCCTGTCCCGCGAAGCGAACGCCGCATCCCGCAACGTCCAAGCCCTGCGCCGCGACCTTCAGCAACTGCGCCGGGAAGCCCGCCGGCCCATCCGCATCCGCCTGGACGTAGACGCCGCGCACCTGCGCTCCGACGTCCGCGCCGCCCTCACCACCGCAGGCTCCGGACAAGGCATCGGCGTCCGCCTCGACGTAGACGCCGCGCACCTGCGGGCGGACGTATCCGCCGCGCTCGCCGCCGCCGGATCCGGGCAGCGACTCGGAGTACGGCTCGGTGTCGACGCCAGCCGCCTCCGTGCGGACGTGTCCGCCGCCCTGTCCACCGCTGGGGCCGGGCAGGGCATCCGCGCCCGTCTCGACATCGACGCCGCCCACCTGCGCGCCGATGTGTCCGCAGCCCTCAGCAGCGCCGGCGCCGGGCAGGGCCTCGCCGTGAACCTGCGCCTCGGCAACGCCATGCAGCTGCGCCGCGAGGTAGACGCCGCCGTGCGGTGGGCGGCGTGGGGGCACCGCATAGAAATCCCCATCGGGCTCGCCGACCGGATGAGTCTGCGCCGCGAGGTGTCCGACGCGGTCCGCTGGGCGTCCATGTCCCAGACGATCCGCGTCCGCGTCGAACCCGACACGTCCGCCTTGCGCGGCCTGGGCGGCACCCTCGGCGGCAGCCCTGGCGGCGGAGGCGGCAACGGCCTCGATATCGGGCTGGGAACCCTCATCCCCCTCGCCACCGCCGCCATCCCCCTCATCGCCGGACTGGTCGCCAACGTCGCTCCCCTCGCCGGCGTACTCACTGCCGCCGGCGGTGCCGCAGCCGCGTTCGGTATCGCACTGGCCGGGCAGATCGAACCTCTCAGCGAAGCCGCCGACGCTGAGAAGAAGTACCAGGAAGCCGTCCGCGAGCACGGGCGCGGCTCCACCGAGGCAGCCGAAGCGCAACTGGCCTGGCAGAGGCAGCTGGCCGCCATGCCGCCAGAGACGCAACGCGCCGCAGCCGCCCTGACCAACCTGAAGACCACGTTCGGTGACTGGTCGGACGACATGACCCGCTTCACGATGGAGCCGGTCACCAAGGGCTTCGTCGTCCTTCAGGAACTTCTGCCGCACCTAACGCCCGAGGTGGAGTCGTTCTCGGAACAGATGGACCGGCTGATGAACGTCGCAGCCGGCGGGATGCAAACCCCCGGCTTCGACTCATTCTCCGACAAGGTCGCCAAGCTGACCGACGCCAAGCTTGACGACTTCACCGACAGCGTCATCCACTTCCTTCGGGTGGTCTCCGAAGGGAATGCCGGCGACGGCGCGCTCGGGCAGATCGTCGACTACATGCGGTCCAACGGGCCCGCCGCCCGTGAAGCCGTGGAGGCCATCGGGGACGCTGTCGGTGCTCTCGCCGCCGGGGCGGCGGAGGCAGGGCCGACGATGCTGACCCTGGTCACCGCCCTCGCGAACATTGTCGGAGCCTTGCCCCCGGAAGCGGTCGCTCTCCTCCTCCAGGGGGCAGCGGCCCTGAAGCTGATGCAGCTCGCCGGGCTCGGCGCTGCCGCAGTGTCGGGCGGGGTGACACGCCTGTCCACTGCCATCGCCGCCCTAGGTGCCACTTCCACTGCCGCCGGCGGTGGCCTCGCCGGATTCCGGGCAGCAGTCGCATCCCTGTCCACGGGCGCCAAGTTCGGTCTCGCCGCAGCCGGGATCGGCGCCATCGTCCTCGCCCTGCACGAACTCTCCGACAACAAGCCCGCCGTCCAGGTCGACGAACTCTCCACCAGCCTCAACACGCTGATCTCCACCGGGAAGGTCACCGGCACCCTCTCCAGCAACCTGGACGAGATGTCGTCGTCCATCGCGATGGTGTCCAAGAGCGCCTCCGACAACAAACTCGCCCAGTGGACATCCGATTTCGGCACATGGGTCGGTCTCGCCGAAGGGCCGGGGATCTCCACCGCCCGGGAGAACGTCGACGCCTGGGACAAGTCGATGGCGAACCTGGTCCGCTCCGGGAACTCCAAGCAGGCCGCCGCACAGTACGAGCTGCTGAAACAGTCCTGGCAGGCCGGCGGCGGGGACCTCGACCGGCTGAAGGAAACCACCAACGACTACCAGAACGCCCTCGCCGACGTCGCGTTTGAGCAGGAGATGACTGCCCAGTCCATGGGCGTCTTCGGTCAGGCCGCACTGGATACCAGCGCCCAGCTCGACGCGCAGAAACAGGCAGCCGACGGACTTCGGTCCAGCATCCTCGCCCTGAACGAAGTCAACCGGTCCGCCTACGACGCGCAGATCGACTTCGAGCAGGCCATGGACGACCTGACCGCCTCGTTCAAGGAGAACGGCAACACCCTCGACCTGAACACCGAAGCCGGCCGGAAGAACGGCGAGGCGATGTCCGCCGCGGCTAAGTCTCAGGACGAGATGATCGCCGCCGGGCTCGCGGCGGGCGAGTCGATGGAGACGATGGCGGGGAAGTCCGACAAGCTCCGCGCATCGATGCTGACCCTGGCTACGCAGGCGTTCGACGGGAACCGGCAGAAGGCCCTCGACTACGTCAACACGCTCCTCGGCACCCCCGAGGACATCAAGACCATCATCACGCTGGAGCGGCAGGACGCCATCACCGGCCTCCAGTCCGTGCAGGACGCCATCGCGGAGACGCCGGACTCGCACACCGTCACCGTCGACACCCTGAACGCGACCGCGATTGCGGCGCTCGAGGCGGTCGGGTTGAAGACCCGGCAACTGCCCGACGGGCGTACCGAGGTGTACACGGCGAACGGGCAGTCCCTCGGCTCCATCGCGGCCGTCGACCAAGCCCTTACACGGCTGGACGGCAAGACGGCGCGAACGTACACCACGCACACGACGACGTTCTACGAAAACCACATCGTCAACAACACCACGGGTGAGGCCCGCTCGAGGAAGAAGCTCAAGCCCGGCTCCTACGCTGACGGCGCGCTGGTCGACTACTACGCCGACGGTGGATTCCACGGGATGCGACCGCGGTTCTTCGCGGACGGTGCTGAGCGGCATGTTGCGCAGATCGCGCCGGCGGGGTCGTGGCGGGTGTGGGCCGAACCGGAGACCGGAGGCGAGGCGTACATTCCCCTCACACCGTCCAAGCGGACCCGATCGCGGGCGATCCTCGAGGAGACGGCGCGCCGTCTCGGAGGCGACCCGGCCGGTATCCAGTGGAACGCCGACGGCAGCCTCTCCAACTGGCAGTACGACCCCGTCTCCGGGTCCCTCTACTCCCCGTCCGACGCCGCGTCCATCGGCCACAAGACCCGCAAGGTGAAAACCAAGGGCGGCAAGGTCAAGGAGATCAAGTACTACGACCTGGCCGCGGTCGAGAAGAAGCTCATATCGCTCGGCAAGGCGACCGTCGTATGGAACCGCAACCTTGAGAAAGTCGCAGACCGGGCCGGCGGGGACGTCGCCAAGGCTCTCGCGTCGATGGGTAATGAGGGCGTGGCGCTCGCCGCGAAGATGGCGAAGGGCACCGACAAGTACGTGGCGCAGATGTCGATCGCGCTGCGCCGGATGATGCAGGAAGCCCGTGCCAGCCTCACCGACTTCACGCTCCAGCTGAACCATGCCACCGGCAGCAACGCTGTCTTCCAGAACAACTTGGTCAAGCTCGCGGCGATGGGTTACGGCGATCTCGCCTCGCATCTGGCGTCCAAGGGTGACCAGGCGTCGATGGAGCTTGCAGCCGACGCGGCGAGCAGCCGGTCCAAGGCCGCGCGGGCGAACACGGCGGTGAAGAAGGCCAAGGCTCAGCTCTCCGGCGAGGAGATGGAGACGCTGATCCAGATCATCGCTGCGATCACGTCGAAGACGGTCGGCATCCACCAGGTCGCGGACAAGACCGGTATCGGTGAGGACGTCATCATCGACGTGGCGAACAAGGCCAAGGCGCAGATCAGCAAGAGCTTGGGGTCGAAGGCCGCCAAGTTTCTCGCCGACCTGGGCAAGGCCAACAAACAGCAGGCCTATGCCGACGGCGGGATCCGGGCCGGCCTCTACGCCACGCAGGGCGGCATCATCCGATTCGCGGAGCCCTCCACCCGGGGGGAGGCGTACATCCCCCTCGGCGCGAACAAACGTCGCACGGCAATGCCGGTCCTCGCCGACGTCGCCTCCCGCTTCGGGGTCGGTCTCACCGACGGACAGTCCGGGCGGGTCGTCATCATCCGCGAACAGGGACCCCTCATCGGCGCCTCGCACTTCCACATCGGGGACCGCAAATCCGACCGTGACCTGGCCCGCGCCATCGAAGCGCGTCAGGCCTACCAGCTGCGCCGGATGCGGCGTGGGGGAGTGGGAGCCCGAGGATGACCACACCTGTCCCGCTGGTCGACCACCAGCACGAGCTGGCCGGGGTCCTCATCGGCAAGGACACGCCCGTCGTCATCGCGGCGATCGAAGGGCTGGGGCGGGCGCCGCAGCGCACCGCGGACGTCGAACCCCCGGGGGAGGACGGTCTGTGGCTCGGCCCGGACTATTTCGCCGGGCGGACGATCCGTATCGATGCCGGTATCCGCATCCCCGGTGACGAGGTGGCGGCCCTTGCTGTCCACGACACGCTCCAGCAGGCCGCCGACGACGAAACGGTGCGCTTCGCCGGTGGTGCCACCACCGTTCTGCGGTTGAAGTTCCCTGGCCGTCCGGCCCGCACGGTGCGGGGCCGTATCCGCTCCCTGGAAGCGGACCTCACCACGGCTAAGCACGGCTGGATCCCCCTGGACATCGAGTTCACCGCGCAGGACCACCTGTACTACGACGAGCTCGTCTCCAAGACGCTGCCGCTCGGCTCGCTCACCGAGGGTGGGATGCAGTTCCCGCTCATGTTCCCGTTCACGATCGAGGACACCGCGGGCGCGATCGGCAGGCCCGGCTTCCTGCATGTGGACGGCACCGCCCCCACCTGGCCGGTGCTGCGGGTGCACGGTCCGTGCGCCAACCCGTCCATCACGCACGTCGCCACCGGCCGCAAGCTCACCGTCCAAGGCTCCCTGGCGGCGGGGGAGTGGGTGGACATCGACACCCGGCCCGGATGGCGCAGCGTCCTCCGCGACAACGGCGGCGGCATGGGCCTGTCCGCCCAGTCCCGCATCGACGAGTTCCGGCTGTACCCGGGGATGAACGAGATCCACTGGACGGCCACCGACCCCACTTTGACCAGCACGTTGGCCGTCACCTGGTGGCCGGCTTACAAGGCCCTCTGAAAGGGAGACGACTGATGGCTCTGGCACCGGTCCCGATCGCCACGAAGAACGCAGAACACTCGGCGCAGCAGTTCCGCATGATGATCAAAGACTTGGCGCGTGGGAATCAGGGCGTGACCGAGGGCGACGACATGAAGGTCACCGCCCTGGCCACGCCGGGCGCCGGGGTGCAGATCGCCGACGGGTCAGCGGTCATCGCCGGGAAGGTTTCCGCGGTGCAGGGCTTCTACACCGCGTACAACATCGGCTCCGACACCGTCAGCATCGCGGCGACCGGAGGTGTGGGGCGGTCGGACATGATCGTGCTGCGCGTGGAGGACCCCGAGTACGAGGGCGACCGCGAGCCCGCTGTGGACCCGATCGTGTTCTTCGAGGTCATCCCCAACGTCTCCAGTAGCGCGACGACCGTCCCGGCCGGATATTCGGCGATCCCCCTGGCCCGGATCGACATACCGGCCTCGACGGCGACCATCACCAACGCCATGGTCAAGGATCTGCGGCAGGTCGCCAACCCTCGCCGCGACCGGCGCATCTACACCGCCTACCCGGCCACCTCCAGCAGCCTGACGAAGACCGCCGGCTACAAGGACTGGCCCGCCGATGCTCAGTGGTCGGTGCCGATTCCGGCGTGGGCGGGCAGGGCGAACATCGTCGTGACGATGGCGGGGATCTCCATGAGCACGGGCGCGGTGTGGGTGAACTTCCAGACCGTGATCGGCTCCCGCGCCGGACAAGACTCCGTCCTCGACGACAACCAGACCGGCGTCCGAAGGTCGACGGAGGTCATCGCGGACACCTTCACGATGCCGTCGGCGATGCGCGGCACCACCCAGACCTTGAAGGTCCAGGCCAGCCCCAATCTGCCAATGGACGGGACGATCTCCGTCAACAACGGCACCGCGATCGTCGCCGACGTCGAGTTCGTGGAAGACGTGTACTGACATGGCGCGCTGGCGGTACTTCACCCAGCACGCCCTCACCGGTGAGGTGCTGCACCCCGCCCTGCCCCTGTCCGATGTGGATTTCGGCGGGGAGATGAACGGGCCGGGCGCGTTCTCCGGGACGCTCTCCCCCCGCTTCGTGCAGGCCAATGTCGACAGTCTGCTGCCCGGGCGGGCGTTGGTCTTCGCGGAGGCGGACGGGTTCCTCCGCTGGGGTGGCCTGGTGTGGGACATCACCGCCGAGGACGGCGAATACCGCATCGAAGCCGCCTCCTGGTCGTCGTATCTGACGGCCCGCCACGACACCCACGGGCAGCTGAAGGGCCGCGGTCCTTACGTGTACGCGGATCCGTGCAGAATCATCCGCGACGTGTGGGCCTACGCGCAGGAACAGCCCGACGGGAACCTGGGCGTCATCGTCGACAGCACGGCGTCCACGATGAAGGTCGGCACCCCAGCCGAGCCGTGGAACTCCTTCTGGTACGAGACGCCGAACCTCGGCGACCACCTCGACGACCTCGTCTCCGAGGAGGGCGCGCCGCAGTACACGAACACCTGCCGCTACCTGACGAACGGGAGCGTGGAGAAGCGCCTCAAGCTCGGCTACCCGAGGCTGGGCACCCGCCGGACCGACATCAGCTTCAAGACCGGCGTCAACATCATCGACGCACCGCCGGTGCAGTACGCC
>NZ_BMUY01000034.1 GCF_014650435.1 Streptomyces tendae
CCCCCAGGTCATCCGTTCGACAGGGGGGAACAGTCATGCCGGGCCCGGAGGCCAGCGGCCCTCTTGCAGGACCGCGAAGAAGATAACGGGGGGGGGCACTGGGGTGTCGCGAGCTGGAGGGCGGCTCCTCCGGGCTACGTCGCCTGGGGCGGTTCGGGGTCACGGCCGGTCAAGGACACGATGTAGGCCTGGACAAGTGCCAAGCGTATGTCGGCGTGGTAGGCGGTCTCTGTGTGACCGCCGTACTTCATCTGATCGGCGGTCAACGCTTTCGGGACGCCTTGTCCCCGGACCCAGGCCTTGATCTGACGTTCGAACGCCCATGCATCCCGGGTGAGGCCGAAGTTCCAACGAGCGATGAGCTTCCAGCCTTGGGAAACATGCTGGGTCAGCCTCTGATCGATGTTGGCAATGCCCCACTTGAGTGCTTGGTGGCCGTCGTGGACCACGAGGTAGAGATAGCCGGGCTTCGTGGGGTCGATGCCGCGTTCTGCGCAAGCCGCGCACCCTCCCTGCAAACCACGGATGTTGTGCAGTTTCGGGCCTGGGTCCAGGACCGTCTCGCACTTCATACAGCGAGCTTTCCAGGGGAGGTCAGTGCTGCCCGGATAGGGCACGAGCGGATCGAGTGCCTTCTCCAACATACTGGCGATGGCTTCCTCCTCGTCGAGTCGCAGCGCGTTTGCGATCTTCTCGGAGCGGCATGACCAACATTGATGCCCGCGGGTGCGGACTTTTGCATACGTCGGAGTTCCTACGTGTCCGCAGCGCATGCAGCGACACAACCAGGGCTGAAGTGATCCGGGGTACTCGACCAACGGCTCCAGATCGGCCTCAGTCATGGTTTTCCGCGCGAGCTCGTCGCTGACGTCCCGTCCAGCGCAGTTGGTGCAGCCGGCGCGGCCCTTCTGCACATGCGCCAACTTCTTGGACTTGATGACCCCGCAGTGGCTGCATCGGGACGGCCACCCCTTGCCCGCACCCGGGTAGTCCACCAGTGGGTCCCAACCCCACTTAAGCATGATCGCGCAGGCCTCCGCTCCGTCGCGAAGGAGCTTTGCTGCGATCTTGTGTGACCGGCAGGTCTTGCTGCAGACTCCCGTCCCCTTATTGACGACGTCGTTGTAGCGGGGCGAGCTCACCTCGTTGCAGGTCAGGCAGAGGCACTTCCAGGGCAGTTGAGTTCCCGGGAACGGTTCAACTGGGCGAGCGCCCCGTGCCAGCATCGCTTCGACGGCGTCGGCTTCACTTACTCTGCGTGGCACAGATGGCCCCCCTTGGCTATGGCATGGGCGGGTGCTGCCAGCCACCCGTTAAGGGAGACCCTATTCCATTGGTGTTGGGATGGTGCCCATTTGGCTGAGCTCCGGAGTCTCCTCTGACAGCGGACCTGACGATCAGGCATGTTCCGAAGCGCCGAGCAGTGCCCACCCCAGTTACCCCGGAAACTCCGCAGCATCCTCACACCATCGAGATCTGTTTCTGGAAATCTCTGCGGGAGCACACGATGACAGAGCGTCGTGAACGGCTAAAACTCACCCCGCGTTGAGGCTGGACGTGTCCCCGCAGCAGGCGGTGTCTCCGACCGGTCATGCCGCATTCCATTGATGGGCTGGGGCCCCTTGCCACCGCACCCACTGCGGATCGTCAAGCACTTTATCCGGGTCCTGCAGCCCGGCGGACTCCAGAAAAGCCACCAAGTCGTGGTCGGAATGGGCGACGCCAAGGACCATCTCCAGGTCGGAGCGGCGGCAGGTCCCCCGTCGGCCGCCGCTCCAGCAGGGCCGCTCCACCACAATCGGCGCCTCGTCCACAACGTCCAGCATGCGCCCTGGCACCCGTCCGACGCATCCACAGTCGGCCCGAGCCGAGCGGTGACGCCCCGCCTGGCGCGACAGCGCGGCCCAGCCGGCGACCGGCGGCTCCCCACCGGCGCGGAGAGGCGCCGGGAACCACCGGACACGTGGGCGTATGTGCTGCACAGGCACAACGATCCGGTCAGCGGTCCGTCACCCTTCTGGCGGTGCACCGTCCTGGGCGATCACCGACCGTGACCTGGCCCATGGTCCCACGAGGTGATCCCATTCGGGATCTGGCCGGCCAGGGACCATACGCCCGAATGCCTCCCAACAGCGGGCCAGCTCGTCAAAGATCGGCTCTGCCGCCGCACCGGCGTGGCGAACCACACCGCCACGGTCCTGCGCGACGAAGCCGGTCGTGAACCCGATCGTCATCGTGGTCATACCGGGCTAACGCATACCGACCGAGACCGTCACCATTCGCAATCGTGGCACTCGCGCAGGGCCGCCCGGGCCGTGCTGGTGTCCAGCAGTACCGCGAACTCCTCCATGGCGATACGCACGACGTCCTCAGCTGTCGCCATCCCACCGCCCGACGCCCGTACTGCGGCCAACCGAGCGGCGCCGGAAGCAAGAATCCGTTCACGCTCACGCTGGTCGACGCTGTCGTCGCAGAGAACGGACAGCACCTTCCGCCACAGCCCCGCCATCAGCTGTCCACCCCCACTCGGGCCACCGCGGACACGGCCACAGAACAGCAGACTAGCTGTCGCCCTGAGCATTCACCGGCTCACAACACGACATGTGCTGTCCACCACCCGCACAGCACAGATCACACCGGCAGGCGTTCACACAAGCGCCCCCACGACGACAGAGGCCACGATCGTGAGGACCGTCAACGGCATCATGACCTTCCGCCACCTCGCCAGCCGATCAGCAAGACCCCGTCCGCTGTCGTGTCCCCATACCTTCCGCGACGCCGGCAGCATGCGACACCCCTGGCAACCCCAGCCCACGCCGTCCAGCCAATAGGCACCCGCCAGCTCGGCAAAGACCACGTCGCTCGCCTGATCATTCACAGCGCTCACGATCACGCAACGACCCACTGCCTCAACCAGTCACCGTCACACGCCATCTCGCGATCCGTCCGGCGCAGACGCGTCCCCGTCGGTCAGCCCTCTCGTGCCGCTCCGCTCGTCCGGAGCGGCTCCGTCGTTCCCGGCCGTCGCTCACACGGTGATGGTCTTGTACTCGGTGTAGGTGCCGAGGCCGACCGCGCCGTACTCGCGCCCGATGCCGCTGGCCTTGAAGCCGCCGAACGGGCCGTCGAAGGCG
Organism: Streptomyces tendae; assembly: GCF_014650435.1. Classification (GTDB taxonomy): domain Bacteria; phylum Actinomycetota; class Actinomycetes; order Streptomycetales; family Streptomycetaceae; genus Streptomyces; species Streptomyces tendae. The sequence goes on from NZ_BMUY01000034.1 coordinate 3,135, forward strand.
ACGGAGGCGCCGTTGACCGTGACGGTGCCGGTGCGGATGCGACGGGCGACGTCCACGGCGTGGGCCTCGTCGCAGGACCAGACACCGCCGGAGAGACCGTACTCGGAGTCGTTGGCGATGCGGACGGCCTCGTCCTCGTCTTCGTAGGCGATGACGACCAGGACCGGCCCGAAGATCTCCTCCTGGGCGATCCGCATGGAGTTGTCGACGTCGGCGAACAGGGTGGGCGTGACGTAGTTGCCCTTCTCCAGGCCCTCGGGGACCTGCGGGCCGCCGGTGACCAGGCGGGCGCCCTCGTCGATGCCGAGCCGGATGTAGTAGCGCACCCGCTCCTGCTGGTCGGGGCGGATCATCGGGCCGATGAAGGTGTCGGGGTCGTTCGGGTCGCCCACCTTGAGCGACTCCACCAGCTCCTTGAGCGCGGTTACGACCTCCTCGTACCGACTGCGCGGGGCCAGGATCCTGGTCTGCGCGATACACGCCTCACCGTTGTTGAGTAGCGAGCCGAACTTCAGGCCCGCGACGGCCTTCTCGATGTCGGCGTCCGGCAGGATGACGGCGGCGGACTTGCCGCCCAGCTCCAGGCTGACCCGCTTGAGCCGCTCGCCCGCGATCGAGGCGATGCGCCGGCCGGCCCGCGTCGAACCGGTGAAGGCGATCTTGTCGACCTCGGGGTGGGACACCAGGTACTCACTGGTCTCCCGGTCCGCGGGCAGGACGCTGATGACGCCCTCGGGCAGACCGGACCGCTCCAGCAGTTCGGCCAGGAAGTTCAGGCTCAGTGAGTTCTCCGGGGAGATCTTGAGGACCACGGAGTTGCCAGCGAGCAGGGCCGGGATGATCTTCGACGTGGCCGCGGAGAACGGCGAGTTCCACGGGATGACCGCGGCCACCACACCGACCGCCTCGCGGCGCACCACGCTGCGCGTCGGGGACGCCGGGTCGGTGGGGACCAGGGTCTCCTCCCAGGCGAACTCCTCGGCCGCCTTGAGGTAGGCGTTGGCCTGCCTGGTCAGGCCGGGCTGTCCGGCCCGGGTGAACCATCCGGCCGAACCGTTCTCCAGGGAGATCAGGTGGGCGGCCTTCTCCGCGTTCTCCTCGCGCAGGGCGTTGAACCGCCGCAGGACCGCGACCCGTTGCGCCGGAGGCGTCGAACGCCACACACCCGCCTCGAAGGAGGCGCGGGCCGCGGCGAGCGCGCGGTCGACGTCCGCCGGCTTTGCCTGCGCCGCGCGGCCGACCACCGACCGGTCGTGGGGCGAGGCGATGTCGAGCAGCTCCGGGTCGCTCGGCTCCACCCAGGAGCCACCGATGAAGAGCCGGTCGTAGGTGATCATGTGCGTTCCCTCTTTCGTGTTCCTTCTGCGGCCTTCGCCGACCGCCTCATGAACTGTCACTTTACTGTAGCAGTTGTATTAGCTATGTACACAAGAATGTGGTTCTAGCGCATGAATATTCCCCATCGGAGTTACCCTTAGGGAATGAGAGCCGACGCAGCACGCAATCTGGAAGCCGTTCTGACTACGGGTGCGCGGATGCTTGCCGGGGATCCGGGCGCGAGCATCGCGAGTATCGCGGCGCAGGCGGGTGTGGACCGGCGTACCGTCTACCGGCGTTTCGCCTCGCGCGAGGAGTTGCTCGCGGCCATCTACGAGGCTCGTCTGACGGCGATCGAGGGGGCGGTGGAGGATGCGCGGCTGCGGGAGGCTCCGGTCGCGGTGGCTCTGCACCGGTACGTGGAGAACATCATCGGGGTGAACCGCACCTGGCCGGTCGATCTCGCGCGCATGCTCGCCGACGAGAGTGTCCGCGCCCGCCGTGACGCGGCCGCCCACGAGGTGGACCTCTTCCTCCAACGCGCCACCGACGAAAGCCTGCTGCGCCCCGGGCTTCCGCAGGGCTGGGCGAGCGTGCTGCTGCCCGAGCTGATCAACCTGGCCTCGCACCGGCAGGCGCATCTCGGCCCGGGTCAGGCGGCGGACCTCGTGGTCGACACGTTTTTGCGCGGTGTCGGAGCCTGAGCGGAGGGGCCGTCCCCGGCGCTCGCCTCCTCGGCCGCCCTGCGCGACGGCCTGAGGAAGAAGGCGAGGAGGATGCCAACGGCGAGGGCGGGGGCGATCCAGAGGTACCCGGCGGCCGTGGCGTGGGCGAAGGCGTCCAGCGCGGTCTCGCGCGAGCCCGCCGGAAGGCGGGCAATGGTGTCGGGGCGGGCGGCGTCGAAGCCGCCGGCGGTCGGCAGGCCCCGGGTGCGGTCGGCGAAGCCGTTGCTGAGCAGGGTGCCGAAGACGGCGACACCGAAGGCTGCGCCGATGGAGCGGGCGAAGGTGACCATGGCACTGGCGGCACCGAGGTCGGCGGTGGGCACGCTGTTCTGGACGGTGGTCAGCACCACCATGGGCACCATGCCGACGCCGATTCCGGTGACTAGGAAGTAGACGCTCAGGACGAGCGTGCCGGTGCCGGCCCCGATCGTGCTCAGCAGGATCAGCCCGGCGAGGTTGGCGAGCAGGCCGACGAGCAGGATTGGACGCAGCAGGCCGGCATGCGCGGCCCAGCGGCCGGCCAGGGACTGGCTGACGACCAGACCGACGACCAGGGGCAGCAGGTGCACACCCGAGAGGGTGGCGGAGACCCCGTGGACGATCTGGAGGTAGGTGGGCAGGTAGACCAGGACGGCGAACATGGCCGCGTTGGCGACGAACCCGATCAGCGAGGAGAAGACGACGGTCCGGGAGGCGAACATGGCCGGCGGCAGCACGGGCGCGGCGGCGCGCCGCTCCACGGGCACCAGCAGGACGGCCAGCGCGACGGTGACGACGGTCAGACCGATGATGGCCGGTGAGTCCCAGCCCCAGCGCTCGCCGAAGGACGTGACCAGGACCAGGCCGGTGGCGATCGAGGCCAGGATCAGGGAGCCCAGGTAGTCGACGCGGGCCTGGGCCCGCCTGGCGACCGACGGCAGCGCACGCGCGGCGACGACCAGGGCGACGGCGCCGACCGGCAGGTTGATGAGGAAGGCCCACCGCCAGGAGAGCTGGTCGGTGAAGACCCCGCCCAGCAGAGGGCCGACGATGCTGGCGACGCCGTACACCGAGCCGAACATGCCCTGGTAGCGGCCGCGTTCGCCCGGGGCGACGATGTCACCGACCAGTGCGAAGGTCAGTACGATCATGCCACCGCCGCCCACGCCCTGCAGTACCCGGGCGCCGATCAGCTCGGGCAGGTTCTGTGCCAGGCCGCAGGCCACAGAGGCGATCAGGAAGATCGTGGTCGAGACCAGGTACAGCCGCTTGCGGCCGAACATGTCGCCGAGCTTGCCCCACAGCGGAGTCGCCGCCGTCGACGCGAGGAGATACGCGGCACTGACCCACGCGATGTCGTCGAACCCGTTCAGGTCCTGCGCTATCCGCGGCAGCGCCGTAGAGACGATCGTCTGGTCCAGGGCCGCCAGGAGCACCGCAAGGATCAGGGCGCTCATGGCGGCGGCCACTCCTCCCGCCCCGGGTGACGCGGACTGCTGTGCCTTCGGCATCGGACGTGCCTTTCCGGAAGTGATGGGGCGGGGTGCCGACCGGGCGGGACGGTCGTGTCTCAGTTGGTAGGCACTATCCGACTTATCTGTCACTTCAATGTAGCAGTTAAAAATTAGTGCTTCACACCCGTGGTGCTCTAAGCGGCTCAGGCTGCACAGTTCGCCACTAGAATCGATGCCGTGAGAGCCGACGCAGCACGCAATCTGGAAGCCGTTCTGACTACGGGTGCGCGGATGCTTGCCGGGGATCCGGGCGCGAGCATCGCGAGTATCGCGGCGCAGGCGGGTGTGGACCGGCGTACCGTCTACCGGCGTTTCGCCTCGCGCGAGGAGTTGCTCGCGGCCATCTACGAGGCTCGTCTGACGGCGATCGAGGGGGCGGTGGAGGATGCGCGGCTGCGGGAGGCTCCGGTCGCGGTGGCTCTGCACCGGTACGTGGAGAACATCATCGGGGTGAACCGCACCTGGCCGGTCGATCTCGCGCGCATGCTCGCCGACGAGAGTGTCCGCGCCCGCCGTGACGCGGCCGCCCACGAGGTGGACCTCTTCCTCCAACGCGCCACCGACGAAAGCCTGCTGCGCCCCGGGCTTCCGCAGGGCTGGGCGAGCGTGCTGCTGCCCGAGCTCATGCACCTGGTGTCCAGGCAACTGCCCGACCTGAGCCCCGCGCAGGCGGCGGACGTGGTCGTCGACACCCTGCTCCACGGTATCGGAACGGGCTGACGCGACGTCACCTCATCCGGCGGCTTCGGAAGCCGGCTCCGTGCCGGTGTCTGTGTATGTGTCCGTGCCCGGCAGCTCCTCTTCGTCGCCCGTGGACGGGTCGGGCGCCGGGGGCTGCGGCACAGTCCCGGGGAGGTGGACGCGGCGGAGCCGGGGCGGCTCCCTCTTGGAGTCGGGGTTCTTCACGGCCTTTCCCCACGGCTGCGGGTGTAGCGCACCGGCAGGGACACCAGGCCGCGCATCATGCCGGAGGGGATCCACGCGAGGGAGTCCGGGGAGACGGCCAGTTCCAGTTCGGGCACGCGGGAGAGCAGGGTGCCCAGGGCGATGGTGGCCTCCAGGCGGGCCAGGGGGGCGCCGAGGCAGTAGTGGATGCCGTGGCCGAAGGCCAGGTGGCGGGCGTTGGGGCGGGTCACGTCGAGCACCATTGGGTCCTCGCCCCGGGCCTCGGAGGCACCGTGGCTGGCGGAGCCGAGGGCGACGGTGACGACGCTGCCCCGCGGGATCGTCACGCCGCCCAGCTCGATGTCCTCGGCCGCGTAGCGGTTGGTGGAGCGCTCTACGGAGGTGTCGTGGCGCAGGAACTCCTCGACCGCGCCGGGCAGCAGGTCGGGCTGCTCGCGCAGCAGCCGGAGCTGGCCCGGGTGTTGCAGCAGGGCCAGGGTGGCGTTGCCCAGGAGGTTCACGGTGGTCTCGTGTCCGGCGACGATGAGCAGCATCGACGTGCCGACCAGTTCGTCCTCGGAGAGCTGGCCGTCCTCCTGGTCGTGGGCCTGGACCAGCGCGGACAGCAGGTCGTCCTCGGGAGCGCGCCGTTTGGCCTGGACGAGGTCGCGCAGCAGTCCGCGCAGGCCGACCAGCGAGGAGCGGTGGTCGGGCGAGGCCACCTGCAGGGCGTGGGTGGACCAGGTGCGGAAGTCCTCGCGGTGTTCCTGCGGGATGCCCAGGAGCTCGGCGATGACCGTGACCGGCAGCGGGGCGTTGAACGCCTCCACGAGGTCCGTCTCGCCGGTGGGCGGCAGGGCGTCGAGCAGGTCGTGGGCGATCCGCTCGATGCGCGGCGCCAGCTGTGCCGTGCGCCGGGGTGTGAAGGCGCCCGCCACCAGGCGGCGCAGCCGGGTGTGCCTCGGCGGATCGGCGTCGAGCATGTGGTCGACGAGGCCGACGCCGGGCTGGCTGAGGGTATATCCGGCGGCGGTGAGCTGCTCGGCGGCGGGGGCGGTGTCCTTGAGCAGCGCCGGGTGGGTCAGGGCCTCGCGGGCCAAGTCGTGGCCGACGACCACCCAGCCGGTCAGGCCCCCGTGGAATTCGGCCCGGTGAACGGGGCCAAGGGCCCGCAGCCGGGCGTACTGGGCCGGTGCGTTCGCCTTGAAGGCGCCGTTCAGGGCCACCTGGTCATGCGCGATCGGGCACTGTTGCTGTTGCGGGCTCATGTCTGTCTCTCCGATCGGCGGTGCCGGCTGGTCCTCGAGTCGTGCGTGGTGCCGTTCCGCGGTGTGGTCGCGCTGCTGTCATCAGGACGTTCGCGGTCTCGGCGAAGGTTCACTGCCGCCGGGCCACGCGCGCCCCCGTCAGTCGTCGCTGTTCAGGATGGACAGGACGCGCAGCGCCTCCAGGTAGATCCACACCAGCGTCAGGGTGAGGCCGAAGGCCGCCAGCCACGCCTCCTCGCGCGGGGCACCGTAGGCGATCCCGTCCTCGATCTGCTTGAAGTCCAGGGCGAGGAAGCAGGCGCCGAGCAGGATGCCGGCGATTCCGAAGACGACGCCGAGGGCGCCGCTGTCGAAACCGAGGCCGTTGCCCGCCCCGAAGGCGGAGAAGAGCAGGTTGGCCACCATGAGGATCAGGAAGCCGGTCGCGGCGGCGAGTACGAACCCGTAGAACCTCCGGGTGACGCGGATCCAGCGCATCCGGTACGCGATCAGGACACCCGCGGATACCGCGAAGGTGCCCAGGACGGCCTGCACGACCACGCCCGGCGCGATGTAGGTCGACGTGGCACTGGAGATGACGCCGAGGAACACGCCTTCCAGTGCTGCGTATCCGAGGATCAGTGCGGGGGAGGGGCGACGCTTGAAGGTCTGGACGAGTGAGAGGACGAAGGCGGCCAGGGCGGCGCCGACGGCGATGCCGTACGACCGGCTGATGTTCGCCTCGTCCACCGGAAGCAGCACCCAGGACAGGACGGCGGCCACCGCCACGGTGCCCAGCGTGGTCGCGGTGCGGACGACGACGTCGTCGATTGTCATCACGCCCTCGGCGGTACCGGTCCCGTCCTTGACGGGGCTCTGATTGCCGTCCGCGGCAAAGGGGTTGACCGAGAGGTCGGTCCGCTGGGCGCCGGTGGCGACGGCCTCCCGTTCGGTGGCGTCCGCCCGGCCGTCGTGGCGCTCGAAGCCCTGCCGGGAGAAGATCGGGTTGCTGCTCTTCACGTTGTTTCCTCCTTTGTGTCCGCCGCGCGGGGCGGTGCGGGTGTCGGTGGCGTGGCCGACCCGGTGGGAGGGGGAACCCCTCCCTGCGTCACCACTTTGACAGGTGACGCCGAGAAAGGCAAGGGAAATCACCACTTGAAGCAGTGACGGAAGAGGTTGGTGTCCCGGCAGGCGGAGGCGGACACGTATCTCCGCCGGGTGTCGGACGTCAGGAGAGCGCGGCGGCCTCCAAGACCGCGGAGACGAAGGCGTCCGGGCGTTCCTGAGGGAGGTTGTGTCCTGCCCCGGGGACCACGTGGTGCACTCGGGCGCCCGGGAAGTGGACGGCCGAGGAGGATCCGTCGGTCCACGGGGTGACCCCGTCGGCCTGGCCGTCGAGGGTCACGGTCGGCACGGTGATCGGCGGCTGCTCGGCGAGCTGCGCCTCGATGTCGTCGTACCGGGGGTCGCCGGGCGCGGCGCCAAGCCGGTGGCGGTAGCTGTGGATCACGACGTCCACGTAGTCGGGGTTTGTCCACAGGGTGGCCGCCCGGTCGAGTTCGGCCTCGGTGAACTGCCACTCGGGCGAGTTGCGATGCCAGACGACCCGGGCCAGTTCCTTCCGGTTCTGGTCAAGGCCCGCACGCCCGCGCTCGGTCAGGAAGTAGAAGAAGTACCAGTAGCCGTTCTCCAGGGACGGTGCCAGGGGCTGTTGGGCGGTGGCGATGTTCTGGATGAGGTAGTTGTTCACCGAGACCAGGGCGAGGCAGCGTTCCGGCCACAGGGCCGCGACGACGTTGGCGGCGCGCCCGCCCCAGTCGTAGCCGGCGAACAGGGCCCGGCGGATCCCGAGCGCGTCCAGGAACGCGACGTGGTCGGCGCCGAGTGCGCCCTGCTGGCCGGAGCGGAACGTCTCCCCGCGCCGGAACCGGGTCCCACCGTGCCCCCGCAGGTAGGGGACGAGGCAGCGGTAGCCCTGCCGGGCCAGGGCGGGGGCCACTTCTCCGTAGGACCCGACGGGGTCGAACGGCCAGCCGTGGCTGAGGACGACGGGCGTGCCGTCGGCGGGGCCGACCTCGTGATAGGCAATGTCCAGCAGATGCGTACGTACGTGCCGTACCGGACCCAGTGCCCGGGCCCGCCCGCCGGTCTTGCCCTGCCCTCCTTCGGCCGTCGCATCGGCGGCGGTGGCGGCGGCCGGGGCGCCGCCCGTGAGGATGCCGCCGAATCCGGCGGCCGCCGCCGTGGTCATCGCCTGGGTGAGTGTTCGCCTGCTGATCATGTGAGCAGTCTCGCTCTCGTCACGGGGATCTGCGGGTGTGTGTCGACGTGCAGAAGCGGTCGCCCGCACATCGGGGGAAGTGTGTGAGGACGACCGCTCCTTCTCCGTCGCCGGGGCCCAGCCAATCAACGCCCCGGCGACAGGAGTCTCCACTGGGTCAACGGGCCGGGACCCTCCCAGGGTTCACGGCCTTGTGCCAGGGATCGCCGAGGACGATGTCGGCCAGAGCCTGCGCGCAGCCCGCCAGGAGCCGTTCGCCCTTCTCCGCACTCGCCGCACGGGCGTCGCCCGCCACGCCGGACTCGGTGATCCGGTCGAAGGGCACGGCCAGGTACACCGGGTCGGTCGACTCCGCGGGCAGGGTGATCTCCGGTCCCCGGGCGGAGTCGAGGTTCTCGGTGCGCACCAACTCGGGGAAGGCAGCCATCATCAGAGAGGTCTCGCCCTCACAGGCGTGCATCAGACCGGGCTGGGTCTCGAGGGTGCGCTGCACCGTCTCCCGGCCGGCGGTGAAGTAGCTCGTGCAGGCGAGGGGGACGGACAGCTCCACCGTCAGTTCGGTCGTCAGGGCGTTGAGGGCGGTCATGTTCCCGCCGTGACCGTTGACGATCAGGATGCGGGAGAAACCCGCCCGCACAATGGACCGGCAGATGTCGCGCAGCAGGGCGTGCAGCGTGGACAGGGACACCGTGAAGGTGCCCCCGAAGGCGATGTGGTGCTCCGACAGTCCCGACCAGACGGACGGCGTCACCACCACCCTGGTGTGTTCGGCGGCGACGAGGGCGGCCCGGCGGGAGACCTCTGCGGCAAGGAGGTCGTCCACACCGGTGGGCAGGTGCGGCCCGTGCTGTTCGGTGGCCCCCACGGGCAGCAGCACGACCGCGTCGCGTGCCGCCAGCTCGCGCAGTTGGGCGGCGGTCAGACGGTTCCACAGGACTTCGTTCATCAGCGGGGCGATGCCTTCCGTGAGCGGCCCGCGGGCCGGGGCGGGCCCGAACGGCGGGCGGTCGGGGTCAGAGGTGGTCGGCGTCGACGACGGCCTGGGCGAAGGCGGTGGGGGCTTCCTGGGGGAGGTTGTGGCCGATGCCCTTGAGGGTGCGGTGGTCGTAGGGCCCGGTGAAGTGGTCGCGGTAGGAGGAGCCGTCGCCGGGGGGCGGGGTGAAGGGGTCGAGTTCGGCGTCGAGGGTGACGGTGGGGGTGTGGATGGGGGGACCCGCGAAGAGGCGCTTCTCGTAGCGGTCGTAGCGGTGTTCGCCGTCGGCCAGGCCAAGGCGCCAGCGGTAGTTGTGGATGACGATGTCGGGGTAGTCCGGGTTCTCGAAGGCCTTGGCGGTGCGCGCGAAGGTGGCGTCGTCGAAGTTCCAGGTGGGGGAGACGAGATCCCAGACCACGCGGCACAGTTCGGGGCGGTACCTGTCGTCCTCCATGGCGGCGCGGCCGCGTTCGGTGGCGAAGTAGTACTGGTACCACCAGGTGTGTTCCGCTTGCGGGGCGATGGGTGCCTTCTGGGCGTCGACGTTGGTGATGATGTAGCCGCTCACCGAGACGAGGGCCTTGACGCGGCGGGGCCACAGGGCGGCGATGATGTCGGCGGTGCGCGAGCCCCAGTCGAAGCCGGCGAGCACGGCCTTCTCGATCTTGAGGGCGTCCATCAGGGCGATGATGTCGAGGGCGATGGCGGACTGCTGGGCGTTGCGGAAGGTACGTGCGGACAGGAAGCGGGTGGGGCCGTGTCCGCGGAGGTAGGGGACGATGACGCGGTAGCCCTGGTCGGCGAGGAGGGGAGCGACGTCGACGAAGCTGTGGATGTCGTACGGCCAGCCGTGCAGGCAGATGACGACGGGGCCGTGAGCGGGCCCCGCCTCGGCGTAGCCGACGTTGAGGACACCGGCGCGGACGTGCTTGATCCGCCCGAAGGAGGTGTGGGTGCCCGGGGCGACCGCGGGCACGGTCGGCACCGGACGCCCGCCACCCGGCCCGGTCGCCGGGGCCGCGGACGCCGACGTCAGGCCGGCCAGCGAGACCGCCGCCGCGCCCGTGCCCAGACCGACGGCCTTGCTGAACGTACGCCTGTTGATCATTTGAAACCCTTCGTCGTACCAGTGAACTGCCGTTGTGCGTCGGTGGGGCGGCGCCCCGTACCGTCCTTGCTCAGCCGGACGGGGTCCCAGGGGCCCGGAGCAGGCCCGCGATGACGTCGTCCCAATCCAGCCCGTCCATCTCCGCCCCGGCGGGGACCAGTTCGTAGGAGCGCTCCAGCCACTTGGCCAGCGGGGGAACGGGCACCTCGAACAGTGCCGTCAGGTCATAGGAGTCCAGTCGCAGCCACGCCGTGGCCCGCTCGTCCAGATGGGCCGGCCACACCTGGACGTCGCCGAGGCCACTCATCCAGAACAGCCCCTGGTAGAGCAGGTCGCGGCCGATGCGCCAGGTGATGCAGGGAGCGCCTTCGACGAGGAACGTCACGGACACCATCAGGGGAGCCCTGGTGTCGAACCGGAACTCGGCCTGCACGGTGTGCCGGGCGAAGGCGTCCAGCATCCGGTGGATGTCCAACGACAGCGGGGGAAGCTCCCGGGGCGCCGTTCGATGGGCCCGTACACCGGGTCGGTCACCGCTCATGACGGGATTTCCTTCCGTGTGGCGGGGGGCGGGCGTCACACACTCTCGTCCGGCGGGTATCAGGGGCGCATCAGTCAGTTGACGGTGAGAAGCGGCCCCGTCATCGCCGAGCGGTGGGCAACGGTCCGCCGGGGGCGGCTCGGGCGGCAAGCGGGCCGCCCGGAGCATTGAGTCATTCGACTGTTCCGGGCGGGCCGGGCCTGGACGACCCTGGAGTAGTCGCCCGCCTGTCGATGTCGGGTGCTCACCCACGCTCGGAGGGCTCAGCCGTGAACCGTACTCCCGTCGTCTTCATCCATGGCGCGTGGCTGCACGCGCTGTCGTGGGAGTCGTGGGCCGAGCGGTTCACCAGCCGGGGCTTCACCCCGTACGCTCCCGGGTGGCCCGGCGAACCGGAGACGGTGGGGGAGATGCGCGAGCGGCCCGATGCGTTCGGGGAGGTCGGGCTGGACGCCCTCACACGCCACTACGGGCGGATTGTGCGGTCGTTCGACCACTCGCCGGTGCTCGTCGGGCACGAGGTCGGCGGTCTCGTCGCGCAGCATCTCATCGGCGCGAATCTGGGCAGGGCGGCGGTGGCGATCGCGTCGGCCCCGATCAACGACGTTCCCTTAACGCCCGCGCCCGCCCGCCTGTGGACCCCGGGTTCCGGGGACCCGGCGAGCGGGTACGGGCGGCTGGTGTCCCTGCCGCGCGAGCAGTTCCGGCACGTCTTCGCCAACGCGGTCGGACCGCAGGAGTCCGGCAGGCTCTTCGAGCGCTACGTGGTGCCCGCGCCGCGCCGCCTGTTCACCGACCTCGGCTACGGCGGCCCGGCCCGCCACCCCAGGGCCTTCGCGGACACCGGCAACGCGGCGCGCGGGCCGCTGCTGCTGGTGTCCGGACAGGAGGACCGCATGGTCCCAGACTCCGTGACCCGCGCGGTGTACAAGCTGTACGGCGACTCCCGGGCCACGTCCGATCTCAAGCAGTTTCCGGACCGCGGCCACTCCATGGTCGTCGACAGCGGCTGGCGGGTGGTCGCCGACTACGTTCTGGGCTGGCTGGACGCCCACGGCATCCGTACCCGGAGCCCTTGGTGAGGGACCGAAGGGACTCGTCGCTCAGGCCTCTTCGTCGACCCAGCTCATGAGCTTGCGCAGCTCCTTGCCAGTGGTCTCCAGGAGGTGCTCGGAGTCCTGCTTCTTGTACTCGTTGTACTTCTTCAGACCGCCGTGGTACTCGTCCATCCAGTTCTTGGCGAAGGTGCCGTCCTGGA
>NZ_BMUY01000035.1 GCF_014650435.1 Streptomyces tendae
GCCGCAGCAGCGGGAAGGGGATGCGGATCCAGGTCAGCAGCAGGTCCAGGGCGAGCAGCACGCAGATGCCCGCGTCGATGCCGATCGGGAAGACGTACGAGAAATTCCCGAACCCCTTCTTCAGGGCCAGTTCCCGCACCGCCGCGTACGAACCCGCGAAGCCGATCCCGGCGATGACGACCGCACCGAAGACGACCATGCCGATCAGCACCCGATGCGCCCGGGTCAGCTGAGGCACCCCACCCGTCCCCGCTGCCACGCCCCATTCCCCCAGACAACTCGCCTCTCACAACTGTGTAAGTACCACACTGTCACGACACACGACGCGTTGTGACTGACCCCCGAAGTTCGGCCCCATCGTCTGGTGAAAAGCGATCACTGTCGAGCGCTGCCCGGGAGCAAACCCGTGCTGTCCATGTGAGCAGCCGGTGAGCGCATGTGTGCCGGAAAGCCGCTTCAACGTTCACCAAGTTGATCACCGACCTGAAGGGCGGCCCCGTGACCAGGGCGCAGCGGTACCCAGGGCCACCCTTGCCCTACCCGGCCTGTCAGCGCGCAAGGCATTGCGACCATAACCGCAGCCTCACACATGGTGCAGCTCGGAGAATTCAAGAGAGTGAGTAGCATGAACCTGCTCACCTGCGAAGACCAGTGCACTTGCGAGACGGTGTGCGGAGGTACATCAGAGCCGAACGGCCCCCTGGAGGCGTACGGCGGAACCAAGTTCGGCTTCCCCGGTACAGGGAGGTGTCCGGCCGTTCCCCCTTTGGGTAGGAGACGATGCGGGAGGAGTGGACGAGCGGACTGTCCGGGATGTACTTGCTGCCGTCCGGCTTCCCCGTCTCCATGAAGTAGCCGAAGTACGCGGCTCCGTTACCAGGCGCAAGGGAAAGGGCCGGTGGCGCTTCATCCGCGATGGAGCCGACCTGCAGATCGTCGTCCGCGTCCGGGCCTGGCTCGCTGATCTTCGCGAGCTGCGCAAGCCCACCGAGTACGGCCAGAACCCGCCGACGGCGAGTTCGCCTACCTTCCGGCCAAGCCGCGCTTCCGTGCCCTGGCTGCCACCGGCAACCTGAAGCGGAGGAAGAACGCGACCGTACGGGGCCTCTTCCTCACCGGCCGGGCCGTCAACGTGAGGGTCAAGGCACGCGCCGAGAACGCCGGCGTCGCGCTGATCAACGGTCAACTGGACGCCGGACTCCACCCTAGCCAGCGACGAGTACAACCTGCCCGACGGCACCATCGAGGACGACCCAATGGGCGCCGTGCCACTCTGGGGCGCTCTCAAGGGCCGGGCCGCGTTGGATGAACCATAAACGCGCTGGTCAGCAGCATATTTTCAGGTGGGTAGTCTTGGTGCGGTCTCAGGCGGCATACTCGATGTATGGCTGGCATCGAGATCGACGACACCACTGTGGCCACGCTGCAGGCCCTGGCGGACGACGCTGGGCTTCCCCTGGAGACCTACCTCACCCAGGTGGCCGAGGAGAAGCAGCGCGAGCGCGCGCTGGCCAAGGGCGCCGAAGCATTCCGCCGGGTGATCTCCGACCCGGAGACCGTCGCCGCGTTCGACGCCGAGTACGGCGGTCCCGCGCAGGTGGCGCACACTCCGCGGGCGGCCTGACCTGTGCCTGCCGAGTACTACGTCGACTACCGCTGGTTCCTGGAGCGTCAAGAAGAACTGCTGGATGACCTCGCGGTCAACGACTACTCCGTGTTCGTCGGCTTGGCGGCCCGCCACAAGGTCGACCCGCCCCGACACGACCAGCACCGCCCTGACGCGTTCTGGCGCGCAGCGGTGATGCTGGAGGAGTGCGTGATGCTGCGGCCGCTGCCGACCCGCAACGAGCTGTACGGCTACACCGTGGCTCTCGCCTACCTGTCCATGCACGACGAGCCGGTGAACACGAAGTTCGAACTGTGGCGCGAGCTCATCGCCGACATTCGCGCGCTGCGCCTGGACTCTTACGGCATCGCCGAGCGGCTGCGCTCCTGGCGTCTGGCCTGACCCCGGGTCGCGAGAGGGGCACTGGCCTGCGGTCCCGCCTTCCGGCAGGATCACGGCCATGAGAATCCTCGTACTTGGCGGAAGTTGGTTCCTCGGCCGTGCAGTTGCGCAGGAGGCGCTCGCTCGGGGGTGGGAGTTGACCGTCTTCAACCGCGGCCGGTCCGGGACCGTGCCGGAGGGCGCCCAGACGGTACGCGGTGACCGTACCGTCGCCGCCGACCTGGCGCGGTTGGCCAGTGAAGGGCCGTGGGACGCCGTGGTTGACACCTCCGCGTCCGAGATGGCGCCGCGCGACGTCCTCGCTGGCGCCCGCGCACTGGAGCCGGTCGCCGGCCGGTACGTCTACGTCTCGACGGTAAACGCCTACCGCGGCTGGCCGAACCATCCGCTGACCGAGGACTCGGAAGTCCTGGACGGCCCGCCGGACTCCGACGTGGACTACGGCCGACTCCCGGACGACTGGGACGGGCCGGACTGGTACTACGGCAGGCAGAAGGCGGGCGCCGAGCGAGCGACCACCGCGGCGTTCGGTGAGGACCGGGCCGTCATCCTCCGGCCAGGCGTCATCCTCGGGCCCGGCGAGTACGTCGGCCGGCTCCCGTGGTGGCTCAACCGCGCCGCCCGTGGGGGCCGGATGCTCGCCCCGGGCGCCCCGGACAAGCCCATCCAGCCCATTGACGTGCGGGACGTGGCCTCGTTCGCGCTCCACCAGGCCACCGCCGACACGGGCGGGGCGTACAACTGCGTGGCGCCGACCGGCCGTAACGCGATGAGCGACCTCCTCACGGCCTGCGTGCTCGTCACCGGCGGAGATGCTCAACTGGCCTGGGCCCCGGACAAGGTGCTCCTGGACCAGGGCGTGAAGCAGTGGACCGAGCTGCCGCTGTGGCGCACGCACGCCGGCGTATGGAAGATCGAATCCACGCGGGCGCAGGCGGCCGGGCTGGTGTGCCGACCGCTGGCGGACACCGTCGCCGACACCTGGACGTGGCTCCGGGACGGCGGCATGCCGGTGGAACATCCGCGCTGGGCCGAGCACGGGATCACACCGGAGAAGGAGGCCGTGATCCTGGCCGCGCTCGGCCGGTAGCCGTCAGGCTTCGATCGCGAGCGGGTTCGCGGCGCCGAGCCGGCGGGCCGGGGAGAGGGCACTGAATTCCTCGATCTGCTCAGCCAGAGCAAGCGCTGCGGGCGCGCTGCGGAAGTCAGGACGGGTCAACTCGATCCGGGCCGCCGTCAGCCGCTCCATCATCCCTGACCCGCGCCAGCTCGGCGGCACCTGGAAGACCGGCGTCAATGCCTCCTGAGCGCCTTCAACTTCATTGCGGAGCAGCCTGGCACGTGCCAAGTCGACGGCTGCCGGGCCCGACACCATGATGGGCTGCTCGCCTTCCGGGCACGCGCGCAACAGGGTGAGCGCCCTCGTGGCGAATTCCTCCGCCGACTGGGCGTCGCGCAGCAACAGGCACGTTGTCGCGTTGCTCATGGCCGTGCGAGCGGCGTCGAACGCGAACTCGCCGCCAATGTCGTCGTGCAGCTCGTCACGGCGGCCACTGCTCTGCTCCAGCGCTTCACGGACGGCCCGCTCAGCCTGATCGGTGTTGCGCAGGTGGCCGTGTGCACGGGCCTCGATGGAGTACAGGCGGCGGCGGGCAGTGTCTCCGAGGCCACCGAACGTCTGGGCGGTCTTGGCGAGCCGTACGGCCTCGCCGGGGCGCCCGTCCCAGAACGCCATGAAGGCCACCATGCCGTAGGCGTACGCCTGCACAGGGCCGTTGCCGATGGTCTTGCCGTACTGCGCTGACGAACGCGCGAACGAGACGGCCGGCGTGAGGGCGCCCAGGTCGAAGGAGACCGCTGCGAGCAACGCGCTGGCCTGAGCCGCCGCGTAGTAGAGGCGCGTGTGCTGCTCGGGGGACCGGGTGCGTTCGAGCAGCACCTGCGCCTGGTTCAGTAGGCTGGTCGCCTCCTGGTAGACCACAGCCGGGGCGGTACCGCCATACCGGCGCGCAAGCTGGACGAGGTCGTCGTGCAATTGGTCGAGTGTCATCTCGTCCAGGTGGAGCGAGGCGGCTTCACTGGCGTGCGAGGCAGCGTCCCGAGCGGTCATCAGCAGATCACTTTCGTCAAGCACGGGCGGGGATGGGGCCCGAGGCGAGCAGTCTTGCTCCAGCTCCTGGATGTCGGAGGCTGAGCGAAGCAGGTCTCCCACGGGCCTCTGGAACATGCGCTCCAGCACCCGAGCAGTGGGAGCGTGGGGCGCCGTCTTCACCGCCCCGAACTTCAGGAAGCGCTCGTAATGCCGCGCCACTGGTGCGGGAGCAACGGTGTGGCCCTCTGCCCTCAACTGGTCAGCGACGCGTGTGTATTCGTCGCTGAATGCCGGATGGGAGCGGATCCCCCGTCTGGTGGCCAGCAGGAACAACACTGTGCGCTGACCCTGGTCCATGTCCCCTCCACGGAATCGGTTCCCCTCCATGGGATACCGCGGTGGCTTCCCTTTGGAACTGTCCCTCGCCAGAAGGCGGGAAGAAGTCATAGCGGCGTCATCGTGTCATCCGAACGGTCCGTCAGAAGTCATAACGCCGACATAGTCACAACTCCCCCCGTCCCACAACGCTAAGTGCTCGAATCGCGACGAGGAGGAGACAATGGGAACGGCTACGGCGCCGAGCACGACCCTTCCCACCAGAAGCGTCTTAGCCGGCCACAAGCAGGGCCCGCTCCACACGTGGGCGCGGGTTCGCAAAGCGGATGCAATGGAGGCGAACTTCGCGATCGCCCGGCGCGGCCCCGGAGAGCCGATACCTGATCGGGACGCTCGCCGCGTTCAGGGCATGCGGAGACTCACCCGGGCCCGGCTGAACCACTGCGGCCTGTCCAGCATGTGCGATTCTGCGGCCCTCATCGTCTCGGAGCTGGTCACCAACGCCATCCAGCACAGCGGCGGAACTCAGGTCGCCTTCAGGATGCAGCTCCGGGACGACCTCCTCTACCTGGCGGTCGAGAGCGGCGCGTCGGGGAAGCCGGCCGTACGCGAGGCGGACAACGACGCCGAGCACGGCCGCGGTCTCCAGCTCGTGGAGTACGTAGTCGTCGCCCTCGATGGCATCTGGGGTGTCAGCGACGACGGTGCCACCGTCTGGTGTCTCCTCCCAGTGACGGGAGACGACCAGTGACGCCCGTGGCCCTCCCCCGTCGCGACGCCAGCGCCGATGTACCGCGCTGGGTGCGCCCCGTGGAACCCGCCCGTCTGCCGGACCGCGCCAAGGTGGAGGCGACCCTGGCCGCGGTGCGCGCCTGGCGCCCCTACGACGGTGACGCGTGGCTGGACGACGTGGCCGACGCCCTCGACACAGTCCCCCCCGCCCGAAGACCTCGTCGACGAACTCGCGCAGCGTCTGCGCGGGTACCTGATGCAGCTCGTCAGCTCTGCCCTCACCAGCGAGGTGGAGAGGCAGGACGGGCGGGCCACGCGGCTCATCACACGCGCCCGTGAGGTGCGTGAGGAGGAGCTGCCCGGCGACTACCTCAAGTCCGTGGTCCACCTGCGCAGGATGGGCTGGGCCGTGAACGAGTCACACGACCTGCTGACCGAGCTGGAAGCCGTCAAGGGTCCGGACTCGTTGAAGGAGGGAGGCACGCCATGACCTCATCGGCTCCGCGACGCCCTTCCCCCGGAGAGAACCGGGGGACCGCCGAGGCACCGCTCCTGGCACTGCCGCCCTGCGCCGGGGCTCCGACCGGTTCGTCCCTGGTGCGGAGCTTCACCACTCACCTACCCGGCGACACCCGCGCCCTGTACCTGTCGCGCGTATGGACCCGGCGCATCGTCACCGTCCTGTGCTGGCACGGCAACGTCCTATCGGCCGTGGAAGCGGTCGCCCGGCTCGTGGACAACGGTGTGAGGCACGGGATTCCCAGCAGCGTGCCCTCTTCCGAAGTGCAGCTCACCCTCAGCATCGCCGCCGACGAGATCGGCTCGCTGGTCATCGACGTCGCCGACCTGAACCCGGCGTTCCTCGACTTCGACGCCGCGGTGCGCGGGGAGAGGGGACGTGGCCTGTGGCAGGTCGCCTCCCTCAGCGCCAAGGTCACCCGATTCCTGCCACACGAAGGCCGCGGCAAGACCGTCCGAGCTGTCCTCGTCCCCGGGCCCGTGGACGTGTGAAGCCGCCGGCCCGGCCGACGAGACCCCGAACCACCCCATGAACCTGAGAGGACAGCGTGCGCAGCGCCTGGACGCAACGACCCATCTACGACCGGAACAATCCGAGTCGCACGGCGCCCTCGGTGGTCAACTACGACCTGGATCAGCTCAAGGTCGGTGAGAACCGCGTCGTGGTGGGCCGCAAGGACGGCTACGACCTCTACGACCGGGACATCGCCCCGGGCGACGGATGGAGCCGCGCGCTGTACGCGCCGGAGTGCACGTGGCCGCGAGGCGCAGCCCTGTGCGTCCTGGTCGAGTGGCACCCGGACCGGAAGGTCGGATCGGATTGGGCTGCCCGGCTGAAGACAGTAACGGCCGGCCTACGATCGCTGGACTACGTGGTGGAGTGGGCGGGCCGCCCCATCGACCCGGAGAAGGACCTGCACGCCAACCTGCTCGTCTACCGCATGGAAGCGGGCAAGAATCCGCCGCGCCGCCCTAGCGACGCGTGGGCATTCATCCCAGCACCGCGCACCTACACGTGGCCAGAGAAGAGCCCTCTGGAGCTGATGGAGGGATGGCTGAAGCAGACCAAGGCGGCTCGCGGTACCCGGCTCATGGTGCGGGACGTCGCGACTGCCCTGTGGTCGCCAGAAGCAGACCGCTGCGGGCTCGTGCGCTGGTGGCCAGCTCAAGACAGTGCGGAAGCCGTCAACGGCGGCCTTCGCGAGATGGCCATGACCATGTGGGACACCGGTTACCGACTCCGGACGCAGGAACGCGCCCTGCCTGACGCCGTGGAATCGGTCGACCTGCTCGTGTACCGCGAAGCGACCGCGGACGCTGTCGCCTGACTTCTGCCGGGGCGCGGCTGCCGATACGGCCCGCCTCCCGACAGAGCAACACCCCCGGCGCGGGGGAGCAACGCCCGACTGCTCTCCCACGGCAGGAGCCCTCCCCGCGCCGGGCCTTCAAACGGCTGCTCGACGGTCCCGCACTGCCACGCCCCGGACCGCTGAGCAGCTACCGCGGCGCCTGTTCCGCCCTCCCCCGAGTGGAGCGGGTGCCGCGGCATCTCCACCCCCTGGGCGTCCGTCGGACTCTGTAGCCCGGACGCTCCGTGCACCACAGGCAGCTTCAATGAGGAGACAACCAGTGATTCCGCACGTCGTACTCACCTGGGTCGCCACCGCCCGTGGCGGAGCAGAGAACTCCGTCGCCGAGCTCGCGGGGAACCTGGCCCGGCTGATGCCCAGCGTCGATGTGGTGCGGTGGCGGCAGGGCGGCCCGGCCGCCGGCTCCTGCGCCCCTGCGCACGTCCACGAGGTCACGGACTGGCACCAGCAGGCCGTCGCCCGGCGCCTGCTCGCCGAGCGACGACCGCCCCGTCGTGGTGATCTCCAGCCACCGCACCGCGGCCGCCGATGTCCTCCTGGCCTCCAACGCGCGCGTCATCCCCGTGGTCCGGCACGTCGTCAACGCCGACCAGGTCCTCCGGGTCATCAGCCCCAACGACGGCGCCATGGTCGAACGGACCAACGGCACCCTCCCCTGGGAACTGCTGGGTTCGGTACCCGTCTGGGTCGGGCATCTCTCATGCCTCATCGGCGGCCCTGCGCAAGCACACCCCAGGCCCGGTACGTCAGCACCATCCACAACGGCGTGACCATCCCGGCAGAAGCCCCAGTCCGAACGAGGCCGGACGAGAGCCGTCATCGACGCGGCCGGCACCGCAACTCCCTCGCTGCTCGTACGGGTTCGACTTCTTGGGGTTCCGCGTCCAGTGGCGCCGCAAGCGAGGAACGGACGAGTGGCACGTCTACACCTTCATCGCTGACCGGCCCATCCGGCAGCTGAAGGACAAGATCCGTGCCCTGACGAGCAGAACGTCGCAGCAGAACCCCAGGGACGTGCTGATCAGGCTCAACCAGATCATGCGCGGCTGGGCCAACTACTTCAAGCACGCGGTCTGCAAAGCCGCTCTGAGCTCCCTGGCCAGCTTTACGTGGCACCGGGTGATCAGCTGGTGGATGGCGCTGCACCGCTGGAATTGGGAGGAGGTCCGCCGACGCTTCACCGACCGCAACGGGCGGTGGCAAAAGCTCTCGGCAGACGGGGTTGAACTGTTTGACCTCCAGGCGGTGACGGTCACCCGCTACCGCTACAGAGGCAACACGATCCCCACCCCCTGGACCTGCCTCAACCACGCCTGAACGGCAGAGTCCGTGGAGAGCCCGGTACCCGGAGACGGGTACGCCGGGTTCGGCGAGCGGCACGGAGAAACGGACCGGTGGCAACACCGGCACCGCGCTCCGTGCCGACTCAACAGGCACCCCCGTGCTGGACGCAAGCGGGCGTTCCCCCGACGGTGCGAGGTCAATTCCTTTCGTCGCGCGCCCGCCGGAGAACAGGGGACGGACCTCAGACGCGGATGGAGACTTGTCCGTACCCGTGCTCGGACGTTTCGCGCGCGGGGCGGGTCGCGCGCCCCGGTATCCGGGCCAGAGTGCGCTTCAACCAGCGGTCCGTGCCGTCATATCGCGGACGGAACGGCACGCGGCCGTGCACGACGACATCGTTGTCGACCACCAGGACGTCGCCCGGGGCCAGACTCAAACTCATGGACACACGCGCCAGCTCGGCCCCGAGCCGGGCGTAGGCCGCTCGATAAGAGTCGTCGGCCTGTTCCAGTGGCGTGTACGCGGGGTCGAATCGCAGCGTGAGACCCTCGGGTGACTCGAACACCGCACTGACCCGCGGGGGCTTCCCGTCGAAGCCCGGGAGGTCGGCGTACGCGTCGTCAGGCAGGATCGGCAGCACGGGTTCGCCGAGCAGGCGCACGTCCTCCGGTGACAGATCCGTGCGGCGCACACTGGCCGCGGTGGTACCGACCAGGTCATGGTTGCGCAGGCAGAGCAGCAGGAGCAGATGGGCGCGTTCCGGGTGGAAGGCGTCCTCCGTGTGCGGGCTCAGAAGCACCGTACTGCTCGCGCCCGTCTGTTCGGTCTCATGGCCGCGGGACGGCACGATGTTGTTGACGACCCGGCCGGCCTGCTGGCCCTCCCACGCGAGGGGCCGTCCCAACAGCATCGTGATGAGAAGGAGGACGACATCCCAGATCTCACCCGCGTCCCCGGCGCTCGACCAATGGGCGGGCGTGGGGCCCAGCTCGTCGTCGAGGACCTCGAGGCCACGGAGGATGAATAGGCCTTCGGGCGAGAAGACCGGACGGAATGCGTCGCCCACGCCGCCCGCCAGGGCCTGTGCCGTCTCAGGCAGTGCTGCGAGAAGTGCGGGGCTGCTCGCGGGTCCGTGGTTGGCGAGCAGTTTGCCCGCAGCGACGGTCAGTTCCGCGACGGCATCGACATCAATCTGCCGAATCAATCCCTCTAGGCTCACGGAAGATCTCTCCTTCGGTCCGGTCTTTCTACAGGTTGGGGTGGTTTCGGAATACGCGGGCTCGGCGAAGAGTGCAGGCCGACGTCCTGCCGCGAGCCTGGGATTTCGGTGACGGGCAGGGAAAGGACGCCCACACCTGCGGGGGCAAGCCACCTGCGCGTGGAAGCGGTGGTGACGTTCAGGTACGGGCGTTGCCCGGATCGCTCACCGCGTGCTCCACGCGGTCCGGGGAACCCACAGTCCCCTCAGGGGGGTCCGTGGTCACGTCGTGGGTTCCGGACAGCGTCCATCTGCTCACGAACGCCGCGAACAGCAGCACTGCGCCGCCGGCCAGGAAGGGGCTTCTGAGTCCCCATGCGTGGGCGAGCAAACCGCCGGCCGTCGTTCCGAGGGCACTGGAGCCGGCGACCGTCATCAGGTAGGCCATGCTGACCCGCCCGAGCAGAGATCCGGGGACGATGTCCTGCCGCAACGAGACGGCGGTGACGTTCCAGGTAACCGATGCGATTCCGTAGGCGGCGATCATGCAGGCCGCCACCGCGCCTGACGAGGAGAGGCCGGCGCTGGCCGCGGCCAGGGCCGACCCCGCCAACGCGAGAGTGAGTGTCCTGGAGCGGCCGATGCCGAGGCTCAGGCGGGGCGCCACGGCAGCGCCCAACAGCCCTCCCACGGAGAAGGACGCGATGAGCAGACCGAAACCGGTACTGCCCAGCTGAAGTGTCTCCTTCGCGAAGAGCACCAGGACCGCTGTGAGGCCGGCGCTCACAAGGTTGGACACACCGGAGGTGAGGCAGAGAGCGCGCAGGAGCCGGTGCTTCCCCAGCCAGCGAAAGCCTTCCGCCATGTCTCGGCGCACGGGCCGCGCATCCTCGGTGGCGCCTGTCTCGCCGGCCCGGTAGCGTCCCGGCAACAGTGCCATGAGCACGGCGGCGACGCCGAAACACAGCGCGTTCACACCGAACGGGGCAGCCACGGCCCACGCGAAGAGAAGGGTGCCTCCGGGCGCTCCGAGCAAGGTGTCTGTGATCAATGACCCCGCCTGGAGACGCGCATTGGCACGAGTTCTTCCCTCCGGACCCACCAGCGCCGGAATGATCCCCGCCCACGCTCCGCTGTACACCACCTGCCCGCTGCCAAAGAGGAATGCCGCGATCGCGAGCACGGCTATGCCCACGGTTCCCGTCGCGGCGAACAGGGTGAAGACGACGGCTATCACCGCGCGTACCGAGTCCGTGATCCACAGTATCCGACGGCGGTCGAAGCGGTCCGCCATGACTCCCGACAGGGGACCGACGACGAGCCAGGGGAGTTGCTCGGCCACCAGGACCAGTGCGATCAAGCGCGGATCGCTCGTGACCCGTGTGGCGAGCAGGGGCAGAGCGGCGAAGCGCACGCCGTCGCCGAGACTGGACATGACGACCGATCCCCATACCAGCTGGAATCCGGATCCCAGCGACACTCGGTCGCTGTTCGGTCGTGCACTCATCCGCGGCACTCCACTCTGTGACCTCGCTCTGAGAGGCCGGTGACCGGTGATTCCTGACAACACGCCCGGAACACCGGTGACCGGCTCCATCTGTCGAATCGTTGACTCACGCGAAGACCTTCGAAGCCTGTGCGGCTCGTCAGCCGGTGAGGTCGATCAGGCTCTTGGGCCGCATGTCGGTCCACTGTGCGGAGATGTGATTGAGACATGCCTGACGGTTGTCGGGACCATGAACGATGGTCCAGCCGTCGGGTACCTCGACGAAAGATGGCCACAGGGAGTGCTGGTTCTCCGCGTTCACCAGAACGAGGAACTCGCCGGAGGGATTCTCAAAAGGGTTTTCCATGTTCTTTTCTTCTCTCAGTCGTTTTATGAGGAGGGATCGGGCCATCTGTTGGCCGATCCCGGTTTGGCTTCGGGAGCGGATTCTCCACTCGCGGAACCGTCACCGCGGACGGTCACTGCACATTCCTCCACTCCGCCTCGAGCTCGTCGAACTCGCCGTCCTCCAGGGATACGAGCGGTCCGGCGGAGCGGGGTGAGGGCTCCGGTGTCTCGTCGAGTGCACGTGCGACCGCATCGAGAGCTGCGACCGTCTTATACGTGAAGACGTCCCGCGGCGTAATCACCACACCCGCCCGACGCGCCCGCGACACCAACTGAATCGAAACGATCGAATCCCCGCCCAGATCGAAGAAACTGTCGTCAATTCCCACAGCCTCCAGTCCGAGTACATCGGCGAAGAGACCTGCCAGCACTTCTTCCTGAGGCGTCCTCGGGGCACGGCCGGTCGCCGCCACGGTGAATTCGGGGGCGGGGAGGGCTGTGCGGTCGAGTTTGCCGTTGTGTGTCAGGGGGAGCGCTTCGAGGGGGACGAAAGCGGCCGGGATCATGTACTCCGGCAGGTCCTCGGCCAGATGACGACGCAACTCCGCCGGGTCAGGACTCTCCACGTCCCCGGGGGTCGTGGTGTACGCGACCAGGCGCTTCACGCCCGGCTGATCCTCACGCACCACAGCCGCGGCCAGGGCGATCCGCGGATGGCGTGCCAGCGCCGCCTCGACCTCCCCCAGCTCGATACGGAAACCGCGCAGCTTGACCTGGTCGTCGGCCCGCCCCACGAACTCCAGCCGGCCCTCACCGTCCCAGCGCACCACATCACCCGT
>NZ_BMUY01000036.1 GCF_014650435.1 Streptomyces tendae
GAGGCAGGGGAGCAGCCCCAGCCCACTCCGTAAGTGACTCGGAGAAGCCCATGAACACCACCCTCGCCGCCACCGAAGCAGGCGTCAGCATCGACACCGTCCGCACCTGGTGCCGCATCGGAGCCGTCGCCGCCGTCAAGCAGGCCGGCCGCTGGATCATCGACGCCGCTTCCCTCGCCGCCCGCATCGCCGTCGGCAAGATGAAGCGCCCCGCCAAGAAGGTCGTCTACTCCATCGAGACGATGACCGCGATCGGCGGCAACCGCTGGACCAAGGCCGGCCACGACCGGGTCTACCTCAACAACTGGGACGAGTTCGCCGGACTGGAGGTCACCCGCTACAACACCGGGAACATCTCCACCGCCAGCTACCAGGACCAGGGAATCTCCAACTCGCAGGCGTACAAAATCCTCGGCTGCATCGACAAGGTCTGGTTCGACGCCGCCGACGGCAAGCTGCACTGCCGCTACGGCTGGGGCGAGTCCCGCGTCGCCAGCCGCGAAGAGGTCTGGGACGCGGTCGTCGCCGGTGTCCGCGCCGCCATCGCCGCCCTCTGACCCCCATCCCCAAACTTCCCCGAAAGGGCCCCGCGCCATGACCATCAGCATCACCCCGTGCACCGAGCCCGCCGAGCTGTTCCGCCACTACGACGGCCAGAGCGAACCGCAGCCCGCCTACATCGAACTCGATACGCAGGCCGGCACCCTCCTCGCCGACTACGACGCCGAGATCGGTAACGCCGTCCCGGCGTCCGTCTGGCACGGACTGGAGCGCCGCTACCGCATTCCCATCCTCACCGCCGACGCCGCGAACCGCGTCATGCAGGAGATTGTCCCGCTCGCCGAGCGGATCGTCGCCGGCACCGAGGCCGAGTGGGACGGCAACAACACCGTCGCGGTCATGAACGAGGACGCGAAGGCAGCCGAGGAGGAACTGGAGGAGTACCTCGGCTGCAACCTCGGGTACGGCGCGCTGGGCGAGCGCACCCAGGGGTTCCCTGAAAGCGACCTGGTGGGTGTGTGGGACATCGACGGCGCCACGAACGGCTGCGAGGTCGACGAGTACGGCATCACCGCGGACACGACCGACGCCCGGCTGGAGGAGATCGAGCAGGAGATTCTGTCGGCCCTCGCTGGCTGCAACGGGAGCACGGTTGCCGTCTGCCACGGCCTGGACGACTACCTGAAGGGCCTGCGGGACGAGCTGGCGGACGAGGACCCGCTGACCGCGGCTGAGCTGCGGATCGCCCGCGAGTACCTGGGGCTGACCGGCGACAAGATGGCGGAGAAGCTCGGCGTGAACCCGCGGACGCTGCGCTCCTGGGAGCAGGGCCGTGACCCGATCCCGGGCCGTATCCGCCCCGAGGTTGCGGAGATGAAGGCTGCCACCGACGCGGCCGTCGCCAAACTGGTCGCCGGTCTGGAGGACTCGGACGACGACACGTTGATCACCTACCGGACGGATGAGGAGTACAAGGAGGCGATGCGCGGCACCTCCTGGTCGGAGGGCTGGCACGGCTGGTCGGCGTCTTGGCACCGGCAGGTGTGCGCCCGCGTCGCCGCCCCGACCGGCGCCCGCATCTACTACGCGGACCTCGAGGACTCCGAGTGACCTTGCGTCCTTCCCAGCTCCCGAAGGTGCGGCGGCAGACGCTGCGGCACCTTCGGGAGCCGTCGTCGTCCATCCGGTCCGGGGTCAGCGCAGACACCGCGGAAAGCATGGGCGCGCTGGCGTCCGTGCTCGAGGTTGGTGAGCTGTTCTGGGTGCAGCAGGACATGGCCGCGCTCGCCATGCACGCCGGTGAGCAACTGGCTGCTGCACGCTGGGCGACCGCGGACCGGCCGGCCCCGTGTGGGCTGTTGTACTGGCAGGACGGCATCGGTCACATGGAAGCGCAGGGCGTGCAGGTGCCGGTGGAGGCATGCGCGTGGGGCCCGTACCAGGGGGAGCTGCTGGTGTGGCTGCTGATGTCCCGCGACCGGCTGGTAGCCGAGGCCGCGGCAGCTCGTCCTGAGCTGGAGATTGTCGTCGAGAAAGTGCCGCCGCTGATTCCGATCTTTGCGGCGATGATCCCGGTGACGGCGGAGCCGCTGCCGATGGTGGAGCTCGGCTCTGAGGTGCCTCAGCCGGTGTTGGCGGCGTTGGCGTCGGCGTGGTTGTTGATGCAGCAGCCGCTGCTTGTCGACCGCGTTCGGGAGCGGGCGGACAAGCCGACCGTGCGGGCTTATGCGCGGGACGGGCTGCCTTCGCCGGAGGTGACGGTCGTGGATTTGCGGCGCCAGTACACGCCGCAGGACCAGGACCCGGACCAGGAGGGGCCGGGGCGGCATTACAAGCACCGGTGGATCGTGTCGGGGCATTGGCGGGATCAGGCGTATGGGCCGGGCAGGTCGCTGCGTCGGAAGACGTGGGTGCCGTCGTATGTGAAGGGTCCGGAGGGTGCTCCGCTGCTGTCGACGGAGAAGGTCAACGTGTGGCGGCGGTAGCTGCCTGCGGATCTGGGCAGTAGTCGGCCCCGGCCTCCGATGCATGGAGGCCGGGGCCGGCTGTCCCGGGCGCGGTTTGCGGACTGGGCTCGGGCTTGAGGGGCGGGTGCCGACGGGGGACGACATGCACTCGCCCTCGGCAGTCTGACACGCGACACCGACAGACGGGGCCCGTTCAGCGAGGGTCGTCCCCGAACGCGAATGGGCCCGGCAGCGCGCTGGGGGCTTGCTGCCGGGCCCGGCTCACAGTGGGGCGAGTCTCAGCCCCAGGCGGTGTCGAACGGCACCACAGGCGGCAGCGTAGGGCTGGCGGGCGGCTCCGGGTCGCCTTCCCCGGGCGGGTTGCCCCAGGCGGTGTCGTCTTCCATGGCGGGCGCCCCCCACGCGGTGTCCGCCGAGACGGTGGCGGTGTGCAGGGTGATGGCGCCGGTTGCGGCGGCTGTGGTCAGGGCCAGGCCGGCGAGTACCCGGGCGAGGCGTGTTTTCACTCGTTCCCCCTCAGGACGGTGCGGTGGTCGTGGTCGTGGAACGGATAACGGGGCGCCAGCCCCGGGTTCCTGTTCTCCGTGATCCTGCTGCGAATCCCCGGTGCTGAAACGGCTGTGTCTTCTGGCAGTAGACGGGCCGTCAGCATCAGGGAGGATTGGGAGTTCAGGGTGTCGGGGGACGCCCCACACGTAGGGTGTCGTATGAGCGGTGCACTGCTCAACTAGTCGGGTGTGGCGTATATACGCATGGCAGAAGTACGCCACGGCCGGCGGGTTGGGGTAGGGGAGTGCACGGCTGTTCTGGCAGTAGAGAGCGGGGGACGGCGTGGGAGTGGATAGCGACAGGCTGGCGGGGTTGTCGCGTACCGCGGTGCGCTTGTACGGGCAGATCGCGGGCGGGGTCCAGCCGGATGAGTGGGCGCGCGGTCCGGAGCTGGAGGAACTCACGGCGGCGGGTGTGGTGGCGTGTGAGGGGGGCCGGTGGGTGGCGTTGGAGCCGCGGCCGGCGGTGGCCCGGCACACGGCGAACGAGCTGCTGGAGTTGTCGGAGCGGCTTCGTTCGCTGGCGGAACGCCCGACGTTGGCGGATGAGCTGACGGAACTGTTCCAGCGCAGCGCGGTGGGTGGGGCGAGGTCGGTGTTCCTGCCGGATGCGGCTGCGGCGAACGCCTGCATCCAGGACGTGGTGGGGAATGCGCGGGGGGAGATTTTGTCGGCGCAGCCTGGGGGGCCGAGGTCGCGGGAGTTGATGCTGACTGCGATCCGGCGGGATTCGGAGGCGCTGCGGCGGGGTGTGGTGCTGCGGACCCTGTATCGGGACTCGGTGCGGGATCATGAGGTGACGCAGGAGTGGGCGGCGACGATGACCGCCCAGGGAGCCGAGTACCGCACCGTGCATTCGCCGTTCCAGCGGATCATCATTGTGGACCGGGAGCACGCGTTCATCTCCGACTACGTGAAGAGCGCGGATCCGCATTCGGCTTGGCACGTCACGGATCGGGCGGTGGTGGCGGTGATGGCGCGCGTGTATGAGGACATTTGGCGCAGGTCGGTGCCGTGGTCGGGGGAGCCCCGCAACACGTCGGTGCGGCCGGTGGTGGTAGCGGGGCTGAAGACGAGCGCGTTGCAGCGGGAGATCCTGCGGGATTTGTGCGCTGGGCGGGCGCAGAGGTCGACGGCAGCTCGGCTGGGGATGAGCCCCCGCACCCTGTCCCGGCACCTGGATGATCTGAAAGAGGCGTTCCGGGTGCAGACGCTAAACGAGTTGATCTACATGTTCGCGAAGTCGCCGGACAGTGAGGTGGATGACGCGCGGGTGGACGCGGTCAGCCGGCCCGGCGAGACCACCGGGCAGGCCGTCGCCTAACCAACGTCGCCGGACGGGCCCTCTACGGTCCTCTCCCGGTGGGTGGGCCATCCCTTCGCCGCGTTCATGCGGGCGCTGTCGATGTCGATGAGACCGAGCTCCAGGAGGTGGAGGAGCGCCTCACGGACTGCGCCGTCGACGACTTCGGCGAGGGTCAGGTTCTGCGCGTAGGCGCCCTCGGGGCCGACGGCCCATCCGGTGGCGGCGTGTCCGGCGATTCGGTCGAGGCGGTGGAAGTCGCTGTCGGGGCTGGTGTCGATGGGGATGCGGGGCCAGGGGTCGAACATGCGGGTGGGCAGGGGCGGCTTGTTCGGCTGCTCGGTCACGGGTGGGTCCTCTCGGATTCGGTACAGGCTCTGGCGGCTTGGCCCTCCGACCGGCCGGTGGACAGCTCCGCATCGTCGACGCCCTCGTGCTCGCCAGACAGGCAGAGGACGCAGAACTTGGTGTCCGGGCCGGAATGCTTCACACGCTCGGCTGTGGGTTTGCTGTCCCCAAGCTGGCCGCTCATGGCTGCTCCTCCGGTTGCGGGTCGGTGATCGGGGCGAGTTGTTCCCACGTCCATGGGGTGTGGGTGGTGTGTCGACGGTGGCGGCCGCACGCCTTGCAGTGGGCCGGGCGGACCCGCATCGGGACGACCGCATGGAGCGGCTTCAGCCAGTCCCCTTCGGCTTGCAGGTGGTCGCCTCGGTGCTGGCCGCAGCCGTTGTAGTCGCAGATCCAGTAGCCGTCCGACCCGTCGGGTTGGACGGGGCCTTCCCGAAACCAGTGGTCAGTGATCAACGGCGGACGTCTGGTCACGTAGTGGGCTCCTTGTCTTCGAGGGCGTCGAGCGTGGGGCACGGGTGCGGGACGAACGCCACCCACTCCTCCGCTTTGGGGCCCGTGGAGCGGCGTACAGAGCACTCACGGCACCAGGTTTGGCCCATGTGCTGCACCGGCGCGTGAAGGTTCCTGAGGCGCTTCTCCGTGTGCTTCCAGGTGTCGGCGCACACGTGCAGGGCTTCGGCCGCGAGGTATCGGCAGTCCCGGATGGTCTTGATGACGGTGGTCACATCGAATTCGTCGAGGGGCCGGTCCAGGGCGGACCAGACGATGAACTCGACGTGGTCGTCTGGGAACGCCTGGGATGCGAGGTCCCGGCGGGCACGTTCGGCTTCCTTCTGCCAAGCGGCAGCGAGGCGTTCCATGGTGGCGAGGCGCTGTTCGAGGGCGTCGGTGGGGCCGGTGCGTGCTTCGGCTTCCTCGGCGCGCTTGAGGGCGTAGGCGAGCTGAATGCGCAGGTATGGGGCGTTGGCGGCTTCGGACGCGAGGCGTTCGTCTTTGGGGAGTGCGGCGGCCTTGGCGTTGGCGGCTTCTGCGGCCTCGATGTGCCGGTTCGCGTGGCCGGTCATCGGTGCACGTCCGCGGCGAGCTCGTTGAGGGCTGCGTAGTAGTCCTCTTCGCGTCCCTGCTCGTCCTGCTCGAACGCCTCGATGGTGCAGCCGTCCATGGTGCAGGGCCATGGGTCGACGATCCTGCCGACTGGCTGGCCTTCGGGGTCGGTGTGGTCGGGGTCGCGTTCGACGATCTGCTTGCCGTGGGGGCAGTACACGCCCCATTCGGTCTGCTGGTCGGTCACAGTGCCTCCAAGGGTGGCTGGTGGAAGGTGGTGAGGTCGAACGCCATCTGTCCGGGGTCGACCGGGGGCGGGGGCTGGTCGAGGGTTCGGCTGACCAGCTCAAGCTGTCGGCGGATCTTCGCGCGGGCCCGGCGTCGCGGCTTGGTGGGGGTGAGGCCGAGGCGTTGGGCGCAGACGGGGCCGTAGCCGGTGGGGGTGGGGTGTTTGAGGGGCCGACGGCAGCCCTGGCATTCCAGGCGGGCGGTCATGTGTTCGCAAGCTTCAGCAGGACGTCTGCGTGGCAGGGCAGCGGCTCGGGGCACCAGCACATGAGGTCCCGGCCGGCGAGGTCGCGGCGGATCCGTTCCAGGAGCGTCGGGTGGGCGTGGACCCACGTCTCGTACAGCTCCACGGCGAGGGCGTGGGCGTCGCGCTGGTCGTTGGCGGGAACGAAGTCCTTCAGCCCGAGGGGGCGGTGCTGGGTGGCGTGTCCGGCCCATTGGACTGCCCATCCGGTGCCGGTGTTGGTGCGGGTGACGGCCCAGGGGTTCCCGAAGGGAGTGCCGCGGCCGACGTAGGCGGTGCCCTCGCGGGCCTTCCAGCCCTTGGTGCGGCGGCGTTGGATGCGGGTCGGGGTGCTGGTCATGGGTGGGCCTCCCGGTGTCGGGTCTGGGGGCTGGTTCAGGCTCTCTCGGATGTGGGAACGGCGTTCCCCCCTGCCTTTCGGGCCGTGTTGGGTTCGGGTGGGTGCAGGGTGTGGTGTTGGGGGAGCCGGGTGCCAGCCTAACCCATATTCTATGGCGTACGCCATACGTGTGCGGGGGTTGGGGGCGCGAAAAGGCCCCGGCGTGACGACACCGGGGGTTGGTAGCTGCTCCGAATTCTGTAATCGCCTGTCGTCATCCATCGTTTTTCTTCTTGCGTGCCGGGTGTCGGCTGCGCCATGCGTCCAGCTCGGTCGTCGGCCACAGCAGGGTCCGGCCGACCTTCCGGGGCGCCGGGAAGTCGGGGGTGTTCCGGTGGTGGTTGTAGAGCGTCCGCCATGCGATGCCGAGTTGGGCGCAGGCTTCTTCGCTGGTGATCCAGCCTTCAAAGTCGTTCATGCTGTACACTATAGTCACTGAGTGACTGCAACGTGAGGGGGTGTCCAGCGTGAAGAAGTTCCGTCCGCAGTCCGGGTTTGTGGTGCAGGCGTACCGGTACGCGCTGGACCCCAATGCCACCCAGGAGGCCGCGCTGCGCTCGCACTGTGGCGCCGCGCGTGCCGCCTACAACTGGGCCGTCGCATGGGTGACCGCGTCCTGGTGGCAGCGCCGGGCGGAGGAGTCCTACGGCATACCTGAGGCTGCGTTGACAGAATGGCGGCCATGGTCGCTGCCCTCCCTGCGGAAGGCGTTCAACGAGGTCAAGCGGACCGACCCGCGGTTCGCCGCGTGGTGGGAGGACAACTCCAAGGAGGCGTACAACACCGGCCTCGCGAACGCGTCGGCCGCGTTCGACAACTACGCGAAGTCGAAGCGCGGTCAGCGTAAGGGCAAGCGGGCGGGGATGCCTCGCTTCAAGTCGAAGCGGAAGGCCCGTCTGTCGTGCCGGTTCACCACCGGCACGATCCGCGTCGACCAGGATGGTCGTCACGTCACCCTGCCGCGCCTCGGCGCCATGCGAGTACACGAGCGCACCGACGGCCTCCGTGACCGCGTGAGCGCGGGTACGGCAAGGGTCCT
Organism: Streptomyces tendae; assembly: GCF_014650435.1. Taxonomy (GTDB): domain Bacteria; phylum Actinomycetota; class Actinomycetes; order Streptomycetales; family Streptomycetaceae; genus Streptomyces; species Streptomyces tendae. The sequence goes on from NZ_BMUY01000036.1 coordinate 7,665, forward strand.
GTCTGCGACCGTCCGGCACGAACGTGGACGCTGGTTCGTCGCCTTCCAGGTCGAGGTGAAGCGAGAGATCACCCGCGTCGCCCGCCCCGACGTCGCGGTCGGTATCGACCTCGGCGTGAAGACCCTCGCGGTTATGGCCGACAGCACGGGCGAGATCCGGCAGGTCCCGAACCCGAAGTACTACGACGAAGCCGCCAAGCTGCTGCGCCGCCTGTCCCGTCGTGTCTCGCGCCGTCAGGGCCCGGACCGGCGCACTGGTCAGAAGCCGTCTCGGCGTTGGGAGAAGGCCAACCGCGAGCGGAATCGCGTGCACCATCGCATCGCGAACCTCCGCACCGATGCTCTGCACAAGCTCACCACCGCCGTGCGCGCCGAGGACGGCACGGTCGTTGTCGAGGACCTCAACGTCGCTGGCATGCTCCGCAACCGGCGCCTCGCGCGCCGCATCGCCGACGCCGGCTTCGGCGAGATCCGCCGCCAGATCACCTACAAAGGCCAGCGCAACGCCGCCCGCACGGTCGTCGCGAACCGCTGGTACCCCTCGTCCAAGACCTGCTCGGGCTGTGGCGCGGTGAAAGCCAAACTGCCGCTACATGCCCGAACTTACGAATGCGACGCGTGTGGCCTGGTCATCGACCGGGACGACAACGCCGCACTCAACCTCGCCGCACTCGCGGCAGCCTGCACCACTGGTACCGGAGTGGCCGGAGACCAGGACACCGCCCCGGTGGTGTCGAAGCCTCGTGGAGCCGACCAGAAGACCCGCACCACCCGCCGCAGCCGCAAGGCCACGGCGGGGCGGGCAGGTGGCGCAACCCTGCCGCAGCAGCGGCAGGAAGAAACGAGAGACCGTCCTCAAGCCGAAGCCTTGACGCTTTGGTGATGTGGCGGACCTTCCGGACGGAAACGTCCGGGATGCTGATACCTGGCTATGGGATCAGCAACGGCCTATCCAGCTCTTCCCCTCACCCGGTCCTGCCGTTCCGGGGTCGTGGGGGCGCTTGTTTCGGAGACTCCCCATGTCGCGGGAGCACCCACAGCATGGCCCGCCGGCGCGCACCGTGTTCCCCCCTCCCCGCGGCCACGCCCCTCCCCAGCTACGCGCGGCCCCACACGCCCGCCTGACAGCCCGTGAGGCACCAGACCACCCCTGGGGCCGGATGCCGCCCACCACGCCCCCATGCGCCCCCGCACAGCCCCTCCCCGACCCCGCACGGCCCGGCGCAGCCTCGAACGCATGGGGGACACCACACACGACCGCATGTGCGAAGGCCGCGGGGACGGGACCGCCTGCCCGAACGGCGAAACCGACGTCCTCGTCGACGGGGTGCGCTGCGAGGAATGCCACCACCACTGGAGCTTGGACGACCTCGAGCCGTCCCGCCGCACCGTGGACGACACGGGCCGGACGCGGCCGCACGGGGACCCGCGGGAAGCCGGCCCCGGCACCGCGGCGTAAGGAGGCGGTAGCCGTGCGAGGGAGGCAGGGTTGAAGAACCCCCGCCCGAGACTTGCGAAGACCGGGCCGCACGACTACCGCCGCTCGTGACGCTACGCCCCACCCGGCACGCCTGTCACCCCTTCGACAGCTGCCACTCCACCGGATCGTCGATCACGTCCGGCGCGTACACCACACGCTCCGGCCGGCCCTCCTTCGGGACCTGAAACACGATGTTGCCGCGTACACAGTCCCCGTTCTTCACCTTTGTCTCTTCCGGGTAGAGCGGGCCGGGCAGGTCCGTGCCGGTGATGACGGTGGACTCCACCCGGGAGCCGTCCGCGTAGGCGAGTGACCACGGGAACGGCGTCGCCGGTACGGTCTGGCCGGTGTTGTTGCACATCTTCGCGTCGACGAGTGCCCACTTCTGCCCGTCTTTGAGGAGGCCGGGGATGCTGCTGTGGATGCTGGTGTCTTGGTAGGAGAGGGCGGCGACGGTGAACCTTCCGTTGTCTCCATCGACGTTCGCGGTGTCCCCGACATTGAGTTCCAGCTCTTGCTTGCTGGGGGTGGGCGTCGGTGTGGTGGCCGGGGTGGGGGTGTTGGAGGCCTTGGTGACGGTCGGCTTGTCGTCTCCGCTGTCACTGCTGCCGCATGCGGTCAGCGTGAGGGCCAGGATGGCCAGGACGCCGGTAGTGGTGGTGCGGATGCGCATGAGTCCCCCCAGGACGTGTGTGTCTGAGGGGGGGAATCATGCCAGGGACACCCTGGACGCCGGGAGGGGAACGGTTGAAGGCCCCGGCTGCCGTGGGGCAGGGGTTACCGGGGCCTGGTCAGTGCGCGGCGGGTCAGGCGATGTCGCTGAACAGTGAAGGGCTGAACGGCTCACCAAGCCGGTGCTCGCAAATCCGGGCGTGCGCCTCATCCATCTCGATCCCGACAGCGTTCATGCCTTCGTCGCGGGCGGCGAGGAGGGTGGTACCGGAGCCGGCCGCCCAGTCCAGGACAGTCCCGCCGGGCGGGCAGACGAGGCGGACCAGCCAGCGCATCAGGGAGAGAGGCTTAGGGGTGATGTGTCGCTCCCCGTCGTTGCGGGTGGTGATCCGGGACTCGAAGCGGAAGATCGGGAAGTAGCGGGAAGCGCCACCGGTGTCGCCGTAGGTGACCTGCACGTCTCCGGCCCGGCCGAGGCCGCCATTGCCCATAAAGTGGCCGGGCTTGGTGCGCACGGCACCGGTTCCGCTGGTCCGGATGCCGGATTGCCGGTCGAGTTCGCTGATGGGGCATTCAGTGATACAGGCGCTGTCGGTGCACAGGGGGCTGTGGCCGAGGAGCACGTTGGCGGGCCATCGGCCGGTGTCGGTTCGGCACGCTTCAACGTTGAGGCCCCCAAGGCCTGTCGTTTCGCGGAGGGCGCGTTCGGTTCCGGTGAAGGGGGCGCGGGCTACTGTGATCGGCTCTCGGGCTGGTTTGAGTTGGGTTTTGCTGCCGGGGTAGCCCTGCCCGTAGATCCAGTCGATGCAGTCCCGGATGTGGAATCCGGCGTCCTCGATCGCGACGGCGAGCCGGTGGTGGGTGCGGACGTGTCCGAACGACAGCAGGTGTCCGCCGGGTTTGAGGACGCGCAGGCACTCGGACCACAGGTCGACGTTGAAGGCGATGCCGGTGCGGTCCCAGTCGCGGCTGGCTATGCCGATCTCGTAGGGAGGGTCCACCACGATGGCGTCGATGGACGCTTGGCTGAGGGTGGGCAGGATGTCCAGGCTGTTGCCGTGGTGGAGGGTGACACCGTCGGCCTCGTAGTAGGGGGTGGGCATTCACTCTCCCGGGAGTCGGCTGGGGCGTTGTTCAAGGATGCGGCGGGCGGTGGGGTGGTGTTCCCCCTGCAAGGACGGGCGCTGCCTCGTTCGGAGGGGCTAGAGCAGGCCCTCGGGGTCGGCGAAGAGCGCCGCGGTCCGCGCCCACTCGTGGCGGTCCGCGTGCCCTTCGGGTATGAGGGAGGCGTTACGGAGCGCGGCGATGAGTTGGGCGCGGCGGAGGCCTT
>NZ_BMUY01000037.1 GCF_014650435.1 Streptomyces tendae
CCGGCGGGCAGCACCTCCCCGGCCCACGGCTCGACACCGGCGGGCAGCACCTCCCCGGCCCACGGCTCGACACCGGCGGGCAGCACCTCCCCGGCCCGGGGTTCCGTCACCCCGGCGCCCGCACCGACCGGGGCACCCGTCCAGCGGGCGGCGTCCGCGCCCGGGACCACACCGGCCCCGGGCGCGTCCGGCGACGCGACGGCACCGGCGTCCCCGGTACGGCGGCCCGACGGCGGCAACCCGTCCCCCTCGGCTGCGGCGAACAGCGGCACCGCGTCCGGCACACCGCCGGTCCAGCGCACCGCCGTACGGCCGTCCGGGCTCTCGCCGACCGACGCTCCGGCAGGACGCGGCGCCCAGCGGCCCACCGGCGGCAACCCGGCGGCCACCGCACCGGGCGGCAGCACCACACCCGTCCAGCGGGCCACCACACGACCGACCGGCGACAGCAACCCCTCAACGCCCGCCCCGGCCAACAGCGGCACCGCACCCGGCACACCCCCGGTCCAGCGCGCCACCACACGCCCGTCCGGCAACAGCAACCCGCCGACCCCCGCACCGAGTCACGGCGGCTCCGCGTCCGGCACCACGCCGGTCCAGCGGACCACCGCACGGCCGTCCAGCGGCGGCAACCCGCCGACCCCCACACCGGGCAACAGCGGCTCCCCGTCCGGCACACCGCCCGTCCAGCGCGCCGGCGCCCGCCCGACCGGCGGCAGCAACCCTTCGGCCCCCGCGCCGGCGAGCAGCGGCTCCGTGCCCGGCACCACGCCCGTCCAGCGGACCACCACGCCGCGACCGTCCAGCGACGGCAACCCGCCGACCACCTCCGCGCCGAGTCACGGCGGGTCCGCGTCCGGCACACCGCCGGTCCAGCGCACCGTCGCCCAGCCGTCCAGCCCCTTGCCGACCGACACCCCGGCAGGACGCGGCACCGCACGGCCCGGCGACAGCAACCCGGCAGCCACCGCACCGAGCGGCAGCACCACGCCCGTCCAGCGCGCCACCACACGACCGACCGGCAACGGCAACCCGCCGACCCCCGCACCGGCCAACAGCGGCACCGCACCCGGCACACCCCCGATCCAGCGCGCCACCACCCGCCCGTCCGGCTCCCCGGCACAGCCGGGCAGCGGCAACCCGTCGACCACACCGGCCGACAGCGGTACCGCAGCGGACAGCCCGGTACGGCGAACCCCCGCGCCACCCAGCAGCGGCAACCCGGCGGCCACCGCACCGGACGTCGGCACCACGCCCGCCGCCACGCCGGTCCAGCGGACCACCGCCCGACCGTCCGGCAACAGCAACCCGCCGACCCCCGCACCGGCCAACAGCGGCACCGCACCCGGCACACCCCCGGTCCAGCGCACCGTCGCCCAGCCGTCCAGCCCCACACCGGCCGACACCCCGGGCAACGGCCCCGCGTCCACCGCCCCGGCGGGCAACGGCGCCGCGGCCTCGACGCCGCCGGTGCAGCGTGCCGTACGCCGCACGGACGGCGGCGCGCCTTCCCCGGCGGGCAACGACACAGCCGCCACCCGACGAGCCGCCGCGCAGCCCGACCGCCCCGTCTCCGCGGGCGACCGCCGGACCGGTTCGCCGGAGGCCACCACGACCGGCGCCCCGGGCCCGGTACAACGCGCCGTGTCCCAGCCCGAGTCGGGGCCCCGCGCCCCCGTTCGGCCGGTCACGCCCGCGGCCGGCACCGCCTCGGACGCGGCACAGGGCGCGACCGCCCCGGTGCGCCGGGCGGAGCCCCGGCCCGCCACCGACCCTGCGACCGGCACTGGCACCGGCACCCCGTCCACCGGCGGCACAGCGGCACCCTCGCCGTCGTCCTCGCCCACGCCGGGAGCCAGCACCGCCGGTCCCGCCGGCCCCCCGGTCCAGCGAGCCGTGTCAGCGGCCGAAGGTCCTACGGACGGTCGGCAGCTGCCCCCCGTCCAGCGCCGGGTGCCGGACGGACCGAGCCCCGCGACCACCGTCACCGGGTCCACCACGTCCACCACGCCCGCGACCCGTAACGCGCCCACCCCCGCCGTACCGCTGTCCCCGCCGGCGACCGGCAAGTCGGCCGCCCCGGCGGCCCCCGTGCAGCGCAGCGCGGCCGGGCGGCGTCCGGGGCTCGGCGCGCCCACCTCGTCCGGCCCGGTCGGCGCCGTACGTCCGACCGTGTCGCCGGCACCGCCGGCGGCGCAGTCACCGGCACAGGCACCCGCGTCCACCGCCGCACCGGCGGGGCCGGCCGCGGCGCCCGCGCGTCGTTCTCCGCTCGGCGCGCCCCTCGCCGCGCCCCCGCGCGACACCACCTCGCTCACCGCCCGGTCCCCGGCACCGGTGTCCTCCGCGACCGAAGGCGGCGCATTCGCCCCGCCGGTCCAGCGGGCCACCGCCCAGTCCGTCGCGCCCGCGGCACCCCCCGTCACGACGACGACCACGGCCGCCGCCACCGCCATGCACGCGGTGCCGCCCTTCGCTGCCATGACGACGCCCGACACACCCTCCTTCGCCGCTCTGACCACGCCCGACACACCCCCCTTCGCTGCCATGTCGGCGCCCCCGGCGGCGCCGCCCTTCACGCCTCCGTCGCTGCCAGGTGGCGACGGGCCCGCGCCCCCCGTCGTGCAGCGCGCGCCCGCCAAGGCCGTCCCCCTGCGCAAGCCCGTGTCCCCCGGCGCCGCCGCCACCGGTGCCCCGCTCCCGGTGGCCCCGCTCACCCCGCCCCGGCCGTCGACTGCCGCGCCCGCGCTGCCCGTCGCCCCGCAGGCGGCGCCCTCGGACCCCGCACCGGACGCCCTCGCCCCGGCCGGCGCCGCGTCCGCCGATCTGCCGCCGGTCCAGCGGTTCTCCTTCCGCCGTTCCCACCGCGCCGGACGCACCACCGCCGCGCTGGCCTCCGCCACGGCCGCCACCGTGGTCGACAACCTGACCCGGCTGGACCCCCCGTCGTCCCGTCCGGGACCGAACGAACCGCCGCCCCCGTACAGCGACCCGCCGCCCCCGTACGAGGCGGGCGGGGGCGCACGGCCCTCCGAGGAGCCCCCGCCCGGGTACACGGCGGTCCCCGAAGGCGGGCTCGACCCGCGGCAGCTCACCGACTTCCAGCTCGACGAACTGGTGCACCGGATCATCGGCCGCGTCACCCGTCTCGTCCGCACCGAACTGCGCATGGACCGCGAACGGATCGGCAGACTGCGCGACCCGCGCTGACCGGACCGCACCGGCCCCGCCGGACGGCCGGACCGCCCCGAGGGCCGCGCCACCCGCCCGCCACCGTTCCCCGACAAGAAAGGTCGACCCCCGATGAGCCGTAAGGACCCGGGCTCTTCCATCTGGTTCAGCCTCGCCATCGACGGCGAGAGCCTCGGCTACTTCAACGGGTGCGAGGGCCTGTCGACCCAGGTGGAGGTGGAACAGCGCCAGGAGGGCGGCAACAACGGCTTCGTCTGGCAGCTGCCCACGCGCGTCACCTACTCCAACATCCGGCTGACCCGCCCGCTCACCCCGGACACGGCGAAGGTCGCCAAGTGGATCTCGTCCGTGCAGACCGGCATCCAGCGGCCCACGGCGCAGATCTCCGCCCTGCGCGCGGACGGGTCGCTGGTCGCCCGCTGGGGGCTGATCGACGTCCTGCCCGTCAGCTGGCAGGGCCCGAGCCTCGACCCCGGCAGCGCGTCCGTGGCCAACGAGGTCCTGGAGATCGCCCACCACGGGTTCACGGACTGACGGCGCCGCCGAGCAGAGAGGAAGAACCATGGCCACAAGCAAGGGCGCCGGCAAGAGCCTCGTACGCGCCAACCTCGCCATCCACGAGCCGCCCACCGGCAAGTCCACCTCACCCGGCGGGCTGATCAAGCGGTTCCCGTTCGAGTTCAACCCGGCGCAGCTCTCGATCAGTCAGCGCTCCCAGTGGAAGGCGACCCCGACGGCGGCCGTGCGCAAGGCCGCCAAGCCGCAGTTCCTGGGTGCCGAGCCGCGGGAGATGACCCTGGAGATCTTCCTGGACTCCTCCATGAAGCCCGGCGGCAACACCGTGATGAAGAAGGTCGAGTCGCTGCTGATCTGCTGCGAGGTCACCGCCAAGAGCCTGGCCGCCAAGCAGCCGTCACCGCCCTGGGTGATCTTCGAGTGGGGTTCGTTCTCCACGGCCCGGTTCAACGCCTACGTCGCGTCCATCGAGACCCAGTACACGCTCTTCGGCACCGCCGGCGTCCCCATCCGCGCCACCTGCCAGCTGGCCCTGGTGGAGATTCCCGGCCCGACCCCGAGGCAGAACCCGACCTCCGGCGCCCTCACCGCCCAGCGCGTGCACCGGGTCGTCGCGGGTGACTCGCTCCAGTCGCTGGCGTGGAGCGAGTACGGCAGCGCCAACGCGTGGCGGGTGATCGCCGAGGCCAACGGCATCGACGACCCGTCCCACCTGCCGACCGGCACCGAACTCATCCTGCCGGCCACCGAGGAGGTGCCTCACTGATGGTGCGTCCCTCCTTCTCCAGCATCGTCGAGGTGAAGATCGGCGGAGCCAAGCTGCCCGACAACATCGCCCCGATGCTCACCGACGGATGGGTCGACCAGGGCGTCAACGTGCCTGCGGCGTTCCGGCTCACCTTCCGCGACCCGTACCACAAGCTCCTCGGCGACCTGAACGTGCAGTTCGGCACCCCGGTCGTCATCACGCCGATCGCCGACGGGCAGGGCAAGAACAACCCCCTGCTGACCGGTGAGGTCACCGGCCTGGAGACCGACTACGACGGCACCGGCAGCTTCACCGTCATCCGCGGCTACGACTACGGGCACCGGCTGATGCGCCAGCGCCGGGTGGCCGCGTACCGCAACCAGAAGGCGTCCGACATCGCCAGCAAGCTGGTGAAGATGGACGGCGTCTCCGTCGGCCGCATCCAGGCGACCAAGGGCACCTACGCGTTCATCGCCCAGCCCAACGTCACCGACTGGGACTTCCTCGCCCGGCTCGCCGACGAGAACAAGATGATCATGTACCTGGACTCCAAGGGGAAGTTCCGGTTCGTCACGCCCAAGCCGTCGGCCGGAGCGCCCTCGCCGAACACGGACGGCGACCAGAGCACCTTCGTCCTCCAGGCCGGCCACGACATCCTGCGGCTGCGGGCCGCCGTCACCGCCGCCGACCAGATCGGCAAGGTGGAGTCGCGCGGCTGGAACGTCACCACCAAGAAGAAGATCACCGAGGTCGCGCCGGCCACCACCGACCCCGGCATCGGCATCAAGTGGACGCCCGGCACGGCCGCCGGCAAGTTCAAGCCCGGCAAACTCGTCGAGACCGCCAACCCGTACGACAAGCAGGACGAGGTGCAGAACGCCGCGAAGGCCCTCGCCTCCGACGTCACCGCGTCCTTCGCCGAGTTGGAGGTCGCCGCCAACGGCCACCCCGACCTGCGGCCCGGCGTCCCCGTCGCGCTCGCCGACGTCGGCACCCCCTTCGAGGGCAAGTACACCGTCACCTCGGTACGCCACCACTTCGGCGACGGCGTCGCCTACGAGTCCTGGATCACGGTCAGCGGACGCCAGTGGCGTTCCCTGTACGGGCTCGCCTCGGGCGGTGGCGGCGGCTCGGACCCGGCGAGCGCAGCCCGGCTGCCCAGCGTCGCCAACGCCATCGTCACCGACGTACAGGACCCCCTCAAGCAGGGCAGGGTCAAGCTGCAGTTCCCGTGGCTGGACGACACCTACGTCAGCGACTGGGCGCGCAGCGTGCAGATGGGCGGCGTGGCGGGCGGCGGCATCTTCCCCATGGACGTCGGCGACGAGGTGCTGGTCGCCTTCGACCGGGGGGCGCTGGACCACCCGTTCGTGATCGGCGGCCTCTACAACGGCCGGGACGTGCCGACCAAGAGCGACGTGCCCCTGCACGACGGCCTGAAGAAGAAGGCCGTACGGCACACCCTGTCCGACCGCCAGGGCAACCGCGTCGACCTGCTCAGCCAGCGCACCGGCGGACGCAAGCAGGGCGTGCGGATCGCCAGCGGCAACGACAAGCTGACCATCAATCTCGACCGCACCAAGACCGAGATCACCGTCGACAGCAAGGGCTCCGTCAGCATCACCGGCAGCCGCTCGGTGTCGGTGGACGCGGGCACCGACCTGTCGCTCAGCGCCAGACGCTCCCTGACCATCAAGAGCGGCGGACCCCTCAGCATCCAGGGCGGCAGCATGATCAACATGCGCAGTGGGGGTCTGGTCGGGGTCAACGCGGGAGGCGCCCTGAACCTGGGCGCGGCCGGCGCCGCGACGCTGAGCGCCGGGGCCGCGACGACCATCTCCGGCACCGTCAACGTGCAGATCAACTCCGTCATGACGAGGATCGTCGGCGCGACCTTCGAGGTCAAGACGCCCATCTTCAAGGTCGCGACCATCCCCGTGCCGGGCCTGTGACGAAGCGTTCTAGAGGAAGGCAGGTTGCTCTCTGATGGCCGAACAGTTCGTCGGCTCCGGCTGGTCGTTCCCGCTGCGTATCGGGCCCACCGGCGGGATCGCCCTGGTCAGCGGCGAACAGGAGGTGGAGGAGGCCATGCGGCTCATCCTGGCCACCGCTCCCGGAGAGCGCCCGATGCGCCCCGAGTTCGGTTGCGCCATCCACGACCTCGTCTTCGCCCCCGTCAACGAGCAGACGGCCGGCCGGATCCAGCACGAGGTGTATGTCACCCTGGACCGCTGGGAACCGCGCATCGAGGTCCACGACGTGGACGTCACCACCGGCGAGGACCAGAACGTCCTCTTCATCGACGTCCGTTACTCGATCCGCGGCACCAACAACCCGCGCAGCCTCGTCTTCCCGTTCTACGTCATCCCCTCCCACGACGAGCCCGACCTCCCCGACGCTCCGGCCGGTCTCCCGGGCTCTCCCGAAAGCGACCGCTGATGCCCCTGCCCTCTCCCAACCTCGACGACCGCCGCTTCCAGCAGTTCGTCGACGATGCCAAGCGCTACATCCAGCAGCGCGCCCCGGAGTGGACCGACCACAACGTCTCGGACCCCGGTGTCACGCTCGTCGAGACGGTGGCCCACATGGCCGACCAGATCGTGTACCGGCTCAACCGGGTCCCGGACAAGAACCACCTCGCCTTCCTGGACCTGGTCGGCATCACGCTGTTCCCGCCGTCGGCCGCGCGCACGGACGTCACCTTCTGGCTGTCCGCACCGCAGGAGGACGCGATCCTGGTCCCGGTCGGCACCGAGGTCGCCACCCTGCGCACCGAACGCGACGAGGCCGTCGTGTTCGCCACCGAGCAGGACCTGCGCATCGTCCCGTGCACGTTGGGCCGCCTGGTGACGCAGGTCCGCGGCGAAGCCGTCAGCGACCGCACCACGGACCTCGCCGAGAGCAAGGACGTGCTGTGCTTCGCCGAGGCGCCGGGCCCCGGCGACTGCATGCTCATCGGCCTCACCGCCGCCGTCCCCGACTGCGCGCTCGCGCTCGAACTCGACAGCCGCGTCGACGGCGTCGGTGTCGACCCGCGCCAGCCGCCGCTGGTCTGGGAGGCCTGGACCGAGGACGGCTGGCAGTCCTGCGAGGTCGACCGCGACGGCACCGGTGGCCTCAACCGCCCCGGCGACGTCGTGCTCCACATACCCGGCGGCCACGTGCTGTCCCGCAACGGCGGCCACGAGGCCGGCTGGATCCGCTGCCGGGTCACCGAACCGCTGAGCGGCCAGCCCTTCTACACCACCTCGCCGACCATCCGTTCCGCCGAGGCGTACACCATCGGCGGCACCACCGGCTCCATCCACGCCGAGACCGTCCTCGACGAGCCCCTCGGCGAGTCCACCGGCCTGCCCGGCCAGCGGCTGAGGCTCGAACACGCCCCCGTCGTCGCCGGCGAGCCGTCCGTCCTGCTCCAGACCGCCGCCGACGACGGCTGGCAGGACTGGCAGGTGGTCCCGCACTTCTCCGGCTCCCACCCGGACGACCACCACATCACCGTCGACGCCACCACCGGCGAGATCGCCTTCGGCCCCGCCGTCCGCGAGGCCGACGGCACCCTGCGCCAGTACGGGGCCGTCCCGCCCAAGGGCGCCGTCATCCGCGCCCGCCGCTACCGCACCGGCGGGGGCAGGGCGGGCAACGTGGCCCGCGGCGCCGTACAGGTGCTGCGCACCTCCATCCCGTACGTCTCCGAGGTCGTCAACCGCGAGGCCGCGCTCGGCGGCGTCGACGGCGAGACCATCGAGGAGGCCAAGCTGCGGGCCCCCATCACCCTGCGCGCCCAGGAACGCGCCGTCACGCTGCGCGACTACGAGGAACTCGCCCGCCGCGCCGCCCCCGAGACCGCCCGCATCACCTGCCTGGAGGGCGCGGAGAACGAGTACGGCGCCCACGCCGTCCGCGTCCTCGTCGTCCCCCAGGCCGTCCCGGACCCCGGCGGACGCCTCCGCTTCGAGCAACTCGTGCCCGGTGACGCCCTCCTGAGCCGCATCACCCGCCACCTCGACGAACGCCGCCTGATCGGCACCCGGCTCGCCGTCGGGCCGCCCTACTACCAGGGCGTCACCGTCGTCGCCACCGTCCACGCCTTCCGCGACGTCGACGCCGACCGCGTGCGCCGACAGGCCCACGACGCCCTCTACCGCCACCTCGACCCGCTCACCGGCGGCTCCGACGGCAAGGGCTGGCCCTTCGGGCGCCCCGTGCAGACCGGTGAGCTGTTCGCCGTCCTCCAGCGCGTCCCCGGCGTCGAACTCGTCGACGAGGTCGTCCTGCACCCGGCCGACCCGCTCACCGGCAAGCGCGGCGACCCCACCAACCGCATCGACCTCGACGCACCCGCCCTGGTCTTCTCCTACGACCACCGGGTCCGCGTGATCGGGGACAGCGCGTGAAGTCCGCCTCGCAACGGGGCTCCGTCGACGGACTCGGCTCGTCGCTGCCCATCGCGTCGATGCTGCCGGCCGTCTTCGCCGACGACGACCTCGCGCTGCGCTTCGTCGGCGGCCTCGACGACGTCCTCGCACCCATCCTGAACGTCCTGGACTGCCTGGACACCTACTTCGACCCCGCCCTCACCCCGGCGGACTTCGCGCAGTGGCTCGGCACCTGGGTCGGCGCGGAGACCGACGGCACCGAGGCCGAACCGATGCTGCGCGCCGCCGTCGCCGCCGCTGCCCGGCTGCACCGCGTACGCGGCACCCTGCAGGGCCTGTCCGAGACCGTCCGGCTCGCCTTCGGTGTCGCGCCGGAGATCACCGAGAGCGGCGGCGCCGTGTGGAACGCCCGGCCGCTCGGCCCGTTCCCCGGCCGGCCCCGCCCGCAGCTGCACGTCGCCCTCCGGCTGCCCGAGCCCAGGCCCGTCGACGTCCACCGGCTGGACGCCCTCGTCGCCGCCGCCCGCCCCGCCCACATGCCCTACACGGTCGAAGTGACCGCCTCCGAAAGGACCCCGGAGAGATGACCACGCAGAACTGCGCCGAGTGCGGAACCCGCGCGGAACCGGGCCAGTCCTTCTGCGACGCGTGCGGCGCCGTACTCAGCTGGGACCAGGCCGGCGCCGCCGCCCGCACCGCACAGCCCGCGGCCGCCACGTCCGACCAGAGCCCCGGCTTCGACGCCTTCGGCGGCGCGGGCGTGCCCCCCGCCCGCACCGGCCGCCCGGCCGCGACGCCCGCCGCGGGCGCCGCCGACGAGCCGGTCGGCGCCATCGGGGACAACCCGACGCTGCCCCAGCCGCGCCGCCCGGCAGGC
>NZ_BMUY01000038.1 GCF_014650435.1 Streptomyces tendae
GCGGATCAACGTGCTGTTCGCGATGCTCCGCGACGGCACCTTCTACGAACCCAGAACCCCACGCCTCGCTTGACGAAAGACATAGAGGCACCCCCCCACGTCGCGGGCCAGTGGCTGGCCGGCCGCGCCGCCGAGCTCGCCCCGGCCGGCCCGCACGTGCTCGGCGCGCTGCTGCGTCTGGCCGACGCCGACGCCCTCCCCCGGCCGGGGGCGCGCCGGCTGCTCCCGCACGTCCTGTCCCCGGCCCGGCTCGGACAGCCGGCCGAGCACGCGGACGTGCCGCGCCGGCTGGTGGCCTGCCGGGCGGGCACCCTCCCGCTGCCTACACGGGACAGGGACTGGGTCCTGGTAGCCGAGGAACTGCTGAAGGACGCCGTCGACCTCGGGCACGCCGGCTGGCGGGCCTACCGGGACGAGCGCCGGCGTGCGCACGCCGAGCGCCGGTCGCTGCCCGAGTTGACCGAGATCCTGAAGCGGGAGTGGGCGGCCCGCCTGCCTGAGCACGACATCACGGGCCTGCTGCGGGAGCTGGTCGTGACCGTCCACGCCGACGCCGACGCCCCGTTCCGCTGGGCCCGCCCGGTCCGCGGCGCGCTGGCGGCCTGCTGCGCCGCGACATCGAGACGTCCGGCCGGCGATCCTGGTCGGAGTTCGTCGACCTGGCCGAGGTCCGCGTCCTTGACGCCACGCTGTTCCTGGGCCCGGTCCTGGATATGGGTCCGCTGCTGGCCCGGGCGGTCCTCGACCTCGCCGCGGCAGACGCCGCGGCCGGCCCGCCGCTGGCCGACCGCCTGCGGGCGTGGTCGGGGATCGCGGCTGCGGACGCAGAAGTGCACGACCGGGTGCTCGCCGCCCACCTGGCCGCGCCCCCGCGCCCCGCGGCTCCGGGGACGAAGAAGCGGGGGCAGTGATGGGACTTGGCGGTCGAGCCCACCATACGGCTGCTGGCCAACCACCCGACACCGGAAGGAGCTCGCCTGGTCGACCTCGTTCTCACGAACTGCCCGCCCGAGCGCGCCGCCGACCTTCACCGCCGAGCCCGTCAGGCGCTCGGCTCAGCACCCGCGACCGCCATCGCAGGGAAGGTCCTGCCCGCCAGCGCCGAGCGGGCCTGGGCCTGGTCACCGATCCTGCCCGCGCCGCTGCTGGCCGGCTACGACCCGCTGCTGGCAGTGCTGCGCCAGGCCCGGCCGGACGGCTCGCCCGACCCGCGCGCTGCCGCCCGCCCGCAGTCGCGTCGTCACACCGCGCTCACGCTGGAAGACCTGCGCGAGCGGGCCGCCGCGGCCGGCCCGCTTACCACCGCGGCCGCCCTGGCCGGGGCAACGGACGCGGGCGCACCCGGCTACGCGAACGTACTGCAGCGCCTAGTGGCGGCCGACCCGGCAGCCTGGACTGCCGACGTCCCCGCCGTGCTCGCAGCCCTCGTCCTGCCGGAGCTCGGCGCGTTCTACCTCGCCGCCGCAGCCGCGGCCGCGCGCCATCCCGAGGCCTTCCCCCGCCGGCCCGGCCGAGGCGGTGCTCGCCGCCCTCTCGCTCAGCCGCGCCCTGCCCGCTCCCGCCGACCCGCACGTTGCGGACGCAGACGAGTACGCCAGCCGGGCGTGCTCCGACCTGCTGACCTTCGTATGGCGCACCGATGACGGCCTCAGTGATCTCGCCGGTGACATCCCGGCCGTCCTGGACCAGTTGCACACCCTCGCCAAGCCTCTCACCCACCCCGCAGCCCCGCCGCCGACTTGTGGAGGCTGTCGGCCGGCAACGCCAGCCACCGACCTGGCCGGCCCACCTGCCGACCACGCGGCCGGGGAGGAACAGGAGCCGAGCGCTGGCCTGCTGGACGCCCACCCGGCGGTGCGCGCTCTGGACTGCCTCATGGACTACGCCGCCAGCCGTGCCCTGCGCGACGGTCAGATGCCCGGCGACGTCCTAGATCTGGGCGCCTGCGTCCTGGGCGCCCGCGGCGGCGACGAAACGGTCGCCGCCGTGATCGGAGAACATCTGCCGCTCCTGCACCGCCGCGCCACCGCCTTCACCGCCGCCCACCACACCAAGGTGTACGGACTTGTCCCCGGCCGGCCCTCGCCGGCCGCCGCGTGGCTGCACGACCGTCGCGGACCCGGCCTCGATCCGCTGCTGCTCGCTGCCCTGGACCGCCACCAGCTTCTGGCCGTCCTGCGCGAGGAACCGTCCGGCGCCGTGGCGTTCCGCGTGATCCACGCGCTGCTGACCGGCCATGACGGTCTGCTCGGCGATCCCGTGACCGCCTGGCGCGCGCTGGCCGCCGGCCCGGGAGGCGCCGAAGCCGCCTCCGCCTTCCTCCCGTACCTCGCCCTCTTCACCGGGATGCGGCCGGTCGACCGGACCGCGCTGGACACCGAACAGGTGTGGTGGACCGCTGCCCTCGACGCCGGCATGCCACCCGGCGCGTGGCGGGCGCCGGCCACTTCGCCGCGGCGCTCCCGGACGAGGTGTGGCTGCCACTTGCCCGGCGCAGCGCCGCCCACTCGCCGGCCCAGACCGACGCCATCCGGGTCGCCGAACGCGCCGCCGCGCATCCGCGCGAGCCCGATGCCCTGCTGCTAGCCGTGCATTTGCTCACCCACCCCGCCCCTCAAGGCGTGTGCGACGGCGATGTCCGCCGCCACGCCCGCGCCCTGCTGCAGACCGCCGAGGCCCTGCCCGCGGCCGACCGCCCGGCCGAAGTCGCGCAGCTGCGCCGGGCTCTGATCGAAGCCGGGGAGGTAGACCTCGCCGCGTACGACGACGGGCTGGCCGCCGTCGACCACCCGTCGCAGCCCGGTTGCTGAATGGCTGCTGCGCCAACACCCGCTCTGACAAGCCGTCATGGGGTGGAGAATGGAGTCATGGGACGAGCTTCGCGGCGCCGGGCAGAGCGCCGCAACGCGCAACAGCCGGCGTACCCGGAGAACACCGAAGCGCCGCAGGTGCACGGCCGCTACCTGATCCGTCCGGCCACCCCCGACGACGACCCACAGGTGGTACACGCGCTCCTTGAGCCTGTGGAGTACATGGACGCGGCGATGCCCAGGGAGATCGTCGATCGCATGCGCACCGGCCGGCGCATTCCCGCACAGTTCGGCGCGGCGACCCTGCTGCTCGCCCAGGACCGGGAGACGGCAGAGGTCGTCGGCCTGGCCCATGCGATCCCCCGATCCAGTGGTTGATGGAGGCAGGCCTCGATGGGCCGCTATGCCTCATGCTGGCAAGGGCTTTGGTCGAGCTGGAGGCGGTGTCCGTCGCTGACACGGCCCGCGGGCAAGGGCTGGGGCACCAGCTCGTCGACGCCCTGGTCCGTGCCTACACCCTCCAGGGCTATCAGGCGATGCTCGGCGGCATCCACACGCACAAACCCCACCTGAAGCCGTACTACGAGGCCGACGGCTTCCACGTCCTCGGCCCCGGGACGCCGCTCGACCTCCAACTACCCATCGGCCGGCTCCGCTACCCGGCGGAGCCCTCGATGCGGCATCTGGTACGCCCGCTTGCCTCCCACGTGGCGTACCAGCACGGTGTCCTGACGGGCCTGCTCGGCCGCAGATGACGTGGGAGGAACAGCCGTCGCACGGCTCCCTTCGGGTCTGCCGCTACCAGCTCAACCCGGGGGAGACGGAGGCCAGGGCCAGTTGCTCGGCGATGGATTCCCGCAGCCAGTGCTGCGGCACCAGGTGGTGCTCCCTGGAGGTGATCGCCCCCTTACAGCGCCGCGTCGGCGGTCTCGGGCGGTACCTTCCCGCCCGCGGCATCGCGCCAGGGGTAGCTGTCCCATCCGGCGTCCAGCACGGTGTTGCGGGCGTGGGTGTGCCCGGACAGCGCCTCGCGCAGGGCATAGGTGGAGCGCCGGGCGTCATCGGCTCGGTCCAGCAGGAGCCGGCTGACGGAGGTGTCGGTAATGGTCACGATGTTCTCCAACTCGCTGATGCTGCACACCGTGACGGGCACCGTGGTGGTCGGCAGAAGCGGCCGCTGCAGCGGTGCGTTGACGATGTGGAACGGCTCCATCGTCACGATCAGCCCCTGCACGGGTCGATCAGTGGGCACCCCGGCGAACTCCTTGCGCCCGCTCGCGATCAGAGCAGCGGTGCGGTCGATCTGCTCGTAGGCGCGGCCCAGCATGCGCTGCAGCTCCTTGACCCGACGCTCGTTGGCCAGGCGCAGGTGCACGGTGGGCCGCACGGACTTCACCTCCACGAGCAGGATCAGTTCCTCGGTGACGACGATCCAGTCGACGCTGAGCGCCTGGTTCTGGCCGTAGACGATTTCCGGAAGTACCGTCGCGTCGGGCAGCAGCCCCAGCTGGCGGCCGACGTAGGCCTCGAACAGGTCGCCCAGGTCCTGAGCGAAGGCGGCACCAAATCGGTCGACACCGGTGTAGTAGATGCCCAGCGGGCTCGCCTTGGCCGGGATCAGCTGGCTGACCGGCGCGAGCAAGCCGGCGCCGTAGCCCTTCACCAGGGGCGTGCCGCGCAGCGGGTTGTACTCGTAGCGGCGCAGGAGCGGATCGGTCGTCAGCCGGGCCTGCTCGTTGCTCTTCCGGAAGGCGGCCGTATCGGTCACGAAGTGCTTCTCAGCCACGGACACGATGGTCGCGGCCGGGATCTCCGCACAGATGGGCTCGGCCCCGGGCGCCTCCAGCGAATCTGGATCGAACCAGCCGGCGCAAGTGATCGCCGATGCCCACAATAGCTGGGCGATGCCGACATAGTGCGACAGGCTGGTACCCAGCAACTCCTCTTCCCAGCCCGGACGCAGGCACCGCGCCTCCCGTGTCCCCGTCGTCTGCGTGAGCATGGCCGCAGCACGTGCCAGCTCCTGGAACACCGGCTCCTGGTAGATCATCTGCTCCCCGGCCGCGCGCAGCAGCCACCAACCCAGAGCGTCCTCATCGCTGTCGTGCTCGTAGAGGTATGGGTCCTCCAGCTGCGAGTACATGTCCAAGATCCGCAGCAGGTCCGTGTCGGTCGCCTCCTTGCGGTGGTACTCATTCCCGCACGCCAGCGACACCCGGGCAGCATCAGCCAGGGCCCACGGTGTGTACTTCTGGTACGGGCTCTCCAACCACGACGACTCCAGCGCAAAGGCCGCCGAAGCTCGGGCGATCTTCGGCACCAAAGCACTGGGCCGGTACCTGCGCACCCGCGCCACATACTCCGGATCCCGTACTGCTCGACTTCCTGGTACCCATGTCATGCGCTCAAGGCTCGCCCGCTTTCCTGTAAGTTGTCCTGCCTATTACGGTTAACACGGTGCTACGCCCCATACCGGTCGTCCGAACACGAGCCCCGCCAGCGGGGAGGCAGGTCCCGCTTCGGCTCGGGCAATCAGAGAACACGACCGGTCACGGCGGGTTCAGTAGGTCGTGCTGCTCGGCCCACTGCGCGACGGCCCCGGAAGTGCGGTGGGAGAAGCCAGCGGGGATGAGTTCCCCGGCGCGGGTGATGAGGCCGGTCTCGGGATAGCCGTACGCCTGCAGGAGTTCGTCGGCGAGGGCGGCGGTGGCTTGCAGGAGGCCACGACCTTGATCGGCAAGGTTGTCCAGGAGGACGCTGGCGGCGGCTGCGGCATGCGGATAGGACTCGGGCGTCAGCGGTCGCGGCCGACCTGTTCCGGGATCGAGCCGGTCGACACGGAATGGCACGATGTCCGGCCGATCGGGCTCGAAAACCCGGGTCTGGGACGGGTGTGCGGCCATGTCGGCAACGAGGGTGACGCTGGCCTGAGCGAGGCCGCTGGCGGCTGCCCGGTCGCGTGCGTGCGCAGCCAGGAAGGGCAGCGCGCATAGCAGCGGGTACACGACATCGCCGGGTTCTGCGGTGTGGAGTTGAGCCTCCTCATAGTCGTCCACATAGATGCGCCCGCTCAGGGAGAGGGCGATGGTGGCGCTGCCGTCGCGGTGCAGTTCGGCGCGTGCGGAGTATCGGCCTGCACCTTCCGTCACGATCAGGCGCCGCGGACCGACACTCACCCGCCCGAAGTTGCTGGCCTGCTGCCCGAGGTGGAGATGGGTGCCGAGGAGCTCCTGCTGGTAGCGGGTGAAACGCGCGGAGTCGATGACCATGTCGCCGGGCTGCTCGGGGACCACAGTGACGATCAGGTGCGGTGTGGTGCGAGCCGCCAGGGCATCGACGAGGTCCTCCTCAATGTCTGCGAGCCGCTGCTCGCGCTCGGCGGCCGCGGTGAACCGTGCCCGGTAAGCGGTGGCGACGTCGGTTTCGGTCAGCCACTCGGTTCTGCTGCCGCCGCGCCTGGGGTAGCGCAGAGTGTCTTTGGATGGCCTGCTCGCAGGCGCTGTCACGGCGTGCGGGCCAGCGGGACTGCGCGGCACGGCCAGCAGCAGGAATCCGGTGCCCGGTGCATCGGGATTGTGCACAGCGATGGGCTCGTAGGGGACGGGCGGTGCTGTGTTGGAGACGATGACCTGACGGATGTGGCGCAGTCGGGCGTCGTCCAGGTCGACATCGAGTACCTTGCTGGGCACCCCGTGCGTCTCCGCCATGCCGATGATGAGGAGTCCGCCTATGTGATTGGCGAAGGCGCAAATGTCCTTGACGAGCTCCTCGCGACCCCGGTCATCTGCCCGGTAGTGGTCCTGCTTGTAGTCGAGATCTTCGCCCTCGGCTGCCTCAGGGACGCCCACGAGCTCGGCAATGGCCTGGTAGTCCACTTCGTCGAGCCGTCGGCCGAACAAGCCCTCGATCCTGCCCAGTCGCGTCACCATGTGCAGACCCTACAGATTGCGCACACACACGCTGCCCTTCCCAGGACAGCCATCCGGCTGCCAGCGCGACGTCCCATTCGGTGGCGATGCTGGAGCGCACAGGCATCTGGCCGGACGCGTTCTTCTTTAAGCGCGAGGAGCGCCACCGTCGCCCGCTTCCTACTGAGCGGCACAAGGACAACGACGACAGGCTGGGAGCTGGCCATGCCACCAGCCTGCGCGCGCCGGGCCGGGCGGTGCACGACGGCGGCGGCCATCCTGGCGGGGTGAGCAGCGACCGCTACCGCGTCCCCGCGACCTCCGTGGGCAGGCCGGCCATCACGGGCTGGTGGGACCGCAAGGACGCAAGTTCCGCGGCTGGGTCGGCCGGTGCGGGGGCCTGCCGGGCGCTGGGATCACCTTCGTTGACGAGGAGCAGGGCGTGACGTTGACGGAGTGGCCGGAGGAGGCGTGACGGCTGGGGCGGTGAATCTTCCGGGAGGAGAGGGGTCCGCCCCCGGTTGGTTGCCTGGGGCGGTGGAGTCGTTACGACTGGCTGCCGTCCGGCTCCTCGTCGTCTTCGATCAGCTCAGCCACCGCTACCCGGACTTCATGAGCTCGAAGAGGGCGAGCATCTTCGTCCAGGCGACGCCGAAGAGGGCGAGCGCGGACAGCACGCCGACGCCCATGATGATGGTCACGGCGGCGATGTCCGGCACGTCTAGCACTACGACCGCGGCTGCTGCGGCAAGGACCATGAGCACCACGCCGGCTGTCCTTAAGAGTTCGAAGTCCCGTACTCGGATGTGCTCGTACGGACCGGTGAGGCTGTCCGGCAGTAGAACTCCGGTGCGACTGGCCGCACTGCTGCCAGCGATGCGCAACAGCAGGCCGGCAAGGGCTTCGAGTGCGCGATTCGGGTTCGTTCCGTCCAGTTCCTTCTCGGCGGCCCTCAGCGTGGCGACGACGGTCTCGGCGTGGCGCCGCAACGCGGCGTGCCGTGACCGGCGGCGACGGGCGACGGTGCGGTGGGCGCGGCGTGCCCGGAAGATCGCGCGCTCTACCGTCTGGAGGGACATCGATACCCGGTGGATGGCCCCGGGACGATCACTGCCGCAGGCCTGCGCCGCTGCTGCGGCGACCTCTACCGCGGCAGCGCACTCTGCCACGAGCTGATGCTGGCGCATGCGTGAGGGCGCACCTGGTAGGTGAAAATTCCTCCGTAGATAGCGAGGAAGAAGAGAATCACGACTACGGGTGAGTTCACGTTCTCACCGGTCACTTCTACCGCAACCATGATGGTCAGACACCAGGCCAGCACAATGCGACACAAGTAGTGGAATGTGGCCTTTCTGCGCCATTGATAGTAAGCGCGAAGGGCTGAGCGGAGATGGAGCGGCAGTACTATCCATGCATATCCGACGCCGCATAGAGCGCGCTGCATTCTGTCAGCGTACAAATCTGCTTGCCGAGAGCGGAGATGACGCCAGCTCGCCATGAGCCGCCTTGGTATGACCACTGCTCTGAGACTCGCTTTCGTATTGAGGGCTCAGGGGCCGCCGACGGCGCCAGGTTTGGCCGGCGGCCGGAAGCGTGGAGAGCGAGGACGAGGCATACTGGACCGACGCACACTCGCGTACAGGTGCAGAAGGCCCCGGCAATCCCGCCGGGGCCTTGCTGCGTCCTGCCTGGGTCAGGCGACGGCGTGGAGGCCGCCCTTACCCGGCTTGGGTGGGCGCTTGGCGTACCCGGGGACCTTGATGGGCGGTGGGCCACCGAGGGCGAGCTGTTGGGTCATCTCCTTCTCCAGCTCGGTCTGAGATTCGTAGCCGGCCACGGCCGGGTTGAGGGCGTATCGGTGGCCGCGGCCGCCGCCGGAGCGAAGGACGATGCCGCGGTCGACGAGCAGTCCCATGGCTCGGCTCATGGAGGCCTGGCCGACGCCGAGGATCTCGTCGATCTCGGACTGCTTCATGCCCACCGAACCACCGGGGTCCTGGTGAGCGACCATGACCGACAGGACGTCGATCGCTGTGGGCGTGAGCTGCAGCTGGTGCAGCATGCCCAGCAAGTCCGTGGTGGTCATCATGGCGAGACGATCCCTTCGGTCAGCCGAGCTCGGTCCGGGAGAACAAGGTGAGCTCGGTGGCGAGTTCGTCGGGGAACTTGGAGTCGAGGACGAGTGCTCGGAGCTCGGCGAGGAAGTCCTGCTGCTCCTGGCCGTTCCCGTTGTAGGCGACGCGCGGGTTGAGCTGGTAGGACGACCTTTTGACCTTGCGAATGAGGTTCTTCTCGCAGAGCGAGTCCAGGGCGTGGCCGATGCTGGTCCGCTTCACACCCAGCTCGGATGCGATCTCAGCGTGCGTCGCCTCGATCTTGCCCTTCTTCTGCCTGCCGATCATGTTCGACAGCACAGCGGCCTGGAGCTTGCTGATGATGTTGTGCATCAGGCAGTACGGCAGGACGCGTCGCAGGAAGTAGTTGCTGACGAGGGAGTAGCCCGCCTCGCCCAGCATGTCGTGAGGAGGTCGCCGGTAGACGACGGTCTTGACCTCGTGCACGGGACCCTTGCCGAACTGCTCGGCGATCCGGCGTGCAAGGTCGGTGCCACCATCCCTCTCAACTGGCCTGACAGCCTTCGGCGGTTGAGGTCGAGGACTCGCGCGCCATGCGCGCAGGCCCTCTGCCGCTGCGTCCATGTAGATGATCCTTTCGCGTACAGGTGGAGCGCACTGTACGGCAAAAGTTGCGGACATCCGCATGTTACACGCGGGAGAGTTGCTATCCGTCGCAAGTTTGTGTCGGTGGGCGCCGACACTGGCGCGCACGGAGCGAGTGCCGGCAGTCGAGAGCGGGCGAGACAGGGGTCCGGCGCGCAGGGGTCCCTAAGTGGGCGGTTCGTGAGTCTTTGAGTGGGTCTGCTGTCGCCTGATGGTGTGGCGGCGGGGCGGAATCTGCCGGTCCGCGGTTGGTGATCTGGTGATG
>NZ_BMUY01000039.1 GCF_014650435.1 Streptomyces tendae
CCCACGTCCACTCGCGGAGGGAATGCAACTCTGCCGGGTCAGTGGTGATGCGATCCACCATCCCCAGCTCCTTGGCCACCGTCCAGATGACCCTCCAGCAGTCGTCGCACCGTGGGATCCTGTCGTCCGCCTCTGCGAAGTTGCGGTCTTTCCGCCTCGTGCTGTCCGTCTCATGCAGTAGGTCACCGGCCCGGCGGACGAGGGTCCGGTTCGACGCCTTGCAGCGGAACCCGGGCTGAGTCCGCACATGCACACGTCGGCCGTCGCTGACGGCACGGAGTGTCGTGCCGAACCGGCGGAGGAAGACGCGCCGCGCCTGTACCCACCCGACGGCCAGCGCCCAGTAGGGGGTTTGCACGCGGTCATCGCCCGGCTTGATGATCCTCAGCTCCACAAGGCTGGCGTACTCCGCGTCCAGCGCTTCGCTCTCGTCTTGGTGCGGAGACACAGTCACCTGCCGTTCGATGATGTCCCGCAGGTAGGCGTCGCCGGGGAGTTCGCCCACGCCCCAGGCGTGCTCGGTGTCGGTTACAGGGGGGTGGGCGAGGGCGGCGTCCACGGCCTCCCGGATCCAGTCCTGGCGGCTCATGCGTCGTGCGGCAGCGGCCACATCGATACGGTCCATGACGTCAGGGGGAAAGGAGATGCCGACCTTGGACGGGGCACGTCGGCCGTCCTTGGGTGCGTCGGTGCTGTTGTCCATGGTCGGTATCCTCATTTCTCGTCGATGTTGCGGATGGCGGCCTGGAACACAGGGATCAGGTCTTCAGCGATCTCGTACCCCTCGACCTTGCCGAAGCCGGGCCCCACCCCGGTCACGGGCTGCTCCATCGCCATCGGCCACCGCTGGAGCATCTTTCCGCGCTGGAGGATGCGGCTCAGCGGTGCACTGTGGCCGCGGAGGCTGTCGTCCGGCTTGTCGCGGAGAGCGTCGGCCGGCACCATCCCGCCACGCTGGACGGCTTCCTTGACGATGCGTCGGGCGCGGGCCGGGAGCATCCGGTAGTACTGGGTGGCGCGCTCCTCGGTCCAGTCGACGTCGTAACGACGCTGCTCGGTCATGGTCGGTGTCCTCACTTCTCGGTGGAGCGGCCGGCGGGGCCCTGACGGTGGGGCGGGCGCCGGATGCCGAAGATGGCCATCAGGATGCGACGCCACAGAGGGAGGGCCTGCTCGGTCATGTTGGTCTCCTCAGTCCTTGTGGTAGCGGTTGACGTGGTTGACGATGCTTTCGCGGGCACCCCGGTAGCCGCAGTCGAACGGGCACTCCTCCCACAAGCCCTTCTCCACCGCCGCCTTCGTGACGGACTTGGTGTCGTCGGGGCCGTAGCCGTGCGCGTGGAGCATCTGCGCGACGGTGCCGCCGTGGTGGATGGCGAGGAATGCGGCTTCGGCGGTCTTGTCGTGGCCGGCGGCGAAGTACCGGCCGTAGCCGATCTGTTTGCCGCAGCCGCAGTAGCAGCGTCCGGTGGGCTGGGCGGTGGTGTCGCTCATTGAAGCCTCAGATCTTGTTGCGCTGAATGTCGAAGGCGAGGACGATTCCGCCCTTGGAGCGGGGATCGTTCTCTTCCACGAAACCGCGGACTTCGTTGAACAGGTCCATGCGGGTTGCCCCCCGCGCGGGCGTGACCGTGCCCTGGTAGCTGTTCAGGTAGTAACCGGCTGCGTTCTTCGTCTGCATGCTCATGAACCAGAAGTGGGTTCCTTGTTCGCTCATGTCCCCGACGAGGGTGCGATCTGTCATGCCGTCAGACTACAGCCCTTGCCCACTCAAGACAACCCAAGGATTCCAAGGATTGCGTCCGAAAGGTGGCCCGCAGAACAGCCGCCAGAACGCCCGAACTCGAAGACGCCGGTATGAGCGGACGTCCGCACCGCTCACAGGCCGTCAGGCGCCCGCACAGCCGATCCGGACAGAAGTGGGCCGCCCCGACTCGTGCAGCCGGGACGGCCCGTAAGCGTGAGGACAGGCACGACCGCCCTCAGCCTCTTGTTGCACCGCCCGCCATGGCCGGACGGCCAACTCTGCGCGCGAGCCTACCGCCCAGCCCGTCCCCGAGGAGTCGAACCCGGAAGGCAGGCCGTTGATGAGGGATAAGCTCACATACGGGGCATGCCGACGCAGAGGGGGAGTCAATGCAGATCGATCCGAGGCTGCTGGACATCGACCAGACGGCAGACGAGCGCGAGCCGACAGACGTGGCCGCAGACCAGATGGCCGTCATCGTCGACAACCTCATCACGGGTTACCTCCGGAACCCGGAGCGCACTGACGCCATGCTGCGCCGCGACGGACTCACGAAGACAGCGGACCGGCTGGTCGAGCTCTTCGGCCCCAACTGGTGGGAACGCATGGGCAACGGCGCCTCTCGCTCCAGTTAATGTTCCTTCTGTAGAGGGATCATTTCGAGCAGGGGAGCAGCATGAAACACGAGCACGACAACGCCATCCGCAAGGATCTGGCCCTTGAGTGGGTGCGAGCCAACAATCTCGACGCGGACCGCATCCCGGAGGACTCCCCGCTCGACATCGTCTACCAGAGCGGGCAAGCGATGATCCGATACGAGGAGTACGTGTTCTACGCCGACGGCGAGCCAGTAGTCGCCGACTCCGACGGGTACGTGCGACGGGTCGAGAAGATCAGCCCGATCATCACGCCGATGCCGGAAACCGGGGACGGCGCGAAGTGACCGAGCACGACCTGGAGGTGGTCGACGCCGAACTGGTCGACGACGACCACCTTCCCGCACTAAGACAGACAGCCCATGGCCTCGCCCTCCCACCAGCCGACCCCGACGCCTGGCTCCCACCCGAAGCCGAAGAAGACGCCAAGGCCGGCATCGCCAAGTCCACCAGCACCGCCTACAGCCGCGACTTCCGCGACTACGTCACCTGGTGCAAGAAGGTCGGCCGGCGCCCCATCCCCGCCGCACCCCAGACCGTCACCCACTACATCTCCCACCTCACCCGCACCCCACGGGAGAAGACCGGGCGTCCCTACAGCCCTTCCACCCTTGAGCGGATCATCGCGTCCATCCGCACCACCCACTCCGCGGCCGGACACCAGCCTCCGGAGACGAAGGCCGCTCGCAAGGTCCTCGCCGGATACAAGGCCCGCCTGTCCGAAGCGCAGGACTCGCGCGCCCAGCCGAACAAGACATCACCGGCTCTGCCCGCCGTGCTGCGCACTGCCCTGTCTGTCGTCGACCGCACCACCCTGCGCGGGAAACGCGATGCGGCCATCCTCCTGCTCGGCATGGCGTGCGCCGCTCGCGCCAGCGAGCTGGTCTCTCTCGACGTCTCCTCCATCACCGAGCCCGACGAGGTCGCCGGCGTCGGTATTAGGGTGCGCCTGTACCGCAAGAAGATCAAGAAGTGGCAGAACGTCACCGTCAAGTACGGCAAGGACAAGGACACCTGCCCGGTCACCGCCACCCGCGCCTACCTCCGAGCCCTCGAGGCGGAAGGCCACACCACGGGGCCGCTGTTCATGCGGATCGACCGATGGGGCTACCTCGCCGCACCCGTATATAGGGGAGGCCAGCAGATCGGCGACCCCACCGGCAGGCTCACCACCGAGGCGATCTCCGACGTGGTGGAGAAGTCGATGGCCGCGATCGGCATGTCCGGCCGGTGGCGCTCCCACTCCCTGCGCCGCGGGTTCGCCACTGCTGCGTCCATCGCCGGCGCCGACCCCGTGCACTCCGCCCGGCACGGCGGCTGGGCGGACAACTCCACCGCCTACCAGGGCTATGTGCAGGAGGCCAGCGGCCTGGGCGACGACAACCCGCTCACGAACATCGGCCTGTAGGGACGGATCCGCTCATGCGTTGCGGAGCCTGAGGACCGCCCCCAGCCCCTTGAAGAGCCTGAACGCCCTGGCGCTCTGCTCCGGAGTCCCGAAGATGGCGGCGCCGACGACCGTCATGGAGATGGTCACCGCGCCGAACGCCAGCATCCCTTGCACGATGGGCACCAGGTGAACGTCGGTCTTGGCATGGGCGGACTTGGGCTGGGGCACGGGAGGGTTCCTTCCGGGTGGTGCGGGTGCGGGCATGCTAGCCACGCACCTGCCCAACCCCGAAAACTCAGCTGACCGCCAGTGCTTCCCGTAGGTAGCCGGGCAGGGCTTGCAGGACGTCCGGGCCGGGTGTCCAGCCGTCGGGGGTCTGGCCGGCGGTGACGGTGACGGGCGGCCCGCCGTCGACCTGGGCGTGGGCGCGGAACTGCTGGCCGGGCCAGACGGTGATGGTGGTCAGGTAGGCCGTGAGAGCAGCTTGGGCGACCTCGTGCGGTGGGGCGGTGGTGGTGGCGCGGCCGTAGCAGCGGGGCAGCCACCCTCTGGTGGATGGCTCGTATACCTGGATTTCCCAGGTGAGGCGGGCAGGGGAGCCCGCAGTGTCTTCGCAGGTCATGCCCAGATTGTGGCGTGGCGGGGTGTTCGCCGCGCCGTGAACGTGCAATTTCACGCCGTGTCGGGTGGGGTGTCCTCGAGATACCAGCCGTGAGCGGCCAGGCACTCCTTGGTCCACTCCGTCATCAGGTGGGCGGCCTCCTGGATCCGGTGTTCGTCTCGGCCGCCGCCGTCGGCGAAGAACTGGACGAGCAGGCCGGCCGCGGGACGCTGCGTGTTGCCGGTGTCGCAGGTGGGGCAGAGTTCGAGGCGGATGGGCTGGCCGTGCTGGTCGGTCTGCGGGGCGGTCGCGTTCATGATGAGTGGGCCGTCGCAGCGGGTGCAGGGCGGGAGTTGTTCGGTGCGCTCCACGGTGGCCACGGGGGACCTCCTCGTCTCGTGCGTGATCTTCCCAGCCAACGGCGTGCGGTGTGGTGTGGTCAACCCTTGTGACAGGGGCTATCCGGTGGGGGTGTCCCAGAAGCCGGTGTGGGCGAGGGTGTCGGCGGTGACGGGTGGGGTGCGCTGGGCAAGGAGGGGGTGGGTGGCGGCCATCTGCCGGATGATCAGGTTGGGGTATCCGGAGTCGAGGGGCCGGCCGCCCTGGACGGTGATGAGGGTGTGGACGCCGTCCGCGGGCTTGATGCGGTGGGGGAGGTAGTCGTTGAGCGCTGCCACGGTGAGGGGTTCGAGGGTGTGTTTCTCGCCGACGTTCTCGTATTCGTAGTCGGGGGCGCGGACTTCCCAGGTGCCGGTGCCGAGGTCGTACATGTGGCGCATGTCGACGCGGGCGACTTCGGCGGGGCGCAGGCCTTCGAGGAGGAGGTAGGCGATGAGGCGGTCTCGGCGGTAGTGGCGGGCGTGGTCGGGGCCCCACATGCCGATGCAGGTGAGGAACACGGCGCGTTCCATGGGGGTGAGGCGGCGTGGGGGGTTGGCGTCGCGGTCGACACCACTGCGGAGCATGGTGAGGTCGGGGACGAGGCGGATGGCGCCGTGGTTTTTGGCGGCTTCGTAGTACTGGGTGAGGGCGGTGATGCGCCGGTCGTGGGTGAGGGCGGCGGCGCGGTGGTGTTCGGCGACGTGGGCGAGGGCTTCGGGTCCGTCGAAGGGGCGGCCGTCGAGTTGGTCGGTGAGGTAGGTGCCGGCGACCTGGGATGCGGCAAGGCTGGGCCAGTAGGTGGCAGTGCTGGTGGGGTCTTCGTCGAGGGCCATGGGGTTGTCTCCTGTCTGGTTAGAGGCCGGGATTGGGGTCTTGGTCGATGTCGTGCCGGTCGTGTCCGGTACGCAGTTGGGGGGCTGGTTGATCGATCCGCTTCCGCGTGGCGAGTTGGACGGTTAGACTGGCGTCCATCTCTTCGGGCATGTCCCCACAGAGGTCACCGTCCTGAAAGGCCATCACCCAGCGCGGGTGATGGCCTTCGTCGTGCCCGGGGTCAGGCTGCGAGGCCGGTGTCGGTCTGGACGAGCTTGCGGCGCGGGCGGTAGTCGGCGTCGTCCTTGTCGCGGGCCAGCTCGTAGAAGAACAGGGCCTGAGCGTCGTCGACGGGGGCGGGCTCGGGGACCTCGTAGGTGGTGTTGGCCGGCATGGTGAGGAGGTAGCCGATGCGGTGGACCGTGTAGGCCTGGACGCCGGAGAGGTGGAACTCGCGGCGCTCGCCGCGGAGCCGGCACATGGCGATGATGACGATGCCGCCTCCGGTGAGCTGGCCCTTGCGGACCTTGACGCTGGCGGTGCGCAGCTCGTGGATCTCGATGGTGCGGACGGTGGGGTCGGTTTCGCCGGGCTTGAGGTAGGTGATCGTGACGGCGTGGGCGCGGTCGATGGCGCGGTACAGGTCGGCGAGGGTGCGGGTGGTGGGCTGGTTCTTGGTGATGCGCATCTTCGGTGTCCCCCTCGCGGTGTGGTGTGGTGTCCACAGTACTCAACTCCCATTGCGTACGCAATATGAATGCGGGTATGGTGTGAGCACCGGGGCAATCCCGCCCCGGCACCCGCCACGCCGTAGCCCATGGCGTACGCATGCGAGAAGGAGGACACTGGCGTGCGAAAAGCCCCCACGCGCCCGCCGGCCCGGTCCCGGAACGGCGGCCGCCCGCCGAGAGGACCCCGCACCGTGGCCCTGCGCCCCGAAGACAAGAAGCGTGTCGAGCACCTGACCGCTGCCGCATCCCACCTGCGCGCCGAGGGGAAGACGGAGTGGGCCGACACGGTCGACTTCGTGATGTCTCCGGAGGGCCGGCTGTTCGTGAACCGGTTGCGCGTGGACCGTCTGCGGCAGGAGACGGCGGAGGGCAAGTACGGGCAGAACCTGGCGATCGCAATGCCGCTGCCGGTGCGTGAGGAGATCAAGGCGGGTATCGCGCAGGCGGCCCGTAAGGCTCCGGACGAGAAGGTGACGGCGACGACGGAGGCTGCTCGGGCGCTGGAGGCGTTCCTGGCGGGCAAGTTCGTGCCGTCGATGCCGAAGCGTGCGGCTCGGGGGACGGCGGAGAAGACCGTGAACCTGAACGTGCGGCTGGATCCGGATCTGCGGCAGCGCGCTGAGGACTACGGCGCGGACCATGCGGCGCAGTTCGGGTTTGCTCCGCGGGCGTCGCACATCATCTCGAGCTGGCTGATCCAGCACTTCACGGAGGCCGGTAGCTAGTCCCCGGCTAGGGGCGGGGCGGTCTGGACGCCGACAACTGGGCCGGCCTCGCCACCACAGTTCCATTCCTTATAGGAGATAGAGACCTCATGGCTTCTGCCGTTGAGGCCCCCGCCACTGTGGCGGAGGGCCAGACCTCGCACACCCTGAACCAGGCCGTTCGGCCCGCGAACAGCTTCGGCTACACCCGGGAGCAGCAGATCGAGGCGCTGCACCGGCTGCGTGAGCCGTTCGCCCCGACCGAGATCCGCTACCTGCCCCGTATCTGGTGCCGAGCCTGCAAGAGCGCCGGCTGGAACGGCTGCCAGCAGCACCCGACGAGCAAGTGCCAGAAGTGCAAGCAGAAGATGCCGCGGGACGGCCACATCGACCTGGCGTATGTCGGGCATGCGGAGGCGACGAACCGGCTGCTGAACGTGGACCCGTTCTGGGACTGGGAGCCGCTGACGGTGGACGAGCGTGGCCTGCCGCAGGTGGACGGCTACCGGGGCTTGTGGATCCGGCTGACGGTGTGCGGGATGACGCGGCTGGGGTACGGACACGCGGGTGACAAGACGGGCGGGGATGCGGTGAAGGAGGTCATCGGCGACGCGATCCGTAATGCGGGGATGCGGTTCGGGATGGCGCTGGATCTGTGGACGTCGTCGGATCTGGAGATCATCGAGTCTGGTGGTGCGTCGCTGGAGTCGGACGCCCCGGCTGCTGGGCAGTCCAAGCCGACGGCTGCCGCCCAGGAGCAGAGCGGGCCGACGCAGGCTCAGGGGGCCGTGGACCACCTGGCGCGGCTGCGGGCTCAGGCGCAGGAGTGCTGGGGCAACGCGATGTCGCTGGCGCAGATTGTGCTGGACGCGGAGAAGCACGGCGTCGCGGACGCTGATGTGCCGCTGAAGAACGGCCGTGTGGTGTCGTTCCGGGAACTGCTGAATGGGCAGATCAACGCACTCGACAAGGCCGCAGCATGAGTCCGGCTGAGCGAGCCGCCGTCATCGCCGCTCTCGACCGGCAGGGCCTGTCCGCTCGGGAGATCGCGAACGAGCTGGGCTGCTCCCCGCGGACTGTGCACCGTGCGCGGAGCAGGCGACGCGCGGCTGGCGATAGCTGGTCGTGGACGCCGCCGGAGCCGGATGAGATCGCCATCGAGCGTGCTGCCGCTGGTGACCCGCCCGCCGAGCTGACGTGGGTCGAGCGGCGTGCGGCGATCGCGAGGTGTGAGCAGTGGGGTTTGCCTGCTCGTGCGATCGCTGCTCGTGTCGGGTGTGCCCGGCAGACCGTGTACTACGCGCGGAGTCGTTCTTCCGCTGCCTGAACCGTCTGGGGCCCGCTGGGTGCGGGCCCCTTCAAGTCCCCGTCCTGGGGCACAGCACCACCCCTTCTCTTTCCGGCTGAGTCGATCGGAGTTTCGTCATGCCTGGAATTGCTTGGTACTTCGTCATCCCGGTGCTGTGGGTCGTCGCTGGGTTCGGTCTGTGGTGGGCCATCCGCCGGGAGCGGCGGGATCCGTCGTCGTACCCGCGGACTGCGCAGTGCGAGATGGACCGTTGGCGGGCTATGTCGGCGCGTGCGCAGGAGGCGCACGACAACGCGGTCCTGGACGCGGCGGAGGCCGCGCAGTCGGGTGCAGTGCGGTCTCCGGTCGACGGGCTGCGGAAGCGGCCGTCCGGGGCGCAGGAGGTCATGGCCCAGCTGTACCGCCTGCCCCTGGACCGCCGGCCCTGACCGGCCGGTCCCTGTTTGTCGTCTGGCACACCCGGAGTGGGAGGTGAGCGTGGTGCCAGCATCTCGTAT
>NZ_BMUY01000040.1 GCF_014650435.1 Streptomyces tendae
ACACCAGCCGGACATACCGTGCAACTACCCACCTACGCATTCCAGCACCAGCGCTACTGGCTCGACAGCACCACCGGCAGCAGTGTCGACGTCGGGGCGGCCGGGCTGGGCGCCGCCCGCCATCCGCTGCTCGGAGCGGCCGTCGCCCTCGCGGGCAACGGCGGCACCGTACTGACCGGCAGGCTCTCTCTCGACACACACCTCTGGCTGGCCGATCACGCCGTACGTGGTGTCGTCCTCGTGCCCGGCACCGGCCTGGTCGAACTCGCCGTCCGTGCGGGCGACGAGGTCGGCTGCGGACTCTTGGAGGAACTCACGCTCCAGGCTCCGCTCGTCCTGCCGCCCGAGGGCGCGGTGCAGGTCCAGGTCGTCGTCGGTGCCGCCGACGACGCCGGGGTGCGCAGCGTGGACATCTACTCGCGGCCGGAGGAGCCGGGCGTGGACGGGCCGTGGACGCTGCACGGGACGGGCACGGTGATGCCCGGCGCCGGTGAACCGGCCGACGGCCGGGCCGACCTCACCGTCTGGCCGCCGCGGGACGCCCAAGTCCTGGACACCGACGGCTTCTACGAGACGATGGCCGGCCGCGGTTACGAGTACGGCCCCGCGTTCCAGGGCCTGCGCCGCGTCTGGCGTCGTGGGGACGAGGTGTTCGCCGAGGTCGCCCTTCCCGAGGAAATCGCGGGTACCGCCGGGGAGTTCGGGCTGCATCCAGCGCTGGCCGACGCGGGGCTCCAGGCCGGGCTGCTCACGCTCTTCGCCCCCGCGGACGACGGTACCCCCGGGAACCGGCTGCCGTTCTCGTGGCGCGGGGTCGCCCTGCACGCCGTGGGCGCGACCACCCTGCGCGTGCGCATGGCCCCGGTCGCCGGTGATCCGACGACGGTGACGCTCGACATGGCGGACGCCTCCGGTGCGCCGGTGGCCTCGGTGGACGTCCTCGCGACGCGTGAGGTGTCCGAGGCGCGGCTCGCGGCCGCGGCTCCGGGGGCCGACGACTCGCTGTTCCGGGTGGAGTGGGTTGCCACTGCCGGTGGTGGCTCGGTCGAGGCTGCGTCCTGGGCGGTACTCGGGGACTCGCCTCTGGGTGACGGTGGTCTCGCGTTCGCGGATGCGGATGCGCTGGTCGCGTCGTCGGCGGACCTTCCCGACACCGTGGTGCTGGAGTGCCCGGCGGGTGAGGGCGCAGGTGCGGTGCCGGAGGTCGTACGGGCGCGGCTCGCCGAGGTGCTGGGCGTGCTCCAACGGTGGGTTGCCGACGAGCGGCTGGCGTCCTCCCGGCTGGTCGTGGTGACACGGGGCGCGGTGGGCCTGTGCGCCGGCGAGACCGTGGACGTGCGGGTCGCGCCGGTGTGGGGTCTGGTGCGTGCGGCTCAGGCCGAGCACCCGGACCGGTTCGTGCTGGCGGATCTTCCCGCGGGTGCCGGTGCGCGGGAGCTGGCCGCCGGGCTGGCCTCCCGTGAGCCGCAGTGGGCCGTGCGGGACGGAGTCGTGCGCGTCCCGCGTCTGGTGCGAGCGCAGGTTCCGGCCGGTGAGGCGCCGGGCTTCGGGGACGGTCCGGTGCTCGTCACCGGCGCCTCCGGGGTGCTCGGCGGTATCGTCGCCCGGCACCTGGTCTCGGCACACGGCGTGCGGGAGCTGATGCTCGTCAGCCGTCGCGGTCCGGCGGCCGACGGCATGGACCGGCTGGAGGCGGAGCTGGTCGCCCTCGGCGCGACCGTCGAGAGCATCGCCTGCGACGTGGCCGACCGCGACGCCCTGGCCCGCGTGCTCACCGGCCGTCGGCTGACCGGTGTGGTGCACGCGGCGGGTGTGCTGGACGACGGTGTGCTGGAGTCCCTGGACGAGACCCGGTTCGACACCGTGCTGCGGCCCAAGGTCGACGCCGCCTCGCATCTGCACGAGCTGACCCGCGACCACGAGCTGTCGGCGTTCGTGCTGTTCTCGGCCGGCGCCGGCACCCTCGGCAACGCCGGCCAGGCCGGTTACGCGGCCGCCAACGTCTTCCTCGACGCCCTCGCCCAGGCCCGCCGCGCCGAGGGCCTGCCCGGTCTGTCACTGGCGTGGGGCCTGTGGGCCGAGACCAGCGCGATGACCGGTCGGCTCGGCGAGACCGACCTGAACCGGCTCGCCCGGCTCGGCGTCACCGCCATGGAGACCGGGCAGGCCCTCGCCCTTCTCGACGCGGCCGCCCGCACCGACGAGCCGTACCTGCTCCCCGTACGGCTGGATCTCGCGGCCCTGCGGCGGCGCGCGGCGGTCTCCGGGGTGCCGGCGCTGCTGAGCGCCTTGGTCCCGCAGCGTGTGCGCCGACAGGCGACCGGTACGGGTGCTGGTGCCGCGTCCGCCGACGGCGGCGACCTCGGCGGGCGGCTCGCCGCACTGCCCGCGGACCGGCGCGAGGAGTTCCTGCTCGACCTGGTCCGCGGCGAGGTCGCGGCCGTCCTCGGACACGCTTCCCCTGACGCGGTCGAACCCGAACGCGCCTTCAAGGATCTCGGTTTCGACTCCCTCACCGCCGTCGAACTACGCAACCGGCTCGGCGCCGCCACCGGGCTGCGCCTGCCCGCGACCCTCGTCTTCGACCACCCGAATGCCGCCGCCGTGGTCCGCCTGCTGTGGTCCGAACTCGGCGGCGCCGGCCTGGCCGATGACACCCCGGCGACCCGTCCGAGCACGCCGGCCGCCGCCGACGAACCCATGGCGATCATCGGCATGAGCTGCCGTTTCCCTGGCGACGTGGAGTCCCCGGAGGACCTGTGGCGGCTGGTCGCCGAGGCCCGCGACGCGATCGACGAGATGCCCGGCGACCGCGGCTGGGACGTCGACGCCCTCTACGACCCGACCCCGGGCGTCCCCGGACGGGTCTACTCCCGTGAGGGCGGTTTCCTGCGGAACGCGGCCGAGTTCGACCCGGCGTTCTTCGGGATCTCGCCGCGTGAGGCGTTGGCGATGGACCCGCAGCAGCGGCTGCTGCTGGAGACGTCGTGGGAGGCGTTCGAGCGCGCGGGCATCGACCCGGCCACCCTGCGGGGCAGCCGGACAGGCGTCTTCGCGGGCGTCATGTACCACGACTACGGCGCCCGGCTCGGCGCGGGCACCGTGCCCGAGGACGTCGAAGGGTACGTCGGCAACGGCAGCGCCGGCAGCATCGCGACCGGCCGCATCGCCTACACCCTCGGCCTCGAGGGCCCGGCGGTCACCATCGACACCGCCTGCTCGTCCTCCCTCGTCGCGCTGCACCTCGCCATGCAGGCGATCCGGCAGGGCGAGTGCTCGCTCGCGCTGGTCGGCGGCGTCACCGTCATGTCGTCGATCGAGATGTTCCTTGAGTTCAGCCGTCAGCGCGCCGTCTCGCCCGACGCCCGCTGCAAGGCGTTCGGCGCGGGTGCGGACGGCGCCGGCTTCAGCGAGGGCGCGGGGATGCTGCTGGTGGAGCGGCTGTCCGACGCCCAGCGTCTGGGGCACCCGATCCTGGCGGTCGTCCGGGGCAGTGCGATCAACCAGGACGGCGCGTCCAACGGCCTGACGGCACCCAACGGCCCCGCTCAGCAGCGGGTGATCCGGCAGGCGCTCGCCACCGCGGGACTGGAGGCCGGGCAGGTCGACGCGGTGGAGGCGCACGGCACCGGCACGTCGCTGGGCGACCCCATCGAGGCGCAGGCCCTGATGGAGACCTACGGGCAGGAGCATCCTGCCGAACGGCCGCTGTGGCTGGGGTCGTTGAAGTCCAACATCGGGCACGCCCAAGCGGCAGCCGGTGTCGGCGGTGTGATCAAGATGGTCATGGCGCTGCGCGAAGGCGTCCTGCCACGCACCCTCCACGCGGACGAACCCTCCCCGCACATCGACTGGACGGCAGGAAACGTACGGCTGCTCACCGAGTCGCGCGAGTGGCCCGTGACCGGGCAGCCCCGCCGCGCCGGTATCTCTGGCTTCGGCGCCAGCGGCACCAACGCCCACCTCATCCTGGAGCAGGCCCCGGCACTCCCCGCCGAGGACACCCCGGAGGAGCCTTCGCTGCCGCTCGTCCCGTGGCTGGTCAGTGCCAAGTCGGAAACAGCCCTGCGGGCGCAGGCGGAACGGTTGCGGTCGTACATCGCCGAACGCCCCGGACTACGCCCGGCAGATGTGGCGTTCTCCCTGGCCACGACGCGCGGGGTGCTGGAGCACCGGGCCGTGGTGGTGGGCACGAACCTCAGCGAACTCACCGAGGGCCTGGGCGCGTTGACCCAGACGGCGACCGCCACCCCGGGCCGTACCGCCTTCCTGTTCACGGGGCAGGGGGCTCAGCGAGTGGGGATGGGACGGGAGTTGTATGACACCTTCCCTGCGTTCCGGAACGCGCTGGACGAGGTGTGTGCGGTACTGGATCCGCTGCTGCCACGCCCCTCACGTGAGGTGATGTGGGAGGGAGACGCACAGGCCCTGTCCCGGACCGAATTCACCCAGCCCACACTGTTCGCCATCGAGGTGGCACTGTTCCGGCTGCTGGAGTCATGGGGCATCCGCCCGGACGCAGTGGCCGGACACTCCATCGGAGAAATCGCCGCCGCACATGTAACCGGCGTGCTGTCCCTGACGGACGCGTGCGTGCTGGTCGCCGCCCGCGGCCGGCTGATGCAGGCACTGCCCGACGACGGCGTGATGATCGCCGTGCAGGCAACCGAGGACGAAGTCCTGCCCCTGCTGGAGAAGGTCACCGACCGGGCGGACATCGCCGCGGTCAACGCACCCGAAGCCGTCGTCGTCTCCGGCGCCAAGACCGAAGTCGAACACGTCGCTGCCGCCCTCGGCGCCCAGGGCAGGCGGGTCAAGCGACTCACGGTCAGCCACGCCTTCCACTCCCCCCTGATGGACCCGATACTCAAGGACTTCCAGGCCGTCGTCGAAGGACTCTCCTTCCGCCAGCCGTCCCTGCCCTTCGTATCCACCGTCACCGGAACCGTGGCAGGAGCCGAGATCACCGAGCCTGCGTACTGGGTGCGGCACGTGCGCCAAACCGTCCGCTTCACCGACGGACTGCGAACCCTGCACGGACTCGGCGTGCGGAAGTTCGTCGAGATCGGCCCCGACGCGATACTGACCGGACTCGTCGAACAAACCCTCGACACACAAGCCGTGCCCGTCCTACGCCGGGACCGGACCGAAGTACGAGCGGCAGTCGAAGCGGCCGGCGGCTTCTTCACGCGGGGTGGTTCGGTCGACTGGCCGGCAGTGCTGGCCGGTGGACGGCGAGTGGATCTGCCGACGTACGCCTTCCAGCATGAACGGTACTGGCTGGACGCCCCCGTCAGCGTCGGTGATGTCACGGCGCTGGGTCTCCGGCGGGCCGAGCACCCGCTGCTGGGCGCGGCGGTGGAGCTGGCCGGGTCCGACCGGATGGTCTTCGCGGGGCGTCTTTCGGCGGCCTCGCAGGGCTGGCTGGCGGACCACGCGGTCCACGGCACCGTCCTCGTCCCCGGCACCGCCCTGGTCGAGCTGGCGCTGGCGGCCGGGGACGAGGTGGGCTGCGGCCGGCTGGAGGAGCTGACGCTCCAAGCACCGCTGGTCCTGCCGGAGACCGGTGCCGTGCAGCTCCAGGTGTCCGTGGGGGAGGCGGACGCCGAGGGCCGCCGTACCGTCGAGATCCACTCGCGCCCCGAGCGGGACGCGGCTGAGGTGGCCTGGGCCTGCAACGCGCTCGGCGCTCTCACCGAGGCCGCCGCGGACCCCGCCCCGGCCGCACTCGGCGGAGTCTGGCCCCCGCAGGACGCCTCGGCCGTCGAGGTGGGCGACTTCTACGACGACCTGGCCGACCGGGGCTACGAGTACGGCCCCGTCTTCCAGGGTCTGCGCCGAGCCTGGCGGCGCGGCGACGAGGTGTTCGCCGAGGTGGCCCTGCCCGAGGAGGCCACGAACACGGCCGACGCGTTCGGGCTGCACCCTGCGCTGCTCGATGCCGCCCTGCACGCCATGAACTTCGTCTCCGTGACCGCGGGTTCGGGCACACCGCTGCCGTTCGCCTGGACCGGAGTCACCCTGCACGCGGTCGGTGCCACGGCTCTGCGGGTGCGGATGGCACCGCACGACGCGCGCGGCGCCGTGAGCGTGGAGCTGTTCGACCAGGCCGGATTGTCGGTCGCGTCGGTGGAGTCGCTGGCGCTGCGCGAGGTGAGCCGGGAGCAGTTGGCGGTCGCGGACGGTCCCGACTCGTTGTTCGAGGTCGAGTGGGTTTCCGCCGCCGACGGTGGCTCAGCCGAGACTGGGGCCGCCTCTTGGGCGGTGCTCGGGGACTCGCCTCTGGCCGAGGGCGGACTGGTGTTCGCGGACGTGGAGGCGTTGCTCGCGTCGTCACAGAACCTTCCCGGCACGGTGGTGTTGGAGTGCCCGACGGTCGAGGACGCCCCGGTGCCGGATGCCGTACGGGACCGGCTCACCGCTGTACTGGATGTGCTGCAGCGGTGGGTTGCTGACGAGCGGCTGGCGTCCACACGGCTGGTCGTGGTGACCCGGGGTGCCGTGGCCGCGTCCACGGATGAACCGGTGGACGTGCGCATCGCGCCGGTATGGGGTCTGGTGCGCGCGGCACAGGCCGAACACCCCGGACGGTTCGTGCTGGCGGACCTCCCGGCGGGTGCCGGTGGCGAGGCGCTGGCCGCCGGACTCGCCTGCGATGAACCGCAGTGGGCCCTACGGGACGGTGCCGTACACGTCCCACGACTCGTCGGAGCCCACACGGCAGGCACCGCCGTCACCGACGCCCCGGCCGCCTACGGGCAGGGCCCTGTCCTCGTCACCGGCGCCACCGGCGCTCTCGGCAAGCTCATCGCCCGGCACTTGGTGTCGGTGCACGGGGTGCGCGATCTGGTACTGCTCAGCCGGCGCGGGCTCGCCGCCGACGGCATGGACACACTCCGCGACGAACTCACCCACCAGGGCGCATCCGTAGAGGTACTGGCATGCGATGCAGCCGACCGCA
>NZ_BMUY01000041.1 GCF_014650435.1 Streptomyces tendae
CGTCCTCATGACCCACCCCCACATCACCCAAGCCGCCGTCATCGTCCGCGAAGACCAACCCGGCGACCAACGCCTCACCGCCTACACCGTCAACACCGAAACCGACACCGACGACCTTGCCGCACACACGGCAGCCCACCTACCCGCCTACATGATCCCCTCCCACTTCATCACCCTCGACGAACTCCCCCTCACCCCCAACGGCAAACTCGACCGCAACGCCCTCCCCACACCCCAATACGGACCCCAGAACGAAAACGGGAGAACCCCCCGCACCCCCCACGAAGAAGCCCTCTGCACCCTCTTCGCCGAAGTACTCGGCGTCGACTCGGTCACCATCGACGACGACTTCTTCCACCTCGGCGGACACTCCCTCCTGGTAACGAAGCTGGTCAGCCGCATCCGGACCAGCCTGGGCGCGGAACTCCCCATCCGGCAGCTGTTCGAGACGCCCACCGTGGCCGCTCTCTCCGCTGTCCTGGGCAAGGACACCGCACCGAGCCGCCCCACCGTGACCGCGGTGGATCCGCGTCCGGCACGCATTCCGCTCTCGTACGCCCAGCAGCGGCTGTGGTTCCTCAACCGCTTCGAGGGACCCAGCGCCACGTACAACATCCCGGTGGCCCTGCGGCTCACCGGCGCCCTGGACCGGGAGGCCCTGCGGCTCGCCCTCGCGGACGTAGTGACCCGGCACGAGAGCCTGCGGACCGTCTTCGCCGAGGACGCCGACGGCGCCTACCAGATCGTCCGGGAGCCGGCGGACGCCTG
Organism: Streptomyces tendae; assembly: GCF_014650435.1. GTDB lineage: Bacteria > Actinomycetota > Actinomycetes > Streptomycetales > Streptomycetaceae > Streptomyces > Streptomyces tendae. The sequence goes on from NZ_BMUY01000041.1 coordinate 769, forward strand.
TCCGGACCTGCAGGTGATCGAGACCGGCCCGGAAGAGGTGGAGGAGCGTCTGCGGGACGCGGCCCGGCGTGGATTCGACCTCTCCGCGGACTCCGGCGAGCTGCCCTTCCGCGTGACGCTGTTCGAGGTCGGTGACGGCGAGCACGTACTCCTGCTGCTCCTGCACCACATCGTGAGTGACGCCTGGTCCCGGGCTCCGCTGGCCCGCGACCTCACGGCCGCCTACGCGGCCCGCGTCCACGGCTCCACGGCACCGGAGTGGGCGCCGCTGCCGGTCCAGTACGCCGACTACAGCCTCTGGCAGCGCGACATCCTCGGCACCGAGGACGACCCCACCAGCGAGATCACCCGCCAACTCGACTACTGGACCCACACCCTCACCGGACTCCCCGACCAGCTCGAACTCCCCTACGACCGCCCCCGCCCCGCCGTCGCCACCTACCGCGGCGACCGCATCCCCTTCGAAATCCCCGCAGAGCTGTACGACGGAATCGCCGCCTTGGCGCGGGATACGCAGGCGAGCCCCTTCATGGTGCTCCAGGCGGCCCTCGCCGCCCTGCTGACCCGGCTCGGTGCCGGCGAGGACATTCCCATCGGCACCCCGGTCGCGGGCCGTACCGACGAAGCGCTCGACGACCTGATCGGCGTGTTCATCAACACGCTGGTGCTCCGGACGGACACCTCCGGACGTCCCTCGGCGCTCACGCTCATCGAGCGCGTCCGGAACCAGACGCTGGAGGCGTACGCGCATCAGGACCTGCCGTTCGAGCGGCTGGTCGAGGCCGTCAACCCGGAACGCTCACTCGCCCGGCACCCCCTCTTCCAGGTGCTCCTGGCCTTCAACAACACGGACACCGGCGCCGTCGAGGGCGCGGTCGCGAAGCTGCCCGGACTGTCGGTCTCGCGTGCGACGGCCGACACCGGCGTGGGCAAGTTCGACCTCTCCTTCGCGTTCGCCGAGCAGGCGGGGTCGGGCACCGGGCTTCAGGGCGTGCTGGAGTACAGCAAGGACGTCTTCGACCGGGAGACCGTGCAGACACTGGGCCTTCGCTACCTGCGCCTGCTGCGGGCCATGGTCGACACCCCGCACAAGCCCGTCGACGAGGCGGAGTTGCTGGACGAGGCCGAGTCCCGCACCCTCCTCTCCGAGTGGAACGACACGGCGTGTGAGGTGCCGGGGCGTTCGACGGTGGAACTGTTCGAGGAGCGTGCGGCCTCGGACCCGGCTGCCGAGGCCGTGGTCGCCGGTGCCCACTCCCTGTCCTACGGCGAACTGAACGACCGCGCCGACCGTTTGGCCCGAGTGCTGGCGGCGCACGGAGCCGGCGCCGAACGCTTCGTCGCCGTCGCCCTGCCCAGGTCCACCGACCTCGTCGTCACCCTCCTCGCGGTCTGGAAGACCGGCGCCGCCTACCTCCCGCTGGACACCGAGTACCCGGCCGAACGGCTGGCGTACATGCTGGACGACGCCAACCCCGTCCTGCTCCTCACCACCAGCGACCTGACCCCCGTACTGCCGGCCGCCACACAGGTCCCTCGGGTCCTCCTCGACGAGCCGGGCCTCCAGGAGGAGCTGTCCGCGCCGGCCGGTCCCGGCCCGCTGCGCGGCATCCACGACCCGAGCGCCTCCGCCTATGTGATCTACACGTCGGGGTCGACGGGACGCCCGAAGGGCGTGGTCGTGCCGCACGGCCCGCTCGTGAACTTCCTGACGGCCATGCGGCGCCGGTTCCCACTCGGCGACAACGACCGCCTGCTGGCCGTCACCACCGTCGGATTCGACATCGCCGGACTCGAACTGTTCCTGCCGCTGCTCACCGGCGCCTCCACCGTGATCGCCGAACGCGACACCGTACGAGACCCCGCCGCCCTGTGCTCCCTGATCCGCACCAGCGGCGCCACCACCATGCAAGCCACCCCCAGCCTGTGGCGCGCCGTGCTCGCCGAAGACCCCACCGTCCTCGCCCCCCTGCACGTCCTCGTCGGCGGCGAAGCACTGCCCGCCGACCTCGCCACCGCCCTCACCCACCACGCCACCTCCGTAACCAATCTCTACGGACCCACGGAAACCACCATCTGGTCCGCCCACTGGCCCGCCACCCCCGACACCGCACACCACCCACACATCGGCCACCCCATCGCCAACACCCAGGTCTACCTCCTCGACCACACCCTCCAACCCGTCCCCGTCGGCACCCCCGGCGAGCTCTACATCGCCGGCCACGGCGTCGCCCGCGGCTACCACAACCGCCCCGACCTCACCGCCGAACGCTTCACCGCCAACCCCCACGGCCCCGCCGGCACCCGCATGTACCGCACCGGCGACCTCGCACGGTGGACCCCTGACGGCAACCTCGAATACCTCGCCCGCGTCGACGACCAGATCAAGCTCCGCGGCTTCCGCATCGAACTCGGCGAAATCGAGACCGCGCTCACCACCCATCCCCACGTCGCCCAAGCCGCCGTACTCGTCCGCGAAGACCACCCCGGGGACCCGCGCCTCGTCGCCTACCTCACCCCCACCACACACCAGCCCGTCCCGACCACGGACCTGCGCCAGCACCTCGCCACACACCTGCCCGACTACATGCTCCCCACCGCCTACATCACCCTCGACGCCTTCCCCCTCACCCCCAACGGCAAGCTCGACCGCCGCGCCCTCCCCACACCCGACTACGCGACCCACACCGAAAACGGACGAGCCCCCCGCACCCCGCGCGAGGAGCTCCTGTGCACCCTCTTCGCCGAAGTACTCGGCCTCGACGCCGTCACCATCGACGACGACTTCTTCACCCTCGGCGGCCACTCCCTCCTCGCCACCAAACTCGTCAGCCGCATCCGCACCGTCCTGGACACGGAACTGGCCATCCGGCAGCTCTTCGAGGCGCCGACGGTGGCACGGCTGGCCGGGGTGCTGGACTCCTCGGCCGCCGCTCGCGGCAGGCTGGTCGCCGCGCCGAGACCGGCCCGGGTACCGCTCTCCCACGCCCAGCAGCGGCTGTGGTTCCTCCAGCACCTCGAGGGGCCGAGCGACGCGTACAACGTGCCGATCTCGCTCGACCTGACGGGAGAGCTGGACCAGGAGGCGCTGCGGCTGGCGCTGGCGGACGTCGTCGACCGGCACGAGAGCCTGCGGACCGTCGTCGTCGAGGACGGTTCCGGCGCCGCCCACCAGGTCGTACTGGGCCGGGAGCAGACGCGGGTGCCGCTGGCCGTGGAGCACCTCGCCTCGGACGCGGAGGTCGACGCACGGATGCGGCGTGCCGCCGGGTACGTCTTCGACCTCGCCTCCGAGATCCCCCTCCGTGCCACCCTGTTCGAGGTCGGGGAGGGCGAGTCCACGGACCGCTGGGCCCTGCTGCTGCTCACCCACCACATAGCCAGTGACGCCTGGTCGCGGGGCATTCTCATCCGGGACCTGGTGGCGGCGTACGCCGCGCGCACCACGGCGGGCCGGGCGCCCGACCTGGCGCCGCTGCCCGTCCAGTACGCCGACTACAGCCTCTGGCAGCGGAACGTCCTCGGCTCCGAGGACGACCCCGCCAGCGAGGCCGCGCGCCAGCTCGACCACTGGAAGCGGGCGCTGTCCGGGCTGCCCGAGGAGCTGTCGCTGCCGTTCGACCGCCCGAGGCCTGCGGTGGCCTCGTACCGGGGTGACCGGATCGCCTTCGACCTGCCGCAGGATGTGTACGAGCGGCTCGTCCGGGTGGGCCGCGAACAGGGGGCCAGCCTGTTCATGGTGCTGCAGGCGGGGCTGGCCGCACTACTGACCCGGCTGGGGGCCGGCACGGACATCCCGCTGGGCACCCCGATCGCCGGCCGCACCGACGACGCCCTGGACGACCTGGTCGGCTTCTTCGTGAACACGCTGGTGCTGCGCACGGACACCTCGGGAGACCCGACGTACGCCGAGCTCGTCGACCGGGTCCGCGCCGAGTCCCTGGCGGCGTACGCGCACCAGGACCTGCCGTTCGAGCGGCTGGTGGAGGCCGTCAACCCGGAGCGTTCGCTGTCCCGGCACCCGCTGTTCCAGACCATGCTCAGCTTCGACAACGCCGGTCGTGCCGCGTCGCACGCGGAGCTGGCCGGACTCGCGGTCTCCGGGCGGACCCTCGGTGCGCCCGCCGCGAAGTTCGACCTGTCCTTCGAACTCGCCGAGCGTCCGGCGGGCCCGGACCGGGCGGCGGGTCTGAGCTGCGCGCTGGACTACAGCACCGACCTCTTCGACCGCGGGACCGCGCAGGACGTCGCCGACCGCTTCGTCCGCGTGCTGACCGCGCTCGCCGACGACCCGGGGCGCCGGATCGGCGAGACGGAGATCCTCGGCCGGGACGAGCGGCGGCGGATGCTCGTCGAGTGGAACGAGACCGCGGTCCAGCACGCGGACCGCACCGCGGTCCACGTCCTCTTCGAGGAGCGCGCCGCCGCCGAACCGGAAGCCCTCGCGGTCGTGGCCGGTGAGGAGCGGCTCAGCTACGGCGAGCTGAACGCGCGGGCCAACCGGCTGGCGCACCGGCTGCTCGGCCGGGGCGTCGGCAGGGAGAGCCGGGTCGCGGTCTTCCAGGAACGCTCCGCGGAACTGATCGTCGCCACCCTGGCCGTGCTGAAGGCCGGCGGTGTGTACGTGCCGATCGATCCGCAGCAGCCCGCGTCCCGGTCCGAGTTCATCCTGCGGGACACCGGGGCCGTGGCCCTGCTCACCGACCGCGGCCCGGGTGACCTGCCCTTCGCGGTGGACGTGCCGGTCCTCGACGTCGGTCCCGGCACGGACCTGTCCGGGGAGGCGGACACCGGCCCCGGGGTGCCGACGGACGCCGAGCAGCTCGTGTACGTGATGTACACCTCGGGCTCGACCGGTACTCCCAAGGGCGTGGCCAACACCCATCACAACGTGGTGCACCTGGCGGCGGACCGCTACTGGCGCGGTGGGCGTCACGAGCGGGTGCTGATGCACTCGCCCTACGCCTTCGACGCCTCGACGTTCGAGATCTGGACGCCCCTGCTGACGGGCGGCACGGTCGTGGTGGCCCCCGCCGGGCGGCTGGACGCGGCCGACCTCGCCGCCGCCATCTCCGGGCACGGGGTCACGGGGCTGTTCGTCAGCGCCGGTCTGTTCCGGGTGCTCGCCGAGGAGCGGCCCGAGTGCTTCCGCGGAGTGCGGGAGATCTGGGCCGGCGGCGACGTGGTGTCCCCCACGGCCGTCCGCCGGGTCCTGGAGACCTGCCCGGGCACGGTCGTCGCCAACGAGTACGGGCCCACGGAGACCACGGTGTTCTCCGCGGTGAACCCGCTGCGCGACCCGGCGGAGGTACCGGAGGCGGTCGTTCCGATCGGCAGGCCCCTGTGGAACACCCGGCTGTACGCCCTCGACGAGCGGTTGCGGCCGGTGCCCGTGGGGGTACCCGGCGAGCTGTACATCGCGGGCACCGGTGTGGCCCGTGGCTACCTCGGCCGCGCGGCGCTGACGGCACAGCGCTTCGTGGCCGACCCGTTCGCGGGCGCCGGCGAGCGGATGTACCGCACCGGTGACGTCGTACGCTGGCTGGCCGACGGGCGGCTGGAGTTCCTGGGCCGGGTCGACGACCAGGTCAAGCTGCGGGGCTTCCGGATCGAACCGGGCGAGGTGGAGGCGGTCCTCGCCGGCCGCCCCGAGGTGAGCCAGGCGGCAGTGGTGCTGCGGGAGGACCGGCCCGGCGACAAGCGGCTCGTGGCCTACGTGGTCGCGGGTGCCGGGGCCGAGCCCGAGGCGTTGCGGGCGCACGTGGCGGGCACCCTGCCCGAGTACATGGTCCCGTCTGCCGTGGTCCTGCTCGACGAGCTGCCGCTCACCCTGAACGGCAAGCTCGACCGGCGGGCGCTGCCCGCCCCCGACTACGGTGCCGACACCGAGCGGCGCGGCCCGCGCACCGAGCGGGAGAAGGTGCTGTGCGCGCTGTTCGCGGACGTCCTGGGCCTGGCCGAAGTGGGCGTCGACGACGGGTTCTTCGACCTCGGCGGCG
>NZ_BMUY01000042.1 GCF_014650435.1 Streptomyces tendae
CGGGCATGAGAAAGCCCCGGTCCCCTCCGAAGAGAGGAGCCGGGGCTACCAGTACCGCCGGGCCGGTCAGGGCCAGTTTGACGACGCTCTCAGCCTGGCCGCCGTCCGCTTGAGGTGCGCCTCGAGCAGATCACTCCACGACACGTACACCTTCCGGCCGACCTTCTCCGTGGTCAGCTTGTCTTCCTTCACCCAGCGGCGCAGCGTGGTTGGCGACGCGGGGTGCCCAGTGGGGTCGAACAGGGCTGAGGCTTCCTCGAAGGTGACGGGGTCGGGTATGGCGTCGGTGAACGGGCTGAGTTGCGTTGCGGCCATGGTTGGCCTCCCTTATCGACGGCCGTCGTTCGCAGCTCCGACCGGCCGATACGGGCACCGGACCACGCGGGTCCGGTTGTGGGGACGATGTGTTCTTGTGGTGCTGTTGATGTGTAGACAACCCTAGGGGCGGTCAGGTTGCGTTGCGCCGCCAGATTTCCGTCCGCTGGATCTTCTGCGCGGCGAGACGCGCGAGGGTCCAGGAGGACGTCATGCCGTCTGGGGTCCGGCACCGGCGGTTCGTGCATCGCGCACGGTTACCCCGCATCTCCCACATCAATCCCAGCGTTCCGCAGCGGGGACAGAACTCCTTACGGACGACGTCGGTTTCGCCCAGGCGGACGGCGTGCTCCAGGCGGTGACGTTCGATCAGCAGGTCCCGGTAGAGCGCTTCGGCTTCGTCGGCGCTGCCGGTGTGCTCCAGGTACCAGTCGTAGATGCCCTCGAGGTGCTGGGGCATGGGGCCGGCGTCGGGCTGGACCTGGCGGGCGTGGTCGGCGACTTCGGCGACGGTGCGGGCGAGGTAGTCGACGATGCCGAGGTTGAGGGGGGTGCCGGGGGTGGTGGAGGCGGCGCGGCGTTCCTGGGGGCCTCGTGCGGGCTGCTGCCTGAGATCGACGCTGTTGAGCAGGCGGAGGGCTTTGGCTGCTGCGGTGGCGGTGTCTTGGCCCACGTGATTGTCCCCGTCCCCTTGTACCGGCCTCCGGGGGCGCTCGGGTTGCCGTTTGCACGGTGGGGCGCACGCCGGTGGCCGGAAGTGGTTGCTCCGGGATTGTCCGGACGCCCCATCGTGGCATATGGCAGAGCGAAGTTGAACGTTCCGTGCTAGTTGATCAACGCGCGGTGTTCGTGGCCGGTGATATGGGGTGGACGGGTGGGGTGAATCCCCGGCAAATTACTCCCCGCCGAGAATGCTGGGTGCGGCGAGCATCCCGAGGTAGAGGGCGTCCAGCTCGCGGTGCTGCCCGTCGTTGATGACTTCACCGACGCGGGCGCCTTCGAGCATGTCGCGGGCGATGCCCAGGGTGAGGGTGAAGATCTCCGCGGTGGTCTCGTCGGTGAGGGTGCGGCCGTGCTGCCTGAACTTCTCCTCGACCGATGCTGCGAGCCGCTCTTCGGGAGTCAATGGGTCGGCGGGCACGCGTGTCTCCTGACGCTGGTGGCGTGGGGGACGGCTCGCCATGGGAAATGTGATGACCCCCGCCGGCCGGCGGGGGTCGGGCCCGGGGTGGGCAGGCTCTGCGGACATGGGGCGTCTCCGCTCCTCCGGCAGATTCTGGGAGGGCCACATGCCGGCTGTCGGCTGCTGGCGTGTGGGTCCGCACGCCGGCTGCCAGTCCGTGTGCGGATTGCCACTGTGACACTTTCACGTGGCTGGGGGTAAGGCTTGCTGGTGTTTTCACCGCTATTGACGTGGATTCGAGACACATTTGGCCAGTGCATTACGTTGTGTGGGCCAGGTATCAACTGCGGGTGCATGCTGGAGAGTTGGCGTGCGCATGGAAATGCCCCCGCCCGGAGTCCACGGGGGTGCGGAGTTTGCCGACAACACACCACCGGGCCGGGAAGGGGCCGAGACCTCACGGGTACAGACCCGAAGAGATGGACGCCAGTCTAGCCAGCGAAGTCGCCACGCGGCAGCCCTCGCTTCCCCCTCGGGGACGCGAGGGCCGGGCGGCGGCGTGGGTGTGCTGCGAACCACCCGCGCGCTTGCCCGGCCTGCGGCCGCCGGCCCCAGATTCCGGCGGCACGCCCCACCCAAGACGACAGTCCGTGTAGAGGGAACCGCTGATCATACGGATCACTCGTGTGGGTGACGCAGAAACCCCGGCAAGCTGCGCATTTGACTAAAGGTCAACGCGGCCAGGGTCCTGCGTTCGCGTGAACTAGGCACTTCGTGAGGGCGCCGAAACCAGCCCCGGAAAGATCGCCTGGTAATTTGCTCGCCATGACCACACCAGGCGCAGAAGAAGCGCGCGAAAAGTTGCTCGTCAACCTGACGCCGGAGCTCCGCAGAGACCTCCGCATCCGGGCCGCCGAGCACGGACTCAACATGCAGGACGCTGCGACCTCCGCCATCAGCCTCTGGCTCGAGACCCCCAACGTGCCCGAGGTGGAGACCCGCGGCGCCAAGTCCTGGGGCGTGTACCTGCCCGCCGGCGGCCCGGCCCGCTTCACCCAGGAGTGCGAGACGCGCGGCATCACCAAGGTGCAGGGCATGGCGCAGGCCATCACCCTGTGGCTGGACGCCCACCCCTCCCCCACCGAGCGGCGTGTCTCCCAGCCGGTGAAGCGGATCCTCGTCGGCAATCAGAAGGGCGGTGTCGGCAAGACGTTCGTCGCGTCCGGTCTGGCGCAGGCGATGGCCGAGGCCGGCCTGCGGGTGCTGCTCGTCGACTTCGACCCGCAGGGCCACCTCACCAGCCGCCTTCAGATCCCCGGCCTGCCCGACGGCGCGGACAGCCTGCTGAAGCACATGCTCGGCGAGGCCGACAAGCACCTGGCGCGCTCGCTGGTCGCGCTGCCCCACGAGCGGTTCGGCGGACGCCTGCACGTGCTGCCCGCATCCAAGGACGCGTTCCTCATGGACGCCAAGCTGGCCCTGTTGCAGGTCGGCCGGGACACCTGCCTGGCCCGCGCGCTCGGACCGCTCGAGGACTCCTACGACGTGATCGTGCTGGACGGGCCGCCGAACCTGGGGCTGGCCATAGACCTCGCCATCAACTACGTGCAGCGCCGGCCGGGTGAGCTCATCGACCACTCCGGGATCCTGATGCCGGTGTGGTCGGACCGGTCGTCGTTCGACGCCTACGAGATGCTGAACGAGCAGATCATGACGCACTGCCGGATGACCGGCGCGGTGGTGGACCAGCTGGGGTTTGTGGTGAACGCCTACGACTCCCGTAAGGGTGTGGTCACCCGCTCCTTCTACGACGGCTGGAACGAGCTGACGACGCCGGGTGTGCTGGCGACGTTGAAGGACGCCATCGAGGGCCGTGAGGCTTCCGACTATCAGGTGCCGCTGCTGGAGCATGCGCCGGAGTCGCAGCAGGCCGAGGTGATGCGGGCGCTGGCGAAGGAGCTGGCGGCGTGAGCTCGAGGAAGAAGGTGCCGCCGGTCATCCCGGTCGTCGGCGGTGGCGGTGGCGGGGATGCGTCGCGTGAGGATCAGTTGCGGGAGTGGGAGGAGAACCAGCGGCGTCTGCGCGAACAGCAGCAGGCTGCTCAGGCCCCACCTGCGGCTGTGCCGGTGTCGACTGTGGCGCCTGCGGTGCTGCCCGCCCAGCAGGCCCCGGCCCCGGCTGCGGCGCCGGTGGTGGAGCCGGCGGTGAGCGCGCGGGTGGCGGCCGCCGGGTACCTGCCGATGCCGGAGTTCACCGAACCCGACAGCAGCGACCCCGGTGAGCGGCTGGAGTTCTACTCCCGCGGTATCCACGCCGTGCAGTACGCGGCCCGCGCCAACCACGAGCGGGCGGAGCAGCAGCGGCTCATCGGGCTGGGGTTGCGGCTGCGGGCGGTGAAGGATGAGGAGCTCCACAAGACGGCCGGGTTCAACACGTTCGGGGAGCTGACTGAGGCCCGCTTCAACATCAAGAAGCACCAGGCGAACAACATCATCCGGGTGCTGGGTGTGGCGCAGGCCCTCGAGGACATCACGACGCAGGAGTTGAAGGAGCGGCCTCTGCGGGTGCTGGTGCCCATCCTCGACACGCACGGCGTGGAGGCGGTGCGGCAGACGTGGCTGGAGGCGTCCCGGCACGGCAACGTCACCGACACGGCGCTGCGAGAGGCGGCTAACTTCCTGGGCTTCGCCCCGCCGAAGGAGCTGCCGGCGGTCACGGAGACAGAAAAAAAGGCGCCCACGGCGACTCAGGTGAGTGAGTCGCTGCGGGCGGTGGAGAGGATCCGTGCGCTGGCGGAGAGGGATCCTGCGCGTGCTCGTCGTGAGGCGGAGCAGTTGGAGTCCGCGGTGCGTGAGCTGCTGGAGGAGCTGTCCGGGAATCTAGGCTGACGCTCTGGTGGGCGACGTCTTGAGGTGGTGACCATTTGGTCACCACCTTGTCGTCTGTCTGACCCTAAGGTGGTGACCATTTGGTCACCACCTACTCGCCATCGTCGTCGGGGTCCTCGTCGTCGGCAGGTTCGGCGTAGACGAGGCCGCCTTCGTAGACCGGCTCGACGAACAGCGCGCGGTGGTCGTGGACGAGCTGGGGGCGCGGGTAGGACGCTCGTGGCGGGGTGATGGTGGCGGTCATCGGTGGGTTCCTGCGGTGGCGAGGGCCGGCGTGGCGGCGGGTGCGGGTTCGGTGTCCTGGGGGGTGTGGAGCCGTGCCCACTGGTCGAGCCAGGCGCGCTCAATGGCTTCCTGGTGGGCGTGCCAGGCGAGGGTTTGGGTGAGGGCCATGGGCGGCTCCGTTCGTGCTGGGTTTACCGCGGTAAACCGTGCCTCAGGAACCACCCCGGTGTTCCCCCCTGGTCAGGCTGCGCCGAAGAGACGGCGGGGGATGTCGCCGCCGGCCTTCTCCTGCCGGGCGCGGGCGATGGCGGCGCGGCGGATCTGCTCGGCGGGGTCGACGCGGTCCTCGAGGAGCCGGTCGGTCTCCCACACGCCGTCCCGGTGTTCTGTCTCCGGCAGTCGGTTGGCAAGGAGCGCGGCCTCCTGCCGGGCGCGGGCTTCGGCCAGGTACGGGTTGGTGGTGGGCTGTTCGCGGCGGTGCTCGAGGAGGAGGGATCGGGCCCGCTGGTAGCCCGGGTGCGCAGTCTCGCGGGTCTTCACCGGCGCTTCCGGAGCAGCTGCCGAAGTGTCGCCCACGGCGGCGGGACGGCTGTCGATGCGGCCGACGGGCAGGACCCGGATCGAACGAACCACAGCACAGCCGAGCTTGTCGTTGATCTGCTTGGCGAGCTGCCCGCCGAGGAGCTGGAGCTGGGCGGCGTAGGCGTGGCTGCCGGGTCGGAGGTCGAGCCGGCCGAGGGTTTCGTCGAAGTGGACGGGCTGGACGCGGTCGGCGTACTGGGGGCACAGCTGGGGCCACTGGTCGAGGATGCTGCCGCCGGCGAGGCCGTCGCGGAGGGGTATGTCTGCGCCGAGGGCGGTGATGGCGGTGGCGAGGGTGACGGGGTCGCGGCCGTCTCCGCGGCGGGTGCGCTTGGGCCGGGTGCGGGTGGGCCCGGTGGTGGGGGCGGTCTTGGCGGCGCGGCGGGCGTTCTCGAGCGCCATGCGGGCGAGGTCGGCGCCGGACAGCTGCGGGGTGTCGGTCATGCTTCCTCCTGGTTCATGGCGCGGGCGACGGCGAGGGCGTCGTGGGTGTCGTGGTCGAGAGCGCCTTCCTGGAACTCCTCACCGAGGTACTGCTGGAGCTCCTCGGCGATGCCGGCGTGCCGCTCGAGCCAGGTGGCGACGGGGTCGTGGGCGCGGACGAGGGCGGCGACGGTGCGGTCGGCGAAGAAAGCGCCGGGGTAGATGGCGTTGCGGAGCATGTCGGCTGCGGCGCGGATCTCCTCGGCGGGGGTGAGCTGGGCGGTGGTCATGGCTGCTCCTTCGGGGTGCGGTTACTGGTTGTTGCCGTTGATGGCGCGGGCGACGTCGAGGGCCTTGTTGGTGGCGGTGATGGCGGGCAGCGCGTCGGAGAGGTCGGCGGTCTGGGCGAGCCAGGCGGCGAGGGGCTTGCGGAGGGTTTCGTCGAGGTTCCAGGCGGGCCCGGAGTCGTCGGAGTTGTTGAGGGCGAACACCGCGTCGCGGAGTTCCTCAGCAGGCGTGGTCATGGCGGGTCTCCTCAGAAGGCGGGCGTCAGGACGGTGTTGCGGGCGTTGATCGTGTGGAGGGCGAGCGCCTGGTCGACCAGGCGGCTGGTGTAGAGGCGGCGGGCGTCGCGCTCGCCCAGCAAGCTGATCGCGGAGAGGACGACTTCCGGGTCCCGCATGCCGTCCAGGCGGGCCGCGATGATCTCCTCGCGGGACAAGTCCTCGAGGGCCGTCGGCATCAGGTCGACGTCGGTGGTCTCGGCGGCGGGGGTGAGCTGCTCACGCAGGGCGGCGAACGCCTGGTCCCACTCCCGGCGTGCGGCGGCGCTGCGGGGCCCCTGCCGGGCGGGGATGAGGGCGGGTTCGTTGCGGCGGGCCTTCTCGGCGAGGCGGGAGTCCTGCCACTGCTCCACGGCCACCTGACGCCGCTCGGGGGTGTTGAACAGGGTGTGGGCGCCGCGCAGCCGCCATGCGAGGACCGCAGACGGCCGACGGGGCTCCCGCTCGGCGATGAACAGCTCAGCAGCAGCCTGCACCTCGAGGGCAGTCCATCCGGCATCGGCG
>NZ_BMUY01000043.1 GCF_014650435.1 Streptomyces tendae
ACCGTGGCGGCACTCGCCGAGATCGTCACCGAGACCGACACCACCGTCACGGAGGAACCCGGCGCCGGCATCGGCGACGTACCCCTGACACCGATCAAGCGGTGGCTGCTCGCCCGCACCGACGACCTGGACGCGTTCAACATGTCCGCCGTGCTGCGCGTACCGGCCGACCTGGACGCCGACGCGCTCACCGAAGCCGTACAGGCACTGCTGGACCACCACGACGCGCTGCGCGCCCGTCTCACGCCGGCTCCGGATCGGCGGCTGGAGGTCCGGGGGCCGGGAAGCGTCGACGCCGGGGCCCTGGTCCGGCGGGTGGACGCCTCCGGCGCCGACGGGGCCGACCTCCACGCCCTCGTCCGGGAGGCGGGCGCGGCCGCCCGTGACCGGCTGCACCTGGGCGAGGGCCGGGTCGTGCAGGCCGTGTGGTTCGACCGTGGGCGCGACAGCGCCGGGATGCTGCTGCTGGTCATCCACCACCTGGTCGTCGACGGCGTCTCCTGGCGCATCCTCATCCCCGACCTCGCCGAGGCGTACGAGGCGGTCTCCGCGGGGCTGAAGCCCGCCCTGCAACCGGTGGGCACCTCGCTGCGCCGCTGGTCGCAGCGCCTCACCGAGGAGGCCGTCAAGCCCGCCTGGGTCGCCGACGCGGCCTGGTGGCAGGACGTCCTGCGGTCCGCCGGGCCCCCGCCGGGCCGCCGGCCACTGGACCCGGCGAGGGATCGCCAGGCCACCGCCGGCCGGCTGACCATGACCCTGCCGGCCGAGGTCACGGAAGCCGTCCTGACCCGCGTTCCCGCCGCCTTCCACGCGGAGGTGAACGACGTGCTGCTCACCGCGTTCGCCCTCGCCTGGGCGCGCTGGCGGCACGGCGGGCCGAAGCTGCTGCTCGACCTGGAGGGGCACGGCCGCGAGGAGCACCTCGTGGAGGGCGCCGACCTGTCCCGTACGGTCGGCTGGTTCACCAACCTGTACCCGGTACGCCTCGACACGGGCGGTGTGGACCTCGCGCGTGCCTTCGCGGGCGGGTCGGCGGCGGGCTCCGCCGCGAAGCGGATCAAGGAGCAGCTCAGGTCCGTCCCCGACAAGGGCATGGGCTACGGCCTGGTCCGTCATCTCAACCCGGCCACCGCGGCCGGCTTCGACGGCCACGCCGCCCCCCACGTGGCGTTCAACTACCTAGGCCGGTTCACCGCCGCCGACGGCGACCGGGCCGCCGACTGGACTCCGGTCACCGGCGTCGACGCCGTCGCCGGCGACCCCCCGCAGCTGCCGCTCGCCCACCCGCTGGAGCTCAACTCCCGTACCGAGGACGGCCCGGAGGGCTCCGAGCTGGTCGCGTTCTGGACCTGGGCCGAGGAGATCCTCGACGAGGACGAGGTGCGCGAGCTGGCCGAACTGTGGTTCCAGGCGCTACGCGCCCTGGTCACGCACTCCGAGAACCCCCACGCGGGCGGTCTCACCCCCTCCGACGTCTCCCTGTCCTCCATCGGCCAGGACGAGATCGAGGCGTTCGAGGAGGAACTGGACGACCTGTTCGACGACTTCGACGACGAACCGCACGATTTCGAGACGGAAGAAGAGGCCAGCAAGTGAGTCGCACCGCGCGGAAGATCGAGGACATCCTGCCGCTGGCCCCGCTCCAGGAGGGCCTGCTCTTCCACAGCGTCTACGACGAGGGCGAGCTCGACCCCTACGTCGTGCAGATGTCGTTCGACATCGACGGTGCGCTGGACACCGCTGCCCTGCGCACCGCCGCCGAGAAGCTGCTGGCCCGGCACGCCAACCTGCGGGTCGCCTTCCGGCAGCGCAAGAGCGGCGACTGGGCGCAGCTGGTCATGCGGGAGGTGCCGCTGCCGTGGACCGAGCGCGATCTGAGCGCCCTGCCCGAGGCCGAACGCGCCGAGGCCGCCGCCGGCCTGGTCGCCGCCGAACGCGCCACGCGCTTCGACGTGACGCGGCCGCCGCTGCTGCGCTTCACCCTGCTGCGGCTCGGCGCCGACCGGCACCGCCTCGTCCTGACCAACCACCACCTCCTGCTCGACGGCTGGTCCCTGCCCGTCCTCATGGGCGACCTGTTCGCGCTCTACGACGCCGCGGGCGACGACAGTGCCCTGCCCAGGGTGCGTCCCTACCGCGACTACCTCACATGGCTGGAGGGCCAGGACCGGGACGCCGCCCGCGACGCCTGGCGCGACACGTTCGCCGACCTCGTGGAACCCACCCTCGTGGCACCCGGCGCCGACCGTGCCGCGGTCGCCGGGGCCGAGGTCCGGGCCGAGCTGCCCCGGGAGGAGACCGCGGCGCTCACCGAGCTGGCACGTGGCCGGGGTCTCACCCTCAGCACCGTGGTGCAGAGCGCCTGGGCCATCGCCCTCAGCAAGCACCTGGGGCGGGACGACATCGTGTTCGGCACCACCGTTTCCGGACGTCCGCCGGAGATCGACGGCGTCGAACGCATGGTGGGACTGTTCATCAACACGCTGCCCTCACGGGTGCGGCTGCGGGCCGCCGAACCGCTCGCCGGGCTCGTCGCCCGCGTCCAGCGCGAACAGGCCGCACTGACCCCGCACCAGCACCTCGGTCTGGCGGACATCCAGCGCACCGTGGGGCACGGCGAACTCTTCGACACCTCCATGGTGTTCCAGAACTATCCCGTCAACCGTTCCGGCACCGCGGGCACCGGCATCGGCGCCGCCATCAGCCTGGCCCCCGGCAAGAACCGGGAGGCCACCCACTACCCGCTGCTGCTGATCGCGGCCGCCCGCGACAGCATGACGTTCCGGCTCAACCATCGTCCCGACCTCTTCGACGCGGCCACCGCCCAGCAGATCCTGGACCGCTTCGTCCGTGTCCTGCGCGCCCTCGTCACCGACCCGGAGCAGCCCGTCGGACGCCTCGACCTGCTCACCGACCGGGAACGCGACAGCGTGCTGCGGGAGTGGAACGACACCGCACACGACGTCCCGGACGCCACGGTCCTCGACCTGTTCCGCGCCCAGGCGGACCGCACCCCGCAGGCCCCGGCCGTCACGAGTGCCGGCCGCACCCTGACGTACGCCGAACTCGACGCCCGCTCCAGCCGCCTGGCCCATCTGCTGGCCGAGCACGGCGCGGCACCCGAGCGGTTCGTCGCGATCGCGCTGCCCCGCGACTGCGACACCGTCGTCGCCCTGCTCGCCGTCCTCAAGACGGGCGCGGCCTACCTGCCCGTGGACCCCGACTACCCGGCGGAGCGCATCGCGTTCATGCTGGCGGACACCGAGCCCGCCCTGCTGCTCACCACCCGCGAACTCGCCCCCGGCATCCCCGACTCGGGTGCGCCGCGCCTCCTCCTGGACGACCCGGCCCACACCGGGGATCTCGCCGCCCGGCCCGCCACCGCGCCCACCGTGCCGATACCGCCCGGCCTCCCCGCGTACGTGATCTACACCTCGGGCTCCACCGGACGGCCCAAGGGCGTGGTCATCGAGCACCGCTCACTCGGCGCCTATCTCCAGTGGGCCCGCGACGCCTACCCGGCGATGACGGGCACCTCGCTGCTGCACTCGCCGATCAGCTTCGACCTCACCGTCACCGCCCTCTACACGACCCTCGTCTCCGGCGGCCTGGTGCGCGTCGCCGACCTCGACGAGCGGGCCGCCGAGGGTCCCGGAGCCACCTTCCTCAAGGGCACCCCCAGTGTGCTCGCCCTGCTGGAGGCGCTGCCCGCCGAGGCATCCCCCAGCGAGCTGATCATGCTGGGTGGTGAACTCCTGCTCGGCGAGGTCGCCGACCGCTGGCGGGCCCGCCGCCCCGACGCCGACGTCCTCAACGTGTACGGAGCCACCGAGGCCACCGTCAACAGCGTCCAGTACCGCATCCCCGCGGGCGCGCCCGCACCCACCGGACCGGTCCCCGTGGGCCGGCCCTTCTGGAACACCCAGGTGTACGTCCTCGACAGCGGGCTGCGTCCGGTCCCGCCCGGCGTCCCCGGCGAGGCGTACATCGCCGGCACGGGGCTCGCCCGCGGCTACTGGCGGCGCGCGGCCCTCACCTCCGAGCGGTTCGTCGCCAACCCCTACGGTCCGCCCGGCTCCCGCATGTACCGGACCGGCGACGTGCTGCGCTGGAACCACGACGGCCGGCTGGAGTTCGTGGGCCGCGGCGACGGCCAGGTCAAACTCCGCGGCTACCGCATCGAACTGGGTGAGATCGAGGCCGTCCTCGCCGGTCACGAGGGCGTCACCCAGGCCGCCGTCCTGCTCCGCGAGGACCAGCCCGGCGACAAGCGACTCGTCGCCTACGCGGCGACCGCGGGCGCCTCCGTGTCGGCCGACGCCCTGCGCGCCCTGGCCGCCGACCGGCTCCCCGACTACATGGTGCCGTCCGCCTTCGTGGTCCTGGACGCCTTCCCGCTCACCCCGAACGGCAAGCTGGACCGCCGCGCCCTGCCCGCCCCCGACTACGGGCCGCAGGCGGGTGGCGGACGGGCCCCGCGCTCCCCCCGCGAGGACATTCTCTGCACCCTCTTCGCCGAGGTGCTGGGCGTCGGCTCGGTCACCATCGACGACGACTTCTTCGCCCTGGGCGGCCACTCCCTGCTCGCCACCAAACTCGTCAGCCGCATCCGCTCGGCACTCGGTGCCGAGATGGCCATCCGGCAGCTCTTCGAGACCCCCACCGTCGCCGGCCTGTCCGGAGCGCTCGACACCGGCAACGGCGCCGCACGCACGCCGGTCACCTCCGTGCTCCCGCGCCCCGCGCGGCTGCCCCTGTCCCACGCCCAGCGCCGGCTGTGGTTCCTGCACCGCTTCGAGGGCCCCAGCGCCGCCTACAACTCCCCCGTCGCCCTCCGCCTGTCCGGAGCCCTCGACCGTGCGGCGCTGGAGAACGCCCTCGCCGACCTGACCGCACGGCACGAAACCCTCCGCACGGTCCTCGCCGAGGACGCCGAGGGACCCCATCAGGTCGTGCTGGACGAGGCGCGCCCGTCCCTCGCCGTCGTGTCCAGCGACGCCACCCGGCTGGCCGCCGATCTCTCCGAGGCTGCGGGCCACGCCTTCGACCTGGCGTCCGAACCGCCCCTGCGAGCCACCCTGTTCGAGGTAGGCGGCGACGAACACGTCCTGCTGCTCCTCACCCACCACGTGGCGACCGACGCGTGGTCCCGCGCCCCGCTGGCCCGGGACCTGACGGCGGCGTACGCGGCCCGGGTGCGGGGTGCCGCCCCGGAGTGGGCGCCGCTGCCGGTGCAGTACGCCGACTACAGCCTCTGGCAGCGCGACGTCCTCGGCACCGAGGACGACCCCGACAGCGAGGCCGGCCGCCAACTGGACTACTGGGGGAAGACGCTGGCGGACCTCCCCCAGGAGCTGTCCCTGCCCTTCGACCGCCCCAGGCCGGCCGTGGCCTCCCATCGCGGTGACGTCGTCACCTTCGAGCTCCCGCCGGAACTCCACGACCGTCTGACCCGCGTGGCCCGTGACAGCCGCACGAGCCTGTTCATGGTGCTCCAGGCGAGCCTGGCCACGCTGCTGTCCCGGCTGGGCGCGGGCACGGACATCCCGCTGGGCACCCCGATCGCCGGCCGCACCGACGACGCCCTGGACGACCTGGTCGGCTTCTTCGTGAACACGCTGGTGCTGCGTACCGACGTCTCCGGGGACCCCACCTTCGCGGAGCTGCTGGAGCGGGTGCGGACGGCCGATCTCGCCGCCTACGCCCACCAGGACATGCCGTTCGAGCGGCTGGTCGAGGCCGTCAACCCGGAACGCTCGCTGTCCCGGCACCCCCTCTTCCAGACGATGCTGAACCTCAACAACGCCGGTCCGGTGGAGGCGCTCGACGAGATCGCCAAGCTCCCCGGCCTGACCGTGCACCACGAACCCGTGGAGACCCACCGGGTCAAGTTCGACCTGGGTTTCTCCTTCGCCGAGTCCCACAGCACGACCGGCACGCCGGGCGGTCTGCGCGGCGCCCTCCAGTACAGCACCGACGTCTTCGACCGGTCGACCGCCGAATCACTGGTGCGGTGGATGGTCAAGGTGCTGGAGTGGGTCGTGGCCGGTGGGAACGGCTCCCGGGTGTCCGAGGTGGAGGTGCTGGAGGACGCCGAGCGGGAGCAGATCCTGTCCGGCTGGCAGGGAGCCTCGCGCACTCTGCGTGGGGTGTCGTTGCCGGAGCTGTTCACCGAGCAGGCGGAACGGACACCGGACGCGGTGGCGGTGGAATGCGGTGACCGGGTCCTGACCTATGGCGAGTTGGACGCCTGGTCGGGGCGGGTCGCCGGATGGCTGCGCACCCAGCAGGTGGGTCGGGGTTCGTTCGTCGCGGTGAAGCTGCCTCGCTCGGTGGAACTCGTCGTGGCGCTCCTCGCCGTTGCCAAGGCCGGGGCCGCCTATGTGCCGGTGGACCCGGAGTATCCGCAGGAGCGGGTCGCGCACA
>NZ_BMUY01000044.1 GCF_014650435.1 Streptomyces tendae
GCCCGCAAGCAGGGCCGCGAGACCTCCACCCTCCACACCCGCAACCGCCACAGGCGCGCGTCATGAGTCTCCACCTGGTGCCCATCCGATTCGCCGATGCCTGCGACTTCGTAGCCATGTGGCACCGGCACCACCAGCCCCCCATCGGCTGCAAGTTCTGCATAGGCGCCGCAGACCAGGACGGCACCCTTCGCGGAGTCGCCATAGTCGGCCGCCCCGTCGCCCGCCACCTCGACAACGGCCAAACCCTCGAGGTCACCCGCACCGCAACAGACGGCACCCGCAACGCCAACTCCATGCTCTACGGCGCCGCATGGCGGGCCGCGCAAGCCCTCGGCTACACGCGGCTCATCACCTACACCCAGGCCGGGGAGACCGGCGCCAGCCTCCGCGCAGCTGGTTGGAAGACCATCGCCCACCGCCCTCCCCGGCCTGGATGGAACACCCCATCCCGCCCTCGCAGGGCCACCGGGACCGAGTACATGCCCAGAACCCTCTGGGAAGCCACCGCCTGACCCACCCGCCCGCCGGACGGAAGGAAACCCATGAACAAGCTCTTCGCCACCAAGGCCACTGTCGCCGTCACTCTCACCGTCGCCGCGACCGCCCTCACCGCCTCCGACGCCGACAGCGCCACCCGTCCGGTCGTCGCCGGCACCGGCTGGAAGCTCCAGCCGCACATCACCCACATCGACACCAAGCCGTGGGTCATCGCCTTCCACGACACCCGCTCCCGCACCGCCCTCACCCCCTACCTGCGGAAGACCGCCGCTGAGCTCACCTACCGCATGGGCGTCAACGTCACCGTGTCGACCCGCATCGTCCCCACCAGCGCCACCACCTGCGGGCCCTCCCACACCATCAGCGTCCGCTACATGTCCAAGCCCAACCCCAAGTACCCCAACCACAGCTTCGGCGGGGCCTGCGCTCTCCGCGGCGCCGCATACAGCGGCTACATGTACATCAACAGCGACCTGTGGGCTGCCGGCCGCGGCTACACCGAAGCCCAGCGCATGAACACCATCTGGCACGAAGCCGCCCACGCCGTCGGCCTCGCCCACCCCGCGACTTGCCCGAGGGACAAGACCGGGCGGAAGCCCCTCATGTGCGACGTCAACGGCCTCAAGACCCTCGTCTCCCGCCGCTACAGCACCTGGGAAGTCCCCGCGTTCGCCGCGCTGCGCGCCAACCGCAACCGCGTATGACCTGGCCCCACCTCATCGCCGCCGCGATCCTCACCGCCTTCGCAGCCCTCATCACCCTCCACCACCAGCACCGCACCCCGCACCCCAGCAGGACGGAGCACAGCCATGGCCCGCACCACCGCCCGCAACAACACCCCGGCGAAGAAGACGACCGCCCGGAAGACGGCCGCGAAGAAAACCACCAGCAGCCGTAAGACCGCGGCGAAGACCACGCAGGCGAAGAAGACCACCGAGCCGCGACTGTCCCTCGTCAAGCCCGCCCCGGAGCAGCCTCGTCTCTCCCTCGTCAAGCCCGTCGACCTGCGCGCCGGACTCCCCACCCGGCCCCAACCGTTCATGACCGACACCCAGGGCTACGCCACCCTCGCCGCCCGCATCGCCGGCATCCCCACCCACCGCATCAACGACTGGCGCGACCACCACGACGGCACCGCCACACGCCCCCTCCACGACGGCGCAACCCTCCACTACGACCACAACACCCGAACCCTCACCCTCCAGGCCGCCTGTCCCATGGGCGCCGTCCACGAGTACCGGCTCACCACCCCCTCCAGCGCGACCGCCGCCCGCATAGCCGTCGACCGCTGCACCACCCCCCACACCGACCTCACCCACCTCCAGCCCCTGTCCCGCGATGAGTGGGAGGCCCTCGGTATCCACACCGGCCCCACCTGGGCCCGCCCCGACCTCCTCGACGAAACCCCCACGGAGACCATCCCCGTCCCCCTCCCCACCCCCGAGCCGGAGCCGCGGGCCCTCGCCGACCAGCTCGCCCACTCCGACACCGGCACCGCCGACACCCAGCCCATGAGCCACCAGCAGATCGCCGCCTACATCGCCGAGCACACCGACAACGCGAAGGAGCACCCCCAGCCGTGACCAGCATCGAATGGACCGAGCAGACCTGGAATCCGACCTCGGGTTGTGACCGCATCAGCCCCGGATGCGACCACTGCTACGCCCTCACCATGGCCAAGCGCCTCAAGGGCATGGGCGCAGCGAAGTACCAGACCGACGGAAACCCGCGCACCTCAGGACCCGGTTTCGGCATCGCCGTACACGCTGACACCATCCGTGAGCCGCTCCGCTGGAAGAAGCCCCGGCTCGTCTTCGTGAACTCGATGAGTGACCTCTTCCACTCCGGCATCTCGACCGCCGACCTGCACCTGATCTTCGGCGTCATGGCAGCCACCCCCCAGCACACCTACCAGGTCCTCACCAAGCGCCACGGCCGAATGCGGTCCCTGCTCAACAACCCGCAGTTCGCGCACATGGTCCGCCACCGCGCAGAGCAGGTATACGGCCGCCCCGCCGAAGCAGGCTGGACCTGGCCGCTCCCCAACGTCCACCTCGGCGTCTCCGTGGAGAACCAGAAGTGGGCCGACATCCGCATCAAGGCACTCGCGCAGACCCCGGCCGCCGTCCGCTTCCTCTCCTGCGAACCGCTCCTCGGCCCCGTACGCCTCCCGCTGATGGAACCGATCGACGGCTGCAACTGCGGCGGCTACGGCCCGCCCTACTACATCCACGAACCGTCCTGCGGCTATGAGCCCGGCCCGGCCTTCAACATCGACTGGGTCATCATCGGAGGCGAGTCCGGCCCCGGCGCCCGCCCCTTCGACCCTCAGTGGGCAGCAGACCTCATCGACGACGCCCGTCAGGCCGGCGCCGCCCCGTTCGTGAAGCAGCTCGGATCCGTCTGGGCCCGCGACTTCACCGTCGCCGGGAAGACCGTGGCCGCACACGGAGACACCAAGGGCGGCAACCCCGACTACTGGCCCGCCCACCTCCGCGTCCGCGAGTACCCGAAGGCGGAAGCCGATGGCTGACCAGGACACGGGCTACGTCCAGGTCCTCGCCGGCGAACTCTGCACCCGCCACACCGCACTCATCACCACCGCAGAGAACGACCTCGCCCTCCTCCGCGGCCGCATCGCCATCGTCGCCACCTTCATCCACAACCCCGCCTACGACGACACCGCACGCCGCGCCCTCGCCCAAGCCCTCGGACTCCCCGAACCCACCAGCCGCCCATGACCGAAGAAGAAGTCTCCTGCCTCGGCAAGACCCGCTTCTGGACCCTCGCCGCCGCCCGCACCCGAGCACGACAGATACGCCGCATCGGCGGCCCCCGACTCCTCCCCTACCAGTGCCACTACTGCCGACTCTTCCACCTCGGACACAAGCCCGGCCACGCCACCTACCGCCGCAAAGGCCAACCCCTGGAGCCCACCACATGACCGCCCTCGCCCCCGACCAGCGATACGTCCCTCGCGACCCCTGGAACACCGTCATCGGAGTCGACCCCTCCCTAACAGCAACGGGCGTCGCCAGCAGCAACGGCTGGTGCACCGTCGTCGGCTGGACCGACAAGAAGCGCCCCATCACCGCCCTCCCCCACCCCGACCGACGCGAAGCCCTCCAGCACGTGCGCACCCTGGTCCTCGACACCATCGGCCGACCCGACCTCGTCGTCATGGAGCTCCCCGCCGTCTCCCGATCAGGCGGAGGGGCCCACGAACGCGGATGGCTCTGGTGGGAGATCTACAACTACCTGGTCGCTCGCGAGATCCCCACCGGGCTCATGACCCCCAACGCCCGCGCCCTCTACGCCACCGGCAAAGGCAACGCAGGCAAAGGCGCCGTCGTCGACAGCATCGCCCGACGCTTCCCCGCCTGGACCACCGAAGGCAACGACAACGCCGCAGACGCCGTCGCCCTCATGGCAGCCGGCCGCGACTGGCTCGGACACCCCATCACCGACATGCCCAAGACCCACCGGGCCGCCCTCGACAAGGCGACCTGGCCGACCCTTCCCGGAGACGCGCGATGACCACCCACACCAGCCTCCCCAGAACACCGGCCACGCTCGTGCCCGCAGACAGCGGTGACTGGCGTGACGATGCCGCCTGCCGTGTCCACCCCGAGCCCGACCTGTGGCACCCCGCCTCCACCCGCGGGAAGGCCCACCAGTGGCAGGTCGCGGAAGCCAAGCAGGTGTGCCTGACCCGGTGCGCGGTGCGGGAGCAGTGCCTCCAGTACGCGCTGGACCAGCGGCTCGACGAGGGCGTGTGGGGTGGCCTGTCGGAGCAGGAGCGGCGCCGGCTGCACCGCCGCAAGGTGCAGGTGTACGACCGGCGGTTCGTGTCGGCGGTCGACTACATCATCGGGCACCGGCTGGAGGAGTTCCGGGAGTTGGAGGGCCTCGGGTTGGTGGCGGCGGAGATAGCGAAGGAGTTGGGGACGAACGCGACGACCGTGAACGCGGTGCGTGAGCGTCTCGCCGCGCAGGCCTCCGAGGAGGTGGCGGCATGAGCAGCCTGTCCGCTGAGCGGCGCGGCGACCTCGCCGAAGCCATGCTGCCCGTCGCCGCGAACCTCGCTGTCCTCGTCCACGGCGACGGCGGACCCGAAGACGTGAAGGCGGTCCTCGACGGCCTGGACGACGTGCAGAAGAACGCCCTCATCGTCGTGCTTGCCGGGCTGGTGGATCCGGACCAGCCGGTGGGAAAAGCCCTCGGCTGGCTGGACGTCACCCGGCATGGCGCGCTCAGCATGCCGGCGTGGCTGGAGCAGCGTCCGCTGCACGACCACGTTCCCGAGCCTGTCGACGTGCCGGATGACGACTACGTCGACGAGGTGGCTGTGCAGCAGTACCTGCGCGGCGTGAACGCGGAGGTGACCAAGCGGGAGCGTTTGGAGGCCATCGTCCGCGGGGTGCGGATGGGCATGGACTATCCGGAGTTCGACGCCATGTACGGGCTGCGGAAGGGGTCCACGTCGACGTTCGTGAGCCGTCAGCGGAAGTACCTTGCCAAGCAGGGCAAGCCGGTTCCGTCGATGGATCGTCCTGGTCTTCGGGTGTTCTCGGAGGGGGAGGTCATCGCGATCCGTGAGCGGTCGGAGCGTGGGGCTTCGGATCTTGAGTTGGCGTTGTCGTTCGGTACGGACCCGCGAACGATCGGCCATATCTGCCGGGGGGACCGGTATCCGCGGTATGGGGGTCCGATTCGGCAGGCGCGTTCCGCGAAGAGTTTGCGCGCGTCGCGGGAGTTCATGTGCGGACACGGGGACAACTCCCTGGCCGCGAAGACGAAGCAGCAGATAGGAAAGGCAGCCTGATGGCCGGAGAGTGTGTGATCACCGTTGTGGGCAACGTCGTCGATGACCAGGCGGAGCTGCGTTACACAACCGCGGGCAAGGCGGTAGCGAAGTTCCGGGTGGCGTCCACGCCGAGGACGTTCGACCGGCAGACGAACGCCTGGCGCGACGGCGAGAGCCTGTTCCTCACGTGCAGTGCGTGGGGTCCGATGGGTGAGAACGTCGCGTCGACCCTGGAGAAGGGGATGCGGGTCATCGTGCAGGGCCGGTTGAAGCAGCGGTCCTTCGAGGACAAGCAGGGGGTGAAGAGGACGGTGATGGAGTTGGAGGTCGACGAGATCGGTCCTGCGCTCCGGTCGGCGACGGCGCAGGTGACGAAGACCAGTTCGGGTCAGGGGCGTCAGCAGTACGAACAGGTGAAGCGGGAGACGTCGCAGGAGGCGCGGCAGGATCCGTGGGGGTCGGATGTGCCGGGTACGGCGCCGGCTGCGGGTGCGTGGGGTGGGGGTGATCTTCCGCCGTTCTAGTCGTGCCTGGTGGTGCGTTGAGGGGTCTGGCCTTCGGGTTGGGCCCCTTTTCGTATGCCTCAACCCGCATGCATATGGCGTACGCCATAGAATATGGG
>NZ_BMUY01000045.1 GCF_014650435.1 Streptomyces tendae
ACCACCCCTCACCACCGTCCGCCAACCCATCGAAGCCATGGGACGCGCCGCCGTCGACCTCCTCTGCGCCCAGATCCAGGGCACCGAAGTCCCGCACGGCGAGCTGCTCTTCGAACCGGAACTCGTCGTCCGCGGCTCCACCGCACAGCCGGCCGCCGGCTAGCGGCACTCGCAGCCCTTCTCGACCGCAAGTTCCTTGCGGGAAATGACAGCGACTTGCGGCTACCTGACGTAGCCCGTGAAAGTCGCTGATCCGAGGCATGCCCCGGCGACTGCCCACTCCTCATGGACCTCACCGGGCGCTGCCGTGCGCCGACTTTCCGCTGCTCACCCTGTAGACGACTCAACATTTCTCTGCAACTCTGCGAGCGCTCAACGTAAATGCCAGCGAACTTTGGGTGTCTACCTGATGTGGGGACAGATGAGAAACCGGAACTGGAGATCACGTGCCTTGTGCACCGTGGTCGCGACCAGTCTCCTGGCGTTGGGAGGACCGCTGCTGTCGGCCACGGCAGCCGGCGGACCCAACATCGCCGTGGGAGATGCCACGGCGGCGAGCAGCTCGCACGGCGAGTACGGCGCCGCCAACATCACCGACGGCAACCAGGGCACGTACTGGCAGAGCGGCGGCAGCAGCCTGCCCCAGTGGGTCCAGACCGACCTCGGTGCCACCGAGCGCATCGACGAGGTCGTCCTGAGACTGCCCGCCGGCTGGGAGGGCCGCGACCAGACGCTCTCCGTCCAGGGCAGCGCCGACGGCACGAGCTTCAGCACGCTGAAGACGTCCGCCACCTACGCCTTCGATCCCGGTTCGGGCAACACGGTCACCGTGTCCTTCCCCGCCACCCAGACCCGGTTCGTGCGGGTGAACATCACGGCGAACACCGGGTGGCAGGCGGCCCAGCTCTCCGAGCTCGAGGTGCACGCGGCCGGGGAGTCGTCCACGAACCTGGCCGCCGGCCGACGGCTGACGGCGAGCAGTTCCACGGGTGCGTACACCCCCGGCAACGGCAACGACGGCAACAAGGCCACCTACTGGGAGAGCGCCAACAACGCCCTGCCGCAGTGGCTCCAGGCCGACCTCGGCTCCTCGCGCCGGGTGAACCGCGTCGTCCTGCGGCTGCCCGACGGCTGGCCGAACCGCAGCCAGACGCTGAAGATCCAGGCCAGTGAGAACGGCTCGGACTTCACCGACCTGACCGCCGCCAAGGCGTACGCCTTCGACGCGGCCGGCGGTCAGTCGGCCACGATCACCTTCGACGCGGCCACCGCGCGCCACGTGCGGGTCCTGGTGACGGCCAACACGGGTCAGCCCGCCGCCCAGGTCTCCGAGCTGGAGGTCTACGGCCCCGAGACCGGTGACACCCAGGCGCCCACCGCGCCCGCGAACCTCGCGTTCACCGAACCGGCCACCGGGCAGATCAAGCTGACCTGGAACGAGTCCTCGGACGACACGGCCGTCACGGGGTACGACATCTACGCAGGCGGCGAGCTGCTCACCTCGGTCGCCGGTGACGTCACCACGTACACCGACATCAGGCCCGCCGACACGACGGTCACCTACTACGTGCGCGCCAAGGACGCGGCCGGCAACGTCTCGGGCAACAGCAACTCGGTCACCCGCCGCGCCGACACCGGGGACACCCAGGCGCCCACCGCGCCCTCGAACCTGGCCCTCACCGAACCGGCCGCCGGGCAGATCAAGCTGACCTGGGGCGCGTCGACCGACAACGAGGGCGTCACCGGGTACGACGTCTACGCCAACAACAAGCTCCGCAAGAGCGTCGCGGGTGACGTCACCACCTACACCGACACACAGCCGGCGTCGGCGAACGTGACCTACTTCGTGCGGGCCAGGGACGCGGCCGGCAACGTGTCGGGCGACAGCAACTCGGTGATCCGCAACGGCACCAAGGACGGGTCGAACCTGGCCGTCGGCAAGCCGATCAGCGCCTCGTCCCACATCCACACCTACGTCGCCGAGAACGCCAACGACAACAGCACCTCGACCTACTGGGAGGGGGCGGCGGGCAGCTATCCGAACACGCTGACCCTGAAGCTGGGCGCGAACGCGGACGTCGACAGCGTCGTGCTCAAGCTCAATCCGGACACCGGCTGGTCCAAGCGCACCCAGAACATCCAGGTCCTCGGCCGTGCCCAGGACGCCTCCGCCCTCACCTCCCTGGTGGACGCGAAGGACTACGTCTTCGACCCGGCGAGCGGTGGCAACAGCGTGACGATACCCGTCGGCGAACGCGCCGCGGACGTCCAGCTGAAGTTCACCTCCAACACCGGGGCGACGGCCGGACAGATCGCCGAGTTCCAGGTCGTCGGCACCCCGGCGCCCAACCCGGACCTCGAGGTGACCGGCCTGACCGCGTCGCCCGAGTCCCCCGTCGAGTCGGACGAGATCACCGTGTCCGCCACCGTCCGCAACAGCGGCGCCGCGGACGCACCGGCAGGCAAGGTCGCTCTGCGGCTGGGCGACACCAAGGTCGCCACCGCCGACGTCCCCGCCCTGAAGGCGGGTGAGCAGAGCACGGTCAGCGCGTCCGTCGGGGCACGCGAGGCCGGTTCGTACGAACTCAGCGCGGTCGCCGACGAGGCGAACGAGATCATCGAGCAGAACGAGACCAACAACACCTACACGCGGCCCGATCCGCTGGTCGTCAAGCCGGTGCAGAGCTCCGACCTGGTCGCCGCCGCCGTCACCACCTCGCCGTCCAGTCCGGCCGCCGGTGACGACGTGACCTTCAAGGTCGCCCTGAAGAACCAGGGCACCCAGGACTCGGCGGACGGCAGCCACGCGGTGACGCTCGCCCTGCTCGACGCCAAGGGCGACACGGTCAGGACCCTGACCGGCGCACACTCCGGCGTCATCGCCGCGGGCAAGACCTCCCCCGCCGTGGACCTCGGCACTTGGAAGGCGGCCAACGGCTCGTACTCCCTCAAGGTCACGGTCGCCGACGACGCGAACGAACTGCCGGTCAAGCGGGAGAACAACACCTCCACACAGCCGCTGTTCGTCGGGCGCGGCGCGAACATGCCGTACGACATGTACGAGGCGGAGGACGGCACGGTCGGCGGCGGTGCCACCGTGGTCGGCCCCAACCGCACCATCGGTGACATCGCGGGCGAGGCGTCCGGCCGCAAGGCCGTCCACCTGGCCAAGACCGGCGAGTACGTCGAGTTCACCACCAAGGCGGACACCAACACCCTGGTGACCCGCTTCTCGATCCCGGACGCCCCGGGCGGCGGCGGCATCGACGCCACGCTGAACGTGTACGTCGACGGCGTGATGAAGAAGGCACTGCCGCTCACCTCGAAGTACGCCTGGCTGTACGGCGCCGAGGCGTCGCCGGGCAACTCCCCCGGTGCGGGCGCCCCGCGGCACATCTACGACGAGGCGCACCTCATGCTGGGCGAGACCGTCCCGGCGGGCAGCACGGTCCGACTGCAGAAGGACGCGGCGAACACCACCGACTACGCGATCGACTTCGTCAACCTGGAGCAGGTCTCCGCGGTGCCCAACCCCGACCCGGCGGCGTACGCGGTGCCGGCCGGCTTCTCGCACCAGGACGTGCAGAACGCGCTCGACAAGGTCCGCATGGACACCTCGGGCAAGCTGGTCGGTGTGTACCTGCCGCCCGGCGACTACCAGACGTCGAGCAAGTTCCAGGTGTACGGCAAGGCGGTGAAGGTGGTCGGCGCCGGACCCTGGTTCACGAAGTTCCACGCCCCCACCACGCAGGACAACACCGACATCGGGTTCCGTGCCGAGGCGAGCGCGAAGGGCTCGACGTTCGCGAACTTCGCCTACTTCGGCAACTACACGTCCCGTATCGACGGGCCGGGCAAGGTGTTCGACTTCTCCAACGCCTCGGACATCGTGATCGACAACATCTGGAACGAGCACATGGTGTGCCTGTACTGGGGCGCCAACACCGACCGGATGACGATCAAGAACTCCCGGATCCGCAACATGTTCGCCGACGGCATCAACATGACCAACGGCTCGACCGACAACCTGGTGTCCAACAACGACGCCCGGGCGACCGGTGACGACAGCTTCGCGCTCTTCTCGGCGATCGACGCGGGCGGCGCGGACATGAAGAACAACCTGTACGAGAACCTCACGACGACGCTGACCTGGCGTGCCGCGGGTCTGGCCGTCTACGGCGGTTACAACAACACCTTCCGGAACATCCACATCGCGGACACCCTGGTCTACTCGGGCATCACGATCAGCTCGCTGGACTTCGGTTACCCGATGAACGGCTTCGGCACCGATCCGACGACCTTCGAGAACGTGTCGATCGTCCGGGCCGGCGGGCACTTCTGGAACGGGCAGACCTTCCCCGGCATCTGGGTGTTCTCGGCGTCCAAGGTGTTCCAGGGGATCCGGGTCAACAACGTCGACATCGTCGATCCGACCTACAGCGGCATCATGTTCCAGACGAACTACGTGGGAGGCCAGCCGCAGTACCCCATCAAGGACACGGTCTTCACCGACGTCTCCGTCACGGGCGCGCACAAGAGCGGTGACGAGTTCGACGCCAAGTCCGGCTTCGGCCTGTGGGCCAACGAGATGCCCGAGGGCGGGCAGGGACCGGCGGTCGGTGAGGTCACCTTCAACGGACTGAAGCTCGGCGACAACGCCGTGGACATCCGCAACACCACGTCCACGTTCGAGATCATCCGCAATCCGTAGGACCGGCCTGCAACGGGGATCGGCAACGGCTGTTGTCGGACAGGTCACTGACTGGCGCAAGTCTCTTGCGAGACTTGCGCTAGTCTTGCGTTTGTGACACGACGACTTGCTCAGGTGGCGAAGAAGGTTGGGGTCAGCGAGGCCACGGTCAGCCGGGTGCTCAACGGCAAGCCGGGGGTCTCGGAGACGACCCGGCAGTCCGTGCTGAGCGCGCTGGACGTGCTGGGCTACGAGCGGCCGACCCAGCTGCGGGGCGAGCGCGCCCGCCTGGTCGGCCTGGTCCTGCCCGAGCTGCAGAATCCGATCTTCCCCGCGTTCGCCGAGGTCATCGGCGGCGCACTCGCCCAGCAGGGGCTGACGCCGGTGCTGTGCACCCAGACCAAGGGCGGCGTCTCGGAGGCCGACTACGTCGAACTGCTGCTGCAGCAACAGGTCTCCGGGGTCGTCTTCGCCGGCGGCGGTCTGTTCGCGCAGGCGGACGCCCCGCACGACCACTACCGGCTGCTCGCCGAACGCAACATCCCCGTGGTGCTCGTCAACGCCTCCATACCCGATCTCGGCTTCCCCTGCATCGCCTGCGACGACGCCGTCGCCGTGGGGCAGTCCTGGCGGCACCTGGCGTCCCTCGGCCACGAGCGCATCGGCCTGGTCCTCGGCCCCTCCGACCACATCCCCTCCCGCCGCAAGCTGGCCGCCGCCCAGCAGGCCGCCGAGGCGGCGAACGGCACCCTGCCCGACGCGCACGTGGAACGGGCCATGTTCTCCCTGGAAGGCGGCCAGGCCGCAGCCACCCGACTCCTGGAACGCGGCGTCACCGGCATCATCTGCGCCAGCGACCCCCTCGCCCTCGGAGCCGTCCGCGCCGCCC
>NZ_BMUY01000046.1 GCF_014650435.1 Streptomyces tendae
CTCGCTGAATCCGACCGACACCGGATCGCACGACTCGGCGCGGAACCACTGAGCGAGACCGAGGGCCTCGCCCTGCTCGACCGAGCACTCGGCGAGGCCACCCCGAGCCTCCTCGTACCGGTACGACTCAACCTCGCTGCTCTGCAAGGTCGTTCCCAGGCTGTGCCCGCGGTGCTGCGCGCGCTGGTGCCCGTCAGGACGAGGCGGCAGGCGGCGGCCGGAGCGGCCGCGGGCTCAGGCGGCGGGCTGGTCGAGCGGCTGGCGGCGATGAGCGAGAGCCGACGGGCGGCGCATTTGCTGGACCTCGTGCGTACGGAGGTCGCCGGGGTGCTGGGACACCGTTCCGCCGGGACGATCGAGCCGGAGCGTGCCTTCAAGGACCTCGGGTTCGACTCGCTCACGGCGGTGGAACTGCGCAACCGGCTTCACGCGGCCACCGGTCTGAAGCCGGCCGCCACGGTCGTCTTCGACCATCCGACCTCCGCCGACCTGGCCCGTCATCTGCGCACGCAGATCCCGGACCTGCCGGCGGCGGGCCCGGAGGGCCTGCTCGGCGAACTCGACCGGATCGAGCAGATGCTGACCGACGTCGACCCGACCGACGAGAAGAGCGCCGACATCCAGCGGCGCCTCACCGCCCTGCTCGCCCGCTTCGACGAGGCGGCGGGGCCGGTGGAGGCCGCGCGGGTCGCCGACAAGATCGACGCGGCGACGGACGACGAGATCTTCGCCTTCATCGACAACGAACTCGGCTGAACGCCGTACCCCCTCCAGCCCGATCGTCTCCGACGACGACTCGAATGGTGACTGACTGATGTCCAACGAGCAGAAGCTGCGCGACTACCTCAAGCGGGTGACGACCGACCTGGCCGAGACCCGGCGCCGTCTCGGCCAAGCCGAGGCCGCCCGGCACGAACCCATCGCGATCGTCGGGATGGCGTGCCGCTACCCGGGTGGTGTCGAGTCTCCGGAGGACCTGTGGGAGCTGGTCGCCGAGGCCCGCGACGCGATCGACGCGATGCCCGGCGACCGCGGCTGGGACGTCGACGCCCTCTACGACCCGGACCCGTCGAGCACCGGCAAGACGTACTCCCGTGAGGGCGGTTTTCTGCGGAACGCGGCCGAGTTCGACCCGGCGTTCTTCGGGATTTCACCCCGTGAGGCGTTGGCGATGGATCCGCAGCAGCGGCTGCTGCTGGAGACGTCATGGGAGGCGTTCGAGCGCGCGGGCATCGACCCGGCCACCCTGCGCGGCAGCCGGACAGGCGTCTTCGCGGGCGTCATGTACCACGACTACGGCGCCCGGCTCGGCGCGGGAACCGTACCCGAGGACGTCGAAGGGTACGTCGGCAACGGCAGCGCCGGCAGCATCGCGACCGGCCGCATCGCCTACACCCTCGGCCTCGAGGGCCCGGCGGTCACCGTCGACACCGCCTGCTCGTCCTCCCTCGTCGCGCTGCACCTCGCCATCCAGGCACTGCGTCAGGCGGAGTGCAGCCTGGCCCTCGCGGGCGGTGTCACGGTGATGGCGACGCCGGACACGTTCGTCGAGTTCAGTCGGCAGCGGGGGCTGGCGCCCGATGGTCGGTGCAAGGCCTTCGGCGCGGGAGCGGACGGCACCGGGTGGGCCGAGGGCGCGGGCATGCTGCTGGTGGAGCGGCTGTCGGATGCGGAGCGGCTGGGCCACCGGGTGCTGGCGGTGGTGCGGGGCAGCGCGGTCAACCAGGACGGCGCGTCGAATGGTCTGACGGCACCCAACGGGCCGTCCCAGCAGCGGGTGATCCGGCAGGCCCTCGCCACCGCGGGACTTGGTCCGACCGACATCGACGCTGTGGAGGGGCACGGCACCGGTACATCGCTGGGTGACCCGATCGAGGTACAGGCGCTCCAGGCGACCTACGGGCAGGAACGTCCTGCCGAACACCCGCTGTGGCTGGGCTCGTTGAAGTCCAACATCGGGCACGCCCAGGCGGCAGCCGGTGTCGGCGGTGTAATCAAAATGGTCATGGCGCTACGCGAAGGCGTCCTGCCACGCACCCTCCACGCAGACGAACCCTCCCCGCACATCGACTGGACAGCGGGTGCGGTACGACTGCTCACCCAACAGTCCACCTGGCCGGACACGGATCGGCCGCGGCGGGCAGCGGTGTCGTCGTTCGGCGTCAGCGGCACCAACGCCCATGTGATCATCGAGCAGCCCTCCGAGCCGGCCGAGCCGGCCGACACCGATCCCGAGGCGCACTCGGACTCCGAGGCGGACAGCGACAGGACGCCCATCGTCCGCCCTGCCCTGCTCCCCTGGCCGGTATCCGCGCGCGGCGCCGACGCGGTGCGGGCCCAGGCGGCCCGGCTGCACGCGCACCTGCTCGCCCGCCCCGACCTCACCGCCTCCGACGTCGCGTTCTCGCTCGGCACCACCCGTACCGCGCTCCCCCACCGTTTCATCGCGCTCGGCACCGACCGCGCCGAACTCATCGACGCCCTCGCACGGTTCGCCGAAGGACCCGAGAGCGCGGCCGACGGCGTGACGGGCATGGCGACGCCGGGTGCGACGGCGTTCCTGTTCTCCGGGCAGGGTTCGCAGTGGGCCGGCATGGGGCGCGAACTCCACGGCCGGTTCCCACGGTTCAGGCAGGCCCTCGACGCGGTGTGCGCCGTACTCGACCCGCTGCTCGAACGGCCGCTGCGCGAGGTGATGCTCACCGCGCCGGGCACCACGCAGGCCGAGGCGCTCGACACCACCGGCTGTACCCAGCCCGCCGTCTTCGCCCTGGAGGTCGCCCTCTTCCGGCTCCTTGAGTCGTGGGGCATACGGCCCGACCTACTGGCCGGGCACTCCATCGGCGAGATCGCCGCTGCCCATGTCTCCGGGGTCCTCTCCCTGGAGGACGCCTGCACGCTGGTCGCCGCGCGCGCCGGGCTCATGCAGCGACTTCCGTCCGGCGGCACCATGGTCGCCGTCGAGGCCGGCCCCGACGAAGTCCTGCCACTGCTCGTCGGACACGAGCACGAGGTCGGCCTGGCCGCCGTCAACGCGCCTGGCGCGGTCGTCCTCTCCGGCGCGGACACGGCCGTACGGGAGATCGTCGCTCTCCTCACGGAACGCGGCCGCCGCACGAAGCGGCTCCGGGTCAGCCACGCCTTCCACTCGCCGCTGATGGAGCCGATGCTCGACGAGTTCCGGCGCACCCTGGCGCGGGTCACCTTCCACGAGCCGGGCATCCCGATCGTGTCGACCGTCACCGGCGCCACCGACCCGGAGGAGATGCGGACGGCCGACTACTGGGTCACCCACGTCCGCGCCACCGTCCGATTCGCCGACGCCGTGACCGCCCTCCACGCGCAGGGCGTCGGTCGCTGGGTCGAAGTCGGCCCGTCGGCGACACTGCTGCCGGTGATCCAGCAGACCCTGGACGTGATGGACGGACCGGACGGGTCGGCGGGTCCGGAGGGTGACGGTGGGGCCGCCGTGGTCGCCCCCTTGGGATCGGACGTCGTCGTCTCCTTGCTCCGCCGCGCCGAACCGGAGGAGAAGGCTCTGCTCACGGCCGTGTCCCGGCTGCACGCGGCCGGTACGTCCGTCGACTGGGCGGCCGTCCTCGAAGGGCTCGGCGCGCAACGGGTGGACCTGCCCACCTACGCCTTCCAGCGGCAGCGGTACTGGCTCGACGTCCCCGCCGGCACCGGCGACATGAGTGCGGTCGGACTCGGCGCCGCCCACCATCCGCTGCTCGGCGCGTCCGTTGCCCTCGCCGAGGGCGACGGCGTCCTGCTCACCGGTCAGCTGTCCCCGGCGGCCCAGCCCTGGCTGGCCGACCACACCGTGGGCGGGGCGACGCTCGTGCCGGGTGCGGCCCTGGTGGAGCTGGCGCTGCGCGCCGGTGACGAGGTCGGCTGCGGTCGCGTCGACGACCTCACCCTCGAAGCACCGCTGGTCCTGCCGCCCGAGGCCGCGGTGCAGGTCCAGGTCACCGTCGGCGCACCCGACGAGCGCGGGGCGCGACCCGTCCACGTGTACTCACGGCCGCAGCCCGACCCGCGGCACCCCCGGAGCGCCGATACCGGCTGGACCCGCCACGCCACCGGCCTCCTCACTCCGGGCACACCCGCCCTGGCCCACTCGGACGACTTCACCGCCTGGCCCCCGCGCGCCGCCGAACCGGTGGGCGTCGAAGGCTTCTACGAGAACCTTGCGGACCGCGGTTACGAGTACGGCCCCGCCTTCCAGGGCCTGCTGCGCGCCTGGCGACGCGGAGAGGAACTCTTCGCCGAGGTCGCGCTGCCCGAACAGCAGGCGTCCGGCGTCGGCGGGTTCGGCCTGCACCCGGCTCTCCTCGACGCCGCCCTCCACCCGATCGGCCTGACCTCCCTCGTCGCCGACGGCGCCACCCGGCTGCCGTTCGCCTGGACGGGAGTCACCCTGCACGCGGTCGGTGCCACCGCGCTGCGGGTACGGATCGTACCGACCGGCCCCGACAGCTTCTCCGTGACCGCGGCGGACCCGACGGGAGCGCCGGTGGCCTCCGTCGAGTCATTGAACGTGCGGGAGGTGTCGCGCGAGCAGGTGATCGCGGCGATGGGACCGGCTGCTACGGGGGTCGGCGCCGACTCGTTGTTCGAGGTCGAGTGGGTTTCCGCCGCCGACGGTGGCTCGGCCGAGGCCGAGGCCGGAGCCCTCTCTTGGGCGGTTCTCGGGGACTCGACTCTGGCCGAGGAGGGACTGGTGTTCGCGGATGTGGAGGCGTTGGTCGCGTCGTCGCAGGACCTTCCCGGCACGGTGGTGTTGGAGTGCCCGGCAGTGGAGGGTGCCCCGGTGCCGGATGCCGTACGGGACCGGCTCACCGGTGTGCTGAGTGTGCTGCAGCGGTGGGTTGCTGACGAGCGGCTGGCGTCCTCACGGCTGGTCGTGGTGACCCGGGGTGCCGTGGCCGCATCGGCGGATGAACCGGTAGACGTGCGCATCGCGCCGGTATGGGGTCTGGTCCGCGCGGCACAGGCCGAACACCCCGGACGGTTCGTGCTGGCGGACCTCCCGGCGGGTGCCGGTGCGCGGGAGCTGTCCGCCGGACTGGCCTGCGATGAACCGCAGTGGGCCCTACGGGACGGTGCCGTACACGTCCCACGACTGTTGCGGGCCCAGGCTGCGGTCTCCGGTGTCCCGGCGTTCGGGGACGGTCCGGTGCTGGTCACCGGGGCGTCTGGTGCACTGGGTCGTGTCGTCGCCCGGCACTTGGTGTCGGTGCACGGGGTGCGCGAGCTGGTACTGCTCAGCCGACGCGGGCTCGCCGCCGACGGCATGGACACACTCCGCGACGAACTCACCCACCAGGGCGCATCCGTAGAGGTACTGGCATGCGATGCAGCCGACCGCA
>NZ_BMUY01000047.1 GCF_014650435.1 Streptomyces tendae
CGCCGCCGAGGTCGAAGAACCCGTCGTCGACGCCCACTTCGGCCAGGCCCAGGACGTCCGCGAACAGCGCGCACAGCACCTTCTCCCGCTCGGTGCGGGGTTCCGCGGCCACCGTGTCGGTGCCGGGGGCGGGCAGCGCCCGGCGGTCGAGCTTGCCGTTGGCGGTGAGTGGCAGCTCGTCGAGCGGGACGACGAAGGACGGGACCATGTAGTGCGGCAGCTGCTGCTCGAGGTGGGCACGCAGCGTGCGGCCCAGCGCCGGGTCGGCGTCCTGGCCCTCCGGCACCACGTACGCCACGAGCCGGGTCGGACCGGCGGACTCCTCGCGGGTGACCACGACCGCCGTCTCGACGCTCGGGTGGTCGGCGAGCACGGCCTCGACCTCGCCCGGCTCCACACGGAAACCGCCGATCTTGACCTGGTGGTCGGCGCGGCCCAGGAACTCCAGCTCGCCGCAGTGGTTCCACCGCACGACGTCGCCGGTGCGGTAGAGACGCGTGCCGGGCCGCCCGAACGGTGAGGCGACGAACCGTTCCGCCGTACGGTCGGGGCGGCCGAGGTAGCCGCGGGCCAGCTGGGCGCCGCCGATGTAGAGCTCACCGCGCACGCCCGGCGGCACCGGCCGCAGCCCGGCGTCGAGGACGTACACCGAGGCGTTCCACAGCGGCTGCCCGATGGAGGCGGCGGTGGGCCACTCGTCGATGTCCCCGGGGAGGGTCGCGGTGGTGGCCGCGTGGGTCTCGGCCGGGCCGTAGATGTTGTGGGCCATCCGCCGCCAGCCGCTCGCGCAGAACTCCCTCAGCTCGTGACTGAGCCGGAACTGCTCCCCGCCCTGGAAGAGGTCGGTGAGGGAGTCGAGCCGTTCACCGGTGTCGGCGGCCGCCGCCAGCACGGCGTCGATCACGAGGGTCGGCGCGAACAGTTCGTTGATGCTGTACCTGGCGATCCACTGGGCCAGTTCGTAGGCGTCGCGGCGGACGTGCTCCTCCGGGATCACCAGGGTTTTGCCGACGACCAGCGCCTGCAGGATCTCCTGCACCGCGAAGTCGAACGAGACGGCGAGGAACTGGGCCGTGCGGGTGCCCACGCCGCCGCTGTACGTTCCGGTGTGCCAGGCGAGCAGGTTGACGAGCGAACTCATCGGCATCACCACGCCCTTGGGCGTGCCGGTGGAGCCCGAGGTGTACACGACGTAGGCGGGGTGCCGGAGATCCAGCGGGCGGACCCGGTCCGCGTCGGTCAGGTCGGCGTCCGCGGCCGCGGCGAGTTCCCGGACCGTCTCCGGGGCGTCGACAACGACGTCGAGGGTGATCCCGTCGCCCAGGAGAGGCCGGGTGGCCGAGTCGGTGACGACGACGCGCGGGCCGCAGTCGCTGAGTACCGCGCGAAGGCGCTGCTCGGGGGCCGAGACGTCGAGAGTGAGGTAGGCGGCGCCCGCCTTGAGGGCGGCCACCAGGGCCACCACCAGGTCGGCCGACCGGGGGAGGGCGATCGCGACGACATCCTCGGCGCCCACTCCCGAGGCGGCCAGCAGACGCGCCAGCCGGTTCGCGCGGGAGTTCAGCTCGGCGTAGGAGAGGGTGACGTCCTCACCGAGCACCGCGGTCGCCCGGGGTTCGGCCGCGACCTGCCGCTCGAAGAGCGTCGGCACCGGCAGCGGGGGCACGTCGTGAGCGGTGCGGTTCCACTCGTCCACCACACGGTCGCGTTCCGCGGGCGACATCACCTCCAGCCGGCCGATGGGCCGCTCCGGGTCGGCGACGGCTCCCTCCAGGACACGCAGCAGCCGCTCGGCGAACTCCTGTGCGGTACTGCGGTCGAAAAGGTCGGAGTTGTACTCGACGGCGCCGCCCAGGCCCTCGGGCTCGCCGTGCGGGCCGTAGCGCTCGTCGAAGAAGAACGCCAGGTCGAACTTGGCGCGTCCGGTCTCCGGCGCGTGCACGTCCACCGTGAGACCGGGCAGCCGCAGGATCTCCAGCGCCTCCTGGTTGTTGTCGAAGCCGAGCAGCACCTGGAAGAGCGGGTGACGGGCCAGCGAGCGGACGGGGCTGAGCACTTCCACCAGCCGCTCGAAGGGCACGTCCTGGTGCCCGTAGGCGCCGAGGTTGGTCTCCCTGACCCGGCCGACCAGCTCGGCGAACGTCGGATCGTTCGAGGTGTCCGTCCGCAGTACCAGGGTGTTCACGAAGAACCCGACGAGATCCTCGACGGCCGCGTCGGTGCGTCCCGCCACGGGACTGCCGATCGGGATGTCGGTACCCGCGCCCAGCCGGGTGAGCAGGGTGGCCAGGGCGGCCTGCGTCACCATGAACAGGCTGGTGCCCGTCTCCCTGGCGAACGCGGCCAGCCGTGCGTGCAGGCCGGCGGACACCTCGAAGGGCACCCGGCCGCCGCGGTGCGACTGCCGGGCCGGGCGGGGCCGGTCGACCGGCAGCTCCAGCTCCTCGGGAAGGTCCGCCAGCGCGGTCTTCCAGTGGGCCAGCTGCCGGGAGATCTCGCTGTCCGGGTCGTCCTCGGAGCCGAGCACCTCCCGCTGCCACAGCGTGTAGTCGGCGTACTGAACGGGAAGCGGCGTCCACGCCGGGGCGTCCCCGCGAGTGCGGGCGGTGTAGGCGAGCGACAGGTCGCGGGCGAGGGGGCCCATTGACCAGCCGTCTCCGGCGATGTGGTGGACCACCAGGACCAGGACCCGCTCCCCGTCGTGCGCGGAGAACAGCCAGGCCCGGACGGGGAGCTCGACCGCGAGGTCGAAGGGGTGGGACGCCGCGGTACGTATCCTGCCCGGCAACTCGCCGGGTGCCACGTCGACCTCGGTCAGTTCCGGCGTCGCGTGGGCGGCGGGCAGGACGATCTGCCGCGCCCCGTCGGAGTCCTCGGCGAACAGGGTTCGCAGCGACTCGTGCCGGGCGACGACGTCGGTGAGCGCCAGGCGCAGCGCGGCCCGGTCGAGCGCGCCCTTCAAGCCCAGCGCCACCGGGATGTTGTACGTGGCGCTCGGCCCCTCCAGGTGGTTGAGGAACCACAGCCGCTGCTGGGCGTACGACAGCGGGATCCGGGCGGGGCGCGCGACGGCGGTGACCGGTCGGCGGGCGCCCGACGCCTCGTCGAGCGCCTCGACGACGCCGGCGACCGTCGGGTTCTCGAAGAGCCGGCGGATGGACAGCTCCGCACCGAGCACCGCGCGGATCCGGCTGAGCAGTCGTACCGCCGACAGGGAATGTCCGCCGCGGTCGAAGAAGTCGTCGTCGATGCCCACGGAGGCGACACCGAGCAGCTCCGCGAAGACGGTGCACAGGATCTGCTCCCGCGGGCTGCGCGGCCCCCGGGAACGTGCGGGCCACACGTCCGCAGGGCCGGCGGGTGTCCGCCCGGGCACCTCGACGAGCCGCAGCTCACCGTCGGCCGACCAGCGCGCCGACGTGCCGGTGCGGTACATCCAGCCCGCGCGGCCGAACGGACACGGCAGCCACCGCTCCTGCTCCTCCGCGTCACCGGCCGGACCGGAGCCCGAAACGTACAGCTGCCCCGCGACCCCGGGCGGCACCGGGGCCAGGGAGTCGTCGAGGACGTACGCGCGAGCGTCGTCCGCCGTCCGCGGCAGGGACGAGCCGGACAGCGCGGCCGCCACCGGGGGCCGGGCCGCGTCGCTCCACTCGTCCAGGATCGCCGTGCGCTCGCCCGGGGCGAGAACGTCGATCTCGCCGATCGGGACCTCCGCGTCGCGGGCCGTCGCGGACAGCAGGCGCACGAGGCGGTCGGCCACCGAGCGGGCGGTGTCGCGGTCGAACAGTTCGGCGGAGAACTCCAGGTCGACGGTGACACCCGCGGGCCGTCCGAGGCCGTCGACGTGTTCCGTCAGTTCCCAGTTGAGGTCGAACTTGGTGTCCTCGATGGGGAGCCGCTCCAGCTCCACCGTCAGTCCCGGCAGCCGCGCCTCCTCGGCGACCGTGGCCCGCGGGTCGGTGTTGTGGAGGGTCAGGCACACCTGGAAGAGGGGGTGCCGGGTGAGCGAGCGGTCCGGGTTGACGGCCTCGACCAGCCGCTCGAACGGCAGGTCCTGGTGCTGGTACGCCTCCAGGCTCCGCGCCCTCACGCGCTCCACGAGCTCGGCGAACGTCGGGTCGCCCGAGGTGTCGGTGCGCAGCACCAGCGTGTTGGCGAAGAACCCGACCAGCTCCTCGACGGCCGCGTCGGTGCGGCCCGCGATCGGCGATCCGAGGGGGATGTCGGTGCCCGCGCCGAGCCGGGTCAGCAGGGCGGCGAGCCCCGCCTGGAACACCATGAACAGACTGGAGTGCGTCGTCCGCGCCAACTCGTGCAACTGCCCGTGGAGTTCGGCCGGAATCCGCAGGGACACCTGTCCACCGTGCTGTGTGACCACCTCACTGCGGGGGCGGTCGTAGGGGAGTTCGAGCTGGTCGGGGAGTCCGGTGAGGGTGTGGGTCCAGTAGTCGAGTTGGCGGGTGATCTCGCTGGTGGGGTCGTCCTCGGTGCCGAGGATGTCGCGCTGCCAGAGGCTGTAGTCGGCGTACTGGACCGGCAGCGGCGCCCATTCCGGCGTCGTCCCCCGCACCCGCGCCGCGTAGGCGGCGGCCAGGTCACGAGCCAGCGGACGCATCGACGAACCGTCGCCGGCGATGTGGTGCAGGAGCAGCAGGAGTACGTACTCGTCGTCGCCGACCTCGAACAGGGTGGCCCGCAGGGGCGGTTCCGCGGCCAGGTCGAAGGAGTACCGTGCCGCGTCCGCCAGCCGTTCCCCGAGCCGCTCCTCGTCCACCGCGACGATGTCGAATCCCAGGGCCACCTCGTAGGGTTCCAGGATCACCTGGGTGAAGCCGCCCTCGTCCTCGGCGAAGACGGTCCGCAGGCTCTCGTGCCGGGCCACGACGTCGACCAGGGCCTGCCGCAGGGCCTCCTGGTCCAGGGCTCCGGTGAGCCGCAACGCGCCGGGGGCGTTGTAGGCGGTACTGCCGTCCTCCAGCAGACTCAGGAACCGCAGCCGCTGCTGGGCGTAGGAGACGGGGATCCGTCCAGGCCGCGGTCCGGCCGTGACACCGGGACGCCGTACGGCAGCACGGGCCGGCTGCTGGTCGAGCGTGGCGCTGATGCCGGCGACGGTGGGGGTCTCGAACAGCTGCCGGATGGGGAGTTCCGCACCGATGGTCGTGCGGATGCGGCTGATGAGTGTGGTGGCGAGGAGGGAGTGTCCGCCGAGGTGGAAGAAGTCGTCGTCGATGGTGACGGTGTCGGTGCCGAGTACTTCGGCGAAGAGGGTGCAGAGGGCTTGTTCGT
>NZ_BMUY01000048.1 GCF_014650435.1 Streptomyces tendae
ACGAACAAGCCCTCTGCACCCTCTTCGCCGAAGTACTCGGCACCGACACCGTCACCATCGACGACGACTTCTTCCACCTCGGCGGACACTCCCTCCTGGCAACCAAGCTGGTCAGCCGCATCCGGACGGACATCGGTGCAGACCTGCCCATCCGGCAGCTGTTCGAGACGCCCACCGTCGCCGGTATCAGCGCCGTCCTGGGCAGGGACACCGCGCCGAGTCGCCGCACCGTAAGCGCGGTGAGTCCGCGTCCGGCACGCATTCCGCTCTCCTACGCCCAGCAGCGGCTGTGGTTCCTCAACCGCTTCGAGGGACCCAGCGCCACCTACAACGCGCCGGTGGCCCTGCGACTCACCGGAGCCCTGGACCGGGAGGCCCTGCGGCTCGCCCTCGCGGACGTAGTGACCCGGCACGAGAGCCTGCGCACGGTGTTCGCGGAGGACGCCGAGGGCGCGCACCAGATCGTCCGGGGCCCGGCCGACGCCCGGCCGGAGTTCACGATCGTGGAGACGGACGAAGCACGTCTGCGTGACGACCTGACGTGGGCGGCCGGTCACCCCTTCGACCTTGCGGCCGAAACCCCGTTCCGTGCCTCGCTCTTCGCGTTGTCCGAGGAGGAACACGTACTCCTCCTGCTGACGCACCACATCGTGAGTGACGCCTGGTCCCGGGCTCCGCTGGCCCGCGACCTCACGGCCGCCTACGCGGCCCGGGTGCGCGATGCGGCAGCCCCGGAGTGGGCTCCGCTGCCGGTCCAGTACGCCGACTACAGCCTCTGGCAGCGCGACATCCTCGGCACCGAGGACGACCCCACCAGCGAGATCACCCGCCAACTCGACTACTGGACCCACACCCTCACCGGACTCCCCGACCAGCTCGAACTCCCCTACGACCGCCCCCGCCCCGCCGTCGCCACCTACCGCGGCGACCGCATCCCCTTCGAAATCCCCGCAGAGCTGTACGCGCGCGTCAGTGAGGTGGCCCGGCGCGTTCAGGCGAGCCCGTTCATGGTGCTCCAGGCGGGGCTCGCCGCCCTGCTGACCCGGCTCGGCGCGGGCACGGACATCCCGCTGGGCACGCCGATCGCGGGCCGTACCGACGAAGCGCTCGACAAGCTGGTCGGCGTCTTCCTGAACACGCTGGTGCTGCGCACGGACACCTCCGGGAACCCGACGTTCGCCGAGCTGGTGGACCGGGTCCGTGAGCGGAACCTCGGTGCCTACGCCCATCAGGACCTGCCGTTCGAGCGGCTGGTGGAGGCGGTCAACCCGGAACGCTCACTCGCCCGGCACCCCCTCTTCCAGGTGCTTCTCACGCTCAACAACACCGACTACCAGGGCGCGTTGGACTCCCTCGGTGACCTGCCCGGCCTCCGGGCCGAGCGGGAGCCGATCGAGTCGTCCGTCGCCAAGTTCGACCTGGCCTTCGGCTACACGGAGCGCCGCGACCCGCACGGCCGGGTGACCTCCCTTCACGGCGTACTGGAGTTCAGCACCGACCTGTTCGACCGCGTCACCGCCGGTGGCCTCGTCGACCGGCTCCTCCGGTTCCTGGACCACGCGGTCACCACCCCGGACGTCAAGGTCGGCGACATCGAGATCCTCACCGGGGCCGAGCGCGGGCGCCTGCTCGAACTCTGGAACGACACAGCTCGTGAGGTGCCGGGGCGTTCGGTGGTGGAGCTGTTCGAGGAGCGGGTTGCCTCGAACCCGGCCGCCGAGGCCGTGGTCGCGGGCGGGGAAGCACTGTCGTACGAGGAGTTGGACTCCCGTGCGGAGCGGCTGGCCCGTGTGCTGGTCGAGCGCGGGGCCGGCGCCGAACGGTTCGTGGCGGTGGCCCTGCCCAGGTCCGTGGACCTCGTCGTGGCCCTGCTCGCGGTCTGGAAGACCGGCGCCGCCTACCTCCCGCTGGACACCGAGTACCCGGCCGAACGGCTGGCGTACATGCTGGACGACGCCAACCCCGTCCTGCTCGTCACCATCAGCGACCTGGACCCCGTACTGCCGGAGGAACCGGCCGTACCGCGGCTGCTGCTGGACGCCCCCGAGACCAGCGAGGCTCTGTCGCGGCCCGCGGGCGACCAGCCCCTGACCCGCCCGGCTCTCGCGAACCCGGCCTACGTGATCTACACGTCGGGGTCGACGGGACGCCCGAAGGGTGTGGTCGTGCCGCAGGGCGCGCTGGTGAACTTCCTGACGGCGATGCGTGACCGCTTCGAACTCGGCGCCGGGGACCGCCTGGTAGCGGTGACCACGGTCGGGTTCGACATCGCCGGACTCGAACTCTTCGTGCCCTTGTTGTCGGGCGCGTCGATCACGCTCGCGGAGCGGGATGTCGTCCGGGACCCGGTCGCGTTGTGCGGTTTGGTGCGGTCGGCGGGTGTGTCCGTGATGCAGGCGACGCCGAGCCTGTGGCGGGCGATGCTGGCTGAGGACGCTTCGGCGCTGGCCGGGGTGCGGGTGCTGGTCGGTGGCGAAGCCCTGCCCGCCGACCTGGCCGAGGCGCTCGTCCAACGGGCGATGTCGGTGATCAACCTGTACGGGCCGACGGAGACGA
Organism: Streptomyces tendae; assembly: GCF_014650435.1. Lineage (GTDB taxonomy): Bacteria > Actinomycetota > Actinomycetes > Streptomycetales > Streptomycetaceae > Streptomyces > Streptomyces tendae. The sequence goes on from NZ_BMUY01000048.1 coordinate 2,557, forward strand.
CGATCTGGTCCACGGAATGGCCGGTGACCGCAGACGGTGCACGCCGGCCGCGGATCGGCCGCCCGATCGCCAACACCCGCGTCTACGTCCTCGACGCCACGCTCCGGCCCGTTCCGGCCGGAGTGCCGGGCGAGCTCTACATCGCCGGTGACGGCGTCGTACGCGGCTACCACGGCCGACCGGGGCTGACCTCCGAACGGTTCGTCGCCGACCCTCACGGTCCCTCCGGCACCCGGATGTACCGCACCGGCGACCTCGTCCGCTGGACGGTGGACGGGGAGCTGGAGTACCTCTCCCGCGTCGACGACCAGGTCAAGCTGCGTGGTTTCCGGATCGAGCTGGGCGAGATCGAAACCGTGCTCGCCGGACACGAGCGAGTGGCCCAGGCCGCCGTACTCGTCCGCGAGGCCCGTCCCGGAGACCGGCGCCTCGTCGCCTACCTCGTCCCGGCAGCCGAAGCGGTGGAGACGGCCGAGGTGCGGGCGCATCTCGCCGCCCACCTGCCGGACTACATGGTGCCCTCGGCCTTCGTCACCATGGACTCCTTCCCGCTCACCCCCAACGGCAAGCTCGACCGCCGCGCTCTGCCGGCGCCCGACTACGACCAGGGAACCAGCGAGGGACGCGCACCCCGTACCCCCCGCGAGGACATTCTCTGCACCCTCTTCGCCGAAGTACTCGGCGTCGGCTCGGTCACCATCGACGACGACTTCTTCGCCCTGGGTGGCCACTCCCTGCTCGCCACCAAACTCGTCAGCCGCATCCGCACCGTCCTGGACACCGAGATCGCCGTGCGCCGGCTGTTCGAGGCGCCCACGGTCGCCGAACTGGCGGCCGTGCTGGACAACGCGACCGGCACGCGGAAGCCGCTTCGGGCCACCGTCTCCCGGCCCGCCCGGGTTCCGCTGTCGTACGCCCAGCGCCGGCTGTGGTTCCTGCACCGCTTCGAGGGTCCCAGCGCCACCTACAACCTGCCCGTCGCCCTGCGGATGACGGGGACGCTGGACCAGGAGGCGCTGCGGCTGGCACTGGCGGACGTCGTCGACCGGCACGAGAGCCTGCGGACGGTGTTCGCGGAGGACGCCGAGGGCCCGTACCAGATCGTGCGGGACACCGCCGAGGTGTCTCTCACGGTGACCGCCACGGACGAGGAACACCTGCCCGAGGACGTGGACCGCGCATCCCGCGCGCCCTTCGAGCTGAGCGAGGAACCGCCCCTGCGCGCCTTCCTGTTCGAGCTCGGCGAAGAGGAGTACGTCCTGCTCGCTGTCGTCCACCACATCGCGGGCGACGCCTGGTCGATGGGCCCCCTCGCCCAGGATCTGACGGCGGCGTACGCGGCCCGGGTGCGGGGCGCCGCCCCGGAGTGGGCGCCGCTGCCGGTGCAGTACGCCGACTACAGCCTCTGGCAGCGGGAAGTCCTCGGCTCCGAGGACGACCCCGACAGCGAGGCCGGCCGCCAACTGGATTACTGGAAGCACTCGTTGTCGGATCTGCCGGCGGAGCTTTCGCTGCCGTTCGACCGCCCGAGGCCGGCCACGGCCTCGTATGTGGGTGACCGGGTCACCTTTGAGCTGCCGGAGGACGTGTACGGCGGTCTGGTACGCGTCGCCCGTGCGGGCAGGTCCAGTCTGTTCATGGTGCTCCAGACCGCGCTCGCCACGCTGCTGTCCCGGCTGGGCGCGGGCACGGACATCCCGCTGGGCACCCCGATCGCGGGCCGCACCGACGACGCGCTCGACAAGCTGGTCGGCTTCTTCGTGAACACGCTGGTGCTGCGCACCGACGTCTCCGGGGACCCCACCTTCGCGGAGCTGCTGGAGCGGGTGCGGACGGCCGATCTCGCCGCCTACGCCCACCAGGACCTGCCGTTCGAGCGGCTGGTCGAAGCGGTGAACCCGGAGCGTTCACTCTCCCGACACCCCCTCTTCCAGACCATGCTCACCCTGAACAACACGGACCAGGGCGCGGCGTCCGCCGTCGCTTCCCTGCCCGGCCTGGTAGTGAGCAGCCGACCGGTCGGAATCGGCGCCGCCAAGTTCGATCTGTCCTTCCGACTCGCCGAACGGCGCCCCGCTTCGGAGTCCGAGTCCGCCACGTTGGGTGGTGCGCTGGACTACAGCACCGACCTCTTCGACCGGGAGACCGCACAGTCCATCACCGAGCGTTTCGTCCGCGTGCTGACCGCCCTGGCCCAGAACCCGGACCTCCGGGTGTCCGAGGTGGAGGTGCTGGAGGACGCCGAGCGGGAGCAGATCCTGTCCGGCTGGCAGGGAGCAACACGCAGCCTGCGCGGGGCGTCGTTGCCTCAGCTCATCGCCGAGCAGGCGGGGCGGACACCGGACGCGGTGGCGGTGGAATGCGGTGAACGATCGCTGACCTACGCCGAGTTGGACGCCTGGTCGGGGCGGGTCGCCGGATGGCTGCGCACCCAGCAGGTGGGTCGGGGTTCGTTCGTCGCGGTCAAACTGCCTCGCTCGGTCGAACTGATCGTGGCCCTCCTCGCCGTCACCAAGGCCGGGGCCGCCTATGTGCCGGTGGACCCGGAGTATCCGCAGGAGCGGGTCGCGCACATCCTCTCCGACGCCTCGCCCACCCTCGTCATCGA
>NZ_BMUY01000049.1:0-3196 GCF_014650435.1 Streptomyces tendae
AACACAGTGGACGCGAGCAACTGAGGACAAGCCCTCGGCCTATTAGTACCGGTCACCTCCACACCTCACGGTGCTTCCAGATCCGGCCTATCAACCCAGTCGTCTACTGGGAGCCTTAACCCCTCAAGGGGGTGGGAGTCCTCATCTCGAAGCAGGCTTCCCGCTTAGATGCTTTCAGCGGTTATCCCTCCCGAACGTAGCCAACCAGCCATGCCCTTGGCAGAACAACTGGCACACCAGAGGTTCGTCCGTCCCGGTCCTCTCGTACTAGGGACAGCCCTTCTCAAGACTCCTACGCGCACAGCGGATAGGGACCGAACTGTCTCACGACGTTCTAAACCCAGCTCGCGTACCGCTTTAATGGGCGAACAGCCCAACCCTTGGGACCGACTCCAGCCCCAGGATGCGACGAGCCGACATCGAGGTGCCAAACCATCCCGTCGATATGGACTCTTGGGGAAGATCAGCCTGTTATCCCCGGGGTACCTTTTATCCGTTGAGCGACGGCGCTTCCACAAGCCACCGCCGGATCACTAGTCCCGACTTTCGTCCCTGCTCGACCCGTCGGTCTCACAGTCAAGCTCCCTTGTGCACTTACACTCAACACCTGATTGCCAACCAGGCTGAGGGAACCTTTGGGCGCCTCCGTTACTCTTTAGGAGGCAACCGCCCCAGTTAAACTACCCATCAGACACTGTCCCTGATCCGGATCACGGACCCAGGTTAGACATCCAGCACGACCAGACTGGTATTTCAACGACGACTCCACCCACACTGGCGTGCGAGCTTCAAAGTCTCCCAGCTATCCTACACAAGCCGAACCGAACACCAATATCAAACTGTAGTAAAGGTCCCGGGGTCTTTCCGTCCTGCTGCGCGAAACGAGCATCTTTACTCGTAGTGCAATTTCACCGGGCCTATGGTTGAGACAGTCGAGAAGTCGTTACGCCATTCGTGCAGGTCGGAACTTACCCGACAAGGAATTTCGCTACCTTAGGATGGTTATAGTTACCACCGCCGTTTACTGGCGCTTAAGTTCTCAGCTTCGCCACACCGAAATGTGACTAACCGGTCCCCTTAACGTTCCAGCACCGGGCAGGCGTCAGTCCGTATACATCGCCTTACGGCTTCGCACGGACCTGTGTTTTTAGTAAACAGTCGCTTCTCGCTGGTCTCTGCGGCCACCCCCAGCTCGGAGTGCAAGACTCGTCACCGGGTGTGGCCCCCCTTCTCCCGAAGTTACGGGGGCATTTTGCCGAGTTCCTTAACCATAGTTCACCCGAACGCCTCGGTATTCTCTACCTGACCACCTGAGTCGGTTTAGGGTACGGGCCGCCATGAAACTCGCTAGAGGCTTTTCTCGACAGCATAGGATCATCCACTTCACCACAATCGGCTCGGCATCAGGTCTCAGCCACAAGGTGTGCGGATTTACCTACACACCGGCCTACACCCTTACCCCGGGACAACCACCGCCCGGGATGGACTACCTTCCTGCGTCACCCCATCACTCACCTACTAACCGCTTGGTTCGGCGGCTCCACCACTCCCCTCAACTCCGAAGAGATCAGGGCGGCTTCACGGCCTTAGCATTACGATGCTCGATGTTTGACGCTTCACAGCGGGTACCGGAATATCAACCGGTTATCCATCGACTACGCCTGTCGGCCTCGCCTTAGGTCCCGACTTACCCTGGGCAGATCAGCTTGACCCAGGAACCCTTAGTCAATCGGCGCAAACGTTTCTCACGTTTGTATCGCTACTCATGCCTGCATTCTCACTCGTGAACCGTCCACAACTCGCTTCCGCGGCTGCTTCACCCGGCACACGACGCTCCCCTACCCATCCATACAGGCGTTGGCCCTATTGTATGAATGACACGACTTCGGCGGTACGCTTGAGCCCCGCTACATTGTCGGCGCGGAATCACTAGACCAGTGAGCTATTACGCACTCTTTCAAGGGTGGCTGCTTCTAAGCCAACCTCCTGGTTGTCTGTGCGACTCCACATCCTTTCCCACTTAGCGTACGCTTAGGGGCCTTAGTCGATGCTCTGGGCTGTTTCCCTCTCGACCATGGAGCTTATCCCCCACAGTCTCACTGCCGCGCTCTCACTTACCGGCATTCGGAGTTTGGCTAAGGTCAGTAACCCGGTAGGGCCCATCGCCTATCCAGTGCTCTACCTCCGGCAAGAAACACACGACGCTGCACCTAAATGCATTTCGGGGAGAACCAGCTATCACGGAGTTTGATTGGCCTTTCACCCCTAACCACAGGTCATCCCCCAGGTTTTCAACCCTGGTGGGTTCGGTCCTCCACGACCTCTTACAGCCGCTTCAACCTGCCCATGGCTAGATCACTCCGCTTCGGGTCTTGAGCGTGCTACTAAAATCGCCCTGTTCGGACTCGCTTTCGCTACGGCTTCCCCACCCGGGTTAACCTCGCAACACACCGCAAACTCGCAGGCTCATTCTTCAAAAGGCACGCAGTCACGAGACACCAAGCAAGCTTGATGTCCGACGCTCCCACGGCTTGTAGGCACACGGTTTCAGGTACTATTTCACTCCGCTCCCGCGGTACTTTTCACCATTCCCTCACGGTACTATCCGCTATCGGTCACCAGGGAATATTTAGGCTTAGCGGGTGGTCCCGCCAGATTCACACGGGATTTCTCGGGCCCCGTGCTACTTGGGTGTCTCTCCAACGAGCCGCTGACGTTTCGACTACGGGGGTCTTACCCTCTACGCCGGACCTTTCGCATGTCCTTCGCCTACATCAACGGTTTCTGACTCGTCCTGTTGCCGGCAGACAACAGAAGAGAGATCCCACAACCCCGCACACGCAACCCCTGCCGGGTCTCACACGTATACGGTTTGGCCTCATCCGGTTTCGCTCGCCACTACTCCCGGAATCACGGTTGTTTTCTCTTCCTGCGGGTACTGAGATGTTTCACTTCCCCGCGTTCCCTCCACACTGCCTATGTGTTCAGCAGCGGGTGACAGCCCATGACGACTGCCGGGTTTCCCCATTCGGACACCCCCGGATCAAAGCCTGGTTGACGACTCCCCGGGGCCTATCGTGGCCTCCCACGTCCTTCATCGGTTCCTGGTGCCAAGGCATCCACCGTGCGCCCTTAAAAACTTGGCCACAGATGCTCGCGTCCACTGTGCAGTTCTCAAACAACGACCAACCACCCG
>NZ_BMUY01000050.1 GCF_014650435.1 Streptomyces tendae
TTCACATACCCCCGCGCCAGCCCCGACCCCGCGATGTACAGCTCGCCCGCCACACCCACCGGCACCGGCAACAGACCCGCATCCAGCACATACACCCTGGTGTTCCACACCGGCCGGCCGATCACCGGCGTGGGTGAATCGGAGAGGGGACTGAAAAGCGCTTCGACCGTGGTTTCGGTGGGGCCGTAGAAGTTGTACGCGGCTGTTCCGGAGTGACGCAGCGTCTCCCAGAGTGCCGTACCGACGGCTTCGCCTCCCAGCAGGAGAACGCTGGGCCGGTAACTCGCCTCGAAGAGCCCGAGAACGACCAACTGCTCCGCGAAGGACGGCGTGGTGTCGAGGAGATCGATCCTGCGATCCGCCACATACGCCATGACCGCTTCGGCGTCCCGGCGGGTGTCGTCGTCCACCAGGTGGAGTTCATGCCCGTCGAACATCCAGAGCAGCTCGGCCCAGGTCGCGTCGAACGAGAGCGACGCGGTCAGGGCGACCCGGAAGCGTTCCTTGCCGGCGGCTGCGACAGCCGGGGCGAAGAGGGTGACGCGGTGGTCCTCGAAGAGGTTGACGACGCTCCGGTGCTCCATCGAGACACCCTTGGGGCGGCCCGTCGAACCTGACGTGTAGATCACGAACGCCGGGTGGGAGGGCAGTAGCGGTGTGTCCCGGTCCGCGTCGGTGACGTGGGCACCGGACAGGCCGGCGAGCCTGTCCCCGGTGTCCGTGCTGTCGAGCAGGAACACCTCGGTCAGGTCCGACGGCAGGACACTCGCGGTGGCCGTGTCCGTGGCCACCAGCACCGGATCCGTCTCGGACAGGATGTAGGCGATACGGTCGGCCGGGTAGTCCGGATCGACCGGCACATAGGCCGCGCCCGAAGTCAGCACCGCCAAAATCGTGGTGATGGCATGCGCCGAGCGGGGCAGCACGGTGGCCACGATCCGCCCCGGGCCCGCGCCACGACCGATCAGCAGACGCGCCAGCCGGTTGACCTCCCCGTTGAGCTCGGCAAAGGACAGCGTCCTGTCACCGAACACCACCGCAGAAGCCTCGGGCGTCCGGGCGACCTGCTGGGCGAACACGTCGACCAGCGTGCCCCCCGACGTCGGATGCCCGCTGCCGCTCCACTCCTCCAGAAGCCGCACACTCTCCTCGCCGGCGAGCGCGTCCAGACGCCCCACGGGTGTGGCCGGCGCCCCGACCACCGCATCCAGCAACCGCCGAAGCCCCTCGGACCAGCCACGGACCTCGGCCTCACCGAAGACCTCCGGACGGTAACTCACCTGGAGCGACAGCCGGGCCCCCGGCAACACCGTCAGGCCGAGAGGAAAATGCGTCGCGTCATGGGCGTGGAAGTCCGTGACACGGAGCGCGTCTCGGCTGACGAGCGTGCTGGGATCCATCGGGTAGTTCTCGAACACGGTTGCTGTGTCGAAGAGTTCGCCGAGGCCGGCGAGTCGGTGCAGATCAGCGAGGCCGAGGTGCTGGTGGGGCGTGAGAGCGGCCTGTTCGTCCTGGAGGCGGGTGAGCAGTGCCGCCAGCGGCTCGGCCGGGTCGAGCTTCACCCGCACCGGAAGTGTGTTGATGAACAGCCCGACCATGTCCTCGACACCGGGGAGCTCAGCCGGCCGGCCCGACACCGTGGCTCCGAAGACCACGTCCTGCCGGCCGGTCATCCGCGCCAGAAGGATGGCCCAGGCCGCCTGCACGACGGTGTTGAGCGTGACACCCTTCGCACGAGCCGCCCGCGTCAGCGCGGTGGTGAAGTCCTCATCCAGCTCGACCGTCAGATGCTCCTGCGCCCCCGGCTCCCGCGGAGCCTCCGAAGGCGCCACACGTGTCGGCTCCTCAAGACCGGCGAGATTCTCCCGCCACGCCGACTCCGCCGCCTCCCGATCCTGAACCGCCAGCCACTGCAGATAGTCACGGAACGGGGTGACACGCGGCAGCACCGCCCCCTCCCCACCCTGCCCGTACAACGCGAACAGCTCACCCAGCATGACGGGAAGAGACCAGCCGTCCCACAGGACATGGTGATGGCTGATCAGCAGCACGTGGCGCTTCTCGCCCAGGTGGAGCAGCGTGAAACGAAGCAGCGGCGCGACGGCGAGGTCAAGGGGCCGGAGCTGATCCGCGTCGATCGCCCGCGCAAGTTCGTCGCGCTGCTCGTCCGGATGGACCGCTGTCAGGTCCACCTCCACCCAGGGGAGTTCGACGGTGCGGGTGATGAGTTGCGCGGTGCGGCCGGACGAGAGCGGGACGAAGGCCGCCCGCAGGTTGGCGTGACGGTTGAGCAGCCCCTGCCCGGCGGCCCGCAGAGCAGCGGCATCCAGCGGACCCTCCAGCTCGAGAACCAGCTGGACGAAGTAGGGCTGGACGCCCGGGGTGTCCTGTGCGTCCTGGTCGTAGAGGGCGTGGAAGAGGAGTCCGTCCTGGAGGGGCGACAGGGGCAGGATGTCACTGACCCCGGTATGGGCCCAGCTCGCTTCCAGCTCCTCGATCTCCCCCTGCGACACCGGAATCAACGGCAGATCAGACGGGGTCAGCGCCCCCACAGAAGGAAGAGTCCCGGGATCGGCGAGCGTCCGCAGCGCCGCGAACCACAGATCCGCCAGAACACAGACCTCGTCCTCACCCAGCAACCCACCCGCCCACGACCAGTACGCCACCAACCGCGGACCATCAGCATGATCCTCCGTCAGAGCGTTCAGCTCCAGCACATGCCCCAACGGCATCCCCGGATCAGCACCCGAACCGATCGCCGCCGACTCCGGCGCCGCACTCCATACCTCCTCCCCCGCCCCGGCCACCGGGAACCGCCCCAGATAGTTGAACCCGATCTGCGGAACCGGAGCCGACTCCAGCACCACCCGCGTCTCCGGATTCACATAACGCAACAACCCCCAACCAATACCGTGATCAGGAACACGACGCAGCTGCTCCTTGACCGCCTTCAACGCACGCGTCATCCCCGCACCATCACCCGGATCACACACCCCCGGAACAAGCCGCACCGGATACGTACTCGTGAACCACCCCACCGTCCGCGAAACATCCAGCCCAGCCCCCACCTCCTCACGACCGTGCCCCTCCAGATCAATCAGCACACCGGAAGAACCCGCACCCTCACCACCCGAACCCGCCCCCGCACGCAGATCCCTCCAACACCCCACCGCAATCGACAACGCCGTCAACAACACATCATTCACACCCGCACGAAAAGCAGCCGGCACCGTCGTCAACAACGGCCCCACCACCTCAGCAGGCAACACCCTCTCCATCACCGCCGCACTGCCCACCACATCAACCACCGGATCCAGACCACGCACACCCAGCAACGGATCCCCGCCCGCAACCATCCCCTGCCACAACCCCAGCTCCGCCACACGCCCAGGATCACCCGCCGACCCCGTCAGAACACCCGACCACGTACGCAACGACGTCGGCACCGACTCCAGAACAACAGCACCGCCCCCCACAACCTGCTCCCACGCAACAGCCAGATCCGGCACCAACACACGCCACGACACACCATCAACCGCCAAATGATGCACCACCAACAACACACGACCCGCCACCCCAGGCCCCGCATCGAACCACACCACGTCCAACATCACCCCCGACTCCGGCGCCAACCGCGCCCGAGCCCTCCCCGTCTCCTCCTCAATCACACCACCCCACGCATCAGCCGCCAGCCCCTCCACAGAAACCCGCCGCACACACCCACCAGCCACCACCGACGACACCGGAAGAACCTCCAGAACCCACCCCTCCGCACCACGCACCACACGCATACGCAACGCATCATGCCGATCCAGCAACCCCTGAACCGCCACCGTCAGATCACCCAGCACCAAACCAACCGGCGCCACCACCAACATCGACTGATAAAACCCGTCAACCGGACCACCCACCTCCTCCAACGCCCGCACAATCGGAGTAGCCGCCACCACTCCCACACCAGCCCCCACATCCTCCACCACCACCGAATCCACATCCCGCGCCACCACCGCCAACGCCGCCACCGTCTTGTGCGTAAACACATCCCGCGGCGTAATCACCACACCCGCCCGACGCGCCCGCGACACCAACTGAATCGAAACGATCGAATCCCCGCCCAGATCGAAGAAACTGTCGTCGATACCCACGCCGGACACGCCCAAGACGTCGGCGTAGGTCTCGACCAGTGCCCTCTCACGATCGGTCCTGGGGGCCCGGCTCGACGCGGATCCCGTCAGTTCCGGGACCGGCAGGGCTGTGCGGTCGAGTTTGCCGTTGTGTGTCAGGGGGAGCGCTTCGAGGGGGACGAAAGCGGCCGGGATCATGTACTCCGGCAGGTCCTCGGCCA
>NZ_BMUY01000051.1 GCF_014650435.1 Streptomyces tendae
ACGGGTGATGTGGTGCGCTGGGACGGTGAGGGCCGGCTGGAGTTCGTGGGGCGGGCCGACGACCAGGTCAAGCTGCGCGGTTTCCGTATCGAGCTGGAGGAGGTCGAGGCGGCGCTGGCACGCCATCCGGGCATCTCGCAGGCGGCTGTGATGGTGCGTGAGGATCAGCCGGGAGACAAGCGCCTGGCCTGCTACGTGGTGCCGGCCACGGACGCCGTACCCGACCCGCGCGCGCTGCGTGAGCATGCCGCAGCGGAGCTGCCCGACTACATGGTGCCCGCCGCCTTCGTCGCCCTGGATGCCATTCCCCTGACCCTCAACGGGAAAGTCGACCGGAAGGCGCTGCCCGTCCCCCCGACCACCGCCGCTTTGACAAGCCGACTCCCCCGGACACCGAGGGAAGAACTGCTCGCACGACTCTTCGCCGACGTGCTCGGACGTGAATCCGTCGGGATCGACGACAGCTTCTTCGATCTCGGAGGACACTCCCTCCAGGCTGCCCGTCTGGTCAGCCGCATCCGCAAGGCCATGAGCGCCGGCCTGAACATCCGAGACCTGTTCGAGGCACCCACCGTGGCCGCACTGGCCGCGAGGCTTGCCTCCGGCCACACGTCCGACGCGTGGGAGGTGCTGCTGCCTCTGCGGACCACCGGTGACAGGCCTCCTCTGTTCTGCGTCCATCCCGGCTTCGGGCTCAGCTGGTCCTATCTGGGATTCGCCGCGCACCTGCCGGACGATCTGCCTCTCTACGGACTGCAGGCCAGGAGCCTTCAACACACCACGGACCTGCCGGGCAGTGTCGACGAGATGGCGGACGCCTACCTCGCGCGGATCCGCTCGGTGCAGAAGGCAGGGCCCTATCACCTGTTGGGCTGGTCGTTCGGTGGTCTCGTGGCCCACCAGATCGCGGTCAAACTCCAGGAACAGGGCGAAGTCGTGGCCCTGCTGGCGGTGCTCGACTCCTATCCCGAAGCGTCCTCCGACGCGCTGACCACCGCGGAGGAAGAGGAATTCGAGACCCTGCTCTCTTCTTTCGGTGAGGCGACGGACGAGGATCACAGGAAGTCGTGCGTCCAGGAGGCACGCCCGTCTGTTCACCGGATAGCAAGCGGACTGACAGATCTCGACGACGACCGACTCGCCGCCGTTCTGTACACTTACGCGCGCAACGTTCGTCTGATGCGAGAGTTCACGCCCGGGAAGTTCCACGGCGAACTCGTTTTCTTCTCTGCGAGCGCGGAGCAGACGGCGGACACCCGCGCCGCAGACGTGTGGGAAGAGTACGTTGTCGGCCCGATATCCGTGGAAGAAATCGACTGCACGCACGGCGAAATGACGCAGCCACCCGCTCTGGCCGCCATCGGCCGGCTTCTCAGCGCAGAACTGCGGCGCATCACCGTCGGCATGTAGGCCCTGTCCGGCCCTCATCGCGGGCCCGGGACGCCTGGCATTGGAGCTTCAGAGCCGTGCGATCACCGCACCAAAAGCCCTGAGTTGATCCGCGAAGATCGACCGGACAGAACCCTACTATTCACTGCTGAAGGCGCGTGCCAGGCCCATGTGCCTGCGACGCCCCTGCCTGTCTTCGTGCCGGTATGAGACATCATCTGCGTCGGCCTTGTATGAGCCGAGCCACAAGGAAGCAAAGAGGGTTCGACGAATGAACGCATCGGAAACACGTCATCGGCAGCTCAGTGCTGCACAGACCGACATCTGGCTCGCCAGTCAGATATTCGACTCGTCCGCAGCGTATAACATTGCGGAATACATTGAGATTCATGGTGCCGTCGATGCGGACATATTCGAACAGGCCTACCGGCAGACGCTTCGTGACTTCGACAGTCTGCGTATCCGGCTGCGCGAGGGTGAGGACGGTCCTTATCAGATCGTCGCCGATCCCGACGACGTGGAGTGGTCCCTCATGGTCTTCGACTTCACCGCCGAGGCCGATCCCGAGGTAGCTGCCCGGCGGGTGATGCTTGAGGACCTGCACCGCGCGAAGGATATTCTGCGGGATCCGCTGTTCACGTCCTTCCTGGTGAAAATATCAGAGGCGAAATTCATCTGGTACCACGGCTATCACCACATCATTGTAGATGGCTCTAGCGGACAACTGATCGCGGCCCGGGTTAGCGATGTGTACACGGCTCTGATGCGCGGTATCACTCCACCGGCGGTCGGGAACTCCACCCTGGACACCATTCTCGATCACGACGCCGAGTACCGGTCGTCAAAGGATTTCGAACTCGACCAGCAGCACTGGCTCGGCCGGCTGGACGGCGGCGCCGATGTGGTCAGCTTCACGGAACGGGCCGGGTCCGGGACGCCTGCACGCTTCCTTCGCGAAGTCCATTACGTCTCGCAGGAGAAACTGAACCACTATCGGACGACGGCCCGCCTCGCCGGAACGAGTTGGTCGGGCCTGATCATCGCGGCCACCGCCGGGTATCTTCACCACCTCACCGGCGAGAAGGAACTGTTCCTGGGGCTTCCCGTAGCTGCTCGTGCTGGAAAGGCCGTCCGCCAGGCCGTCGGTATGGTCTCGAATCAGTTGCCGCTGGCCGTCCAGGTGCGTCCCGATATGACGGTCTCCGACCTGCTGGTCGGAGTGAAGAACGAGATCCGGCAGTTGTTGCGCCACCAGCGGTACCGGAACGAGGACATCCGTCGCTCGCTGAAGATGTCGGACAACGGGCAGAGGCTGTTCGGACCCACGGTCAACATCATGTCCCTCGACTACGGGAAGCTGGCCTTCGATGGGCATCCACTGACTCCGAACAACCTGTCCAACGGTCCTGTCGATGACTTCGCCATCAACGTGTTCGAGAGGGGGGACGGGAACGGGCTGGAGATCGCGTTCGACGCGAATCCCGCCCTGTACTCCCAGGACGAGGTGGCCGCGCACGGGAAACGCTTCCTCCGCTACCTGGAGGCGTTCGCGGCCGACATCCAATCGCCGGTGGGGCGTGTCCGGTCGCTAGCCCCCGAGGAGCGCGCACAGATCCTGGGTGAGTGGAACAACACCGCGCGTCCCCTGACTCAGGGCACGGTGAATGACGTGTTCGCAGCCCGGGTGGCACAGACTCCTCACGCCCCGGCGGTGATGTGCGAGGACGAGGTCCTCACCTACGCCGAGCTGGAGTTGCTGTCGAACCGGCTGGCACATCACCTCATCAACCTGGGTATCGGCGGCGAGGACCGGGTGGCCGTGCTGCAAGAGCGGTCCCTCGGCCTGGTGATCTCGATTCTGGCGATCGTCAAGGCCGGCGCGGCATACGTGCCCTTGGATGCGCGCGCACCCGAGAGCCGCCTGCGGTTGATGATGGCGGACACACGGGCGTCGGTTCTCCTGACCGATCACGCGTCCGCGCACGTGTCCTTCGTCCACGATGCGCAGGTGATCGTCGTCGACGAGTCACTCCTGAGGGAGGACACGCCCGCCCCGCGCCCCGAAGTGAGCGTCCACGGGCAGCAGTTGCTGTGCGTGATGTACACCTCCGGGTCCACCGGTGTCCCGAAGGGTGTGGGGACCACCCACCGTGACGTGGTGAGTCTGGGGCTGGACGAGTGGTGGCGGTCGGGCAGTCACGCGCGCGTCCTCTTCCATTCTCCGCAGGCTTTTGACGCTTCGACCTACGAGTTGTGGGTGCCGTTGTTGTCGGGTGGTTCGGTGGTGGTGGCTC
>NZ_BMUY01000052.1 GCF_014650435.1 Streptomyces tendae
GTTGGGCGCGGCGGAGGCCTTCCAAGCCGAGTTCGGCTACGGCTTTCTGGCGGAGGGTGACGACGTCGTGGGGGGTGACGAGGGAACCGGTGGGGAGTTCGGACAGGTAGATGGCTTGGCCGCCGGGTGTGAGGGTTGTGTCCAGGTTCATGGGGTTCTCCTCGGGTTGCTGCGGGTTGTGCTGTTGAAAGGCCCCGGCTGCCGGAGGGGGATGCGGCGGCCGGGGCCTGGTGGGTGGGGGCGGCTTGGTGTGGTCACCTCCTTCCGTTGGGGAGGGCGTGGAGGGCGAGTGGGGCCAGGGCTGCGAGGGTGGCGGCCTCCTCGGGGGTGAGGATTTTGGCGACTACGGTCAGGGCGAGCAGGAGTGTGAGGGTGGTGGTCGGGTCGGTGGGGATCTGGCCGTTGTGGTGGGTGGTTTCGGTCATGGGGGCCTCTGTTGGGAAGGTTGGCGTGCTGGTCGGTGGAGACTGCGCACGCGTGTCTTTCCTTGGGGAGGCTCGTTGGGCCCGCTCCCGGGGGGAATGCCTGGTGGGTTGAACCCTCGGGGGCGGTGCATCCACGCTAACCCATAGCCTATGGCGTACGCAATAGAGGTGCGGGGATTGGGAGCGCCGGCGACCCGAAAGCCAACGCTCCCGTGCAGCTCTACGCTGCCTGCTGCCCGCCAGGACCAGACGATCCGCCCTCCGGGAGCTCCGGATTCAGCTTGTCCAGCCCCTGCGCCTTCCACTGCTCTTCGTACCGCCAGGCAGCCGTCGAGCACTCCTCCCGGGAACGCCGGGCATGAAAGACAGCGGAGTCCAGACCCCAGTCGGGCCGCCACAAGTTCGGGCCCGGGAACCGGATGGCCTTCATCCGAGACGTGATCGCTTCACCGCATCCCAGACACGCCCCGCGGGGAATGGCCATCAGCCGCTCCGCCTTCTCCACCTCCCGGTTCACCGTCTCCTCGGTCTCAACATGACGGCACGGAGGGAGCTCATGGCACACCCGGCACACCACAAAGTGCTCCGGCAGGGTCTGCCACTCGTAGGCCGGTGCCGTCACCACGTGCCGAGGCTTCGACTTTGGCTGGTCGACGAGCTGGAGAACGACGTTGACCGGCCGGTAGTACCACTTCGAGCGGACCGGCTCCGGCTGCGCGGCCATCGGGGTACCCCACGGCGTCAGCTCACCCGCCGCGCGGGCCGCCTCGTGCTCGACCCACCGTGAGACGACTCCCTGCCACGCCTTCTCGTAGTTGGCCGGCCACAGGTCCTCCGGCTTCTCCCGGATCTCCAGCACCCGCCACGCCTGTCGCTCCAGAACGACGATGCTGCCGACCTCCACACCGGGCAGGACCTCGCGGTAGCCGTTGTGCGGTACAGCCAGCCGCTTGAAGGAGCGGGACTGGCTGGTGGTCCATTCTCCGTTGCGGCTCACACCATCACGTCCTCTCGGCACTCACGGCACAGACCGTCCGGAGTCGGCAGCATCTTCAACGTGCACGTCGGCCCCTGGCACTGTACGTACCGGCCGTCCGACGCCTTCCCCACCTCATCCCGCGGAACAGGCACCCAGGACGCGGCAGGAGCCTCCTGGACGGCCTCCTGGGCGCGTTCGGCCCGCTTGTCCGCCAGGCGCTGCTCGCAGGAGATGCACGGCGTCCCGGTATCGACGTTCGTCCGCTCATCGCACCGCGGGTCCTGGCACTCCTGGTCCCGGCGCAGCATCGCCACCAGAACACCCACAGGCTTCTCGATCGGGCCGGCCTGATCCCGCCGCGAGTAGTGCTTGTCCCACTTCGGCAGCAGACGGAACTCGACCAGCTGCTCCACCGTCCGTCCCTCGCTGCTGTCGTGGTCCGTAGCGGCCAGCACAGCGTCCACCAGAGGCTTCGGCAGTCCGTTCGGCACGAGAGCCTTCAGCGG
The DNA here is from genome assembly GCF_014650435.1 of Streptomyces tendae. Classification (GTDB taxonomy): domain Bacteria; phylum Actinomycetota; class Actinomycetes; order Streptomycetales; family Streptomycetaceae; genus Streptomyces; species Streptomyces tendae. The sequence goes on from NZ_BMUY01000052.1 coordinate 1,911, forward strand.
GGCGGGGAGGGCCGCCACGAACGTGTTGTAGCGGTGGCGTTGGTCTGGGGTGTAGGAGGGGGGCTTGCTTTTGCCGGACGCGGCGGAGCCGCCAGCGCTCGAACCCCTACTACCTGTAGAGGCCTGACGGCCGTCAGCGGCGCTACGCGCCGAAGGCGCGTCCTTCCCGTTCATGTAGTTAGGGGTTCTTGTAGTTACTGCCCCCGCCCGGGGGCCCACGTGCCCCCCGGTTTCGGGTGTCACGTCACCCCCCGTTTGAGGGCCTACGTGTACCCCCGTTTCGGGGTACACGGGCTCACCTGCGGTTTCCTGCTCGTAGGCCTCGCTGAGCTGCTCGTAGAAGGCCCCCAGAGACACCGGGCCGGCGTACCCCTCAGGCGGGTTCCTGCGCAGCCGGTAGACGTTGCGCTTCTGCGGACCCTTGAGGTCAGGCACGGAGATGACCCGGATGGCGCCGATAGCCACCAGCTCGTCCACGAACGGCTTGATCTTGTCGCCGCGGGAGTAGCCCAGCATGTGCGCGAGAACTGCCGTCGTCGGCCACACGTACCGGTCGCCACGGGTGCGGTTCAGGTGCAGGGCGAGCATCCAGTACAGGGCCAGAGCCTTTGCGCTCACGCCGGACAGCGCCACCCAGTGGCCGAGCTGCACGAACGGCACGTCGTCCTCGGCCTCAACCTCGAACGGCTCGTTAGCCGCGTCCAGCTCCTTGACCTGCTCGAGCAGCTTCGCGATACCGCGGATACGGGAGACGTTCACGATGCCGCCTCCGTCTCGAAGACTGAGGGGCTACTTGTCGACAGTTCTGCTTGGGGTACCCTCACCTCGAGGACCCTTCTTGATAGGTGGAGCGTCCGAATCAGCGGATTGGCGTCCGCTGGATGTGCTTTACGGCCGGTGAGGGGAGCTGCGACCCCGTTGACCCGGCCGTTTTGCTTCTCCAGGGCCGTGGCTGCGAACACGGCGCCCGAAGACGCGACCATCACGACGTGCTGGGCTTGCTGCGGCGCGGAGCCTTGTCCGGTCCGCGGCCCACGATCGGGTGCTCCTCGAAGAACTTCAGGAACGGCCCCGTCTCCATGACCTCGGCGTTCGCCAACAGCCAGTACGGGTAGGGGCGGTCCGGGCCGAACGGCCAGTCCGGGTGTCTGGAGAGCCGGCGGACCCCTTCGCGGGTCATGTTCTTTGCCATGCCGAGGCGCACCAGGAGCTGGGCGCCGGTGGCGAAGGTGACCACGGGCGGGATGGTGTCGAGGGTGCGTGGGTCAGGCTGCTTCACGTGCTTCTCCCAAGCTGCTGGAGACCGGAGGCAGCGCGAGAGCATCGCAAACAAGTAGAGTCATCGGTGACTGCCTTCCTGATACGGGTTGGTCGGTCAAGGCCGCACGTCTTCGCAGGGCAGCGGCCATAGGGAGGTCGGTCGGGATGGTGCCCGGTCGGCCTCCCGCCCTTATGGCGGACTACGCATGTTGATCTCCCCTCCTGCTGTCCAGTCCTACCCTGGGCTGCCTAACGGCGGTGCCTACTCCATGGCATTGGTCCGGTCGGCCAGCCCCATCAAGTCCTTAGGGACGTTGGAGCCGGAGACGAGGACCATCTCCTTGACGGCCGCGCGGACCGCGCCGTGGTTGCGGACCATCTCGGGTGACAAGCGTTCTGCGCGCAGCAGGCTCTCGAT
>NZ_BMUY01000053.1 GCF_014650435.1 Streptomyces tendae
GTGGTGCCAGCATCTCGTATAGCCGTTGTGGCGTCGCTCGCTGTCCTTGCGGGGTCGGTGTGCGCGGTGCGGCGGATGGTTCATCTGCGGCGTGCTCTGGATGCGGAGCGCGCCGCTCGTCGGTTGACGGCCGGTCTGCATGAGCAGGACTTGGCGGCTTTCACGATGCGTCTGAATGCGGCGGTGTGTGCGCAGTCGGCGCTGTCTCAGGCGGATCTGGTTCTGGATTCCGCTCTTGCTGATGTGGATTTGGAAGGAGGCTCCTGGTGACTGAGGTGCGTTTGGATGCGGTGTCGGCTTTGCGTGGGCTGACGGATCACCCGCGTTACCGGTATCGGGGGTGTGCCCCGGACGTCGACAATCCGCGGGTCGCTGCCGGGGACAACCGGGTGTCGGTGGATGCGTGGCAGGCGCCGGACTTGGACGGGGGCGAGGCCCGGGAGGTACGGGAGGCGCGTGAGGCGGCGGCGGTGGATGTGTGTGTGGGTTGCCCGGTGATGGTGCAGTGCATGGCGTTCGGTGCCAGCGTCACGGCGGACGGGAAGCTCGCGGAGCCGTTCTCGGTGCTGGGTGGGATGACGCCGTTGGAGCGGCACAAGGCGTTCGTCGCGTATAAGAAGCAGCTTGCGGAGGTGGAGGCGGCCAGGCCGGTGCCGGCGCCGGTGGAGCAGCTCCGCACGAAGCAGAAGCTGGCCGTGCTCAGGGCGTTGGCCCGGTTCGCGGATCCGTCGGATGTTGCGGTGGCGGCGGGGATGGATCTGCGGACGGCGAAGTGGCAGATAGCCCGGCTTCGTACCCAGCTCGGCGTGGAGAAGTCGGCGGGCCGCGACGGTCTACTGGCGGCCGCGGTGGAGCGGGGTCTGCTCACTCCCAGCGAGGTGCGGACCGACTCCCTGATCGGCCCTGTCCCGTCCCGTCCTGCGTCCGGTGACGTTCTGGTGTCCAGGCCGGTGCTGCCGCGGGGACGGATTCGTCGCCATGACCGTCATGTTCGGGGCGCGGCGTCTGGTGTCCGCTCTGGTAGGGCTCCGATCCCGGGTCAGCTGTCTTTCGATGATGTGCTGCCCGATCCGGCCGCTTCGGCGGTCTCGTTCATTTCGTCTCGTAAGCGCCTGGAGGCTGCCGCATGACCACGACCCCGTTCACCGATGCCCCTGCCCCCTTCGACGGTCCGAGTGCGGAGGAGGTGGAGGCGTTCCGGGTGGTGTCCGCGGATGCTGTGTTGGCGGGTCGGGCGATGTCGTCGGGGGAGTTCCTGGCGGGTCTGATCGCGTCGGCGATGCTCGAGCAGGTGGGCCGCCCGGACAAGCTGCCCTCGCTGATGTGGTCGGACCAGGACCCTGCGGTGGTGCAGGAGATCTGGCAGGTGGCTCTGGCGGTCGGTTTGCATGCGGGCCGGCGGTCGACGAACGCACGCTTGTACCGGGATGAGATGGACCGGGTGCAGGAGGCGTTGCGGACGGCGGCGTTCGATGCGATGGCGGGTTTGGTGTCGCGGTCGCGGCGTCTGGTGGCCCCGGAGGGTCATCCGGTGGACGTCGAGCAGCCGGGCGGGCACTGACGGTTCGTCACGTGTGGTGTGACAAGTCGGACTAGAGACACGGGGAAGGAGCCGGGGACAGGTGGGACGTTCAACGGGTAGCATGTGGTACACGTCAGACGACCATTCAGATTCGGTCGCTGGCCACAAGACAAAAAAGGTCCGACCCCGCAGTGGTCCTGGTGCTGGTAACACCGGGTGCGAGGTCGGGTCGACACTCAACCCTCTACTGAAGGTGCCGACGATGGCTAAGAGTACCCGGGGACTGTCCCCGTCAGACAGGTGGACCCGCAGTTCCGGCGTGAACATCACACCGCCGTTGATCGCGGCCCCTGTCCCTTCTACCCCCTCAGTCGCGTGACCGCCCAGGGCGGGGACCTCCTCGCCTGGTTGGACCGCGCCATCTCTCTACGCGAAGAGCAGGCTCGCGCGCTGGGCGGCGGACGGATTGAGGTCAAGTCCTACGGTCCAGGGGTTATCAGTCTCGAAGGCGCTATCCATCTTGATGGCGGCGCGATGCATGAGGACGAGATCGCCTTCATCGCCGCTAACGACCCCGAGTCAGTCCTGCGGCGTTGCGCCGCCGACCGGAAGCTGCTGAAGCTGCACGGCGGAAAGATGCATTCCTGTCCTGCCACCGACGAGGCGGACTACCTCGACGAGTGGACGCAGTTCAGGCACGAAGACACCTGCCCCGTGGTCCAGCTCATCGCTGAGGGCTACGGCTGGGCCGAAGAGACATCCCTCGCTGACGCGCAGGGGCAGACCCCACCCACTGAGGGGGATCGGATGACGTAGCCACTGTCGGGCGGGAGATACCTCGACCGCCCTGGCCGCTTCCCCGGTCTGGTGCGCCAACACCATCCGGGCCCTGCGGCCCTCGTACCACGGCTCAGCACGCCAATGCCGAGCTAAGGCCCATCGGGCGCCAACCCGATCGGCGAACTTCCCGGTTCTGCCCGAACCACTCCCGGTCCACCGAGGGGGCTTTGCGCCCTCTCGTCATTCCGAAAGCAGGTCCATAGTGCCGTACGCGCACCCTGGTTGTCAGCCTGGCGCTACCCAAGCGCCCCAAAAGCGAGGAATCTCCCCCCGCACGGACGACACCCAGTGCCCCAACCCTTCACACAACAACAGCCGCACCACCCGCAACATCGAACACACGATCGAATACAGTGGGGCCCACGGTCGTGGCGCGCACCTCCTGGTGACCGCAGCTAGCCAGTGGCTGCACGCCACGACCGGCCGCATCGCCACCGACCCCTACTCCTGGATGCAAGCCGTCCACTGGATCCACGGCAGCGGCCTCTACACCAACCCCCACAACGACGGCCCCAAGACGCTCAACACCACCACCATCGCCGTCGCCCAGGAGATCGCCGCACTCAAGGAGTGCCGGCCGTCCATCGCCTACCTCGCCCGCAAGGTGAAGCTGTCCCCGCGGTCCGTGAAGTACCACCTGCGGATGCTCCGCGAGACCGGCCTCCTCGTCTACCGCAGCAAGGGCACCCGCATCGCCGGAGTCGGCGGCCGCGCCAGCGAGTTCGAGCGGACCATCCCCGTCGTGTTCGACGAAGCCCTCGGGATCCGCACCGTCGGCGAAGGGGTGCAACGCCGTCCCGTCGGCATCGCAGAGAAGGGCCGCAAGGCCATCGGGAAGCTCGCGAAGAAGGCCGCCCGGAAGACCCGCCGCCCCCGCCGCCGCACCCCTGTTTCGTCCGGTACCCGTTGCACCCCAATGCAGGTGGGTACTTCCGGCACTTCTTCTGCGGGTAGTACTCACTCTCCCTCTGAGAGCAAGCTCGCAAGCGGGACCAGGAAGTCCCCCACCGAGAAGTCGTCGAAGCGCGGGCCGCGGAAGCTCAACAAGGTTGGCCGCCGCTACCAGCTCGCCCGTGAGCTGATCCAGATGGTGCCGTGGCTCCACAACGCCTCAGTGCCGCGGGTCGCGTGGATCGTCCGTCACGTCGCCG
>NZ_BMUY01000054.1 GCF_014650435.1 Streptomyces tendae
GGGACGCCTGCACCCCGGCGTTCACCAGTGCCTGCCGGATCACCCGCTGCTGGGCGGGACCACTGGGGGCGCTCAGCCCGTTCGACGCACCGTCCTGGTTGACCGCGCTGCCCCGCACCACCGCCAGCACCCGGTGACCCAGCCGCCGCGCGTCCGACAGCCGCTCCACCAGCAGCAGGCCGACGCCCTCGCCGAAGCCCATGCCGTCGGCGGACGCGGAGAACGCCTTGCACCGCCCGTCGGCGGCCACACCGCGCTGCCGGGAGAAGCCGGTGATGGTGTGCGGGGTGCTCATCACGGCGACACCGCCCGCGAGGGCCATGGTGCACTCGTTGCGGCGCAGCGCCTCACAGGCCAGGTGGAGCGTGACGAGGGAGGAGGAGCAGGCGGTGTCCACGGTGAGCGCCGGACCTTCGAGACCGAGGACGTAGGAGACCCGGCCGGAGACCACGCTGGAGACGCTGCCGGTGACGAGGTGGCCCTCCAGGCCCTCCTGCACCTCCGACAGCCGGGCCCGGTACTCCTGGTAGTTGCAGCCGACGAACACCCCGGTGCTGGAGCCGCGCAGGGTGGCGGAGTCGATGCCGGCGTGCTCCAGGGTCTCCCAGGCGACCTCCAGGACGAGGCGCTGCTGCGGATCCATGGCGAGCGCCTCGCGCGGCGAGATCCCGAAGAACTCCGGGTCGAACTCGGTGGCGCCGGTCAGGTAGCCGCCCTCGCGAGCATAGGTCGTGCCGGGGTTCTGCGCCTCCGGGTCGTACAGGGCCTCCACGTCCCAGCCGCGGTCGGTGGGCAGGCCGCCGACGGCGTCAACGCCGCCGTGCACCAGCCGCCACAGCTCCTCCGGTGAGGCGACGGAGCCGGGGTAGCGACAGCCCATGCCCACGATGGCGATGGGCTCGTGGCTCTGCGTCTCGTACTCGCGCAGCCGCTGCCTGGTCTGTTGCAGATCAGCCGTGACGCGCTTCAGGTAGTCGACCAGCTTGTCATGATCCGCCATCAGTTCCTACCCCTGTGAGTCTTGGCGAGTACGTGGTGCGGTGGTGCACGGTGGGTGCGGGCCCCACGCGGCTCGCCCGCGAGGACGAGCCGCACGAGGCGGAGTGGAGCTGCTCAAATGCCGAGTTCGGTGTCGATGAAGGCCAGCACCTCGTCGGCACTGGCCGACTCGAGTGCCGCGGCGGAGGTGACCGTGGCGGAGGTGGCCGCGGCCGTCGTACGGCCGCCGTCCGGCTCGCTCCACCGCGTGAGCAGCGAGCGCAGCCGCAGGGTGATCTCGAGCCGGGTGTTGGTGTCCGGGTCGATGGCCGCCAGGCGCTGGGACAGCACGTCCAGTTCGGTGAGGACGGAGCTGTCGTCGCCCGGGTCGGGCCCGTACAGCTCGGCCTTGAGGTACGCGGCGATGGCGAGCGGGGTCGGGTGGTCGAAGACCAGCGCGGCCGGCAGGGTGAGGCCGGTGGCCGTGGCCAGCCGGTTGCGCAGCTCCATCGCGGTGAGGGAGTCGAAGCCGACGTCGCGCAGGGCTCGGTCGGGGTCGAGCCGGTCGGGCCGCTCGTAGCCCAGCACGGCGGCGGACTCGCCGCGGACCAGGGCGAGCAGGGCGCTGTCCCGGTCGGTGAGCGGCAGGTCTCCGAGCCCGGAGCCGCGCTGCCCGGGCTCAAAGGCCGGGCCCGCGGTCGCGGGTACCGGCGCGGACAGCGCCCTGACCTGCGGCAGGTCTTCGAACAGCGGTCGCGGGCGGGCCGCGCTGAACAGGGGGAAGAACCGCTCCCAGGCGACGGGTGCCACGGTGAGCACGGTCTCGTCGCGGTCCAGGGCCCGCCGCAGCGCGGTGAGGCCCAACTCGGGTTCGATGAGGGGCAGGCCCCGCCGGTGCAGTTGGTCGAGGTCGACGGCCTCGGAGATGCCGCCGGCGCCCTCGACGCCGAACGCGTTCCACACGCCCCAGGCGATGGAGGTGGTCGGAATGCCGCGCGCGCGGTTGTACTCGGCGAGCGCGTTGAGGAACGCGTTGGCGGCGGCGTAGGCGCCGTGGTCGCCGCTGCCCCACACACCGGCGATGGAGGAGAACAGGACGAACGCGTCCAGATCGCCGTGGTCGAGGAGTTCGGTGAGGTGCAGGGCGCCGTCGACCTTGGCGGCGACTCCGGCGGCGAACGCCTCCGGGCCGGTGTTCTCCAGAGAGGTCAGGTCCGCGACGCCCGCGGCGTGCAGCACCGCGCGTACGGTCTCCCCGTCGGCGGCGAGCTCGTCGAGGAGCGCCGCCACGGCCTTGCGGTCCGCGACGTCGCAGGCGGCGAGGGTGACACGGGCGCCGGTCGCGACGAGTTCGTCGCGCAGCCGCTCGGCACCGGGAGCGTCGGCCCCGCGGCGCCCGGTGAGCACCAGGTGCTCGGCCCCCTCGGTGGCCAGCCACTGGGCGAGGACGGCGCCGAGGGCGCCGGTGCCGCCGGTGACGATCACCGTGCCCCGCGGCTGCCAGCTGCGCCGGGCGGCCCGCTGCTCGCCGGGGATGTGGGCGAGCCGGCGGACGAACGTGCCCGAGGGACGCAGGGCCAGCTGGTCCTCGGCACCGCGACCGGACAGTCCGGCGCACAGCATGCGCGCGACGCGGGCGTCGCAGACGCCGGGCAAGTCGATCAACCCGCCCCACCGGTCGGCGTGTTCAAGGGCCGTGACCTGGCCGAGGCCCCAGATCAGCGAGCCCAGCGGGGCGTGCGGGTGGGTGTCCTGGCCGGCCGCGACGGCCTCCCGGGTCACCATCCACAGCGGGGCGCCGATCCCGGCCCGGCCGAGGGCGCGCACCAGGGCGAGGCTGGTCGCCAGCCCGCTCGGCATGGCCGGGTGGTCGCGGTGGCGCTCCTCGTCCAGACCGAGGAACGACATGATCCCGGCCGGTGCCGCGCCGAGGCCGGCGACGAGGCCGCGCAGCCGCTCGGTGAGCCGGTCCACGTCGGCATCGGCGTCCTCGATCGCCAAGTGGACCACCTCGGCGCCGGCCTTCGCCACGGCGTCCAGGGACGTGGTGACGGACGGGTCGTCCAGGTGCCGTACCGGTACGAGGGCCAGCCAGGATCCGGTGAGGACCGGGGCACCGGGCGCGTCGGGCAGGCGCTTGAAGGCGGTCCGGTAGCGCCATGCGTCCACGGCCGCCGTGGTCCGCAGGCGCTGCCGCCAGTCGGCGAGCGCGGGCAGAACGGTGCCGAGCGGGGCGTCGGGCGCGATGTCCAGTTCGGCGGCGAAACCGTCCAGGTCGGTGTGCTGGACCGCCTCCCAGAAAGCCGTGTCCCGGTCCCCGACGTCGACACTGCTGCCGGTGGTGCTGTCGAGCCAGTAGCGCTGGTGCTGGAATGCGTAGGTGGGTAGTTGCACGGTATGTCCGGCTGGTGT
>NZ_BMUY01000055.1 GCF_014650435.1 Streptomyces tendae
ACACGTACCTTTGACCGCGCCACCGAGAAGTGAGGGCCTGAAAGTGACGGTGCCCCGCCTGAGGCAAGCAGGCGGGGCACCGTCGTTCGCACCCTACTTCGTAGTGATCGTCACCCGTCCACCCGCCGCGATCTGCTCCGCGTACGCCGTCAGATGCGACTCCGGAAGCTGATGCCCGGCCGCCTCACGAGCCCACACCCGCGAGACCGCCTCCTTCACCTCCGGCACCGGACGCCCGGTGTACTCCGGCGACAGGGCGTTAATCTTCCGGGTCATCTTCGCGGCCCAGTCGTCCACCAGCTTGGCAGCCGCCTTCTTCAGCGCTGCCTCGTTGAACGTGACCTTTACTCGGGACTTCGCCACAGGGGTCTCCTCCCCGCAGGGACCACCGGGCGCGGGTAAGCCGCCCCATGCGGCTCACGGCAGTCCAACTCCCCCAACGCTACCCGTGGCCACTGACAGCCGGGATCACTCCTCATACGGCGCAGGCTGACGCGTCCTGCGCTCCGTGTCCTTCCCGTAGTCCGCCATCAGCTCCGACAGCGTGCTGGACTTGAACTGCGGCGGGAACGCAGTGTGGACGTCCAGCGTCCCGTTATCGATCATGTTCAGGGCGCGCACGTCGGCACGGGAGAAGGCGTTAGCGCCGTCCCGTTTCACCAGGAGGACGATCTCCCTCGCATCGCATGACCCGTTGTCGCAGTACAGCTCGATGCGGCCGGGGTCGTCGTCACGGTCGGACTCGGATCGTTTGATGGTCTGCCCGCCGCAGAACATGCACTGCACCGGGTTGGGCTCGTTGGCCCACGTGGTCTTGGGCTGATGGCGGCGCAGCCACGGCGTGGCCCCCGCCTCCCACTCGTTTGACATGGCCGCAGCCTAGCCGCGGGGCAGGACGGTGCGGTGGAAGTTCTTCCAGGAGCGGGAAGCGGTCGGGCCACGCTGCCCCTGATACCGGGACCCGCGGACCGTGCTGCCGTAGGGGTGCTCAGCGGGGCCGGTCATCTGGAAGACGCACAGCTGGCCGATCTTCATGCCCGGCCACAGCAGCAACGGAGCGCGGGTGAGGTTGGACAGCTCGAGGGTGATGTGGCCGTGGAAGCCGGGGTCGATGAACCCGGCCGTGGAGTGCGTGATCAGCCCGAGCCGACCCAAGGACGACTTTCCCTCCAGGCGGCCAGCGAGGTCGTCACCGAGGCGGACTTCCTCGTAGGTGGAGGCAAGGACGAACTCGCCCGGGTGCAGCACGAACGGCTCCCCGCCCCTCGTCACCCGCACCTCACGCGTCAGGTCGGCTTGCTCCTGCGCAGGATCGATGAACGGCACGGCGTGCGAGTCGAACACGAGGAAGCGGTCGTCGAGGCGGACGTCGATCGACGCGGGCTGAAGCATGTCCGGGTCATACGGGGACACGCCGAGCCGGCCGTTGGCTATCGCCTGGTGAATGTCGCGGTCGGAGAGCAGCACCCGGCCAAGCTACGGCCCACCCGCGGGCAGCGTTCCCCCCTCTCTCGCACCACACCCCTTGTGCGTCCAGCACTGGACATGTATTGTGATGGACATAGAAAGGAGTCGTCATGACCCGACAGACCGCACAGCCGCTGGAGCACCTCAGCCTGAACGCCGCCGACCGCCAGGCACGTGAGATTGCACGCTCCTTCAGCGAGTCGTTCGGCCTCGACCTCAACCCGCCCTACCAGCGCGGCCGAGTCTGGAACGAAGATCAGAAGATCGCCCTCATCCGGTCGTGGCTCACCGGTACCCCCACCGGCGTCGTCATCTTCAACGATCGGTCGACGCCCGAGTGGAAGGCCGCCAACGGCTACGACCCCATCGAACGCGATGAGGCCATGTACGCATGCATCGACGGTCAGCAGCGCATCAGCACCGCCCAGGCCTGGTTCTCCAGCGAATTGGCCGTGCCCGCGTCCTGGTTCGACCCGGCCGACGTTGAGACCACAGAAGACACCGACGACGGTCCCTACGTTCGCTGGAACGGCCTGACCCTGTCCCGGCAACGGCACTTCGCTAACCGTGCCCACCTGACGGTCGCGACCGCCCGAGTGGCCACGGTCCAGGAAGAGGCCGCGATCTACCTGCTGGTCAACGGGGGCGGCACCCCGCAGACCGACGCCGACATGCGCAACGCGGCCAACGTGGCGGTACAGCGGTGAGCGAGACGCGCGACAAGCTGACCCACCGTGCGGAGGAGCTGCGCGACCTACGCGCCTCCGTCGCGGTGCAGCTGAAGGACGTGGCTGCCGAACTGTGGCGGGACGGCCTGGAGAACGTCCGCGAGATTGGGCGGCTTACTGGGCTGTCCCGCACCACCCTGTACGCCGCTCTCCGTGAGCGGGGAATCGAACCGACCGACCGCACCGCCGACCAGTGAAGGGCACCCCGTGTACCGCACGGGGTGCCTACTTGCCGGCCTGCCACTCCTCCAGCTCCCGCCTGCACAGGACGCACAGCGGGTTTCCGCCGGACCCGTAGCGGTGGCAGGGCTGCTGGCACTTCGAGCACGGCCCGACCTGCGACGGCGCGCACTCAGGCAAAGGCGGCTTCGGCCGGGCGACAGGGGCTGGGGCAGGGGTGCTCATGCGGTCATCCTACGGACAGGGTGGGGGGAACGATTCGCCGCAATCCCGGAACACTGGGAGACGGCATCCCCTCCCCGCCTGATCGGAGCCTTCCCATGCCCGAGCCCCTGGAGCCGACCTTCCGCAGCAGCATGACCGTCGAGCTGGTGAAGCACACCGCGTCCGACGCCGACGTGCTGTTCGCCGCCCGCGTCTCCACCGCCGGGGAGCAGTCCCTCAACGAGATCGGGAAGGACCCGGAGCGGTCAAAGGGCCTGATCAACTACCTGATGCGGGAAAGGCACGGGTCACCTTGGGAGCACACGTCGATGACGTTCCTGATCAGCGCACCGATCTTCGTGTTCCGCGAGTTCCACCGCCACCGGGCCGGCTGGAGCTACAACGAATCTTCCGGGCGTTACCGGGAGCTCGAGCCGGTCTTCTACTGGCCCTCCGCGGACCGCAAGCTCGTGCAGCAGGGCAAGCCCGGTCACTACACGTTCGTGGACGGCCCGCCCGGGATGCACGACTTCACGTGCGTGCAGATGGAGATCGCCTACCGGGAGGCGTACTCGGCTTACGAGCAGATGCTCGCCGCAGGTGTCGCCCGCGAGGTC
>NZ_BMUY01000056.1 GCF_014650435.1 Streptomyces tendae
GGAGGAAGCCGTCCCAGCCCTTGCCGTGGGGCCACTGGGCGTACAGGACGCCCTGCGAGGCGTCGAAGGTCTTGCCGTCGGTGTTGTCGCGCTTGTACTGCTCGATCTGTGCGATCGACCCGAAGTAGGTGGCGGAGAACTCCTCGGACTCCAGGAAGATCAGTCCGTAGCCCTCGGGGCGGGTGTCGTGGCCGTTGTCCCGCAGCATCCCGACCATGTCCTCGTAGTTGGGGTTGTCGGGGGTGAGGGTGCCGACGAGGCAGATCCGGTACCGGTCGCAGCTCGTGACGCGGGTCGGGTTGGTGTCGCTGACGTGGTGTGCGGTGCCGTACGTGTTGGTGATCGTGATGCTCATGGGTGGTGTTCCCTTCGTGTGAGGTGGCTTAGGGGCTGGAGGGGTGGGGCCCGGCCGTGTCGGCTTCGGTCCGGGCCCCGGTCGGGTGGTTAGCGGGGGCGGTTCTCGGAGCGCTTGTTCGCTTCGGGGACCTTCCTGCGCAGCTCCTCTCGTTCGGCGTCGGTCACGGCCTGGCACCTCCCCTCACCGTTCGTGGGGGTGTGCTCGGAGATGAGGCCGGCGGCCTCGTTCGGGCAGTCGCGGGGGGCGTAGGCGGTCTCAAGGACGTGGGATTCGCCGAGCTGCTGCACGGTCTTGCGGGGCTCGTCCGGCAGGACAGCGAGGGTGGGGTTGGTCTTGGGGTTGGTCAGCTCCTGCACCAGCAGCGCGAAGATGCCGGGCAGGTCGACGTCGGGCTCGTTGGGGTCGCCGAGGAGGTTCAGGCTGGTCTGGGTGGCGTCGAAGTTGAGCCGGCCTGCACGGGAGGCGGCGGCGAGGGCGCGGGCACCGTTGGCGATCTGGTCGATGCCTTCGATCCACTCGTAGCCGTCGAGCCGGTCGAGGGCGTTGTCGAGGTCGCTCATCACAGGTCCCCGTTCGCGAGGTTCTCCAGCTGCGTCAGGGCCTGCGCCAGCACGTCGTCGCTGTCGGGGTTGGGGAGCGGGTTGGCCTGCTCGTAGTCCCGCACCGCGGCGAGGTGGGCGGCGCCGTCGGCGAGGGCGGTGACGTCCTGCTTGGACAGCCACACGTCGCCGACGTACCGGCCGTTGGGGAGCCGCAGGGTGACCATGAGGGCGCGGTCTCCGTCGTCCGGGGAGATGTTGATCAGCTGGTGGTACAGCTCGAGCGCGGCGAGCTCTTCGGGGGTGTGCTCGTGACGCTCCATCACCGGGCACCCCCCAGGAGGCGCAGCGCCGGCCGGGCCGACGGGGCGGCGGGGGCGGCGTGCTTGGCGTGGAGGCCCTCAGCGCGGCGGGCGGTGAGCTCCGCCAGGTCGTGCACGTTCACCGAGTCCAGGTCGACGACGCCCAGCTCGGGCCCGTCCACAATCTCGACGGTGATGCGCAGGGCGCCGATGGTGCGGCCGGGGGCGGGCTTGAAGACGGGCAGCGCCTGGAGGGCGGTGAGGAGCTTACGGCCGGCACGGCCGGCGAGCTGCTCGTAGACGTCACGGACGGCGTCCGTGCCGTCGGCCGTGGGGGTGGTACTGGCGGTTCGTGTGGGATCCTTCTTCATGTGGATCCGCCTCCTGTTGTGGCAGGTAGGGCTTGGGTCTGCATCTAGGGCTCCGTGGTGACGCACGGGGCCCTTTCTGCTGCCCCGGTTGGGGCGACACTGAAGACCGTACTAGAAGTGTTAGTTCGGGTCAATGCACTAGTGTCACCCTCGAAAACATTTTCTAGTAGTGTGAGACTGTCAGCATGACGAACCCAGGAGGACCATTGCCGAGCGGATACGCACTCACCGTGCGGTTCACCACCCGCGACGCCGACGCAGCACAGCGGTTCGACGCCCTCGTGGAACGCACTCTCGAGGGCATCCGCAACGAACCCGGCACGCTCGTCTACGTCGTGCACAAGCCCGAAGACGAACCCCTCGTGCGCGTCTTCTACGAGCTGTACGCAGACCGTGCAGCGTTCGAAGCACACGAGGAGCAGGAGCACACCAAGCGGATGCTGGCCGAGCGCGAGCAGTACCTCGCCAACACCGAGGTGGAGTTCCTCCACGAGATGACCGGCAAGCGGCCGGCGAGGGAGGCGACATGAGCAAGCCCCGTGGAAGGGAGGTAGACCCCCGCGACCGCGCGTTCGGGCGCCGGGTCGCGGACCTGCGGAAGGCTCGAGGGCTGACGCAGCAGCAGTTGGCGGCGCTCCTCAGCAACCGGACGTCTGGATGGATGTCGCAGGTCGAGCGCGGTATCCAGCCGGTGCGCCGGATGGACGTGCTCCAGGAGATCGCGACCGCTCTGGGCGTGTCGACGCAGACGCTGAACCCGGACGCGCCGATCCCGTCGCCGACGACGGAGCCGGTCCCGGAGCTTTCGAACGACCTGGACGGCGCCCGTGAGGTGATCGCCGGACACCCGGCGCTGAGCGCGCTGCTCGGTACCGAGCCGGCCGCCCCCGCCGACCTGGACGCCCTGTCGGTGCAGGTTGACGAGATGTGGGAGCAGACGCACCAGGCGAACCACCCCGTGGTCAGCGAAATGGTGACGGAGCTGATCCCGCAGCTCGAGCAGGCCGTCCGAACGGTCTCCGAGGAGCAGCGGCCCCTCGCCTACAGCCTCCTGTCGAACGCGTACCAGGCGCTGGCTGCGGCGTTCGCCCGGCAGGGAGACGCCCGCGCGGCGTGGGTCGCTTCGGACCGTGCCATCACGACGGCGGAGCGGTCCGGCGACGTGCTGTTGGTGTGCGCCGGGGTGTTCCGCATGGTCCACGCGTTCGTCCGGCTCGGCGACAAGCAGGAAGCCGAGCACGCCGTGCACACCGCGATCCAGGCGCTCGAGCAGCGGGGCGACCTCACGCCGGAGGGCCTGTCGGTTCTCGGGTCCCTGCACCTGGCCGCTGCGCTCGTGCACGCCCGCTGCTCGCAGCGCACCGAGGCCCGCGAGGAGATCGCCAAGGCCCGGCATGTGGCGGAGCAGCTCGGCGAGGACCGCAACGACTACCACCTCGAGTTCGGCCCGACCAACGTGGCCATCCAGGCGGTGTCGACCGCGGTGGAGCTGGGCGACGCCGGCGAGGCGATCGACGTCGCTCACACGATCGATGCTTCGTCCCTCTCCCCCGAGCGTCAGGGGCGGGTG
>NZ_BMUY01000057.1 GCF_014650435.1 Streptomyces tendae
AGCACATCCAGTACAGCGGTGAGCCGGTCCCGTACGGCATCCGGCACCGGGGCGTCCTCGACCGTCGGGCACTCCAACACCACCGTGCCGGGAAGGTCCTGCGACGACGCGAGCAACGCCTCCACGTCCGCGAACACCTGTCCGCCCTCGGCCAGAGGCGAGTCCCCGAGCACCGCCCAAGAGGCGGTTCCGGCCTCGGCCGAGCCACCGTCGGCGGCGGGAACCCACTCGATCTCGAACAACGAGTCGGGACCGTCCGCGACCGCCAACTGCTCCGGGCTCACCTCGCGCAGCGCCAGCGACTCCACGGAGGCCACCAACTGGCCCTCTGTGTCCGCCGCTCGGAGGGTGAGGGTCTCCCCGGCTGTGGTGAGGTGGACCCGAAGGGCCGTGGCGCCCGCTGCGTACAGCGCGACGCGGCGCCACGAGAAGGGGACACGGGCACCGTCACCCTGCTCGTCGGCCGCCGCCGCGGCGGCGTGCAGGGCGGAGTCCAGCAAAGCGGGATGTACCCCGAACTCCCGGGCCGTGCTGGTTGGTTCTTCCGGCAGCGCGATCTCGGCGAACACCTCGTCGCCGCGGCGCCAGGCGCTGCGCAGGCCCCGGAAGACAGGCCCGTAGTCGTAGCCGCGGTCGGCCATCACGTCGTAGAAGCCGCCGATGTCGACCGGTTCCGCGTCGCGCGGCGGCCAGACGGCGAAGTCGGCGGCCTCCTCCGGCGTCCCGGTGCCGGGGGCGAGGAGGCCGGTGGCCTGACAGGTCCACGGGGCGTCGACCGTGTCCTCCTCGACGCGGGCGTACACGTCGACCGGGCGCAGGTTCCGGGCGTCCGGTTCACCGACGACGATCTGCACCTGGACGGCGCGGGCCCCGGTCGCCGGGAGCACCAGCGGCGCCTGGAGCGTCAGCTCCTCGACGGTGTCGCAGCCGACCTCCTCACCAGCCCTCAGCGCCAGCTCGACCAGGGCAGTGCCGGGGATGAGGAGGGTGCCGTGGACCGCGTGGTCCGCCAGCCAAGCATGGGTCGCCAGCGAGAGCCGCCCGGTGAGCAGCACGCCCGAGCGGTCGGCAAGCGTGATGGCACCGCCCAGCAGCGGATGGCGCGCCGCGCTCAGACCGACGGCCGTGACATCACCGACGCTGACGGGGGCGTCCAGCCAGTACCGTTCGTGCTGGAAGGCGTACGTCGGCAGATCCACTCGCCGTCCACCGGCCAGCACTGCCGGCCAGTCGACCGAACCACCGCGCGTGAAGAAGCCGCCGGCCGCTTCGACTGCCGCTCGTACCTCGGTCCGGTCCCGGCGTAGGACGGGCACGGCTTGTGTGTCGAGGGTCTGCTCGACGAGTCCGGTCAGTATCGCGTCGGGGCCGATCTCGATGAACTTCCGCACGCCGAGCTCGTGCAGGGCTCGCAGTCCGTCGGTGAAGCGGACGGTCTGGCGCACGTGCCGCACCCAGTACGCAGGCTCGGTGATCTCCGCTCCTGCCACGGTTCCGGTGACGGTGGACACGAAGGGCAGGGACGGCTGGCGGAAGGAAAGCCCTTCGACGACGGCCTGGAAGTCCTTGAGTATCGGGTCCATCAGGGGGGAGTGGAAGGCGTGGCTCACTGTCAGCCGCTTGACCCGCCTGCCCTGGGCGCCGAGGGCGGCAGCGACGTGTTCGATCTCGGTTTCGGCGCCGGAGACGACGACGGCTTCGGGTGCGTTGACCGCGGCGATGTCCGCCCGGTCGGTGATTCCTTCCAGCAGGGGCAGGACTTCGTCCTCGGTTGCCTGCACGGCGATCATCACGCCGTCGTCGGGCAGTGTTTGCATCAGTCGGCCGCGGGCGGCGACCAGCACGCACGCGTCGGTCAGGGACAGCACGCCGGTTACATGCGCGGCGGCGATTTCTCCGATGGAGTGTCCGGCCACTGCGTCCGGGCGGATGCCCCATGACTCGAGCAGCCGGAACAGTGCCACCTCGATGGCGAACAGCGTGGGCTGGGTGAATTCGGTCCGGGACAGGGCCTGTGCGTCTTCGCCCCACATCACCTCACGTGAGGGGCGTGGCAGCAGCGGATCCAGTACCGCGCACACCTCGTCCAGCGCGTTCCGGAACGCGGGGAAGGTGTCATACAACTCCCGTCCCATCCCGACCCGCTGAGCCCCCTGCCCCGTGAACAGGAAGGCGGACATGCCCTCTACCACGGGCCCGGTGAGGGACAACTCACCCAAGCCGTCCAGGAGGTCGGCGTGGTCGGCGCCGACGACGACGGCCCGGTGTTCCAGAACGCTCCGAGTGGTGGCGAGGGAGAACGCGACGTCGACCGGGCGAAGTCCGGGGCGTTCGGCGACGTACGACCGTAGCTGCTCCGCCTGCGCCTGCAGGGCTTGCGGGGATGTACCCGAGATCACCCACGGGACGACACTCCGGTCCCGGGGGTCGGTGTCGGCGGTGTCGGCCGGATCGGGGGCCTGCTCGATGATCACGTGGGCGTTGGTGCCGCTGAACCCGAATGACGACACCGCTGCCCGCCGCGGCCGATCCGTGTCCGGCCAGGCGGACTGTTCGGTGAGCAGTCGTACGTTTCCCGCCGTCCAGTCGATGTGCGGGGAGGGTTCGTCCGCGTGGAGGGTGCGTGGCAGGACGCCTTTGCGTAGCGCCATGACCATTTTGATCACACCGCCGACACCGGCTGCCGCCTGGGCGTGCCCGATGTTGGACTTCAATGACCCCAACCACAGCGGCCGTTCTGCAGGATGCTCCTGCCCGTAGGTCTCCATCAGGGCCTGTGCCTCGATGGGGTCGCCCAGCGACGTGCCCGTGCCATGGGCCTCCACCGCGTCGACCTGCCCGGCCTCCAGTCCCGCGGTGGCGAGCGCCTGCCGGATCACCCGCTGCTGAGCGGGGCCGTTGGGTGCCGTCAGGC
>NZ_BMUY01000058.1 GCF_014650435.1 Streptomyces tendae
GCCCTTGTGGTTGCGGTTGTGGGTGCGCCACGACTTGTACTCCACGACGGTGCAGCCCTCGGCTCTGAGGGCGGCGACGAGCGTGGACGCGGCGAGGGGGGTGGCCATCACGCCTCCTGGCGGGGAAGCGGCGTGACGCGGGGGATCTGAAGCTTGTCCCAGGCGACCTCGTCTGGAGTGCCGGACACGTCGCCGCCCTCCTTGGGGCGGAGCTGCTTCTGCCAGCGGGCGAAGGCGTCGCGGTGGGCGTTCGTCCAGTCCGGGCCGAGGGGCCGGCTGTCGGTGCAGCCCTCCTGCGCGAGGCGGGCGGCCATGGCGGTGAAGACGAGGCTGTGTCGGCCGCCGTGGAAGAAGTCGGCGCCGGGGTAGGGCTCGTAGGCGCTGGCGCTGGCCGTGGTGGTGTCGGGTACGGGCTCGGGCACCGCCGCCGTGGTCTTCTTGCGGGCAGGCGCCTGCTCGTCCTGCTGTTCGGTGGGTTCGGGCATGGCCCGTACTCCTGGATCTCCCCGCGCCCAGGTCTGCTTGGTGGCGGGCCCTGGTGGGGCCGTCCCTCTGGGGTGGGGCTTGGGTGGAGGGTCACCCGTTGTGATCAGAGTAGGGGCGGGGCAGGCCGGGTGTTGCCCCCCGGGCCCGCCCCCGGTGCTGGCTAGTCGAGCGGCCAGGAAATGTCGGAGAAATCGAAGGTGTCGGTGGTGGCGACGGCGGTGGACGCGTACACGGTGATCGTGCCGGTGGACTGGACGAGGCAGCCGAGGAAGCGGGGGTCACCGCTGGTGGCGCGGACGAGCCCGTAGAAGTGGTTCTTCAAGGGGCGCATCCCGGCGGGGATGGTGAACGCGTTCTGGTTGCCGGTGAATCCGGTTTTGGTGGAGGCGGCGCCGTCGAGGTAGGCGCGGGTGCCGTCGGACTGGATGCGTATGGACTGGTAGGTGGTGCTGGCGGGGGTGGTGGACCAGGCGCCTTCGGTGAGGCTGGCCCACGCGCCGGGCACGGGCACCGGGCGGTTGTTGGAGAAGGCGTTGCCGTCCTTGTCGACGCGGAACTTCTCGACGGCGTTGAGCATCAACCGCAGCAGGTTCCCGGTGTGTCCGTCTGCGGCGTTGACATACAAGGCGGACAGGTTGCTTGCGGCAGGGTGCATCTCGGTGCGCGCCTGAGAGAACCGGGCCAGACCCGGCGAGAAGCGCACCGTGGCGTCTTGGGTGGAGTCAGCGCTGTTCCGGTACCCGAAAATGGCGCCGGTGTTGTCCAGGTAGATTCGGCCGCCCTCGAAGAGGGTGTTGTTGTCGTTGCGGACCCGCTCAGCGGCCCAGAAATCAAGGCTGCCCTCCAGCCCGTACAGGGTGCGCCACTTCCACGTCTGTCCGCCCGCCGGGAAAGTTCCGGAGTTGAGGCCGAGGACCGCGTTAGCGCCGCTGACGTTGATGACGGCCTCGTTGGTGCGGGACGCGTTCGTCAGGCGCAGGCTCGGGAAGGTGCTGTTTGGGTCGAGGGCGAGGACCGCGCCGTTGGTGCCTGCGACGAGGACTCCCTGGGCGGACAGTTCACCAATGGCGGTGCCGGACGAGTTGTAGACGATGATCTTGTTTTGTCCGGCTTCGTTCAAGGTGATCCGCTGCCCCGACGTCGCCGTCTGGATCAGACCACCCGTCACCGTCGAACCGGTCACCGCACCCGTGAACGACCCCGACCCGTCCGCAGCGTTGAAGGCGATCGTCTGCGCGCCGCCCGCGCTGTAGACGCGCAGACCGTCCTCGTTCAACTCCACCCGCGCCCCCGCCGGGTCACCGGCCACCAGCCTGGTCACCAGTTGGAGGACCGCCTCCAGCTTCTCCGCCGTGACCGCCCCGGCCTCGATCGTCGCGGCCGTGACGGAACCGGCCTCGAGATCCGGGCCATCCACCCGAATGGGGGTGGCTTCCGTCTCCGTCGAGGGGGCGCCCGCGATACCGGAGGTGTTGACGGCGGTCAGCCGCACGTAGTGCGCCTCATACGGCAGCGGCAGCACCGGCAGCACACCCCCGTCCCCGGCCTTCGTGATCGTCCCCGCATACGTGTCCGCAGACGGGATGAACCCGGACGTGGTGGAGACGTGGACGGCGATGTGGTCGAAGTCGGCGGGGAGCATGGTGCCGTCGGCGAGGGTGCCGTCCCACACCACGCGCAGCCCGCCAATCGTCGGCGTCACCACCGGAGCGGACGGGACACCGGGCGGGGGCCCGTCGTGGGCTACCAGGCCGACGGTGCCGTCCGGCTGCACCCCGATCACCGCCCGCACCGTGCCCGCGTCGTCCTTCACCTCGAGGGCGGCGTTCTCGATGCTCCCGCCGTGCGCGTACCTTTGCCCCTTCTTGATCTCCTTGACTTCCTGGGTGAGCCGGGCGAGTTCGCTGGCGAAATCACGGGCCATGGTTAGGCTGCCTCCGGGCTTCCGTAGTGGTAGGAATCCGCCCTCTTCAACGTGAGGACGGCCTGGTCGGGGGATTCGGACGGCCGGTAGGAGTCGGCAATAACCCTTGCCCACCCCGACCAGACCACCCACTGGTTGGCGACGGTGACGTGCACGTCGTCGCCGATCTGCCACGATCCGAGAGGCGCGTTCGGATGGTCCCGGACAGTGATCGACTCGACCTGTCCGAGGACGCGGCGGCGTTTCAGCTCGGACGCGGCCCGCTTGCCGAGGACGTCGACACCGTTGACGGACGGG
>NZ_BMUY01000059.1 GCF_014650435.1 Streptomyces tendae
CTGTCCTCGTCAAGGCCATCGGCCAGGCCAAGGCGCAGCTCCGCGGGCAGCCGAAGGTCGAACCCAACAAGGTCACCGTCCCGCTCCAGCTCGCCGGCGGTCAGATCAGCACCGACGAACTCGCCAACCGCAGCAAGCACATCGCCGGTGAGCTGGGCGTTTCCCCCAACAGCATCCGCATCCAGGCCGACCCCGACCGCGCCGACCGAGCCGACCTGATCATCGTCCCGCAGGACATGCTCAAGCAGCCCAGCGACTGGCCCGGCCCCTCCCGCCTCGGCGGCTCCATCACCGACCCCATCGTCATCGGCGTCTACGAAGACGGCGCCGAAGCCGTCCTGTGGTTCCCCGCCGGACCCGGCCGCAACGCCACCCACTTCCTCACCGCCGGCATGAACGGATCCGGTAAAAGCGCAGGCCAGAGCGTCGCCATCACCGAAGCGCTCACCCGACGCGACGTCATCGTCTGGGCCATCGACCCCTCCAAGGGCATGCAGACCTTCGCCCCGTTCCTGCCCTACCTGGACTGGGTGGAGATGACCACCGCCGGCGGCGAAGCAATGATCGACGCGTTGTCGCAGGTCATCACCGCCCGCGCCAACGAAATGGGCCGCCACGGCTACAAGAACTGGACCCCCGAGGTGTACGCCGAACTCGGCATGCCCTACATGGTCGTCTGGATCGAGGAAGCCGCGAAGTTCTTCCGCAACGGCACCGAAATGGAAGGCCTCGTCATGGAGGCCCGCTCCGCCGGCATCAGCGTCATCATCAGCCTCCAGCGGCCCTCCGCCACCTCCATGCCCACCGACGTGCGGGAACAGCTCGGCGGCGTCATCTGCTTCGGCGTCAAGGGCTCCACCACCGCCGACATGGCCCTCCCCGACGACGTCCGCGACGCCGGAGCCCGCCCCGAAGCATGGGAGAACCGCCGCCCCGGCTACGCCTACCTCGTCGCCCCCGGAGTCGACGAGGAGCGCTACCCCACCCCGCTGCGCACCTACCGCATCGACGACGACCAGATCAGCGGCGCCCTCGCCATAGCCCCCCGACCCACCGCCGACCCGGTCACCGCGGCCGCCGCCGGCGACGCCTACGCCAACCGCACCCACTACACCCCTGACAGCCCCCTGACCAGCACTGACAGCCACACCCAGCAGATCGTGACGAGCAGCGAGGAGCAGACGGTGGACGACGAGCAGCTCCTCAACCGGCAGGTCGAACGGGACATCTTCGCCACCGCCCACGTCGCCGGGATCGACACCGACGGCCTCATCGACGCCGACCCAGACAAGGAGATCCCCCCGGCCGCCCAGGTGTGGACCTTCGCCCAGCCCCAGACCGGTGAGGTACGGGAGATGACCCCGCAGGAAGCCGAAGCGGAGCTCCTGGCGATCCTCGAGGAGTTCCGGCAGCAGGGCATGGACACCGTCGGCCCCCGCCACTTCCAGCCGTTCTGGGGCGAAGGCAACCGCCTCCCCAGGTCACGGGCCTGGGTGTCGGGCAAGCTCAACGACCTCGCCGACGCCGGAATCCACCTGAAGGAGACCGACGACATCGGCGTGTACCGGCTCCTCGACCCCGTACCCGCAGCCGTCTGACAGTCCTCTGACCAGCAGTGATACCGGCTGACACACCATCTGGGGTGTCAGCCGGGTGTCAGAGGCCCTGTCAGCGCCCTGACACGCCGCCCCACCTATATGAACGCGCCCCCCGCCCCGGGTCTGACACCCGCCGTCAGCCCTCCAGAAGCCGAGATCCGCTGTCAGAGGAGAAGCCCATGAACGCCGCCACCGCCGACGGACGACAAGCCCGCGTCCTCGCCGGCGCCCTCCGCAACTGGGCCGCCATCGACACCGACGAAACCCCCGTCGCCGCCCGCATCCAGATCCGCCAGCCCCCCGAGTGGGGCTTCGTCTCCACCATCAACATCACCGACCAGCAGACCCACCGACTCCTCGACCTCCTCCGCGACGACCTCGCCGCGAACACCCCCCACCTCGCCAGCCACGAACGCGGCGCCGCCGTCATCGACGACCTCATCACCCAGCGCCGCACCGAGGGCCACACCACCCTCCACGTCCGCGACCTCGTCCACGCCGCCCCCCGCATCGGACGGCCCGCCTCCTGGATCGCCGCCCACCTCGGCGACCTCGCCGACGCCGGCCTCATCGAAGAGACCTGGCGGCCCGGCCTCTTCCGCATCGCCTGACCCCGAAAGGACACCACCGTGGCCATCACCTTCCGCAAGAGCTTCCGGATCCTGCCCGGCATCCGCATCAACATCAACGCCCGCTCCTGGTCCATCACCCTCGGCCCGAAGAACGGACCCAAGCGCACCTACTCCAGCACCGGCCGCACCACCACCTCGTGCGACCTACCCGGCCCTTTCGGCTGGCGCACCACCCGCACCCGCCGCCGATAACCCCAACCCACCGACCCGAGACAGGAGAAACC
>NZ_BMUY01000060.1 GCF_014650435.1 Streptomyces tendae
GCCCGACACGACGGTCGACGAGGTGGCGGAGCTTCTCGGTGTTGACCCGCGGACCGTCTACCGGTGGCGCCGCGAAGACCGACAGACCGCTGCCTGACCCGCACCAGCGAAGGAGAACCGCTATGGCCCGCATGATCGTACGCCACGCCCCCGACGGCCCCGGAGGCCGCGACTGCCCCTGCTGCGGCCAGGCCCCCGGCCGGGACCGCAAGACCGCCCGCCGGCGTGTGAAGCGCTCCGAGCGGCAGCAGTGGAAGCGGGAGGCCGGCCAGTGACCCGCGAGCAGACCACCGTGCAGGACGACCTGCCCGCCCCGGCCGAAGCCGCGCAGCAGGCCCTCGCCGACATCAACGCGGTATGGGCGTCGTGGACGTCCGGGCGTATCGACACCGACACCGCGATGACCGCGATCAGCGACCACCTCACGACCGCCCGCGAGCAGGGAGCCCTCCAGTGAACACAGTGCACGCCTACCGGGTGGCGAAGGCCCTCGCCTCCATGGGCCACACCAACAGCCCCGTGATCCCCCGCGCGGACATGGAGATGGCCGCGACCCTCACTGATGTGCCCCGCCCGGAGACCACCGCGGACCGGGCGCAGGTGTGCGAGGCCCTCGACTGCATCGAATCGGAGGCCGCAGACGCCGTCCTCGAAGCCCTCACCCTCAAGGAGACCCCATGACCAACGTCCGTTCCCGCATCAAGGAGATCCGCGACCGCGCCAACACGGCCACGCCCGGCCACTGGGGCGTCTACTACGACGGCAACGGCACCTACACCATCGAATCCCAGCCCCGCCTGATCCCCGGCGTCGGCAACGTTCGTGAGGGCGTCGTGGCGCTGCTGCACGGCGACCACGAGGACGCCCAGCCGTACAAGGACTCCGACTTCATCGCCCGCGCGAGGGAGGACGTGCCGTTCCTCCTGGACCGTGTCGCCGAGCTGGAGCGTGTGCTGGCCCGTGCGGCGAGTCCGGAGCCGTGCCGGTGGGAGGGCCGCGTGTGTGTCACGCACTCCTGGGGGTCCGACACGGGGTCGTGCCCGCACGGTGAGGCGCATCAGCTCCTCGGTGGTGCGGCGTGACTGTGGCGCCTCAGATCGCAGGCCCGTCGACCACTGGCGGGCCCGCGCCACGCCTCGCACCGAGAGAACTCGAAACGCTCACCCTCGTCTCCCAAGGACTCACGCACGCCGAGATAGGCACCCTCCTCGTGATGACCCCGAAGGGCGTCACCGCGACCGTCAACCGTGCTGTCGCCAAGCTGGGCGCCCGGAACGCCCCCCACGCTGTGCTGCTCGCCTGCCAGTACGGGGTGTTGGACGGCCGGCCTCAGCGTCACGGCGACCACGCCGGGTTCGCTGCGCACCGGTACCGCGGTGAGGAGCCGTGCGAGGCGTGCTGGGAGGGCGAGCGGGCGTATCGGCGGGAGCGCCGCGCCGCCCGGAAGGCCGGGCAGATCAACGCAGCGTAACCGGTCCTTGATCGAAGTACATTGGAGGAGAAGTTGTTGGGTTTCACGCGCTGCGCCTCTACGTCCTGCTTCACGCAGGCAGTTGCCTTCATCGTGGGCATCCCAGTCTGCTCAGACCATCAGGACCAGCTGCGAGAGTTCCATGCGCCTAAGTCTCTGATCGACCCCGAGCTGGAGCCGCTGGACATTGCTGCCGTGAAAAGGCTGCAAGCCGAGCAGCGCACACGTCCTCGCATCACCAAACGCGTCACGTTGTCCGCCCAGCAAGCCGGCGCGGAAGAGGACTCGGGCTGCGTCTACTACGTGGTGTTCCGCAGGAACTCTGACAGGGTCAAGATCGGAACTACCCGACAAGCGCGACAGCGGTTCAGGACACTCTGTTCGCAGACGGGAGACCGTCTGCGGCTCCTGGTTGCCGAGCCGGGCGGCACGCAGCAGGAGGGCGAACGGCACCGACAGTTCGATCATCTGCGCGTCCCAGGCAGCGAGTACTTCCGGTACACCCGCGAGCTGATCGACCACATCGCCGAGCTACGCCAGCGGTTCCCGAATTACCGGGACTTCACCAACGTCGGCATGTCCTACGACTGATCGACGCAGCGTAACGAAGTTCTCCTCCGCCCACGGGCGGACGCCTACTCACCGTAGTCAACGCCCGGAAGGGGCTCCTCATGCACCGCATACGCCCGCACCTCGGGCTCATCCTCTACGCCCTCCCCGGCGGCACCGTCGGGGTCGGCAGCGCTCTCATCTGGTGGTAGGCCCTCGCCCCGTACCGGTGGCCGCAGTGGGTGCTGCTCGTCGTGTCTCTGACGACGGCGCTGCTGGTTCTGTCCGCGCTGGCGGAGGCGCAGCACCGGTTCCGGACGCCGAAGCCTCACCGTCGTGCGCATGCCCGCACCCGACCCGACACCCGGAAGGCCGCCTGATGAGTGTCCGTATCGCCTGCCCCGGCTGCGACAAGCG
>NZ_BMUY01000061.1 GCF_014650435.1 Streptomyces tendae
GGCTGACGCGGTTATCGATGATCCACGACCACTGCCAGACGCCACCCTCGAGAGGTCGTGGCTGCTGCTGGTAGAGGGCCCACCACACGCGTTCGCCGACGCCCTTACGGATGCGGTCCAGGTCGGTGAGGTTGTATCGGCTGGGCCAGAGCGCTTCACCCGGCTTCCGGCCCAGGGGGTCGTCTTCGGAGAGCGCTACAGCGGGGAGGTCAAGGACGGTCCATTCATCGCCCTCTGTCTCCAGCAGCCGGCCGGAGAGGTCGTCGGGGTTCCAGCGGGTGTTGATGACGACCAGGGAGCCGTTGGGCTCCAGCCGGGTGAGGGCGACGGACTGCCACCAGTCCCAGACCCGGTCGCGCTGGGTCTGGGACTCGGCGTCTTCGGATCCCTTGAAGGGGTCGTCGACTATGAGGCAGTTGTGGACGAGTAGGCCTCCAGCAAAGAAGTTGCTGTTGCCTTCCACTTGGAGGTCATGGACTCGGACGCTTGGCGCGTGTACTCGGCGAACCACGGAAACGGTGACGTGGCCGACTTGTGGTGCACGGCGTGGCAGGTGTAGCAGATCAGGATGAGGTTCTCGACGCGGTTGTTCGCCGGGTTCTCGTCCAGGTGATGCACGATGAGGTTCGACCGCTGGGCGGGGGCGCCGTTGCGCATGAACGTGACCGGGTTGTAGGTCGCGGTGCATGCGACGCAGCGGTCCTTGTCCCGCTCGAAGATCAGAGGGCGGGTCTCCTTGAACCACTTGCTGTAGCTGGTTCCGTCCTTGTAGTGGGAGTTGCCCCAGCCGAGCATGCGTATGGAGTGCGCCTTGTCCGCGCAGGGTCGTGAGCAGTACACCGTGCGGCTGGTCTTCTTGCGGAAGATCAGCCCGCACACGGTGCATGCCGTCTCGGGATGGTTCCGCGAGTCGATCCGGCACTGCATCGAGCAGAACTTGTTGTTCCTCTTGCCGGGCATCGCAACGTCGCAATGCTGACACCGTCGGGCGTTCTTCACGGCGTGGTGTGCCTGCGAGTGTTCCTTGCAGCAGTAGAAGGCGAAGTGTCCGCGTCGCAGCGCCTTGTTGTACTCGTAGCGCGGCTTGAGGAACTCCTCGTTGCACCACAGGCAACGGAGCAGGATCTTCACCGAGCGGACCTTCATGTAGCACTCTCGGTGCGCTTGGCCTCGCCCCAGGTTGTTCTTGGGCTTCCCGCACAGGATGCACGTCTTGTTCAGGCGGGAGGGCTTGTGCGAGAAGCCGGTCTCCGGGGCGTAGAGCAGAGGCCGCTTTGTAACCGGGTCCATCGGCATAGAAGGGGTGATCTCTGGTAGCCCGTACTCGATGCCCACCAGCGGTGATGACTTCGCAGAGTCCATCGGTGTAGGTCGTCCTTGTCGCCACGACGCGCCGCCATTCGGTGCGTCCACTGGAGTGGTTGAAGGAGAGGACCCGCGGCTTGTGCTGCTTCGCGACCAGGTCGGCGATGCGCATGGGGCCGATTTCGGTGGTGACTACCGTCTCGTCGGGGAAGCAGTTCGCTCCCTTGCCTGTGAGGCCTCCGCCGACGCCGGCGGTGACCATGCCGCCCTCGTGTCCGGCGATGTCGAAGCGGTTGGCCGCTCGAGATGCCTGGTTGAGGGCGATACCGAGGGATTCCGAGTAGCCGGTGATGGTGTCTCGGATCCATCGGCCGTGGTCGTCGGCGAGGGTGGAGCTGTAGGAGGCGAGCATGAGGCGGTGGTCGGGGTGTCGTCGCAGGTACCAGACGGGAGCCCACCGGGATGCCCTTCTGCTCTTTCCGTGCCGTGGGGGCATGGTGAGCATGACCTTGACGCGTTCTCCGGCGGCTATGCGCTGGAAGGCGCGGTCGACGAGGTCGAGGTGCGGTGCCTGCATCTCCTTTCCTCCGGTGAGCACCGCGGCGAGGGCTCCTGGTGAGCGGTCCATTGCCATCTCACGTTCCACTTGGGCGAGCTGCTTGCGTAGGTCGTCTGACGCTGCGCGGGCGATCTCTGCTCGTTGCTGTTGGGGCAGGGATCGGTAGTACGTGAGCAGCTCACTGTTGTGGGTGGTGTCCGGCATGGACCCCCCCTCCTTGTGGTCACTAGTGTACACGAGGAGTCTCTTGGATACCCTGGTGTAATGACAGAGCAGACGAACGAGATCAGCGTCCGGGAGCTCCGGGCCCAGG
>NZ_BMUY01000062.1 GCF_014650435.1 Streptomyces tendae
GGCCGCCCGACACGCGATCGGCCGGATCGCCGACATCACCGCCGACAAGCACATGGAGGGCCCCCCGATCAGCCGCTGGCTCCTCAACCCGCCCGCCACGTTCATCCTCTGGCGACGGCAGCGCATGTGGGGCATCCGCGCCTGGGACGCCGTCGTCGACCTCGAGCGGGAGCGGCGCATCTACCGTGCCAAGCTCCGCAAGGAGTACGGGCGGGCCTGGCGCCGCAAGGCGAACGCCGACCAGCTCCTCGTGCTCCTCCTCACCGCCGACGGCATGAGCGTCCAGGACGCCATCGAGCTGCCCCTCCGCGGAGCGAAGAAGCAGGCCGAAGTCGAAGCGAAGCGCGAAGCCGAAGCACGGGCGAAGGCCGAAGCCGAAGCCGAAGCGAAGCACCAGGCCGAACTCCGGAAGGCCGAAGCCGAAGCGAAGCGCCGAGCCGAAGTCGCCGAAGCCGAAGCAGCCGAAGCGCGCGCCCGAGCCGAAGCCGAAGCGGCAGCCGAAGCAGCCCGACTCGAAGTCGAAGCGAAGCGCCGAGCCGAAGCCGAAGCAGCCCGACTGCTGGTAGCCGAAACCGAAGCGAAGCTCGCCGAGATCGCCCGTCAGCAGCGCGAAGCCGAAGCCGAAGCAGACCTGAACCGCAAGCGGCGCGCCGCCGAGCAGGCACGCCTGGACGCCGAAGCTGCACGCCAGGCTCAGGAGAAGGAAGCCGCACAGGCCCAGGCCCGCCGTGAGCAGGAGGCCCGGGAGCGGGCCCAGCGGATCGCCGCCCAGGCGTCCACCGCTTCGGCTTCTGCTTCGGGAACCGGTTCGGCTCCCGCCCTGAAGCGCACTACCACTTCGGGTTCGGCTTCCGGTTCGGTCTCCACCCTCGGCGGCCGCGGAGCGAAGAAGCAGGCCGAAGTCGAAGCCGTCCTCGCCCGCCTCGTCGAAGCCGGCGACCCGAAGGCCTACCCGCTCGCCGAAGTGATGGCCGACTTCGGCCTCACTCAGACCACCGCCTACGACCGGCTCGTCACCGCCCAGCGGCTGTACGCCGACTCCCAGAACCCGAAGTCCGAGAAGACCGCCTGAGACCGAGATCAAGGAGACCCATCCCATGACAGTTCCTCCCCGGCCCCAGCAGGGCCCCAGCAGCGCCGACCAGGTCCGTGCCTTCGCAAGCCGTCAGGCAGACCAGCCGTTCACGGCGACAACCCGCCGACAGACCAACAAGACCAAGGTCGGCGGCGGGTTCAACCTGAACGTCAACGTCACCGACAAGGGCGTCCCCACGGGCCCCGGCTACGGACCCGCAGGTCAGGGCGGCCAGGGCGGGACCGGTACGCCCGGCGCGGACTTCATGTCCAACGAGGACATCCGCGCCTTCTCCGAGCACCTCCGCAAGGAAGCCCGCAACCGGGCCGTGGAGCGGTCCATGGACGCCGCGCAGCTCGAAGCACGCCTCCGCAACATCCCCGACGCCGCAGGCCGCATGCACGGCGCCCGCGCCCGAGCCCGCCGCGTCACCCGCTACCTCAAGCTCATCGCCGCAGGTGAGAAAGCCATCGCGAAGTGGTCCACCGCCCTGTACTCGGCGTTTGAGCGGGAGTTCGAAGCCGAACTCATCAAGATCGGCAAGGGGCGGAACACGCCCCCCGCCAACAGCCGCTTCACCTGGCGCTGACACCCCACCCGACCAGCACTGACACCTCTCTGACACCCCCCGCTGACACCCACACAGACAAGGAGCTGACACCGTGGCCGACAGCCCGAAGGGCGACCTCTACAAGGCCGTCAAGCACCCCCGAATGAGGCCCTGGCTGGCCGTCGCCGCCGAACTGCCCGCCACCTTCGCCGCCCACCACGCCTGGGGCGACAGCCCCCTCGCAGCGGCCGGCCTCACCGTCGCCGCCGGAGTCCTCACCGCCGCCACCTGGTGGGGCGGCGAAGGCACCAAGAAAGCCCGCCGTATCCACGCCACCCTCTCCACCGCCGCCGGCACCACCTACCTCGTCATCGGCACCGTCACCGACCCCCTCGACCCCACCCTGCTGTCCACCCTCGCCATCGGCGGCGCCGTCGCCGCAGGCTCCTGGAACGTCCGCCAGGCCCTCCGCATCAACCCCGACACCAAGGACGGCCAGACCGCGGCCGTCGAGACCGGCGTCCTCGTCAAGGCCAT
>NZ_BMUY01000063.1 GCF_014650435.1 Streptomyces tendae
CGGCGGCGAGCCCGCGTCGGCTGAGCAGTACCAGCTCGCGCACCCCGTGCACCGACACCAAGTGCCGGGCGACGACACGACCCAGTGCACCAGACGCGCCAGTGACCAGCACCGGACCGTCCCCGAACCCCGAAGCCCCATCGGTTGAGTCCTGGGCCCGCACCAGTCGTGGGACGTGTACGGCACCGTCCCGTACGGCCCACTGCGGTTCATCGCAGGCGAGTCCGGCGGACAGCTCCCGCGCACCGGCATCCGCAGGTATGTCCGCCAGCACGAACCGTCCGGGGTGTTCGGCCTGTGCCGCGCGGACCAGACCCCATACCGGGGCGACGCGGACGTCCACCGGTTCATCCGTGGACGCGGCCACGGCACCCCGGGTCACCACGACCAGCCGTGTGGACGCCAGCCGCTCGTCAGCAATCCACCGCTGCAGCACACTCAGTACAGCGGTGAGCCGGTCCCGTACGGCATCCGGCACCGGGGCGTCCTCCACTGCCGGGCACTCCAACACCACCGTGCCGGGAAGGTCCTGCGACGACGCGACCAACGCCTCCACATCCGCGAACACCAGTCCGCCCTCGGCCAGAGGCGAGTCCCCGAGCACCGCCCAAGAGGCTGCCTCACTCGAGCCGCCCACCATCGGCAGCCACTCCACTTGGAAGAGCGACTCATCCCCCGCTGCCGAAGCCGCCGCGGCGATCTGTTCCCGCGTCACCTCCCGCAGGCTCAACGACTCGACCCGGGCGACCGGCAGTCCGGCCTCGTCGAAGAGGTCCACGGTCGCGCCCCCGCGTCCGTCCGGCGCGATGCGCACCCGCAGAGCTGTCGCACCAACGACCTGCAGGGACACCCCGGACCACGCGAACGGCAGCCGCATTCCCTCGCTGTCGGCGAGTTGCAGCAGCCCGATCGCGTGCAGGGCGGCATCGAGCAGCGCAGGGTGCAGCCCAAACGCGTCGGCCGTGTTCGCGGCCTCCTCGGGCAGGGCCACCTCGGCGAACACCTCGTCGCCGCGCCGCCACGCGGCCCGCAGTCCGCGGAACACCGGGCCGTAGACCAGGCCCTTATCGGCGAGCGTGTCGTACACGTCGGAGACGTCGACCGACGTGGCCCGGGCGGGCGGCCAGGGCGTGTCGTGCTTGTCGGGAGCGGCGTCGGCCACCGCCAGGACGCCGTCCGCGTGCGCGGTCCACTCGGCGGTCGCAGCACCCGCCAGGTCGTGGGGGCGTGAGTGGATCTCGACGGTACGGCGGCCCTCGGCGTCCGCCTCCCCCACGGACACCTGGAGCTGCACGGCACCGGTCTCCGGCAGGACCAGCGGCGCCTGGACCGTCAGCTCTTCCAGCCGGCCGCAGCCCACCTCGTCCCCGGTGCGCAGCGCCAGCTCTACCAGTGCCGCGCCCGGCACCAGCACCACACCGCCCACGGTGTGATCCGCCAGCCATCCGTGCGAGGCGACCGACAGCCTGCCCGAGAACACCGTCCGGTCGGACCCAGCCAACTCCACCGCGGCCCCGAGCAGTGGATGCCCCGCCCCTTGCAGCCCCGCCGCGGTGACATCACCGGCGCCGGCCGCTTCCTCCAGCCAGTACCGTTCGTGCTGGAAGGCGTATGTGGGCAGTTCGACTCGTCGCGCGCCGGGCAGTACGGTCGGCCAGTCGACGGGAATCCCGGCCAGGTGCAGCCGGCCCACCGCCTCGACCGCGGCCCGTACTTCGGTCCGGTCGCGGCGCAGGGCGGGCACGGCTTGTGTGTCGAGGGTTTGTTCGACGAGTCCGGTCAGTATTGCGTCGGGGCCGATCTCGATGAACTTCCGTACGCCGAGTCCGTGCAGGGTTCGCAGTCCGTCGGTGAAGCGGACGGTTTGGCGCACTTGCCGCACCCAGTACGCAGGCTCGGTGATCTCCGCTCCTGCCACGGTTCCGGTGACGGTGGATACGAAGGGCAGGGACGGCTGGCGGAGGGAGAGTCCTTCGACGACGGCCTGGAAGTCCTTGAGTATCGGGTCCATCAGGGGGGAGTGGAAGGCGTGGCTGACCGTGAGTCGCTTGACCCGCCTG
>NZ_BMUY01000064.1 GCF_014650435.1 Streptomyces tendae
CCGTCTCCGAGGGCGACGGCCTTCCGTTCGGTCTGCTGCACCCGCATGGGGAGGAGTTCGTTGTCGGCCCAGTCCCGTAGGAGGGTCTGGACGCGTTCGGCGGCCTGCGTGTCCGTATCGGCCCGCCGGCTGGGCAGAGACGTGTCGGCGCCGGGGACGGTGATGTGCTGCTCCCGGCCGAGGACGTGCGCGAGGATCGCGTCCACGAACATGCTGGGGTCGCCGAACTCGCGCTTCTCACGCGCTTCCGGCCCGTCGACCATCTCGGAGAGTTCGGCGGCCTGGTTGTTGTCGTAGGCCTGGAGGAGCTTGTACGCGGCGAGGCGGCGTTCGTCGTCCGGGGGTACCCAGGTGGCTTTGGCCTCGGGGAACGCCCTGCGGTGCGGCATGCCGCGGGGGTCGCTGAAGATCGGCTTGTAATTCAGCCAGGACCACGCGTCGATGGTGACGCGCTTCAGGCCGGACACGAAGCCCATGCCACCCTCCGCACACATCAGGCCCCGCGCCTAGTGATCAGGGTACGGGCGAAGGCCTGGGAGGGTTGCCCCCGCCAGTCAGGCAGCGGCTATCTGGTCGGCTATCCGCTCCGCCGCCCGCACCCTCTCCACGGCCAGCTCGGCATACCGGTGATCCAGCTCGATGCCGTAGGCGCGGCGGCCCGCGAGGATGGCCGCCACGAGGGTGGACCCGGACCCGGCGAAGGGGTCGAGGACCATGTCGCCTTGGCGGCTGGACGACTCGATCAGCTCCCGCATGAGCGGGACCGGCTTTTCCGTGGGGTGCCTCGTGACTCGTGCAGCGTTAGGACGCTGGTACCGCAGGACGCTCCCGGACCGCAGGCGCGCGGCGAGATTGCCATCGCCCCGTGCCCGATTAGCAGCTGACTGGTTGTGTACACCGAATGCGACAATCTCATGCTGCGGACCCCAGGGACAGTCAAGACTTCCGGGCCCGATGACACCCTTGTCCCAGACGAGTTCCGCCATACCCCCTAGCTGCATGGGTTCTGAAAGCTGTCCAGGTCGGTAGCCAAACACGTACACGTGACGCTTCCTGCGCACATGCGCCCGCGTGATCGCGCCAAGGAGGCCGGGGACGTCGAGCGTGCCGTCGTCACCGAGAAGCGGTCCGAACCGTCCGCTGTTGCGGCCGCTGTTCCACTTGACGCCGTAAGGCGGGTCGGTGGCCAGCAGGTCGACGGTGGGGAGACTGCCGACAAGGTCGGCGCAGTCGCCCCACACGATCGTGCACCGGCTGGACTCGTGCAGGACCTTGCCGCCCGGTGGGGGCGTGAGCGGCAGGTCGAGGGCGTCAGGTGTGGTCACGGTCCGATTGTGCGCGGATCTCAGCCGGACGTTCCCCCGTCTCATCGGCGGCCCCGCAGCCGCTGGTCGGTGTACTGACCGACCCCCAGACCGGACTGCGATGGATCTGCCAGCTCGGTCAGGGCGTGAACCGCGGCGTCCATCCGGTCCGGGCTATTCATCCCAGGAAGCCACGTCACCATCTGCCGCTCCAGCGCATCGAACTCGGCCAGATGATGGACCTTGCCCTGCTCATAGAGCTGGGCGATCGGCTCGGCGCGCAGCCGCTTCCCCTTCTTGGCGTCCACCGGGACGATGCGCGGCATGGTCATGCCCTTTGTGCGGCCTTCTCGTTCCAGCTCTCTCCAGGACTGGATGACGACCTGGCTGACCGAGTCGCCGCCGTAGTTCATCTCGACGGCGATAGCGTCGGCTTGGAGTTCTATGGCCAGCAGGCACGTCTCGCGTCCGCGGGCTTCGGCGGACAGGCGGGCGGAGCGGTCGGCGAGGACGTAGAAGTGGTCGTCGGTGGAGCGGCCTGCGGCGACAATGCCGGATTCGTCGTGGCTGTCGGTTCCGCCGCCGGCGGGGTCGAGGGCGACGACAACGCGAGATAGGTCCACGGCCCGGAAAGCGACAG
>NZ_BMUY01000065.1 GCF_014650435.1 Streptomyces tendae
GGGCCAGATGGTGATAGCGATGGTGTACAGGCCGAGCAGTCCGATAGCGGCGGTGAAGGCCATCAGGTGCCGGCCTACGGGGGTGGATCTCCAGGGGGCGTTCAGGTGGTAGACCACCGCGAACACCAGACTGGCAGCGGCGACGAGGCCCGATGCTGTGATGTTGCTGATCTGCGCCCAGTTCATCGCTGGCCTCCTTCCAAAGCGTTGCGGAACATTTCCGCGAAATGGTTTTGCTGCCGCTCGCGGGCCAGGCGGGCAGCCAGGTGGGTGACGGCCTGCCGGGTCGCCTCAACGTCCCGGCGGGCCTGCTGGGCACGAGAAAGAGCCGACCTGGCCTCCTTGTGCCCAGCGGTCTCCGAGTGCGTCGGGGTTGGCTCAGGACGGCGGCGCAGCAACCGTCGAATCCATGGCATCCCCGGGCACCTCCCTTCGTATGGCGCGTAGCACGTGGTCGGCGACCCGTGCCAGCTCCAGCAGTTCCCCGACCTGGTTGGTCGCTTCGATGCGTGCGGCTTCGCTCTCTCGGTGCGCAGCTCGCCACATGTCGCGGTCTTTGACGAGTTCCGCGATGCGGTCGTCTCGGTCTTTGCGGACGTCATCGAGGACGGACCGTGCGACGAGATGCCCTTTGAGGATGAGCAGCACGATGAGGGTGACGATGGCCCCGGCTCCGCCTGGAAGCAGGACGGACAGGTCACTCACCGGACCGCTCCTTCTGTGTGGGGGGTTGTGGGCACGCCGTGGCCGCTGCCAGTCGGTGGGGGGCGTGCCTGGGGGTCACGGCGGCTAGACGGCGGTGGGGCCGCGCTTGGCGAGCGGGCTGGACTGCTCGATGCCGACCTCGGGGACGGGGGCGGTGACCTCGCGGCGCAGCATCAGGGCGACGGCGCCCTCCACGACGAGCATCCACAGTGCCTGCTGCTCGGCGGACAGGTTGAGGCCGAAGCCGAGAAAGAGAGCGAGGACGGCCTGGGCGAGGTTCACGATGGCGGCCGCGGCGGCGCCGGTGCGCAGGACGACCGCCTCCGCCAGGGCGACGAGCGCGGACAGGACGGCCATGATGACGGCCTGCTGCTCGGCGGACACGTCCAGGCCGTAGGCGGACGCCAGCTTCAGCGTGACAGCGACGAAGCCGAGCAGAAGCACGGGCTCTCTGCCGAAGATCTTCACGATCGGTCTCTCTTCTTGTGGGGGTGGGTGGTCAGGACTGGTCGGTGAGGTGCTCGCCGAGCTTCTCGAGCGCGGCGCGGGCGCCGGCCTCGGCGGCGGCCTGGATCTCAGTGGCGTCGAGGCCGCCGCCCTCGGCGAGCTTGCCGACGGTCGCGGTCAGCGCGGCGACCTGCGCGGTCAGCGACTTCACGGCGGCTTCGGTGCCGCGCAGGTAGGCGTAGGCGTCACGCTTCTCGCCCGTGCCCTTGTACGCCCAGAGTTCGTATGCGGACACGTTGTCCTCCTTCGGAGGGGTCGGGGTGGGGGTCTGAGGCTTCGCCGGGGCCGGCGTGCTACTGCCCGGGGACCAGCTGGCGGGGTGCTTGAGGCGCGCGGCGACGTCGGCGCGGAATCGGTCCATGTCGAAGCTGCCGCGGCCCTCCACGGGCCCGTGGGGGTCGATCTTCCCGGGCTGCCACTCCTTGTGGCCGATCACCGATCCGGCTCCCCAGCCGTGGGTGCGGCAGATCGCGGCGGCCCAGCGGACGGCGGCGTCGTACTGGACGCTGGGGTAGGTGTCCTTGCCGTTGCCGAGGTTGACGATCTCCAGGCCGTAGAAGCGGGAGTTGCCGTCGGTGTCGGCCTCGTTGTCGGCGGGCAGGGCGGTTTCGTTGATGACGGCGCGCAGGACGTCGCCGTCGCCGGAGCCGGCGTGGTTGGCGCGGCCGTAGCCGACCAGGTGGAGCCTGCCGGACTTGCCGCCGACGGTGTGGCAGAGCGGTCCGGG
>NZ_BMUY01000066.1 GCF_014650435.1 Streptomyces tendae
TGCGTGGCAGGACGCCTTCGCGTAGCGCCATGACCATTTTGATTACACCGCCGACACCGGCTGCCGCCTGGGCGTGCCCGATGTTGGACTTCAACGACCCCAGCCACAGCGGGTGTTCGGCAGGCCGTTCCTGCCCGTAGGTCGCCTGGAGCGCCTGCACCTCGATCGGGTCACCCAGCGATGTACCGGTGCCGTGCCCCTCCACCACATCGATGTCGGTCGGACCAAGTCCCGCGGTGGCGAGTGCCTGCCGGATCACCCGCTGCTGGGACGGCCCGTTGGGTGCCGTCAGACCATTCGACGCGCCGTCCTGGTTGACGGCGCTGCCCCGCACCACCGCCAGCACCCGGTGGCCCAGCCGCTCCGCATCCGACAGCCGCTCCACCAGCAGCATGCCCGCGCCCTCGGCCCACCCGGTGCCGTCCGCTCCCGCGCCGAAGGCCTTGCACCGACCGTCGGGCGCCAGGCCGCGGTGCCGACTGAAGTTGATGAACGCGCCGGGCGTCGCCATCACCGTGACACCACCCGCGAGTGCCATCTCGCACTCACCCGCGCGCAGTGACTGCACCGCAAGGTGCAGAGCCACCAGCGACGACGAGCAGGCGGTGTCGACGGTCACCGCCGGGCCCTCCAGCCCGAAGGTGTACGACAGTCGGCCGGAGACCACGCTGGCCGCGGTGCCGGTGCCCAGCAGCCCCTCCATGTGGCCGGGCACCTCCCGCAGCCGGGAGCCGTAGTCGTGGTACATGACGCCTGCGAAGACGCCTGTCCGGCTGCCGCGCAGGGTGGCCGGGTCGATGCCCGCGCGCTCGAACGCCTCCCACGACGTCTCCAGCAGCAGCCGCTGCTGCGGATCCATCGCCAACGCCTCACGCGGCGAGATCCCGAAGAACTCCGCGTCGAACGCGGCGGCGCGGTGCAGAAACCCGCCCTCGCATGAGTAGGTGGTGCCGGGGTGGTCCGGGTCGGGGTGGTAGACGTTCTCCAGATCCCAGCCGCGGTCGGAGGGGAACTCGGACACGGCGTCGCCGCCCGACAGGACGAGGTCCCACAGGTCCTCGGGCGTCATGACGTCACCGGGATAGCGGCAGCTCATGCCGACGATCACGATGGGGTCGTCGGCGCCGGCCTCGGCGGGCACGAGGGTGGTGACGCGGTCGGCCTCGCCGACCACCTGTGCCATCACGTGCTCGGCCAGGGCGGCGGACGTCGGATAGTCGAAGACGAGGGTGGCGGGCAGATGCAGACCGGTGGTGGCGGTGAGTCGGTTGCGCAGGTCCACCGCGGTCAGTGAGTCGAAGCCGAGGTCGCTGAACGACTTCTCGGGTTCGACCGCGTCTGGTGAGGCGTGCCCGAGCACCGTCGCGACGCACGACCGGATCAGGTCCAGTACGTGTGCCGCGCGCGCCGGGGCGTCCAAGGGGGCGAGCGCGCTGGCGAGTTCACCACCGTCGGCTGCCGTGCCGGTCGCGGCGCCTGCGGCCCTGCGCCGGATCCGGGCCGGGGTGGGCAGGAGTCCGCGCAGGATCTGCGGTACCCGCTCGGGCGCGGCGTCGGCGGTGCGCAGGGCGGCGAGGTCGAGGCGTACGGGGATCAGCAGGCCGTGGTGGGCGGCCGCGGCGGCGGTGTCGAGGAGCGCGAGCCCCTCGTCTGCCGACAGCGCACCGGCCCCCGAACGTGACAGCCGTCGTACGTCCGCTTCGGTGAGTCCGGCGGTCATGGCACTGTCGTCGGCCCACAGGCCCCAGGCCAGGGAGAGTCCGGGGAGGTCTTCGGTGCGCCGGGTCTGGGCGAGGGCGTCGAGGAAGACGTTGGCGGCTGCGTAGTTGGCCTGGCCTGCGTTGCCGAGGACGCCGGCGGCGGATGA
>NZ_BMUY01000067.1 GCF_014650435.1 Streptomyces tendae
TACATCACCAACCGAGGCCGGCGCATCGCGGCGGTAGTCCCTCTGGACGTCGCTGAGGAGGCCGAGGCCCGACGCCAGAAGGAAGACGACTAGCCACCGGCGCCTGGCTCTCCTGCTGGGCCTTCCCCGGTGACAGCAGGCGCGTGTGGGTCACCGGCCAGGCTGATGAGTGCTTCCAGCTCTGCGGCCGTCGCCTTGCCGAAGGAAAGCGGCCCGCCGTTCGCGCCCGTCACCTCCGTCTGGAGCGGCATGTCGTAGCCGTTCAGCTTGGCGCGGCGTTCGGCGTTACGCCGGCGCGCGTCTTCGATCTTTACGAGGCGGTCGATGGCCTGGAGGACGATCGCGTCGTCTTCCATGGGTTGCTCGGTGTCGGGGTCGAGGATGACGCGGCCGTTGTTGACGAGGATGTGCCGGTTCTCGAGGACCTGGCGGACTTTGTCCTCGAGGACGGCGAGCCGTCCGAGTTCGTCGTCGAGGCGTTCGTTCTCGAGCTGGCGGTAGATGGAGACTTCGGCGGCTTCGGCGTCGCGGTGGGCTTCGAGGGCGCGGTGGAGGTCTTTGCGTGCGGCGTCGGGGCTGGAGTAGCCGAGGTTCTCGACGCGTGGGTCGTCGTAGCGGACGCCTTCGCGGCGCAGCTTGAGGAGGTTGGTGCGGCGGACGGCGACTTCGTCCAGTTTGAGTTTTGACCATCCCATGGCGGTGGGGCTCCCGCTCTTGTGTGTGTTTGTCCGGCCCCGCGCCTTGTTTGGGATGATCGCTCATGTTGGGGGCGGGTGTTGCCCCCTGGCGAACGTGAGGCGGCCTCCCACGGGGCCCTGGGGGATTGGGGCGGTGTGGGAGGCCGCGGGGTGCCCGGGCGGCACGCGGGGGCGTGTCGGGGGGTCCTGGGCGTGGCTGTGTGTGTCGGCCTGGTTGGGCGCGGGGACACCGGGGCCAGGCCGACACGTTTGATGCTGCCGCATGTTCGAGGGTTTGTCTGAGGCACCTTCCCCCCTCCCCTGGGCGTGCGTCGGCCCCCGCAGCGGGTGCTCACGGGGGCCGGACGGGGCAGGGTGTTGTTGTCAGCGGGGCAGCACGTTGCGGTTGCGGGCGAACATGCCGCGCGCGGTGCTGCTCACCTCGGTCTTCGAAGTGACGGTGACCGCGCCCTGGTAGATGTTCGTGGTGTTGGCGCGCTTGGCCTTGGCGATGGCCGCTCCGACGGCGACGGCGAGGATCGCGGCGCCGGCGAACGGGGCGAGGAGGATCAGCGCGAACGTCTGGAGGCTGGGGAGGCTGACGGACGACAGGCCCTTGAAGAGGAGCCAGGCGGCGCAGCCGGGGCCGGTGGTGCCGGCGCCGATGCCGCCGGAGGCGACGGCGATGCCGGTGGCCCAGGTGGGGACGCGGCGGGAGTCGGGCTGCGGGACGGGCGGAGTGTCTCCCTTGGCGGGCACGGGGGTGTCGTCGCGGTAGTGGGTGATCTGCCGCATGGCGTCGCGGGTGGCGGCCTGGATGACGGATTCGGTGAGCGGGTTGACGGTGTGCCCGGCTGCGGGGGCGGTGGGCGTCGGCTCGGGCATCGGGTGCATGGGTGGGGTTTCTCCT
>NZ_BMUY01000068.1 GCF_014650435.1 Streptomyces tendae
GATGGAAACCCACTGGGCGAACCTCATGCCGCTCACCCACGCCGCCTTCAACGCCAACGGCCGCGTCGCGCCCTGACCTCACGCCCCCACGGCAACCCACGGCCCGGCTATGTCCGTGCCGGTGTTCGCGGACGGGGTGATGCTCGCCGGCAGGCTGGTGCGGCCGGTGCCGTTGACCGCGAACCGGAACGTAGCCGCGGACAGTCCGAAGTTCGCAGCCTGCCCCACCCCCGTCCACCCGGACGCCCTCGTCAACGTCGGGGGCACGGACGCGTTGAACACCAGGCCCACCCAGTAGAAGGCCCCGGCCGTCAGCGTCTGGCCGGGGATCACCGTGGTCTTCAACCCCGCCGAGGTGATGACGGAGTCGACGTTCGTGGCGGCCAGCAGAGCCCCGGTGGACGCGTACAGGCCGACCTCGTTACGGCCCGCCGTCGGCGACGACCCCTGATTCCCCACCCACCAGTACAGGCGGGACACGGTGACGGGCGCGGCGATGTTCACGCGCACCAGGTAGAGGACGCCGTTGGAGAGCTCTGTGCTGTTCACGGCGAGGGCAGGGTCGTAGGCCCAGGCGGCGGCGCCGTGCGAGGCGGGCAGGTCCTCGCCCAGGGCGGGCCCGGTGGTGGTGAGGGGGCCGGTGATGGTGCCGCCGCTGGTGGGGAGGGCGCCGATCGCGGCGGGGGTGATCGGGTCGGTGCTGCCGGTGGCGTGGGTGGGGGCGTGCGGGAGGGGGGTGCGCGGGTTGGTGAGGGTGGGGTCGGTGGAGCGGAGTGCGATGGTGGGTCCGGCGCCTGCGTCTCCGAGGGGCGGCTGCGGTCCTTCCGGCCCCTGGGGGCCTTCGGGGCCTTGCGGGCCGGGATCGCCCTGCGGGCCCGCGGGTCCTGCCGGTCCTGTCTCGCCTTGCGGCCCTTCCGGCCCTTGGGCGCCGGGGTCGCCCTGAGGTCCGGCCGGTCCGGGTGCACCGTCAGCGCCCGCGGGTCCCGGCTCACCGGGCGGGCCAGGCGGTCCCGCAGGACCGGTCTCCCCCGCCGGGCCGGCGGGTCCTTCCGGTCCGGCCGCGTACACGACCGCCCCGCCCTCCGTCGGTTCTGCGGCGAGCTCCAGACGCAGGTCCCCCACCCACCACACGCCCTCGTCTGGGACGAGGATGTAGGACGTGATGGGGGTGCCGTCCAGGTGGCGGCCCTCGAGGACCGCCCACAGGGTGTCCCCCGACACCGACTCGATCAAAGAATTGGGGATCAGCTCCGCGGACCAGTCCCCGTTCTGTTCGGGCTGGATGGAGACGGGGCGGACCAGCTCCCCCTCCATCGACGGCACGTAGCCGACCGCAGGAGCGCCGGTCACGTCGACCAGGACGGCCCGCATGCCGACGCGGCGAGCATCGGAGTTTCCGAGGAGGGTTCCGGTCACCGTCGTCATCGTGCGAGTCCGTTCAAGCGGTGGGCGGGGGCCCAGGCTGGTCGTGCGGAGCTTCGATCAGAGCGCGCCGATGCTGCACGCT
>NZ_BMUY01000069.1 GCF_014650435.1 Streptomyces tendae
GGGGGGGTGCCTCTATGTCTTTCGTCAAGCGAGGCGTGGGGTTCTGGGTTCGTAGAAGGTGCCGTCGCGGAGCATCGCGAACAGCACGTTGATCCGCTGGCGGGCCAGACGGAGCAGTGCCTGGGTGTGGGTCTTCCCGCGGGCCCGGCATCGGTCGTAATAGGTGCGGGAGGCGGGATCGTGCAGCGCGGCGAACGCCGACAGGAACATCGCGCGTTTCAGTTGCCGGTTGCCGCCGCGAGGTGCGTGTTCGCCGTGGATCGAGGTCCCCGACGATTTGGTCGTCGGGGCCAGGCCGGCGTAGGAGGCCAGGTGGGCGGCGGTGGGGAAGCTGGTGCCGTCGCCGACGGTGACCAGCAAGGTGGCGGCGGTCCTGACCGCGACTCCCGGAATCGAGGTCAGGACCGCGGAAAGAGGGTGAGCCTCCAGCAGCTGTCCGATCTGCGCTTCCAGGGCTCGTCGCTGTTCGTGGACGGTCGCGAGCGAGCGGGCCAGGGACGGGATCACGAGGTCGAGGGTGCCGGTGCCCGGGACCACGACGGTCTGCTCGTCGAGCGCGTCGAACACTTCGTCGATCAGCCGCTGGGCCATGCGCGGAGCCTTGGGCCGGATCACCTCAACCAGCTTGCGGCGTCCGGCTTTCCGCAGGGCGGCTGGGGATCCGTGGCGTTCCAGCAGCCAGGTCACGGCGGGGTGGTCCAGGCGCGGGCCCAGGACGCGTTCCAGGCTGGGGTGGAACTGGGTGAGCAGGCCGCGTATCCGGTTGGAGGTGCGGGTGGCCTCGGCGGCGAGGTCCTGGTCGAAGCCGACGAGCACGGTCAGTTCGGCGGTGATCTCGTCGGTCAGTTCCAGCGAGCGCAGGGTGTGCGGCATCGTGCGGGCGGCGTCCGCGATCACCGCGGCGTCCTTCGCGTCGGTCTTCGCCTCGCCCGGATAGAGATCGGCGATCCGCCGCATGGACAAGCCGGGCAGGTAGGCGACCTTGCAGCCGGCGTCCCGGGCGACGGTCAGGGGCAGGGCTCCGATCGAGGCGGGCTGGTCCACGATCACCAGCACGGTGCCGAACTTCGCGGCCAGCTTGTCGAAGACGGCCCGCAGCTTCGGCTCGCTGTTGGGCAGCTGCTTGTCGAAGACCTTTTTCCCGGCCGGGGTCAGCCCGTGCCCATGATGGGAGCTCTTGCCGACGTCCAGGCCGAGGAAGACGCCCACGTCGTCGATGTCGTCCAACCCATCCTCCCGAGCAGGGTTCGTGCGGTGCTGGCCAGGGCGTTGGCGTCGTATGCGCGCATCCACGTTATGCAGACCTGCCGCCCGCAAGCGGCCGGGCTTTGCGCCAGGCCAGGCGGTAGTCGGACCTCTCATCAGCGTCTCCAACGGCGCCTCCCAGGCCCGGTGACACCACCCCCCAGGTCATCCGTTCGACAGGGGGGAACAGTCATGCCGGGCCCGGAGGCCAGCGGCCCTCTTGCAGGACCGCGAAGAAGATAACGGGGGGG
>NZ_BMUY01000070.1 GCF_014650435.1 Streptomyces tendae
CGCGTCGGATGGTGTTGAGGCGGGTGATGAGGGGGGCGATGGTGGTGCCCTCGCGGGCGGCGCGGGTCCAGTCGCGGGGTTTGAGCTGGTATTTCTCGCTGTCGAGGTATTCCTCGCTGCCGTCGCGCAGGGGGGTGTTCTCGCACAGTTCGTAGCCGCTGTA
Source organism: Streptomyces tendae (assembly GCF_014650435.1). GTDB lineage: Bacteria > Actinomycetota > Actinomycetes > Streptomycetales > Streptomycetaceae > Streptomyces > Streptomyces tendae. Next base: position 164 of record NZ_BMUY01000070.1, read on the forward strand.
GATGCCCCAGGTGGGGGAGAGGGTGGCGGCGAGGACGGCGCGGGTCTCGAAGGCGGGGCGGCCGCCGTGCTGGAGGTGGGCGTGGAGGATGTCGGGGGTGTTGGTGAACAGGTTGGGCCGCATGTAGGAGGCTGCCTCGCCGGACAGTTCGGTGAGGTAGTCGGTGAGTTCCTGTTTGGTGTTGCGCCAGGTGAAGTAGGTGTAGGACTGCTGGAAGCCGATCTGGGCGAGGGTGTGCATCATGGCGGGGCGGGTGAATGCCTCGGCGAGGAAGATGACGTCGGGGTCGGTGCGGTTGACGTCGGCGATGACGCGTTCCCAGAAGGCGACGGGTTTGGTGTGGGGGTTGTCGACGCGGAAGATGCGGACTCCGTGGTCCATCCAGTGGCGCAGGATGCGGACGGTTTCGGCGTGGAGGCCGTCGGGGTCGGTGTCGAAGGCGACGGGGTAGATGTCCTGGTACTTCTTGGGCGGGTTCTCGGCGTGGGCGATGGTGCCGTCGGGGCGGTGGTGGAACCAGTCGGGGTGTTTGTGGACCCAGGGGTGGTCGGGGGAGCACTGGAGGGCGAAGTCGAGGGCGATCTCCAGGCCGTGGCGGGTGGCTTCGGTGACGAAGTGGTCGAAGTCGTCGAGGGTGCCGAGGGCGGGGTGGATGCTGTCGTGGCCGCCTTCGGGGGAGCCGATGGCCCAGGGGACGCCGACGTCGTCGGGGGTGGCGGTGAGGGTGTTGTTGCGGCCTTTGCGGTGGGTGGTGCCGATGGGGTGGATCGGGGGGAGGTAGACGACGTCGAAGCCCATGGCGGCGATCGCGGGGAGGCGGCGGGCGGCGGTGCGGAAGGTGCCGTGCGGGGTGTCGGGGGTGCCTTCGGAGCGGGGGAAGAACTCGTACCAGGCGCCGTACAGGGCGCGTTCCCGCTCGACGAGCAGGGGCAGCGGCTCGGAGGAGGTGACCAGGTCCCGCAGGGGGTGGCGGGCCAGGACCGCGTCCACCTCGGGCGTCAACGCCGCCGCCAG
>NZ_BMUY01000071.1 GCF_014650435.1 Streptomyces tendae
CCCCCGACAACACCACCTCCCACAACCCCTCCGGAGAAACCACACCCCCCGGAAAACGACACCCCATCCCCACAATCGCCACCGGCTCGCTGGAGGCGGCGCGCAGGGCGTTGTTCTGCTGGCGCAGCAGCTCCGTCTCCTTGAGCGAGGCGCGAAGCGCTTCGACGACCTTTTCGTTGGGCGTTGCCATGATGTGCTCCGGAATACGAGGTGGGTCAGGAGTCTTTTCCGTCGAGTGCCATACGAATCAGGTTGTCGACGTCCATCTCGTCGATGGATTCGGTCTCCTCCCCTCCCGCGGCGGTCTCTTGCTGTCGCTTCGGACCGGCCAGTTGCAGTACCACGTCCAGCAGGCCGGCCTCGCGGAATCGGGACATGGGGATGGCGGAGACGGCCTCCCGAAAGGCATTCTCTTCGGGGTCGTCCTGCTCTGCGGCGGCCCCTTCCGGCAGGATTTCCAGCCGGATCCGTTCGGCGAGCAGGGTGGAGTTCGGGTAGTCGAAGATGAGTGTGGCGGGCAGGCGCAGGCCCGTCGCCGCGGTGAGACGGTTGCGTAGTTCCACCGCGGTCAGCGAGTCGAAGCCCAGCTCGGTGAACGACCTCGTCGAGCCCACGGCGTCAGGCGACGTGTGGCCGAGGACGGTGGCGACCTCGCTGCGCACCAGGCGGACCAGGTGCCGTTCGGCTTCGGCCTCGTTCATGCCCGCGAGTCGGTCACGCAGACCGACGCCGCTGCCCGCCTCCGTCTCAGCCGCACGCCGGGGCCGGGTGCGTACGAGTCCGCTGAGCAGGGCGGGCAGCCGTCCGGAGTCGGCGAGCGCACGGAGGGCGGGTAGGTTGAGCCGTACGGGGACCAGAAGGCCGTCTCCGTCTCCGTCGCCGCCGAGTGCTCGGTCGAGCAGGGTGAGGCCTTCGGTCTCGCTCAGTGGTTCCGCGCCGAGTCGTGCGATCCGGTGTCGGTCGGATTCAGCGAGTCCGGCGGTCATGGCACTGGTCTCGTTCCACAGGCCCCAGGCCAGGGAGAGTCCGGGGTGGCCTTCGGTGCGCCGGGTCTGGGCGAGGGCGTCGAGGAAGACGTTGGCGGCTGCGTAGTTGGCCTGGCCTGCGTTGCCGAGGACGCCGGCGGCGGATGA
>NZ_BMUY01000072.1 GCF_014650435.1 Streptomyces tendae
GCTCAGCTCCTCGCGGGGGATCTCCTCGCCGTCGGTGGTCAGGGCTCCATGGCCGCGGCAGGTGAGGCAGAAGCCGTAGGCGTCGGTGAAGCCCGGTCGGCCGTTGCTGGCGATCCGCGGGGCGTCCTGGCGGGTCTTCTCGGCGGCGCGGAGGATGCGGCCGATGACCTCGCTGTTGGAGGGCGGGGTGGTGGAGAACAGGCCGGGGGTGGCGGCCCAGTTCGAGACGTGCTCGATGTAGTCCGGGACGCTGTGGCCGGGGGCGATCTCGGTTTCGCAGGGCTCGCTGTCGAGGGCGTCGGAGAGGGCGCGGATCGCGGTCATGGCCCCGGCGGACGCTTCGATGAGGCGGAGGGAGGCGCATTCGTCGGTGAAGAACTCGCGCGGGTAGCGGTCGGGGGTGAGGCGTTCGGCGAGGACGTAGGCGAGGGCGCTGATGTCGAGGCGGGGGAGGATTCCGGGGGCTGCGAACTGGTCGCCGCGGTGGAGGCCGTTGAGGTCGATGACTTCGGCCATTTTGCGGAGGGTGTAGGGGGTGTTCATGGCTGCTCCTGCGGGGTTGGTCTCCCCGGGGGCGCGGTGTCGGCTTCACGCGACCCCCGGGGAGGAGTTGGGGAGGTCAGTCGCTGATGGGGCGGGGGTGGTCGTGGCCGCAGGTCGGGCACTGGAGCTCGGAAAGGTTCCGGTCCGGTCCGTGGAGCGCGGTGACGACGACGCCCTCGGCGTTGGAGTCGAAGATGGCGCCGCATCCGCAGCCGCCCGCGTCGTTGAGGCAGGAGCAGACGGCGAGGTCCTTGGACGCGGGGAGGGGTATGCCGGCGGCGAGAGCGACGTACTGCATTGCGTTCTCGTAGTCGCTGGTGGTGGCCGCGTTGTCGGCTTCCTGCATGGCCTTGTCGATGACGTCCTGGGCGGCTCGGGTCAGCTGCTGGTAGTCGGTGTGGCGGGTGCGGGCAGGGCTGATCACGGCCATGGGTGGCTCCGGGGCGTGAAGAGGGGTTACTCCGCCATCCCTGGTGGGTGTGGCGTTGTCGGCTATGCCAAGGTAACCCATATTCTATGGCGTACGCCATACGTATTGCGTACGGGCAT
>NZ_BMUY01000073.1 GCF_014650435.1 Streptomyces tendae
GGTGTTGACGGTGTAGGCGGTGAGGCGTTGGTCGCCGGGTTGGTCTTCGCGGACGATGACGGCGGCTTGGGTGATGTGGGGGTGGGTCATGAGGACGGCTTGGATTTCGCCGAGTTCGATGCGGAAGCCGCGGAGTTTGATCTGGTCGTCGGTGCGTCCGGTGTAGGTGAGTTGGCCGGTGTGGGTCCAGCGTGCGGTGTCGCCGGTGCGGTACATGCGGGTGCCGGGTGGGCCGTAGGGGTCGGCGGTGAAGCGTTCGGCGGTGAGGTCGGGGCGGTTGTGGTAGCCGCGGGCGAGGACGATGCCGGCGACATACAGCTCTCCGGTGACGCCGGGTGGGACGGGGCGGAGGTGGTGGTCGAGGACGTAGGCGCGGGTGTTCCAGAAGGGCCGGCCGATGGGCACCGGACCCGAACCCATCACATCGCTCGGCTCGATCCGGAAGTCCGTGCAGTTGACGGTGGCTTCGGTGGGCCCGTAGGCGTTGATCACGGTGACGTCCGGGTGCGCGGTGCGCCAGGTGGCCAGTGCTTCGCCGAGGAGTGCTTCTCCGCCGGTGATGAGGGTTCCCGAGGGGGAGATCTCGTCGGGGAGGGCTTCGAGGAGGCCGAGGTGGGAGGGGGTGACCTTCATGAAGGTCGGTTGTCCGGTGGTGGCGGCGTGTTCGTCGAGTTCGGTGAGGATGACGCGTCCGCCGCTGACGAGGGGGGTGTAGAGGGCGGTGACGGTGAGGTCGAAGGCGACGGAGGAGTGCAGGAGGGCGGTGCCGGAGGCGTCGGGGTAGACCTCGCGGGCTCGTTCGAGGTAGGCGCCGACGGAGGCGTGTTCGACGACGACGCCCTTGGGTCGGCCGGTCGAGCCTGAGGTGTAGATGACGTAGACGGGGTCGTGGGGGTGGACGCTGACACCCTTGAAGGGTGCTTCGGCCCCCAGTTCCAGCATCGCCGTGTCGTCGATGACGAGGGTGGGCGAGGCGTCGGAGAGGATGTGCGCGACCCGCTCCTGCGGATACTCCGGGTCCACCGGCACATAGGCGGCCCCGGCCTTGG
>NZ_BMUY01000074.1 GCF_014650435.1 Streptomyces tendae
CAGTGGGCGGGGATGGCAGTGGAGCTGCTGGACTCGTCGCCGGTGTTCGCGGACTCCATGCTCGCCTGCAGCGAAGCACTGAACGAATTCGTGGACTGGGACCTGCTGGAGATTCTGCGAAGCGGCAACGAGGAACTGTCGAACCGCGTCGACGTGGTGCAGCCGGTGCTCTGGGCAGTAATGGTGTCCCTGGCCGCACTCTGGCAGGCCTGCGGAGTGCAGCCGGCCGCGGTGGTGGGCCACTCCCAGGGCGAGATCGCCGCCGCGGTGGTGGCCGACGCCCTGACGCTGCGCGACGGCGCACGCGTGGTCGCACTGCGCAGCACGGTCATCGGCCGCCTGCTCGCAGGCAAAGGCGCCATGGCCTCGGTCACGCTCGCCTCCGACACAGTGCGAGAACGCCTCACACCATGGGAAGGACGCCTGTCCCTCGCAGCCGTCAACGGCCCCTCGTCAAGCGTGGTCTGCGGACACCTCGACGCACTGGACGAATTCGCGAGCACACTCGAACACGACGGAATCCGAGTACGGCGCATCGCCGTCGACTACGCCTCACACTCCGTCTTCGTGGAACAGGCAGAGGAAGAACTCCGCAACGTCCTCACCGATGTCTCCCCCCTGCCGGGCAAGGTGCCCTTCTACTCCACCGTCACCGGCGGACTCCTCGACACCACCACACTCGACGCCGACTACTGGTACCGCAACCTGCGACAGACCGTGCGCTTCGAGGAAACCGTACGCGAGCTGACACGCCGGGGCCACGACGCGTTCATCGAGGTCAGCGCGCACCCAGTACTCACCGTCGGCGTCCAGGAGACCCTGGAGGCCACCGGCACCCGGCATGCCGTCTGCGGCACACTGCGCCGGGGCGAAGGCGGTGCCCGACGGCTGCTCACCTCACTGGGCGAAGCATGGGTCGCCGGCATCGCAGTCGACTGGTCCCGACTGACACCAGCCGGACATACCGTGCAACTACCCACCTACGCATTCCAGCACCAGCGCTACTGGCTCGACAGCACCACCGGCAGCAGTGTCGACGTCGGGG
>NZ_BMUY01000075.1 GCF_014650435.1 Streptomyces tendae
TGCAAATATAATATTTTTATTTTATATATGCAAACCATGGTTATCATGGCTGAGGAATGGGTATGATATCCGTTATGATAACCTTTTCTGAAGTAAGATTCCAATAATTTCGGATTTCTTTCAAGGCATTAATCATATGTAGATGTTCGGATATAAGTTCCTCTCCAGGATATTTGAGGTAATCTCTTATTTGTTCTGTTCGATAACTGAAGGTAAAGGCCTGGGTATCCTTTAGTATTTCACGTACATGCGTTTGTCCGTTATTATTTACCGGTATATTATCGAATACCTGATATGAAATTAGAAATCTACCTTGGGTTAGCATATATCTCCATTATTTGTTCATATTTATCCGTGCTAGTAAAAGTATCAAGGAAATAGTTATATTCAGTATATTCAGTATGGAATGGATGCTTGTGCAATTCATATTTGCAATAATGTTCCCATGGGTTACCTGGTATGAAGGTATCTAAGTTAGGCCCTGAGGAATTAAGGAATAGGACTAAGATAAGTCCTATTCCTATGTAGTATAATGCTGTTCTCATAATTCGTTACAGATTAGTTTTATGTCCGTTAATTGATTCATGTATTCCTCTTCTGAAGATATATCTAGGGATTTACAGGCTATGTAATGACCGTACATTGATATACCTGGTTCATAGCCTTGATCATCGTTCATGAAGTAGGCTAATCCTTTTCTATCGATTTCGATTACTGGATAAGGAGGTTCTCCATTGGTTGCTTCCTTATCGAAAGTAGCAAAATCATAAGTATCTGTATTATCGGTCATGGTAGCAAATATTTCGATTAGCCAGGTAAAGTCCTCTAAGGGTACTTTGTCTAGCCATTCCCATCCGATTGGGTATTCGTTTATTGTTATTGTTAGTTTCATATTATAGTTCTTTTAAAATTGCTGTTTTAAATCCGGTTGCTGTAAGTTCTTGAGTCTCTATATGTACAAGTTCAAAGTAATCCTTTATATCTTGGATAG
>NZ_BMUY01000076.1 GCF_014650435.1 Streptomyces tendae
ATATGGGTTCTTGGTTTGTGGGTTTATTCGTTTGGCAATGGGATATAATACCGGTATAGATATCGTATAAGAAAATATGTAGGCCTTGGGTTAGGTCTAGTTTATTTATTTCTTCTTGTTCTCTTAGAGTCCAGGTGTCAATGGCATCATCCTTAAGAATCTTGGTTAGGTATTCGAAATGGGTTTCCATTGTGATATATGTATTATAGGGTTAGTATTCGCAATATTCTCGTTCAAGGTATATGTTGAAGTCTTTGAAAAGTTTTATACCAGGTATAGGACCATCCTCGTCTTCGTCCCAGGCATAGTATTCGATAAAGGTAGGAGTATAGCCTTCTACGTCTGTGACTGAGATTTCGTAATAGTAGTCTGGTTTGAAGTCTTCGATAAAGTTTTGGACAAAGCCTTGAATAATGTTAGGATTAGGCTCTCCACTGGTAATACCTGTAAGGATTTGGATTAATCGGTTGGATAATTCTTCTGTTGTCATGGTTAATTGGGGTTTAATGATTAATACTCTATTTATTTGATGCAAATATAATACTAATATTTTAATTATGCAATATCCTTGATTGCCTTTCGAAGGCCCCTAATGTCCTAGAATTATCTAAAATAACCATAATATAAATACTTATGCAATTAACAACAATATTACTAGGATGGCAATTAAAATTGGCCCCTTGATTGCCTAGAAATTTATTAAATCCGAGGCCATTTATGGCATAAATTGTGTACCCAGTTTTATAAAATCCGAGCCTAAAATGGCCCCTCTAGGTACACAATTTTAATATAAATCCTAGCCTCTTGGCAATTAAAATCCGAGTCTAGGTACACAAAATCACAACCTAAATCCTAGATTACACAAACTAGCCAAACAGAACACTTTTCAATTACACGTGTGAAGCTAAAATACATACGTATCTAAATCCCACCCATATTAGTATATTATATATAGGCGTTACT
>NZ_BMUY01000077.1 GCF_014650435.1 Streptomyces tendae
CGCACCCTCAGGCGCACACGCGTACTACTGCCGGGGTCCACAGTCGCGGACGCGGGCTCCAGGGAAGTCCACAGGCTCACACGCCGACGCTACGGGTCAACTCCCCAGGCGTCAGCGGCACTCGGGGCAGCACTTGCTGCCCCGAGGTACCTGATCGTACGACTTTTCGGACCCGGCATCAGTCCTTCGACGGGCGGATGATGTCCCACTCCTGGTCGTCGGTGTTGGTGCAGGTGGCGATGTTCAGCGGAGTCTCGGTGCCGCCGTTCTGGCCCTTCACGTTCAGGCACTTGTGGGCACTGGCGAAGTTGCGGATCCAGTAGTGCCCGCTCGCCTGCTTGTCGATCCACCACAGCTGGTTGTCCGCCTTGGTGCCGTTGCAGTGGAACTCGGCGACCCCCGTTCCCTCCGGGCGGGCACCGTATTCACCCAGGTCCATGCACAGCTGGTCCGTGACGTTCCGGATCTGGAAGAGCTTGACCCCGTTGGGGCCGCCGTTCTCGTACTTGACCTCGAGGTTCCAGTACTCGTTGTCGCCCTCTTCGTGGCAGTTGGCCTGCTGGACGACCCCGTTGATCTTGCCCTTCTCCCGTCCGGGGATGTCGGCGCACATGTGGGTGGTGGCGTTGCGCAGCATGACGTTCATGGCGGGGACCACGTCCGGCTTCTTCGCGGGCTTCTTGGACTCCCCGCCCCCGCCACCGCCACCGCCGTCGCCTCCGCCACCGGCGCCGTCGTTCTCGGGCTTCTCGGAGGCCGGCTGCTCGGGCTCCGCTTCGGGCGCGGATTCGGCGCTGCTCGGCAGCGTCTCCGGAGTCGCGCTCGGGCTGGGCGCGAGCGCGGCGCCAGCCTGCTCGGTCTGCTCCGTCGCACTCGTACGGACCTGCGGCTTGTACGCGATCCAGATCATCACGAACGCGATCGCCAACGCGAGGAAGATCCCGA
>NZ_BMUY01000078.1 GCF_014650435.1 Streptomyces tendae
CGAACCGATACTCGTCGACGACATCACCGGTATTACGCACCCTCAGGCGCACACGCGTACTACTGCCGGGGTCCACAGTCGCGGACGCGGGCTCCAGAGAGGTCCAAAGGCTCACGCGCCGACGCTAGGCGGTGCCTTACCCATACGTCAGGAGTCGCAAGGGCAAAGGCGGTTGCCCTCGCATACGCCGTCAGACCGTGATGCGAACCGCTTCGAGCTGGAGTCGGTCGTTCTCCATGTTGCTGCCGAAGTACCGCCAGTCGCCCGGCTCGGTGCAGCCCTGCTTCAGCCAGCCCTTGTCCTTGACGTGGGTGTTGGGGCAGACGGTGCCTTCGACGGTCTTGAGGGTGAACCCCTCCATCGGCGAGACCGCCTCCTTGGTGCTGCCCAGGTACATGTCGGTCTTGTCGGGGACGCTCTCCCACTTGCTGCCGTTGAGCCATGCCTCGACGACGTGGGCTCCGTTGCCCGTCACACCCTTGGTCCCGGACACGGCGATGTTCAGAGCCTTGATCGGGAGGTTCTTGCCGACCGTGCCGGCCTCGGCACCGTCGCAGACCGGAGCCTGCCAGCCCTGGTCGGCCACGTAGGCGCGGTAGCAGATGTGCCGGCCCTCGCTGCGGGCGGCGACCTCCTTCACGGCCGTGGCCGCGGTGCGTACGGGCGGCTTGGGCTTCTTGGACTCACCGCCCCCGCCCCCGCCTCCGCCCTTGTCGCCGCCGTCGCCGCCGCCGTTGTCCTTCTCCGGCTCCTGCGTGGCCGGCGGCTGCTGTATCTGCGGCTGCTCGACCGGCGCGGACTCCGCACTACTGGGCAGCGTCTCCGGTGTGGCGCTCGGGCTGGGCGCGAGCGCGGCACCGGCCTGCTCGGTCTGCTCCGTCGCACTCGTACGGACCTGCGGCTTGTACGCGATCCAGATCATCACGAACG
>NZ_BMUY01000079.1 GCF_014650435.1 Streptomyces tendae
GGCCTCCGTCTGCCCGCGCGGAGTGATCACCTCCGGGCCGGTCAGCTCGTACGCGCCGCCGGTGTAACGGTCCTCCAGCAGGCAGGCCGCCGCCACCGCCGCGATGTCGGCCGGGTCGATCACCGGCACCCCGACATCGCCGAAGGGCGCCGCGACGACCCGTCGCTCGCGGACGGACTCGGCCCACCACAGGGCGTTGGAGGCGAAGCCGCCCGGCCGCAGCAGAGCCCACTGAAGGCCGGACTCCCGCACCGTGTCCTCCAGCTCGCGCATCGCGATCCGCGTCGCCCCGAAGGGCCTGGTCACCACGCCGAGCGTGGAGAGCAGGACGATGCGCCGGACCCCGCTGTCCACGGCCTCGGCGACGATGTCGGCGGGGCTGGCGCCGAGGGCGTGCAGATCGCCGGAGAGCAGCAGGAACAGCGACTTCGCCCCGGCCAGCGCGGGCCGCAGGCCGGCCGGCTCGGCGAGGTCGGCCACCTGGTGACGGACGCCGTCGGGTACCGCCGCCGGGTGCCGGGACACCGCCGTCACCTGCTCGCCCGCCTCCGCCAGCGCCCGCGTCAGCGGCCGGCCGATGTTTCCGGTCGCCCCGGTCACCACGATCATGATCAGCTCCTTGTCGGACGTGCTCGAAATACTCGGAAGTGCTCCGAGGGCGTTCACGCTAGGAGGGGCGGCTAACTTTCGGTAAGGGCATACCTGGAGGTAAGCTCATGACATGACGGAAGGCGTGCAGCACAGACGGGTCGAGACCGGCGAGCGGTATGACGTGTTTCACACCGACTGCCTGGCGCGGGACATGGTCGACCACGTGACCAGCAGGTGGGGCGTCTGGGTGCTCATCTCCCTGCGCCGCAACGACCTCCGGTTCTACGAGCTGCGCGAGAGCATCC
>NZ_BMUY01000080.1 GCF_014650435.1 Streptomyces tendae
AGGCGGCTGCGGCGTTGAAGGCGATGGTGGCTGCGGTGAGGAGCCAGGCCCCGTGCCGGAGCAGGGGGTAGGGCATGCGGAGCCAGGTGAGGAGGAGGTCGAGTGCAAGGAAGGCGATGATGCCGGCGTCGATGGCGATGGGGAATGCGTGGGCGAAGTCGCCGAAGCCCTTGGTGGTGGCGAGGTCGGTGACGGCGGTGTAGGAGCCGATGAAGCCGAGGGTGGCGATGGTGAGGACGCCGGCGGCGACGATGGCGATGAGGGTTTTCTGGGGGCGGGTGAGGGGCTTCCCCGGCGCGGTGGGTGCGAGGGGGCCGTCCTCGGTGGGGCGGTTCGGCTCGTTGCCGGCCGGGGTGGTGGTCATTGGGTTCGGTGTCCTTCCTGGCGGGATGGTCGGGGCGGGTCAGGCGGCGGGGCGGATGTTGGTGCGGGTGTTCTGCTGGATGGTGATGGCGAAGTACGCCTCGTACTCGTCGTCGTCCCAGTCGGCGGGGTCGCCGTGGGTGCAGCGGAAGCGGGGACCGGGCTTGCGGCTGAGGTGGCGTCGGACGGTGCGCAGGCCCTGGCGAATCTCGTCACCGAGGGCCAGGCCCACGAGGACTGCGGCGAGCACGGTGAAGACGACGGTGGCCGGGCGGATGGTGCTGGTGGTGATCTGGTGGCCGAGGACGCCACCAGAGGTGAGGGTGGCGAAGAGGGCGAGGCCCTTGATGCTCTGCAACACGTTCACGGGGTCTCCTTCGTAGTGGTGCTCCGGGGGGTTGGGTGCTGGTCGTGCTGGGCGCCGCGCCCCGGGTGGGGGTTCGGGGTGCGGCCTCCGGCAGGGCCAGAGGGGTGGGGCCCGGCCGTGTCGGCTTCGGTCCGGGCCCCGGGGTGGT
>NZ_BMUY01000081.1 GCF_014650435.1 Streptomyces tendae
AGGAGGTGCTCGGAGTCCTGCTTCTTGTACTCGTTGTACTTCTTCAGACCGCCGTGGTACTCGTCCATCCAGTTCTTGGCGAAGGTGCCGTCCTGGATCTCGGCGAGGACCTTCTTCATCTCGGCCTTGGTGGCGTCGTTGATGATCCGCGGGCCGGTGACGTAGTCGCCCCACTCGGCGGTCTCGGAGATCGACCAGCGCATCTTCTCCAGGCCGCCCTCGTACATGAGGTCCACGATGAGCTTCAGCTCGTGCAGGCACTCGAAGTACGCGATCTCCGGCTGGTAACCGGCCTCGGTCAGGGTCTCGAAGCCCGCCTTGACCAGCGCGGCGGTGCCACCGCACAGGACGGCCTGCTCGCCGAAGAGGTCGGTCTCGGTCTCCTCGGTGAAGGTCGTCTTGATGACGCCGGCGCGGGTGCCGCCGATGCCCTTGGCGTAGGACAGGGCCAGCGCGAAGCCGTTGCCCGTGGCGTCCTGCTCGACGGCGGCGATGCAGGGAACGCCGCGGCCCTCCTCGTACTGACGGCGCACCAGGTGGCCCGGGCCCTTGGGGGCGACCATGCAGACGTCGACGCCGGCCGGGGGCTTGATGAAGCCGTAGCGGATGTTCAGGCCGTGGCCGAAGAACAGCGCGTCGCCGTCCTTCAGGTTGTCCTTGATGTCCTTCTCGTAGACCTCGGCCTGGATCGGGTCCGGGACCAGGATCATGATGACGTCGGCCTCGGCGGCGGCCTCGGAGGGGCTCACCACGCGCAGGCCCTGCTCCTCGGCCTTGGCCTTGGACTTGGAGCCCTCGTGCAGACCGACGCGCACGTCGACACCGGAGTCGCGCAGCGACAGGGCGTG
>NZ_BMUY01000082.1 GCF_014650435.1 Streptomyces tendae
GCGCATTACGGGTTCGATTGTTCGTTCTGCAACCCGTATTCCGGTCATGAGAAGGGCGCGGTGGAGTCCAAGGTCGGCATGGTGCGGCGCAAGCTGTTCGTGCCCCGGCCGAGCGTATGGAGCCTGGAGAACTTTAACGCCGGGCTGCCGGACCGGTGCCTGGAGCTGGCCACGAAACCGCATTACCGCAAGGACACGGAGGAACGTGGCCTGTTCTCCGAGGACCGTGCGGCGCTGCTGCCGTTGCCCGGGAAGCGTTTCGACGTGGTCACGTGGCGGCATATGAAGGCCGACCGGTACGGCGTGGTCACGCTCGAGGGACGGCATCGTTATTCCGCGGACCGGGCGAACGCGGGCAGAGGGGTGATCGTGGGCCTCCGCGCGCTCGAGGTCGAGGTCCTCGACTCGTCGGGCAAGCATCTGGCGACCCATCCTCGGGCGTACGGCCAGGCCAGCACGAACAGCGAGGACCCGTCCATGCAGTTGGCGCTGCTGTGCAACAAGCCCGCGTCCTGGCCCAACAGCCGGGTACGTGACGCGTTGCCGGACCCGTTGCGGGAATGGCTGGATCGGCAGGACAGACAGACACGCAACGAGGCGCTGCAGACCCTCAAACGCGTTGACAGGGAATCCGGGTGGGCGAACGCGGTCGAGGCGATGCTTTCCATCCTCGAATCGACCGGCGGGGCGGACCGCGCCGGTGTCACACTGCTCGCGGCCAGGCTCGCCGAGGGCGTGGCGGGTATCGAATACGACGATGACAGGCCGGATCTGAGTGAATACGACATCGCGTTCACCGCGGACGTCGGCGTGCAGGAAGGCGGGC
>NZ_BMUY01000083.1 GCF_014650435.1 Streptomyces tendae
TCCACGACCACCCCGCCGGCGCCCGCCGCAGAACGGGGACCGCCTGGTCGACGCCGACCACCTGCACCCGCCCCGACCCCGTCACCACCTCGAGGTGCCCGTCCCGAACGTCGGAGCCGTGCACGATCAGCAGCGGCCACACCTGAACCCCCACCGCTACGGCGACGAGAGCGGCGTAGCGGGCGGCATCCTCAGCCTGCTTCGTCCGATCCTCCACCACGCCCTTCCCGACCAACCACAACCGGCCCCGGTCGGCGGTGACGGTCCGGCCGACCGGCCAGCGTTTCGTGTCCCCGACGACGATCGCGGTACCGCACGGGGAGACGAGGACGTGATCCAGGTTGAAGCGGCGGCCGGTCAGGCGCAGGTCGTGGCGTATCCGCCAGCCGTACAGGCGTAACGCCCGTAACCGGCGGGCCGTCTCCCGTTCGGCTTCGGCTCCGAGGCGCCAGCGGGCCGCTACAGCGTCCGCGGCGGCGGCCTGCGGGTTCAGGCCCGCCCACGCCGTGACGTGCCCCCACACGCCGCGTCGGGCGGTCCTGCGGATACGGGCAGCCTCACGGCCCGCCGAGTTCCTGTAGCCCATCACCGGGCATCCCTCGCCCGGTCCATGGCCTCGATGAGCCGGTCCGCGTAGTCGACGGCCACACCGTGCGGAGAGCAGAAGTCCCGCATCTCCGCCGCGAACCTGCGGGCCGCCGCCACCTCCGCCTCCAACGCCTGCACCCGGGCCTCCGCACGGCGGAGATCCCCGATGGTGGCCTGGTGCGCTTCGACGAGTTGCTGCTCCCGCCGCGCCTGATCTGTCTGTTCGGTCAT
>NZ_BMUY01000084.1 GCF_014650435.1 Streptomyces tendae
AGCTCCGCCACCTCGTCTACCGTCGTGTCGCGCTCCGTCAGCTGCCGGGCAGCGATACGACGGCTCCCCCGGGTCAGTCCGTGATCGGGAATCCGCTCCTGGACGACGAACTCGATGTCCAGCTCGTCGACCGTGGTCCACGTCTCGCGGGCCTGGTGCCAGGCGCTCATGTGGGTCTCCTCTGAGACGGCGCCCGGCCCCTCCACCAGACAGCGGAGGGCCGGGCAGGGTCAGGGCAGGTTCCGGTAGGTGGTCAGGAAGTGCCGCACGTCCTCCAGGACCGCAGCGAGATCCGAGCCGTCGTGGACGTCGGCGATTTGCTCCAGGGCGGCGTCGATGCCGTACTCCAGGTTGGCGATGCGCTGCTTGTATCCCTGGTACTCGCGTTCGGTCCGCTCGGCGGCTTCCTCGGCGGCCTCGTTGGCCTCTGCCTCGCGTCCGATGGCGTCGTTGATGCCGCACATGGGGCAGTCGTCCGGCTGGTGTTCGTGGCTCATGGGGGCTCCTACTGGCCGTCGGGAAGTGCGGAGGTCTCGGGGTGGATGCGGTAGGCGTCGGCGCGGTAGCCGAAGTCGGCCCACTGCGCGGCGTGCGCGGGGGCGGTCTCGGTGAGGAGCCGGTGGCGGACGGCTTCGATGTCGGCGTCGGGCACGGTCTGTGCGGTGCCGGGGACGGTGTAGCCGTCGGGGTCGAGGAGGCGGAGCTCGGGCATGGGGCCCCTTCAGGGGTGGTGTGTTGTCGGCTCTACCAAGCTAACCCATATTCTATGGCGTACGCCATATGCATGCGGGTTG
>NZ_BMUY01000085.1 GCF_014650435.1 Streptomyces tendae
CGACGCCCTCGCCCAGACCCGGCGCACCGAAGACCTCCCCGGACTCTCCCTGGCCTGGGGCCTGTGGGCCGACGACAGTGCCATGACCGCCGGACTCGCTGAATCCGACCGACACCGGATCGCACGACTCGGCGCGGAACCACTGAGCGAGACCGAGGGCCTCGCCCTGCTCGACCGAGCACTCGGCGAGGACACCCCGGGCCTCCTCGTACCGGTACGACTCAACCGTCCGGCGCTGCGTGCCCAGGCCCAGGCGGGCACCCTGCCCATGCTGATGAAGGCGCTGGTCCCCGCGACGGTACGGCGTCAGGCCGCGGCCGGCGCTGCGGGTGTGGTCGCGGGCGGTGGCCCGCTGGCCGACCATCTCATCGGCCTGTCGACGGCCGAACGAGAGGAGCGCGTCCAGGACTTGGTCCGCCGCGAGGTCGCGGGCGTCCTGGGCCACGCCTCGCCGGACGCCATCCAGGCCACGCAATCCTTCAAGGAGCTGGGCTTCGACTCGCTGACCGCCGTTGACCTGCGAAACCGTCTCACCGCGGCGACGGGCCTGCGCCTGCCCGCCACGCTCATCTTCGACCACCCGACGTCCGCCGCCCTAGCCGACCGCGTCCTGAACGACCTCGTCGACGACAGTGCCGAAACGCCCGCGCACTCCGCCCGCACAGTCGTCATGGCCTCCAGCGAGCCGGTGGCGATTGTGGGGATGGGGTGTCGTTTTCCGGGGGGTGTGGTTTCTCCGGAGGGGTTGTGGGAGGTGGTGTTGTCGGGGG
>NZ_BMUY01000086.1 GCF_014650435.1 Streptomyces tendae
GGCGTGATGGCGCTGTTCATGCGCGCCGAGCTGGCTCGACCTGGTCTGCAGATCATGTCGAACGAGCAGTTCAACCAGGCGTTCACGATGCACGGCACGATCATGCTGCTGATGTTCGCGACGCCGCTGTTCGCGGGCTTCGCGAACTGGATCATGCCGCTGCAGATCGGCGCGCCGGACGTGGCGTTCCCCCGGCTGAACATGTTCGCCTACTGGCTGTACCTGTTCGGCTCGACGATCGCGGTGGGCGGGTTCCTGACCCCGCAGGGCGCGGCCGACTTCGGCTGGTTCGCCTACTCGCCGCTGTCCGACGCGGTGCACTCGCCCGGTATCGGCGGTGACCTGTGGATCATGGGTCTGGCCTTCTCCGGCTTCGGCACCATCCTCGGCTCGGTCAACTTCATCACCACGATCATCTGCATGCGTGCGCCGGGCATGACCATGTTCCGCATGCCGATCTTCACCTGGAACGTGCTGCTGACCGGTGTGCTGGTCCTGCTGGCCTTCCCGGTGCTGGCCGCGGCCCTGTTCGCGCTGGAGGCCGACCGCAAGTTCGGTGCCCACATCTTCGACTCGTCCAACGGCGGGGCGTTGTTGTGGCAGCACTTGTTCTGGTTCTTCGGGCATCCAGAGGTGTACATCATCGCGCTGCCGTTCTTCGGCATCGTCAGTGAGATCATCCCGGTCTTCTCCCGCAAGCCGATCTTCGGCTACATGGGTCTGATCGGTGCGACGATCGCGATCGCGGGTCTGTCGGTGACGGTGTGGGC
>NZ_BMUY01000087.1 GCF_014650435.1 Streptomyces tendae
TCAGGACGATGTCGTTGGTGATGGCGAAGGCGCCGATGACGCCGTCGAAGGAGAACGACGCGTCCAGGACCTCCAGGTAGAGGAACATGAAGAACGCGGCCTTGCCGGCCAGCTTGACGGCCGACTTGGGCTTGCCCGTGCGCGCGGCCTCTTCCTCGGCCTCGTGCTCGCGCTCCTCCTCCTCTTCGAGTTTGTCCTCGAAGTAGCCGGAGAGGCCGCCGACGATCATGTAGGTGATCAGTCCCGCGATACCGGCCAGCAGGACCGTCTCCGCCTTGTCGGCATGGGCGCCGCCGTGCTGGTGGGCGTGGGCGCCGAAGGTGATGGCGGAGACCAGCAGCACGATCAGGGCGATGCAGACCGACAGCATGTCGACCTTGCCGAGCTTGGCCAGCGGACGCTCCAGCCAGGCCAGCCACTTGATGTCGCGGTCCTCGAAGATGAAGTCGAGGAAGATCATCAGGAGGAACATGCCACCGAACGCGGCGATCGACGGATGGGCGTCCGTCACCAGCTCCTGATAGCGGTCCTTGTCGGTGAGCGCGAGGTCGACGGCCTCGATCGGCCCGAGCGACGCGCTGACGGCGACGATCACGACCGGGAACACCAGGCGCATGCCGAACACGGCGATGAGGATGCCGATGGTGAGGAAGATCTTCTGCCAGAAGGCATTCATCTTCTTCAGGATCCCGGCGTTGACCACCGCGTTGTCGAAGGACAGCGAGATCTCCATGATCGAGAGGATCGCGACGATGCCGAAGGCGG
>NZ_BMUY01000088.1 GCF_014650435.1 Streptomyces tendae
GCCTTGGAGCGCGTACGGCGCACCGGCGCACACGGGCACCGCGGCGGGCGGAGTCACGCGCCGTGCACACGCCGCCCGCCCCACCCGGTGACCAGCGGCTTCTCCGCCCGCTCCCGCCGCCGTCCGTCCGGGGCGCGGCGACCCGCCCACGCCCTGCGCGGACGGCGGTGCCTGACCGGGTGGGACAGGCGGGACGGGAGGGGCGCGCGGGGGCCGAACACCGGCGGTGACGTGGGTGCGTGCCGGGAGGGACGCGGAAACGGCCGGTTTCTTGCCCTGCCCGGCGACCGGCCCGGGGCACGCGGTGCGACAGGGATCGCCGAGCAGCGGCGCGATGCGCGGGGTGAAGTGCGACAAGACCGTACATGGGGGCGGAATCGGCCATGTCCATCGTGCGGTGAATCGTTTGGACAGCCCAGACGAGGTACCCGTGTCTCCCGGCTTCCCCCGCGGACGGTGTCCGCGCCGGTACTGTCGGCTGCGATGCCCGGACGCACACCGCGTCTCTCACGAACGCGCCGAGGTGGCTTGTGAAGGCTATCCGTCGATTCACCGTCCGACCCGTGCTCCCCGAACCCCTCCGGCCGCTGAGCGATCTGGCCCGCAATCTGCGCTGGTCCTGGCACGCCGGAACCCGTGACCTGTTCCGCTCCGTCGACCCCGGACGCTGGGCCGCGGCCGGCGGCGACCCCATGCGCCTGCTGGGCAGCGTGCCGACCGAGCGGCTCACCGAACTGGCCGGCGACCGCGACTTCCTC
>NZ_BMUY01000089.1 GCF_014650435.1 Streptomyces tendae
GCCTGCTCGGTCTGCTCCGTCGCACTCGTACGGACCTGCGGCTTGTACGCGATCCAGATCATCACGAACGCGATCGCCAACGCGAGGAAGATCCCGAAGAACGTCGCCAGCCAACGCGGCAGAAACCCACGCTGGACATACGTCCCCTCGATCTCCGTCGGATCCACCCCGGACCGCCGCACCGCCAGCGTGTACGGCCGCTCCTCCTTCGCACCGAACCAGATGATCTGCTTCGGCTTCAGCGTCGTCTCCACGAACGCCGCACGACCCGGCTCGATCTGCACATTCCCCGGACGCACCTCGTACGACAGATGATCACCATGATCACTGCCCGCGATCGACGCCGTCACCTTCGTATTACCCAGGTTGTCCACCGCGAGCCGCGGCCGACCCCGGAACCGGCCCTTCACCGTCGGCGGCACCAACTCCGCCCGCACCTCGGTGAACGACGTGATCGTCAGATTCCCCTCCGGAACCGTCACCGCATCCGGATGCTCCGTCGGCAGGATCCGCACCGCATACGGATTCGGCCCCGCCACCGCGTCAGGGGTGCGGGGCGGAGCGAACGTCAGCTCCACCGTCCCCGTCGTCCCCGGATACAACCGCAACGTCTGCGGCTCCACCGTCGTCCAGGGAGCCACATCCCCCACCGGCTCGAACCGATACTCGTCGACGACATCACCGGTATTACGCACCCTCAGGCGCACACGCGTACTACTGCCGGGGTCCACAGTCGCGGACGCGGGCTCCAG
>NZ_BMUY01000090.1 GCF_014650435.1 Streptomyces tendae
TTCGAATAAGCACACAACCGTTTTTCGAACCCTGCAAAATTTCTTCCGAACCCGAACGGCGTAACACTCCATTGAGTGAAGCTGCCGTTTGGTCGCTCCCCCATTGGGGGCGGGGGGGGTTACATACCCATGCCGAAACCTCTGCTTCTGGTGATTTGCTTGAGTAGGTCTTTCCCCTCTTCCATAGCTTTTGATATGTTTGGGAAATGATGCCTTAAAGCCTCCAGTTGTTCGGAATTGAACAAGTCTTTCATCTTACCAAGTTCTTTTTTCAATTCCTTGGTTTCGGTCTTTAGTTCTTGGTTCTCCGTTCTTAGTCGGTTACTGGTTGTCCTTGCATTGTCCATTTGCTGTCTATAATACTCCTTGTCGTTCTCGGCTTTGAATACCTTTGTGCCGTTTCGCTCTTTTTCAAGTATAGCCTTTCCCAGTCTATCGGATAGCTGTTCATTTTCCCCCTCTAAAGCCTTTATTTTGGCTTTTAAGGCATCTTTTTCCCTATCGTTAACCGTTTTCCCTATCAAGCCGTAAAACTTCTCTGAAGCCTTAGAAATGAGTTTTTGGACGTTTTTCTTTGTTTCAATGGAACGTAGTTCTTTCTGAAGCTGAAGAAGCTGGTTTTGCACGTCCTTGTGCTTGTCTAACGCACTGGATATATCGTTGGATAGTTCCTGAAGCTGTTCTTTCGCACATTCGGTCTTGTACTGCATAGCCGATAAGTGTTTGCGATCAGAAGAAACACCACGTT
>NZ_BMUY01000091.1 GCF_014650435.1 Streptomyces tendae
TACTTCCTCTTGGGTGACTTTGGAAATGGAAAAATGAGATAGTCAAGGGCTTGTTTTTTTCTGTGCTTCCATGAGCTTCCGCTTGCGGATCAGCGATTGGCAGCATAGAAAAAAATTGTCGCAGACAACCCTTTACTTTCTCATTTTGGAATGGACAATCGAACCCATGAGGGAGTAACGGAACGGACGGACAAGCATTTTCCCCTCGGACATTGTAGCCAACAAAAAAGAGTATCAAGGGTAAACTGCACAGTCTTGCGACTGCCCTTGACACTCTTTTTCTTATGGCTCTTGGGTAATTAAGGGGAAATGCCTTAGAGGGCTTCGCCCACGCTCCACCAACGATACACTGTCGGCTTCGACAATCCAGTATCACGAATACAGTCGGCTTTCTTTCCGTCTGGGTGGCTTTTCTGCCATTCCTCGACCAGTTTTTTCTGCTGACTGCTTCCCTTTGGTCTGCCCTCTTTATTTCTCCATTCTCCGTCTGGGTGTTCAATATCACGAATAGCATTCATAATCTTTATGTGTTGCTCTTGCTTTCTTCCGTTCCTTTTGTTTGGCGGTACTGATATACCGCTGACACGCTCAACCTCGGCTCTGCTGTATGTGACATAGTTTTCTTGATACATATTCATTGCGTCCAGTACATCACGCTTGGTAAAGCGGTTATGGTCATCATCACTGATATCATCAAACATTGGTAACAGCTCCAGAG
>NZ_BMUY01000092.1 GCF_014650435.1 Streptomyces tendae
GTCTAGAACAAGATATTCGAGAAGAGAATATCATTGTGAAGGATCCTTTCTTTGTTCAAGAAGCTCCTACCTTTATATATGATGGTTTGGGTAGACCCGTAGCCATGGGTAAACACAGAAATAATACTTCTGCTGTAGATGTGGATTTGGAAGGAGATGTTTATTCTGATGATGATATATTTGGTAAAGCAATTTGTAATCACATACGAAAAGGAAAAACTAATGTAATAATACAACCGAAATGAAAATTCTTAAGTTTTTTGGATTCGATAGAAGGAATCGATCTCCAATACAAGAAAACAAGGCTAATCCTCCAAGTAAAAAAGAGGAGGTACCTATTTCACCCGGTAGAGTATCGGAACCGGATGATGACCCAGGTAACTTCATTCATACATTGAAAGGCTTAACTCAGATGGTTACGCCTTCTTTTCGTGTTGAAGTGATTCAGCTTTTAAGGGATTTATATAAAGTGAATCCAGATGTTAACATAGCTTTACAGGATATGTTTAAGCTTGCTAATACTGGTCACAACATAACATTCCCTAATAATACCGATAAAGAGGCTGATAAGATGAGAGATCATCTTTCTAAGGTATCCTCTAAATGGTCTAACTATACTGCCGGTATGGATGGTTTGGTAAACAAGATGATAGTTCAATTGATGATTAGTGGAGC
>NZ_BMUY01000093.1 GCF_014650435.1 Streptomyces tendae
TGTAACAAGGCACACACTCATAGCTTGTTCTATCATCATTGTACTTGTGATACACAATGTCTTTCCATTCATCACTTGGCTCTGCTATGTTCTGTTTAGTGATTTCAATGTCGGATTTTATCGTCTCTACGTTCTCCAACATATCCAGATAATGCTCTGGTTCATAACCAAAATTCAATAAGTGATTCAGCAGTGTAGGCTCTGGGAACATTCCGAACCAACAACGCTCGAACCACTGGTCAGCATAATCTCTTTCATCACTTCCATTGGAGTAAGTACCGCCCACTAAATCTCCGACAAAATTCTCTATCAGCTCTCCGATAGTCAGACCATGCTCCCCACACTTTCTCGCCAGTCGGTCACAATCTGCGTCCGACAATTTCACTGTGATTTTTCTCTCTCTGATTGTCTCAATTTCTTTCTTCTGTTCTTCGCCCCAACTCATGCTTTTACCTCTCTTTCATCTTGGCTATCACTCAACAAATTTCCGCATATCTGCGGTCACTCAAAGGGGGATTGAAGGGGGGCTTGCCACCCTCACAAGTTCTAAAGTGTAGCCGTTAGGCTATCACTTTAGGGAACTTGCAATATATCCGCTACACATAATATAACAGAGTGATAGCCACTTGTCAAGCGGATATATTCGTGCGTGGATTTC
>NZ_BMUY01000094.1 GCF_014650435.1 Streptomyces tendae
CGATACAGATGTAACCGTCAAATTCGGTGCAGGTCATAATATCCTCCGTATAAATTTTGTTTACAGAATTATTTTGATAAAAATTCTAAATAACATTATACATAGTTTTTCATATAAAAACAACTTATTTGAATTTTGTTCTGAATGTTAAGAGGTGAAATTGTGGTTTAACAAATTGATTTGCCAATTAATTATAAAAGTTTGGTCGACCTTTTCAAAGGTCGTGGGTGTGGGCAAAGCCCACAAATACTTTCCGTTTATGCAATCTAATGATAGCCAAACAGCGTGGCTGTTTGCGCCTGATAAATTGTTATATCGGAAGATTTTATGGGCGCTGCCCAAACCCGCAATTTTTGAAAAAATTGAGTAAACTTTTTTGTTTTTGGGAGGATAATTTAGCGTTAGCTAAATTTCAATGCCGACCGACACTCCGCTAAACCATAATTTACCCAGACTTTTAAAAGAACTGTTTTAATAAAAAATTAACTAAAAAGGCAATACCACAATTAATGTGATATTGCCTCAATTTTTAAAGAAATTCCATAGGGTCAAGGCGGTCTGTTTCACTTCTTCTGATTTCAAAGTGTAAATGTTCGCCAGTGGAGTCGCCTGTAGAGCCTACATAGGCTACAGTCTGTCCCTTATATAC
>NZ_BMUY01000095.1 GCF_014650435.1 Streptomyces tendae
GACTCTCAAATCTCCGAAGCTATCAGCCAAGCCGAGGAATGGAAAGCCAGGGCAGACCAGGAACAGACCAGGGCAAAAGACCAGGAACGGAAACTACTGGAAGAACAACTGAACCTCAAAAAGACCTTGCAGAAGAAAGGCTTGCAAGCCTCCGAAGCCATAAGCCAAGCCGAGGAATGGAAGAACCAAGCCGAGAAATCGGAGATACAGATACAGAAACTCTTATCCGAGAAGCAAGAGCTGGTATCGACAGTAGCCGAACAAGGGAAGAGAATAGCGGAGCAGACAGAGCAAATAGAGAAGCTGAACGAAGCAGACAACGTGCTGAAGCTCAACGCAGAGCTGAAGAAGCAAAACGAGAAGCTGAAGCAAGACAAGCTCAACGCAGAGCAAGAAGCCGAAGCTACGGTATCGAGCGTTAAAAGGGAATATGAAGCCAAGGGCAGAGAGCTTGACCGCAGAATCGGAGAAGCTGCCAAGCAGTCGGCAAGCCTTAAATCCGAAAGGCAGAGCATAAGCGAAGATATAGAGCAGAGAGCAACAGCGAAGTATCTGGACCAGAAGAAAGAGCTTGACAGGAAGTTCAAAGCCCAGACAGCGAGCTATGACAGCTTTCTGTTAGGTCTGCTACTGTATGGAGTGCTT
>NZ_BMUY01000096.1 GCF_014650435.1 Streptomyces tendae
TGGCCAGCTGTGCAGCAGATCACCCGCGTACCGCTTGTCCACCAGGTACTTGATGACGAGCGTGTCCTTGTGGGTGGCGACACGGCGGCGCATCACCGACTCCTGGTAAAGGTACGCGCAGAACCACACCGCCTGCGTGCCGATGAGCACCCACTCCGCCTCGGCCAGGGCCTTGCGGTCGCCGTCCTGGACGTAGCCGGCGGCGCCGCCGGGGCAGTGCACCATCTCAGCCTGCTGCAGTTCCTGTTCCAGGAAGTCCTGCAGTTCCCGGCACCCCTCGGGGGTGTCGGGACGGTGGTCGATCCAACCCCGGGTTTCGTGGATCGTGACAACGGACTGCTCGGGCATGAAGGCCACCAGCCGGGGCCGCGTGGATTCCCTCTCGGCCTCGCTCCTCGGCTCCAGAGCGATGGAGACGGCAGTCCAGTGCCGCTGCAGGGCGGCGGACGCCTCGAAGGAGGAGCTGCGGCTGGTGGGGGACGGGTCGAGCATCTCCATCAGGGCCGTGCGCAATGGGCGGGGTAGGCGGGTGTCGACGTTGAGTTCGCGGCGCATCGCGGAGTGCAGGCGGACCAAGGCGTTGGGCAGTTCGTCAAGCTCGGCCCGTTCGACGGCCGCGCATTCCTGCGGCAGCCG
>NZ_BMUY01000097.1 GCF_014650435.1 Streptomyces tendae
CATTTTCCTTATTTTTCCGGTTGCGCGGAGGTGTTCCTGCCGAACATGAGGGCCTCACTGACGCGGCGGCTCTGGCCGGTGAACTCGAGGAGCCGCCCGTGGTGCACGATGCGGTCGATGATCGCTGCGGCGAGTTTGTCGTCCGCGAAGACCGTGCCCCATTTACTGAACTCGATGTTCGTGGTGAATATGATGCTCCGTCTTTCGTAGCTGCCCGCGATGATCTGGTAGAGCAGGCGCGCCCCGTCGATGTCGAAGGGTACGTAGCCGAACTCGTCCAGTATGATCAGGTCGGCACGGCCGATGTCCCGGAGCATCGTCTCGAGCGTGCCGTCGCGTTTGGCCTTGCCCAGCTGGAGGACGAGCTCGGCGGTCTGATGGAACCGCACGCCCAGCCCCATGTCGATCGCCTTCATGCCCAGCCCGATCGCGAGATGTGTCTTTCCGCGCCCGGTCTTGCCGTAGAACACCAGGTCCTGCGCGCGCGGGATGAAACCGAGCCCTAGGAGCTCATCGAGCATGTAGCCGTCGGGGAGCCTGACGTTCGTGAAGTCGTAGCCGTCGAGACCCTTGACGACGGGGGACCGGGCGCGGCGCAGGAGCCTGTCGTGCTTCGCGCGTTCCCTGTTCGCCAGT
>NZ_BMUY01000098.1 GCF_014650435.1 Streptomyces tendae
GGGTTCCATGAAATGGTGCCCCTTGTTCCTGTCAGAGATTTTCCGTTCGGAGTTCGGGCCGCTCCGCAGGAAACTCCTCCGACGTGGGGTACGGGCGTTTTCGCAGGAAGAGCAGCCGGGACGAGGCTAACCCATGTCCCCGCCGCGGAGCGAGAGGCCGACCTGTGCCTCGTTCCGCGTATTCCCGCTCACCCGCGGCGCATGCGGACAGCGTGCCGGAATGCGGGTCCAAGTGACCCCGGTGACAGCGCACTTCCCCGCGCGGCCGGCGCCGCCCCCGGTCCGGGTCACGGCGGGGCCGTGGAGCCCCGCGGGGTGAGGACCGGCGTCGGCACCGGGTGCGAGCCCGGACCGTCCCCGGTGAGCGTTCCGAACAGAGTACGCGCCACCTCCGCGCCGAAGCCGTGCACGTCATGGCTCATCGCCGACAGGGTGGGCCGGGTCAGCCGGCACAGCTGTGAGTCGTCCCACGCCAGCAGCGACACGTCCTGCGGCACCCGAAGCCCCATCTCGGCCGCCACCGACAGCCCCGCCACCGCCATGATGTCGTTGTCGTACACGATCGCGGTCGGCCGCTCCCCGGCCGGCGCGGCCAGCAGCGTCCGGGTGGCACGGGCGCCCGCGTCC
>NZ_BMUY01000099.1 GCF_014650435.1 Streptomyces tendae
CGGTCGAAAAGACCGGCGCGGACGCCCAGGACCACCGAGGCGGCAGTGTCCACGGCCTTGCCGCCCACCGCGTAACGGCCGACGGGGACCCCGGCCAGGCGGATGACGACGAGGTCGCGGGCCCATTCGCCATAGACGTCGACAACAGCGTCGGTCAGTGCGGCGACGAGCACGGGCTCGTTCCCGGTCAGCCTGTTCTCTGGGAGGTGGACCGTCAGATGCGGCATAGTGAACCTCGTTCCCTTTGAACTCAAAGCCTTTGTCCTCAAAGGTATATGGAGAGGTGGCCGATGTCCACGGAATCGGACGGTCCCGCCGTCAACGAGGCCGTCCGCACCCTGCTGTTGCTCATGCCACGTCTCGTGGGCCGCGCCAAGCGCCTGCCCATCCCCGCGGCGCTCCAGGGTCTGGACCTGGCACCGCGACACCTCGCGCTCCTGGCCCACCTGGAGTACGACGGCCCCACCAGCGTCAACGAGCTGGCCGCACGGCTGGAGGTGGCCCCGACGACCGTCAGCCTCATGGTCAGCGAGCTGTCACGGCCGGGCGTCCTGCACCGCACCGCCGATCCCGCCGACCGTCGCCGCCGCATCGTCGCCATCGCACCCGCCTACGCCGCACCGATCG
>NZ_BMUY01000100.1 GCF_014650435.1 Streptomyces tendae
CGGAACACACCGGCGGGGCCCGTACAACGGCGTGCGGGCTCCTGGGCCTGCCGCCCTCCCCTCCACCCGCCCCGGCGGAGGGGACGACGGCAGGCCCTCGCCATGTCGTGCCCCGTCCCGCGTGTTCTCCTTGCCTCTTGGATCTTCACGGTTGTTCCATGTCCTCCACGGGTGTCTCACCTGACGCGTGAGACCTCAACACAGCCTGTGGGGGGCACAGTTGAATACAGCACACCGTCCGGGACGCCTTGCGGCCGCCGTCCTCGCCGCCGCACTCGCCGGGACCGGACTCACCGTCGCCGCCGCGCCCGCGGCGCACGCGGCGGCCTCCGATGCCGTGGTCAAGCTGCCGATGTCCTCGTTCTCGGCACTGGCCGTCGACAACGTCCACCGGCAGGTCTTCGTCGCCGACAGCAACACCGGCTACGCCTACAACTCCGGCACGGTCGCCGTCTACAGCTTCACGGGCGAGCGCCTGGCGACGATCACCACCAACCAGAAGCACGTCTCCGGCCTGGCGGTCAGCGACGACGGCAGCAAGGTGTACGTCGGACTGCGCGACCGCATCGACGCCATCGACACCACCACCTACCAGCAGACCTTCGTCGCCAACACCT
>NZ_BMUY01000101.1 GCF_014650435.1 Streptomyces tendae
CTTACGAGGCGCTCAAGGGTGCCAAGCGCGCCATCGTGCACTTCTACAACTCCGTGTCTGTGTTGCAGCGCGAGGTCGTGTTCCGCAAGAACAAGGAGGAGATCAAGAAGCTCGCCACCGACGCCGCCGAACTGTGCAAGGACCTCGAGAACGAGGCCAAGGGCATCGACCTGTACTACGAGTACTCGCCGGAATCCTTCACCGGAACCGAGCCGGAGTACGCCGTTGAGGTGTGCAACGCCGTGATCGGCGTCATCAAGCCGACTCCCGAGCATCCGATGATCATCAATCTGCCCGCCACCGTGGAAATGACCACGCCGAACGTGTTCGCCGACGAAGTGGAGTACGTCTCCACCCACCTCGACGACCGCGATTCCGTGGTGCTCTCCCTCCACCCGCACAACGACGAAGGCATGGGCGTGGCCGCCACCGAGCTGGCCGTGCTGGCCGGCGCCGACCGCGTGGAAGGCTGCCTGCTGGGCAACGGCGAGCGTACCGGCAACGTCGACTTGGTCACGCTGGGCCTCAACTGGCTCACCCAAGGCATCGACCCGCAGCTTGACCTGTCCAACGTGCCCGAGATTCGCAAGACGGTTGAGTACTGCA
>NZ_BMUY01000102.1 GCF_014650435.1 Streptomyces tendae
ACATCGACTGGACGGCGGGAAACGTACGGCTGCTCACCGAGTCGCGCGAGTGGCCCGAGGCCGGGCAGCCCCGCCGGGCCGCGGTGTCGTCGTTCGGGATCAGCGGGACGAACGCCCACGTGATCCTTGAGGCGGCCGAGGCCGTAGAGGCATCCGGTGAGGCGGACGGCGGGGCCGATGACGAGGGGACACCTGTTCTTTCCGGTACGGACGTCGTCGCCTGGCCGGTGTCCGCCGCTTCCCCGGACGCCCTGCGCGCGCAGGCCGAGCGGCTGCGCGCACACGTGGCCGAGCGCCCCGGACTGGCCTCCGCCGACGTGGCGTTCTCGCTCGCCACCAGCCGGTCCGCCCTTGCCCGGCGTGCCCTCGTCGTCGGTGGCGACCGGGACGAACTTGTCGCCGGCCTTGACTCCCTCGCCGCCGACCGGCCCGGGAACGGGCTGGTGAAGGGGCTCGCCGAACTCGCCACCAAGCCCGTTTTCGTGTTTCCGGGGCAGGGATCACAGTGGGCGGGGATGGCAGTGGAGCTGCTGGACTCGTCGCCGGTGTTCGCGGACTCCATGCTCGCCTGCAGCGAAGCACTGAACGAATTCGTGGACT
>NZ_BMUY01000103.1 GCF_014650435.1 Streptomyces tendae
TTACTAAGTCCATGTATATTCAAGTTCCCGGTAATACTCTTATGGTATTCATGGCTAGTGAGGTATTAAAAGTACCATACAAGATGATTCACAAACAAGCTAAGTTAATCGTAAAAAACTCATAATATGAAAAAACGTATCCCATACTCCTATGTAATCTTCTACCTAGAAAGAAAGTATTATCACCTTATCGAGAAAGAGTTAAAAGAAAAGGGATACGAAAATATCAAGGTTATTATCCCTACTCTGGATATACTTAAGAGAACCGTTAAAGGTAAGATGGTATTTGAATCTGTTCCTATACTTTTCAATTATGGCTTTATGAGAATGCCCACTGAAAACGCATTCTCAAGGCCATTTTTAAATAAGCTAAAACGAAATATCTCAGGCATAAGAACATTTCTTAAATCTACCGAGACAATGCACGAAAGAAAAAAGAAGGTACGTATTGATAATGCTGAAGACTTCGATGATTTTTCATTAGTTGCAACTTGTTCTAGAAAAGATGTAAGAAGGTTCATAAGATTAGCAAAAGCAAATAAGAAATACTCTGTTGATGATCTTATGAATGTAAAACCTGGAGATTATATCGTTTTAA
>NZ_BMUY01000104.1 GCF_014650435.1 Streptomyces tendae
GATACTAATCCATATAAGAATATGATAAACCATGTTACTAGGATAAAGGTATAGGGTACGGCATACTTCTTAAAGGGGTATCTCTCTATCCCATCATTGAGGGCATATATAAATACTATTGGCCATAGCAACATCATTAATGCTACTCCCAGTAACTTAAACCAAGTAAAACCAAGGCATACTAGAGCATCAAAATTCATTGAGCTACCCTTATAATTACCGTGACTATCGAAGTGATAGTAGTTCTTAGGTTTTAATACTTGCTCAGATCCTAGGTAGGGTGGTAGGTCCTTTTTAATGAACCTACCTTTATTATCTCTTCTCCTTAATATCTTGGGAGCAGATAAATCTTCGTCGTAATCCTTAATTCTAGCCATTGTTTTTCTTTTTAAAGAATATTAGGTAAATAGGAAATAAAGGTAATACTAACCAGATGGTAAGAAATAATAGGTTGGGTCTGATCATCCTAATTTCTTGACATAACATCTTAGTTAGAAGTATAGAGGGGATTAGGCATATCCCATAGATTATGCCTAATATTATCCAAGTACTATTCATTGAGCTTTTCGATTAGTTTTTTAAGTTTCTTATCTAAG
>NZ_BMUY01000105.1 GCF_014650435.1 Streptomyces tendae
TATAGCCCATATCAGAGGAACACTCTTTGGAATGGCTCAAATAAGCAAGATTATATCAAACTTAATACAGAGACCTACTGTTATGTTGGTATGTATAATGATACTGATGAACCTTACGGAATACCTCCTTTTATGGCATCTTTGGATTCATTAAAGGGTCATCATGATATGAAAACTAACTTTAAACATATCATGGAAATCTGTGGTATGGTTGGTTTTCTAGAGGCTTTGATGGAAAAACCACAACAGAAACCTAATGAAAATGTAGAAGCTTATACTAGAAGATTAAATAGGGAGCTAATACGTTTGAAACAGAATGTAAGGGAAGGTATGAAGGATGGAGTAGTAACTGGTTACATTGATGACCACCAGTTTAAACTTAACTCTACTTCAAAAGAGATGAGCAATATTGATAAACCCTGGAATATGAACCAGCAATCAGTTGCTAATGGTTTGGGAGTAAATGGCAACCTAATTGGAGTACAAGCTTCCATTGGAGAAGGAGCAACTGGTATTATGCTTTCTAAGCTTATAAGTCAGCTAAAGAATATCCAAATGATAGTTTCTTATGTTCTTAAGTTTATTTATGAACT
>NZ_BMUY01000106.1 GCF_014650435.1 Streptomyces tendae
CCTCCCGCGCCTGCTGATCGGGCTGGGGACGATCAGCTATTCGGTCTACCTGGTGCACCCTGTGCTCCTGGCCGTGAGCGACGGAACCTTCGGCAGATGGCAGCGGGACACCCCTCTGCTGACAGCGGCGTTCTACGCCGTGCTTCTGCCGGTGAGCGTGCTGACCTACCGCTATGTCGAGGCCCCGGGCCAGAGATGGGGCCGGAAACTGGCAGGACGCCTGCGACCGCCGGGGTGACGGACCGCCACCGCAGGAAGCACAGGGCGCCCCGTGACCGATGAGGTCCGGGGCGCCGAGGTGCCACGACGGCCGGGTCAGTGCGACAGGATCCAGCCCTGGTTGGCCGAGCCGTCGCAGCGGAACTGAGCGGCCTGCGCGCCGTTGGCGGTGCTCGCACCCGAGATGCCCAGGCACAGGCCGCTCTTGCGGTTCTTGAGCGCGAAGTAGTCCCCGCTGTACGCGCTGTCGTCCTTCACCCAGTCCTGATTGGTGTCGCTGGACCCCCTGGCCGTGATGGCCGCCGCCCCCACGGCCGTGCTGGCACCGTCGATGCCGAGGTTCAACCCCGACTCGAAGTTCTCGAAGCTGCGG
>NZ_BMUY01000107.1 GCF_014650435.1 Streptomyces tendae
GACGACCTAGCCAAACGAAACGGTGTTAGCCGCGCCACCATGAAGCGGCGCTTCAAGTGGTGCTGGCTCGTTGATGTGCCTGACCCCACCGCCGGCCACCACAAGCGGATCTACGACCAGGTATTTCTCGATGGCACCTACACCGCCGGTGGCTGCCTGATCGTCGCGGCGACCATCGACCACGTGATCGCCTGGCACTGGTGCAAACACGAAACCACCCGCGACTACCAACTGCTGCTTGAACGCATCGAAGCCCCACTCATCGCCGTCATCGACGGCGGCCAAGGCGCATACAGCGCAATCAAAAAGTGCTGGCCGACTACGAAAATTCAACGCTGCCTCGTCCACGCCCAACGCGTGGTCCGCCGCTACACCACCACCAACCCACGCACCGATGCCGGGCGCACCATCTACCGACTTGCGCTGAAACTGACCCGGATCACCACACTGGATGAAGCCGCCGCGTGGGGTGTGCAACTGCACGAGTTTTCAACGATCTACCGGGAATGGATGAACGAGAAAACCATGATCAAAGACCCCAAAACAGGTGCATGGACCCGCGTGTGGACCCACCACAACGTGCGCAAGTC
>NZ_BMUY01000108.1 GCF_014650435.1 Streptomyces tendae
ACATCGACTGGACGGCGGGAAACGTACGGCTGCTCACCGAGTCGCGCGAGTGGCCCGAGGCCGGGCAGCCCCGCCGGGCCGCGGTGTCGTCGTTCGGCGTGAGCGGCACCAACGCCCACGTGATCCTCGAAGCCGCCCCCGGGACCGGCGGTGCGCCCGAAGTGTCCGACGGCGTCCTCGGCAGCGCGCCCGAAACCGTGCCGTGGGTGCTGTCCGCCGCGTCCCCCGATGCCCTGCGCGCGCAGGCCGAGCGGCTGCGCGCACACGTGGCCGAGCGACCTGAACTGGCCTCCGCCGACGTGGCGTTCGTCCTCGCGACGAGGCGTACGGCGCTGGAGTACCGGGCCGTCGTCGTGGGCGCTGGGCGCGACGAACTTCTCGACACCCTGGACGCGTTGAGCGCCGGACGCGCCGCTCCCCGGGCCGTGCCGGGTGACGCGGCCGCCCATTCCCGCCGTCCCGTTTTCGTGTTTCCGGGGCAGGGATCGCAGTGGGCGGGGATGGCAGTGGAGCTGCTGGACTCGTCGCCGGTGTTCGCGGACTCCATGCTCGCCTGCAGCGAGGCACTGAACGAATTCGTGGACT
>NZ_BMUY01000109.1 GCF_014650435.1 Streptomyces tendae
TGAGGGGTGTAACTGGAAAATTACACCCTGCCTACGGTAAGCCTTCTTGGATAAAGGGTAAACATCAATCGGAATCTACTAAACTAAAAATAAGCCTATCATTAAAGGCTTTAAATAAAACAAAGATAACTCAAAGAAAAAGAAGGAGGATTATGAGATTAAGATCTAAAGGTAAATCTCAGGTTTATATAGCTAATAGGCTAAATTTACATCAAACCACCATTAGTAAAATATTACAAGATAAGTTATAAAGAAAGGAGGTATTTGTGTCAGGTTGGAATAAACAATTAAATGGCTTAGAGCTTAATACAGAAGAGCAAATCCATTCATTAGAATTTGCTACTTCACAAGAAGCATGGGAAAAGTTAAACGAAGGTTTTCTTAGACTAGAACCAGCTCTATTTGCAAAAGGAGCTACTGCAAATAGTGGAGTAGCTGTGGTATATAACGTATTTATAAAAATACGTAAAGCTTGGG
This sequence comes from Streptomyces tendae, assembly GCF_014650435.1. Classification (GTDB taxonomy): domain Bacteria; phylum Actinomycetota; class Actinomycetes; order Streptomycetales; family Streptomycetaceae; genus Streptomyces; species Streptomyces tendae. The sequence continues at coordinate 478 of NZ_BMUY01000109.1, forward strand.
TAGACCCAGACTTTGATTATGGTAGATGTTTCAATTATAAAGAGACTAAGTGGACAAGCTTACTGAACAATTACATTGATTTCAATAAGCTTGATT
>NZ_BMUY01000110.1 GCF_014650435.1 Streptomyces tendae
TCTTTAGATGAGCTCAGGGAGAAAGTAACTAATAACACTACTGCTATTCAAACCGAAGTAGAAAGAGCTAAGGCTGCTGAACAAGCTCTTAAGGATTCTCTGACTACAGCTATGGAAAATCACAAAGATGATTTGGTAGCTATATCTAAAGATATCAATGATGAGGCTCAAAGTAGACTACAAGAAGATACCAAGCTTCAGAATAATATTGATACCGAAACCCTTAATCGTACTCAGGCAGACACTCTGTTAGAGAATAAGATTACTCAGGAAGTATCAGATAGAGTTCAGGCTGTTGAAAACTTGAATGACCGAAAGGTTGATAAAGTAGATGGCAAAGAGCTTTCTTCAAATGACTTTACCGACTTATTAAAAGCTAAGTTAGATAATATCCAGGAATTTGCTAACTACATTACTAAGGTATCTCAGTTGGAAAACGATTCTAACTATCAGAATGCCGAACAAGTAGAAGCTGCAATCCAAAAGGTTATTGGTTCTGCTCCTGGAGTATTAGATACTCTAGAAGAGATTGCAAAAGCATTAGGAGATGATCCTAACTTTGCAAC
>NZ_BMUY01000111.1 GCF_014650435.1 Streptomyces tendae
GGACCGGGCGAGCACCGCGAGCGTCCCGGTCGCCCGCCGCAGCGCCCGTTCCAGCGGCTCCGCCGCGTGCAGCGTGCCGGTGCCGTCCGGCGGGACCAGCCACTCCAGCCGTCCGGAGGGCCGGTACGGCGGCGGCACGGCCACCCAGGACCCGCGTCCCACGTGCCGTACCCCGAAGCCCACCCACTCGCTGCCCGGGTCGGGCGGCAGGAAGAAGCCCACCCGGCGTGCCGTGACGTCCACCAGCGTGGGCCCGGGCATCTCCAGCGGATCGCTCCACAGCAGATCCAGGGCCAGCAGTCCGAGGCGGTCGGGCACGCTCAGCACGTCCCAGTACCGCCCGGCCGCGAGCAGGGCCGTCCCTTGACCGCGGTCCCACTGGCGTTTGCACTCCTGCGGGTCCGTGGCCGCCGCGGCCAGCCATTCGACGGCCTGCTTCCACCTGGTGTCGTGCATGTCCCACCCCGGGCACGGTCGGCCGCGCCGCCACGGGCGCGTGCGATAGCGCCACATGGTGGTGCATATATCTGTTCTCCGGAAGGGGTGGGACGGTGTCCGCTTCC
>NZ_BMUY01000112.1 GCF_014650435.1 Streptomyces tendae
TGGCTTGGCAAAGAAAATTCGTACCTGTCTTATGTTTTTACTTCCATTATACGTTACTGGGTCCATATCTATGGTTTGATTATCTTTTACAGGAACCAGTGCTTGTTTCTCATAGTCCCACATAACTACGTCCAAACCTTCGCCGCTTCGGGTTTGATTCGTATATAGCCTTACTGTCACAGCCTGCTTTCCGCGCTCTTCTTTGTATGGTACTAAGGTAAAATTGTAATCCTCAAATTTACCGGTTCGGACTTTCAAATCCATCTTATATTCATAAGAACAATTTTTTTCATCACCTCTAGTAGTTGTGTAGCTATCTGTCATCTTGGTAATTAAACTTAATTTACCTGGAACCGATGAAACACTATCGCCTTTACTTATTGGCACCTCACTCACTCCGCTCTCAGAAGAGGCTTGAATGGAAGTACCATTCACCACCATATGTATTACACGGTAGCCTCTTTTCGTATGAAAAGCAGGAATATCTAAGTTGTAGCCTGACATTTCATAAACATCATCTGGTGTAAAAGTCCACATGATTTTGTCCTGATCTTTCAAAT
>NZ_BMUY01000113.1 GCF_014650435.1 Streptomyces tendae
GGCTGGAGGCCCTGGCCGACGAACTCGCCGAGGGGGTCGACGCGGACGCGGCACCCTGGACGCGGGCGCGCCAACTGGGCGAGGTGATCAGCCGGTCGCTCGCGGAGCGCACGGTGCTCTGCGATCTGTTCGGCGTACAGGGAGGCGTCCTCGAGCGCAACGTCTCGGTCGAGGTCGTCAAGCGGCACAAGCGGGCCTCCCTCGCGAGGCTCGCGACCATGTCCGAGCTGCTGCGCCGCCATGTGCCCGAGATCGGCGACGCCGCGGAGCGGTTCTGCCTGATGACCCTGGCCACGGCGGGCGCGCTGGGGACGTACGTCCCGCCGCCGCCCGGTGTCCTCGCCGCCTACGCGGAGGAGCCCGAGCTGGGTGTGCTTCACATGGAGCTGCCGGACGCCCTGCGGCTGACCGTCACCTCGCTGCTGCTGGGCGTACTCCCGCGCAGCTGAACAACACCCGTGGCGGCGAACGGAGTTCGTCCATCCCAGTCCACCGCCACAGGTCAAGGTGCGCTACGCGACTGCCGTCCCTTCGAGTTCCACCATCTGACCGGGGACGG
>NZ_BMUY01000114.1 GCF_014650435.1 Streptomyces tendae
GACGGCCGGACCGGCGGAGGCGCTGCTGCCGGCGCGGCCGATGCTGCTCGGTCACGTCCTCGCCGCGCTGGCCGCGGGATGGCTGCTGCGCCGGGGCGACCTGGCGCTGCTGCGCCTGGCCGACCTGTCCGCGCAGGGTGTCGCCGAAGGCGCCCTCGTGCGGTCGCTCCGCGGGGCGCTCGCCCTGGTGCGGGCCCTGCGCGCCGGACTCCCCGGCGCGCCCGAGGCGGGCCCGATCACCCCGCGCACCGCGCTGCTCGCACCGCTCCCGCCGCGCTCCGCGGGGCTGCACCACACGGTGGTCCGCCGCGGTCCCCCGGCCTCCGCCTCCGCACTCGCGCTCGCCGCCTGACGCGGGGCGACCCACCGTTCCGGGGTTTCCGGACGAGCTGAGGGGCGCCTCCGTGCGGCACGCGTGTGCGCCGGTTCCGCCGCGTGCGCCCGGCCGTCGTCCCGCCGAAGGAACGACCGGCCGTCCGCGCCGCGCATCCCTCACCGTCAGTGAAACCTCTACGAAGCGGAGTGCTTCTGCCATGAAGGCTTCCCGTATCGCCGCCG
>NZ_BMUY01000115.1 GCF_014650435.1 Streptomyces tendae
GTGGAGCGGTGTCAGCCGGTACTGCCGCTGCAGCGCGTGGACGGCTGGGAGGTCCTCCTCGCCCTCGACGAGGGTGCGCCCGACGATCAGGACCCACGGGGTGGGGGCGGTCGCCGTGCGGCGCACGCCCTCCGGGAGGTCCCCGCTCCAGCCCGGGCCGATGAGGGCGAAGTCACCGGCCTGCGATCCGGTCGCCCGCATGCCCACGTAGTCGTAGTTGTCGGAGGTGAAGGCGACCAGTTCGAAGGTGAAGTAGCGGGCGCCCATGTCCGGATGCGAGAGAATGAGGGGCTCCTCCCGCAGGTCCGCCCACGCCCAGGAATACAGCGTGTCGATGTTGGGTGACACGCCCGCCCTGTCCGAGACGTCCCAGAGACCGCGCGCATGCCAGAAGTGGTTGACGGCCATGTAGGGCGTCGTTTCCGTCTCGGGCTTCTGGGTCACCCAACGGTGGCGAAGCTCTGCGTTGTAGAGGTAGGGGAAGCCGTAGACGAAGGCCTGCTGCCCCAACGTGTACGCGTACTCGCGGCGCCAGTCGTCCACCCGGCCGGTCAG
>NZ_BMUY01000116.1 GCF_014650435.1 Streptomyces tendae
GGTAGGAAACCGCCTTAGCGGTTGGTGCGCAACCGCAAGAAAGCGAAGAAAGCGGTACCTGAAATCAACATGGGTCTAATTATATCCATTTAAAGGGTTAAGGGTCAAAATGTGTGTCTGGCTCGGCGTGTCGCGGGGGTTAGATTTGGCCTTTTTGAATGCCGATTGAGTGGGTGTAGTCGGTGTCGATAGCGTTGTCGTAGAGGGCTGGGCGTCCTGTTTCGTGGTCGGCTTGGTTCTCGGTTTGGGTCAGGGTGGATACTTTGGCGAGTTGGCCCTGGCCCCAGTCGGACTGCCTGGCGATTCGTACTGGATCGTCAGGCAGTTCCGTTTTTAAGTAGAGCCACCAATCCAGCATGCGGCGTTGTCGTTCGCCTGATCTGCCGCGGTGGGTTCTGGCGAGCAGTTTGAGCTGGGCGTTGATGCCGCCTTCTAAGCTGTTGGTGGTGGATTTGATCCGCTCGGGCGCAAGGACTCCTGCTGGCGGGTTGAGGTAGACAAACAGCATCTCGGACCGCCAAAGATGGTTGAGGCTGTTGTAGGCCTTGCGCACG
>NZ_BMUY01000117.1 GCF_014650435.1 Streptomyces tendae
TGGAGTTGCCGGACCGGCCGTCGACGGACCCTGAGGAGTACGAGATCCCCACGCTCGGCAGCAACCCGCCCGGGACATCGGGCACGTTCATCGCGTAGGACCACGAGAAGTCGCCGGTGTTGAGGCTGGTACTCCACTGCGCCGACGACGACAACGGAGTGGCCTTGTAGTCGCCGCCCATGCTCGCGTCGTCGGCGACGGCCGCAAGGACGGTGGCGCCGGAAGCCTTCAGCGGGATGCTCGATGCGGTGAGGGTCGCCGACTCGGTGTCGTTGACGGCCTCGATGGGAGTGGCCTTACGGCAGGCGGCCTTGGCCGGGGTGGTGACCGCGCAGGTCGGCAGCTCGACCAGGCGCAACCGGTCGGCATAACCGCCACCGAACGCCTCGGCGATGGAGGAATAGTCGAGCCGAGCCCGTACGACGCCCCCGTTCCTCTTCGTGGTCGTGTCCGGCTCGTCGGCTTCCAGACTGAACAGCAGCCCGTCCGCTCCAACCTGTCTGGCGCTCTCCCGGTCGAATATCCGGGCCCGCACCTTCTCGGGCGCTTG
>NZ_BMUY01000118.1 GCF_014650435.1 Streptomyces tendae
TAAGTTCTGTTTGTTCTGAAAATATGAAAGAAACAAACAAAGAAATTTTGAAAAAAGCTTTACAGATTATAAAAAAATAAATTGTTTAATTAGGATAGGGAATTAATTCCCTATCCATAAATCAAAAGATATTATGTTAGTAGTGTTATTCATTGTAAATTTAAGTTTGATTATATACGGTTTAATTTTAAGTTATTGGACATTAAAAAAAAGACACAGGTTTATTGTTTATCGAGATGAAAAAAATCAATATAAAGTAAGTTTAATTCATTTAAACACTTTAAACTTTTTTGAACTCGAATCTTACAAAAAAACTTCTTTATTTCGATTTACTTTAAAATCGTACTTTCATTACTTAATGTATCAATTTGAGAATGAAACCGATTCAAAGGATTTATTAAAAATTTTCAAAAAGCAACAAGAAAAAAACAAAGCTAGAATAAAATTTTTTAAAAAGTAAGAGGATGTTTGTCCCTTACTTTTTTTTTGACTTATTCTAAATAAGGGCTACCGTACCCCGCATTTAGTACCACAACTTTTTGAGCTTC
>NZ_BMUY01000119.1 GCF_014650435.1 Streptomyces tendae
GGGCACGGCATCTGGAAGCAGACGCTGCTGGAGTACGACGGTGGCTGGATCTTCCTCATCGCGGCCGGGCAGGGCTCCTACCTGGCGGTCTCGGCGGCGGTGGACGTCGACATGGAGGCCATGTCGTTCCGTATGCAGAAGACGGTGACGGCGCTGAACAAGGCCATGAGCGTGGCTCCCCGCTCGGACAACGGTGTCGGCTGATGACGGGTCCCGGCGAGGAATCACCCGTCACCAGTGACTTCGTCCGCTCCTACGTCATCACCGGCGGCCGGAGCCTGCCGTCCTCGGACGAACTGGCGCTGCACACCCTCGTCACGCTGGCCCCCGGGCGGACGCTGCCGCTCGGGGCCGGCCCCGAGGTGAGGGCGATCTGGGAGCTGTGCTCGGGTGGCTACCTGTCGGTGGCCGAGGTGGCCGGCCACCTCGGCCTGCCCGTCGGGGTGGCCCGGCTGCTGCTCACCGATTTATCGGAACAGGGGCATCTGCTCCGCCGGGCCGAGCCGCCCCGGGCCCAGAACGTTGACAGAGCGACCCTCGAGAAG
>NZ_BMUY01000120.1 GCF_014650435.1 Streptomyces tendae
GTGGTGGCCGCGCTGCGGCGCGGCCACGCGGGAGTGGACCTCATCGCGGTCCTGGCCCTCGGCGGCACCCTGGCCGTCGGCGAGTATCTCGCCGGGGCCCTGATCGGTCTGATGCTGGCCACCGGGCGCGCGCTGGAGGCCGCCGCGCAGCGGCGCGCGTCCCACGATCTGCGGGCGCTGCTCGCGCACACGCCCCGCACCGCCCGTCGGCGCACCGGGACCGAGGTCCGCCCGGTTCCCGTCTCCGAGGTCGCCGTGGGGGATCTCCTCGTCGTCGGCGCGGGCGAGGTCGTCCCCGTCGACGGGCAGGTGGCGGGCCCGGCGGCCGTCCTGGACGAGTCGGTGCTCACGGGCGAGTCGGCACCGGTGGAACGGAAGCCCGGGCAGCCGGTGCGCAGCGGCGTCGTGAACGCGGGCGGGGCCTTCGACCTGCGGGCCACGGCGACCGAGCAGGACAGCACCTACGCCGGGATCGTGCGCCTCGCCCGGCAGGCCGGCGCGGAAGCGGCCCCCGTCGTCCGCCTGGCCGACCGCTACGCGGCCTG
>NZ_BMUY01000121.1 GCF_014650435.1 Streptomyces tendae
GGATCGCGCTGCTCCCGACGGTGACCCTGCTGCTCGGGGCGGTCTACTGCCTGCTGCCGGTGATGTGGGTGGTCATCGCGTCCACCAAGTCCGGCCGCGAGCTGTTCTCCACGTTCACCTTCTGGCCGGGCACCGGCTTCGCCGAGAACCTCACGGACCTCAACTCCTACCGCGAGGGCGTCTACTGGCAGTGGATGGCCAACTCCGCCGTGTACGCCGGGCTGGGCGCGCTGCTGTCGACGTGCGTGTCCGCCGTCAGCGGCTACGCCCTGGCCACGTACCGCTTCCGGGGCCGCGAGACGGTGTTCGGCATCCTGCTCGCGGGGGTGCTGATGCCGCCGGTGATCCTGGCGATCCCGCAGTACCTGCTGATGGCGGAGGCGGACCTCACGGACTCGTACCTGTCCGTGCTGCTGCCGCAGATCCTCTCCCCGTACGGGGTCTACCTGGCGCGGATCTACGCCGCGGCGGCGGTGCCGTCGGACGTGGTGGAAGCCGGCCGGATGGACGGGGCGGGCGAGTGGCGGATCTTCACCCG
>NZ_BMUY01000122.1 GCF_014650435.1 Streptomyces tendae
TATCTGCCCGATGTGTTCGGCCTCGATCTCATCCCCCGGCTGCGGACCGCCGGACACGAATGCGACGTCATGGTCGTCAGCGCCGCGCGCGAGGCGGACGCGGTGCGCGGCGCGGTGCGGCACGGTGTCGTCGACTACCTGCTCAAGCCCTTCGACTTCGAGGACCTGCGGGGCAGGCTGGAGCGCTACGCGGTCCAGCGGGGGATGCTGCGGGACACCGTGGTGCGGGGGCAGGACGACGTCGACCGGGTGCTGGCGGGGGCGGCGATGCCCGTACCGTCCGCGCTGCCCAGGCCGCACAGGCTGCCCAAGGGGATGAGTGCGGAGACCGCCGGGCTGGTGGAGCGGACGCTGCGGGAGGCGGAGGGGAGTCTGTCGGCGAGCGAGTGCGCGCGGCTGACCGGTGTCTCGCGGGTCAGTGCGCGGCGGTACCTGGAGTACTTCCACGCCGTGGGGGCGGCGGAGGTGTCGTTGCGGTACGGGGCGACCGGGCGGCCTGAGCGGCGGTACCGCTTCGTGGGGGCGGGGCGAGGGGTT
>NZ_BMUY01000123.1 GCF_014650435.1 Streptomyces tendae
TCCGCCGTTACCGGTCTCTGGCACGGCACCACCTGGTCCGGATGCGCACCGGTGCCTCGGCGGCGGACACGGCCTGGCTGAGCTGCCGCACCAGCGCCTCCGACATCGGCATCGGCATGGCGGCCCGCACGGTCACCTCCGAGCCCGCCACGGCGTCGGAGATCCGTCCCTCCCACCGCAAGGCCGTGCACCGGCTGGTGGTGCCCGTCGGCCCGGGCCGGCCCGCCGTCGTCGACAAGACGGTGGCCCTGCACACCTCCCGCGACCGGGCGATCGCCGACCCCCTCGGCGCGGCGCTCGACCGGGTGGCCGAGGCCGACGCCTTTCCGGAGCTCCTCGCCTCGCACACCACGGCGTGGGCCCGCCTGTGGCGCGGCGCGGACATCCGGGTGCCGGGCGAGGCGGGCCGCATCCTGCGCCTCCACCTGTTCCACGTGCTGCAGACGCTGTCCCCCAACACCGCCGACCTGGACGTGGGCGTGCCCGCCCGCGGCCTGCACGGGGAGGCGTACCGGGGGCATGTGTTCTGGGA
>NZ_BMUY01000124.1 GCF_014650435.1 Streptomyces tendae
CAGAACCCGTAAGACCGATATACTTGTAAAGAAGAAGGACAATACTGCCACCGACCACTACGCTTGCAATGGAAAATATAAGCTGCCTTGCAGTAAGTCCCATCGCAACCGATTCCTGATAGCGGTCAATATCCTTGTTTACTTCGATTACCATTGTCCCTACCTCCTATCTTGATAAATCCTTTGTTTCCGGCTTTCTTGTCATTCCAATATTCGCCTCATACTTATCCATTCCATCCGGACACAGTTCCCTAAGCTTATCCACATTGAACAGATAAAGCGGATATTCGCAGAAACCGCTCCTTTGCGTGAATCCTGTAAACTCTCCAAGGTCATTGTCTGTAATAAACTTTTCAATATCCGGCATGTCATTCACATTCAGATATCCGCAGTAATTTGGTGCTGCAACCGACAAATTAACAGTCACATCCCCAAAAGGCTCCTCATATCCATCTTCATTACACATAAGACTGATAAACATTGCCCTGTTATTCATATACTGCTGGATATCAAATGTCACCTGCGTTTCTCC
>NZ_BMUY01000125.1 GCF_014650435.1 Streptomyces tendae
TTGTACTTGCGGAAGTCCTCGAACATCGCGGCGATCGTCTCCGGGGCCGCACCGGTGAGGGTGATCAGTTCGTCGAAGTAAGCCCGGAACGGCACCCTGCGGTCCTCGGGGATGTCGCGGCGGGACCGCACCGCGCGCAGCAGGTCCCGGGCCAGGAGGGCCGTGATCAGCCGGTCGGTGGGACCGTTGCCGCCCGGGCACACCCACACGATCATCCGGGAGTCCATGGCGGCGCGGATATTGTAGACGCCCGCGGGCTGGCCGAGAAAGGCGCGGGTGACGGGATTGGCGGCCAGCCGGGCGATCGGATTGAGGACCACGGCGAACGCGTCCGGCGGCAGGGTCGGGAAGACGGTCTGCCACCAGGAACGGGTCTCCTCATCCAGTCGGCCCTCCACCGCCGCGAGCGCAGCCTTGCGAAAGAGGGCGTCGGTGAGCAGGGCCCGCACGTGGAAAACCGTCGCCTGGTCTTCGGGCCGCCCGGCCCGGCAGGCGGCCTCGTTGACGGCCACCAGAACGGCTACGG
>NZ_BMUY01000126.1 GCF_014650435.1 Streptomyces tendae
GACACCTCGGCGACCTCGACGTCGGGGAACTTCTCCCGCCAGGGGCGCAGCACCTCGGCCAGGGCCTCGGACTGCTCCCCGCCCAGATCGGCGGCGAGCGCGGGGTAGGCGGGGAGGGCGTAGGCGTAGTACGGCGGGACGGTCCAGCCGTGCACGGCCTTCAGCACGGCGCCGCGGCGGGCGGCCTCCTCGAAGGCGAAGGTGAGGACCGTGCCGTTCGGCTTGTCCGTGTCGACGCCCACCACCACGGGCCCGGCGGCCTTCGCGGACGTGGCATCCCGGACGAGGACGACCGGGGTGGTGGTGTGCGCGATCACCACCATGCCGACGGAGCCGACGAGGAAGCCGCCGATGCCGCCGAGACCGCGGGAGCCGAGGACGAGCAGGTCGGCGTCCTTGGCCACCTCGGGGATGATGTCCATGGGGCCGCCGGGGATCTGTTCGGCGACGACCTTCAGTTCCGGGTGGCGCGCCCGCAGCGTCTCGCCCGCCTCGCGCGGGAGACGTTCGGCGCGCTGCCGGAAG
>NZ_BMUY01000127.1 GCF_014650435.1 Streptomyces tendae
GTCCAGTGCTTGCCCTATGCCTGCTTTTGAAGATACTGCTTTAATAACTGCCATACTTCTCTCACCTCTTTCATGGTGTTAGGAAGCTCTTGCTTATAGTCCACATATCCATTTTCATTCAGCTTCTTGGCTATCTGGTTCAGATTGTTGCCTTGCCTTTTCAGCTCTGGATATATCTCTTTCAGTCCGTCCAGATTGACAATGTTCGACTGTGTGAGGGCTTCAATGATATATTGCTGTTGGCTCTTTCCAGACTGCTCTACTTTTTCTTTTATCTGTGCAAGTTCTTCCTCTGACACTCTTATAACTATCTGCTTCGGTCTTGTCCTATTCATTGATGAAGTCCTCTCTTTCCTTTACCCACTTCTTAATGAGTTCGATTTCCTCGTCCATGTTCGGCTCTTTCTCTGGCTTCCAGTCCGCTCTCATGTCTTTCAGTTCTTCCAGTGCTTCTTCTAAGTCTGCCTTATAGCTTTCTAAATCTTCTTTTTCGCTTGCTATATATTCATCAACACTATTGTAACA
>NZ_BMUY01000128.1 GCF_014650435.1 Streptomyces tendae
GTCGAAGGAGCCGGCGAAGCCCACCGTGACCCGGGCGATCAGCTGGAAGTCGCCCTCGGGCGCGCCGAGCAGCCGGGGCGCGTCGGCGGCGGACTCCAGGGACTCGCCGGTGGGCGGCACGAAGCGGTCCTGCCGTGGTCCGGCCCATCCGGTGAGGACGCCGTCCTCGTAGGACCAGGAGCCGTCGGGGCCGTAGGTCCGCAGCCGGAAGGGGAGTTCGGGTATGTCCAGGTCCATGGCGGGATTCTCCCAGGAGCGGCCCCGTCGCGCGCACCCGGTCCCGGTCAGCGGCCCTGGAAGGTGTCCAGGGCGACCGCCTGGGCGACGGCGAGCCGCAGGTCGAGGCCGGGGGCGGTCACCTCGACCAGGTAGCGGTCGCGCAGGCCGGTCTTCCTGTCGACGGTCATCACGGGCTTGCCGTCCGTCCCGAAGTCGAAGTGGTACGGCCAGGCGAACGGCACCAGCTCCAGCGGCAGCCAGTTCCAGGCCCGGCGCAGCACGGCCACGAACCGGTTGCGCTCGC
>NZ_BMUY01000129.1 GCF_014650435.1 Streptomyces tendae
GGGCGGCGCGGACGGCTCCGAGGGCGAGGGGGTCGCTGGCGCAGATGATGCCGGTGACGCCGCGTTCCAGGAGTCGGGTGGCTGCGGCCTGGCCGCCCTCCAAGGAGAACATGGCCCGCTCGACGAACTCCTCGGGCAGTTCCGTGCCGGCGATCCGGGCCGCCTCGCGGGCGGCGGCCAGCTTGCGGCGGGAGGGGATGTGGTCGGAGGGGCCGAGGACCAGGCCGATGCGCTCGTGGCCGAGCGACGAAAGGTGCCGCCAGGACTGCTCGACCGCGACGGCGTCGTCGCAGGCGATGCACGGGAAGTCCAGGTTCTCGATCGACGCGTTGATCAGCACCACCGGGATGTTGCGTTCGGCGAGCAGCCGGTAGTGGTCGTGCGGGGCGTCCGCCTGCGCGAACAGACCGCCCGCGAACACCACGCCGGAGACCTGTTGCTGCAGCAGCAGTTCGACGTAGTCGGCCTCCGAGACGCCGCCCTTGGTCTGGGTGCACAGCACCGGCGTCAGCCCCTGCTGGG
>NZ_BMUY01000130.1 GCF_014650435.1 Streptomyces tendae
GCAGCCGGAACAGTGCCACCTCGATGGCGAACAGTGTGGGCTGGGTGAATTCGGTCCGGGACAGGGCCTGTGCGTCTTCGTCCCACATCACTTCACGCGAGGGGCGTGGCAGCAGCGGATCCAGTACCGCGCACACCTCGTCCAGCGCGTTCCGGAAGGCGGGGAAGGTGTCATACAACTCCTGTCCCATCCCGATCCGCTGAGCCCCCTGCCCCGTGAACAGGAAGGCGGTACGGCCGGTCGGGGTATCGACGGTCTCCGTCGGGGTGTCGAGAGCGGTGAGGAGGTCGGCGTGGTCGGCGCCGATGACGACGGCCCGGTGTTCCAGAACGCTCCGAGTGGTGGCGAGGGAGAACGCGACGTCGACTGGGCGTAGTCCGGGGCGTTCGGCGATGTACGACCGTAGCTGCTCCGCCTGCGCTCGCAGGGCTTGCGGGGATGCGCCCGAGATCACCCATGGCACGACACTCTCGTCCCGGGGGTCGGTGTCGGCTGGATCGGCCGGATTGGCTGGATCGG
>NZ_BMUY01000131.1 GCF_014650435.1 Streptomyces tendae
GATGATCCACGGAACGCTGACCAGCACGGGACAGACCAGCCCCAGCGCGGCGAGCGCGGTCTTCTTCAGCATGAACTGGCCCGGGCCCTGACCCAGCAGCGCCAGGTTTTTGGCCGGTACCCGCACGCCGGGCAGGCGCTCGAGGCGGGTCAGCAGCCACCGGCCCCACGCTTCATCGCGGTCCAGGTTCGGCTCGGGCATGTCCAAGGCGGCGGGCGAGGTGCGCGCAAGAGCAGGGGCCAGGGCAGGCTGCGGGCGCAGCATCTCCCGTACCAGCAGCGCGAGTCCGGCGCCGACTGTGCCGCCCGTGAGTACGACGGGAAGCAGGTTCACGAGCTGACTCCTTCTGGCTCACGCTCGGCTGCCACCTCGACGGAAGCCGCAGTGGCCGGGGCGGGCAGACGGACGGTGCTGCGGGCGTCGGCGATCAGGAAGCGCGGGATGTGACGGAAAGCGCCCAACTGCCGCATCAAGGCGAGCGTCGCGACGAAACCGGCCGTCAGGAATGCGAGCACG
>NZ_BMUY01000132.1 GCF_014650435.1 Streptomyces tendae
TGTCTGCGGTTTGGATGTCTTTGTATGGATTGTTTACCCCATCACCGCTTCCGAAGGAATGACGGCAGTTCCATCCACATAACCCTTCACCTGTTCCGTATCCAGTCTGGGAAAATGGAGGAAAGCGCTTATCCTTTCCAGTCCTGCTGTAAAACTGCCCTTGCCACCATAAATGATTTCCTGGATTCTGCCCTCCATCCCCGGTTCTGGCCCCGATGTGCGCCGACACCAGTATGATATCCCAATCCATTTCTTCCATACGGTTAATAGAGATATCTCCCGTGGCCTGGGCTACTCCGGTGCGTACTGCGCGCGCTGTGGCAGTTTCTATGGTATCTTTGTGGCCCGAAGGATAGTGTACTATCACTCCGCCCGATACCACATTATTAACTGCTTCTTTGACAGCCTGTGTGTACGATACAGCCCCAGAAGATACAAGGTGGTATGCATTATCACATTCGTTTATAAAAAGCCTTTGTGCAGCTTCTGCTGTGGTCCTAGTATAGTTTTCCCA
>NZ_BMUY01000133.1 GCF_014650435.1 Streptomyces tendae
ATTCCTTGCGGATGATGAGCTCGGTAACGTAGCGGTCGAACCAGGCGTCGGACATGACGTAGTAGCCGTCCTTGTCGGCGTCCTTGCCCCAGCTGTTCTCCACCTTCCAGCGGTTCGGCTTGCCGTCCTCGCCGAGGTTCACGCCGGTGAAGGTCATGGCGTGGTTGCTCGGGCTGTCGCCGTATTCGAGGCCGTGGGCCTTGTCGCCGGTGAATTCGGTGCCGAACAGCTGGTCGACGCGCACCACGGACTGGTCGAAGAAACCGTCCTTGCGCAGGGCGAACTGCGTGCAGTCGCAGGCGAACCAGATCGGGTGGCCGGCGGTGAGCTGGTCAAGCGCGGCCTTCTTGAACACGTCCAGCGGCACGTTGACGAATTCCATATCGCCAGCCTCGGCCACGTTCGCGCTGAAGCGGATGCGGTAGCGCTGGTTGAACGGGCGGTTCTTGAGCGGGGCGTTGGCCAGCGTCACGAAATCGTTGACGTCCACCGGCACGTACTTCTTGTAGAACT
>NZ_BMUY01000134.1 GCF_014650435.1 Streptomyces tendae
TTTACATTATCCTGGGAATTATTTAAGTAGGCATGGGAATCATAGAAGAAAGTATTATCAAGATCAAGGACTTAAAGTTATCCGGTTAAGTAAGCTCTGGGATAAGTACCCTAGACATAAGCCTTTTCAAGGATAATAATCTCTGACTATGAGTATATACTTTTTCTCCGTAGGAGGAAAGGTATATTACATGTTACGTTAAGAGGCATTAACCATTAATAATCATAAACAATGAAGATTCTACAAAAAATCAAATCATTATTCAATTGTTCTGTAATACCTCCAGAACATATATTCAATGGTATAGGAATAGAATATATAACTCCTATCAAAAAATCCAGGGATAAGCCTGATGAAGTTCGATATTATTTTATGATTCATTTTCAATCTGGGTTAGTAATCAAAGTTCAGATATATACTTCTGAAATAGAAGTACCACCCATTCTTCTGTCTATCAGGGAACTATTTATAAATGGTATAGGACATTCATATATTACTCTGTATCAA
>NZ_BMUY01000135.1 GCF_014650435.1 Streptomyces tendae
GGCTGCTGCGCCGCCTGGACGCCCTGCTCGCCCAGGTCGCCGAACACGGAGCCGGCCTGCCCGTCGGCCGCGCCGCGCTGCTGACGGCCGACGAGCGCGCCCACGCCCTCGCCCTCTCCCGCGGACCCTCCTCCGACGCCCCCGCCGGCCGGACCCTGCCCGAGCTGTTCGAGGCGCAGGTGGCGCGTACGCCGGATGCGGTGGCGTTGGTGGTGGGGGGGGAGTCGTGGACGTATGCGGAGGTGAACGCGCGGGCGAACCGGTTGGCGCGGTGGCTGGTGGGGCGGGGTGCGGGTCCTGAGCGGGTCGTGGCGTTGCGGTTGCCGCGGTGTGCGGGGCTGTACGTGGCGCTGTTGGCGGTGCTGAAGGCGGGTGCGGCGTATCTGCCGGTGGATGTGGCGTATCCGGAGGAGCGGATCGCGTTGATGCTTCAGGACGCGTCGCCTGCTCTGGTGCTCACGCCGGAGGAGGTGGAGGCGGATCTGTCGGGGTTCGAGGCGGGGGAT
>NZ_BMUY01000136.1 GCF_014650435.1 Streptomyces tendae
CGGAGCTGGCCGGTGCGGCGGTGGAGGAGTCGCTGCGGCTCCATTCGCCGGTGCACGCGGGCGCGTTCCGGTTCGCGGCGGAGCCGCTGGAGCTGGCCGGCACCGCCGTGGCCGCCGGGGACGCCGTCCTGGTGTCGCTGGCCGCGGCCTCCCGCGACCCGCTCGCCTTCCCGGACCCGGACCGCTTCGACCTCACCCGCCGCCCCCAGGGCCACCTCGCCTTCGGCCACGGCATCCACTACTGCCTCGGCGCCCCGCTCGCCCGTCTCGAGGGCCGGATCGCGCTCGAGGCGCTCCTGGACCGGTTCACCGGGGTGCGGATCACACCCGGCGCGCACCTGCGCCACCACCGAGACGGGCTGTTCGGTGTGCGGAACCTGCCGCTGACCGTGCGGCGCGGCTGAACCGAGGGAGCGGTCATGCGCACCGTGCGAACCCTGCTGATCGACAACTACGACTCGTTCACCTACAACCTCTTCCAGATGCTGGCCGAGGTGAACGCGGCC
>NZ_BMUY01000137.1 GCF_014650435.1 Streptomyces tendae
ACGCGCTGTACGCGTACTGCGCACCCGCCCTCGTCCGGCAGGCGTACCTGCTCACCGGGCGGCGCGACCTCGCGCGCGAGTCGGTGGAGCGGGCCTTCCAGCGGGCGTGGGACCACTGGCCGGAGGTGGCGCGCGACCCGGACCCGGCCGGGTGGGTGCGTGCGGCCGCGCACGACTGGGCGCTCTCCCCCTGGCACCGCTTCCGCCGCCGCTACCGGCACCCCGAGCCCCCGCCGCCCGACGACCACGACCGCGCACTGCTGGACGCGCTGTTGAGCCTGCCGCCGCCGTACCGCCGCACGCTCGTGCTGTACGACGGTGTCGGCCTGGACCTGCCGGATACCGCGGCGGAGACGGAGGCCAGCACGCGGGCCGCGGCCGGGCGGCTGCTGTACGCGCGTGAGGTCCTCGCGGAGCGGCTGCCGGAGCCGGCCGGTCCGGGGGAGCTGCACGACCGGCTGGCGGAGCTGGCGTCCAGCGGGCGGACGCGGGCGGCGGAGCCGGC
>NZ_BMUY01000138.1 GCF_014650435.1 Streptomyces tendae
CCGCAGCAACATAAGTTCCGCCGAAAGGATGTCCCTGCACTGTTGTACAGCCGCCACATTCTTCCTTTCTGTCACGTACGCCGCAGCAATCTGCGCCACAAATTGCTTCCATAATACTAAAATCATCCATAGCTTTCCTCTAACTTACAACACCATAATTAAGGTTCCTGCCCCTATGAGAATACATCCGATCAGAGATTTTACCGTAAATTGCTCATGTAAAAATACAAATGCCAGAATCAGTGTGATTACCACACTAAGTTTATCAACAGGAACTACTTTTGATGCTTCTCCAAGCTGTAATGCCCGGTAATAACAAAGCCAGGATGCCCCTGTCGCCAGACCAGATAAAATCAAAAATACCCAACTCTTTCTGCTGATTTCTGAAATTCCACTCTGCACATGGGTGAGAAAAACCATTCCCCACGCCATCACAACCACAACAACCGTCCGAATCGCGGTGGCAAGATTCGAATTTACACCTTCAATTCCAATCTTCGCCAAT
>NZ_BMUY01000139.1 GCF_014650435.1 Streptomyces tendae
TTGCCAGACACTGCCGTTTTCGTCTGTTGTTTTTTTACCAGCCCATGTAATATCACAAATTAATGAGATTATGCTTTCTTCTCCATGGTTGTAGTATCCTTGTTTTTCAACACATCCGGTGTTTGAAATAAGAAAAAGTGATACTGTTGAAATAAGTAAAGAGATATGTATTATTCTATTCATAGTTAAATATTTAATATTCAATGCAAAAATAGGAGAAATTTTATATTTTTGGGCGAAACCTTTATTTATTAACTTTAAAAAAGGAGGATTTATGAAAAAAGTAATGTTTATGTTCATCAGTCTACTGACTGTTTTGGGTGTTTGTTCGTGTAATGATAATGAAGTAATAGAACCTGTGGTTAGTGATTCTGTATCTGATATGGAGGTCTTATCTCGTTTTGTTGATGTAAATGAGATTACAAATGAATACTATTTCAATGAGAATAAGAAAACGAGGGCGTTGTCTTATGTAACAGGTTCGGATTGGCAGGATTTAGAA